>NZ_CP122282.1:1542500-6342500 GCF_045781765.1 Polymorphospora sp. A560 | reverse complement strand
GGCCGTAGCAGTTCCACAAGGTGGCGCCGTCGGTCGTCAGGGCGGCGGCCAGGTCCGGCGGCAGTGCCTCGCCGCCGCACAGCCGCAGCCGCAGCCCTTCGGGCACCCCGCCGGTGGCCAGCAACAGCCGCCACGTCGCCGGGGTCGCCTGCATCGCGGTGACGCCGGCGTCGACCAGCCGGCGGCGCAGCGCCGGGCCGTCACCGACCTCGTCGGTGCCGACGACGAGCAGCGGGACGCCACGCACCAGCGGGACCAGCAGCTCGAGGACCGAGATGTCGAACGACAGCGTGGTCACCGCCGCGAACACGTCATCCGGCCCGAGATCCAGGTCGTCGTGGAACGACGCGACCAGGTTGACCACGGCCCGGTGCGGCACCGCCACACCCTTCGGCCGGCCGGTCGAGCCCGACGTGTAGATCAGGTAGGCGAGCCCCTCCGGGTGGACCGCGACGCCCGGCGGACCGGCCGGGACGTCGCCGCCCGCGCCGTCGTCGAGCCGCAGGACCGTGGGTACGTCGTCGAGCGCCCCGTCGAGCCGGTTCGCGACCGCGTTCTGGGTCACCACCACCCGGGCGCCGGAGTCGGACAGCATGTAGCGCAGCCGGTCGGCGGGCAGGCTCGGGTCCAGCGGCAGGTAGCCGGCGCCGGCCTTCCAGACCCCCAGCACCGCGGCGACCATGTCGACGCCCCGGTCCAGGCACAACCCGACCGGCGTGCCCGGCTCGACCCCGGCCGCGACGAGCCGGTGCGCGATCAGGTCCGACCGCCGCGCCAGCCCGTCCGGGTCGACGGCGCCGTCCGGGCCGGTCAGCGCCGGCGGGGTGCCGGGCGCTGCCGGCTCGTCGTCGAGCAGGTCGAGGATCGAGTCGACCGGCGGCAGGCCGCGCTCGGTGTCGTTCCACTCCACCACCGCCCGCCAGCGCTCCACCCCGGTCAGCAGCGGGATCCGGTTCAGCGGTCGGTCCGGCTCGGCCGTTCCGGCGTCGAGCAGCGCGGTCAGGTGCCGGCCGAGCCGGGCCACCGTCTCGGCGTCGAACAGGTCGGTGTCGTACTCGAACGCCAGCCGCAGCGCACCCGACGGCATCGTCTCGCCGACCAGCGAGATGTCGAACTTGGCGCTGCCGCTGTCGACCTCCAGCGAGTTCGCCGAGGCCGAGCCGAAGACCAGTTCGTCGTTCGGCGCGTTCTGCAGGATCATCTGCGCCTGGAAGACCGGCGAGTGACCGAGACTGCGCTCCGGCTGCAACTCCTCGACCAGCTTCTCGAACGGCACGTCGGCGTTGCCGAGGCCGCCGAGCGTCACCTCGCGAACCCGGCCCGCCAGTTCCCGCAGCGACGGCGAACCGGCGGTCGACACCCGCAGGGCGACGGTGTTGACGAAGAACCCGATCAGCCCCTCCAGGTCCGGGTGGTTACGGCCGGCGACCGGGGTACCCACCACGATGTCGTCCTGGCCGCTGTGCCGCGACAGCACCGCCTGGAAGGCGGCCAGCAGGGTCATGAACATCGTGACGCCGGTCGCCTGGTTGAACGTCTCGATCCGCTGCTTCAGCGTGTTCGGCAGGGTGAAGTAGTGCAGCGCGCCCCGGTAGGACCGGACCGCCGGCCGGGGCCGGTCGGTGGGCAGCGACAGCAGCGCCGGCGCCCCACGCAGGTGGTCGACCCAGTAGTCGAGCTGTTCCCGCAGGGTGTCGCCGGCGAGCTTGTCGCGCTGCCAGACGGCGAAGTCGGCGTACTGGGTCGGCAGCTCCGGCAGCTTCGGCTTCTCGCCGGCCAGGATCGCCGCGTACGCCGTGCTCAGCTCCCGGAACAGCACGCCCAGCGACCAGGCGTCGCAGATGATGTGGTGCAGGTTCAGCGCGAGGTAGTGCTCCTCCTCGCCGACCCGGATCAGCTGGGCCCGGAACAGCGGCCCGGCGGCCAGGTCGAACGGCGCGGCCGCGTCGGCCCACGCCAGCCGGACCGCCTCCGCCGCCCGGTCGGCCTCCGGATGCCCCGCCAGGTCGACGACCGGCAGGTCGAACTCCACCGCCGGCCGGACCACCTGCACCGGCTCGCCACCGGCCTCGGTAAACGTGGTGCGCAGGGCGCCGTGCCGCCCGACCACCACGTTCAGGGCGGCCCGCAGTGCGCCCGGGTCGAGCGGGCCGGCCACCTTGAACGCGACCGGGATGTTGTAGACCGGGTCGCCGGGCTGGAACCGGTCGAGGAACCACAGCCGCTGCTGCCCGAACGACACCGGGTAGCTGCGTGGCGCCTTCGCCCGCTCGGTCAGCATCCGCGCGAGCAGCGCCCGCTTGCCGCCCTGTGCCGGAACGTCCGCCGTCATGACACCTTCTCGATTCGCTCGCTCATTGACATCCGTCGCAGCGGGGCCGGCTCGGTACGCGGTTCGGGCACCGTCAGGCCGAACCGGCCGGCCGCCGCCGCGACCTGCTCACGCAACCCGACCGACCCCGCGTGCGCGAAGTGCCGCAGGTACGCGGCCAGCGTCACCGGGTTGTCGGCGAGGAACGGGAAGTCGTTGGCCACCATGTGGCGTACGGCCAGCAGCGGCAGCGGGCTGTTCAACGGCAGGAAGTCCGGGTTCCACAGCCCGCCTTTGGCCGGCGGCCCGTCGTGGAACTCGCCGATCATCAGCCCCTGCTCGGTGTACGCCGGCTTGAGCCGCTCCTGCGCCGCGTCGATGATCGGCCGGGCGGTCTCGTTCGCCAGGTCGGGCAGGGTCACCAGGATCGTCTTGAACTGGGCGGCCGGGCCGGAGACCGGGTCGAGCCGCCGGAACCAGTCCCGGTAGCCGGCGAGCAGTTCGTCGAGTTCGACCAGGTCGACGGTGCTGCCCCGGTAGACGGCCAGGTAGAAGATGCCGCGGTCCAGCGACCCCTGGGCGTACGGGCACACCGGCCCCTTGCGGCCGAGGTCCGGATGCGGTTCGCAGAGGTATTCGCGCGCCCACCGGATCACCCCGCGCAGCCGGTCGGCGATGCCGTCGATGCGCGGGTGCAGCGGTTCGGCGACCAGGTCGGCCGCCTCGAACAGGGCCAGTCCGGGCCGGTCGGGATGGGTCAGCACCGCGCTCACCTGCCCCGGGAACGACGCCGCAGCGCCGCTCCGATCGTCGTGACCGCGCCGAGCGCGGCGAGGGCACCGGCGGCCGCGGCGGCACCGCGCAGGATCCGGTCCTGCCGCTTCGCCCGGGCCAGCGCGTCGGCGTACGGCGTCGTGGTGTGGGCGACCATCGTGTAGAGCGGGGTCCACCGGTCCGGCAGCAGGCGGGACAGCAGCCGGTCGGCGACCGCGTGCGCGGTGTAGGCGGGCTTGTGGACCCGGTCGCGCAGGTCGACGAAGTTGGCGATCGACAGGTCGGCGAGCACGTCGGTGTGCGGCTTGCGGGCCGCCTCGAACGCGGCCAGGGCCGCCGCCCGGTCGGGGTGCCGGGCCAGGCAGCCGTCCAGGACGAGGCAGTCCTCGAACGCCGAGTTCATGCCCTGCCCGTAGAACGGGACGACGGCGTGCGCCGCGTCACCGATCAGCACCACCCGGTCGCCGTGCCGCCACGGTGCGGTCCGTACGGTCACCAGGTGGCCGACCGGGTGCCCGGCGATCTCCTCGACCAGGTTCGGCATCAGCTCCTCGGCGTCGGCGAAGTTGGCCCGGAAGAAGCCGAGGACCGCCTCCGGGGTGTCCAGCGTCGCGAAGCTGACCGGGCCCTCGTGCGGCATGAACAGCGAGCAGGTCAGCGAACCGTCCACATTGGGGTGGGCGACCATCATGGCGGAGTCGCCCGGCCACACGTGCAGCGCCTCGAGGCGTACCCGGGGGTTGCCGTCGTCGCCGACCGGGATCGTCAGCTCCTTGTAGCCCCACTCCAGGAACTCCTGCGAGTAGTCGGCCCGCAGGCCCCGCTGCAGGTGCTGGCGGACCACCGAGTGGATGCCGTCCGCGCCGACGACCAGGTCGGCGCTCACCTCGACCGGGTCGCCGCCGGCCTCGGGCAGCACCTCGACGGTCGCCGTGTCGCGGTCCAGCCGGGTGAGCCGCCAGCCGAAGTGGAACCGGACCCCGGCGCTCGTCTCCGCCGCGTCGACCAGCAGCGCGATCAGCTCGTCGCGCAGCACCGAGTGCAGGATCTCGTGCTCGCGGACCCCGTACGGCTGGAACCGCACCGCGCCGTCCGGCGAGTGCACGACCCGGCCGCGCATCGGCACGCTGCGCTTGAGTACGTCGGTGAGCAGCCCCACCTCGTCCAGCGCCCGCATGCCCCGGGCGGAGAGCCCGAGGTTGATCGACCGGCCGCCGAGCCCGGCCGGCGCGGTACGGGGGTCGGGCCGGCGCTCGTAGACGTCGACCTGGTATCCGCGCCGGGCGAGGTAGACCGCGGCGAGCGAGCCGGACAGGCCCGCACCGATGACGACTACCCGTTCCTGGCGACTGAACGGGTTCTGCCCGTCCGTCATTTGCCCTCCTCGGCGATCAGGGTGTCCAGCAGCTCGTCGATCTCCCGGTCGGAGAGGTCGTCGAGCGATGCGAGCAGGTCCTCCGGGGCCCGGCTGGCCGATCCGATGTGGTCGGTGACCGGTTCGGGCCGGCCCGGCCCGCCGGCGGTGTCGAGCAGTGGCGCCAGCCCGGCGATCGTCGGTGCCGCGAACAGGCTGCGCAGCGGCAGCTCGACACCGAACGCGGTCCGGATCCGGGCGATCAGCCGGGTTCCGGTCAGCGAGTGCCCGCCGAGGGCGAAGAAGTTGTCGTGCACCCCGACCTCGGTCAGGCCGAGCACCTCGCGCCACAGTTCGGCGAGCTTCTCCTCGACCGGGTTGGACGCCCCGGCCGGCCCGTCGGCGGTCGTCTCCCGCCAGGACGGCTCCGGCAGCGCCCGGCGGTCGATCTTGCCGCTGCCGGTGCGCGGCAGCGCGTCGAGCACGACCAGGGTCGCCGGCACCATGTAGTCCGGCAGCCGGCCGGCCAGCGCGGCCCGCACGTCCGGCCACAGCGCGGCGCTGTCGGTGCCGGGGGCGGTGGTGAGGACGTACGCGGCCAGCCGGACGTCGTCGGCGTCGCCGCGCCAGGTCGTCACGACCGCCTCGGCGACGGCCGGGTGGTCGCGCAGCACCGCCTCGATCTCGCCGAGTTCGATCCGGAACCCGCGCACCTTGACCTGGTGGTCACCCCGGCCGAGGTATTCCAGCCGCCCGCCCGGCCCCCAGCGGGCCAGGTCGCCGGTGGCGTAGAGGCGGCCGCCCGGCCGTGGCCCGAACGGGTCGGGGCGGAACCGGTCGGCGGTCAGCGCGGGCCGCCGGTGGTAGCCGCGCGCCACCCCGAGCCCTCCGATGTGGACCTCGCCGACGGTGCCCTCCGGCACCGGCTGGCCGGCCTCGTCGAGCAGGTAGATCCGGGTGTTGGCGGTCGGCCGGCCGAGGTCGACCGGGCCGTCGGCACCGACCGCGCCGGCCGTCGAGTAGATCGTGGTCTCCGACGGGCCGTACCCGTTGATCAGGGTGGCGCCGTCGGCGCGCAGGGCGTCGGCGAGGTCGCGCGGCAGCGCCTCGCCGCCGCTGATCCGCAGCCGCACCCCGGCCGGCACGCCCCCGGCGGTGACCAGCATCCGCCAGGTGGCCGGCGTACCCTGCGCGGCGGTGATCCCGCGGGCGGCGAGCGCGTCGCGCAGCGCCGCCGCGTCCAGCGCGGTCGCCGCGTCGACCAGCTCGATCCGGGCGCCGGCCAGCAGCGGCAGGACGAGTTCGACCACCGAGATGTCGAACGCCGGGGTGGTGATCGCCGCGACCCGGTCGGCGGCGGTGAGGCAGAGCAGCCGGTCGAAGCCGGCCAGCAGGTTGACCACCGACCCCTGGGTGACGGCGACGCCCTTCGGGGTGCCGGTCGAGCCGGACGTGTAGAGCAGGTAGGCCAGGCTGTCGCGGTGCCCGGCCACGGCCGGCGGGGTGCCGGGCAGCCCGGCCAGGTCGGCGGTGTCCAGCCGCAGCACGACCGGCACCGGGTCACCGGCACCGGCGACCGCCTCGGCGGCCCGTTCGGCGGTGGACGCGTCGGTCAGCAGCACCGGCGGCGCGGCCTCGCGCAGCATCGTCGCCAGCCGCGCCGCCGGCAGCGCCGGGTCGAGCGGCAGGTAGCCGCCGCCGGCCCGCCACACACCGAGGATCGCCGCGACCAGGTCGGTGCCGCGCCGCAGCGACAACCCGACCGGTACGTCCGGTCCGACCCCGTGCGCCCGCAGCAGGTGCGCGATCCGGTTGGCGCGCTCGGCGAGCTGCCGGTGGGTCAGGGTGCCGTCGGGGCCGGCGACCGCCACGGCGTCCGGGTCGGTCGCCGGGTGCCGGTCGAGCAGTTCCGGTACCGAGGCGACGTCGGGCAACGCCAGGTCGCTGTCGTTCCAGCCGTGCAGGATCCGCTCGCGTTCGGCGTCGGCCAGCAGCGGCAGCGCGCCGACCGGCGAGCCGGGCCGCTCCAGCGCGGCCCCGAGCAGGGTCAGGTACTGGCCGGCGACCCGGTCGATCCGGGCCTCGTCGTAGAGGTCGGTCCGGTAGGCGATCCGGACGGTGAGCCCCTCGGGCCGTACGTCGACGGTCAGCGTCAGGTCGAACTTGACGGTCCCGTTGTGCCACTGCTGCGGCGCGATCCGCAGGCCGGCCGAGGACACCACCGGCGGCGGCTCGTCGACCGCGAACATCACCTGCACCGCCGGGGCGTACGCCAGGCTGCGCTCGGGCGACAACCGGTCCACGATCCGGTCGAACGGCACGTCCTGCCGGGTCTGCGCGGCGGTGGCGCTCGCCCGCGCCGCATCGAGTACGTCGGCGAAGCTCGTCGCGCCGTCGAACCGGGCCCGCAGCGCCAGGGTGTTGGCGAAGAAGCCGACGACGTCGCGGGTCTCCGGCCGGGTACGCCCCGCCACCGGCACCGCCACCAGCAGGTCGTCCTGGCCGGTCAGCCGGTGCAGCAGGCTCTGGAACCCGGCCAGCAGCACGGCGAACAGGGTGCTGTCGGCGCGCTCGCGCAGCCGCCCGGCGAGCGCCGCCGGCACCGGGTAGGACAGCTCCCGTCCGTGCGCGGTCTGCTCGGCCGGGCGGGGCCGGTCGGCGGGCAGGTCGAGCAGGGTCGGCGCGCCGGCCAGCGCCCCGTGCCAGAAGTCCAGGTCGGCGTCGAACGCGCCACGCTCGGACTGTTCGCGCTGCCAGACGGCGAAATCGCCGTACTGCACCGGCGGCGGGGGCAGGTCCGGCACGCCGCCACCGACGGCCGCCCGGTAGCCGGCGGCCAACTCGCCGAACAGGATGCCGAACGACCAGCCGTCGGCGACCGAGTGGTGGATGACCACGGTCAGCACGTGGTCGTCCGGGCCACGCCGGATCAGCCCGAACCGGGTCAGCGGGCCGGCCGCCAGGTCGAACGGCTCACGGCCGGCGGCGTCGACCAGTTCGCGTACCGGGTCCGCCGCACCGTCCGGGCCGGCGGTGGCGGCGTCGACCACGGTCAGCTCGACCGGCCACGGCGGGCCGACCACCTGGGCCGGCTCGCCGTCGACGGCGGTGAAACGGGTACGCAGCGCCTCGTGCCGGTCGACCAGCCAGCCCAGCGCCGACGACAGCGCCGCCACGTCGAGCGGGCCGGTCAGATCGACCGCCCAGGCGATGTTGTACGTGGCGGTGCCCGGCTCCATCTGGTCGATGACCCACAGTCGACGCTGGGTGTACGACGAGGGCAGGACGAACGTCTCGGCGGCGCTCATGCGGGCGGCCTCTCCCCGGGGTGACCGGATGGTGCGGCGGTGGTGGTCGGTGCGGCGGGCGTACGGGTGTCGACCGCGACCAGGCGCAGCTCGGCGGTCCGGCGCCGGCCCTCGGCGTCGGTCAGCCAGGACTGCTCCGGGCCGGGCAGCATCTCGCTCAGCCGCAGGGTCGCGGTGTCGCCCGCCCCGTCGACGGTCCGGCGGACCGCCCGGCAGAAGACGTCGACCGAGGCGAGGCTGGCGAGGTCGAGGTGGAACGGCTTCTTCTCCACCGGGGTCTTGACGAACACGTGCCGGGGCAGCCCGACGCGGGCCTGCCAGCGGCGGATCGCGCGGAACCGCTCGCCCTCGTCGGCGACCCGGGCGAAGTCGAGGTCGGCGGCGGTGAACCGCCAGCTCTCCCGGGCCAGCACCACCCGGTCGACGGTGACCCGGGGCTGGTGGTCGGCCGGGCGCAGGATGTCGAACCGCTGGATCATCTGGAGCATCAGCGGCTCACCGATCACCTCGGTCAGCGGCAGGCGGTAGCGGCCGTCGCGGCTGCGTACGGTCAGCACCCCGTCGACCGGCTCCAGCACGCAGTCGGCGACCGCCACGGCGGTGGCCGGGTCGAGGCCGCCGCTGTCGTGCCCGAAGACCAGCCGGACGTCCCGACCGATGATCAGCTTGTCGGTGATCCGGGCCGGCGCGCCGCCCTCCTCGCCGGTGGCGGCCAGCACCAGCCGCTGGTCGGGCAGGTCGGCGGCCATCGCCGCGCGCAACTGCTCCGGGTCGGGATGCTGGGCCACGAACAGCGCCGAGCGCAGCGTGTTGACGCCCGGGTGCACCTCGCCGACCACCCAGCGGAAGTCACCCCGGGCGATCGCGTCCGGACCGTCGGCGGCCAGCATCACGTCCGGGCTGTGCTGGTAGGCGCCCATCCAGCCGGGGCGCGGCGCGGCGAACTCGGCCATCGCCCGGTCGTGGATCTCGGCGCTGGTGATGGTGATCCGGTGGTCGACCGCCGCCGGCAGGATCCGCGCCCAGCGGTCCTGCAGCGCCCGGGTGACCGGGGCGATCAGCTTCTCCGGCAGGTCGAAGAGCAGGTCGTTGGCCCACAGCCAGAAGTCGCCGAACGGGACCGACGTCGAACCGGTCCGCTTCACCAGCTCCTGGTAGCGCTCGGTGCAGGCCCGCCGGAACAGGGCCGCCCCGGCGAACGTGAACCACCGGGCGCTCTCCAGCAGCAGGCTCAGCGTCGGCCACAGCGTGCCGGCCAGCTCGGGGGAGAGGCTGACCTGCGTACCGGACCGGCAGTCCTCGTAGACCAGCGTGCGGCCGGCGTAGACCTTGCCGGCCCGCCGGGTCGCGGCGCTGCCGGTCAAAGTGGTGAACCGCTCCTCGAGGTCGGCCAGCGCGGCGCCGAGGGCCTCCGGGTCACCGGCCGCGCCGGCGACCGCGTCGCGGGCGGCGATCAGGTCGTCGAGGTCGGCCAGCGCGGGCTCGCGCAGCGCCGGGTCGGGGACCGCCGCGAGCCGGGCGCGTACCACCCGTTCGGCGAAGAGGTCCTCCTTGGGCACCTCCAGCGACCAGGTGATCCGTTTGGTGTCGCGCAGCTCGCCCAGCAGCCGGTAGACCTGCTCCGGGCCGGTCAGCCCCGGGGTTCCGGCGGCCAGCAGCGCGGTGGCGATCTCGTGGGCCGTACGGCTGCCGTCGCAGGCGAGCAGCAGCTCGGCCACACCCGGCGGCAGCGGCGTGGGCGGCGTCAGGGGCATGGCGAACTGCCCGTCGACCACGGTCAGGTAGGGCAGCCGGCGGGGGATCAGCCAGGGGCCGAGCCGGGGTTCGCGGGCGACCAGCGCCGCCGCGGCCTCGGCCACCGCCCAGTTCTCGAAGTAGACCGTACGCTTCGCCAGCGGCGCGGCGCCGTGCCGGACACGTACCGGTTCATCCTGCTCGTCGACGCGGGCCCAGCCGACCGGACCGAAGAAGCCGATCGTGTCGTTCTTGACGCAGTAGCGCTGGAGGTAGGTGGCGACCAGCGCCTCGTGCTGCCGGTGCTTGGAGCCGGTGCCGCCGTCGGCGGTGCGGACCGCGTCGATCCCGGTCCGCAGCGCGTGCCGGTTCTGCCAGGTCACCGCCTCCCGGAAGAGCGGGTCGGCGGCGGCGGCGCGCAGCGCCTCGGAGCGGCCGGCGGCGGCCCGCCGGTGGGCGGCGTCGAACCGGTCGCGGGCGGCGTCGAGCCCGGCGTACGCGGCCACCACCGTCGTGTGGGCGCGGACCAGGGCACCGCCGTCGACCTCCTCGGCGCCGTCGGGCAGCGGATCGGGTGCGGCGTCGCGCCGGCCCTGCCGGATCGCCCGGTTCCAGCGGGCGCGCTCGTCGGCCGGCGCGGCGGCGCGGACCCGGCGCAGCCGGTCGGCGAGGTCGCGGCGGGCGGTGTCGAGGTGGTCCTCGGCGGCGAGCACCGCGTCGGCGGCGGCGACCAGGTCGACGTCGCCGAGCGCGGTGAGCAGGTCGAGCGGGAAGCCGGCGGCGCGCAGCCCGACCCACCGCCACATCGCCCACGGTCCGGGGGTCGGCTTGACCAGGTGGCCGGGGACGCCGTCGGGTGCCGGGGACCCGGGGCCGGTCCGCCGCGCCGCCGTGGCGGTCGGGCCCGGTACGGCGGTGGCCGCGGCGGGCGCGGTCGGGGCGGGTCCGGCGGTGGCCGGGACGGTCGGGGTGGGCGCGGCGGTCGGGATGGGCCCGGCGGCGGCCGGGGCGGTCGCGGTCGGCGCGGCGGTGGCCGCGGCCGGGACGGGCATCCGGTAGCGGTCGCGGTCGCGCCGGACCACGCCCTCGACCGGGGCGGCCGGCCGGGCCAGGTGCTCGTCGATCGCGGTAGACAGGGCGGCCAGGCTCGGCCGCTCGTAGACCACCCGGACCGGCACCTCGACGCCGAACCGGTCGGCGATGGCGAAGGTCAGCCGGGTGGCCAGCAGCGAGTTGCCGCCGAGGGCGAAGAAGTCGTCGTCGGCGCTTCCCGGCGCGGTGCCCAGCAGTTGCGCCCAGGTGGCGGCCAGCCCGGCCTGGGTCGGGTCGGTGGGCGGCGTCGCGCAGTCCGGGCGGTCGGCGGCCGGTGCCGCCGGCGCGGGCAGCGCCCTCCTGTCGATCTTGCCGTTGCGGTTGAGTGGCAGGGCACTCAGCACCACGTGGGCGGCCGGCCGCAGCGGCCCGGGCAGCCGGTCGGCGGTGTGCCGGGCGAGGTCGTCCGGGGTGGGGGCGGCGGCGCCGGGGCGCGGGGTGACGTACGCGAGCAGCCGGCGCTGCTCGCCGGTGCCGTCGACGACGACCGCGGCGTCACCGACGCCCGGGTGGTCGCGCAGTACGGCGGCGACCTCGCCCGGCTCGACCCGGAACCCGCGGATCTTGACCTGCTCGTCGGCCCGGCCGAGGAAGTCCAGCGTGCCGTCCGGCCGCCAGCGCACCCGGTCGCCGGTGCGGTACATCCGCGAGCCGGGGCGCGGGTCGAACGGGTCGGGCAGGAACACCGCGGCGGTGGCCGCGGCCTGGCCGACGTAGCCGCGGGCCAGCCCGTCACCGCCGGTGTAGAGGTCGCCGGGCATCCCGACCGGCACCGGGCGGAGCTGGTCGTCGAGCACGTAGACGGTGGTCCGGGGCACCGGCCGGCCGATCGGCACCGGGTCGGGCACCGCCGCCGGGTCGGTCAGCACGTGGGTGCAGGTGAACGTGGTGTTCTCGGTGGGGCCGTACCCGTTGACCAGCGGTGCCCCGCCGCGGACCCGCAGGGCGCGGCGGACCGCGCTGGCGGCGAGCACGTCGCCGCCGGCCAGCAGCTGGCCGACCCCGGCGAGGGACTCCGGGTCGAACTCCACGACCTGGTGGAACAGGCCGGCGGTCAGCCACAGCACGCTGATCTTCTCGCCGCGCAGCAGCTTGGCCAGGTCGGTGACGCCGAACGGGCCGGGCGGGGCGACCACCAGCCGGGCGCCGTTGCCCAGCGCACCCCAGATCTCCAGGGTGGCCGCGTCGAACGCGACCGGGGCCAGGTGCAGCACCGTCTCCTCGGGACCGAGCCGCAGGTAGCCCGGCTCGTGGACGAGGCGGACCACGGCGGCGTGCGGTACGGCGACGCCCTTCGGCCGCCCGGTCGAGCCGGAGGTGTGGCTGATGTACGCCAGGTTCGTCGGCCGGGGCCGGGTGGCCGGCGCGGTGGCCGGCTGGTCGGCCAGGGCCGGGGCGAGTTCGTCGAGGCGCAGCACCCGGTCGGCGCCGGGTACCGGGCCGGCGGCCAGCACCGGCGGCTGGCCGCTGCCGGCGAGCAACCGGCCGGTCCGGGCCGGCGGGTCGTCGGGGTCCAGCGGGAGATAGGCGCCGCCGGCCTTGAGGACGGCGAGCAGGGCCACGATCAGGTCGAGCGACCGGGGCAGGGCGACCGCGACCGGCTCGTCGACGCGTACGCCGTAGGCGCGCAGCAGGTGGGCGAGCCGGTTGGCCCGCTCGTCCAGCTCCCGGTAGGTCAGTTCGCCGTCGGGCGCGCTGACCGCCACGGCGTCGGGGCGCCGGCCGGCCTGCGCGGCGACGAGATCGGGGACGGTGGCGGCGACCGGGTGGTCGGCGTCGTGGGTGTCCGAGGTGGACGGCGCGGGCAGGCCGGCCCAGGCGCCGGTCAGCAGCGCGCGGTCGGTGGCGTCCTGGAGCGGCAGGTCGGCGACCGGGCGGTCGAGCCCGGCCGCGAACCCGACGAGGATGGTGTGGAACTGCCGCAGCATCGCGTCGGCGGCGCCGTCGGTGAGCCGGCGCCGGTCGTGGTAGAGCAGGACCCGTACGGTCGGCTCGCCGAAGACGCAGACCGTGATCGGCGGGGCGGGTCGCCGGTGCACCCGCGCCGACCGGTCGCCCCAGTCGGGGATGGTCCGGCGCAGCGCCGCCTGCAGGTCGCGGTGCTCGTACATGAGCAGGTTGTCGAAGAGCGGGGTGTTGGCGGGCAGCCCGGTCCAGCGCTGGATCTGCGGCAGCGGGGCGACCTGGTGCGGGCGTACGGCGTCGATCTGCCGCCGTACGTCGGCCAGCCACTCGCGGACCGTGCGGTCCGGGGCGACCCGGATCAGCAGCGGCACCGTGTTGATCAGCAGGCCCATCATCAGCTCGGCGCCGTCGACCGTGCCCCGGCGGCAGGTGCGGGTGCCGCCGAAGACCACGTCGTCGCTGCCGCTGTAGCGGTGCAGCAGCACCGCCCAGGCGGCGTTGACCAGGGTGCTCAGCGGCACCCCGGCCGCCGCGCCGGCCTCGTTGAGCGCGGCCGTCTCGGCGGCGGTCAGGGTCAGCGTCGTCTCGCGGGACGGGTCGGGCCGGGCCGACGGGCCGACCGGCGCGTTGGCCAGCGGCAGCGCGGTCGGCAGGGGTACGCCGGCCAGCCGGCCGGTCCAGAACTCCCGGTCGGCGTCGGTGGCGCGGGTGCCGGCCCAGGTGGCGAAGTCGCGGAAGGCGGGCCGGGTCGGGGCCTCGTACGCCTGCCCGGTGGTCGTCGCGTCGTATTCGGCGACGACCTCGTCGAGCAGCATGTGCAGCGAGCGGCCGTCGAGGATCGCGTGGTGGAAGGTGACGACGATGCTGTGCCGGCCCGGGCCGTGCGTGATCAGCGCGAGCCTGGCCAGCGGTGCGGTGGCGAGGTCGACCCCGGCGGCGCGGTCGTCGGCGAGGAACGCCGCCAGCCGCTCGTCGGCGCCGTCGGGGGCGTGGCCGGTCCAGTCGAGTGCGGCGACCGGCAGCGTCACCCGAGGCAGCACCTCCTGCACCGGCTCGCCGTCGTCGGGCCAGGTGAACGCGGTGCGCAGGACGGGGTGGCGATCTACGGCGTGCTGCCACGCGGTCCGCATCGCCGCGCCGTCCAGCGGCAGCGGCCAGTCGACGACCACCTGGATGATGTCGATGCCGGACCGGGGTTCGTAACTGTGCGCGAATAACATGCCGGGCTGGAGCGTGACGGTGTTGTACCGATCGTCGACGACGGTGTCGAGGGGCGTGCTTCGCACAGTTTGGATCCCTATCTGATGACTGCTTGCCGAACACCCCGTTGAACCGGCGCGGAAGATTGTTAAATCTTGCGGCCGGGCTGCGGCATTGCCGAACGATTGATAGGCCCACGGCGGGCCTGACAAGAAATTACGAGAACCATTCACCTGTGTCAACCACTGTTCTAGCGGGTGACATTGGTTCCGTCGATGTTGTGATGTGTTGCTGAAATGTGGACATCTGCCGATGTGGCGAGAACTGAGCTAAGAGTCAGGAAATTCACTTAGGTGCCTGAGGTATCCCGCTTTGTGCGTTTGACCGTTTGTCCTGTCCTGCGTCGGCCATTCGGCGGCGATGCGGCGGCCGTACGGTTCCCGACGGGAGGGCTGACCGGTCAACCCGGCTGTCCTGATCTTGTCGGCTAGGGGTGGGATGTCCGATCTTGCTGTTACACCTGGTGAACGAGCTGAGACAGAGGGGCCCCGGCCCGCGGGTCCGGCGAGGGGTGGCGGACCCGCGGGGTTGGCGCGACGGCTTTGCGCGCATGGACTACGGTTACGGGAACTGCATTTTGGGGGCAGATTGCGGTTCAACCGGTCACCGGTGCGACGAAACGTCGGTCGAGGTGGCCGGTCGACGGTTGTCCGGCTCCGGAAAGGAGCGGACGGACGGTTGTGTCGCGGTCGATCCGAGCTGGTGGGCGCCGCGTTCAGATGTTGCTCGCGGCCCATTCTCGAAGGCTGCGCGGACGCAGGTCGGTCCAGACCTCTTCGATGTGGGCAAGGCAGGCAGCGCGGTCGCCGCTGAATCCGGTGGTGCGCCAGCCGGCCGGGATCTCGGATCCGTCGGCCCAGATCGAGTACTGCTCCTCGTCATTGACGACCACGTGGTAAAGGCGGCGGTCTTCGAGTTCTTCCATCATGTCTCCGGGATTCTTCGCTGAAACGGTGAAGCGATATCCGAGACTGTACATCGACGAATTCGCGATTGTCTGTACCCGACGGACGGTCGCCCGGATCGGCGTGCCCCGGGCTGTCGGGCGACCACCGTCGACCTGCCACGCGACCGCCGGCCCCCGCCTGCCGCAGGGCGGCGGGCGAGGGCCGGGCAAACCTCGGGGGCGGGGTGGAGAAGCGGCCGGTGCGCCCGCGGGCGCACCGGGCCGGTCACGGGTACTCGTCGATCCGGGGCGGCCGGACGGTCTCCCGGTAGCGCTCGTGGCTCGCGCCGTAGATGGCGAAGTTGAGCCGGGCGTGGGCGAGGCTCAGATCGCCGTTGGGGCCGCCGCGGACCACGTCGGCATCATGGTCACCCTGGCCGTCGTCGGTCCAGAAACACACCGGACAGGTCAGGCAGCCGGTCCGGTAGCTGCAACATGGACACTTGGTGATCGGAGTCGTATCCACCTCACAAGCCTTTCACAGTAAGCGATCGGGCGCGCAGCGCACCTCCGGTCAGTGCACCGTCACCAGTCGTACGACGTGGCCGGGGCGGACCGCGAGCACCGCCGCCGCCCGCCCGCCGTTGACCGCCACCGCGGCCCGGCCGGCGGAGTCGACGTAGACCACCAGGCCACCCGGGTGGGTGTCGCCGAACGTCCCGCCCCGGACGGCCCGGATGCCGCCGACCCGCAGTCGCGACCCCAGGGCGTCGAGTGCCGCACCGGACGCGGCCAGCTGCACGTTGCCGTACCGGTCGACGGTCAGCACCTGCGACTCCAGCCAGCCCTCGCCGGCCGACACCGCCGGCTCCGGCAGCCGTACCAGGCCGGCCGGGTCGAGGGCCGGACCGGCGTCGGCCAGGGACGCCCCGGTGGCGAGCCGGGCGGCGACCGGCGCGAAGACGTCCCGGCCGTGGAAGGTCCGCGACGCGCCCACGAACCAGTCCGAGTTGGACAGCTCGACCGCGGCGGTCGGCCCGCCGAGCGCGTCGGCGGCCCACGGCAGCAGGCCGTTGTCCGGCCCGACCAGCAGCCCGCCCGGGGTCTGTACGGCCACCGGTCGCCGCGCCGTGCCGACGCCCGGGTCGACGACCGCCACGTGCACCGCCGGCGGCAGGAACGGCACGGTCTGGGCGAGCACCACGGCGCCTCGGGTGATGTCACCCGGATCGACGAGATGGGTGACGTCGATCACCCGTACGGCCGGCGCCAGGCCGGCGATCACCCCGTGGCAGGCGGCGACGAATCCGTCGGACAGTCCAAAGTCGGTAGTGAGGCTGATCACGGGGTAGTCGACCATGACCGGAACGTTATCGCGCCCGCGCCCGCCCGTCGCCCCCTGCCCGCCGGCGGTCCGGCCCACCCGCCGTCGGCGGTCCCGTTCCGCCCGTCGGCGGCACCGATCGTCAGCCGCGAAGGCGCAGGCCACGCGGGGTGGCCCGGAAGCCGGCCTCGGTGAGCGCGTCGTGCAGCGGGGAGGCGCGGACCGCCGCGCCGTCGGCACGCTCGACCGACATCGCGCCGAGCGCGCCGGAACGGACCGCGCCGGCCAGCGCCCGCGCCGACCGGGCCAGTGCGCCCGAATCGTCCATGAAGGACAGAATTGTGCGACCGCCACGCTCGACGTAGAGGACCAGTTCACCGTCGACCAGCACGACGAGGGCACCCGCCTTGCGGCCGGCCCGGTGCCCGGTGGCCGTGGCCGGCTCGCCGTCGCCGGCGTCGACCACCCGGTCCGGCCACGGCAGTGCCGCGCCGTACGGGTTGGCCGGGTCGGTCGCCGCCAGCACCAGCGCCGGCCCGCCGGACCGCTGCCCCGGTCCGTCCGGTTCGGCCCGCGCCCGCAGCCGGTCGACGGCGCCGGGAACCGCGAACTGGGCCGCCCCGAGCCCTTCGACGAAGTAGCCACGCCGGGCCGCGCCCCGCTCCTCCATCGCGGCCAGCACCGGATAGACCCCGGCGAACCCACCGGTGATCCCCTCCGCGCCGACCGCGCCGCGGGTCACCACGCCGTGCCGCTCCAGCAACAGGTCGCCGAGCGCCGCCGCCCGGCGGGTCGGGTCGAGGTCGCGGTCGGGCAGCCGGGACCACCGGCCGGCGACCGTCGGCGGCCCGCCGCGCGACCCGAGCGCCACCCGTCCCGGCCGTCGCTGCCGGGCGCGCGGCGCCGACGCCCGCGCCCGGTGGGTGCCGCCGGCGCCGAGGCTGGCCCGCAGCGGTGCCAGCGTGTCGTTGGTCAGCCAGCCGGCCCAGACCAGATCCCACACCGCCGCCACCAGCGCCGGTTCGTCACCGCCGCCGACCCGCTCGGAAAGGGCCCGGAAGAACAGCGCCTGACCGTCGGCCAGGGCGTCGAGCACCGCGTCGTGCAACGGCGTACGGGCCAGCGACTCGTCGGGCGGTGCCAGCAGCAGCGGGGCGCTGTCGGCGTAGACCAGGCTCACCCAGCCGTCGCCACCGGCGATGGCCCCCGCGCCGGCCCACAGCACCTCGCCGCTGGCGCACAGCTCGTCGAGGTGGGCGGGGGAGTAGTCGGCGACCCGGGCGGGCAGCACCAGCCGTTCGAGCGCCGACGCGGGCACCGCCGCCGCCTGGAGCTGCTCGACCACGGCGGCGACCCCGTCGACCCCGCGCGCCGAGGAGCCGACCTGCTGCCAGCGGGGCAGGAACGTGGCCAGCGCCCGGGGCGGCACCGGCTCGATCTCACGGCGCAGCGCGGCCAGCGACCGGCGGCGCAGCAGCCGCAACACCTCGGCGTCGCACCACTGGGTGCCGACCCCGCCGGGGGAGAACTCGCCGGACACCACCCGGCCGGTCGCGCCGAGCCGCTTGAGCGCCTGCTCGACCACGAACACCCCGAGCCCGAACCGGGCCGCACAGGTCGCCGCGGCGAACGGACCGTGGGCACGGGCATAGCGCGCGACCAGGTCGCCGAGCGGATCGGGGACCGGTTCGACGTACGCGTCGGCGACCCCGACCGGCAGCGCCACGCCGAGCGCGTCACGGAACCGGCCGGCGTCCTCGACCCCGATCCAGCGCTCCTCGCCGGCGACCCGGATGCGCAGCGCCCGGCGCGCCGACTCCAGGTCGGTCAGCCATCCCGGGTCGGCGCCGCGCTCGACCAGTTCCGCCCCGGTGAGGTCGCCGAGCACCCGCAGCATCTCGGCGACGTCCTCGGCGTCGCGGGGCCGGCGTTGCTCGGTCAGCCAGCGCAGTTGCCGCTCGGACTCGGCGACCACCGACGGATCCAGCAACTCGCGCAGGTCGACCCGGCCGAGCAGTTCGCCGAGCAGGGCGGAGTCCAGGGCGAGGGCGGCGGCCCGGCGCTCGGCCAGCGGTGCGTCACCCTCGTAGAGGAAGGCGCCGACGTATCCGAACAGCAGCGACCGGGCGAACGGCGACGGGCGCGACGTCTCGACCTCGACCAGCCGCACCCGCCGGCCGGCGAGGTCGCGCATCAGACCGACCAGCCCGGGCAGGTCGAACACGTCGCGCAGGCACTCCCGGGCGGCCTCCAGCGTGACCGGGAAGTCGGCGTACTCGCGGGCGACGTCGAGCAGTTGGGCGGCCCGCTGCCGTTGCTGCCACAGCGGCTGCCGGCGGCGCGGATCGCGGCGCGGCAGCAGCAGGGCGCGGGCGGCGCACTCGCGGAACCGGGCGGCGAACAGCGCCGACGAGCCGACCGACTCCTCCACGATCGCGCTGATCTCGTCGGGGTCGAACGCGACCAGGTCGGCACCGGGCGGTTCGTCGGCGGTGTCCGGCAGCCGGACCACGATGCCGTCGTCGGAGGGCAGCACCTGGGCGTCGACGCCGTAGCGTTCGGCCAGCCGCCGCCCGATCGCCAGCGCCCACGGGCCGTTGACCCGGGCGCCGAGCACACAGTGGACGGCGAGTCGCCAGTCGCCCAGTTCGTCGCGGAAGCGCTCGACCACCACCGTCCGGTCGTCCGGCACCGACCGGGTGGCGTCGCGCTGGTCACGCAGGTAGGCGAGCAGGTTGCCGGCCGCCCACTCGTCGAGGCCACCGGCCCGCAGCGTGTCGGCCGCCGCGTCGCCGCCACGGACCAGCCCGCGCAGCCGGGCGCCCAGCGCCCGCCCCAGCTCCAGCGGGCGCCCCATCGAGTCGCCCTTCCAGAACGGCATCCGGGCGGCCTGCCCGGGGGCCGGCGAGACCAGCACCCGGTCGGGGGTGATGTCCTCGATCCGCCACGACGACGAGCCGAGCAGGAAGACGTCGCCGATCCGCGACTCGTAGACCATCTCCTCGTCCAGCTCACCGACCCGGGCCGCCCGCTCCGCCCCGGCGAGGAAGACCCCGAACAGGCCCCGGTCCGGGATCGTGCCGCCGCTGGTCACCGCCAGCCGCTGCGCCCCCGGCCGCCCGGTCAGCAGGTCGGTGACCCGGTCCCAGACCAGCCGCGGCCGCAGCTCCGCGAACGCCGTCGACGGATAGCGCCCGGAGAGCATGTCGAGCACCGCGTGCAGCGCCGAGTCGGGCAGTTCGGCGTACGGCGCCGCCCGGCGGACGACCGCGGCCAGTTCGGCCACCGGCCACGGGTCGAGCGCCACCATCGCCACGATCTGCTGGGCGAGCACGTCGAGCGGGTTGCGTGGATGGCGCAGCTCCTCGATGGCCCCGTCGGCCATCCGCTCGGCCACCACCGCGCAGGCGAGCAGGTCACCGCGGTGCTTGGGAAACACGACCCCCCGCGACACCGCGCCGACCTGGTGCCCGGCCCGGCCGACGCGTTGCAGGCCGGCGGCGACACTGGGCGGAGCCTCGATCTGCACGACCAGGTCGACGGCGCCCATGTCGATGCCGAGTTCGAGGCTGGAGGTGGCGACCACGGCCGGCAGCCGGCCGGACTTGAGCGCCTCCTCGATCTGCCGCCGTTCCTCGCGCGACACGCTGCCGTGGTGGGCGCGGGCGATCACCGGTGGAGCGCCGTCGGCCGCCCCGGACTGGGCCATGATCTGCGCGGGCAGCCGGGCCGGCCCGGCCGCCCGCCCCGCCCCACCGTCGGGGTCGGGGCCGGCACCGTCCGGGGCGGGTCCGCCGGCGGCGCGCTCGGCGGCCAGTTCGTTGAGCCGGGCGCACAGCCGTTCGGCGCCACGCCGGGAGTTGGTGAACACGATCGTCGACCGGTGCCCGGCGATCAGGTCGAAGACCCGCTCCTCGACCGCCGGCCAGATCGACGCCCGGCGCGGGCCGTCCGGGTCGCCGGGCTGCTCGACCTCGTCGAGGCGGGTCATGTCCTCGACCGGCACCTCGACGCTGACCTCGATGGTCTTGGCGGTGCGCGGCGCGACGACCTCGACCGGGCGGGCGCCACCGAGGAAGCGGGCCGTCTCGTCGACCGGCCGTACGGTCGCCGACAGGCCGATCCGCTGGGCCGGGCGGGGCACCAGCTCGTCGAGGCGTTCCAGCGACAGCGCCAGGTGGGCGCCGCGCTTGGTCGCCGCGACCGCGTGCACCTCGTCGACGATCACCGTCTCCACTCCGCGCAGCGACTCCCGGGCCGCCGAGGTGAGCAGCAGGAACAGCGACTCCGGCGTGGTGATCAGGATGTCCGGCGGGGTGCGGGCGAACGCCCGCCGCTCGTCGGCCGGGGTGTCACCGGTCCGCATCCCGACGGTGATGTCCGGCGGCGGTGTCCCGAGCCGGGCGGCGGCCTGCCGGATGCCGGCCAGCGGGGCGCGCAGGTTGCGCTCGACGTCGACGGCGAGGGCCTTGAGCGGACTGACGTAGATCACCCGGCACCGGTGCCGGGCGTCGGCCGGGGCGGGTTCGCGGGCCAGCCGGTCCAGCGACCACAGGAACGCGGCCAGCGTCTTGCCGGACCCGGTGGGCGCGACGACCAGCGCGTTACGCCCCGCGCCGATCGCCCGCCACGCCCCCGCCTGGGCCTCGGTGGGCGCGGCGAACGCGGCGGCGAACCAGTCCCGGGTCGCCGCCGTGAACCCCGCGAGTACCTCCACCACGTCCCCATCCTGCCCGCCCGGTACGACACAACCCTGCCACCCCGGTCGCTGGCGACGACCGGTCGCCGGCGCTCGCCGCACCGAAGCGGGACCGGAAGTTGTCCAGGTCACGAAACCGATGGGCGGGACGAACGTTGATACCGGCAATTGATGGAAACACTTGCCGGTATTGCGAGGAATGCAGTAACTTCGCCGGCAACGCCAAAGGTCAGTCGGGGGGGCCGGAATGACCGGGATTCAGCGTAATTTTCAGCACGACACCGACGTTCTCATCCGCCAGGTCGACAACCACCTCGCCGTGCTCCGGACCGCGGACGCGGGCGACCTCGGCCTCGCCGAGCGGCTCGCCGCGTCACTGCGCGACCTTGTGGTGAGCACCACCCGGGCCAGCGCCGCCGACCGGGCCTGGGTGCGGGCCGCCGTGCACTACTTCGTACTGCGCCGGGAGGGCCGCCACCGCGGGCGGTCGATCCGCTCGCTGACCGCCGACCAGCGGGTCATCAACGAGATCGCGCTGGCGCTCGGCCGGCCCGACCTGGTGGTGGATGGCGTCACCCCGCTCGCCGGACCCGCCCGGGCCGCCTGACCCGGGCGCCACCCGCCGTCACCGGCACCATCCACGGCCACCGGCACCGTCCGCCGCTCCCGGATACCGGCCGCCGCCGCCGGGAAACGGCCACGCCACCGGGAAGCGGCAGCCGGACGCCGGCCGACCGTAGCGTTGCCCGGGGCCCTCGGATTGCAATGTTTCGTTCAAGTAACGACCATTGGGAGCCGCTACACTTACCGCCGGACGATCGGTGGGAGGTGACATGCGGGGACGAACCCAGGCACTCCGACCGATCGATCGGCTGCTCGCGGCCGTTCTGTTCACCGTACTCGCAATCACCTTCGTGCATGGCGCGGCCTCCGCCGCCGTGCCGGCCGGCGCCATCGCGCAGGCGCACGCCTCGATCGGCGCCGCGCTCTTCCCGCTCGCATCGAGCACGGGCGCCGGCACCGACAGTGATGCCGGCGCCGGACGCGCCACCAACCGGCAGTGGACCTACGAGGAACTGCGCCGGCCGGCCGTGGAACAGGTGCAGCTGGGCAACCCCACCGTCCCTCCCGAACCGGAGCCGGAGCCGCTGGACCTGTCCCGCGCCGCACCGCCCGGGGCCCGGTTACCGGAGAGCCCGGTCGGCGCCCAGCCCGGCCGGGCACCACCGGTCGGCTAGCCGCCCACGGAAGGTCCGCGTGCGCGGGCCGGCCACGTGGCGG
Organism: Polymorphospora sp. A560; assembly: GCF_045781765.1. NCBI lineage: Bacteria > Bacillati > Actinomycetota > Actinomycetes > Micromonosporales > Micromonosporaceae > Polymorphospora > Polymorphospora sp. A560. The sequence continues at coordinate 6,320,572 of NZ_CP122282.1, read as the reverse complement.
GCGACCCACCCCGATCGGTCCACCGGCCCCGAGCCGGCGCGGTCCGGTCGGCACCCCCCGGCTGACCGGGATCGGGCGGACGGGTCGCCACCAGGCACACTGAGCTGTCCGCAACCCCCGGACGGCCTGCCATCTACCGGGAACGGCACCAACCCGCGCGCAATTCGGCCATACAGGTCCGTCACGCGGGGCCGGTGCCGTCTGATCCGTATAGCAGCCGCAGACCCTGCCCCAGGGCCTGCGATGACACCTATCTGGAGTACGCATGCTGGTGCTGCTGGCCCTCCACCTCGTGATGGCGCTCTGTGCGCCGCTGTTCGTCCGGTGGTGGGGCCGGCATGCCTTCTACCCGCTGGCCGTCGCCCCCGCCGCCGCACTGGGCTGGGCCGTCGCCCAGACCGCCGGCGTCCGCGACGGTCGGGCGGTCGTCGAGACGTACCCCTGGGTTCCGCAGCTCGGGCTCGACCTGTCGTTCCGGGTGACCACCCTGTCGTGGCTGATGGTCCTGCTCGTCGGCGGGGTCGGTGCGCTGGTGCTGATCTACTGCGCCCGCTACTTCTCCGACAGCGAGCCCGGCCTCGGCCGGTTCGCCGGGGTCTTCGTCGGCTTCGCCGGGGCGATGCTCGGCCTGGTCGTCGCCGACGACCTGATCCTGCTCTACGTCTTCTGGGAACTGACCACGGTCTTCTCCTACCTCCTCATCGGGCACAACCCGGAGAAGCGGGCGAGCCGGCGGGCGGCGGCGCAGGCGCTGATCGTGACCACCGTCGGCGGCCTGGCGATGCTGATCGGCTTCATCATGCTCGGCCAGCACGCCGGCACCTACCGCTGGTCGGAGATCGTCGACGGGGCGAAGCCGTCCGGGGCGTACCTGGGTGTCGCGCTGGTGCTCATCCTGGCCGGCGCGCTGTCGAAGTCGGCGATCTTCCCGTTCAGCTTCTGGCTCCCGGCGGCCATGGCCGCACCCACCCCGGTCAGCGCCTACCTGCACGCCGCGGCCATGGTCAAGGCCGGCATCTACCTGGTGGCGACCATCGCGCCGCTGTTCGCGTACGCCGGGCCGTGGCACCTGATCGTGTACGCCCTCGGCGGGCTCACCATGGTCATGGCCGGCTGGGCGGCCCTGCGACAGACCGACCTGAAGCTGCTGCTGGCGTACGGCACCGTCAGCCAGCTCGGTTTCCTCGTCGCGGTCACCGGCGCCGGCACCTACAACGCCGCCCTCGCCGGTGCCACGATGCTCCTGGCACACGCCCTGTTCAAGGCCACCCTGTTCCTCGTCGTCGGCATCGTCGACCACAACGCCGGCACCCGCCAGCTCGGTGAACTGTCCGGGCTGTGGCGCCGGATGCCAGCCGTCTTCGCCGCCGCCCTGCTCGCCGCCGCGTCGATGGCCGGCATCCCGCCCCTGCTCGGCTTCGTCGGCAAGGAGGCGATCTTCGAGGCGTTCCTGGACGAGCCGCTGGTCCTCGCCGTACTCGTCGTCGGTGCCACGCTGACCGTCGCCTACAGCGCCCGGTTCGTGTGGGGCACCTTCGCCGACAAGCCCGGGATGGAACCCACCCCGGTCCGCAAGGTCGGCGGCGCGTTCTTCGCCCCGGTCGGGGTGCTGGCCCTGGCCGGGCTGGTGCTCGGACCGCTCGCCCCGGTCGTCGACAGCTACCTGAGCCCGTACGCCCGGCTGGCCGGCGAGGGCCGCTACCACCTCGCCCTGTGGCACGGCCTCACCCTGCCGCTCGGCCTGTCGGTCCTCGCCGTGGTCGTCGGCCTGCTCTTCTTCCAGCGGTACGGCCGCGGCGGCCGCGCCGTCGGACGGATCGGTGTCCCGATCGAGGGCGCCGAGGTCTATTCGAAGCTGACCCACTGGCTCGACCGGGGTGCCGTCGAACTGACCGGTGCCACCCAGCGCGGTGCGCTGCCGCAGTACCTGGGCACGATCCTGGTGGTGCTGGTCGCCGTGCCCGGCGGCGCGCTGCTGATCGGCCGGCCCTGGCCGGAGCAGGTGTCGCTGTGGGACACCCCGCTGCAGCTCGTCGTCGGGGTGGTCCTCGCCGCCGCCGCGATCCTCGCCGTACGCACCCAGCGCCGGCTCACCGCGATGGTGCTGGTCGGGGTCACCGGCTACGGCACCGCGATGATGTTCGTCCTGCACGGCGCACCCGACCTGGCGCTGACCCAGTTCCTGGTGGAGACCGTCACGATCGTGGTGTTCGTGCTGGTGCTGCGCCGGCTGCCGGCCCACTTCTCGGCCCGGCCGCTGCGCAGCAGCCGGTGGACCCGGATCGTCATCGGGGTCGCCGTCGGCGTGACCATGTCCGGGCTGGCGCTGGCCGCCGCCGGCGGGCGGGACGCGGTGCCGATCTCCGTCGACTTCCCCGAGCTCGCCGTCTCGTACGGCCACGGCCGCAACGTCGTCAACGTCACACTCGTCGACATCCGTGCCTGGGACACCATGGGCGAGATCGCCGTACTGGTGGTGGCCGCGACCGGGGTGGCCAGCCTGATCTTCCTGCGACCCCGGGGCGGCCCCGGCCCGCGCCGCCGCGACCTGCCGAAACGACGCCGCGAACCGGTGTGGCTGCGGGCCGGTCCGACGGTGCACAGCCGGCAGCGGTCCATCGTCTTCGAGGTGGTCACCCGGCTGATCTTCCACACCATCGTGCTCTTCTCGATCTACCTGATGATCTCCGGGCACAACGCGCCCGGCGGCGGCTTCGCCGGCGGTCTGGTCGCCGGTCTCGCCCTCGTCGTGCGGTATCTCGCCGGTGGCCGGTACGAACTGGACGAGGCCGCCCCGGTCGACGCCGGACTCGTGCTCGGTTCCGGACTGTTCGTCTCGGTCGGCACCGGCCTGGCAGCCCTGCTGTTCGGCGGCGACTTCCTGCAGAGCACGGTGGTCGACCTCCATCCACCGCTTATCGGTGACGTGCACCTGGTGACGTCGATCTTCTTCGACATCGGGGTCTACCTGATCGTCGTCGGCCTGGTCCTGGACATCCTGCGTAGCCTCGGCGCGCAGGTCGACCGGCAGATGGAGGCCGACGGCGAGGCCGAGCCCCCGGCCCGCCGAGAGGAGGAGCTGGCATGAGCCCCAATCTGGTTCTGGTGGTGGTCATCGGGGTGCTCTTCGCCTGCGGTGTCACGCTGCTGCTGGAGCGGAGCCTGACCCGGATCCTGCTCGGGGTGATCCTGCTCGGCAACGGCGCCAACCTGCTGATCCTGGTCGGCGGCCGGGCGGGCGGCGCGCCCATCGTCGGCGTCACCGACGAGGCCGACATGAGCGATCCGCTGCCGCAGGCGATGGTGCTGACCGCCATCGTCATCACGCTCGGCATGACCGCCTTCCTGCTCGCGATGGCGTACCGGAGCTGGCAGGTGATCGGGCACGACGAGGTCCAGGACGACCTGGAGGACCGCCGCATCGTCCAGCTCGCCGAGCGTGACGAGGTCTCGGGCACCGACGACAGCACCGACGGGACCGACGACGACGGTGTCGACCCGGAACAGGTCGATCCCGAACCGGTCGGTGACGAGGCGCCCGCCGAGGGCGCGCCCGCCGACCGGCCGGAGGAGATCGCCGTGGACGCCGCGCAGACCACCGTCGACAAGAACGACAAGGACGGCAAGCGATGACCGAGCGGAGCGAGGGAATCAGCCAGCGCAGGGCAGTCAGGCGATCGCCGAGCGGAGCGAGGTGTCGCATGACCGAGCGGAGCGAGGGAATCAGTCAGCACGTCGCAGTCATGCGGCGCCGAGCGGAGCGAGGCGTGGCATGACCAATTTGGTGCCCCTGCCCGTGGTCATGCCGCTGCTGGGGGCGGCGCTGACCCTGGTGCTCGCCCGGCATCCCCGCAGCCAGCGGGCGGTCAGCGTGGTCGTGCTCACAGCGACCCTGGCGGTGGCCTGCGTGCTGCTGGTCGTCGCCCACCGCGACGGCCCGCTGGTGGTCAACGTCGGCGGCTGGCCGGCGCCGGTCGGCATCGTGCTCGTCGCCGACCAGTTGTCGGCGCTGATGCTGGTCGTCTCGGCGGCGGTCACGCTGTGCGTGCTGCTCTACTCGATCGGCGAGGGCCGGGCCGACGGGGACGAGGGCACACCGGTCGCCATCTACCACCCGACCTATCTGGTGCTGACCGCCGGCGTCACCAACGCGTTCCTCTCCGGCGACCTGTTCAATCTCTTCGTCGGGTTCGAGATCCTGCTCGCCGCGAGCTACGTGCTGCTGACCCTGGGCGGGACCGAGGTACGGATCCGGGCCGGTACGACGTACGTCGTGGTGAGCCTGCTCTCGTCGCTGATCTTCCTGTCGGCGATCGGGCTGATCTACTCGGCCACGGGCACCCTGAACATGGCCCAGCTCGTCGACCGGCTCGACGCGTTGCCGGACAACCTGCGGCTGGTGCTGCAACTGATGCTGCTGCTCGCCTTCGGCATCAAGGCGGCGGTGTTCCCGCTGTCGGCCTGGTTGCCGGACAGTTATCCGACGGCGCCGGCTCCGGTCACGGCCGTGTTCGCCGGCCTGCTCACCAAGGTCGGCGTGTACGCGATCATCCGTACCGAGACGCTGCTGTTCCCCGGCGGGCGCACCGCCGACCTGCTGATGATCGTGGCGTTGCTGACCATGGTGGTCGGCATCTTCGGCGCGGTCGCCCAGTCCGACATAAAACGTCTGTTGTCGTTCACCCTGGTCAGCCATATCGGCTACATGATCTTCGGGGTGGCGCTGATGTCGGTGGCCGGCCTGTCCGGGGCGATCTTCTACGTGGTCCACCACATCACCATCCAGACCACGTTGTTCCTCGCCACCGGTCTGGTCGAACGCCGTACCGGCAGCACCAACCTGGACAAGCTCGGCGGGCTGGCGAAGATGGCACCGTTACTCGGCGTGATCTTCTTCCTGCCGGCGCTGAACCTGGCCGGCATACCGCCCTTCTCCGGGTTCCTCGGCAAGCTCGGCCTGCTCCAGGCCGGCGTCGAGGCCGGCGGCCTGCTGCCCTGGCTGCTGGTGGCCGGTGGTACGGCGACCAGCCTGCTCACCCTGTACGCCACCATGAAGGTCTGGAACCTGGCGTTCTGGCGCAGCCCGAAGCAGGTGTCGGAGGGGGCGCAGACGTCGCTGCCGCCGCTGATGGTCGGCGCCACCCTCGGGCTGGTGATCTTCGGGCTGGCGCTGACCGTGGTCGCCGGGCCGCTGTTCGACGTCAGCTCCGACGCCGCCGAGGACCTGCGGGCCCGCACCCCGTACGTCGAGGCGGTCTTCCCGGAAGGAACCCGATGACGACGACATCACCCCCACCACGCGCCACCTCCCGGCGCTGGCGTGACCAGATGGTCGCGGTCGTCTGGCTGGTCGTGGTCTGGAATCTGCTGTGGGGCGACTTCACCGTCGGCAACGTGATCGGCGGTCTGGTCGTCGCGGTCGTCGTGCTCGTCTTCTTCCCGCTGCCCCGGGTGACCTTCGGCGGCCGAATCCGGCCGTTCGCCCTGCTCCGCTTCGTGCTGCGCTTCCTGGCCGACCTGATCACGGCGAGTATCGAGGTGGCCGGGGTGGCGCTGCGGCCCGGCTACCGGCCGAGCAGCGCCATCATCGCGGTGCAGTTGCGGGTGCACTCCGACCTCAACCTGACGCTGACCGCCGAGGCGCTGTCGCTGGTGCCGGGCAGCCTGATCGTCGAGGCCGACCGGTCCACCGGCACCCTCTACGTGCACCTGCTCGACCTGGCGGGACCCGAGGCCGTGGAGCGGATGCGTCAGGAGATCCTCGAACTCGAGGCGCGGATCATCCGGGCGACCGGGTCCGACGCCGAGCTGCGTCTCCTGGAGTCCGGAGCCACCGGCCCGGGCGACAGCGCGCGGAAGACCGACATGGCCGGGGAGGCCACCGCCACCGGCAAGGCCGGCCCGGCCGAATCCACCCGGAAGACCGGCGAGTCCACTGGAAAGACCGGCGAATCCACCGGGGAGACCGGGCAAGCCGATCAGGCCGGCAAGGCCGCCAACTCCGATGACGAAGGAGCATCCCGATGACCATCGCCGTCGTCGTGGCCGTCACCGCACTGCTGTCGACCGCCGCCGTACTGGCGATCGTCCGGATCGTGCGCGGCCCGACCCTGCTGGACCGGGTGGTGGCCACCGACGTCCTGCTCGCCGTGCTCGTGGGGGCGATCGGCGCGGAGGCGGCCTTCAACCGCCACGCGACCACCCTGCCGATCCTCGTCGTGCTGTCGATCCTCGGGTTCGTCGGCTCGGTCAGCGTGGTCCGCTTCGCCGCCCGGGACGACTCGTGAACACCGCCGCCGACACGCTGTCGGCCATCTTCCTGATCGCCGGCGCGCTGCTCAGCCTGGCCGCCGGCGTGGGCCTGGTGCGGTTCCCCAACGTGCTGGCCCGCATGCACGCGGCCACCAAGCCGCAGGTGCTCGGACTGCTGCTGATCCTGGCCGGTGTCGCGCTGCGGATCCGGTCCCGGTCCGACCTGACGATGCTGCTGCTGGTCGGGCTCTTCCAACTGGTGACGGCGCCGGTGGCCGCGCACATGGTGGGCCGGGCCGCGTACCGGTTGAAGCGTCCCGAACCGGACCTGGTCGTCGACGAACTCGCCGATCGGGCGCCGACCGGGGCCGTCGACAGCGGCGGCGGTGGCGGCAACCGGCGGCGGCGCCGCGGCTGACCCACGGCGCCGGGTCGGGCCGGGCGGGACGGTCCCGGCCCGGCCCTCCGTTCCGTGACCCGGAGGGCCGGTCGAGGCTTATAAACTGACCGGATGACCGAACCGACTGCCCAGGAGGGCAGCTATAGCTGGCCGGGTAACGCCCGGCACAACCAGCACGCGGCGTCCGGCCCGGGGGCGCTGAGCCACCCGTGTTGATCCTCGTCGGCCTCGTGCTGATCATCGTTCTCACCGCGGCCACCGGATACTTCGTCGCCCAGGAGTTCGGCTACGTCGCCGTCGACCGGGGCAAGCTGCGACAGCTCGCGGACGGCGGCGACGGCGCCGCCGAGCGGGCGCTGAAGGTCACCAGCCGGCTGTCGTTCATGCTCTCCGGTGCGCAGCTCGGCATCACGGTCACCGCACTGCTGGTCGGCTATGTCGCCGAACCCTTCCTCGGTGACGGCCTCGCCCAGTTGTTCGGCGGCGCCGGGGTGCCGCAGTCGGTCACCCTGCCGCTGGCCATCGCGCTCGCGCTGGTCATCGCCACCGTGATCCAGATGGTGCTCGGCGAACTGGCCCCGAAGAACCTCGCCATCGCCCGGCCGGAGACGCTGGCCCGGGCACTGAGCCGCTCCACCCTGATCTACATGGCGGTCGCCGGGCCGCTGATCCGGCTCTTCGACGCCTCCGCGACCCGGCTGCTGCGCCGGGTCGGCATCGAGCCGATCGAGGAACTGCCCACCGGCGCCACCCCAGAGGACCTGGAGCAGATCATCGCCGAGTCGCGTGAGGAGGGGCACCTCGACGCCGAGATGTCCGACCTGCTCGACCGGGGTCTCGACTTCCGTCAACTGACCGCCGGCGAGGCGATGGTGCCCCGCGTCGACGTGCACACCGTACGCGCCGACGAGCCGGTCCGCCGGATCGTCGAGATGGTCGACACCGGGCACTCCCGTTTCCCCGTACGCGGCACCGACGGCGTCGACGACGTCGTCGGTGTGGTCGGGATCGCCGACGTACTCACCATCGAACCGGGGAAGCGCGACACCACCCCGATCTCGGCGGTGCTCGTACCGCCGCTGCTGGTGCCCGACACCCTGCCGCTGCCGACCGTGCTGGACCGGCTGCGGGGCGGACACCGCCAGCTCGCCTGCGTGGTCGACGAGTACGGCGGCTTCGCCGGCGTGATCACCCTGGAGGACATCGCCGAGGAACTGGTCGGCCCGATCCGCGACGAGGACGACCCGCCCGAGCCGACCCCGATCCGGCAGCCGGACGGCTCCTGGGTGGTGCCGGCGCGCTGGCGGATCGACGAGGTGGCCGACGCCACCGGCATCCGGTTGCCCGAAGGCCCCGAATACGACACCGTCTCCGGCCTGGTCATGCGCGAACTCGGCCGGGTGCCGCAGGTCGGCGACCGGCTGGAGATCGAGCTGGTCGCCGAGGCCGACCAGCCCCGGGCGAGCGCCGCCGTAGAGGTCCTGGCCGTCGACCGGCACGTCGCCGACTCCGTACGCCTGGGGGTGGCACCGTGAGTGAGCGAACGGGCTGGCTCGGTGGTTGGCACGGTGGCGCCGAGCGGAGCGAGGTGACGCTGTGAGTGAGCGAACCGGCTGGCTCGGTGGTTGGCACGGTGTCGCCGAGCGGAGCGAGGTGACAGCGTGACTCCTGGAGTGGCGCTGCTGATTTCGGTGGTCCTGCTGGCGCTCAACGGGTTCTTCGTGGCAGCCGAGTTCGCGCTGGTGGCGAGCAAGCGTTACCGGTTGGAGCAGGCCGCCGCCACCGGCGGCCGGGCGGCCAAGGCCGCCCTCGACGGCGTACGCGAGCTGTCCCTGATGCTGGCCGGCGCGCAGTTCGGCATCACCGTCTGCACCCTGGGGCTCGGTGCGCTGGCCGAGCCGGCGATCGAGCGGCTGGTCGCACCGCTGCTGCACACGGTGGGCCTGCCCGACGCGGCCAGCCACGTGATCGCGTTGGTCTTCGCGCTGTCCCTGGTGACCTTCCTGCACCTGGTGGTCGGCGAGATGGCCCCGAAGTCGTGGGCGATCACCGACCCGGAGCGGTCGGCGCTGCTGCTGGGGCTGCCGTTCCGGGCCTTCGCCCGGGTGTCGCGGCCGATCCTGTCGGTGCTCAACGAGATGGCCAACGCGACCCTGCGGCTGGTCAAGGTCAACCCGCAGGACCAGCTCGCCCAGGTGCACGGGCCGGAGGAACTGCGGCTGCTGCTCGAGCAGTCGCGCGAGCACGGGCTGCTCGCCGCCGACCAGCACGAGATGCTGACCAGCATGCTGGAGCTGCAGGCCACCCGGGTCGCCGACGTGATGGAGCCGTTCGACCGGATCGTCAAGGTCGACAAGGCCGACAGCGCGGAGCGGATCGAGGAGATCTGCCGCGACAGCGGCCGGTCCCGGCTGATCGTGCTCGACGGGCCGGAGCGGGTGGTCGGCATCGTGCACGTACGCGAGGCGGTGCGGGCGGTGACGGCGGGCCGTAAGGCGACGGCCGGGGAGCTGATGGGGGAGACCTTCAGCCTCGGCGCCGGGGCGACGGTCACCGAGGCGGTCGCCGCGATGCGGGCCGACCGGGCGCAGTTGGCTCTGGTCACCAACGGGGCGGGCACCGGCCGGCCGGTCGGTTTCGTCGCGCTGGAGGACCTGCTGGAGGAGGTCATCGGCGAGTTCGACGACGAGACCGACCCGGTGCCGCGCGGCCGGCGGATGCGCTAGCACGGGCGGAGGTGGTCCGGACGAGGATCCTGAGCAGGTTCGGTGCCGGCGGCCCGGCCGTCGACACGGTGCTCGCCGAGCCGGTGGTCCGGCCCGGCGGCCGCCTGCGCGGCGAGGTCCGGGTGGTCGGCGGCGACATCGACGTCACCGTCGACCAGGTGGCGGTCGGCCTCGTCTGCCGGGTCGACGTGTCCGCGGCCGATCCCGACGACGGCGCCTCGGTGGAGTTCCACCGGGGCACCGTCGCCGACGCGTTCACGTTGCGCGCCGGCGTCCGTCACGCGTTGCCGTTCGAGGTCGAGGTGCCGTGGGAGACCCCGGTGACCGAGGTGCGGGGCCGGCCGCTGCCCGGCATGGCGGTGGGCGTACACACCCGGCTGGTGGTCGTGCGGGCCGTAGACGAGACCGGGATGAACGCGATCCGGGTCGCGCCGGCCGCCGTGCACGAGCGGATCCTGGTGGCGTTCACCCGGCTCGGATTCTCCTACCGGGACGCGCGGATCCGCGACGGCCGACTCGACGGGGTCGACCAGCGGCTGCCGTTCCACCAGGAGGTGGCGTTCCGGCCGCCGGAGTCGTACCCGGGTTGGTTGTCCGAGGTCGGTGTGGCGATCGTCGCGGACCCGACCGGCGCCGACGTGGTTCTCGGGCTGGCCGGGCGGCTCGGCGGCCGCGGTCGGGGCCGGGTCGGACGGTTCCGGGTCCGGCACACCGACGGGCCGGACTGGCCGGCGGTGCTCGACGGCTGGCTGCGGGAGATGCTCGCGGGCCCGGACGGCGACCCGGCCGGGCGGGCGGGGACGGCCGGCGGTTCGTCCGCGCCGGCCCACTCGCCGCCGGGTCGTTCTGGGGCGGGCCGTTCGGAGACGGGCCGTCGGGGGACGGGCCGGTCGGCGGCGGGCCGGTCGGGCGCGGCGAAGCGGGCCTGGTGGCGGCGCCGGGCCCGGCCGGTGGACGAGACCGCCGGCCCGGGCGGCTACGACCAGCCCGGCCACAGCGGCGGCGCCCCCGACGGCACGAGCTGACCGGCCCGGCCCCCGGCGGCCGCCGCCGGCCCCCGCCGGTCCCCGACCGCGTCGATCAAGGGGATGTCATTCGCAAAACGGACGCCGATCCCCACGATTACTCCATGATCGACGCTGCGCCCCGCGCCCCGGCGTCCCGCGCCGCGCGCGGGGCGCAGCGGCTAGACCGTGGTGGCGGTGGCGAGTTTGAGGCTGAAGCCGAGGAAGAGGGCGCCGATGCCGGTGGTGGCGCCGGCGGCGAGGCGGCGCCGTTCCCGGAACCGGGCGGCCAGGAACGTGCCGGTGAAGATCAGCACGCTCAGGTAGAGCACGCTGCCGAGCTGCGCGATCGCGCCGAGCAGCAGGAACGACAGCGCCGGATGGGCGTACGACGGGTCGACGAACTGGATGAAGAACGAGACGAAGAACAGGATCGCCTTCGGGTTCAGAACGCTGATCACCGCGGCGCGGCGGAACGGGTGCCGGACCGCGGCCGGCTCGGCGGCGTGGATGAGCGGGGTGGTGTCCGGGTCGTTGCGGGTCCGGAAGCGCCGCCAGGCGGCCCGGAACATCGTCAGCCCGACATAGGCCAGGTACGCCGCGCCGGCGTACTTGATCACCAGGAAGATCGGCGGGTACGCCCGCAGCAGCGACGCGACCCCGGCGGCCGACAACACCATGAGCACGGTGTCGCCGAGGAACACCCCGGCGGCGGCCTTGTAGCCGGCGGGTACGCCACGGCGGGCGGCGGTGGACAGGACGAAGAGCGAGTTGGGACCGGGCAGCAGGATGATCGCGATGGTGCCCAGGACGTAGGTCCCCAGGTCGATGGTGCCGAGCATGGCTGGATCCTCACCCCGGCGGGGGCGCGGGGCGAAGCGATTCCCGCAGCCTGACCTGTGCGTTTGGCCACTCGTCGTCGATCATGGCGAACTGGACGGTGTCCCGCCACGTTCCGTCGGGCCGGCGCCGGTGGTTGCGCAGCACCCCTTCGCGGCGGGCGCCGAGCCGGCCGATGGCCGCCTGCGAGCGCTCGTTGCGCAGGTCGGTGTGCCAGACCACCCGCCGGGCCCCGAGTACGTCGAAGGCCCGTTCGAGCAGCAGCAGCTTGGCCTCGGTGTTGATGCCGGTACGCCAGTGTTCGCGGCCGAGCCAGGTGTGACCGATGGCGACGGACCGGTTGACCTCGTCGACCTCGTAGTACGACGTGGTGCCGGCGATCTCGCCGGTCCGCGCGCAGCGCTGCACCCACGGCACCCGGTCGCCGCGCTCGTGGGCGCGCAGCGCGTCGGTGACGATCGCGGCCATGCCGGCCCGGTCGGTCGGCTGCCGTTTGCTCAGGTGACGCCACACCTCGGGGTCGGCGCCGGCGGCGAGCAGCCCGTCGACGTGCGAGTGGTCGAGCGGTTCGAGTACGACGTGCGCGCCGCGCAGCACGGCCGGGGTCAGCCACTGCGACCGGGGCGTCCGCAGGTAGCCGGGGAGCGGTGCGGTGACCCGGGCGTCGGGCTCGGGCACGCCGGGCACGTGGCGCAGCGGCACCACGCCGGCCCAGTGCGGCAGGTCGAGGTCTTCGGGGTCGTCGGCGACGCCACCGAGGCGGGCCTTGACCGACACCTCGCTCAGTGGCAGGGCGATCACGGCCGTCTCGGCGAGTTCCCGGCGGGTCGGCGGGCGGCTGTCGGCGGCCCGGCCGGCGCCCAGCTTGTCGTCCAGCGCGGTCATCGCGGCCCGCTTCTCGGTCTCGTCGGTGACCAGGTGGGCGGTGCCGTGCGCGACGACGGAGCGGTAGTTGGCGCTGTGGTGGAACTGGGAGCGGGCGTAGACGAGGCCGTCGAGGAGGGTGACGGTGACGCAGACCGGCAGTCCGGCGGGGCCCCGGGCGGCGAGCAGTGGCCGGCTGCCGGTGGAGCCGTGCAGGTAGAGCGTGTCGTCGACGCGTACGTGCAGGGTGGGCAGCGCCCGTGGTTCGCCGTCGACGGTGAAGGCGAAGGTGCAGTGGTGGGCCTCGTCGAGGATCGCGTGCGCGGTGGCGCGCTCGTACGCGATCCGGTCCCGGATGCGGCTGGCGGTGGTTCTCGGGGTCTGCGGGTAGTCGCCCATCGCCGACTCCTTCGTCCTGCTGGGAGCATTGTTCTAGTACAATGCTCAAACTGTGACAGCACAATATCAGCCGACCGGCACGACGGCCGCCGGGATTTCGGCCAGCATCGAGGCCGGCGTCCGCGGCGGCGACCTGCCCCCGGGCGCCCCGCTACCCGCCGTCCGCGCCCTCGCCGCCGACCTCGGGGTCAGCCCGGCCACCGTCGCCAGCGCCTACCGCACCCTGCGCCAGCGCGGCGTCGTCGAGACCGCCGGCCGGGGCGGCACCCGCATCCGGCCCCGGCCACCGGTCGCCACCACCCGCTCGGCGCTGCGTCCCGCCGTACCGGCCGGGGTCCTTGACCTGTCCGCCGGCGACCCCGACCGACGGCTGCTGCCCCCGCTGCCGGCCGTGCCACCGGCCGACCCGGTCGGCTACGCGGCCGGCGGCGTACTGCCGGAACTCGCCGACCTGGCCCGTGCCCGGCTCGCCGCCGACGGCGTCGACGCCACCGCGCTCACCCTGACCAACGGCGCCCTCGACGGCATCGACCGGCTGCTCACCGGCCACCTGCGCCCCGGCGACCGGGTCGGCGTCGAGGACCCCGGCTGGGGCAACCTGCTCGACCTGGTCGCCGCTCTCGGCCTCGAACCCGTCCCGGTCCCGGTCGACGGCGACGGCCCGACCGTCGCCGGGCTGCGCCGGGCACTGGCCAACGGGATACGCGCCCTGGTCGTCACCACCCGCGCCCACAACCCGACCGGGGCCGCCGTCACCGCGGCCCGGGCCGCCGCCCTGCGCGACGTCCTCGCCGGCCACCCCGACCTGCTGCTCATCGAGGACGACCACGCCGGCGAACTCGCGTCGGTACCCCTGGCACCGCTCGCCGGGGCGACCCGGACCTGGGCGTTCCTGCGGTCGGTGAGCAAGCCGTACGGCCCCGACCTGCGGCTGGCCGTGCTCGCCGGCGACGAGGCGACCGTCGCCCGGGTCGCCGGCCGGATGCGGATCGGCGCCGGCTGGGTGTCGACGCTGCTGCAACGTACGGTCGTGCGGCTGTGGCGTGACCCGGCGACCGGCCGCCGGATCACGGCCGCCCGGGAGAGCTACGACCGGCGCCGTACCGCCCTCGTCACCGCGCTGGCCGCCCGTGGCGTGCCGGCCACCGGCCACACCGGCATCAACGTCTGGGTCCCGGTGCCCGACGAGACCCGGGCGGTGACCACGCTGCGCGACAGTGGGTACGCCGTCGCCCCCGGCTCGCTCTACCGCCTCGCCAGCGCCCCCGGAATCCGGATCACCGTCACCCCGCTCGACGACGCCGACGTCCCCGGGCTCGCCGCCGCGGTCGCCGCGGCGGTCGACTCGCCGACCCCACCGACCTTCAGCGCGTGATGTCGGTGGCACCGGGTACAAACTCCGTCATGCCCCGCACCGAAACCGCCTCTGGCGCGCAACCGTACGTCCCGCCCGCCTCCGCCAGCCTCGACGACGTACGCGCCGCCGCCCCGAACTGCCGCGGCTGCGAACTCTACGAGGGCGCCACCCAGGTCGTCTTCGGCCGCGGCGACGCGCACGCCCGGGTGGTGTTCGTCGGCGAGCAGCCCGGCGACGTCGAGGACCAGCGCGGCCTGCCGTTCGTCGGGCCGGCCGGGCACCTGCTGCGCCGGGCGGTCGACGCGGCCGGCATCGACCCGGCGCACCTCTATATCACCAATGCCGTCAAGCACTTCCGCTTCCAGATGCGCGGCAAGCGGCGGATCCACCAGACCCCCGACCAGACGCACATCGTGGCCTGCCGGCCCTGGCTGGTCGCCGAGTTCGCCCGGCTCCGGCCGGAGATCGTCGTGGTGCTCGGCGCGACGGCGGCCAAGGCGCTGCTGGGGCCGTCGTTCCGGGTCACCCGCTCACGCGGCGAACTGCTGCCCTGGCCGGCGTCGGCGCCGAACCCCGGGGACTTCCCGGTCGAGCCGGCCCGGCTGGTGGCCACCATCCACCCGTCGGCGGTGCTGCGCGCCGACAACCAGGAGATCGCCTTCGACGGCCTGGTCGCCGACCTGAAGGTGGTGGCCCGGGCCCTCGCCGCCTGAACCCGCCGCCTGAACCCGCCGCCGGCTGCCGCGCGCTGTGTCGCGGCGGCCCGGGCGCTCCCTGATCGTCTGCGGCGCAGACCGTCGACACGCCGTGCCGGCAACGCCTGAACCGCAGACGATCACCACGCTGCCGGGCGACGCGGTCACCCCGGCGACCGTAGGCTGGCCCGATGTCCATGATCGGCGACCCGGCGGTGGACGTTCCCCGGGTCCAGCGCCGCACGCTCCGGCTGCTGTTCGGCACCCAGATCATCGGCGGCATCGGCACCACCATCGGCATCTCGGTCGGCGCGCTGCTCGCCGCCCGGCTGGCCGGCACCAGCGTCTCCGGGCTGGCCGCCAGCGCCAGCGTGGTCGGCGGGGCACTGCTCGCCGTACCAGTCACCCGGATCATGACCGGCCACGGGCGGCGGCCGGGCCTGGTGACGGCGTACGCCGCCGGTGCCGCCGGTGCCCTGCTCGTGGTGGCGGCGGCGGTCACCAACTGGGTGCCCCTGCTGTTCCTGGGCATGCTGCTCTTCGGCGGCGGGTCGGCGGCCAACCTCCAGGCCCGCTACACCGCCGTCGACCTCGCCGAGCCGGCCCGCCGAGGGCGGCAACTGTCGGTGATCGTCTGGGCGACCACGATCGGCGCGGTCACCGCGCCCAACTTCGCCGCGCTCGCCGACCGCGCCGTCAGCGGGTTCGGGCTGCCGCCGCTGTCGGGGCCGTTCGTCTTCAGCGCGGTCGCCTTCGCCCTCGCCGCCGGCGTACTGCTGGTCCTCCTGCGGCCGGACCCGCTGCTCACCGCCCGCCGGATCGCGACCGCCACGATCCCGCCCACCGTCGGACCCGAGCCGGCCGGCGCCACCGCGGCCGTGGGCTCCGCGCCGGCCGGATCCCCGCCGGCCGCCGGTGCGTCATCCGCGCCGGCCGGCACCGGCGGCATGCGTGCGGCGTGGCGGGTGGTCGCGGCGCGCCCGGCGGCCCGGCTCGGGGTCACCGCGGTCGCGGTCGGCCACCTGGTCATGGTCGGTGTGATGGCGATGACCCCGGTGCACCTCGGCGAGTCGCACGGCGACGCCGACGTGCTACGGGTGGTCGGGATCGTGCTCAGCGCCCACATCGCCGGCATGTACGCGCTCGCGCCGGTGGTCGGCTGGCTGACCGACCGGCTCGGCCGCCGGCCGGTCATCCTCGGCGGCGTCGGCCTGCTGCTCGCCGCGTGCGCGGTGGCCGGCACGGCCGGGCACGACACCGTACGGCTGGTGGCCGGCCTGGTCCTGCTCGGTCTCGGCTGGTCGGCGACGATGGTCGCCGGCTCGACGCTGCTGTCGGAGTCGGTGCCGGTCGAGGCGCGGCCCGCCACCCAGGGGTTGTCCGACCTGTTGATGGGACTGGCGGGCGCGTCGGCCGGCGCGCTGAGCGGGTTTATCGTGGAGGCCGCCGGATACCCGGTGCTCAATCTGCTCGCCGCGATCGCCACCGTCCCGTTGACGGCGCTGGCGCTACGCGTCCGGGGTGCTGCGGTGAAGGGGAGCTGACCGTGCGGCTGACCGAGTTCTGGGCCCGGCTGGAGGAGACGTTCGGGCCGGCCTACGCCCGCAGCATCGCCGCCGACCAGGTGCTGACACAGCTCGGCGGCCGGACCATCGACCAGGCGCTCGCCGAGGGCGTGGAGACGCTGCGGGTGTGGCGGGCGGTGTGCGCCACGTATCCCGATCGGGTGCCCGCGCGACTACGCTGAGCTGCTCGTACGCCTGTTCTGGCGTGTCGCGGTTGCGTCGTACACCTGTTCGGCTATTGTCCACAGCGCGGTGCTTGTCCACAGGCCACGGCCTGGCGGCTGTTTTCTGTCGGACCCAGCGCTTAGCGTGTCCGCGTGACTAAGGGTGGAAAGATGCCGGCGAAGGCAGGGGTGGCAACGATGGCGGCAGGACCTGACCGGGAGAAGGCGCTAGACCTCGCTCTCGCGCAGATCGACAAGCAGTTCGGCAAGGGCTCGGTGATGCGGCTGGGGGAGCGGCCGGTCGTCCAGACGGCGGTGATCCCGACCGGGTCGATCGCGCTCGACGTGGCGCTGGGCGTGGGCGGCCTGCCCCGGGGCCGGGTCGTCGAGGTCTACGGGCCGGAGTCCAGCGGTAAGACGACCGTGGCGCTGCACGCGGTGGCCAACGCCCAGCGGGCCGGCGGCATCGCCGCCTTCATCGACGCCGAGCACGCGCTCGACCCGGAATACGCCAAGGCGCTCGGCGTCGACACCGACGCGATGCTGGTCTCCCAGCCCGACACCGGTGAGCAGGCGCTGGAGATCGCCGACATGCTGATCCGCTCCGGTGCGCTGGACATCATCGTCATCGACTCGGTCGCCGCCCTGGTGCCGCGCGCCGAGATCGAGGGTGAGATGGGCGACAGCCACGTCGGCCTCCAGGCCCGGCTGATGAGCCAGGCGCTGCGGAAGATCACCGGGGTGCTCAACAGCACCGGCACGACCGCGATCTTCATCAACCAGCTCCGCGAGAAGATCGGCGTCATGTTCGGCAGCCCCGAGACCACCACCGGTGGCCGGGCGCTGAAGTTCTACGCCTCGGTCCGGCTCGACGTGCGGCGCATCGAGAGCCTCAAGGACGGCACCGACGTCGTCGGCAACCGCACCCGGGTCAAGGTCGTCAAGAACAAGGTGGCCGCCCCGTTCAAGCAGGCCGAGTTCGACATCATGTACGGCAAGGGCATCTCCCGCGAGGGCTCCCTGATCGACGTCGGTGTGGAGCAGAGCATCATCCGCAAGTCCGGTGCGTGGTACACGTACGACGGCGACCAGCTCGGCCAGGGCAAGGAGAAGGCCCGCGAGTTCCTGCGCGAGAACCCCGACGTCGCCGCCGAGATCGAGAAGAAGATCCTCGAGAAGCTCGGTGTCGGCGCGGGTGCCATCGACGCGGCGAGCGGCCCGGAGCTGCCGCCGGTCGACTTCTGACCGGCCGCCGGACGTCCTGACCGATGGCTGGACGACGGCGAGGCGCCCGTTCGGGACGGGGTTGGGATGCCGCCCCGCCCCGGACGGACGCGCCCTCCGCCCGGCGGCCCCGGCGTGGCCGGGCCCGCCCCACCGACGACTCCGGGCCGCCGCTCGACGAGGACGGCTGGCCGGAGGGCGCCACGACGACCCCGCCGGTCGTCGAGCCGGCCAAGCCGCCCCGTGACGAGGCCGAGGTGGCCCGCGAGATCTGCCTGCGACAACTCGCCACCCGTCCACGCACCCGGGCCGAGCTGGCGGCGGCGCTGGCTCGGCGGGGCATCTCCGAGCAGACGACCGACGCCGTCCTCGACCGCTACGACGAGGTCGGCATGATCGACGACGCGGCGTTCGCCCGGGCGTGGGTGGCGAGCCGCCACCACGGGCGCGGGCTGGCCCGCCGGGCCCTGGCCAACGAGTTGCGGCAGCGTGGCGTCGACTCCGACACGGCCAGCGAGGCGCTGGGCGAACTGGACGAGACGACCGAGGCGCAGACGGCCCGGGTGCTGGTCGACCGCAAGCTCCGTACGGTCCGGGGCGATCCGGACGCGGTGTTCCGTCGCCTGGTCGGGATGCTGGCCCGCAAGGGCTACCCGCCCGGGGTGGCGATCCGGGCCGTCAAGGAGGCGCTGGCCGCGCAGAGCGCCGAGGCCGCCGAGTTCGCCGAGCACATCGACGCCGATGCCCTCGCTGATGCCGAGGGGTCGGAGCACTAGACGATAAGGCTGATTGGTGATCTCTGTCCGGTTTGAAGGGTGATGTGCCCTGGATCGGTAGGGTTCAAGGCGATGAGCTGCGGGTAAGGACCCGTGTGCCCTCTGTTTGCGTCCCTGCTCGATCATGGGTTCTTGACCGAACGGCCCCCGGCACCCTAGCCTCGCGTACAAGCGAGATAACCGACCCTTGCAGGCTAAGCGCACAACATAGATCGCGTAACAGTACGGCATCACTTTTGGTCAACATGGTGGCCAGACAACCCGTTAGCGGACAGGCCGGTCCGTAGGCGGCAAGATATACCAGTGGCCTCAGGCGGTGCCTTTCCGGCACCGCTCGAAGGGTCGCACCCTCAGCCGCCTAGGTCGGGCGTCTCAGCCGAGGAAGCGGCAACGGGAGGGGTTGACCTTCCGGCGCCGGACGGTGGAGGGGAGGCGGCCCAGATGAGCGAGGCGGAAGACGGGTCAGGCCCCACAGAGATGCCCCACAGGGCATCGCTGTGGGTGCGGCGCGACGTGCTCGCGGCGAGCCGGACATGGCGCATGACCGGGCGTAGCGAGGACAGCGATCGGCTCGGTGTCCGTCGTGCGGGCAGCGGTCGGCTCGGTGTGCGTCGTGTGGGTGCCGAGCGAAGCGAGGCGGCCGCATGACCTGGGTGCTGCTTGTCGCGATCGTCCTTCTCGCCGCCATCGTGGTCGTCGGGCTCGTCCTCGGTGCCCGCGCCCTGCGCCAGCTCCGTGTCGCCCAGCCCACCCTGCCGCCCACCGACGACCCGGCGTACGTCGCCGAGAAGGACCGCCAGCAGCAGTCGCTGGCGGCGCTGCGGTCCGCCGCCGACGAGGCGACTTCCACCGTCGACGAGGCCAAGTCGGCCGCGGCGGCTGCCCGCGCCGAGGCGGCCGCGGCCAAGGCGGAGGCCAACTCGGCGCGGGCGGAGGCGCGCCGGGTGCTCGACGCCGCCCGGGCCGAAGCCGACACCGTGCTGGAGCGGGCCCACCGGCAGGCCGAGGCCGACGCGGAGCAGGTACGCGCCGCGGCCCGGCGCAGCGGCGAGCGCGAGATCGCCCTGCTGGCCACGACGACCAAGGAGCAGGCGGCCGAGGTCGAGCGGCGGGCCCTGCGGATGGACGAGCGCGAGCGCCTGCACAGCGAGGAGGTCGACCGGCTCACCGAGCGGGAACGCCGGCTGGCGGCGGCGGACGCGGAGCTGGTCGCCCGGGAGGCCGGGCTCGCCACCCGGGAGGCGGCGCTGGCCGAGGCCGAGGAGCGACAGCGGCGGGAGCTGGAGCGGATCGCCGGCCTGACCGCGGAGGTCGCCCGGACCGAACTGATCGACGCGATCGAGGGTCAGGCGAAGCGGGAGGCCGCGCTCCTCGTACGCGACATCGAGACCGACGCCCGCAGCACGGCCGAGCAGCGGGCCCGGCACATCGTCGTCGACGCGATCCAGCGGGTCGCCAGCGACCAGACCGCGGAGAGCGTGGTCAGCGTGCTGCACCTGCCCGGCGACGAGATGAAGGGCCGGATCATCGGCCGCGAGGGCCGCAACATCCGCGCGTTCGAGTCGGTGACCGGCGTCAACCTGATCATCGACGACACCCCCGAGGCGGTGCTGCTCTCCTGCTTCGACCCGGTACGCCGGGAGATCGGCCGGCTGACGCTGGAGAAGCTGGTGCTCGACGGGCGGATCCACCCGCACCGTATCGAGGAGGTCTTCGACACCGCGAAGCACGAGGTCGAACGCCTGTGCCAGCGGGCCGCCGAGGACGCGCTGGTCGAGGTCGGCATCACCGAGATACACCCGGAGCTGGTGACGTTGCTGGGCCGGCTGCGCTACCGCACGTCGTACGGGCAGAACGTGCTCAAGCACCTCGTCGAGACCGCGCACATCGCCGGGGTGATGGCCGCGGAGTTGCGGCTCGACATCCCGACCATCAAGCGGTGCGCGTTCCTGCACGACATCGGCAAGGCGCTCACCCACGAGGTCGAGGGCAGCCACGCGCTGATCGGTGCCGACGTGGCCCGCAAGTACGGCGAGTCCGAAGAGGTGGTCCACGCGATCGAGGCGCACCACAACGAGGTGCTGCCGCAGACGATCGAGGCGGTGCTGACCCAGGCGTCGGACGCCTGCTCGGGCGGCCGGCCGGGCGCCCGGCGGGAGAGCCTGGAGTCGTACGTCAAGCGGCTGGAGCGGATCGAGGAGATCGCCGGCGGCAAGTCCGGGGTGGAGAAGGTCTTCGCGATGCAGGCCGGCCGGGAGATCCGGGTGATGGTCAAGCCGGACGACATCGACGACATCGGGGCGGCGGTGCTCGCCCGCGACGTGGCGAAGCAGATCGAGGAGGAGCTGACCTATCCGGGGCAGATCCGGGTGACCGTGGTCCGCGAGTCCCGGGTCACCGAGATCGCCCGCTGAGTCACCGGCTCGCGACGGGACCCGGCCGGCCGGTTCCTGCGACGGGAAACACGTCGAGGGTGGGCGGGACGGTCGTTACCGTCAGGCGGTGACCTGGTCTTCCTACCTCTCGTACGTCGCCTTCGCCGCCGTCCTCGTCCTGGTGCCGGGGGCGGACTTCGCGGTGATCGTCAAGAACACGCTGGCCGGTGGCGCCCGCCGGGGACGCTGGAGCGCCGCCGGGGTGGCCAGTTCCAACGCCGTCCAGGGACTGGCCGCGATCGCCGGCCTCGGCGCGGTGATCGTGCACTACCAGCCGCTCTTCCAGGCGATCAAGTGGGCCGGTATCGCCTACCTGGTGTACCTGGCGGTCCAGACGTTCCGGTCGGCGTGGGCGGGCCGGTACGCGGTCGTTCCGGACGACCCCGGCCCGGCCCGGGGTCCGAGCCGGGCGGCGCAGGCGCGGGCCGGCTGGCGGCAGGGCTTCCTGTCCAACATCACCAACCCGAAGGTGCTGGCCTTCTACCTGGCGGTCCTGCCGCAGTTCGTCGGCCCGTCGACGCCGCTGCCGGTCCTGCTGGTGTTCGGGTTGAGTCACGCGCTGCTGTCGCTGACGTACCTGCTGGTGGTCGCGACCGGCCTGCACCGGGTTCGTGGGGTTCTCGGCCGGCGCCGGTTCCGGCGGGCGTTGGACGCGGTGACCGGCACGCTCCTGCTCGGCTTCGGCGTCCGGCTGGCCGCCGAGCAGACCTGACCGCCGGGTGGCACGACAGGGCACGAAACGGAACGGACCCGCCGGTGGGCGGGTCCGTTCCGTTCTGCCGTTCGCTGGACACCTCCGCTGGTGGCGGGGTGGAGCCAGTTCAGAGCTTGGCTGGTGGGGTGAGATCGGCGGCCAGGGCGGCCGGCGGCTGGTCCTTCGCCTTGCGCAGGGTGCCGGTCTTGCGGCCCCGCGCCATACGGCGCTGGACGTATTCGGCGAGCTTGGACAGCGCGTAGTTGACCGCGATGTAGATCACCGCGACCACGGTGTAGACCTGGATCGGGTTCTCCAGGTTGAGGATCACGGTCGTGCTGACCCGCAACACCTCTTCGTAGCTGATGATGAAGCCGAGCGAGGTGTCCTTGAGCACCACGACCAGTTGGCTGATCAGGGCCGGCAGCATGATCCGGAAAGCCTGCGGCAGCAGGATCAGCCGGATGGTGGCGAAGCTGCTCAGCCCGATCGCCTCGGCCGCCTCCCGCTGGCCGCCGGGCAGCCCTTCCATGCCGGAGCGCAAGATCTCGGCGATCACCACGCTGTTGTACAGCGTGAGGCCGATGACCAGATACCAGAGGATCCGGCCGAGGTCGACCCCGAGGTCGGGCAGCGCGCTGGCGACGAAGAAGATCGTGATGACCACCGGCAGGCCGCGGAACACCTCGACGCAGAACCGGGTGATTCCGTTCAGGACCAGGGTCAGCGTCCGCAGCGCGATCGCGGTGGGCCGGCTGTGGTGGACGAAGCGGCGCTTCATCGTCGCCTTGAGCTGCACCCGTACGACGGCCAGCGCGGTGCCGACCACGAGCGAGGAGACGATGGCCAGTGCCGCCGCGGTGAGGGTGGCCTGGAAACCACCACCGAGCAGCTTCCAGACCTGGGAGAAGACCTCGTTGGACGGGTCGATCAGCGGGCCCCACAGTTCCATGTCGAACTGGCCCTGCTCGTCGAGCGGGCGGTAGACGAGGAAGTAGGCGCCGACCGCGACCAGGGCCGCGATGACCACGCTCACGACGAGGGTGACCCGCTTGGCGCGCGGGCCGGGGGCGTCGTAGAGGACGGACTGCTGGTTCATCGGACGGCCACCGCCCGCCGCTTCTCGATCCGGTCGAGGAACAGCCCGAACGGCACCGTCATGATGAGAAAGCCGATCCCGATACCGATGAAGACGGGGATGATGGGTTCGCCAGCCGCGCTGGTCAGGTTCGTCCCGGAGTTCGACAGGTCACCCGTCAGGCCGAAGAAGCCGGCCAGCGCGGAGTTCTTGATCATGGCGATGAGGGCGCTGCCGAGCGGCACGATCGCCGACTTCCAGGCCTGCGGCAGCACGACCAGCCGCAGGTTCTGCGCGAAGGTGAGGCCGATGGCCCGGGCCGCCTCGGCCTGGCCGGGCGGCACGGCGTTGATGCCGGAGCGGATCGCCTCACACACGAACGCCGCCGTGTAGACGCTCAACGCGATGATCGCGAAGCGGAAGTACGGCAGGTCGATGCCGAGCCGGCTGAAGATGCTCGACAGGCCGGGGATCCGCAGGAAGTCGGCGTTGGAGCCGAGCGCCGGAAGACCGAACGCGGCGAAGAAGAACACGATGGTCAGCGGACAGTTCCGGAACACCGTCACGTAGGCGGTGCCGATCCAGCGCAGCGGCGGCACCGGCGAGATCCGCATGACCGCCACGATGGTGCCCAGGATCAGGGCACCGATCGCGGCGAGCACACAGAGCTGGAAGGTGAGCCAGAACCCTCCGACGAACACGTCGAAGTGTTCGACGAGCACACTCACGTACACACTCCCGTCTCACTCACCTTCCAGACTCCGTCTTTGGATCAGTAGCGGTTGACGGCCGGGCCGGTCGGGGTGTTCTCGTCGAACTTGCCGGCGGTGTCCTTCCAGGCCTTCTCGTAGGTGCCGTCGCCGTAGAACTTCTCCAGCGCGTCGTTGATGAAGGTGCGGAAGGCGGTGTCGCCCTTCTTCAGGCCGATGCCGTACGGCTCGTCGGTGAACTTCTCACCGGCCAGCTTGAACTTGCCCTCGTTGCGGGCGATGAAGCCGAGCAAAATGACGTTGTCCGTGGTGACCGCGTCGACCTGGCCGCTGGCCAGCGCGTCCGCGCACTTCTGGTAGACGTCGAAGACGACGAGCTGCTGGCCCTCGTTGGCCAGGTACTCCTTGATGGTCTCGGCCGGGGTCGAGCCCTGCACCGAGCAGACCTTCTTGTCGCCGGCCTTGAACGAGTCCGGGCCGGTGATCGAGGTGTCGTCGGCGCGCACCATGATGTGCTGGCCCGCGACGTAGTACGGGCCGGCGAAGTCGATCCGCTCCTTGCGCTTGTCGTTGATCGTGTAGGTCGCGATCACGATGTCGGCCTTGTTCTGCTCGATGTATTCCTCGCGGACCGCCGACGGCGTCTCGATGTACTCGATCTTGTCCTCGGGGATGCCGAGCTCGGTGGCGATGGCCTTGCCGATCTCGACGTCGAAGCCGGCCGGCTTGCCGTCCAGGCCCTTCAGGCCGAAGCCGGGCTGGTCGAACTTCGTGCCGATGATGATCTTCTGCGCCTGGTTGAGGCGCTCCATCGTGCTGCCGGCCGCGAACTCCTTGCTGCCGGCGCCGGTGTCGCCACCGTCGCTGTCGCTGTCACCGCCGCCACAGGCGGCCACGGTCAGTGACAGTGCCGCCACCGTAGCCAGTGTCGCGATACGGGTTACGCGCATTGTGTTTCTCCTCCTCGAAAGAGCCGGCGGCCCGGGGGGCGTGCCTGCCTCTGGTGATGACGCCTCAGTGCGTCAGGATCTTCGACAGGAAGTCCTTGGCCCGGTCGCTGCGGGGGTTGGCGAAGAACTCGTCCGGGGGAGCGTCTTCGACCAGTTGGCCGTCGGCCATGAAGATGACCCGGTTGGCGACGTGGCGGGCGAACCCCATCTCGTGGGTGACCACCACCATCGTCATACCCTCACTTGCCAGCGAGGCCATGACGTCGAGCACCTCACCGACCATCTCCGGGTCCAGCGCGCTGGTCGGCTCGTCGAAGAGCATCGCCTTGGGCTGCATGGCGAGCGCCCGCGCGATGGCGGCCCGCTGCTGCTGGCCGCCGGAGAGTTGGGCGGGGAACTTGCTGGCCTGGTTGGCGATGCCGACCCGGTCGAGCAGCTTCATCGCCCGGTCGCGGGCGGCGGCCGGCTTCTCGCCCCGGACCTTGATCGGTCCGAGCGAGACGTTGTCGACGATGGTCTTGTGCGCGAACAGGTTGAACGACTGGAACACCATGCCGACCTCGCTGCGCAGCTTGGCCAGCGCCTTGCCCTCGGCCGGCAGGGGTTTGCCGTCGAAAGTGATGGTGCCGCTGTTGATCGGCTCCAGCCGGTTGATCGCCCGGCACAGGGTGGACTTGCCCGAACCCGAGGGGCCGATCACCACGACGACCTCGCCCCGGTTGACGGAGAGGTCTACCTTCTGGAGCACGTGCAGCGGACCGAACCACTTGTCGACCTTGTCGAGCATGATGAGTGGTTCAGCCTTCGTCACCGTCATTCCAACCGCCCTGTCCGGTATTTGATCGAGGACATCAGTCCTGGATTGAGCCACTGTAGGCGGCACGGTGTGTCAGAAAGCAACTCGGATGGTCACGGAGCGATAACACACGCCACAAGGTGCCTCCGAGGCCGGCAACATGATCGTATGGCTTACCCGTCGGCCTCCTCCGCCCTCTGGAACTGGTTGATCGACGCGCCCGTACCGGCGCGCGAGATCCGGGCGGCCCTGGCGGCGGTGCTCGGCCGTCCGGTGGCGGCGTTCGGTGTCGGCAACCCCGGTGAGCTGCCCACCGGTACGGTCCACTGCGACGTCTGGGTCGGCGGCGGCGACTTCCCCGTCCGCGTCGACTGCTACGCCGCACCGGTCGAACCGGCCGAGTCGGCGGTCGCGGCGGCGTTCGCCCGGCGGCTCGGACGCGCCTGCCTCCTGCCCGACGACACCCTCGACCCGGGCCGGCACCTGCTCGCCCAGCCGGACGCGACGATCAGGCCGGTCCATGTGAAGATCACTGAGGGTGAGGACGGCGACGACTACTCACAACTCCGGCTGTGCACGCCCACCGACCCGTGGTGCCGGGACTGGGCCCGGTACGGCCCGTCCCGCTGGGCGCCCGGCGCGGTGATCACCACCCGCGCCGCAGCCTGACCGCGCCGCCCGCCCGCCGGCCCGGACGGTGCCGGGCAGCGCCCGATACTCTGTTTCTGCTATGACTACCGCGCCGAAGAGCAGCGTCCCGCGCACCTACCAGGTGCGGACCTACGGCTGCCAGATGAACGTCCACGACTCCGAGCGGATCTCCGGGCTGCTGGAGGCGGCGGGCTACACCCCCGCCGACGGGTCGACCGACCCCGACGTCGTCATCTTCAACACCTGTGCCGTACGGGAGAACGCCGACAACCGGCTCTACGGCAACCTCGGCCACCTGCGTCCGACCAAGCTCCGCCGGCCCGACATGCAGATCGCGGTCGGTGGCTGCCTGGCCCAGAAGGACCGCGGCGAGATCGTGCGCAAGGCGCCGTGGGTCGACGTCGTCTTCGGCACCCACAACATCGGCTCGCTGCCGGCGCTGCTCGAACGCGCCCGGCACAACGCCGCCGCCGAGGTCGAGATCCTCGAATCCCTCGAGGTGTTCCCGTCGACGCTGCCGGCCCGCCGCGAGTCGACGTACGCCGGTTGGGTGTCGATCTCCGTCGGCTGCAACAACACGTGCACCTTCTGCATCGTGCCGTCGCTGCGCGGCAAGGAGAAGGACCGCCGCCCCGGCGACGTGCTCGCCGAGGTACGCGCCCTCGTCGCCGAGGGCGTGCTCGAGGTGACCCTGCTCGGCCAGAACGTCAACTCGTACGGGGTCGAGTTCGGCGACCGGCTCGCCTTCGGCAAGCTGCTGCGCGCCTGCGGCGACGTCGAGGGGCTGGAGCGGGTCCGGTTCACCAGCCCGCACCCGAAGGACTTCACCGACGACGTGATCGCGGCGATGGCCGAGACGCCCAACGTCTGCCACTCGCTGCACATGCCGTTGCAGTCCGGGTCGGACGACGTGCTGAAGGCGATGCGCCGCTCCTACCGGGCCGAGCGCTACCTCGGCATCATCGACAAGGTCCGGACGGCGATGCCCGACGCGGCGATCACCACCGACATCATCGTCGGCTTCCCCGGCGAGACCGACGCCGACTTCGAACGGACCCTCGACGTGGTCCGCGCCGCCCGCTTCTCGTCGGCGTTCACCTTCCAATACTCGAAGCGGCCCGGCACGCCAGCGGCCACCATGGACGGGCAACTGCCCAAGCAGGTCGTGCGGGAGCGGTACGACCGGCTGATCGCCTGCGTCGAGGAGATCACCTGGGCGGAGAACCGCAAACTGGTGGGGGAGACCGTCGAGGTACTGGTCGCGGTCGGCGAGGGCCGCAAGGACCAGGCCACCGGCCGGATGTCCGGCCGGGCCCGCGACGGCCGGCTGGTCCACTTCGGCACCGGCGAACTCACCGGGCGGATCCGGCCCGGCGACATCGTGCACACCACCGTCACCTACGCCGCCCCGCACCACCTCAACGCCGACGGGGCGCCGCTGTCGCACCGCCGGACCCGGGCCGGCGACGCCTTCGAGGCCGGCCGCGCGCCGCGTACCCCCGGGGTCCTGCTCGGACTCCCGACGGTCGGCGCGCCACCCGCGGCGCCGGTCGCGGCCAGCGCCTGCGACCGCTGACCCCGGACACCGAAAAGGGGGCACCGTCCGCGCGGACGGTGCCCCCTTTTTTCCCGGTACGTCAGCTCGCCTGCTCGGCGAGGGCCAGGAACTGCTTCTTCGACGCGAGGGCCCGCTCGGCCTCCTTGATCCGCTTCGCGTCGCCGGCGGCCTGGGCCCGGGCCAGCCGCTGCTCGGCCTCGGCCACCTGCTCGCGCATCTGAACCAGCAGCGGGTTCGCCGACGGCTCGGTGCGCCGCCAGGCGGAGTCCATCGCGACGCGTACCTTCTCGTCGACCGCCCGCAGCCGGCGGTCGAGACCGGCCGCCGCCTCCCGGGGCACCCGGCCCGCCTCGTGCCACTGGCCCTGGATCTCGCGCAGCTTGGCCTGCGCCGCGCGCGGGTCGGCGTCGACGTCTAGCGCCTCCGCCTCGGCCAGCAGCGCCTGCTTGCGCTCCAGGTTGCCGCGCTGCTCGGCGTCACGGGCCGAGAAGACCTCGCTGCGCCGGGAGAAGAAGCTGTCCTGCGCGGCGCGGAACCTCTCCCACAGCCGCTGCTCGGCCTCCTTGGACGCCCGCGGCGCGGCCTTCCACTCGCTCATCAGCTCCTTGAGCCGGTTGGCGGTGGCCGCCCAGTCGGTCGACTCGGCCAGCGACTCGGCCTCCCGGACGAGGTCGTCCTTGGCGCCCTGGGCCTGCTTGCGCTGGGCGTCGAGGGTGGCGAAGTGCGCCCCGCGCCGCCGGGTGAAACCGTCCCGGGCGGCGGCGAACCGCTTCCACAACTCGCCGTCGGTCTTCTTGTCGACGCCCCGGACGGTCTTCCACTCGTCGAGGATCTCCTTGAGCCGGTCGCCGGCGGACTTCCAGCCGGTCGACTCGGCGGCCAGCTTCTCGGCCTCCTCGACCAGGGCGGTCTTGCGGGCCACCGCCTCGGTCCGGGCCGCGTCCCGGGCGGCCCGCGCCTCGCCCGCCTTCTGCTCGGCGGCGGCGGCGAGCTTGTCGAGCCGCTCGGTGAGCCCGTCGATGTCGCCGACGACGTGTGCCTCGGCGAGCGAGGCCCGCAGCCTCTTGACGGTGGTCAACGAGTGGGCCGCGTCGGCCGCTCCCGAGTTGAGCCGCGTCTCGGTCAGATCCACCTCGGTCACCAGGTCGGCAAAGCGGCGCGCGAAGTGGGCCAGACCTTCCTCGGGTGCGCCCGCCTGCCAGGAACCGACGACGCGCTCGCCTTCGGCGGTCTTGACGTAAACCGTGCCGTCCGCGTCAACCCGTCCGAAGGTCGTCCAGTCGCTCATGTGCCCATCCTCGTTCTCCCGGCGCCGCCGGGCGGTTCAGCCCGGCGATGGCCGCCACAGCGCAGTGAGATTGCAGCGAAGTTTCCCAGGGGCATTCTCACAGGTCCGCCCCGGTCCGCGTCGAGCGCCTGAGGGCGACCGTGACCATACGGTGTCCTAGTCGGCCCCGACGGGTGTATGAGCCGGTGTACAGTCGCCGCCCGCTACGGTGGTCGCGTGTCCCTGGTCGCCGCAGCCGTCTGCCCACACCCGCCGGTCATCGTCCCCGACATCGCCGGTCGGGCGGCCTCCGAACTCGACGATCTCCGTACGGAGTGTGACGCGGCGGTCGCGCGACTCGTCGATTCCGGCGCCCGTACGATCGTGGTCGTCGGGGCAGATGATGAGCAAAAGACGTATGTATCCCCTTTCATCGGTTCTTTCGCTCCGTGGGGAGCGCCGATGACGGTGACCGTCGGCGCGGCCGCCGCGGTCGGTGCTGCCACCCTTACGAACGGTGTTGCCGCCCCCGCCGACCGGCCGCTGCCGCTCAGCCTGCTTGTCGGCACCTGGCTCCTCGACCGGGCCGGCCGGCCGTCCACCGGCGTGGCACCCGCGATCGCGATGGAGACGGTGGCCGCCGGACAGGCGCCCGCGGACTGCGCCGCCCTCGGCGCCCGGCTCGCCGCCGACGCCGGCGACGAACCGTGGGCACTGCTGGTGATGGGCGACGCGTCGGCCTGCCGGGGCCAGAAGTCACCCGGATACGACGACCCGCGCGCGCGGGCGTACGACGAGGCGGTCGCCGCGGCCCTGGCCGGCGCGGACGTCGACGCCCTGCTCCACCTCGACCCGGCGCTGTCGGCCGAGCTGCTGGTCGCCGGGCGCGCGCCGTGGCAGGTGCTCGCCGGTGCCGTGGCCACAACCGGCCGGCCGTGGCGCGGCCGGTTGTCCTACCACGACGCTCCGTACGGCGTCACCTACCTCGTCGCCACCTGGGCCCCGGCGTGACCGCCACCCCGGACCGGCCGGCGGGCCGGCCCGGCCCGGTCGTGGCGGTCGTCGGGCCGACCGCCGCCGGAAAGTCGGCGCTGAGCATCGCGCTGGCCCACGAACTGGACGGCGAGGTGGTCAACGCCGACTCGATGCAGCTCTACCGGGGCATGGACATCGGCACCGCCAAGCTCACCCCCGCCGAACGCGACGGCGTGCCGCACCACGTCCTCGACATCTGGGACGTCACCGAGCCGGCCAGCGTCGCCGAATACCAGCGCCTGGCCCGCGCCGCCGTCGACGACATCCGGGCCCGGGGCCGGGTCCCGCTGCTGGTCGGCGGCTCGGGACTCTACGTACGCGCCGTACTCGAGGAGTTCGAGTTCCCCGGCACCGACCCGGCCCTGCGGCAACGGCTGGAGGACGAACTCGCCGCGACCGGCCCGGCACCGCTGTACGCCCGGCTGAGCGCCGCCGACCCGGCCGCCGCCGAGAAGATCCTGCCCGGCAACGGCCGGCGGATCGTGCGCGCCCTGGAGGTGATCGAGCTGACCGGCCGCCCGTTCACCGCCGCCCTGCCCGAACCGAAGCCGTACTACGACAGCGTGCAGCTCGGCGTCGACCTCGACACCGCCGTACTCGACGAGCGGATCGCCCGCCGGGTCGACGCGATGTGGGCGGCCGGCCTCGTCGACGAGACCCGGCGGCTCGCCGAGGTCGGCCTGCGCGACGGGCGTACGGCCGGCCGCGCGCTCGGATACCAGCAGGTCCTACGCTTCCTCGACGGGGTGGGAACCGAGGCGGACGCGCACGACGAGACGGTACGGCTCACCCGCCGGTTCGTCCGCCGGCAGCGGTCCTGGTTCCGCCGCGACCCCGGCGTCCACTGGCTCGACCCGACCCGCCCCGACCTGCTGCCGGCCGCCCTGACGGCGGTCCGGGCGGATCGGGAATGATGGGACCGTGCAGTTCACCAAAGGCCACGGCACCGGCAACGACTTCGTGATCCTCGACGACCCCGAGGGCCGCCTCCCGCTCACGCCGGAACTCGCCGCCGCGCTCTGCGACCGGCGCCGGGGCATCGGCGGTGACGGCGTACTGCGGGTCGTGCGGGCCGCCAACCACCCGGCGGCGGCCGGCTACGCCGACCGGGCCGAATGGTTCATGGACTACTGGAACTCCGACGGCTCGCTGGCCGAGATGTGCGGCAACGGCGTACGCGTCTTCACCCGCTACCTGTCCTCGATCGGCGTGACCGGCTCGCCCGACACCGGCCTGCCGGTGGCGACCCGGGCCGGCGTCGTGCGCGCGCTCGTCGGACCCGACGAGATCGCCGTCGACATGGGCCACCCCCGGGTGTACGACCGCAGCACCGCGACCCTCGACGGGCTGGTCCTGCCCGGCGCCGCCGTCGACTGCGGCAACCCGCACCTGGTCTGCGCCCTGCCCGCCGGCGTCGAGTTGGCGGCCCTCGACCTCACCCGGGCACCCGAGTTCGACCGGGCGCTGTTCCCGGCCGGCGTCAACGTCGAGTTCGTGACGCCCGGCGAACCGCTCGACGGGACCGACCTGCACACCCTGATGCGGGTGTACGAACGCGGCTCCGCCGAGACCCTGTCGTGCGGGTCGGGCGCCTGCGCCGTCGGAGCGGTGGCGCTGCGCGACGCCGGGCTGGACACCGGAGTGGTGGCGGTCGACGTGCCGGGCGGCCGGCTGACCGTCACCATCGACGAGCGCACCTGCTGGCTGGCCGGGCCCGCCGTCCTGGTCGCCAGGGGCGAGGTCGACGAGACGGCCCTGCGGAGCTGATCCGCCGCTGCGGGCCCGCACCCGGGTATGTTCCCGCTCTTTGGGGCCGCGCCCTGCGCTGGCGTGTTCCGCTCGGCGGCGTGCCGCTCCTGGTGTGCGTTGCTTGGGCTGCGCCGCTTGGCGGCGCGCTGCTCGGGGCGGGCCGCGCGGTGTGCGCCACTCGGCGGCGTGCTGCTCGGTGTGCTCAGCTTGGCGGCGCGCTGCTCGGGGTGTGCGCCGCGAGGGGTGGTTTGCTCAAGGTGCGTTGCTCGCGGCCGCCCGGCTTCTGGTGTGCGCCGCCCCGGGCGCCGCTCGGGTGCGCTGATCAAGGACAAAGCGTGCCCGCTGTGTCATGGCTGTCGCGCAACAACTCCGTGATCGACGGGGCGCCTTGATCGTCTGTCGTTCAGACACTCGGAGACCGGCGTGTCGGGTGTCTGAACCGCAGATGATCGAGACCATCGACGCCGACCGGCCGGAGGCGGGGGTATCGCTGTTCGGGCCCACAGCGAATTCGGCGTAACCACAGCGAATTCGCTGTGGAGCTCAGCAGCAACCTTGCCCTGCCACCACCGCACCAATTCATAGGAGCGGAGCGTGGCGTGATCGCGGAAACCCGTTGATCGTCTGCTGGTCCGCCGGTCGACACGCCCTGCGGCAACGGCAGACCAGCAGACGATCACGACAGACCGAGGGACGATCACGGCAGGGTAGTAACGGCCCCACGACCGGCCACCCGCCGACGGCCACCACTGCACCGTGACCGGCCCGGGTCGCAACCGGGCGGGGCCACGACCGGCTGGACCACGACCGGCCGGACCACGACCGGGCGGGGCCGCAACCGGCTCGGGCCACGTCCAGCCGGGACCACGAGCGGCCGGACACGTCCGGCCAGGGGCGCAACCGGCCTGCCCGTCGCCCAGCCGGCGGGCTCGACGCGTAACCACCCCGCCGCCCCGCATCCCGCCACCCCACCGGCGGAACGCCGCTCCACCGGGAGGAGGAACCCAGCCCCACCGGGAGGAGAAACCCAGCCCACCCGCCGATCGAGGAGCAGTCGTGGCGCTTCGCCCGGCTCAGACCCCGATTACCCCAAGATCGACGGACGGTGGGCGGGGCTGTGCGGGAAGGCTGGGCGGCGAGGGGGGCGGGGGTCAGTTGGCCAGGGGCGGGGTGGGGGCGGCGGCTTCGGCGGCCATCTCGGGCAGGTCGGTCGGGCCGGAACTGGCGACCGCCGGTGCCTGGGCGGCGGCCCGTACGGCGGCGGCCACGGCGGGCGCGACCCGGGCGTCGAAGACACTCGGCACGATCACGGTCGGGTTGATCTTGTCTTCGCCGACCACGTCCGCGATGGCCCGGGCCGCGGCGATCGCCATCTCCTCGGTGAACTGCTCGGCGTGCGCGTCGAGCATGCCGCGGAACACCCCGGGGAAGGCGAGCACGTTGTTGATCTGGTTGGGCTGGTCGGAGCGGCCGGTGGCGACGACCGCGGCGTGCTTGCGGGCCTGCCGCGGGTCGACCTCGGGGTCGGGGTTGGCCAGCGCGAAGACGATCGAGTCGGGGGCCATCGTGGCGATGTCGTCGCCGGTGAGCAGGTTGGGGGCGCTGACCCCGATGAAGACGTCGGCGCCGCGGATGGCGCCGCGCAGGTCGCCGGCGTACCCGTCGCGGTTGGTGTTCTCGGCCAGCCACTGCCAGGCCGGGTTGAGGTCGGGCAGGCCGGGGTGGAGGGCGCCCTGACGGTCGTACGCGATGATGTCGCCGACGCCCTGGCGCAGCAGCAGCTTCATGATCGCGGTGCCGGCCGCGCCGGCACCGGAGACGACGACGCGGACGTCGGCCAGTTGTTTGCCGACGACGCGCAGCGCGTTGGTCAGCGCGGCGAGCACGCAGATGGCGGTGCCGTGCTGGTCGTCGTGGAAGACCGGGATGTCCAGCAGGTCACGCAGCCGGGCCTCGATCTCGAAGCAGCGCGGCGCGGCGATGTCCTCCAGGTTGATGCCGCCGTACGCCGGCGCGATCGCCCGCACGATGGCGACGATCTCGTCGGGGTCCTGGGTGTCGAGCACGACCGGCCAGGCGTCGACGCCGCCGAAGCGCTTGAAGAGGGCGGCCTTGCCCTCCATGACGGGAAGAGAGGCGGCCGGGCCGATGTTGCCCAGTCCGAGGACCGCGGATCCGTCGGTGACGACGGCGACCGTGTTGCGTTTGATGGTCAGCCGGCGGGCGTCGTCCGGGTTCTCGGCGATGGCCAGGCAGACCCGCGCGACACCGGGGGTGTACGCCCGGGACAGTTCGTCACGGGTGCGTAGCGCCACCTTCGGGGACACTTCGATCTTGCCGCCGAGGTGCAGCAGGAACGTCCGGTCGGACACCTTGCGGACGTCGACCCCGGGCAGGTCGACCAGTGCCTTGACGACCTGGTCGGCGTGGGCGGAGTCGGCGGTGTCGCAGGTCAGGTCGACCACGACGGTGGTCGGGTCGGAGTCGACGACGTCCAGGGCGGTGACGATGGCGCCCGCCTCACCGACGCAGGTGGTGAGCCGGCCGATCGCCGAGGCGTCGGCGGTGACGCCGATCCGGATCGTGATCGAGAAGCCGGCGCTGGGCAGGCGGGTCGTCGCCACGGGGGTTCCCTCCGTCGTTGGATGCGGCCGGCGGGCCGCGGGGAATGTCACGCGGCCGGCGCGGGCCGCGGGCGGGCGGCCAGCGGCCGCCACATGGCATTGTCGCGCGACGCGGTCGGGGCGTCGCCGGCCCCCGGGTTACCGGTGAGTCACCTCATTTCCGGGACCGCCGCCGGTGGCCGGGATGGCGGCGCCGCGCCGGCATTTATGGATGCGGTGGGCGCGTCGGCGTGTCACGATCGAAGCCTGAGGAGGCAACTTTTGCGTACATACCGGGCCGACGAGTCGGCCGTCCCCACCTTCGACCTCGACGACGACACCGAGGCCACGACGGGTGAACTCGAGCTGGAGGACCGTAACGCGCTGCGCCGCGTAGCCGGTTTGTCCACCGAGCTCACCGACGTCACCGAGGTCGAATACCGGCAGTTGCGGCTGGAGCGGGTCGTCCTGGTCGGGGTCTGGACCGATGGTTCGGTCACCGACGCGGAGAACTCCCTCACCGAACTGGCCGCACTCGCCGAGACCGCCGGCTCCCAGGTGCTGGAGGGGCTCATCCAGCGCCGGGGCCGACCCGATCCGGCCACCTACATCGGCCGGGGCAAGGTCGGCAGCCTGGGCGACGTCGTCGTGTCCAGCGGCGCCGACACCGTCATCTGCGACGGGGAACTCTCCCCGTCCCAGCTCCGCAACCTGGAGCAGCAGGTCAGGGTCAAGGTCATCGACCGTACGGCCCTGATCCTCGACATCTTCGCCCAGCACGCCAAGAGCAAGGAGGGCAAGGCGCAGGTGGAGCTGGCCCAGCTCGAATACCTGCTGCCCCGGCTGCGTGGTTGGGGTGAGACGCTGTCGCGGCAGAGCGGCGGTAGCGCCCGCGGCGGCGGTGCCGGCGGCGGGGTCGGCCTGCGCGGTCCCGGTGAGACGAAGCTGGAGACCGACCGCCGGCGGATCCGCACCCGCATCGCCCGGCTGCGCCGGGAGATCAAGGGCATGCGGACCGTACGCCAGACCAAGCGGGCCCGCCGGTCGCGCAACGAGGTGCCGGCCGTGGCCATCGCCGGCTACACCAACGCCGGCAAGTCCAGCCTGCTCAACCGGCTGACCGGTGCCGGGGTGCTGGTCGAGGACGCGCTGTTCGCCACCCTCGACCCGACCACCCGCCGGGCGCAGACCGGCGACGGCCGGGTCTACACCCTGTCGGACACGGTCGGCTTCGTCCGGCACCTGCCGCACCAGATCGTCGAGGCGTTCCGCTCGACGCTGGAGGAGGTCGCCGACGCCGACCTGGTCGTGCACGTCGTCGACGGGGCACATCCCGACCCCGAGGAGCAGGTCCGCGCCGTACGCGAGGTGCTCGCCGAGGTCGGCGCCGACCGGCTGCCCGAGCTGCTGGTCGTCAACAAGACCGACGCCGCCGACGAGGAGACCCTGCTGCGGCTCAAGCGGGAGTGGCCGGACGCCGTCCTCGTCTCCGCCCGGGCCAACCGGGGCATCGACGAACTCCGGTCGGTGATCGAGAGCCGGCTGCCGCGGCCGGCCGTCGAGGTCCGGGCGGTGCTGCCGTACGACCGGGGTGATCTGGTCGCCCGGGTGCACCGCCGGGGCGAGGTGCTCGGCACCTCCCACCTGCCGGAGGGCACGCTGTTGCACGTACGCGTCGACGAGGCCCTCGCCGCCGAGCTGGACCCCTTCCGGGCCGACGGAAAGCGCTGAGTTGTTGCACCCAGCGTGATTGATCACGGCGTAACACAGGGGTCGCGCGCAACGTGCGACACTGGGCGAATGCGGCGTGTCATGTCAGGGGTCGTGGTTGCCTGCGGCCTGGTCGGGATCGGCTTGGCGCTCACCGGAGGACCGGTGGCGGCCGCACCGACACCCAGTCCGTCCGGGGCTCCCGAGGTGCCGAAGGCGTCCGGCGAAGAGGTCTGCACGGTCACCGACAACCGCACGCGGGAGCTCTCCGGCATCATCGCCACCGAGAGCGGCTACATCGTCGTCAACGACGGCACCGACATCCAGTCCCGCAAACGGGTCTTCTTCCTCGACGACAAGTGCAAGGTCGTCAAGGACGTCTCGTTCCCGAGCAGTCCGCGCGACCCCGAGGACCTGGCGTTGTCGCCGGACGGCAACACCGTCTGGATCGCCGACATCGGCGACAACGCCACCAACGACGAGCGCCGGCCGCACGTCGCGCTGTGGAGCATGCCGGTCGACGGGTCGACCCGGCCGGTGATCCACCGGGTCGCCTACCCCGAGCGCGAGCCGCGGGACGCCGAGGCGCTGCTGATCGCCGCCGACGGCACACCGGTCATCGTCTCCAAGACGACCGGCAAGGCCGAGATCTTCGTACCCGAGGGGCCGTTGCAGGCCAACAACGAAGAGCCGGTGTCGATGCGCAAGGCCGGCGAGCTCACCCTGCCCCGGACCCAGACCGAGAACCCGCTGCTCGCGGCCGGCCGGCTCACGGTCACCGGCGCGGCCCGCTCGGCCGACGGCCGCAAGGTCGTGCTGCGTACGTACGCGGACGCCTTCGAGTGGGACGTGCCCGACGGCGACATCGTCAAGGCGCTGACCACCGGTACGCCCCGGGTCACCCCGCTCGCCGACGCGTTCGGCGAGGGGATCAGCTTCAGCGCCGACGGCTCGAAGTACGTGACGGTCTCCGACGTCGGCACCCTCGGCGACGACTCCGACGTGATCATCATGAGCTACACCCCGACCAAGGTGGAGGCCACGCCGGCCGGGGACGACCCGGCCGGCGGCAACGAGCAGTCGTGGTTCGACACGCTGAGCCTCCAGGACATCACCTACCTGATCGCCGCGGTCGGCGTGGTCGGCGCGCTGATGGTCGGTGCCGGCATCTTCGGCATCGTCCAGGCCCGCCGGCGCGGCGGCAAGACCGCCGCCGAGCCGCCGAAGAAGGTCGGCCGGCAGCCGGTGAAGGGGGCTGTCGCGCCGCCACCGGACCGCCGGCGGGGCGACGACTTCGACCGCTCCGGCCCGGTCGACGACCGGGCGGCCGGCGGTGTCTATGGTGGCCGGTCGGGCGGCGGTGGCGGGCGTTCGGCCGGTGGTGGCGGCGTCTACGGCGGCCGGTCCGGAGCCGGCGGCGCGACCGGCGGCTCGGCCGGTGGTGGCGGCGTCTACGGCGGGCGTTCGGCCGGTGGTGGTGGCGTCTACGGCGGCGGCACCCGGGACGGCGGTCCGTCGGGCGGCCGCGGTGGCGGTGGCGGTGTCTACGGCGGCGGCCGCGATTACCAGGACGGCGGCGATTCCCGCGGTGGCTGGGACCGCCGGGACGATCCCGAGCCGTACGGCGACCCGCGGCGGCGCCCCGCCGGCGGGAGCCGGCCCGGCCGGGCCCGCCCGGGCGACTATCCGCCGGCCGGCTACGACGACCACGCCGGAGCGTACGGGCCTGCGCAGGGCCACCACCCGCACTGACCGTCAGGCCGTCGGTGGTCCGGGCGGGCGGCCCCGACCACCGACGGCACCGTGCCTCAGATGCGGCGGAGCACCGCCACGACCCGGCCCATGATGGTGGCGTCGTCGCCGGGGATCGGGTCGAAGGCCGGGTTCTGCGGCATCAGCCAGACGTGCCCGTCGCGCAGCCGGTAGGTCTTCACCGTGGCTTCGCCGTCGAGCATCGCCGCGACGATCTCGCCCGAGTTGGCGTTCGGCTGCTGGCGTACGACCACCCAGTCGCCGTCGCAGATCGCCGCGTCGAGCATCGAGTCGCCCTTGACCTGGAGCATGAAGACCTCGCCCTCGCCGACGAGTTCGCGGGGGAGCGGGAAGACGTCCTCGACCGCCTGCTCGGCGAGGATCGGCCCACCGGCGGCGATCCGGCCCAGCATCGGCACGTACGCCGGCTTGGGTCGCTGCGCCCGGGCGGCCTCGTCGTCGACCAGGTCGTTCGGCGGGCGTACGTCGACCGCCCGCGGGCGGTTGGGGTCGCGGCGCAGGAAGCCCTTGCGTTCCAGTTCCTTGAGCTGGTAGGCGACGCTGGACGGGGAGACCAGGCCGACGGCCTCGCCGATCTCACGCACGCTCGGCGGGTAGCCGTAGCGCTCCACCCAGTCGCGGATGAACTCCAGGATGCGTCGTTGCCGGGCGGTGAGGTCCGGGGTGGCGAGGTCGGGGAAGGTGCTCACCACCGGGGTCACCGCCCGTAGGTTGGGCGCGCTGGCGCGGGCCCGGGCCGGACCCTTGCGGCGGGTGGTCGCCGGTGCCGGAGCGAGATCCTTCTGCGGTTGCTGCTGCCGGCTCGTCCGGTCGTCGGTCGACACGTCCGTCCTCCCTGGTCGGCGTCGGGTGCCTTGTCGGCTCGTGGTGCGTATCGGGGGGTGGTGCTGAGCGGTTGTGTTCGTGGGGCCGGTCGGTTTCGCTGGGGTGATCGGATCGCCCTGTCGTGGAATCGGTGGGCTCCGGTCGCTCATGACCGTATCGGTGGGATCGGCCAGTTTCAAACATCTGTACGACGTGGCGTCGGCGTGTCGCTTGCGGATGCTCGACATCAGTACACGTGTTCTGATAGACCCATCGTACGCGCGTTCGAACGATGGTCGTAGGATCTTGGAGGTGGCCATGGTGTCGGTGCAGGTCGCGCCGGCCCGGAAGGCGCCGCGGCTGAGGCTCACCCGTCGCGGTCGGGTTGTGGTGGTGCTGTTCTTCGTATTGGTGGCGGCCGCGGTCGCGGCCCTGGGGACGCCGCCGGCGCGGGCCTCGGCCGCGTCCGTGGCCGGCGTGCCGGTAACCGCAGAGCGACCTCATCTGTTGGATGGGTGACGACGCGCCGCGACCGGCCCGTCAACTTGACCGGCGCCCCTCGGCGGCATACGGTCGACCCCTAGATGTAGTAGTCACAGGGATGTAAGTCAGCCACAGGTTGGGTTTCCAGACTGTCACCGGGATCTTCCAAGGTGTCATCGGAAGCTCCGGTTGGCGCTGAGCACAGGTCGGCCCGACGGCCCACCGCACCTCCGCACGCACCACCGACAGCGCCGCCCGGCGGCCGGCCGCTGTCCCGTGGCGTGCGCGGACCTCGGTGGGGCGGCGCGGCCCGCCGGCGGAAGGGAGACTCGGCGATGCGGTGCCCGTACTGCCGGCACGCCGACTCGCGGGTCGTCGACTCACGCGAGGCCGACGACGGCCAGCTCATCCGCCGGCGGCGGTCCTGCCCCGAGTGCGGCAAGCGGTTCACCACCCACGAGGAGGCGGTGCTGGCCGTGGTCAAGCGCAGCGGGGTCACCGAGCCGTTCAGCCGCCTGAAGATCATCGGCGGTGTCCGTAAGGCGTGCCAGGGCCGGCCGGTCGACGACGACGCGATCGCCCTGCTCGCCCAGAAGGTCGAGGAGACCGTACGGGCCAAGGGCGCGGCCGAGCTGCCCAGCCACGAGGTCGGCCTGGCCATCCTCGGGCCGCTGCGCGAACTGGACGAGGTGGCCTACCTGCGGTTCGCCAGCGTCTACCGCTCGTTCGAGTCGCTCGACGACTTCGAACGCGAGATCGAGGCGCTGCGGGTCGCCGCGGCCGAACGGTTCCGGACCGCGAACGGGGCGGGAGCCGCCGGCGTGGCGCCGGCCGCTGACCGGACCAGCTGATTTTCATCCCGATCGTTGCGCGGCGGGTGCCGCGTGTGTCAAGGGGGCTATGAGATGTCGGGGGAGAGCGTGACGACGAGCAAAGGGCGCACACGGACCGCGAGCACGGCGGGGCTCAAGGTCGAACGGGTCTGGACGACCGAGGGGGTTCACCCGTACGACGAGGTGACCTGGGAGCGGCGCGACGTCGTCATGACCAACTGGCGGGACGGCTCGGTCAACTTCGAGCAGCGGGGCGTGGAATACCCGACCTCGTGGAGCGTCAACGCCGCCAACATCGTCACCACCAAGTACTTCCGGGGCGCGGTCGGCACCCCCGAGCGGGAGTGGTCGCTGCGCCAGCTCATCGACCGGGTCGTCAAGACCTACCGGAAGGCGGGTGAGGAGCACGGCTACTTCGCCTCGCCGAAGGACGCCGAGATCTTCGAGCACGAGCTGACCTCGATGCTGCTCAACCAGGTCTTCAGCTTCAACTCGCCGGTCTGGTTCAACGTCGGCACCCAGTCGCCCCAGCAGGTCAGCGCCTGCTTCATCCTCGCTGTCGACGACTCGATGGACTCGATCCTCGACTGGTACAAGGAGGAGGGGCTGATCTTCAAGGGCGGTTCCGGCTCCGGGGTCAACCTGTCGCGGATCCGGTCCTCCCGGGAGCTGCTCTCCAGCGGTGGCACCGCCTCCGGCCCGGTCAGCTTCATGCGCGGCGCCGACGCCTCGGCCGGCACGATCAAGTCCGGCGGCGCCACCCGGCGGGCCGCCAAGATGGTCATCCTCGACGTCGACCACCCCGACATCGAGGAGTTCGTCGTCACCAAGGCCCGCGAGGAAGACAAGATCCGCGCGCTGCGGGACGCCGGTTTCGACATGGACCTCGGCGGCGCCGACATCGTCAGCGTGCAGTACCAGAACGCCAACAACTCGGTCCGGGTCTCCGACGAGTTCATGCGCGCCGTCGAGACCGGGGGCACGTTCGACCTGCGGGGCCGGCTGAACGGCGAGGTCATCGAGACCATCGACGCCAAGGATCTCTTCCGCAAGATCGCCCTGGCGGCCTGGGAGTGCGCCGACCCGGGCCTGCAGTACGACGACACGATCAACGACTGGCACACCTGCCCGGAGACCGGCCGGATCACCGCGTCCAACCCGTGCTCGGAATACCTGCACCTGGACAACTCGTCGTGCAACCTGGCCTCGCTCAACCTGATGAAGTTCCTCCGCGCCGACGGCGGCTTCGAGGTCGAGCGCTTCGTCAGGTCGGTCGAGTTCGTCATCACCGCGATGGACATCTCGATCTGCTTCGCCGACTTCCCGACCGAGAAGATCGGTGACACCACCCGCGCCTACCGGCAGCTCGGCATCGGCTACGCGAACCTCGGCGCCCTGCTGATGGCCTCCGGCCTGCCGTACGACTCCGACAGCGGCCGGTCGCTGGCCGCCGCCATCACCTCGCTGATGCACGGCACCGCCTACCGCCGCTCCGCCGAACTGGCCGGCATCGTCGGCGCGTACGACGGCTACGCCCGCAACGCCGAGCCGCACAAGCGGGTCATGCGCAAGCACGCCGCCGCCAACGACGAGATCAAGCCGACCGGCACCGTCGCCACCGCGATCGTCCGCGAGGCCACCAAGCAGTGGACCGTCGGCAACAAGATCGGTGACAAGTCCGGCTGGCGCAACGCCCAGGCGTCGGTGCTCGCCCCCACCGGCACCATCGGCCTGATGATGGACTGCGACACCACCGGCGTCGAGCCCGACCTGGCCCTGGTCAAGTTCAAGAAGCTGGTCGGCGGCGGCTCGATGCAGATCGTCAACCAGACCGTGCCGCGCGCCCTGCGCAGCCTCGGCTACCCCGAGGAGCAGGTCGAGGCGATCGTCGAGCACATCGCCGACAACGGCCACGTGGTCGACGCCCCCGGCCTCAAGCCCGAGCACTACGCGGTTTTCGACTGCGCCATGGGCGAGCGGTCGATCGCCCCGATGGGCCACGTACGGATGATGGCGGCGGTGCAGCCGTTCATCTCCGGCGCGATCTCCAAGACGGTCAACATGCCGGAGGCGGCCACCGTCGAGGACGTCGAGAAGATCTACTTCGAGGGCTGGAAGCTCGGCC
This sequence comes from Polymorphospora sp. A560, assembly GCF_045781765.1. NCBI lineage: Bacteria > Bacillati > Actinomycetota > Actinomycetes > Micromonosporales > Micromonosporaceae > Polymorphospora > Polymorphospora sp. A560. The sequence goes on along the minus strand of NZ_CP122282.1, from coordinate 6,279,052 downwards.
TCAAGGCGCTGGCGATCTACCGCGACAACTGCAAGGTCGGGCAGCCGCTGTCGGCCGCCAAGCCGGCCAAGGCCGCGGCCGAGGCGGCACCGGCCGTCACCGCGGCCGCCGAGCCGGAGAAGGTCATCGAATACCGGCCGGTCCGCAAGCGGCTGCCGAAGAAGCGTCCGTCGGAGACGGTCTCCTTCTCGGTCGGCGGTGCCGAGGGCTACCTCACCGCGTCGTCGTACCCCGACGACGGCCTCGGCGAGGTCTTCCTCAAGATGTCGAAGCAGGGCTCGACCCTCGCCGGCGTGATGGACGCCTTCTCGGTCGCCATCTCGATCGGCCTCCAGTACGGCGTGCCGCTGGAGACGTACGTCAGCAAGTTCACCAACATGCGCTTCGAGCCGGCCGGCATGACCGACGACCCGGACATCCGGATGGCCGCCTCGGTGATGGACTACATCTTCCGCCGGCTGGCGCTGGACTTCCTGCCGTACGAGCGCCGCGCCGAACTCGGCATCTTCACCGCCAAGGAGCGGGCCGCGCAGCTGCGTGCCGAGGCCGAGGCGGAGGCCGCGGCGAGCGTCGACCTGACCGGAATGGCGGCGTCGGCGCCGATCGAGACGAAGAGCGACACCGACGCCGCCCCCGCGGCGCCGGCCGAGACGGTGGCGAAGCCGGTCGCGGCGGTCGGCTCGACCACCGAACTGCTGGAGGCGGTGACCAGCAAGGCGGCCGACGCGCCGCTCTGCTTCACCTGCGGCACCAAGATGCGCCCGGCCGGTAGCTGCTACGTCTGCGAGGGCTGCGGCTCCACCTCCGGCTGCAGCTGAGCGCCTGACGCCGCTGGCGGTCGAACCGTTCGACGACGGCCGGCTCAGGGACCACGTACGGTCCCGGAGCCGGCCGTCGGCCGTCGGTCAGCCACGGGTCCACCATCTGACCTTGGCGGGGTCGGGTCGCGGCTGCCACACCGACTAGCCTGCCCGGGTGTCTGATCATGCGTTCCTCGCCACCACCCGTGACTCGTACGACTCCATGGCCGTCGACTACGCCGAGTGGCTTCGTTCCGACCTGGACGAGCGCCCCCTCGACCGGGCTCTGCTGGCCACCTTCGCGGAGCGGGTACGCGCCACCGGCAACCTGTCCGTCGCCGATGTGGGCTGTGGTCCGGGTCGGGTCACGGTCCTGCTGGACCGGCTGGGGCTGGACGCGTCCGGTATCGATCTTTCGCCGGGAATGATCGCGCTGGCCCGCCGTACGTATCCGGGGTTGCGGTTCGAGGTCGGGTCGATGCTGGCCCTGGACCTGCCGGACGCCTCGCTCGGCGGGCTGCTCGCCTACTACTCGGTCATCCACGTCCCGTGGGAGCTGCGGCCCGCCGTCTTCGCCGAGTTCCACCGGGTGCTGGTCCCCGGCGGGCACCTGATGCTGGCCTTCCAGGTCGGCGACGACCGGACCCGTCACACCGAGGCGTTCGGCCGGCCGGTCGACCTGACCTTCCACCGGCAGCGGCCGGAGGAGATCGCCGACCTGCTGCGGGAAGCCGGGTTCGAGCTGTGGGTCACGACGGTGAAGCAGCGTGAGGGGACGGAGAAGACCCCGCAGGGCCTGGTGATCGCGCACAAGCGGGGTGCGGGCAGCCCGGGTTGACCCGGTGGTTCGGAACACGACGAGGGGGAGGCGACGGCCGTCGCCTCCCCTCGTGTCGTGCCGTACGGCGTCAGTGCATGCCGGCGCCCATGGCGGCGGCGCGCTCCTCTTCCTCGAGGCGTTCCGCGCCGGTCTTGGTCTTCAGCGGCTTCTCCTTGATGAACAGCACCGCGACCAGGGCGAGCACCGCGAACGGTGCGGCGACCAGGAAGAGGTCACCGGTGGCGGTGCCGTAGACGTCCTGCACGATGCGCAGCACCGGTTCGGGCAGCATGGAGAGGTCGGGTACAGCGTGGCCGCCACCCTCGGTGCCGCCGCCCGCAGCGTCGCCGAGCTGTTCGGTCATCAGGCTGTTGACCCGGTTGGCCAGTACGGCGCCCAGGGCGCTGACCCCGACCGTGCCGCCCATGCTGCGGAAGAACGTCAGCGCGGAGGTGACCGCGCCGAGTTCGGCCGCGGGCACGTCGTTCTGCGCGGCGAGCACCAGGTTCTGCATGATCATGCCGACCCCGATGCCGAGCAGGGCCATGTAGATCGACAGCACCAGGATCGAGGTCTGCGCGTCGAGGGTGGACAACAGCACCAGGCTGACGACCATGATTGCGCTGCCGGCGACCAGGTATCCCTTCCAGCGGCCGTACTTGGTGATCAGGCCGCCGGCGACGGTCGACGACACCAGCAGTCCGAAGATCATCGGCAGGCTCATCAGGCCGGCGACGGTCGGCGACTTACCCAGCGAGAGCTGGAAGTACTGGGACAGGAAGACGGTGCCACCGAACATGGCCACGCCGACCAGGATGCTGGCGACGATGGCGAGGGCGACGGTGCGGTTGCGGAAGATGTCCAGCGGGATGATCGGCTCCTCGGCCCGCGACTCGACCAGCACCGCGAGGGCGAGCAGGACGACGCCGGCGGTGACCAGTCCGGCGGTCCAACCGGAGAGCCAGTCGAACTGGTTGCCGGCCAGGGTCGACCAGATCAGCAGGGTCGACACGCCGGCGGTGATCAGCAGCGCGCCCAAGTAGTCGATCTTGACCTGGCGCTTCACGACCGGAAGCTTGAGGGTCCGCTGGAGCAGCAGGATCGCGCCGAGGGCGATCGGCACGCCGATGAAGAAGCACCAGCGCCAGCCGAGCCACGACGTGTCCACCAGTACGCCGCCGATCAGCGGGCCGGCGATGGTGCCGACGCCGAACACGGCGCCGAACAGGCCGGCGTAGCGGCCCAGTTCGCGCGGGGAGATCATCGCGGCCATGATGATCATGGCAAGGGCGGTGAGGCCACCGGCGCCGATGCCCTGCACGACCCGGCTGAAGATCAGAACCTCGACGTTGGGGGTGAAGCCGGCGATCAGCGACCCGACGACGAACAGCCCGAGCGAGATCTGGATCAGCAGTTTCTTGCTGTAGAGGTCGGCCATCTTGCCCCACAGCGGCACGGTGACCGTCATGGCGAGCAGTTCGGACGTGACGACCCAGGTGTAGACGGACTGGCTGCCGCCGAGGTCGGAGATGATGCGCGGCAGGGCGTTGGCCACCACGGTGCTGGCCAGGATGCCCACGAACATGCCCATCATCAGCCCGGACAGGGCTTCCAGCACCTCCCGGCGGTTCATCTTCCCGCTGTCCGCAGCGGTTGGTGGCGCTGAGGCTGTCGCAGTCATACGGTCGTCTCTCTCAAGCGGCGCGTCGGGGCGCGGGTCGAACAGGTCGGTGACCGGCCCCACGGGGACCGGTCGCGCGGTGGTGGTGCCGGTCAGACCGGCGTGCGCGGTGTCGGGTGGCCGGTCGGACCGGCCGGGTCGGTGGCGGGGGCCGCCAGGCCGGCGGCGAGCAGGTCGAAGGCTTCGTCGACCAGGGCGGGCAGTGGCCTGGACTCGCCTTCGGCGCACCAGCGGGCCAGGGCGACGCGTACCGCCGTACCGACGGCGGCCGCAACCAGGTGAGGGTACGCGGACCGGCCGACATCCGCGCCGAGTTTTTCGGCGATCGCGTTGGTGAGTTCTCTCTCTTCGACCTGGCCGAGACTGGTCAGCCGGGCGAGGAGTTGCGGGCTGCTGCCGATGACCGACATCCGCAGTCGCCAGCCCTCCTTGTCGTCCTCCAGCCTGGCCAGTTCCTCGTGGACCGCGAGCCGCAGCGCCTGGAGCGGGCTCAGGTGCGCCGGTGCGTCCTGGACCCGGTCCCGCAGGCGTTGCCCGGCCAGCCGGTCACGGCCGGTGATCGCCTCGTCCTTGCTGGAGAAGTAGTTGAAGAAGGTGCGCGACGACACGTCGGCCGCGTCGCTGATCTCCTCGACGGTCACCTGCTCGACGCCCCGCTCGGCGGCGAGTCGGAGCGCCGCGTTGATGAGCGCGTCCCGGGTCTCCCGCTTCTTGCGGTCGCGACGGCCGGTGGGGGCCGTGCCGGGACTGGTCATGGCAACAGCGTAGGGAGCTTGGTTCATTCCCCGCAAAGTTTCACGGTGTGAAAGGAAACACGGGGGCCGGTCGGTCGGGATCGCATGGGCCGTCCGGTGGAGCGGGGCTCGGAAGAAGGGTGCCAACTCGCGGATCACCCTGGCGGCTCGGCGTAGCGCGGCTACGTTGGATGTACTAACCGCTACTCAACGTGCACCCTGGGTAGCTGAAATGCGGTAGAAAGGGGCGGTTCGTGACTCGCTCGACGGCAATCGCCGAACGGGAACGCCCCGTCGACGACCTGGCCGGCCTGCGTGCCATCGCCGCGCTCGTCGCCGACGAGGTCGATCCACGGCCCGTCGCCGACCGACGGGGATCCGAACGGCAGCGACTCACCCGGCTCGGCGAGACACTCCAGGACCGGCTGGTGCCACCACCCGTACCCGAGGTGCCCGGCATGCAGGCCGCGGCCTACTACCGCCCGGCGCACGGCGAACCGGTCGGTGGCGACTTCTACGACGTCTTCCCGCTCGGTGACGGCAGCTGGGGGATGTTCCTCGGCGACGTCGTCGGCAAGGGCTCCGGCGCCGCCGCGCTCACCGCGCTCACCCGCTACACCCTGCGTACGGCCACCACCCTCGACCTGGGCCCCGCCGACGCGCTCGCCCGCCTCAACGCGATCCTGACCGACAAGCTGCGCGACGACGTCCTGCTGTGCACCGCCACCGTCGCCCGGCTGCGGCCACCCACCCGCGCCGGCGGGCCCGCCTCGGTCGTCGTCGCCAGCGCCGGCCACCCCGCGCCCATCGTCACCCGCCGTGGCCACGCCCGGCCGGTGGACTGCACGGGGTTGATCGCCGGCTGCCTGCCCGGTGCCGTCTACCGGGTCGTCGAGATCCGGCTGGAGCCCGGCGACGCGCTGGTCTTCTACTCCGACGGGGTCACCGACGCCAAGCTGGGCGGCGGCCGGCTGGAGGTGGAAGGCCTCTGCCGGCTCCTGCGCAGCTCGGCCCGGCCGACCGCGCCGGCCGTCGTGCACCGGCTCGAGGGACTGCTGACCGCCGCCGCCGTCGACGTACCGGACGACGCCGCCGCCCTGGTCGTGAGCGTGCCCGCCTGACGGGTCGTACCCGGCAATGCCCGCCCGCGGCGGCCCGGCAGCCGGTCGGGCGTAGGGTCGGGGGGTGCGGGGGGAGCGGCGGTTGCCACTGGCCGGCCGGCCGTTGACCGAACCGCATCCGGCACGGCTGGCCCCCGACCATCCGGCCCGGGACCGGATCCTCGCCGCCCACACCGCCGCCCTCCATGGCGGCGACGCCGGCTATCGGGATCCCGACACCGGACTGTTCGTGCTGACCGCGGCCTTCCTGGCCAGGCGGGGGACCTGCTGCGGACGGGGGTGCCGGCACTGCCCGTACGTCGACGACGAGCCGCCCGGTGGACCGGCCCCCGACCCCACGCCCACCCGGTAGCGTGCGCCCATGGCGAGATACGTGGTGATCGGTGCCGGCATCGTCGGGCTGGCGACCGCCCACCGGCTCACCGAGGAACATCCCGACGCCCAGGTGACCGTGCTGGAGAAGGAACCGCGGGTGGCGGCCCACCAGACCGGCCACAACTCCGGGGTGATCCACGCCGGCGTCTACTACAAGCCGGGCAGCCTCAAGGCCAGGCTGTGCCGGGCCGGCAGCGCCTCGATGGTGCGGTTCTGCGCCGAGCACGGCATCCCGGTCGAGGTGTGCGGCAAGCTGATCGTGGCCACCGACGAGTCCGAGGTGCCCCGGCTGCGCGCCCTGCACGAGCGGGCCGTCGCCAACGACCTGCCGGTCCGGCTGATCAGCGGCGAGCAGGCCCGGGAGTACGAGCCGCACGTGCGCGGCGTCGCCGCCCTGCACGTGGCGTCGACCGGCATCGTCGACTTCACCACGGTCTGCACGACGCTCGCCGCACTCGTCGAGAAGGCCGGGGCCCGGGTCCGCCTCGGCACCCGGGTCACCGCGCTGAGCACCCGGGGCGCGGAGCAGGTCGTCGGCACCACCGACGGTGACGTGGTCGCCGACGTCGTGGTCAACTGCGCCGGCCTGTACGCCGACCGGATCGCCCGGCTGGCCGGCGTCGTCCCGCCCGCGCGCATCGTGCCGTTCCGCGGCGAGTACTTCGAGCTGCGGCCGGACCGGCGGGACCTGGTCCGCGGGCTGATCTATCCGGTGCCCGACCCGCGTTTCCCGTTCCTCGGCGTACACCTGACCCGGATGATCGACGGCTCGGTGCACGCCGGGCCCAACGCCGTACTGGCCACCGCCCGCGAGGGCTACTCGTGGCGACGGTTCGACGTGCGCGACGTCGCCGACCTGGCCGGGTATCCGGGGCTGTGGCGGCTGGCACGCGGGCACCTCGGGTACGGCCTGACCGAGGTACGCCGCTCGCTGTCCCGCCGCCGGTTCGCGCACAGCCTGGCCCGGCTGGTGCCGGAGGTGACCGCCGCGGACCTGGTGCCCAGTGCCGCCGGCGTACGCGCCCAGGCGATCGCGCCCGACGGCGGGCTCGTCGACGACTTCCTGATCCTCCGCCGCGACCGCCAGGTGCACGTGCTCAACGCGCCGTCGCCGGCCGCGACCAGCTCGCTGGAGATCGCACGGCACATCGTCGCCGGCCTGCCGGCACCGGCCGCCGGCTAGGGCGGACACGCCGGGCGGTACCGGACTTTCGTGACGGCGTCGGAGTGCGTACGGTGTCCGACGGACCGCCGCGCCGGCGGCCGTACGTCTGGAGGTGGCCAGTGCGCGCACGCACCGGCATGATCGGCATGGGTCTCTTTCTGCTGGCCGGGTGCGGATCCGACGCCGCGGCCGTACCGCCGCCGCCGGCACCGCCGCCCGTGGTCACCGCCCTGCCGGCATCGGTCGCCGGCGGCGCGTGCGTACTGCTCGACTACGCCGTCATCGAGGAGACCACCGGCACCAGGTTCACCGTCGCGGCGGCGATGGAGCACCAGAAGACCCGTACCTGTGTGGTGCAGGACGAGGGGGCCAGCCGACCCGATCTCGTGCTGTCGCTGACCGCCACCGGCGCCGACCAGGGGGTCTTCACCAGCGAGATGGTCCCCAAGGGGGCGACCACCGTCAAGGAACTGGGCAAGGGCGCGTACCGGTCGACGACGGCGCCGGCCGGCGACGACGGTGCCGCCGCCGAGGTCGGCTGGCTCACCGGGGAGGGACGGCTGGTCACCCTGCGGTACACGTTCCCGGTCGGGCCGGAGCGGTCCGCCGCCGACGAACTCGCGCCGAAACTGGTCGAGCTGGCCCGGCAGGTCGCGCCGAGGGTCGCGGACTTTCCCAAGTAGCCACAACCGACGCGGCCCCGGGCGGTTGCCCGGGGCCGCGTCGGCGGCGTGGCTCAGTGCGCGGCGACGAAGACCCGCGAGGCCACCTCGCGCGGCAGCCGGATCTTGTCACCGGAGCGGTCGATCGTCACCCCGTCCCGTTCCTGGGCGACGGTCACCGTGACGCCGGGGTCGACACCGGCGGAGTGCAGCTGGCGCAGCACCTCGGCGTCGGTCTGCACGCTCTCGCAGATCCGCCGGACGACGACCTGCCCGGTCAGACCCGGGAAGGCGAGGTTGCGTTCGCCGTCGGGCGCGGGGGGTGCGCCGGCCGGCCCGGGCTCGGCCGCGCCGAACGCCTCCAGACCCGGGATCGGGTTGCCGTACGGGGAGCGGGTCGGCCGGTTCAGCAGGTCGTAGACCTTCTTCTCGACCGCGTCGCTCATCACGTGCTCCCACCGGCAGGCCTCTTCGTGCGCCTCCTCGTAGGGCATCCCGATCACGTTGACCAGCAGCAGTTCGGCGAGCCGGTGCTTGCGCATGACCGAGACCGCGTTCGCCCGGCCGAGTTCGGTGAGTTGCAGATGGCGGTCGCCCTCGACGGTGAGCAGCCCGTCGCGTTCCATCCGGGCCACGGTCTGGCTCACCGTGGGGCCGCTCTGACGGAGCCGTTCGGCGATGCGCGCGCGCAACGGCGGCACACCCTCCTCCTCCAACTCGAGGATGGTGCGTAGATACATCTCGGTGGTGTCGACGAGGTCGTTCACAGCAGGTGTCCTCCCAAGCCTCGATCCTACCCCGATAAACAGGACGTCAGCCTCTTGCGGAACGGGCGCCGGCGGTCCTGATGGTGTTGACTGTTCGACGTGTCCGTACCCATCGATCCCCTGGTCGGCGTGGCTGCCCTCGCCGCGTCGCTCCGGTCGGCCCGGCCGCCCGTCGTCCTCGACGTCCGCTGGCGGCTCGCCGGCCCGCCCGGCCGCGACGACTACGCCGCCGGCCACCTGCCCGGTGCCGTCTTCGTCGACCTCGACACGCAACTGTGCGGGCCGCCCGGCGCGGGCGGTCGGCACCCGCTGCCGGACCCGGCGGCCCTGGCCGGGGTGCTGCGCGCGGCCGGGATCGGGGCGGGGCGGCCGGTCGTGGTCTACGACGGCGGGGAGGGCCAGGCCGCGGCCCGGGCCTGGTGGACGCTGCGGTGGGCCGGTCACGAGGACGTACGCGTGCTCGACGGCGGGTTCGCGGCGTGGGTCGCGGCCGGTGAGCCGGTGACGACGGCGGTGCCCGAGCCGGAGCCGGGCGACTTCACCGTCCGTCCGGGTGGCCTGCCGGTCCTCGACGCGTCGGCGGCGGCCCGGCTCGCCGGTGACGGCGTGCTGATCGACGTCCGGGTGCCGGCGCGCTACCGGGGCGAGACCGAGCCGGTCGACCCGGTGGCCGGGCACATCCCCGGTGCCGTCAACCTCCCGACGACCGAGCACGTCGGCGCCGACGGCCGGGTACGGCCCGCCGACGCGCTGCGGGCCGGGTTCGCGCGGGTCGGCGTCACCGACGGGGTACGCGTCGGCGCGTACTGCGGGTCCGGGGTGACCGCCGCCCACACCGTGCTGGCGCTGCACCGGGCCGGCCGGACGGACGCCGCGCTCTACGTCGGGTCGTGGAGCGGGTGGGTGACCGACCCGGCCCGCCCGGTCGCGACGGGCGACGGACCGGACTGAGCCGGCGGCCGGGCCGCGGCCGCCCCGGTCGCCACCGGGACCGGCCGCCTTGGCCAATGCCGGGACCGGGCGGCCTTGATCGACGCCGGGCGACCGGCCGGCCGCCGGCCGGCGTGCGACGATGGCGGCATGTCGGAGAGGGCACGTCGGCGAATGGCGGCAGGTCGGCGAATGGCGGCACGTCGGTGAGTGGTGGCACGTCGGCCGGCCGGGCGACGGCCGACCGGTGCGAGACGTTGGTGGTCTGGGACGACGCCCTGCTGTCCTACGACCTTGGTGACCATCCGCTCGACCCGGTGCGGGTCGAGCTGGCCATGGCACTGGCCCGTGACCTCGGCGTGCTCGACCGTCCCGGGGTGACGGTGGCGGCGCCGAAACCGGCCGACGACGCCGCGCTGACCCGGGTGCACCGCGCCGACTACCTGCACGCCGTGCGCGCCGCGCCGCACGACCCCTTCTTCTCCGGCTACGGCCTGGGCACCAGCGACAACCCGGTCTTCGAGGGGATGCACGAGGCGAGCGCGCTGATCGCCGGCGCCACCCTCACCGCCGCCGAGGCGGTCTGGCTCGGCCGGGCCCGCCGCGCGGTCAGCGTCGCCGGCGGGCTGCACCACGCCATGCCCGGTCGCGCCGCCGGCTTCTGCGTCTACAACGACCCGGCGGTCGCCATCGCCCGCCTGCTCGACCTCGGCGCCGAGCGGGTGGCCTACGTCGACATCGACGTGCACCACGGCGACGGGGTGCAGGAGATCTTCTACCGTGACCCGCGGGTGCTCACCGTCAGCGTGCACGAGACCCCGCTGGCGCTGTTCCCGGGCACCGGCTTCCCCGACGAGACCGGCGGGCCGGGCGCCGAGGGCAGCGCGGTCAACCTGGCCCTGCCGCCGGGCACCGGTGACGTGGCATGGCTGCGCGCCTTCGACGCGGTGGTGCCCTCGGTGCTGCGCGCGTTCCGGCCGCAGATCCTGGTGAGCCAGTGCGGCGCCGACAGCCACCGGGCCGATCCGCTGGCCGATCTGCGGCTGTCCGTCGACGGGCAGCGGGCCGCCCAGTTGGCGATGCGGGCCCTGGCCGACGAGCTGTGCGACGGCCGCTGGGTGGCGACCGGCGGCGGCGGATACGCGCTCGTCGAGGTGGTGCCACGGACGTGGACGCACCTGCTGGCGACGGCCACCGGCGAGCCGATCGACCCGGCCACGCTGACCCCGGCCAGCTGGCGGACGCTGGCGCTGACCCGCCGGCCGGGCAGCGACGTGCCGATCCGGATGACCGACGATGCCGACGTGCGGTTCGAGCCGTGGCAGCCGACCGGCGAGCCCGATGCCGTCGACCGGGCCGTGATGGCCACCCGCCGGGCCGTGTTCCCGTTGCACGGCCTGGATCCGCACGACCCGAGGGACTGACCGGTGGCCGGCACCGACCGTTCCGCGGACGTGCTGCTCAGTGACGGCACGACCGCGCACCTGCGCCCGATCACGCCCGACGACGCCGCCGCGATCGTGGCCATGCACTCGCGGTTCTCCGAGCGCACCCGCTACCTGCGCTACTTCTCGCCCTATCCCCGCATCCCCGAGCGTGACCTGCACCGGTTCGTCCACGTCGACCACCACGACCGGGAGGCGTTCGTGGTGGTGTCCGGCGACCGGATCGTGGCGGTCGGCCGCTACGAGCGGTTGGGGCCGGCGGCCGGCGACGCCGAGGTCGCGTTCGTGGTGGAGGACGCCCACCAGGGCCGGGGCATCGGGTCGGTGCTGCTGGAGCATCTCGCCGCCGCCGCGCGGGAGGCCGGGATGCGCCGGTTCGTCGCCGAGGTTCTGCCGGTCAACGCCGCGATGCTGCGGGTCTTCTCCGACGCCGGCTACCAGATCCAGCGCGAATACGCCGACGGTGTGGTGCATCTCAGTTTCCCGATCGCTCCCACCGAGCAGTCGCTGGAGGTGCAGTGGGGGCGCGAGCACAGCACCGAGGCGCGGTCGATCGCCCGGCTGCTCGCCCCGCGCGGTGTCGTGGTGTACGGCGCCAGCGCGACCGGTCAGGGCATCGGGGCGGCCGTACTCGGGCACCTGCGCGACGGCGGCTTCACCGGTGCGGTGGTGCCGGTGCACCCGTCGGCGGCCACCGTCGGCGGGCTGCCGGCGCACCCGTCGGCCGTCACGGCGGGCGTCCCGGTCGACATCGCCGTCGTGGCGGTGCCGCCGGACGTGGTGCCGTCCGCCGTCGCCGACGCGGCCACGGCCGGCGTGCACGGGCTGGTCGTCCTCTCGGCCGGTTTCGCCGAGGCCGGCCCGGACGGCGCGGCCGCGCAGCGCGAGCTGACCCGTTCGGCATACGCGGCCGGCATGCGGGTGGTCGGCCCGAACTGTCTGGGGATCGCCAACACCGACGAGCGGATACGCCTCAACGCCACGCTCGCCCCGCGGCTGCCGGTGGCGGGGCGCACCGGCTTCTTCAGCCAGTCCGGCGCGTTCGGGGTGGCGCTGCTGGCCGAGGCCGACCGGCGGGCGCTGGGCCTGTCGAGCTTCGTGTCGGCCGGCAACCGTGCCGACGTCTCCGGCAACGACCTGCTCCAGTACTGGCAGGACGATCCCGGCACCGACGTGATCCTGCTCTACCTGGAGACGTTCGGAAACCCGCGCAAGTTCGCCCGGCTGACCCGGCGGATCGGCCGGACGAAGCCGATCGTCGCCCTCGCCTCCCCGGCCCGCGGCCCGGCCACCGGCGTCGGCGCCGGTCCTGCCGACCCGGTCATCGACGTCGGCGTCGGTCCCGCCGGGCCGGACGGTGCGGCGGTGACCGAGCTGTTCGCCCGGTCCGGCGTGATCCGGGTCGACACCGTCGCCGAACTGTTCGACGTCGGCGTCCTGCTGGCCAAGCAGCCGCTGCCGGCCGGTCGCCGGGTCGGCATCGTCACCAACTCCTCGGCACTGGCCGGGCTCGCCGCGACGGCGTGCCGGGCGCTCGGGCTCACCGTCGCCGACGGCTACCCGGCCGACGTCGGGCCGCGGGCGAGCGCACACGACTTCGCCGACGCGCTCGCCGACGCCGCGGTCGCCCCGGACGTCGACGCCCTGGTGGTGGTCTTCGCCCCGCCGCTGCCCGGCCAACTGCCCGACGAGGACACCGACTTCGCCTCCGCGCTGGCCAGCGTGGCGCTGGCCGGCGACCGGCCGACCGTCGCGACGTTCCTCGCCGGTCGGTTGCCGGACGGGGTGCCGTCCTACCCGTCGGTCGAGGAGGCCGTCCGGGCGCTGGCCCGGGTGGTCGCCTACGCCGACTGGCTGCGGCAGCCGCCCGGGGTGCTGTCCGCTCTCGACGGCATCGACCGGCGGCGGGCGGCGGCGGTGCTCGACGCCGGGGGAGCGGTGCCCGACCTGCTCGCGGCGTACGGGATCGAACTGGTCCGCGTCGAGCTGGCCGCGTCCGCCGACGCGGCCGTACGGGTCGCCGAGGGGATCGGCTTCCCGGTGGTCCTGAAGGCGGCCGGCGGTGGGCTGCGGCACCGGCTCGATCTCGGGGCGGTACGGCTCGATCTTCCCGACGCCGACGCGGTCCGGCGTGCCTACGTCGAGATGGCCGGCCGGTTCGGTGCCGAGGTGCTGGTCCAGCCGATGGTGCCGCCCGGGGTGGCGTGCGTCGTGGAGACTGTCGAAGACCCGGCGTTCGGGCCGGTGGTCGGCTTCGGGCTCGGCGGGGTGGCGACCGAGCTGCTCGGCGACCGGGCCTGGCGGGCCGCGCCGCTGACCGACACCGACGCGCTGGCCCTGGTCGACGAGCCACGGGCGGCGCCGCTGCTGCACGGCTACCGGGGCACCGAACCGGTCGACCGGGCCGCCCTCGCCGAGCTGCTGCAACGGGTGGGCCGGCTGGTCGACGACCATCCGCGGATCCGGTCGCTGCGGCTCAACCCGGTGCTGGCGCGTACGTCGGGACTGTCGGTCCTGGACGCGCAGGTGCGGATCGCCCCGTCCGCCGTACGCCCCGACACCGGCCCCCGCCGGCTGTAGACCGGTTGCGCGGGGACCGCCGATTCGGGCACCGCACAGCTTGCCCGTCCCGGTGTGGATGCGGCATCGTGACGATCGACATCGACAACTGTCGATCAATATCTCCGGGTTCCGGTCGGCCGTCCGAAGAGGAGATCGAATGCGCTCGTCACGCACCGCCAAGCGGACCGGCGGCTTCCTCGGCACCCTGTTCGCCGGTGCCGTGCTCAGGTCGGCCAGTTCTACGCGATCTCGGTGAGCGTCGTCGACGTGTACGGGGTGGCGACGGAACGGCTCGCCGTGCAGTGCCGGCGCATCTGGCAGTAGCCCGAACGCGCGTACGGCCGGCCGTGATGGACACGGCCGGCCGTGGCGGCGTCTCAGTTCGCGTACGCCTCGAGTCGTTCGGCGCGCGACGGGTGGCGCAGCTTGAGCAGCGTCACCTTCTCGATCTGGCGGATCCGCTCCCGGGAGAGCCCGAACTCGCGGCCGACCTCGTCGAGGGTGCGCTGGCGGCCGTCGTCGAGGCCGAACCGCAGCCGGATCACCGCCTGCTCGCGCTGGGACAGGGTGGCGAGCACGACGTCGACCTCGTTGCGCAGCATGCCCCGGGAGACCGCGTCGCCGGGCTCCTCGCGCGGGTCGACGGCGGCGACGAAGTCGCCGAGCGCGCTCTCGCCGTCCTCGCCGACGGCCTGGTCGAGGCTGACCGGCTCGCGGTCGTAGGAGATCAGTTCGATCACCTGGAACTCCGGCACGCCCATCGCCTTGGCGACCTCGCCGACGGTGGGTTCCCGGCCGAGGGTGGTCGACAGGTCGCGGCGGGCCCGGACCATCCGGTTGACCTGCTCGACCATGTGCACCGGGATGCGGATGGTGCGGGCCTGGTCGGCCATGGCGCGGGTGATGGCCTGGCGGATCCACCAGGTGGCGTAGGTGGAGAACTTGTAGCCCTTGGTGTAGTCGAACTTCTCGACGGCGCGGATCAGGCCGAGGTTGCCCTCCTGGATCAGGTCGAGGAAGGCCATGCCCCGCCCGGTGTAGCGCTTGGCGATGCTGACCACCAGCCGGAGGTTGGCCTCGAGCAGGTGGTTCTTGGCCGCCTGGCCCTCGGCGACGATGATCTCCAACTCGGCGCGCAGGTCGGCCGGGACGGACGTGCCGCCGAGCTTCTCGTCGGCGTAGAGGCCGGCCTCGATCCGCTTGGAGAGTTCGACCTCCTGCACCGCGGTGAGCAGCTTGGTCCGGCCGATGCCGTTGAGGTAGGCGCGGACGAGGTCGGCGGAGACGCCGCGTTCGTCGATGGCGTCGAGGTCGGTCAGGGTGTCGCCGGGGGCGTCGTCGGCGGTCGTGTCAAGAGTGGGACGGGCCGTCGCGGCCGGGTCGATCTCGGTTTTCGTCATGTCCAGAACCACCTTCAGTCGCCTCCCCGCGTCGACATGTGGTGCGGTTTTCCCAGCGGCGGGATCGCGCTGGTGAGGAACAGCTTGGTCGTCGAGGCGTGAAGCGGGGGTGAGGCGGGACGCAGGTGGCATGAATCCGGTAGACCACTAGGGGACCCCGGTGGTGGTTAGCGCCGGTTTGGGAGGAATGTGAGCCGGTCACCCGACAGTCGCGTCTTGCCGGCGGCGGTTAGTGTGCCATCCAGCGGCCAGTCAGACACCCCTGCGGCCAATGGACGAAAGGCAACGGAGGACGTCGTGGTCTTCAAGCGGATGATGCAGGCGTTCGGCGTGGGCGGACCCTCCGTCGAGACGGTTCTCGGCAACCCCAACGCCCGTCCCGGCGGATACCTGGAGGGTCAGGTGCACGTCGTCGGCGGTGACCACGCCACCGACATCGAGGCCGTCACCCTCGCGCTGTCCACCCGCGTCGAGGTCGAGAGCGGCGACAGCGAGTACGAGACGACCAAGGAGTTCCACCGGCAGCGGCTGACCGGCCCGTTCCGGCTGGAGAGCGGGCAGCGCTTCGACATCCCGTTCCGGTTCGACGTCCCGTTCGAGACCCCGATCACCGACATCTACGGGCAGCGGCTGCACGGGATGACGATGGGCCTGCGTACCGAGCTCGAGGTGGCCCGCGCCGTCGACAAGGGCGACCTGGACCCGGTGGCGATCCACCCGCTGCCCGCGCAGGAGCGGATCCTGGAGGCGATCGCCCGGCTCGGCTTCCGGTTCTCCCGGGCGGACGTGGAGAGCGGCCGGATCTACGGTGTCGAGCAGACGCTGCCGTTCTACCAGGAGATCGAGTTCTACCCGGCGCCGCAGTACGCCAGCGCCCTCAACCAGCTCGAGGTGACGTTCCTCGCCACCCCGCACTTCCTCCAGGTGGTGCTGGAGATCGACAAGCGTGGCGGCCTGTTCACCGAGGGCCAGGACGCGTTCGGTCGGTTCACCGTCGACTACGCGCAGGCCGAGCACACCGACTGGGTCGCGCAGCTCGACGCCTGGCTGCGCCAGTCGGCCCAGAAGCGCGGCCTGTTCTTCTGACCCACGCCGGGTCCGGCGCCAAGATCGCCGTGATCAGGGACCGTGCGGGTCGACACACCGGCGACCCGCACGACGTACTCCCTGATCACGGCGATCATGGGCGGTCAGAGTTCCAGGAGGACCGTACGGGGGCCGACGTTGACGCTCTCGACCAGCATGTGCGTCCGGAACCGGCCGGTCTCCACCTTGGCGCCGCGCTGCCGCAACGCCTCGGCGAACGCGGTCACCAGCGGCTCGGCGACCCCGGCCGGTGCCGCCGCCGTCCAACTCGGCCGCCGCCCCTTGCGCGCGTCGCCGTAGAGGGTGAACTGGCTGACCACCAGCACCGGCGCGCCGACGTCGGCGGCCGACCGCTCGTCGTCGAGGATCCGCAGCTCCCACACCTTGCGCGCCATCGTGTCCGCGGTCGCCGCGGTGTCGCCGTGGGTGACCCCGAGCAGCACCAGCAGCCCGTCGTCGACCGCGCCGACCACCTCGCCGTCGACCGTCACGCTGGCCCGGCTCACCGTCTGCACCAGTGCCCGCACGGCGGTCAGCCCCGCACCGGCGCGGTCACGCCACCGGCCGTGCCACCGATCACGCCGCCGACCGGTCCGGCCCCGTCGCCGGCCGGTGCCACGACACCGCGCTCGACCAGGTGGGCGACGATCGGCAGGGCCGCCTCGGCGAGGTCGTCCTCGGTGACCTCGTGCGCCAGCGCCAGCAGCGCGAGCTGGTCGCGCAGTGGCACCGAACCGTCGCAGCCGCCGACCAGCGCGAGCACCAGCGGGTCGACCTCCTCGCTCCAGCGCAGGCCGTCGCGCATGGTCAGGACCTGCCGGTCCACCGCCCAGCCCTCGTCGCCCATCGTCGCCTCCTGACGCAGCACCAGGCCGTCCGCCGCCCGGTAGCGGGTCGACAGCAACCGCTCGGCGTCGCGGTCGCGCAGCCAGTCCTGCCGGCCGAACCAGGCCGCGACCTGCTCGCCCAGCGGCTGCTCGACCTGCTGGCGCAGGTCTTCGACGCGTACGACGGGATCGGTGCGGCCGCTGCGGCGCAGGGTGATCAGCCCGAAGCCGACCGCCTCCACCTTGTGCGCGTCGAACCAGTCCAGCCACGCGGCGGCCCGGTGCGGGTCGGCGTCCTCGCTGGCGTCGGCGAGCCACAGGCTGACGTACGCCATCGGGTCGGCGACCTCGCGCTGCACGACCCAGGCGTCCAGGCCGGTGCCGGCGAACCAGCCGGCGACCCGTTCGGTCCAGTCCTCGCCGCCGACGTGCACCCAGTTGGCCAGGTACTGCATCGTGCCGCCCTCGGCGAGCAGGCCGGGTGCGGCGGCGGCCAGTTCGGCGCAGACGCCGTCGCCGGCCCGGCCGGAGTCGCGGTAGATGTGCGTGGCGGTGCCCGGCCCGACCACGAACGGCGGGTTGCTGACCACCAGGTCGAAGCGCCGGCCGGCCACGGGGGAGACGAGGTCGCCCTGGAGCAGTTCCCACTTCTGCCCGTTGAGGGCCGCGGTGGTCGCGGCGAACCGCAGCGCGCGTACGGACAGGTCGGTGGCGGTCACCGTGTCGGCGTGCCCGGCCAGGTGCAGCGCCTGCACGCCGCAGCCGGTGCCGAGGTCGAGGGCGGTGCCGACCGGGCGGCGGACGGTGGCACCGGCGAGCGTGGTCGACGCCCCGCCGATGCCGAGCACGTGGTCGGCGGGCAGCGGCTGGCCGGGTCGGGCCGTCGCCGGCACGTCGGACAGCACCCACCAGTCGGAGCCGTACGGCTCCAGGTCGACGGCCTGCCGCAACCCGTCGCCCCAGCGTTCGACGAGGCCGGCGGCCCGCGCCTCGGCGAGCGGCAGCGGGGCGAGGGCGGCCTCGACGGCGGCCTCGGGTTCGGTCTGCCCACACACGAAGAGCCGGATCAGGGTGCTCAGCGGGTCGCGGTCGCCGGTCAGCCGCAGCGCGGCCCGCAGGTCGTTGCGCCCGGCCGCCGCCGCGGCCTGTGGGCCCAGCCGTTCGGCGATGCCGGCGGCGGTGAAGCCGGCTGTGGTCAGTGCGTCGCGTAGTTGGTCGATCCCGGCCGGAGAAAGCAGGGCCGGAGGTACGGGATGCGCGTCGTTGACTGTCACCCTGCCATCCTGCCGGCTCGCCCCGGCGTGGCGGGCGGCAACCCGGCCAACGGGGCGCGGGATCGAACCGGTGGCATGTCCCAGATAGCGAACAGTCTCTTGATATTCCTATCGGGAAAGTAGGAATATGGGCAGCGCTCCTCCCCGTGGCGACCCCCGCCGCGTGCCGGCGACGCCACCCCCGCCTCGCCCCACCCCCGTACCGCCGTGGGACGGCCGTGGCCCACCCCGAAGAAGGACCCCCGAATGAGTGACGACAGACCCACCCCCGAGCCGGCACCGACGCAACCCGAGAGCACGCTGGCCTTCAACGAGGACTGGGCGGCGACGGTCCTCGGGCTCGTCCTGCTCGCCCTGGTCCTGCTCGGCGTCATCCCGACCGGGCTGGTGCCCTGATGACCGCCGACGCCACCCGCCCCGCCGACCCCGACGCGACCCGCCCGGCCGACCCCGACGCGACCCGCCCGGCCGACCCCGATGTCACCACCCCGACCACCGCGCCGGAAACCACCGCGCCGGAAACCGGCCTGCCGACCACGGCGAAGACCGGCCGGGGCGTACGCGACGGCGCCTTCTGGGCCTGGACCGCCGTCGGCCTGGTGGTGGTCTTCGCGCTCGCCGCGCTCACCCGCTACCTCGAACAGGGCGTACCCGAATGGTTCGCGGGCACCTCGGTCGAGGACCTGGCGGCCGCCGTCGAATACCCCGTCTACGCGATCCTGCTCGGCCTGCTCGGCAACGTCGTCGTCACGGTGACCGGCATCCGGGACCGGATCGCCGTCGCGTTCCGCACCGAGTTCTTCATCAAGACCGGCCTGGTGCTGCTCGGCGCGTCGATCAACCTGTCGGTCATCGTCAGCGCGGCCGGCCCGGCCATCGCCCAGGCGATCCTGCTGATCAGCGCCGTGTTCCTCTTCACCTGGTGGCTCGCCGGCCGGTTCGGGCTCGACGACCGGCTGCGCGCGCTGCTCGCCTCGGCGGTGTCGATCTGCGGCGTCAGCGCCGCCATCGCCGCCGCCGGCGCGGTCCGCGCCCGCCGGGAACAGCTCGCGTACACCGCCAGCCTGGTCATCCTCTTCGCCCTGCCGTCCATCTTCGTCCTGCCGTGGCTGGCCGGCGTGTTCGGGCTGAGCCCGGCGGTGGCCGGCGCCTGGATCGGCGGCAACATCGACACCACCGCCGCGGTCACCGCGGCCGGCGCCCTCGCCGGCGAGGAGACGCTCCAGATCGCCAGCATCGTCAAGGTCACCCAGAACGCCCTGATGGGTGTCGTCGCGGTCGCGCTCACCGCCTACTTCGCGTACAAGGTGGACCGGACCGCCGGCTCGGCCCGGCCCGGCGCCGGCGAACTGTGGCGGCGGTTCCCGAAGTTCGTGCTCGGCTTCATCGCCGCCTCGGTGATCGCGACGATCTACCTGCGGAACGCCGGCAGCGACGGCCGGGCGGTCATCGGGGTCGTGAACGACCTGCGTACCTGGTTCCTGATCCTGGCGTTCGTCAGCATCGGCCTGGAGTTCCGGGTCTCCTCGCTGCGCGAGGCCGGCTGGCGGCCGATCGCCGTCTTCGCCAGCGCCACGGTCTTCAACCTGGTGGTGGCGCTGGCCCTGGCCTCGCTGCTGTTCCGCGACTTCGCCGGTTAGCCGGGCGATCCGCCGCCGACCGGGCGGCGGGTGCGGGAAGGACCGGCCGGGCCGGACCGCTGTCGGGGCGGTCCGGCCCGGCCTCCCGCGTCGGCGGGCGGCACCGACCCATGAGATTTGTCATGGGGCAGCGGTGCGCGATCCATCCGGACCGGTGTGCCGGCGCACTGCCCCCGGCGGGCCGTACGCCGAAGACTGGACCGCATGGAAAAGCCAACATCCCCCGCGGTCGAGGTACGCGACCTGCGCCGCCGGTATGGCGGCCCGAAGGGCTACGAAGCGGTCCGGGGCATCTCCTTCACCGTCGACTCCGGCGAACTGTTCGCCCTGCTCGGCACCAACGGCGCCGGCAAGACGTCCACCCTCGAACTCGTCGAAGGGCTCGACCGGCCCACCGCGGGCAGCGTCCGCGTCCTCGGCCTGGACCCGGTCCGGCACCGGGCCCGGGTCCGGCCCCGGATCGGCGTCATGCTCCAGGAGGGCGGCTTCCCGTCCGACCTGACGGTGACCGAGACCGCCCAGATGTGGGCCGGCACGCTGACCCGACCCCGCCCCGTCGGCGAGGCGCTCGACATGGTCAACCTGCGGCACCGGGAGAAGACCGTCGTCAAGCAGCTGTCCGGCGGCGAGCGCCGCCGGCTCGACCTGGCGCTGGCCCTGCTCGGCCGGCCCGAGGTGCTCTTCCTCGACGAGCCGACCACCGGGCTGGACCCCGAGAGCCGCCGCAACACCTGGCGGCTGGTCCGGGCCCTGCTGGTCGACGGCACCACCGTCGTGCTGACCACCCACTACCTCGAAGAGGCCGAGGAACTCGCCGACCGGCTCGCGATCATGCACCGGGGCGAGATCGTCACCACCGGCACCGTCGCGGACGTGGTGGCCAGCCGCCCGGCGCGGATCAGCTTCGACCTGCCCGCCGGACTCGACGTACGGCAGTTGCCGCCACTGTCCGGCCGGCGGCCCGACCTCGACGCCGCGAAGGTGACCACCGGCCGTACCGGGCAGCGGGTCACCCTCCAGACGGACACCCTCCAGGCGGCGCTGACCGACCTGCTCGGCTGGGCCGCCGCCCGCGACCTCGAACTGCCCAACCTCGACGCCCGCTCGGCGTCGCTGGAGGAGGCGTTCCTCGCGGTCGCCGACGACCGCACCGACCCCACGGCAAACACCACGACCGCCGGTACGGCGGCCCGCACACCGGAGGTGGCGGTATGACCGGGGCCCTGCGCCGGATCACCCGACTCGGCCGTACGGAGATGCTCCTGCTCTGGCGCAACCGCACCGCCGTCGTCACCGCGGTGCTGCTGCCGATCGGTACCGTCTGGTTCCTGGCCTCCCTCGGTATCGACGCCGGCGGGCTGTCCGCCGGGGCGTTCGCGGTGACCGGCCTGCTCGGCTTCGTACTGCTGTACGTCGTCTACTACAACCTGGTCACCACGTACGTGGCCCGGCGTGAGGAACTCGTGCTCAAGCGGCTGCGCACCGGGGAGATGACCGACGCGCAGATCCTCGCCGGCACCGCCGTGCCGGCGGTGGTCGTCACCCTGGTGCAGGCGGTGCTCGCGGTCGTCGCCGGCGCGGCCCTGCTCGACCTGGCCGTACCGGTGAACCTGCCGGTCCTGCTGGTCGGCCTGGCGGGCGGCATCGTGCTGTTCGTCCTGCTGGCGGTCGTGTCGTCGACGTTCACCCGCAACGTGGAGATGGCCCAGATCAGCACCATGCCGGTCCTGGTCGTCTGCATGATCGGCTCCGGGCTGGTCCTGCCCCTGCAGAGCATGCCGGACCTGCTCGCCGACGTGGCCGCGTTCCTGCCGCTCACCCCGGTCGTCGAACTCGTCCGGCTGGGCTGGCTGGGAACCACGACCGGCGCCGACCCGACGGGCTTCACCGGGGTGTTCGGGCCGGCTGTCGTACCGCTGCTGATCCTGCTCGGCTGGACGGCGCTCGGCGTGGTCGGCATGCGCCGCTGGTTCCGCTGGGAACCGCGCCGCTGATCGGGGGCGGTCCCGGGGCGCGCCGGCGCGGGTCGGCGCGCCCCGGGCCGGCGCATACGATTCGGACGTGGTCGGTGGACGCCGCCGCCGGCCACGCGGGTGGGGACGGGAGGATACCGGTGCGCAGCCTGACCGGATGGTGGCGGGGACGCGGCCAGCCCGAGCGGTTCGACCTCTACACCCGCCTGTCGATGTACAGCGTCGTCTGCTTCGAACCGCTGGTCGTCCTCGCCGTGCTGTCCCCGGTCCGCGACGCCGGGCGGATCCTGCCGATCCTGGTGCTGAGCGTCGCGCACGCCGTCGTCTGCCTGCTGCTGACCCGGGCCGGGCTCGACAGTTACCTGGGCCGCCGGCCGCGTCCGGTCGGGCTGGCCGTCGCGGGCGGCGTCCTCACCCTGGCCGGCACCGGGCTCGCGCTGCTGCTCCTGCCGACGTTGGAGGAGAGCCCGGCGAAGACGGCGGCGTTCCTGGTCTTCGCCGGATACTTCTACGCGGCGCTGTCGACGGCCGTGCCGCCCCGGGTGAGCCTGCTCGCACTGCTGGCCGGGGTGCCGTGCACCTTCGTCGTCGGGCGGGCCGACGGCCTCACCCCACAGCGGGCGGTGGGAATCACGATCGCCCTGGTCGCCGTCTTCGTCGCCGGGTACGTCAGCTTCCGGCTGTCGGCGTGGATGCTCGGCGTCGTGTGGCAACTCGACCAGTCCCGCCAGGTCCAGGCCCGGCTCGCGGTCGCCGAGGAGCGGCTGCGGTTCGCCCGCGACCTGCACGACGTGCTCGGCCGCAACCTGTCGGTGGTGGCGCTGAAGAGCGAACTGGCCGCGAAGTTCGCCGCGCGCGGCCGAACCGAGGCCGTGACCGAGATGCTCGAGGTACGCCGGATCGCGCAGGAGTCGCTGACCGAGGTGCGCGAGGTCGTACGCGGGTACCGCAGCCCGGATCTGGAGGCGGAGTTGGCCGGTGCCCGGTCGGTCCTCGCGGCGGCCGGCGTCGACTGCCAGGTGCTGGTCGACGGGACCGGCCTGCCGCCGGACGCGCAGGCGACGCTCGGCTGGGTGGTCCGCGAGGGCACCACGAACGTGTTACGGCACACCGACGCGAACGAGTGCGTGATCTCGTTGCGTACCGACGGGCGGAAAACCGGGACGGTGACGCTGACCATGGACAACGACGGGGTGCCGGCCGGCCGGCCGGCCGAGTTCGGCAGCGGGTTGCAGGGGCTCGCCGAACGGCTCGCCGCCGTCGGCGGCACGATGTCCGCCGGCCCGGCGGCGCCCGGCCGGTTCCGGCTGACCGCCCGGCTGCCGCTCGGCGCGGCGGTGGCGCCGTGAGCCCCCGTCCGGCCGTCGACGGCGGTCCGGTGGGCGGTTCGGCCGGTTCGGCGCTGGGCGGTCCGGTGGGCGGTTCGGGTGCCGGGCCGATCCGGGTGCTGCTCGCCGACGACGAGCATCTGATCCGCGGCGCGATGGTCGCTCTGCTGGGCCTGGAGGACGATCTCACCGTCGTCGGCGAGGCGGCGACCGGCCGCGAGGCGCTGTCGATGGCCCGGGCGCTGCGGCCCGACGTGGCCGTGCTCGACCTGCAACTGCCCGACATCGACGGGGTGACCGTCGCCGCCACCCTGCTCACCGAGCTGCCCGACTGCCGGTCGATGATCGTCACCAGCCACGGGCGGCCCGGCCACCTGAAGCGGGCCCTGGCCTCCGGAGTACGCGGCTTCCTGCCCAAGACCGTCTCCGCGGAGGTGCTCGCCGAGGTGGTGCGTACGGTCCACGGCGGCGGCCGGTACGTCGACCCGGCGCTGGCCGCCGATGCGATCAGCGCCGGTGACAGCCCGCTGACCCCGCGCGAGGCCGACGTGCTGGAGCTGGCGGCCGACGGTGCCCCGGTCGACGAGATCGCCCGCCGGGCCGCCCTGTCACCCGGCACGGTCCGCAACTACCTGTCGTCGGCGGCGACCAAGGTCGGTGCGGCGAACCGGCACGAGGCCGCGAAGATCGCCCGCCGCTACGGCTGGATCTGACCACCGGCCCGGTGCCGTCGTACGGTTGTACGCCGCGCGGCCGTGTGGCGCGCCGTCGTGATCGTCTGCTGTTCCGCACTCGCCACCCGGCGTGTCGTGTGGCCGGACAGCAGACGATCATCGGGATCCCCGGTCGGGTTCCCCGACTGCCGCGCGGCAGGGTCACTGTCGGAGCCCACAGCGAATTCGCTGTGGATACGCCGAATTCGCTGTCAACCGAAACAGCATCACCCCGAACCCCGACCCCGGCCGGTGCCCAAGGCCGGCGGGCGTGGGGAGTCAGGCGGGCCAGGCACGGGCGGTGCCGTCGACGTGCACGGTGACATCGGTGCCGACCGCGACCGGCGTCCCGGCGTCGAGGATCCGGGCCGTGATCCGGGTCCCGTCGGCGAGCCGCAGCGCCACCAGCGCGTCGTGACCGTGGAACTCGTGCCGCAACACCGTCGCCGGCACCGGACCGCCGGGCACCGAACCATTCGTTCCCGGACGGTCGCCCACGGAGCCGCCGGCCACGGAGCCGTCGACTGCGCCGTCGGCCACGGAGCCGCCGGCCGCCACGCCGCCGGCTGGCGGACCGTCGGCCGCCGTGCCGGTTGCGGGGGAACTGTCGCGGACGGAAGCGGCCGGGCGGGCGGTGATGCGTACCTGCTCGGGACGGACCAGCACGGTCACCGCGCCGGACCCGAAGGTGCCGGCGAGCGGCACGGGGCCGAGCACGGTGTGGGCGGCACCGGATTCGACGACCGCCGGCAGCAGGACGGCGTCGCCGACGAAGGCCGCCACCCAGGGGTCGGCCGGTTCGCGGTAGACCGCCGCCGGGGCGGCGCACTGGACGACCAGGCCGCCGCGCATCACCGCGACCTGGTCGGCGGTCGACAGCGCCTCGCCCTGGTCGTGGGTGACCAGGATGCCGGTTGCCCGGTCGGCGCGCAGCGCCTCGCGTACGTCGTGCCGCAGTTCGGCCCGCAGTCCGGCGTCGAGCGCGCTGAACGGCTCGTCGAGCAGCACCAGCGAGGGCCGGGGGGCGAGGGCGCGGGCGACCGCGACCCGCTGCTGCTGCCCGCCGGAGAGCTGGTGCGGCATCCGGTCGCCGTGGCCGGCGAGCCCGACGAGGGCCAGCACCTCCTCGATCCGGCCGCCGCGGCGGGTGGCCCGGTCGAGGCCGTACCCGATGTTGCCGGCGACCGAGAGGTGCGGGAACAGCGCGCCCTCCTGCGGGACGACGGCGACCCGGCGGCGCTGCGGCGGCAGGTGGGCGCCGGGGCCGGCGATCACCGTGCCGTCGATCCGGATCTCGCCGGTGTCGACCCGTTCGAAGCCGGCGACGCAGCGCAGCAGCGTCGTCTTGCCACAGCCGGACGGGCCGAGTACGGCGGTCAGCGTGCCGGCCGGCACGGTCAGGTCGACGCCGGCGAGCGCGGCGACCGGGCCGTAGTTCTTGGCCACCCCGCGTAGGGTCAGCGCCTCTTTCATCTCCCACCTTCGGATTCGAGGATTCCGCTACGGGCGGCGAGCAGCCAGGTCGGCACCGAGGAGAGCAGCACCAGCAGGGCCGCGTACGGGGTGGCCGCGGCGTACGCGTTGACGGTCGTGTGGGTCCACAGTTCGGTGGCCAGGGTGTCGGTGCCGGTGGGGCGCAGCAGCAGAGTGGCCGGCAGTTCCTTCATGCAGGTGAGGAAGACCAGCGCGGCGCCGGCACCGATGCCGGGCAGGGTGAGCGGCAGCGTGACGGTGCGCAGTACGGCCACCGGCCCGCGACCCAGCGACCGGGCGACCTCCTCGAGGATCGGCGGTGCCTGCGCGGCGGCGCCGGCCACGGCGGCGACCGCCAGTGGCAGGAACAGCGCGGCGTAGCCGAGGGCCAGCAGCCAGGTGGTCTGGTAGAGCGGGTACGCGACGTTGATGCCGAAGAACACCAGCGACAGGCCGATGACGACGCCGGGCAGGGCGTGGGTGAGATAGCTCAGCCGTTCCAGCAGCCCGGTCAGCGGGCCGGGGGCGCGGGCGCTGAGCAGGCCGATCGGCAGGGCGAGCAGCATGGTGAGGGCGGCGCCGGCCAGCGAGAGCCACAGTGAGTTGCCGGCGGCGACGGCGATCTCGCCGAGCGAGCCGGGCCGGGAGACGCCGGCGGCCATCCGCTGGGCGAGGCTGACGGCGGGTACGCCGAGGGCGAGGGCGGCGACGCCGGCCAGCACGGCGACGGCCGGCCAGCGGGCCCGGCCGAGCCGCAGCCGGACCGGTGGCCGGCGGGCGCCGGAGCCGACCCGGGCGTAGCGTTCGCCGCGCCGCCGGGTGGCGCTCTCCCCGGCGAGCAGCAGCACGGTGAGCACGACGAGCACGGTCGACAGCACGAGCGCGGCGGTGCGGTCGAAGCCGAGGTCGAAGGCGATGAAGATGGCCCGGGTGAAGGTGTCGACGCGCAGGATCGAGGCGGCGCCGAAGTCGGAGAGCACGTAGAGGGCGACCAGCAGGCCGCCGCCGGTCAGGGCGGGGCGGATCTGGCGCAGGGTGACGTCGGTGAAGGTCCGCCAGGCGCCCCGCCCCAGTGACCGGGACACCTCCTCCTGTGCCGGGTCGGCGCCGGTCAGCGCGGCGGCGACCGGCAGGAAGACGTACGGGTAGGAGCAGAGGGTCAGCACCAGCGCGCCGGGCCAGAACCCCTCGAAGCGGTCCACGGTGGAGATCCAGGCGAACCCGGCGATGTAGGTCGGCACGGCCAGCGGCAGCGCGGCGAGCACCCCGAAGAACCGGCGCAGCGGCAGGTCGGTGCGGGTGACCAGGAACGCCGAGCCGACGCCGAGCAGCAGGCAGCCGGCGGTGACCACGGCGGCGAGCCCGAGCGTACGCAGGGCGAGCAGCCCGACCCGGGCGGTGAACAGTTCCTCGGCGATCCGTTCGCCGCCCGCCTCGGCGGTGCGTACCCCGAGGTAGACGACCGGGATCAGGGCGACGGCGACGGCGAGGACGGCGGTGCCGAACAGGACCGGACGCGGCACCAGCCGCCGTACGGCGGCGGCCACGCGGTGGTGGACGGGCCGGTACGGCGGCTGCGGGGCCGGTGCCGTGGGCAGGCCCGACGGGGCGGGCGCGCTGTCGCGCGCCCGCCCCGTCGGCGGAAGTGTCGTACTCAGGGGACGAGTCCCGATTCCTTGATCAGCGCGATGGTCGCTTCCAGCGCGTCGAGGTCGTTGAGGTCGATGTCCGGCACTGTGAGGCTGCTCAGCGCCGGTACGCCGGCCGGTCCCTCGACGCCGGCCACGACCGGGTACTCGTAGGTCTGCTCGGCGAAGTACTTCTGCGCGTCGGCGCCGAGCAGGTAGTCGACGAACGCCTTGACGTCCGGGTCCTGCGCGGCCTTGGTGAGCACGCCGACGCCGGAGACGTTGACCAGGCCGCCGCTGTCGCCGCCGGGGAAGAAGTGCAGCTTGGCCTTCAGGCCGTCCGGCGTGGTGCCCTGCTCCTTGGCCAGTTCGCCGAGGTAGTAGTGGTTGAGCAGGCCGGCCGGGAGCTTGCCGCTGTTGACCTCGTCGAGGATCGGGCCGTTGCCGTCGCGGACCTGCGGGTCGTTGGCCTTGAGCCCGGCCAGGAATTCCTTGGCCTTCGCCTCGCCGTGCTGCACCTTGATCGCGGTGACGAAGGTCTGGAAGGAGGCGTTGGTCGGGGCGACGCCGACCTTGCCCTTCCACGCCGGCCCGGTCAGGTCGAACACCGACGCGGGCAGGTCGGCCTCGGGCACCAGGTCGGGGTTGTAGACCAGTACCCGGGCGCGGGCGGTGACGCCGACCCACTGGCCGCTGCGGGCCCGGTAGGCGGCCGGCACCTTGTCGGTGACCGCGCCGTCCAGCGTGGCGAAGAGGCCCTGCTTGGCGACGGCACCGAGCGCTCCGGCGTCCTGGGCGAGGAAGACGTCGGCGGGGGACTTGTCGCCCTCTTCGAGAAGCTGGGTGGCCATCGCGGCGGTGTTGCCGTACCGGGTCTCGACGGCGATCCCGGTCGCCTGGGTGAACTGCTCCAGCAGCGGCTTGACCAGCGACTCGCTGCGGCCGCTGTAGACGGTGATCTTCTTGTCGGAGGTCGGGGTCTCGGCCTGCGCCGGAGCGTCATCCTCGGCGCCGCAGGCGGCGAGCCCGAGCACGAGGAGGCTGGCGGCCGCCAGTGCGAGCGCGGCCTTCCGGGGAGAGGTGGGCACAGCGTGCTCCTTAGAACGTCACGGCAAGCGAAAAGCCGGGCCCGGCTCATTTACAACGATGTAGAAGTTAGCAGAGCCTAACCTCAGGCAACAGGGGTGGGTGCCCTCGCTAGCGGCCCCGGGCCCGCGACAGCCGGACGAACTCCCCGAGATCGACGACCGCCTCACCGGTCCAGAAGCACGATCCGGCCACGACGAGCGCCGGCGCGGCCAGCAGGGTGAGGTGCCGCCCGGCCGGCACCGGCCGCAGCAGCGCGGCGATCCGGCGCGGCACCGGCCCCGGCCGGGGCACCGGCCAGCCGGCGACCGACAGGTGCAGCCGGCCCGTGGTCCGGCCCGGCACCGCCGGCCCGGCCAGCGCGACCCGGCCGATCGCCCGGGCCACCACCGACCGCCCGCCGGCCTCGTCCGCGGCACGCTCGTCGGCCCACCGCTCCACCGTGTACACCACCAGCGCCGTGACCGGGCGCAGCAGCGGATTGGCCGCCGCCGCCAGCCGTACGCCGAGCAGCCAGCGGTGGTGCGCGCCGGTCAAATGCGCCTGCTCGTGGGCCAGCACCGCGGCCCGCTCGGCGGGGCCGAGCGCGGACAGCATGCCGTCGGTCACGACGATGCGACCGGGCCGGCCGGGCAACGTGAACGCGGCCGGCCGGTCGTCCTCGACCACCACCAGACGGTCGTCGCCGGGCAGCCCCGCCGCCTCCCGCCGGGCCGAACGCAGCCCCGCCGCCTCCCGGCGGGCCGCGACCGCCACGGCACCGGCACCCGCCACCAGCAGGGCCAGCGCCAGCCACGACGCCCAGCCGACCGGATGCCCTCCGCTCAACCGGGTCGCCGCGTGCGCGGCGGCGGTCAGCACGGTCACCGTGCTCGACAGGGCCAGCAGCACCGCCGCGAGGGTGAACGCGACCGTCGCGACCGCCGGTCGCAGCCTGTCGACGAGCAGGTACGTCACCGCGACGCCGACCAGCGGGGCCAGCCCCGCCGACAGCAGCAGGTGCCCGATCACCCGTCGGCCCCGGGGCCGCCTGTTCGTAGTCCGCCCTCCGGCGTCCCGTCCCCGATGGTGTCGCCGAGCAGCAGCCGGCGGACCAGTTCCTCGTCGCGGGCCGACAACCCCGAGATGAAGTGGGTCAGCGCCGGGGCGTGGTCGGCCTCGGCGTCCAGCAGCCGGCTCATCCGCCAGGCGACGAGCCCGGACGGGTCGGACGGCGCGGCGTAGCGGTAGGCCCGGCCGCTGCGGCCGCGGGTCACCACACCCTTGGCGTGCAACCGGGACAGGGTCGTCACGACCGCGCTGTACGACAGTTCGTGGTCGTCGCGCGCGGCCAGCCGTTCGCGTACCTCGCCGGGGGACAGCGGCGTGCCGGAGTCGTGCAGGACCGCCAGGATCTCGCCCTCCAGCGAGCCCGGCGCCCGCCGTCGCCGGCGGTCGTCGTCGGTGCCGGTTCCGGGGTGGTCCACGGTGTTGTCGTCTGAACCCGCAGGCATGGGCCGACAATATCGACCGGCGGGCACCCCCGGGTTCCCGGCCGCGACCGGCGCCGCCGGCCGCGGGTGGCCGACGGTACGCCGGCACCGGATCGACGGTCCCGACGGCCGTACCGCACCGCCCGCCCGGCGGTTCTGGCAGGCTGTACGCATGTCGCAGCTCTATCTGGCGCAGGAGCCCGCCGCCGACGAGATGCTCGCCGCCGACCCGTTCGCCCTGCTGCTCGGCATGCTCCTCGACCAGCAGATCCCGCTCGAGAAGGCGTTCATCGGGCCGTACCGGCTGGCGGAGCGGCTGGCGGTGACCCGGCTCGACCCGGCGGCGATCGCCGACCACGACGCCGACGACCTGGCCCGGATCTTCGCCACCCCGATCGCGATCCACCGGTTCCCCGGATCGATGGCCGAACGCAGCCGCAAGCTGGCCCGGGCCGTCGTCGACGACTACGACGGTGACGCGGCGGCGATCTGGACCGGGGCGGCCGACGGTGCCGACCTGCTGCGCCGGCTCGGCGCGCTGCCCGGTTTCGGCAAGCAGAAGGCGCAGATCTTCACCGCCCTGCTCGGCAAGCAGTTCGGCGTACGGCCGGCCGGCTGGCGCGAGGCGGCCGGCGTCTACGGCGAGGAGGGCTCGCTGCGGTCGGTGGCCGACATCGTCGACGCGGCGAGCCTGGTCAAGGTGCGGGAGTACAAGAAGCAGATGAAGGCGGCGGCGAAGGCGGCCGGCCCGGCGCGGTGACGCGGCGCGACCGCACCCCGGTGCGGCGGACGGCGCTAGGCTCTCGCCATGGCGGAGCGGGAGCGGGGTGAGTCGGGCCGCACTCCGTGCCACACCTGTCTGGGTGCCGGCCGGGTGTTGCGCTGGGCGGTGATGGACGGGCGGACCCGGGAGGTGTGGACGACCTGCCCGACCTGTTCGGGACCGTCGGCGGTCGTCAAGGGACCCGACTGAGCCACCGGCCGGGGCGCCGTCGAGGCGCCCGGCCGACCCGTCGTCAAGCGTTGCGCCGATAGCTGTCACAAGGGCCGGGCAGGGCTGTTCGAGACACCGGGCGTTCCGGCGCCGGTGTTATCGTGACGCGATGCGGATGCTCGTGACCGGCGGAGCCGGTTTCATCGGAGCGAACTTCGTACACCAGACCCTCGAGCGCCTGCCCGGCGTCGATCTGACGGTGCTCGATGCGCTGACCTACGCCGGTGACCGGACCAGCCTCGCGGCCGTCGAGGACCAGATCACGTTCGTGCCCGGCAGCGTCACCGACGCCGCCCTGGTCGACGACCTCGTCTCCCGGGTCGACACCGTGGTCCACTTCGCCGCCGAGTCGCACAACGACAACTCCGTCGCGCAGCCGTGGCCGTTCGTGGAGACCAACATCATCGGCACCTACCACCTGCTGGAGAGTGTGCGCCGGCACGACGTACGGCTGCACCACATCTCGACCGACGAGGTCTTCGGCGATCTCGAACTCGACGACCCGGCCCGGTTCACCGAGCACACCGCCTACCACCCGTCGAGCCCCTACTCGTCGACCAAGGCCGGCGCCGACCTGCTGGTCCGGGCGTGGGTCCGGTCCTACGGCGTCCGGGCGACGATCTCGAACTGCTCGAACAACTACGGGCCGTTCCACCACGTCGAGAAGTTCATCCCCCGGCAGATCACCAACATCATCGACGGCGTACGGCCGAAGATCTACGGCACCGGGCAGAACGTGCGCGACTGGATCCACGTCGACGACCACAACAGCGCGGTGCTCGCGATCCTCGAACGCGGCCGGATCGGCGAGACCTACCTGATCGGCGCGGAGTGTGAGGTCGACAACCTGACCGTCGTCGCCGAGCTGCTCGAACTCCTCGACCGCCCGCGCGACTGGTTCGACCTGGTCGACGACCGGCCCGGCCACGACCTGCGCTATGCGATCGACCCGGGCAAGCTGCGCGCCGAACTCGACTGGAAGCCGGTCTACACCAGCTTCCGGGACGGGCTGGCGCAGACCGTCGCCTGGTACCGGGCG
This sequence comes from Polymorphospora sp. A560, assembly GCF_045781765.1. NCBI lineage: Bacteria > Bacillati > Actinomycetota > Actinomycetes > Micromonosporales > Micromonosporaceae > Polymorphospora > Polymorphospora sp. A560. Next base: position 6,248,057 of record NZ_CP122282.1, on the reverse strand, counting down.
AACGAGGCCTGGTGGCGGCCGAAGAAGGAGCAGACCGAGCGTCGCTACGCCGAACTGGGCCGCTGACACCGCCCGGCACCCGAGAAAACCCGGCCGCCGGGCCGGTGTAGCCGCCGGGCGCCGGGCGGTTCAGGCGGCGTTCGGCTGGGCCAGGGCGGCCAGGGCCCGGCGTACGTCGGCCAGCGACACCGTCGCCGAGTCGTCGAGGTCGGCCAGGCCGGCCTCGATCCACTGCCGCATCAGGGTCGTCACGCCCATGCCGCGCGCGTCCGCCGCGGCCCGGATCCGTTCGTAGGTCTCGACCGGCAGCCGGATCGACCGGCTGACCATCGGCTCGTCGGTGTCCGGCGTCGGCAGTCCGACCGGTTGGCTTTCACCGATCAGGTCGGCGAGCCCGTCGCCGCCGTCGTGGAACCGCTTGATCGCGTCGTGCCGGCTCATCTCATCCGCCCCCTCGCGTTCGCCATCGCCCCACCGCCTCGTCGTAGCGTTTCGCCTCGCTGTCGCTGAGTTCGCGGGCGGAGAGGATGTCCCAGTCGTTGTCGGTGTGGTCGGCCTCGGCGAGCAGGATGGCCAGTCGCCGGCCCCGGCGGGTGGTCGAGTAGACCACCATCGCGTCGTCGCCGAGGTGCCGGATGACCCGGTGCGGGGCCCGCAGGGCCTGCCAGACCTCGGTGGGGCTGACCGCGTAGACCTCCAGGTTGCCGAGCGCTTCATCGGTGAAGCTGAACCGGTTGCCCACCGCAGGAGCGTACCACGCGCGTGGTACGTCCAAGATCGACAGAGGTTGCCCGAACGGCCGGCGCGGGAGGTGGCAGGATGGGATCGGACCCACCAGGAGAACCATGGTCAAGTGAGGAGTGCCATGGTCAAGCAGACGGGCCACCGGCCGATCCTGATCACCGACGCCCCGCGCAGCCAGAACGACCAGTTGCACAGCCGCCAGGTGCGTTACATCGTGATGATGCTGATCCGGGTCGCCTGCCTGATCGCCGGTGGTTTCCTGATCACTCTCGACGTGCCACTGCTGTGGATCTGGCTGCCGCTGTGCGGTATCGGCATGGTGCTCGTACCGTGGCTGGCCGTCCTGCTGGCCAACGACCGGCCGCCCAAGGACGAGCACCGCTTCGTCAACCGGATGCGGCACCGGTCGCGGGAGGAGCCCGCGCCACGCACCCTCACCGCCGCCGAGCAGCCCCGGATCATCGACGCCGACTGACGACGCCGCCGGCCGTCAGCCGGCCGGCCCGGCAGGGGGGTGTCAGCAGGCGGGGCCGGCGGCGGGGGGCGTCAGCCGACCGGACCGGCGGCGGAGGCGGCCCGCGACCGGGCGGTCGCCGGCCGGGCGCCGACCGTCGCCACGGCCACCGCGCCCAGCGCCGCCCCGGCGCGCAGCGCGGCGGCCGGGTCGCCACCGGCGACCCACGCCCCGAGCAGGCCGGCCGCGAACGCGTCACCGGCGCCGGTCGCGTCGACCACCGGCACCGGCCGGCCGGCCTCGCTGACCACCCCGCCGTCCGGTCGCGCCCACACCGCCCCGGCCCCGCCACGTTTGACCACCGCGTGCCGGATCCCCGCCGACAGCGCCCGCGCCTGTTCGGCCGGGCTCCGGTCACCGGCCAGCACCGCCGCCTCGTCGGCGTTGGCCAGCAGCAGGTCGACGTCGCGTACCCAGTCCAGGAACGCCGCCGCGCCCACCTGCCGCAGCGGCTCGGCGGACGCCGCGTCGACGCTGGTCGACATGCCGCGTCCGCGCGCCGCGGCCAGCGCCCGCAGCCCGGCGTCGCGCGACCCGGCGTCCAGCAGCGGGTACGCCGACAGGTGCAGGTGCCGTGCCCCGGGCCGGGCGGCCAGCGCGGCATCGACGTGCCCGGGAGGAAGGCGCAGGTTGGCGCCCCGGTCGGTGACCATCGTCCGGTCGCCGTCGTGGACCAGCACGATCACGGTGCCGGTCGGCGCGTCCGGGCTCTCGTGGACCGCCGTGTCGACGCCGAGGCCGGCGAGTTCGGCGATCCGGGCGCGGCCGGCGTCGTCGGCGCCGACCGCGGCGACCAGGGTGACCGGCGTACCGCCGGCCGCCAGCCAGGCGGCGGTGTTGGCCGCCTGGCCGCCGCCGGTGACGCTGATCCCGGCCCGGGCGTCCGATCCGATGGCCAGCGGGCCGCCGAGCACGGCGAGCACGTCGGTGACCACGTCACCGAGCACGACGATCCGGGGTCGGTCGCCGCCGGCACCGGCGGGCGACGGCTCGCCGGTCATCCGGCCACGGTCGGCACGCTACCGCCCGGTCCGGCGCCGGTCAGGCCGCCGGCACCGATCGGGCCAGCCCCGGTCCGGTCGGCGCCGGGCGGCGCGGCGGCGGCGATCCGGGCCGCCAGCCGGGCGTTGTTCAGGATGATCCGTACGTTGACCGCCAGGCTCGCGCCCTGCGTCGCGGAGTGGAAGTGCGAGAGCAGGAACGGGGTGACCGCCTTGCCGGTGATCCCGTCGCGGGCCAGCAGCGCCAGGCCCTCGGCCAGCGTACGGTCGTGCAGCGCCGGGTCGAGCTGCTCGTCGACCGGCAGCGGGTTGGCGACGATCAGCCCGCCGTGGTGCACATCCTGCGCCGCCCGGGCGGCCAGGACGGCCGCCACCTGCTCCGGGGTGTCGACCGACCAGTCCAGGTCGAAGCCGCCGTCGGTGATGAAGAAGCCGGGGAACCGGCGGGTGCGGTAGCCGACGACGGCCACCCCCAGCGTCTCCAGCCGTTCCAGGGTGGCGCCGACGTCGAGGATCGACTTCACGCCGGCGCAGACGACCGCGATCGGGGTACGGGCCAGGGTGGTCAGGTCGGCCGACTCGTCGAAGGTCTGCACCGCCTCCCGGTGCACCCCGCCCAGTCCGCCGGTGGCGAACACCCCGATCCCGGCGGCCGCGGCGACCGCGCTGGTCGCGGCGACCGTGGTGGCCCCGTCCGCGCCGGTCGCGGCGGCCACCGCGAGGTCGCGTACGGACAGCTTGGTGACGCCGTCGGCGCCGGCCAGGTGGGTGAGCTGGGCGTCGTCGAGGCCGACGACGAGCTGCCCGCCGACCATGCCGATGGTGGCCGGCACCGCGCCCGCCTCGCGTACGGTCGCCTCGATCTCGCGGGCCACCCGCAGGTTGTCCGGTCGGGGCAGGCCGTGCGAGACGATCGTGCTCTCCAGGGCCACGATCGGCCGACCGGTGCGCCGCGCCTCGGCGACGTGTTCGCCGTACCGGATCGGATGGGTCGGGTGTTCGGGCAGGCCGGGGCGGTTGGCAGGATCGGTCACGATCACCACGGTACGGCCCGCGCCCGCGCCGGCCGCGTTGGACCGTGGGATGGTGACCTGTCAAACTGGTTTGTCGGAGGTGTTGTCGCGTGAGCACACAGGTTCTCGAGCGTCCGGAGCTGAAGGACGCCGACACCGGGCCGGACATGTTCCACTACGTCCGGAAAGAGAAGATCGCCGAGAGTGCCGTGATGGGCACCTTCGTGATCGCCCTTTGCGGTGAGACGTTCCCGGTCACCAAGAGCCCGAAGCCCGGCTCGCCGGTGTGCCCCCGCTGCAAGGAGATCTACGAGTCGATGCGGGGCTGAGCCCTGAGCTGGCACCCGTAGCCTCGGCGCGGTGAACACCTCGACCGTGCTGCTCCTGGCCGACCTGGTCGGGGTGGCAGTCTTCGCCGCGTCCGGGGCGTCGGCCGCGATCGTCAAACGCCTCGACCTCTTCGGCGTCGTCTTCGTCGGCTTCGTGGCCGCCCTCGGCGGCGGCATCATCCGTGACGTGGTGATCGGCGAGGTGCCGCCGCTGGCCTTCGCCAACTGGCGCTACGTGGCCGTCGCCGCGGTCACCGCCGGCTTCGTCTTCTACCTGCACCCGCGACTCGCCCGGCTGCGCCGTACGGTGCTCGTCCTCGACGCCGCCGGGCTGGGCCTGTTCACCGTCACCGGCACCGTGAAGGCCCTCGACGCCCAGGTGCCGCCGGTCGGCGCGTGCGTGATCGGCATGCTCACCGCCATCGGCGGCGGGCTCGGGCGTGACCTGCTCACCGGGGAGATCCCGGTCGTCCTGCGGCGCGAGATCTACGCGGTGGCCGCGCTGGGCGGCGCGGTCGCCGTGGTCGCGGTCGACGCGGCCGGGCTCACCGGCCCGGTCCCGCTGGTCGCCGCCGCGGCGTTCATCTTCGCGGTACGCCTGATCGCCCTGCGCCGCAAGTGGTCCGCCCCGATCGCCCCCACCCGCCCTTTCCCGCCCTCCCCGCCTGCCCCATCCCCCTCGCCCCCGCCCCCGCCCCTCTCGCCCCCGCCGTCCCCGCCCACCCCGCCCGACCCGCCGCGTTGATCGAGGAGTAGTTGCCGGCGACTTCCGGCGAAACGCCCACGGTTTCTCCTTGATCAACGGGCGCGATCAACGGGCGCGGGCGACGGCGCGGGTGCGGGTGTGGATGGCGTGGGAGGGGCGTGACGGGGTGGTGTGACCGGTGGGTGTCCGGGGGGTGGCGGTGTCGTCCGGGGCGGGCGGGAACGGTCGTGGTTATGCTGGGACGGCCTTCGCCGGCCACCGGTCGCGGAGGCGTTTCCATGGGGCTCGTGGCGGTGCGACGCCCGTGGCCGTAACCATCGGAAGGGGGCCTCCGCGTGGTCAGCCAACCGGTCTCGACGCAGTCCTTTCCGGCGCTGCGCTCCTGGCAGCGCAAGGCGCTGGTGGAGTACCTGCGTCGCCGGTCCCCGGACTTCATGGCGGTCGCCACGCCGGGCGCCGGCAAGACGACGTTCGCGCTGCGGATCGCCGCCGAGCTGATCGCCGACGGCACCGTCGAGGCGGTCACCGTCGTCGCCCCGACCGAGCACCTGAAGACACAGTGGGCGCAGGCGGCGGCCCGGGTCGGCATCCAGCTCGACGCGTCGTTCCGCAACGCCGACGTGCACTCGTCCCGGGACTTCCACGGGGCGGTGGTGACGTACGCGCAGGTGGGGATCGCGCCCCAGGTGCACCGGCGGCGCACGATGACCCGGCGGACCATGGTCATCCTCGACGAGGTGCACCACGCCGGTGACTCCCGCTCGTGGGGCGACGGGGTCAAGGCCGCCTTCGAGCCGGCCGTACGGCGGTTGATGCTCACCGGCACCCCGTTCCGGTCCGACGACAACCCGATCCCGTTCGTGACGTACGAGCGTGGCGGGGACGGCCTGCAACGGTCCCGTGCCGACTCGGTCTACGGCTACGCCGACGCGCTGCGCGACGGCGTCGTACGGCCGGTGATCTTCCTGGCCTACTCCGGGGAGACCCGGTGGCGGACCAGTGCCGGTGACGAGCTGGCGGCCCGGCTGGGCGAGCCGATGACGCAGGACCTGATCGCGCAGGCGTGGCGTACGGCACTCGATCCGGCCGGTGACTGGATGCCACAGGTGCTGCGGGCCGCCGACGCCCGCCTGCAGGTGTTGCGCGAGGGTGGGATGGCCGACGCGGGCGGGCTGGTGATCGCCAGCGACCAGCAGTCGGCGCGGGCGTACGCCCGGCTGATCGAGCGGCTGACCGGCCAGAAGGCCGTCGTGGTGCTTTCCGACGACGTGGGGGCGTCGGCCCGGATCGCGGCGTTCGCCGCCTCCGAGGACCGGTGGCTGGTGGCGGTGCGGATGGTGTCGGAAGGGGTCGACATCCCCCGGCTGGCGGTCGGCGTGTACGCCACCAGCGCGTCGACGCCGCTGTTCTTCGCCCAGGCGATCGGCCGGTTCGTCCGGGCCCGCCGGCCGGGGGAGACCGCCTCGGTCTTCGTGCCGAGCGTGCCGCACCTGCTCGGGCTGGCGAGCGAGATGGAGGCCGAACGCGACCACATCCTCGGCGGGCCGAAGAAGGAGGGCTTCGACGACGAGCTGCTGGAGCGGGCCCAGCGCGACGAGAAGGCCGGCGGCGAGCTGGAGAAGCGGTTCGAGGCGCTGTCCGCGACCGCCGAACTCGACCAGGTGATCTTCGACGGCGCGTCCTTCGGCACCGGTGCCCAGGCCGGCACCCCCGAGGAGGAGGACTATCTCGGCCTGCCCGGCCTGCTCACCGCCGACCAGGTGGCGCTGCTGCTGAACAAGCGCCAGGCGGAGCAGTTGGCCGCCCAGCGCCGCCGGAAGGCGGATCCGGCACCGGAACCCCGGGAGCCGGTGGTCGCGCCACCGACGGCCGCCGAGCGGCGGATCCGGCTGCGCCGGCAGCTCAACGCCCTGGTGGCCGCCCGGCACCACCGCACCGGGCTGCCGCACGGCAAGATCCATGCCGAGCTGCGCCGGTTGTGTGGTGGGCCGCCCAGCGCCCAGGCCACGATCGAGCAGCTCGAGGAGCGGATCGCGACGATGCAGTCGCTCTGAGCCCGGCGCCGCGCCGGACGGCGGGGACACCCCGGACAGTGGCGGCCCGGCACCGCCATACCGGACGGCGGCGACATGCCGCCGGATACACGAAGCGGCCGGAGGCTCCCGCCAGGGGAAACTCCGGCCGCTTTCGCGTCTCGGTGGATCGGACGTCCGGTCCCGCCCGGTGGTTGCCGGGCGGAACCGGAACGTCTCAGTTCGCCATCAGGTCGGCGCCACGCCAGTTGAACTCCGGGTCGGCCACGAACCGTACGGTGATCTTGACAAGATCCTCGGCGTACTTGTTCGCGTGGTGTCCACAGAACACCAGCTCACTGCCACCCGACAGGGTGATCCGGAGCTTGCCGGCGGCGTTGCAGCGGTCGCACCGTTCATCGGCGGCTGGGGGAGCCACCGTCTCGGGCGGCGGCGTGAGGGTCGGGGTCATCGCCTTCCTCCTCGGGTCGTCACCGATGAACACGTTCTTCGGTCGTTGCTCTCACCTATCGTGCAACACCCATGGTGGGTGCGGCCTTCCCAACGTGCCCTCGGGGGACCGAGGTCACACATCGTTGGGACAGTTTGCCGTGTACCAAGGGTGCCACGTCAACGATCACAATCGCGTAACCGACCAATTACCGCAGTCGGATATACGACTGGTGATCAAAGCGACACGATCAGTTGACGTGGCGGGGTCAGTCCAGGTAGTCGCGGAGCACCTGCGACCGCGACGGGTGCCGCAGTTTGGACATCGTCTTCGACTCGATCTGGCGGATCCGCTCCCGGGTCACGCCGTAGACCTGACCGATTTCGTCAAGGGTGCGCGGCTGGCCGTCGGTGAGCCCGAAGCGCAGCCGTACGACGCCCGCCTCGCGCTCGGAGAGCGTTTGCAGCACCTGCTGGAGCTGGTCCTGCAGCAGTGAGAACGACACGGCGTCGACCGCGACCACGGCCTCGGAGTCTTCGATGAAGTCGCCGAGCTGGCTGTCGCCCTCGTCACCGATGGTCTGATCGAGCGAGATCGGTTCGCGGGCGTACTGCTGGATCTCCAACACCTTCTCAGGTGTGATGTCCATCTCTTTCGCCAGCTCTTCCGGAGTGGGCTCACGACCCAGGTCCTGGAGCAGTTCGCGCTGTATACGGCCGAGCTTGTTGATGACCTCGACCATGTGCACCGGGATGCGGATGGTGCGGGCCTGGTCGGCCATGGCGCGGGTGATGGCCTGGCGGATCCACCAGGTGGCGTAGGTGGAGAACTTGTAGCCCTTGGTGTAGTCGAACTTCTCGACGGCGCGGATCAGGCCGAGGTTGCCCTCCTGGATCAGGTCGAGGAAGGCCATGCCCCGCCCGGTGTAGCGCTTGGCCAGCGACACCACGAGCCGGAGGTTGGCCTCGAGCAGGTGGTTCTTGGCCCGCTCGCCGTCGCGCGAGATCCAGCCGAGGTCCCGTGAGAGCTGGATGACGAGCTTTTCCTCGCCCTCGTCGGCCGCCCGCAGCCGCTCGGCGGCGTAGAGGCCGGCCTCGATCCGCTTGGCCAGCTCGACCTCCTGCTCGGCGTTGAGCAGCGGAACCTTGCCGATCTGCTTGAGGTAGGCGCGGACCGAGTCGGCCGACGCCGTCAGCTCGGCGTCCCGGCGCGCCTGCTTGAGCGCCTCGGACTCCTCGTCGTCCCACTCGAAGTCGTTGTCGGACGCCGACGCGGACGCGTCCGCCTCGGCCGCCTTGGTCAGCTCGGCGCGCTCCTCGACGACGACGTCCTCGATCGCGGCCAGTTCCTCCGGATCGATCTCGCCGTCGGCGCCCGGCTCGCCCTCGGCCTTGGCCGTGGCCTTGGTCGCCTTGGTGGCCTTGGCGGGACCGGTCGCCTTCGCCGGGCCGGTGCCGCCGGCCGCCTTCACCGTCCGGGCGGCCTTCGCCGCCACCTTGGTGGGCGCCGGCGCGGCCTCGCCACCGGCGGCGGCCTTGCGCGGCACGGCCTTCTTGGCCGGCGCGGCCGCCTCCTCGGGCGCGGGAGCCTGCTTCGGCGCCGGCGCGGGTGGCGCCGGCTTCTTGGTCGCCTTGGCGGTCGTCGCCCGCGATGCGGGCGTGACCGACCGGGCGGCGGCGACCCGGCGGCGAGTGCTCGCCGAGCCGTCCACCACCACGGTGATCCCGGCGTCGGAAAGGGCGCGCAGGATCTTCTTGGCCTGGGCCGGAGTCACCTCGGCGGACTCGACCGTGCGCGCGACCTCCGCCGACGTTAGCTGTCCACCCGCGCGCTCGGCGTGGGCGATCAGGGTGTCGGTGAGCGAGCGGACGTCAGCGCCGACGTGGCGGGGTTCTGTCACGAATGACCTTCCGGAGGCGATGAGCGAGCACGGCCGGACCGTCCAGCGCAGCGCGGAGCGACCTGCCGGGCGGTGTGGTGGGTGACCCCCGAGTCCCGGCCCGGCCGCTGGCGGGCGGGCCGTTGCACGAGGGTAGGCGTGAATTGTAACTCCGCCGGCAGCGATCATCCCGCGTCGCACGCCGCAACGGCGGCACAGGGCCGCCGAATGGGAGCGAACGTGGAGTTTGTAAGGATGATAGCGGTGGTGAGGGAGGTAGGAGTGAAGGACACGGCACCGAAGCCGCAGGATCTGCTGGAAATCGCGGTACGGGTGGCCCGCGACGGCGCCGCGACGGCCCGTCGGATGCGCGCCGAGGGCGTCAGCGCGGTGGCGACCAAGAGCACGGCGACCGACGTGGTCACCGCCGCCGACCGGGCGGTGGAGCGTCAGGTCATCGCCGACCTGCGAGTCGCCCGTCCCGGTGACACCGTGCTGGGCGAGGAGTACGGCGTCTCCGGCGACCGGCCGGCGGCCGGTGCGGCCGTACGGTGGATCCTCGATCCGATCGACGGCACCGTGAACTACCTGTACGGGCTGCCCAACTACGCGGTCTCACTGGCCGCCGAGGTCGACGGGGTGGTGGTCGCCGGGGTGGTGCGCAACATCGCCACCGGCACCGAGTGGACGGCCACCCTCGGTGGCGGCGCCTACCGCGACGGCCACCGGCTGCACGGCTCGGCCGAGACCGACCTCGCCCAGGCGCTGGTCGGCACCGGATTCGGCTACGACCCGGCCCGGCGCCTGCACCAGGCCAGGGTGCTGCTCGGCCTGATCGCGCGGGTGCGCGACATCCGGCGGGCCGGCGCCGCCGCCATCGACCTGTGCCTGGCCGCCGAGGGGGCCATCGACGCGTACTATGAGAAGGGGCTCAACGCCTGGGACCAGGCGGCGGGCGGGCTGGTCGCCACCGAGGCCGGCCTGGTGCTCGGCGGTCTCAAGGGGCAGCCGGCCGGTCCCGACCTGGTCGTGGCGGCCCCGCCGGCGCTCTTCGGCCCGCTGCACGACCTGCTCGTCGAACTGGACGCGGCCGGCGGCCCGTGACGCCACCGGCCGCCCCGGCGACCCTCGGTGGGGCCGGGACGGCCGGTGGCGGCGGTGGTGTCGTGACCGGTCCCGGGGTGCCCCGGGACCGGACCGGTCAGGTCTGGTCGGTCGGGGCCGCGCAGGTCTGCGGCGGCAGCTCCGGCCGGCCGCCGAGCTCGACCAGCGACTGGTTGACCTCGGTGGTCGTGGCGAGTTGCTTGAAGCCGGTGCCGATGACCACGTCGACGACGTCGTCCTCGCGGGCGGGGTCGTACTCGGGGCGGGCCTCGTCGAGGAAGTAGGCCCGCAGCAGGTGTGCCGATCCGACGGCCTTCGGGCCGTAGCGCAGGACGGCGACCCCGTCGACGCCCTTCTTCAGCGGATCGTTGCCGGTCTTGTCGACCTGGAACTTACGGTTGGAGAAGTCGCCCGCGACGCTCGTGGCCAGCCCGACCGAATCTGTCGCATTGTAGACATTGATCTTGACGTCCTTGGGCTCGCGGAGCGTCAGGTTCGCCAGTGCCCAGCCCTCGGGGCAGGAGTTGGCCGTGTTCTGGCCACCCTGGGTGTCCCGGACGAGGGCGAAGACCACGAAGATCAGTGCGAACACGACCAGCGCGCCGACGACGACGAGTGCCCGCACCCGCGCAAAGCTCATGAGACTGCTCCCGGTGACTGAGTGAGGGCCGGTGACCGGTCGGCCGACCCGTGGTCGGCCCCGTGGCTACCGAGTATGCCGCCGAGGTTAGCGGTTGTCCGGCCGGTGCGCGGAAACAAGGGGGGACCTGCCGGCGCGGCGACGATGATCAGTCGACCCGGGCCCCTATCTTCGTGTCGCCTGAGTCACATTGGGAACAACTTCTCGCGTCCAGGCGTACATCCATCCGACGAGGGCGGTATACATGCCTCGCTTGTGAGGGGGTAAGGTACCCCGCTCGCCGGGGCAGTTCTTTCGAGAAGGGCGGCATCCCGGCGACCGTGGGTACCGAAACACTGTCGTCCGGCGTTACAAACCGGCAACGACTCATCGATACGGGAGAGTGAACCGATGGCCACCGACTACGACGCTCCGCGTCGCGACGAGGTTGACCTCGGCGAGGACAGCCTGGAAGAGCTCAAGGCACGACGCGTCGACTCGCAGTCCGGCGCGGTGGATGTCGACGAGGCCGAGGTGGCCGAGAGCTTCGAGCTGCCCGGTGCCGATCTGGCTGACGAGGAACTCACGGTCAAGGTGCTGCCGATGCAGTCGGACGAGTTCCGCTGCGCGCGCTGCTTCCTTGTGCACCACCGGAGCCAGTTGGCCGTGGAACGCAACGGCGAGCTGATCTGCCGGGAGTGCGCCTGAGTTCCGACGCACGAGGGGGGAGGCGGCGGCCTCGGACCGGGGTCGCCGCGTTCAGTTCGACGTGCGCGGGTGGCGGGGCCCTGCTTGACTCGTAGCGCCCGGTGGTGCGGTGCCCGCGTCCCCGGCCGAGCGAACTGGACCAACGAAGTGCTGGAGGGCAGACCATGAGCCGCCCAGACCCGGCGCCGGACGTCCCGTCGGATGTGCCGGCGCCGATTGCCGAGTCCGGCCGTACCGCCGGCTCGACAGGCGAGCTGAAGCCGGCCGCCGGGAAGCCCGGGACCTCCGGCGACGCCGCGATGGTCGAGGCCGGCACCGTCGAAGAGCCGGGCACCGTCGAGGACCTGAGCGGCACCGTCGTCGAGCTGACCGCCGACGACCTCGAACCGGCCCAGCGCAAGCGGCTGCTCGGCCGGATGATCAACCAGTTCCGCGGTCGCGGCGTCGGCGACCTGTTCAAGCCGAGGGCCGCCATCCGCTGGATGGCCGACGCGATCGGCGACATCGCCCCGCACGTCCCGATCCGCGATCTGGAGACCCTGCGCCGGCACTACGGCGGGATCGAGGGCGAGGTCCTTGCCGAGCGCCTGGTCCGCAACGCCTCGCGGACGACCGCCGGCATCGGCGCCGCCGGCGGCAGCGTCGGCTCGATCCAGTGGGTCGCCGCGCCGACCCTGCTCTCGGCGCCCGTGCTGCTGGCCGCCGAGACGATCGCGGTGGTCGCCGTCGAGGTCAAGCTGATCGGTGAACTCCACGAGGTGTACGGCGTGCCGGTCGAGGGCGGCGGCGCCGAACGCGCCGTGGCGCTGCTGCAGGCCTGGTCGAGCGGGCGGGGCGTGAACCCGCTGCTGCCCGGCGGCGGGATGGCCGCGATCCTCGGCACCGCGGCCCGCAAGGAGCTGCGCGACATGCTGCTGCGCAGGTTCGGCCGCAACCTCACCACGCTCGGCCCGATGCTCACCGGTGCCGCCGTGGCCAGCCTGCTCAACCGGCGGGCGACCCGCAGCCTCGGCGACCGGATCCGCGACGACCTGCGCGGTGGGCGCAAGGCACTCGGTGGTCCCGGCCTGCCCCGCTCCTGAGCCGGACCGGTCAGGCGCGGGCGTCGCGCGCGGCGAGGATCGCCTCGGCCAGCCGGACCGGGTCCCGGGAGCTGACCACCCAGAACGGCGTCGGGTCGTCGGGGTCGTCGAGGACCACCTGCACCGCGCCGGGCACCCACGGCCGCTGTACGACGAACGCCAGCGGGTCGGCACCCACCCCGAGCACCTCCCGGCGGCCGGCCGCGTCCAGGGCGATCGCGTCGGCGACGAAGCGCACCGGCAGCCGGGCGTCGTCGACCCGCAGTTCGCCGTCGGTCACCGCGACCCGGATCCGGCCCAGCCACCACAGCGTGCCGAGCACCAGCGGCGGTATCACCACGAACGGCAGCCAGGCGCGTACGCCGCCGGCCCCCATCCAGATCTCGGCCGCGAACAGCCCGCCGGCCGCGATCCCGGCCAGCCACAGCCACCAGGGCAGGCTCAGCCGCTCGGCGTACCCGTCGGCGGCGCCACCCGGTCCGGTCGGGTCCGGCGCCACCTTCTGTCCAGATGGTGATGGTTCCACGTTGTCCGAGGGTACGGCGCGCGGCGCCGGCGGCACACGGCAGGATGGAGGGCGCCGGCCGGCGGCCGGCGGACCGGACCGACCGATCGCCCCGAATCGACGCCCCGAGCGGAAGAGTGAGACCGTGACCCACGCCGTGCCCGTACCGCTGCGCATGCTCGACCCGGACCTGCCGCCGCCGACGTACGCCCACCCGGGCGACGCCGGTGCGGACCTGGTGTCGGCGCAGGACGTGGAGCTGGCCCCGGGCGCCCGGGCGCTGGTCCGTACCGGGGTCGCGCTGGCCCTGCCGGACGGCTACGTGGGTCTGGTGCACCCCCGTTCCGGGCTGGCCGCCAAGCTGGGGGTCACGGTGCTGAACGCGCCCGGTACGGTCGACGCCGGCTACCGGGGGGAGATCCTGGTCAACCTGATCAACCATGATCCGGTGCACCCGGCGAAGATCTCCCGCGGCGACCGGATCGCGCAGCTTGTGGTGCAGCGTGTGGAGCGGGCAGACTTCCTGCTCGTCGACGAGCTGCCCGACTCCAGTCGCGGGGTTGGCGGGCACGGTTCCACCGGCGGCCACGCCGGCCTGGTCGAGCAGGTTGTCAAGGCGGATCTTGTGGACGAGAGGTTGAGCCAGTGATCTTTTCCCGGCGACGCGGCGGCTCCGGACGGCACGCCCGCGACGAGCGGCCCGGCGGTCCGGCCGACGTCGCGCGCGACAGCCCGGCCGAGGAGAACGCGGCTCCCGAGCGCGGCCCGTACGACAGCTCGGAGGCGCCGGAGGGGGTGCAGCGGCTCGACCTGGGCAGCCTCCACATCCCGGCGGTCGAGGGCGTCGAGGTCCGGGTGCAGGCCAACCCCGACGGCAGCGTGCAGCAGGTCGTGCTCGTCGACGGCGGGAACGCGCTGCAGCTCGCCGTGTTCGCCGCGCCGCGTAGCGAGGGCATCTGGGCCGAGTTCCGGGAGGAGATCCGGACCTCGCTGTTCAACGACGGCGTCGCGGCGCAGGAAAGCGACGGCGAGCACGGCGTCGAGCTGCGGGCCCGGGTCCGTACCCCGGAGGGCCTGACCGACCTGCGCTTCGTCGGCGTCGACGGGCCGCGGTGGATGGTGCGCGGCATCTTCCAGGGGCCGGTCGCCGCCGATCCCGGCGTGAGCGACCGGTTGACGCGGGCGTTCGAAGGGCTGGTCGTCGACCGGGGCGGCGAGGCCAAGCCGGTGCGCGAGCCGCTGCCGCTGCGCCTGCCGCGCGAGGTCGCCGAGCAGCAGGCCGCCCAGCAGGAGGCCGCCCAACAGCAGGCCGCCCAGCAGCAGCCGGCCACCCCCGCGACCAACGGTGCCGCGCCGGGCGACCAGCAGCCGCACAAGCGCAAGCCGTCGCCCCGCCCGCGCCGCGCGGACTGACCAGGCGACCCGGCCGGTCCGGTTGCCGACCCGGCGACCGGGCCGGCCGGCGTACGCTGGCAGCACGGCCCGCACCGGGCCGGGCGGGTCCAGCGGGGGCCCGCCGAGGAGGATGACACCAGGTCATGGCGACCGACGAGCGGCCGTCGCTGCGCCGCTTCTTCCAGCGGCTGACCGCCAGCGAGGCGGAACTCGACGCGCAGGAGCTGCAACGGGAGAGCGCCGAGTCCGGTTGCGTGCCGGCCCGGCAGTGCCGGCGGGGCGAGCTGGCTTCGGTGTCCGGTCGGCTGCGTACGGTCGTCTACACGCCGCGCACCAACCTACCGACCCTGGAGGCGGACCTCTTCGACGGCACCGACGTGGTGACCCTGGTCTGGCTGGGCCGGCGGCAGATCACCGGCATCGAGCCGGGCCGGCAGTTGACCGCGCGGGGTCGTGTAGCCGTACGCGATGACCGTAAAGTCATCTACAACCCTTACTACGAGCTGGAACCGCCCAGGTGACCGACCGGGGTGGAACCGGCCGCAGACGACGGCCCAGGTGCCACCGCCGGTGTGACCGCGAGTGAAAGACGGCCCCAGATGACGAGTGGACAGCCCCCGACGGCCAAGACCGACGCGGCCGGCACGCCCGACGAGGAGCGGATGCCGACCTTCGCCGAGCAGATGGCCGAACAGCTCGGCGGCTGGCGCGGGCTGGTCGAGTCGGGCATCCCGGTGCTCGTCTTCGTGCTGGTGAACGTCATCTTCGAGCTGCGTCCGGCGATCATCGCGGCGGTCGGCGTGGCGGTGGCGATCGCCGTCTTCCGGCTGACCCAGCGCAAGCCGGTCCGGCACGCGGTCAACGGCCTGTTCGGCGTCGGGATCGGCGCCTTCATCGCCCTGCGTTCCGGCGAGGCCCGGGACTTCTACCTGCCCGGCATCCTCTACGGCGTGGCGTACGGGGTGGCGCTGCTCGCCTCGGTGGCGATCCGGCAGCCGCTGGTCGGCTGGCTGTGGTCGGTGATCGTCGGCGGCGGCAAGTCGGACTGGCGGCACAACCCAGTGCTGGTCCGCACCTTCAACTGGCTGACCATCCTGTGGGGCGTGGTGTGGTTGACCAAGGTGGGTGTGCAGGCCGCCCTCTACCTGGCCGACATGGAGACGGCGCTGGGCGTCGCCCGGCTGGCGCTGGGCTACCCGCCGTACGCGCTGCTGCTGGCGATCACCATCTGGGTGGTGCGCCGGGTCACCCGTACCGAGGTGGCCACGCCCGCCTCCGCCTGACCGGGCGCGTCAGGACCCGTTGCGGGTCCGTTCGACGCTGTCGGCGCCCAGCACGACCTGGCGTACGGCGTCCTCCATGTCGGCCGTGCAGACGAAGATCAGCTCGTCGCCGGCCTCCAGCGGGTCGTCCGGGGTCGGCACCAGCACCCGCCGCCCGCGCAGGATGGCGACCAGGGCGGCGTCGCGGGGCAGCGGCACGTCGCGGATCGGCTGCCCGACGTACGGCGCGGTGGCCGGCAGGGTGATCTCGACCAGGTTCGCCTCGCCCTGCCGGAACGTCATCAACCGCACCAGGTCGCCGACGGTGACCGCCTCCTCGACGAGGGCGGCCATCACCCGCGGCTTGCTCACCGCCACGTCGACGCCCCACTGTTCGGTGAACAGCCACTCGTTCTCGGCCCGGTTGACCCGGGCCACCACCCGGGCGACCGCGAACTCGGTCTTGGCCAGTAGCGACACCACCAGGTTGACCTTGTCGTCGCCGGTCGCCGCGACGACCACGTCGCAGCTCGCGACGTCGGCCTCCTCGAGGCTGGCCAGTTCGCAGGCGTCGGCGAGAATCCACTCGGCCTGCGGCACCCGCTCGGGGCGCAGCATCCTCGGCTGCCGTTCGATCAGCATCACCTGGTGGCCGTTTTCGATCAGCTCCTGGGCGATCGAGCGGCCGACGTTGCCGGCTCCCGCGATGGCGACCCGCACGGTCACCGCCCCCCTTCCGGCGCGCCGACGGCGACCGCCGTCACGGTCTCGGCGATGTCGTCGGTGACCAGCATGAAGATCTGGTCTCCCTCCTGTACGACGGTGGAGGCGGTGGGCAGCGTGCCGATCCCGAACCGGATCAGGTAGGCGGCCCGGGCCCCGGTCGCCTCCTCCAAGCCGCGCAGCGGCCGGCCGACCCAGTCCCGGTGGGTCGGGACCTCGATGATCGACACGGTGCTCGTCGGGTCGCGGAAGATCTCCATGCCCTCGGGTACGACATGGTGCAGGATCCGGTCGGCGGTCCAGCGCACCGACGCCACCGTCGGGATGCCGAGCCGCTCGTAGACCTCGGCCCGCTTCTGGTCGTAGATCCGGGCGACCACCCGGTTGACACCGAACGTCTCGCGGGCCAGCCGGGCCGAGATGATGTTGGAGTTGTCGCCGCTGGAGACCGCGGCGAACGCGTCGGCGCGCTCGACGCCGGCCGCCCGCAGCACCTCGCCGTCGAAGCCGATGCCGGTGACCGTGACCCCGCCGAAGTCCGGTCCGAGCCGCCGGAACGCGTCCGCGTTCTGGTCGATGACCGCGACGGAGTGTCCCAGGGCCTCCAGCCGCTGGGCGAGGGTCGAGCCGACCCGGCCACAGCCCATGATCACGATGTGCACGCCGGTCCTCCCGCTACCGTGCCGCGCCCCGCCCGCCCCGTTGGCCGGGCCGCCCGCGTCATCCAAGAGCGTGCCACGCCCCGGCACGCCCGGCGCGGGCGGACCGGCCGTACGGCGCGCCGGGCGTGATCACCCTCCGCGACGTGCGACCGGGTCGGCCGGCCGTACGCTTAGCCCTTGTGGCCCGTCCGACCGCCCTGATGAAGCGGCTGCTGCTGGGCCGACCGTTCCGGTCGGACCGGCTCAAACACACCCTGTTACCGAAGCGCGTCGCGCTGCCGGTGTTCGCCTCCGACGCGCTGTCCAGCGTCGCGTACGCCCCGGACGAGATCCTGCTGACCCTGTCGATCGCCGGCGCGTCCGCGTTCATCTTCTCGCCCTGGGTCGGGCTGGCCGTCGTCGTGGTGATGCTGACCGTGGTCGCCAGCTACCGGCAGACCGTGCACGCCTACCCGTCCGGGGGCGGCGACTACGAGGTGGCCACCGTCAACCTCGGCCAGAAGGCCGGGGTCGGGGTGGCCAGCGCGCTGATGGTCGACTACGTGCTGACCGTCGCCGTGTCGGTCTCCTCCGGGGTCGCCAACCTGGGCTCGGTGCTGCCGTTCGTCGCCACCCACAAGGTCGGTATCGCGGTCGGCGCCGTCGTCCTGCTCACCGCGATCAACCTGCGCGGCCTGCGCGAGTCCGGCACCGCGCTCGCCATCCCGACGTACGGCTTCATCATCGTCGTGGGCGGCATGATCCTGACCGGTCTGGTCCGGGTGGTGGTGCTCGGCCACGACCTGCGGGCGCCGAGCGCCGACCTGGTGATCAGCGCGGAGTGGCACGACCTGACCGGTGTGGCCATGGTGTTCCTGCTGCTGCGGGCGTTCTCGTCCGGCTGTGCGGCGCTGACCGGCGTCGAGGCGATCTCCAACGGCGTACCCGCGTTCAAGCCGCCGAAGAGCCGCAACGCGGCGACGACGCTGCTGCTGCTCGGTTCGGTCGCGGTCGGCCTGATCGTCGGGATCATCTGGCTGGCCCGGCTGACCGGCCTGCAGTTCGTCGAGGACCCGGCCCAGCAGATCGAGTCGGGGCCGGCCGGCTACGTGCAGAAGACGGTCACCGCCCAGCTCGGTGAGACGATCTTCGGCTCCGGGTCGGTGCTGCTCTTCCTGGTCGTCGCCGCGACCGCGATGATCCTCTTCCTGGCCGCCAACACCGCGTTCAACGGCTTCCCGGTGCTCGGCTCGATCCTCGCCCAGGACCGCTACCTGCCCCGCCAACTGCACACCCGCGGCGACCGGCTGGCGTTCTCCAACGGCATCGTCTTCCTGGCCGTCTTCGCGATCGTGCTGATCGTCGGGTTCCAGGCCGAGGTGACCCGGCTGATCCAGCTCTACATCGTCGGGGTCTTCGTCTCGTTCACCCTGTCGCAGGCCGGCATGATCCGGCACTGGAACCGGCGGCTGCGGACCGAACGCGACCCGCAGGCCCGGCGGCGGATGCTCCGCTCGCGGGCGATCAACGGCTTCGGCATGGGCCTGACCGGCACCGTCCTGGTCATCGTCCTGATCACCAAGTTCCTGCTGGGCGCCTGGATCGCCATCGCCGCGATGGCGGTCATCTACCTGCTGATGCTGACCATCCGGCGGCACTACGACCGGGTCGCCGCCGAACTCGAACCCGACGAGGGCCGGCCGGTCCTGCCGGCCCGCAACCACGCGGTCGTACTGGTCAGCAAGCTGCACCGGCCGACGCTGCGGGCGGTCGCGTACGCGCAGGCGACCCGGCCCGACACGCTGACCGCGGTGACCGTCAACGTCGACGACACCGACACCCAGAAGCTGCAGCGCGACTGGGAACGGCACGGGGTGCCGGTGCCGCTGACCGTCATCGACTCGCCCTACCGGGAGATCACCCGGCCGGTCATCGACTTCGTCAAGTCCGCGCGCCGGAACGCGCCCCGCGACGTCGTCACCGTCTTCATCCCCGAGTACGTCGTAGGCCACTGGTGGGAGAACCTGTTGCACAACCAGAGCGCGTTGCGGCTCAAGGGCCGGCTGCTCTTCGAGCCGGGCGTCATGGTGACCAGCGTTCCCTGGCAACTCGCGTCGACCGCCAACAAGAACCTGGAGCGGTACGACGCGACGCTGACCCTCGGGCCGGCGCGCGGGCCGCGGGCCGCCCGTCGCGACCCCTACCCGTCGGTGGACGGGGACCCGGCCGGTGAAACCGTGGCGGACCGGGGCGGCGCCGCCCCGGCCCGGGGGGAGGGGTGAACGTGGAGACGGTCGACACCACGGCGGCGGCCGGTGACCCGGTCGAGGGCGACCGGGTCGAACTCGTGGTCGGTGCGGTCGCGCACGGCGGCCACTGCGTGGCGAGGCTCGACGGCCGGGTGGTCTTCGTGCGGCACGCCCTGCCCGGCGAGCGGGTGGTCGCGCAGATCACCGAACTGCACCGCGGCTACCTGCGCGCCGACGCGGTGGCGGTGCTCGACCCGGCGCCGGACCGGGTCGCGCCGCCGTGCCCGTACGCCCGGCCGGAGCTGTGCGGCGGCTGCGACCTGCAGCACGTCGCACCGGCCGCGCAGCTGGTGTGGAAGGCCGACGTCGTACGCGAGCAACTGCACCGGCTCGGCGGGCTGACCCCCGACGAGGTCGCCGACCTGGGGGTGACCGTCGAGGCGCTGCCGGGCGGGCCGCTCGGCTGGCGGTCCCGGGTGCGGTACGCCGTCGACGCGGCCGGCCGGGCCGGACTGTTGCGCCACCGCACCCACCAGGTCGTACCCGTCGACCGCTGCCTGATCGCGCACCCCGGCGTACGGGACCTGCCGGTGCTGGCGGCCGGTGGCCGGCGCTGGCCGGCGGCCGAGGTGGTGGAGACGGTCGCGTCGTCCGGCGGCGACGTGACCGTCCGCGCCCTCGCCGACGGCGCCGCGACCGTCGTGGACGGTCCGGCGACGGTGACCGAACGGGCCGTCGGCCGGGACTGGCGGCTGCCGGCGGAGGCGTTCTGGCAGGTGCACCCGGCGGCGGCCGACACGCTGGCCGGGGCCGTGGTCGACCTGCTCGACCCGGCGCCGGGGGAGTCGGCGTGGGACCTGTACGGCGGTGCCGGGCTCTTCGCCGCGGCGCTGGCCGACCGGGTCGGGCCGGCGGCCCGGATCACCCTGGTCGAGGCGGCGCCGGTGGGTGTGGCGGCGGCCCGGGACAACCTGCGCGACCTGCCCGGGGTCGAGATCGTCGCGGCCCGGGTCGAGACGGCGCTGGCCCGGCGCCGGATCACCGGCCCGGTCGACCTGGTGGTGCTCGATCCGCCCCGGGCCGGTGCCGGGGCCGGGGTGGTGCGCGCCCTGGTCGGGGCGGCGCCGCGGGCGGTCGCGTACGTCGCCTGCGACCCGGCGGCCTTCGCGCGTGACGTGGCGACGTTCCGGTCCGCCGGCTGGCGGCTGGCGGCCCTGCGGGCGTACGACCTGTTCCCGATGACGCAGCACGTGGAGTGCGTCGGCCTGCTCCTCCCGGGCTGACCGCCGCCCGCCGTCGCGGCGGATCTATCGATGTCCGGTTCGGCCGGACAGCGCCCGGGGTGGTCCGATCGGCCGGCCATTCGCGACTACTCGGTGTCATCGCCAGGCCCACCGGACGTAGTTGTGTCCCGTGGGCGCGCCCCGTTGATGGATGCCTCGTTAGCTGGTCGGGACGCACATCGTGCCCACCGTCCGCCGGTGAAGCCCATCGACAATGGGGTCCTTTTTGCAACTTCCTTGGAGGACGTTGTGCTTCGTACGTTGTCAGCCGCCGTCACGGCGGGTCTGTTGGGAGCCATCGGGATGATGGGGCTGGCTGCCGCGCCGGCCGCATACGGGGCCGAGGTGAACGTCGCGTCGACGCCCACGTGCAGGCCGTGGGAGGGAGGCGAGAACAGCACCACCGGCGGCGAGGAGCGGGAGCGCTGCCGGCCCGACCGCAAGGACTACGGCCTGTCGGTCAAGCACGACAAGGGTGACGAGTACGCCGTCCTGCGGATCCGCAACGGATCGGAGAAGGGCGAACGCTACGTCCTGTCCAGCGACAAGGACAAGGACAAGAAGATCGAGGGCTACGTCCGGGCCGACGACTACGACTACCAGCGGGTCAAGTGGGAGCCCGGCACGACCTGGACGCTGTGGATCGCCGGCTTCAAGTACAGCGAGACGCTGGGCCACAAGCCGACCCACCGGCCCACGCACAAGCCGACCCACAAACCGACCCACAAGCCGACCCACAAACCGACCCACAAGCCGACCCACACGCCCACCCACAAGCCGACGCACAAGCCGACCGCCACGCCGACGCACAAGGACGAGCTGCCGAAGACCGGTGACTCGACCGCGACCGTGGCGGGTGTCGGGCTGTCCCTGCTCGGGGCGGGCGCTGTCGTCCTGCTCCTCGGCCGTTTCCGGCGCCGGGTGGAGTGACCCGTAGCCGGGCGTTTCCGGGTCCCGCGGGCGACGCGCCCGCGGGACCCGCGGCGTCTGGCGGCGGACCTTGAACCGGTGACGGCGGACCGACAGCGCCGGCGGCGGGCCGGTCCGCGGGGCCGGGCAGTCAGTGGCCGGCGGCGAACCGGTCCGCGGGGCCGCGCGGCGGCGGTCAGGCGGCGTGGGCCGCGGAGGGCGGGGCGGAGACCGGCCGGGCGGCGGGTGCCGGGCGGTCGAACCGGTCCCGCAGCCTGATCCAGGCGGCGACCAGCAGGACCACGGGCAGCAGGGGCAGGGCGACCAGGGCCACGAGGGCCAGCGCGAGCACCTGGCCGGCGGCGGCGGCGCCGGGACGGACGGGGTGCCGGGGGACGGACGGCAGCGACGACATGGCGTTACCTTCGGGAAGGGCGTAGTTACCCTCAGCGTACGGCGGTCGCGGCATTCCGCCGCTTTTGTTGACCGATCGGGTGACGGCCCGTGGGTGGAATCACCCCGGAACGACAGCCTTGTCGAAACTGGCGCCCGGCGGTGCCGGGCCCGGCCGGGGGGCCATCCGTCGATCTTGTCTCAGGCCGCGTGCGTGGCCGGCACCGATAGACTGTCCGGTCATGAGCGTTGAAGAAGGTCCGGCCGGCGACGGTCGTCTGGTGAGCACGGTCCACGGCCCGCAGGACGTCAAACGCATGTCGGCCGAGGAGTTGGAGATCCTCGCCGCGGAGATCCGGGACTTCCTGGTGGCGAAGGTCTCGCGCACCGGCGGCCATCTCGGACCCAACCTCGGCGTCGTCGAGCTGACCATCGCGATGCACCGGGTCTTCGACTCGCCCCGCGACAAGTTCCTGTTCGACACCGGCCACCAGGCATACGTGCACAAGATGCTGACCGGCCGGCAGGAGGGCTTCGACCAGCTCCGTCAGCGCGGTGGCCTGTCCGGCTACCCGAGCCAGGCCGAGAGCGAGCACGACCTGATCGAGAACTCGCACGCCTCGACCGCGCTGTCCTACGCCGACGGGCTCGCCAAGGCGTTCGCCCTGCGCGGCGAGCAGCGCAGCGTCGTGGCGGTGGTCGGCGACGGCGCACTGACCGGCGGCATGTGCTGGGAGGCGCTGAACAACATCGCCGGCGCCCGCAACCCGCTGGTCATCGTCGTCAACGACAACGGCCGCTCCTACGCGCCGACCATCGGCGGGCTGGCCGACCACCTGTCGGCGCTGCGGCTCAACCCCGGCTACGAGAAGGTCCTCGACCTGGTCCGGGAGTCGCTCGGCTCGACGCCGCTGGTCGGCAAGCCGATGTACGAGGTGCTGCACGCGGTCAAGAAGGGGATCAAGGACGCGGTCTCCCCGCAGACCATGTTCGAGGACCTCGGCCTGAAGTACGTCGGCCCGATCGACGGCCACGACGTCGCCGCCGTCGAGTCGGCGCTGCGCAAGGCCAAGGGCTTCGGCGGCCCGGTGATCGTGCACGCGGTCACCCGCAAGGGCTACGGCTACCGCCCGGCGGAGGAGGACGAGGCCGACTGCCTGCACGGCCCGGGTGCCTTCGACGCGGAGACGGGCAAGCTGCTGGCGAAGCCGAGCGTCAAGTGGACCCACGTCTTCGCCGAGGAACTGGTCGACATCGCCGACGAGCGCCCCGACGTCGTCGGCATCACGGCCGCGATGGCCGAGCCGACCGGGATCGCCGCGCTGGCCCGCAAGTATCCCGAGCGCACGTACGACGTCGGCATCGCCGAGCAGCACGCCGCCACCTCGGCGGCCGGGCTGGCGCTCGGCGGCCTGCACCCGGTCGTGGCCGTCTACGCCACCTTCCTCAACCGGGCCTTCGACCAGGTGCTGCTCGACGTCGCCATGCACAAGCTGCCGGTCACCTTCGTGCTCGACCGGGCCGGCATCACCGGACCGGACGGGCCGAGCCACTACGGCATCTGGGACATGTCGGTCTTCGGGGTGGTGCCGGGCCTGCGTATCGCCGCCCCCCGTGACGCCGCCACCCTGCGCGAGGAACTACGCGAGGCGGTCGCCGTCGACGACGGCCCGACCATCCTGCGCTTCCCGACCGGTTCGGTCGCCGCCGACCTGCCGGCCGTGCGCCGGGTCGGGCCGGTCGACGTGCTCGCCGAGGCCGAGCGCAAGGACGTCCTGCTCGTCGCGGTCGGTGCCTTCGGGCAGCTCGGCACGCAGGTCGCCGCCCGGGTCGCCGAGCACGGCTACGGCGTGACCGTGGTCGACCCGCGCTGGGTGCGGCCGGTGCCGGCCGAGCTGGTCACCCTGGCCGCCGGCCACCGGCTGGTGGTCACCGTCGAGGACGGCGTACGCAACGGCGGCGTCGGCGACGCGCTGGCCAAGGAGCTGCGCGACGCGGACGTCCGGGTGCCGCTGCGCGACCTCGGCGTGCCGGCCCAGTGGCATCCGCACGGCACCCGCGCCCAGATCCTCGCCGACATCGGGCTGACCGCCCAGGACGTGGCCCGCCAGGTGACCGGCTGGGTGTCCCGGCTCGACGACGCCGGCGACCGGGAGCTGCCGGTGCCCGACGCGTGGGGTGTGAAGGCGAAGTGACCTCGTAGCCGAGAGCCCCGGACCGCAGGGTCCGGGGCTCTCGCGCGCGGTCTACTTCTCGACGGTACGGGTCTCCAGCCGGCCGCCGACGCTCACCCGGTAGGTCTGCGACCGGTCGGCCTTCGGCACCACCGCCAGCCCTCGCTGCTCCAGCACCGGCTGGACCCCCTCGGGCAGTTGCAGCACGGCGTCGTCGTCCTCGTCGTCCCAGCTCAGCACCACGTACTCGCGGCCCTGGATGTCGATCTCGTACGCCTGCACCGCGGCCACCCGGTCGGCCTTCGAGACCGCCGGCGTGCCGTTGTCCGGCCGGAACACCGCCGCGTAGGTGGTGCCCTCCTGGCTGCGCCAGGTGAGCCGGTCGAACCGCCCGGCGAGCGGGCCGGACCCGACCTCGCCCAGGTTGACCTGGTAGATCGACTCGATCGGCCACGAGGTCGGCACCTGGGGGTAGGAGCGGCCGTCGGCCGGGCTCGGGTCGATGCTGCCGAAGGCGATGTCCTCGCCGGCCAGCGCGCACGTGTCGAGGTCCTCCAGCGCGGTCGCGCCGCGCCCGTCCTGGTCCGGGACGACCGGGTAGCGGGGCTGCTCGACGGCGGTGCCGAGGTCGAGCAGTTCGTCGTTGGCGGTGCCGCGGGGCTGCGACTCGGTGGCCCGCAGCCGCACGGCGATCGGGCTCGCCGTACACCGCGCCACGTCGACCGGGTCGGTCAGCCCTTCGCTCACCCGCACCGGGCGCCCGTTCGGGCCGGTGACCTGCTCGACCCGGGCCGACGCCAGGTAGCGGGTGGTGCTGCCCAGCCGGACCGGGAGCAGGTCGGAATAGACCAGGTAGCCCGGGTCGGTGTACTGCGCCGCGCTGGTCACCGCCAGCCCGTCGCCGGCGCCGTCGAGCTGGAGCAGCCACGACGCGCCGTAGACCGGTACGTCGGCGGCGACCACGGCGAGGGTCCGCCCGTCGGTCTCGCCGAGCCAGAGGATGCCGGAGGTCTCCAGCCGGGGCCGGTCACCGGCGGGGGTGCGCCAGGCGTCGACGGCCCGCGCCACCGCCCGGTGGGCCTCCTCGTCGCCGGACAGCCCTCCGCGCGCGGGCCAGACCTGGAGCCCACCGTCGAGTGTGTAGTGACCCACCGGCAGCGCCCGCTCCGGCGGCACCTCTTCGGTGCCGCCGCAGGCGGCGCCGCCCACCATGACGGCCGCCAGGCCGATGCCCAGCAGACCGCGCCGGAGCGAGATCATGTGAGGTCCCCCTGTCGACCCTGATGCCCGGTGCCACATCGTACGGGACCCGGAAGGGGGGCCGAGGCGGCACATCTGAATAAGGCGTTCATCAATTCGTTTCGCGTTGTTCCGTTGTCTCGACGGGTATAACTGCGGGTCAGGACGGTGGCCGGCGGATATCTTCCCGCCCGGCTCGGCGACCGATCGGATCGGCTAACATGCCAGCCATCATGACCTCCGCGGAACCCAACGTGGACGCCGCTGCCGGCCGCAATGGCGGCACCGCGTCCCACAGCCCGGACCATTCCCGTCGTTTCCTCCAGCTCCTGCGGATCAGCCGCGAACGGCTCGTCGACCTGGTCGCGTACGGCACCTATCTCGCGCTCGGCGTGCTCGTGATGGGCCGGCTGTGGCTCGACCCGTACAACCGGGTGCTGACCGGTAACGAGGACGACCACGGGCTGCACATGTTCCTGATCGCGCACTCCGAGCGGGTGGTCTTCCACTTCGAGAATCCGTTGTGGTCCGAACGGCTCGGCGTGCCCGACGGCGTGAACATGATGTCCAACACGTCGATGATGGCACTCGGTATCCCCGTTTCGCCGATCACCCATTTCTTCGGCGCGGCGGTTTCGGTCGTCCTGCTGCTCACCCTCAGCCTGGCCGGCACCGCGGCCGCCTGGTACTGGGTGCTGAGCCGGCACTTCGTCCGGTCCCGCGCGGCGGCCTACATCGGCGGTCTGTGGTGCGGGTTCGCGCCGACGATGATCTCGCACGCCAACGGGCACATCAACTTCGTCGCGCACTTCCTCATCCCGTTCATCGTCTGGCGTGCGCTGAAGCTACGCGAACCCGGCCGGACGGTGCGCAACGGGGCGATCCTCGCCGTCTTCATCGTGCTCCAGATCTTCATCAACGAGGAGGCGCTGCTGTTCGCCGCGATGGCGCTGGGCGTCTTCGTGGTGGCGTACGCCGCGATGCGGCCGGCGGAGGCGAAGGCGGCGCTCCGGCCGATGCTCTCCGGGCTCGGCGTCGCCGCCGCGCTGTCGTTCGTGGTGCTGGCCTACCCGCTGTGGTGGCAGTTCTTCGGCCCCGGGCACTACCGCGGCCTGCCGTACGACCCGGACGCCTTCGTCACCGACCTGGCGGCCTACCCGGCGTTCGCCCGCCAGTCGCTCGCCGGCGACCCGGCGACCGTCGAGGTGCTCAGCAACAGCCCGACCGAGGACAACTCGTTCTTCGGCTGGCCCGTGCTGATCCTGCTGGCGGTCGCCGTACCGCTGCTCTGGCGCTCGGTGGCGGCCCGCGCGCTGCTGATCACCGGCCTGTTCTTCGCGGTGATCTCGCTCGGCCCGACGCTGGTCTACAAGGGCGAGGACACCGGGATCAAGCTGCCGTTCTGGCTGATCAGCAACGTGCCGGTGATCGACCTGGTCAGCGTGACCCGGTTCGCGATCGTCGCCACGTTCGCCGCGGGCGTGGTCCTCGCGCTGGCCGCCGACCGGATCATGAGCCTCGCGCCGGACACCACCGTCGCCGGGCACCGCGTCGCCCGGCCGGCGAGGATCGCGTGGTGGGTGGCCCTGGTCGCCGCGTTCGTCCCGGTCGCCCCGCTGCCCGCCCCGGTACGCGGGGTGGAGCCGCTGCCCGACTTCATCGCCTCCGGGCAGTGGCGGCCGTACGTCCCCGAGGGCCGCACCCTGGTGCCGGTGCCGCTGGCCGACGTCACCCGCGGAAGGCTGGGCATGCGCTGGTCGGCACTGTCCGACCTGGAGTTCCAGGCGCCGCGTGGCTACTTCATGGGCCCCGCCGACCCGCCGGGGAACATCGACGGATCCTGGGGGCAGGCACAGCGGCCCACCTCGGCGCTGTTGCAGGACGTCTACCGCAACGGCGTGGTCCCGCCGATCGGCGAGGCGGAACGGCAGGCGGCCCGCGAAGACCTGATCTACTGGCGGGCGGCCGTCGTGGTCCTCGGCGAGCAGCGCCGGGTCGACGCGCTGCGGACGGCGATGACCGAACTCATGGGCGAACCGCCGCAGCGGGTCGACGACGTGTGGCTGTGGGACGTACGCGACCTGCCGGTTCCGCCGCGCGATTGATGACAGATCCTGCGCCAGGGGTATGGAATGGGCGGCTGGTCCAGATCGTCGCCCCGCCGATGAGTACGATCCGAGGCACTATGACCGTCGCGGACAGTTCACCTGAATTCCTGCTCGACCGGCCGAAGTCACCCCCGGCGGACGACGTCTCCGACCGCACCGCACCCGGCCGGGTCAGGTCGGTGACAGCGCGACTGCGGCGGTGGTCGAGCCGGCGCGCCGACTTCGTGGTCGTCGGGTTCTACCTGCTCACCGCGGTGTGGGTGACCAGCCGGCTGTGGGCCTACCCGCCCGGCCGGGTCGCCCCGACGCTGGAGAGCGACCCGTCGCTGATGCAGTGGTTCCTGGCCCACGCGGTGCGGGTGGTGACCCACGGCGAGAACCCGCTCTTCACCGAGCGGATGAACGTGCCCGACGGGGTCAACCTGATGGCCAACACGCCGATGCTCGGGCTGAGCGTGCCGATGGTGCCGGTCACCATGCTCTTCGGGCCGGCCGTCTCGTTCGTCGCGCTGGTGACGCTGATGCTGTCGCTGACCGCGGCGGCCTGGTACTACGTGCTGTCGCGGCACCTGGTCTCGTCCCGGGTCGCCGCCGCGGTCGGCGGCTGGTTCTGCGGCTTCTGCCCGGCGATGCTGGCGCACGCCAACTGGCACCCGAACATCATCGGCCAGGTCCTGGTCCCGTTCATCGTGTGGCGGGTGCTGGTGCTGTGCCGGCCCGGCGCCCGACCGGTCCGCGACGGGATCATCCTCGCCCTGCTGGTCACCTACCAGGCCTTCATCAACGAGGAGATCCTGCTCTTCACCGCGATCGCCTGCGGGGTCTTCCTGCTGGCGTACGTCCTGCAACGGCGGGACCTGTGGGCCGGGGCGTGGCGCCGCCTGCTCGGCGGGCTCGCCGTCTGCGCGGTCATCGCCGGAGCGCTGCTCGCCTACCCGCTCTACGTGCAGTTCTCCGGGCCGCAGAACTACCAGGGGATCGAGGTCGCCCACTTCGGCAACGACCTGGCCGCCTTCACCAGCTTCGGCACGCCGACGCTGGGCGGCAACGAGCTGACCAACCAGAACCTCGCCCCCAACCCGTCGGAGGAGAACTCCTTCTTCGGCTGGCCGCTGGTCCTGCTGCTCGTCGTCACCACCGTCTGGCTGTGGCGGGACGCGGTCGTCCGGGCACTCGCCTTCACCGGCCTCTTCTTCGCCCTGCTGTCGCTGGGCACCGTCGTGTCGTACAAGGGGACCGAGATCGGCCCCGGGCCGTGGGCCGTCTTCGTGCACCTGCCGCTGCTGCACTTCGTCGTACCCACCCGGTTCGGCATGATCGCGTCGGCCGTGGTCGGCGTCATGCTGGCGATCGCCACCGACCGGGTGCTGCGCGGCCAGGCGGTCGGCGTACCACGGATCAACCGGCAGGCGTGGGCGCTCGGCCTCGCGATGGCGCTGGTGCCGCTGATCCCGGTCGCCCTGCCGGCCCACAACCGCCCGCCGGTGCCGGACTTCGTCACCTCCGGCACCTGGCGGTCGTACGTCGCCGAGGGGCAGACGGTCGTCCCGGTCCCGGTCACCGAGAACGGCAACGCCGACGGGCTGCGCTGGGCCGCCGCGACCCGGCTCGACATGTCGGTGCCGCGTGGCTACTTCCTCGGACCGCGCAACGCCCAGGACGGCGACCTGGCCGCGTTCGGTGCCCCGCCGAGCCACGGCGCCGGACTGCTCGCCCGGGTGGCGTCGTCCGGGGTGCCCGTCGAGGTCGACGACCGCCAGCGCCGGCTGTTCCGCGACGACCTGCGTTACTGGAACGCGGCGATCGTGGTGCTCCCGGTCCGGCACGACCAGGCGCCGGCGCTCCGGCACACCGTCGAGGACCTGCTCGGACCCGGGCAGCGGGTGGACGACGTCTGGGTCTGGGACGTCCGGGAACTCGCCACGCCGCGCCGGGACGAAACAGTCCGATGATCGACTAGAGCTAAGTAATCCGGACTAATCCCCTTCTCGACTACGATTCGAGCCATCATGGCCTCCCCGAACGATCCTGCCCGCGCCGCCGTGGACGTCGATGCCTCGCCGGACGCCGAGGGCGCGGGCCGGGCCGGCGGGTCCACGCCGGGATCGCGCTCCGGCCCGGTGACCGGCGGGCCGCTGGGCCGCCTCCTGACCACCTACGCCCGCCGGTACGCCGACCTGCTCGTCGTCGGCATCTACCTGGCCACCGCGGTGTGGGTGACCGGCCGGCTCTGGATGGACCCGGCCGGCCGGGTCGGGCCGGAGCACGCCAGCGACCCGGCCCAGGGGCAGTTCTTCCTCGCCCACGCCGTACGCGTCGTCACCGAGGGCCGCTACCCGTTCTTCACCGACCTGATGAACTATCCCGACGGCGTCAACCTGATGGCCAACACGTCGATGTACGGGTTGACCGTGCCGATGGTGCCGGTGACCATGCTCCTCGGGCCGCCGGTCTCGTTCGCCGTCATGATCACCGTCGGGTTGGCCGGCACCGCGACCGCCTGGTATTTCGTCCTCTCCCGGCACATCGTGTCGTCGCGGTTGGCGGCGGCCGTCGGGGGCGCCTTCTGCGGCTTCTGCCCGGCGATGCTCGGCCACGGCAACTGGCACCCGAACATCGTCTCGCAGTTCCTGGTGCCGTTCATCGTGTGGCGGGTCCTGGTCATGTGCCGGCCCGGCACCCGCCCGGTACGCGACGGGCTCATCCTCGCCGCCCTGGTGGTCTACCAGGTGTTCATCAACGAGGAGATCCTGCTCTTCGCCGCCCTGGCCAGCGGCGTCTTCCTGGCGATCTACGTGGCGCAGCGGCGGGAGCTGCTGCGCCCGGCCTGGAAGCCGCTGCTCGCCGGCCTGGCGGTGTGCGCCGTCGTCGCCGGCGCGCTGCTGGCCTACCCGCTCTACGTCCAGTTCTCCGGGCCGCAGAGCTACAGCGGGCTGAAGGAGGCGGTGCCGGACCACGGCAACGACATCGCCGCGTACTTCAACGCCGGCTCGACCACGCTGGGCGGCGACGCCGAGGCCAACAAGGGGCTCGCGCCCAACTACTCCGAGGAGAACGCGTTCTTCGGCTGGCCGCTGGTCGTCCTGCTCGTGGTCACCGTGGCCTGGCTGCGCCGGGACGTGCTGGTGCGCTCGCTCGCCGCGACCGGGCTGATCTTCGCGGTGCTGTCGCTCGGTGAGGAACTGCGCTGGCGCGGGCACGACCTCTTCCCCGGCCCGTGGGCGCTGCTGGTGCACGTACCGCTGCTCGACTCGGTCGTGCCCACCCGCTTCGGGCTCATCACGTCGGCCGTCGTCGGCGTACTGCTCGCGGTGGCCACCGACCGGGCACTGACCGACCGGGTGGCCGAACCGCAGCGCCGGCTGCGCCGCCGGGCCTGGGTCGCGGCGCTGCTGATCGCGCTGGTCCCGCTCACCCCGCTGCCCTACCGCGAGGTCGGCCGGCCACCGGTCCCGGCGTTCATCACCTCCGGCCAGTGGCGGCCGTACGTCGCGCCGGGGCAGACCCTGGTCCCGCTGCCGTTGCCCGACCTCGGCAGTTCCGACGGCCTGCGCTGGGCGGCGTCGCAGAACCTGGAGTTCGCCATCCCGCGCGGCTACTTCCTCGGCCCGCGAAACGGTGTCGACGGCGACCCCGGCGGCTTCGGCGCGCCGCCGACCGTCACCTCCACCCTGCTGAACCGGGTCGCCTCGTCCGGCCAGCCCAGGTCGGTCGGTGAGGAGACCAAGCGGCGGGTCGAGGACGACCTGCGCTACTGGAACGCGGCGATCATCGTGCTGCCGGTCGAGCACCGGCGGGCGGACCCCCTGCGCACCACGGTGGAGGAGATCCTCGGCCCGGCGCAGCGGGTCGACGACGTCTGGCTGTGGGACGTACGCCCGCTCACCACCCGCTGACCGTCACCAGTTCGCCTGCGGCGGTGCCGCCGGCAGCGGCCGGTCGGCGGGCCGGATCACGTACGTCAGGCCGCCGCTGCCGCCGCGCCAGGCGGCCTCCAGCGCGGCCCGGGGCACCGGCCGGCGGACCGCCTCGTCGGTCGGCCAGTTGGGGTCGTTGAGCACCGGGTCGCCGCCGGCGGTGAAACCGGCCAGCACCAGCAGGTGCCCGCGGGTGCCGTAGTCGAGGCCGGGCACCCGCCCGGCCGCGAACGACACCGAGATCACCAGCGGGATCCCGGCGGCGACGAAGAGTTCCGCCTCGGCCAGGCCGCGCAGCCGGGTGACGAACGCGTCCAGCCCGAAGGTGCCGGCGTACGCGGTGTTGAACGGCCAGTTTCCGGTGCCCCGGTAAGCGTGGTCGTAGCAGCGCCGGGCGGCGTGGTCGACCCACGGTGCCGGGTCGTCGGGTCCCACCCACGCGTGGTCGGCCGCCGCCGGGCCGGCTCCCCAGAAGGCCAGGACCATCGCCGTCGAGGTGGGACTGCACCAGGTCAGGCCGCCACCGTCGAGGTGCGGGTGGTGGTCGCGGTGCAGCCGTTGCGAGAAGCGGGGTACGTCCAGCACGACGCCCCACGCCGGGGACGTGCCGGACCGGCGCGGTGGGGCGGCCGGCCGCGCCGGCGCGGGCGGTGCCGGGGCGGCCGCCTCAGGGTGCGGGGCGGCCGGTGCCGGGGCGGCCGCCGCCGCGGGGTGCGGGGCGGAGGAGCCGTGCGGCGCCGGGCGGTGTGGTGCGGCGGGCGGTGTGGCGCCGTGCGGTGCGGGGCCGTGCGGTCGGGGCGCGGCCGGAGCCGGCGCGGTGGCGACCGCGCCGGCCGACCGCAGCGCCGGGGTGGCGTCGCCACCGGCCGGCCGCAGCAGGGTCACCCGCAGCCACCAGCCGGTCCACTCCCGGCCGGAGGCGGCGGTGAGCACGTCGGCGTCGACCCGCGCGTCCGGGTCCGCCTGGTCCGGCCGGGAGGTGGGCCGTACGCCCTCGTCGTCGGCGGCCCAACTGCCCAGGTCGTACCAGCGGGTCGGCCGGCCGGACCGGTCGGCGCCGCGCATCTCGACCCGGATCCAGCTCCCGGCCGGGGTGTCGGCGGTCCACGACGGCACCAGTTCGGCGACCGGGAACCCGGGCTCGACCAGGGGAGAGGTCCAGGTGGCCAGCTCGTAGGCCGCGGTGACCCCGGTGTGCGGATCGGTGTGGGTCAGCGTGCCGGCCGGGGAGTCGAAGGCGATCCCGTCGCCCCGGGGAACCGCTCCGGTCATGGTGCCGGTGGCCAGCCGCGCCGCACCGCGGAAGCCCCGGTAGGCGATGTCCGGGCCGGTCTGCTGCACGAACGACTCCTGAGCGGTGAAGATCCTTGCCGGAAAGTCTGTCGTACCGGAAGGTTCTTTGCAACGCCCGCGGTACCGCCACATGTTGTCCCGCGGCAGTAGGTTGAATCCGCCGGATGGCGGCGTTCCGGAAGGAGGCGCTGATGCGGGTGCTGGTGGTCGAGGACGAGCACAACCTCGCCGACGCGATCGCCCGCGGCCTGCGCCGCCGGGGCATGGCCGTCGACGTCGCCCACGACGGCAACACCGGCCACGAGATGGCGTTCGTGACCCGCTACGACGTGATCGTCCTCGACCGCGACCTGCCCGGCGTGCACGGCGACCAGATCTGCGCCGACCTCGCCGCCTCCGGTGCGCTGACCCGGGTGCTCATGCTCACCGCCAGCGGCACGGTCGCCGACCGGGTCGAGGGCCTGTCCCTGGGCGCCGACGACTACCTGCCCAAACCGTTCGCCTTCGACGAACTCGTCGCCCGCGTGCAGGCCCTCGGCCGGCGGGCCACCCCACCGGCCCCGCCCGTGCTCACCCTCGCCGACCTGGTCGTCGACCCGGCCCGGCGGGTCGCCAGCCGCGGTGGCATCCCGGTCGACCTCACCCGCAAGGAGTTCGGTGTGCTGGAAGAACTGCTCAAGGCCCGCGGCGCCGTCGTCTCCAGCGAGGAACTGCTCGAGCGGGTCTGGGACGCCAACACCGACCCGTTCACCACGACCGTACGGGTCACCGTCATGACCCTGCGCAAGAAGCTCGGCGACCCACCGCTGATCGAGACCGTCGTCGGCGCCGGCTACCGGATGCCCGACCCCTACCTGCCCTGACCCGGGCGTGGGAAGGTGGGCGCATGACCGAGCGGAGCGAGGGCATCGGTTGGTTCGGTTTGAGTCGTGCGGCCGCCGAGCGGAGCGAGGTGGACGTATGACCGAGCGGAGCGAGGGCATCGGTTGGTTCAGTTTGAGTCGTGCGGCCGCCGAGCGGAGCGAGGTGGACGCATGACCGTTTATCTCACCGGGCGCCGGTCCCGGCTGCGGCCCACCCTGCGGCTGCGGCTCACCCTGCTCAACGGCGTCCTGCTGGTCGGGGCCGGTGCCGTGCTGATGGTGCTCGCCTGGCTGCTGGTCGACGACGCGCTGCACCCCGCCGACCAGCTCCTGCCTGGCACCACGGTCGTACTCGCCGACGGGCAGACCCTCGACGCCCGGGTCTGGCAGGAGCACGTCGTCGACGCCGTCTCCGGCGAACTGCTCGCCAAGGGGCTGGTGGCGCTGCTGGCCATCAGCATCGTCGGCGTCGCCGGGGCGTACGTGGTCGCCGGCCGGGCGCTGCGCCCCCTGCACCAGGTCACCGCCACCGCCCAGCGGCTGCGGGAGGAGACCCTCGAGGAACGGATCCGCTACACCGGCGCCGACGACGAGGTCGCCGAACTCGCCGCCACGTTCGACGCGATGCTGGACCGGATCGGCGAGGCGTTCGAGGCGCAGAAGAGGTTCGTCGCCAACGCCTCCCACGAGTTGCGTACGCCGCTCGCGGTGATGCGTACCGAGATCGACGTGACGCTGGCCGACGACGAGGCCGACGTCGCCGAGTTCCGGCGCATGGCAACCGTGGTCCGCGACGCCTCCGAACGCGCGAACGGACTGGTCGACGCGCTGCTGGTGCTGGCCCGCAGCGAGGCGCAGTCAGGTCGCCGGCTCAGCCGCAAGGTGCCGACCGACCTGGCCTGCGGGGTCAGCGCCGCGCTGTCGGCGACCAGCGCCGAGGCGCAACGGCTCAAGCTGCGGGTCACCGCCACGCTCGGGCCGGCCCAGGTGGTCGGCGACCCCAGCCTGCTGGAGCGGCTCGCCGGCAACCTCGTCGAGAACGCCGTACGGTACAACCACCTGCACGGCGAGCTGTGGGTCCGGACCGGGTCCGCCGACGGGCACGTCTACCTGGTGGTCGGCAACACCGGTTTCGAGGTCGACCCCGCCGACGTACCCGGGCTGTTCGAACCGTTCCGGCGGGGCGGCCGGGAACGCACCGGCGCGCGGGGGTCCGGGCTGGGGCTGTCGATCGTACGGGCGGTCTGCGACGCGCACCGCGGCACGGTCGGCGCGGTAGCGCAGCCCGGCGGCGGCCTGGAGGTGACGGTGACGCTGCCGGCCGCCGACACCACCCCGGTCGTCACCGCCTCCGCGGTGGTGAGCCCACCGACCACCTCGCCCGCCGACCCGGTCTGACCCGACCGGCTTCCCGGCGACCGTTCAGGGCGGCCGGTCGGGCGTGGCCGGCCCGCGTTCGGCGGGCGCGACCGGGACGGTGACGGGGCAGCCCGGGCGACCCGCTCGCGGTTGACCCGCGGCCCGGCGTCGCCGGGATCCGCTGCCGGTCTCTTCGACCCATCCGGACGTGCCGAGCCCCTGTGCCGGCGCGTTCCTCGTGGCCGCGACCAGCAAACTCAAGGTTCGCTCAAGTCCCCCGGATCGCACGATCTTCGATGCGATGGATGCGCATACGCTCGCCGCACCGACCTGCCCACGGTCCGCGACCGGGCCGGCCACGGTATCCACCACATGCCACACACAGAAGGAGAGGGCATGCGACGCAGACGAATGCGGATCGCATTTCTCGCGCTACCCGCCCTGCTGGGGAGCGTCCTCATAGGTCCCCCGCCCGCGGGCGCGGATCCTGTGGAGGCCACGGTCCCGGCCGGCTCGGAGCGATCCCACCACGAGCACGACGAGTCGGCACAGCTCGTACGCATCGAGCTGACCGGTTCCGACATGCTGGACAAGGTGGTCGACGCCGGCTTCGACATCGATCACGGCCTCAAGCGGGTGCCGAACGGCATCGAGGGCGAGGCGGTGGTGACCGCCGAGCAGATCACCGAACTCGAGGCGATGGGCGTCAAGATCCTCGCCGACGACGAGGGCTTCGAATGGTCCGAAGAGGCCGACGGCGGCCTCGGCGCCGCCGCCGCGGCGGCCCGGACCGTCCAGCCGCTCAGCCACGCGCAGACCGTACGGGTGGTCCGCGCCGACTGGTTCACCACGAAGGGCCAGGGCTTCCTCTACGTCGAGGCGCGGACCACCGAAGGGCAGCAGGCCAACCCGGTCGTGATGATGCAGCTCGAGAACGACTCCGGCCGGGGCAGTTCGTTCGGCTTCGCGCGGACGATGAGCCGCTTCGTCGACTCCGGGCAGTACATGTTCCACCGGAACCTGTTCAAACTCGACACCCGCCCGAGCCAGATCAAGGTCACGAGCTCGACCGGGGGCGTCACCACCGGCAGCGTCTCCAACTGGCTCGAGGACGCTCCGCCGCCGCTGACGGACAACCCGGGCTACAAGTACGACTTCATCGACGGCTACAAGCACCCGCAGCAGCTCTACAGCCGTGCCGAGGAGATCGCCCGGCAGTACCCGGACATCGCCCAGATCATCTACCTGCCGAACAAGACGAACGGCTACCAGCGCAAGGCGCAGGCCACGATCGGCGGCACCGGGCAGGCCGCGGTCGTCGTCAGCTCGGCGGCATGGGGCCACGAGGGCGGCAACGACGTCACCGTCGAGTTCGTGGAGCGGCCGGGGGCCAACCTCCCGCTCACCGTCGAGGTGGCGGGCAAGGCGGTCCGCGTCCTCCTCGCGAAGGATGCCGCGGGCGCGCTCGCGAGCACCGCCGCGGAGGTGGCGGCGGCGGTGGAGACCCGGTCCCAGGGCCTCATCGACCGGGCGCACCCGTACCGCACCAACGCCGGCACCGGCATCGTCGCGCCGACGGCCGGCCCGGTCGCGCTGACCGACTTCCTCGACGAGAAGCGGGTCGGCGCGCCGGAGGGCGAGGTGCCCCGCGGCCCGGCCACGGTCCCCGTCCTGCGCATCGGCAAGCACCGCGACGGCCGGAACCCCGGCGTCCTGATCCAGGCGCAGGACCACGCCCGCGAGTGGGTGCCGGCGACGACCACACTGGAGACCGCCGAGCGCCTGGTGCGTAACTACAAGACCGACAAGGACACGAAGAAGATCGTCAACGACACCGACATCTTCCTCATCCTGTCGAACAACCCCGACGGGGCGAACTACAGCTTCTACAACTTCGCCTCTCAGCGTAAGAACCTGACGAACCACTGCCCGGACGAGGACGCCGATCCGGCCCGGCGCAACTCCTGGGGCGTCGACCTGAACCGGAACTACCGGGTCGGGTCGGCCCACGACGGCTACGCGGGCGGCTCGTTCAGCTGCGTCAGCGGCACCTACCAGGGGCCGGAGAAGCTGTCCGAGCCGGAGGCGGCGAACATCGTCTGGCTGGTCGAGACGTACTCGAACATCAAGTTCATGATGTCGGTGCACTCCAACGGCGGCCAGTTGTTCTGGCAGCCCGGCGCCTACATCGCGGACGGGCGGGTCACCACGCCGCGCCCGCCGATGGGCGACGAGGCGTTCTACTGGCAGTCGGCCGGCCGGATCCTGTCGCAGGTCAAGGCCTACCGGGAGACCGTCGTCACGCCGGAGAACGTCGGCGGCTCGTCGGACGTCCTCTACTCCTCCGCGGGCAACGTGCGCGAGGACCTGTACCACACCTACGGGATCTACGCCTTCGGCTGGGAGGTCGGTGGCTCCATCTACAACCCGGCCACCGGCAACTGGCAGGGCGGCTCCTTCCAGCCGCCGTGGGTGGGTGATCCGGCGCTCGTCAGCGGCCACTCGGAGACGATGGAGTACGCCAACGGGATCATGGAGATGTTCCGGATCGCGGCGGAGTGGGGCAAGGACAAGAAGAAGCCGACGTCCGAGCTCGTTCCCGGCGGCGGGAAGTACTCCGGCCCGGTCGACGTGCGCTTCGAGACGAGCGAGCCGGCGACCATCTACTACACGACGGACGGCAGCCGGCCCACGCTCCAGTCGCCGCGCTACGAGTCGACCGACTTCCGTGAGCCGGGGCAGGTGTTCCACGTGACCGAGACCACCACGTTCCGCTGGTTCTCGGTCGACACCGCCGGCAACGTCGAGAAGAACTACGACCCGGAGAATGGCAACCGCAACAACTACCGATCGGCGACGATCACGGTCGGCAAGAAGTAGCCCGGCGCGCATCGCCTCGTCAGCACGGGTTCGCCCGCGCTGACGGGGCGATGACGTGTGCTCGGTGGACCGTGCTCGCCGACCCCGGTGCTAGCGGAACGTCCAGCGCTGACCGGGGGCACCCGAGCACGAGGTGATGCTCAGCTGTGGTGCGCCGTTGGGTGCCGTCGGTCCACCCGTACCACCGCGGTCGTGCAGGCACAGCCGGGACGCCACGTGCAGGATCGTCCCGTCGGACCGGAACTGCCAGGCCGGTCGCGAGCCCCGCCCGCACCGCCTGAGCTGAACCGGACTGCTCGCACCGTGGCCGGCCGGGCCCATGCACATGCGGTGCATCTGCAGCGAGCCGTCCTCCCGGAAGGTCCAACGCTGCGCGCCGGAGCCGTTGCAGGACGCCATGGTGATCGGATTGCCGTGGTCGCGGTTGTCGTACATGTTGTCGACGCACAAGCCGGACGTACCGATGATCCGTCCGGTGCGTGGGGCCGTGAACGGCACGGAGGGCGTGGCCGGGGCCGGCGTCGTCGGACCGGCGCTGCCGGCGGTCGCCGACGGGCCCGGCGCGGCGCTGCGTCCGGGTGGGGTGGCGGCGATCGCCGACGAGGTGGCGCGCGGGCCGGCCGTACGGGCCGGGTCGGGCAGCGCCGACGGTTCGCCGGTCGGGAGGTCGGCGGTGGTCGGGGGCACCCAGACCGGCCCGGCGTCGATCGTCGGCCCGTGCTCCGGGGCATCCTGGCCGCCGCCCCGGGCCAGCGCGACCGGTGCGGCCACCACGAGGACCAGTGCGGCGCCGATCAGCACCATCCGGTCGCGGGTGCGGAGCCGGGTCATCCGGCCGCGGATTCGCCCGGCCAACCCGCCGGTGGCCGTACCCGGGGTGTTTCCCGGCCCGGCGCCGGATCCGTCGCCCGCGACCGGTCGCGGGTGGCCCGGCGGGGCCGGGTCGAGCGCGGGTACGGCCGCGGCCGGGAACTCCCACGTCGTGGTCATGCTGTCGACGGGCTTCGGCGGTCCGGCCACGGTGGCCGCCCGGTCGACGTAGGGCCGGACCAACAGCGGGTCGCTGCCGGCGGTGCATCTGCCGCAGGTCGGCTGGGCCGACGGCTCGTCGCAGGCCCGGCATCGGCGGCTGTCGCTCATCCTCGACCCCGTCCGGGTCCGGCCACACCAGTGCGCGTCACAGCCGCCGTCATCGCCGCCACACCCGTTCCATGCCCCCGCTTCGCAGCGTCCGGTCCCGACCGTGCCTTGTGCCATCCGCTTCGTGCCGTGGTGCCGTCGGCCGGCCGGGGCGGCGCCGGCATCCGTCGGCGCCGTGCCGCTGCCCGCCGGCCAGGTCCCGTGCCGACGGTGCGCCGCTGCCTGCCGGCGGTCCGTCCGGGGTTGCGCCGTCGCCTGCCAGGTCGGCGCCGGTGCCGGCCGTCCTACCTGTACGTGCCGGACGTGCCTGATCCGACGAGGTCTGCCGGGCTGTCAGGTCCGAGCCCGACCGACCCTGCCACAGTCGGCGACGTTCGGGCATCGGCGTCCGGTTGGGAGCCGCCTACCGTTCGGCCGATCAGCCGGCTCGGCGGCTGCCGGGGGAATAGCAAGATCCGCGTGATCAGGGACCTCGTCGCGTGGCGCGCCGGCGACACGCGCGATTTGGTCCCTGATCACGCGGATCATGGGGTGGGGGGAGGGGAGGGGGCGGTCAGGCGGGGAGGCTGGCCGCGCCCTTCGGGAGGAAGCGGGTGCCGGTCACGGACTCGGAGGTGCCGGTGCGGTCCAGGTACGGGGTCACGCCGCCGAGGTGGAACGGCCAGCCGGCACCCAGGATCATGCACAGGTCGATGTCCTGCGGCTGCGCGACCACGCCCTCGTCGAGCATCAGCCGGACCTCCTGCGCCAGCGCGTCCAGCGCCCGCTGGCGTACCTCCTGCGCGGTCAGCGGCGCCGACCCGACCTCGAGCAGTGCGGCGACCTCGGGGTCGATGTCGCCGTCCCGGTCGGTGAGCGGCTTGCCCGCCCGCACGATCCGGGCCAGGTTGGGGCTGACCGCGAACCGGTCCGGGAACGCCGCGTGCAGCGTCTCGGCGACGTGCAGCGCGACCGCCGGGCCGACCATGGTGAGCAGCGTCAGCGGCCGCATCGGCAGGCCCAGCGGATCGAGCGCGGTGTTGGCCACGTCGAGCGGGGTGCCGGCGTCGACGGCGGCGAACGTCTCGCCGAGGAACCGGGTCAGCAGCCGGTTGACCACGAACGACGGTGCGTCCTTGACCAGCACGCACGACTTGCGCAGCTTCTTGCCGACCGCGAACGCGGTGGCCAGCGCCACGTCGTCGGTGCGCTCCGCCCGTACGATCTCGACCAGCGGCATCACCGACACCGGGTTGAAGAAGTGCACGCCGACGACCCGCTGCGGGTGCTCCAGGTCGGCGGCCATCGCGGTGACCGACAGCGACGAGGTGTTGGTGGCCAGGATCGCCTCCGGCGAGACGATCTTCTCCAGCTCGGCCCAGACCTGCTTCTTGATCTCCAGGTTCTCGAAGACCGCCTCGATGACGAAGTCCGCGTCGGCGAAGACCGACTTGTCGACCGAGCCGGAGACCAGGCCGCGCAGCTTGGCGGCCGTACCCTCGGGAAGCCGGCCCTTGCCGACCAGCTTGTCCACCTGGGCGTGGACGTAGGCCACGCCCTTGTCGACGCGGGCCTGGTCGAGGTCGGTGAGGACCACCGGGACCTGCAACCGGCGCAGGAAGAGCAGCGCGAGCTGCGACGCCATCAGGCCGGCGCCGACGATGCCGACCTTGGTGACCTCGCGGGCCAGCGCCGGGTCCGGCGCGCCGGCCGGTCGCTTGGCCCGCCGCTGCACAAGGTCGAACGAGTAGAGGCTGCTGCGCAGTTCCTCACCCATGATCAGATCGGCGAGCGCCTCGTCCTCGGCGGCGGTGCCGGCGGCGAAGTCGGTCTCCTTGGCCAGGGCGAGCAGTTCGAGCGCCTTGTTGGCCGCCGGGACCGCGCCGTGCAGCTTCTCGTCGAGGGTGTGTTTGGCGAAGAACAGCACGCCGTCCCACATCTCCCGGTCGACCTCCGGGCGCTGCACGGTGACCGTGCCGCGGACCACGCCGGCCGCCCACTCCAGCGACCGCTCCAGGAAGTCGGCCGGCTCGAAGAGTTCGTCGGCGATGCCCAGCTCACGGGCCTGGGCGGGCCTGAGCGTCTTCTGGGTCAGCGGGTTCTGCAGGATGACCTGGGCGGCGCCGGCGATGCCGATCAGGTTGGGCAGCAGTTGGGTGCCGCCCCAGCCGGGCACCAGGCCGATGCCGACCTCGGGCAGGGCCAGCGCGGCGGCGCCGCCGGAAACGGTGCGGTAGTGGCAGTGCAGGGCCAGTTCCAGGCCACCGCCCATCGCCGCGCCGTTGACGAACGCGAACGTCGGTACGGCGCAGTCCCGCAGCCGGGCGAAGATCCGGTGGCCGAGCCGGCCCAGTTCGACCGCCTGCTCCCGGTTCTGGATCAGCGGTACGCCGGTGATGTCCGCGCCGACGCA
The DNA here is from genome assembly GCF_045781765.1 of Polymorphospora sp. A560. Classification (NCBI taxonomy): domain Bacteria; kingdom Bacillati; phylum Actinomycetota; class Actinomycetes; order Micromonosporales; family Micromonosporaceae; genus Polymorphospora; species Polymorphospora sp. A560. The sequence continues at coordinate 6,207,170 of NZ_CP122282.1, read as the reverse complement.
GAAGATGTACGGCTTGCCGGTGACCGCGATGAACGCCGGGTCGGCGGCGAGCGCGGCGGTGATCGCCTCGTCGAGGCTGGCCAGTCCGGCCGGGCCGAAGCTGTTCGGCTTGGTGTGGTCGTGGCCGTTGTCGAGGGTGATCAACGCGGCCGGCTTCTCCAGGCCGGGTACGGCGACCTGCCGCAGCAGCGCCCTGGTGACCACCTCGTTCGGGTTGTTCAGGGTCACTTCTGCGCACCTTCCCAGTTGGGGTTCTCCCAGATGACGGTCCCGCCCATGCCGATGCCGACACACATGGCGGTGATGCCGTAGCGCACCTCGGGGTGCTCGGCGAACTGCCGGCTGAGCTGGGTCATCAGCCGTACGCCGGACGAGGCGAGCGGGTGCCCGACGGCGATCGCCCCACCCCACTGGTTGACCCACGGGTCGTCGTCGGCGATGCCGAAGTGGTCGAGGAAGGCGAGCACCTGCACGGCGAACGCCTCGTTGAGTTCGAACAGGCCGATGTCGCCGATGGACAGTCCGGCGATCCGCAGCGCCTTCTCCGTGGACGGGATCGGGCCGACGCCCATCACCTCCGGCTCGACGCCGACGAAGGCGTACGACACCAGCCGCATGCCGATCGGCAGGCCCAGTTCGCGGGCCACCTCCTCGGCGGCGATCAGGCTGGCGGTGGCGCCGTCGTTGAGCCCGGCCGCGTTGCCCGCGGTCACCTTGCCGTGCGGGCGGAACGGGGTCTTCAGCGTGCCGAGCTTCTCCAGCGAGGTGTCGCGGGGCGCCTCGTCGACGGTGGCCAGCCCCCAGCCGGTCTCCGGGTCGCGTACGGCGACCGGCACCAGGTCGTCCTGGAGCTTGCCGTTGGCGTACGCCTTGGCGGTCTTGAGCTGCGAGGCGAGCGCGTACGCGTCGGTGCGCTCCTTGGTGACGTGCGGTACCCGGTCGTGCAGGTTCTCCGCGGTGGCGCCCATGACCAGGGCGGACGGGTCGACGAGCTTCTCGGCGAGGATGCGCGGGTTGGGGTCGACGCCCTCGCCCATCGGGTGCCGGCCCATGTGCTCGACGCCGCCGGCGACGGCGACGTCGTACGCGCCCATCGCGATGCCGCCGGCGACCGTGGTCACCGCGGTCATCGCACCGGCGCACATCCGGTCGATCGCGTAGCCGGGAACCGTCTTGGGCAGGCCGGCGAGCAGCGCGGCGGTCCGTCCGAGGGTCAGCCCCTGGTCGCCGATCTGGGTGGTGGCGGCGATGGCCACCTCCTCGACTCGGTCCGGCGGGAGTTGCGGGTTACGTCGCAGGAGTTCGCGGATGCAGCGGATCACCAGGTCGTCGGCGCGGGTGTTGGCGTACATGCCGCCCGCCTTGCCGAACGGGGTGCGGACGCCGTCGACGAAGACGACATCGCGGACTTCACGGGGCACTTGTGAGCCTCCTTGCCGGCGCGGTGGTGTACCCCGGATGCTACTCGTCGGTAACTATCGGCGTCAGCGCCGGGGTTGTGGCGCGGACCACAGATGCCCGTTTCCGGTACGTTGAGCACGGACGTAATCGGACAACCCGGAGGGTGGACGCGTGAAGGTACTCGTCGCGGGCGGCGCGGGCTTCATCGGCAGCACGATCGTCTCGGCCTGCCTCGACGACGGCATCGTTCCCGTCGTGCTCGACAACCTGTGCACCGGGCGGATCGAGTTCACCCGCGACCGGATCTTCTACCAGGGCGACATCGCCGACGGTGCGCTGATCGACCGGATCTTCGCCGAGCACCCCGACATCGAGGCCGTCGTGCACGCCGCCGCGCTGATCGTGGTGCCGGAGTCGGTCGAGCAGCCGCTGCGCTACTACCGGGAGAACGTCGCCAAGTCGGTCGACCTGGTCGAGCACGTGGTGCGCAACGGCTGCCAGCGCCTGCTCTTCAGCTCGTCGGCGGCGATCTACCGGCCCAGCGACGACTTCTCCGTCGACGAGACGTCGGGCCTCGACCCGCTGAGCCCGTACGCGCGCACCAAGGCGATGATGGAGGCGATCCTCGCCGACGCGGCGGTCGCCACCGACCTGCGGGTGCTTTCCCTGCGCTACTTCAACCCGATCGGTGCCGACCCGAAGCTGCGTACCGGCCTGCAGCTCCGCCAGCCGTCGCACGCCCTCGGCAAGATCATTACCGCGCACGAGAACGACGACGAGTTCCTGATCACCGGCGTCGACTGGCCGACCCGGGACGGCTCCGGCATCCGCGACTACATCCACGTCTGGGACCTCGCCCGGGCGCACGTGCAGGCGCTGCGCCGGTTCGACGCGATCCTGCCGGCCGGCGGCGACCGCTCCCACGAGGTGATCAACCTCGGGACCGGGGACGGCACCACCGTGCGTGAGCTGGTGGCCGCCTTCCAGTCGGTGGCCGGCCGGCCGTTGCGGGTGGGCGAGACCGGCCCCCGGCCGGGCGACTCGGCCGGCACCTACACCCGGATCGACAAGGCCGGCCGGCTGCTGGACTGGAAGCCGGAGTTCACCGTCGCCGAGGGCATCCGCCACTCGCTGCAGTGGGCCGAGATCCGCGACGAGCGGCTCGCCGCCTCCTGACCGCCACCCCTTATCCCGCGATCTTGCATTTGTCGCCCCCCCGAACCGGTACGAAAGGGGGAGACAACCGCAAGATCGCGGGCGATCGGGCACGGCGTCAGGACGGTGGCGGTGGCGGCGGGTCCTGCAGGGCGGTGGTCAGGTCCTCGCCGACCAGGCCGAGTTGCCAGGAGCGGGCGCCGTACCCGCGCAGGGTCTGGGTCACCGTCTCGACCGTGACCTCCTCGGGCGGGGTCCAGGCCAGCCGGCGTACCGAATCCGGGGTGATCAGGTTCTCCGGCGGGAGCCGGTGCTCCGCCGCGATCCGGGTCACCGCCTCGCGGCACCGGACCAGCCGGGCCGCGGCGGCCGGGTCGCGCTCGGCCCAGCGGTGCGGCGGCGGCGGGCCGTCGACCGGCGGGTTGACCGGCAGTTCGCTGTCGGCCAGGCCCCGCGCCTCACCGAGCGCCTCCAGCCAGACCCGGGCCAGCCGGCGCACCGACCGGCCGCCGAAGCCGGGCAGGGTCAGCAGCGTGCGCTCGTCGCGCGGATCGGTCTCGGCCGCCGCGATGATCGCCGCGTCGGGCAGCACCCGGCCGGGCGCCGAGTCGCGCCGGGCGGCGATCTGGTCCCGGGCGTACCACATGGCGCGTACGCGGGCCTGGGCCCGCGCCCCCCGGACCCGGTGGATGCCGGAGGTGCGCCGCCACGGGTCCGGTCGCTGCCGGGGCGGCACGAGGCCCCACGCGACCACCGCGGCGAACTCCTCCGCGGCCCAGCCGTCCTTGCCCTGGGTCACCAGCTCGGCGGCGAGCGCGTCGCGCAGGTCGGTGAGCATCTCCACGTCGAGGGCCGCGTAGGTCAGCCAGGACTCCGGCAGCGGGCGGCTCGACCAGTCCGCCGCCGAATGGTGCTTCTCGAGCGTGTAGCCGAGCAGCGACTCGGTCAGCGCGGCCAGGCCGACCCGCTCGAATCCGGCGAGCCGGGCGGCGAGTTCGGTGTCGAACAGCCGCCGCGGCCGCAGCCCCAGGTCGGCCAGGCACGGCAGGTCCTGGCTGGCGGCGTGCAGCACCCACTCGGCGTCGGCGATCGCCGCGTCGAGGGTACGCAGGTCACCCAGGGGCAACGGGTCGATGAGCACGGTCCCGGCGCCGGCCCGGCGCAGTTGGACCAGGTAGGCCCGCTGGCTGTAGCGGTAGCCGGAGGCGCGTTCGGCGTCGATCGCCACCGGTCCGGTGCCGGCGGCGAAGCGGGCCACCAGTTCGGCCAACTCGTCGGGTGTCTCGACCGGGACGGGGGTGCCGTCGCGGGGGGCGATGAGCGGAACGGGCCCACCAGGCTTCGGGTCGGGCCCCACTGCATCTGACGCCGACGTGGCGGCTCCATCTGACGCCGGCGAACCCGCCGGGCGGCTGTGTGGCTCGTCCCCCGCTTGGCGTTCGTGGGCCCGACGGCGCAGGGGTGGTTCGTCGGTCACCTGGCAACCCTAGTCGGCGCGCGCTCGCCGCATCGAACAGCCGGCCCGGCGAGTCGACCGTGATCCGCCCGCCGGTACCTTCCACGCGGAGGTGAGCGTGGTTTGTCACGGCCCGGACATCAGGGCAGACAAACCCCTTTCATGCAGGTACGGTCCACCCTGCCGCGAGATCGAGTCGGTGGGGTTGTCCGGTCGTGCGACCGTTGGACAGTGGAGTCGGTCGTGCGCCGCCGACGCAGACAAAAGACATGAGACAGCGTCCCTGGGAGGCGTGTAACGATGACCGCTGGCTACGACCCGTACGCCGGACAGCCGGGCAACCAGCAGCCCGCGCCGAGCCCGCCCCCGGCAGACGGGTCGGAAACCGGACAGCCGCCCGCCCCGGAGGCCGGCGCCCCGGCCCGGCCGGGACCGCTGCCGCCCAAGATGGAGCCGCCGCAACTGGCACCGCCGCCGGCGGCGGCCCAGCCATGGTCCGGCCCCGGATCACCGGCCACCCAGTCGTGGCCCACCCCGGGCTCACCGGTGGTGGCCGCGCCGCAGCCGAGGTCGGCGCCGCCGGTGCATCCGCCGGCGGGCTTCCCCGGCGCCGCGCCGCCGCCCGCCGCCCGCCGGCGCGTCTCCTGGCCGGGCGTGGTCGCGCTCGTCCTGGCGCTCTTCCTCGCCGTGGTGGCCGGGTTGCAGGCGGTCCAGATCAACAACCTGGCCGACCAGTTGGCCGCCGCCGACGACCGGCTCGCCGACGCGCAGGCCAGTGACGGCAGCCGGTTCGAGGGCCTGGAGGGCCGGACCGGCGAGCTGGAGAAGCAGGCCGGCGACGTCTTCAACCCGGAGGCCATCTCGACCGTGGCGCTGCCCAGCGTCTTCCGGGTCAGCGCCGGCAACTCCGGCGGCACCGCCTTCGCCGTCGGCAAGCCGGCCGAGGGCGGCGGCACCAACCTCCTCACCAACTACCACGTGGTCGAGTCGGTGTGGACCAGCGGTGGCCGCGAGGTCTTCATCGAGCGCCGCGACCAGCGCTTCCCGGCCATGATCGTGCGGGTCGACGAGCGCAACGACGTCGCCCAGCTCGTGACCACCGGCGCGTTCACCGGCCTGGTGACCGCCACCGAGCCGGTCAAGTCGGGCCAGCAGGTCGTGGTGGTCGGCGCTCCGCTCGGCCTGGAGGACAGCGTCACCACCGGCGTGGTCAGCGCCTTCCGCACGATGCCGGGCGGTGGCCCATCAATGATCCAGTTCGACGCCCCGATCAACCCCGGCAACTCCGGCGGACCGGTGATCAACGGCGCCAAGCAGGTGGTCGGTATCGCCACCGCCAAGGTCGCCGATGCCGAGGGGGTCGGACTCGCCATCCCGATCGCCACCGCCTGCGACGGATTCCAGATCTGCTGACCCGCTCGACCGCCCACCACCCGCTCGACCGCCCCGCCGCTTTCCGACACCGCCGGGCGGCGGCCACCCTTCTGGAGGAAGCAATGTCCTACCCGCCGACCGGCCCCGACGGGCCACCGCAGCAGGGCTACGACCCGAACGCGTACGGGCCTCCCGCCGGTGACCAGGGCGGCCCCTACCAGCCGTACCAGGGCTCCCCGCCGCCGCAGGGCGGGTTCGGGTCGCCGGTCGCCTACGACCCGGGCTACCAGCAGCAGGCGCCGGCCCAGCAGCCGTACCCGGGGGCGCAGATGTCCGGCCCGCCGTTCGGCGAGCAGATGTCCGGGCCCCCGGTGTCGGCCAGCCCGGCGCCGGCCGCCGCGCCGAAGAAGAGCCAGACGGTGCTGATCCTCGGGATCGTCGCCGGCCTGCTCTTCGTGCTCGGCGGCGTGATGACCGGCCTCTACGTCGCCAAGTCCAACGAGCTCTCCGAGACCAGGGGCACGCTGACCGCCCAGGTGAAGGAGCGGGACACCACGATCACCACCAAGAACACCGAGCTGGAGAAGCTGAAGACCGACCTGTCGGCGGCGACCAAGCGGGCCGACACCGCCGAGCAGAACCTGACCGGCACCCAGAACGACCGCGACGAGCAGGTCCGGCAGAAGCAGATCATCTCCAAGTGCCTCGAACTGCTCAGCACCGCGCTGACCGCCGCGGCGGCCGGTAACCAGTCCGCGTACGACGCGGCGGTGAAGGACCTCGACAAGACCTGCGACGAGGCCAACAAGTACCTCTGAACCATCCGGCGGGGCGTCCTGCGACGGGCGCCCCGGCTGGCGGTCAGCGGCCGGCCGTCGACCGGCGGTCGGGCAGCGCGGTGACCCCGGGCGGCGGCAGCCCCGCGGTGGAGGCCAGCAGCGCGCACCAGCCGTGCAGGTGGGCGGCGAAGTCGTCGGTGGCCGGCGTCCACGACGCCCTGATCTCGAGGTCGGCGGCGGCCGGCTCGCCGGCCAGGTCACCGAACCTGGTCGACATGGTCTGCGTCACCGTGCCGCCCATCGCCCGGTGGCCGGCGTGGTGGGCGTCGAGCCCGTCGACGAGCCAGCTCCAGCCCACCGACGGCAGCAGCGGGTCGGCGGCCAGTTCCAGTTCGAGATCCGCCGACACGTACGTGACCAGGCGCAGCATGCCGTCCCACGCGTCGTGGCCGGCCGGGTCGTGCAGCAGGATCAGCCGGCCGGTGGCCACCTCCTCGCCGCCGCGCAGGACGGTCGCGGCGAGCGCGAAAGCGTACGGCGCCAGCCGCTGCGGCGGCCCGATCTCCTTGAGCACGATCTCCCGCCGGGGCGATGCCGCGCGCAGGCCGGCCACCGCGTTCGCGAACACCTCGGGAACCGCGGTGGAGGCTGCCATGTCCGCAGCCTAAGCCGGCAGGCCCCGGGCCGGATGATCGGCGCGCCGATCATCCCTGCCGCCGGACCGGGAACCGGACCCCGCTTTCACGACAAGCCCGACATAAGGTGCGCGACCCGGTCCGGGTGACCCGGCTCGCCAGGGCCGGACGGCCCGGTACCCCCGCCGGGGCGCGTGGCACGATGGCGGGGATGACGACGACGATGCCGGGCAACGCGGCCCCCGACCGCGGCACCGCCCACGACCAGGACACCACCGACGAGCCGGCGTTCCTGCGGGCCTGCCGCCGCGAGCCGGTGCCGCACACCCCGGTCTGGTTCATGCGCCAGGCCGGCCGGTCGCTGCCGGAATACCGCGAGATCCGGGCCGGCATCCCGATGCTGGAGTCGTGCCGCCGGCCCGACCTGGTCACCGAGATCACCCTCCAGCCGGTCCGCCGGCACGGCGTCGACGCCGCCATCCTCTTCAGCGACATCGTGGTCCCCGTCGCCGCCGCCGGTGTCGACCTCGACATCGTCCCCGGCACCGGCCCCGTCGTGGCCGAGCCGGTACGCACCCACGCCGACGTCGAACGCATCCGGCGGATCACCGCCGACGACGTGTCGTACGTCGCCGACGCCGTCCGCCTGCTCGTCGCCGAACTCGGCACCACGCCGCTCATCGGCTTCGCCGGCGCACCCTTCACCCTGGCCAGCTACCTCGTCGAGGGCGGGCCGTCGCGCACCCACGCCAAGACCAAGGCCCTGATGTACGGCGACCCCGACCTGTGGCACGCGCTGTGCGGCCGGCTCGCCGACATCACCCTGGAGTTCCTGCGCGTCCAGATCGCCGCCGGCGTCCGCGCCGTGCAGCTCTTCGACTCCTGGGCCGGCGCGCTGTCCGCCGCCGACTACCGCACCTACGTCCAGCCGCACTCCACCCGGGTCCTCGGCGGGCTCGCCGACGCCGGCGTACCCCGCATCCACTTCGGCGTCGGCACCGCCGAACTGCTGCCCGCGATGGCCGAGGCCGGCGCCGACGTGGTCGGCGTCGACTGGCGCATCCCGCTCGACGTCGCCACCGGCCGGATCGGCGCCGACAAGGCCGTACAGGGCAACCTCGACCCGTGCGTGCTCTTCGCGCCGTGGCCGGTCGTCGAGACCGAGGTCCGGCGGATCCTCGCCGAGGGGCGGGCCGCCCCCGGCCACGTCTTCAACCTCGGCCACGGCGTGCTGCCCGAGACCGACCCCGACGTGCTCACCCGGGTCGTCGACCTGGTGCACCAGGCATCCGCCCGCTGACATGGGCACACCGGGAGGCGACGGACGCGGCTGGCACGTCGCGGTCGTCGGCGGCGGCATCGCCGGACTGGCCGCCGCCGTACGGCTGCGCGACCGCGCCCCCCGCGACACCCGGATCACCGTCTTCGAACGGTCCGGCGCGCTCGGCGGCAAGCTGCGCACCGGCGAGCTCGCCGGATCGGCCACCGAGGCCGGCGCCGAGACGTTCCTGATGCGCGATCCCGCCGGGGGCGACTCCGCCGCCGTCGCCCTGGCCCGCCGGCTCGGGCTGGCCGACCGGATCACCCATCCGGCGGTCGGGCAGGCCGCCATCGCCGTCGGCGGGCGGTTGCGGCCGATGCCGAAGGGCACCCTGATCGGCGTACCCGGCGACCTGGCCGCCGTCGCCGGGATCGCCCACCCGGCCGCCGACCTCGACCACGACGCCGGCCGTCCGCTGCTCGACCCCGACGAGGACGTCGCCGTCGGCGCACTGGTCCGACGGCGGCTCGGCGACGAGGTCGTCGACCGGCTCGTCGACCCGATGCTCGGCGGCGTCTACGCCGGCCGGGCCGACACCCTGTCGCTCGCCGCCACCATGCCCGGCCTGGCCCGCGCCGCCCGCCACGAGGGCACCCTGGTCGGCGCCGTACGCGCCGCGCAGGCGGCCGCCCCCCGACCGACCGGCGCCCCGGTCTTCGGCACCGTCGACACCGGGCTCGGCACCCTGGTCGCCGCCGCCGCCGCGCACAGCGGCGCCGAACTGCGGCTCGACGCGACCGTACGCGAACTCGCCCCGACCCCGAACGGGTGGCGGCTCGTCGTCGGCCCCACCCCCGCCCCGGAGACCGTCGACGTCGACGCGGTCGTGCTCGCCCTGCCGGCCCGGCCCGCCGCCCGGCTGCTCGCCGCCGTCGACGCCCACGCGGCCCGCCTCGTCGGCATACTCGACTACGCCAGCGTGGCCCTGGTCAGCCTCGCCCTGCCCGACCCGCCACTGCCCGACCTGTCCGGCTTCCTCGTACCGGCCACCGAGAGCACCCTGATCAAGGCGGCCACCTTCTTCACCACCAAGTGGGCCCACCAGCGCCGCGCCGACGGGCTCGCGGTCGTCCGCGCCTCGGTCGGCCGGCACGGCGACGAACACCTGCTCCAGCGCCCCGACGACGAACTGGTCGCCGCCGTACACCGGGACCTGTCCACCGTGCTGCGGGCGGCCGTGCCGGCCCCGGTCGACAGCCGGGTCCAGCGGTGGGGCGGCGCCCTGCCGCAGTACGCCCCCGGCCACCTGGACCGGATCGCGGCGGCCCGGACCCGGCTGCGCGCCACCCACCCCACCCTCGCCCTGGCCGGCGCCGGCTACGACGGGGTCGGCATCCCGGTCTGCGTCCGCTCCGGCGAGACGGCGGCCGAAGAGATCATCAAGTCCCTGGAAGGAAGGCCGGCATGACCAGCGAGCAGACCAACGCCGCGCGGCTCCGCGAGATCAACGCGACCATCCGCTACACCATGTGGTCGGTGTTCCGGTACAGCGGTCAACTGCCCGCCCTGCGCGACGGCGTCACCGCCGAGGTCGAGTCGCTCGTCGACGGCCTCGCCGCCAAGGACGTCACCGTACGCGGCACCTACGACGTCTCCGGCCTGCGCGCCGACGCCGACATCATGGTCTGGTGGCACTCCGGCTCGCCGGACGCGCTCCAGGAGGCGTACGGCCTGCTGCGCCGCACCGCCCTCGGCCGCGCGCTGACCCCGGTGTGGTCGCAGATGGCGCTGCACCGGCCGGCCGAGTTCAACAAGAGCCACGTACCCGCGTTCCTCGCCGGCGAGGAGGCCCGCGCCTACGTGTGCGTCTACCCGTTCGTCCGCTCGTACGAGTGGTATCTGCTCCCCGACGCCGAGCGCCGCGAGATGCTGGCCGAACACGGCCGGATGGCCCGCCCCTACCCGGACGTACGCGCCAACACCGTCCCGTCGTTCGGCCTCGGCGACTACGAGTGGATGCTGGCCTTCGAGGCCGACGAGCTGCACCGCATCGTCGACCTGATGCGTGACCTGCGGGCGTCGACGGCCCGCCGGCACGTGCGCGAGGAGATCCCTTTCTACACCGGCCGCCGGCGTTCCGTGGCCGAACTCGTCACCGCCCTGCCGTGAGCTGAGTTGGCTGGCCTCGCTTTCGGCTCGGCTGGCTCGCTCCGCTTCGCGCCGCCTGAATGCACCGTCTTCACCCTGCGGGCATGACGGCTTCGCCGCATGTCCTCGGGCTCCAGACGGTGCGGCGGCGCTCGGTCGACTCGCGACTCCGGTCTCGGTCTACCGGGGGTCGCGGCGCATGGGGATGTGAGGGATGCCGTCCTCGACGTACTCGGGGCCGGTCGGGGTGTAGCCGAAGCGGGCGTAGAAGCCGGCCAGGTGGGCCTGCGCGTCGAGCACCGACGGCCGGTTGCCGACCACCCGCAGCGCCTCGGTCATGAGCCGGCCGGCGAGGCCGTCGCCCCGGGCCGCGCGGGCGACCAGGACCCGGCCGATCCGCTCGACACCGTCCGGGTCGGCGAGGATCCGCAGGTACGCGACGGGGGTGCCGGCCCGGGCCAGCCACAGGTGCCGGGTGCCGGGTTCGGTGTCCCGCCCGTCGATCTCGGGATACGCGCACTCCTGCTCGACCACGAACACGTCGATCCGCAGGCGCAGCAGGTCGTGGAGGGTACGGGTGTCCAGGTCGGCGAAGGACGCCACGCGCGTCTCGGTCGTCTGCGGCTGCATTCCGCGATCGTAGGCACGCCCGCGCCGGCTCCCGCCGGCCGGTGGGCGCCGGCGCGGGCCGAGGGCTGGTGCGGCGTCTGGCTGTCGCCGGCCGCACCATGATCGTCTGCTGTCCAGGCGGTGCCTTGTCGGCGTGTCGGGTGCCGGAGCAGCAGACGATCATGGCGCCCCGCCGTGGCGGGCTCCGTCGCGCGGTGCGGCGGGGAAGGCGCCGCGGGGAAGGCGCGACGGGGGTGGTCAGCCCGGGTGGGTGCCCACGGTGTCCCGCAGGCCGGCGCCCTGCTCGCGGTCCACGGAGCGGGCGCAGTGGGCACAGCAGAAGAACCGGCCGGACACCTCCACCCCGTGTCCGATGATCTTGCAGCCGCAGTGCTCGCAGATGGGCGCGAGGCGGTGGGCCGCGCACTCGAACGAGTCGAACGTGTGCACGTCGCCGCTCACCGTCCGCACCTCGAACGTCATCCAGTATTCGTTGCCGCAGACCTCGCAGGTCCCCATGGCGCAACCTCCCGTTTCGTCTCCCGGCCAGCGTGCGCGAAGGCGGGGCGGCCGGCGGCCGGAAAGCGGGAAAATCGGCCGATTGCCCTAGTCGCCCGGTATGACCATCGCCGGGCTGACCTGCGTGCCGGTGCGTATCCGGAACGGGTAGAACCGGTGAATTACGTGTAACGCGCGGTGTGTCGGTGGCGTCGGCGTGCCACCGCGGGGAAGCTCAGACGGTTGGATCCTTTTCCCGGAGGAGCGGCGTGATCAAGCGCAGTAAATTGTTCGGCAACAAGACCCGGGTAACGTTCTGCCTGCCCAAGGACGCACCGACCGGCGCCGTCAGCGTGGTGGGTTGCTTCAACGGCTGGGAGCCGGGGCGGCACGAGTTGGTGCTGCGGCGCAACGGCGTCCGCACCGTCACCGTCAACCTCAAGGCCGGCGACTACCACTTCCGCTACCTGGCCACCGGCGGGGTGTGGCTCGACGACGAGCAGGCCGACCTGATCGACCACCAGGGCGGCCGGCTCCTGCTCGGCTGAACCGGTGCCGGGGCGGGGTCGAAGACGGCCCCGCCCCGCACGCCGTCACGCGCCCGCGCGCGGCTCCAGCGTCATCGACACCGAGTTGATGCAGTAGCGGGCGTTCTTCGGGGTGTAGTGCTCACCGTCGAAGCGGTGCCCCAGGTGCGAGTCGCAGACCGCGCACCGCACCTCGACCCGGACCATGCCGTGCGACCGGTCCTCGACATACCTGATCGCGCCCGGCAGCGCCTCGTCGAAGCTCGGCCAGCCGCAGTGCGAGTCGAACTTCGTGTCGCTGGAGAACAGTTCGGCGCCGCAGGCCCGGCAGTGGTAGAGCCCGGGCGTCTTCGTGTCGACGTACTCGCCGGTGAAGGGCGCCTCGGTGCCGGCCTGGCGCAGCACCCGGAACTCCTCGGGGGAAAGACGGACCCGCCACTCGTCCTCGGTGGTCGGCAGCGTGCTCTTGTCAACAGCCATACCCCAACGGTACGACTCCGGGCCGCCCGCCGACCCACTCACACCGGACCGGACAGCAGGGGGCGTACCAGGTCGGACCGCGCGTGTGGGCACCGGCCGCAGCGCCGGTGGTCTATCGTCGCGGCATGGGCGGCAGCGCGGGCACCGACAGCTCCAGGACCGGCGCCGGAGTGCCGGCAGACAGTTCCGGGACCAGCGATGGGGCGCCGGCAGACAGTTCCGGGGCGCCGGCGGACAGCGCCGAAACCGGCGCGAGGGCGCCGGCGAAGAAGTCGCGGGCGAGCGCGAAGGCACCGGCCGTCGAGGTCGAGGTCGCCGGCCGTACGGTGCGACTGAGCAGCCCGGACCGGGTCTACTTCCCCGGCCCCGGCTACACCAAGCTCGACCTGTTCAATTACTACCTCTCCGTCGGCGACGGCATCATGCGCGCCCTGCACCGGCGGCCGACGATGCTGCAGCGGTTCCCGCAGGGCATCGAGGGCGAGATGTTCTTCCAGAAGCGGGTGCCGACCCGGGGCGTACCGCCGTGGATCGAGACCACGACGATCAGCTTCCCGAGCGGGCGTACGGCCGACGAGCTGTGCCCGGTCGACCTGGCGCACGTCGCCTGGGCGGCCCAGATGGGCACCGTGGTCTTCCACCCGTGGCCGGTACGCGCCGACGACGTCGACCGCCCCGACGAGCTGCGCATCGACCTCGACCCGCAGCCGGGCACCGACTTCGCCGACGCGGTCGCGGTCGCCGGTGAGGTCCGCGCGCTGCTCGACGAACTCGGCGTCACCGGCTTCCCGAAGACCTCCGGCGGCCGGGGCGTGCACGTCTACCTGCGGATCGCGCCGCGGTGGACGTTCACGCAGGTGCGCCGGGCCGCGATCGCGTTCGCCCGGGAGGTCGAGCGGCGCCGGCCCGACCTGGTCACCACCGCCTGGTGGAAGGAGCAGCGCGGCGAGAAGGTCTTCATCGACTACAACCAGATGGCCCGCGACCGGACGATCGCCTGCGCCTACTCGCTGCGGGCCAACGCCCGGGCCACCGTCTCCACCCCGGTCACCTGGGACGAGTTGACCGATGTCGAGCCGAACGACTTCGACCTGCGGACCGTACCGGAGCGGTTCGCCCGGATCGGCGACCCGCACGCGGCGATCGACGACGCCGGGTGGGACATCACGCCGCTGCTGGAGTGGGCCGACCGGGACGAGAAGGAGGGCAACGGCGACCTGCCGTACCCGCCGGACCATCCGAAGATGCCCGGTGAGCCGAAGCGGGTGCAGCCGTCGAAGGACCGCGACCGCAAGGGCTGACCCCGGCCCGGTCAGAGCGCGAGCTTCATGCCCTCGTGGCTGGCCTCGAACCCGAGCCCGGCGTAGAAGCGGTGCGCGTCGGCCCGCCGCTTGTCGGTGGTGAGCTGGACGAGGCGGCAGCCGCGGGCCCGCGCCTCGTCGACCGCCCACGAGATCATCCGGCGGCCGAGGCCGGCACCGCGCTGGTCGGCGCGCACCCGGACCGCCTCGATCTGGGCCCGCTCCGCGCCGAGGCGGCTCAGGCCGGGGATGAACGTGAGCTGCATCGTGCCGACCACCTCGCCGGCCAGGTCGGCGACGACGAGCGCGTTGCGCGGGTCGGCGTCGATGTCGTCGAACGCCCGCCAGTAGGCGGCGTCGATGTCGCCGACCGCCCGCCAGTAGGCGGCGTCGACCTCCTCGCCGACGACCGTGCCGCCGGCGTCCCCGCCCGCCGCCTCCCGGCCGGCGCCGAGCGGGTCGTCGGCGAGCAGGGCGACGATCGCCGGTACGTCGGCGCGGCGGGCCGTGCGGAAGATCACCTCGGTCACGGGTGCCAGTCTGCCAGCCGGCTCAGCGGGCCGGGCAGCGCCGCCCGGTGGCCGGCACGGTCAGGTCGATCAGGTACGCGTCGACGACCTCGTTGACGCAGCCGGTCTGCGGGTAGGCGGTGTGGCCCTCGCCCTCCCAGGTCAGCACCACGCCGACGCCCAGCATCTCGGCCAGCCGGGGCGTCTGCTCGTACGGCGTCGCCGGATCGCCGACGGTGCCGACGACCAGGATCGGCGGGGCGCCGGTGGCCGGCCCGGTCGGGTAGCCGTCGCGCTGTGCCGGCCACGAGGCGCAGGACAGCATCGACACCGCGAGCGGCGCCCCGAACAGCGGATACCGCTCGCGCCACTCCAGCTGCAGGTCGCGGATCTGCTCGACGCTCGGGCCGGACTCCTCGTCGGCGCAGTTGACCGCGAGGTTGGCGTCGAACAGGTTGCTGTAGTGCCCGTCGGGGCCGCGCTCGGCGTACCGGTCGGCCAGCTCGAACACCTTGGCCGGGTCGCCGCGCTCGATGTCGTCGATCGCCCCGGCCAGTTCCTCCCAGCCGGCCTCGGTGTAGAGCGAGGAGATCACCGCGTAGAGGATCCAGCCGGGGGTCGCCTCCCGGCCGCCCTCACCGACCGCCGGCGACACCCGCGCCTTCTCCAGCGCGTCGGTCACCGCGACCCGCGCGTCCGGGGCGATCGGGCACCGGTCCGGGGTCTGCGCACACCACCGGGTGAAGTTGCCGAACGCCAGCTCGAATCCCTTGGCCTGGCCCTCGGAGCCTTCGACGATGCCCTGCCGCGGGTCGATCGCGCCGTCGAGCACCAGCGCCCGGATGTTCCGCGGGAAGAGCTGGGCGTACGTCGCACCGAGCAGGGTGCCGTACGAGTAGCCGAGGTAGGTGAGCTTCTCGTCGCCGACGGCGGCGCGTACGGCGTCCATGTCCCGGGCCGCCTGCTCGGTGGCGAACAGTCGCAGCCGGTCGCCGTACTGGGTGCCGCAGCCCTCGCCGATGCGCTGGTTCAGGGCGACCAGCGCGTCGAACTCGGCCTGGTCGGGGTCGGGTTCGGCGCCGAAGGTCGCGTCGAGGTCGGCGTCCGGGATGCACTTGACCGGGCTCGATCGGCTCACCCCGCGCGGGTCGAAGCCGACCAGGTCGAACCGTTGGAGCACTTCGGCCGGCAGGCCGCCGAAGGCGGAGCCGAACGACAGGTATACGGCGGTGTCGACGCCGGAACCGCCCGGCCCGCCGGGGTTGAGCACCAGTGACCCGATCCGGTCACGCTGGTCGGCCGCCCGGGCCCGCAGCAGCGCCAGGTCGAACGTGCCGCCGTCGGGTGCCGCCCAGTCCCGGGGGACCTGGATGGTCGCGCATTCGTAGGTCACGCCGGCCGCACCCCGGCCCACCAGGTCCTCGGCCACCTCGGGGCAGGGCCGCCACACCGTCGCCGCGGCACCGGCCGATTCCGTCGGGGTGCCCTGCGGGGCGGTGCCACGGTCGCCGCGGCCGGGCAGCGTGCAGCCGGCGAGGGCCAGGGTCGCGGCCAGCAGGCCGGCCAGGATCGTCCGGTGGTCGCGGGCCACGGGCACCCTCCAAGATCGTGCTGCCGCCGTGCCCAGCCTATGCCGCCCGGTCAGCCGGTCGGGTCGGGATCGCCCGCGAGGACCTGGTCGACATCGAAGCGCACCGGCCGGTCCAACTGGTCGTAGCCGCACGACCGCGCATCGCGGTCCGGCCGCCAGCGCACGAACCGGGCGGTGTGCCGGAACCGGTCGCCCTCCATCGCGTCGTACGCCACCTCGACGACCAGCTCCGGCCGCAACGGCTCCCACTCCAGGGTCTTCGTGCCGGTCCACCGGCTCGGCCCGCCCGGGATCCGCTGGCCCAGCTCGTGGTCACCGTGCAGCCACGGGTGCCCGGTCACCCCTTCCCGGTACGGCGCCAGCTCGTCGAGCAGTTCCTTGCGGCGGGCCATCGTGAACGAGGCGGACACTCCGACGTGGTGCAGGGTGCCGGTGTCGTCGTAGAGGCCGAGCAGCAGCGAGCCGACCACCGGGCCGGACTTGTGCCAGCGGAAGCCGGCGACCACCACGTCCGCCGTACGGGCGTGCTTGACCTTGAACATCAGCCGCTTGCCCGGCTCGTAGGCGATGTCGGCCGGCTTGGCGATGATCCCGTCGAGGCCGGCGCCCTCGAAGATCTCGAACCAGCGGCGGGCGGTGGCCAGGTCGGTGGTCGTCGGTGTGACGTGCACCGGCGGCTCGACACCGCGCAGCGCCCGCTCGAGCCGGGCCCGGCGCTCGCTGTACGGCCGGTCGACCAGCGCCTCGTCACCGATGGCGAGCAGGTCGAAGGCGACCAGGTCGGCAGGGGTGGTCTCGGCCAGCATCCGGACCCGGGACGCGGCCGGGTGGATGCGCTGGGAGAGCAGTTCGAAGTCGAGCCGGGGCCGGCCGTCGCCGTCACGGCGGATCACGATCAGCTCGGCGTCGACGGCGCACCGGGCCGGGAGCTGGGTCCGGGCCTGCTCGACCACCTCGGGAAAGTAGCGGGTCAGGGTCTTGCCGCCCCGGCTGGCCAGCTCGACCTCGTCGCCGTCACGGAAGACGATGCAGCGGAAGCCGTCCCACTTCGGCTCGTAGGTCATGCCGTCGCCGACGGGGATGTCGGGCACGCTCTTCGCGAGCATCGGCTCGACCGGTGGGTTGACTGGCAGCTCCATCCGCCCAGTCAACCACCCGGGTACGTCAGAACCCGGCAGCGTCGTCGTAGCGCTTGCGCAGCTCGGCCATGGTCGACGGGTCGAGCGACTCCTCGAACGCCACGGCCTGGTATTGCGCCGGGATCAGTTCGAGCACCCGCTCCCGGAACGTCGCGGTCTGCGTCGCCTCGGCCACCTGGATCGTCGGCGGGTCGGTCGACAGCCGCATCACGACCGGGCCGACCAGCTTGACGGCGCCGTCCCAGTGCCGCCTGCCCTCGGCGATGCCGCACAGGTGGTGGCCGTAGACGACGTCGACCATGTCGAGGCTGGTGGCCCCGGGCGGCTCGAACCCGAAGATCCGTACGCCGCAGACGGTGGTCGAGCCGGAGTATCCGGCGGCGTGCGCGCCGTGGCCGCCGTGCTGCTCGGCCGGGGTGCTCTCGAGCACGGTCACCATGCGGGCGGCGATCTGCGTACGAAGGTCACCGGAGTCCGAGCCGCCCGCCCTGGTGATCCACTGCGTGGCGAGTACGGCGACCAGCGTGCCGGCCAGCGCGGCGGCGATCCACAGGTGCCGGCGGCGAGGTCGGGTATCGACGTCGGTGGACATGTCGCGATGTTCCCACGTCCCATGGGAGCGTGTCCATGGCTGGTCGGACGCATTCGCGCCCGCCCCTCGCCCACCGTGCTCCCACTCCGCTCCGTGCCTCGCCCCCGCTCCGCTCCCGCCTCGCCCCGCCTGCGCCGATCTTGGGGATGTTGCGGGCATTCCGGACCGGCTCAGCCACGACAAGCCCTTGATCGGCGTGCACCGCGCCCCCGCCCACGCGCACGGCGCGTGGGCGCGCGGGCGGGGGCGTGGGCGGGGCGCGGTCAGTAGCGGGCGAAGGAGCGGAGGGGCATCCGGGGGCCGAACCGGGGTGCGTGGAGGCCGGCGGCGTCCAGCAGCGCGCACACCCGTCCCCGGTGCCCCGTGAACGGCGCCAGCAGGGCCAGCATCCGCGCGTCGTCGCCACGCGGTTCGCCGGCCAGCGCCCAGGCGACCGTGTTCGGGATGTGGTAGTCGCCGACACTGACCGCGTCGGCGTCGCCGTACGCGATCCGGACCACCTCGGCCGCCGTCCACGGCCCGATGCCGGGGATCGCGGTCAGCCGGGCGGTCGCCTCGGCCGAGTCGGCGCACCGTTCGAGCCGGTCGGCCGCGGCGGCGGCCCGGCGCAGGGCGTCGGCCCGGCGCTGCTCGATCCCGAACGGGTGGAACACCCAGTACGGCTGCGCCGCGATCGCCGCCGGCTCGGGCGGAATCCACAGGTTGGCGACCGGCCCGGGCGCCGGCGTTCCGAACCGGCGTACGGTCGCCGCGTACGCCCGGTACGCCTCCTTGCCGGTGACCTTCTGTTCGAGTACGGCCCGCAGCAGCCGGGGGAAGACCTGCCCGGTGGCCGGCAGTCGCAGCCCACGGTGGGCGTGCGCGAGCCGCTCCACCACCGGATGCGTGGCGGCGACCTCGGCGAACCCGGTCAGGTCGTCACGCAGGCCGGCGACCGCGTCGGCCCGGTCGACCACCCGGTCGGCGCCCGGCCCGAAGCCCTCGGCGACCAGTTCGGTGCCGCTGCGGCGGAGCGCGAGGCTGCCCGGCCCGTCCGGGGTCCGGGCCGTCCACCAGAAGGTGCCGGCGACGAACCGGGCGCACGGGTCGTGGCGGCCCATCGCGAGCGCGCCGACCGAACCGGCCAGGTGGTAGCCGGCCGGCGGCCGCAGCACCCGGCTCACCGCCGGCCCGGTCCCGTCCACCCGGACACTGTGCCACGCGCCCGGCGTTCCGAGGAGCGGGTGCTGGCCGTGCCGGTGCTCCCATGAGGTCGATCGACCAATGTGGGCGGAAAATGACATTCCGAGCCCTTATCCCAACCATCGGCTCCCTTGTGGCATTGACCCATGTCTGTCAAATGGTGCCAATGATCGAGCGGTCGATGGGCTGTCGCGCAGTGCTGTGGCTACTCTCCGCATGCATCCAGTTCGATGGATGGCGGCCATCTTTCGCGGCATTCCGATGTCGGCCTCCGGTTGGTGGGAAAGGGGTTCATGACCGTCGAGCGGAGCCGGGTCACGGTCGACGCCCCGGTCGACAGTGGGAGCCCGGCTGCCGATGATCGACAGTCGCCCCGAACGGAGGCCGTCGCCGACGGGCCGTCGCGGGCCGATGTCCGCCGGGCCGTTGCCGAGAACGACCGGCGGCTCGGCGGGCCCGCGGAGACGGAGTCCTACGTCACTCCTGAGGTCGGTACGCCGGAATACCAGGGGCGGATGGCGGAACTCGCCCGTGACCCCGCGCAGGGAGGTCGCGTTACGAGGAAGACGCCCCGGGAGGCGGAGGTCGGGCTCGAATGCGAGCGGCGCGGTGACCTTCCGGGGCCGATCCGGCGGGCCGAGTTGGACCAGAGCAGGCCCGACGCCGTCAAGGATCAGGGTGATTTCGTCGACTCGGGTGGGCGGTACTGGGACGTGAAGGGGCCGGCCGAGTTCTTTCCGCCGTACGACAGGCGGGCGGGGGAGTCGATGCCGGATGGGCTGAGAGGTCGCTACGAGCCGGCAGCCTTCGAACTCACCATCAAGGACGAGATCGGTGACGGGAAGAACGTGATCGTCGATACCTGGTTGTTGACCCGTGAATCGAGTGATGATCTCAAGGCGCGGGTTGCCGCCCGGAGAGAATGGGATGGAAAAGTGGTGTTCTACCCATGATCGGCTATGGCAAGAATCGGCATTCCGTCACCGCGTGGCCGGTCGAGGCTGACGCTCGGTCGGCTCTGGAGAAATACCTGGACGCCCGTTCCGCATCCGACGGCCCCGATCTCGTCGGCGACCAGTACGACTTCCGGGGCGCCGACCTCACCGGGCTGGACCTCGCCGGGGCGTACCTGTTCGGTGCCTGCCTCGACGGTGTCCGGCTCGTCCACGCCGACCTGCGCGGGGCCACCCTGATCGGCGCCGACCTCAACCGGGCCAACCTTTCCGGAGCCGACCTCACCAAGATCGAGGCGAGCGAGATCGCCGCCGAAGGTGCGGCGATGCGCGCCGCCCACCTGTTCGCCGCCGAATTCGACCGTGCCGTGCTGTCGGACGCCGACTTCCGGGACGCCTTCCTCAACTCGGCCGTCTTCCTGGCGGCAGACCTGCGGCGGGCAGACCTGCGCGGGGCATCGCTGCGGTACTGCGGGTTCGGTCCCGACGACGGGCCGGCCCGGTTGGCCGGCGCCCGGCTGGCCGGCAGCTTCGTGACCGGGGCTCGCGGCCACGTCGTCGGCCCGGTCGACGTCGGCTCCGGCACGGAGCCCGACCTGATCGACGGTGCGGCCCTCGCGGAGTGGTTCGCGGCGAACGGCGCACCGGACGTCACGGTCCTGTCCGGCTAGAAGAAACCCACCGGTGGCGGATCCGACGGGCGGGCGGTCGCGTCGCGTACGACGGCGGCACCGCCGGTGAACCGCTCCAGTTCGTCGCCGTGCACCACCCGGCCCGGGAACCAGTCGCCGGCCGCCCGCCGGGTCAGCCCGGCCACCGGCGGCTCCACCCGCCCGGCGACCAGCACCAGGTTGCCGTACCGCCGGCCGCGCAGCACCGCCGTGTCGGCGACCAGGCAGGCGTGGGGGAGTACGGCACCGACGGTGGCGACCTGGCCGCGGGCGTACTTCAGCGCGCCGCCGTCGGCGAGGTTGGCGACGCAGAGACCGCCGGGCGCCAGCACCCGGGCCACCTCACCCGCGAACTCGACCGAGGTCAGCCGGGCCGGGGTACGGGCACCGGCGAACACGTCCGCGACGACCAGGTCGTACGACCCGTCCCGGCCGGTGGTGACCGCGTCGCGGGCGTCGCCGACCCGGACCCGCAGGTTGCGGTCGGGCGGCCAGGGCAGGTGCTCCCGGACCAGGTCGACCAGGGCGGCGTCGATCTCCACGACCCGCTGGGTGGAGCCGGGGCGGGTACGCGACACGTAGCGGGGCAGGGTGAGCGCGCCGCCGCCGAGGTGCAGCACCCGCAGCGGCCGGCCGGCGGGGGCCATCAGGTCGACGACCATGGCGATCCGGCGGACGTACTCGAACTCCAGGTGGGTCGGGTCGGCGAGGTCGACGTGCGACTGCGGGGTGCCGTCGACGAGCAGCGTGAAGCTGGCGGGGCGGTCCGGGTCGGGGGCGAGTTCGGCCAGCCCGGAGTCGATCCGTACCCCGAGCCGCTGCCCACCCCGCTTCCGCCCCACGCCGTCGAGTATGCCGGGACGGCAGCCGTGCATCCGCAACCAGGGAAGTCATACAGATTGTGCGAGGCGGAGCATGCTCCGGCCGAGCACGACTACGACCGGACCAGAGGGGAGGGGTTGTGAACCACAGTCGCTGGAAGACCCGTCGAACCAGAAAACTCCTGGGCGAGCCGGTCGAGCCGTCTCCCGCCTACGTCGAGGCCGGGTACGCGTTCGCGCTCGGGCAGGCCGTCTACGACCGCCGTGCGAAGCTCGGACTGTCCCAGGCGGAGCTTGCCCGGCGCGCCGGCATGACCCAGCCGCAGATCTCCAATATCGAGGGCGGTGACTCGCTGCCGACCCTGCCGCTACTCACCCGGCTGGCCAAGGCGCTGGACGCGTCGCTGACCATCGACCTGGACGAGAACGGCTCGGCTTTCGTGTTCCACCCACGTGGTGGTGCAGGCCCGGACGGAGTGCCTCCCGGGGAGACCGCCTCGGCGGCCTGAGCGGGACTGGCGGGCGGTACGCCTGACCGGCTAGCGGGGCCGGTTGGCCGTACGGCGGGACGTGGTCATGGTCAGGGCGCGGTGCAGCAGGCGGGCGTCGCCGAGCATCGCCCGCAGCCGCCGTTCCAGCCCGGCGATCGGGATCAGGTTCTGTGGCGCCCGGGGGTCCTTGTACGGCGTCGACGCGAACCGGGGCAGCGTCACCTGCGACAGGTCCGCCAGCTCCACGGCCTCCACATCGGACAGCTCGGCGGAGCACTCGACCCGGACGATGCCGGCCCAGGGGGCGCCGGTCGGGCCGGGCAGCCGCAGATACCAGGACCAGCCGCCCCAGGCGGTGCCGAGCCGGAACACCGGCGACCGCTCGGTCGCCCGCAGCGAGGTGACGACCGCCTGCTCGCGGGCGTCGAGGTACTGGCTGTGCTGGGTCTTGATGTAGCCGAGGGCGCGTGGCAGCTGCCGGCGGTTGCGCAGCGGCCCGTCGACGATCAGCAGGTCGCCGTCGACGCGGGCGGCGTTGGAGACGTCGACCTCCAGCGCGGTCAACTGTGGCTGTACGGCGACCGGCAGCTTGGCGAGTTCGCCCGGTGGGCTGACCCGGTGCAGGGCGTAGCGGATCTGCCCGGCGACGACGTCGGCGCCGGCCGGGCTGGCGGTGAACAGCCCGCGCCGGACCGCGAACCCGGCGAGTTCGGCGGCGCCGCGGCGCAGGTCGCAGCGGACCACGCCGGCGGCGTAGGAGGCGGCGAGCCCCGGGTACGACGCGCCGTCGTCCTCGCGGCTCCACAGGCTGGCGTCGTTGCGGCGTACGCCGTCGACGAGCAGGACCACGTCGGGGGCGGCCAGGCCGGCGGGCGCGGGCCGGGGCGCCCAGGCGCCGGCCGGCACCTCGATGCCCGGGTCGACCTGGGCGCTGCTGGGCGCGGCCGGTCCGGCCGGCGCCTCGAACGACGTCCCGTACGACGGGTCCCACGCGTCGACGTGCCAGCCGGTCACAGCCCGGTCCGTTCCACCCGGGCGGTACGCGCGTCCCGGTGCACCTCGAACCGGACCGGGACCCGTTCGGCGAGCCCGGGCACGTGGGTGACGACGCCGACCATCCGGTCGCCGCGGGCGGCCAGGTTCTCCAGCGTCGCCGCGACGGTGTCCAGGGTGGCCGCGTCGAGGGTGCCGAAGCCCTCGTCGAGCACGATCGATTCGAGGCTGGCGGCGGTGGCCGACATGCCGGCCAGCCGCTCGGACAGGGCGAGGGCCAGCGCCAGCGACGCCTGGAACGTCTCGCCGCCGGACAGCGTCCGCACCACCCGGCGCAGGCCGGCGTCGTGGTGGTCGACGACGTAGAACTCGCCCTTGTCGTGCACCAGCTCGTACTGCCCGGACGTCAGCTCGCGCAGGATGCCGGAGGCGCCGTCCACGAGCTGGTCGAGGGCCTCGGCGAGCAGCCACCGTTCGAAGTTGTTGGCCCGCAGGTGGCCGGAGAGGGCCTTGGCGACCCGGTGGTCACGTTCGTGCCCGGCCCGCTGCCCGCGTAGCTCGGCCGCCTGCTCGCGGCGTTCGGTGAGCCGGCGCAGGTCGGCCTCGGCGCGTTCGACGGCGACCGCGGCGGCCCGGGTGAGGTCACGCGCCGGGTCGGCTCCGCTGCGGCCGGCCCCGGCCGGCGGCACGTCGACGCCGGCCGCCGCGAACAGCGCGACGACGGCGGCCGCGGCCTCGTCCCGGGCGGCGTACGCGGCGTCGACCGCACCCGCGGCGGCGACCCGGTCGGTCCGGCGCCGGTCGAGTTCGCCGCCCGCCCACGAACACAACGTGTCCCAGGCGGCGGCGAGGTCGTCGCGGTCGGCGGCCGGCGGGCCGAGGCGGGCCAGCCCGTCGCGTACCTGGTCGAAGGCGCGCCACGCGGACCGGATCCGGTCCTGTGCGGCGACCACGGCGGCGGTGGCCCGCCGGCCGGTCTCCCGGGCGGCGCGGACCGCCGTACCCGCGTCGTCGAGCGCGGCCCGCAGCGCGGCGACCGCGTCCAGTTCCCGGCGCAGGGCGTCCGGGCCGGGGAGTCGGCGAGCCGGCCGTCGAGGCCGGCGAGGTCGGCGGTGAGCCGCTCGTGCCGGGCCCGCGCCCGGTCCAGGGTCCGTTCCAGGTCGCGGGCGGTCCGGTCGCGTTCGGCGACGACCTGTTCGGCCCGGTCGGCGGCCTTGCGGGCGGCGTGGCCGGCGGCCTCGGCGGCGGCGACCGCCGAACCCGCCGGGACCGGTGGTACGGCCGTGACCGGCTGCTCGCAGACCGGGCAGGGGCCACCGGCGGTGAGGTGGGCGCGCAACGCGGCGGCCCGGTCGACGGTCTGCGCCTCCTGGTAGGCGTGGCGGGCCGCCTCCAGGTCGGCGGTCGCCCGCCGCGCGGCGTCCCGCGCCGCCTCCAGCGCGGCGCCGGCGGCGTCGTGCTCGGCCTGGGCGCCGGCCAGTCCGGCGGTCAGCGCGCCGGCCTCGGCGGCGAGCCGGTCCCGGTCGGCGTGCGCCGTCAGCAGCAGGCGCAGCGCCGCCTCGTCACCGGCCGCGGCGACTTCCCGCGCAGCTTCTCCTCGCGTTCCTCGGCGGCGGCGACGTCCGCCGCCGCCTCGTCCGCACCGGCCCGCGCCGTGGCGACCGCGCCGGTGACCGCGCCCAGGTCGGCGGGGGCCCGTACCGCGTCGAGGTGGGCGATCTCGACGTCGAGGGCGGCCAGCGCGTCCGCCGCCCCGGCCGTGGCCCGCTCGGCGTCGGCCAGACCGGGTACGGCCGCCTCGACCTCGCCGGCCAGCCGACGCATCGCGGTGACCCGTTCCCCGGTGGCGGCCAGGGTGTCGTCGTCGGTGTCGGCGAGCCCGTCGAGCAGCTGGTCGACGGCGGCGAGCCGGGCCTCGGCCGCCGACGCCCGCGCCGACGCGGACTTCTGCACCCGGTCGTAGACGCCGAGGTCGAGCAGGTTGACCAGGATCTCCTGGCGGGCGGCGGGCTTGGCGTGCAGGAAGTCGGCGAACTGCCCCTGCGGCAGCACCACACAGCTGGTGAACTGGTCGTACGGCAGCCCGACCGCCGCCACGACCGCCTCGTCCATCTCCTTCGGGGTGCCGGCCAGCACCTCGCCGAGGTCCTCCGGGCTCATCCCGGTGTCGAGCTTGCTGACGTCGAAGCCCGGTGGCATCCGCTGCAGTCCGGCGTTGCCGGTCTTGACGTTGCCCCGGCCGTCGCGGCGGACGACCCGGCTGGCGACGTAGCGGGACCCGGCCGCGTCGAAGACGAGCCGGACCCGGGCCTCGTTCGCCGACGGGGCGAGCGCGTTCGCGATGCCGCGGGTGCCGCCCCAGCGCGGAACGGTGCCGTAGAGGGCGAAGCAGATCGCGTCGAGGATCGTCGACTTGCCCGAGCCGGTCGGCCCGACCAGGGCGAAGAAGTCCGCGTCGGTGAAGTCGACGGTCGTCTCCTCGCGGAAGACGGTGAAGCCGGCCAGGTCCAGCCGCAACGGCCGCATTGTCTAATCGCCTCCCTCGTCGGTCACCGGGTGGATCGGGCGGTCGCCGGTCTCCGGTGGCTGGCCCAATTCAACGACTCGCCTCCTCCATCAGTTCGTCGAACAACTCCCGTACGCCGTCGTCGGCGTGCCCGACGCTGTCGAGATAGTCGCCGAAGAGTTCGCGTGGCGAGCGGCCGGCCCGCTGGGCGGCGCGCTTGCGGGCGTCGGCGGTCGGCAGCATCTCCGGGTCGACGCGGACCTCCAGGGCGCGGGGGAGCAGGTCCTGCACCTCCTCGCGCAGGCCGGCGCGCGGCGTCTCGCGGACGTACACCCGCAGCCAGTCGTCGGTCACCGGCAGCGCCGCCAGTTGCTCCAGCGTGCCACGTACGGTGCGCAGCCCGACCGCGGCGGTGACCGGTACGTCGCGTACCCGGGCCGCCTGGTCGGCGCCGACCGTGACGACCGCGACCGACGGGCTGTTCTCCTCCTCGCCGAAGTCGATGGCGAGCGGGCTGCCGCTGTAGCGGACGTGGCAGGGGCCGAGCACCTGCTGCGCGCGGTGCAGGTGGCCGAGGGCGACGTAGTGGGTGCCGGTCGGGAAGACGCTGGCCGGAACGGCGTAGTTCATGACGGTGTGCGCGTCGCGTTCGCCGCCGCCGGTGCGGGCGCCGACGACCGTCAGGTGCGCGGTGATCAGGTTGACCACGCCGGGCTCGCCGAAGTCCTCGGTGAGCTTGGCGAACAGCCGTCCCATGTGGTCGGCGTACGTCTGCACCGCCTCGGCGGCGCTCAGTTCGTACATCTCGACGGCGCGTACGGCGTATCGCTGGGACAGGAACGGCAGCGCGACCAGCCGCCACCGCTCGCCGCCCCCGGTGGTGCCGGTCAGCACGTGTTCGGCGGCGCTGTCGCGGACCGAGCCGCGCAGGGTGATGCCGGCGGCTTCGGCCCACGGCCGCAGCGCGTCCAGGGCGGCGCCGTTGTCGTGGTTGCCGCCGATCGCGACGACGGCGGCGCCGGTGCCGCGCAGCGCCGACAGCGCCCGGGTGACCAGCCGGGTCGCCTCCGGGGTCGGGGCGGCGGTGTCGTAGAGGTCCCCGGCGACGATCACCAGGTCGGGCCGCTCCTCGCGGGCGATCGCGACGACCTGCGCGAGGACCGCGATGTGCTCCTCGGTCCGGGACCGTCCCTTGAGGACCTTGCCGACGTGCCAGTCGGAGGTGTGCAGGATCTTCACGGCCGCCTCCGGGGTCAGAACGGGATGTCGTCGTCGGCGCGGGCGCCGACGACGGCGAACGGGTCGGCGGCCTGGGTCAGCGACCGCAGCGTCTCCGACGGGGCGTTGCCCGCCTCGGACTTGCGGGTCGCCCAGGCCGGGAACGGGAACTCCAGGCAGAGCGGGACCGGGATGTCGGGCTGGTTGACGAACATCGTGCCGGGCTTGGCGAGCAGCGCCCGCTGCCGCTGGGCCGGTGGCAGGAAGCCGTATTCGGGGCGGGACGCCTCGGCCGGGTCGAGCCGGCCGACGACCCGGATCGCCGAGTTGGTGACGATCCGCCGTTCGACCTCGCTCGCGGTCTGCTGCGCGCCGACCAGGATCACGCCGAGGGAGCGGCCCCGCTCGGCGATGTCGAGCAGCACCTCCTTGATCGGCGAGGAGCCCTCGCGCGGGGCGTACTTGTTCAGCTCGTCGAGGACCACGAACAGCAGCGGCTTGGCGGTGCCGGCCTTCTCCTTACGGGTGAACTCGTTCTTCAGCGTCACACCGACCACGAACCGTTGCGCCCGGTCCGGCAGGTTGTGCAGGTCGACCACGGTCACCTGGGCGCTGTCGGCGGTGTTGATGGTGTGCGGCCGGCGGGTCGCCAGGTCGCCGCGGATCAGCCGGGCCAGGTCCTTCTTGCTGCCGATCAGCCGGCGGGCGAACGCGTTGACGGTGCCCAGGCCGACCGCGCTGCCGGCCCACTCGCGGCGGGTCTCCTCGTCGTTGACCTGCTCCACGACGTGGTCGACCAGATCGCCGTACGAGCCGATCCGCACCCCGTCGAGGCTGATCCCGCCGTCGGCCGGCCGGGCGTGCCGGGCCAGGTGCGCGGCGACCGAGTGGACCACCATCGTGTACTGCTGGCGCTCGTCGTCGGCGTCGGCGAACACGTAGGGCAGCAGGCCGTCGGCGCAGAACTCGGAAAGCGTCCAGTAGAAGCTGTCGACGCCGGCCGTCCGGCTGGTCACGTCCGGGGTGCCGGTCGGGTCGCCGACCCGGGGCGGGGCGTAGACCCGTACGTCCGGGAACGGTCCGGCCGGCAGGCCCAGCTTCGCGTACGCGGCCACCGTCGCGTCGTCGAGCCGGGCGTTCGGGTGGTCGAGGAAGAGCAGGTCCTCACCCTTGACGTTGAAGATCAGCGCCTTGGCGTTGACCGCGTCGCCGCCCAGTTGGCCGGACCGGAACACCGAGTAGAGCAGGAACGTGGCGAAACTGGTCTTGGTCGCCACCCCGGAGATGCCGGAGATCGACACGTGCGCACCGCGCTGCCCGTCGAGGAAGTCGGCGTTGAGATAGACGGGTACGCCGTCGCGGCCGGTCCCCATCGGGATCCGCCGCTCCATCCGGTCGAAGTGCAGCGCCCGCGCCCGCGCGTCGCCCTCGGCGCGGTGCACCGGCGCACCCGGCGCCGGCGGCACGTAGACCTCCGGGTCGACCCGGGTCGTGGTGATCTCGGCCGCCTCCTGCACCTGGGCGGGGAGCGTGCCGTCGGCGATGGCGAACACGTCGGAGTCGAACTGGGCGCCCTCGTGCCGGGCCCGGACCTGGGTTACCACCCCGGCGATCGTCACCGGCTCGCGGTCGGGAAGTTCCCGGCGGGTCACCACCACGTCGTCGAGTTGCAGGAAGCTGTCCGGTGCGACGGCGGTCCAGAACGAGAGCGGGGTCGCGTCGGCGGTGCCGAGCACCCGCCCGACCGGCTCGCCGGCCCCCTCGGTCCCGATTTCTCCGTCAGTCACGACAGGTATCCTGCCCCACCCCACCGACACGGCCGAAACCTCGACGGCGTACCCGGCGTGTCCGTACATTGCGTCACTTCTCGGCGCCCCTGTGTGACGGGGTGGTGGGTGGGTAGCCTTTGCCGCTGACCGCCGAAGGAGGCACGAATGGGTACGGACGCGCGATCGCCGAGGATCCTCTCCGTCTCGTGGGGGCGGATGGAGGTCGAGGGCCTGGAAGCGGGCAAGGACTTCAAGCTCTATCCCGGTGGCGGCCGGCCGTGGGACTGGACCGAGACCGGCACCCAGCACCAGCCCGGCATCCAGCCCGCCGACGTCGAGGAACTGCTCGCCGCCGGCGCGACCACCGTCGTGCTGTCGCGCGGGATGGAGTTGCGGATGCACGTCACCCCGCAGGCGCTGGACCTGCTGGGGGAGCGGGGCGTCACCGTGCACGTCCTGCCGACCGAGGAGGCCGTGGCCGTCTACAACGACCTGGTCGACAGCACCCCGGTCGCCGGCCTCTTCCACTCCACCTGCTGACCGGGAGTTGCCGTGAGCGCGGAACCGGTCGCCGGGCCGATGCCGGCCGGCGCGCGCCTCAGCCGACGGTCCGGCTGGCGTAGCCGGCCGAGATCTCCTCGTAGCCGTCCCACACGTCCTCCCACTCCAGGCCGGCGGCGTAGCGCTCCAGGGTGTCGAGGATGAGGTGCCAGCCGATGGCGAAGTCGCGGGCCGGTTCGGCGACCAGTTCGCGGTGGGTGAGGGTGAGCGTGGTCCCGGCGACCGCCGGTGTCAACTGCCAGAGCACCGCGGAGTCGGGCACGCCCGGCCACTCCCAGGTGTGTTCGAGCAGGCCCCGCTCGCCCGGCGCCTCCAGCCCGGTGACGACCCCGGTGGCCGCGCCCTCGTCGCCGAAGTCGTAGTGCACCCGGCCGCCGACGTGCGGCTCGATCACGCAGCCCGGCATCCAGACCCGGAGTTTCCCGGGGTCCACGAGCGCGTTCCACACCCGGTCGAGCGGATGGGCGAGTTCGCGTTCGAACCGGATCCGGAAGTCTCCGCCGGACCCGATCCCGAGGGTGCCGAAGCGGGCTTGTTCGATGGGCATGTCTTCTCCGTATCAGATCTGTCCGGTGTCGAGTGCCTGTTCGAGGGCGTCGAGGCCGCGGTTCCACCGCACGCGTTGCTGTTCGAGCCAGTCGGCCGCGGCGTCGAGGGCGTCGGGGTTCAGCGCGTAGACGCGGCGGGTGCCCTCCGGTCGCACGGTCACCACGCCGGCCGCCAGAAGCGCGCCCAGGTGCTGCGAGATGGCGGGCCGGCTGATGTCGAAGCGGGCGGCGATCGCGCCCGACGTCAGGCTGCCCGAGGACAGTGCCTCCACGATCCGGCGCCGCACGGGGTCACCGAGAACATCCAGAACCTCCACGGGCCGGAGCTTAAGTCAATGCTTACGTAAGTTGCAACTTAATTAGGGTAAGTCGGGCTGCGTCACGTCGGTCGACGCTGTCTCGTCCCACCGGCATGGACACTTTTCTGTGGATCGCGCAACTCCTGCTGGCGGTCGTCTTCGCCGGCTCCGGAGCGGTCAAGAGCACGATGGACCGGGACCGGCTGATCACGACCGGGCAGACCGGGACCGCGCTGTTCCCGATGCCACTCGTACGGTTCGTCGCCGGCTGCGAGATCCTGGCGGCGGTCGGGCTCGTGCTGCCCTGGGCCACCGGCATCGCCCCGGTGCTGACCCCGCTGGCCGCCGTCGGCCTGTGCGTGGTGATGGTCGGGGCGGCCTGGTCGCACGCCCGGCTCGGCGAACCGCGCGCGGTCGCGGCGAACGCGCTGCTCTTCGCGCTGGCACTGGCGGTGGCGATCGGCCGGCTGGCCGACCTCGCCTGAGCGGGCGGTGGCCGGTGCGACGGCACCGGGTCGGTTATGGTCGACCGGCCATGCACGAAGCCTTCGAAGCCCATCGGTCCCACCTGTTCGGGGTGGCCTACCGGATGCTGGGAATCCGGGCCGAGGCGGAGGACGCGGTGCAGGAGACGTGGCTGCGCTACGCCGCCGCCCGCCCCGACGTGACCGACCTGCGGGCCTGGCTGACCACCGTGGTCGCCCGGATCTGCCTGGACGTGCTGCGCTCGGCCCGGGTCCGGCGCGCCGCGTACGTCGGGCCGTGGCTGCCCGAACCGCTGGTGTCCCGGCTGCCGGCCGACGACGACCCGGCCGAGACCGCCGTACGCGCCGAACAGGTCAGCCTCGCGCTGCTGGTGGTACTGGAACGGCTCACCCCCGAGCAGCGGGTGGCGTTCGTCCTGCACGACGTGTTCGGTGTGCCGTTCGCCGACATCGCGACGGTCCTGTCCGTCAGCCCGGCCGGCGCCCGCCAGTTCGCCTCACGCGGCCGGCGGGCGGTGGACGCCGTGCCGCCGGCGCGGCTGTCCGGCGGTGCCGCCCCGGCCGAACAGCGCCGGGTGCTGGCCGCGTTCCTCGCCGCGGCCGAGCGCGGCGACCTGGCCGCTCTGGTCCGGGTGCTCGCTCCGGACGTGGAGTTCGTCGGCGACGGCGGCGGGCTGGCGCCGTCGGTCCGCCGGCCGCTGGTCGGTGCGCAGGAGGTGGCCAGGCTGGTCGCCGGGTTGTTCCACCAGGCGAGGCGGCGGGATCCGCGCTGGGAGACGGTGCTGGTCAACGGCCGCCTCGGCTACGTCGTCGAGGCCAGGGACCTTCTCGTGGTCGTCGCGCCGATCGTGGCCGACGGTGCGATCGTGGCCCTCTACCACATGTTGAATCCGGAAAAGCTGCGCGACGTCCCCCGCCCGGGACCGTCGGCGACCGCCCGGCCACCCGGGGTGGGGCCGGACGACGGGTCGCCGGATGCTGGAGCGTCGTCGCCGCGGTGACCGCCGGCGTCCGTCACCACTGCGGCGAGCAGGGGTGCTCCTCGAAGGTCACGAACGGGGTCCACTCGCCCCACTGGAACTGGTAGCCGTCGCACTCCACATAGACCCCGCCGACCGCCGTCGTGAGGCTGCCGTCGGTGTAGTACAGGGTGGTGCACCAGTGGTTCATCTGGCAGTACCGGGCCTGGGCGGGCGCCGCGGGCAGGGCGACGACGGTCGCGGCGGCGAGGGCGAGGGCCAGCAGGGCACGACGGATCATGGCGGTCTCCTCCGGTTTCCACCCGCGGGGGCATCCGCTAAGTATTGACGTAGATGATTTCGTTGGGGTGTCGGAAACGCAAGGGACACCCACGCGTCCCGGGAAGCCCCGGCGCCACGGTGGCGCTATGCTGTGCGCGGCGGGTCCTACGCCATACCTCCTGACCAGGCGCCCACGCCGCCCGGCGACGCGGAGGCAAAGGGGACGCAGGTGCCTCGGGACTGTGCGACAGGTCAGGTCCACTCTTCATCCGGCCGACCGTGACCGGGCGTGGGAAACGGGCGCGCGTACGGCCGTACGGAGCACGACATGACCGGCAAGAAGCAGCTCAAGGAACGTATCCGGGCCCGGATGGCCGCCACCGGCGAGCGTTACCTCACCGCCCGGCGGCACGTGGTGACCGACCAGCCCGCCCCGACCGTCGACCACGGCTGGACGCTGCGGGGCGGCGTCCACCCCGAGTCCGCCAACCTCGCCAACGTCCTGGCCCACCACCGGGTACGGCACGACGGCGCCCCGCTGTCCGAGGCGATGCTCTTCGGGATCGGCGGCGGGCTCGGCGCCGGCTACATCCTGTGGGAGTTCGCCGCCCACCGCACCTGCTGGGTGACGCTCGGGTTCCGCAACCGCTGGCAGTACCAGACCTGGACGCCGGACACCCTGGCCCGGATCGGGATCCCGGCCGAGGTGCACCGTACCGCCGGGGCCAGGGGAGCGGCCGCCGCCCTGGACGCCGCCCTCGACGCCGGCCGACCGGCGATCGTGCTGCCGGACCGGCAACTCGTCGGCTACTGGCACCTGCCGGCCCACCACGACGGGCACGGCGGGCACCCGGTCGTCGCGTACGCCCGCACCGGCGGCGGCATCCGCGTCGACGACCGCAACCTCCGGCCGCTCACCGTCGACCGCGCCGACCTGGACCGGGCTCGGGCGCGGGTGGTGTCGTACAAGAACCTGCTCATCGAGGCCCGGCCGGCGGCTGGCCTCGAACTCGACGGCGCGACCGTGCGCGGCGCGGTCGTCGCCGGGCTGGCCGACTGCGCCGCGCACCTGTCGGCGCCGTCGACGTCGTTCTCGCTGCCGGCCTGGCGCAAGTGGTCGCGGCTGATGACCGACGGCCGCAACGCCAAGGGCTGGCCGAAGGTGTTCGCCGACGGGGCCGGGCTGACCGGGGCGCTGCTGTCGGTCTGGGAGGCCGTGTCGCCGGCCGGGATCACCGGCGGAAACCTGCGCGGGCTGTACGCCACGTTCCTGCGCGAGGCGGCCGGGCTGCTCGACTCCCCGGAACTGGTCGAGGCTGCCGAGGCGTTCGACGCTGCCGCCGGGGCCTGGCACGAGGTGGCCGAGGCGGCGTTGCCGGCGTCGGTGCCGGCGTTCGCGCGGATGCGTGAGCTGACCGCCGAACTCGGCGGGGCGGTCGTCGCCGACGGCGACGCCGGCCGGGACACCGCGGCGGCGGCCGCGGCGGGACTGGCCGGGCTGAGCCGCGAGTACGCCGAGGTGCCACCGCTGGATTCGGCCGGGATCGCCGACCTGTTCGCCGCGACCGGCCGGGCCCTGGCCGAGGCGTACGCCCTGGAGGTGGCGGCGGTCGGCAAACTCGCCGCCGCCGTCGCGCCGCCGCCGCGCTGATCAGGCCGCCGCGCTGATCAAGGAGAAACCGTGCCCGGTCCGTGCGTTTTGTCGCGCGACAACTCCTTGATCAGCGCGGCTCGGGCGCGGGCCGGACGGGACGGTCAGCGGGTGTAGCGGAGCATCAGGACGTCGTCGGCGGCGAGCGCGTGCCGCAACCGCATCGTGCGGGGCGGGCTCGCCGGCCCGGCGGTGATCCGGCCGGCGCCGGCACCGGTCAGCAGCGGCGACACGGTCAGGCAGACCTCGTCGACCAGGTCTGCGGCGGTCAGCCCGCCGAAGAGGTGCGGGCCACCCTCGCACAGCAGTTGCCGGTGCCCGCGTCGGTGCAGCAGGTCGACCGCCGCGCCGAGGTCGACCGCGTCGTCGCCGACGGTCACCAGGTCGGCGACCTCGGCCAGGTCGGGCCGGTGCGGCGCCCGCCCGTGGGTGAGGATCACCGGCCGTACCGGCGCGTCGGCGAACGCCGCCTGCCG
Source organism: Polymorphospora sp. A560 (assembly GCF_045781765.1). NCBI lineage: Bacteria > Bacillati > Actinomycetota > Actinomycetes > Micromonosporales > Micromonosporaceae > Polymorphospora > Polymorphospora sp. A560. The sequence continues at coordinate 6,173,850 of NZ_CP122282.1, read as the reverse complement.
GGGGTCGAGGTCGAGGGCGCCGGAGACCACGACGAGCGTCGGGTACGCCGGGAGCCCGCGCGCCACCCGCCAGGCCCGGCGGCGCTCGTCGAGGCGCAGCGCCCGGTAGCCCTCGTGACGCAGGGTTCCGGCGCCGACGACGAGGGCGTCGCAGAGCATCCGCAGGACGCCGAACACCCGCTTGTCCGGCCCGCCGGACAGCCCCTCGGAGTGTCCCTCGATCTCCACCGCCCCGTCGGCGCTGGTGACGAAGTTGACCCGCAGGGTGGCTTCGGCGGGGCGGCCGTACAGGTCGGCGATCGTGTCGTCGTCGATGCCGGCGGTGGCCGGATCGGGTGACAAGCGGCGGATGGCGGTCATTCGCCCGCCGGTCCGGTCACGGGAGGGGTCGGTACGGCGGTACGGTGCTGGCAGTCGCACCAGTTGCGACCCCGACAGTCGTCGTGTCGGCGTTCCCGGCACGCGCGGCAGATCATGGGGGAAGCCTAGCCCGAAGGATGCCAGGCCATGCCGCGTCAGATCTTCCAGCTCAAGGTTTCGCTGTCCGACGTGTCCCCGCCGGTGTGGCGGCGGGTGCTGGTGCCGGGCGGTTACACGCTCGACCGCCTGCACCGGGTGGTCCAGCACGCGATGGGCTGGCAGGACTGTCACCTGCACTCGTTCGACATCGGCGGCCAGCAGTACGGCGAGCCGGATCCGGACGGCGAGCTGACCCTGCGCGACGAGTTGGACGTACGCCTCGACACGGTGGGGGCGAAGGGGACCCGGTTCCTCTACACGTACGACTTCGGCGACTGGTGGGAGCACGAGATCGTGGTGGAGGACGTCTTCGGCGCCGAGCCGGGGGAGCGTTACCCGGTGTGCGTCGACGGCGGCCGGGCCTGCCCGCCGGAGGATGTCGGTGGCGCGTTCGGCTACGAGCAGTTCCTGGCCGCGGTCTCGGATCCGGCCCACCCCCGCTACGCCGAGCTGCAGATGTGGATCGGCCGCCCGTTCGACCCGTGGACCTTCGCCCCCGACCGGGTGACCACCCTCCTGCGCCGCCTGGCGTAGCTCTCTTCCCGGCTCCCTTCCCGGTCGCCCGCCCTGCCCGGCCCCGCCCCGAGATCCGCGTGATCAGGGAGTAGGTCGGGCGGGTCGTAGGCGTGCCGTGCCGTCCGGTCCCTGATCACGGTGATCAGGGAACCCGTCACGCCGCGCCCGACCACCGCGATCCGCCGACGGCCGAGCCCCGGTCCGGCCCTCCGCCGAGAGGGCGGCGGTAACGAAATGGGAACGCTCCCAAGGGTCTATTGACACTCAGGAAACGTGTCGGCAATCTCATGGGAGCGCTCCCGGCGGTGTGTGGTCCACGCCACGACACCGAGTTCCGTGTGCGGAGAGATCCCCCACCACCAAGAAAGACATCACGACCTGAGAGGGGTCAGGATGATCGTCACGCCCCGCCGTCGGCGGATCGCGGCTGCCGCACTCGCGTCCGTCGCGGTCTTCGCCGCGACCGCCTGCGGCAACGACTCGGACTCGGCCGACCCGAACGAGCCCATCACGCTGATCGTCGACGTCTTCGGCGACCAGGGATTCGGATACGAGGCCCTGTACGAGCAGTACCAGGCCGACAACCCCAACATCAAGATCCAGGAGCGCGGCAAGGGCCTGGGCCTGGGTGACTACAACACCCGCCTGACCCAGCAGATCACCGCCGGTGCCGGCGCGGGCGACGTGGTCGCCATCGAAGAGGGCACGATCGTGCAGTTCTACGCCCAGGCCGACAAGTTCGTGAACCTGGCCGACCACGGCGCGAACGACCTCAAGGGCAACTTCCTGCCGTGGAAGTGGGAGCAGGGCAGCACTCCGGACGGCAAGGTGCTCGGCCTCGGCACCGACGTCGGCTCGATGGCGATCTGCTACCGCACCGACCTGTTCCAGGCCGCCGGCCTGCCGACCGACCGCGAAGAGGTCGCCAAGCTCTGGCCGACCTGGGACGAGTTCATCGCGACCGGCACGAAGTTCGCCGCCGCCGACAAGAAGAACAAGTTCGTCGACGCCGCGACCAACTTCTTCAACGTGGTGCTGAGCCAGGTCGCCGGCGCCGGCACCGGCTACACCTACTACGACAAGAGCAACAACCTGGTCCTGGAAAGCAACCCCGACGTCCGGACCTCGTTCAACCTGACCACCAAGATGATCCAGGCCGGGCTGTCCAACAACCTCCAGTCGTTCTCCAACGAGTGGAACGCCGGCTTCAAGAACGCGACCTTCGCCACCATCGCCTGCCCCGCCTGGATGACCGGTGTCATCAAGGGCCAGGCCGGTGACGCCGCGGCCGGCAAGTGGGACATCGCCAAGGCCCCCGGCAACGGCGGCAACTGGGGCGGCTCGTTCCTCGGCGTGCCGAAGTCGAGCAAGCACCAGAAGGAGGCCGTCGAGCTGGCCAAGTTCCTGAGCAGCGCCAAGGGCCAGGTCGAGGCGTTCAAGAAGGTCGGCAACCTGCCGTCGTCGCCGCAGGCCCTGACGGACGCGGCGGTCGCCTCCGCGACCAACGACTACTTCAACAACGCGCCGACCGGCACCATCTTCGCCGCCGGTGCCACCGAGCTGAAGCCGGTCTACCTCGGCCCGAAGAACCAGGCCGTGCGGACCGCGGTGGAGAACGCGCTGCGCGCCGTCGAGCAGGGCCAGGCGCCCGACGCGGCCTGGCAGGACGCGGTCAAGAACGGTGCGGCCGCCGGTAAGTAACCGGCCGCAGAGGGTCGGGGCGACGCCGTCGGCGTCGCCCCGACGCCGCGTCCACTCCCAGTTGGAGGATCCATGAGCCTGGATTTCGACACGGCTTCCCCGGCCCGGTCGCGCGGCCGCCGGGCAGAGCCGAAGCCGGACCGCGAGCGCCGCCGCTCGCTGACCCGGCTGGACCTGAAGTATTCGCCGTACCTCTACGTGCTGCCGTTCTTCGTGATCTTCGCGATCTTCGGCGCGTACCCGATCGTCTACACGGTCTGGATCGCGCTGACCGACCGGTCGCCGCTGAACACCACGATCTCGTTCGTCGGCCTGGACAACTTCGTCGAGCTGCTCACGAACGACCCCCAGTTCTGGAACGCGGTCCTCAACACGTTCGGCATGTTCATCATGTCGACCGTCCCGCAGCTTCTGCTCGCGCTGATGCTGGCCAACGCCCTCAACCGCCGGATCAAGGGCCAGACCTTCTTCCGGATGGCGATCGCCATGCCGATCATCACGTCCACCGCCGTCGTGGCGCTCATCTTCTCAATGATCTACTCCCGGGACTTCGGCCTGGTCAACTGGGCGCTCGACCTGGTCGGCATCGATCCGATCGACTGGCGCGCCAACCGCTTCGCCTCCTGGTTCGCGATCTCCACGATGGTCGACTGGCGGTGGATCGGCTACAACGCGCTGATCTACCTGGCCGCCATGCAGTCGATCTCCAAGGACATGTACGAGGCCGCGTCGCTCGACGGCGCGTCCCGGATCCGGCAGTTCTGGTCGATCACGATCCCGCAGCTACGTCCGACGATCATCTTCACGCTGATCATCTCGACCATCGGCGGCCTGCAGCTCTTCACCGAGCCGCTGCTGTTCACCAGCGGTTCGGGCGGCCTTTCGGGCGGCTCCCAGGGCCAGTTCCAGACGATCACCATGTACCTGCTCGACGTGATGAACCAGCGCTTCCGCTGGGGGTACGCCGGCGCGGTCGCGCTCGTCCTCTTCCTGCTCATCGCGTTCATGTCGGTCGTCAACTACCTGCTCGCCCGTCGAATCAGCTCGGACAAGTGAGGCATCCGCGATGACCACGACCATGGTGCGCCCGCCCGTATCCAACCGCCGCAAGAAGCCCGCCGACCACGGCTCCGCCGGCGAGAAGCTCTTCAGAGCCACCCCGCTGACCTGGATCGGCCTGGTCGCCGGTGTGATCCTGTCGCTGTTCCCGTTCTACTGGATGATCGTCATCGCGTCGCGGACGAACGACGCCGCGAACGCCTGGCCACCGCCGTTCCTGCCCGGCGGCAAGCTCGGCGAGAACGTCGAACGGGTGCTGTCCAACACCGACGCCAACATCCTCACCGGTCTGCTCAACTCGTTCCTGGTGTCCGGCACCATCACCGTCGCCACCGTCTTCTTCGGCTCGCTGGCCGGGTTCGCCTTCGCCAAGCTGAAGTTCCGCGGCAAGAACGCGATGCTGCTGGTCATCCTGGCCTCGATGATGGTGCCGATCCAGCTCGGCGTGCTGCCGCTCTACATCCTGATGGCCGAACTGGAGTGGCTCAACCGGATGCCCTCGGTCATCGTGCCGTTCCTGATCGGCGGCTTCGGGATCTTCATGATGCGCCAGTACGCCGAACAGGCCGTACCCAACGAGCTGATCGAGGCCGCCCGGGTCGACGGCTGCTCCACCTGGCGGATCTACTGGCACGTCGTGGCACCGGCCCTGCGCCCGGCCGCCGCCGTACTCGGCCTGCTCACCTTCATGGAGCAGTGGAACCAGTTCTTCTGGCCGTTCGTGGTGCTCGCCGATCCGGCCAACCCGACCGTGCAGATCTCCCTCCGTACGCTGAACTCGGCGTACTTCGCCGACAACTCGCAGATCTTCGCGGGTACGTTGATCGCGACGCTCCCGCTCTTCATCGTGTTCATCCTCTTCGGCCGCCAGATCATCGGCGGCATCATGGAAGGCGCCGTCAAGTCGTGACCAAGCCCGCTGACCCGCAGACCATCCCGCTGCTCGACGAGCGGGTGACCTTCCCGCCCGACTTCCTCTGGGGGGCCGCCACCGCGGCCTTCCAGATCGAGGGCGCGGCGGCCGAGGGTGGCCGCACCCCGTCGATCTGGGACACCTTCAGCCGCACCCCGGGCAAGGTGCTGCACGGGCACACCGGCGACGTCGCCTGCGACCACTACCACCGGTTCCGCGACGACGTACGGCTGATGGCCGACCTCGGGCTGAAGTCGTACCGGTTCTCGGTCGCCTGGCCGCGGGTCCAGCCGGGCGGCAGCGGCCCGGCCAACCAGGAGGGGCTGGACTTCTACCGGCGGCTCGTCGACGAGCTGCTGGAGAACGAGATCGAGCCGTGGCTGACCCTCTACCACTGGGACCTGCCGCAACCGCTGGAGGACGCCGGCGGCTGGCCGGTCCGCGACACCGCGGCCCGGTTCGCCGACTACGCCGCGCTCACCCACGCCGCCCTCGGCGACCGGGTCCGCTACTGGACCACGCTCAACGAGCCGTGGTGCTCGGCCTTCCTCGGGTACGGCTCCGGCGCGCACGCCCCGGGCCGCAGCGACGGCGGCGACGCCGTACGCGCCGCACACCACCTGATGCTCGGCCACGGGCTCGCCGTACAGGCGATCCGGGCCGCCCGGCCCGACCACGACCTCGGGGTGACGGTCAACCTCTACCCGGTCACGCCGCAGACCGACGCGCCCGGCGACCTGGACGCCGCCCGCCGGATCGACGGCCTCGCCAACCGGATCTTCCTGGACCCGATCCTGCGCGGCGAGTACCCCGCCGACTTGATCGAGGACCTGCGGGACGTCACCGGGTTCGAGCACGTGCACGACGGCGACCTCGCCGTCATCGGCACCCCGCTGTCGGTGCTCGGCGTCAACTACTACAGCCGGCACGTGGTCGCCGCCCCGGTCGAGGGCGCCGAACCCGAGCCGTACTGGCGGGCGCCGTCGTCCTGGCCGGGCAGCGAGGACGTGCGCTTCGTCACCCGTGGCTACCCGGTCACCGACATGGACTGGGAGATCGACGCGCCCGGCCTGGTCGAGATCCTGCGCCGGGTCCACGACGAATACCCCGAGGTGCCGCTGTACGTCACCGAGAACGGCTCCGCGTTCGTCGACCGGGTGGTCGACGGCCGGGTCGACGACCCGGAACGGCTCGCCTACTTCGACGCCCACCTGCGCGCCTGCCACGAGGCGATCGAGGCCGGTGTGCCGCTTCGCGGCTACTTCGCCTGGTCGCTGATGGATAATTTCGAATGGGCCTGGGGATACACGAAGCGGTTCGGCATGATCCACGTCGACTACGACAGCCAGTTGCGGATTCCCAAGTCGAGCGCCAGGTGGTACGCCGAAGTGATCCGACGTAACGGGCTGGCCGCACAATAGGGCGAGATCGGCCAGCACCAGAGGCGACCGGCGCCGCCCCCACCCGGGGCGGCGCCGGCCCGTCGGACGTCGGAGGAGCAGACGATGACAACCCAGCGCACCCGCTCGCTCGGGCGGCCAACCCTCGACGCGGTCGCCGCCCGCGCCGGGGTCGGCCGGGGCACGGTCTCCCGGGTCGTCAACGGCTCGCCGCAGGTCAGCCCGGAGGCCCGGGCCGCGGTGCAGCAGGCCATCGCCGAACTCGGCTACGTGCCCAACCGGGCCGCCCGCGCCCTGGTCACCCAGCGGACCGACTCGGTGGCGCTGGTCGTCTCCGAGTCCGAGGAACGCGTCTTCGGCGAGCCGTTCTTCGCCGGGATCGTGCGCGGAATCAGTTCCGGGCTGCTGGAGACCCCGATGCAGCTCTGGCTGGCGATGGCCCAGTCGCCGGCCGAGCGGGAACGGGTCGAGCACCACCTGACCAGCCAGCACGTCGACGGCGTGCTGCTGCTGTCGCTGCACGACTCCGACCCGCTGCCGACCCTGCTGGAGCAGCGCGGGCTGCCGACCGTGCTCGGCGGCCGGCCGGCGCGGATGCTCCAGCCGGGCGCCCAGGGGTCGTACTTCGTCGACGTCGACAACGCCGGCGGCGCCCGGCAGGCCGTCGAATACCTCTTCGCCGACGGCCGGACCCGGGTCGCCACCATCGCCGGCCCACAGGACATGGGCGTCGGCGTGGCCCGGCTCACCGGCTACCGCACGGCCGTCGAGGCCGGCGGCCGCCGGGTCGACGACACCCTGATCGCGTACGGCGACTTCAGCGAGGCCAGCGGGGCGTCGGCGATGCGCCGGCTGCTGGAGTTGGACGCCGACATCGACGCGGTGTTCGTGGCGTCGGACCTGATGGCCTGCGGGGCGCTGCGGGCGCTGCGCGAGGCCGGCCGGCGGGTTCCCGAGGACGTCGCCGTCGTCGGGTTCGAGGACGCGCCGATCGCGCGCCAGTCCGACCCGCCGCTGACCACTGTGCACCAGCCGGTGGAGGAGATGGGCCGGCAGATGGCCCGGCTGCTGGTCGCGCGGATCCGCCGCGAGGAGCTGGCACAGCCGTACGTCCTCCTCGACGCCCACCTTATCCCCCGCGCCTCCGCCTGACCCCCGCCCCGCCCCGCCGCGCGAGCGCCCTGCCGTGCGCGCGGCGCGGGGTGCGGCGCCCGCGCCGGAGGCGCGCGTCGATCTAGGACAAGTGTTCCGGCGAATCGACCCGAAACAGGCACGCCTTCTCCTTGATCAACGGGCCGGGAGGGTCGCCAGGGCCGGGGGTGCGGGACGGGACGGCGGCGGGGCACCTGCGGTTCCGAGGAACCCGGGGCAAGCGGCGTGTGTGCGGGGCAGAGTGGGAGGCGCGGCGACACCGTGTCGTGCTCCCCTGAACGGGTGATACCGGATCGGCCGTCGCGTCAGAGTTGGGCTGTTGCTGCCGGGTCATGGCACGGCAACAGGGGCGAAACGCCCACCCGGCAGGCTTTGGATCGCGAGTGCCGGCGTCGTCCTGCGCCGGGACCGCCGAGAGGAAGGGCTGAGATGTTGCTGAGGGTTCGGGTCACCCTGCCGGACCGGCCGGGAGCGCTCGGTCAGGTGGCGCGCACGCTGGGCGTCGCCGGCGCCGACATCGTCCAGGTCGTGGTGCTGGAGCGGCTGGGCGGCCGGGCCGTCGACGACTTCACCGTCGTCTGGTCGGGTGCCTCCCGCGTCGACCGGCTGCTCGCCGGCCTCGCCGCGATCCCCGGCGTGCAGGTCGACGGGGTGTGGCGGGCGATCGGCGCGCCGACCACCGGCGGCCAGGACGCCGAACTGCTGGCCCAGGTCGCCGCGAACCCCGCCGACGGGCTCGCCACCCTGGTCGACGCCGTACCCGGGCTGCTGGCCGCCGACTGGGCGGCCGCGGCGGTCGTACCGGCGGACTGGGCCGCCCGCAGCGGCTCCGGGCCGCGCCCGACCGAGGGGAACGGGACGGGCGGCGGCGAGCCCGCGGTCGCGTACGCGAGCTGGCGGGCTCCCGTACCGCTGGTGTTGCCGGAGGTGACCCCGCTGCGGGCCCGGTCGATGGACGGTCCGGTCGGCACCCGTTACGCGGTCGCCCCGTTCGGTCGCGCCGGCCTGGTGCTGATGCTGACCCGGGTCGACGGCGAAGGGCTGCCGGCGGCGGCGTTCCACGTCACCGAGGTCGACCGGATCGCCCAGCTGGTCCGGGCGGCCGCGGTCATCCTCGGCGACCGCCTCGACCTGGTGACCGCGCCACCGGCCGTCACGCAGTCGTGAGTTTTCCGGTCGGGAGAAGTCACCGCCGGGCAATCTGAGGGAAACAGCCGGCCCGCACTGTAGGAGGTGCGGGCGGCGGGACCGGTGGTCCCGGCGGCAACCCCGGCGAAAGGAGCAGATCATGGCGCTGTGGCGGATCCGGGCGACGGTCGACGACCGGCCGGGATACCTGTCCGTGCTGGCCGCGAGTCTCGCCCTGCGGTCGGTCAACATCCTCGCCGTCCAGGTGCACACGACCGAGGCGGGCGCGGTCGACGATTTCCTCGTCGACGCCCCGGACACCCTCGACGAGGCCGACCTGCTCGCCGCCGTCGAGCGGGGCCGGGGCCGGGACGCCTGGGTGACCCGGGCCGAGGCGCAGGGGCTGGCCGACCAGCCGACCCGGGCGCTCGGGCTGGCGGCCCGGCTGGTCCGCGACCCGGAATGCCTCGGCGAGCTGCTGCGGAGTCTGCTCGGCGCCACCGCCGTCACCTGGCGGCCGACGCCCGGCCGGGCCCGTGCCGGCTTCACCGACACGGTGTTGGGCCTGCCCGATCCGGCCGGCGGCTGCTACGAGATCCGGCGGGACGCGCCGGTGTTCACCCCGGCCGAGTACGCCCGCGCACAGGCCCTGGTCGAGCTGGCGTCGTCGATCACCCGGCGCACCGACGAACTGGTCACCGTGGTCCTGGTCGACGGATCGGAGGTGACGGTCCGGCCGGCCACGCCGGACGACGCCGGTGCGCTGGCGGCGATGCACGACCGCTGCTCGGCCGGCGCCCTGCACCGCCGCTACCTGACCGGCGGCGCCCCGTCACCGGCCCGGCTGGGCCGGCTGCTCGACCCGGCGCACGGCGTGACCCTGGTGGCGACCACCCGCGGTGCGGCCGGCGGCGAGGGGGAGCGGGTCGTGGCCATGGCGAGCATGGTCGCCGAGGGCCGCGTCGGCGAGGTGGCGGTCCTGGTCGAGGACGCCTGGCAGCGCCGCGGCCTGGGCACGGCGCTGCTGCGCCGGCTGGTCACGAACGCGGGCCGGGCCGGGTTCGCGGCGCTGGTCGCGTACGGCCACGCCGACAACGTCGCGCTGCTGCGCACGGTGGCCCGGATGGGCCGGCCGGGGCCGGTCGACCGCGACGGCGACCTGGTGAGCGTCACGATGCCGCTGGTGGCCCGGGCGGCCGCCGGGCGGACCACGACTCCCGCTGCCGCCGGGGCGGCCTAGCGGGGCACGACTCGGTGGCCCGGTTTCTGGTGCAGGGCCGGGCCACCGGTGGACCTTTCTGGGGTGTGTAAGAAAAGGGGGTTCCCTCCTTCCCGTGGGACGGCGGGAAGGAGGGAACCCCCTGTTTTCTCAGGTCGTCGGGTAGCGGCTGTATTCGGGGAAGTTGCCGTAGAGCCGGTCGCCCGCACCCACGGTCACCGCCTCCACCAGCAGGTCGCCGCCGACGAACGCGCCCTTCCACGACGCGCCCCGGCCGCCGAACGGCTCCTCGCGGTCGCCGCGCGAGCGCGGCTTGTTGATCCCGACCTTGAACGCCTGGAGGTCGACGGCGAGCTTCGCCGCCTTGTCCTCGTCGTCGCAGGCGAGGCTGGCGACCAGGGCACCGTTGGAGGCGTTCATGGCGGCGAGCAGTTCGTCCTCGGTGTCCACGACGACGATCGTGTCGACGGGGCCGAACGGCTCGGCGTGCATCAGCCGCGACCGGCCGGGCGGGGCGAGCAGCACCGCCGGTGCCACGTACGCGGAGGTGTCCTGCCCGTCCAGGAACGGCGCCCCGTCGAGCCGGCCCCGGTAGAGCGGCACCGCACCGCCCTTGACGGCCTCGTCGACCTTGCGGCGCAGCTCCTCGGCCTTGGCGCCGCTGATCAGCGGTCCGAAGTCGAGTTCCGGCAGCGGGTCGCCGGACGTCCAGTCGTCGCCGACGGCGAGCGGGTGTCCGAAGCGGACCGACCGGACGACGGGCAGGTACATGTCGAGGAACTGGTCGACCAGTTCCCGCTGTACGACGAAGCGCGGGTAGGCGGTGCACCGCTGCTTGCCGTACTCGAAGCCCTTCTTCAGGTGCTTGGCCAGCATGTCCCACTGGGAGAACTCCCAGATGCCCCAGGCGTTGAGGCCCTCCTGCTCGATGAAGTGCCGCTTGTCGGAGTCGAGCAGTGCCGCGGCGACCTTGCCGCCGTTGGAGCGGCCGCCGACGAACGCGACCGCGCCGATCTCGGGGGCCCGGACCAGCACCTCGGACAGTTCCTCGCCGCTGCCGGAGAGCAGGGTGGCGGGCAGCCCGGCGCGGCGCATCAGGGCGTGGGCGACGGACAGGCAGACCGCGCCGCCCTGCGACGGGGTCTTGGCGATGACGGCGTTGCCGGCCAGCAGTTGCACGAGTTCGGCGTGGACGAGCACGCTCATCGGGTAGTTCCAGCTGGCGATGTTGCTGACCGGGCCGGGCAGCGGTTCGCGGCCGTCGGCGAGCATCCGGTCGATCTCCTCGACGTACCAGCGGACGCCGTCGAGCGCCCGGTCGACGTCGGCGCAGGCCAGCCGCCACGGCTTGCCGATCTCCCAGACCAGCAGCATGGCGAGCAGGTCGCGGTTGACGGTCAGTTCGTCGAGGGCCTCGGTGACCCGGGCCTTGCGCTCGGCGAGCGGGGTGGCGGCCCAGTCACGGTGCTCGGCGGCGGCGAACGCCACGGCGGCCCGGGCCGACTCGCCGTCGAGCCGGGGCAGGTTGACCAGGACGGTGTTGTCGATCGGGGTGCGGACCGGGGTCGGGGTGCCGGACGACTTCCAGGACCCCTCGACCAGGTTGCGCAGGGTGTCGCCGTCGAATGCCTCGGGGGCGGCGGCAGCGGCACGGGCGAGGGTGTCCGCCCATGCGGTGCCGTCGGCAAGGCGCAAGGCCATCGCAGTCTCCTCGTGAGGTGTGACCAGAGTTGGCGGCGGCTTCGGTGGCACCGCTGATCTAGGCCGTACTGTGCCGGTCACGAAGAGCAGCGGCAACCGTACGCCCGTATACCAGGACGGATTGGCCGATGCCAACTCTCGATCATGCCGAATGGATCGCCGCCATGCGCTCTCTAAGCTGGGGTGATGCCGAAAATCAATCCAAGATCATAGATGATGCGATGCATCTCACTAAACTGGAAAGCGCTTTCCCTTGACGAGGATCGGGCGCAGTGTCACTACGAGCAGCAACCACCACGGCGGCACCACGGCGAGCAACCCGACGAGCCACGGCAGCCGCCACCACGGTCCCGGCCCGCCCTGCGGCGCGGTCGTCTCCGCCGCCGGCACGATCCAGCCGCCGGCGGTCAGCGACCACACCAGGAACGCGTCGCCGACCGGCAGCAGGCCACCCAGATAGCGCCGCTGCCCACCGCTCTCGACCGCGAACCCGGTGGTCTCGGCCAGCCCGGACAGCGCCGCCGCGGTACGCCGGTCGCCGAACAGCACCGCGTCGCCCAGTGCCACCACGCTCGCCGATGCCGACATGCCAAGGATCAGCGGCCCGGAGTCGACGTCACCGGGCAGGTCGGTGCCGCGCGGGTGCTCGCGTACCCCCGGGGCCCAGAAGGTGGTCGAGGCGAACAGGTCGCGGAAGCGGACCCAGTCGCGGGTCGCGTCCTGGGGATAGACCTCCCGCAGGAACCGCAGCGCCACGGTCTGCGAGGTCGCCCGCGCGCCCTCCACCGGGAAGCCGGTCTCCGGGTCGACCCGGTGGGCCAGCAGTCCGGTCGCCGGATCGCGCCGGGCGTCGGCGGCGGTACGCCAGCGGGCCAGCAGCCCGCCGTACGTGTCGGTGCCGGCCAGGTGGTCGGCCAGCCGTACGGCGGCGATCCCGACCGCGCTGTCGACCGGCCACGCCTGCCCCGGATAGGCGGTCAGGAACGGCGAACCGGTGGCGGCCAGCCGCGTCTCGAACGCCCCGGCCAGCGCGCCGACGTCGGCGGCGAGCCGCTCGGCGTCGTACGGCGCTGCCGTCGGGCCGCCGGCCAGCCGTACCACGCCGCCGCGCAGCCAGCCGCTCCAGCCGGCGTGGAAGACGCCGTACGGCGGGTCGAGGGTGGGGCTGAACGGAGCCCGCCCGGCGTCGGAGTCGAGCGCGTCCAGGGCCCGCCGCGCCTCCCGCAGTGCCTCGTCGCGCCGGGCCGGATCGCGGTCGCCGACGTCGAGCCAGGACAGTCCGTAGAGGACGTACAGGAAGAAGTAACCCTCCGGGAAGAGTTGCTGCATCCGCTGCGCGGCCCTGTCGTCGATGGCCCGGCGCAGGAACTCCAGGCGGGGCAGCGCGTCGGCGGCCACCGCCCGGTCGGAGCGGTCCAGCGGGCTGCGGGCGTGGAGCCGGACCACCAGCACGGTGCCGGCCAGCGTGGCGACGGCCGCGACCAGTGCGACGAGAGCGGCGACCGCCCATCGTGGCCGGCCCGGGCCGGTGGGGGTGCGGCGTTCCGGGGGAGGTGTTCGGTCCACTCCGGCACCGTAGACCTGTCCCGCCACCGGGGGTTCTTCACAAACCCACAATCTCCCGGTTACATTGTCCAGGATCCATGGGAGCGCTCCCGGCCGGTCCTGGTCCCCGACCATGAGCCAGTCGAACGGACCTCCGTCGCCCGAACGGATGACGGGCGGCGGTCGGCCGGGAGCACCCCCACCCGCCACCGCCACCCGGTCGTGCCACGGAAGAGGGGCGGATGCGCCCACATCCGCCCCAGGTGTCCTCCGCTGCGCGTCGCCGCGTGCGGCTCCACGGACAGGAGCAAGTCTAGTGCGCCCAACCTTCGGGCCGGCCTGGCTGAAAGGCCGAGGTGAACGGCCCCTCGGCCGGTGGCGGTCCCGCCACCGGCACGACCCGCCGGCCACCGTCCCCGCCCGCGGCACCGTGCCGCGGCCGACCGCCGGGGTCGCCGTCGCCACGGCGGCCGCCGTGGCCGTGGCGGCCGCCCTCGTCGTCACGGCGACCAACCCGGCACCGGCCACCGCCGCCCCGGCCTACAACTACGCCGAGGCCCTGCAGAAGTCCCTGCTGTTCTACGAGGCCCAGCAGTCCGGCCCGCTGCCGGACTGGAACCGGGTCTCCTGGCGCGGCGACTCGGCGCTCACCGACGGCGCCGACGCCGGACTCGACCTCACCGGCGGCTGGTACGACGCCGGCGACCACGTCAAGTTCGGCTTCCCGATGGCGTTCAGCGCCACAATGCTCGCCTGGGGCGCGGTGGAGTACCGCGCCGGCTACGTCGCCTCCGGCCAGCTCCCGCACCTGCTCAACAACCTGCGCTTCGTCAACGACTACTTCATCAAGGCGCACCCCGCCCCGAACGTGCTCTACGGGCAGGTCGGCAAGGGCGACGACGACCACAAGTGGTGGGGACCGGCCGAGGTGATGCCGATGGCCCGCCCGGCGTACAAGATCGACGCCAGCTGCGGCGGCGCCGACCTGGCCGCCGAGACCGCCGCCGCCATGGCGGCCAGCTCCATGGTCTTCCGGCCCACCGACGCCGCGTACGCCAACACCCTGGTCGGCCACGCCCGCCAGCTCTACACCTTCGCCGACACGGTCCGGAAGTCCTACCACGAGTGCATCACCGACGCGACGAGCTTCTACCGGTCGTGGAGCGGCTACCAGGACGAACTCGTCTGGGGCGCGATCTGGCTGCACCGGGCCACCGGTGAGGCCGCCTACCTGACCAAGGCCGAGACCGAGTACGACCGCCTCGGCACCGAGCCGCAGACCAGTACCCGCTCCTACAAGTGGACGCTGGCCTGGGACAACAAGCAGTTCGGGGCGTACGTCCTGCTGGCCAACCTGACCGGCCGGCAGAAGTACGTCGACGACGCCAACCGCTGGCTCGACTACTGGACCGTCGGTGTGAACGGCGAGAAGGTCCGCACCTCGCCCGGCGGCATGGCCGTCCTGGACACCTGGGGCGCCCTGCGCTACGCCGCCAACACCGCGTTCGCGGCGCTGGTCTACAGCGACAAGACCACCGACGCGACCCGCAAGACCCGCTACCACGACTTCGCCGTCCGGCAGATCAACTACGCGCTCGGCGCCAACCCGCGCAACTCCAGCTACGTGATCGGCTTCGGCGCCAACCCGCCGAAGAACCCGCACCACCGCACCGCACACGGCTCCTGGTGGGACAGCCAGACGGTGCCGGTCGAGACCCGGCACGTCCTCTACGGGGCACTGGTCGGCGGGCCGTCCTCGCCCGACGACGCCTACCGCGACGACCGCGGCGACTACGTCATGAACGAGGTCGCCACCGACTACAACGCCGGCTTCACGTCCGCGCTGGCCCGGCTGACGTCCCAGTACGGCGGCACCCCGCTGCCGAACTTCCCGCAACCGGAGAGCCCGGACATCGACGAGGTCACCGTCGAGACCACGGTCATGCAGGCCGAGCCGCGGGCGACCGGGATCAAGGCGATCGTCTACAACAAGTCGGCGTTCCCGGCCCGCGCTCTCAAGACCTCGAAGTTCCGCTACTACTTCCGGCCCGACGGCACCGGACCGGTCACCGTCACGCCCGGCTACACCCAGGGCTGCCCGTCCCCGACCACCGCCCGCCAGTTCAGCGGCGACGTCTGGTACGTCGAGATCGACTGCACCGGGTACACCATCGCGCCGGCCGGCCAGTCGGCGCACCGGATGGAGGTCCAGTTCAAGATCGGCGTACCGGAGGGTGGCACCTGGAACCCGGCCAACGACCCGTCGTACCAGCCGACGGCCGGGCCGAACCGCAGGGTGACCCTCTACGAGGCCGGTACCCGGATCTGGGGCGACGAACCCGGCACCACCCCGCCGCCCACCACGCCGCCCCCGACGACCCCGCCGCCCACGACTCCGCCCCCGACCACCCCGCCGCCCACGACCCCGCCACCCACGACCCCGCCACCCACGACGCCGCCGCCGGCCGGATCGTGCGACGTCAGCTACGGCACCAACGACTGGAACAGCGGGTTCACCGGCACCGTCACGGTGCGCAACACCGGCGGTACGACGATCAGCGGCTGGACGCTGCGGTGGACGTTCCCGACCGCGGCGCAGCGGGTCACCCAGTCCTGGTCGGCGACGGTGACCCAGTCCGGCGCGCAGGTGACCGCCACCAACGCGGGCTGGAACGGCACCCTCGCCCCGGGCGGCTCGACCTCCTTCGGCTTCAACGCCGAGCACGGCGGCAGCAACCCGAAGCCGTCCGTCTTCACCCTCAACGGCACCGCCTGCACGGTGTCCTGATCGCGCGCCGGCTCCGGGCGGCCGTTCCCACCCATCCGGAGCCGGCCCGACGGACACCGTGCCACCCGCCCCGCCCGCCGTGCCGCCCAACGGGGCGGCGGGCGGGGCACCCCGGGAGCGCGCCGTTCCGCCGCCCGCCGCGCATCGAGCGGCCGTGCCGCCTGCCCGCCCGTCCGCCGCGCATCGAGCGTCGATCAAGGACAAGTCGTCCGACGAACCGGGGCAAGGCGGGCACGCTTTCCCCTTGATCGCGCCAGCGCCAGCGCCAGCGCCACCCCGGCCCGGGTCCCGGCCGGCGCTCCGGTCCGCGTCCCGGCCGGCGCTCCGGTCCGCGTGATCCGGGTGATCAGGGAGCGTGTACCTCGCCACGCCGGAGACACGCGCGATTCAGTCCCTGATCACGCGGATCATGAGGGGGCGCGGACTATGAGGGCGGGGTGCGTCGGCCGTGCTCCACGCAGACCGCGGACCAACCCGCCGGGAGGATCTGGACCTTCATCCGCCGGCGGCACGCCGGGCAGTAACGCGGCGGTTCCAGCTCGCGGGCCGCCACGCACGCCGCGTGGTCGCCCTCGCCCGCCACCTCGCCGCAGCGGTCGCAC
Source organism: Polymorphospora sp. A560 (assembly GCF_045781765.1). Taxonomy (NCBI): domain Bacteria; kingdom Bacillati; phylum Actinomycetota; class Actinomycetes; order Micromonosporales; family Micromonosporaceae; genus Polymorphospora; species Polymorphospora sp. A560. The sequence goes on along the minus strand of NZ_CP122282.1, from coordinate 6,157,607 downwards.
CAGGTCGCCGGCACCGTCGTCGTCACAGCGTCTGGGAGAGCGCCTTGACCGGCATCTTCAGGTCGTCGAGCAACGCCAGGTCGGCGGTCGCCGGCCGGCCCAGCGTCGTCAGATAGTTGCCGACGATCACCGCGTTGATGCCGCCCAGCAGGCCGTCCCGCGTACCCAGATCACCGAGGGTGATCTCACGGCCGCCGGCGTACCGCAGGATCGTGCGCGGCATCGCCAGCCGGAACGCGGCGATCGCGCGCAGCGCGTCGCGGGCCTCGACCACCGGCCGGTCACCCAGCGGGGTGCCGGGACGCGGGTTGAGGAAGTTCAGCGGCACCTCGTGCGGGTCGAGTTCGGCCAGCTGCGCCGCGAACTCGGCCCGCTGCTCGACCGACTCGCCGAGCCCCAGGATGCCGCCGCAGCACACCTCCATGCCGGAGGCGCGCACCATGGTCAAGGTCTCCCACCGCTCCTCCCAGGAGTGGGTGGTGACGACGTTGGGGAAGTACGACCGGCAGGTCTCCAGGTTGTGGTTGTAGCGGTGCACGCCCATCTCGACCAGCTCGTCGACCTGGTCCTTGGTGAGCATCCCCAGCGACGCCGCGACCTGGATGTCGACCGCCTCGCGGATCGCCGCGACCCCCTCGCGCATCTGCTTCATCAGCCGCGCGTCCGGGCCACGTACGGCCGCCACGATGCAGAACTCGGTCGCCCCCGTCGCCGCCGTCTGCCGTGCCGCCTCCACCAGCGACGGGATGTCCAGCCACACCGAGCGCACCGGCGAGGCGAACAGCCCCGACTGCGAGCAGAAGTGGCAGTCCTCCGGGCAGCCGCCGGTCTTCAGCGACACGATCCCCTCGACCTCGACCTCCGGACCGCACCAACGCATCCGTACGTCGTGCGCCAGTTGCAGGGCCGCCGACAGGTGCTCGTCGGGCAGCCGCAGGATTTCGAGGACGCCGGCCTCGTCGAGGCCGACACCGCCGTCGAGCACCTGGGTGCGGGCGCGGTCGAGGATCTCTGGCATGGTCGTACCCTACAAGGCGTCCTTCTGCCCGGACACCACGTGGGGAGTGATCAGTGAGCGGCTGGCTGGCGGCGCTCGACCGCCGCGCCGAGCTGCGCGCCAAGGCCGGACTGACCCGCCGGCTGCGCCCGCGCGCCGGCACCGACTCCGTGGTCGACCTCGCCGGAAACGACTACCTCGGACTCGCCCGCCACCCGACCGTCACCGCCGCCGCCGGCGCCGCTCTGACCGGGTACGGCCTCGGCGCGACCGGCTCCCGGCTGGTCCGCGGCTCCACCGACCTGCACGCGATCCTCGAGGCGACCCTCGCCGACTGGCTCGGCACCGGGGCCACCCTGGTCTACTCGTCGGGCTACCTGGCCAACCTCGGCGCGATCCGGGCCCTGGTCCGCCCACGCACCCTGCTCGTCTGCGACGCCCACAACCACGCCTCGCTGATCGACGGTGCCCGCCTGTCCGGCGCGCAGACCGTGGTGACCCCGCACGCCGACCCGGCCGCCGTCGACGCCGCGCTGGCCGCCGCACCCGGCCGGCCCGCCGTCGTCGTCACCGAGTCGGTCTTCTCCGTCGACGGCGACCTGGCCCCACTGCGCGACCTGTACGCGGTGACCAGCCGGCACGAGGCGCTGCTGCTCGTCGACGACGCCCACGCCCTCGGCGTCACCGGACCGGCCGGCGCCGGGGCCGTCGCCGCCGCCGGACTCGCCGGCCGGCCCGACGTCGTGGTCACCGCCACCCTGTCGAAGGCGCTCGGCGGTGCCGGCGGTGTGGTCGCCGGCCCGCAACCGCTGATCCGGCACCTGGTCGACACCGGCCGCACCTTCGTCTACGACACCGCGCTACCGCCCGCGGTCGCCGCCGGGGTGCTCGCCGCCGCCCGGCTGGCCCGGGCCGGCGACGGCCTGCGCGCCGAACTCGCCGACCGGGCCGCCACCGCCGTACGCCGGCTGCGGGCCGCCGGCCTGGCCGTCTCCGACCCCGCCGGCGGCGTCCTCTCGATCACCGCACCCGGCCCGGAGGCGGCGGTCGCCTGGGCCGCCGCCTGCCTCGACCGCGACGTCGCGGTCGGCTGCTTCCGTCCACCATCCACACCGGACACCCGGTCGCGGCTGCGGCTGACCGTCAACGCGGGCGTGCCCCGCACCGACTTCGACCGGGCCCTCGACATCGTCGTGGAGTGCGCACCGTGAGCGAACGTAGTGAGCGAGCCGTTTGGTTCAGGGGGTTACACGGTGGTGCCGAGCGGAGCGAGGTGACGCCGTGAGCGAAGGTAGTGAGAGCGAGCTCGGCTGGCGGGGGCCGGTCCTGGTCACCGGCACCGACACCGACGTCGGCAAGACCGTGGTCACCGCGGCGATCGCCGCCTGCGCCCGCGCCGCCGGCCTCACCGTCGCCATGGTCAAGCCCGGCCAGACCGGTACGGCCACCGGCGCGCCGGCCGACGAGGACACCGTCGCCCGGCTGGGCGCCCCGACGACGACCCGTACCCTGGCGAACTATCCCGACCCGCTGGCCCCGCTGGCCGCCGCCCGGGTCGCCTCGCTCGAACCGCTGGAGCTGTACACGGCCGTCGACGCCGTACGCGACATCGCCAAGGAACACGACCTGGTGCTCGTCGAGGGGGCCGGCGGTCTGCTCGTACCGATGGGTCTGCGGCCGTCGGGCGAGGCGTGGACGGTCGCCGACCTGGCGGTGTCGCTCGGCGCGCCCGCGGTCGTGGTGACCCGGGCCGGTCTCGGCACGCTCAACCACACCGCGCTGACGCTGGAGGCGCTGGAGCGGCGCGGCATCCCGGCCGGCGTGGTGGTCGGCGCCTGGCCGGCCGAGCCGCAGCTCGTGCACTGGGCGAACTTCACCGAACTCGTCCCGCATCTGCTCGGGGCGCTGCCGGACGGTGCCGGGACGATGGACCCGGGCGTGTTCCAGCGGTCGGCGCCCGGCTGGCTCACCCCGGCCCTTTACGGGGTGCTCGACGACTGGCGCACCTGGGCCGACGAGCAGTAGGTCAGGCGGCCCGGGCGACGGCCACGGTACGGCGGACCACGAAGCTGTCCGGCATCCGGAACGACAGGTTGTCCGGGCACCACGGCGCCCGTACGACGGTCACGTCGCGTAGCAGGCCGTTGGCCTCGGCGACGACCACGGACGCCTCCATCCGGGCCAGTTGCGCGCCGACGCACCGGTGCGCGCCCGCCCCGAACGCCAGGTGCCGGCGGGAGCCCCGCTGCCCGGGCCGGAACGTGTCCGGTTCGGCGACCACGGCCGGGTCCCGGCCGGCGCGGGCCAGCCACAGCACGACGCTTGTACCGGCCGGCACCGCGACCCCGCCGAGCGTCGTGTCCCGGGCGGCGACCCGGCGCCAGGTGACGATCGGCGGGTCGAGACGCAGTCCCTCCTCGACGACGGCCGCGACGTCGACGGTGCCGGCGCGCAGGCCGTCGAGGACGGCCGGTTCGCCGGCCAGCCGGTGCAGCAGCAGGGTCAGGAACTGCGACGTCGTCTCCTGACCGGCGACCAGCAGGAAGAACAGCGCCCCGACGACCACGTCCGGCGGGTGGCCGGCGGCCCGCAGGTCGGCGGCGAGCCCGCCGCCGGTCGCCGCGAACTCCCGCAGTACGGCGTGGAACCGGCCCACCGTCGACGCCAGCGCGAGCTGCCGGTCCGGGTCGACCGGCGCCCAGAAGAGTTCCAGCGCGCAGCGGGCGAACTCCTTGACCGCGGCGACCTCGGTTCCGTCACCATTCGCGTCGCCGCCGGCCGGCAGGTCGACGAGCCGGGCGAGCACCAGCAACGGCAGGTCGGCGGCGAGACCGGCGTACAGGTCGACGGGGTCGCCCCGGTCGAGCGCGGCCCCGAGCAGGCCGACCCGGCCGCGTACGACGGCGGTCAGCCACGCCCGCTGGGCGTCGACCCGGGTCGGGTGCAGCGCGTCGGCGACGATCGCCCGGATCGCCGGATGGCTGGGGCCGCCGTTGTTGGCCAGCGTCGGCGGCAGCCGGAACCGGTGCCGGGCCAGGACCCGCAGCGCCGCCACCGGCACCGGCGTGACCGCGTCCAGGGCGTTGTCGGGGCGGAACGTGCCGGGGTCGGCGAGAACCTGCCGGACCAGCGCGTGCCGGGTCACCACGAGATGCGTCACGCCGGCGTGGTCGGCGACCGTCGTGACGTCGGCACCGGTCCCCGGGGGCGCCTCCCAACTGCGCAACAGCACGTCGGACAGGCTAGCCGGCCGGTCTGCCGCCGCCCGCCGGGCCGGGCAGTTCCCAGATCGTCGTGTGCTTGACCCGTACGCTCTCCAGCGCCGGCGGCACCGGCACGTCGTACGCGGCCAGCGGCCGCAGCAGCCGGCGGGGCAGGAACGCCCGGTCCGGGTCACCGACCAGCACCCGCGCCCCGACCTTCACCGCCCGGCGCAGGAAGCCGAACATCCGGTCCGCCATCGCCTGGCTGTAGAACGCGTCGCCGACCAGCACCACCTCGGCGTCCCCGGCGTCGCCGTCGAGCAGGTCGGCGGTCTCGGCGGCGACGGTCACGCCGTTGGCCGCCGCGTTGAGCGTCGCCGCCGCCCCGGCGAACGGGTCGACGTCGACCGACCGTACGTGGGCCGCCCCGGCCTGGGCCGCGACCACCGCGACCAGGCCGGACCCGGAGGCCAGGTCCAGCACCCGCCGGCCCGCCACCACCTCGGGATGGTCGAGTACGTAGCGGGCCAGCGCCTGCCCGCCGGCCCAGGCGAACGCCCAGAACGGCGGCGGCTGCTCGCTGCGGAACTCGCCCTCGGTCAGCTCCCACAACCCGATCGGCTCGTCGGCCTGGTGCAGGCTGATCTCGGGTACGAACGGCACGGGGGCCAGCCGGGCGTAGGCGCGGACGAACGCCGCCGGGTTGTCGGACACGCGGCGATTCTGCCCGACCGCCGACGACGCCGGGGGCGGAGGGCCGAACCGGCGGCTCCCGCCGACCGACGAAGCTCGATACGCTGTCGCAAACCCGTGGGGCAAGGGCTTTCCCGGCCCGCCCACCCGAGCGGAGGCACGATGACCGACCACCCCGACCCGGTACGCCTTCAGGTGCGCGGCAGCACCGTCGCCGACTACGTCCTCGCCCCGGACATCGACCCGCGCTGGTCGCCCCGGCCGCACCTGCACCCGGTCCGTACCCTCGCCGGCGTCCCGGTCACCGACACGCTGCCCGAGGACCACCGCTGGCACCTCGGGGTCAGCGTCGCCATGCAGGACGTCTCCGGCACCAACCTGTGGGGCGGGCGCACCTACGTCCGCGACGCCGGCTACACCTGGCTCGACGACCACGGCCGGATCGTCCACGACACCTGGCACGAGCGCCGCCCCGACGGGTTCGCGCAGCGGCTGCGCTGGCTCGACCCGGCCGGCGACACCCTCCTCGTCGAGGAACGCACCGTCGCCGTCAGCGAGGTCGGTCGCGCCGGCACGTACGCCCTCGACATCGCCTACACGCTGACCGCCCCCGCCGGCCGGGACATCTCGCTGGGCAGCCCGGCCACCAACGGCCGTCCCGGCGGCGCCGGCTACGGCGGCTTCTTCTGGCGGATCGCCCCCGGCACCCCGCAGACCTTCACCGCCGGCGCCGACGGGGAGGAGACCGTCAACGGCAGCACCGAACCGTGGCTCGCGCTCACCGGGCGGGGAGCCGACGGTGCGCCGTACAGCCTGGTCTTCGCCGGGCTCGGCGACGGCGACCACTGGTTCGTACGGACCGGGATCTACCCGGGGGTGTGTGTCGCGCTGGCCTTCGAGCGCACGTTGCCGGTCCCGGCCGGCGACGCGGTCAGCCGCCACCACCGTGTCCTGGTCGCCGACGGCACCCTGACCCGCGACCAGGTGCACGACCTCCCCCTGACCCCGTCGTCACGTTGATCGCCACGTCGCCCGGCGCGTCGATCGGGCGCGCCGGGCGACGCGTCGGTCGGGCGCGTCGGTCGGCGCGTCGGTCGGCGCGCGGATCAAGGAGAAGGCGTGCCTGGTTCGTTCGGGTTGTCGCTTCAGTTCTCCCTGATCAGCGCGAGCGCCGGCGGGCCGGGGCGGGCAGCGGGCGGGTTAGTGTCGCGGGGTGATCTACAAGCTGCTCGCCGCCGCCGAATGGGCCGAGGCCCGCGCGCGGGGGAGTTACCCGGGGTCGGCGGTGGACCGGCGGGACGGGTACGTCCACCTCTCCGGCCGGGACCAGGTCGTCGAGACGGCCGCCCGGCACTTCGCCGGCCAGCGTGGGCTCGTCCTGCTGACCGTCGATCCCGGGCGGCTCGGTGCCGATTTGCGCTGGGAGCCGTCCCGGGGCGGGGCGCTCTTCCCGCACCTGTACGCGCCGCTGCCGGTCGACGCGGTGGTACGGGCCGAGGACGTACCCGGGGACGTGCCGGTGCCGGACGCGGTGGCCGCGCTGATCGGCTGAGCCGCCGTCAGACGGCCCAATTGGCTGACGGGCGGGCCTGGTTGGCTGAGCCTGCCGTCAGGCGGGCCTGGGACGGCTGAGCCGCCCTCAGGCGGGCCTGAAGCCGGCTGAGGCGCTTTCGGGCACTACCGGCCGGCGGCCCGGCTCAGGCGAGCTGGCCCGGGTCGATGCCCAGTTCGCGTGCGGCCGACAGCCGCACCCATTCGGTGACCTGCCGCCGGGCGACCACCCGCTCGTGCACGGTGACCTGCACGGCCAGGCCGTCGACCAGCGCGATGATCCGCCATGCCGCGCCGCCGGGGTCGGGGCAGGTGAAGGTCCCGTCGGCCGCTCCGGCCGCGATCACCTCGGTCAGCGCTTCCTTCCAGCGCAGGTCGAGCCGGCGGGACACCTTTTCCAACTCGGGGCTGCGCAGGGCCTCGGCCCAGCCGTCGATCCACAGCGTCCAGCTCTTGGACCGGCCGCCGGACGGTGTGTAGAACCGCAGCAGCTTCTTCAGCTTCTCGAGCGGGCCGGTGCCGGAGCGCAGCAGCGCGTCGACCCGGGCCAGGTCCTGCTCGGCCGCGTACGCGAACGCCTGGGAGAGCAGCCGCTCCTTGGTCGCGAAGTGGTAGAAGACCAGTGCCTGGCTGACGCCGGCCGCCTTGGCGACGTCGGCGGTCCGGGTGTTGGCCAGGCCGCGTTCGGCGATCACATCGCAGGCGACGCTTAGCAGCGACTCGAGGCGTAACTCCGCCGAACGTCTCGTCACGCGGTCACGTTAATCCATGGATGTCACCATGTTGTGTCACATCATCTTCACTTGGTTGAGGGAACAGTCAGCCGGAGCCCGCCCGTGCCAGGTTTTTTCCTTCCATCTCCCAACCCAGGTTCCTAGGATGCCTGTGGGGTGTGCTCGGCCTGACTGAAACGCCAAGTCCATGACCTGCGGCTTTGTGGATCACGGTGGCGGCGGCGCGCCGAGGGGGACCCGAGTTGGCACTTGCCGGCAGGCTCGGCTAAAGTTCTCATCCGTCACCGGGAAACAGCGGAGACAGGCAAGAACAGAAGTCAGCAAGACCTGCAGTACGCGGACGTAGCGCAGCTGGTAGCGCATCACCTTGCCAAGGTGAGGGTCGCGGGTTCGAATCCCGTCGTCCGCTCGGAGATATGCCGCCACAGTCGGGGGCTACCTCGGTGGAGTGGCCGAGAGGCGAGGCAACGGCCTGCAAAGCCGTGTACACGGGTTCAAATCCCGTCTCCACCTCGGCAAGAGCGAGGGCGATTGGCGCAGTGGGAGCGCGCTTCCTTGACACGGAAGAGGTCACTGGTTCAAACCCAGTATCGCCCACCATGTGTATGAGCAGGTCAAACGGCTCGTTACCGAAAGTTCGGTAACGAGCCGTTCCCGTTGTGGTCCTTACGTTGAGGTAAGATCATCTAGATGATCCGGCCGTGTCGGGCTCGGTGCGTTGAACGCATGGTGGGGACATGACGATCGAATCACCCGGGCTCCGACAGGCGCCGGCGCCGTGATCGGGGTGATGACCTGCTGGATCTGATGCCGGTGCGCGGCTGGCCTCAGATACCGCACGAGACCGTAGCGCCTCCGCCGGAGAGCAGGTCGCTTCGGGACCAGCCCGACACGCCGGTTGCACGGTTGTGCAGGTAGGTCCAGCGGGCGCCGTCGTGCCCGATCGTCCAGCAGCGGAACGTCGCGGTCTGACCGGGCTGACCGTGGCCGCGTGAGGTGCAGTCGGAGCCGGGCCCGGTGCGGATGTTGATGCCGGTCCCGGCGAACGTGCCGTTGACCTGCGGCTCGAAGCTGGCGATCCCCTGCGGGCAGGATGCTTGGGCCGGAGCGGCGATCGCCAGCGCGGCGGCGCTGCCCAACATGGCGGCGGCGATCGAGATTCGTACGAGTCTCATGTGGATCTCCTTTCACGTGACGGAACTGTGAGTTCAGCCGTACCGGTGGACGCGGTGTCAGAAGTGGGGATCGAGGCCGCTGCCCCAGCTGTACGAACCGGTGGCGGACAGCTGGAAGTCACATTGGATGTGGTACGACCAGCCGCCGTTGTTCTCGGTGAGGTAGCTGTGGTGCCGGTAGGTTCCGGCGCTGGGGACCCCGGGCCAGAGTTGATCCGTCCAGGTGTACGTGCCGGGCAGGATGCGGCCGGTGTACGTCTGGCATGGTGCCGAGGTGGGGAAGTTCCACCAACCGTAGGTGCCGTCCTCGAGCGTGATCTCGCGGCTGACCAGTGCGATCGGCATCCCGCTGCTCGGCGTGGCGGTCAGCTGTTGGTTCTTCCGGTTGTAGGCCACGTCGGCCGCCTGCGCCGGGCCGGACATGACGGGCGGCATGGCGAGGACCAGGGCCGCGGCGGTGGCCCCGTAGAGTTTCCTTGCCCACGGGCGCATGATTTCCCCTCTCAGCGCTGTCGCTTCGGATAAGCCGACTCTCCTGAGACGAGACTGCCCGTCGCATCCGCACCTGTCGTTGTGGCTGGGCGCACAGGTGTTTAGTCTCCGTGCACGGTCGGCAGCTGCTGGCGAAACTCGGTGGGCGATTGGCTGTAGCGGGCGCGGAACGCCTGGCTGAAATGCGCGGCGCTGGTGAATCCCCACCGGGCGGCGATCGTGTTGATTGTGCGGGCGGCGAGCCGGGGTTCGGCGAGGTCGCGTCGGCACCGTTCGAGGCGCTGTTCGCGGATCCAACCGGCGACGGTGTGCTCCTCCTGCTGGAACAGCTTGTGGAGGTAGCGCACGGAGATGTGGTGCGCCGCGGCGATCACGTTCGGGGTCAGGTCCGGGTTGCCGAGATGGTCGCGGATGAAGGCGTGGATGCGGGCGGTCAGCGCCCGCCGGCGGATGTCCGCGGGGATGACCTTCTGGGTGTCCAGCGCGTCGGCCAATGCCGTGATCAGCACGTCGAGCGTCAGGGTGGCCAGCCGTGCGGTCTCGGCCGGGGTCAGTTCGTCCATCTGGGCGGCGAGCTGCAGCAGGAAACGCGACGACATCGCGCCGATGCCGTGGGCGCCGGAAATGCGGACGGCGCTCAGTTCACGCACTTCCTGGGGAGGAAACGGCAGCAGAGCCCGTGGGAACCGCAGGAGCAGCATCCGGCTCGCCGAATCGTCCGGCCGGAGTTCGGCCAGGTACGGACGCGAGGTGTCGTAGAGAACGAGATCGCCGGCGCCGAACTCCGCGCGTCTACCGTCCTGCGTCAGCGTGCCGCTGCCACTGATCATGCAGCTCACCTTGAACACTTCCGGGTCGGCCTGCCGGATCAGCCGGGGTGTGCGGCGCACCGAGTGTGCCATCGTCGTCATCAAGGTCGCCTGCAGTGGGCCGAACTCGCTGATGCCGACCCGCGCCTCGAATCCGGCTTCCGCCTGCCGTTCCCGGGCCAGGTCGTACGGTACCCAGAGCTTCGCGCTGACCTCGCGCCAGAAGGCGAACCGGTCGCCCGGCGAGACGTCGGCAGTGCTGACAACGTCCATCGACCAACCATAATGGCCAACCTGGGCGGGCCCATCCAATTTCACCCGTCCAGCGGCTGACCGAAGGCATCGAAAAGGGTCGTGCCCTGGGAGAGACCGCTTCGGACCGCCACACGCCCGTGAAGCCCACGAGGGGATCACCCGAGGCGGGAGTGGCATCAGGAACCGGACTGCCGTCCACACGGGCGTGGGCCCAATCCCAAGCGCCATGGGCCACGTGCCGGTGCCCGACCGTCTGGCCGGGCACCGTGATTCCGCGCTTCGCGGAACCTAGTAGATCTGGGAGGCGCTGTACTGGCGACTGCCACTCGCACCGTCCTGGACCCACACGGTCACCCGAACGGTGTCGTTCAGCCTGGGAGTGGGGTAGGCGTGGTTACCTTCGTCGCATTCGTTGAATGAGCCGTTGGCGTCTTCCGCGGTGGCGATGACACGGCCCGTGGTGAGATTCCGAAGCTCGGCCCGTGCACGCATGCCATCCTTCGCGTTGTCGCAGACCGAAAGTTCCCAAGCGTTGTAAACGCTCAGGAATGCCGCCGCCGAGTCGTTGGTGGTTTCGACCACGACTTCGAACATGAGGGCGGCGGTCGAACCAGCCTTGGCGGGGTTTGCGTAGGCGGTGGTCGCGCCCACGGTCAGCAGCATGAGAGTGGCAAGGACGACGGCTCCGATTCGTTGCTTCACTTCGAATCCTCCTGATAGCAGATCGGCCACGCATTAGATGTCGACGACGTTCAGGCGGTGTCGATTCATCGGTGGCATCCCGCTTGATTGGCCGGATGACTCAAGAGTGGTGGGGCGGATTTTCCGGCGCAATGGTCTGCCCTGTTCGGGACGGTCCCGAACAGTCCCGAACACGTACGCCGGGACGACCCGGGGCCTGCTGGGTCAGTCACCGGTTACGGTGGGGCGGTGGGTGTGGCGATCCCTCCGGCGCTGGCGCCGTACGTCGCCTCGTTGTCGGCGTACGACGTCGACCTGGGCGCGCCCGGGGTGCATCGCGGGCTGCCGGGTACGACGCTGACGTTCGTGCTGCCGGTGGGGGAGCCGCTCGATGTCGGCTGGCGCGGTGATGACGCGAGTCGTGGTCGCCGGTGGACGACTCTGTCGGGGCTGCACGCCCATCCGGCCGAGATCCACCATGGCGGGAAGCAGGCCGGGGTGCAGCTTGGGCTGACCACGGCCGGGGCGCGGGCACTGCTCGGGATGCCGGCGGCCGAGCTGGCGGGCTCGCTGGTCGAGCTGGACGTCGTCGTCCCGTCTCTGCGACACCTTCCGGAGCAGCTCGCGGACTGCGCGCCCGGGGCTCGGGCGGCGCTCGTCGCCGACGTACTGCTGGAGCGGTTGACCGACCACGACGAACCGCGAGCCGAGGTCGGTCGTGCGCTCGCGCGGCTGACCCGGGGCGCGACCGTCCAGGACGTCGCCGACGACGTCGGCTACAGCCGCCGCCACCTTGGCACGCTGGTCCGCCGCGAGTGCGGGATGACGCCGCAGGAGGTACGCCGCCTGGGCCGCTTCGAGCGGACCCGTGCCGTGCTGGGGCGGGTGCCGCTGGCCGAGGCCGCGCAGCGGTGCGGGTACGCCGACCAGGCCCACCTGACGCGCGAGTGGGTGCGGCTCGCGGGGTGCCCGCCGACGACGTGGTTGCGCGAGGAGTTCCCATTCCTTCAAGACCTGCATGCCGACGGTGGGGGAGAGTCGGGGGCATGAGCAACGCAGCAGAGATCAAGCTCTGGCACACCATGTCCTTCCGCGACGCCGACGCGATGATCGCCTGGCTGAGTGCGATCGGGTTCGTCGAGCACGCGACCTACCGGGACGAGGCCGACCCCTCGGTTGTCGTGCACTCCGAGTGGGTGTGGCCCGGTGGTAGCGGGGGCGTCATGTTCGGCAGCCAGCGCGCCGGCGGGGCGGTCACCAACGTGGGTGGCTCCGCGGCGTACCTGGTCACCGATGACCCCGACGCCGTCTTCCGGCGTGCCGTCGACGCCGGGGCGACGGTGCTCCGCGAGATGGTCGACCAGGACTACGGCGGTCGCGGTGGGAGCGTGGCGGACCCGGAGGGCAACCACTGGTCGTTCGGGAGTTACCAGCCTTCCTGAGGGCCTGTTCCAGATCCGAACTCGAGTTCACCTTCGACTACGCCGGTTCAGCTCAGTGGCTGTGGTAGAGGGCGTCGATGTCGGAGCCGTGGTGCGCTTCGATCACCTCGCGTTTGATCTTCAGGGTGGGGGTGATCTCCCCGTCGGCCTCGGTGAAATCGTGGGGCAGGATCCGGAAGGTCTTGACCCGCTCCGTCTTCGACAGCGTTCCGTTGGCCTGGTCGACGGCGGACTGCACTTCGCCGCGCAACTGCGGATCGTCGCGCATCGTGGCGACGGAGGCGTCGGGCCGGCCGTGCGCGGAGCGCCAGCGTAGCCATGCGTGCGGGTCGATGGTGACCAGTGCGGCCACGTGGGGGCGGCCGGTGCCGACGAGCATGCACTGGCTGATCAGCGGATGGGCGCGGACGGCGTCCTCGATCGGCGCGGGTGCGATGTTCGTGCCGCCCGCGGTGACGATGATCTCCTTCTTCCGGCCGGTGAGCCGTAGGAAGCCGTCGTGGTCGATATTGCCGAGATCACCGGTGCGCAGCCAGCCGTCCGTGGTGAAGGTCGCCTGGGTGGCGTCCGGGTTGTTCCAGTAGCCCGGAAAGACGACGTCGCCGTGGGCCAGGATCTCGCCGTCGTCGGCGATGCGGATGTCCACCCCGGGCAGGGGGCGGCCGACCGTGCCGATCCGCTGCGCCGAGGGAAGGTTCGCCGTCAGGGTCGGCGAGGTCTCGGTGAGGCCGTACCCCTCCAGCACCACGATGCCGGCGCCGCGGAAGAAGTGTCCCAGCCGCTCGCCGAGGGGCGCGCCGCCGACGATCGCCATGCGGCATCGCCCACCCAGCGCCGCCCGCAGTTTCCGGTACGCCAGCAGGTCGTACCCGCTGCGGGCGAGCCGGAGCAGCACGCCCGGCCCGCCCGGCTCGTCGAGGGCGCGGCTGTAGCGCACCGCCACCCGGTCGGCGGCGGCGAACAGCCGTCCGCGGCGGTCGTCGTCGGCCTTCTGGCGGGCCTGGGCGTGCAGCTTCTCGAAGACCCGCGGCACCGCCAGGATGAAGGTGGGCCGGTACTTGGGTAGCTGGTCCAGCACCTCCGACATGTCGCCGATGTGCACCATCGTGGCCCGGGTCTGCACGATCCCTACCTGGATCAGCCGGGCGAACGCATGCGCGAGCGGCAGGAACAGCACCGTCGACGCCCGCGGGTGCAGCAGCTCCGGCAGCACCGCGACGGCGCTGGTCACGTCGCAGTGGATGTTGCGGTGGGTCAGCACGCAACCCTTGGGGCGGCCGGTCGTGCCGCTGGTGTACACGATCGTGGCCACGTCGCCGCCGGCCACCCGCGCACGACGGTCGTCGACCTGCGCGTCATCGACCGTACGACCCAGGCCGGCCAGGGCGATCAGGTCACCCGATTCGATCTGCCACACCTCACGCAGGGCTGGTAGGTCCAGTCGCAGCCCCGCGACCATTTCGGCGTGCGCGGGTGTCTCCACGACGCAGCCCACAGCCGCGGAGTCCGAGAGGATCCACGCCACCTGATCAGAACTGGCGGTGTCGTAGATCGGCACGGTCACCGCCCCGATCGCCCACAGGGCGTAGTCGACCAGGGTCCACTCGTACCGGGTGCGGCTCAGCAGTGCGACCCGGTCACCGTGCCGCACCCCCGCGGCTAGGAATCCGCGAGCGATGGCCAGGACGTCGTCACGGAACTGCCCGCACGTCACCGACAGGTCGCCGTCTTCCCGTACCTGCCGCCGCGCCGGCCACGCCCGCGACATGGGGGCCGGCCGTACGAACTGCACTGCCTGCGGAGCCTCCGCGGCATTGATCCACACCTGCTCCGCCAGGCCCCGCAGCACCGTCCCGACATCCGCCGATGCGACAGCACCGCCCCGCACATCCACCTCCGCTACCCCTACCGCAGCGCCGATCGCGGCAACTGCCATCCCGCCCATCCTGGCGTCGTACGTGGGCCTCGACGGCCGAATCGGCGGAACCGATCCGTGGCGCGGGGACGCATGCTAGCCAGTCGGCTCCTGGTGTCCACTCGGCGTCCAGTCGGAATCCAGTCGGTGCCCGCACCATCACCGGTAGCCCTTCCGTAGCCGCAACTGTCGGTTGCGTGAGCGGTATCGGCCCCGTCGTACCGACCAGTTGGCCCGACCACGTGGTGCCGCAGGGACAGCAACCGCCGGGCTGGAAGGAGGTTCACCGTACGCGTTCCTGAGCCATCGCGAAATGTCGACGGATGTCGACCCCACGCACCGCGGCTACGACTGACTCGCGATCTACAAGGAGCCTCATGAAACCGCGACAATCACGACTTCTTCGTCTTCTCGTCGTGTTCACCGCCTTGCTGATGGGCCTCACCATCGGCGCCACGCCGGCCGGCGCACAAACGCCCGGCCCACGCGCCGCGTTCAGCGACTCTTCTGCCAAGCCAGCCGATGTCGTTGTGCAGGCACCCGGCGCACCGATCGTCTGCCACGTCAGCTATGGCAATGACGTCACCGTGTACGACGGCTTCCTCAACGTCACCTGGTCCGTTGCTTGCCGGTGGACCGACGACGGCCAGTTGGCGACCGAAACCCGCGCCATCTACATGAGGATCGGCATTGCCCAGCACGGCGCTGTCCTCGCCCCGGTCAAGACCTGTCTGCCGGAATTCGGCCCGTCCGGGACCTGCAGCCACAGGGTGCCCTTCAATGGAGTCTCCGGGCACGTTCAAAGCGTGATGGAAGCCACGGTGACGTGGAATGACGGCTATCAACCGATCTTCGGAGTGTTCGCCTCCCCCGGCTCCATCGTCACCTGAACCGTCACCTCCGCTGACGAGCCCTCCCGGAGCGGACGTCGACAGTGGGTCCGCCATCGGGAGGGCTTCGGCACGCGGAAGTTCAGCGGTCGCAACCGAACACCGGCCGCACCGCCGCCGTGATAGACCGCGTCGCGCACCACTTCGTGGCCGCCGGCCAGCCGGTCGTCGCCGCAGCGCTCGTACTCACGGCAAGCGATGGGACTCTCAGCGACCACCGGGATTGAGCAGTTCCAGCGCCAGGCGCTGGAGTTCCGGGCCGGCCTTGTCGGGGCTGCCGGTGTCGAAAGGCGGCTGCGGGTCGTACTGGACGGTCAGTTGCAGCGCCTGGGCGATCCGGTCATCGGCGAGCTTCGCGGCGAGATGCAGGGCCATGTCGATTCCCGCGGACATGCCGGCGGCGGTGATGATCCGGCCGGACTCGACAAAGCGGTGCGGCACAAAGGTCGCGCCGAACTGGGCAAGCTGCGTCTGGACCCCCCAGTACGTCGTCGCCCGCAGCCCGCGCAGCAGGCCGGCCGTACCCAGAACGAGGGCCCCGGTGCAGACCGAGACGGTCCACGTCGTTCGCCGGTGAAGCTGTTGGATCCACCCGATCATCGCGGGATCCGCCTGGACGCCGCGAACATTCCCCCCTGGTACCAGCAGCACGTCGGCCCAGCGCACGTCACGCAGGGTGTGGTCGACGCCGAGGGTGAGCACCCCGTTGTCCGAGCGCACCGGGCCGGTCCGCTTGCCGACGGTGAGCATCGAAGCGCCCGGCACCCGGCACAGCACCTCGTACGGGCCGATCGCGTCGATCGGCGTGACCCCGTCGAAGAGCAGGACCGCGATACGCGGTCGTCGGGCCGGCCCGTCCGTACCGGTGCGCCGATCAGCGCCGGCCGGAGCGGCGACGCCGGTGGCGGCCAGCCCCGCACCGACCCCACCGGCGGCCGCGGCCCGCAGCACCGTCCGCCGTTTCACGTCCACAGTGAACATCGAGTACCTCCTGATGCCAGGGAACAGATCGCTCATCGGTTTCCCGTCCGCCGTGGCCGCCGGGGAGTGTCCTCCGGCAGGTCGGAGCGGGTCTTCGGATGTGCGTACCTCGGTGGTCACCCGGCGCCTCGTCCTGGTTCCCGGACCGGTGGGGCCGGTCCGGATCCGAGGGAATCGGGTCCGCATCGGCTGTGTGCCGTTCCGCCGGACGTCACCGGACACCGCCGCGGGAACCGGACCGGGCATCTCGGCGGACCAGTAGGGTATGGCGGAAGACAATCGACGTGAGGTCGTCCTCGTCGTGTACGACGGCGCCGTCGTCATGGATGTGGCGGGACCGTTTCAGGTCCTCAACGGCGCCGGCGGCTACCGGATCCGGCTCGCGTCACCGGACGGCCGGTCGGTGCGTACCGATGTCGGGGTGCGGATGGACGTCGACGTCGCGCTACCGGAGGTCTACGGTCCGGTCGACACCCTGCTGGTCGCCGGCTATCCGACGGCGGCCGGTAGCCGCCCGCCCACCACCCTTGTCGAGCAGGTACGGCGCCTTGGCCGCCGGGCGCGGCGGGTGGCGTCGGTCTGCACGGGCGCTCTGGTGCTGGCCGAAGCCGGCCTGTTGGAGGGACGCCGGGCCACCACCCACTGGGCGGCCTGCGACGAACTGGCCGCGCGCTTTCCCCGCGTCGCGGTGCGACCCGACGCCATCTGTGTACGGGACGGACCGGTGCTGACCTCGGCCGGGGTGACCGCGGGCATCGACCTCGCGCTCGCCCTCGTGGCCGAGGACCTCGGCGCCGACCGGGCGCGGACGGTGGCCAAGTATCTGGTCGTCTTCCTCCGGCGGCCCGGTGGTCAGGCGCAGTTCGACATGGCCGGTGTCCGGCCAGCGACGCGCGACCCGGTCCTGCGTCGGGTGCTCGACGCGGTCGCGGCGCAGCCGTCGGGTGAACACAGCCTCGCCGCCATGGCGGCCCGCGCCGCGGTCAGCGAGCGTCACCTGACCCGCCTGTTCCGCCGTGAGACCGGCACCACCCCCGCCCGGTACGTCGAACGGGTGCGGGTGCACACCGCTCAGAACCTGCTCGACGCCGGGCGCGGCGGCCTCACGTCCATCGCCCGTACCTGTGGCTTCGGCTCGGCCGAGACCATGCGCCGCGCCTTCCTGAGGGTTGCCGGTGTCACCCCGGCCACCTACCGCCGCCGCTTCGGTGCCCACGAGGTGCCCAGGACCGCTGGTTGAGGTTGATGTGTGCGTACGAGTCAGAGAAGGGTGCGCCAGTAGTCCCAGAACCGCACACCGATCAGCGCGGCGAGGACCAGCAGCCAGGTGGTGGGGATGGCGCTGTGTACGCGTAGGAGGGTGTCGGTGAGCCGGCGGGGTGCGGGTAGGTGGCCGCGGTCGAGGTTGTGCAGGGTGGTGTAGGTGAACAGCACGATCATGGCGACCCAGACGACCATGCAGTAGGGGCAGAGGGCGCCGATGCGGTAGAGGCTCTGGAAGAAGAGCCAGTGCACGAACCCGACGCCGAACGTGGCGCCGGCCTGGAGTGCGAGCCACCACCAGCGGGGCAGTCGGGTGCCGGCGAGCATCGCGGCGCCGGTGGCGGCGACGACGGGGAAGGTGGCCAGGCCGATGAGCGGGTTCGGGAAGCCGAACACCTCGGCCTGGCCGGTGGTCATGATGGACCCGCAGGACAGGATGGGGTTGATGGAGCAGGTGGGTGTGTAGGCGGGGTCTTGGAGTAGGGCGATCTTCTCGACGGTGAGCACGAACGCGGCGAGGGCGCCGACGAGCCCGCCGATGGTGAGTGTCCAGCCGATGATCCGGTCGGTCAGGGCCATGCCGGTGTCGGCGTCGTGGTGGGTGCCGGCGTCGCCGGCAAGGGGTCGCGTCACGAGTTCAGTGACCTGTCGATGGCTGTCTTGAGCCCGTTGTGGTCGGGGCGGCCGTCGAACCTCTCGCCGTTGATGAAGAACGTCGGGGTGCCCTGCACGCCGAGTGCCTGGCCGTCGGCGGCGTCGGCCCTGACCCGGGCGGCAACCTCGGCGCTGGCCACGTCGGCCCTGAACCGGGCCATGTCCAGTCCCATTTCCTGCGCGTACCCCTCGAAGACGGGGGCTTGGGACTGTTGGTTGTGGCCCCAGATGGTCTGGGTGTCGAACAGCTTCTTGTACATCTGCTCGAACGCGCCCTGCCGGGCAGCCGCTTCGGCGGCGTGCGCCGCGTTGTAGGCGTTCGGGTGGCTGGCGATCGGAAAGTAGCGGACCACGTAGGTGATGCGGTCGCCGTACTCGGCGCGCAACTGTTCGACACCGGGATAGGCGGCCAGGCAGGACTCGCACTCGAAGTCGAGGAACTCCACCACGGTCGTCTTGCCGTCCGCCGCGGTGGACAACCGGTGGCTGTCGGCGCGCACCAGCGCCTCCGAGGCGGCCACCGGGGCGATGTCGATGCTGCGGTTGACCACGACGATGCCGACCACCACGGCGAGCGCGACGGCCAGCACGCCCAGGGTCACCTTGAGGTTGGTGCTCATGCCCGTCTTGCGGATCTTGCGGGTCGCCCTGGTTGCCGTCGCCGTCTTTCGGGCCGCCGTCCTGGCCGTGCCGGTGCCCGTCGGTGTCGGCCGTGCGGGCTGGGTGCGGCCGGCACCGGTCGCCGGTTTGGCGGTGCGCTTGCGGGTCTTGGCGTTGTTCGCCGCCATGAGCACTCCTTTGTCGGCGGAATCTCTCCGCCCGGGCCGCGTCCCGGACCGGTCCGGTGCCGCCACCCGCGGCCATCCGGAACACCGGTGAGGGTACAGTCGCCGCTTTACTGAGCGGCTGGGTCGCGGCTGAGAGTTGCCTGCGAAGCCCGGCCCGGCGACCCCTCCCGATAGTACAGCGAGCGATGTACTGTGCTGGTGTGGAGACGTTGACGTACGGCCAGGTGCTGGCCCGCTTCGGTCATGCCCTGTCGGATCCGACGCGGGCGCGGCTGCTGCTGGCGCTGCGCGACGGTCCCGGATATCCGGCGGAGCTGGCCGAGCTGCTGGGCACCACCCGGCAGAACCTGTCCAACCATCTCGCCTGCCTGCGGGGGTGCGGGCTGGTCGTGGCGGTGCCGCAGGGCCGGCGTACCCGCTACGAACTGGCCGACCCGAGGCTGGCGCACGCCCTCGGTGACCTGCTCGGGCTGGTGCTCGCGGTGGACCCGGCCGCGTGCCCGGACAGTGACGAGAACGGCTGCTGCTGATGAACCTGCCCCTGGTCCAGCCGGCCCCGGTCCGACCGGCGTCCGCGCGGCGGGCGGTGCTCGCCAGGCGGGTACGGCTGCTCGTGGCCGCCACCATCGCCTACAACGTCGCCGAGGCGGTCGTGGCGATCACCGCCGGAACGATCGCCTCGTCCACCGCGCTGATCGGGTTCGGCCTGGACTCGGTCATCGAGGTGTCGTCCGCCGCGGCCGTGGCGTGGCAGTTCGCCGGCCGTGACCCCGAGGCCCGGGAGAAGATGGCGCTACGCGTCATCGCCGTCTCCTTCTTCGCGCTGGCCGCCTACGTCACGGTGGAGTCGGTGCGCGCCCTGATCGGCGGCGCCGAAGCCGAGCACTCCAGCATCGGCCTGATCCTGGCCGCCCTGTCGCTGCTGATCATGCCCTTCCTGTCGTACGCGCAGCGCAGCGCCGGCCGTGAGCTGGGGTCCCGGTCGGCGGTCGCCGACTCCAAGCAGACCCTGCTGTGCACCTACCTGTCCGCCGTCCTGCTCGTCGGACTCGGGCTCAACAGCCTGTTCGGCTGGTCCTGGGCCGACCCGCTCGCCGCGCTGGTCATCGCCGCCGTCGCAGTCAAGGAAGGCCGCGAGGCATGGCGCGGCGACACCTGCTGCACCCCGGCGGCCGGCCTCGCCCCGCCCGGTCCGGTGAGCGGCACCTGCGCGGACGGCTGCTGCACCGCCGGGGACGCGAGGTGATCGCCAGTCTGGCGCTGGCCCTCTACCTGCTGGGGCTGGTACTGGCGTTCGGCTGGCGCAGCCTGGCGCAGTGGCGGGCCACCGGCGACACCGGACTGCGCCTCGACGCCGGCCCCGTCGGGTCGACGGCCTGGTGGGCGAAGCTGCTGTTCGCCGCCGCGCTGCTGCTGGGCGTGGCCGGCCCGGCCGCCGGGCTCGCCGGCCTGCCCGCGGTCGGCGTACTCGACATCGGATGGTTGCAAGCCGCCGGACTGGTCGTGGCCGTCGCCGGGGTCGCCGCGACGCTGGCCGCGCAACTGCCGATGGGTGCCTCCTGGCGGGTCGGCGTCGACCCGCACGAGCGCACCGCGCTGGTCACCACCGGCGCGTTCGCGCTGGCCCGCAACCCGATCTTCACGGCGATGGCCGCCACCAGCGCCGGCCTTGCCGCGATGGTGCCCAACCCGGTCAGCCTGGCCGCGACCGCGGTGCTGATCACATCGATTCAGCTGCAGGTACGTGCGGTGGAGGAGCCGTACCTGCTGCGCACCCACGGCACGGACTACCGGCGCTACGCGGCCGTGGTCGGCCGGTTCTGGCCGGGCGTCGGACGGTTGCCCGCGACGTCGGGCCGTCGCGGTGCCCGGTCCTCGGGCAGATAGAACGCCCCCGCATTCGCCGCGGTGGGAGACCAGCCGGGTGGCGCGTGACTCTGTCGCGAGGGATGTGCGAGCGGGATCGCCCATCCCTCGCGAAGCACGTCGCTTCAGTCCACGCCGGCCAGGTGGAGCGCGTTGGCCAGCCGGTCGCGAGAACGATCCCTGGCGCGTTCGGCGCCGGCTGAGCGGATCTTGTCGAGTTCGCCGCCACCGGCCAGGAGGTCCAGCGCCCGTTCCCGGACCGGACCGAGTTCGGCGATCACGGCTTCCGCCGCCGCCTCCTTGAGGTCGCGGTAGCTGTCGATGCCGTCCGCGACGGCCGTGGGCGAGGTGTCCGTGCAGGCGGCCACGATCTCGAGGAGATTCGCCACCCCGGGCTGCTCGTCCGGTGCGTACCGGACGTCCGCCATTCCGTCGGTGACCGCGCGCCGCAGCTTCCGTCGGATGGTGTCCGGCTCGTCGAGTACGTAGATGATCCCGCCGACATCCGACGCCGACTTCGACATCTTCTTCTCCGGCACGGTGAGGTCCCGAACCCGCGCCGCCGTCTCGGGAAGAACACCGCGGGGTACGACGAAAGCGTCGCCGTAGTTGGCGTTGAAGCGCCGGGCGAGGGTGCGTGCCAGTTCGACGTGCTGATTCTGGTCGTTGCCGACCGGAACCTCGGCGGCGCCGTGCAGCAGGATGTCGGAGGCCATCAACACCGGATAGGTGAGCAGGCCCAGCCGGACGGATTCCCGGCCGTCGGATTTCTCCTTGAACTGGACCATGCGCCGTGCCTCGCCGAAGGTGCAGGTGCATTCGAGCAACCAGGTGAGCGCCATGTGCTCGTTGATCAGATCGGACTGGACGAACACGGCGTCCCCGGGTACGCCCGCGGCGATCATGACGGCGAGTTGGTGCCTCGTCAGCCGGCGTAGCGTCGCCGGCTCATGGTGCGTGGTCATGGCGTGCAGATTGCTTACGAAGTAAAGGTCTTCCGGGCCTGACTCGGCAGCCCACCGGCGCACCGCGCCGAGATAGTTGCCTAAGTGCATCTCTCCGGACGGCGTGATTCCCGACAGCCTGATCATTCAGTACTCCCTCGTGAGTCGTCCGCGACCCCAAGGTGAACCGACCGGCGTCGTCGGCCACCCTGTGGGTGACCGACTGGTGTCTGCTTTTGCAGCAGGTCAGGGCCACCTCATGATGGCCCGCCAGAATCGATTCCTGCTGCACATGCCGATGAGGGTATCACCGGCAGCCGCCGGACCCGGTCCCTCGGACAGGCGACGGATGACCGTCAGTCAGCCGCGTGCCCGGTGACCCGGGCGGCGGCGAGCAGGCGGCGATGGGCGGCCCGGCTGCCCACCGAGATCCGTACGCCGTGGTCCGGATAGACCCTGACCTTGATCCCGTCGCGCGCGACCGATTCGCCGAACCCGGTCGCCGACCGGCCGAGGGGGAGCCACAGGAAGTTGCCGTGCGATGGCGGGCAGGCGAGTCCCAGATCGCCGAGGGATTCGCCGAGTTCGGTGCGGAGTCGCCGTACCATCGCGATTCTCTCCTTCATCACCGTCTCCTGGTCGAGCGAGGCCACCGCCGCGGCCTCGGCCGCCCTCGTGACCGCGAAGGGCAGGGTCGCCTTTCTCGCGGTCTCGGAGATCTCGGAGTCCGCCAGTGCGTATCCCACCCGCAGTCCAGCGAGGCCGTACGCCTTCGAGAAGGTGCGCAGCAGGACCGCTTTCGAACGCTGGTGGACGAGGTCCAGGTCGTCGTTCTCGTCCAACTCGTCGAATTCGACGTAGGCCTGGTCGACGATGGTGACGACCTGGGGTGGAAGCTCATTCAGGAACCAGCGCAGCTCGTCACGGGATATGCGACGCCCGGTCGGATTGTGTGGCGTGCACAGTATTACGACCCGGGTGCGAGGCGTGACCCTGGCCAGGAAGACCGACAGGTCGTGCGCGCCGGTCGCGGTGAGCGGGACCCGAACCCCGGTGGCTCCCGCCACGGCGATAAGCAGCGGATACGCATCGAAGGCCGGCCAGGCGTAGAGGACCTCGTCCCGCTCGGTGCACAGGACGAGCAGCAACTGCTGCAGGACTCCCGCGCTCCCGGGGCCGACCACGATCTGGGTCCGGGCCACGCCGAACTGCCCGGCGAGCCTCTCGACCAGGAGGTGGGGGAGTGGGGCGGGGTACCTGTTCGGGTCGAGGCCGCAGATCCGTACCGCCTCCGCCACCTCCGGCAGCGGCGGCAACGTCAACTCGTTGTTGGACAGGTCCCACTCCGTGCCGGTGGCATCGCTCCTCGGCGCCTCGTGTGAGCGGTAGGCGGAGAAGTCGCCGAGTCGGTGTGCGCCGGGCAGGGGAGGTGACGACATGAGGCGTACCGTCGACTTCCTTCTCGTTCGAAAACTCGGACTGGAGGAGCGGCCCCAGTTGCTAGGCACGCCCGGACAGCAGCAGGAACTGGGGGTGCGGAGTGGGATCGGCAGGTGGCGGTGGGAGGTGTTCGATCGCCACGTCACGGAATCCGCCCGCCTCCATCGCGTGGGCGTAGTCCTCCACCCGCCAGAAGAAGTCGCGAAGGGTCAGTGAGCCGTTCGCGGTGCGCAGAGAGGTCACCATCGGGTCGCCGGGCAGGTAGGCGCGTCCCGCTTCTCCGTTGCGGAGGGTCGAGAACTGGACGCCGACGCTCCCTGGATGGGTGTTCAGCATGGCGAACCGTCCGCCAGGTGTCAGGACCCGCCGGATCTGCCGGCAGGCATCGACCTGTAGTTCGGTGCTGGGCATCTGCATGAACACGAAGCAGCTCATGCACGCGCCGATCTCTTCGGACGCGAGGAAGTCGAGACCGCCGGAGATCGGTATCTCGCGGTACGACACCAGCGGGTGATCGTAATGTGCGGTGGCGTACTCGATCATCGACCCGGAAACGTCGACGCCGATGACGTTTCTGCCGTACTCCTCGGCCGCGTAATGAGCGACGAAGCCCGGGCCGCAGCCGAAGTCCAGTAGCGGGCGGTCGTCTGCGCCGGTGAGGTCGAGGCTCCGGAAGACTTCCGGATATCCCATCGGCTTCCACTGCGCGGCGGCGGTTTCCCGCGAGTAGGCCTCGGCCGACTCCGAGGTCTCCCAGCTAGTGTGCATCGGCGATGACCTTTCCGGAATCGGCGGCCTCGTTCAGCGCCGCGTACAGGGAGTCGACGGAGGGACCGGTGTCGTCGGCGTTTCCGGACGGATCCAACACGCAGGCGAGCAGCCCTTGCCCGGCACAGGCGGCCAGTTCCTCCAACACGTCCGGGTCGATACCGTCGGCGCCGACGAATGGCACCGCCGCGGCGACCGCGATCGGCTGCCACCGCCGCGGATCGTCGAGCGCGAAGAGCCCGCCACCGGGTGTGCAGCCGAGTGCCATGACGACGACGAGGGGCGTCGCCGTGCCGGCGAGGTGGCTTCTCGCCGTGTTGAAGGCGAACCTCCGCGACTTCTCGTCGTCGTCGGCGATGAAGACCGCGGTCATCGAGCCGTCGGGAAGCCGGGTGGCGTGGTCGAGCAGTTCGAGGGTGTGCAGCGCGGACATCGAAACCGCCGACGTAACGCCCAGACGTTCCGCCGTCCACGGCTCGTGCCAGCAGGACAGCAGACAGATCCTCGGCGGCCCGTCGGACTGGACCCGAACCTCGATGGCACCCGGCAGATCCGGACTCAGCGTGCTCGTCGCGCCCGGCAGGTGCCGTACCCGATCCCGTAGCCATTCCAGTGCGACGGTGAGTTCTTCGTCTTCGTCAGGCGACGACATTGACCGGTTCTCCATTCAGGAATCCCCGTACGTTCGCCAGGACCTCGGTGAGGTTGTCCTGCCGCGATGCCCGCGTGTACCAGGCGATGCCCGGTGTGATCTGGGTGTTCTGCTTGCGTGCGAAGATCGGAGCGAGGCCGTCGGGTACGTCGTCCAGTGCGACGCCGCCGAGTCGGCCCGCGGCATGGCGGTCGGCGAGGGCCCTCATCGCGATCGTCTCGGCGCGCGAGACGCTGACCACGATGCAGCCCGGTCGGAGGGCACCGACGAGTTCCGCGGACAGGAGTTCCGCGGTCTCCTCCGACGCGGGAACCTGCACCGACACCACGTCGCTGCGGCGCACCAGTTCCGGCAGGCCGACGAGTTCGATGCCCGGCACCGGGCGGCCGGACCGGTTGTGTCCCAGCACCTCCATACCGAAGGCGCGGGCCCGCCGGGCGACAGCCTGTCCGATGCGTCCGGTGCCGACGAGGCCGATCACGGCCCCGGACAGGGAGCGGCCGAGGAACGGGGGATAGCGGTGCCGCACACCGGCCACCCCCATCCGGCTGGCCGGAAGGAGTTGGCGGGACAGCGCCCCGACGGAGGTGGTGACGTAGTCGGCCACCGCGTCCACGGAATAGTCGGGGCAGTGGGACACACTGATACCGAGTTGGCGTGCGGCTACCAGGTCTATCTGGTCGGTCGCGGAGAGCAGCGTCGAGACGTGTCGTAGCTGGCGGGCCTGCCGCAACACGTCGGCCGACAGGGTGGTCCACTCGACGAGGGCGATGTCGGCGGCGGACAGCCGGCGAATGGTCTCCTGTCGTCCCGGTCGGTCGTAGTGGACCGTCACCGTCCCCAGTCGGGACAGTTGCCGTAGGAAGCTCGTCGTGAGATAGGTCGGCTCGTCCAGGTAGACGATCCGGGCGGTCGGCGTGGTGCTCACGGCATGAGGACCGAGTTCGACAGCAGCACGGTCCGCAGGTATCTGCACGAGTCGGCGAACCAGTCCGAACGCCTGGCAAGGGCGAAGCGCACGAAGTTCGAACCGGTGTCGTGGTCCGCCCAGTAGAAGTGGTTGCCGGGAAGGATGCCGACCTGGGCTTTCCCGAGCAGTTCGACGATTTCCTCGCTGCGTACGGTGGGGTGGCTGATGCGTATCCACTCCACGCTGATGGTGCTGTCCGGGAATTCGGGGACCAGGATCGTCCCACGCAGGGACTCGCGGAGGTGGTCGCGGTTCTGGCTGATCGTACGCCAGATGCTCTTCTCGAGCCCGGACCGTGCGGTGTCGTTCACGTACGCGGACAGCAGCCGCAGTATGAACGGGCTCACGTTCAGGAGGATGTCGTTGTGCAGTTCGAGAACCTGTTCGTACAGATCGGCGCTGCTGGCGAGGATGCTGCATTTGAGATCCTGCGTGGGCCAGGTCTTCCCGGTGTCCTCGACGACGAGGTAGCTGACTCCCGAGTCCTCGAGCACGGCGTATTGATCCCAGAACGGGGTGGTGACGAAGAACCGGAACGTGCAGTCGAGGATGAGAATCTTCCGATGGGTGACACACAGTTCCACCAGGTGTTTGAACTGCGCCTCGTCGTAGGTGAACCCGGTGGGGTTGTTCGGCAGCGTCAGGAAGACGGCATCCGTCGTCATGCCGGCGAAGGTGTCGTCGATCGAGTCCGGCCCGAGTTGGGCTTCACTGAGCGGTACGAGTTCCACCTGTCGCCGGCGCAGGATGGTCGCGAGGTTGTCGAAGCAGGGTTGCAGCAGACCGACCGACAAGCTCCTGCTGGACAGGTAGGTCGCGACCAGGTCGGTCGCCAGTGACGCGGAGTAGCAGAGCATGGTGCGCGGGCTGTGGATCGCCGAGTGTTGCCCGGCCAGCCGGTAGAACACCTGCTGGAACTCTTCTTCCGACTCGCGTTGCAGGGTGGCCTCGGCCGCGTAGAAGATCTTCGGTAGATCGGTGACGATCTCCTGCTGCGTGCTGTTCTGCCCCTGGTGTGCGTGGCCGTCGGCCAGATTGAACCTCCGGTTGATTCCGACGTTTTCGTATCGGGTCAGGTTTGTGTAGCGCTCGTACATCTCTCCGGTTCTCCAATTTCTTGTCCGGCTTACGGGACGAGGCTGATGATCTGGTTCCGCTTTCCGCGATTGGTGATCCGGAGCGATTCCACGAACTCCACTTCGACCCGCGTCTCGTGGTGGAGAAGTTCGCTGATCTCCTGTCGGATCCGTTCCCGGACGACGTCCGTCATGGCGGGGCCGGGAAGGCACTCGAACACCACCAGGTCCGGGGCCCGCTGGACGAGGCTCCACGAGTTCAGCGCGTCCGAGTACGCCATCAGGCGGGTGTAGCCGACATCGAGCAGGTAACCGGAGGAGAGGAACCTTCCGCTGGGCAGGACGAAAGAGGAGTTGCGCCGGCCCTCGAACGACTTGAGTTGCCGGAATTTCCGGCCACAGGGACAGGGGTGATCGGCCGGATGCAGTGCCGCCAGGTCACCCTGCCGGTACCGGATGATCGGCATCGCCCAGTTGTAGAGACAGCTCGCGACCAGGTCGCCGGTCTCCCCGTCCGGCAGGGGGCGTCCATCCTCGTCCACGACCTCGACGAGTGCGATGTCCTCCCAGATGTGGTAGCCCTTCTGCGGGCATTGGGCGGCGACGGTGCCCGCCAGTTCCTCGGATCCGTACTCGTCGAGAACCGGCACGCCGAAGAACTCGGCCCAGGCGTCGCGCTGGGCCTGGGTCGACATCTCCGACTTGACGTTGATCACGATGAGGTTCTGCCGGAGTAGTCGCACGTCCTGCGGGCTCAGGAGGCGACGTATGTCCTCCAGCCTCGAGGGGTAGAGCGTCAGCATGTGTGGCCGGCTGTCCAGCAGCTTGCGCTTGGCGTCCTCCAGCCCGTCGAGGGTCCAGATGTGGACGAGTCGATAGCTGCCGTCCGGCAGCCCGTCGAGCGGGTATTTGCCGGTGTAGACGTAGGTCTGGACGTGCTCGGGCCGATACCCGCCCATCATCATGTCGTAGATCCGGTACGCGGTCACGACGCGCTTGCGCATCGTCTGCTCCGAGTACGCGATACGGACCGTCTTTCCGCTCGAGCCGCCGGTCACCGCCGTGGTCAGATCGTCCGGCGAGTAACCGTCCGCTATGCAGGTGTGCGGGAAGGCCTCGATGAGTTCCTCTTTTTCGAGGATCGGAAGTCGGGCGATGTCCGAGGCGCGCCGGATCGAGTCGATGTCGACACCCGCCTCGTCGTACTTCTTGCGGTACATCGGCACGTTGTGGTAAGCGTGCCGAATCATTCTGACGACAGCCTCATCCTGATTTCTCTGAATCGCCGATCGACTGAGGAACTGGTTGCGGCGCAGTTCCCGACAGATCGTCGGCGCCTCTTCCTGAAGCGTGTGGAGCTGGGCCTTCGAGAATTCCTTCATTGTCTGCCCCGATCCCGTTCAATGTCCACCGACGAGCGCGTCCGGTGAGTGTGTAGTGGTATGCCAGCACCTCGCCCACGTCGAACTGCCGACCGTCGATCGCGAGGAGCGACTTCAGCGCCGACCTGTGGCGTTCGATGCCGCGGATGTGGGTCTGCCAGCGGGCGATGTTCCGCGGTCGTAGGTCGATCCAGCCCTGCCGGGTCCAGTCCTCTATCCGCCGGCGGGTGAGCCGCATCCCCCCGTGGATCTGGCGGGGGACGGAGAGCCGCCGGCCGGCCATCCACATGTCTCCCGGCAGAAGCACGGCGAGACCGATGGACAGGATCTGGCGGCGCAGGTATCCGTCGGTACGCAACCTCTCGACGGTGGTGTCCGCGAGCAGGTCCGGGGACATGGTGCCGGCATCCTGGAGCGTGCCGGCCGCCGAGCAGATCAGGTGCAGTTCCAGCAGGTCCTTCGATATCGCCGGGCCGAGATTTCCGCTGACGATGCTCGGCTGCCGGGTGACGGCCTCCAGGTCCCTCATCGACGTGAGGACGGAGAACCGTATGTGGGCGGCGAGGTAGGAGGGCTGCATCGCCGCCGAGTCCATCGCGGTGAGAAGGTCGAACCGGGTGCTGCCCCGCATCGTCTCGAGTACGGCCGCGGCGACCTCTTCGCGGGTGACGCTCTCGAACTGGCCGAGGGCGGTGCTGAGAGACATCTCGGCCCGGCTGTAGGTCGAACTGTCGCCGGAGGGGACGAACACCATCTCCGTTTGATCTTCGTCGGCGTCCGATCGCGGCAGTTCCTGCTCGGCGAGGGGCAGGTCGTAACGTATCTTGACCGGCGTCGGGCAATCCTGTGCCACTACCGGCCGGCCCCGTGAGACGTAGGGCCCGTGTTGTACGGCTTCCCATCCGATCAACGCGGACGGAACGACCAGGCTGATCTCGCATCCCGCCGTGTGGTGGAGGTTCCAGAGCAGTTGATGCAGCACGCCCGCGGCGGCCAGCTTCTCCACCAGGGCTCCGGACAGGCCCGTCTCGGTGACCGAGCCATGGGTGTACGGACAGTTGTAGCCCATGCCGCCGAGGCCCGTGGTGGACACCTTGATCACGCGAGCCACCCCGAAATCCCTGATCGCCATACCCAGGGCTTCGACGTACCGATGGATGATCGGAATCTGTAGCGACAGGGCGGCCTCGACGAGAACCTCGGTCCGTGCCTTGCCCGACCCCTCGTCGTGGTCGACGCGGCCACGTCCCGCCGCGGCGTTGGCGAGCTCGAGAAGATCGTGCTGTGCCTGTTGCGTGTCGCTGGCGTAGGAACACGACGTCGCCGACCCCAGCGCGTCGACGACGATGTCGGGACGGTGCTCGTCGATCAGGCGGTAGACCTTCATCCGGCGCGATTGACCCGGCTCCGGCGGGCCCAGGAAGAAGTTCGCCAGGGCCAGCCGTAACTCGGGGTCCGCCGGGTCGGTGCGGGACCGGTGGGCGAGGTCCGCCGGAGCGAACACGTCTCCCCACGACCCGACCAGGTCGACCGTCGAGTCGCCGACCTGCGACAGTTGGCGGAGCCTGCGCGCCATGGTCTCCCGGCGGGCGGTGTGCACGGTGAGCCTGGCTATGTCGCCCCTTCGCAGGAGCGCGGTGCCGATGCTGGTGCCCACCTCTCCCGCTCCGATGACCAGGACGCTCTTTCCGCGCAGGGAGTCGATCATGGACCATCACTGCCGAACTTCAGCACCCAGGCGTAACTGTTGGGTACGGCGAGTTCCAGTTCCTGCTGGCACGAATAGCCGGCCTCGTCGAAGATCCGAAGGGCGTCCGCGCGGCTTCGCGGTTCCATGTTCTGCAAAGCGTGGATGTAGTCGAACCCCGGAGCGAACAGTTCGGGGTGTTCCGGATCCGATGACGACACGGTGTCGAAGACGACCAGGTATCTGGCGCCGGGGAACCGCACCCGGTAGGAGGCGAGGACCGCGGTGCAGTAGTCGTCGGGAGCGATGTGGTGGGTCATGAACGCCTGGGTGACGATGTCCACGCCCGACACGTTCCGGGGCAGGGTCGTCGCGTCTCCCTGGTTGATCTCGAGATCGATGCCGAGGCCGCGAGCCTCGGCGACGGTGGCCTGGGCGGCCCGGATCGCATCGGCGGAGATGTCATACCCGAGGCCCGGCTGCCCGGTCTCGCGGCAGATCTTGAGAAGTCGTCGTCCGGTTCCGCAGCCAAGGTCGCAGATGCGTCCCGCCGGTTGGAGCGAATCGACGAGTTGGATGAACGTCTCGTCGATGTAGCGACTGCCGATCTGGCTGGAGGATTCCGCGACGACGCCACCGCGGACTCCTGACCGGGGGTCGACGGCGCCGCTGATCTGGTCGGCGAGAACGGAGGCGTATCCGCCGAGCCAGAGCCGGAAGACGGGTGCCTGGCGACCGAGTTCCAGTCCGAAGTCGGTGAGACGGTACGCGTCCGCGGTGCGTCGTACGGCATCGATCCGGCAGAGGGTGTTCAAAACGCCCTCGATTCTGATTCTGTTCTCCACCCATGGTGGCCGGTCGAGATCGTGATCTGTCAGTGCGGTGTCGGCTAACGCGCGGAATAGTCCGAGATCGTCGGCGAGGACGGTTGCGTGTGCGGCGAACGCCCCAGTGAAGACGGGTGCGATCCGGGGGTGCTTGAATTCGACGCTGGCCAAGGAACTCTCCAATGTGGCGGTCGCTGGCTCGCATTTGATCGAACGCCATGAAAGACGCTTGGGCGAGCGTAATCGCCGCGTCGCCGGGGAGTCAACGTCAAGGCGGCATTCCTAAATGTTGACCACCAATTGCATTCGGTCGATCGGGATCTTCATTCGAGATCGCTTTCTCACTCACGTTTATTGTCCGTTCTTTGTCCCTGTTCCGCGCAATTTGTGATTCACTTTTCCCGCGTCAAAGGTCTGATTTACGTGTCGGTCGGACGTGAGGCGGACCGCGCCCCTGGGCCGGACGAATCCTGGTGGGTGACCACGTCGGTCGGGCGCGAGAGCAGGGCTCGCATGTCGGCCGGGGCCGGGCGGATCCGCGCTGGAAGTGGGAGGCCGACGTGCGGACTCCTCGGTGAATGGTCCGACAACGAGCCTTTGTCCGTCTGGTAGTGATCGGTCCGATGGCTGCGACTTATCCGTTCCAGGCGGGTCGGTGCGTTCGTCGGCCATCTGGTTTCGTCCGGGACGCCGGACACCCCGGCGACCGTCGCGTGAACCCGGATGGGCGTGGACGCGGTGTCGGCGTCTTCGGGTGCGGCGCGACCGGGTACGGGCTGGCGGTGCCGGGCGGACCCGCCCGCGTGCTGGGCGGTTTCCACCGAGGCCCGCCGGGTACGCCAGGGGTGGCTCACCATGGTCCGGTGCGCCGGCGGCGTACCGGACGAAATCTCACCGCATTGGAGGAGAGATGAGTGCGCAGAGCCCTACCATGACGGCACCGCAGCAGATGCCGGACACCAGGAACATGCCGCAGGGTGACCGGAGTATGCAGGCCACTGCCGGCCGGCAGGCGGAGCCCATCCGTACCATGACACCTGGGACCGAGACCAAGGCGTCGTTCAAGAGCACGGAACTGTGGGTGTTCCTGGCCGCGGTGGCCGCCGTGCTGATCGCATCCGACCGGGTCGGAGCGAACAGCGCGGGGGTGGACGTGTTCCGGGCCGACACGGCCTGGCTGTACATCACCCTGTTGACCATCGGATACGTGGTCAGCCGCGGCCTGGCCAAGGCCGGTAGCGCCTGGCGGGGCTCCAACGAGCGCCGCTAGACCACGAGAAAGGCAGTGCGCGGCCCGCCACCGTAACGGCGGGCCGCGCACCCTTTCGTCTCGTGCGGGGTGAGACAGGTCGGATCTCCGTTTACGTCAGGTTCGCGGGCCGGCTCGTACGGTGCGTCGCATGACCAGATTCGTTGCGACAGTGGCGGCCGTTGTCATGGTGGTCGGTGTGGCGGGCTGCACCGGAAACCAGGACGTCCCCGGGGCGCAAGCCACCACCGGTGGCCCGGCCGCACGGTGTGATCCGCGGCTCGACGGCGCGTTCACCGCCTGGGCGCGGGCCGGATTCAGCGGTTCGATCGCGATCTCGACCGGTGGCCGCTTCGACTGCCTGGCCGCGTACGGCTCGGCGAACGACGCCACCCACACACCGAACACGATCGACACGGTGTTCAGCATCGGGTCGGTCACCAAGGCGTTCACCGCCGCCACCATCTTCGACCTGGTCGAGGAGGGCAGGGTCGCCCTCGACGACCGGGTGGGTCGGCTCCTGCCCGAGCTGACCGGCCCGGTGGCGACGGTGACGGTCAGGCAGCTCCTGTCGCACACCAGCGGGTTGAACGGGTCGCACGGAAGCGACCACCAGGCGCTGGACCGTGACGCGGCCCTCGCCTCGATCGCGGGGCTGGACCTCGCGTTCCCGTCCGGCTCCGGCCACCTGTACTCGAACGCCGGCTACACGTTGCTGGCGCTCGTCATCGAGAGGGTGTCGGGTGCCACCTACCGCGAGTACACGGCGTCGCGGATCCTGCGCCTGCCCGACGGGCGGGGTGCGGGCGGCTTCTGGGACGGTACGCCCGCCGCACCCGGGCCCCGCGCCGTCGGCTACCTGGACGACGGTACGACCGGCGAACCGGGCGACTTCGCCGGGCCGCACTGGGCGATGGACGGCAGCGGCGGGCTGGCGATGACGGCACATGACCTGGCGGTGTGGACGCACGCGCTGTTCACCGGGCAGGTGGTGGCGCCGGAGTCGGTCGAGGTCATCAGCGCGCCCGGGCACGATCTCGGCGCCGGCAGGTCCGAGACGCCGGGCTGGGTGGCGTCCGACGCGTCGGTGCTCGGCGTACCGTTTCTCGCGACGGCGGGCGGCGACGACCAGATCGGCCACAACGCGGTCGTGGCATGGGTTCCCGAGCGGCAGCGGGTGGTGGCGATGGCGTCCAACAAGCCCGGGATCTCGGCCGAGGACCTGCTGGCGACGGTGGGGCCGGCGCTGCTGGCCGGCGAACCCCTGCCGACGCCCGGTCCACCGGCGGCCGGCGCGGGGCCGGCCGCCACCGTCGGGAAGTACCGGCTGGACGGGGGAGGGAGCTTCGACGTGACCGCCGCCGGCAATCAGGTCACGGTCGCCGCCACCGGCGTCGACGCCGTCACGGCGCTCTTCCCGCCGGGCGGCCGCGTCTCGAGCGACGACGTCCGGGCGCACGACGAGCGGGTCCTGGCGTTGCTCGACGGGCGGACCAGGGAAGGGCGTGAGGAGCGCGGATCGCTCGAAGAGGACCTCGGGCCGATAAGCGGGGTCGCCCTCGCCGGGACCGTGTTCCGGGACGGCGAGCTACGCACCTACGTCACCCTGGTCGCCGGCTCGGGGGCGGTCACCGGGTGGTACGCGGTCAACGCCGAGGGCGGCATCGAGGCCGCCGAGGTCCCGGCCGGACCGCCCACGCTGAAGCTCGTGCCGGCCGGCGGCGACCGGTACCGTCCGGACGACCCGACCGGCGTCGGCCCGGAGGTGACCGTGGAGTTCCGCGACGGCCGGATGACCGTGTCGGGGCCGGCCGGCACGGCCGTCGCCGAGCTGGCCGGTTGAGCGGCGTCATGCGGATCCTGCTGGTCGAGGACGATCCCGACCTCGCCGAGGTCGTCGCCCTCGGCCTGCGCAACGAGTCGTACGCGGTCGACCTCGCCGCGACCCGCACCCACGCGGCGGAGTTGCTGCGCACGACGACGTACGACGTCGCGTGTCTCGACCTGGGGCTGCCCGACGGCGACGGCCTCGACCTCGTCCGGCGGCTGGCCCGGGACCCGGAGCTGCGCCGGCCGCGCCGTACGCTCGTCCTGACCGCCCGGGACGCCGTGGCGGACCGGGTCGCCGGACTCGACGCCGGCGCCGACGACTACCTGGTCAAGCCGTTCCACTTCGCGGAGCTGGTGGCCCGGCTGCGCGCGCTGGGCCGGCGCGGCGACGGCCACGGTTCGACGTTGCGGACCGGTGAACTGACGCTGGACCTCGCGGCACGCCGGGCCTGGCGCGCCGGCCGCTCCGGCTGGCCCTGTTCGGCTTCCTCGCCATCTACGTGCCGGCGCTGCTGCTCTTCGGCGTGGTCCTGGCCACCGAGACGCGGACCACGGCGGACATCCGAACCGGTGCTCCGGCCACACAGGACACGGTCTCGCACCGGTCGGCCCGGGTCACCTGGGCCGTGCTCGCGCTCAGCCCGGCCGCCGCCGCGCTGGCCTGGTGGTGGGCCGGCCGGGCGGTACGCCCGATCGACCAGGTGCGGGCGGTCGCCGACGACATCCAGGGCGCCGACCTGGGCCGCCGGATCGCGCTGTCGCACGGCCCGGCCGAGGTGGCCGCGCTCGCGGCGAGCTTCGACGCGATGCTCGACCGCCTGCAACACTCCGCCGAGGTGCAGCGGCGGCTGATCGAGGAGACCAGCCACGAACTGCGCGTACCGCTGGCGGTCCTGATGAACAACGCCGAGGTGCTGCTGGCGCACCCGGACCCGACCGTCGAGGACTACCGGCGTGGGCTGGAACGGTCCAGGGCGGCCGCCGAACGGCTCGCGGCCGTGCTCGACGAACTGCTCGTCGACGCCCGTGGCCGGGCCCGTACGCTCGACCGGCGGCCGACCGACCTGACCGCGCTGGTCCGCGCCGTCGTCGACGACGTGGGCGTTCTCGCCGCGACGAGAGGAAGCAGGTTGTCGGCGGCCGGCGCGCCGACGGCCGTCTGCCCGGTCGACGAGCCCACCGTCCGCCGGGCGATCCACAACCTGGTCGACAACGCCGTCCGCTACTCCCCGGGCGGCACCGCCGTCGACGTCACCGTCGAGGTCCTGGCGGCCGAGGTCGCCGTGGTGGTTACCGACCACGGGCCCGGGATCGCCGCCGCTGACCGGGGCCGCGTCTTCGACCGCTTCTGGCGTGGCCGGTCCGACCCGCCCGGCACCGGCCTCGGCCTCGCCATCGCCCGGCAGATCGCCCTGGCCCACGGCGGAAACCTCACCCTGACCTCGCCGGGACCGGCCGGCGACGGCTGCGCCTTCCGGTTCACCGTACGCCGCTGACGGTCAGTTCTTCGGCAGGACGTTCGCGGCGACGAGCGCGTTGGCGACGATCGCCGCCATGGTGCCGGCGGCGGCCGCCCCGGCGGCCTCGGCGCCCCAGTCGCCGCGCTCGAGTTCCTTCGCGCGCGTGATGACCGGGGTCGACCAGGGAATGTCGCGGTGAAAGGTGGGGAGGGTCCCGCTCGCCGAGATCAGCGCGCAGATCGCGGCGGTGCGGGGGTCGGGGTCCGCCCCGTCGACGAGTACGGCGCGCACCCGGGCCAGCAGCTCCGACCGGTGCGGGGTGCCGCCGTCGCTGAGCGCGGTGGTGGGGAACAGGCCGAGCGCCTTCCGGCGCTCCCGGCGGACGTGTCCGCCGCGGACCAGCCGGTCGAGTACGGGCTCACGCAGGCGGGGACCGATCGCCGCCAGGATGGCCTGCACGTCGCGTGGCTTCTGTGCGACGTGCTCCCACGCCGACCTCAGCAACGGGTCCCCGGGGACGGTGCTGCCGACGGTGCGGACGAGGCGGCCCTTGAACCCGGTCCGGTCGTCGATGTCGATCCGCCTGTCGAGCGCGAGTTCGGTGAGGAGGGCGCCGCCGAGGACGTAGAAGAGCGTGCCCTCGCCGGCGATCGATCCCGAGGCGGGATCGAACAGCAGGAGCAGAAGGTCTTCGGCGATCAGTGGTTCGTCGGGTGTCGTTGGCATGAGGTTCACCTGCCGTCGGGGTCGGATCGGCCTCTTGCGAAGGATCAGATTCCCGAGGCCAAGGGGTATGAAAACCACTATCCAGACGGGGCGGAGGCGGTGGCGTCAGGTCCGCAGCGCGCGGCCGACGACGTACGGCACGGTGATGGCGCCCAGGGCCGGCAGGTCGAAGTGTTCGACCTGGACGAGGTCCAGCGGGGAGCGGCGCAGGGACAGTTCGGTTTCCCGGCTCGGGTCGCAGCCGTGGTCGAGCAGCCGCGTCGCCGGTGCGATCACCCGTTGCAGCGCGCGTTTCCAGGTGCGTTCCGGTGCGCCGACGTGTTCGGCGAAGACGAACTCCCCGCCGGGCCGCAGCAGGCGGGCGATCTCGGCGAGGACGCGGGCCTGGTCGCGGACCGAGCACAGCACGACGGTGGCCAGGACCGCGTCGACGCTCGCGTCGGGCAGCGGCACGGACTCCGCGGCCGACGCCAGGGGCTCGCGGGTGTGTCCGAAGCCGTGCGCGGTGCGCGCCAGTTCGGTGCGGCGCCGGCGGTCGGGCTCGCAGCCGATCCACGTCACGTCCGGGTGCAGCCGGCCGAAGTTGCGGCCGCGGCCGGCGCCGATCTCCAGGACGGTGCCGCGTAACCCGCCGATCGCCGCCGACTTGGCGGCGTCGTACGCGGTGAATCCCTCAGCCATGGTCGGCACGCTCCGTTCCGTGTCGGTAGAGGATCTGCAACTCGCGGATGTAGGCCGTGGTGTCGATGTCGGGATCGGCGGTGAACGCCTCGTGGAAGCCCTCCACCGAGCACAGGATGCTCTGCGCCACGACCGGGCTGGCCAGGCCGCGGAAGGCGCCGCGGGCCTGGCCGTCGTCGAGCACCTCGCGTACCGGCGCGACGAGGGGTTCGTCGTCGAAGGCGGAATCCCGCCCGGGTGCCTTCCAGCCGGCGGCGAGCCGCCACAGGGCCCGTACGCCGTCGCGGTTGTCGTCCTGGAACCGTATGAACGCCTCGATGTAGGCGGCGAGCGCCTCGGCCGGGTCGGCGGCCCGGTCGACGGCGGCCCGCAGTGTCTCGGCGCACCGGCCGATCAGGTGGTCCACGACGGTGAGCAGGACGTCGTTCTTGTCGGCGAAGTGGTAGGTGATCAGCCCGGTGCTGGACAGGCCGGCCTCGCTGGCGATGCGCCCGAGCGAGGTCCGGGAGAGGCCGTCGCGGGCCAGTACCCGGATCGCGGCGTCGACGATCTGCTGGCGCCGGGCCGTCGTGGTGACGGTCTGTTTCTTGTTTGCTTGCACAACCCAAAATTAGTACAGCTGAGCAAATCCTGCCATCGGGGTTCCCTCGATGAGGGGATCGCCTTCATCGACGAAACCCTTTCGTTGGCAAAGATAAAAGTCTTGCTCGCGTTAGCGAAAGATGTGGACACGTCGATGCTAAGTCCGTTAAGGTCTGGCGCTAGTAAGTTGTTTCGGTGAGGTAAACCGACGGCGTGGCTAGCTCACCGAGGTTTCGGCGGGGGTCTCGACCCTCTCCGAGACAGCACCTCACGGGGCGTGGCACCCCTGGAGGGCACCGGCCGTACCCGATCCGGCGCGACGGCGCGCGCCCCGTCCCACAGTTGCCCGCCCGTCCCGACGCGCGGTGACCGGTCCACCCCCATCGGACCCGGACCCGCGGTCTCGAGTCGTGCCCGTCCACCCGCCCGTCCGGCGGGACCCCGACCACGGTGACGTTCGTGTCGTCCGTGGTGACCGTGGGGTCCCGGTGGTCACGGCGGCCGTCATCCACGCCACCGCGTGGCATCGGTGTCGAGTCGGATAGCGAACCAGATCCCGACTCGGTCGCCGCGCGCCCCGATCACCCCACCTCCCGTCCCGCGATCCCGCGCGGCCATCTCCACAGTCCTAAAAGGACAGACGTGAAAGGTTTGCCGGACATGCCAATCCCACCCACCAGCCACGGTGCGCCCGGTCGCCGCCTGAGACCACCACCCCGCCGGACGACCGCCGGCCGGTTGCGCCGCCCGCTGACCGCCCTCGTCGCCGCGACCGCCCTGCTGCTCAGTTCCGCACTGGCCTCCACCCCGGTGAGCGCCCGCCCGGCCGGCGACGACAGCCGGCCGCAGCAGCGCGAGGCCCAGGTGCTCACCTGGACGGCCGGCAACGACGTCACGACGTACACCACGGCACCCGCCGTCGCCGTCGCCGGCCCGGCCACGCTGGTCTTCGAGAACAGCGCCGCGACCGGCAACACCACCGGGATGCAGCACACCCTGACGTTCGAGACCGGCGACCCCGCCTACAACCGGGACGTGAACGTCGACCTCCTGGCCGACCCGTTCGACGCCAACGGCGGGCGGTGGACGGTGGACGTGGTCCTCACCCCCGGCACCTACCGCTACTTCTGCGCGATCCCCGGGCACGGGATGATGAACGGCCTGCTGATCGTCACCGACGAGAACGGTGAGGACACCACGCCGCCGACGGTGACCGCCTCGGTCGCCGGGCAGCAGAACAGCAGCGGCGCCTACATCGGGGCGGCCACCGTCAGCCTCACCGCCACCGACGGTGAATCCGGTGTCGACACCGTCGAATACTCCCTCGACGGCACCACGTACGCCGAGTACACCGCCCCGGTGACGGTCAACGAGCCGGGCCAGCACACGCTGCACTACCGGGCCACCGACCTGGCGGGCAACACCTCGACGCCGGGCTCGGTGTCGTTCACGGTGGCGCCTCCGCCGGACCCGGACACCACGCCGCCGACGGTGACCGCCGCGGTCGCCGGCACCCGGGACGAGACCGGTGCCTACGTCGGATCGGCCACCGTCACGCTGACCGCCACCGACGACGACTCCGGTGTCGACACCGTCGAGTACTCGCTCGACGCGGGTGCCTACACCGCCTACACCGCACCCGTCACCGTGAACCGGCCCGGCTCGCACACGCTGAGCTACCGGGCCACCGACAACGCCGGCAACACCTCCGACGCCGGATCGGTCACCTTCATCATCGTGATCGGCGGCGGCGACCCGGAGTGCGCGGTGCTCGACACCCGCCCGTCCGTCTGGCTCGGCACGCTCAGCAGCGGGGTGGCGAACCGGCTGGTCGGTACCGGCTGCACCATCAACAACCTGATGGCCAGCGAGCGGTCCTGGCCCAACCACAACGAGTTCATGCAGCACGTCCGGGCGGTCGCCAAGGGACTGCGCGACCTCGGGGTGATCAGCAACGCCGAGCGGGTCAAGCTGATCGAGACCGCCTCCGCGTCGGCCGTCGGCAAGTCGGACACGCACACCGGCTACCGGTCGATCCTGGACCGGTCGGGCTCCTCGTTCGACCAGTGGGAGCACGTCGGGGCGGGCGGCTTCACCCGCAACGCCGACGGCTCGATCACCAGCCGTCCGGTCGCCGGCCTCGGCATGCTGTGGTTCCCGATCCGCACGTACGGGGACTTCTCGCTGAAGTTGCAGTGGCGGGACGAGGCGCCCGGCGACGCCCGGGCCAACAGCGGCGTCTTCGTCCGCTTCCCCGGCGTGCACCAGCACCCGACGGAGCCCCGCCCCGAGTGGGTCGCGATCAAGTACGGCCACGAGATCCAGGTCTTCGACAGCCCCACCGGCGACCGGTACAAGACCGGTTCGGTGTACGGCTTCGACGGCGTGGCCCTCGACGGCGCGGGCGTGACGCCGAAGGGCACCTGGAACGACTACGAGATCCGGGTGGTCGGCCAGCACTACTCGATCTTCCGCAACGGTGAACTGATCAACGAGTTCGTCAACACCTCGGACGCGGTCTTCGACCCGCCCCGGGCGGACGATCCGGGCGGTGCCGGCCGGGAGCGGACCCACGGCTACATCGGCCTGCAGGTCCACGGCGCCAACGACATCGTCAGCTACCGCAACGTACGGGTCGCCCCGCTGACGCCGTGAGCCGACCGGCGGTGGTGCGCCGTGCCGCAACGGCGGCGCACCACCGCCGGCGGCGGACCGGAACACCCGCCGGCCGGCACCGCACCGGCCGCGACCACGCCCCACCCGCCGACCCCGGTCGGCTCAGGATTGGAAACGACCTTGACGACAGAGACGATCGAAGAACGGTCCAGACCGGCCGGCTTCCTGGGCAGCAGTGCCAGCCGGGCGGCGATGGTCCTGGCCGTCCTGCTGGTGACGTTCGCCGGCGCCGGCACGGCCTTCGCCCTCAACAACAACACCACTCCGGTCGCCGCCGGCCCGCACGACGGCCAGCGGCCCGAGGGCTGCGTCGCGCCGGACCGCCAGTTGCAGATGTACGCGGTGGAACTGCCCCGCGACCCGGTGACCAACCAGATCCGGCTCGGCTACGGCCTGACCCCGGAGACGGCCTCGTACCCGGGCCCGACGATGGAGATGATCGAGGGCGAGTGCCTGGCGATCACCCTGCACAACCAGGTGTCGGCGGAGACGCTGTCCCAGCTGCGCACCAACCCCACGCATCCGCTCGGCGTCTCGCTGCACGTACACGGCGTGAAGTACACCCAGGACTCCGACGGCACCGTGCACAGCGGGTCGTTCGTGGCGCCCGGCGAGTCGCGGACCTACACCTGGTACGCCAAGCCGCGCAGCTCCCGGACGGGTTCGCCGGGCACGGCCGGCTACTGGTGGTACCACGACCACGTGGTCGGCGGCACCCACGGCACCCAGGGGCTCAACTCCGGCCTCTTCGGCGGCCTGGTGGTGCGCCGGCAGGGCGACGTACGCCCGGACCGCACGTACGTCACCGCGTTCGGCGACCGGCAGAGCATCAACCTGCGGCGCGGAGCGGCGGCGGACAACTGCGACCTGGAGAACCCGGTGCCGGGCCCGGCCTGCTTCGTCGCCAAGATCGGCGAGCGGGTCGAGTTCATCGTCATCGGCATGGGCGACGACATGCACACCTGGCACGTCCACGGACACTCGTGGGCGGACACCCGTACCGGGATGGTGGCCGGCGACAACAAGGCGCTGGTCGACTCGATCCCGGTGATCGACAACAAGACCCTCGGACCGGGCGACTCGTTCGGCGTGACGATCACCGCCGGTGACTCGGTGGGCCCGGGTCACTGGATGCTGCACTGCCACATGCAGTTCCACTCCGACCTGGGCATGGCGACCACGCTGCACGTCCTCGACGAGAACGGGCAGATGCCGCCGGGTGGCCATCAGCACCGGGAGATCGTCAACCGGACGCCGCTGAACAACGGCGGCTCCACCGACGGCGCCCCGGCGGCCGGCGGCGACCAGTCCACCGACCCGCACGCCGGGCACCGCTGATCCGTCCGTCCCCACCACCCCCGGCGTGACCCGCCGACCCCCGTAAGGAGCAGGAATGGCCGACAGACGCCATTTCAGGATTCCCCGACCGACAAGACCGATCCGTCCCGCCGTCGCGGTCGCCGCGGCCGCCACCCTGCTGGCCGGCATGCTGACCGTTCCGGCCGCCACCACCGCCGCGTCCGCGGCGCCGCCCACCTGGGGCAACCGGGTGGTCAACGTCCTGGTGTTCCACGGACCCGCGGCCGAGCAGGCCGACCCGGTGAACCGGGCCACCAACATCATCCGCAAGCTCGGCAACGAGCACGGCTTCTACGTCCACCAGTCCGACGACCCGAGCGTCTTCAACCCCGAGAACCTGGCCCGCTACCGCAGCGTGGTCTTCCTCTCCGCCAACGGGGTGACCCTCAACGACACGCAGGAGGCGGCCTTCCAGGCGTACGTCAAGGGCGGCGGCGGCTTCGTCGGCGTCCACGACGCCGCGTACGCCCAACCGACCTCGGAGTGGTTCACCGGCCTGATCGGCACCCGGCCGGCGCCCAGCCTGCCGCCGTCGGAGAAGGTCGTCGAGGCCACCGCGAGCGGCAACAACCCGCCGAACGAGACCGCGCAGCACGCCTTCGACGGTTCGACGGGCACGAAGTGGCTGACCCGTACCACGACCGGCTGGCTGACCGGCAAGCTCGCCGAGCCGAAGGTGATCAGCCGGTACGCCCTGACGTCGGCCAACGACTCCCCGGGCCGCGACCCGCGCAACTGGACCCTGCGTGGCTCGAACGACGGGCAGAACTGGACCGACCTGGACAGCCGCAGCGGGCAGACGTTCCCGTCCCGGTTCCTGACCCGGCAGTTCTCCTTCGAGAACACCACGGCCTACCAGTACTACCGGCTGGACATCACCGCCAACAGCGGTGAGCCGATGATCCAGCTCGCCGAGCTGTGGCTGATCGGCGCGCAGGCGGGGCCGGCACCGGAGAGCCAGGTCCAGGAAGCCAAGGTCAACGTCACCGACCGGAACCACCCGGCCAACGACGGACTCCCGCTCACCTGGACCCGATCCGACCAGTGGATCAACTGGGACCCGAGCCCGGTCGGCCGCGTGCACACCATCGCCCAGGTCGACGAGACCAGCTACAACCCCGGCCTGAGCGGCAACGGCCCGTTCCACCCGATCTCCTGGTGCCACGACTACGACGGTGGCCGGTCCTTCTACACCGGCATGGGCCGCACCGAGGCGAGCTGGACCACCGACACCCGGTTCCGCGACCACCTGCTCGGGGCGATCCAGTGGACCTCCGGCACGGTCCGCGGCGACTGCAAGGCGACGATCGCCGCCAACTACCGGGTCGAACGGCTCACCACCACCAACCAGTCCGGCCAGATGGACCAGATCGGTGAGCCGCACGGCCTCACCATCGCCCCCGACGGCACGGTCTTCTACATCGGTCGGGGCGCCTGCGCGTCCGGCCCGATCGTCGACTGGGCGAACGAGAACGTCGGCCGCGGCTGCGGCACCATCCACCAGTGGGACCCGCGGACCAAGCAGGTCAAGCTCCTGACCACGCTGGCGGTCATGGGCAACCGGGGCAGCGGCAGCGAGCTGGTCAAGAACGAGGAGGGCCTGCTCGGCATCACCCTCGACCCGAAGTTCGCCGAGAACGGCTGGGTCTACGCCTACTGGATGCCGCACGAGTCGATCGACCGGGA
This sequence comes from Polymorphospora sp. A560, assembly GCF_045781765.1. Classification (NCBI taxonomy): domain Bacteria; kingdom Bacillati; phylum Actinomycetota; class Actinomycetes; order Micromonosporales; family Micromonosporaceae; genus Polymorphospora; species Polymorphospora sp. A560. The sequence continues at coordinate 6,115,223 of NZ_CP122282.1, read as the reverse complement.
GAAGCGGATCGGTCAGCGGACCATCTCCCGGTTCACCTACGACCGCGAGGCCGCCACGATCGACCAGGACACCCGCAAGGACCTGCTGAACTGGGACACCCAGATCCACAGCTGCTGCCACGCCGGTGGCGGGATGACCTTCGACAACGAGGGCAACCTCTACGTCGGCACCGGTGACAGCAACTCGTCCGGCGGCTCCAGCGGTTACTCCGGCAACAACTGGACGCAGGAGTACGCGGGCATCTCCTTCCAGGACGCCCGCCGCACCTCCGGCAACACCAACGACCTCAACGGCAAGATCCTGCGTATCCACCCGGAGGCGGACGGGACGTACACGATCCCGGAGGGCAACCTCTTCACCGGGCAGGAGGAAGGCGGCGGCAAGACCCGCCCGGAGATCTACGTCATGGGGGTCCGCAACCCGTCCCGGCTCGCCTGGGACCCGGTCAACAACTGGCTGACCGCCGCCTGGGTCGGTCCGGACGCCGCCGCCCCCAGCCCAGAGCTGGGTCCGGCGAAGTACGAGACCGCCACCATCATCACCTCCGCCGGCAACCAGGGCTGGCCGTACTGCATGGGCAACCGGCAGCCGTACCGGGACCGCAGCAACACCGACGCGACGGTCCTGACCGGCTGGTACGACTGCGACAACCTGAAGAACGAGTCGCCGCGCAACACCGGCCTGGTCAACATCCCGCCGGCCCGGGACAACATGATCTGGTACTCGCCGCAGGGCGGCGGACCGGTCTACCCGACCCGCAACGACGGCAGCGGACTGCCGTCGTACGTCACCGGCGAGGAGACGTTCACCCGTCCGTTCCTGCGTGGTGGCGGCCAGGCCGTCATGGACGGGCCGACCTACCACCGCTCGAAGGTCGACACCAACAGCGGGGTCGCCTGGCCGGCGTACTGGGACAACAAGTGGTTCATCGGTGACCAGTCGAACTCCGGTAACCGGGTCGCGGTCACCGTCGACCCGGCCAACGTACCGAGCCAGGGGGCGCCGGCCTTCGCCGAGGACCTGCGGGCGATCATCCCGGGCGGCAGCGGTGGCGCCCAGCTCCAGTCCTGGATGGACGCGAAGTTCGGCCCGGACGGCGCGCTCTACATGCTCGACTACGCGGGCGGCTTCTTCAGCCTGCACAGCAACCAGAAGCTGATCCGGATCACCTACCACGGCGGGGCGGAGACGCCCGGCCCGGAATACGCCTCGGCCCGGGTGACCGACCCGAGCCAGCCGCGTACGGTGCAGTTCTCCAGCCACCGGGTCGGCGGTGTCGCCTGGGAATGGACCTTCGGCGAGGGCAACCGGACGTCGAACCAGCCGCACCCGACGTTCACCTACAGCAAGCACGGCAGCTACCAGGCCAAGGTGAAGGTCACCTACGCCGACGGCGAGGTCGCCGAGCACACCGTCCAGGTCGACACCGGTTGTGTCGCACCCGACTCCCGCGAAACGGTGTGGCTGCTCGACAGCGACACCGAGGTGGCGAACCGGGAAGTCGGCGGCGGCTGCACGATCAACGATCTGATCGACGACGAACGGGAATGGCCCAACCAGGGTTCGTTCACCAGCCACCTCGACGAGCTGGTGGCGGCACTCACCTCCACCCGCGTGATCAGCGCCGAGGAGGCGGCCGCGCTTCGCGCCGCCGGTGCCGCGTCGCCGATCGGCCGGACCGCCGGCTACAAGCCGCTGTTCGACGGTACGGCGTACTCGCTGGCCGACTGGCGGCAGGCACCCGGCGGGTCGTTCAAGGTGCACCCGGACGGCACGATGAGCACCTCCGGCGGGCTCGGAATGCTCTGGTACGCCAAGGAGGAGTTCGCCGACTACTCGATCAAGCTGCGGTTCCGGGACAGCTCACCGGGCACCGTCCGGGCCAACAGCGGCGTCTTCGTGCGGTTCCCGGACCCGCGTACGCCGCTGGAGGAACGGCCGGCGGGCAGTTGCGGGACCATGGGCTCGGCGCGTACCTCGCCGGCCTGGGTGGCGATCTTCTGCGGCCACGAGATCCAGCTGTACGACGGGGAGACCGGCGAGACCCAGAAGACCGGCTCGGTCTACAACTTCCAGCCCAACAACCTGGAGCAGGCCCGGACCACCCCGAAGGGGGAGTGGAACGACTACGAGATCCGGGTCGTCGGACAGCGCTACACGATCATCCGCAACGGCGTGACGATCAACGTGTTCGACAACGTCCCGGGCAAGCAGTCGTCGCGGGCCGGTGACCCGTCGACGGATCTGCGCCAGTTCACCAGCGGCTTCGTCGGGCTGCAGAACCACGGCAACAACGACGTGATGGAGTTCCGCGACGTCAGGGTGCGCAAGCTCTGACCGACCGGCAGGTGCCGGGTACGGGCGGCGGCCCGTACCCGGCACCACCGTGTGTGGGTCCTGTCGGAATCGCGGCTAGGCCGTGAACCAGTCGCCGCGGACCTGCGGCGAGCCGGCCGGCACGCTCGGCGACGGCACCGGATTGTGCGCCCAGCGGACCGCGTTGGCCAGCACCCGCCGGATCTGCGGATGGTGGTAGACCGGGTAGAGTTCGTCGCCGGGGGAGAAGTAGAAGATCCGGCCGTTGCCGCGGGTGAAGCAACAGCCGCTGCGGAAGACCTCTCCGCCGGTGAACGAGCTGACGAAGACCAGCTCGTCGGGTTGAGGGATGTCGAAGAACTCCCCGTACATCTCCTGCTGCGGAATCTGGATGGGGTGCGGCACCCCTCGCGCTATGGGATGGGTCGGGTTGACGGTCCAGACCAGTTCCCGTTCGTCGGCCTTGCGCCAGCGCAGGTTGCAGCTCGTCCCCATCAGCCGCGTGAAGATCTTGGACAGGTGACCCGAGTGCAGCACGACCAGGCCCATGCCGGCCAGCACCCGCGCCTGGACGCGGGCGACGGTTTCGTCGGTGACCCGGTGATGGGCCTTGTGGCCCCACCACAGCAGCACGTCGGTGTTCTCCAGCAGCGGCTGCGGAAGACCCTGGCCGGGCTGGTCCAGCGTGGCGGTGGTGACGGTGGTGTGGCCGCCGAGCAGGTCGCGCAGCCCTTCGGCGATCGTGGTGTGCAGCCCGTGCGGGTAGATCCCGGCGACCGGGCCGCTTCGCTGCTCGTCGGTGTGCTCGTTCCAGACGGTCGCGTGGATGGCTTCTGACACCGGGTCGGCTCCTTCGACTGCCGCTCGTCACGGCTGCGGGTGTGCGGGCTTCAGGTACGTCCGGCCCACCGGGCACCCAGGCGCCGCCGCATCGCCCGGGCGCTCGCCCGGTATCCGATGGCGTCGGCGGCATGGCCGAGTTCGTGGTAGACCTCGGCCAGGGTGTCGAGACTGTTGGCAAGGTCGGGGTGGTCGGTGTCGAAGAGGCGCAGGCGCATGGCCAGGCCCTCCTCGGCGTGCCGGCGGGCCTGTTCGAGATCGCCGAGCATGCGTTCGTCCTCGGCGAGATTGTTGAGACTCCGGGCGACGTCCCGGTCGTCGGCCAGGTGTCCGCGGCGGCGGAGCCCGCGCCGGATGTCGAGCGCCTCGCGGTCCAGCGGGTGCGCCTGGGCCGCCTCCCGGCATCCCCGGTGGTCGCTGGCGAGGCTGGTGAGGCTACGGGCCAGGTGCTCGGCGGCGTTGTCGTCGCCGTTCGCGTACAGGTCCCGGCGGACCCGCAGGACGTGCGCGTCGAGGACGAGTGCCCGGCGGAACTGCCTCATCTCACGCAGGTTGTAGGCGACGTTGTGATAGCCGTCGGCGAGTTCCGCGAGGCTGAGCCGGCCGGCCCGGTGCAGCCGCCGGCGGATGCCGAGCGCCTCCCGGTGGAGGTGGAGGGCCGTCTCGGGGCTGATTCCGGTACGGAGCAGGTAACGTGCGGTTCCCAGCAGCAGGTCGGCGCGCTCCCGGGTGTCGACACGCTGCTCGCGTACCTGCCGCAGGACCGCCTGGACCCGGCCGAGCAGCGGGGGTGCAGGTCGACCAGTCGGCGGGATCCAGCGGATCCCGGGGAAAGACCGTGATCAGGTGGCCGGGAGAACTGGTGACGATCAGTTCACGGCCGATGGTCCTGGCGGTCCGCAGTACGCCCAGGCCGTGCCGCAGGCCGCGGCACAGCCGGGTGACCGGACGGAGTTCGGTGTCGTGAAGGATGTCGTGCAGGACGGCGAGCCATTCGGCGACCTGGTCGTCACGGATCTCCCTGGGGATCTCCCGGGGCAGGCGCCGGGCGGCGAGGCGTACGGGTAGCTCGGGCAACTGTGCCAGCCGGCCCCGGATCTCCTCGCTGGCCAGGTCGCAGAGCACGGCGACGACGACGGCGGCCAGGAGGGCCCATACGATGTCGATTCCGTCGGTCAGTTGTTCGAGAAGCCCGCTCATCTACAGCCCTTCTCCCGAGGGTGCGATTGCCTGACTTGGCTCGGGCCCGGACCGGTGCCGGGCGTGGTGGCGCGGCGTTTCCGTTTCAAACGTCGTCGGCGAGACGCGGGGCCCAGGCGGGACGTCCGTCCCGGTGGGGCGGTGCGTCCGATACCGCGGCCGTCGGTCGGAGCTGCTCGGTCAGCGTGACCAGTTCGCGGCGGGCGGCGTGCGCGTCCTGTGGGCTGAGCCGGTAGAAGTGGCGGGCTGGTCGGCCGGCGGCGACCGGGTCGATGTCCTCCGGCTCCCGGATGAGCCACCCGGCGCTCTGGAGGCGGGCGAGGATGGGGTAGAGCTTGCCGCTCGGGAAGCCGGTGAGCCGCATCAACTCGTAACCGTGGTGGGGTTGGGCGACGTCGTCCAGGAAGATCCGCAGGACCCTCGCGACGGCGACGGTGACTCTGACGGTCATGAGTAAAAGGCTTACATAGGGTCGGAGAGGTGTCAACGGCCGTACGTGGCGGGCCGGGGTCGGGTCGCCCCGACCCCGGCCGGCGTGCCTACAGCGAGCGCTTGTTGAGCAGGCGGTTCGGGGTACCCGACAGGCTGCCGGTCACCACCCCGACGGTGGCGTTGTTGACGATCCAGGCGTGCACGGTGGCCTGGCTCGCGTCGCCGTACGTCGCCTTGTAGAGCACCGCGATGCCGGCCGCGTGCGGCGTCGCCATCGAGGTGCCGTTCATGCTGCCGGTCCGGTTGCCCGGAAGCGTGGAGACGATCGCCGAGCCCGGTCCGTAGATGTCGACGCACGGGCCGACGGAGGAGTAGGTGGCGCGGGCGTCGGTCGACGTGCTCGCGGCCACGACGAGCGAGGCGGTGAGGTTGCGCGGCAGCCGGTCGCAGGAGTTGCCGCCGGTGTTGCCGGCCGAGGTCGCCAGGAAGACGCCCGCGTTCATCATGTTGGTCAGCGCGGTGGCCAGCGTGGCGCTGTACGTCATGTTCCACGAGGTGTTGGCCACGGCCGGCTTGATGTGGTTGTTGGTGACCCAGTTGACCGCGGCGACGGCGCCCGCGGTGCTGCCGCCGCCGGCGCAGTTCAGCCACTTGACGCCGTGCAGCCGGACGGACTTCGCCACGCCGTACGAGGTGGCGCCGATGGTGCCGGCGACGTGGGTGCCGTGGTTGTTGCAGTCGGTGTTGTTGGTGTCGACGGAGTTGAAGTCGAACGAGGCCCGGCCGCCGAAGTTGGGGTGGGCGGGGTCGACGCCGGAGTCGATGATGTACGCGTGCACGCCGGCGCCGGTCGCGTTGTAGGTGTAGCTGGCCGACAGCGGAAGGTTCGTCTGGTCGATGCGGTCGATGCCCCAGGACGGCGGGTTGGTCTGGGTGGCGTCGAGCACGTTCTCGTGCCAGGCGTTCTGCTCGATGCTCACCACGTCGGAGCTGTGCGACAGTTCCTTGACCTGGGCGGAGGTGAGGTCGGCGGCGAAGCCGTTGACCCCCTTGCCGAAGTCGACGCTGGCGTTGGCCTTCAGGGCGCGCAGGGCGACGGACGGGTCGGCGCCCTCGCGGAACGTCACGAGGTAGGAGCCGGGGATCAGGGTCGTGTTGCGGTCGACGGCGGGGGCGGTGATCGGGACCGCCGCCGCGCGGTAGGCCGCGCCGGCCGCGGCCTGGGCGGGGGCTGGCAGGGCCACGACGGTGGCCAGCGTGGTGGCGGTGGCGGCGGTGAGAGCGAGCAGGCGTGGGCGCCAGGACCTCGTGGGGGGCACTTATCCTCCCGATAAACCGGACGTCGTACTGATTTACGACGGTGAGTGTCGAGAGAATACATAGATAACGTTACATGAATCAATCCGTGGTGTGCGGTGCCGGCCCAGGTGCGGCCTTCGGCACGGGGCGGATCCCCCGTCGCCGCGCGGATAATGATTTGCGGATCTCGCTACGGAATGTAGCGTCCACCGCGCGCAGAGCCGCCCGTACGGCGTGGCTGGAGTACGTCTCACGAGAGGCTCGTCGGAGCATGACAGTCGGGCGGACCACGACGACGCCGGCGCGCAGCCGGGGCGGGGCGGTGCTGATCGGCGCCCTGGTGGTCGACTCCATCGGCAACGGGTTGTTCCTGCCGCTGGGACTCATCTTCTTCACCCGGGTCACCGACGTGCCGCTCGCCCTCGTCGGCGTACTGCTCAGCGCCGCCAACCTGATGCAGCTGCCGGTCCCGCTGGTCGCCGGGGCGCTGGCCGACCGGTTCGGGGCCCGCCCGCTGGTCGTGCTGGCCCAGGTGTTGCACGCGACCGGCTACCTCGCCGCCGGGCTGGTGACCGGCCCGGCCGGCATCCTGGTCGCGGCCGTGCTGACCGCGCTCGGCGTGCGGTTCTTCTGGTCGACGATCTTCACCCTGATCGCCGACTACGTCGACGGCCGGCCCGGCACGACGAGCAGGGACTACTGGTACGGCTGGGCCAGCATGTCACGGACCGCCGGCCTGGGCATCGGTGGCGTCCTGACCGGAATCGTCATCGCCAGCCCCGACACCGACGCGGGTGTCTTCCGGATGATCGCGTTCGGGGCGGCCGCCTGTTTCGCGGTCGCGGCGGTGGTCATCGCCGTCGCCGTACGGGCACCGGGGGGCACGGCGCACGGTACGGCGACCCTGGCGGGCTACCGTGAGTTGCTGCGCGACCGGCCCTACCTGGGGCTGATCGGGGTCAACGCCGTCTTCGCGCTGTCGACGATCATGCTGGCCCTGGCCCTGCCGACCGTGGTGGTGATCCAACTCGACGCGCCGGCCTGGCTGGTGTCCGGCATCCTGGTCGGCAACACGGTCGTGGTGTCACTGGTGACGGCGCCGGTCGTGCTGCGGCTACGGCCGTACCGGCGCACCCGCGTCCTCGCCGTGGCGGCGCTGCTCTGGGCGTCGTGGAGCGTGCCGCTGGCGCTCCTGCGGCCCGGACAGTCGTGGTGGGTGGTGCCCGTTCTGGCCGGCGCGACCGTGCTCTACACCGCGGCGTCGGTCGTGCACGCGCCGGTCTCGGCGGGCCTCGCCGCGGCCGCCGCACCGCTCGCCACCCGCGGCCGCTACCTGGCGACCTTCCAGTACTCGTTCACCCTCGCCGAGATCGTCGGCCCCGGCTTCTTCACCACGCTCTTCGCGATCCGGCACGGGCTGCCGTGGCTCGCGCTCGCGGCGCTCAACGGCCTCGCGGTCGTGGCGCTGCTGACCCTGGAGCGGCGCCTGCCGGCCCCGGCGCTGCGCGACGGATGACCGCGCCGGACGCCCGGTGACGGCGCCGCGCGGCCAGCGACCACGGCGCCGCCCGCGACGGTGCCACCGGCTGCTGCGGCCGGCGGCGACGGTGCCACCCGCGCCGGTGTCGCCGGCCGGAACGGCCGGCGGCACCGGCGCACCGTCAGTCCGTGCCCAGCATCGCCCGCTCGGCCGCGGTGAACGTCGGACCGTCCGGCGCCGGCCGGCGCGGCCCGAGCAGCGTGGCCAGGGCGACCCGCGGCCGGACGAGCCGGTTCGCCTTCGCCGAGAGGGTGAGCACCTCGACGAGTTCGCGGGCCACGTCCGGCCGGTCCAGGGCGGTCCGCATCAGCCGGGTCTGGTAGCGCCACAGCATCCGTTCGGCCCGCCCGGGTGGGCGGCCACGCGCCCCGGGAAACCGTACGTCGGTGCCGGTGGCGTGTTCCCACGCGGCCGACGCGGTGGCCGCGATCCGGCGCTGGACCGTACGCGCCAGCCCGGTCCGCGGCCCGGCCCCGGCCAGCGCCGCGCCGAGGGCGGCGGCACCGTGCGCGGCGACCGACATGCCGTGGCCGTACACCGGGTTGTAGCTGGCGACGGCGTCGCCGAGGACCACGAATCCGTCCGGCCAGGCGGGCAGGCGTTCGAAGCGGCGCCGGCGGTTGGCGGTGCTGTTGGTGACCGTGACCGGGCCCAGCGGCTCGGCGTCGGCGATGAGGTCGGCGACGACCGGGTGCCGCATCCCACGGGCGAAGGCGACGAAGTCCCGCTCGTCGGCCGACGGCCGGCCACCGCGGGTGCCGGAGAGCGTGACCAGCCACCGGCCGTCCTCGATCGGCATCAGGGCGGCGGTCTGGCCGGGCCGGTCCTGCCCGGGGTCGGCCTGGATGTTCACGATCGGGAACCGGTGCGCCGCCGCGGCCGGGGCCCGGAAGACGCGGGTCGCGTACCGCAGTCCGGAGTCGACGACGTCCTCGGCGACCTCGGGCACGCCGAGCGACCGCAGCCAGTGCGGGGCGCGGGAACCCCGGCCGGTCGCGTCGACGACCAGACCGGCGTCCAGCGTCCGCCCGGTGTCGTCGTCCAGGTCCTCGACGCGTACGCCGGTGACCCGGCGGCGGTCGCCGCGTAGCCCGGTCGCCTCCGTACGGTCCACCAGGCGTACCCCGGGCAGGGCGAGCACCTGCTCGCGGACGACCCAGTCCAGCAGCCCGCGGCTGCAACTGATCACGAAGTGGTCGCTGGTCCAGCGGGGCAGCCAGCCGCCGGGAAGCAGCATGACGTAGCCGTCCGGCAGCCCGATCCGGTGCGCGCCGGCGGCGAGCCACCGGTCGGTGGTGCCGGGCAGGATCGACTCGATGATCCGGGCGCCGCTCGACATCAGGACGTGGGCGTGCTGGCCCTGGGGCAGGCCGCGCCGGGGCCGTGGTCCGGGTTCGAGCCGGTCCCGTTCGACGACGGTGACGTCGCCGATGCGCGGGTGCCGGGCGAGTACGGCGGCGGCGAGCAGACCGGCGATCCCGGCGCCGAGTACGACGGCGGGTGTGGTTGCCATGGCTCATCTCCGTTCGAGGACTGGTCGGTTCGGGTCGCCGTACGCCGGGGTCTCGTCGCCGAGTTCGGCGGTCAGCCGCGACAGCCGGTCGAGGGTCTGGTCCCGGTGCTGGTCCAGCCAGCCGGCCCGGGCGGTCACACAGATGGCGCCGGCGATCTGGCCGTAGCGGCGCAACGGCACGGCGAGGGTGTTCCAGCCGGCGACCGGCGACGGGCCGTAGGTGTGGCCGCCGCCGGCCCGGCCCCGCCCCCCGGTGTCCGCCCCGCCGCGCCGGCCGTTGCCGGCCGGGCCGCCGGCCGCCATGTGCGCCAGGATCAGCCGGCCGGGCGCGTCGACGGTGAGCGGGGCGCAGAACACCATGTCGGTGGCGAGCAGCCGTTCGGCGTCGCTGAGCAGTTCGTCGTGCTCCGGGGCGAAGTACGCCAGGCAGTACCGCATCGGCGGGTCGAGGACGAGGGGAACGTAGAGCAGGACGGACTGGCCGGTGCTCTCCTGGAGTGCGGCCAGGCCGAGCCGGATCCGGCGGGAGACGGCGAGCGGCAGGCTCACCGGCACGGTCGGCTCCTGCGTCGCGGCACCCTGGTCGCGCCACCTGATCAGGGCGTACCGGCCGCGCTGGGCCTTGGTCACGGTCCCGGCGCGGATGCCCGCCTGGAGGATGCGATGGGCGGTCGACGGGCCCAGCCGGGCCTGGGCGGCCACGTCACGCAGCCGGTGCGGCCCGGGGCCGAGCGACTCCAGGGCATCGAGAAGCTCGAAGACCCGGTCGTTTGAGGTTCGTGCGAAATCTAGGCCCATCGTCACGCTGACGTTCTCCTTACGTACTGATGTGTTGAGTGGGCGCGTGGCCGGCCGCGATGGCGGCCGGCCACGCCGCCCGTGCCGTGCGGTCAGAACATTCCGTTGGGGACACGGGCCGTTTCCGGTACGGGCTGCTCCACGTCCCAGTGCTCGATCAGCCGCCCGTCCTCGATCCGCCAGAGGTCGACGACGGCCAGGCCGGGACCGGTGTCGTCGCGCAGCCGCATGTGGTGGTGTACGGCGACCAGGTCGCCGTCGGCGAGGATCCGCTTGATGTCGGAACTGCCGCCGGCGAAGGCGGCCTCGCGCAGGTGGTCGACGTAGGCGTCGCGGCCCGACGGCGCGTCGGGGCTGTGCTGCCGGAACCGCTCGTGGATGAGTTCGGTGACGGCGTCGAGGTCGCGGTGGACGAAGAACTGCTCGTAGAGGCGCCGGACGAGTTCCTTGTTGTGTGCGGGCGTGGTCATGCGGTGTCCCTTCCTTCGACGGGGGTTTCCCAGTGGACCGGCAGCCGGTGCAGGCCGTGGAAGTCCATTGAGTCCTTGATCTGCGGCGCCCGCGCCTCGTCGGCGAGACGCAGGCCGGGCAGCCTGCCCAGGAGGCCGGCGAGGGCCGTACGCAGCGTGGTGCGGGCGAGGTAGTGCCCGAGGCACTGGTGCGGGCCGAACCCGAACGCCAGGTGCCGGCGGGCGTCGGCGCGGGCCAGGTCGAGGGTGTCCGGTTCGGTGAAGCGCCGCGGGTCGGCGTTCGCGGCCGGCAGGCCCAGGACGACGCCCTCGCCGGCCCGGACGATCCGGTCGCCGACCTCGATGTCGGCGGTCGCGACCCGGGCCAGCCCGAGCTGGATGATGCTGTGGAAGCGCAGCAGTTCCTCGACCGCGTTCTGCTGCCCCTGCGGGCCGGCGGCCAGGAAGTCCGCGCCGGCCGCCGGATCGTCCAGCAGGGTCCACGCGCTCAGCGCGAGCATGTTCGCCGAGGTGTCGTGGCCGGCGGCGACCAGCAGCACGAGGTTGTCCACCACCTCCTCGTCGGTGAGCCCGCCGGTGGTGACGAGCCGGCTGGCGAGGTCGTCGCGGGCCCGGCGGCGCCGGTCCCCGACCAGGTCGGCGACCAGGGCGGTGATCGCCGCGCTCGCCGCCGCCTTCTGCCCGGCCGAGCGGGTGCCGTCGGTGAGCACGTGGGTGTTGTGTTCGAAGACCTCGTGCGACTCGTAGCCGAGGCCGATCACGTGGCAGATGGTGCGCGAGGCGACCGGCAGCGCGAACCGTTCGACGAGGTCGGCCGGTACCGGCCCGGCCAGCAGGCCGTCGACGGCCCGGTCGACGATGCGGTCCAGTTCCGGTTGCATGCGTGCCACGGCCGGGACGGAGAACTCGGCGCCGAGGACGCGGCGGAGCCGTTCGTGCGCGGCGCCGTCCAGCCCGATCAGCGAACGGCTCAGCGGCGGCACCTCGACCGCCGACCCGAAGGCCGGATAGCCGGGGTGGGTGGAGTCGGAGCTGAGCGCGGGGTGCCGCAGCAGGCGCCGTACGTCGTCGTAGCGGGTGACGAGCCAGGCGGGGCGGCCGCCGGGGAGCACGACCGGGGTGACCGGTGCCTCCTCGCGCCACCGCGCGTACTCCGGTGGTGGCCGCAGCGGGCAGGACCGCTCGGCGGGATAGCGGTTCATGCGGCGGCTCCGGTGAGGGCCTCCACGTCGGCGGCGGCCCGCAGCAGGTGGTGGTCGCTGCCCGGGGCACCGACGAGTTGCAGACCGACGGGATGGCCGGCGGCGGTCCGGCCGCACGGCACCGTGACGGCCGGGCAGCCGGCCATCGGGGCGAGGGTGGCGAGCGGCCAGACCGCGGCGGCCCGGTCCAGGTGCGGCCGGTCCGGGTACGGGCTCGGGCGGTCGGGGACCGGCCACGGCGGTACGCCGAACGTGGGGATGGCGAGGATGTCGTAGCGGCCGAGGAAGGCCGCCGCCGTCCGCCGGAACCCGGCCCGGGTCCGCCGGGCGGCGGCGAGGCGGTCGGCGGTGACGCGCCGGCCGGCCGCCACCTCGGCCCGCAGCACCGGGCCGACGGCGGTGCGGTGCCGGTCTACCCGGTCGCCGTGCAGCAGCGCGGCCCGGTGCGCCAGCAGGGTCAGGCCCGCGTCGTGTACGCCGTCGACGTCCGGCGCGTCCGGCTCGACCCGGTAGCCGGCGTCGGGCAGCCGCTCGGCGGCGCGGGTGCACAGCCGCCGTATCTCGGGGTCGACGGGGACGGTGCCGCCGAGGTCGGCGCTGAACGCGACCCGTGGTTCGCGGGACCAGGCGGGAGCCCGGACGGGTTCGGCGACCATGGCCGCGAACAGCAGCCCGGCGTCGGCGGCGGTGCGGGCCAGCGGGCCGTGGACCTCGAACCCGACCGGGTCGGTGGTGCCGGCGGGCACGAGCCCGGGCGTGGGGCGCAGGCCGACGACGCCGCAGAAGGCGGCCGGTATCCGGATCGAGCCGGCGGTGTCGGTGCCGTGCCCGCACCAGATCTCGCCGGCGGCGACCGCGGCCGCCGCCCCGCCGCTCGACGCTCCACAGGAGACGGTGGCGTCGACCGGGTTGACGGTACGCCCGGACAGTTCGTTGACGGTGTCGGCACCGGCGCAGAACTCCGGCAGCGCGGTCTTGCCGACGACGATCGCGCCGCGGCGCTCGATCCGTTCCACCAGCGGGTCGCAGCGGGTCGGCACGTTGTCGCGGTAGGCGGGGGAGCCGTACGTCGTCGGCACCCCGGCGACGTCGACGACGTCCTTCACCAGCACCGGCAGGCCGGCGAGCCAGGCCGGGTGCCCGGCCTCGGCGGCGTCCGCGCAGAGCCGGTGCGCCCGGGCCCGGGCGCGGGCCAGGCAGGCGGTGGTGAGGGCGTTGACGACCGGTTCGGCCTCGGCGAGGCGGACCTCGACCGCGTCGAGCAGTTCGAGCGGGCTCACCTGCCGGTCGCGGAGCGCCTCGACGACCCGTACGGCGCTCAGGCGCAGCAGCTCATCCATTGCCGCCACCGGGAAGCGGCCACTTCGCGTGGGCGGCCCGGCGACCGAACTGGTGCACCTCGGTCCGGAAGCCGGCCGGGACGCGCCGGACGAGTACGTCCGCCGGGTGGTCGAGTTCGACGAACCGGAGGAACCGCGCCGACATCGACATCGGCGTGAAGTACGGGTCGCCGGACTCGGCGACCACCGCCTGCCGCATCGCCTCGGTCAGCAGCATGCCCGGGGTGTGGTCGGTGGGGTTGTCGAAGAAGTTGGCGTGCCCGGGGTCGATCCGCAGCCGGTAGGCCGTGCCGTCGGCGGACTCTCCGCCGGGGGAGAGGACGACGTCGCCGGGGGAGAGGACGACGTCGCGTTCGAGGGCCCGGCCGACGGTGCGCGGCGCGACGGCCGGGCCGGGCACGACGTCGGCGACCACGACCTCCAGCGGGTCCCGGCCCCGGACCTTGAGGTAGCGGTCGGCCGGCGGCACGACCGCCTGGCCGCCGCCGCTGCCGACCAGGCGGCCGTCGCGGTACATCCGGCACGACACCTGCGTCTGCATGATCGTGTGGCCGTCCGGTTCCTCGTGGTCGCACTCGACGGTGACGACGAGTTCGGTCGGCTCGTCGGTGATCGCGAGCCCGTCCGGCTCGGCGGTGTAGTGCACCGAGCGCATGATCTGCATGGTGGCCAGCGGTACGTCGTCGAGGACGTGGGCGAGCAGCAGCGAGCCCTGCCGGAGGGTCTCCAGGACCAGCAGCGGGTCGTGCCGGGCCGGGTCGAGCAGGCTGTAGTAGCCGCCGAGGCGGGGCCAGACCGCGCCGGCGGTCACCGTCGTCGCGGTCCTGGTCCAGCTGGTGATCAGTACGGTCGTGGTGTCGCCCCGGTCGACCAGGGCGCGGGGCACGGTCTGGTCGAACGTGATGCCGGTGGTCATGCTGTCTCCTTCGGGGTGGTGGTCGGGCCGGATGCGGTGGTGGCCGGGCCGGGGTCGGCGCTGACCGCGGCCGGGGTGAAGCCGGTGCCGGTGTGCCGCAGGCAGACGGCGCCGTGCGGCGGCACCTCGACGGCGACGGCGGCGCCGCGCAGTGTGCGGCGGACGGTGACCGGCCGCGGGCCGAGGTTGAACACGAACACGGCCAGCGGCTGCCCGGCGGCGTCGACGTGGACGAACGCCACGGCCGGGTCGGTGTCGGGGTGGGCGTGCCGGGGTGGCGGGAGCAGCCGCAGCAGCGGCGTGAGGTCCGGCGTGTCCGGCCGGAACACCGGCAGCGGGCCGGGCGGGCCGCCGGCCGTCCCGGCGAGCAGCACCACCGGGTGGCCGGCGGCGCGGTGGTCGCGGATCAGTTCCGCCAGCCTCGGGTCCGGGCCGGCCGGTCCGACCGGTACGAGCCAGGGCACACCGGCACCGGCGTCGGCCGCGTTCGTCTCGGTGACCACGTCGAGCTGGAACTGGTGCCGCTCCATCAGGTCGACGGCGAGCCCGGCCACGGTAGGCAGCGCGGGCGCGGCCGGGGCACTGTCGCCGGGCCACGCCTCGGCGCGGGCGACGGCCTCGGGGACCAGCAGGACGGCGTCGGCGGCGAACCGGGCGCCGGCCAGTCCAGCGTGCGGCGCGCGGACCAGGTCGCGCAGCGCGTGCAGGGCGTGCAGGTTGGCGCCGGCGGTGCCGTCCTCGCGCAGCGGGGCACCCGGGCAGTACGGCGGCGCGTAGTCCAGCGGGTCCAGGCCGTCGGCGCGTACGCCGTCGGGGGCGAGGTCGATCAGCGGACCCCAGTGCCCGGTGGCGCAGGCGGTGTAGACGCTGCAACTGCGCGAGCCGAGCGCCAGCGCCAGCAGCGACTGGAACAGCGCGTTGCCGGGGCGGGCGAAGGCGGGGTCGGTCCAGGTGAACCCCCAGTTGTCCTCGACGTTGCTGGACCGGCGGGTCCGTACGCCGAACCAGTGCGACGCGAACGCGGCCCGGGACCTCGCCGGGTTGCCGACCCAGGCGGTGTAGCCCTCGCGCAGGCCGGTCTCGTCCAGCCGGGCGGTACGCAGCAGCCACGCCGCGGCGCCGCCGGCCGGGCCGTCCAGCGCCGGCAGGGGCAGGTTGACCGTCGCCACCCGGCGGGTTTCCGGGGACAGGTCGGCGGCGAGGTCGAGGTACCGCTCGCGCAGCAGTTCGCCGCCGTACCAGGCCCAGGCCGCCCGCAGCGGCGGTGGCCAGTCGGCGGGCCGGGTGTCGCGTACCGTGGCGGCGAGCGCGGAGCCGGCGGCCCGCAGCCGCTGCGCGAAGGCGGCGAGCACGGGGGCCGCGAAGTCGTGCGCGGTCGCCGGCCGGTTCGCGTCGCTGTAGATGCCCTCGTTGCCGATCTGGACGGCGACGACCGGCCCGTGCGGGGCGAGCGTACGCGCCAGGACCTGCCGGTCGACCGCGGCCAGCCAGTGCCGGACCTCGGCCCGGAACCGGGGGCAGGACAGGCTCGGCAGCGGCAGCCCCTGCGACGTGACCGGCCGGCCGGCCACGTCGAGGACGGCGGTGTACGCCGGGTCGGTGGCGGGGCTGACCCGGTCGGGCAGGCCGCCCAACTGCACCTCGGCGTGGATGAACGGCCCCGGCTTGAGCAGCACGCCCAGGCCGGCGCTCTGCGCGAGGGCGATCAGCCGCAGCAGGTCCCGCTGCGGTTCGCGGGCGCCGGTGAAGTCGTACCGGCGCGGGGCGACCTCGTGGAAGCGCCACGGCAGGTAGCAGGTGACGACGTCGATGCCGGCGTCGGCCAGCGCCGCCAGGTTCGGCCCCCAGCGGTCGGGGTCGGCGCGGTAGTACGGGTACTCGCCGTAGACGACCGGTCGGGGGCTCATCGGCCACCGCCGGTGGTGATGACGACCTTCATGCCGCTGTACGGCGCGGCCGCGCCCGGGGCGATGCCGAGGGTGTCGAGCGCGTCGGCGAAGTCGTCCAGCCGTACGTGGTGGCTGACGATCCCCTCCAGCGGCAGGTCCCGGGCCAGTTCGACGGCGCGGACGAAGATGTGGCTGTTGTAGTCGCCGGCCCCGATGACGCTCAGCCCGCGCCGGAGCAGGTCGAGGGGGCGCAGGGTGGCGGTCGCCCGCTCGTGGAAGCCCATGACGACGATCCGGCCGGCGTCGTCGGCGATCTCGCAGGCCCGCTCGAGCAGCGGGCCGACGGTGTCGACGACCAGGGCCGCCGACCGGGCGGCGACCAGGTCGGGTTCGGTGACGGTGACCGCGCTGCCGGGGATGCCGGCGAAGTAGGTCCGTGCGGCGGCCCGGCGGTAGGGGTCGGGTTCGGCGAGCCGGGCCCGGGCGCCGGCGTGGTCGGCGAGCAGGGCGACCAGGACGCCGATCGGCCCGCCGCCGAGGACGACGACCTCGTCGCCGGTCCGCAGCCGGCCCGCCGCCAGGTTGTTCATGACGCAGGCGAGCGGTTCGACCAGTACGGCGCGGTCGTAGGACATGCCGTCCGGCAGCCGGTGGAGGAACCGCTCCTCCAGCCGCAGGTGTTCGGCGAAGGCGCCGTCGCGGTCGATGCCGATCTCGTTGCCGGCCTTGTGCAGGCAGAAGTTCAGGGCGCCGCGCCGGCACCACCGGCACAGGCCACAGTAGAGGGTCGGGTTCGCCACCACCCGGTCGCCGGGTGCGAGCGTGGTCACGCCGGCACCGACCTCGACGACCTCGCCGACCGCCTCGTGTCCCATGACCACACCGGGCACGGCCGGGAACTTCCCCAGCAGCACCCCGCGGTCGGTGCCGCAGAAGCCGGTCTGCACGACGCGTACGACGACGTCGTCGGGGGCGGTGACCCGTGGCCGTGGACGGTGGACCAGCCGCAGGGTGCGGTCCGGTTGCAGGACGAGGGCCTTCACGCGAATCCTCCGGAGTGCCAGCGGATGTTGTCGAGCAGGGCGCGGTGCAGCGCCGGGGTGGCCGCCGCGACGCACGACCGCTGACCGGCCGGGTCGACGGCGAGCAGCGGCATGTCGTCCAGCGGGGCGCCGTAGCCGTCGGTCACCGTGACCCCGGCCCGCCGGGCCAGGTAGACGGCGGCGGCGATGTCGTACGGGAAGAGGTGCAGGATGTTGCCCCGGCCGGCCCGGCGGAACGCGGCCTCGGTGCCCGGGTGGTCGCGCAGGATCCGGTTGCCGACGTCGACGAACGCGTCGAGCTGGCCGGTGACGATCCGGGTGATCGAGTACGAGGCGCTGTTGAACACGAACACCCCGCCGGTGTTCGCCGACGCGTCCACCAGGTGCGCGTACGCCTCGCACATCAGGCGCATCGGGTGCCCGTTGAACTCCAGCGACCAGAACATCCGGGTCAGGTCGGTGTTCGGGCTGAGCCGGGGCACCGGCCACGGGTAGCCGGCCGTTTCGACCCCGGTGGTGTCGTCGGCGTACAGCCACGCGCCGGTCTTCAGCTCCAGCACGTGGGCGGCGGTCACGTCGCGCAGCGTCGGCCGGCCGTCGCCGATCGGTGCCGCCGCGATCGAGACGGTGCCCATCTCCAGCCCGGCCGACGCCGGCCGGGTGCCGTCGATCGGGTCGACGACGAGGACGTGGCGGGGGTCGGAGCCGGTGGTCCGGGTTCCCTCGTCCTCGGTGTGCACCGCGACCGGGACGTGCGCGTGCCGGCACACGTACTCCCACACCGCCCGCTCGGCGACCTTGTCGATGTCGAACTGGGCGTCGCCGCCCGGCGCGTCGCCGAGGACCGCCCGCCCGCCGGCCGGAACGATCCCGGCGAGCGCGTCGCGCACCGCCCGTGCGGTGCCGGTGAGCAGCGCCCTCATGTGGCGACCTCGCGCAGCAGGGCGTCCAGGCGGTCGCAGATCAGGTCCGCCTCGTCGAGGGTGAGGATGAGCGGCGGGCGGATCTTCAGCACGTTGCCGTGCCCGTACCGGGAGGTGCGCAGCACCAGCCCGTGCCGCATCCCCCGCTCGGCCAACTCGCCGGTCAGCGCCACCGCCGGCGCGTTGCCGGGCAGCACCAGCTCCACGCCGATCATGAGGCCGACGCCCCGTACGTCGCCGATCGCGCGGTACCGCCGCTGGAGGTCCCGCAGCCGGGCCATGATGTGGTCGCCGGTGGCGCGTACGTTGGCCAGGAACTCCGGCCGCGCCACGATGTCCAGCGTCACGGCGGCGGCCGCGGCGGCCAGCGCGTTGGCGCCGTACGTGAACGAGTGGTGGTGTGCGGGCAGCCCGGCCAGCCGTTCGCTGGTCAGGATGCCGGCGATCTGGGCGCCGCTGCCGCCGAGCCCCTTGCCGACGGTGATCGCGTCCGGCTCGACGCCGAAGTGCTGCGCCGCGAACATCCGCCCGGTACGGCCGATCCCGGTCTGGATCTCGTCGAAGATGAGCACGATGTCGTGCCGGTCGCAGAACTCCCGCAATCGCGGCAGATAGCCGTCCGGCGCCACCACGTTGCCGCCGTTGCCGGAGATGGGTTCGACGATGACGGCGGCGACCTGACCGCCGCTGGCGTACTCGAGGAAGTCGTCGATCCGGTCCACGCACATCAGCGCGCAGCTCTCCCGCCGCTGTCCGTAGAAACAGCGGAAGCAGTACGGATCGGGAACCTGCACCGAGCCCGGATAGAGGATCGGGAACGGGGCCTTGCGGAATGCGTTCCCCGACATCGACGTCATCATCATCGTCTGTCCGTGGTGGCTGCGGAAAAGCGTCACGACCTCCCGCCGTCCGGTCGCCCGCTGGGCCATCTTGACCGCGCCCTCGTTCGCCTCCGAACCGCCGCCGACCTTGAGGTGGACCTGCACCAGGTTGGGCGGCGACTCCTCGACCAGCCGCCGTACGGTGCGGCTGACCGGGTCCACCTGGAACGTCGAGGTCGTGTGGATGAGGTTCGCGGACTGCTGCCGGATCGCCTCGACCACCGCCGGATGCGAGTAGCCCAGGCTGAGGTTGAACGTTCCGGAAGCGCAGTCGATGTACGCCCGCCCGTCCTCGTCGTACAGATAGATTCCCTCTCCGCGAACCATTCTGGTGTCGCTGACCGGGTAATAGAACGCGTCACGTATTGACGTATCCATTCCACCTCGATTCGGTATTCCAAAACCGCCCGTGGCGGCAATGCCCACCAAGCATGAGTACGGATAACAGTGATGTCAATGAATCATCCGGTTGTTCCGTGAGGCGCCGAAAGGGCGCGCGGAATTCCGCCAGCGGGAAGCATTCCATTCATCTGCGGTCCGGTGTGGATACGGCGGGCCGCCGCCGGTGGCCGCGGAGTCCGTCGGGCGTGCCGCCGGTCGGGGAGCGCCGGGTGCCGGCGGCGGTGCGGGCGCCGGCGGCCGCGACCCCGAGCGGGCGGGGCCGGTGGGCGGAGTGTGTCCCGAGGATTTCCCGGGTCCGGTGCCAGGGCGGGGGTGCGCCCGCCGTGCCGAATCCGTCTACGTGCGACGGTCGTGACTATCCCGGGATTTCGTCGGGTCGGTTTCTCCCATTACCGGTCGTGTCAACAGGTTCCCAATTCCGGGTCCGGTGTGGGACGACGGTCGGAGTGTCGGAGGTCATGTGCGGCGGGTCGGTCGGCCCCGGTGCCCGGCCCGCCGTCGGGCCGGCCCGGGCTCGGGCGCCACGGTCCCGGGGGCTGGTCGGCGTCCGGTCGTCGCAGGTGGGCCGGCTCGCGTCGGGCGCGGGCCGGTCGGTCCAGCCCGTCCTCGTGGTGGAGAGATGGGGTGACACAACGGCGCACGGTGGCCGAAACCTCTCGAACCGCTTGTCCCCATCCAATGCGGCATATTGACCTGTATCAAGCAGATGTCAAGCCTTGAATGCTCTTTGTGAAGTCCTTGACGGGGTGACCACCCGTACGCAGAATATAGGCGGCCATCGCTTGATGGATCTTGATGGTCGACAATTCAGACTTCCGTTCATATGAACATGAGCAGACAAAGCCGAATCTCGGAATTTCGCCGCAGAGGTTCCGGCGACACGCGACCCGGCCCAATCGACGCGGCACCGGCCTGTGCCGGCCCCGGCCGGACCGGCCCGACGCGAGAAGGAGAGGCACAGTGGACCCGCTGGTCTCCGTCGTCATCCCCTGCTACAACCGGGCTCGCACGGTCGCGCTGTGCGTCGAGTCGGTGCTCCGGCAGACCCACCCGGCCATCGAGATCATCGTGGTCGACGACGCGAGCACCGACGGCTCCGCGATGATCGCCGCGTCCGCCGGTGCCACCGTCCTGCGCCTGACCACGAACAGCGGCCCCGGCGCCGCCCGCAACCTGGGCGCCGAGCACGCGCAGGGCGAGATCCTGTTCTTCCTCGACGCCGACGTCGCGCTCGAACCGGGCAGCGTCGCCGCCGCGGTCGCGGAGCTGTCGTCGGCGCCGGGGCTCGGCGCCATCTGCGGCGTGCTCCGCCCGGAGTCGCTGCTGTCGCACAACCTCATCGCCGAATACCGGGCGTTGCAGATGTACCACTGGTGGCTGGCCCGGGAGGGCCCGATGGAAGGGCTGCACACCGCACTGTGCGCGATGCGCGCCGACGTCTTCCGCGAGCTGGGGCCGTTCAACCCCGACCTGCGGCACACCGAGGCACCGGAGTACGGCTACCGGATCAGGCAGCGCTACGACGTACGCAGCACCGCCGCCATCGCCGGCACACACGACCACGACACGACGCTGCGGGTCCTGCTGCCGAAGGTGTTCCTGCGGGCCCGGGCCAGCGCCTACGAGGTGCGGCCCGGTGAGGTCCTCGGCGGAGCCGCCTCCCGGGTGCTGGCCAGCGGCCTGATCCTCGCCGCCGCCCTCACCCTGCCCCTGCCGCTGATCGTCGGCGCCGCCGGGCTCGCGGCGCCGCTGCTGCTGCTCGCGCTGGCCGTGGCACTCGAGGGCGGCACCTACCGGCGGGTGATGTCCGACCGCGGCGTCCGGTTCGGCCTGCGATTCGCCGCCGTCCACCTGCTCTACCAGCTCACGTCCGCGGCCGGCGCGGCGATCGGGACCGTCGAGCGGATCGTCCGCCCCGCCGCCCGGCGGGCCGCCCCGTCCGTCGGGGTGCCCCGGTGACCGTTGCCCCGCACACCGGCCCCGACCGCCGTACGGCCGCCACCGTGACCGGCGTGCTCCTGCTGACCGTCGCCGTGACGGTCGCGGCGATCGCCGCCGTGCAGTGGGTCGCCGCACGGACCGGAAGCGCCTGGGCGCCCGGGGGCGACCTCGCGGTCTACCGGGACGCCGCCACGGCGGTCCTGGGCGGCGGATCGCCGTACGAGGTCAGCCGGGACGGGTACGGCTTCGTCTACCCACCGTTCGCCGTACTGACGCTGCTGCCCCTGGCAACCGTCGGCCCTTCGGTCGGCTACTGGGCCTGGACGGCACTGTCGGCACTGGTCGTACCGGCCGTGGTGTGGCTCCTGGCCGGACACCTGGCGCCCGGTGACGGCCGGCGGCGGCTGGTGCTCTTCGCGGCCGGCACCCTGGCCGTGCTGCCACTGTCGCCGATCGCCGGAACCCTGCTGCTCGGCAACGTCAACATCCTGCTGCTGGCGCTGGTGCTGGTCGACCTGCTCCGGATCCGGGGGCGCCACCAGGGGATCCTGATCGGCGTCGCCGCCGGGCTCAAGCTGACCCCGCTGATCTTCGTCGCCTACCTGCTGCTGACCGGCCGGATCAGGGCCGCGGTGACCGCGCTGGCGACGTTCGCCGCCACCGTCGTGGTCGGGTTCGTGCTCCTGCCGTCCGCCTCGGCCACCTTCTGGGGCGGCGCCTTCGTCGACGGCTCGCGCACCCGGCCGCCGGACGAGGAGGCGTACGGCAGTTCGCTGCGCGGGGCCACGCTGAACCTCCTGCCGGAATCGTGGCATCCGGTGTGGCTGCCGGTGAGTGTGCTGGCGGGCGTCGCCGGCCTGGCCGTCGCGGTGTGGGCGAGCCGGCGCCACGAGGAGCTGACCGGAATCCTGGCCTGCGCCGTCACCGGCCTGCTCGTCTCGCCGGTCACCTGGTACGCCCACTGGGTCTGGTGCGTGCCGTTGCTCGCCCTGCTCGCCGCCCGTCCCGGGCGTCAGGTGCCCGCCGTGTTCGCCGCCGGTTCCGGGCGTCAGGTGCCCGCCGTGTTCGCCGCCCGTTCCGGGCGTCAGGTGCCCGCCGTGCTGGCCGCCCGTCCCGGGCGTCCGGTGCTGGTCGGCGGCCTGTGGCTCGTCTTCGCCCTGCCGCTGCCCTGGTGGATCGCGCACGTCGTCGGCTGGGTGCCGCTGCCGGAACAGACCTGGGTGCGGCCGGTCGAACTGCTCTACACCCTGCTCGGGGCGGCGCTGCTGGTCCTGGCCGCGGTCCGGCTGCACCGGACCGGTCCGGATGCCGGTCCGGCACCCCGTCCGGCACGTCCTCCGGCCCCGGGCCGCGTGACCGTCGAGGGGAGGCCGTAGATGGCACCGGCGGCCGGGGTTGCGGTGATCGTGCCGAATTTCAACAAGGAGAAGACGCTGCGGGCGTGTTTGGAGTCGGTGTTCGGGCAGTCGTATGTGCCGGTCGAGGTGGTGGTGGTGGATGACCGGAGTACGGATGGTTCGCGGGAGATCGCGGCGGGGTTTCCGTGTCGGGTGGTGGAGTTGCCGGTGAATTCGGGGCCGGCGGCGGCGCGGAATGCGGGGGTGGCGGCGAGTTCGGCGCCGTTGTTGTTTTTTGTGGATTCGGATACGGCGTTGGCGCCGGATGCGGTGGGGAATGCGGTGCGGCTGTTGGTGGGGTCGCCGGGGGTGGGGATGGTGCAGGGGATCTATGACGCGCGTCCGTTGTTCGATGACGGTCCGGTGGAGGCGTACCGGGTGGCGTTCGAGCATTTCTGGCGCCGGCGCAGCGTCGGGCGGCGGCGGGCCGCGACGCTGTTCGCGGCCAGCCTGATCCCGCGTACGGTGTTCGAGGAGGTCGGCGGCTTCGACGAGCGGCTGCGCACCGGTGAGGACACCGAGTTCGGCACCCGGCTGCCCGACCGCTACCACCTCGTCGTCACCGACACCGTCGTCACCCGGCACGACGACGTCGACCGGTTCCTGCCGTTCGTTCGGGAGCAGTTCGGCTTCGCGACGCAGACACCGCTGGTCATGCTCCGCGCCGGCCGGCGGCGCAACGCCGGCACCGGGATGCGGGTGAACGCGTTCTCGCCGACCGGGCTCGTCCTGTCCGGGCTCAGCCTGCTGACCCTGCCGTTCGTCTTCTTCCTGCCGTGGCTGCTGCCGCTGTGGCTCGGCCTGTTGATCGGGTCGGCGGCGACCAGCCACCGGTTCCTGCGCTTCACCTACCGGTTCCGGGGCGCCGCGTTCGCCGCGTACGCGACCGGGATGCACATGCTGCTCTACGCGCTGGCCGTCGTCGGCACCGGAGTCGGCGTGCTGCGGGTCGCGTACGTCGTGGCACGGGGGCGGGCGCGGTGAGCGGGGCCGGCGGGGTTGCGGTGATCGTGCCGAATTTCAACAAGGAGAAGACGCTGCGGGCGTGTTTGGAGTCGGTGTTCGGGCAGTCGTATGTGCCGGTCGAGGTGGTGGTGGTGGATGACCGGAGTACGGATGGTTCGCGGGAGATCGCGGCGGGGTTTCCGTGTCGTGTGGTGGAGTTGCCGGTGAATTCGGGGCCGGCGGCGGCGCGGAATGCGGGGGTGGCGGCGAGTTCGGCGCCGTTGTTGTTTTTTGTGGATTCGGATACGGCGTTGGCGCCGGATGCGGTGGGGAATGCGGTGCGGCTGTTGGTGGGGTCGCCGGGGGTGGGGATGGTGCAGGGGATCTATGACGCGCGTCCGTTGTTCGATGACGGTCCGGTGGAGGCGTACCGGGTGGCGTTCGAGCATTTCTGGCGCAAACGCAGCGTCGGGCGGGACACCGGTGCCCTCTTCGCCGCCACCCTGATCCCGCGCGCCGTCTTCGAGGAGACCGGCGGCTTCGACGAGCGGCTGCGCAGCGGCGAGGACGACGAGTTCGGCACCCGGCTGCCCGACCGCTACCGGCTGGTGGCCACCGACCGGGTGCTGACCCGGCACGACGACGTCGACCGGCTGCTGCCGCTGCTGGCCGAACAGTTCGTCCGCGCCAGCGCGAAGCCCCTGCTCATGGCGCGGACGTGGCGGCGGCAGCGGGCCGGTGCGGCCGGCACCGGCGCCCGGGTCGGCATGATGTCGACCGACCGCTTCCGGCACCTGGAGTGGGCGGCCCAGATCTCGCTGCTCACGTCGGCGCTGGCGCTGGCGACCGTACCGCTGACGGTGGTCGTGCCCTGGCTGGCGCTGACCTGGCCGGTGCTGGGCGCGATGTTCGTCGCGGCCAACCGCCGGTTTCTCCGGCTCACCCACCAACTGCGCGGGCCGGGCTTCGCCGTGTTCGCCGCCGGGCTGCACGCGCTGTCGTACGCGGCCCTGGTCGCCGGCCTGGTCGCCGGGCTGCCCCGGGCCGGCTGGGTCCTGCTGCGCGAGCGCGCGCACCGGCGCCGGCCGCGGCCGGCCGGGGCGGAGGTGCCGCGATGAACCTCGGTGCGCTGGCCGCCGCGGTCCGCCGCCCCGCGCCGCGCTGGTGGCGTCCACTGTGGCGGGTCGTGGTGGTGGTGTTCACGCTCGTCGTGGTGGCCGCCGTCGTACGGGCACTTGCCGGCCAGGACTGGTCGGTCGTCGCCGTCCTCGGCGAGCGGCATGACGCCGCCGGGATCGCCCTGCTGCTGGCCGCCGCCCTGCTGGCGGCCACGGTCGGCCCGCTGCTGGGGATGCTGTCGTGGCGGGCGGTCCTGCTCGAACTCGGCCCGCCACTGCGCCTGACCCGGATCATGCGCGTCTTCTTCGTCGGCTTCCTCGCCAAGTACGTGCCCGGCAAGGTGCCGGGCATCGTCGCCGCCGTCAAGGTGGCCACGTCCAACGGGATCACCCTGCCCCGGATGCTGGTGGCGGGGACGCTCAGCACCCTCCTGGTGCACCTGACCGGGCTGACCGTCGGCCTGCTCGCCGGCGTACAGGTGCTCGGCGACCGGGCCGCCTGGCTGGCGCTGGCCGCCCTGCCGGTCGTGGTCGCGGTGGGCTGGCCGGGGCTGCTCGGCCGGGGCGCCCACCTGGTGCTGCGACTGCTCCGCCGGCCCGAGCCCGCCCGGTCGGTGTCCGACCGGGCGGTACGCGTCGCGGTCGGCTGGCAGACCTTGTCGTGGCTGGTCAGCGGCGTGCACCTGTGGATCCTGGCGGTCGCGATGGGCGCCGCGCCCGGCCCGTCGCTGCCGCTGTGCGTCGGCGCGTTCGGGCTGGCGACCGTCGTCGGTGTGCTGGCCGTCGTCGTACCCGACGGGCTCGGGGTGCGCGAGACGGTGCTGACCGGGGCGCTGGCGCTGGTGCTGCCGGTGCCGGCGGCGGTGGTGGTGGCCGTGGCGAGCCGGCTGGTGACCACCGTCGGCGAGGTGGTGCTCGGCGGCGCGGCGCTGGGCGTCGTGGAGATCGTCCATCGGAGGTCGTCCGCATCGGATGCGGCGTTGGCAAGGGAGATGAGCGGCCATGGGCAGGTTGATCGGGATCGAGGAGTGCGAGCAGCTGACGGCGAAGGAGGTGCACGACCTCTACCGCCGCTACGTCAGCCGGTCGCAGGTGTCGCTGATGACGACGTTCGGGTTCGGCCGGGAACTGGTGGAGAAGGCCGAGGGCCCCTGGGTCCACATGCGTGACGGCAGCCGGGTGCTGGACATGTCCGGCGGGGTCGGGGTGCTCAACCACGGCCACAACCATCCGCGCATCCTCGCGGCCCGGACCCGGTTCGCGGAGCAGCGGCGGATGGAGGTGCACAAGGCGTTCTTCTCCCCATACCTGGCGGCGCTGAGCCACAACGTGGCCGAACTGCTGCCCGGCGACCTGTCCGTCTCCTACTTCCCGAACTCCGGCGCCGAGGCCAACGAGGGCGCCATCAAGATGGCGTACAAATACCACGACGGGCGCCGCAACACGATCCTGCGCGCCGACATCAGCTTCCACGGCAAGACGCTCGGGGCGGGCAGCCTGACCGGCTCGGCGGAGAACCACTTCCGGTTCCCGGGGCTGCCGAACGCGGTCGTCTACCCGTACGGCGACGTCGACGCGGTGCGCGCCGCGATCGAGGCCACCCGCCGGCCGGACGGCGGCTGTGACGTGTACGCGCTGATGGTGGAGCCGTACAGCGCGTCGAGCATGCGTTCCTGGTCGGAGTCGGCACTGCGCGAACTGCGGCAGCTCTGCACCGACGAGGACATCGTGCTGATCTTCGACGAGGTCTACACCGGATGGGGCAAGACCGGCAGCCTGTTCTACTTCATGCGCTACGACGGCCTGCTGCCGGACATCCTCGCCTACTCCAAGTCGCTCGGCGGCGGCAAGGCGTCGATCTCCGGCTACACCGCCCGCGAGCGGCTGTTCCGCAAGGCGTACGACCGGCTCGCCGACGTGATCCTGCACAGCACCACGTACTACGGCTTCGGTGAGGAGACCGTGACCGCGATCGAGGCGGTCAACGTGGTCGTGGAGGAGGACTTCCCGGGCCGGGCCCGGGAGATCGAGGCGATCCTCGGGCCGGGGCTGGAGCGGATCCGCAAGTCCCACCCGGACGCGGTCGACCGCGTCGCCGGCGTCGGATCGCTGTTCGGAGTGTTCCTCAACAGCGGCCCGAAGCTGCTCGACCTGGCCGGCAAGCTGGTGCCCGGCTTCAACCGCGACCCACGGTTCGGCACCAAGCTGATCACCCTGTCGGTGATCGCGCACCTCTACCGCGAACACAAGATCATGACGTACTACAGCCCCAACGTCGAGAACCCGCTCATGGTCGCCCCGACCCTGATGGTCGAGCCGGCCGACCTGGAGCACTTCCTCGACGCGCTCGACGCCACGCTCGCGCTGGGGCTGCGCCGGCTGCTGACCGGATTCGTACGGGAGAAGGTGGGCTCCGCGTGGTAGCCGCGACCCGCCGGACCGCGGTGACCGGAGCACCCGGTGACCGCGGTCGGTGACGTCGCACCCGCGCCGACCCGGCGACGACCGCGCCCCGGCGCGCTGATCGCGTTCGGCGCGGCCGGTGCGTGGCTGGCGTTCGTCGCCGCCCACCGGCTGCTGTCCGGCCGGGCCTGGTGGTGGAACCTGCCGGACCTGCTCCCGCCGCTGCTGTTCCTCGCCGTGCCGCTGGCCCTGGCCGCCCTGGTGCCGCTGGCCCGGCCGGCCAGGGCGGTGTGCGCGGCGCTGCTCGCCACGGCGCTGGCGGTCGGCTGGCCGGTCGCCGGCGTCAACCCCGCCGCGCTGTGGCACCGGCCGGCCCCGGCCCCGCCGGGCGCGGTGACCGTCTTCGCCTGGAACACGTGGTACTGGGACCAGCTGCTGGAGACCGGACCGGGCGGCGAGCCGATCCACGACCCCGACCGGCTCTACCGCTTCCTGCACGCGCAGGCGGCCGACGTCTACCTGCTGCACGAGTTCCTCTACTTCACCCCGGAGTGGGACCCGGTCCCGGTGGCCGACGTCGACCGGCTGCGCCGGGAGTTCCCCGGCTTCCACGTCGCGGTCGCCGGTGAACTGCTGACCATCTCCCGGTTCCCGATCACCCTGGAGCGTCCCCTCGACGTACGCCCCTGGCTGGACCACGAATGGCCCGACCTGCCGCCGGCCGGCTCACTGATGCCGGCGTACCACACGGTCAAGACACTGCGCACCGACCTGCTCGTCGACGGCCGGGTGGTCTCCTTCTACAACTCGCACCTGCACGTGCCGGTCGTCGGGCTGCCGGCCCGCTCCCCGGACACCGCCGACGACGGGCTGGCCCGCCACGACCTGCGGCAGGCCAACTACCGCGCCCTGGCCGCCGACGTCGCCGACAACCCGCACCCGATCGTGTTCGCCGGCGACCTCAACACCTCACCGGCGATGCGGCTGCTGCGTACGCTGCCCGACCGGCTGGTCGACGCCACCGCCGCGCTGGACTCGCTCTATCCGACCTCGTGGGCCCGCTACGGCCTGCCGCTGTGGCGCCTCGACTGGCTGTTCACCAGCGGCGACGTCGACGTGCACGAATACCGGATGGTGCCGCCGGGCGGCCTGTCGGACCACAGCGGGCAACTCGCCGTCGTGTCGCCGTGAAACCGTCCAGAAAGGACCCCGTGTCGATGACGAACCCCGAACCGCAATACGACCTCACCGTCGCCCTCACCTACTACACGCCGTACATCTCCGGCGTGACCCACACCGCCCGGGTGGTGGCCGAGGGAATGGCCGCCCGCGGCTGGCGGGTCGCGGTCGTCACCAGCCAGCACGACCGCTCGGCGCCCCGCCGGGAGACCCTGGGCGGCGTCGACGTCTACCGGTCGCCGGTGCTCGGCCAGATCACCCGGGCCCAGATCAGCCCCGCCTACCCGGTCGAGGCGGCCCGGATCGCGCGCCGCTCCTCGCTGCTCTACCTCAACCTGCCGATGGCCGAAGCCTCGCTGCTGGCCAGGCTCGCCCACCCGACCCCGATCGTGAGCATGCTGCACATCGACCTCTACCTGCCGCCCGGCCTGCTCAACCGGATCGCGGTCGGCGCCTCCGACGTCACCTCCCGGTCGGCGCTGCGCCGCTCCGCGGCGGTCATCACCAACAGCGACGACCAGGCCCACGCGTCGAAGTTCTGGCCCCTGGTACGGAACAAGGAGTTCCGCCCCATCCCCGCGCCGTGCCTCGACCGCCGGGGCGGCCGGCCCCGCTACCGCCGTACCGGCGGGCTGCACGTCGGCTTCCTCGGCCGCATCGTCGAGGACAAGGGGATCGTCTACCTCGTACGGGCCTTCCGGCAGATCGCCGACCCCGACGCCCGGCTGCTGATCGGCGGCAACTACAAGACCGTGATGGGCGGCGACAACCTCGGCGACATCCGGGCGGAGATCGGCGCCGACAGCCGTATCGAGGTGCTCGGCGAACTGCGCGGGCAGGAGATCGACGACTTCTACGCCTCCATCGACGTGTTCGCCCTGCCGTCGATGGCGGAATCGTTCGGTATCGCACAGGCCGAGGCGATGATGTGCGGCGTGCCGTCGGTGACCTCCGACCTGCCCGGTGGGCGGTATCCGGTCCTCGCGACCCAGTTCGGCACCCTGATCCCGCCACGTGACCCGGAGGCGCTGCGCCGGGCGATCCTGGACCTCGCCGCCATCCCGGCCGACCGGCGGGAGGTCAAGGCCCGCGAGGCGCGCAAGCTCTTCGCCGCCGAGCGGAGCCTCGACGCGCACGAGGAGGTGTTCAACCTCGTCCGGGACCGGGCCGCCCGCCGGGTGCGGTGAGCCGGCCTCGGCGGGCATGGGCCGGCGCCCCACGGGTACGCCGAGGGGAGCGAGAGGGGAGACGCCATGGCGAACATCCAGCAGCCGGAGATGCGCCGCAGCGGCGACACGGCGACCACCCGGCAACGGACCCAGGAGCCCCACCCGACGGAGGCGCCCGGCGGCACGCACGACAAGACCGCGAAACGTCCCGTGCCCAAGGGGCAGCGGTCGCCGTACGGCCCCGGCGGCAAGGTGGCCGACGACAAGTCCTGACCGGCCCGGCCGGTCGACGGCACGGTAAACGAGCGGCGTCCGGAGTCGGGGCCTGGCAGGATGCCTGCGTGGATCAAGACTCCGGCGCCGGGCTGCTGCACCGGCTGACGTCGTATGTGCCAGACCGCGAGTGGGACGAGCCGGTGGACGACCCACGGGTCCGGCACGACCTCGTGCCCAACGACGCCGACACGCGCCCGCCGCAGATGAAGACGTACCCGGAGGGGTTGCCGGTCGTCACCCTGCCGCGCGACCTGCCCGAACCCGGCGTGCCCGCGACCGCGGTCCTCGCCGGGGTGGAAGGACCGGCGCGCCCGCTCGACGCGGCCCAGCTCGGCCGGGTGCTGTTCCTCGGCGCGGGCGTCGTCCGCAGCATGGAACGCGACGGGCGCCAGGTCTACTTCCGGGCCGCCGGATCGGCGGGCGCCCGCTTCCCGCTGGAGGTCTACGCGAGCACCCGCGGCGTCGCCGGCGTGCCCGACGGCGTCCACTGGTACGACGCGGCCGCGCACGCCCTGGTCCAGATCGGCCCGGCGGCGTCCGGCACGGCCACGACACTGGTCGTGACCGGCGTGCCCTGGCGGACCGGCTGGCGCTACGCCGAACGCGGCTTCCGGCACATGTACTGGGACGCCGGCACCCTGCTGTCGCAGCTGTCGGCGGCGGCCGACAGCGCCGGCCTCGCCCCGCGGCTGCGCACGCTCTTCCCGGACGCGGCACTGCGCCGCCTCGTCGGCGCCGACGGGGTGCACGAACACCCGCTGGCGCTGCTGACGTTCGGCGACGGCGAACCGGCGACCGGCCCGGGCGGGCCGGCCGCGACGGGCACCCTCCCGCCGGTCGAGTTCCCGCTGGTCACCACCGCCCAGCGGGCGGGGGAGCGGGACGTGCTGGGCGAGCCGTGGCCATCGGCCGCCGCGCTGCCCGACCATCCGCCGTCCGACTCCCTCGACGAGGTCGTGCTCCGGCGTGGCTCGCAGCGCCTCATGGACCGCTCCCGGACCCTGCCACGGGCCGTGCTGGAGTGGTCGATGACGGCGGCGCTGCGCGGGGTGGACATCCCGCACTGGGTGGCCGTGCACGGCGTGGACGGCGTGGAGCCGGGGCTCTACCGGTGGCCCGACCTGTCGACCCCGCTGCGGGCCGGCGACCTGCGCGACGAGCTGGAGCGGGTCTGCCTCGACCAGAGCCTCGCCGCCGACGCCGCGTTCGTCGTCATCGCCGCTACGCCACTGTCCACACTCGATGACCGTGGCTACCGTGACGCCCAGTTCGCGGCCGGACTGGTCGAGGGACGGCTGCACCTGGCGGCGTACGCCCTCGGGGCCGGCGCCTCCGGCATGACGTTCCTCGACTCGGAGATCCCGGCCCTGCTCGGCGGCCCGGACGACCTCGCCGGCCTGCTCTTCACGTGCGTCGGCGTCCCGGAGTACGCGTCGCGGTCCGGCGGCCGGCCGGGCGCCCCGGTCGAAGTCCGTTTGATCACGCCCCGCATCGCCGGCTCCTGACCAACGGGCCGGTAGCGGCACGGCGCGGCGCTGTGCGGCACGGCGCGGCGCTGTGCGGCACGGCGCGGCGCTGTGCGGCGCTGTGCGGCACGGCGCGGCGCTGTGCGGTGCTGTGCGGCACGGCGCGGCGCTGTGCGGTGCTGTGCGGTGCTGCGCGGCGCTGTGCGGTGCTGTGCGGTGCTGTGCGGCGCTGTGCGGTGCTGCGCGGCGCTGTGCGGTGCGGCGCTGTGCGGTGCGGCGCGGCGCTGTGCGGTGCGGCGGCGGCATGGCGGGCGGTGCGGCAGTGGCATGGCGCGCGGTGCGGTGCGGCAGCGGTATGGCGCGGCGCTGTACGGCGCGGTGCGGTAGCGGGCCGTCCGGTCGGCTACTGGCGTGCAGGGCGGGGTGTGCGCGCGGTGGAGCGGCGATGTGTGGCCGAGCCGAGGGCGGGGCGGTTCCTGCCGGAAGCGTCAGTGGCCTTCCTTGTTGATCTGAGCGTGAGGGACCTTATCCACGCCCGATAACGTCTCTCACGCTCAGATCAACGGCGTGACCCGTGACCCGCCGCCGTCATTCGGCACATATCGCCCAGGCGTTGGAGATCCCGTTGACGACCTGAGCGCGGGAGGGGTTATCCCAGCCGGATAACCCCTCCCGCGCTCAGCCCCGTGAGCCGATCATCGTGGCGGTGGGGGTGCCTTCGGTAGGGCAGGCCAGAACCCGACATGGGCACACCGCATCACGGCCACCCTGCCGCCCGCCGTTCCGCCCGCCTCCCCGCCGCTCGCCCCCCGCTGCTCGGCCCTGCCACCCGTCCGGCCGTGCCGCCCGCCTCCCCGCTGCTCGGCCCTGCCGCTCCGTCCGGCCGTGCCGCCCGCCTCCCCGTTGCTCGGCCCTGCCGGCGGTCCGGCCCTGCCGTCCGGCGTCCGCTGCTCGGTCCTGCCGGCGGCTCGGCCCGCCCGCTCGGTCGCATGGCCAATCGGCGGCCCGATCGCCCGCCGGGCCCGGGCCGTGAGGGCTGGACCGTCCTTCTCCGCGAGTCCACCTCAAGCCCCACGCAGGTCGGTCAGGCAGGCGAGGGCCCGCCATCGCCCGCGGAGTCGCGAGTCGACCGGGCGTCGTCGCGCCGCCTGGAGCCCCAACCGCCGGAGCCCTCAACCGCCTGAGGCCGAACCGCCTGGGGCCGAACCGCATGGGGCCGAACCGCATGGAAATCCGAACCGCCGTGGAGCCCTAAACCACGCTGCGGGGCGGTCGCTACTGAAGCACGCCGCCGACCCCTCACTGCATACAATCCGCCTCGATCGATGTGAGGTAGCTCTCGGCCTAATGTCGGCTACCGTCCGCTTTACCTGGGCTAACTGTTTCGAGCCGATGAACTATTGACACCCCTGGGGTCGCTGCTTACCGTCAATTGCGTACAACCTCGGGGCGAGGGTGTCACCCAAGCCGCCTCCGGGGACCGTCCCCGCCGCCGTCGTGACAGCCATCGGCCACGGCCGCGGCGGCACTCCACCACGACAAAAGAGCCCCCTGCCGCGCGGGTCGCGGACCTCTGTAGGGAGTGGCATGTTGGTCAGGACTTCCGGAGCCCGCCGGCTCCGTTCCGCGGCCGCCTCGCTGGGCGCCGCCGCACTGCTCGTAACCATGGCCGCCTGCGGCGACGGCGGCGACTCCGCCGCCCCGGGCCCCGTCAACGACGCGTACACCGAACAGGCCGCGACCCTCGTCGAGGCCGGCACGGACGGCCTGCTCTTCTTCGAGGGCAACGAGGCCGACCTCACCCTCGACAAGATCAAGGTCTATCAGGACTGGTCCGGACCGACCGAGTCGGTCAAGCCGGTCCCCGGCGCCAAGCTGGACATCATCGTGTGCCGCATCGGCACCTCCTGCGAAGAGGTCGGCAAGAAGGCGCAGAGCATCGCCCAGTCGCTGGGCTGGACCGCGAACATCCACGACGGCCAGGGCAATCCCGAGGGCTTCCAGAAGGCGTTCGCGACCGCCGCCGCCAACAAGCCCAGCGCGGTCATCACGGTCGCCATTCCGGAGAACCAGGTCGCCGACGGCATCGCCGAACTGCAGAAACAGAACATCCCGGTGGTCGGCGTGTCCGCGATCGACGAGGGCGGGGCGGTCGGCTACGACGCCAACGTGTCCAGCCGGGAGACGTTCCAGGCGGTGCTGGAGGTGGCCAAGGCCGTCGCCGACTCCAAGGGCACCGCGAAGGCCGTTTTCCTGTGGGACGTCGGCTACCCGCACCTGGTCGAGGCCCTGGAGGCCAGTAAGCGCGTGCTCGCCGGCTGCACCGGCTGCCAGTTGCTGGAGGTCAGGGAACGCACCCTCGCCCAGGCGGTCGACCCGATCGAGATGCAGAACATCACCACGTCGCTGCTGCAGAAACACGGCAACGACCTGCAGTACATCTTCACCCCGTACGGCAACGGGGTGGAGTCCATCATCGCCGCGCTGAAGGCCGCCGGCCGCGACGACGTGAAGGTGCTGTCGAAGAACGCCGAACCCGAGCGCCTGGGCAGTGTCGCCACCGGCGACCAGTTCGCCGACTTCGGCGCGGTACGGGGCTGGAACGCGTACGCCGCGATCGACCAGGTCGTCCGGCTGCTGGCCGGGCAGGAACCGCTGCCCGACGCGGAGCAGGGCATCCCGGCCACCATCTTCGTCAAGGACAACGCGCCCGCCGACGGGGTCGTCGACTGGGACAGCTACGTCGACTACGCGCAGCGGTACGAGCAGATGTGGCGGGCCGCCTCGTGACGGCCGCCCCCGCGTCCCTGGCGAAGGGCGCCCGGACCGACGGTCCCGTGCTGGAGGTCGTCGGACTGTCCAAGTCGTACGGCCGGGTCCGCGCGGTCACCGACGTCTCCTTCGACGTACTGCCCGGTGAGATCCTCGGCATCGTCGGCGACAACGGTGCCGGCAAGTCGACCCTGATGAACATGGTCAGCGGCGCGGTCGCGCCGGACAGCGGCGAGCTGCGGATCGCCGGCGACCGGCTGGCGCCGCACACGATCGGCAACGCCCGTGCCCGGGGCATCGAGATGATCTACCAGGACCTGGGGCTGTCCGACAACCTCAGTGTGGTCGAGAACGTCTTCCTCGGCCGGGAGTGGACGGCCGGGCCGCCCGGTCTGCCGGTGCTGCGCAAGAAGGCGATGCGGGCCCGCACCCGGCAGGTGCTGGAGCGGCTCGGTATCGACCTGCACGACATGAACGTGCTGGTCGAGGGGTTGTCCGGCGGCCAGCGGCAGATGGTGGCCATCGCCCGGGCCCTGGTGACCGAGAACGAGCCGCGCGTGATGGTGATGGACGAGCCGACGGCGGCGCTGGGCACCACCGAGTCGCAGGGCGTCAACGACCTGATCGTACGGCTGCGCGACCGCGGCTACGCGGTGATCGTCATCAGCCACCGCATCCCGGAGGTGCTGGCCCTGGCCGACCGCCTGCTCGTCATGAAGGGCGGCCGGCGGGTCTACCACGGGCCGACCGGCGCGCTCGACGTCGAGCGGTGCGTGCAACTGATCGTCCGGGGAGCCGACGCGCTCGGGAAGGAGGAGCCGGCGTGATGGAGACGGTGACGAAGACGCCACCGGACCGGGCCGTGGTCCGGCAGAGCGCCGACCGGTCGCGCCAGGGTGCCGGCGAGCGCGCCGTCGAGGGCGTCAGCCGGTACGGGTTGGTCGGCCTGCTCTTCCTGGTGATCGCGGTGTTCTCGGTGGCCAGCCCGGAGACGTACTTCACGACGACGAACTTCCGGCTGATCCTGGTCAACCAGACGGTGACCGTGATCGTCGCGCTGGCGGCGACGCTGCCGCTGCTCGCGCACTACCTCGACGCCTCGGTCGGCCCGATGCTCGGCCTGGCGCAGGGGGTGAGCGTCTGGCTGATCGCGGTGCAGGGCGTGCCGATCTGGCTGGCGCTGGTCGCGGTCCTGGTGCTCGCGGTCGCGGTGGGTCTGCTCAACACCCTGCTGGTGCTGAAGTTCGGGATGTCGTCGATCATCGCGACGCTGGCGACCGGCAGCCTGCTGATGGGCAGCCTCTACATGATCACCGGTGGTCGGGTCATCTTCCAGAACGTGCCGGAGAGCTTCACGAACATCGCCCGTGGTGACCTGGCCGGCATCCCGCTGCCGCTGATCTATCTCACCGTCCTGGTGGTGCTGCTGGAGTTCCTGGTCGTCTGGACCCCGTTCGGGCAGCGGCTCTACGCCATGGACGGCAACCTGCGGGGCGCGGCCCGGGCCGGTATCGACGTCAACAGCTACACGATCCGGGCGTTCGTCGGCGCCGCCGTACTCGCGTCGATCGCCGGGGTGCTCCTCGCGTCACGGGTCGGCTCCGCCCAGCCGACCGTCGGCGAGCAGTTCCTGCTGCCGGCGTTCGCGGCGGCATTCCTCGGCGCGGCCGTGCTGCGTCCCGGCCGGGTCAACATGCTCGGCACCGTCATCGCCGCGTACTTCGTCAGCTTCACCATCGCCGGCCTGCAACACCTCGGTGCCGCCACCTGGATCGAGCGCATCTTCAACGGGCTCGCCGTGATCGTCGGTGTCTCGCTCGCCGGCTTCGCCGTACGGCGCCGGCGGCAGCTCGCCGTACGGCATGTCGAGCGGCTGGAACGGCAGTCACCGCGCGGCAGCTGACGCGAACCCCCAACCCTTCGGACACGGAAGCTGGGTCATGAAGAACGACTACTTCGTTTTCGACAACGCCATCCACATGTACAAGCTCACCGACGACAACCTCGACGAGCGCACCGGCGGACGCAAGTCGACGAACGCCCTGGTCGAGTACGCGAAGCTCTACTCCCGGCCCGGATACCCGTACGACGACATCTCCGGGCGGGAACTGTCGGTCGAGGACGCCCACCGGCTGATGTTCGACGAGTCCGACACCGACATCGCGATGGCGCAGACGGTGCCGAGCCACGGCGGTTGGAAGCTGGGCTTCTCCCCGGCGGAGAACAACTACAAGCTCAAGGAGGCGTACCCCGACCGGGTGCTCTTCTGCGGCGGCGTCGATCCGATCACCCACGGCCGGTACGGCGCGGTCAAGGAGGCGATCCGGCAGATCACCGAGTGGGGTGCGGTCAGCTTCAAGTTCTACCAGGCGCACTCCGGCGGCGTGTCGTGGCGCATCGACGACCGGCAGGTGGCGTACCCGATCTGGGAGGCGTGCCTGGAGAACGGGGTGACCAACGTGCAGTTCCACAAGGGACTCGCGTTCAACACCCAGCACATCATCGACCTCGCCCCGTACGACCTGGAGCGGGCCGCGCAGGACTTCCCCGAGATGACGTTCATCGTGCACCACCTCGGTGAGCCGTTCATCGACGAGACGATCAACATCGCGTCCCGGTACGAGAACATCAGCCTCGCGCTGACCGCCTGGATCAACCAGTACCCGGTGGCGCCGAGGGCGGCGCTGCACGCGATCGGCAAGTGCCTCCTGCATGTCGGCGAGGACCGCCTGCTGTGGGGCTCCGAGGCGTTCGTCTGGCCGAAGGTGCAGGCGTACATCGACCTGTTCGCCGACATGACGATGCCCGAGGACCTCCAGGACGGCTACGGCTACCCGGAGCTGACCGACCAGGTCAAGGCGAAGATCTTCGGCCTCAACTTCGCCCGGATCATGGGCATCGACGTCGAGGCGAAGAAGGCCGAGCTGTACGGCGCGCCGAGCCCCAAGGGCAAGAAGGCGAAGAAGAACAAGAAGGCCGGCTCCCATGGCAAGTAGGAAGAAGACCGCGCGCGCCGCCGACCGGGCCCTCGACGGCAAGGTGCGCCAGCTCGTCGAGGCGCACGGCGGCGGGGTCACCGTCGACGTCGGCGCCGACGGCGACGCGCACGTGACGTTCCACGGCCGCTGCGCGGCCTGCCCGTCCGCCCCGGTCACCATGGGCTCTCTCGTGACGCCGGCACTGCTCCAGGTCGAGGGCGTCCGTACGGTCTCCCGGCGCGGCAACGTGTCCCGCTTCGCCGAGGCCCGCATCGCGGCGATGTTCGGCCTGGACACCGTGGAGGGCGACCGATGACGGCCCCGGCACCGGAGCAGACGTTCGCGGACGGCCCGCTGACCGGGGTCCGGGTCGTCGAGGCCGGCGTCCTGCTCGCCGGCCCGTTCTGCGGGCAGCTGTTGGGCGACTTCGGCGCCGAGGTCATCAAGGTCGAGGAGCCGGCGAACGGCGACCCGATGCGCCAGTGGGGACGCGAGAAACCGCACGGCAAGTCGCTGTGGTTCCCGGTCGTGGCCCGCAACAAGAAGTCCGTCACCTGCAACCTCCGGGTGCCCGACGGGCAGCGGGTGATGCGGGAACTGCTCGCCCACGCCGACGTCTTCGTGGAGAACTTCCGGCCCGGCACCCTGGAGCGCTGGGGCCTCGGACCCGAACAGCTCCACGAGATCAACCCGAGGCTCGTCGTCGTCCGGGTCACCGCGTTCGGCCAGGACGGCCCGTACGCCTCCCGCGCCGGATACGGCTCGATCGGCGAGGCGATGGGCGGCATCCGGCACGTCACCGGCGACCCGTCGACCCCACCGAGCCGGATCGGGGTCAGCCTCGGCGACTCGCTCGCCGGCACCTTCGCCGCGCTCGGCGCGATGATGGCGCTGCGGGTCGCCGCCGGCACCGGGCGGGGCCAGGTCGTCGACAGCGCCATCTACGAGTCGGTGCTGGCCCTGATGGAGTCGCTGCTGCCGGAGTACGCGCTGACCGGCTACGTACGGGAACGGACCGGCTCGATCCTGCCGAACGTGGCCCCGAGCAACGCGTACCCCACCCAGGACGGCGCGACCGTGCTCATCGCCGCCAACCAGGACACGGTGTTCCGCCGGCTGGCGGCCGTGATGGGCCGGGCCGAACTCGCCGACGACCCGCGCTACGCGTCGCACGCCAAGCGCGGCGAGAACCAGGCGGCGCTGGACGAGCTGATCGCCGCCTGGACCGGGAAACTCGACCAGCACCCGCTGCTGGAGCTGTTGCACGCGGGCGGTGTGCCGGCCGGATCGGTCTACACGGCCCGGGAGATGCTCGCCGACGAGCACTTCGCGGCCCGGGAGGCGATCGTCGAACTGCCGCACCCGGACTTCGGCCCGTTCCCGATGCACAACGTGGCACCCCGGCTGTCCCGGACACCCGGCCGGTTGCGCTGGGTCGGCCCGAAGCTGGGCGAGCACACCGACGAGGTACTGCGCGAGGTCGTCGGCCTCGACGACGAGCGGATCGCCGCGCTGCGCGCCGGCGGAGCCATTTGAGCCGCCCCGGCGGCGGAGCCATTTGAGCCGCGCAGCGGCGGAGCCATCTGAGCAGAGGAGAAAAATCATGTCCAAGAAGGCGATCGTGGTCAAGAAGCAGACGATCTCGCTGCGCGCCGCCCGCGCGGTGATCGCGGCGGCGGTGGCGAAGGCCGAGGAGATGGGGTTCGCCGTCACCGTCGCGGTGGTCGACGAGAGCGGCGTCCTGAAGGCGTACGAGCGGATGGACGGCGCCGCGCTCGTGTCGGTGCAGCTCGCGCAGGACAAGGCGTACACGTCTGTCGGGTTCGGCCTGAGCAGCGACGGCTGGTACGACTTCATCAAGGAGGACGGCCCGCTGGCGATGGGTGCGCCGAGCGGGATCGACCGGCTGGTGACGTTCGGCGGCGGCTACCCGATCAAGGTCGACGACGTGGTCGTGGGCGGCATCGGCGTCAGTGGCGGCCACTACACGCAGGACATGGAGGTCGCTAAGGCCGGCCTGGCGGTGCTGTCTTGAGCCGTCCGCCGGCCGGCCCGCCCGTCGAACTGGTCGAGGTCGGCCCCCGCGACGGTCTGCAGAACCACCCGACCCACCTCGGCACAGCCGACAAGGTCGCGCTGGTGCGCCGGGCGGTCGCCGCCGGCACCCGGCGGGTCGAGGTCACCAGCTTCACCAACCCGGCCAAGGTGCCCCGGCTCGCCGACGCCGAGGCCGTCATGGGCGAGGTCGCGGGCGACGCCGGTCTCGTCTCGATCGGGCTGGTGCTCAACGAGCGCGGCCTGGACCGGGCGCTGGCCGCCGGCGTCGACGAGGTCAACTTCGTCGTCGTCGCCAGCGACACGTTCAGCCTGCGCAACCAGGGCAAGCCGACGGAACCGGCGGTGGCCGAGGTACGCCGGCTGCTGCCCCGGGTCCACGACGCCGGCCGGCGGGCGTCGGTCACCGTGGCGGCCACGTTCGGCTGCCCGTTCGAGGGCGAGGTGCCGTTCGACCGCGTCCTGCGCATCGTCGACGCGCTCGGCGCGGCCAACCCCGACGAGGTGGCGCTCGCCGACACGATCGGGGTCGCGGTGCCGTCGGCGGTCGGGGCGGCGTTCACCGCCGTCCGCTCGGCAACCGGCGCCGACCTGCGCTGCCACTTCCACAACACCCGCAATCTCGGTACGGCCAACGTGCTCGCCGCCGCCGCGGCCGGCGCCCGCGCGGTCGACGCCAGCATCGGCGGGATCGGTGGCTGTCCGTTCGCGCCCGGGGCGACCGGGAACGTCGCCACCGAGGACGTCGTCTACGCGCTGGAACGCTCCGGCTACCGCACCGGGGTGGCGCTGGACGCCGCGATCGACAACGCCCGGTGGCTCGGCGACGTCCTCGGCGCCGACGTGCCGGGCCTGCTCAGCCGGGCCGGCGGGTTCCCGTACCCGGCCGTCCCCGACCGGAAGGAGGCCGCGTGACCGGCGGAAGCGGCGAGGTCGACCTGACCGTCCGCGACGGCGTCGCCGTCATCACCCTCGACGCCCCCGGGCGCCGCAACGCGCTGACCGTGGCGATGGCCCGCGACCTCGCCGATGCCGCCGCGACCGCCGACGCCGACGCGTCGGTGGGCGCGGTCGTCGTACGTGGCGCCGGCGGCCACTTCTGCGCCGGCGCCCACCGGGCGCTGCTCGCCGCCGTCGGTGCCGATCCGGCCGACGACGCCAACTACCGCGACCTCGGCACCGTCTACGACTCGTTCGTCCGGGTCGGCCGGCTCGGCGTACCGGTGGTCGCCGCCGTCCGGGGCTCGGCCGTCGGTGCCGGCGTCAACCTGCTGCTCGCCGCCGACGTGCGGGTCGTGGCCCGCGACGCCCGCATCCTCGCCGGCTTCGGCGCCATCGGACTGCATCCCGGCGGCGGCCACCACCTGCTCGCCGCGACCGCGCTGGGCCGCCAGGGCGCCGCCGCCTTCACCCTGCTCGGCCAGGAACTCGACGGCGTACGCGCCGTCGACGTCGGCCTCGCCCTCGAGTGCGTCGACGACGCCGAGGTCGACGAGCGGGCGTACGCGCTCGCCGTCCCGGCCGCCGCCGATCCCGAGCTGAGTCGCCGTACGACGGCGTCGTTCCGGCGCGCCGTCGACCCGTCACCGTCGCGCTGGGAGCTCGCGGTGGAGGCCGAGCGGGCGGCCCAGATGTGGTCGCTGCGGCGCCGGGCGGCGCGGCCGTGACGGCGCCGCTGTCGGGGATCCGGGTCCTCGATCTGACCAGCACGTTCTCCGGCCCGTACTGCACGCTCGTGCTGGCCGACCTCGGTGCCGAGGTGGTCAAGGTCGAGCCGCCCGGCGGCGACATCGCCCGCCAGCTCGGCGCGGCGCGGACCCCGGGCCTGGCCGCGGTGTTCCTCAACATGAACCGGGGCAAGAAGAGCGTGGTGCTCGACCTGAAGTCCGCCGACGGCCGGGCCACGGTCGGCCGCCTGGTCGGCACCGCCGACGTGGTGGTGCACAACATGCGGCCCCGGGCCGCCCAGCGGCTCGGACTGTCCTACGAGGACTGTGAGCGGATCCGGCCGGACGTCGTCTACTGCGCCATCCCCGGCTTCGGCGGCACCGGCCCGCACGCCGACCGGCCGGCGTACGACGACGT
Source organism: Polymorphospora sp. A560 (assembly GCF_045781765.1). Taxonomy (NCBI): domain Bacteria; kingdom Bacillati; phylum Actinomycetota; class Actinomycetes; order Micromonosporales; family Micromonosporaceae; genus Polymorphospora; species Polymorphospora sp. A560. The sequence goes on along the minus strand of NZ_CP122282.1, from coordinate 6,074,434 downwards.
CATCCAGGGCGCCGCCGGCATGGCCGCCCTCCAGAGCGTCAACCAGGACCGGCCCGGCTACGTCACCACCCCACTCGCCGACAAGATCGCCGGACTGACGGCGGCGGTCGCCGTGCTCGCCGCCCTGCGGCACCGGGACACGACCGGGGCCGGGCAGCGGGTCGAGGTGCCCATGTTCGAGACGATGGTCGCCTTCGGGCTGCTCGAACAGCTCGACGGCTGGACCTTCGACCCGCCGACCGGGCCACCGCTCTATCCGCGTACGGCGGCGGTCAACCGGCGGCCGTACGCGACCGCCGACGGTCACCTCTGCGTGCTGCTCTACACCGAGGAGCAGTGGCGGCGGTTCCTCGACCGGGCCGGCCGCGCCGACGTGCTCACCCGGCCCGAGTTCGACACCGTCGGCAGGCGGATCGCCAACGCCGACGCCCTCTACGCCATCGTCGCCGAGATCCTGCGGGAGCGCCCGACCGCGCAGTGGCTGGCCGTACTCGACGAGATCGACGTCCCGTGCGCGCCGCTGGCCGGCTACGAGGACATCCTGTCCGAGGCGTACCTGCACGAGAGCGGGTTCGTGTCGACCGTCGAGCACCCGGTCGCCGGGCGGTTGCGTCAGATCGGGTCACCGATGGCGTTCTCCCGCACGCCGGTGGTCGCCGGACGGCACGCGCCGACCCTCGGCGAGCACACCGCCGAGATCCTTGCCCAACTAGACGAGGTGGCGCCGTGAGCGGGGCGGCGGCTCTGCGCGCGGAGGTACGGGACCAGCTCGACCGGTGGCGGGCCGAGGGGGTCTTCACCCCGCGCAGCGACAGCTGGCTGGTCGGCTACGACGAGGACTTCAGCCGCCGGCTCGGCGCCCGGGGCTGGATCGGCCTGACCTGGAGCCCGGAGTACGGCGGTCACGGCCGGGGTTTCGTCGACCGGTTCGTGCTCACCGAGGAACTGCTGCGGGCCGGGGCACCGGTCGCCGCGCACTGGATCGCCGACCGGCAGATCGGCCCGGCGATCGCCCGGCTCGGCACCGGGGCGCTCCGGCGGGAGCTGCTGCCCGCGATCGCGGCCGGCGAAGCCCGCTTCTGTCTCGGGATGAGCGAACCCGACGCCGGCAGCGACCTCGCCTCGGTACGTACCCGGGCCCGCCGGGTCGACGGCGGCTGGCTGCTTTCGGGGCAGAAGGTGTGGTCGAGCAACGCCCACCGGGCCACCCACGCCTACGTGCTGGCCCGTACGTCGGACGGCGAGCGGCGGCACGACGGGCTCAGCGAGTTCGTCCTCGACATGACCGCGTCGGGGGTGACGGTGCGGCGGATTCCCGACCTGCGCGGCCCCGGCCACTTCTGCGAGATCTTCCTCGACGACGCGTTCGTGCCCGACGCGTGGGTGCTCGGCGAGATCGGCGCCGGCTGGGCACAGGTGACCGAGCAGCTCGCCTTCGAGCGCGGCGGTCCCGAGCGGGTGCTGAGCACGTACCCGTTGCTGCGGCTGCTGCTCGACCGGGCTGCCGGACCGGCCGGCCGGGTGGGGGAGTTGGTGGGCCGGCTGGTCGCCCTGCGCCGGCTCGCCTTCCAGGTCGCCGTACGCATGGACGCCGGGCAGGCGCCCGTCGCCGCAGCAGCGACGCTGAAACTGCTCGGCAACCGCTTCGAGGTCGACGTCATCGAGGCCGCCCGCGAGACGCTTCCGTCTGATGTGGACGTACGGGCGGCGCTGGACGACGCGGTTCTCGCCGCGCCCGGCTTCTCGCTGCGCGGCGGTACGACGGAGGTGCTGACCGTGGTCGTCGGCCGTGAGGCGATGAGGGCAGCCCGGTGACCGGGATGCGGGCGGTCGCGGAGGCGGCCGTACAGGTGCTGGCGGCGCGGGCCGCCCCGCACCGCGACGAACCGGCCGCCGAGATGGCCGCCATGTGGCGGACCACCGGCGAGCAGGGCTGGCACCTGCTCGCCGTACCGGAAGGCGACGGCGGCATGGGCGGCGACCTCGCCGACCTCGCGGACGTCGTCCGGGCGATCTCCGCCGCCGGGCTCTCGGCACCGCTGCCGGAACTGCACACCGGCGTCTTCGGGACGCTGGCCGCCGGGCGTGACCCCGCCGCGGCGCTCGCCGGCCGGATCGGCGTCGCCCTGCCCCGGGGCGCCGAGGTCGCGGTGCCCTGGGGACGGCACCTCGACGCGGCGGTCGTGGCGGGCACGACCGTTGCGTGCGCCGACCTGCGGCCGGCGGTCAACCTGGCGCACGAGCCGGTGGACACCCTGGCTCGGCCGGCACCCGACGGCGGCCCGGATCCCACCGGGACCCGGTGGCGGCTGCTGCACGCGGCCCGCCTTGTCGGCGCCGCCGAGGGTGCCGCCCGGCGGACGGCGGCCTATGCCGCGACCCGGGAACAGTTCGGCCGCCCGATCGCCCGGTTCCAGGCGGTCGCCGCCCTGGTCGCGGAGGCCCATGCGCAGACGGTGCTGGCTGCGGCGGCCCTGGACGCCGCGCTGGCGGCGGCCGACGACGGCGCGGTGACGGTGCCGGCGGCGCTCGCCACCGCGGCCCGCGCCGCCGGGGTGGTGGCCCGCTGCGCCCACCAGGTGCACGGCGCGATCGGCGTCACCCGGGAGCTGGGGCTGGAACGGCTCACCCGCCGGCTGTGGGCCTGGCGGGACCTGCCGACCGAGCACGAGTTGGAGGACGGGATCGGGCGGGTGGTGCGGGCCGGCGGCGAAGCGCTGGCCTGGTCGGCCGGTCCGGAGATCGACGTGAGGAGCGGTGGATGAGCGACGGACTGGCCGGAAAGGTCGCGGTGGTCACGGGGGCCGGCTCCGGGATCGGGCTGGCGGTGGCCCGATCGCTGGCGGGTGCCGGTTGCCGGGTGGTGATGGCCGACCTCGACCCGTCGGCCTGCGTCGACGTCGGGCCGGCCGGCTCGGGTGTCCCGGTCGCGGTCGACCTCGGCACACCCGACGGGGTGGCGACCGTGGTCGAGGCGGCGACGACCCGGTTCGGCGGTGTCGACGTACTGGTCAACAACGTGGCCCTCGCCCCGTACCGCGACACGTTCACCGCCGTCGACGACGCGGCCTGGCAGCGGAGCTGGGACGTCAACGTCATGTCCTGCGTACGGCTGTGCCGGGCGGTCATCCCGCTGATGGCGGCCCGGGGCGGCGGCAGCGTCGTCAACATCGGGTCCGAGGCGGCCCGCCATCCCAAGCCCTACCTGGTCGACTATGCCGTCACCAAGGCCGCGCTGCTCGGTCTGGCCAAGGCCCTGTCGATCGAGTACGGCGCGCGGGGCGTACGGGTCAACACGGTGGCGCCCGGTCCGACCCGTACGTCCACGATGGACTCGTTCCTGACGGCGCTGGCCGGCAAGCTGGAGATCGACGTCGAGGCGGCCGCCGACCGCTTCGTCAACCAGGTGCGGGGGCTCCCGCTGGGCCGGATGAACGAGCCCGAGGACGTGGCCGAGGTGGTGCTCTTCCTGGCCGGCGACCGGTCCCGCCAGGTGACCGGTTCGGAATACGCCGTGAACGCGGGCGGAACGGCGTCGGTCTAGGCGCTACTCTTCGACGGCGACGGAAGGTGGAACATGGCGCGCGCCTCGCAGAAGACATACGAGTCGATCAAGAATCTGATCCTCGACAACACGTACGGCCCCGGCGCGAAGCTCTCCGAGGAGGATCTTGCGACGGCCGTCGGGGTGAGCCGCACCCCGGTCCGTGAGGCGCTGCGCCGGCTGCACGCCGAGGGGCTCATCGACTGGGAGGCCAACCGTGGCGCGACCGTCGCCGCGTGGAGCGACCAGGATCTCGAGGAGATCTTCGAGTTGCGGGCCCTGCTGGAGGGCTACGGCGCCGAACTGGCCGCCACCCGGATCACCCCGGAGGAGACCGCCCAGTTGCGGGAGTTGAGCGCACAGATGGAGCGCCATGCCGCGAACCGCGACGCCGACCGGATCGCGGTGTGCAACGCGGAGTTCCACGCGATCATCCTGCGGGCCGGCCGCAACCGGCGGCTCAGCGCCCTGCTCGGCGCGGTGGTGCAGACTCCGCTGGTCAACCGGACGTTTCGGCGCTACGACGAGGCCGCGATGGCGCGCAGCATGGCCCATCACCGGGAGCTGATCGACGCGTTCGAGGCCGGTGACCGGGCCTGGGCCGGCTCGGTGATGCGCGCCCACATCCTCGCCGCCCGGGCCACCCTCGGGATCACCTGACCCGTCCCCGCGGACCCGGGGGCGGCACCGCCCGCCCCCGGGCCGGCGCCGGTCAGGAGACCGCGACGCCGATCAGGTTGACCCGCAGGTGCAGCAGGACCGTGTAGTACCAGTTCGTGTCCCGGTCGTGCTGCAACTGCTGGATCTGCTGCCAGTCCATCGGATCGGTCACGTTCCAGGTGTACGAGTACCGCAGCTCGTTCGACGGCGGCGCGGCCGGGAACCGGGCGTGCACGCCGGCGTAGTTGTTGATCGTGCCGTTCCGGATGGCGGCGGCGGCCTGTTCGCCGGCCGGCAGGGTCACCGTGGCGATCCGCATCGCCAGGGTGTTGAATTCGGCGGCGCTGACCCGGAAGTAGCCCGCCCCGTACGCGCCGAACGAGTGCTGGGCGACCTGGACGGTGGGGGCGGCGGTGGCGATGTCGACCCCGGTCTCCTCCCGGAACTCGCGGCGCGCCGCGGCGGCGATGGACTCGTTTCCGTCGATCCTGCCGCCGGGGAGGGCCGCCTTGCCCGCCCCGTTCAGCACCTGCCCGGCCGTCTTGATCTGCCCGACGCCGTGCTCGAAGAAGAAGTAGCCCAGGTCGAACTTCGTTGCGATCAGGAACCGCCCCGAAGGCTCGTAGAGAACCGCGTAGCTCTGCATTTTCGTCTCCCCTTCCCGTGGGATCGTCTGCAGAGCTGACGGCCGGGAACGGGTCGCTGATACCGGCCCGGTGGGTCGGCTCGCCGACAGTGCCGGGCCGCCCCTACTTCAGCAGCCCGTGCTGGAGGGCGAGCAGTACGGCGTTGGTCCGGTCCCGGGCGCCGAGCTTGAGCAGCAGGCTGGAGACGTGGTTCTTCACCGTGCCCTCGGCCAGGAACAGCGCCTCGGCGATCTCCTTGTTGGCGTAGCCGCTGGCGAGCAGCCGCAGCACGTCGAGTTCGCGGTCGGTCAGCTCGCGTACCGGCGCCGGATCGTCGCGGGCGACGACCGCGTTGCCCTGGATCGCACGCAGCAGCCGATCGGTGATCGCCGGCTGCACCAGCGTGCCGCCGCCGGCCAGGGTACGGACCGCGCCGACGAGCTGTTCGAGGGTGACGTCCTTGAGCAGGTAGCCCTTGGCGCCGGCCCGGAGCGCCTGGAGCACCAGTTCGTCGTCGTCGAAGGTGGTCAGCACCAGGACGGGCACCTCGATTCCCCGGTCGCGCAGCGCCCGCAGGGTCCAGATCCCGTCGTACCCGGGCATCCGCAGGTCGAGCAGGACGACGTCCGGCGGGTCCCGCTCGATCGCGGCCAGCGCGGTGCTGCCGTCGTCGGCCTCGGCGACGACCTCGATGCCGTCGGCGAGGCCGAGCAGGGTACGGATGCCCTGCCGGACCAGGTTCTGATCGTCGACGAGACACACCCGGATCATGGCGCCGGCACCTCCGCGACGACCTTGAAGCCACGGTCGGCCGAGAACCGGGCCCGGCCGCCGAGTTCGGTGACCCGTTCGACGATGCCGCGCAGGCCGTTGCCGACCACGATCCGCTCGGCGCCGCGACCGTCGTCCCAGGCGGTGAAGGTGATCCCGCCGTCGTGTCCGGCGGTGATCTCGATCCACATCTGGCTGGCCTCGGAGTGCCGGATCGTGTTCGTGACCACCTCCTGCACGCACCGGATCAGCGCCGTCGTGCGCCCCTCGTCGACCTGTACGGCGTCGTCGATGCGCAGGTGCACGGCCGGTTCGGGCAGTTCCGCGACGATGTGTTCGAGCGTGTGCCGCAGGTCGGGTGCCCGGTGCCGCAGCTCGCCGACCGTGGTCCGTACGTCGGCGAGCAGTTCGCGGGCGACCCGGGCGGCGCGGGTGACGTGCTCGCTGGCCGGCGGGGTGCTCTGGTGGGAGGCGATCTCCAGTTCGAGGGTCAGCACGGTCAGCTGGTGGCCGATCAGGTCGTGCAGTTCGCGGGCGATCCGCAGCCGCTCGTCGGCCCGGCTGGACTCGGCCAGCAACGCGCCGGCCGCCCGCAGTTCGGTGTGGGCCGCCGCCAGCCTGCGGCGGGTCTGGATCTCCCGCAGGTGGGCCTTGGTGCCGAGCGTGGTGCCGAGCTGGAGCAGCAGGTAGATCAGCGCCGTCCCCAGGACCGCCGCGAGGTGCGCGGCGGCCAACACCGCCGCCGCCGTCACGACGGCCGCGTTGACCACGATGACGCCGGCCGTGACCGGCCACGGGACCAGGTAGACGCTGAGGGCCGCGGTGAACACCAGCACGATCGGGATGAACCCGGCCCGGGGCGCCAGCAGGACCACGGTCGCGCCGAGCACGACCTGTGCCGCGAAGACCGCGTGGAGGATCCGCCGCGGCAAAAGGTCGACCAGCCAGGCGCAGGTCGTCCACGCGACGACGTACGCGCCGAAGCACAGCCACCACACCCAGCCCGGCCCGAGCGTGACGTCTCCGCCCTGCAGTTGGGCGACCAGCACCGACAGGCTGACGGCGGCGCACAGCAGGGTGCCGAGGATCCCCGCCCACAGATCTGGCTCGAACCGTTTCATCATCGTCCAGCGTATGCGCTGGTGAACGGCACAGACCCTGCCAAAGGTCATGGGTGTCGGTCATGACCTCCGGCACGCGCGGCCGGCCCGCCCCGACACCTAGCGTCGATGTACCGCCACCAACCGGAGAGGGCCAGCGTGCTAGCCATCGAGGTTCGTAATCTGCACAAAAGGTACGGGCAGGTCGTCGCCGTCGACGACGTCAGCCTCTCCGTCGACGAGGGCGAGATCGTCGGCGTACTCGGCCGCAACGGCGCCGGCAAGACGACGACCGTCGAAGCGATCGCCGGCCTGCGCCGACCCGACCGGGGCACCGTACGGGTCCTCGGGCTCGACCCGCACCGCGACCGGGCCCGGGTCCGCCAGGTGCTCGGCGTACAGCTCCAGTCCAGCGCCCTGCACAGCGCCCTGACCGTACGCGAACTCGTCGGCCTCTACCGCAGCTTCTACGCCACCGGCGCCGACCCCGACAAGCTGATCGAGGCCGTCGGGCTCACCGGCAGCCGCGGGACCCGGTTCGAGAAACTCTCCGGAGGCCAGCAGCAGCGGCTGTCGATCGCGCTCGCGCTGGTCGGCAACCCCCGGGTGGCGCTGCTCGACGAACTCACCACCGGCCTGGACCCCGAAGCCCGCCGGCACATCTGGTCCATGGTCGAGGACCTGCGCGCCGGCGGTGTCACCGTCCTGCTCGTCAGCCACCTCATGGAGGAGGTCGAACGGCTCTGCGACCGGGTCGCGCTCATCGACCAAGGCCGGGTAGTCGCGGTCGACACCCCGGTCGGGCTGATCGCCGCTGCCGGCCTGGCCCAGCGGGTACGGTTCCGGGCCGCCCGGGGATTCGACCCCACCGTCCTCGACCGGCTGCCGGACGTCACCGGGGTCGAGGTCGCCGGGGAACAGGTGACCGTCACCGGCGACGGCGAGCTGCTGCACAACGTCAGCACCGCCCTTGTCCACGCCGGCGTCGTCGCCACCGAGACCCGCCTCGAACGCGCCACCCTCGACGACGCCTTCCTGGCCCTCACCGGCCGCCCGTTCGCCCAGGAGAAGTCATGACCTCGCAGACCGACATCGCCGTGCACCGGCCCGGTCCCCGGGCCTGGCTGAACCTGATCCGCGCCGAGACCAAGATGGTCGTACGCGACACCGCCGGCCTGCTCATCCCGATCGGCCTGCCGCTGCTGATCCTGGTCATGAACGGCCTCGGCGCCAGCACCCAGGAACTGCCCGGCCTCGACGGCCTCACCGCCTTCGACGTGTACGTCATCCCGATCGTCATCGCCATCGTCGTGGCGACCATCGGGGTGGTGAACATGCCGAGCTTCCTCGCCTACTACCGGCGTACCGGGGTGCTGCGCCGCCTCGCCGTCACCCCCGCCCACCCGGCGATGGTGCTCGCCGCCCAGGTCGTGACGAGCATCGTCCAGACCACCGTCGGCATCGTCATCGCCCTGACCGTCGCCATGCTGGCCTTCGACGCCAACCCGCCACGCAACCCCGGGATGGCACTCGCGGTGGTCGTGCTCGCCGCGCTGGCCATGTACGCCGTCGGCATCCTCATCGCCGCCGTCGCCCCGACCGGCAACGCCGCCGTCGCGATCGGCCTGGTGCTCTTCTTCGGCATGGGCGCCACCGGCGGCATGTTCGGGCCGGTCGTCAACCTGCCCGACGCCGTCGCCCGCGTCGGCGAGGTGCTGCCGTTCGGCGCCGTCACCGCGGCGGTCGGCGACGCCTGGGCCGGCCAGACCCCGGAGTCGCTGCACCTGATCAGCCTCGTCGCCGCCATCGTGCTCAGCAGCCTGGGCGCCGCCCGCTTCTTCCGCTGGGAGTAGGACTAACCCAGCAGGTCCCGGACGGCGGTCGGGTCGGCCCGCAGCACCTCGTACCCGTCGAGCCGCCGCCCGTCCGGGGCGACCAGCACACCCCGTACCGCCGGGTGCTCCAGCCGCCACCCCCGGCGCAGCAGATGGTTTTCCAGCAGCCACAGCTGCGACGGGTGCGGCCCGTCGTCCCCGGTCATTTCTTCCACCGGTACGTCGAACACCAGCGCGGTCAGTTCCGGCGCCCGGTCGTGGATCACCTGGATCGCCTCCACGTCGTCGACCGGCTCCCGGCCGAGCACGGCGGCCACGTCGGCCCGTACCCCCTTGGCGTACTTCGCCGCCCGTCGCCGCCACCAGCCGGCCGGTGCCTCCCGGAAGGTCGTCCACCGCACGATCTTCAGCGCGTCGATCGCCCGCAGTTCGCGGACCAGCCGGCGCTGTTCACGTACGGTCAGCGGCGTCACCGGCACCGGCCGGGCCGCCTCGGCCACCGGCAGCGGCCCGGCGCCGAGTGCCGTCATCGCCTCGGCCAGCCGGGGGTGGACGGTCGCCAGCACCGCCGCCGCGTCCTCGTCCCAGAGCGACTCGGCCGTCCCGCGCCGCACCACCCGTCGCCAGCCGTCGTCCAGGTCGCTGATCCCGGCCTCGAAGAGCCGCAACGCGTACGGCGGGATTCCGGATTCGACCAGGAAGTCGACGTATTCGTCCTGGACCAGGCTGGCCAGCGCGAACGCCCGCGCCGCCGGCTCGCGGCCACCGGCGGCGGTGATCGCCGCCCCGTCGGCGCCATGCTGGACCTCGGCGGCGAGCGGATCGAGCTTGCGGCGGACCGTGCCGGCCCGGCGGCGGGCCCGGCCGTCCTCGTACTCCTCGTCGAGGATCGCCTGCTGGCGGCGGCCGAGCGTCTTGATGACCTGCCGGGCGTCGGGCCGGTGCAGCAGCGTGAGTTCGTGGCCGACCAGGGCCCGCACCTCGGCCACGTTCAGGCAGGCGAGCAGCGGCAGCCCGATGCTGAGCTGGCGGTTGCGCCGCGCGTCGAACCCGGCGGCGATCTCCGGTTCCAGGGTCAGCCGGACCGGGGTGACCGGCAGGTCGAGCCACCGGGCGACGTCGGTGACGAGGTGGTGCAGCGCCGGCTGGGACGCCTCCGTGACCGCAACCCCTGAGCCCATCCGAGCATTCTGTCCGGCCCCCGAGCGGCCGGACAAGATCTTTCCCGGCGGCATCCGGTTTGCCGGTCGCCCGCCCGGGTAGCCGGCGGATCAGGGGACCAGCCGCACCGACCGGAGGGCGTCGATGAGACTGCGTGAGATGCGCCACCAGACCAGCCGCGTCCTGGTCGTCGTCTGCGACAAGGGGGAGGAGCCGGTCGGTGCGATCGGTCGCGCCCTGGCCGACCAGGGCATCCGGGCCGCCCAGGTGACCGGGGTCGGCGGGTTCGCCAGCGCCGAGGTCGGCTATCTCGAACACGACGGCCGGGGCGAATACCTGCGCATCCCGGTGCGGGAACAGGTCGAGGTGCTGTCGCTGCTCGGCGACGTCGCCGAGCAGGACGGCGAGCCGGCCCTGCACGTGCACACCGTGCTCGGCCGCCGCGACGGCAGCACGGTCGGCGGCCACCTGCTCAAGGCCGAGGTCTGGCCCACCCTCGAGGTGATCGTCACCGAGGTCGCGCCGGAACTCGCCAAACGGTACGACCCGGCGACCGGCATGGCCCTGATCTCCGCCGGCTAGAGGCAGGTCCAGCAGTAGAGCCGCTCGCCGTTCTCGCGGGCCCGGCGCGCCAGCCCGGTCAGCTCGGTGACGAGCTCGACCAGGTATTCGGGGTCGACGGGACCGAAGTCGGCGAGTTCCTCGGTCCGCCCCCACGCGACGGCGATCTCGGAATGCCGGTCGTCGTCGAGTTCGGCGAGGGTGTCACGCGCCGGCTCGTCGAGTTCGAAGAGCCACGGACCGGTCACCCACGGCGCGTCCGGCGGCATCGCCCTCGCCTCCTCGGCGTTCCGCGGCGCCGCGTCCGGTGCCGGCCACACCAGTTCGTCCCCGACCACGTCGGTCGTCCACGGAACCTCCCGCATCAGCGCGACCAACTTGCCGAGGACGACGTCGGGATCGATCCCCTTGGTGGCCACGCCGTCGAATGCCGGCCGCCCGTCGCCATCCGGTGTCAGTGGCCCGCCCAGCGCGTCCATCGCCCGGATCGCGGTGGCCGCGTCCGGCGCGCGGAAGTAGTCGTGCAGAACACCCATGGCAGGCTCCAATTCGTCCAGCGCCCGCCAATCGGGCACCGCGATTAGAGCAGCCACCTCTGACAGTTCGACGCCCGCCGAGCGGTGTGTTCAACGGATGCCCTTGAGGTGGCGGCCCAGGTGGCGGGCGATCTCCCGGTTGGCGTCGCGTTCGGCCAGGGCCTGACGCTTGTCGTACTCCTTCTTGCCGCGCGCGAGGCCCAACTCGACCTTCGCCCAGCCGTTGTCGAAGTACATCGACAGCGGCACCAGCGTGGTCCCGCCGTCGCGCAGCTTCTCCAGGATCCGGTCGATCTCCACCCGGTTCAGGAGCAGCTTCCGGGTACGGCGGGGGGCGTGGTTGGTCCACGAGCCGAAGCCGTACTCGGCGATGTGCAGCCCGTACAGCAGGATCTCGCGGTCGCGTTCCTGCGCGAACGCGTCGACCAGCGACACCCGGCCGGCCCGCAGCGACTTGACCTCGGTGCCGGCGAGCACGATCCCGGCCTCGTACGTCTTCAGGATCGTGTAGTCGTGCCGCGCCTTCTTGTTCGAGGCGATGACCTTCCGCCCGGTCTCCCTGGCCACGACTACCTCCCCTCGTCCGCCACCGGTAGCGAAGATACCGCGCCGCCTGTGCGGCGTGTGGTGACGACCTGAGCGCCAGCGGGGTTACGCGGGCGCCATAACCCCACCCACGCTCAGTTCGTCGGGGAAGTACTCGCTGAGCGACCGGCGCCAGGGGGGGTACTGAAGTTGATCTGGGCGGGAGGGACCTTATCCGGCCCGGATAACGTCCCTCCCGCCCAGATCGACAACGTCCGCCCGGATCTGGCACGGTCGCGCTGACCGTGCCCGGGCAGTCAGTCGTCGATGTGGATGCTTGTTATCCACGACGGGGGTGCGGGTGCGTCGGCGCCGATCAGGCCGGCGATGATCCGGGTCGACTCCAGCGGCTCGCCGGGCCACGGCGTGTGGCCGTCGGTCAGCACGATGACGAAGTGCGGGCGTACCTTGAGCGCGGCCTCGACCCCGATCCGCATGTCGGTGCCGCCACCACCCGCGAGCCGCACCTCCCCGGCGGTGTGCACCTGCTGCACCACGTGTACCGCCGCGTCGCAGGACAGGACCGTGACCCGGTTGCCGCCGATGCCGACCGCCCGCAGCACCCCGGACACCTCGGTGAGTGCCGCCGCGAGCTGCGGGTCGCCCATCGACCCGGAGGTGTCGACGACGATCGCGACGCGGGGGACGGGCTGGCGCAGACTCGGCAGCACCACGCCGCGTAGCGCCGCCGACCGGCGGGACGGCCGGTGGTAGGTGTAGTCGACCGCGCCGCTGGCCCAGGCGGAGGCTTCGCGTACGGCGCCGGTCAGCGCCCGCCGCCAGTCGACCCGTGGTTCGAGGATTTCGGCCGCCCACCGGCCCCAGCCGTCGGGTACGGTTCCCCGGCCGCGGGTGTGGGCGCGGATCGCGTGGGCGGTGTCCCGGCGGATGGCGCCGGCCTCGACGTCGCTGACCCCGCGCCCGCCGCCGGTTCCGCTTTCCCACGGCCGGTCGACGCCGTGCGCGCCGGATCCGCAGTCGTGGCCTTTGACGCCGGGCGGGAGTGTCTTCAGGTACTGCTCGAACAGTTGGCCGTTCGGCAGCCCGTACGTCTTCGGTTCGATCCGGTCGGCCGGCAGCGGCAGCCGGTCGGCGACCAGATCGTCGTTGATCTCGCAGTCCTGGGCGACGTTGACCCGGTAGTGGTCGTGCCGGTCGCCGGCCGGCAGCCGGTCGGCCCGCCCGTGGTGGTCGCGCAGCAGGTGGGCGACCTCGTGGATCCACACGGCGGCGAGCTGGGGGACCGGCTGCCGGTCGACGAAGTCCGGTGACACGTAGCAGCGCCAGCGGCGGTCGACGCCCATCGTCGGCACCTGGTCGGAGGCGACGACGGTGATGCTGAACAGCGCCGTCGCCAGGTAGGGGCGGTCCTGGGCGGCCCGGAACCGGGCGGCGAGCAGCTTCGTCCGGTCGAGGGCACCGGTCATCCGGTCAGGCGTCCGGAGAGGATCAGCACCTCGGCGAACGCGTCGATGGCCGGCGGCACCGGCCACGACCTGTCGCGCAGCGCGGCGAGGTCCATCGCGGCCCGGGCGGCGACGTCGGGTACGCCGGCCTGCACCGCCTTCTCCAGTACGACCCAGCCGGCCTCCCAGCGCTGCCGGTCCACCTTGGACTGGACGGCGGAGATGACGGCGGTGAGGAACGCGAGCTGCCGGTCGCCGCGCTCGGGGAGCTGGAACGCCTCCGGGTTGGCGAGCACCCGTTCCGGGTCGGGCAGGTCGAGGTTGTCGAGGTAGTTGACGAACTCCAGGCCGGCACCGTCACCGATCGCGCCGACGACGGCGAGCGCCAGCACGTCCGGGCCGGTGCCGGCGCTGTGGTGGAACGTGAGCAGCCGCAGCACCATCTCCCAGGTGCGCGGCGACGGCCACGCGCCGCCGCGGGCCTCGGTGTCGGCCGGCAGGTGGTGGGTGAGGCCGGGGCGGGCGGTGAGGAAACCGGCGATCGCGCCGCGCGCCTTCGCCAGCGCGGTCGCGGCACGTCGCGGGTCGACGGCCGGCACGGTCACCGCCGGCCAGGTGCCGGCGAGTCCACGGGCCACCGTACGGGCGTCGTGCGTCCAGTGCAGGTGGACGAACCGGTTCGCCAGCGGCGGGCTGAGGTGCCAGCCGTCGGCGGCACTGGTCGGCGGGTTCGCGGCGGCGACGATCCGTACGGCGGGCGGCAGTTGCAGGCTACCGACCCGGCGTTCGAGCACCACCCGCAGGAGTGCTGCCTGCACGGCCGGCGGCGCCGACGACAGCTCGTCGAAGAAGACCAGCCCGGACCCGGTACGGGCCAGCCGTACCGCCCAGTCCGGTGGGGCCATCGGCACGCCGTCGGTGGCCGGCGAGTCGCCGACGATCGGCAGCCCGGCGAAGTCGGACGGCTCGTGGACGCTCGCGATGACCGTCTCCATCGGCGTGCCGAGGCCGTCGGCGAGCTGCTGCAACGTCGCGGACTTGCCGATGCCGGGCTCACCCCACAGCAGCACCGGCAGGTTGGCCGACACGGCGAGCGCGAGTGCCGCCACCTTGGGGTCCTGGGCCGGCTCGGTGCGCCAGCTCCGGGTGGCGGCGATCAGGGCGTCGGCGGCGGCGAGAGCCTGGTCGGTCACCGCGTTTCCCACTCGTCGATCAGCTTGCGGATGGCGGTCATCGGATGGGGTTCGTCGTCGTCCACGTGCAGTTCGGACTTGTATTCGGCGATCTCGGCGGCGGTCGTGTCCCCGCCGCCCAGGTGCGGGTCGGCACCGGCTTCGAGTAGCGCGCGCACCTGCTCGACCGTGCCGCCGTCGCTGACGGTGACGTGCAGGGCGGTGCGGCCCCGGCGGTCGGCGGCGTCGACCGGCACCCCGACGTCGATGAGGCGCCGGACCAGGGCGGGATCGTCCATCGCCCGGGTGTGGTGCAGCAGCGTGCCGCCGCGACCGTCGACCATCCGCGGGTCGAGGCCGGCGTCGAGCATTTCGGCCAGCGCCGCCGAGCCGCCGTGCTGGACGCGTTGCAGCACGTGTCGGCGCAGTTCCCGCAGCGGGCGGGGGAGCCGGTCGGCGGAGCCGTGCCACGCCTCCACGGCGGCGAAGCAGCCGGAAACCTGCCCGCCGAGCGTACGCAGCATCCGTTCGCGGCTGACCTCTTCCGGCGGATGCGACACCGGGGTGAGCCGGCCGTCGGCGTGCACGACGGTGTGCCACGCGCCCCGGCACCGTACGGGCACGCTCACCCGCAGGTCGGTGCCCGCCGAGGGCGCGTCCGGGGCGGGGCTGCCCGGGAACAGCGCCTGCCGTACGAGGGGGTGCAGGTCGGCGCGCCCGATCCAACCGGCGCGGACCAGTTCGAGGTCGGCCGGCCGGGTGTGCACCAGCGGCGCCAACTGGGGCAGCCGCCAGGTCTTCGGGTCGTAGCCGATCATCCGTACGCCGGGACGGCCGTGAGCATCGCGGCTCACCACGGCGATCGGCCCCCAGTGGCCCGAGATCTTCGCCTCGTCCACGCCGTGGCGCGCGTGCAGCCGGGCCATCTCGGCGGCGACGCCGAGCGCGACGATCGAGTTGCCCATCGAGGAGAGCCGCACGGAACGGTGGTCCGGCTCGGTCGGGTCGAGGTCGGCGCCGCCGACGGCCCACGCACCGACGATGTCGCCGTCAACCAGCCGCCGGTCGTAGACCTCCCACCGGCTCGCCGGGTCGCCGGGCACGACCTCGGTCGCGTACGCCTCGAACGGGCGTATCGTGCCGTCCGGCTCGAAGCCGGGCAGCCGGTCGGGGGACCCGCCGTAGGCCGCGGCGAGCCCGCCGACGTGCGCCGCGCTCCAGAAGACCGGCGACAGGTCGATCAGGCCCTGGTCGCCGCCGATCCGGGTCTTCCCGACGGTGAGCCGCAGCCGCTGGGAGCCGTCGACGGTCTTCGGCGTGGTCAGCACCAGGCCGACGTCGTCGGCGCCGACCCGGCCGTCCCGCGCCGACAGCAGATAGGTCTCGTGGGTGGCGATGCTCGTGCGTCCGCCGAGCACCCGGGGCAGGTGCCAGCGCAGCAGGTCAGGGGCGAACACGGCGAGGTCGGCCTCGATCAGGTCGGCCTGCCGGTCGCCGTGCTCACGACGTACGTCGGCGAGGTCGAAGGCGACGTCGATCCGTCCCGCCGCGCAGGCGGCCCGCCAGTCACCGGCCTCCCGGGCGGCGGCGCACGCCTCGACCATCGCCGCCGGTACGGCGTACCGCCGGATGCGCCGCCAGACGGTGAGGTGGGGGATGCCGAGCACTGTCACCTGTAGACACTCGCGATCGCCTGGATGTCCGGGTGCGGTTGGGTCGCCGGCCGGTCGGCGACCAACGCGGCCGCCTGCCGGCGCATCCGGCGTGGCACGCCGCCGTTGATGCCGAGGTATTCCAGGGTCGGGTGCCCGTCGAGGGCCGCCACGAGCAGCCGGGCGCCCCGCCCGCCGATCTCGGTGCGCCGGACGTCGAGCCGGCGCAGCCGGGCCGCCGGCAGTGCCCCGGCGAGGATGGCCGCGCCCTCGTCGCCGACCCGGTTGCCGTGCGCGCCCAGGGCCCGCTCGGACGGCGGCCGGGCGAGGTCCAGCGCCTGCCACGCCGCGAGGTGCCGGGCCAGTGCCGCCACCCCGGCCGGGGTCAGGCCGTTGCCGCCGAGGCCCAGCGTCATCGGCACCCCGTCGATGGCGGCGCCCAGCGCGGCGGCGCCGGTGTCGCCGAGGTGGTTGGCGGCCAGGTAGAGCTCGCGGATGCCGGCGTCGTGGACGAGCGTACGCAGCGCCGGCACCACCTCCGGGCCGAAGCCGTTGCCGCCGAGAAACAGCCGTTGCAGCTTCTGCCGCCGGCCGGCGAGCGCCTCGACCAGCGTCGCCAGGCCGCGCCCGCTCATGCCGACGTTGACCAGGTCGAGGGTCCGGATCGTGGCGTTGACGGCGAGTGCCCGGGCCAGCCGGGCCACGCCCTCGTCGCCGATCGGGTTGCGCTTGAGCCACAGCGCGCGCATCGTCTCGTCGCTCTCGATCCGGCCGGCGAGCGCGTCGACCCCGGCCGGATCGATCCGGTTGCAGCCCAGGTAGACCGTCTCCAGGCCGTGCCCCGGCCGCAGCGCGTCGGCGACCGCCCGGGCGCCGTCGCTGCCGAGCCCGTTCGTGCCCAGCAGCAGGTGCCGGACCAGCGGCGAGTCGACCGCGGCGGCGACGATCCGGCCGGTCCGGACCGGCCCGATGCCCTGCTTGCACAGGTCGAGCCGGCCATCGACCTGCATGGTCCCGCGCGGGAACACCTCCGCGTCGCGGACCGCGTCCGGCACCGCGAGCCGGGCCAGCAGCGGGTCGAAGTCGCCCTCGTCGGCGAGCCCGGCCTCCGGATGGGTGATGGCCGGGCAGCGTACCGGGGTCGGATCGGTCACCAGGGCACACTCCGGTAGTCCTTGAGGAACAGGCCGCTCACCGGCGCCCCGGACACGCCGCGCACGACCGGGTCGTAGACCCGGGCGGCACCGTCGACCACGTCCAGCGGCGGTCGGAAACCCTGCTCCCGCTGCGCGGTCTTGCTCGGGTGCGGGCGCTCGTCGGTGACCCAGCCGGTGTCCACACTGTTCATGTGGATGCCGTCGGTGACGTAGTCGGCGGCGACGGTGCGGACCAGCATGTTCAGCGACGCCTTCGCCATGTTGGTGTGCGGATGCCGGACGGTCTTGCCGGCCCGCGAGTAGCTGCCCTCCATCGCGGACACCTGCACCACGTGCCGCTGCGGGTGGGCGCTCGCCGCCATCAGCGGCCGCAGCCGCGAGGTGAGCAGGAACGGCGCGAACGCGTTGACCACATGCACCTGCAACCACTCCTGCGGGGTCACGTCGGCGTCGCGCAGCACCCACGAGTTGACCTCGCGCAGGTCGAGGGGCTGACCGGTCTCGTCGACCCGGCCGGCCGGGAAGAACGTGTCGAGCACCGCCGGGAGCCCCGCCCCGGTCGCGACGGGCGACGCCCCGCCGACCGCGATCCGGGCCGCCGGCCCGTCGAGCGCCGCCGACTCGCCCTCGCGGACCTCCCGGTGGTAGGCCACCGGCCGGTGCAGCGTCTGCGCCGCGTTGTTGACCAGGATGTCCAGCCCGCTGAACCGCCGGCCGGCCAGGGCGACGAGATCGAGCACCGCCGGCAGGTCGAGCAGGTCGACGCCGTGCACGTAGAGCCGGTCCGCCCAGTCGTCGAAGTCGGCGACGGCCGCGTAGCGGCGGGCCGCGTCACGCGGGAACCGGGTCGTGACGATGACGTCGGCACCGTCGCGCAGCAACTTCAGCGCGGTGTGGAAGCCGATCTTCACCCGGCCGCCGGTGACGACCGCCGTGCGGCCGGTCAGGTCGCAGCGGGCGTGCCGGCGCAGCCTGTTCTCCGCCGCACAGGACGGGCACATCAGGTGGTAGTCGACGTCCACCTCCCGGTAGGCCACCTTGCACACGTAGCAGTGCCGGGCCCGGACCAGCGTGCCGCCGCCGGCCCCCGCCCGGCCTTCGGCCGGCCCGGTGCCGGGGATCTCGGTGTGGAACCGGGTGGCGCTCGCCAGCACCGCCCGGTCCGCCTCGCGGGTACGCGCGTCGCGGCGGGACTTCGCCCGCTTCTTCACCCCTCGGGCGGCGGTGACCACCGCCCGCTCCAGCCGCTGGCGGGTCGGGTCGTCGAGGTCGTCGCCGTCGAGGCGCGCGAGCACGGCCAGGCAGGCCGCCAACTCGGCGCGGTCGACGGGCACGGTGCCTCCTCGGAGCGGTATGGGGCGAGACCGGCCGGATTCGAACCGGCGTCCTCCAGATTGCAGTCAAGGCGCGTCGACCTCTGCGCTACGGCCTCGCCGCGCGGCAGCATACCCAACGCCACCGACAGTCCCGACGGCTACCGCTTCGGCTCGCGGCGGGCCTGCGCGAGGACCTCCGCGACGGTCCGGCCCCGCCCGTCGACCGAATCCGGATCAGCGCCCGCCTCGACCAGCGCCGCCACGACGTCGGCGGCTCCGGAAGCGGCAGCCCGGTGCAGCGGTGTGTCACCGTTGCGGTCGTGGTCGGTGACCGCCAGTCCGGCGGCGAGTAGGACCGGCAGCGCCCGCCGGTGGTCGAGGTGGTGCAGCCAGTGCATCAGCGTGCCGCCGTCGCTGTCGCGCAGACCGGGATCCAGGCCCGTCGCGACGATGGCGAGCAACGCGTCGGTGTCGCCGTGGAAGGCGAGCGCGAACAGGTCCTGCCGGATCCGGCGGAGATCCTTCGGCACCGGCTTCGCCCCGGTACGGAACGCGCGGACCGCCGCGGCGCAACCGCCGATCGGACCGCCGAGCACGGCGAGCGTGAACTCCCGGTCGATTTCCCGCTCGGAGTGCTCCAGCGTGGTGATCCGGGCGCCGGTCACCTGCACCGGATGCCACCGCGTCCCGCACCTGATCCGGATCACGGGCCGTTCCACCGGTACCGGAGCCGGTGGCGTCCGCGTCCGCCCCGAAAACAGCGCCTCGTGCACGAGCGGATGCAGGTCGTCAACCCGCAGCGCACCCCGGCGCAGCAGCGCCACGTCGACCGGAGCCGCCACCCCGAAGGCGATCGGTCCGGCGAAGTCCCGTTCCCACGCCGCCATCCGTACGGTCAGACCTCCGTCGTCCGCCACCTCGACCGCGATCGACTGGGACAGTGCCCGCAGCGACGGTCGCGCGTACCGGCCGGCGAGGCGGCGGGACTCGGCCGCCAGCACCGGCAGCGACGCCCCGAACCGCGCGAGCCACGGCTCCAGCGTCCGGTCGCCGTACCACCGCGGCGGCGGCTTCGGGTCGACCGTGCAGCCGGCCGCCTCGTAAGCCGCCGTCACCTGGCCCGTCTCCAGCAGCTCCGCCAGCACCTCGACCTCGTCGGCCCGGTCGGCCGGCCGCCGCGCGCCGGCGACACCCGGCGGGTACGGCCGGCCGTCAGGGTCGTGCCAGGCCAGCCGGGTCGCCGACGCGCCGTACGCCCAACGCCGGGCGGCGACCGCGTCGGCGTGCCAGCACCAGTCGGGCAGGTCGTACAGGTTGTACCAGGGGCGGTCGAGCTTCGCGGCGGACAGGACCCCCAGTTCGATGCGCTGCCGGAACCGTTCGCCGGCCGGCAGGTCGGCGACCAGCACCGCCCGGTCACCGATCGCACCCGCCAGCCGGGACAACACGATCCGGGCCCGGGGCCGCAGCTCCAGCGACGCTGTCCGTGGCGCGAACCGGCGCAGCAGATCGGGCGCGAACCCGAGCAGGTCGGCTTCGATGCGGGCCGCCTGTTCGGCGCCGAACCGGGCGGCCACGTCCCGCGGGTCGACGTGTACGTCGACGAGACCGGCCGCGCAGACGCCCCGCCAGTCACCGGCCCGCCGCCGGTCGGCGACGGCGGCGACCATCGCCGGCGGCGACAGATAGCCGAGGTTCCGCGCATGCTTCTCGCGGTGGCTACGACGGAGCATGAGCTGCCCGATCCGCTCGTCAGGAACGCAGGGTGGCGGGCCGGCCGGAATCGAACCGGCGTCCTCCCGGTGGGCAACCGGGCGCGACGACCTCTGCGCTACGGTCCGCCGCCGCCGAGTGTAGGCCGGCTTCGCGCCGTTCGGAGCACGGCGATCGTCGCGACGGCGAGGGCGAGCGTGACGGCGGCGCTGACGGCCGCGGTGAGCTGGAATCCGCCGACGAATGCCGCCCGGGCGGCGTCGGCGAGGGCCGGTCCGGCCGGTGTGGACAGACGGGCGCCGAGGTCGACGGCGGCCGCGAGGCTGTCGGTGGCGCTGGCAGCGGCATCGGCGGGGACACCGGTCGGTATCCGGTCGCCGACCAGGTCCCGGTAGCGGGCCGCGATGACGCTACCGAGGACGGCGATGCCGAGGGCACCACCGAGCTGGGGTGATGTCGAGGCCATCGCCGAGGCTGATCCGGCGCGTTCCGGGGGCGCGCTGCCGATCACCAGGTCGGTGGCGAGGGCCATCATCGGGCCGAGTCCGGCCGAGACGATGACGGCGCCGGTGACCAGTGTGGCGAGCCCGCCGGTGGAGCCGATCCGGGTGAGGACGACGAAGCCCGCGGTGGCGACGAGAAGCCCGCCGGCGATGACCGTTGCCGGCCGGACCAGCCTGACCAACTGCGGTGCGGCCGTCGATCCGGCTATGACGCCGAGCGCCGAGGGTGCGGTCCACAGGCCGGCCCGCAGAGGCGACAGCCCCTGCACGAGTTGGAGGTATTGGGCGATCGCGTAGTTCGCGCCCCAGAGCACGAAGATGCCGAAGGCGAGGGTCGCCAGCGCCGCGCCGAAGGCGGGGTTACGGAAGAGGGTGAGGTCGACCATCGGGTCGGGCAGCCGCCGCTGCCGGCGTACGAAGGCAGTGCCGAGGGCCAGACCGAGCGCGAGCAGGAGCGGGGAGGTCCATTCGCCGTTGCCTGTCGCGATCTGCTTGAGCGCGTAGACGACGGGCAGTACGGCGCCGACCGTGAGCAGAGCGCTGAGTACGTCGATCCGGCCGCGTTGGTCTCCGTGCCGCTCGGGGAGAAGCCATGGGCCGAGCACCAGCAGGAGTGCCATGACCGGCATGCCGATGAGGAAGACCGAGCCCCACCAGAACCGGTCCAGCAGCCAGCCGCCGACGAGTGGCCCGATCGCGGTGCCGGCGGAGACGCTCGCGATGACCGCGCCGATCGCCACGCGTCGCCGGCTCGCGGTGGTGAAGAGGGTGGCGGTCAGGGCCAGGACCGACGGCATCAGGGTCGATCCGGCGATACCCATGAGCGCGCGTACGGCGATCAGTGTTTCGGCGTTCGGGGCGTACGCGGCCAGGGTCGAGGCCACCGCGAACACTGCCGCGCCGAGCATCAACAGCCGGCGGTGCCCGATCCGGTCACCGAGCGAGCCCATCGCCAACATCGCTCCGGCGAGGGTGAACGCGTAGATGTCGACGATCCACAACTGCTGGCTGCTGCTGGCGCCGAGATCCGCGCCGATCGTCGGCAGCGCGAGGTGGGTCACGGTCAGTTCGAGCGAGGCGAGCAGCGCGGGCAGTGTCAGCACACCGAGGCCGAGCCACCGGCGCCCGCCAGTCTGCCGGGTGCCGGAGTGGACCGGGTTCTTCTGGGGCATGACGGCGACGCTAAAACCTCAACCTTGGTGGAAGTCAACGGAGCGAGCCTGCGGCTGATCCGGCATCCCGGTCACCTCGTAGGGTTCTCCGGGTGACCTCCCAACCAGCCGACGTGATGGCGGCGATGGAACGGTTCCTCGCCCGGATCGCACCGTTCGACCCGCGACCCGGCGCCAAGGTGGTGTCGGTCGAGATGCGGGCCGGCGGTGTGCGGGGCGGCTTCGAGCTGACGGAGCGGTCGGCGCGGGCGCTCTGCGAGGCACTCGCGCGCTACACCGACCCGGACGACCACGGCCGCTGTAGTGGTTGCGGCGGCCACCTCGACCGCAACCTCCAGTGCCCGGGCTGCGGCTACGTCGGCGGTGTCTTCGGCGAGACGATCGCACACCGGGCGGCGGAGATCGCCAGCCGCGGGGAGGGCTAGCTAGCCGCCGCCAGGCGTTCGAGGTCCGCGCGGGTCAGCGTCAGTTCGTTGCCCGGTACGACGGACAGCGTGCCCGAGCCATCCACCCGGTACTGCCCCTGCTGCGGGTTGAGTAGTGACGCCGGCGCGTTCGGGTACGTCGACAGGAACAGCACGTACCGCTCGCCGCCGCTCAGCGGCACCGCGCCCGCAACCTCGTGCCGTACGCCGCGCAGCGTTCCGCCCATCTCCTTGACCTCGATGCTCTGCCCGACCCGCGCCTCGCCCTTGAAGACGGTGACCACCCGGGCGGTGTAGACCGTGACCACCATGGCGCCGGACACCGGCTCGGCATCCGGCTCCACCCCGGCCTGGGGATTGGCCGCCGGATCGGTCCCCGTCGGTGGGTCGGGCTCCAACAGGGTGACCCGGGAGTCGGGGGAGAGGTCGGCCTCCACGACGAGATCCGCCCGGTCGAACAGTGCCGCCGGCGACTCGTAGTAGGGATAGTCCACCTGACTCTCCGCCACGCAGGCGGTGGTGCCGAGCGTCAGCACGAGTACGCCGGCGAGCCGGCTCAGCAACATTCGCACCGGGCACCTCCGCAAGGCTCCGAGCGGCAATGGTCAACCCTACGACGCTTCACCGCACCCGAGCGTTCCCGGGGAGTCGAGCCGGTTCCTCGATGATCGTCATCGTCTGGCGGGATGCGTCCATTTGCCGCCGACAGTCCCTGATATGCGTGGGCGCCTGCCGTAACCGGTGGTGCTGGTCAATGTGACGTAGGTCTTGCCGTCGATACGGATCACGGCTTAGGCTGCGTAAGCGCTTGCGAAAGCGCTTACGTCCCGGTGCAAAGGAGCGTCCAGGGATGACGACCGGATCCGTCCGTACCCGCGAGGTGTCCGCCCGAGGGCCGGCAACGGCTCGCGCAATCGGTACTGACCTGCGAAAAGACCGCACCCCCGAAAAGCGGCCCGGTCGTGGACGGATCGTGCCACCCGATCACATCCCGGTCGGCGCCTTTGCAACTTCCACCGACCCTCTCCGGCCGGCCGACCGTCCCGACGGCCCGATTCCGAGAGGCCCTACCGCTACCTGACAAGCAGCGCTGACACACCCCACCAACCGTCCCCCGATTGGAGTGACACGCGTGCGCGTTTCAGCTCGTAGCAGCGGCAGGGCGCTGGCGACAGCGACACTCACCGCTGCCGCACTCGTCCTGTCCACCCTGGTCGCCCCGGCCGCGGCGCAGGCCGCCGAGGCGATCTACGACCCGATCCCCGAGCAGCCCGTCCAGTCCCGTCTCGGGCTGGTACTCGAGGAGTTCGCGGCGTTCCCCCGCTCGTTCCCGACGCCGGCGCCGACCGACGGCCGGCTCATGCGGCACGCCCGGATCAACGCGCTCATCGAGCTGCCCGATGGCACCGGCCGGATGGCCGTACCCGACCTCAACGGCAACCTCTACCTGGTCAAGGACGGCGAGGAGCACGTCTACCTCGACGTCGCCGCGACGTTCGCACCGCAGTTCTTCTCCGGCCGCGGCCTCGGCCAGGGCTTCGGATACGTCGCCTTCCACCCCGAGTTCGCGAAGAACGGCCTCTTCTACACCGTCCACACCGAACTCGCGTCGACCACCACGAAGGTGCCCGACCTGGTGGCCCAGCCCGGTACGACGTACCACGGCATCGTCACCGAGTGGCGGGCCACCAACCCGGCCGCCGACACGTTCGAGGGCGCGCGGCGCGAGGTCATCCGGATCGGGTTCGCCGGCCAGACCCACGGCATCCAGCAGATCGACTTCAACCCGACCGCGAAGCGCAACGACCGTGACTACGGCCTGCTCTACCTCGCCGTCGGGGACGGCGGCATCGGGGTCCGCAACGACGACCCGCAGGACATGACGATGCCGCACGGCAAGTTCCTGCGTATCGACCCGCTCGGCCGCGACTCGGCCAGCGGCAAGTACGGTGTGCCGCGCGGCAACCCGTTCCACGGCGACGAGGGCGCGCTCGGCGAGATCTACGCGATCGGCATGCGTGACCCGCACCGGTTCAGCTGGGACCCGGGTGCCAACAACCGGATGTTCCTCGGCCACATCGGCGAGCACGCCATCGAGGCGATCTACGAGGTACGTGCCGGCGACAACTACGGCTGGAGCGAGCGCGAGGGCGCCTTCGTCTTCGACAAGACGGCCACCAACCCGTGCGACAAGATCCTGCCACTGCCCGCCGACGACGCGCAGTACGGCTACACGTACCCGGTCGCAGCGTACGACCACGACCCGCCGCCCGGCTGGAACTGCACCTCCGACGTCGGCCGCGCGGTCGCCGGCGGGTTCGTCTACCGGGGCAAAAACGTGCCGGCGCTGAAGGGCAAGTACGTCTTCGGCGACCTGGTCGACGGTCGGGTCTTCTACACCGAGGTCAACCAGATGCGGCGCGGCAAGGACCTCGCCCCGCTGCACCAGCTCAAGCTGGTCGACGGCGCCACCGGCAACTGGGTACGGATCCAGGACCTGTCCGGCCCCGGCTCGCAGGGGGACCCGAACCGTGCCGACCTGCGGTTCGCCGCCGACGCCTCGGGTGAGCTGTACCTGTTCTCGAAGGCGAACGGCAAGATCTGGAAGGTCACCGGTACGAAGGAGTTCGCCGGTGAGAAGACCGGCACCAACCGGGTCGGCAACACCACCGGGGCGCAGAACTGGGCGCCGATCACGCCGTCGAAGTGGCAGTTCACCCGTAACGAGGTGATCCTGGCCGAGGCCGGCGTGTCGCGGCCCGGCCCGCGCCGCCCGTTCGAGTACGCCGTCCTGACCGCCGGACCGACGTTCGGCGCGGTCCAGATCGACGCCAAGGTACGCCTGGACACGCCGGTCGAGGTCACCAACCGCGACGTCATCATCGTCTTTGGCTGGAAGTCCGACACCGAGTACTACTACGCGCACCTGTCGACCGACAACATGATCTACCCGCACAACGGCATCTACAAGGTCAACAACGCCGACCGTGAGCGGATCGACCACCAGTGGAACGGCTGGCGCGGCGCGCCGCCGGCGATCATCGACGCCGAGTGGCACCAGGTCCGGGTCAAGCACCTGCCGGCGACCGGTGAGATCGCCGTCTACGTCGACGGTGCCAAGGACCCGCTGATGACCGCGGTCGACAAGACGTTCGACTCCGGTCGGGTCGGCTTCGGCTCGTTCGACAACATCGGCCGGGTCAAGGACGTGAAGGTGGTCGGCACCAGGACTTCCTGACGGTCCGGCGGCACCGGCTCCTGACCGGGGCGGGCGGGGAACGGCGTTGTTCCCCGCCCGCCCCGCTGTCCGGGTGGGCTACCCGCGGCGGCCGTTGTAGACGGTGGCGTCGGTCCGTTCGCCGTACGCGCGGAAGACGGCCAGCGCCTCGTCGCGCAGGATGTCGGTTCGTACGTCGATGCCGCGCTTGACGAGTTGCTCCTGCCAGTCGTCGCGGACCGGCCCCTCGTCGAATCCGGTGAGGTGTTCGACCTCGTCACCCTGCCCGGCGATGGTGAGCCGGCCGACGCCGGACCACACCGTCGCGCCGTAACACATCGCGCACGGTCGCCAGTTGACGGTGAGTTCGGTCCGCAGCCCGGGGAGGCCGCCGAGGTCCCAGGTGCCGAACCGGGTCTGGGCGAGCGAGATCGCGACGATCTCGGCGTGCAGGGCGGACAGGTCGGCGGCGAGCACGAGGTTCACCCCGACGGACAGGATGCGTCCGGTGTCGGCGTCGGTGACCAGGGCAGCGAACGGGCCGCCGGTCCCTTCACGGTGGTTGCGGTCGGCGAGGCGGAGCACCAGCCGCATCCGCTCCTCGACGTCGGCCAGCACCGGCGGGTCGTCGGCGATCTCGTCGGTCACCCAGTCGGGCAGCCGGGCGCCGAAGATCGTGGGGATGGTGTCGGTGTCCATGGGGCTCCTACGCGTCATCGCGGTCTGTTTCGGGAAGGCGGGCACCGCCGGGTGGGCGGGCAGGGTCCGGGCCGTGGGCGGTCGGAAGAGGCGACGACCGGCGTACGGTCGGGCGGCTCGAACGGTGCCGGCCGGTGGCCCGGTGCCGGCTACTCGGCGCCGGCGGCTTGGTCGCCGTGGGCGACCCGGCCCCGGGTCCACGCGCTCGCGTGCGTACGGCGGCGCAGGTCGAAGCGGGTCGGCAGCTCCGGTCCCGTCATGATCGCGCACCTCCCGCCGGGGCTCGGTCTCCACCACCTGGCGCGGTGGTGTCCGGTGCCGGCATCCGGGCGCCCGGTGTCGTCACTGTATCCGAGGGGGCGAACGCGCACGCCCGGATGACGGCCAGCCGACCCCGGCACCCGGGCCGGCCGCTGTCCGCCCTCGGCGTACAGGTCTGTTGCCCGGCGCGGCGGCCTGGGACGCTGCGGCCATGGATCTGGGGTTCAGCGGTGAGGTCGCCCGACTCTACGAAACCTACCGGCGGGGTTATCCCGCCCCGGTCGTCGACGCGATAGCCGACGCGTTCGCACTCTCGGCCGACGACGTCGCCGTCGACCTCGGCTGCGGCACCGGCCAGCTCACCCTGCCGCTCGCCGCGCGGCTTCGGGCCGTCGTCGGCGTCGATCCCGAGCCGGACATGCTCACCCTCGCGCGGCGGGCCGCCGCGCGCCGGGACGTACGCAACGTGGCCTGGATGCTCGGCGGCGACACCGACGTTCCTGCGGTCGGTGCGCTTCTCGGCGCCGGATCGGTCGGCGTGGTGACGGTGGCGACCGCACTGCACTGGATGGAGACCGGGCGGCTGTTTCCGGCCGTGGCCGACCTGGTCCGGCCGGGCGGGGGATTCGCCGTCGTCACCAACGGCCGGCCACTGTGGCTGCTGGACACGCCCTGGTCCCGGGAACTGCGGGCCTTCCTCGAGTCGTGGACCGGGAGCGACCTGTCGTGGGGATGCGGCTCCGACGACACCGACCAGCGGCGCTACCGCGAGGGCCTGACCGTCGCCGGGCTGACCGTCTCGGCGACCTCGGTCGCGTACCCCGTCGACCTGGACCTGCCGGGCCTCGTCGGTGAACTGTTGACCGCGTTCCCGGCCTCGGAGCTGCCGACCGGGCCGGACCGGGAGCGGTTCGCCGAAGGCGTCCGCGCGGCGGTCGGCGCCGGCCCGTTCCACCAGCCCGTCCAGGTCGACCTGCTCTTCGGTCGACGGCGCGGTGATGCGGCCGAACCCGGCCACCGGTAGGTGTTGTGCTCCACAGCGAATTCGGCGTACCCACGCCGAATTCGCTGTTGGCCGCGACAGCGATACCCGCCCGGAAGACGACGCGCGTGGCGCGTCGCGCACTCGCCGCCCTGACCGTCGTGGCCGGCCCCGGCGGTCCATGGCACGACGGGTGGATCGACGACCGGAGACGCACGGAGAGCGCGCAGACCGTCGAGCGCCTGACGGCGGTTCTGCGAAGCGCCCTCCACCAGAGCAGGCCGTGACCTCGTCCGGCCCGCTACCCGGTGATCAGGATCTTGCGGCCGATGCCGGCCCGGAACTGGGCCAGGGCGTCGGCGTAGCCGTCGAGCGGGAACCGGTGACTGACGAAGATGTCGGGGTCGAGCACGCCGGCGGCGAACAGTTCGCCGGCCCGCTCGAAGCTGTGCAGCACCGCCATCGAGCCGGTGATGGTGATCTCCTTGTTGTAGACCCGGAACGGTTCGATGGTCGCCCGGGCGTCGTACGACGAGACCCCGAACTGCAGGAACGTGCCGGCCGGCCCGACCCGCGTCAACCCGTCGGCGATGGCGGCCTCGGCACCCGTGCAGTCGATGACGACGTCCCAGCCACGCGGCCGGGTCAGTTCGTCGGCACCGGTGACCGCCGCGGTGTTGCCCAACCGGACGGCGGTCGCCAACCGGTCCGGGTTGAGGTCCACCATGGACACCGACGCCGCGCCGCAGCGCTTGGCCAGCTCCTGCATCATCAGGCCCATCGTTCCGGCGCCGTAGATGAGGTAATGGTCGCCGAGCCGGCGCGGCAGCACGTCGAATCCGCGTACGGCGCACGACAGCGGCTCGATCAGCGCGGCGTCGGCGGCCGACACCCCGTCGGGCAGGACGAAGCAGTTCTTCGCCGGGGCGACCGCGTACTCGGCGACCCCGCCCGCGGTGGTGACCCCGATCGCCGCCCAGTTCTCGCACAGGTTGCCGCGGGCCCGTCGGCAGTAGTAGCACTCGCCGCAGTGCAGTGACGGGTCGACGGCGACCCGGTCACCGACGCGTACCTCGGTGACCCCGGAGCCGACGGCGACCACCTCGCCGGCGAACTCGTGGCCGGGCACGACCGGATAGGCCGGCGCGAACTCGCCGTCCATGATGTGCAGGTCGGTGCCGCAGATGCCGCAGGCGGCGACCTGTACGACCACGTCGCGCGGGCCGGGTGCCGGGTCGGGCACCGACTCCAGGGCGACCTGACCGGGTGTCACGATGACGGCTGCCTTCACTTGACCGCTCCCATGGAAAGTCCCCGGACGAGTTGCTTCTGGGCGAACCAGCCGGCCAGCACGACGGGCAGCGAGACCAGTGTCGCGGCGGCGCAGAGCCGGGCCAGGAAGAGCCCTTCCGAGGAGATGAAGCCGACCAGGAAGATCGGCGAGGTACCGGCGTTGGTCGCGGTCAGGTTGACCGCGAAGAAGAACTCGTTCCAGCTGAAGATGAAGCAGATGAGCGCGGTCGCGGCCAGGCCGGGGGCGACCAGCGGCAGCAGCACCTTGCGGATCGTCGTACCGAGTCCGGCGCCGTCGACCGCCGCCGCCTCGATCAGCGCGGGCGGCACCTCCAGCAGGAACGACCGCATCATCCAGACGGCCAGCGGCAGGTTCATCGAGGTGTAGAGGACGACCATGGTCCAGATGTTGTCGAGCATGCCGAGTTCGCGGACCAGCAGGTAGATCGGCAGCAGGGCGGCGACGGCCGGCAGCATCTTGGTGCTGATGAAGAAGAACAGCACGTCGCGCCACTTGCCGACCGGACGCAGCGACAGCGCGTACGCCGCCGGGGTGGCCAGCAGCAGCACCAGCGCGGTGGAGACCAGGCTCGCGCTCAGCGAGTTCAGCAGGTACGGCGTGATGTCGCGGTCGAAGACCTGCCGGTAGCCGTCGAGTACCGGGGTGAAGGTCCAGGTGGGCGGGTTGCTGGCGGCTTCGACCTCGCGCTTGAAGCCGGTCAGCACCATCCACAGGACGGGAAAGAAGAAGAACAGTCCGGCGGCCCAGGCCCCGACCGCCCAGGCGACCGTGCCCCACCGGCTTCCGCCGCGCCCGCTCATCTGTGGTCCTCCATCCGGAAGAGGCCGGAGATGACCCGCAGCGCGAACGTGGCGACGATGATCGTGCCGATCACGACCACGACGCCGGCGGCGGCCGCCTCGCCGTACTCGAATTTGCGGAAAGTCGTTGAGCAGCACTAAGTGGTACCTTCCATGGATGGCAGCCCCCGTCGAAACCCTCTACGCCCGCAAGTCCGTCAAAGACGACGGTAAATCCGTGGAGTCCCAGGTGGAAGTCTGGGGCTTCGACGTCCACGAGCGGGGCGTGACGGCAGGCGCCGTCTACGCCGACCCCGAGACGTCTGCCAGCCGGTTCGGGAAGAAGCGTCGACCTGACTGGGAAGCTCTCCTCGACGCCATCAACGCAGGCAAGGTGCAGCGGCTGGCTATGTGGGAATCGTCCCGCGGTGAGCGCCGCGCATCCCAGTGGCTGCTGTTCCTGGAGCTGCTGCGTGAGCGCGGAATCCCGTTGCGGATCATCTCCCACGAGCGGGACTACAACCTGCGGATCACCCGCGACTGGAAGGTGTTGGCAACCGACGGTATCGACGCCGAGGGTGAATCCGGGATGATCTCCGACCGGACGAGGCGGGGCAAGTCGACGGCCGCCTCGAAAGGGCTTCCGGTCGGATCCACGCCGTACGGGTACCGGCGGATCTACGGCGAGGGCGGCAAGTTCGTCAGCCAGGTCATTGACGAAGAGCAGGCTGCCGTAATTCGGGAGATCGTTGACCGGATCCTCAAGGGAGAGACGATCTTCTCCATTCGGGCAGATCTCAACGATCGCGGCATCCCAGGGCCCGGCAACTCAAACCCGCCATGGCGGCACATAGTCCAACTGGTCACGAACCCGGCCTACGCCGGCCAGCGCGTTCACCAGGGCAAAGTGGTCGGCGACGGCGTGTGGCCGGCAATCATCGAGCCCGAAAAGCATCAGCGTCTTGTTGCCCTTCTGAAAAGCCCGGCCAGGCGAACTCAGCGCGGCGTGGAGTTGACGTACTGGCTCAGTGGCGCTATCGCCTGCGGTGGGACGACGGAGAAGGGCGGCTTGGGTGGGCCGTGTCCCGGCATGCTGAGGTCGTCGCACAACCGGCCAAGGCCAGGGGCGCCGATCAAGCCGCTGTACACGTGCTCGGCCTGCCAGCGGGTAACCGTTATGCGGCTTCCAACCGAGGCGCTGGTGGAGACGGCACTACTGGCCCGTCTGTCGCAGGCGGATGCTCTGGCTAGCCTGCAACCCCGATCGGGCACCAATGCTGCCACCGTGGAGTTGCAGGCTGAATTGGACCTGCTTCGCGGCCGGCTCGACAACCTGCATGAGGAGGCCGGCAAAGCCGACGGCCCGTCTCCGGCAATGCTGGCCGCAGCGGAACGGCGCTTGCTTCCGCAGATTGAGGCGGTGGAGGCAAAGCTCCGGGCGGCGACAGTTCCTGCGGTGTTCCTGGAGTTCGACCCTGCGGCGGTCGTGGCGAAGTGGCCGGAGATGGAACCGCGGAGGCGTCGGGATGTGGTAATGGCGATGTGTGAGTTGCGATGCACGCCGGCTCGGCGCGGTGGCCGGTTTTCGGCTATCGCACGGCTGGGCGGGAGCCGATGGCGGGGTTCTCTGTCGACGTGGGCTGACGATCCTGCTGTGGTGGCAGTTGCGGAGGCGTTGGCGGCCGGGCTACTGCCGTGGCCGCCCAGTCACCCATCGAACGGTTAGGTTTCTGCGGCTGTCCGATGGGTGACCGGTGGGACGGGTTAGGTGCCGAGTTGGCCGCCGTTGCCCTTCTCCTGGTCATAGATTCCGGCAATGTAACCAAGGAACCGCTCGCTCAGCTCTTCGCCGACATCGTCGGCGCCCCCCGATACCTGAGCGGGCAGCTTGCGGTCGGACGGAGGATGTCCTCGCGTCGCGACCTGCTCGCCCAGGCGGCGTTCAAGTTTCTGGATCTCGGCGGCGATCATGGTTTCGACTACGCCCCGGAACCGTGCTGGGGCGACCTCGACGGCGGCCTCGAGGTGCGCCATCCGGCGGTGGAGGGCGGCGTTCTCTATCTGAATTGGGCGGATCAGCCATTCGGAGACGGCCACGAAGGTAAGTAGTGCGACGACGGCGACGACAACGGCGCGAGCATCATTGCGGAGGGTGGCTCCGACGGCGAACGCGCCGGCAAGCGCGCCGACTCCGGCGAGTGCGGTGAGGCCGCAGATGGTGCCGATGAGTTGTCGGATGGGGCGTCGGACTGGGCCGACGGGTGGAAGTGGGACGGTGTCGGTCGGGTTGTGCATGGGGGCACCTTCCAGCCTCGTTGGTGGTCAGCCAGGCTCGCGCGTCTCCCCTCACGCAAGAGCCTCCGAGGCTACGACTGTCGATGTTGGGTTGCGTCGGACGTATGTACGAGTTCGGTGGCCGGTTGGTTGGCGGTAGGTGGACGATTACTGATCTAGGGGTCAGTCGTTATCTAGGGTAAGGCTGTCCTGTCTGGGTGGTGGGACCGGCTGGATTGGCGGGTGTCGCACTGTACGTGTGACATGACAGGCCGGAGTTTCGCGAGGCTGCGGACGTTGACCGGTGTGCGACTGGGGATGGCCGCGGGGCGCTTGAGCCTCGTTGTGCAGTGTTAGTGCAGGGTTTACCTGGATCAACGGTTCGGAATCTTGGCCGACACGTCGTTGGCCTGCGGTTTCGCTAACTCTGCGTATCCGGACTATTCGGCCAGCGATATCGTCACGCGGTGTGCCGGGAAGATATCCCCAGAGCCATCGGGGTAGGTGACCTGCAAGATCGGCCAGTGTGGCGGCAGTTCGCCCCACTCCGGCTCCAGCTTCACCCGATCTGCCGTGCGCGCTGGCCGCGCCTCGATCTTCGAGCCGGCCGGTACCACGATCTCGGTCTTCTCTGCGAAATCCGCCACGCGTGAACGATCCCCGTGGCGTGTGACAACCAGACCGTCTTCGCGCAGGGTTTGGATCGCGCGTCGGATGGTGTTCATGCCGACGTCGTAGTGGTGGGCCAGGTCGGGTTCGGCGGGCAGGTGGGTGCCGGGCGGGAACTCGCCGGAGGTGATGCGGGCTTCGAGGTCGTCGGCGATCTGGCGGTATCGGGGACCGCGGCCGACAGACATGCCCAGGAGGGTATGAGTTGATCTTCACTCGTTTAGTGTTGCCCTCCTGGGCAGGAGTGGCTTCGGCATGGTGTGCTGACAGCAGGACGCCCCGCCTTCGAGGGGGAGGCGGGGCGCAGGGTGCGGTCAGATCGACAGGTCATCTGTTCACGGCGCGGCGGTGACCTGCTTCGCGATGATCCGGGCGGGTCCGTTGTAGGTGTGGACCTCGCCGGTGACGGTGACCCAGGTGCCGTTGGCGAGCTGGGGGCGAGCGGTCTTGAGGTGCGCCCACCAGACCTCAAGCGGCCAGCGGCGCCGGTCCGGGGTGGTGAGGGTGGCGGTGGCCCAGTCGTAGCCCTGCCCGGTGCGGCGGATGATGACGTCGGACAGCCGGCCGGTGGCGGTGATCGGCTCGTGGTGGACATAGGTGCGGGCGGGCGCCGGGGCGGTCACGACACCGCTCCGTCCGGCTGCTGCGGCTCCCGGCCGGCAGCTTCCAGGGCGTCCACGGCCCGGACCAAGGCGGGCGTCAGGGTTGCATCAGCAACGGCTGGCAGGTTCGGGCCGTACTGGGTGCGCCAGGCGCGGGCGGTGTCGATGACGGCCCGCTCCAGATCCTGCGCGCTGGGCGGCACGGACGTCTTGCCGGTCTCCTCCCAGACCTGGGCATGCTTCTCCAGCAGGGCAGGCCAGTCGGCGCCGGGGCCGTACGCCAGGACGGCGCCGATGGCGTCTCGGATGGCGTGCGCGCCGATCCGGCACTCCTCTGCGAGGTTGATCCCCTGCGCGCGGGGCGGCACGGAACCGAGGCCGGCGGACTGCTCGTCGGCCTGGTCGCCGAAGTTGAGGGTGATGTCGGCGGTGGAGAGCAGTTCGGCGAGGTTGTCGACGTCGCCGGGGGCGTGTCCGCCGGGTCCGAAGTGCTGCTCCAGCCAGGCGCGGATGGTGTAGCGGTCGGCGCCGCGGAGGATGTCGAGGGCGAGGTCGGCGGCGATTTCGCGGTGGGCGCTGAGGCGGGTGGTGGGCTGGTCGGGAAGCAGCTCGCCCTCGCTGATCGGCTGGACGTGGGTGAGGCTGATGCAGCCGGCCACGCCCGTAAGCCAGACGACGGCGGTGTGGCCGCCGAGGAGCTGCGCGGCGGTGCGGGTGCGGGCGGTCTTGCCGTTGCCTTCGCGGGCGCCCTTCCAGTAGCGGACGGGGGTGCCGATGGGGTGGGTGTCGTTGAAGGTTTGGACGGCGTCCGTTGCGCTGGTGGTGGGCTGGGTCATGGCTGCTCCTCAGAGGTAGTTGACAAGGATGCGGGCGGCTTCGGCGGGCGGGGTGTCCGGTGCGCAGATCGGGGCGGAGCGGCGGCCGTGGCCGTCGTCGAGGTGCCAGCCGTGTTCTGGGTCTTCGAGCCAGCGGAGCCAGACGATTTCGTCGCCCTCGGCGATGGGGAGGTTGCACTGCTCTTCGTCGAGGTCGGCGCCGTTGAAATCGACGGGGACGTCGAGAGCGACGAGTTCGCGGGCGACGGCGAGGACGTAGTCGGATCCGGTGAGTGCGTCGGGGCTGGGCTGGTCGGCGCCGCTGGTCATGGCTGCTCCTCAGGGGTGGGCGGGTGCGGGCTTGGTGCGGCCGAGCTTGGCCCGGAGTCGGGCCTCGATCAGCTTCCGGTCCGGGGCGACGTAGCCGTGGTAGCCGTGGCCTTTGACCCAGCTCTGCGCGTGCTCCCGCTCGGGGATGCCGCACCACCGGCAGGCCATCGGCTCCGGTGCGACCTGGTGGCGGACCTTCGCCTTGCGCCGCAGCAGTGCCTCACGGCGCAGGGCTGGCGCCATCTTGGACAGATCGCACAGATGCCAGCCGGGCTGCCACGTGTCAAGGCTCGCCGCGTACCCGGCGTACTGGGCGGCCAACTTAGCGGGACTGGAATTGGCGTAGAGCATGGTCGGGTTCGGGTCGAACCGCATCTCCGGGGCGACTGGCAGCAGCGCGGTCATCGAGCAACCTCCGCCGCGACCCCCAGTTGACGGGCGATCACCGTCTCGAACTCGTCGGCGATAAACCGGCTAGGGTCGCATCCGCTCATGATTCGCAGGGTCGCGCACTGGTCGAGGACGGCGATCAGAGCGTCGTGGTAGTTGACGATTAGTCCGGGGTCGTAGTCGTTGGTGCCAGCATCGTCGGCGAGCTTGGCACGGATCTGCTCGGCGAGGCTCATGGGCTCCTCCTTGGGGCGGTGGTCTGAGCTGCTACCGCTCGCACCGGCACAGGTCCGGCGCGGCCGTACGCGGCTCAGGCCGCCAGGGCGGGGGTTCTGGCCAGCTCGCGCCGGTACTGGGCGTACATGCGGCGGATGACGGCCTCACCCACCCGGGCGGGGCCGGTCCGCTGGGCGTCGCGAGCAATACAGACGTCGATCGGCACCCCGGTCAGGTCGACGACCTTGAACCGGGCTCCGGCCTGGTCGGCAATGCGCCGCAGCTGCTGCATGCTGCGCTGGGACAGGTTGGTGTCGTCGCAGATCACGTCCAGGCCGCTCCGAAGCAGGCCGCGGATCGCGCCGTGGCAGACGATCGTCACCTGCTCTTCCTGCTCGCGGGTGCCGAGCCGACCGCCGTGGAGCATGGCCCTCGTGTCGTCACGGTTGACGCGGGCGCGGGCCGCGGGGTTCTCGTCGACCCACCGCCGGGCGAGCGTCGTCTTGCCGCTGCCCGGAAGGCCGATGGTGATGGTCAAGGTCGGCATCAGATGGCGTTCCTCTCGATGATTGCGGCATCTCGGTTCGCAAGGCGCGCTCGAAGCCGGGCAGCGTTCTCGGCAAGCCGGACGGCAAGTCGGTCCAGGTCGTCGGGGTTCCGGATTTCGATGCCGCCGACGCTGACCAGGCCGCCAAGGTCGAGGACGCACAGTTCGCGCTGGTTGACGCCGACAACGCGGGCGTGTCCCTGTGGGTTGTTGAGGTAGACGCCGGGCGCAAGGCGGTCGGATTCGTCGGTGTGGGTGTCGTCGACGCTGTCTGCCGTGATCTGCTCGGCGTGGCTGGTCACTGCCCCAACTCCGCTCGGCATTCCCGGCAGTGGTCTCGGTTGAGCCAGCCATGCGTGCAGTCCGGCAGTCCGTCATGCCGATTCGGGTTGACCTTGTGCAACCAGAAGCCCTCGCTGTGCTCGTCCCGATATTGGCGCCCCACGCGCCACCCAGGCAGGTGGGCCATTTCTTCCCACGTCCAGCGGTACGACGTCTCGGCGAACCCCCGGTCGGGCCGGTTCATAACGTGCAGCTCGACGCGCCGCTCGGTGGTCCAGCCGGCCGGCGGGGTGCGGTCCAGTTCGCGAACAAGGATCTGCTCGGTGAAGGAGCTCAGAAGGCGCGGCTTAGCGGTGAGGACCGTGCAGGTGCCGCACTTGCCGTCGCTGGTGCAGTGACCGTACAGCCCGAACGAGGCGTGGCGAGTGTCTCGCCGCATGTCGAACAGGGCCGCGTACGACCGGGGACGGAGCGCGCACTGGCCGGGATGGCTGCCCATGTGGGCGTTCAGAGAGAGCCTGTTCCAGCCCTTGCCGTCGGGTCCGCCGGGCCGATAGGTGGGGGCGGGCAGGTGGATGGACATTACCGGGTCACCTCCGCCCGCCCGTGGTTGTCGTCGAGGAGGTCGGCCAGCGTCGTCGGCGCCGGCTCGTCCGCGGTGGCATGCGTTCGACACCACGGCAGGCCGAGGTCGGGGCCGCAGGCAGGCGCGTACCGGTCGGGGACGCCGCAGTAGTTGACGTCGGCTGGGCCGCGGCGGACTGCCTGGCGCTGCAGTACAGCCACTTGCACCTGCCGTAGGGCAGCAGCAACGGCCATACCCGCCTCATCGAGGTCGTCTTCGCGGTAGCGGTCGGTCTCGTGGAAGCTCTCATCGATGAACCGGAGCACGAATTCCAGGTCGTCGGTGGGGGTGAGCAGGTGGGAGCCGGGCGCGGAGAGCACGTCGCCCTCAATCGGGTTGACGGTCATGCGGCTTCTCCGGTCATCCAGGCGGGCAGCTCGCCAAAGTTGGTCGGTTCCGGCTCGGCAACCGCGGCCTTTGGCTTGCTGGCCATGCCGTGCTGGTCGATCAGGGCGCGGATCGCGGCGATCCGAACGGGGTAGGCGTCCGCGGCGGCCTCGGCGTCGGCCCTGGCCTGCTCGATCGTCGCGCGGCTGTGCTGGAAGAAACCGCGCTGCAACTTCAGCCAGCCGTTGCGAAGTTCGGTGGCCTGCTGCTCGACGGCGGCGGGGTGGAGGTCGGCCGGGAGCTGGGCGGTGCGGATGAGGTCTCGCATGCAGTCCTCGGCGGATCGGGTACGGCCGCTCATGTTTCGGTTGGTGTGCTGGTGGCCGCAGTCGGCGACGAGCTTGCCGGCGTGGCGGAGGACGCCGGTGTAGCGGTAGGTGCCATCGGCGTAGGTGGTGCGGCGGGTGCCGATGGTGAGGCCGGTGGGCTGGGTGGCGGTGCGGCTCATGTCGGCTCCGATCTTCATAGCAATAACTTCTACAAGGTTAACCGGCTGAGGTGATAGAAGCAAGTACTACGAAGTTTCTAGCTCGACCTACGCGGCCGACCGCCGCCAGCACCCTGCCCCGGCCGGTTCGCCGCCCACTCCCGAATCTCATCCGCACGCTCGGGCCGCCACCACGGGGCCCGGCCGATCCGGTCATCCGGCGCCGGGAACGGGTGATGCTCGTACCGCCCGCCCGGTCGCGACTCGAACAGGTACTGGCTGATGGACTTGGGCTCCAGGCCGAGCAGTTCTGCCACGGCCTTCCGGTCCAGAACTGGCAACCCGTCGGCGGTCACCATGCGGCCCCGAACTTTGTAGACGTCACGGCGCCCACGATAGGCGGGCGCGGCGTCTGGCGTGGGTGGTGGGCGGGTAGTGGTGGCGGCATTCATGGTTGCCATCGTAGTAGCAGCAACTTCTACAAGGAAGCTGCGGTCAAGGCGGCAACGCTCCGGGCGCGGTCGGTGCAGGGTAGATGTCGGGCGCATTCCTCGTTGCCCCGTTTTGACTGCCGGCCCTGCTCGCTTGATCGGGTTTCCGACGTACCCGCCGGTAAGCGGAGAGTAGGCATCCGATCTACCAGCCGGCACCAACCGCACGGACGGTAACGATCAAGAAATGGACGCGACACACTTCTGCGGGCGGTCGAGTCCTACATGGACCGAGGACTCGGCCGCGCCCACGGTCC
The DNA here is from genome assembly GCF_045781765.1 of Polymorphospora sp. A560. Lineage (NCBI taxonomy): Bacteria > Bacillati > Actinomycetota > Actinomycetes > Micromonosporales > Micromonosporaceae > Polymorphospora > Polymorphospora sp. A560. The sequence continues at coordinate 6,036,974 of NZ_CP122282.1, read as the reverse complement.
ATGCGGTCCCCAAGGAGCATCCTCCCCATGAAGAACAAGCTGACCCTCGCCGGCGTGGCCGCCCTCGCCGTGTTCATGCTGGCCTGTAGTGCCGACGGCATCGACTCGGACGTATCCGGTTCGTCCGGCGAAGGTGGCGCCCCGGCCGGCGCGGTCGCCAGCGGCGAGCCGAACCCGGACACGTCGGAAGCCCCGAAGACGCTGGAGCAGAAGGTCGGCGACACGATCGAGGTGTCCAACGACTCCCAGGCGATCAAGTACACGGTGACGAAGACGCAGCAGAAGTCCGGTACCCAGTTCATCAAGCCGGACTACGGCGTTTACCTTCTGGCGTACCTGGAGGTGAACGTTACGAAGGGCAACACGTACGTATGCTCGTGCGAGCTGTCGTTCATCGGCCCGGACGGGACGGTGTACGAGTCAACGTTCACGGTTCTGGATGGGGTGCAGCTGTTCGAGTCGGCGGACGTCGCGGCGGGGCAGAAGAAGGCTGGCTGGGTGCCGTTCGATGTGCCGAAGAACGCGGTCAAGGGCGGCAAGATTCAGTTGAAGGTGACGAACTTCCTGAGCGAGGACCAGTACGCCTACTGGGTGCTCTGACGGCAGACATTACGAAGCCCTCCCGTGGCCGGCCGGGAGGGCTTCGTCGCATCCTAGATCAGCCTTGCTTCAGCCACGGCCAGGACTGATCTCAACTTGCTATGCCGCCTCCGCGGTCGTCTCGCCGCTACCGACCCGCTTCGCCTTCGGTGCGATCTGCGAGATCCGCTGCGGGCTGACCGCCAGCAGTGCCGCGGCATCCCGCACGGACATGCGCCGGTTCTGGACCAGGTCCCGCGCCATTTCGTCGGTGCGGGCAGCGACTTGGCTGGCGAGCCGGTCGGCTGCCTCCCGGTCGGCGCGGAGCTGGGCGGCGGCCTGGTCGAGGGTCGGGTCGCCGGTCCGGTACTCGTAGGCGATGTTCAGGCCGGTTTCGGCGCCTTCGGGGAGGTCTTCGGTGAGGGCGATGGCTTCGCGGACGTTGGCGTCGAGGCTGGGGAGGTTGCGGGCGAAGGTCTGGGTTCCGGGGAGGGCGGGGACGTCGGCGAGCCAGGCGTCGTCTTCGCGGGTGACGATGACGCGGTAGGTGGTCACTGGAGCCACCCCTTTCCGAAGACTGGTTCGAGGGCCTTTTCGATCGACTTTAGGGTGCCGTTGGGGATGTCGCCTGCGTGTTGGGGGACGACGGTTTGGGCGGTGGTGGTGCCGTTGGTGGCGCGGTAGATGCGGTGGGATCCGCGCTGCCGGAGCATGGTGCCGCCGAGTCGTTCGATTCGCTGGTTGACTTCCCGTGCCCTCATAGCTTAAGTCTAGCTGGTAGACAGTGCAAGTGTCTAGTCGGTAGACGGTGCAGGTTGGTGCGGGCTGCCGCGGGTTGATGCGGGAACAGCCGCGCCGGTGTACGCCGCTGCCGGGCTTGCAAGTGCAGGCAGCCGCGTCATCCCCCAACCGCAGGCCATCTTTCTTGCCGGCCACTTTCGAGTAGGCCGTCTCAGTGGCCAGGAAAGGCGGTCTGACCTGTGCAAACGCTACTTGCGTCCGTTTGCAGTAGGTTTCGAGTAGCGCCAGCCCGACACCCACCCGCGGGAGTTCAGGCCGTAGGGCCACGACTTGAACGCTCCCGCGCAAGGTTCAGGTCTCGACGACAAACCTTGAACGACCCCGACCGGGCAGCGGGGATGCCCAGCCGGGTCAGGCGAGCCTACGACGTGGGCAGCGGCATCGAGAACCGCACGAACGACCAGCCGTCGACCTCGGCATCCTTCGCTTCCATGGTGCTGAAGCCGCGGTGCATGCCAATCAGGTCGAGTTGCGGTACGAGCGGGGTCGAGACGGTGAAGGTCGCCTCGGTGATGCCGACTGCCGCGGCGGCGGCGAGGGCGTGGTCGACGCGGCCGGCTTGCATGCCGGCGGTGAACGCTTCGTCGTCGTAGGGGCCGCCGTTGCTGGCGCAGACGGTGAACGGGTAGATGAGGTCGTAGCCGTCGTCTTCGGGGAGGTTATCGGTCACGTTGACAGTGTGCCACCGGTTGTGTTCCTGCCGAATTCAAGCTGACTCGCCCAAAACTTGAATTGCCTCGGACTGAATTCACGTCAGCGGCATCACACCTGAACGACTGAACCCCGGCCGGCAGACGCCGATCGGGGTTCGAGGTGCGCGCCGGCCGGCTTAAGCCGCTCAGCGGGTGCCACCGTCTCCGATGGCAGACAACCAGTCGCGCACCCCCAGTTTACCCGTTCGCGCTACGACTTCGGCGCCATCAGTTCGGGCTCGCGGCCCGGCGGGTCGTACTTGCCGTTCGTGCTCCGGATGCCGGCCCAGATACCGCCGTTTATCCGACCCGACCTGGTCCGGATCTCGACGCCGCACTGCCCCGCGAACTCGTTCACGTCGAAGTTGGGGTCGTTGTAGCCGAGCACCTGGGCAGTCACCCACATGACATTCGTGCGGATCCGATCGGTCTCCACGGCGTCCAGTTGCTTGCCGGGGTTGCGGTCGTCGTCGTGACGGTGTCCGGCCCGGTCAACCCGGTACGGGGCGTCGGACCAGTCGTGGTTGCGGATCTCGTCGGCGAACTGCTGCGCCAAACGGCTCAAAGCCATGGTGTCCCTTCCGATAGGGCTCAAGGTGGTGCTCCGTCCCCCGACGGGACGGCTGGGCTGAGTGTAGCGCCGTCGGCAAGGCGGGTGGGGACGTAGCTTGGCCGGTTTTCCTCAGTTAGGAGGAAGCCGCCCGCGGTGAGGAAGAAGCCCCGCCGCCGTGGCGCAGGGTGCCGGCTTGGACCTGCCAGCTTGTGTACGAGCCGCGGCAGGTAGGGCACCGCATCGCGGACACCAGCGTAAACGGCTGCCGGGCACGCTCACTGTCGCCCGACACGCTCACGGGTACGCCGGCGCACTCTGGGCTGGGCGGCTCCATGCTGGCAGGCTACCGCCGTCAATGCGCTCGCGCGGGCTGGAAACGGCTGAACCCCGACCGAGGCGACGGTCGGGGTCCGGGTGCAAGGGTGCCGGCCGATGTCGAACCGACGTCCGGACGGAATCCAAGCTGCTTGGTAGGCGCTTTGATACTAGCCGATGGCCCGGTTAGGCCATGACGCCCCAGTCGGCGGCCTTCCAGTCCGGCAGCCTGCGTCCGCCGGGCCCGGTCGCCTCCACGAACATCAGGTACAGCTCGGCGCCGTTGTCCAGCGGCACCTTGACCGACAGTTGGCCGGCGTACTCGGACGGGATCGCGTCCGTGACGTCCGGATGCCCGGCGACCTTGATCAGGTCCGAGAGGTAGGCAGCGAACGCCTTGGCGCCGGTCGTCCCGTCTGCACCGATCGTGGACACGTCCCCCGGCGGCGGGCTGGTCGGGTCGTAGGCGGGTTCGCCTGTCGGAGAGCCGTTTGGGCCGGCGGCAGCGATGGACCGGATTCCAAAGCCGGAGCCGTCGCCGAACACGATGCGAAGGCCGGCGCCGTGCTCGTGGTCGGCGATCCCACGCCACGGCTCAACGAACTTGATGCCGGGGTGCGCGGAACGGGCGATCAGGTCCTGGACCAGGCCGGGCAGGTAGGTGTGTCGCACGGCAGCACCCTACCTGTGCAGGTCGCAGTTGGCGGTCGACCACACCCGGGCCAGCCGGTCCCGGTCGACTTGGTCGCGGGTATCGTCCCACCAGTCCCCAGCCGGGGCCGTAGTCGCGGACAACGTCGTCGAGCCGGCCGGCGTCCAGCATCTGCTTGAGGGAAGAGCAGGAGTCGCGGTAGGCGGCGTTGCCGATGTTTTACAGAGGCAGGCTCAACCTACAGAAGCTCTCACACTTGACCATCTTCGTTGTCTCGTAGATCCAGTAGGAGCACGTAACTGCGGTTCCGTCCAATTCGGTGCCCGGGATCGGACCGAACCAGAGGTTGTCGAATCCGGATTCTCGTCGCATGCCCCGATAGGGATTGACGCCGCGCCCTACGCTCCAGTCCAAGACGATGAGTCGCGTCTCATCGTTGGGTGAGTCTAGTGTTACCCACCGATCGAAAGCTTCCGGAAATCGAATCAGCTTCCACTTCAGCGATTCACCGCGCACTCGGCAGCCTCGCGGCGATCTCTGCGCGTATCTCCAGAAGCCTTTCCCGGTCGTCCGGGGCGTCCGGGCTAGGTGGTTCTTCCTGAACGCCAGCAAGCCACTCTGAGACGGCTAGTGAGTCGAGTGGCACGGCCTCTTCCCCTGCGGCAGGGCTGCCGTCCGTGAGGAAATATTCGCGAATCCACTCGCGCTGGATCGTCACCCTGCCGCCTGGCTGTCTGAAGCGGTTTGCGGTCTGCCACGGCGTCTCGGTGTGCGTCAGGTTTTCAAGGTCCTTGCCTGTGAGTGAACCGTACCGGCTTACTACATAGCCGACAGTGTTTAGTTCAGCCTCGCCAAGCGGCGTGCCGATAAGGTTGACATCCCCTTGCGGCGCCCCATTCTTTTCTTCGTACCAGAGGGTCCCGACGACGGGTCCCATGTCCCAGGCTGAGATCGTTTCGGAGAAGATGGGTTCACCGAAGGTGGCCAGGTGGTGACCCTGGCAGTAGTAGAGCAGTTTGTGGAGTTTGACCGTGGGAAGTTCTGGCAGCCTCTCGCGGAGAGCCGCCGTGATGTCTCTTGCCGACGCCGCCATGGGGTCAGCATACGGTGCCTGCTGGTGCTGGTGGTGCTGTGAAACGCCCCGACCCATCTCGTACATGTGTTCGATCATAGTTCGTGGGTGCGACAGGTTCGACTCCAAAGCTGGGAGAGAGCCCAGCGGGCTCGTCTCGGCAACCGCCCCACGGCTCGCCACGCGTCAGCCACGGCGTACCGCCATCTCTTCCTCGAACGGCTCCAGCAGGTCCCACACCTCGGCCTCCCGGTCATTGTTCAGCAGCTCACACGCCCGAGCCAGATGCTGGCGGGGAAGAACGCCTCGCTGCTCGTAGACGAACCCTTCGTCGTCCCATTTGCCGAAGAACGAGAACCCTCCGAGGGCGGAGGTGCCGTTGAGGTCGGCCCGGTCGAGGCGGGCGCCAGGCTCTGCGATCGGTGCACCGTCGGCGGGATGTTCGCGTGTGAGGTGGTCGAGCATGAACGCGCGGTCGCCCCAGGCGATGGGGCATTCGGTGATGGTGGACCAGCACACGTACAGGTCTCGGTCCCGCTCGGGCTTGATCACGATGCTAGGCACGGTCGGCCTCCGCAGTCAGGGTGATGCCGACCTGTTCGGCGATCAGTTCGATGGTGCGGCAAGGCCAGTCGGGGCGTTCGGCGTCGTAGCCGTCGAAGTCGCAGCCCTCGCATTCGCTGACCCGACCGTGCGGAGCGTGCAGTTCCACGACGGACCGCAGGACGCCGTCTGTGGCGGCCAGAAGCGCCGTGTGCGCCTTCGTGACACGTTCGGTGGGAAGACCATGCCCGAGGGACGGCGACGGGCTGCTTGGAAGCCTCGTGTGGCCTCTCGCGGCGTCGAAGAGGATGCCGGTGGCAATGTCGTTGATCCGGTCGACGACACCGTGGATGCGCGCCTTTTCGTCGGGGCTGGGCAGCGGGCCGGGGTCGGGGCGGGACGGGGCACTGAACTTCGTGACCTTGATTTGCCTGCTGTGGCTCATGCCGGTCCTCCTGCCCAGATCGTCGCATGGCTGGTCATATGCCGACCTCATTCCGAACGGCGCCGATGACGATGGCAAGGGCTACGCCCAGCGAGACAATCCACATCCAGATGACCAGCTTGTACAACCAGCTGATTCGGAGGGGCTGGTTCCAGATCCAGGTGTGGTGCTCCCACCAGCTGTGGGTTTTGACGTGCGCCTTCAGGTCAACGACCGGGACAAAGGTCTTGCAAAGGCGGCAGCGGGTGACGTCGTCCGTGGACGTCGGCATCAGATGCCGCCAACTTCCAGGAGGGTGCGCGCCTTGGCGTATCTCTCGACGAGCTGCGTCCGCTGCTCGGGGGCAAGGAGCGCCAGCCGGGCCGGGTCGCTGTTGTGGGCGTTGTCGGCCAGCTTCACCAGCCGACCCAGCGGGTCAGCAGCCGCCCGTCGGATCAGGTTCATGTACGTCTCGCCGGGCCGGCGGGTTACGGCGTCCACGGCCCGCACGACGACTTCTGGGTAGCCGGCGGCCCGCAGGTCGTCCAGGGTGACGTCGGTGTCCTCAACGACGTCGTGAAGCAGGCCGGCCATCACCGCGTCATCGCCGTACTGAGCGAGCGCGGCGGCAACGGCGCGCGGGTGGCCGATGTACGGGTTGCCGGCCTTGTCGACCTGGCCGTGGTGGGCGCGGGCGGCGAGCTGGTCGGCGTCGGCAACGGTCGGCTTGGTGGGCGCGTTCATGCCGGCCGCTCGTAGGCCATGATCCGGTATTCGTCCCAGGTCAGGCCGAGGTAGTCGTAGATGGCAGTGGTCGCGTCCGGGTCGTCGTCCGGCAGGTCGTGCCAACGTTCGATGTGGTCGTCGATGTCGGCAGGAGCGGCCCGGCCGGCGCGTAGCTCGTCGGCGAACGACGGCGGGGTGGTGGGTGCGTTCATTAGCGGTCTCCTTCGGCAGCAGGCTGACCCGTGCGCCATTTGCGCTGGAATTCGATCAGCGGGTCCATGGCGAACCGGCCGCCAACCAGCTCGGCGGGCAGGGTTCTGACGATGTCGACCCGGCGGATGGCGATGGGGTCGCCGGTGAACGTCTCGGCGTGGTGCGAGTACGGAACGAGCCGGATTTTGTGCTGGTCGACGTCGATGACCTGCCCGATGGGGCAAAGGCCGTTGGCTCGGCCGACGGCGATGACGTCGCCGGGCTGGATGATCTGCGAGGCGTAGGCGGGCTGGTCGGTCATGGTCATCTCCTGTCCATGCTCAGCGGCACCCGCGCCCACGTCACCCGGTTACCGTCCCGGTCGGTGACCGTGATGCCCTGCCCCACCTCACAGGCGAGGAGTTCGGCGTAGACCTGGATGGCCCGGGTGAGGCTGTCGGTGCGGTTGTCGCCGCTGCGGGTGGCGGCGGTGTCGAGGGCTGCGACGGCGGAGGGGATGAGGTTGACGGTCAGCTTGGTGAGGTTGTCGGGGGGCTGGTCGGTCATGCCGGCACCTCCGTCGCAACGTCCGGGAACATCAGCATGCCGTCCGGCGGGCCGTACAGGCAGCCCATGCAGGAGCAGCAGCACTCGCAGTGCATGCACTGCTTGTCGTCCCAGTCGTCGGCGGTGGAGTCGCACCGGCCGATACAGCACCAGTCGTTGTTGGTCGTCGTGTCGGTCATGGTCGCTCCAATCGGGGTCAGTTGAGCTTCTGGGGCGGCGAGTTGAAGGAGAACGGCTCGTCCATGTCGTCGGCAGGCTCGGTGTTGGACTTCGGCCCACCGTCCTCGTCGTCGCCGGCGGGCCCGTAGGGGACCGGTTCGTCGTTGAAGACGCGGGCCATCAGCCGAGCTACCGACTCGGACGGAGAGCCGCCGTTGATGACCAGGTCCTGGCCGTAGCTGCGGAGCGCCACGAGGACGTTGTCGAGTTCGCCGAGGGCCATGGATGCTTTCGTGGTTGCGACACGGGCGTCGGTTTCGGCGGCGTCGAGCCGGTCGCGGAGGTCGCTGGTGTCGGCTGCAATGGTGGCAAGGGTGGCGTGGACCTGGGCGGCGGCAAGCATCTCGCGGCGACGTCCCGCGCTGAACCAGCCGCGCATGGAGGCGGACATGGCCCGGGAGACGAGGTCTTCGGCACGGCGGGCGTGCTGCTGGGCGGTGCTGTGCGTCGGGTTGGGAAGGATGCGGGTCATGCTGCGTCTCCTTCAAGGTGGCGGGCGCCGAATACGCGGGCTACCTGCCGCTCGTACTCGTCGGGGTCGTCGGGGTCTTTGTACGGCTCGTACCGGTCTGGCGGACGGCGGCGGGCGTTCCGCCTGTCGCGGGCGTCCATCGCCTCAGCGATATCAATCTTGTACTCGTCGACGTTGGCGCGGGAGTTTGTGATCCGGCCGGGCGGTACGTAGCTTGCCGGCGCGCGGCGCTCGCCACTGAACTTCGGTTTGGCGGGGGTGGTGTCGACCCAGCCAGCTTCCTTTCGGCACTCACGGCAAAGCATCCAGCCGCTATCCGGCTTGGGGACGTTGCCGCCGAGTAGACGGTGCGGGCACTCGGGATAACTGCGCAGGCTCCTTATGAAGTCGGGCTGGCCGTCTGCTGGCTCCCCCTTCGTGCAGGCAGGGCAGTCGACGATGGTCTCGTAGTCGCCGTAGGGGCTGCGACCTTCCACCTTGCCGGTACCGCGGCACTGCCCGCATGCCTGGTAGTCGGCGAGGGCTTCTTGGATTCGCATCGGCAGGGTGCGGTTGCGGTTGGCGGTGATCCACCAGCCGTCGCCGTCGATGCAGTAGGTAACGGTCAGGTAGTCGATGACGTACTGGACCTCGGCGGGGTCGGTGATGCCGTGCTGGGCGATGAGCTTGTGCGGTAGCGACTTGAACTTTTGATCACCATTCCCTCTTCTCTCTCCGCTCGAAGGCTCACCGGAGTTCGAAGCGGGCGCCGTCGGTTCAACGCTGGAGAGAGAGGAGTTTGAGGGTTCTTTGAGGGTCATGAGGGACTGGGGGGTACTGCGGTCCCTCCTCTGCGGGACTGGAGTACCACCTCTTGCGGACTGTGGTCCCTCCTCTTGCTCGTGAGAGGGGGCACTGCGGTCCCTCCTCTTGCTGCTAGAGGTGGTACTGCCGTCCCTCCTCTCGGCAAGTTGGGGAACCTCGAAGGTCATCGCTGTTCCTTCGTAGGCGAAGACTGGCCGCCCCTTGCTGTCGGTGCCCAACTGCTGACGTACCTCGCAGTTGTTCTTGGCAAGGCGCTGGAAGATCTTCCGAAGACCGTCCCGGCTGACGCCAGCCCGGCTGGCGATCGTGTCAACCGTCCACGCCTTGCTCTGCTTGGCGACCCGCGTCGCCTCGTTGGCGCGTTCCGCGATGATGACCAGTACCAGCCGCTCACCCGAGGTGAGATCGGCTGGGGCGTGATCCATCACCTCCAGCATGAGGTCAATGCTCACGGCGCCTCGCCTACTGGCTGACGCGCGCTGTACCGTTGATGCATCGAGGTGGACCTTTCAGGTCTTCGCGGCGCTAGCCTGGCAGGGCGGCGCCGCTACTCGTTTCAGGCCCGCTTGGTCTTCGACGCCTGGTCCAGCAGCTTCTGTACGTAGGCGTCCACGTCGGTGAGTGCCAGTCGACGGTTAGCGCGGATCGTGATCGATCGCAGCTCGCCGGACTTCATGAGCGCGTAGAGGGTGGACCGGCTGACGGAGAGCCGGTCGGCCGCTTCCTGCACGGTCAGCAGGATCGGCGCGTCGGTGCGCGTGAGGGTGTCGGTGCTCATGCGTTCATCATACACGTGCACACGGCTTGAGACGTGTGCACACACGTGCATGGTGATGCGGGCTGGGTATGCCCTGATTCGTCATTGGCCGGCTGTACCGTCTTCGCCATGGAGCCCCGCAAACCCGTGCAGCTCAACGCGCCCACAGACCCGTTTGCGGCCTTCGATGGCCTCGACGTTGCGGACGTGGCAAAGGCGCTGACCGGCCTCTTTGGTGGCCAGTGGACGGGGTGGCACGCGGGGGATGCTGGCCCGAAGGACGTGGCGCTCTGGACGCAGCTCGACAACATCGACGGCCGGCTCACTGTGACCGGTGTTCTGATGCTCGGGAAGGCCTCGGTGTCTGGTGCCGACCTGCGAAAGGTGCCGATCGGGGCGATCGAGAGCGCCGCGAACCTCGGTGTTGAGCGGGGAGCGGAACGAGCCCGCGCCGAACTGGCGAAGCTACCGCCACTTCAGCGGTCCGGGCAGTCGCAGGAAGAGTGGTCGAAGCTTGTTGCCCAGCACTTCACGGCCTGGGCCAAAGCCACCCCGCACCCTGCCGCGGCCATGGCCGCAGAGTGGAAGGTCAACCGGCAAACCGTGAACGCCTGGATTCGGGAGGCGCGACTTCGTGGGCTGCTGCCGCCGGCGCGACGGGGCAAGGCTGGCGCCGAGTAGGGCTGCTACTCGCTGAGCGGCTGGACGGCAATGAAGGCGGCCAGGTCGGTGGGATTGCGGTGTCGGTCGTACTCGCGCAGCAGTTCGATGTACGGCTTCTTGTCCAACTCCCAGTCGTACCGCTCCAGCGTGTCGCCGGTCTGCGCGGCTATGAAGACAAGATCGGCATGCAGTCGGGTGGCGCGACCGTTGCCGTCGGTGAAGGGATGGATGCGGACTCCCTCGGCATGTACGGCGATGCCGAGCTGTCGCGCGGTCAGGTTGCCCGCATCCTCCCAGCGCCACCTGAGCGTGTCCATCGACTGACGAAGCTGCACGGAAATCTGCTGGGGGTCGACGCCGATGTTCAGTTCGTGCCGGCGGTATGTCCCAGCCCATGTCCAGATGTCTCCGTACAGCCATCTGTGCAGGTCGCGGAGGAAGTAGTCGCTTAGTAGGTCGTTCAGGGTTCGCTGACCGTCGAGGACTTCCTCAACCAGGGTTTCGGTGATCTCCACCTGGGCGGCCTGCTCCAGACCGTAGACGGCAGCCTTGGTAACCGGCTCCTCGAACAGGCTGTGCACCTTCGGTAGCAGCCACTGGAGCTCATCGTCCGAGACTGGCGTCTCGCCATAGCCAGGTTCCAGCGGCATCAGGGCCGCTGCTGGCGTTCAGCCATGAACTTCTTCACCTGTGGCGAGCTGAGGGAGCCGGACGACACGGTTCGACGCTCAAGCTTCGCCGACGCCCTGGTGGAACGCACAGCGAACTGCTTGATGGCCTCTTTCGTTACACGAGGCTTCATGGTCGTACCCCTAACGTCCATCCCTTTGGACTCCGTACGTTCCAGCTTAGCGAGGTCAAGTAGGGCAAGCCCAGAGGTGAGCAGAGTTAGGTAGGCAACTGAGGGCGCCGCCCCATGGTGCAGGCAGCGCCCACGCCGCTACTTCTGCCGCTGTCGGGCCATGAAGGTCAGGAACCTCCGTGGCCACTGCGCCTCAAGCTCGTTCCCCTCGAAGCCCCAGTAGGAGATGCGAACGCCGGCAGCGGCCATCTTCTCGGCCAGCTCGCGTGGCAACTTCACTGGCGGCCGGGCCGCTTCGGCGTAGGCAGCCTGGTCCTCCGGGGTCAGGCTCGCCCACCACTCTTCTGGGGTCGGTGGGCGGGTTGCGGCTCGGTGTTCCGCCTTGGCTTTGGCCGCGGTTTCGCGCGCCTCGGGGTTGAGTGCCTTGCGGATGGTTTCCTTGCTCCAACCGGTGAACTCGACGAGGTCGGCTGGGCGCCAGCCTTCGTCCTTGGCGCGGCGTAGTGCGGCGTCGCGGCGTTCACGGCGTTCAGCTTCGGCGGCGGCGATGTTCTGGCCATCCTGTTCGTAGCGCAGCATCGCTTCCCGAAGCTCCTCCTCTTTCACGTCACAGATCATGCCAGTGAGAGTAGGTGCCAACCAAGCTATCTGGCAACCCGGGGTTGTGTGCAAGGGTGGGATGCCATAGGCTGATGCCAGCACAAAGCAAGACGGCCCCCGCCGCGACGGGAATCGCGACAGGGGCCGGGCACCACGGAGCGCGGGAACGCTCCGAGCACCTACCGACTACCTGACCTAACCAGGGAGCCAGCAATGGGGCAGTTTACGCCCGACTCGACCCCGACCGCCCGCCAGTACGGCGCGGTCACCCTGATCAGCACCGACTTCGGCACCCACATCGCCATCCACGTCCTCGACAGCTCCGGCATCGAGCGCGACAACCTCCGCTACACCAACGTCGACCGCGACGCCGCCCGCGCCCACTACGCCCACCTCCGCGCCCTCGCCCTGGACGGGCTGACCGCGACCGAGATCCACGACCAGTTGCGGCTGCCGCAGCTCATCGCGGTCGCGAAGGCCGAGGAGACCGCGGCCGAACTGGTGGTGGCCGAGGCCGAGCGGATCGTCTCCGGGGCGTACGCGCAGATCGCCGCCGACATGCGCCCGCGGACCCTGGCCACCATCAAGGCCGACTTCGCCGCGAACGGCCTGTCCCGGAAGCCGCAGGTCAGCCGCTCCAAGTCCGGCGTCGAGACCAAGCCGCTCAGCCGGGCCGGCCAGGCGCTCATCGACCGGATCGCTCGTAACGGCGGCACCATCGTTCGCGCCCGCGGCACCGGGATCTCCAGCACCCAGCTTATGTCGCTGGCCGCGAAGGACCTCGTCGACCTGCACTACGACCCGGCGAAGCTGCCCCGGAAGGTCATCACCGGCGCCACGCTGAAGGTTGACGGCTGGGAGCGGGCGTCCGGGCAGGCGCGGGCCGAGGGGCAGGCGCTCCGCAAGGCGGTGGACCAGTGAGCGCCCCGCAGATCCGGCGCCGCGAGGCGATCGACCTTGCCGGCTTCGACACCAGCCAGCCCTCCGAGCGGCCCATCGTCGCTCTCGACACCGTCCGGCACGACCTGATCGCCGACCCCGCAGACCTGAAGGACCGTGCCCACCGTTGGGTCATCGTCCTGCGGGTCGAGGAGGGCTGGCACCTGGTCAGGCTCGTCACCGACGTCGGTACGTTCCGGCTCGGCCGGCGCGGTCACATCGTGGTTCGAGAGCAGGCGTGAGATGGGCTCGGTTGTGGCCGTCGACTTCGCCAACCGTCGCCGGCCCCCGGTCGAAGACCTTCCGTCGGTTCCCAGCCGGGTCCACTGGATCGGCGACCACCTCACCGCCCACCTAGGGCACGACGAGCAGGGCCGCCTGCACCTGACCCTGTCCGACGACTGCGGCGACCCGATTCGGGTCGAGATCAGCGACCGCACGGCGGTCGACGCCTTGGTGGCGCTCGCCGACGACATCGCCGCCTACCTGCCGACGCGACCGAACGCGTCCTGAGCCGCCCCGGACCGGTCGTTGCCGCCGATGGCGCGGCCGGCCCGAGGGCCCAATCTCACCCAAACCCACACCAACCCGCCAAGGGAGAGCCCTGCCATGAGCACGTCCGCGACCATCAACTACGCCAGCACCGAGATCCGCCGCTCCCGCCGCATCGAGCGGGACGGCGAGACCCGCACCGTCCGCGTCCGGCCCGGCCGCACGAACGCCCGCCGCGCCGCGATCCGCGCCTCGTGGGGGTGGTGACCGTGGCCACCGCCGATGTCCTCCGCGACCTGCTCGACGCCGCTGCTGACTGGCGGCTCCAGATCGACGACGGCGACGGCACCGTCATCCGCACCGGCTGGGGCGCCGACATGCGCATCGACCCCGTCGACCCGACCGCCTTCGTTGCCGCAGTTGCCCGCAACCTCATCCACCAGACCGTCGACAGCAACGAGCGGCCCCACTGGTATCCGACCGACATCGGCTTCGGGTGGCTCGACGACCTTCACAGGTGGGCCGACATCAACCTGCACGGCATCCTCGCCCACGCCGACGACGCCCGGATTCGCTGGGACGGCCACCGATCCTGGCTGGCAACCCCGTACGGCGAAATGGACGTCACCCGGCAGATCAGTGAGGTGCCGGCCGGACTGATCGTGGTACCTGACGGCCTTCCAGGGTGGGAGTTGACCTACGCGGGTGAGCTTGAGGTGGATCGGCTCGACAGCGCCGAGGCTGCCCTTGCCGGCTACGACGTCAACTACCGGCAGTTGGCCGAGCCCGGCGACGGCTGGACGGAGGAGCCTCCTCTGCGGTCCCGGCTGTGGGTGCGGATCGCCGCAGGTGTTGGTGCTGCCGCGATCACCGTCTGCTTTGCGGTCGGTGTCGGCTTCGCCACTGGCGTGCTGCCGGTCGGCTGACCTGCGGCGGCCCTCTGGCCGGCGACCTGCGTGGACGTCGGCTGGAGAGTCGCCACCAGGCGGCTGACCACCCACCAGCAAGGAGCACGCATGGACCGCACCGAGCCGGTCACCGGCCCCGAACATGCTGCCGAAGCCCTCCGTCTCGGCAAGCTTGCCAACGCCCGCTACTGGGATCGCACCGACAGGTGGGCGGACAACCCGAATGCCATCCCCGGCGGCAGCCGGTACGAGCCGACTGAGGACGAGCGGTACCGGATGCTCGTCACCGCCCACCTGCACGCCAGCCTCGCCCGGACCGCCGCCCTGCTGAACGCGGCGGAAGTGAGGCCCGGATCCACGTGGATCCGGCAGGCGTGGAACAAGGTCTTCGACCGCTGAGCTTCCGGCCGGCGCGTCTCGTACCGGCACGGTGGCCACCCGGCCGCCCGCCCACCCATTGATCAAGGAGCCACCATGCCCGACTGGCTTATCGCCCCGCTGGCCATGCTCGCCATCTTCGGACTCATGACCCTGCCCCGGATCTTCCGATGACTGACGTCCTCGCCGCCTTCGCCGCCGTCTTCGTCACCCTCTACGTCGCGCACCTGTGGGCCGACCACTGGCTGCAAACGGACTGGGAGGCGAAGACCAAGGGTGAGCCCGGATGGCGCGGCTGGCTGGCCTGCACAGCCCACTGCGCCGGATACACCGCAACCGCCGTCGTTGCCCTGGTGGGGCTACACGTCGCCACTGGCTGGACGCCTGACCTGGTAGCGGCTGCGGTTGGCCTTGGCATCTCTGGCGGCACCCACTACGTCATCGACCGCAGGGTGCACCTGAGGCGGCTCGCCGACTTTCTCGGCAAGGACAAGGACTGGCTGGAGCGCGGAGGGGGGCTGTACGCCCTCGACCAGTCCGCGCATGTGGCGTTCCTGTTCGTCGCAGCCCTCGTCATCGCCTGACCCGCTGACCGTTGCATCCCGCCGTAGTGCCCGCCCCGCCGAGGGGGAGGGGCGGGCGTTGCGGGGACGTCACGGAGGCGCCCACCAAAAGCAGCGGGACGGGCCCGCCCTGACAAGCTGCCCGCCCCGCCACGACCACCCGTGGAGGCAGCCATGAGTAGTTTCTCAGACCTGTACGGCATGTGGCGAGACCTCGCCGACGCCGCCGAGGCAACCGGTAGCCGCGAAGCGCAGCGGCTCGCCGCCGAAGCGCAGAAGGCACTCAGCCAGCACCCGCAGATGCGCGAAGCCCGCGCCCAGCTCGCCGGGGTCAGCCGCCGGCAGGCCGAGCGGGACCGGCGCCGGTGAACGTCCCCGCCACGCTGGCCCGGATGAACGCTGCCCAGCTCGCCGAGTTGGAGCGCCGGGCCGAGCATGACCCCGAGGCGAGCCCGGCCGCCCTGAAGCGGCTCGGCGAGCACATCGAGGCCGCACGACGGCAGGGGAGTCAGCGGTGAGCCTTCTTACCGTCACCTCCGACGACGGCCAGCACTGGATCGAGCTGGTCGAGGTCGACGACGCCGGACATCATGCCGGCGCCTGCACCTGCGGCTGGCAGACCAGCACGGATCGGCCGCAGACGCTTGAAGAGGCAGTCGACGAGGCCAAACACCACGTGGACAATGCGTGAGCGGCGACATGCAGACGGGGCAGGCTTGGTACGGCCTGCCCCGTCGTCGACTTCGGGCGGTGCGAACGATAGCCAGTCAGTCGGTTGGCTCTGTCGCCTCTGCCGGATCCCGTCGCTTGCCTGTGGTCCGTCCCTCCGCAATCTGCTGCGCCCGCGCCCGCGACACCTTGAGTAGGTCGGCCACCTGAGCATGGCTGAGGCCCTGGTCAGAGCGCAGCTCAAGGACTGCGTTTTGTCTGGCTTCACGCAGTTCTGCCGTCACCTCGGGCAGGTCGGCGAGGGCTTTGGTGATGGCGACCGCGCGTTTGGCGGGGTCGGGGATGGCGGTGAGCCGGCGTAGTGGGGCTAGGGGATCTGGCATGCCTCCAGTGTAAGGGCAGGGTTGACAGATGCAAGGGCTCCCCTTACGGTAGATGTATCAGCAAGCAGCACCAAGGAGGACGAGATGACCACCACCGCCACCGCCAAGCTCGACCGCCTCGAAGCCCGCGCCGCCCTCGCCCCCACCCGCCCCGGCCCCGCCGCCGAGTTCGTCCAGTACGCCGAGGGCATCATCAACAACGAGAAGGTCACCGTCCGCATCGTTGACGGCCGGATGCACTACGAGACCCACGCTGAGGGGATGCGCAAGCTGACCCGCGCCGAGGTGCTTGTGGCTGTCGCCCCGCCGGTCCAGGCCAGCCCCATCGCCCGCGCCGCCCACGTCAACCGGATCGCCACCCTCAGCCAGCTCTCCAACCTCGGCGCCCCCGTTGTCCTTGTCACCGCCACCAGCCGCCACACCGGCTACGTCATCGCCCAGGACGACACCCACATCCGCCTCACCGGCGGCATCGTGATCGCCCTCGCCGACCTGACCGACGTCGGCACGTACAACGCCTGACAGGCAAGACGGGGCCGGGACCACCGGCCCCACGGGCTGCCAGCAGCCACCCGGAGTGCAAGGCCCGGGAGCCCGCCACACCCGACCACCCGCAGACCTCAGGGAGCCGACAGTGAAGATCCGCCGCATCGCCGCCGCCGACATCCGCCCCGGCATGAAGATCCGCTACGCCGGCAGCCGGCACGACGCCTGGCGCGAGGTGGCCAACACCTACCGCCCCCACTTCAACTGCGGCGGCGGACGCACCATCGGCGTCGTCTACACGGACGGCACGGACGGCCTGCCCTTCAAGACGGCCGAGTTCGAGGTGCTGGAGGAGGTTCCGTACCTGCTCGCCGCCATCGACAACCGGCCGACCGCCGAGGCTGCCGTCGGCCCGATCCTCGCCGCCGGTCTGCTGGCCCTGCTCGGACTCGCGGCCACCCCGCGCATCGCCTGACCACGCCCACCCGGCAACCACGACAAGGAGCCCAAGATGACCAGCGCCGACAAGCTCAGCCCCGCCGACCAGAAGTGGATCGACGACATCAACGCGCTCAACGCCGACTACCAGGCCAAGCAGGACGCGGCCTTCCTCGACAAGCTCCGCGCGGCCGGCGCCCGAACCACCGACTGTGTCCACAACTACACCGCGTTCGACTCCTGCCCCGTCTGCGACTGACAGCCGCGCCCACCAAGGCGCCTGACCCGGGCCGTTCCGGCGCACCTGCGGGGTTCGACTCCCCGGCGGCCCCCCAAACCAGCCACCACAACCCGAGGAGGGCAGCCATGACGGACCTGGAGCCGCACGACAACGTCGAGGTCATCGACGGCGAGATCGTGGACGAGAACTGCGGCTGCGGAAAGCCGGGCACCCTCATGGTCGACCCGTACTCGGAGGGGCTGTACGACGAGATCCTGATGCTCGTCCTCTGCCCGAGTGCTTGCAGGCCCGGTACGACGACATTTAACCCGCCAGCCCTCGCCGAGCCGCGACGGTGCCGGATCGGATCCGGCCGAGGGCGCCACACCCGACCCCGACCATCCGAGAAGGGACCGTCACCATGGTCGACAAGCTCCGCCCAGCTCAGTCCATCGCCCGCACCCTCGACCGCGAACTCGCCCAAACCCGAATGCTGGCCGCCGAACGGCTCCAACTCGTTAACCAGCTCGCCGACGGCTTTGCGGATGCGCTCGCCGCACTTCGCAGCCTCGAACAGGCCGTCGCCAGTCAGCCCAACCCCACCGCCCAACTGACGGCCGCTGCTGAACGTGCCCGCTGGATCCTCGCTGACAAGCGCAACGGCGGCGTCGCGGCCGAGGGGAGCTGACCGTGCCCGTCACCGACTTCCGCACTCAAGCCGACGCCATCGCCTACGCCCTCGGCGAGCCAGCCACCCACACCGAATGGGCCGTGGCCTACCACTGGCCCAACCACCCCACCACCCACAGCCCCACCGTGGACCGGCAAGCCGCCGCCGCAGAAGCCGAAGACCTCAACTTGGCCGTGGCCACGGTGATGCTCAGCGGCCGGCTCGACCCGACGTACCCGACCCGTACGGCGGTTGCCTACCGGGAGACGCGGGTGCTGCCGGACGGTACGCAGATCATCTCGCCCTGGAAGGAGAACTGACCATGCCCCCGAAGCGCAAGAAGTGGCAGGCCCGTCACGCCGGCACCACCACCAACCACAGCAGCCAACCGAAGGCGTACGAAGCCCTCGGCGACCGTGCCCGCGCCTACTTCGCGAACCCCACCAGCATCAGCCCGCACGCCGAGGTGTGGGTCGACGTGGGCGACAGTCGGGGCTGGCGGCGGTACGACGAGGTCAACCTTGCCGAGTGGACCCACCTCGCACCCGCCAAGGAGGCGTGACGTGACCGCCACCCTCAAGCTCACCCCGCTCCGCGTCCGAGTTCTGCGCGCCGTCCAGCGCGGCGAAGTCCTCCGCTACCAAGGCTGGACCCGCACCGAGAAGACCAAGGACATCTGGAAGGCCGCCGACGGCAGCAAGACAACCGTCACCGGCACCTGCAACGACCTCGCCAACACTCAGCCGCGTCTGATCCAGCCTGGTCGACAGCTTGGCCTCTCGATCTACTCCGGGCGGCTCTGGGAGCTGACCGACGCAGGGGAGAAGGCACTCGCTGACCACGACGCCAAGGAGGCGACCCGGTGACCATCACCCCCGCCGACCGGTGCGGCTGGAGCACCGGCACCGTCTACACCGGAACACGCCGCTGCGGCAAGACGTCGAAAGCCCGCACCAACCACCCCAGCACCGACAACGGCCGCGTCTGCGGCAACCACATCCGCTCTGTACGCTCGCGCGGACCCGTCGGCGTCACCTACGCGGTTCGGCTCGACAAGCCCGTCCACGGCGGCTGCCTCAAGTGCGGCGGCGAAACCATGGCCGAGCACACCGCAAACATCGAGGCGTTCGGGTCGGCGCACATCTTCGTCGGCATCCCCAAGGACGCGTTCCGGTGAGCCCGCAGCGTGCCGGCCGCCGATCCGAACTCCGGCGCGAAGCCGCCCGCCTCCGCGACCAAGCCAAGCGGTGGGCCGACCTGTACGACGTCACCGAACTCGAACAGCGCGCCGACCAGCTTGACCAAGCCGCCCACACCAAGGGGACACGATGACCGACCTCGCCAGCGAAGACGAACTCTGGGACCTCGAACAGGTCGCCGCCACCGAAGCCGCCGCCCGCGTCGAATTCCAGCTCACCTACGCCCGCTCACCAGTCCGGCGCAAGTTCGGCTCCGACGGCATCACCGGCCCCTCCATTCCCTGCGCCTACGGTCGCGACCTCAACGCCTCCGGAGACTGGGATGACCCCCGGCCCACCGACCCGCCCATCCTCAACCCGGCGGGGTGGATCGACCGGTACGCCGGCTACGCGGTCGCTGAAGCCATCCACGAAGCCCTGGAGTGGTGCCGGGTCGACGGGGCGCCATGGCTCGACCCGCACGGCCCCGCCGAACAGCAGATCCACGCCGAGGTAGACCGGTTCGTGGCCGCGCTCGCCGAAATCCGGCGGCAGCACATCGACCAGTCCGTCACTGAGTCCTGAGAGGCTTCGACCATGACGAACCGCTACACCTGGGAAATCCAGCGCCGTCGCCACGGCATCTGGAGCCACCAGGTCATCGCCGGCGAACCCGAAGACCCGCGCGGCCACGAGCAGAGCAACCTCACCCCGGACGACTTCGCCCGAGAGATCGCAGCCCGGCACCAGCCCGCCGGCCAGTACCAGGTGATGCTCTGGGACCGGTCCGGCGTCGGCAGCCCGCCGGTCGCCGTCTACAACCCGGACGGGCTGGAGCCCGCAATCCAGGCCCTGCTCGACCGCTGACCCCCGCAACGACGAAGCCGGCCTCCCGTGTGGGGGCCGGCTTCACGCTGTCCGGGGCTACGAACCCGAGTCGTACGTCGGGTTGATGCCGTTGTGGTGAATCCTCGACAGCTCCTGCGAGATCGACAGTAGCGCCTTGATCTCGGCAAGCTTCAACTGCTGATCGAGGGTCAACTCCTTCGCCTTCATGTCGATCGCGTTCATGGTGTCGAACGCGTCGCTCCACATATCCATCAGCAACTCCCCAGCGGTCCGGGCCGACAGGTTGCCGGCCATGGGGTCGTCTCTAACACACCGCCGTGGGCCCGCTGAACGCGGGAGATCCCCTGTGGATTCCTGCCCGGCCGACAGCTGTCGGCGACCCGACATTGTGATCACCGCCTATGCCTACCTACCCTCGGCCGCACCGCCCCCAGCCGTCGGAGGCCCCCATGAACGCGGTGCCGCCCGCCCTCGTCGGACTCGCTGGCCTCGCCCTGGTCCTCTTCCTCGGCTGGCTCGTATGGCGGTGGGCGCACCCCGTCGACTACTGGTACGACGACGAAGACGAGGACGAGGATGGCGAGGTCGTCTACTACGAGTACGAAGAGGTCTGGTACGAGGAGACCTACTACGAAGAGCGGTAGCCAGACGGCCTACGCTGCCCGCGGCATCCCCATCTCCCGCCAGGCAACCTCCAACGGCTGCGAGAACCACTGCGGCCACCGCGGCGAGTAGTGCTGCGCCATCCACTTGTAGCTCAACCGGTCGATTGCCATCGCCGACCTTGACCCCTTCAACACCTCCGGGTCGGCCCGCTCCAACTGCTCGATCGCAGCCTTCCGGCACTCCCGGTAGATCTTGGGACGCTTCCGCTCAACGGCAAGCAGGTGCCGCCGGCGAAGGTCCGGATCCATGTTGTCGATGACGCGGTAGACGTTGTTCAGCACACGCGAAGCCTCGTCGTTCTCGTCATCGCTGCTCGCCTCGTCAGAGGCGAGAGCGAGCGAAGCGAGCGACTCGGAATGTTCGTCACCGGATCTTTGAAGATCAGTCTTTGTTTCCGTGTTCGTGTCCGTCTTTGTAGTAACAGACCGGTCTTCCGACGTTCCGGTTTCCCGACGGCCCGGTTCTCCGACGTCTCGGATATCCGACGTTCCGGTTTCTGGTACGTCGGCGCGACCTGCGGTTATACGAACGTCGGAGACAACCACGACCGTCGTCCACTTCCCCTTGGCGTCCGCCTCCCGGACGTACTGGACGTAGCCACGGTCGGCGAGTTCCTTCATCGCCGTACGCATCGCGGCCCGCCCCTCGGTGAAGTTGCCGTACCTGCGGCCGGCCTCGACGAGCTTGTCGACGTTGGTGTCCCAACCGTCGGGGTAGGAGAGAAGTTCGCCAAGCAGGCCGCGGGCACGCCAGGACAGCCCGTAGTCTCGGTGCGCGGTGTTGGCGATCGGAGTCCAGCCGGCGTCTGGCATTGAGCGGCGAACCTTCATCGGGCACCGCCGAGCGGTCGCACAGACGTACGCAACAGGTAGACTTCTACCCTAAGCATGGGTCGCCTCCAACTAGGCGATCAAGAGCCCGGCCGGTGTTACCAGCACCGCGTCCGGGCTCGACTTATTCAGCTTTCGTCCCCGATTCTACCGCCTGTCCGGATCTCGAACGGGCCGCGAACGTCCGCCACGCGGATAGTGCCGACGACGCCAAGCCGACTTTGCAAGACGCGGCTCCCGCCAACGAATCGGCCGTCCGTGTTGGCAAACGGCGGCTACCCGAGCAGCCGGTCCCGCCACCGCCAGGCCAGCTCCACGCAGCCGGCCCCGGCCGGCGCCAGGCGCCCACCGTCGAGCAGGCCGCGGATCGTGCCCTCATCGAACGCGAACCGTTCGGCGACCACCCGGCCCTCGTCGTTGGCCTCCACGAAGTCGGCCGCCAAGTCGTCGAACACGTCGGAGTCCAGGACGAGGACGGTCATGATCTCGCCGAACAGCGTCAGGGCGTCCAGCGCGACCCCGAGGCAGTACACCCGCAGCCGACCCTCAGCCCGCGCCCGGTCGAGGCCGGCGAACGGCTCGCTGGCGTAGTCGACGGGCCTGCCGTCGCCACCCGCCTCCGGCAGCCCCGCCAACTCCTCGAAGAACTCCCGCTGCACGTTCCGCCACAGGTCAAAGTCCGCCAACCTGGCCGCCGGCATCGGACTCGACGGCTGGAAGATCCCCGACGGGATCACCTGCAACATCCCGCCCGCCGCCGTAACCGACCTGGGATCCCTGCGATGCAGTAGGAATTCGGCAGACCCGTCCGGGCTCCGGCGGACCGTCAACGTCGAGATCGCACCCAACACCGGGCGCCGCGACAGGTCGAACGGGCTACCGATCCGCCGGCGGTACGGCAGATCCCGCAGCGCCAGCCGCGGCCGGACCAACGACCCGCCCTCATCAAGACCGACGTACGCGAGCTCGTGCGCCAGCGACTCGAACACGTCCGTCGCCTCGAAGTACGTCGTGTCACCGAAGCCAAGCCGGCCGCCGTTCGACCAGTCAACGTCGAGCAGCCGCCACGACAGGCGGTTCTCAAACAGCCTCGGCCGGGCCAGATCACGGATTGCGTGCGTGTACCGGCTGTACTGCCGCACCAGCGTCTGCTGCGGGCGCACCAAGCCGGTCTCCGACTCGGTGCCGTCCATGACCGGTGGGGCGGCGTGCGGATCCTCGACGAGCCGGATCGTTGCCAGGTCGACGGGCGCATCCGGTAACCAGCCCGGACCAGTGATCAGGCCTGTCGAGCCGAGCCGGGCGTCGGGGTACAAGGCCGCCGCGGCCTGGGCGAGCTGGTGCCTGCTGACATTGAGCGCCTGCCGGGTACGCCGCCACCGGTCCTGCGACTCAGCCACCCGCACATCCACCTCCGCGGCGAACTCGTCGACCAACGGACGGGACAGGGGAGCGCTGATCTCCAGCGCCTCGATCGTCACGCCAAGAACCTCCGCAAGCAGACGGCGATAGGGGAGACCGGGCGCGACCTCCCCGCGCTCCCAACGCGACACCGTGCTCGCCGTCGGGACACGCCGGCTGTCAAGCGCGCTGATCCGGTCGGCCACGTCCTGCTGTGTCAGGCCAGCCTGCTCGCGCAGCGCCCTGAGTCGGTTGGGTGCGTCGCCCATCGTGCTGCCTCCCGGTCCCCGACGGATCGGCATCGGGTGATCAGCCTATGGGCAGCAGCACAGCAACGACGAGCGGATGCCCAGCGGATGGGGAGTCGATGGCGTTCCATGGGATGGCCTACCCGGCAAGCGTGGAAGCAAGACCACGTCAGCCCAGGGGAGGCGCCATGAGGATCTACTCGGCGGGAGAGCCGCCACCGTTCTTGACCGAGTTCCGGGCGCGCAGCTCCTCGAATGCCTTCTCCCGGTCTGGGCCGGGCGCCATGGCGCTCGCCTCAAGCAGTTCGCGGACCGAGGCTGGGTCAACGCGGCGGTGGCCCTTCGGCAGGCGGACGGCATGCAGCAGATCGTCGGCGATGTACCGGCGGACCGTCTGTGGATCGACGCCGCCAAGCATCTCGGCCGCCTTGCTGACGATTAGCCAGCCCTGCCCGTCCGCCACATCCTCACCTTTCTCGCAGCCCTCGCAGCCCTCGCAGATCTCGCGAGTGGCCCCATGGTCGCAGATGGCGAAAGTCGACGCGAGGACCGTACGGCCATGAGCAGGCACAAAGCCTCACAAGTCTTACTAGTCTCGCAATCCTTACATGATCATGGCATGATGTACGACATGACCGAGACCGAGACCGGCATGCGCCGAGAGACCACCACGGCCGAGACCGGAGACCGGAACCGCCGTGACTGGACACTGCGCCCCGCTCTCCCCTCGGCCACCACCGAGACCGAGACCCCCACCCCGACTGCCAAGCCCACCCGGACCCGCGAGACCACCCCCACGACCGAGACCAAGCCCAGCCGGTACCGGCAGTGGCGAGACCGCCGCGCCGCCACCAACGCAGCCAAAGCAGCCGAGACTGCCGAAACCCGCGCCGCCGCCCTCGAAGCCGCCACCCGCCGAGACCAGACCGACACCACCCAGGCTTCCGCCCAGACCGAGACCGAAACCGACCTCGCACCCATGCCGGTCTGGCTCCGCTGGCTAGGCATCTGGGTAGACCGCCTCTTCGGCTCCCTCCCCCTCGCCGCCCCCCTCGTGGTCTCCGGCGTCTACACCATCGACGCATTCACCGACCAGCCCCTCAACGCCCACCCCGTCATCGCCCTCGCCGCAACCTGCGCACTCGAGGGAGGCGTCTGGAAACTCGGCCGCCTATACGAGAAGACCCTGGTCGCCGGAGACTCCACGATCGCCATCCGGATCGGTATCGGCATCTACCTCGCCCTGATCTCCGGCCTCATCTACTGGCATGCCGACCACGAAGCCAAAGCCGCAGGTCGCACCGACCTCGGCACCGACGCCCTACCCGCCTTCGGTGTCGCGGTCATGTCCGCCCTCGGCGTCTACATCTGGTCTCGGACCGCCCGCTGGCAACGTCGAAAGGAGTTGGTCGCCGCCGGCCGGGTAGACCGGCAGGCGCCCAAGTTCGCCGCCCTCGCCTGGGCCCTCACCCCCATCGAGACCGCAACCGCCCTCCGGCACGCAGTCCGGTTCCGGATCGAGTCCCCGACCGAGGCCATCAAAGACCGGCGCCTGTACGTGGCCGCCGGGAGACCAGCCGTCTGGCCACCCGCACCGCAGTCCAAGACCACACCCACCGCCGAGACCGCCGCCCGCCCCCGTCCCGAGACCGTTATTCGGGTCCAGGCCGAGACCGGCAAGTCGGTGCCGCAACTCCCGGCAGTTGAGAACGCCCCCGCGATCGAAGCTGCCCCCCAGACCGAGACCACGAAGCCCAAGACCGCGTCGGTCTCTCGCGGCGGTCTCCACCTTGCAGGCAAGCCCACCGACGACGAATACGTCCGCATGGTCCAAGACCGGTTCCCTGAGGGGAGTCCGGACTACTGGGCGAGTCCGTCTCGGCGGCAGCCGGTCTCGGCTGGAGAAGTTATGGCGGCCACCGGCCTCAAGGGCAAGGAGACCGCCCGCCGAATCCAGCGGCTTGTGCACGGGGCCGCGCGCACGATCCAGACCGGTCGGCGCGAGAACGCCGACCCCGCAGAGGAGCGCCCGACAGTTGGCGCCCAGATCGGAGCCTGACATGACCGTCACCATCGACCGACCCACCACGGACACCGACACCGACCAGGCCACCACCACGCATGGCGTCGTCATCGTCCGGAACCCATGGACGAAGCCCGTCCTCGCCTCCGGAATCGCCGTCATCCTGCTCGCCCCCATCGCCGCAGGCGCGCTCACGATCGACAGCGACTACACCTACCACCTTGCCGGGGCCGGCGGTGTGGCGCTGCTGCTGCTCATGACCTTCTACATGGCGCAGCGCAGCTACCACGAGCGCCCGCCGGAGCACGCGTTCAAGGAGTCGCGGTGAAGGTCCGGACGGCCGTCGTCAGCTACCTCGCCACGCTCGCCGCAGCCGCCATCGTTGGCCTCCTGACCGGCCTCGCCACCTGACCCGACGGATGTCGGATGTCCGATGTCGGCACCCGACAACACCAACCCGCAAGCCCACGACCTGCGAAAACAGCCACCAGCAAGCCCGATGTCGGCCGACAACCGACACCGACAACCGACAACGGGAGGAGGACCAATGGACACCGCCACCAACCCAACCCACGCCGAAACCGGCGAAGACGACGACGCCCCCGAGGCTGTCGAGGAGACCGGTGACCGGCAGCCGTGGACGCTGCCCGACGACGACCCCACCCCCGAATCCGAGCTGTCCACCGGCGGCTGGGATGCTCCGCTGCCGGCGGTCGACGAGCCGGAAGGGCAGCGGCCGGTCGGGATGATCGCGGGCGGGGTAGGGCTGGGTGCCGTCATCGCCGGTCTCGGCGTCTTCAGTGCTTTCGGGTTGGCCGGGGTTGCGGTCGCGGCCGGTGTGGCGGCGGTTGCCGCCCCGGTGGTGGCGGTCGCGGGCTCGGACCTGCGGCGCCGGGTGCAGACGGGCCAGTGGCGGCCGAACGCGGCCGGTACCGCGAGCCGGACCCGCAACGGCGCGGCGGCGAACCGGTCTGCTGGTGCCGCTGGCGGTCGACGGGCGGCCGGCAAGGCAGGCGGTGGCCGGGCGGGATCGACGGGCGGAACCGGTCGGAGCCGTCGTGCCGCAACCGCGGGCGCCAGATCTGCCGGCCACGGTCGCAAGCAGCCCAAGGGCGGCGGCCTGTTCGGCGGGAAGGGCGCAGGGAAGGCGGGGCCGGCCAAGCGGGGGCTGGCCGGCTCGACGGGCACCGGCAACGGCCGGCACCGTGCCGCAGGAGGACGGCCGTCCTCCGCTGGCAGTCGCGGCGCACGCAACTCGAGCGTCCTTGGCCGGCTTGGCAAGAAGCTCACCCCGCAACGCCACAAGACCGCAGCTTCCCGCGCCAGTGGCGCCCGCTCGGAAGGATTTGGCCAGTGGAAGGCGTGGCGGAAGCAGCGCGGCGACCGCGCCGAAGCAAAGCGCCGCGCCCGCATCAACGCCGCGAAGCAGCGTCGTGCGGACCGGTGGGCGAAGGCCGACGCCCGCACTGAAGCCCGCCGTCAGCGGTGGGCAGGCCGGCGCGCAAATGCCCGCCAGTCTGCCGCCCGTGGCGCTCGCCGGGTCCGGTCATGGGTCAGCCGCCCGTTCACTGCATCGTGGCGGCGGATCACCACCGGCCGCCGTGCCTTCATCCAGCGACTCCGAAGCCGGCAGTGGACGTCCGCTCTCTGGCTGGCCCTCCTCAAGCTGTGGCGGACCGTCCGAACTGCCGCCCTGCGGGTGCCGGCCTGGCTCGGCGCACCCCAGCCCACACCCAAGCAGCCACCGGACTACGACGACGTCATCGACGGCGAAATCGTCGACGACCCCAAAGACCAGGCACCACCGGTCGCCCGACCCGGACGCCGCCGCCCCTACGTCATGCACCCACCGGCCCAGATCGGGCCCGCGCTTCATGCCCCAGCCGTACCCACCCCACGCAGCAACGCCAACAACAGCAGCAGAGGAGCCCGCATGAACCCCGCGCACGAAGCCGTCGTAGACGCCTTCCGAGAGGCGATCGGCAACTGGCAGCCGCCTGACGAAGGCGCCTTCGAGGAGTACGAGAGCTTCTTCTCCTCATGGGAGGAGATGCTCAACGAGATGGGCGACGTCGTTCAGGGCCTGTCCGAGCGGTTCCGCGACGAAACCCCGGTCGAGACCGCCGTCGACTACCTGTCCGACCTCGCGGGTGGCTTTGCCCTCATGGCCCAGGCCGGCGGCGAGGTCTACAACGCCTGGCGCACCGGCAACGCCGCCGACATCGAGCGCCACGAGAACCCGCGACCCAACGAGCAGCAGCTCAACGTCCTGTGAACGCCGGGGGTGTAGTCGTGAAGACGACCAAGAAGACCAGCAGCCGGACTGCCCAGCAGCAGGTGCAGCCGTTGACGTGGCTCGGCCGGCCCTGGCGCAACCGGGCATGGCTGCACCCCCTGTTCGGGTCCGGGGCCGTGTACGCCGCCGGGCAACTCCTGCACGCCACCGAAGCCCTCGACAGCCAGCACTGGCTCCTCCGCGGTGCCGCAGCCGTTGCCCTGCCAGCGATCGGAGGCATGGCCGGACTGGTCAGCGCTGCCGGCGACCGGTTTAGCGAGGCCGCCCGCGGTTTCCTGATCTCGGCCGGCGCCGGGGCCGGTGTATGGCTGTCGGCGGCGATGCTGACCTCCCCATACAGCCAGATGACCGGCCTGTCCGCCGCAGCCGGTGCCCTCCTCGCCTTCTGCGCCTACCCGGCCGTCCGGTCCGCCCAGCTCGAATGGGAGCAGCACTACCGTGCCGTCCGGGCCAAGCCGATTCCCGCCCAGATCACCGCCGCGCCCGCCGAGCCGCCTAAGGACCCAGAGGCAGCAAAGTGGGAGAAGCTGCTGGCCAAGGCCGGCGCCCCCGGCCTTACCTTCCGGGAGCGGATCGAGACCAGGTCGGGTTTCTCGCTGCTGATGCGACTGCCGGAGAACGGCAAGCTCACCTACGCCAGGCTGGCCACGTACGCCGAGAACATCGAAATCAGTGCCAGCCTGCCGACCGGTGCCGTCACCTTTGAGCGCGCCACCACCGACCAGGGCCGCGCCCTGGCCCGCGAGGTATGGATCCACGTAGACGTCGAAGACGTGCTGTCGCAGCGGATCGACATGCCCGACGAGCACACCCCGCTGTCGATCAACAACGCGTTCCCGATCGGAAAGTACGCCGACGGCGAGACCATCTACCTCAAACTCCGCGAGATCGCCGCCCTCATCGTCGGCGTCCGAGGCCGCGGCAAAACGAACCTGCTCAACGTCATCATCCACCAACTCAGCCGCTGCACCGACGTAACCCTGTGGATGATCGACCTCAAGGGCGGCCGTGCCGTCAAGCCCTGGCTCCGGCCATGGCTCGAAGGCAAGGTCAAACGGCCCGTTCTCGACTGGGTCGCCACCGACCGCATCGAAGCCCACCGGATGCTCGCCGGTGCCCGCGGCCTCATCGACCAGCGCGGCCAGACCGGCGCCGGCGGGTCAAAGATCAAGCCGACGCGGGAGCTGCCGGCCGTCATCGTCATCGCCGACGAGGTCGCCGCCGTTGTCGGCGCCCGATCCGGCCCCAAGTCCGTCCGCGACGGCGAAGGGGAGACGTCCGCGGTGCTGGCCGGGATCCTGACCGGCTGCATCCAGCTCGGCCGCTCCGAAGCCGTCGACTTCATCCTCGCCACCCAACGGTCGACGGTGACGATGACCGGCAACGGCGACCTCAAGTCCCAGTGTGAGTTGCGGATCGGGCTCGGCGTCACCAACCCTCAAGACGCCCGCAGCGTGTTTGAAGGCAACTCGGTTGCGGCGAGACTGCTGGCAAAGCTCAAGGACCAGGCCACCCGCGGCGCTGTCCTCATCCAGGACGGCGACGGCGGCCGAATCACCCCCGGCAAGAGCTTCTACATGGGCGACGACGACGAGCAGCGCACGGTCACCCGCGCCGCCGAACTCCACGCCGACTTCCCGGCCCCACTCGACCAGCGCGGCCAGGTCGCCGTTGACGCCGCCGTCCGCAAGCTCGGTGGTGACGCTGGCTACTTCGACCGCTGGTCGGAAGAGCGGGCCGGACACCTGTACAGCGACGACATCCCCACCCTCGACGAGACCCCGCCTGCACCGACTCCGGCGGCAACCTCGGTGGCTCCGACCTCGGCCATCCCGACGACCGGAGGCGCCCGCTTCTTCCCCCGCAGCAGCGAGAAGACGCCGAAGCCGCCGTCCGTGGACGAGGAATGGGCGAAGATCGTCGCCGAGTACGAGTCGTCGACCGCCCCCGAGAGCGACTACGACACCGCCGACCCTGAGAACGTCGACAGGTCTGCGCGCATGGTCCAGATCATCGACGAGGCCGGCGACCAAGGCGCAACCGCCTCCGAAGTCATGGCGATCATGCGCGCCGAAGGCACCCTGTGGAAGACCCGCACCACCATCTACGACGCCCTGAAGAAGGCCATCGCCGACGGGTTGGTCGTCCGGACTGGCAGCGACCGACGGGGCCGCTACTACACGCCACGCCACCACGGATAGGAGACAAGGACAAGACCATGGTGACCCTGCTGATACGCCTCGACGGGCAGCCTGTGGGCGAGACCAGGACCGGGGCGGTGCCGGCACGCGGTGACATCGTCACCGTCGAGGACAACCTGCGTGGACGCCTGCGCGGCACGGTGGTGCGGGTCAACCACCAGTTCACCGACAGTGGGGCGCGCCGGGTCGACGTGTTTGTGCCGGCGGCGATCATCGTGGACCTGGAAACGGTCAGGTGACGGCATCTGCTTTCCGACGTCGCGCGCCTCGGGCTTCCGCGTCGAATGCCGTCGGCGCCCGTTGGGGGTGCGTATACGCGCTCATCACCCGCCACGACCTGACCGGCGAGATCGGTGTCGGCTACGTCGGTGAGACCACGGACCTCGAGGCCCGGTTGGCGCAGCACGCCCTACAGCCGTTCGCCGACCGGATTGTGCGAGTGGTCCTCGCCGGCCAGGGTGTCTGGACGGAGGCGCACCGCAAGGGGCTGGAGAAGCACTACATCCGGCATGGCGTCACCGTGCCGGGCGTGACTGGCGGGCGCCCGCAGCGGCCCTGGTTCAACGTCGACCACAACCGCGACAACCCGAACCGGATCCTGCCCTGGGACGCGATCCGCTACCGGCAGGCGCGGGAGCCGGGCTGGCAGCCCCAGATCGGATGGCAGCGCCGGCTCGTCACGATCCCGACAGTGCCGCAGGGGCCGATGCCCAGGCGGGTCGTGGTGTGGTGTTGGCGGCAGTGCAAGGCCGCAGGCGGGCGGGCTGCCCGATGGTGCTGGCGGTCCCTCCTGCGGTGGCTACGACGGAAGGCGAGGCGACGGCGGTGATCCGCTGGCAGTGGGAGGCTGTCGATCCGGGCGGCACGGCGCGGATCAGCGGCGTACAGGACGACTGGCGACGAGCCGGCGGGCAGGCCGTAGCCGAGGAAATCCTGGCCCGGCTGATACTGCGGGCCAAGCCGTACTACGGCCGCGCGGAAGGGTGGAAGATCCGAGCGTGGCAGCGAGGTCTCGAGGGTGAGGCGGTGGAGGCGCGCGCATCGGACTGGCTGAACCAGGCGGGACGCCCGCTGTAGCAAGAAGTATCTCGGGGCTGGCTTCGGCTGGCCCCTTTCGCATGGAATCCGACAGTGTTCATCAATGTCTCATCCGGTAACGTTGGTGGGGGTACATGTTGTACCCCATCCCCTTGAGGTGGCCCATGAGCGACGACCCCACCCCCGGCCAGCGCGTCGAACGCCTACGACGTGCCCGCGGCCTCTCCCGCGAGCGCCTTGCCACACTCACCGGCCTGTCGCCGAGCACGATCAAGTTCATCGAGTCCGGGCGCCGCAGGTTGACCCTGTCCGCCGCCCAGAAGATCGGGCCCGCGCTCGCTGTCGACGACCTCGGCGAACTGTACGGTCCCAGCGTCGTCCTGACTCTCGGCAGCCGGCCCGCCCACCCTGGCGTGGTCGATGTCCGCAAGGCGCTCACCGCATGGCAGATCAACTTCACCGGCGAGCCGGATAGCCCCGACTACCTTGCGGGTGCCGTTGATGCGGCATGGCGGACCTGGCACACGTCGCGGATGCAGCGGACCGAGACCGGCGCCCTGCTGCCCGGCCTGCTCGAACAGGCGCAGCGGGCCGTCAGGCTGCATCAAGGCGACGACCGCCGCCAGTCCCTCGCGCTGCTCGCCCAGACGTACCACCTCGCCCAGGCGTACCTCGCCCACCACGGCGACCGCGAACTCGTCTGGATGACCGTCGACCGGGCCATGTCATCCGCCCTCGACGCCGACGACCCCCTCGCAATCGCCCAAGCCATCTGGTACGCCGCCCACGTCCTCCGCGCGACCGGCCGCAGCGACGAAGCCCTCGAACGGCTCACCGAAGCCCGCGGCCTGGTCGAGCCGCGCGTCGCGGACGGGCCGCCGGAGTGGGCCGAGATGCTTGCCGACCTGCACCTGTGCTCGGCGCTGACTCGCGCCCGGTCTGGCGACCAGTCGGCGTGGTCCGAGTGGGAGAGCGCTCGTGACGTCGTGCACCGCGCCCTGCCCGCCGACTACGTCGGTGTCCGTACCCGCGTTTCGAGGCCGCTGCTTGACGTGTACGCGGTCATGCTCGCCGTCGACCTCGGCGACCCGGAGGAGGCTGGCCGCCGCGCTCATGGCCTTGACCCGGAGACCATCCCGTCAACGGAGCGGAAGGGGCGCCACTACGTCGAGCTGGCCCGGTCCGCTGACCTGGAAGGGGCGGCCGAGGCAACACTGCACCTGCTTGGCAAGGCAGAGGCGGTCAGCCCGGAGACGGTACGGTTCTCGCCGCCCGCCCACGACATCCTGACGCGTCTGGTGTCCGAGGCTCCGGCGGCGATCCGGTCCGATGTGGTCGCGCTCGCTGGCCGCTGCGGCGTTGAGGTGTAGGGGTACATCCTGTCACCGGGTACACCGTGTACCCCTATGTGGATCGTGCTGGGCTTAGGTTCGGGGTGTGGGTGCGGCAAGGCTGCTGCACCGGGAATCACACCCCAGCGTGGTCCCTAGGTCGCCGGCCGCCGCACCCACATCGAGCCGGGTGCGGCGGCACTCCTCCCCAGAGTTGTCGCCGCACCCGCACACCGCGGGGAGGCGGCATTGGTTGGGAAGTGGTACCAGCGACCTGGTGGGCATGTCGATTGGGTTGGCCCGGCAACCGTCTACCCGTGTCAATCAGGCACCCACACATCTCGCCTCGAGAGCGCGGGGCCGAACCCCGCACCTGAGCCGGCCGAGCAGCCCCGCAAGCCGCGCTGGCACCGGAGGTCGATGTGACCGCCGTGATTGACCGGGCATGGCTGGCGTGGACCGCCGAGGTGCTGATTGCGCAGCATGAGTCCAACGCCGGCCAGCCGGCTATCGGATGCGCGTCGTGCGCCCGTCAAGACCCAGTCGACTGTCCCCAACTGAGGCAAGAGCGTCAGATTCGAGCGCGGCTCGACCTGAGGCAAGGGTGAGCGATGACCGCCACAAGGGCCGACCCAGTCGAAGGCCTGCTGCCTAACTCGGGCGGTAAATCCAGTATGTGGGGGATGAGTTGCTTGCGCTAAAGAGCTTCAAGCGGATGTCGGTGATGCCCCCGGAAGGACCACTTTGCGTGAAGTTGAAGGGCTTGCAGCCGGCGGTTACGGCACGGGTCTGAGGAGGATAGCCGTCATCGGCAAGAGGAGTTCCGCCCTGATAGAAGGCAAACTGCACCTGGGTGTAGTCGGGCCCGGCAGAATCGCAGACTTCTCCCTGAATTCCAACCGAGCGGTTATACCAGGTTAAGGTGCCTCTGACCTCGCCCCCGACAAGCCCGGAGTAAAGATTGAAGGGGGTGGTCGGGTTGGCGTATGCGGGCGAGGGGGCAAGTCCCACGGCGGCGGTAGCTGCGATGGCGGCAAGCGCGCTTAGTGCTTTCGATCTTTTCACTTCACTCCTGTCTTGGGCGACCTACATGACCCCGAAGCATCGGGCTACATCTATGCTCTCTGGGTCGCGTGCGCTAGTCAAAGGCTTGCCCATGAAGGATCTTGACCAAATGGCGCGCTGGCGTAGTTCACCGATCACCTGAGGGCCGAAGCGCTGCGGTCGTAGCGTCGGCATGTGATCGTCCTGCTGACCCCGCCCGACGGACACGGCGATCAGTGGCGGATAGAGATCCGACCCGGCGGCGCCGTCACCGTCTGGCTGTGCCTGGGCAGGCAGATCGCATCGTCGCCGCTGGCGTGGCCTCGGACGGTTGCCGGGCTGGGGGAGTGGCTGGTGGGGCAGGGGATCGACCCGGACGAGCTACGGGCGGCGTAGATCGGCTGACATCAAGTGCCGCAAACGCGATGGACCTAAACCCTGCCGCCCTACGACCATCTACGGCATGCCCGATCCCCGCACCCGCACACCCGCAGCAACGGCCGCAGCCAAGAAGCTGCACTTTCTGATGTACCAGGATCTCGACGAGGTCCGCGGCGGTTTCCGCTGGTGGCACCAGTACCTCAGCCATGCTCGCGTGATCTTCACGTCTGACTACCTGCTTCAGATCGCAAGCCGGCTGAAGACTGGATTGGCGGCAGCTGCCCACCGGGAGGCCGAGTTCATCGAGGCCTGGCGCGCTGAGACGATCTGGATGCGACAAAATGCACACAAGGGGGCAGCGGCCTTCGCCTCTAGAGGCAGCGTGGACTGGCGTCGCGAGCAGCGGATCGGAACATCCCTTGAAGGGTTCTTCTACTCGGTCGGCGGCATCCTGGACGCAGTCGGGGGTGCCGGCATCGGAGTGCTCGGCCTGCGTACCGACTTGGTTAGGTCCAGCTGGTCGCAGCTGATGACGGCAGCCAGCGGAGATGACCGAGACCGTCGCAGGCTGCTCGCCCCCGACGGTACGGAAGCACACGAAGTGCAGGTCAAGGCTCTCGCAGCCATCGCGGCAGCGGCAGCAGGCGGGCCCCATGGTTGGCTGACCTGGACCACGGACATGCGGAACACGCTGGTTCACAGGGCGCGCCGGTTCGAGATGCAGAACCTCTACCGGCCGAGCCGTCGAGCCGACCTTGAGTTCACCTTGCACCTGCCACGAGATCCGCAGTTCACCGACGTCGAGGCATTCGCGATCAGCGACAAGTTCGAGGACGTCATGCTGCCGGAGCATGCCGGCGACACCATCGCCGGGGTGCTTAATGAGCTAGGCAGGCTCGTCGAGGCCGCCGCTTCTCACCTTCAGGATGTGTGGGTTCGGCGGCGAACACGTCCTGAGCTAATCCAGCAGCCGGAGGAGCAGTGGCGGACTGTCTACCCGACCAAACGTGATCTGTCGAGGTTCGGCGGCTTCGGCACAAAGACGCCGCCCCCGACCGGACAGCAGGTGCTTCATCCAGGCACGGCCCGTCGACTTCGAGCAGCCAAGGGATACGACGGTGATCGCGCCGCCTGGCAGAAGCTTTTGGCCGACGGATAGCTGCCATCCAGACGCAGCGAGACGCCCCCTCCCCGCCGAGCCGAAGCTCAGGGGGAGGGGGCATTCGGGCGCAGGCGATCCGCTGGGGAGCGAGAAGGCCGCGCCTATCCCTGGGAGGGTCTACGTGACCGCCTGCCATTGAGGCAGCGCCAGGGCGAGCGAGAGAACAGCGAGACCGAGCCAGCCAAGCGAGACCCGACCGCCGACACCGAACGCGGCGAGCGCTGCCAGGATCACAGCAACCGCGTACAGCAGGGCGACGAGAGCAGCCATGTCAGGCTGCCGGCCGCTCGGACGGCTTGTCGGTCACGACCACTGACTGCGCCGCGTCAGCGACACCCGTCGGCCGGAACAAGCCCAGGTGGATCGCGACCGCGATGCCGAAGTTGATCGCCGTCGTGTAGATCACCGGAACCGCCTCGAAGGCGACGCCGGTGTTCGTGGCCTGTAGCCAGGCTTCGAGCACGGTCTTGACCGCAGCCAGGGCCAGCAGCAGCACGGCCTTGACGGCGCCGGACGTCG
The DNA here is from genome assembly GCF_045781765.1 of Polymorphospora sp. A560. Taxonomy (NCBI): domain Bacteria; kingdom Bacillati; phylum Actinomycetota; class Actinomycetes; order Micromonosporales; family Micromonosporaceae; genus Polymorphospora; species Polymorphospora sp. A560. The sequence continues at coordinate 6,002,228 of NZ_CP122282.1, read as the reverse complement.
ACTGGCGGGTGACGAGGCCGACGAGGATCGGCAGCACGATCGTGATCGCGAGCGAGAGCAGGCCGCCGAGATCGGCGGTGAACCCGTAGACGGGTAGGGTGGTTTCCAACGATTCCTCCAGGGATGTTGCCGCAGGTGGCGGCCATGGTTGGTACGTGTGTGCGATACGGTGCGAGGGTGGGAGTCGACTGGCGCGCCGAGAACATCCAGGTCGGCGACTGGGTGTGCTTCGACCACGGCCGCATCCAGCCCGTGATGCAGGTCGTGCCCTGCTGCCCCTGCGGCCGGCTGGCACTCCAGGCCGTCATCGAAGACGGGAAACTCGCCTACGGGCCGGGGCGACCCAGCCACTGCACCAAGGGACACCCGTTACTACCCGGCAGGATGCTGCTCGGCTACCGCGGATGCCTATGCAACGCGGGCGGCGGCCACCACACATGGCTATGCCGGGCGGATGTCGGTGGAGTCGAGTGCGGCGACCTTCAAGAGGCTCCACCACATGACATCGGCGCGTCGCCGCCTTACTTCGGGCCCGGCTCCACCGACCGCTCCAGGGCCTGAGCCCGCTCCACGAAGCCGCGGTACGAAGCGATCCTCAGGATCAATGCCGCATCCAGCAGCACCAGGAAGCCGATCGACACAATCGCATCGGACACACCTGGTGTCGCCGTTCCCGGCCACCGCAAGATGATCAAAATGACCTGACGCAGGTAGAACAGGAACACGATTAGCACCCACGCGCTGGCGTCCCACGCCGCCAGCCGCCGCCACCGCCTCGGCCGATGAGTGCCCAGGAACAAGCCGGCAGCGACCAGGCCGATCAGCAACAACACCAGCACGGCTGCCTGGTAGTAGGTCAGCATCAGCCTCTTCCTTGCACCAGATTTTGCAGCCACTCGTCATAGCTGTTCGCCACGTTGTGGCCGCGAATCTTCCGCTCCTCGATCTCCGCCTCCCGGCGCAGCTGGGCCGCCATCTCCCGATCCCGTTCCGCGCGCAGACCGCTCTGCTCCGCCTGAGCAACCGCCGACAAGGCGTCATCGGTGGGGCGGCGGTCCCCAAACGGCAACAGCTTCCGCATCCACCGCCACCACCTCATGTCATCGCCCCCGGATTACTGGGGTGGCCGAGCCGATCCAGTAGGCCCGTCGCTGTCCGGGCCGTCTCCACAGCGGCACCCGCCGACCGCGAAGCATCAACGAAGGCGTCTCGGGTTGCTTGGTGGGCATCCCGCTCCCTCTCATACGCGTCCTTCCACGCGTCGCGGTCGGTACGCATCTGCTCGTGGGACGGCTTCGGCACCAGCCAGCCGAGCAGCATCAGCGCCACGACAAGGCCGGGCACGCCCCACTGCAGCAGCAGTCCGATCACGTTCGGCGCGTTCTCTGCCGCCTCCGCAGCGAGGCGTCCGATCATCGATTACCCCCGTTGCGGTCAGGTGAAGCGTCAGAGGACAGTGCCCGCGACACCACGGGCGGTGGCGTCGTCGGGATACTCCTCGAGCGGGATGTCCTTGACGGCGACGCCCTTCGCGGCAGCCACCTTCGCCTTCATCGCCTCCCACGAAGCGGGGTTCGGCAAGGCTCTGGCCACCATGCCGTTGCCAACGTAGACGGTCGCGGTCTTCGCGCCCTTGGTGAAGTACCAGTCCTTCATTGCGGTCTCCTCTGCTGCTGCAGCCCAGGCGGCACGGCGCACGGTTGGTGCCGGGCTAGGGGATGGGGCCGGCTGACCCGGAATCGGGGCGCCGGTGAGGATGGCGAATACCTTGCGCATCACGGCCATGTCGCCGGCGTACCTGCGCTTGAAGGTGATGTGCAGGTGCCACAAATGCGACGAATCCGAGGTCGCGGCAACGTTGCGGACGTTGTCGTAGCCGTCGACCCGCTGATCCCCATCGAGGTTGCCGTACCAGGCGGCAATCTCCTCCACCAGGCCGGCACGGACCGCCTTGTCGAGCCGCTGGCAGATCGTCAACATCTCGGCCTTACTGGCCGGGGTGAAGTCGAAGCCGGCAATCCACCGCAACTGCTCGTCGTTGAGGTCGTCCTCAACGGTGTACCGCCGATTCGTGGCGAACCTGCTCTTGAGTAGCCACTCCTGGGACCGGTGCGACCCGGACAGGTGCAGATTGTCGCCCTTGGTGCCGGCTGCTGTTCGGGGCCGCTTGAAGTGAGCACAGAGCGCGTCACCAAGCCACCGGACCGCCGGTGTCACAATCTCGCGTCCCCAGACCGCCTCCGCGGCGAGCTGCGCATACGTAGGCACGGTCTACCTCCAGGACGTGATGTGAGCCCGTCTCGAGCGTCCGCCCGGCGGGAGCGAGGCGATCAGTGGTGTGCCGCCACGTGGAACGGATCGAGCGCGCCGATCGGCTCCTTCGCGTGTCAGATGGGTGACACAGAGCGAAGCTGAAGGGAGCGGGTGGCGGAGACTGCCCCGATGTCCATGCCCTACCCGCCACCACCACCGCTGGCCCCGAAGAATCGCGGCCCCTGGCTGATCATCGGCATTGTCGCCGCCGTCATCGCCGTCCTCTGCTGCGGCGGTATCGGCGTGGCCTACTTCATCGGCCTCCGTACCGTCGAGGAAGCAACCAAGCCGCACGACGTTCGGTTTGAGGTCACCTCAGAAGCAGGAACCGCCTACATCAACTGGTCCACCCTCGGTGACTCAGCCGTCGAATCCGAAGCCGCAACGCCGTGGAGCAAAGAGGTGCAACTCGAAGGCTCTGCAGGGCTCGCGGGGGTCACCGCGACCGCAATCGGAACCATCAGTTGCAAGCTTTGGGTGGACGGCAATCTCGTCGACGAAGGCGAGTCCGAGGGCGTCGTCAACTGCTCCGCCACCATCTCCTGACCGGTCAGGACGAACCAATCCACGACACCATCCAGTCGGAGGCGGGCATCACGACCCCGTCCACGGTGTCTGGATCAACGGGGCCCAAAAAGACGCGGGGCACGTCGACTGCACCTTTGAGCGCTGTCGGCGCGTAGTCGTCACCGGTCCAGTACAAGACGTTGCCCGTCGCTGCGGTCGGCGTCGCCCACTTCACCCCGGTCGCCTCGGCGCTGTCAGCGGTCAACACCTGACCGTTGGCGCCTGAGTCGACCGGGGTCGGCACCCCGAACGACGAGCCGACCAACAGAACGCCTTTGTCGTCGTACAACTCGCGCGACACCAGGTCTTCGAGCTGTTCCGGGTCGACCGAGCCGCCACCGCCGCCAACCGCCGACATCAGCACCCGCGGTCCAGTGCCGGCCTGGGCCCACATCCGGTCCACGCCGTCCGGGCCGTACAACGGCGGAATCTGGCCCACCGATCGTCCGTCCGCGCCGGTCGACGACGTCACAGACGTGATCGGGGTGCCGGCAGAGTCGGTCAGATCCTCGTACTGGGTGCCGCCGATCTCAAGATTCCAAAAGGTGATGACCTGGCCGCCCGCGAGTTGGGCCAGGTCATCAACGCCGGCAACCCCGTCTACGGCGTTGAACGTCCAGTCGGCGGGGCCGCCACCAAACAACTGTCGTGCCACCGTCGCCTCCCTAGACCGGCCACGAGTCGCGGGCGCCGAGATGCGAGGTAGGGCCGAGCCCGCCGTGCGGGCTGTCGACACGCACCTGCCCGGCAGCGTTGACAGAGACCCGGAACGTGTAGCCGGGGGCGCTGGGCGTAATCGCCGGAATCTCGATCACCTCGCCGCCAACCGCTGGCCGGAACCCTGTTGGCAGCGTCGTGATGATCGATGTCGTGTTCGCCGCCAGCGTTGATCCGGTCCGTCGAACGTTGCACCACAAGGTGACCTGCCCGTTCAGGCGCCGTACCTGCAGTAGGCGGGCGCCCCAGCCGGCGGCTGGTGTCAGCGGCACCCAGCCTGTGTCCTCCCTGAGTATCAGCCACTGTGAGCCCACTGAGACGAGGACCTGACCAGTGTTTGTTTCGGTGATCTGCCGTCCAGGGGAGTGCGGCGGTCGGGTTGTGGAAGTGCAGATGATTTGCCCGTCATCGCCGACGTACCAGGCGCGAGGTGTCACAACGCTGCCTGCAAAGGTGGTCGCCCCGGAGGCAACCGCCACATCGGCAACCGGCAGTTCCCACACCCCGGACGAGCCCGTCTGCATCGTGACCGCCGGCGGCCCGGCACCCGGCGTGCCTTGCACAATCTGTGAGGTGACGTCCCACGTTGACCGGCTGAGACGTAGAACTACCACGTCGATGCGGGTCTGGCCGGACGAGTTCGCGGCGTGGGTTTTGGTGACCTCGACGCCGTCGTTCTCCCAGCCGTAGCCTTCGACAAGTGCCTGCCGGTTTGCGCGGATCTTCGTCGTGCGGGTGCCGGTCCCATCCGCATAGACGAGCGGCAGGTCGGCGGGCGAGCCGAGCAGCCCGGACGGGCCGAGCCGACCCAACAGCCGTTCATGCTGAAGCTGGGTTACCGACGGATCTGGATATGAAGACTCGGCCACGTCAGCGGGCCTCCAATCGGGCGAGCCGGCGCGCAATGTCGCGGGTGTAGGTCAGCCACAGCGGATCCGACGACGCCTCTTGGCTGCCGATCAGGGCGCTAACAAGCTCACCGGTTTCCGGTGTTGCCTTGAGTTGGACGGCGCGAACAACGTCAGTGACCTCGACGCCCGAGGTCAGTTCGATCGACACGATGTCGCCGAGCCCGTAGTGGACGCCGTACCGCTGTGTCGGGACATCGATCGTCACGGCGGACAGTCGCGCGGTCTGCGCGCCCTCTGCGAGGGCTTCGTCCCCAGCTTGGTCAAGCTCGGTGGTGTCGCCCGCGTCGTCGTCGGACTGTCGCTGGTCCTTGAACGCTTCAAGGCGCCAGCCGTCAGCGATTGCAGCCGCGTTCAGTCGTTCGACGATGACGCGGCTTGTGCCCTCGTCCTTGCCGCCGACGATCGCTGCGGTAACGGTGGCTGCCGTTTCGTCGTACTCGTACTCGCGCAGGTTGCCCAGACCGCGGCTGAACCGCACGCTTCGGGAGCGATCCGTAGGGCCATACACCTGCAACTCGACCTGCTGGCCAACCTGCTGTGTGCGGAACCCGAGCCCGCCGCCAGCTAGTGCGGCAGTTCGGGCGGCATCGCCAAGCGGTTCGAAGCGGGTGCCCAGCACGATGTTCGACCCAACGCCGGCCACCGGTCCAAGTACGAGCTTCGGCACGCGACGGGCGGCAAGAGCACCCGGCCCGGCATTGAGGTTGAACAGGGAACGGAGGATCGTCTCCGCACTCCCGGAGGCAGTCCAGCGGGCCACCGAGGTCTGGGCTGTAGCCGGCTGCGACGGATCCGGGTAGGTCGCCCGAGCGACGGCAAGCGCCAGATCATCCGAGAAAGAGACGGTGATGGTGCCAGGATTGGAGTCCTGCCCGTCGACCGACCACTTCTCCGGGCCGCGTTTCTCTATCGGCCCCGCACAGAAGACCTGGCCATCGCGGATGACAATAATCCGGTAGCCGCCACCCCGGATCTGCTGCATGAGCGGCAGATAGGCCGGCGCGCTGAAGTTGCCGCTCGCGGGCTCATTGAAGCGGAGCGTGACGTCAAGGTCAGTCCAGCCGATGATCGGATCACCTACGACGTTGAGGTTTCGGTCGGTGACAAGCAGTGTGATCGCCATCAGGGGGTCTCGAATCGCAGGTCAAACGCCAGCTCGATCGACGTGCCGGCAGCGGATCCGCTCACCGCGAACTGGATGTTGCTGGTGCCGGGCTGCAGGCCCCACAGCACCGCGCCGGGCCAGTTGAGGGCGCCAGTCCAGATATCCCCGTCCCCGGCTGGACCACGTACGGCGGGCGGATCAGTTGTGATGGTGACCGTCTGCCCGGAAAGTAAGTCGCCGTCGCCATCCCAGTTAGGGTCAAGGGTGAATGATTCGCCGCTGCTGACGTTTGTGGCGGTAATAGCTGAGGCCGGACCGGTGATCGTCCACTCCGGCCAGGCCTCAACGTCGCCGGAGTTGACTGCGGTTGTGGTGCCAAGAACCGATGCCGGCGACACGGTGAGGTGGACCGGCTCCAGGTAGGAGACCGGAGATCCGTGCTCGTATCGGATCCGGACCGGGGCGGTCGACCGCCAGTACGGGTCCTCGCACAGCAGGGAGATGACGACAGTGTCGTCGATCCAGCCGCGGCCCGGCTCACCATCCCAGCCGGCCTGGTAGTAGGCGCGGATCTCGCGCACACTGCCATCGGGGCGGGCGATCTGAAGCCGACCGGGGCCACGCCGGCGCGTCTGGGTAAAAGCGCGGGCTAGTGACCGCCACAACGCCTGAAACCCGTCGGCAGTCGTCCCTCGGATAACAAGCGGCCAGTTGATGACCCGCGCCTGCGGCTGAATGTGCCGAACCCGGACGCCGCCGCGCGGGTGCGGATCCGACACGATTCCGATCGGCGCCGCGCCGAGCCCGGACACCTGATTGGGTGTGAACCAGCCGCGCTCCGGGACATCCAGCGGCCACACACTTCCGTCCGGTGCGATCCACGTTGCCCGAGCGCGGCCAGCATCGTGGCCGGGCTGGACAACGATCGGATCCGGCGGCGGAGCGACAACGGACCCTGCAAGGAGCGGCATCTACCGGGCCCTCCCGATCCTGGCGAGAGTGGCCTGCCGCTCCTGAAGCGCCCGCAGTTGTTCAAGCGTGGCGTTGCCGTTGTGCAGGTGATACTCGGAGTGACTTGCTGTTGGCGCGGACGGGGCCGCCGAGTACGCCGACGCCGGGAATGCGACCTGGGCTGCGAGGCGACCGGCCGCCGCGGCGACGATCGGCGTCTGCGAGTCCATGCCGCCGGCCAGCAGTTCGGCAATCGACTGCCCGCTGTAGTACGGGTTACCACGGCCGGACAGGGGGCCTGTCTTGGCCGGGCTGAACGGCAGGTAGTTGCGGATCGTTCCGGCCATACTCGAGGCCACGGTTCCCAATGAGCCGAACATCGACCGGATGCCGTTGATCAGCCCCTGCACGACGTTCCGGCCCGCCTGATACAGCAGGTTGCCCATGTTGCCGAGCGCGCCGCTGATCTGGCCCGGCAGCCCCCGGATCGCGCTAAGCGCGTTCGACGCCGATCGCTGCACGGTGGTGCCGAAGGTGTCTGCTGCCCCACTGACCGCCCGGAACGGCGCAGTCAGAACGTTCAGAACGGCGGTGATCGCCCGAATAACTCCGATTGCGATCGTTAGCGCGATGACTAGCAGCGTCATCATGCGGTGCAGTTGCCCCGACTCGACGAACACCTGCAAGAAGACGATCGCGAGCGTGACAAGCATCGGTAGGAGCGGCAGAAGTGCTGCCACCAGCTCAAGAATCGTCGGCGTCAACTGTACGAACGCCGAGATGATCAACGGTAGGTAGGGGCGTAGTGCCTCGAACGCGACAAGCAGGTACTGGGCGAACAGCACCCCAAGCTGGGTCAGGCTTGGGATCATCGCGATGAATGCCGCAGTGATCTGCGGCAGGTGCGGCAACAGTTGCCGGATCATCTCCTCGACGATCTGCACCAAGATCGGGGCCAGCGGCTCGAATGCCTGCGCCAGCGCTAGGCCAGCCTGGGCCAGTGCAGGCAGGGCGCGCGTACCGAGTTCAAGCATCGTTGGCAGCAGCGCACTCAGGGCTGACGTGAACGCAATCGCAAACTGCTTGATCAGCGGCTCAAGGACCGTAGATAGCTGGGTCAGCACCACAGACACCGTGGTGAGCCCTCCCGCCAGCGCCACGCCGAGCGTGGCCACCAGTGGAGCAACAGCCTTGGCCAGGGCAGCAAACGCGCCGGCCACCAACGGCACAACTGGTTCAAGGTGGAACAGGGCGAGCGAGATGGCGTCAAGCAACACAACGAAGCCCGGCGCTGCCCCGGTAATCAGGGAAGCGAGGATCGATCCGAGAGTCCGCAGCGTCGGGGCCACGGCGGCAAGTACCTCGCCGAGTGCGGCGCCGATCTGGCCGGCAGCCTCGAACAGGCTGCCCATGCCTTCGGCACCCTTGCCAGCGCTGCTCATGCCTTGGCGGGCACCAGCGGTGCCGTAGGCCAGTTCGCGTAGCGCGGCCGACAGTCCGTCGATCAGGATGATCAGGCCGGGTGTGAACCCGTCGATCAGTTGTGCAAGCACGGCGGCGAACGGCTCGATGGCGCCGGCCACGGCAGTCAGGGCCGGGGCGAGTGCGACCACGGCCGGGGCGAGGGCGCTGATCCCAGCCGCGAGCGCGGCGACGATCTGGTCAAGGCCGGGCGCGAAGGCGATTGCTACGTCGGAGATGGCCTTGGCCAGCGGCGTCAGCGCCCGGAGCAGGGTCAGCAGAACCGGGGTCAGCGCCTCGCCGATCCTGCCCAGCTCTTCAAAGACGCTCTTGATGGCGCCCTGGCCGAGCGCGCTATTGACCGTGCGGTTGAGGCGGTCGAAGAAACCAAAGATCCCGGCACCGTCCGCGCTTCCGGCGGCCCGGAAGATGCCGCCGATGATGCCGATGATGTCGCCGCCCAGGGCAAAGAGCTGCTGGGCAGCGGCAACACCGTCGCGGAACATCTGCGCCATCTCGCCGTTACGTGCCAGTTCGGAGATGCGCTCGGCAACCGAGGTGATAGCCCCGGCCACGCCCGCGCTGAACTCGGCGGTGACCGCGGCGCCAACCCGAACCAGGTCGAGCATGGCCTGCAGAACCGGTTGAAGCGCCCGGTTGAGGTTCGACACCGTCGCGGTTGCCGAGGTGAAAACGGACCGGAGGGTCAGCGCATTGGCGGCGGTCGCCAGGCCGCGCAGCGCCCGGTTGACGCCGGCGTTGAGGACTGCCGCCAGTCCCTCCATGCCGGCCGTGAGCGGCGGCAGGAAGCGCGTGACCAGCACCCGCATCGTGGTCGAGATGTTGCGCAACAGAATGTTCTGCAGGCGCAGGCCCAAGCCGTCGAAAACGCGCTTGTACGACCTGAGCTGCCGGGCAACTGACTTGCCGTTCTTGCTCAGGCCCTTCAGCGTCGCGTTGAAGGTCTTGGCGTCCGCGTCGATCGCCTTGAAGCTCTCCGACATGCCGGACAGGCCGAGCCGGATCGTGCCAACCGCAGCCGCAGCAATGGCCGCGACACCGGGCAGTGCGATCAGAGAGCCGGCAGCGGTTGCGACAGTCGTGCCGAGCGCGGCGATGACCGGCAGCGCAGACGCGATCGACGACGCGAGGCCGGCGATGGCGGTCGCCCCGATACCAGCGGCAGCCGCGAGCCCAGTGAGCTTGAGCGAGCTGGTGATGGCCTTGCTCATCGCCCCAGCCGCCCGCTGGAACTCGCGGGTGACCGCCTGCCGCAGCGACCGGGCGAAGTCGCGGGCCGAGGCCACGACGGTGACCGCGACAGTGCCGACGTTGGGGGAGGTCAAGGCGACCTCCCCCGGCCATCGTCAGGCGGCAGGAGCGCCGGGGATCAATCCGAGGTTCGCCAGCCGCCGGGCTATGTCGTCGCCGTCGACCTTCTTTGCCCTCTGCGACTTGCCGCCGCCGAGCTTGATCGGCTTCGGCCTTTGCCCCTTGCCACCGCCTCGCTGCCAGTTGCCGGCGGCGATGAGGTTGGCGACGTGGGCAAGAAGGTGGTCACCTGGCCGCAGGTGGGCGTCAGGCCCGAGCACGGCGATCCCGAGCGCCGAGTCGGCCGGAAGATGCCGAATCCGGGCCAGCAGCTCTCGAGGCGTCAGCCTCTCTTCCGGCCGCCCGTAGAGCGCGCGCGGGAGACGGATCTGGTGGTAGCGCGAGAGGTCAGCTTCAATGGCCTCTCCGTGCTCGCGGAGGAGTCGGAAGAGGCCAAGAGTTCCCCCAGATCGGCGCCCGCGTGCTTCTGCCACTGGTCGAAGATGTTCATGATCAGTTGGATCGGCTGCGGCACCTGCTCCCAGCGGGCGGCCTGCTCGGGGTCGAGGCGGAAGCCGTGCTGGAAGAACTTGAGGATGAGGTCGACGGGAATCTCGGCGTTCTCGTCCGCGCTGGCAAGGGCTTCGAGTTCGGCGGCAACATCGATGACACGCCAGTCAATCTCGGAGAAGTGTGGCAGGCTCCACTTCTCGCCGGCCCAGGTGAAGGTGAACGGTTCGCGGCGGGTTTCGCCGTACCAGGCGTCGAAGTCGAAGGCGACGTCACTCATCGGTGGCCTCCGGTTCCTCGATGTCGACGGTGAGGCGGCGTACGAACAGGGTCAGGGTGGCCAGTACGAGGCTTTGGTCGTCGAGGGTGACCTCATGCAGCCGGACCGGGGGGTCCTTCGGCGCGAGTAGCGTCTGCCCGTTGAGCCGGATCTCGTTTGGCACGATGACCCCCGCGAAGCCGTCGCCGCCCTGCCGTCTGCTGCGCTTCTCGACGACCTCGATGACGGCCGCCTGGGGCGTCTGCTTGTCAGCCACGGAGATCCCTTCCTCGCACCTTCCGCAACATCTCCAGGTTCCGCTGCAGGGCGGCCCCGGGCGGTGCATGCGTCAGCACCACCTCCGGCGTCCAGCCGGGGATGTCGGCGCGCGGGTCGCGGCTCCCCGGCTGCCATGTCCGGCTGATCTTCTCGTCGGCAGCGGACGCCTTGCGAATCGCCACCTCGTCGGCTGGCACCACCAGCGTGACGATGGTCCCAGCCTCGGACGGGCCAACCTCGTACCCGACCACAGCCACCGGCAGCGGCGTCCCGTTGATCCGTACCTCGTAGCCGGCGACCGCCTCGCCAACCTTGGGCAGCAGGCCGAGGTTGTCGAGCCGATCCGCGACCTGCCGATCACCTTGCGCGTGTGGGGGCAGCGGGATGCACTGCTCCACGATCTCAACTTTCGTCATGTGCGGGTCTCCTTGTGCGGAATGTGCGGGTGGATGCGGGTAGAACGCCGGCCTGCGGACCCGCACAGCACGCAGGCCGGCGGGTCTATCAGCCCTCGTCGAGCGCCAGGGCCGGATCCACGTAGTAGCGGTAGGCGACGTTCCCGGACGAGTCGACGAAGCACTTGACCGTCCACTGGTAAACCGTCACGTCCTGCGAGGACCACACGACGTCGCCGCGCTCCGAGACCTGCCCGAACGGGACCACAACCCGCTGCAGCCGGGCGCCATCGACGCCATGCAGCACCCAGGCACGCAGATCCCGGGCGGGTGGCCGTTCCGCGACCGTCACCCCGGTCGCCGTCTGCGTGATCGTCGATCCGGAGTACTGCACGCCGAGCGTCACCTGGTTCGTCTCCATCGCGGCGAACTGGAACGTCTTGACGTATTCGCCCGGCAGCGAAGCAGCGAGTGCGTTGCCCTGCCACATGAAGATGTCGTTGAAGTCCTGGGACGTCGCCTCGGTGATGCCGTCGCCGCTGATGGCGCCGACCTCGGAGAAGTCAGCGCCGAGCGCCGTGGTGGCGTCGGTGGGCAGGGTGATGGAGGTGTCGCCGTAGGCGGTGACCGCCACGAGACCGTTCTGGTAGGCGCGGATCAGGCTGATGTCGACCGCCATGGGTCACTCCTTGAAGGCATGGTGATGGCCCGGCGGTCGCCGGGTAAGGACACGGGGGAAAGGGCGCCGGCAGGCGGCGGAGATCAGGGAGTTGCGTGGACCGTTAGCCGGTAGGCGGCCGTCCACCGCTCGATAGCGGAGGCGTCATCCCACGGCGCCCACGCTGGCCGGGCAAGCGTCTCGACCGACTTGATGAAGGCGCCCGACACTGGATCGATATGCCGAACGAACCGAAGCCGCAGCGCAGACCGGACCATCTCGGCCAGGCCGGCGGCCATTTCGTCGGTGCCGGCGTAGCAGTCGATGTTCAGGTCGACGACGTCGAGGGTCAGGGTGGTGTCGCCGGGCGAGCTGACGGCTGTCTGCACCACGACCAGTCGGTAGGTGTATTGGCTGTTGCTGGGCAGCTTGTTCTCGACCCGGATCCGGCTCTTCGCCGGGATGCCCATGTTCAGGTCGGTTCGGAGCCAGTTTCGGGCCATGATGTGCAGCAGTGGGTAGCCCATGTCAGCCGCCGGCGGCGTGCAGAGCGCGGGACAGGATCCGCTGCGCCGCCATATGCCGGGTGCCGACCTCCAAGAAGTACGAGTACGGTGCGGTGGCAACAACCTCGGAGTAGGCGCCCGACGCCCGAACCCCGGACCTGACGCGGATGCTGGCCCGATACCGGCCCGTCCGCACCGGGGCGATCGACCGGGCCACGGCAGCAACCCGCTGGCCCCGCCGATCCATCTCCCGCTGCATCCAGGGCTGCATCATCATCCGGCGGACGCCCGCCTGGTCGACGTTCACGCGCACACGGAACTGGGCCATCGGCACCTCCTCAGAGGTAGGAGTCACCCCACGGCACAGGCGGCGGGAAACTCCAGCGCGGCAGCAGCGCGTTGGCCTGCCCGGGGTCGACCGGGTTGCCGCCGTTCGCGGCGTCGTTGGCTGCCACCAGCTCGTCGAGTTGCGTGTCGGCAAGCCGCAGCAGGTCGTTGGCCCGTTGCAGCGTCAGCTCGGTCTGCTGATCGTCCGGCCAGCCCCGCTCAACCGCAGCCGCGGCCCAGAGCGCGACCACGACCGACGCCGCATCATGTAGTGACGAGTGGATCGGCCCGGTTCGAGACGCGATGCGGGCAGCACCGTCGGCGATGAGTCGGTCGACCATCGCCCCGGTCGGCACGGTGGTGCTATCGAAGGTCAACTGATGTGTGTTGGAGTCCCGCTGCAAGGTGCGGGCCGGCACATAGTTCGCCACCCGGCTTCGGCCCGGCAGCCATGTCGGACCGTTCGCAAGCGGGTTCGGCACCACGTACACCGTCTGCACGTCGTAGTCGGCGCCCTCGCCGCTGATCGTCCACCGGAGCAGCCACCGTGCCGGCTGGTCGTAGAGGACCGGGTCGGTGGCGGTCCAGCGTTGCTGCTGCTCGCCGGTGCCGTCCTCGGCTGGCTCCAGCGGTTCGGCAGTGAGCGGTACGGCCTCGCTGCTGCCATCCGGCTTGAGGACGGAGAGCGTCACCACTGTTGTTTCGTCTGCGGGCTGCACCAGCTTCGACGGCCGCTCCGCGTCCCCGACCGTTACGTCACCAGCCACCGGCACCCCTTCGGTCAAGACCAGCCGTCGCTCACGCGCAGCTGGATCGGATGGGTCTGCCAGGCGCCAGCAACCCACACCTTGGCGCTCCCGGTTGCGGCTACCGAGATGGTGACCGTGTCGGGGTCGGAGTCGCCGCGGTCGTCGGTGACCGTCAACGAGAAGACCAGCACAGCGCCGTCGACTGAGGCCGGGGCGCCAAACGTTGGCTGCGTCGCAGTCGGGTCGTCCAACTCGACCGGAGTGCCGGACACCTGCTCCCACAGGTAGCCGACGAGCGTCCCATCCGGATCCGTTGAGCCGGAGCCGTCAAGGATGACAGTCGCACCAGGCGGCACTGACTGGTCCGGGCCTGCGTTCGCAACCGGCGGCACGTTCACCGACGACAGAACGATGGTGGCCGCGGCGACCGCGATTGTGGACTCGGACAGGCTGTGAACGGCGGCCGGTTCCTCGCCGGGTGAGGCAAGTGCCTTGGTCGCAACACCCTGGACCGCGTTCTTCAGCGACACGGAGGTGGATACGGCCTGGCCTTGCATCGTCCAGCCGGACGCCGCCGTCAGCGTCGGCTGGACCCCGGACGCTGCGACGGTGCCGCCGATGACCGCGACCGCGTACGCCGGCACGCCGAGTGGGGTAACCGCCGGAGTGGCTGGCGATGCCGTCTGCGACCCGGACGCCGACGGCACGACCTGGCCGACACTGGCCGGCAGGCCGCTGTCGTCGTAGTAGGCGAAGATGTTGAGCACCCAGCGCGCGGAGACGCCGAGTCCAATCTCAACCGCGGCCCCGGCGTCCCCGGCTTCGGCCCGACGCTGGGCGGCGCGCACCGAAGACGACGAGTTCGACGTCGTGTTCAGGGCAGTGATGACCGTCCACCCGGCGGGCGGGGCCAGGATGCCGCCGGATGCGGCGATCTGGACCGTAGCGACCAGCAGGTCGCCGGGCTGCGTACCAGCCGGGATCGTCCCCGATGCGGTCGACGCCGAGCCGGGCGACGCGGTTGAGGTGATACCGCGGACGGCGATCACGGGTACGCCCCCATCGACACCGGGGTCCAGTCGTTCACCGGTTCGCCAGCCGTTACGACGTGGCTGTAGAACCAGCCCTGGCTAGTCCTTCGATACGTCTGTCCGCTTTCGTGCCACACGTTGGTGTCGTCGAAGACCTGGTCGGCGTCGGCTTGGATCGAGTTGTAGACCGGGCCGGCAATGAACTGTCGACCGAACCGGTTGCGGTACCAGTAGGCGTGTTCGGTTGTGAAGACACCCTTGGCTGTCGTCTGGGGAGAGACGTTGCCGACCCGGATGACGTAGTTGGCGCCGTTGCAGTAGTTGTCGGTCATCAGGAACCAGGACCCGTTGCCGGTCATTTTGCCGACCTGCAACGTCCCGTTCGCGAAGTCCTGCACCTCGGGAGACGGCGCGTTTTCCGGTCCGGTGAAGCAGTCGAGCCGGTTGAAGACCACCGCGATGTTGTTGCCGGCGGTCCACTGCACCGGGTCGGCGTGCGCGCCGGGCGCCTTCTCCAACCCGTGCACCCAGTTGTACTCAACCAACGCGTTTGAGCCGACCTTGAACGCGTCGTTCGAAATGCCCCACAGGTCGCAGTATCGGGCCGTGTAACCGCCGTACGGTGGCAGCGCCGCCGACATCGCCTGGCCGCAGATCAGTTCGCAGTAGCTGATCACCAAGCCGGGATTGGCATCCTGCGTCGACACGAGGTACTTGCCGGAGCCGGTGACGAGGCGGCCATTGATCCGGCAGTACCGGATCGTGACGTTCGGCGCCCGCACGAATACCTGGCCAACAATGTCAAGGTACTGAAGAACGGCACCGGGGCGGGTGACGGTTACCGACGTCGACCCGGTGGTGGCGTCGACCGTTACCGCTCCCGATGGCAGTCCCTTGGCGTCGATGAGCGTCCCGACGGCTGGCTTGGTCAGGTGGTCGTAGCCGCGACCCTGGGCTGTAAGCACCGGCAGCACACCGCAGTAGTCCGGGCCGAGGTCGGCACCGCTGGTTACACCGGTTGGTGGCTCGGTCATGCCGTAGGCGCCGCGGCCGTTGTTGACGCCGTTGTTGCCACCCCACCAGTCCGGTGCGCCGACAAGCGGTCCGACAGAGCCGATCACCCACGGGCCAGCCGGGGCCGCGATCTGCTCGGCGGGCTGGCTCGGGCCGGCCGTGTTTCGCGCGGCGACCGTGAGCGTGTAGACGACGCCGTTGTTCAGGCCGGTCAGGGTCGCACTGCGGGCACCGGCGCCGAGTTGGAGCGGCGGCGCATCGTCCGGGGTGACCGTCACGGTGTAGCCGGTAACTGGGGCGCCACGGTCGTCGTACGGAGGCTGCCATGCTGCCGCGAGCTGCCCGGACGAGGCAACCACCGCTAGGTCGCGGGGCGCGTCCGGCGCCGTCACGGTCGGCTGGCCGCCCGACACGGTTCGCCATGCCGCAGACTGCCGCACCCGCACCACGGCGATACCGCCGGCCGGCGGCGGGCCGGGCTCGTCGACATCCCAGGTCGTTGCCACGCTCTTGGTGACGGTCGCGGCGACATCCCAGGTGGTGGCGACGGCCCGCGTCACGGTCGTTGAGGACGAGCCGGCCGGCCTCAGTGCACCGAGGAAGGCGACGTTCGACGAGAAGGTGGAGTTCCACGTCAACAGACCGGTCGCGCCGACGCTGGTCTTCGGCGCGGTCGCGAGCGCCACGCCAGTGTCGTCGCCGACGGTGTTCAGGATCTCGAACTGCTCGGCTAGTGCGCCGGGGTCGGTCGTCGACCAGTTGGAGTAGGTGCGGTTGTCGATCGTTGCCGCCGCGCCGACGATCAGGGTGTCGGCAACGGTCGTGACGATCTCAGGACCGGGCGCGCCGACAGGCGTCGTGTTGTTGACCTTCCGGGCGCTGGTGTCGAACGGGTCGCCGTCCTCAGCGCAGCCGCGCACCACGACAAGCGCTGCGGTGGTTGAAGAGGTGCCGCCCAACCACACGTAGGTGGCCGGCTCGGACGCGGTCGCCCGCCGCCACGACATGGCGCCGTAGCCAGGGATGACCGGCAGGTCGCCGACCGTGTAGTCCTGCTCACGGATCGTCCAGCCGTCTGGCTGCACCAGCGGCGATGCGCCGTGCGTGGAGGCGACTGCGACCAGGATGTCGCCCTCGACGACCTCGGGCGGTGTGGTGACAGTGGCGGAGGTGGAGCCGGTGCCGGATGCGACCGTGGCGAGCGTGACAACCGTAGGAGCCGGCACCGTGACCCCCTCGACGGTTAGAGGTTGTCGCCGGTGACGGCGATCGTGACCCCGTCCCCAACGAGGGCGCTCGTGTTAGCAGCGGCGCGGCGGATCCAGATGGCCCGGCACTGCCCGGATGGCAGATCGCCGAGCGCCAGGCCGCTGCTTGCGTCGGTCGGCGCTGAGAAGGTCACGCCGGCGGGCGCGGTCGTCGGGGTGGAGATGGTGACCGCCTGCGCCGTGCTCGATCCGATCGCGGATGCGGCGGTCGGATCGACGCCGACCGCGACGGTGGTGCCGCCGGACACCTGCGTGGGCAGGTACACGACCGCACCCGACAGCGGGTCGGTGGCGTGCGCGTTGTGGACAAAGACGCAGGCGTAGTCGACCTGGCTCGCCGCGTTTTGGCTGCCGGTGACCTTCGGGAACAGGCCGTGAAGGCCACCGTCCGGCACCTCTGTGGTAGCGGCGTACTTGCCCAGCGACTGCCCAACCACACCCGCTGCGGTGTTACCTGCGGAGGCAGGCGGCGCCGACAGCTTGAGCAGGATGTCGCTCGACGCGACCGGCATCGTTCACCTCCGCAGGCGGCGCCGGACCCCATGGCCGGGGCCCGGCGTTCCCGGATCAGCTCTGGCGCGACTTGACCAACTCGACGAGCGCCGCCTTGTCGGACTTGACGAGGTCGTCGTAGCTGCCGCCCTGGCTGACCAAGTACTCGACCAGGACGTCGTGGGACGCACGCCCGTCGGGTGCCTTGCCGCCGAGGTCCGCCAGCTTCTCCTGGGCGGCCTTGCGACGCTCGGCCTGCTCGGCGTCGGCCTTCGCCTGCTCCTCCGCCTTCGCGGCACCGGACTGCGACTGCTTCGACTGCTCGGCGGTCGCCTTACCCGGCTTCTTGCCGTCGTCAACGAGCGCAGCCGGCACGCCGTCGGCGTTCACACCGCCGGTCTCGCCGTCCGCCCGCGCAACCAGCCCGGACGCCAGCAGATGCCTCAGCTCCGGCGCCGACTCCGGCACGATCGCACCCTTCATCACCAGGGTCCGCATCGCACCCGTCGCACCGGCCACGGTCACGTAGGCGCACTCGCCCACCACCTGATAGGTAGCCATCGTCACGCCTCCAATCAGCCGAGCGCGCCGGTGCCGGTGATCCGGATGCCCGCACCCGGCTCCTGCACGATCGGGACCGTGATCCGGCGCGCCCAGATGTCCCAGGCGTCCCGCTCCTCGATCCGGCGCGTCTTGTACTGCAGGCCGTTGTCCATCGTCGCGTAGCCGGGGTCGACCTCGGCTTCGTCGGCCATGCCGCCGAGCTGGTCGGAGTCGAACACCCACACGTCGTCGCTGGGGAGGTTCGCGACCGCGGTGGAGATGATCCGGTACTTGCCGAGCCGGTCGATTTCCCCGCCGTAGATCGGGTTGTCGGACGTCTCCCGGCGGCGCAGGGCAGCGATGGCCGGGTCGGTGACCAGCATCGCGTACTTCGTCGTCGACATCAGGATGGCGTCCGGCCGGTAGCCCTGGTTCAGGTCGACGATCTTCGCAGCGGCGACCTCGACGTCGCGGAACAGGGCCGGGGAGGCGGCGTTCCAGGCGGCGGCAGCGGCGGAGGTGTTGGTGACGGCCGACGACACGGCGGCGGTGGTCAGCTTGTCGACCTTCGAGATGACGGTGTTCGCGGTCTTCAGCAGGGCGCGGTTCAGTTCCTGCCCCATGTACACGGATCGCTTCAGCTTCTCGTCGGTCAGCGTGACCGCCTGTCCCCACTTCGACACGGCGGCGAGGGCGGCGGTGCCGTCGGCCGGGCTGTCACGCGGGTACTCGGAGCCGGGCGGGACGGCTTCGACCGCCCGTGTGTTCATGATCGGCTCGGACTGTTCGAACGCGACCGCGCCACCGGAGGTGCGGTAGCGGTTGGTGAGGATCTGGTCGGCGACGAACCGCAGGTCGGCGATCGTCCGCAGGCGGCGCCGCAGGTAGGTCGGGGACTGCAGCAGTCGGTGGATGGTGAGCAGGTCACCGGACAGCGTCGGGGCTGCCGGGGGGTATGCACCGGGCACGGTGGTGTCCTTTTCAGGGTGGGCCCGGCGAGCGGGCACGACGAAGAGGCCCGGCACGCTGGGCGTGGGGCCTCGAAGAAGCTCAGGGGTGTGTGCGGAGGGTGCCCGCCAGCGTCAGGGCTGGCGGGCTACCGGGTGGAGGATCAGATCTCCATCCACTCGACCAGCGCCTCGTCGGCGGCGGTCGTCAGGGCGATGCCGATGTTGTTGACTCCGGCGGTTCCGGATGCGACCGCGCCGGCGGCGGCGGAGTCGACGCGGTCGCCGGCGGTGATCGCACCGTCGGCGGTCGACACGTGGACCTTGCCGCGCGGGTAGTAGGAGACGCGGGTGCCGGATGCGGCGTCGAACGCGGCGACACCGATAACAGCGGCGGACGCGGCACCCGCAGGACCGACAGTTCCGTTGCCGGACACGGCGAGGACCTGGCCGCCGGTGATGGCGGCGGAGGCGGTGCCGCCGATCTGGTCGGCCCACACGTACTTGGCTTCGTAGGCGCCCATGGTCAGGACTCCTTCACGGCGGTCGGGCCGTCGAGGCGGGCCATCATCGCCTCGAATTCGGCGTCGGTGTCCTGGGTCGGCTCGGCCTCGCCGGTGTAGCCGGACGCGGCGACCGGAACGGCGGTGCCGGGGGCGATCGAGGCGAGGACGCGGGTAATCGCGGCCGGGGCCTCGTCGTAGTCGGTCTCCCACTGGGCGCGGTCGGCGGGCTTGAACTTGCCCTGCTTCTCGGCCTCGTCGAGGACGCTGGCCTTGATGGTGTCGGCCTTGGCCTTCTCCGCGTCGGCGAGCTTCTGCGACATCGTCTGGACCTGGGAGGCGAGGACCTTGACCTCCTTGCGGAGTTCGTTGGCTTCCTCTTCGGCCTTGGCTGCGGCGGCGACCTGCTGGGGGTCGGGCTGGGGCGGGGTGTCGGCCTTGGTCTTGAGGGCGTCGAGTGCCGCCAGGATGGCGGTGTCGTCGGCGTCTTCGGCCAGGCCGAGCCGTGAGCGCACGTCGGCGTTCAGGGTGGACAAGGTGTCCTCCTCCGGTTCGGGTTGTGGTGCGGGCTCCGGCTCGGCGGCCGGGAGTATGGGGTCGCCCTGCGGTTCTGAGGGCTGGGCGGGGTCGGCCAGCGGCTCGGGCACGGGCTCGACCGGCTGAGGCGTCTGCGGCTCGTCGGCCGGCGGCGTGGGCTGGGTCATCAGTTCGCCTTCCTGGGCCGCGGCCCGGACCTTGCGATGCCGTCGGTCGCCGGGCCAGTAGCCGAAGTGGTCGTGGAACCACTGACTGGCGATGCGCTTCGCGCGGGCCGCGCCGACGTGCTTGCGGATAAGGCGGTAGAGGGTGGTCCACGGATGCCGCTTCGTCGCCCACCGGGACAGGCCTTTGCCGAGCCAGTACCGCTTGAGGTTGTTGCCGTCCCCGTCCGCAGCGGCGACCAGTTCCTCGCCCGGCTCTTCGGCCTCGTCGGGCTCGGGGCCGCCGATGAGCGGGATGTCGATGTGCTGGCCTGCAAGCGCGATCCTCAGCCGGTCGAACCGGACGGGGCCGACGCGGTCGACGAGGGCGGCGAGCCGGGACAGGTCGTCGGTGTACTGCAGGGTCATATGCGCGTGCCACGGGGCATGCTGTGACGGCAGCGCCAGGTGCTGCAGGCTGTCGCCGATCAGCGTGTGAACAGCGTCGAGCAGGTCACCGGACAGGCCGGCAACAATGCACGTCTTGCGCTCCGACACGTCGCCAGGGTTGAACGCCGACAGCGCGAAAACCTCGGCCTCCACGACCGGCATCCCGTTCACCGCAGTGGAGACGGTGTCGATGATGTCCTGCCGGTCCGCTGGGGCCAGGTTGACGGCGTCGCCGAGGTAGGCGAGCGTGACGTGGAGCTGTTCGGCCGGTTCGCCGCCATCGACCGCGAGCCGTTCGGCGTCGGCCTCGGTGGGGATCAGGGCAACCATCGCCCCGGTGTGCACCTCGGCGGCCATGATGGTCACCTGCACCGGTTCGGCGCCCTCGGGCACGCCCGCCGCGACACCGAGATGACCGGGCAGGTCGTTGAGGTTCCGCAGCGTCCGCACCGCAGGCGGCGTGACCCCGAGCAGCGCCACCGCCGTAAGTACGAACGGATGGACATGGCCGGCGCCGCAGCGGTGGTTGTAGTGCCCCTCGATGCTCCGAGACGGGTACGCGGCGGCCTGCACAGCGGCAAGCCACGGCAGCGTCACCTGGTCGCCGACGAGGGTGTGACCGCCGTCGGGCGAGCGTAGGTTCTCGAACCAGCCGAGGGCGGGTTCGCCGTCGAACCGCTTGTCGACGTGGCCGAGCTTGATGACCGGCTTCCGAATCGCCGGGCAGTCCTGAGCTGCGATCGCCGCGGCAATGTCGGCCGGGGTCGGGTTCCAGGTGCCGGTCATGGTCTCCCACGACCCGGTCCGGATCAGCTCAATTCCGTCGCGGCGGGCGAGGTCAGCCATCGTCGCCCCCTTGCCGCTCGGCTTCCATCGCCGCGCGAATGAAGTGGTCGCGGACTCCGACGAGGTTGCAGAGACCTTCGGTCAGTTGAGGGCCGTCCGGCAGGCGACTGATCATGTCGAACGCGACCGCGGCGAAACCTGCCCCGATCAGCCGCAGGTTGGGCTTGAGGTAGGAGTAAGCGAAGTGGTGCGCGATAGTGGTCACGCTGTAGTGGCGGCCTGCGACCTGCGCTTCGATCCAGTCGTGGCTACCCTCGGCGGGACTGTCGGTGGGTGCCATCAAGGCTCACCTCCGCATGATCGGCAGCAGTGGGACCAGGAAGCCTCGGCACCGGTCTCGCCCTTGGCAGTGCCGGTTCTTAAGCCCGAGCGGGTAGTCGGTCAAGCCGGCGGCCAACGTCGCGTACTCAGCGCCGTCTGCCTTGCGGCAAGGGCCGCACGAGTTGGCGTCGAGGCGTTCCGTTGCCCGGAACCGAGTGCCGTCGGGCGCCTGCTCAAGCGCGGCAAGACGTCCTTCGCCCTGGGCGGCGGACGCTGCCGAGCGAAGCTGCCCAGCAACGAGGCCGCCGTCCTTCGCGCGGCTCAGTTCGGTCAGGTCGGCGCGCACCGCCTCGGCGACTGCCTCTGCGGTTGCGTCCGGCCCCGACAGGCGCAGCGCCGTCCGACCCGCAGCCGACGAGTAGCCACCCACGATCAGACCGGCCGTTGCCTCCGCCAGCGCCCGGACCCGCTGCCGCCGGTCCGCACCCAGTTCGGCCCGGACCGTTACACCGCCGGCGGCAAGCTCGGCTGCCGCCCCCGTCGCGGCAGCCGCAGCCACCCCCGACAGGCCAATCGCCAGCCCACCCGCAAGAGCAGCCACCAGGGCGGGGGAGACAGCCAACATGCCGAGACCAACCAGCGTCCCGGCGGCAACCTCAGCCGCCGTCGCCGCGGCCAACGCTTCGACCAGCGGCCCGGACTGCTCCTCCCACTGGGCGGCCATCTCGCGGACGGCCTGGTCGTGCTGGTCACGGATCTGCTCGTAGTCCGGCTCGACCATCGCCGGCTCGGCCGCCGCGACCCGCTCAGGCTCACCGCCGGTCGGCTGGCCGGGAGCACCGCGGGTCGCCGTCCGGGCCGGCGCTGCGCTTTCGCGCTCCGGCAGCCGCCACTCACGTCGCACCCACTCCTCGAGCGCAGGGTCACCGGACAGCGCCCCGGACGACAGCAGTAGCTGCAGCGACTCAGCGGTCACCTCACGCTTCGACCCGATTCCCGACGCGACCACCCGCGGCACCGGCTCCTGGTCGCCCCAGTTCCATTCGACGATCCGAGCCGCGATCTGCCGTGTGGCGACGTCGGCGATTTCGTCGGCGATGGAGCCAAGCGCCAGCGTCCACGAGTCGATGAAGGCGGTGCCGAGGGCCCGTGACCCGGACTCGCTGGTGCCGAGGTCCAGATGGTTCATGAGCGCCATCTGCGACATCTGCTGGTCGAGCCACTTGATGTACGCGAGGGTGTCCGGTACGGAGCCGGACATGCCGACGATTTTCAGCTCGAAGCCGGGCGGTACAGCGGCGCCAGCCTGGTCGCCGCCACGGGCGGCGGCGGCGAGGGTCATCGCTTCCTGCATCTGGGCGACGGTTGGTTGCGTGCCGGGCTTTGCCTCCATGACGGGGACGCCCATGCCCCA
The DNA here is from genome assembly GCF_045781765.1 of Polymorphospora sp. A560. Classification (NCBI taxonomy): domain Bacteria; kingdom Bacillati; phylum Actinomycetota; class Actinomycetes; order Micromonosporales; family Micromonosporaceae; genus Polymorphospora; species Polymorphospora sp. A560. Next base: position 5,979,760 of record NZ_CP122282.1, on the reverse strand, counting down.
GCGGCGGTTCGCTTGGGCGTGCACCCGCATCAGCTCATGTTTGAGCAGCCAAGGGCCGTAGGCGGGACGCAGCAGGGACGTGCCGGTCCACGTGGCGCCTTCACGCTCGTGGCAGTACCACGCCAGCCGGTCCGCCCGGATCTGCGGCGTGCCGCCGTGCGGGGACGTCAGCTGCTGGTCGACACCAAGCAGGCGGCCGGTCTTCGTGTCGACGTGGATGTTGTCGATCGTGACCGGCAGCCGCTCGGCGAGGGTCGTCAGCCGGGCGCGGCCGTCAACGATGGCGGCTTCCATCTCGAAGCCCATGTGCCCGAACGGCAGCATCAGCAGTGCCGCGCGCAGATGCTCGGACCACGACACCCCGTGGTAGCGGCCGACACCGGGGTCTTCGGCGTCCATCATCGGCAGCCCGAGGTCATCGGCGACGTGCTGAACCACCTCGGGCCGGCAGCCGGTGCCATCAACCTGCCACGTCGCCCGCCGCAACTGCAGCGTGTACCCGGTCAGGATTGCCGCCAGCCGCGGATCGCGGCGCATCTCGCCGTAGACGCGCACCGACTGCGGCCACAGCAGAGGCGGCACATGCTCCAGCGGGTCGAAGACGGCGTCGACGCCGGTCCACTCGGATACCTGGCCGATCAGCCGGGTTGGGGCGGAGGTGCGGGCCACGGCACACCCCCGGATCACATGGCTACGGTCGCGAAGTCGATCCCGTCATCCCGGATTCGGTGCCGGATCTGGTCGGCGGTGTTCGGGCGCCGCCACACGCTTTCGCTGGTCGCGACCGCATACCGCAGCGCGTCGCATGAGTGGTCGTCGACCTTGATTGGTGCGTCGATGCCCCGCTGTGCCTTCGCGTCGTCCCACGAATAGCCGGGCAGTTCGTCGAGCAGGCCCTTGCAGGAGCGGTGCACCTTCAGCTTCCCGGCCGCCATCAGGCTCGACACCGTCCGGATGCCGTCGGCGACCGCGTTCTCGGCCGGCTGCGGTGACATGCCGTCGCGGAAGAGTTGCTGCATGAACGACGCCGCCGACGGGTCGACGGCGATCATCTCCGGGCGTACGCCGACCGCGGCCAGTCCGGGCTGGTGGTAGCCGTCCAGCCAGGCCCGCACCCGCGCCGAGTATTCGGAGTCGGTCAGGCTGCGGCGGGCAAGCTTCGACTCGTACCGCCACTCGCTCGCCACGTACAGCGTCTGGGAGGCGTCCATTCCTACCAGCAGCGCCACGAACGGGTTCGAGGTGCCGTAGTCGACGCCGGCGGCAACCCACCGCCAGATCGGCGGGATGATGTCGACGATGTACCGGTCGGCATCCCACATGTCGTAGATCGAGCCTTCGGCGAGACGCCACAGCCCCTTGATGAACCGGTCGTACCACAGCCCTACGTACTGGGCCTTCAACCGCTCGACATAGTCGGGGTCCAGCGACGGGTTGTCGTCGAGGGTGAAGTGCCAGTACCGCATCCCGACCTCGCTGGCGCGGAGCATGAACTCCTTGCGCAGCCAGTGCGAGGAACCGTCGGGGTTCGTCGTTGCGAACACCTTTGCGTTCGGTACGCGCAGCCGGGACAGCAGCATCATCCAGAACGAGTGCGGAACCAGGGTCGCCTCGTCTACGTAGGCGAGCGCGACCGTTGCCCCACGGATCCGGGCCTCGGCGCGTGCGTCGGATGCGCCGACTAGGTGAACGGTTCGACCGAGGATGATCGCCGTTGTCGAGCCGGGCGTGTGGTGCACCTGCCCGGCAAGAAACCCGAACAGCTCCGGCGCCTGCAACGGGTCGATCAGGTTCCGTTCGATCGTCTGCAGCGTTCGCCCGATCGCAACCACCAGACCTTGCGACGGGGCTACGGACAGCGCGATCAGGAACGCGATCAGCGAAGAGATTGTCTTCCCGGACGACACCGCGCCAGTCCACAGCGCGATCTGCGGTGTCTGCTGCGCCTCCACGATTGACTGGATCTGCTTCGGCGACAGCGCCCGCGTCACACGGTCAAGATCCATCGTCGCTAGGCGGTTGCGTGCTGGTGTCGCCCATTTGCCGATACGCGATCCCCAGCCCGAGCGCGAGTTCGCCGAGGACGGACTTGGCGTGCTCCTCGCCGCGGTTGTCGTCGAACTTCTTGAGCGCCATGTGCTTGTCGAGCGCGATCCCGATCGACGTGTACGCCTGGCGAACCTCGGCGAGTGGAGGAAGGTTGAGGGTGACGAGTTCCGGACCTTCGTTGCTTCGCTCGTAGTACGAGTAGGTGGACCACGCTCGCTCGCGGAGCCGTTGTGCGTCGTCGATCAGTTGTTCGGCGAGTTCGGCCCGCGCTGCTCGAAGGTCTGCCGCCCTGGCTCGTGTCGCGTTTTCCGTCTGCGTGCGTTCGAACGCGTTCGCAACGTTCGCATCGGCTGCGAACTTGGAGACGGTGGAGACGGCGACGCCGTGCTTTTTGGCGATCTGTCGTGCGCCTAGCTTGTTCTCGCGGATGTCGGCGAGGATGGCGGCGCGTTTGTCGTCTGGGATACGCGGGGGCACACGGTCACCTCCGCGCTTGGGTTACGGGTGCCGCCTTCCGGCCTGGCTTTGGCTCCGGGCCGGGGGTGCGTCGGGGTGGGTCAGGCGTTGGCGTCGGGAGCGTCGAGGGCAGTGCGCACGAAGCAGTCCTTCGCCTTCAACAGCTTCCTGAGGCCGGTGGTCAGTTCGGGGCCGTCGGGAAGCCGTTCGATCATGTCGAGTGCGAGGTGGGCGCAGGCGGCGGAGACGCTGCGGAGCGGAACTGGCAGGTGGTCGTAGGCGAAGTAGCGGACGATGCCGACGGTGGCGTCGTGGCGGCCGGCGTTGATGGCTTCGAGCCATTGGCGGCTGCCGGTGGCGGGCTGGGCCGGGTCGCGGGTCACGCTGCCTCCATGATCGCGGCCGGACGGCTGCTGCGGGTTGTGCCGCGCCGGGAGTTGGGGTTGCTGCCGGTGGCGCGTTCAGCATCGAGGAGGTCGCCGTACCGGTAGAGGCGCCGGCCGCGTTCGTCTTTGCCGACGACGGTGAGGCGGCGTTCGGTGCCGTCGGGTTCGGTCCAGCCGCGGAGGGCCCACATGGAGATGGTGGTGGCGGGGACGGCGACGGCGACGGCGGCGAGTTCGCGGGTGAGGCCGGCGTCGAGGTTGGGTCGCATGTGCACCCCCTGGAGACGGCGAAGCGCCCCGGGCGGGTGGCCTCGGGGCGCTTTGGAGACATTGCGTCTGCTGGCACGCACTGTAACGCGATCTGTGGGGGGTCCGCTATCTGGGGTCAATTCGACACGCCGGGTCAGTTGTGTCGGAGTAGTTCGGCGACTTGTTCGGGGGTGCGGCGTCGGCGTTCTTGTCCGGCGAGTTCGTTGATGTGGTCGGCGAGTTCGGTGTCGGTGTAGAGGGTGCCGCAGGTGGCGCATTCGGCGGCGTAGGTGTCGCCGGGCTGTCGCCAGAGGGCGCGGTTTGCGCAGGTGGCGCAGGCAACGCCGGTAACAGGCGTGGGTTGGGGGTCGGTTTCGCCGAGGGCGCGGCGTAGGGCTTGGCGGAGCGCCCGGAGTTCGGTGGCCATTTCGTCGATGGCGGGGTGCTGGTCGCATGCCTGGTCGATCCGGACGCCGGGCTGCTCATCGTCGAAGCCGGCCAGCAGCCAGTCGGCGAGCTGGTCGACGCGGGCGTCGGGCAGGTGGACGTCGGGCCACATGCTCTCCCGCCAGTCGCGTACCCACGAGTCGAGCACCGTGGCGACGCTGAGGACGCCGACCTGGTCGGGGTCGCCGCCTCGTGCCGCCCAGTGGCCGCGGGTGGCGATGCCGATGCTGCCGGGGCGGGCTGGTGCGCCGAGGTCGATGCGGTCGACGGGCGTGGGAAGTGGGCGTTCGCGGCTGCCGGTGACGTGGGGTTGGCTGCTGCGGGAGTTGATGGGGGCGACGCCACCGAGTCGGGCTACAGGATCAGCCCAGCGAATGCGGCCGGGTGTCCCGTCGGGGTTGGTGGTCTGGTACCGGTGCCGGTCGACGATCGGCGGCTCCGGGTTCGCCAGTCTGGCGTGGAGGTTGGCAATGTCGCGGATGGTGTGGTGGAGGCGCCAGCGGCAGGCGTCGCAGACCGGAGGGCGACGGGCGGCGCGGGGTTCGTCGTCGGCGCGGAAGGCGGGGCAAAGGATGCACGCGCGACGGTCCGATGTGGCGGTTTGCCTGCACCCTTCGGAGCCGCAGCCGCCCGGGACGCTGCATGGGTTGTAGGCGTTCAGGTGGCACAGGCAACTGACCGGGCATTCGTTTCTGATCATCCGTCGATCTCCCGTCCCTGGTGGTGGGCGCTATCGTGGCGGTGATCGCGGAGGGCTGGGAGGCCAGTTCGCGTGTGGGGGATGGTGGGCCGGCAGGGGGTTGCCGGTCCACTCGCCATTTAGGCGCCCGTGACGCGGATCCATGCGGGGGCGGTGGGCGGGACCATCTGGGCGGCAAGCAGTTCGTTGGCTCGCCACTGCTGGAGAAGCCGACCGGCGCGGCGTTCCATCTGTTCGTGGCGTTCGCGGAGGAACGTCTCCACCTCGGGGGTTGGGGTGAAGTCGTTGCGTCCGACGTGGATGCGGGGCCGGTCGGTGTCGCGGTCGCGGATCTCGACGGCGTCGGCCGGCAGATCAGTGTCGATGATGACGGGTACGCCGGTGAGTCGGTGCAGGTTGTTGCCTACCCAGGGGGCGGGTTGCGGCTGGCGGGCGGTTGCCGTGACCTCGTCGGGCAGGCTGATGCCGAGCTGGGCGAGGATGCCGCGTTCGCATTCCTCAAGGTGCTGCTGCAACCTTTCGAGGGCGTTGGGCTCCGACTCCAGTTCGTCGTCGCCGATGAGTCGGTCGTGGCCGTACCGGTTGCCGTCGTGGGCGCAGGTCATGCGTATCCGGAGCGCGTAGAGCGGGACGTCGCGTTCAAATGCAAGGGTGAGGGGCGGGCCGGGGTACGGGTTGCGGCAGTGCGGACATATCTGACACGGGGTCGGCTCGGGTTGTTCGCTGACGGGTTCCGGGGTCCACGAGAGCCGTAGTGGTGCCGGGATTCGACCAGGGATGGGGACGCCTCGCCGCTGGCAGGTGGGGCAGCGCCGCCAGGGGATTTGATCGAGCGGCATCCGGGCCGGCTGGCGTGCGTCTCGGGGTGGGCTGCTGGGCCGACAGAGGCCAAGCAGCCGAATTTCTACCGCTTCCCGGGCGGCGTCCGCCATGGTGTATCGCTGCCCAGACCAAAGTTCGGGCCACGGGTCGTCGGGTACGGCGTGCCGGGGGTTGCGGAGGTCGCGTTCGAGGCGGCGCCACAGGTCCATGATCCGGGCAGCAAGGTCTTCGCTGATCAGCCCGTTCTCGATGTGGACGTCGGCAAGGTCGTCGCCGACAAACCGGTGGCCGTCGTTCAGGCGTAGGTGCCAAGTGGTGGGCTGGCTACGGCGTCCGAAGACCTGGGCGGTGTAGGGGCCGGTGTACCCGGACCGGATGGTGTCGAATTCGATCAGATCGGCGTCGTCGGCGGCGTTGACGAGGTCGGGCCGCCAACGCATGGGGCCAGGCGGGTAGGGTGCGGCGTCGCTCCGGAGGTGGACGTCGCCGGGGTTCGTGGCCTGTGCCGCGTTCCAGCGGGTCTGGCATTCCTGCCCGGCGAAGTAGGCGGAGGGGCCGTTGGGGTCGAGTTGCCGTCCACATTCGCAGGCGCAGCGGCCGTCGATGGCGGCGTCGAGGCGGTCGAGCAGGCTCATGGCGTCTTCCGAATCTGTTCGTCCCAAAGAAACTGTCGCCCGCAGGGACAACGGTAGCCGTAGGCCTCCATTGACCAGGTCGTGAAGTGCAGACCAACCCGGCATAGGGCACGGCGTACCCGTGGCGGTCGCCGATCGGACAGCTCTGTCGTGCGGCCACCGCCGACGCATCGCGTTCGCCGAGTTCGCTGTTGCTGGGCGCGCAGGAAGGTCACGAGGTTGTTCGGGTCGCTGCTCACGCCTCGGGCCTCCAAGTTGGCCGCCATGGTTCGGGAACCTCCTCTGGTAACCGGCTGGTGCTGTCGCCAACCCAGTCGTACTCCATGCCGCTCGGGGCGGGGCCAGGACATGATCGTTGCCAGCCTTCGGGGTAGCAGCTCTCGCAGAACCAGAAGCCGCAGACGGTGCACCGTGGGCCGTTGTGGATGTCGTAGTCGTGGACGAAGTCGTCGGGTCTGCCGCTGCTGTCGGGCTGCCAGGTGTGCTGTGCCGCGCCGTCGAGGCTTGCGTTGCTCGGAGAACTGTCACTCACTGTGATCTGCTCCTTTGTGGTCATTGTGTGTTTAATGGTGGCATAGTCGACTGGTGGTTCGGTATCGGCCCGGTGGACACTTCTAAGATTGATCTTGGACGTGTGACCGTCCGTCATCGAATCCACCAGCCCGGTATTGGCCGTGAGAGCGCCCGCCGCCGGTGGATTCGGCGCACCTTGGCGACGATCGCAGCCCGACGGACGGCACGCTCAAGGTCGGTCATGTGCCGGCCGGCTTGGGCCGCATCCACCACACCTCTTCGTGGTAGTCGAAGCGTTCCCAGCCATCGTCGCCGACGTGGACGTTCTTGACCCAGCCGTCGCCTTCGGGTGGCCGGTCGGAGTCGTCCCAAGCTTTGCGGGGCCCCTCGGTGACGGTGTACTCCCAGTCGGGGTGGCTGCATCGGGCATAGAGCACTTCGTCAGGGAGGCGTCGCGCGGTGGCTTGCTGGATGCCGACGGTTTCGCGGTGCTGGAGTTGCCGGCATGCCCGCCATTCGGGGCGCTCGTCCGGCGGCCTGAGATGGCCTGTGCCGGGTTGGCGCCCTCCGGGACTACTCGTGGGCGCTGTCGGGCCATCCTGGGCGATCTGGGCGGGCTGCGCGGTGGGTTCTGCGGTCACGACTGGTCCTCTCGTGCGGAGTCGAACAGGTCGGGTCCGGTCTGCTCGTCGCAGCGGATCCGTGGGGTGGTGACGGTCAGCCCGCGCTGGCGGGCGCACTCCGGGCCGTAGCCGTCGACCAGGTTGTCGAAGTGGACGGGCTTGCCGCAGCCGGGTGCCCGGCATCGTGCCGGCGGACGGGTGGGTGCCGGGAGCAGGGCGGGCTGGACGGTGTGGGCAGCGGCCGTCCCCACCGCGAGTGCGGGGACGGCCACGAGCAGGCGGCGAATCACGGCTGCTGCGCTTCGGGCGTGGCCGGGGCGCAGTTGGCGTGCTGGTTGCGGAACCACTGGACGTGGTGGGCGGGCTCGTCGTGGCCGGCGACGTTGAGCGTGATCTCGTGCCCGCGCGGGCAGCGGTACGTCCATGCGGAGGTGGCGGCGTACCGGCGGTCGGTGACGTCGATCCGGTCGTCGGTCGGCGCGGTCACGACGCCGCCTTCGCGTCGATCGGGGCTTGGGCCTGGCCGCGGCACATCCGTTCGCCGCAGTTCGTTGCCGGACGGACGTCCCTGCCTGTCGCGGTGTACCGGGTGGTGGTGCAGTAACTCCGCTCCTGGTGGAAGGCGTCCTCACCGGGGCAGTCGGCGCCGGCGGTGCACTCCGAGAAGGTGAAGTGGCGGAACATCCGTCCGGCGCACGTCAGCCGCCGCGTGCGGCCGGGCTCCGCGGCAACCCAGTGGGTTTCGTAGTCCTCGGCCTGCTCCCGGCACGTCTTCGGCATGTCCGGCCGAACTGCCTTGCGGGAGTGGGCGGTGTGGAAGACGGCCGGGCTGGCGCCGGGCAGTAGCAGGTTCTCGCCGACGAACTCAATCGACCGCTGCCGTCCGGCAATCGGCTCGCCGCACGCCCAGCAGCAGCCGGGCAGGACCGCGGCGAGCCGGTCAACCTCGGCCATGGCCTTGGCGGCTTCCTTGTTCCGGTCGTCGCAGGGGCACGGCCACAGTAGGCCGCAGTCGATGCAGGCCGGGTACGGGTCGGGGAGTGGCCACCAGTGGTCCGTGTTCCACCACGGGCAGATCCGCATGCCGCGCCGGTCCCGGCCGTTCGGTGCCGGGTTCCGCGGCGGCTCAACAATCACGGACCGCTCGCGCTTGCTCCACGTTTCGGGGTCGGGACGTCCGACGCGTTCCCATTCCTGCAGGGTTGCCGGATCCCAGTTCGCCTGGTGAATTTCGGTGACGGCAAGCACCCGCCACGCTTCGCGGCTGTGAACCATGCCGATGACCTGGCCAACCTCGGGGATCTGGCCAACGGTGGTCAGGTGCGCGGTTGTGCCGGCGGGACGCCAGTTTCGGTGCCTCACGCCGCCTCCATCCGCCGTGCCGCGGGCTGGCTAGTGTGGGGATCCGGGAGTTCGAACAGGCCACCCTGCGCACTGCGGGCAGGCCGGAGGCGGGCGGAGGATTCGGCGCGCATGAAGCGGAAGTCGCCGGGGTTCAGCCACTCCAACAGTCGGATCAGGTTGATGTCGGGGCCGTAGGCGAGGTAGGTGCCGTCGCCGCTGTCGACGCCCATCTGGCGGGCGCGGGCGATGCGGTCGGCGGAGTTGACGCGGCCCATGTGGACCCACTTGCCGCGGCGCTTGGCTTCGGCGGTGACGGCTGCGGCAGCTTCGCCGATCTTCCATTCGGCCAGCGGGCCAGAGCAGTGCGGGCAGGTGGCTGCGGGTAGTTCGGCCAGTTCGGGAACGTACGAGCAGGGGGCGCACTCGACGATGCCGGCCAGGAAGATCGCGTCGAGGTAGTCCCACGGCATGTCGTCGGGGGTGGCACCGTTCTGGGCGCAGATGGCGACCCGGCCGACGATCTGCCGAATGGGGCGCAGCAGGGGCCAGGACCGTTCGAGGGTGCGCGTGTGGTCGGCAACAACGTCCGGCGCGACCGCGAACCGGCAGCGGGCGCGCATCTCCGAGTGGGAGGCAAGCCAGGACAGGTAGCCGGCGTCGCCGGGGTAGGCGTTGGAGTAGATGCCGTTGTCGGCGATCCAGTCGACCCAGGGCTCCAGCCTGTTGCCGGCGGCGGGGGTGATGATCTGGCCGAGGTAGTCGGCGCGCATCGCGTCACGCACCCGCTCGGTGGACGCGGTGGCGTAGTACCGCACGGCTCACCCCCAGCAGCAGCAGCGGCGTGAGGATGCCGACGACGGCTTTGACGATCGTCTGCCCCCACCAGCCGGCAAGGGGAAAGCCGGCCAACCACAAGAACAGAACGCTGTCGACCGGGGCGGCCACGACGTTGGAGGCGATCCAGGCGCCGAGACGGGAGCGACGGCGGAGCGGGGTGTAGACGGCCATGTCGACCGACTCAGAAACGAGGAAGGTCAGGCCGCTTGCGATGGCGAGCTGGGCCGGCGACATCAGCCCCGAGACAGCGGCACCGACCACGATCGCGGCAAGAACGATCCGGCGGTTGACGGCCTCGTGCAGCCCGTCGCGGGCAACGAAGGATAGGCCGACGGCGAACGTGCCGGCGGTTACGGCGAGCGGGCCGACGTGGACGAGGCCGAAGTGGTCGGTGGCCAGGTTGGCGCCGACGATGCAGGCCACGAATCCGGCGGTCCAGGCGACCGCGACCGGAAGCGCGCGGGCCGGGGAAGCGGTGGTGGCGGGTTGGGTGGTGGTCACGGTGCCTCCTCGGCGGTCAGGCAGCTCGGGTGGTGGGCTTGGGGTGGGTGGCGCGGTGGGGCGGGCACACGTCTGGGCCGTGACCGCACACCGGGCCGAGCAGGTACGTGAGCCCGTCGCAGGTGGCGGTACGGCGGCCGTCCGGACGGGTCGTGATCGTGTAGCCGTGACGGAGCAGGTAGTCATCCGCCAGCCACACCGCGCACGCCTCCATCACGCTGCCGCCCTACCGTCGGTCGCATGCCGCTCGCCGTTCCACCAGGCGCGCCACGTCCGCCAGCGGTGGCCGCAGACGCACATGTAGGCGCCGACGACCCCGTTTCCCTTGGCGTTTTCCAGTAGCAGGGCGGGCCGGTAGGGGCCTTTGCTGCACTTCGGGCAGTTGTCGGCGTAGGTCGGGACGCCGTTCTCGAACGTGGTCACGGGGTCCCTCCTCAGTTGATGGCCATGTCGACGAACCGGGACAGGTGGAGCTGGGCCGCGACGGTGACAATCCCGCGCTCGCCGATGCGGCACTTGGCAACCACGAAGTCGGCTTCGCCGCAGCGGGGCGAGTCCTTGTCGTAGTAGTCCTCGCGGTGCGCCAGGATCACGACGTCGCTGTCCTGCTCGATTGCCGACGAGCCCTTGAGGTCGCCCAACTCCGGAATCTTGCTGAGCCGATTCGACGGGTTGCGGTTGAACTGGGCGGCAACGAGCGTCGGAACGTCGAGGGCCATCGCGATCTCGCGCTTGATGTCGGGGCTGACGTTCGCAATAACGGCCGGCAGTTCGACGATCCGGTCGTTGCTGGGCTTGACGAGGTGCATGTGGTCGATGACGACCAGGTCGAGGCCGAGCGTGCGCTGCATCTTGCGGCAGATGCGGGCCATGTCGGCGACCCGCATCGGCGACTTGTCCGACAGGTAGAGGGGGGCGTTGGCCATCGGCCCGATCTGGCGGGTCACCCGCTGCCAGTCGTTGTCGTCGAGTAGCCCGTCGCGGATCCGCGTGTGCAGGACGCCGGTTTCGGCGGACAAGATCCGGTCGAAGATGTCCTTGGTTCGCATCTCCAGTGAGAAGAATGCGACCTTGAGCCGCTGCTTGATGGCAACGTGGCGGGCGATGTCGACGAGGGTGATGGACTTGCCCATGCCGGTCGCCCCGGCCACCGTGATCATCTGCTTGGGCTGCATGCCGCCAATGAGCCGGTCGAGGTCGGTGTAGCCGGTCGGGATGCCGGCCTTGCGCTTGGCGCGGTGCTCGATGTCGTCGAGGGCCGGGTTAATCAGGGAGCCGAGTTCCGCCAACTCCAGCGAACGCCGCCGCGGCGCGGCCTTCGCGATCAGGGATTCGGCGAGGGCGGTGAGGTCGTCGATGCTGCGGCCTGGGGTGGTGGCCGCCTGGGCGAGCTGGACGCCGCCCGCTTCGATTGTGCGTCGTTGGGCGAGGTCTGCGACTCGGTTCACGTAGTGGTTGAGGCTGCCGGCCGAGGCCAGGCCGAGGGCGTAGCAGTCGGTCAGGAAGGTGCCGGGGGCGAGGCGGGCAAGTTCACCTTCGTCGGCGAGGTAGCCGGCGAGCGCGACTGGCTCGATTGGGTGGCCCTTGCCGTGGAGTTCGACGATGATGCGGTACAGCTCGCTGTGGCGCGGGTTGTAAAACGTCTCCGGTTCGATGGCCTCGGCGACCCGGTCGAAGACGGTTGGTTCGCCGGTCGGTTTGTCCGGGGCGACGGCTGCCATGAGCGCGCCGAGGATGACCCGTTCGGCGGCGAGGTCGAAGACCGGTGCACGGTCTGCGGCTTGGGCTGGGGTGGTGTTGGTGTGCATCAGCGTCCCTTTGCTGCTTCTACGAGAGTGATGCCGCGGGTGCCGGCGGCGTGTGCAAGTTCGGTGAGCTGGTCGGTGGTGGCTCCGGCGGCGTGAAGGGCCTCGATTTCCTGGGCGGCTTCAACAAGTTCGGGAGCGATGAGCTTGAGCCGGTGGGTGTCGTTGTAGACGGCCCCGTAGACCCGAAGGACGGCGGCGACAACCGGATGCGTGGTGGCCTCAGCGGTCGTTGCGGGTAGGCCGCGGCGGCAGGCGGCGCAGAGCGGGGTGCCGTGCGTCGGGTGGGGGGCACGGCCTGCAAGGGTGCCGTGCTCGCACGCGGGCTCGACCTTCTCCAGCTCTTTGATCTGCTTCTCGACGTCCTTGGATCGCTGGTCGCGGACCCGCTGGATGAAGTGTCCGAAGCCGCCGCCGTCTCGTTCGGCAACGGCGCGCATGTAGCCGAGGGGCTTGCCGGGGTACTGCTGCTGGAACAGCTTGGCAACGGCGCGGGCGTCAGCCTCGGTGGCGTTCGGGTACTCGTCGGGGCGGCCACGCAGCCATGCAAGGGCGATTTCCTCGCGCTCGGAGAGCTTCACCAAGCGGGTGGAGAACAGGCCGCCTTGCCGGCCGGGCTGGGCTGCTGCTGTGGGGGTCGTCGGCATCGACTCGGTGTTCGTCGTCCACCGGTCGCTGGTTCGGCTTTGGCCGGTGGCTGCTTCGGCGGTAGCCGGAGGGCGCTGGTTGATCAGCGACGGGTCGACGGTCGACAGGTCGAAGTTGTCGAACCCATCCCCTCGGGTGGTCGACGGGGCGGGAGCCTCGGTCTCAGCGACGACGGCGACGGCCGCGGGGTTAACGGTTAACTGGTTAAGAACTTCTTCCTTATGAGGGGGGTCGGCGTTCGTACCGCCTGGCGGTCGCTGGCGTACCGCCTGGCGGTCTGCGTCCGACCGCCAGGCGGTACGCGGCTCGGTTCCTTGCGTACCGCCTGGCGGTACTTCTGCACTGCCTTCACGTACCGCCTGGCGGTCTCTGGCAGCGCTGCACCCCTCTTCTCGCCCCTCATCAGATACCGCCCGGCGGTACGCGGTATCGGCGGTGCTCACTGTGTTCACCGACGGGGCTTGAGACGCGGTCTTGGCCTTGCCGGCACGCTTGCGGGGAGCGCGAGGCGCGACCGAGGCGCCGATACAGAGGGTGAGCCCCTTGCGAACTTCACCCTCTGCCTGGGTGCGCTCAACCCAGCCGGCATCGGTAAGCGCCTTCATCCACTCAATGAGCGTCGAGCGGGAGTAGCCGGTACCGGCGTGCATGTCGACGTACGTGGGCACGTACTTCGGCGGAATCTCGGCGGTGCCGGCCGTTGACTTGGTGAGGAGGAACAGCAGGATGTGCCGGCCCGTTGGCTCGATCTCGGACTCGTTCACGGCGCTCTCCACCTCCCATCTGGTCGTCATCGGCGCTCCTAGATCTGGTCGTGAAGGGGTGAGTGGCGTCAGAACGGAATGGGCTCGCGACTGATTGGCTCGTGGCGTTCGACGAGGTACCGACTTCCATCTGCGCGCTGCAAGGTGCCGTGCAGGGCGTTGTTGAAGTGCTCTTGGCACCAGGCGTTGTGACCGCGGCATGGCTCGCCGGAACCACAGCGGAAGCACTCGGCGAGCCAGACGTGATGAGTGGAAAGCTCCGGACAGGGAACGCCGTTAGGGCCCGTCGCCTTGCAGAGGTCTGGGTGCATGCGGCCCTCAAGGCGCCAGTAGCGCGCATTTCGGGCAGCAAGGTGGGTTCGGACCCTGTCCCCGCCCTCTCCGTCGAAGGCGTCCGGAGGGATGAGGTGAGCCGCGCCTTGCAGCCAGTCCATCCGCTGAGCTTCAGGCAGGCTGTCGAGAAGCAGCTTCGCGAACTCATTGGCCACGGTGTTGAGCGCGGCGTTCAGGCGCGTGAATGAGTTGTTCTCGATGGGCTTTTCTTCCAGGATGCGGTCCACGAGGGGGTCGGGAACCACGTCCAAGACATCGTGGACACTCCGCGTCAGGACGTGGCGTTCCCAGTCCAGCTGTCCGACTGCCTGGAGAGCGACCTCCGTCAGAGGGACTTCTTCCGCGTTGTCGTAGTCCGAGACGTCGACTGCGTGCCGGACAAGGCTGTCGTATACCTCCTGATTGCCTCCGCTGATGTATCGCAGGATCCTGTTGGCGAAGTCGTCTACGGAGGCGGGAGCGGTCACCCATTCGTTGTGCTTGTCGTTGTGAATCGGCTTCTCGGCCCGGATTGCCTCAGCTTCGGCTTCGAGCGCCGCGTTTCGGGTGGTGTAGTGCTCGACCGCGATGTGGTCGACGTCGGACCACCAGGGCTTCTCCCGTTTGTGGGTTCTCATGCGGCCGGGGAGGTCCATGGTGATACCGACGTACAGGAGAACGTCGGTGCGGTCGTAGAAGCGGTAGAGCGCGTGGGGCTTGCCGGGGAGTTCGGCCGCGGCTCTGGTGATGCGGTGTGTCATGTACGCGCTCCTGCGGTGATGAGGGGCGGGTTTGTGGCAGGGCAGGCGTTGGTCGCTCCTGCCGTCCGCCGTGTTGGGGGCGTGGCCACTGCGGTAGAGTATGGCACATGGATGTGCCAATGTTGAGATCGCGATCCGGATGTTCCATGAAGGTGAGAGGTGTCGATCGCGACACCGTCATCTGCGACACTTGGGACGTGACCGATCCCGTAGTGCGCGCCAAAGCAGCCCTTGACCGGGCTGAGGCGACTGTGAAGCGGCGTCGGGAAGAGTTGGCCAAGGAGGTGGCTGAGGCTGTCCGCCGCGGCGAAAAGCTCTCCCACGTCGGGGCCAAGGCTGGCTACACCCCGGAGCATGTGCGGCGTATCGCCCGTGCTCACGGCGTGGAGGACAAGACGGGCCGCGAGCCTCCGAAGCGCGCCCAGGCGGCTTCCGCCGAGTAGCTGCGTTCGTCCACGGCCGGCGCCCCCGCGACGTTGGCCGTTTCCGCATGCCCGGACCACGCTCATGCGGCCCGCCGGGGTGTGACGCCGTCGGCCCGCTGCCTGACCGGCTCGTCTTTGCCGCACGTGTGCCAGATGCCGTGGGCTGCGTGCCAGACGCGGCAGCCGTCGGAGGGGCAGTCCTGCCGGTCGTTGGGGCCGAGCCGGGGGCGGGTGGGTGTGGGCTTGACCTTCATCGTTGGTCCTCGATTCGGTCGGTGGAACGGGTTCGGCGCGACCCTGGAAGGGGCCGCGCCGGGGATGCTGCACGACGGAGAGGGTTAGCGTCTCGGCCGCGCGTCTGTGCAGGTCAGGTCTGCTGCGGCGTCTGGTCGGCCATCCGCCGGTCGATTGCCTCCACCCATGCCACGGCGACCGCGGCGACCTGGACCAGCTCGGTACGCAGTTCCGGCCCGGTCGCGGCGAACGCTTCGGCCACTTCTTCGCGCAGGATGTGAAGCCAGTCGAGGTAGCCGCCTTCGGCCGCGTTCTGGCAGGCCATCTTGGCGGTGTCGGCGTCGATCTGTTCGGGGTAGTCGCCGGTGCCGTCGGGGTGGTTCTGCGGCCCCCACTTCGCGTCCTGGCGGGCGCGTTCGGCGGCAATCTCGGCGAGCACCCCGCCCTGGGCGCGGGCTGGGCCGGCGGTGCCTAGGGTGGCCAGCACCTCTGCGCACGTCGCGACCATCAGCGCCCGGTTCTGCTCCGGCACCTCGGCCCACGGCTTGGCGCTGGCTTCCCGAGTGCGGTAGCCGTACTCGGGCGCCAGCCGCTCGTACGTCTCATGGAACAGTTGGGCAACCCGTTCGGGAGTCACCTGCGCGTGGGGCGGCATGGAACCGAGGCTGGCGGTGTCGCGTCCGTCGTATCCGGGGCGGACGGTGATGCCGTGGTGTTCCTGGAGCAGCGTCATGGCGCGGTGAATCGGACCCGTGGGCAGAAGGTAGGTGGCGACGAATCCGCCGTCCTGCTCGCCGTACTCGGTGGCCTTGACCACGCAGTCGGCGAGTGTATTACGGAGCTGGCGGACGTTGGTGGGGTCTGCGTCTGTGGTTGCAGCCTCCGTGGCGGCGGTGGTCTGGTCGGCCATAGTGGGCTCCTTGGGTCAGGCGGCCGGTTTCTATGCGGCACGCTCTTCCGGCGGCACGTAGAACGGCATCAACTCGCGGCGTTTGGTGTCAGCGGCCTTGGCGGCAGCCTCTTCGGTCGCGAAGGTGCCGAGGATGTAGTTCTTGCCTCGGAACTTCACGCGTGCGGTCCACCGCCCGTAGGGGGTGGGGTGAACGCCGCGGAACCGGGATTTGCCGCGACCTGCGACGTTCTGGCTTGATCCGCTTGGGTTGACGACTCGCAGGTTGCTGCGTCGGTTGTCGAGACGGTTTCCGTTGCGGTGGTCGCCGATCATCCGGTCGCCTGCCTTCAGGCCGAGCACCCATCGGTGGACCACCTGCATGCGCTTCTGGTCAAACATCTGGGCGTAGCCGTGCGAGCCAACCGACAGCCTTCGCGCACCTAGCCGCAGGTAGTCGTCGGCGTCCAGTAGCACCTGTACAGGGCCGTCCTTCGTTGAGGCGGGCACCTCGACCCATGCGCGCACTAGAACGGGGCCTCGTCATCGTTGAAGGAGCCGCGGGTCGGCCCGGACGGCGCCGACGTTGCCCACGGGTCATCGGCCTGGCCGCTGCCGCTGTTCCCGAAGCCGCCGCTGCCGGACGAGCGCGCCATCTTCTGGACCTTCGCGGTCGCGTACCGCAGCGACGGGCCGACCTCGTCCACGTCGATTTCGACCGAGGTGCGGGTCTGGCCGTCCTTCTCCCACTGCCGGGTTTTGAACCGCCCGTGGACGATCAGCCGCATGCCTTTGGTGACGGTCTCCGCCACCTGCTCGGCCATCTCCCGCCACACGGAGCAGCGGAAGAACGTGGTGTCGCCGTCGGTCCACTGGTCGCCCTTCTTGACTCGCGGGGTGACGGCAACGTTGAACGTGGCGACTGCGGCACCGGATGGAGTGAAACGCAACTCGGCGTCTCCGGTCGCGTTGCCGATGATCGTGATCAGGGGTTCTCCAGCCATCAGGCTCCTTCCTTTCGCTTGAGTGCACGCCGGTATGCGGCGTTGCGGTGTGGCTGTCGGTCACGCTCCCGAGCGCAGGCCCGGCAGATTCGTGACCCTTTTCGGCTGACGTAGGTGTTCTTGAAGTCATACGGATGCCCGGCCGGGCAGTGCGTCTTGAGCCGGTTGAACGTGGAGACCGACAGTCCCCGGCGGGTGTTCTCGCCAGGAGTTACCGCCTCTAGGTGGCCAGGGTTGACGCACCGTCGATTTCGGCAGAGGTGATCGATGTGCAGCCCAGCAGGTATCGGCCCCTTGAACGTTTCGTAGGCGTACCGGTGAGCAAGGGCAGGCTTCTCTTTGGTCACATGAAAGAGCCCGTACCCCGCGCTGATCAGCCCTGCGGTCCAGATCCAGCACACGCCGCGGTGCCGGAACGCTGCTGGCTGCGGTCCGTTCTTGTCGACCTTCTCCCAGAAGCGCTCGGCTGCAGGGCGGGTTACACGCGGCATTGGCTAGGCAGGGCCGGTGCCGGTCATGGTGGGCAGTGGCATGGTGGGTGTCCTCCTGATTGGTGGTTAGGCGGTGAGCTGGGCGTTGCGGCCGTGGTCGGCGGTGTTCGCGGCGGCGATGATCCGTGCGGCGCGGTGCGGGCTGACGCTAAGGCGGCGACCGAACAGATTTGGCCCGCTCGTGAACCCCTGCTCGGCCTGTTGGGCGGCCCAGTGCTGCCACGGGGCGGCTTGTTTCGTCTCGGTGAGGACGTCAGAGGAGGCGACGTGGGCGGGACGGCCGTCGCAGTAAGCGCGTGGTACGTCACCCCGGTTCTGTTCTGGTTCTGTCATCAGGCTGCCCTCGGCAGGGCGGCGCGGGCCGGCACGGGTTCGGCGGCGACGATGCAGCGGACCGCGGTCGGAGTGCCGGGCCAGGGTCGGTCAGCGTCGCAGTCGATGACCTCGAAGACGGGCTCACCGGTGACGACGGCGCCGGTGCGGGCGGCGACGTAGGGCAGGTCGTCTTCGGCGAGTCGGATGGCGTCGTCGCCGTACAGGTCGGGGTCCTCTACCGGCCAAAGGACGCGCAGGGTCCAGCCGCTCATGACGGGCCTCCGGTGGGCCAGACGCGCCAGTTGAGCCAGGATCGGGATGCGGTCGGCCCGCGCTGGCCCTGATAGCGGGAGCCGGCCGTGGCGGATCCGTATGGGTGCTCGGCCGGCGACGACAGGCGGAAGACGCAGAGCTGTCCGATGCGCATGCCCGGCCAGAGCAGGATTGGCAGGGTGGCGACGTTGGACAGCTCGAGGGTGATGTGGCCGGTGAAGCCGGGGTCGATCCATCCGGCGGTCGAGTGGGTCATGAGCCCGAGACGTCCCAGCGACGACTTGCCTTCGAGGCGCCCGGCGAGGCCGGTGGACAGGGTGATGGTTTCGAGGGTGGAGGCAAGTACGAACTCGCCGGGGTGAAGCACGAACGCTTCCTCGTTCGGTACCTCAACTTCGCTGGTCAGGTTGTTTTGGGCGACGGCCGGGTTGATGTGCGTGTACTCGTGGTTGTTGAAGGTGCGGAAGTGCCGGTCGAGGCGGACGTCGATGCTGGCCGGCTGGATCAGCTCGGGCTCGAACGGGTCGAGCCTGAGACAGCCGTCGCCGATGGCTGCGTGCAGGTCGCGGTCGGAGAGCAGCATCAGGCGGCCACCGCCATCTGGTAGCGGGGCTGCCGGCGATGCTCTGCCGGCTGGTTGCTGCCGTCGCAGGCAATCCACCGGCTGGTCCGCGGGTGCAGGGCCTGGTGGGGTTCGATGGCAGCGTCGTCGTTGAGGGTTACGTGGTCGCCGCAGCTGGTGCAGATGCCGGTGGCGGGGACAATGGTGACGGGTTCGCCGACGGTGGCGCGGCAGATTTGGCAGATGCTGGTGCGGGCGATCGTCCGTTCGGTGGTGATGGTGAGGCGTCGTCCGCAGGCGGAGTGGTGCGGTTTGGTGGTGGACGGGTAGTGGGGGGTGTTGCGGGCTGTGGTGTAGCCGACGGTGATGGCGTTCATGACTCCTCCGTGTGTGGGCTCGTCGCCACCTCGCTGCCGTCGGGCAGCCGGGTGACGACGAAGTCGGTGAACACGTTCGGGGCGACCCGCTGGAGTTGGCGCAGGCACTCCACGGCCAGCTCGCGGATCTCGACGTCGGCGTGCTCGGTGGCGCGCATGCCGATGAAGTGCCGCCAGGCGCGGTAGTTGCCGGTGACCACGATCCGGGTCTCGGTGGCGTTGGGCAGCACCGCGCGAGCTGCCTGCCGTGCTGCCTTCTTCATCGCCGTCTTCGTGGGCGCCTGCGGGCACGGCCACACCTGCTCGCACTCTCGGCACCGTTCGCGTCCTTCGGCGGGGCCGGGCAGGTAGCTGTACGGCTTGTGCGGCGAGTTCGCCGCCTGGGCAGCAACCTTCTGCTCCAGCCCTTCGAGGAGTTCGGTGTAGGCGCGCACGCTCGCCTCGGTCGCCTCGACGAACTTCTTGTGCAGCTCCGGGTCCTCGGCGATCACCCGGGGTTCGACCATGGCGGCGTCGCGCTCGGGTACGTAGCGCTGGGAGAGCTGGGAGTACGAGAAGTGCCGGTGCCGGATCAGCTCGTGGGTGAACGAGCGCGACACGCCGGTGAAGTAGAACGTGACGCTGCCGTGCTCCAGCACCGACAGGTGGCCGACCTCCAGGATGTGCGCGAGGTAGCCGGCGTTGGTCGCGGTCGCCGGATTGGGCTTGCTCCACGACTGGTAGCAGGCCCGGCCGGCGAATTCCGCGAGGGCCTGACCGCCTTCGGCGTCGGTCGACCACGCGACGTCCTCCGGCGCCTCGAAGTGGGTCCAGGCGATCAAGGCCACCGATGGGCCCATGCGGCCTCCTTCCGGGGAGCGGCCCACACCGGGGCACGGAATCCAGCTACGGCCATCAGGTGACAGGCAGGGGTGCTGCTCGACCATCCCGAGGTCGTTGAGTGGTACTTCGTCGCCGCAGCCGGTGCAGATGCCTTCGGGGAACGGGTCCGCAGCGTTGGCGGGGCCGGTGAGCAGTTCAGGCATGGCCGCCTCCGGGCGCCTGGAACGCAACCACGGGCTCGGCGCTGGTTTCGGATTTGAGGGTTCGGCGCCGCTCACCGGCCATAGTGATCGAGATCTGGCCACCCTGTCCGAGGGTGATCAGGTGCCGCTGCTCGAGGTCGTAGACGGCGGCATCGACGGAGCGGCCGGTGTCCTTGCGGACGTACTCAAAGTCGACGAGTTCGACCTGGTTGCTCTTGATGGCGTTCAGCAGTCGCTGGTCGGGGGCGAGGCGGGGCATCACGCACCCGCCTTCCGGCGCCGAGCCCGCCGCCGCTGGTGCCAGAAGTCGCGCACCGAGTAGCGGGCCAGCAGCGTCATGGAGAGGTACGTGTCGGCGCACCCGATACCGCCATGGGTGGGGCAGGGCTCGTCACGGTTCGGGATGCGGGTGAGCCGGCCTGCGGCCATGTCGATGCCGCAGGCGTGGACGGTGAGCGCCTTGCCGGTGACGCGGTCGAAGAGCCCCATCAGGCTGCCCTCAGCACGCGCAGGCCACCACGGCGCTTGACGGCGCGCCGCTCTTCCTCGGACATGCCGCCCCAGACGCCTGCGTCCTGTCCGGTTTCCAACGCGAAGTTGAGGCAGTCGTCGATGACGTCACAGCGTCGGCAGATGGCTTTGGCCCGCTCGGTCTGAAGTAGCGCCGGGCCGGAGGTCCCGATCGGGAAGAACGTCTCTGGATCGAGGTCCCTGCAGTTCGACTGGTGCCGCCAGTCCTCGTCTCGGACGGTGTCGAGCGGGTTGGCGGCGTTGTTCCATGAGTGGCGAGTCATACCGGCATCACCGCCCGGTTAGCGACTTCCAGCAGCACATCCGCGTGGCACGGCTGGTCGAGCGGGCACCAGCAGGCGAGGTGCTTTCCGGCCAACTCGCGGCGGACGTCCTCCACGGTCACGTACTCGCGGCGGCGGTCGCCGTCCTTGCCAACCCAGCGGCCGAACCACCGGCCACGCCCGTTCGGAAAAGCGGCCTGCATCGAGGGGGTGTCGGTGCCGAGCAGGGCGTGACGGTAGATCTCGACGATCTCGGCGCGGGTCATGTAGCGGACGTGGTGGACGGTGATGCGGCCGTCGGCGTGGTGCATGTCGTGGCGGGCGCCGTCGCCGGAGATGCGGCCCTCGTACTCCCAGGTGGCGGTGGGGTCGTCTCCGCCGGGGTAGCGGGCGAGGGCCTTGTGGGTGCGGTAGGCGAAGGGGTTGCCCCACTTCGAGCCGCGTCCGACGTAGACGGTGTTGTCGGGCATCCGCCAGCCGGCCGTACGGCGGCGCTGGATTCGCTGCGGCGCGTTCATCGGCCGTCACCCGTGGCGTTGGGGTCGGGCTGGCCGAGGATGGCGCGGGCCAGCCGGAGCGCATCCGTCCACGTCTCGTTCGTCGAGACGCCGGACGAGTAGCCCGGCTGGACCAGCCACCGGTGGCTGGGAATGTGGTCCGGGTGCTCGGTTTCGGTGGCCCAGTCGTCGTTCATGGCGTCCCCGATGTTCTGCAGCATCGCGGCGAGCGGGGCGGCGATGTCGGCGGGGACGTTCGGGGCGGGCTGGAGGCGTCCGTCGAGCCGGCCGGCGGCGGTGAGGACGATGTTGGCGACGTCGGAGGTGCGGCTGTAGGCAACAGTCTCGGTGGGGTCGGGCGTGGTGGTGGTCATGGCTGCTCCGTTTCGGTGAGATCGGTAACGGTGAGGACGACGAGCCCGTACGGGTGCGCCCCCTTCGGCACGACAGGGCCGATCCGGGGTGCACTTAGGTCGAGGTATTCGGCGGTGTCGTCCGGGATGACGCCCCAGCCGCGCTCGACCCGGTAGCCGGTCTTCGTCTTGACCCGCTTTTCCGGGGTGAGGGCGTCGATGCAGGGCTTGACGACGGCCGAGTAGTAGTTGTGGGCATCACGCCGTCCGGCCGACGTGAACCGCAACTCAACGTCGACATGGATGCGGCGGAGGCCGCGCGGCAGTTTGGCGAGGGCGGTCCAGCCGTAGGCGGTTTCGCGCCACGCTCGGCGGTCCTTGGCCACCACCATGTGGTGCTCGCGTTCGTTGGCGCTCTTCATGCGGATCGGTGCGGGGATGGCGATGGTCCAGGTGCGGGTGGTCGTGGTGGTCACCGGGACACCCCCGGTACCTTGACGGTTTCGACCAACCGCCCGCCCCGGTAGCTGCACGGGCGGGCCGACATTGGACGGGTGTCGGGGTACTCGATGCGCCACGTCGGATGCCACGGTGCTGAGTGCTTTTCACCGTCGAGCCGAATTCGCAGGCTGGCCGCGATGGTGCCGGTGATGACGCCGGGCTTGCCGTCTGCGACGACGCGCATGCCGCGCTTGGCGGGTACGC
The DNA here is from genome assembly GCF_045781765.1 of Polymorphospora sp. A560. Classification (NCBI taxonomy): domain Bacteria; kingdom Bacillati; phylum Actinomycetota; class Actinomycetes; order Micromonosporales; family Micromonosporaceae; genus Polymorphospora; species Polymorphospora sp. A560. The sequence goes on along the minus strand of NZ_CP122282.1, from coordinate 5,957,964 downwards.
CGTAGTAGTTGCGGATGTACTGCATGCTCACCGGGCCACCGCCTGTCGGTTGCGGGCGGCTTCACGAACGATGGGCACGCAGGTGGGCGAGTTGGGGCAGAGCTGGCAGGCAAGGACGAGGGATTCGCCGGCGGGCCACATCTTGTTGCCGCAGCATCGGGCGGTCTCGTTGACGGTGTCCTGCTCGTGCTCGGCGGCCATCAGCGAACACCGCCATCCGCGTCGTCGTCCTTGGCGATGCAAGCCGGGCAGCGCTGCGGCTTTCCGTCCGGCGGGTACGCGTAGAACAGGTGCCCATAGCAGAAGTAGCCACCGCAGCCGTACTCGTCCCCGCCCGGCTCCTCGCCGCACAGGTAGGCCATTCCCCGGTCGATCTGCTCGTTGCAGCCGTCGAGGTTGCAGGTGTCGGGGACGTCGTAGCCGGCTTCGCGGCCATTGGGGAGGGTGTAGAACGCGTAGCCCATCAGCGCTCACCGCCCTCGGTGGTGCCGACGAACTCGACACCCGACACGAGCCCGGTCTCCGGGGTGGATACGAACGTCGGCGCCCAACCGTCAGCGATGAACTGTGCCGCCACGTGGCCGGGCACCCAGTGCTGCTCGCGGGCCGGATCCGACATCCACGACGCCAGTTCGTCCGAGGTTGCGAACACGGGTGAGATCGGCGACCCCTCGGAGACGGTTTCCCACAACTGCCAGCCGTCGCCGGTCGGCGGCTCGGACCGCTCCCACGCGTCGTAGGCGGCGACCTGCTCGGGCGTGCCCAGGTTGCCGCGACCCTCGCAGCCGGTGCAGACAGCCCACGTCTCGTAGTCCAGGCCGGCGGCTTCGATGATGGCCTTCGTGGCCGAGTAGCAGTCGATAGCGTCGTGGCCCCAGCCGCGCGGGTGGCGGCCGGCCAGCCCGCCGGAAAGAGCGGTCGCGGACGGATCGGCGGGGCGCTGGTTGGTGTAGACGGTGAGCGCCGACAGGTAGGGGTGCAGGGGGCGCCCGCGCTGCTGGTCGGCGATGTCCTCGCCGACCATGAGCAGGAGCTGGGCGATGCCCTCGACCCACTGGTAGGTGGCGTCGCGGGTGTAGCCGTTGCAGTCGGGGCAGGTTGGCAGGCGCAGGTCGTCGGACATGCGGTAGCCGGCCCAGACCTCGTTGAGGGGTGCGCCGAAGTCGATCGGCACCCGCTTGATTTCGCGTCCCATTGGCACTCCTCGGGAGTAGGGCATGTCTGTGGGTGCGCTGGTGCGCGCTGGGTGGGTTGCTGTGCGTGGGTGAGGCGTTGAAGTGCCTGCTAACCCGTCTGCCATCACCTTAACCCAACTAGGATGGGTTAAGGTAGACCCTACGCTGTTGGGTTTATGGAAGAGGAGTACATGACCGCCGCCGACGTCGCCCGATACCTCGGCGTCGACCGGAAGACCGTGTACACCAACCTTCGCGACCGTGAGAAGACCGGGTTTCCCGAACCCCACCGACGGATCGGACGGACCCCGGTATGGCGCGAAGAAGACCTCCGCGAATGGCGTGAGGCACACCCGGGCCGCCGCCGAAAGAAGGTCGACGTCAACCCGCCCGACGAACCCGAAGCCTGACCGGTCCATCACCGGCCACCGCCCGCCCGCGCCACCCTTGGCTGCTCCGCGTCACGCCGGTCCAGGATGTGCTGCACCGCCGCATCCCGGCTCGTACACCGAACTACGGGCTCGGCACGCCAGTACGCCGCCCACAAGTCGGTTCCAAGACCCGGACACCAGACGGCGCCGACCATGAACCCGGCCAGAAAGAACAGAACGGCATCGTCGTTGTCCTCCGCGGCCAGCCCGGCCTTGCGGATCGCCTTGACAGTGGCAGCCGGCAACGGCTTGGTCTTCTCGGACATGGGGCTACCTCCTGGTGGCCTTCGTCGTGGTCGTGGGCCTTCGGGCCGAGTACGAGCGGTGGCCGACATGCCAGCGCCCGCAGAACCCGCACTCGTAGGCGCGCAGCCGGTCCGCGGCGGCGCCAGCAGCAGCAAGCCTGGCGCGATGCTGCTCGGCGTACTCGCGGGTGGAGTGCGCTCGTTTGCCCTGGCAGGCGTTCTTACGGCGGGCCATCACACCTCCCACGGCGCACGACCAACCGGCGGCGCCGGCAGCGGCGGGATCGGATGGGAGTCCCAACCACAGCCCGGACAGGCGCCACCATCGGCACCATGCAGCTCGTCGCCGCACGACGGCACATGCGGCAGCCACAGCCCGTCAACGAGAAGGAACACCGATCCAAGCTGGCGGTGAGAGACCGGCGCCTCAGCCGGGTCAGCCATGCCGGACACGATCAGGCCGAGGTCAAGCGCCGCGGTCCGGTTGTGGTGCGCCCACCCGTGATCCCCGCGAACTCCATCACCGCAGAGGACTATGAGGTTGGTGAGGCTATTGTCGCCGCCCTGCGACCGCAGCCTGCGATGGTGAATCGAGTAGTCGACGCCGCGCTGACCGGACACAGGCCGGCCGCAGCGGACGCAACCACCATCGCGGGCGATCACCGCGGCGACCGTCGCCTTGTCCGGGCCGGTCACCTTTGGACGGCGCGACTTGACCGGCTTCGACTCCCGCACATGCCCAGACCGGGCCAGCGTCGAGAACGGAATCGGAAGCCCGGCCACGGCGTACTGGGCACGCCGGCGGCCGGACATCGGAGACAGCGGAGTACGGCGCGGCAGGCTCATCGGGCACCGACCACGTTCCACGTCGCGTGCACGTTCTTCGCCAACGCCGACATGACCACCGACTGCGAATTCAGGGTCCGCAGATGGTCCTGGGCGGCCTCCTTTGCCGCGCTCGCCAGTTCATACGCCTGCCGCTGATCGACGGTTGCCCGCTCGATGTACGCCTCCCGGTCGGCGACGGTGTAGCCGCCGCGCTCGACCTTCGGGCAGTCGCCAGCGAAGAACGCCCGACGCTTGGCCGCCTCGAAGTCGTGCTTGGCGGCCACCTCCTCGTTCCGCAGGTCGGCGAGCTGGCGGGCGGCGTCGTGCATGGCCCGCAGCACCCACCGCAGGGCGTTCTCTGCGTCGGTTGGCGTCCACGGCTCGTACGACGCGTCTTCCCACGGGCTGGTCACCGGGCACCGCCGAAGCTGCGAACCGGCCACTCCGTGGAGACGCCGTCCGCGCGCTGCCGCAACTCCTCCGCGTCGGCGAGCGCCGTCTCACGCTCGGCGTCGTCTGACGCCCGTTCGGCCTGGTGCTGCAAGTCGTTGGCCTGTCGTAACCAGAAGCGCGCCAGCCCCTCGGCCTGCTCAGCAGCCCAGCCGACCTGCGCGGCGTGCAGCTCCACGAGGGACAGCCGACCGAATGCCTGGAAGTTCCGGACCAACTCCATTGGGTAGCGGCGGTCCCGGTACATCTCCGCCACCTGCTCCGGATGCGCCAGTGCCAGCGCCCCACGCTGAGCCAGCCGGTACGCGATCCGGGCCGCGGCAAGAGCGTCCTCGGTGGCGTTGTGGGCGTCATCCAGCTTGACCGCGTAGTGGGCGGCCATGTCGACCAGCCTGCGGGAGCCCTTGCGGAACCGGTCGATGTGCTTGTCGATGAGTAGCACGTCCACGATCGGGCCGACCGGCCGGCCGAGACGGGCTTCCAACGTCGGCAGCCCGTGCCGGCGCAGCTCCCGGTCGAGCATGGTCAGATCGAAGCTGGCGTTCATCGCGATGACCGGGATGCCGTTCGCCTGCAGCTCCGTCAGGTGCGCAGCCACCAACTCCAGCACCTCGGCCGCAGGCTTGCCGTTGGCGCGGGCGTACTCGGTCGTGATGCCGTGCACCTCGGCTGCCTGTGCCGGAATGTCAACGTCGACTGCGATCAGGTGCGATGCCACCTCGGTCTGCTCGCCAGGACGGACGTGGGCCACAGTTGCGCTCACAATCCGGTCGTCGTCGACTGAGACGCCGGAACTCTCGACATCGAACGCCGAGAGGTTGCTCAGGTGCCAGCTCATGCCGCACCGTCCAGCAGGTAGGCGGCAAGGCGACGCCGGTCGTCCGGCGACAGCCACACCGTGTGGCCGTCGCTCTCGCCGGGCCGCGCGATCCACGCACCCATCCGGTGGCGGTCAAACCGCTCGACTACCAGCGATGCGCCGCGGTCGTCGCGGATCGTCAGCCCGTCGTCGTCGGTGGTGTACGCGTCCGCCGTGCTGTCGTTGCTCACTGGGCGCCACCGTTGGCGTCGGCCGGCTTCGCCGTGGTGGGCCAGCCCTCGTCGCCCGCGGTGTTGGCCGGCGGTCCGGACGTCGGCGCAACCACCTCCCCGTCCAGAACGTCCGGGTGCTCCGTCGACTCGGCCGGATCAACGTTCGGCGACAGGTCCACCCGTACGCCCTCGTCGGCGGCGAGCGCGTACGCCAACTCGGTCGACTTCGGCATGTACTTCGCCAACTGGCGGACGCACGTCTTGTGCGCCATCCCCTCGAAGTGGTCGACCCACGGCCCGAACACCTTGCCCTCGCGGGTCCGCGCGGTTGCGTTCTGGTCCCGGTACCGCTCCATGTCCTTGTGCGACATAACGTAGAAGGCGTAGCCGCCGGTCGTGAACTTCGCAATGGCGTAGTAGGCGACCGGGTTACCACGGTCCCCGAACAGGTCCGGCTTGTGGACGAGGGTGTCGGCAATGCCGTAGTCGACGTCGAACTCGTCACCCTCGTACACCGTGCGGGCGATCAGCGACGAGATCTTGCCGGAGCGGTGCGCCAGCTCAATCAGCCCCTGGTAGCCGATGACGAGTTGCGCCTTGTGGCTGTTTGCCTTCCGGTCCCAGAACGGCAGCAGCCAGGCGTGACCGAGGACGCCGGGTCGCAGCCCGAGCTGGGCGCAGGTCATGAGGGCGCCGAGGACGGAGGTGTCCTCGCACTTCGACAGGTTTCGGGTCATCCGCAGCGCGGTCAGGGCGTCACGGACGAGCTGGGTTGCTTCGGCGCCGCGGGGCATGGCGAGCTGGAATTCGGCGGACATGGAGCGGATGCGGTCGGCGATGGTGTTCTGGGCGACGCCGCCGTTTTCGCGGCGGGTGGCGAGCGCCTGCGCGGCGTTGGTCGGGGCGGTGGTTCCGTTGCTGGTGGCCATAGGGCTACTCCTTGACGTTCAGGGACCGGGTGGACGGCTTGCGGTACACGTCCGGGTTCGGTGCCGGAATGCTGTGGGTGGAGACAAGGTCGGCAACGAGGGCAGGCCAGTCGACGGCGCCCTTCTTGTTCGACCAGGTCGCGATTAGGTGGTCTTCGACGGTGGCGGAGTCGTGGGCGCCGATCAGCGCCTTCAACGCGGCCCCGGCAGCCTCTTTGCGCTGCTTGGCGGCGGACTCTTCGGCGCGAGCAGCGAGGTATGCGGCCTGAAGTTCGTAGGCGTCGGTGTCGGACAGGTCAACAACGGTGCCGTCCGACCGCGGGTACAGGCGGGCCAGGGCTTCGTTGTCGCCGGGTCCGATCGGCGGCTCGACGCCTTCGACGATGTGGGTGCGGTGCCAGTCGGTGACCTGGTCAACCATGTCCCGTTCGACGGCCATGTCGCGGACGATGGTGCGGTGCACGAGCCCCATGCCGGCGACGAGGCCGACGAGGTCGATGCGGGGCCGATCCATGACGTGCAACGTCCACCGGCACTGGAATTCGTAGCCGAGCGGTGTCGCCCCGTCGTCCCAGCCGACCGGCGCCCGGAACGACATCAGGCCGGCGGTCTTGCACTCCACGATGCCGGTGTCGGTGAGCCCGTCGGGGGAGCAGCGGCGCCACGAATGGTCGGGGTGGGCGTAGGTGCGGAACTTCGGCTGGCGAACCTGCTGGTCAAGCCGGATCGCGGCCTGGTCGAGCAGCCACGGCTCCAGCGCGGTGCCGAGGTCGGCGACCTGGGATTCCTTGTCGGCCCAGGTGCGGACGCCGGTCTTCTCTGCCCACACCTCCCAGGGGGTGCGGTGGGTGGAGAAGCCGAGGATGGCGGCGATGTCGGAGCCGCCGAACCCTTCGGAGCGGCGTGCCCGCCACTCGTCGTCAGAGATGTCCCAGCCGATGACGCCGACGGGGCCGGCAAGTGTGGCGGTCACAACAGTGCCTGTTCGATTGCCTCGGCGAGCGGCACCTGTTCCATGACCCACACGTCCTGGCGGTGCTCGTGCTGCTCGTCGCACCACGGGGGGCAGCCGTACTCGATGGTCCGGGCCTGCCAGGCGTTGCCGGACTCATCGAGGTTCAGGTAGCCGCGGGTGTTGCGGTGCTTGTAGTGCTCAATGGTGTGACCGTCGTGCTCGCCGCGGTCCATCCACATCCAGTCGCCGCAGTCGGCGGCGGGGATGACGGCTTCGAGCGGCTTCCAGTTCGGCTCAGTCACTCTCGTGGCTCCGTTCGAAGGTGCGGTCGGCGTCGAGGGCATGGCTGCGACACGGCCGCCCGTCGGAAGCGGTGCCCCAGCAGAGGGCGAGTAGGCCGGGAAGCGGGTCGCCGCAGTACGGGCACGGCGTCTCCTGCCGGCCGGCGGTCGCCAACTCGGGCGGCAGGGTGGCGTCGGCCAGCAGTGCGGGCAGGTCACCGAGATCCAGCACGGCGGAGTCGGGGCGGGCGGTCATCGGTCACCTCGCGCACCGGTAGAGCGGGCGGCCTGCTCGGCGAGGAAGGCGCGCAGTTCGGGTGACGCCGTCAGGTGCGAGTTCCAGCAGCGTTTCCCCGGCCCGATATAGGTGCAGTCGTGCCAGGTGCCGCACCAAGCGGACTCGGGGCTCTGCGGGCCGGTCCGCAGCATCATGGGGCCGTGACCCTCGGAGCAGGTTGGCGTTTTGACGGCCGGAACGTCGAGGTCCAGCAGCGGGGCGGTCACGACTTACCGCCGTTACAGACCTGCCCACTCAGAGGAGAAATCGTGTCGACCGAATGCCCGTAGTGAAGGTTCCGGGCCGCGTGCGCATCCCACAGCGACGTCTTCAGGTTGTGCCAGTCGGGCGAGTCCTTGAGGACGTAGTCCATAGCTTCGCCGACGCGGCTCGGCAGCGTCATCGGATGCGGCCGGCCTGGGCAGGGCGTGGAGTCCGAGTACCCTGCGATCGGCGTTCCGCCGCAAGACGGTGCCTTCAGTGGGCCAATGTGGTGGTGAGGACGGATCGAGGTCATGCCTGCTCGCCCGCCTTGGGCAGCGGGCTCAACGGCTGCCGGTACTCCAGCGTCAGCGGGCCAACGCTGCTCATCACCAGGCCCGGCGTCTTCGGCTTGTACCCGACAACCGGATCGGCGGGCTGCATGACGACCTCGGCACGTTGCTCGCTGCGCTTGGTGTAGGCGAACCACAGGGAACCGACCCGGTCCCGCCACAGGTCACCGGGGACCGGCGGCCACTCCGGCGGGGCGGCGTGGGCAACGGTGACCGGCTTGACGCCCAGTTCGACCTGGGAGGCGAAGCAGCCGGAGCTGTCCTTGCACTCGAAGTGCAGGGTGTCGGTGCCGCCAGCCTCGTAGGCTGTCGTCGACCCGGATGACGCGGGCGCCTTTGATGGTGATGTCGACGATCTCGCCGACACCGCACCCTCGGTCGCCGAGCCGGCCTTTTCGACCAACGCCGTCGGACCTTCCGGATAGTCGCAGTAGTCGGTGTCGCAGCCCCACTCGACCGTCCGCGCGACCGCGACGGACATCTTGACCTCGTCCGACCATGCGGCACTCAGCTCACGGCTGTTCTCGACGGTTATCTGCGACCAGTCCACGCTCAACGCTGCAAGCGCCCGGCCGGCCCGCCGACAGCAGTTGATGCAGCCACTCCCGTCGCCCATGTTCAGGCCGGACGGCTGGTGGGTTACCTGGAAGGTGCCCATGAGCAGGCTGTTGCCGTGCTCGTCCATGCCGATGGACGGGGTGATGACGATGTGCTCGGTGATCGGCTCGCACGGCAGCGTCAGGTTGCCGCTGTCGGTAGTCAGGGTGGCCAGCGCGAAGGGCTTCGGTGGCGGGTTGGTGATGGTCATGGGCGCTCCTATCGGGAGGCGGGAACGGTGGAGGGCGCGGCGGCAAGCACCTGCGACGGGTTCACTTCGGCGCCTCCGTTCGGGTCAGCCAGAGCGGAAAGCGGATGTCGTCGCGGCCCTCGTTGATGGCGTAGAGGCGCAACTCGGCGGCTTCGACTTGCATGCGCTGTTCGCCGATCAGTTGCAGCAGATCGATGTACGACAGGTCGAGCACGTCGGCGACCGACTGCTTCGTCAGCCGCGCCACCTGTTCGATCAGCTCGTCTTCGATGTCGCAGGGCCGCTGGGGTGGGATCTGACGTCCGTCGCCAGTGCGACCAAAGAGGCGTCCGATCGACTCGGCAGCTTCGGCGCGAGTCTGCTCCCAGACGTCTCGGCGAATGAGAACGAAGTCGTCGCTCATGAAGTCTTCGAGTGACAGCCCGATGCCGGTTCGCTCGGTGTAGGCGCGCTGGTCTGCGACCCACCTAGCGAGCCACGGCTGATGCACATCGGCGTCGTACCGGTCGAATTGCAGCGCTTCCGCGAAGCGGATCACCTCGTCAACGTCCAAACCCGCGAAAGCCTCGCGGCTCTGCGGCAACTGCTGACCTCTAGCCCGGCAGAAGGCAAGGAGTGCCTGCTCGTTGGCTTCCGGCTTGCTGTGTGGGCCGGAGACCCAGAGGCGGTTGAGGGGACCACACGTGCTGAATGTCCGGATGTGCTTGGTGAGGCGTTCTTGTACTGCCTTCGTGTAGCCAACTTTGGTTGTGTCGCCGAAGCGCAGGACGTAGATGTGACCTTCCTGGTGCAAGCGCTCCGGGTTCCTGAAGCGGGGCAGGTTGTTGCCCGTTCCGAGGTCGGCGGGGCCGAGATTCAGGAAGGGGTAGTGCGCTGGGGCGTCGTCGAGCTGTGTCACTCAGAACTCCGATGTCTCACGGTGTTATAACTTGAAGCTACACTGTTGTCTCATGAGGAGACAAGTGACTGCGGCAGAATCAGCCGCATGGCCGACGAAGAAGACCCGAAGGTGAGCGCCCTGGCCGAGGTCAAGGCAGCATCCGACCAGCACGAAGACGCCCAGAACGCCGAAGAGGAGAAGCGCAAGGCTCTCCACGACGCGATCGTGAAGGCGCTGCAAGCTGGGGCTGGTCCGTCGGCGATTGAGCGCGTCAGCCACTACGACCGGCAGCACATCGACCGCATCCGTAAGGCTGCTGGCTTGCCGCCGACCAGGCGGCCAACCGTCCAGCGGATCCCGAAGGGCGAGTGAGGTCGGCGGCCGGCTCACCAGTCACCGTCCTCGCGGCGCCACCGCGCGACCCGCTCCCGGATCCGCTGCTGCCCCTCTTCCCACCGGACGATCCGTGATGGGTCGGCGGCATCCTGCTCGGCCTGTAGCCGCTTGGCGGCCTCGACCACATTCAGCAGCGCCCGGCGGGCTTCCTCAGGCAGTTCGCCGCTGCCGCGCACCGAGGCGACGACCTGGCCGTTGTCGTCGACCAGCGGACGGCACCGCTCCCGCTCAGCCACGGCTGCCACCGCCCGCTGTTTCGACCTCACGCACTCGGCGCGGCTTCACGTCCCGCCACGACAGGCCGTGCACCTCATGCCGTTCGTTGACCGCGATTGCATAGCTGTCGAGCCACACCGCCCACCAGCGGCCAACCTCCCGGCCGCGCACTGACGGGCCATCCGAGGCAACCCAACCGGCGCAGTCGCAGCCTGGCTCCGAACACGCCGACCCGACATGCCGGTCCACGCCGCGCAGCGTGTCGACTTGGCCGGCGAGCACGGGGCACGCCTTGCGGCTGTACGCCGCGCACTCCGGATGCAAAGCGGCCTCGGGGCTGTACCGGTCGGCGAGTTGGGCGTCGGTGACGAACACGACCATCGGCGATCCGAGCGGGTCGCCGCAGATCTGGCACCGGAACTCGGAGATGCACCGCATCGCCTTGCTGCGGTGCACGGCGCCGAGAACTGGGCGGCCGTCGGCGAGGACGACGGAGATGTGCGGGACGACCCTGCCGCCGGCGAGGGGGCGGTGGGTGCAGCGGGCGGGGATCGCGAACTGGTCAGCCACGGTGGCCACCGCCTCGCCGCTGGCGACGCTCAGCCTCACGGCGACGCGCCTTAGCTACATCGAGCGCAGTCGCAAGCTCGTCATGAGGCGGGTCGAAGTCGGTTACCGAGCAGCGCCCGCACCAGCGGCGCCGGTACGCAACCCCGTGATGGGTAGCTGGCTGCCGCTCCTGCCACTGGTGGCCGGTCACGGTGCAGTCGACCTTTTCGGCGCACCGCCGGCACCACGCCCGCCCGTCGGGAAGCACGATCCAGCCCTCGTAGCGGGCCTGCTCGATGGCTGCGGCTTCGGTGTCGAAGTGCGACGTGCCGCTGTACCACGGCTCGCACGGCCCGCCGTCGCAGACGATCTCGATGCAGGTCTTCGAACGGAAGGTCATCGGTGTGCCCCGCCTCGCCACGGCACGATCACGCTGGCCACCTCGACCGGGCCGCGCCGCACCGGGATCAGCGACACCCGACCCACAGCCGGCCGAGGCCGGCGGACACGACGCCGTAGCCACACCAGTGCTGCCAGCGCGGCCACGATCAGCCCGACACCAAGCACCCAGCCCTCAACCGCACCCGCCAGCACGGCGGCAGCGAGACGGTCAGCCACCGTGCACCGCCTCACGCGCACTGGTCAGGTCGACGGTCGTGTCGTCCGAGCAGCGCGGGCACAGGGCGGGGGAGACGTGACGACGCGACCGCGGGCGGACGGGCGCAGGCTCGGGCTCGTCGGCCAGGTCGCCGGGCACGTCGACCGGCTCGCTGCCGTCCGATCGCACCGCCCACACCACGCCGGCCGCGACGAGCAACATCAGCGTCACCTGGAACGCGAACGCGACCAGCAGATCGGCGGGCGTGATCCAGACCAGTTCGATTGGCTGCACCGACCCCATCACGACGCCCTCTCAGCATGCGGACGCGTCAGACGACGCACCCGAACCGACAGTTCGTCCGGCATCTCGTCGGCGAGGTGATCGAGTTCGTTGAGGCGACCCGACAGCCGGCCCAGCGTCACAAGCGCCTGAGCTTTCTCCGTCAGCGCGGCAACCCTCAGCCGATCGGCTTCCTGGCACAGTTCGTCGGCGGCCTTCGCTTCGGCGCGCAGGTCGGCAACCGTCTGCTCGGCCTGCCACAGTTCGTGCTCGTACGCGTCGGCGCGGTCGCGGTGGTGGCGGGCCCGCTGCTCGGCCTGCGTCCGGGCCGCTTCGAGGGCGCGCAGGTTCCACCACCAGACGGCCAGCCGGTTCCACCACGTCTTCACGACGACCGCCCCACCTGGTCAGCAACAACCGACGTCCGCAGGTCGGCGGGCACCTCCCACTGCTCGGTTGCCCCGTGCTTCGGGTGGTGGTTCCAGCGGCGCTCCCACGCGGCGGCGATCTCCCTGTTCAGGGCAGCGACGTCGGCGTCAACCTCGTCGCGGGTCCGCGGCCGGGCGGCGGTCGGGATTGGGCGCGGCGGGTTGATGACCGGCCACTGCTTGGGGATTGCCGTCGGTGCTGGACGCAGGTCCGCAACCGGCGGGAATGCGGCCTTCGTGGCCGGCGGGTCAACCGGATCGACCGCAGGCGGCACTTCCTCGGCCGACAGCTCGAGGTAGAGGCGACGCAGCCGCCGGTACGACATCAGTCCGGCCAGGAAGCCGATCAGCATGTAGAGGATGCACGCCGCGATCTCCTGGCCGGCGGCGGCCACGAAGTTGCCGATCATCGGCCGGCCTCCTGGTCCAGGTGGTCATACAAGTCCTCGATCAGGTCTTCGGCGACACTCGGCGTCACGAGCTGGCGCATCACCAGTTCGAGTTGGCCACGCAGCTCGGCGTTCTCGGCGACGAGGTAATTCCGCTCGTCCGCGAGCGCCATGCGGGCCGTGTCGGCGCGGTCCCAGCGGATCAGCGCACCGATGAGCAGGACGCCGGTGACGACAACGGCGGCGACCAGGAGCCCCGTCACAGCCGTGCCCCCGTACCGAAGCGGGGCCGCGGGCCGGGGGAGGCCGCCCAGTCGTAGCCAGGACGTCGCCGGCCCGGCCAGTTGACGGGCGGCACCACGCCGTTGACGGCCGGCAGCACCAGGGTCGGGGCATCCGGTGCCGGGCGCGGCGGCCGGGCCAACATTCGGTTGGCGGCCTTGGCGACCGCGCACGGCTTCGGCGGCGCGTACTCGTCGCCGAGCACCCAGCGGCATACGACGGCGGCGCAGAGGCGACCGCCAAGGCGGATGATCAAGCTCATTGGACCTCCAAGGTCAGGACGGGAAGGGGAGGAAAGCGGGGCGGGCGGGTGTCGAGCCCGCGCGGCCGGCTGGCAGCCACCGACACCGCCCCCACGGCTACGAGCCGCGCGGTCGCGGGAAGCAGGTCGTGCAGAAGCGGGCAGAACGCGCCGCCAGATGGCCGGCGGCAGGCCGCGGCACGACCATTCGCGCCATCAACAGACCGCACGTGGTCCGATCAGCAACAGGCCTGTGCGCGAGCGACCAGTCGTCGACCTTCACGGCCACGTCATCGGTGTCCAGCACCCCGGCAGGCAGGCCGCTCACGCCGGCACCTCCAACGCGTCGAACAGCGACGCTTGGCGACCCAGCGGACGGTTGCTCCACAGCACCTCGGTCCGGCCCTCGTACGTGCCGCCCTGCCCCGTGCCGGTGGCGATTTCGACCCGATCCCACGCCCCGTACAGGTCGCCGTACAGCGGCGACGCGTACCCGGACACCACCACCGCGGCGCGGGCCTCGAGTAGCGCCTCCGCCAACTCCCGGTGCCCGGCCTCGTCCGGCATTTCGTGCCGGTAGTTAGTGCCGCCACGGGTGCTCTTCAGGTACGGCGGGTCGACGTACAGCAGAGTCGACGGGTGCTGCCCGTACTGGGCGATAACCTCCAGCGCGGGCCGGGCCTCGAGGGAGACAGCCATCAGCCGGCGTGCGGCAGGAGGCAGCCGGCTGCGGTAGGCATCGAGGTAGGCAGGCATCGAAATCGAGGTGCCGGCCGGGTCGACGTAGTACCGCCATCCCGTCTTGCGGAGCGTTCCGGACCGGCCCTGCGACAGCAGCACCCACACCCGGCGGGCCGTCTCCAACTCGTCATCGGCGGGCTGGTAGGCCTCGAGGTGTTCGACCCGCGAATGCGGGGTGAACGCCACCACCCGCTCCAGGTCGTCGAGCCGGTCGCGGCAGACACGCCAGAAGGTGACGAGGTCTTGGTCGAGGTCGTTGACGGTTTCGAGCTTCGACGGCGGCTTGGCCAGCAGGACGGCCAGTGATCCACAGTACGGCTCTACGTAGTGCTCGTGGGGTGGTAGTAGGCGCACGATCTGGGAGGCGATCGTCGCCTTGCTGCCGTAGTAGCCGATCGGAGGCTTCACGACGCCCCCAGGGCATGCAGTGCGACAACGAGCAGCGTCAAACCGACCGCGATCGTGCCGGCGACGAACAGCCAGCCGGCCCAGCGCTCACGGCGGGCGGCACGGTCGGCGTCGGCGTCACGCTCCACGCTCTCGGGGAACGTCGGCACGTGGTTGGCGTTCATGCCGCCACCCCAAACTGCCGGGAAGCGCCAACACCGGCTGCTGCGGCAACGATGGCTGTAGCCAGCACCGGGGGAACGGCGTTGGCTACCTGAAGGAACTGACTGGTCTTGGTGCCGTGCCAGGGGTAGTCGGCGGGGAAGGACTGGAGAACGGCAGCCTCCGAAATGCCGACCTGCCGGCTCGCCTCCTTGGTCTTCCAGGTCAGATTCCCAGGGCGGCTGCACAGCACCGTTGCCGCGGGCTCGTCCAGACTGCGGACGGTGGCGTTGCCGCGCTCGCCTGCGTGCAGCTCCCAGCGGCCTGCGTTCGACACCACGGTCGGCGCGGGGCGGTCGACGGAGCGGCGGTAGGGCAGGCGGCCTGCGGACGTCTCGGTGCGGTTCTCGGTTTCGAGGGTCCAGCCGGTGGCGTAGCTGCTGCCCTGTCCGTAGGCCCAGCGAGGCGACCGGGCGCCGCAGACGGTTCGGGCCGGCCCGTCAATGCCGGTCCAGCCGAGGGCCTGGGCCATGGACACCCATGGAAACCGAGCGCCGAACAGCGCGCTTGCTGGCGGGTTCTGCTCGTGGGTCGTTTCGGGCTGAAAAACGGGGCGAACGCGGGAGGCAATCAGGATGGCACGGCGGCGGGTCTGCGGTACGCCGTAGTCGGCGGCGTTGAGGATGCCGGTCCAGACGGAGTAGCCCCAGCCGCGGAGCACGTCGCCGATGTGCTGCCATAGGTCGAGCACCGGCGGAACCTGCTCTAGGGCGGCCCACGGAGGGCGGAGGTCGCGAATCCAGCGAACGGGCTGGGCAGCATGGTGGGAGCGGTCGTCGGCCCAACCGTCGCCCGGATCGTTGCCGCCGGCCGCATAGTCGTCAATGAGCTGGTGAACGCGCTCCTTGTCCTGCTCGCCGGCTCGCTTGCCCGCGGGCGAAAACGCCTGACAGGGCGGCGATGCAATGTAGCCGGTGACGCGGCCAACAAAGGGGGCGGTGGGATAGGTGGCGACATCGCAGCGGATGCGGGGGTGGCCCGCCTTGACGGCAGTGATGCAGGCGTCGTGCCACTTTTCGAGGCCAACGGTGGGTAGGCCGAGCATGCGGGCGCCTTGGTCCCAGCCGCCAGCGCCAGCGTAGGCGTCGAGAATCACGCGGCCACCGCCGACACTGCGATGTCCGACCGGTCCAGCAGGGCCGGCCACGCGCACCGCTCCGCCGGGCTCGCGTCGAACACGGTCAAGAACGCGTCCACCGGCTCGGGCAGCGGCACCGAGATGTCCTGCCACGCCCCGTACTGGTCCAGCACCTGGGCACGAACCTGGTCGCCGACCTCCTCGAGGCGGATCCCGGCCACCTCGGGCGCTGGACCCTCGACCTGGCGGGCGAGCCAGTTCGCGACCGGGTTGCGGTGGCCGTCGTGCTGGTTTCCGGTGACACCGTCCGTGATCAGCTTCGCAGCGACCGCCTCACGGGTCGAGCCCAGCTCATCCAGGTGGTCGGCGATCGTTTGCTCCCACTCGTCCGACCTGAGCGCGTCCGGGTAGTAGCCGACGTATTCGGTCGGCAGGGTGACCCCGGCGATGGCGGCAACCGTCTGCGGGTCCTGCCAGGCGGGGTCCGTCATGGTCGGCAGGTGCCGAGCGCCGTCGAGAACGGGCCAGCTTGCGCGGACCTCAGCCAGCGTGCGAGGCGTCATGCCGCCACCGCCACAGCGCCGAAACCGGCAGCGGCCATGAACGCCTTCGCCTGCTCGTCAGAAATGTGGCGAATGATCAGCCGGTGCTGGAAGTACACCTGCCACCCGAACTCGGTCAGCGTGTACTGGCGGTCGTATCCGCGACTGCCCAAGGCACCCTCGGCGAGGATGCCCTTGGCTACCAGGGACAGGACCGTCTGCCGCTCCTGGTGGTCGCCGTGAAAATGCGCGGTCGACGCCGACGTCTCCCCGCCGGCCGCCGCAGCCCACTCGATCCGCTCGGCCTGCAGTTCGCTCAGCCGGACGCCCTTTGGCGTCACCTTCGGGGCCGACTTCACGACGATCGGCGCGGCGGCAGCCTCGGCCTCGGCGACCTGGTCGGCCGGGGCCTCCCACGGGGCGCGCATGTACCGGCGGGCGAGGTCGCCGTACTTGTGCCGCTGGTCGTCGCTCCAGGCCGCGATCCGGTCCTGCCGGACTTTGTGGGTGGGGACGGAGCCGCCGTAGCCGCCGCCGGTCGACTGGCAGTAGGTGGCGAACCCGGCCTTGCACTTCGGGCACCGGACGGCCTGTGGGGCCATGTGGTAGGCGCGCATCCGCTGGTAGTCGGTGGTGGCAGGGCCGAGGCTGGCGGTGTGAACGAGGGTCAGTGCGGGGGTGGTAGCCGTTCGGGTACCGTTGTGGTCAGCCATGAGGCCGACTCCTCTCGCATTGGTCAGTCGGTGGTGGCGGATCGTGTGGCGCTCGCCGGGTTGCAGCCGGCGGGCGCTTCGTTCGTCACGCGGCCTGGCTGTACGCGGCTTCTGGAGCCGGGACGCGCTCGAACGCCTCATCGACGTCGAGGTCGGCAAGGGCTGCCAGGTCAAGCGCTTTGGTCAGCGTCAGACCGAAGTCGCCTTGGAGTAGCCGGTAGAAGGTGCGCCGGCTGACTACGCCGTTGGTGATGGCGATCTGGTTGAGGCTTAGAGGGGTGAACCGCTTCCGTAGGCGCTGAACGGCTACGTCTGTCAGACGCACCCGCTCGGTGCCGATGTTGGCCCCTTCTGTGTGGGGTGAGGTGACAGGCATGTCACCTACTCTGGCATGTGCCAGATGTGGCACGCAAGTGGCGACACGGAGCCAATTTTCAGACAGTGCAGCCAACGTCGATCGCTATCGATAGGCCGCACATGCAGCACGTACACTGCCAAAGCCAAAACGATCACAGGGTGACAGGAGTGGCACTTGTTGGCTACGGCACTGAATCCGGCCCCTGAGCAGCCCTATCGTGTCCCCATGCCGCTCGACAAGGCCACCATCGAAGCCCTCGCAAAGCACCTACGCGACGGCCGCGTCAACGCAGGCCTGACCCAGGAGCAGGTGGCCGCCGCGACCGGCATCGCCTCACGCAGCATCAAGCGGTACGAGAGCGCCGACAACGTTCCAACCCTCGATGCCCTCCGCACTCTCGTCCAGGCGCTCGGAATCGACCCCCGCGAAACGCTCGTCGTGCTCGGCTTTAGTAGTCGCGACGCTCTCGATCTACCGAAGCCGCCACCGGCACCCGACCCGAGCGTGATTCGAGCCAACCGCCTGTTCTCCGATCCGAACATCCCAGACTCGGCGAAGCGCGTACTCAGCAAGGGAATCAACGCTGCGATCGAACTTTGGTTCGACGCGTTCGGGGTCGGTCGCGCACCGAGAGAGGCGCCACACCTCGCCCGAGGGGCCGAGGCGGCAACCGACGGCGTCTAGGCCGCGTCTGGCAACGCCTGCCGAGAGGCGATGGTTGCTGCCGGTGCGGTTGCGGCAGGCTCGTCGACCCCAAACGCGGCGCGCAGTACCTCAATCTGTGCAGTGGTGAGCGGCGGGGCGCAGGCAACGATGGCCCGAATGAGTTCGGGGTGTGGCGCGTAGCGAGAGGTGACGTCGGCGGCACTGGCGGCTTGGTCAAAGGTGCCAGACATGGCACCTACCATGGCATGGGGTGCCGCTAATGGCAAGGGCTGCCGCCGCGACCAGCACGAATATAGGTATCACTTAGTGCTACCCCACGGTGGTCAGATAGATCTCGTACGGCAGGTTGGTGGTCGCCGTACCCGGGCCGCCCTGGGTGATGGTGAAGACCGCGTCGAAGGTCTGCACCAGGTAGATGGAGCCGAGCAGGGCGCCCAGTTCCAGGTACGGCCGCAGGTGCGGCAGGGTGAGCCGGGTGAAGACCTGCCAGGGGCCGGCGCCGTCGACCCGGGCCGCCTCGACGGTCTCCTGCGACTGGCTCTGCAGTCCGGCCAGGATGATCAGCATCATGAACGGGGTCCACTGCCAGACCAGGGTGGCGACGACGGAGACCATCGGGTACGACGAGATCCAGTCTGTGCTGCCGCCGACGATTCCGTTGATGAGGCCGTACGCCGGGTTGTAGAAGGCGTGCTTCCACAGCAGGGCGGCGGCCATCGGCATCACCAGGAACGGGGTGATCAGCAGGGTGCGTACGACGCCCCGGCCGGGGAAGCGCCGGTCGAGCAGCACGGCCAGGCCGAGCCCGAGCAGCACCGAGACGACGACGGCGCTCGCGGTGAGCACGACGGTGTTGACCAGCGCGGCCCGCAGCCGGTCGTCGGTGAGCACGTCGGCGTAGTTGGCCAGCCCGACGAAGTCGCGTTCGCCCGGCCGCAGCGCGTTCCAGGAGAGCATGGACAGGTAGATCGTGACGAGGAACGGGATCTGGGTCACGACGATGGCGAAGACGAGGGCGGGCAGCAGGGGAGCGCGGCGGATCAGGCGGTCCCGGGCACCGCCGCGGACCGGCGGCGGTGGTCTTTTCCGGGCCGGGGCCGGCGCCGGTCGGATGGTCTGGGTCATCGGGGTCACCTCGGCGATGGCGCCGGTGGGGGCGCGGGTGGCGCCCCCACCGAACGGCTACTTGTATTTGGCGGCGACTTCCTCGGCGAGTTTCTGCCCGTCGGCCAGGGCCTGGTCGACCGTGGTGCCGCCGGCGATCGCGGCCGCCACCTCCTGCGAGACCTTGGTGCCGAGGTCGGCGAACTCGGGGATGCCGACGAACTGCACGCCGAGCGCCGGCCGGGGCTGGAGTCCGGGGTTGACCGGGTCGGCCTCCTCGATCGCCCGCAGGGTGACGTCGGCGAACGACCGCGCCGACTCCTGGTACTGCGGCAGTTCGTAGGTGGAGGCCCGCTTGCCCGACGGCACCCGGGACCAGCCGAGCTGTTCGCCGGCCAGCTTCTCGTACTCCTTGCTGGTGGCCCAGGAGATGAACTCCCACGCCGACTCGGAGTGTGTGGTCGTCTTCGGCATCGCCCAGGCCCAGGCCCAGAGCCAGCCGGCGGCGCTGGTCTTCTCGACCGGGGCGTACGCGTAGCCGACCTTGCCGGCGACCCGGCTCGCCGCCGGGTCCTCCAGCGTTCCGGCGGCCGAGGTGGCGTCGTACCACATCGCGGCCTTGCCCTGGCCGAACGTGTTCAGACACTCGGTGAAGCCGGACTGCGACGCGCCCGGCTGGCCGTACGCGCGGACCAGGTCGACGTAGAACTTCGTCGCCTCGCTGAACTCCGGCGCGTTGACCTTCGGGGTCCAGTCCTTCTCGAACCAGGTGCCGCCGAAGGTGTTGACGACCGTCGTCAGCGGGGCGAAGACCTCGCCCCAGCCGGGCAGGCCGCGCAGGCAGATGCCGGCGACGCCGCCGGCCTTGTCGTCGAGTTGGGCGGCGAAGCCGGCCACCTGCCGCCAGGTCGGCCGTTCCGGCATCGTGATGCCCTTGGCGGCGAAGAGTTCCTTGTTGTACATCAGGAACGACGACTCGCCGTAGAACGGTGCGGCGTACAGCTTGCCGTCCTCTCCGGACAGTGACTCGACGATCGGCTCCAGCAGGTCGGCGCGGTCGTACGCGGGATCGGCGTCGGCGAACGTGCTCAGCTCCCGCAGCCAGCCGTTCTTCGCCCAGATCGGTGCCTCGTACGCGCCGATGGTGGCGACGTCGTACTGACCGCCCTGGTTGGCGATGTCCTGGGTGACCTTGTCGCGCAGTTCGTTCTCGGGCAGGATCGTGAACCGCACCGTGATGCCGGTTTCCTTGGTGAAGTGTTCGGCGGTGAGTTTGGCGATGTCCTCCATCTGCGGGTTGCCGACCATCAGCACGGTGATCGTCTTGTCGTCGCTGCCGCCGGAGCCACCACCGGCTCCCGAGCAGGCGCCCAGGCCGAGGCCGGCGGCGGCGAGTGTGGCTATGACCTTCCGGGAAACGGGCACAGCGAACCTCCAAAAGGGTGGGAGTGGGTGCGCGGTGCGGCCGGTCAGGCGCGGATGACCGCCGGTCCGAGCAGCGAGTAGCGGTGCGCCTCGGACGCCGGCAGGGCCGAGTCCGTGACGATGGTCTCGAGGTCGCCGATCTCGGCGAAGCGGCAGAAGTTGCTGACCCCGAACTTGGTGTGCACGCCGACGAAGATGCGGCGGCGGGCGGCGCGTACCGCCTGGGCCTTGACGTCGGCGACCGCCGGGTCGGGGGTGGTCAGGCCGTGCTCGCGGGAGATCCCGTTGGCGCCGACGAAGGCGAGGTCGAGGACGAAGTCGGCCAGCATCCGGGTGGCCCAGTGGTCGACGGTGGCGAGGGTCCGGCCGCGGACCCGGCCGCCGAGCAGCAGTACGGTGACCGACGGCAGCCGGGCCACCGCGGCGGCGGTGCCCAGCGACGCGGTGACGACGGTCAGCGGCCGGTCGGTGGGCAGCGCCTCGGCGATGAGCTGCGGGGTGTAGCCCTCGTCGATGTAGATGGTCTCGGCGTCGCCGAGCAGCGCGACGGACGCGGCGGCGATCCGTCGCTTCTCCGGCACCTGCCGGGTGGTCCGGGTGGCGAGGGTGGTTTCGAAGCGGGCGGTCTCGACCGGGTGCGCGCCGCCGTGGGTGCGCCGGACGAGCCCGTGCTGTTCGAGCAGGCGCAGGTCGCGCCGCACCGTCTCCGGTGACACGCCGAGGTCGGCGGCGAGCTTGAGTACGGAGACGTCGCCGGTGCCGCGGGCCAGGGCGAGGATCCGGTGTTGGCGCTCGTCAGCGCTCATCCCGCACCTCCTCGCTGTGCCCCAGCTCACATGAGTTGACTGTAATGAATTTCTAACACCGTCGAAACGTTGGCTCCAAGCGGTGAAATGCCCTGAATCGGGTCTGGGTTTGCCCGGATGGGCGAACGGTGGCGGTGGGGTATAGGCGTACAAAACACGATCTAATCGGCATAGGGTCTGCCCGTTTGGCCCGTACGGGCATCCGTTTGCTGCCCGACGGACGTGAGAACCTGGGCCCGGTGCCGACCCTGCGAGGAGACCCGATGCGTCCGCCGCTCACCGTTGCCGTCGCCCAACCGTCGTGCATCGCCCACGACTTCGGGGCGAACGCCGCCGCGCACGCCGAGCTGGTCCGCCGCGCCGACGCCCGGGTGGTGGTCTTCCCCGAGATGTCGCTGACCGGGTACGAGTTCGACACCCCGGCGGTCGAGCCCGGCGATCCGCGCCTGGCGCCCCTCGTGGCCGCCTGCGCCGCCGCCGGATCGGTGGCGCTGGTCGGCGCCCCGGTGGCCGGTGCGGACGGCCGGTCACACATCGCCGTCCTCGCCGTCGACGGCGCGGGAGCCGCCGTCGCCTACCGCAAGCAGTGGCTGGGCGCCGCCGAGACCACCCGGTTCGCCCCGGGACCCGCCCCGGCCGTCGTCGAGGTCGACGGCTGGCGGCTCGGCCTGGCCGTCTGCAAGGACACCGGGATTCCCCGGCACGCCGCCGACACCGCCGCCCTCGGCATCGACATCTACGCCGCCGGGGTGCTCGACAACGAACCGGAGGCCGGGGTGCACGACGAGCGTGCCCGCCGGATCGCGACCGGGTACGGCGTCTGGGTCGCGATGGCCAGCTTCGCCGGGTCGACCGGCGAGGGATACGACCGGGCGGCCGGCCGGTCCGGCATCTGGGCGCCGGACGGCGTCCGGGTCGCCGCGGCGGGGCCGGAGGTCGGCGCCGTCGCCCGGGCCACCGTCGACCGGAAAAATCCCCGGGAGAAATCCGCGCGGGATGTCGAGAACCGTCCCGCCGCCTCGACCTGACCATGAGAGCGTCGGACGACCGGCGCCCAGGGTGTGAGGAGCAGGACGTGAAGTACATGCTGTTGATGCAGTTCAGCGCGGCGACCGCCGACTTCCCGGAGATCGGCACGTGGCAGCCCGAGGAGATCCGGGCACACATCGAGTTCATGCGCGACACCAACGACAAGCTCACCGCGACCGGCGAACTGGTCGAGGGGCAGGGCCTGGCCGGCCCCGACCAGGTCCGGATCGTACGCGCCGGCGCCGACGGCGGCCCCGTCGTCACCGAGGGCCCCTTCCCCGAGACGAAGGAGTTCCTGGCCGGCTACTGGATCGTCGACTGCGAGACCCCGCAGCGGGCGGTCGAGATCGCCGCCGGGGTGTCGGCCGCACCCGGTCCCGGCGGCCGGCCGCTGAACATGCCGATCGAGGTACGCCCGGTCATGTCCGCCCCGCCCGTGGAGGTGTGACCCCTGGCCGGCGACGACCGTGCCGTCGAGGACCTGCTGCGCGAACTCGCGCCGCAGGTCGTCGGCGTGCTCACCCGGCGGTCCGGTGACTTCGCCGCCGCCGAGGACGCCGTGCAGGAGGCGCTGCTGGCCGCGTTCGGGCAGTGGCCGGCCGACGGCGTCCCGGACAACCCGCGCGGCTGGCTGATCCAGGTCGCCCACCGCCGGCTGGTCGAGCAGATCCGCGCCGAACAGGCACGGCGGCGACGCGAGGACGTCGTCGCCCGGCGGGAACCGGTCGACCGGCTGGCCGCGCCGGCCGCCGACGAGGAGATGCTCGCCGACCGTGACGACCCGCTGGTGCTGCTCTTCCTGTGCTGCCACCCGGCGCTGTCACCGGCGTCGGCGATCGCGCTGACCCTGCGGGCCGTCGGCGGCCTCACCACCGCCGAGATCGCCCGTGCGTTCATGGTTCCGGAGGCGACCATGGCGCAGCGGATCAGCCGGGCCAAGCAGCGCATCAAGACGTCCGGGATCCCGTTCCGGCAGCCGGACGCCGAAGACCGGGTACGTCGCCTCGGCGCCGTCCTGCACGTCCTCTACCTGATCTTCAACGAGGGGCACACCCGTAGCGCCGGGCCGCACCTGCGCCAGGTCGAGCTGTCGACGGAGGCGATCCGGCTGGCCCGGGCCCTGCACGCCCTGCTCCCCGGCGACAGCGAGGTCACCGGGCTGCTCGCGCTGATGCTGCTGACCGAGGCCCGCAGCCCGGCCCGCACCGGTCCGGGCGGCGAACTGATCTCGCTGGCCGACCAGGACCGCCGGCTCTGGGACGCCGCCGCGATCAGCGAAGGGATCGCGCTGGTCACCCACGCGCTGCCCCGTGGCCCGGTCGGGCAATACCAGGTCCAGGCCGCCATCGCCGCGTTGCACGACGAGGCGCCGACCGCCGACGAGACCGACTGGCCGCAGATCCTCGCCCTCTACGGGGTCCTCGAACGGATCACCGACAGCCCGGTCGTGGCCCTGAACCGGGCCGTGGCGGCGGCCATGGTGCACGGGCCGGCCGCCGCCCTCGAGGCGCTCGCCACGCTCGCCGACGATCCCCGGCTGGCCGGGCACCACCGGCTCTTCGCGGTCCGGGCGCACCTGCTGGAGATGGCCGGCGACCGGCCGGCGGCGGCCGAGGCGTACCGGGCGGCGGCCGGGCGTACGACGAGCCTGCCGGAACGGCACTACCTGGTGCTGCGCGCCGCCCGCCTCGCGGCCGGCTGAGCCCGCCCCACCCACCCGGCCGATGCCGGTACGGTGTCCCGATGTTCGCCGAACACACCGACCGCTACCTGCGGGCAGTCGACACGGCGCTGCCGGGCTTCGTGACGAAGCTCTACATCGCGGGCTCCGCCGCCCTCGGCGCCTGGCAATCCGCCCACAGCGACATCGACCTGGTGATCGGGACGGCGCGCCCGGCGACCACCGACGACCTGACCGCGCTGCGCGCCGTACACGCCGGCCTGGCCGGGCGACCGCACCTGGACGGCGTCTACCTCGACCCGGCGACGTTCGCCGCGCGGCCCGACGACCGGCGCGTCGTCCCGTTCGTCGTCAACGGCGAGTTCCACGCCGACCGGCCGTGCGGCGAACTGAACCCCGTACTGTGGACGGTCCTGCGGCAGCACGGCATCGCCGTACGCGGACCCGCCGTCACCGACCTCGGAATCACCGTGGACCCCGCCGCCCTGCGCCGCTACAACCTGGAGAACCTGCGCGACTACTGGCGGCCGCTGGCACGCCGGGCGCGGCAGGAGACCGGGGAACTGGGCGGCGCCGAACCGGTGCCCGGCGAGGCGGTGTCGTGGCTGGTCCTCGGCCCGGCCCGGCTGCACCACACGCTCGCCCACGGCACCGTCGTCGCCAAGGCAGACGCCGGGGCGTACCTGGGCCGATTCTTCCCGGCCTGGACGGCGTTGCAGGACCGCGCGGTGCGCTGGCGCGGCGACGGCGGGGAGACCTTCACCGTCGACGACCTGCGCGCGGCGGCGGATGCCGTCGAAGCGGTGGTCGACGACGCCTGGACCCGCTGGGGCGACCCGGACCGAGCGGCCCGGGTGCCGGCCCGGTGACCGTCCTGGCCGTCGACCCCGGGCAGCCGCCCTTCGACCGGGTGGCCGAGCTGTTCGACGCCTACCGTGTGCACTACGGCCTGCCGGCCGCGCCGGCGGCCACCCGGCGGTGGCTCGCCGAGCAGCTCACCGCCGGCCGGCTCCAGGTGGCGGCCGGCGTACGGGACGGACGGGCGCACGGGTTCGTCACCCGCACCGTCCTGCCGGCCTCGCTGCTGCTGGGCACCGCATGGATGATCCGGGACCTCTACGTCGATCCGGCGCATCGTCGATCCGGGCTGGCTCGGGAGTTGCTGCGCCATGTCGTGGACGAGGCCCGCGCCGCCGGGGCTCTGCGGATCTCGTTGCAGACCGAGCCCGACAACGCCGCCGCGCTGCGGCTTTACGCCGGGTTCGGGTTCCGAGCGGTCGACGGCCTGAAGTCGCTCAGTCTCCCGCTCACACCAGCCTGACCGGGCACCGTCGCGGACGGTCCCGGCCGGGGTCACCGACCGCAGGGTGACGGAGGGCGGTGCCGGGTGCCACCCTGATCCGGACGACCGATCCGCACGACACCGGGTGGTGATCCGATTGACCAGTGCTCCCCGCCGGGTTCTCGTGACGGGTGCGGCCGGCCGGCTCGGCCGGGCGGTGCTCGACCTGCTCGCCGCCCGGGGTGTCCCGGCGACCGCGCTCGACCTGCGTGATCCCGCCGACCTGCCGGCCGACCGGGTGGTGGTCGGCGGTGCCGGCGATCCGGTCGCCGTACGGGCCGCGCTGGCCGATGTCGACGCGGTGGTGCACTGCGCCGCGCTCGCCGCGCCGACGATGGGCAGCCCCGAGGAGGTCTTCGCCGGCAACGCGCGGGCGACGTTCGTGACCCTGGAGGAGTCGGCTCGGGCCGGTGTCCGGCGGGCCGTCATCGCCAGCAGCATCGCCGTGCTCGGGCTGTCGTTCGCGCCCCGCCCCCTGAGTCCGGCCTACCTGCCGGTCGACGAGGCGGTGCCGGCGCAGGTCGCCGACCCGTACGCGTTGTCCAAGCAGGCCGACGAGGCGACCGCGGCGATGATGTCGCGCCGCTACGGGATGACCGTGGTGGCGTTGCGGTTCCCGTTGCTCGGCGGTCCACGGGACACCCTGCCGGAGATCGCCGCCCGCTACGTCGACGATCCGGGGTTCGGCGCCGCCCATTTGTGGGGCTACCTGGACACCCGGGACGCGGCCAGCGTCGTCTGGCTGGCGGTCACCCGGCCGATCACCGGTTGCCACGTGCTGTTCGTGGCCGCGCCGGACACGCTCGCGCCGCAGCCGACCGGGGAACTGCTCGACCGGTTCTATCCGGGCGTGCCCCGTCGGCTGCCGCTGCCCGGCCGGGCGGCGCCGATCGACGCCGGCGCCGCCGCCCGGGTGCTCGGCTTCACCGCCGAGCACCGGTATCCGGTGGGTTCCTAGAGGGTGGTTTCGCCGTTGAGGCCGAAGAAGTCGTGCCATTTGGCGGCGGGGCCGAAGGTGGTGCCGGTGGACAGGGCGACGTGTACGTCGTTGGTGGTGCCCTTGGTGAAGACGACGATGTCGTCTTTGCCGTCGCCGTTGAAGTCGCCGAGGTACGGGAACTCCCCGCCGATGCAGAAGAAGTCGTGCCATTTGACGGTGGTGCCGGCGAAGCTGGTGCCGGTGGAGGTGGCGGCGTAGACGTCGGCGTTGGCGTCGCAGGTGAAGGTGACGATGTCGTCGCGTCCGTCGCCGTTGATGTCGCCGATTCGGGGTTGTTCGTTGCCGACGGCGAACAGGTCGTGCCATTTCTGGCTGGCGCCGAAGCCGCTGCCGGTGGAGAGGGCGACGTAGACGTCGGCGAGGGTGTTGGGGCCCTGGGTGAAGACGATGATGTCGTCGCGTCCGTCGCCGTTGACGTCACCGACGGCGGGGAATTCGCCGTTGAGGCCGAAGAAGTCGTGCCATTTCTGTTCGGTGCCGATGAAGGCTGAGCCGTTGGACAGGGCGATGTAGACGTCGTTCGTGGTGCCTCGGGTGAAGGTGGCGATGTCGTCGCGGCCGTCCCCGTTGAAGTCACCGACGGCCGCGATCTCGGCCCGTGGCGAGAACCAGTCGTGCCACTTCGAGGCGCCGGCGAATCCACCACCGGTGGACAGGGCCACGTGTACGTCGGCGAGCGATCCGTGGGTGAAGGTGACGATGTCGTCGCGTCCGTCGCCGTTGAAGTCGCCGGTCAGTGTCGTCTCACCGGACAGGCCGAAGAAGTCGTTCCACTTCACCGACGTGCCCGCGAAGCCGGATCCGGTCGAGGTCGAGACGTACACGTCGGCGAGTGACCCGTGGGTGAAGGTGACGATGTCGTCACGGCCGTCACCGGTGAAGTCGGTCGGGGTGCCGCCGATGGTGCCGATCGCGCGCCGGGCCTCGGCGAGAAGGCTGCGGGCCTTCGCCTCCGACTGGTCGTAGCGGGTCGGGAAGCCGGACCGCTGCACGCACTGGGCGACCTGGCCGGCGGTGTAGCCGGGGTAGCGGCGGTCACAGTCGATGGCGCGTACGAAGAACTGGGTCGATGCGTACACCGGGTCCATGATCTGCTCGGGGGTGCCCCAGCCGAAGTCGTGGCGTTGCTGGAAGACGCCGAGCGACGACTTGTCGCCACACGGCAGGTTGTTCATGTGCGACTCGACCCAGCCGGCCTCGAAGCCGGCGAGCATGACCTTGTCGTTGACGTTCAGGCTCCGGCCGACCCGGTTGACGATGATGATGATCGACGGGTCGTGGTTGGCCGGGATCGAGGGGCAGGCCAGCGTGCCGATCGGCGCGCCGGGGCCGGCGGCGGTCGACGCCGACGCCGGGGCCGGCAGCAGCACGCCCGGCAGCAGTACGGCGGCGAGTGCGGCCGCCAGGGTGGATGGGCCGAGGCGGCGCCGGTGGCCGCTCGGAAGGCGTCGTCGCATTCTGCACCTCGCCATCAATCAAATGAGATCAATCGATGTGATGGCGGAACCCGCGATGGGCCCCGCTGGTCGCCGGGTGGCGGTTTTCGCACGTCATGGCCATGGTGGGTGCGGTCGTTTGGAGCTAAGTTTCGGCCAGTCGTCGCAGGCAGTCAACTATTGACATGTATCGAAGTCCGGGGTTGACTGCGCACACTGATCCGTGCCCGGCAGTTCGGGGGCCATCATGAGCGTCCACACGATCCGACGAGCCGTCATCGCCGCCGCGTTGGCCGTGTCCCTGCCGGCAACCGCCGCCGTCGCCGTACCCGCGACCGCCGGGCCCACGTCGCCCACGGCCGTCGTCACGACCGCCGCCCGCGGGCCGGTCGGCTGGGACGTCTACCGCCGGCTCGACCAGCTTCCACACCTCGCCGCCGGCACCCGTACGAAGCAGTTCTCCAGCTTCGCCCGCGACGGCTCCAACGACGACGGATTCAGCGGCGCCCACTCCTGCCTGCGTACGGCCGGCGGCTGCGTCATCGCCGAGGACCGCGGCGCCGGTGAGATCCAGTCGATCTGGTTCACCCGCGACGAGGGCAACGTGACCGCGACCGGGTGGATCCGGATCGAGCTCGACGGCGTCACCGTCGTCGACACCGGCCTGCAGCGCCTGGTCGACGGCGGCCTCGGCGCCCCGTTCGTCTTCCCGCTGGTCACCAACGCCGACCAGACCTCCGGCGGGGTGACGGTCAAGGTGCCGATGCCCTACCGCCAGTCGATGCGGATCACCACCCAGCACAATCCGCTCTTCCACCACGTCACCTACCGCTCTTTCGCCGACGCCACCGGCATCGGCACCTTCGACCCGACCGACCCGGCGACCGACGTGGTGAACCTGCTGCGTGCCGCCGGCACCCGCGACCCGAAGCCGGCCCAGCCCGGCGCCGCCACCACGGCCGCCACCGTGTCGGTGCCCTCCGGCGGCCAGGCGACCCTGGCCACCCTCACCGGTCCACGGGCGATCACCGCGCTGCGGCTACGGGTGCCGGACGCCGCCGCCACCGATCCACTGCTGACCGGGCTGCGACTGCGGATCACCTTCGACGGCCGGACCACCGTCGACTCGCCGATCGCCGGGTTCTTCGGCGCCGGACTCGGTGAACGGCACGTCCGGTCCCTGATGTTCGCCATGGACACCGCACCCGGCGGCTGGTACAGCACCTGGTGGCCGATGCCGTTCCGCACCGGTGCGACCGTCACCGTCACCAACCCCACCGGCATCCCGGTCACCGGCCTCCAGGCCGAGGTCACCTCCGCATTAGGTGCACAATGGACCGCCGCCCTGGCGGCCGGCGGTGACTCCGGCTACTTCACCACCCAGTCCCGGCGTGGCGCCGCCGTCGCCGGCCGCGACTGGACGCTCGCCGAACAGGCCGGCCGGGGCCGCTTCGTCGGTGTCACCCAGACCATGCGCGGCCACATCCCCGCCGGCAACACCCGCAACTACCTGGAGGGCGACGAGCGGGTGTACGTCGACGGCGCCGCCACACCCCAGATCTACGGCACCGGCACCGAGGACTTCTACGAGTCCGGCTGGTATTTCAACCGTGGTGTCTACAGCGGCGTCTTCACCGGCAACACCGCGCACAACCTGCGCTCCGGCGGCTGTAGCGACGAATGCGACGTCGCCTACCGGCTGATGATCGGCGACGCGGTGTCGTACGCGACCAGCCTGCGGTTCGGCATCGAGCACGGCCCGACCAACGACATGCCGGCCGACTACGGCTCGACGGCCTACCTCTACACCCAGCCGACCGTCGCCGCGGCCCGGACCGACACCCTCGTCGTCGGCGACCCGGCCAGCCGCACCGCCCACGTCTACGGCGACGGAGCCGCGAACCAGTACCCGCTCACCGCCACCTTCGAGGGCGACGACGACAACGTCGGCGTCGACGGCCAGGTCCGCGCCGGCACCGCCGCGATCAGCTTCCGCCTCGCCGTCGACCCCGCCAACCAGGGCGTACGGCTGCGTCGCACCGGCGACCAGCGGGTCGCCGGCCAGCAGGCGGCGGTCGCCGTAGACGGCGTACCGGTCGGGGTGTGGCTGCAGGCGACCGGCAACACGTTCCAGCGCTGGCTGACCGACGAGTTCCCGCTGCCGGCCGCGGTGACGGCCGGGAAGTCGACGGTCACCGTCACCCTCACCCCGACCGCCGGCCAGCCGGCGTGGACAGCCAGCCGCTACACCGCGCACAGCCTCGTGCCGCCGTACGCCGACACGCAGCCGCCCGGCGCCGTCGGCGGCCTGGCCACGACCGGTGGGCGTACCCACGCCTTGGCCCTGACCTGGACCGAGGCGATCGACAACGCCGGCGTCGCCGGCTACCGGATCTACGGCTCGCGCACCCCGGGGGTGCCGGTGAACCCGGCGAACCTGGTCGGCACCAGCGGCACCACGACGTTCCGGCACGGGCCGCTGCCGGCCGGGCAGCGCTGGCACTACCGGGTCGTCGCGTTCGACGCCGCCGGCAACACCGGCCCGGCCTCGGCCGAGGTCTCCGCCACCACCCGGACCCGCAACACCAGCGACGTCGACGGCGACGGCCGCGACGACGCCGTGGCCTTCACCCGGGGTACGGCGGCGGACGTCTTCACCGCCCGGTCCACCGGGCAGGCGTTCGGTCCGGCCGCCCAGTGGCACGACTTCTTCGCGATCGACGCCGAGATCCCGCTGACCGGCGACGTCGACGGTGACGGCCGCGCGGACATCGTCACGTTCACCCGTGGTGCGGCGGCGGACGTGTACGTGGCGCTGTCGACCGGTTCCGGGTTCGGTCCGGGCGTGAAGTGGCACGACTTCTTCGCGGTCGGCACCGAGATCCCGGCGGTCGGCGACGTGAACGGTGACGGCCGGGCCGACATCGTCACGTTCACCCGTGGTGCGGGGGCCGACGTGTACGTGGCGCTGTCGACCGGTTCCGGCTTCGGTCCCGGCGTGAAGTGGCACGACAACTTCGCGGTCGGCACCGAGACCCCCGTCGTCGGCGACGTGGACGGCGACGGCCGCGACGACGTCGTCACCTTCACCGGCGGTACGGCCGCCGACGTCTACGTGTCGCTCTCCGACGGCAACCGCTTCGTGCAGGACGGCTGGAAGTGGCACGACAACCTCGCCGCCGGCACCGCACTGCCCGCCCTCGCCGACGTCGACGGTGACGGCCGCGACGACGTCGTCACCTTCACCCGCGGTGCCGCCGCCGACGTGTACGTCGCCCGCTCCACCGGCTCGGGCTTCGGAGCCGCCGCGAGGTGGCACGACAACTTCGCGGTCGGCACCGAGACGCCCGGTGTCGGTGACTTCGACGGCGACGGCCGGGCCGACGTCGTCACGTTCACCCGGGGTACGGCCGCCGACGTCTACGTGTCGCTCTCCGACGGGTCCCGCTTCGTGCAGAACGCCTGGAAGTGGCATGACCAGTTGGCCGCCGGCAGCCAACTGCCCCGGCCGAGCGTGCCCTGACCCTCCGCGCCCGCCCAGACCCTCCGCCTACGCCGGGCCGCCCGCGCGCCGACCCACCGTCTCGACAGAGCCGTTCGCCGAGTGCGCCGGCCGGAAGGAGCCGCATGTCCCGCCGATCCATGACCAACCTGCTCCGCGTCCTCGTCGCGTCGGCCGTCGCCGCGGTGGCGATCGTGGTCGCGCCCGCCGTCGCGTACGCGGCACCGAACTTCAAAGCGCCGTTCCCGTGCGGGCAGCGGTGGACGTACAGCCACCACAGCGCCGAGGTACGGCTCGCCCTGGACTTCGTACGCGCCGACGGCGGTGTCACCAACAACACCCCGCAGGTGGCGTCCGCCGACGGTGTCGCCCGGCACCACTCGCAGCCGAACGGGGCCGGCAACTACATCGTCATCGACCACGGTGGCGGCTGGACGACGTACTACTTCCACCTGAACGCGTTCTCGGTGCCCAACGGCGCCTTCGTCCGGCAGGGGCAGCAGATCGGACTGACCGGCAGCACCGGCAACTCGTCCGGCGCACACGTCCACTACGAGCAGCTGCTCAACGGGGTGGGCCAGACCATCCGGATCAACGGCGTGTCGCTGGCGCCGTACCCCGGCTCCTACCACCAGCGCTACCTCACCAGCGACAACTGCGGCCAGTCACCGTCGGGGGCGCGGCCGATGGGTGGTTCGCCGACGGACTTCACCGGTGACGGCCGTGACGACATCGTGGCGTTCACGCACGGGTCGTTGGCTGATGTGTACGTCTCGACCTCGACGGGTTCGGGTTTCGCGGGTACGTCGGTGAAGTGGAACGACTTCTTCGGTCTGTCGGGTGAGACGACGCTGACCGGTGATTTCAACGGCGATGGGCGCGATGACATCGTCACCTTCACGCACGGGACCCTGGCCGATGTGCATGTGGCCCTGTCGACCGGGTCGGCGTTCGCGGGGGCGACGAAGTGGCACGACTGGTTCGCACCCGGCGGGGAGGTTGCCGCGGTGGGGGACTTCAACGGGGACGGCCGCGACGACATCGTGACGTTCACGAGGGGTTCGACGAACGACGTGTTCGTGGCGTTGTCGAACGGTTCGAGCTTCGTCGGCACCGAGCAGAAGTGGCACGACTTCTTCGGTCTGAACGGCGAGTTCCCCGCCGTCGGTGACGTCAACGGCGACGGACGCGACGACATCATCGTCTTCACCCAGGGCCCCAACACCCTCGCCGACGTCTACGTCGCCCTGTCCACCGGCTCCGGCTTCGGCGCCAGCCAGAAATGGCACGACCTGTTCGCCGTCGGCAACGAACAACCCCGAATCGGCGACATCAACGGCGACGGCAGGGACGACATCGTGACCTTCACCTGTGACGGCAACGCCGACGTCTACGCCGCCACCTCCACCGGCACCAGCTTCGCCGGCACCACGGTGAAGTGGCACGACTTCTTCTGCATCGCCGGAGAATTCCCCTACCTCGGCGACTTCAACGGCGACGGCAAAGACGACATCGTCGTGTTCACCAAGGGCACCACCAACGACGTACACGTCGCCCTGTCCACCGGCACCACCTTCGGCCCCGCCGCCAAATGGCACGACTTCTTCGGCCTCAACGGCGAAACCACGCTGTAGGCGGTCGGCCCGGGGGCGGCGCAACCCGCCCCCGGGCCGACACCGAGGTCAGCCCCAGGTCAGCGGGTCGAGGCTGAGATAGAAGTCCAGCCGGTCGGGGTCGGGTTCGACGCCGTACCGGTCGGCGAAGGCCCGGTCGGCCTCGGCCGCCCGCTCCTCGCTGGACCAGGTCTCGCGCGCGTTGGAAAGCAGCAGGGCGATGTCGGCGTGCCGGTCGGCCCGCCCGAGCCGGCCGAGGTCGATGAATCCGGTGACCCGCAAGGTGTCCGGATCGAGCATGATGTTGGGCAGGCACAGGTCGCCGTGGCAGACGACGGTGTCGGCGGCCTCCTGGTCCAGCCGCCGGCCGACCTGCGGTTCGAGGCGGGCGAGGAGTTCGTCGGGCGGGGTGGCCTGCTGCTCCACGGGGAGGAAGTCGGGGTTCACCGCCCCACGGGCGACGACGTCCCGGGCGGTGTCGAACATGTCCGCGAGGCCCCAGGTGAAGGGGCACCGGTCGACGGGCAGTTCATGCAGCCGCCGTACGGCGTCGGTGATCGAAGTCCACGCCCGCTTCAGTTGTTCGGCCGGTAGGCGGTCCGCCGGCACCCCGGGCACAGTGCTCGTCACCAGGCAGGCCCCGGCGTCGTCGGCGAGCCAGTCGAGCACCTCGGGCCCCGGGATCCCGCTGCCGTTCAGCCATTCGACCCGGTCGCGTTCGGCTTCCAACGTCGCCCGCTGGCCGGCCGGCACGCACTTGGCGTACCGGGAACCGTCGGCACTGCGGAAGACGGCCGCCCCGGACTCACCACCGGTGACCGGATGCCACCCGGCGCCGGGCGGGACCGGGTACGTACTCACGGGGTGGCCACCGCCGTCAGGTGCCCGCGGGCCCGGGCGATGAGCGCGTCCGGGGCGTCGGCGTAGAACCGCAGTTCGCTCACCGGGCGGTCCGGTCCCTTCGGCACCACGACGGTCATCGGCTCACGGAACACCAGGTCGATGTTGGTCTGCCCGCCGGTGCCGACCAGCAGGTGTACCCGGTCACCGGACTCCTCGACCTCGACGGTCCGGCTGCTGTGGGTCAACGACCGGCGCCGGCCCCGGATCTCGGCGACCGCCGACCAGGGGATCGTGACGTCGACCGAGTGTCCGTACCGGACCCGGATGCCGGCGGCGTCGGTCACGTGCGGGTGCACGCGTACGGCGCCCAGCATCCCGAACATCCAGATCAGTCCCCACGCGCCGAGCGTCAACGCGACGATCCGCAGCGGCGGCCACGGCAGGAAGTGCGCGAGCAGGAGGTCGAGCAGCGGGATCTCGACCGCCGACACGACGATGAACACCACGAAGATCGGGGTCACCACGCCGGCGTACCCGAACGCCCGCGCGTCGTCGGCGAGCGTGGGCCGTCGGCGTGAGATCCAGCGGAAGAGGCTGCGCCACATCCCGGCCTCGGCGGCGAGGGCCCGGCGCAGCAGGGTGGGCTGGCGGCCGTGGGTGGTGGTCATCGGTCCTCCTCGGTGGTTGTGGGGATGTCGCCGGTGCCGGCTGCCGGGACGGGGTCGACATCGTGGGCGCGCAACCTGTCCAGCAGTTCGCCGAAGCCGGCGACCAGGCAGTCCAGCCGGTCGTCGGGCATCCCGGCGAAGAGCAGGTCGGCGAACTCGTGCTGGCCGCGCAGAAGCGCTTCGGCGGTCTCGGTGCCGTGCGCGGTGAACGTCACGAGGGTCGCCCGGCGGTCGGTCGGGTGCGGTTCGCGGGTGACGAAGCCGGTGGCGGCGAGCCCGTCAACCAGGCCGGTGACCGTACGCGGGCTGACGGCCAGCGCCTCGGCGAGGTCGCGCTGGGTCGTGGGGCCGCGCTGGGCGAGCACCCACATGACGTGGGCCCGGGAGCCGGTGAGGCCGTCACGGGCCAGGCTGCGGGTCATGTCGTCGTTGACCACGACGACCAGCTCCAGCAACAGGTTCAGTGCCGCGTTGTGCCGGTCCGCCATTTTACTCACATCACCATCCTCATAATGAGTCCGCCTGATAGTGAGTGTAGCTCACTACATGCGACGAACCCCGGCGGGAGCTCGTCCCGCCGGGGTTCGTCGTTCCGGTACGACTACACCGGGTAGGCCTCGAACTCGTTCACCCGTACGTAGCCGGGCTGATGGGTGGGGCCGTGCTTACCCAGCAGCCTGACCAGGCGGGTGGTGCGTTGGCCGAACGTGACCGTCCGGACCAGTTGGGTGTTGCCGGTGACCTGCGCGACGGTGATGAACGTGATGCCGTTCCAGACCTGGATGTCGAAGTCCCTGATCGGATAGCCCTGGCTGGTGTAGACCACGACCCGGCTCACCGCCTTGTTCACCCCGAAGTCGACCTGCACCCACTCCGGCGTCAGCGGAGGATAGGTGCCCCCGGCGTTCGCCCAACTGTGGAGGCCGCCGAGCGTGGTGTTCGTCGAGCCGTCGTTGATCCGGTTCACCGAGTAGCCGGAGAAGGTGCTCGACGCCGAGACGGTGCCGCTGCGGGCGAGGTTGTCGTGGCCGGTCCCGCCGTCACCACCCACGCTGCACGCACCGAAGTCGACCAGGCCGGTGCTGTACTGCAGGTAGGTCGACTCGTTGTTCCAGACCGGTGCGTCGCCGGCCGGGTCGTCGCGGGACTGGAAGGCCAGCGTGACCGAGCCGATCACCTTGATGTTGAGGGTGATGTTGATGTTCGGGCCGCCGTCGACCTCGACCCACTGGTAGCCCCAGACCGGGCCGTACGCGGCGTAGTCCCAGGTGGTCAGGAAGTGGTCGGGGTACTGCCAACCCGTGATGTGCTTCTTCTTGATCTTTCCGAAGTAGATGGTCTTCACGTGCGCCCCGCCCTGGGCGACGACGATCAGCTTCATCTCCAGCTTGCCCTCGAAGAGCCCGCCCAGCGAACTCGGGCTCGGCACCTTGAACCGGTGCAGGTGTTCCTGGCCCCGGTTGTTGCGCAGTCCGGTCGGGTTGCAGGCGGCCTGCGTCCCCGCGCCGGCACCGGTCGCGCCGGCGTCGGCCCCGGCCACCGGTCCGACGACGCCGTCCGACGCCTCCTCGGCCGGCGGCGTCCACGAGGCGACCGTCGTGCCGCCGCCGGTGTCCACGACCTCGTTGACCGACAACACCCAGACCTCGTTGGTCTCGGCGTACGCCTCGGTCAGCGGAGTCGGCAGGGTGACCACCTGCCCGTTCTGGAACTGGTAACCGGGCGTGGAAGTGGCCGTCTGATCGGCCGGCGCGACCGCCACGGTCGGCGTACTCGCCGGTGGCACCCATTCGTCCAGGTTCGGGATGTAGATCTGCGGCGGGTAGGTGAAGCCCGAGATGTTCTGGAACTGTGCGACACCATTCTTGAGGTGCAGCCAGTTCTGGTCCTGCGGGTGCACGATATACGATTCCTCGGCCTCGCTGATCACGCTCGAGAGCAGCGCGTTCGTGTCGCCGTCGAACTGTCGGCCGGCGATGTCGCGGATCAGCACCTGGAGCATCGTGTTCTGCGCGGCGGTCAGCAGGGGGAGGATCAGCGCCTGTAGCCGGGCCTCGATCATGGCGTCGACCGACGATGCCGCAGTTTCGGTCGGTTTGCCCTGCTTGCTCGGCACTCCGGCGTGTGCCGGCCCGGCGACCAGTGCGAGACAGAGTGTCGCGGCGACGGGAAACGCCAGGCGGCGCAGTAGGCCGGACCTGGATCCACCTCTCCTGCCGGGTACGACGATGGGCGGGTTCACGGGCTTCCTCCTTTTGGGCGCCGATAGACGCCCTGATCCGAAAAGTGCGAACACGCCGACGCTGAAAAGTCGGGCGGCAACGGGACTTGCCCAACGCGAGGAAATAGGCACCTTGATCGACCGACCCGTTGTTGGAAGCCCCGTCGCAGATACCGATGATTGCGGTAACCGAGAATTCACACCACGAATCCTGAACTTCGTTGAACATTGCCGAACGGCTATGTAATCTCAGGCCACTCGACTCCTCGACGGATGAGGCGCCAAATGGCGGTCAACCCCTATCTGGTCTCGGCCGAACGCACCGACCTGTCCGACCTGGCCCGGCTCCTCCGCCAACTCCGCCGCCGGCACGCCCGACAGCGCGGCGACTCCGAACTCACCTACCGCGAACTCGCCGCCCGGACCGGCTGGTCCATCGGCACCATCGCCGGATACTTCGGTGGGCGTACCCTGCCCCCGACCAACCGGCTCGACGTCCTCGCCGCCCTCCTGGAGGCCACCCCCACCGAACAGGGCGTGCTTGCCACCGCCCGCGACCGCGCACAGGAGGACCGGCGTCCCAACACACCGGCACCGGGCGCCGGCCGGTGGCCCGTGCCCCGCCAGCTTCCCGGCGAGAACTTCCGCTTCGTCGGCCGCGACACCGAACTCGCCGCCCTCGACGCCCTGCTCGACCGTTCCGGGCCGCCCGCGGCCGTCGCGGTGCTGCTCACCGGCACCACCGGAGCCGGCAAGAGCACCCTCGCCGTCAACTGGGCGCACCGGATCGCCGGCCGCTTCCCCCACGGCCAGCTGCACGTCAACCTCGGCGGCCTCGACCCGGACGGGCCGCCGGTCACCCCCGCCCGCGTCGTCCGCGACGTCGCCGCTGCCTTCGGCGTGCCCGGCGACCAGATCCCGGCCAGCCCCGACGCCCGGACCGGCCTCTACCGCAGCCTGCTCGCCCGCCGCCGGGTGCTCATGGTCCTCGACAACGCCCGCGACGCCGACCAGGTTCGCCCGCTGCTGCCCGGCTCACCCGGCTGCCTCACCATCATCACCAGCCGCAACCAACTCACCAGCCTCGTCGCCCTCGACGGCGTACACCACCTCGTCGTCGACCTGCCCACCACCGACGACGCCCGGCAACTGCTCGCCCACCGGCTCGGCCCCGTACGGGCCGCCGCCGAACCCGCCGTCGTCGACGAACTCGTCCGGCACTGCGCCCGCCTGCCGCTGGCCATGGTGGTCGTCGCCGCCCGCGCCAACGCCCGCCCCAACTTCCCGCTGGCCGTACTCGCGGAAGAACTGCGGCTCGCGTACGGCAGCCTCGACCTCTTCAGCGGCGACGACGCACCCGCCGACCTACGGGTGGCGTTCGCCGGCTCCTACCGGCACCTCACACCGGCGGCCGCGACCCTGTTCCGGCGCGTCGGCGCGTACCACGAACCGGACGTCGACGCGGACGGCGCCGCCCGCCTCGCCGGAACGTCGTCGGCCGACGCGCGGCGGGCCCTCGCCGAACTCTCCCGCGCCCACCTGCTCACCGAACACCGGCCCGGCCGCTACACCTGCCACGACCTGCTGCGCGCCTTCGCCCGCGAGATCGGCCGCTATGCGCCGTAACGGCGGTTGCGGGCCGCATACGAGCGCAGCGCCCGCAGGAAGTCGACCTGCCGGAACCCGGGCCAGTAGACGTCACAGAAGTAGAGCTCCGAGTACGCCGCCTGCCACAGCAGGAAGCCGGACATCCGCTGCTCACCGCTGGTACGGATGATGAGGTCGGGATCGGGCTGGCCACTGGTGTAAAGGTGCGCGGCGATGTCGTCGGCGGTCAGCCGCCCGGCCAACTCGTCGATGTCGGTGCCGGCCCGGGCCTCCTTGTCCAGCAGGGACCGGATGGCGTCGACGACCTCGTCCCGCCCGTCGTACCCGACCGCGACGGTGAGGTGGAAGTCGGTGTCCCGGTCCCGGGTCTCCTCCTCGGCCAGCTTCAGCGCATGCCGGGTCGAGTCGGGCAGCCCGTCGAGCCGGCCCGCCAGGTGCACCTGCCAGCGGCTCGAACCCCGTACCAGCCGCTCCGCCACGACCTGTTCGATCATCTCCAGGAGGAACCGGATCTCGTCCGACTGGCGCTTGCGCAGGTTGTCGGTCGACGCGACGAAGATCGTGACGTGCTCGATCCCGGCGGTCGCGCACCAGCCCAGGACCTCCTCGACGTGCTCCGCGCCGTACCGGTGGCCGACGCTGGGGTTGTCGTAGCCCATCTGCCGGGCCCACCGGCGGTTGCCGTCCATCACCATCGCCACGTGCCGTGGCATGGGGCTGTCGCCGAGACTGGCCTGGAGGCGGCGGGCGTACAGCTTGTACAGCATGTCCCGGATTTTCACCCGGACAAACTACAAGACCGGCGGGCGCTGTTCTGTCCGGTTACCGGCGCCCCAGATAGTGGCAAGATCCGGACATCCGGGCGGTTCGTGGGTCGTTGGTGACGTGGATCGGCCGGCGGTCGGTGGAATGGTCGGTGGGTCGGGGTCGTTGTGCATGACCGCCGCCGAGGTGGCAGCCGGCGGCGTCGGTTTCCCGGTGCGGGTCGGAATGGCCCGGGCCGCCGGTGCGTTACACCCGGTCCGGACGTGAGCAGCACCCCCCGCGCCACGTCCCCCGCTCTTCTCTTTGCCCCGCGTGAGAGGCATGCGTGAGGGCGGCAGCCCGAACACACCCCGTTCGGGTTGTCACCATCCCCCTCGAACAAAGGACACCCCCATCATGACTGTCTTCGCCACGTACACCCGTAAGGCCCTGCTCGCCACCGCCGGTATCGCGATGGCCGCCGGTCTGGCCGGCCCGACCAGCGCCGCCCTGGCCGCCGACCCCACCCCCACGCAGGCCGTCACGGTCGCGCAGACCGTGGCAGAGCAGGCGGACAAGCCGACCACCGAACAGCTGATGCCGAACGGTGTCCCGGGCGACCAGTCCAGCTTCACCCCCAACGCGGAGCAGCTCGACAACGCCCGCAAGATCATCGACGCGGGTAAGGACATGAACCTGCCGCCGCGCGCCTGGACCATCGCGATCGCGACCGCGTTGCAGGAGTCGAAGCTGGAGAACCTCGGCCACCTCGGCGACCGTAACGACCACGACTCCCAGGGCCTGTTCCAACAGCGCCCCTCGTCCGGCTGGGGCAGCGTGGAGCAGATCACCGACCCCGACTACTCCGCCAAGGCGTTCTACAAGGGCCTCACCCAGGTCGACGGCTGGGAAGACATGCCCCTGACCGTCGCCGCCCAGACCGTACAGGTCTCCGCCTACCCCGACCACTACGCCCAGTGGGAGAAGATGGCCGCCGACATCATCACCGACACCACCAACAAGTAAGACAACGCCACGACGTGGGCGCCACCCTGAACAGGGAGGCGCCCACGTTCGCATATCCGCACGGCCCTCATTGCTCGCCACTCACGATCTCGGTCTCCCCGTCGTGCGTGTAGGTGACCGGCAGGTGCTCGTCCGGTTGCGGCGCCTGCGCCAGTTTGTGGTGCGGGTCGCCGTCCGGAGAGAAGAGCACGTCATCGGTCTTCGGATCCTTCTCCTGGCTTTCCTCCGGCGCTGTCATGTGCCCCCCTTCGGTCCGGGCGGCCTGGAACCGGCCCCGGCAGGTGTTATCCCCACTCCACACGGAATCAACATCCCGGTCGCCCGACGGGGATGACGCGACCGGTGGCGCCCGAACCGTCCGCGACGGCCGCCGTCCCCGGTACGGTCACCGCCGCGCTCCGCCTGTCCGCCGACCGTCGTCGTGGCCAGGTCGGGACCCCGGTCTCCTGAACCGCGCCGGTGGCCCGATTCCGCCTACTCACGAGGGATGACCGGTGCGGACGTGTCTCAGCCACAGTGTCAGGTGCGTACCGAGGGTCAGCGCACAGGCGACGAGAACGGCGATGATGCCGATCGCCATGTCGGGTGCCCACAGCATGACCTCGCGCAGGCCGGCGCCGAACTGCCGGGGCAGTATCCAGCCGGCCGCGAACGCCGACAGCAGCGCCGCACCGCACCAGATGGAGGTCCGCAGTACGGACCTCGGGCCCTTTCGCAGTGCGGTACGCGCCAGCAGCGCGACGACGACGGCGGCCAGTCCGAGCAGGACCCACGGCCCGTACGCGAGCAGGGGGTCTGCGCCGACGTCGTGTGGCGTCCCACCCTGGAGCAGGCGTACGACGTTGAAGGCGGCCTCGTACTGCTGGACGTCGCGGGCCATGCCGTGCGCGTTGTGTAGGACGATGACGGCAAGGTCCTGTTCGGGTACGAGGACGAGTGAACTCATGTATCCGGCGGTGGCGCCGGAGTGGTGCACGGTCCGGACGCCGTCGAGGTCGCGGGTGCGCCATCCGTAGCCGTACGAACCGCTGGACGTCTCGACCCTGCCCTCGTGGGTACGGGCCGTCGCCTCGGCCGACGGCACCTCGGTGCCGGCGAAGGTTCCGCCGTTCAACTGGGCGATCGCGAAGTTCGTCAGGTCGGTGAGGCTGCCGCCGAGATATCCGTACGGGACGCCGGATTCGTCGTATTCGGTGTCGAACCTCCACGCCCGGTCGAAGGTCAGCCGGTGACCGGGTGGGATGTGTTCGCGTGTGGTGGCCTCGTC
The DNA here is from genome assembly GCF_045781765.1 of Polymorphospora sp. A560. Classification (NCBI taxonomy): domain Bacteria; kingdom Bacillati; phylum Actinomycetota; class Actinomycetes; order Micromonosporales; family Micromonosporaceae; genus Polymorphospora; species Polymorphospora sp. A560. Next base: position 5,917,716 of record NZ_CP122282.1, on the reverse strand, counting down.
GACGACGGCATCCCGCATCCGTAGCGGTTCCAGGACGTGCTGGCGCAGATAGTCCGCGTACGACGATCCGGAGACCTTCTCGACGAGCGCGCCGAGCACCATGTAGTTCGCCGAGCTGTAACGGAAGGCGCCGCCGGGTGGGCCGGCGGGTTCGGCGTCGGCGAGGGCACGCGCGGCGCGTTCGACGGCACCGTCGGTGTTGTCGAAGCGGTCGGCGAACCGCACCCCGTCCGGTGCGCTGATGCCGCTGGTGTGGGTCAGCAGGTGTTCGGTCGTGATCCGGTCGCTGACCTCCCTGTCTGCCAGGCGGAACCACGGAAGCGTGTCGACGACCGGGGCGTCGACGTCGAGCCGGCCGGCCTCGGCGAGTTGGGCGACGGCGAGGCCGGCGAACGGTTTGGCGACCGAGCCGAGCAGGAACGCGGTGCGGGGTGTCACGGGTGCGCCGTCGCCGTCGGTGCCGAAGGTGCCCTGGGCGACGACGCTGTCGTTCCGTACGACCGCGTAGGCGAGTCCGGGTGAGCCGACCGATTCACGGTGCCGTTGCAGGTAGTCGTGGACGGTGTCGGTCGGAGCCGCGGCGGCGGGCGGGGTGACCAGCGCGGTGACGGACAGAACGGTGACGGACAGGGCGACGACGGCGGCCGACCGGAGTGACGAGGGGCGCATCGGAGACTCCATCACAATATTGCCGTACGGTTTACGGGGACGTTATACCGTATGGCTGTATGATTCAACCGTGCCCCGGATCGTGGATCATGCAGAGCGTCGCGGCCAGATCGCCGATGCCGTCGAGCGGCTGATCGCCGCCGAGAGTCTCGACAGCGTCACGGTCGCCCGCACCGCCGAAGAGGCGGGGATCTCTGTCGGCCTGGTCCAGCACTACTTCGCCAGCAAAGACGAGATGCTCCTGGAGTCGTTCCGCCGGATCCGCAACCGCATCGAGGCCAGGGTCGCGGCCCGCCGGCAACGATCCGAGCGCGCCGGCGCCCGGACCGAACGGATGCTGCTCGACGGGGTCGCCGAACTGATGCCGCTCGACCCGGCCCGGCGCAGCGAAGGCTGGGTGACACTGGCGTTCACGGCACGCTCGTTCAGCAATCCGGCCCTTGCCGACGTGCTGCGGTCGAGCAACGCCAACCTGCGCGCGCAGATCGAGCAGGCGCTGCGTAACGCGCTGGCGTGCGGGGAGCTTCCGGAACCCGTCGGCTACGAGATGGAGGCGGCCAGGTTGCTCGCCTTCGTCGACGGTCTGGTCCTGCACTGCCACACCGGGCAGCGACCGCTGTCGGCCCGCGCCGCGCACGCGATGGTCGCCGCCGAGTTGGCCCGGCTCCTGCCGGGGCCGTGCGACCGGTCGGCGTGACCGGCGTCGTCCGGACGTCCGGATATGCGAACGTGGGCGCCTCCCTGTTCAGGGAGGCGCCCACGTCGTGGCGTTGTCTTACTTGTTGGTGGTGTCGGTGATGATGTCGGCGGCCATCTTCTCCCACTGGGCGTAGTGGTCGGGGTAGGCCGAGACCTGTACGGTCTGGGCGGCGACGGTCAGGGGCATGTCTTCCCAGCCGTCGACCTGGGTGAGGCCCTTGTAGAACGCCTTGGCGGAGTAGTCGGGGTCGGTGATCTGCTCCACGCTGCCCCAGCCGCTGGACGGGCGCTGTTGGAACAGGCCCTGGGAGTCGTGGTCGTTACGGTCGCCGAGGTGGCCGAGGTTCTCCAGCTTCGACTCCTGCAACGCGGTCGCGATCGCGATGGTCCAGGCGCGCGGCGGCAGGTTCATGTCCTTACCCGCGTCGATGATCTTGCGGGCGTTGTCGAGCTGCTCCGCGTTCGGGGTGAAGCTGGACTGGTCGCCCGGGACACCGTTCGGCATCAGCTGTTCGGTGGTCGGCTTGTCCGCCTGCTCTGCCACGGTCTGCGCGACCGTGACGGCCTGCGTGGGGGTGGGGTCGGCGGCCAGGGCGGTGCTGGTCGGGCCGGCCAGACCGGCGGCCATCGCGATACCGGCGGTGGCGAGCAGGGCCTTACGGGTGTACGTGGCGAAGACAGTCATGATCGGGGGTGTCCTTTGTTCGAGGGGGATGGTGACAACCCGAACGGGGGGTGTTCGGGCTGCCGCCCTCACGCATGCCTCTCACGCGGGGCAAAACTGTGGCGGACGCGACGCGGCGGGGGTGCTGCTCACGTCCGGACCGGGTGTAACGCACCCGCACCCCGGACCATTCCGGCCCGGCGACATCCGGCTGGGGGATCTTCCGGATCGGGCGGGGCGCGATCGGGTGGGGCACCGCGGCGGTGCCACCTCGGCCGCGGTCATGTACAACGACCCGCGCCCGCCGGCCATTCCGCCGATCGGCCGCCCGACAGACGTCACCACCGGACGGTAAAGCGCCGAGTGTCCGGATTCGCAGTGCGGAACTGTCGGCCCCCGGTGCGAGACTCGACCGCATGGGCAGCGTGTCGCCGGGTGACATACGGCTGAGAGACGTCGAGGAGGCCGATCTGCCGGTCTTCTTCGAGCAGGAGCACGATCCGGAGGCGACCCGTCGGTCGAACTTCCCGCCCCGCGGGCGGGAGCGGTTCATGACGCACTGGGCCACGCGGGTGCTCGGGGATCCGACCGTGTTCGTTCAGGCGGTGACCGTCGACGGCGAGTTGGCCGGCAACGCCGTCGCCTGGTGGGAAGGGGACCGGCGGTTCATCGGCTACTGGCTCGGCCGACGGTTCTGGGGACGCGGCATAGGCACGCGGGCCCTCACCCTGTTCCTCGCGCGGGAGCGGAACCGCCCGCTCTACGCCGATCCGTACATCGGGAACACCGGGTCGATCCGGCTGCTGGAACGATGTGGCTTCACCCGTACCGGATCGGTGCGGCACGGCGCGGACGAGCACGTGCTGCTGGTGCTCGGCGAATGAGCCGGAGACGCGAACGTGGGCGCCGTCCGGATGGACGGCGCCCACGTGTGCGTAAGCGTCACTTGGTGACGTCGGTGACGATGTCGGCGGCCATCTTCTCCCACTGCGCGTAGTGGTTCGGGAAGGCCGAGACCTGCACGGTCTGGGCGGCCACGGTCAGCGGCATCTCTTCCCAGCCGTCGACCTGCGTGAGGCCCTTGTAGAACGCCTTCGACGAGTAGTCCGGGTCGGTGATCTGCGCCACCGTGCCCCAACCACTGGACGGCCGCTGCTGGAACAGGCCCTGCGAGTCGTGGTCGTTCCGCTCGCCCAGGTGGCCCAGGTTCTCCAGCTTCGACTCCTGCAACGCGGTCGCGATCGCGATCGTCCACGCCCGCGGCGGCAGGTCCATGTCCTTACCCGCGTCGACGATCTTGCGGGCGTTGTCCATCTGCTCCGCGCTCGGGGTGAAGCTCGACTGGTTCGTCGGCTCGCCCAGCGGCATCAGCTGCTCGACGGTCGGCTTGTCCGCCGTGTGCGGCGCGACGAAGGCCGGCGCGGACTGCACCACCGAGGGTGCGGTCTGCGTGGTCGCCGGGTCGCCGGTGACGGGGCCGGCCAGGCCGGCGGCGAGGGCCAGGCCGGCGGTGGCCAGCAGTGCGGTTCGGGTGTACGTCGCAAACTTCGTCATGGGGGATGTCCTTTGTTCGAGGGGGATGTGTGACGGCCGGGGGACGGCCGCTACCCACGTCTGCCTCGCACGCGGGGGACCCGCACCGCGCTGGTAAACGGGTGCGGACAGGGTGTAACGGATCGGGTCGCCGTGGCATTCCAGCCGACCCGGTTCACGTGCCGGGAGTGTCACCTACGCCGGGGGTCTTCACGTCCCTCCGGCGGGCACTTCACCGGCCGCGGCCATGTGCAACCACCGGCCGTCCCCGCGCATTCCGGCGAGCCGACGGCACGTTGATCTGAGCGGCAGGGACCTTACCGGCGCCGGGAAAGGTCGCTGACGCTCAGATCAACGACCGCCGTAGGTCGCTCAGGTAGCCGGGCCGGACCGGCCGGCCGCGACGAGTTCGCGTACGGCGGGTACGACCTCGGCCGCGTACCGGCGGATCTGGTCCGGGTCGTCGCTGGCGAGGATGTAGGCGCTCATGCCCTGGTCGAGGGTGAGTTCGGCGAGTTGCTCGGCCCAGACGGCGGCCGGCCCGCGCAGGAAACCGTTGCCGGTGCCGTCGAAGGAGCCCGCGATGTTGTAGAGGCGGCGTACGTCGGCGGGATTCCGGCCGGCGTTCCGCGCCGCCTCGTCGATGGCGTGGTTGAGCGCGGGCAGCGTCTCGGGGCCGGTGTATGAGCTGCTCGGCAGCCACCCGTCGGCGAGCCGTCCGGTGACGCGCAACATGCGTGGCTTGTACGCCCCGAGCCAGATGCCGACGTCGTGGGCGGGTGCCGGGCCGGGGTGGGCGCCGCGTACCCGGTGGTGGGTGCCGTCGAGGCGTACGGTCGGGCCGCCGGCCGCCCACATGGCCCGGATGACGGCGATGCCCTCCTCCAGGGCGGTGACCGCTTCGGCGCCGCCGAGTTTCGGGCCGCCGAGGGCGGCGATGCCGTCCCAGAAGCCACCGGCGCCCAGCCCGAGTTCGACCCGGCCGCCGGTGAGGATGTCGAGGGTGGCGACGCTGCGGGCGAGTACGGCCGGCGGCCGCAGCGGCAGGTTGGCGACGTTGGGAGAGACCCGCAGCGTGGTGGTGCGGGCGGCGATGACCGACAGCAGGGTCCAGGTGTCGAGGAACCTGGCCTGGTAGGGGTGGTCCTGCACGGTGGCGAGGTCGAGCCCGACCTGTTCGGTGAGCCGGGCCAGTTCGACGACCCGTTCGGCGTCCTGGGCGTTCGGGGTGAGGAACGTCCCGAAGAGCAGGTCGTGTCGGTAATCGGTCATCAGGCACCTGCCCCGGCGGTTGCGGACGGTCACCGTGATCGTACGCGTGCCGGCGGCGGCCGGTGGGCATGTGCTGAGTCGGGAATCAAACGTATCTGCCCCGTCCGGGGCCCTCGGGTGATTGGTTGTGGCGACGCGAACGGCTCCGTGTCGCGGAACCTCTGATCCGGGGAGAGATCGGCATGACCCAGCCAGCCCAGACGACGGATTCACCGGCCCGGGCCAGGGCCCGATTCATCGAGGAGCTCTACGACGAGTTCCGCAGTCGGCGGTGGCACCTCCAGGGGGCCAAGGCGACCTGGGACGAGGCCAGGGACGCGCCGATCCCGCAGATGGGGGTGACCCTTCACCGGGTGACCACCGATGGCGAGGCCGGTGCCGAACTCGGGCTGAAGAAGGGGAAGCTGGCCGACTTCTACGCCGACTCGGACAACGTCGTCGAGCCGCGCTCGTACGGCTCCGACCGCGAGGGGCAGGCGCTGCGGTGGATCTCGACCCTGGTGTTCAAGTACCTGAACCACCTTGACCTCAACCCCGTCGAGGTGCAGGCCGCCGTCCATGATGGAGCGCTGTACATCGCCGCCAACAGCGGGAAGGGCAACACCGAACTGGCCAGGATCGCCGGAAGGTACAAGACCGGTACGCAGTTCGTCACCCGGATCCTCGACGAACTGGACCGGCTCGAGCGGGCGGCCGATTCCGCGCTGACGTTCAGCGAGCGCGAGGAGCGGCACCGGGCGAAGCTGCGTCTACGGATCCTCGACGAGTCGACGCGGTGGGACGGGGACTATCCCCTGGTGTGCGAGACCCTCACCGAGCCGGTCGTCGTGTGCGCGGACGGCGAGGACGGACTGCACGCCGAGCGCCGGATCAGCCGGGCGGTGGGGGTCACCCCGACGCACATCGCGGGCGTGAAGCGGCCGTGTGTCGCCTGTTACCTCGACCTGTTCCAGGGGCGGGGGGTGCGCCCCGGGCCGTACTGGCCGAGCGAGGCGGCCAACATCGACATCGAAGAGTACGTCGACCGGGACGTGACGGAGCTGGCCGACCGGATCGAGCGGGCGATTCCGAACACCTACGTGACGCTGTTGTACGCCTGCCCGAACTACATCATGGCGCTGTCCGGCCGGGGTCGCACGAAGGGCCAGGCGCAGAAGTGGAACACGGTCACCGACGAGTACAACTCCGATTCGGACACCGGCGACGACGGCGAACCGCTGGTGACGGAGCGGGAGTTGACCATGGCGCAGGTCAAGCAACTCCGGAAGGAGCCGACGGGCGGGCCCACGAAGCGGAAGGCGGCCGAGGACGGCGGCCGTTCGGCGAAGAAGGCCAAGATCGAGCCCGAGTCCGAGAGTGAGTCCGAGGACGAGCCCGAGGATCAGTCCGAGGTCGAGATCGTGACCCCCACCGGGGCTACGAAACGGAAGCTGAGCAACGACGGCGGCCGGGAGACCAAGAGGCCGCGGAACGGCACGTGAGCCGCGGCCGGCCGGCGTAGTGGTGCCGGCCGGCCGGCCGCGCGCCAGGGCACCACGGCGGTCCCGGCCGGCGGCGTCGCCGGCCGGAACCGCGAGGATGCCATCATGGGCCGGACAAAGGCGATGGAAGGGCTCGTGGTCCGGCGATGATGATTCTCATCCACAGTTCGAAGGCGATGCGGGCGGCACCGCGCGACGGGATGCCGCTGGGCACGCCCGCACTGGTGGACCGGGCCGAGGAGTTGGCCGGCTACCTGAAGACCCTGCCCCCGGCGCGGCTCGCCGAGGTGATGCAGTTGTCGGAATCGCTGGCGGAGAAGACGCACGAGGTCATCGCCGGGTGGGACGCGGTGCCGGAACACCAGTCGCCGGCGGTGCACAGTTTCATCGGTGACATCTACAGCGGCCTGCGGATCGGTGACCTGTCCGACGCCGACCGGGAGTACGCCGACGAGCGGCTGCGGATCCTGTCCGGGCTCTACGGCATCCTGCGCCCGTACGACGGGATCCGCCCCTACCGGCTGGAGATGGGCTACAAGCTGCCCGGGCCGAAGTACGGCAGCCTGTACGACTTCTGGGGCGACGCGGTGGCGCGCTGCGTTCCGGCGACCGGGCTCATCGTCAACCTGGCCGCCGTCGAGTACAGCCGTACGGTGACGCCGTACGTCGACGCGGCCCGGCTGGTCACGCCGAAGTTCCTGACCGTCGACCCGAAGTCGGGCGAGCCGAGGTTCGTGACCGTGCACGCGAAGATCGCCCGTGGCGCGTTCGCCCGGTGGCTGGTCACCCGGCGGGTCGACGCGGCGGCCGGGATCGAGGAGTTCGACGAGATCGGCTACCGGTTCGACGCCGGGGCGAGCCGGCCGGGCCAGCCGGTGTTCGTGTGCGAGGAGTTCGGCGGCAAGGGCCTGAGCGTCCGTCTCCAGCCCTGAGCCGTCACCCGGCCGGCTTCCGGTCCGCGGCCGGCTTGCGGTCAGCGGTCGGCTTGCGGTCGGCAGCCGGCTTGCGGTCGGCGGCCGGGGCGGCTGGCCGGACGGCGGCGGGGCGCAGCAGGAACCAGGCCTGTACCGCGGTGGCCGCCAGCAGCACCGCGCCGACGGCACTGGTCACCTGCACCCCGAACGTGAACGCGTCCCGGGCGGTGTCGAGCAGGGCCTGACCCGCCGTACCGCCGGTCTCGGCGGCGACCGCGACGGCGCCGCCGATGGTCTCCCGGGCGGTGTCCATCGCCGTCCCGGTGACCCCGGGTACGTCGGGCAGCCGCGCCGCGTAGGTGGTGGCGAGGACGCTGCCGAGTACGGCCACGCCGAGGGCGCCGCCGAGTTCGAACCCGGTCTCGGAGACCGCGGCGGCGGCGCCGGCGCGGGCGGGTGGCACGGCGGAGAGCACGATGCTGTTGGTGAGCGTCATGACCAGGCCGGCGCCGACGTTGGTGATCGCGAACGAGACGGTGACGATCACGGCTCCGTCGAAGTACGGCAGCAGCAGGATGACGGCGAATCCGAGGGCGCAGATGGTGATCCCGGCGCTGATCAGGCGCTGCATGCCGACCCGGCGGGCGGTGGCGGCGGCGGTGAATCCGGCGACGATGGAGAGCAGGGCACCGGGTAGCAGCAGCAGGCCGCCGCGCAGCGGCGAGATGCCGGCGACCGACTGGAGGTACTGCGGAAGGAAGAACATCGCCGCGATCAGCGCGAAGACCACCAGCAGGTTGGTGGCGATGGCGGCGCTGAAGCGACGGATGCGGAAGAGCGAGATGTCGATCATCGGGTCGGCGATGGCGCGCTGGCGGCGTACGAACAGGTAGCCGAACACCAGGCCGACGGCGATCGTGGCGACGGCGACCAGTGGTGACTCCCGCTTGGCGAGGGTCTTGATGCCGTAGACGGTGGGCAGCATGGTGAGCAGCGACAGGGCGGCGCCGGGCAGGTCGAAGCGGCCGGGTGCCGGGTCGCGGGTCTCGGGCACCAGCAGGGGGAGGGCGAGCAGGGCGACGGCGACCACCGGCAGGTTGATCAGGAAGACCGAGCCCCACCAGAAGTGTTCGAGGAGCCAGCCGCCGATCAGCGGGCCGAGGGCGGATCCGGCGCTGAACGCCGATCCCCACGCGGCGACGGCCAGCAGGCGCTGCCGCTCGTCGGTGAACATGTTGCGCAGCAGCGAGAGCGTGGACGGCATCAGGGTGGCGCCGGCGACGCCGAGCAGGGCGCGGGCGGCGATCAGGGTGGCGGGGTCGGGGGCGTACGCGGCGACCAGCGACGCCACGCCGAATCCGACGGAGCCGATCATCAGCAGCCGGCGGCGGCCGATCCGGTCGCCGAGGTTGCCCATGGTGACCAGCAGGCCGGCGAGGATGAACGAGTAGATGTCGACGATCCACAGCAGTTGGGTGCTGGACGGGTCGAGGTCGGCGCTGAGCTTGGGTACGGCGAAGCCGAGGACCGTCATGTCGACCGAGATCAGCAGGACCGGGAGCATGAGCACGAAGAGTCCGGTCCACTCCCGCCAACCCGCGCCCGCGTCCGTGCTCGTGTCGGCGGCCGGCGTCAGCCTGTCGCGCATTCCTGGAGACTCCGATCCTCCGCGCCGGGGCGGCGCATGTTGATCCTCCGCGCCGGATCGGCGCGTGTTGCTGTACGGTCGTACATGTACGACCGTACAGCAGCGGGGCAGGGGGTGCCGATGAATTCTGGTCGCCGCGCGCGTGACCCGCAGGGTCGCCGGCAGGCCATCCTCGACGCCGCCCTCGAACTCGTGATCGAGGTCGGTATCGCCCGGACCAGCCACCGCGCGATCGCCGAACGGGCCGGCGTACCGCTGGGCTCCACCACCTACTACTTCCCGACCCTGCCCGACCTGGTCGCCGCCGCGCTGGAGCAGGCCGCCGAGCGGGTCCGCCGCGAGATACGCGACCTGGCCGGGAAGATCGGCGACGGGCGGGACCTGGTCGTTGCCCTGGTCTGGATGACCGGGCTGGCCGTGGGGGACCGGAAACGGATGCTGCTGGAGTACGAGCTCTACCTGGCCGCCGTCCGCAACGAGGAGTTGCGCGAGCTGGCCGGGCTGTGGCTGCGGGAGATCCGTACCCTGCTCACGCCGCTGATCGGAGCCGGGCCGGCCGCGGCGGCCGGTGCCCTGCTCGACGGGGTCATCCTCCAGGCGATGGTGACCGGCGCGGCGCCCGATCCCGACATGCTCGAAACCGCCCTGACCGCACTCGTCGGTCGGCCGGCCGAGAAAACCACCCGGAGTGGTGACGTGGTAACCGGCATGCCGGAAATGTGATGATCATGGATATTGACAAGGGCTGAAGTCGGGCGGAAACTTCGGCGCAGCCCCGCTTCGAGCGGGGCCGCGCCGGCAGCACACCGGGGAAAGTCGCTTCCCTCGGCACCGGGCGGGGCTGCCGCACGCCTCTAACCGGAGGAGCCCGCATGAGAAGTCGCGCAAGACGGTCCCGGATGAGCCGCCTGCTGGCACTGCTCACGATCCCCGCCCTGCTGGGCATGGCCGCCCTGCCCAGCCTGGCCACCCCGCCCGGCGCGGACGGGCAGGTCGAGCCCGAGCGCAAGTCCACCTTCGAGCAGAACGGCGTGGCCCTGATGCGGGTCGTCGCCACCGACCAGGCCCAGATCGACCAGCTCAACGCGCTCGGCGTCGACCTCACCGAATACAGCAAGCCGGTGCCCGGCGGCATCGAGGTGCACGCCGTGCTCAGCCCACCGGAGAGCACCGCGCTGCGGGAGATGGGTTTCGACGTACGCGACGCCATCGCCGACCAGACCGACCACGCCGAGAACGTCGCCGACCGGGCGGCGGCGATCGCCTCGGCCGAGGCCGCCGAGGCCGAGACGGACACCCTGACCGTGCTGCGGGCCGAGTGGTTCACCAGCCTCGACGGCAAGCGTTTCCTGTCGTTCGAGGTCAAGTCGAGCGCGACCGACGCCCAGACGGTGCTGACCGCGAGCTGGGACACCGGCAAGGACACCCCGCCCGCCTCCGGCGGCACCGCGACGATGACCCGGTTCAGCGACGCCGGGCAGTACATGTACCACCGGTTCTCCGCACCGCTCGCGCTGAACACCGCGCAACCGGCCCGGGTCACCTTCACCAGCAACCGGGGCGGGACCGCCAAGGCGCCGGTGACGAAGTGGCTCGGCAACCCGCGGCCGGCACCGGGACCGCACTACCTCACCGACTTCATCGACCGCTACATGGACCCGACCGAGATCACCGAGCGGATCGTGTCGCTGTCCGAGGAGTTCCCCAAGATCACGCAGATCATCGACCTGCCGTACCTGACCAACGGCTACCGCCGAAAGGCGCAGGCGCAGTTCGGCTCCGCCACCGACAACACCTTCTACGTCACCACCAAGGCGTGGGGGCACGAGGGCGGCAACGACACCACGATCTCGATGATCGACCCGGGTGCCGCCGGCCAGCCGCTGACCGTCCTGGTCAACGGCCGTACCGTGGTGGTTTCGCTGGCGACCGACGGCTCCGGCGCCGTCACCAGCACCGCCGCCCAGGTCGTCGCCGCACTCAACGGCGACCAGGCCTCCTCGGCGCTGCTGACCGCCGCCACCTACCGGGGCAACGCCGGCGCCGGCGTCGTGCGCCCGGTCGGCACCAGCCGGCTCAGCGACAACCTGAACGCCCCGGCCCACATCTCCCGCGAGCCGTTCCAGACCAAGGCGCTGCGGATCGGCCGGGCCCGCGACGGCTCCAAGCCCGGCGTCTACCTCTTCTGCCAGCAGCACGCCCGGGAGTGGGTCACCCCGATCACCTGCCTGGAGACCGCCGAGCGGCTGGTGCGCAACTACGAGCTGGACACCAAGACCCGCAACCTGGTCAACGGGCTGGACATCTTCGTCGTACCGGTGATCAACCCCGACGGCGGGCACTACAGCATGTACGACTTCAACGGCCAGCGGAAGAACCTGACCAACCACTGCGACGCCGTCTGGTCCGACCCGGCCCAGCGCAACGCGTGGGGCGTCGACCTCAACCGCAACCAGGACGTCGGCTCGCTGTTCGACGGCTACTCCGGCGCGTCGTCGAGCTGCACCTCCGGCTCGTACGCCGGCCCGTCGGAGCAGTCCGAGCCGGAGGCGAAGAACGAGGACTGGCTGGTCGAGACGTTCCCGAACATCAAGTTCTCGATGAACACCCACTCCTACGGCGGCTACTTCATGTGGGCGCCGGGCGCCTACAAGTCGGCCGGCCGCGAGGTGCTGCCGCGCCCCGACTACGGCACCGAGAACTACTTCTGGAACGCCTCGACGAAGATCCTCAGCGCGGTCCAGGCGTGGCGCGGTACGGCGATCTGGCCCGGACGCACCGGCCCGGTCACCGACGTGCTCTACTCGGCGGCCGGTAACAGCGCCGACGCGCACTGGTACAACCACGACATCATCGCCTGGAACTTCGAGGTCGGCGCCGACGTCTGGGACCCGGCGACCAACCGGTGGCAGCCGGTCGGCTTCCAGCCGGACTTCGCCGAAGGCCACCAGGAGGCGATGGAGTTCGCCAACGGCCAGATCGCGATCCTCGAGGTCGCCAAGCAGTACGCGGCCGACCAGAGCAAGCCGACGTCGGAACTGCTCGTCAAGGGCAAGGGCCCCGGCACCACGACCTTCACCTTCAAGGTCGACGAGCCGGCCAACATCTACTACACGTTGGACGGGTCCGAGCCGACCACCTCCTCGGCGAAGCTCGGCTTCGCCGGCTACCGGGAGGGCGCCGAGCAGATCACCATCAGCGCGAAGACCACGGTGCGCTGGTTCTCGGTCGACATCTCCGGCAACGCCGAGGCGGTGCGGGAGCGCATCCTGAACGTACCGAAGCCCTGATCACCGGATGCGGCCGGCCGGCGGACCACCGGCCGGCCGCACCCCGTTCGGCGTCAGGCCCGCCGCCGGCCGACGAGCCACCAGACCAGCGCGTGCAGGACCACGTTGAGCACCGCCGGGCCGGCGATCGCCAGCAGCCGCAGCGGCGCCGCCACGTCGTCGAAGGCGTACGGGTCGGCGAAGTAGAACAGCGACCACGGCACCCCGAGGGCGAGCAGCGGCAGGCCGACGAGCCCGGCACCGATGTTGGCGTCCGGCCCGCTGTTCGCGTCGATCACCACGAACGCGAGCACCAGCACGAGCACGACGGCGGCGTGTACGAGCAGGACGATCCGGCCCCGCCTGGAAATAGCCATACCGGCAAACCTAATCAACGCCCGCCGGACCGGATCAGCCCGGGTACTCAGACCGATCGATCCGCTTCGGCCGCCCCGCCCGTCCGGCCCTGATCCACCGGTGCTGCAATGACGTCATGCCCGACAACCGGCTCGCCCGGCGACTCAGCCTGCCCGACGCCGTCGTGATCGGCCTCGGCGCGATGATCGGCGCCGGGGTGTTCGCCGCGTTCGCGCCGGCCGCGGCCGCCGCCGGCGGCTGGCTGCTCGGCGCGCTGGCCCTGGCCGCACTGGTCGCCTACTGCAACGCGGTCTCGTCGGCCCGCCTCGCCGCCCGCTACCCGCTGTCCGGCGGCACCTACGTGTACGGCCGCGAGCGCCTCGGGCCGTTCTGGGGCTACCTGGCCGGCTGGTCGTTCGTCGTCGGCAAGACCGCCTCCTGCGCCGCCATGGCGCTCACCTTCGCCGCCTACGCCGTACCCGGGTTCGAACGGCCGGCCGCCGTCCTCGCCGTACTGGCCGTCACCGCCCTGAACTGGCACGGCGTGCAACGTTCGGTCACCGCGACCCGGGTCATCGTGGCCGTCGTGCTGGCCGTGCTGGTGGCGGTCGTGGTCGCCGGCCTGGTCGGGGCCGCCGGCACGCCGGGGCCGGCCGGCGGGGTCCTCGGCTCCGGACCGTTCCCGGCGCTCGGCGTGCTCCAGGCCGCCGGACTGCTGTTCTTCGCGTTCGCCGGCTACGCCCGGATCGCCACGCTCGGCGAGGAGGTCACCGACCCGGCCCGCACCATCCCCCGCGCCGTCGGCACCGCGCTCGGCGTCACCCTCGTCGTCTACACCGCGATCGCGGTCACCCTGTTGCTCGTACTCGGACCCGAGCGCACCGCGGCGGCGGCCGCGCCGCTGGCCGAGGCGGTGACCGTCGCGGGCGCATCCTGGCTGGCCCCGGTCGTCCGGGCCGGTGCCGCGCTCGCCGCCGCCGGCGCCCTGCTGGCCCTGGTGCTCGGCGTCTCCCGGACCGCGTTCGCGATGGCCCGCGACCGGCACCTGCCCGCCGCCCTCGACGCCGTGCACCCGCGCCACGGGGTGCCGCACCACGCCGAACTCGCCGTCGGACTCGTCGTCGCCGTCCTGGTCGCCGTCGTCGACCTGCGCGGCGCGATCGGGTTCTCCTCGTTCGGGGTGCTGCTCTACTACGCCGTCGCGAACGCGTCCGCCTGGACGCTCGGCCGGCGCCGGCTGGTGCCGGCCGTCGGTCTGGTCGGCTGCCTGGTGCTGGCGGTGGCACTGCCGCTGTCGTCGGTGCTGACCGGTGCCGCCGTCGTCGCCGCCGGTGCGCTGCTCTACCTGGTCCGCCGCACCCGTCGCTGAGACCCGGCTCCGGCGCCGGTCAGTCGCGCAGGAACAGGCAGAAGGGATGACCGTCGGGGTCGAGATAGACCCGTACGTCGTCCTGCGGCTGGAAGTCGGCGAGGGTCGCCCCGGCGGCGACCGCGTGCGCGCCGGACTCGTCGAGGTCGTCGACCGCGATGTCGAGGTGGATCATCATCTGCTGGTCGTCGGGGCCGGCCGGCCAGGTCGGCCGCCGGTAGTCGGACTCCGTCTGGAACGACAGTCCCGCCCCGCCCTCGGGGGAGCGCAGCTTGACCCAGTTCGGTTCGAACTGCTCCACCGACCAGCCGAGCAGCCGCTGGTAGAAGGCGGCGAGCGCCTGCGGGTCAGGCGATCCGAGCACGACACCCGACAGAGTCAGGGACGGTACGGCGGTCATGCGCTCCTCCTGGCGGCGGCGGTACCGGGCAGCGTCACCGTACCCGGCGGCGCCACCGTTCCCGCGCAACGGGCCGCGCACCCGCCGGAGGCCGTTCGAGAGTGGACGGACGGGTGGTCGCCGGGTGGCGACCACCCGATCGGATCAGTGGAGTGCGAGCGGCTCGCCGGCGGGCTGGGGCGGGTTGGCGAACGCGTCCTCGGGGATGCCGGTCCACCGGGTGTGGGCCGCCTCGAGGAAGTAGTTCTGGCCCGGATCCCAGGTGTGCCCGCTGTCGCGGCGGTGGTAGACGTAGCCCAGCGGATGCGTCCGGAAGATCACCGCGCCGGCCTGCCGCAGCCGTTCCAGCAGCCCGAAGTCGACCGAGCGGGGCACCGGACGCCAGCCGCCGACCGCCTCCAGGTCACCCCTGGCGAGCAGCATCGTGCCACCGGCGACGAGTTCGCCGTCGGCCTCCGGCACACCCGACGGCCGCCGTACGGTGATGCCCAGCGTCTCCAGGTGAACGAACTCGCTGCCCTTGCCGACCAGCGTCGCCCCCGAGTACTGCCGGGCCAGGACCAGGTCCCAGACGTGCTCGGTGCCGTAGCTGTCGTCGTCGTCGAACTTGGTGACCAGCGTGCCGTTCGCCCGCCGGGTCGCGGCACCGAGTGCCTCGCCGAAGCTGATCGTGTCCGGCACCTCCAGGACCTCGACCGGCCGGCCGCAGCCGGCGAGCCGGGCCCGGATCTCCGCCGGCAACTCGATCCCGTGCAGGCAGAGGACGATCTCCAGCTCCGGGTAGGTCTGGCCGATGATCGCGTCGAGCGCCCCGGCCAGCATCTCCGGCCGCCGGGTGGCCAGGAGCGCGCTCACCGTCGGCGGGCGGCCGAGTTCGGGGAACCGGCCGGCGGCGATCCGGGGCAGCGCGAAGTCGGTGGCGTGCCCGCGCAGCGCGGCCCGGCGCTGACGTACGCTGCGGGCCTCCATCGCCAGCTCGTCGCCGGCGGGTGCCGGGCCGGTGATGATGTCCCGCAACTCCGGCACGATCAGGTCGGCGACCGGGGCGGGCAGCTTCGGCGCGTGCAGCACGGCGCCCGTCGCGGCGAGCTGGACCAGCAGCGCCGCCGTCTCCACCGGAGCGGTCGCCGGCACCTGCGGGCACTCCACCACACCGACCTGGCGCAGGGTCGCCAACGTCGTCGCGTCCGGCCCGGTGCCGTTCAGCCGGCCACCGAGGCCGCGCCCGGCCGGGCCGAAGTCGAGGCGTACCCGGGGGGCGTCCGGCCGGCTGGCGTCGGCCCGCCGGCCGCGCGGGTTGATCCGGCGTGCGTCGATCAGCACCGCCGCCGGGGCGGTCAGGCCGTGCGGGCCGGTCCGGAAACCGATCCCGTACGGCGGACCGTCGTCGCCGTAGCCGTCGCGGGGTGCCGGACCGCCGTGTTCGAGCACCACGTCATGGGCCCGGATGTCGCTGCTGAGCGGCAGCTCCCGCAGGGCGACCGCCCCCGTCGCCGGCAGGTAGGCCGGTGGCCGGCCGTGGCTGGTCAGGTCGGCGCTGACCGGTGCCGGCAGCGGGCTGGCCGACCCGACCGCCGGCAGCACCGCCCGCAGGATGTCGCGCAGCGGCAGCGCCTGGGCCAGCCGTACGGTGACCGTCGCGGAGCCGCGCCGCAGGCGGGGGAAGGACACCTGGTGGCTGAGCACCCGGGGCAGCGGGCCGATCGCCCCGGACCAGCCCTGCCGGGGCCGGCGCCACCAGGCCACCACGACGGTCACGACCCGGAACGGGGTGACCGCGAACGGGTCGGCGGCCAGTTCCCGCAGCCGGTCGACGGAACCGGCGACGATCAGCACCCGGCGCGAGCCGGGCAGCCGCAGGACCCGCAACCCGACCGTACGGCTGATCCGCTCCTCGCGTTCGGGCGGCGGCGCGCCGAGCAGCCGCCAGCCGGACGGGCCGGCGCCCGGGGATTGGTGATCCGGACCGGACCGGGCGTCTTCCCGCGACATGTCAGCCTGTTCCTCCCGTAGCCACCGCCGGCCGGCGGGTGCCCGGCTGACCGGTCTGCCCGGACATCCGGTTCCGCAACTGCCATGCGGTCATCGACAACTCGAACAGACGATAGGCACCCGCCGCCGCCATCCGCTGCTTGACGCCGTCGTTGCCGGGCGGTATCGGAGCGCCGCCGGTCGGCAGGTGGCGTGCGTACTGCTCGGTCAGGCGCGCGAAGTAGGCCCGGCGCATCGACCGGGGCACCCGGCTCTCGTGGCCGAGCACCTGGAAGCAGTGCCAGATCATCCGCTGGAAGAGTAGCGGACGCAGTGCACCGTATCGGCCGGGGTCGGTGTCGAGGAAGTCGAAGACCCGCGTCCACTGGTCGAAGACCTCGAAGTGCCGCTCGCTGACCGTGAACGTGATCGCGCCGGCGGGCCGCTGCCGGTACGCGTAGCAGTACCGGTCGAGCACGCTGATCCGTTCCGCGGCGAGCATCACCGGCAGCACGAACGCGACGTCCTCGTACCAGCCGGGGCCGAAACGCAGGCCGTACCGGGTCAGGAAGTCCCGGCGGATCACCTTGTTGCAGGCGATCCACAGGATGTCGAGCAGCTTCGGGCGCTGCGCGAAGGTGAACGTCTCGGGCAGGTCGGTGCCGGCGTCGGTGACCGGATGGTGTTCGGCCGGCCGGTCGGGGTAGATCCGGGCGTAGCCGGTGACGAGCAGATCCGGGTCGGTGGCGGTGATCCGCTCGGCGACCGCGTCGAGGGTGCCGTCGGGCAGCCAGTCGTCGCTGTCGACACACCACACGTAGCGACCGGTGGCGTGGTCGATGCCGGTGTTGCGGGCGGCGCCGAGCCCGCCGTTGCGCTCCAGCGTGACGACCTTCAGGTTGCCGTGGCGTTCGGCGTACCAGGCGAGGACCTTCGCGGAGCCGTCGTCGGAGGCGTCGTCGACCGCGATCACCTCGAGTTCGTCCGGCGACCGTTCGGCGAACGACTGGTTGAAGATCGAGTCCAGGCACTGCGCGAGGTAGTCCTCGACCCGGTACACCGGGACGATCAGGCTCAACAGGGGCATGGGCGCCGCCCTCCGGCTGGTGTCGCGTCGGGGTTGTCCCGATCCCGCACGATTGGCGGGCCACGGGGCCGGTCGCCGGACAGCATCCGGGCGGTGGACGACGTGAGCGGTAGCGTCGGCTCAACGCCAGGTGACGACTGGGCGAACCACACATGGCGCTGCTCGTGCGGGCGGCCACTCGTGCTGACGGCCACTCGTGCTGACGGCCACTCGTGCTGACGGCCGCCCGTGTGGGCGGCCGCTCGTGCTGGCGGCCGCTCGTGCTGGCGGCCGCGTGTCGGTGGCCGCTCGTGCTGGCGCCGCGTGTGGGTGGCCGCTCGTGCGCCCACCGCGTGTGGGCGGCCCGGCGGCCGCCCGTGCGCTCGCGCCGTGGGGCGGCCCGTTGTCGATCTGGGCGGCAGAGACCTTACGGGGGCTGGATAAGGTCTCTGTTGCCCAGATCAACATGGCTGCCCGCCGCTTCGGGTGGGGCGCCCGCGCTCGGCGACGGCCTGGTGTACCAGGGCGATGATCCGTTCCGGGTGCCGGAGCACGTCGTCGGCGGTGAATCGCAGCACGAGCCAGCCGCAGGCGCGCAGGTCGTTGAGCCGGGCGACGTCGCGGCGGAACTGGGTGCGTTCCCGGTGGTGGTCGCCCTCGTACTCGATGGCGATCCGCCACCGTGGATAGGCCAGGTCGACGCGTCCGACGAACCGGCCCCGGTGGTCGTGGACCTCGTGCTGGGCGACGGGCGGCGGCAGGCCCCCGTCGACCAGGACGAGTCGGAGTCTGGTCTCCATCGGTGACCCGCTGAGCGGCTCGGCGAGGGCGAGCACCTGCCGGAGTTGCCTGATTCCGGGGCAGGGCGGGTGGGCGGCGAGATAGCCGGCGAGGGTGTCGACCCGGACGACCCGCCGGGCGAGCAGCGCGTCGACAGCTACGACCGCCTCGACGCGGGGCAGCAGGCGGCCGAGATCGAACGCCGTCCGGGCCGGCGTGGTGACCGGCAGGTTCGCGAATCTCGTGATGTCGCCAGCGGGCAGGCGGTAGTAGCTGACCACGACGCGTTCCCGCCGACGAGGCCGGTAGGTGCCGGGCAGCACGACCGAAACCGGACTTCGCCGATCAAGGAGCGGCACGCCCCACAGGTAGGCGGCGCTGCGCCCGCAGATGGCCGCGCCCGGTGGCAGGGTCAGCGCGACCGCGTCGCACCACATCCGGTGGTCGTCGGGCTGGTAGCCGTCGGCGTGGACGTAGACGTCTGGCAGCAGCCGGTGCCAGGACCGCCCGCGTAGCATCCGTTTGGTGAGCAGGCCGCTGGCGATCGCCCGGCTTGCGCGGAAGGGCAGGAAGGCGAGTTCCCTGGGGACCTGAGCGACACGCGGCATCCGGCGAGCATTCCCGTTGGCCCGTTGGCCCGTTGGCCCGTTGGCCCGTTGGCCCGTTGGCCCGTTGGCCCGTTGGCCCGTTGGCCCGTTGGCCCGTTGGCCCGTTGGCCCGTTGGCCCGTTGGCCCGTTGGCCCGTTGGCCTGTCAAGCCCCGGGTTTGATGGAGAGTTGGTTAGCTGGTTTTCAGGGGTGCGGTGAGCGGGTGGGTCATCGCGTGTAGTGCCTCGTGTTCGGCGGGTGGGATGTGTCCGAGTTCGCCGTGCAAGCGGCGGTTGTTGTACCAGTCGATGTATTCGACGGTGGCCATCTCCAGGTCGTCGAGGCCGCGCCAGGGGCCGGTGTTGCGGACGAGTTCGGCCTTGTACAGGGAGTTGAACGCCTCGGCCATGGCATTGTCGAACGAGTCGCCCTTGGAGCCGACCGAGGCGACGGCGCCGGCCTCGGCAAGCCGCTGGGTGTAGCGGATCGCTCGATATTGGACTCCCCTGTCCGAGTGGTGGACCAGTTTACGCAGGTCAGCGTGTTGGTTCCCGCGGCGCCAGATCGCCATCTTCAGCGCGTCGAGGGCCAGATCCGTGTAGAGCGAGGTGGACACCTGCCAGCCGACGATCATGCGGGAGTACACGTCGAGGACGAACGCGGCGTACACCCAGCCCACGCTGGTTCGTACGTAGGTCAGATCCGCGACCCACAGCTGGTTCGGCCCCGCCGCGGTGAAGTCCCGTCTGACCAGGTCAGCAGGGCGGCTGGTCTCGGCTGCCGGCCGGGTGGTGCGGGGCGCCTTGTCGCGCAGCAGCCCACGCAGCCCGGACTCACGCATGAGCCGTTCGACGGTGCACCGGGCCACCGGCACCCCTTGGCGGTGCAGCTCGTGCCAGATCTTGCGGGCGCCGTAGACGCCGTAGTTGGCTGCGTGGACCTGTTCGATCATCGCGGCCAGCTCCTCATCGCGCCGTGAGCGAGCGCTGGCGGGGCGGGTCCTGGCGGCGTAGTAGGTCGACGGTGCGATCTGTGCCGGCGTGTCTTCGAGCGCCCGCAGGACCGGCTGGACACCGTGTTCGGCCTTCTGGGAGTCGACAAAGTCGACCTTCATCGCGACGGACGGTCCAGCTCCGCCGCGAAGAAACTCGCCGCGGACCTCAGGATCTGGTTCGCCCGCCGCAGCTCACGCACCTCCCGTTCGAGGGCGGCGAGGCGTTCGGCGTCGCTGCCGGTGGTGCCCGGCCGCTGCCCGGCGTCGGTCTCGGCCCGCTTCACCCACGTGCGCAACGCCTCGGGATGAACCCCGAGCTGACCGGCGATCCGCCGGATCGCTCCGACCGCGCTGACCGGATCCCGGCGGGCCTCGACGGCCAACCGAGTCGCACGCTCACGCAACTCATCGTTGTACTTCTTCGGTGCGGGCATCGCAGGTATTCCTCCCAGGTTTCGATGTCTCCATCAAACCCGGTGCGGGACAGCCCGTTGGCCCGTTGGCCCGTTGGCCCGTTGGCCCGTTGGCCCGCCGTACGCCCGGCACCCTGGCGCGGGTGCGCCCGGCACCCCGGCGCGGGCGCCGCCGACGGTTCGGTGGTATGACCAGTGGATGCATGATGATCCGGCGCAACGGCTGGTGGACACCTTTCTCACGGCTTTCAACACCCCGTCCGGCGACCGGATGTCCGAGTTGCTGGCCGAGGCGTTCACCCGTGACGTCACGTTCTGGGGGCCGTTGGGGCGTACCCAGGGGTTTATGGCGTTGGAGAACTTCGTGACGTATCTGCGTGGCCACGGGCGGGGGCCCGGGCGCATGGTGCGGACCAGCGCGGTCGACGCGCCGGGGGAGTGGGCCAGGTATGCCTGGGCCTACCGGGACGCCAGCGGCGCGGTGGTGCTCGACGGCGTCGACATGGTGCACGTACGCGACGGCCGCATCGACCAGTTGGTGGTGTTCAGCGGCCCGTTGGCGGCCCGGCCGGACCCGGACCCGCCGGCGGCCGCCTGACCCGCGTTTCGATGCCGTCGAGGAAGACGGAAAGTCCGACGTGGAACGTCTCGCGGGCTTCCTGCTCCAGGTAGGGCACGGATTCGTCGGCCATCTCGAAGGCCCGCTCCTCGGCGAGCCGGCTGATGGTCGGGAACCGCTCGGCGAAGTCGGGGGTGACCTCGTCGAGCAGGGCCGAGCGGGCGTACCACCACTGGTCGTCGGAGACGCCGGTGACGCCGGGAGCCTGTCGGGTCTCGGCGATCGTCCGGGCCACGCCGCGGACGAAGTGCAGCAGGGAGTTGACGACGCGCATGAGGACGGGGGCCGGCAGGCCGCTGCCGGACAGGATGCGGACGACCGTCTCCAGCATCGTGTACTCGTTCGGTCCGAGCACCGCCCGGGCGTGCGAGATCTGGAGCATCCACGGGTGGCGTAGGTAGAACTCCCAGAGGCTTTCCGACCAGGTGGTCAGGGTGGCCCGCCAGTCGTCGCCGCCGGGCGGGTCGGTCGGTACCTCGGCGAGCACCCGGTCGTACATCAGGTCGACGAGTTCGGCCTTGCCGGGGACGTACGTGTAGAGGGCCATTCCGGTGCGGCCGAGCCGTTCCCCGACCGCGTTCATCGACAGGGCCGCCATTCCCCGGGCGTCGGCCAGTGCGATGGCGGCGTCGACGATCTCGTCGATCGTCAGGCCCGGCCGCCGGCCGGGGCGGGCGGGGGCGGGTTCGGTGCGGTCGGCGCGCCACAACAGGGTCATGGACCGCCGTGCGTCGCCCTGTCCGACGAATACCACCACGCGTTGCTCCCGGGGGGTGTATGGTTGCCTGCCGAGTATTTCTTTATGGCATAAAGCTATCTCGCCTGGATAGATCGGGTGCCAACTTCCAGGAAGGAAATCCCATGCCGAACCGCATCCTGCCCGCCGACAGCCACGACGTGATCGAGGTGCGTGGTGCCCGCGAGAACAATCTGACCAACATCTCCCTGGACATCCCCAAACGCCGGCTGACCGTCTTCACCGGCGTCTCCGGGTCGGGCAAGTCGTCGCTGGTCTTCGGCACCATCGCCGCGGAGTCGCAGCGCCTGATCAACGAAACCTACACGGCCTTCCTCCAGTCGTTCATGGGCAGCCCCAGCCGGCCGGACGTCGACGCGCTGCGCAACCTGAGCGCGGCGATCGTCGTCGACCAGGAGCGGATGGGCGCCAACTCGCGGTCGACGGTCGGCACCGCCACCGACGCGTACACGATGTTGCGGATCGTCTTCAGCCGGCTCGGCGAGCCGTACGTCGGTCCGGCGACCGCCTTCAGCTTCAACGCCCCCGACGGCATGTGCCCGCGTTGTGAGGGGCTCGGCCGGGTCACCGACGTCGACGTCGACGAGCTGGTCGACCGGGAACTCTCGCTCGACGAGGGGGCGATCACGGTGCCCGGGTTCAACGTCGGCGGCTGGTACTGGCAGAGCATCGCCCATTCCGGGTTCGTCGACCCGGCGGTGAAGCTGAAGGACTACACCCCGCAGCAGTGGGACGACTTCCTCAACAAGCCGTCGACCAAGGTCAAGATCAACGGCCTCAACACCACGTACGAGGGCCTGCTGGTCAAGGTCCGGCGCACGATCCTGGCCAAGGACCGGGAGTCGATGCAGGCGCACATCCGGGCGTTCGTCGACCGGGCCGTGGTCTACACCTCCTGTCCGGACTGCGGCGGCACCCGCCTCAACCCGGCGGTGCTCGGCTGCCGGATCGCCGGACGGAACATCGCCGAATGCGCCGCGATGCAGATCAGCGACCTGGCCGAGTTCGTCCGCAAGATCTCCGACCCGTCGGTGGCGCCGCTGCTGGCCGGGCTGACCGAGACGCTGGACTCGCTGGTCGAGATCGGGCTGGGTTACCTCAGCCTCGACCGCGAGTCCGGCACCCTGTCCGGTGGCGAGTCGCAGCGGGTCAAGATGGTCCGTCATCTGGGCTCCAGCCTCACCGACGTCACGTACGTCTTCGACGAGCCGACCGTCGGGCTGCACCCGCACGACATCGCCCGGATGAACGACCTGCTGCTGCGGCTGCGCGACAAGGGCAACACGGTGCTCGTCGTGGAGCACAAGCCCGAGGTGATCCAGATCGCCGACCACGTGGTCGACCTCGGGCCGGGGGCCGGCTCCGCCGGGGGGCAGGTCTGCTACACCGGCGACATCGCCGGCCTGCGCGCCTCCGGCACGTTGACCGGCCGGCACCTCGACCACCGGGTGACGCTGCGCGACACCGTACGGAAGCCGACCGGGCAGGTGTCGATCACCGGTGCCCGGCTGCACAACCTCAAGGACGTGCACGTCGACATCCCGCTCGGTGTGCTCACCGTCGTGACCGGGGTGGCGGGCTCCGGGAAGAGTTCGCTGATCCACGGTTCGCTGACCCGCCGTGACGGGGTGGTGGTGGTCGACCAGACGGCCATCCGTGGCTCCCGGCGCAGCAACCCGGCCACCTACACCGGCCTGCTCGACCCGATCCGTACGGCATTCGCCAAGGCCAACGGGGTGAAGGCCGCCCTGTTCAGCGCCAACTCCGAGGGTGCCTGCCAGAACTGCAAGGGGATCGGGCTGGTCTACACCGACCTGGCGATGATGGCCGGGGTGGCGACCGTCTGCGAGACGTGCGAGGGCCGGCGGTTCACCGCCGAGGTGCTGACCCACAAGCTGCGGGGCAAGGACATCAGCGAGGTGCTGGCGATGTCGGTCGCGCAGGCCCGGGACTTCTTCCCGTCGGGTGCGGCCCGGGTCATCCTCGACCGGCTCGGTGACGTCGGCCTGGGCTATCTCGGACTCGGGCAGCCGTTGACGACGCTGTCCGGCGGCGAGCGGCAGCGGCTGAAGCTGGCGATCCACATGGCCGAGAAGGCGGCGACGTACGTCCTCGACGAGCCGACGACCGGCCTGCACCTGGCGGACGTCGACCAGTTGCTGGCCCTGCTGGACCGGCTGGTCGACGCCGGCAACACGGTCATCGTCATCGAGCACCACCAGGCGGTGATGGCGCACGCCGACTGGCTGATCGATCTCGGTCCGGGCGCCGGTCACGATGGTGGGCAGGTGGTCTTCACCGGCACCCCGGCCGACCTGGTCGCGCGCGGCGCCTCGCTGACCGCCCGCCACCTGCGCGAATACCTGGCCCGCGGCTAGCCCGAGTCGCGGGGCCGGCCCGGGCGGCGCTACCGCCCGGCCGGCCCCGCGATCTTGCACAAGGATTCGCCCAAAGGTGTGTAAAAGCGGGAGATAACCGCAAGATCGCGGGGAGGTGGGGTGCGGCGTCGGCATCTTGCGGGGTAGTAGTCGGAAATTTCCATCGACTGATTCAACTATTGCGATGCTGTGAACAAAGCTGGCAGTATGCCGGGCATCGATGCACCTGCTCGCAGGAAGTGGAGCAACCATGCCTGTCACCCGTCGCAGTTTCGTGTCGTCGGTGGTCGCCGGATCGGCCCTCGCCGCCGTGTCCACCTCCGACCTGCTCGCCGCGGCGTCGCCCGCCCACGCGGCCAGCCCGGTCGGCGACGTCGTCGGCAAGATCTCCGTCGGCTACCAGGGCTGGTTCTCCTGCCCCGGCGACGGCGCGCCGATCGGCGGCTGGTGGCACTGGAGCCGCGACCGATTCCAGCCGCCCTCACCGGCCAACACCACGATCGTCTCCTGGCCCGACATGCGCGAATACAGCCGCGGCTACCCGACCGCCTACCCCAATCTCGGCAACGGCCAGCCGGCGACGCTCTTCTCGTCGTACGACCAGCAGACCGTCGACACGCACTTCCGCTGGATGCGCGATTACGGCTGCGACACCGCCGCCCTGCAACGGTTCAACCCGTTCGGCGACGAGGGCCCGACCCGCGACGCCATGGCGGTCAGGGTCCGCGACGCCGCCGAGCGCTTCGGCCGCAAGTTCTACATCATGTACGACGTCACGAGCTGGACGAACATGCAGTCGGAGCTTAAGACGGACTGGACCACCAAGATGTCGGCGTACACCGCGTCCCCGGCGTACGCCCGGCAGAACGGCAAGCCCGTCGTCTGCATCTGGGGCTTCGGCTTCAACGACCCCGGCCGCCCGTTCGCCCCGGCGCCCTGCCTCGAGGTGGTCAACTGGTTCAAGGCTCAGGGCTGCTACGTCATCGGCGGCGTGCCGACCTACTGGCGTACCGGGATCAACGACTCCCGGCCCGGCTTCTCCGACGTCTACCGCGCCTTCGACATGATCTCGCCGTGGATGGTCGGCCGCACCGGCACCCTCGACGGCCTCGACTGGTTCCACACCAACGTCAACGTCCCCGACCAGGCCGACTGCAACGCCCGCGGCGTCGACTACCAGCCCTGCGTCATGCCCGGCGACCTGTCCGCCGGCCACCGGGCGCACGGCGACTTCTATTGGCGGCACCTCTACAACCTCATCCGGCTCGGCGCCCAGGGGCTGTACGTGTCGATGTTCGACGAGTACAACGAGGGCAACCAGATCGCCAAGACCGCCGAGACGGCGGCCTGGGTGCCGGCCGGCGCCGGCATCCGGGCCCTCGACGAGGACGGGGTGGCCTGCTCGTCCGACTACTACCTGCGGATCACCGCCGACGGCGGCCGGATGCTCAAGGGGCAGCTCGCCCTGACCCCGGTGCGACCCACCCCGCCGACGCTCGGCGGCCCCGACCCGACCGGTGACCTCGCCGCCGGCCGGCCCACCTCGGTCAGCAGCCAGAACGGCCCGTACGTCGCCGCGAACGCCGTCGACACCAGTGCCGCCACCTACTGGGAGAGCGCCGGGCCGCTGCCGCAGTGGCTCCAGGTCGACCTGGGCGCGGCCCGGACCGTCGAGCGGGTCGTGCTGGCCCTGCCCGCCGGCTGGGGGACCCGCACCCAGACCCTGTCGGTGCAGGGCAGCACCGACGGGACCGCGTTCTCGACGCTCGCCGGGCCGGCCGGGCGGGTCTTCGACCCGGCCACCGGAAACCAGGTGACGATCAACGTCCCGGCGACGGCCGCCCGTCACGTACGGGTCACCGTCACCGGCAACACCGGCTGGCCGGCGGCCCAGCTCTCCCGGCTCCAGGTCTACGGGACGGCCGCGCAACCCGTCACCAACCTGGCCGCCGGCCGGCCGACCTCGGCCAGCGGCCACACCCAGAACCTGCTGCCCGGCAACGCCGTCGACGGCAACCCGGCCAGCTACTGGGAGAGCGCCAACAACACCTTCCCGCAGTGGATCCAGGTGGATCTCGGCGCCGCCGTCGCCGTCGGCCGGGTGGTGCTGAAGCTGCCGCCGGCGGCGGCCTGGCAGGCGCGTACCCAGACGCTGTCGGTGCAGGGCAGCGCCAACGGCACCACCTTCACCACGCTCGCCGGGCCGGCCGGGCGGGTCTTCGACCCGGCCACCGGCAACACGGTGACCATCCAGTTTCCGACGACCACCACCCGCCACGTCCGGCTGTCGATCACCGCCAACACCGGCTGGCCGGCCGGCCAGATCGGCGAGTTCGAGGTCTACGCCGCCTGACGGTCAGGCGGCCGCCGGTACGGGGGCCGGCAGCCCGGTCAGCTCGTGCAGCGGGCGGTGCGGCTGCCGGCAGGCGGTCGCCAGCACCTCCAGGTAACCGTCCATCCAGGACTTCGCGGTCGCCGGGTCGAGCCGGTCGAGCGCGTACTCCAGGTAGCCCTCCAGCCCGAACGACCGGGGGATCAGCCCGCAGATCAGCGTCACGCGGGAGGCCCCGGTCGGCCGGTCCTCCACCTCGGCGGTCAACCCCGGCAGGTCCAGTTCCAGGTTCAGGGTGCTCTGGTAGGCGAAGCTGACCGCCGCCATCGGCTGCTCGCCGCCTCCGGCGTCCTCGATCAGCCGGTCGTAGATCCACCCGATCGGCAGCATGTTGTCGACCCCGGCGAACAGCCCCATCCCGACCTGGTCGACCAGGTCGGCGAAGGTGGGCGCGGTGTCGGAGCGTACCCGGATCAGCAGTGGGCAGGCCACGATCGCGACCGTCTCGGCGAACTCGACCCGGTCCCGGTTGGCGTACGGCAGGGAGATGGTGACGTCGCCCTGGCCGGTCAGCCGGGTGAGCAGCACACCCATCGCCGCGGCCAGCGTCGGGAACAGCGTCGTGTTCCGCTCCATGGAGAACGCCCTGACGTCGCGTTCCACATCGGGCGGCACCCGGAAATGGTGGGCCCGGCCCCGCCCGGTCGGCACCGGCGGCGCCGGCCGGTCGTACGGCAGGTCGAGGGCGAACCCTTCGAGGGTCAGCGCCGTCGACCAGTAGTCGGCGCGGCGGCGCCGGGTCTCGGCGTCGTACACCCGCTGCTCCCAGCGGGCGAAGTCGATCGACTGGACGGTCGGCGGGGTACGGTCGGGGGCCTCACCCGCCAGCGCGCGGCGGTAGCCGGCCGCCATGTCGTGCAACATCACCGACACGGCCCAGCCGTCACAGGCGACGTGGTGCACGACGATCATCAACCACCAGGTGTGCGCGTCGACCCGGACCAGCTGCAGACGCAGCGGAAGCTCGTGGTCGAGGTCGAACGCGACTTGGGCGACGGCCCGGCTGACGTTCTCGGCCCGCTCCAGCCGGTCCGGATCCGGCAGGCCGGTGACGTCGACGACCGGCAGCGTCACCTCCCGGTGGGCGTAGACGATCTGCACCGACCCGTCGCCGTCGTCGACGAACCGGGACCGCAGCGCCTCGTGCCGGGCCACGACGGCGTCCAGTGCGGTCCGCAGCGCGGCCTCGTCGAGGGTGCCGGTGAGGACCAGCCGCATGCTGACGTTCCAGGTGGCGCTCGGCGGGGTCGTGTTGATGATCGACAGCATCCGGTCCTGCTGGTAGGAGAGCGGACCCCGGGCGACCTCGACCCGCTCCGGCGCCGGCCCGATGCCGAGGCGGTCGAGCAGTTCGGACCGGTACGCCCGCAGCGCCGTGATCAGTTCGGGCGTGACCGCGTCGGCGGGGGCGTCGAAACGGAGCTGCCCCTCGTCGTCGGCCGCCAGCCGCACGTCGTGGCCGGCGGCGTACGCCAGCAGTTCGTCGAGGTTCACAGCGTGCCCCTGACCCGGGCGGCGGTGGCGGGCCGCTGCTCGCGCAGGTGGTCGGCCATCGCCCGGATCGTCGGTGCCCGGAAGAACCGCAGCACGGGGTATTCCACGCCGGTCGCCTCCCGTACCCGGCCGAGCAGTCGCATCGCGGTGATCGAGTGACCGCCGAGGGCGAAGAACGACGCTTCGGGCGGGGTCTGGTCCGGCGTCCGGTCCAGTTCGGCGCACCACATCTCCCGTACGGTCCGTTCCAGGTCGTCCGGGGGTGCGGGGCGCGCCGCCGGGGCCACGGCGGCGGCCGGGGCCGGCGGTACGGCGGCCGTCTCCGACACGACCTCGGACGGTGCCGGGCCGGCGGCGGGCGCGGTGCCGGACGGGCCGGCCTGGAGCCCGGGGGCGGGCAGCGCGGCCCGGTCGACCTTGCCGTTGCTGTTGACCGGCAGCGCCGGCAGGAACGCCCAGGCGCGCGGCACCATGTGGTCCGGCAGCTCCCGGGCCAGCGCGTCGGCCAACCGCCCGGCGAGCCCGTCCGGGTCGGCGCCGCCGGCCGGCACCACGTACGCGGCGAGGTAGGCGTCGCCGGACCGGTCGCGCGGCGCGGTCACCACGCCGTCGGCGACCTCGGCGAGCCCGAGCAGCACGGCGGCCACCTCGGCCGGCTCCACCCGGTAGCCGCGGACCTTGACCTGGTCGTCGATCCGGCCGAGGAACTCCAGCTCCCCGGCCGGATTCCAGCGCACCAGGTCACCGGTGCGGTAGAGCCGCTCGCCGGGCGCGGCCGGGACGCCGGTGACGAAACGCTCGGCGGTGAGGTCCGGCCGGTGCAGGTAGCCCAGCGCCAGACCGGGGCCGCCGATGTACAGCTCGCCCCGGGCACCGACCGGCACCGCCCGTCCGGCCGGGTCCAGCACGTGCAGGCGTACGTTGTCGACCGGTCGGCCGATGCTGATCGGGCCGTCGTCGACGGTCGGGTCGGCGACGACGGCCGTGGTCGCCAGCACCGTGGTCTCCGTCGGGCCGTAGACGTTGCTGACCTGGTAAGACACCCCGGGGTGGGGACGGGTCCGCAGCCGGTCGCCGCCGATCATCAGGTGCCGCAGCGGCGGCTGGGCCGGCACCGGCAGGGCGAGCACCGCCTCGGCGAGCGCGGTGGGCAGGATCGTCAGGGTCACCCCGGCGGTGCGGTACCAGCGGGCCAGCGCCGCCGGGTCGAGCCGTACGTGGTCGTCGGCGATGGCCAGGCTGGCGCCGGCGACCAGGGCCGGCCAGACCTCCAGCACCGAGGCGTCGAAGCTCTGTCCACACACGACGGCGTGCCGGTCGGCGGGGGTCGTGCCGGTGGCGTCGGCGTGCCACCGGCTCAGGTTGCGTACGGCGCGGTGGCTGACCGCGACCCCCTTGGGCCGGCCGGTCGATCCGGAGGTGTAGATGACGTAGCCGGCCGCGTCCGGGTCGTCGGCCGGCACGGCGGTGCCGGCGGCCGGTGCGTCGCCGGTGATGTCGACGTGCAGCGTGGCCACCCCGTCCGGCAGCGGCGGCACGACGGCGTCCGACGTGGACAGCAGCACGCGGGCGCGGCTGTCCTCCACCATGAACCGCACCCGGGGCGTGCCGAGGCCGGGATCGAGCGGCAGGTAGGCGGCACCGGTCTTCAGGACGGCGAGCATCGCCACGACCAGGTCCGGCGACCGGGGCAGCCACAGCGCGACGACGTCACCGGGGCCGGTGCCGGCCGCCCGCAGCCGCCCGGCCAGCTCGTCGGCGCGCGCGTCGAGCTGCCCGTACGTCAGCACCGCGCCGCCGCCGATGACCGCGACACTCTGCGGCGTCGCCGCCGCCCAGCGTTCCACGGCTGTGTGCAGGCACTCGTCGGAGACCGGCCGGACCGGGCCGGACCCCAACCGGTCCAGCGTCTCCCGGTCGGCGGCGGTGGGAGCGCCGAGCCGCGACAGCGGTGCCCCGGGGTCGGCGGCGACCGCCGCCAGCAGCCCGGTGAAGGCGTCGGCCAGCCGCCGCGCGGTCGACTCCTCGAACAGGTCGACGTTGTATTCCAGCCGGGCACCGATCCCGTCGGACCGGTTGGTCAGGTAGAGCACCAGGTCGACCACGGCCCGGTCGGCGCCGACGTCGAGCGTCGTCGCGGTGACACCGGGCAGGTCGAGCCGGAACGCGACGTCGTTCTCGAACTCGGCGATCACCTGGAAGATCGGATTGCGGCTGGTGTCCCGCTCCGGCGCCAGGGCGCCGACCACGGTCTCGAACGGCACGTCGGCGTGGTCGTAGGCGGCCAGCGCAGTCGCCCGGGTCCGGGCCAGCAGCTCGGTGAACGCCGGGTCGCCGGTCAGGTCGAGGCGCAGGGCCAGGGTGTTGAGGAAGAAGCCGACGACCTCCTCGGCGCCGGCCGGCCGGTCGGTGACCGGGGTGCCGACGATGATCTCCTCCTGGCCGCTGAACCGGCCGATCGTCGCGGCGAACGCGCTGGTCAGGACCATGAACAGGGTGGCGCGGTGGCGGCTGGCCAGGGTCCGCAGCGCGGTGGCGACGGCGGGCTCGACGAGCCGGACCACGGACCGGCCCCGGGTGCCCATCACCGGCGGGCGGGGACGGTCGGTCGGCAGGGCCAGCACCGGCAGTTCCCCGCCGAGCCGCTCCCGCCAGTACGCCAGGTCGTCCCGGGCCTTCCCGCCGCCGAGCGCGGCGACCTGTGCCACGGCGAAGTCGGCGTACCCGCGCGGCAGGGCCGGCAGCGCCACCGGCCCGCCCTCGACCCGCGCCCGGTACAGCTCCGACAGGTCGCGGGTCACCACGGTCGCCGACGTCGCGTCGACCACGACGTGGTGGAACGACAGCACCAGTACGTGCCGGGTCTCGGCCAGCCGCAGCAGGCGGGCGTGGAACAGCGGGCCGGTGGTCAGGTCGAACACGTGGGTGCTCTCCCGCTCCACCGCGGCCCGGCAGACGGCGGCCTCGTCGGCGCCGGTGTGGTCCTCGACCGTGAACCGCGCGCCGGCCGGCGGCAGCACCCGCTGCACCGGCTCGCCGTCGACCTCGACGAAGACCGTACGGATCGCGGGGTGCCGTTCGACGAGCTGGTCCAGCGCGGCCCGCAGCGCCGGTACGTCGAGCGGGCCGTCGAGCCGGATGAAGGCCGGCTCGTTGTAGGCGCTGCGACCGGGGAAGAGCCGGTCGAGGAACCAGATCCGGCGCTGTCCGGGCGACAGCGGAGCGGTGCGCGGCGGCCCGTCGACGTCGGCGGCCGGCCGGGCCGGGGCCGGCGCGACCTCGATCGGCGCGGCGGGCGCCGGTGCGGGCTGGGCCGGTTCGGCGGCCGACCGCCGGCGCAGCAGGTCGAGGTGCGGCAGCCCGTCGGCCAGCCGGTCCGCCGGCACCCCGAAGTCGACCAGGGCGGCGATCTCGTCGACGCCGGCCGCGACCAGCGACTCCACCACCGCCGCGCACTCGTCCGGGGTGCCGATCAGCGCCCGGGACTCGCAGTAGCGCTCGTACGCCCGCTCGAAGACGAAGTCGAGGTCGTCCTCGCGTACGTTGTCCATGTCGATCTGGAAGCCGAGGCTGTTGGTGACCTGGCCGAAGAGCGACAGCGACGAGCGCATGTACGACCGCAGCGGCTCGAACGCCTCGGCCCGCGCCCGGCGGCCGTCGGGGCCGACGAACGTGTGCGCCAGCACCACCACCCGGCCCGGGTCGAGCCCGTGCGCCGCCCGCGCCTTGCGGTAC
The DNA here is from genome assembly GCF_045781765.1 of Polymorphospora sp. A560. Lineage (NCBI taxonomy): Bacteria > Bacillati > Actinomycetota > Actinomycetes > Micromonosporales > Micromonosporaceae > Polymorphospora > Polymorphospora sp. A560. The sequence continues at coordinate 5,886,255 of NZ_CP122282.1, read as the reverse complement.
AGGACGATGTTGTCGGCCAGTTGCTCGACCGACTGGCTCATCAGGTTGGTGATGACGCCGAGGTCGTGTTCGGCGGCGAGCTGGAACGACTCGGGTCGGCCGACGACGGCGGTGAACATCGGTGGCATCGACTGCACCGGGCGCGGGAAGACGCGTACGGCCACGTCGTCGCCGCTGCCCGAGCGGCGGGTGACCGACTCGCCGCGCCACAGCCGGCGGATCTGGTCCAGCTGCTCGTACATGACCTCGCGGTGCCGGCCGAAGTGCTGCGGGGCGAGGACGAAGTCGTTGGCGTGCCAGCCGGACGCGCAGCCGATGCCGACCCGGCCGGCGGACAGGTTGTCCACCATGGACCACTCCTCGGCGACCCGGACCGGGTCGTGCAGCGGGAGTACGACCGAACCCGCGTTGAGCCGGATCCGGGTCGTCTCCCGGGCGAGCGCGGCGGCGAGCACCACCGGGTTCGGGAAGACGCCGCCGAAGGAGTGGAAGTGCCGTTCCGGCATCCAGAGCGAGTGGAAGCCGTGGGTGTCGGCGTACCGGGCGGTCTCGACGATCGTGCGGTACTTGTCTTCGGGGGCGCTCTCCGCCGGGTAGTCGCCGAAGAAGTAGACGCTGAAGTCCGGCGCCGTCCGGGTGCCGGCCGGCGCCGGCTCCGACACCGGTTCGGTCCGGGCGACCGCGTCGGCGGTCCGGGCCACCGGCGCGCTGGCGTGCGTCGTCGGCGGCACCGGCACGGCCGCCTCGGCGGTCCGGGCCACGGGCGCGGTGGTGCCGGGGGTTCCGGCCGCGGCCGGCGCGGTGGTGCCGGCGGTCCGGGCCGGGACCGGGGTGGCGGCCGGGACGGGTACGCCGCCGCCGGTGGGGAAGTAGCCGGCGGCGCGCATCTCGCGCAGCGAGTCGCGTACCGCGTCGGCGACCTGCTCCACGTCGGCGTCGGTGTGCGCGGTGGAGAGGAAGAAGTTCCGCCACTCCCACACAAAGACGCCCTTGAGCAGCAGGTGGTGGTAGAGCAGTTCCATGTCGGCGCGGTGCTCGAAGCGGAACTGCGAGCCGAAGTGTCCCAGCCGGACCGGGAACTCCTCGTCCTCGAAGAACCGGTTGAGCGACCCGACCAGTTCGTCGGTGCGCGCGTTCAGCCGCTCCTGGAGGTGCGGGCTGTGCTGTTTGAGATGGGTCAGCACCGCCCGGGCGGCCACCATCGACACCGGGTGCTGGATGTAGGTGCCGCCGAAGAACGTCGTCTCGCGGGGCGGGCGGCTGTCGTCGCCGTACTGCCAGAAGCCGCCGTCGACGCCGTCCATGATGTCCTCGCGGCCGGCGATCGCGCCGATCGGGAAGCCGCCGCCGAGCGCCTTGCCGTACGTCGCCAGGTCGGGGGTGACGCCGAAGAGGCCCTGCGCGCCCCGGGGGTGCGGCCGGAAGCCGGTCAGCATCTCGTCGAACATCAGCACGATGCCGTGCCGGGTGGTGATCTCCCGCAGCGAGTGCAGGAACTCGACGGGTCGCAGCGTCGGGTGCCGGCTCTGGATCGGCTCGACGATCACGGCGGCCAGTTCCGAACCCAGCGACTCGATGACGGCCAGGCTCTCCGGCGCCCCGTAGTCGAGGACCACCAGGTCGCTGACGGCGCTGCCCGGGATGCCGGTCGACACCGGGACGGTGACCCGGTCGGCGCCGGTCCCGTTGGAACGGCCGAGCACGTTGTCGGCGTGGCCGTGGTACGACCCGTGGAACATGACGATCTTGTCCCGGCCGGTGGCGGCCCGGGCCAGCCGGATCGCGGCCGAGTTCGCCTCGGTGCCGGAGTTGGCGAACGCGACCCGGGGCAGCCCCACCATCTCGCTGAGGAGTACCGCCGCCTCGCCGGTGTCGATGCTGCGCGGCCCGAGCTGGACGCCCCGGGACAGGTGCTCGCGTACCGCCTCGGTCACGAACTGCGGCTCGTGGCCGAAGAGCAGCACCCCGAAGCCCATCGTGATGTCGACGTAGCGGTTGCCGTCGACGTCCTCCAGCCAGGAGCCGCGGGCCCGCTGGCCGGCGATCGGATACAACATCTCCTTGGTGCCGCTGCGGAATCCGACCACGGCCCGGCTGTCGGCCAGCGGCCGGCGGTAGCGCTGGGTGATCTCCCGGGAGGTCCGGGTCTTCGCCACGAGCCGCTGCCGCAGCTCGTCGACGTGTGTCCGCTGGGCGTCGGTGCGCTGCCCGGCCGTCATCCCCGAGCCGTGCGCGACGGTCACCCTCGGCCCGTGTACGACCGGCGCGTCCACGGCCGGGGTATCCGGGGCGGCCGGGGCGCCCTCGGTGGTTCCGGCGGCGGAGGCTTCGGCGGCGACCGGCGCCGGTGCGGCGGCCGGCGGCTGGGGGGCGGCCGGCGGTGCGGTGGCGGAACGCAGGACGGCGAGCTGTTCCTCGATGAGCTGCGACTGCCGGACCATCTCCTGGAGTTGGGCGGCGAGGTCGGCGATGGCGCCGCCGGCCGGCGCGGCCGGGCTCCCGGCGGGCGGGAGCTGCCCGGTGACGGACTCGGCGGGTTGCCGTGGCGCCGGGACGGTGGCCGGCGGGGCGGGTACGGCGGGTGCCGGTGCCGCGATCACGGCCGGCGGGGCGGGTGCGATGGGGGCAGCGCCGGTGCCGCGATCACGGCCGGTGCGGCGGGCACCGGGGCGGGCGGGACCGGAACCGCCGGCATGCTCACCGGGGACGGCGTCACGGGCGCGGCAGGGGACGCGGCCGGGGCGGGGACCGGGGGAGGGGCGCCCGTCGGGCCGGCGCCGATCCGGGCCACGACCAGCCGGGACAGCCGGGCCGGGGTGTCGCCCTCGTCGAAGAGTTCGCGCATCGCGACCCGTACCGAGAACTCGCCCTCCAGCTCGCGCAGCATGTTGATCATCGTCAGGGAGTCGGCGCCCAGGTCGAGGAAGGGCGTGTCCACCCGTACGTCGGCCAGGGCACAGCCCAGGTGCCGTGCGGTGAGTTCGCGGACCCGTTCGGAGACGTCCTCGACACCCGGGCTCCGGTCGGTGCGGCTCGTGGCCCCGTTTCCCAGCATCGTTCCTCCAGAGACTTGCGGTTGGCCGGGGTCACACCCCAGAGACACTGCTGCCGTTGTGGCGGTCGGTCGCCGGGGCCGGTGCCCCCGGTTCGGTGGCCGGTCGTGCCGCGACGACCTCGGCGAGTTGGCCCAGCAGCCGGGCCTGCGTGGTGGCCAGGCCGCGTACCTGTTCCGCGACGGCCGCGACGGCCCGCAGCGTCTGTTCGTCGGCCCCGGCCGGCGGGTCCGCCGGTGGCGCGGGCGGCGGCGGGCCGGCGGCGACCGGTCCGATCCAGTGTGGACGGTGTTGGAACGGGTAGGCCGGCAGCGGCACCCGCCCGCCGCCGCAGCCCGCGAGCAGCACCGGCCAGTTCACGGCGGCGCCGGTCGCGTGCAGTCGGGCGACCGCCCGGCCGAGCGATTCGATCTCGGCGCCCCGCCGCTGGGTGGCGGTCACCGGGCGGTCCGGCAGCACCGCGCGGCCCAGCCCGGCCAGTACGGCGTTCGGCCCGACCTCGACCAGCGGCGCGTCCCCGGACCGGCCGACCGTCTCCAGCACCAGGTCGAAGCGGACCGGCTCGCGGGCGTGCCGCAGCAGGTGCGCGACGTCGACCACGTGTCCGGCCGGCAGCACCGTGCCGTCCAGGCCGTTGACCAGCGGAATCCGTAGCGGGCGCAGCGGCACCGTGGTGAGCGCCCGGCGCAGGTCGGCCAGCACCGGATCGAGCAGGGCGGAGTGGAAGGCCCGGTCGACCGCCAGCCGCTGCCAACGCACACCCCACCCGTCGAGCAGCGCGCCGGCCCGGTCCACGGCGGCGGCCGGCCCGGCGAGCACCCGGTTCGTCGGCGTGTTGACGGCGGCGAGGTCGAGGTCACGGCATTCGGCGCGGACCCGGTCGACGGTCTCCGGGTCGGCGAGCACCGCGAGCATTCCGCCGGGAGCGGTCGCCCGGTGCATCAGTTCGCCGCGCAGCCGGGTCAGCCGGATACCGTCGGCCAGCGACAGCGCGCCGGCCGCGTGCAGGGCCGCGTACTCGCCGACGCTGTGCCCGGCGACCAGGCCCGGGGCGATCCCGAGCGCGGCCCACAGCCCGGTCAGCGCCGCCTGGTAGGCGAACAGCGCCGGCTGGGCGAACTCGGTGTCCCAGACCGCGTCCGATGTGGACTCACCGGTGAGCGCGGCCAGCAGCGACCGGCCGCCGGCCTCGGTGTGCAGCCGGTCGCACTCGTCGAGTACGGCGCGGAAGGCCGGGAAACGGTCGTACAGGACCCGGGCCATCCCCGGTGCCGGGGTGCCCTGCCCCGAATAGAGGAAGACCGGCGCGTCCTGGGCCGGCTCGCCGGTGACGAACCGGAGGTCGGACCGGTCCGGCCGGTCGAGATACGCGTCGAGGGCGTCGGCCAGAGCCGATGGGGTGGCGCCGAAGGCGACCAGGCGGTGCCGCAGGTGCGGGCGCCCGAGCGCCGTGGTGGTGAGCAGATCGGCGACCTCGACGTCCGGGTCGCCGCGCAGGTGGTCGCGCAGCGCCGTGGCGAGGCCGGCCAGCGCGTCCGGGTGCCGGGCGGACAGCGGCAGCAGGCCGGGGACCTGTGCCTCGCCGGCCGGTACGCGCCGCGCCGGCGCCTCCTCCAGGATCAGGTGGACGTTGGTGCCGCCGACACCGAGTGCGGTCACCGCCGCCCGGCGCGGCCCGTCACCGGCCGGCCACGGGCGCGGCGCGGTCGGCACGTAGAACGGGCTCGTGTCGAGGTCCAGGGCCGGGTTGGGGCGCCGGTAGCCGGCCATCGGCGGGATCTCGCCGTGCCGCAGCACCAGGATCGTCTTGATCAGGCCGGCCATGCCGGCGCAGGCGTCGAGGTGCCCGATGTTGGGCTTCACCGAGCCGATCGCGCAGTAGCCGACCCGGTCGGTGTGCTCGCGGAACGCCGAGGTCATGCCGTCGAACTCGATCGGATCGCCCTTGAAGGTGCCGGTGCCGTGCGTCTCCAGGTAGCCGATCCCGTCCGGCGAGACCCCGGCGACCTCGTACGCGCGCAGCAGCGCGCCGCGCTGCCCGGCCGCGCTCGGCGCGGTGTAGCTGTGCTTGGCGGCGCCGTCGTTGTTGATCCCGCACCCGAGCAGCACCGCGTGGATCGTGTCGCCGTCGGCGACCGCCCGGTCCAACCGCTTCAGCAGTACGGCGGCGACCCCGTTTCCGCCGACGGTGCCGTCCGCCTCGGCGTCGAAGGCCCGGCAGCGGCCGCTGCGGGACAGGATCGAGCCCTTGACGTAGCGGTAGCCGAGCGCCACCGGCACGTGCACCGCCGCCGCGCCGGCCACCGCGAGGTCGGCGTCGCCGGCGAGCAGGGCCTGGCCGGCCAGGTGAACCGCGACCAGTGAGGTCGAGCAGCCGCTCTGCACCCCCATCGACGGCCCGGTCAGCCCGAGCCGGTAGGAGGCCCGGGTGGCGAGGAAGTCGGCGTGGTTGCCGACCGCCACCTGCATCCCCGACAGCCAGTCGTCGGCCCGGTCGGGATGGGCGAGGTTGCTCAACAGGTAGGTGTTGAGCGGGTAGAGGTGGAAGCCGACCCCGGCGAACACCCCGACCCGGGTCCCGGACGCGGTGGCGGCGTAGCCGCCGTGTTCCAGCGCGTGGTAGCAGGTCTCCAGGAAGATCCGGTGCTGCGGGTCGGTGACCCGGGCCTCGTGGGCGCTGATGCCGAAGAACTCGGCGTCGAACCCCTCGATGTCGTCGAGCACGCCGCTGACCCCGACGAAGTCGGGTGCGCCGCGCAGGTCGGCGGGTACGCCGGCCGCGGCCAGCTCCCGGTCGCCGAAGCGGCGTACGCTGCACACCCCGTCGCGGATATTGCGCCAGTAGGTCTGCGGGTTGTCGGCACCGGGCAGCCGGAACGCCATCCCGATGACCGCGATCCGCCGGTCCATTCCCTCGGTCACGTGCCCGCCTCGCTCCGCTCGGCCATGTCCGCCTCGCCGCGTTCGCTGGTGGGGCCGGTGGGGCGGTTGACGACCTCGGGTACGCCGCCGGCCGGTTCCGGAACCGGGTCACCGGTCCTGGCCGGCTCTCCGGTGTCGGTCGGCCCGGCGGTCCCGCGTCCCCGTCGGCGCAGGACGAGAACGGCGAGGAATGCCAGGGCGAGCACGATGGCCAGCCCGTGGAAGATCGCTACGACCGCGAGCGGGCTCATCCGCTCCATCAGCGCGGCGCAGAGCACCATGCCGCCACCGAAGCCGAAGTTCTCCGCCATCGCCGAGAAGCCGAAGACGTAGCCGCGCTGCTCGTCCGGCGCGGTCTGCAGCCGCGAGGTGTACGCGATCTCGGTGAACCCGTCGGCGACGCCGGCCAGCAGCGCGACGAGGATGCCGAAGATCAGCGGCGGGGTGGTGAACGCGAGGATGAACGCCAGCGACATCACGATGGCGCCGATCGCGAAGGCCCGTTCGTTGATGGAGCGTTCGCTCCGCTTCGACCACCAGGCCACCGCGCGCTGGGCGAGGATGCTGCCGATCGCCCAGACGGTCCAGAACTGCGACATGAACGCGGCCGGGTTGCCCGGGTCGATGCTGCTGGAGAGCACCGGCAGGCCGACGTTGTGCGAGGCGGACCCGAATCCGTCGATCGCCCGCAGGCCGATCATGGCGAGCAGGATCGGGGCGGCCTTGAGGAAGCGCAACGCGGTGAGTTGCGCGCCGAGCAGGCTCTCCCGTTTCGCGCCGGCTTCGCCGGCCGGGCCGTCGGCAGCCGGTGCGGCGGCGATCCTGCGGGTGCTGATCGGCAGCCGGGCCAGGTTGAGTGCGGCGAAGGCGAAGGTCAGCGCGTTGATGATGAACGCCGCGGTGTAGCCGAGGGTGGCGATGACCAGCCCGGCGGACGCGAACCCGGCCACCATCGCCAGGGACCGCCCGGTGACCAGGAGGGCGTTGGCGCGTACCCGCCGGTCGGCCCCGACGATCTCGGGGATGCTGCTGCGCAGCGCGACGCTGGACAGCGTGCCGCAGATGCCGGTGATGGTGGCGATGGCGTAGAGCAGGGTGCTCTGCGTCGCCACCGGGGCGAGCACGAGCACCACCATGGCGACCGCCTGGGTGGAGTCGGCGGTGACCATCACCCGCTTGCGGTCCAGCCTGGACACCGCGCTGCCGGCCAGCAGGCCGGTGAGGAAGCTCGCGCCCAGCCGCAGCGCCATGAACAGGCCGGTCTGCAGTGCGCTGCCGGTCAGGTGATAGGCGAAGAGGTTGAGTGCCACCATGTTGAGGTAGCTGCCGTAGGAGGACACGGCGTTGCCGACGGCGAGGAAACGGAAGTGCCGCATGGCGCGCGAGGCGCCGTTCGCGGACCCACTGACTCTCATGCGCGCATAATTTTCCGTCAATATCTGATCAAGTGAATGATTGACGAATGCGAGTATAGTGACGAATCCCTGTGTGTCGAGACTCTGACGCAGAGTGATCAGTGTCCCGGTGTCACGTACCCGTCACCATCGACGCGGTGTGATCGCCGCCGGGTCGAAGCCGCCGCGCGGGCCCCGGCGCCCACGGCGGGCCGGTGGCCGCCACCACACCCACCGACCCGGCCCGGTAGGTGTGCGACCATGCGTCGGCGACACCCGTACGGAACAGATCGGAAAGGGCGATGGCCATGGCCGGAACCTCCCTCGGCAAGGCCCTGTCCATCCTGGAGGCCCTGGAGAACGAACGCGGCAGCGCCAGCCTCGGCGAGGTCGCCCGGGCCACCGGCGTCACCAAGCCGACCGCACACCGGATGCTCGCCCTGCTGGAGGAGCGCGGCTACGTGTGCCGCCTGCCCAACCGCGACTACGCCCTCGGCCCCCGGCTGATCCCGCTCGGCGATCACGCCCGGTGCCGGAACTCCCTGGTCACCGTCGCCGGGCCGGTCCTGGACCGGCTCGTCGCGCAGTGCAACGAGACGATCCACCTCGGCGTGGTCAGCGGCCGCTCGCTGCTCTACGTCGACCGCCGCGAACCGGCCGACGACGCCGTCCGGCTGGGCGTCCTGCCGGCAGCGCTGACCAGCCTGCACGCCAGCGCGGCCGGCAAGGTGCTGCTGGCGTTCGGCCCGGACGCGCTCCTGGAACAGGTGATCGACAGCGGGCTGCCCCGCTACACCGCCCACACGATCACCTCCTCCGACGAGCTACGGGCCGAGTTGAGGCAGGTCAGCGCACAGGGCTACGCGCTGAACGAGCAGGAGCGCAACGAGGGCATCCGGGCGGTCGCGGTGCCGGTGCTGACCGCCGACGGGCGCTGCCCGGCCGCGCTCAGCGCCGCCGGCCCGATCCGGCGCCTCACCCTCGACGGGCTGGACCGCGCCCGGACCCTGCTGGCCCGGGGCGCGGCCGAGATCGCGGCGGCCGACGTCTTCTGAGCGCGGGCCGGCCCGCGCGAATACCGCGCGGGCGGTGGGGAATACCGCCGCGCACGCGCGTGCCGGGATCCCCCTGTACGCGCCTGCCAGGGATCACCGCGCGTACGCCCAAGAGGAGGAGCAGCCATGCCCTACGTGACCGTCGGTACCGAGAACTCCGCGCCGATCGACCTCTACTACGAGGACCACGGCTCCGGCCAGCCCGTCGTGCTCATCCACGGCTTCCCGCTGAGCAGCGCGGCCTGGGAGAAGCAGGTGCCGGCCCTGCTGATGGCCGGCTACCGGACCATCGCCTACGACCGGCGCGGCTTCGGCCAGTCGGCCCGGCCGACCGAGGGCTACGACTACGACACGTTCGCCTCGGACCTGAACATGCTCGTCAACGAGTTGGACCTGCGCGACGTGGTGCTGATCGGCCACTCGATGGGAACCGGCGAGGTCACCCGCTACCTCGGGACGTACGGCTCCGACCGGATCAGCCGGGCGGTGCTGGTCAGCACGATCCCGCCGTACCTGCTCAAGACCGCCGACAACCCGGAGGGGGTCGACAAGGCCGTGTTCGACGGGTTCCAGCAGGCGATCGTCGCGGACCGCTACGCCTACCAGACCAGCTTCCTCAACGACTTCTTCAACTACGACCAGACCAGGGGCAAGCAGGTCAGCGAGGAGGCGTACCGGGCGAACTGGAACACCGCGGTCAGCGCGTCGCCCATCGGCACCTACGAGTGCGTCAGCAGTTGGCTGACCGACTTCCGGGCCGACGTGGCCCGGATCGACGTACCGACGCTGATCATCCACGGGGACGCCGACCGGGTGCTGCCGTACCCGGTGACCGCGCCGCGGCTGAACGCCATGCTGCCGGACAGCGAACTGGTGACCCTGCCCGGCGCCCCGCACGCGATCCCGTGGACGCACGCCGACGAGGTGAACAACGCGATCATGCAGTTCATCGGCGCCCGTACGCCGGCGATGGCCAAGAAGAAGTAGGTCCCGCGATCTTGCACTTGTCGCCGGGCAGAAGCGACAAAAGGGGGAGATGACTGCAAGATTGCGGGGGGCAGGGCAGGCAGGGTCAGCCGCGCAGGTACGCGAGGACGGCGAGGACCCTGCGGTGGGCGTCCTCGTCCGGCGGCAGGTCGAGCTTGGCCAGCACCGAGCCGATGTGCTTGGCCACCGCCGCCTCCGACACCACCAGGGTGCGGGCGATGGCCGCGTTCGACCGGCCCTCGGCCATCAATCCCAGCACCTCCCGCTCGCGCGGCGTCAGCCGGGACAACGGATCCCGGCGGCGGCGCAGCAGTTGGCGGACCACCTCCGGGTCGACGACCGTGCCGCCGGCCGCGACCCGGGCCAGCGCGTCGACGAACTCCTCGACCTCACCGATGCGGTCCTTGAGCAGGTAGCCGACCCCGGCGCCCCGGCCGGAGTCGAGCAGTTCCGCCGCGTACGTCTGCTCGACGTACTGGCTGAGCACCAGCACGGCCAGCGACGGCCGGGCGGCGCGCAGCGCGACGGCGGCCCGCAGCCCCTCGTCGGTGAAGCCGGGCGGCATCCGTACGTCGGTGACCACCACGTCCGGCCCGTGCACCCGGACCGCCTCGACCAGCGCGGTCGCGTCGCCGACCGAGGCGACGACGGTGTGCCCGAACCGCTGGAGCAGCCCGGCCAGCCCCTCCCGCAGCAGGACCGAGTCCTCGGCGAGCGCTACCCGCACGGGATCTCCGCCCGGACCACGGTCGGCCCGCCGGCCGGGCTCGACAGCAGCAGCCGCCCGTCGACGGCCGCGACCCGGTCGGCGAGCCCGGTCAGCCCGCTGCCGGCGGCCGGGTCGGCGCCGCCGACGCCGTCGTCGCGTACCTCGACGATGAGCCAGTCGCCGGTGACCCCGGTGACGCCGCCGCCGACCCGGGCCCGGCTGGCACCGCTGTGCTTGGCGACGTTCGCCAGCGCCTCGGTGACCACGAAGTACGCCACCTGCTCCGCCGCGGCCGGCAGCCGGCCGGGCAGCGGCAGGTCGACGTCGACCGGCAGCGGCGACCGCCCGGCGACGTCCTCGACCGCCGCCGGCAGGCCGCGGTCGCTCAACACCTGCGGGTGTACGCCCCGGATCAGCTCCCGCAGCTCGGCCAGCGCCTCCTTCGCCTGCTCGTGCGCCCGGGCCACCTGCTGCCCGGCCGGCGAGTCCGCCGGCAGGTCGAGCCGGGCCAGGCCGAGCGTCATGCTCAACGCGACCAGCCGCTGCTGCGCGCCGTCGTGCAGGTCGCGCTCGATCCGCCGCCGTTCCACCTCGAACGCGTCGACCAGCCGGGCCCGCGACCGGGACACCTCGACCAGCCGCGCGGTCAGTTCGGTGTCCCGGGGCGACAGCACCGCCCGGGCGATCGCGGCCCGGGTGCCGGCCCACGCCATGATCGGATAGGTGGCCAGCGGCAGGATGCCGATCCCGCCCAGCAGCGACGGCACGGTCAGGTAGATCGGCAGGTCCGAGTCGACGAACGGCGCGCTCATGAACATCAGCGGCACGTACAGCACCGCGGCCACCAGCAGCAGGTCGATCCACCACAGCGCCAGCGCCGACACCAGCAGGTAGCCGAACTCGCGCCAGGTCGCCGCCTCCCGCGTCCGGGTCGACAGCCAGGCCCGCCAGCCGGGCCGGGCCGGCCGGCGGTGCGGGTCGTACGCCGGCTCGGTGTCGACCAGCCGCAGCCGGCGCCGCTCGAACCGGGCCACCACGATCCCGACCCAGACCATGCCGGGCAGCGCCAGCAGGCCGACGACGCCGATCAGCAGCACCACCCCGAGCGTGCCGAGGGTGACCAGCGCGAGGACGCTGGCCAGGCCGAGGAGCACCCCCGAACCCAGGTATGCCAGCGACCGCCACGGCCACGGCGAGCGCAGCAGGCGCAGCGGCGGCAGGGTAAGCGCCTCCAGGGCGGTCCGGGCGACCACACCGCAGACGCTACCGGTGGCCCGACCCGGTGACGGTAGAGCTGGCTATACCTTCGATCCTCGTCCCTGCGCCAATGTGCCCGGCCGCACCGGAGGGTTGGCTGGGCCGGTGACCACGATCCTCCACGAAACGACCGCCGACGCCGTACGGCTGGCGGACCTGCGCCGGGTCTACGGCACCGGCCCGCAGGCGGTGACCGCCCTCGACGGCGTCACCGTCGACTTCCCCGCCGGCACGTTCACCGCCGTCATGGGGCCGTCCGGCTCCGGCAAGTCGACGCTGCTGCACTGCGCGGCCGGCCTCGACCGGCCCACCGGCGGCACGGTGACCATCGCCGGTACCGACCTCGGCCCGCTGGGCGAACGGGCGCTGACCGTGTTGCGCCGGCAGCGGATCGGCTTCGTCTTCCAGTCGTTCAACCTGGTCGCCGCGCTGACGGCGGAACAGAACGTCGGCCTGCCACTGAAGCTGGCCGGGCGCCGCCCGGCCCGCGCCGACCTGGTGCGCGCCCTGGACGAGGTCGGTCTCGCCGACCGGGCCGGACACCGCCCCGGCGAACTGTCCGGCGGGCAGCAGCAGCGGGTGGCGATCGCCCGCGCGCTGGTGACCCGGCCGGCGGTCCTGTTCGCCGACGAGCCGACCGGGGCGCTCGACACGAGAGCGTCGCGGGACGTACTGGCCCTGCTGCGCGGGATCGTCGACCGGCACGGCCAGACCGTGATCATGGTGACCCACGATCCGGTCGCGGCCGCGTACGCCGACCGGGTGCTCTTCCTCGCCGACGGCCGTCTCGTCGACGAGATGACCGCACCGGCACCCGCTCTGACCGGGGCGCGGCCCGGCCCGGGTGCCGGCGGTCCGGCGACGGGCTCCCGGCTCGGCCCGGAGGCGATCGCCGCCCGGATGGCGCACCTGGAGGCCGGCGCGTGACGTTCGCCCTGGCCACCGTACGGGCCCGGTGGGCCACCTTCCTCGGCTCGTTCGTCGCCCTCGGGCTCGGCGTCGCCGTACTCGTCAGCACCCTGCTGGTCCTGGTCGCGGCGCAGCCGAAGGTGCCGGACCGGTACGCCGGCGCGCAGGTGCTGGTGCGGGCCGCCCCGGCCGGCGCCGACCCGGAGGCGTTCCCCGAGTTCCTGCCGTGGAGCCGGGCCGACGCCGGCCCGCTCGCCGGGCGCCTGGCGGCGCTGCCGGGGGTCGAGTCCGCCGTACCCGACCTGTCGTTCTACGCCCAGCTCGTGCGGGACGGCCGGCCGGTCGGCGCGCCGAGCGAGGGGCAGCACAACGGGCACGCCTGGTCCACCGCCGCGCTGGCGCCGTACCCGATCGTCGCCGGCCGGGCGCCGGCCGCCGACGGCGAGGTGGCCCTCGACCGCGACCTCGGTCACGCGCCGGGGGAGCGGGTGACGCTGCTGACCGGTGCCGGCCCGCTGCCGCTGACCGTCACCGGCACCGTCGACGGGCCCGGCTTCCACGTCGCCGACCCGACCGCCGACCGGCTGGGAGGCGGGGTGACCGTCATCGGCCTGCGCCTTTCGCCCGGCGCCGACCCGGATGCGGTCGCCGCCGCCGCCCGCGACGTCGTCGGTGACCGGGCCGACGTGTACGCCGGTGCCGGCCGGACCGCCCTGGAACCGGAGTTCGAGGGCCGGACCCGGTGGATCGGCGCGCAGTTGCTGATCGCGATGGCGAGCCTCGCCGGCTTCGTCACGATCTTCGTGGTGGGGTCGACGTTCGCGTTCGGCATCGCCCAGCGCCGCCGCGAACTCGGCCTGCTGCGGGCGGTCGGCGCCACCCCGGGCCAGGTCCGCCGGATCATCTACGGCGAGGCGGTCGTCGTCGGCCTTCTCGCCGCCGGCGGCGGCGCGGTGCTCGGCGCGGTCTTCGGGCCGATCCTCGGCGACCTGATGGTCGAGGCCGGCCTCCAGCCGGCCGGCTTCACGGTGCTGCCCGACCCGCTGGTGCTGCTCGGCGCGGTCGCCGTAGGGCTGACCGTCGCCCTGCTCGGCGTCTGGTCGGCGTCCCGCCGCGCCGGCCGGGTGCGTCCGCTGGAGGCGCTGCGGGAAGCGGCCGTCGACCGGCGGCCGATGACCCCGGCCCGGTGGATCTTCGGAGTGCTCGGCACCGCCGGCGGCCTCGCCGTCATCGCCGCCGCCCCCGCGCTCGACCCCGAGATGCTGGTCAACCTCATGATCTACGCGGCGATGTCGCTGATCGTCGGCCTCTTCCTGCTCGCCCCGGTGATCATCCCGCCGGTGGTGCGGCTGGTCACCCGGCCGGCGCGCGGTGCCACCGGCGAACTGGTCCGGGAGGGGGCGCTCGTCGCCGTCCGCCGGGTCGCCTCCACCGCCGCCCCGGTGCTGGTCACCGTCGGGTTCGCGGTGCTCATCACCGGCCTGTTCGAGATCCAGTCGCACGCGTTCGGCACCCAGCGGGCCGAACGGGTGCCCGCCGACGTGGTGGTCTCCCCGGACGGCGTACCCGGACTCTCCGACGCCGTCGCGGCGGCCGTCGCGGCCGGCGGCGGCACCTCCGCCGCCGAGCTGCCGACCCGGATCTTCGTGACCGGGCCGGCCGGCGAGACATGGCCCGTCGAGGCGTCCGGTGTCGAACCCGCCGCGCTCGCCGCCGCCTCGGTGTCCGTCTCGTCCGGTTCGCTCGACGACCTGTCCGCCCCGGACGCGCTGGTCACCACCGTGGGTACCGCGCACCGGCACGGCTGGCAGTTGGGCGGCACCGCCCGGGTCGTCCTCGCCGACGGCGAGACCGCCACCCTGCGGGTGGTCGCCCTCGCCAGCGACCACGCCCTGCCCGCCCCGGTCCTGATCAACCGGGACACCGCCCGGACGCACGACCCGTCCGCGCTGACCCCGGTCCTGTACGCCGCCGGCATCACCCCCGACCGGGCCGGCGTCGAGGGCCTGGGCGGACTCGCGGCGACCCCGGCCGAGTACGCCCACCGCGCCGACGCCGAGGAGGACCGGCTCGTCCGGATCTTCCTGCTGGTGCTGCTCGCCCTGTCGGTCGGTTACACCGGCATCGCCATCGCCAACACGCTGCTGATGGCGACCACCGCCCGACGGCGCGACTTCGCCGTGCTGCGGCTGACCGGGGCGACCCCCGGCCAGGTCGCCCGGACCGTCGCGGTGGAGACCACGCTGACCGTCACCATCGGCGCGGTACTCGGCGGACTGGTCGCGTTCGCCGCGCTCGTCGGGCTCCGCAACGGCTACACCGAACTGCTCGGGTCGCCGGTCGATCTGGTAATCCCCTGGTCGACGGTGCTGCCGCTGGTCGCCACCTGCTACCTGCTGGCGCTGCTCGCCAGCGTGCTGCCCGCCCACCGGCTGGCGGCGGCGCCGCCGACCGCGCTGGCCGCCGACCGGGACTGACCCCGGCCCGCCGGCCCGACGGGTTCAGCCCGCGCTGCCGTACCGCTCGGCGGCGCGGGCCCTGGCCTTGGCCGCCTCGACCTCGCGGTCCCGGGCCGGCGCCTTGGTCACCAGGCTTTCCAGCAGGGTACGGGTGGCGGCGGCGACCGCCTCCACCGCGGCGTCGAACGCCTCGGCGTTGGCCGCCGACGGGTTCGTCGCACCGCTGATCTTGCGGACGTACTGGAGTGCGGCGGCGTGGATCTCGTCCTCGGTCGCCGGCGGCTCGAAGTTGTGGAGGACCCGGATGCTTCTGCACATGCGCCCAAGGATGCCAGGACCCACCGACGGTCACCGGCTGTCGATCGCGGCGGTCAGCCGCGCGGTGAGCCGGCGGATCACGGCGACGAGTTCGGCCGGCTCGTGCACCGTGCACGGCAGGTCGAACAGCCCGACGTGGACGGCGAGTTCGTCGAGCGAGTTCGACCCCGTGTGCAGCAGGCAGTTCCCGTCGTCGACAGCCTCGATGACGCCGATCGTCGGCGGGACCAGTTCGGCCGCCGTCGTCGCCGGCACGTGCAGCGTGATCCGGGCCCGATAGCGGTAGGCGCCGGTCGTCACTCCCCGCGACAGGTAGTCGGCCAGGTCGACATCGGGCGCCTCGCGCGGCCGGAAGCGCGGCCCGGTCGGGGCCCGCGGCACCATCCGGTCCATCCGGTACGTCCGCCAGTCCGCCCGGTCGACGTCCCAGGCGACCAGATACCAGCGTCGACCGGTGTGCACCAGGCGGTGCGGTTCGACGGTACGCGTCGACTCCGCCCCGTCGTGGCCGCGGTAGTCAAACCGGAGCCGCTCGTGGTCGCGGCACGCGGCGGCGACGGCGGTCAGCTGGGCCGGGTCGACGGTCGGGCCGCCGGCCGGCATCGTCACGGTGACCGAGTGCAGCAGGTTCACCCGGCGCCGCAGCCGGTTCGGCAGCACCTGTTCGAGCTTGGCGAGAGCGCGTACCGAGGTCTCCTCGATGCCGGCGACGCCACCACTGGCGGCGGTGCGCAGGCCGACCGCGACGGCGACCGCCTCGTCGTCGTCGAGCAGCAGCGGCGGCACGTTGGCGCCGGCACCGAGCCGGTAACCGGCGACACCGGGCGTGGCGTGCACCGGATAGCCGAGAGTGCGCAGCTTGTCGATGTCGCGGCGCACGGTACGTACGTCGACCTCGAGCCGCCCGGCCAGTTCGGCGCCGCTCCGGTCGCGGGGCGTCTGGAGCAGGGACAGCAGGCGCAGCAGCCGAGCCGAGGTTTCCAGCATGAACCCGAGTCTGCCGGTCAGCTAGGACAGAAGCTGTCCTGTTCGGTCCGTAGCGTCGTCGGCATGAACGAAGACATCACCCCGTACCGGATCGACATCCCGCCGGCCCAGCTCGACGACCTGCGGGACCGGCTCGACCGCACCCGCTGGCCGGCCGCCCTGCCCGGCGACGGCTGGGACACCGGCGTGCCGACCGGCTGGCTGCGGGACCTGGCCGACCACTGGCGTACCGGGTACGACTGGCGGGCCGCCGAGTCCGAACTGAACGCGTACCCGCAGTTCACGACCGAGATCGACGGCCAGCGGATCCACTTCCTGCACGTCCGTTCACCCGAGCCGGACGCCTTCCCGCTCGTGCTCACCCACGGCTGGCCCGGCTCGGTCGTCGAATTCCTCGACATCATCGGCCCGTTGACCGACCCCCGCGCGCACGGCGGCGACCCGGCCGACGCCTTCCACCTCGTCATCCCGTCGCTGCCCGGCTTCGGCTTCTCCGGCCCGACCGCCGACGGGGGCTGGGACACCGCCCGGATCGCCCGCGCCTGGGCCGAACTGATGCGCCGCCTCGGCTACGACCGGTACGGCGCGCAGGGCGGCGACATCGGGGCCGCGGTCAGCCCCGAACTCGGCCGGGTGGCACCCGACCTCGTCGCCGGCGTGCACGTCAACGGCGGTCCCGGAGACATCCCCGAGCTGCCGCTGCCCGACGACGAACTCGCCGGCCTCACCGACGTCGAACGCGACCGGATCAGCCGCATCGAGGCCTTCATGCGGGAGGAGTTCGGCTACATCGCGATCCAGGGCACCCGCCCGCAGACCCTGGCGTACGGCCTCACCGACTCCCCGGTCGGCCAACTCGCCTGGATCATGGACAAGTTCCGGGAGTGGACCCACCCCCGTCCGGTCGAGGCGGACAAGGTGATCGACCGGAACCGGCTGCTCACCAACGTCATGATCTACTGGCTGACCGGCACGGCCGGTTCGGCGGCGTACGTCGGATACGCCCAGGAGCACGGCTGGGGCGCCCAGGCGGCGAACTCCGGCGTACCGACCGGGGCCATTGTCTTCGCGCACGACGTCGGCATCCGCCGCTACGCCGAGGCGGCACACACCATCACCCGCTGGACCGACGTCGACCGGGGCGGCCACTTCGCCGCGCTGGAGGAGCCGGCACTGCTCACCGCCGACATCCGCGACTTCTTCCGCGACCTGCGGTGACCGCCACCGCGACCGGGCCGCGGGCCGGCGGAAATCGACAGCGGGTTGTCGGAGGGTGACGTTATGCTCTGCGCCCGGTCGCGGGAGGCGACCGTCCCAACAGGAGGAAGAGCACTTGATCCTGTCGCGTATCCGCATACTGCCCGCAGCGGTGGTGACGACCCTGGTCGCGGCCCTGTGATCGGCACACCCGCCGAGGCCGCCCCACGCACACCCGCACTGTCCATCTCGGACGTCGCCTGGAGTGCCAGCCACGTCGACGTGACCGAGGACTACGCCGTGGTCCAGTTGACCTGGACGGTTACCAATCAGGACCCTGCCGCCACCACCGTGCGGGGTGCTGTCGAACTGCGGCAGTTCGTCGACTCGGAGCCGGTCGGCCCGGTCCGGACGGTGACCTACGCGCTCGAGGCCGGCGTCGGCCAGGTGTGGTCGCCGTCCGGTGACGTACGGAGTTCGACCTACGAGTACGAGTTCCCGGTGCCCCGGTACGGCTCGGCGCCGGCGGCCACCTGGCAGGTCACGAAGGTGACCGTGGAGGACGACCGGGGCAACAGCCGCAAGCTCGGCCGGAACGCTCTGGCCGCCCAGTTCAGCGTGTCCCAGCTCGTCGACGGAACAGGACCCACCGTCAGCGGACTCTCGCTGCCGTACGGCCAGTCGACCGCCGTCTACGACGACGGCGGCGGGGTGACCCTCCGATACGACACCCTGGTCACGGACGATGGCAGCGGCTTCTGGAAGGGACGCGTGGTGCTCGGCGGTCCGCAGGGACAGCGGGTCGTCGCTCCCTTCGCCGTCAAGGACGTCGGTGGCTGGGCACCCGAGTGCGGCGAGGGCCGCGACGTCTACGACCCCACCTTCGCATGGTGCTCGATCACGGCGGTCATCCCGGCCGGTAGCCCGTCCGGTGCCTGGTCGGTGCTCAAGGTCGTGCTGACCGACAACGCCGGCAACACCAGTGTCCTCACCGGGGTATCCGCCCCCACGATCCGGGTGAGCCGCAACGACGTGCTCGGTGCGACCGGTTTCGCGGTGACGCCGGACGTCGTCGACAACTGGCGTACGGCCAAGACCGCCGACCTGGTGTTCACCCCGTCCGGCGCGGTCGGTGGCCTGGTGTCGGTCGAGGTCCAGGTCAGCCGGTGCTGGCAGTCAAACACGACGCCGACCATCCGTGAAGATGGCACCGCGACGGTGCAGATCCAGGCCAACACCTTCGCCGACCGGTGCGTGATCAACGGCGTCGCGCTGAAAGACGCCGCCGGCAACGAGGCGTTCTACGGCACCGCGCACGGCAATACCGACCTGGGGCTCGCCATCACCCGCGTGGCCGACACGGTCCCACCGGTCGCCCTGTCGGCGTCGCTGCCCAAGTCCATCTGGACGCAGTCCGAGCTGGAAGCCGCCTGGGGAATCTCGATCGTGGTGGTGGTCGACACCACCTCACCCGCGCCGGTGACCGGGACGAGCGCGACGATGTACGACGCCACCGGTGTTTCGCAGGGCGGCGGCCACGGCGGCATCCATGAGCCACCGGACGGTCGGCTCGGGCTCTCCGTACACCCGAGATCGGTACCGCCCGGCCAGTACACGATCGGTTTCACGCTGACCGACGCGGCGGGCAATCGGAGCATGTACGGCTACCCGGGCCACACCCAGCAGCCACCGGGTGGTCCGCTGGTGATCACCGTCGTCGAGGGCTGAGCCCGCGCCGACCGGCTCCGACAGCCACCGAGCACCGCGCTCGGTGGCTGTCGCGCTTCCGGACCGATCGACCGGGCCGACGCCGGCGTGGGCAGGACTCAGCGCCCGTGAAGATCCCGAAGCGGTGGGACAACGGTCCCTGGTTGCCCGGGACAGCCGGCGGCTTCACTGCTTCATGGGCGGCACTGACGCGTGCCACCACGGGGCAGGCCCCGGCTGCGAAGGGAAATACCGATGACACGCACCTCCTGCGGTGCACGAGGTGGCGGCGTACGACGCAGAACCACCCGAGCCCGGTGGCGACGATCGACGGCGGCGCTCATCTGCGCCGCGCTCGTCGCCACCGGATGCACTCCCGGCGACGACGACGAGCCGGGCAAGGCCGGCACCGTCGACAGCGCCGCCGTCGAGGCGGTGGCCAAGGGGCTGCCCGACGACCCGGCACAGGCGGCCGAGCAACTCGTCGCCGACATCCTCTCCGACGACGCGGACCGGTCGGCCGCGGCGACCGCCGAACTGCTGCGCCGCTCCGGGCACGCGATCGTGTCCGCGAAGGGGCCGGTCGTGGCGGTGCCCGACCAGTTGGCGATGGTCGACGCGCCGGTCTACGCGGAGCTCGTCCCGCTTCTGGCCCGGGCGACCCGGGCCGGTGACCGCTACTCCGTCGAGGAGTTCGCGACCCTGCTCACCTCGGTCGGGCTGACCGAGAAGGACCCGACGTTCGCCCAGCTCACCGCCGCGATCGGCAACTGGGCCAAGGAGCCCGGCGACAACCCGGTCTTCGTCACCGCGGCGGCCGGCGTACGCGCCCTCGCCGCCCACCGTCAGCAGGTCTTCTTTCCCGGTGCCGACCCGGCGTCGGTGTTCCTCGACCCGTTGCAGACCACGCTGCTGCTGGGGCACGCCACCAGCCGGTTCGGCGAGGTGAAGCCGGGCGCCAAGCCGCAGGCACTGGGCCGCCCCGGACTGGTCGACCGGTTGCTCGGCGGCGGGGTCGCTCACGCCGACCCGGCCGGGCCCTGCGGCGAGTTCGCCGCCATCTTCGCCAGTCCCGGCGACGCGGCCGGCAAGGCCCACGCCGACTTCCTGAAGGGTGAACTGAAGGACCGGCTGTCCAAGGAGTTCCTCACCGAAGGCGGCAAGGAGGCCTTCGACAAGGCGAACGAGGCGTGGGGCAAGGCCGGTGCGGCGGCGAGCGCGATCCTGCTGATGCTCGGCGCCCGCCTCGACCTCACCGCCGACAAGAGCAGCACGCACTTCAAGCACCGGGCGGGCACCCGGGACGAACATGTCACGCTCACCGCGACCGCGCTCTTCGACGCGGGGATCGCCCTGGACAAGTTGGAGTGCTACGCACTGGCCGGGGTTGACGTCCCCAAGCCCGGCCCGATGAAGGGCATGACCATCAAGTGGGCCAGCGAGCAGCCACTGCTCGGCGGGTACCAGGAGGGTGGCAACCAACTGCTGAAGGCGGTGTCGGCGGACAGCGCCAAGTTCACCCGCGGGTCGAAGACCGGCGACGACGGTAAGGCGACGGTGGAACTCAAGCCACCGGTCGAGGACCCGGCGGGCGAGGGCGAGGAGTTGAAGGGCAAGGCCCTGTTCATCGCGAAGCTGGACAAGGAGAGCTTCCCGTTCGAGCTGGGCGACGCCTACGGCTTCCTGTCCAACGCCGTCGGCTTCGGTATCGGCAAGACCTTCGACCTGCTCAAGGAGGTCCTGGTCAAGGCGGGACTGCCGGCGCAGACCATCACCATCGAGGTCAAGTACCACGGCGCGGACATCATCCTGGCCCAGGGCAGCAGCGAGGTGAACCTTCTCCTGGCGAAGCTGATGGACGTCCACGTCGACCTGGTCAGCTGCACCGGGGTGGCCGGTCCGTTCAAGGGCACGGCCGGGTACGCCGGTGCGGAGAGCAGTGGCA
The DNA here is from genome assembly GCF_045781765.1 of Polymorphospora sp. A560. Lineage (NCBI taxonomy): Bacteria > Bacillati > Actinomycetota > Actinomycetes > Micromonosporales > Micromonosporaceae > Polymorphospora > Polymorphospora sp. A560. Next base: position 5,865,356 of record NZ_CP122282.1, on the reverse strand, counting down.
TGCTCCAGGCCGCCGGTGCGGTCACCGGGGTCAACGTGCCGAAGGGCTTCGCGGGCCAGGACAACGAGATCAGCGTCATGACCAACGACCGGGAGGGCCCGAACCCGTTCTTCATCATGAAGGGCGAGGGCGGCGCCCAGTTCCTCGACGGCGTACTGCGCTTCTATCCGTTCCTCAGCACCCGGTTCGAGGTGCTGGCCGACTACCGGGTCGGCCGGCCGGTCGGCGAAGTCGAGATCCTGCTCGGCGGCAGCAGCTTCCCGTTCAGCGACCTCTCCTGGCCCATCGTGCGGGTGCAAGAGGACCCGCGTTGCCCGAAGGTGAAGTACTCCTATGACGGCCTCTAAGCCCCACCGGGCGTTGCTGCTCGCCGCCGGCCTGCTGGCGATGGCCGGACTGGTTGCCTGCACCGGCGACGACGAAGGACCCACGATGGGCAATCGCGGTGACGCGGGTGCCCCGACCGCCGGGGGCGGACTGACCACGTTCGCCGGCCTGTACGTCTCCGCCGACGTCGTACCGGTCGCCGAGACCGAGACCCAGGTGACGCTGGCCAGCGCCCGCCCCTGCCAGGACCTGTCGAAGATGCTGGCCGCCGGCCAGTGGCGGCTGGTCGACCGGCTGACGTACGACAAGCTCAGCGACGAGGAACTGGCGCTGATCGCCGGCTTCGGCGGGGTGGCCGGCGACCTGCTCCAGCGCGGCGACACGCTGGTGTTCGCCGGCCTCGAGGGTGGTTCGGCGTGTACGGCGACGGTCTCGACCGTCCCGCGCGGCGAGATCAAGCTGGAAGGCGGGGACCTGCCGGGTACGACGCCGGGCTGGGTCGCCACGACGCGCTGCTACCGCTCGAAGTCGACCGGCGACCTGATCGTCAGCGTCTACTTCGACACCGATGCCAAGGTCGGCGGTCAGGGCCAGGTCTCGCTGGTCAAGTCCGGCGACGGCTACACGGTGGACACCGAGGACACCTCGTCGATCACGCTGAGCCTGCTGCGGCACAAGGGCCGGTACCTGAACACGATGTCGGCGGGATACGCCAAGATGAGCCAGCCGGAGGGCTTCGTCGAGTTGGAGCCCGGCGACTCGTTCGCGGGCAGCGCCACCCTCCAGGAGGGTACGGCCGACAAGTTGCCGGCCGGCGAGATCGTGCTGACCGGGCTGCTCGATTCCAACAGCTACGACGCCGAGATCGACATCTCCCTGCGGTTTGCCTGCTCCGGAGTTGTCGAAACCAATTAGGCCGGTGCCGGTCCGCGCGGATTGCCCCCCAACCGTGCGGACCGGCACCTCTTGTCCCGAAACGGGGGGACGGCGGGAACACGGCACGGGTCGTGTTCCCGCCGTCGGGTTTACTGGGCCGACGTGGTCGTGTGCGACAGTCGGATGATCATCGGACCGGAGGCGGGAGACGGCATGGACCGGGCGCGACGGATGTGGACCCTCTTCGAACCGGTACACGCGGTCACCTACTTCGCGCCGCAGGCCCGGGCCCGCTACGAGGCGGTCGGGCTGCGCGGCTACTGGCGCGGCTACTTCGCCGGCCGGGCCGCGGCGTTCGGGCCGGTCGGCCCCGGCCCGGTCCACGCCACGTTCTTCGGCTTCCACCCGGCGATGGTGCGGCGGGCCCTGCCCGACGTGTGGACCCGGGCCACCCCGGCCGACACCCTGGCCGCCCGGCTCGACGGTGCCCGGGCCGCGCTCGACGACGTACTCGGGTCGGTGCCGGCGGCCGACGTGGCCGAGGCGGCGGAACTGCTGCGGTCGGCGGCCGGTCAGGCCGATCTCGCCGGGCGGGCGCTGGCCGCCGCGCACGCCGACCTGCCGTGGCCGGCCGACCCGGTCGGGGTGTTGTGGCAGGCGGCGACCGTGCTGCGCGAGCACCGCGGTGACGGGCACGTGGCGACGCTGGTCAACGCCGGTCTCGACGGGGTCGAGGCGCTGGTGTGGCGGTCTGCCCTGGACAGCGACCGGGAGGTCCTGCAACCCAACCGGGGCTGGTCGGACGAGGAGTGGGACGCGGCCGCCACCCGGCTGGTGGAGCGTGGCTGGCTGGAGGTCGACGGCAGGCCGACCACGGCCGCGCGGACCGCCCGCGACGACATCGAACGCCGCACCGACGAGTTGGCCGTCGCGCCGTGGCGTGGCCTGGGCGGTACGGCGACCGAGCGGCTGGCCTCCCTGCTCCACCCGATCGCCATGGCGGCCCGCACCCACCTGCCGGCGATGAACCCGATCGGCCTCCCCGCCCCGCACCGATCCGCGTGATCAGGGATTGAGTCGCGCGGGTCGCCGGCGGGTCGTGGTCTCCACTCCCTGATCACGCGGATCTTCGAGCCGGTGGTACGTGCTCAGGAGTCGAAGGTGCGGGCGTGGCGGTAGAAGAACGGCCGGTCGCTCTGCACGGGTACGACGCACAGCAGGTGGCCGCCGGGCGCGCGCAGGATGGTCCAGCCGTCGTGCCGCGCCTCCTCTTTGGCGCCGAGCGCGGTCAGCCGGGCCACCTCGGCGGCCACGTCGTCGGTCTCGATGTCGAGGTGGTAGCGCGGGGCGTCGTCGACGGCCTGCACCTCGAACGCCAGCTCGTGGCCGGCGGCGCCGGGCAGCACGGTGTATTCGTCGTCGGCCGGCCGCTCGGGTGTCACGCCCAGGGCGGCGCTCCAGAAGGAGACGGTGGCGTCGGCCTCGGCACGGGGTGAGTCGACGAACACGCCGTACAGGCGGCTGCGATGCATGACCGGCACGCTAACAGCCACCGCCCCGCCGGCCCCGGCGACCCGTTCCGCGGAATCCCGGCACGGCCCCCGGCGCGCCGCCTCGGCCATGATCCGCGTGATCAGGGAGTGGAGAGTCCGACCCGCCGACGACACGCGCGACTTACTCCCTGATCACGCGGATCAGGCGGATCGCGCGACCAGGCGGATCAGCGGATCAGGCGGGGGCGGGCCAGCGCCAGCCGGTGATGCGGGGGTGGTCCTCGCCGTACTCGCGGGTGTGGGCGCGGCACGCGACGCGGGCGTCGACCATCCTCTGCCGTACCGACGCGGCCCGCCCGCCCAGCCCCGGCACCCGGTCGATGACGTCGGTGACCAGGTGGAAGCGGTCCAGGTCGTTGAGCATGACCATGTCGAACGGGGTGGTCGTGGTGCCCTCCTCCTTGTAGCCGCGCACGTGCAGGTTGGCGTGGTTGGTACGCCGGTACGTCAGCCGGTGGATCAGCCACGGATAGCCGTGGTAGGCGAAGATGACCGGCCGGTCGCGGGTGAAGATGGCGTCGAACTGGGCGTCGGGCAGGCCGTGCGGGTGTTCGGTGTCGGGCTGCAGGCGCATCAGGTCGACGACGTTGACGACGCGTACCCGCAGGTCCGGCAGGTGTTCGCGGAGCAGGGCGGCGGCGGCCAGGGTCTCCAGGGTCGGTACGTCGCCGGCGCAGGCGAGGACGACGTCGGGTTCCTCGCCGGTGCGGGTGCCGGCCCAGTCCCAGACGCCGAGGCCGCGCTGGCAGTGCAGGATGGCGTCGGTGATGCCGAGCCAGCTCGGCCCGGACTGCTTGCCGGCGACGACGACGTTCACATAGTGCCGGCTGCGCAAGCAGTGATCCATAGTGGACAGCAGGGTGTTGGCGTCCGGCGGCAGGTAGACCCGGACCACCTCGGCCTTCTTGTTGACGACGTGGTCGATGAAGCCGGGGTCCTGGTGGGAGAAGCCGTTGTGGTCCTGCCGCCACACGTGGCTGGACAGCAGGTAGTTGAGCGAGGCGATCGGCCGCCGCCACGGGATGTTCCGGGTCACCTTCAACCACTTGAGGTGCTGGTTGACCATGGAGTCGACGATGTGGATGAACGCCTCGTAGCTGGTGAAGACGCCGTGCCGGCCGGTCAGCAGGTAGCCCTCCAGCCAGCCCTGGCACAGGTGCTCCGACAGCACCTCCAGCACCCGCCCGCCGGGGGCGAGATCCTGGTCGTCGGGGGTGATCCGGCCGACGAACGCCCGGTCGGTGACCTCGAACGCGGCGTCGAGCTTGTTGGACTCGACCTCGTCGGGGCCGAAGAGCCGGAACCGGTCCGGGTTGGCGGCGATCACGTCGCGCAGCCAGTTGCCGAGCACCCCGGTCGCCGAGGCGTCGGGGCCGCCGGGCCGGGCGACGGTGACGGCGTACGCGCGGAAGTCGGGCAGGGCCAGGTCGCGCAAGAGCAGGCCGCCGTTGGTGACCGGGTTGGCGCTCATCCGCCGGTCCCCGGCCGGTACGAGCCGGTCCAGGTCGCGGGCCGGGGCACCGGTGGCGTCGAAGAGTTCCTCCGGCCGGTACGAGCGCAGCCACTGTTCCAGCCGGGCCAGGTGTTCGGGGTTGCCCCGGGACACCGCGAGCGGCACCTGGTGGGCGTGGAAGGTGCCCTCGACGCGGTGCCCGTCGGCCTCCCGTGGTCCGGACCAGCCCTTCGGCGTACGGAGAATGATCATCGGCCAGCGGGGCCGGTGCCCGGGGTGGCCGTCGGGGGAGGGTTCGGCCCCGGCGTGGCCGCGGGCGCGGGCCTGGTTGGCGGCTGTGCCGCGGGCGCGGGCCTGGATGGCGGCGATCGCGTCCAGGGCGACGTCGAGGGTGCCGGCGAGCTCCTGGTGCACCCGGGCCGGGTCGTCGCCCTCGACGAGGTACGGCTGGTAGCCGTACCCGCGCATCATCGACAGCAGGTCGTCGGTCGGGATGCGGTCCAGCACCGCCGGGTTGGCGATCTTGAAGCCGTTGAGGTGCAGGATCGGCAGCACCGCCCCGTCGCGGGCCGGGTCGACGAACATGTTCGACAGCCAGCTACCGGCCAGCGGACCGGTCTCCGCCTCACCGTCGCCGATCACGCACGCCACCACCAGGTCCGGGTCGTCCATCACCGCCCCGTACGCGTGCGACAGCGAGTAGCCCAGCTCGCCGCCCTCGTGGATCGAGCCGGGCACCTCCGACGCGACGTGGCTGGGGATGCCGCCGGGGAACGAGAACTGCCGGAAGAGCCGGCGCATGCCGTCCTCGTCGCGGCCGACCGACGGGTACAGCTCGCTGTAGGTGCCCTCCAGCCAGGTGTTGGCGACGACCGCCGGGCCACCGTGCCCGGGCCCGGCCACGTAGATCATGTTCAGGTCGCGGGCGACGATCGCCCGGTTCAGGTGTACGTAGATCAGGTTCAGCCCCGGGCTGGTGCCCCAGTGGCCGAGCAGCCGGGGTTTGACGTGTTCGGGGCGTAGCGGCTCGCGCAGCAGCGGGTTGTCCAGCAGGTAGATCTGCCCGACCGTCAGGTAGTTGGCGGCCCGCCAGTAGGCGTCGAGCCGGCGCAGCTCGTCGTGGGTCAGCGGGCCGGCGAGTTCGAGCGCGGTGTCCACCCCTGCGAGCCTGCCGGCTTCCGCCGTACCCCGCATGCCGAACGCCCGGATGCGCCGTGCCGTCAGCCGTCCGGCGCCGGTCCGGCGTCGCCGGCGGCCGCGATCCGGCGGGCGCGGTGCACCGCCCAGAGGTCCCGGACGATGATCTGGATCATGGCGGCGACCGGGATGGCGAGCAGCGCCCCGGCGATCCCGGCCAGCTCCACCCCGACCAGGATCGAGATCAGCACCGTCAGCGGGTTCAGCTTCACCGTACGGGCGAAGATCACCGGCTGGAGCAGGTGGTTCTCCACCTGCTGGTAGACGACGAAGAAGACGATCAGGACGATGCCCACGGTCACCGACTGGGTGAACCCGGCCAGCACCGCCACCACCGCCCCGATCGTGGCGCCGACCAGCGGGATCAGGTCGGTGATGCCGACGAACAGGGCGATCAGCGGCGCGAACGGGACGCCGAGGACGGTCAGCACGATGAACGTCGCCGTACCCGCGATCACACTGATCAGCAGGTTGCCGGTGAGGTAGCCGGTGATCGTACGCGCGCACTCGTGCCCGAGCCGGCGGGCCCGGCGCGCCCGGTGTTCGGGCAGCAGGCCGAGCAGGCCGCCGGTCACCTTCGGGGCCTGCAGGACCATCAGGTACGACAACACGAAGATCGTCACGATCGCGGCGACCGTGATCGCGGCGCCCCGGGCGATCGCCACCGTCGGGCCGCCGAGCTCCGTGACGTGGCCGCGCAGCGGCTCGACGTTGGCGCGTACCTGCTCGACGATGTGGTAGCGCTCGGCGAGCCGGCCGACCGGCCCGTCACCGGACTGCACCTGCTCCACGAACCGGGGCAGCTCGTCGGCGATCCGCGCCCCCTGCTGCGCCAGCGGCACCACGAACAGCGCACCGAGGCCGCCCAGCAGGGCGAACACGGCCAGGAACACCACCAGCGTGGCCAGCCAGCGCCGGCAGCGGGGCACGTGCTTCTGCAGCCAGTCGACCGCCGGGTTCAGCGCCACCGCGAAGAAGACCGCGACCAGGATCCAGACCAGGATCCGGCGGGTCGCGTAGATCAGCAGCAGCCCGAGCGCGCCGGCCAGCACCAGGCCGAGCACCGTCAGGGTCCGGCGGGCGGTGCGGCGTACGTCGTGCCACGCGTCTGGCGCCACGGGCTGCGACTACCCGCGCCGGGCGCCCTGATGCCCGCCGTGGTCCGTAGCCTGCCGGTAACCGGGAAAGTGCTTTGATTACCGCATGGCGAACCCGGCGATCCTCACCGTCGACGACGACCCGGCCGTGTCCCGGGCGGTGGCCCGCGACGTGCGGCGGCGGTACGGCGACCGCTACCGCGTCGTGCGGGCCGCTTCCGGCGCCGAGGCCCTCGACGCGCTGCGCGAGATCAAGTTGCGCGGCGAGCAGGTCGCGGTCCTGCTCGCCGACTACCGGATGCCGGCGATGAACGGTATCGAGTTCCTCGAGGCCGCGATGGACCTCTTCCCCCGCGCCCGCCGGGTGCTGCTGACCGCGTACGCCGACACCAACGCCGCCATCGACGCGATCAACGTCGTCGACCTCGACCACTACCTGCTCAAACCCTGGCACCCGCCGGAGGAGAAGCTCTACCCGGTGCTCGACACCCTGCTCGAGGCATGGCAGGCGACACCCGATCCGGCGATCACGGAGATGCGGGTCGTCGGGCACCGCTGGTCGGCGCCGTCGTTCGCCGTACGCGACTTCCTGGCCCGCAACCTCGTGCCGTTCAGGTGGCTGCTCGCCGACGAGCCCGAGGGCGGCCAGCTGCTGACCGCCGCCGGGGTGACCGCGAGCGACGTACCGCTGGTGGTGACACCGGACGGCAAGTCGCTGGTGATGCCGTCCGAGGCCGACCTGGCCGCGCAGATCGGCCTGAGCACCACCCCGGCCGCCGACTTCTACGACCTCGTCGTGGTCGGCGGCGGACCGGCCGGGCTCGGCGCCGCCGTCTACGGCGCGTCCGAGGGGCTGCGCACCATGCTGGTCGAGCGGCGGGCCACCGGTGGCCAGGCCGGCCAGAGCAGCCGGATCGAGAACTACCTGGGCTTTCCCGACGGGGTGTCCGGTTCCCAGCTCACCGAGCGGGCCCGCCGGCAGGCGCTGAAGTTCGGCACCGAGCTGCTCAGCGCCCGCGACGTCGTCGGGCTGGAGGCGGCCGGTTCGGCGAAGGTGCTGCGGTTCGCCGACGGCACCTCGATCGCCGCGCACACCGTCGTGCTCGCCACCGGCGTCGCCTACCGCCGGCTGGCGGCACCCGGCCTCGGCGAACTCACCGGCCAGGGCGTCTTCTACGGTTCGGCGACCACCGAGGCGCCGAGCTGCGCCGGCGCCGACGTCTACGTCGTCGGCGGTGCCAACTCCGCCGGGCAGGCCGCGGTCCACTTCTCCCGGTACGCCGGCCGGGTGCACATGCTGATCCGTGGCGGCGACCTGCGGCGGTCGATGTCGCAGTACCTGATCGAGCAGATCCAGGGGATCGACAACATCGAGGTGCACCCGTTCACCGAAGTCGTCGGCGGCTCCGGCGACGACCATCTCGAACGGCTCGAACTGCGCGACACCCGCGACGGGCGGACCCGCACGGTCGACACGTCGTGGCTGTTCATCTTCATCGGCGCCGAGCCGCGCACCGAATGGCTCGACGGTGCCGTGCGGCGCGACCCGCGCGGTTTCGTGCTGACCGGCCCGGACCTGATGGCCGGCGGCGGGCGGCCACCGGGCTGGGCGCTGCCCCGCGACCCCTACCACCTGGAGGCGAGTGTGCCCGGCGTGTTCGCCGCCGGCGACGTACGCGCCGAGTCGGTCAAACGGGTCGCGTCGGCCGTCGGCGAGGGTGCCATGGCCGTGTCGCTGGTCCACCGCTACCTGGCCGCCCAGTGACCGCGCCGGTGCCGGGCGGGGCCGACCTGCCGACGATCGGGGTCGACGAGCTGCGGACCCTGTTCCTGTTCGAGGCGCTCGACGACGAACAACTGACGTTCCTCAGCGGGCAGGGCCGGGTCGAGGCGCATCCGGCCGGCGCCACCGTCTGGGCCGAGGGCGACGACGCCACCTGCTTCTACGTGCTCCTGAGCGGCACGATCGCGTTGCGCGGCCGGGTCCGCGGCGAGGACGTCGAGGTGACCCGCACCGACCAGCGCGGGGTGTACGGCGGCGCCACCCAGGCGTACCTCGGCGACCGGGTGCCGCAGACGTACCGCAACTCGCTGACCGCGCTCACCGACGCCGAGTTCCTCGTCCTGCCCGCGCAGACGTTCGCCGACGTCATGCGCGACTGGTTCCCGATGGCGATGCATCTGCTGGAGGGCCTGTTCTACGGGATGCGGGCGGCCCAGAACACGGTCGGGGAGCGGGAACGCCTGCTCGCCCTCGGCCAGCTCTCGGCCGGCCTGACCCACGAGCTGAACAACCCGGCCGCGGCGGCCGTACGCGCCACGTCGGTGCTGCGCGGCCGGGTCGCCGGTATGCGGCAGAAACTCGCCATGATCGCCGACGGCCGGCTCGACGGGCGGCAACTGCACCGGCTCGTCGAGTTGCAGGACGAGGCGGTCAAACGGGCCGCCGACGTCCCGGCCCGCACGCCGCTGGCGATCAGCGACGCCGAGGACGAACTGTCGGACTGGCTCGACGACCACGGCATAACCGGCGGCTGGGACCTCGCACCCACCCTCGTCGCCGGCGGGGTCGACACCCCCTGGCTCGACCAGATCACCGACGCCGTCGGCGCCGACAACCTCGAGGCCGCCGTCCGCTGGCTGACGTACACCATCGAGACCGAGCTGCTGATGGGCGAGATAGAGGACGCCGTCACCCGGATCTCGACGCTGGTCTCGGCGGCCAAGCAGTACTCCCAGCTCGACCGCGCCCCGCACCAGACGGTCGACGTGCACGAACTGCTCGACGCCACCCTGGTGATGTTCAACGCCAAACTGCCCGAAGGCGTACGCGTCGAGAAACACTACGACCGCACGCTACCGGCCATCCCGGCGTACGCCGCCGAGCTGAACCAGGTCTGGACCAACCTGATCGACAACGCGCTCGGCGCGATGCGGGACACCGGCGGCACCCTGACCCTGCGGACCGGCCGGGTCGACGAGTGGCTCTGCGTCGAGGTCGGTGACACCGGTGCGGGCATTCCCGCCGACGTACGCCCGCGCATCTTCGAACCGTTCTTCACCACGAAGCCGGTGGGGGAGGGGACCGGGCTCGGCCTGGACATCTCATACCGGATCGTGGTCAAGAAGCACCACGGCGACATCCGGGTGGAGTCGGCGCCCGGCGACACCCGCTTCCAGGTGCTGCTGCCGCTGACCGCCGACTGAGCCGCGGTCCGGGAGGAGCCTCGCGTCTGTCCGATGTGGCATCATCGCGCGGTGACCGTACGGGGATGGCTGCTTGTCGGGTACGTGCTGTGCGCGGTCGCCCAGCTGGTCGGCCTCGCCACGTTCTCGCCCCTGCTGCCCGGCGCGGACACGCTCGCCTGGGCACTGCTGGCGGCGTACGTCGGCACCGGTGCCGGTATCCGGCGGCCGGCGGTCCGGCTCCTGCTCGCCGGCCTGCTGGTGCTGGTGCTGGACGCCGCCTGGAACTGGGCCACCGCACCGCAACCCGGCGTCGGACTCCAGTTTCTCGCACCGGCCCCGGACGCCGCCGATGCCGCCACCGAGGTCGGCGCCTTCGTCGACGGCCTGGGTGACAGCTGGCAGTCGCTGCTGGCCCTCGCCCTGCTGATCGCCGCCGTGGTGGTGCACACGCGGGCTGCCGCGCCATCCGGTGCGACGCCCGACACCGGTGCGGCGACCGCCACTGCGGCGAAGAGCCGGCGGTGGCCGGCACCGGCGATCCTGATCGCGGGTGTGGGCGCGGCCCTGGTCATCGGATACGTCGCCGTCGAGGTCGGCGCCCGGATACGGCCCGTCGACACCGACCGGCCCGCCCAGTTGGTCGCTGTGGCGCTGCCCGGGCTGCTCGCCGCGCTGGCCGCCGTGGTCGCGGCCGGTCATGCCCTGGCCGGGCGTTGGCCGGCCCGCCTCACCGCGAGGCTGTCGCTGGGCGGCGGCCTGGTGCTGCTCGCCGCGGCGGCGCTGACGATGTCCGCCGCCGCCATGGACACCTGGTGGTTCGACCACCGGGTGTACGACGTGCGAAGCGGCGCCGTCTACCGGAACTATCTCGTCGCCCTGCCCGGCACCGGCATCCCGTTTCCGGCGTGGGCGCTGTGGCAGTTCGCCGGTGCCGCGTTGATCGCGCTCGGCTGCGTGGCCGGCCGCCGTACCCCGGCGGCACCGGCCACCGCCACCGGGACGAGGTAGCCGATGCCGTCGGGGCACCTCATCGACGTGGCGGCCGGGAACAGGGCCACCCTGCGCCGCGCGGCGCTGTTCTACGCCCTCGCGGGTGTCACGCTCGGGGTGGCGGCGTTCGTCGCCGACGTGGTGCCGTTCGAGGTGGCGCGGTTCCTCACGCCGCTGGTGAGTTCCGGCTCGGCGTGGGGGCTCGTCGCCCTGGTCGTCGGCTACCTCGCGTGGAGCCACCGGTCGGCGGCCGTCGTCGGTGTCGGTGTCCTCGCCCTGTCCACCGTCACCTACTACGCCCTCATCCTCTTCGTCAGCCGACGCTGGCTCGCCGGGGTCCAGGCGTCCGGAGTGGAGGGTGCCGTGCTGGCGCTGCCCGGACTCGTCTCCGTGGCACGGGCGGCGGCGTTCTGGCTCGTCGCGTCCGTCGGCGCGGGCGTGGTCATGGGCTGGCTGGGGCAGGCCGTCCGACGTGGCAGCGCCCGGTTCGCCTCGGTCGCGTCCGGGACCGCGCTCGGCCTGCTGTCCGGCGAGGGCGCGTACGCGATCTTCCAGATCGTCGTCGTCTGGGGCGGGCCGGTCAACCCGTGGCAGTTGGACAGGCTGCTGTCCGCCGGCACGCAGGTGTGTCTGGCCGTCGTGGCGGTTTCCGTGCTGGTGTGGCTCCGCCGGCGGAGCATCTTGTGGTGGGTGTTCCCGGTGACCGCGTCGGCATCGGTCGCCGCCGGCATCCTGTCCTGGCATCTCGTGGACTCCGCCCGGATGGTGTTGTAGCCCGGCTGACCTGTTCCGTGCCCGCCATCTCAGATGGTGATGACCACTTTCGCCCGTGCGTGTTCGCTTTCGAGGTACCGGATGGCCTCGGGTACCTCGTGGAGCGGGTAGGTGCGGTCGATCACCGGGGTGAGGTGGCCGGCCTCGGCGTGGGCGCGGAGCGTGTCGAGGTGTTGCCCGCCGGGTGCGGTGGCGAGGTTGACGATGCGGTGCCGGACGAACGGGGCCAGCAGTTGCCCGCGGGTGAGGAGCCAGACGGGTCCGAGGAGGCTGCCGCCGCGGTAGACGCCGCCGCCGGAGAGCACCAGCGTCCCGGTCGGGGTCAGCGCCCGCCGGAGTGCGGTGAGTGAGCGGTTGCCGACCAGGTCGAAGACCACGTCGTGGCGGCGGGCGCCGCGGCTGAAGTCGTCCCGGGTGTAGTCGACGACGTGGTCGGCGCCCAGGGAGCGGACCAGGTCGACGTTGCGGGTGCTGCACACCGCGGTCACGGTCGCGCCCATTGTCTTGGCCAGTTGGACGGCCAGGGTGCCGACGCCGCCGGAGGCGCCGTTGACGAGGACGTGCTGGCCGGGCTGGACCTGCCCGGCGTCGCGCAGCCCCATCAGCGCGGTGACGCCGGCCAGCGGCAGGGCGGCGGCCTGCCGCGGCGTCAGGTTGGCCGGCTTGGGTGCGACCAGGGTCTCGGGTACACACACGTATTCGGCGAACGCGCCGTTGGCGTCGCCGAGGTCGCCGAACACGGCGTCGCCGGGCCGTACGTTTCGGACGTCGCTCCCGACGGCTTCGACCTGGCCGGCGAAGTCGCGGCCGCGGATGCGGGCCCGGGGGCGCGACCGGCCCATGGCGAGCCGGGCCATGCGGGGGTCGCCGCGCATGGCGTGCCAGTCGTACGCGTTGAGGGCGGCGGCCTCGACCCGCACGAGTACCTCGTCGGGGGCGGGCGTCGGGGTGTCGACGTCGGCGAGCGTGAGGGTGTCCGGGGAGCCGTACCGGTCTTGGACGATCGCTTTCATCTTGTTCTCTCCTCCTGTGGGTGTACGGCGTACACCTCTTGGAATTAAGGTAGGTGTACGCCGTACACCTGTCAAGGCGGTTATGGTTCAAACCGCCGCCGGAAGACGAGGACCGAGGATGGCTGAGCAGGTCGAGACGCTGCGTCGGACGCCGCTGAGCAGGGACCGCGTCCTGCGCGCCGCCGTCGCGCTCGCCGACGAGGCCGGGATCGAGTCCCTCAGCATGCGCAACCTCGCCCAGGAGTTGGGCGTCGTACCGATGGCCCTCTACAAGCACGTGGCCAACAAGGACGAGCTGCTCGACGGCATGATCGACGTGGTCGTCGGCGAGATCGACCCGCCGGTGGCCGGCGCCGACTGGAAACCCACCATCCGCGGCCGGATCCTCTCGGCGCGGCAGGTGCTGCTGCGCCACCCCTGGGCGGTCCTCGCGATCGAGGCGCGGAACATGGCGACGCCGGCCATCCTCGCCTACCTCGACGCGATGGTCGCGACGTTGCGGACCGGCCTGTCCGCCGACCTCGCCCACCACGTGATGCACGCGATGGGCAGCCGGATGCTGGGCTTCAGCCAGGAGCTGTTCGACGCCTCCCGAAACGCCGGCCGGTCCGGCGCCACCGACCCCGAACCGCCGGCACCCATGCCGCCGGAGGTCGCGGCCCGTTTCCCGCACCTCGCCGAGATCGCCACGGCGGCCTCCCACGACGACGAGTCGGTCGTCGGGCAGGGCTGCGACGACCAGTTCGAGTTCGAGTTCGCGCTCGACCTGCTGCTCGACGGCATCGAACGACTGCAACAGCAGGGCTGGAGATCGTCGCACCGACCCCGCTGACCCGGTCGCCCGCACCGGCCGCCGGCCCCGGTCCTCTCCGCCGGTTTCGCCGACGCTGATCGTCCTCCCGCCTAGGCTCCGAATGGTCGGGTGAGGTGAGGCGTGGTGAACAGCGCGGGTCGTGCCTCGTCAGGGGCGACGGCGTTCCGGTTCGTCCTCCTCATGGGGCTGGTCGACCTCTTCGGCGACACCGCCTACTCCGGCGGCGCGAGCATGAACGGACTGTTCCTCGCGTCGGTCGGCGCCGGCGCCGCCGTGATCAGCATCGTCGGCGGGCTCAGCGAGTTCCTGAACTACCTCACCCGTGGTGTCTCCGGTTACTTCGCCGACCGGATACGCCGGCGCTGGCCACTGGTCTTCGTGGGCTACGGCCTCAACCTGCTGGCCGTACCGGCGCTGGCCCTCGCCGGATACTGGCAGGTCGCCGCGGCGCTGATCCTGTTGCAGGGCATCGGGCGCGGGATACGCAAGCCGCTCGTCCAGGCCATGCTGTCCTACACCACCAGCCGGTACGGCAGGGGGTGGATCTACGGGGTGAACACGGCACTGGACCACACGGGGCGCACACTCGGCCCGCTGGTCGTCGCCGGAGCGCTCCTTCTCGCGGCGACGTTCCGGACGGCGTACGCGCTGCTCGTCGTCCCGGCCGTGCTGGCGCTGATCACGCTGACGATCGCGCGGATGCGGTTTCCCACGCCCGCCACGATCGAACCGCGACGCCAGCCGGTGCCGACCGAGGGGTTCACCCGGTCGTACTGGCTCTACCTGGCGGCCGGGGCGTGCTTCGCGGCGGGCCTGATGAACTTCGAGCTGATCTCGTTTCACCTGGCGAGAAGCGGGGTGACCCGCGACAGTGTGCCGCTCTTCCTCGCCCTGGCCACCGGCATCGGCGCGCTGGCCAGCCTCGGCCTCGGCCGGCTCTACGACCGCGTCGGCCTGCCCGTGGTGCTCGTGGCCGTGGTCGCCACCGCCGCGTTCTCGCCGTTCGTGTTCCTCCTGCCGGTGCACCTCGCGCTCGTCGGGATGGCGCTCTGGGGCATCGGGCAGGCGACCCAGGACAGCCTGCTCACCGCCCTCGTCGCCGGTGTCCTGCCCCGGGGACGCCGCAACCTGGCGTTCGGCCTCTACTACGCGGGGTACGGGGTGGGCTGGCTGATCGGCGCGGTGGCGGCGGGCCTGCTCTACGAACGGTCCCACCTCGCGCTGGTGGTGTTCGCGGCCGGCGCACAACTGCTCTCCCTGCCGATCTTCCTGGCCGCCCGGCGCCGTTCCGGCCGCGAAGCCGCCGGGGCCGCGTCGGCGGATGCGGGAACCGAACGCGCACCGGGCTGAACGGCGTGGACACGGATCGGTCGTCCGGCGAGGCGCCCAGCCAGTGCCGGAACCGCCGGATCGTGGCTAGTTCAGTCCGAGCGCCAGCGCGGTGAAGAGTGCGGCGAGCCAGCCCCATCCCGGGATGATGACGGCGCGCTGGATGAGGCCGAGGCGTGGTGACACCGCCTCCCACGCCGAGCCGAACCGGCCGAATCCGAGGAACAGGGCGACGGCGAGACAGCCCGAGACGATCCGCCAGGGCGTCCCGGGCAGCGTGAACGCGCCGATGGCCGCGGCGAGGGGCAGCGACAGGAAGACGACGGCCCCGGCGTGATCGTGGAGTCGGTGCTGGGTGCTGTGCTCCCTGGGTGTCCCGTCGGGGGCGCCCGGCGGATATCCGAGCATCGGATCCATCCGGAACACCCCGGACGCGACGAGAGCAAGCCCGAAGACGGCCATGACCACACCGAGCAGGATGCTCGGCCCCTGGAACACCACTCCGAGCGCACCAACCGTGATCGCGGAGCCGGAGACGACGAAGTTCGCGGTCTGGATCCAGCCCCGCCCGCCGAGCGCCAGGGCGCTGACCGGGTGGCGTACGGGCGCGTAGTTCGGCCGGCTCCAGCCGTCGACGAGGAACACCAGCACGAACAGCGCCGCTCCGGCGGCGCCTGCCCAGAAGACCACGCGATCCTTCTTCCCGCTGCGTGCCGGACTCTCCGGCGGTTCCAGTACATCGGCTGAGTTGCCGGCCGGCACAGTGCCGATGGTCATGGAGCGGGCATTTGGGGGAAGCCGACTTTCGTAGGTCGATCACCTCGGCGACAGTTTCTTTTCCAGGGCCGTTGTGTGCGAACGAGCGGTGAGGAATTGCGTGGGCGGCGGACCGCTGTGGGTGGGAAATTCTAAATGCCGTGAACCCATAACTCACCGCCGGGCAACGACTGCCCATGACAGTCGGGCGCCGGCAGGGGCGCCGGTCCGGGCGTTGGGTCTGATAATTCTATTAGCATCCGCCAATGGGTTTACGATTGCGGCGACCGATGGTTGCATGGTTGCCAGATCTTTCCTCCGCCCCACCGGGAGAACCCATGCGCAAAGCAATTCTGGCTGCCCTCCTGCTGGCCGTACCCGTCGTCGTCATGCCCGTCGCCCCGGCCGGCGCCGCGCCGGCCCAGGTGGCGTCCGCCGACCGCGCGGACGCCACCGCCAAGCTGGCCCTCGCCCTCCAGGGCCGGCTCGGCGACCGCAGCGCGGGCGCCTACCACGACGCCGCCGGACGGCTCGTCGTCACCGTCACCGACACTGCGGCCGCCGAGACCGTCCGCGCCGCCGGCGCCGAGGCCCGCGTCGTCACCCGCAGCGCCGCCACCCTGCGCGCCGCCACCGCCCAACTCGACCGGACCGCCGCCGTGCCGGGAACGGCCTGGCAGGTCGACCCCGCGACCAACCAGGTGCTCGTCCAGGCCGACAGCACCGTCACCGGCGCCCGCAAGGAGCAACTCGAAAAGGCGGTACGCGCGCTCGGCGGCGCCGCCCGGCTGGAGACCGTGCCCGGCCGCATCGCCCCCGAGATCGGCGGCGGCGACGCCATCTACATGGGCGGCTCGCGCTGCTCCATGGCGTTCGCGGTGGCCATCGGCAGCGTCCACCACTTCCTCACCGCCGGCCACTGCACGAACCTCGACACCAACTTCTACGCCAACGCGGCGCGCACCACCCACATCGGCGTACGGGCCGGCACCAGCTTCCCCGGCAACGACTACGGCCTGGTCCGGGCCACCGTCCGCCCGGTCGGCGACGTCAACATGTACGACGGCACCCGCCGCGACATCTCCTCGGCCCGCAACGCGGTGGTCGGCGAGACCGTCGGCCTGTCCGGCAGCACCAGCGGCCTGCGCCGCGGCCGGGTCACCGGCGTCAACGTCACCGTCAACTACCCGCAGGGCTCGGTGCACGGCCTGATCCAGACGACGATCTGCTCGGCCGGCGGCGACAGCGGCGGCGCGGTGTTCGCGAACAACTCGGCCATCGGCATCCACTCGGGCAGCACGGGCGGGTGCGGTGGGTCGAACCGCGCCTACCACCAGCCCGTGACCGAGGCGCTCGCGGCGTACGGGGCGCGGATCTACTAGCAACCGCCTTCCGGACCGGCATGTCGATGAACCGGCATGCCGGTCGGTCGGCTCGCCTCGGTCATGCCGTACCGCACCATGTCGTGCATGTCGTCAGCGCGTAGATCGCTCGCGAGGCCACAGTTGACGAACACCGCCAACGAACGACCGATCTGGTCGCCCGCCACGTCGGCCAGCTCCGCATCGTGTGCGGCGCGTCGTAACGCCTCCAACGCCCGCGGGTCCTTCCAGTTCGCGAGGTCGACAGCGGCCTCGCACCGGAAATCGAAATCCGCCGACTGATTCAGCAGCACCGAGCGCAGGTGCTCGGCGCGCCAGTCCCACCGCAGTTTCCCGACCAGACGCAGGCCATCCAGCAGGTCCCGAGGCGGCCGGTAGCCGTGCACTTCGACGTAGTGCACGATCATCATCGGAGCCGCGTAGATCTCCCCCCTCGGCAGGTAGTAGCGGTACTCGCCATTGCCGCTGAAGTCCGGGCAGAAGGCACAGTCGTGCCAGCCGAGCGTGATGGAGCCGAGCCGCTGAGAGGCGGTCCTGAGGCGGCGCAACTCCACGCCTGTCACCGGCGTCGCGCCCGCGCCCTGCACCCCGTGGCGGCGTCCGAGCCATCCGACAGTCAGCATCGGCAGCGGAAAGCCCAGGTAGTCGTACGGCGACAGATCGAGGTATTCCACACTGTCATCATCCGACACAACGGAGCGGCCCGACTTCCGCTGATCGAGCGGGGGCGTTTCCTACCTGTCGTGCTGCCGGCGCACCATCTCACCGATCCAGATGGGTGCGAACGGAGACGTGCAGTTGCGGGGGGTCGGGTAGTCCTTGAGCACCTCCAGGCGCTCGCCGATGTCGATCGCGCGGGCGCGGTGCCCGGGGTGCTCGATCCCGATCTGGGCCAGGCAGTGGTTCATCGCCCACTGGAGGCGGTCCGGGGCGTCCTTCATCTCCGCCTCGATGACGTCGAGCAGTCCCGCGAGGTCGAGGCCCTGGGGTTTCCTCGCCACGCGTTCGGTGGTCAGCGCCCAGCCGGCGCTGGCGACCACCGGATCCGGATCGGCGGACCACGCCAGGCGCAGTTCTTCGGCGTGCGGGTTCTTCTTCACCACGTAGTTCACGAGCCAGTCGTGCACCTTGGGGGTGCGTGCCTCGCGCAACATCACGTCCAGTTCGGCACGCTCGAACGCCTTCGGGCGGCAGATCAGGAGGGCCAGCAGGCGCGCCGCGGTGTCGTTCGTCGCCCAGAGTTGGCGGGCGAGGTCCTGCTGGGTCTTCAGCCGCTTCGCGAGCGCGCGCAGCATGCCGAGATTCACCCCGTGATCGTCGCCGTGTCTCTCGTTCACCTCGCGTGCCCTCGGGTCTTCGAGCGCGGCCAGTTCGGCCATCACCTCGGCCACCGTCGTCCCGGTCACCTCAGCCTCCCGTCCGTCAGGTGTCGAGGTGCAGCCTACGAGGAGGCCCGGCGAACCAGGCGATCAGCGAGCGGAGCGGCGGTGGCTGCCGGGTCGCCCGTTCTTCGGCGCGGCGGGCGCCGGTGACGTCGTCTCTCTCGACGATCCCGCCCGTGTCGTGCGGGGCGACCGAGTGACGCACCTGCTCTACGACGTCTCCCGGCCGTCGGCGTGACCTGCCGGTGCCGGCCCGCGATCTCGCGGGCCGGCACCGGGGCGATCAGCCGGTGGTGCAGGGCAGGTTGTTGAGGGTGAAGGTGGTCGGGGCCGGATTGCTGCCGGTCCAGTTCGCCAGGAACCCGATGTTGACGGGCGTCCCGGGGGTGATGGTGCCGTTCCATGCGGCGTTCGTCACGGCCACGTTCGCGCCGCTCTGGGTGTGGTTGCCACCCCATGCCTGGCTGATCTGCTGGCCGCCGCCGAACGTCCAGCGCAGCGTCCAGCCGTTGACCGGGGCGCCGGTCACGGTGAGCCGTACGTCGCCCTGGAAGCCGCCGGGCCACTGCCCGGCGACCGCGTACGTCACCTGGCAGATGGTGCCGGGCGGCGGTCCGGTGGTCGGCGGGGGCGTCGTGGGCGGAGGAGTCGTCGGCGGGGGCGTGGTGGGCGGGGGAGTCGTCGGCGTCGGGCTCGGCGTCGTCTCGATCTTCGACGGGTCGACCACGCCCCAGTACGCCGGCTTGGCCTGCAGCCGCTCGTCGAACAGCAGCGGCGCGTCGTTACGGGTGACCGGGAACGTGTCGAGCCAGGTGTCGTCGTCGGCGAGGCCCCACAGCGTCACCGAGGTGATCTCGCTGGCGTAGCGCCGGTAGAGGTCGAACAGGTCGCGGTAGCGGTAGGCCTGCTTGAGCAGCCGGTCGCGGGGCGGGGTCGGGAACGACTCGGAGTTGTTGGTGTAGATGCTGATGTCCATCTCGGTGATCTGCTGGTCGACGCCGAGCGGGACGAACTTGGTCAGCATCGCCTCGGTCTCGCTGATCGACGGCCAGTCGATGTTGACGTGCATCTGGTGGCCGACGCCGTCGACCGGCACGCCCTCGGCCTTGAGTTGGGCGACGAGGTTGTAGAGCTTGTCGCGCTTGCTCGGCACGTTGGTGTTGTAGTCGTTGATGTAGAGCTTGGCGGTCGGGTCGACCTGGCGGGCGACGCGGAAGGCCGTACGGATGTAGTCCAGGCCGGTGATCTCGAACCAGCGGCTGCGCCGCATCCCGTCGGACTGGTTCTCGTCGATGACCTCGTTGACGACGTCCCAGGCGCTGATGTCGCCGGCGTAGTGGCCGGCGACGCCGCGGATGTGGTCCTCCAGGCGGGACAGCAGCAGGGCCTTGTTGGCCGGGGTGGCGGTCATGTCGTTGCCGGCGGCGTCCTTGAACACCCAGTCCGGGGTCTGCTGGTGCCAGACCAGGGTGTGGCCGCGTACCTCCATGCCGTTCGCCTGGGCGAAGGCGACGATGCGGTCGGCGTCGGTGAACCGGAAGGTCCCCTCGGTGGGTTGGGTGGCGTCCCACTTCATCGCGTTGCCGGCGGTGACCGAGTTGAAGTGCCGGCGCAGCAGCTGGGCGTGGTTGCCGATGAGTTGTGCCGGGCCGACGGCGGCACCGACCGGGAACTCGTCGACGACGTCCTTGACCGGCGGGATGTCGGTCTGGATCGGCAGGCTCGGTTCGGCGGTCAGGAGGAAGTCGTCGATGTGGAAGGAGGCGGTGCCGCTGGCGGTTTCGACGTAGGTGGTGAGGAACTCGACGTCGGTCGCCAGGGTGTACTGGCCGCGCAGGTTGACCCAGCCGCCGGAGGTGACCGCGGTGTTGCCGACCACCTGGTCGTAGGTCGGGGTGCCGTCGGTACGGCGTTCGACGCTCAGTCTGGCCTGTGTGGACGGTTCGCCGGCGGCGAGCCGGACCCAGACCGACAGGGTGTAGCGGGTGCCGAGTTCGACGATGTCGAGCAGGTCGCGGACCGGGCCCTCCCAGCTTCGGGTACGGCCGGTGACGGCGAGGCTGCGGGTGCCGGCGTGGGCGGTGGCGGTGCTGGAGGCGACGGTCTCGTCGGCGCGGGGTGTCCAGCCCTGGCTGGTGCCGTCCTCGAAGTCGTCGCCGAGGACGACGAGTGGGCTGCTGGCCTGCGCCTGCGGGGCGGTGACCAGCGGTACGGCGACGGCGAGTGAGGCGGTGAGCGCCAGTGCCAGGAAGCCGATCGGGGCGTACGTCGCCCGGCGCATCCGTAATGCGCGCATGTGGTGGCCTTTCTGGGTCGGTGCGGGTGCGCGCGGTCCGGCACGGCTGCCCGGGCGTGCTCAGTGCGCGGTGGAGTCCGGCATGGCCCGGGCATGCCGTGGAGGGGCTCGGTGCCGCGTGCCGGCTCCCGGGGCACGCGGCCGGTGCTCACGCACGTCGAGCCGCCACGATGGAGATCGATGCTATGGGGGTCGGCGGTGCCGCGTCAATGTCCCGCCGGCACCGGCCGGCGATGATCGTATGACGCGAAACATATGTATTCGCGTCGATTGATTCGGTCTACGTTTATGGCACCTGACGGCGTCGCAACACCGCTCCGGCCAGCGGAAACGGTGCTGCGTGCATTCCTCACCCCCGACGAAGGGACCCGTCAATGCCTCGCAAGATCGCCTCGGCCGCGGCGGCCGGCGTACTCGCCGCCGGCTTCCTGGCCACGCTCCACCAACCCGCGCTCGCCGCGCCGGTCGACGCCCCCGCCGCGGACGCGGTCTCGGTCGAGATCCTCGCCGCCATGCAGCGCGACCTCGGCCTCACCGCCCCGCAGGCCGAGGCCAGGCTCGCCGCCGACGCCAAGGCCGCCCGCACCGAGCAGTCGCTGCGCGGCACGCTCGGCGCCAGCTACGGCGGCACCTGGCTCGCCGCCGGCAACGAGGTCGTCGTCGGCGTCACCGACGCCGCCGCGGCCGAGCGGGTCCGCGCCGCCGGCGCCACCCCGCGCGTCGTCGCCGCCAGCGAGGCCGCGCTGACCGCGGTCAAGGACGGCCTCGACGCGCACGGCACCGGAGCGCCGAAGTCGGTCACCGGCTGGTACGTCGACGTCACCACCAACACCGTCGTCGTGGAGGCGCTGCCCGGCGCCGCCGCCGAGGCGGCCGGCTTCGTCGCGGCCAGCGGCGTCAAGGCCGACCGGGTACGCGTCGACGCCACCGCGCAGGCCCCGCAGCCCTACTACGACGTACGCGGCGGCGACGCCTACTACATCGGCGGATCGCGCTGCTCGGTCGGCTTCTCCGTCGTCGGCGGCTTCGTCACGGCCGGCCACTGCGGCCGCGCCGGCCAGGCGGTCAGCGGCTACAACCAGGTCGCGATGGGCACCATCGCCGGCTCCTCGTTCCCCGGCAACGACTACGGCTGGGTCCGCACCAACAGCAACTGGACCCCGCGCGGCATCGTCAACCGCTACAACGGCACCAACGTCGCCGTCCGCGGCTCGACCGAGTCCGCCGTCGGCGCCTCGATCTGCCGCTCCGGCTCCACCACCGGATGGCGCTGCGGCACCGTCCAGGCCAAGAACCAGACGGTGAGCTACCCGCAGGGCCAGGTCGGCGGCCTCACCCGCACCAACGCCTGCGCCCAGGGCGGCGACTCCGGCGGCTCGTGGCTCAGCGGCAACCAGGCCCAGGGCGTGACGTCCGGTGGCTCCGGCAACTGCACCACCGGCGGCACCACCTTCTTCCAGCCGCTGCGGGAGATCCTCAGCGTCTACGGCCTGACCCTGGTCACCTCATAACCGCAACACCGCGCAGAGGGCCGGCACGCCATGGCGTGCCGGCCCCGTGCCGTTGTCGTCCCCCGCGCGGGCCGCGCCGAAACCGGTTTCCGGTGCGCGGATCGTCACCCCCGCTTCCACTCGCCGGCCGGCGCCCGGTGCTGCACACTGGCGCCGTGGACCGGCGAACTGAAGCGGTACGTTCCGCGGTGGTGGTCAACCCGGCCAAGGTCACCGACCCGGGCGAACTGCGTGCCACCGTCGACGGCGCGCTGGCGCGGGCCGGCTGGGCCGAGCCGATGTGGCTGGAGACCACGGTCGACGACCCCGGCGAGGGCCAGACCCGCCACGCCGTCGAGGCCGGCGTCGAGGTCGTCTTCGCCTGCGGCGGCGACGGCACCGTGATGTCCTGCGTCGCCGGGCTCGTCGGCACCGACGTGGCCCTGGCCATCCTGCCGGCCGGCACCGGCAACCTGCTCGCCGCCAACCTCGGCCTGTCGACCGACCTCGCCGCCGGCATCGAGGTCGCCGTCGAGCGCGGCCTGCGCCAGCTCGACGTCGGCCGGCTCGGCGACCGCTACTTCGTGGTGATGGCCGGCATGGGATTCGACGCGAAGATGCTCGCCGCCACCTCGGAGAAGACCAAGGCCCGCATCGGCTGGCCGGCGTACGTCGTCGGCGCGGTCCGGCACCTGCGGGACCGCCCGATGCGGGTGCAGATCCGCGTCGACGACCGGCCACCGGTACGGACCCGGGCCCACACCGTACTGGTCGCCAACGTCGGCCGGCTCCAGGGCGGTGTCACCCTGCTGCCGAACGCCGAACCCGACGACGGGCTGCTCGACGTCGCCGTGCTGACCCCGCGCACCATCCGGCACTGGCTCGCGATGGGCTGGGCGCTGGTCCGCCGCCGGGGCCGGGTGCCCAGGATGCAGGTCTACCGCGGCCGGCAGGTGTCGATCACCAGCAACCGCGAGCAGCCCCGCGAACTCGACGGAGACCTCATCGAACCCGGCCGCACCCTCGAGGCCACCGTCCGGCCGGCGGCGCTGTGGCTGTGCGTACCCCGCCCGGAGGACGCCCCCGACCTGACCGTCGACGCCGACGCCGCCGGCGAGCGCGGCGAGAAACTCGTCGAACGGGCCCAGGACCGGCGGTGAGCAGCACCCGGCTCGTACCCGAGACGCGGTGCATGGCCGACGAGGAACTGTCGGCCGACGACGCCTGGCACACGCTGCGCCGGCACGGCGGCTGGCACCTGCTGCGCGACGCGTTCATCCGGTTCCGCTACGGCGACGGGTTCAGCCACTCCCGCGCCCTGGCCCTGCAACTGTGCCTGGCCGTGGTGCCGTTCCTGATCGCCCTCGCCGGCCTGATCACCGACCTCGGCGTCGAGTCCGGCGGGCAGGTCGTCGCCGACACGGTGACCGCGCTGACCCCGGGCGCCAGCGTCGAGATGGTCCGCGAGCTGCTCACCGACGACGACCGCACCGAGGACGTCGGCGAGGTCGCCCTCACCCTGGGCATGTTCACCGGCCTGTTCGCCCTCACCACCGCGATGGCGCAGATCGAACGCGGCGCCAACCGGATCTACGGCGTCGAACGCGACCGGCCGGCGCTGCGCAAGTACGTCCGCGCCGCCACCCTCGCCGTCGGCGCCGGGCTGCCCGCCCTGGCCGGCTTCCTGGTCCTGGTCGCCGGGCGGGCGTTCGGCGACTCGGTGCAGCGCCACTACGCCTGGGGCGAACTCGCCAACACGGTCTGGAACGTGGTCCGCTGAGCCTGGTGCTGATCGTCGTCGCCGTCGCGGCCCTGTTCCGCTACGCGCCACGCCGCCGCCAGCCCGGCCTGTCCTGGCTGTTCTTCGGCGCCGGCCTCGCCACCGCCCTGTGGTGGCTGGCCAGCGCCCTGCTCGGCGTCTACGTGCGGGTCAGCGACGCGTTCGGTCAGACGTACGGCGCCCTGACCGGCATGATGGCGCTGCTGCTGTGGGCCAACCTGACCGGGATCGCGCTGTTCCTCGGCCTGTCGTTCGCCGCCCAACTGGAGGCGTTGCGGGTCGGCTCCCCGGACCCGGCCCACCCCGACCGCTGGGAACCCGACCGCGACCAGCCCGACCGTGATCGGCCGGACGGGCAGCGGCCGGTCGAAACGACCACCCCTTAGGCGCACGTCGATGTGCCCCCGGTGTACCGGGCGGCCCGATCGGGTATCGGGCTGCCAGGCATCCCAGGGAGGTAGGCGTGGGCACCGAACTCGAACCGACCAGGCGGGTCCCGTTACGGCCGCTGGAACACTTCGCCGGTCGCAGCCTCGCCGGGCTGCTCCTCGTCGTCGGCTGCGGACTCGGGTTCGGGTTGCTGCTGATGCTGGTCCGGGTCGAGTTCGGACCGCTGTACGACCTCGACCACGGCACCGCCGCCGAACTCAACCGGGTCATCTCCGAGCAGGGGCCGCTGGTCACCGTACTGCGGGCGATCACCGACCTCGGCGGCCGGCCGATCATGCTCTGGCTGGTCTCGGTGGCCGTCGTCGGCCTGCTCATCCGCCGCCAGCCCCGGCTGGCGATCTACCTGGTGGTCGCCGGTGCCGGCGCCCTGTTCCTCGACCCGGCCCTGAAACTGCTCGTCGGCCGGCTGCGTCCCGCCGTCGAGGTGACGCTCGCCGGCTCGGCCGGCAACAGCTTCCCCAGTGGACACGCGCTCGGCTCCATCGTCGCGTACGGCGCGCTGCTGCTGGTCTTCCTGCCCGCGCTGGCGCCGCGCTGGCGCCGGCCGGCGATCGCGGTCGTGGCCACCGTCGTCTTCCTGATCGGGTTCACCCGCGTCGCGCTGGGTGTGCACTTCGTCAGTGACGTGATCGCCGGCTGGCTGCTCGGGCTGGCCTGGCTCGGCGTCACCGCGTACGCCTTCCGGTTGTGGCGACTGGAGGTCGGCCAGCGGGTGCCGCACCTGATCGAGGGCCTCGAACCCGAGGCGGCACACGAGATCGCCCCCGCCCCCGACGAGGAGAAGATCCTGCCGAAGGCCCGGCTGGGCATCGCCGAGATCATCACCGGCTGGGTGCTGGTCTTCGGTGTCCTGTTCGGGTTCGGGATGCTGGTCAGCTACCACGCCGACGACACCTTCGTCGACCGGATCGACACCGCCGTCCCGCAGTGGTTCGCCGACCACCGCACCCCGGCACTCGACGACTTCAGCCACTGGTGGAGCAAGGCCGGCGACACCCACGCCATCCTGCTCGTCTCGCTGGTCTTCTGCCCGCTGGTGCTCGCCGTCTGGCGGCGCTGGCGGCCGGTGGTCTTCGTGGCCCTGACCATGTTCGGCGAGCTGACCCTCTTCCTCGCCACCGCCCGCGCCGTCGACCGGCCCCGGCCGCCGGTGGAGAACCTCGACGGCCCGATGCCGACGGCGTCGTTCCCGTCCGGCCACATCGCCGCGACCATGTGCCTGTGGGTCGCCATCGCCGTGCTGGTCTGGCCGCGTACGGGCCGGGTGCTGCGCTGGCTCGCGGTGGCCGCCGCCGTGATCATGCCGGTCGGGGTCGCGGTGTCGCGGATGTACCGGGGCATGCACCACCCGAGCGACTTCGTCGGCGCGATGCTGCTGACCGGGCTGTGGATCGGGCTGCTCTACTGGGTGGTCCGCCCCAACGCCGACGTGCACGCCGGCAACGAGCCGGCGACCCTGCCCGACGACGACACCGTCTCCGCCGAACTGGAGACCGCCGGCAGCCGCTAGCGCGGCGCGCGGGTCGGGGGACCCGGGCCGGGCCGGCGTGCGACGGTGGAGGCATGGCCGTGCGGGCGATGACCTACAACATCAGGACCGGCGGGTACGACGGCGCCGACCAGTCCCGGCTCGCCGGGGTCGCGGCCGTCGTCGACCGGATACGTCCCGACCTGCTCGCCCTGCAGGAACTGCGCGGCTTCGACCGGCGCCGGCTCGCCGGGCTGGCCGAGAGTTGGGGGATGACCGGGCACCTGGCCCGGTCGGTGTCCGGCCAGCCGGTCGCGGTCCTGGTCCGCCCGCCGGCCCGGATCGTGGCGGCCGGTTCGGTGCACCGGCCGTTCCACCACGCCGCCGCCCGGGTCACCGTCGCCACCGACCGCGGCCCGCTGACCGTACTCGGCACCCACCTCCAGCCGTACTCCGGCGGGTGGCGGGTGCGTGAGGCCGGCTGGCTCACCGCGCCGGCCCGCCCCCGGCGGGGGACCGGTGGGGTCCCGATGGTGCTGCTGATGGGCGACCTCAACTCACTCGACCCGTGGACCGACCACCGGGAGCGGATCGAGCGCCTGCCGCCGGCGTACCGGGGGCGGCACCTGACCCGTGGCGCGGTCGACACCCGGGCGGTCGCCGCGCTCGACCGGGCCGGGTTCGTCGACCTCTTCCGCCTGGCCGGGACGGGCGAGGTGACGCATACGGCGCCGACGACGCGCGGTGGTGGCGCGGAGTTCTCCGGCATGCGGCTGGACTACATCCTCGGCACGGCACCGGTGGCGGAGATGGCCCAGGAGTGTCGAGTCGTCACCGGCGGCGACACCGAATGGGCCTCCGACCACTATCCCGTGATCGCCGACCTCGACCTGTCCCCGGTCGGCTGACTGCGCATGGCGGGTCGGTTCGGCAGTGGTGAGCCGACGCATCCGAGCACTACAGGCCGAAGCCGCGAGGCACCCGTCCCCGCCTCAGCTCTACCGACGCCTCGAAATCCCACCATCAACCACTTGGCACACCGCAGGAGCAGAGGCACCTGTGATCGTCTGCTGCCCAGCAGCTCGACACGCCGTACGGACAACAGCGGAACAACTAACGATCACCACGCACCGCCGCACCACAGGAGCGTCGGGCGGGCAGGACGCCGCCGGTCGGCTATCCGATCTTGGTCGCACGACCCTGGTACGGCCTGACTATCGTGCTGACGTGACCCGCCGCCGTAGCCCCCGCCCGCCCGTCCGGGCCACCCCCGACCCTGAGGTGCCCGCCTGGATCCGGTGGCCGGTCCGGCTGCTCGCCCTGGTGTTCGTCGTACCGGTGCGGCTGGGCTGGGCGGCGCTGGTCGCGTTCGGCCGGTTCGTGCTCAGCCCGGTCGGCCGGTTCCTCTACCGCTACCTGCTGCGCCCGCTCGGCTGGTTCCTCGACCGGGTCGTCTGGCGCCCGCTGTGCTGGCTGTTCGTCAACCTGCTGTGGCGGCCGCTGGGCTGGCTCGGCCGCTATCTGCTGGTCGTGCCGATCCGGTGGCTGTTCCGGGTGTTCCGGCCGGCACTGCGGGCCGTCGGCCGGGCGCTGCTCGCCGTGGCCCGCTGGATCGGTCGAGGGCTGCGGGCCGGGTGGCGGGTGGTCCGTCCGGGCGTCGTCCTCGTCGCCGCCGTGCTGTGGGCGGCCGTGGTCTGGGCCTGGCGGGCCGTCGGCGTGGTGCTCGGCCTCGTCTACCGGCTGCTGCTGCGACCGGTCGGGCTCGCGCTGCGGTGGCTGTGGCGGCACACGGTGGTGCCGGTCGCGCGGGCGGTCGGCTGGCTGTGGCGGGCGACCGTCGTCCCGGCCGGTTGCTGGGTGCGCGACACGATCTGGCGGCCGGCCGCCGCCACCGCCCGTGGCGTGCTGGTCGCGCTCGGCCTGCGCCGCCCCGATCCGAGATCGGGCCGCTGACCGGCCGGCCCGCCCCGACCGGTGTGGCGGCCGGCGCCTAGAACAGCATGTTGACCAGCACGGTCAGCACGATCGACGCGAGTACCGAGAACAGGATCATCAGCAGGCAGCCCAGCCCGCCGCCGAGCGGGCGTATCTCGACGTTTCCGATCCGCATCACAGCTCCCGCAGTCGCGGCACGAGTTCCCGCTCCGCCCAGTCGAGGAACATCGGCTGGCTCGCCCCGCCGACCTGGACCACCGCCACGTGGGTGAAGCCGGCGTCGACGAACCGCTTGAACGCGGTGACGTGCCGCTCGAGGTCGGGCCCGCACGGGATGGAGGACGCGACGTCCTCTTCCCGGACGAACCGGGTCGCGCTCTCGAACGACTCCGGGCCGGGCAGGTCGGCGTTGACCTTCCAGCCGAGGCCGAACCAGCGGAACTGGTCGTGCACGATTCGGCGGCACTCCTCCTCGTCCGGGCCGTAGCAGATCGCGACCTGCCCGTACCGGGGCTTGCCGGCCCCGCCGGCGTCGTCGAACAGGGCGATGACCTCGGGGTCGGGCTCGGTGGCGATGAGACCGTCGGCGTACGAGCCGGCGAGTTCGCACGACGCCGGGCCGGAGGCGGCCACCGCGATCGGCACCCGGTCCGCCGGCCGGTCCCACAGGTACGCCTCGGGCACGTCGTAGTACTCGCCGGAGTACGACAGCGTCTCGCCGTCGAGTAGCGGCGGGATGATCTGCAACGCCTCCTCGAACATCTCGTGCCGCTGCCGTACGTGCGGCCACGCCCCGACGACGTGCTCGTTGAGGTTCTCGCCGGCGCCGAGCCCGAGGGTGAACCGGCCGTCGGAGAGCACCCCGACGGTCGCCGCCTTCTGCGCCACGACCGCCGGGTGGTAGCGGCGGATCGGGCAGGTCACGAACGACATCAGGTCGATGCGCTGGGTGGCGTGGGCGATCGCGCCCAGCACCGACCAGGCGTAGGGGGAGTGGCCCTGGGACTCCAGCCACGGGTAGTAGTGGTCGGAGACGACGGCGTGGTCGAAGCCGGCGTGCTCGCTGCGCACCGCGTAGTCGACGAGTTGCTTCGGCGCGGTCTGTTCGGACATGAGGGTGTAGCCCACGGCGACCATGCGGATCCCTTCCACGGCATTCTTGCCGACCGTGGTAACCGGTCGTGGCCGTGGCAAACCTGTGCGCCGTACCCGGGTTGTCAGATCCGGCGCCGGCGCAGGCCGGGCTCGCGGCGCAGCGTGCGGCGTACGGGCCGGTCCCCGGCCGTGGCGCGGACCGGCCGGTCCGGGGCGGGCGGCGGCACGGTACGCGGCGCCGGGGTCGGGTCGGGCGGGTTCGTCGTCGTCATGGGCGCAACAACACCTTCACTACTCCGTCCTCCTTCTTCTGGAACATCTCGTAGCCCCTGGGGGCGTCGGCCAGGGGCAGCCGGTGGGTGGCGAAGTTGTCCACGCCGAGCGGGTCGTTGTCGGCGGTGACCAACGGCATGATGTCGTCGGACCAGCGCCGCACGTTGGCCTGCCCCATCCGCAGCGTCACCTGCTTGTCGAAGAGGGTGAGCAGCGGCAGCGGGTCGGCGGTGCCGCCGTAGTCGCCGATGACCGAGATGGTGCCGCCGCGCCGGACGATGTCGCTGGCCAGGTGCAGGGCGGCGAGCCGGTCCCGGCCGGCGCGGGCCATCAGCCGGGAGCCGATCGAGTCGGGCAGGGTGCCGGACATCCGCTGGGCGACCGTGCCCATCGGGTCGCCGTGCGCCTCCATGCCGACCGCGTCGACGACCGAGTCGGGGCCACGGCCGTCGGTGCGTTCCCGGATGGCGTCGGCGATGCCCTCGTCATAGTCCTGCAGGTCGAGTACGTCGATGCCGTTGCGGCGGACCCGGTCGACGCGTGCGGGGACCAGGTCGACGCCGATCACCTGGCCGGCGCCGCGGTGCCGGGCGATGCGGGTGCACATGTCGCCGACCGGGCCGAGGCCGAGCACGACGAGGCTGCCGCCGGGCGGTATCGCCGCGTACTCCACCGCCTGCCAGGCGGTCGGGAGGACGTCGGACAGGTAGACGAACCGGTCGTCGGGCGGGCCGTCGGGGACCTTGATCGGGCCGTACTGGGCCTGCGGCACCCGCAGTAGTTCGGCCTGCCCACCCGGGATCTCGCCGTAGAGCTTGGAGAAGCCGAAGAGGGCGGCGCCCATGCCGGTGTTGCGGACCTGGGTGACCTCGCACTGGGTCGGCAGGCCGAGGCCGCACATGTAGCAGTGGCCGCAGGCGATCTGGAACGGGACGACCACCCGGTCGCCGGGGGCGAGGTTGGTGATCTCGTCGCCGACCTCCTCGACCACGCCCATCGGTTCGTGGCCGAGGATGTCGCCCTCGCCCATGAAGGGACCCATGACCTCGTACAGGTGCAGGTCGGAGCCGCAGATGCCGGTGGAGGTGACCCGGATGATGGCATCGGTGGGCTGCTGGATCGCCGGGTCGGGCACCGTCTCCACCCGTACGTCGCGCTTGCCGTGCCAGGTGACTGCTCGCATCTGTTGGCCTCCGGGGCTTCGCGGACGCGGCGGCTTACCCGGTGTGCGGTCCGGGTAACGTCGACGGGCACTTAACCGGTTGACTTGATTGATGTACGTGCCTAGTCTGATGCGAGCCGCAGGGAGCCGGTTGGCAGTTGTCGGGCAGCGACTGCCAGTCCCGACGTCTTCGCCCGCCATGGGCACTTCCTGAGGCAGGTCATGAAAACACGACTAACCGTCGCCGGTGCGACGCTGCTCGCCACCCTCGCCGCCCTGTTCGTCTTCGTGCCGAATGCGCACGCCGCCACCGGCTTCTACGTCAGCGGCGGCAAGATCTACGAGTCCAACGGCAACCAGTTCATCATGCGGGGCGTGAGCCACCCGCACGCCTGGTACACGCACCAGACCAGCTCGTTCGCCAACATCAAGTCGCTGGGTGCCAACACCGTCCGGGTGGTCCTCAGCGGTGGCCGCTGGGCCGCCAACGGGCCGGCCGACGTCGCCAACGTGGTCGCCCTGTGCAAGCAGAACAAGCTCATCTGCGTGCTGGAGAACCACGACACCACCGGGTACGGTGAACAGGCCGGCGCGGTGACCCTGGACCGGGCGGTCGACTACTGGATCAGCCTGCGGGACGTGCTGGCCGGCCAGGAGAAGTACATCATCGTCAACATCGGCAACGAGCCGATCGGCAACAACCCGGTGACGCCGGGCTGGGTGCAGGCGACCTCCAGCGCGATCAACCGGCTGCGCGACGCCGGCTTCGACCACCAGATCATGGTCGACGCCCCGAACTGGGGTCAGGACTGGCAGTTCACCATGCGCGACAACGCGGCGGCGGTCTTCGCCAGCGACCCCGACCGCAACACCGTCTTCTCGGTGCACATGTACGGCGTCTTCGACACCGCCGCCGAGGTCACCGACTACCTGGGCCGGTTCCGGACCGCCGGGCTGCCGATCGTCGTCGGCGAGTTCGGGTTCAACCACTCTGACGGCAACCCCGACGAAGACACGATCATGTCGTACACCACGACCCACGGGATCGGCTACATCGGCTGGTCGTGGAGCGGCAACGGGGGCGGCGTCGAATACCTCGACATGGTGACGAACTTCAACGTCAACGCGCTCACCTCGTGGGGGCAGCGGATCTTCAACGGGGCGAACGGCATCCGGACCACGTCACGCGAGGCGACCGTCTACGGCGGCGTCCAGCCGACCACGCCTCCGCCGACGACGCCTCCGCCCACGACCCCGCCGCCGACCACGCCGCCGCCGACCACCCCGCCGCCGGGTGGCAAGAGCTGCACGGCCGCCTACAGCATCGTCGGGCAGTGGCAGGGCGGTTTCCAGGGCGACGTGAAGGTGACCGCCGGCGCGGCGCCGATCGCCGGCTGGACGGTCACCTGGCGGTTCGGCAACGGCCAGTCGGTCAGCCAGTCCTGGAACACCAACCTGACCAGCAGTGGCGCGGCGGTGACCGCCCGCAACGTGGCGTACAACGGCAGCCTGCCCGCCGGTGGCACGGCCAACTTCGGCTTCATCGGCTCCTGGACCGGCACCAACGGCGTACCGGCGGTGACCTGCACCGCGAGCTGAAAGCGACCGGCCTGAGCATCTGTTACTCATGA
Source organism: Polymorphospora sp. A560 (assembly GCF_045781765.1). NCBI lineage: Bacteria > Bacillati > Actinomycetota > Actinomycetes > Micromonosporales > Micromonosporaceae > Polymorphospora > Polymorphospora sp. A560. The sequence goes on along the minus strand of NZ_CP122282.1, from coordinate 5,833,644 downwards.
CGGTTGTCGATCCACTGTACGACGCTGCCAAGGGTTCGGGCGGTGCCGGACAAATCCGGCCCCGCCCGATCCCTGCCGATCCCTGCCGATCCGACGGGAGCGACGTATGGCATCGATCCGTAACAGACCCCTGGCCGCCACGGTCGCCGCGGCGCTGGGGCTGGCGGTCGCCGTGGTGGCGGCCCAGCCGGCGGGCGCCGACCCGGCCGGCGTCCTGCGCACCCTCGACTGGGAGAACCCGGCCGACCGCACCCTGCCGGCCACACCCCCGGCCGGGTTCTACAAGCAGTTCGTCACCGACCACGGGGCGACCATGGTCACCGCACCGGCCCGCGCGGGCGGGCACGCGGTGCGGTTCGAACTGAACCGCACCGACCCGAGCCCGGCTGCGGGCAGCAGGCGCGCCGAGATCAACCAGCCCGACGCGCAGCCGGCCAACGCCGAGCGCTGGTACGGCTTCAGCATCAACCTCGACCCGACCTGGGCGTACGACACCTCGTCGGAGATCGTCACCCAGTGGCACCAGTGCGACAGCGGCTGCCCCGGCGGATCGCCGCCGCTGGCGCTCCTGACCGGCAAGGGCCGCTGGCAGATCGACTTCCAGGGCGAGTTCATCGACCTCGGGCCGTACCGCACCGGGGGCTGGACCGACTGGGTCTTCCACGTGCGGTGGCGCACCGACGGCGCCGGCCTGCTGGAGGTGTGGCGGGACGGGGTCCAGGTGGTCTCCCGGACCGGTCCGGTGCACGGCGGCGGCCCGAGATCGCCGTACTTCAAGCTCGGCATCTACAAGTGGGACTGGGCCTTCTCCGACCGGGCCTCCACCGTCGACCGCCGCGTCATGTTCCACGACGAGGTACGCGTCGGCGACGAACGGGCGACGTACGCCGACGTGGCCCCCGGCGGGTCCGGGGGCTGCGCGGGCGCGGTGCCGGTCGCCGGGGTCTCGGCGAGCACCCACGAGGCGGCGAACCCGCCGGCGCAGGCCGTCGACGGCAGCCTCGGCACCCGCTGGTCGGGGAACGGTTTCGGCGCCGCGCTGACCCTCGACCTCGGCACCGTCCGGCGCCTCTGTGGCACCACCGTCGCCTGGCACCGCGGCGACCTGCGGTGGAACGACTACACCGTCTACACCTCCACCGACGGCGTCACCTACACCAAGGCATGGGAGGGCCGCAGCACCGGCGCGACGACCGCGCCGGAGACGGAACGTTTCACCCCGCGCGACGCCCGGTTCGTCCGCGTCTCCTGGTGGAACAACGCCGAGGGCAACGGCTGGGCCAGCATCACCGAGGCGGCGGTGCTCGGCCCATGACCCGGACGACCGACACCCCTGGCCGCGACGCGGCGCGGCCCGGCGCCACCCCGGCGTGGCCCGGGCCGGCCGGGGCGCGCTCGCCGGGCTCCTGGTCGCCGCGACGGCACTGGTCGGCGGGGCCGCGACCGCCGCCGACGTACCGTCCGACGTGGTGCCGGCCATCCCCGGCTGCGGCACCGCCGTGCCGGCCACCGCCACCGCCAGCACCCACGAGGCGGCGAACCCGCCGGCGCACGCCGTCGACGGCGACCTCGGCACCCGCTGGTCGGGCCAGGGCTTCGGCGCCGCCCTGACCCTCGACCTCGGCGCCGCCCGCGACCTGTGCGGGGTCAGGGTCGCCTGGCACCGCGGCGACCTGCGGTGGAACGACTTCACCGTCTACACCTCCACCGACGGCACCGCCTTCACCAAGGTGTGGGCCGGCCGCAGCACCGGCACCACCGCCGGGTTCGAGAGTTCCCCGTTCGCGGCCCCGACCGGCGCCCGCTTCGTACGGCTGGCCTGGTGGAACAGTGCCGAGGGCAACGGCTGGGCCAGCGTGGCCGAGGTCGCCGCCCTCGTCGCCGACCCGGACCCGGGGCCGGGCGGCGGGCACGTCGTCGTCGCGGCCGGCGACATCGCCACCCGCTGCACCGGCACCTCGTGCGCCCACTGGCGCACGTCGGAACGGGCGCTGGCGATCGACCCGGACGCCGTCCTGGTGCTCGGCGACAACCAGAACAACGACGGCACCATCGAGGAGTACCGGGCGTACTACGAGCCGAGCTGGGGCCGGCTGAAGGACCGGACCCGGCCCACGCCGGGCAACCACGAATACATCCTCGGCGACGGCGCGCAGGGCTATTTCGAGTACTTCGGCGACCTGGCCCGGCCGGCCGGGGCCAGCTGGTACAGCTTCGACCTCGGCAACTGGCACATCGTGTCGCTGAACTCGGAGTACGAGCGGTCGGCCGGCGGCCCGCAGGTCGCCTGGCTGCGGGCCGACCTGGCGGCGAACACGAAGCGGTGCGTGCTCGCCTTCTGGCACCGGCCCATGTTCAGCTCCGGCGGCACGCACGGCAACTTCCCCAACATGCGGCCGTTCTGGGACGCGCTGCACGCCGTCGGCGCCGACGTGGTCCTCAACGGGCACGACCACTCGTACGAGCGGTTCGCGCCGCAGACCCCGGACGCGGTCGGGTCGCCGGCGGGAATCCGTGAGTTCGTGGTCGGCACCGGGGGCGCCACCCCGCGCGAGTTCGGCACCGTACGGGCCAACAGCGAGGTGCGGCTGCGGGTCAACGGCGTACTCAGGCTGGACCTGGGGGTCGACAGCTACTCGTGGCAGTTCGTCGACGTCGACGGCGCGGTCCTCGACGCCGGCGGCCCGGTGGGCTGTCACTGATGCCGGCGTCGCGGCCCGTGACCTCCCACGGGCCGCGACGCCCGGCCGCCCAGCCCGGGGCCGGCCGGGGTCAGCCCGCCGTCTCCCAGAGCGGGTCGACCCGAAGGCCGGGGCTGGGCAGGCCGAGCGCGGCCGGCAGGTCCCGCCGGCCGCGCACCCCGAGCTTGCCGTACGCGCGGTGCAGGTGGTTGGCGACGGTGCGCCGCGACAGCCCCAGCCGCCCGGCGATGACGTCGTCGGGCAGGCCGGCGGCGGCCAGCTCGCAGGTCTGCCGTTCCCGGCCGGTCAGCGCCGCCGACGGCCCGGCCACCAGGGTCCAGGGTGGACGGTTGCCGTCGCAGTGCCGGTGCAGCCGGCCGACCTCGGCCCGCAGCCCCGCCGCGACCCGGCCGTGGCCGGCGGCGGTGGCCAGCGCAGCCGCGGTCGACACCGCCTCCAGCGCCAGCCCCCGGTAGCCGCGGCCGTCCAGCTCGGCGGCGACCGCCCGCAACCCGTCCAGGTCACCCGTCGCGGCGGCGTCGGCATGCCGCGCGAACACCTGGAACAGGTCGCTGTCGCAGCCGGCGACCACCTCGGCGAGCGCCGCCGCGACCAGCGGCGACGGGCGCAGCCGGGCCGCGAGGTAGTACGCCTGTGCCGCCTCGGTCGGCCGGCCCGCCAGCCGGTACGCCGTACCGAGCCGGGCGGCCTCCTCGGCCGCCGCCCGCCGGCCGCTCCACGCGTCGACCTGCACCGCCGCCAGCCGCAGCACCCCGTCGGTGGCCGACGACGTGGGCACCCGGCGGCCGACCTCGGCCAGCACCGTGGCGGCCCGGTCCGGGTGCCCGGTGGCGGCCAGGCCGGTCGCGTACCCGGCGAGGACGCGGATCTGCACCGCGACCGGCGCGTCCTCGTCCAGCAGCGCCCGGGCCTCCCGCAGGTGCGGCAGCGCCCGCCCGGGCCGCCCCGCCCACATCTCGCACGCACCCAGTTCCGCGGCGAGCAGTGCCGCCTCGGCCGGCACCGCGCCGGCCACCGCCGCCCGGTAGCCGGCGCCGGCGGCGTCCGCAGCCTCGTCGAGCCGGCCGGTGAGCTGCAGCGCCTGCACCCGGCAGGCGACGGCGGCGCCGCGCATCGACGACCACGGCCGGGGCGCGCCCACCCGGTCGGCGGGGAAGGCGTCGGCGACGTACGCCGGGCGACCCGCGTGGATCAGCAGGAACGCCCGCAGCGGGTCGACGACGCTGGCCACCACCGGGTCGACGACCACCAGGTCCGCCATCTCGGCCGGGCCCGGCATCGGTGCGCCACCGAACGCCGCCATCGCCAGCCGTGCGACCCGCAGCGCCGGGGCCCCGTCCCCGGTGCAGCCGCGCACCAGCTTCGCGGCATCGGCCGGCCGGCGCCGGTTCCACAACAGGTTCAGTGCCCGGACCACCACCTGGCCGGGACGGTTCGGCAGTGGGTGGCGGCCGAGCTGTTCCTCGGCCTCCACCGCCCGGTCCTGGGCGACCAGGGCCCGCCCGAGCAGCTCCGCGCCGGCCGGGCCGTCGACGTGCCGGGCCAGCGTCGCCGCCAGCGCCGCGTCGCAGCCGGCCAGGGCCTCCTCGGCGGCGCCGAGCACCTCGGCGTCGGTGACCCGGTCACCGGCCGCGAGCCGCCAGGCGACCGTCCGCGGTCCGGTGGCCCGGCCCCGCGCGGCCCGGGCCAGCTCGCGGTAGATCCGCGACCGGGCCGGGGCGCCGGCCCCGGCCCGCAGCACCTCGCCGAACAGCGGGTGACCGATTCGCACCACGAGCCGTTCGCCGTCGCGTTCCACGGCGATCAGGGCCCGCAGTTCCAGCTCCTCCAGCACGGCGGCGTCGACCAGCGTCTCCAGCACCCCGAGAGCGACCGGCTCGGCGTGCGCGACGTACGCCAGCGCGGCCGCCTCGGCCGGCGACGACGCGCCGAGCAGGTCGACCACCAGGTCCCGCAGCTCCCGGCCGGCCCGCATCGCCCCCGCCCACCGCCACACCCCGGCGGTACGCCGCAGCGCCCCGGTGGCCACACCGGTGTCAAGCAGGTGCCGCAGGAACAGCGGGTTGCCCCGGGTGGCCCGCCACAGCCGGTCGGTGGTCAGCCCGTCGACCGGCCCGTCCAGGGCCTGCTCGACACAGTCGGCGACCGCGTCGCGGGGGAGCGCCCCGACGGTCATGGCCCGCACGAACGGCCGCTGCCGCAGCGCCGGCACGGCGCCCGCCGCCAGGTGCCCGGTACGGGTCGCGGCCAGGATCCGTACGCCGGCGGTGACCGCCAGGTGCTGCACCAGCGCGACCGAGGTGGCGTCGAGCCGGTGGACGTCGTCGACCGCCAGCACGCAGCGGCGGCCGGCCGCGGCGGCGCGCAGCTCCCGGGCGGCCGTACCGAAGGTGTCCGCCACGTCGGCGCCGGCCGGCCACGGCGTCTCGCCCGCCGACCCTGCGGCCGGGGGGAACGGCCGCCCGCCCGCCCCGGCGACCAGCACGTACGCCCCGTCCGCCCGGCACCGGTCGACGATCTCGGCCAGCAGCCGGGACTTGCCGACGCCGGCCGCGCCGGTCAGCAGCACCCCCGGCTCGCCCACCCGGGCCAGCCGGGCGGCCGCCGCGTCGACCTCGGCCGCCCGGGCCACGAAGGGCCAGCCGGAGCGGAGCTTCCATTGCTTTTCCACCCGGCTTCCTTCCCGACCTGATGTCGTGGCTGGCATGGCCCATCCGCTCGTACGACACGATCCCTGCCGGTTCCAAGGAGGATCATGAGTATTTCGTACTCAATGACTTCGTCGCCGACCGTGATCGCGCCTGAGCGTACGGACACCGGCGGTGCCGGACCCGACTGGCCGGTCCTCGGCCGCGACACCGAGGCCGGGTACGGCGAGCGGACGCTCACCGCACCGGACGGCCCCGGTCTGATCGTCACCGGCGAACCCGGGGTCGGCAAGACCCGGCTCGCCGAACTCCTGCTCGACCGGTGCGCCGACCGCGGCCTGCTGGTGCTGCGCGGCGCGGCGGCCGACGCCACCCGGCACATCCCCGGCGTCGGCGTCGCCGGGCTGCGCCGGCACGACGCCCCCGACTGGCTGTCGCCCGGCGGGCGGCTGCGCGACGAACTGCCCCACGACCGGCCGGTCGTGGTCGGCATCGACGACGCCGACCACCTCGACGACGCCTCCGCAGCGATTCTCGCCGACCTTCGCGCCGTCGCCGACGTACGGCTGCTGCTGACCGCCGGCCGGGTCACCGGACTGCCGGCGGCGCTCACCGACCGGCCGCTGCCCCGGCTGGAGCTGCCCAGCCTCGGCCGGGCCGTCACCTCCGAACTGCTCGCCCGTGTCCTCGGCCGGGTCGACGGCCGCACCGCCGACCTGCTGTGGCGGGCCACCCGGGGCAACCCCCGACTGCTGCGGGGGATGCTCGACATCGGACTGGAGACCGGCGGGCTGACCCGCTCCCACGGCGTCTGGTCCTGGCGCGGCCGGCTCGGCGACGAGCCCCGGGTACGCGACCTCGCCAGCACCGACCTCGGCACCTTCGACGGCCCCGACCTGACCGCGCTGCGCTACGTCGCGCTCGCCGGCCGGCTGCCGGAACGGATCCTGGTCGACCTCGTCGGCGCCGACGCGGTGGCCGCCGTCGCCGGTCGCGGCGCGGTCGTCCCCTCCGGTGCCGTCGCCGTCGAGCCCGGGGCCCGGCCCCGGACGGTGACGATGGCCCACCCGCTGTACCGGCAGCTCGCCCTCGCCGGCCTCGGCCAGCTCCGGCGCCGGCAGATGTACCGCGACCTGGTCCGCGCCGGCGGCCGGGCCGGCACGCGCGGCGTCGACATCGCGAGCGCGGTGTGGTGGCGGCTGGAGGCCGACCTGCCGCGACGGGGGATCGGACCCGGGATCGCCGCCGTACGGGCGCTGGCCGCCGGTGATCCGGTCCTGGCCGAGGACCTGGCCCAGCACGTCCCCGGCCCGCGCGGCGTCGGGCTGCGCGCCCAGGCCCTGATGGCGCAGGGCCGGGCCACCGAGACCGAACGGCTGCTCGGCGCGGTCGACCGGGACGCCGAGTTGGCCGCGCTCCGGTCGTTGAACCTGTTCTGGGGACTCAGCCGCCCGGCCGACGCCCACGCCGAGGTGCTCGGGGCGCGGGTGGCGGCCGGAACCGCCGCGGGGCCGGCCGGCGACGATCTCGAGATCGCCGAGCTGGCGGTGTCGCTGTTCACCCGCGGCGCGACCCGGGCCACCGCCGCCGGACCGGGCGACCGCCCCCGGCCGGCCTCCGACGCCGGCCCGCCGCCGGCTGCGGGCCGGTCCCGCGCCCTCAACCCGCTGGTCGCCGACGCCGCGACGACGATGAACGCCTACCTGCTGACGTTCCGTGGCCAGCCGGCCCTGGCCGCCGACCGCTTCGCCGACGGCGGCCTCGCCCTGCCGGCCCGCTGGCCGGCGATGCGCGGCTCGGCCGCCGCCTGCCATGTGCAGGCGCTCGTCCTCGCCGGCCGGCTGGCCGAGGCGACCCGGCTCGCCGACCGCTACTACGCCGAGGCGGTCCGGCGCGGCCAGCCGGTCGAGGTCGCCGTCGTCGGCCACGCGCGCGGCCTGTGCGCGATGTGGGCGGGGCGCCCGGCCGAGGCCCTGCCGGCGCTGCGCGAGGCCCGGGCCCTGGTCGACGAACACACCCCGTTCCCGGTACGGGTCTTCGTGTCCTGCGAGTACGCCGTCTGCGTCGCCACCCTCGGCCGACCCGACGAGGCGTACCGGGAACTGGACCGTGGCCTGGCCGGCATCCCCGACGACCTCGGCCTGCGCGACCGCGTCGAGTTCAGCCAGATCCGGGCACTGGCCCACTCCGGCCGCCTGGCGTACGCGGCCGACCTCGCCGACCGGCTCGCCGACCGCTACCTCGACGCGGCCCGGCTGACGACCGCCGTCGAGTGCGCGTACTTCCAGGTCCGGCTGCGCCCGTCGACCCGGGGCGCGGCCCGGCTGCGCGCCGCGGCGCGGCAGTGCGACAGCCCGCTGTTCGACCTGTTCGCCGACCACGCCGACGCGCTGGCCGCCGCCGACGCGCCCGCGCTGTGCGAGGTGGCCGACGGGTTCGCCGGGCGCGGCTACCTGGGGCTGGCGTACGAGGCGGCGGCGGCCGTGACCGGTGGCGGGCGGGCCGGCCGGGACGCCGAGCGGCGGCTCGCCGACCTCGCCCGGCGCAGCGCCGGCCCGTACCCGCCGTGGGCCGGCGGGCCGGCGGCCGACCCGTTGACGCCCCGGGAGCGGGAGGTGTGCGAGCTGGCCGCCTCCGGCCTGACCAACGCCGCCATCGCGCAGGCCCTGAACATCTCCGTCCGCACCGTCACGAACCTGCTGGAGCGGGCCTACCACAAGCTGGGCATCCACCGCCGCCGCCAGTTGCCCGCCGCACTGTCCCGCTCCCTGATCCCGGTGATCAGGGAATAGGCCCCGCGTGTCGTCGGCGTGTCCCGGTGTCCGTTCCCTGATCACGACGATCTTGCCGAGTGGCGGCAGTTTCCGCAGGTCAGAGCTATCGTCGGCCGGGTGGCGGGGTTGGTGTGCCGGTGCTGCGGGCAGTGGCGGGTGACGGTCGAGCTGATCCGTGGCCGGCACGTCTACCGGCTGGCGCACCGCCGGCGGCCCGGCACCGGCGAGGGGGTCGAGGTCGTCGGCGAGGTGCCGACCGTCGGCGCGCTGGAGAGGCTGTTGTACGTCCACGCCCGGCTCACCCTGGCCGACCTCGCCGACGCCGTCCGGTAGCCGCACCCGACGCCGGCCCGCACGCCGGCCCGCACACGGCGCCGGCACCCCGCACACGGCGCCGGCCCGCACCGCGGGTCGCGGTGCGGGCCGGTACGCCGGGGTCGCGCCGTCACTGCGACGGCTGCGGGACCTCACACTCGATCTTCGGGTTGGCACCCATGTAGTTCAGCGGGCCGGCGATCGCGGTGACCACCACCGTGCCGGCCTTGGCACAGTTGGCGTCGTCACCGTCGAAGTAGCCGCGCTGACCAGCCGCCACCACGCCGATCAGCACCCAGATCAGCAGCAGCACACCGACTATCGATCCTCCGCGCACGAGAGCCTCCCAGGTCGTACGAGTCGCCGCGTCCACTCTGGACCGTCATGTCCGGCGATGCCTGACCATTCGTACCCAGAGCCGGCGGCGCCCTAAACAGCACCGACTTGCGCCGGCCGGGGAGGATGGCGCGATGGGCTGGAACACGACCGCGATCTTCGCCGCCGGCTGGACCACCGACCGGCTGCTCGAACTGGCGCCCGACGACCTGCGCCACCGGCCGACCGGCGAACTCGTCGGCCTGGACGAGGCGGGCGCCGCATTCCCCGGCGGGCGCCTCTACGTACGCGAAGACGCCGGCTGGGCCCAGCTCTGGGACCCCGAACTGCGGGTGATGCCGTTCGCCCCCGAACCCGGACGCGACGGGCTGGCCGCCCCCGGCACCCGCGTCCTCGGCGTCATCTTCGCCAGCGTCAGCAGCACCTACGGCTTCTGGTACGTCGAGGACGGGAAACTCGTCCGCCAGATCGTCTTCCAGGACGGCGAGCCGGTCCAGGACGACGGCGAGCCGCTGCCGGTCGAGTCAGGGATCGAGTTTCCGGAGTGGGGTCCCGACGAGGACTTCGTCTTCGCCGTGATCCGGGCGGTGACCGGCTTCGAACCCGACGACGAACCGCGCTACGCCGTACACGAGGTGGACTGAGCCGGCTGGTGGGCGGCCCTGGCCGCCAGCGACGCCCGGCCGGTGGCGGCCCTAGCCGGCGGCGACGTCCGGCCGGCCGGCGGTCAGCTTGCGCGGCGCGGTGAGCAGCCACGCCTCGGTGACCAGTTCGGCCAGTTCGTCCGGTGGCACGTGCGCCAGCCGCACCAGCACCCACCCGAACCGGCCCGAGCAGTGCGACCGCTCGTACGCCACCGGGTTGTCCAGCACCAGCGCCGCCTGCTCGTCGCGGGTCGCCTTCACCACCAGCGTCTCGCCGTCGTCGGACAGGTAGGCGAAACCCTTGCCCCGGACCCGGAACGCCACGTCGTCGCGCGACTGGTGCTGCTCGACGCCGGCCAGCCCGCCGGCCAGCCGCAGCACCTCGTCGGCGCTGACCCCGCCGCCACTGACGTCTGCCATACCCGCAGGTTTACCAGCCCGGGCGTCGTCCTGCGACCGGCCGGGCCGGCACGCCGCCGGCCGGCACGCCGCCGGGCGGTCCGGCCGGCCGCATGGCGCCGGGCGCACACGACCGCGGCGCCGGGGACGCGGTCCACACCGCACCCCCGGCGCCGCCGGTGCCCATCCCTGAGGGCGGGCTACTTCGTCTGCGCCGCCACCTCGTAGAGGCGTTCCGGCGTCACCAGGCCGCCGATCACCCGGCCGTCGTCGGTGAGCAGCACGTTGAACAGGTGGGTCGAGAAGAGCCGCCCGCTGCCCCAGTCACCGCTGACCGCCGGGAACTGGTCGAGCATGCCGGCGAGCTGGGCCAGGTCGGTGCCGGGCTCGCCGCCCGCGCCGGGCGTGCCGGGTGCCCCGGGCGCCGACTTGGGCATGGTGCCGACCAGCACCGTCGTCCAGCCGGTGCCGACCGTACGGGTCTCCGGCCGCTGCTCCGGCGCCGTGCCGGGTTCGGCGGACTCGCCGTCCGGCCGGTGCCCGCCGAACGGCGCACCGTCCGGGCCGGCACCCTTGGCGTCACTCTCGGTCACCTTCGTGCCCGGCGGCGGGTTGAACACGAACTGCTCCGGCGCCGGCCGGTTGAAGTCGACCTGGGTGAATGCGACCTCGAACGCCGGCTCCTCGACGCCCTCGGCGAACACCTCGAACCGCAGCGGCACCTTCTCCTCGGCGTCGATCGCGATCCGGATCTCCTCGACCAGCGACGCCTTGTCGCGCGGGGCGAGAATCAGCTCGTACGCGTCCCGCCCGGCGATCGTCGCCGACCGGCCGACCCGTACCTCGGTGGTCGGGTCGATGGCGGCCAGCGCCTTGTCGGCGGCCTCTTCCGGGGTGGCCGGCAGCCCGCCGGGCAGCTCCGGCGACTCCTCCTTCTTGCCCGGGTCGAGCTTGTAGTGGACGGCCTCCTTCTTCTGGCTCGACCAGACCCAGGCGTCGGAGCCGTTGCGGATCACGTCGGTCTCGCCGAGCGTGCCGACCAGGGCGATCCGGGCCTGGTCCGGCCCGGCGTACCAGACCCGCAGCGTGTGCCGGCCGGTCGCCAGCGCCGCGAGTTCGGAGCTGTTGCCGGCCAGCGTCTCCAGCGCCGGCGGCAGGCCGAGGTCGGCCCGTTGCAGCACGGTGCCGGACAGGCCGTCCAGGCGGGCGGTCTGCAGGTCGACCAGGAGTTGGGCCGCGTCGCGTGGCGGCAGGTTCGGTTCGGACGCGGCCGCGAGCGTGCCGATCGCCGCGCCGCCGCCCAGGACGACCACGGCGGCACTGGTGGGGACGAGCCAGCGCAGCGCGGGACGGGACTGGAACAGTGACATGTTGTGTACCTCCTGGCACCCATCGTGCCCCGAATGCCCTGTGAGACGGCTGAGAAACCGGACGCCGAGCTGTGCCCGGGCTGAGAAGGGGCATGGTTGACCGGGAGCCGGGATGGCACGCTTGACGGCGTGCGGTTGCTGGTGGTGGAAGACGAGGCGCGGCTCGCTACCGCGCTGCAGCGTGGCCTGCAGGCCGAGGGGTTCGTGGTCGACGTCGCCGCCGACGGGCCGAGCGGTCTCGACCTGGCCCGGCACGGCGGCTACGACGCGATGATCCTCGACGTCATGCTGCCCGGCCTGTCCGGCTACCGGGTGGTCCGGCAACTGCGGGCCGAGGAGCACTGGCTGCCGGTCCTCATGCTGTCGGCCAAGGACGGCGAGTACGACCAGGCCGACGGCCTCGACTGCGGCGCCGACGACTACCTGACCAAACCCTTCTCGTACGTCGTCCTGCTGGCCCGGCTGCGGGCGCTGCTGCGCCGGGGCGCCCCGCAACGGCCGGCCGTACTCACCGCCGGTGAACTCAGCCTCGACCCGGCCCGCCGCCGGGTGACCCGCGGCGATTCCGAGGTCGGGCTGACCGCCCGCGAGTACGCGCTCCTGGAATACCTGATGCGCCGGGCCGGGCAGGTCGTCTCCAAGACCGAACTGCTCGACCACGTGTGGGACGCCGGGGTGGAGACCGCCCCGAACGCGGTCGAGGTCTACGTCGGCTACCTGCGCCGCAAGATCGGCCGGGACCTGCTGGAGACCGTCCGGGGCGCGGGCTACCGGCTGGCGACATGACCACCAGCCCGCCCCGCACGGCACCCGCCGGGCCGGCGACCGGTGGCCCCGACGGACCGGCGGGCGGGGCCGGGACCGGCGGTCCGCCACCGGGCCGGGCGCCCGCCACCGCTGCCGCGCCGCGCGGCGGGTGGCGCCGCCTGCTGCCGGCCGGCCTGCGCGGCCGCCTCATGGTCGTCGCTGTCGCGGGGCTGACCGCCGGGCTCCTCCTGGGCGGGATCGCACTCGTCGGCACGCTGGCCTACGCCCTGGAACGCAGCGCCGACAACGAGGCCCGCCGCATCGCCGAGGCGGTCGCCATGCTGGTCACCGAGGACGCCCTGCCCGACCCGCTGCCGGTCGTCGGCACCACCGTCAAGGTCCAGGTCATCGATCCGCAGCGCCGCGTCCGGTCTGCCTCGATCGACGCCGACCGGCTGGTCCCGATGCTGTTCGGCGACGAACTCGACCGGGCCCTCGACGACGGGCCGGTGTTCATCCCCGGCGACCGGCTCGGCCTGCACGGTCCGGTACGCGTCGTCGCGATCCGGGCCGGGCCCGCCGACCACCCGCAGACGGTGCTGGTCGGCAAGTCGATGGCCGACGTCGCGCACAGCGTCGACCTGCTCAAGACCAGCCTGATGATCGGGTTCCCGCTGCTGCTGGCGCTGCTCGCGGTCGTCGCCTGGCGGGTCATCGGGGCGACCCTGCGCCCGGTCGAGGCGCTGCGGGCCGGCGCGGAGGAGATCACCGGCGGCGCCCGCCCGGGCCAGCTGCCGGTGCCGGAGTCGCACGACGAGATCCACCGGCTGGCGGTGACCCTCAACGGGATGCTCGACCGGCTCGAAGCGGCCCGCGGCCGGCAACGCGCCTTCGTCGCCGACGCCGCCCACGAACTGCGCAGCCCGCTGGCGAACATGCGCACCCAGCTCGAGGTCGCCCAGCGCCTCGGACCGCGCAGCGACTGGCCGGCGGTCGCCGACGACCTGCTCGCCGACACCGAGCGGCTCAGCCGGCTGGTCGACGACCTGCTGCTGCTGGCCCGCGTCGACGACGCCGGCCCGCGACCGGCCCGGGTCGGGCCGGTCGAACTCGGCGAACTGATCGGAGAGGCGGCCGGCCGCCACCCGTCGCCGCCGGTCCGGGTCGAACCGCCGGACGATCCGCTGTGGACGGTCGGCGCCCCGGACCAGCTCGGCCGGGTCGTCGCCAACCTCGTCGACAACGCCGTACGGCACGCCCACGGCGAGGTGGTCGTGTCGGCGTACCCCGAACCGCCGTACCAGGTGGTCATGGTCACCGACGACGGACCCGGCATCCCGGCCGCCGACCGCGACCGGGTCTTCGACCGGTTCACCCGGCTCGACGACGCGCGGGCCCGCGACGCCGGCGGCGCCGGACTCGGCCTCGCGATCGTGCGCGAACTCGTCCGCCAGCACGGCGGCACCGTGCGGCTCACCGACGCCCGGCCGGACCCGGCCCGGCCCGGGCTGCGGGTCGAGGTACGCCTGCCGGCAGCCCCCGGCTGACCGTCAGCCGCGTTCGGTGCAGACCGGCTCGGAGCGCCCGACCAGGTCCGTGGAGTAGACGACCGCGACCACGAAGCAGTAGTCGACGCTGGAGTCCAGCCCGTACACGACGTAGCTCGACGTGCCCGGCGCCAGATCCTGGAACGCCCGCGGCTTCTGCCCGGTGCGACCCGCCGACACCACGACCGGCCCCTCCGCGCCCGACGGGTACGTCCACGTCAGCGTCACGCTGTCGCGGTTGTCGGTCACCGTCACCCCGCCCGGCGGGGTACCGGGCTCGGCCGGCGGCGGCGCGGCCGGCGACGTCGGCGACGTCGACCCGGGGGCACCGGTCGCCGGCGGGACCGGCTGGCCACCGGCGTCCGGGGCCGGCTCACGACGGTCGGCGAGCGCGAACCCGGCGATCACCGCGACCGCGCCGAGGGCGACGACGACCAGCCCGGCCAGGATCACCGGCACCAGACGCCGGTCCGGCGGGGGTGCCGGCGGCCGCCGCACCGGGACCGGCAGCGCGTTGCGGCGACGTACCGGCAGGTCGCCGCGCTGGCGCACGGCCAGGTCGGTCGTCGGGGTACGGCGTACCTCGTGCACCCCCGGGTGGGCGTCGCCGGCCGGCGCGCCGCCGGCCGCGAACTGCCCGCTGTCGGGGCCGGTCGGCGCGAAGTCGGGCACGTCCGGCGGCAGCGCCGGCTCCCGCTCCGGCCAGGCCTCCTGACCGGTCGGCCCGGGCTCACGCCAGGTCGGCTCCTGGTCCGGCCAGGCCCGTTTGGTGAGGTCCGGGCGCCGGGCCGCGTCCGGTTCCGGGTACATCGGCTCGGCGTACCCCCGCTCCGGATACCCGGTGCCGCGGTCGGCCGGGTCGTCCCAGGGCTGCTCCGCGTTCCACGGCTGGTCAGGCGCGGCGTCGTACCGGTCGGCCTGGTCTCGGTCGGCTTGCTCTCGATCGGCTTGGTACGGGGCAGCGTCGTCCCGGTCGGCTTGGTACCGGTCGGCGTCGGGCCAGTCGGGTTTGGTGGGGCCGGGGTCCGACCAGGTGGAGTCGGGGCGGTCGGGGCCGGGGCGGTCGGGTTCGGGACGGTCGGTGGCTGCCCAGGCGTCCTCGGGGTGGCGGGCGTCCGGCCAGCCCGGGGCGGTGTGGTTCGCGTCCGGCCAGCCACCGTCGGTGGGTTCGGTGGCCGGCCGGCCGGCGGCGGCGCGGTCGGGGTCAGGCCGGTCGAGGGGATCGGTGGCCGTCCAGTCACGGTCGAGGTGGCCGGCGTCCGTCCGGTCGGGGTCGGGGCGGTCGAGGTCCGGCCAGCCGCGGTCGGACAGCGGATCGGGGTGCACGCCGTTGGCGTGGGCTTCCTCGCCGGGCCGGTTGCCGGCGCCGAGCGGGTCGTCGGACCAGGCCCGGTCGTCGTAACCGGTGTCCGTACCGGTGGGATCGTCGCGCCAGGGCTGCTCCGACCCCGGGCCGGCCGGGTCGTGGTACCAGGCCCGGTCGTCGTAGGTCGCCGGTCCGGTCGGGGCGTCGTCCCGGTCGGTGCCGGCGGTTGCCGGCTCCGGGCGCTCGTCGGGCTCACCCGGCTCGGGCGGCCACCATCGGTCGGCCGGCGGGTCGGCGAGGTCCGGGCGTTCCGGGGCGTCGGGTTCGTCCGGGAAACCGGACCCCTCCGGCCGGTCCTGCCCGGTGTCCGGCCGATCCGGCCCGGGGTCCGGGCGTTCCTCCCACGGCGGCGGCCCGGCATCCCCACCGGTCGGGATCGGCTCGTCGACCAAGGAGGAGTCGTGGCTCTCTCCCGGCGTGTCGCCCGCAACAAGTCCTTGATCGCGCCCCGAGGGCGGGGCGGGTGCGGGGGCGGGGGGAGAGGGTGGGGGTGGGGGAGTGGCGCAGAGGTGGTCGGGGGTGGCGGTGGCCCGGGCCAGGGCCGCCACCTGCACGGCGAGCGGATGGTCGGGCGGCAGGCTCTCCCGGCACAGTTCCTGGGCCAGGGCGAGGTTGTCGTTGGCCTCGGTGAACCGTCCGCAGTCGCGCTGCATCGCGCCGAGCCGGGCGAGCATCTTGATCCCGCTCGGGTGGGTGTCGCCGTACACCTCCCGGTGCAGCGACCAGGCGTCCTCGAGGCGGTTGCGGGCGACCTCGCACTCGCCCCGGGCGTATTCGACGGTGGCCAGGTCGGCGTGGGCGGCCAGCACCCGCAGTGACTCGGGTCCGTCGATCGAGGTCAGTTCGGCGATCACATCGCGGTAGAGGTGGGCGGCGCGGGCCTGGCTGCCGACCCGGTGGAGTACGGCGGCCAGGGTGGCGGCGGCGCCGACGGTGCGCTCGTCGTGCGCACCGTGCAGGCGGCCGACGGCGGCGTACGCGAACGCGGCCCACGGCCGGGCGGCGCGCGGGTCGCCGAGGGTGAGCAGCAGCCGCGCGTGCAGGCCGGCGGCCTCGGCCAGGTCGTCCGAGGCGTTGGCGGGGCTGGGATCGGCGCCGACGAGTGCTCCGGCGAGCAGATCCCGGGCGCCGGCCAGGTCGCCGGCGGCGACGAGGTCGTGTGCGCGTGTGGTGATTTCCCCCAGCCCGATTGACACGCCCCATCGTGCGTGTACGGCAACGTTCAGTACAAGGGGGCGAAGGCGGGTTCTTTGGTCATTAAGCCGTCCGATCCGGTTGGAGGTGGTCGATGAGCGCCTCGCTGATCCGGCGCAACTGGTCGACCTGGGCCGGGGTGAGCGGGTCGAACAGGTGGGTGCGGACGCCTTCGACGTGGCCGTGGGCGGCGGCGGCCAGCACCTCGAAGCCGTGGTCGGTGAGGACGGCGATCTGTCCGCGCCGGTCGGTGGGGCAGTTGTCCCGGCGTACCCAGCCGGCCTCCTCCAGCCTGGCGACGGCGTGCGAAAGCCGGCTGCGGGACGAGCCGCTGGCGTCGGCGAGTTCGCTCATCCGTAGCCGCCGGTCGGGCGCCTCGGAGAGTCGGACCAGGATCTCGTAGTACGCGTGCGGCATGCCGGCGTCGCGCTGCAGTTCGCGGTCGAGGGTTTCCATCAGTGCGCGGGAGGCGGTGAGGAACGCGCGCCAGGTGCGCTGCTCGTCGGGGTCCAGCCAGCGGGTCATGACCACGATCATACCCGAACTGATTGAACTCTCAACTAAACTCGGCTACCGTCGAGTCCATGGGCATCCACCGTCTCAACCACGCCGTCCTTTTCGTCAGTGAACTTTCCCGCAGCGTCGCCTTCTACCGCGACGTGCTCGGCTTCCGTCCGGTCCCGATGACCCCGGACGGGTTCGCCGGGGCCGCCTTCCTCCAGGCCCCGGGCTCCACCAACGACCACGACCTGGGCCTGTTCGAGGTCGGGCCGGGCGCCGCCGCGTCGCCGGCCGGCCGCGGCACGGTCGGCCTCTACCACCTGGCCTGGGAGGTCGACACCCTCGACGAGCTCGAGGCCACCATGGTCCGGCTGGTCGGGGCGGACGCCCTGGTCGGCAGCTCCGACCACGGGACCACCAAGAGCCTGTACGGCAAGGACCCCGACGGGCTGGAGTTCGAGATCGTCTGGCTGATCCCGAAGGACCTGCTCGACCAGGAGGCCCTCGACGCCCGCCGGCGGATCCGCCCGCTCGACCTCGGGCGCGAGAAGCGGCGGTACGGCGGCCAGACCCGCGGCGGCGTCGGCATCTCCGTACCGGCCTGACCCGGACGCCGCCCGCCGCCGTTACCGCCCGTCGCCCGGCAGCGGACCCCGCGTCGGTCGGGTCCGCTGCCGGGCGGGTAGAACCGACGCATGCCGCTTCGCGCCGTCACCGGTCACCTGCTCATCCGTCAACTCGGCCACTGGCTGCCCGACGCGCTGCACCGGTCCCGCCGGGCGACCCTCGTGCAGGCGTACGGCGATGACCCCGACGGCACCCCCGAGGCGGCGCTGCGCGCCTGCGGGGAAGCCGCCCACCTGCTGCGTGGCCGGCAGCTCACCGTCGTCGTGGTCGCCGATCACGCGGTCGACGTCGTCGCCCGGCTCGACGCGCCGTCGCCCGGGATGGCGGTGCACGGCGTACCTGGTGGTCCCGACCGGGTGCCGGTCGCGCTGAAGGCCGCGGCGGCCGCCGGCGCGCCCGTGCTGACGTACCTGGACGCCCCGACCGGGCCGGCGCCCGGGCCGGCGACGCTCGCCGCGGTGGCCGGCGGCCGGCCGGGGGAGCTGCTCATGGTCCTCGGCCCGGCGGCCAGCGCCGGGTACGACCACCGGGCGGCGCTGGACGCGGCCGGCTTCCCGCTGGTCACCGCCGTCGAGTTGGTCCCGCCGGACGGGGACGGGCGGTGGCTCGTCGTCTACGCCACCCGGCTCGGCCGGGCGCTCGACGCGTTCAAGGAGGCGTTGTGGGCGGTCGACGGGGCCGGCGGGGTGCGCTACCGCGACCCGGACGACCCCGACGCGGCGCCGGTCGACGTCACGCCCGGCCCGGACCTGGCGCCACTGCGCCGCGCGCTGGTCGCCCACCTCGACCGGGTACGGCGGGCGAGCGTCACCGACCTGCGCCGGTTCACCGCCACCGCCACGATCTACCGGTCCGGTGACACCGACCGGGTGCTCGCCGACCTGCTGACGGCCGGGGCGGTCGGCCGCGAGCCGCGTGACGGCCGGCTGGCCGGTGATGTGGTCATTTCGACTTCTGCCTGATCCGGTCGGTGATCAGGTCGATGAAGATCGACGCGCCGGTGGCGAGCACGACCAGGTTGAACGCCATCTGCACCATCACCACCGCCCGGGCGAGTTGGCCGGTGGGGTGCACGTCGCCGTATCCGACGGTGGCGAGGGTGGCCAGCGCGAAGTAGAGCGCGTCGGTCTTGGTCCGCAGGCTGGCGAACTGGTCGGGGCCGGAGATGGCGATGATGTAGTCGGCGAGCGCGAAGATCACCAGGCCGCCGACGAGCGCGACGGCGAGTCCGGCGGCGCCACCGGCGGGTCGCGGGTCGGCGATCTGCCGGCGGATCTGCGCTCCGACGAGCCAGGCCACCAGCAGCAGGACGACCGCCGACGCGGCGCCGCGTACGACCAGCCGGGCGCCGCCGACGCCGGGCTCGACCGGCACCAGGTAGAAGATCGCCACGATCAGGGCGCAGGTGAGCGCGGGGTGGGTGAGCAGTGGTCGAGTGGCCATGCCCGGATTGTCGGTGGCGGTGGCCGGCGCGTACGCGGAAACGGAAACGGGGTGCCGGCGGACGCCGGCACCCCGTTCACCGGGCTTCGATCATCTACTGCGGGCCTTGTCCTGCTTCCAGGACAGCGGGCCGGGCAGGTCCACGCGGTGTGCCCTGGCCCGGGAGTTCCAGGACCATCGGCCGATCTTGACGCTCCACGACGAGAAGCCGTTCTCGGTGAAGTTGAGAATGATCGGTCCGTACTTCTTGCGCTTGCGGAACATCAGGCCCATGGCTGTGCTCCCTTCGGATTCGACTGCTCAACCGGGGCTGGATCGAAGTTTCCCTTTCGGTCGAACGGTCAAACGCCGCTTCGTGCGCCATGCTGGACAGTGTGGCATCGATCAATTCCAAAACCTATCTAGCATGTAGGAGATTGGGTCATGAGTCGCCTGTCAGGGCTTGATTATGGTCGCCTCATGGAGTTGAATCCCACCATTTGGATGGCCGTTGACGGTGCCCGTCGGCCGGCGGCAGCATGAGTGGCATGCCGCAGCGGGCCGAGATGATCCGCCTTGGACAAGAGGAGATCCCGTGACCGCTGCCGACCTCGCTCGCGTCGACGCCGATCTGTTCCGTTCCGTCCTGCGCCGCCAGGCCGCGTCCGTCACCGTCGTGACGGCCGCCGGCGACCCACCCGCCGGATTCACCGCCACCTCGTTCACCTCGGTCTCCCTCGACCCGCCCCTGGTGTCGTTCTGCCTCGGCCGCGACTCGTCGAGCTGGCCCACCGTCGACCGGGCCGGCCACCTGGCCGTGCACCTGCTCGCCGAGGGACAGGAGGAGGTCGCCCGGATCTTCGCCACCAGCGGCATCGACCGCTTCGCCACCCACACCGGCTGGCACCGCGGGCCGCACGACGTGCCGATCATCGACGGCGCGCTGGCCTGGCTGCTCTGCCGCCCGGTGCAGCGCATACCGGCCGGCGACCACACGATCGTGGTCGCCCAGCCGATCGTCGGTCGGCACGACCTCGACGGCGACCCGCTGGTCTACCACGCCGGGCGATACGCCAGCCTCGCCGAAGAGCCGGGCGTCAACCTGCTGTGACCGACGCGGCCGTCGGTCAGCGGGGCTCCCAGGCGTCCGGCCGGGTGGTGAGCTTGCGTACGTGGGCCGGCATCTTGCCGCTGACCAGCTCGGCGAGGCTGACCTCGTCGACCACCTCGCGGATCGCCGCCCGCACCGCGACCCACAGCCGGGGCAGGTTCTCGGCCGGCCCCTCGTAGCGGGTCTCCTCGGGCCGCAGCCCGCGTACGCCCGCCAGCGGGCCGTCGACGGCGCGCAGGATCGCGCCGACGGTGATGTCACGCGGAGGGTGCGCCAGGGTGTAGCCGCCCTCGGCGCCCCGCTGGGCACGCACGATCCCGCTGCGGCGCAGGTCGGCGAGCACCGCTTCGAGAAACTTGCGAGGCATGTCCTGGTCCTGGGCGATTGCCTGGGCGGACATCAGCGAAGGGTGGGCAGCCGCCAGGGCGAGCGCCGCCCTGACCGCGTAGTCGCCACGCGCGGAGATCTGCACGCGACCATCATGCCGGTTACCCGCACCCCGTCACGGCACGGGATCCCAGCGGGTCGCGGCCGACAGCGGTCGACGCTGCCCCGGCACCCGTACCGCCGCCGGCCGGCGCAGCCCGCCGCGGAACGCACCCGGGCTGCGACCGACCTCCCGCTGGAAGAACCGCCCGAAGTTCGTCGGCTCGGGAAAACCGAGCCGCCGGCCGATGTCGGCGATCGGCAGATCGGTGGCCGCGAGCAGCCGCCGGGCCTCCAGGGCCACCCGGTCGTCCACCACCTGTTTCGCGCTGCGGCCGGTCGCCGCCAGGCAGGCCCGGGTCAGGGTACGCACCGAGCAGTCCAGCCGCCGGGCGTAATCCTCCACCCGACGGGTCTGCGCGTACGACCGCTCGACCTCCGCCCGCAGCCGCTCGAACGTCCCCGCGCCCGCGGTCTCCGGCGCCACGGTCCCGTCCGGCGTGGCGGTGCCCGCCGGGATCACGGTGCCGGCCGGGCCGGTGTCGCCGCCGGTCGGGAGCAGCGCGATCCGCAGCAGCAGCACGGTGAGCTGGTGGCGCAACAGCGCGGCGGCCCGCTCACCGGAGCGGTTCCGCTGGCAGTCGACCACGAGCTGGCTCACCTCGTTGATCACCGCGTCCTCGTCCTCGCCGGCGAGCTGCCACCGGCTCGGCCCGTAGGGGTCGTCGACGTGGACCGTGCCGTCCCGCCAGTAGACGACGACCGCGTCGAGTCCGGGCTGGTCGCCGAGGCGGATCACCTGGCCGGGCCGGGCCAGTAGCAGCGTGCCCGGCCGGCAGGGGTGGCTCTCGAAGTCGACGTCGTAGCTGCCGTGGCCGACCGTGACCAGGGTCAGCATGTGCCGGTCGAGCAGCACCGGCGGCGGGTACGCCCCGTCGGAGCGAAGCTCACGCAGGGTAGTTGTGGTGATCCCGGCCGGGCCGGGGAGCGGGGCGGTCGAGCGCGTGCCGCCGTCGGACTGACCGAAACGGACCATCTCGCCGACGGTAGCCGTACCAGGGCGGGTTCGCACCCCGGGAAACGGAAGACGGGGGTACGGCGCACCGCCGAACCCCCGTTTCCAGTCGCGACCGGCGGACGGACCGCCGTGTCGCTGGCCCGGATTACCCGTGGTCCGACGGGGCAAACCATTTTCTTCTGACCGATTGCTGGATTTCTGGCAGTTAGCTGGATTTCTGGCAGTTGGCTGGCAGAAAGGCGCCGCACGGATTCGGCAGATCCGCGCGGCGCTCCGTTTGTCCGGTCTTCCGGGGACCGGGTGGTGCGGTCAGCGGCCGGCGAGCAACCGGTTGACCGCCGTGTCGACGTCCAGGTGCTCGGTTTCCCGGCCACGCGGTACGACGACGTACGTCCGGCGCAGGAACCGGACCAGGACACTTCGGGGCACTTCAAACAGTGCGTTCCCATCAGGTGAAGACAGGGCGAGCGCGGCGAAGTCGCCCCGCGGGGTGGCCCAGGGCCAGACCCGCACGTCGCCGATCCCGGCCGGCTCGTCGAGGCCGGTGACGAGCAACTCTCGGGCAAAAGACCAGCTCACCGCCTCGCCGCCGGCGGACTCGGCGTGGAACAGGACGTGGACCGCGTACGGGTCCGCTGGGTCGTAGCGCAGACTGGCACGCACCGGCAATGCGGTGGCATCAGGCGCGACGAGCCGCAACGACGTTTCGACCTCGACGGTCGTCGGTCGGATGACACTCATGGACGAACTCCCCCCGGCACCGCTGCGAGGCGCGCGTGCCTCGCGTTTCCCATACTCAGGTGATACTCCTGGTTACGCTCCGCCATACGCTGATCTCACCCAGTAGTGGGAAGGCGGTTCCGAAATATCACAAGAATGCGAAAATCCTTGTACGATGTCCGGTTCTGCCTAAGCACTCGGTCCCGCCCGGCGTCGGGTGGTTCAGACGTCGACTCACTCCGGTAACGTCCAGTTGTCCTGTTGAGTGACGGGCCGTGGTGCACTGGGGAGCGAAATGACTGCGGAACAATCCTCGATCGAGCACACGACCCCAGGGCAGATCACCGACCGGTCACCCGTACAAGGTGCCGGCCCGACCGGTGCGGGGAAACGTGCGGGACACGACGACGAGTGGAGGTATGCGGTGCCGCGTCAGGAAGGCGGTGACCGCCAGCCCGGCGGCGCGCCCCCGTCACCCGGTGTCGCGCCGGAACCCACCACCGTCGCCGTCGACGACGACCCGCCCGCCCGGCGCGGACGGCTGCGCACCACCCTCGACCTGATCCGGTCCAATCCCACCGGGCGCGCCGCACTGCGCATCGGCGTCGGCGTCACCGGCGCCATCGTGGTCATCATCGGACTGATCCTCGTACCGCTGCCCGGCCCCGGCTGGCTCATCGTCATCGGCGGCCTCGCGATCTGGGCCGTCGAGTTCCACTGGGCCCGCCGCCTGCTCGCCTTCACCCGCAGGCACGTCACCGCCTGGACGCGCTGGGTGACTCGACAGTCGCTGTTGGTGAGAGGGGCGATCGCGCTCGCTTGCTTCCTCTTCGTCAGCGTCGTGGTCTGGCTGTCGGTCAAGCTCGGCCTCGGCATCGACCTGGTGGCCACCGTCCTGAAGTACCTCGCGACCAACTGACGACCCGCCGCCCCGGATGTGCGCCGGGGCGGCGGCATCGGGTACAGTCATGCGCGCTGAGGGCGATTAGCTCAGCGGGAGAGCGCTTCGTTCACACCGAAGAGGTCACTGGTTCGATCCCAGTATCGCCCACACTCTATATAGGCAGGTGAAAGGCCGGTCGGGACTGATCCTGACCGGCCTTTTGTTGATCTCCAGGCAAGATCATGAGTTGCCTGTGAGTCGCAGCCTGTGGAGGGGCACTTCGAGGTCTGCCAGTAGCGTCGCGCAGGTACCTCGCGCCTTGTGGACGGTGATCGGCCGTAGCCCGGCCTTGATGCACCGCGACTGCCAGAAACGCTGGAAGTTGCGTGGCTCGATCGGTGTGCCATGTCGGGTGGTGAATGCGAGGTCGGATTCCTGCCGCCTGGGCGCGCGTCCGACGCTCCGCTGTCGCTCCACACCGCCAGGCAACACGCCCGGCGGCTGGCGCGGAGAGCGGAAAGTCCGAGCCGTCGCAGACGATAGCGCCGAGAGCGGTTGAGGTTCATGGGGGCCGGCAGCCGGTCGTGCCGCGCCCGAGCAGCGCGGCGCAGGGAAGGGCACGCCGGGTCCTCGCGGCAGGACGGGGCGCGGTCACTGCGCCTCCGGCGGGCGCGCAACGACTCCAGGATGGCCGGGGCTCCGTCCGCGCGTTGCGGTCCGTGGGTGGGTGCGCAGGGCCATCCCGCCAGCCGACGACCCGGGCAAGCCGAGCAGACCACCGCCCGGCCCGCCAGCGTCCGTACGCGCGTCAAGGTCCGCTTGACGTGGCGACCCGGCGGCGGCCCGCTCCCCAGACGGGCGGGTCGGCGGCAGACGGGATGGCAGGTGAGCGCGGGCCTTGCTGGCGCCGGCTAGAGCAGGGTGGATGTGCGTTGTAACGTCATGCTCATGCCCCCGCTTCGAGCCATGGAACTCATTGTGCTCGGCTTGGTCGTCCTGTTGAACGGCAGTATGGCCGCTGTCTTGTTTCTCCGGAGCCGCCGCAACCCAGTGGTAGTTCTCTGGCCCGGACGCCGGATGCGTCACCCAAGATTGCTGGCCGTTCAATACCTGCTTACGGCTCTGGGCTTTGCGGCCGTAGCCGTCGGCGGCTCGGTGTCGGACAGCAACCCCATGGGTCTCCTTGTGCTTGTTGTCGCCTCTGCCTTCCTCCTGTCGGCGGCGGTCATATTTCTGTTCGGGCGCAGGGCCGCCGCGTTGCTGGGTGACTAACTGGGTGACGAGCGGGGCGGCCGCCGCCGGACGCCCACGGACGATGGTTGACTGCTCCGGCAGCTCACCCCGGCTACTTGCCCAACTCGTCGGCGGCTGATCACTCTTTCGGGACGAACAGGTCTCCGTGCCTGGTCTGCAGGTCGAGCTTGCCCAGTAGCGTGCTGGGCATGGCCTGCGTTCCGCAGCTTCGCGTCGATATAGTCGGCGCGCGGACCTGAAGCTGCAGCTCAAGGCGTCGCGGCCTGACGGAAACGGCGAAAACGCCTAGTGACACGCCTACCTGTGGATAACTTCTACTAGCTGCTGATCTATTGCGGTGGTCATAGTCGGTGTACGGTCTGGGCCGTGTACGTGAAGGCGTCGACGCGCAAGACCCGCGACGGGCAGACGATCCGCTACCTGCAGCTGGCCCACAACGAGTGGGACCCGATCGCGAAGGCGTCCAAGACGCGGGTGCTGTACTCCTTCGGCCGAGAGGACCAGCTGGACGTCGCCGGGGTGCGTCGCCTGGTCGACGCGCTGTCACGCCTGCTGGACCCGGCCGACGCCCTCGCCGCAGCCGCGCCGACGGGGCTGTCGTTTCTGGAGTCGCGGCCGTTGGGCGGGGCGTGGCTGCTCGACGGCCTGTGGCGGCAGCTGGGTATCGACAAGATCGCGCGAGGCATGGTCAATACCGCCCGTCGTGAGGTCGACGTCGAACGGGTGCTGTTCGCGCTGGTCGCCAACCGGGCGCTCAAGCCGTCGAGCAAGCTGGCGGCATCGGAGTGGGTCTGCCACGACGTGCACCTGCCCGGCCTGCCGAACGTCACCGACGACGCCTGCTACCGGGCGATGGACGACCTGATCGGCGTTGAGCCCGCGCTGACCCGGGCGATCTACGACAGCATCGCCGACCTGCTCAACCTCGAAGTCGACCTGCTGTTCTTCGACACGACCAGCACGTACTTCGAACTGGACGAGGCCGACGACCTGGCATGGCGCGACGACAAGGGCCGCGTGGTCGACGAAGGCGACCCGGCCGCGGTCAAGCAGGCCGGGTTCCGGACCCACGGCAAGAGCAAGGCCTGTCAAGCCCCGGGTTTGATGGAGAGTTGGTTAGCTGGTTTTCAGGGGTGCGGTGAGCGGGTGGGTCATCGCGTGTAGTGCCTCGTGTTCGGCGGGTGGGATGTGTCCGAGTTCGCCGTGCAAGCGGCGGTTGTTGTACCAGTCGATGTATTCGACGGTGGCCATCTCCAGGTCGTCGAGGCCGCGCCAGGGGCCGGTGTTGCGGACGAGTTCGGCCTTGTACAGGGAGTTGAACGCCTCGGCCATGGCATTGTCGAACGAGTCGCCCTTGGAGCCGACCGAGGCGACGGCGCCGGCCTCGGCAAGCCGCTGGGTGTAGCGGATCGCTCGATATTGGACTCCCTGTCCGAGTGGTGGACCAGTTTACGCAGGTCAGCGTGTTGGTTCCCGCGGCGCCAGATCGCCATCTTCAGCGCGTCGAGGGCCAGATCCGTGTAGAGCGAGGTGGACACCTGCCAGCCGACGATCATGCGGGAGTACACGTCGAGGACGAACGCGGCGTACACCCAGCCCACGCTGGTTCGTACGTAGGTCAGATCCGCGACCCACAGCTGGTTCGGCCCCGCCGCGGTGAAGTCCCGTCTGACCAGGTCAGCAGGGCGGCTGGTCTCGGCTGCCGGCCGGGTGGTGCGGGGCGCCTTGTCGCGCAGCAGCCCACGCAGCCCGGACTCACGCATGAGCCGTTCGACGGTGCACCGGGCCACCGGCACCCCTTGGCGGTGCAGCTCGTGCCAGATCTTGCGGGCGCCGTAGACGCCGTAGTTGGCTGCGTGGACCTGTTCGATCATCGCGGCCAGCTCCTCATCGCGCCGTGAGCGAGCGCTGGCGGGGCGGGTCCTGGCGGCGTAGTAGGTCGACGGTGCGATCTGTGCCGGCGTGTCTTCGAGCGCCCGCAGGACCGGCTGGACACCGTGTTCGGCCTTCTGGGAGTCGACAAAGTCGACCTTCATCGCGACGGACGGTCCAGCTCCGCCGCGAAGAAACTCGCCGCGGACCTCAGGATCTGGTTCGCCCGCCGCAGCTCACGCACCTCCCGTTCGAGGGCGGCGAGGCGTTCGGCGTCGCTGCCGGTGGTGCCCGGCCGCTGCCCGGCGTCGGTCTCGGCCCGCTTCACCCACGTGCGCAACGCCTCGGGATGAACCCCGAGCTGACCGGCGATCCGCCGGATCGCTCCGACCGCGCTGACCGGATCCCGGCGGGCCTCGACGGCCAACCGAGTCGCACGCTCACGCAACTCATCGTTGTACTTCTTCGGTGCGGGCATCGCAGGTATTCCTCCCAGGTTTCGATGTCTCCATCAAACCCGGTGCGGGACAGACCACCGCGACGACCTGCCCCAGGTCGTGGTCGGCATGGCCGTGACCCGCACCGGCATCCCGGTGCGGGTGTGGTGCTGGCCGGGCAACACGGGCGACTCGGCGCTGATCCGCCAGGTCAAGACCGAGATGCGTGAGTGGAGTCTCGCCCGGATCGTGTGGGTCGCCGACCGCGGCTTCGCCTCCGCCGAGAACAGAAGGTTCCTGCAGCAGGGCGCAGGCGGCTACATCCTCGGCGAGAAGCTGCGCGCCGGCACCGCCGAAGCCGACGCCGCCCTGGCCCGGCAGGGCCGCTACGCCACCGTCGCCGACAACCTGCAGGTCAAAGAGGTCAACATCGGTGCCGACGACCGGTTCGTGATCTGCTTCAACCCCGAAGCCGCCGAGCGCGACGCCGCCGTGCGTGAACGGCTGATCGCCCAGCTCACCGACAAGATCGACGGCTCGGACAAGCTCAACGCCACAAAACGCGCCGAGCTACGCGGGGTGATCTCCACCAAGCCTGGCCTCAACCGCTACCTGCGCGTCACACCCAAGGGCCTGCTACGAGTCGACGCCGCCGCCATCAAGGCCGAGCAGCGCCTGGACGGCAAGTACCTGCTGCGCTGCTCCGACCCGAAGCTGTCGGCCGAGGACATCGCGCTGGGCTACAAGCAGCTCCTCGAGATCGAACGCGGCTGGCGCGACATGAAGACCACCCTGGACCTGCGGCCCGTCTACCACCGCCGCGAAGACCGCATCCGCGCCCACATCCTGCTCTGCTGGCTGGCGCTGCTGCTCATCCGCGTCGCCGAGACCACCACCGGCCACACCTGGGCCAAGATCCGCACCGACGTCGAGCGGCTGCACATCGGCGTGTTCACCGGCCCCGCCGGCACGTTCTGCCAGCGCACCGAGCTGTCCCAGCCCCAGAAGGCCCTGTTCGCCAAGCTGAAGGTCGCCGAACCGCCCCGCGTCATCGAGGCGATACCCGCAACCGCCTGACCAGCCTGAATGCCGCGGCCTAGTGACACGCCTCGCCACCGGGCCTACCCGTGTTTGCCCAGCTCAAGCCGCAGATTCGCGGACTATATCGAAGCGAAGCTGCGGAACGCAGGCATGGGTGAGCCCGTTGGAGCCGTCGAGTTGATGCACCGGGTCATCGGTCGTGACCTAGTCGCGGTCACGGAGGCTCGGCACTGGCACGACGGCCGGCGTGGTGGTGATGCGGAGAGCTTGTTGCATTTCTGGCTGCACTTTCAGGAAGTGCCGCCGCTCATGGCGCATGGGTGCGGCGAGCTGCTGCTTCTCGAGTTCAGCGCGCCGTACGCGGCGTACGACATGGGAGAGTACGGTGAGACGCGCGTTGGGCCGGCGCAGAAGCCAGACCTGCTGGCGCTGCTGCCGGGTCATCGGCTGCTAGACGCTGCTCTCGTCCGGGGCTACGCGACGCGTCCGGCCTTGGGCGGGGTCCTGCTGAGGTTCGACCACTGCGACCTGGTCGTGGCGTCGTTCGGCGATGAGTGGGTCCTGAGACAGGAAACGATACCGCCCGAGTTGGCTACGTGCCTGACCGTCGGAACCTGGCTGGGAGATCGGGCCATCGGCTGACGGCGTACGTCGTAATGGTTGCCGTGCCCGATGCAGCGGTTAACACCGGCACGTGGCACAGTTCAAACCTCAGCGATCGATCTTGCTCGACCAGCGGCGCGGCTGCCCAGCGCATAGACCAAGCCGCTCGCCAGGTCGACGCAAGGCACCATTCCCAAGCTGACCGTCACGATAAGGCTGAGCGACGAGTTGGGTGACGACAGGTGCGAACGGTGCCGGACATTCATGGACAAGAGCGGAATGTTTGGCCCGCAGCCTAGGTAGGCGCCAGTCGGTGGCTCATGATCATTCCTTCAGGTCGAAGGGGTAAGTCCCATCCGGTGCATGCCCGTGCATCCGGGTCCGGCGAGGGTCTATCCAGGGCGCCGGTCGCACGCCTCGCGTGCGGAGGTCCCGTGACAACGGGTACGGACGCCAGTGAATAGACAAGGACGACGGTGGACCCGCGTTCCCACGTCAAGGGCCACGGAACAGCAGTTCGCGCAGCGGTGCTGGTTGCCTGGGGGAAAGGAGTCGTCCGGGCACGCGCGGTGCACAAGACAGAGTGAAACGTCGGCAAGATGCGGCGAGTGACGTGAGTCGAAGGTGGGGCGTGACCAGCGGTCGGGCATGTCGCTGCAGGTTATGCCACCGTCTAGGTTCCGCTCAACGGCTGACCGACGCCCCTGCACCGTCGTGGACCCGGCGATCAGTTGTCAACGTCGTACTCGGATTCGTCGACCAGGCCCGTCACGAAAGTCTCGAAGTCGGGGGCGAGGATCGTGATCTGGTAGTTCCACTGCTGGTCGACGTGTACGACGGCCGGCTCACCGGGCGAGCGGTAGTCGAGGGCGATCATGTCATGACCCGCCGACGGGCAGTCGGCGATGTAGATGCCGATGTCGGGGTAGTCCCATTCCGCTACCCAGAACGCGCTGCCGACCTCGCCGCAAAGACTGAACCGAGCGGTTCGGCCGATTGCCGCCAGTGTGTACACGCCAACATGGTCCTCGGCCCAGGAGGTTCGGCTGGGTGCAGGGTGGGCGTCACGGGCGAACGAGCCGCCGTTGTGTCGACGGGCAAGGTCGACGTACGCGGTGGGTAGATGGCGTCCAAGCTGTGCTTCCACCGTCCGCAGAACATCGTCGGTGAGCGGGTCCTCCAGCGGGCCGGAACCGTCGAAGACCGTTGCGGGATCGAGCATGGGTTGACGGTAGTCGGTTGGCGTCAGTTCCCCCACGCAGATCAGGGCCACCTTCATCAAAGAAGGTGGCCCTTTTGCTGTCCGTGCAGCAGCGGACTGCGGCAACCGGCGGTTCGTCACACTGAGCGGGTGGATGGATGGGTCCAGGATCTGTGGCTGGTCGCGATCGTCGATGACGTTCCGGATGACGAGGTGCGACGCTGGTGGAACGGCCATGAGACCCCCATCCTGGACGACCTCGCGGAAACGGCGCCCGGCGTTCGCCTCGGCACGATCCTGACGACCTTCGAGGTCACGGAGCCGGACGGTCCCGCTCGTCGCGTCTTCGACCTGATGTTTCTGCGAGGTACCTGTCCCGAGGAGTTCGACCGGAACACCTCGGCGCCGTACGTCCTGCCGGTACTCGACGATGAGCTTCGGGCGGCGCTGCTGGCGGCGTTCTCCTCGCGGCCTGAAGACCCTGTCCTGGCGGAAGTCACGCCGTCGGACGACCTTGCCGAGTTCCTCGATCGCCACCAGGGTGCACGCCTGGCTACGCACTCGCGGGCCGAAGCCGTACGCGTGAGATCGCAGTGACCGATTGGTTCGGGCAGCCAGTCCTTACTATCGGCGCAGTGCGGGTGCCGGCGGCACTGGTGTACATCAGCCTGGCCGGAGCGGTCCGATGTAATAGGTCAGTCCCAGAAGTTGAACAATACTTCGCCGACGGTGGTCGGCTTCCAGTAGCTGAACTGGTCGTGCTCGCCGGCGTCGAGCCCGTCCAGGTCGACCTGTGACAGTGGAGTCCGCAGCTGCTCACCGGTGAGGACCTGGGCGCCGGTCAGGTCGGTGATGGCGGCGGCGAGGCCGGGATGGTCGACGAAGGTGGTGGTGGTGGCGTCGCCGCTCGCTCGGGGATGGGCGAAGGCGATGAACGGCAGGGTGAGGTGCCGCATCACCGCGATGTGGTGCTGGCCGTGGGTGATGGTGATCGTGTGATGGTTCGGCGCGACGCCGGCCGCAGTGATGCCGGTGACGGCTGCGTCGATGGTGCGGGCGGCGTGGTGGCAGACAGCGGTGAAGATCCTGAGGTCCGCCCGCTGCCCGGGTGGCGGATTGAAGCCGGTGGCGCCGGGCGGCAGCTTCATGGTCGACCTCCACGCAGGTTGCGCTCAGCTGAAGAGCGAGCGTACGTCTGCGCCAGAAAACGGCGGGGTTGCTGGTCTCGTCGGTCCAGGTCGCGGCACGCTGCCGCCGCTCGCCGATGTCCTGGTCGATTTCGTTGCGGACGCCGACACCTGACCCCGCCGCGGTCGAACGTCCGCGTCGGCCTGGGCCAGTGGGACACGGAGTTCCCAATCCAACTCGTCCTGGCCGTCGGTGAACTCGGTTTGCCTGAGTCGGCAGGCGAGTGGCCGAGGCAGGTCCAGGTCAGCCACCCGGTGCAGGTCGCTGGCCGGGGGTGACCTCCGGGCCGTGGGACCATCGTGGCCGTGACGGTCGTGCGGTTGCCGGAAGGCTCGTGGTGGGACTGGGAGGTGCTCGGGTGGAACGGGTCGGAGTTGCGGCTCGCCGCCGGGTACGACCTGACGTACCACCACGGTCTGGAATTGGTCTTCACGGACGTCGACTACCTGGCCTGCCCGACCCGCTTCTCTGGCCCCCGGTTCCGGGAGCCCACCCCCGACGAGCGTGAGACCGTACGCCGCTACGTCGGTGAGGAACCACCGGTGGTCGTGGCGTTCGACGTCGACGCCGAGGGCACTCACGGAGTTCTTCCCTGTGTCGTCGCGGCGGCCTCGGTCGGGATCGTGACAGGGCTCGTCTACCGCTACTGGCGGGAGGACCTCAAGGAGGGGGAGCGGCTGGCCCCATTCGTACGGCGCCCCGATCGCAGCCAGTGACGGGTGCAGGGCCGTCACCTGATGATGGTGGATCGAGGTGGCTGCCTGCGGGGCACGACGACTGGCCGTCCGGACGCAGATGCAGGCGCGAACCGAACACGTCGTGGACCGGCGCACAGTGCCGAGCAGGTCCGGAATCCATACCGCGTGCGCGTGGGCGGCCACCCGACTGGGTGGCCGCCCGTTCCGTCCGAAGATCCGGTCAGACCAGGGAGTGATGCGTGGCCCAACATGGAGTGGCCGTCAGGGACCAGATCCCTGGACCGGGAAGGTACCCGCCGAAGATGTTCTCATTGCTGCAGAGGACGTACACCGTGGCCGGCTGCACGACCGAGCAGGTGATGTAGGAGGTTGCGCCCTGGACTCCGCCGAGGGTGCAGAACCCCGGCAGGGGGCGGCGATCGTCCGAGCCCCAGTCGCGACAGGAGTGACCGTGGCCGCCTCTGACAGTGTCAGGGCAGACTGTCGGTGGACCGGTGGCAGAGTCGGGTTATTGCAGCGCTGAGATGCCGGATGCCGTGCACGCGCGGCGGCTCGAAGGCGTGTGGGGCCGCTGGCGTGCCATGCCCCACCGGGGTTCAAATCCCCTCCGGTCCGCTCGTAGTCCTCCGGTGCCAGGCGTGATGGCCTGGCGGCCAGTGAACTCGTATGCCCGAGCCCTTTTTATGATCAAGTATCACGGTACAGAACCGTGAGAACACGTCCCGCGCATCGCCGGAGTGGCCGGATTGGTTCGTCACATCACTCATGTATGCGGGTTGCTGCCGACAGCAACCCGTCAAGACGAGGACAGCCTCGGAAAGCCATCGGTGGACCGTTCCCAGAGGCTGCGGACGAGGACAGTGCCGGCCGGACGCAGCGCACCCAGAACTTACAAGCGAGAGGTCGCCGTCCTCACGGATGAAGAGCGCCCCTTCTCTTCGCAGAGGAGAGGCGTTGTGCGGGGCGCACTGGGGGCAGGGCCCCGGCAAAGTCGTGATGGTGCCCGACTTGGATCGCTTGGAGTAGAAGCGCCGCAGTTGGTGGCAGCAAGACGGGCATGACGGTTCAGAAGATCATCAAGGTTCCTACGCCACGATGATCTATCCGAAGTGAGTCATGCCCGCGCTGCCATCATCGCTGATCTCGTCCCTGTCCCGCGCACCGGCTCTGACCGTGCCCGAAACCGCGGGCGGGCTGCCCGCAGCACTCGCCGATGTGCCCGATCCGCGTGCCCGGCGAGGCGTACGGCACCCGCTGACGGTCGTGGTGGCCGCGGCGGTATGCGCCGTGGTGGCCGGCTACCGCTCCTACACCGCCATCGCCGAGTGGATCGCCGACGTTCCGGACACGACCGTCCTGGCCGTCGGTATCGCCCCGGACCGACGACCGTCCGAGGCCATGATCCGCCGACTGTTGCAGGCCCTGGACCCAGACCTGCTCACCACCGCCATCGGCACCTGGCTCGCCGGCAGAGCCCCGGCCAGCACCCCAGTGAACCGGCAGGCGATCGCCGTCGACGGCAAAACCCTGCGAGGATCACGCACCGCCGACAGCACGGCCCAGCACGTCCTGGCCGCCTGCGATCAGAACACCGGCGTCGTGCTGGCCAGCACCGACGTCGACGGCAAAACGAACGAGATCACCCGGTTCGAGCCCCTGCTCGACCAGATCGGCGACCTGACCAACACGGTGATCACCGTCGACGCTCTGCACTGCCAGCGCGATCACGTAACCTACCTCGCCAAACGCGGCGCCCACTGGATCCTGACAGTCAAAGGCAACCAACCTCACCTGCACAAACAGCTCGCCGACCTGCCCTGGCGGCAGGTCCCGGACGCCACCCGCCATGACGATCGCGGGCACGGCCGTCGAGAAATCCGCACCCTGAAGATCCTCTCGGTCTCCACCGGCATCGCGTTCCCGAACGCTGCCCAGGCCCTGCAGATCCGCCGCCGCAGACGCCGCCTCGACCAACCGAGACGCTTCACCACCGAGACCGTCTACGCCATCACCGACCTACACGTCCACCAGGCAAAACCCGAACAACTCGCCACCTGGATCCGCGGCCACTGGTCCATCGAAAACGCCGTCCACTGGGTCCGCGACGTCACCTACGACGAAGACCGCTCCCAAATCCGTACCGGCACCGGACCCCAAGTCATGGCCGTCCTACGCAACACCGCCATCAGCGCGCTCCGCACCGCCGGCGTCACCAACATCGCCGCCGCCAACCGACACCACGCCCGCGACAGCACCCGCCCCCTGGCACTACTCGGCATCATCTAACGACTTTGCCGGGGCCCTGGCACTGGGGGCCAGCCGAGAACCAAGCGGACGAGGTACGTTAGCCTCGGTCTTTCGCTTGAGCGCTGGTTCATAGCCGTCGTCCGATGAACCGGGTTCGCGTGTGCGGTGACGTTTTGGTGGTATGCCGAGGGCCCGGCGCGGGGCCGGGTTCCTCCGTGATCGCTGGTCGGTGTGTGAGGTGCGGGGTCAGCCGGTGGGGCGGGGCAGTGCGGCGAGCCTGCTGAATGCGCTGGTCAGGGCGTCGGTCCAGGGCCAGTTCGCGGCGATGGCCAGGCGGGTCCTGCGGGCGGTGCGGGTGATGCGGGCGGCGACGTGCAGGAGTCGGTAGCGCAGTTTCTTGGGTTCGGTGGTGGCCAGGTCACCGTCCAGGAGCAGGGTTTGGGTCCAGGCGAGCAGGTCGATGCCGGTCAGCGCGAGTTGGAGCCAGGCCTGGTTGATCGCGAAGACGCGGGAGGGGAACCGGCCGAAGCCGGTGGTCTTGCCGCAGCGGATGCGGTCCTCGACGCGGGCGTGTGCGCGGTGTCGGGCCTCCAGATGCTGGATGCTGCCGTTGCCGGCCGGGGTGTCGGTGGCCACGACCTGGTGCCGCCAGCCTTCGATGGTGTCGAACAGGCTCAGTTGGGCGCCGGGGTGCGGGCGTTCCCAACGGACCAGGAACCGGGTGCCCTCGGGCCAGCCGGTGGCGTCGAACGATCCGGTGATCTCACAGACTTCGGCGTGGTCGCGCAGGTCGCCGTCGGTGTCGATGGCGGGGACCCAGCCGGTGGCGGCCCGGATCGCCTCACGTACTGGTTCGGTGATCGCGGCGCCGATACTGAATCGGATGTCCAGATGCCGCTCGCGCAGGCTGCGGATGTGGGCGAGGAAGCCGTGGCTGGAACCGGCGGAGTCACTACGCAGCAGGATCGGGGTGCCGTGCCGGACAGCGTCGGGGATCTGGGCGAGGGCCTGGTCGAGCACGGTGATGTGGTCGGTGGCGGTGTTGGATCCGGCCCGGCCTTCGCGCAGCAGTCCGGCAAGAGCTTCGCCGGTGTTGTCCAGGAAGCACAGCAACGGGTGGAACCCGAAGGTCTTCTTCCAGGTACGGGTCGCTGATTCCTTCTCGGAATGGCAGATCACGATGGTGGCGTCGATGTCCAGGACCAGGCCGTTGACCTGCTGGCCGGCGGCCACGGTTTGCGGCAGGTCACCGCGGGTCTCGGCGTGCTGGGCCCAAGCGATCTCACGTGCGTGTGCCCGGGCGGCCCGTAGTTCGGCCACCATCGTGGCGTCGAGTTGCGATAACAGACGCCACGCGGTCGGGTCGGACGCGACCGGCCCGAACAGGGCCTGCTGGTTGCGTAGTACTGCCAGGTCAGCGATGGCCTGCCCGCCGTCGGCGAGCATCAGGGCGAGATCGACAGCGATCCGGCCCGGGTCGTGCCCGCCCTGCCGCTGCCGCAGCCCTGCCAATGCCTGGCTGAATGCGCTGGTCAGACCAGTTGCGTCGGCGAGATCGGCGAGTAGCCGGGTACCGGCGTGACCGACCACGCCCCGCCCGTCCCCGGTCACCGTGATCTTCGGACGTGTTGCGGTAGCCTTCACCCAGCAAGTGCCTTCCGTGACAGGAAACTCGGACCCTCAGCAAGTCCTATTTTCCCTGACCAGAAGGCACTTCTTCGTTTCTGGCCCAGTCCTTGGACACCCCTTAACGAAGGGCCGAGGCTAGGCGTTCTACCACTTGAACTACGCCTGACCAGGTCAGTCGGCGAGACTCGAACTCGCAGTTCCTCCTTGAAATGGAAGTAACCCCACCCTGCGCACAGGCTGGCCGCCAGCGCGCCCCGTACGTGCCCCTCCGAGAACTGAGCGACCGAGGCACATTTCGTGCCAGAGAGGTATCTCCGGTCTTCGTATCGGAGGTGCGTCCTAGACGCTAGCGGACAGGTGATGACTCGGCAAACTAAATTGCCCCTGGTGAGCTGAAACAGGCCGTTCAGATGAGGAACCAGCCGACGGGATCGCGACGGGCACCCAACGGCGAAGTTCATTACCAGTAGGGTGTCGTCGTGGACATGACTCCCCAGGCCTACGAACTTTGGCTCGCCGAAATCGACGGCGACTCGAAGTGCCTGGTCGCCGCCTCGGGCAGCCAGCCTTTGGGGCATCCGTGGTGAGGTTGGGGCATGAGTGCGGTAAGAATCCAACAGGTGCGGCATGAGATTCTGCCGTTGTACCAGCACTTCAGTCTCCGAGACTGGCTGCAGGAGCCCGAACTCAGTGCCGCACACGCCCTCTTCCGGCATGCTCGAGAGTCCATTGTCGCGACCGACACCTCGCAGTTGTTGGTGTATTGCGCCCAAGCGGAAGTCGTGGTCGAGGTGGAGTTCCAGGTATGGGATTCTGATCCAGCGGAGAATGGTCCGGTTCGAGCCGACTGGGATGGCGGTCAGACCTTCCTTCTCGAATGCCCCAGTGGCGAGGTCTTCATCGACCAGCCCACTATGCCCGCGATCGAACTCGGAGCCCTGGGCGCCGGACCCGGCTGGTACCAGGGCCGGGTATCGTGGCGAGACCGAAACCCTTACCCCTCGCAGCCACATGAATCAACTCTGACGGCCGTACCGGCATCTGGCTCGAACAGGGAGCGTTACCAGATTCAGATCTGGCGGGCAGAGGGCGGGCTCAAATCTATGTGAGCTGGATCGGGGCCGCCCCACGTTTGTTCGAATCGTCTGTAACCAGTCATCGCCGTATGCCGGTTGAATCTCGCTCATTGCGGAGAGCGGTGACGAAGCCATCGTCCCACCGGGCTTCGTCGATCGTGTGCCGGTCGACGAGGAAGCAGTTGGGCTCCTCGCGGAAACCAGGAAGTGATCGTGCGAGGACGATGCGTTCCTGAGCCTTCTGCTCCGTGGAATAGACGCCGAGCATCTTCAGGTCATCGCCATCCTGCTCGTCCCACTCCAACTGTCCGTCCTCATCCCGGTGCCGAGTCGGTCTACCGTCGGTAAAGGGGGCATGTCGAACATGCCAAAGTAGGAAGACATCCACGAGCCGACCGTACGACCTGCTGGACCGTGGTGGAAGACAGGGAGTTCCGGCCGACACCCCATGTGGGGCCGAACCGCCCTCACCACGCTCCCGATGATCGATTGCTCGGATCCGTCCGATCCCGGCACCGACCGCGAACGAAAGAGGGCGGCACTACCCGAGGCCGGCTTCGTCCAGCGCCCGCAGCGCGATCCGGGTGGCCGCCTCGTCGGGGTCGCGAACCACGTCCGTCGCCTCCGTCACTGGAATGATCCGGCGGTGCGTGATCTCGAACCGCGGCCGCCACGCGAGAAGTTCGACCTCCGCCCACCAGTACGACCGGACCAGCACCAGCCCTCGCTCGTGCCCGCGAAGGCACCGGCTGCGGGAGTAGCCGAGCAGGCGCGCGTCTCCGACCACGGCGCAGGCCTCCTCGAGTACTTCCCGCCGCAGCGTCTCCAGTGGAGTTTCGTCGCCCTCGGGTCGACCGGCGGGAAAGCCCCAATGCGTGCCGTCGTGGCTGATGAGCACGAGTTGGGCATCCGCGGTGACGCAGATTCCGGCGGTGCCGTGCGACCGGCCGGCCGGGGCGCTGGCGCCCGGGTGCCAGGAGACCGACCAGTCCTGACCGTTGGATCGGCTGACCATTTCCTCCAGGTCACGTGCCTGCAGGTGTTCGCCCAAGAAACCTCTCCGTGTCGATCGGTGGCGAGTCCGGCACCCGGAAGCCGCTCCCGTTCAGGCGGGGCGGCTCAGGCCGAGTTGTTCCAGCCAGCCGCTGACGTCGAAACCCTGCTCCTCGGCCTGGTCGAGCCACCTCGCGGCACGGGCCGGGTCGGTGGTGACTCCGGAGCCGAGCAGGCACATCACGCCCAGGGTGGCGGCGGCCCGAGGGCTCCCGGCGATCGCCGCCCGCTCGTACCAGCCGGCCGCGGCCTCCTCATCCCGGGGAAATCCCTGGCCCGTGGCATGACCGGCCGCGATGTTGTAGAGGGCTCGCGGATGCTCCCGATCGGCGGCCCGCATCAGCCACTGCCGGGCCGCCACGTCGTCGCGCGGCACCGTGTCCCCGGTTCCGTACAGGACGTGCAGTTCGAACATCGCGTCGGCGTTCCCGGCCGCGGCGGCCCGTTCGTGGTACCCGAGCGCGGTCCCGCCGTTGCCCAGCAGGTAGTGCGTGATGCCGGACCAGTAGCTCGCCTCCCCGGTCGGGTCGTCGGCCAGCAGCGGTTCCAGCAGCGTCAGCGCGTACGGCCCGACCCGCCGCACCGCCGGCCGGCCAGCGGCGGCGAACCGGTACGCGCCCTGGCGACTGCCGTGCCGGGCGGCCTCGGCGAAGCAGCGCAGGGCGGCGTCCAGGATCTCGTCCTCGCCGGCCGGGAACAGGTGCGGCGACGGCAGGGCCGGTGGCCGCCCGAACGGCAGGTCGAGCAGTCGCTGCCCCAGCAGCGTCCACACCTCCGTCCGGCCGGCCAGCGCCGCGGCGACATAGCCACGGACCAGTACGTCGTACGCCTGGACCGGCAGGATTCCGATCATCGCGTCGCCGCGGGTGATCCGGCCGTCGATCTCACGGCACAGACCTTCCAGGTACGCGGCGTCGAGCGGATCGGCCTCCGTCGCCCGCACGGTCTCGGCGAGCAGGGCGTTCGCGTTCGAGGACGAGGCGGCGGCAGGGCTCAAGGTCATGTTCGCACCCTAAGCCGTACGGTCCACCCCGGCCGGAACTGGCAACCCTGGCGCTGCACGCCGGCACTACTCGTACTCCGTGCCACCCTTGCGGGTCAGGTACGCCGGCGACACCAGCTTGCCGATCATTCGAGAAGACGCAGACTCCCGCCGGGCGGCGGGCCGAACCACGATTCCCTCCCGGATGTGGGTGCCGTCGCCGAGAACCGTCGTCCCGTCGGCGAGCGCGATCAGCGCCGCCTCGTCGTAGCGACCCGCGTAGAGGGTCGGCACCATCGGCAGCCGGCCGTCGAGCAGGTCGGCGACCTCGGCCGGGGCGAGCCACACGAGGCCGTCGCCCGGCGTCTCCACCGCGATGTCGAAGGCGGCGTAGCCCGGAACCCGGCCGGCGTCGGCTCCGTACCCGAGATCCTGGACTCCCTTGCCGAACACCTCGCCGAAGATGCCGACCCGGGACGCGCTGAACTTCCCGACCAGGTCGGCGGCGACCTCGGCGACGGCATGGGCGCGGACCGCGCGCCAGTAGAGGTTGGAGTCGGACTCGACGATGGCGAGGTGCTGGTGGCCGAAGCCCTTCGAGGTGACGTGCGCGGCGCCGTCCGCGGTGACGGTGGTGAGGCAGGCGGTTCCGTGGATCTTCTCGGTGGCGACGACGGGTTCGCCGGGCGTGAACATGTCCGGGTAGCGGCGGATGTTCTCGACCTCGACCCAGCGGATCAGGTCGGAAGCGGCGGTCATCTCGCCGGTCATGTGCGTGGGAATCGACGGTACGTACTTGGTGATCCCGAGCAGGTCGGCGAAGTCGGTGCCGGCGCGGTGGTGGGCTTCGAGGCCCTCGCCGGCGACCGCGGAGGGGCGGCAGACGACGCCCTGCGAAAGCTCGCCCCGAAGTCGCACGGCCTTGACCCGGTCGTGGTTGGCTCCGGCGAGTTTCCCGGTGAGGCCGAGTTCGGCGATCAGCGGCGCGGGGAGTATGGCGGCTTCGGGGATGTAGACGGCGTAGTCGCCGGTCCGGTAAGCGCCCTTGGCGACGACGGCACGGTAGAGCCCGACCTGGGCGAGTTCGAGGGCGTCGGCGTTGTCGTGGGGGTGGATGGTGAGTGGTTCGGCGGTGACGCTGAACGTGGACAAGGGGGCACACCTTCCGGTTTGGTCGGTGACGGGGCGGGGCGTGCTCGGCCGAGCCTGCTGATCATGCTGACGTACTTCTCGTCGACGACCCACCGATTTTGGGTAGGGCTGTCACGACGACGCCGAGTTGTCGTACCCCTGATCTACGGTGTCGACAGTGAGCCGGTCTGAGCAACCCTTGCGGAGAGCGCGGCTATGGGGGACGACAAACTGATGGCCGTTCGATCGTCAGTAGTGGTCGAGCATCGGGACCGGTTCGCCCGGTTCGGTGCCGAGTACGTGGAGGCTGCCCTGGCCGCGCAGGGGCGCCGACTGCTGGTGGTCGATCCGGCCGGGGTCGATGACGACCTGGTCGGCGACGTCACCGAGATTCTGACATCGTTGTGCGTCCGCCTGTATGGCCGTCGTGTCGCCGCGGACCGTGTCCGTCGCGCGGTCGAGGCGGTCACCGGGGGCCCGGTGTGAAGACGGTCCAGGCGTACCGGTTCGCCCTCGACCTCACCGCTGCCCAGGAACGTGACGTGTACGCGCATGCCGGTGCGGCTCGGGTCGCCCGTAACTGGGCTCTCGCCCGGGTGAAGGCCGTCATGGATCAGCGCGCGGCCGAACGCACCTACGGTGTTCCCGACGAGCTACTGACCCCCACGGTGTCGTGGACGCTCCCGGCGTTGCGGCGGGCGTGGAACGCGGCGAAGCCCGAGGTGGCGCCGTGGTGGTCCGAGGTGTCCAAGGAAGCGTTCAACACCGGCCTCGACGCACTCGCTCGCGGCTTGAAGAACTGGGCCGACTCCCGCACCGGCAAGCGAGCCGGCCGGCCGGTGGGCTTTCCCCGGTTCGCGTCCCGTCGGCGCACCACACCGTCTGTACGGTTCACCACCGGGGCGATCCGGGTCGAGGCCGATCGGATGCATGTGGTGCTGCCCCGGCTGGGCCGGTTGAAGCTGCACGAGTCTGCCCGCAAACTGGCCCGCCGCCTCGAGGCGGGCACGGCGCGGATCATGTCCGCGACCGTGCGTCGTGACGGCGGACGCTGGCACGTGTCGTTCACCGTCGAGGTCGAGCGCACCGCCCGTACTCCGGTCCGGCCGGGCACCGTGGTCGGCGTGGACGTCGGTATCAGGCACCTCGCGGTGCTGTCCACCGGGGAGTTGGTCGACAGTCCTCGCCACCTGGTGACCGCGCAGCGGCGGATGCGGACGCTCGGCCGGGCGCTGTCCCGCAAGATTGGCCCGGACCGGCGCGCCGGCCGACGTGCGTCGAAGCGGTGGGAGCGTGCGGCAGGCCGGCTCGGCCGGGCACACGCCCGGGTGGCGAACCTGCGCCGCGACGGGCTGCACAAGCTGACCACCCGCGTCGCCGCCACTGTCGGCACGGTCGTGGTCGAGGACCTCAACGTCTCGGGCATGCTCGCCAACCGCAAGCTGGCCAGGCATGTCGCCGACGCTGGTTTCGCGGAGATCCGCCGCCAGTTGGCGTACAAGACCTTGTGGAACGGTGGCCGGCTGCTGATCGCCGATCGCTGGTATCCATCCTCGAAGACCTGCTCGGGCTGCGGCACGGTGAAAACCAAGCTGGCCCTGTCCGAGCGTGAGTACGTGTGTCAGGCGTGTGGTTTGGTCATCGACCGCGACCACAACGCCGCCGCGAATCTGGCCGCCCTGGCGGCTGAGTTCGACACTGCCGGGAGTGGCCCGGTGGCAGCACGTGGAGCCGACCAGAAGACCCGCGTACGCGGGCGGGTGGCGTCGAAGCGTGAACCCGGCACGACACCAGTCGGTCAGACCGGGACCGTCCCGCCGCAAGGCAGGACTACCAATCGTGAGCTCACCAAAGCTCACTGAGAGGTAACGGGTGGGTGGGAGGGTCCCCTGTATACCTCGGGACTGGATCAGGTAGCCGTGACCCCACCCCCTTTCAGCCGCGAGCGCCGCACTGAGGTTGTGGTCCGGTCGTGTCACGGCGAAGGATGCTGTCTGTGCGAGTAGACGTCGCCTCGGAGGCGGGTGTCTCCCGAACCCCGAACGAGGACTGGGCCTTTGCGGCCGACCGGTTCATGGTCGTACTCGACGGGGCGACCGCCCGCACCGGAACCGGCTGCTCGCACGGGGTCGCCTGGTACGCCGCGTCTCTCGGGTCGACGGTCGCCGGTCTGGCGGCCGACCGGCGGGTACGCCTCGACGACGCGCTGGCCGACGGGATCCGTGCCACCGCGGACCGGCATCGTGGGTGCGACCTGACCCACCCCGGCACCCCGTCGGCCGGCGTGGCTGTCGTACGGCTCGACGACGACGTGCTCGAGTATCTCGTTCTCGGTGATGTCACGGTGGCCATCGACACCGGCGATGGTGTTCGGGTCGTCATTGACGACCGGGTGGACCGGACGGCGACGGCCGAACGTGTCGAGGCGGACCGCTATCCGTTCGGGTCCGCCGAGAAGCAGGCCGCACTGCTGCGTATGAAGCACGCCGAGTTGGCGGCGCGCAACCGGCCCGGCGGGTACTGGGTCGCCGCCGCGGATCCGGCCGCCGCGGCATACGCCGTCACCGGGTCCCTGTCGCTCGACAGCGTCCGACGATTCGCGCTGCTCACGGACGGGGCGGCCCGGCTGGTCACCCCGTTCGGGCTGCTCGACTGGCCGGCGGTGCTCGACGTGCTCGACAGCCACGGACCGGCCGAGCTGATCCGGCGGGTCCGGGCGGCGGAGGCGACCGACCCGTCGTGCCTGCGCTGGCCGCGTAACAAGCACGGCGACGACGCGACCGTCGTCTACGTCCGCTGATCCGGACCGGGCTCCTGAGCGCCCAGGTGGCGGGCGACCGCGTCACGGACTTCGGCGTCCGACGGCACCGGCACCCGCTGCTCCTCGGCGAGCCGGCTGATGGAGGTGATCGTGACGTCGGCCAGACCGCACGAGGTGAACGAGTCGAACACGGCCATGTCCGGGTCGATGTTGAGGGAGAAGCCGTGGCTGGTGACGGTGCCCCGGACCCGCATCCCGATCGATGCGATCTTGCGATGGTCCGGTGTCCAGACACCGACGAGACTGGTGCCGCCGCGCGGCGTGTCCCGGCGAACGGCGGCGAAGCCCAGATCGGCGAGCGCGGCGACGAGGCCGTGTTCGACCCACCGTACGACGTCGCCGGGACCGCGCTCGCGCAGGCCGAGCACCAGGTAGCCGACGAGTTGGCCGGGGCCGTGGTAGGTGGCCTGACCGCCACGGTCGACCAACACCGTCGGTACGTCCGCAGGCAGGCCGACAAGGTCGGCCGGATTCGTCGTACGCCCGTAGGTGACCACGGGCGGATGGCTGAGCAGGAACAGCCGGTCACCGGCCAGCCCTTCGCGGCGCTCGCGTACCCACCCGTCCATGTCCGCCATCGCGCGGTCGTACGGCACCTCGCCGAGGTCCACCCGGGTCAGCGGCGGCGGTGCCACGGGCCGTCGTCGGCCCGGACCACCCGGCGCGCTCACACTCATGCCTGTTCCGTCCCCGTGGATGTAGGACACTCCTGCCGTGGCAGAACTAGCCTTCGGCACCGAAGATCCCGAGCTGGAGAAGCGCCTGTCTGACGAGTTGGACGCTATCAACAACGCGGCCGTCGCCTCCGACGACCAGACCCCGCTGTCGATCCGACTGCTCGACGACGACGGCGTCCTTCAGGGCGGGCTGACCGGCTGGACCTGGGGCGGGTGCGGCGGGATCACGTCCCTGTGGCTGGCATCCGACCTGCGTGGACAGGGCTGGGGCGGACGGCTCCTCGCCGCCGCCGAGGACGAGATCCGGCGGCGCGGGTGTGACCGGGTCGTGGTGGCCACGATGTCCTTCCAGGCGCCCGGTTTCTACCTGCGGTTCGGTTACCGGGAAGTCGGCCGCACCCCTGGTATGCCGGACGGGACGGCGAAACACCACTTCCACAAGCGGCTCTGACCTGGAAGGCCGTAACGGGTCGCCCGAGACGGTTCAGGCGCCTCGGGGTACGGGGTGGTCGCGGGCCAGGTTCGGCGACGGGGCGGTATCGCTGTCAGGGCTCACAGCGAATTCGGCGTATCCACAGCGAACTCGCTGTGGACCGGAACAGCAACCCCTGCCCGTCACCCTCGGACGAGGACCACTCCGGGGCCGCCGGCAACGCAGCCTGCGCCGGGTACGGCAGGTCGCCTACGCGTCAACCGTTGTCGGGGGACGGCCGGGCGGTGGGTGGAAGCGCCGGAAGATCGGCGGGAGGAACAGCAGGACCAGGACGGCGATCGCCGCGCCGAAGATCAGGAGCGGCCCGACGGTGTTGCCGACGCGGAACGAGGTCGGCAGGGTCTGAACGGGCGCGGTCCCGCTCGAGTCGGCCATCGTCCCCTCGAACGAGCCCCTGCCGCCGGCGAACACCACGCCGCAGCAGTACACGAACGGGCCGACCAGGAAGCAGGTCGCCACATATGCCCACCGCTGGCCGCGGACGAGCCCCACCATCGACAGGAGCAGACCGACCGCGACCACCGGCGCGAGCACGGGCCACCGGGACATCGACGTCATGGCCGGCCCCGGCGGTGACGATCGTTCGTGTCGAGCGCCGGAGGACACGTCGTGCCCGGAGCGATGTCGTGAGAGCAGAGTGCGCACCAGTGGGCGGGGACGGTTTCGTGCCCGATCGCCGCGTAGACGGTCGGGTTGGCGTCGGCCGCCCGCCGAGGCGTACGGGCGAAGTAGCGTACGGTCCAGCGGTCCTGTCCTGGTGGCCAGCCGCTCAGTGTGATCTGGATGGCGGTGGAGTCGTCGCCCCACCACAGGTCGGCCGGCCCGGTCGCTTCGGGCACGGGTGGCGGGAGCCGTTCCTCGTCGACGACCGGCAGGACCTCCGGCGGGGTGGAACAGGTGAAGGTCCGGTGCGGCCAGGACCGCACCGCAACCAGGAGGGCGTGCTTCTCCAGCCGCTGGTCGACGGACCGGTCGATGATGCGGTAGGGCCACCGTCCCGGTCCCATGGCGGTCCTGCCGTCGGCGAGGACGTCGATGCCCCAGGTCTGGTCGCCGTCGAAGATGCCGGGGAGGGCCGGTCCGAGCGGGCCGCGGTGGCCGGTGGGCACACCGTCGAGCCCGTACTCCATTCCGTTGCTGCCGATGACGGCGTAGCGGAGCCCGCCGTAGCGTTCCTCGAACCGGACC
The DNA here is from genome assembly GCF_045781765.1 of Polymorphospora sp. A560. Classification (NCBI taxonomy): domain Bacteria; kingdom Bacillati; phylum Actinomycetota; class Actinomycetes; order Micromonosporales; family Micromonosporaceae; genus Polymorphospora; species Polymorphospora sp. A560. The sequence continues at coordinate 5,789,303 of NZ_CP122282.1, read as the reverse complement.
ATCGCGGTGATCAGTTCCTCGGGTGCCGGTTCGTCGCGGCCGTCGACGGTCATGGCGGCGGCGGACCGGATGCGGGCCTCGGTCGTGTGCGGCAGCCGGTGGGTGTGTTCCGCCAGGAACCGGTGGAGGCGGGGGGAGAGCGAGGGGTCGTCGCCGACGTACACGTCGGGGAACCTACCGGTCCGGGCCCGCAGCGGGGGCCCGGAGAGCCGTACCCGAGGCCGCCTCGTCGGTGGCCCGGACCGGCGAGGTCAGGCGCGCCGGCGGTGGGCGGTGACCAGGCCGGCGATCGAGCCGACCGCGATGAGTCCGGTGACGAGCTGCAGTGTGATCTGTCCCGCCCCGCCCGGCACGAACAGGTTGGTGGCGGCGTTGGCGGCGGCCGAAATGACGAGTGTGACCCAGAGCAGGTTCTTCACGGCGGCGGGTTCCTCTCGAATGCGGTGGGCGATGACATGTCCGAGTCTGCCGCCGGCCAGAGTGCCCGGCGATGGCCCCCACTCCCGAACCGATGGTGTAGTCCGCTACACCATGCCGGGGAAGCCCGCCCCACCGGCAGTCCCGGATCCGGCACATAGCCTGGCCCCATGCGTACGGCGTTACAGCAGGCGGGGCGGTCCACGTACGGCCTTTTCGGGGCCGCCGGGCTGGCCCTGGTCTCCTACGCCTTCCTCGGGCTGATCCTGTTCACCGTCATGATCAGCCTCACCGTGGTCGGCGCGGGCGTACTGCCGGAGACCGTGCTGCTGCTGCGCCGGCTCGCCGGGCTCAAGCGGCGCCAGGTGGCGGCGTACGCCGGGGTCGAGATCCCGTCCCGCTACCTGCCGTTGACCGGTCCGCTCGGTGGCCGGGTCCGGGCCGCGCTGACCGATCCGGGGACCCGCCGCGACCTGCGCTGGCTGCTGTGGCATCTGCTCTACGGGCTGGGCCTGGCCTGCGTCGTGCTGACCGTGTGGCCGTTCGCGGTGCTCGTCGACGGGGTGTGGACCGGTCTGCTGGGCCGGCCGCCGCTGTTGTTGCCGGTCATCGACCGGCTCGCCGGCCTCGACGCCGCCTGGACGCGGGCGCTGCTGCTGCCGTCGCCGAGCGACCGCCTCGCCGAGCGGGTGGCCGAGCTGACCGAGACCCGGGCGGCCGCGATCGCCGCGCACGGCGCGGAACTGCGGCGGATCGAACGGGACCTGCACGACGGCACCCAGGCGCGGCTGGTGGCGCTGTCGATGCGGGTCGGTCTCGCCCGGCGGGCGTACGACCGGGACCCGGACCACGCCCGCAAGCTGCTGGACGAGGCGCAGGACCAGGCCGAGCAGGCTCTTGCCGAGCTGCGGCACGTGATCCGCGGCATCTACCCGCCGATCCTCACCGACCGGGGCCTGGTCGGCGCGGTACGGGCGCTCGCCGCCAGCAGTGGACTGGACGTCGCCGTCGAGGTGGACGGGCTGCCGCCGGCGCGGGCGGCGGCGGCGGTCGAGGCGGCGGCGTACTTCGTCGTCGCGGAGTCGCTGACGAACGTGGCCCGGCACAGCGGCACCACCACGGCCACGGTCCGCCTGGCGAAGGACGCGGATACGCTGACGATCCTCGTCCGCGACGACGGGCGGGGCGGGGCCGACGAGTCCGCCGGCAGCGGCCTGCTCGGCATCCGGCGCCGGGTCGCCGCCCTGGACGGCACGATGGGGGTGAACAGCCCGGCCGGAGGGCCGACCGTGATCGAGATAGGACTGCCGTGCGCGTGGTGATCGCCGAGGACAACGCCCTGCTGCGCGAGGGCCTCGTTCTCCTGCTGACGTCCGCCGGGCACGAGGTCGTCGCGGTCGCCGTCAACGGCCCCGAGGTGCTGCCCGCCCTCCTGAAGCACCGTCCGGACGTCGCCGTCGTCGACGTACGGCTGCCACCGGGGCTGCGCGACGAGGGCCTGCGGGCCGCGCTCGACGCCCGCCGGGCGGTGCCCGGGCTGCCGGTCCTGGTGCTGTCCCAGTACGTCGAGGAGACGTACGCGACCGAACTGCTCAGCGGTGGCGCGAGCGGTGTCGGCTACCTGCTGAAGGACCGGATCGGCCGGGTCGACGAGTTCCTCGACGCGCTGGAGCGGGTCGCCGCCGGTGGCACCGCCCTCGACCCCGAGGTGGTGACGGAGCTGATGAGTCGGCGCCGCGACGACCCGCTGGCCTCGCTGACCCCGCGCGAACTCGAGGTGCTGCGGCTGATGGCCGAGGGCCGCGACAACGTGACGATCGCCCGGACGCTGGTGGTGACCGAACGCGCGGTGAGCAAGCACATCGGCAACGTGTTCGCCAAGCTCGGCCTGCCGCCCAGCGACAGCGGGCACCGGCGGGTCCTCGCCGTACTGGCCTATCTCCAGCACGGCGAGGCGCGCGGCCCCGCCCGCTAGCGGCCGTGACACGAGCGCCCTGGTACGTCGGGCTGATCCGCCGGCCGGTGTGGGGGAGGATGACAGCATGATCTTCATTACCGCGAAGTTCCTGATCAAGCCGGAGCACGCCGACCAGTGGCCGCAGATCGCCGGACCCTTCACGCGGGCGACGCGGGCCGAACCCGGCTGCCTCTGGTTCGACTGGTCCCGCAGCCTCGACGACCCGAACGAGTACGTCCTGGTGGAAGCCTTCCGCGACGGCGACGCGGGCGCCGCCCACGTGAACTCCGCGCACTTCCGGCAGGCCCAGCAGGACCTGCCGGCATACCTTCAGGCCACCCCGAAGATCGTCAGCCAGTCGGTCGACCAGGACGACTGGTCCGACCTGGGGGAGATGGCCGTCAGCTAGCACGGCAGAACGCGGACGCACCCCGTCGCCACAGCGTCGTCAATACCGTTGGTCCGGGCGTCCGCCCGGCCGGTAGCCTGCCCCGACCGGCAAGGAGGGCGAGATGACCGAGACGATGACGCTGTGGCGGCCGACCGGCCCGCAGGAGCTCGACCTCGTACGCGCCTCGGGCTGGACGGCGTGGCCGCCGCGCCGGCCGGACCAGCCGATCTTCTACCCGGTCCTCAACGAGCAGTACGCCATCATGATCGCCCGCGACTGGAACGTGCCCGCCTCCGGCGCCGGCTTCGTCACCCGGTTCGAGGTCGACGCGGAGTTCGCCGCCCGCTACCCGGTCCAGCAGGTCGGCGGCCGCGACATCCTCGAACTCTGGGTGCCGGCCGAGGAACTCGACGAGTTCAACCGGCACATCGTCGGCCTGATCGAGGTCGTGCACGAGTTCCGGTGAGCCCGGGGCCGGGCGTTCCCCTCGTGCGCGCGCCCGGCTACCGCTCCCGTCCGCGGCCCGCGAGCCCGCGCAGCCAGAGGCTCACCGCGACCAGGAGACACACCACGCCGACGACCGTCACCGCCGTCCGTAGCGCCCACGGCGCGTCGGCGAGGAACGGGAACATCCGCTGGGCCACGAGGGCCGCGAAGGCGACGAGCAACAGAAGTACGGCGAGGATCCGGCGCGACATCCCCGTGACTATAGGCGGGGCGGGCCGGCGTCCGCCCTGGGAGCTTCCCTCGGCGGGCGCTAGAATCTGCGTCGTGTCGCGTGCGAACCGCCTGACGACGGCGGTTGCATGGAGGCGCCTGTCAGGTCCCGGGGAGCGAATCGTGAGTCCACACACGCCGCTCGCGTAACGCCGCCACGTCGGCGTGGCCCTTGTGTGCCACGCCCGGCCGCGCTCGCCTGCACCCCGATCTTCAACCCCACGACGGATGCCCGCGTGCGTCCGTGCCATCCGCGCACGTCACCGCATGCCGTACGGCCGCCGGCCGTACGACCGCGCCCCGGGGTCCGTCGTCCATTCGAACCGAGGGAGTACCTTGTCCGAAATCCCCGCGCACCACATGCAGCCCGAACCGCAGATCAGTGACTTCAACCGGCCGGTCGTCGAGGAGTTCCGCGCCAACGGCGGAAAGGTCGGCGGCCCGTTCGAGGGCGGTGATCTGCTGCTGCTCACCACGACCGGGGCGAGGTCCGGCCGGTGGCAGATCAGCCCGCTCGGCTTCGTCCGCGACGGCGACCGGCTGCTCGTCGTCGCGTCCGCCGGTGGTTCGCCCCGCCACCCGGCCTGGTACCACAACCTGATCGCCAACCCGATGGTCCGGGTCGAGGTCGGGACCGAGACGTTCGACGCGGTCGCGGTGCCCGCGCAGGGCTCCGAACGCGACCGGCTCTTCGCCCACGTCGTCGCACAGGAGCCGGGGTACGGCGACTACCAGGCCCGCACGAGCCGGCGGATTCCGGTGGTGGTGCTGGACCGGGTGCACTCGGAGGCGGGTGACCGCGAGGTGGCCAACCTGGCCGACAAGCTTATGGAGATCCACGACTGGCTGCGGGACCAGTTGGCGCGTACCCGGGCCGAGACCGACGCGTACTTCGCGGCCCGGCACGCCACCGACGGGCCGCCGCCGGTCGGGCTGGGGATGCAGATCCGGGCGCACTGCCTGGCGTTCTGCCAGTCCCTGCACTTCCACCACACCGGCGAGGACGGGCACATGCTGCCCGGGCTGGAGCAGGGGTATCCGCATCTCGCGCCGGTGATCGAGCGGCTGCGGGCCGAACACGTGACAGTCGACCGGATCCGCCGCGAGTTGGAGGGACTGCTGGCCGATGTCGCCACCGCCGACCCGGTGCGGTTCCGGGCCGAACTGGACCGGATGTCGAGCGAGCTGACGACCCACCTGGCGTACGAGGAGGAGACCCTGATCCCGGTCCTGGCGCAGGTCCCGTTCCCGCCGGCCGGTCCCGGCGCCTGAGGTCACCGGCCGATCGCGGCTAGATAGCACGACCAGCTAGCTGGTCGTGCTATCTTCTTGCGCGTGAATCAGGAGCGGCGCGCCCAATGGTTACGGGGAGTCCTCGACCTGTGCGTGCTGGCGATGCTCGCCCGGCGCGAGTCGTACGGCTACGAACTGTCGCAGGCGCTGGAGGCGGCCGGCCTCGGGCCGGTCAAAGGCGGAACCCTCTACCCGGTCCTGCTCCGGCTCCAGCGGGCCGGACTCATCGCCGCCGACTGGCGCGAGGGCGAAGCCGGCCCGGCCCGCAAGTACTACCGGATCACCGGACCCGGCCACGACGTGCTGCGGCAGGCCACCGCCGACTGGGGCCGGTTCGCCGGCGGGGTCGGCGCGATACTACGGGAGGTACCAGCGCGGTGAACCAGGATGCATGGCTGGCGGCCCTTGTCGGCGAACTGCGCCGGCACGGCGTCGGCCCCGACCTCGCCGGGCACGTCGTCGCCGAGGCGGCCACCCACCTGCGCGACAGCGGAGAGCCGCCGCTGTCGGCGTTCGGCGCACCGGGGTCGTACGCCCGTGACGTCGCCGACAGCATCGGTGCCGCCGCACCCGCCCCGCGGCGCCCGCCACCCGGCCCGGTCCGGCTCGACGTACGCGGGATCAGCAAGCGCTACCGCCGGCACCGCGTCCTCAGCGACGTCAACCTGACCGTACGCGCCGGCCAGATCGCCGCCGTCGTCGGCGCCAACGGTGCCGGCAAGAGCACCTTCCTGCGCATCTGCGCCGGCCTCGTCAGCCCCGACCGGGGCGAGGTGCACGCGTACGGCAGCCTCGGCTACTGCCCGCAGGACGGCGGCACCCGCGAGTTCCTCACCCCCGACGAGCACTTCGTCCTGATCGGCACCGGACGCGACCTGGACCGGTCCGCCGCCCGCCGGGCCGGCCGCGCGCACGCCGCCCGGCTGGACTGGGAGCCGGACCGTGGCCGTCTCGCCGGCCAACTCTCCGGCGGCACCCGCCAGAAGCTGAACCTGGTCATGGCCCGGCTCGGCGAACCCGACATCCTGCTGCTCGACGAGCCCTACCAGGGCTTCGACCGGGGCGCCTACCTCGATTTCTGGCACGAGGTGTGGCGGTGGCGCGATACCGGCACCGCCGTCGTGGTCGTCACCCACCTGCTCAACCAACTCGACCGGGTCGACATCGTGCTCGACCTGACCCCCGACCGGGAGCGGGTCGTATGAACAAGATCCTCACCACCGCGGATCTGGCCCTGCGCGAGATCGCCCGCCGGCGTACCGTGCTCGTCGTCCTCGCCGTGCTGCCGCTCGCCTTCTATCTCAGCCGGCGCGGCGACCACCTCGGCCAGTCGATCCGGTTCGTCTGCCTCGGGCTCGGCTGGGCCTTGAGCACCGCCGCGCTGTTCGCCGGCAGCGCGGCGCGGCCCATCGAGCCACGGCTGCGGTTGTCCGGCTACGGCAGCCGGCACCTCGTCCTCGGCCGGCTCCTGGCACTGTGGACGGTCGGGCTGGCGCTGTCGCTGCCGTACTACCTGCTCATCCTCGTCGACCAGCACGACGTGCGTTACGGCGCCATCGCCGTGGTGATGCTGCTGACCGTCGCGGTCGCGGCACCGTTCGGGCTGGCCCTGAGCGCCGTGCTGCCCCGCGAGCTCGAGGGCACCCTGGTGCTGCTCATCGTGGTCGGGCTGCAGATGATGACCGACCCGGCGGCCACCGCGTCACGGGCGCTGCCGTTCTGGTTCAGCCGCGAGATCGGCACGTACGCCATCGACCACACCGACTCCGGATACCTCGACCGGGGCCTGCTGCACGGCGTCGTCTTCACCGTCGCGCTGACCGCGCTGGTGGCCGTGGCGGCGGGCGTACGGCTGCGGCGGCGGCCACACCTGCGGTTCATGCCGTCCCGGTAGCCCGACCTCACCTGGTGCTGCCGTCTCCTACCGTGGGGTCGGTGCCGGCTGACAGGGGGTGATGTCGCTCGGCGTCCGCGGACCGACGAGCGGCACGAGGTACGGGCCCTCGCTCTCGACGTAGGTGATCAGCCCGGTGGCGAGGTTGACCGCCCCGACCGGACCCATCGTCTCGACGCAGGAGGCGTTGACGAACACGTTCGTGGCCCGGCGGGTGCCGTTGCGGGTGACCCGGTAGGCGTGGCTGGGGAACGCGGTGACCTCGGTGCTGAGCGTCAGGTCGGTGTCGGTGAACGTGCCGACCACGGTGGCCTCCAGGGGCGGGGCGCCGGCCACGAGGTCGGTGGCGTGCCGGTGGGACAGCGTGAAGGTGTTCCCGTCGATGCCGTAGTCGGCCGGGTCCGGAACCGTCTCGTCGCCGTACTCGCGGCAGTTGCGGATCACGCCGGTGTCCAGGTTCGTGAACGTCCACAGCCGGATGCTGTGCGCCGGGTCGTCGCGCAGCCGGGGCCGGGTCATGCTGGCGCCGTCCCAGAGGAACTCGAACGTCGTGGTGATCCGGGCGGCACCGTCCGGCCCGTAGCCGACGTGGTTGTCGCCGTAGAAGAACGACTCGAGGCGGATGCGGGCGTTGCGCCACTTCGGCCGGCAGTCCTCCGGCACGTCCAGCGATCCCAGGTCGGTCCAGACGCCGCCGGCGATGGTCAGTTCGAGCGGTTCGATGTGGAACGGGTCGACGACCGAGAACTGCGGGATCCACGACTTCAGTTCGATCTCGTACCGGTCGAGGACGGTGACCGTCGCGTCGTCGGACTTCGGGCTGCCGCCCGCGCCGGAGACGGCGGTGAACCGTAGGACGTAGCTGCCGGGGGCGGAGAACTCGACCTCGGTGTCCGGTGCGCCGGAGGCGAACGTGACCCGGCCGGGACCGGACACCTTCTGCCAGGCGGACGCGGTCGCGGTGCCGACGATCGTGCCGCCGAGGTTCGTGGTCCGGGAACCGGCGACGGGCCGGTCCTCGCCGGCGGACACGATCAGCAGCGGGCAGCCGTCGGTGCCGACATCGACGCCGGCCGGTGTGCCGGGGCACAGGTCCTCGCCGTCGGGGACGCCGTCGCCGTCGCTGTCGGCGAAGCCGGTCGGATCGAGAAGCACCTGCCAGGTGCCGTTGTTGTCGGGGAAGGCGGCGACATCGTCGTTGATGACCAGTTCCAGTTCGCCGACGCCGCCGAGCGTCGTCGGTCCGGCACCGATGTAGCGGTAGGGGCCCGACCCGACCCGCCCGATCAGGGCCAGCGCCGGCAGTTGCGGTGCGACGGCGTTGCCCAGGTGCCGGATCGTCGGGTGGCCGGCCGGTGGTACGACGTCACCGGATTCGAACGACCCGCCCCAGTAGCCGATGACACCCGACGCGGACACGGTGACGCCCTCGCCCGCGGCGAGCACGATCCCGGTCCGGTACGGGTTGACGTCGACCGGCATCGCGACCGTGGTCGGGTCGGCGGCCGCCGGTGCCTGGATGCCACCTGTCACGAGCAGGGCCACGGCGGTGACGACCAGGATGCGCCGAATTCCCATGTGCCGACTCCTTCGACCACGCGGGCACCGTCCGGGGACGACGGGTGGACCGAAACGCGGTGGAGCGTGACACGACTGTCGCTTGTGGCCAAGCGGACTGACGGACATCGGTCTCATTCCGTGCGGGGTCGTCGGCGACCGTCGACGACCCCGCACGGTGCTACGACCGCAGTTTGCGGTAGGCGTACGCCGACAGCGGCAGGAACACCGCCGTGATCAGGATCGGCCAGCCGACGGCGAGCGCGACGGCGTGGTCGGCGAGGACTCCGCTGGTCGCGCCGGTCGGGTTGCCGAAGAGTTCCCTTACGGCGGTCGCCGTCGCCGAGACCGGATTCCACACGGTGACCGCGGCGAGCCAGCCCGGCATCGTCTCGGCGGAGACGAACACCGTCGACAGGAACCCGACCGGCCAGATGAGGGTCTGTACCGCCATCGTCGTGCTGTCGCCCTTGAAGGCGAGGCCGAGGTAGACGCCGACCCACAGCAGCGCGAACCGCAGGGTCAGGAGCAGCAGTACGGCCAGTGCCGCGGAGCCGGCATCGCCGGTGATCCGCCAGCCGATGAGCATGCCGCCGCCAATCAGTACGGCGAGTTCGACCGCCGAGTTGGCCATGTCCGCCCCGACCCGGCCGAGCGCGACCGAGGCGCTGCCGATCGGCATGGACCGGAACCGGTCGGTGATCCCCTTCCTGGCGTCGTTGGCCATCGCCGACGTCGTCGTCTCCAGGCCGAACATCATCGTGAGGGCGAGCATCCCGGGCAGCAGGAAGTCGACGTATCCGCCGCCGGGTACGTCGATCGCGCCGCCGAACAGCAGCCCGAAGATCAGCAGCAGCACGACCGAGAACAGCAGGCTGAAGATCGGTGTCCACGGCTGCCTGACCCAGTGCAGAAGGTCCCGCTGGGTGATGATCCAGCCGGCTCGCAGGGTGTTCATCGATGTACGACCTCCTTGCCGGCGGCCGGAGCGGTGCCGCTCGAAGTGGTGTCGGTCAGGGACAGGAAGACCTCGTCCAGGGTGGGCCGGCGCAGCAGCAGGTCCTCGGGGCCGATCGCGGCGGCGTCGAGCGCGCGGACGATCTCGGCTAGGCCCACCACGCCGTGCCCCACCTCGAAGGTGAGGGTGTGTGCCTCGGCGTCGACCAGAGCCGTGCCACCGACCGCCGCCCCGAGGGTCTCCGCCGCCGGCCCGAGCGGTTCGTGGCGGGGGAGGGTGACGACGACGCGGTCGCCACCGAGCTGGCGCTTCAGCGCGTCGGGGGTGTCGGAGGCGATGACCCGGCCGTGGTTCATCACCGAGATCCGGTCGGCCATCTGGTCGGCCTCGTCCAGGTACTGCGTGGTCAGCAGCACCGTCGTGCCCTGCGCGGCGACCCCGCGCACGGTGGTCCAGACCTCGTTGCGGGCCCGCGGGTCGAGGCCGGTGGTCGGCTCGTCGAGGAACAGCACCGCCGGGGCCAGGATCAGGCCCGCCGCGATGTCGAGCCGGCGCCGCATCCCGCCGGAGTACGTCGAGACCGGCCGGTCGGCCGCCTCGGTGAGGTCGAACGAGCGGAGCAGTTCGTCGGCGCGGGCGCGGGCGGCGGCCTTGCCCAGCCCGAACAGCCGACCGAACATGACCAGGTTCTGCCGGCCGCCGAGGATCTCGTCGACCGCCGCGTGCTGGCCGACCAGCCCGATGCTGCGCCGTACGGCCTGCGGTTCGGTCCGCACGTCGTGGCCGGCGACGGTGGCGGTGCCGCCGTCGAGGTCGATAAGGGTGGTCAGGGCCCGTACCGCCGTGCTCTTGCCGGCGCCGTTCGGGCCGAGCAGCCCGTGGATGGTCCCCGCCTCGACGCTCAGGTCGAATCCGTCCAGGGCGGCCAGGTCGCCGTACCTTTTGCGAAGGCCGCTCGCGGTCAGTGAGTGGTCGCGTGCCATGGGACTCCTTAACTCCGTACGCCGTACGGCGTGACTGCGCCGAATCACCGTACACCACACGGAGTACCATCCGCCTATGGAAAACGAACCCGGGGCGGCGCCCGACTACGACCGGACGCTCATGCTGCTGTGGCGGCGTACGCTCGGCGAACCCCAGGGGTCCCGCGGCCCCCGGCAGCGGCTGACCGTCGACGAGGTGGTGCGGGCCGGGATCGCTGTCGCCGACGCCGAAGGGCTGGCGACCTTCTCGATGCGCAAGGTCGCCGAAAAGCTCGGCCTCGGCGTCATGTCGATCTACACGTACGTGCCCGGCCGGGAGGAACTGATCGGGCTGATGGTCGACGAGGTGCAGGGCGAACGCGAACTCCCCGAACTCACCGGCCCGCTGCGGGACCGGCTCGCCCGGATCGCCCGCGAACTCTGGGACGAGTTCCACCGCCACCCCTGGCTGCTCCAGGTGACCCACCACCGGCCGTTCATCGGCCCGAACGGTGCCGACCGCTACGAGTGGCAACTGCGGGCGATCGAGGGGATCGGCTTCGGCGACATCGAGATGGACCAGATCGTCACGCTGGTCAGCGGGTTCGCCGCCAGCGCCGCCCGCGCCTCGATCGAAGCCCGCCGGGCCCAGGAGATCTCGGGGATCACCGACGTGCAGTGGTGGGAGATCAACGCCCCCATCCTCGAACGGATCATGGAGCCGGGCCGGTACGTCGTCTCCGACCGGGTCGGTACGGCCGCGGGGGAGGCGTACAACGCGGTCAGCGACCCCGACCTGGCCTTCCGGTTCGGCCTCGACCGCATCCTCGACGGGATCGAACTGCTCGCCGCCGCCCGGTCATCCGACGCCGCCACCTGACGGGCCGATTCGTGGGCGCCCTCGTGTCGGTGTGCCGTCGCTGTCGGTGGGGGGCGATAGTCTCGCGGTGCCGACCCGGTCCGAACCACCGACCCGGCCCGATCCGCCAGTCCGATCCCGCCAGTCCGATCCCACCGGCCCGGTCCGCGAGGGAAGGAGCACCGTCATGACGGCTCAGGAACCCGCACCGGAGACCGAGTTTCCGCGCGGTATCGGCAAGGTGGCGACGCGGGAGTTGGCCGCGAACGGATACACCCGGTTCGCGCACCTGACGACCACCACCCCCGCCGAGCTGCTCAAGATCCATGGCGTGGGCCGGAAGAGCATCTCGATCCTGCGCGAGGAACTGGCCGGCCGCGGCCTGTCGTTCGCCGACGGATCCTGACGGCCCGGCCCACCGGAGGCGGTGCGGATGCAGGTCGACTTCTGGTTCGACCCGAGCTGCCCCTACACGTGGATCACCTCCCGCTGGATGGTCGAGGTGGCGGCGGTGCGGCCGGTGACGATCCGCTGGCGGATCATGAGCCTGTCGGTGCTCAACGAGGGACGGCCGGACGATCCCGAGGGTGACCCGGAGGGCTACCTGTGGGGGCCGGTCCGGGTGTGCGCGGCGGTGGAGCGACGGTACGGCCCGGCTGCCCTGGACCGATTCTTCGCCGCGTACGGCGTACGGGTCCACGAGCGCGGCGAGTGGGCCGACCCCGCGGACATCCTCGCCGACGCCGGGCTGCCGCCGGAGCTGGCCGCCGCCGCCGGGTCCACCGAATACGACGCCGCGGTGCGGGAGTCCCACGAGCGGGGCATCAGCCTGGTGGGGCGGCATGTCGGCACACCGATCATCGCCGCGGGCGGGTCCGGCGGCCGGCGGATCGCCTTCTTCGGGCCGGTGATCTCCCGTATCCCGCGCGGCGAACGGGCCGGCCGGCTCTGGGACGGTGTGCTGCTGGTGGCCGGTGAGCCGGCTTTCCATGAGCTGAAGGGGCGTCCGCACGAGGAAGCCGGGTTCGGCCACTGAGGACGACCTGCCGCGAACCGGGCCGCGACGGTTGGCGGAACGGGCTGCCGGGTTTCCGCGCGGGGTGTTCCCATTCTGGGATCGAATATCGGCTGTTGTGCAAGTGGTGCAGCATTGTCTCATGCACGGGACCGCTCCGCATGTCACATTTCACGCAAACCAGATATCCCGGGCGTCGTACTTCGAAATGTCGATCCGGGCACGGATGATGATGAATTATCAATTGTCGGGCTTTGATTGATGGCGATGTCATGTGTGAGTGTCGTTCGGGTTTTCGACGGTGCAATTTCATTATGCCGAGATCTATTGCTCACCGTCCCGCCATGTGCTTAGCTGACCGGCAAGATCCACTCCTTTGAATCGGAGGAAGCCGTGCGTCGATCTCCCGTGCCACGGCCATCAGGCCGCGTCGAGCGACACCTCGAGGACGGCCGGCTCCGGGCGGACCGCGAGGCGCGGGGATATCTGCTTGAAACCGGGTCGGATTAGCGTCTGTTCAGGGCCGGTCCGATCGGCAGGCTTCAGGAACTTCGTCGACCTTCTGAGGCCCAGAGGAGCAACTGGATGCGAGCACTTCTCGTGGAGGACGACCTGCGTGTCGCCTCCGCGTTGTCTTCGGCCCTGCGCCGTCGGGGCCACCTGGTCATTCCCGCGACGACCGCGGCCGAGGCCCTCCGGGCGGGGCCGGTCGACCTGGTCCTGCTCGACCTCAACCTGCCCGACCGGGACGGCCTGGAGGTCTGCCGGGAGTTGCGGCGGCGGGACGCCGACGTCTGCATCATCGCCGTGACTGCCCGTGGCGAGGAGCACGACCGCGTGACCGGGTTGCGCGCCGGGGCCGACGACTATGTGGTGAAGCCCTTCTCCATGGCCGAACTGCAGGCCCGGATCGAGGCGGTCATGCGCCGGACCGCGCGGGCCCGGCGGGCCGAGGGGGTGCTGGAGGTCGGTCCGATCCGAATCGACGTGACCGCCCGGCAGGCCTGGGTGGACGATCGGGAGGTGAGCCTGACCCGCAAGGAGTTCGAGCTGCTGATGGCGCTGGCCCGGCAGGCCGGCACGGTGGTGCCGAGAGAGCGGCTGCAACTGGAGATCTGGCAGACCACCTTCGCGGCCGGCCACACCCTCGACGTGCACGTCGCCGCCCTGCGGAGCAAGTTGGACGATGCCAGCCTGGTGCAGACCGTACGGGGCGTGGGCTACCGCCTGCGGGTGACCTAGATCCGCACGCCCGGGCGACGGCGGTGGCGGCCGAGCCCCGTCCGGCGCGCGAATCTCAGCGTGATCGTTCGTTGACACCCGGTCGTCGTCTCGTGTCGGCGGCCCTGGATCGGCCCGCGGCACGGCATGCGGCCCCTGCCGGAGTCTCAGAGGATCCTCAAGAATCGTCGTGTTTCCGAGATGGCGCGGCCGGACTGACGTGTGCTGTCTCCACCTAGGTCCAGCCTCAATGCACAGGAGCCCCCATGCTGCATAGACGGCCAGCGGCAATAGCGCTAGCTGCACTCCTCGTGGCCACCGTATCGGTGGTCGCCTCACCAACCGCGGCCTCGGCCGACCCGTTGACCCGGGTGCCCGCCCTCAACGCCGTGGAACCGAACCAGGTCCAGGGTCTCAAGGTCACCCAGGGGTACGGCTTCGCCACCCTGGCCTGGACCCACGTCGACGGCGCCACCGACTACCAGATCGAGCGCACCCCGGTCGACGCCGACGACGTGCCGACCGGCAACTCCGTCATCACCGGGCTCTGGCGCCCCAACCGTCAGGTCAACAACGAGTCGCCGACCTTCGCCGACGCCGGATTCAACCCGGGCCTGCGGTTCCAGTGGCGGGTGCGGGCCCGGATCGGCACCGCCGAGCAGCCGTACTCGACCCCGGTCTCCGGCACCACCCAGGGGTCCTGGGGCAACCCGGACGCGCCCGGCGAGAGCCTGCGCACCCAGTGGGAGACCACCCAGGGTGCCCAGTACACCAGCGACGTCAACGAGTACGCCTACACCGCCGCCATCGACGAGCTGAGCGACCGGATGCGGGTGGTGGAGATCGGCCGCACCATCCTCAACCGGCCGATCAACATGATGGTCTTCGGCCACCCGACCCCGCCGGCCACCCCGGAGGCGATCGCGGCCACCTCGCCCGTGCTGATCAACTGCAACGTGCACGGCAACGAGCCGGGTGACCGGGAAGCCTGCCTGATCCTGGCCCGGCAGCTGGCCTTCAGCCAGGACCCCGGCACGATCGACGTACTCACCAACAGCACCGTGCTCATCGTCCCGACCATCAACGGGGACGGCCGGGCCGCCAACACCCGGGGCAACAACGCCGGGCAGGACCTGAACCGCGACTACTCCCTGGTCCGCCAGCCGGAGACCCTCGCGTTCGTCAAGATGCTCCAGGAGTACCGGCCGGTGGCCGGCTACGACGGCCACGAGTACGGCAACAGCGGCACCGGTGACCTGCCGATGCTTCCGCCGCGGCACCAGAACGTGGCCCGGGAGATCTTCGACGAGTCGATGAACATGATCGAAGGCCACATGTACGAGCAGGGTGCCACCGACGGCTGGTGGGCCTGCCCGTACGGCTGCACCGGCGCCAGCGTGGGCCTGGGCGAGGAGACCATCCTCCGCAACACGCTGGGTCTGAAGAACGTGGTCAACTCGCTGCTCGAACTGCGCAGCTCCGGTGGGGCCACCCGGCCGGACGAGGGAAACACCTCGAACAACCGCCGCCGCAAGGGCTACTCCGCCCTCTGGACCTTCACCCAGTTCCTCGACTACCACCGGGCCAACCACAGCGCGATCCGGCAGGCGAGGGGCGAGGCGATCAAGCTGCAGAGCGGGAACACCGGACGGATCGTCTTCCGGGGCTCGCACGAGGTTCCCGCCCACCCGGCGCCGCACCCGGGCGAGACCCCGCCGCCGGTGGACGCGCCGCGCCAGGAGTTGATCCTCGACAACGCGCCGTGCGCGTACCGGCTCACCGAGGAGCAGTACAACGGTGAGCGCACCGACGGCGCGGCCGGGCATCGTACGACGGTGGCCCAGCGGCTCGCGGCCCACGGCTGGCGGGTCGTCAAGGTCGGCGACGGCTACTTCGTTCCGCTGACCCAGCCCGAGCGGGGCCTGATCCCCCTGCTGCTGGACGGGACCGGTGTCGAGCGGCTGGTCGCCGGTGAGCGGGTCTACCCGACCCTGACCGGCCGGCACAACGGGCCGCTGCGGGTGAGCGGCTTCACCTGTGTCTCGGGCGCCAACGTCAACGGGCCGGTCAACGTGCAGCCGGGCGCCGTCCTGGTCGCCAGCGGCTCGTCCTTCAACGGTCCGATCACCGCCGCCGGGTCCGCGGGCCTGTTCATGTCCGGTAACACCGTGCACGGCCCGATCCAGGTCGCCAACGTGACCGACGCGGTCTCCCTGATCAACAACCGGGTCAACGGTCCGGTCAACCTGGTCGGGAACCGCGCCGGTGGCAACGCCCCGTTCGTGGCGGCGAACACCGTGCAGGGTCCGCTCAACTGCGCGCAGAACACCCGGGTACCGACCAACCTCGAGTTGTCGAACTCGGTCGCCGGCCCCAGGTCCGGCCAGTGCGCGGGTCTCTAGGGACCCACGCCGCCGGTGACCTGAACCGGCAACCATGAAATGCCGTACCGGCGGGTCACGCACCGGGCCCGCCGGTACGGTCCTGGTATGAGTCGATCATGGAGATCCTTGTGACCAGTTCAGCCCGGCGCCCCGGTCGCCCCACCCGGTCCCCTCGGCACCCCCGGGACCGTGGCCTCGCCGTACGCGCCCGCGGCGTCGCCGCATCCCTGCTGTGTCTGGTGGTCCTCGCCGGTTGTACGGGCAAGGGCGACGATTCGGCCGCCGGCTCGACGGCGCCCGCCAGCCCCATCGTCACCGGGCCCCTCTGCGAGGTCCTGCCGACCGGCACCGAGCCGGGGAACCCGGCCTCCCTGACCGGTGAGCCGGTCGACGTGGCCCTGCAGTGGATCACCGTACTCACCGCCTTCGAGGCGGCCGTGCGGGCCTCCGGACTCGCGACCGATCTGCGGGGGATGGAGGGGCTGACCATCCTGGCACCGACCGACGACGCTTTTCTCCGGAAGTTCTCCGCGGCGAACTGGGACGAACTGATCCTCAGCCGTCCGGACGACCTGCGCGCACTGCTCCGCGCCCACCTGATCGACGGTGCCCACTCCCTCGCCGACCTCGTGACCGCCGGCAACATCACCACGCTCGACGGCACCGAGGCCACGGTGGCCGCGGACGGCGCCATGGCCCGGATCGCCGGGGACGCCCAGACGCTGTGCGTGGACTACCGGGCCACGAACGCCCGGATCCACGTAATCGACAAGGTTCTCGGCGACCTGCCCACGACGGCCCACGAGGACGACCACATCGGCCACTGACGGGACAAGGGGCGGATCTGCCCGACGGCCGTACGGCGCCTTACGCCGGTGGCCCCGGGGCACGTGGCGCGCGGCCGCGCGCGGGCGTCGGGCACCGCTGCCCGCCGCAGGCCGCGCGGCCGATCCTGCCCCGACGACGCCCGCGCCCGATCCCCACTCCGTGGAGAGCCACGAGCGGCTGGTCCGGAGATACGGATCGCGTCCGCGGCCGGCTGATGCCGAGCCCGTCCCGCGTCCGGGCCGACCTGTGGACGCTTGCCCACTCGGGCGTCCAGGTCCCGCCCATCCGTTGTCGGTCACGTCCGGCGGGTGATGCCGCGATGGCAGGGTGAGCCGCTGAAACGTCGCGGACCTGAGCGGTTGCCCAGTCGCTCGGCCAGCGACCCCGCGCCGGTCGCGGCCGGCATCATGCCGGTCGCCACCAGCGCGTCACATCCTGCGGCGACCGCCCGCACCGGCTGGTGATCAACACGGCCAGCTGCCCGGCGGGCCCCGCCGCTGACGACCGGCCGGAGCCGTCGTTGCCCGGGCTGAAGGCGCACGCTTTCGGGGAATCGATATCCGACCACCGGGGACGATCCACTGTGCACGATCCACTCCGGTTGTCGTGCCGGGCGAGTGCATTCAGCGTGAGTGTTGTTCGCATTTTGGGAAGCGATATCGGTTGTCGCGAGAGTGGGGCAGCATTGTCCCGTCAGCGGGACTCTCTTCGCATGTCACATTTCACTCAAATCCGGTAAGTCGGACGTCGTGCTTCGAAATGTCGATCCGGGCACGGATGATCATGAGCTGTCAATTGTCGGTCTTTGATTGCCGAAAGCGTCATGCGTGAGCATCGTTCGGGTTCTGGACGGTGCAATTTCATTGCGCCGAGATCTATTGCTCACTGTCTCGCCATGTGCTTAGCTGACCGACAAGATCCACTCCTTTGAATCGGAGGTAAACTGTGCGTCGTTCACTGCCGCCACAGTCAACGAGCCGCGTCAAGCGCCACCTTGCGGTGGCCGCGGCGGCGCTGGTGGGTGTCCCCGGCGTCGCCGCCGTGCTCACCACTCCGGCATTCGCCCAACCCCTCGAGTCGCATTGCGGGAACGAGACCGGCAATGGGCCGGTTTCCGGCTTCATCAGCCACGCGGAACTGAAGCGGAGCCTCGAACAGATCGAGGCGACGAGTGGTGGCAAGGTCAGCGTCGACGTTGCCGGATACTCGAACCAGGGCCGCGAGATCTGGTCCGCCCGGGTAGGTGAGGGCGACACCGTCGTCTACGTCCAGAGCCAGATCCACGGCAACGAGATGCACGGCACCGCCGCCGCGCTCGACCTTCTCAAGACCCTCGGCAACAACTCCAAGCGGTCCGCCGAGATCCGCGAGGCGGTGACCGTCGTCGTCGTACCCAAGCTCAACGCCGACGGCAGCGAACTCGACACCCGGCAGAACGCCCGGACCTGGAACGACGTCGTCGCCGACTTCCCGCAGCTCGCGGGCGCCTCGCCGTCGTGGAACTACAACACGCGGGTCGGCGGCTTCGACGTCAACCGCGACTTCAACCCCAACCTCGACTACGTGCCGCAGGCCGCCGACTTCCCGGGCAACAGCGCCTCCGTCGGCTGGTACATCACGCCGGAGGCGCAGACCTCCCGCAACGTGTACCGGGCGCTGGAGCAGGAGTTCGGCACCGTCGACGTCTTCGTCGACCTGCACAACCAGGGCGCCTGCTACACCGGCGAGGGCATGGACGACTACACCACCCTGTCCATCTCGGGCCGGTTCATCTCCAACCCCGCCCAGCACGGCAACTGGCCCAAGTTCAACTACGACGCGTCGCGCCGGATCAACGTCGCCGTGTACGACGCCCTCCAGTCGGGCAACTCGCCGCAGAGCAAGGTGACCCTCTACCCGCAGAACACGAACCTGCCCGGCACCGCGCTCGGCTCGTTCGCCCTGCGTGGCAGCGCGACCATCCTGTTCGAGACGCGTGGCCAGACCCAGTCGTGGGGCCAGAAGCAGCACGGCATGCTGACCAAGCAGCTGGTGACCGGCATGACCGGCATCATCGACTCCATCACCGACGAAACCCTGGACACCATCGACCCGGCCCGCTACGACGCGATCCCGGAGCGGCGGAACGTTCCCCGGACCTGATTCCGCGCAGCGCTGACCCCTTGACCAAGGGGCCCGGACCGGGCGGTACCTCCCCAGCCCGCCGGTCCGGAGCAGCCACCGCCCACCGTGTACGGCCCCCGCGTTCAGCGGACACGGTAGGCGGTGGCTGCACCGCGTTTCGGGCTCGCCGCCGCTCGGACCCGCCGCGCCTACCGTGGCCCGGCCGGCCGCCCCTGGAACGCCCGCGCGATCGACCGTAGCTCCGCCAGCGGCCGGCCGAACCCCCGATCACTGTGTGAGCCCAGGCAGACCGGAACACCGTCCCGGTCCCCCCATTCGATGGCACCCCAGAACCGTTCGCTCGCCGCGAGCAGCTCGTCGGCGATCTCCGCCTGCCGGCGGTGGCAGCCGAGCGCCGCCAAGGCCCCGGCGACGACCTCGGTGGCCTGGGCGGGCAGGTGTGCATCCCCGATGGCCGGCAGAAGCACGAGCAACCGGCGGGCGGCGTCCGGCGCGGAGCCGGCACCGGCGGCGACGGTGGCCAGTTCACGCCAGGACAGCGCCGGTCCCCGGAAATTGCCCTCGAGAGCGGCGACCAGCACCGGTTCGTCGACGTCAGGGAGCGTGACCAGGTAGTCCTGCCCCGATTCGTCCGGGAAGTTGCGCCACACCAGATGCGCCAGGTGACCATCGCCGAGGTGCAGCGACACCACCGGCCACCGGTCCGGCCGGTCCATCTCGGAGAGCATCGCGTCGACGTCCGCCGGGTCGACGTCGAACCCTTCCACGGCGGTGGGCGAACCGCCGACCGACCACAGCAGGGCGGGCCAGAAGACCGGATCGTCCAACCACGCGGTCGCGTCGACCAGCACGGAGGCGTCGACCGGTGGCTGGTAACCGTCGAGGTAGCCGGGCAGGGTCACCACTGATCCCCACCCGTCGGCGACACCTGGCCTATGGGCGAGGCCACGGCTGCTTGATTCACGGCCCGGACGGTAACACCGCGTGCGCCCCTCGCGCAGCGGTGTCACGACCGCCGTGAGGGGGTAGGGCTACCCCTGGACGGGTCCATTGTGGTCGGGCAGGCTACCCGGTGATGTGGACAGCCGATTCGGCTCGGGGGAGTGACCATGCCCGGAGGCACCACCTATTTCTTCGTCGGCCCGCCGGAGGAGCCGGACAAGTACCGCCTGTTGCGGCAGGTCGGCGGTGGCGGTGAGGCGGAACTCTGGCAGGCCGACGTGGCCCTGGGCGCCGAGCGGGAGAAGGTTGCGGTCAAGGTGCTCCGCTCGGCCCACGAGGACCGGGCGGCCTGGCGCAGCCGGTGGATCGAACAGACGGACCTGTTGCGGCTGATCCGGCACCCGGGCGTAGTCGGCGTACACGCCGCCTTCGAGGGTGCGCGGATGCACCACGCCGGCGCGGCCGACCCCGCCGAGACAGCCCTCTACCTGGTGATGAACTGGATCGAGGGCACCGACCTGCGCGACTGGCCGGCCCGGCAGTCCGGCCCGCCGGCGGCCGTCTTCACCTGCCTCACCCAGGTCGCCGACGTCCTCGACTGGCTGCACTCCGGAAAGGCCACCCCGTCGCGGCGGCCGGTCGTCCACGGCGACATCAGCCCCGCCAACGTCATCGTCAACCGGGACGGGCAGGCCGTTCTCGTCGACTTCGGACTGTTCCGGATGAGCAGCCACGTCACCAACCTGCCGGCCGGCACCCAGGGCTACATCGCCCCCGAGGTGCTCCGCGACGGCGCCTACAGCCCAGCCTCCGACCGCTACGCCTTCGGCGGCCTGGCCTATTTCCTGCTGACCGGCGCCCACCCGCCCGCCACGGCCGACGCCCGCGCCGCCGGTCTGCACGCCGTGTTCGGCCCGACCCCACTGCTCGACCACGCGCTGCGGATCTTCGCCGACGATCCGGCCGCCCGGCCGGCGGCCGGGGAATGGGTACGTAACCTGCGGGCGCAGACCTCCACGACGACCACGACGCCGACCGGCCTCCCGCCGATGCGCCCCGGCGCCGCGCCGTCCGGTGCCTCGGCCGGCGGCCCGGTGCCCGCCGGCGTTTCCGCCGGAGGCGACCGGCGGCCGAGGCCGTGGTGGCTGGCCGTGGCCGGGGCCGCACTCGCCCTGGTGTTGGTCGCCGGTGTCCTCGGCGCGGTCAGCCTGCTCGGTGGCGAGAACGCCGGCGACCGGGCCGAAAGCGGCAGTACGGCCGGCGCGGGAGACCCGACCGGCGGCCCGGAGCAGCCCGGCGGCACCGCCTCCCCGGCACCCGGCCCGAGCGGTGATTCCCCGACGCCGGGACCGGACGCGCGGGGAACCGAGGTCTACCTCGTCTCCCTCAAGGCACGCGAGAAGCCCAACATGGACGAGGAGATCGGCGTCGCGACCATCGACGACCGGGAATACCCGTCGAGCATCTCCCGCAGCTGCTACGGCGTCAGTCTCGAATACCACCTCGGCTACGACTACACCCGCTTCCGCAGCACCGTCGGCCTCGACGACGAATCCGACTCCGGAAGCTCCGCGACGTTCGTCGTCTACGTCGACGACGAACGGCAGGACAGCGCCACCGTTCGCCTCGCCGCGACCGGAACCGTCGAGGCCGACCTCACCGGCGCCTTCCGGCTGCGCATCGAGGCCGAGATCGCCGGGGGCTGGAACTGCGGGGTCACCACCGTGTTCGCCGACCCGATCCTGACGAAGTGACGCCATGGCCGACGACTCGCTCACCGTGCGGATCGACGACCGGCGGCACACCCTGCTGCCGGGGCAGGCGCTGACCTTCGGGCGGGACGCCTCCTGCACCGTCCGCCTCGACGCCACGGATCTGGGCATCAGCCGTACCGCCGGCCGGGTGCACCACGACGGCTCCGGTTGGCAGGTCACCAACCTCAGTCGGAAACGGACCCTGCACCTCGTCGACGCGTACGGCTTCGCGACCCCGCTGCCGGTCGCCGCCGCCGGCTGGCCGTCCAGCTCCCGCACCGTCGACCATCCACACACGACGGTCCTGGTGGCCGGGCAGGCGTGGACGTACGCGCTCGTGCTGACCCCGGCGGCGGCGCCGGAACAGCCGACCGTGCCGGCCCCCGTCGACCCGCACAGCACCCGCAACCAGGTGCCCGCGCTCACCCCGCGGCAGCGCGCGGTGCTGGTGGCGATGGCCCGTGGCTACCTGCGCCCCTACCCGCACTACGACCCGCGCCCGCGCACGTACAACGAGGTCGCCGACCGCCTCGGACTGACCCGTACCCAGGTGGTCCGCCGGGTCGAGCGGGTACGCGAGCAGCTGGTCGCCGCCGGCGTACTCGGCCTGGAAGGCGAGGGCGACGCGCGGCGCCCGCTGTGCGAATGGCTGCTCGCCATGCGCGTCATCAGTGCCGCCGACCTCGACCGGCCCGCCGAACCCGGGCCGGCGCACGACGGGCCGGATGCCCCGTGAGGCCGCCGACCGAGCCGGACACCTGGCTGGGGATCCGCTGGCTGCTGGCCGTCGGTGCCGGCCTGGCGATCGGTACGGCCGCGCTCGCCTCGGCCAGCCGACACGCCGCCGCCGACCTGGGCGTGCCGCCGCCGTCGACACAGGCCGACCTGGCGATGTTCGCGGCCTGGCCGATCGCCTCGCTCGGGCTGGCCTGGCGCTGGCTGCCGGCCCGACGACGCGGGCCACGGGCCGTCGTCCCACTCGCCATGCTGCTGAGCACACTCGACCCGGTCCTGCTCGCCAACGTGCCGCACACCGGCGATCCCCTGCGGGGGCCGCTCGCCGCCGGGCTCGCCGCCTTCGCGGTCGGCGTGCTGGTCACGGCGCCGCTACGGCAGTCGATCCGGGCGGTACGGGGAGAACCCGTGGCGCCGCCAACGGCCGACCGGCGAGCCACCCCGCCACCGTTCCGGCAGCCACCGGCTGCACCGCCCGGTCCGGGTTCCCGGTCCCGCCCGCGTCCTGCCCCGGCCGGGAAGCCCGGCCCCGATCCGCCTCCCGGCCCGGCGCGATCCGGCGCCCCGGCGCCGGAGCCGGCGGAGATGCCGGCTGTGGCGCCCGATACACCCCCGGCGGCGCGGCCCGCCCCGGCGGCGCGGCCCGCCCCGGCGGCGCGGCCCGCACCGCCGCCGCGGGCGGCGGCTGGTCGACCGGAGGCCGGTGGACCGGACACCCGGGCCGTCACGATCGCCCGCCAGGTGGAGGCGGTGGTCGAGGACACCGCGCGAAAGGTCGCCCCGCTGCTGGAGCGCAGGCTCGTCGCGTACCACGGTCCGGACTGGTTGACGGTGGTCAACCGGCGGCGCCGGGAGGCCGGTCACAAGCCCGGCCGGCGGCTGCGCGACTTCCGGTTCTGCCTGGCCGTCCTGGGCCACGATCCGGCGACGCAGGGCTGGGCCAACCGGGACTGCCGGCGGGCCGCGCTGGACCTCAACCGGTTGGCGTTCGACGCCGTGCACCGTGGCACGCTCACCGTCCCCGACCTGGAGCGGGCCCGGAAGACCGCGGCCCGGCTGCTGGCCAATCTGCCCGCCGGGTGAACGCGGGTCGGGCACCGGGTGGCTGGCCCGGTGCCCGACCCTCGGGGAGTGGAAGGCGTTACGCGGCGCGGATCCAGCCGGGGTCGTTCGGCGCCGGGATCCGCATGCCGACCGCGCCGCGCTGGCCGTACACGGCGATGCCGCCGTGGCCGTGCGCGCCGAGGGTGGTCGCCAGCCGGTCCACGAAGGACATCGCCGCCGGGCCGCCGGCGTCGGCCGACTCGCAGGCCGAGACGAAGATCCGGCCCCGGTAGTCGGCGGGCAGCAGGTGTTCGAGGTTGACGTACAGGTCACCGGCGGTGAGGAAGAGGTCCTTCTTCTTGTCACCGATCACCGGCTGGGGCGGGGAGATCCAGCCGGTGCCGTCGTACGCGCCGTGGGAGGAGACGAACAGGTCCTCGTCGACGCCGAGCCGGGGGATGACCTGGCTGAAGACGCGGTACGTGGTCCCGTACACCCGGGGGTTCTGCCTGGACTGTTTCTCGGCCTCGCGGACGAGGAGGTCGTCGTCGGTGCACACGGTGATGATCATTGTTGGCTTCTCCGGTTCAGTCGGCGAGTACGGTGTTGGCGATGCTGTCCTTGGCGACCTTGCTGGTGGCGGCCGTGACCTGGTCCTTGACGGCCAGCCAGCCGTCCCAGGCGAGGCCGAGCTGGACGCCGAACGAGTCGACCTTGAAGGTGGACGAGTCGTGCTCGACGAACAGCGACTCGAAGCTGCTGGCCGAGAAGTCGAAGCTGTAGTAGACGAGCCAGATCTTGGCCATGCCGGTCGACTGGTCGATGGTCAGCGGCCCGACAGCGGCCTGCACCCGGTGCTCGTGCACCGAGGCGGACTGCCACCAGACATTGCGGAAGTTGGTCGCGCCGGGGTCGGCGGCGTCCTTGAGCGCGGCGAACATCGACTCGATGGAGCCGGCCGTGATGCCGAGATAGGCGCCGAGGATGTCGGCCATGATGCCGATGACGTTGATCGAGGTGCCGGACTTGCTCTGGTCCCACTTCAGGCTCTCGTAGCTGGTCGTCGTCCAGCCGCACTGGGCGAGGTGCTTCTGGAGGCCCGTCCAGTACGCCGGCTTGGACGGGTCGGTCAGCTTCTGCCCGGAGTTGGCGTCCTGCGCGAACAGCAGCGAGTTCTGCCACGCCTCCTGCTGGTCCCACAGGCTCGGCGGGCCGTCCCCGGCGGGACGGGTGCCGGCGACGGCGGCGAAGGCCTGCGGGGTGGCCGGCAGCACGCCCGCCGGGTTGAGGCCGGCGTCGCCGGTCGCGTACGACATCACGCCGGGCTGGTCGAGCGTCGGGTCGTGCTGCGAGCGGAAGCCCACCGAGGTCAGGGAGATGTTCTTCGGTCCGGCCGAATAGACCATGACCGCTCCTTTCGGTTGCCGCCCCGCCGGTCGGGGCGATGGGCACAGCAGACCGGGTGGGGCGTGTCGGCGGCGTCGCCCGGCCGCCGTGCCCCGGCCGTCGCCGGGTCACCGCCGCGTCACCGCGATGCCGCCCGTACGTCCCGAGCCGGCGTCCGTCGGGGGTGCGGGAGCGCGGCGGGTCCGACGCCGGGGGCGACCGTGCGCGTACGCCGTGTCACCGGTGCGTCACCGTGACCTCGGGCAGCGGCGCGTGGGGCTCGTGTCGACCTCGATCGTTTGCGGCTCAGGCGGTTGACACGCCGGGCCGGAAGCGCCTGAACCGCAGACGATCACGAAGCGGGGCGGGGCGTGTGCCACAGGCGGGGCGGGACGGGCCGGGCGCCGCGGGCGGGGTGGGGCGTGCGCCACGGGCGGGCCGCCGTGGAGGGCGGTGGGTCAGCCGCGGGCGGTGCCGGTGGGCAGGTGCCGGGCGATCAGGTTGGTGACGCCCAGGCCGGGCGCGACCCCCAGGGTGGCGAGGTGGCCGCGGTAGCGGTGGTACTGGCGTAGCGCCTCGGCGACGTTGCCCTGCCGGAGGTGGGTCTCGATCAGCAGTTGGTTGGCGCTCTCCCGCAGCGGGTCGGCCTGGGCGGCCTGGAGGATGTGCGGCAGCGCCGGCCCGGCCTGCCCAGCGGCCAGCAGCTGTGCGGCGGTCGACTCGAACGCCTGCACCTGTAGCAGCCGCAGGCGTTCGCGCGGCTGCTCGACCCACTCGTCGTCGAAGCCGGGCAGCAGGGTGCGGACGGTGGTGACCGGGGGCGGCGTGCCCAGTTCCGCGGGGTCGCGGCCGGGCCGCACCGCGGCCAGTGCCCACCGCTCGACGAGGCGTACGTCGAGTTCGACCGGGTCGGCCAGGGCGAGCAGGTGCCGGGTGCTGACCACCAGCCGGGGCTCGACCTTCTGCAGCCGCCACAGGGCGGTACGCAGGTCGGCGTTGGCCCGGCGCTGGGTGGCGTCCGGCCACAGCCGGCCGGCGAGTTCCTGCCGTTCGGTGACGTCGTGCAGGGCGAGCGCGGCCAGTAGCCGGGCGGCGCTCGCCGGCAGTACCAGCGGGGTGCCGTCACGTCGTACCCGGAACGCGCCGAGGAGTTGCAGGCGCAGCGGCGGCGAATCGGGCGCGGACGGCTGAGGCTCTTCGCCGGGTCGCATGGTCCTCCTGGCTGCCCGGTGCGGCGGGGGTGCCGCGCGGCGGAGCTTGCCTCCAAAGAGTCACCGTGTGGACACGGATTGTAAATAGGTGTGCGACACAGTGCGCTGATCGAGTGATTCCGCTCGGCCACCCTTGCCTCGCCCACCGGGCTGGGTACGATCCGCCGCCCGCGAGCCGAGCCCTCCCGTCGTGCCGGATGCGGAATCAGGCCGTACTCTATGGCGTTGACTGCGGTTGATCTTTGGACAATTGGAGCGAAATGGAGCTGTTGGCCAGCCCGGAGATCTGGATCGCGTTCGCGACCCTGCTCCTGCTCGAAATCGTGCTCGGCATCGACAACATCGTGTTCATCTCGATCCTGTCCGGCCGGCTGCCGGAGCACCAGCGGGCCAGGGCCCGGACCATCGGTCTGGCGCTCGCCCTGATCACCCGACTGCTCCTGCTCGCCTCGTTGTCCTGGGTGATCGGGCTGACGGCACCACTGTTCACCGTCTTCGGGCAGGAGATCTCCGGCCGCGACCTGATCCTGTTGATCGGCGGTCTGTTCCTGGTCGCCAAGGCGACGTACGAGATCCACGAACACCTCGAGGGCGACGACCACGGCAAGAAGAGCAAGGCCGCCTCGTTCGCCTCCGTCATCGCCCAGATCCTCGTCCTCGACATCGTGTTCTCGCTCGACTCGGTCATCACCGCCGTCGGCATGGTCGACGAACTGGCCGTGATGGTCGCCGCGGTCGTCGTCGCGATGGTCATCATGCTGGTGTCGGCCAGCGCGGTCAGCAACTTCGTCAACAAGCACCCGACGGTCAAGATGCTGGCCCTGGCGTTCCTGGTGCTGATCGGCGCCAGCCTCGTCGCCGAAGGACTCGACCAGCACATCCCCAAGGGCTACGTCTACGGCCCCATCGCGTTCTCGATCTTCGTCGAGTTCCTCAACCTGCGGGTCCGGTCCCGGCAGAAGCGCGAACGCTCCGCGCCGGTGCACCTGCACCCGACGTACGTCAAGAACGGCGAAGCGCAGGGCGGGGCCGCACCCGCCACGGCCCGCCCGACCGGGCAGAAGACCCAACTCCCCAAGCAGCCCGGCAACGCCGGCCAGCAGGGCAGGGCCGGACAGCCGAACCGCAGCGGGCGGCCGGGCAACACCAACCGGCCCGGCAAGGGCGGGCGCGGCGGCCGGTCCGGCCGCGGCTGAGAACCGGCCGGCGACCGGATCAGCCGTTGCCGGCCACGCTGTCCAGGAAGGCCCGGCGCCCGTCCAGGTACGGACCGAAGTCACGTACCCGGATCAGCCGGACCGCGTCGGGCCCGACACCCGTCGCCTCCACGACGACCGGGTGGTCGCCGAGCACCGCCTCGGCGATCCACCCGCCGTCGTGCGGCCACCGGGCGAATTCCCGGGGCACACCGTCGACCACGATCGTGACGGCCCCGGGAACCTCCGCCCGCAGCGCGGCGTCGACCCGGTCGAACGCCTCCGCCGTCGGCCGCTCGCGCGCCAACGCCAGCGCCCGCCGCCGCTCCCGCGCCACGTGCGCGGCGCCCACCCGGGCCGTGACCACCCGGAGGTACGGACCCGGTCCTTTCGGCCGGCCGTGCGCGAGGCCGATGGCCTGCAACACCCCGCTCTCCAGGCCGCACTCGTCGACGAGGCGGAGACCGGCCCAGCCGTCGAGCCCGTAGAGCGGCAGCGCCGGCAGGTGCCGGGCGATCTCGCGCTGCTGCCCGTCGAGCATGCGCCGAAACTGCTCGGGAGTGAGTTTTCCGCCGTACCGCATGCCGCTCCTCCGGTCCGCCGGGTCGCCACGGTGCCGTCGCGGGTCATTCTGCCGCTCCGGACGGTGCCGGGGCGGTCCGCGCCGGCACTTCGGGCAGGGCGGACAACCGGGGGACTTCACGCACGCCGTCCGCTCGGTCAGACTGTCCCGGCCGAGCCACGGACCGCCGACCACGAGTACCGGCGGACCCGGAGCCGGCGGACCGACCCGCACCAGCGACCGACCGTCGAAGGGGAAGAGCACATGTCGACCGCACCCGCCCAGCCCGTACCGGACCTGGCGACACTCGACGCGATCCAGCGCCGGGTGCTGTGGCTGGCCGTCCGGATGGTCGACGCGGCCAACCGTGAGCGGCCGAACATCGAGGGTGTCAAGGTTGGTGGGCACCAGGCCTCCAGCGCGTCGATGGTGTCGCTGATGACCGCCCTCTACTTCGCCCACCTCGACGCCGCCGACCGGGTCAGCGTCAAGCCGCACGCCTCCCCGGTGCTGCACGCCATCAACTACCTGCTCGGCAACCTGGACCGCTCCTACCTGACCCGGCTGCGCTCGTACGGCGGGCTGCAGTCGTACCCGTCGCGGACCAAGGACCCGGACCGGGTCGACTTCTCCACCGGCTCGGTCGGGCTCGGCGCCGCCGCGCCGCTGTTCGGCGCGGTCACCCGCCGGTACGTCGACGCGCACTTCGGCCCCCGCCCGCCGGCCCGGTTCGTCGCCCTGCTCGGCGACGCCGAACTCGACGAGGGCAACATCTGGGAGGCGATCGCCGACCCGGCGACCCAGGGCCTCGGCAACGTCATGTGGGTCGTCGACTTCAACCGGCAGTCGCTGGACCGGGTGGTGCCCGGCGTACGGATCGGGCAGTGGTCGGCGCAGTTCCAGGCGGCCGGCTGGCACGTCGTCGAACTGCGCTTCGGCGGCCGGCTCAGCGAACTGTTCACCCGGCCCGGCGGCGACGCGCTGCGCCGCTGGATCGAGGGGATGCCGAACGAGCGCTACCAGTCGCTGTTCGCGCTGAACCCGGGGGAGGCCCGGAGCCGGTTCACCGAGGACGCGCCCGCGGCCGTCGTCGACCTGCTCGCCGACCTGTCCGACGAGGAGGTGTTCGCCG
Organism: Polymorphospora sp. A560; assembly: GCF_045781765.1. Classification (NCBI taxonomy): domain Bacteria; kingdom Bacillati; phylum Actinomycetota; class Actinomycetes; order Micromonosporales; family Micromonosporaceae; genus Polymorphospora; species Polymorphospora sp. A560. Next base: position 5,760,764 of record NZ_CP122282.1, on the reverse strand, counting down.
CCGTCACCGATCTCGGCGGGCACGACCTGGCCAGCCTGCTCGACGCGTTCGCCGAGTGCGACCGGGTCACCGACCGGCCGAGCGTGGTGTTCGCGTACACGGTCAAGGGGTGGGGGCTGCCGATCGCCGGCAACCCGCGCAACCACTCGCAACTGCTCGGCGGCGAGCAGATCGCCGCGCTGCGGGAGGCGACCGGGCTGGCCGACGACACCGAGTGGGACCGGTTCGACGCCGCGTCGGGCGAGGGCATCTGGTGCAACCGGCGGCAGGAGGCGCTGCGGCTCGAACCGGCGCCGCGGCGGCTGGCGGTGACCGTACCGGAGGCGACCGGGGCCGGCCGGGCCGGCCGCAAGCCGGTGTCGACGCAGGAGGTGTTCGGCCGCACCCTGGTCGACCTGTCCCGCGACGCCGACCTGGCGCCCTACCTGGTCAGCACCGCGCCCGACGTGGCGACGTCAACCAACCTCGCCGGGTTCATCAACCGGATGGGCGTCTTCCACCCGGTCGAGCAGCGCGCCTGGTCGGTCGACCCGGCGCTGAAGTGGACCGAGAGCCCGAAGGGGCAGCACATCGAGCTGGGCATCAGCGAGATGAACCTCTTCCTGCTGCTCGGCCAGCTCGGCCTGGCCTGGGACCTGTCGCACCAGCCGCTGATCCCGATCGGCACCGTCTACGACCCGTTCGTCCTACGTGGACTCGATGCCTTCGTCTACTCGGTCTACTCCGGGGCCCGGTTCATCGTCGCCGGCACCCCGTCCGGGGTGACCCTGGCCCCCGAGGGCGGCGCCCACCAGTCGACCATCACCCCCAGCGTCGGCCTCGAACTGCCCGGGGTGACGCTGGTCGAGCCGGCGTACGGCACCGCGCTCGACTGGCTGCTGTGCGACGCGGTCGGCCATATCGCCGCCGGCGGCGACACCCCGACCACCGCCGCCCCCGCCGAGGCCGCGTCGTACTACTTCCGGCTCTCGACGCGGCCGCTCGACCAGGCCCCGTTCGAGGCCGCCCGGCAGCGGCTCGGCGACGTCGTGCTGCGCCGGCAGGTGCTCGCCGGCGCCTACCGGCTGCTCGACCCGTACGACAGCGCCCCGCACCTGCGGTCGCGGCCCGGCGGCGAACCGGCGCCGTCGGTGGTGCTGGCCGCCTCCGGCGCGGTGCTGCCCGAGGTGCTGGCCGCGGCGGCCGAGCTGATGAACGAGGGCGTCGCCGCCCACGTCGTCGACGTGACCAGCGCCGACCGGCTCTACTCGGCGTGGCAGCGGACCCTGCGCCAGGGCATCCGTACGGCGACCACGCCGAGCACCGCCGGGGCGCTGCGGGCCGCCTTCGGCGGCACCCGCGGACCCGTCGTCACCGTCCATGATGGAGCATCCCACGCCATGGCCTGGCTCGGCGCCGCACTCGGCGTGCACTGCGTGCCGCTCGGCGTCGACTCGTTCGGCCAGTCCGGCACCGTCGCCGACCTCTACCGGGCGCACGACCTCGACCCGGGCAGTATCGTCAACGCTGCGCTGGCCGCCCTCGAACTCAGCCACACCGCGGAATCGACCCACCACATGGCGGCCGAATGACCACAGTCTGAAGCCCGGCCAGGCGGCCACCGAACCCGGTGACCGCCTGGCCGGAGCGCCCCCGCCAGTCGCGCGGACCCGGACCCCCGGCCACGAAACCAGCCGCCGGCCGGTCCCGGGCCGCATCCGGCACCACCCCCGACACCCCGCATGCCGGCACGGATGCCGGGTGGCCGACCCGGCCGGCACGCGACACGCCGGCCGGCGGAGCCGGTGACGAAGTAATCCTCGGCCACTCCCGGCCGCTGGCCCGACAGGAGTTACTTGACATCCTCCCCTTCCTAAAGGGAGGGGATTCCCGTGGTCGCCCTCGGGTTTTCCTGCTTCACGGTTGGCTGCCCCGAACGGAGGTTTCCCCGTTGAGGTCTTACACCTTCTCCACAGGCTCTCTCCGCCTGTCCGGCGGCCAGAATGTTGCGTGCCGCGTTCACGTCCCGGTCGTGGACGGTGCCGCACCGGCACGTCCACGTCCGTACGTTCAGCGGCATCCGTTCAGCGAGGGCACCACATGTCGAGCACAGTTTCGAGCTGGGGAACCAGCGGTCGGTGACCAGCAGGGTTCGGCCGTGCCAGTCAGTCTTGTATTCGAGCAGGGTGCGGAACTGTCGCCAGGCCGCGTCGCTGATGGCGCGGGCCAGGCTTCGGTTTTTGACCATGTTGCGTACGGTCAGGTCCTCGATCACGATCGTTTGGTTCTCACGAACGAGTCGGGTGGTCAGCTTGTGCAGGTGATCCCGCCTGCGGTCGGTGATCCGGGCGTGGATGCGGGCGACCTTGAGCCGGGCTTTGGCCCGGTTGTTCGAGCCCTTCTCCTTTCTCGCCAACGCGCGTTGGGCGCGGGCCAGGGCGGCGCGGTCGCGGCGTTCGTGGCGGGGGTTGACGATCTTCTCCCCGGTGGACAGGGTGAGCAGGCTGTCGAGTCCGGCGTCGATGCCGACCACACCCGACGTGGGGGTCTGTTCGATCACGTCGTCGCAGAGCAGGGACACGAACCATCGTCCGGCCGCATCCCGCGACACGGTGACCGTGGACGGGGCCACCCCCTCCGGCAGCGGACGCGACCACACGATGTTCAGCGGTGCGGCCATCTTCGCCAAGGTCAGTTTCCCGTCGCGCCACCGGAACGCGCTCGTCGTGTACTCCGCCGACCGGCGCGACTTCTTCTTGCTCTTGAAGGTCGGGTACCTGGCGCGCCTGGCGAAGAAGTTGGTGAACGCGGCCTGCAGGTGCCGCAGCACCTGTTGCAGCGGCACCGAGGAGACGTCGTTGAGAAACGCCAGCTCCCCGGTCTTCTTCCACCCGGTCAGCATCGCCGACGTGGCGTTGTAGTTGACCCGTTCCTGGCGCAGCGTCCACGCCTGGGTACGAGCCGCGAGGGCCATGTTGTAGACCAGCCGGACGCACCCGAACGTGCGGGCAAGCTCAGCGGCCTGCTCCGGGTTCGGGTAGAAGCGGTACTTGAACGCCCGCTTCACCGCCTTCGTGGCCATCGCCCACAAACTAGCAAGCTAGCGACTGAACCTTGCGGTGCCGCGCGGGTAGACGCCTGTCCGCCTTGGCGGCGGATCGGCTTTTCCTGTCCTGCTCCGCAGGGGTTCCGTTTCCTCTCCGGTCTGAAGGCCGGAGTATCCATGGAAGGAATCCGATGACCAGTACGAAGACCGACGGCTCGCTGTTCCTGCGCGAGTTCCTCCGGGCGCCGACCCGGACCGCCGCGGTCGCCCCGAGCGGTACGGCACTCGCCGACCAGATGGCCCTGCCGATCCCCGAGCGGGGCGAGCCGGTGGTGGTCGAGCTGGGACCCGGCACCGGCGCGTTCACCCGGGCGATCGAACAGCGGCTCGCCGGACGCGGGCGGCAGCTGGCCGTCGAGCTCAACCCGACCATGGCCGACCACCTCGCCGCCCGGTTCCCCGGGGTGGAGGTCGCCCGCGGCAGAGCCGGCGACCTGCCGCAGATCCTCGCCGGGTACGGCATCGACCGGGCCGACGTCATCGTCAGCGGCCTGCCCTGGTTCGCCTACGAGGCGGACAGCGACGGCCCGCCGCTGGTGCACACCCTCGCCTCGGTGCTGACCGCCCAGGGCGTCCTGACCCAGTTCGCGTACACCTGGACCCGCTGGGCGCCGCCCGCCCGCCGGCTGCTGCACGGGCTGCGGGCCGGCTTCGAGGAGGTGGTCAGCGGCCGTACCGTGTGGGCGAACCTGCCCCCGGCGACCGTGTACTTCGCCCGCCGGCCGCGCTCCCTGCCGTGAGCGGCTGACGGCGGGCGGAACCGGCCCGGCCGACGGCCGGGCCGGACCGCCGTCGACCGGTCTTAGGCCGGCCGGGTGTTCGACGGCCGGTCTGTTCCTCGGCCGGGCCGGCCGGTGGTCGGGCCGGTCAGCCGAACGGGCGACCGCCGGCCGGGCGGGACGACAACGCGGTGAGTGGATCGACCGCCGGCTCGACGTGCAGGTCGACGTAGGTGCGGGCGAGGTGGTCCAGGTGTTGCCGCATGGCGACGGCGGCGCCCTCCTCGTCACCGGAGCGGATGTGTCGCAGGATCTGCGCGTGGTCGTGGGCGGTCTCGCGCCAGAACTGGGCCGGGGCCGCCGGGCGCAGGAACCGCGTGCGCAGCACCTGGAAGATCGGCTCGACGGTGAGCGGCAGTAGTTGGTTCCTCGCCGCCTTGAGTACCAGCGAGTGGAACGCGCGGTGCGGCTCGAAGTCGCCGCCGCGCTCGGCGAGGGCGCTCTCCTCCGCGACGCAGGCGGTCAGCTCGTCCAGTTCGTCTTCGCTACGCAGCCGGGCGGCCAGCCGGGCCGCCGGCACCTCGAACATCTCGCGTGCCTCGAGCAGTTCGCGTACGGAGATCACCTGGGCGCCGCTGAGCAGGCCGAGCCGGGTGGTGAGGTATTCGCGCAGCTTGGCGGGGTCGGCCGCCATCACGAAGGTGCCGCCGTTGATCCCGCGGCTGGTGCTCACCAGATCCTGGGACGACAGGAGGCGCAGGGCCTCGCGGATCGTGCTCCGGCTGACCCCGAAGATCGTCGACAGTTCCGGCTCGATGGGCAGCCGGTCACCCGGCCGCAGTGAACCGGTGACGATCGCCTCGCGCAGTTGGTCAGCCACTTGAACATAAGCCGGACGAATTCGCGAGACAGGCAGTTTCGCTGCTGATGGACCGGATCGTTGCGGCCCGGTTGGCATTGTTGAAGATGAGGACCGAGGTCGGCGGGTGGCCATGGCGCTATTGTAAGACGTAAAGGTTGAAGAATGGTTGCCCGACTGCGCAAAAAGTACGTCCGCTGATATTACGCCGACCCCCGTCCGGTCGTGACGCCGGTATGTCCCGAGGCCGGCCGGCGCGGCCCGCGGGCCGTACGGCGCAAGGCATCGCGGCCCACCGGCCATCCGCGCCGGAGGTGCCGGGAACCGTGACCACCGGTCGACGGCGCGGGCGGAAGCGTGCCCCGGAATAGTCGCTGATCATGGAGGCGATAAAGCGCCGATCGGGTGTGGTGCCGGGGCGATGAGGTCGACCATCGGCATGCCGTTTCCGGGCTGGAAGCGGATCTGTCGGAAGGCGGCCACCGGTGGAGGGTCTTCGTGTTCCGGAATGCGGGAACCGTGTCTTCTGTCCGCCGATGACCAGCAATTTACCTGCTCCTTTCAAGGTCGTTCCGGCGTTCTCGGGCGAACCATGATGTGAGATGACTGTCCCGAGAAATGGGAGCGGGGGGATAGTGTCGACGCCTTGACGAGGAGAGAGGCGGGCGACATGACGATCTACACCCACGGCCACCACGAGTCGGTGCTGCGCGTGCACCGGTGGCGAACCGCCGACAACTCCGCCGCCTACCTGCTGCCCCACCTCGTCCCCGGCATGTCCGTCCTCGACGTCGGATGTGGGCCCGGCACCATCACCGCCGACCTCGCCGCCCGGGTCGCCCCGGGCCGGGTCACCGCCGTCGAGATCACCGCCGCCGCGCTCGGACTGGCCCGCGACGAGGCGGCCGCCCGCGGCCAGCGGAACATCGACTTCGCCGTCGCCGACGTACACGAGCTGCACTTTCCCGACGGCAGCTTCGACGTCGTACACGCCCACCAGGTCCTGCAACACGTCGCCGACCCGGTCCGGGCGCTCGCCGAGATGCGCCGGGTGACCAGACCCGGCGGCGTGGTCGCCGCCCGCGACGCCGACTACGCCGCGTTCGCCTGGTTTCCGCAGGTGCCGGAACTCGACGAATGGCTCGACCTCTACCGGCGGGCGGCCCGCGCCAACGGCGCCGAGCCGGACGCCGGCCGGCGGCTGCTGTCCTGGGCCAGGGCGGCCGGGTTCACCGACGTGACCGCCACCGCCGGCGTCTGGTGCTTCGCCGAACCCGACGCCCGCCGGTGGTGGGGCGGAAACTGGGCCGAGCGGGTCACCCGGTCGGACCTGGCCCGCCAACTCCGGGCGCTCGGCGCCACCGACGACGACCTGCGGCGCATCGCGGCCGGCTGGCGGGAGTGGGTCGAGGCCGCCGACGGCTGGTTCGCCGTCCCGCACGGCGAGATCGTCTGCCGGGTCCCGGCCTGACGCGCCGACTCCATCCCGGACGGCGACAGCCGCTCCGGTGCCGGTACGACCCCGGACGCGGGAGCGGCCCGACGTCGACCCGGCCCACCCGGGTGCCTCAGCGCCGGCGCACGATGCCGTGCACGAAGCGGCCGTTGCTGAACTCCGACACGTTGACCAACTCCCAGCCGGCCTGCTGCAACACCTCGACCGCCATGAGCACTTCCGTGACCGGGGACGTCCCGCCCGAGAAACCGTGGCGGGCGACCACCGACACGTGCCGGAACGGATATGCGCGCAGGTCGACCTGGTTGCGCAGGATCGCCTCGGCGCTGACCGTGCGGGTCTTGGCGATCTTGTCAGGCGTGGACGGAAGGGCCATCCCCGCACCGTAGGCGGCGGGTTCAAGCTGTCACACCTTCGGAAACCGGCGCCGCGGCGGGCGGGGCGGGCGGCCGGACGTCGTGCGGGCTCTTGAGCGTCCGCATCCGGCGGGTGAGCATCGGCAGGCCGGACAGGGCCAACCCGACCGCGCCCACGGCCACGCCCGCGCGGCTGCCGGCGGCCTGGCCGACGAACCCGCCGGCCGCGCTGCCCAGCGGCAGGATGCCGTAGATCAGCAGCCGGTAGCCGGCGTTGGTGCGGGCCAGCGAGCCGCGCGGCACCACGATCTGGCGCAGGGTGACCGACAGGACGTTGGCGATGCCGAGCCCGATCCCGCTGACCAGTTGCACGGCGGCCAACCCGGCGGCGAGCACCGTGCCGGTGCCCGGCAGCACCGCGATCACCAGCGGGAACCCGCAGGACAGGAGCATGCCCACGATGAATCCGCGCCCGTAGCCGATCCGGCCGGTCAGCCGCAGCGCCAGCATCGTGCCGATGAACGCGCCGACTCCCGCGGCGGACAGGGCCAGCCCGAACATGCCGGCGTTGAGGCCCCGGTCGGTGACGGCGAAGACGACGAGGTTGACCGTCAGGATCTGGAACGCCCCGTTGTAGACGGTCGCGTACGCGGCCAGCGCCCGCAGGAACGGGTTGACCGCGACGGCCCGCAGCCCCTCCAGCAGCCCGGGCCGGCCCGCCACCGGCGGTGGCGGGGGTTCGGGACGGCGCGCCCCGGCCACACCGAAGGCGCTCAGCACGTAGCTGACCGCGTCCAGCGCCACCGCCATCGCCGGACCGACGAGCTGGGCCAGCCCGCCGGCCAGTCCCGGCCCGGCCACCTGCGCCGCCGTCGTCGACCCCTGCGTCGCCTGGTTCGCCGCCGGCAGGTCGTCCTCCTCGACCAGCGTCGGGACGTATGCGAAGCTCGCCAGCTCGAAGACCACGCTGGCGGCCCCGACGACGAACGCCACCACGACCAGCAACGGAATCGAGAGCAGGTCGACCACATAGGCCACCGGTACGGCGGCCAGCGCGACCGCCCGCACGATGTCGGTCACCACCATGACCTGCCGGCGCCGGCGCCGCTCCAGCCAGTGGCCGACGAACAGCGACAGCAGCAGGTTGGGCAGGAACGTGGCGGTGGCGATGGCGGCGACCCCGGCCGCGCCCGCGTCGAGGGTCAGCGTCGCCAGCAGCGGCAGCGCCACCGCCGTGACGTGCGTGCCGGCGACCGACGCGGTGTGGCCGAACCAGAACCGCCGGAAGTCCTGGTTGCGGCGCAGAAGGCCGGTCTTCGTTACCACTTGGGGGTTCCCTTCCAGTAACGGTTACCGCATGATGATGCCACAGCGGTAACGTGTAGTCATGACGCAGCCAGGCGACCGCGCACCGGCACCCGGCGCGCTCACGCTCGTGCAGGATTTCGCCAACACCGCCGACCTCGCCGGCGGGCGCGACGGCCTGGGCGGCCCCGACGACCTCACCGCCCTCTGCGCCGCCCACGGGCTCACCGACGTGTGGTTCGACGAGACCGACATCGCCGAGGCCCGCCGGCTCCGCGAGGCGCTACGCGACGTGTGCGAGGCGCACACCGGCGTCGAGATCCCGGCGGCCAGCCTCGCCGTCCTCGACGCGATGCTGGACGGGGCGCCGCTCGTGCTCTCGGTCGACGCAGGCGGGCAGGCCCGTGCCCTGCCGCGCCCCGGGCTCACCGGCCTGTCCGCCCTCACCGCCGCACTCGCGGCCCGGATCCTCGCCGCCGCCGCCGACCGCACCTGGCCCCGCCTGAAGGCCTGCGGCGCCCACGACTGTCGATGGGTCTACTACGACCACAGCCCGGCCGGCCGCAGCCGCTGGTGCACGATGAGCATCTGCGGCAGCCGCGCCAAGATGCGCGCCTACCGGGGGCGGAGCCGGCCGGTCAACGCCAGCGTCGTACCCACCCGCAGGTGACGGCGGCGGAGCCTCGGTGCTCCGCGTAAACGGTTGTGCGCGGTGAGTGTCGATCTCTACTGTTGGCACGTGCTCCCAAGATCTCGATACCGCCGTCACCCCGCGCGGTTCGCCGGCCGGCTGCCGCGCCTGCTCACCGCCTCCGTCGTCGCCGTCGCCCTGGTGGCGGTCGGCCCGGCTCCCGCGTCCTCGGCCCCGAACTCCGCGACGTCCGCCGGCCCGCTGCCGCCGACGGTGTCGGGAGACCCCTACGTCCCGGATTCCTGGAGCGGTGGGGTCGGCCAGCCGGGCACCTTCACGTTCGGCGCCAACGGCTCCCCGGACGTGGTGCAGTACGTCTACCAGCTCAACCACGGCAACGCGGTGTGGGTGCCCGCCGGCGAGCCGCGGGCCGAGCAGTTGCCCGCCGACCAGCGCCAGGTCTCGACCGACGTGACCGGCTACGGGGCGGTGAACGCGACCCGGACCCGGGTCACCACGCTCGGCCACGACTCCGACGACTCGCTGGCGGTCACCCCGATCGCGGCGGGCGGCGGTGCCAGTGGCGCGATCGGCGACACGTTCGCCACTGTCGACGGCGACCGCGGCGGGCTGCGGTCCGGCATGCAGCCCGGGAAGCGGTACGAGATCTCGGCGTGGATCTACGTGCCGGCGGCGACCGGCCTGGCGCCCACCGGGAGCATCGGCCGGGAGCGGGGCCTGAGCCTCGTCGCGTTTTACAAGGCCGGCCCGACGTACACCGCGGTGCATTCGTGGCGGGCGTCGAGGACCGACACGTGGCAGCGGCTCTCGGTCGTCATGGACGTTCCGCCCACCGCCACCGACGCCTTCTTCCGGCTCTACAACGGTTTCAACATCGGCTCCGGCAAGACGGTGTACTGGGACGACCTGTCCGTACGGGAGTACGTCGGGACCACCAGCGAGGTCTCGATCACCCCGATCAGGGACGGTGTCAACATCCTGTCCGTCCACTCCTACAACTCGACGAGACTGCGGTCGGATACGACGACCTACCAGTTTCTGGTCAACCCGAGTCCCGGTGCGTGGAGCTGGAACATGGACGCCGGGACGGGAACCGTCGCCGAGTCCGATCCCGCCGGCCACCCACTGACCTTCACCGGTCCCGGCGTCTCGTGGGCCAGCCCGGGGCGGTTCGGTGCCGGCGCGGTCACGCTGACCGGCACCGACGATTTGTCCACGCCGGCGCCGGTGTTCGACACGGCCGCGCCGGCCGGATTCACGGTGGCCGCCTGGGTCCGGCTCGCCGACCTCGGACAGTCGCGGACGGCGATCTCCCAGGACGGCGATCAGGCGTCGATGTTCCGGCTCGGCTTCCGCGACGACGTCGACGTAGACGGGGACAACCAGCCCGACCCCGCCTGGTGCTTCACGCTCGCCGCGACCGACTCCGCGACGGCGGCGCAAGCGGCCGCCTGCACGACCGACTTCGTCAACGTCGGCGAGTGGGTCAGCCTGGTCGGCATCTACGAGCCGTACCACGGACTCATCAAGATCTACGTCAACGGGCCACCGGATTTCGGCGGCACCCTGGCGCAGGCGCACTACACCGGCGGGTGGTCGGCCACCGGCGGCTTCGCCGTCGGCCGGGCCTGGTCCGGCAGCGATCGGTGGATTGGTGAACTCGACCATGTGCAGGCCGCGCAGCGGGCGTGGGGCGAGATCGATGTTCTCGTCCACATGCTCTGGTGACCTGGCTTACGGCCTGAACGATGAGCCGTTGGTGGGCGGTGCCGCGTCGTGCAGTGCCCGCCGGGTGGCGGTCACCGCCGGGTGACCGTCACTCCCGGCGCGTACGGCGGTGAAGATCCGGCGGTGCTGGCGGGCGTCGGGGATCGGCAGCCGTACGACGTCCGGGGTGAACTCGGCCGGCACCAGCGCCGGGAGGAACGCCGCCGCCTGACCGGCGCGCACCAGGGCGGCCTGCACGAGCAGGTCGGTGCTGGTGTGCGCCACGTCGGGCTCGAACCCGGCGGCCCGGCACAGCGCCGTCGACCAGCTCCGGGCGACCGTACCAACTGACTCCATCACCCACGGGTGCCGCGCCAGGTCGGCGAGCCGGGTGATCCGGGTGCCGGCCGGCAGGACGAGCAGCATCTCGTCGCGGCACAGGTCCTCCTGCTGCAACTCCGGCGGCCGGGGCGCCGGCCGGTCCGGGTAGTCCTCGGCGACCACGAGGTCGAGGTCGCGGGCCAGCAGGGCCGGCAGCGCGATCTCGGGTTCCATGCCGGTGACCTCGATCCGCAGCGCCGGATGCCGGTCGCGCAGCCGGGTCAGCGCGCGGGGGACCAGGGTGAGTGCCGCACTCTGAAAGGCGGCGACCCGCAGCGTCCCGGTGACCTCGGTCAGGCTGGCGGCGACGTCGGCCTCGGCACGTTCGAGGCGGGCCAGGATCGCGTCGGCGTGACCGACGAGCACCTGGGCGGGGGCGGTGAGACGGACACCCCGGCCGACGCGTTCGAGCAGCGGGGTGCCGACCTCGCGTTCGAGGACCGAGAGTTGTTGCGACACGGCCGACGGGCTGTAGGAGAGGGCCTCGGCGACGGCGGCGATCGTGCCGCGCATCGCGAGTTCGCGCAGCAGCCGCAGCCGGTGTACGTCCAGCATCAGTAAACCGTAAGCGGAACTGACGGGTTTCGTTCGGAAACATCCGCTGGACTGACGTACGGCTCGGCGCGGAGGCTGGAACCATGCTGACCGCTGCTGCCACCGACTCGTATCTGCGACCCGGGGCGCGGGCCTGGCGGTGCCGTCCGGCGCCGGCCGACGTACCCCGGTTCCACCGGGCCCTCGACGGCTACCGGCCGACGCCGCTGGTCGAACTGCCGGCCCTGGCCGCCGAGGTCGGCGTCGGCCGGCTCTTCGTCAAGGACGAGTCCGACCGGTTCGGCCTGCCCGCGTTCAAGATCCTCGGCGCCTCGTGGGCGATCCGGCAGGCGTTGGCGGACCGCGCGGACGGCCGGCCGGTCACGCTCGTCGCCGCCACCGAGGGTAACCACGGACGGGCGGTCGCCCGGGTGGCCCGGATGCTCCGCCGGCCGGCCCACATCTTCGTACCGCGGACCATCGGCGCCGCGTCGGCGACGGCCATCCGGTCCGAGGGTGCCACCGTGACGACGGTCCCCGACGGCTACGACGAGACCGTACGCCGGGCGGCGGCGTACGCGGCCGGCGATCCGTCCCGGCTGCTGATCCAGGACACCGCGTGGCCCGGCTACGAGCAGGTCCCGGCCTGGATCGTCGAAGGCTACTCGACCCTGTTCCACGAGGTCGACGAGCAGTTGGCGGCGGCCGGCGCGGCACCCGCGGCGCTCGTCGGCGTACCCGTCGGGGTCGGCTCGCTGGCCCAGGCCGCCGTCGTGCACCACCGCGACGGGCGGGGCCGGCCGGCGGCCCTGCTCGGCGTCGAACCGGCCGTCGCCGGCTGCGTCACCGCCAGCCTGCGGGCCGGCACGCTGACCGAGGTGCCCACGGGAACGACCGTGCTCGCCGGGCTCAACTGCGGTGTGCCGTCCAGCCTCGCGTGGCCGTACCTTCGGGACGGGCTGGACGCCGCGACCACCGTGAGTGACGACGATGCCGTGCGGGCGCGGGCCGACCTGGCCGGGCTCGGCGTGCCGGCCGGGCCGAGCGGCGCGGCGCCGCTCGCCGGGCTGCGCGCGATGCGGCACCACACCGGCCTCGGCCTCAACCGGGCGTCCACGGTCGTCCTGCTCAGCACCGACGGCGCCGCCGGGCGGCCGGCGTGACCGCCGACGTTGTCGCTCGGCGGCCGGCGTGACCGCCGACGTCGTCAAACTGCTGCGCGAACTCGTCGCGATCGACTCGGCGAACCCCTCGCTGGTGCCGGGGGCCGCCGGGGAGCGGACCATCGCCGGGTACGTCGAACGGTGGGCCCGCGACAACGGCCTGTCCGCGCGGATCGTCGCCCCGGACCCGGCGCGGCCCAGCGTGATCGTGCGCGGCGGCGGTGGGGGAGGCGGGCGCGGGCTGCTGCTCTGCGGGCACCTCGACACCGTCGGGCACGGCACGATGACCGACCCGCTGACGCCCCGGGTCGACGGCGGCCGGCTCTACGCGCGGGGCGCGTACGACATGAAGGCCGGGCTGGCCGCGGCACTGATCGCCGCCCGGCAGGCGGCCCGGGACGGGCTGGCGGGTGAGGTCGTCGTCGCGGCCGTCGCCGACGAGGAACACGCCAGCCGGGGCGTGCAGGACGTGCTCGCCGCCGGCGGGCTGGACGTCGACGCGGCGATCGTCACCGAACCGACCGAGATGGCGGTCGCGGTCGGCCACCGTGGCTTCGTCTGGAGCGAGATCGAGGTGACCGGGCGGGCCGCGCACGGCTCCCGCCCGCACCTCGGCGTCGACGCGATCCTCAAGGCCGGGCCGGTGCTCGTCGCCCTCGCCGAACTCGACACCCGCCTGCGGCGGACCGTCCACCCGCTGCTCGGCAGCGGCAACCTGCACGGCTCGCTGATCGAGGGCGGGCGGGAGGAGTCGACGATCCCGGACCGCTGCCTGATCACCGTCGAGCGCCGTACGCTGCCCGGCGAAACCGTCGCCGCCGTCGAACGCGACCTTGCCGAACTGCTCGACCGGTGCCGGGCCGTCGACCCGGACCTGGTCGTCACCAGCCGTACGACGCTGGCCCGCGACCCGTTCGAGACCGACCCGTCGGCCCCGATCGTCACCGCACTGGGGGCGGCCGTCGCGCGGGTGACCGGGCGGACGCCCGAGGTGACCGGGATGAGCTACTGGGCCGACTCCGGGTTCCTGGCCGCCGCCGGCATCCCGACCGTCCTGTTCGGACCGGGCGGGGACGGCGCGCACGCCGAGGTCGAGTGGGTCAGCCTCGCCGACACGTCCGCCTGCGCCGACAGCCTGATCGCCGTCACCCGGTCGTTCTGCGGCGAAGTCGTGTGACGGGGCCGCTGCCGCCAGACACGACTTCGGCACCGCCGACAGCCGCTCGACAACCGGTCAGTGCTTCTACGGTGCGTCAACCGGCCGCCACCCCCGCGCTCTTCGGGAGATGGCGGTGCGTGGTGATCGTTAGCTGTTCCGCCGTTGTTGCACGGCGTGTCGAGCTGCTGGGCAGCTGATGATCACAGGTGCCCTCGGGCCGCGGGCGGCCCGCTCCATGGTGGCGAGCGCGTGCTCGTTTGCCGAGATGATCGTCTGCTGCTCAGGTGTCGGCGGGTCGACTGTCTGAACAGCAGACGATCATGCCGGGGTGATCGTCAGGACGGGTCGTAGGAGAGGTTGGGGCGTAGCCAGCGTTCCATCTCGGCGACGCCGACGCCCTTGCGGGCGGCGTAGTCCTCGACCTGGTCCCGGTCGATCCGCCCGATCGCGAAGTACCGCGACTCCGGGTGCGCGAACAGCAGGCCGCTGACACTGGCGGCCGGCGTCATCGCGTAGGACTCGGTCAGGCCCATGCCGATGCTCGTCGCGTCGAGGATCTTGAAGAGCTTGTCCTTCTCGGTGTGGTCGGGGCAGGCCGGGTAGCCGAACGCGGGCCGGATGCCCCGGAACCGCTCGGCGTGCAGGTCCGCGAGCGACGGGTTCGCGTCCGGCTCGTACCAGCCGCGCCGGGCGGCGAGGTGCACGTATTCGGCGGCGGCCTCGGCGAGCCGGTCGGCGATCGCCTTGACCATGATCGCCCGGTAGTCGTCGTGCTCGGCCTCGTAGCCGGCGGCCAGCTCGTCGGCGCCGTGCACCGAGACGGCGAAGGCGCCGACGTGGTCACCGCCGTCCTCGGGCGCGACGAAGTCGGCGAGGCTGCGGTTGGGACGGCCGCCCTCCCACAGCGCCTGCTGGCGCAGCTGCGGGAACCGGGTGCCGTCGGCGAGCACGATGTCGTCGCCCTCGGCGTGTGCCGGCCAGAAGCCGTAGATGCCACGGACCTGCAGCAGGTCGCCGGCCATGATCTCGTCGAGCATGGCGATCGCGTCGTCGTAGAGTTCGCGGGCGGCCGGCTCGTCGAGGATCGCCGGGAACTTGCCCTTCAGCTCCCAGGCGGTGAAGAAGAACTGCCAGTCGATCAGCGCGCGCACCTCGGCCAGCGCCGGCTCGACCGTACGGGTGCCGGTGAACGGCGGGGTCGGCAGGTCGGCGAAGTCGAGGCGTACCCGGTTGGCGCGGGCCTCGGCCAGCGGCAGCAGCGGCCGCTTCTCCTTGGCCGCGTGCTGCTCGCGCAGCCGCTCCTGCTCCTCGCGGTTGGCCGTGTCGAGCTTGTCGGACCGGACCGGGTCGAGCAGGTCGGAGACGACACCGACGACCCGGGACGCGTCGAGCACGTGCACCGTCGAACCGGTGTACGCCGGGGCGATCCGTACGGCGGTGTGCTGCTTCGACGTGGTCGCCCCGCCGATCAGCAGCGGCAACCGGATGCCCCGCCGGTCCATCTCCTTGGCGACGCTGACCATCTCGTCGAGCGACGGGGTGATCAGCCCGGACAGGCCGATCGCGTCGGCGCGCTCGGCCACCGCGGTGTCGAGGATCTTCGCGGCGGGCACCATCACACCGAGGTCGATCACCTCGTAGTTGTTGCAGCCGAGCACCACACCGACGATGTTCTTGCCGATGTCGTGCACGTCGCCCTTGACGGTGGCCATCACGACCCTGCCCTGGGCCCGCCCGCCGCCGACCCGGTTCTCCCGGATCGCGGCCTGCTTCTCCTCCTCCATGAACGGCTCCAGGTAGGCCACCGAGCGCTTCATCACCCGCGCGCTCTTGACCACCTGGGGGAGGAACATCTTGCCGGCCCCGAACAGGTCGCCGACGACCTTCATGCCGTCCATCAGCGGGCCCTCGATGACGTCGAGCGGCCGGGCCGCCTCCAGCCGGGCCTGCTCGGTGTCCTCCTCGATGAAGTCGACGATGCCGTGCACCAGCGCGTGGGCCAGCCGCTTCTCGACCGGCGCCTCGCGCCAGGAGAGGTCGACGGCCCGCTTCGTGCCGGCACCCTTGACCGTCTCGGCGAACGAGACGAGCCGGTCGGTGGCGTCCGGCCGCCGGTCGAAGATCACGTCTTCGACGAGTTCGAGCAGGTCGGCCGGGATGTCCTCGTAGACGACGAGCTGGCCGGCGTTGACGATGCCCATGTCCAGCCCGGCCCGGATCGCGTGCAGCAGGAACGCGGAGTGCATCGCCTCGCGTACGACGTCGTTGCCCCGGAACGAGAACGACAGGTTGGAGATGCCGCCGCTGGTCCGCGCCCCCGGGCAGCGTTCCTTGATCAGCGGCAGCGCCTCGATGAACGCCTTGGCGTAGCCGTTGTGCTCCTCGATGCCGGTGGCGACCGCGAGCACGTTGGGGTCGAAGATGATGTCCTCGGGCGCGAAGCCCGCCTTCTGCGTCAGCAGGTCGTACGCCCGGGCACAGATCGCCACCTTGCGCTCGACCGTGTCGGCCTGGCCCTGCTCGTCGAAGGCCATCACGACCGCGCCGGCGCCGTAGTCACGGATCCGCCGGGCCTGCTCGAGGAACTGCTCCTCGCCCTCCTTGAGGCTGATCGAGTTGACCACGGCCTTGCCCTGCACGCACTTGAGGCCGGCCTCCAGCACGCTCCACCGCGAGCTGTCGATCATGACCGGGATCCGGGCCACCTCGGGCTCGGTCGCGATCAGGTTGAGGAACGTCGTCATGGCCAGCTCGCCGTCGAGCAGGTCGGCGTCCATGTTCACGTCGAGCAGGTTCGCGCCGCCGCGTACCTGCTCCAGCGCGACGTCGACCGCGGCCTGGTGGTCGTCGGCCTCGATCAGCCGGCGGAACCGGGCCGAGCCGGTGACGTTGGTCCGCTCGCCGATCATCACGAACCCGGTGTCGGCGGTGATCTCGAACGGTTCGAGCCCGCTGAACCGCGACGCGGGCGGCCGGGCGACCGCCGGGCGGGGCGCCAGCGTGGCGACCTTCTCGGCGATCCGCGCGATGTGCGCCGGCGTGGTGCCGCAGCAGCCGCCGACCACGTTGACGAAACCGGCCTCGGCGAACTCGCCCAGCAGCCGGGCCGTGTCGTGCGGCTGCTCGTCGTAGCCGCCGAACGCGTTCGGCAGCCCCGCGTTGGGGTAGCAGGCGGTGTAGGTGCCGGCGATGTTCGCCATCGCCTCCATGTGCGGGCGCATCTCGCTCGCGCCGAGCGAGCAGTTGAGCCCGACGAAGAGCGGCTCGGCGTGCGCGACCGCCGCCCAGAACGCCTCGACGGTCTGCCCGGACAGGGTGCGCCCGCTCAGGTCGACGATGGTGACCGAGATCCACAGCGGCAGGTCCGGGGCCACCTCGCGGGCCGCCGTGATCGCCGCCTTGCAGTTGAGCGTGTCGAAGATCGTCTCGATCAGCAGTACGTCGACGCCGCCCTCGGCCAGCGCCGCGATCTGCTCCGCGTACGCCGCCTTCACCTGGTCGTACGTCACCGCGCGGAACGCCGGGTCGTCAACCTTGGGCGACAGCGACAGGGTGACGTTGAGCGGCCCGACCGAGCCGGCGACGAACTTCCCGCCGGCCTCGTCGGCGGCCTGCCGGGCCAGCCGCGCACCGGCGAGGTTCATCTCGCGTACGGCCGCTTCCATGCCGTAGTCGGCCTGGCCGATGCTGGTCGCGGTGAACGTGTTGGTGGTGGTGATGTCGGCACCGGCCGCCAGGTATTGGCGGTGGATGTCGAGGATCACGTCCGGCCGGGTGATGTTCAGCAGGTCGGGATCGCCGGTCAGGTCGTGGCCGTGATCGGCGAATCGGTCACCGCGGTAGTCCGCCGGGGTCAGGGCGGCGCCCTGCAGCATCGTCCCCCATGCCCCGTCGAGAACGAGAATTCGCTGCTCAAGAAGGCTTCTGAGGGTTTCCGCGCGTCCCGCCACCATGCTCCCGTTCATAGGCTGAATTGCGCCGGCCGTGGGCGAACTGCTCCCGCGTGCCGAAAGGCCAAAGAAACATGATCCCCCACGAACTTCCAACCAAGGCTACCTTTCCCACTGGTCGGCCAGGGGCACCCGTCCCACCGCCGGCCCGCACCGCCCGCCCCCGAAGAACGGAGTTCCCCATGCCGGTCACCGTCACCTCCCACATCGCCGGAAAACCCGCCGGCCAGGGTGAACCGGCCGGCCCCGGCGGGCGGTACCGGTCGGTGGACCCGGCCGACACCGGTCAGGTCGTGGCGGACGTGATCCTCGGCACCGCCGACACCTACCTCGCCGCCTGCCGGGCCGCCCGGGACGCCCAGGCCGCCTGGGCCGATGTTCCGGCCCCCGTGCGCGGTCGGGCCGTGGGGCACATCGGCCGGCTCGTCGAGGCCAACGCCGAGGCGCTCGCCGCCCTGCTCACCCGCGAGATCGGCAAGCCGTACGCCGAGGCGCTGGGCGAGGTCCGCGAGATCGTCGACACCTGCGACTTCTTCCTCGGCGAGGGCCGGCGCCTCTACGGGCAGACCGTCCCGTCCGAGATGCCCGACAAGCAGCTCTTCACCTTCCGTAACCCGGTCGGTGTGGTCAATGTCATCACCGCCGGAAACTTCCCGGCCGCCGTCCCGGCCTGGTACGTCGTGCCGGCCCTGCTCGCCGGCAACACCGTGGTCTGGAAGCCGGCCGAATACGCCGCCGCCACCTCGCTCGCCCTCTACGAGCTGTTCGTGCGGGCCGGGCTGCCGGACGGCGTACTCAACGTCGTCTTCGCCGACGGCGAGACGACCTTCGACGGGCTGTCCGCGGCCCTCGACGAGGGGCTGGTCGACAAGGTCGGCTTCACCGGCTCCAGCGCCGTCGGCGCCCGGATCGGCGAGTTGTGCGGCCGGCACCTCCAGACGCCGTGCCTGGAGCTGGGCGGCAAGAACCCGATGGTGATCACCCCGTCCGCCGACCTCGACCTCGCCGTACGCGGCGCGCTCTTCTCCGGCTTCGGCACCGCCGGCCAGCGCTGCACCTCGCTCGGCACGGTGATCGTGCACGAGTCGCGGCACGCCGAGTTCCTGGCCCGCTTCACCGAGGCGGTCGCGGCGGCACCGGTCGGCGACCCGACCGCGCCCGTGGTGTTCGGCCCGCTGATCGACGAGCGGTTCGCCCGCCGCTTCGAGGACTACCTCGGCTGGATCCAGCCGCACCACACCGTCTCCGGCTCGCCGCACACCGGTCGGGTCACCGCCGACCGGCCCCGGCCCGGTTTCGTCGGCGATCCGGCGGCCGGCCTCTTCTACCACCCGACGATCGTCGACGGCGTACGCGCCGACGACGACCTGTTCCGCCACGAGACGTTCGGCCCGGTCGTCGGCGTGACGACCTACCGGGACCTGGACGAGGCGATCCGGCTGGGCAACCTGCCCGGCTACGGCCTGTCGGCGGCGATCTACACCACCGACGCGGGGGAGGCGTTCGCGTTCCGCCGCGGGATCGGTGCCGGCATGGTCAGTGTCAACAACACCACCTCCGGCGCCGAGGCGCACCTGCCGTTCGGCGGCAACGGCCTCTCCGGAAACGGCAGCCGCCAGTCCGGCATCTGGGTCCTCGACCAGTTCACCCGCTGGCAGTCGGTCAACTGGGACCACTCCGGCACGTTGCAGAAGGCCCAGATGGACGTG
Source organism: Polymorphospora sp. A560 (assembly GCF_045781765.1). Classification (NCBI taxonomy): domain Bacteria; kingdom Bacillati; phylum Actinomycetota; class Actinomycetes; order Micromonosporales; family Micromonosporaceae; genus Polymorphospora; species Polymorphospora sp. A560. Next base: position 5,741,729 of record NZ_CP122282.1, on the reverse strand, counting down.
GCCGACCTGACCCCGGACCTGACCTACCGCCTCCCCTGACCCACCCCGCCCCCGCCCTCAAGCCCCACGTCCCTGCCCCCGACCCGCCCTCCAAGATCCGCGTGATCAGGGACTAAATCGGGCGGGTCGGCGGCGTGTCGGGGGAGTACGTCCCTGATCACGCGGATCACCGGGGCCGCACTCCGCCCGGCTTCGGCGCCTACCGGCGCTCGCCCGCCGGCTGGTGCCTGTGCGCTGGCCGATGGCTGCGTGCTGGCCGGTGGCTGCGTGCTGGCCGGGGCATGCGCGGGTGCCGTCCTTCAAGATCCCCGCGATCAGGGAGTACAGAGCGTGGCACGCCGACGACACGCCCGACCTACTCCCTGATCACGGGGATCTTCAGGGGGCTGGGTGGCCGACCGGGAGGGCGTAGAAGGCGGTGACGTGTACGCCGTCGAGGAGCAGTAGCTGGTTGAGGTCGTCGTCGAAGAAGCCGCCCAGCGGCAGCGCCGACAGCCCCATCGCGGTCGTGGCCAGCAGCAGGTTCTGCGCTAGGTGGCCGGCCTCCATCGCGGCGTACCGGTAGGCACGCTGCCCGAACCTGGCCCGTAGCCCGCCGAGATCAGAGGTCACGAACAGCCACAGCGGCACCGCGTCGACGTCGACGCCGACCTCGGTTCCGACATCGGCTCCGACGTCGGGCGGCGCGGTCAGCCGTGGCCGGGCGGCGAGCTGCGGGGCGATCCGCCGCAGCCGCCCGTCGGTGGGGCCGGGCGCGAGCCGGTGCAGCGTGTGTCCGGCCGCCCGGTACGCGTACAGCGCGGGCACGATCCCGTCGACCCGACGTGGCCATACCGACAGCGAGGCGGCCGGTCGGCCACCCGCCGTCGGATGGGCCAGCCGGGGCCGGGCGCCACCGTCCGGCGTGGTGTCGCCGGCCGCGTAACGCAGCAACCGGGACAGGTCGTCGGCGGCCAGCGGTGCCGCCGCGAACCGGCGGTGGCTGCGCCGGGCCAGCAGCGCGTCGGCGAGCGACACGTCCCCGAGCACCCCGGCCGCGACCGCCGGCAGTCGCACGACGTCCCCGGCGGACGGCGGTCGTACGACGTCCCCGGCGGACGGCGGCCGTACGACGCCGCCGGGTGGCGGGACGTCTCCACCCGCCGCGACGGCGTCGGCCGGCGGGTGGGGGCCGTGCCTGGGGGACTGCGCCGACCAGCGGGAGCGGACGTACTTCGCCCGTTCGTGGTAGACCCGGTCCGGTCCGCCGTCGTGGAAGCCGGCTGGTCCGGTCCCCGCCAGGTAGGCGAACGAGGCGAGCCATGCGACCTGGCATTCGGCGGCCGTGTCGAGCCCGATCCGGTTGTGCAGCAGGTGGATCTGGGTGGCGAGCACCGACCGCACGGTGGCCGGTGGCCCGACCGTCCGGTAGCGCAGCGTGCCGAGGTGCGCGGCGACCGCGTCCGCCCAGAGCGCGACCACCGTACGGGGTGTCTCGCGGGACTCGACCGACGCGGCGACGACCAGCCGGCGCTGCCGTACCCGGTCTGGATCGTCCTGGAAGTCGGCCTCGGCGGCGTCGAGTGCCGTCGACAGTTCGGTGCCGACGGCTTCCGCGCCGAGCACCCGGCCGTTGGCGTAACCGCGCAGCAGGGCGACCGCGTCGGTGTCGCCGAGCCGGGCGGCGGCGACCGTCGCGAACAGCAGATCCAGGCAGGTGGCCAGCCGCCGGCGGGCCGGCAGCCTGAGCACGGCGAGCGCGGCCCGGCTCGACTCGGCGGCCAGTCGCGCGGCCGCCCCGACCGTGGCCATCCCGGCCCCGGCCGCTCCGACGCCGCCCATCCCGACGCCGCCCATCCCGACCTCGGCCGCTTCACCATCAGCCATTCCGGTCGCGGCGAGCCCTGAACCAGCCACCCCAGCCCGGGCGGCTCCGCCGGGCCACACAGCTCCCACCGGCTCCTCGTCGGGTCCCGCCCCCGTCACCCCCGGCCCGCCGTCGGGCCCGGACCCCGTCGCGTACGGCGACTCGACGACCGTCCCGTGCGGATGCCAGCCGAGGCGGCCGGTGCCGTCCGGCCACCCGAACCGGGCGTACCAGTGTTCCGGTACCAGCTCGCGCGGTGGCGGCGGCAGCGTGGCGGCCTTCGCGGCCAGGTCGGTGCGGACCTGCCGGAGGGTGTCGGGGTCGGCGCCGGCCAGCCGCCAGCGCAGGTGCGGGCCGCCCTGCCAGGACCGGTCGAAGTGCCACGATTCGACGAAGCCGTCCCGCAGCAGCCGGGTGGCGTACGGCCCGATGTGTTCGCGCAGCACCGTGTCCATCTGTTCCGGCCCGCCGTGCAGGTGGACGTGGAACGAGTTCCAGGTGCTGGTCACAGCGGCGGCTCCTCCGGCAACGGTGCGGCCCGCGCGGAGTTGGCCGCCGTACGACGGCACCCGGCTCCACCCGCCTGGCCGGCGTCCCCAACCCTACCGACGCGGGCGGGGGGGTGATCGTCCTGAGGGGACGGCCCGGCCTGCGGCCGCCGGTGATCGGGTTCGTCTAGGGTTGCGCCATGACCAGCCTGTGGAAAGGCGTCACGGCCAAGCTCGGCAAGCTCACCGGCCGGCGGGAGGCGCCCGCGCCCGCCCGGCGGGAGGCGCCGGCACCCGGCCGTACGCCGAACGGCCGTACGATCCCCGCCGCCCGTCCCGCGCCGCCGCGCAACCGTCCGACGGGGGAGGTCCGTGACGGCCGGCTTCTCGTCTACGCGCCGCAGCTCGATGGGCAGGCTGATCCGGGCGAAATCGTGTGGACGTGGGTGCCCTACGAGGACGATCCCCGGCAGGGCAAGGACCGTCCGGTGCTGGTCGTCGGCCGCAAGGGGGCCACGCTGCTCGGGCTGATGCTTTCCAGCCAGGACGACCGGGACGGGCAGCGGCACTGGTTCGGGCTCGGCCCGGGGGCCTGGGACCGCGAGTCGCGGCCGAGCTGGGTACGCCTGGACCGGGTGATCGAGGTGGACGAGGACGGCATCCGCCGCGAGGGCGCGATCCTCGACCGGCGGCGGTTCGACCTGGTCGCCGCCGAGCTGCGCCGCGACTACGGCTGGAACTGAGGCGGCCGCCCGGGCCCGCGCCGGGAAGGGCCGGGTACCGGGAGCCGGCCGGGCGCCGGGAAGCAGCGGCGCACCGGGCTAGGTAGAGCGGTGGGGAACGGCCGGGCGCCGGCGGTGGGTCGCCGGCGCCGGGGGCGCGGTCGGTCAGCGGCTGACGGTCAGTTCGGCCTCGCCCGGGTCGGCGTCCTTGACCAGGACGGTCACCCGGCCGACGGTGGCGGTCTCGCCCTCCTTGAGGGTCTTCGAGTCGCCCCGGTACGACACCTTCACCGAGTCGTCCTTCAGTTCGCTGACCCGAAGGTCGTACTTGAAGATCTTGGTCTTGGCCGAGCTCTTCGTCTTGACCGTGACCTCGCAGGTGTTGCCGCTGCACTTCTTCGTGGTGGTGCTGGCGCTGCACGCGGCGAGGCCGAGGAGGAGCAGCGGCGCCGCGATCGCGGCGGTCAGGATCTGCTTCGTTCGCATGACCGGAAGCTTGTCATCGAAGTAATGCCGGTGGATCAACCGGGGCACCGCTCTGGCACGTTCCCGGGACCAGACCGGACCGGACCGGACCGGACCGGACCGGACCGGATCTGACCGGATCGGCCGGGACCAAAACCGGACCGGCGGCGGGGCGGGGCCGGCGGTAGGTCCCAGGATCGGGCCATCCGGTCGTGCCGGACCGTCGCCGACCGGCCCGGACGTACGAGGATGTTGACCATGAACGAGTCCGAGAAGACGCTGCTCAAGCCCGGGCGGGCCGGAATCTGGGTGGCGGGGCTGCTCGCCGTCACCGTGCTCGCCTGGCTGGTCCTCGGCGTCGGGTCGGCCCTGGCGAGCCCGGTCTGGTGGCTGGTCGCGGCCGTACCGATCGTCGTGTTCATCGCGTTGCCGTTCTCGCTCTACTGGTTGAGCGAGGGACGTACCGGCCCGAGCTGGGTGGCGTTCGTTTTCGCGATCGTGCTGGCGGGGTCCGCGTTCGCGGTTCCCGCCGAGTGGCACATGCGGGCCGTCGGGAATCCGGTCACCGCCACGGTCGGCGACGCCACCTGCCACTACAACGCCCGCACCGGCAGGTGTCTCTACAGCTACACGCTGACCGGGCCGGACGGGACCACGCTGCCGGGCAAGCTGCAGGAGACCGGTGAGTATCCGCCCGGCTCGTCGCTGGAGGTGATCACCGATCCGTTGGGTGTGTTCGCGCCACGCCTGGCCGTCGACCTGGAGACGACGTGGGTCTTCGAGGTCGCGGCCCTCGTCGCCTTCGCCGGATTCGCCGGGGCGATCGTCGTCGCGGCGGTCCTCGGCGAACGTCGCCGCCGCGGGCACCCGGCCGCCACGACCGGCAAGCCCACCGGCGGCAGCGCCACCGACGGCAACGGCGGCAACGGTGGCCGCCGGACCGGGGTGAAGCGGCGGCCGAGCGGGGCCAGACGCAGACGGTAGGTGGGGATCAGGTCGCGGTCCGGGCGGCGCGGGCGCGGCGCAGTTCGTCGGTCGCGTCGAGGACGACGCGGCGCAGGACCGGGTCGACGTCGGCCCGGCCGAGCAGGGTCCCGGCCGCCTCCTCGGTCCGCGCCGACACCGCGTACCTGGGATAGGCGGTGGCGGCGATCCGGGCCGTCGCGGTCGGGGTACGCCGGCCGGCGAGCGTGGGAAGGTCGGCGAAGTAACGGTCGACGTACGGGGCGGTCAGCCCGGCCTGGCCGGGGTGCCAGAAGCCCTGGGCGGCGGCGAGGGCGAGGTGGGCCGACCGGGTGTCGTCGTCGCGGATCGCCGCCCAGGCCCGCTCCTTGGCCTGTTCGGTGGCGACGGCGGCCCGGCAGCGGGCGGCGGGCTCGATGCCCTGCGGGTCGCGCCGGACCTCGTCGGCGATCTCCGTCTCGCCGGCGGCGCCGAGGGCGACCAGCCGGTACAGCAGTGTCCAGCGCAGGTCGGCGTCGACGGCCAGGCCCTCGGGTACGCCGTCGCCGGCCAGCCAGCCGGCGAGCCGGCCGGTGTCGGTCGGGCCGGCGCACGCGGCCAGCCAGCGGGCGGCGGCGAGCTGCCGGCCGCTGCCGGGTGCGGCGTGGTCGAGGGTCTCCAGGCAGGTGGCGGCGAGGGTGGCCAGGGCGGCGGGCTGTGCCGGCTCCGGCAGGTAGCGGGTGGCGGCGAAGTCGCGGGCGAAGCGCAGCACCTCCTCGAAGACCGAGGTCACGGTCTCGGTGGGCAGTCCGGCGGCGGCGAGCGCCACGAACCGCGCCGGGGACAGTTCGGCGTCGCGGGCGGCGTCGATCGCCGCGGTCCAGACCACGGCGCGGGCCAGCGGGTCGTCGAGCGCGCCGAGCAGGGTGTCCAGCCGGTCCAGGTCCGCCGGGTCGAGGCGGACCTTCGTGTACGTCAGGTCGCCGTCGTTGAGCAGCAGCAGCCGTCCGGGTTCGGTGCCGGCGAGCCCCGGCACCGGGGTCCGACCACCGTCGGCGGTCGGGTCGAGGTCGACGGTGTACCGGCGCAGCAGGGTGCCCGGGGCGTCGCCGGTGCCGTAGACGCCGACGGCGAGGCGGTGCGGGCGCAGTGTCGGATGCTCCGGCGACGCGGTCTGCACCACGGTCACCGACCGGTAGCGGCCGTCGGCGTCCAGGGCCACCTCGGGCCGTAGCGTGTTGACCTGGGCGCGGCGCAGCCACAGCCGGGCCCACCCGGTCAGGTCCCGGCCGGCGGCGGCGCCGAGGGCGGCCAGCAGGTCGTCGAGGGTCGCGTTGGCGAAGGCGTGCGCGGTGAAGTAGGCGCGGACACCGGCGAGGAACGTGTCGTCGCCGAGGTGCGCGATGAGCTGGCGGAGCGCGGCGGCGCCCTTGGCGTACGAGATGCCGTCGAAGTTGAGCAGGGCGTGCGCGGTGTCGGGGACGCCCTCGGGGGCGACCGGGTGGGTCGACGGCCCTTGGTCGGTGACGTACCCCCAGCTCTTGCGCCGGATGGTGAAGCTGGTCCAGGCGTCGCGGTAGGCGGTGACCTCGGCGGTGACCCGCCAGCCCATGTACTCGGCGAACGACTCGCTCAGCCAGATGTCGTCCCACCAGCGCATGGTGACCAGGTCGCCGAACCACATGTGCGCCATCTCGTGGGCGACGATCACGGTACGCAGTTCGCGGTCGGCGTCGGTGACCGCCGACCGGAAGAGCAGGTCCTCGGTGAAGGTGACGCAGCCGGGGTTCTCGACCGCGCCGGAGTTCAGCTCGGGCACGAACGCCTGGTCGTACTTGGCGAACGGATACCGCGACGCGAACAGTTCGTGGTAGCGGTCGAGGAAGGCGCCGGTGACGGCGAAGAGTTCGTCGGCGTCGCGGTCGAGGTCGGCGGCGAGCGACCGGCGGCAGAGCAGCCCGAGCGGGATGCCGTCGTGTTCGGCCCGCCGTACGTGCCAGGGGCCGGCGACGAACGTGAAGTGGTAGGTGGAGATCGGCGGGGTGGCCCCGAACTCCCATCGGCGGGTGCCGTCAGCGGTGTCCACGGTGGAGTCGACGGCGGCGTTGGCCCGGGCGGTCCAGTCCGCCGGGGTGGTCAGCGTCAGCGTCAGTGGCGCCTTCAGGTCGGGCTGGTCGAAGCAGGCGAAGACGCGCTGCGCGCTGTCGAGCGGGGCGTGGCAGTGGACGTAGACCTCGCCGTCGTCGGGGTCGGTGAACCGGTGTACGCCCTCCCCGGTCGACGAGAACGCCATCGTGGCCCGCACGACCAGTTCGTTGTCGGCGCGCAGGTCGTCCAGCGGCAGCCGGTTGCCGATCAGGGTGCCCGGGTCGAGGGTGCGGCCGTTGAGGACGACCCGCGACACGGACACCGGCCGCAGTTCGACGAACGTGGTCGCGCCGGGCCGGGTGCAGGCGAAGCGCACCGTCGTGGTCGAGGTGAAGTGGTCGGCGTCGCGTCCGGCCGCGAGGTCCAGTTCGACCCGGTACGCCTCGACGCGAAGCCGGTCGGCGCGGACGGCCGCCTCGTGGCGGGTCAGGCTCGGCATGTCCGGAGCCTACGCGGCCCGGTATGGGGCAGATGCTATGCGGCCGACCCCACCGACCAGCATCTATATTGTCTAGCGTCGATCGATGGCGCGCGCCGGATCCACCCCCCACACGAGGAGTCCGTCATGTTCAGACGACGTTTCCTGCAGGCCGCCCTCGCGGTCCTGACCGCGCTCCTGCCGGTGGCCGGCATCCAGGCCGTCACCGCCGCGCCCGCCTCGGCCGACATGTCGGCCGCCGTACGCACCATCTACTACGACGCCAGCCGCGCCGGCGTCTTCGCCACCAACTTCGCCCAGGCCGCGCAGATCTGGAACAGCCGGGTCAGCAACATCCGCCTCCAGGCCGGCACCCCGGCCAGCGTGGTCATCTACGTCGACACCGGCTGGCCCCGCGCCCAGACCACCTCGCTCGGCGCGGGCCGGATCTGGATGGGATGGCAGGCGGTCAACCAGGGCTACGACCGGACCCGGATCGCCACCCACGAGTGGGGACACATCCTGGGCCTGCCCGACCGGCGCACCGGCCTCTGCTCCGACCTGATGTCCGGCAGCAGCGCACCCGTGTCGTGCACCAACGCCCAGCCGAGCACCGCCGAGGCGAACCGCGTCCAGCAACTCTTCGCCGGCTCGCTCACCCCGGCGCTCGCCGGCTCCGGGAGCGGTGGGAACGGTGTGACCTGGACCTGGCACGGCAACTGACGGCTCCGGGTGGCGGACCGGATCCCCGCCCCGGTCCGCCACCCGCCCGTTCCCCGCACCGGTGCCGTGGGCGGGGTCAGGTCGTCTCGTCGGCGGCCCGTAGCACCGCGGCGACCAGCGCCACCGTCGAGGCGGTCGGCACGGCGCTGTCCGGGGTCGCGACCACGACCTCGACCATCGGCCGCGGCGGCCCCAGTTCGGCATACCGCAGATCCGTCGCCCGGGCCGCCCACGACCTAGGCACCAGCGTCACGCCGAGCCGGTGCCGGACCAGGTCCAGCGCGGTGGCGGCGTCGCCGATCTCGGCCACCGGGCGACGCCCGACGCCGGCCGTGGCGAACACCTCGTCGACCACGGCACGTACGCCCCAGCCGGCGGGGAAGTCGACGAAGCCCTCGTCGCGCAGGTCCGTCAGCTCGACCGTGTCGCGCCCGCCCAGTCGGTGGTCCGCGGCGGTGGCCAGCAGTACCGGCTCGGTCGCCACGACGTGCATCCGCAGGCCGGTGCCGGCCGCGGCGCGGACCAGGAACGCCACGTCGAGCCGGCCGGCGCGCAGGCCGTCGGCCTGGTCGGCGCAGCCGCGCCCGCCCGCGCCGACGAACCGCAGGTCGACGCCGGGGTGCTGGACACCGAAGGCGGTCAGGGTCGCGAAGAGGCCGGGCGGCAGCAGGCCGTGCGGGATGCCGACGTTGACCGGCTGCCGCTGGCCGGCCCGGGCGTCGCTGACGGCCTGCCGGGCGGCGCGGGCGGCGGCGATGACGCGGTGGGCCTCCGGCAGCAGCGCCCGTCCCGCGTCGGAGAGCTGGGTGCCGGCGCGCTCGAACAGCGGTGTCCCCAGCTCCCGTTCGAGGGCGTGCACCGACGCGAGGTGGAGTCGCCGGGCGGCGGCGGTGAACCTGCGCTGCTCGGCGACGGCGATGAAGTGCTCCAGCCGGTTCAGCTCCATCGCCACCCCGCTTTCTTCTACAGGTTTGTAGAAGTTAGCAGAGCGCTCGCCGCCGGTCAGCGCACGCGCGCCAGCCCGAGCAACTCGTGCAGGTCGTAGACGCCCTCGCCGGCCCACACCGTCGAGGCGACCGCGACCATCGCCGGTACGTACAGCAGGTAGCTGTGCCGTACCGGCCCCGCCGGCCGCAGCAGCGCCGCCATCCGGCGCGGCACCGCCCCGGGCCGGGTCGTCACGCTGACGTGCAGGGCCCCGGCGTGCGCCAGCCCGCCGCGCCGGCCGGCGGCCAGCGCCGCCACCCCGACCGCCTGCGCGACCGTCCGCCGGTCGCCGGTCTGCTCCGCCGCCCGCTCGTCGGCCCACCGCTCGACCAGGTATTCGACGTGCCGGGCCATCGGCCGCAGCAGCGGGTGGGTGGCCGCGGCCAGCCAGGCCAGCATCACCAGCTGGTGGTGCCGGCCGGTGAGGTGGGCCCGCTCGTGGGCGACCAGGGCCGCGTACTGCTCGTCGGTCAACGCCTCGCGCATCCCGGTCGTCACCACGATCCGGCCGTCGGGGCCGGGCAGCGTGAAGGCGTCCGCCGCACCGTCGGTTAGCAGCACCACCCCGCCCGGCCCGTCGCCGGGCAGCGCCGCGGCGTGCCGCCGCGCCGCCCGGACCGCGCGCCGCTGCGACCAGCGGGTACGCCCCAGATTCAGCAACGCGGCGACGAGCAGCGCCAGCGACAGCCACGACGCCCACGGCACGTGCGCGGTGTCGAGCAGCACCCGCTCGTGGGACCAGTTGCCGCGGGCCGCGACCGCCGGAAGCTCGGCCGCGGCCTTCAGCGCGAAGACGAACAGGCTCACCGTGCTGGACGCCGCCAGCATCACCGCCGACCAGGCGAAGACCACCGCCGCGTCACCGGGGCGCAGCCGCTCGGCGAGCAGCCGGACCACCACCATTCCCGCGAAGGGGCCGACGACGACGGCCATCACCCAGTGGTCGAACACGGCGGATCCGGCGTTCCGCGGTTACTGCTGCGCGCCGAGCACGTCGACGACGAACCGCAGCGGGCCCTCCGGCGCGCCCTGGCGCGGGTTCTCGCCGTACGCCAGCGCGGTCGGCAGGTCCAGCTGCACCCGGCTGCCGACCTTCACACCGACCAGGCCCTGGTCCCAGCCGGGGATGACCCCGCCGGCGCCGAGCTGGAAGGAGAACGGCCGCGAGCTGTTCCAGGAGGCGTCGAACTCCTCGCCGGAGCCGTAGAAGACACCGACGTAGTTGACGGTGATCGTCTGGCCGTTGGCCGCGGCCGGGCCGGTGCCCTCGATGATCGGGGTGACCTTCAGCTCGGTCAGCTCGCCGGTGCCGGCGGTCACCGTCGGCTTGGTGCCCAGCGCCGGGTCGGCGCCCTCGGGCAGCGGCGGGAACGGCGCCTCGGTCGGCGGACCGGCCGGCGGGTCGCCGGCCTGCGACCCGGGCGCGCTCGCGCCCGGGCTGGGGAGGCTCGCCGTGCCGGTGTCGTCGTCACCGGGCCTCAGCAGGAAGAACGCGCCGACGATGACGGCCATGACGGCCAGCCCGGCGACGCCGCCGAGGATCGCCTGCCGGCGCTTCTGCGCGGCGACGGCCTTGGCCTTCGCCTCCTTGGCGAGGGCACGCTTCTCCGGCTTGGTCAGCGTGCGCCCTTCCGGCGGCTCGAAGCGGGGGCGGTTCTGAACCCGGTCACTCAACGTCGACTCCCGTCGGGTCATGGCCGGCGGGGGTGAGGGGGTGGGGTGCCGGCGAAAAACTGCCAGACACGGTACCGCCCCCACCTGCGAGTGGCACCAACCCGTCCCCGGGACGGCCCTGCTCACGCGTCCGGGCCGCAGTCCCCGACCGCCGTCCGACGGGCGGAATGGTGGATATGGGTTGTATGTGAGGTGTGGTGTGCGGTGGGCGGGATCAGCGCTCGGAGTCGAGGAAGGTGACCGGTACCCGACGGCTCATCGCCGCGTAGAACCGGTTGACCGCCGCGCCGGGACGGCGCATGTCCTCGACCAGGCCGGGTTCGACCCGTTCCGCCTCGGCTTCGATCATCGACGTGAGCGCCTTCTCCATCGTCTGTCCATGATGGCGGGCGACCATCGCGAGGAGGTGGTGGGCGTCGGCGTCGATGACCAGTTCCTGGTCGTAGTTCATGGCTTCACGCTAACGACGGACAGGCAAGATCGGGCGACTACTCCTTGATCAACGGGCCGGGTTCGGGGTGCGGTCGAGGACCATCAGGGCCGCGTCGTCGCGGGTCCGGCCCCGGGTGTGGGCCAGCAGGCGGGCGACGATCCGGTCGACGCACTCGTCACCGGTCGACTCGGCGAGACAGTCGTAGATCTCGGACAGGGCCAGGAACCCGCCGTCGCGGTCACGCGCCTCGAGCAGTCCGTCGGTGTAGAGCAGCAACCGGTCGCCGGGGCGCCAGGCGTGCCGTACCGGGGTCGGCGGCGGCGCCCCCCGGCGCAGGCCGAGGGGCGGGTAGCGGTCGGGCGGCTCGATCGTGACCAGGTCGTCCCCGCCGGAGCGCAGCACCGGGGCGGGGTGACCGCAGTTGACGACCTCGAGTTCGGTCGCGCCGAACTGGACGAGGGCGGCGGTGACGAAGGCGACCGGCGCCGCCCCGCCCGCCGGGTCCCGGGCGACGGCCAGGTCCAGGTCGACGGCGACGGCGGCGAGGTCCTCGTGCACGTAGGCGGCGTGCCGGAACGCGCCGAGCGCCGTCGACGCGGTCAGCACCGCCTGGAGTCCCTTGCCGCAGGCGTCACCGATGATGGCCCGTACGCCGTACGGGGTGACCACCACCTCGTAGAGGTCGCCGCCGACCTTGGCCGTCTCGTACGCCGACAGGTAGCGGGCCGCCACCCGCAGGTCACCCACCTGCTCGGGCAGCACCCGCAGGACGGCCCGCTGGGTCACCTGGGCGATCTCGCTGACCTGCCGCAGGCGGTGTTCGCGCTGGGTGCGGGAGCGGGCGACGTAGATCGAGGCGAGCCCGACGGAGAAGACGACGGCCACCCGCAGCAGGTGGTCGAGGCTGCCGAACAGGCCGCTGGGCAGCCCGGCGAGCACCGCGACCGTCATGGCGACCCCGGACACGACGGCGGTCCGCCGGCCGCCCTCGACGGCGGCGGCGATCAGCGGTGCCAGGGCCAGGAAGCCGATGAACACGGCGTGCGTCTGGCTGACGACGTCGAGCAGCCAGACGAGGGCGACGAAGACGAGCGCGGCGGGCAGTCCACGCCACCGGTCGAGGGTGCCGCCGGCACCCCGACCGGTTTTCGCCTGCCGTCCGGGCACCTGTCGGCTCCTCACCCTTGACCGGGCTACCGGTCCGGCCGCTTCGTCACGCGCGCACTGAGGCTAGCCGACGTTGCTGGGAGCCGACTGCCCCGACGGTTCCGGCGGGTCGGGTCCGGATACCCCCTCGACTTATTTGAAAACGATTGTCATTATAGGTTGGCTTCGCCTCGCGGCGGCCCGGCCGATCGGCCCGGCTCTGCCGTGGCGTCACGCCGTCCCGGCCGGACCGGGAGGCGGCACCCGAACTGTCCGGAGTGGACCGTCCATGCGGCGGCCACCACCGGTCGCGATGAAAGGGGAGGAATGACCGACACCACGCGGACGCGTACCCTCGCGTCCCTGATCGCCGGCGGCGTACTCGTCGCCGGCACCCTGCTGGCGGCGCAACCCGCGGCGGCGGCCGAGCGCGTCGTGCTGTCCCGCGGGCACGTCGACGCCGTCGACGTGCACTACACCGGCGGACAGCTCCAGCTCAAGGTGCACGACGGCACCGTCGAGCCGTCCGTCGAGCGCGACCCGGCCGACGTCACCTTCCAGGTGGCACCCGGCGCGGCCACCACCGTGCCGGACGACCCCCGGTACGCCTTCCTCGGCACCCCCGGCGCCGACGTCTGGGTGCTGCCGCAGACCCAGGACCCGGACCTGCTCTGGCCGGGCTGGAACACCACCGAACTCGGCACCGGCGTCTTCGCCGGCAACCAGGTCCGGCTCAGCCTCGTCGACGTGGCCGGGCCGGGCGCCGTCACGCTCTTCGGCGTCAACGCCTTCGGCGACCCGCTGGTCAGGTTCCGCAGCTCCGACGGCCTGCCCGACGCGATCGACGTACCGGTGGGCACCCACGCCCACGCGAGCTGGGCGTTCACCGCACTCGGTGAATACACCCTGAAGTTCCGGGCCGACGCCACGCTCGCCGACGGCACCGCCCTCACCACCGGCCCGGTCGACTACTCCTTCGTGGTCGGCGACCTGACCGGCGGCGGAACCGAGAACGGGCTGACCATCGGCGGCCTGGCCGACAGCTACCAGCCGAACGACACCGTCACCCTGCGCGCCGTCCAGACCCCACCGTCCGAACTGGACCACTACCACTGGTTCAGCCGGTGCCCCGGCGCCACCGACTTCGCCATCATCCCCGGCGAGGCCGGCGAGACCTACCGCTTCACCGCCACCCGCGAACTGGACGCCTGCGAGTACGTGGTCAAGCTCTACGGGCCCGGCCACGGCGTCGTGGCTACGAGTCCCCCCGTCACGCTGCGGGTCGCCGACCAGCCGCAACAGCCGGGGGCGGCGCAGACCATCACCGCCTCCATCGACGCCACGCAGGGCGCCCTGGTGGTCAGCGTCGACCCCGACGACCGGTCCGTCGTGCTGCCGACCGCCCGGCTCAACGCCGCCGGCGACCGGTGGGAGAGCCAGGGCGAACTGCGGCCGGTCAAGGTGACCGACACCCGTTCGGCCGCCCCGGGCTGGAGCGTCTCCGGCCAGATCCCGGCCGACTTCGCCGGCCCGGACGGCACCACCTTCGGCGCCGGCCACCTCGGCTGGACGCCCCGGGTGGTCAGCCAGGGCAGCGGGCAGGGCGCGGTCGCCGGCCCGGAGGTCGCCCCGTACGCCACCGGCACCGGCCTCGGCGCCAGCAGCGTACTGGCGACCGCGCCGGGCGGCGCCGGCCGCGGCACCGCCGAACTCTCCGCCGGCCTGCGGCTGAGCGTGCCGACGGAGACCCCGCCCGGTACGTACACCGCGACCCTCACCCTCACCGCCATCTGAGCCGCCCCGCCGGGGTACGGGCCACCGGCCGTACCCCGGCGGGCGGGACCGCCGGCCGGCCTCGCCGGTGCGTCCCGGCCGGGTCCGCCGGCCGACCGGAACGGCGGACCCGGCCACCGACCCCGACATCCCTCGCCCCGGAAACGGACCGAACCACCCATGCGCCTGCCCACCGCGCTCGCCGCCGCCTTCCTGGCCGCCGTACCGGCCGGCCCGGCCCCACCCGCCGCGGCGGCGGACCCGCCGCCCGCCGTCACCCTCGCCGCGCCCGCGCCGACCCCGGCCCCGGCCACCCCTCGCCCGCACCCGGGCCGGCGGCGGGCGCCGTCACCTGGGGCGTGGCACCGTCCGGCCCGGCCGGGCCGGACGGCCGGCCCGGCTTCGAATACAAGCTCGACCCGGGCGCCGTGCTCACCGACCACGTCGCGGTCACCAACCACACGCCCCGCCCGCTGACCCTCGACGTCTACGCCAGCGACGCGTTCACCACCGCACAGGGCGGCTTCGACCTGCTCGCCGCCGGCGCGGCACCGGTCGACGTCGGCTCCTGGATCACGCTGCCGGCCCGGACGGTGACCGTGCCCGCCACCTCCCGGGTCGACATCCCGTTCGAGCTGCGGGTGCCGGCCGACGCCACCCCCGGCGACCACGCCGGCGGCATCGTCGCGTCGCTGGCCGCCGAGGGCACCGGCCCGGACGGCAACCGGGTCGCCGTCGACCACCGGGTCGGCACCCGGGTCCACCTGCGGGTCACCGGTCAACTGCGACCCGTGCTCGCCGTCGGGGACCTGCGGATCGGGTACGACGGCCCGGTCCACCCGTTCACCGGCGGGGACCTGACCGCGACGTTCACCGTCCGCAACACCGGCAATGTCCGGCTCACCGGGCGGCCGTCGCTGACCGCCACCGGTCCGCTCGGGCTCGGCCGGTGGACCGCGACCGCCCAACCGCTGCCGGAGATCCTGCCCGGCGGCGAACTGCGGGCCCAGGTCCGGCTGTCCGGCGTACCGCCGCTCCTCCGGCTGGCCGCGACCGCCGGGGTGACCCCGGCCGCGGTCGGTGACCAGGTGCTCGATCCGCCGCCGGCCGCCGACCCGGCGCGGGCCGTGGTGTGGGCCTGGCCGTGGCCGCACCTGCTGCTGCTCGCCGTGCTCGGGCTGCTGGCCCTCGCGGCGGTCCGGCTGCGCCGGCGCCGCCGGACCGCACTGGCCGAGGCGGTCGCGCGGGCCCGCGCCCAGGGCCGCGCCGAAGCCGCCGGCCGGTCGGACACCGACGCCGACCCGCCCGTGGACGACCGCCGACCGACCGTGACCACCGGAAAGGACCGACCGTGAGACGGCCCCGCACCGGCCCGGGCGCCGCCGCCCTGGCCGTGACCCTGGCCCTCGCCGGCTGCACCGGCGCCGCCGACGACGGCGCGGTGACCGTGGTGGCGAGCACCGAGATCATCGCCGACCTGGTACGCAACGTCGGCGGCGACCGGATCTCCGTGGAGACCGTCGTGCCGGCCGGCGGCGACCCGCACTCCTACGAGCCGACCCCGGCCGACGCCGCCAAGGTGGCCCGCGCCGACGCGGCCTTCACCAACCACCTGCTGCTCGAGGAGCACTCGCTGATCAAGCTCTTCGACAGCAACGTCCCCACCGGGTCCCCGAACGTCTCGCTCGCCGAGAGCGCCGAACCGTACGGCGCGACCCTGATCCCGCTGGTCGAGAACCTCGACCTCGACGTGGTCTGGCTGGGCCTCGCCGTACGCGGCAAGGGGCCGGGCCGCACCGCCGACGTACGGCTGTCGGTGACCGCCGTCGAGGGGCCGGGCCGCTTCGCCGCCTACCTCACCGACGCCCTCGGCCAGCCGAGGGTCTACTACGACTCGGCCGACGGCATCACCGACGCCGACGTGGCCGTCCTGCCGCCCGACGCGCACACCCACCTCAACTGGTCGTTCGGCGCGGCGGGGGAGTACCGGGTGACGATGACCGCGCGGGTCGACGCCGGCGACGGCAGCCCGCCCCGCCAGCTCGGCAGCGGCACGTTCGCCTTCGCCGTCGGCGTCGACCCGCGCGGGGCGCTGCGCGACGGCCGGACCACGCTGCTCGACGCCGGCCACACCGACCTCGCCGTCGACCTCGACACCGGGCAGGTGTTCGCCCGCACCGACGAACAGGGCGACATCCCGGCCGGGCAGGTCGTCGTCGACGTACCCGACCGGGCGGTCGAGCAGGTGCCGGACGACGCCCGGTTCGCGTTCCTCGGCGCACCCGGCACGAGGGTGTGGCAGCTGCCGCAGGCGGTGCTCGGCAAGCACGTGCACGGCGAGATCGACCCGCATCTGTGGCAGGACGTCCGCAACGCCAGGGCGTACGCCGAGGTCATCGCGGACACCCTGGCGGAGGTCGACCCGGCCGGCGCCGACCTGTACGCCGGCAACCTCGACCGCTACCTCGGCGAACTGTCCACACTGCACACGTACGTCGGCGCGCAGCTCGCGAAGGTCCCGCCCGACCGGCGGAACCTGGTCACCACCCACGACGCGTTCGGCTACCTGGCCAGCGCGTACGGGCTCACCATCGCCGGCTTCGTGGTGCCGAACCCGGCCCAGGAGCCCAGCGCGGCCCAGGTGACGAAGCTGACGGAGACGATCCGCGACCTGCGGGTGCCGGCCGTCTTCGTCGAACCGCAACTCGCCGCCCGGGCCGGCGTGCTGAAACGGGTCGCCGCCGATCAGGGCGTGCGGGTCTGCCGGATCTACGGCGACGCCTTCGACCACGACACCACCTCGTACGTCGCGATGATGCGGCACAACGCCGACGAGCTGTTGCGCTGCCTGGGAGGAGAACGATGAGACCGATGCGGGTGGCGGCCGGCGTGCTGGCCGCCGTACTGCTGGGCGGCGCGCCGCCGGCCGTGGCCGCGCCGCCGTCCCCGCCGCCGCCCCCGACAGCGGTGGTGGCCGGGGCCGACCTGCTCTCGGTGCGGGTCGACGGCGGCGAACTGTCGCTGCGGTTCCGCGACGCCCGGCAGGCGGCCCGGGGCGAGGCCGGGTACCGCCCCGACGACGTGCGGCTCGGGCCGGACGGCGGGCTCGCCGCCCGGGTGCCGCACCGGCCCGCGTTCCGGTTCCTCGGCGCCGCCGGCCGGCCGGTGTGGGCGCTGGCCGGCGGCGACCCGGCCCTGCCGGCCCTGGACACCACCGGGGTGTCCGGCGGCCCGGTGACGCTGGCGCTGACCGGTGTGACCGGCCCCGGGCGGTTCACGGCGTACACGCTGTCCGGCTTCGGCACCCCGACGCCGCTGCTCGGCAGCGGGGCCGGGCTACCGGACTCGGTCCTGCTGCCGGCCGGTACGCGGACCGGCGGGGTGGTGTGGGCCTTCGACGCCGCCGGCGACTACGAGCTGACGTTCACCGCCGCCGCCGGGCCGGTCGGCCCGGCGGCGGCCACCTGGCGGGTGACGGTGCCGCCGATCGACTTGCCGCCAGTCGACCCGCCGCCGATCAGCCCGCCGCCGGTCGGCCCGCCGTCCGCCCCGGCGGGGGACCGTACCGCCGGGCCGGTACCGCTCGCGCGGGCCGCCGCGCCACCGGCGGTCCCGGCCGCCGCACCCGCACCGGCGGCGCTGGCCGCGACGGCTCCGGCCGGCACCGGCGAGCGCAAGGTGATCGACGACGGCCACGTCGACATGGGGCCGACGCTGACCGACGGGCGGTGGCGGATCCGGATCAAGGACGGCACGGTCAGCCCGCCGGTCTGGCGGGAACTCGGCGACACCGTGCTGCACGTACGCGACAACGCGAGGATCACCGTTCCGGACGGCGCCGACCACGCCTTCCTCGGCCCGGCCGGCGGGAGCGTGTGGCTGCTGCCGCAGGCGCAGCAGGACGGCATCGTCTGGCCGGGCTGGAACACCCAGCACGAGGCGGTCGTCGGCGGGATCCGCGGGCCGGTGACCTGGACGCTGAAGAGCGTCACCGGACCGGGCGCGTTCACGCTGTTTTTGACCGGCTCGTTCGGCAAACCACAGGTGCTGTTCGACGGCACCAGGCTGCCGGGGGAACTGGACATCCCGCTCAACACCCACGCCCACGGCAACTGGGCGTTCGGCGCCCCCGGCGTCTACCGGCTCGAGGTGGCGATGAGCGCCACCACGACCGGCGGCGCGCCGGTCACCGACAGCCGTACCCTCACGGTCGCCGTCGGTGACGGCACCGACCCGGGCCGGGTCACCCCCGGTGGCGGCGACGGCAACGGCGACGGGCCGGGCGGCCGGCTGCCGCGTACCGGGGAGTCGTGGGTCCTGCCGGCCGCCGTCGGTGGCCTGGTCCTGCTCGGCGCCGGCGCGCTGCTGGTCCGGCTCGGCCGGCGGCGGGCGGGGCGGGCGTCGTGACCCCGGCACTGCGGGTCGAGGCGCTCACCGTCCGGCTGGGGGAGCGGCTCGCCGTCGACAACGTCGACCTGACCGTCGGGGCCGGCGAGATCGTCGGGCTGATCGGCCCGAACGGCGCCGGCAAGACCACCCTGCTGCGGGCGGTGCTCGGGCTGGTCCCGGCGCAGCGCGGGCGGGTGCTGGTCGCCGGCTCACCCGCCGCCCGGGTCCGGTCCCTGATCGGGTACGTCCCGCAGCGGCACGAGTTCGCCTGGGACTTCCCGGTCACCGTGGCCGGCGCGGTGCTGACCGGCCGTACCCGCGCCATCGGCTGGCTGCGCCGGCCGAAACCCGCCGACCGGGCGGCGGTGACCGAGGCACTGGCCTTGGCCGGTCTCACCGACCTGCGGGACCGCCCGGTCGGGCAGCTCTCCGGCGGCCAGCGCCAGCGGGTCCTGG
This sequence comes from Polymorphospora sp. A560, assembly GCF_045781765.1. Taxonomy (NCBI): domain Bacteria; kingdom Bacillati; phylum Actinomycetota; class Actinomycetes; order Micromonosporales; family Micromonosporaceae; genus Polymorphospora; species Polymorphospora sp. A560. The sequence continues at coordinate 5,723,119 of NZ_CP122282.1, read as the reverse complement.
TCGCCCGGGCGCTGGCGCTGCGTCCCCGGGTGCTGCTGCTCGACGAACCGTTCACCGGGGTGGACGTACCCACCCAGGAACTGCTGACCGCGCTGCTGGACCGGCTGCGCGGCGAGGGCGTGGCGGTGCTGACGACCACCCACGACCTGCCGGCGGCGGCCGCGTCCTGCACCCGGCTGTGCCTGCTGAACCGGCGGGTGGTCGCCGAGGGGCCGCCGGACCGGCTGACCGACCCGGCCCTGTGGCTGCGCGCCTTCGGGGTCACCTCGTCCGACCGGTTGCTCGACACCCTGGGGGTACGGCGGTGATCGAGGCGCTCACCGAACCCTGGCAGCACGTGTTCATGCAGCGGGCGTTCGTCGTGGCGGTGCTCGCCAGCGTGGTGTGCGCGGTCGTGGGCAGTTTCGTCGTGCTGCGCGGCATGGCGTTCATCGGCGACGCGGTCGCCCACGCGGTGTTCCCCGGGGTGGCCGTCGGCTATGTCCTCCAGGTCAACCTGGCGGTCGCCGGGGCGGTGGCCGGGGTGGCGACCGCGCTGACCGTGGCCGTCGTGGCCCAGAACCGGCGGCTGAAGGAGGACGCCGTGATCGGGGTGTTCTTCGCCTTCGCCTTCGGGCTGGGCATCGTGCTGGTCAGCACCCGGAGCAGCTACACCGGCGACCTGGCGTCGTTCCTGTTCGGACAGATCCTCGGCCTGTCCGACGCCGACGTGGTGACCGTGGCGGTGGTCGGCGGGCTGCTGGTCGCGGCGGTCCTGGCGCTGCGCAGGGAACTGGTGACGGTCAGCCTGGACCGGGAGACGGCCGCGGCGTCCGGGCTGCCGGTCTTCTGGCTGGACACCGCGCTGTACGTGATGGTGACGGTGGCCATCGTGATCTCGTTGCAGGCGGTCGGCAACATCCTGGTGCTGGCGCTGCTGATCACCCCGGCGGCGACCGCCCGGATGCTGACCGACCGGCTGGGCGTGATGATGTCGCTTTCGGCCGGGATCGGCGCGGTCTGCGCGGTCACCGGCCTCTACCTGTCGTACCACCTGAACCTGGCCGCCGGCGGGCTGATCGTGCTGACGCTGAGCGCGGTCTTCGTCGGCACCTGGCTGTTCGCCCCCCGCTACGGCCTGCTGCGGCGCCGTACTCGGGCGGTGCCGGTGGCACCCTGACGAGGCGGGGGCGGGCCCCGCCCGGCCCGCCCCCCGCACCTGCCCCTACTGCCAGCGGAACGTCCGGACCGCGGCGGCCGAGACACCGATCACGTACGCGAGCAGCACCACCAGGTGCAGCGCGGACGGCCAGCCCCCGTCGGAGGTGTCCCGCAGCGCCTGCGCGCCGGCGCCCAGCGGGGTGAAGTCGCCGATCCGGTTGAGCAGGTCCGGCATCGCCTCGCGCGGCACCCACAGCCCGGCGAAGAACAGCATCGGGAAGAAGAGCAGGGTGCCCACCCCCTGCGCACCCCGGCTGGTGCGGAACAGGCCCGAGATCAACATCCCGATCGAGAACAGCGCCAACGTGCTCAGCACCAGTGCCAGCAGGAAGCCGGCCGGGTTCTGCGGGATCCGGACGTCGAAGACCAGCCGGCCGAGGGCGAGGATGACCGCGACGGTGCAGGCCGTCAGCAGCAGGTGCACCACGATCTGGGCGGACAGCATCGCCGACGCCTTCACCGGGGTCGTCGACAGCCGGCGCAGCACCCCGCGTTCCCGGCGGGTGACCAGTTCGCTCGGCAGCGCGTTCACCGCCATCATCGCGATCGCCATCAGCATGATGATCGGCACATAGAGGTCGATCACCCGCAGGCCGCCGAGGTCCTCGTTGACCTCCCGGAACGCTGGGACGCAGCCCAGGATCACCAGGATCAGCGGGGCCATCGCGAGCCCGAAGCCGACCGAGGCCGGCTCGCGCAGGAAGAGCCGCAGTTCGGTGCGTACCAGTCGGGTGTTCATGCCGTCTCCTCCTGCCGCGCGGATCCGCCGATGAGGGCCAGGTACGCGTCGTCGAGGCTGGGCTGGCTCAGCTGGACGGTGGTCGGCACCACGCCGCGCCGGGTCAGCTCGACGAGCACGACCGACACCAGGTCACCGGTGCCGGTGACCAGCACCTCGCCGTCCTGCCGGCGGACCGAGGTCACCCCGGGCAGGTCGGCGAGCAGCCGCTCGTCGAAGTCGCGGTCCGGGCGGAAGCCGAGGCGCTGGCCGGACTCCACACCGCCGGTCAGCCCGTGCGGGGTGTCCAGCGCGACGACCTCGCCGTCGCGGATCACCGCCACCCGGTCGCACAGGTGGGCGGCCTCGGCCATGAAGTGGGTGACCAGCAGCACGGTGACGCCCCGGTCGCGGACCTGCTCGATCAGCCGCCAGGTGTCCTGGCGGGCCTGCGGGTCCAGCCCGGTGGTCAGCTCGTCGAGTACGGCGATGCGGGGGTTGCCGACCAGGGCCAGGGCGATCGACAGCCGCTGCTTCTGCCCGCCGGACAGCTTGGCGTACGGGGTCCGCCGCTTGTCGGCCAGCCCCAGCTCGTCGATGAGCCGGGCCGGGTCGGCCGGCGACGCGTAGAACGACGCGAACAGTTCCAGCGCCTCGCCGACCCGCAGCCGGTCGGGCAGGGCGCTCTCCTGCAGCTGCGCGCCGACGAGTTCGCTGACCCGTTGGTGGTCCCGGACCGGGTCGAGGCCGAGCACCGAGACGGAGCCGCCGTCGGGGCGCCGCAGGCCGGTCACGCACTCGACCGTGGTGGTCTTGCCGGCGCCGTTCGGGCCGACGATTCCGAAGATCTCGCCCTCCTCGACGGCGAACGACACGTCGCGCACGGCGACCCGGTCGCCGTACTGTTTGTGGAGGTTGCGTACCTCGATCGCTGTCATGCGTCGATGGTATGGACCGGGCGGGTCGGGAGGGTATACGGAAAGCTGCCGACCCGGGTGGGGCCAGCTACACCCCCACCCGGGTCCTGGCCGCGGGGGCGGCGCCGGTCGGGCCGGGGCTCAGGCCGGCTCGGGGCGTGGCACGCACACCGTCACCGCGCCCGGCCGGACCTTCGTCTTGAGCCGGCGGGTGGTGCCCCGCTCGCCACCGTCCAGTTCGTACGTCACCGGCTCGGCGAACCGTACGTCGATCTTCTTCGCCCGGGTGATGCGGACGAACGGGGACCGGTCGGAGCGGCCGGCCGCCATCCGGCCGAGGGTACGGGCCCACTGCACCGCGCCGTCGGCGGTGGCGACGCCGACCTCGAGCCAGCCGTCGTCGGGCCGCGCGTCGTCGAACGCCTCGATGCCGCCGGTGATGGTGCCGACGTTGCCGATCAGGACACAGCTCGCCTTCCCGTCGAACCAACCGGTGCCGTCGACCCGGATCCGTACCCCGACCGCGCCGTCGCGCATGTGGCGCAGGCCGGTCCAGACGTACGCCAGCCGGCCCACCCGATCCTTCAGGTCGCGGTCGGCCTCGCCGATCATCGCGGCGTCGAAGCCGGCGCCGGCCATGACGGCGAAGTGCTCGCCGTTGACCCGCCCGAGGTCGAGGTCGCGGCGGTCGCCACGGAAGCCGATCCGGACCGCCTCGGCCAGGTCGCGCGGGATGTCCAGATTGGACGCCAGTAGGTTGGCGGTGCCGGCGGGCACGATCGCGGCGGTGGTGCCGGTGCCGGCGAGCGCGTCGAGGCAGCGCTGCACGGTGCCGTCGCCGCCCCACACGAACACCAGGTCGGCGCCGGCCTCGGCCGCCTTGCGGGCCTTCTTCGGGGCCTTGCGGCTCTTGGGTACCTCGTACCAGAGGAGTTCGTCGACGTCCTCGTCGGCGATCAGCTTGCGTAGCTCGTCGAGACCGCCGTCGAGGGTCTTCTTCGCGTGCGCGACGACGGCGACGCGGCGTGGCTTTCCGGTTGCGCCCATGGCCGGTTCCTTACCCGCGCGGGCGGGTCCGCCAACCTGACCGCGGGGTCAGGCGGTGCGGTAGCGGGGGACGCGTCGCGGCTGGCCGGACAGGGATGCCGGGTGCCAGCGCCGCAGGCCGGCCACCCGGACCCGGGCCGGCGTCGTCACGCTCGCCCACACGATCTTGCCGTCCGGTCCGGTCACCACGCCGCAGCCGTCGGCGTCGAGGCTGACCAGCCCCAGTCCCCGGCCGCGGATCGACAGGCCGGCCGCCGGGTCCCGGGGGGCCGGTTCGGGCCCGGGGAAGGCCGGGTGGGCCGGCGAGCGGTCGGCGACGGCGATCCGCAGCTTGCGGCCGGCGTGGCTGAGCGTCAGGTCGATCGGCGTGCCGGCGTGCTCGACCGCGTTGGCGACGAGTTCGGAGACGATCATCTGGCCGGGGTCGACGACCTGGTCGAGGCCCCATTCGGCGCACTTGGCCCGCAGCAGCCGGCGGGCGGCGGCCGGTGCGTCCGGCTGTGGCTCCAGCCGCAGGTGGGCCCGCCGGGTGCCGGCCGGTACGTGGTGCGGCCGCAGTTCGCGCAGCGCCGCGCCGAGACCGCCGTAGATCCGGAACGGGGCGTGCCGGGCCCGGCGCAGCAGGCCGCCCACCCGGCGGGTGGGGGTGCACAGCGCCAGCCGGGTGCCGCACTGGCTCGCCGTACGCGCCATCGCGGCGGTCAGCACCGTCGCGGTCGTACGCCGGCCGGTGGCCACCCGGGCACAGTCGACCAGCACGGCCGGTGGCCGGTGGGCGACGCACCAGGCCAGCGCCCGCCGGGTGGCGGCCACCGCGGGCACGGTCAGCGGTCCACAAAGGGTGATCACGAGAGCGCCCGATTCGATGTGCGCCGAGACGGCTGCGAACGTCACCGCGATCCCTCCCTCACCTGCGTTGGATGCGCCTATACCCGGGACGGGCCGGCTCTACGCGTCACGGGCCGGTGTCGACGGTCATCACACGGGGGTAGGGCGCGAATCAATATAGATAGACAGATTGAAATTCTTCACCGTGTCGATATGGTTTTCCCTGGGCGTCCCAGTGCTTCACCTCCAACGATGCGCGCCCGCGGCATCCGGTCGGCCGCCGGATGCGCGCCGGCACGCGGTCAGCCGCCGGATCCACCCCCGGTCCGGCGTCCTCCCACAGACAAGGACAAGCATGATGAAGGCACCCGTCCTGCTCGCCCGTCTCCTGCTGGCGGCCGGCGTCGTCGCCGCCGGCCTCGCCGCACCCGCCGTGGCCAGCGCGGCGCCCGCCACTCCCACGTACGCCGCCACCGAGGCGGCCAGCGGCCCGCAGGGCGACGTCGGCACCCTCGTCGTGAACGGCCGCCCCGCCTCGGAGAACTACTCGTTCATGGTCTACGTCTCGGGCTGCACCGGCTCGCTGATCAAGGCGAACTGGGCGGTCACCGCCAAGCACTGTCCGAGCCCGAGCACGGTACGGGTCGGCAGCGTCAACCGCAGCAGCGGCGGCGTCGTCGTGTCGGTGATCCGGGTGGTCAACCACCCGACGATCGACGTCAAGCTCTTCCAGCTCGGCAGCTCCGTCAGCTACGCCCCGGCGCCGATCCCGACCAGCTCCGGCGCGGTCGGCACGGCGACCCGGATCATCGGCTGGGGCCAGACCTGCCCGCAGCCCGGCTGCGGCGGCGCCCCGCTGGTCGCCCACGAGCTGGACACCTCGATCCGCGCCGACAGCGCCTGCATCGGCATCAACGGCCCGTACGAGATCTGCACCAACAACACCAACGGCAACGCGGGCGCCTGCTACGGCGACTCCGGCGGCCCGCAGGTCCGCATGATCAACAACCGTTGGCACCTGATCGGCGCCACCAGCCGCGCCGGCAACAACAACTCGGTGTGCGCGACCGGCCCGTCCATCTACGGTGACCTGTCGTCGATCCGCCCCTGGATCAACACCCAGGTCGGCGGTCTGCCCGCCTGATCCGCACCCGTACCACCCGACGCGATCCTGCCCCTGTCACCCGCCCGTTCGACCTGATCCGGGCGGCGACAGGGGCAAGGTCGTTTTTTGCCGTGGGTGGGCGGGGCGGCGGTTTGTCACCCATGGCCATAGGGCAGGGTTGGAGTGTGTCGCTTATCCCGGTGGGTGAACCGGCCGTGCCCAGCCTGCACCGCGCCGCCCGGTTCGAAGACGCGGTCCGCAACATCATGGAGCGCCGGCTGCGCCAGCGCGGCTGGGACGTCGTGGTCCTGCCGTACACCGGTTACGGCGCGCCCGGCTGGGTACGGGTGCTGGGCCGGGTGCTGCTCAGCCGCACCGGCGGCAAGCCCCGGCGGCGACCCAAGAAGGTCCGCGGCTGGCGCAGCTTCCTGACCGTGTCGGTCAACTCCGCCCCCGTCGTCATCGAGGCCGGCGACCAGCGGCACGAGGTCCTCGCCGACCGGGGCGGGTTCGTCGACGTCGTCGTGCGGGCCGACCTCGAGCCGGGCTGGCACACCGTACGGCTGAGCAGCCCCGGCGGTGAGCCGGTCGACGCCCCCGTACGCGTCGTGGACCCCGCCGTACGGTTCGGGATCGTCTCCGACATCGACGACACCGTCATGGTGACCGCGCTGCCCCGGCCGCTGCTCGCCGGCTGGAACACGTTCGTGCTCGACGAACACGCCCGCGCCTCGGTGCCCGGCATGGCGGTGCTCTACGAGCGGCTGGTGAACGCCCACCCGGGCGCGCCCGTGCTCTACCTGTCGACCGGGGCGTGGAACGTGGCGCCCACGCTGACCAGGTTCCTCGGCCGGCACCTCTACCCGGCCGGTCCGCTGCTGCTCACCGACTGGGGTCCGACGGTCGACCGGTGGTTCCGCAGCGGCCGGGAACACAAGCGGGCCACCCTGGTGCGGCTGGCCGAGGAGTTCCCCGACATCAAATGGCTGCTGATCGGCGACGACGGCCAGCACGACCAGGAGATCTACGCCGAGTTCGCGGCCGCCTACCCGGACAACGTCGCCGCGGTCGCCATCCGCCGGCTGTCACCGGCCCAGGTCGTGCTGGCCGGCGCGCTGCCGGCACACATCGCCGGCATGCTGCCGCCCCAGCTCGGCGGCGTCGACTCGCCGGGCCGGTTCGCCAAGAAGTGGGTGTCGGCGCCCGACGGTGCCGGGCTGGTCACCCTGCTCCGCTCCGCCGGCCTGCTCTGACCTTCTCCCGCGATCTTGCACTTGTCGCTCGACGAACCCGACAAAAGGGGGAGACAACTCCAAGATCGCGGGAGGGTAGGACGGTCAGGGCCAGGCGCCTTCGGCGGGGGCGGGGGGTGTGGGGGTGGCCGCCGCCGCGTGTCGCTCCAGCAACCGCTGCCGGACCTGCTCCGGGGTGTATGCCCGGCGGCGCCGCTCGGCCCGCGCGATGACCACCCCGGACGCCGCCACGCCGACGAAACCGGCCAGCCCAAGTATCTTCCACGAACGCATCTGCCTATGGTAGGGCTCGTGTCCGCCACGCCGATCAACCTCGATGACGCGGTCAACCTGACCCGCACCGGAGACCTCTGGGTCTTCCGGGGCACCAGCGGCGCCGACCGCGCCATCCAGTTCACCACCAACAGCCCGGTCAACCACGTCGGCATGGCCGTCGTCCTCGACGACCTGCCGCCGCTGATGTGGCACGCCGAACTCGGCCGGTCACTGCCCGACATGTGGTCGGGCACCCACCACCGCGGGGTGCAGTTGCACGACCTGCGCGACGCCGTCTCGGTCTGGGCCGGCCGCTACGGCCAGCGCGCCTGGCTGCGCCAACTCGACCCGGCCGTCACCGGCGAGATGGACGACGCGGTGCTGCGCACCATCGCCCGTCTCGACGGCGTCCCGTTCCCCTCCACCGCGCAACTGGCCTGGCGGTGGGCCCGGGGCCGGGTGCCGGCGTTCCGCCGGGGCGTACGCGACAACGACCTGGAGAGCGCCTACTGCGCCGAGGTCGTCGCGGTGACGTACGAGGCGATGGGGCTGCTCGCGCCCGGCCGTCGCCCCAACTGGTACGACCCCGGCCGCTTCTGGAGCGGCGACGACCTCAGGCTCACCGGCGGCTACTCGCTCGGGGCCGAGATCGCGGTGGACGTACCGGGCCGGTAGCCGGTCCACACGCGACGGCCCGCCACCGGCGCGACCGGTGGCGGGCCGTTCAACGGTTCGCGGTTACGAGACCTCCGGCTCGGGAGTCAGGGTCTCGGTCCCGCCCGGGCCGGGCGTCACCGAGGTGCGGCCGGGCGACGGCGTGGTGGGCGTGCCGCCCGGGGCCGGCGTGGTCGTGGTGGCGCCGGGGGCCGGGGTCACCGTGCCGCCGGGGCTCGGCGTGATGCTCGGCACCGCGATGCCCAGGCCCTGCGCCAGCGACACCAGCAGGTCGATGTGTGCCTGGATCACCGGCTGGGCGGTCTGGGCCAGCTGCACGACCTGCGGATCGCTGCCCTGGGCGATCTCGGTGTCGACGGCCTGCATCGTCTGCATGTGGCCGTTGAGTTCGGCGGTCACCCAGGCGGAGTCGAACTCGTTGCCGGTCAGCCCCTGGAGCTGGGTCATCGTCGCCTGCTGCTCGGCGGTCGGTTGGTTGGGCAGGCTGACGTTCAGGTTGGACGCGACCTGCTGGACCTGCTTGTCGAGTTCGGTGTGGTCCGCCGAGAAACGCGCCCCGGCGTCCTTCACCTGCTGGTTCCCGGCGTTCTGCTGGGCCAGGTTGCCCATCGCGACCTCGGCCAGGTTGACCTGGTGGATCGTCTGCAGGAACTGGGTGTCCTGTTGCGACGGCTGCGCCGCGATCGGCGGGGCCGCCGGTGCCTCCACCGCCGCTGCCGCCCCGGCCGGCGCCAGGGCGAGTGCCGCGGCGGCGCAGAGCACGCCCAAACGCTTGATGACAAACATTGCTTTCCCCCCTTATTTCCTGAAATGCTCGGGTACCCGGTTCCTCATCGAGCATTCGACTGATTACCTGGCATTCCGGAAATGTTGAGCCGATCTGCTCACCCCCGTCTCACCCCACCCGGACGACCGGACGAGCCGTACCGGCCCGCACCTCGCCGAGCACCGCCTCCAGGCGTACCCCGGTCCAGGCCGCCCGGTCCCGCAGCGTCGCCAGCCGGGCGGTGTTCTGCGGCAACCGCACCGGCCGCTCGTCCCACAGCCGGTCCACCTCCGCCAGCAACGGGCCGGCCGACTCACGGACCACGCCGAGCAGCGCCGGGGCGCCCATCTGCCGGGCGAAGTCGAACACCTTCCCGGCGTACGGCAGCGGCAGCGCCGGCACCCCGGCCAGCGCGGCGAAGATGAGGAAGTGCAGCCGCATCCCCACCACCAGTTCCAGGTGCTCCATCAGCCCCAGGATCTGCCGGGGCCGGTAGTCGCCGTGCAGGATGCGGCCGTGCTCGGCGGCCGTCATGTGCGACAGCACCGCGTGCGCGTGCCGCAGGTCCCGGTTCTCCATCGGCACGAACAGCAGGTGCGCGTCGAAGCGGTGCACCAGGAAATCGCCGACGTGCGCGAGCAACCGGTGGTATTCGGCCGGGTCCAGGCTCTCCGCCGCCCGCCCCGGCTCCCGTACGCTCATCCCCATCAGCCGCCGCTGCTCCGGCAGCCGGTCGCCGTGCAAAATCCCGAGGTCGAACTCCTCCGGTTCGAGCATCAGGGCCGGGTCGGCGGTGACCGTGACCGGCCGGGTGAGCCCGGCATCCTCGAGGGCCCGTTTGGACTCCTCGTCGCGGACCGTCACCTCGATCGCGGCACTCAGCGTCTCGACGACCATCGCGCAGTCGAGCGGCTCGGTGAGCGGGCCGGCCCCGACGGCGTAGGTGAACACCGGGACGCCCTGCTCCTGGGCGGCCCGCACCATGCGCAGGTAGCGCCGGGCCTCGGTGTCGTAGAGCACCCCGCCCCCGCCGAGCACCAGCAGGTCGAGGCCACGCAGCAGGGCGAGCCGGCCGTCGTGGTTGCTGTCCTGCCAGCGGACCGCCTCCACGCCGGGATGCGCCCGCCGGGTCTGGTCGGGGTCGCGGGTGAAGACCAGGATCCGGGCCCGGTCCGCCCGGACCTTCAGGTCGTCGAGCAGGCTGGTGAGGATGGCCTCGTCGCCGAGGTTGCGGCCGCCGTACGAGCCGAGAACCCCGACGGTCATACCGTGTGCGTCCATTCGCCGCTCCCAGGTCGGGTTCGCGGCGCTTACCCCGTCCGGTGCCGAGTAGACACCGGACGGGGAGCCGGCGCTCAGTTCACGTCGAGCAGGTCCACGACGAAGATGAGCGTCTCACCCGGGCGGATGGCGCCGCCGGCGCCGCGGTCGCCGTAGCCCAGGTGCGGCGGGATGACCAGCCGGCGGCGGCCACCGACCCGCATCCCGACGACGCCCCGGTCCCAGCCGGCGATGACCCGGCCACCGCCGAGCGGGAACGTGAACGGCGCGCCCCGGTTCCACGAGGCGTCGAACTCCTGGCCGGTCGAGTGGGCCACCCCGACGTAGTGGACCGTCGCCGACTGGCCGGCCTTGGCCTCTTCGCCCTCGCCGACCGAGATGTCCTCGATCACGAGGTCCGCGGGCGGCTGGCCCTGGATCGGGTCGACCTGTGGCTTGCTCATCGTGTCGCTCTCCTGAACGGTCGGTGGCATGAACCGTCCGAGCCTAGCCGCCGGGCCGGGCGCCGGCGCGGCATCCGGCCACGACCGGGCGAACCACCCCGCCACGGTCGGAAAACGCGTGGGCGGGGCGGCGCCCGTCCGGCATGATCACCCCATGACGACGGCCGACCACGGCACCCTGCGGATTCCGCCCCACCCGCAGATCATCGGCGACGGGCTGCACCTGCGCGAGTGGACCGACGACGACCTGCCGGCGTTGTCCGAACTCTTCGACGAACCGCAGGTCGACCGGTGGACCCCGCTCCGCTCGCCGTTCGACCTGACGGCCGCGCGGAAATACCTGGACAAGGCGTTCCGGGCCCGCGCCGAGGACCGGGGGCTGCATCTCGCGATCACCACCGACGGCCGTACCCCGCTGGGAGAGGTCCTGCTCTTCCAGACCGGCGGCGGGCCCGACGAGGCCGAGGTCGGCTACGCGGTCGGCGCCGCCCACCGGCGCCGGGGCCTGGCCCGCCGGGCGGTCACCCTGCTGACCGGGTACGCCCACCGGTCGCTCGGGATGCGCCGGGTCGTGCTGCGCATCGACCCGGCCAACGTGGCCAGCGTGGCGGTGGCCCACTCGGCCGGCTTCGCACCGACCGACGAGCCGCCGGTGACCCGCGAGGCCGAGGGCCGTACGGTCAGCCTGCGCACCTGGTGCCACCCGGGGTAGCCGGGCGTCACGGTGGCCCGCGCCGGTCGTTGCGGTCAGTGATGACAGGGGACCGGTGGTACGGCCGTCCGGCGGCGTCCCGCACGACGCCGGCCGGTCCGATGCTCGGCGCGGCGGCGGTCGCCGGCGCCGGGCTCGCCGCGCTGGCCGTGGCCGTCGCGACCCGCCGGCCGGCACTGGTCACCGCCGACACCGCACTGGCCCGCCGGGCACACCGGTTCGCCGTCCGCCACCCCGGCGTCGCGACCACCGCCGGCCGGCTGACCCACCTCGGTGACGGGCGGGTCGTCGTCGGCGTGCTCACCGCGACCGCCGCCGTCGTCGCCCGGCGCCGCCGGTGGCGGGCGCTCGCCTTCGTGGCCGCCGCGCCGGCCGCCGGAACCCTGCTGTGCCGGCTGGTCCGGGCCCGGGTGGCCCGGACCCGGCCGGACCGGGCACTGCGGATCGCCGACGGATACGCCTTCCCGTCCAACCACGCCACGAACGCCACCCTCGCCGCGGCGGTGGTGGCCGGGGTCGCCTGGTCCGAGGTGCCGGCGCCGGGCCGTCCCGGGGTGCTGGCCGGCGCGGTCGCCGCCCCGGCGGTGGTGGGCGCGACCCGGGTGCTGCTCGGTGTCCACTGGCCCAGTGACGTGCTCGCCGGCTGGCTGGTCGCGCTGACCGCCGTACCGGCCGTCGCCGCGCTGGCCCGCGCCCGCCGTACGGGACGGGCCTGACCCGTCCGCCGTGGACCGACCCGGGGCGCCGGGTGGTTCCGCGTCGGTAGCATCGGCGGCCCGCCACCGGCGGGGTTCCACGGCACACGCACCACGAGGGACGGCACAACAGATGACGCGGACCAGGGGACACGCCCTGCTGGTGGGCAACAGCGACGGGATCGGCCTGGTGCTGACCCGGCGGCTGCTGGAATCGGGGTGGACGGTGACCGGGGTCTCCCGGCGCGACAGCCCGGTCACCCACGACGGCTACCGCCACGTCGTCGCCGACGTCACCGCCCCCGACTACCCGGCGCTGCTGGCCGCGGCGGTCGAGCCGGTCGACCGGATCGACGCCTGTGTCTACGCCGCCGGGATCGGCGAGCCGCTCGACCTCGCCGACCTGGCCACCCAGACCCGGGCGTTCGAGGTCAACCTGCTCGGTGCCGCCCGCACCGTGGAGGTGGTGGTGCCCAGGATGGTCGCCGCCGGGCGGGGCCACTTCGTCGGGCTGTCCAGCCTGGCCGACGTGCTGGTCTCCGGGGACGCGCCGGCCTATCCGGCGTCGAAGGCGGGGCTGACGGCGTACCTGAAGGGTCTGGCGCTGGCGCTGCGGCCCAGAGGGGTGCGGGTGTCGGTGGTTCGGTTCGGGTTCGTCGACACCAAGATGGGCAAGGCGCCGAACCGGCCGCTGCTGATGTCCGCGGCGGAGGCCGCCGAGGTGGTGCTGCGGACGCTGGACCGGGGCCGGGTCACGGTGTCCCGGCCGCGCCGGATGGCGGCCGTCGTCGGTGGACTACGCGCCGTCACCGCCGCCCGGATCCGCGCGCTGCGGTGAGCCCGGGCCGCCGGTCCCGGGTGGACGGCCGGGCGACACCCCACATCTCTCTGCGCATATGATGCTTGCCCTGTGGCAAACATTGATCGGGAGAGCCATTAAATGCCGGAATCACGCGGATCCGTGGCGGCCCTTCTCCGGGCCGCCGCGCCGGATGAACTGGTCGAGGTGGCCGACGGATTCATCCGGACCCGGTTGGGTGGAGCCCGGACCGACGTGCTGGTCGCCGACTACCGCATCTCCGGGCTCTGGCCGGTGCTGGGCGAGTCGCACCCCGCCCACGGCCCGCTGGCCGAGACCAGCGCGGCCGTACGCTGCTTCGGCAGCCAGCGGTCCGTCGTGGAGCAACTGGCCGCCGGCGGCGTACGGCTCCACCTTCCGGTCACCGCCTGGGGCGAGCGGATCGGGGTGCTGGTCACCGACTTCGCCGCCACCCCCGACGGCGAACTCGTCGACGAGGTCGGCCTGGTCGCCGACGAACTCGCCGTCGCGCTGCGGGCCGCCGACCGCGACACCGACCGCTACCGCCGGGCCCGCCGCCGGGAACGGCTCACCATGGCCGCCGAGATGCAGTGGGACCTGCTGCCCGGCCGCGGCCAGACACATCCGGCCTACCGGCTGGCGGGCCAGCTCGAACCCGCGTACACCGTCGGCGGCGACCACTTCGACTGGGCGCTGACCGACGACCGGCTCACCGTCACCGTCCTCAACGGATACGGCGCCGGCCTGGCCGCGTCGCTGCTGACCGCGGTGACCGTCAACGCCATGCGCAACGCCCGGCGGTCCGGCGGCAGCCTGGTCGAGCAGGCCGAACTCGCCTCCGACACCGTCTTCGCCGAACACCGCGGGACCCGGCACGTCGCCACCCTGCTCGTCGAGGTCGACCTGCCGACCGGCCGGGTCCGGGTCGTCGACGCCGGCTCGCCCCGCGCCCTGCTGATGCGCGGCCAGCAGGTCGAACTGCTCCGGCTCGACCAGCAGCTCCCGCTGGGGATGTTCGCCGACACCCGCTACGAGGCGCAGGAGTTCAAGCTCGAACCGGACGACCGGCTGGTGGTCGTCAGCGACGGCGTCTACACCGCCGCTCCCGGCGGCCGGGCCCCGTACGGCGAGAGTGCCCTTGCCAGAGCCATCCGTCGAACTCGGCTGCAGCCGGCGACCGAAGCGGTTGGTACGGTGATGCGCGAGTTGCGCGCCTACCACGAACATGCTGATCTCGAAGACGACGCCGTCATCGTCTGTCTGGATTGGGATGGTATGAAACTCGATACCGCGGGTAGCGGCGTACGCAGGATCGAACCGGATCGGACGGGCTAGACCAAGGCAAGAGGACAACGGCATGGAGCGATCTGCGAATCTCGCCGCCGCGGTCGAGGCGGCCGCAGAGTCGCTGATCGCTGTGCTCGACGCCGCACGGTCCAGCCACGACTCGACGGTGTCGCCGACCCAGCTCCGCGTGCTGTCCATCATCAGCAGTCGGCCCGGCACCAACGTCAACCGGCTCGCCGAACTGCTCGACGTCGTGCCGTCGTCGGCGAGCCGGCTCTGCGACCGGCTGGAGGCGACCGGCATGCTGCGCCGCGCCCCCGACCCCCGGGACCGCCGCGAGGTCCAGCTCTCGGTGACCGCGTCCGCCCGGGTGCTGCTCCAGGAACTGAAGGAACGCCGCTACCAGGCGGTCCAGGCGGTGCTGGACCGGATGCCCAGCCGGGCCCAGCGCGAACTGCTGCTCTCCCTGGTGGCCTTCAGCAGCGCGGCCGGGACGGTGCACGGCGCGGTGGACACCCCGACCGAGGTGAAGAGCGCCTGACCCGTCGGTCAGCCGTCGGCGTCCAGCCGGCGGTGCAGCAGCACCTCCAGCGGGATCGACTCGCCGTCCCGGCCACCCTCGCCGATCACCAGCCGTGGTGGGTACGGCGGTAGCGCCGTACCCACCAACCGGGCCCGCAGGCTGGCCGGGACGGTCAGCAGGTAGAGGTTGCCGTCCTCGCCGACCGCCAGGTCGGCCCGCAGGTACCAGCCCCGCAGCCCGGTCCGGTAGCGGCCGCGACCGCCGTACGAGCGGGCGGTCAGCGCGACCGTGGCCAGGCCACGGTCACGTGCCCGGGCGACGAACCCGGCGATCAGGGCCGCCGCCCGCTCCTCCTCGGCCGCCCGGGCCCGGGCCAGCGCCGCCCCGTGCGCCTCGACGGCGAGCCTGCGCCGCTCCTGCCACCCGCGTTCGTCGTCCATCCGACGACCGTACGCTCACAGCATCTCCAGCGTGGTCTGGCCGTTCGGCGGCGGGAACGCCCGGTCCAGGATCGTCAGGTCGTCGCCGGTGAGCCGCAGGTCGAACGCCCCCCACAGGTCACGGATGTGGCCCGGCGTGCTCGCCTTCGGGATCGCACACACCCCTTCCTGGCGCAGCGTCCAGGCCAGCGCCACCTGCGCCGGCTTCGCGTCGTGCCGGATCGCCACCTCGCGCAGGGCCGGGTCGCCCAGCACCCGGCCGCGTCCCAGCGGCGAGTACGCCATCACCGGCAGCCCCGCCTCCCGGCACCTGGGCAGCAGTTCCCACTCGATGCCCCGGTTGCCGAGGTTGTAGAGCACCTGGTTCGCCTCCACCGCCGTGCCGCCGGGCAGGCTGGTCAGCTCCACCAGGTCGGGCAGGTCGAAGTTGCTGACCCCCCAGTGCCGGATCCGGCCCTCGGTGACCAGCGTGGTCATCGCGGTGATCGTCTCCTCCAGCGGTACCGTGCCCCGCCAGTGCAGCAGGAACAGGTCGATCCGGTCGGTACCCAGCCGGCGCAGGCTGCGCTCGCAGGCGTTGACCGCGCCGGTGGCGCTCGCGTTCGTCGGCGACACCTTGTCGACGATGAAGACCTCGTCCCGCCGACCCCTGATGACCTCGCCGACCAGCTGTTCGGCGGCGCCGTCGGCGTAGAGTTCGGCGGTGTCGATCATGTGCATGCCCAGGTCCAGCCCGAGCCGCAGGGCGGCGACCTCCTCGTCGCGGCGGCGTACGTCCTCCGCCATTCCCCACGTGCCGAGGCCGAGAACGGGAACGGCGTCACCCGAGGGCAGATTGATCGCGCGCTGTGCGGTCTGAGTCATGGCTGCTCCTCCACGATTGCCGGACGCGGCGAGTTCCCGGGCCGCCGTACGGGCAAACCGGAATCGTCGCCGCCGCGCCGGGTATCCGTGGGGCTCGACGGGCCGGCCACCCGTTCGGCCCGACGGGCCGGGCAGTCCGGCGCGAACGCGGACCGGGAGGTACGCAATGCGGTACGACAAGTTTCTGGCCGACGTCCGGGAACGCGGCGAGTACGTCGACCGGGACGAGGCCGAACGGATCACCACCACGGTGCTCGGGGTGCTGGCGCAGCGGCTCTCGCCGGGCGAGGCCCACGACCTCGGGGCCCAGTTGCCCGGGGCGGCGGCGACACCGTTCGAGGCCCGGTCCGGTGCCGCCGAGCAGTTCAGCGTCCGGGAGTTCCTGGAGCGGGTCGCGGAGGAGACCGGCGCGACCGACATGACCGCCGAGTGGGACGCGAGCGCGGTGCTGTCGACCGTCGCCGACTCGGTCACCGGCGGCGAACTCAACGACGTGCTCGGCCAGCTCCCGTCCGGTTACGCGGTCCTGTTCGGCCGCCCCGGCCTGAGCGGCTGACCCGCCCTAGATCCGCGTGATCAGGGAGTACGTCGGGCGTGTCGTCGGCGTGCCGCCGTCACCAGCCCCTGATCACCGGGATCATGACGGGCCGCCGGCGGGCCGGCACGGCCGAGGCCGCCGCGGCCGAGGGCCGGCCGGTCGGGCGGGCTCAGTCGAAGAAGCGGGCGAGGAACGCCGGGCCGGGTGTGTCGTCGCCGGGCCGGGCCGGCGACAGGTCGGCGAAGAC
Organism: Polymorphospora sp. A560; assembly: GCF_045781765.1. Taxonomy (NCBI): domain Bacteria; kingdom Bacillati; phylum Actinomycetota; class Actinomycetes; order Micromonosporales; family Micromonosporaceae; genus Polymorphospora; species Polymorphospora sp. A560. The sequence goes on along the minus strand of NZ_CP122282.1, from coordinate 5,706,505 downwards.
CGTGGCGCCGTCGCACGCCGCGTGCAGCGGCCGCCACGGGTACGCCGCGTCCCGCCGCTCGCAGATGCTCTTGATCGTCTGCGGGTCGAAGTACCGTACGTGGGTCGGGTCCGCCACCGCGTTGACATGCCGCCACCAGGGCGCGAGCACGTGCAGCACGCCGTCCGGCCGCAGCACCCGGTGGCACTCGTCGAGCAGCGGCAGGTAGTCGGTCAGGTGCTCCAGGACGTGCACGGTGAAGATCCGGTCGACCGAGTTGGTGCGTACCGGGATCCCGGCCGCCAGGTCCGCGACCACCGCGACCCCACGCCCCGGCCGCCAGTCGATGCCGAGGCTGCCCGGCTGTTGCAGGGTGTCCCCACACCCCAGGTCGAGGACCACCGGCTCGCGCCCGGCGACCGCGACCCGGTCCCAGACGGCGTACACGCCCTCGAACCGGCCGAGCAGGTCACGCAGGATCGCGAGATGGGCACGGCTGTCCGCCGCGCCCGTCACGTGCGCCACCCCCCGGTCGAACGTCACGTTGACCCGCAGGTCACGCAGCCGGGGGTCGTTGGTCAGCAGATCGTCGGCGAAATGGTCCAGGCACCGGTCACGCAACCGCAGCCGGCTCTGCGCCGGCGCCTCGACAACCGTCACCGCGGCCGGTCAGCGGGCCGCGCCGGTACTCGGCGTCCCGGTCCGGTCGTGCGGTGCCCGCGCCCTCGGGTCGTCCGCCGTCCGGGCCTCGGCCGCCTCGTCGGCCCAGTCCGGGGACAGTTGCCGCTCGTCGCGCTCACCGGCCGGTTCCCGGTCGTCCGTCCGCTTCTTCTTGCCCTCGCCCATGTCACGCCCTCCGCTGTCGGATCGTCCGTCCGGACGGCGCGGTATACCCGCGGCACGCGCGGTAAACCGGGCGGCCGGGTTTGTCCGCCGACGGGCGGGGAATCCGGCGGCACCGACGACCGATCGGAGACCCAGGCATGAGCCGACCACGAATCGTGATCATCGGAGCCGGGTTCGCCGGCTACCACGCCGCCCGCCGGCTGTCCCGCCTGGCCCGGGGTGCCGCCGAGATCGTGCTGGTCAACCCGCACGACTACTTCCTCTACCTCCCACTGCTGCCGGAGGTCGCCGCCGGGGTGCTCGAGCCGCGCCGGGTCACCGTGTCGCTGGTGGACACCCTGCCCGGCGTACGCCTGATCCTCGGCGAGGCCGAGCGGATCGACCTCGGCCGGCGGTGCGTCACGTACGGGGGACCGGGCGGCGGGCCCCGCGAGCTGACGTACGACCGGCTGGTGCTGGCCGCCGGCAGCGTCAACAAGCTGCTGCCGATCCCCGGCCTGACCGAGCACGCGCACGGCTTCCGGGGCATCCCCGAGGCGCTCTTCCTGCGCGACCACCTGACCCGGCAGGTCGAACTCGCGGCCGAGACGTCCGACGCGGCCGAACGCGACGCCCGCCGCACCTTCGTCGTCGTCGGCGCCGGCTACACCGGCACCGAGGTCGCCGGCAACGGCATCCTCTACACCGACGCGCTCGCCCGCCGGCTGCCCGGCCTGGCCGGCAACCCGCCGCGCTGGCTGCTGCTCGACGTCGCCGGGCGGGTCCTGCCCGAACTCGACGAGCGGATGTCCCGCACCGCCGACCGGGTGCTGCGGCGCCGCGGCGTCGACGTCCGCATGGGTACGTCGGTCGCCGAGGCCACCCACGACGGCGTACGCCTCACCGACGGCGGATTCGTCGCGACCCGCTCGCTGATCTGGTGCGTCGGCGTACGCCCCGACCCGCTGGTCGCCGACCTCGGCGTGCCGACCGCCAAGGGCCGGCTCGTCGTCGACGAGTACCTCAACGTCCCCGGCCACCCCGAGGTGTACGCCTGCGGCGACGCGGCCGCCGTACCGGACCTGACCCGGCCGGGCGAGATCACCACGATGACCGCCCAGCACGCCGTACGGCAGGGCCGGCTGGCCGCCGACAACATCGCCGCCTCGTACGGGCGGGGGGCGCGGCGCCCGTACAAGCACCACGACCTCGGCTTCGTGGTCGACCTCGGCGGTACGCAGGCGGCCGGCAACCCGCTCGGGGTGCCGCTGTCCGGGCCGGTCGCCAAGGTGGTGACCCGGGGCTACCACCTGGTGTCGATGCCGGGGAACCGGATCAGGGTCCTCGCCGACTGGCTGGTCGGCTCGGTCCTGCCCCGGCAGGGCGTGCAACTCGGCCTGGTACCGCCCCAGGCGGTCCCGCTGGACAGTTCCTCCCCGGAACTGATGCACGCCGCCCGCTGAGCCCGCGCGCCCGGCACGCGTCGGGCGCGCCGGGTCCGCGCGTTGATCAAGGAGAAGTCGAGCGACAAAGCCCCCCGGAACGGGCACGCTTTCTCCTTGATCAACGCGCGGTGGCACGCCAGCCCGCGGCGCGCGACGGCAAGCCGGCCCGCGCCGCGGGCGCTGATCAGCGCCCGGACCCGCCCAGGCCCTTGTCGAGGCCGGCGCGGCGCAGGGCGTCGGCGAGCGCACCGCCGCCGGTGAAGCCGCCCGACGTACCCCGGCCGCCGGAACCGCCGCGACCACCCTGCCGCCCGTCGCGCTGCCCGCCGCCGCGCTGGCCGTCCCCGCGCTGCCCGCCGCGCTGGCCGTCACCGCGCGGGCCGTCCCCGCGCTGGCCGCCCTCGCGACGGCCGCCGCCGGACCGCTGGTCGCCCCGGCCGGCGGTCACGTCGTCGTCGAGGCGCAGCGTCAGCCCGATCCGCTTGCGCGCGATGTCCACGTCGACGACCTTGACCCGTACGATGTCGCCGGGCTTGACCACGTCGCGCGGGTCCTTGACGAAGGTGTTCGACATCGCCGACACGTGCACCAGCCCGTCCTGGTGCACCCCGACGTCGACGAACGCGCCGAACGCCGCCACGTTCGTGACGACCCCCTCCAGCAGCATCCCCGGCGTCAGGTCGGAGATCTTCTCCACGCCGTCGGCGAACGTCGCCGTCTTGAACGCCGGACGCGGGTCACGGCCCGGCTTCTCCAGTTCCCGCAGGATGTCGGTGACGGTCGGCAGACCGAACGTGTCGTCGACGAACCCTTCCGGGCGCAGTCCGCGCAGCAGCGAGTTGTTACCGATCAGCGCGCCCAGGTCGGTGCCGGTGCTGGCCAGGATGCGCCGGACCACCGGGTAGGCCTCGGGGTGCACGCTGGAGGAGTCGAGCGGGTCGTCGCCGCCGGGGATGCGCAGGAAGCCGGCGCACTGCTCGAACGCCTTCGGCCCGAGCCGGGGTACGTCCCGCAGCGCCTTGCGGCTGCGGAACGGCCCGTTCGTGTCGCGGTGCATGACGATGTTCTCGGCCAGTCCGGGCGCGATCCCGGAGACCCGGCTCAGCAGCGGCGCGGACGCGGTGTTGACGTCGACGCCGACGCCGTTGACACAGTCTTCGACCACCGCGTCGAGCGACCGGGACAGCTTGGTCTCGGCCAGGTCGTGCTGGTACTGCCCGACCCCGATCGACTTCGGGTCGATCTTCACCAGTTCGGCGAGCGGGTCCTGCAGGCGCCGGGCGATCGACACCGCGCCGCGTAGCGACACGTCGAGGCCGGGCAGTTCCTGGGAGGCGTACGCCGACGCGGAGTAGACCGACGCGCCGGCCTCCGACACGACGACCTTGGTCAGCCGGAGCTGCGGATGCCGCTTGATCAGGTCACCGGCGAGCTTGTCGGTCTCCCGGGACGCGGTCCCGTTGCCGATCGCGACGAGTTCCACCTGGTGGGCGGCGGCCAGCTTGGCGAGCGTCTCGACCGACTGGTCCCACCGCCGCGCCGGCTCGTGCGGATAGATCGTGTCGGTCGCGACGACCTTGCCGGTGCCGTCGATCACCGCCACCTTCACCCCGGTACGGAATCCCGGGTCGAGCCCCATCGTCGGCCGGGTCCCGGCCGGCGCGGCGAGCAGCAGGTCGCGCAGATTGGCGGCGAAGACCCGGACCGCCTCGTCCTCGGCCGCCTGCCACAGCCGGGTCCGCAGGTCGACCCCGAGGTGTACGAGAATCCGGGTACGCCACGCCCAGCGGACCGTGTCGGCGAGCCACCGGTCGCCGGGACGGCCCTGGTCGGCGATGCCGAACCGGTGGGCGATCCGCCGCTCGTAGTCACTCGGCGTCACCGGGGCGGTCGGGTCGGCGGGCTGCTCGTCCGGCTCCAGCGACAGGTCGAGCACGCCCTCCTTCTCGCCCCGGAACAGGGCCAGGACCCGGTGCGACGGCAGCTTCGTGAACGGCTCGGCGAACTCGAAGTAGTCGGAGAACTTGGCGCCCTCGTCCTGCTTGCCGTCGCGTACGGCCGAGGTGACCCGGCCCCGCGACCACATCTGCTCGCGCAGCCCGCCGATCAGGTCGGCGTCCTCGGCGAAGCGCTCGACCAGGATCGCCCGGGCCCCGTCCAGCGCGGCGACGGCGTCGGCGACGCCCCGGTCGGCGTCGACGTACTTCTCGGCGGCGACCTTCGGGTCGACGGTGGGGTCGGCGAGCAGCCCGTCGGCCAGCGGCTCCAGCCCGGCCTCGCGGGCGATCTGCGCCTTCGTCCGCCGCTTCGGCTTGTACGGCAGGTAGATGTCCTCCAGCCGGGCCTTCGAGTCGGCGGCCATGATCGACGCTTCGAGGGCGTCGTCGAGCTTGCCCTGGGCGCGGATCGACTCGAGGATCGCGCTGCGACGCTCCTCCATCTCCCGCAGGTAGCGCAACCGCTCCTCGAGGGTCCGCAACTGGGCGTCGTCGAGCATCTCGGTCGCTTCCTTGCGGTAGCGGGCGATGAACGGCACCGTGGCGCCGCCGTCGAGCAGGTCGACCGCCGCCTGCACCTGCCGCTCGCGTACGCCGAGCTCCTGCGCGATCCGCTGGTAAACCGCCGTAGTCACGATCCTGATCCGTCCCTTTCCGGTGGACTTCGCCGCTGCATTCTGCCCGGGCCCGACCCCGCTTGTCGCGCGCCCACCCCGGCGCGTCGGCCCCCGTGGCCCACCCCACGCCGTGCGGCACCTCCCGCGCCTCCGCCGCCGGTGAGCGCCCGGTGAGCGCCCGGTGAGCGCCCGGTGAGCGCCGGGTGAGCGCCGATCAAGGGGAAGTTGTGGTGTTTCCCGCCCGCTTTGCGAAGAGGATCCCCTTGATCAGCGAGGGCGGGGCGGGCGAGGGCGGGCGAGGGCGGGGCGGGAGTGGGTGGGATGCGAGACGGGGCGGGTGGGGTGGGTCAGCGGGGGAGGACGTTCAGGGCGGCGATGGCCGAACCGCGGGCGCCGGCCATGTCGAGGTCGGGAACCAGGGCGAAGTGCGACGCCGCGGCCTGCTCGGTACGCAGCAGGGTGTGCTCCCGGATCCGGCCGAGGAACCATTCCCGGAACCCCGGATCCGTCTCGACCACACCGCCGCCGACGAAGAACACGCTCGGGTCGGTGAAGTTGGCCGCGATCGTGAACAGCCGTCCGAGCGCCATCGCCTGCTGGTCGAAGACCCGGCGGGCCAGTTCGTCGCCCTGTTCGCCGTACGTGCGGACGAGCTTGGCCGCGGCGCGCGGCGACTCGGCGGCGGCCAGCGGGTGGTCCGGGTAGCGACCCAACCAGTACGGCAGGAGGTTGCGCTCGATCGCGGTCAGCGAGGCGACGCTCTCCACGTCGCCGGCGAAGCCGCACCGGCAGGTCGGGATCGGCTGCCCCTCGGCGAGGAGCCCGTGCAGCGGGATGTGTACGTGCCCGAGTTCGCCGGCCATCCCGGCGGCGCCCCGGACCACCCGGCCGGACTCGACCACCCCGCCGCCCAGCCCGGTGCCGACGATGGCCGAGATCGACGAGTGCTGTCCGGCGCCGGCGCCGAAGTGCACGTGGTGGGCGTAGAGGGCGGCCGCGTTGCCGTCGTTGTTGTAGACCACCGGTAGGCCGAGCCGGTCGGCCAGCGCCGTACGGATGTCGTAACCCCGCCACGGTGGCTGCGAGAAGTTGGTGGAGCCCTTCGAGCTGATCACCCCGTCGGCGCTGGCCGGACCGGGGGTGTCGAGGCCCACCGCGAGGACCCGCTCCCGGGCGACCCCGGTCAGGGTGAGCGCGGCGTCCATCGCCGTCACCATCGCCTCGACCGCGGCGGCGGGCCCTTCCAGCACCCGGCTCGGTGTCTCGACCAGCCGGTCGACCAGGAACCGGCCCGACACGTCGAGGACGGTCGCGTTCGTGCTGTTGCCACCGTTGTCCAGTCCGACGACGACCGGTCGGTCGACGGTCCCCATAGAGTTGCCGCCCTTTCGCGTTGACTGGAAAGGAATCGTACTCAGGGGACGGGTGACCGGTCCGGCGTCGACCGCCGCGTTGATCGAGGACTCGTTGCTGCCCAAAGTGGACATAACCCCCACGATTCCTCCTTGATCGGCGGGCGGGTGGCGGGCGGGTGGCGGCCGGGCCGGCGCGACGGCGGCGGGCGGGCCTGCGGGTGGGCGGGAGAGGCGGGGTGCGGGGTCCCGTGGGTGGACGGTTTGGTTTAAGGTGCGGCCGAAAGGGCGGTGATGGCGTGCATGGCACCGAAAGCGACCAGACGACAGCCGGACGGGATCTGTCCGACCTGACGGAACGCTGGGTGTCCGCGGTGCGGGCCAGCGGCTACCTGGCCCCCGACGGCGACCAGTTGCGCGTCTTCCTGCACGAACTCGTCCGGCGGATGGCCGGCGCGCTGCGCGCCCCGGCCGAGCACGAGCGGGTCGGGCACGATGTCGGCGTCGCCCTCGTCCGCGCCCGGCTCACCGCCCCCGAGGTGCTGCGCGACTCGATCACCACGCTGGCCCGGCTCCCGGCCGAGGCCGGACTGGCCGGACGAGCGGTGGAGGTCCGGCTCGGCGAACTGCTCGGCGGCCTGTCGGCCGGCTTCTGCGCGGCGGAGCGGGAACGCACCCTGATGGGGCAGGAGCGGATCCGGGCGGCGGCGCTGGCGGCCGTCGACACCGCCGAGCACGCCCGACGCGACAGCGAGGCCCGGCTCCGGGCGGTGTTCAGCGCGGCCGGCACGGCCATCGCCATCGCCGACCTGCGCGGCCGGCTCGTCGAGGCCAACCCCGCCGTCTCCCTGATGCTCGGCATCCCGGCCGCCGAGCTGGTCGGCCGGCGGGTGCTCGACTTCTTCCACCCCGACGACGTGCCGTCGATCCGGCAGGAGATCGTCGAACGGCTGCTCGGTTCCGGCGGGCGCCTGGTCCGGATGGAGAAGCGGTTCGTCGACGCGGCCGGCACGACGGGTTGGATGACGCTGTCGGTCTCCCTGGTCCACGGCGACGACGGCCGGCCGGCCTACCTGGTGGCGATGGCCGAAGACGTGACCGACCGGCATCGCCTGCAGACCGAGCTGCACCACCAGGCCCACCATGATCCGCTGACCGGCCTGCCCAACCGCACCCTGCTCTACCGGTGGCTGAAGGACACCATCGCCGCCGCCACCCCGGACCGTCGGGTCGGCGTCTGTTTCCTCGACCTCGACGACTTCAAGATCATCAACGACACGCTCGGGCACGGGATCGGCGACCAACTGCTGGTCGCCGTGGCCGGCCGGCTGCACGACCGGGTCACCGGCGCCGGCCACGTCATCGCGCGCGTCGGCGGCGACGAGTTCGTCGTCCTGCTGCGCGACACCGACGGCCCCGGCCAGGTCACCGCGCTCGCCGAGCAGCTCCTCGAGGTGCTCGACACGCCGGTCGAGGTCGAGGGCCATCGGCTGACCGTGTCGGCCAGCATCGGGGTGCTCGAACGGCCCGCCTACGGCGAGGACTTCCAGGAGGTGCTGCGGGCCGCCGACGCCACCCTCTACCTGGCCAAGGCCGACGGGCGGGGCCGGTGGGCGCTGTTCGACCCGGACCGCAACGCCGCCCAGATGCGCCGCTACGACCTCGCCGGCCGGCTGCCCGAGGCACTGCGCCGCGGCGAGTTCCAGCTCGAATACCAGCCGATCGTCTCGCTGACCGACCACCGGCTGCGCGGTGCCGAGGCACTGCTGCGCTGGCACCACCCCGAGCTGGGCCGGCTGTCGCCCAACACCTTCATCCCGGTTGCCGAGCAGTCCGGGGTGATCGTCGCGCTCGGCCGCTGGGTGCTGCGCCAGGCGTGCGCCGACGCCGCCCGCTGGCAGGACGGCGGCCCACCCCGGTTCGTCAGCGTCAACGTCTCCATGCGCCAGTTCACCGAACCCGACCTCGCCGACGAGGTGGCCCGGGCACTGCGCGACAGCGGGCTGCCCCCGCAGGCACTGCAACTGGAGATCACCGAGAGCGCGGTGATGCAGTCGTACGACCGGCCCGTCGCCACCCTCCAGGCCATCGCCGACATGGGCGTACGGATCGTCATCGACGACTTCGGCACCGGCTACTCGAACCTGGCCCACCTGCGCCACCTGCCCGTGCACGGGCTGAAGCTGGCCGGCGCGTTCATGGCCGGCATGCGGCTGCCGACCCCCGACCGGGTCGACGAGCAGATCGTGGAGACCGTCGTACGCCTCGCCCACATGCTCGGCATGAGCGTCACCGCCGAGGGCGTCGAGACCGCCGAGCAAGCCGAGCGGCTCGCCACCCTCGGCAGCGACCTGGCCCAGGGCTGGCACTTCGGCCCGGCCGGCCGGGCGGAACAGATCGGTGAATACCCGCACCACCTCACCCACCCCGCCACCTGACGCCGGCAGCCGTCCACAACCGGTCCGTCACATCCGTCGGTGCTGTCCCGTCCTCCATGACGGCAACCGCACCCAGCACAGGCGGGAGAGACACGGATGAGGATCGCAGTCGCCGGAGGAACCGGCGCCGTCGGACGGCACGTCGTCGACGTCCTGCGGGAACGAGGGCACGAAGCGGTCGTGCTCGCCCGCTCCACCGGCGTCGACCTCGTCGCCGGCACCGGCCTGGCGGCCACGCTCGGCGGCGTACGGGCGGTCGTCGACGTGACCTCGGTGTCGACCCGCTCCGCCGAGGTGGCGGAAAGGTTCTTCCGGGCCGTGACCACGAACCTGCTCACCGCCGGAGCGGCCGCCGGGGTACGGCACCTCCTCGTGCTGTCGATCGTCGGCATCGACCGGGCCCCGTTCGGCTACTACGCCGGAAAGGTCGCCCAGGAGCGGTTGGTAGCGAACGGCGGACAGCCCTGGACGATCCTGCGCGCGACGCAGTTCCACGAGTTCGCGACCCAGATCTACGGGCAGCTCAGATTCGGCCCGCTCACGCTCATCCCGACGATGAGGTCACAGCCGGTCGCCGCCCGGGAGGTCGCGCAACGACTCGTCGACCTCGCCGAGGGTGAACCGGTCGGCCGGGCCACCGACCTCGGCGGGCCACGCGAGGAGATGATGGCCGACCTGGTCCGGGCCTACGCACGCTCCGTCGGCGCGCGCGGCCCGGTCATCCAGTTCCCGCTGCCCGGCGCGTTCGGCCGGGCGATGCGCGACGGCACGCTCGTCGCCGGTCCGGCCGCCGAGCACGGCACCCAGACCTTCGCCGAGTGGCTGGCCCGGCGGCCGGCCCCGTAGAGTCCCCGCCCCCGGGCCCCGCCGCGATGACGCGGGCCGGCGGCCCCCGGTCGCCGGGTGCGGGGTGCCGGGCCGGGGTGTCGCGACCAGGAGGGACGCGATCAAGGAGAAGCGGTGACCGGCTCGTGCCCGTTACTGATGGTCAGTCCGGATTCGCCGCGGAGTTCGGACGGGTGTAGCCGTCCGGGCTCACAGCGAAATCGCTGTGGATACGCCGAATTCGCTGTGGGCCGCAACAGCAATCCATGCCTGCGGCGGCCGCACATCGGTCGTCCGGAGGCCCAACCCCGCCCCGCCCGCCACCGACAACCGGACCGTCCCGCCCGCCACCGACGACCGGATGGCCCGCCCCGCCACCCACGACCGGACCGCCCCGTCCGACCCGACCCTCCCGGCACGCCGAGGACCGGCCCGGCGCGCCCGAACCGGTCGGGAGTACGGTCGACTTCATGACCCACCCCGTCGATCCCCGCGCCCAGCGCCTGTTCGGCGACAGCGCCACCGCGTACGGCGATCTGGCCGCGAGCCCGTTCCGCGCCGACCGCGACCGGATCGTCGGCTCGCCGTTCTTCTCCCGGCTCGGTGGGGTGACCCAGGTCATCAGCCCGGGCGGGTCCGGCCTGCTGGTGCACAACCGGCTGACGCACAGCCTCAAGGTCGCGCAGGTCGGCCGGGCGGTCGCCGAGCGGCTGTCGGCCGACGACCGCTACCGCGACCTGCTGGACAAGCTCGGTGGTTGCGACCCGGACGTGGTCGAGGCCGCGGCGCTGGCACACGACCTCGGACACCCGCCGTTCGGCCATCTCGGCGAGCAGGTGCTGGACCGGCTGGCCCGCCAGCGGCTCGGCCTGCCGGACGGGTTCGAGGGCAACGCGCAGTCGTACCGGATCGTCACCAGCACCGAGATCCGGGGGACGGCGACGATCGGTCTGAACCTGACCGCCGCGGTCCGCGCGGCGATCCTGAAGTATCCGTGGACCCGCCACGATCATCCAGATCCGCACCCGCGTGACCTGGATCCGGCGCCGCGCGGGGCGACCCCGCCGGCCGACGACCCGGGCAGCGGGTCACTGAAGTTCGGCGCGTACACGACCGAGGTCGACGACCTGCGCCAGGCCCGGGCCCCGTTCGCCGGCCGGGTCGCCGACTGGCAGCAGACCGTCGAGGCGTCGATCATGGACACCGCGGACGACATCGCGTACGCCATCCACGACCTGGAGGACTTCCACCGGGTCGGCGTGCTCCAGCAGGGGGCGGTGGCCGGCGAGCTGATGGGCTGGCAGCGCGAGGCGACCCGGCTGCGTGAACTGCCCGACGGCGAACTCGACGCCGGTGGCCGGCGGCCCGGCGCGGCCATCGAACGGCTGCGTCGCCGGCTGCACCGCCGCGACGGCTGGATCAGCGACGACGAGGCGTTCGCGGCGGCCGTCGAGCACGTCCGGGCCGAACTGGTCGACGGGCTGCTCGCCGCCCCCTTCGACGGCTCGCTCGCGGCCGAGCAGTACGTCACCGGGTTCTCCAGCCGGTGGACCCGCCGGCTGGTCGACGCGATCGAGGTGGTCGCCGAGCCGTCGATGCGGTCCGGGCACGTCCTGCTGCACGCGGCACAGTGGCACGAGGTGCAGGTGCTCAAGTTCGTCCACCACCGGTTCGTGCTCGAACGTCCGGATCTGGCCCTGCACCAGCGTGGGCAGGCCCGGCTGCTGGCCACCCTGGTCGAGGCGCTGGTCGCCTGGATCCTCGACCCCGGCGAGGAGACCCGGCTCCCGCGCCGGCTGCACGACCTGGTCGAGCTGGCCGAGGCCGAGTTGTTGTCGGCCGGTGCCGACGCGGCCGGTACGGGCCGGGGGAGCGGTCCGGACCTGAGGGCCCGGGCCCGCGGCCGCGCGGTCATCGACTTCGTCGCGGCGCTCACCGACGGGCAGGCGGTCGCCCTGCTCGACGCCCTCTCCGGGCGCTCCCGTCAGCTCTGGACCGACGCCTTCGTGCTGTGACCTGCCCGGCGGCGCCGACGGGCCGGGGTGGGGATCTTCACCCACCGGTTCCGGCTTGCCTTGATACTGTGTGGCCCTGCCAGACGATCAGTCAGCACACGTGTCCGTTCAGGGGGCGATGCCGATGCCGCGTACGGCTTCGCCGTCGGACAGCCCCGCCGCCTCGGCTCTGCCCGCCTGCCTCTACGTAGTCGGCGGGCTTCTGGCCGCCGTTCTCTACGTCGCCGACGTCAGCCCGGTCCTGTCCGGCCTGACGTTCATCGTCGTGGCCATCGCCGGTGTGGTCGCGCTCCTCGTCGGCCCCCGCTGGCACCGCACCGAACTGCGCAACCCCTGGACGCTGCTGGCCGCCGCCATCGTCGTCTTCACCGCGGGGGCACTGCTGCGCCCGTGGGCGTCGGGCCGGACCGGGGTCAGCGAGCTGGCCGCCGACATGTTCACCGTGCCCGGATACGTCCTGATGCTGCTCAGTCTCGCCGGCCTGTTACGCGCCCGGCGCGCCATCGAGAAGCACGCGGTCATCGACGGGCTGATCGTCTGCGTCGGCATGGCCATCGTGTCGATCCTGCTGTTCGCCGTACCCGCGGCGAGCATCGCGCACCGGTCCGCCGTCGTGTCGGCGCTGGCCGGCGTCTATCCGCTCTTCGACACGGTGCTGGTCCTGCTGGTGGTCAACCTGGCGTTCACCACCGCCGCCCGGCGGCCCAGCTACCTGCTGCTGGTCGCCACGATGACCGGCGTCCTGATCGGCGACGTCGCGTACGCGATCATCGGCCGGACCGGTCACCTGACCGGGTCGCCCCTGCTCGACCTGCCGTTCCTGTTCAGCTTCGCGTTCATCGGCGCGGCCGCCCTGCACCCGTCGATGGTCGAACTCGGGCGGGCCACCCCGCTGCCGGTGCAGGCGTGGTCGTGGCCGCGGCTGCTGCTGATCGTGCCGGCGCTCGCCGTGCCGTTCCTGCTCACCGTCCTGCTGCCCGACAAGAGCGCGCTGCAGCGGGTGGTGATCGCGGTCGGCGGTGTCGCCATGGTCGTCCTGCTGCTCGGGCGGGCCGTGTCGGCCGTGTCGGCGTACGCCGCCGCTCAGCACCGCTACCAGCACCAGGCCACCCACGACGCGCTCACCCAGCTGCCCAACCGGACGATGCTGCCCGAGCACGTCGGTCGGCTGCTCCACACGCCGGCCCCGCCCGGGGCGATGGTGTGGGTCTTCTATCTCGACCTGGACGGCTTCAAACGGGTCAACGACTCGTGGGGGCACGCCGCCGGCGACCAGTTGATCGTCGAGGTGGCCCGGCGGCTGCGTACGGTCGTGCCCGTGCCGGCGACCGTCGCCCGGGTCGGCGGCGACGAGTTCGTGATGGTCGACGTCGGCAGCCGGGACGACGCCGTCGCGCTCGCCGAACGGGTCCTGGACTGCTTCGGCGCGCCGCTGTCGATGCCGTTCGCCCAGGTCGTCATCAGCGCCAGCGTCGGCATCGCCGGCCGGCCGGTCGACGCCGGCACCGAGGTCACGGCCGACGACCTGATGCGCGAGGCCGACACCGCCATGTACCAGGCCAAGTCCGAGGGCCCCGGCAAGTGGACGATGTTCGACTCGTCGATGCACCAGCGGGTCCGGGAGCGGGTCGACATCGAGGTCGACCTGCGCAAGGCCCTGCCGGCCGAGACCCCCGACGGGTCGGCGGTGTCGCCGCAGTTGCACCTGGCCTACCAGCCGATCGTCGAGCTGCGTACCGGTGGGCTGCTCGGGGCCGAGGCGCTGATCCGCTGGAACCACCCGACGCGCGGGGCGATCCCGCCGGGTGTCTTCATCCCGATCGCCGAGGACACCGGCCTGATCGCCAAGATCGGTCGGTGGGTGCTGCGGGAGAGCGTGCGGCAGCTTGCCGACTGGCGGCGTACCGACGCCGTCGGCGACGACTTCTGGATGTCCGTCAACGTCTCGCCCCGCCAGCTTCGCGACCCCTACCTGCCGGACGTGCTCGCCTCGACGCTCACCGAGTACGGCGTCCCGCCCGACGTCGTCGTACTGGAGATCACCGAGTCGGTGATGATCGACGCGTCGGCGGTGACCGACGAGGTCCTGCGCCAGATGCGCGAGATCGGCGTACGCATCGTCGTCGACGACTTCGGCACCGGCTACTCCGCGCTGGGCTACCTGCGGCGCCATCCGGTCACCGGCGTCAAGATAGACCGGTCGTTCGTCCGGGGCCTGGGCGTCAACGCGCAGGACGAGGAGATCGTCCGGGCGGTCACGGCGATGAGCAGTGCGCTCGGGCTCACCGTGGTCGCCGAGGGCGTGGAGACGACGACCCAGCAGGGTGTCCTCGCCGAACTCGGCGTGGTGATGGGGCAGGGGCTGCTGTGGGGCGCCCCGATCGGCCCCGCCCGGTTCGGGGAGCGCTGGTCCACGCTGCCGGCCCTCCCACCGGGGTCGCCGGTCGTGCCGTCCCGGTCACCGGGGCCGCCGGCGACCGTGCCGTCCGGCCCGCCGACGGCGGCGGCATGGCGGGGACCGGTTCAGGACGGCACGGGCGCCTCGTAGATCCAGTACGACTGGTCGTCGATGTGTTCGGCGCGTACGCCGCCGCCCAGCGAACCCAGCGCGTGGTGGATCGCCCGGTGGAAGCCCAGCTCGTCGTTGTGCCGGCAGACGTCGACCACGGCCATCCCGCCGGCGGCCAGCACCGGTCGCCAGATCTCCCGGGTCAGCCGGGCGAAGGCGCCGGTGCCCCGGGCGGCGGGGTGTACGGCGAGGAAGCCGACGTACCAGATCTGGCGCGCGGCGAAGAGGTCCGGCCAGTGGTGCGCGAAGTACTCCGGTGAGATCAACGGGATCGCCGACAGGTCGTCGGTGACGGTGGCGACGCCCCGGATCCGGTCGGGCCGGCGCTGGTCGACGTAGAGGAGCTTGCGCACCCGCTCGTCGGTCATCACCTCGTCGAACTCGTGGCGGTGGAGCACGTGCCGCTGCACCGCCCGGATCTTCATCTCCTCGAACGCCTCGGCGTAGATCTGCCAGGCCTGCTCGGCGATCTCGGCCGGCAACACCCGTTCGGCCACGACCCGCACCGATCCACCTCCCGATCCCGCCCGTGATCAACACGGGAGCCGAAACGGTATCGCGCCACCGGCGGCCGATCGAACCGCCGACCGGCCCGCCCCGACCGGCCCGGTCGGCCGGTTTACGCGTTGTCCGGACGCTTCGCCGACGCCTTGAGGAAGTCCCGGTTGAGCCGGCCGATGGTGGTCAGCGGGATGCCCTTCGGGCAGACCGTGGTGCACTCCCCGGCGTTGGTGCAGCCGCCGAACCCGGCGTCGTCGTGGGCGGCCACCATGTCGATCACCCGTGCCGACCGCTCCGGCTGGCCCTGCGGCAGCAGCCCGAGGTGGGTGATCTTGGCGGCGGTGAAGAGCATGCCCGAGCCGTTCGGGCAGGCCGCCACGCACGCGCCGCAGCCGATGCAGGCCGCGGCCTCGAACGCCGCGTCCGCGTTCGCCTTCGGCACCGGGGTGGCGTGGGCGTCGGGCGCGCTGCCGGTGGGCGCGGAGACGTACCCGCCGGCCTGGATGATCGAGTCGAACGCCGAGCGGTCCACGACGAGGTCCTTGACCACCGGGAACGCCCGGGCCCGCCACGGTTCGATGTCGATCGTGTCGCCGTCCTTGAAGTGCCGCATGTGGAGCTGGCAGGTCGTGGTGGCCCGCTCCGGCCCGTGCGCCACGCCGTTGATCACCATGCCGCACATGCCGCAGATGCCCTCGCGGCAGTCGTGGTCGAAGGCGACCGGCTCCTCGCCGTCGAGGGTCAGCCGCTCGTTGAGCACGTCGAGCATCTCCAGGAACGACATGTCCGGCGACACGTCGTCGAGCTGGTAGGACACCATCCGGCCCTTGTCCTCGGGGCCGTTCTGGCGCCAGATGCGCAGGGTCAGTTTCACTTGTAGCTCCGCTGCGTCGGGTGGACGTACTCGAAGATCAGGTCTTCCTTGTGCAGCACCGGTGCGTCGCCGGTGCCGGTGAACTCCCAGGCCGCGACGTAGCTGAAGTTCTCGTCGTCCCGCTCGGCCTCGCCCTCCGGGGTCTGGCTCTCGGCCCGGAAGTGGCCGCCGCACGACTCGGTGCGGTGCAGCGCGTCGACGCACATCAGCTCGGCCAACTCGAAGAAGTCGGCCACCCGGCCGGCCCGCTCCAGCGCCTGGTTGAGCCCTTCGCCTTCGCCGGGCACCCGGACCCGCTGCCAGAACTCCTCGCGCAACCCGCGGATCAGGTCGATCGCCTTGCGCAGCCCGGCGTCGGTGCGCTCCATGCCGCAGTATTCCCACATGATCCGGCCGAGCTCGCGGTGGAACGAGTCGACCGTACGGTCGCCGTTCACGGCGAGGAGCCTGGCGATCCGGTCCTCGACCGCCGTACGGGCCGCGGCGACCTCGGGGTCGTCGGCGGCGAGCCGCTCGAACGGCCCGGCGGCCAGGTAGTCGCCGATCGTGTTCGGCAGCACGAAGTAGCCGTCGGCCAGGCCCTGCATCAGGGCCGAGGCGCCGAGCCGGTTGGCGCCGTGGTCGGAGAAGTTGGCCTCGCCGATCACGAACAGGCCGGGGATCGTCGACTGGAGGTCGTAGTCGACCCAGAGGCCGCCCATCGTGTAGTGCACGGCCGGGTAGATCCGCATCGGAACCGTGTACGGGTCCTCGCCGGTGATCCGCTCGTACATCTCGAACAGGTTGCCGTACTTGGCCTCGACGGCCTTGCGGCCGAGCCGGCCGATGGCGTCGGCGAAGTCGAGGTAGACGCCGAGCCCGCCGGGGCCGACCCCGCGCCCCTCGTCGCAGACGTTCTTCGCCGCCCGGGAGGCGATGTCGCGGGGGACCAGGTTGCCGAAGGCCGGGTAGATCCGCTCCAGGTAGTAGTCGCGCTCGTCCTCGGGGATGTCGGCGGCGGCCCGGTCGTCGCCGGCCTTCTTCGGCACCCACACCCGGCCGTCGTTGCGCAGCGACTCGCTCATCAGGGTCAGCTTCGACTGGTGGTCGCCGGAGACCGGGATGCAGGTCGGGTGGATCTGGGTGTAGCAGGGGTTGGCGAACAGCGCGCCCTTGCGGTGCGCCCGCCAGGTGGCGGTGACGTTGCAGCCCTTGGCGTTGGTCGACAGGAAGAACACGTTGCCGTAGCCGCCGGAGGCGAGCACGACGGCGTCGGCCAGGTCGGTGCTGATCTCGCCGGTCACCATGTCGCGGACGACGATGCCGCGGGCCCGGCCGTCGACGACGATCAGCTCCAGCATCTCGTGCCGGGTGAACATCTCCACCGTGCCGGCCGCGACCTGCCGCTCCAGCGCCTGGTAGGCCCCGAGCAGCAACTGCTGGCCGGTCTGGCCGCGGGCGTAGAAGGTCCGCGACACCTGCGCGCCGCCGAACGAGCGGGTGTCGAGCAGCCCGCCGTACTCGCGGGCGAACGGCACGCCCTGCGCCACGCACTGGTCGATGATCTCCACCGAGACCTGGGCCAGCCGGTGCACGTTCGACTCCCGGGAGCGGAAGTCGCCGCCCTTGACGGTGTCGTAGAAGAGCCGGTGCACCGAGTCGCCGTCGTTGCGGTAGTTCTTCGCGGCGTTGATGCCGCCCTGCGCGGCGATCGAGTGCGCCCGGCGCGGGCTGTCCTGGTAGCAGTAGGACCGGACCCGGTAGCCCAGCTCACCCAGGGTCGCGGCGGCGGAGCCACCGGCCAGGCCGGTGCCGACCACGATCACCGACAGCTTGCGCTTGTTGGCCGGGTTGACCAGCTTCGCGGAGAACCGCCGCCGGTCCCACCGGGTCTCGACCGGGCCGTCCGGCGCCTTGGTGTCGGCGATCGGGTCGCCGACCGTGAACAGTTCGGTCATGGCTCAGGACACCAATCCGGTGAGTACGGCGAACGGCACCGTCAGGTAGCCGACGCAGAGAACGACCGCGACGCCGAGGGCGATCACCCGGGCGTTGCGTTCCCCGTCCGCGGTCTGCTGCCCGAGCGTGCGCAGCGCGCTGTAGATGCCGTGCCGCAGGTGGAAGCCGAGGGCGAGGATGGCCAGCGTGTAGAAGGCGGTGACGTACCACCGGTCCGGGGCGAAGTCGGCGACCACGTTGCCGTACGGGGCGGACTTGTCGCCGATCGGGTTCAGGTGTCCGGTGGTCAGGTCGAGGATGTGGTAGACCACGAACAGGACGATGATCACGCCGCCCCAGCGCATGGTGCGGGCCGCGTAGCTGCCCTGCACCTTGGGCCGGTGGGCGTAGCGGACCGGGCGGGCCTTGCGGGCGCGTACGGCCAGCACCGTCGCCGCCACGATGTGTCCGATGACCGCGGCGAGCAGCCCGAAGCGCTGGATCCACAGGAACCAGGTGTCGGGCAGGATCGGGGTGCCGATGCCGCGCAGCCAGTGGGCGTACTCGTCGAACGACGACTGGCCCACGAAGATCTTGAGGTTGCCGAGCATGTGGGCGAAGAGGAAGAGCACCAAGAGGATGCCCGTCACCGCCATGAGGGCCTTCATGCCGACGCTGGAGCGGATCGGCGACCGGGTCGCTACTGCCACGGCACGAACGTAAGGACCGCCTGATCCAGTCGTCCAATGCATCGCAGTCGCAGCGACGATAGCCATAGGCTATCGGTATGCAGCTCCAACAGCTCAAGTACTTCCTGGCCGTGGCCAAACACCGACATTTCACCCAGGCGGCCGAGAGCGTCGGGATCACTCAGCCTTCTTTAAGTAAGCAGATTCACAGCCTGGAAGCCGAGCTCGGAGCCCCCCTGTTCGAACGCGTACGCGGCAACGTCACCCTCACCGCCGCCGGCGACGCCCTCCTGCCGCTGGCCGCCCGGATCCTGGCCGACGTCGACACCGCCCGGCGCGAGGTCCAGGAACTCGTCGGCCTGCGGCGCGGCCGGGTACGCCTCGGCGCCACCCCCAGCCTGTGCTCGTCGCTCGCCCCGCAGGTGCTCAGCCGGTTCCGGGCCGCCCACCCCACCATCGACCTGCACGTCGAGGAAGGGGGCTCGCAGGACCTCGTACGCGAACTCACCCAGGGCGGACTCGACCTGGCCCTGATCATCCTGCCCGGCCAGGGCACCGACCCGACCCTGACCGCCGAACCGATCCTGCGGGAGAACCTCGTGGTCGCGTCGGTCGGCCCGCTGTTCGGCGTGGCACCGGAGGGTCCGGTCGACCTGATCGCGCTGCGCCACCAGCCGCTGGTCATGTTCCGCACCGGATACGACCTGCGCGACGCGACCCTGGAGGCGTGCCGCAACGCCGGGTTCATCCCGCGGTTCGCCGTCGAGGGCGGCGAGATGGACGCCGTGCTCAGTTTCGTCGAGGCCGGCCTCGGCGTCGCCCTGGTGCCCGGCATCGTCGTCGCCGGCCGGCCCCAACTGCACGCCACCCCGCTGGCCGCACCGGGCATCCGGCGCACGATCGCGCTGGCCTGGCGCCGGGGCGTGGTGCCGACCCACGCCGCCCAGGCGCTGCGCCAGACCCTGCACGAATACCTGCGCAGGGCCGCCGCCGACCGCACCCTCCCGGCCGGCGTCGAACCCCTGTGAACCGGCCCGGGGGAGAGCGGCCTCAGTCGTCGGAGTGGCCCTCCGGTGCGCCGTCGGGGGTGAACGCGCCCTCGCCGGCGTGCCCGCCGAGGTAGACGTGCTGGTGCCCGTTGCCGGCGTCGATGTTGATCTGGTCGAGCTGCGCCGCCGCCACCGACCAGGCCGTCGCCGCGTCGGCCCGCTGGCGCTGCACGACCGTCAGCAGCGTGGCCCGGTCGGCCGCCGGCAACGGCAGCGCGGCGGCGTAGAGGTCGACCGCGGTCGCGAAGCCGTCGACGGCGCCGCGCAGCGCGCCGCGGGCCACGTTGGTCGCGGTCGTACCCGACGGGGTCTCGGCGTGCCGCTCGACGGCGGTCCGCATGGTCGCCTGCCAGCGGGCCACCCGGTCGGCGTCGGCCGGTGGCGCGCCGGCGGCCAGGGCCGGGTCGAGTTCGCCCAGCAGGGTCTCCAACTCGGCCCGGGTGGTCCGGGCCTGCGCGGTCAGCGCGGTGATCTGGGCGACGTCCCGCCGGGCCTCCTCGGCCCGGATCCGCTCCACCGCCGACTCGGTCGCGTCCGGAGCGGCGATCGAATAGCCGATCGCACCGCCGACCAGCCCGGCCAGGACGACCGACAGCAGCAGGACCAGCGCCGTCCGCCACCCGGGGCGTCCGCCGCCGGTCCGGTTCCGGGTGTACGACGGCGGGCCGGTTCTCGGCGACATGCACGGCTCCTCGAGGCGGGCGCTGTTGCGCAGAGGTTACGGCTTTCGTCGAGACCAGTCCATAGTTAGACGCCGATGCCGAAAACTTCCGTCGGTCAGGGCGAAAGCCGCCTGCCGGTCGTACCCGTACCCGGCGGTCGGCGCCGCAGGTGACCGGCGGTGGCCAGCGCCGCCAGCAGCAGGCCGACCAGGGCCGCGACGGGCGTGCCCACGACGGTGAGCGTGACGGCGACGGCACCCGCCGGCAGCCAGGTCCACACCGGTACGGTCCGCGGCACCCGCCCGCGCCGGCGCCGGAACGCCTCGACGGCCATCGGCACGACCAGGGGCGGCAGTGCGGCCGCCAGCACCGTGAGCCAGGGCAGCATCAGCCGGTCGAACCGCATCGCGGCCAGCGCCGCGCCGGGCACCGCCACCAGCAGCGTCGCGACGGCCGTCGACAACCTCGGCCACACCCCGCGCAGGGCCAGCGCCCCGGAGAACGTCGTGGTCAGCGACGGCGCGAAGATGCCGGCGGTGACGAACAGGTTCCCGTACGCGGCGATTCCCGCGGTGCCGCCCAGCACCGCGACCACGTCGGCCGAGCCGGTACGCAGCCACACCCCGGCACCGGCCACGACGAGCAGCGCCGCCGGTACGACCAGCAGCCCCACGCACCACAGCAGGTCGCGCCGGCCCGCCAGGTCACGGCTGAAGTCGGGGGCACGCAGGGCGAAGACGGCGGCATACCCGCACATCGCGGCGACGTCGGCGGCCATGCCGAGGCCCCCGACCCCGGCGGTGACCGGCGACGAGTCCGGGCGCAACCGGATCAGGCAGAGCGCGACCAGGGCGAGCGCCGACAGCGTGGTGAGCACCGCGATCCGGTTGCCGAGCCGGGGCGAGGCGAACGACGCGGCGATCACGGTGGCGGCCAGCAGCAGCGCGGCGACCGGGCCGGGCAGCCCGGTCACGGCGGCCAGGGAGGCGCCGCCCAGTCCGACGTTGAACCCGTTCCAGCCGATCATGGCGATGCCGAGGACCAGGCCGATCAGCGGACGGCTCGACGGGTGCAGGTAGCGCGGGGCCACCTCGGTCAGCGTCGCGCCCTCGCCGTACGGGGGACGTACGCCCAGCGCGCCCTGCCCGAAGAGCAGCAGCGCCATCAGCACCGCACCGCAGAGTACGGCGACCAGGGGGAGCGCGCCGCCGTTGCGGTCGGCCATCCCGGCGCCCATGATCAGCGCGGCGGGGGCGGCGCCGAGGCCGAGCCAGGCGCCGGCCGCGTCGGTCCACCGCCGCGGGGCGGTCGTGGGGCTGGCGCTCATCGCGCGGCACCCGCCGTCCCGGCGACCATGATCTGTGGGTACGGGCGCACGGACCACCTCCGGCGAAACGGCTCGCCGGCCGGCTGCAACTGTTGCGGCAAGCGCTTTCTCGGACCCTAGAAGGTCTCGATCAACTCAGGCAAGGGGGTGGTCCGAAACGATCCCGAAATCTGCCGGGCGATGAGGGTCGACCAGCGCCGACGGCCAGGCGCCGGATCGCCATCCGACCGGTCCGCCCATCCCGGCGCACGGTCGACGGACGCTTTCTGCCGGAGCGTCGTGGGCGGTCCTCGTTGATCTGGGCGGGAGAGACCTCACCACGCGTGGATAAGGTCTCTCCCGCCCAGATCAACCGGTCTCTGTCCGTCGCCCTCGGTCCGCCACGGCGATAAGTGCTGAAAAGTCTCCCGTGGCCGGCGGGTCGCCGAGGTCGCGTGGGAGCGCCGGCGCCGGCGGCACTCGGCCCGCCCGGTTCGGGCGGCCCGCCCTTCCCGGCGTACTGGTGCGCCCGGCTCGGGCGGCCCGCCCCGGCGTGTCGGCCCGCCCGGCTCAGCCGGCCAGGCAGCGGCCGTCGGGCAGCCGGCCGACCACCTGAAGGTCGTGTGATCCACCACCGAGGTGACCGATCACGCAGGTCTCGTACACCGGCACCGCGAACAGGACCGTGCCGGGCGGTGCCGGGTCGCCGGCCAGCGCGATCTGGACCACCGGATCGGGGTGCCCGGCGGCGACGATCGCCGCCCTTACCTCGTCGACGGCGACCACACCGCCGGACGGGGCGGGCAGGACGACCCGCTGCCAGTCGGTCAGCGCCCGCATGTGCTCCGGCAGGGGCACCGGCCGCCGGTCGGCGTGCAGCCGCGTCCGCCGCTCGCAGTCGTCGGGCCGGCTGACCTCGCACACGACGGCGAAAGCCGACCGCTCGACGACCACCGGCGGGTCGTTCCCGGTCACTCCCAGGCCACGCAGCACCGGCAGGCCCACCGCGAGCGCCCCGGCGGCGACGGCCACCGCCGGCAGCCCGACCAGGAGCCACGACCGGCGCGTCCGTGCCGCTTCACCCGCCATGCCGACAACCTATCGACCGCGGCCGTCCCGGACCGCCCCGCCGGTCCGGCGCCGCCCCCGAACTTTCCATAGGCGTATGGGCACCGATCCGGTCTACCGTCGCCGCATGGCCGAGAAGACCATCCCGCTGCTCACCTGCGCCCAGGTCAGCCCGGTGTCCGACTTCTACAACGCGCTCGGCTTCGAGGTGACCTACCTCCAAAGGCGCCCTACCCCTACCTCGTCGTCGAACGCGGCGACATCGAGTTGCAGTTCTTCGGCATGAAGGACTTCGATCCGGCATCCCCCGCATCGGCCCGCTCAAGGACACCTCGTACGGCGGTCGCGATGCGGGCCGGCGATCCCACGCTGAGCGCCGCCGAGAAGGCGTCGCTGGGCGGGGCCGCCGCGCTCGTCCGCGCCGCCGTGAGCTGAGCCGCCGACGGCTGGGTCGCCGACGGCTGGGCCGCCGTCAGGCAGGGGCGCCGCGACCACTGAGGACGGTTCGCGCCATCTGGCGACGTGCTCAAAGTGGCACCCTTGGTCATATCACCCGATCGTGGCGTAATAACTGGGCTTCGCGGGCGTCGCCCTTCCGGCAACAATGAAACGTCCCTGGTGGAGAGCTTGCGAATCGGTCTAGCATGACCTCTTTCAATTGAAGCTCATGCATTCGATGACGGGGTGTCGATCATGGGAAACAGTGCCGGTGGCAGCGCCGTCGCCCGGTGACGAAACCACCACCCTCCTGACCGCCGGAGAGCGTCTCGGCTGGGTCTTCCGGGACCGGAACACGCAGCGGCGGCCCTTTCCCGAAATGCTCCCCCTGCCACCGCCACCTCGGGTCGATCTCTCGGCCAAAGTGGTGGTCGCCCGAGCGCGGCTGCCCCGGAACCTGTTCGTCACCGCCGGCTCCGGGACGGCGGCCGCCACCATTCTGGCGTGTGTCGGCTCGATGGCCGGCGACCTGTTCCGCACACTCGGCACGGTGTCGCTGCTCGCCGGGTTGGGCGCCGCCGCCGGCGTCCTCGTCCGGTACGGCGTACTGCGCGGCCGGGCCGTCCGCACCGCCGACGAACTGCGTCAGCGGCACGAGCGGGCCGAGGCCGAATGGGCGGCCCGCAAGGCCACGTTCGAACGGCAGGAGACCGACCGGGTCGACGCGTTGCCGGAATGGGGCACCGTGTCGCCGGGACCGGACGCCCGCCGGGTCGACGTCGTGGGCGGCAACCTGTGGGGCTGGGAGGCCCTGCTGACCGTCTGCGGTACGTCGCTGCTGGCCACCCGGGGCCCCATGGTCATGGTCGACCTGTCCGGTGAGGCGGTCAGCCGGGAACTGCTGCGGGTCGCCGCCGCCAACGGGCTGACCGTCGATCTGCTGCTGCTCCCCGACGAACTGGCCGACAGCGACCTGCTCGTCGGGCTCACTCCCCGCCAGCTCGTCGACTCACTGGTGGAGTCGATCCACTCCGGACAACCGTCGACCGAGCTGGCCGGCCGGTTGATGGACGACCGGATCCTGACCGCCGTCTGCGCGGCGCTCGGCGAGCACATCTCGATGGCCAGGCTCGCCGCCGCGCTCCGGGTCCTCATGAACGAACCGGGCGACACCCCCGAGCTGACCCCCGAGGAGCGCCGGCACGTCGCCGACCGGCTCTTCGGCGACGACTACCGCCGGCACGCGCACCAGCACCTGAGCCGGCTGGAGTCGTTCGTCGAACCGCTGGCCCCGCTCGGCACCCGGCGCGACGCCCGCCCGGCCGCCGCGCTGACCTGCCTGGCCCTGGCGACCGGCGGTCGCACCGTACGTGCCGAACTGCTCGACGACCTCGTCGTGCAGTGGCTGATCCGGCGGATCGCCCACGGGCCGACACGGCCGGGCAGCCTCGTCGTCGCCGGTGCCGACGACCTGCCCGCCCGGCACGTCGAGCGGCTGGGCGACCTCTGCGAGCGACGCGGCGTACGGCTGGTCCTGCTCCACCGCCACCTGCGCGGCCCGGTGGTGCAGGCGATCGGCGCCGGCACGGTCGGCTTCATGCGGCTCGGCAACCACGAGGAGGCCCGGCACGCCGCCGACTTCGTCGGCCGGGAACACCGGTTCGTGCTCTCCCAGCTGACCCGGACCCTGGGCGGCAACGAGACGCACACGGTCGCCGACACCGAGGGCGCGAGCGAGACCGAGGGGCACGGCACCGGGTGGGGGACGTCGGACGGCACCGGCCGCGGCGGCGGTCGCGGATCCACGCCGACCACCTGGAGCCGCAACCGGGGCTGGAACCTGAGCGAGAGCGCCAACTGGAGCGTCACCCGGAACTGGAGCCGCACCCGCAGCCTCGCCGACGGCACCAACTGGAGCGACGCCGAGAGCCGGCAGCGGGTCTACGAGTACGCCGTCGAACCGCGGACCTTCCAGGAGTTGCCCGACTACGCGCTGATCCTGGTCCGCCGCGACGACGACGGCGCCACCGTGGTCCCGACCGAGTGCAACCCGGACCTCGTCACCCTGCCCCGGGTCGGCATGGGCCCGCTGCCGTCCCCGCCGGAGGTCACGGGACCGGCCGTCGGGGGCCCGACCGCCGCCGCCCCGTTACCCGCGGCGTCCCCGCTGCCGCTCACCGCGGCGCCGCCGGCCCGGCCGCCGCGCCAACGGCCGCCATCGTGACCACCGTGTCCGCGCCCGTCGTCGCGCCCGCCGACCTGTGCCGCGTCGTCGAGGTGTTCGCGCCGGCCCCACCACCGCCCGGTGACCCGGACCGCGCCGGCAACGACCCGGACCGGCCCCGGCGGCACGCGGCGGTCGTCTCCGCCTACCACCTCGGCGTCCACGCCCCGGCCCCACCGCTGGTCTTCGGCTGGTGCCGGACAGCGCAAGGCGGCCCGGTCACCGTGCTGACCACCGCCTCGACCGCACCGACGGCACCGGTCCCGCGACCGCGCGACGCGCCACCGGCACCGCGCGGTGCCGCCGCCGGGCGGGCCGTGCCGTTGAGCTTCCCGCCCGGCAGCCGCGGCGAGCCCTGTCCCGCCGCCGACGTGGCGGGGCTCCTCGGCGCCCTGCCCGCCTGGGCCGAACTGCGCGGCGTGGTCGACGGCCTCCTCGTCGACCAGCCGACACCGGAGCCGGCCGCGCGGCGCCCCGATCTCGCCGACGGGCTGCTCGGCGCCTGGCACCGCCCCTTCGCCTGGCTGCTGGTCGCCGTACCGGTCCCGCCCGCCGACATCCGCCGCGAGGCTGACCGGGTCGCCGCCGCCGAACGCGACGCCCGGGCCCGCGCCTCGTCACCGGAGCACGCGGTACGCGCCGTCCGGCTGGAACACCGGCACCGCGAGTTGCGCGCCGCCGAGGCGACCGGCCTCTGGCGGGTACGGCTGTTCGCCGGCGGCCCCGACCCGGCCGCCGCCACGGCCGTCGCGGGTCTGCTCTGCGCCGGCGCCGACCTGACCGGACTGCCGTACGCGTTCGTCCCCGACCCGGCCCCGGTCGATCCGGCCGGCCCGCTCGACCCGGCCGCCGACGGCCCCGGAGGCGAACCGCTGCTGGCCGGTTCGCTGCTGGTCGCCGCGCTCGCCCGGCCACCCGCGGTGGAGGTGCCCGGTCTGCGGGTCGTACCCAGGCCGACCTTTGACGTCACCCCCGAGGCCGCGGACCCCGGCGGCATCGACATCGGCGAGATCCTGGACCGTGACGGAGCGCCCGCCGGCCGGCTCCGGCTGCCGGGCGCGAGCCTCAACCGGCACACCTTCGTCTGCGGGGCGACCGGCGCCGGCAAATCGCAGACCATCCGGCACCTGCTCGACGGTGCCACCGCCGCCGGCCTGCCGTGGCTGGTCGTCGAACCGGCCAAGGCCGAATACCGCTCGATGGCCGCCCGGCTCGGTCCGGGCCGGGTCGTCGCCGTCCGGCCCGGTGACCCCGACGCCCCGCCCGTCGGCCTCAACCCGCTCGAACCCGCCGCCGGGTTCCCGCTCCAGACCCATCTCGACCTGGTCCGCGCGCTGTTCCTGGCGGCGTTCGAGGCCGACGAACCGTTCCCGCAGGTGCTGGCCGCCGCGCTGCACCGCTGCTACACGGAGCAGGGCTGGGACCTGCCGCTCGGCGCCGCCCGCACCGCCGGCCGCCGGCCCCGCCACCCCACCCTCACCGACCTCCAACGGACCGCCGAACAGGTGGTGGCCGAGATCGGGTACGGCCCGGAGATCAGCGACAACGTCCGCGGATTCGTCCGGGTCAGGCTGGCCAGCCTGCGGCTCGGCACGACCGGCCGGTTCTTCGAGGGCGGCCACCCGCTCGACCTCGACCGGCTGCTCGCCTCCCGGGTCGTGTTCGAGATCGAGGACGTCGGCGACGACCGCGACAAGGCGTTCCTGATGGGTGCCCTGCTCATCCGGCTCGTCGAACACCTGCGGGTCGCCCAGCGGCGCGACCCGGCACCCGCGCGCGCCGGGCTGCGGCACCTGAGCGTCTTCGAGGAGGCACACCGGCTGCTGCGCCGCAGCGAACGTCCGGGGCCGGCCGCCCATGCCGTCGAACTGTTCGCGTCGCTGCTCGCCGAGATCCGGGCGTACGGCGAGGGCCTGGTGATCGCCGAACAGATTCCCGCCAAGATCGCCCCGGACGTCATCAAGAACACCGCGGTCAAGGTCATCCACCGGCTGCCGGCCCGTGACGACCGGGACGCCGTCGGCGCCACCGTCAACCTGACCGAGGCGCAGTCGGCATACCTGGTCACGCTCCGGCCCGGCACCGGCGCGGTGTTCACCGACGGGATGGACCATCCGCTGCTGGTGACCGTCCCCGACGGCACCGACCGGGAAGCCGCCGCGGTGCGCACCGCACCCGTCGACACCCTGATCGGCCGGCGCAGCGTCACCTGCGGCACCGACTGCCGCGCCCGGCCCTGCGACCTGCGCCAGATGCGGCACGCCGAACACCTTCTCGAGGATCGGCCGCTGCTCGTCGTCTGGGCCGAACTCGGCGTCCTGGGACACCTGACCGGCTGGGGCAGCCCGCTGCCCGACGGCGACCTGATGGCGGAGGTCGAGGCACTGCCGGCCCGGCTGCGGCACTGCGCCCTGTCACACGCCGTCGACCGCGCCGTGGCCGCCCGCGCCCCCGTCCTCGGCTGCACCCCGGACGACCTCGCCGCGCACGTGCTGGCCACCCTGCCGGGACTGCCCGGCCGCACCGTCCGCTGCGCCGACGAGGAACCCGGGTGGTTGGCCGCGCCGTACCGGTGGGCGCTCGTCCTCGACGAACTCACC
This sequence comes from Polymorphospora sp. A560, assembly GCF_045781765.1. Taxonomy (NCBI): domain Bacteria; kingdom Bacillati; phylum Actinomycetota; class Actinomycetes; order Micromonosporales; family Micromonosporaceae; genus Polymorphospora; species Polymorphospora sp. A560. The sequence continues at coordinate 5,679,115 of NZ_CP122282.1, read as the reverse complement.
GAGGCCGTACGCGCCGACCCGGCGGCGCCGGTCCACCCTCGTACGGCCGGGTGGAACACCACCTACCAGGCCCGGATCCCGTACGCGGCCAGCGCCGACCAACTGGCGGTCGTGCGGGGCTGGTTCGCCGCCGACCAGCGCGACGGGGCCCGGCGCCGGACGACGGTGTTCGGCAACGACGACCCGCCCGCGTTGGTCGCCGCCATCGGGGCGCGTCACACCGACCCCGACTGGAACGAGCGCGTCGATGCCGCCCTGCAGCGCTTCCCGCGCTGCACCTGGCCCGCCGGATACCTCGGAGCCGCCGCATGACGGTCGAACGGGTTGCGACACCTCGGGCCCGGTGTTGCGAATCCGGCCTGGGTTCACATGGGGGAACGTATGGGCGAGCGTATCCATCGCATGTCACGTGGCCTCGACGAGCCGGCCGACAGTCCTGTCCCGCCGGACGACCCGCAATCGGGAGGTGGCGCCGGCGATGTTTCCGCTGAGACCGTGGAAGCGGATGGCGATGACAGCTTTCAGGGAATCCTCAGACGATTTCAATCAGCGGAAAGCCTAGGTGATCGACGTGCGTGCTGAGCGCAATGCGAACCGGATCGAAATTGTGCTCGACAATGATGAGGCGATGCGATTGGCCGCCTGCCTCACCGAGGCCACGGTTGGCTTGTCCCGGGCGGAATTCTTCATCCGGACCGGCTGTGCCAGAGAGGATGTCGATTCCCTCGGCCGGAAACTCGTCGACATTGCCCGAGGCGAAGTGGAAACGTTCTCCGCCGATCTGCCGGAAGGCGACGAACAGACGGAGAACCCACGTCGGCCACGTCGCTGACCGCGCAGACTTCGCGTGCCGGTCAGCGGCCCTCGGCCTGGTCCATCGCGCGGTAGATGCGCTGCTCCGACACCGGGTAAGGGGTGCCGAGCGCCTGCGCGAACACGTTCACCCGCAGTTCCTCGATCATCCAGCGGATGTCGCGTACGTCGGCGTCGGCCCGGCGGCTCGGCGGCAGGGCGGCCAGCATCTCGTCGTACTCCTTGCGCACCTGGTCGATGCGGGCCTGCTGCTCCCGGTCGCGTTGCGGGTTCTGGGACAGCCGGTCCAGCCGTCGCTCGATCGCCGTCAGGTAGCGGGGCAGGTCGGCCAGCCGCGCGTAGCCGGTGTCGGTGATGAAGCCCCGGTAGACCAGCGCCGACAACTGCGCCCGGATGTCGGCCAGCGCGGCGACCAGGGTGAGGCTGGACGTACGCCCCAACCGCTGCTCGACGGCGTAGGCGGTGCTCAGCACCTTCTGGGTACGGCCGATCACCTCGACGACGGTGTCGACGAGGTCGGCGCGTACCCGGTCACGGAGCGCCGCGAACCCGGCGGCGTCCCAGGCGGGGCCGCCGGCGGCGTCGACGAGGTGGTCGACGGCGGCACCGGCGGCGTCGTCGATCAGGTCGACGACGCTGCGGTGCGGGTTGCGGCTCAGGGCGAGCTTGGCCTCGTTGGACAGCCGGCCCTGGAGGAACTTGACCGGGGAGGCGACGGTGAGCCGCAGCAGCCTGCGGGTGCCGGCGCGCATCGCGGTCCGCTGCTCCAGTTCGGTCTCGAAGACCCGCAGGGCGACGGTGTCGCCCTCGCCGACCAGGGCCGGGTAGGCGGTGACCAGGTAGCCGGCGCGTACCTGCTCCACAGTGGATGGGATCGTGCCGAGGTCGGCCCAGTCGGTCAGCCCGGACCGTTCGATGTCGCCGGCCGCGGCGGCGACGGTCTGGCGTACCTCTGTCTTGAGTTGCTGTTGCAGCGCCGGCAGGCTCTTGCCCTCGGCGACCGGTTGGTCGTCGTCGCCGAGCACCCGGTAGGTGACCCGCAGGTGGTCGGGGATGCGGGACCGGTCCCACTCCTGCGGTGCGACGGTGACCCCGGTCATCCGGCGCAGCTCACGGGTGACCGCGTCGAGCAGCGGCTCCTGGCCGGGGGTGATCCGGGCCAGGACCGCCCGCGCGTAGTCGGGCACCGGTACGAAGTTGCGCCGGGTGGCCTTCGGCAGCGAGCGGATCAGCGCGACGACGAGTTCCTCGCGCAGGCCGGGTACCTGCCAGTCGAAGTCGTCGGCCCGGACCTGGTTGAGTACCGGCAGCGGGATGTCGACGGTGACGCCGTCGGTCGGCTTGCCGGGCTCGAACTCGTATTTCAGTGGCAACTGGAAGCCGTCGGAGCGCCACACGTCCGGGTAGTCGGCCGGGTCGACGCCGCCGCGGCCGGCGTTGACCAGCATCTCCCGGTCGAAGGTGAGCAGTTCCGGCTGTTCCCGGCGGGTCCGCTTCCACCACGTGTCGAAGTGCCGGCCGGAGACGACGTCGGCGGGTATCCGCTGGTCGTAGAAGTCGAAGAGGGTCTGGTCGTCGACGAGGATGTCGCGGCGGCGGGCCCGGTGTTCGAGTTCCTCGATCTCGCCGAGGAGCGCCCGGTTGGCGGCGAAGAACGCGTGGCTGGTCTGCCAGTCGCCCTCGACCAGGGCGTGCCGGATGAACAGTTCCCGGGACAGTGCCGGGTCGATCCGGCCGAACTGGATTTTGCGTGAGGTGACCAGCGGTACGCCGTACAGGGTGACCTTCTCGTAGGCGACGACCGACGCCTGCTTCTTCTCCCAGTGCGGTTCGCTGTAGCTGCGCTTGACCAGGTGGCCGGCGAGCGCCTCGGCCCATTCCGGTTCGATGCGGGCGGCGATGCGGCCCCAGAGCCGGGATGTCTCGACGAGTTCGGCGACCATCACCCAGCGTGGCGGTTTGCGGAACAGTGCCGATCCGGGGAACAGGGCGAACTTGGCGCCCCGGGCGCCGAGGTAGTCGTTGCGCCCGCCCCGCTTGTCGACGTCCCCGGGCTTGCTCTTCTCGTCCCGTACGCCGAGGTGCGACAGCAGGCCGGCGAGCAGCGACTGGTGGACGCGCTGCGCGTCGGCCGGCTGCTCGTTGACGGTCACGTCGAGCGTGCGGGCCACCTGGCGCAGCTGCGAGTGGATGTCCTGCCACTCGCGGACCCGCAGGTAGTTGAGGTGTTCGGCCTTGCACATCCGCCGGAACGAGTTGGACGACCGCTCCTGCTGCTGCTCGCGCAGGTAGCGCCACAGGTTGAGGTACGTCGCGAAGTCGGACTCCTTGTCGACGAACCGCGCGTGCATCTGGTCGGCCTGGGCCTGCTTGTCCGCCGGCCGTTCCCGGGGGTCCTGGATGGACAGCGCGGCGGCGATCACCATGACCTCGGCGACGCAGCCGTTGCGGTCGGCCTCGAGCACCATCCGGGCCAGCCGCGGGTCGACCGGCAGTTGGGCGAGACGCCGGCCGAGCGCGGTCAGCCGGCGGCGCGGGTCGTCCTGCGCCGGGTCGATCGCGCCGAGTTCGTGCAGCAGCGCCACCCCGTCGGCGACGTTGCGGCGGTCCGGCGGGTCGATGAACGGGAACGCGGCCAGGTCGCCCAGACCGATCGAGGTCATCTGGAGGATGACCGACGCGAGGTTGGTACGCAGGATCTCCGGATCGGTGAACTCGGGCCGGGACAGGAAGTCCTGCTCGTCGTAGAGCCGGATGCAGATGCCGTCCGACGTACGACCGCAGCGGCCCTTGCGCTGGTTGGCCGATGCCTGCGAGACCGGCTCGATCGGCAGCCGCTGCACCTTCAGCCGGTGGCTGTAGCGGGAGATCCGGGCGGTGCCGGGGTCGACGACGTACTTGATGCCGGGCACCGTCAGCGACGTCTCGGCGACGTTGGTGGCCAGCACCACCCGCCGGCCGCCGTGCGGCTGGAAGACCCGGTGCTGCTCGGCGGTCGACAGCCGGGCGTACAGCGGCAGCACCTCGGTGTTACGCAGGTCGAGGCGGTTCAGCGCGTCGGCGGTGTCGCGGATCTCCCGCTCGCCGCTGAGGAAGACCAGGATGTCGCCCGGCCCCTCGGCGGACAGTTCCCCGACCGCGTCGCAGATCGCCTGGATCTGGTCGCGTACGACGTCGGTGTCGGTGTCATCCTCCTCCGCCTCGGTCTCGAGGACCAGCGGCCGGTAGCGGACCTCGACCGGGTACGTCCGCCCGCTGACCTCGATCACCGGGGCGTCGCCGAAGTGCCGGGAGAACCGCTGCGGGTCGATGGTCGCCGAGGTGATGACGACCTTGAGGTCGGGTCGGCGGGGGAGAAGTTGCCGCAGGTAGCCGAGGATGAAGTCGATGTTGAGGCTGCGCTCGTGCGCCTCGTCGATGATCAACGTGTCGTACTGGCGGAGCAGCCGGTCGTGCTGCAACTCGGTGAGCAGGATGCCGTCGGTCATCAGCTTGACCATGGTCGAGTCGCCGACCCGGTCGCTGAACCGCACCTTGAACCCGACCGTCTCACCCAGTTGCGTGCCCAGCTCCTCGGCGATCCGGTCGGCGACCGTACGCGCCGCGAGCCGGCGCGGCTGGGTGTGCCCGATCAGCCCGCGCACCCCCCGCCCCAGCTCCAGACAGATCTTGGGAAGCTGGGTGGTCTTGCCGGAGCCGGTCTCGCCCGCGACGATCACCACCTGGTGGTCGCGGATCGCGGCGGCGATCTCGTCCCGGCGGTCGCTGACCGGCAACTGCGGCGGGTAGCTGACCGCCGGCACCGCCGCCCGCCGGGCGGCCAGCCGCGACTCCGCCCGGTCGACCTCGCCGGCGATCTCGGCCAGCGCGGCGGCCCGCCGCTCCCGGTCGCGGATCTTCCGGGTGCCGTCGACCCGCCGCTGGAGGCGGTGCTGATCGCGCGGCATCAGCTCGGGCAGGCGGGCCAGCAGGTCGGACAACCCGCCAGGATGGCTGCTCGGGGCATCCTGGCGGTCGGCCGGCGGATTCGTGCTGTCGGCCGGCAGATTCGTGTGATCGGCCGGGTGGAGCTGTCGGTCGGTCGGACTGCTCGTCGGATCGGGCGTGGAGCGGGCGGGCGGCGGAGTCTGCATGTCGTCGCCAAGAATAGGCATGCCCGGGGCGGGACGGCTTCCGGTTATCCCTCGACAACCACCTGATGGTCGGTCGCCGCCGGCTCGACGAAGCGGATCAGGCGCTCGGCCACCTTGGTCACCGCGGCCCGGGTGCCGCGCGGCAGCCGGCCGAACGGGGTGACCGTGACGGTCGCCACCCGACGGCTGACCCGGGTCGCCCAGACCCCCGCCACGAAGCCGTCGACCAGCACCGTCGGCAGCCAGCGCAGGTTGGCGCGTACGTAGACCCGGTCCCGGTACGCGTCGGGCAGGATCCGGGTACGGCGGCCCGCCGCGTACGCCAGCAACGCGCTGTCGAACGCCGGCAGGAACCGCACCGGAACCTCGCCGTCCGGGCCGGGCCGGGGCGCGTCGGGCAGGTCGTACAACACCCGCCCGTCCTCGTCGGCGAACCGGACCAGCTCGGCGCCGATCCGGTCGACGGCCGCCCGCACCACCGGCACCCGGACCCCGAGCCAGTACGCGACGTCGTCGGCACCGGCCGGCCCGAACGCCCGAAGATGCCGCCGCACCGCCATGTCGTGGGCCACGTCCGGGTCCAGGTCGCCGGATTCCGCGGCGGCCCGGTAGGCGGCCGGCGTCCGGGCCGCCCACCGCCCGTCGGCCGGCACCCGCACCAGCGCCGGCGAGGCCCGCAGGACCCGCCACCGGTACGCCCGCTGCGCCGCCACCTCGGCATTGCTCAACCCGCCCGGATGCGCCTCGACCCACGCCTCGACGAAGTCGTGCAGCTCGTCGCCGGTGCGGGACTGCCCGGCGTACGCCAGCAGATTGGCGAGCAGCCGGTCCGCGCCGGCCGTACGGGCCACCTTGAGCCCCTGCCACCCGTCGACACCGGACCCGGTGGCGACGACCGCGTACGCGGGGTGCTCGCGGGCGCTGACCAGGTGCAGGGTGCGGCGCAGCAGAATGCCGGTGACCAGGTCGCCCCGGTCGAGCGCGGCCCACAGTTCGTCGGCCGTGAAGTCCCGCCGCCGCGACCACAGCGCGACCGGCGGCGACGTCCACTGCTGGGCCTGGATCGCGCCGACGGACTCGACGGTTTCGGTGAGCGGGCCGTCGAACGGGTCGATCAGCCCCTGCCGGGCCAGGAGCGCCCGGTTCAGCGCCCGCCCCGACAGCGGCCCGTCTCCCTCGCTTCGCTCGGTCACGTGACACCTCGCTCCGCTCGGCGGTCACGTGACCTGGGGCTGAGCCTGTCGGTTCCCTCGCTTCGCTCGGTCACGTGACACCTCGCTCCGCTCGGCGGTCACGTGACTTGGGGCTGAGCCTGCTGGTTCCCTCGCTGCGCTCGGTCACGTGACACCTCGCTCCGCTCGGCGGTCACGTGACTTGGGGCTGAGCCTGTCGGTTCCCTCGCTGCGCTCGGTCACGGGACCAGCGTGCCACGTCCGTCCGACGGGACGGAACTGGCGGTCGAACAATTGTTCGAATAGGGTCGACGTGGGGCCGAGGCGGCGGTTGATCGCGTGTGACACCTTCGCACCGAGGGTCCTCGGGTCCGCGCCGGGCGCGGGGTCGTCCGTCCAGTGAGGAGCGCGCAACGTGCCGACCGGCGCAACCATTGGCAGCGCGGCCGAGTGGGGCTCCGCGCCGGACCGTGGAGCCGTCGGCCAGTCGCGTTCCATCGCCGCCGTCGAGCGGGCGATGGACGTGCTCCTGCTTTTCGGCCGCAGCGGCCAGGCCGACCTGGGCGTCACCGAGATCGCCACGGCGCTCGGGCTGACCAAGGCCGCCGTGCACCGCATCCTGACCGCGTTGCGCAGCCGGGACCTCATCGTCCTCGACCCCACCACCCACCGCTACGCCCTCGGGCACGCCGCGGTGGCGCTCGGCCGTGCCTACCTGGCCCGCACCGATCTGCGTACGGCTGCCGGGCCGGAACTGCGCGGGCTGTCGGACCTCACCGGCGAGACCGCCACGCTGTCGCTGCGGCGTGGCGACACCCGCCTCCACGTCGACCAGGCGGTCCCCGACCAGGAGGTGCGGCTCGAACTCGACGTCGGCGTGCCGTATCCGCTGCACGCCGGTGGCCCGTCGAAGGCGTTCCTGGCCTTCCTCGACGACGTGCAGATCAGCGCCTATCTGTGCCGGCGCCGGCTGGCCAGGGTCACCGACCGCACCATCACCGACCCGGTGCGGTTGCGGGCCGAGATCGCGAGCATCCGTTCGCTGGGCTATTCGACCTCGTACGGCGAGTGCCGGACCGGCGCCGCCTCGATCGCGGCGCCGGTGTTCGGGCACGACTGCCGGGTGGCCGCGGTCGTCGGCGTCTCCGGCCCGGAGGACCGCTTCCGGCCCGACACGGTCGACGCGACCGAGGCGCTGCTGGCGGCGACCGCCCGCATCTCCGACCAACTGGGCTACCGCGCCGCCTGACCCGGCGCATTCCGTACCGCGTCCCCGCGATCCTGCGGTGCCGCCCAGGCGGCGGGCGACAACCGCAAGATCGTGGGGACGGCGCTCAGGCGGCGGTGGTCCAGATGGCCGCGAAGGCGGCGGCCTCACCGGCGAGCCAGCGCTCGACCTGATCGGTCTTGACGCTCGTGTCGCGGCGGTGTGCGACCCCCCGCCGCACGTCGACGAGGACCGGCTCGGCGTGCGGGAGGACCTGGCCCATGTGCCGGGCCATCAGGTGCAGGGTGGCGATGACCGCCTCGTTGCTGGGCGGCTGCTCGTCGAGGTGCAGCCGGACCGCCTCGGCGCGGCCGTCGGCGTAGCGCAGCCCGAGATGGGGGTTGATCTTCACGGGGAGGCCGCCGAGCATGCCGAGGGCGTCGTGGGTCTGGGCGAGTTGGACGGTGTCCGGCTCGTCCAGCGACCGCAACCAGGCCAGCGCGCCGGGCACCAGCGCCTCGTAGAGCGGGCGCCAGCGCGGCTTGACGAGATCGACGACCGCGGACAGGTGGGTGCCCCCGGTGTGGAACGCGATGTCGGTCTTCAGCGCCTTGACGAGTTGACCGTGCGGGTTGAACCCGGACCGGCTGGCCCGCTGCCGGCGCAGCCCACCGACGAAGGTCGCCTTGGCGGGGCCGGTGCGATCGACGTAGCGGGTGAAACCGAGCAGTGTCGCGTAGGGCGTAGGGGTGTCGGTGGCGGTCGGGCTCACTGATGTCCTCCCAGGTCAGCGGGCGGATTAGTACATACATTCTAATCGACTGGCGCCGCTTCGCCCAGGGTTTCTCGCCCCCGATCGGCCCCCTCTTCACGGCCCGGTGACCCGGTTCGGACGGGTACGGTGTCGGCCTCGATCGTCTGCGGTTCGGGCACCCGACACGCCCGGCCCGGAGGGGCTGAGCCGCAGACGATCACCGCGACCCGGGCGGGAGGAGACCGCCACCGCCCATGGCAACGTGGTCGGCTCGCCGCGCGAAGATGGCCTGATGTACGAAGTCGTGATCCGGCGTCGGGAGGCCACCGACCTCGACGCCTGCGTCGAAGCGCTCCGTGCCGTCCATGACGCCGACGCCTACCCGTTGAACTGGCCCACGGATCCACACCGATGGCTCACCCCGGCACGATTGCTGCGGGCATGGATCGCCGAATGCCCGCGCGGCACCATCGCCGGCCACGTCGCCGTCCAACGCGCCCCTGACGCCACCGGGAACCAGATGCCGAGTCCCGGCGTGGAGTTGTCCCGGCTCTACGTCACCCCGGCCGCCCGCCGCCGCAGCGTCGCCACCGCGCTGCTGCACCGGGCGCGCTCGTGGGCCGCGGAGCACCGCCACCAGCTGACGCTGAACGTCACGGACGACCGCCGCTCCGCCGCCGTCGCCTTCTACGAAGCCGACGGCTGGCGGCACTCCCACACCGAAGACGCCGACTGGACCACCCCCGACGGAACGCCGGTGAAGCTGCGCCACTACGTCCTCGGCGGCGAGGAGCGCTGACCCGGACCGCAGTGGCCGGGCCGCCGCGACGCGGCGATCAAGGAGATGTCGTGGGTGGTATGTCCCTTGTCGCCGACAACAAGTCCTTGATCGGCGACAAGGCGGGCGCGGGGCGCGGGGCGCGGAGCCCGGGAGCGGGAGGGGTCAGACCGTCTGGAGGGGGCCGACCTCGGTGATCCGGATGACGGCGGCGCCGGCCTCGTCCGACGCCGCCAGGTCGACCTCGGCGCTGATGCCCCAGTCGTGGTCACCCTCGGGGTCGTCGAAGATCTGCCGTACGGTCCACCGCTCGCGCCCCTGCTCGATCAGCAGCAGCGCGGGGCCGCGCGCGTCCGGGCCGGTGCCCAGCGACTCGTGCTCGTCGAAGTACGGCTCGACGGCGTCCGCCCAGGCGTCGGCGTTCCAGCCGTCGGCCGCGTCCAGTTCGCCGAGGTCGTCCCACCGGCGCAGCGCCGCCAGTTCGACCCGGCGGAACAGGGCGTTGCGGACCAGGACCCGGAAGGCACGCAGGTTGCGGGTGACGGCCGGCGGCCGCTCGTCGAGGACCTTCTCCACCTCTTCGGCGGGGTTGCGCAGCCGCTCCCACTCGTCGATGAGGCTGGAGTCGACCTGGCGGACCAGTTCGCCGAGCCACTCGATGAGGTCGACCAGTTCCTCGGTCTTGGCGTCCTCGGGCACCGTCTGCCGCAGCGTCTTGTACGCGTCGGCGAGGTAACGCAGCACCAGTCCCTCGGAGCGGGACAGGCTGTAGAAGCCGACGTACTCGACGAAGGTCATCGCCCGCTCGTACATGTCGCGGACGACGGACTTGGGGGAGACCTCGTAGTCGGCGACCCACGGGTGGCCGCGCCGGTACATCTCGTACGCCGCGTCGAGCAGTTCGGCGAGCGGCTTGGGGTGGGTGACCTCCTCCAGCAGCTCCATCCGGGCCTCGTACTCGATCCCCTCGGACTTCATCGCCGCCACGGCCTCGCCGCGTGCCTTGAACTGCTGCGCCGACAGCACCTGCCGGGGGTTGTCGAGGATGGACTCGATGACCGACAGCACGTCGAGGGCGTACGACGGCGACTCGGCGTCGAGCAGTTCGATCGCGGCCAGCGCGAACGGCGACAGCGGCTGGTTGAGCGCGAAGTCGAACTGGAGGTCGACGGTGAGCCGTACGGAGCGGCCCTCCTCGTCGGGGGTGTCGAGACGTTCGACGACGCCACCGGCGAGCAGTGCCCGGTAGATGGCGATCGCCCGCCGGATGTGCCGGCGCTGGGCGGGCCGGTCCTCGTGGTTCTCGGTCAGCAGGTGCCGCATCGCGACGAACGCGTCGCCGGGCCGGGCGATGACGTTGAGCAGCATCGAGTGGCTGACCTGGAAGCTCGACGTCAGCGGCTCGGGTTCGGCGGCCACCAGGCGTTCGAAGGTGGGCTGCGCCCAGCCGATCGCCCCCTCCGGCGGCTTGCGGCGCACCACCTTGCGCCGCTTCTTCGGGTCGTCGCCGGCCTTGGCCAGCGCCTTCTCGTTCTCGATGACGTGTTCGGGCGCCTGCACCACCACGGTGCCGATGGTGTCGAAGCCGGCCCGGCCGGCGCGGCCGGCGATCTGGTGGAACTCGCGGGCCTTGAGCAGCCGGGTCCGGACACCGTCGTACTTGGACAGTCCGGTGAACAGCACGGTGCGGATCGGCACGTTGATGCCGACGCCGAGGGTGTCGGTGCCACAGATGACCTTGAGCAGGCCGGCCTGGGCCAGGGTCTCCACCAGCCGCCGGTATTTCGGCAGCATGCCGGCGTGGTGCACGCCGATGCCGTGCCGGACCAGCCGGGACAGCGTACGCCCGAAGCCGGCGGTGAACCGGAAGTTGCCGATCGCCTCGGCGATCATGTCCTTCTCGGCCCGCGTGGCGACGTTGACGCTCATCAGCGCCTGCGCCCGCTCCAGCGCCGCCGCCTGGGTGAAGTGCACCACGTAGACCGGGGACTGCTTGGTGCTCAGCAACTCTTCCAGGGTCTCGTGCAGCGGCGTCATCGCGTACGAGAACATCAGCGGGACCGGCCGCTCGGCCGACTTCACGACGGCGGTCGCCCGCCCGGTGCGCCGGGTCAGGTCGTCCTCGAACCGGGTGACGTCGCCCAGCGTCGCCGACATGAGCACGAACTGCGCCTGCGGCAGTTCGATCAGCGGCACCTGCCAGGCCCAGCCCCGGTCCGGCTCGGCGTAGAAGTGGAACTCGTCCATGACGACCAGGCCGACGTCCGCGCGTTCGCCGTCGCGCAGCGCGATGTTGGCCAGGATCTCGGCGGTGCAGCAGATGATCGGGGCGTCCTCGTTGACGCTGGCGTCGCCGGTCAGCATCCCGACGTTCTCGGCGCCGAAGACCTCGCACAGGTCGAAGAACTTCTCCGACACCAGGGCCTTGATCGGCGCCGTGTAGAACGACACCCGGTCGTCGGCCAGCGCGGCGAAGTGTGCCCCGGCCGCCACCAGGCTCTTGCCCGAGCCGGTCGGGGTGTTGAGGACGACGTTGGCCCCGGACACGATCTCGATCAGCGCCTCTTCCTGGTGCGGATAGAGGGCGAAGCCGCGGCTGTCGGCCCAGCCGGCGAAAGCGTCGAAGAGCGTGTCGGGGTCGGGGGCGGCGGGGATCCGGGTGGTCAGCGTCATGGCCGGTCCATGGTGCCCGAAATGCGCAACCCCTCGCCAGCCGGGCGGTCCGGGCCGGTCACGGCAGGCTCCGCGACGCGGCGGAACACCAGGTCGAAGATCTGCCGGCCGGCGCGTACGCCCCGGTGCTCGAACTTGGTCAGCGGCCGGTGCGCGGGCCGCGGCGCGAACCCCTCGGCGGTGTTGACCAGCCCCGGGTCGGCGTCCAGCGTCGCCAGCATCGCGTCGGCGTACGGCGCCCAGTCGGTCGCGCAGTGCAGCACCCCGCCCGGCCGCAGCCGGCTGCGCAGCAGCGCGACCGGCGCCGGCTGGATCAGCCGCCGCTTGTGGTGCTTCAGCTTCGGCCACGGGTCGGGGAAGTAGACGTGCACCGCGTCCAGCGAGTCCGGCTCCAGCATGTCGCGGGCCAGGTCGAGGGCGTCGCCGCGGGCGACCCGTACGTTGGTCAGCCCGCGCTCGCGCACCAGCGCGAGCAGGTTGGCGATGCCCGGCACGTGCACCTCGACGGCCAGGTAGTCGCGCCGCGGGTCGGCCGCCGCCATCGCCGCCGTCGCGTCGCCCATCCCGGAACCGATCTCCAGCACCAGCGGGGCGCGGCGGCCGAACAGCGCCTCCCGGTCGAGCCGCCCGGCGCCGACGACCAGCCCGTGGAGCGGCCACCCGTGGTCGAGCGCGTCGTCGAGCCGGGTCGTCATCCGGCCCTGCCGGGTGTGGAACGACCGGACCGACGTCCCGCCGCCGCCCACGCGGTGCTGCCGGGCCGGCCCGGCGTCGGCCGGTGGCCGGTCCGGTGCGGTTGCCGGTGGGCTCACGTCGAGGAAGGTCACAGACAGATGAGCGTACGCATCCGAAGGGTGCGTCCGGCGGCCGGGGGATGCGAAAATCACCCGGTACGGCAGACACCGGACACCCCCGCCCGGCGCTGCCCGACGGAGGGGTCCCCAGATGACCGAGCGGAGCGTGGGCACCGGCATGCCCAGCCCCCTGTCGCGTCCCGGCCGGGGCCGGCGCGCCGTCCTGTCCGGCGTGGCCGCCGCCGCGCTGCTACTGCCACCGGTGCTCCTGCTCACACCCCCGGCCCCGGCGTGGGCGGCCGACGTCTACGTCGAGCTCAACCCGAGCACGGTCGAGGCCGGCTACCTCGTCGGCATCCGGGCGAGCTGCCGGGAGAACACCGAGCCGGCGACCGTCGAGTCGGACGCGTTCGCCGACAAGGTCACCGTCGAGCCGCAGCTCGACCTGCTGACCGCCGCCGCGACGGTGCCCGAGGACCGGTCGGCGCGGCCGTACCGGGTGAAGTTGACCTGTCCGGACGGGCGGGTCGCCACCGCCGTGCTCAACGTGGTCCAGCCGGGCCGGCCGAGCGAGGGCCCGGCCACCGGCTTCGGCGGCACGGCCGGCGACAACCCCGGCAGCCTGCTGCTCGGCGCCGGACTGGCCACCGTCGCGGCCGGGGTGGCGCTCGGTATCTTTACCTCCCGCCGGCAACGGGCCTGACCACCGTGTTCAAGCTGCGCCGGCCGCGTCTGGCCGCGGTGGTCGTGATCGTCGGGCTGGTCGTCACCGCCGCCGGCCTGTCCGAGACCGGACTGCTGCACAACCTGTTCGCCGGGCCGGACAAGCCGCCGCCGCGCGAGTTTCCGGTGATGGAACCCAGCCGGCCGATCCGGCTGGCGATCCCGTCCCTGAAGATCCGCGCCGACGTGCACGGCCTCGGCCTCGCCGACGACGGCTCGATCGCCGTACCGCCGCTGCACCGGCACCGGCAGGCCGGCTGGTACGACCGCGGCCCGACCCCGGGCGAGTTCGGGCCGGCGATCATCGTCGGGCACGCCGACACCCGGGACGGCCCGTCGATTTTCCACGAGTTGCCCCGGATCCGCCCCGGCGCGAAGATCGAGGTGACCCGGCGGGACCGGAGCGTCGGCATCTTCGAGGTCAACTCGGTGGAGAGCTTCGACAAGAAGAAGCTGCCCGCCGAGCGGGTGTACGGCGACTACGCCCGCCCCGGCCTGCGGCTGATCACCTGCGGCGGCGAGTTCCGGGGCGGCGGCATCGGCTACGTCGACAACGTGGTCGTCTTCGCGTCGCTGGTCGACACCCGCGACCCGTGACCCGGCCGCGCGCCCGGCCCGGCGCCGGGGCCGGCCGGGTGTGCCCGGCCGGTGCGGCGGGCCCGGGTCAGGAGGCCGCCGGGACCTGCTGGACGACCTCGAACTCGAGCAGGTTGGCGCCGGTGGCGACCGGCTTGGCGCGCTCGCCGGCGTGCGCCTCCCGCGCCGACCCGCCGGCCCACGCCTGGTATGCCTCCTCGGACTCCCACCTCGTGTAGACGAAGTAGCGGGACTCGCCGGCGACCGGGCGCAGCAGTTCGAAGCCGAGGAAGCCGGGGGAGTTCTCGACCGCACCGGCCCGGGCGGCGAAGCGGCGCTCGAGTTCGGGGCCGGCACCCTCGGGCACCTCGATCGCGTTGATCTTCACGACAGCCATGGCTCCACCCTACGGGTGGCCTCACGGCCCGGCGGCGGGTGCCGTGGGCGGCGTGCCACCCTCGGTCAGGTCGACCACGATCGGGGCGTGGTCGGACGGGCCCTTGCCCTTGCGGGCCTCCCGGTCGACGTACGCGCCGCCGACCAGTGCGGCCAGGTCGCCGGAGGCGTAGACCAGGTCGATGCGCATGCCCTTGTTCTGGTGGAACATCCCGGCCCGGTAGTCCCAGTACGTGTACGGGTGCGGGCCCTTCATCGGGGTCGGCACCACGTCGGTCAGGCCGAGCCGGCGCAGTTCGGCCAGCGCCTCCCGTTCCGGCGGGGTGACGTGGGTCGAGCCGACGAACAGTGCGGGATCCCAGACGTCGGCGTCGGTGGGCGCGACGTTGAAGTCACCGCAGACCGCCAGCGGGCCGCGGGCCAGATCGTCGGCGAGCGCGTCGCGCAGGGCGGCCAGCCAGGTCAGCTTGTAGAGGAAGTGCGGGGAGTCGGGGGTGCGGCCGTTGGGGACGTACACCGACCAGACCCGGACCCCGGCGCAGGTCGCGGCGACCGCACGGGCCTCCGGGTCGGGGAAGCCGGGTTCGTCGCGGAACCCGCGGGTGACGTCGTCGAGCCCGACCCGGGACAGCACCGCCACCCCGTTCCAGCGGCCGTCGCCGTGCGCGGCCACCGTGTAGCCCAGCTCGCCGACCTCGGCGGTGGGGAACGCGGTCGCCGCGCACTTGGTCTCCTGGAGACAGAGCACGTCGGGGCGGGTGGTGGCCAGCCAGTCGAGCAGGCGGGGGAGCCGGGCCTTGACGGAGTTGACGTTCCAGGTCGCCAGACGCATGTCCCCAGCCTGCCCGATCGACCGGCACCGGGCGGTGCCGGTCAGCCGTTCGGCGAGTCGCCCGGGCGGGTCTGCTCGGCCAGGAAACGCTCCAGCTCGGCGCCCAACTCGTCGGCGGTGGGCAGCGGGCCGGTCTGGTCGGCGAGCAGGTTGGTGCCCTGCCGGCCCCGGGTGAAGGCGTCGTACTGCTCCTCCAGGGCGTGCACGAGCGCCCCGGCCTCGTCGGTCTGGGTGATCTGCCGGTCGATGTCGCCCCGGACCACCTCGGCCGCCGTACGCAGCCCCTCGGTCGGCAGCAGCAGGCCGGTGGCCCGCGACACCGACGTCAGCAGCACCTCGGCCGCCGCCGGGTATTCGGCCTGGGCCACGTAGTGCGGTACGTGCACGGCGAAGCCCATCGCGTCGCGGCCCTGCTCGGCCAGCCGGAACTCGACCAGGTGGCCGGCACTGCCCGGCACCTGGACGCGTTGCAGCCACGGCTCGTGGCCGGCGATCAGTTCCCGGCGGCTGGCGTGCGCGGTCACCCCGGTGGGCCGGGTGTGCGGCACCGCCATCGGGATCGCGGTCAGCCCGACGGTGAGCCGTACGCCGAGCCGCTCGACCAGCGCGATGACGGCGGCGCTGAACCGTTCCCACTGCAGGTCCGGCTCCGGGCCGGTCAGCAGCAGGAAGGGGGTGCCGGCGTCGTCGTCGAGCAGGTGCAGCCGCAGGCGCGGTTCGTCGTAGCTCTCCCAGTGGTCCTCGACGAAGATCATCGTGGGTCGCCGGGAGCGGTAGTCGAGCAGTTGGTCGATGTCGAAGGTGGCCAGCACCCGACCCTGGAGGGTGCCGAGCAGGTGCTCTCGGGCGATCCGGGTCGCGTTGCCGGCGTCGACGAACCCGGTGAGCGCCTGCACCAGAACCGGTTCGCCCAGTTCGGGCAGGTCTTCGGTGAGCTCGTACAACTCGTGTGGATCGAGCACCGGTCAGAACCTCCTCTTGAGGGCGTGTCGCGGGGCGGCAACCCCGCCGGTGGAAACGCTGACCCCATCCTCGTGCATTCCATCGGACCGTGCCGCGTCCCCTCCCTCATCCGGGTTCCGGCGGACCCCGTCGGGACGGCGGCGGGTCGGACGGGGGCGAATCCGACTACACATTGCTCACCTGCCGAACGCGTTGCGTAGCAACGGTTCCGGCGTGATCGGGCCGGACCGCCCCGCGCGGTGGACCCGGGCGGCGCGGGTCGTGCCACCGGTGGTCGACCGAATGGGGGAGGGGGGTGCTCGTCGCTCTCCGTGCTGGATGGTTCGAAGGTAAATGCCTGCCTGGCTGTGCAAAGTGCAGCTTTCCCGGGATGCCGGTCTTGCAGGCTTTTTGACCTGGCGTTCGCGCGTGTTGGCGGCTGACCGATTCATCGACCAAAATTGTGATGAACGCCACAAGATCACTCTGCGTAGTTGCTGATCGTTGTGCCTAGCCTCGTCGGATGCGTGACGACCACACACTTGAAACCGAGTCCGGCGCCGCAGGCACCACTGACCATTCGGCCGAGGTCCCCTCGGTCGATCCGGTTACCGGCGCACCCACCCCGACCCGGCGCACCCGGCAGGCCCTCGGGGAACTGCTCGACCGGTCCAGCGACACCCTCCACGAGCTGGTCGCCCGGTCCGACCGGACCGTCGAGCGCTTCCGTGTCCACACCGGAGCCATGCTCACCGCCGTACGGACCGACCCGCGCGTGCGCGCCCTGCGCAACCACCCCCGGGTCGAAGCCGTCCTCGACAACCCCCGGGTCCGTGAACTGGCCGGCCGGCAGAGCCCGACCCGGCTCGCCCTGGCCATCGGCGTCATCTGCTGCCTCGGCCTCGTCGCCTTCGCCGAGACCCGCGCCGCGACCGTCGAGCGCCGGCTCCCCTCCGACGTCGCCGCCGCCCAGACCCGCGCCGACGAGGTCCGCTCCCGGGCCG
Organism: Polymorphospora sp. A560; assembly: GCF_045781765.1. Lineage (NCBI taxonomy): Bacteria > Bacillati > Actinomycetota > Actinomycetes > Micromonosporales > Micromonosporaceae > Polymorphospora > Polymorphospora sp. A560. The sequence goes on along the minus strand of NZ_CP122282.1, from coordinate 5,662,318 downwards.
GCCAGCCCGCCTCGCGCTCGCTCGAACGCCAGCCGGGCGCCGACGCCGCCGACACCACCCGACGGGCGGAGTCGGGCGACGACCGCGCGTCCGGCCGGGCCGCCGGCACCTCCGACACCTCCGACGGGCAGGACACGCCGGCCGAGACGGTCGAGGCCGAGGCACCCGCCATCCCGGAACGGGTCGCCCCCGTCGCCGGCCTGTCCCAGGTCCAGATGGACAACGCCCTCGCCATCGTCCGGGCCGGCCACGACCTGGACATGCCGCGCCGCGCCCACATCATCGCCGTCGCGACCGCGATGCAGGAGAGCAACCTGCTCAACCGCGCCAGCGAGGTGCTGCCCGAGTCGAAGAACTACACCCACCAGGGCACCGGCTGGGACCACGACTCCGTCGGCCTCTTCCAGCAGCGCACCAGCACCGGCTGGGGTCCGGTCGCCAAGCTGATGGACCCGACCTACTCGGCGACCCAGTTCTACAAGGCACTCGCCCGGGTGCCGGGCTGGGAGCAGATGCGGCTCACCGTCGCCGCCCAGACCGTGCAGGTGTCGGCGTTCCCGGAGCACTACGCCAAGCACGAGGGCAACGCCACCGCCGTCGTCGACGCCATCATCGACCGGTCCTAGAAGGACGGTCCACCGGACGCCGGTCACCGGGTGACCGGCGTCCGGTGGACCGGGCCGACGTGTGGCCGGCCGGCGGTACGGGTAGAAGCCTCCTACCCGACCGGCAGGAGGCCGACATGTCACTGACCCGACGCATCAGATCGTTCATCAGCGGTCCGCAGGGGCAGCGGGCGGTCGCCCAGGGGCGACGCCAGCTCGCCAACCCGGCCAACCAGCATCGGCTTCGCTCGCTTCTGTCACGATTGACGCGGCGCCGCTGACGGCGGTGCCGCGTCAGGCCCGTCCGTCCCCCGGAGTGCTCCCGTGACCGATCCCCGCCCCGCCGGCTCCCTGCCGCCCGACCAGCCGCTCTGGCCCGAGCCGCCGGCACCCGCCCCGGCGGAGCCGGCACCGCCGGCCACCGGGGACCGGCCAGCGGGGCAGCACCGGTGCCGGCCGCCCCGGCGCCCGCCGCCCAGCCGGTGCCGGCCGCCGAGGTTGCGGGGTCGGCGGCGCCGGCACCGACCCCGGATGCCGGGCCGGCCATGCCGTTGTGGGGGCCGCCGCCCGCCACGCCCCCGCCTACCCGGCGGCCGGCGGACCCGCTCCGGCGCCACGGGCCGCCGGATACGCCACGGTCCCGGTCGCGGCCCCGCCCGCCGGCGCCCCCGACGACCCCGCCGCCGACGACGGGACCGCCGCCCCGCCGGCCAGCCTGTGGGAGAAGATGCGGGCCGACCCGCAGTACGCCCCCGAGCACCTGGCCCTCGAAGCTGTCCGCCGGCTCGGTCCGGAGGCCCGCCGCTGGGTCGAGCGGGTGCACCTCCAGCAGCCCGGCCTGCACCCCGACGTGGTCGCGCAGAAGGCGGCGAAGAAGTTCATCAACCTGGCCCGGCTCTCCGGTGCCGTCTCCGGCGCCACCGGTCTGCCCGGTGCCGTCGTCGACGTCGGGGTGCTGGCCTGGACCCAGGCCCGGATGGTGCTGCACATCGCCGCCGCGTACGGCGTCGACCCGGCCCATCCCGACCGGGCCACCGACCTGCTCGTCCTGCAGAAGGTCCACAAGGTCGCCGAGACCGCCCGGATGGCGCTCGGGGTGGCCGCCGGCCGGGAGAAGGCCGGCGCGCTCTTCCGGAGCGGAACCAAGACCCCGGTCGGGCAGGTGGCGCTCAAGCTCGGCATGAAGCTCGCCCAGATGGCCGGGGTCAAGGCCGCGAAGAAGCTCTTCGCCAAGATGATCCCCGGCGCGGCGATCATCCTCGGCACCTGGGCCAACTCGTCGGCGACCACCGATCTCGCCCGGCGCGCCCAGGCGCTCTACCGGCAGCCGGCGATCGGCCAGCTTCCCCACCAGCGCCACCCCTGACACTGCACCTGGTGAATCTGAAGTCACCGACGGTCACGGGCGTGGTACGACATTACGGGCGGAGGTAGTCCGGGCAGACCTGTGGGGGCAGCGGCCATGGCGGGGCAGTTGGACGGCAGACGCATCATCGTGACCGGCGGCGCCCAGGGCATCGGCGCCGCCGTGGTGGCCGGATACGTCGCCGAGGGCGCCCGGGTCGCGGCCCTCGACCGGCAGTTCGGCACCGCCGGGACCACTCCCGACCACATCGTCCGGCGCCACTGCGACGTGTCCGACCGGGCCGAGGTCACGACCGTCTTCGACGAGGTCGTCAGCCTGCTCGGCGGCCTCGACGTGCTGGTCAACGTGGCCGGCGTCGAGCGCGGCGGGCCGTCGGCCGAGATCCCCGACACCGACTGGGACGCCGTCTTCGACATCAACGCCAAGGGCACCCGCAACACCAACGCCGCCGCCTTCGCCCACCTGAAGGACGCCGGCGGAGCCATCATCAACTTCGGCTCCCGGTCCGGCATCGTCGGCGTACCCGAGCAGGCGGCCTACTCGGCCAGCAAGGCCGCCGTACACGTCTGGACCCGGGCCGTCGCCCAGGAGTGGGCGCCGTACAACATCACCGTCAACGCGGTCGCGCCGGCCATGTGGACCGGCATGTACGACGACTACCGCGGCCGCCTCAACGCCGAGGAACTCGCCCGGCACGACGCGATGATGTCGGCCCAGATCCCGATCGGCGGCAAGCTCGGCAACCCGGCCATGGACCTCGTACCGCTGATGGTGTTCCTCGCCGGCGACGGCGCCCACTTCATCAGCGGCCAGTCGTTCCCGGTCGACGGCGGCTGGCTGCACATGCGCTGACGGCCGGCCGCGGGCCGCCGTCCCCGGGCCGGACCGCCGTCACGGGTAGCGGCCCATGCTGACCGGCGTCCAGTCGCTGACCGGCTGGCCGGCCGTGACGACATGGCTGTAGTACCAGACCGGCGGGTTCCCGGTACGCCGGTAGGTCCGCCCGCTCTGATGCCACACGTTCGTGTCGTCGAAGACCTGGTCGGCACTGGCCTGGATCGAGTCGTAGACCGGCCCGGCGATGAACTGCCGGCCGAAGCGGTTCCGCAACCAGAAGGCGTGCTGCGTGGTGTAGCCGTTCTGCGGGCTCTGGTTGCCGACCCGGATGACGTAGTTGGCGCCGTTGCAGTAGTTGTCGGTCATCAGGAACCACGACCCGTTGCCGCTCATCGTCCCCACCTGCAACGTGCCGTTGGCGAAGTCGATCACCTCCGGCGACGGCGCGTCGGCGGCGCCGGTGAAGCAGTCCAGCCGGTTGAACAGCACCCCGATGTTGTCGCCCGACGTCCACTGCACCGGATCCGCGTGCGCGCCGGGCGCCTTGCGCAGCCCGTACACCCAGTTGTATTCGACCAGGGCGTCGCGGCCCACCTTGAACGCGTCGTTGCTGACCTCGTGCACCGCGTTGTAGCGGGCGGTGTAACCGCCGTACGGCGGGAACGCCGCCGACATCGCCTGGCCGCAGAGCAGTTCGCAGTACGACATGACCAGCCCCGGATTCGCGTCCTGTGTGGACACCAGGTATTTGCCGGTGCCGGTGATTGGGCGGCCGTCGATCCGGCAGTACCGGACCGTGACGTCGCGGGCCCGGATGGACAACTGTCCGACGATGTCCAGATATTGCAGGACCGCGCCGGCCCGGGTGACGGTCACGCCCACCGTGCCGGTCGCCGCGTTCACGGTCACCGTCCCCGAGTTCGCGCCGGTCGCGTCGACCAGCGTGCCGGCCTTCGTGATCTTCGTCAGGTAGCCGTAGCCCCGGCCCTGGGCCGCGAGGACGGGCAGAACCCCGCAGTACGCCGCACCGAGCGCCGCCCCGGACGTCACACCGGGCGGCGGCGCGGTGTGACCGTACGGGCCACGCCCGTTGTCCACCCCGCCGTTGCCGCCCCAACGGGCACCGGCCCAGGCCGGTACGCCGATCACGGGGCCGGTCGTACCGGGCACCCAGGCAGTCGTCTGCACCATCGTCGTCTCCTCTCGGGCACCGAACCCGACTCGCGGATACGACTCGATGCTGGCGCGGCCGTCGTGGCACCGGCCCGCGTCGTGCCGCCCCGCGGAACGACTGCGGCAGGATGTCGCCATGCCCGAGCGACTGGACCGGATCACGATCGTCGACCACGACCCCACCTGGGCCGCGTCCTTCGAGGAGCAGCGGCTACGGCTCGAAGCCGTACTCGGCGACCTGCTGACCGACCCGATCGCCCACATCGGCAGTACGGTCGTACCCGGCCTCGCCGCCAAGCCGATCATCGACATGCTGGCCGTCACCGACGACCACGCCGACCTCGCGCCCGTCCTGCCCGCGCTGGCCGGTATCGGTTGGGTCCACGCCCCCGAACCCGGCGACGCCGAGAACCGTAAACGGTCGCTGTGCCACCCCGACATCGCCCGCCGCACGCACCACCTCCACGTGGTCGAGCGGCGCTCCGACGGATGGCGTGAATGGCTCGCCTTCCGCGACCACCTGCGCGCCGACGGTGAAGCGCGCGACGCGTACGCCGCCCTCAAGCGGCGGCTCGCCGCCGAGAACGACCGGGACCGGCCGCGCTACCGAGCCGGCAAGGCCGGCTTCATCCGTGGTGCCCGCCAGGGCCACCACCCGCGGTGACACCGGTGTGCGGCCGGTCCGGCAGCCCGGGGCAGCCGGACCGGGGCAGGTGTGCTGTTGCGGCCCACAGCGAATTCGCTGTTCCTACGCCGAATTCGCTGTGAACCTCGACAGCGGTATCCCGCCCGGCCGCGTCTCGATCGTCTGCGGCCCAGGCACCTGACACGCCGTACCCGGAATGCCTCAACCGCAGACGATCATGACTTGACGGTGGTGGGGCGTGCCCGGGGCCCGACCGGTCCCCGGGCACGCCGTCAGGCGGTGACCAGCCGCCGGCTCGTCAGCGGTACCGGAATCACGGCGAGTCGGCCGAGTCTCCCGAATCTCCCGAGTCGGCCGACGCCGGCGAGTCCGCCGAAGCGGCCGAGACCGGTGACGCGGCGGACGCGGCCGAGGCGACGGACGCCGCCGACGCGACGGACGCCGCCGACGCCGCCGACGCGGGGGAGTCGGCCGGCGAGGTGGGGGTGAACGGGGAGTCCGCCGACGCCGGTTCGGTCCAGCCCGGGTCGTCCGGGCTGTCGTTCGGGGAGTCGGCGGAGTCGAAGGGGGACTCGGCCGGGCTGTCCGCCGACTCCGGTGAGTCGTCGGCCACCGGCACGCTTCCCGGGTCGCCGATCCGCCCGTTCTCCGTCGGGGTGGTGCGGTCCTTCAGGTCGATGCCGTCGCTGGCGATGGCGGCGGTGGCACCCAGGCCGAGTACGGCGGCCGCGGCACCGGCCCCCGCGACGATCTTCCAGGATCTCTTGATCCGCATCGGGCAACTCCTTCTGTAGAGAGGATCGTTCGTTCTTGAACAGCGCTGCTCACGTACCAGGGTTCGGGACCCGGATGAGGGGTTTCTGACCCGCCGGTGAGAGATCCCTCATCCGCCCCGGACCGGCACCGGTCCCGACCGCACGGGCACTGGCCAGCCAGCGTTCCGCGAGGTCCAACCGGCGCCGGGTGGTCGCCGGCCAGCCCGGCTCCTGCACCCGGTACGGCCCGGTGGCCAGCGAGAGCACCACCGCGGCGACCCGGTAGCGCAGGTCGGCGGGGTCCACCCGGCGGGCGAAGCTGGTCAGGTAGCGGGCGCCCAGGCGGTTGATCGCACCGGACCGCGCCTGGTCGATCTGGGCCAGCACCGACAGGTGCCCCAGCAGGCAGGCGAGGTCGTCGAGGCGGTCGCCCGGCCCCGCCGTGTCCACATCCAGCAGTCCACTGATCCGGCCGTGCAGGACGTGCAGCTGGCTCTCGTAGAAGTCGCCGTGGACCGGCACCGTCGGCCCGGTGCCCCCCTCGTTCCCGATCGCCTCCGCCAGTGCCGTACAACGCTCCGTCTCCGCCGGCAGCGCCGAGCCGACGACGGTGGCGTAGTGCCGCGCCCGCTCGCCCCACGACGTCCGGCGCGGCTGCCGGGTCAGCTCGGCCGGCAACCGGTCGAGCAGGTCCAGCACCTGCTCCCCGTCCGGCAGCGGAGCGTTGCGGCCACGCAGCACCTCCCGCAAAGTCCGCCCCGGCAGCGCGGCGAGGACCAGCAGCCCGTCGGGGGTGAAACCGAGACTCTGCGGCGCCGGCACCCCGGCGGCGGCGAGCAGGCGGTGCCGCTCGTGCAGGGCGGCGACCCGGGCCGGCCGGACCACCTTGACGAAGACCCGGCCCCGGTCGTTGACCGCCTCCAGGACGGCCCGTCGCCGTGGCCGGTAGGCGCGCACCGTCAGCCGCACCGGGCCGCCGCCCAGACCCAGGTCGGCCAGCGCCCCCGCGACGGCCTCCGGGTCGTACGCGGCGCTCAGGCCCGGAAGGTACGGGTCGTGGGGGAACCGCCACACCGCCAGCCGGGTGTCACCGTCGTCGAGCAGCAGGGTGCCCTCGGGCGGGGTACGGGTGCAGGCCGCGAACCGCTCCTCGGTCGTACGCCCGTCCGGCCACCGCACCCGGACCTGGTACGCGGCGGTGGCACCCCGGCCGGGCTGGTGCTCGACCTGACGCGTGCGCCAGGACAGGAGTTCGGCGCCGGCCCCGGCCAGGGCGGCCCGGAGGAACTCGCCCGCGTCGGGGCCGGTCAGCAGGTCGGGTCTGATCATGACCCTCAGGGTCCCGATCACGGCTGAGCGACCGGTGAGGCCGCCATGAGAGTCGTCTCATCCGGGCGGGACGGCTCAGAGGACGAGCCGGTACCCCATTCCCCGGACGGTGTGGATCACATCGCCGCCGAGTTTGCGCCGGAGATAGCCGACGTAGACGTCGACCACATTGGACCCCGGGTCGTGGCCGAGCCCCCAGACCCGGTCGAGGAGTTGCTCCCGGCTGAGCACCTGACCGGGGTGGCGCATCAGGGTCTCGGCGAGCAGGAACTCCCGGGCGGTCAGTTCCACGGCCCGGTCCCCGACGGTCACCGTACGACGGATCAGGTCGATCCGTACCCGCCCGGCGACCAGTTCGGTGGCGGCCGGCCGGCCCTGGTCACGCAACCGGGCCCGGACCCGGGCCAGCAACTCCTCGAAGCTGAACGGCTTGGTCATGTAGTCGTCCGCGCCCAGGTCCAGCCCGGTGACCCGGTCGGAGACCGCGTGCCGGGCGGTCAGCACGATCACCGGGATCCGTTCCCCGCGAGTGCGGAGCTGGGCCAACGCGGCCAGACCGTCCTGCCCGGGCAGACCGAGGTCGAGGATCATCAGGTCGAACGCGCCGTCGCGTACGTACGCGGCGGCGTCCGTGCCGTTCGTGACCACGGTGGTGACGTAGCCGGCGGCGCGCAACCCCTTCTCCAGGAACGAGGCGATCCGGGGCTCGTCCTCGGCGACGAGTATCCGGTTCATGCCCCGACCCCGGGCAGGACGAGGGTGAACGTGGAGCCGGCGCCCGGAATGCTGTCGACGGCGACCGTACCGCCGTGCGCCGCCGCGATCGCCGACACGATCGCCAGGCCCAGACCGGCGCCCTCCGCGCGTTGCCGGCCCGGCTCGGCCCGGGCGAACCGTTGGAAGATCCGCTCCCGGTCCTCCGGTGCGATGCCGATGCCGGTGTCCCGGACCGCCAGCAGGAGCCGGCCGTGCTCGGCCCGGGCGGACAGTTCGACACGGTCACCGGGGCCGGTGAACTGCACCGCGTTCTGCGCCAACTGCATGAGCGCCTGGGTGAGCCGCTGCCGGTCCGCCCGCAGGGTCACCTCGGCGACCGGGCCGAGCCGCCAGTCCCGCTCGCCGAGCGCGGCCGCCTTGGTGTAGACCTCGGCCATCATCAGGGCGATGGGCACCTCCTCGGGGCGCAGGAAGTCCGGCTGCTCGGCACGGGCCAGCATCAGCAGGTCGTCGACCATCCGGTTCATCCGGTCCAGTTCGTCGGTCACCAGCGCGACCGTCTCCCGCCGCTCGACCGGATCGTCGCCCATGAGCTCCAGATGCCCACGGACGATGGTGATCGGGGTACGCAACTCGTGCCCGGCGTCGCTGATGAACGCCCGCTGCGCGGCGAACGCCCCCTGAAGGCGGCCGAGCATGCCGTTGAACGTCCGGCCGAGATCCGCCACCTCGTCGGAGCCGGTGACGGCGATCCGCTGGGACAGGTCGGTCTCCTCGATGTCGCGGGCGGTCTCGGTCATCGACCGCAACGGGCGCAGCGCCCGCCCCATCGCCAGGTAGCCGCCGGCCGCCACCACCACGATCACCAGGGCACAGGCCAGGGCCATCGTCCGTACCGCCCGGTCGATCTCGGCCCGTGGCCCACCGCTGAACTGCGCGACGACGAAGTGCCCGCGTACGTCGTCGTCGATCTGGACCGGTACGGCCAGCCACCGGGCCCGGGCCGCCGGCCCGCCTTCGACCTCGCCGTAGGCGCTGGTGGTGAGCGCGACCCAGCGGGCCGTCAACGCCGTGTCGCGGGTGAGGTCGTACGGGGCGTCGGCCGAGGACCGGTAGAACGTCCCCTCCACGAAGATCAGCATGACCTCGCCCTCCTGCGGCTCGTTGCGCAGCAGGTAGGTGTCGGCGATGGCGCGCAGGTCGGCCCCGAACGGCTGTCCGGTCGCCGGGTTGAGGCCGGCGGCGAGCCGACGGAACTCGCTCACCTCCTGGCCCAGGTAGGCACCGGTCCGGTTCTCGAGCTGGTTGAGCAGCACCTGCCGGATCACCACCACGGAGCTGAGGCTGGCCACCGTGAGCAGGACCAGGGCCCAGCCCAGCAGCCGCGTACGCAGGCCGACGGTGGGCCGCCAGGATCGTCCGGCGGGCGGCCCGGCCAGCTCAGTCGTCGTCTCCGTCGTCGTCGTCATCGTCGGAGTCGTCGTCATCCTCACCGTCGTCGCCCGATCCACCGCCGGGCCGGGATCCGCCCCCGTCGTCGTCATCGTCGTCCCCTCCGGTGGCCGGCGGCACCTGCCCGGTGGGGTCCGGCTCCGCCTCGTCCGCCGTCCCCATCTCGGCGTTCTCCGTTACCGGTACCACGATGCGGATCTCCGGAACAGCCGCGGGAGGCAGCAGGGCCGGCAGCCCGACGCCGACGAACAGGGCGGCCAGTGCGGCCAGCCCCACCCCGGTGGCCACCTTCTGCGCACTCACCGGCAACAGGCTGGTGGATCGGGATGACCGCCGGATGAAGGCTTCATGAGAGTTCTCTCATGGTTCGAGCCGGGCGGCCCGGGTGGTCAGATGACGACGTTCGGGCAGGCTGGTGGCGAGCCGGGCGGCCGCCCGGTAGTCGGCGGCCGCGGCGGTCCGGTCACCGGCCAGCTCCCGCAGGTGGGCGCGGGTCGCGAGGAGGCGGTGGTGCCGGGCCAGCCGGGTGTCCGTGGCCAGCTCCGCGAGCAGGGCCAGACCGGCGGCGGCTCCGTGCACCATGGCGACGGCCACCGCCCGGTTGAGGGTGACCATCGGCCCCGGCGCGAGCCGCTCCAGCAGGTCGTACAGGGCGAGGATCTGCGGCCAGTCGGTCGCGTCGAGGGTCTCGGCCTCGTCGTGGAGCGCGGCGACGGCCGCCTGCACCTGGTACGGCCCGACCGGGCCGCGCGCCAGCGCCTCGCTCACCAGCGCCACCCCACGGTCGATCAGCTCGCGGTCCCAGGCGGCGCGGTCCTGCTCGGCCAGCGGCACCAGGGCGCCGTCCGGTGCCGTACGGGCCGGACGGCGGGCCTCGGTGAGCAGCATCAGCGCCAGCAGCCCGGCCACCTCGGCGTCGTACGGCAGCAACCGCCGTAGCCAGCTCGTGAGCCGGATCGCCTCGTCGGACAGCCGGGGCGTGGTCAGGTCCGGCCCGCCCGTCGCCGTGTAGCCCTCGTTGAACAGCAGGTACAGCACGTGCAGGACGGCGGCCAGCCGCGCCGCGCGGTCCGGCCCGGACGGCATCGCGAACGTGCCGCCGTTGGCCCGGATGGTCTGCTTCGCCCGGCTGATCCGCTGGGCCATCGTCGGCTCCGGCACCAGGAACGCGGCCGCGATCTGCGCGGTCGTCAGGCCGCCGACCGCGCGCAGCGTCAGCGCGATCTGACTGGGCGGCGACAGCGCCGGATGGCAGCACAGGAACAGCAGCTTCAGCGAGTCGTCCCGGTCGGCGTCCCGATCCGCGTCCGCCGGCCGGCCCAGCAACTCCGACTGCGGCGTCGCCGCCACGACCGCGTCCTCGCGGCCCCGCCGGGACCGGTCGGCGCGTACCTCGTCGAGCAGCCGGTGCGCGGCGACCGTGACCAGCCAACCGCGCGGATTCTCCGGTACGCCCTCGGCCGGCCACCGCAGCGCGGCGCGGATCAGGGCCTCCTGGGTCGCGTCCTCGCACCGGTCGAACTGCCCGTAGCGGCGGACCAGCGCGCCGAGGACCTGCGGCGCCAGGTCGCGCAGCAGGCCCTCGACCCCCCGATCGGCGGTCACAGGTCGGCGGGTGCCTCGTGCAGGACCGGCCACACCTCGACCGGCTCGAGGTGGGCCCACGGCATGTCCGCCGCGATCTCGTACGCCCGCTGCTCGCTCTCGCAGTCCAGCAGGTAGAAGCTCGCCATGTACTCCTTGGTCTCCAGGTAGGGGCCGTCGGTGACCGCGGGCGCGCCGTCGGCCCGCCGGACCAGCTTCGCCGCCGCGGCGTCGGCCAGCCCATACGCGCCGATCAGCTCACCGGTCTGCTGGTACTTCCGGTTGAACGCGTCCTGCTTGGCGATCTCCTCCGGCCACGACTCGGCCGGGATCGAGTCCCACTTCTCCTGGTTGCCGTAGATCATCAGCAGGTACTTCATGGTTCGCTCCTTGGTCGTGAGCGCCGCGGCCGGCGCGCTGTCACCTGGTGAACGGTGCCGGCCAGCCGTCCTCGACATCCTCGCCGGAAAATTCTCCGCCGGGTCCCCGACGGCCCACCGCCGCGCGCCCGGGTGCGCCGACCGGGGCGGTCGACGGCGGCTGGATCGGTCCGCCGGCCGGTAGGGTGCTGGCCGTGCTGGGTGGTGGAGTGGGTCGCGGTGCGCGGATCGCCGCGAAGACGAAGAGTCGTACGTCGCCGGCCGGGCCTTGGCGCCGGCCGCCACGCCGGGTGGTGGTCGCGTTGTCGGTCGCGCTGGTCGTGGCCGTGGGTGCCCTGCTGACCTGGGTGTTGTGGCCGGAACCCGAATCGGAGCCACGGGCGCGGGAGTACCGCGACGTCACCGCCTGCCTGCTGACCGGTGCGTCCGGGGTGCAGAGCCCGGAGGCGGCGCCGATCTGGTCGGGGATGCAGGACGCATCCGTGGAGACTCTTGTCAAGGTCCAGTTCCTCGAGGTGGACGGTCCACAGACGGCGGAGAACGCGGGAACTTTTCTGGCGAGTTTGGCGCAGAGTCGATGCGACACGGTGATCACGGTCGGTGACGCGCCCGTTGCTGCTTTGCAGTCTATTGCCCCGAGATTCCCGAATGTGCGATTCGTGGGGATCGGGGGCGGTGCATCCCTCGACAACGTGTCCGTTGTGGAAGCCGGTGCACCAGATGATCTCCGAAGTGTGATTCGGCGACTGGTCACGGAAATGGCATGAGGTGACCCCGGAGCGCATAACTGGCGTCCCGTATTTTGAGAAAACGGGACTTGTGCCGCTCTCGATCTTCCCGAAGACTCCCCGCGGGTCTTCGACAAAAGGGGAGTCTTCGTGGCGCGTTGGGGTGGGCGTGCGCTGCGGCGGGGCGCGCTGATCGTCGCTGTGGTCTTCGGTCTGACGGTGGCGGTGCCACCCGGTGCGGTCCCCGCCGGGGGATCGTTCCCGACGTCGTGGCTGTCCTGGTTCGCGCAACGTCCCTCCTGGGCCGACGGCGCACGGGCGTTCCTCGGGATGCCGGTGCAGAGGCAGGGCGACCCGACCCCGCCCGACCACTACGTGTCGGCGGATGCCACCCGGGCCGCCGGAGGCGCCGGCCGGGTGCCCGCCCCGGCGCCCGGAACGCTGGCGCCGTACACGCCGCACGAGGTGGACAGCGCTCCGGAAACCACGCCCAGCACCGAGAGCCGCTTCGACCCGAAGACCAGCAGGCGGCAGGCGGCACAGTCGACTGCCCGATCCGACGTCTTCCGCAACGCCGACGGCTCGATCACCCGCCGGACCTACACCGACCCGGTCAACTACCGGGCCGCCGACGGCACCTGGCAGCCCATCGACTCGACGCTGGTCGAACGGGCCGACGGTCGTCTTCACGTCAAGGCCAACAGCGTCGGCATCGCCATGGCGGGAGAACCAGGCCGAGCATCCGCACGCGGCGGCGCGTCGGACGGTGCGGACCAGGGGGCCGAGCTGGCCTCGCTGACCCTCCCGTCCGGTGAAGTACTGGCGTGGAGCCTGCAGGGCGCGACGATCGGTGAACCAGAGGTAGCCGGCGGCACCGCGCTGTACCGCGACGTGTTGCCGTACACCGACGTGGAACTGAGCGCCATCCCGTCCGGGATCAAGGAGACGCTCGTCCTGAGGTCGTCCGCCGCCGGCTCGTCGTGGGTGTTCCCGCTTCGGCTGGAGGGGCTCACCGCCCAGCTCGACTCCCAGGGATCGGTCGAGTTGCGCAACGCCGAAGGCGCGGTGGTTGCCTGGATCCCCACCGGGTGGATGGAGGACTCCCGGGTCGACCCGCAGTCCGGCGCACCCGCGCAGGGGCCGGTCCACTACGAATTGACCACGGTAGACGGTGAACCCGCGCTGCGGGTGGTCGCCGACGCCGCCTGGCTGAACCATCCCGACCGCGTCTACCCGGTCCGGGTCGACCCGACCGCGCACACCGACACCACCGGCGACGTCTACATCGACAACGACCCCAACACGACGAACCAGAACGGGGACAACCTGCCGGTCGGCACCTACAACGGTGGGACGGTCAAGGCCCGGTCGTTCATCCACTTCGACGACTACCGCGATGACGGCTTCAACGGCCTGCGGATCACCGGTGTGCGGATCTGGCTGTACCAGACGTGGGCCTACAGTTGCACCCAGTTCCTGCCGTTCTACGTGCACCGGGTCACCGGGCCGTGGACCGTCGCCGGCCTGACCAACGCCGGGCTGGCCTCCACACCGGCGATGACCGACCCGATCGGCCAGGTGACGGTCAACGACCACGGGCCGTCGTGCACCAACACCAGCGGCAACCGCAGCGTCGGCAAGTGGGTCCGGGCGGTGCTCAACCCGGCCACCTTCAACGACTGGGGCACCGGCGGGGCGAACCACGGCCTGGCCCTGACCGCCTCCGAGACCAACTCCAACGCCTGGAAGCGGTTCACCTCCGCGAACTACTCCAGCGGCGCCTACATGCCCTACCTGGAGCTGGACTACACCTACAACCACGCGCCCCAGGTCGACGTCCGCTACCCGGGCAACAACGCGGTGTTGCAGACTCTCACCCCCGAACTGGTCGCCCGCGTGCACGACCCCGACAAGTGGCCGAACAAGGGGTTCCGTTACCACTTCGTGGTCTTCGACGGCAGCACCGGCGCCCAGGTCGCCAACTCCGGCTGGGTCGGCAGCCAGGCGTGGCGGATCCCGGCCGGAAGCCTGGCCTGGAACAAGAAATACCTCTACACCGTCCAGGTCAACGACAAGGCGAGTAACAGCACCATCTACCCGGCGCTGGCGTTCAGCACCCGGGTCCCGCAACCGCTGGTGACCTCCGCCCTGGCGCAGAACGCCGGCAAGGGATTCGACCCGAGCATCGGCAACTACACCACGTCGGCGACGGACGCGAGCATCGCGACCGTCGGCCCGTCGCTGTCGATCACCCGTAGCTACAACAGCCTCGACACCCGCCGGGCGAACGCCTTCGGCGCCGGTTGGTCCAGCGTGGTCGACGTACGGGTGACCGAGGTGAAGGACGCCGCCAACAGTGTGCAGTCGGTCCTGGTCAGATACCCGACCGGGCAGGAGGTGCCGTTCGGCCGCAACGCGGACGGCAGCTTCACCCCGCAGCCGGGCCGGTTCGCGACGTTGAAGGAGGTCCGCGACAGCGGCGGCACCCTGACCGGCTACACACTCACCGACAAGGACGCCACCGTCTACACGTTCGGGCAGCCGAGCGGCGCCGGGGCCTTCGCCGTCACGTCCATCGCCGACGCCAACGGCCGGGCACTGTCCCTCACCTACGACGGCTCCGGGCGGGCGACGAAGCTGACCTCGGCGTCCGGACGGTCGCTGAACCTCACCTGGACGGCGCCGGCCGGATCGGCGCACCCGCACGTCTCGACCGTCACGACCGACCCGGTGGTGCCGGGCGACCCCACGAAGGTCACCACCTGGCAGTACACCTACGGCACCGAGGACCGGCTGGCGTCCGTCTGCCCGCCGACCGGTTCGACCGAGTGCACCACCTACACCTCCGACACCACGTCGCAGTACGCCAACACCGTCCTCAACAGCGGGCCGAGTTCGTACTGGCGCTTCGAGGAGGCGACCGGGGCGACGGTGGCCGCCAGCCGGGTGCTGAGCAATGCCGGCGCCGACAACGCCGGATACACCAACGTGACCCTGGGGCAGGCCAACGGACTGCCGGGCTCGACCGCGACCGCCGCTGCCTTCGACGGCACGACCTCCTCGGTCCAGTTGCCCGGCAACCTGATCAGCGACGGCGAGTACCAGTCGGTCGCGATGAGGTTCAAGACCACCGGCACCGACGGGGTCCTGTTCAGCTACAGCCGGGACCCGATCACCAACAGCACGACCGCGGGCAACTACGTACCGGCACTGTACATCGGCAGCGACGGCAAGCTGCGCGGCCAGTTCTGGCAGGGGGCCGCCACCCCCATCGTGTCACCCGGCGCGGTCAACGACGGCCAGTGGCACCAGGTGGTGCTCGCCGGCGCCGGCACCACGCAGACGCTGTACCTCGACGGGGTGGCGGTCGGCACCCTTGCCGGACCGATCGCCGAGTCGGCCGACGGCGGCGCCAACAGCGTCTACGTCGGCGCCGGATTCGTCGGCGGCACCTGGCCGAACCACGCCCGCTCGAACCAGGCGGCCGGGGTCGCCCGATTCAACGGCACCATCTCCGACGTCGCGTTCTTCAACCAGACGCTGACCCCCGCCAACGTGGCCGCCATCCAGCAGGCCGGCACCACCGCCCACCACGTGCTGAACGGGATCGTCCGCCCGTCCGGCGGGATCACCGCGCAGGTCGCGTACGACAAGGCCACCGGCAAGGTCGCGTCCGTGACCGACGAGAACGGCGGCACCTGGACCATGGGTACGCCGACCGTCAGCGGCAGCAGCGACGTCTACCGGGCCGCCGTCCTGGGCTCGAAGCCGACCCAGTACTGGCGGTTCGGCGAGGTCGGCGTCAGCGACGCGGTCAACGAGGTCCGGGGCGGCACCGCCACCTACAACAACGTCACGCTGGGCGTCGACGGGCCGTTCGCCGACAGCAAGGCCGCCTCGTTCAACGGCACCTCGTCGTACGTGACCCTGCCGGAGACCGCCGTACCGACGACCGGCCCGAACTCGGTCGAGATGTGGTTCAAGATGCCGTCGGGCAACAACGTCGGCGGCGTCCTGTTCGGCTACCAGGGCATGCCGATGGACAACATCCCCGGCACCGGCGGCTGGGTTCCCGCCCTGTACGTCGGCACCGACGGCAAGCTGCGGGGCACCTTCAACCACGCGACGTCCGATCCACCGGTGACCTCCGCCGGTAGCGTCAACGACGGCAAATGGCACCACGTCGTACTCAGTGCCGGAGGCAGCACCCAGTCGGTGTACCTCGACGGTGTTCTCGTCGGCACGATGAACCGACCGATGGTCGACTTCGGCGCGACCTACGCCTACGTCGGCGCCGGAAAGTGGCAGGGATCCTGGCCGAACCACGGCACGTCGTCCGCCGGCTACTGGCCGGGTTCGATCGCCGAGGTCGCCTTCTACCACAGCCAGCTCTCCGCAGCCCAGGTCGGGGCGCACTTCGAGGCGTCGAAGCAGACCGCCCCGGTCGCGCTCACCATGGTCTCCGGCGTCGCCACGGCGATCCCGATGCCGGTGTCGACCGTCGAGGTCACCGGCCCCACCGGGGAGAAGACGTCCTACAGCTACGACGTCGTCAACGGAAACCGGATCATCGCCCAGTCCGACGCGCTCGGCAACGTGACCCGCTACGGCTACGACGTCGGCGGCTTCGGCAACCTCGTCTACGACCCGCGCGGCGTGTGGACGCAGACCCTGCAGGACGTACGGGGCAACACCCGGCAGTCGATCACCTGCCAGGACCAGGCCGCCAACCGGTGCTCGTCGGTCTACTTCACCTACTATCCCGACGCGACGTCGACGACGCTGACCCCGGACGCCCGCAACGACCTGCTGCTCACCGTCCGCGACGGAAGGTCTGCGTCGGCGACCGACAACACCTACCTGACCACGTTCGGCTACGACGCCAAGGGCAACCGGACCACGGTCACCGACTCGCTCGCCCGGGTCACCACCACGGCGTACACCGACGGCACCACCGTCGCCGCCCACGACGGCGGGTTCGCGCCCGCCGGCCTGCCCAGGACGGCGACCACCCCGGCCGGCACCGCCCAGTCCGTCGTCTACTACGCCAGCGGTGACGTCGCCGAGGTGACCGAACCGGCCGGCAAGGTCATCCGCTACACGTACGACGGTCTCGGCCGGACGCTCACCGAAACCGAGATCACCGACACGTTCCCGGCCGGCCTGACCACCACGTACACCTACGACGCGCTCGGCCGGATGGTCACCGAGACCGAACCCGCCGTCACCAACCGGGTCACCGGCGCCGTGCACACCGCGCGGACCACCCTCGGGTACGACGTCGACGGCAACGTCGTCGAACGGACCACCGCCGACACCACCGGCGGCGACGCGGCGCGCACCGAGACGTACACGTACAACACGCACGGGCAGGAGACGACGTACACCAGCGCGGCCGGCGCCACCACCACCTTCGAGTACGACCCGCACGGCCGGATCGTCGAGGAGATCGAACCCGACGACGGCGTCACCCGCAACACCTACGACGCCGCGGGCAACCTGCTGACCACGAAGATCGTCGGCTTCACCGGTGACCCGAACGACCCCGACCCGGCCCAGGACCTGACGGTCGCCACCAACGCCTACGACCCGGCCGGCCGGCTCGCCTCGGAAACCGACGCGATGGGCTGGACCACCGAATACACGTACACCGACAACGGCCTGCCGGCACGGACCACCAGAACCGACGGCACCAGCACCTTCGTGGTCGAGCAGAACACCTACGACGCGGCCGGCAACGTGGTCAGGCGGGTCACCAACAACGGCGCCACCACCGTCGACTTCACCATCGACGCCGCCGGCCGGGAGGTCTCCTCGACCGTCGACCCGACCGGGCTGAACCGCACCACCACCCGCACCTACGACCGCAACGACAACGTCGTCTCCACCCGCATGTCCCGGGCCGGAACGACGCTCGGCATCACCGACGCCGCGTACGACCCGATGGGACGCCTCGTCTCGCAGGCCACGTACACCTCGACGAGCGCGGCGCCGACCGGACGCTGGCGGCTCGACGAGACCACCGGCGGCAAGGCCGGCGACTCCGCCGGCGGCAACACCCTGAGCGGCGACGCCGCGGTGGCCTGGTCGAGTGAACGCGGTGGTGCCGTCTCGCTCAACGGCGGCAACGCACTCTTCGCCGCCGGACCATCCGTCGACACGACCGCCAGCTACACCGTGGCCGGGTGGGTGAAGTTGGCCTCCGCCACCGCCACCGCCACCGCGGTCAGTCAGGAGGGGAACCGCACCAGCGGGTTCTTCCTGCAGTACTACCGAGCTGCCGATCGCTGGGCGCTGTCCGCCTCCACGACCGACACGAACACACCGGCGGCGGTGCGCGCCCTGTCCACGACGGCGCCGCAAACCAACACCTGGACGCACCTCACCGGTGTCTACGACGCGACCGCCGGCGAACTGCGCCTCTACGTCAACGGCACCCTGGAGGGATCCACCCCGAAACCGTCGTCGTGGCCGTCAACAGGTGCGTTCGCCGTCGGCAGGTCCAAGCACAACGGCGTGCTGGGAGACCGGTGGCCCGGTCTGATCAGCGACGTGCAGACGTACGGCAAGGCGTTCAACGGCACCGAGGTGACCGCGCTCTACAACGGCACCGCGCCCGCCGCCGGCGCCGGCACCATCCGCACCACGTACGGCCTGGACCAGGACGGCAACCCGGTCGCGGTCACCGACCCGAACGGCAACACCACCTACCACTCGTACGACGAGGCCGGCCGCGCGGTGAAGACCACCGCCCCGCCGGTCCTGGCCGAGGTCCACGGGCAGCCCGCCACGCTCGCCAACGCCATCTCCTGGGTCGGCTACAACACCTTCGGCGAGATCACCGACACCAAGGACCCGAACGGCAACTGGGGGGTCACCGGCTACGACGCCGCCGGGCGGGTGGTGTCGGAGACGCTGCCGAGTTACACCGCCCCCGGTTCGTCGACGCCCGTCGTCGCGCAGGCCACCCGCAGCTACGACGTGATGGGGCAGCTCACCTCGGCCACCGACCCGCTGGGTAAGACCACCAGCTACGTCTACGACCAGATGGGCCGGGTCGCGAAGGTGACCGCCCCCAACGACGGCGAGACGACCTACACCTACGACCACGTCGGCGACCTGCTGTCGCAGACCGACCCGACCGGTGCGGTCACCTCGTCGACGTACGACTACCTCGGCCGCCAGCTCACCACGACCCAGGTGGTCCGGCAGACCGGCACCAACCACACCACCACCTACGCGTACGGCACCAACGGCTGGCTGTCGCAGGTGACGTCGCCGACCGGCGTCACCAGCTCCACCACCTACAACGCGATCGGTGAGCGGCTCACCACCACCGACGGCGCCAACCAGACCACCACCTACACCTACGACGGCGCCGGCCGGCAGACCCGCACGACGCTGCCGGACGGCACGTACACCAGCGTCACCCACGACCTCGCCGGCCGGCCGTTGGAGACGAGGGCGCACAACGCGGCCGGCACGGTCCTGTCGACGCAGAGCAGCGAGTTCGACAAGAACGGCAACGTCGTCGCCGCGACCGACGCCAAGGGCACCACCATCTCCTTCGAGTACGACGCCACCGGCATGCTGGTCCGGGAGATCCAACCGATCTCCGGGTCGGACGACATCCAGACGACGTTCGGCTACGACCTGGCCGGCAACCGGACCCGGTTCACCGACGGCCGCGGCAACGCCTTCTTCACCACGTACAACTCGTGGAACCTGCCGGAGTGGCAGGTCGAGCCGGCGACGACCGCGCACCCGTCGACGGCGGACCGCACCTTCGTCACCGCGTACGACGCCGCCGGCCGGCCGGTCACCCAGACCTCGCCGGGCGGGGTCACGGTCACCAACACCTACGACGACCTCGGGCTGCTGACCGCCCAGGTCGGGGCCGGGGCCGAGGCGACGACCGAGGACCGCGAGTTCGGCTACGACGTCGCCGGCCGGATGACGTCGTTCTCCGCACCCGCCGGCACGAACAACATCACCTACGACGACCGCGGCCTGCCACTGACCATCACCGGTCCGGTGGGCAACGCCACCTACACCTACACCGCCGACAGCCGGCTCGCCTCCCGGGCCGACGCCGCCGGAACGACCTCGTTCACCTACGACGGCGCGGGCCGGCTGTCGACGGTCAACAACCCGACCGCCGGGGTCGCGCTGACGAACACGTACAACGCGCTGTCCCAGGTCTCGAAGATCACGTACGGCTCGTCGGGCAACTCCCGCAACTTCACCTTCGACGCCCGGCACCGCCCGGTCACGGACGAGTTGAAGACCCCGTCCGGCACCTCGATCGCCAAGGTCGAGTACGGGTGGGACGCCAACGACAACATCGTCTCGAAGACGACGACCGGGTTCACCGGAGCGGCGACGAACACGTACACCTACGACCTCGCCGACCGGCTGACGTCGTGGAACGACGGCACCACCACCACGGTGTACGCGTACGACAAGGCCGGCAACCGGGTGCAGAACGGCTCGCGGCTGTTCACGTACGACCAGCGGAACCGGCTGCTCACCGCGGCCGGGGACAGCTACTCGTACACCCCGCGCGGAACGCTCGCGACGGTGTCCGGCGGGTCGGGCACGCGTACCACGAGCACCGACGCGTTCGGCCAGGTACGGGCTCAGCAGGCCGGTGGCACGACCCAGTCGTACGACTACGACGCCTTCGGCCGGGTGCTGCGCTCCGGGTTCGCGTACGCCGGACTCGGCAACGACCTGGCGGCCGACGGCGGTGCCACGTACGTCCGCGACCCGGCCGGCGACCTGATCGGCACGCAGGCCGGCGGCACCCAACGCCTGGTGTGGACGGACCTGCACACCGACGTCATCGCCCAGTTCACCGCGACCGGCACCACCCTGTCCGGGTCGACGACCTACGACCCGCTCGGCACCGTCGTGTCGTCGGCCGGGCAGGTCGGCTCGCTCGGCTACCAGTCGGAGTGGACCGACACCACGACCGACCGCGTCAACATGTGGGCGCGGTGGTACAACACCGACACCGGCCAGTTCGACACCCGCGACTCGGCCAACGTCAGCCCGGTGCCGGCGTCCATCGCGGCGAACCGCTACCAGTACGGCGACGGCAACCCGCTGACGACCACGGACCCGACCGGCCACTGGGGCAACCCGATCAAGGCCTTCAAGAAGGCCGTGAAGGCCACCGTCAGCCGGGTGACGACGTACGTCTCCTCGGCCTACCGGGCGGTCACCACCTACGTCTCGCAGAAGGTCCAGGCGGTCGCCCGGGTCGCCGCGACCGTGGTCAACAACGTCAAGAAGGCCGCGACCAAGGTGGCGAAGACGGTTAAGAAAGCCGTCGACACCGGCCGCAAATACGTGGCCCAGAAGTACCAGGCGGTGAAGAAACAGGCGACCAAGGCCTACAACGCCGTCAAGCAGGCCCACCAGAAGGTCGTGGCGAAAGCGACCCGGGTGGTCAAGAAAACCGTCGCCGCCGTCTCCGACGGGGTGAACGCCGCAACAAAGTGGGTCAAAGAAAACAAGGACATGATCATCGAGGTCGCCGCCATCGGTGGGGCGATCCTGGCCGGCCTCGCCTGCACGGCGGTGACCGCCGGCGTGGGTGCCGTCGCCTGCATGGTCGGCGCCGGCGCGGTGATCAACCTGGCCAAGGACGCCGCCCAGGGCGACATCCACTCCATCGGTGACGCCCTCGGCTCCATGGCCACCGGCGCGCTGTCCGGCCTGGCCGGCGGTGCCGGCGGCATGATCGCCGGCAAGGTCGCCGCCGCCGTCGGTTCCAGGATCGGCAACAGCGTCCTCGGCCGGCTGGCCACCGAGGCCGTCGAGAACGGCATCTCGGACGCCTTCGACCAGGTCCTGACCACCGGCCGCTTCGACCCCAAGGCGATGCTCGCCGGCATGATTCCCGGCCTGGGCGGTGCGAACCGCAAGGCCGGCGCCAACCCGACCCCGGTCCGGGGCGGCACCACCAGCGGAAGCGGGGTGGCGGCCCACCGGCCGCCACCAGGTCAAACGACAGCGGCAGTGGTGGCCGTTGCGCGGTTCCGCAACACAGCTTCGACCCGTCGACCAAGGTGTTGATGGCCGATGGCACGACCCGTCCTATCGAGGACGTCAACATCGGCGATGAGGTCCTAGCCACCGATCCTGAAACCGGCATCACCCTCGCCAAGCCCGTCACTCAGCTTCACCGCAACACCGACCACGAACTCACCGACCTCACCGTCGAGACCGAGGACGGTGAGAGCAGCGTCCTCAAGACCACCCAGAACCACCCGTTCTGGGATGGCGATGGCGGTGAGTGGGTGGACGCGGCTGAGCTGAAGGCCGAGACTCGACTCGCCACCATCGGCAGTGGTAACACCAACCCCACGGTCGCGGCGGTAGCCAACCACCTTGGCGCCGAAGAGATGCGTGACCTCACCGTCGCCGACACCCACACGTACTATGTGATAGCCGGCGACGCGCCGGTACTCGTCCACAACAACAACAAGAAGCCTGACTGTGGGCGCAAGGTCTACCGACAGTTGAGCTATGAGGATCGTGAACGATTCGACAACGGCGAGGGCCTGCAGCCTCGTGGTACCACTGGGTCCATAGTCGACCATATCTTGAATCGCCCGACCAAACACATCTCCGCATCGGTGACCCAGAATGCGACCGAACGGTTCGCCTCAGGTCAGGGGCTGGTCGAAGTCGATATCGACAAGGCAATTGCAGGCGGAGCCAAATTTGTTGATCATAATAATGTCATGCAAGCCGCCACAAGAAGCGGCAACTCACGCGTAGTTCGCGATGCGCGGCGCGCGGAGGAGGTTCTGTTCATAGGGGTGATCCCATATGATGCGATGACCCTCGTGCGAGGCGGATAGGAGTCGGGATGCCAACACTGAGCGAACATGTGAATGTCTATACGACGGCAATCGCAGTCCTGGAACATAAAGGATTCTCAATCTGGCACGACAGGGAAAATGATACCTTTTGTGCTCAGCGGGGTGGGTGGGACTTCTGGGCAGACAATCCGATTTCCCTGCTCGGCCTGGCGGCAATATTCGAATACAAGAATCCAAGCGAGTACACAAGCCGTTGGTGGGAGACTGAGGGCAGCATTCGCTACCCGAACGTTCCCGAGGCTGCACCCGAGTACACCCCGGTCTATGGCAGATCCCGACACGAAAGCGAGCGCGAATAGGGGCTGCTCCTTCCTGCGTGGGGCACCGAAAGTGCGACAGTGCCCATGATCTGCATCGATAGGCGCTGGCGGTTCATTGACGTCTACTGCAGCACGGGCACTCTTCCCCTGACATGACCGAGGATGTCCCCGCACCCACGTACTCCGACGGTCTCGCCGAGCTGATGTGGGAAGGTCGGCGGCTGACCGCTGAGCAGATTCGGGAGCTGGTTGCGCTGGGCCACGAGCTGCGTCATCGCTTCGATGCCGAACTTGACGAGGGCGTCCGCTGCCATTGCGGCCGGCCCGAGTAACCCGAGGTACGCGGTCCAGGGGCGGCGGACCGTACGCGGTCGTTCCGTCCGTCAGGCGATGTTGAGGTGGATGTTGCCGATCCGGGCGACGATGTCCAGGTGCCCGCCGAGGCCGGTGATGTAGGCCCGGAGCGTGTCGAGGCTAGTGGCTTTGCCGTTCTCGATCTGACTGATCCGAGCCTGGCTCAGACCGGTGGATTCGGCGAGTTCGGCTTGGGGCAGCCCGAGCTTCTTACGCAGCTCGGCGAGTTGGGAGCCGCTGACCGAGGCGAGCATCTCCTCGCGCATCTGGGCACGGCGAAGTGTGCGTTCCTCCGTGTCCCAAGTGGGATCAGCAGCCCGGGCCTTCGCTTTGACGTCGCGCCAGTTGGATGCCGTGGTCATGGCTGCTCCTCTTTCAAACCTCGCAGGTGCTCCTCGTAGCGGTCGTCGGCGATCGGTACCGCAACCTGGTACCACCTGTTCCATTGTCCGGACTTGTCGCCCCGACAAGGAAGATCGCCTCCCGGTGCGGGTCGAAGGCGAACAGCAACCGGACCTCGGTCGCCCCGGACGCTTATATTTGCTGCCGGCCTCCGATAAAGTCGGCGAACGACCGGGGGGGTGTCCAGCCCTGAGCGAGGGCCCGTTCCGTGTCCAGTACGACGCCGTGGGCGAGCTGGTCGACGGCGTACCGGGTCAGGGTGGGCGGGCCGGTGCCGGGCAGGCGGGCGATCGTCTCTACGACGGCGGCCACCGCCATCGTCAGCGGCACCGGCAGGTGCGCGACCCGTACCGGATGGCCGAGCGCGGCCAGGCCGTCGCGGACCACCACATCCCGCGAGTACGGCGTCGCGTCCGCGATGTTGTACGCCCCGGACGGCCACGACAGCGCGGCCAGGCAGGCGTCGGCCAGGTTCTCCACCGCGGTCAGGCTCAGCCTGACGTCGGGTCCGGGCAGCATGACCCGGCCCCGACGGACCGCCCGGACCAGCCGGGGGAGCAGGTGCGGGTCGCCGGGGCCGTACACCGCCCGGGGGCGGAGCACCACGGCACCCGCGTCGAGCGCCAGGCGTTCCCCCTCGGCCTTGGTACGGCCGTACGGGGTGCGCTGGGCGGCGACCGGGTGGTCCTCGGTGATCGCGTCGACGCGTAGCCGGGGGTCGTAGACGCTGGCACTGCTTACCCACACCACCGGCCGGTCGCCGGCCGCCGCCAGCAGCCGGGCGGTGCCGTCGACGTTTACCGCCCGGTACGCGGCCTCGACCGCCGGTCCACCGCCGGTGTCGCCGACGGCCGCCGCCAGGTGGATGACGGCGTCGGTGCCGGCCAGGTCCGGGTGGTCGCGGGCGGCGTCCCAGTGGACGTGCCGGCCGACCGGGCCGGGGCGTCGGCCGAGGCAGACCACGGTCGCGCCCGCCTCGGCGGCCGCCCGGGCGACCGCCGCACCGCAGAACCCGCTGGCACCGGTGACCGCGATCCGCAGCCCGTTCACCGGGTCGCCCGTACGGTCAGCACGGCCCAGCCGGGCAGCGCGGCCCGGCGGTCGGCGCGGGCCCGGACGACCTTCGGCCGGTACGGGGCCAGGGCGGCGAGGGTGTCGGCGAGCTGGGCGCGGGCGAGTGCGGCACCGGGGCAGGCGTGCGGGCCGGCGCCGAAGACGAGTTGCGCCACCTGTGGCGGGGCCGGGTTGTCGTGGGACGGGTCGGTGCGGTGGGCGTCGACGGCGTGCCGGGCGATCAGGGCGAGCCGGTCACCGGCACGTACGGGGCAGCCGTCGACGGTGCCGGGAGCGGCGGCGACCCGGGGGAGCAGCGGGGTCGGGGCGGTGACACGGAGCAGTTCGGTGACCAGCGTCGGGCGGGTCGCCGTGTCGTCGGCCCAGTGCCACAGGTCGTCGTCGGCGCACCAGGCGGCCGCCCGTGGGATCGCCGCGACCGTGGTGTTGATCGCGGCGACGGCGAGCATGGCGGCCAGGCCGGCGGCACCCTCGCCACCGGCAGCGGTCCCGGTGTCAGCCGTGCGCGCGGGACCATCGCCCGCGACCGGCGGCACGGCACCGGCGGGACACCGCGCGCGGGTGGCGGCGTGGTCGCGTACCAGGTCGGTGAGGGCCTCGGCGGCTAGCCGGGCGGCGCGGGCGCTGCCGGGCCGGCTCGGGCCGGGCATGTGCTGGCCGGCCCCGGTGGCGGCGGCGTGCCGGGCGGCGTCGGCCAGCACCAGCGGGTCGGTGTCCAGGTCGAGCAGGGCGGCGGTGGTCGCCCCGGCGAGTTCGGCGGTGATGTCGACCAGGTCGACGGTGCCGCCGGTGGCCAGCGGCGCGAGCCGGCGTTCGAGCACCGCCGTCCAGACCGGGCGGAGCCGTACGACGCCGGCGCTGCCGAGGTCGTCGGCGAGACTCCGTCGTGCTCCCTTGTGGACGGTGCCTTCCTGGTCGAAGAGGAGCCCGCCCTCGGTCAGCCGGCGGGCGGTGCCGCCGGTGGTTCCCTCGGCGGCCCGGTCCAAGGGGACCCGGGTCAGCGCGTCCAGGTAGGCCCTGGTCCCGTGCACCAGCACGGTCCGCCCGATCCGCCGGACCGGGGCGCGTCTGGTCGCCGCGAGCAGCGTGAACAGGACCGGATGGCTGCGCAGGTAGACGAGCCGGTCCCGGCGCCGCGCCCGGCCGGCCCGGCGGGCGGCCCGAGGCGCACCGGCGCCGTCGACCGAGCCGGACCCGACGTCCCGGCCGGAACCGGCCACGGCGCGCGCGGCCGGCGTACCCACAGAACCGCCGACCCGCGAGGGAACAGCCTGGTCAGCGGACATGGTCACCCTCCGGTTCGGTCGGCTGCCAGCGGCGGTCCCAGTACCAGAGCAGGGTGCGGCGCGGCCCCCACGCCCGCAGCCGGCGCAGGCTGTTCTCCACCACCATGTGCTCCGCCCGCACGATCCGGTCGGGCGGTTGATGATGAACAGGGCGTAGTCGATGCCGACAGCTGCCGGTGTGCCGGCGGGCCCGGTTGAGCAGGTCCAGGTCGTCGGCGCCGTCCCGCAGCGTGATCCGGGGGATGCCGCCGCAGCGCACGTACAGGTCCGCGGTCAGCGCCAGGTTGTGCCCGTGGCAGAGCACGTACGGGGTACGGAAGCCGGCCGCCCGGTGCGTACGCCGGAACCGGCCGTAGACGCCGGCGGCGCGTACGGCGGCCGGGAAGAGCCGCCGCTCGGCGAAGCTGGGCCGCTCGTCGCGGCGCGGCACGCTGCGCCCGCAGACCATCTCGGCCCCACCGTCGAGCAGCGCCTTCGCGGTCGCCACCCAGTCCGGGGCCGGCCGGCAGTCGGCGTCGGTACGCAGAAGCAGCGTCGCCCCGGCCGCGATGGCGTGCCGGCATCCGGTGTCGGCGGCGGTGCCGGCGCCGGGCCGGGGTTCGGTCACCACGTCGACCGGGAACGGGGCGCCGGCCGCGAACCGGCGAACCACGTCACCGGTGCCGTCCGTGGAGTTGTTGTCGACGACGACGAGCGCGAAGTCGGGGTCGGTCTGGGCGGCGAGCGCGGTCAGCGTGCCGCCGATCGCGCCGGCCTCGTCGTACGCCGGCACCACCACCCACAGCCGCCGGCTCACCGCTGCTCCGGGGCGTCGGCGAGGCGGGCGACGGCGAGTGCGGACGCGGCGGCCCGGTCGGGTTTGCGGGACCGGCCGGCGGTCGGTACGGCCGCGAACACCACCCGGTCCGGCCGGGCGGCGCCCATCCCGTCGAGCACCGGGGCGAGCGCCCGGCGCAGCCGGCCGGGGTCGGCGCCGGGTTCGGGTTCGACGACGGCCACCAGCCGCTCGTCGCCGTCGCCGGCCGGCACGCCGACCAGGACGGCGAGGTTGACGCCGGGGACGTGCAGCGCCGGCTCGTACAGGCCGGGATAGATGTTCTCCGCGGCCCGCAGGATCATGTCCTTGCAACGCCCGGCGAGCACGATCCGGCCGCCGGCCCCGGCGGGACCGCCCGCATCGCCGGCGCCGTCCTCGACCCGGCCCACGTCACCGGTCTCCACCCATCTGTGCGGCTCCGCCCCGAGGTAGCGGTCGGCCTGCCCCGGCCCGGACAGCAGCAGTTGCCCACCGTCGTCGACCCGGGTCCGCACACCGGGCAGCGGGGCGCCGACCAGATCGCCGTCGCCGGTGAAGGCCGCCTTCTCGGCCTGCTCGACGGCGGCGGCCGGGAAGAGTTCGGTGAGGGCGTACACGCCCCACGCCTCGCTCGCCCCGGCCCGTTTCACCCGGTCGAGCAGGGCGGCGCTGACCGGCGCCGACCCGGAGTAGAAGCGTCCGGACAGCCGGGGCGCCTGCGCGAGCAGGGCCCGCAGTTGCGGCGGGGTGAGATAGCTGGCCTGCGGTTTCACCTGGACGATCTGCCGGGCCAGCACCTTCGGCGAGCGGGCCGGCAGGGCGACCGGTGCGCCGCTGGCCAGCGACGGCACCAGCACGAAGAACATGCCGCCGAGGACCGGTTCGTCGGCGCGCGGCCGGACCAGGTCGACGACCTGGCGCATGCCGGCGGCGAGGCTGGCCCGGGTGTGCACCACCGCCCGGGGTGCGCTGGTCGTCCCCGACGTGAAGATGACGACGGCGTCGCCGTCGGAGGCGGACCGGTCCGGCGTCGGGCCGCCCCGCCCGCCGAGCGCCGGGGCCGAGAACGGCAGCCGCCGCCCGACCGTGGCCACCGGGGCGATCGTGTCGAGCCGGGGCAGGTCGAGTTGGGCGCGGCGGGCCAGCGGCCGGGCCCAGCCGGCGACCGCCTGCGCGGCCGCGTCGGCCACCACCAGCGCCGGGGCGGCCAGCCGGAGCCGGGCGGTGAGTACGTCGGCGCCGGCCGACGGGTCGAGTACGGCGACCCGCAGCCCGAGCCGGAACGCGGCCAGCATCACCGACAGGGCGCGGGGGCCGGGGCGGACCGCCACCCCGAGCGTGTCGCCCTCGGCGAGCCCACGGTGGTGCAGGGCGGCGGCGTACCGGTCGGCCAGCCCGGCCAGGTCGCCCCGGGTGGCGCGTACCCGGGTGGTGCCGGACCGGCGGGCGGCCAGGACCGCCGGACGGTCCGGGTGGCGGCGCAGCGCGGCGGCGAGTTCGTCGAGCATCAGCGCGGGTCCGGGGTCAGGTCGCCGCTACCCCGGTCGAGATACCAGCGGGCGGAACGGCGCAGGCCGTACGCCCGCAGCCGGCGGGTCGAGTTCGCCACCACCATCCTGCGGCTGCGGGCGATGGCGGGCGTGGTGCGGCGTACCCGGTTGAGGAACGTGCGGTCGGTCGGCGACGGGCGGCGGGGCATGCCGCCGCAGGCCAGGTAGAGGGCGGCGGTGATCGCCATGTTGTTGCCGGCGTGCATCCGGTAGGGCGCCAGGTAGCCGGCCTCGCGGTGGGCCGGCCGCAGCCGGCCGAACGCCGCCGCGATCGCGACCACCATCCGGAACCCGGCCCGGCCGAGCGGCCCGTGCTCGTCGCGGCGGGCGCTGATCCGGCCGCAGACCATGCCGGCGCCGGCGGTAAGCGCGGCCCGGGCGGCGGCCACCCAGCCGGGGGCCGGCAGGCAGTCCGCGTCGGTACGCGCCAGCAGCAGCGCGCCGTGCGTGATCGCGTGCCGGAAGCCGGTGTCGACCGCGCAGCCGACGCCCTTGTCCGGCTCCCTGATCAGCAGCACGGGCACCGGCGCGGTCGCCGCGAACCGGTGTACGACGTCGGCGGTGCCGTCGGTGGAGCCGTTGTCGACGACGAGCAGCGTGAAGTCGAGGTCGGTCTGGGCGGCCAGCGCGTCGAGGGTGCCCCCGATCCGGGTCACCTCGTTGTACGCCGGCACCACGACCCACAGCGGCGTCGCCTCGCTCCGCTCGGCGCCACCGCTGTCCGGGCTGACCCTGCCGGTTCCCTCGCTGCGCTCGGTCACGACTTCTCCCAGACCATCGTCATCACGCTGACGCCGCCGCCGAGGCCGATGAACAGCACCCGGTCGCCGGGGCGCAGGTGCGGGTCGACCCGGGCCAACTGCACGCCCAGCGTGGCGCTGGCCATGTTGCCCAGGCCGGTGACGGTGACCTCGAGCTTCTCCTTCGGCACCCCGGTCACCTCGACGAACCGGTCCAGGTAGGGGCCGGTCACCTGGTGCACCAGCACCTTGGTGTAGTCGGCCCAGTCCAGGCCGGTCCGGTGCCGGACCCGGTCCAGGATCGCCGTACCGATCTTCTCGAAGACGCCGCGCAGGGCGTGCCCGTCGCCGCGGAAGTAGGTGTGTTCGTCGCCGCGCGGGAACCGGGAGCCGCCGCCGTCGATCCCGCCGACCGTCCAGTGCTCGGAGTGCGTCTCCGTGTCGACGTCGAGGATGCCGCCGGAGGCGACCGGTTCGACGACGACGGCGGCCCCGGCGTCACCGAACGTGAAGCCGGCGAACGCGGCACGGGCCTGGGCCAGGTCGGCGAGTTGCCAGCGCATCGACCTGGTCGGGGTCTCGCCGGTGACGACCAGCGCCCGGGTGGCCCGGCCGGCGAGGACGAAGGCGCGCGCGGCGTCGATGCCGTTGACGAAGCTGTTGCAGGCGTTGGTCAGGTCGACGGCGTGCGCCCGGGTGCCGAGTTCGGCCTGCACGATGTGGGCGGTCGCCGGCTCGACGACGTCGCGGGTCGCCGACGCGAAGATCAGCAGGTCGATGTCGGCCGGCTCCAGGTCGGCGGCCGTGAGCGCCTGGCGGCCGGCGCGTACCGCGAGGGCGGAGGCGTACTCGTCGTCGGCGGCGATCCGGCGCTCTTCGATGCCGGTCATCGTGGTGAAGATCCGGTTGGGCAGCGCGAATCCGCTGGCCGTGGCGACCTGTTCTTCGAGGTCGGTGGTGGCGAGCACCCGTTCGGGGAGGCTGGCGCCGACCGCGGTGATGCCGACCCGCGACTGCGCGTGGCTGTGGGGCGGGATGCGATCGATCATCTGGTCAGCTTTCCGATGGGCGGCGGTCCGGTGGATGAGTAGCGGTGCTCATTCTGGCTGGTACCGCCCACCCGGTGACCAGCGAGGTTAGCCGGGACAGGGCTCGGGTAGACCAACCGTATGGCCACGAAAGCCCAGCCCCGGGGGCGTCGGGGCACCCACGACCGGCCGTACACCGCCCTGAACCTGCGGTTGGTGTTGGCCGGTTTCGGTCTGGCGATGAGCGCCGTCCTGGCCCTTCTGGCCGCCCGTTCGGACGTGCCGTGGCTGGCCGTGGTGCTGGCTTTGCTGGCCGTGGTCGCGGCGATCGACCTGGTCGTCGTGCAGCGCCGCCGCCGCGCCCGCCGCCGCGAGGACCCCGGGGGCAACTACTCGCTGTTCGAGTGAGGAGCACGACGTGTCGATCGCCACGACCAATCCGGCCACCGGACAGGTGCTGAAGACCTTCGACCCGATGACGTCCGAGCAGGTCGACGCCGCCATCGGCCGGGCCGCCGCCGCGTTCGACACCCTGCGTCGTACGTCCTTCGGGCAGCGGGCGCGGTGGCTGACCGCCGCCGCCGACCTGCTGGACGCCGAGCGTGACCAGGTCGCCCGGCTGATGACGACCGAGATGGGCAAGACCCTCGCGGCGGCGAAGGCGGAGGTCACCAAGTGCGCCGACGCGGCCCGCTTCTACGCCGCGCACGCCGAGGCGTACCTCGCCGACGAGCCGGCCGACGCCGCCCAGGTCGGGGCGGTGAAGGCGTACGCCCGCTACCGCCCGATCGGCCCGGTACTGGCCGTCATGCCGTGGAACTTCCCGCTCTGGCAGGTCATGCGGTTCGCCGCCCCGGCGCTGATGGCCGGCAACGTCGGCCTGCTCAAACACGCCTCGAACGTGCCGCAGACCGCGCTGTTCCTCGACGAACTCTTCCGCCGGGCCGGCTTCCCGGCCGGCGCGTTCCAGGCCCTGCTGGTCGGCTCGGACGCCGTCGAGCCGATCCTGGGCGACCCGAGGGTCCGCGCCGCGACGCTGACCGGCAGCGAGCCGGCCGGCCGGGCCATCGCCGCCGCCGCCGGCCGGCAGATCAAGAAGACCGTGCTCGAACTCGGCGGCAGCGACCCGTTCGTGGTCATGCCGTCGGCCGACATCGCGCTGGCGGCGCAGGTGGCGACCACCGCCCGCTGCCAGAACAACGGCCAGTCGTGCATCGCCGCCAAGCGGTTCATCGTGCACGCCGACGTCTACGACGCGTTCTGCGACGAGTTCGTCGCCCGGATGTCGGCGCTGAAGGTCGGCGACCCGATGGCCGACGACACCGACGTCGGGCCGCTGGCCACCGACCGGGGCCGCGACACCGTGGAGGAGCAGGTCGCCGACGCGGTCGCCAAGGGCGCCCGGGTGCTGTGCGGCGGCCAGCGTGGCGAGGGCGGCGGCTGGTGGTATCCGCCGACCGTCGTCGCCGACCTGCGCCCGCCGATGCGGATGTGGGCCGAGGAGGTCTTCGGTCCGGTCGCCGGCCTGTTCCGGGTGACGTCGTACGACGAGGCCGTCGAACTGGCCAACGGCACCAGCTACGGGCTGGGCGCCAACGCGTGGACCACCGACGCCGGGGAGCAGGAGCGGTTCGCCGAGGACCTCGACGCCGGCAGCGTCTTCGTCAACGGCATGACCACCTCGTACCCGCAGTTGCCGTTCGGCGGCGTCAAGAACTCCGGGTACGGCCGCGAACTGTCCGCGCACGGCATCCGCGAGTTCTGCAACGTCAAGACGGTGTGGGTCGGCGAGGGGAAGTCGGCCGGAGCCGGCGCGGGCGCACACAGCGAGTGAGGTGGCCCGGCCGACTCGCCTCCACCGGGGCGTTTCGGGCAATACGCTCCACCCATGCACGTGCTCGTCGACGCCGTCGTGCTGCTCGGCACCGCGGTGCTGGGCGCGGCACTGGCCCGCCGGCTCGGCGTGCTCGCACCGATCCTGCTCGTCGTCCTCGGGCTGGCCCTGTCCTTCGTGCCCGGCTTTCCCGACGTACGGCTCGACCCCGAACTCGTCCTCGTCGGCATCCTGCCGCCGCTGCTCTACGTCGCCGCGCTGGAGACCTCGGTGCCGGCGTTCCGCTACAACCTGCGCCCGATCCTGCTGCTCGCCATCGGCCTGGTCGTCGTCACCGCGTTCACCGTCGGGTTCGTGCTGCACGCCCTGCTGCCCGACGTACCGTTCGCGGCCTGCGTGGCGCTCGGCGCGGTCGTCGCGCCGCCCGACGCCGTCGCCGCGACCGCGGTCGCCCGCCGGATCGGGCTGCCCCGGCGGATCGTCACGATCCTGGAGGGCGAAAGCCTGATCAACGACGCCTCCGCGCTGGTGCTGCTGCGGGTCTCGATCGCCGCGATGGCCGGCACCGCCGTCACCGTCGGCGAGATCGCCGTCGAGGTCGCCCGCGGCGCCGGTGGCGGGGTACTGATCGGGGCGGTCGCCGCCGTTCTCATCGGCCGCGTCCACCGGGCGATCAAGGACCCGCTGCTGGACAACGCGCTGTCCCTGCTCACCCCGCTGGGCGTGGCGCTGATCGCCGAACTGTTGCACGCCTCCGGCATCGTCGCCGTCGTCGTCGCCGGGCTGGCCCTCGGCCACAAACTGCCGGTCCTGCTCTCGGCCGCCTCCCGGCTCCAGATGCACGCCTTCTGGCGGCTGGTCAACTTCCTGCTCGAGGGCCTGGTCTTCCTGCTCGTCGGGCTCCAGCTGCGGGAGATCGTCCGGGACATCGACACGGCACCGGTGACCGCCACCGTGGTCACCGGGGCGGTGCTGGCCGCCGTGCTGGCCATCCGGTTCGTCTGGGTCTACCCGGCCACCTACGTGGCCCGGCTGGTGCCCCGGATCCGCCGCCGCGACCCCCGGCCGCCCGCGAAGGTGCCGACCCTGATCGGGTGGGCCGGCATGCGCGGCGTGGTCACCCTGGCCGCCGCCCTCGCCCTGCCGATGAGCCTGGCCGGCGGTGCGCCGTACCCGCGCGGGCTGTTCATCTGGATCGCGTTCACCGTCATCGTGGTGACCGTCGTACTCCAGGGGGCGAGCCTGCCGGTCGTCGCCCGCTGGCTCCGCCTCGAACCCGACGATCCGACGAAGGACGCGCTGGTCGAGGCCGAGGTGCAGAACCATGCCGGCCAGGCCGCCCGGGAACGCCTCGACGCCTGCGCCGACGGCGCCCCGGCGGGCGTCGTCGACCGGCTGCGCGGGCTGGTCGACGAGCGCACCAACACCGCCTGGGAACGTATCGGCGGCGGCGACCGGGAGACCCCGTCGGCGGCGTACCGGCGACTGCGGCAGGAGATGATCGCCGCCGAACGGGACGTCTTCCGGGCCGCCCGCGACGAGGGGCGGATTCCCGAGGAGGTCCTGGTCCGTACCCTGCGCGACCTCGACCTCGAAGAATCCCTGCTGCGCGAGAGGACCCCGTGATGACCTGCGCCCACCTGGCCGAGGCCGGCGCACCGCGGCCGCAGACCACGCAGGGCTGCCAGGACTGCCTGCGCGACGGCAACACCGACTGGGTGCACCTGCGGCTCTGCCTGACCTGCGGGCACGTCGGCTGCTGCGACTCGTCGCCGTACCGGCACGCGACCGCGCACTTCCACGAGTCCGGCCACCCGGTGATCCGCTCGTTCGAGGCCGGCCAGTCGTGGCGCTGGTGCTACACCGACCAGATGCTGGGGTAGCTGCCCGCCGCCCCCTTGTGCCGCTGGCGCATCATGACGCGATGATGCATGTACGACGCCGCGACAACCGGCGGCGGCGCAGGAAGCGCGACTGGCTCGACGGCTGCGACGTCTGTAGCTGCGACTTCCCGTCCTGCAATTTCGGCCTCTTCTCCGGCCTGCTCCTGCTCGGCTCGGCCACCGCCGGTGTCGCCGGCCGGGTCCGGTCGACCCGGACCCGCCGCCCGCCCCTCCCGGCCCGAGCGGGTACGTCCGCGGCGGTGCGGCCGGGCCCGTTGGCGGCGGCGCGCCCGGGTACGTCCGCGGCGGCGCGGCCGGGCCCATCCACCACCGTGCGGACGTCACCGGCTTTCCGATCCGGGATGGTCGACCGGGCCGGCCTCGCCGCCATCCGCGGCTACCGGCGGTGGCTGTCGCACCGGCTGCCGACCCGCTGCCGGTTCACCCCGACGTGCGGCGCGTACGGGCTGGAGGCAGTCGACCGCTTCGGACTCGCGGTGGGCGGCGAACTGGCGGCGGCCCGGGTCCGCCGGTGCCGTTCCGACGTGCCGTACGGCACTCCCGACCCGGTCCCGCCGGCTTACGGCTGACCCGCCTGCGGGCCGCCAGGGCACCTGTGATCATCAGTTGCCCAGCGGTTCGACACGCCGCATGAACGCAGCGGAACAGCTAACGATCACCACACACCGCCACGTCACGAAGGGCGCGGGGGTGGCGGCCGGATCACGCACCATAGGAGCACCTCGCCCCCGCACCGCCCCGCTCCCCGGCCCCCGTGCCGCCCTGCCCCCCGCTCCCGGCGCCGCCCCGCCCCCGCCCCGCCGCGTTGATCAAGGGGATCTTTGGGACCAACCAGGACACGATCCTGGCAACCAGTCCTTGATCAACGCGGCGCCGGCGCGAGCGCGTGCGGGGCGGGTGCCGGGCGCGTGCAGGTGCTGGGTGCGTGCGGGGGCGGGGGCGCGTGTGGGCGGGGCGGCGCGGGGGCGCGGGGGCGGGGCGGCGCGGGGGCGGGTGGGTGGTGTGGCGGGCGGGGTTACGGGGTCAGGTGGTGCAGGGGGTGCCGTTGAGGGTGAACAGGGTGGGGGACGGGTTGGCGAGGGCGGGGGTGGTGGTGGCGTTGAAGCCGAAGGTCACCGTGCCGCCGGGCGGGATGCGGCGGTTGTAGGTCTCGTTGCGGGCGGTGACCGTGGCACCCTGCTGGGTCACCCCGGCCATCCACGCCTCCCGGACCTTCTGCGCGCCGCTGAAGGCGAAGCCGAGGGTCCAGCCGTCGACCGGCGTCGTACCGGTGTTGGTGATGGTGACCTGCGCGGTGAAGCCGCCCCCGCCGTGCCAGATGCCGTAGTTGACGTAGCTGACCCGGCACGTGCTCGGCGCCGGCTGCTCCGCCGCGCCCTGGTCGGCCAGGAACGACGCCATCCAGGCCAGCGCCGAGTTCCAGTTGATGGCGACCTCGTTGGTGGCGTACGAGGCGATGTCGTCGACGTAGCAGAACATCGGCGCGCAGCCGGCCAGCAGCTGTGCCGCGAACGGGTCGTCGAGGCTGGCGTTGGCGCCGCCGGCGATCGATCCGTCCGGCGGGTTCGGTGAGGCCGGGTCGAGCTGGTTGCCGAAGATCCGGCTGTGCTGGTTGCGGGACGCCTGCTCGCCCCAGCCGGTGACGTACGACTGGTTGAGCGCGTTGCGGCCCAGGATGTAGTCGATCGTCTGGACGGCCGCGTCGCGGTATCCGACGTCGCCGGTGAGGTCGTACGCGGTGGCCAGCACGACCCCGTTGTTGAGGATGTTGCCGTTGCCGCCCCAGAAGTAGCTGCCGGCCGCGCCGGGCAGCGGCAGCCCGTACGCCTGGCCGGCCTGGGTGGTGCGGTGGGCGTCGGCGGCGGCGACCACGGAGGCCCGGATCCGGTCCCGCTCGGCGCTGGGAAGTCCACTGGGGACGGTGGCCAGGTCGAGCCGGCCGAGCGCGGCCGTCGAGGGCCAGCTGAAGCCGTTGGCGTCGAACACGTCGCCGGTGTGGTGCGGCGACGCGGTCAGGTCGGCGAGGTAGCCGGCCTCACCGGTGGTCAGGTAGAGCTGTGCCGCCGCCCAGTAGAACTCGTCGCTGACGTCGCCGTCGCTGTAGGCGCCGCCGCCGTTGCCGTCGTTCGGGTCGGCGTAGCGGGTCGGGTTGGCCTTGGCGGCCGCGTACGCCGTCTTCGCCGCGGTCAGCGCGCGGGCCGCGAACGCCGCGTCGTACGGGGCGTAGAGCCGGCCGGCGTGGGCGGCGGTGGCGGCGAGGTTGAGCGTCGCCGCGGTCGACGGCGGGTGCAGCTCGCGCAGTTCGGGGTCGTCTTCGGGGGCCAGCGGCATCCCGGTCCAGTTCCGGTCGTGGATCTTGTGATGGGCCATCCCGGCCAGCGGCTTGCCGGCCGGTACCTGCATGCGCAGCAGGAACTCCAGCTCCCAGCGGGCCTCGTCGAGGATGTCCGGCACGCCGTTGCCGCGCTCGGGCACCCGCAGCGTGCCGTCGCCGAGCGCGGCACCACCGCCGGCGCCGGCCGCCGTCTTGGTCCGCTCGAAGGCGCTCAGCAGCTGGTAGGTGGCCAGGCCGCCGTTGACGACGTACTTGCCGTGGTCGCCGGCGTCGTACCAGCCGCCGCGTACGTCGAGCCGGTAGTCGCAGACGCCGGGCTGGCACGGCACGTCGATGTCGCCGCGGTTCGGGGCGACACCGAGGTGCCCGGCCGGCCGGGCGTACTCGGCGCCGACCAGGTCGCCGTCGATCTCGATGCCGCTGCGCTGGACGTAGAAGAACTGCAGCGCGTCGGAGCGCAGCTGGTCGTAGAGGTCGCCGGTGATGTCGAACGGGTGGCTGGTCTCGCCGTCGGCGGTCAGCCGGTAGCCGGTGCCGGGCGCGGTGTGGCCGGTGAACGTGATGGTGTGCACGTTCTGCGCCGACGCCTGGTCGACGCCGCGCGGGGTGGTGGTGCCCTGCGCGACCACGGTTCCGGCGGCGTCGGCCAGCGTCCACGGCAGGGCCTCGGTGGCGGCGGTGACCAGGGTCGCGTGCTTCGGGCCGCCGGGCAGGTAGCCGACCTGGTTCACCCGCACGCGGGGGCCGGTGTCCGGCTCGTACGGCGGCTCCTCCTCGCCGCCGCGCAGCGACACGTCGTCGAGGCACACCGTGTAGTCGTGCGGGTTGGCGCCGATCTGGAAGGCGACCTGGCCGCGTTCGGTGTCCTCGGTGACGGTGAAGGTGTATTCGAACCGCTGCGGCTGCGCGGTCAGCGCCACGTCACGGACCAGGAACGACGTGTACGGTTCGCCGCCGAGCTGCACGGTCGTCCGTACCGTCGCGCCGGGGTCGGCCGACGCCTCGAAGGACAGCGCGTACGTCTCCCCGGCGATCAGCGGTACGTCGTTCTGCCCGATCCCGCCGTCCCACGGGTTGACCAGTCCGCCGGGGGCGTCGGCGCACAGCCGCCCGTCGACGATCCCGCTCGACGTGGTCCCGTACGTGAACCAGCCGGCGGTGCCGTTGCTGAAGTCGCCGTTCTCGATCTGCTCCGGCGGCTCCTCCTGGGCGGTGCCGGGCGGCGGGCCGGCGGGGTGCGGGGCAGTGGGGCTGGCGCCGGCCGGGGCGGCGGCCACGGTGAGGACGAGCGCGGCGGCGGTGGCGGTGCCGGCGAGGGTCGTGGCGGTGCGCCGGGGGCGGCTTCGGGGACGGTTTCGGGTGCGGGGCACGGCGGTCCTTCCGGTGGCGGGTGGTGCCCGCGACGGCCACCGACGGGCCCGGCCGGCGCTGCGGGCGGCGATAGCTGGGAGCGCTCCCAGCCTCGGTCCGATGTTGCCAGCGCATTTCCGACCTGTCAATCGACGTTACTGGATGTGCGTCCGTCGAGGGGAGAGCGGGATGTTTTGTCCGATTTCACATGTGAGATGTCCTCGATCGACAAGACGCACGGTGATTCACTAGAGACATGGTGGCCCTCCTCCTGGCAGGCTGCCTGCCATGACCCTGAAGCTGCGTTCTGCGGCGGTGAGCGACCGTGGACTGATCCGGAGCGCAAACCAGGACTCCGTCCACGCCGGCCCGTTCCTCGTCACCGTCGCCGACGGGATGGGCGGAATGGCGGCCGGTGACCTCGCCAGCGCGATCGCCATCGCCGCCGTCACGCCGCTGGACGTGCCCACCCCCGACGACGGGCTCGTCGACGCGTTGCGCGGGGCGGTCGAGCTGGCCGGCGAACGGATCCGGGCCGCGGTGGTCGAGGACCCGGGGCGCGAGGGGATGGGCACCACCCTCACCGCGCTGCTGATGTCGGCGACCGGCACCGGCCTGGCCCTCGCGCACGTCGGTGACTCGCGCGCCTACCTGCTGCGCGGCGGGGTCCTGGAGCAGGTGACCAGGGACGACACGTTCGTCCAGATGCTCGTCGACGAGGGCGTGATCACCCCGGAGGAGGCGATGAACCACCCGCGCCGGGCCGTGGTCACCCAGGCCCTCCAGGGTGATCCGGTCGTCCCCGCCTACACCGTCAGCGCCCCCCGGGCCGGCGACCGGTGGCTGCTGTGCAGCGACGGACTGTCCAACGTCGTCCGCGAGGGCACCCTCGCGGAGACCCTGAACGGCTATCCCGACCCGGAGGAGTGCGCCCGCCGCCTCGTCGACCTGGCGCTGCGCGCCGGCGGCCCGGACAACATCACCGTGGTCGTCGCCGACATCGTCGAATGACCCCTCGACCCCGGGGACGGACCGCCGGTCAGCCCCGGCGCGGGCGGGTCCGCCCGGTCGGCTCGGCCGTGGTCGGATCCTCCGGCCACGGGTGGCGCGGATAGCGGCCGCGCAACTCGGCCCGCACCTGCCGGTAGCCGGTGCGCCAGAACGACGCCAGGTCACGGGTCACCGCGACCGGGCGGCCGGCCGGCGACAACAGGTGCAGCAGCACCGGAACCCGGCCGTCGGCCAGCCGGGGCGCGTCGGCCCAGCCGAACGTCTCCTGGAGCTTGACGGCGAGCACCGGTGCGGCCGGATCGGTGTAGTCGACCCGGACCCGTGACCCGCTCGGCACCGCCAGCCGCTCCGGCGCGACCTCGTCCAGCCGGGCCGCCTGCGGCCAGGGCACCAGCCGGCGCAGCGCCGCGACCACGTCGATCCGGGCCAGGTCGGCCCGCCGGACCGCGCCGGCCAGCTCCGGGCCCAGCCAGGCGTCGACCCGGTCGAGCAGCGCCGCGTCGTCGACCGCCGGCCAGGGCTCGCCCAGCGCCAGCCGGCAGAACGCCAGCCGTTCGCGCAGCGCCCGCGCGGCCGGTGTCCAGGTCAGCAGCGTCAGCCCCGCACGCTCCAGCCCGCCGCGCAGCGCCGCGCCGACCGCCGCCGGGTCCGGCCGGGCGATCGGCCGGTCGGCGAGCACGATCGCGCCGAGCCGCTCCACGTCGCGGGCCACCACGTCGCCGTCCACCCAGCCGACCTCCCGCTCCCGGCTCAGTTGGGCCGCGCCGGCCTCCCGGGCGGTCGCCTCGTCGATGGCGGCGGCCAGCCGGATCCGGGCGCCGCCCCGCCCGGGGAGCGGTCGGCCACCGCGACCGCCAGCCACGGCGTCCCGGCCAGGCCCGACCCCGGCGGCAGGTCCGCGGCGGTGCCGCCGGCCATCAGGTACGTCGTGGTGGCGCCCGGCCGCAGCCGGGCCAGCCGTTCCGGGTACGCGAGCCCGACCAGCAGCCCGGCGGCAAGATCGTCGGGTACGGGGCCGGGGCCGCCGCTCGGTCGTGCCGGGCCACCGTCGGCGGATGCGGGGGCCGGGCTGTCGGGGTCCGGTGTGCCGGACCCGAGCGCGGCGGTCAACCGGCGTACCTCGGTGCGCCACCGGGCCGTCGCCGCCTGGTCGGCGCCGGTACGCAGCCGCCGCCAGGCGGTCACCAGGTCGTCGCCGGAGCCGGCCGGACCCTCGTCGGACAGCAGCGCGACGACCTCGGCGGCCCGCCGCGCGCCGATCGTGCCGGCCCCGTCGAGCAGTGCCCGGGCCAGCCGTGGATGCGTACCGGCGGCGGCGATCGAGCGCCCGCGCGGCGTGACCCGGCCGTCGGCGTCGACCGCCCCGAGCGCGGCCAGGGTGGCCGTGGCGACCCGCAGCGCGCCCTCCGGCGGTGGGTCGGGCAGGGCCAGCCCGGTCCCGTCCGGGGCGCCCCAGCAGGCGAGTTGCAGCGCGAACCCGGTGAGGTCGGCGACCGCGACCTCCGGCTCGGCGTGCGCGGGCAGCCGCTCGTGCGTGGCGGCCGGCCAGCAGCGGTAGACCCGGCCGGGCGCCTCCCGACCGGCCCGACCGGCACGCTGGGTCGCCGCCGCCCGCGACGCCGGTACGGTCACCAGCGCCCCGAGCCCCCGCGCGTGGTCGGTACGCGGCACCCGGGCCAGCCCGGCGTCGACGACGACCCGGACCCCGGGAACGGTCAGGCTGCTCTCGGCCACGGCGGTCGCCAGGATCACCCGGCGGCGGGCGGCGGCCCGCAGCGCCGCGTCCTGCTCGCGGCCGGACTGCCGGCCGTGCAGGGCGATCACGTCGACGTCGCCACGCAGGTCGCCGAGCCGGCCGGCGACCGCCGCGATCTCGCCGGTGCCGGGCAGGAAGACGAGCACGTCCCCGGTGTCGTCGCGCAGCGCCACCCGGACGGTGGCGGCCACGTGGTCGAGCAGGCGCGGGTCGACCCGCAGCCCGTGCGGCGGGTCGACCGGGCCGGGCGGTGCCCAGACCACGTCGACCGGGAAGAGTGCCGACTCCGCCACCACCACGGGGGCCGGCCGGTCCGGGCCGAGCACGGCGGACAGCCGCCGGGCGTCGGCGGTCGCGCTGGTCGCCAGCAGCCGCAGGTCGGGCCGCAGCGTGGCGCGTACGTCGACGGTGAACGCGAGCGCCAGGTCGGTGTCCAGATGCCGCTCGTGGCACTCGTCGAGCAGCACGACGTCGGTGCCGGGCAGTTCGGGGTCGCGTTGCAGCCGGCGTACCAGGACGCCGGTGGTGACCACCTCGACCCGGGTGCGCGGGCCGACCCGCCGCTCGCCGCGCACGGTGTAGCCGACGGTGTCGCCGACCTGTTCGCCGAGCAGGTCGGCCATCCGGCGGGCGGCGGCGCGGGCGGCGACCCGGCGCGGTTCGGCGACCACGACCCGGCCGGCACCGGCCAGGGCCAGCGGCACGAGGGTCGTCTTGCCGGTGCCGGGCGGGGCGACCAGCACGGCGCTGCCGGCCCGCTCCAGTGCCCCGGTCACGGCCGGCAGCACCGCGCGGACCGGCAGATCGGGCATCCGGGCGCTCAGCATCCGTTCATTGTCCCGGATGCCGATACGGCCACTTCCCACGCTATGGGCACCCCCAGGTCAGTCCGGTCTGAATGTAACCAGCTGGTTACCGGGCTTGCACATCTGTCCACATGGGATGCATCCTTCTTGGCGGCGTCCGGTCGTGACATACCGTATCGAGAGGAGAACTGTGCTACTCGCCGATGAGTTCTTCCTCATCGCCCACGACGACGCCACCGGAAAACCCCGCCTGAACCCCGGTGCCACGGGGATCGGGCTGGCCGCCGCGCTCCTCGGCGAATTGCTCCTCTTCGGACGGATCACAGTGGAGGCCGGCGAGTTGACCATCGTCGACCGGCGCCCGCCGCCCGACGCCCTCGCCCACACGGTGCTCGACCAGTTGGCCGGCGAGGCACAGCACCGGCAGATCCGGCTCTGGATCGACTTCCTGCGGCACGGCGCGGCCGGCTCGGTCGGTGAGCGGCTCGCCCGCTCCGGCGTCGTACGCCGCCACGAGTTCCGGCGGCTGCTGCGTACCACGACCGCCTACCTGCCGGTCGACATCAACGCCGCGGCGTGGCCGGCGACCCGGCTGCGGGCCCTGGTCGACCGCGGCGAGGCCGCCGACCAGGCGGACCTGGCGCTGCTCGGCCTGGTCGGCGCCACCAACCTCACCCGTGAGGTGCTCTGGCACGGCCGGTCCGAGGCGCAGCGCCTCGTCGACCGGTTGCTCACCGACCTGACCCCGCCGCTGCGCGAACTCGTCGCGCACACCGAGGCGGCCGTCGGAGCGGCGGTGCTCAGCCACCGCCAATAGATCCGCCGCGATGGACATCCGCCGTCCTCCCCCGTAAACGGAGCAGTCCAATGACCCTGAGCACAACCCGGAGCCGCCCGAGCAACGTCTCGTCCGCCCTCGCCCGCAACCGGCTGGGCATCCCCTCCGTGATCTTCTTCGTCCTGTCCGCCGCCGCCCCGCTGACCGTGGTCGCCGGCCTGGTCACCACCGGGTACGCCGTCACCGGCGTCACCGGCATCCCGCTCGCCTTCCTCGTCGTCGCCGTACTCCTCGGCCTGTTCTCGGTCGGCTACGTCGCGATGGCCCGCCGGGTCGCCAACGCCGGCGCCTTCTACGCCTACATCGCCCGTGGGCTCGGCCGGCCCTTCGGCGTGGGCGCCGCCTGGGTCGCCCTGATCGCCTACAACGCGCTGCAGGTCGGCCTGTACGGCGCCATCGGCGCCGCCGCCGCACCCGTCATCGACCAGTGGTTCGGACTGCGGACCGAGTGGTGGGTCGTCGCCCTCGTCGCGTGGGCCGTCGTCGGCGCGCTCGGCGTGCTGCGGGTCGACGTCAACGGGATGGTGCTCGCCGTACTGCTGCTCTCCGAGATCGCGATCATCCTCGTCTTCGATGCCGCGAACCTGCTCCGGCCGGCCGGCGGGCAGCTCACCTTCGACACCCTCGCGCCCGGCAACCTCCTCGTCCCCGGCGTCGGCGCGATCCTGGTGCTGGCCACCACCGGCTTCAGCGGCTTCGAGTCCGCGGTCGTCTTCAGCGAGGAGAGCAAGGACCCCGGACGGACCGTGCCGGTCGCCACGTACCTGTCGGTGGCGATCATCGGCGGCCTCTACGCGCTGTCGGCGTGGGCGATGACCGTCGCGACCGGCCCCGGCCGCATCGTCGAGGTCTCCCGGGCCGAGGGCACCGAGGTCATCTTCAACCTGGCCGGTGCCCGGCTCGGCGAACCGATCGTCCATATCGGACATGCGCTGTTCCTCACCTCGCTGCTCGCCGCCATGATCTCGTTCCACAACACCACCGCCCGGTACGCCTTCGCGCTCGGCCGCGAACGGGTCCTGCCGGCCGTCTTCGGGCAGACGTCCCCGCGTACCGGCGCCCCGCGCGGCGGCTCGGTGGCCCAGACCGCGCTCGGGCTGGCCGTCATCCTCATGTACGCCGTCGCCGGATGGGACCCGCTGGTCCAGCTCTTCTTCTGGGGCGGCACGGTCGGCGGGTTCGGCCTGCTGCTGCTGATCACCGCGACCTCGGTGTCGGTGGTGGTGTTCTTCGTCCGGCAGCCGTCCGGCGAGCCGCTGTGGCGGCGCGTCTTCGCGCCCGGCCTGGCCGCCGTCGCGCTGGCCGTCATCGCGCTCACCGCGCTGGCCAACTTCGCCGACCTGCTCGGCGTCGGCCCCGACTCGCCGCTGCGCTGGATCT
The DNA here is from genome assembly GCF_045781765.1 of Polymorphospora sp. A560. Classification (NCBI taxonomy): domain Bacteria; kingdom Bacillati; phylum Actinomycetota; class Actinomycetes; order Micromonosporales; family Micromonosporaceae; genus Polymorphospora; species Polymorphospora sp. A560. The sequence goes on along the minus strand of NZ_CP122282.1, from coordinate 5,619,147 downwards.
TCCCGTTGGCCTACCTGGTCGCGGCCGTGGTCGGCACCGCCTGGGGCCTGGCGCTGCGCAACCGGCGGCCGGACGTGTACGCCACCATCGGGCTCGGCGCCGAACGCGCCACCGCGCTGCTGCCGCTCCAGCGGGCCGGCGCCGGCGGGGCACCGCCGGGCGACCGGACCACCCCGGCCGACGGACCCGCGAGCACCGACGGACCCGCGAGCACCGACGATCCGGCGAGCAGCGGGACGACGCGGTGAGCGCCCCCGCCCCCGAACGGCCCGCGGCCGACGAGGCGCCCGCGATCGCCGCCCTGATCGCCGAGGCGTTCGCGCCGCTACCGGTCTCCGACTGGCTGGTGCCCGACCGTGCCGCCCGCCGGGCGGTGCTCGCCGGCAACTTCGAGATCATGGTCGAGTACGCCCTGACCTTCGGCCTGGTGTACGTCACCGGCGACCGGTCGGCGGTCGCGGTGTGGTTCCCGCGCGACGGCGAGCCGCCACCACCCCCGGTCGACTACGAGGTCCGGGTGGAGCGGGTCTGCGGGGAGTGGACCGACCGGTTCCTGCACCTCGACGACCTGTTCGACGCCAACCACCCGCACGAGGCACACCACCACCTGGCGTTCCTCGCCGTCGCGCCGGCCCGGCAGGGCACCGGCAGCGGGTCGGCGCTGCTGCGCCACCACCACGCCCGGCTCGACGCCAAGGGCATGCCCGCCTACCTGGAGGCGAGCAGCGCCCGCAGCCGCGACCTCTACCTGCGGCACGGCTACGCGGTCGGCGAGCCGTTCCGGGTGCCCGACGGCACGCCGTTCTGGCCGATGTGGCGGCGCCCGCAGCCACCGCCGGGCCGCTAGCCACCGGCGACCGTTCCCGTCGGCATCGGCCCGGCCCCGCCGCGTGCGGAGCCGGGCCGATCTACTTTCGGCGACTGTTCCGGGCAGCGCGGCCGGCATACCGTCGTGCCTGTGGAGGAAACGGGCGACGGCACGGTCGTGACCGGCGTGCCGGGGGAGGGGCCGCGGACTCCCGGCGGGCGCCGCCGGCGCCGCCGCACGTTGCGCGAGGCGGTCGTCGACCTCGCCGCGATCGGGGTGGCCGCGCTGGTCGCCATGGAGGCGGCGGGTACGGCCGAGATCCTGGGCACCGTGACCGGCGCCACGCTCTTCTTCGCGCTGGTCCTCTCCGGGGTCGGCTGTCTCGCCCTGTGGTGGCGGCGCCGCTGGCCGGTCGGGGTCGCGCTCCTGCTCGCGGCGATCATGCCGATCACCGAGTTCGTCGGCGCCGCGGTCCTGATCGCGGTCTACACCGTCACCGCGAACCGGCGGTGGCCGGTCAGCCTCGCCGTCGCCGGGCTGCACGTGGTCGCCTTCGTCCCGTACTCGCTCCACCGGCCGGATCCGGACCTGGGGATTCTCGGTGCCAACGCCCTCCACGTCGCGCTGTTGTCGATCGCGGTGGCGGTCGGCACGGTCGTACGGGCCCAGCGGGAGAAGGACGCCGTGTTGCGGGAGCGGGCCGAGGCCGAGGCCCGGCTGCACCTCGACCGGGTACGCGTGCTCGAGCGCGAGCGCATCGCCCGCGAGATGCACGACGTTCTCGCCCACCGGATCTCCCTGGTCAGCCTGCACGCCGGTGCGCTGGAGGTGCGGTCGGACCTGTCACCGGAGGAGATCGCCCGGGCGGCCCGGACGATCCGGGTCGGCGCGCACGAGGCGCTGGAGGACCTCCGCGAGATCCTCGGGGTGCTGCGGGCCGCGCCCGACACCGCCGACGGGCTGCGTCCGCAGCCGGGCCTCGCCGATCTCGACCGGCTCGTCGCCGACGTCCGGGCCGCCGGCACCGTGGTCGAGGTCGAGAACCTGCTGCCGGACGTGGCCCTGCCGGCGGCGGCGAGCCGGACCGCGTACCGGGTGCTGCAGGAGGGGCTGACCAACGCCCGCAAGCACGCGCCCGGCAGCGAGGTGCGGATACGGCTGGACCGTACTCCGGACGGCGAACTGCGCGTACGGATGTGCAACCGGTTGGTGCCCGTCGGCGGGCCGGTGGTGCCGGGAGCCCGGGTCGGTCTGGCCGGTCTGTCCGAGCGGGTCGGCCTGGGCGGCGGGTGGCTCGAGCACGGCGTCCGCCGCACCCCGGACGGCGAACTCGTCTTCCAGTTGGCGGCCCGGCTTCCCTGGCCGGGCTGATGCCCGGGGGGTGGAACGGACACGGCGCGGCGGCCGGACCCCCACCACAGGATCCGGCCGCCGCTTGCCGACCAACAAGGTCAGTAGGTGTCGCTGAGCTGGCCGCGCAGCTTCACCAGGGCGCGGGCGAGCAGCCGCGAGACGTGCATCTGGGAGACCCCGATCTGCTCGGCGATCTGCGACTGCGTGAGGTTGCCGTAGAAGCGCAGGGTCAGGATCTTCTGCTCACGCTCGTCGAGCGTGGACAGTGCCGGCCCGAGCGCGACCCGCAGTTCGGCCAGCTCGAACTCGCCGTCCTCGCCGCCGAGCATGTCGCCGAGTTCGGTGGCCCGCTCGCCGTCGCCGGTCGGGGTCGACAGCGACACCGCGTTGTAGGCGCGGGCGCCCTCCAGGCCCTCCAGCACCTCTTCCTCGGTGAGCTTGAGGTGGGCGGCGATGTCGGCGACCGTCGGCGAGCGGCCCAGGCTCTGCAGCAGGGTGCTGTTCGCCTCGGAGATGCTCAGCCGCAGTTCCTGCAGGCGGCGGGGCACCCGGATGTCCCAGGTGCGGTCCCGGAAGTGTCGCTTGAGCTCGCCGATGATGGTCGGGATGGCGTAACCGGCGAAGTCGACGCCACGGCTCGGGTCGAACTTGTCGACCGCCTTGATGAGGCCGACCGCCGCGGTCTGCATCAGGTCGTCGGTCGGCTCGCCCCGGCCGCTGTAGCGGTGGGCGAGATGCTGGGCCAGCGGCAGCCAGGCCTCGATCGCCCGGTCCCGTAGCGCCGGCCGGGACGGATGGTCGGCGGGCAACGCCGCCATCGCGTCCAGCAGTTCGGCCGCGCTGTCGGCGGGCTTGACCTCGGGCATTTCCACGGACCTGGTAGCGGTCCCGGTCTGCTCGATCGTCGCGGTCATGGTGATCCTCCCTGCACCCCGTCCGCGGGATATGTCAGTCGTTCAGGTGCATGTTCGGCCGTTCAGTGGTCTAACCCTAGCCTGAAGGTATCCCAGAAATCTAGCCGAACGGACGATGGATAAAAGGGATGTAAATGAGCAGATCTGGCATTTCGTGCGACGAAATTCTTCGATGTAGGCGCCCGATGCGCTCCGGAGCCGGGTTCCGCCCGGCCCCGTTGCCCGGCCGGGTGACCCGGCTCACCCGGTGGCGGCCGGCAAAACCGATGGCCGGCCACCGCCGCGGCGGTTAGCGTCGCGGCCCGTGCCCCGTACCGTGAACCTGATCCTGGTCGATCCGACCGGCGCGCCGCTCGGTGCCCTCGCCCCGTTCGACGCACCCGACCCGTGGTGGCAGGACATCGCCGACGTGGTGGCCGCCGCCCGCGCCCGGCATCGCGTCGAGGTGACCATCCTGCGGCTGCTCACCGCCGATCGGCCGGCGCCACCCGGCGGCACGGTGACCTACCTGGCCCAGATCGACACCGCCCCGGACGGGCTGCTGCCGGTCCCGGCCGCCACCGATCTGTCCCCGGACCCCCGGCGGGCGCCCTGGGCCGACCCGGGCGGTCCCGACCGTACGCTGCGCTGGGCCATGGACCGGCTGGAGCAACTCGGCCGGGGGGTGTACCGGCCGGTGCAGCGGCGGGCGTGGAACCTCTCGGCGATCTGGCGCCTCGACCCGGCCGGTCCAGACATCGCCGGTGCGGACCCGGCCGGCGATCCGGTCTGGGTCAAGCAGGTGCCGGGCTTCCTCGCGCACGAGGCGGCGGTGCTGCGCTGGCTGGGCCGGGCGGTGCCACGGCTCGCCCCGGTGCTGCTCGGCGCCGACGGCACCGGCCGGATCCTGCTCGACCATGTGCCCGGCGAGGACCGGTACGGCGCCGGCCCGGCCGAACGCGAGGCGATCGGCGCCGACCAGCACGAGATCCAGACCCGGGCGGCCGCCGACGTGGCAGCGCTGGTCGCGGCCGGCGTACCCGACCGGCGGGGCGCGGCCCTGGCGGCGTACGTGCGCCGGGTGCTGACCGCGCACGGCGCCGACCTGGCACCGGTGGCGGGCCTGCTCGACGGCCTGGACGAGCGGCTGGCCCGGGTGGCCGACTGCGGCGTCCCGGACACGCTCGTGCACGGTGACCTGCACCCGGGCAACGTCCGCGGCACCGGGACCGGCGGTGCGGGTGGGGCCGGTGGGGCCGCGCGGGTCGTCATCGACTGGGGGGATGCCTTGGTCGGTCACCCCGCCTTCGACGTCCTGCGACTCACCGAACGGACCGATCCGGCGGTCGCCGCCGCGCTGACCCGTTCCTGGGCGGCCCGCTGGCGGGCGAGCGTGCCCGGCTGCGACCCGGAGCGCGCCCTGGACCTGCTGCGGCCGGTCGCGGAACTGCGGATGGCGGCCGTCTACGCGGACTTCCTGGCCCGGATCGAACCCGCCGAACACCCGTTCCACGCCGGCGACGTGCCGGACCATCTCGCCCGGGCGGCCGCGTTACCTCGAAAAGGTGGCGGGAACCCGATCAGTTGACGAAGGAGGCGAGAGATGAGCAGAGCTACGATGCCCACCACCATGTGGCCGGGCGGCGACAACCTGCCCGCCGGTCCGGCCGGCGAGCAACCGGCCATGCCGGGCGCTCACGGCGGGACCGACCTCGGTCGTCCCACGGTCATGCTCGCGGCCTACCCCGACTACGCGTCGGCGCAGCGGGCCGTCGACTTCCTGTCCGACAACAAGTTCCCGGTCCAGGGCACGGCGATCGTCGGCACCGACCTGACGCTGGTCGAGACGGTGCTGGGCCGGATGACCACCGGTCGTGCGGCGCTGGCCGGTGCGGCCACGGGTGCCTGGTTCGGTCTGTTCATCGGCCTGTTGTTCGGCATCTTCGCCACGACCGCGTGGTTGGCGGTGATCGTCACCGCCGTCATCATCGGTGCGGTCTGGGGTGCCATCTTCGGTGCCATCGCCCATGCGATGACCGGCGGCCGCCGCGATTTCACCTCGGCGAGTTCGCTGCGGGCCGGCCGCTACACCGTCGTGGTCGACGCCGACCAGGCCGAGCAGGGCCGGCAGGTGCTGGCCCGGATGAACTGGCAGGCCGAGAACCAGCCGGCGAACCAGGGGCAGCAGCCGGCGAACCAGCAACAACAGCCGGCGCGGGTGCGCTGAGCCCGGATGGCGCGGCCGGCCGGGGAGCGCCCGGCCGGCCGCGTCGATCATGCGGTTACCGGCCGGTACGTCTTCTCGCCGGCCGGGATCGGGGCCGCCAGGCGGTTCTCCGGCGGCGCCAGCGGGCAGGCCCACCGGTCGTCGTACGCGCAGCTCGGGTTGTAGGCGTAGTTGACGTCGAGGCGTACCCGGCTGCCGGGCAGGACGACCAGGCCGCGGCCGTACGTGCCCTTGACGGTGTCGGTCAGGTAGCGGCCCCCGCCGTACGTCTCCCGTCCGCTCGTGCCGTCGCGCAGCGGCACGAACAGACCGCCGCCGTACGCCTCGATCCACCACAGGGTCAGCGGGCCCCACGGGGTCTCCGCGATGCCGACCCGCCGGTATCGCACGACACCGTCCGGGCCGCCGGTGTCGATGGTCTCGGTGCCGGAGGCGGGGCGCAGCGGCACGTCGACGACCGCGTCCGGGTTGGGCGGGAAGTAGTCCAGCCCGGTGAAGTCGGCCCGCCGGTCGAGGGGGATCGGGGACTGCGGGTGGCCGGCGAACAACGCGTCCCGGGCGGCCCGGAAGCCGGCGAGGTCGAGCCCGCCGAGGTACAGCCGGGCCACCTGCTCGCGCCAGTCCAGCAGGTCGAGGTCGTCCATCAGCCCGGCACCCGCCGGTCGCGCTGCTCCCGCCCGGGTGCGCCGTACGGGTAGTCGGCCACCACCGGGGCGCTCGCCTCGTCGAGCCGTTCGCGTTCCTTCGCGTCCAGGGCCAGCCCGGTGGCGGTCAGGTTGTCCTCCAGTTGGGCGAGGGTACGCGCGCCGAGGATGACCGAGGTCACCGCCGGCCGGTCGACCAGCCAGGCCAGCGCGACGGCGGCCATCGAGACGCCACGTTCGGCGGCGATGTCGCGTACGGTGTCGACCACCCGCCAGGTGCGTTCGTCGCGGTTGCGCGGGTCGTACGCCTCCATGCCGCGTCGCGGGTTCTCGCCCAGCCGGGTGGCGCCGGCCGGCCGGCTGTCCCGGCTGTACTTGCCGGTCAGCCAGCCGCCGCCGAGCGGTGACCAGGGCAGGATGCCGATGCCCTCCTGTTCGCAGACCGGTACGAGTTCGAACTCGACGTCGCGGGCGAGCAGGTTGTACTGCGGCTGCAACGTCACCACCGGTGAGAGGTTGAGGTGGCGACCGATCAGGGCGGCCTTCTGGAGCTGCCAGCCGGTGAAGTTGCTGACGCCGACGTAACGGATCTTGCCGGCGCGGACCGCGTCGTCGAAGAACCGCAGGGTCTCCTCGATCGGGGTCAGCGGGTCCCAGGCGTGTGCCTGGTAGAGGTCGATGGTCTCGACCTCCAGCCGGCGCAGGCTGGCCTCCAGCGCCCGGGTGAGGTGGGTGCGGGACAGGCCGGCGTCGTTGGCGCCGGGCCCCATCGGGAAGCGGCCCTTGGTGGCCAGTACGACCCGGTCGCGGATTCCGGGGCGCTCGGCGAACCACCGCCCGACGATCTGCTCGGACATCCCGGCGGAGTAGACGTCGGCGGTGTCGATGAACGTGCCGCCCCGCTCGACGAACAGGTCGAGCTGCGCGAACGCCTCGTCGTCGTCGGTCTCCGCGCCGAAGGTCATGGTGCCCAGGCAGTAGGTGGACACGACCGTGCCGGTCGTGCCCAGGGTGCGGTAACGCATACCTCGCCTCTCGGTTGGGTTGTGGGCGCCAATCTGTCCGCCCACAGCATTTTGTCCCGACCAGCTTCCGTCGGCGCGGTGTCGTGGCGGAGGGGCTCCAAAGACGCAACGCCCGACGAACATTCTGTTCAGGTTTGGAATTCCCCGCTGACGATGTGACGAAGCTCTTCGTCGGTTGGGTTGTTCAGATTTGAAGGAGTGCTATCCTCGGAGCGTGGTCGAGAGTCTGGACAACACGCAGATGGCCTGCTGGCGGGCCTTCATCGAATCGAGCCAGCGCCTGATCACCCAGCTCGAGGAGGACCTGCGGGCCGACAGCGAACTGAGCCTGCCCGACTACCACGTGCTGGTGCTGCTCTCCGAGGCGCCCCGGCAGCGGTTACGGATGGGCGAACTGGCCAGCCGGCTGGTCTTCTCGCCGAGCCGGCTGACGTACCACGTCTCCACCATGGAGCGGCGCGGCCTGGTCGTGCGGGAGAGCTGTCCCGAGGACCGGCGCGGCAGCCAGGCGGTGCTCACCGCCACCGGACTGCTCGCCCTGCGCGAGGCGGCACCGCACCACCTCGCGTCGGTGCGCCGGCACCTGATGGACGACCTCGACGAGGCCGAGATGGCCTGCCTCACCCGCGTCTTCACCCGGCTCGGCGACCGGCTGACCGCGGCCCGCACCAGCGACTGACCGCGACCCGCCCGAGCGGACCGCGAACCCGGAGCCCGGGGCGCCACCCGCGCCACCGGCTCCACCACCCGAAAGAAGGAAGCCATGCCAGCGATCACCGTGGACGACGTCCTCGTCCTGCCCCGCCTGCCCCGCCTCGACGACGCCGCCACCGCCTTCCGGCCGGTCCGCCGGATCGTCACCGCACCGAGCGGTTTCGAGGGCGAGGGCTTCCCGGTCCGCCGGGCGTTCGCGGGCGTACCCATGCCGGAACTCGACCCCTTCATCCACCTCGACCAGATGGGCGAGGTGGACTACGCGCCGGGCGAGCCGAAGGGCACCCCGTGGCACCCGCACCGCGGCTTCGAGACCGTCACGTACATCATCGACGGGATCTTCGACCACCAGGACTCCAACGGCGGTGGTGGCACCATCACCGACGGCGACACGCAGTGGATGACCGCCGGCTCGGGACTGCTGCACATCGAGGCCCCGCCAGAGCACCTGGTCGTCAGCGGCGGGCTCTTCCACGGCCTGCAGTTGTGGGTCAACCTGCCCCGGGTGGCCAAGATGAACCCGCCCCGCTACCAGGACATCCGGGGCCGTGAGTCGGCGCTGCTGACCACACCGGACGGTGGCGCGCTGCTGCGGGTCATCGCCGGCGAGGTCGACGGCCACCGGGGACCCGGTACGACCCACACCGACATCACCATCACGCACGTGACGGTGCAGCCGGGGGCGCGGGTCGACCTGCCGTGGCGGCCGGACTTCAACGCGCTGGTCTACGTGCTGGGCGGCAAGGGTACGGTCGGCACCGACCGGCGGCCGGTGCACACCGGTCAGTTGGCGGTGTACGGGCCCGGCGACGTGCTGACCTTCACCGCCGACCGGGCGCAGGACTCGCACACCCCGGTGCTGGACCTCTACATCATGGGCGGCAAGCCGATCCGTGAGCCGGTGGCCCACTATGGCCCGTTCGTGATGAACACCCGGGCCGAGCTGGTGCAGGCGTTCGAGGACTACCAGGCTGGCAAGCTCGGCGTCATCCCCGCCGCCCGGGTGCCGCACTCCGGCGGCCAGGACCGGCCCTGAGGCCCGGCGGGTCAGGCGGAGATCAGGAACATCCCGGCAACCCCCAGCAGGACCATCACGAGTACGGCGAACAGCAGGCCGCGCTCGGTGTCGAGGGTGTCGGGGCGGGCGGTTTCGGCGGCGTTGATGGTGTCGGTGGTCATTGCGGCTGCTCCTCAGCGTCGCTCCGGTGACATTGACGGTATGAGGACGTCGACGTGGCGGAATCCCGGTTTAGTGCCGCCCGTGCCCACCTGTCGGCAGGTGCGGGCGGCCGCCGGCCGTCCTGCGGGGTGAGGGCGTCGTCGACCTCAGGGGAGCCGCCCGTGCGGACTACGTTCTCGGCGCCGCGGGCGGTGTGACCCGGCCACGGGGTTACCCGGATGGCGCCCGGCGAATCACGCCCGAACCGCCGAATCCCCGCCGCGATCGGCTCCGCCCGCGTGGCCGGCGCGGGCGGCGGCGCCAAACGTGGCGACAGTCTCACCGCGCCGACCGGTCGTCGGTGCCCGGCCGAACGGCCGTCGGGGACATGTGGCCGCCCGCGCGGCTGCCGGGGCCGCGCCTGTCGCACCGGCCCCGGCAGCCGCGTCTCAGGCCCGCTGGTGGAGCACGGCCGCGGTGATGAGCTGTGTGGATTCCGCCGCGGTGAGGGCGGCGTCACGCAGGTGGTCGAAGGCGAGGACGAACCGCTTGCTCTGCGGCGCCTCGACGTAGATCTGCCCGGCGAGGTTCTCCACGTAGGCGACCTCGGGATAGGGCTCGGGCATCCGGAAGACCTGGAACGAGCCGTCGAACCGGGGCGTGGCGTGGGCACCCGCGGGCAGGACCCGGATCTCGATCCGTTGCCGGGCGGCGAGGGCGACGAGATGGTCGAGCTGGGCCCGCATCAGCTCGGGGTCGCCGAGATCGCGGTGGAGCACGGCGTCGTCGAGCACCACCGAGAGGTTGTTGCCGCCGGCCTCGAAGGCGCGCTGGCTGGCGATGCGGTCGTCGAGCCGGGCGGCCCGGTCGGCGGCCGGGGTGGCCGGCTCCCGCAGCCGCAGCGTGCGCTCGGCGTAGGCCGGGGTCTGGAGCAGGTCGGGCACGAGATGGGTGTGGTAGGCGCAGATCACGGCGGCGTGCCCGGTCAGCCAGGTGTGGTTGACGTAGGCGCGCTCGGGGAGCACGTCGGTGAAGTCGACGTCCCACTGGTTGGTGCGCCAGGTGTCCCGGCACAGGCGGAGCAGGCGGGCCCGGGTGCGGCCGTCGAAGACGCCGTATATGTCGAGCAGGGCCGCGACGTCGTGGTGCTTGAACGGCCATTCGGCGCGTTCGTAGCGGGCGAGCGCGGAGTGGTCGCGGCCGAGGTAGTCGGCGGTGGACTTCAGGGTCATCCCCCGCTGGCGGCGCAGCTCGCGCATCTGATGGCCGAGCCACTGGGCGCGCAGGGTGCGTTGGACAGGTTCTTTGAACGGCATCGAACCACCTCTCGGAAAGCACTGTGGATGCGTTGCTCCAAACGCGATGCGTTGAGAGCGTCGCCACTGCGCTATCGACGCCGCCCGTCTTCGCGGGACGAGCGGCGGAGAGGCTTCGCGGGCCTAAATTGCACGATCAGGTGTGTGCTGATCGCCGACTGCAATGGACTGGAACATATGTATCACGGATGCCGCCTACCAGCCCGCACCCGACCCGTACCTCTTCGTCGATCTAGGGCGGTCGGTGTTGAGAAGCGGACGAATCAACCACCTCGCACCGGGCACGGTACGCGACGCGGGGACGTGCGGCACGCCGCGCGATCCCTGTCGCGCGGCGTGCCGTTCGGCGGTCAGGCGCAGGGCGTCCCGTTGAGGGCGAAACCCGTCAGTGCCGGCGTGCCGGCGCCGTTCTGGGTGCCCTGGAAGCCGATGCTGGTCGTGCCCCCGGTCGCCAGGGCTCCGTTCCAGGCGGCGTTGCGCGCCGTCACCTGGTTGCCGGACTGGCTCCACGTCCCGTTCCAGCCGTTGCTGAGCTGTACGCCGGCCCCGGCGGTGAAGGTCAGCGTCCACCCGCTGACCGCCGGGCCCCGGTTGGTCACCCGGATCTCGGCGGTGAAACCACCGGTCCAGGCGTTGGCGGTGTAGGTCACCGCGCAGCCACCGGCCGGCGGCGGGGTGGTCGGCGGGGGAGTGGTCGGCGGCGGGGTCGTGGGCGGCGGCGTCGTCGGGTTCGGGCTGGGCGGCGGCGTGGTCGGCGGCGGGCCGGCGGCGACGGCCAGGTCGTACGCCCGCTGCGGCACGAACTGTCCGGCGGCGGCGATGCAGCCGTCGGCCTCGCCGGGCAGCTTGATCCACAGGAAGGCGTCGATCTTCGCGTCGCCGGTCTGGTTGGTGCTCGGCGTGCCGATCGCCCGGCCGGCCGGGTCGCACCACTCCGAGCCCAGCGGGCCGTTGCCGTTGCGACTGGTGTCGATCACGGCCGTCAGGTGGTTGGCGCCGGTCGCCGCGATCACCGCCTTGACGTAGTTGACGACCTCGCTCGTCGCCCGGTAGTTGGACACGTTGCTGGAGATGCCGTCGGCGCTGTTGGCCACGTCGGCGCCGACGAGCATGCCGGCCATCGCCGAGGGGGAGTGCCAGGCCGAGTGGCCGGCGTCGAAGTAGACCTTCGCCTGCGCCGAGCCGGCCTTGAGCCGCTTGCCGGCGTACGCCATCGAGGCCCGCACCTCGGCCTGCTGGCTGGCGTTCATGCAGGTGCCCATCAGGGCGAGCACGTCGGGTTCCAGGATGATCGTGGCGGGCCGGTTGCCGAGGCCGGCCGCGACCTGGTCGATCCACTGGCGGTAGGAGGCGTGGTTGGGAGCGCCACCGGCGCTGTGGTTGGAGCAGTCGCGGTTCGGGATGTTGTAGACGACCATGATCGGGATCTTGCCCACGGCGGCGGCCGCGCCGACGAACGCGTCGACCTGACCCCGCACGGTGGAGGGGTTGTACTGGGTGAACCAGCGACCCTGCGGCACGTTGGCGATCCGGTCACGGATGACGCCGGCGCGCGAGTCGCCGGGATTGGCCGCGACCCACTGGGCGGCGTTGGTCTGCGGGTCGACGTAGAACACGGACTGCGCGGCCTCGGCCGGCTGCGGCGACAGCAGACCGATGCCGGCCGCGGTGGCCGCGACCACCGCCAGGGCGGCGGTCGCGCCGGCGGCGAGCGCTGATCGGGTGGGCATGCGGTGACCCCCTCGGGTACGGTATCGAGCGTCCTCCATGGAAGCGCTCCCATGACAAGCAACACCGTACGGGGATGTTGCGCTCGTGTGAAGCCCTCGTGTCTGCCTGATTGCCCGCCCGCGTCGCGTGACCCGGCCGGTCCGGAGGGCGTAGGCTCCCGATGAGCCGGGAGGGACGGTTGGGTAACCAGTGATGGCATTTCCGGTCGCGGCATTTCCGGTCGCGACCGATCCCCGCGGTGAGGACGCCGTGGGCGCCGGCCCCGACGGGAGCGCCGTTGGTACCGGTCCCGACGGGGGCGTCACGGTCATTAGCCGCGCCGTCGGCGCACGGGCCCGCGGCTGCCGATGACGGATCGCCCGGTCGTCGCGCCCCCGCGCGGGTCGCAGTGGCACGAGGCGCTGTTCTACACCGGTGACGACGACTACCTCGAACACACCGTGCCCTTCGTCGAGGCCGGACTCGCGGCCGGCGAGCCCGTGCTGATCGCCGTACCCGCGCCCGGGCTGCACCTGCTGCGCCGGTTCGACGGCGTCGAGGGCGTACGCCTGGTGGACATGGTCGAGGCCGGCCGCAACCCGGCCCGGATCATCCCCGGCGTGCTGCACGCCTTCACCGCCTCGCACCCGGGCCGCCCGGTCCGCGTCGTCGGCGAGCCGATCTGGCCCGGCCGGGCCGCGGCCGACTATCCGCGGTGCGTGCAGCACGAGGCCCTGGTCAACCTCGCGTTCGCCGACCAGCCGGTGCGGATCCTGTGCCCGTACGACGCCGCGCGGCTCGACCTCGACGTGCTGGCCGACGCCGCCAGCACCCACCCGGTGCTCACCCGCGGCGGCGACCGCCGGGCCAGCCTCGGCTACGCCCACCCGGAACGGATCGTCGACGCGTTCAACCGCCCGTTGCCCGAGCCCGGCACGCCGGCGACCGTGCTGGTCTTCGAGGCGGCCGGCCTGTCCGGCGTACGCGGTCTCGTCGTCGCGCTGGCCACCGAGGCCGGGCTGCGTCCCGGCCGGGTGACCGACCTGCGGATCGCGGTCAACGAACTGGCCACCAACGCCGTCGCGAACGCGCCGGGACCGGCCGTCCTGCGGGTGTGGACCGAGCCGGACGGGCTGCTGTGCGAGATCACCGGGTCGAGCGTGCTGACCGACCGGCTCGCCGGCCGCATCCCGCCCCCGCACACCACCGAGCGCGGCCGCGGCCTGCTCCTGGTCAACCTGCTGTGCGACCTGGTCCACGTGCACACGACCGACGACTCGACGACGGTCCGCCTGCTCATGGACCGCTGACCCGGGCCGGCGGCGGCGCGGGCGGCGGTCGTCAGGTGAGAGCCGCGATCGGAGACTCGTCGAGAGCCGTGAGCAGGGCGGCCGGATCGTCGTAGACCGCGACCGCACCGGCCCCGGCCAGCTCCGCCCGGCAGGTGCCGCCGCAGGTCAGCGCCACGCAGGGGATGTCGAGATGCCGGGCCGCGGCCACGTCCCAGACCGAGTCACCGACGAACACCACGCGGCGGGCCGCCAGGCCCGCCTTGTGCAGGGCGGCGACCAGGATGTCCGGGCTGGGCCGGCTCTCCGGCGCGTCGTCGGCGCAGGTCGCCGCCGCCACGGCGTCGTCGGCGGCGAGAGCGGACCGCAGCGCGGTCAGGTCGTCGCCGGACACCGACGAGGCCAGGACCACCCGCAGCCCGCGGTCGGCGCAGGCCCGCAGCAGGTCGGCGGCGCCCGGCAGCGGACACAGCCGGTTCCGGTGCCGGGCGAAGATCTCCCGGTGACCGGCCCGGATCCGGTCGTCGGCACCCCGGTCGCGCTCCGGCCCCAGGACGTGGTCGAGCAGCCGGTCCGAACCCATCCCGACGCCGCGGTGCACCCGCGCCATCGGCGCGTCGAATCCGGCCCGGCCCAGCGCCTCCCACCATGCGACCGTGTGCAGGTAGGTGGTGTCGACCAGGGTGCCGTCGAGGTCGAAGAGCACTCCGGCCGGGCCGTTCGCGTCCATCCGGTCCCCCTACCCGTCGGCGGCGGGGGTGACTCCTGCCGGACCGCCGGGGATGAGGATCTCGAACCATACGGTGGACCCCCGTACGGTCGGATCGGTGCCCCAGGCATCGCTCAGTTGCTCGATCAGCGACAACCCGCGGCCCCGGCTGCTCAGCCGATCGGTCTGTGTCCTGGTCACCGTGCCCCGCGTGCCCCGGTCGGCGACCGACACCAGCAGCCGTTCCGGGCTCAGGTCGATCTCCACCCGGGCCGAGGTGCCGGCGTGCAGGAGCGCGTTGGTGGTCAGCTCGCTGGTGCACAGCACCGCCGCCGCGACGACCGGCTCCGGCACCGCCCACTCGGTGAGCTGGGCGGTCATCCAGTGCCGTACCCGGCCCGGCGCGGTCGGCTCGGCCGGCACCCGGATACCGGCCGACCGGCTCGGCTTGCTGGCGTGCTCGACGGCCAGAACCGCGACGTCGTCCTCGGTCGGGCCGGGCACCGCACCGGCGGCGACCGCGCACAGGCTGCGCGGGTCGGAGCCACCGGCCGCCGACACGGCGGCGGCGAGGGTGTCGAACCCCTCGGCGAGACCGCGGTCGCGGCGCTCGACGACACCGTCGCTGAACAGCAGCACCGTGTCACCGGGGGCGAAGTCGACGGCGACGGCGGTCCGTCGCCCGCCCAGGCCGAGCGGCGGCCCCGGCGGTACGTCGAGGTATCCGGCGGCCGGCGCCGGCTCCCGCCCGCTGCCCGACCGGCGCAGCAGGGGAGCGGGATGCCCCGCGCTGGCCAGCGTCAGCCGGCCCACCTCGGGGTCGGCGACCCCGTAGGTGACGGTCACGAAGATCTCGTCGCTGCGCATCTCGGCGGCCAGGTTGGCGACCAGCCGGTCCAGGCCGAGCAGGACCGACGCCGGGTCCGGGTCGGTCAGCGCGAGCGCCCGCAACGCGGCGCGTACCTGGCCCATCAGCGCGGCGGCCCGCACGTCGTGCCCGGCGACGTCACCGAGGACGATCGCCAGCTTCCCGCCGGCCAGCGGGAACGCGTCGTAGAAGTCGCCACCGGCGGCGTTGCCGTCGACACCGGCCTCGTAGCGGGCGGCGATCCGGAACCGGGGGATGTCGGGCAGGTGCTCGGGCAGCATGCTGCGCTGGAGGAGTTGCGCGGTGCCGTGCTGGGTCTCGAACCGCCGGGCCCGTTCGGCCGCCTGGGCGACCAGTTCGGCGGTCGCGGCGAGCAGGGCCCGCTCGGCCGGCGGCCACGGATGGGCGGCCTCCAGCCCGAAGGTGAGCGCACCCCGCAGCGACGCGCTGCGCAGCGGCAGTGCGGCCAGCGCGCGTACCTTCTGGTCGTGCCGGTCCAGGGCGGTGCGCCGCAGCGGCTGGCCGTCGCTGCGGAACGTCGCGGTGCCGTCGGAGGCGGCGACGATCAGCGGCGCCGCCGAGTCGCCGGACAGCCGCCGCCACAGCGGGGGGAGCCGCTCGTCGGCCTCGTCGATGACCTCGCCGCGTACCCGGCGGGTGGTCCGCCACCCGCCGCCGTCGTCGACGCCGAAGGACGCCTGGTCGACGTCGAGCGACGACACGGCGTAACGCAGCACCACCCGGGCGACGTCGTCGAGGGTGAGGGTCGCCGACAGCGCCGACGCGAGTTCGCCGAGGTCCTGCAACCGCCGGGTCACCTGGGTCGTCTCGGCGGCGACGGTGAGCACACCGACGATCCGGCCGTGGCTGTCGCGGACCGCCGACAGGCCGCGGGTGAAGACCGCGTGCTCCAGGGTGCCGGCCGCGGCCCGGATCACCGGCAGCGCCGCCTCGGTCTCCAGGAACGGTTCACCGGTGCGACGCACCCGCTCGAAGACGTCACCGACGCCCGGCATCGCCCAGACGTCGGCGTGCACCTCGGGGGCCGGCCGGCCGAACGCCTCGGGATGCTTGACCCCGAGCACCGCCGCGTAGGCGTCGTTGTAGACCAGGGTCAGGTCGTCGCCGTACATCAGTGCCATCGCGACCGGCGACCCGAGCACCAGGTCGACGATGGCGCGTAGCGCGGGATCCCAACCGGACGGGTCGCCGAGCCCGGTCTGCGACCAGGGGCGGGCCGGCCGGGCGTCCGCGTGCGGCCCGCCGGCCGTACGGGCGGCGGGCACGGATACGGGAACCGCGGGTGTGCGCCCTGCCGTGGCTGGCATGGGAGCAGCCTATCCGGCGGAATCGAGTCCGGCCCGATCGGTGGAGACGCCGCAGCTCAGAGAGCGGGTCGAGGCGGATTCACCCGATCGTGGGTCCGGACCTGTCTGCGCCGACTGTTCGGCCGTTGACACCCGAATCCGTTTTGTCGGAAATGCCAGTAACTGATCGTGATTGGCGCGATGATCGGCAGGGTATGGGAACGCCGGAAGGCCATGCGACAGGAGGGGACCAGATGTCCGAGACGATGGCCGCGCGGCAGGTCGACATCGGGGCCGCGCTGACTGACATGTGGCGATCGGTGCTGCTATTCATCCCGAAGGCCATCGCCTTCGTCGCGATCCTGGTGATCGGTTGGATCATCGCGCGCTTCGTTCTCAAGATCGTCGACCGGGTGCTCGAACGCGTCGGCTTCGACCGCGCGGTGGAGCGCGGCGGCATCGGCCGGGCGCTGGAGCGCACCAGGTACGACGCCAGCGACATCCTCGCCCGGCTCGCCTACTACGCCGTACTGCTGCTGACCCTGCAACTGGCGTTCGGGGTCTGGGGACCCAACCCGATCAGCGACCTGATCGCCGGCGTGGTCGCCTGGCTGCCCCGTGCCTTCGTCGCGATCGTCATCGTGGTGGTCGCCGCCGCCATCGCCAGCGCCGTCCGCGACCTGATCGCCGGCGCCCTCGGCGGACTGTCGTACGGCCGCCTGCTGGCCAACCTGGCCTCGGCGTTCATCGTCGCGCTCGGCGTGATCGCCGCGCTGAACCAGATCGGCATCGCGACCACGGTCACCACCCCGGTCCTGGTGGCGGTGCTCGCCACCGTCGCCGGCATCCTCATCGTCGGCGTCGGCGGCGGACTGGTGAAGCCGATGCAGCAGCGCTGGGAGGGCTGGCTCGACCGGGCCGCCGCCGAGTCGCAGGTGATCCGGGACAAGGCCGCCGCGTACGCCGCCGGTCAGGAGGACATGCGCCGCCAGATGGCCGACCGGACGCCGGCCCCGGCGGACGCCGACCGTACCCAGGTCATCCCGCAGGGGGCGGGCTCGCCCGCGATGTCCGGCGGGCCGGCCCAGCCGATGGCGGGCAGCCGGCCCGGTGGTCAGCCGATGGCGGGTGGTCAGCCGATGGCCGGTGAGCAGCCGATGGCCGGTGGTCAGCCGATGACGGGTGAGCAGCCGATGTCCGGTGACGCGACCCGGACCCAGGCGGTGTACCGGTCCGGTAGCGCCACCCCGCCGGGCACCGAACGGCCGGCGGCCATCGACGACACTCAGCGGATCATGCCGCCGGACCGTAGCGACCGGTAACCGCGCCACGAAGGCGGCCCGGCCGGACCCTGCGGTTCGGCCGGACCGTGCGGTTCGGCCGGGCCGCCTGGTGCGGCCGGTCCGGGCTGCACCCAGCCGAGCTGGGGCTGGGGCTGATCAAGGAGTAATCGTGGCCTGTGCGGGGCGAATTGTCGAATACATCCCCTTGATCGGCGCGGCCCCTTGATCGTCGGTGCGACGCGGCGGCCCGGCCCGGTGCGGCGCGGTCCGAGTGCGGTGTCGGCACGGCGTGGCGTCGTCCGGATGCGGTGCGGTCTCTGCGGGTGAGGGGCGTGGTGGGGCGGTCGGGTGGCTCAGCCGGCCGGTGGTGTGTCGGCGGGGCGGTCGGCGGCGCGGGCCAGGGCGCACACCGCGAGCAGCCTCGTCAGTACCCAGTCCGGGCCGGCGGACCAGTCGACCGGGCCCTGCGGCAGGCGCCAGCCGTGCTGGAGTGCGGCGTCGCGTACCCCTTCGGCGTAGCCGGCGAGCGCGACCGGGGTCAGCGGCCGGCGGTCACCGAGAAGGCTGTCCCGTACGGCCGCCGCGTGCTGGTCGACGCTGGCGAGCAGCCTCGGGTGCGCGGCGGCGGCGGCGAGGCCGGCGACACCGACACTTACCTGCAAATCGGCCAGCACGGAGCGTGCGGAGCGATTCGCGCGGCGTGCGGAAGCGCCGTTGAACAGGGCTGTCATGGAGACCGAGGCTAGTCAACCGGCCAGTCCGTCGACCTCGGTCGGTCGGTGGGGACCGGCCGGCGGGCGGCTGAATCTGTGGGTCGTATCCGCGTACCGCAACCCCCGCCCGGGTAGTGGTGTGGGGACAGCCGACACCCGTACCCGGAAGGAGACATCGTGGCTGACGACGGCCCCGACCAGGCGCACCGGCGCCCGGCCGACCTGGACGACGTGACCGTGGCCGCGTTGGGCAAGATCAGCGAGGCGCTCGAGACGACCGAGCGGGCCCGCGGGCACCTCTATTCGATGCACCAGCTCACCGGGCACGCCGACCTGCAGCTCGACGAGGCCGTCGAGCTCTTCCGGCGGGCCGGGCACCACGGGGTCGCCGACCGGATCGAACGGGAGCTGATCGGCCGCAACGTGATCGCCGGACGATGGACCTTCCAGATCGTCGAGGACTACGACGACGGCTACCATGCGACGTTTCGTGACCTGGAGGCGTGGGCCCGCGACGACCTGGCGGGTGGACGGCGCCATCTCTTCGAGGCGGAGATGAAGGAGCGGCGCCGGACGAAGGGGCTCGCCGGGCACGAGGCGCGACCGGCGGGGTGACTCCCGCTATTCGAAGCTGCTGGGACCGGCGTCGGCCGGCCGACGCCGCATGGCGTCGTCGGCCAGGATGACCGTGGCGACCATCAGCGCGACGACGACGCTGAACAGCCACGAGTCGTCGCTGACCAGGCGGGCGGCGACGGGGGCCTGAAGCGCGGTCAGCACGAAACCGAACCAGGCCCAGCGGCGCTGACGCGGGGAGAGGAATCCGGGGGCTTGACGCATCCGAAAAGTTTGCCCCGGAGAAACCGGATTGCCCTCGGCCGTTCGGTCGAAGTCGGGGTTGTCTGTCCGGTCTGCCAGCAACTGTCGGTGATTTGATAGTTGCCGAAAGTTGGTCCGTGTTGTCAGCTTCCGCCGCCGCCACCGCCGTCCCCACCGCCGCCACCACCACCACCGTCGCCGCCCCAACTCCAGCCGCCGCCACCGCTGTCGCTGTCGCCGCTGTCGCCGACACCACCGTCGTCACCGCCTCGGCGGGACCGGCGGGCGGGGGCGGGCGAGCCGCGGCCGGCCCGGGAGACCGACATGTAGCGCCCCACGAGGGCGACCACCAGGATGAGGAGACCCAGGCCCAGGAAGGGCAGTAGCTCTGTCATGCCATCACTGTCGGGCATGCGTACGGGCCGGCCAACCCCTATCCGTATCGGCGTACGTCAGCGCGCGACCCCGGCGTCATAGGGGGAACGAGGGGTGGGGACGGCTCGGCGGGGCGGTGTGCGAGAGCGTTTTCCCTGCGGCAAGATCGGGGGCTGTGTCCGCCCCAACCACACCCCGGCTGTCCCTGCTCCTGCTCGCATACTTCGCGTTCGTCAGCCTCGGCCTGCCCGACGGCCTGCTCGGCGTCGGCTGGCCGTCGATCAGCGCGGGCTTCGCCGTACCCACCGAGGCCGTCGGCCTGCTGCTCACCGCCAGTACCGCCGGCTACCTGACCTCGAGCGTCGCCGCCGGCTTCACCATCAGCCGGCTCGGCGTCGGCTGGCTGCTGGCCGGCAGCACCGGCCTGACCTGCCTCGCCCTCGTCGGCTACGCGGCGTCCCCGGCGTACGCCCTGCTGATCGGCTGCGCACTGCTGCTCGGGTTCGGCGGCGGTGCGATCGATTCCGGCCTCAACGCCTACGCCGCGGGGGCGTTCGGTCCACGGCACATGAACTGGATGCACGCGTTCTTCGGCCTCGGCGTCGCCCTCGGCCCGCTGATCATGACGACCGTGCTGGCCACCGGATCCTCCTGGCGATGGGGGTACGGCGTCGTGGCGGCGGCGCAGGCCGTACTGGCAGTGGCCTTCGTGCTGACGGTGCGGGCCTGGAGCCGCCGGCAGCCGGCCACCGGCCCGGGCGAGGAGCCCTCCACCCGGCCCGCGCGGGTGCCCGTACGGGAGACGCTGGCCCTGCCGGCGGTGTGGTTCGGCGTGCTGGCGTTCGCGGTGTACGTCGCCGTCGAGGTGACGGCGGGGCTGTGGGCGTACCTGCTGCTGACCGAGGGGCGCGGCCTGAGCGCGACGGTGGCCGGTGTCTGCGTGTCCGGCTACTGGGCCAGCCTCTTCGTCGGCCGGGTGGTGCAGGGAGTGGTCGCCGAGCGCCTCGGTACGTCGACCGTGCTCACCGGCAGCCTGGTCGCGATGGTGGCCGGCGCGGTGCTGGTGGCCCTGCCCGCCTCCGGCTGGGTCGCCGTCGCCGGGCTGGCGATCATCGGGTTCGGCGCCGCGCCGGTGTTCCCGCTGCTCACCCTGACCACCGCCGAGCGGGTCGGGGCCGGGCACGCCGACCGCACGATCGGGTTGCAGATCGGTGCGGCGGGGTTGGGCGGGGCGGCGATTCCGGCCGGCGTGGGCGTGCTGCTGGGCCGGGTCGACGTGGAACTGCTCGGCCCGGCCCTGGTCGTGCTCTCGGCGGCCCTGCTTGCCCTCTACTCCGCAGCCAGCCGCCGCCCTCGCCGCCGTCCCCACCTGGCAGCGCTGATCAAGGACTAGTCGCGCGACAAAAGCCGCGGCCCGGGCATGTTTTCTCCTTGATCGACGCGCAGCGGACGGGTCAGTGCGGGCCGGAGCGGCCGGTGGTGGACGGGCGGTCGGCGCGTTGGTTGTCGGTCAGCTTCTCGCGGCCGGCCGGGGTGCTCTCCAGCTCCTCGGCCTCCGCGCCGTGGCCGAAGGCCGCCTCGGCACCCGCGTCGTTGCCGGTGACGTCGTCGAGTTGGCCGTCGGTGTCCCAGGTCGCCATCGCCTCGGTGAGGTCCTTCAGCGGCAGTCGCTGCTCGTCACGCCAGGTCTCGTCGGTCATTCACCGGTCGTACCCGGGGGCCGGGCGCCGAAACCCTGGTCGCACCCGGCGCCGGGCACCGAAGCTCTGGTCGCGCCCTGGGGGAAGAACGTAACGGCGACGCGGCGGCCGCCGGCGGGTCGAACCCGCCGGCGGCCGCCGCTGATCCCGCCCCGCTACGGCTCGGACCGGTGCACCTCGCCGCGCCAGGCGCCGGTCTCCACGCCGCCGCGGCCCTCGATGAACTTCTTGAAGCGGTCCAGGTCACCCTTGACCCGCATGTCGATCATGCCGAGCTTGTCGGCGGCCTGTTCGGCCATGCCGTGCGGCTCGAGGTCCATCTGCGCGGTGACCCTGGTGTGGGTGGCGTCGAGCCGGTGGAAGGTGATGACCCCCGCCTGCTTCATGCCGCCGGTCGACTTCCAGGCCACGCGCTCGTCCGGCAACTGTTCGGTGATCTCCGCGTCGAACTCGCGTTTCACGCCGGCGATCTCGGTCTTCCAGTGCGTCTTGGTGTCGCTGAGTTGGCGGACCTCCTTCACCCCTTCCATGAAGTGGGGGAACTCCTCGAACTGGGTCCACTGGTCGTACGCGGTACGAACCGGTACCGCGACGTCAACGGACTTGGTGACCGAACCCATGTGACTTCCTCCTTGATCGACAGTCCTCGACAGTCCTAGACGGGACGGGACGGGACTGGACTGGACGGGCGTGGACGTGGACCGGCCGGGGCCGGAAGGAACGACCGTCGGGTGCGGGACCGCGGCTACCAGCGCGTCGACTCGTTCGCGTGACCCAACGCGGCCCAGACCTCGGACACCGTGCGGAACTCGGTGTCCGACGGCAGCCGGTCCAGCTCGGCGAGCACGTCGTCGGGCGCCTCGTTGTCCCGCGCGCTGTGCCGCAGCGTCTCCCGGTCGCCGGGCAGCGCCGACAGGCTGATGTAGCGGCCCAGCCGGCTGCGCTGCTCGACCTCGGCGGGCGTCATGCCCTGCGGGACGCCGGTCTGGTTCTCGCCGCCGGGAACCCGGCTGACCTCCGGCTGGTCCTCACCGGACGGCTCGGCCTCGCGCCACGGTTCGGCGCGGGCGCCGGCCTTCCCGGCGACGGTGCCGGCGACCTCCCGGTTCATCTGGTCGTCCAGTCGTGGTCCGTGTTTGCTGTTGCCACGTTCCATGACCTAGTCGCTACCCGGCCCCGTCCGCGCTAAACGATTTCCGCCGATCAGGAGCCGCGTGAAGGGGACGTCTCCGACCGGTCGTCGGCCGGGGCGCGTTCGGGCAGCACCGGGTCCTTCTCGGCGTCCTCGACCCCGCCCTGGATCGCCCGGCCCCGCTGGATCTCCGCGTTGACCTCGACCCCGAACAGCACCGCCATGTTGATCAGGTAGATCCAGATCAGGAAGGCGATGACCGCGCCGAGGCTGCCGTACGTGGCGTCGTACGACGCGAAGTTGGCGACGTAGAGCCCGAAGCCGAACGAGACCACCGCCGCCGCCAGCAGCGTCACCAGGCCGCCGGGGGTGAGCCAGCGGAACCGGGGCTGCCGTACGTTGGGCGCCACCCAGCCGAGCAACGCCAGGAGCAGCATCGCGATCAGCACCAGGGCCGGCCACTTGACGATCGCCCACGCGGTCCGGGCGGCGGCGCCGAGGTTGAGCGCGTCACCGACGGCGTCGACGACCGGCCCGCTGACGATGAGCATGACGACGCTCGCGGCCAGCAGCACCAGGGTGACGAAGGTGACGCCGAGCTGCAGCGGGCGCAGCTTGTAGAAGGGCCGGCCCTCTTTCACGCCGTAGATCGCGTTCGCCGCCCGGGTGAAGCCGCCGACGTACCCCGACGCCGACCAGAGGGCACCGAGCAGACCGAAGCTCAGCAGCACCCCGGCGGAACTCTGCTGGTTGACGACGCTGTCGATGGCGTCGCGTACGCCGCCGCTGGCCACCACCGAGCCGGCGCCGAGGTCCTCGGCGACGCCGAGGATGGTGTCGACCGCGTCGCCGCCCCGGGCGACGAGGCCGACCAGGGCCACCACCACGACCAGCGACGGGAAGATCGCCAGGACCGAGTAGTACGTCAGGCTGGCCGCCCAGTCGGTGCAGTTGTCCTTGCCGAACTCCTTGGCGCTGCGGACCAGCACACCCTTCCACGTCGACCAGTGCAACTGGCGCAGCTGGCGGGGCAGTTTGCGCTGCCGGTCGCGCGGTCGGGCCGGCGGGTGCGTCGTCGTGGCCATCGCCCAACTCCCTGCTGCTTCGGCAGCGGCGACCCCCCGCCGCTGGTTGCGGTGGCCGTACCCCCGGGCGGACCTGGACAAACCCGTCATGGTTTGGTCGCCCGGGGGCGGGGAACGCAGCCAGTCGAGCATTTCCTAGGCGAGGAGGTCCGACATGCCCGCGCGTGACGAGCTGCCGAGCACGCTCCAGCGTTCGCCGGACAAGGCCCAGCGCACCTGGTCGAAGACGCACGACTCGGCCGTCGAGACGTACGGCGAGGGTGAGCGGTCGCACCGGGTCGCGTTCGCCGCGCTGAAGCACTCGTTCGAGAAGGTCGGCGACCACTGGGAGCCCAAGTCGGGCAAGGGTCCGAGCGACGAGCAGGCGGCCGGTGGTGGCCCGCAACGGCGGACGCCGACCGCCGGCGGGGTGGACGCCAACGCGTCCAAGGAACACCTCATGGACCTGGCCGCCCGGGCCGACGTCCGGGGCCGGTCCAGCATGACGAAGCCGGAACTGGTCAAGGCGTTGCAGAAGGCCAACGACCGCAGCACCCGGCAGGCCCGCGAGAAGAAGAAAAGATCCTGACCGGCCCGGCGGCCGGGCGTCCGCCCGGCCGCCGGCTCCGTCGGGTACGTCACCAGCGCACCGCCGGGCCGCCGGGTGGTTCGATGTGCACGGCCTTGGCGACCGTCATCTCGTCGAGCAGTTCCGGGCCGTAGCCGAATCCCTCCCCGCTGGCGCGGCGCGGGTGCGCGGCGCCGCCCGGTGCCCCGCCGAAGACGGCGTTGACCTTGACGGTGCCGACCGGCAGTTCCCGCCAGGCCCGCTGCGCGTTCGCCATCGAGCCGGTCAGCACGGTGGCGGCCAGCCCGTACGGCGACCGCCCGGCCCGCGACAGCGCCTCGTCGTACGAGTCGACGACCAGCACCGGTGCGATCGGGCCGAACGTCTCCTCCCGCATCACCGCCATGTCGTCGGCGCAGCCGGCGAGGACCGTCAGCGGGTAGAAGGCGCCCGGCCCGTCGGGCACGGTCCCACCGCACAGCACGTCGGCGCCGTCGGCGACCGCGGCGGTCACCTGGGCGTGCACGTGCTCGCGGTGCCGGCGGTCGACCAGCGGCCCGAGTTCGGAGCGCGGGTCGCGGCCCGGGCCGACCCGCATCTCGCGGCAACGGCCCACCAGCGCGGCCAGGAAGCGGTCGGCGACCGTACGGTGCACGTAGATGCGCTCGACGGCGACGCAGAGCTGCCCCGAGTTGGCGAACGCGCCGATCGCGGCCTGGTCGGCGGCCCAGCGCGGGTCCACGTCGGCGTCGACGATCAGCGGGTCGCTGCCACCGTTCTCCAGCAGCGCCTTGGCGCCGGTGCCGGCGCAACTGGCGGCGATCGACCGCCCGGCGGCGGTCGAGCCGACGTGCGCGACGAGGTCGACCTGCCGGCCGGCCAGCGCGGCACCGACCGCGCCGTCGCCGGTGACCAGCGAGAGCACGCCGGGCGGCAGGTGCTCGGCCAGCAGCTTGACGAGGAGCCAGCCGGTCGCCGGGGTGCGCTCGCTCGGCTTGTGGACCACCGTGTTGCCGGTGACCAGGGCCGCGCCGAGCAGCCCGCAGGAGACCGCTACCGGGTCGTTCCACGGCGTGATCACCGCGACGACACCCCTCGGCTGGTACGTCACCAGGTCGATCGCCTCCGCCGCCCCGGCCAGCGTCCGGCCGCCGTGCAACGGCCCGAGTTCGGCGTACTGCCGCAGGGTGGCGACGCCCGCCTGGATGCCGGCCCGGGCACCGGCGAGGGGCTTGCCCATCTCGGCGGTCTGCGCGTCGGCGATCCGGTCGGCCGCGTTCTCGATCGCGTCGGCCGCCAGGTGCAGCGCGGCGGCGCGTACGGCGGGGGTGCTCGCCGCCCAGCCGGGCGCGGCGCCCCGCGCCGCCTTCACCGCGGCGTCCAGGTCGGCGCCGACGGCGGTCGGCGCGGAGCTGACCGGGCTGCCGTCGGCCGGGTCCACCACCTCGAACCGGCCGTTGTCGCCGGCCGGCTTCCACTGCGCGCCGATGAGCTGTTCCACCTCGTACATCCGCCCGTAGTCCCCGCGGAAGGCGCCGGCAAACCGGCAGATTCATCGGGCGGGCCGGCAGAGCCGGCAGAATCATCGGGCATGGGAAGCGTGGATGCGCAGGGCGCCGACGCTCTGGTGATCGGGGCGGGCCCCAACGGGCTGGTCGCCGCGAACCTGCTGGCCGACGCCGGCTGGGACGTGCTGGTGCTGGAGGCGACCGGTGCGGCCGGTGGCGCCGTGCGGTCGGCCGAGATCACCGCACCCGGCTACCTCAACGACCTGTTCAGCTCGTTCTACCCGCTCGCGTACGCCTCGCCGGTGATCCGCCGGCTCGACCTGGAGGCGTCCGGGCTGCGCTGGACGCACGCCCCGGACGTGCTGGCCCACCTGCTGCCGGACGGCCGGGGCGCGGTGCTGAACCGGGACCCGGCGCGTACCGCGGCGTCGCTGGAGCGGTTCGCGCCGGGCGACGGCGACCGCTGGCTCGCCGCGTACGACGAGTGGCGGGCGCTGTCCGGGCCGCTGCTGTCGGCGCTGTTCAGTCCGATCCCGCCGGTGCGGGGCGGGCTGGCCCTGCTGGCCCGGCTGCGTACGGCCGGCGCGCTGCGGCTGGCCCGCCGGCTGGCGCTGCCGGCGCGGACGCTGGGCGCGGAACTGTTCCGGGGCGAGGGCGGCCCGCTGCTGATGGCCGGCTGCGCCCTGCACACCGACCTGTCCCCGCTCGACGTCGGCAGCGGCGTGTACGGCTGGCTGCTGACCATGCTGGGCCAGCAGGTCGGCTGGCCGGTGCCGGTCGGCGGGGCGCAGCGGCTCACCGACGCGCTGGTGACCCGGCTGCGGGCCCGGGGCGGCCGGATCGCGTACGGCATGCCGGTCGACCGGGTGCTGGTGGCGCGGGGGCGGGCGGTCGGCGTACGGACCCGGGGCGGCACGCTGTGCCGGGCCCGGCGGGCGGTGGTGGCCGACGTGCCGGCGCCGGCCCTGTTCCTGGACCTGGTGGGGCGGCGGTGGCTGCCGCCGCGGCTGGTGGACGACCTGGCCCACTTCCGGTGGGACGGCTCGACGGTGAAGGTCGACTGGGCGCTGTCCGGGCCGGTGCCGTGGACCGATCCGGCGGCGGCCGGCGCCGGCACCGTCCACCTCGGCGGCGACCTCGACGGGCTGACCGGGTTCGCCGCCGACCTGGCCCGCGGTGTGCTGCCGGCGGAACCGTTCCTGCTGGTCGGGCAGATGTCCACGGCGGACCCGACCCGGTCACCGGCGGGTACCCAGGCGCTGTGGGCGTACACCCACCTGCCGTTCCGGCGGGCGTGGGACGGCGCGGAGGTGGTCGCGCACGTGGCCCGGATGGAGGCGGTGCTCGAACGGTACGCGCCGGGGTTCGGCCGGCTCGTCGTCGGCCGGCACGTGGCCGGCCCCGGGGATCTGGAGCGGGCCGACCCGAGCCTGGTCGGCGGGGCGCTGGGCGGCGGTACGTCGGCGGCGTACCAGCAGCTCGTGCTGCGGCCGGTGCCCGGGCTGGGGCGGGCGGACACCCCGGTCGACCGGCTCTTCCTGGCGAGCGCGTCGGCGCATCCGGGCGGCGGGGTGCACGGCGGCCCGGGCGCGAACGCGGCGCGGGCGGCGCTGGCCCGGGACCGGGCGGTCGGCGGCGGCCTGTACGCGGCGGCGGTCTCGGCCGCCCACCGGGCGATCTACCGCTGAAAGTCGGAATGTGCGGATCGCGCGGCGATGACCGGCGATCCCATCTATGCAAGATCGTCGATCTCTGGTAGGAAAGTTGCAGGGTTGACCCATGTCATGTAGAAAACCCCCACCCGAGAACCGGAGTTCCCATGACACCCACCCGCCGCGCGACCCGACGCGTGCTCACCCTGCTGGTCGCGGTGTTCGCCGCCACCGTCACCGCCCTCGGCTTCTCCACCCCCGCCCATGCCATCACCCACTCCAGCGCGACGTCGCAGCTGAGCGCCGCCGGCATCAGCTGGACGTCCAGCGGCGGATGCAGCAACCGCAACGTCCCCACGTGTACGTCGTTCGACGGCATCCGCCAGGCGACGATCACCGGGATCATCACCTTCAAGCGGGCCAGCGGCTGCGCGGTCACCATCACCGCCGGCACCGAGACCGGACACGCCAGCGGCACCTACAGCCACTGGAACGGCTACAAGGTGGACATCCGGTTGAGCACCTGCGTGGAGAACTACATCACCCGGTCCTACACCTACGTCGGCTACATCTCCGGCTGGGGACACCAGTACCGGGCGGCCTCCGGCAACCTCTACACCAAGGAAGGCAGCCACTGGGACATCCTCTACTACACCTGCGGCTGCTGACCGGCCCGCGCGTGGCGCCGCCGCACCGGCGGCGCCACGCCGCCGGTGCGGCCGGGGAATGAGACCGGCCCGGCCGGGGCATACCCGGGTCATGGAGGTGGCGCCATGACCCCTGCGACCGACCCGGCCGACCTGACGGAGATGGCCGGCATCGACCCGTTCGACGTCCTCGACACCGAGGCGGCCCGGGTGGACGCCTTCTACCGCGGGCTGTCCGACGCCGGCTGGTCGGCCCCCACCCGGTGCCCGGGCTGGGACCGGCGCGACCTGCTCGCCCATCTGACCACCACCGAGGACTACACGCACGCCGGGCTCAACGGCAGGGTCGAGGAGTTCGAGGACGACCTCGGCGGGGCCGACCTGGACGACCGCAACGCCCGCGGGATCGCCCGGCGGGCCGGCCTGCCGCCGGCGACGCTGCTCGCCGAATGGCGGGCCGCCTCGGCCGACAACCGCCGCCGGCTGCGCGAGCGCGGCGAGCGCGGCACGCTCCAGACGGCTGCCGGCGACTATCCGGTCGGCCGTCAGGTGTTCTACCTGGCCAGTGAACTCGCCACGCACGCCGACGACGCCGGGGTGCCGCAGTCGCCCACCGAACGCGAGGAGCGGCTCCAGTGGCGGGTACGGTTCGCCCGGCTCGCGGTGGCCGAGGCCGGCCAGGGGGTGGTCGTCACCCCGGACGGCGGGATCGAGGTGATCCGGCTCGCCGGGCAGCGGGCCCGGCTCTCCGAGAGCGACTTCGTCGAGGCGGTCGCCGACCGCCTGGGCGACGGCGCGCTACCCGACGACATCCGCGAGGCACTGGTGGTGCTGGCCTGAACGGGACGCGACCCGGTCGGGCCCGCGGCGCCACCGGCGTACCGGCGACGGGCGGCGCGGATGCCGGCCGGCGGGCGGACCGGGGCGGGTCAGGCGCGGCCGACGCCGCGGTGCTTGCGGCGCAGGCGGAACGGCATCAGCGCGCTCTCCACCTTGGTCGCGGTCGTCATCTTCGAGATGCCGTCGAGGCGGTCGGCGAACCGGATCGGCACCTCCAGCACGGTGTGCCCGAGCCGGGTGGCCAGGTAGTGCATCTCCACCTGGAAGCTGTAGCCGTTGGACTGCACCCGGCCGAGGTCGATGTCGCGCAGCACGTCGGCGCGCCAGATCTTGAACCCGGCGGTCAGGTCCCGGATGCGGACCCGCAGCAGCGAGTGCACGTAGAAGTTGGCCCAGCCGCTCAGCGCGCGGCGGTAGAGCGGCCACGCCTCGTCGAGTTGGCCGCCCGGCACGTAGCGCGAACCGATCACCACGCCGGCCCTGGTGGACAGCAGGGTGCCCAGCATCCCGGGCAGCGCCTCCGGCGGGTGCGACAGGTCGGCGTCCATCTGCGCCACGTAGTCGGCACCGGCCTCGAGCGCCCGACCGATCCCGTCGACGTACGCCCGGCCCAGCCCCTCCTTGCCCGGCCGGTGCACCACCGTGATCCGCTCCGGATGGTCGCTGGCCAGCTTGTCGGCCACCTCGCCGGTGCCGTCCGGGGAGTTGTCGTCGGCCACCAGGATGTGCAACCCCGGCAACGGCAGTGCGAGCAGCCGCTCGACCAGGACGGGCAGGTTGCCCGCCTCGTTGTAGGTCGGCACGACCACGGTGACGCGCGCGTCACACCACGGCGTGGGTAACTGCACGGGCTCGATCATGAAAGGCATCCTCTATAGGCTGACATTTCCTCCGCAGAGGGTAGTCACCCCACGCCGGTGCCGCAGTCCGCCACCCCGGCGCGGTGGCGCGGCCGACCCGCGCGACGCCAGGTTTACTCGCCCCGGCCCCGGGAACCCGGCCGAAGTGCCAGCTCAGCAGGTCGATCCCGGAGGTGGATCCGGCGCGCGACGCGCCGGACACCCGCGTACGGGCGCCGTCCTGTTCGACGCGGTGCTGTTCGACCGCGACGGCACGCTCGTGCACGACGTGCCGTACAACGGCGACCCGGACCGGGTACGCCCGTTCGACGGCGCCCGGGAGGCGCTCGACCGGCTGCGCGCCGCCGGGCTGCGGCTCGGTGTGGTCACCAACCAGTCCGGGCTGGCCCGCGGCCACTTCACCGCGGCCGACCTCGCCCGGGTCAACGCCCGGATCGAGGAGTTGCTCGGCCCGTTCGACACCTGGCAGGTCTGCCCGCACGACGAACCCGCCGCCGACGCTGAAGTGCCGGCCGGCTGCCGGTGCCGCAAACCGGCGCCCGGGCTGGTGATCGACGCCGCCCGGGCACTCGGGACCGTACCGGGCCGGTGCGTCGTCGTCGGCGACATCGGCCGCGACATGACCGCGGCCGGGGCCGCCGGAGCGGCGGGCGTACTGGTGCCGACCCCGGTGACCCGGCCGGAGGAGATCGCCGCCGCCCCGGCCGTCGCCGGGGACCTGCGCGGCGCGGCCGACCTGATCCTGCGCCGCCAGCGCCTGGTCGGCGGGGCGCGGGCCGGCGGGCGGACCCGCCCGCGCCGGGTGCTGGTCGCCCGCCCCGACTCGGCCGGCGACGTGCTGGTCACCGGTCCGGCGATCCGGGCGGTGGCGGCCGGCGCCGACCGGGTGGTGATGTTGTGCGGCCCGCGCGGCCGGGCCGCCGCGGAACTGCTGCCCGGCGTCGACGAGATCGTCGAGTGGTCGCTGCCGTGGATCGACCCCGACCCGGCCGCCGTCGACCGCGAGCAGGTCGGCCGGCTGACGGACCGGCTCGCCGCGACCGGCGTCCAGGAGGCGGTGCTGTTCACCTCCTTCCACCAGTCGGCGCTGCCGCTGGCCCTGGTGCTGCGGATGGCCGGCGTACGGCGGATCGCGGCGATCAGCGACGACTACCCCGGTTCGCTGCTCGACGTACGGCACCGGGTGCCGCTCGGCATCCCCGAACCGGAACGGGCCCTGTCGCTGGCGGCCGCCGCCGGCTTCGCGCTGCCCGACGGCGACGAACCCGTGCTGCGGCTGCGGATCGGCCCCGGCCCCGCCGCCCGGCCGTACGTCGTCGTGCACCCCGGCTCGTCGGTGCCGGCCCGGGCCTGCCCGCCGGCCCGCTGCGAACAGATCGTCCGGGCGCTCGCCGGTGCCGGTCACCGGGTCGTGGTCACCGGTGGTCCGGGCGAGCGCGAACTGTGCGCCCGGGTCGCCGGCACCGCCGGGATCGACCTCGGCGGCCGGACCGCACTGCCCGACCTGGTCCGGATCATCGCCGGCGCCGGTGCCCTCGTCGTCGGCAACACCGGGCCGGCGCACATCGCCGCCGCCGTCGGCACCCCGGTGGTCAGCCTGTTCGCCCCGACCGTCTCCTTCGGACAGTGGGGGCCGTACCGGGTGCCGTGGGTCCGGCTCGGCGACGCCGCCGCCCCCTGCCGGCACACCCGCGCCACGACCTGCCCGGTCACCGGCCACCCCTGCCTGTCGAAGGTGGAGCCGGACAGCGTCGTCGACGCGGTCCGGCTGATCGGCGTACCGGCCGGCGCCCCCGTGGCGGGTGCCGGGTGAACATCCTCCTCTGGCACGTGCACGGCTCCTGGACCACCGCACTCGTGCACGGCGGACACCGCTACCTCGTGCCGGTCAACGCCGCCCGGGACACGTACGGGCTCGGCCGGGCCCGCACCTACGACTGGCCGGACACCGTACGGGAGGTCACCGCCGAGCGGCTGGCCCGCGAGGACATCGACGTCGTCCTCCTGCAACGCCCCGAGGAGGTCGACCTCGTCCACACCTGGCTCGGCCGCCGGATCGGCCGCGACCTGCCGGCGGTCTACGTCGAGCACAACACCCCCAAGGGCGAGGTGCCGCAGAGCCGGCACCCGTTCGCCGACCGCGACGACCTGCTCGTCGCCCACGTCACCCACTTCAACGAGCTGTTCTGGGACACCGGGGCGACCCGGACCGCCGTCATCGAGCACGGGGTGGTCGAACCGGTCCCGCGCTGGACCGGCGAACTCGACCGGCTCGCCGTGGTCACCAACGAGCCGGTACGCCGCTGGCGGGTCACCGGCACCGACCTGATGCCCCGCTTCGCGGCGGTCGCCCCGCTCGACGTCTACGGGCTCGGGGTGGCCGGGCTGCCGGGCAGGCTCGGGCTGCCCGTCGACCGGCTCACCGTCCACGACGACGTACCGCAGGACCGGATGCACGCCCAGGTGGCGAAGCGCCGGGCCTACCTGCACCTGTGCCGGTGGACGTCGCTCGGGCTCAGCCTGGTCGAGGCGATGGCGATGGGCATGCCGGTGCTCGCCCTGGCCAGCACCGAGGCGGTCGAGGCGGTCCCGGCCCAGGCCGGCGTGCTGTCGACCCGGGTCGACACCCTCGTCGACGCCGCCCGGTGGCTGATCGACGAACCGGAGGCGGCCGGCCGGCTCGGGGCGCGCGCCCGCGAGGTCGCCCGCACCCGCTACGGCCTGGACCGGTTCCTGGCGGACTGGGACCGGTTGCTGGAGGAGGAAGTATGCGTATCGCGATGATCTCCGAGCACGCCAGCCCGCTCGCGGTGCCCGGCGGCGAGGACGCCGGCGGGCAGAACACGCACGTGGCGCAACTGTCGACGGCACTGGCCCGCGACGGCCACGAGGTACGCGTCTACACCCGGCGGGACTCGCCAGACCTGCCGGCGGCCGTGCCGCTGCCCGGCGGCGGGTACGTCGTGCACGTACCCGCCGGCCCGGCCGAGCCGCTGCCCAAGGACGCCCTGCTGCCGCACATGGGCGACTTCGGCCGCTGGCTGGGCGAGCGGTGGGGCGGCGCCGAGCCGCTGCCCGACGTCGTCCACGCGCACTTCTGGATGAGCGGGCTCGCCGCGGTCACCGCCGCCCGGCGGACCGGGGTGCCGGTCGTGCAGACGTACCACGCGCTCGGCACCGTCAAACGCCGCCACCAGGGCACGATGGACACCAGCCCGCCGCGCCGGATCGGCTACGAACGCACCCTCGGCCGGGCCGTCGACCGGGTCGTCGCGCAGTGCGCCGACGAGGTGCGCGAACTGGTCCGGATGGGGGTGCCCCGCAACCGGATCGTGGTGGTGCCCTCCGGCGTCGACGACGAGGTCTTCGCGCCGACCGGGCCGGTCGCCCCGCGCGAGCCGGGCCGGCCGCGCATCCTCACCGTCGGCCGGCTGGTCGAACGCAAGGGCTTCCAGGACGTGATCGCCGCGCTGCGGCTGATCCCCGACGCCGAGTGCGTCGTCGTCGGCGGGCCGCCGGGCGCCCGGCTCGACGACGACCCGCACGCCCGCCGGCTGCGGGCGTTCGCCGTCGCGCTCGGCGTCGCCGACCGGGTACGCCTGGTCGGCGCGGTGCCCCCGGACCAGATGCCGCACTGGTACCGCTCGGCGGACGTGCTGGTCGCCGCACCCTGGTACGAGCCGTTCGGCCTCACCCCGCTGGAGGCGATGGCGTGCGGCGTACCGGTGGTCGCCACCGCCGTCGGCGGGCTCACCGACACCGTCGTCCACGGCCTGACCGGCGACCTGGTGCCGCCCCGCGACCCGCGCGCCCTCGGTGCCGCGATCCACGCCCTGCTCGAAGACCGGGTACGCCGGTTCGCGTACGCCTCCGCCGCCGTCGACCGCGCCCGGCAGTCGTACACCTGGCGGCGCGCCGCCGCCCAGCTCGGCACCGTCTACTCGGCGGTCGTCGGCGTGCGCCGCACCAGCGGGGCGGTCGCCTGATGGCGGCCCCCTCGGTGCTCGACGCCCACCTCGCCGCGCTCGCCGCCGCGCTGCGGCCGTTCCGGCAGGCCGCCGACCTGCTCGGCCGGTGGGGCGGCGAACTGGCCTGGACCCTGGGCACCGGCGGCCGGCTGCTGGTCGCCGGCAACGGCGGCAGCGCGGCCGAGGCCCAGCACCTGGCCGCCGAACTCGTCGGCAAGCTACGCGACGACCGCACCCCGCTGTCGGCGATCGCGCTGTGCGCCGAGACGTCGTCGCTGACCGCGATCGGCAACGACTACGGCTACGAGGAGGTCTTCGCCCGCCAGGTACGCGCCCACGGCCGGGCCGACGACGTACTGCTGCTGCTGTCGACCAGCGGCCGCAGCGCCAACCTGCTCGCCGCCGCGCGGGCCGGCCACGAACAGGGGCTGCGCTGCTGGGCGCTGACCGGCCCGGCCCCGAACCCGCTCGCCGAACTGTGCACCGAGGTCCTCGCGGTGCCGTCGCCGGAACCGCAGGTCGTGCAGGAACTGCACCTGCTGTCGGCCCATGTGCTGTGCGAGTACGTCGACCGTGACCTGCCGGCCGTGCGCGGCCTTTCCGGCACCGTGCCGACGGTGGAGCACATGACCGGCCGGAATGGGGGAATCCGCAGCCTCGGTGCCCCAACCGAGGCAAGCGAGGTGAGCACATGACGCACCGCCTGGTCGTCGTCGGCGACACCCTGCTCGACCGCGACGTGGACGGGATGGTCACCCGGCTCTGCCCCGACGTGCCGGTGCCGGTGCTGGAGGAGGCGACCACGCTGGACCGGCCCGGTGGCGCCGGGCTGGCCGCGCTGTTCGCCGCCCGGCAGGGCTTCGACGTCGCCCTGGTCACCGCGTTCGCCGACGACGACGGCGGGGCGCGGCTGCGCGAACTGCTCGCCGACGCCGGGATCGAGGTGCACGTCCTGCCACTGCCCGGCGCCACCGCCGAGAAGATCCGGCTGCGGGCCCGCGGCCAGGTGCTGCTGCGGCTCGACCGTGGCGGTGCCGCCGGCCGGCCCGGCGAGCCGCCGCCCGCCGCCCGGGCCGCGCTCGCCGGCGCCGCCGCGATCCTGGTCAGCGACTACGGGCGCGGGGTCGCCGCCGCACCGGCGGTGCGGGCCGCGCTGGCGCGTACCGCCGCCCCGGTCGTCTGGGACCCGCACCCGCGCGGCCCGCGCGCCGCGCCCGGCGTCCGCCTGCTCACGCCGAACGAGACCGAGGTACGGCAGCTCACCGGCGACGACCCGGACGGCTCCCGGCTGGCGACCGCCTCCCGGGGTGCCCAGGAACTGCGCCGGCGCTGGCGGGCCGGCGCGGTCGCGGTGACGATGGGCGGCGACGGCGCGCTGCTGTGCCACTCCGGCCCGACACCGCTGGTGGTGCCGGCGCCGGCCAACGCCGACGGCGACACCTGCGGTGCCGGCGACCTATTCGCCGCCACCGCCACCGGTGCGCTGGCCCAGGGGGCGCTGGTCTCCGAGGCCGTGCAGGAGGCGGTCCGCGAGGCGAGCGAGTACGTCGCGGCGGGCGGCGTCGGTGCCGTGCTGGTGCCGGGACCGGGCAGCGGCGCGGCGGTGAAGGCCGCGTACCGGCGCCCGACCGGGACCGGCGTGTGCGGTGACCGGCCGGCCACCGCCGCACCGGACGGTCCCGGCGGCGACGGCGCCGGGGTACGGCACCACGGCGCCGACGGCGACTCGGTGGCGGCCGGGGCGCTGGTCGCCGACGTACGGGCCCGGGGCGGCACGGTGGTGGCCACCGGCGGCTGCTTCGACCTGCTGCACGCCGGCCACGTCGCCACCCTCCAGGCGGCCCGCCGGCTCGGCGACTGCCTCGTGGTCTGCCTCAACTCCGACGCCAGCGTCGCCGGGCTGAAGGGGCCGGACCGGCCGGTCGTGCCGCAGGGCGACCGCAGCCGGTTGCTGGCCGCGCTCGGCTGCGTCGACGCGGTCGTCATCTTCGACGAGGCCACCCCGCACGCGGTGCTGTCCTGGCTGCGTCCGGACGTGTGGGTCAAGGGCGGCGACTACGCCGGCGGTGGCGGGGACGAGCCCGACCTGCCCGAGGCGGCCCTGGTCCGGCGCTGGGGCGGGCAGACCGTCGTCGTGCCGTACCTCGACGGCCGTTCCACCACGCGGATGATCGCCGCGGCCCGTGCCGGCGCCGGGGAGGCGGCCGGATGACCGCGACCGCACCGGGCGGCGGCCCTTCCGTACTGGTCACCGGCGGGTCGAGCGGTCTCGGCGCGGCGGTCGTCGCCGCGATCGCCGACGCCGGCGGCCGCCCCTGCGTGCTGGACCTGATGGAGCCGGCCCCGGGCGTGCCGTGGCTGGCCTGCGACCTCGCCGACACCCGGGCCGCGGAGGAGGCCACCCGGCGGCTGGCCGAGACGGCCGGCGGGTTCGACGGGGTGGTCACCGCGGCCGGGGTGGACCGGCCGGGCGCGCTGGTCGACGTGCCGCCGGCCGACTGGGACCGGGTGGTGGCCGTCGACCTGCTCGGCACCGCCGCCGTCGTCCGGGCCGCGCTGCCGTCCCTGATCGAGCGTCGCGGCCACGTGGTCACCGTCGCCTCCACACTCGGCCTGAAGGCCGTCGCCGACGCCACCGCCTACTGCGCCGCCAAGTTCGGTGTCGTCGGGTTCACCCGCGCGCTGGCCGCCGAACTCGCCGGCTCGGTCGGGGTCACCCTGCTGGTGCCGGGCGGGATGCGGACCGCGTTCTTCGCCGGCCGCGAGGAGCAGTACCGGCCGGGCGCCGACGCGGTGCTCAACGACCCGGCCGCGGTGGCCGCCGCCGTCGTCTTCGCCCTGCGCCAGCCGCCCGGCAGCGCGGTACGCGAGATGGTGCTGTGCGCCGACCGGGAGACGTCCTACCCATGATCCTGGTGCTGCGGGCCCTCGGGGTCGGAGATCTCGCGACGGTGGTGCCGGCGCTGCGCGGCCTGAAGGCCGCCTACCCGGACCAGGACCTGGTGCTGGCCGCGCCGCGCTGGCTGGTGCCGCTGGTCGACCTGGTCGGCGTGGTGGACCGGCTGGTTCCCCTGGAAGGGCTGGGACCGGCGGAGCAACCGGAGCCCGCCGGCGGCGCCGGCCCGGAACCCGGCGGTGGCGGCGGCCCGGAACCCGGCGCCGGCCCGGAGCCGGGGGAGTGGGCGGCGCTGGACGGGGTGACCCCGGAGGTGGCGGTCAACCTGCACGGGCACGGCCCGCGGTCGCACGAGCTGCTGCTGGCCGCGAACCCGGGGCGGCTGCTCGCCTTCGCCTGCCCCGCCGCCGGGCACCTCGACGGTCCACGCTGGAACGACGACGAGCACGAGGTGCAGCGCTGGTGCCGCCTGCTGCGCTGGTACGGCATCGACACCGACCCCGGCGACCTGGGGCTGCGCCGGCCCCCGCCGGCCTGGCTGCCGGTCGGCCTGACGATCGTGCACCCCGGCGGCAAGGACCCCGCCCGGCGCTGGCCCGCCGACCGCTGGGCCGCCCTGGCCCGGACCCTGGACGGGCTCGGCCACCACATCGTGGTCACCGGGTCGGCCGACGAGCACGACCTCGCCGAGGAGGTCGCCGGCGGCGCCGGGCTGCCGATGAACGCCGTACTCGCCGGCCACACCGACCTGGCCGAACTGGCCACCCTCGTCGCGTACGGCCGGATGCTGATCAGCGGCGACACCGGCGTCGCGCACCTCGCCACCGCGTACCGGACCCCGTCGGTGGTGCTGTTCGGCCCGGTCCCGCCGCGGCGGTGGGCGCCGCCGCCGGACCGGCCCTGGCACCGGGTGCTGTGGCGGTCCGACCTGGCCGGCGAGCCCGCGCCGGCGGACCGGCCGCACCCGGCGCTGCTGGCCGTCGGCCCCGACGAGGTGGTGGCGGCGGTGTCCGAGGTGGACCGGATCGGCCAGGTGCGGGATGCGGTTACGGCGCACTGACCTGAGCCGCCCCGGGTACGGCCGGCGCCGACGCGGCCGTGGCGTCAGCTTCCTCGACCCCGACGGCCGGCCGATCACCGCGCCGGACGAACTCGACCGGCTCCGCGC
Source organism: Polymorphospora sp. A560 (assembly GCF_045781765.1). Taxonomy (NCBI): domain Bacteria; kingdom Bacillati; phylum Actinomycetota; class Actinomycetes; order Micromonosporales; family Micromonosporaceae; genus Polymorphospora; species Polymorphospora sp. A560. Next base: position 5,581,932 of record NZ_CP122282.1, on the reverse strand, counting down.
TCTGGCCATCCCGCCGGCCTGGCGGCAGGTCTGGATCTCACCCGACCCGTGCGGCCACATCCAGGCCACCGGCGTCGACGCCGCCGGCCGCAAGCAGTACCTCTATCACCCGCTGTGGCGGGTGCGGCGGGACGAGGCCAAGTTCGACCGCGTGCTCGAGGTCGCCGCCCGGCTGCCGGTGCTGCGCGAGCGGGTCGCCGTCGACCTGGCCGGCCGTGGCCTGCGCCGCGAACGGGTGCTGGCCGCCGTCACCCGGCTGCTCGACATGGGCATGTTCCGGGTCGGCGGGGACCAGTACGCCGCCGGTGCCGATCCCACGTTCGGGGTGGCGACCCTGCGCGCCGAACACGCCCGGCCCCGGGCCGGCCGGATGGTCCTGGAGTTCCCGGCCAAGGGCGGCGTCGCCCAGGTCCGCGAGGTGGCCGACCGGGACGTCTGCGCCGTGCTGCGCCACCTGCGACGCGGTCGGGCCGCCGGTGACCGGCTGTTCGGCTACCGGGCCGGCCGGCACTGGTACGACGTGCGCAGCGACGAGATCAACGGCTACCTGCGGCAGGCCAGCGGCGGCGCGATGACCGCCAAGGACTTCCGTACCTGGCACGCCACCGTCCGGGCCGCGACCGGGCTGGCCGGCGCCGCCCCGGCGACCTCGGCGACCGCCCGGCGGCGGACCGTGACGGCCGTCATGCGCGAGGTGGGCGGCCTGCTCGGCAACACCCCCACCGTGGCCCGGGCGTCCTACGTGGACCCCCGGATCGTCGACCTCTACCACGACGGGGTGGTCGCCGAGGTGGCCGACCCGGACAGTCGCGACGACGCCGAGCGGGCCGTGCTGGAGCTGCTGGTCAATCGGTGAGCACGTGCGACAGTTCGTCGCGGAACCGGCGCTCCGACTCGGTGACGACCTCGCCGCCGATGCCGAACACCCCGCCGCTGCGGGCCGCCGACACCACCTCGTCGGCGATGGTCAGCAACCAGTGCTTGTACGCCCCGGCGTCGCCCTCGTCGGCCTTCGCGGCGAGCAGCGCCGCCGCCTCCTTGGCCCGCCCGAGTACGTCGGCGAGCATCGCCCGCGGGTCCGGCGGGGCGATGATCGGCAGTTCCTCACCGGTCTCCGGGTCGCCGACCCGGGACACGAGTTCGACCGCGATGGCCGACACCAGCGGGCTCGGCGCCTCCCGTCCGGTCGAGATCGCCTCCAGCCCGGCCGCGTTCTCGGCCATGGTCCGGCGGGTGCTGTCGGTCTCCGCCGCCGTCGCCGCGGTCAGCACCGCGTGCGGCAGGCCGACCAGCAGCCCCCACTCCTCGTCGCTGAAGCCGAAGGTGCTGAACACCGGCTGCTCGGTCACGGCGTCACCTCGCTCCGCTCGGCGCCGCCGTGCCTTGCACTGGGCCTGATGGTTCCCTCGCTTCGCTCGGTCACGATGCTCTCCCAATTCGTCTGGTCACCGGACCGCCCTTCCGGACGGCGGACGGACCTTGCGTGAGATTAGTTCAACCCGTATGTCGGGATCAGCCCGCCTGGCGGGCCGGCAGGTGTCGGGATCAGCCCGCCTGGCGGGCCGGCAGGTGTCGGGATCAGCCCGCCTGGCGGGCCGGCAGGTGTCGGGATCAGCCCGCCTCGCGGGCCAGCAGGCCCTGCTCGCTGACGACCGGCACCGACAGCGTCTTGTAGCCGACGTCGTCGAACAGCACCGTCATCCGGTCGTCCTCGTAGCCGAGCACCATGCCGCTGCCCCACTCGGCGTGCCGCACCGTGCTGTGCACCGGGAACGGCCCGCTCGCGCCGTCGTCGGCGGTGCTGGTGCCGGCGTGGCAGTTGTCGCAGTGCCCGCAGACCTTCTTCATGTGCTCGCCGAAGTACACCAGCAGCGTCTGCCCCCGGCAGCCGCGGTGCTCGGCGAAGGCGCGCATCATGTCCGTACGCGAGCGCTGCACCGTCTGCTGCCGCTCCGCCTCGGCGAGCGCGGCCCGGGCCGCCCGCGCCGGTTCGGCGGCGTACCGGGGGCGGGCGAACCGGTTGCCGGCCCGGTTCTCGGCCGCCCCGACCTGTTCCAGCAGGGCCAGCAACTGGCCCAGCTTGCGGGCGCTCAGCCCGCTGCGCTCGCGCAGCTCGGCCCGGGTCGCCGGCCCGTCGCGCAGCAGCGCCGCCAGGTCGCGCAGGTCACCCTCGTCCGGGCTGCCGCCGGTGAAGTACCGCTGGATGCCGACGTCCTCGGCCCGCCACAGCAGCAACGCCCGCGCGGGCCGGCCGTCCCGACCGGCCCGACCGATCTCCTGCAGGTAGCTGTCCGGCGAGTCGGGCAGGGCCACGTGCGCCACCCAGCGGATGTTGGGCTTGTCGATGCCCATGCCGAACGCCGACGTCGCCACCATGATCGGCACCCGGTCGGCGAGGAAGTCCTCGTGCAGCCGCTCACGTGGCCCCGCGGCCATCCCGCCGTGGTAGTGCTCGGCCGGGTGACCGGCCGACGTCAGTCGGGCGGCCAGTTCCTCGGCCGCCCGCCGGGTGGCGATGTAGACCACACCGGGCCGCTCCTCGGCGTCGAGCAGCGCGAGCAGCCGCCGCCACCGGTAGTCCTCGGTGGGGCAGTGCCCGACCTCCAGGAACAGGTTGGGCCGGTCCAGCCCGGACACCACGGTCCGCGGGTCGGACAGGCCGAGCCGGTCGACGATGTCGTCGCGTACGGGCGGGGAGGCGGTCGCGGTCAGTGCGACGACCGGCGGTCGGCCGAGCCCGCGGATCAGGTGCCCGAGCGCCAGGTAGTCGGGGCGGAAGTCGTGCCCCCACGCCGAGATGCAGTGCGCCTCGTCGACCGCGACCAGTGCCGGCCGCAGCGCCTTGACCTGCGCCAGCCGATCCGGCTGGCTGAGCTGTTCGGGCGTGATGAAAAGGAACCGGGCCCGGCCGGCGCGCAGGTCCTCCAGCGCGGCGGCCTGTTGGCCGGACGTCTCGGCCGAGCTGACCCGTACCGCCCGCAGCCGTGGGTCGCCGCGCTCGTTCAGCGCGATGATCTGGTCCTGTTGCAGGGCGAGCAGCGGCGAGACCACCACCGTCGGACCGGCCATCAGGGTGGCCGGGACCTGGTAGACCGCCGACTTGCCGGCCCCGGTGGGGAGCACGACGAGGGCGTCGCGCCGTTTCATGAGGGCCCGCATGGCGGACAGTTGACCGGGACGCAGCGATCGCCAGCCGAAGTGCTGTCGGGCGACGCGGCGCAGCCGGGTCGAGTGCAGTGGCAGCTTCATCGGAGAGCGTGGGTACCCGGGGCCGGGGCGGGCGAAACAACGCCCGCACCCGTACCCCGGCACGGTCGCCGCCGGTCAGCGCAGCGCGGGGAACACCCGCTCGGCGTACAGGTCGAACAGGCCCTGGTAGTGCGGCCCGGTGTTGGCGACGTAGACCTCGTCGAAGCCGGCCTTGGCGTACCGGTTGATCATCTCCAGGTGTTCGCGCGCGTCGTCGCCGCAGACGAACGCCTCGCGGACCATGTCCGGCGTGACGAGTTCGGCGGCCTGCTCGAAGTGCCGGGGCGACGGCAGCACCTGGGACAGCTCGCCGGGCACGCCGGCGTTCGGCCACCGCTCGTACGCCAGTTGGGCGCCCTCGTCGGCGGTCCGCGCGTACGCCGCCTTGAAGCCGCCCTGGCACGGCTTGTCGCCGCCCCCGTTGTCGCGGAACCGGCGGACCAGGTCGGCGTCCGGCATCGTGCTGACGTACCCGTCGCCGATGCGGGCGGCGAGGTCGATGGCCTTCGGGCCGAAGGCGGAGACGTAGACCGGGGGTGGCTGGTCGGGCAGCGTGTAGATCCGGGCGTTGTCCACCGTGTAGTGGTTGCCGTCGTGGTGGGTGAAGCCGCCCTTCCACATCCGGCGCATGATGTCGACCGCCTCCTCCAGCATCTCCAGCCGGGTGCCGGCGCTCGGCCACGGGTCGCCGAAGATGTGCTCGTTGAGCGCCTCGCCGGTGCCGACGCCGAGCACGAAGCGGCCTTCCAGGAGCACCGCGCTGGTGGCCGCGGCCTGGGCGATCACCGCCGGATGGATGCGTACGGTCGGGCAGGTGACCGCCGTGGTCACCGGTAGCCGGCAGACCTGGCTCAGCGCGCCGATCATCGACCAGACGAACGGGCTCTGCCCCTGCGCGTCGACCCAGGGATGGAAGTGGTCGGAGATCCACAGCGCCTCGAAGCCGGCCCGTTCGGCGCCCCGGGCCTGGTCGAGCAGTTCCGCGGGGGTGTACTCCTCGCTGGACAGGAAGTAGCCGATTCGCATGACGAGCCTCCTCGATCCGGGGGATTGCCTCGGTCGGGAGGTACCCCGGCGCGTTCACCTCATGCCGAAGCGCCGGGCCGGCCGGGTCCGGGCGGCCGGGGCGGGCTGGTGCGGGTGCCGGGGCGGGCTGGTGCGGGCGCCGGGCGGCCGGGTCAGAGTGGCCGGGTCGGGACGGTCCGGCGGCCCGGGGTCAGCGGCCCTTGCCGAAGAGGGCGCGGATGGCCGCCACGAGCAGCAGGATGCCGAGGATCGCGCCGATCAACTGGACGCCGGGGATCTCCGACCACGGGGTCTCCTCGGCGGAGAGGATGCGCGTCATCCCCGCACCTTCGCACAACGGCCGGGCCGGCGCCCACCCCGTCGTCGTGACGCAGATCACGGAAGCGCTCCCAGCGTGGGGCGCCGAAACTGGTCGGCCGGCGGCCCAATTAATAGAAAGGTTTATTGACTATTAGACCGAGCGGGTGTGAACATGGCAGCTACCGCGCAGCCGTGGGGGCCGGCGGACCGTCTACTGTGGAACTACGGGGGCCTGATGACCGACCGGAGCGGAGAACTGCCGCGCCTCGCGGCCCGGGTGCTGCAACCCGGCTTCGAAGGCACCACCCCGCCGGCGTGGATCCGCCGCTGGCTGGCCGAGGGACTCGGTGGCGTGGCGCTCTTCGCCCGCAACGTCGAGGACCCCGAGCAGGTCGCCCGGCTCACCGCCGCGCTGCGCGCCGAACGCCCCGACGTCGTCGTCGCCATCGACGAGGAGGCCGGCGACGTCACCCGGTTCGAGTCCCGCCGGGGCAGCTCGCGCCCGGGCAACCTGGCGCTCGGCACGATCGACGACCCGGCCCTGACCGAGGCCGTCGCCCGCGACATCGGCGCCGAACTCGCCGCCGCCGGCATCACCCTCAACTACGCCCCGGACGCCGACGTCAACTCCAACCCCGGCAACCCGGTGATCGGCGTACGGTCGTTCGGCTCCGAACCGGAACTCGTCGCCCGGCACACCGCCGCCTGGATCACCGGCCTGCAGTCCGGCGGGGTCGCCGCCTGCGCCAAGCACTTCCCCGGCCACGGCGACACCAGCGTCGACTCGCACGTCGACGTGCCCCGGATCGGCTCCACCCGGGAGCGGCTCGACGCCTGCGAACTGCCGCCGTTCCGGGCCGCCATCGCCGCCGGCGTACAGGCCATCATGACCGGCCACCTGCTCGTCCCGGCCGTCGACCCGCTGCACCCGGCCACCCTCAGCCGCCTCGTCCTGAGCGACCTGCTCCGCGGCGAACTCGGCTTCCACGGCGTGATCGTCACCGACGCCATCGAGATGAAGGCCATCACCGACCGGTACGGCTTCGAGGCCGGCACCGTACGCGCCCTCGCCGCCGGCGCCGACGCCATCTGCATCGGCGGCGAACTGTCCGACGAGGACAGTGCCGACCGGCTGCGGCGGGCCATCGTCGCCGCCGTCGTCGACGGCACCCTGCCCGAGGAACGGCTCGTCGAGGCCGCCAAGCGGGTCGACGAACTCGCCGCCTGGACCGTCCAGAGCCGCGCCGGGCTCGCCCCCTGGGCCGCCCACGGCCCCGACGGTTCGCCGATCGGCCTGGCCGCCGCCCGCCGGGCCGTACGGGTCACCGTGCCCAACGGCACCGTCCCGCTGCCGCTGGCCGGCCCCGCCCACGTGGTCGAGTTCGCCCCGCCGCGCAACATCGCCATCGGCGCCGAGACCCCGTGGGGCGTCGGCGCACCCCTGGCCGACCTGCTGCCCGGCACCACCACCGCCCGCCTGGACGAGACCGACCTGCCGGCCGGCGCCGAGCCGCCCGCCGCGCTGCTCGCCGACGCCGCCGGCCGCTCGCTCGTGCTCGTCGTACGCGACCTGCACCGGCACCCCTGGATGGCCGCCGCCGTCGACCGCGCCCTCGCGGCCCGCCCCGACGCGATCGTGGTCGAGATGGGCGTACCGGTCACCGTCGCCGGGCAGGCGCATCTCGCGACGTACGGCGCCACCCGGGCCGGCGCGCGGGCGGCCGCCGAACTGCTCGCCGGCACCTCCTGAGCAGCCGTTTTCGGCTCACCATCGGTGCCCCCACAGGCACGGTCGGTCGCAGTATGGTCCTCCGGTGACCCCCCGCTGGCAGCGGGCCACGATGAACCCCTCGTGGATCCGGTGGCTTCCCTGCGCCCACGCCTACCTCACCGTCGTCCCCGATCCGGGCCGGTTCCCGCGCTCGACCTGGGACGCCGTGGTGCCCTGGGACGATCCGGTGTGGTGCGACCCCGGCGACATCGAGGACTGGATCGGGCGGGCGGCGCGGCGTCCCGGACGCCGCGCCGAGCCCGCCGAACGCCAGATCCGTGCCCGGTATGCGCAGGTGCTCGCACTGCGCGAAACGCGGATCGACGTCTTCGCCGACATGTGCCGGCGCCGGGACCTTCCCGTACCGCACACCGTCACCGAACTACTGACCTGCCTCGCCGGACTCGGGCTGTTCGACCTCGACGGCGCCACCGGTGACCCCTGGGTACGCCCCCACCTCGACCGCGACCCGCTCGACGTGCTGCCGCTGTCGCCGCCCGAATCCGACCTCGAGCGGCTCGCCCAGCGCGACGACCGGGCCGTCCAGGTCGCGATCGCCGTACGCCGGCTCGCGGTCCGCACCCGCCGGCGCTGGCCCCGGCGGCGTACGGTCGGCACCACCTTCGGCGCGGTCGCCGGACTGGCCGGGGTGACGCCGCAGGAGACCCGGCAGGCGCTCGACGACCTCGCCGGGCTGGCCGGGCTGCGCGCCGACCCCGGTGATCGGCCCGACACCGTGCGCATCACCGTGCCATGGCCCGAGTTCGGTCAACGCTTCCCCTTCTCCGAACTCCCCGCCCCGGAACACGCCATCTGACCCCTCTACCGTCCACGCCGTCCCTGTGCGCGCCGCCCCCGTTCGCGTTGATCAAGAACTGTTGCGCGATTCGTGTCGTGGTTTGGGGTGAACATCCCCTCGATCGGCGACCGGGGAGGCGCGTGGCGAGCGGGGGAGGCGCGTGGCAGGCCGGGGGCGCGTGGCAGGCCGGGGGCGCGTGGCAGGCCGGGGCGCGTGGCCGGGAGGTTGGCGGGCGGGGCACGTGGCGCCGGTCGCCTCCGCGCTGATCAAGGAGCAATCGTGGGCGAACGCGTCCGTTTTGCGTGCCACATCCCCTCGATCGGCGCGACGGTGGTGGTGCAGCCCGCCGATCGAGGAGAAGTTGCGGGAATCCTGTCCACTTTGGCGTGAACATCCCCTTGATCAACGAGGCCGGGCGGTGGCGCGGAGCCGGGTGGGCGGGGCGGGTTACGGGGTCAGGCGGAGGATTCGGTCGTCGGTGTCGCTGGGGCGGCCGCGACCGTCGCGGTTGGACGTCAGCACCCACATCGAGCCGTCCGGCGCGGCCGCGACGTGGCGCAGCCGGCCGTACTCGCCCTGCAACAGGGTCTGCGCGCCGGAACCGTCGGTGCGCAGCCGGTAGAGCCGCTGGCCGCGCAGGCAGGCGACCCAGACCTCGTCACCGACCACGGCGATGCCGCTCGGTGAGGCGTCGTTGGTGGCCCAGGTGGCGACCGGGTCGACGAAGCGGCTGTCGCCGGAGACACCCTCGGCCTCCGGCCAGCCGTAGTTGCCGCCCGGCTCGATCCGGTTGAGTTCGTCGTACGTGTTCTGGCCGAACTCGGCGGCGAAGAGCGTGCCGGCGGAGTCCCAGCCCAGCCCCTGCGGGTTGCGGTGGCCGTAGCTGTAGACGGGGGAGTCGCCGAACGGGTTGCCGGGCGCGGGCTGCCCGTCGGGGGTCAGCCGCAGGATCTTGCCGGCGAGGCTGTCCCGGTCCTGTGCCGCGCCGCGGTCGCCGGCGTCGCCGGTGGTGGCGTAGAGCATGCCGTCCGGACCGAACGCGATCCGGCCGCCGTTGTGGGTGTTGGCCTTCGGGATGCCGGTGAAGATCGCCTCGGGCTGCCCGCCGGGCCGCAGCCGGGCGATCCGGTTGTCGTCGCGCGCCGTGTAGTAGACGTAGATCCAGCCGTCGGCGGCGAGGGCGATGCCGAGCAGGCCGCCTTCGCCGCGCGGTACGGCCTCGTCGACGCGGGCCACCTCGGTCACCGTGCCGTCGGGGGTGACGGAGACGATGCGGCGACTGTCGCGTTCGGTCACCAGGGCCGAGCCGTCGGGCCGGAACGCGAGCCCCCACGGGGCTTCGAGGTCGCTGGCGACCGTCGACACCGGACCGTGGTCGGCGCGGGGCGCGTCGTCGATAGACGGGTCGGCGAACCATCCCCGCCAGACCGCGACGGCGCCGAGGGCGGCGAGCAGCGCGACGGCCGCGACGCCGGCGACGACGAGTTTGGTCCGGCTCCGGCCGGGACGGTCAGGCTTCGCCACGGGTACGACCCTACGTCGCCCGGCCCGCCGATGATCGGCGCGCCCGGTCAGTACGGGGCGGACTCCGGGGCGACGAGGTCGGCGTATTCGGGGTGGGAGCTGATGAACGACGCGATGAACGGGCATGGGGCCTGGACCCGCTCGCCGCGTTGGCGTACCTGGTCCAGCGCGCCGCGGGCGAGTGCGCTCCCGACCCCCTTGCCCTGGTGGGCGGGGTCGATCTCGGTGTGGGTGAAGACGACCAGGCCCGGTGCCAGCCGGTAGTGGGCGGTGCCGGCGAGGTTGTCGTCGACCAGGATCTCGAACCGTCGCCGGGCCGGATTGTCCTCGATCAGGTACGCCATCCGTCGACCCTATCTCCGCCCGGTGCCGGCCGGCCGGCGGTCGCGCGGTTCGCGAGCGCCGCCCCCGTACGCTTGAGTCATGATCTCGAGGATGCCCCCGCTCCGTCCCCGCCGTATCGCCGCCGTCGCCGCCGGTCTCGCCCTCGCCGGCGCCGTGATCGCCGGTTGCAGCTCCAGCTCCGAGGGCGCCTCCACCCAGTGCGGTATCGACCAGTGCACGGTCACGTTCCAGCGTGGCGTGGAGGCCAACGCCAGCATTTTCGGCGTCGAGGCCAAGCTGGTCGGTGTCGACGGCAACCTGGTGACCATCGAGGTCGCCGGTCAGCAGCTCTCGCTGACCACCGAGCAGCAGGCGGCCGATGTCGCCGGCTTCCAGGTCACCCTGGACCGGGTCACCGACAGCGAGATCGCGGTCAAGATCTCCCGCTGACCCCGCTCCCGGGCGGGCCGCTCCGGTGGCCCCGCCCGGCACGTTTGGAAACCATGCGGACGGGTCAATGTCAGGCCCATGACGTTGACCCGCGATGCCGAAGCCACCGCCTCCAGAGCCAGGAACAGCAAGGCGCTGGAGGCCCTCGCCCGGGCCGGTTTCATCGGCTACGGGATCGTCCATCTTCTCTTCGCCTGGCTGGCTCTCCAGATCGCGTTCGGCCGTCCGGCCGACGACGGTGACCAGTCCGGCGCGCTGCGTACGCTGGCCCAGCAGCCGCTGGGCAAGTTCCTGGTGATCGCCGTCTGTGTCGGGCTGGCCGCGATGGCGCTGTGGCAGGCCCTGGAGGCGGCGGTCGGGCACCGCGAGGACCGCGGCAACGAGCGTACGGTCGAGCGGGTCGCCTCCGCGGTCCGCACCGTCGTCTACGCCTACTTCGCCTGGACGGCCTACAAGGTGTTCAGCAACGCCAACTCCTCCAGCGCCGACAGCCAGGAGGTGCTGACCGGCAAGCTGATGGAGTCGACCGGCGGTCAGTGGCTGGTCGGTCTCGCCGGGCTGGTCCTGGCCGGCGTCGGGGTCGGCCTGGTCGTCTACGGCGTCATCAAGCGCTTCGAGAAGCACCTGAACACCGGGCGGATGAGTGCCCGGGTCCGCAAGCTCACCCAGCGGCTCGGCGTCGCCGGCTACTCGGCCAAGGGTGCCGTCTACGCGGTCGCCGGTGTGCTGATCGTCACCGCCGCGGTGACGTACGACCCGGACAGGTCGCGCGGCCTGGACGGCGCCCTGCACGCGCTGCGGGAGCAGCCGTTCGGCACCGTGCTGCTCGCCCTGATGGCGCTCGGCATCGCGGCGTTCGGTGTCTTCTGCTTCGTGCAGGCGAGGTACCGCAAGGTCTGACCCACCGGCCGATCGAGATCGGGACCCGCTTCACACCCGGAGCGGGTCCCGAACGTTGGTGACGTACGCCCACATCGGGCATTCTTGTCGCTTTGCGCGGTATCCGGGCACAGGCCCGGACCCCGCCCCATCGCACGGACCCGACGAGACATTCCGGGGGATCTTCGCAGTGCATCCCATGTTCTGGACGGTCGTGGCCACGCTCGGTGCCGCGACCGTCGCGTTCGCCGTCGTACAGGTGACCCATCTGGCCGTCCGCCGGCTCGGCCGGCGGTCCACGCTGCTGACCGAGTTGTCCGACCACGCGCACCGGCCGTTCCTGGTGGCCGCGACCACCCTCGCGGTCGCGCTCGGGGTGCGGTTCTCGACCGGGTACGCCACCGGCGAACCCTGGCGGCAGACGGTCCTGCACCTGCTCACCCTGGCCATCATCGGCACCGTCGCCTGGCTCGTCGCGTCGCTGCTGCTGGTCAGCGAGGACACCGCGCTGGCCCGGTTCCGCGTCGACGTGCCCGACAACCGCCAGGCCCGCCGGATCAAGACGCAGATCGTCATGCTGCGCCGGGTCACCATCGCGGTCATCGTGGTGCTGGCCGTCGGTGCCGGCCTGATGACGTTCCCGAGCGTGCGCGGTGTCGGGGCGAGCGTGCTGGCGTCGGCCGGCGTCATCGGCGTCGTGGCGGCGCTGGCCGCCCAGAGCCTGCTCGGCAACGTGTTCGCCGGCCTGCAACTGGCGTTCAGCGACGCCGTACGCCTCGACGACGTGGTCGTGGTCGAGGGGGAGTGGGGCCGGATCGAGGAGCTGACCCTGAGCTACGTGGTGGTGCAGATCTGGGACGACCGGCGGCTGATCCTGCCGACGTCGTACTTCACCACCAAGCCGTTCCAGAACTGGACCCGCACCCGCGCCGCGGTGCTCGGCACCGCCGAGTTCGAGGTCGACTGGTCGGTGCCGGTGCAGGCGATGCGCGAGGAACTGCGCACCGTCTGCGAGGGCACCGAACTGTGGGACGGCCGGGTCTGCGTGTTGCAGGTGACCGACGCCGTCGGCGGCGTGGTCAAGCTGCGCGCCCTGGTCAGCGCCGCCGACGCGCCGAGCCTGTGGGACCTGCGCTGCCTGGTCCGCGAGCAGCTGGTCAACTGGCTGCGCGACCGGCAGCCGACCGCCCTGCCGCGGATGCGTACCGAGGTCGGCGACGCCGGGGGCGACCTGCCCTGGCAGTGGGTCGGGCCGCGCCGGCCGGCGCGGCGGCCGGTCGACGCGGAGGCGCCCGACGACGCCCGGGTGTTCGGCGGCAGCGACGACGGCGACGCGCGCGGCAACGCCTTCGTCGGGCCGGAGGAGCCGGTCGACGCGACCCGCTGACCCGGACCCTGCGGTCCGGGGCTGTCCGCGCGGGTGGGAACTCTGGTAAACCGGAGGCAGCCTGCGTCAACGCCGACCGGAGGGGTTCCACGATGCCGAGTGAGGTACGCGGGGTAGTAGCCCGCGCCAAGGGTGCGCCCGTGACCGTCGAGACCGTCGTCGTGCCCGACCCGGGGCCGGGTGAGGCACTGGTGAAGGTGCAGGCGTGCGGGGTGTGCCACACCGACCTGCACTACCGCGAGGGCGGGATCGGCGACGACTACCCGTACCTGCTCGGGCACGAGGCGGCCGGGATCGTCGAGGCCGTCGGCGACGGCGTGACCCGGATCGCCCCCGGCGACTACGTCGTACTGAACTGGCGGGCGGTCTGCGGCGAGTGCCGGTCGTGCCGGCGCGGCCGGCCCTGGTACTGCTTCGCCACCCACAACGCCCGGCAGCCCATGACGCTGACCGACGGCACCACCCTGTCGCCGGCCCTGGGCATCGGCGCGTTCGCCGAGAAGACACTGGTCGCGGCCGGCCAGTGCACGAAGGTCGACCCGGCGGCGCCACCGGCGGTCGCCGGCCTGCTCGGCTGCGGGGTGATGGCCGGCATCGGCGCCGCGGTCAACACCGGCGGGGTCGGCCGGGGCGACTCGGTCGCGGTGTTCGGCTGCGGCGGGGTCGGCGACGCGGCGATCGCGGGCGCGGTGCTCGCCGGGGCGACCACGGTCGTCGCGGTCGACATCAACGACGGCAAGCTGGAGCTGGCCCGCCAGTTCGGCGCCACCCACACCGTCAACTCCCGTGAACAGGACCCGGTCGAGGCGATCCGGGCGCTCACCGGCGGCAACGGCGCCGACGTCACGATCGACGCCGTCGGCCGCCCCGAGGTCTTCACCCAGGCGTTCTACGCCCGCGACCACGCCGGCACCGTCGTACTCGTCGGGGTGCCGACCCCGGACATGACGCTGGAACTGCCGATGCTGGAGGTCTTCGGGCGCGGCGGCGCGGTCAAGTCCTCCTGGTACGGCGACTGCCTGCCGGAACGCGACTTTCCGACCCTGATCGACCTGTTCCTGCAGGGGCGGCTGCCACTGGACCGGTTCGTCTCCGAGACGATCGGCATCGACGACGTGGAGGCGGCGTTCGGCCGGATGGAACAGGGTGGCGTACTGCGCAGCGTCGTGCTGTTTGACTGATCCGCCGGAATAAGGATTGGCCACCTCGGGTGAGGGGCATACCACGGGACAAGACGTGGTTCGAAACCCGCATTCGGGAGGCATCATGGCCGATGTCCTGAACGGCGCCTCCGCGCGACCGGTCTCAGAGCAGTCCACCGCGGAGCTGGTCCAGCACGCGAGCGAGCAGGTGTCCCGGCTCGTCCGCGACGAGCTGGCGCTGGCCCGCGCCGAACTCACCGAGAAGGGCAGGCACGCCGGTGTCGGCGCGGGCCTGTTCGGCGGTGGTGGAGCCCTGGCGCTGTACGGCCTGGGTGCCCTGTTCGTCGCGTTCGGGCTGCTGCTGGCGCTGGTGATGCCCGGCTGGCTGGCGGCGCTCATCGTCGCGGTGGTCCTGTTCGCGGCCGCCGGGGTCCTGGCGATGGTAGGCAAGAAGCAGGTCCAGCAGGCGGTGCCACCCGTGCCGGAGCGGGCGGTCGACAGTGTCCGTGCCGATGTCGACACGGTCACCATGGCGGTCAAATCACATGGAAATGGTGTGAAGCAGGCATGACGAGGGTGGACGCATGACAGCAGGCAACGGCTCCGGCGACGTGCAGGCGCTGCGGGCCGAGATCCAGCAGACGCGGGCCGAACTGGGCGAGACGGTCCAGGCCCTGGCGGCCCGGGCCGACGTGAAGGCCCGGCTCAGGGACTCCGCGAACCAGACCAAGCAGAAGGTACGTGAACAGGCCGCGCACACCGCCGAGGTGGTCCGCGGCTCGGTGCACGACGCGGGCGAGTCGGCCCGGCGCCACCCGGTGCCCTGGGCGGCGGTCGCCGTAGGCGCCCTGGCGGCGGTCGTCGTGCTCATCGTGGTCCAGGGGAGGCGCCGGTGAGCAAGGGCGTGAACAAGCTGGCCTACCGGCCGGTGGGGCTCGTGCTCGGCGCGGCGGCCGGCATGCTCGCCGGTGCCGCGTTCCGGCAGGTGTGGAAGCTCATCGACAGCGAGGACGACGCACCGAGCGCGACCGACGAGGACCGTGGCTGGGGCGAGATCCTGATCGCCGCGGCCATCCAGGGAGCCATCTTCGCGGTCGTGAGGGCCGCCGTCGACCGCGGCGGGGCGACCGGCGTACGGAGGCTGACCGGCCACTGGCCGGGCTGACGGGGTGGTTGTCGACGGGCGTCGGCCGGTCTGCCTGCGCGACCGGAGGCGCCCGTCGTGGCGTGTCGCGACACGCCGCGACGAGACGGAAAATCGGGCCACCGCAGGGCTCATCTCGGAGAAAATCGTCAGGTAGGCTGTGCGAAGTTTTTGCGTACGTGGTTTGCTGTTCCCCGCTGTTGGAAGACGGCGGGGGTGAGAAGTCCTCCTTCGTGGGGGCCGACTCAAGCGCCGCTGCTCGAAAACGGCCAACCGGCCGCACGGCGTGCTCGGCCGCAGTTTCAGAAGGAGATACACATGGCGCAGGGAACCGTGAAGTGGTTCAACGCAGACAAGGGCTTCGGCTTCATCACCGTCGACGGCGGGGGTGCTGACGTGTTCGTCCACTTCTCGGCGATCCAGACCAGCGGCTACCGCACGCTGGAGGAGAACCAGCGGGTGGAGTTCGAGATCGCCCAGGGCCAGAAGGGCCCGCAGGCTGAGCAGGTCCGTCCCATCTGATCAGCCGTGGCCGGCGGTCGCCGGCCACGAACTCGATCCCTGATGGGATCAGCGTCGAGCCCCGCATCGCCGTTCCGGCGTGCGGGGCTTCTCGTCGTCCGGCGTACCGCCCCGCGATGGGCACGCGCCAACCGTGCCGGCGGACACCCCGTTCTTGTCGGCGATGCCCCGTAAATCAGTCTTATCGGATTGATCCGGGTGTTAGTGCATGATCGCTTGTGATCCGTCGCCGCCGGCTCCGGCCACCACGGCCGCGTGATCCGGAACGTCTATGTCCGGAAGCGGTACGGGCCGGTTCGCGGACGTGCCCCGCGGATGCGCGGCCGGAACCGTGGGAGAGGCGCCGACCCGGCCTCGATCAGGAGGGGCGGTTGCCGCGGGCGCGCAGACCGAGGACGATCGCGGCGAGACCGGCCACGGCGACGACCGGGCCGACGACCGCCCACACCGCGCTGCCGGACATCACGCTGCCGCTGATCTCGCCCAGGCCCTCGAGTGTCCACAGGATGCCGACGGCGACCCCGAACAGACCGAGCGCCAGGGGTAGCCAGCCCTTCACGTCACGCCTCCATCTTCCGGCCACGGTGACCGGCCGCCCCAGCCTAGATGACCGGCGGGCCGGCCGGCCGGCGCGACGGGTGGCGGTACCCGGCCCGGTCGCGGGGCCCGCGTACGGTTCGGGAATGACCACCTGGGATCCGACGACGTACCTCCGCTACGGCGACGAGCGGGCCAGGCCGTTCCTCGACCTGGTCGCCCGGATCGACGCCGACCGGCCGAGGGCGGTCGTCGACCTCGGCTGCGGACCCGGCAACCTGACCGCGACGCTGGCCGCCCGGTGGCCGAACGCCCGGGTCGAGGGCATCGACTCGGCGCCGGAGATGGTGGAGCGGGCCCGCCGCGAGGTTCCGGGCGTCGACTTCGGGCTCGGCGACGTACGGGACTGGCGACCGGCCCCCGACGTCGACGTACTGGTCTCCAACGCCGCCCTGCAGTGGGTGCCCGGCCACGAGGAACTGCTGACCCGCTGGGCCGGCGAGCTGCCGGCCGGTGCCGTCATCGCCGTGCAGGTGCCCGGCAACTTCGGCGCGCCGTCCCACCGGGCGCTGCGCGAGCTGGCCGCCGAGCCGGCGTGGGCGCCGCTGGCCGGCCTGCTGCGCGAGTCGCCGGTACGCGACGCGGCCGGCTACGCCACGCTGCTGACCGCGGCCGGGTGTGCCGTCGACGCCTGGGAGACCACGTACGTGCACCTGCTGCCGGCCGAGCCGGGCGTCGACCATCCGGTCCTGCGCTGGATGGACGGTACGGCGCTGCGGCCGGTCCGGGCCGCGCTCGACGACGAGGCGTTCGCCGCCTTCCGGCGGCAACTGGCCGTACGCCTCGAAGCCGCCTACCCGGCCCGCGATAGCCTCGTCTACTTCCCGTTCCACCGGATCTTCGTCGTCGCCCGTACCGGCGTCGGCGGCTGACCGCCGGCGTCCCCCTGAAACGAGGAGCACCGTGACCGACCTGGCCACCTTCATCGCCGGACTGCCGAAGGCCGAACTGCACGTGCACCACGTCGGTTCGGCGTCACCGCGGATCGTGGCCGAGCTGGCCGCCCGGCACGAGGGCCGCACCCCGGTGCCGGCCGATCCGGCGGCGCTCGCCGAATACTTCGTCTTCCGCGACTTCGCCCACTTCATCGAGATCTACCTGAACGTCGTCGATCTCATCCGCGACCCGGAGGACGTCCGCATCCTGACCTACGAGGTGGCCCGGGAACTGGCCCGCCAGCAGGTCCGCTACGCCGAGCTGACGATCACGCCGTACTCGCACGTGAGCCGTGGCATCCCCGCCCCGGCGTTCTGCGAGGCGATCGAGGACGCCCGCAGGCACGCCGAGGCCGAACTCGACATCGTGCTGCGCTGGTGCTTCGACATCCCCGGCGAGGCGGGCCTGCCGGCGGCGGAGGAGACCCTGCGGATCGCCCTCCAGGAGCGGCCGGACGGGCTGATCAGCTTCGGGCTGGGCGGTCCCGAGATCGGTGTACCACGGCCGCAGTTCAAGCCGTACTTCGACCGGGCGCGGGCGGCCGGGCTGCGGTCGGTGCCGCACGCCGGCGAGACCACCGGACCGGAGACGATCTGGGACGCCCTGCGCGAGCTGGGCGCGGAACGGATCGGGCACGGCATCTCGGCCGCCGGCGACCCCGCCCTGCTCGCCCACCTGGCCGAGCACCGGATCCCGCTGGAGGTCTGCCCGACCTCCAACCTGCGGACCCGGGCCGTCGCCTCGCTCGACGAGCACCCGCTGCGGGCGCTGGTCGACGCCGGGGTGCCGGTGACCATCAACTCCGACGACCCGCCGATGTTCGGCACCACCCTCAACGACGAGTACGCGGTCGCGGCGCGGCTGCTCGGCTACGGCCCCGACGGCGTCGCGGACCTGGCCCGTGCCGCCGTCACGGCGTCGTTCCTGCCGGCACCCGCCCAGGCCCGGCTGATCGCCGAGATCGACGCGTACGCCGCCGCGAACTGACACCGGTGGCGCCTGCCCGGTGCCGCCGGCCCCGACGGGCCGGCCGCGGCTCAGTGGCCGGCGGCCCGGCGGCGCAGCAGCGCGCCACCCATCACCGCGGCGAACAGCAGGCCGACCGCCCCGGCGGTGATCGCCAGCGGTCGGCTGTCCGCCAGGCCGCGCCCATCGGGCACCCCGGCCGGCGTGGTGACCAGCGGCGCGCAGACGACCGACTCCGCCGGCTCGTCCGGGCCGACGGTCAGCGTGGCGGCGCACGAGCCGTCCGGGGACGGGGCACCGTCCACCGTGACGTCGATGTCGACGGTCCACCGCCCCGGCGGCAGGGTGCTGTCGAGCACCAGCGAGCCCGCCGAGGTGGCCCGCATCGGCCGCGGGTCGACGGTGCCGCCGGCGAACCCGCGGGCCCGTACGGTCGCGGCGACCTCGCCGTCGGGCAAGCCGCCGCCGGCCCGGGCGACATCGAGCCGTACGGTGCCCCGGCCGTCATGGGCGATCGTCAGCCGTAGCTCGTCGCGGGCATATCCGGGGTCCTGCCAACAGGCCAGCGTCGCGATGATCGAGGCGGTGACGATCGTGATCCAGCGGGCCAGCCGGGCCGGCGAGAGGCTGCGCGTGTCGGGCATGGACTCACCTCGAACGGGTGGCGCCGACGTCGGACAGGTCGAGGGTATCCCGCCCGGTCGATGTGTGGGGTGGTTCCCGGGAACCGGTCGCTCTGCCGGCATGACATCCGCCTCGTCAACCCAGAGTTGGTGTGCGCGCGGCGGGTCCGGAGTTGGGGGGACCGGCCCGCCGCGCGCGACGTTCCATCGGACCCGGATGCGGGTGGGGTGGTCCGGGGAACATCTGGAGTGGATCGACTCCGATGCTGGCACCGGGAGTGGCCACGATGGAACACCGTTAAAACAGACCTAAGGAAGACTTGCGTCGGCCGACAGGTTTCCGGCGTCGGTTCCGCCTGCCGTGCCGTCGGTCCCGGCCGGTCAACCGTCGCCGCGACGCTGGCGCGGCCACCGGCGCCCCGACTGGTCGCGTTCCCGGGCCAGCCGGCCGACCAGCCCGAACCGGTTGACCTGCCGGGGCTTCGCCTCGGCGTCGGCCAGCAGCATCACGACACTGGCCCCGCCCAGCCGGGCCCGGTCCAGGCTCACCGAACCGCCGGCCTGTTGCGCCACCCGGCGGGCGATGTCGAGGCCGAGCCCGGTGGAGCCGCGCCCGCTGGTGCCGCGCCGCAACGCCTTGTCCGGGTCGGCGATGCCGGGGCCGGCGTCGTCGACGCGTACCGCGACGTAGCCGTCCCGGCGCGACACCGCGACCTCGAACGCCGTGCCCTGCGGGGTGTAGCGGAAGACGTTGCCGAGGACCGCGTCGAGCGCCGCGGCGAACTCGGCCCGGGGCACCGCGACCGGGATCCGCAACTGCGCGCCGGTGACCCGGTGCGGGCGGTTCTGGTCGCCGGCCAGGGCCGCCCAGAAGACCATCCGGTCGCGGACCACCTCGCTGATGTCGCACAGGTCCGGCTCGGTCTCCTGCTGCACCGTCTTGCGGGCCGTGTTGATCAGTACGTCGATCTCGCCCTCCAGGGTGACGATCGCCTGCCGGATCCGGCGGATGGTGCGCCGCCGGTCGAGTTCGGCGTCGCTGAACGAGCCGACGCTGGTGTCGTCGGAGTCCAGCGCGTCGGCGTCCAGGCGCAGCACGGTCAGCGGCGTACGCAGCCGGTGCGACAGGTCGGCGACGAGTTCGCGTTCGTCGGTGCGGGAGGCGACCAGCCGGTCGGCCATCCGGTTGAAGGCGTAGCCGGCCTCGGCCAGCTCGCGCGGCCCGCTCGGCTCGACGCGTACGCCGAGGTCGCCGCCGCCGACGGCGAGCGCGGCCTGGACCAGGCCGCGCGCCGACCCGACGGCCCGGGCGGCGATCCGGTCGACGACCACGACCGAGGCGACCACCAGCCCGACGGCCAGCGCCGCCAGCGTCAGCCAGGTGCCGGTCGAGCCCGCCGAGAGCGCCGACTCCGCGACGAAGACCTCGACGACCATGATCTGGTCGCCGGCGGTGGCCCGCTCCAGCCGCACCACCCCGCCGGGTACGTCGACGACGACCGGCCCGCCCTCGCCGGCCCGCGCCACGTCCGGCGCGCCGGCCCGCGGGGTGCCACCGGTGTCGAGGCCGTGCACGACCGGCTGGTCGGCCGGGTCACCACCGGTCGAGGCGATCGCCTGCCGGACCGTGTCGGGGTCGGTGGTGACCGCGAGCGCCCCGGCGACCACCGCGCTGCGCCGGGCCGCCTCGGCGAGCGCCTCGTCGCGGGTCTCCGCCTGCAGGGTGAGCCCGAGCGGGATGAGGAACACCAGCGCGACGATGCCGGTGGTGGCCGCCGTGAGGTAGGCCAGCGCCAGCCTCAGTCCGGTGGAACCAGCCGGAAGCCGACCCCCCGCACGGTGCGCAGGTAACGCGGCTTCGCCGCGGACTCGCCCAGTTTGCGACGGAGCCAGTACAGGTGAACGTCGATTGTCTGGTCCTCGCCGACCGACGGCTGCCGCCATACCTCCTCCAACAGTTCCCGGCGGGAGACTACCCGTCCCGGGCGGGCGGCGAGATAGGCCAGCAGGTCGAACTCCTTGCGGGTGAGCGCGAGCGGCACCCCGTCGAGGGACGCGCTGCGCTCGCCGACGTCGACCCGCAACCCGCCGACCTCGTGCACGGCCGGCTGCACCGTGCGGCTGGCCCGGCCGGCCCGGCGCAGCACGGTGGTGATCCGGGCGTCGAGGTGCGCCCCGGTGAACGGCTTGATCATGTAGTCGTCGGCGCCGGCCCGCAGCAACCGGACGATCGCCTGCTCGTCGTCACGGGCGGTGGCGATGATGATCGGCACGTCGGTGATGCCGCGCAGCATCCGCAGCGCGTCGGAGCCGTCCAGGTCGGGCAGGCCGAGATCGAGGACGACCAGGTCCGGGGTCTCGGCGGCGACCCGGCGCAGGGCGTCGAGCGCCGTGCCGACCGCGTGCACCGCGTGCCCCCGGTCGGCCAGGGAGCGCAGCATCGCGCCGCGAATGACGTGGTCGTCTTCAACCAGCAGGACCGTGGCCACGAGATGACGGTACTGCCCGTGGCAAGTCGGCGCGTCCCGCGCGTTGCGCCGACGGTGCTGCCCGTGGCAAGTCGGCGCGGTCCGCGCGTTGCGCCGACGCTACCGCCGCGGTGAAACAGGGCGTTGCGCCGGCGGTCGCCGGGCGGCATGATGCGCGGGCCATGCCATTCACCCTCTACGCGCAGGCCCGCACCGCGCTGGCCCGCGACAGCCTGGCCGGGCTGTCGGTCGGCGACGCCCTGGGCGCGCAGTTCTACGTACCCGGCCGGCGGCCGGCCGACCTCGCCGCCGGCCGGCTGCCCGATCCGGTCTGGGAGTGGACCGACGACACCGAGATGGCCTGCTCGGTCTTCGCCGAGCTGGTCCGCGCCGGCCGGGTCGACCGGGACGCGCTGGCCGCCGCGTTCGCCGACCGCTGCGAGCCCAACCGCGGGTACGGACCCGGCGCGTTCACCGTCCTGCGGCTGATCCGCGGCGGCACGCCGTGGCCGGTCGCCGCCGCCACCGCCTTCGACGGGCAGGGCTCGCTCGGCAACGGCGCCGCGATGCGGGTCGCGCCGCTCGGGGCGTACTTCGCCGACTCGGTGACCGAGACGGCGGCCCAGGCGGCCGCGTCGGCCGAGGTGACCCACGCCCACCCCGACGGCATCGCCGGCGCGGTCGCGGTGGCGGTCGCCGCGGCGCTGGCCGCGCGGGCCCGGCTGGACGGCCGGCGGCCGTCCGCCACGGACCTCGTCGCCGCCGTCGCCGCCGCCGTCGACCGGGCCAGCCCGGTCCGGCAGGGCCTCGACCGGGCCGGCACGCTGGTCGGCCGGCCGGTCGCCGAGGCCGCGTACGAGCTGGGCAACGGGTCGCGGGTGACCGCCGGCGACACGGTGCCGTTCACGGTGTGGGTGGCGGCCCGCCACCTCGACGACTATCCGGCGGCCGTGCGCGCCTGCGTCGAGGCCGGCGGCGACGTCGACACCACGGCCGCGATCGCCGGCGGGATCGTCGCCGCGCACACCGGGGTCGGTACGCCCGGCGGGGTGCCCGACGCCTGGCTCGCCGCCCGCGAACCGCTGCCGGACTGGGTCGGCTAGCCGGGCAGCCGCAGCACCCACCGGTACGCCTGCACCATGCCGGTGTCGAAGCCGGCCGCCGAACCCCACAGGAACAGCCGGAACCGGCGGTAGAGCGGCTCGCCCCAGCGGGCCACGATCTCGTCGCGGGCGGCGTCGAGCCGCCGGCCCCACTCCCGGCAGGTCAGGTAGTAGTTGTGCCGGTCGTCCTCGACCCGCAGCAGCTCGAACGGCGAACGTGCCACGTGCCGCAGGTACTGGTGCAGCAGCAGCGGCGCCGAGTTGCCCGGATAGATGTAGCGCTTCATGAACGTCGACGCGACGTGTTTGCGGCGCATCGCCAGCGCGTCGAGGTAGACCCGGCCGCCGGGACGCAGCAGTTCGGCGTACTTGCGCAGCGTGGTCCGGTAGTCCGGCAGGTGCTCGGTGACCCCCATGTTGACGATCGCGTCGTACGGCCGCTCGTCGCGGAAGGCGTAGATGTGCTGGCGGACGACCCGTACCGGCAGCCGCTCCCGCTCGAAGAACCCGGTCAGGAAGCGCTCCGACTCCCGCGACAGGGTGGTGGTGGTCACGTCGACGCCGTGCCGGGCGGCATGCTCGGCGAACGCCCCCCAGCCGCCGCCGACCTCCAGCACCCGGTCGCCGGGCTTGACCCCGATCACGTCCAGGGCGAGGTCCATCTTGCGGGTCATCGCGTCCTCGAGCGGCTCGTCGTCGGCGGCGAAGACCCCCTCGGTGTAGCAGCGGTGCCGGCGGTCGAGGAAGGTCAGGAAGAACTCGCTGTCCTCGTCGTAGTGGGCGGAGATGGCCCGCCGGTCGTCCTCGCGCCGGCCGCGCAGCAGCGCCCCCGGGGTGAACCGGGACAGATACGCCAGCGGGTGGAAGTCGCTGAAGAAGGCGCGCATCCGCAGCGCCGCCGCGAGGTCGCCCTCGACGTCGAGCCAGCCCTGGAGGTAGGCGACGGCGACGCCGAACTGGTCGAGACCGGCGAGCGCCCTCGCGCCCCGGTCGTCGGTGACGACGATGGTGAAGAGCGGGTCGCCGGCGCCGAAGGTGTGCGCCGGCCCGCCGGCCGGAGCCACGGCGAACGGCACCGCCGGTCGCGTGGCGAAGAACGTCTGGTACCTGCGCCCGAGCGCGGTGAGCACGTCCGCGGGTGTCACGGCGCCAATGTAACGCCGGCACCGCGTCCCCGGCGGGCGAAGACACCGGGACCGATAACATCTAGTCGGCCCGGGCCACCGGGTCAGCCGACCCGCACACGCCGAACGTGCCGCAGCCCCACCGACGCGGCGCCCCGCGTACGACCGAAGGAGCCGTCCGTGTCCGCATCCCGTACCCCTGCCGTGGCCGACCCCGTCGTCGTCCCGGCCGGTACGACGGCGGCCGACGCGGTGGCCGCGGCCGGCCTGCCGACAGCCGGCCCGAAGGCGGTCGTCGTGGTCCGCGACGCCGACGGCCAGCTCCGCGACCTCGACTGGACCCCGCCCGCCGACGCCACCGTCACCCCGGTCGCGATCGACGAGCCCGACGGCCTGAACGTGCTGCGGCACTCGACCGCGCACGTGCTGGCCCAGGCGGTGCAGGACATCTTCCCCGAGGCGAAGCTCGGCATCGGCCCGCCGATCGACAACGGCTTCTACTACGACTTCAGCGTCGCCAAGCCGTTCCAGCCCGACGACCTCGCCAAGCTCGAGAAGCGGATGCAGGAGATCGTCAAGTCGGGGCAGCGGTTCCGGCGGCGGCGCTTCGACAGCCTCGACGAGGCCCGCGCCGAACTCGCCGACGAGCCGTTCAAGCTGGAACTGGTCGACGTCAAGGGCCAGGCCGGCGACGCCGGATACGACGCGGGTGAGGTGATGGAGGTCGGCGCCGGCGAGCTGACCATCTACGACAACCTCGACGCCGACAGTGGCAAGGTCTGCTGGTCCGACCTGTGCCGGGGCCCGCACCTGCCGAACACCCGGCTGATCGGCGCGTTCCGGCTGATGCGTTCGGCCGCCGCCTACTGGCGCGGCTCGGAGAAGAACCCGCAGCTCCAGCGGGTCTACGGCACCGCCTGGCCGACCCGGGACGCGCTGAAGGCGTACCTGAAGCTGCTGGAGGAGGCGGCCCGCCGCGACCACCGCAAGCTCGGCGCCGACCTGGACCTGTTCAGCTTCCCCGAGGAGATCGGCTCCGGACTGGCCGTCTTCCACCCCAAGGGCGGCATCATCCGGCGCGAGCTGGAGAACTACTCGCGGCAGCGGCACGAGCAGGCCGGCTACGAGTTCGTCAACACCCCGCACGTGACCAAGGGCCACCTCTTCGAGACCTCCGGCCACCTGCAGTGGTACGCCGACGGCATGTACCCGCCCATGCAGGTCGAGGGCGCCGACTACTACCTCAAGCCGATGAACTGCCCGTTCCACAACCTGATCTACCGGGCCCGCGGCCGGTCCTACCGCGAGCTGCCGCTGCGGCTGTTCGAGTTCGGCACCGTCTACCGCTTCGAGAAGTCCGGCGTCGTGCACGGCCTGACCCGGGTCCGCGGCATGACCCAGGACGACGCGCACATCTACTGCACCCGGGAGCAGATGGGCGGCGAGCTGAAGTCGCTGCTGCGGTTCGTCCTCGACCTGCTGCGCGACTACGGCCTCGACGACTTCTACCTCGAACTGTCGACCCGCAACCCCGAGAAGTCGGTCGGCTCCGACGAGGACTGGGCCGAGGCGACCGAGGCGTTGCGGTCGGCGGCCGAGGAGTCCGGCCTCGACCTGGTGCCCGACCCGGGCGGTGCCGCCTTCTACGGGCCGAAGATCTCGGTGCAGGCCAAGGACGCCATCGGTCGCACCTGGCAGATGTCGACGATCCAGGTCGACTTCCAGTTGCCGCAGCGCTTCGACCTGGAATACCAGGCCGGTGACGGCAGTCGGCAGCGGCCGATCATGATCCACCGGGCGCTGTTCGGGTCGATCGAGCGGTTCTTCGGTGTGCTCACCGAGCACTACGCCGGCGCGTTCCCGGCCTGGCTCGCCCCGGTGCAGGTGGTCGGCATCCCGATCCGCGACGACCACGCCGAATACCTGGCCGGATTCGTCGCCGCGCTGCGCGCCGAGGGCATCCGCGCCGAGGTCGACAGCTCCACCGACCGGATGCAGAAGAAGATCCGTACCGCGCAGCAGCAGAAGATCCCGTTCATGGCCATCGCCGGCGACGACGACGTGGCCGGGGGCACCGTGTCGTTCCGCTACCGGGACGGGTCGCAGCGCAACGGCGTACCGCTCGCCGAGGCGGTCGCCCACGTCGTCGAGGTGGTCCGGTCCCGTACGAACACCGGTCCGAGCGCCCCCGCCGTCCCGGCGGCCGCGGTGGACCCGGCCGCACCGGCCGCGCCGTGAGCGTGGCCGGCGACGAGATCGGCCCGCCCGACCTTCCGGCCGGCCCGCCCGTCGAGCCGGCGACCACCGGCACGCCGGACGGGCTGGACCGGCTCTGGACCCCGCACCGGATGACGTACATCTCCGGCCAGGACCGGCCGGAGGGCGGCTACGAGAAGCCGTCCGGCTGCCCGTTCTGCCGGGCACCGGCGCAGACCGGCGACGACAGCCTCGTCGTCGCCCGTGGCGATACCGTCTTCGTGGTGCTCAACCTGTACCCGTACAACCCGGGCCACCTGCTGGTCTGTCCCTACCGGCACGTCGCGGACTACACCGATCTCGACCCCGCCGAGACCGGTGAGCTGGCCGTCTACACCCAGACGGCGATGCGGGTGATCCGGCAGGTGAGCAGCGCGCACGGGTTCAACCTCGGGATGAACCAGGGCGGGGTGGCCGGCGCCGGCATCGCCGCGCACCTGCACCAGCACGTGGTGCCGAGGTGGGGCGGTGACGCCAACTTCATGCCGGTGGTCGCCCGCACCAAGGTCCTGCCACAGTTGTTGACCGACACCCGCGACCTGCTCGCCGCCGCCTGGCCCGCCACCACCGCCTGAGGCCCGGCCCCCTGCCCCGGTTCCTGCCCCTGCCCCCGGTTCCTGCCCCGGCCCTGCCCCTGCCCCGGCTACTGCCTCGGGCCCCTGCCCCCGGTTCCGGCCCTCGGCGCTCGGTTCCTGCCCTCGGTTCCGGCCCCCTGCCCCGCCCTGCCCTCTGCGCCAGCCCTTGATCTCGCGGCCGTCCCCTGCCCACTCGTGCTCTTGCGCCGTCGCCCGGCAAATCCGCTGTGCCTCAGCCGGTCGGGCACGTGGTCGTCGGGAGCGAGGCCCGGCGCGAGGGCTGGACAGCAGACGATCACCGGTGTCCTCGCACCGCCGCACCGGGAGACGACTCGGGGAAGTTGTTGTTGCGGTCCACAGCGAGTTCGCTGTGGATACGCCGGATTCGCTGTGGACCGCAACAGCGATACCCAGCCTCGCCGGCCCTGCACCGATACCCAGCCTCGCCGGCCCTGCACGATGCCGACGGGGCAGCCGACGGTCGGCGCGGCTCGACCTCGATCGTCTGCGGTTCAGGCACTCGACACGCCGGGCACGGAGTGCCTGAACTGCAGACGATCACTGCTCCCTGATCGGCACGACGGCCGCGGCGAGCGCGACGGGCCGCGGCGGCCGTGACGGGCCGCGACGGCCGTGACGGGGTGACCGGCGCGGCGGACGCGAGGGGGTCAGGCGGTGGGACCGGGGTGGGCGGTGCGTAGCCCGTCGGTCAGGTGGGACGGGACGGGCTCGTAGCGGGCGAACGCGCGCCGGAACGTGCCCGCGCCCGACGTCATCGAGCGCAGCTCGACGGCGTACCGGACCAGTTCGGTCGCCGGGACCTCGGCGCGTACCAGGGTGGCGCCGCCGGCACTGTCCGGCTCGGTGCCCAGCACCCGGCCGCGCCGCCCCGACATGTCGCTCATGACCGAGCCGACGTAGCCGTCCGGCACCCGGACCGTCACCTCGTCGACCGGCTCCAGCAGGTTGATCTGACCCTTCTCGGCGGCCTCCCGCAGGGCCAGCGCGCCCGCCGCCTGGAACGCCGCGTCCGACGAGTCGACGCTGTGCGCCTTCCCGTCGGTCAGGGTCACCCGTACGTCGACGACCGGGTGGCCGCTGAGCAGGCCGCGGTCGAGCTGGGCACGTACGCCCTTCTCCACCGACGGGATGTAGTTGTGCGGTACGGCGCCGCCGACGACGCGTTCGTGGAACTCGAAGCCGGCACCGGTCGGCAGCGGCTCGACCTCGATGTCGCAGACGGCGTACTGGCCGTGGCCGCCGGACTGCTTGACGTGCCGGCCGTGGCCCTTCGAGGCGGCGGCGAACGTCTCGCGCAGCGCGACCCGGACCGGTTCGGTGTCCAGTTCGACGCCGCCGGCGCGCAGCCGGTCGAGGACCACCTCGGCGTGCGCCTCGCCCATGCACCACAGCACGAGCTGGTGGGTTTCGGGGTTGCGTTCCAGCCGCATCGTCGGGTCGCCGGTGACGAGCCGGGCCAGGTTGCGGGCCAGCGCGTCCTCGTCGGAGCGGGACCGGGCCACGACCGCGATCGGGAGCTGCGGCTCGGGCATCTCCCAGGGGGCGATCAGCAGCGGTTCCTCGCGGGCGGAGACGGTGTCGCCGGTCTCGGCGCTGCCCGACTTGGTGAGCGCGCAGATGTCGCCGGCGACGCAGTACGGCACCTCGCGCAGGGTGGCGCCGAGCGGCGAGTAGACGTGCGCGACGCGCTCGTCGGCGTCGTGGTCGGGGTGGCCGCGGCTGGCGAGGCCGTGCCCGGAGACGTGCACGGTCTGTTCGGGCCGCAGGGTGCCGGAGAAGACCCGGACCAGCGACACCCGGCCGACGTGCCGGTCGATCGCGGTACGGACCACCTCGGCGACCAGCGGTCCGTCCGGGTCGCAGGTCAGCGGCGGCCGGGGTGAGCCGTCGATCCCGGTGACCACCGGCAGGTCGTGTTCGAGCGGGGTCGGGAACGCCGCGGTGAGAAGTTCGAGCAGTACGTCGAGGCCGACCCCGGTCGGGGCGCAGACCGGTACGACCGGGTAGAAGTGGCCGCGGGCGACCGCCTTCTCCAGGTCTTCGACGAGGATGCCGGACTCGATCGTCTCGCCGCCCAGGTAGCGGTCCATGAGGGTTTCGTCCTCGCTCTCGGCGATGATCCCCTCGATGAGTTCGGCGCGGGCCTCGGCGATGGCCGGCAGGTGCTCGGGGTCGGGGTCGCGGACCTGCGCCGGATGGCCCTGCGTGTAGTCGAAGACCCGCTGGCTGATCAGGCCCATCAACCCGACGGTGGAGACGCCGTCGTCGCCGAGCATCGGCAGGTGGAGCGGCAGCACGTTGTCGCCGAACACCCGCTGGCACAGGGCGACGGTCTCGTCGAAGTCGGCGCGGGCGTGGTCGAGGCGGGTGACGGCGACGGCGCGGGGCATGCCGACGGCGGCGCACTCCTCCCACAGGGTGGCGGTGGCGGCGTCCATGCCGTCGACGGCGGACACCACGAACAGCGCGGCGTCGGCGGCCCGCAGGCCGGCGCGCAGCTCGCCGACGAAGTCGGCGTAGCCCGGCGTGTCGAGCAGGTTCACCTTGACGCCGTCGTGGGTGAGCGGGGCGCAGGCGAGGGTGACGGAGCGCTGCTGGCGTACGGCGGCGGGGTCGTGGTCGCAGACCGTGGTGCCGTCGGCGACGCTGCCGGCCCGGCCGACCGTGCCGGTCGCCTCGAGCAGCGCCTCGACCAGGGTGGTCTTCCCCGCTCCGGAATGGCCTACCAGCACCACGTTGCGTATTTTGCCGGGTTCGTCCACCATCGGCGCACCGCCGGTGCCTGCCTTGTCGTGGTTCTTCTGCGCCATCGGCGCACCTCCCAGGGACGTGGTGGATGCAGGACGCATTCTGATCCCACACCCGCGACGGGGTGTAATCAACCCCGACGCGCGAAGTGGACGCCCCCGGCCGCACCACGGCGCAACCGCGGACCGTTACTGTGGGACCGCCATGGCGAAGATCTTCCAAGTGACCGCGCGTGCGGGCATGACCCGTGTCATCGAGCCGATCGCCCGCACCCTGCTGCGCTGGGGGGTGACCCCGAACGCGGTGACGGTGACCGGCACAGCCGGCGTGCTGGTCGGCGCGCTCGGGTTCGGGGCCCGCGGCCACCTGGTGGCCGGTGCCCTGATCGTGACCGTCTTCGCGTTGACCGACCTCCTCGACGGGACGATGGCCCGGATGCGTGGCGGGTCGACCCGGTTCGGCGCGTTCCTCGACTCGAGCATGGACCGCGTCGCCGACGGCGCGGTCTTCGGCGCGGTCGCCTACTGGCTGGCGACGCAGGGCGACCACTGGGGCGTGGTGGCGGCGCTGATCTGCCTGGTCGGCGGCGGCCTGGTGTCGTACGTCAAGGCCCGCGCCGAGGGGCTGGGCCTGACCGCCAACGTCGGGATCGCCGAGCGCACCGAACGCCTGATCATCGTCGGTGTCGGCGGCCTGCTCAGCGGGCTGGTCGTGCCGTGGGGGCTGACCGCGGCGCTGTGGTTCCTCGCCGCGCTGTCGCTGTTCACCGCCGGCCAGCGGATCGTCCACGTGTACCGGCAGGCGAGGCTGGCCGACGAGGGCGCGGACGTGAGCGGGTGAACCTCGTCGAGTTCGGCTACGCCGCCGCCTGGCGTCTGGTGCGGATGCTGCCGGCGCCGGTCGCGGCCGGCCTGTCCCGGGCCGGCGCGGACCGCGCCCACCGGAGGGGCGGGCGGGGTACGGTCCGGTTGAGGGCCAACCTGCGCCGGGTGGTCGGCCCGGCGATGCCGGAGGCGGAACTGGACGAGCTGGTCCGCGACGGGCTGCGGTCCTACGCCCGCTACTGGGTGGAGATGTTCCGTCTGCCCTCGCTGTCGCGCGAGGCGGTGCTGGCCGGGTTCCGGCTCGACGGCGAGGAACTGCTCGCCGCCGACGTGGCGGCCGGTCGGGGCGCCGTGGTGGCGCTGCCGCACGCCGGCAACTGGGATCTGGCCGGGGCCTGGGTCGCGGCGAAGGGCTGGCCGATGACGACGGTGATGGAGCGCCTGAAGCCGGAGGGGGTCTTCGAGCGGTTCGTCGCCTTCCGGCAGGGGATCGGGATGGGGATCATCCCGCTCACCGGCGGGCAGAAGCCGCCGTTCGGCGTTCTCGAGGAGAAGATCGGGCAGGGGCACGTGGTGCCGCTGCTGGCCGACCGGGACATGTCGGCGCGTGGCGTCGAGGTCGACTTCTTCGACGGCCGCACCCGGATGCCGGCCGGGCCGGCGCTGCTGGCGCTGCGTACCGGGGCGCCGCTCTACGTGGCCTCGATGTGGTTCGAGGACGGGATCGCGCGGGCGGCGCTGGACGGCCCGCTGGAGATCCCGGACCCGGACGGCGCACCGCTCGACCAGCGGGTGCGGGCGCTGACCCAGCAGGTCGCCGACCGCCTGGCGGCCGGCATCGCCCGCCATCCGCGGGACTGGCACATGCTCCAGAGGATGTGGCTGGACCAGCCGGCGCGACCCGCGCCCACGGCGACGGACGCGTCATCCGCAGCCAGTCGCAGGGGTGGCAGCGGCCCCGCGGCGACGACGACACCGTAAGGGGAGTGGGAGCGTGCGGCTGGCGGGATCCGGGGGCGGCAGGCTGCGCATCGGCATCGTCTGCCCGTACTCGTTCGACGTGCCGGGCGGCGTGCAGAACCACGTCATGGACCTCGCCGAGGCGCTGATCGGGCTGGGGCACGAGGTGAGCGTGCTCGCCCCGGCCGACGACGATTCGCCGTTGCCGCCGTACGTGGTGCCGGCCGGCCGGTCGGTGCCGTTCCCGTACAACGGTTCGGTGGCCCGGATCACGTTCGGCCCGGTTTCCACCGCCCGGGTACGGCGTTGGCTGGCCCGGGGCGAGTTCGACATCCTGCACGTGCACGAGCCGTTCGTGCTGAGTGTGTCGCTGCTGGCGGTGTTGTCGGCGCGCGGGCCGGTGGTGGCGACGTTCCACACCGCGATGACCCGGTCCCGGGCGCTGGCCGCGGCGCAGGGGATGCTGCAACTGGTGCTGGAGCGGATCACCGCCCGGATCGCGGTCAGCGAGCTGGCCCGCAAGGTCCAGGTCGAGCATCTCGGCGGCGGCGCGGTCGAGATCCCGAACGGGGTGGCGGTGGCGAAGTTCGCCGGGGTGGAGCCGCTGCCCGGCTGGCCCGGCCCGTGCGCCGTCGGGTCCGGCGGCACCCTGGGGTTCCTGGGCCGGTTCACCGAGCCCCGCAAGGGCTTCCCGGTGCTGCGGGACGCGTTCGTGTCGCTGGCCCGCCGCCGGCCCGGCCTGCGGCTGCTGGTCGCCGGCCCGGGTGACGCCGACGAACTGCTCGGCGAGATCCCGGCCGACCTGCGTGACCAGGTGGTTTTCCTGGGGCTGGTCTCCGAGCCGGACAAGGCCCGGATGCTGCGCAGCGTCGACCTGTACGTGGCGCCGAACATCGGCGGCGAGTCGTTCGGCATGATCCTGACCGAGGCGATGGCGGCCGGCGCGGCGGTGGTGGCCAGCGATCTGGACGCGTTCCGGCGGGTGCTCGACGGCGGTCGGGCCGGGCGGCTGTTCCCGACCGGTGACGCGGACGCGCTCGCCGACGCGATGGCCGAACTGCTCGACGACCCGGACCGCCGGGCCGCGCTGGCGGCGTGCGCGCAGCAGGTCGCGGCGACCTTCGACTGGCCGGTCGTCGCGCGGCGGGTGCTGGAGGTCTACGCGACCGCGATCGAGGCGACGGACGGCCGGGTGATGCACGAGGAGTGGGCCGGCTGACTCTGCCGGCGGACGGGCCGTCGCCGGGTACCCGGTCGGTCGTACGATGCCGGGATGCGGTGGGTGATCGGTGGCGTCGTCGCCCTGGTGCTGGTCTCGGCTTACCTGACCTGGACGGCGGCCCGCGTCGAGCGACTGCACCTGCGGGTGGTGGCGGCGACCCGGGCCCTGGAGGCGCATCTGCTGCGCCGGGCCGCGGCGGCGGCGGTGCTCGACGACGAGCGCTACCCGTTCGAGGTGTACGCGGCGGCGAGGATCGCGCTGGACGCCTCCGACGAGGACCGTGAGGTGGCCGAGAACGACCTGACCCGCCAGTTGCGGGCCACGACGCTGCCGGACGACGATCCGCAGGCCCAGGCCGTGATCGTCGCGAGCCGGCGGCTCGCGGTGGCCCGCCAGGTGCACACCGACCTCGTACGCGACGCGCTGGCGGCGCGCCGCCGGCCGATCGTCCGGTTGCTGCGGATGGCGCGGCGGCACCCGCAGCCGGCGTACTTCGACATCGACGATCCGACCATCAACGCCCACACCGACCTTCCGGTGCCCTGAACCCCCGGTCCGGCCTGATCTTCGTGTTCGGGCTGGAACGGTGAGGCGGGCCACAGGGCAGGCCACCGGTGGGTCGATTGGCTGTCGGCCGGCACCCGCGCGCGGCGTAGCATCGCAGCCAGTTCACTTTTGGGTAACAATCCGCCACCGCCGTGCGAGGAGTCGAACGCCGTGTCCGAGTCCGCTGTCCCCACCAGCACCGCCCCCGCAGTCACCGGCACCGCCCGCGTCAAGCGCGGCATGGCCGAGATGCTCAAGGGTGGCGTGATCATGGATGTGGTCACCCCCGAACAGGCGAAGATCGCCGAGGATGCCGGCGCGGTCGCGGTCATGGCGCTGGAGCGCGTACCGGCCGACATCCGCGCCCAGGGCGGCGTGTCCCGGATGAGCGACCCGGACATGATCGACGGCATCATCAACGCCGTCTCGATCCCGGTGATGGCCAAGGCCCGCATCGGCCACTTCGTCGAGGCGCAGGTGTTGCAGGCGCTCGGCGTCGACTACGTCGACGAGTCCGAGGTGCTCACCCCGGCCGACTACGCCAACCACATCGACAAGTGGGCGTTCACCGTGCCGTTCGTCTGCGGTGCCACCAACCTGGGCGAGGCGCTGCGCCGGATCACCGAGGGCGCGGCGATGATCCGCTCCAAGGGGGAGGCCGGCACCGGCGACGTCTCCAACGCCACCACCCACATGCGCAGGATCGGTGGCGAGATCCGCCGGCTGACCTCGCTGTCGCCCGACGAGCTGTACGTCGCCGCCAAGGAGCTGCAGGCACCGTACGACCTGGTCAAGGAGGTCGCCGAGGCCGGCAAGCTGCCGGTGGTGCTGTTCACCGCGGGCGGCATCGCGACCCCCGCCGACGCGGCGATGATGATGCAGCTCGGCGCCGAGGGCGTCTTCGTCGGCTCCGGCATCTTCAAGTCCGGCAACCCGGCGCAGCGGGCCGCCGCCATCGTCAAGGCCACCACGTTCCACGACGACCCCGACGTGCTCGCCAAGGTGTCGCGCGGGCTCGGCGAGGCGATGGTCGGCATCAACGTCGACGACATCCCGGTGCCGCACCGGCTCGCGGAGCGCGGCTGGTGACCGGCGGCCCGAGGATCGGCGTACTGGCGCTGCAGGGCGACGTACGCGAGCACGTCCGGGCGCTGACCGAGGCCGGCGCCACCGCCGGCCCGGTTCGCCGCCCGCACGAACTCGACGCGGTCGACGCGCTGGTGGTTCCCGGCGGCGAGTCGACCACGATGAGCAAGCTGGCGATCGAGTTCGGCCTGCTCGACCCGGTCCGCAAGCGGGTCGCGGACGGCATGCCCGTCTACGGCTCCTGCGCCGGCATGATCATGCTGGCGACCACGGTGCTCGACGGCCGGCCCGACCAGCGCGGCTTCGACGGCATCGAGATGACCGTACGGCGCAACGCGTTCGGCCGGCAGGTCGACTCCTTCGAGGGGCCGGTCGAGATCGCCGGCATCGACGGCGGCCCGTTCCACGCGGTGTTCATCCGCGCTCCGTGGGTCGAGTCGGTCGGCGCCGGGGTCGAGGTGCTGGGCCGGGTCGCCGACGGCAGCCCGCGGGGGCGGATCGTGGCGGTCCGGCAGGGTTCCCTGCTCGCCACCTCGTTCCACCCCGAGCTGACCGGTGACCTGCGCGTACACCGCTTCTTCGTCGATCTGGTCCGGGCCGGCGCCTGACCGCCCGCCGCCCCGTGACACGCCCGCCGGGTGCGGCGCCGGTAGGATTGGCGCGATTCGGTAGCGGCAGGCCGCTCGCAGCGGTTGGCGACCCCGACCCCAGGGGGTTCGCCCGCGGCGGTTCGCCCGGGGATGGCGCGCGACGGTGGCTGGCGCGGTGGGTTGGGGTATCGACGGAGGTCACGTATGTCCGGTCACTCAAAGTGGGCGACGACCAAGCACAAGAAGGCGGTCATCGACGCCAAGCGCGGCAAGATGTTCGCCAAGCTCATCAAGAACGTCGAGGTCGCGGCGCGGACCGGCGGCGGCGACCCGGCCGGTAACCCCACCCTGTTCGACGCCATCCAGAAGGCCAAGAAGAACTCGGTACCCAACGACAACATCGAGCGCGCCGTCAAGCGCGGCTCCGGCCTGGAGGCCGGCGGCGCCGACTGGCAGACCATCATGTACGAGGGCTACGGCCCGAACGGCGTCGCCCTGCTGATCGAGTGCCTGACCGACAACCGCAACCGGGCCGCCACCGAGGTCCGCACCGCGCTGACCCGCAACGGCGGCTCGTTCGCCGACGCCGGCTCGGTGTCCTACCTGTTCAACCGCAAGGGCGTGGTGATCGTGCCGAGCGAGGGGCGGTCCGAGGACGACGTGCTGATGGCCGTCCTCGACGCCGGTGCCGAAGAGGTCAACAACCTCGGCGAGGCATACGAGGTGATCTCCGAGCCGGGTGACCTGGTCGCGGTCCGGACCGCGTTGCAGGACGCCGGTATCGAGTACGAGTCGGCCGAGTCGTCGCTGGTGCCGAGCGTCAACGTGCCCCTCGACGAGGACGGTGCCCGCAAGGTCTTCAAGCTGATCGACGCCCTCGAGGACTGCGACGACGTGCAGAACGTCTACGCCAACTTCGACGTCTCCGACGAGGTCATGGCCGCGGTCGGCTGACGGGACCGGACCATGGACCTGGCGACGGCCCGCGAACTGTGGCAGCCCGAGCCGGGCTGGCTCAACACGGCCAGCTACGGACTGCCGCCGCGGCCGGCCTGGGACGCGATGCAGGCGGCGCTCGCCGACTGGCGGGTGGGCCGCACGTCGTGGGAAGGCTGGGACGAGTCGGTCGGCCGGTCCAGGGCCGCCTTCGCCGGACTCGTCGGGGTGCCCGCCGCGGACGTGACCGTCGGGGCCGCCGCGTCGCAGGTGCTGGCCCCGCTCGCGGCGGCGCTGCCGGACGGCGCCCGGGTGCTGGTGCCCGTCGAGGAGTTCACCTCCAACCTGTTCCCCTACCTGGCGCAGGCCGGGCGGGGAGTGCGGGTCCGCACCGTACCGGCCGCCGAACTCGCCGGTTCCGTCGACGCGTCGACCGACGTGGTCGCGTTCAGCCTGGTGCAGTCCGCGACCGGGGCCGTCGCCGCGTACGACGAGATCGTGGCCGCGGCCCGGGCGCACGGCGCGCTGGTCGTCGTCGACGCGACCCAGGGCTGTGGCTGGCTGCCGTTCTCGGGCGCCGCCGCCGACGCCGTGGTGGTCAGCGCCTACAAGTGGCTGATGGCGCCACGGGGCGTCGCGTTCGGCTACTTCGCTCCCGGGTTGCGCGAGCGGATGACCCCGTCGGCCGCCGGCTGGTACGCCGGGGCGGCGGTCCACGAGTCCTATTACGGCCCGCCGCTGCGGCTGGCGTCCGACGCCCGCCGGTTCGACATCTCACCGGCCTGGCTGAACTGGGTCGGCGCCGCGCCCGCACTGGAGTTGCTGGCGGAGATCGGGGTGGCGGCGGTGCACGCGTACGACGTGGACCTGGCCAACCGGTTCCTGGTCGGCCTCGGCCGCCCGCCGGGGGACAGCGCGATCGTGACCGTCGACGTACCGGGCGCGCAGGAGCGGCTGGCGGCGGCCGGGGTGCGCGCGGCGGTCCGTGGCGGCCGGGTCCGCGCCTCGTTCCACCTCTACTCCACCGTGGACGACGTCGACCTCGCCCTGTCCGCCCTGACCTGACGGTCTCCGCGCCCGGGTGCCGGCCACCCGCCGTCCGCCGGCGGGCCGAATTGTCGGAGTTGCCAGTGGGCTCGTCGTTGATCTGAGCGCCAGAGCCCTTATCCGCCAGCCGTAGGGTCCCTCCCGCCCAGATCAATCTCGTGTGCCGGCGCCGCTGGCGCCGTCTGGCGCGCCGTGTGGTGCCGGCGCGGGTGAGCGCGGACACAATCGAAACGGTACCGTTCCGTATCGCTGGGCCCAGACCTACGCTGATCGCGTTACGAGACTGTTCCGTATCGTTTTTGGGGGGCACATGCGACCGGACGAGAACAGCGGACATCCCAGGCGGTGGGCGATCCTCGGCGTGCTCGTGGTCAGCCTGCTGGTCGTCGTACTCGACAACACGATCCTCAACGTCGCCCTGCGCACCCTCGCCGACCCGGTCCGCGGCCTCGGCGCCACCCAGGGCGAACTCGAATGGTCGATCAACTCGTACACCCTGGTCTTCGCCGGGCTGCTGTTCACCTTCGGTGTCCTCGGCGACCGCTACGGCCGCAAGCGGTTCCTGCTCCTCGGGCTGGCCGTGTTCGGGCTGGGCTCGCTGCTGTCGGCGTACGCCCGGGACCCCGGCCAGTTGATCGCCGCCCGGGCGCTGATGGGCGTGGGCGGCGCCGCCATCATGCCGGTCACCCTCTCGATCATCTCGAACGTCTTCGACCCCCGCGAACGGCCGCGCGCGATCGGCCTGTGGGCCGGCGCGGTCGGCATCGCCGTCGCCATCGGCCCGATCCTCGGCGGGCTGCTGCTGGAGCACTTCTGGTGGGGCTCGGTGTTCCTGATCAACGTGCCGGTCACCGCCGCCGGCCTGATCGCCGTGGCGCTGCTGGTGCCCGAGTCGCGCGATCCCCGGCCGGGGCGGATCGACGTACCCGGCGTGCTCCTGTCGGTCGCCGGCCTGGTCACGCTGACGTACGGCATCATCGACGGCGGCGAGCACGGCTTCGGCCGGCCGGTCGTGTGGATCTCCCTCGTCGGCGGCGTGCTGCTGCTGACCGCGTTCGTCCTGCACGAGCGGCGTACGCCGTTCCCGGCGCTGGACGTACGCCTGTTCCGGGTGGCGCGCTTCGCCGCGCCGACGGCCGTGGTGGGGCTGGTCTGGTTCGCCAGCATGGGCGTGATGTTCTTCAGCGCCTTCTACCTCCAGCTCGTACGCGGCTACAGCCCGCTGATGACCGGACTGCTCTTCCTGCCGTTCGCCGTCGCCCAACTGGTCTTCGCCCCGCGCAGCGCCGCGATGGTCGCCCGGTACGGCGCCCGCGCCGTCTGCGCCACCGGGCTCGGCCTGGTCGCGCTCGCCATGGCCGGGTTCGTCCTCCTCGACGAACGGACCCCGATCTGGCTGTTCAGCGTGCTCTTCCTCCTCCAGGGCGCCGGGATGGCCAACATCATGCCGCCGGCCACTGAATCGATCATGTCGGCGCTGCCCCGGGAGAAGGCCGGGGTCGGCTCGGCGGTCAGCAACACCGTGCGGCAGGTGGCCGGCGCCCTCGGCGTCGCCGTCGTCGGCTCCGTCCTGGCCGGGATCTACCGGGCCGAGATCGCCCCGGCCGCCGCCGACCTGCCGGCCGGCGTACGGGACGCGGTCACCGGGTCGATCTCCGGCGCGTACGGCGTCGCCGACCGACTCGGCGCGGCCGGCGGCGCGGTGACCGCCGCGGCCGACGCCGCCTTCGTCTCGGCGATGCACGTGGCGGCCGTCGTCTCGGCCGTGGCCGCCGTGCTCGGCGTCGTCGCCGCACTGCGCTGGATCCCGGGCCGCCGGGTCGAGCCGGGGCCGGCCGGTGACCAGGAACTCGTCGACGTGTCCTAGGCTCGGCACTCGATGCCCGCTCCGATGCCCGACGACCGCGCCGCCGCCCGGCACCCCGACCGTTCCGGAACCGCCCGGCAACCCGACCGGCCCGGGACCGCCCGGCCACCGGGCCGGCCGCGCAGCAGCCGCGCCGACGAGGCCATCGTCGAGGCGGTCCTCGACCTGCTCGCCGAGGGTGGCAGCGTCGAGACGCTGTCGGTCGAGGCGGTCGCCGCCCGGGCCGGCGTCGGCAAGGCCACCATCTACCGCCGCTGGCCGGGCAAGGACGCGCTGCTGGTCGACGCGCTGCGCACGCTCAAGGGGGCGCCGGCCGAGCCGGTCGGCGACTCGGTCCGCGACGACGTGGTGTCGCTGCTGGAGGTCGTCGGCCAGCACACCGACGAGCGGGCGGCGCGGATCATGACCTGCCTGGCGCCGCAGTTCCACCGCACCCCGGAGCAGGACCGGCTCTACCAGGAGATCATGGAGCCGCGCCGCGAGGTGCTGCGCCGGGTGCTGCGCCGCGGCGTCGCCACCGGCGAGCTGCGCCCCGATCTCGACGTCGAGCTGACCGTGGCGATGCTGACCGGACCGGTCCTGCTGCACCGGGTCGTCCGGCCGCTGCCGAACCTCGACGACACCGACCTCGCCGTACGGGTCGTCGACACCCTCCTGGCCGGCATCGCCGGTCCGGCCGCCGGCCGGCCGGGGCCGCCCGCCGGCGCCTGACGATCCGCGCGGCCCGCCGGGCGCGGTGCCGCGCGGGCCGCCCCGGCACCGGCCGCCGACGGTCAGTTCGTCGGGGTACGCAGCCGGTGCAGGCGCAGCGCCAACTGCACCTCCAGCGCCCGCTCGGGCCGCTGCCAGTCCGGCCCGAGGAGCTGCCCCACCCGGTCCAGCCGCTGCGTCACCGTGTTGACGTGCACGTGTAACTGCTCGGCCGCGCGGGCCAGGCTGCCACCCACCCCGAAGTACGCCTCCAGCGTCTTGACCAGCGCCGTACCCCGGCGGGCGTCGTAGTCGACGACCGGGCCGACGGTGTCGGTCAGGAACCGGGTCACGTCCCGGTCGGCGTCGTCGCCGACGGCGCCGAGCAGCAGCCCGACGAAGCCCAGCTCACTGGTGCTCGCCCCCTGCCCGGCCCGGCCGAGCGCGGCCAGGGCGGTCAGGCACCGGTCGGCCTCGCGGAACGCCACCGCCAGCGACGCCGGCCCGGTCGACGGGCCGCTCGCCCCGGCCGTCACCGGCCGCCCGGTGATCCGGGACAGGTCGCGGGCCACCGCCCGGGCGCAGCCGCCGGCGTCGCTACCGGGCAGCATCAGCACCACCCGCCCGTCGCGGGCCGCGGCCAGCCCGCCGCGGGTCGACGCGTACGTCGTCGCCCACGACACCACCCGCTGCCGGGCCGACCCGGTGCCGGCGATCGCGTCGTCGCCGACGGCGACCAGCACGTGCGGGTCGTCGAGGTCCACACCGAGGCGGCGGGCCCGGCCGCGCAGCGCCTCGGCGTCGTGCACCGGCCGGGCGATCAGGTCGTCGAGCAGTTCGCCGCGGACCCGGCTCTCCGCCTCGGCGACGGTGCGCCGGAAGAGCAGCAGCAGCGCGGTCACCAGCGCCGCCCGCTCCAGGATCCGCTGGTCGGCGTCGACGAGTTCGCTGTCGGGACGCAGCACCAGGGCGCCGAGGTTCTCGGTGCCGGCGACGACGGCCGCGTACCACAGTGGACCCCGGCGGACGCTGCGTCCCTCGGTGCGCGACGCGGCGACCGCCTCCACGATCGACGGCCGGTCCGGCTCGTCGATCCGGCCGACCCGGGCGATCTGCCGGCCGTCGGCGTCCAGGGCGAGCAGCGCCCCGCCGAGTACGTCGGTGACGGCCGCGGCCACGTCCTCGACCCCGCCGCCGCGCAGCACCAGCGACGTCATCCGGTCGTGCGCGGCGGCGGCCCGCTCCACCGACGCGCTGTGCGCGCGGATGGTGGAGTTGGCCGTCGACAGCTCCTCCAGCGCGGCCCGGGTCTCGGCGAGCAGCCGGGCGGTGTCGATCGCGACGGCGGCGTGCGCGGCCAGCGACACCAGCAGCGCCACCTCCTCGCGGGCGAACGGCCGCGCGGTGCGGTTGGCGGCGTAGAGCACCCCGATCACCCCGGAGCCGAGCCGCAGCGGTACGCCGAGGATGGCGACCAGGCCCTCCTCGCCGACCCCGGCGTCGATCTCGCCGGTGTGCCGGAACCGGGCGTCCTGCCCGTAGTCGGCGGTCACGTACGGGGTGCCGGACTGCGCCACCAGGCCGCCGAGGCCGGCGCCCATCGGCAGCCGCAGCCGCTGGAAGCGCGCCGACACCGAACCGTCGGTGACCCGCATGTAGGTGTCGCCGCGGTCGGGGTCGTTGAGCGTCATGTAGGCCACGTCGGCGCCGAGCAGGTGCCGGGCCCGGCGCACGATGGCGTGTAACACCGCGTCGACGTCGCGCAACCCGGCCAGGTCGGAGGCGGTGTCGTAGAGGCCGGACAGCTCCACCTCGCGCCGGCGGCGGCGCTCCAGCAGGCCGCGTACCCGCAGCGCGACGAGCTTGGCGGCCTCCAGGTCGGCGAGCCGGTCGGCGGGCAGCCCGGCCTCGCGGGCGGCCACGACCGGTCCCTCGAACTCGACCGCCGCGGCCTCGCGGGCCAGCAGTTCCAGGAACTCGATCGGCGAGGTCATGATCCCCATTGTGGTGGACCGGCCGACTCAGTTCGCCGTCCAGCCCCCGTCGAGCGCCAGGGAACTGCCGGTGATGAACGAGGCGGCCGGGGTGCACAGGTAGGCCATCAGCTCGGCGACCTCCTCCGGTTCGACCAGCCGCTTGATCGCCGCCCGGGCCAGCATGATCCGCTCGACGACCTCGGTCTCCGGGATGCCGTGGCTGCGGGCCTGGGCGGCGATCTGGCCCTCGACCAGCGGGGTACGGACGTACCCGGGGTTGATGCAGTTGGCGGTCACCCCGTGCGCGGCGGCCTCCAGCGCGACGACCTTGGACAGCCCCTCCAGCGCGTGCTTGGCCGTCACGTACGCCGACTTGTACGCCGAGGCCCGCAGCCCGTGCACCGAAGAGATGTTGATCACGCGGCCCCAGCCGGTGGCGTACATGTGCGGCAGGGCCCGGCGGACCAGCAGGAA
The DNA here is from genome assembly GCF_045781765.1 of Polymorphospora sp. A560. NCBI lineage: Bacteria > Bacillati > Actinomycetota > Actinomycetes > Micromonosporales > Micromonosporaceae > Polymorphospora > Polymorphospora sp. A560. Next base: position 5,541,780 of record NZ_CP122282.1, on the reverse strand, counting down.
CGGCGCCTCGACCATCACCTTCTGGATGTAGGCGAACCGTTCGGCCGGAAACTCCTCGACCGGGGCGACGTGCTGCAGGCCGGCGTTGTTGACCACGATGTCGATGGCGGGGTCGAGCCGGTCGACGGCACCGGGCTCGGCGAGGTCGATCCCCTCGGCGCGGCCGCCGGTCAGCGCCGCGACCTCCTTGGCCGCCTCGACGTTGCGGTCCACCACGACCACCGCCGCCCCGGCGGCGGCCAGCCGTACGGCGCACGCCCGGCCGATGCCGCTGCCGCCCCCGGTCACCAGGGCGGTACGCCCCGACAGGTCGAGCTGCACGGTGTGGGGGACCGCCACGGGTTCTGCCGTCATGGCGCATGAAGTTACGAGCATCACGCCCGGCGGCACATGGGCGGCGGGCACATACTCGGCGCCGAACCTATGTGGCCGCCTGCCCGCGAAGCCCTTCGGCGGGACCGAAGAAGACCAGCACCGTCAGGTCCTCGGTCACGTCGACGAACCGGTGCTCCTCGCCGGCCGGCACGAACACCACCGACCCCGGACCCACCGGTGCCGCCCCGTCCGGCGTGACCAGCCGGGCGCGGCCCGCGGTCACCACGTACACCTCGTCCTCGGTGTGCGGGTTCTGCCCGTCCGTCCCGCCCGCCGGGATCCGGTACGTACCCAGCGACATGTCCGGAACCCGCAGGTGCTCCTCGTACCGGCTGGACGTTCCGTCCGCCGGCGGCACCCACCGGCCGGCCCCCTCGATCACGTGCATGACGGCGTCGCCTCCCCGTTCCTGTTCATGATCGGTACGGTAGGGCGGCGCCCGGCCGGGCACGACGGCCAACCGGCGACCGGTGGCCTGTGGCGGGTGTGTCGCCGCACGGTGGTGTCGTACGCACGCAGTAGGGTGTCGAACACACGTACTGCCGGAGGTGGGTCCCGAGCCGGGGCCGGCGGGGGACAAGCGGGCGTGCGGGTGGGTGCGGGCGCATAGGTCGATGCGGGCGCACGGGTGAGTGCGGGCGCGACGGTAGAGCGGGGAGGAAACCGGTGCGGGTGCTCGGCGTCGACCCGGGGCTGACCCGGTGCGGAGTCGGCGTGGTCGAGGGGGTGCCCGGCCGGCCGTGCACCCTGGTCGGCTACTACGTGGTCCACACCGATCCCGGCGACGACCTGTCGCTGCGCCTGCTGCACCTCGACCGGGCACTGACCGACCTGGTCGCCGAGCACCGGCCGCAGAGCGTCGCCGTGGAGCGGGTCTTCAGCCAGCACAACACCCGCACCGTGATGGGCACCGCCCAGGCCAGCGCCGTCGCCGTCCTGGCCGGGGCACGGGCCGGCCTGCCCGTGCAGACCTACACGCCGAGCGAGGTCAAGGCCGCCGTCACCGGCTCCGGCCAGGCCGACAAGGCCCAGGTCACCACCATGGTCACCCGGCTGCTGCGGCTGGACGCGCCGCCCCGACCGGCCGACGCCGCCGACGCGCTGGCGCTGGCCATCTGTCACGTCTGGCGCGGCGGGACGCGGTCCCGGCTCGCCGCCGCCGCGGCCCAGGCCGCCCGCAGGGGAGGAACCCGATGATCGCGAGTGTCCAGGGCGTCGTCGCCGCCGTGTCGCCCGACGGGGCGGTGGTCGAGGTGGGCGGGGTCGGGCTCGCCGTGCAGTGCGCCCCCGGCACCCTGGCCAACCTGCGGGTCGGGCAGCCGGCCCGGCTGGCCACCAGCCTGGTCGTACGCGAGGACTCGCTGACGCTGTACGGCTTCGCCGACGACGAGGAGAAGCAGCTCTTCGAACTGCTCCAGACCGCCAGCGGCGTGGGCCCCCGGCTGGCCCAGGCGGTGCTGGCCGTGCACAGCCCCGACACCGTGCGGCGGGCCATCGGCGGCGGCGACACCGCCACCCTGACCAAGGTGCCGGGCATCGGCAAGAAGGGCGCCGAACGGCTGGTCCTGGAGTTGCGCGACCGGATCGGCCCGGTCCCGGTCGGCGCGGACGGCGCGGCCGGGGTGACCGCTGGGGCCTGGCACGACCAGGTCCGCCAGGCGCTGGTCGGTCTCGGCTGGACCGCTTCCCAGGCCGACCAGGCGGTCACGGCGGTCGCCGAGACCGTCGACGGCCCGACCCCGCCGGTGCCTGTCCTGCTCAAGCAGGCCATCCGCCTGCTGGGCCGGACCAGGTGACCCGATGAGCGACGCCGAGGGGCTGGTGTCGGCGTGGGCGACCGACGCCGAGCGTGACGCCGAGGTCAGCGTCCGCCCGAAGCGGCTGGCCGACTTCATCGCCCAGCACCGGGTCCGCGACCAGCTCGAACTGCTGCTCAAGAGCGCCATGCGCCGGGGCTCGCCGCCCGACCACATCCTGCTGTCCGGGCCGCCCGGGCTGGGCAAGACGACGCTGGCCAACATCGTCGCGGCCGAGCTGGGTTCCGGCATCCGGATCACCAGCGGCCCGGCGATCGAGCGCTCCGGTGACCTGGCGGCGATCCTGACCAGCCTCACCGAGGGCGACGTCCTGTTCATCGACGAGATCCACCGGATCGCCAAGCCGGCCGAGGAACTGCTCTACAGCGCCATGGAGGACTTCCGGGTCGACGTGGTGGTCGGCAAGGGTCCGGGCGCGACCGCGATCCCGCTGGACGTGGAGCCGTTCACGCTGGTCGGCGCCACCACCCGGTCCGGCCTGCTGACCGGCCCGATGCGCGACCGGTTCGGGTTCGTCGCCCACCTCGACTTCTACTCGCCGGCCGACCTGGAGGCGCTGTTGCAGCGGTCGGCCCGGATCCTCGGGGTGCCGATCACCGACGACGCCGCGGCCGAGGTGGCGGGCCGGTCCCGGGGCACGCCGCGGATCGCCAACCGGCTGCTGCGCCGGGTCCGTGACTTCGCCGAGGTACGCGCCGACGGTGTGGTCACCCTGGAGACCGCCCGCGCCGCCCTCCAGGTCTACGACGTCGACGACCTGGGCCTGGACCGGCTCGACCGGGGCGTGCTGACCGCGCTCGTCGACCTCTTCCGGGGTGGTCCGGTCGGCCTGTCGACGCTGGCCGTCGCGGTCGGGGAGCAGCCCGACACGGTCGAAGAGGTGTGCGAACCGTTCCTCGTCCGGGCCGGCCTGCTGGCGCGTACGCCACGCGGCCGGGTGGCCACCGAGGCGGCCTGGAGGCATCTCGGGCGTACGCCGCCGCCGGGTTCCTTCGGGGCGCCGCCCCAGTCCGGGCCCGACCTTTTCAGCTCCGGCCAGCAGGCGTGATGTGTTCGTGATCTGCACCAAGTTCGGTGTTTACAGGCACAGCGACTAGACTCGCCGCGGTCCGCACAGGATGTGAAGTCATTCCTCCGCTCCGGCGCCCCCACGCTGGTGGTCGAGGCCAATGGGAAGGTCGTAGCGTGCATTTGGCAGCAGAGTCCGGCGGTGGCGCCGGCAGTTTCATGCCGATCCTGATGATCGCCCTGCTTTTCGGCGTCATGTATTTCATGATGATCCGTCCGCAGCAGAAGCGGCGCAAAGAGGCTGAGCAGATGCAGTCCGCGCTCGGCCCCGGCGATCAGGTCGTGACCATCGGCGGCCTGCACGGCACCGTGGCGGCCGTCGACGACGACACCGTCACCCTCGAGCCGTCGCCCGGCGTGCAGCTCCGCTTCGCCCGTCCGGCGATCGCCCGCGTGGTGAACAGCGCCGACCGGCCGGAGGAGATCGAGGAGACGCCGGAGCCCGAGGCCGAGAACACGGCCAGCACCGGACCGGATCTCCGCAAGGAGTGACCCGCGACCCCGCTGACGGGGTCGCGAGAACATCGAAGATACTGGATAATCGCGCCGGTCGGCCTGCTGGCCGGCGCGCAAGATACCCGTCGCCGGCCAGGGTGTGCCGGCGCGCCACCACCCGCCGCCCACCACACTCAGCGGCCGACCGCGCAGGGAGACACGACAGCCGTGGCACCACCTCAGGGACAGATGCGGCCCGGGCGGCAACTCGCCGTGCTCGGCCTCATCTTCGCCATTCTCTATCTCCTGGTGTTCTTCGCTGGCGCGAGCGGAGGTCTGAAGGAGCGGCTGGAGCCCCGGCTGGGGCTCGACCTCATCGGCGGCACCCGCGTGACGCTCGAGGCGATCACCCCGGACGGCCAGGACCCGCCGGCGGAGAACCTCGAAGAGGCCCGCAACATCATCGAGAGCCGGGTCAACAGCCTCGGTGTCTCCGAGGCCGAGGTGGTCACCGAGGGTAACCGCAACATCGTCGTCTCCCTGCCCGGCCAGAACCGCGATCTGTCCGAGGTCGGGGCAGCGGCCGAGCTGCGGTTCCGCAAGGTCCTCAAGGTCACCGACGGCGGTGGCGGCACCTCGGCGCCGGCGCCGAGCGGCACCCCGACCCCGAGCGGCTCGGCCGAACCGGCCCCGTCCGGCTCCGCCGACCCGTCGGTATCGGCGTCGCCGTCCGCGTCGGCCAGCGCCGCCGGCCAGGGCGGCATGGCCCCCGCGCCGAGCGCGTCGGCCACCCCGTCGGCGGAGGCGACCCCCGAGCCCACCCCGGCCGCCTCCGGGCCCTCGGTCGAGGAGGCCGAGACCAACGAGGAACTGCTCGCCGCGGTGCGGGCCAAGCTCGGCGCGAACTCCTGGGCCGCCGCGGAGCAGCTCCAGGCGCCGGCCCAGCTCGGCCAGGACGAGGTCCTCGACGCCGCCCTCGCGCCGTTCGCCCAGCTGACCGGCCGCGAGGTCGGGGTGCTGCCGCCGGCCTTCCAGTTCAACGTGCCGACCATCGGCTGTCTGCAGCTGGCCGACCGGCTGCCCGGCTCCATCCGGGCCGAGGGGGAGCAGGCGGTGGCCTGCGAGGGGCAGGTCAAGTACCTGCTCGACGTGGCCAAGGTGCTCGGCACCGACGTCAACGACGCCAACGCCGTTCTCGACCAGACCACCAGCCAGTGGGTGGTCAGCCTGAACTTCACCGGCGGCGGCCAGAGCAAGTGGACCAACCTGACCCGCGAGGCGTTCAACAACGAGGGCCAGGCCTGCGAGCAGGCCGCGCTCGGCCAGGACGGCAAGTGCCGGGTCGCGGTCGTGCTCGACAACGACGTCATCTCCTCGCCGGAGATCCAGGGCGTGCTGACCGGCGACTCGCAGATCACCGGCCAGTTCACCAGCCGCGACGCCAACGAACTGGCCAGCAACCTGCGCTTCGGCGCCCTGCCGATGACCTTCGAGCAGCAGGAGGCGCAGGCCGTCTCCGCGACGCTGGGCAGCGAATACCTGCGCGCCGGTCTGCTCGCCATGGGCATCGGCATGGCCCTGGTCGCGATCTACGCGTTCTTCTACTACCGGCTGCTCGGCACCGTGATCTTCCTGAGCCTCATCCTGTCGGCGCTGCTGGTCTTCGGCGCGCTGATCGTGCTCGGCCGGCAGATCGGCTTCACCCTGACCCTCGCCGGTATCGCCGGGTTCATCGTCTCGTTGGGTGTCGCCGCCGACTCGTTCGTCATCTACTTCGAACGATTGAAGGACGAGATCCGGGAGGGCCGCAGCCCGCGCAGCGCGGTGCCGCGCGCCTGGGTCCGGGCCCGCCGGACGATCATCTCGGCCAACGTGATCACGATCCTCGCCGCGGTGGTGCTCTACATCGTCTCGGTCGGTGTGGTGAAGGGCTTCGCCTTCGCGTTGGGCCTGGCCACCATCCTCGACCTGGTCGTGGTCTTCCTCTTCCGGCACCCGATCATGACGATGTTCGCCCGGACCAAGGCGTTCCTGTCGCCACGGGTCAGCGGTCTCGGTCGGATCCTGGACCAGGACGACGAGGCGGAGCAGCCGGTCAAGCCCGGCGCCCCGCGCACCAAGGAGGCCTGACGTGTACGGGCCCAGCGAGCGAACCATCCAGGTCAGTGCCGCCGTGCCGAAGGCCGGTGCAGAACGAAACGAGGTAGCGGCATGAGCGGCCGCAATGGTCTGGCAAGCCGCCTCTACCGGGGCGAGGCCGGCCTCAACATCGTCAACCGCCGCAAGGTGTGGTTCTCGGTCGCCGGCGCACTCGTCCTCGTGGCGGTCCTGAGCTTCGCGTTCCGCGGCTTCAGCCTCGGCATCGACTTCCGGGGCGGCAACGAGTTCCAGATCCCGGCCAGCATCGGCACCATGGAGCGGGCCGAGACCGCGGTCGAGGACGCCCTGGGCAGCCTCGACGGAAACGATGAGGCGCGCGAGGTCGTCTCGGTCCAGCAGGTCGGCAACGCGACCACCGGCTCCTACCTGATCCGCACCGGTGAGCTGACGCCGGCGAACTCCCAGGAGGTCCAGGACATCCTGGCCGAGGAGTTCAGCCTGCCGGCCGGTGAGATCAGCTCCAGCCGGGTCAGCGGCGCCTGGGGCGCCCAGGTGAGCGAGCGGGCACTGCTCGGTCTGCTGGTCTTCATCGCGGTCGTCACGGTCTACCTGATCCTGCGGTTCGAGTGGCGGATGGCGATCGCCGCCGTCAGCTCGCTGCTGCTCGACCTGATCCTGACCGCGGGTGTCTACTCGCTGGTCGGCTTCGAGGTCACCCCGTCGACGATCATCGGCTTCCTGACCATCATCGGTTTCGCGCTGTACGACGTCGTCGTGGTGTTCGACAAGGTCCACGAGAACACGCGCGGCATCACCGGCGGCAGCAGCAGGACGTACGCCGAGTCGACCAACCTGGCGGTCAACCAGACCCTGATGCGGTCGATCAACACCAGCGTGGTGGCCCTGCTGCCCGTCGGTGGTCTGCTCTTCATCGGGGCCGGCCTGCTCGGCGCCGGCACGCTGAAGGACCTCGGTCTGGTGCTCTTCGTCGGTATGGCGGTCGCCGTCTACTCGTCGCTCTTCTTCGCCCCGCCGGTCCTGGTGACCTTCAAGGACTACGAGCCGAAGATCCGGGCGCACACCGAGCGGGTTCTCTCCCGTCGGGCCGCCGTCGCCCGCGGCGACGTGAGCCCGAAGGGTGCCGGCCGCGCGGCCAAGAGCGCGAAGACCTCGGCGGCGGTCGCGCCGGCCGAGGAGACCGAGGTGGCCGCCCTGGCCGGGGCGGCGCCGAAGGCGGGCGCCCGGCCGGCGGGCAAGCGGTCCTCCGGTGGGGGAGGACGCGCCGGCGGCCGTCCCGGTGGCGGCAACCGCCCCGGTGGCAAGCGCCGCTGACCCACGCACCAGAACTGAAACCGGCGTCCGGCATGCTGTCTCGTACGGCGTGCCGGACGCCGTTCTCGATGCCAGAGGGGGCGCTGTGACCGAGCGGAGCGAGGGAACCATTGGGCTCAGTGGTGTTCACGGTGGTGCCGAGCGAAGCGAGGTGACGCCGTGACCGAGCGGAGTGAGGGAACTGTCAGGCTCGGCGGCGCGGCCGCTGACGCGGTGGCGCGGGCCGGCACCGAGCTGCGGGGCGACAGTGGCCCGGAGATGGCGCGCCTGGTGGCGAGCCGGGTCCTGGACGTACCCGACTTTCCCAAGCCGGACGTCCTCTTCAAGGACCTGATGCCGCTTTTCGCCGACGGTGCCGCCTTCCGCGAGGTCGTCGACGGCATCGTCGCCTACCACGGCCGGGACTCCTTCGACGTCGTGGTCGGCATCGAGGCCCGCGGCTTCGTGGTGGCGGCGGCGATCGCGTACGCGGCGGGCACCGGTGTCGTACCGGTGCGCAAGGCGGGCAAGCTGCCCCGGGCCGCGTACGCCGAGTCGTACGCCCTGGAGTACGGGGAGGCGACGCTGGAGGTGCACCAGGACGCGTTCGCCGCCGGGCAGCGGGTTCTGGTCGTCGACGACGTGCTGGCGACCGGCGGTACGGCGCGGGCGACCCTCGATCTGGTGGAGCGGGCCGGTGGCACGATCGCCGGGTTCACCGTGCTGTTGGAGTTGTCGTTTCTCGGCGGCCGGGAGCGGTTGTCTCCCCGGGCGGTCCATGCCCTGCTGACGGTCTGATCCCATCGGGTGCCCGTACGGCGGAAGTGTCCCCGGGCGCCCGACCCGCTGGCCGAGCGAACGGCGTCGGGTCTCCCGGACGGGTAGGATGGGCCTTCTGACCAGGTGGGGAGTGATCTGTCTGGCCAGGAGCAGGTGGGCGGTCAGTCAGGACCGGGCGGGAAGTTGGCCAGGACCGGGCGGGAACCGTTCCACCCGGCTAGCGGAGGAAGGCACCGGCCGGTTACGGTCGGCTGATTCGGGCTGGTCGGCCGGATACCCGGCTGGCTCATTTTCCGGCGAGGTGTGAGGAGGCCGGTGTCCCACGACGTCGCCCCTTCGGTGGAGGACACGGTGCACCCGACTGGCGAGGACAACGCCGCCGCAAACGGATCGGGCGAGGTGGGCCAGGTGGCCGCCCCGGCCGACGAATTCGAACTGTCATCTGGGCGGGCGCCGCGTGGCGCGGCGTCCGACCGGACCACGGGCCGGGCCGACGGCGAGGCCCTGACGAACGGCCACGGGCCGGCGGCCGACGTGTCGGCGGGCCGTGGCCCGGCCGCCGGTGCGCTGTCCGGCACCGCCGTGCCCGCCGGCACGCGTTCCGGTGCCGTTCCGTCCCCGGCCTCGACGGCGAACCCCACCGGCCGGGCGGCCAACGGCACCGGCCAGGTGGCCAACGGCACCGGGCCGGCGGGCAACACCCCGGCCGCCAACGGCGCGGGCCGCAACGGCGGCGCGGACCGGTCGGCCGGCGACCCGGCCGGCGGGGTCGTGGTGGCCTTCCCGACCCCGGGCACGTCGCCCGGTCCGGCGACCGACGACCCGGAGTCGCAGTCGTCGAGCTTCGGCCTGGTCGGCGCGCCCACCGGCCGGCGGGTCCGGGCCCGGCTGGCCCGGTTCAACGCGCCGTGGCAGACACCCCAGGTGAGCGAGGTGCTGGAGCCGCTCATCGCCACCCACCGGGCGTCGCATCCCAAGGCCGACGCCCGGCTGCTCCAGCGCGCCTTCGACATGGCCGCCCGCTGGCACTCCGGGCAGTACCGCAAGTCCGGTGACCCGTACATCACGCACCCGCTCGCGGTGGCGACGATCCTGGCCAACCTGGGCATGGACACGACCACGCTCGTCGCGGCGCTGCTGCACGACACGATCGAGGACACCGACTACGGCCTCGACCAGATGCGGGCCGACTTCGGCGGCGAGGTGGCGCTGCTGGTCGACGGGGTGACCAAGCTCGACAAGGTCAAGCTCGGCGACGCGGCGAAGGCCGAGACCATCCGCAAGATGGTGGTCGCGATGGCCAAGGACCCCCGGGTGCTGGTCATCAAGCTCGCCGACCGGCTGCACAACATGCGCACGCTGACCTTCCTGCCCCGGCCGAAGCAGGAGCAGAAGGCGAAGGAGACGCTGGAGATCCTCGCCCCGCTGGCCCACCGGCTGGGTATGAACACGATCAAGTGGGAGCTCGAGGACCTGGCGTTCGGCACGCTGTTCCCGAAGCGGTTCGAGGAGATCAACCGGCTGATCGGCGAGCACCAGCCGCAGCGGGAGGCGCTGCTGCGCCAGGTGACGCAGAAGGTACAGGTCGACCTGAAGGCCGCCAAGATCAAGGCGGAGACGACCGGGCGGCCCAAGCACCTCTACTCGATCTACCAGAAGATGATCGTCCGGGGTCGGGACTTCAACGACATCTACGACCTGGTCGGGGTCCGCATCCTGGTCGACACGGTCCGCGACTGCTACGCGGCCCTCGGTGTGATCCACGCGAACTGGCAGCCTGTGCCGGGCCGGTTCAAGGACTACATCGCGATGCCGAAGTTCAACATGTACCAGTCGCTGCACACCACCGTGATCGGCCCGACCGGCAAGCCGGTCGAGATGCAGATCCGGACGTACGCGATGCACCGCACCGCCGAGTTCGGCATCGCCGCGCACTGGAAGTACAAGGAGAAGAAGGGCGCGACGATCGTCGGCCCGCCGGCGCACATCGACGAGATGACCTGGCTGCGGCAGCTGCTGGACTGGCAGCGGGAGGCGAGTGACCCGAGCGAGTTCCTCGACGCGCTGCGGTTCGACCTGTCCAGCCAGGAGGTCTACGTCTTCACGCCGAAGGGCGACGTGATTCCGCTGCCGACCGCGTCGACGCCGGTCGACTTCGCGTACGCGGTGCACACCGAGGTCGGGCACAAGTGCATCGGGGCGCGGGTCAACGGCAAGCTCGTGCCGCTGGAGTCGACGCTGTCCAACGGCGACGTGATCGAGATCTTCACCTCGAAGTCCGACACCGCCGGCCCGACCCAGGACTGGCTCGGGTTCGTCAAGAGCCCGCGGGCGCGTACGAAGATCCGGCAGTTCTTCAACAAGGAGCGCCGCGAGGAGGCGATCGAGGCCGGCAAGGACGCGATCGTCAAGGCGATGCGCAAGCAGGGCATGCCGTTGCAGCGGATGCTCAGCTCCGACAACCTGATGACGATCGCCCGCGACCTGCACCTGCCCGACGTGGCGTCGCTGTACGCGGCGGTCGGCGACAGCCAGGTGTCGGCGCAGTCGGTCGTCCAGCGGTTGATGGCCGGCTACGGCGGCGAGGAGGGCGCGGCCGAGGACCTGGCCGAGACCGCGATCGCCACCCGCCCGCCGCGCAGTCGGGTCACCGGCCACGACCCGGGTGTGGTCGTACGCGGGGTCAGCGACGTCTGGATCAAGCTGGCCCGGTGCTGCACGCCCGTACCGCCGGACGCGGTCTTCGGGTTCGTGACCCGGTCCGGCGGGGTCAGCGTGCACCGCGACGACTGCGCCAACGCCGAGGACCTGAAGGTCCAGGAGGAGCGGATCGTCGAGGTGAGCTGGAAGCTGACCTCGGCGTCGACGTTCCTGGTCGCGATCCAGGTCGAGGCGCTCGACCGGCACAAGCTGCTCGCCGACGTCACCCGAGTGCTGTCCGAGGAGCGGGTCAACATCCTGTCCGCGACGGTCACCACGACCCGCGACCGGGTGGCGGTCAGCCGGTTCAGCTTCGAGATGGCCGATCCGAAGCACCTGGGACACCTGCTGGCGGCCGTACGCAAGGTCGACGGGGTCTTCGACGCCTACCGGGTCACGTCGGGCGCCTGAGGCCGTCTGGCGGCCGGCGCCGACCTGACCGGAACGATCCGGCGGGCGCCGACCCGGCGGAAACGAGAAGAGCGGAAACGAAAGATCGGCGCGATCCCCGCGGGGATCGCGCCGATCTTTCGTCGGTGGTACGGGTCGTCAGCCGGCGGTGAGCGTCAGCGACTTGATCAGGACCTCGGTCTTGGGGTGGCCGCCACCGGCCGACTCGGCGAACGCGTTGTCGTGCCCGTCGGCGCCGACCTTCTTCACGATGTCCATGCCCGCCGTGACGGTGCCCAGGACGGTGTAGTCCGGGGACAGTTCGCTGTCGCCGTAGACGATGAAGAACTGGCTGCCGGTGCTGCTCGGCTCGCTGGTCTTCGCCATCGCGATGACGCCCTCCGGGTAGGCGGGGCGCTTGTCGACCGGCAGGTTCTCCTCGGCGAACCGGTAGGTCGGGCCGCCGGTGCCGTCGGTCTCCCGGTAGCCCTCACCGGTCGCGCTCGGGTCACCGCACTGGAGCACCTTCAGCCCTTCGGTCACCAGCCGGTGGCACTTGGAGTTGTCGTAGAACCCGGTGGTCGCCAGGTGCTTGAAGCTGGCCGCCGTGCACGGCACCTTGGTCAGGTCGAGCTTGGCGCTGATCGGCCCGAGGTTGGTGTCGAACGTCAGCGTCTCGGCGCCCTTGGCCGGCACCTCGGTCGGCGGCAGGCCGACGTCCTTGGTCTGCGGGCTGCGCATCTCCGCCGGCACCTCGATCCAGTCGCAGGCGGCGGTGTCGGCCGACGGCGGGGCCGTGGTGGTCTCCGGGTCGTCGCCGCCGAGGTTGGTGACCAGCAGCACCGTTCCGGTGATCACCACCAGAAGGGCCACGCCGGCACCGACCGAGGCCTGGATCTGGCGACGCTTGCGGGCGGCGGCGGCGCGCTGGGCCATCTCCTTCTCGAGCCGGGCGCGCGCGGCGGCCCGTTGCCGCTCCTTGGTCGACGTCACGGTCGCTCCTCCTGGAACTTGTTTCTGCGCGCGGGGCGTGCGCGGGGCTGGTCAGGACTGGCCGGTGGCGCTCGGCGAGGCCGTGGGCGGCGCGTCGGTCAGGTCGGGCGCCGGCGGGGCGGTCGTCACCTCGCCGACGGTCAGGCTCTGGATCAGGACGTCGGTCGCCGGTTTGACCTTGGCGCCCATACCGTTGTCCACGGTCTCCATTTTGCCGATCGTGTCGACGACATCCTGGCCGGCGGTGACGCGGCCCACGATGGGATACATGGGTTCGGCCGTGGTGTAGTCCCGGAAGAAGATCAGGAACTGGCTGCCGTTGGCGCCCGGCGGGGTGCCCATCATCGCCACCGTGCCGGCGGGGTACAGCGGGGGAGCGTCCGGGGCCGGGCTCGCCGACACCGCCGGGGGCACGTTCTCGTTGAAGAACGTGTACGACGGGCCGCCCGCTCCGGTGCCGCTGTGGTCACCGCAGAGCAGCGCGCCCTCCTCGGTGATCTCGTGGCAGGTGGTGTTGTCGAAGAAGCCCTGGCCGGACAGGTGGGCGAAGCTCGCACCGGCGCACGGCGCGTTGGTCAGGTCGAGGTCGACCGTGATCGGCGCGCCCTGGTTGGTGGTGATCGTCATCGGCCGGGTGCCGGTGGTCGGCACGTCGGTCGTCGACGGGGTCCCGACCTCCTTGAGGCTGGGGTTGTTCGCCGCGTTCTGCGGGGTCCAGGTGCAGACCTCCGGCGGGCCGGCCTGCTCCTCCTCGGGATCGCGGTCGAAGCCGCCGAGCGCCCAGAACGAACCGACAACGATCAGCAGCAGCGCGGCCGCCGCACCGACACCGGCCTGGATCCGGCGGCGCCGACGCAGGCCGGCGGCCCTGCGGGCCATCTGCCGATCGAGCTTGGCACGCGCCAACTTGCGCTGCCGGTCCTTGCTGGAAGCCACCCGCGCTCCCCTTCCTCTTACCTCGATCCGGTGGCGACGGCGTCGCCTCGACCCGGTGGCGGCGTCGTCGCCGCATCGTCGGGCGTCAAGTGCGCCACGCCACACGCCCGCCAGAGTGTACGGGTAGTCACTAAGAATTTGGTGTGCGAGGTAGCCGAATGTTATCGGGCCTCACCTTCGCCGCCCGCCACGACCGCCGCCGGGGCGGGTTCGGCGCGGAACCCGGTGGCGGCTGCGGCTAGGCTCGACCCGTCGACAACCGTTGTAGGAGGAGGGGCCGCACGTGCTCGTCGCCGGCTTTCCCGCGGACGCCTTCGGCACCAACTGCTACGTGGTGGCCACCGCGCCGGGGGAGCAGTGCGTGGTCGTCGACCCCGGGATCGGGGTGGTCGACCAGCTCGACGCGCTGCTCGCCGAGCACCGGCTGCACCCGGCCGCCGTGCTGCTGACCCACGGCCACCTCGACCACACCTTCTCGGTGACCCCGGTCTGCGGTGCCCGCGGCATCACCGCCTACGTGCACCCGGCAGACCGTGAGCTGCTCGCCGACCCGGGCAAGGCGCTGTCGATCGACCCGGCCCAGCTCTTCGGCGGCCGGCTGCCCTACACCGAGCCCGAGGACGTCGCCGAGCTGACCGACGGCGCCACGCTGACCCTGGCCGGCCTGGAGATCACGGTCGACCACGCGCCGGGCCATACCGGCGGGTCGGTGATGTTCCGGTTGCCCGGCGCCGGCTCGTCCTTCGAGGCCGAACAGCTCTGCCTCACCGGTGACGTGCTCTTCGCCGGCTCGATCGGTCGCACCGACCTGCCGGGCGGCAGTCTCCCCACGATGATGCGGAGCCTGCGCGACAAGGTGCTCCCGCTCGCCGACGACACCGTCGTACTGCCCGGCCACGGCCCCGCCACCACGATGGGGCGCGAGCGCGCGACCAACCCGTACCTGCGTCAGGTCATGACGGGCGGCCAGGCCGCCGGACCGGCGCGGGGTCTCTAAGAACTTTCCGGCGCCGCGCCCGGCGCGGCGCCGTCCGAGGAGAATCATGAGCAAGCCCAGGCCGATCTCCGGCTTTCCCGAATGGCTGCCGCCGCAGCGGATGATCGAGCAGTACGTCGTGGACCGCATCCGCGACACCTTCGAGTTGTACGGCTTCGCGCCGCTGGAGACCCGGGCGGTCGAACCGTTGGACCAGTTGCTGCGCAAGGGCGAGACGTCCAAGGAGGTCTACGTCCTGCGCCGGCTGCAGGAGGATCCGGCCGGCACGACCGACGACGACGCGCTCGGCCTGCACTTCGACCTGACCGTGCCGTTCGCCCGGTTCGTGCTTGAGAATGCCGGCAAGCTGCAGTTCCCGTTCCGGCGCTACCAGATCCAGAAGGTGTGGCGCGGCGAACGGCCGCAGGAGGGCCGCTACCGCGAGTTCCTCCAGGCCGACATCGACATCGTCGACCGGGACACCCTGCCGGCCCACTACGAGGCCGAGATCCCGCTGGTGATCGGCGACGCGCTCGGCGGCCTGCCGATCCCGCCGGTCCGGATCCAGGTCAACAACCGCAAGGTCTGCGAGGGCTTCTACCGCGGGATCGGGCTGACCGACCCGGAGGCGGCGCTGCGCGCCGTCGACAAGCTCGACAAGATCGGTCCGGCGAAGGTGGCGGCGCTGCTGGCCGAGACGGCCGGGGCGAGCGAGGCGCAGGCCAAGGCGTGCCTGTCGCTGGCCGAGATCTGCGCGCCGGACGCGTCGTTCGCCGACGCCGTACGCGCGCTCGGGGTGACCCACCCGCTGCTGGACGAGGGCCTGGCCGAGCTGGTCGCGGTGGTGGAGACCGCCGCCGCGCACGCGCCCGGCCTGTGCGTGGCCGACCTGCGGATCGCCCGTGGCCTCGATTACTACACCGGCACGGTCTACGAGACCCAGATGATCGGGTACGAGAGGTTCGGGTCGATCTGCTCCGGCGGCCGGTACGACAACCTCGCCAGCGCCGGCGACACCCGCTTCCCCGGGGTCGGGATCTCGATCGGGGTGTCCCGGCTGCTCGGGCTGCTCTTCGGCGCCGGCGAGCTGACCGTGTCGCGCGACGTGCCGACCTGCGTGCTGGTGGCGCTGCCCGACGAGGAGCGGCGGCGCGACTGCGACCGGATCGCGGCCGGGCTGCGGCGGCGCGGCATCCCGACCGAGGTGGCGCCGACGGCGGCCAGGTTCGGCAAGCAGATCCGGTTCGCGGAGCGGCGCGGCATCCCGTACGTGTGGTTCCCGGGTGCGGACGGTGCCGGCGACACGGTCAAGGACATCCGGTCCGGGGAGCAGGTCGACGCGACCGCCGACGACTGGTCGCCACCCCCCGCCGACCTGCGGCCGCTCATCAGTTGAGCCGCCGGTTGCCGTGACAGCCGAACTCGACCTACGGTACCGTAAGTTACGCCACCGTAGGTAGGGAGAACCCATCGTGCCGTCCACCCGTACGCCGCTCAGCCAGGAAGCCCTGCTCATCGAACTGGAGCCGGTCGTCGCCACGAACCTCGACCGGCACCTCGGGCTGGCCAAGGAGTGGTTCCCGCACGAGTACGTGCCGTGGAGCGACGGGCGCACCTTCGACGGCGTGCTGGGCGGCGAGGCGTGGTCGCCCGCGGACTCCACCATCCCGGAGGCGGCCCGCACCGCGCTGATCGTCAACCTGCTGACCGAGGACAACCTGCCGTCGTACCACCGGCAGATCGCCACGCTGTTCGGCCAGGACGGGGCGTGGGGGACCTGGGTGCACCGGTGGACGGCGGAGGAGGGGCGGCACGGTACGGCGATCCGCGACTACCTGACGGTGACCCGGGCGGTCGACCCGGTGGCGCTGGAGCGGGCCCGGATGGTGCACATGTCGGCCGGCTACTCCAACCAGCACGACGACGAGGTGCTGCACTCGCTGGCGTACGTCTCGTTCCAGGAGCTGGCGACCCGGATCTCGCACCGCAACACCGGCCGGGCCACCGGCGACCCGCTCTGCGAGCAGTTGCTGGCCCGGATCGCGGCCGACGAGAACCTGCACATGGTCTTCTACCGCAACCTGCTGGCCGCGGCGTTCGAGTTCGCGCCCAGCCAGGCGATGCGGGCGGTCGCCGACGTCGTCGGCGACTTCCAGATGCCGGGCAACGGGATCGACGGGTTCGCCCGCAAGTCGGTGCAGATCGCCCTGGCCGGCATCTACGACCTGCGGCAGCACCGCGACGACGTGGTCAACCCGGTGCTGCGGCAGTGGGACATCTGGAACGTGACCGGCCTGGACGTCGATGGAGAGCTGGCCCGCGAGCAGCTGGCCGAGCACCTGTCCGAGCTGGACGTGGCGGCGACCCGGTTCGAGGAGAAGCGCGCCGCCCGGGAGGCCCGCACCGCCGCAAGATCCGCCTGACCAGTCACCAAGATCCGCGTGATCAGGGGCTGAATCGAGCGTGTCGCCGGTGTGTCGGGGTGCGAACTCCCTGATCACGCGGATCTTGCGCCGGACGGCGCCAGGCGGGGCCGGGGCCGGGGTCGGGGCCGGGGCGGGGGCGCGCCCCCGGCGGCGCGGGGGCGGGTCAGGCGGGTGGGAGTTCGAAGACCAGGCAGCTCGAGGTGGCCTGGGCGACCAGGCGGCCGGCGGCGTCGGTGAGCCGGGCCTCGGCCAGCGCCACCCGCCGGCCGCGCTGCACCACGACGCCCTCGCAGGTGAGCAGGCCGGAGGCGACCGTCGCCGGCCGGACGAACTTCACGTTGAGGTCGAGCGAGGTGTAGCCGTACCCGGCGGGCAGGGTGGTGTGGACGGCGCAGCCGGCGGCGGTGTCGAGCAGGGTGGAGATGACGCCGCCGTGCACCGAGCCGAGCGGGTTGTAGTGGAACTCCTGCGGGGTGAGGGTCACCCGGGCCCGCCCCTCGTCGGCCGTCATGCCGTCGGCGCCGATGGTGTGCATGATCGGCGGAGCGGGCACCTCGCCCCGGATCATCGCCTGGATGGTCTCCAGGCCGGCG
Organism: Polymorphospora sp. A560; assembly: GCF_045781765.1. Lineage (NCBI taxonomy): Bacteria > Bacillati > Actinomycetota > Actinomycetes > Micromonosporales > Micromonosporaceae > Polymorphospora > Polymorphospora sp. A560. The sequence continues at coordinate 5,524,880 of NZ_CP122282.1, read as the reverse complement.
CGCCGGCCCAGTGTCGCGGCGGTCGCCGCCGGGTCGGTCCACGAGAAGGTACGGGTGCGGGCCGCCGCCGGCCCGGTCTGGGTCTGCGTCATGGACGCAGCCTCGCAGCAGCTTGCTGAGTCTGTCAATGAGACCTAGCCTGGCGGGGTGAGACCCGCCGCACTCGACTGGGAGATCGACAACTGCACCATCGGCCGCGCCATGGCGATCCTCGGCGAGCGGTGGACCGTCGTCGTGCTCCGCGAGGTCTTCAACGGCGTACGCCGCTTCGACGACATGCGCGAACGCACCGGCATCCCGCGCCAGGTGCTCACCAACCGGCTCGCCGGCCTGGTCGGGCAGGGCGTGCTGCGCCGGGAACCCTACCGGGAGCCGGGCGCCCGGCTGCGCCACGAATACCGCCTCACCGACAAGGGGCTCGACCTGTGGCCGGTGCTGGTCGCCGTACTCGAATGGGGTGACCGCTACCTCGCCGACCCGGAGGGGCCGCCGCTGGAGACCGCGCACCGCGACTGCGGCGCGCCGGTGCGCGCCGTCCTGCGCTGCGCCGCCGGGCACGAGGTCGCCGACCCGCGCGAGGTGCTGCCCCGGCCCGGCCCCGGCGCCCGCCGCCGCGCCTGACCGAAACCGCGCGGGTCCTGACCGCGGTACCCACTTCCGGGCTGCTCACGGGCAGTTCCGTCGATCACTTCCGGCCGCCGGTGGCGGCACCGCGCGGTACGGTGCGCCCGATGAGTGCCACCGAACCGGTCCGCCCGGCGGCGCCCCCCTCGGCCTGGGCGCCGCTGCGCGTCACCGCCTTCCGCAGCCTGTGGCTCGCCGTGCTCGGCAGCAACATCGGCGCCTGGATGCAGACCGTCGGTGCCCAGTGGCTGCTCGTCGACGAACCCGGTGCCACCACGCTCGTCGCCCTCGTCCAGACCGCGAGCATGCTGCCGGTCCTGCTGCTCGCCCTGCCGGCCGGGGCGCTCGCCGACACCTTCGACCGGCGGCGCCTGCTGATCGCCGTACAGGCGTTCCTGTTCGTGGTCGGCGTCGCCCTCACCGCCCTGACCGCCGCCGGCCGGATGCCGCCCGCTCTCCTGCTCGGCCTGACCTTCGCCCTCGGCGTCGGCCAGGCGCTGACCCTGCCCGCCTGGCAGGCTGTCATCCCCGAACTCGTGCCCCGCCCGCAGTTGCAGTCCGCGTCGGCGCTCGGCTCGATCAGCATCAACCTGGCCCGCGCGGTCGGCCCGGCGATCGCCGGCGTACTGGTCGCCCGGGCCGGCGTCGCGGTCGTCTTCGCGGTCAACGCGGCCTCGTTCCTGGTCTTCACGCTGGTGCTGCTGCGCTGGCGGGCACCGCGCCAGGCCGGCGGCGACCACCCGGAACGCTTCCTGGCCGCGCTACGCGCCGGCGGCCGATACGTACGGCACTCTCCGGTCGTCCGCCGCATCCTGCTGCGCGCCACCCTGTTCATCGTGCCCGGCACCGCGCTGTGGGCGCTGCTGCCACTGATCGCCAGCGTCCGTCTCGGGCTCGGTTCCAGCGGGTACGGGCTCCTGCTCGCCGCACTCGGCGTCGGGGCCGTCGCCGGGGCGTTCGTGCTGCCCCGGCTGCGCGCCTGGCTGTCCGCCAGTCAACTGCTGCTCGCCGCCGGCCTGGTCTTCGGGGCGGCGCTGCTGGTCGTCGGCGCCGTACCCCGGCCGCTGCCGGTGACCGTCGCCCTGGTGCCGGCCGGAATGGCCTGGCTGACCGTGCTGTCCAGCGTCAACGCGTCGATGCAACTGTTCCTGCCCGGCTGGGTACGCGCCCGCGGCATGTCGATGTGGCAGATCGTCTTCGCCGGCGGGCAGGCCCTCGGCGCGCTCGCCTGGGGCGCCCTGGCCCAGGCCACCGACCTCGTCGTCGCCCACGTGGCGGCCGGCGCGCTGATGCTCGTCGGCGCCGCGACGGTCCGCTGGTGGCCGCTGCGCGAGGTCGGCCACCTCGACCGGGCGCCGGCCGTCTACTGGCCGGAGCCGCACCTCACCCCCGACCCCGACCGGCGGCTCGGCCCGGTCCTGGTCACCGTGACCTACCCCGTACGGCCCGAACGGGAGGCCGAGTTCGTCGCGGCGATGCAGTTCGTCCGCCGTTCCCGCCAGCGCACCGGCGCGACCCACTGGGGCCTCTACCGGTCCGGGGAGCGGCCGGACCGGTTCGTCGAGGTCTACCGGGTGTCGTCGTGGGACGAGCACCTGCGCCAGCACGGCGGCCGGATGACCGGCGCCGACCAGGCGGCCGAGGAGCGGGCGCGGGCCCTGGCCGACGGCGAGCCGGAGGTCACCCACCTGCTGCCGGCCCGGCCCGGCTGAAGGGCCGGCCCGGCTGAAAGGTCGGCCGGACGGCCGCCGTGACGGGTCAGCCGAACAGCAGCGGCAGCAGGCCCATGCTGTTCACCGCACCATGGACCACGATCAGCACCCACACGTTGCTGTATCGGGCCCACAGGTAGCCGGTCAGCAGCCCGAAGCCGCCGTTCCAGGCCAGGATCACCGCGAGATTCTCCCCGAACGGGCCGTCACCGAACCGGTGCACGTGCATCGCGGCGAACAGCAGCGCGGTCGCCACGATCGCCGGCCACCGGCCGAGCAGCACCTCCAGCCGGGTCTGCAGGAACACCCGGTAGAAGATCTCCTCCGTCACGCTCGCGGTCAGGAACGTGAACACCGCGGCACCGGCCAGCACCGCCGGGTCGTACGCCTCGTAGCCGGACATGTCCCGGTCGCCGGAGAGTGGACTGTAGTAGAGCAGGTATCCCCAGGCCAGCACGGCCGGCACCGCGCCGAACAGGTACCAGCGGCGGGGGAGCAGCGCCCGGTGCGCGGCGGCCGGGGACGGGGCCGGCCACCGGCGCAGCACCAGCCAGCTCACGCCGATCAGCAGGAGGACCTTGACCGGGCCGTAGAACAGTCCGCCGTCGGGCAGCGCGAAGACGACCACCGCGACCACCGGGAACACCAGCGCGATCAGGGTCAGCCCGACGGCCTGGCGGCGGTACACCGCCCGCTGGTCGGGGTCGATCGGCGGCAGCCCGGGCAGCCTGGGCGGGACGAGCCGGGTCAGCAGCAGCGCGGCGAGTACGGGGACGACCACGGCGGCCAGCGGGGTCGGACCGGCCTCCTCGTCGGCCGAGGTCCGCAGGTCGGTACGGCCGGACAACAGCAAGACCACGGGTACGGCGGCGAGCAGCAGCAGACCGGCGGCGGTCAGCACCTTGGTACGCATGTTTCCAGCGTGCTGTCCAGGGGAGCCCGGAGAATCCCTCTGTGCGACGATCGTCGGCTACATCCTTGGAGGGACCGCCCGGCCCGGTCCCGGCATGTCGAGTGCGCCAGCCGCAGACGATCACGGCCGGGACGGACGCCGCCTGCCCTGGGGCGGGGTACTGCTGTCACGCCGCCCCGGTGTCACGCCGCCCCGGCGGGGTACTGCTGTCGCGGTCCACAGCGAATTCGGTGTAGCCACAGCGAATTCGCTGTGGCCGCCACCGCTCACCAGTCCCGGGCGGCCACCAGCTTCTCAGCGTCCGCGTCGGTGAACCCGTAGGCCGACGCCACGAACCGGAAGTCGCCCGCGATCTCCTCGCGCGCGACGGTCTCGATCTCGCTCCCCGCCGCCTCGAAGTCGGCCTCCAGCAGGTTGAACTCCTCCGTCGCCGCCTCCGTCAGGGCGTACAGGGCGGCCAGGTCGGAAGGCCGCTCCGCCTCGATCCGCCCGCACAACCGCAGCAGGATCGCCCTGCCCTTGTCGACGACATGATCCGGAAAGTACGGGTCCGCGTACATCCCGTGCAGAAAGTCATGCCCTGTCACCTGTTCGTTCGTGATCGGCACGGTGCCCCACATCCCTTCGACGGCTGGACGCGCCGATCATGCCCCACCCCTCTCCGCGATCCTGCGGTTGTCTCCCCCATCCGCGGCTTTCGTCCGGCGACAAGTGCAAGATCGCGGCGTACGCGTGGGGCGGCACCTCACGGTGCCGCCCCCACGCGGGGTGGAACGGGTCAGCGGCCGAATCGCAGACGGCTCCGCTTCGGCTTGCGCCCGAACAGGCGTTGAGCCTGGTCGGCCGCGTTGTGCATCAGCCGGGTCGCCTTCGACGAGCCACGCCGGGCCTCCAGCGTCTGGCTCACCTTCCGGACCCCGGCCGCCGCCACCGGAACAGCGACCGCGACGACCGCCCAACGGCGTACCGCCTTGCGGATCATGACACCTGCTCCCTTCGCTCGCCGGTGTCATGATTCGAACTGAGCGGGTTGATTCGCTCGCTGGGCTCGCTCATGACACCTGCTCCCTTCGCTCGCTCATGACACCTGCCGTGCAGTTGGTTCGACGTGTCCTGACCGGTTGCGTACCCGGGACGGCGCCCGGCTAAGCGGAACCGCGCGACTTCGTGGTCCGTACCACGGGTCGGGAACGGCGGCTGTCGAGCACGACGGCGAGCGGCCACAGCGTCTGGGCACCGGCCGCCACCCGCTCGGCGAGGCCGGCGTACCCGCTGCCGCCGAGACTGGCGACGAACCAGCCGACCAGGGCCAGCAGCACCACGGCGGCGGTCACCGCGACCGCCGGGCGCAGCGTCGGGGGCCGGGGCGTATCCCGGCGGAAGCCGAGCGCCGGCCACAGGCCGAGGGCGCCGAACGCGACCGCGGCCGCCACCCCGTGCGCGGTCGAGGTGCCGGCCGCGGGCTGTGGGAAGGTGGCCACGAGTACGGTCGCGATCCCGCCCAGCGCGAGCACGCCCCGACCGGCGGCCGGCACCGGCCGCAGGCCGCACGCGGTGACGAGGTGGCAGATCCCGAGCCCGGCCAGCGCGACCGCCATGATCCAGCGGTCGGTGGCGCCGAGGGCGGCCAGTGCGCTGATCGTGCCGGTGGTCTGGTCGTAGCCCTGTTGCCGGCCGGCGGCGACGGTCCAGCCGCCGATCAGCAGGACCGGGGCCGCCGCCGACGAGGCAATCGCCCACCAGGGCACCGCACGCACCACCCCACCGTACGGTGGGGCGACCGGCCTGCCGCCGTGACGGTCGGGGGCGACGGCACGGCGACGGCGGGGTGGTGGCGTGCGGACGGCGGGACGGCTGAGAGAATGCCGGTGCAGCCCGCAACAGTCGAAGGAGACGCCTGCCGTGATCCGTACCCATGACGCCGGCACCCTGCGCGCCACGCACGCCGGCACGACGGTGACGCTCGCCGGGTGGGTGGCCCGCCGGCGCGACCACGGCGGCGTGATCTTCGTCGACCTGCGCGACTCGTCCGGCGTGGTGCAGGTCGTCTTCCGCGAGGAGATCGAGACCGCCCACGCCCTGCGCAACGAGTACTGCGTACGGATCACCGGCCAGGTCGACCGCCGGCCCGAGGGCAACGAGAACCCGGAACTGGCGACCGGCGAGATCGAGGTGACCGCTTCCGAGCTGGTCATCCTGTCGGAGGCCGCCCCGCTGCCGCTGCCGGTCGACGACCACGTCGACGCCGGTGACGACGTACGGCTCAAGTACCGCTACCTCGACCTGCGCCGCAGCGGCCCGTCGCGCAACCTGAAGCTGCGGTCGCGGGCGAACCACATCGCCCGCACCGTGCTGCACGACCGCGACTTCCTGGAGATCGAGACCCCGACCCTGACCCGGTCGACGCCGGAGGGCGCCCGCGACTTCCTGGTCCCGGTCCGTCTCCAGCCCGGCACCTGGTACGCCCTGCCGCAGTCGCCGCAGCTCTTCAAGCAGCTCCTGATGGTCGGTGGCATGGAGCGCTACTACCAGATCGCCCGCTGCTACCGCGACGAGGACTTCCGCGCCGACCGGCAGCCGGAGTTCACCCAGCTCGACATCGAGATGTCGTTCGTCGTCCAGGACGACGTGATCGAACTCGGCGAGGCGATCGTCGGCGCGCTCTGGAAGGACCTGGCCGGCCACGAGATCAGCACGCCGATCCCGCGGATCACCTGGCACGACGCCATGGACCGGTACGGCTCCGACAAGCCCGACCTGCGCTACGGCGTGGAGCTGACCGAGCTGACCGACTACCTGCGCGGCACCGAGTTCCGGGTGTTCGCCGGTGCGATCGACGCCGGTGGCTACGTCGGCGCGGTGGTCATGCCGGGCGGGGCGGGCCAGACCCGCAAGGAACTCGACGGCTGGCAGGACTGGGCCAAGGCACGGGGTGCCCGTGGCCTGGCGTACGTGGTCCTCGACGCCGAGACCGGCGAGCCGCGCGGCCCGGTCGCGAAGAACCTGTCGGCGGCGCACCTCGGCGGTCTCGCCGACGCCGTCGGCGCCAAGCCGGGCGACGCGGTCTTCTTCGCCGCGGGCGCCGACCGGCGGGACGCGCAGGAGCTGCTCGGCGCCGCCCGGATCGAGATCGCCAAGCGGGCCGGCCTGGTCGACGAGAGCGCCTGGGCCTTCTGCTGGGTCGTCGACGCGCCGATGTTCGAGAAGACCGACGACGGCGGCTGGACGGCGGTGCACCACCCGTTCACCTCGCCGAACTCCGACTGGCTGGACCGGTTCGAGGAGGCGCCGGACCGGGCGTTGGCATACGCGTACGACATCGTCTGCAACGGCAACGAGATCGGTGGCGGCTCGGTCCGTATCCACCGGGGCGACGTGCAGCGCCGGGTCTTCGACCTGCTCGGCATCAGCCCGGACGAGGCCGCCGACAAGTTCGGCTTCCTGCTGGAGGCGTTCAAGTACGGCCCGCCGCCGCACGCCGGCATCGCGTTCGGCTGGGACCGGATCTGCATGCTGCTCGCCGGTGCCGACTCGATCCGCGAGGTGATCGCCTTCCCGAAGACCCGGGGCGGCTTCGACCCGCTGACCAGCGCCCCGACCCCGATCACCGCCCAGCAGCGGCTGGAGGCCGGCGTGGACGCCAAGCCCAAGCCCGCCGCCCCGGCGGCCGGCACCACCGGCGTGGCCGCCCCGGTGGAACCCTCCTGACGCCGAAGATCCGCGTGATCAGGGACCGCGTCGCGCGTGTCGCCGGCGCGGCGTGCGTCAAACTCCCTGATCACGCGGATCATGGCGCGGCAGGACCGTGGCGGGGAGCACTGTGACGCTGCTCGTCGTCGGCGCCACCGGGCTGCTCGGCGGCGAGGTGTGCCGGCAGGCGGTCGCCGCCGGCCGCCGGGTCGTCGGCACCCACCACCGCACCGCCGGTGCGGTGCCGGACGTCACCTGGACGCCGCTCGACGTACGGGACCGGTCCGCCGTGCTCGCCCTCGCCGGTCGGGTACGCCCGACCGCCGTGGTCAACACCGCCTACCGGTACGACGACTGGGCGGTCACCGCCGACGGGGCGGCCCACGTGGCGCTGGCCGCCGCGTCGGTCGGCGCCCGCCTCGTGCACGTGTCCAGCGACGCCATCCACAGTGGACGGTCCACGCCGTACGCCGACGACGAACCGCCCAGCCCGGTCTTCGCGTACGGGGCGGCGAAGGCGGCGGCCGAGACCGCCGTACGGCTGGTCGACCCCGGCGCGGTGCTGGTGCGTACCTCGCTGATCGTCGGCGACGAGAACAGTGAGCAGGTACGCCTGTGCCTGGCCGCCGCCACCGACGGCGGGCCGCGGCTGTTCGCCGATCAGATCCGCTGCCCGCTCGGTGTCGAGGATCTGGCGTCGGCGGTGCTCGAACTCGTCGACCACCCGGTCGCCGGCCCGCTGAACGTGTGCGGCCCGGAGGCGCTCAGCCGCGTCGAACTCGGTGTCCTGGTCGCCCGCCGCCACGGGATCGACCCGGCGCGGCTGCGGACCGGCACCATCGCCTCGTCCGGGCGGCCGAGCCCGGCCGAGGTACGTCTCGACCCGGCGCGGGCGGTCGCCCTGCTGAGGACCCGGCTCCGGCCGGTGAGCACCTACCTGACCCCCGGCCAGCCCTCCCGGCCCCCCGGTGATCCGCGTGATCAGGGAGTTCGCGCCCCGACCCGCCGGCGACACGCGCGACGTACTCCCTGATCACCGGGATCAGAGGGAGATGGAGGTGCGGGGGAGGGCGCCGGTGTAGCCGAGCCGCCGGTAGAGCCGGATCGCGCCGACGTTCTCCACGTACACGCCGAGGCTCGCCCGTCCGTACCGGTCGACCAGCCGGCGGGTCAGTGCCGTGGTGAGCGCACCGCCCAGGCCCCGGCCCTGGGCGTCGCGGGCGACCGCGAGGGAGGCCAGGAAGCCGACGTCGCCGCGGCTGCGGTCGGCGCCGCAGGCCAGTAGCCGGCCACCGGCACGGATGCCGTACCAGCCGGCGACCCGCGCGTCGCCGGGCCGGGTGGTGCTGTCCGGTAGGACGTCGTCGAGCAGCTCGTCGATCGCGTCGTGGTCGGCGGCGGTGAGCGGCACCACCGCGTCCTCGCCGGGACACGCCGACGGTGGCGCCGCCGTGTCGAGGAAGAGCCACCGGCCGATCCGGGTGAAGGCCAGGTGCGGCGCCAGCACCGGCGCCGACACGTCCGGCAGGTGCAGGTGCCGGGGGCGCGGCACCGGACCGTCCGGCCCGGTCGAGGCGAAGAACCTGGCGGCCCGGATCCCGTCGCCGAGGGCGTACCCGACCGGTCCGCCCGGACCGGCGCCGAACCATACGACGGTGTCCGTACCGAGCCGGAAACCGGTGATGCCGCCGCCGGCCGGGTCCCCGGCGGTCGTCAGCCGTACGTAGGTGTGGTCGCCGGCCGCGGCCAGCACCTCGGCCCGCCCGGCCAGCGGTTCCCCGGTCCTGGTCACCGACCCACCGTACCGACCGGGTCCGGTCCGCCCGGACCGACGTCGTGCCTGATCACGGTGGTCGATGCGGCGGCGGAGATTGGCGGCGGTCGCCGCTGGGTACTTCCGGCGCCGACCCACTGGGAAACCCCCTCTCGGAGGAAATGTCATGTTCGCCATCGCCGCGGCTGTGGTCTTCGGTTTCGCACTGCTCCTCGACCTGCTGAGCACCGACTTCGGTGCGCCCGACCTGTTCAACTGGAACACCCTCGTACTCATCGGACTGCTCCTGGTCGCCCTGCATCTCGGCGGGGCCGGCGCCGGCGGCCGGCGGTGGAGCCGCCGAGGTCGCCGCTGACGGCCGTTCGCAGGTCACCGGCCCGGCTTCGGCGTCTTTTCGGCGCCTGTCGCCGGGCCGGTACTGTCTTCGTGATGGAGCCCGACGGTCTTTTCCCGCTCGCCGACCCCGGTGGCCAGCGCGGTGCGCAGCCCGGTGCCGGCGACGGGTTCACCACCCCGGGCGCCGACTCGCCGCTGCCGGTCCGGATGCGACCGGCCACGATCGACGAACTCGTCGGCCAGCAGCACCTGCTCGCGCCGGGGTCGCCGCTTCGGCAACTCGTCGGCGGCGCCGCCCCGATGTCGGTGATCCTGTGGGGGCCGCCCGGCTGCGGCAAGACCACGATCGCGCACCTGGTCGCGGCGGCGACCGACCGCCGGTTCGTGGCCATGTCGGCGCTGTCGGCCGGGGTCAAGGACGTCCGGGCGGTGATCGACACGGCCCGCCGCCAGCGGCGCGCCGGCGGCCCGCCGACCGTGCTGTTCATCGACGAGGTGCACCGCTTCAGCAAGACGCAGCAGGACTCGCTCCTCGCCGCCGTCGAGGACCGTACGGTGACGCTGCTGGCGGCGACCACCGAGAACCCGTACTTCTCGGTCATCTCGCCGCTGCTGTCGCGGTGCGTGCTGCTCACCCTCCAGCCGCTCGACGACGCCGCGGTTCGCGACCTGTTGCGCCGCGCCGTCACCGACGGGCGCGGCCTGGCCGGTGCCGTCACCCTGGCGCCCGAGGCCGAGGACCACCTCGTACGTCTCGCCGGCGGCGACGTACGCAAGGCACTGACCGCGCTCGAGGCGGCGGCCGGCTCGGCGGCCGCGACCGGGGCGGCCGAGATCGACCTGGCCACCGCGGAACGCGCGGTCGACGTGGCCGCCGTGCGCTACGACCGCGACGGCGACGCGCACTACGACGTGACCAGCGCCTTCATCAAGAGCATGCGGGGCTCCGACGTCGACGCGGCCCTGCACTGGCTGGCCCGGATGCTGGTCGCCGGCGAGGACGCCCGGTTCATCGCCCGGCGCATCGTGATCTTCGCCAGCGAGGACGTCGGGATGGCCGACCCGACCGCGCTCAGCGTGGCGACCGCCGCCGCGCACGCGGTGGAATACGTCGGCCTGCCCGAGGCGCAGCTCAACCTCGCCCAGGCGGTGATCCACATGGCGACCGCGCCGAAGTCCAACTCGGCCACCTCGGCGATCGCCGCCGCGATCGGCGACGTACGGGCCGGCCGGGGCGGGGCGGTGCCGCGGGCCCTGCGCGACGCCCACTACGCCGGCTCGAAGGGGCTGGGGCACGGCATCGGCTACCGCTATCCGCACGACGACCAGCGCGGTGTCGTGACCCAGCAGTACGCCCCGGACGAGCTGGCCGGCGTCGACTACTACCGGCCGACCGAGCACGGCGCGGAGCGGCCCGTCGCGGCCCGGCTGCCGGTGCTGCGCCGGATCGTGCGCGGCCTGCCCCCGCCCGCCCGTGGTCCCGCGCCGGCGACCGCCGGGCGCGCCGCCGAGGCGCGGCGTGACCCCGGCACCGACGGCTCGCCGGCCGTGGCCGGCGGGTCCGCCGGTGACGGCCCGCCGCGGGCCACGCCCATCGACGGACCGTCACCCGCCGGGGAGCCGCCCGCCGGTGCCGCGCCGGCTGCCGCCGACGAGGTGGCGGTTCCCGCCAATGGTGTGGCGGCCAGGAACGATCCGGCGGGCGGGCAGGCCCGGCCCGGCAGCACATCCGACGACGACGGCAGGACCCCTGCCGGGGAGGCTCACCAGTGAGATCGCGCGGTTCCGAGCGGCCCGAAGACGGCTCCGAGGAGGGCCGGGACGCCCGGCCCAAGGGCCGGCGGTGGGGTCGTAACCGGCCCGAGCCGGCCGAACCGGAGCAGGTGTCCGGCGAGGAACTCGGCTGGATCGCCGACCTGCGGACGGCACGCGAGCAGCGCGCCGACATCGGCCCCGGCGGCGCCGAGCCGACCGGCCCGCGGGGTGGCGCGCCCGAGCCCTTCCCCGGCGACCTGCCACCCGCCGCCCGGCGGGGCGAGGCGGCCCCCGAATCCCGGTCCGAGCGTGGCGAGCCGGCCCTCGATCCCCGGTCCGCCGCCGGTCCGCCGCCGGTCCGCCGCGCCGCCCCGGACCCGGATGCGACCCGGACGTGGTCGATACCGCCGGGATCGATGCCACCCGCGTCGACGCCACCGGCCCGGCCCGGCGAGGGACCGGCGCACCCCGACGCCCGGCGTGCCGGGCCGGCTGAGCCTCGGCAGGCCATGCCGACCGACCCCCGGCGTCCCGACCCGGCTGATCCCCGGCAGGCCGTCCCGACCGACCCCCGGCAGGCGGCTCCGGGCGCTCCTCGCCAGGCCGATCCCCGGCAGACGGCGCCGACCGATCCCCGGCAGGCCGGTCCGGCCGGCCCGCCGCCGGGCACCGGCGCCTGGCCGCCGGCCGCCGCCCGGCCCGGCCCGCCGCCGGGACCGCCGCCCGGTCGACCCGCCGCCGAGCCGGGTACGCAACCGCCCGCCGGCCGGACAGTGCCGCCCGCTGCTCCGGTACCGCCACCCGCCGGCCGGGCAGTGCCGCCGACCGGTCCGGTGCCGCCGCCCGCCGCCGAGCGGCCCGGAACGCGGTCCGGTGGCTTCGTGCCGCTGCGGGCCGCCGGCACCGACCCCGACGGGACCGGACCGGTCGTACCCAGGAGCGGCAACGCCCCACCGGTGCCGCCACCCGCTCCACAGCAGACCCCGGGTGCCGCCCGGCCACCGGCCGGGCCCGGGCCACGGGGCCGCGAGATACCCGACTTCGAGGCGGGTCGCGAACCGTTCGACGGGTTCCGGCGGGCCGAGCGCCCGCCGGCGGACGAGCCGACCGGCGGCGGACGCCGCCGGGCCCCCGAGCCGGACGGCGGGGGCGACGCCCCCACCGCTGGCTGGCCGCAGACGCCCGCCCGCGGCGGGCCCGGCGGGCCACCGCCGGGCGTCGCCGGTCCGGCCGGCGGCCCGGTACTACCCGAAACCCGGCCCGGGCCGCCCCCGGCGACGCCCGGCCCGGCGACCGGACCGGCGACCCCCGTGCGGCCTATCCGGGCCGGCACGGTGACCGCACCGGCGATATCGCCGGAGGCCGGCACGGCGACCGGACCGGTGACATCGCGGCGGGCCGGCACGGCGACCGCACCGGCGACGTCCTGGCGGACGGTACGGGGCGGCGCGGCGACCGGACCGGCGACATCCGTGGCGGCGACGGCCCGCCGGCGGGACGCGTCCCGGTACGTCCCGCCGAGCCGGGTACCGGTGCCCGCCCCCCGTCGGCACGCGTACCCGGCCACGCGCCCGCACCCGACGGGGCGACCGACCGGCGCGGGACGGGAACGGCCTCGGTGCCCCCGCCGCCCGGCGGTGCCGCGATTCCGCCGCGGATCGGCAGCGCGCCGGGAGCGGCCGGCTCAGCCTCGGTCGTGCCGCCCGCCGGGGCCGCACCGGTCCGGCCCCCGGCCGGTAGCGCGTCGGTACCACCCGCCGGTAGCGCCTCCGTACCACCCGCGGGTAGCGCGGCCGTACCGCCGGCCGGCCGGTCGACGGTCGGCCCGCCACCGGCCGACCGGACCGCGTCCGCCGCGCCGGTCCCACCGCACGCCCGGCCGGACCGGCCGGCGCACGGCGAGCCGCACCGGCCGTACCCCGGGAACCGGCCGCCGACGACCGGGCGCGCCGGTCCGAACCGGCCCCGCCCGGTGCCGGCCCGGTGCCGCCGGCCGAGGGTCCACCCCGCGCCGCGGCGGTGGTCCGTGCCGCGGCCGTGCCACCCCCGCCCGGTCCGAACAGGCCCGGTCCCGACCGCCCAGGTCCCGACCACCCCGGTCCGAACAGGCCCGGCCCGGACCGGCCTGGCCCCGACCGGCCCGGTCCCGACCGGGCGGGTCCCGGCGGACGGCCGGACGGGCCCGCGCCGGTCGACCCCGGTGCCTTGACGTCGCTGATCTCCACGGTGCCGCCGCTGCGTACGGCGTCCGCCCCGGTCCGGCCGCCGGCCGGTGACCCGGCCGCCGGCCGGGCGGCCCCGCCCGGCTCCGCCGTCGCCCGGCCCGACGACCCGGCGCTGCGGGGGTACGCCCCGCCGGCCGACCGGGACGGCGGATTCGACGACGACGAGGACGGGGACCGGCCCGGGGCCCGGCGGCCGGGAGCCGGCATGTTCCGGGGCGCCCGGTCGGAGATCCGCCGCCAGATGCGCGAGCAGCGGCGGCTGCGGCTGGCCGCCCTGATCATGGTCAGCCTGTTGGTGCTCGGCGCGCTGCCGCTCTACTTCGGTATCCGGGCGGCGACCCGCGACCCGGTCTTCAGTTCCCTCGACGCGCTCGCCGTTCCGGCGTGGGCGTCGACGTCGGTGCAGGACGGGGTCGACGGCAGCCGGTGGTGCTTCATCGAGTGCCGGTTCCGGGAGCGGACCGTGCAGTCCGAGCGCGGCTCCGAGGAGACCGCGACGGTCTACGAGAAGGCGCTCACCGACGACGGCTGGCGGCCGTGGACGCCGCAGTTCTGCCCGGACCAGCCGGTCGAGGGGCGCTACACCTGCTGGCGGCGCGACGAGCTGACACTGGACCTGTGGGTACGCGAGCCACCCTGTGCGGTGGAGCAGCCGGCGGTGGAGCCCGACCTGCTGCCGACCGGTGAGCCGGGCACCGACCCGAATCCGCAGGAGTCGGAGGAGCCGGCGGCCGAGGGCTGCACCGGTTCGGTGGTGACGGTCAAGGTACGTAACGCGATCGCCGACGAGCGCACCGGACCGCAGCCGAGCACCGATCCGTCGCTCACCGGCGAGGACCCGGACCCGATCTTCACCGACGATCCACTTCTGGACCTGACACCCTCCCCGTCGTGAGGCCGGGAGCCGTCACGGACGGTAGGGTCTGCACGTTGGCGCAGAGAGGGCGTCGGCGCACCGGACCCTCCGTCCGGTAGCGACACCCCCGACAGTGGACGGCACGGCGCGCCGACGATCACGCTTCGGTTGAGGAGGACACGCGTGGACGGTGGACAGATCGCGGCTTTGATCGCGGCCGGGGCGTTTCTGATGCTCGTACTGGTGCTCGCGGTGCCGATCCTTCGGCTGCGGCACACGGTCGACGCGGCCACCCGGACGATCAACGATCTCAACGAGCGCACCGCGCCGCTGCTGGGCAACGTCAACAGCACGGTGGAGAACGTCAACGTCGCGCTGACGCAGGTGCACACCTCGCTGGACGGGGTGAACATCCAGCTCGCCAAGATCGACACGATGACCGGGCACGCCCAGAACGTCACCGCGAACGTCGCCAACCTGGCCACCGTGGTCTCGGCCGCGGCGGCCAACCCGCTGGTCAAGGTCGCCGCGTTCGGATACGGGGTACGCAAGGCGGCCTCCGCCCGGCGGCAGGCCGACGAGGATCGCGAGGTCCGCGCCACCCTGAAGCAGCAGCGGCGGGCCGCCAAGCGCGGCAACCGCTGATCCCGCCGCACCCCACGGCTCGGCACGAGGAAGGAAGAGGCAATGAAACGGTTGCTGTGGTTGGGCGTCGGGCTCGCCGTGGGGGCGGTGGTGGTCCACAAGCTGACCCGCAAGGCACACTCCTACACCCCCGGCGGCATCGCCGAGTCGCTGTCGGAATCCGCTGGCGGTCTCGTCGCGTCGCTGCGTAGCTTCGTGGACGACGTACGCGAGGGCATGGCCGAGCGTGAGCTGGAGATCCACCAGGCGTTCGCCGACGGCGTGCTCTACGAGGACGAGTTCGCCGACCTGCGCGACGACGAGCGGATCGGCGACCGGCACATATTCCCGGAGGAAGGCAAGCGATGAAGACGGCGGAGATCAAGCGGCGGTTCCTCGCGCATTTCGAGGCGAACGGGCATGCCGTGGTGCCGTCGGCTCCGTTGCCGGCGATCGATGATCCGAACCTGTTGTTCATCAACGCCGGGATGGTGCAGTTCGTACCGTTCTTCCTCGGGCAGCGGTCGGCGCCGTACACGCGGGCCGCGAGCGTGCAGAAGTGCATCCGTACGCCGGACATCGACGAGGTCGGCAAGACCAGCCGGCACGGGACGTTCTTCCAGATGAACGGGAACTTCTCGTTCGGTGACTATTTCAAGGACGGCGCGATCCCGCTCGCCTGGGAGCTGTCCACGAAGCCGGTGGAGCAGGGCGGGTTCGGGCTGGACCCGGAGCGGATCTGGGCGACGGTCTACCTCGACGACGACGAGGCGTACGAGATCTGGCGCCGGACCGGCGTGCCGACCGAGCGGATCGTGCGGCGCGGCAAGAAGGACAACTTCTGGTCGATGGGCATTCCCGGCCCGTGCGGCCCGTGTTCGGAGCTGTACTACGACCGGGGCCCCGCGTACGGGCCCGACGGCGGTCCGGAGGTCGACGAGGACCGGTTCCTGGAGTTCTGGAACCTGGTGTTCATGCAGTTCGAGCGGGGGCCGGGCACCGACAAGGAGAACTACCCGATCCTGGGCGACCTGCCGGCGAAGAACATCGACACCGGCATGGGCCTGGAGCGGATGGCGTCGATCCTGCAGGGGGTCGACAACCTGTACGAGATCGACGAGGTCCGGCCGATCCTGTCGCGGGCGGCGGAGCTGACCGGCACCGTCTACGGGGCGAGGTCCGGCACGGTGGCCAGCGAGTCGCATCCGGACGACGTACGGCTGCGGGTGATCGCCGACCACGTCCGGACGTCGCTGATGCTCATCTCCGACGGGGTGACCCCGTCGAACGAGGGCCGCGGCTACGTGCTGCGGCGGATCATGCGGCGGGCGATCCGGGCGATGCGGCTGCTCGGCTGGCAGGAGCGGGCGCTGCCCGAGCTGCTGCCGGTGGCGCGGGACTGCATGGCGCCGTCCTATCCGGAGGTCGCCGAGGAGTTCGACCGGATCTCCCAGTACGCGTACGCGGAGGAGGACGCCTTCCTGGCCACGCTGCGGTCGGGGACGACGATCCTGGACACGGCGGTCGCGGCGACGAAGGCGGCCGGTGGCGACACGTTGTCGGGCGAGAAGGCGTTCCAGCTCCACGACACGTACGGGTTCCCGATCGACCTGACCCTGGAGATCGCGGCGGAGCAGGGCCTGCGGGTCGACGCGGACGGCTTCCGGCGGCTGATGGCCGACCAGCGGGCCCGGGCGAAGGCCGACGCGCAGGCGCGCAAGACGGGGCACGTCGACCTGTCCGCCTACCGCACCGTCCTCGAGGACGGCGGGCCGGTGGAGTTCACCGGCTACACCGAGGTCACCCGCGAGTCGCGGGTGCGCGCGCTGCTCGGTGGCGGCGGCCGGCGCGACGTGGCCGGCGAGGGCGAGACGGTCGAGCTGGTGCTCGACACCACCCCGTTCTACGCCGAGGGCGGTGGCCAGCAGCCCGACCTCGGCCTGATCACGGTCGGCGGCGGCCAGGTCGAGGTGCTCGACGTCCAGTCGCCGGTGCCCGGCCTGATCGTGCACAAGGTACGGGTGGTCCGCGGTGAGGTACGTGCCGGTGAGGCCGGCTACGCCGAGATCGACATCACCCGGCGCCGGGCGATCTCTCGGTCGCACACCGCGACCCACCTGGTGCACCAGACGATGCGCAACTTCCTCGGCGAGTCGGCGACCCAGGCGGGTTCGCTGAACGCGCCGGGCCGGCTGCGGTTCGACTTCAACACCCCGGGCGCGGTGTCGGCGAGCGTGCTGCACGATGTCGAGCAGCAGGTCAACGAGGTGCTGCTGCGCGACCTGGAGGTCAACGCGTTCATCACCTCGCAGGAGGAGGCGCGCCGGCTCGGCGCGATGGCGCTCTTCGGCGAGAAGTACGGCGACGAGGTGCGGGTCGTCGAGGTCGGCGACTACGCCCGCGAGCTGTGCGGTGGCACGCACGTGTCCCGGTCCGGGCAGCTCGGCCTGGTCAAGATCCTGTCCGAGTCGTCGATCGGTTCCGGTGTACGCCGGGTCGAGGCGCTCGTCGGTATCGACGCGTTCAGCTTCCTCGCCCGGGAACACCTGCTGGTGGCCCGGCTCGCCGAACTCTTCCGGGTGCCGGGCGACCAGGTCGCCGACCGGGTGCAGCAGACGGTGACGCAGTTGCGCGACGCCGAGCGGGAGCTGGAGAAGCTGCGCGCCCAGCTGGTGCTCGGTGGGGCGGCGGCGCTGGCGGGGCAGGCCAAGGACGTCCGGGGCATCGCCTACGTCGGCACCGAGGCACCCGAGGGTGCGGCCGGCAACGACGTACGGACCCTGGCGCAGGAGATCCGTGGCAGGGTCGATCCGGCCCGGCCGGCGGTGGTCGCGGTCGCGGCCCGGTCCGGGGGCAAGGCGTCGCTGGTGGTGGCGGTCAACGCCGCCGCCAAGGGGCGGGGCGCGGCAGCGGTCGACCTGGTCAAGGGCGCGCTGTCCGGCCGGGGCGGCGGCAACGCCGACCTGGCGCAGGGTGGCGGTGTGCCGGCGGCCGAGGCGGCCAACCTGCTCGTCGCGGTCGAGCGGGCGGTGGCGGAGGTAGGCTGATCCGGTTTCCGACGTGCGGCCCCGGCGGCCGTACGGGTTTGTCTTGAGCAGTGTCGATCAAGGGCTCGCCTGCCCGATCCGGGACCTCCGGAGCGGACGGCGAGCCCTTGATCGCGTGAAAGGGTCTTGATGAGCGGCTTCCAGCGCGGGGTACGCCTCGGCGTCGATGTCGGGCAGGTGCGGGTCGGTGTCGCCATCTGCGACCCCGACGGCATCCTGGCCACCCCACTGGTCACTTTGCCCCGTGATGTCACCACAATTGATGGCATTCCAACCGATATTTCGGAACTTGCGCGACTGGTAGCGCTACACGAAACGCCCGAAGTGGTGGTCGGGCTGCCGGTGACACTCTCGGGTGGAAACGGACCGGCGGCAGTCTCCGTCCGTGCCTACGCCGACAGACTGGCCGAAGTCATCGCGCCGGTGCCGGTACGCCTGGTGGACGAGAGGATGTCTACGGTCGTCGCAACCCGTAGGCTGTCCGAGCGTGGCGTCCGGGGGAGGCGGCAACGGGCGGTCGTCGACCAGGCGGCCGCGGTGGAGATCCTGCAGAGCTGGCTAGATGCGCAGCGGAGGCGGATGTGATGATCGACGAGTTGGATTCCGCGTTTGACGAACGCGAAGAGGGCAGGGGGCGTCGCCGGCGCGGAACGCGGCGCCGCAAGAGCGGTCGGGGCAAGACCGCCGCGGCCTTCCTGGTCGTCGTCGTGCTTCTCGGCGGACTCGCGGGCGGTGCCTGGTACGGCTTCGACCGCATCTCCGGCTACTTCTCCACCCCGGACTACCCCGGCGGCGGCAGCGGCGAGATCGTCGTCGAGGTCATGTCCGGCCAGACGATCGCCGAGATCGGCAACACCCTGGTCACCGCGGGTGTGGTGAAGAGTTCGAAGGCGTTCGTCGAGGCGGCCGAGGCCAACTCGCGCAGCCAGAACATCCAGCCGGGGCACTACAAGGTGCGCAAGGAGATGAACGCGGCCTCCGCGCTCAGCCTCCTGCTCGACCTGACCAACAAGATCTCCAACAAGGTCACCATCCCCGAGGGGCGGACCGCCAAACAGATCTACAAGCTGCTGGCGGAGGCCACCGACATCCCGGCGGAGGAGTTCGAGGAGGCGGCCAAGGACCCGCTCAAGCTCAAGGTGCCCGACTGGTGGTTCACCCGCAACGACGGCAAAGAGGTCACCATGTCGTCGGAGGGCTTCCTGTTCCCCGACACCTACGACCTCGATCCCGACGTGACCGCGCCGGAGATCCTCCAGATGATGGTCAACCGGTTCCTCAGCGTCACCGGCGAGATGGACTTCGCCGACAAGGTCCAGGCCGAGCGGGGCGGCATCAGCCCCTACGAGGCGCTGATCGTGGCATCGCTGGCCCAGGCCGAGGCCGGCAACGCCCAGGACCTCGGCAAGGTCGCCCGGGTCGCCTACAACCGGGTCTACAGCGGCACCTTCCCGTGCAGCTGCCTCCAGTTCGACGTCAGCGTCAACTACTACTGGGAGCTGACCGGCAAGCCGACGAAGGCGTCGAAGGACATGACGACGGCCGAGCTCCAGGACCCGAAGAACCCGTACAACGTGCACACCAAGGCCGGCCTGCCGCCCACCCCGATCAACAACCCGGGCAAGCTCGCCCTGGAGGGCGCGCTCAACCCGCCGGCCGGCAAGTGGCTGTTCTTCGTGGCGGTCGACAAGCAGGGCAACTCGGAGTTCGCCGAGACGAACGCCGAGCACGAGCGCAACATCCAGAAGGCCCGGGAGAACGGCGTACTGTGACGGTCTCCTTACGTCGCGCGGCGGTGCTGGGCAAGCCCATCGCCCACTCCCTCTCGCCGGTGATCCACAACGCCGGCTACGCGGCGGCCGGGCTGACCGACTGGTCCTACACCGCGATCGAGTGCGCCGAGGCCGAACTGCCCGACCGGCTGGCCGCCTGCGGCCCGGAGTGGGCCGGGTTCTCGGTGACCATGCCGTTGAAGGAGGCGGCGCTCGCCGTGGCCGGCGCCGCCTCCAAGGTCGCCGTCGCGGTCGGCGCCGCCAACACCCTCGTCCGCCGGCCCGACGGCTGGTACGCCGACAACACCGACGTGCCCGGCATGGTCGAGGTGCTGCGCGGCGCCCGGGTGGCGCCCGCGCCGGCGGTGACGGTGCTCGGCGCCGGCGGCACGGCCCGGGCGGCGCTGGCCGCCGCGGCCGAACTCGGCGCCCCGACGGTCACCGTCGTCGCCCGCCGAGCGGCGGCGGTCGACGAACTGCGGCCGGTCGCCGAGGCGCTCGGCATCGGACTGGCCATCGGCGCCTGGCCCGACGCGGCCGCCCACCTCGAATCCGACGTGGTCATCTCCACCGTGCCGAAGGGCGTCGCCGACCCGCTGGCGTCCCACGCGTCGTGGCGACCGGCGACCGTCCTGTTCGACGCGATCTACGACCCGTGGCCGACCCCGCTGGCCGAGTCGGCGGCCGCGGCCGGCTGCCCCGTGCTGTCCGGCCTCGACCTCCTGCTGGCCCAGGCGGTGGGCCAGTTCGAGCAGTTCACCGGGGTCACCGCTCCGGTCGACGCGATGCGGGCGGCCCTGCGGGCCGCCCGCTGACCCGGCCCGCATCCCACCGGTGCCGGCGGGCCAAACCGGTCCCCGGCCCACCGGCCCGGGACCGGGCGCCGGTTCCGCAGGGCGGGACGGCGTGGCCGGCCCGCGGGGCCCCGGTGGTTGCGTGACAAACTGGGCACCGTGTTGCGTTGGCTGACTGCAGGTGAATCGCACGGTCCCGCCCTCGTGGCGGTCCTCGAAGGGGTACCCGCCGGGATCGAGGTGACGACCGCCGACATCGGGCGCGAACTGGCCCGCCGCCGGCTCGGCTACGGCCGCGGCGCGCGGATGTCGTTCGAGCGCGACGAGATCGAGATCATCGGCGGCGTACGGCACGGGGTGACCCTCGGCAGCCCGGTCGCGATCAGGGTCGGCAACTCCGAGTGGCCCAAGTGGCAGACCGTGATGGCCGCCGACCCGGTCGACCCCGACGAGTTGGCGAGACAGGCCCGCAACGCCCCGCTGACCCGGCCCCGGCCCGGCCACGCCGACCTGGCCGGCATGCAGAAGTACGGGCACACCGACGCCCGGCCGATCCTCGAGCGGGCGAGCGCTCGGGAGACCGCGGCCCGGGTCGCCGTCGGCACGGTCGCCAAGGCACTGGTCCGCCAGGCGCTCGGCATCGAGATCGTCTCGCACGTGGTCGAGTTGGGATCGGTGGCCGCCAAGACCGGCCTGGTACCCCGTCCCGAGGACGCCGAACGCGTCGACGCCGACCCGCTGCGCTGCCTCGACCCGGAGGCGAGCGCCCGGATGGTCACCGAGGTCGACGCCGCCAAGAAGGACGCCGACACGCTCGGCGGGATCGTCGAGGTGCTGGCGTACGGGCTGCCCCCGGGACTGGGCAGCCACGTCCAGTGGGACCGCAAGCTCGACGCCCGCCTGGCCACCGCGCTGATGTCGATCCAGGCGATCAAGGGTGTCGAGATCGGTGACGCGTGGACCCAGGCCCGCTCGCGCGGCTCGGTCGCCCACGACGAGATCATCCCGACGGCGAACGGGGTCCGGCGGGTCACCGACCGTGCCGGCGGTCTCGAAGGTGGGATCACCACCGGCGAGCCGTTGCGGGTCCGGGCCGCGATGAAGCCGATCTCCTCGCTCAACCGGGCACTGTCGACCATCGACGTGAGCACGGGCGAGCCGGCGACCGCCATCAACCAGCGCTCCGACGTGTGCGCGGTGCCGGCGGCGGCGGTCGTCGCCGAGGCGATGGTCGCCCTCGTGCTCGCCGAGGCGGCGACGGAGAAGTTCGGCGGCGACTCGGTCACCGAGATCCGCCGCAACCTCGCCGGCTACCTGGACCACCTGGTGATCCGCTAGTGGCGCCGGTCTGCGTGCTCGTCGGTGCGATGGGCGCCGGCAAGTCCACCGTCGGCGAGGCGCTCGCCGACGCGCTCGGGGTCGGGTTCCGCGACACCGACGCCGACGTCGAGGCGACCGCCGGCAAGCCGATCCCGGAGATCTTCTTCGACGACGGCGAGGAGCACTTCCGGGCACTCGAACACGCCGCGGTGATCGCGGCGCTGGAGTCGTTCGACGGCGTACTGGCGCTCGGCGGCGGGGCGATCCTGGCCGAGAAGACCCGGGCGGCGCTGGCCGGCCACACCGTGGTCTTCCTGTCGGTGGGGCTGTCCGAGGCGGTGAAGCGGGTCGGGTTCGGTGCCGGCCGGCCGCTGCTCGCCGTCAACCCCCGGGCCACGCTGCGGCACCTGCTCGAGCAGCGGCTGCCGCTCTACACCGAGGTCGCCACCCTGACCGTGCCGACCGACGACCGGACGCCGGAGGACGTCGTCACCGAGATCCGCGCCCACCTTCGCCGCTGACTGTCGCCTGTCCGACCCGACGTATCTTGGCCGGCCGCCGCCCGTCTGCCTGACGCACCCCCGATGCGTGAGGAGAAGAGCGATGCAGCCGAAGCAGCCCGCCCTGGACAAGCGGATCGTCACCGACGACGACAAGATGTTCAAGGGCCTGACCGACCGCGTCCTGCTCGCCGAGCAGACGAAGATGAAGACGCCGAAGGTGTTGAAGGCCCGCCTGGCCGATGACCACAAGAGGTTCGGGCTGCGCGACGTCCGGGTCAACGGCGAAGGCCGAAAGTTCGACGACTGGGCCCGCGTCGAGGTGCTCGACGCCGTCGTCAACGCCAAGACCCTCACGGTGCGGTTCGAGGTGTGGTGCAACCCGAAGCACATGTGTGCGCCGCACGACCTGGTGCCGGTCTACCTGGAGAGCGCGACCAACCAGTACGTGTTCATGGTCGCGCTGCTGGAGCCGACCGTGGACGAGAACGTCCACACCGTCGAGTTCACGTACCCGGTCACGGATCTCGCCCGCGCGCTCGGCGTGGAGGTCGGACCGAAGACGCTGGAATCGCTCAAGCGGGACTACCCGGAACTCGGGATCACCGCACACTGGCTCGCCGACACGAAGGGCCAGGGCAACGACCCCAACCACGCCAGCGGCGGCGTGCTCGAGAAGGGTGGTTCCGGCAAGATCATTCTGCGTGAGCGGACCACGGACGACCTCAAGGCGTCCGAGTCCGTACGCAACAGCGAGTGGAACATGGCCGAGCGGCTCTCCAAGGGCCGGCGCCGGCCGGTCTACGACGCCTTCGCCGGCATCCTGGCCGACGGCAGGGAGATGGCGACCACGCTGGAGGCCGAGTCGGAGTACCAGGTCGACGACCAGGAGACGATCACCGCGATCGTCGAGGGCCTCGACGGGCTGGCGGACCGGGTCAAGACCGCCGCGGAGCTGATCGAGGAGTCCCGGACGGCGCCGAAGAAGGACGTCGAGGTCCCGAAGCGGCCCTACCAACTCGTCTCGGTGGAGAAGAGCGTCAAGACCTACACCGACCACTACTTCGACCTGGTCGGCGGGGACACCGCGTACCCGCTGCTGGCCAACAACATCGTGCTGCGCCGCCGGATGGTCGGCAGCGACCCGGTCGGCACCTACCTGGTCTCGGTCAAGGGCCGTACGGTCGACAAGGGCGGCGAACGCATCCGGCTCGCCGCGCAGATCAACCTGATCGAGTCGGCCATGAAGACGGAGGAGGGCATGGCGGCCCTCGGCCGGCTGCTGTGCGACGGGGAGAACATCGACAACGCGTTCGCCCGGGTCCTGCACGACGTACTGGCCGCCCGTGGACTCACCGCCCTGCTGAAGCAGGAGTGGAAGGTGCGGCACGTCCTCACCGTCGTCTCGCGGCGGTGGAAGTACGGGATGAAGTTCGACGACGCCACCGTGATCGACTTCAGCGCCGACGTCGCCACCGGCACGCTTCCCGGTGAGGAGGCCGAGGCGGTCGTGTACAGCTTCGAGTTCGGCGTGGGGCACCCCGGCCTGACCGCCGGCGGTACGCCGACCGCCCTGTCGATGGCGAAGCGGATCGGCCAGTGGGACGCGCGGGACGGCATCGCACCGACCCCGGATGGCGCCAAGAAGTTCACGGCGTCGGCGCGCCCGATCACGCGCCCGTACCACGTACCCGCCGACCTGGACTCGCCCCGGCTGTTCCAGAAGGCGGACTTCACCAGGTACAAGACGCTGCGGGACGCGCTGATCGCGGAGGTGTTCAAGCTGGACCAGGGCAAGCTCGCCGTCGGCGGCAACAAGGCGTCCGTCCTGGCCCGCGAGCTCAAGCTGATCTGAGCGTCGACCCCGGTGGCCGGCATCCGCGACACGCGGGGTGCCGGCCCCCGGTCGTCGGGATCGTGGGGGCGGCTAGGGTCGGGGGCGATGGACGAGATGACGCGGATCACCGTCGGGGGCGAGCGGCCGTACGACGTACTCGTCGGGCGGGACCTGCTCGACGAGTTGCCGCCGCTGCTGGCCGGCGCCGACCAGGTCGCGATCCTGTACGCCCCGCCGCTGAAGGCGCACGCGGACGCGGTCGGGCGGCGGCTGGCCGCCGCCGGCCGGCGCCCCCTGCCGATCGAGGTGCCCGACGCCGAGGCGGGTAAGGACATCGGGGTCGCTGACCGGTGCTGGGAGGCGCTGGGCGCGGCCGGCTTCACCCGCACCGACGCGGTCGTCGGGATCGGCGGCGGCGCCGTCACCGACCTGGCCGGCTTCGTCGCCGCCTGCTGGCTGCGCGGGGTGCGCTGGATACCGGTCTCCACCAGCCTGCTCGGCATGGTCGACGCCGCCGTCGGCGGCAAGACCGGGATCAACACCGGTGCCGGCAAGAACCTGGTCGGCGCGTTCCACCCGCCGGCCGGGGTGCTGTGCGACCTCTCGCTGCTGTCCACCCTGCCCGCCGTCGACCTGGTCGCCGGGCTGGCCGAGGTGGTCAAGTGCGGATTCATCGCCGACCCGGCGATCCTCGACCTGGTCGAGGCCGACCCGGCCCGGGCCGCCGACCCGGACGGGCCGGTGGTGCGGGAACTGGTCGAGCGGGCGGTCCGGGTCAAGGCCGACGTGGTCGCCGGCGACCTGCGCGAGGTTGGCCGTCGGGAGATCCTCAACTACGGGCACACCCTCGCCCACGCGATCGAGAAGGTCGAGGGCTACCGGTGGCGGCACGGCCACGCCGTCGCGGTCGGCCTGGTCTACGCCGCCGAGCTGGGCCGCCTCGCCGGCCGGCTGGACGCGGCGACCGCCGACCGGCACCGGGCCACGCTGACCGCGCTCGGCCTGCCGACCGGCTATCCGGCCGACGCCTGGCCGGGGCTGCTGGCCGCGATGCGGGTCGACAAGAAGGCGCGCGGGTCGCGGCTGCGTTTCGTCGTACTCGACGGGCCGGCCCGGCCGTCCATCCTGGACGGTCCGGACGACGACCTGCTGCGGGCGGCCTACGCGGCGGTGGCGCGGTGAAGGCGTACGTCCTCAACGGCCCCAACCTCGGCCGGCTCGGCACCCGCCAGGTCGACGTGTACGGCGTGACCAGCTACGCCGACCTGGTCACGCTGTGCCGGGAGACCGGCCGCGAGGTGGGCCTCGACGTCGAGGTGCGGCAGACCGACGCCGAGCACGAGATGCTGGGCTGGCTGCACGCCGCCGCCGACGAGCGGGCCGCCGTGGTGCTCAACCCGGGCGCCTGGTCGCACTACTCGTACGCGGTCCGGGACGCCTGCGCGATGCTGCGCGGGCCCCTGATCGAGGTGCACATCTCCAACATCCACGCCCGGGAGCAGTTCCGGCACCACTCGGTGGTCTCGGCGGTGGCGACCGGGGTGATCTGCGGGCTCGGGGTCGACGGATACCGGCTGGCGCTGGCCCACGTCGCCCGGCTGGCCGCCACCTCGGGGTGACCGGCCGGCCGGATCGCGCCGGTGCCGCGTAGCCGGTGCCCGGTACGACCGCGCGACCAGTAGACTTGTCAGGTCCTTCCGCAAGTCGAAGCACCCCCTCAGCACTGAATAGTCTGTACCGATAGTCAGTACCAAAATCGTCAGTACCGAAACCGTCAGTACCGAAACCGTCAGCACCGAACCGTCAGCACCGAACCGTCGACACAGAATCAAGGCAGGCAATGGCTTCCACGAACGACCTCAAGAACGGCCTGGTCCTCAACCTCGATGGCGAGTTGTGGTCCGTCGTTGAGTTCCAGCACGTCAAGCCCGGCAAGGGTGGAGCGTTCGTGCGCACCACGCTGAAGAACGTGCTCTCCGGCAAGGTCGTCGACAAGACCTTCAACGCGGGCACCAAGGTCGAGACCGCCACGGTCGACAAGCGCACCATGCAATACCTCTACGCCGACGGCGACGACTACGTCTTCATGGACCTGGAGACCTACGACCAGATCCCGGTGGCCGGCGGCACGGTCGGCGAGGCGTCCAACTACCTGCTGCCCGAGGCGGAGGCCGTGGTCGCCACCCACGAGGGGGTGCCGCTCTACATCGAGCTGCCGACCAGCGTGGTGCTGGAGGTGACGTACACCGAGCCGGGCCTGCAGGGCGACCGGTCGACCGGCGGCAACAAGCCGGCGACGGTCGAGACCGGTGCGACGGTGCAGGTGCCGCTGTTCATCACCACCGGCGAGAAGATCAAGGTCGACACCCGCGACGGTCGTTACCTCGGCCGGGCCTGATGGCCGAGGGCCCCAAGACCCAGATGCCCGCGCGCCGCAAGGCGCGCAAGCGGGCCCTGGACGTGCTCTACGAGGCCGATCTGCGTGACCTGCCACCGGCGCAGGTGCTGACGACCTACCTGGCCCGGCTGGACCGGCCGCTGCCGGAGCACATCGGCTACACCACCAGCCTGGTCGAGGGGGTGGCCGCCAACCTCGACCGGATCGACGAGTTGATCGCGAGCTACGCCGAGGGCTGGACTATCGACCGGATGCCGACCGTCGACCGCAACCTGGCCCGGATCGCGGTCCAGGAGATGCTCTACGTCGACGAGATCGACGACGCGGTGGCGATCACCGAGGCGGTCGAGTTGGCCAAGCAGATGTCGACCGACGACTCGCCGAGGTTCCTCAACGGCGTCCTCGGCCGGATCGCCGAATACGCGACCCGCTGACCCGGCCGCGCCCGGGCGGCGGCGCGCGAAGCAGATCCGAACGGCGACGGCTCCCGACCGGGAGCCGTCGCCGTTCCGGTTGCCCGAATGCGTCGAGGGGTCCCCGGCGGCGGCCGGGAACCCCTCGACGGGTGGTTCAGGAGGCGAAGAACGCCCGCGGGTCGGCGACGAGCACGCCGTGCTCGTTGAGCCGCTCGATCAGACCCGACGGCGACGAGTCGTAGACGATCGCGAGCGAACGCAGGTCGTCGGCGCGGATCGACAGCACCCGGCCGTTGTAGTCGCCCCGCTGCTGCTGGATCGCGCGGGCGTAGCGGGCGACGTAGGCGAGTTCCTCGGATGCCTCGTCGTAGAGCCGCTCGAGGTCGAGAACGATCTTGTTGGTGGGCTCGTGCCGGACCCCGCTGCCGTCCGGCAGCAGTTCCGACACGGGTACCCGGTAGAAGTCGGCGAGTTCGGCGAGACGCGAGACGGTGACGGCCCGGTCGCCGCGCTCGTACGAACCGACGACGACGGCCTTCCAGCGCCCGTTCGACTTCTCCTCCACCCCCTGCAGGGACAGGCCCTGCTGCTGACGGATGGAGCGCAGGCGGGCTCCCAACGACTTGGCGTATTCAGAGGGCATACGGACACTCCCAGTGCTGGCCCGGGGTTTTCCCCAGCGATCGCTACGGAGCGTGACGGTACGGGGATTGCGACTAGTGGTCAAGTGGCGATTACCGAAAGCCTTCGCCGCGACGTACCCGAATCCGGCGGCGGAGCCGCCCCTCAGGGTGCCCCCGCCCAGGTGGGCGGCCTGGTCGCTGGTAACGTAGCGTCAGCCCTGCGCTGATCGGGATCCGTCCCGGCCGGAGCAGGTTCCGACATCCTTTAACGACCCGTCCCGTGAGGCGGGGAAGGAGGTCCGACGTGGCCTACCCGCAGGCTGCCCAGCCACCGGTGGCGTCGCCACCGTCCGTGAAGGTCATCCTGAACAGCGCCGACCTGCACCGCGTGGTCGACCGGATCGCCCACCAGATCCTGGAGAAGACCCAGGGGGCCGCCGGCACCGTACTGCTCGGCATCCCGACCCGGGGTGTGCCGCTGGCCCGCCGGCTGGCCGCCCGGATCCGCACCTTCGAGGGGCTCGACGTACCCGTCGGTGTGTTGGACATCACCCTCTACCGCGATGATCTTCGTCTCAAGGCGACCCGGGCCATCGGCCCGACCGAGGTGCCGCCGGGCGGCATCGACGGTCGCCGGGTCATTCTCGTCGACGACGTGCTCTTCTCCGGCCGCACCGTCCGGGCCGCGCTCGACGCGCTGGCCGACATCGGCCGGCCGCGCAGCGTGCAGCTGGCGGTCCTGGTCGACCGGGGGCACCGCGAGCTGCCGATCCGCGCCGATTACGTCGGCAAGAACATCCCGACCGCGCTCAGCGAGAGCGTCAAGGTCACCCTCGCCGAGTGCGACGGGGAGGACGAGGTAAGGCTCTACGGGGGGTCTTCTCAAGCATGATCAAACATCTGTTGTCCGGTGCCGACGCGGATGCCACCACCGCGACCCTGATCCTGGACACCGCCGCCGAGATGGCCGCCCTGGCCGGCCGCGAGGTCAAGAAACTGCCGACGCTGCGCGGCCGCACCGTCGTCAACCTCTTCTACGAGGACTCCACCCGGACCCGGATCTCGTTCGAGGCGGCGGCCAAGCGCCTCTCCGCCGATGTGATCAACTTCTCGGCCAAGGGATCGAGCGTGTCGAAGGGCGAGAGCCTGAAGGACACCGCGCTCACCCTCCAGGCGATGGGCGCCGACGCGGTCGTGATCCGGCACCCCGCCTCCGGCGCGCCGCACCGGCTGGCCAACTGGATCGACGGCTCGGTGGTCAACGCCGGCGACGGCACCCACGAGCACCCGACCCAGGCGCTGCTCGACGCGTACACGATGCGGGCCCGGCTGGGCCGGCTCGCCGGCCTGCACGTCGCCGTCGTCGGCGACGTACTGCACAGCCGGGTGGCCCGCTCCAACGTGCTGCTGCTGTCGACGCTGGGCGCCAAGGTCACCCTGGTCGGGCCGCCGACCCTGATCCCGGTGCACATCGGCACCGCGCTCGCCCCGGGCGTGGAGGTCTCGTACGACCTCGACGCCGTGCTGCCCACCGCCGACGTGGTGATGATGCTGCGGGTGCAGCGCGAGCGGATGGCCGACTCCTACTTCCCGTCGGCCCGCGAGTACGCCCGCCGCTACGGGCTGGACGGGCCGCGGATGCGCCGGCTGCCCGGGCACGCGATCGTCATGCACCCCGGACCGATGAACCGGGGCATGGAGATCGCGCCCGAGGTGGCCGACTCGCCGCGTTCCACGATCGTCGAACAGGTCGCCAACGGCGTGTCCGTACGGATGGCGGTCCTCTACCTACTGCTTGGGGGCAAGTGATGTCGTCGTACCTGATCCGGGGGGTCCGGGTGGTCGGTGCCGAGCCGACCGACCTGCTGGTGCGCGACGGCCTGGTGGTCGAGGCCGGCCGGGGGCTGGCCGCGACCGGTGCCGAGGTGCTCGAGGCGGACGGCCTGGTGGCCCTGCCGGGCCTGGTCGACCTGCACACCCACCTGCGTGAGCCGGGCCGCGAGGACGCCGAGACGGTCGAGACCGGTTCGCGGGCGGCGGCGCTCGGCGGCTACACCGCGGTCTGCGCGATGGCGAACACCTCGCCGGTCGCCGACACCGCCGGGGTGGTCGAGCAGGTGTGGCGGCTGGGCCGGGAGGCCGGGCTGGTCGACGTGCAGCCGATCGGCGCGGTCACCGTCGGGCTGGCCGGCGAGCGGCTGGCCGAACTCGGGGCGATGGCGACCAGCGCCGCGAACGTGCGGATCTTCTCCGACGACGGGCACTGCGTCGCCGACCCGCGCCTGATGCGTCGGGCGCTGGAGTACGTGAAGGCGTTCGACGGTGTCATCGCCCAGCACGCCGAGGAGCCCCGGCTGACCCAGGGCGCGCAGATGCACGAGGGCGAGGTCTCGACCAGGCTGGGCCTGACCGGCTGGCCGGCGGTGGCCGAGGAGGCGATCATCGCCCGGGACGTGCTGCTGGCCGAGCACGTCGGCAGCCGCCTGCACATCTGCCACGTCTCCACCGCCGGCAGCGTCGAGGTGCTGCGGCACGCCAAGGAGCGCGGGGTCCGGGTCACCGCCGAGGTCACCCCGCACCACCTGCTGCTGACCGACGAGCGGGCGGCGACGTACGACCCGGTTTTCAAGGTCAACCCCCCGCTGCGTACGGCGGACGACGTGGCGGCGCTGCGCGCCGCGCTCGCCGACGGGATCATCGACATCGTCGCCACCGACCACGCGCCGCACGCGGTGGAGGACAAGGAGTGCGAGTGGGGCTACGCCCGGCCCGGCATGGTCGGGCTGGAGACCGCGCTGTCGGTGGTGCTCGACGTGCTCGGTGAGCGCTGGGACCTGATCGCCGACCGGATGTCGCGCACGCCGGCCCGGATCGCCGGGCTGACCGAGCACGGGCACGCCCCGGCGCCCGGCGCCCCGGCGACCTTCACCCTGGTCGACCCGAAGGCGCGGCGGACGGTCGACCCGATGGACTCGGCCAGCCGCAGCCGCAACAACCCGTACGCCGGCCTGGTGCTGCCCGGGCGGATCGTCGCGACGTTCCTGCGCGGCGTGCCGACGGTGCTGGACGGCAAGGCGGTCCGGTGAGCGTGCGTGACGACGAGAGGCAGATCCGAATGACCAGGCACAAGCCGGCGATCCTCGTGCTCGAGGACGGCCGGACCTTCCGCGGCGAGGCGTACGGCGCGGTGGGGGAGACGTTCGGCGAGGCGGTCTTCACCACCGGCATGACCGGCTACCAGGAGACGCTGACCGACCCGTCCTACCACCGGCAGGTGGTGGTGCAGACCGCCCCGCACATCGGCAACACCGGCGTCAACGACGAGGACGACGAGTCGGACCGGATCTGGGTGGCCGGCTACGTGGTGCGCGACCCGGCCCGGGTCGGCTCCAACTGGCGGTCGCGCGGCGAACTCGGTGACCGGCTGGCCGCCGAGGGCATCGTCGGGATCAGCGGGGTCGACACCCGGGCGCTGACCCGGCACCTGCGCGAGCGCGGCGCCATGCGGGTCGGCGTGTCCAGTGTGGACGACGATCCGGCGGCGGTGCTGGAGCGGGTCCGCCAGGCCCCGTCGATGGTCGGCGCCGACCTGTCCGAACAGGTCACCACGCCGCGGGCGTACACGGTGGCCGCGCAGGGCGAGCACCGGTTCACCGTCGCCGCCCTCGACCTCGGCATCAAGCGCAACGTGCCGCGCCGGCTCGCCGAGCGCGGCGTCACCACCCACGTCCTGCCGGCCACCTCGACGATCGACGAGCTGCTGGCCACCGGCGCCGACGCGGTGTTCTTCTCGCCCGGCCCCGGCGACCCGGCGACCGCCGACCACGCGGTCGGCCTGGCCCGCGAGGTGATGGGCCGGAAGGTGCCGCTGTTCGGCATCTGCTTCGGCAGCCAGATCCTCGGCCGGGCGCTCGGCTTCGGCACCTACAAGCTCGGGTACGGCCACCGCGGCATCAACCAGCCGGTGATGGACCGGGTCACCGGCAAGGTGGAGGTGACCAGCCACAACCACGGCTTCGCCGTCGAGTGGCCCCGCCACTCGCGACAGCTTGGCCGCGCCTCCGATCCCGCCGATCTCGGCGGCATCGTCGACACGGATTTCGGCGGGGTCGAGGTCAGTCACGTGTGCCTCAACGACAACGTGGTCGAAGGGCTGCGGGCCAGGGACGTGCCCGCGTTCACCGTCCAATACCACCCGGAGGCGGCGGCCGGCCCGCACGACGCGGACCACCTGTTCGACCGCTTCGCGGAACTCATCGGAGACGGGAAGGCCGCCTGATGCCGAAACGGACCGACCTGCGCCACGTCATGGTGATCGGCTCCGGCCCGATCGTCATCGGGCAGGCCTGCGAATTCGACTACTCCGGCACCCAGGCGTGCCGGGTGCTGCGCGCCGAGGGGCTGCGGGTCAGCCTGGTCAACTCCAACCCGGCGACGATCATGACCGACCCGGAGTTCGCCGACGCGACGTACGTCGAGCCGATCACCCCGGAGTTCGTCGAGCTGGTCATCGCCAAGGAGCGCCCGGACGCGCTGCTGCCGACCCTGGGCGGCCAGACCGCGCTGAACACCGCCGTCGCGCTGCACGAGGCCGGCGTCCTGGAGAAGTACGGCGTCGAGCTGATCGGCGCCGACATCGAGGCGATCCGGCGCGGCGAGGACCGGCAGCTGTTCAAGGAGATCGTCGCCAAGGCCGGCGGCGAGACCCCGCGCAGCCGGGTCTGCCACTCGATGGACGAGGTACGCGCCACCGTCGCCGACCTCGGCCTGCCGGTGGTCATCCGGCCCAGCTTCACCATGGGCGGCCTCGGCTCCGGCATGGCGCACACCGACGAGGACCTGGAGCGGATCGCCGGCGCCGGCCTGGCCGCCAGCCCGGTGCACGAGGTCCTCATCGAGGAGAGCGTGCTCGGCTGGAAGGAGTACGAGCTGGAGCTGATGCGCGACCGGCACGACAACGTGGTGGTCGTCTGCTCCATCGAGAACGTCGACCCGATGGGTGTGCACACCGGCGACAGCGTCACCGTCGCCCCGGCGATGACGCTGACCGACCGGGAATACCAGCGGCTGCGCGACGTCGGCATCGCGGTGCTGCGCGAGGTCGGTGTCGACACCGGCGGCTGCAACATCCAGTTCGCGATCAACCCGGTCGACGGCCGGCTGGTCGTCATCGAGATGAACCCGCGGGTGTCCCGCTCGTCGGCGCTGGCGTCGAAGGCGACCGGCTTCCCGATCGCCAAGATCGCGGCGAAGCTGGCGATCGGCTACACCCTCGACGAGATCCCGAACGACATCACCCTGAAGACCCCGGCCGCGTTCGAGCCGGCCCTCGACTACGTGGTGGTGAAGATCCCGCGGTTCGCGTTCGAGAAGTTCCCCGGCGCCGATCCCGAGCTGACCACCACGATGAAGTCGGTCGGCGAGGCGATGAGCCTGGGCCGCAACTTCGGCGAGGCGCTCAACAAGGCGATGCGGTCGATGGAGACCAAGGCGGCCGGCTTCTGGACCCAGCCCGACCCGGACGGCGCCACCCTCGAATCCACCCTCGCCGCGCTGGGCACCCCGCACGACGGGCGGCTCTACACCGTCGAGCGCGCGCTGCGGCTCGGCGGCACGATCGAGCAGGTCGCCGCCGCGTCCGGCGGGATCGACCCGTGGTTCCTCGACCAGATCGCCGCGCTCATCGAGCTGCGGGCCGAGATCGTCGAGGCCGCCGAACTCGACGGGGTCCTGCTGCGCCGGGCCAAGCGGGCCGGCCTGTCCGACCGTCAGGTCGCCGCGCTGCGCCCCGAGGTCGGCGGCGAGGACGCCGTCCGCGCGCTGCGGCACCGCCTCGGCGTACGCCCGGTCTACAAGACCGTCGACACCTGCGCCGCCGAGTTCGAGGCGACCACGCCCTACCACTACTCGACGTACGAGGGATGGGGCGACGACGCGGAGACCGAGGTCGCCCCGTCGGCCCGGCCCAAGGTGCTGATCCTCGGCTCCGGGCCGAACCGGATCGGCCAGGGCATCGAGTTCGACTACTCCTGCGTACACGCGGTCATGGCGCTGCGGTCGGCGCCGGCCGGCGGGTCCGACGGTGCCGGCGGGTTCGAGACCGTCATGGTCAACTGCAACCCGGAGACCGTGTCGACCGACTACGACACCGCCGACCGGCTCTACTTCGAGCCGCTGACCTTCGAGGACGTGTTCGAGGCGTGGCACGCCGAGGACGCCTCCGGCAAGGCGGCCGGCGGCCCCGGCGTCGTCGGGGTGATCGTGCAGCTCGGCGGCCAGACCCCGCTCGGCCTCGCCCAGCGGCTCAAGGACGCCGGGGTGCCGATCGTCGGCACCAGCCCGGAGTCGATCCACCTGGCCGAGGACCGGGGCGCGTTCGGCGACGTACTGGCCCGGGCCGGGCTGCGCGCCCCCGCGCACGGCACCGCCACCTCGTACGACGAGGCCAAGGCGATCGCCGACGAGATCGGCTACCCGGTCCTGGTCCGCCCGTCGTACGTGCTCGGCGGGCGCGGCATGGAGATCGTGTACGACGACGCGACGCTGCGGGACTACATCGGCCGGGCCACCGACATCTCGCCCGACCACCCGGTGCTCGTCGACCGGTTCCTCGACGACGCCATCGAGATCGACGTCGACGCGCTCTGCGACGCCACCGGCGAGGTGTTCCTCGGCGGGGTGATGGAGCACATCGAGGAGGCCGGCATCCACTCCGGCGACTCGGCGTGCGCCCTGCCGCCGATCACGCTCGCCGGCCCGCACCTGGCCGCCGTGCGCCGCTACACCGAGGCGATCGCCCGCGGGGTCGGCGTACGCGGCCTGCTCAACGTCCAGTACGCGCTCAAGGACGACACCCTCTACGTACTGGAGGCGAACCCGCGCGCGTCGCGGACCGTGCCGTTCGTGTCGAAGGCGACCGCGGTCCCGCTGGCCAAGGCCGCGGCCCGGATCATGCTCGGCGCGACCATCGCCGAGTTGCGGGCCGAGAAGCTGCTGCCGCCGGACGGTGACGGCGGCAGCCCGCCGGCCGGCGCCCCGATCGCGGTCAAGGAGGCGGTGCTGCCGTTCAAGCGGTTCCGTACCCCGGCCGGCCGGGGTGTCGACTCGCTGCTCGGGCCGGAGATGAAGTCGACCGGTGAGGTGATGGGCGTCGACGTGTCGTTCGGGCACGCGTTCGCCAAGTCGCAGGCGGCCGCGTACGGCTCGCTGCCGACCCAGGGCACGATCTTCGTCTCGGTCGCCAACCGCGACAAGCGGGGCATGATCTTCCCGGTGAAGCGGCTGGCCGACCTCGGCTTCCGGATCGTGGCGACCAGCGGCACCGGCGAGGTGCTGCGCCGCTACGGCATCGACTGCGAGGTGATCCGCAAGCACTGGGAGGACGACGGTGCCGGCCCGGACGCGGTGTCGCTGATCGCCGCCGGCGAGGTCGACCTGGTGATCAACACCCCGCAGGGGGCGGGGGCCAGTGCCCGCACCGACGGGTACGGCATCCGCAGCGCCGCCGTCGCCTCCGACATCCCGTGCGTCACCACGGTGCCCGGCGCCGCCGCCGCCGTCATGGGCATCGAGGCGCTGATCCGCGGCGACATGGCGGTCCGCCCGCTCCAGCAGTTGCACGCCACACTCCGGGCCGGCGAGTGATCTTCGAGCGGCTGGTCCGGCCGGCGCTGTTCCGGCTCGGGGGCGGGGACGCGGAAACCGCCCACGAGTGGACCCTGCACCGGCTCGCCGGCCTGTCCCGCAACCGGGTGGCGCTGGCCGCACTGCGCGCCCGGTACGCGGTGGCCGCGCCGCGCACCGTCTTCGGCGTACGGTTCCCGAACCCGGTCGGGCTGGCCGCCGGCATGGACAAGGATGGGGCGGCGCTGCCCGCCTGGCCGGCGCTCGGCTTCGGCTTCGTCGAGGTCGGCACGGTCACCGCGCACGCCCAGCCGGGCAACCCCCGGCCGCGGCTGTTCCGGCTGCCGGACAGCGGCGCGGTGATCAACCGGATGGGCTTCAACAACGCAGGCGCGGCGGCGCTGGCCGCGCGGCTCGACGCGCTGCCCCGGCCGTTGGGCGTACCGCTGGGCATCTCGCTCGGCAAGTCCAAGGTCACCGAGCTGGACGCGGCGGTCGACGACTACCTGACCTCGTACAAGGCGCTGCGCGAACACGGCGACTACTTCGCGGTCAACGTCTCCTCGCCCAACACCCCCGGGCTGCGGGCGTTGCAGGACCGCGAACACCTCGACGCGCTGCTCGGGGCGCTGGCCGGCGACAAGCCGGTGCTGGTGAAGATCGCGCCCGACCTGACCGAGCCGGCGGTCGCCGAGGTGATCCAGGTCTGCCTCGACCGGGGCGCCGCCGGGATCATCGCCACGAACACGACGCTGCGCCGCGACGGACTGGCGGCCGCCGATGCCGACCGCGCCGCCGAGACGGGCGGGCTGTCCGGGCGGCCGCTGACCGGCCGGGCCCGCGACGTGGTCGCCTTCGTGCACCGGGAGACCGGCGGGAAGCTGCCGGTGATCGGGGTCGGCGGCATCGTCGACCCGGACGCCGCGGGCCGGATGTTCGACGCCGGGGCGAGCCTCGTGCAGCTCTACACCGGCTTCATCTACGGCGGCCCGGGGCTGGTCCGCGCGGTAGCCCGCCGCAGTCGTGCGTCCCGGGCGGCTAATGCGTCGATCAAGGACAAGTCGTCCCTGGAAGGGGACATTTCATCCAGGACTTCCCCTCGATCAGCTTCCCCCCGATCAGCTTCCCCCCGATCAGCTTCCCCCCGATCAGCTTCCCCCCGATCAGCGCAACCGGGCGGCGCGGGTGGGAGCGGGGCGTGACACCCGACGAGGTCGTCGCGATCGACCGCCGCCACGTCTGGCACCCGTACGCCCCGATGCCCGCGACCGGCGACGCCCTCGTGGTCGCCGGCGCCGAGGGCGTACGGCTGCGGCTGGCCGACGGCCGTGAACTGGTCGACGGCATGTCGTCGTGGTGGTCGGCCATCCACGGCTACCGCCATCCGGTGCTCGACGCGGCCGTCCACGACCAACTCGGCCGGATGAGTCACGTCATGTTCGGCGGGCTCACCCACGAGCCCGCCGTACGGCTCGCGGCGACCCTGGTCGAGATCACCCCGCCCGGTCTCGAACACGTCTTCCTGTGCGACTCCGGGTCGGTCAGCGTCGAAGTCTCGGTCAAGATGGCATTGCAATACCAGTTGGGCCGGGGCCGCCCCGGGCGGCACCGGCTGGCGACCTGGCGCGGCGGCTACCACGGCGACACGTTCCACCCGATGAGCGTGTGCGACCCCGAGGGCGGCATGCACCACCTCTGGCGCGACGTACTGCCCCGGCAGGTCTTCGCCGACAACCCGCCGGACGGCTTCGACACCCCGGTCGACGACGCCTACGTCGCCGCGCTCACCGACGCGGTCGCCCGGCACGCCGACGAACTGGCCGCCGTGATCGTCGAACCGGTGGTGCAGGGCGCCGGCGGGATGCGCTTCCACAACCCCGGCTACCTGCGGGCGCTGCGTGAGGTGACCCGCGCGCACGACATCGTGCTCGTCTTCGACGAGATCGCCACCGGGTTCGGCCGTACCGGCGCGCTCTTCGCCGCCGAGCACGCCGGGGTGAGCCCCGACGTGCTGTGCGTGGGCAAGGCGCTGACCGGTGGCTACCTGACGCTGGCCGCCACCCTGTGCACCCCGGAGGTGGCCGCCGGGATCTCGGCGGGCGGGGTGCTCGCCCACGGCCCGACGTTCATGGGCAACCCGCTCGCCTGTGCCGTCGCAAACGCCTCCATCGGCCTGCTGCGGGGCCGAGACTGGCAATCCGACGTACGGCGCCTGGAACGGGGACTCCGGGCCGGCCTGGAGCCGCTGGACGGCGTTGCCGGGGTGACCGACGTACGGGTCCTCGGCGCGATCGGCGTCGTGCAGCTCGACCGTCCGGTGGACGTGGCCGCCGCGACGGCCGCGGCGGTCGACCACGGCGTGTGGCTGCGACCGTTCCGCGACCTGATCTACACGATGCCGCCCTATCCGACATCCGACGAAGACCTGACCCGCATCACCACCGCCATCACCGCCGCCGCCAAGGCGGCCTAGCCCGGCCCGGTGCACACCGCCCGCCCCGCCCGCCCGGTCCGTCCCGCGCCGCCCGCCACCGTTCCGTACGCGCCGGCTCCCGGCCGGGTTGCGGGCGCCGACGGAGTCGGCCGGGAACCGGGGCGCGCGGCGGGTCGCGCGACCCGCCGCGCTGATGAAGGAGAAGTCGTCCCCGCCGGGCTGATCAAGGAGAAGTTGCGCGACAAAGAGTGTGAAACGGGCACGGTTTCCCCTCGATCGGCGCGGCGCGGCGCGGCGGCGCGGCGCGGGCGCGGGGAGAGGCGGGGCGGGGTGAGGTGCGGGCATGGCCGACGCGGCCGGGTGCAGTGGTCCCGCACGGGGCGGGCGGAACGAGGGGTGGAGGCGAAGTGAGGTGGTCCGAGAAGTGACGACGAGAGGATCTTCCATGGAGAGTTTCGGGACCCGGCTGCGGCGGGCGACCAGCGAGCGTGGTCCGGTCTGCGTGGGCATCGACCCGCACGCCGCGCTGCTCGCCCGCTGGGGGCTGCCGGACGATGTCGACGGTCTTGCCAGCTTTGGTCAGACGGTTGTCGACGCGCTCGCGGACCGGGTTGCCATCTTCAAGCCACAATCCGCATTTTTCGAACGTTTCGGATCCCAGGGACTCGCG
Organism: Polymorphospora sp. A560; assembly: GCF_045781765.1. NCBI lineage: Bacteria > Bacillati > Actinomycetota > Actinomycetes > Micromonosporales > Micromonosporaceae > Polymorphospora > Polymorphospora sp. A560. Next base: position 5,486,937 of record NZ_CP122282.1, on the reverse strand, counting down.
GTACTTGAGTCAATTATCCGACAGTTGCGGAATGCCGGGGCGCTCGTTCTCCTGGACGCGAAGCGTGGAGACGTCGGTTCCACGATGACCGCGTACGCGTCGGCCTACCTGGAGCCATCCAGTCCGATGTATGTCGACGCGATCACCGCGAGCCCTTTTCTCGGGGTCGGCGCGCTCGGTCCGATGTTCGACGCCGCACGCCGCAACGGCGGCGGTGTGTTCGTGTTGGCGTTGACCTCGAATCCCGAGGGGCGGGCCGTCCAGCATGCCCGTGCGGCCGACGGGCGCACGGTCGCGCAGACGGTGATCGACGAGATTTCCCAGCTCAACGTGGGTGCGGAGCCGCTCGGCAGCTTCGGGCTGGTGGTCGGGGCGACGATCGGCGAGACCGGACATGATCTGTCGCGGGTCAATGGCCCGCTGCTCGCGCCGGGGCTCGGCGCCCAGGGTGCGACCGCGGAGGACCTCCGCGCGGTCTTCGGGAAAGGGCTTTCCCTGGTCCTCCCGTCGTACTCCCGCGACGTCCTGGCGCAAGGTCCCTCGGTGTCCGGTTTGCGGGACGCGGTGGCCCGGGTACAGGTCGAATGCCGTGATGCGCTCGGTGTCGGCTTTGAGTGATTGGGCGACGCCTGTGCGTGATCATGGCGCGGCGACGTTGCTGAAAACGTCATTCGCCGCTAGTTTTCCCGGCGCTGGGAACCACATGCCCCTTTGGTTCCCGGTCACACCACGTTTCACAGATGCGGTGGTGCGTCCCGCCCACCGCGATAGGGACCCGAGGAGAACTGGTGCCGCTCCCGTCACTGAGCCCCGAACAGCGTGCTGCCGCGCTGGTGAAGGCCGCGGAGATCCGCAAAGCCCGTGCTGAGCTGAAGGAGCAGCTCAAGCAGGGCAAGACCACCCTCGCCGCCGTGCTCGACCGGGCGGAAGGCGACGACGTCGTCGGAAAGTTGAAGGTTTCGGCCGTCCTCCAGGCGCTGCCTGGCATCGGCAAGATCCGAGCCACCCAGATCATGGAGAAGCTCAAGATTGCCGACAGCCGCCGCCTCCGCGGTCTCGGTGAGCAGCAGCGGAAGGCGCTGCTCGGGGAGTTCGCTGCGAACTAGTTCGCGGCACCGTGTAGAAACAAGCAGTGAGCATGGATGACGACGCGCGCCCGGCAGCTCGGCTCACCGTCCTGTCCGGCCCCTCCGGGGTCGGCAAGGACAGCGTGATCGAGTCCGTCCGGGCGCGCTCGCACTGGGTATGGCTGTCGGTGTCGGTGACGACCCGGAAGATGCGCGACAACGAGGTCGACGGGGTGCACTACTACTTCGTCGACCGGGTCGAGTTCGAGCGGCTCAGAGCCAGCGGGCAACTGCTGGAGTGGGCCGAGTTCGCCGGCAACCTCTACGGCACGCCCCGCGCTGCGGTCGAGGCGCGGCTGCGCGAGGGCGTGCCGGTGCTGCTGAAGATCGACCTTCAGGGCGCCCGCCAGGTGCGGGCCGCGATGCCCGAGGCGCAGTTGGTGTTCCTGGCGCCGCCGAGCATCGAGGAGCTGAAACGCCGGCTGGTCGGGCGTGGCACCGAGGACGAGGAGACGATCCGGCGCAGGCTGGCGCACGCCGACGAGGAATTGGCGGCGGAGGCCGAGTTCGACCGGACGATCGTCAATGACGTCGTCGAGCGCGCCGCGGATGAGCTGGTAGGATTGCTCGGTTCGTCGTTTCTGACCCCGACTCAACTTGGTTCCACCCGTTTCGAAGCCACCCGTTTCGAAGCCACCCGTTTCGAAGCCACCCGTTTCGAAGCCACCGGCTTCGGAGCCGCCCACTTCGAGCCCACCCGTTTCGGAACAGGTGGATTCGGGGCGAGCGATTTCGAGTCGGGCGAGTTCGAGGCGACGAACCCCGACCCGGGTCACCTGAACTCGCTTCATCGGTAGCCCGGGCACAATCCAGACCGGCCAGACCGGCCCCAGAACCAACCGCCGGCAGGTGGTTGAGAACTCAGAGGTTTGTTTCCGTGGGATCCATCGCGAATCCGGAAGGCATCACCAACCCCCCGATCGACGAGCTGCTCGACAAGACCACGTCGAAGTACGCCCTGGTCATCTTCGCCGCCAAGCGGGCCCGCCAGGTCAACGCCTACTACAGCCAGCTCGGCGAGGGCCTGCTGGAGTACGTCGGGCCGCTGGTGGAGACCACGCCGCAGGAGAAGCCGCTCTCCATCGCGATGCGCGAGATCAACGCGGGGCTGCTCACCGCAGAGCCGACCGACCAGCCGTAACCCGGCGACGTCCCGATGCCCCCACGGGTCGTTCTCGGTGTAGGCGGCGGCATCGCCGCCTACAAGGCCTGCGAGCTGCTCCGGCTGTTCACCGAGTCGGGGCATGACGTCCGGGTGGTGCCGACCGCGTCGGCGCTGCGCTTCGTCGGGGCGCCGACCTGGGCGGCCCTGTCCGGCAATCCGGTCGCCGCCGACGTGTGGTCGGACGTGCACGAGGTGCCGCACGTCCGGCTCGGCCAGTCCGCCGACCTCGTGGTGGTCGCCCCGGCGACCGCCGACCTGTTGGCGAAGGCGGCCCACGGGCTGGCCGACGACCTCCTCACCAACACCCTGCTGACCGCGCGGTGCCCGGTGGTGCTCGCCCCGGCGATGCACACCGAGATGTGGGAGCACCCGGCCACCGCTGACAACGTGGCCACCCTGCGCCGCCGGGGCGTACTCGTGATCGAGCCGGCCAGCGGCCGGCTGACCGGTGCCGACACCGGCAAGGGCCGATTGCCGGATCCGGCGGCCATCTTCGCGTACGCCCGGCGGGTCCTGCGCCACGGCGGCCCGGGCGCACGCGACCTGACCGGCCGGCACGTGGTCGTCACCGCCGGCGGCACCCGCGAACCACTCGATCCGGTGCGTTTCCTCGGCAACCGCTCGTCGGGCAAGCAGGGATACGCGTTCGCCGTCACGGCCGCGGCCCGGGGCGCCCGGGTGACGCTGGTCGCCGCGAACGTGACCCTGCCCGATCCGGCCGGGGTCGACGTCGTGCGGGTCGGCACGACCGAGGAGCTGCGGCGGGCGACGCTCGCCGCCGCCGGGGACGCCGACGTCGTGGTGATGGCGGCGGCACCCGCGGACTTCCGGCCCGCCACCTACGCCGACCAGAAGATCAAGAAGGCGGCGGACGGGGTGGCGCCCACGATCGAACTGGTCACCAACCCGGACATCGCCGCCGAGCTGGGCGAGCGTAAGCCGCCCGGCCAGATCCTGGTGGCCTTCGCCGCCGAGACCGGTGACGCGGTGGTCAACGCCCGGGCCAAGCTGGTGCGCAAGAGGGCGGATCTGATCGTGGTCAACGAGGTCGGACCGGACAAGGTGTTCGGGGCGGAGACGAACGCGGCCACCGTGCTCGGAGCTGACGGATCAACGACAGAACTCCCACAACAGGCCAAGGATGATCTGGCCGACGCGGTGTGGGAGCTGGTGGTCAGCCGGTTCACCGGCTCGTGACCTTCGCGTCGGTGCGAGGGCCTAGGCTCGGTCTTTGGGGCGGTAGGTCTCTACACTGCCGCGAGGACTTTCGATTGCGAAAGAGTTTCCAGACGTGAGGAGCACCGTGGCACGACGCCTGTTTACTTCCGAGTCCGTCACGGAAGGTCACCCCGACAAGATCGCCGACCAGATCAGCGACGGCATCCTGGACGCGCTCCTGTCACAGGACCCGCGCAGCCGGGTCGCGGTCGAAACCCTGATCACGACCGGCCAGGTCCACGTCGCCGGCGAGGTGACCACCCAGGCATACGCCGACATCCCGACGATCGTCCGCGAGACGATCCTGGGCATCGGCTACGACTCGTCGAAGAAGGGCTTCGACGGCGCGTCGTGCGGCGTCAGCGTTTCCATCGGCTCCCAGTCGCCCGACATCGCCCAGGGCGTCGACACCGCGATCGAGTTGCGGGCCGGCGAGGGCGGCAGCGACCTGCTCGACCAGCAGGGCGCCGGCGACCAGGGCATGATGTTCGGCTTCGCCTGCTCCGAGACGCCCGAGCTGATGCCGCTGCCGATCGCGCTGGCCCACCGGCTGGCCCGCCGGCTCTCCGCGGCCCGCAAGGACGGCACCATTCCCTACCTGCGGCCCGACGGCAAGACCCAGGTCACCATCGAATACGACGGGCTGCGCCCGGTGCGGCTCGACACCGTCGTCGTCTCCAGCCAGCACGCCGCCGACATCTCGCTCGAGTCGCTGCTGACCCCCGACGTCCGCGAGCATGTCATCGCCCCCGAGCTGGAGAGCCTGGGCCTGGACACCGAGGGCTACCGGCTGCTGGTCAACCCGACCGGCCGCTTCGAGATCGGCGGCCCGATGGGCGACGCCGGCCTCACCGGCCGCAAGATCATCGTCGACACCTACGGCGGCTACGCCCGGCACGGCGGCGGCGCCTTCTCCGGCAAGGACCCGTCGAAGGTCGACCGCTCCGCGGCGTACGCGACCCGCTGGGTCGCCAAGAACGTCGTCGCCGCCGGGCTCGCCGAGCGCTGCGAGGTGCAGGTCGCGTACGCGATCGGCAAGGCCCACCCGGTCAGCCTCTTCGTCGAGACGTTCGGTACCGAGACCGTCCCGGTCGACCGGATCGAGGCGGCGATCAAGGAGGTCTTCGACCTGCGGCCCGCCGCGATCATCCGCGACCTCGACCTGCTGCGCCCGATCTACCAGCAGACCGCCGCCTACGGCCACTTCGGCCGCGAGCTGCCGGACCTGAGCTGGGAGAGCACCGAGCGGGCCGGCGACCTGAAGTCCGCCGTCGGCGCCTGAGCCGGCCGCGCCACGCCGCGGTTCCCGGCGGTCGGCAGCCGACCGCCGGACCCAGGCAGGATGGCGCGGTGACCACGACACGTAGCCGGAGCGACCGGCAGCCCGCCCAGCGGCTGCCGGTCGCCCGCGTCTGTGTCGACGTGCCGCTGGCCCACCTCGACCGGCCGTTCGACTACCTGGTCCCCGCCGACGTGGAGGAGACGGCACTGCCCGGCACCCGGGTCCGGGTGCGGTTCGCCGGGCAGCTCGTCGACGGCTGGCTGCTGGACCGGGTCGACTCGTCCGGCCACGACGGCAAGCTCGCCTTCCTCGAACGGCTGGTGTCACCCGAACGGGTACTGACCCCGGAGGTCGCCCGGCTCGCCCGGGCGGTCGCCGACCGCTACTCGGGCAACCTAGCCGACGTCCTGCGACTGGCCGTCCCACCCCGCCACGCCCGCGCCGAACAGACCACCCCGCCCCGCGATCTTGCGGATGTCGCCGCCCGGAACGGGGCAGAAGGGGGAGACAACCGCAAGATCGCGGAGAGTTCGGCGGAGCGCGGGGTGGGGGACGGGGACGGCGGGTGGGGGGACTACCCGGCGGGGTCGGGGTTCCTGCGGGCGCTCGCCGAAGAGCGCGGGCCCCGGGCCGTCTGGTCGGCGCTGCCCGGCACCGACTGGGCCGCCGCGTACGCGCACGCCATCGCCGCCACCGTCGGCGCCGGCCGGGGCGCGGTCGCCGTCGTCGCCGACGCCCGCGACCTCGACCGGCTCGACACCGCTCTTTCCGCCGTCCTCGGCCCGGGCCGGCACGTCGCGCTGTCCGCCGCCCTCGGCCCGGCCAAGCGCTACCGGGCCTTCCTCGCCGCCAGCCGCGGGCAGGTACCCGTCGTGGTCGGCACCCGGGCCGCCATGTTCGCCCCGGTCGAGCGCCTCGGCCTGGTCGCCATCTGGGACGACGGCGACGACCTGCACGCCGAACCCCGGGCGCCGTACCCGCACGCCCGCGAGGTGCTGCTGACCCGTGCCCAGCTCGCCGACGCCGCCGTGCTGGTCGGCGGGTACGCCCGTACCGGGGAGGCGCAGCAGCTCGTCGAAACCGGCTGGGCCCGCGAGATCGTGGCGAGCCGGGCCACGCTGCGGGCGCGTACCCCGGCGGTGCGGCCGACCGGCGACGACCCGCAGCTGGCCCGCGACCCGGCCGCCGCGACCGCCCGGCTGCCCAGCCTCGCCTGGGACGCCGCCCGCGCCGCGTTGAAGGCCGACGCCCCGGTGCTGGTGCAGGTGCCCCGGCGCGGCTACCTGCCGGCCGTCGCCTGCGTCGACTGCCGTACCCCGGCCCGCTGTGCGCACTGTGCCGGCCCACTCGCCCTGCGCTCGGCGAACGCCCCGCCCGCCTGCCGGTGGTGCGGCCGCGTCACCGCCGCGTACACCTGCCCGACCTGCGGCGGCCGGCGGCTGCGGGCCGCCGTCGTCGGCGCCCGCCGCACCGCCGAGGAACTCGGCCGGGCCTTTCCCGGCGCCCCGGTACGCACCTCCGGTCGCGACGAGGTGCTGGCCGCCGTACCCGGCGGCGCCGCCCTCGTGGTCGCCACGCCCGGCGCCGAACCGGTCGCCGACGGCGGCTACGGCGCGGTGCTGCTGCTCGACACCTGGGCCATGCTGACCCGGGCCGACCTGCGGGCCGGCGAGGAGGCGCTGCGCCGCTGGATGGCGGCGGCGGCGCTGGCCCGCCCGGCGGCGGCCGGCGGCCGGGTCGTGGTCGTCGCCGACGGCGGGCTCACCCCGGTCCAGGCCCTGCTGCGCTGGGATCCCGGCTGGTTCGCCGGCCGGGAACTCGCCGAGCGCCGGGAACTCGGCTTCCCGCCGGCCGTACGGATGGCCAGCGTCACCGGCGTACCCGAGGCGGTCGCCGACCTGCTGGCCGCGGCCCGGCTGCCCGACGGCGCGGTCGTGTTGGGGCCGGTCCCCGCCGGCGACGGCCAGGAACGGATGCTCGTCCGGGTGGCCCGCTCCGGGGCGGCCGCGCTGGCCCGCGCCCTGCACGAGGCGGCCGGGATCCGGTCGGCCCGCAAGGCCGCCCGACCGGTCCGCGTCCAGGTCGACCCGCACGACCTCTTCTGAGTACCCGGTGGTTGGCCTCCGCAGGCGCGGGTAGACCACGGTGTCGCAGACGAGGGAGGACGTGATGTCGGGTAAACGGCCAGGCAGCAAGGGGTACGACATCAAGCGTGCCCGGCTGCGTAACGAGATCGAGAACACCGGGGTGGCCCCGGACGGCCGCGCCGACGAGCTGGCCAACCGGGTCCTGCGCGAGGACGAGCGGCGCACCGGAGTGCTGCGCGGCACGCGCGGCCTGGGTCCCAAGGGCGAACGGGGACCGGGCGAGCCCAAGTGACCGGCCGACGTCCGCCCGGCATGCCTGCGGCCCCCGCCGACGGCATGCCGGGCCCGACGCGGCCCGGGGACGGAGGGGAAGGATGAGCGCGGATCGGGTACGGGTCCGGGCACTGCTGGACCGGCACGGCCGCCTCTACGCCGAGGAGGCCGGCATCCGGCTCGCCGACGCGCCGGGCCCGCTGTACCAGCTACTGGTGCTCGCCACGTTGCTGAGCACCCGCATCCGGGCGGGGGTGGCGACCGCCGCCGCCCGGGAACTGTTCGCCGCCGGCCTGCGTACCCCGAAGGACATGGCCGCCGCCCGCCGCCCGGACCTGATCGCGGCGCTCGGCCGGGGCCACTACCGCCGGTACGACGAGCGGACCGCGACGATGCTCGCCGAAGAGGCGCGGTTGTGCCTGGACCGGTGGCGCGGCGACCTGCGGCGGCTGCACGCCGAGGCGGCCGGCGACCTGTCCCGGACCCGCAAGCTGCTGACCGAGTTTCCGGGCATCGGACCCACCGGTGCCGACATCTACCTGCGTGAGGCGCAGGCGGTGTGGGACGACGTCCGGCCGTACGCCGACCGGCGGGTCGCCGCCGGCGCCGACCGGGTGGGCCTGCCGTCCGCGCCGGACGCGCTGGCCGGGCTGGTGCCGGGGCGCGACTTCGCCCGGTTGACGGCGGCGCTGGTCCGGGTGGCGCTGGACCCGGATTCGGCCGGCGACGTGGTCGCCGCCCGCTAGCCCCGGCCGGCGGGAGTCATTTCTTGTCGCTGGCCGGCGGCTTGGTCACCGACCACACGATGAACGCGGCGATGGCGGCGAGCACGAAGATGGCGCCTGACGGCCGGCCCTCCTCGCTGCCACCGATGCCGAAGACCAGAACGGCGATCCCCGCCCCGAAGGACGCGATCGTCCGGAACCGACGGTTGTCCACGACTCGAAACCTAGGGTGACCGTTCGGGCGCTCCGCGTGCTTCGGGGTTCGGGTGCCGGTCCTGCCGGGAGCGCCGCCGCTTCGGTCCGCGGCTCCCGTGTTTCGGTCCGCGCCGGTCTGCCCGGTCCGCCCGGCCGCTTCGCCCGGTCTGCCCGGTCTGCCCGCCCGCCGGGCGGTCCACACCCCGCTGATCAAGGAGTAAACGTGGCTCTTTGGTCCGAATTGCCGCGCAGCGAGTCCTTGATCAACGCGGCCACCGTTCGCGGCCACCGTTCGCGGCCACCGTTCGCGGCCACCGTTCGCGGCCACCCTTCGCGGCCACCGAGGCGCCGGCATCGACGCGTTTGCCGGGGGTGGGGGTGGGAACGCTGGTCGATGAGCGGTGCGGATTCGCGAGCCGTGCCGCGGAAGGAGGCCGCATCATGACAGCCCAGCAGAACCCGCTGACGGGCCGATGGGTGGCGTTCCTGGCCGCCGATGGGGTCGAGGAGGTCGAGTACACCGAGCCGCGCAAGGCCGCCGAGGAGGCCGGCGCACAGGTCGAGCTGGTGTCGATCCGGCCGGGCCGGATCCAGGCGATGGAGAAGGACCTGAACAAGGCCGGCAGCCACGAGGTCAGCCGGACCGTGGACGAGGCCAGCGCCGACGACTACGACGCGCTGGTGCTGCCCGGTGGCGCGGTCAATCCGGACCGCCTGCGGATGAACGAGGCCGCGATGCGTTTCGTCCGGTCGTTCTTCGAGCAGCACAAGCCGGTCGCCGCGATCTGCCACGGCCCGTGGAGCCTGGTCGAGGCCGACGTGGTCGGGGGGCGGACGGTGACGTCGTTCCCGAGCCTGCGCACCGACATCATGAACGCCGGCGGCATCTGGGTGGACAAGGAGGTTCAGGTGGATGCGGGGCTGGTCACCAGCCGACGGCCCGACGACATCCCGGCGTTCTGCGCGGCGATGGTCGAGGAGATAGCCACGGGACGGCAGGCCGGCCAGATGGCGACGGTCTGATCCCCACTTGAGCACCGGACCCGCGGCAGGCGGGTGTCCGGTGGACGGGGCCGTGGCCCGCGTCGGGAGGACCCACCCCCTCGGCGTGTGGGCCGCGGCCCCCGCCGTGCCGGGGCCGGTCGGCCCCCGGCCACGGCCGTAGACTGGACCGTCAGCACCGCCGCCGTACGTGAAGGAGCCACCCCGCGTGACCGTCCAGCCCATCCGCCTGTTCGGAGATCCGGTGCTGCGCACGCCGGCCGAGCCGGTGGTCGACTTCGACGCCGAGCTGCGCAAGCTCGTCGCCGACCTCACCGACACCATGCTGGACAGCAGCGGTGCCGGCCTCGCCGCCCCGCAGCTCGGTGTGGGCCTGCGGGTCTTCGCCTTCGACGTCGACGACGTCGTCGGTCACCTGATCAACCCGGTGCTCGACTTCCCCGACGAGGAGGAGCAGGACGGCCCGGAGGGGTGCCTGTCGATCCCGGGGCTCTACTTCGACACCAAACGGCGGATGAACGTGGTGGCCAAGGGCTTCAACTCGTACGGCGACCCGGTGCAGGTGGTCGGCACCGGTCTGATGGCCCGCTGCGTGCAGCACGAGACCGACCACCTCGACGGGGTGCTCTTCCTCGACCGGCTCGACGCGCAGGGCCGCAAGGAGGCGATGAAGGCGATCCGGCAGGCGGACTGGTACGACCGCGCCGCCCCGCCGGTGGTCAAGGTCAGCCCGCACGGCGCGGGCAACCCGTTCGGGCTGGGCCGGTGACCCGCTTGCGCCTGGTATTCGCCGGTACGCCGGCCGTCGCCGTACCCGCCCTCGACGCGATCGCCGCCGCCGGCCACGAACTGCTGGCCGTGGTGACCCGGCCCGACGCCCCGGCCGGCCGGGGCCGCCGGCTGGTCCGCTCACCCGTCGGCGCCTGGGCCGACGAGCGCGGCATCGAGGTACTCACCCCGGAGAAGCCGCGCGAGCCCGAGTTCCTGGACCGGCTGCGGAACCTCGCGCCCGACGTGGTGCCGGTCGTCGCGTACGGCGCCCTGGTGCCGCAGGTGGCGCTGGACATCCCGGCGAAGGGCTGGATCAACCTGCACTTCTCGCTGCTGCCGGCCTGGCGCGGCGCGGCGCCGGTGCAGCACGCGGTGCTGCACGGCGACGAGCTGGCCGGCGCCAGCGTCTTCCAACTGGAGGCCGGCCTGGACACCGGCCCGGTCTTCGGCACGCTCACCGACGAGATCCGGCCCGGCGACACCTCCGGCGACCTGCTTGAGCGGCTCGCCGTCTCCGGCGCCGGGCTGCTGGTCGCGGTGCTCGACGCGATCGCCTCCGGGGCGGCGCGGGCCGAGCCGCAGCCCGCCGACGGGGTCAGCCTGGCTCCGAAGCTGACCGCCGAGGACGCCCAGGTCCGCTGGACCGACCCGGCGTTCGCGGTCGACCGGCGTATCCGGGCCTGCACCCCGGCCCCCGGGGCCTGGACCACGTTCCGGTCCGACCGGGTCAAACTCGGCCCGGTGCGCCCGGTCGCCAACGGTCCCGACCTCGCACCCGGCGAGCTGCTCGTCGAGCGGAGCCAGGTGCTGGCCGGTACGGCCACCACGCCCGTCGCGCTCGGCGAGGTCCGCGCCGCGGGCAAGAAGGCGATGCCGGCCACCGACTGGGCACGTGGCGTGCGCGTCACGGCGGGGGAGCGTTTCGCGTGACCGACACCAATCCGCACGAGGGCGGCCACCCGGCCACCCGCCCGGCACACCCGGCCCGCCCCGCCCGCGACAGCCGGGGCCGCGACCCACGTGGTCAGGGCCGCGACTTCCGGAGCCGGGACGCCCGGCCGGGCCGCGACGGCCGCCCGGCGCGGTCCGCCCGGTCCATCGTGGACCGCGCACGGCAGGCGGCGTACGAGGCGATCGCCGCGGTCCACCGCGACGACGCGTACGCGAACCTGGTGCTGCCGGCGATCCTGCGCGACATGGGCCTGCACGGCCGGGACGCGGCGTTCGCCACCGAGCTGACGTACGGCACCCTGCGGGCGCAGGGCACCCTCGACCTGATCATCGCCGCGGCCGCCGAGCGGGACGTCGACCGGATCGACCCGCCGGCCCGCGACGCGCTGCGGCTGGGCGCCTACCAGATCCTGCACACCCGGGTGCCGGCACACGCCGCGGTGTCGTCGACGGTCGACCTGGTCCGCGCCGTCGCGCCCGGTGCCACCGGGTTCGCCAACGCCGTACTGCGCGGGATCACGGTGAAGGACGCCGACGGCTGGGTCGAGCAGCTCGCCCCGGCGTACGAGGCGGACCCGCTCGGGCACCTCGCCATCGCCCACCACCATCCACGGTGGATAGTGCGGGCGTTCTCCGAGGCGCTCGGTGGCGACCTCGGCGAGACGACCCGGCTGCTCATCGAGGACAACGAACCCCCGCCGGTGCACCTGTGCGTACGCCCCGGCCGCGCCGACGCCGTCAAGATCGCCGACCAGGTCGGCGGGGCACCGGGCGCCTTCTCCCCGTACGCCGTCTACCTTCCCGGCGGCGCGCCGGGCGACCTGAACGCGGTGCGCGACGGCCGGGCGCACGTGCAGGACGAGGGCTCCCAGCTGGTCGCGCTCGCCCTCGCCGAAGCCCCGGTCGACGGCGACGACCGGCGCTGGCTCGACCTGTGCGCCGGGCCGGGCGGCAAGGCGGGCCTGCTCGGCGCGCTGGCCGCCCAGCGCGACGCCCACCTGACCGCGGTCGAGGTCGCCGAACACCGGGCCGCGCTGGTCGCCCAGGCGGTACGCGGTATGCCGGTCACCGTGCTGGCCACCGACGGGCGCACCGTCGGCCGCGACGAGCAACTTCCCGCCGGCGGCTTCGACCGGGTGCTGGTCGACGCCCCCTGCACCGGCCTCGGCTCGCTGCGCCGGCGCCCGGAGTCGCGGTGGCGCCGCCAGCCGTCCGACCTGCCGCCGCTGACCCGGCTGCAACGCGAACTGCTGGGCGCCGCCCTGAACGCGGTCCGGCCGGGCGGTGTCGTCGCCTACGTCACCTGCTCGCCGCACACCGTCGAGACGCACGTGACGGTCACCGAGGCGGCCCGCCGGTCCGGGGTGTCGGTCGACTTCGTCGACGCCCGCCCGCTGCTTCCGGCCGGGATGCCGGGGCTGGGCGAGGGGCCGACGGTGCAGTTGTGGCCGCACCGGCACGGCACCGACGCGATGTTCCTGGCCGTGCTGCGCCGCACCGAGTGACCGCCCGCCGGCCCGGACCATCCGGTCCGGGCCGGCGCCGTCAGTACCGTACCGGCAGGGCGGCGTCACCGCCGTCGCGTACCGACCGGGTCATCTCCCGACCGTACTGGTCCACGAAACACCGGACGGCCCGGTCGCCGAGGCCCCACTCGTACGGGTCCGGCTGGTAGTAGAACCATCCCGCGCGGTCGGCGAGCCGGGCGTCGTCGGGAACCTTCGCGTAGCCGGCGACGATCCGCCGGCAGGCCCGGTCGAGTCCGTCGTGGTCGGCCTCCATCGCCTCGTACGTCCGGTGCGTCGCGGTGTGGGTTCCGACGTATTCGCTGAGATGGGGAATGCCGCAGAGGGTCGGCAGTATTTTCTCGATGTACTCGTCGCCCACCTCGTAGTCGAAGCAGCCGAGCCGCAGATCGGACTCGCCTGTGAGTTCACCCCGGAGGCTTTCCTTGCGTTCGGCCGCGTCCCGGGCGTGTAGGGCCACGAACTGCTGAATGTCGCACCGGAACCAGCGGGCGCCGGCGTCCCAGGCGCGCCGGGTGGGTATCCCGACCCGCAGGCTCAGCCGGGCGTCCTGCCACCGGCCGCCGAGCCATTCCCGGGCCTTCCCGTCGCAGGTGTCGTACGCCGACTTCAACACCGGGTCGCCGAGCTTCGGCGGTTCGACCTGTCCGGCGTCGAACGCGTCGACGTGGAGCGTCTCGGTCTGGTGGGTGGTGCCGCAGTCGACCGGCTTGTAGTCGGCCACACCGATGTCGAACCGGGGTGCGTAGCGGTGACAGACCCCGGCCGCCGGCGTGAACAGGGCTGGCTCGGCCAGCGCCGGCCAGTCGTCGGTGAGCATGCCGTCGACGTCCGCCGGGTAGCCGCAGCCGGTCACCGCCAGCGCCAGGCCGGTGGCCAGCGCCGCGAGCAGTCGGTGGCGCATCGCTGTCGTCACCGGGCCGGAAGGGCGCTGGTGCCGCCGGCGCGTACCGACCGGGTCAGTTGGTCCGGGAGCCAGGCCAGGCAGCGCACGCCGCGGTCGCCGGCTTCCCAGGCCGCCTCGTCCGGCCCGTAGAAGAGCGTGCCGACACGGTACTCCAGGTTGCCGTCGACAGGTATCTTCGCGTAGGCGGCGACCACCCGTAGACAGGCCGCGTCGGTGCCGTCGAAGTCCTCGAGGAACGCCTCGTAGGTCACCTGTTGAGTGGTGTGGATCCCGGTGAACTCGGCCTCGTGCGGTTTGTCGCAGGTCACCGCCACAATGGACATCACCGTCTCGTGGGTCGACAGGTTGACCTTGAAACACTGGTGCAGCAGTTGCGGTTCCGCCGTCAGCGCGTTCTTCAGCGAGCCCCTACGCGGCACCTCGAGGGCGGCGTCCACCGCTCGGGCCTCGCTCAGGTCGCACCGGAACCATCGGGCACCGCCGGCCCAGGCCGTCTCGGTGGGCGTACGGACCGTCAGCCTGAGCCGCGCCGTCCGCCAGTCCCCACCCACCCAGTCGCGGGCCTTTCGGTCACACTCGTTGAACCTGGCCCGCATTGTCTGGCCGCCTTCCGCCGGGACGGAGTCGGCGTCCTCGAACGTTCCGACGTGGATCGTCTCGACACGCTGGCTGTTGGCGCAGTCGATGGGGTGGTGGTCCGACACCCGGACCCTGATGCCCGAGGTGGACTCGTGGCACTCGCCGGCGACCGGCACCACCGCGACCGGTTCGGGAAAGGCCGCCCAGTCGTCGGTGAGCAGGCCGTCGACCTCGGCCGGGTTGCCGCAGCCGGCCACCGTCAGGGTCAGACCGGCGGCCAGCGCCGCGAGCGGTCCACGGAACCACCGCCCGCCGGGGATGGCCGCCCTCATCCGATCGGAAGGGCGCTGGTGCCGCCACCGCGTACGGACCGGTTGGTGCTGTCCGCCAACCAGAGCAGGCACCGGACGGTGCGGCTGCCCATCGTCCACTCGTCGAGGCTCGGGTAGTAGGAGATGCTGCCGGAGCGGTATTTGACGTTGCCGTCGTCGGGCACCTTCGCGAACTTCGCGATGACCTTCAGGCAGTTGCGGTGGGTGGCTTCGTCGCCGCCGTCGGCGGTCAACTTCTCCCAGCTCAGGTTCGTCTCGAAGGTGCCGGCGAACTCGGCCGTGTGTGGCCGGTCGCACGGGACGAGGGTCGCCTTGTTCCCGTCCTCGTCGAAGTCGTAGCAGCCGTAGCGCGGCTCCGACCCGTTGGTCATGGCGTCCTTGAGCGACGCCGTGCCGGTACGGGGCCCTTTGTCCTCGATGGAGTTGCGCCGGCCGAGGTCGCAGCGGAACCAGCGGGCGCCGCCGCGCCAGGCGTTCTGGCTGGGCGGTACGACGTTCAGCGTCAGCGCGGCCTCCCGCCAGTCGCCGCCGAGCCAGCCCCGGGACGCCTTGTCGCATTCGGCGTACGCGTCACGTAGCGGCTTGGTGCCGCCGTCGGGATACTCGGTCACCGCCGCCGGGAAGCTGCCGACCTGGATGGTCTCGGCCAGATGCTTCTCGGTGCAGGCGACGGGGCGGTAGTCGGTGGCCTTGCGACGTACCCAGCCGGCGTACTCGTGGCAGACGTTCGCCTCCGGTGTGAAGCCGACCGCGGCCGGCAACTCCGGCCAGTCGTCGGTCAGCATGCCGTCGACTCCGGCCGGGTTGCCGCAGCCGGTCGCCACGGTCAGCGTCACGGTCGCGGCCAGGGCCGCCATCCACCGTCGCATTGATCGTTCCATGCCTTTCGGGGGCTCGTCGAAGCGGCGGGCCGCCCGGCCGTCGACGGTCGTGCGTGGATCGGGTCTGGGGGAACCGGAGGTCGGGTAGGGGGCCGCCGGGCGTGGAGCCTACGGGAACGGCCGCGTGGGTGGTTCGGCCGTACGGCCGAATTCGATCATCCACACCGGCGGGCGCCCGGCGCGGTGGAAACCGGGTCGCTCGCGGGGCCGACGTACGATGACGCCGATCCGTCCGCTTCGCCGCTGGAGTGCCGATATGAACCTCGCGGACACCGACACACTGATCACGTTCATCGCCGGGGTGGCGATCGTCGTCGGCATCCTCGGGGTGATCGTCCCGGTGCTGCCGGGACTGCCGCTGTGCTGGGGTGGCGTGCTGCTGTGGGCGATCTTCGCCGACGGCGGCTGGGTGAAGTGGGTGATCCTGGCCGTCGCCACCGTGATCGCGGTCGTCGGCGCCGTCGTCCAGTACGCCTGGCCGGGGCGCAACCTGAAACGCTCCGGCGTACCCAACCGGACGCTGCTGCTCGGCGGCCTGCTCGGCCTGGTCGGGTTCTTCGTGGTGCCGGTGGTGGGCCTGATCCTCGGCTTCGTGCTCGGGGTGTGGCTGGCCGAGCGGATGCGGCTGGGCGACAACCAGGCCGCGTGGCCGTCGACGAAGAACGCGTTGAAGGCCGCCGGCCTGTCGATGCTCATCGAGCTCGGCGCCGCGCTGGGAATCGCCTTCGTCTGGGTCGTCGGCCTGATCGTCGTATGACGGCAGGCCGGGACGGTCCGGCGGGTCCGCCCGGCCGGGGTCACCCCGGCCGGGCGGTACGGGTGCCGGTCAGCGCAGCGTGGCGGCCTGGGCCGCGCCGACGATGCCGGCGGTGTTGCGCAGTTCGGCCGGCACCACCGGGGTACGGATGTCGATCAGCGGCAGGAACTCGGCCGCCTTCTTGCTCACCCCGCCGCCGATGATCATCAGATCGGGGCGGAGCAGCATCTCCACCATCTCCAGGTATTCCTGGACCCGGCCGGCCCAGGTCGGCCAGTCCAGCCCGTCGAGCTGGCGGGCCCGGTCGGAGGCGTAGTCCTCGGCGTCGCCGCCGCGCAGCTCCAGGTGACCGAACTCGGTGTTCGGCACCAGCCTCCCGTCGAGGAACAGGGCGCTGCCGATGCCGGTGCCGAAGGTGAGCATCAGGGTCACGCCGGGCCGCCCGCGTCCGGCCCCGTACGTCATCTCGGCCACGCCCGCCGCGTCGGCGTCGTTGAGCACCACGACCGGCATCCCGATCCGGGCGGCGAACAGTTCGGCGGCCGGGGCGTCCAGCCAGGAGGCGTCCATGTTGGCCGCGGTGCGTACGACACCGTCGACGACGACGCCGGGGAAGGTGATCCCGACCCGGTCGGTCGCGTCGAAGCGGGACACCACCTCGGCGACGGTCTCCACCACGCTGGTCACGTCGGCCGGTGCCGGGGTCTCGATCCGCTGCCGGGGCTGGGCGAGTTCACCTGTCGCGAGGTCGACCGGTGCCCCCTTGATGCCCGAACCGCCGATGTCGACGCCCAACACGCTCATTGACCACTCACCGTCCGTTCCGCACCCGGGGGTGCCACCCGCACCCACCGGCTGCCGTGTCCACTGGAACAACGAACCTACGTGACCTTCGGCGGTGGCGCGTGTCCGGTGCCGGTCGATGATTCGTACACTGGCGCGGTGAACGCCCCAGCTCCGATCGTCGCGCCCAGCATCCTCGCCGCCGACTTCGCCAACCTGGCCGACGAGGCCCGGGCGGTGGAGGGGGCCGCGGACTGGCTGCACGTCGACGTGATGGACAACCACTTCGTGCCCAACCTGACGATCGGCCTGCCGGTCGTGCAGAGCCTGATCGCGGCCACGTCGCTGCCGTTCGACGTACACCTGATGATCGAGGATCCGCGGCGCTGGGCACCCGGCTACGCCGACGCCGGCGCGTACAACGTCACCTTCCACGCCGAGGCGTCGGACAATCCGGTGGCGCTGGCCCGCGACCTGCGGGCGGCCGGCGCCAAGGCGGGTCTGGCGATCGACCGGGACACCCCGATCGAGCCCTACCTGGAACTGCTGCCCAGCTTCGACACCCTGCTGATCATGACGATCAAGGCCGGGTTCGGCGGGCAGCGGTTCATCCCCGAGCTGCTCGACAAGGTCCGCGCCGCCCGGCGGCACGTCGACGCCGGCCACCTGGAGCTGCGGATCGAGGTCGACGGCGGGATCGCCGCCGACACCATCGAGCAGGCCGCCGACGCCGGCGCCGACGCGTTCGTCGCCGGGACCGCCGTCTACGGGGCCGACGATCCGGCCGAGGCCGTACGGAAGCTGCGGCGGCTCGCCGAGCGCGCCGCGGCGCGGGCGTGAACGGGGCGGGCGGGATGCGCGGGAGCGCGGCGGTGGGCGGGCCGGTCCGGCCCCGCCGGTCCCGCCCCGTCGCGGCGGAAGGCAGGGGGCGGCGGTGAGCGTCGAGCCGGCCGATGCCCGTCCCGACCTGATCCTGGTCGTGGACGACGACGACGACATCGCCCGGTTCGTCGAGTTCAACCTTCGCCTGCACGGCTTCGAGGTGATCCGCGCCCGCGACGGCCTGGAGGCGCTGGCGATGGTCGAGCGGCACCGCCCCGACCTGGCCGTGGTCGACCTGATGATGCCGCAGATCGACGGCCTGGAGCTGACCCGCCGGCTGCGGGCCAACCCGCTGTCGGCCGCCCTGGCGATCATCATGCTGACCGCCAAGGGGCTCACGGTCGACAAGGTGGTCGGGCTCACCGCCGGCGCCGACGACTACCTGGTCAAGCCGTTCGACACCTCCGAGCTGGTGGCCCGGGTCGTCTCGACACTGCGCCGCAACCGGGAATACCGCGAGCTGTCGCCGCTGACCGGGCTGCCGGGCAACACCCGGATCCAGCGGGAGATCACCGACCGGGTACGCGGCGGCTTCGACTACGCCGTCTGCTACATCGACATCGACCGGTTCAAGAGCGTCAACGACTGCTACGGCTTCGGCCGCGGCGACGAGTTCATCAGCGCCCTGGCCCGCAGCCTGCACCGGGCGGTTCTCGGCGCGGGTCTGCCGCCGGCCTTCCTCGGCCATGTCGGCGGCGACGACTTCGTGATCGTCTGTGCCCCCGACCAGGTCCGGCCGCTGACCGAGCGGGCCGTCGTCGACTTCGAGCGGGCCGCGGACGAGTTGTACGACCCGCGCGACGCCAAACGTGGCTTCGTCGAGGTCAAGGACCGGCGCGGCAACGTGCACAAGGCCCACCTGGTGACCCTGTCGGTCGGGGTGGCCCTGTCGACCCCGGCCCGGCGGTTCACCGACCCGCGCGAGATCATCGCGGTCGCCAACGAGATGAAGTCGGTGGCGAAGAGTCAGCCCGGCTCGTTCATCGCCGCCGACCGCCGGCTCAACAGCCACTGACCTGGGCCGACGCCTGTGAAGGGGCGACCGGCGAGCGGACCGGCGAGTGTGACGTAGGTCGCCCCTGGCGCGCCTTGTGCGCGCGGACGTGTAAGACTCTGGGCAGTACCCACCACGCGCTGGCGGGACTCGGTGTAATTCCGAACCGGCGGTGATCCGGGGTTTCCGCCCCGGTCAGCCCGCGACCCGGTCGTAACCAACGGCCGGTTGACCTGGTGACGATTCCAGGGCCGACGGTTGGGGGCAGGTCGCCCGGCGGCCCGCGCCCAGACAGTCCGGATGGGAGACAGCGCGCGGGACGGACGGGTCCGTCGACGGCACCTTTCGTGTGCCGTTCCTCGGGCTTTTCCGGGGTCGGCTTCGCCGTCCCCGGGTTCGCCGCCGCTCATCCCCCTGCCCGCGCGCCGACCGGCACGCGAGGAAAGCAGGGGCAGCACCATGGCGAACGTCTCCACCGACGAGGCGATGCGCCGCGCGATCGCGCTGGCCGCCCGGGGGCTCGGCACCACCAGCCCCAACCCGGTGGTCGGCTGCGTGTTGCTCGACCCGTCCGGCGAGGTCGTCGGCGAGGGATTCCACGCCTACACCGGCGGTCCGCACGCCGAGATCGTGGCGCTGGCACAGGCCGGTGAGCGGGCCAAGGGCGGCACCGCCGTCGTCACGCTGGAGCCGTGCAACCACACCGGCCGCACCGGCCCGTGCGCGCAGGCGCTGATCCAGGCCGGCATCTCCCGGGTCGTGGTCGCGGTCAGCGACCCCAACCCGGTCGCCTCCGGAGGCGCGCACACGCTGCGCGAGGCCGGGATCGAGGTGGTCACCGGGGTCCGCGCCGCCGAGGCGGAGGCCGGCAACATCGCCTGGCTGACCTCGGTACGCCGCGGCTGGCCGTACGTGACCTGGAAGTACGCCGCCACCCTCGACGGCCGGTCCGCCGCCGCCGACAACACCAGCATGTGGATCACCTCCGAGGCGGCCCGGATGGACGTGCACGCCCTGCGCGGCACCGTCGACGCCGTCCTGGTCGGTGTCGGCACCGTGCTCGCCGACGACCCCCGGCTCACCGCCCGCAACCTGCGTGACGGCAGCCTCGCCATCCGGCAGCCGCTGCGGGTCGTGGTCGACTCCTCGGGGCGTACCCCGGAACAGGCCCGGGTCCGCGACGGCGCCGCCGGGACCTGGGTGGCGACCGCCGACGAGGTCGGCACCGTCGACGGCGGGCGGGTCGACCTGCCGGCGCTGCTCGCGGCCCTGGACCGGCGCGGTGTCCGGTCGGTGCTGCTGGAGGGCGGGCCGACGCTCGCCGGGGCGTTCCTGGCCGCCGGCCTCGTCGACCGGGTGATCGGGTACGTCGCGCCGAAGCTGCTCGGCGCCGGCCCGGCCGCCCTGTCCGGGGCCGGCGTGACCACGATCGCCGAGATCATCGAGCTGGACTTCGTCGACATCACCCAGGTCGGCCCCGACCTGCGGTTCACCGCGGTTCCCCGCAAGAGGGAGGGCTAGGGCATGTTCACCGGCATCGTCGAGGAGCTCGGCGAGATCATCCGGGTCACCGACACCGGCACCGACTCGGTGCTCGTCGCCGTACGCGGCCCGGTGGTCGCCCCGGACGCCCGGCACGGCGACTCGATCTCGGTCAACGGCGTCTGCCTGACCGTCGTCGACGTCGACGGCGACGTGTTCACCGCCGACGTGATGGGCGAGACGCTGCGCCGTTCGTCGCTCGGCGCGCTGGCCGAGGGCGACCGGGTGAACCTGGAGCGGGCCGCCACGCTCGCCACCCGGCTCGGCGGTCACCTGGTGCAGGGGCACGTCGACGGGGTGGCCACGATCACCGCCCGCGAACCCGCCGAGAAGTGGGAGACGGTGCGGTTCTCGCTCCCCGCCGACCTCGCCCGCTACGTGGTCGAGAAGGGCTCGATCACCGTCGACGGGGTGTCGCTGACCGTCGTCGACGTGGACGACGACTCGTTCTCGGTCGGTCTGATCCCGACCACCCTCACCCTGACCACCTTCGGCCGCAAGGGCGTCGGTGACCCGGTCAACCTGGAGGTCGACGTGATCGCCAAGTACGTGGAGAAGCTGCTGGGCGGGACCGGCGCCGCGTCGGCCGCACCGCTTTCGGGGCGGTCGTGATGGGCACCTTCGGCACCATCGAGCAGGCCGTCGCCGACATCGCGGCCGGCCGCCCGGTCGTCGTCGTGGACGACGAGGACCGCGAGAACGAGGGCGACCTGATCTTCGCCGCCGAGCTGGCCACCCCGGAACTGCTGGCGTTCATGGTCCGCCACACCTCGGGCTACATCTGCGCGCCGCTGACCGAGGCCGACGCCGACCGGCTCGAACTGCCGCCGATGTACCACACCAACCAGGACCGGCGCGGCACCGCGTACACGGTCACCGTCGACGCCCGCGAGGGGGTCAGCACCGGCATCTCGGCCGCCGACCGGGCGCACACCATCCGGCTGCTCGCCGACGCGGCGACGTCGCCGGCCGACCTGGCCCGGCCCGGCCACGTGGTGCCGCTGCGGGCCAAGGCCGGCGGGGTCCTGCGCCGGCCCGGGCACACCGAGGCCGCCGTCGACCTGGCCGTGCTGGCCGGCCTGCGACCGGCGGCGGTGCTGTGCGAGCTGGTCAACGACGACGGCACCATGCAGCGGCTGCCGGACCTCGCGCGGTTCAGCGCAGAGCACGGACTGACGCTGATCACCATCGCCGACCTGATCGCCTACCGGCGGCGTACGGAGAAGCAGGTCGAGCGGGTCGCGGACGCCCGCATCCCGACCGCGCACGGGGTGTTCCGGGCGGTCGGCTACCGCGCCGAGTACGACACCAACGAGCACATCGCCCTGGTCGCCGGCGACCTCGGCGACGGTGAGGACGTGCTGGTCCGGGTGCACTCGGAGTGCCTGACCGGGGACGTGTTCGGTTCGCTGCGCTGCGACTGCGGCCCGCAGCTCGACGCGGCGCTGGCCCGGGTGGCGCAGGAGGGGCGCGGGGTCGTGCTGTACGTGCGCGGCCACGAGGGGCGCGGCATCGGGCTGCTGCACAAGTTGCAGGCCTACCAGTTGCAGGACCTGGGGCGCGACACCGTCGACGCCAACCTGGAACTGGGCCTGCCGGCCGACGCCCGCGACTACGGCACCGGCGCCCAGATCCTCTACGACCTCGGCGTCCGGTCGATGCGGCTGATCACCAACAACCCGGCGAAGCGCGCCGGGCTGGAGGGTTACGGCCTCAAGATCGTCGGCGGGGTACGGCTGCCGGTGCGCTCGCATCCGGAGAACGTGCGCTACCTGCGCACCAAGCGTGACCGGATGGGACACCTGCTCGACGAGCTGGACAACGAGACGGGCCGGCTCGACGCCGTCGCCGACGGTACGGCGTAGCGGTCCACCGGTCTTTCCACGGAACGGAGTCTGACGATGGCGGGATTCGGTGCCCCCGGGGTGTCCACGGTGGACGCGGGCGGGTTGACGCTCGGCGTGGTCGCCGCGCGCTGGCACGGGCAACTGGTCGACCACATGCTCGACCGGGCGGTCGCGGCCGGCAAGGCGTGCGGCGTACGCGAGGTGGTGGTCGCCCGGGTCGCCGGGTCGGTGGAGCTGCCGGTGGTGGCGCAGGCGCTGGCCCGCCGCTGCGACGCGGTGGTGGCGCTCGGCGTGGTCGTACGCGGCGAGACCGCGCACTTCGACTACGTGTGCCAGTCGGTGACCGAGGGGCTGACCCGGGTCGCGCTCGACGAGTCGACCCCGGTCGGCCATGGCGTGCTGACCGTCAACACGATCGAGCAGGCCCGGGACCGGGCCGGGCTGCCCGACTCGGCCGAGGACAAGGGCTGGGACAGCGCCGTCGCGGTGCTCGACGCCGCCCTGGCCATCCGCGCCCTCTGACCCCCGCGCCCTTCCATCCCCGCGATCTTGCGGTTGTCTCCTCCCTTTGTCGGGTTTGCCCGGCGACAAGTGCAAGATCGCGGGGGAGTCAGAGGCGGCCGGCCTCGATGATGCGGCGCAGGAACTGCCTCGTACGCGGCTCGGTCGGGTCACCGAACACCCGCTCGGGCGGTCCCTGCTCGATCACCCGGCCGCCGTCGAGGAAGCAGACCCGGTCGGCGACCTGACGGGCGAAGCTCATCTCGTGGGTGGCCAGCACCATCGTCATCCCGTCCGCCTTCAGGTCGCGGATCATGGTCAGCACCTCGCCGACCAGTTCCGGGTCCAGGGCCGAGGTGACCTCGTCGAGCAGCATCAGCCGCGGCGAGTTGACCAGTGCCCGGACGATCGCCACCCGCTGCTGCTGGCCGCCGGAGAGCCGGTCGGGGTAGGCGCCGGCCTTCTCCGCCAGCCCGACCCGGGCCAGCAGTTCGCGGGCCTGCGCCTCGGCGTCGGCGCGGTCCCGCCGGTGCACCCGGCGCGGGGCGAGGGTGATGTTGTCCAGCACGGTCAGGTGGGGGAACAGGTTGTACGCCTGGAACACGATCCCGATCCGCTGGCGTACCCGGTCGGCGTCGGTGCCGGGGGCGGTGATGTGGTCGCCGTCGAGGTGGATCGTGCCGTCGTCGATCTCCTCCAGCAGGTTGACGCAGCGCAGGAGCGTCGACTTGCCCGAGCCGGACGCCCCGATCAGCGCCACCACCTCGTGCTCGGCGACGTCGAGGTCCAGCCCGTCGAGTACGACGTTGCCGGCGAACACCTTGCGCAGGCCCCGGCAGGACAGCACCGCCATCTCATCCTCCTGCCTGGCGGCGGGCCGCCCGCAGCGTCACCCAGTCGGTGACCGCGATCAGCGGGATCGCCAGCAGCACGAAAAGCATCCCGGCCACGATGTACGGGGTGTAGTTGAACGTCTCGGCGGTCGCGATCTGCGCGGCGCGTACCGCGTCGATCGGACCGGCCAGCGACACCAGCCCGACGTCCTTCTGGAGCGCGACGGTGTCGTTGAGCAGTGGCGGCGCCACCCGGCGCACCGCCTGTGGCAGCACCACGTGCCGCATCGTCTGCCGGTACGTCAGCCCGAGCGAGCGGGCCGCCGCGAGCTGGCTCGGGTGCACCGACTCGATGCCGGCCCGGAACACCTCGGCCAGGTAGCCGCCGTACGTCAGCACCAGGGCGGCGCCGCCGAGCACCAGCACGCTCGGCATGCCCTGCAGCCGCAGCCCGGGCACGCCGAGGGTGAGCACGTACAGCACGATGATCAGCGGCAGGCCGCGGAACGTGTAGGTGTAGCCGGTCGCCAGCGCCCGGACCGGGAAGAACACGGGGCCGCGCAGGGTGCGCAGCAACGCGATCAGCAGGCCGAGGGCGAGCGCGCCGAGCGCGCAGAAGACCAGCAGCCGTACGTTGAGCCACAGTCCGGTGAGGACGGCCGGGAACGCGTCGCGGGCGATGTCGAGGTCGAGGAACGACGCGCGGACCCGCTCCCAGCCGGGCGCACCGGTGACCGCGACGACGAGCAGGGTGCCGAGCACCCCGGTCGACAGCGCGGCGACCAGCACCGAGCGGACCGTCTGCCGCCTGCGGTAGGCGGCCCGCTCGAGCTGGTGCTTCGACGGGGTGTGCGGTGTCACGTGAGTTCGGGGGCGCCCGCCACCTGGGCGAGCCACTTCTTCTCCAGCTCGGCGAGCGTGCCGGCCCGGCTCAGGTCGTCGACGGCGGTGCTGACGCAGCCGGTCAGCGCCGATCCCTTGTCCAGGACCAGGCCGAACAGCTCCGGTACGCCGACCTGCGGCACCTGGCCGACGATCTTCGCGTCGGTGATCTCCGCGGCGGTGATGTAGAAGGCGGTCGGCAGGTCGACCACGAGGCCGTCGATCTGGCCGTTCTGGAGGGCCTTCTTCGCGTCGTCGTTGCTGTTGTAGACCTGCGGCTGGCTGCTGGGCTGGACCAGTTCGGTGATCGCCGAGTAGCTGGTGGTGCCGACCTGGGCGCCGAGCTTGGCGTCCTTGAGGTCGGCGAGCGAGGTGGCGCTGGCGATCTTCGACGACTTCAGCGCGATGATCGTCTGCCGCACCTTGTAGTAGGGGGAGGAGAAGTCGACGGCCTGCTTGCGGGCGTCGGTGATGGAGAACTGGTTGATGTCGAAGTCGAACTCCTTCGGCCCCGGGGCGATCGCGTTGTCGAACCGGACCCGGGTCCAGACCACGTCCTCTTTGGCGTAGCCGAGCTTCTCGGCGATCGCGTACGCGACCGCGGATTCGAAGCCCTGCCCGTTGGCCGGGTCGTTGCCGCTGAACCACGGCTCGTACGCCGGGTCGTCGGTGCCGATGGTGAGCTTGCCCGCGGTCCTGGTCGGCAGCGACTCCTTGGTGCAGGTCGATCCGCCGGCGGGGGTGCCGGTGGCGGTGGGGGTGGGTTCCTCGGGGGCGCAGCCGGCGAGGGCGACCAGTAGGGCGCCGGTCGCGGCGAGGCGCGTGACGGTGGTGGATGGGCGTGCCATGGCTGGTGAGCATAGGGCGCGTGGCGGCGGGGATCGTCAGCCGTCACAGCATCGCGACTTCCCTGTGACCTGCCCCACGTGACGACGCGGCCGGTCACCCCCGTCCTGGCTCCCGCGATCTTGCGGTTATCTCCCCCTTTCGGGGCTTTTGTCGGGCGACGAGTGCAAGATCGACGGGGGTTGGCGCGGCCGTGCCGGGCCAGGGGATGGGGAAGGGGGAGGGCCGGCGGCGGGGCCGCGCCGGGGAGGCTGCGAGAATCCGTGACCGTGAAGACGTTCGAGGAGCTGTTCGCCGAACTGCAGGCCAAGGCCGCCGCCGGCACCCCGGGTTCCGGGACGGTGGCCGCGCTGGAGCGCGGCGTGCACGCGATCGGCAAGAAGGTCGTCGAGGAGGCGGCCGAGGCGTGGATGGCGGCCGAGCACGAGGGCCCGGAACGCGCCGCGGAGGAGATCTCCCAACTGCTCTACCAGGCCCAGGTGCTGATGCTCGCCACCGGACTGGAACTCAAGGACGTCTACCGACATCTGTGACGTGCCCGTCGACCGACCGGAAACGTCCAAAGGAGCACCACAGATGCTGCGGATCGCCGTACCCAACAAAGGCACCCTCTCCCGTCCGGCCGCCGACATGCTGCGCGAGGCCGGCTACCGCCAACGCACCTCCGACCGTGACCTCGTCTGCCAGGACGAGGGCAACGACGTCGAGTTCTTCTACCTGCGCCCCCGCGACATCGCCACCTACGTCGGCTCCGGCGACCTGGACCTCGGCATCACCGGCCGCGACCTGCTCGTCGACTCCGACAGCCCGGCCACCGAGATCCTCGACCTGAACTTCGCCGCCGCCTCGTTCCGGTTCGCCGCCCGGCCGGGCACCCTCGGCCCCGACGGCGACGTCAGTGGCCGGCGGATCGCCACCTCGTTCCCCGGTGTCGTCGCCCGCCACCTCGCCGAGCACGGCCGCGAGGCCGAGGTCATCCGGCTCGACGGCGCGGTCGAGAACGCCATCCGGCTCGGTGTAGCCGACGTCGTCGCCGACGTGGTCGAGACCGGCGCCACGCTGCGCCAGGCCGGCCTGGTCGTCGTCGGCGAGCCGATCCTGCGCTCCACGGCGGTGCTGATCGGCCGCTCCGACGCGCCGTCCGCCCCGACCACCGGCGCCGACGCGGCCGGCGGCGGCGCCGGCCCGGCCGCGCCGCTGAGCGGCCAGGCGGGCCAGCTCATCCGCCGGCTCCAGGGCGTCCTGGTCGCCCGCCGTTACGTGATGCTCGCCTACGACGTACGCGCCGACCTGCTCGACCGGGCGTCCGCGCTGACGCCCGGCATCGAGTCGCCGACCATCTCGCCGCTGCACCGCGAGGGCTGGGTCGCCGTCCAGGCGATGGTGCGGCGCGACGCCGTACACCGGATCATGGACGAGCTGTACGACCTGGGCGCCCGGGCGATCCTGGTCACCGTCATCCACGCCTGCCGGCTGTGAGACCGGCCGGATCCGGCCCGAGCGGCCGGCGCGGGGCCGGGGCCCGAGGGCCGGTCGTGAAGGCGCTGCCCGGCTGGGCGGCCCTCGGTCTGGCCACCGTCGGCGGGGTCGCCTCGGCGGCGCAGAGCGCGACCAACGCCGAACTCGGCGCCCGGATGGGCAACGCCGCCCTCGGCGCGGTGGTCAACAACGCCGTCGGTACGGCCGTCCTACTCGTCGGACTGCTGGTCATGCCGTCGATGCGTAGCGGCCTGCGGGCACTGCGGCGGTCCGGGCTGCCGTGGTGGGCCTACCTCGGTGGGCTCGGCGGCGCGTTCTTCGTCACCGCCGCCACCTACGCCGTACCGGTGCTCGGCGTCGCCCTGTTCACCATCGCCCAGGTGACCGGCAACAGCTTCGGCGGGCTGGCGGTCGACCGCGGCGGCCTGGCACCCGGCGGACGTCTGGCGCTGACCTGGCCACGGGTGGCCGGCGCCCTGCTCGGGATCGGCGCGGTGGCGCTGGCCCAGGTCGGCCGCCCGTACGGCGACCTGGCGCTGGCCGGGGTCGCGCTCGCGGTCGCCGGCGGCCTTGCCGTGGCGTTGCAGTCGGCGCTCAACGCGCGGCTCTCGGCGGCCAGCACCAATGCCGCCGGCACCGCCGTCAACTTCGCGGTCAGCACCCCGGCCGTCGTCGCCGCTGCGGTGGCGCTCGGCATCGTGCCGCACCTGAGCGGGCCGTGGCCGACCGACTGGTACCTCTACGTCGGCGGCGTACTCGCCGTGATCATCGTGGTGATCCTGCTGCTCAGCGTCCGGTCCGTCGGCGTACTGCGGACCGGGCTGGCCATCGTCGGCGGCCAGCTCGGCGGCGCGCTGCTGCTCGACCTGATCGTGCCCGGCGGCCCGGGTGCGAGCCTCGCGGTGCTGGCCGGCGCGCTGCTGACGGTGGTGGCGGTGGTCGTGTCCGGCCGGGTCGTCCGCCCCGCCCCGGCCGGCTCCTGACCCCCGCGCCCGTCCGGCCCCGCCTATCGTGGCGGCATGTTGGACGAGATCAATATCCGTCACCAGGTCGCCTACGACGAGATCGCGGAGCGGTTCGCCGAGATCAATGCCGAGATGCCAGCCGGCTACCTCGTACCGGCGCAGGAGTTCGGGAAACTCGCCGAGGCCGGCCCGATTCTGGACCTCGGCTGCGGTGCCGGTCGGGACATGGCGTACTGGGCGGACCGCGGCCGCCGGGTGGTCGGGCTGGATCTGTCACTCGGCATGCTCCGGCAGGCTGCGGCCCGTTGCGGGCAACCCCTGGCCCAGGGCGACATGTGCGGCCTGCCGTTCCGGGCCGGGGTCTTCACGGGAGTCTGGTGCTCGGCATCGCTGCTGCACCTGCCTAAGGCGCTGGCCCCGGTGGTACTCGCCGAGGTCGCCCGGGTGCTGCGGCCCGGTGGCGTGCTGATGGTCGCGCTCAAGGAGGGCGGTGGGGAGGGCTGGGAGGACGAGTCCTTCTGGAACGCTCCCGGCGGCGTCACCCGCTTCTTCGCCCGGTACGCCTCGACGGAGGTCGACGCGCTGCTCGCCGCCGACTTCGACACCCGGGTGCAGCGCCGGTACACCTCCGAGATCGGCACCGC
The DNA here is from genome assembly GCF_045781765.1 of Polymorphospora sp. A560. Classification (NCBI taxonomy): domain Bacteria; kingdom Bacillati; phylum Actinomycetota; class Actinomycetes; order Micromonosporales; family Micromonosporaceae; genus Polymorphospora; species Polymorphospora sp. A560. The sequence goes on along the minus strand of NZ_CP122282.1, from coordinate 5,458,961 downwards.
CTGGCTGACCCACCTGGCCGTCCGGCGGCCCTGACCGCACACCGGCGCGACCGGCCGGTCAGGGGATCGGGCCGCTGCGCAGCGTCAGTCGTACGGTGCTGCCGGACGGGGCACTGCTGCCGCCCGCCGGCGACTGGGCGGAGACCCAGGTGCCGAGCCCGGTCAGCGTCGGCCGGAAGCCGGCCGCGATGACCTGTTGCCGGGCCGGCACCATGGGCAGGCCCACGACGTGCGGCACCGGGCGTAGCGGCACCTGGAAGTCGAGGGTGTACGCGCAGTTCGCCCCCGTCATCGCCGGCATCCCGATCAGGTGGCTGCCGGCGTAGAACTCCTGTTCCGGGGTCAGGTTCAGCGGCGGCGGCACGAGGTTGTCCGGTACCCGGCCGGGCAGGTGCGGCGAGTGCTCGGGCCAGAGGTACTTGGCGAAGAACATGGTCACCAGGTCGGCGGCGGCCAGGGCCAGCGGCGGGCACGGGCCGCGTTCCGGGTCGCACGGCGTCTGGCCGGCGGGCAGGTAGTCGAAGTGGCGGCCGTTGGCGAACGTCGCCCGGTGCCGGGGGATCGGCAGCGCCGACCACTGGGCGGCGTTGAGTTCGGTGAAGGAGTCCTCGGCCGGATGTCCCGCGACGATCAGCTTCGGCCGGTTCAGGGCGGCGATCGGCAGCGTGACGTTCAGTTCCTGCCAGGTGCCGCTCAGCCCGGCGTACGCGGCCACGGTCGGGGTGACCGTCGCGAACCAGGCGGTGAGAAGCGCCCCGTACGAATGTCCGGCGACGCCGGTCTTCTCCGCCGGCATCAGGACGTCGCTGTGTTCCCAGCTCTGCCGCATCCAGTTCAGCAGCGTCCCGAGCACCGGTACGGACGGGTGGCTCGCGTTCTGCGGAAGGATGGATATGTGGGTCAGTTCCGGGACCGCCACGACGTAGCCGCTGCGGGCGAGTTGGGCCGGCAGTTGGATCCACTTGCGGAAATGGTTCGGATCATTGGCGCAGTGACCGTGCGCGAAAATGATCAGTGGATAACGTCCGCAACCGTCGAGGATCGGAGCCGTGGCCACCGCGCCGTCGAGACTGGGAAAGAAGACCCGGACCCGGGTCGGTGCGCCCTCCGCGGGGGAGTATTCCCGCATCCCGTGGAAGACCGGGGTCAGTGCGCTCGGCTGCCAACCGATCGGGCAGCTCGCGGGCGGTGGTGTCGGTCCCGTCATGAGGCAATCATTCGGCGGTTCCGGGCGACAATCGAGAAGACTATCGCGTAGCCGTCAGTGCCCTTTTCTGGTGATATTGGAAAGTCCGATCAGCGATGCCCGCGGGATCGGAGAAATGGTGTTCGCCGATCATTCGCCGAGGCGGCGGGTCGTTCTCGGGGCGCCGGGGACGGGGCCGTTCCGGGGCCGGGTGCGACATCGTGGCTGATCGATGCGGCACACTGGGGTGGTGAGTGACTCCGCTGTCGTGCGGCTGCGGCCGCGGCGAATCCGCAAGACCTGCTGGGCCCTGGCGGCGGCGGTGGTCGTCCTGTTCACCGTGGTCGGGACCGCGCTGCGCGGACCGACCGGTGACGGAATGGGTACGTTCCAGCGCGGTGACCAGTTCGCGATGATCGGTCTGGGCGTGTTGATCGCCGCCGGCATCCTGATGTTCACCCGTCCACGGGTCGAGGCCGACGCCGAGGGGGTCCGGATCCGCAACGTGCTCGGTTCCTGGGACCTGCCGTGGGATGTCGTCCGGTCGGTCCGGTTCGACCGCGGCTCGGCGTGGGCCAGCGTGGAACTGCACGACGACGAGCTGATCCCGGTACTGGCGTTGCAGGTGGTCGACAAGGAGCACGCCGTCGAAGGCGTACGGGCACTGCGTGCCCTGCACGCCGACGCCGGGGTGTCGGCCCCCACGCCCGGCTGACGCCGTCGTCGGTCGGTGCCGAAGCGGCGCGACCCGGGCCGGTGGGGCCGTGTGTGTAGATGTGAGCAGCGCGGCCGGGGTCGTGCGTGTAAATGTGAGCAGCCTGGTAGACTTTTCAGCGTCGACCAGGCTGCCCGCATGGCAGCCACGAAGCGGAGCGCCTGCTCCCACCCGGATCGCCGCGACAGGTGATCGGGTCCGGTCAACCCGGGAGGGTTCGTCCCTACCCGGGTGTCACGTCCGCGTGCGCGGGTCGTGGCCGACCGGTCGAGCAGGCCCTGGCATGCGCCGGGGCCTTCTGCTTTCCGGGTCGGTGTCCCGTCCGGGACACCGCCGGGAGTCGGCGCCAAGGTGATAACAGACTGAGGAGGCCACATCAGCGTCGAGCCACGGGTGAACGAGCAGATCCGGGCACGTGAGGTCCGACTCGTCGGCCCTGAGGGTGAGCAGGTGGGCATCGTCCCGCTGGAGCGTGCCCTGCAGTTGGCCGCGGACGTCGACCTGGACCTGGTCGAGGTTGCGCCGATGGCGCGCCCGCCGGTGTGCAAGCTCATGGACTTCGGAAAGTTCAAGTACGAGAGTGCACTCAAGGCGCGCGAAGCCCGGCGTAACCAGCAACAGACCGTCATCAAGGAAATGAAGCTGCGGCCCAAGATCGACCCGCACGACTACGAGACCAAGAAGGGTCACGTGGTGCGGTTCCTCAAGGCGGGCGACAAGGTCAAGGTGACGATCATGTTCCGCGGTCGCGAGCAGAGCCGTCCGGAGCTGGGCTACCGGCTCCTGCGCCGGCTCGAGTCGGAGATCTCGGAGCTGGGATACGTCGAGGCCGCCCCCAAGCAGGACGGTCGAAACATGATCATGGTTCTGGCGCCGCACCGCGCCGTCAAGGCGTCCGCCGTGGCCGCCACCGCCGCCCGTGGCGGAGCGCCGCGTGACCGTGACACCGAGGCGGCACCGGCCAATCCGGCCGGTCCGGCCCGAGCCGCCGGGGACACCGGCACCGCCGCCGACAACAGCGGCGAGTAACAGGGGAGAGACGTTTCAAATGCCGAAGATGAAGAGCCACACCGGTACGGGAAAGCGGGTCCGGGTGACCGGTCGCGGCAAGCTCCGTACCGAGCAGGCCGGCAAGCGCCACCTGCTGGAGGGCAAGCCCTCCACCCGTACGCGCCGGCTGACCGGCACGGTCGAGGTGGCCAAGGCTGACGTCAAGCGAATCAAGAAGCTGCTCGGCCGCTGACGCGCGCCACCCGACTGACCTAAGGAGTAGTTGAGATGGCACGCGTCAAGCGGGCAGTCAACGCCCAGAAGAAGCGCCGCACCCTGCTGGAGACCGCCAGCGGCTACCGCGGCCAGCGCTCGCGCCTGTACCGCAAGGCCAAGGAGCAGGTGCTGCACTCGATGCAGTACGCCTACCGGGACCGTCGCGACCGCAAGGGCGACTTCCGGCAGCTCTGGATCACCCGGATCAACGCGGGCGCCCGCGCCAACGGGCTGACCTACAACCGGTTCATCCAGGGCCTGCGGCTCGCCGGTGTCGAGGTCGACCGCAAGATCCTGGCCGACCTGGCCGTCAACGACGCGGCGGCGTTCACCGCGCTCGTCGAGGTCGCCAAGGCCGCGGTCGCGGCCGAGGGCACCGGTGGCCCGGCGGCCCAGGCCGCCTGATCCCCTGAACCATGGTCGAGGCGTCCCGCGTGTTGTCCGGACAGCATGAGGGGCGCCTCGACCATGTCTGGGCGGCGGAGCCCCGCTTCACCGCGCGTACGCCGCGGGTCGTCGCCGCCCGCCGGCTGCACCGCCGTCGGGACCGGGAGGCGACCGGCCGGTTCCTGGCCGAGGGCCCGCAGGCGGTCCGCGAGGCGCTGACCGCCGCCGGTGGCGTACACGAACTCTTCGGCACCGACGACGCGTTGCGCCGGCACGACGAGCTGGTCGCCGCCGCCGTCGCCGCGGGCGTACCGGTGTCGCCGGTGACCGGCGACGGCCTGGCCGCGCTGACCGAGACGGTGGCCCCGCAGGGGGTCGTGGCCGTCTGCGCGCAACGACACGTGCCGCTGGCCGCCGCGCTGGCCGGGGCACCCCGGCTGGTCGCCGTCCTCGCCGGGATCCGCGATCCGGGCAACGCCGGCACCGTGCTGCGTACGGCCGACGCCGCCGGCGCGGGCGCGGTCGTCTTCGCCGGCGATGCCGTCGACCCGTACAACGGCAAGTGCGTCCGGGCGACCGCCGGCAGCCTCTTCCACCTCGACGTGGTGCGCGACGGCGACCCGGCCGCGGTCGTCGCCGCGCTGCGCGGCGCCGGGCTGACCGTGCTGGCCGCCACCGGGTACGGCGACACCGACCTCGACGACCTCGCCGACGACGGCGGCCTCACCCGGCCCACCGCGTGGCTGTTCGGGTCGGAGGCCCACGGCCTGCCGCCGGAGCTGGCCGCGGCCGCCGACGCCCGGGTCCGGGTGCCGCTGCACGGCCGCGCCGAGAGCCTGAACCTGGCTGCCGCGGCGGCGGTATGCCTGTACGCTTCGGCCAGAGCACTTCGTAACAGGGAGCCCCGCAGATGAACGAGCACGGCACGAGCGAACGCGGCCGGTCCGACGCCGCCGCGCGCCGCCGCTCGTTTAGCCAGCCCGCCGGTCGCGGCGGGCGGTGGGGCTGAACCCATCCCTTGATCGTCGACCGGCGGGCTGCGGCACAGCCGCGCGTCCGTAGACTCTCCACCGCCGTCCGGAACACGTGACGCCACGCGCCGCGTCGACCACGTCGCGCCCGCTCACCGCGTGCGTCCGGGCCGCGCCCGACGTGAAGGAGTGCCCGCCCGTCATGACCTACCGCAACGACCCGTACGACCCCAAACAGGTCGCGTTGCTCGACCAGAGTGCCCTCGACGAAGCCGTCGCCGCCGCCGAGAAGGCGTTCGCCGATGCCGGTGACCTCGACGCCCTCGCCGCGCTGCGCCCGGCACACCTGGGCGACCGGGCCCCGGTGTCGCTGGCCCGCCGCGAGATCGGCGCACTGCCGCCGGCGGCGAAGTCCGACGCGGGCAAGCGCGTCAACCAGGCCCGGACCACGATCCAGGCCGGCTTCGACGCCCGCCAGGTGGTGCTGCGCGAGGAGCAGGCGCAGCGGGTGCTGGCCGAGGAGCGGGTCGACGTCAGCCTGCCCGGCGACCGGCGCCCCCGCGGCGCGCGGCACCCGTTGAGCACCCTCATGGAGCGCATCGGCGACCTGTTCGTCGGCATGGGCTACGAGATCGCCGACGGCCCCGAGGTCGAGCTGGAGTGGGCCAACTTCGACGCGCTGAACATCCCGCCGGACCACCCGGCCCGCGGCCTGATGGACACCTTCCACGTCGCCGCGGCCGACGGGTCCACGGAGGGCTCCGGGCTGGTGCTGCGTACGCACACCTCGCCGGTGCAGGCGCGCACGATGCTGACCCGCACCCCGCCGATCTACGTCGTGGTGCCGGGCCGGGTCTACCGCACCGACGAACTCGACGCCACCCACACGCCGGTCTTCCACCAGGTCGAGGGCCTGGTGGTCGACAAGGGCATCACGATGGCGCACCTGCGCGGCACCCTGGACCACTTCGCCCGGGCCATGTTCGGACCGGACGCGCGGACCCGCTGGCGGCCGCACTACTTCCCGTTCACCGAGCCGTCGGCCGAGTTCGACGTGTGGTTCGCCGAGCACCGCGACGGTCCGCGCTGGGTCGAGTGGGGCGGCTGCGGCATGGTCAACCCGAGGGTCCTGCGGGCCTGCGGCATCGACCCGGAGGTCTACTCCGGGTTCGCGTTCGGGATGGGCATCGAGCGCACGCTGATGTTCCGGCACGGGGTCAGCGACATGCGCGACATGGTCGAGGGCGACGTGCGGTTCACCCGCGCCTTCGGCGTCGAGATCTAGCGGCCGAGTCCTGGGAGACACGAAGACATGCGAGTTCCTATTTCCTGGCTGCGCGAGCACGTCGACCTGCCCGCCGACCTGACCACGGAGCGCCTGGAGCAGGCCCTGGTCGGCCTCGGCATCGAGGTCGAGTCCATCGTGGACCTGCGCGCGACGGTGACCGGCGGGCTGGTCGTCGCCGAGGTGCGCGAGATCGAGGAGCTGACCGGGTTCAAGAAGCCGATCCGGTTCTGCCGGGTCGACGTCGGCGACGCCAACGGCACCGGCGAGCCGCAGGAGATCGTCTGCGGGGCGACCAACTTCGCCGTCGGCGACCGGGTCGTGGTGATCCTGCCCGGCGGCGAGCTGCCCGGCGGGTTCCGGATCGGCGCCCGCAAGACATACGGCCGCAACTCCAACGGCATGATCTGCTCGGCCCGTGAGCTGGGGCTCGGCGAGGACCACGCCGGCATCATGGTGCTGCCGGCCGACAGCCCCGCCCGCCCGGGCGACGACGCGCGGCCGGTCGTCGGGCTCGACGAGATCGTCGTCGAGGTCGAGATCACCCCGGACCGTGGCTACGCCATGTCGGTGCGCGGCATCGCCCGCGAGCTGGCCCACTCGTTCGGGGTGCCGTTCCGCGACCCCGGCCTGGTGCCGGCCCCGGCGGCGACCCCGCAGCCGGCATACCCGGTCGAGGTCCGTGACCCGCTCGGCTGCGACCGGTTCGCCGGCCGGGTGGTCCGGGGCGTCGACCCGACGGCCGCCTCGCCGGAGTGGATGACGCGACGCCTGACCCTGGCCGGCATCCGCGCCATCTCGCTGGCGGTCGACATCACCAACTACGTGATGCTCGAACTGGGCCAGCCGATGCACGCCTTCGACCTGGCCCGGCTCACCGGCCCGCTGGTGGTCCGGCGGGCCACTGCGGGGGAGAAGCTGACCACGCTCGACGGGGTGGCCCGGGTCCTCGACGCCGAGGACATGGTCATCTGCGACGACACCGGCCCGATCTCGCTGGCGGCGGTGATGGGCGGGCAGACCAGCGAGGTCATGCCGGACACCACCGACGTGCTCTTCGAGGCGGCGCACTGGGACCCGGTCATGGTCGGCCGCACCGCCCGCCGTCACAAGCTGTTCAGCGAGGCCGCCAAGCGGTGGGAGCGCGGCGTCGACCCGGCGCTGCCGCTGGTCGCCATCGAGCGCGCGGTCAGCCTGCTCACCGAGCACGGCGGCGGCACGGCCGGTGCCGAGATCCTCGACTTCGACGAGGTCGCCCCGCCGACGCCGGTCGAACTCGACGTGACGCTGCCGGCCCGCCGGGTCGGTGTGGCCTACCCGCCGGCCCGTGTGGTCGCCCTCCTGGAGGAGATCGGCTGCACCGTCACCTCGGCGGGTGGCGCCGCGCCCGGCAGCGGCACCGGCGACCGGATCGGCGTCACCCCGCCGACCTGGCGGCCCGACCTGACCGACCCGGCCGACTTCGTCGAGGAGGTCGCCCGCCTCGACGGATACGACAACGTCCCCGGGGCGTTGCCGCTGGCCCCGGCCGGCCGGGGCCTCACCGACGATCAGCGCCGGCGCCGCTCCATCGCCCGTACGCTCGCCGAGACCGGGTTCGTCGAGGTGCTGTCGTATCCGTTCGTCGGCCCCGAGACGCTCGACGCCCTGGGGCTGCCGGCCGACGACGCCCGCCGGTCGGCGGTGCGGCTGGCCAACCCGCTGTCCGACGAGGAGCCGCTGCTGCGGACGACGCTGCTCGGCCCGCTGCTGGGCGTCCTGCGCCGCAACGTCGGCCGCGGCCACCGCGACCTGGCGCTGTACGAGATCGGCATGGTGTTCCAGCCGCGTCCGGGTGCCGGCCGTCCGCCGGCGATGGGGGTCGACGACCGGCCGTCGCCGGCCCGGTTCACCGCCGCCGACGCGACCGTGCCGCACCAGCCGTGGCACGTGGCGGCGGCGCTCGCCGGCGAGGTCGATCCGGCCGGCTGGTGGGGCGGCGGCCGCCCGGCCGACTGGTCCGACGCGGTGCAGGCCGCCCGGACCGTGGTCGAGGTGGCCGGCATCCCCGGCGACCGGGTCACCGTCCGCTCGGGTGACCGGGCGCCGTGGCACCCGGGGCGCTGCGCCGAGGTGCTTGTCGACGACGTCGTCGTCGGATACGCCGGTGAGCTGCACCCGCGGGTGGTGGCGGCGCTGGAGTTGCCCCGGCGCACCTGCGCTATGGAACTGGACCTCGACACGCTGCCGGCCGCGCCGGTGGTGCCCGCCCCGCGGATCTCCGGCTTCCCGCCGGCGCTGATCGACGTGGCGCTGGTCGTCGACGCGGACGTTCCGGCCGAGTCGGTGCAGGCGGCCCTCACCGAGGGCGCCGGTGACCTGCTGGAGTCGGTACGCCTGTTCGACGTCTACACCTCCGAGCAACTCGGTGCCGGTCGGCGGTCGCTGGCCTACAAGCTGACCTTCCGGGCGCCGGACCGGACCCTGACCGGCGAGGAGGCGGTGGCGGCCCGCGACGCGGCGGTCTCGCGGGCGGCGTCCCGGTTCGGCGCGGTGCTGCGCGGCGCCTGACCGTCGTGGCGCCGGTCCTGGCCGTCTGCGCGCTCCTGGCCGCCTCCGCGGTGACGGCGGCCGGGATCGCGTGGTGGGTCCGGCGCCGCTGGCTCGTCGTGTCGATCGACGGCGACAGCATGCGGCCGACGTTGCGGCCGGGCGACCGGGTGGTCGCCCGGCGCACCACCCTGGCCGGGATACACCGCGGCGATGTCGTCGTGGTGCGGACACCGGCCGGCTGGCCCACCGGCCCGCCGGCCGGACTGCTGGTCAAGCGGGCGGTGGCGCTGCCGGGCGATCCGGCGCCGCCCGGCCTGCCGTCCGCACCGTCCAGCGCGCCGTCGGCACCACCCGACCGGCACCGGCTGGTGCCACCCGGTCATCTGGTGCTGTTCGGCGACAACCCGCCGGCCAGCCGTGACTCGCGGCAGGTCGGCTACTTCACCGAGGCCGACCTGCTCGGCGTGGTCGTCGCGCCGCGCCGGTTCACCGGTCGCCGCGACCCGACCTGACCCGCCGGATGCCGCCGGCCGGGTTTCCGGGCTGCCGGGACAGGCCGCCCCACCGGTGGTACGACTGACGGATGGGCATCGTCACGCCCGGCTTCCAGGGCCGCCGGCGCACCACGCAGCCGGCCCTGCCGCCCGGGCAATACCTGGTCGAGGACTTCCCGGTGCTGTCGGCCGGTCCGACCCCGCGGATCGACCTCGACCACTGGGAGTTCGTGATCACCACCGAGACCGGCGCGGAGCACCGCTGGACCTGGCCGCAGATGCTGGCGCTGCCCAGCGAGGAACCGACGGTCGACATCCACTGCGTCACCCGGTGGTCCAAGCTCGGCACCACCTGGCGGGGCGTCTCCCTGGACACCCTGCTCGCCGACGTCGAGACCGGCGCCGATCACGCCCTGGTCCGGTCGTACGGCGGCTACACCACCAACCTGCCACTGGCCGACCTGCGGGACGGGCAGGCGTGGATCGCGTACCGGTTCGACGGCGCGGACCTCGCACCCGAGCACGGCGGCCCGGCCCGGATGATCGTTCCGCACCTGTACTTCTGGAAGTCGGCGAAGTGGGTGCGCGGCGTCCGGCTGATGCGCGACGACGAGCCGGGGTTCTGGGAGACGGCCGGCTACCACGACTACGGTGACCCGTGGCGCGAGCAGCGGTATCAAGGGGACTGAGCCCGCGGCTCACCTGGCGGGTCGGCCGCCTGGTGGAAGCCCGCGACGAGACCCCGACCGCCCGGACGCTGGTCCTCGAGGTGGCCGGCTGGCCGGGCCACCTGGCCGGGCAGCACGTCGACGTACGGCTCACCGCCGAGGACGGATACCAGGCCTCGCGCAGCTATTCGCTGGCCGCGCCGGGCGACGGTGAGCGGGTCGAGCTGACCGTGCAGCGGGTGCCGGACGGGGAGGTGTCGGCGTACCTGGTCGAGACGTACCGGACCGGTGACCCGGTGGAGGTCCGCGGGCCGGTCGGCGGCTGGTTCGTGTGGCGGCCGGCGGACACCGCGCCGGTGCTGCTGGTCGCGGGCGGATCGGGGATCGTGCCGCTGATGGCGATGATCCGGGCCCGCCGGGCGGCCGGCAGCCGGGTGCCGTTCCGGCTGATCTGTTCGGCGCGTACGCCCGACGACCTGTTCTACGCCGACGAGTTGCGCCGCCGGGTCCGCGACGACGCCGGCCTGGACGTCGCGTACGTCTGGACCCGCCAGGCACCGCCGGAGTGGCCGGGGCCGCCCCGGCGGATCTCGGTCGCGGACGTGAACACCCATGGCTGGCCGCCGGACCTGGCACCCACCTGTTATGTGTGCGGGCCGACGGGGTTCGTGGAGGCGGTGGCCGACGTCCTCGTCGCGCTCGGGCACGACCCGCGCCGGATCCGCACCGAGCGGTTCGGCCCGACCGGAGGATGACATGACCGAGCGAAGTGACACCGGCACCATGACCGGGCGGTACGTCGACGGCAACTCGCTCGCCGGGCCGATGCGGGAGCTTTTCGCGGTGGACGTGACGGCGGCCGACGGCCGGTGCGCCTCGTGCGGGTTCGACGCGCCGGTGGCGACGCTGCTGGTCTTCGACCACGGGCCCGGACTCGTGGCGCGCTGCCCCAACTGTACGGAGGTGGTGCTGCGACTGGTCCGGTCGCCCGACTCGGCGTGGCTCGACCTGCGCGGAGTGGTGTGCCTCCGGTTGCCGATCCCGCCTGACGGACCGGCCACCGTTTGATCATTAGATGGACTGCATATTCTTGCGGTGACTTGCTGCATCCTGATACCTTCGCTCGCATAGCAATACGGAGGTATACATGGGTATCAGGGTCGCGGTGGCCGGAGCGAGCGGTTACGCGGGCGGCGAACTGCTCCGCCTACTCGCCGGGCACCCCGAGTTCGACCTCGTTGCCGCCACCGCCCACACCCAGGCCGGCGCACGGGTCTCCGCCGTACATCCACAACTCGCCGGCCTCGACCTGACGCTCGCCGAGACCGGGCCGGCCACCCTGGCCGACGCGGACCTGGTCTTCCTGGCCCTGCCGCACGGCCAGTCCGCCGCGCTCGCCGCGCAGTTGCCCGCCGGTGTCCGGGTCGTCGACCTCGGCGCCGACCACCGGCTCGCCGACGCCGCCGCCTGGACCCGCTACTACGGCGGCACGCACGCCGGCGCCTGGACCTACGGCCTGCCCGAACTGCCCGGCGCCCGGGCCGCCATCGCCGGATCCGAACGGGTCGCCGCGACCGGCTGCTACGCCGCCGCGACCAGTCTGGCGCTCGCCCCGCTGATCGCCGCCGGCGCCGTGGAGCCCGCCGACGTGGTCGTCGTCGCCTCCTCCGGCACCTCCGGCGCCGGCCGCGCCGCCAAGGTCAACCTGCTCGGCAGCGAGGTGATGGGCGACCTGACGCCCTACAAGGTCGGCGCCCATCAGCACGTGCCGGAGATCAAGCAGGCCACGGGAGCCACCGGTCTTTCGTTCACCCCGGTCCTCGCGCCGATGCCGCGCGGCATCCTGGCGACCGTCACCGCCCGGCCGACCGGCAGCGCCGACGCCCGCGAAGTGCTCGCCGCCGCCTATGCCGACGCCCCGTTCGTGCACCTCCTGCCGGAGGGCGCCTGGCCGCACACCGCCGCCACGCTGGGCTCCAACTCCTGCCACCTCCAGGTGGCCACCGACGTCGACTCCGGCCGGGTGATCGTCACCAGTGCCATCGACAACCTCGGCAAGGGCGCCGCCGGCCAGGCCGTGCAGTGCGCCAACCTGATGTTCGACCTGCCGGAGACCACCGGCCTGTCCGTATTCGGAGTGGCGCCGTGAGTGAGCGGAGCGAGGGAGCCGTGAGGTTCGGTGTTGGACACGGCGCCGCCGAGCGCAGCGAGGTGGCGTCGTGAGCGTGACTACGCCGAAGGGGTTCCGGGCGGCCGGTGTGACCGCGGGGCTGAAGTCGACCGGCGCGCGGGACGTGGCGCTGATCGTCAACGACGGCCCGGACGCCACCGTCGCCGCCGTCTTCACCAGCAACCGGGTCAAGGCGGCCCCCGTGCTGTGGACCCAGCAGGTCGTCCGGGGCGGCGTCGTGCGGGCGGTCGTGCTCAACTCCGGCGGTGCCAACGCCTGCACCGGTCCCTTGGGGTTCCAGGACACCCACTCCACCGCCGAACGCACCGCCACCGCGCTGAGCCGCTCCAATTCCCGGCTGCTCATCGGCGCGAGCGAGGTCGCGGTCTGCTCGACCGGGCTGATCGGGGAGCGGCTGCCGATGGACCGGCTGCTGCCCGGGATCGGTTCGGCGGTGCGGGCGCTGGCCCGCAGCGGCGGCCCCGCCGCCGCCGAGGCGATCATGACCACGGACACCCGTCCGAAGACGACCGTGGCCGCCGGCACCGGCTGGACCGTCGGCGGCATGGCCAAGGGCGCGGGCATGCTCGCCCCGGGGCTCGCGACGATGCTCGCCGTCCTCACCACCGACGCCGTTGCCGGGTCGGCCGCCCTCGACGAGGCGCTGCGGGCCGCGTGCCGGCGCACGTTCGACCGGGTCGACTCCGACGGTTGCATGTCCACCAACGACACGGTGATCCTGCTGGCCAGCGGAGCGTCCGGCATCGAGCCGTCGCAGGAGGAGCTGACCGCGACGGTGACCGCCGCCTGCCACGATCTGGCGCAGCAGCTCGTCGCCGATGCCGAGGGGGCCACCAAGCAGATCGCGATCGAGGTCTTCGGCGCGGCGACGGAGGACGACGCGGTCGAGGTCGGCCGGTCGGTGGCCCGCAACAACCTGGTGAAGACGGCCCTGTTCGGCAACGATCCCAACTGGGGCCGGATTCTCGCGGCGGTCGGCACGACCGCGGCCGCGTTCGAGCCGGACGGCCTCGACGTGGCGGTCAACGGGGTGTGGGTGTGCCGGTCCGGCACGGCCGCCGACGACCGGTCCAAGGTGGACCTGTCGGGCCGCGACGTCACGATCCAGGTGAACCTCAACGCGGGCGACGAGCGCGCCACCGTCTGGACCAACGACCTGTCGCACGCGTACGTGCACGAGAACTCGGCGTATTCGACATGAGCGCGAGGAGTGCGGCGGAGCGGAGCCCCGCAGTCGCGAACGAAGACAGGCACGACATGAGTGAGAGAAGTGCGGTGAATCGACTCGGTCCGGCCCAGGAGAAGGCGGCCACGCTCATCGAGGCGCTGCCGTGGCTGGCCCGGTTCCACGGGGCCACCGTCGTCGTCAAGTACGGCGGCAACGCGATGATCGACCCGGAACTGCAGCGGGCGTTCGCCGCCGACATGGTCTTCCTGCGTTACGCCGGTCTCCGGCCGGTCGTGGTGCACGGCGGCGGCCCGCAGATCTCGGCGATGCTGGGCCGGCTCGGCATCCCCAGTGAGTTCAAGGGCGGCCTGCGGGTCACCACCCCGGAGGCGATGGACGTCGTCCGGATGGTGCTCGTGGGTCAGGTCGGCCGCGAACTCGTCGGGCTGATCAACGAGCACGGCCCGTTCGCGGTGGGACTGTCCGGTGAGGACGCCCGGCTGTTCACCGCCGTCCGCCGGCCGGCGTACGTCGACGGGGAGCCGGTCGACATCGGCCAGGTCGGTGACGTCGACGCGGTCAATGTCTCCGCGGTCGCCGACCTGATCGGTAACGGACGGATCCCGGTCATCTCGACGGTGGCACCCGACGCCGACGGGGTGCTGCACAACCTCAACGCGGACACGGCGGCCGCGGCGCTCGCGGTCGCGCTCGACGCCCGCAAGCTGATCGTGTTGACCGACGTGCCCGGCCTGTACGCCGACTGGCCGGACACCGACAGCCTCGTCGACCGGATCACCGTCGCCGAGCTGGCGAAGCTGCTGCCCCGCCTCGAGGCCGGAATGGTGCCGAAGATGGAGGCATGCCTGCGGGCGGTGCAGGGTGGTGTGCCCGCCGCGCACGTCGTCGACGGCCGGGTGGCGCATTCCACGTTGCTGGAGGTGTTCACCTCCGAGGGTTTCGGCACGATGGTCGTCGCCGGCACCGAGGGTGCCGGGACGCAGGACGGGAAGACGGTGAACGGAGCATGACGACCCTGGTCGACCGCTGGCGTCAGTCCATGATGGACAACTACGGGACACCGCCACTCGCGTTGGTCAGCGGCTCGGGGGCGGTCGTCGTGGACGAGGCCGGCAAGCAGTACGTGGATCTGCTCGGCGGAATCGCCGTCAACAGCCTCGGCCACGCGCACCCCGCCGTGGTCGCCGCCGTCTCCAAGCAGGTGGCCACGCTCGGCCACGTCTCGAACCTCTTCGTGGCCGAACCGCCGGTCGCGCTCGCCGAGCTGCTGCTGGCCCTCGCCGGCCGGCCCGGCCGGGTGTTCTTCGCCAACTCCGGGGCGGAGGTCAACGAGGCGGCGTTCAAGCTGTCCCGGCTGACCGGCCGCGGCCACGTCGTGTCGACCGTCGGCGGCTTCCACGGCCGCACCATGGGTGCGCTGGCCCTGACCGGTCAGCCGACCAAGGCCGACCCGTTCCGGCCGCTGCCCGGCGACGTCACCCACGTCCCGTACGGTGACGTCGACGCCCTGGCGGCCGCGGTCACCGCCGAGACCGCCATGGTCATCCTCGAACCGATCCAGGGCGAGAACGGCGTGTGCGTGCCCCCGCCCGGCTACCTCGGCGCGGCCCGGGAGATCACCACCCGGCACGGCGCGCTGCTCGTCATCGACGAGGTGCAGACCGGGATGGGACGCACCGGCCACTGGTTCGCCCACCAGGCCGAGGGGATCGAGCCCGACGTGGTGACCCTGGCCAAGGGGCTCGGCGGCGGCCTGCCGATCGGCGCCTGCATCGCGTTCGGCCCCGCCGCCGACCTGCTCGCCCCGGGCGCGCACGGCAGCACCTTCGGCGGCAACCCGGTCAGTTGCGCCGCCGCCCTGGCGGTCGTCAGCACCATCGCCAACGAGGGGCTGCTCGACCACGTCAAGCGGATCGGCGAGCGGCTGCGGCACGGCGTCGAGGCGCTCGGCCACCCGCTGGTGGCCGAGGTACGCGGCGCCGGCCTGCTGCTCGGGATCGTCCTGCGGGCCCCGGCGTCGGGCGCGGTCGCCGGAGTGCTGCGGGACGCCGGTTTCCTCGTCAACCCGGTCCAGCCGAACGTGCTGCGGCTGGCGCCGCCACTGGTCGTCACCGCCGAGCAGGCCGACGCGTTCCTCGCCGCCCTGCCGGCCGCGCTGGACGCCGCGACACCGAACGAGGAGACGCCATGATCCGCCACTTTCTGCGTGACGACGACCTGACCCCGGCCGAGCAGTCGGCCGTACTCGACCTGGCGGAGCAGATCAAGGCGGAACCGTTCCGGGAACGGCCGCTGGCCGGCCCCCGGTCGGTGGCGGTCCTCTTCGACAAGCAGAGCCTGCGGACCCGGCTGTCGTTCGACGTCGGCATCGCCGAACTCGGCGGCAACGCGATCATCGTCGATTCCGGCGGCACCCACTTCGGGCGTGGCGAGACGCTCGCCGACGCCTCCCGGGTACTGTCCCGCTACGTGGCGGCGATCGTGATGCGGACCCACGGCGATGACCGGATCGCCGAGGTCGCGGCCGCCTCGTCCGTACCGGTGATCAACGCCTTGACCGACGGCTTCCACCCGTGCCAGCTTCTCGCCGACCTGTTGACGGTCCGGCAGCGGTGCGGCGGCACCACCGGCCGGACCCTGGCGTACGTCGGCGACGCCGCCAACAACATGGCCCGCTCCTACCTGGTCGCCGGGGCGACGGCTGGCATGCACGTCCGGGTCGCCGGCCCCGCCGGCTACGACCCGGATCCGGAGATCGTCGCCACGGCGACCGCGATCGCCGCGGGCACCGGTGGCTCGGTCCAGGTGCTGCGCGACCCGCGTGCGGCGGTCGCCGGCGCCGACGTGGTGGCCACCGACACCTGGACGTCGATGGGGCAGGAGCACGACGGCCGCGACCGGCTCACCCCGTTCTGGCCCTACCAGGTCAACAAGGAGCTGCTGGCGGGCGCACCGGACGCGATCGTGCTGCACTGCCTGCCGGCCCACCGCGGCGAGGAGATCACCGACGAGGTCATGGACGGCGACCGCAGCGCCGTGTTCGACGAGGCCGAGAACCGGGTACACGCGCAGAAGGCGCTGATCACCTGGCTGCTGCGCCAGGAGGCGCCGAAGTGACCGGGCAGCGAGGAAGCCGACAGGCCCGGCGGCGGTCGTCCGGCCGCCGGCCGCAGCGGGGTGGGCGCGTGACCGAGCAGGGCAGGGCAGTCGGGTGACCGGGCCGGTCACCCGGACGGCACGGCACGCCCGCATCGTCGAGCTGATCCGGGACAAGGTGGTCCATTCGCAGACCGAACTCGCCGACCTGCTCGCCGGCGACGGCATCCAGGTCACCCAGGCCACCCTGTCACGTGACCTGGAGGAACTCGGCGCGGTCAAGGTCCGTGGCGGTGACGGCGGGCCGGCCGTCTACCTCATCCCCGAGGACGGCCTACGACCGCTGCGCGACGCCGAGCAGGCCCCGGCCCGCCTGCTCCGGCTGCTGCGCGAACTCCTGACCAGCGTCGACGCCAGCGGCAACATGGCCGTGTTGCGCACCCCGCCCGGCGCCGCGCAGTTCCTGGCCAGCGCACTGGACCGCTCCGGCCTGCCGGAGGTGGTCGGCACCATCGCCGGCGACGACACCATCCTGGTGGTGGCCAGGGACACGGTCGGCGGTGCCGCCCTCGCGGCGAAGCTGGCCGACTGGGCCGTCACCCCGCCGGCCGGGTCCGAACCCGCCTAGCGGGCGCGACCCGGCGCGGTCGACACGTCGTAGAAGGAGCACCACGCCGGATGGCCGCCGCCCGTGACGCCCGCCTCGGCTCCCCGCAAATCTGATTGGAAGGCACGTTCGCAATGATTGTCGGCGTGGATGACAAGAGCCTGACCGAGAACAGCGCGCCCGCCAACCGGACCAGCCTGTGGGGAGGCCGGTTCGCCGGCGGCCCCTCCGAGGCGCTGGCCCGGCTGTCGGTCAGCGTCCAGTTCGACTGGCGCCTCGCGCCGTACGACCTCGCGGGCTCCCGGGCACACGCCCGGGTGCTGGCCCGCGCCGGGCTGCTCGACGCCGAGGAACTCGGCCGGGTCCTGGCCGCCCTGGACGACCTGGAGGCCGCCTGCGCCTCCGGCGAGTTCCGGCCGACGGTCGACGACGAGGACGTCCACACCGCGCTCGAACGCGGGATGCTGGAACGGCTCGGCACCCTGGGCGGCAAGCTGCGCGCCGGCCGCTCCCGCAACGACCAGGTCGCCACCGACCTGCGCCTCTACCTGCGTGACCACGCCCGCGGCGTCGCCGAGCGGCTGGTCGAGCTCGCCGACGCCCTGGTCGAGCAGGCCGAGCGGCACGTCGACACGCCCGCCCCGGGCATGACCCACGTCCAGCACGCCCAGCCGGTCACCTTCGGCCACTGGCTGCTCGCCCACGTCCAGCCGCTGCTGCGCGACCTGGAGCGGCTGCGGGACTGGGACGCCCGTACGGCGATCTCACCACTGGGCGCCGGCGCGCTCGCCGGCTCCTCGCTGCCGCTCGACCCGGTCCAGGTCGCCAAGGAACTCGGGTTCACCGCGTCGGCCGCCAACTCCATGGACGCGGTCGCCGACCGGGACTTCGTGGCCGAGTTCCTGTTCGTCACCTCGCTGATCGGGGTGCACCTGTCCCGGCTCGGCGAGGAGGTGGTGCTCTGGACGTCGCAGGAGTTCGGCTGGGTCGAACTCGACGACAGCTTCGCCACCGGATCGTCGATCATGCCGCAGAAGAAGAACGCCGACATCGCCGAACTGGCCCGCGGCAAGTCCGGCCGGCTGGTCGGCGGCCTCGTCGCCGTCCTGACGATGCTCAAGGGCCTGCCGCTGACCTACGACCGGGACATGCAGGAGGACAAGGAGCCGGTCTTCGACGCCGTCGACACCCTCCAGCTCCTGCTGCCCGCACTGGCCGGAATGATCTCCACCATGACGGTACGGGTGGACCGGCTCGCCGCCGCCGCGCCGGTCGGCTTCACCCTCGCCACCGAGGTCGCCGACTGGCTGGTCGTCAAGGGCGTGCCGTTCCGGGAGGCACACGAGATCACCGGCAAGCTGGTGGCGCTGTGCGTGGCCCGCGACTGCGCCCTCGACGAGGTCTCCGACGAGGACCTCACCCTCGTCAGCCCACATCTCGACGCCGGCGTACGCGACGTCCTGTCGGTCCGTACGGCACTCGCCGCCCGCACCACGCCCGGCTCGACCGGCCCCGGCCCGGTCGCCGACCAGCTCGCCACCGCCATCGACAAGCTCGCCGGCTGGCGTGCCTGGGCCACCGAGGTCGTCGTACCCCGCTGACCGGCACCGTGGCCGCCGCCCGGGCGGCGGCCACGGTGGCCCGGGGCCTACTCCAGGTCCCAGAGCAGCCGGTAGTAGGCGATCCGGTCGGCGTCCGGCTCGACTCCGTACGCGGCCAGCAGCACACCCTCCCAGTCCGGCCCGTAGTTCCAGTGCAGGCTCCAGGTGGCCACCGCCAGGTCGGCCCACCGGTCGGCGACCCCGAGCGCACCCAGGTCGACGTGCCCGGCGAACCGGCCGTCCGGGGTGATCAGCGTGTTGGGGGCGCACGGGTCACCCTGGCAGACCACCAGCCGGTCGACCGCCGGCACGTCGGCGAGCCGGGCCAGCGCCCGGGCCACGCCCAACGCGGCGTGGTCCGGATGCCACCACGCCGGATCGAGCCGCCCGGCCGCGGCGGACCGCCGCACCCGGGCGAGCCGGTCCTCGACCCGCCAACCGAACGGGCAGTCCGCGACCGGCAGCCGGTCGTGCAACCGCCGCAGCCCGGCGCCGATCGCGGCCGCCCCGGTCGCCGGGTCCGCCTTCCACCGGTCGACGACCGCGGGTTCGCCGGGCAGGCCGTCGGTCAGCAGCCAGCTCCCGCTCTCGTCGGCGCCCTCGTCGAGGACCGGCGGCACCAGCGCGTACCGGACCGCCCACCGCAGCCGTTCCGCCTCCCGGTCCAGCCGCAGCCCGCTGTCCGGCGGCGCCCACTTCACGAACCACCGGCCGGCGCCGACGGTGATCTCGAAGGTGAGGCCGCCCAGTTCGTTGCGCCACATTGGGTGGGTCGGCCGCCCGGCGGCGAGCCGCCGTACGACCTCGGGAACCGGTTGGTCGGGCGGCGGGGGACCGGAGAGCATCGGGGCATTCTGCCAGAGCGGATCCGCCGGCGGGTCCCGCGACCCGCACCGAGGTGGCATCGGCGGCACCATCCGTGCTGTCCTGTACGACGTGACCGACCTCGCCCACCTGCTCGCCGGCCCGGTCGTGCCCGCGGCGCACGGACTGCTCGGTTGCCGGCTGTCCGCCGGCGGCGTCACCGTGCGCGTCACCGAGGTCGAGGCGTACGCGGGCACCGCCGGTGACCCCGCCTCGCACGCGTACCGGGGCCGTACCCCACGCAACTCGGTCATGTTCGGCCCGTCCGGGTACGCCTACGTCTACTTCACGTACGGCATGCACTGGTGCATGAACGTGGTGACCGGACCGGAAGGGGAGGCGTCCGCGGTACTCCTGCGGGCCGGCGAGATCGTCGCGGGCCTGGACGTCGCCCGGTCCCGGCGTCCCGCCGTACGCCGGGACGTCGACCTGGCCCGCGGTCCGGCGCGGCTGTGTTCCGCGCTCGGCCTGGACGGCTCCGCGTACGGCGTCCACCTGCTCGGCGCCGGTCCGGTACGGCTCACCGCGCCGCCGGCACCGGTCGATCCGGCGACGGTCAGCGCCGGCCCCCGGGTCGGGGTGACCGGCGCGCACGACCGGCCGTGGCGGTTCTGGATCACCGGGGACCCGACCGTCAGCGCCTACCGCCGGCATGTTCCGAAACCGGCGCGTACGGCCGGCGCGTCGGGCGTCCGTCCGTAACCCGGTACAGGTGGGGCGCGGTTGTGGGGGACAATTCGCTGTGTGACCGATCTGATCGACGACCTGCTGTGGCGGGGTCTCATCCAGGACTCGACCGACCTCGACGAGTTGCGCAAGCACCTGGACAACGAGCAGGTGACCTTCTATGTCGGCTTCGACCCGACCGCCGCGAGCCTGCACGTCGGCCACCTGGTGCAGGTGCTGACCGCCCGGCGCCTGCAGCTCGCCGGTCACCGTCCGCTGCTGCTGGTCGGTGGGGCGACCGGCCAGATCGGTGATCCGAAGGAGGGCGGCGAACGCAGCCTGCACAGCCCGGAGACGGTGACCGGATGGGTGGCCCGGATCCGTGACCAGCTCTCGCCGTTCGTGACGTACACCGGCGACAACGCCGCGACCCTGGTCAACAACCTGGACTGGACGGCGGAGATGTCGGTCGTCGAGTTCCTCCGCGACGTCGGCAAGCACTTCCCGGTCAACCGGATGCTGGCCCGCGAGGTGGTCAAGGCGCGCCTGGAGAGCGGCATCAGCTTCACCGAGTTCAGCTACCAGTTGCTCCAGGCCAACGACTACTTCGAACTGCACCGCCGGCACGGCTGCACGCTGCAGTTCGGTGGCTCCGACCAGTGGGGCAACATCACCGCCGGGGTCGACTACATCCGCCGGCGCGGCGCCGGGCCGGTGCACGCGTTCACCACACCGCTGGTGACCAAGTCCGACGGGACCAAGTTCGGCAAGAGCGAGGGCGGTGCCGTCTGG
Organism: Polymorphospora sp. A560; assembly: GCF_045781765.1. Classification (NCBI taxonomy): domain Bacteria; kingdom Bacillati; phylum Actinomycetota; class Actinomycetes; order Micromonosporales; family Micromonosporaceae; genus Polymorphospora; species Polymorphospora sp. A560. The sequence continues at coordinate 5,438,451 of NZ_CP122282.1, read as the reverse complement.
ATCGACCCCACCATGACCAGCCCGTACGCCTTCTACCAGTTCTGGCTCAACAGCGACGACCGGGATGTGCCGCGTTACCTGCGCTACTTCAGCTTCCGATCCCGTGACGAGATCGAGGAGCTGGTCGCCGCGACCGAGGAGCGGCCGCAGGCCCGGCTCGGACAACGGGCGCTGGCGGAGGAACTGACCACGCTCGTGCACGGCGAGGAGGAGACGCGGCAGGTGATCGCCGCCAGCCAGGCGCTGTTCGGCCGCGGGTCGCTCGACGAGTTGGCGCCGGAGACGTTGCGTGCCGCGCTGGCCGAGGCCGGCCTGCTGGAGGTCCGTGGGGAGCTGCCGACCGTGGCCACGTTGTTGAAGGACTCCGGCCTGGTCGGCAGCTTCAACGAGGCGCGTCGGGCGATCACCGAGGGCGGCGCGTACCTCAACAACGAGCGGGTGACCGACGTCGAGGCGACGGTCGCGCCGGCGGCGCTGCTGCACGGCCGGTTCCTGGTCCTGCGCCGGGGCAAGCGCACCTTCGCCGGCGTTGAGCTGGCCAGATAGTCAGTCCTCGTTGATGTGACGCGGGACGCACCCGGTGGATTTGACGATCGATCCACCGGGTGCGTAACTTTCTCTCTGCCCGCAGGGGACACGGACGAAAGGTGCGAAAGCACCTCGAGGCCGAGGACCACAGGGGCAACCCCGAGACGGTACGGCGTTCCGCCGGATCTGACCGGGGCCGGGTGGTGCGGCACGACGACCTGAAGGGTCGATTTGGCGCCGCGAAACCGGCCGGGTAGAGTGAACGACCGGACAGGGAACCGGGCGAGCCAGCAAGTCGCTCCCAAGGGAGCGGACCTGCGGCGGCCGGCCTGCCGGAATCCCAAACATCAACACTGCGGGGCATGACTCTGCGTGTTGCGGTTGGGACAAAGCTGGATGATGCGGTGTTGATCGGAAATATCGGGTTGACACGGTAGAAACTGGCGGGTAACGTAGTAAAAGTGCCTGGCGCTGAGCGCGGGGTGCAGGGTGTGGAGCCCCGGGTTCGGGTCCTGCTTGTTGGTGGGGTTCGGGTTTGGTGTGTGTTTGTTCTTTGAGAACTCAACAGGGTGCTTGTAAGCCAGTGCCAAGAATGATTATTTCCCGGGCCTGGTCTGCTTCAACGGTTTGTTGGGGTGGGTTGGGTTTGGATTCCTTTGGCAATCTTTGATTGCCGGGATGGATTTTTCGACAGGTTTTTGTTGGAGAGTTTGATCCTGGCTCAGGACGAACGCTGGCGGCGTGCTTAACACATGCAAGTCGAGCGGAAAGGCCCTTCGGGGTACTCGAGCGGCGAACGGGTGAGTAACACGTGAGTAACCTGCCCCAGGCTTTGGGATAACCCTCGGAAACGGGGGCTAATACCGGATATGACTTCTGACCGCATGGTTGGGGGTGGAAAGTTTTTCGGCTTGGGATGGGCTCGCGGCCTATCAGCTTGTTGGTGGGGTGATGGCCTACCAAGGCGACGACGGGTAGCCGGCCTGAGAGGGCGACCGGCCACACTGGGACTGAGACACGGCCCAGACTCCTACGGGAGGCAGCAGTGGGGAATATTGCACAATGGGCGGAAGCCTGATGCAGCGACGCCGCGTGAGGGATGACGGCCTTCGGGTTGTAAACCTCTTTCAGCAGGGACGAAGCGCAAGTGACGGTACCTGCAGAAGAAGCGCCGGCCAACTACGTGCCAGCAGCCGCGGTAAGACGTAGGGCGCGAGCGTTGTCCGGATTTATTGGGCGTAAAGAGCTCGTAGGCGGCTTGTCGCGTCGACTGTGAAAACCCGCAGCTCAACTGCGGGCTTGCAGCCGATACGGGCAGGCTAGAGTTCGGTAGGGAGACTGGAATTCCTGGTGTAGCGGTGAAATGCGCAGATATCAGGAGGAACACCGGTGGCGAAGGCGGGTCTCTGGGCCGATACTGACGCTGAGGAGCGAAAGCGTGGGGAGCGAACAGGATTAGATACCCTGGTAGTCCACGCTGTAAACGTTGGGCGCTAGGTGTGGGGGGCCTCTCCGGTTCTCTGTGCCGCAGCTAACGCATTAAGCGCCCCGCCTGGGGAGTACGGCCGCAAGGCTAAAACTCAAAGGAATTGACGGGGGCCCGCACAAGCGGCGGAGCATGCGGATTAATTCGATGCAACGCGAAGAACCTTACCTGGGTTTGACATGGGCGGAAATCCGGCAGAGATGTCGGGTCCTTCGGGGCCGTTCACAGGTGGTGCATGGCTGTCGTCAGCTCGTGTCGTGAGATGTTGGGTTAAGTCCCGCAACGAGCGCAACCCTCGTTCGATGTTGCCAGCGGGTTATGCCGGGGACTCATCGAAGACTGCCGGGGTCAACTCGGAGGAAGGTGGGGATGACGTCAAGTCATCATGCCCCTTATGTCCAGGGCTTCACGCATGCTACAATGGCTGGTACAATGGGCTGCGATACCGTGAGGTGGAGCGAATCCCAAAAAGCCGGTCTCAGTTCGGATCGGGGTCTGCAACTCGACCCCGTGAAGTCGGAGTCGCTAGTAATCGCAGATCAGCAACGCTGCGGTGAATACGTTCCCGGGCCTTGTACACACCGCCCGTCACGTCACGAAAGTCGGCAACACCCGAAGCCGGTGGCCTAACCCCTTGTGGGAGGGAGCCGTCGAAGGTGGGGCTGGCGATTGGGACGAAGTCGTAACAAGGTAGCCGTACCGGAAGGTGCGGCTGGATCACCTCCTTTCTAAGGAGCACCTGCCGGCGAAGGTCGGCTAGGAGCCCGCGGCCCGCGGATGTTGGGTCGGGGTTGCTCGATTGGCGGAGACACTGGTGAGTTTTCTGCCGGCAACGGCTGGCTGTCTTAGTACATCCCTGTGGGGACAGGAACGGATGGTTGGTGCGGCTGGTGGTGAATGTGAGCATCCTGTTGGGTCCTGAAAGAACAAGCCGCATGTTGTGGGTTGTTGTTTCGGGTTGTCCAGGCATGGCCTGGTGCCGCATACCGGTCGGAGTCTTGCCCTGTTGGGTGGGGGTTCGGGGTTTGGTGTGGTGCTGTGGGTTGTGGGTTGGTCGTTTGTTGAGAATTACACAGTGGACGCGAGCATCTTTGTGGTCAAGTTGTCAAGGGCGGACGGTGGATGCCTTGGCACCAGGAGCCGATGAAGGACGTGGGAGGCCGCGATAGGCCTGGGGGAGCTGTCAACCAAGCTGTGATCCCAGGGTGTCCGAATGGGGAAACCTGGCATCAGTCATGTGATGTCACCCGCACCTGAATGCATAGGGTGTGTGGAGGGAACGCGGGGAAGTGAAACATCTCAGTACCCGTAGGAAGAGAAAACAATAGTGATTCCGTGAGTAGTGGCGAGCGAAAGCGGATTTAGGCTAAACCGGTTGCGTGTGATACCTGTCAGGGGTTGCGTGGTCGGGGTTGTGGGACTCTGCTGGACAAGCTGACACTTGTTCGAGAAGTTATAAAGCCAGTTGCTAGCCGAATGGTGTGGGAAAGCCAACCGTAGTCGGTGATAGTCCGGTAGGTGAAAGTGGCTGGTCTTCTGTGGATGTTCCCGAGTAGCGGCGGACCCCTGTAATCTGCCGTGAATCTGCCAGGACCACCTGGTAAGCCTGAATACTTCCTGGTGACCGATAGCGGACTAGTACCGTGAGGGAATGGTGAAAAGTACCCCGGGAGGGGAGTGAAATAGTACCTGAAACCGTTCGCCTACAATCCGTCGGAGCCTTTAGGGGTGACGGCGTGCCTTTTGAAGAATGAGCCTGCGAGTTAGTGGCATGTGGCGAGGTTAACCCGTGTGGGGTAGCCGTAGCGAAAGCGAGTCTTAATAGGGCGTTTAGTCGCATGTTCTAGACCCGAAGCGGAGTGATCTAGCCATGGGCAGGCTGAAGCGCGGGTAAGACCGTGTGGAGGGCCGAACCCACCAACGTTGAAAAGTTGGGGGATGACCTGTGGTTAGGGGTGAAAGGCCAATCAAACTCCGTGATAGCTGGTTCTCCCCGAAATGCATTTAGGTGCAGCGTTGCGTGTTTCTTGCCGGAGGTAGAGCACTGGATGGTCTAGGGGCCTACAAGCTTACCGAAATCAGCTAAACTCCGAATGCCGGTAAGTGAGAGCGTGGCAGTGAGACTGCGGGGGATAAGCTTCGTAGTCGAGAGGGAAACAGCCCAGATCACCAGCTAAGGCCCCTAAGCGTGTGCTAAGTGGAAAAGGATGTGGGGTCGCATAGACAACCAGGAGGTTGGCTTAGAAGCAGCCATCCTTTAAAGAGTGCGTAATAGCTCACTGGTCAAGTGGTTCCGCGCCGACAATGTAGCGGGGCTCAAGTACACCGCCGAAGCTGTGGCATTCACATTTTTACTTCGCCTATGCCTTTGGGTGTGGGTGCAGGTGTGTGGATGGGTAGGGGAGCGTCGTGCCGGGGTGAAGCAGCGGGGTGACCCAGCTGTGGACGCGGCACGAGTGAGAATGCAGGCATGAGTAGCGAATGAAGGGTGAGAAACCCTTCCGCCGGATGACCAAGGGTTCCAGGGCTAGGTTAATCCGCCCTGGGTGAGTCGGGACCTAAGGCGAGGCCGAGAGGCGTAGTCGATGGACAACGGGTTGATATTCCCGTACCCGCGAAAGAGCGCCCATGATGAACCTCGTTGTGCTAACCACGTGATCTGGTGGAGGTCTTCGGACTGATGCTGGTGAGCCTGGGAACCTGGTGGGTAGTAGTCAAGCGATGGGGTGACGCAGGAAGGTAGCTGATCCCGGCCGGTGGTTGTGCCGGGGTAAGCGTGTAGGCCGGTGTGTAGGCAAATCCGCACACCTTGTGGCTGAGACGTGATGCCGAGCCGATTCAGGTGAAGTCAGTGATCCTATGCTGCCGAGAAAAGCCTCTAGCGAGTTCTTAGCGGCCCGTACCCCAAACCGACACAGGTGGTCAGGTAGAGAATACCGAGGCGATCGGGCGAACTGTGGTTAAGGAACTCGGCAAATTGCCCCCGTAACTTAGGGAGAAGGGGGGCCGGACGCGTGAAGGGACTTGCTCCTGGAGCGTGGTATGGCCGCAGAGAGCAGGGGGAAGCGACTGTTTACTAAAAACACAGGTCCATGCGAAGAAGTAATTCGATGTATATGGACTGACGCCTGCCCGGTGCTGGAACGTTAAGGGGACCGGTTAGCTCTTCGGGGCGAAGCTGAGAACTTAAGCGCCAGTAAACGGCGGTGGTAACTATAACCATCCTAAGGTAGCGAAATTCCTTGTCGGGTAAGTTCCGACCTGCACGAATGGCGTAACGACTTCCCCACTGTCTCAACCACAGGCCCGGCGAAATTGCATTACGAGTAAAGATGCTCGTTACGCGCGGCAGGACGGAAAGACCCCGGGACCTTTACTATAGCTTGACATTGGTATCTGAATTAGCTTGTGTAGGATAGGTGGGAGCCGGTGAAGCTTGTACGCCAGTACAGGTGGAGGCAATCTTGAAATACCACTCTGGTTGATTTGGGTATCTAACTTGGGGCCGTGATCCGGTTCAGGGACAGTGTCTGGTGGGTAGTTTAACTGGGGCGGTTGCCTCCTAAAGGGTAACGGAGGCGCCCAAAGGTTCCCTCATCCTGGTTGGCAATCAGGTGTTGAGTGTAAGTGCACAAGGGAGCTTGACTGTGAGACTGACGGGTCGAGCAGGGACGAAAGTCGGGACTAGTGATCCGGCACTTGCGTGTGGAAGCGGTGTCGCTCAACGGATAAAAGGTACCCCGGGGATAACAGGCTGATCTTCCCCAAGAGTCCATATCGACGGGATGGTTTGGCACCTCGATGTCGGCTCGTCGCATCCTGGGGCTGTAGCAGGTCCCAAGGGTTGGGCTGTTCGCCCATTAAAGCGGTACGCGAGCTGGGTTTAGAACGTCGTGAGACAGTTCGGTCCCTATCCGCCGTGCGCGTAGGATACTTGAGAAGGGCTGTCCCTAGTACGAGAGGACCGGGACGGACGAACCTCTGGTGTGCCAGTTGTTCCGCCAGGAGCATGGCTGGTTGGCTACGTTCGGAAGGGATAACCGCTGAAAGCATCTAAGCGGGAAGCTCGCTTCAAGATGAGGTATCCCACCCACCTTGGTGGGGTAAGGCTCCCAGTTAGACGACTGGGTTGATAGGCCGGAGATGTAAGCACGGTAACGTGTTGAGTTGACCGGTACTAATAGGCCGAGGACTTGACTACTAAGCTGCTACGCGTCCACTGTGTGATTCCCGACAAACGAACACCCGACCCCGCCGCCCAAGGGAATGTGGGTGGTTGTGGGTGGTGTTTGATAAGTCGATAGTGTTACGGCGGTTATGGCGGAGGGGAAACGCCCGGTTACATTCCGAACCCGGAAGCTAAGCCCTCCAGCGCCGATGGTACTGCACTCGTGAGGGTGTGGGAGAGTAGGACACCGCCGGACTTCTTATAGTTGAGGGCCGCCCCCTTTCCCGGGGTCGGCCCTCAACTGCGTTAGGCCGCCGTCGACGGACGGCCCGAGGAAGGACATAGCTGTGAGTTCAGGACCGGAGGGCGGCAACCGCCCTCGTCGCGACGACGAGCGACCCGATCGTGGCCGTGACGGGTCTTCTTCGCGGGGCGACCGTCCGCCGTACCGAGGTGACCGGGACCGGGGCGGCTACTCGGGTGGCCAGCGTGGCGGCTACCGCGACGATCGTGACTCCCGGGGCGGAGCCCGCGACGGCGGCCGCCAGGGCGGCTACGGCGGCGGCTTCCGTGGCGGCGACCGCGACCGTGGTCCGCGTGATGGCGGCGACCGGTCCGGTGGCTTCCGTGGTGACCGGGACCGTGGTCCGCGTGACGGTGGTGGGTTCCGGTCGGGGGACCGTGACGGTGGATACCGTTCCGGTCCGCCGCGTGACGGTGCCGACCGTGGCTACCGTGGCGGCGACCGCGACTCCCAGGGCGGCGGCTTCCGCGGCCGCGACCGTGCGGAAGGTTTCCGCTCGGGGCCGCCGCGTGAGGGTGGGTTCCGTTCCGGTGACCGGGACCGTGGCCCCCGTGAGGGCGGCTTCCGTGGCGGCGACCGCGACCGTGGTCCGCGTGATGGCGGCGACCGGTCCGGTGGCTTCCGTGGTGACCGGGACCGTGGTCCGCGTGACGGTGGTGGGTTCCGGTCGGGGGACCGTGACGGTGGATACCGTTCCGGTCCGCCGCGTGACGGTGCCGACCGTGGCTACCGTGGCGGCGACCGCGACTCCCAGGGCGGCGGCTTCCGTTCCGGTGACCGGGACCGTGGCCCCCGTGAGGGCGGCTTCCGGGGCGGCGACCGGGACTCGCGTGGCAGCGGTTTCCGTGGTGACCGCGACCGTGGTCCGCGTGAGGGTGGCTTCCGTGGCGGCGACCGCAAGGACGGCTTCCGTTCCGGGCCGCCGCGTGAGGGTGGGTTCCGTGCCGGCGACCGGGACCGTGGCCCCCGTGAGGGCGGCTTCCGTGGCGGCGACCGGGACTCGCGTGGTGGCGGTTTCCGTGAGGGCGGCTTCCGTGGCGACCGCGACCGTGGTCCGCGTGAGGGTGGTTTCCGCGGTGGTGACCGCGATGGTGGCTTCCGTACCGAACGGCCGCGTGAAGGCGGTTTCCGTGGCGGCGACCGCGACGGTGGTTACCGCCCGGGGCAGCGCGACGGCGGTGACCGGCCGGGTGGCTTCCGGGGCGGCGACCGGGACCGTGGTCCCCGCGAGGGCGGCTTCCGCGGTGGTGACCGCGACCGTGGCCCCCGTGAGGGTGGCTTCCGGGGCGGCGACCGTGAGGGCGGCTTCCGTTCGGAGCGGCCGCGGGGCGGTGACCGGCCGGGTGGCTTCCGTGAGGGTGGCTTCCGTGGCGACCGGGACCGCGGTCCGCGTGAGGGCGGGTTCCGTGGCGACCGGGAGCGTGGCGACCGGGACCGTGGCCCGCGTGAGGGTGGCTTCCGGGGCGGGGACGACCGGCGTGGCCGGTTCGACCGTGACGAACGCCGCGACAGCGGGCACCGCGACCAGGGCGAGTACCGCCCGGCCGGCGAGCCGGAGCGGGCCTCGGCGCCGGGCGCTCCCGAGCTCTCCGACGAGATCGTGGCCAGCGACCTCGACAAGGACGTACGCGCCGAACTGCTGTCGCTCGCGAAGCCGGTCGCCGAGACGGTTGCCCGGCACCTCGTGGCGACCGGCCTGCTGATCGACGACGAGCCCGAGGAGGCGCTCGCGCACGCGCTCGCCGCCCGCCGGCTGGCGTCGCGGATCGCGGCCGTACGCGAGGCGGTCGGACTGGCTGCGTACCGGGCCGGGGAGTGGCAGACCGCGATCGCGGAGCTGCGGACGTACCACCGGATGAGCGGGCGGCAGACGCACCTGGCGGTGCTCGCGGACAGTGAGCGGGCGCTCGGCCGGCCGGAGCGGGCGATCGACCTGTTCCGTGGCGCGGACCGGGACGCGCTCGACCCGGCGACCGCGATCGAGCTGCTCATCGTGGCCGCCGGTGCCCGGGGCGACCTCGGCCAGGGTGACGCCGCGGTGGCGATGTTGCAGGTACGCGAGCTGAGCGGCGGGGCCACCGAGCCGTGGGCCGGCCGGCTGCGGTACGCGTACGCGGACTCGCTGCTGGCGGTCGGCCGCCGGGACGAGGCCCGGGAGTGGTTCGCCCGGGCGGTGGAGGCCGACGAGGAGGGCGAGACCGACGCCGCCGAGCGGCTGCTCGAACTCGACGGCGTGCTGATCGAGGGCGACGACGAGGAGTTCGAGGACGGCGCGGAGGAGTCCGACGAGGAGGTCGAGGGGCGCGACGAGCGTTCCGGGTCCGAGGCGTCGGGCGTGGCGACGGACGGCGCGGACGTCGTACCGGCGGACGGCGAGACCGTCGAGGCGGTCGCCGCGGCCCGGGTGGTCGACGGCGGCCGGCGGGAGAGCGACGTCACGGAGGTGGAGGAGTCCGGGTACGCCGACAGCGGCGCTGTCACCGTGCAGGAGGACGAGAAGGACCTCGACGACGACGAGAAGGACCTGCCGGTCGAGGTGGACGACGAGCCGTCGGAGCACCAGAGCGGCCCGGCGGCGGCGGATGCCCCCACCGGCCCGGAGGCGGCCGACAGCGCCGTGACCGGCACCGGGGGCGACGAGGCGGCCGGCGGTGAGCGGCCCTGGCCGGCCGGTTCGTGAGCGGGCGGGGCGCGGGTCGGCTGGTCGACGCGTACGACCTGGTCATTTTTGATCTTGACGGGGTCGTCTACCTGATCGACGAGCCGATCCCCGGCGCGGTCGAGGCGATCGGTCGGCTGCACGACGAGGGGCGGTCGGTGTCGTACGCGACGAACAACGCCTCCCGGCGGGCCGCCGACGTCGCCGAGCTGCTGACCGGGATGGGCGTACCCGCCGGCGCGGACGAGGTGGTCACCTCGGCGGGTGCCGCCGCGGCGGTACTCGCCGGGCGGCTGGCTCCCGGCGACCGGGTGCTCGTCGTCGGCGCCGACGCGCTGCGGGACGAGATCGCCGAGGCGGGTCTCGTCCCGGTCACCCGTGCCGACGAGGAGCCGGTCGCGGTCGTCCAGGGCTACGGGCCGCGGGTCGGCTGGGCCGAGCTGGCCGAGGCGGCGGTCGCGGTACGGGCCGGCGCGGTCTGGGTGGCGACGAACACCGACCGCACCCTGCCGAGCCCGCGCGGGCCGCTGCCCGGCAACGGGTCACTGGTGGCGGTGCTGCGTACGGCGCTGGACCGGGATCCGGACATCGTGGTCGGCAAGCCGGCTCCGGGGCTGTTCCGCACCGGTGCGCAGCGGGTCGGTTCGAGCCGGCCGCTGGTCGTCGGGGACCGGCTCGACACCGACATCGAGGGCGCGGTGCGGGCCGGCATGGATTCGCTGCTGGTGCTGACCGGGGTCAGCGACGTCCCGGAGCTGCTCGCCGCGCCGGCGGCGCGCCGGCCCACCTTCGTCGGGTACGACCTGGGTGGACTGTTCGACGTGGACGGTGCGGTGCGGGTGCCGGCGGGGGAGCCGGAAGCCGGTGGCTGGCGGGTGTCAAACGACGGCGGCGGGCTGCGGCTCGACGGGGCCGGTCCGACCCTCGACGCGCTCGCCGCGCTGTGCGCCGCGGCGTGGTCGCCTTCGCCGGACCGCGACGAGGGGACCGCCGGGCAGGCGGTGACGGTGGTCGGCGACTCGGAGCCGGCACGGGCGGCGTTGGGTGAACTCGGCCTGGCCGACTGACCGTCCTCAGAGGAGCTTGCGCAGCTTCAGCAGGTCGAACGGGTTGGCGTTGATCGAGATCCGCCGGGCGCCGAGGGCCTTGGCGACGTCGAGGTCGCCGCGGACGAGGGCGATCAGGTCGTCGCTGGAGGTGGTCAGCGCGACCTTGGCCTTGGGGTCGTCGCCGTCGGCGAGGTCGACGAGGTGGCCGTCGGTGAGCCGGCCGTGGAACGCGGTGCCGAGGTCGGTGATCCGGCAGGCGAGGGTGCGGTCGAGGTCGACCCGGTCGCGCACCTTGGCCGCGTTGGCGGCGAGCCGGGCCGCCAGATCGTGCAGAGCCTGCCGGCACTCGTCAACCGTGGCCACCTGTCGCCTCCATCGTCGTCTCGTCGTCGGGGCCGGAACGGCGCCGGCCGGGCGGGTGGTCGCGCTCCGATCGGCGTACGTCGTCACGGCGCGCCCCGTCCTGCGCACCGTACCGCACCGTCCCGGTGGCGGCGCCCGGTAGCGTGACACCCGAAGGATTCGCCGATCGGGAAGGGGACCGGGCATGCCGGACGCGTGGCGGGCATACCTCGAGCTGGCCCTCGGGCTGACCGAGGCGTCGAAGAAGAAGGCCGAGCGGGTGGCCCGCAACCTCGTCGGCGCCGGTGGGGCGACCGCCGCCCAGTTGCAGGCGATGGCCGAGGAACTGGTGACCACGAGCGCGGCCAACCGGGAGGCGCTGACGAAGCTGGTCCGCTTCGAGGTGGACCGGACGCTGGGCGCGGTGGGGCTGGCCACGGCCGAGGAGGTCGCCGACCTGACGACCCGGGTACGTGACCTGGAACGCGAGCTGATCGAGACCCGGGCCCGCGCGGATGCCGCGGAGGCGGCAGGTGCCGCCCTGCTCCCGGCCGGTGGTGCCCCGCCGTCCGTACCCGGCGAGGCCGGACCGGCGAAGCCGGCGGCCGGCAAGGCCGTCGCGAAGAAGACCGTCGCCAAGAAGGCGGTGGCGAAGCGGCCCGAGGCGGGCAAGGCGGTGTCGCCGCTGTTCGAGCCGGCCCCGGCCGACCTGGTCACCGAGCCGCCGGTCAGCCGGACGTCCGCCGTCCCGACCCCGGCCGACCAGCCCGCCACCACAAAGGGGGTCGTCCCCAAGCGTGCCGCGGCGAAGAAGGCCGCGCCGGCCAAGAAGGCGGTCGCGAAGAAGGCGGTCAAGAAGGCGGCTCCGCCGGCCGGGAGCGCGGAGGCGTGACCGGGCCCGTACCCGGAAGGCCCGGACCGCCGCCCGGCGGCGCCCGGCCCGGACCGCCGTCCGGTCCCCGTCCCGTGCCGCCGTCCGGTGGGTTCCGGCCGGCCCCGCCGGCCGCCGGTCCGGCGGGCTCCCGGCCCGCCGCGCCGGCTGACGGCGGGTGGCCGTCCGGCCCGGAGGCGCCGGTCCTGCCGACGGTCGCCGGCCCGGGCGGCTCCGGCCATCCCGCCGTCGACGCGGCGATCCAGGCGATGGCCAACGCCGCCGACCTGCCGCCGGCGGACCAGATCGCCCAGTACGAGGCGGCGCACCGCACGCTCCAGGAAACCCTCGCCACCATCGACCACGGCTGACCGCCCGCCCCTCCCGGAGACACCCATGGCTCGCCGTACCCGGCTGGATGCCGAACTCGTCCGTCGTGGCCTGGCCCGTTCCCGCGAGCAGGCCGCCGCCCTCGTCGATGCCGGGCGGGTCCAGGTGCGCGGGGTCGTGGCCCGCAAGGTCGCGGCCATGGTCGACCCGGCCGACCCGGTCCGGGTCGTCGGCGACGACCCGAAACAGGAGTACGTCTCCCGGGGCGGCCACAAGCTGGCCGGCGCGCTGGCCGCGTTCGGGCCGGCCGGGCTGGCGGTGACCGGGCGACGGTGCCTGGACGCGGGCGCGTCCACCGGCGGGTTCACCGACGTGCTGCTGCGCGCGGGAGCGGCCGAGGTGGTCGCGGTCGACGTCGGCTACGGCCAGCTCGCCTGGTCGCTGCGCGGCGACGCCCGGGTACGGGTCTTCGAGCGCACCAACGTGCGGTCGCTGACCCCGGAACAGATCGGCGGCCCGGTCGACCTGACGGTGGCGGATCTGTCGTTCATCTCGCTGCGGCTGGTGCTGCCGGCGCTGGCGGCGTGCACACGTACCGACGGCGACCTGGCGCTGATGGTCAAGCCGCAGTTCGAGGTCGGACGGGAGCGGGTCGGCGCCGGCGGCGTGGTCCGCGACCCGGAGCTGCGGGCCGAGGCGGTACTGGACGTGGCGGCGGCCGCCGCGGCGCTCGGGCTCGGTCTCGCCGACGTGGTGGCCAGTCCGCTGCCGGGCCCGAGCGGGAACGTCGAGTTCTTCGTGTGGCTGCGTCGCGGCGCGGCCGGGGTGGGCGCGGAGCGGGTACGGGCGGTCGTCGCCGCCGGCCCGGCGACGGTGCCCGCCGAACCCCCCGAAGGTGGCGGGCCGGATGGTCCGGACGGCGTCGGTGTCGGGCCGGCGGCCGGTGGTGCGCGTACTGGGGAGGAGACCCGATGAGTCGGGTGGCTCTGCTGGTGACCCACACCGGGCGGCGGCGCAGCACCGAGCACGCCCGGACGGTGGCGGCCGACCTCATGGAGGCGGGCTTCGAGGTCCGGGTGGTGGCCGACGAGGCCGAGGACCTCGACCTGCCGGGGATCGTGCCGGTCGACGGGGACGCCCCGGCCGACGGCGCCGAGATCGTCTTCGCGCTCGGTGGCGACGGCACCTTCCTGCGCGCCGCCGACCTGGCCCGGCCGGCGAAGGCGCCGCTGCTCGGCATCAACCTCGGCAAGGTCGGCTTCCTGGCCGAGGCCGAGATCAACGACCTGGACCAGGCGGTACGTGACGTCGTCGAGCGGTCGTACACCGTGGACGAGCGGTTGACGCTGGACGTGCGGGCGGAGTTCGACGGCGGGCCGACGATCGAGTCGTGGGCGCTGAACGAGGTCAGTGTCGAGAAGGGCGAGCGGGCCCAGATGCTGGAGCTGCTGGTCGACGTCGACGGCCGGCCGCTGTCGAGGTACGGCTGCGACGGGGTGGTCTGCGCCACCCCGACCGGTTCGACGGCGTACGCGTTCTCGGCCGGCGGCCCGGTGGTGTGGCCGGAGGTGGAGGCGCTGCTGCTGGTGCCGATCAGCGCGCACGCCCTGTTCAGCCGGCCGCTGGTGACCGCGCCCACATCGACGTTCTCGATCACCGTCGACCCGTTCACCACGCTGGCCGTGTTGTGTTGCGACGGCCGGCGGGTCTACGACCTGCCGCCGGGGGCGCGGGTGACGGTGCAGCGGGGGGCGGTGCCGGTGCGGATCGTCCGGCTGCGGCCGCGGCCGTTCACCGACCGGCTGGTCGCGAAGTTCGCCCTGCCGGTGGCCGGCTGGCGCGGCAACCGCGGCTGATCCCACCGTCCGGGCCGACTCCCGCCAGGGGCGGCGGTGGTCCGGGCTGCCATGGTCCGGGCTGCGGTGGTCCGGGCGGCCACGGTCCGGGCGGCCCGGTCCTTGATCGGCGACACGCCCGGGACCGCCGTGCCGCCGCCGTGGAACCCCCGGTCGGACCACCGGTGGAGGCGTACGCCGCCGCCGGGTGGCACGCCTGTGGCTGGTCAACCGTCGGACCGCGCCACTACTGTCATTGCCTGTGTTGGAAGAGCTTCGAATCACCGGGCTGGGCGTCATCGAGGACACCACGCTGCCGTTGACCGGCGGTATGAACGTCATCACCGGTGAGACCGGTGCGGGCAAGACGATGGTGGTCACCGGGCTCGGGCTGCTCTTCGGCGGCCGGGCCGACGCCGGCCGGGTGCGCGCCGAGCCGGGGCGCGCGGTCGTGGAGGGGCGGCTGCGGCTGTCCGAGCCGACCGCGACCGGGGTGCACACCCGGGTCGCCGACGCGGGTGGGGAGCCCGACGACGACGGCTGCCTGCTGTTGAGCCGTACGGTGACGGTCGAGGGCCGGTCGCGCGCGCACGTCGGGGGGCGCGCGATGCCGGTGTCGATGCTGGGCGAGATCGGCGAGCAGGTGGTGGCGGTCCACGGCCAGTCCGACCAGTTGCGGCTGCTGCGCCCGGCCGAGCAGCGGGGCGCGCTGGACCGGTTCGCCGGGCCGGAGCACGAGAAGCTGCTGGCGACGGCGCACGAGTCGTACGCGCAGTGGCGCCGGGTCGCCGACGACCTGGCCGACCGGCGGCGCAACGCGCGCGAGCGCAACCAGGAGGCCGACCTGCTGCGGCTGGGGCTGGACGAGATCAGCCGGGCCGATCCGCAGCCGGGCGAGGACGAGGAGCTGAAGGCCGAGGCGCAGCGCCTGGAACACGCCGAGGGGCTGCGTACGGCGGCGCAGGTGGCGTACGTGTCGCTGGCCGGTGCCGGTGACGTCGTCGACGAGACCCCGGACGTGACGAGCCTGCTGGGGATGGCGCGGCGCACGCTGGAGGCGCAGGCGGGGGTGGACCGCAAGCTCGGCGACCTCGGTGGCCGGCTGGAGGAGGCGGCGACCCTGGTCGGCGACGTCGTGGCGGAGCTGTCGTCCTATCTGGACTTGCTGGACGCCGATCCGGCCCGGTTGCAGACGGTCTACGAGCGGCGGGCGGTGCTGCGCGGGTTGACCCGTAAGTACGCCGACGACGTCGACGGGGTGGTCGCCTGGGCCGAGCGGGCCCGCACCCGGTTGTCCGAGCTGGACAGTTCCGACGACGTGCTGGAGGAGTTGGAACGCGAGCGGACCCGGCTGGCGGCGGAGGTCGCCGACCTGGCGGTGCGGTTGACGGCGGCGCGGCGGGCCGCGGCGGCCCGGTTCGCCGACGAGGTGACGGTGGAGCTGGCCGGGCTGGCGATGCCGCACGCGCGTATCGAGGTGGCGGTGCTGCCGCGGCCGGTCGGGCGGGGCGAGCCGACGGTGACCGTCGACGGGGTCGAGGTCGGGATCGGGCCCGACGGGGCCGACGAGGTGGAGTTGCGGTTGCTGGCCCATCCGGGGGCGCCGTCGCTGCCGCTGCAACGGGGCGCGTCCGGCGGTGAGCTGTCGCGGGTGATGCTCGCGATCGAGGTGGTCTTCGCGGGGTCGGGCGGTCCGCCGACGTTGGTCTTCGACGAGGTCGACTCCGGGGTCGGTGGGCAGGCGGCGGTGGAGATCGGTCGCCGGCTGGCCCGGCTGGCGCGCAGTCACCAGGTGCTGGTGGTGACGCACCTGCCGCAGGTGGCGGCGTTCGCCGACCGGCATCTGGTGGTGGCCAAGGACACCGGTGGGGCGGTCACGACCAGCGGGGTGCGGGTGGTCGAGGACACCGAGCGGGCCCGTGAGCTGGCCCGGATGCTGGCTGGTTTGCCGGATTCCGATCTGGGTATCGCACATGCCGAGGAACTGCTGGCGGTGGCGTCCCGGGAGCGGCGCCACTGAACGTCCTGTGTGACAATAGCCACACTGATTCCCGATCCGGCGTGCTTCCCTGGAGGTTGCGACTCTGCTCGGGGCATGTCGCAACAGGAAACTGTGCCTCACATGCCAGGATGGTGCCGATGCGTCTACCCACCTTGCGCCGGACCCGGACCGTCGAACCGGGCATCGTCACCGGCACCGCGCGCCTCGACCGGCGTACGAAACGCCTGGTCGGGCGGCTGCGGCCGGGGGACATCGCGATCATCGACCATGTCGACCTGGACCGGGTGGCGGCCGACTCGCTGGTCGCCGTCGGGGTCGCCGCGGTGCTCAACGCCAAGCCGTCGGTCTCCGGTCGCTACCCGAACCTGGGTCCGGAGGTGCTGATCGAGGCCGGCATCCCGCTGCTCGACGACCTCGGCGAGACCGTGTTCCAGGCGGTCCGCGAGGGCGCCAACGTCCGGATCGACGGCAACACGGTGCTGCTGGACGGTGAGCCGGTGGCGCACGGTGTCCGGCAGGACGCCGAGACGGTCGCCAAGGCGATGGCCGACGCCCGGGAGGGCCTGTCGGTGCAGTTGGAGGCGTTCGCCGCCAACACGATGGAATACCTCAAGCAGGAACGCGACCTGCTGTTCGACGGGGTCGGCGTACCCGAGGTCGAGACCCGGATCGGCGGCCGGCACTGCCTGATCGTGGTCCGCGGCTACGACTACAAGGCCGACCTGGACGTCCTGCGGCCCTACATCCGTGAGTACAAGCCGGTCCTGATCGGGGTCGACGGGGGCGCGGACGCGCTGGTCGAGGCGGGCTACACCCCCGACATGATCATCGGCGACATGGACTCGGTCACCGACGACGTGCTGCGTTGCGGCGCCGAGGTCATCGTGCACGCCTATCCCGACGGGCGGGCCCCCGGCCTGGCCCGGGTGCAGCAGCTCGGCCTGTCGGCGGTGACCTTCCCGGCCGCGGCCACCAGCGAGGACCTGGCGATGCTGCTCGCCGACGAGAAGGGCGCGTCGCTGCTCGTGGCCGTCGGCACCCACGCGACCCTGGTGGAGTTCCTCGACAAGGGGCGCGGCGGCATGGCGTCGACGTTCCTCACCCGGCTCAAGGTCGGTGGCAAGCTGGTCGACGCCAAGGGCGTCAGCCGGCTCTACCGGCAGAACATCTCCGGATCGTCGCTGCTGCTGCTGGTGCTGTCGGCGGTGGCCGCCATGGCGTCGGCGGTGGCGGTGTCCACCGTCGGCAAGGCCTATCTCGGGGTCGCCTCCGAATGGTGGGACAATCTGGTCTTCCAGATCGGACAGCTTCTGGGACGGCTCTTCTAGTCCCCCGTTGCTCAAGGGGCTTCAGGCGTGATCAATTTCCGGTACCACGTGGTATCGCTCACCGCGGTGTTCCTGGCGCTGGCCATCGGCCTGGTCGTCGGCACAGCGGCGTTGAACGGACCGGTGGCCGACTCGCTGAAGGACAACGTCAACGCGCTGCGCAAGGACAACCAGCAGCTGCGGGAGTCGGTCAGCAGCCTCCAGCGGGAGGTCGACCTCGAGGAGGACTTCGTCGCCGAGGCCGCCCCGGTGATGCTCGCCGGCAAGCTCACCGACCGGCGCGTCGCGCTCGTGGTGCTGCCGTCCGGCCAGGACCACGTCGAGGGGGTCACCGCGATGCTCGAGACCGCCGGGGCCAGCGTGACCGGGCGGGTCGAGGTGCTGGACAAGTTCGTCGACCCGGAGAACGGCACCGAACTGCTCGAACTCGCCACCCGCGCGCTGCCGACCAGCGTGCCGGCCGCGGACCTGCCCCGCAACAGCGACGGCGTGGAGACATCGGCCGCGCTGCTGGCCAACGTGCTGCTCGAACGCCCGCAGGGCACCCCGCCGGTCACCGAGGCCGACGTCAAGTCGGTGCTCAGCGCCTACCGCACCGCCGGCTACATCAACGCCGACGAGCAGATCGGCACCCCGGCCCAGGCGGTCCTGCTGGTCACCGGCCAGCCGTACGTCGACCGGGACTTCGCCAAGAAGGACTCGGCCGTGGTCACCGTCGCCGTGCAGTTCGACCGGGTCGGGCCGCTCGTCGTCGCCGGCAGCGGTGCCAGTGGCGGCAACGTCGTCGCGGTCGTCCGCGGCGACCCCACCCTCTCCAAGACGATCTCGACCGTCGACCACGCCAACACGCTGCAGGGCCAGTTGGTCACCGCGCTCGCCCTGACCGAACAGTTCATGTTCAACCGGGCCGGCCAGTACGGCGTCAACAGCGGCGCCGCCTCGCTCGTGCCGAAGCTGACCGAGTGAACGCCCGACGTCTCGCCGGCCGCCTGCTGGTGGCCGGCGCCGGAGTGCTCGCCGCCCGGGCCGCGCTGGGGGCCGTGACCGCCACCCCACGGGCGCCGGCCCTGGACCGCACCAACTTCCGTGGCCGTACCGTGACCCTGGCCGCCGGCCCGGCGCTGGCCGTCGGGGCGTCGGTGGCGGCTGCCGCCGGGGCACCCGGCCCGGCGTCCGGTGCCGCCGCCGCGGTCGCCGGACTCGCGTCCGGGGCCGTCGGCCTCTACGACGACGTCGTCGGCGCCCGCCCCGACCAGAAGACGGCCAAGGGCTTCGCCGGCCACCTGTCCGCGCTGCGGGACGGGCGGGTCACCAGCGGCCTGGTGAAGATCGCCGGGGTGGGCGCGGCCGGACTCGCCGCCGCGACCCTGCTCGCCGCCGACCCGGCCGTACGCGGCCACCGCCACCGCCGCGGGCAGCGCCGGGCCGGCCGGGTCGTCGACGTGCTGCTCGGCGCCGGGGTCGTCGCCGGCACCGCCAACCTGGTCAACCTGCTCGACCTGCGCCCCGGCCGGGCGCTGAAGTCGGGGCTGCTGCTCGGCGCCCCGCTGGTGTCCGGCCCCGCCGGCGGACTGGCCGCCGGGCCGGTCGGTGCCGCCGCCGCGCTGCTGCCCGACGACCTCGACGAGCGGGTCATGCTCGGCGACTCCGGCGCCAACGCGCTCGGCGCGCTGCTCGGGGTGGCGCTGGCCGCGCGCAGCGGGCCGCTGGGCCGGGCCGGGATCCTCGCGGTCGTCACCGCGCTGACCGCTGCCAGCGAGAAGGTCAGCTTCACCCAGGTGATCCAGCGCACCCCGGGACTGCGGGAGCTGGACGCGCTGGGCCGGCGCAGCGCCTGACGTGGGCACGCCGGGTACGGTCACCGGCGCCGGTCGGATCGCCGGCGCCGCCGCGCTGATCGCCGTACTGACCGTCGCGAGCCGGCTGGCCGGGTTCGCCCGTACCGGGGTGTTCACCTGGGTCGTCGGCGGCACCGACCTCGGCGGCGTCTACCTGATCGCCAACACCGTCCCCAACATCATTTTCGAGATCGTGGCCGGCGGGGCGCTGGCCAGTCTCGTCGTACCGCTGCTGGCCGGCGCGATCGCGGCCGGCGACCGGGCCGCGGTCGCGGCCACCACCGGCGCCCTGCTCACCTGGACGGTCACCCTGCTGGTGCCGCTGGCCGTCGTCGTCGCCGTGTTCGCCGGTCCGATCGTCGCCGCGATCGCCAACGACCCGACCCCGGCCGAGGTCGCCGTCGGCGCCCGGATGCTGCGGATCTTCGCCCCGCAGTTGCCGCTGTACGGCATCGGGATCGTGCTCACCGGCGTGCTGCAGGCACACCGCCGGTTCGCCTGGCCGGTCATCGCCCCGCTGCTGTCCAGCGTCACCGTCATGGCCGCCTACCTCGTCTTCGCCGGCACCCAGGGCCGCGGCGTCGACATCGCCGGCGTCGACCTGGCCGGCGAACTGATCCTCGCCGTCGGCACCACCGCCGGGGTGGTCGTACTGTCGCTGTCGCTGCTGATCCCGCTGCGCGCGCTGCGGCTGCGGCCGGCGCCGACGTACGCGTTCGACGCCGACGCCCGGCGCCGCGTCGGCGGGCTGGCGGTGGCCGGCGCGGTCACCGTCGCCGGGCAGCAGGTCGCCCTGCTGGTGTCGCTCAACCTGGTCTCCGGCGGCGCGACCGGCGTCGACGCCGTCGTGCCCTACAACCTGGCCCAGACGATCTACCTGCTGCCGTGGTCGGTGCTGGCGGTGCCGCTCGCGGTCGCCGCCTACCCGGCCCTGGCGGCCGCGCACACCACCGGCGACGAGGACGGCTACCGGGCCACCCTCGCCCCGACGGTCCGGCGGGTGCTGCTGCTGGCGACGCTCGGTGCCGCCGCGCTGACCGCCGTCGCCCGCCCGGTCGCCCAGTTCTTCTTCACCGGGGTGGCCGCCGAACAGGCCGCCGCCGGCATCGTCGGGTTCGCCCCCGGACTGCTCGGTTACGGCCTGTTCGCGGTGCTGTCCCGGGCGCTGTACGCCCGCGGCGACACCCGCGCCGCCGCCGTGGCGACCGGGCTCGGCTGGCTCGCCGTACCGGCCGCCGCCGTGCTGCTGGCCGCGGCCGTACCCGACGACCAGCGGGTGCCGGCGGTGACCGGCGCCAACTCGGTCGGGATGGTGGTGCTCGGCGCGGTGCTGGTCGTCGCCGTCGCCCGCCGGGCCGGGCCGGGCGCCGTCGCCGGCCTGCCCCGGGCGGCCGGCGTCGCCCTGCTGGCCGGTGGCCTCGCCGCGCTGGCCGGTACGGTGGTCGGCAACTGGCTGGCCGGGGCGGGCCTGAGCCTCTGGCCTGCGGCGGACGCCGGCGGCGGCACCCCGGCGCACACCGTCGCACTGCTGCAGGGCATGCTTGCCGGAGCCGTCGTGGCGCTCGTGTTCGCCGGTGTCGCCTACCCGCTGGACCGCCACGACCTGCGTCCGATGGTGGCAGCGGTCGGGCGCCGGCTGCGCGGGGGCCGTCGCGACGGCCCCGACCGGCACGACGACGCAGAGGGGACGGATCCGCGGTGACCGAGGCGGACGCAACGGTTACGCACTTCACGGGCGCGGTGGCGCTCGTCCTCGCCTCCAGCACCGGCGGCGTCGGCCAGCACGTCGCCTCCGTCGCCCGCGGGCTGGCCACCGCCGGCGCCTCCGTCACGGTGTGCGGCCCCGCCGGCACCGAGGAGCAGTTCCGGTTCACCGCGGCCGGGGCCCGCTTCGTCGCGGTGGAGATCCCGGCCAACCCGACCCCGGCCGACGGGCGGGCGGTCGCCGCGCTGCGCCGGGTGCTCGCCGGGCCGGTCGACGTCGTACACGCCCACGGGCTGCGCGCCGGCCTGGTCGCCGCCCTGGCCCGGCCGGCCCAGCCGCTCGTCGTCACCTGGCACAACGCGGTCCTCGCCACCGGCCTGCGCGGGCGGGTGTCGCGGCTGGTCGAGCGGGTCGTCGCCCGCGCCGCCCGGGTCGCGCTCGGCGCCTCGCAGGACCTCGTCGACCGGGCCCGCGCGCTCGGCGCCCGCGACGCCCGGCTCGCGCCGGTCGCCGCGCCGGCCCTGCCCGCGCCACGGCGCGGCCGGTCCGCCGTACGCGCCGAGTTCGGCGTCGCCGCCGGCCAGCCGCTGATCGTCTCGGTGGGCCGGCTGCACCCGCAGAAGCGCTACGACATCCTCGTCGACGCTGCCGCCCGCTGGCGGTCCCTGGACCCGCCGCCGGTCGTGGTGATCGCCGGCAGCGGCCCCAGCTACATCCAGCTCGCCGCCCGGGTCTCCGCCTCCCGGGCCCCGGTCACCCTGCTCGGGCACCGCACCGACATCGCCGACCTGCTCGCCGGCGCCGACCTGGCCCTGGTCACCAGCGACTGGGAGGCGCGGCAACTCTTCGCCCAGGAGGCGCTGCACGCCGGGGTGCCACTGGTCGCGACCGGGGTCGGCGGCATCCCCGACCTCGTCGGCGACGCCGCCGTGCTGGTGCCGCCCGGCGACGTCGACGCCGTCGACACGGCCGTACGCGACCTGCTCGCCGACGACGACCGCCGGGCCGAACTCGGCCGGCTGGGTCCGGAACGGGCCGCCACCTGGGCGCGCGAGGCCGACACCGTCGCGGAGCTCGCGGCCGTCTACGCCGAACTGGTCCCGGCCGGCGGGGGCGTCGCCGACCGGCGGGCCGGCGACGGCGGCACGGCCGGGGGACGCGCCTGATGCTGCGTCGCGTCCTGCCGATCCTGCTGACCGCCCTGGTGGTGGTCACCGCGATCGCGGCCCTGGTGGTACGGCCGGCCACCGGCGCGCCGCAGGGCTCCGCCGACTACGCGGTCGTCGTCGGGGTCGCCGGGCTGCGCTGGGACGACGTCAGCCAGGAGAACACCCCGACGTTGTGGGCGATGGCCGAACGCGGCTCGATCGGCTCGCTGGCCGTACGCTCGGCCCGCAAACCGACGTGCCCCGTCGACGGCTGGCTCACCCTGGGCGCCGGCAGCTACGCCGCCTGGGACGCCGACCCCGTCACCGGCGAGTGCCCGCCGTCGGACGTGGTCGTCGAGCAGCCCGACGGCATCGGCGCCAACCTGCCCGACCAGCGCACCGCGGTCCGTTACAACCAGGAGCGGCTGCCGTGGGGGACCGTGCCGGGGGCGCTGGCCGAGTCGATGCGCTGCACCGTCGCGGTCGGCCCGGGCGCCGCCGTCGCCGCCGCCCGCCCGTTCGGCCGGGTCGACCGGTACGAGCCGGAGCTGCCCGCCGACCCGGGCGACCTGCTGGCGTCGTGCGTACTGAGCATCGTCGACCTCGGCACGGTCAGCGGCGAGGACCCGGCGGAGCGGGCCGCGGCCGCCGCCCGCGCCGACGCCGAGCTGGCCCGGGTCCTCGACGCCCGGCCGGACCGGTCGCTGGTGCTGGTCGCCGGGGTCTCCGACACCGACCAGTCGTCGCGGCTGCACGTCGCGGTCGCCGACGGCCCGGGCTGGGAGGCGGGCTGGCTGACCTCGGCCAGCACCCAGCGCGACGGCTACCTGCAACTGGTCGACATCGCCCCGACCGTCGTCGCCGTGCTCGGCCGGCCGATGCCGGAGCGGCTCTTCGTCGGCCACCCCGCCAGCACCGTCGTCGGCCGCCCCGCCGACCTGCCCGAGGCGGTCGTCGCCCCCAACGACGCCGACCGGGAGGCCCGCGCCCAGCGGACCGTCGCCGACTGGTTCTTCGGCCTGCTCGCCGTCTTCCAGGTGCTGCTGGCCGTCGCCGTGGTGCCGCTGCTGCGCCGGGCCCGGCCGCACGGCGGGCCGCCCGGTCCGGCGCCGGTGCCGCCCCGGGTCGTGGCCGTCGTCGAGGTGCTGCTGGTCGCGGCGGCGCTGGCGATCCCGGCCGCCCTGCTGGCCGACGTCGTGCCCTGGTGGCGGGCCACCCACGCCGGGCTGCTCTTCGGCGCGGTGGCGCTGGTCACGCTGGCGCTGGCGACCGCGGTGGTGCGGCTGAGCCGGCCGTACCCGGCCACGCTCGGACCGATGGGTACGGCGGCGACGATCGCCGCCGTCGTGGTCGGCGTCGACGTGCTCACCGGCGCCCAGCTGCAACTCAACGGCGTCACCGGCTACTCCGCGCTGGAGGGCGGCCGGTACGCCGGTGTCGGCGTGGTCGGCCTCGGCGTCTTCGTCGCCGGGGTGCTGCTCGCCGCCGGCTGCCTGGCCCAGCAGGTACGGCGTACGTGGCGGCCGGCGGTCATGGTCGCCGTCGGCGGGATCGGGGTGGTCGTCGTCGGCAGCCCCTATCTGGGCGCCGACCCGGTCGGCGCGGTCGCGCTGACGGCCGGGGTCGCCATCGCCGCGGCGATCAGCACCGGCGGCTGGCTCAGCCTGGCCCGGGTCGCCTGGGCGACGATGGCCGGGCTGGCGGTCACGGCCGGGTTCGCGGTGATCGACCTGCGCCGGCCGGTCGCCGAGCGGGGCAGCCTCGGCCGGTTCCTCGGCGCGCTCGGTGACGGCACCAGCGGGATGACCGTGCAGCGTACGGCGACCGCGAACATGGAGGCGCTGGTCGGCAGCTCGCTGACGGTGATCGCGCTGGTCGGCGCGGTGCTGGTGTGGTTCGCGCTGCTGCGTACCTGGGGTGGCCTGAAGCGGCTGTTCGGCATCTACCCGGCGGTCCGGGCCGGGATGGGCGGTATCGCGGTCGCCACCGTGATCGGCGGCGTGATGGGCGGTTCGGCGTTCAACGTGGCGGGCGCGGCGGCGGCGACGACGGTGCCGCTGGCGGCGCTGGCGGCGTTGCGGGTGCTCGGCCACTCCGCCGACCGGACGAGGCCGCCGGTGCTGCCGCTGGTCGACGATCCGGCGTCGGCGTCTACGGCCGGCGGGTCCGGTGGCGTGGGCGCGGCGGCCGGGCCGGCGGCGGAGACCGCCGACGGCGGGCCGGACGGGCCCCGGCCCGACGCCCCGACCAGGGACGTTCCGGTCGGATCACCGTGAGCGACGGCCCTGACCTGCCGCGAGGCGGGCGTCGGGGGCCCGGCCCGAGGTGTTAGGGTGGAATCCCGTGGATGGCGTGATCACATTCCTGATCCGCTGGTCTGCACTACTGCAACAGACGACCACGGGAGCAGGCGTTGGCCCCTTCAGCACGGACGACCAGGCACATCTTCGTCACCGGGGGCGTTGCCTCCTCGCTCGGAAAGGGCCTGACCGCCTCCAGCCTCGGTAACCTGCTCACCGCCCGTGGGCTGCGGGTCGTGATGCAGAAGCTCGACCCCTATCTGAACGTCGACCCGGGGACGATGAACCCGTTCCAGCACGGTGAGGTCTTCGTCACCGACGACGGGGCCGAGACCGACCTCGACGTCGGGCACTACGAGCGGTTCCTCGACCGGGACCTGTCCGGCAAGGCGAACGTGACCACCGGCCAGATCTACTCGGCGGTGATCGCCAAGGAGCGGCGCGGCGAGTACCTCGGCGACACCGTCCAGGTGATCCCGCACATCACCAACGAGATCAAGGCCCGCATCCTCGCGATGGGCGACCCGGACGAGGACGGCCGAACACCCGATGTGGTGATCACCGAGGTCGGCGGCACGGTCGGCGACATCGAGTCGCTGCCGTTCCTGGAGGCGATCCGGCAGGTCCGCCACGACCTCGGCCGGGACAACTGCTTCTACCTGCATGTCTCGCTGGTGCCCTACCTGGCGCCGTCCGGGGAGCTGAAGACCAAGCCGACCCAGCACTCGGTCGCCCAGCTGCGCAACATCGGTATCCAGCCGGACGCGATCGTGTGCCGGTCGGACCGGGAGATCCCGGACAAGCTCAAGCACAAGCTGTCGCTGTACTGCGACGTCGACCGGGAGGCGGTCATCGCCGCGCCCGACGCGCCCAGCATCTACGACATCCCGAAGGTGCTGCACCGTGAGGGCCTCGACGCCTACGTCGTACGCCGGCTCGGGCTGTCGTTCCGGGACGTGGCCTGGAGCGGCTGGGACGACCTGCTCGACCGGGTGCACCACCCGCACCACACGGTGACGGTGGCGCTGGTCGGCAAGTACGTCGACCTGCCCGACGCCTACCTGTCGGTCAGCGAGGCGATCCGGGCGGCCGGGTTCCACCACCGGGCGCGGGTGCAGCTGCGGTGGGTGCCCAGCGACGACTGCGTCGACCCGGCCGGGGCGGCGGCCGCGCTGTCCGGCGTCGACGGGATCGTGATCCCCGGCGGCTTCGGCGTACGCGGCATCGAGGGCAAGGTCGGCGCGGCCCGCTTCGCGCGGGAGAACCGGGTGCCGATCCTCGGGCTGTGCCTCGGCCTGCAGTGCATGGCGATCGAGGTGGCCCGCCACGCGGCCGGCCTCGACGGGGCGAACTCGCTGGAGTTCGACGACCAGGCCACCCACCCGGTGATCTCGACGATGGCCGACCAGACCGACATCGTCGCCGGCAAGGGCGACCTCGGCGGCACGATGCGGCTGGGGGCGTACGACGCGAAGCTGGCCGAGGGGTCGATCGTCGCGCAGGCGTACGGCACCACGAGGGTCAGCGAGCGGCACCGGCACCGCTACGAGGTCAACAACGCCTACCGGGACGCGTTGACCGAGGCCGGGCTGCGGATCTCCGGCACGTCCCCGGACGGCCGGCTGGTGGAGTTCGTCGAACTCGACCGCGACCTGCACCCGTTCTTCGTCGCCACCCAGGCGCATCCGGAGCTGAAGAGCCGGCCGACCCGGCCGCACCCGCTGTTCGCGGCGTTCGTCGGCGCGGTCGTCAGGTACGCCTCGGCCGACCAGTTGCCGGTCGACCTCGGCGGCCCGCAGGAGGCCCGGCCCGGCGCCGAGGCACCGGAGCCGCCGGCGGTGCCGGGCGCGGTCGACCCGCACACCGGCGTCGCCGCGGACGGGTCGGTGGAGTTCGCCGGCCGCAACGGCGCCGCGAAGCCGGCGAAGGCCGGCAGGTGAGCACGCCGGACGGCGGGCACGTCTTCGAGGTCCGGTCCAGCGTCGAGCGGTTCGACGGGCCGGTGTTCTCGGTCGTCACCGACGAGGTGACGATGCCCGGCGGTGGGGTCGCGGCCCGTGACTACGTACGGCACGTCGGCGCGGTCGGTGTGGTCGCGCTCGACGCCGACGGCAGGGTGGTGCTGGTCGAGCAGTACCGGCATCCGGTGCGGCAGCGGCTGTGGGAGCTGCCGGCGGGCCTGATCGACGTGCGGGGGGAGGGGCTGCCCGAGGCGGCGCTGCGCGAGCTGGCGGAGGAGGCCGACCTGCGGGCCGGCCGGATCGACGTGCTCGCCGACCTGCACACCTCGCCGGGCTGTTCGAACGAGATGATCCGGGTCTTCCTGGCCCGGGACCTGACACCGGTTCCCGACGGGGAGCGGCACGAGCGGCACGGCGAGGAGGCCACGATGCGGGTGGCGCGGGTGGACCTCGATGAGGCGGTGGCGATGGTCTTCACCGGCGCGGTGACGAACGCGGCGGCGGTGGGTGGTCTGCTGGCCGCCGCGCGGGCCCGCGACGCCGGGTGGGCGCCGCTGCGGCCGGCCGACGCGCCGTTGCCCACGGCCGGCGCCGGCGAGCGGTAGCCGCGCCGGGGGTTTCGCGCCCCCGGGGGTCGACGGGTCGGTCCGTCACCCCCGGGGGCGTTTCGCGTCAGTCCCGCAGGGGGCGTCCCTGCGCGTCGGTACCGCCGTTGACAAGGATGAGGATGCCGTCGATGAGGCCCCAGAGCGAGCCGAGACCACAGGTGATGAGGGTGACGACGAGCTGGAGTACGCCGGTCTTGGTGTCGCCGATGTAGAACCGCCCGACGCCGAAGCCGCCGAGGAAGATGCCGAGCAAGCCGGCCACCAGCTTGCTTTTGTCCGAGTAGCCGCCGGCCGCGCCGGGGTACTGACCCGGGTATTGAGGGTTAGTCATGAGGCGGGAGCATAGTGATCTAGCCTCTCCGTGTCAGTGTGGAAATGCGGCACGTTTCCTGAATTGTTAAGAAGATCCCAGTACGGTTCATGTCGGATGGCCGACGCGAATGCCCGTGAGCTGCCGCAAAGGGCTTGCCGACGGGTTGCCCGCCGCCCGGGTGGCGGCACCCCGGCCGGGGTAACAAGATGTCAGGCGACGGGGCGGTTGGATACCAGCCTGATGCCCGACCGGCGCAGGTTATCGGTTCTAGACTGCCGCGGTCAGGTTCGGCGCAGACGGGCAACGAGGCGCGTCCGCCGCACGGATTGAGGGGTGTGCGTTGTGAAGGTCGGAATCCCGCGCGAGATCAAGAATCACGAGTACCGTGTGGCGATCACCCCCGCGGGGGTCCACGAGTTCACCCGCAACGGCCACCAGGTCTACGTCGAGACCGGCGCCGGCCTCGGCTCGTCGATCACCGACGACGAGTTCGCCGCCGCCGGCGCGACCATCGCGCCCAGCGCCGACGAGGTGTGGCAGACCGCCGACCTGGTCCTGAAGGTCAAGGAACCGATCACCGAGGAGCACCACCGGATGCGCCCCGGCCAGGTGCTGTTCACCTACCTGCACCTGGCCGCCTCCAAGGAGTGCACCGACGCCCTGATCGACCGGAAGGTCACCGGGATCGCGTACGAGACCGTCGAACTGCCCGACCGGTCGCTGCCGCTGCTCGCCCCGATGTCCGAGGTCGCCGGCCGCCTCGCCCCCCAGGTCGGGGCGTACCACCTGATGCGCTCCGGCGGCGGGCGCGGCGTGCTCATGGGCGGCGTCCCCGGCGTCTACGCGGCCAAGGTCGTCGTCATCGGCGCCGGTGTATCCGGCATGAACGCCGCCGCCATCGCGCTCGGCATGCAGGCCGAGGTGCTGCTGCTGGACAAGAACATCGCCCGGCTGCGCGACGCCGACGCCGACTACCGCGGCCACCTGCAGACCGTCGCCTCCAACGCGTACGAGATCGAGCGGGCCGTCATCGACGCCGACCTGGTCATCGGCGCGGTCCTGGTGCCCGGCGCCAAGGCCCCGACCCTGATCTCCAACGAGCTGGTGTCCCGGATGAAGCCCGGCAGCGTACTGGTCGACATCTCCATCGACCAGGGCGGCTGCTTCGAGGACTCCCGCCCCACCACCCACGCCGACCCGGTCTACAAGGTCCACGACTCGCTGTTCTACTGCGTGGCCAACATGCCCGGCGCCGTCCCGCACACCAGCACGTACGCGCTGACCAACGTCACCCTGCCGTACGCGCTGGAACTGGCCAACCGCGGCTGGCGCGACGCGTTGCGCCGCGACCCCGCCCTCGCCCTGGGCCTGAACACCCACGACGGCCAGGTCACCTACGGCCCGGTCGCCGAGGCCCACGGCATGACCACCCTGCCGCTCGCGGAGGTGCTCGCCTGACGGCGTCGACCACGGCCGCGAAGGCCGGTGACCGGCCAGTCCCGGCACCGGCCCTGCGGCGTGCGGTCCGCACCTACCTCGACCACCTGACCGTCGAGCGCGGCCTGTCGGCGAACACCCTCACCTCGTACCGGCGGGACCTGGACCGCTACCTCGACACGCTGGCGGCCGACGGCGTCGACGACCTCGCCGCGATCGGGCCGGCGCAGGTCGCCGCGCACGTCGCCCGGCTGCGCGAGGGCGACACCGACCACCCGCCGCTGTCGGCCGCCTCCGCCGCCCGGGCCGCCAGCGCCGTACGCGGACTGCACCGCTTCGCCGTACGCGAGGGACTCGTCGGCCACGACGCCAGCCGCGACGTACGCCCGCCGGCACCGCCGCGCCGGTTGCCGAAGGCGCTCGACGTCACCGAGGTGGTCGCCCTGCTGGAGGCCGCCGGCCCGGACGGCACCGCCGCCGACGCCGCCCCGCTCGGCCTGCGCGACCGGGCCCTGCTGGAGTTCCTGTACGGCACCGGCGCGCGGATCTCCGAGGCGGTCGGTGCCGCCGTCGACGACCTCGACCTGCCGGCCGGCGCCGCCACCCTGCACGGCAAGGGCGGCCGGACCCGGCTGGTGCCGATCGGCGGCTACGCCGTCGCCGCCCTGCACGCATACCTGGTCCGGGCCCGGCCCGGCCTGGTCGCCGCCGGCCGGGGCACCCCGGCGGTCTTCCTCAACGCCAGGGGCGGGCCGCTGTCGCGGCAGAGCGCCTGGACCATCCTGCGCCGTGCCGCCCAGCGCGCCGGCCTGCCCGTCGACGGCGCCCGGGCGGTGTCGCCGCACACCCTGCGTCACTCGTACGCCACGCACCTGCTCGACGGCGGCGCCGACGTACGGGTCGTGCAGGAACTGCTCGGCCACGCCTCGGTGACCACCACCCAGGTCTACACCCTGGTGACCGTCGACCGGCTCCGTGAGGTGTACGCCACTTCCCACCCCCGCGCCCGCGGGTGACCACCGGCCCGATCCGCCCGGTGACCACGGGCCGGACCCGTTTCACCGGAGTGTCGACACGCCGACCCGGTGCCGGCGGAGGTCCCCGGACGTGGCGTACAGTCGCAGGCGGCGCGAGCGTCGCCGGCGGTGGCAACGGGAGGCTCGCCACGCCGTGAAGGTCACCACCGGTACGCGGGTGACACCGGAACGACGGTGGCACCGGACCCGGGGGGTGCGGCCACGGCAGCGGGGTGTTCCAGGGCTCCGGTCGGGTCCGGCGCGCGGCGGTCGTCGGGAGGGGGCGTGACGTTCAATGGCTGGCAACGGTGACCGGGCCGAGGCGTGGACCTCCAGCCTCCGCGAACAGCAGGCCGGCCTGGACCTCGGTGCCGAACTCGGCCCCGCCGACCCGGCCGCCTACACGATGCGCAAACCCATCCCCGAACCGATGCCCACCGACCGGCACGGTCCGGCCCGCATCATCGCGATGGCCAACCAGAAGGGCGGCGTCGGCAAGACCACGACGACGATCAACCTGGGCGCCGCGCTGGCCGAATACGGCCGCAAGGTCCTGCTCGTCGACTTCGACCCGCAGGGCGCGCTGTCCGTCGGTCTCGGCGTCAACCCGCACAACCTCGACCTGTCGGTCTACAACCTGCTGATGCAGGACGACGTCACCGCCGAGGACGTCCTGATCAAGACCGACGTGGCCGGCCTGCACCTGCTGCCGGCCAACATCGACCTGTCGGCGGCGGAGATACAGCTCGTCAACGAGGTCGCCCGCGAGATGGCGCTGGCCCGGGTGCTGCGCTCCATCCGCAAGGAATACGACTACATCCTCATCGACTGCCAGCCGTCGCTGGGCCTGCTCGCCATCAACGCGCTCACCGTCGCCAACGGCGTGCTGATCCCGCTGGAATGCGAGTTCTTCAGCCTGCGCGGGGTCGCGCTGCTGCTGGACACCATCGACAAGGTCCGCGAACGGCTCAACTTCGACCTCGAACTCGAAGGCATCCTCGCCACCATGTACGACAGCCGCACCACCCACTGCCGGCAGGTGCTGCAACGCGTCGTGGAGGCGTTCGGTGACAAGGTCTACCAGACCGTCATCACCAAGACCGTCAAGTTCCCCGAGTCGACCGTCGCCGGCGCCCCGATCACCACGCTCGACCCGGCCTCGTCCGGAGCGCGCAACTACCGGCAACTGGCCCGCGAGGTGATCGCGCAGCAGTCCGCCCGTTGACCGCAGCGGAGGCCCCGATCACAGTGCACTACGGTCAGCAGGTGACCGCCCCCGACGCCGTACCCGCAGCACCGCCGGGCACCGACCCGGCGGCCGGGCCGGGCGGCGACGAGGCCGGCACCGGGTTCACGGTACGGCTGGAGAACTTCACCGGCCCGTTCGACCTGCTGCTGCAACTCATCGGCAAACACAAGCTCGACGTCACCGAGGTCGCCCTGCACCGGGTCACCGACGAGTTCATCGCCTACATCCGGGCGATGGGCGACGAATGGGACCTCGACGAGGCCAGCGAGTTCCTGCTGGTCGCCGCGACCCTCCTCGACCTGAAGGCGGCCCGGCTGCTGCCCGCCGCCGACGTCGAGAACGAGGAGGACCTCGCCCTGCTCGAGGCGCGCGACCTGCTCTTCGCCCGGCTGCTGCAGTACAAGGCGTTCAAGGAGGCCGCCGCGCACATCGCCGAACTCGAGGCGGTCGGCGCCCGCCGCTACCCGCGGGCGGTCACCCTCGAGGACCGGTACGCCCAGGCGCTGCCCGAACTCGTCCTCGGCGTCGGCCCGCAGCGGCTGCTGAAACTCGCCGTCAAGGCGATGACGCCGAAACCGGTGCCGGTGGTGTCGATCGCGCACATCCACCAGGTCCGGGTCAGCGTCCGCGAACACGCCGCGATCCTGCGCGACCGGCTGCGACGGGCCGGCACCGCGACCTTCGACGTGCTCTGCGCCGACTGCGAGTCGACGCTGGAGGTGGTGGCGAGGTTCCTGGCCCTGCTGGAGCTCTACCGCGAGGGCCTGGTCGACTTCACCCAGGTGCAGGCGCTGGGGGAGCTGACCGTGCGGTGGAACGGCGGCCAGGACGCCGACGCCGAACTGGACATCGACGAGTACGCCGGCACCCCGGCCGCCGGGGACGGCCCGACCGCGGGCGGCGCCCCGGAGGCGGCCGGCGCCGGTGTGCGGGACGGGGAGGAGGCACGGTGAACGGCGACGAGCGCCGGGAGTCACTGGCCGAACAGGCGGCGGCGTGGGTGCCGCCGTGGGAACGGACCGCCGCCCCCCGCAAGCCCGACGAGCAAGCCGACCCGGCTGCAGCCGACCCCGGCCCGGACGACCGGGCTCTCGCCGACCCCGGGCCAGACGACCGGGCTCTCGCCGACTCCGGCCCGGACGACCGGGCTCCGGTCGGGACGGTCTCGGTCGACGTCTCCGGCGCCGAGCCGGACGGTGCGGCGCCCGCCGGCGAGCCCGCGGAACCGCTCCCCGGGACGCGCCCGGTCACCGACGTCGACGCCGACCCGACCACCGGCACCGCGACGACGCCCGCCGAACCGGTCGAGCCGTCGACCGAGCCGAGCGGACCGGTCGAGCCGGCCGGACCGACCGAGGCGACCGGACCCGCCGCCCCGGCGGTCCGGGACAAGCCCGCCGTACCGGACGAGCCCACCCCGCCGGCCGTCCGGGACCGGCCCGCCGCCGAGGACCCGCCACCGGCCGGGGAACCGGAGCCGACCGACCCCACGGGCGGGGACGCCGCGACGGCGGAGCCCAACGGCTCCGGCCCGCCAGCTTCCGGCGAGCCCGCCGGCTCCGGCCCGCCGGCGCAACCGGCCGCCGGACCGGAGCCGGCGGTGCCCGTACCGGGAAGGAAGGGCAACCGGACCGCGGCGCGCGACCGGCGACCCGAACCCGAACTGCCGGCCCTGACCGACGACGCCGAGCTGCGCGGCGCCCTGGAGGCGATCCTGCTGGTCGTCGACCAGCCGGTCGCCGACGTCGTCCTCGCCCAGGTGCTGGAGCAGCCGACCGCCCGGGTCACCGCGACCCTGGAACGTATCTCGGCCGACTACACCGCCGCCGGGCACGGCTTCGAACTGCGCCGCGCCGCCGGCGGCTGGCGGCTCTACACCCGGCCGGAATACGCCGCCTACGTCGAACGGTTCGTCCTCGACGGGCAGTCCGTCCGGCTCACCCAGGCCGCGCTGGAGACCCTCGCCGTGGTCGCCTACAAGCAGCCGGTGACCCGGTCGAGGATCTCCGCCATCCGGGGTGTCAACTGTGACGGGGTGCTCCGTACCCTGGTGACACGCGGACTCGTCGAGGAATGCGGCACCGAGTCCGAAACCGGGGCGTTCCTCTACCGGACGACCGTGCTGTTCCTGGAGAAACTGGGACTCGACACGGTCGACCAACTGCCGCCGCTCGCCCCGTTCCTGCCCGACGACGTGGAAGAGATAGCCGATGCCCAGCGATGAGACCCGCGGCCCCGAACGCCTCCAGAAGGTGCTCGCCGCCGCCGGGGTGGGATCCCGCCGCGCCTGCGAAGACCTGATCTTCCGCCGCCGGGTCACCGTCGACGGGCGGGTCGCGCAACTCGGCGACAAGGCCGACCCCAGGGTCGCCGAGATCCGCGTCGACGGCGAACGTCTGATCACCGACACCCGGCTGGTCTACCTGGCGCTGAACAAGCCCCGCGGCGTCGTCTCGACCATGGACGACGAGAAGGGCCGCACCGCGCTGGCCGACTTCCTCGACCGGGTCGAGGAGCGGGTCTACCACGTCGGGCGGCTCGACGCCGACAGCGAGGGCCTGCTGCTGCTCACCAACGACGGCACCCTGGCCAACAAGCTCATGCACCCGTCGTACGGGGTGCAGAAGACCTACCTGTGCGAGGTGGCCGGCCCGGTGCCGAAGAACCTCGGCAAGCGGCTCATGGCCGGCGTGGAGCTGTCGGACGGGCCGGCGCGGCTCGACGCGTTCCGGGTCGTCGACAGCCTCGGCCGCACCGCCCAGGTCGAGGTGACCCTGCACGAGGGCCGCAAGCACATCGTGCGGCGGCTGCTGGACGAGGTCGGCCACCCGGTGTCCCGGCTGATCCGCACCTCGATCGGCCCGATCCGCCTCGGCGACCTGCGGCCCGGCCGCAACCGCCGGCTCACCAACGCCGAGGTCGCCGCCCTCTTCAAGGCCGTCGGCGACTGACCTCCGCCCACCCCGCCCGCGGGCGTGGCCCCGTCGTGCCCGCTGACGTGCGGCGACGCCTTCCCGCCGGCCCGCGGCGCCGGCCCGGCCCCCGGTTGCCGGTGGCCGGCGTCGGTGCGTTCGGCGTACCGGGGCATGATGGACCAGGGAAACGGGCAGTCCGTGGGTGTCGGAACCGGTGAGTCCGTGGATGTCGAGACCGGCTAGGAGGAACGGTGGCGGAAAAGGTACGGGCCGGGCGATGTGTGATCGCCCTGGACGGGCCGTCCGGTTCGGGTAAGTCCACCGTCTCCCGCCGGCTGGCGGACGCGCTCGGCGCCCGCTACCTCGACACCGGCGCGATGTACCGGGCGGTCACCTGGGCGGTGCTGCGCAGCGACGTCGACCCGCAGGACGCCGACTCGGTGGCGAAGGTGGCCGCCGAACTCGACCTCGAGATCGGGACCGACCCGCACGTGGCGCGCGTACGCGTCGACGACACCCCGGTCGAGACCGACATCCGTGGCCCGGAGGTCACCGCCGCGGTCTCCGCGGTGTCCGCCGTACCCGCCGTCCGCAAGCTCATGGTCGCCCGCCAACGGGAGATCATCGCGGCGGCCGGCTGGATCGTCGTCGAGGGCCGGGACATCGCCGCGGTGGTCGCTCCCGACGCCGAGCTGAAGGTCTACCTGACCGCGTCCGCCGACGCCCGCGCGCGGCGGCGCAGCGCCGAGTACGCCACCGACGTCGACGCCACCGCCGCCGACCTGGCCCGCCGGGACCGGCTCGACTCCACCCGGGCCGCCGATCCGCTACGGCAGTCGGTGGACGCGGTGGAACTGGACACCACCGAGATGGGCATCGACGAGGTCGTCGCCTACCTGCGGCAGCTCGTGGCCACCAAGGTGTCGCTGTGAGCGGTTTCGTGGTGTGTGCCGCCGCAGAAGAATCGAGCGAGGGTATGGGTGGGCTCAGGTGACCGACCGGGACGAGTGGGACGAGTGGGTAGAGCTGGAGGAGGAGTCCGAGGCCGACGCCGGTGAGCCGACCGGTCCCGTTCCGGTCGTCGCCGTGGTGGGACGGCCGAACGTCGGCAAGTCGACCCTGGTCAACCGGATCATCGGACGGCGGCAGGCGGTCGTCGAGGACACCCCCGGGGTGACCCGCGACCGGGTGCCGTACGACGCCCAGTGGATCGGCCGCCAGTTCACCGTGGTCGACACCGGCGGCTGGGAACCCGACGCCAAGGACCGGGCCGCCGCGATCGCCGCGCAGGCCGAGATCGCGATCGGCACCGCCGACGTCGTCGTCTTCGTCGTCGACGCCGTCGTCGGCTCCACCGACGTAGACGAGGCCGCCGTACGGATGCTGCGCCGCAGCGCCAAGCCGGTGCTGCTGGTCGCCAACAAGGTCGACAACGCGGCCCTGGAGGTCGAGGCGACGTCGCTGTGGTCCCTCGGGCTCGGCGAACCACACCCGGTGTCGGCCCTGCACGGCCGCGGCTCCGGCGACCTGCTCGACGCGATCATCAAGGCGATGCCGGAGGCACCGCCGGTCAGCGAGCCCGGCGTACGCGGCCCGCGCCGGGTCGCCCTCGTCGGCCGGCCGAACGTCGGCAAGTCGAGCCTGCTCAACCGGGTGTCCCGCGAGGAGCGGGCGGTCGTCGACTCGGTCGCCGGCACCACCGTCGACCCGGTCGACAGCCTGGTCGAGATCGGCGGCCAGCCGTGGCAGTTCGTCGACACCGCCGGGCTGCGCAAGCGGGTGAGCCAGGCCAGCGGCACCGAGTACTACGCCAGCCTGCGTACCGCCGGCGCCATCGAGGCGGCCGAGGTCGCCGTCGTACTCC
Organism: Polymorphospora sp. A560; assembly: GCF_045781765.1. Taxonomy (NCBI): domain Bacteria; kingdom Bacillati; phylum Actinomycetota; class Actinomycetes; order Micromonosporales; family Micromonosporaceae; genus Polymorphospora; species Polymorphospora sp. A560. Next base: position 5,403,195 of record NZ_CP122282.1, on the reverse strand, counting down.
TCGACGCCGCCGAACCGATCAGCGAGCAGGACCAGCGGATCCTGACGATGGTGATCGAGGCCGGCCGGGCCCTGGTGATCGCCTTCAACAAGTGGGACCTGGTCGACGCCGACCGGCGCTACTACCTCGACAAGGAGATCGACCGGGAGCTGAAGCGGATCCCGTGGGCGATCCGGGTGAACATCTCGGCCAAGACCGGACGGGCCGTCGAGAAGCTCGCTCCCGCCCTGCGTACCGCCCTGGAGAGCTGGGAGACCCGGGTACCGACCGGGCAGCTCAACCAGTGGCTGACCGCGCTGGTGCAGGCGACCCCGCACCCGGTGCGCGGCGGCCGGGCACCCCGGATCCTCTTCGCGACCCAGGCCGGGGTGGCGCCGCCGCGGTTCGTGTTGTTCACCACGGGGCCGCTGGACGCCGGCTACCAGAGGTTCGTCGAGCGCAAGCTGCGCGAGGAGTTCGGCTTCGCCGGCAGTCCGGTGGAGGTCTCCGTACGCCCCCGCAAGCGCCTGGGCCCCGGCGGCCGAGGCAAAGCCCACGGCTGACGCTCTTTCGCCTTCTGCCCACCGCCCTGGCCCCTTGATCCACGTGATCAGGGACCAGGGCGGGCGTGTCTCCGGTGTGTCTGGGGCAGGGTCCCTGATCAGGCTCTTCCATGGGCACCTAGCCTCCTAGGATGGCCTAGGGGGTGTGTGGTGGGCGGGGTGACGCGCGGGAGGGGGATACGGATGCGCGTCGTCGAAAGGTCTGCGCTACGCTGTACCGGCTGCCGCAAGGGGGACCATGCGACAGCAACGGGACGTGGCGCAGCTTGGTAGCGCACTTGACTGGGGGTCAAGGGGTCGTCGGTTCGAATCCGGCCGTCCCGACAAACGAAAGAAGGCCGTTGACCGAGGCATGCGCCCTGGTCAACGGCCTTCTTCATTGTCGCGCGTGGACGGTCGGCGGCGTCTAGGCGGTGAGTCCCTGGGGACCAATTGGGGACCGGAGCGCCTTCAGGTGGGCGCTCAGGGCCGTTCCGGCGTCCGTGAACGCCTGCCGGTCGGGGTGTAGGTACCGCTGGGTCGTGGTCAGCGAACCGTGGCCGGCGATCTTGCGTAGGACGTGCACCGGCACCCCGGCGTCGGCCATCCAGGTAAGGCCGGTGTGTCGAAGGTCGTGCCGGCGAAGGTGCTCGAATCCGAGCTTTGTTACCACCTCATCCCAATGGGTCGCGTCACGCAGAACAGCGGTGCTGATCCGTCCGCCGCGCGGTCCGGTGAACAGCCGGGCCGCAGGATCGGATACGGCGTCGACCCGCCGGGCGACGATCGGCCGGATTTCCTCGATCAGGGGCACCGTACGTGCGCGTTTGCCTTTCGTGCCCTTGTCGATAAGGCCACCCGGTCCGGGAGTCGTTTGCCGGCGAACGGTCCACATCCACGTGTCCGTGTCGACGTCTTCCGCGCGGACCCCGGAAACCTCGCCGATTCGGGCGGCGGTGCACGCGGCGAACTTCACCAGGTCGCCCCATCCGGCGAACTGTTGCGCGGATCGTGCGATCAGGGCGTCGGCGAGGGTGGTCAGTGTTTCCCAATCGCGCAGTGCGAGGGATCGCGGGTTGTCCAACTCGTCTTCTGCCTGTTTGTAGGCGTGTTGCCATCCGGTCACGGTTGCTGGATTGCGGTCCCGTAACCCGTCCCGCACGGCCTGTTCCATCACGCGTACCAGTACGGCGAGGGTGTTCTTGACGGTCGACCGGCTGCACTCGTCCGCAATCCAGCCGTGAACGGCCCGGTCAACGGCGCCATTGGTGAGCATCCGAACGGGGATGTGACCGAGAGCAGGCACGACGCGCCTACGCCAGCCGGCCAAGTACGGGTCGAGCGTCTTTCGTTCCAACCCGCGTAGGGCCAGCGACATCACGCTGTCCCCGTATTCGGCCAGGCGTTTGGTTGCGGCCGCGGGGTCGATGCCGGCCTGGGCGGCGCCGACCATGTCGTCAATCCATGCCTGAGCCGCTTCGGGGGTCTTGAACGATTGCGACTTGGACAGGCGCCGTTTGCTCGTCGGGTCGGTCCAGCGGACCCGTGCCCGGTACGCCTGCTCTCGGCCGGGCCGGTGCTCGACGTCGGGGGAGAGGTCGACGCCGATCGGCGGGTTTTGCGGGTTCGCCATCAGGCGGCCACCGCCGGGTCGATCCGGCGGGCGGAGAGCCAGCGCCGGACGTCTTCAGGGGCGTACTTCACGACCCGTTCCGAGATTCGGATGAACGGCGGCCCTTGTACCGGGCTGGTCGTACGCCAGCGGCGGATGGTGGACGGGTCGACACTGAGCAATTCGGCAAGCTCCTCGGTGGTCATGAGCGCGTTCAGCGGGAGCGAGATCACTTTGACTCCTTCGTGCGGCGAGGGCTGGCGTCGAGATAGATCCGTTCCAAGGTGGAGGGTGATCGGTCGCGGTAGCGACGGCTGATGGTGTGGATGTCGAGCGTTACGGCGAGGGTGGCGAGGGTGGCGGTTATCTCGGCGGGGGTGCCGTGCAGCCTGATTCGCACGGTGGGTGCCTTTCGTGCGCGGATGGTCATCGGTGGAGGATCAGGGAGGTATCGCCACAGAAGGGCTTAGGGTGACCCCCTGAGAGCGTTGTAGGCGCAAGATCTCAGGCGTTCCGGTGTGTTGGTATGCGTCGATCCGTCTCAGGGGCTCTCAGGGGGTCGTTCGCTTCGGGTCGGGCCGTGTCTCGGTCGCGGTCCGTCGTTGCTCCTGCGCTGAGGGCTGAAACATCTCCTCATCCCCTCATCTCCGCAAACGCGCCCTTGACCTCGGAAAACGTTTGCGGAGATGAGGAGGTGGTCGGAGAGTTCGTCTCCGCAACGGCCCGCTATCCCCACAGAGGTTGCGGCGTTGTGGAGATGGATTCTGTTCGATGGTGGAGATCTCCGCAGGGTGTTTGTGCTGGTAGCGGGCCGGTTTTGCGGCGTTGCTGCGTTGCGGAGATGTTTCAGCGGGTTTCCGGGGTCTAGCCGTTGTGGCGTTCGACCCAGAAGACGTTTCGGTCGCCGCGTTCGCTCTTGCGGGAGCGTAGGACGTGGTCGCCGCGCCACCGGCCGACCTGCCCGGTGAGCAGTCGGCCGAGTGACAGTGGGTTGGGTAGGCGGCCGTTGTGGGTGGTGATGAACTGCCCGTCCCATGCGTCAACGACGTCGCCGCCGAAGGTTTGGGGTTCGGCGTCGCGGCGTAGCTCGGCGGCCGTCATCGGCTGGCCACCGTGGCGGTCGTGCCAGCAGGTGAGGAACCCGCGCCAGCGGGTTTCGTCTTCATCGATCCCGGATACGGCGGCGACGTTGGTCAGGAACCCGTCGATGCCGTGGTGGCCGAGGAACCCGCCGAGGGCGTTCGCCCACGGCGTGAACTGCCGCATCGACACCCCCGATGCACGGGGTGCGCCGTTGTTCGTCCAGTCCAGCACCAGCACCAGCAGGTGCCACAGCACGGTGAGCTGGTTGGCGGGGACGGTGATCCACTGGTCAAGGTGCGGGATACCGAATCCGGATTGGTCGCGTTGGTCGGGGCGGGGCATGTTCGGATCGAGGTGCACCCGCACCGTGCGGGATGCCATGTCGCCGCCGACCTGGAGGTTGTTGCCCGTGGCCATCCACAGCCGGTCATTGACCGTGGCCACGTTCCGCGACGCCCCCAACTGCCGATCCGACCACACCCCGGCCGTGACGAGCAGGGCGAGGGTCGCAGAGTCGATGACGGTGCCCTCGGGGACGTTGTCCCAGATGACCACGCCGACCTGTTCAGCCAACACGGCCGTGATCGACTTGCGTAGCTCCTCCTCGCTGTCGGCCCACGGCATCATCCGCTGCCCGTACAACATCCCCGGCCCCGCGGTCAGGATGCTCTTGCCCGACGCGGGCATGGTCGCATCGATGAGCGCGAACGGGGTCAGGGAGCGGGTGAAGTGCCGCAGGATCGGCGTCGCCAACAGAGCGACGTAGTTCGCCCGGTCGGCCGCCGTCGACCACGGGAAGTCGCGCAGGAACCGGCCGAGCAGGAACTCTCGCGCCTGGCGTACCTGCTCCGCGGTGGGTCGGTCCGGGACCGGCGGTAGGGCGACCTTGGAGGCGAGATAGAGGCCGGTCGCCGGGTCGTAGCCCGGTCGCTGCAACAACGTCCCGTCCCGTCGCAGCACCGGCGCCCCGATGATCCCGCGTAGCGCGTCGACCTTCGGCCAGGTCTTGCCGGCCAGCACCGATGACAGGATGTCCCGCGGCGGGGTCACCTCCTCTTCGACCACCTCGGGGTCACCGCTGTTGTTCTTGCGGGTGCGCAGCCGGTAGACGTAGGCGTGTTCGGCGAGCAGCCCGGCCAGCCCGGCCGGATTCAACCGGGACGCCGACACCGGCAGGGGGGAGTCTTCGTCTACGCCGCCGGACAGGCCACCGGAGACGGTTTCCATGTGGACCAGATCCCCGGCGGACACGTAGGTGTCGGGCAGCAGCCCGTTCTGTAGGGCGTTCTTGACGACACGGATCGTTTCCGGGCCGGTACCGACCTGCACCCGCACCGGCTCTGTGGTCTCCGTGGTGGTGGTCATGCGGCCACCGTCCGGGGCCGCTTGCGGCCGGCGGTCAGCCCGGACCGTACGGTGCGGGCGGTCTCGGCCCGGCCGAGGCCGGCGCGGGTCGCCGCCTGGCCGAGCACGGCTTCGGCGTCGTCTTCGGCCAGGGCGCCACCGGCCACGAGCTGGCCGAGGGCTACCGAGGCGATGTAGAGGCACCGGTTGCGTTCGCCTTCGGTGGCGTCGGTGACGCGGGCGGTTTCCCGCCGGATGGCGGCGGCGAGGTAGCGGCCGGTCCGGTCGGTGTTCAAGTCGACCACGACCGGCCGGGCCGGCGGCATCGGCGCGGGGGCGAGTAGCCCGGCCAGCCAACGCGGTAGCGGCATCGGGGCTAGGTCGACGGCGACCACGTACGGCTGACCGTTCGCGGTCGACCCGGCGGCGACGACGTATCCGCCGTGGGCGCGGGTGTCGACCAGCCAACCGAGGCGGCCGGCCGTGTTCCGCAGGTCCGGGCCGCCGGTGGGGTGGCGGTAGTAGAGGTGGGTGCCGCCACGGCCGGTCGTGACCGTGTAGGTCAGGTCCGGCACCGGCTGTTCGGCGCGTTCGGCGATGACGGTGAACACGTCGCTGCCGTCGCGGATACCGTCCAGCCGCCATGCGGCCGGCGGGGTCTGGTCGGGCTTGGGTGTGTCCAGGTCGACCACGACCAGCCCGGACGGGCCGCACGCGATACCGACCCCGTACGGGCGGGCCGACCACGCCCGCCGGATACGGGCCGGGTCGACGGTGGCGCGTTCCTCCCAACCGACGTGCCGGCCGGCAGCGTGGCATCGGGGGTCAGTGCGGTCGCAGCGCTCCGCGGTGCACCGGGCGGGAAAGGCGGGCCGCTTGTCGTCAGGGATGAGCGGGAAGACGTGCCAGCCGCGTTCGGCGTAGCCGAGGGCGGCGGTGAGCAGGTCAGACATGGAAACTCTCTCCGTTCCGGTCGGTCAGGAGGTCAGGCGGGACGGGGCAGGGTGAACAGCCCGGCCGAAGGCCGGTCCGATCGGCTCGTCCGTGGGTGCAGCGGCACGACCGGTGCCAGCCCGGCCGGGCCGACGAACGGGCGACGCGGCGCGGTCGAAGCGGCGGCCCGTAGTGCGGCGACTACCTCGGCCGGGGTCCGGCGAGGGGCGTGCGACCACGGGATGACCGGGGCACGCAGCCCGGCCGCGCCGTAGCTGGACAGGTGGTGGTTGAGGTGATCGAGGGTGGCCGCGTACGCGTCGGCCGTGCCGGGCGGGGTGCTGGTCAGGAACCACTTCGGTTGGCCGACCAGCGCGGCCCGGACCGCGCCGAGGATCGACGCCGGGTAAAGGCCGGTGCGGTGGACCGGGCAGTTGCGCTGGCAGCCGTCGTGGGCGTCGTAGAGGTAGCCGCGGAACCAGCCGTGTCGGGTGATGTAGGCGGCGGCGGTGTGCAGGGTGTCGGGGATGGTGGTCGGCCGGGTCACGACGTGTCCCCGGTGAGGTGGGCGAGCAGGATGTCGGCGTGGCAGGGCTGGCCGATCGGGCACCAGCAGGCCAGGTTCCGGTCGGCGAGTTCCCGGCGGGCGGCGGCGATCAGGTCGGGCCGGCCGGCCATCCACCGCCGGTACCGGTCGACCGCCTCGGCCCGGCCGTCCGGGGTCGGCTCCGCGGCGGGGAACGGGTTGCCCCACCGGCCGGGCCGGCCGACGTAGACGGTGTTTGCCGGCATGCGCCAGCCGCGGGACCGGCGCCGCTGGACACGCCGCGGCAGGGCGGGTGCGGTGTCGTCGGCCATCACGCGGCCCGCCTGGCGGTGGCTGACGCAGTGCGGTTGGTGATCAGTCGGCCGATGTGTTCGGCGACGTCAGGGACGACGGCGTTTCCGAGTGCGCGACGTCGGTCCACGCCGGCGGGAACCCCATGAGCCATTCGAGCCACGTCGGGTTCGGTGGCCCACCGACCGCGTCCCCCAGGTCGCACGTCCCGGAGCCCGTCTTCGCCATCCGGCGTAGCAGGGCCGGTTCGCTGAGCCCGCCACGGGCACCGTCCTTGGCCTTGGGGGTGGGCCAGTATGAACAGGCGCTTACGTGGGTGTGGGGCGCCCATCTCGCAAGCGCTGATGTAGCCGGCACGGGCGGTGTATCCGAGTCGGTGCAGGTCGGCGAGAACAAGGTTGAGTCCGCGGGTTCGCAGACCGGGCACGTTCTCGGCGACGACCCATTCGGGCCGTAGGTCGGCGATGACGTCGGCCATCGGGTTCCAGAGCCAGCGGGGATCCGCCTGTGCCAGTTTGCGACCCGCGTCGCTGACCGGCTGGCACGGGAATCCACCGGCGACAACGTGAACAGCGGGACGGGGACGGGACCGCCACCAGGCGACAGCGGTTCGGACGTCGTCATGACGGGGCACCTCCGGCCAGTGGGCGGCGAGCACGTGACGGCAGAACGGGTCGATCTCGACCTGACCGACGACGGTCATCCCGGCCCGTTCCAAACCGAGTTCCAGACCGCCGATCCCGGCGAACAGCGACAGCACGTTCATCACGCCGCCCCCCGGCGGTACCGGTCGGGTGCCGGTCGGCCGGCGAGCGTCGCGCGGGTGACCAGCGTGCGCAGGTCGCCGAGCAGCGTGCCGAGCTGCCGGCGGGCGGCCGGCTCGGCCGGGGCGAGCGCGATCCTGAGTCGGACGTCGGCGTACTCGCCTCCGCCGTCGACCAGGACGCGGGTGAGTACGGCCTGGCCGTGGCCGGGCAGGTCGACCACGATCTCCTCGGCTCGGTGTTCGGCGAGGTTGCAGCGGTGGTCACGGGCACACCAGTCGGTGTGCGGCCGGGGCCGGCGGCGGTTCATCGGGTGCCGTCCCGGCGGACCTGGTTGATGCGGTTGTAGATTCGGCGGCCGGCGCGTAGCCGTCGGCCGGTGCCGTCGCAGCGGCGGCATTCCCGGAACGCGCGGCCGGACGGGGAGCGTCGGCGGCCGGTTCCGGTGCAGCGTCGGCAGGCTTTGAACGGCCAGACCGAGCAGGCAACGGTGTAACCGAGGGTGATCAGGATGGCGGTGGTGGCGAGGGTGCCAGCACCGATGGCGGGGGTGTCCACAACAGCCTCCCAGGCCGGTTTTTGGGTGCATGAGGCTGTGAGCTGCTATCTGCTAGATCGCAGCTCAGGTTTCCGATGGGGTGCTAGCGGGGCTGCTATCGCTAGCAGAGCGAGCCGCTATCGATAGCAGCCCCGCACGGGTTAGTCCGCCGACCGCTTCCGGTTACGTTCGGTGATCGCGGTGAGGAGGTCGGCGTGGGCGAAGCCGCGCCGGGTGATCTGCTTGCCGTCGATGCGCCGGCCGACGTCCCGCACGGTGATCGACGGGTGCGGCTTGAGCGCGGCGGTCAGTTGCGCCGACTCCCACCCGCCGTAGACGTCGGGCCGCAGTTCGGCGAGCAGCGTGCACAGCGTCTCGTTCCACGCCGACTTCTCCCCGGCGGGCCAGACCTGGGCGAGGTCGGCGAGCACGTCGGCGATGTGGGCGGCGTCGCGGGTCTGGCTGTCCGGCTCGGGCAGCGTCCCCGCCGCCTGCCGCAGCGCGACGGCGCGGGCGACGATGCGGGCGGCGGAGTCGGTGTTGACGTAGTACGAGCGGACCGACGCGGGCTTGCCGAAGCCGCGCAGGATGCCCCACCCTGCCTCATCAACCGGCTGGAACACCGTGGCGCGGTAGCCCTGCTTGTACGACGACGTCCCGAGGATCATGTCGTTCGCCGTCTGGTCAGCAACGGACAGGCAGAACCGGGAGTTGACGTTGCGGGTGATGCCGGTCGGCAGGCTGTCCTTGTCCGGAATCTGGGTACCGATCAGGATGATCACCCCGAGCGCGCGGCCGAGCTTGATGACCTTCTCCAGGATCTCCCCGGCGTCCTTGCCGTACTTGCTGGTCATCAGCTCTTGCAGCTCATCGAACCAGGCCACCAGCGGGTGAAGGCCAGAGCCCTTCAGCGACGCGAGTTCGGGCGTGACCTTGTTCTCCGGGGCCTTGCCCAACCGGGCGTAGTGCTCGATGCGCTTGGACCGGCGGCGGCATTCCTCGTACAGCCACTCGATGAACGCGAAGCAGCGGGCGAGGGTGTCGTCATCGAAGCCGTTGCCGTACTCGGTCATGACCGGTTCCAGCACGGCGAAGTCGCCAACGCCCTTCAGTTCGTAGCCCCGGATCTCCGTACGCGCGTCCAGGGCGGCGGCGAGGACCAAGTCCCGCAACGCGAACGTCTTACCGGAGCCGGGCTGGCCGCCGAACAGGTAGTTACGGAACATCAGACTGACGTCAACGTTCTCCAGCCGGGGCGTGGTGGCCAGGGGGAACGGCTTGAACACGTCGACCTTCGCCGACGACGACAGCAACGGCCAGGCCGGCTGCTTCATCTGCGACGCCGGCTCGTACCCGACCCACAACGCCAGCCGGCCGGTGTGCCCGTCAGCCGGTTCGGGCCACACCTGGTCGAGCGGCAGCCGCAACGCCGAGGCCAGCTTGCCCCGCCTGGCGACCACCTCCGAGGCTTCGACGCCGTACGGCAGGTCGACGATGGCGATGTGTCCGGGGCCGTCGCGGTGAATGTCGACCGGGAAGCTGATCGCACGGGGGTCCTTGGCTACCGCGGAGTTGATGCCGGACAGTCCGAGCGAGGTCAGGCCGCGTCGGACGAGTTCGGCGGTGAGCTTGCGGTAGCGGGTCGCCTCGGTCACCCGGTCGGTGATCGGCTTGTCATCCGGCCGACCCACCCGCGCCAGCAGCCCGACCATGCCGGCTAGTGCCGCCCACGGCGCCCACTCCGGAACCGGCCCGTAGGCCAGGACCAGGCCACCCGCCGTCGCCGCGCCGGCACCGGCGGCGAGCAGCCACCACCGCCACGTCGACTGACGCTGCCGGCGCGTGTCGAGCTTCAACCACTGGTCAATGTCCGACGACGAACCACGACCAGCGGCAGCCTGCCGCAACCCGTAGTTGCCCTCCTCCGCACTGGCCCACAACAGCAGCCGACCAGTGCCCTTGAACAGCCCTACCGGGCACCACACCAGCAGCTTTCCCGCGTACTTCGGCACCCGGACCGCGTGAAACGCCGACACGTACCCGAAGTCCTTGAGCTGCCAGCGGATCGCGGCCTTGATGCCGCGCATGGTGTAGGCCCAGCGGGGCAGGATCGCCCGGCGGTCCGGGCGGCGGGTCGGGGTGAATCCGGGGTCGTCGTCCCGGTCGACCGGCGCACCGAGCGTCGGCGCGTCGTCGTCAAGCGACTCCGCATCCCCGTCGCTGTCGGGGTCGATGTCGTCGGCGACCGGGCCGGGCGAGGTGCCCCCGGTGCGGCGGTTGCGGACCTTGTCCAGGTCGACCACCTCGGCGTCGACCACCTCACCATCGATGATCCGGCCGTCGAAGTCGTCGGGCTGGTAAGCGTTGCTGCTCATTGCTTCTCCAGTCAGAGTTTCCGGTTTCGTTGGGGCGGCGGCGCGGCCCGGTTGGTGGTCACGGGCCGCGCCGCGCGGTAGGGGTTCGGTAGTCAGCGGTTGCAGGTGTTGGCATGGCTGGACAGCAGCGCCAGCGCGGGAGCGAGCCCGGCCTTGTACTGGTTGAGGCCGCACCCGGTGCAGATCACGCTGTAGTGGCCGGCGCCGTCCATGAGCACGTACGCCTCGTGCAGGCCCTTGGTGTAGACGGTTCGCGATACCTGCTGCATCTCGGTTCCTCTCTGCGGTCAGGCGATGATCAGGGCGGCGGCGAACAGGAAGAACAGGTGAAACGACTGGTCAAGCGCGTAGGCGCCAGTGCCGAGAGACGGGTTGTCATCGCGGCCGGGGCGGGGCGTGCCGAGGGCGTAGAAGCGGGCCGAGCCGAGCAGTTCGGCGAGCTTGCGTAGCGGGGTGCGGCGGTCGGCGATGTAGTGCGACACAGACGACACCGCGAGTCCGACCGCGACCGGCCCGACGTCCAGCCGCAGACCGGTCGCGGCCATCACGGCGAGCAGGGCTAGGCCGGCGGTCAGGGTGTAGGTGGTGACGTGGGCGGCGCAGGCGAGGCGGCCGGGCCAGCCGGGGCGGCCCTTGCAGTCGGCCTGGTGCTGGGTCTGTACCCAGTGGTCGGCGACCTGGTGCGCGACGTAGAGAGCGGCGAACACGGCGGCGAAGGTGGCCAACGGGTCGGCGGGTGAGAGCATGGAAGTCCTTCCCGAGGTCTGTTGGCTGAGGGGATTTGGGCCGGCGGCACGGCACGGGTTTCCAGGCCACGAGGGCCGTGCCGCCGGGCGGGGTCAGCGGTTCTTGTGCGGCCGTCCGAGGCCGGCGCAGTGGCCGATGGACTCGCGCTGGCAGTCCTTGCAGCGCAGGTCCGGGCGCGGGGTCGGCTGCTGTTGGGCGATGAGCTGCGCGGCCAGTTCGACGGTGCTCTTGTCCTTCTTGCTCACTTCGGTTTCCTGTCTGTCGTCGGTCGGGTCAGGTGTTGGGGTTCAGGTCCTCGCACAGCACGGTGAGGCCGGTCAGCAGGTCTTCGAGCACGGCCTGTCGGTCGGCGTCCTCGTCGTTGAGCCGCGTCTCGGCGCGGGTGATGAGCTGGTCGATCCGGTGTCGGGCCGATGCGATCTGCCGGCGGTAGCCGGCGGCGGTCACGGCAAGGTGACCGGCGACGTCGGACATCACGCGGCCTTCGCGGGCGGGGTGTCTGTCGACACGCTGTCGACAGCGTGTCGGCGGTGGCGCTTGACCGTGGCCTCGGACAGACCGAGCCGGGCGGCGATCGTGGCGTCGGACGCCTTCGGGGATCGGGCGATCGCGGCGGCGACCCGATCGGCGGCCGACGGCTGGCGCTTCGCCGGACGGGTTGCCTTGACCACCGGGGCCGCAGGTTCCGATACCGGGGTCGGTTCGGGTGCCGGTGGCAGCTCCACCACGGGCGCCGGAACGGGCGTTGGTGGCGTCACCGGGGCGGCCGGTTCACCGTGCGCGGGTACGGGTGCGGGGATGGTGAGGTTCAGGTCGGCCAGGCGGGGCGCGTTATCCCACGGCCGGGCGGCGGTGGCGTAGGAGTCGAAGACACCGATCAGGAACGCCGTACCGGCCGCGCCGATCGGGCCGACCGAGTGCGCCAGCCCGCCACCGAGCGCAGTTAGGAATCCGTCGCCGTGCCAGCCACCGGCCAGGTTCAGCGCCAGCGACAACGCGAGTGCAGTCCACTCGGCGACGTCGGCACGCCAGTCGGTGTCACCGCCCGCCGACCGCAACACGGCCCGGCCGATGATGATCAGCGCCACGACGGTGATCAGGGCCGGTTCCATCGCCCACCCGGCCCACCAACCGGCCGTACCCGGTTCCAGGCCGAGCAGCCGAACCACGCCGGCCTGAACGCCGGTCGTGGACCAGGCGGCGAACGCGGCCAGAACCGGGATACCGGCCAGCAGGGTCACCTGCCGCACCCGCGCCACCCGGAGCGCCCGCATCTCCGCGGACCGTTCGATGTCGGCACGCACCCGCGCCCGCGCACCCGACCGGGCCGCCCGCCGGTACAACTCCGCCAGTGCCGCGGATTCGTCGGCGTCGCGGACACGTTCCCGCCGCGCCCGCGCCGCAGCTGCGGCACGCTCGTCAACGTCGGCGATCGCCACCCGGTGCTCGGCGTCCTGCGCCCGCCGCGCCCGCGCATCCTCCCGCCGGACGCCGATGACCTCACGGGCTTCCAACAGACCGGCCCGCAACGAGTCGGCCGACTCGGCCACCCGGCCGGACCGCTTGTAGATGCTCACCAGGCTCATCCGGTCACCGCCAGCGCCGACAGCTTGTCCGCCGTGTCGGCGTCGAGCGGGCCGGGGTCGGTGCGGTCCGTGGCGTAGGCGCTGATCTTCCAGCCGTGCCACGTCGGCCAGGCGTACAACGTCCGGTACGGGATACCGTCGCCCCTGACCTCGGTGTACTCGTGGGTTGTCACGTCGTCCGACTTGAGTCCGGCCGCGTGCAGCCAGGAGCGCAGGTCTGCGATCGATTCGAACTCGACGCGCAGGCTCTGCCCGTCGCCCGCCTGTCGAATCTCGGTCGGGTTGGTCAGCAGCAGCAATTCGGCGAACACCGTCCGCCGGGACTTCCGTTCGGTCATTGCACGAAACTCCTTCACTTGAGGGGCAGGTCAGGCGACCAGCCGGAACGGGGCGGTTGGGGCGCCGATCGAGGCGGCGGCCCGGATGACCCGGTGCTCGGCACGGCGCACACGACGCCAGTCGAGCGAGGTCGGGCCGCCGTGGTCGGCGGCGTAGATCAGGGAAATCTCCGCGTCGAGCAGGTCGAGTTCGGCGGCGATCACCGGCCACTCCTGGTCGATCGCGGCCAGGTCGGCGGCGGTCGGGCCGTCCAGCTCGGGGTTCACTTCGATCGGTTCCTTCCGGTACGGCGAGAGCGCGACGGCTGCCGGCAAGACCGGCACCGACGCTCATCGGGGGCCAGCGGAGCGAGGCGGCCACACCCGCCGCAGTCACGCCACACGGCGCTGCTCCTGGTCGTAATCCGCACGGCGGCGGCGATGCTCACGGACATGACAGCTCACCTCTCTCCAGCTCAAGTCAGGTCGGACAAGCAACCGGGGCGCGGCCAACACCGGCCGCGCTTCCCGGACGACGAACACGGCGTGCGAACAGCACGCGGGCGACCCTCGGTTGGGCAAGCAAGGGGCCAAACCCCTAAAGCGGACAAGTCTTGTGACCGGACAAGTCGACAGCCGACGCTCGCCTGCCACCCCTAGATCGCATGCATCGGGACCAATGAGGGAGACGGATCTTCCTGTGTCCCGGACCTCTGTTCAGTTCTCAAGTGGAGCCATGCGCCACGGCTTCCAGCAGATTCACGAGCGGCGCAGCCGAAGCCACCTCCGCCGGCCGTGGAGTCACCAGCGCTTGTTTCAGCGCTAAAATTAGCGCTCGGATTGTGTGTAGTCAAGCCATAGGAGGGCTACGATCAACGGCGTCAGGTCAGATGAGGTGGAGGCGCAGGGTGGAGAACTGGCAGGCCGTGGCCAACGCGATCAACGACCGCATGACCGAACTGCCCTTGTCGCAAAAGGAGCTGGCCGACCGGTCCGGCGTGTCGGTGGCCACGCTTCGGGAGTTGCAGCACGCCAAGGCCACCCGGAAACGGTCCGCACGCACGCTCGCCGCGATCTCCCTGGCGCTCGGCTGGCCGGATGGGTACCTGCAAGCCCGGCTGACCGGAGGTGCGCCGCCGGCCGGTGGCGGCTCGACCGCTTCGGAGGGCGACCTGTCGATCGTGCTGGCCCGGCTCGATGAACTGCACGTCGAGGTCCGTCGCCTGGCCGACGCTGTCGACCGCATCGCGGACGACGGCAAAGCCCGGTAGTGGCTGTCCCTGTTCCGTGTCGTTCATGCATCAAGGACACCAGTTGATGACTCACGATCGAACGGTCTTCGCACGTCAGACAGGTGCACCAGGTAGGCACCGAGTAGGCACGACGGACCACGGCGCTCGACGCGGCCAGAGCCGAGGGGGTGACGGTTGTGCCGGCACGGGCGAGTGACGCTACGCCGAATCTCGCGCTCTACAACCTGCGTGACGTGGCCGGCCAGACACAGCAGGACGTCGCCGACGCCCTGAACCGCCTCGGCAACCAACGCGGCAAGCGGTTGGCGGTGACCGCGAACCAGATCAGCCGGTGGGAACGGGGCATCACCCATCCGTCAGCGCTCTACCGCCAGCTCCTTGCCGAGCACTTTGCGGTATCCCTCCAAGACCTCGGCCTGACCCGACAACGGGTCACCTCGACCACACTCGATACGTCAGAGACGGATGCCCCCGGAGGTTTCGCCATCTACGACGTAGACACCAGACCCCGCCCCCAGGTGGAGGCCAGCCAGACGGAATGGCGCGCGGTCCGCCGAGCCCTGAACAACCATCGCGTACCGCTCGCCCGTCAAGCGGCCCACCTGTACGAACCGGAGAACCGCGTCGGCGACACCGGCCTGATCGCCGCCCCTGCCTGGCTACCGGCATCCCCTGTGGACCTGACCCAGTTCGGGATCGGCCTGTCGCCCAACGGCAGCGTCCCACCCGAGATCACCGGATCAGAGGATGCCTCTGCGGGCGTGCGCCCGCTCGACTTCACCGGCCAGCGCCACCAGCGCTACAGCCTCGCCCTACGCGACGTCGAGCAGCCGCGGCTGTTCGACAACCGGCTCTCCTGGTACCTCACCGGCGTCGACTGGACCAACCCGGAACGGGTCTTGACCTTCGGCACGGGCACCTACTTCGGCGGGGTCGACGTCTCCGAAGCCCTGGCACACGAGATGGCCAGCTTCCACGTGGCCGGCGACGGCAGCGGCATCGTGCCCGCGGCCTGGCGCAACCTCACGTTCCGGCGGTTGGTCGGCGACCCGTTCAGCCCGCACCGCCGGCCAACCGTGCCCTCGATCAATACCCTGACCCTGCGGGCCGACGACGACGGCGTCACCTTCGTCCTGCACAACCGTGCCGCCGGCAACGTCGCAGTAGCCGGCGGGATGCTGCACATCATGCCGGCCGGCGTCTTCCAGCCGTCGAGCATCCTGCCCGCGGCGCAGACAGCCGACTTCGACCTGTGGCGCAACATCGTCCGCGAGTACAGCGAGGAATTCCTCGGCAACGCCGAACACGGCGGCGACGGCCAACCCGCCGACTACCGGACCGAACCCCTCGCCTCGCTCGATCGCGCCTACCAGGCCGGCGAGGTCCGGGTGTACTGCCTCGGTGTCGCGCTCGACGCTCTGACCCTGTGGGGCGAGATCCTGACCGTGGCCGTCTTCGACGGCCCGGCGTACGACCGGTTGTTCGCCGACATGGTCAGCACCAACACCGAAGGCACCGTCGTCAAGACCGGCCGACTCAAACCCACCTCGGCGCTGCCGTTCACCCGGCACAACATCGAGGAACTGACTGCCAGCGGACGCCTCGCCCCGGCCGCGGCCGGCTGTCTGCAACTGGCGTGGGAGCATCGCAGGACCATCCTGGGGAGGAACTGACGTGCACGTACTGGTCACCGGCGGACTCGGCTTCCTCGGCCACGCCGTCACCGTCGACCTGCTCGCCGCCGGCCACCAGGTCACCGTCATGACCCGCGGCCGGATCGACGCTAAACCACCGGCCGGCGCCGAGCTGGTCACCGGCGACATCCGCGACCGCGACCGGGTCGCCGACATCGTCAAGACGGGGGAGTACGACGGCGTCGTACACCTCGCCGCCTTGACCAGCGGCCGGGACTCCCACGCCGACCCGCTGACCTACTTCGACGTCAACACCGGCGGCACCCTGAACCTGCTCATGGCCCTCGACGCCGCCCGCGACCACCGCCCGCCCGCATCGCTGGTCTTCGCCTCCACCAACATCGTGTACGGCTCCCGGCACACCGGAGCGCTCTCCGAAGACCTCGACCCACACCCCGAAAGCCCGTACGCCGCATCCAAACTCGCCGCCGAACAACTCGTCGCCGCCTACGCCGCCACCGGAGCAATCGGCGCAGTGACCGTACGCCCCTTCAACATCGCCGGAGCCGTCGACGGAGTCGGCGACACCGACCCCGCCCGCATCATCCCCAATATCTTCCGCACCATTACCGGCCAACTTCCCCACGTCACCCTCAACGGCGACGGATCAGCAGTACGCGACTTCGTGCACGTCGCAGACGTGGCCGAAGCGGTGAGGGCAGCTCTTTCGGCCTGCGTACCTGGCAGCCACTATCTCTTCAATCTTGGTTCAGGGGTCGGGGCCAGCATGGCTGAGGTAATCGCGGCGGCGGGGGACAGTACCGGAGCTACGGTCGCGGTTAAGCGCAACCCGCCCAAGCCAGAGCCACCACACCTCACCGCAGACATCAGCCGCGCCCGTGCTCAACTCGGCTGGAGCCCTGACCGTTCGGGCCTGCTACAGATCCTTAGCGATGCCTGGAAGGCGTGGCATTGACGCATCACTAAGCGCAGGGAGGCGCTGTGTTCTCGGCGAGTGTACGTAGCGCTGGTTTGCGTCAGAGGGTGGAGGTAGGAAGCCGCCTCTAATCCGTACTTATTTCTTGCATGAGTTGTTCACGTCGATCCATCAAAAAATTAGCTATGCTCAAGATTCCAAGCTGCTTTGCAGGGGGGACTGCATTTTTGTTAGCCCAAGATGTATACGCAATGCCGGCGAATGTCTGCAGTTGAGCAAGGGCATCTAATGGATGATCTCCGGACGGGCCGATAGGCATTCCGGTTGCCAGTAGTTTGGTCAACTTGGTTAGCGCTGTAAAACGCTCAAGGAATCCTGGATGACTGGCTTCCGGCTCTATTTCAAACCAGGAGTCCTGAACGTGAGCCAGTGTAACAAGCGAGATGATGGAGGCAAGTATTGCGCGGTAAAGTCCTTCGTGAGTGGGTGCCCTCTCTATGCAATCGGCGACCAATGCGAAGGCCAAGACGTCGGCATCGATTTCTTGCTTCTGGTTCGTGTTCAGTTTGGTTCGTAGACCTAATAGGTCGCTGCGATCTAATAGGTCGGTAACCACTTTCCGGGCGTTTCCTTTGCCTGGATGCTTAGAGAGGTGGCCAAGGAGATGGTGTGCAAGTTCGTGCGCGAGTATGAACTCCTCGCAGGCGCTTACTACCTCTGCCTGCAGGCCGATCCGCTCGGGTGCTGTAGCCTCCAGGAGTGAGATGTCCCCGCTGCCCAAGAGGCGAGGATCGCGCCATTGGGCGCGAGAAAGATCAAGCTGCTCCCATGGGTGTCTAAGTCGCCTATTGAGATTCTCCAATAGTTGATCGGTTTCTAGTTCGGCCCCTTCTGTAGCGTTGTTCAGGAGGTGTCTGAGGGTCCCCAATACTTCGTCGAATGTTGTTACATATGCAGAGAGTGCCCAAGTGTACTGAAGATTGATCTCAATGATGCCGGCTTGCCTTTCTGTCCAGGCCTTGGCGTTGATGTCGGCCGCCATTACTCGACCCACAAAGAGGTTGCGTGCCGTTGCCTGCCATTCGCCGGGGATTCGCGCAATGAATCCTTCGATCATGTATGTCAATTCGGGGCAGTTTGAGCGTTCCGGTTTCCATGATTCCAGTGCGCGCCGATGGTGGTGGGGGACGAGATTCATCTTGCCCATTCGGTCAAAAAAATGCAGCCAGAATGCCCGATCTGATGGCATCTTGTGTACGTGGAAAAACTTCCCTCTGGAATTCTTCAGGATCGGCACTTCAGGCTCTCCCTGCTTGTTCTGTAAAATAGAACTGAGCTAGTGAGGTCATACCTTTCTCGCATCTGTCGAAAGGTGCATCGGATGCATACGCCTGCAAAAGGTGTGCTCGGTGTCTGTTCTTCACCTGTGGGTCGGATGATGGCTTAGCTCGATCTGTAGGGCGGTCGCTGAGAGTGTTAGGGTGAGCGAATCTTCAGCTGCTGGGGCTGCCGTCGCGACTGTGGCCGGAAGGCTGGTCGAGGCTCTGCTCGCGCTTTCGCTGCTCTGCCCTTAGTCGTTCAACCTCTTCAACGAATGCTGCTAGTTGCTCGTTTTCGGTGAGACCTTTGTAGCGGAAGATTGAGAGTTCGGCGGCCGTCCATTCTTGTTCGATGGCGTCAGCGGTTTGCTGGAGGTAGAATCCTCGCTCCCGGTACTTGAAGTAGCCGGTAAAGCCGGCGGCTATGCCGACCGAAAAGCTGGTGCCGACGACTATCCATTGAAGTGGGCTGCTGTCGAGCGCAATTCCTGAGACGGTCGTGGTGGCTAAAGATCCGATAATGATTGCTGACTGGAAGCCGTTGTGTATGCGGCGATAGTGTCGGCTCTGCTTTCGAAACCGTTCAACTTCACTGATAACGTCGTCCTTGTACGAACTCCTGGAGTAATGAGAGTCAAGTGTCATTTCGGCGGCTCGGAGTCGCTTACGCTCGCGAAGCAGGGATAGGTCAAGCGTTAGTCTTCTTGCCGACTTCGGGCATTTCGCGTCCTTGTAGAGGAAACACGAGCCCGCCGTGATGCCAGAGGCAATCATGACTGGAGCGAGTGGGCGAAAGATGTATCCCATGTCGAATTGTTCCCAGGTGGCAAGCGTGGGAACGAGAAGCATCAGGAAGACTATGGGGCCACCTATAATTCCGGCAATTATTCCGAAATTCAGCAACCGGACGGTTGTAAGTTCGTTTTCGGCGTCCAGAATCTCGCGAGTGATTCCTAGCAGTTGCTCTACTCGACCTTGCGTTGAGCCGCTTCGCCGCTCGCTGTCTGATCGCTGTGTCGGCATGAGCCTGGTCGCCCTTCCCGTAATCAATCCCCGGCGCCAGGGTTATACCATTTTATTGATCGCTTGCCGTCACTTTGTCGTTCATCCGACAATAGGCGTGTCGGGTGCTGCTCAATTGGTGTGCCCGGTGTCAAAATGAGTGTGCTAGAAACCGGTTGACGAGGGCGAGATTAGAGCGATCGGCTCAGAGTTCAGGAAAGCCAAATGGCCTGCATCCGATGGGCGGGTTGTTGCTTCGGAGGTGTCTGGACTAGCCCTGACTGGGGGCTGCATGGGACGCAAGTGCTAAGCGCTGACGAACCGGCCGTCTGGCAAAGCGCCCTAGGTTTCTTCCCTGTCGCGCTCACGTGCCGAAACGCTCGGTGGGTGGGGGCACAAGGCCATGAGACCTCCGGGCTCTGTCCGACCCCGGCCCTCCTCAAAGGTCAGCCATAGCGGATCACCTCATTGGGCATCCAAAGGACGATCAGCCTCCCCGGACCGGGACAAGATGGAGCGCCCTACCGGACGAACGACCTTGACTCGGTCCGGGAGCGGTCGGTGACTGCCCGGCGAAGAGAGCCCTTAGGCTCCGGACCCAGTTACCTTCGCTGCTCTCAAATCACGAGCGCGCTGAACTCTGGCCACAGATTGGAAGACTTCTTCAAGTAGTTCACTCATAAGAGTAAGAATCAAGCCTGACTCTTCGGCGTCTACGGGGTCGATGAAATCTCCATGGGCCATGTCGTTGCCGAGATGGCGAACCTCGTGCGCGCCGTCCTTGACATGCTCCCGGATGAGCCGCCTGTCGAACATCTCATCAATCTTCTTGATGAGGCTGCCGTTTGTTATTTCTTTTTCTTTGGCGGTTGCCTCGATGACGGATCTGGCAAGTAGGACGGCGGCCCGGTAGGCCTTGATGCTGTGGCACCTGTGTGCCTCGTCTGCCGTTTCCGCGATATGTCGAGGGACATCGGGGAATTCCTTGCCGGTGACTCTGTCCGCCCAAAGGCCAAGGATATGGTGACCCCTCTCACTGACGTCACCGGCAACGGGACTTCCGCAGGCGATGCATACCAAAGCCGCTGGATATCTCTCGCGACTCCAGGAGCCGGGCTTTCCTATCCATACAACTTCGAACTGGGCGCGAGCCCCGCAGCGAGGGCAGGTGTCGACGAGCACGTTCGGCAGGTTACTGCGTGGGCACGACAGGCGCCAGGCAGTTCCTAGTCTTGATCCTCAAGGGCGTGCGGCCGTGGTCGTCGTGTGCTCGTTGAGGGGATATCGAAGGTCAACGGCGGTCGAAGGTGTGCCGGACAGTGGGGGCATGGAGAGGCAGGTCGCGCCAAGTCACCGACACGGCCCGACCGCAGGCATCGACAGCTCCTAATACTCCAACGTCACTTGGCTTTGGCGTTGGGCGTGGCGCGGGTATGAGGACGGCCACCGCGGCGATCATCGATGGTTTGTGAGGACAACCGAAGATCGTGCGGTGGCCGCGTGCCACAGCGTAGACCCCGCCAGGTGGCGGGTCGTCCTAAACGAGGCCGTGACGCGTGTCGCCGGCAGGTTCGCCCGGGCGGAACCGCGGGCGACCACGGCGCGGTTCGTGGAAGGGCTGCTGTCCGGTGTGGAACGCAAGACCTGCTGGTCGCTTGCCGAACACGCGGGTGACGCCGATCCGCAGGCGATGCAGCGACTGCTGCGTACCGCGGTGTGGGACGCCGACGCCGTCCGCGACGACGTACGTGACTGGCTGGTCGAACAGCTCGGTCACCCCGACGCCGTGCTCGTCGCCGACGAGACCGGCTTCCTGAAGAAGGGCGCGTGTTCGGTCGGGGTGCAGCGCCAGTACACCGGCACCGCCGGGCGTGTGGAGAACAGCCAGGTCGGGGTGTTCCTGGCCTACGTGTCACCGGCGGGCCGGGCGTTGATCGACCGTCGGCTCTACCTGCCGGAGACGACCTGGTGCGACCAGCCCGAACGCCTCACCGCCGCCGGCGTCCCCGACCAGGTCGGCTTCGCCACGAAACCGGCCCTGGCCCGACAGATGATCACCGCCGCGATCGACGCCGGTGTCCCGGTCGGATGGGTGACCGCCGACGAGGTCTACGGCGCCGACCCCGGCCTACGCACCGACCTGGAAACCTACGGGATCGGCTACGTTCTGGCAGTCGGCTGCGACCGGCGCGTGGCGGTCAACGACGGCCGCACCCTCGTGCGCGGCGACACCCTCGCCGAACGGATCCCCACCACCGGATGGCAGCCACGCAGTTGCGGACCGGGAGCCAAAGGACACCGCGACTACCTGTGGGCCTGGATCACCACCGCCACCCGACCCGGCGAACACCGGTGGCTACTCATCCGCCGCAACCGCACCACCGGCGACCTCGCCTTCTACCTGTGCTGGTCACCCCGCCCCGTACCGCTACACACCCTCGTACGAGTGGCCGGCTCCCGCTGGAGCATCGAGGAACTGTTCCAGACCGGCAAGGGCCAGGTCGGACTGGACCACTACCAGGTCCGCGGCTGGACCGGCTGGCACCGGTTCATCACCCTCGCAATGCTCGCCCTGGCCGTCCTGACCACCCTCGCCGCCACCGTCCGACAGCCCGACCCCGACCCGCAGGTCATCGCGTTGACCGTCGCCGAGATCCGCCGACTCCTCAACGCCCTCGTCCTCACCCATCCACTCCCACCAGCACACACCATGCACTGGTCCATCTGGCGACGAACATCCCAAGCCCGAGCCCGACGATCCCACTACCAGCGCAGACAGGCGAACTGACGTTGGAGTACTAACCGGTCTGGCACTGCAGCTGCCAATCCTCGGGGACCACCTGGGGACCAGACGTCCTGCGTGATGGTGGACGCTGAGCCGTCGGTCGAACATCTTGATCATGGGCATAGCGTGCGTGACGTACGTGGACGTGTGGCGAATCGTCCTGGGGGTCAAGGGGTCGTCGGTTCGAATCCGGCCGTCCCGACCAGCTCAGAGGGCATATCTCATAGGCGAGATATGCCCTCTTGCCATTCCGGGTGACTAGCTGGGTGACTATGCCGCCGGACCCGGCTCGACGCCGAAGATCCGATCCATGGCGACCGCGCCGTTGAGAAGCACCGGACGTAGTTGGTGCCGGTAGACGGTCTGGGTGATGGTGGTCCCGGAGTGCCCGCAGAGATCCGCGATGTCCTCGATGCCGACGCCGTTGCTCGACAGCAGGGACACGAAGCTGTGCCGTAGCTCCCGAGGTGTCCACTGCTTCGGATCGAGCCCGGCCGCCCTGATGATCGGGCGGAAGGCCCGCAGGACGTTGTGCCGGTCGAGGGCGGTGCCGGCGGAGGATACGAACACGAGCTGGTGGCCGTTGGGCTTGCCCTGTTGTTCGTAGAGGCTGGCGAGCGCGGCTACGCACCGGGCCGGTAGGGCGAGGGTGCGCCGCGATTTGCGGGTCTTGGTGTCGCCGTGTGCCCGTACGGAGTGCCACACCTGCACCGAGGGCGGTAGGGGCGGATCGTTCGCCGGTCGACCGTCGAGGTCGACGTTTGCCCAGGTGAGCGCGCGAAGCTCTTCGGTTCGGGCACCGGTCAGCAGGGACACCACGACGTACGCGTGTAGGGGCGTGTCGACGGCGGCGACGAGTAGCGCCTTGGCCTGGTCGAGAGTCAGCGACTTGGATGGGCGTCCGGTCTGCCCGGTGGGGATCGCGCAGAGCGCGACGACGTTGCGCTTCACCCGGTCACGCGCCATGGCCCGGTTGACCGCGCGGTTCAACAGCGAGTGAAGGAGTCGCAGGGTCCGGGTGCTCAGGATCTTCGCCCGGTCGGCAAGCCACCTGTCGATGTCCGTTGCGCTCAGGTCGCGCAGCTTGCGGGCACCCAGGGCCGGAATGATATGCGTACGCACGAGAACCGAGTAGTTCTCCTTGGTGCTCTCCGACTGTGTGCTGAGACCGTAGGTCAGCCAGTCAGTGAGAGCGTCGGCCACCGTGTGGCCATCCTGGATCATAGCGAGGCCATCCTCGTACTCGCGGATCTTCTCGCGGAGCTTGGCGTGGGCCTCGGTCTTGGTCTTGCCACTGCCTTTGCGGACGATGCGTTTGCCGGCCGGCGTGTAGCCGACGGTGACTGAGGCGATCCAGCGTTGCCGGGCTTCGTCCCAGTGCAGTCCGCCGTCTCCACGACTGCGGCGTTTGGTCATGCGGCGACTCCTTTCATGCTCTCCCGTTCCAGGAGGGTGACGTACTCGACGATGGCCGAGTGTGGGACCAGTCGGGTGCGGCCTTCCTTGACGGTGCGCAGCCGGCCGGAGCGGATGAGTTCGTAGATGACGGAGCGGCTGAGGCTGAGCAGCCGCATGGCTTCGGGGATGCGGTAGAGCGCTTTGGGTGCGGGTTCGGTCAACAGGGTTGCCTCTCTGTCGAGTGCAGACCTTGCGGTCATGCGGCTTGCGGTAGTTCGGCGACGGTTTGGCTGGCTTCGTGGGCGAGTTCTTCGCGGGCGGTGTGTTGTCGGTCGCGGGCGAGGGCAGCGGCGGTGTTGGCGAGGAGGGCGTCGCCGGTGGTGTGCCAGCCGGCGCCGGTGAAGGTCAGGACGCCGACGACAGCGGTGTCGGACTCGACGGTGGGCCGGTGCTGCTCGTCGGCCTGGTCCTCGTGGCGGCGGTAAGTGATGCGGGTGTCGCGCAGGAGTTGGAAGGTGACGGAGTAGCGGCGGGCTTTGGTGAGGAAGTGGCCGCCGTAGCCGAGCATGTGCGCCCACCGGCGCAGCCGGGCATACGGGTTGCCGCTGGCCGGGTTCGTCGGTTTGGTGTCAAGGGCGGCTTGACGTTCGGCGACGCAGACGGGGCAGGCGCGGTAGCGGGTGCGGGTGCCGCAGTCGGGGCAGTTCCACGGCTTCGTGAAGCCGGGTTCGGGTCGGGGGTCGCGGGGCCGGCTGGACAGCGGGGCCGGGGTGCCGGTGGGGCGGCCGAGGCGCCAGCAGGCGTCGATGAGGCGGGCGGTGTGGTCGCCGTCGGGGTCGGCGTGGTCCGCGATGGTGTCGGCGTCGAGGCGGGTGGAGCGGTGGCCGGTGGCTTCGGTGCTCTTGGTGGCGTACTTGGCGAGGTAGCCGGCCGCCATGCCGTCGGTGACCTCGCCGCCGTTGAGGCTGATCGGGCGTACGTCGAGCTGTTCGCCCCACACCACGTGCCAGCCTTGTGGGTGGTCGGGGTGGGGCGGGGTGGTGTAGGTGGCGCGTCGGGCGGCGAGGGTGACGGCCTGGACGACGTCGTCGACGGTGATGACCGCCGGGGGCGGGACGACGGCGGTCGGGTCTGCGGGGTCGACGCCGTCGGCGCGGATCAGGGTGTGGAAGTGGACAGCGGCTCGTGCCTGAAACTCCGCGGCTTTGCCGTGCGAGAGCCGGACGGGTGGGACGCGGCGGGTTTTGCCGCTGGCGGTGGTGACCAGGACGTCAGCCACGCCGTGTCGGCGGGCGATCTGGTTGAGGTGGCGCTCTGCGATGGGCTTGGTGCGGCGCCAGAGTTCGCCGGTGAAGGCGTTCCAGACGGCCTGGTGGTCGTGGTCGTAGCAGTCCAGGCACAAAGGTCGGGACAGCACCTCGTCGCCGGGTTCGTGGCGTGCCCAGCACACGGCCGGGCGACCGTGCTGGCACGGGCCGGTCTCGCGGCGGGGGTGGCAGGGGTCGGGCCGGCAGTCGCAGCGTTTGCGGTTGGTGCAGGTGTGGGCGCGGACGGTGCGGGTGTGGACGGTGCCGAACGACGGGGCGGTGAAGGTGGCGAACACCGCCGGATGGCGGCTGACGGTCTCGGGGATGCCTTTGCCGCCGACGAGGCCGGCGCGCAGGAGCTGGTAGGCGTCGGCCTGGTAGACGGCGGCGCAGGCCGGGCAGACGGTTGCGCGCCTGTTTCCGCACGCCTTGTAGATCGCGGCGTCGGGTAGGTGGTCGGTGTGCCGCTCGTCGAGCAGCCGACCGGTGCCCGTTTCGATGGTGAACAGGTGGCCGGTCAGGCGGATGGGGCGGGTGCAGCCGGCGGCGGCGCGGACGTGGTCGAGCCAGCGGAAGTAGTCGGGTTGTCCGGCGCGTAGGAGGGCGGAGCCGGCGGCGGTGTAGTCGGCGGGTGGGGTGTCAGCGTTCGAGCCCACCCCCCGGGCCGAGGAGGCACGGGGGGTGAGGTCCAGCGTCGACACCATCAGGCGACGTCCTGGGTGGGACGGGTGCCGGTGGTGATGTCGGTGATGGTGCGTTCGGTGACGATGACCCGGCACGCGCCACACTGGCGCTTTTCCGGTTCGTGCCGGTGGCACGGGATCAGTGCGGTCTGTGCGCCGCAGCGGACGGTGACCGGTGCCCGGCAGGGACCGCCGGGGATGACAGCGACGACGGTGCGTCGGATGTCGTAGGGGTGCGGCTCCGGGTGGGCCGGGCAGGTGTGCAGCACCCGTACGAGGTCGACGAGGTGGATGGTCATCGGGGACCGCCGTTGAGGGCGGGGGTGTTGACGGTGTCGAGGAGGTGGCCGGCGACGGCCGGGGTGACGCTCATGCGTACGGCGAGTTCGTCGGCGGTGATGGGGCGTCCGGTGGTCTGTTCATGGTTGACCACGACGAACCGGGCGGTGGGTACCAGGTGCGGCGGAACCGTGACGGGTTCCGTCGTGGGGGTGATGGCCGGCAGTACGGCCGGCGGCTCGTCGACGACGGGTGGTGCCGGGTCGGCGGGCTCGTCGACGACGGGCGGTGTCGGGGTGGGGGTCGGCGTGGTGTCGACGGCCGGCGTGGTGGCCGGGGTGTCGGTGGTGTTGGTGGCCGGGGTGGTGGACAGGACGAGTTTGGCCAGGGCCATGAAGGCCAGGGCGGGTACTGCGGACAGTAGCCAGCCGGACGGGCCGGGTTTGGCGACCGCGAGTTGTGCGGCGAGGGAGAGGCCGGCGGCGGCGATGAGCAGGAACATGGGGTAGCCGATGGGCTGGCCGGTGCGGCGGCGTCGGCGGATGGTGAGCAGCGCGGCGATAGGGACGAGTTCGCTGATGACGGCGTTGGCCCAGCCGAACCATTCGCCGGTGCCGGCGGGGCTGTTGTCGAGGGTCCAGTCCTTGACGTGGGTGAAGGAGGCGGCGCCGGCGAATCCGGCGACGGTGAGCAGGATGAGGACCAGGACCACGCCCTCGGCGCGGTGGGTTCTAGTGTTCGACATCGCAGGTCGCCTCCTGGGTGGTGTCGCGGGGGATGAGGTCGATGACGCCGAGGCAGTGGGCGCACAGGACCGGGGCGAGGCCGAGGCGGGCGAGTCGGTCGGTGAGGCAGTGCAGGCAGGTGTATTCGGCGGGGAAGAGTCCTTCGCCTTCGCACAGGTCGCAGACGATGAGGCAGACGGGGCAGGGGCGGTAGACCTCGTTGAGGACGCCGTGGATGCCGGCGGGGGTGTTGCCGTCGATGCACCACAGGCAGGGGTCGGCAAGGTTGAAGGACATGTCAGCTCCCGATGCAGTCGAGGCATTCGCCGTAGCGGCGGGGGATGTAGTAGGGCTTGACCTGGTTGCAGGTGGTGCAGGTCTGGCGGGCCAGCAGCGCCCGACCGATCGCCACGCGTTGGGCGGGGGTGGCGGTGCGCTTGGGTTTGGCCAGGTCGATTCGGTAGAGGTAGGCGACGCGGCGGCCGGAACGGTGGCGCCAGTAGATCTGGGCGACCGGGTCGTGTCCGCCGGGACGAAGACCAGCGGCCCGCAGTTGGCGGATGGTGGCCAGCCCTTCGGGTGCTCCCCGGTAGGGGAAGGTCGGGAAGCCGTAGCGGGTGCCGTGCGGGTCGTGGAACTCGACCGGGATCGCGACGCGGTCGATGGGGAAGTCGGTCATGGGGTGCCGCCCCAGCGTTGTTGGGCGGCCTGGCGGGAGATGCCGAGGCGGGTGCCGATCTCGGCCCAGGAGTAGCCGAAGGCGCGAAGCCCGATGACGGCCTGGCCGATGGCGTTGTCGAGGGTTTCGGAGAGGGCGACGAGGTCGCGGAGGGCTTCGACGTCTCCGGTGGCGACGCGGCGGCCGTGGGCGGCGATGATGCGTCGGGTGAAGGCGGCGAATTCGTCGTTCTCGACGACGGTCCGGCGGCGGGGTGCGGGCCGGACAGGTGTCAAGTGGTTGTTGACGCCGTTCATGCGTTCTCACCCCCGGTGGGGTGGAGGCGGTCCCAGGTGTCGGCGGCGTCTCGCAGGGCGGTGACGACCTCGGCGGCGGTGCGGTCGCCGTCGTCGTTCCAGTCGCTGATGACCTCGAAGTTGAGGTCGGCTTCGAGGTCGGTGGTGTGGTCGTAGTCGGGTTCGAGGTGGTTGGCCAGGATCGCCTGTGCGGCCAGGACCTGGGTGAAGACGTCGTCGAGGATGATGCTGTCGGTGGTGCCGGTGGCGGCGATGCGCAGGGCGCCCATGGCGCAGGCCGGGGCGAGCCGGTGGCGGGTCGGGAGTTGGAAGAACGCGCCCTGGTTCCAGCCGTGGCGTTCGATGTAGAGGGCGGCACCGCGCAGCAGGTCGGCCGGGGTGGTGTCCCCGGTGGTGGGCGGTTGGTGGGTAGCCTTCACGGCAACCACGTCCTTTCACGGGTTGTGGAGTGGTCGGCAGGACCGGCGTTGCTGGCAGGCGTTGTCCGGTCCTGTCGGCCGTCTACTTCGGTGCGGTCCGCAGCCGCAGGTAGCGGCGAAAGCGCGGGTCTTCGCGGGACACCCGTTCGGGTGCGGAGGCGTATACGAGCAGCCCGGAGGCGGATGCTTGGTGGACGATCGCGCTGACGTCCTCGGGCGTGCCGATGATCCACAGTTCGGTGAACTGGGCGGCCCGTGCGTTGTCGGCTTTGGCGCGGGCGCGTTCTCTGGTGTTCATCCGGCGACCTCCCAATCAAGCCGTGACGAGGTGGTGGGGCGGCGGACCCAGGCGGCGTAGTCCGCGATCGCCTGAATCTGGGTGTCGGACAGGTAGGCGACCTTGATCCGGCGAGGCGTGCCGCCTTCGGCGATTAGGTACGCGGCGCCCTGGTTCGTGGGCGCGATGTCGGTGGCGGTGTAGCCCTGTTCGGCCCAGCCGTGGCCGAGGACGATGTTCGAGGTGTTCGGGGTGGTGCACCGGAACGCGGCCCGGTAGCCGAACAGATCCCGCAGCGACGTGGGGATGATGTCGAAGCTCGGCCGCTGAGTCGCGGCGACGACGGGGATGCCGGCGGCACGACCCCGAGCGACCAGGTCACGCAGCAGCGCGACGAACTCTTCCTGTTCGGGCTTGGTGCCGACGGTCGCGGAGTAGAACGCGATCTCGTCGATGATCGCGGTGATGACCGACATGCCGTCACCGGGTGCGATCTTGCGTCGGCCGTGTGCACGTAGCCACGCGTACCGGTTGTTCATCACCGTCTGAAGACGACGAAGGACGGTCAGGGCGTGGGTGATGTCCGGGCCGACGAACTCGTCAGCGACATCGGCCCACAGGCCAAGCTCGACGAGTTTGCCGTCGAGCAGGACGAGGCGGGTGTCGACCGACAGGGCGGCGTGGGCGGCAACGGCGTTGAGCAGGCCGGACTTTCCGCCGCCGGGTTCACCGCCGGCGAGCAGGTTGCGGTAGACGAGGTTGAGGTAGACGGGTTCACCGAACTCGTCGATGCCCAGATAGATCGGGTCGTACATCGAAAGCGACGGGCCGACCGGCACCACGGCCGGGGCGTTGGCAGACATCAGAAGTTCTCCCTTGGAGGTTGGGCCGGGGCGGGAGCACCACGACAGGTGGTCCCGCCACCGGGATCGGGGGTCAGATCCAGTCGGACAGGTCGTCGGCTTCACCCGAGGCGGGAGCCGGCTTCTTGCCGTTCGCGGACGCGGCGGCGGCCGGCTTGGCCGGCTTCTGCGTCGGGAGGGTGATCGGTTCGGCTGCCACGTCGGGCAGATCCAGACCGGTGGGTACGACCGGTTCGGGGCGTACCGGGGTGGGGGTGTCGGGGTCGACCAGGTCGACCAGCGGAGAGCCGACGGTGTCGTTCAGCACCTCGCGGCGCTTGACGTCGATGCGCAGCAGACCGGCGGTACGGTCCGAGGCCCGATCGACCACGACGTTCGAGGCGTGGCAGGCGACGGCCATCTTGTCCGTGCGACTGGTCAGGTCGGCCAGGGACAGGCCGGGGCGAAGGTAGATCCAGACCCGTTCCCCGACCGGGGTCGGACGGGCGAGCAGGATCAGCGGCAGGGTGCCGGACTGGTTGGCGATGATGAACTGCGAGAAGCAGACCCGCAGCCGGTGCCGAACGATCAGGCACCAGACCCAGTCGGTCAGGAAACGCCGGACCGGGCCGATGGCGGCCGGGACACCGATGACGACGGCCATCACCGCGAGGGTGACGAACAGGCTGGTGTGGGTGGTCAGCGCGACCCAGCCGTAGACCAGCAGGAAGCCGGCGGTGATCTCCGGAAGCCACCACCAGATGAGCCGGACGACCGGCCAGACCCGGACCAGGGCGCCGACAACGAAGCCGGCCAGCAGGCCGCAGACGATGCCGAACAGGCCGGCAAGGATCGCGTGCCACGATTCCGCGGCGACGGTGGCCGACAGCAGAGCGACGACCAGGGCGGTGACCACGAACGCGATACGGGCGTTGCGCGCAGAAGAGCGCTGCACCTTCGCTTCGATGACGGTCACAGTTGGGGACGACTTGCGTCCGAACGGGCGGGTAGACTTGGACATGACACGTCCTCCCTGAAAAGGGGTGGATGGAAAGGCGGCGTGGGGTCGGTAGGTTTAGGAGCCGTTGCCGACCCCGCGCCTTCTCACAGAGCTGCGATCAGCAGCGCGGACACCCACAGGCATCCGTAGTGCAGGGCCTGATCGGCCAGGTACATCCCGCAGATCGGGGACTGCCGGTCAGCGAAGTCCGCCGATCCGGTGTGCTGGAGAATCCAGCGAACCGGCCAACGCCGGTCCAACACGGCGTGCGTGACCGCCGAGAACGACAGGCCGGCGACCATGCCGACCACGGTGACCGGAAGGTCCAGGACCACGACGGTGATGACCAGCATCACCACGAGGACCAGGTGGTACGCGCCGACGTGACCGAGCAGGTGGCGCCAGCCACCCCAACCCGAAGCGGCCTTGTTCGACGCCTGGGCGTCACTCTGACCGAGAACGTGGTCAGCGAGCTGATGCCCGGCGTACAGAGTCGCCGCGACAACGGCGAAAACCAGCGCGGAAACGGACATGACGAGTCCTCCCAACAAAGGGGCTGGAGAAGAAATGGAAAGAGGCGCGAGGCCGGCAGGCATAGAGCCGGTACCGACCCCGCGCCGTGAACGGGTGTGACCACCGGACGTGGTCACCAGGCCAGGAATCTAGGAGCCGTTCAAATTCCTGGACTGCAATGCAGTTGATCGATCGGTCAGCGACGGTTCAGGTCGCTGTCAGGTGCCACGGACACATGCGGCGACGTGCAGCACGAGGTGCGCGAAGGACTTGCTACTTGCCCGAAGCACCCGACATCGGCTTCAGCGACACCGCACGGAACGCGACGCCGTTACGCCCGTTGGTCGCCCACGGGATGGCCTCCAACTGCTCGACGGAGACGAGTTGTCCCACCGTCACGTTCGGCTTCTCACCCGCCGTGGTGATGGTGATGACCTCGCCCCCGGTCTCGTCGAGTACGAAGACCTGGGTGGCCCACATCAGCCGGCCCGTCCCCTTCTCGGAACGCTGGTTACCGTTCTGGTCGTTCTTCGGCTCGGTGCCCTTCGACACCGTGACCTGCTTGCCGGTCGTGTCCACGTACAGCTTCACGAGCTACCTCCTGTGTCTGAGCGCGTCCCCTGTGGACGACTGCTCCAGCCAGATGCGGAGCATCTTGCATATGCACGACGATACTCCGTGACTATGCACGATGCAACGAATCGAGGCTGGTAGAACTCAGATGGCGCGGGAGGTTACAAACGTCGGAAAAGGGGCACCGACAGGGCCGCTATCGCGCCGACGGTGACAGCGGCGGCGACAACCATCGGGGCGCGCAGACCAGCTCCCGCAGCCACCAGACCGCCGATCAGGGAGCCGATCGGCGCGACGCCGTTACCGATGAGGCGGAAGGCCGAGACGACCCGTCCAAGTAGATGGTCGGGAACGAGCTGCTGCCGGGCCGAGACCACGGCAACGGTGACGAGGGTCGACGTCGCGCCGAGCGCCACGAAGCCGAGGGCGGCGAACCACGGCGACGAGGTGGCAGCGATTCCGAGCCAGGCTGCCGCCTGGCAGATGCAGGCAAGCACGACCGCGCCACGCATCGTGAGCACACGGACGAGCGGAGCCGAGACCCAGCCAGCAATGACGGCGCCAGCCGCGCTGACGGCGAGAAGTAGCCCGAAGCCCAGGTCGGTCACGCCGAGCGCATCGGTGGCGAACAGAACCAGGGTGGCCGCAGCGAGGTTGTACGTCAGGTTGTAGACGGCAAGGCACAACGACAGCACGAGAAGCAGCCGGTCACGAAGGAGGTAGGCGAAGCCTTCTCTGATCGCCGCCGCGATGCTCTGACCGGTGTCGCGTGATGGTGGGGGAGCGGGCGGCACCTTGGCAACCAGGGCGGCAGACGCCACAAAGGACGCCGAGTCAAGCGCGAACGGCACCCAGGGGGCGATCGAGAACGTCAGTCCTCCGATCGGTGGTCCGACCAGCGACTTTCCCACGGTCTCGCCAGCAAAGATCCGGCCGTTTGCTCGAGTCAGACGGTCCTGATCACGCCCGACCACGTGGGGGAGCATGGCCTGTGCTGCCGGATCGGAGAAGCACTGCCCCGTGACCACGAGGAACGACGTGATCGCAAGCAGAGGAATGGTCGCCATGTCGAGCAGGACCAGGACGACGAGGAGTCCGAGGCCCAGCGCCCGCACGAGTTCAGAGACCACCATGACCAGGCGGCGCGAGAACCGGTCGACAATGGCACCCGACCAGAAGCTCACCAGGAACCAGGGAGCAGCGGCAGCAGCGCTGACGGCAGCGACGCCGAGCGGGTCACGGGTGAGGAAGGCGGCCAGGAGGGGAGCGGCGGCGATGTATGCCCCGTCGCCAACGCTGGAGACGACAGCAGAGCCCCACAGTGCGCCGAAGCCCCGCGAGGGTTTCGGCTGATCGTGTTTCGGTTCCGCCATCGTTTCCGTCATCCGCTCACCCTCCAGGCCCTTACGGCGGTGTCTACCGGGACTCGAAGCTTCCGGTCTTGACGCCGTCGAGGAAGGTTCCCCAGGCGGCGGGGGAGAAGGTCAGCACCGGCCCGGCACTGTCCTTGCTGTCTCGTACGCCGATCTCGGTGCCGGTCAGTTCGGCAACCTCGACACAGTTGCCGTCACCGCTGACATTGCTCTTTCGCCAGCGCACAGGGGTCGGGGTCTCTGCCATGCCGTCTCCTTGATGAGGGGTCACGAAGCACCCGCGAAGGCATCGATGGCCTTGCGAAGCAGAGCTAGTGAATCATCAAGTGACAGTGCGGAGGAAGTCAGTTGCTCAAAGTTACGTAGGAGCTGCTCGGTCGGAGCGGCCTCGGTGATGTGGTGATCCTGGGTGGTCGTCTCGACAAGCGCCCTGAGTGTGTCGGGTGAGGTGTAGCGGAAGACCATCAGCGGATGCTGCATGAACGACGACTGTTCCCGGTCGAGGCTGATGATGCGCAGCTCAACGTTCGGCAGGGTGGCGTACTCGGCCAGCTTCCGTAGTTGCTCGGCCATCTGGTCGACCGGAACGGGACGCCAACGGAGCACGGCTTCGGGCAGCGTCACCCGGTACTGGGGACCGTCCTCACGGAGCATCGTCGACCGACGGGCCATCCGATACTCGACCGCCCGTTCCTCGTTGGCAGCCCCAGCCATCCTGATGACGCTGCGGGCGTAGTCCTCGGTCTGCATGTAGCCAGGCAGGAGCACCGGGTTGTAGTGGCAGATTTCGACCGCCGAGCCTTCCAACGCCACGAAGTCCTGTTGCCTGCGGGTCAGTCCGACCCCGGTGGAATTCCGCCAACTTCCGGACGTCGCAACCGCTGCCAACTCCAGCAGTCGGGCACTCGTCGAGTCGGACGCCCCGAGTGCGGCCAACGCCGTACCGACGTCGTCGAGCGACGGCAGAGTCTTTGCCTGCTCGATCCGGCTCACCTTGGACTGGGACCAACCCAGCAGATCCGCCAACCCCTGACCGGACAACCCAGCCTGTTCCCGAAGCTGTCGCAGCTCCGCGCCAAGCTCATGACGCGCGGCGACCTGCTCGGGCTCTGCAAAGCCTGCCACCGCACTCCGATCGTCCGTGTATATGCACGATGCTACCGGTTGACCTGCATAAACTCCAGTCAGGCACCCGACGTTGAGGGCTTCGGTGGGAGCAGCTTTCGGCGAAGACGGCTCGACCTGGGCGAGGTTATGGCCGGCTGCCGGCTGCCGGTCTCAGGAGGTGGGCGACACATCCGGCCGAATGCCCTCCTGCCCGTTGCTCGATGGGGTCGTTATGGACCCACCTGGCGAGCGCGGTGACACGGAAGCGGCGGCGGCTTCCGTTACGCCCGTCTCGGCCGCGTAGTCGGGAGATCGGACCGCTGGTCCAAGCCATCCCTTGACTGTGGCTGCGACCGCAGCGCGTGGCGGTTTGGCGGGCATGAGGTGGCTGCCTTTCGACCAGACCAGCAGCATTCCTTCAGTGGTGCTAATCCTAGTGGTGACCATGGTGATTCGTCGGCCTTTCTTATCCCAGGTGTGCCACAACGCCCACCCCTGTGGCCGTGCCTCAACGCCTAGGCGTTCGCAAATGTCGGTGTACTCCTGCTCGCTCATAACGCTGTTGGGACGAACCAGGAGAGCCCCGGCTAGGCTGACAAGTGGGGCATCGGGGTCGACGCAGCCGTCATCCTCGAAGTGGTAATGCCGCAACTGGCGGGCCAGCTCGTTGACGGCGCGATGCAGGGGTGTCGCATCGTCAGGATCGGGAGCAAAGCTCAGCCAACCCTCGTCCAGCGCCCGATTGACGACGCCATTGGCAAGGAGTTCTATCTGACGGAGGTACTCCGCCTCTGTCGGGTCCATATCCGGCACCAGCTCACCCTGCCAGGAGACAACCTGTCCGTCAGGTTGCTTTCCATCACCCGAACAGACCCAGTGTCACGCAGGTCCCGAGACCGGACACCCGGCTGCCGTTCGAGACGTGCAAAGTTTCTGTACGTCTTCAAGGCGGCCCGAGACGGGCCGCACGCGCCGCCGTCTGGGCGCGCGTCCGTCGCTCCGCTGGCGCTCCGACTCCGGCCACGCAACACGCCCGACGGCTGGCGCGGAAGCGGAAGGCCCAAGCGGGCCGCGACGACGGCACGAGGTTGTGTAGTGGTTGGGGTGCGCCGGCCGGCAGCCGGCCACGACCGGGACCAGGCCGACGCGCCCGACGACCCGGCCGGCGTCGACGGGGCGGGGGCCGGGCCGTGCGGGGTTGCGGTTACTGCGCCTCCGGCGGGGGCGCTCGGGCTCCGGGATGCCCGGCCGCCGTCGGCGGGTCGCGGTCCGTGGGTGGTTGCGGCGGGCCATCCCGCCCGCCATCGACCCGGGCAAGCCGAGCAGACCACCACCCCGACCCGCCAGCGCCCGTACGAGCCGTCAAGGTCCGCTTGTCATGGCGGGCCGGGGCGGCGGCCCGCTCCCACGGTGGGCGGGTCGACGGCAGACGGGATGGCGCTAGACCTACTTGATGAGCAGCAATCGCCTCAATTCGTATGGGTCGGCGGGGTCCTCGAGGGACGCGATTAGTAGAACAAGCATTGCCGGTAGATTGTCTGCGGTCGAACGGGGGACGCGTATGAGATGCTGGCGTCGGGACATGCTTCCCTCGCGGACGAGGGCGAAATGGTATTCTGTTGGTGTAGTATCGGCGGCAAAAATTTCGAATCTGGCAAGCTGGTCTACCGTCAAGTCGTCGGTTTCTCTGCTTGTGGCGCTTAGCTCTCTGCCCACGCGGCGAGCTGCCCATAGAAGACCAGTTGCATACCTGACTCCTAGAAACAAGCGTGAGATCGGTCTGGTGGAGGCGGCATGAAGAGCTATATGGAGTTCTGCCGACCACTCCTCGTACAGTTCCACGCGGAGATGGGATGGTAGTCGCCGCCGAGCGACCTTTAGTAGCAGATTCGGGATGATGTCGAACCACCCCTCAAGCTCTTTTACTATCAAGCCGCTCGCGGTTGTGGCGATAATGATGGCGAGGCAAGAGATAACCGCAACTAGAAGACTGCTCACGCCAACTGTCCCTGGGGTCGCAGCGGGATAGCCGTGCTTGGCTTCTTTTCGCCCAGTTCCCTTAATGCCTCAGCGCGGGCAAGTCGAGCTTGGATGGTGCCCTCTGCGGTCAGGCGGTAGTAGCGTCGACGTGGTCGCCCGATTGGGGGTGGCATCTCCTTCTCCGCCTTGAGCCATCCCGCACTTTCTAGGCGGGCCAAGATTGGATAGAGGGTTCCGGACGGTAGGCCCGTCTCCTTCATGAGATCAAGGCCGTACCGCTCAGCCAATGGATCTTCGAGAAGGGCTGTTAGCACCTTCAGCACCGTCAGAGTGATCTGCACACGAGCACGATAGCAGTAGCTCTACATAGGTAGGCTTGCTACGGATGACGAGCGAGATCTGTTGCGAATCGGTGTCTGTCGAAGCTGAGTCTTGATTTCGCCGATGAGGAGCAGGTGGCGCAGGCTTGCTTGGGCGGGGCGCGTGGAGAGGCGAGCGAGAGGATGGGTGACTAACTGAGTGACGATCGAGGTGTGCGCCGACGGACAGCGGTGGACGGTGGGGGATCGGCGCTGCAGGTGGGGTGAGGTCTTGCTCTAGCTCAACGCCCCGGGTTGGTTGCCTGGGGGTCAAGGGGTCGTCGGTTCGAATCCGGCCGTCCCGACAAAAAGAAAGCCCTGACCAGCGGAAATGCTGGTCAGGGCTTTGGCTTTCTTCTATGAAGCTTTGAATCGCCCCCCGAATACCCCCCGATTACCCGGGGCGGCAACCGGGTTTGTCATCGGTGTGCATCGTCGTGCGGTGCGGGTGTGTGTTGTCCGTCCGGGGCGGCGCCGAGGCGTTCGAGTACGTCGGAGACGTCGGGTGCTTGGAGGGGCTTGGCGATGTAGTAGGTGTGGGTGACCTCTTCGCTGGAGTGTCCGGGCTGTGCCGCGGCGCTTTTGGTGCCGGTTTCCTGCTTGATGAGGGTGGCCACGGTCTTGGGGCGTCGCCGTTGACCTGCATGACGTAAGCGACGTCCCATCCAGTGCGGTGCGGAACTGGCTGCTGTCGCGGTAGCCTGCGTCAGCGTCCGGCAGCGGCGGACGCAGCCCATGCCCGGCGCCGGGTTACGGCCGGATCGGCCGGGCCGCACGTAGTTCGGCGCGTACCTCGGCCGCTTCGGGTAGCTTCAGGTCGGTGAACAGGGCCAGGGCGAGCCGCAACTGTTCTATCCCGCGTCCCGGATCGCCGTGGGCGCACAGCATCCGGCCGGCCCGGCGCAGCGCGAGCGCCTCGCCGTGCCGGAAGTCCGCCCGGCGCATGGCCTCGACGGCAAGTTCCGCGTATCTGATCGCCGGACCGGGTCGTCCCGCGCCGAGGTAGGCGTCGGCGAGGGTGCCCATGATGCTGCCCCGGTTGCGCTCGTTGGCCGGCACCCCGGCGATGGCCAGGCTGCGCCGCAGGTACCGCAGCGCCGAACTGTAGCGGCCCAGCATGCACTGCACCTCACCGAGATTGCCCAGCGCGTTCACCTCCACCTCGGGGGCGGCGGCCCGCCGGGCCAGGCTCGCCGCCGCCCGGCAGTGCCGCACCGACTCCTCCAGGCGTCCGGCGAGGCGGTAGGCCATGCCGATGTTGCCCTGGGCCGCGGCACAGGACCGCTCGTCACCGAGCTTGCGGCGCAGCCGCAGGCTGTCCTTGAAGAACTCGGCGGCCCGTTCGTAGTCGCCGGCCATCCCGTGCAGCACACCGAACTGGTTCAGCGCCCTGGCCCGGCCCTCGTCGTCGCCGGCGGCCCGGCTGACCAGCAGGCTGTGCTCCAGATGCCGGGCCGCCTCGTCGGGGCGGTGCAAATAGAAGTACGCGACCGCGAGGTCGTGCCGCAGGCGGGCCTCGGTCACCCGGTCACCGAGTCGGACGGCCGCGTCGATGCCGGCCCGGTCGACGGTGAGCCAGTCCGCCACGTGCCCGGACATCTCGAAGAAGAGGAACAGGCTGTCGGCCAGGTCGGCGCCGTGGCGGGCGTGTGCCGTCGAGCCGGCGGCCTGCACGGTGGCCGCCACCAGGTTCGTCCGCTCGGTGGTCAGCCAGGCCAGCGCCGTGTCCGCGTCGACGAAGCGCGGCGGGCCGGTGATCGGGGGTGTACGGGTGCCGGGCCGCAGCAGGCCCAACGCGTGTCGGGTCAGGTCGAGGTGGTGGGCCAGCATCCGGTCCACGGCCGCGTCCCGGTCGGCGGGTGGTTCGTCGCCGGCGCGTTCGCGGGCGAAGAGCCGGATCAGGTCGTGCATGGCGTAGCGCCCGGTCGCGGTCTCGTCGAGTAGCCGGGCGTCGACGAGTTCGTCGAGCGCGTCCAGGGCCTGCGGCGGGTCGACGTCCAGCAGCACCGCGGCGACCGGTGCGGTGACGTCCGGTCCGTCGACGGCACCGAGTAGCCGGAACAGCCGGGTCGCCATCGGGTCGGCCAGGTGCTGGTAGCTGACGAGGAAACTGGTCCGTACCGCGATGTCGCCCAGGCGCAGTTCGTGCAGCCGGCGCCGTTCGTCGTGCAGCCGGTCGGCGAGCGTGGCCAGCGTCCAGTTCGGCCGGGCGGCGAGCCGGGCACCGGCGATCCGGATCGCGAGCGGCAGGCCGCCGAGCCGGCGGACCAGCAGCGCGGCGGTGTCGGCCTCCGCGGCGACCCGGGGGCCGCCGGCAAGCCGGACGAGTAGTTCGACGGCGTCGGCGTCGGTGAGCACGTCGAGTTCCAGGTGGCCGGCACCGTCGACGTCGACCAGGTTGCGCCGGGAGGTGACCAGGACCGCGCAGCGGGTACCGGCCGGGATCAGGGGTCGTACCTGGGCAGCGTCGTGGGCGTTGTCGAGGACCAGGAGCAGCCGCCGGTCGGCCAGCAGCGACCGCAGGCGGGCCGACGCCTCGGCCACCTCGGCGGGGACCGCGTTGTCCGCCACCCCGAGCACCCGCAGGAACCGGCCGAGTACGTCGATCGGCGCGGCCGGCTGCAGGCCGGCGGTGGCGCCACGCAGGTCGGCGTACAACTGGCCGTCGGGGAAGGCGTCGGCGACCTGGTGAGCTGCCCGTATGGCCAGGGCCGACTTGCCGACCCCGGCCGGTCCGGTGACCACGCACAGCGGGATCGCCGGTCCCCGGCGGTCGGTGAGCCGTTCGCGCAGGACGCCGAGTTCCCGCTGGCGGCCGACGAATGCGGCGACGGTGTGCGGCAACTCCCGCAGCGCCGACCCTCGGGGGCCCGGGGCTGGCGGGTCGGCCGGGCCCCGGGCCAGTTCACCGAGGCGTTGTAGGACCGGGCCGGGCCGCAGCCCGAGTTCGTCGGCGAGCGTCCGGCGGCACCGCAGGTACGCGTCGACGGCCGCACCCCGCCGGCCGAGGTGGTGCAGCGTCGTCACCTGTTGCTCGGCGAACCGTTCGTGCAGCGGATAGCGGGTGACCAGGTCGTCGAGCAGTGGCAACACCGCCTGGTGCCGGTCCAGGTCGAGTTCCACGTCGACGTACTCCTCGTACGCCGCCAGGCGTAACCGGTCCAGCCGGGCGGCGCCGGCGCCGAAGGTGCCGATCCCGGCGACGTCGGCCAGCGGCTCGCCGCGCCACAGGTCCAGCGCCGACCGGTACAGCGCGCCGGCCCGCTCGCAACGGCCGGCCCGGACGGACGTCCGGGCCGCGCGGAGCAGGTCCTCGAACCGGGTGAGGTCCAGGTCGGCCGGGTCGACCGCGATCCGGTAGCCGGGCGGGCTCGACACCAGGCGGTCGCCGAGAAGCTTGCGTAGGCGCCACACGTACAACTGGACGTTCTTGCGGGCGGTGCGTGGCGGCCCGGCTTCCCACAGCAGGTCGACGAGCTCGTCGACCGAGGTGACCCGGTTGGCGTGCAGGAGCAGCGCGGCCAGGACCGCACGCTGCATCGGTGGTCCGAGCACGACCGGCCGGTCGCCGGCCCACGCCTGTACGGGGCCGAGGAGACCGAACCGCAGCCGATCCTCCATGGCATCGAAGCATAGCGATCAGGTGCGCATATACCAGCCGTAGAACGGTGCCCGGAACACTCCACGACACCCCCGTCGAAAGGAGAACGTCGATGTCCGACCGACGTGCCCCGCTACCCGCCTGGGTTCCGGCCGTATGGCTCGCCGTGCTGGTCGCCGCGCTGCTCGTACCAGCCGGCCCGGCCGCCGCGTCCCACCCGAACCCCAGCTCGCAGCGGCACCTGCACAACATGCACTTCGCCACCGCCGGCTCCGCCGCCGGCACCTACGACGAGCAGTTCTGCGTCGAGTCGCGGGACACGTCCAAGGTCAGCCACGCCGCCGCCCGCTCCTTCGTGAACCAGACCCTGACGCAGATGGGATCCGGCAGGGTCTGGGACGGCCTCGGCGAGTGGCGGATCGACCTGTGGCCGACCGACAGCCACTGCAGCTCGTACCCCGCCGCGACCCGGAACACCATCGAGATCGAGGTCCACTACGCCTGGGACTGGAGCGGCCGGTGCGGCGGCCCGGCCAACTACTACAACTGCGTCGTCCACGACAACCCGGTGTGGAACGCCACCCACGGCCACTACGACAGCCGGTGGGCATACGTCTACCTGGTCTTCAGCTCCGGCGGCCGGCTCGACAACACCGGTCGGGCGTTCATCAACCACGAGTTCGGGCACGTCTTCGGCCTGACCGACGACAACGGCGTCTGCAACCCGCCGAGCCTCATGCACAGCACGATCGTCGGCTACGGCTGCGGCAACTGGACCAACTGGTATCCGAGCCCATCGGACTTCCAGTCCGTACGGAACCTGATGGGCTGACCGTGGACCGGCGCTTTCCACCCACCCGACTCCTGACCGTGCTGACCGGGGCGGTCGTGGCGGCGCTGATCGCCGGCGGGATCGCGGTGGCGGCGACAGGCCGCGACAGCGGCCACGACCACGCCGACCACGCCCACCTCGACACCGCCAGCGGACTACTCGTCACCACCCGGTCGGACCTGCGGATGTGTGTCGAGGCCGGACCGCGTTCGGACGCGCCGGACAGCGTCCGGACCGTCCTGCTCACCGCCCTGGACCGGGCCCGCCAGGCGCCAGGCTGGTCCGGTGCCTACGGCCGGTTCGGGTACGACCCGGCGACCGCGGTCCACCTCGGCTGCCCCGCACCGGCCCTGCCCGAGCGGTACGACCGCACCGTACTGGCCGGTCCGGGGCTGACCGACGACCCGAGCGCCTACCGGGTCTGGGTCTACGTCCTCGACGACCCGACCGCCGATCGGGTTCTCGGCCCCGACCGCCCAGCCGGGGCTGGCACGGCCGAACTCATGCGGGAGGCCGGCAACCTTTTCCCGGTCTCCACGGCACTGCTGGTACGGCAGAGCCGGTTCGCCGACCCGACCGCCCTCGCCCAGGACCTGCGCGAGGCACTCGGGCTCGAACCCCGGGCACCGGACCAGATCGGGTGAACCCGCTCCCGGCCGGCGGCGCTCCCGGCCGGGAGCCCCGACCAACCTGCGAAGGAGACGCACATGTCCCCACCCCGACCACCCGGACGCGGCTCGCGGGCAGTCCGCCCGATCCTGCTCGCCGGACTCTGCGCGGCGGCGTTGGCCACCACCGGCACGCCGCCGGCCACGGCCGGCGGCGTGCCGGCCGCCCCCGCTGACCACGGCATCCACACCGTACGGACCGCCGCCGGCTACGACGTCCGCGTCGACGGCGTCACCCGCGCCACGGTCGCGGTCAGCGACCCCGGCTTCTCGGTACGGGCCGTGCTCGACCCGACCGGAAGACACGCCGCCGTCATCACCGACTTCGACGGCCGGTACGGAGCCGGCCTGCTCGCCCTCGACGTCGACAGCGGACGGCTCACCCGGGTCGCCGCCGGCCGGGTAACCTCCGCCGCGTACACCACGGACGGCCGGCTCGGCTACGTCCTGGCCGGCACCGACTCCGGGCAGTTGCGGCTGCGCCCGGCGGAAGGTGCCGGCCCGGACCGCGCCGTCGCCCGGCTCACCGGCAGCGACGTACAACTGCTCGGCTGGGGCACCGGCGGGGCGGCGCTGGTCACCCACCGGCTGGCCGGGCCTGGGTCCGGGCCGTCACTGAGCCGGGTCGACCTGGCCACCGGCACCCACCGCACCGTACTGGCCAGCACCGGCGGCACCGTCTACCGCGACCTGCGCACCGTGACGGTCGGCGGGGCGGTGCGGGTGAGCGCGATCGTCGCCGACCACGTCTACCCGTGCGCCGGCACCTCCGCCAGCCTGCTGCTCGCCGACGAGCACGGTACGACGCTGACCCGGACCGGCACCACCACCGACTCCTACCGCGAGGCGGTGTGGAGCGGCGACGGGCGGGTCGCGTACGCCATCCAGGGCTGTGTCTCCCCGGACGAGAAGGCGGCCAGCCGGGGTCGGGCGCTGCAACGGCTCGACGACCTGAACGGCGTCTACGTCCGCGACCTGAAGACGGGCGGTATCGAACGTGTCGTCGCCGGCATCACCGCCAACTACCGCCTCGACGGATTCGCCGGCACCGGACTGCGGCTGGCCTCCGAACGCCTCGGGGTGCGGATCGTGGACGCCACCGACGCGGTGACCGCCGCGCACCTCGACGCCGCCGCCACCCCCACGACGGCCACCGTCACCAGCGGCGGGAAGGGCACCGGCACCGCAACCACCGGCGGTGCCGGCGTACAGGCGAAGATCGTCTCGTCGACCTTCATCCACCAGCTCTGGGACACCGCCGACAACTTCAACGGCAACTCCGCCTGCGGGCCGACCAGCGTGGTCATGGACCTCGCCGGCTACCAACTCGCCAACCAGAACGGCTACTACGTCAGTACCCCGTCACGGCACTGGTCACCGTACGGCGGATACATCACCCACCGGTACACCGCCTACGGCACCACCTACGACGCGGTGGCCCCGGACCCGAACTGGAACTACTTCGCCGGCGCGTACGGCTGGCTGGTGGACACTCCGAGCGTCGGCACCCTGCACCACTGGCTGCGGGACTACCTCGACCGGCACGTCTCGTACACGGTCGCCGAGACCGGCAATGTCACCTGGTCCTGGATCAAGTCCAAGATCGACGCCAACCTGATGGTCGTCGTCAGCGGCAACTTCGCCTACGGCAGGTACGGCCACATCGCCCTGATCACCGGCTACCTCGACGACGGCCGGGTCTACGTCAACGACCCGTACGGCGCCGGCACCGACGGGAGCTGGGACGGCAAGAACACCGCCTACACACTGGACTACATGAGGGGGTGGTACGCGTGGGCCGCGTGATCCGTACCGTGGTCGCGCTGGTGGCCGTACTCGGGCTGAACCTGACCGTGGCCGGCCCGGCCGCGGCGAGCCCGGCCGGGCCGGAGCCGGTCGCGGCCGGTGCCCGGACCGGGGACGGCGTGGGCACGCAGGCCAGCGCCCGTTCCGTACGCTGCGCCCAGCCGGCCCGTGCGGCCGGCTGGACCGGCGAGAACCTGGTCGTCGCGGTCGCCGTCGCCCTGGCCGAGTCCTGGTGCACCGCCGGCGCCCAGAACCGCAACGGCCCGACCGCCGGCTGCCCCAACGGCTCGCTCGACCGCGGCGGCTGGCAGATCAACAACTGCTACCACGCCTGGGTCAGCGACGCCTGCGCCTACGAGTTGTACTGCAACGCCCGTGCCGCCCACGACATCTGGGGCTGGTCCGGCTGGACCGCGTGGGCGACCTACACCAACGGCGCCTACCGCAACTACCTCGCCGAGGCCCGCGAGGGGGTCGGCAACCCCGGTGGCGGGGTCTACGGCACGGTCAACACCGGCGGCGACGCACTGAACGTGCGGTCCGGCCCCGGCACCTCGTACGCCGTGGTCGGCACCGTCGCCCACGGCGCGACCGTGCAGATCATCTGCCAGACCCGGGGCACCCGGGTCTGGAGCGACGTCTACCAGTACTGGACCGACATCTGGGACAAGATCGGCGACGGCCGGTACGTCTCCGACGGGTTCGTCCACACCGGATCGTCCGGCACGGTCGCCCCGAACTGTTGAGCGGAAACCCGGACGGCCTGGTGGAGGAGGACCGGGCCGACCGGGCCGAGGTCCCTCTGACGTGTCAAGTGGTCGAGGTGGGGTTCGCGGCGTCGATGAGGCTCTCGTCTCGATCGCCCAGCGGCCAGGGGAGTTGTCGGTGGGGGTCGCATCCCCGTCCGGATCGAATTAGCAATTGCATAATTTCGCAACTTGATGCACGATGTGGGAGCGTCGGGCGGCAGTGCTTCGGCGGTGGGGGTTTCAGTGATCAGGTTTCAGTGATCGAGGTGGCATGCCGGTTCCGCTCTATCAGGCCAAGGCCGAGTTCTTCCGGATGCTGGGTCATCCGGTCCGGATCCGGGTCCTGGAGCTGCTGCAGGAACGGCCCATGCCGGTGCGGGACCTGCTGGCCGCCATCGACGTCGAGCCTCCGAACCTGTCGCAGCAGTTGGCGGTGCTTCGCCGGTCGGGCATCGTCACAGCCAGCCGCCAGGGCTCCACCGTCGTCTACGCCTTGGCCGGTGGGGACGTCGCCGACCTGATGCGAGCCGCGCGGCGGATCCTCACCGAGATGCTCGCCGGTCAGAACGAGCTTCTTGAGGAGCTACGGCAAGTCGGAGCCGACGCGAAGTGAAGCCGATCGGCAGGTCCTGGCGTCAGGTCAGGTCCCTGCTACCCGGTCGCGCAGACCTGGCAGCGATACGCCGTCAGCCGCGCCGCGACCTGCTGGCCGGACTCACGGTGGCCGTGGTCGCGCTTCCGCTCGCCCTCGGCTTCGGGGTCGCCTCGGGAATGGGT
Source organism: Polymorphospora sp. A560 (assembly GCF_045781765.1). Classification (NCBI taxonomy): domain Bacteria; kingdom Bacillati; phylum Actinomycetota; class Actinomycetes; order Micromonosporales; family Micromonosporaceae; genus Polymorphospora; species Polymorphospora sp. A560. The sequence continues at coordinate 5,359,364 of NZ_CP122282.1, read as the reverse complement.
GCGGAAGCGGGACTGGCGACCGCGATCGTCGCGGGTGCTGTCGCCGCGGTGTTCGGCGGATCGAACCTGCAGGTCTCCGGGCCGACCGGGGCCATGACGGTCGTCCTGGTGCCGATCACCGCTCAGTACGGCGCCACCGGGGTGCTGACCGTCGGGTTGCTGGCCGGGCTGCTGCTGGTCGCGCTCGCGTTCGCCAGAGCCGGCCGCTACATGCGGTACGTCCCGGCGCCGGTGGTCGAGGGATTCACGTTCGGGATCGCCTGTGTGATCGGCCTGCAACAGATTCCCAACGCACTCGGCGTCCCCAAGCCGGAAGCCGACCAGATCCTGCTGGCCACCTGGCACGCCATGCGAGGATTCGTCGGCGCCCCGAACTGGGCGCCGGCCGGCATCACCGTCGGTGTGGCCGCGGTGATGCTTCTCGGTGCGAGATGGAAGCCCGCCATCCCGTTCTCCATTCTCGCCGTCATCGCCGCGACGATCGTGACCGAGGCTCTCGAGCTGGATGCGCAGACGATCGGCGCCCTACCCGCCGGCCTGCCCGCGCCGTCCCTGGGGTTCCTCGATCCGGACACGCTCACCGCGCTGCTGGCGCCGGCTCTTGCCGTCGCGACCCTCGCGGCTCTGGAGTCCCTGCTGTCGGCGTCCGTGGCCGACGGCATGACGGTCGAGCAACGCCACGACCCCGACCGTGAACTGTTCGGCCAAGGACTGGCCAACATCGCGGCTCCGCTGTTCGGCGGGGTTCCGGCCACCGGCGCCATCGCCCGTACCGCCGTGAACGTGCGCTCCGGAGCCAGCTCCCGTCTGGCCGCACTCACCCACGCTGCGATACTAGCGCTCATCGTCCTCGCCGCGGCGCCGCTGGTCTCCCGTGTCCCACTCGCGGCCCTGGCCGGCGTACTGATCGCCACCGCGATCCGCATGGTCGAGGTCGGAAGCCTCAAGGCAATGGCCCGCGCCACCCGATCCGACGCCGTGGTCCTGGTCCTCACCGCTGCCGCGACAGTTGCCCTGGACCTGGTCTACGCCGTGATCATCGGCCTGATCGTCGCCGGCACCCTCGCCCTGCGGGCCGTGGCCAAGGACGCCCGCCTCGACCAGGTCGACGTGACACCGGACCTGCCCGACGCGCACGGCGAAGCCGAACACAAACTGCTCACCGAACACATCGTCGCCTACCGGATCGACGGCCCCCTGTTCTTCGCCGCCGCCCACCGCTTCCTGCTCGAACTGGCCGACGTCGCAGACGTCTCGGTGGTCATTCTCCGCATGTCCCGAGTGACCACCATCGACGCCTCAGGCGCGCTCATCCTCAAGGACGCCATCGAAAAACTCGAGGGGCGCGGCATCACCGTCTACGTCTCCGGCATCCGCGACGGCCACCACCGGCCACTGCAAGCCCTCGGCGTACTCACCCGGCTCGACAACGCCGGCCGGGTCCTTCCCACCACCCCCGACGCCATCAAAGCCGCCCGCGACATGCTCCAGACCAACGGAGCGATACCCACACAACTCCAGCCCTGACCAGGCTCGCGCAGGTTGGTCCCCTCCTCGCCGGATGCCCTTTCCGATCTCGCGCAAAAGCCCGTCTGGTAACGGTTTCAGGTCTTGGTGTGGCCGGCGAGATCGCCCCCCATCTGCATGTTGATGCCGAGACATCCAAGCCGCGCCGTATCGCGATCACCGCCACCGATGGCCGCCGGCACGAAGTCGTCGAAGTTCCGCGACGCCCGCCCTCACCAAGTCATGACCTGCTCGACGAGATGGCCCGGTTGGCCCGCCGGTGGCGGCGGTGAGTGCGCCGGCGCCGCGGCGGAATCAGGCGGCGGTGCGGCCCGCCGCGATGCGCCACCCGGCTACCGACTCCTGCTGCTGCCAGAACTGGGCGAACCGGCCACCTGCGGCGAGCAGTTCGTCGACGGGCCCGTCCTCGATGACGCGCCCGTTCTCGATCAGGACGACCCGGTCGGCGTGGCGGATGCTGCCGGGCCGGTGGGTGACGATGACCCGGGTGCGCGGCACTGGGTCGTCGGTGAGCGCCCGGACGACCGCGATTTCGTTCTCGGTGTCCAGGGCGCTGGTGGCCTCGTCCAGCAGTAGCACCGGTGCGGGCTTGAGCAGTGCCCGTGCGATGCTCACCCGTTGCCGTTCGCCGCCGGACAGGGCGGTGCCGGCCTCGCCGACGACGGTCTCCTCCCCGTCGGGCAGCCGGGCGGTCAACTCGTCGACACGGGCCAACGCCGCGGCCAGGGCGACGCGGTCAGCGTCGGCCGAGGTGTCGCCGGCGAGGATGTTGTCCCGGACCGTGCCGCCGAACAGGTACGGGTGTTGGAAGACCACGCTGACCAACCGGCGCCTGGCATCCGGATCCAGGGTGGCGACGTCGGCGTCGCCGATGCGGATGGCTCCGCTCGACGGTGTGTGCAGCCCTGCGAGCAGCGCCAGGACGGTGCTCTTGCCCGATCCGGAAGGGCCGACGATCGCGGTGGTGCTCCCCGGTTCGAAGGTCAGGTCCAGGCCGTCGAGGACGGGTGGGCCGTCCGGGTCGTAGCGGAATTCCACTGCGTCCAGCCGGATCCGGGGCGCCCCGGTCGGCACGGACCCGTCCGCCGTGCCCCCGGTCGGGACCGGTGCGTTCAGGACGGCGTGCATCCGACGCAGGGTCGTCGTGGCGGTCTCAATGCCGGGGGAGAGGCCGCCGAGCGCGGCGAACGGCTCCAGGTAGCGTGCGATGACGACGATCAGCGCGATCGCCTCCGGGATGCCGAGGTCGCCCCGCACCGCAAGCACCGTCGTGGTGCCGGCCAGCAGCACCAGGGCGATCTGGCTTGCGAGGCTGAACAGCAACTGCCCCGGGATCTGCATGAGCACCAGCCGCATGGCCGCACCGTGCTGGGATTCCAGCGTGGCGCCGACGACACTGCGGGCTGGCTCGGCGCGCCGGGCCGCCCGCAAGGCTTGCTGGTTGCGGGCGAACTCGACGATCCGCTCGGTCAGCGAGGTGTTGCGTTCACCTGCGGTGCGGTCCGCGGCCCGGGTGATCCGCCCGGCCGCCCAGAACGCGCCGAGCAGCACCGGCACCCCGGCCAGTGCGGCAAGCCCGAGCGGTACGGAGATGGCGAGCAGCGCCAGCCCGATGATGACGGGCAGGGCGATCGCGCCGATCAGCGGGGTGACCAGGTAGACGATGATGCCGAACAGGTCCGGGCCGGTCGCCGCGATCGCCTGCCGGGCGGTGGCGGTGTTGTCGGCGGTGAACCAGGTCAGCTGGATCCGGGTGAGCCGGTCGGCGATCGTGTGCTGGGCGTTGTTGAGCAGCCCGTACCCGAGGTCGAAGCCGATCCGGGCGACACTCGCGTCGACGACCCATCCCACGACGGTTACCGCGGTCAGGGCACCCACCCACGGCCACGCCCGTCCGGGGTCGGGGCCGAACAGGGCAGCGACGAGCGGCACCAGCAGCACCGCGCCGACCGCGCGCAGGATGACGCCGACGACGGTCAGGGCGGTGTGGCCGGCGGCCCGGCGACGCTGGTCGGGAGGCAGCAGACGCACCAGGGTACGGATCATCGGGCCGCCCCCTCGATCTCGAACGACTGACCGGCCGGACGCGGCTGCCCGTCCGGGTCGGTCGCGGCGTCGTCGGCACTGCGTCCCTGTCCGGCGTCCCAGAGCCGCCGGTACCGGCCGCCGGCCGCGAGGAGTTCGTCGTGGGTGCCGGTCTCGGCGATGCGTCCCTCGTCGAGCACCACGATCCGGTCGACGCCGGTAATGGTGTGCAGCCGGTGGGCGATGACGAGCACGGTGCGGTCGGCGGTGAGCCGGTTGAGGGCCTGTTGCACGAGGTACTCCGATTCGGGGTCGGCGTAGGCGGTCGCCTCGTCGAGGACGAGGACCGGGGTGTCGGCGAGGATCGCGCGGGCGATGGTGAGGCGCTGGCGCTCCCCGCCGGACAGTGCCGCGTCGGGTCCGAGGACGGTGTCGTACCCGTCGGCCATGCGTTGGACGCGATCGTGGATGTGCGCCGCTCGGGCCGCGTCGACGACCTGCTCACGGGTCGCGTCCGGCACGGCGAGGGCGATGTTGTCGTGCACCGTGCCGTGCACCAGTTGCGTCTGCTGGAACACGAAGCCGACCCGCTCGTACAGCGCGTCGACGCCGAGGTCGCGCACGTCGCGACCGTCGACCCGGATCGCGCCGGAGTCGACGTCGTAGAACCGGGCGAGCAGTGCGGCCAGCGTCGACTTGCCCGATCCGGACGGGCCGACGAGCGCGGTCACGGTGCCGGGGGTGAGGACGAGCGAGACGTCGGAGATCACCGGCACGCCGGGCCGGTAGGAGAACGTGACCCGGTCGAAGGTGACGGTCCCGGCGCGGTGGCGGGTGGAGTCGCCGTCTCCGATGACATCGACCTCCGCTGGGGCGGCGTGGGCGTCCTCCGCGGCGGTCCGCAGTTCGGGGCCGTCGATGGTGTTCTGTACGCGGCGGGCGGCGAGCAGTCCGGCGCGTAGCCCGCTCAGCCCGTAGCCGATGCCGAGCAGCCGGGCGCCGAACGTGGTTCCCAACAGCAGGAACGGCAGCAGCGTCACCGGCTCCATCGATCCGCCGGCGACGAAGGCGGTGCCGGCGGCGGCGATGACGAGCAGGAACGTCCCCGGCCGGGTCGTGAGATCCATCAACGTTTTCTTGTTGGTGAACGGCCGCTGCCAGTCGTTGAGGAACTGGATGTACTCGTCGAGCCGGGCGCGGAACGTCGACGCGGCAGCCCCACCGAAGACCCGGATCACCGGCTGTCCCTCCAGGTAGGCGCCGGCCTCGCCGGACATCCGCTCCGCCCACCGCTGGGATTGGCTGATCCTGGGTCCGGATTGGACGATCATCGCGTACATGGTGAACACGTAGACCAGCACCGGTACGAACAGCAGCAACGCCATCCGCCAGTCGACCACGAAGAGGTAACCGAGCACGGCCAGCGGCGCCACGATCGCGGCGACGGCGTCGGGGACGGCGTGGGTCACCAGGTAGTGCACGGCCAGGGTGTCGTCCTGCACCACCTGCTTGACGTGGCCGGAGCCGCGGGCGGTGAACCAGCCGAGCGGCAGCCGGGCCAGTTTGCCGAGCAGTCGCTGCCGCACGCCTCGCGCGAAGCGGGCGTCGACGAGGTGCAGCCACAGGGTGAGTGCGCCGCTGAGCAGAGTGCCCACGCCGAGCAGGGCGACCGCCCACAGCCCGATCGTCCACAGCGCGTGGTCCGGCGCGCCGGCCAGCATCCGCCGGGCCAGCTCGACCAGCAGCACGAACGGGGCGAACTCCACCAGGGTCACCACCGCCTGCAACACCCCGGCCAGGATGAGGGTGCGCTTGAGCGGCGCAAGGAGTCGTCCGGCGGCCTGGGCCCGCCAGGCGCCCCGCACGTCCGGGTCGGCCGTGTCCGAATGCACGGACTCGGCCGGTGCTGTCGGGGCCGTCGTCGCGCCGGCCCCGTCCACGACGGGTGCGGCCGAGGCTACCAACGACGCTCGGTCGGCGGGCGTGTCGGCGGGGGAGGCGGTGGCCGCCTCCGCCGCCCGGACAGCCGCCCGTTCCTCCTTGCTGGCGCGCCACTTGCCCATGGAACGGCCGTAGATCCAGTACGACTGGCCGTACACCTCCGACTTCGGGAACCCGAACTCGTCCTTCAGCCGGGTCCGCAGGTGCTTGAGGGAGACGTGTTCGGTGCCGAGCCAGGCATACCAGTCCGACCAGTCACGTGCCTCGATCGCCCCGGCCAGCGAGGCCCCTCCGGCGCGCGGCACCCAGTGGACACGTGCCCGCGGGTGGGTGGCGAGCGGGATGAGCAGGTCCGCCTCGTCGTGCTGCTCGAGGTACACCTCCACCGGGACATCGGCGGGGAGCGCGCCGAGAATGCCGTTGATCGCCGGGATCGACGCCGAGTCGCCGATCAGCAGGTAGCCGGCAGGCAGGTCCTCCGGCACCTCGAACCGGGACGAGCCGAGCGAGGTCGCCATGACGGTCCATCCCGGCTGGGCGTTCTGCGCCCAGGTGGACGCGGCGCCGGCGGGCTCGTGCAGCACCATGTCGATGGCGAACTCGCCGGTCGACGTATCCGCCTCGGCGATCGTGTAGGCGCGTTGGTGCTCGGTCTCACCACCGTCCGGGTCGGGGAACCAGAACCGAAGCCAGGCTGTGGGGAAGACCTCCACCTCGTCGAAGAGCGTCGGCGAGATCAGCCGGATGCGCACCAGGTTCGGCGCACGCTGCTCCCGCCCGACCACGGTCGACTCATGGTCACGGGCGCCGAAGCTGCGCATGACCGCACCCTGGAATCCGCGTCTGCCCATCAAAGTTCCTCTCCGGTCGCGGCGAGGTCCGCGACGATCTCATGGACCGGCCGGCCGGGCGGCGCGACGTGGACCAGGCCACGGATCGCGCCGGTGAGCAGCAGCCGTACGTACTCGGGACGCGCGAACTGGGGCAGGGCAAGGTGCGCCGGCCCGAGGCGGTCGTCGACGGCGAGGTGGGTGACCGCCGACAGACGCTCCCGGTCGAGGCCGTCGGCGTCCTCGTTCTCGGCCGCGATGCTGACCTCCTCGGACGCCGCGAGCGCGATCGTCATCGAGGCGACCGCCCCGCAGACGACGATCGCCGCGTCCGGGGCGTAGCCACGCCGGACGAGCGCGGCGACCTCGTCGGCGAGCACCCGCCGCCCGGAGTCGCCACGGGGGAAGAGTGTCTGCAGGTAGCTGGCTATGCCCGGGTGGATATGGGTGAAGGCCCGCAGTTGCAGCGCGAACGAGAGCAGGTGCCGCTCGATGCCGTGTGAGGGGTCGTCGGTCAGGGTTAGCTCGGCGAGGATGCTCTCCCCGACGAGTTGTTCGAGCGCCCACCGCCCGTCGACGTAGCGGTAGAGCGCGGTCGGGCTGACCCCAAGCTCGACGGCGACGGCCTTGACGCTGAGGGCGTCCATCCCGAGATCGCGACCGACCCGCACGATGTCGTAAACCCCGATCCGGCGTCGACGTTCGCCTACGCGCGCCACTGCACCTCCACCGCGAGTTATAGGGGGTAACTAAGGGCACCCTAAGTTAGGGCTCGCGGGAAAACAAGATCCCGGGGTCAAAGGTGACGGATCGACTCACGAGCGACCGGCGACGACCGACACCACCTGCCCCCGTGTCCGGGGACAGGTCATGTGCTCCTGAACAGCCGGTCCAGATGTACGTCGATCGCGGCGAGCGCGTCCTGGGGCCCGATCACGTCGAGTTCGATCAGGGAGGTGAAGCCGGTGAGGGCGAGGAGCAGGTTGGTCTCGGTCGCCGGGTCGCGGCCGGAGTCGATGTGCCCGTCGGCGATCGCCTGGCGGACCAACTGCTCGACGAGGGCCCGCCCTTGGACGAGGCCGCGGCGCGCCTGCTCGTGCACGGCCTCGTCGTGCAGCGCCTCCAGGGCGTAGGTGGCGCTCATCCGGCTGGTCGCGCGGGCGTCGGCGTGCAGGGGGAGCATTTCCGCGAGCGTCAGTCGCAGCACGTCACGGGGGTGCGGACGGTCGCCGAGCTTTTCGAGCCCGTGGTGTACGCGCACCGAGGTCTGCTCGGACGCGAAGTCCATGGCGAAGGAGAGCATGGCGGTCCGGGAGGCGAAGTAGTGCTGCAGCTGCCCGAGTGACATGCCCGCCTCCTGCGCGACCACGCGCATCGTCAGCTGTGTGACGCCGCGCTGCTCCACCACCCGCCACAGTGCGCGGGCGATCGCTTCGCGGCGTCCGCGGTGGTCCACCTGTTTCGGCATCGCCGGCCCTTCCCTCGTACCCGGGACTGTTCCAATACGGTTGACATAATACAACTGACCCATAATCCTGGGTTCCACTCGAGGGAAGGAATCGTCATGTGCGAACAGCCAAGGGTACGGACCACGGAAGGCGTGGTGCAGGGGCGCCGGCGGCAGGGGCACGCGGTGTTCCGCGGCATCCCCTACGCCCAGCCCCCGGTCGGAGCGCTCCGATTCGCCGCGCCCGCGCCGCCGCACCGCTGGGAGGGGACGAGGCAGGCGGTCGAGTTCGGCCCCGTGGTGCCGCTGTCCCTGCCGATCGACGTGCCGCCGCAGGGCACCGACTGGCTGACGCTCAACGTCGGCACTCCGGATCCCGGCGCGGCGGGACTGCCGGTGCTGGTGTGGATCCCCGTGGGCGGCTACCTCTCGGCGGCGTCGAGCGACCCGATGTACGACCCGGCAGCGCTGGCCGAGGCGGGAGTCGTCGTGGTGACCATCAACTGCCGCGTGGGCGCGGAGGGATTCGCGTTCCTCGACGACGTGCCGCCCAACCGCGGATTCCTCGACCAGATCGCGGCGCTGGAGTGGGTGCAGCGCAACATCGCCGCCTTCGGAGGCGACCCCGGCCGGGTCACCGTGGGCGGGGTGTCCGCCGGGGCGGGCTCGGTCGCGGCCCTGCTGACGATGAAGTCCGCGCGCGGCCTGTTCCGGCGGGCCATCGCCCATTCGGTGCCGGGGCTGCACAGCACCCCCGCGCTGGCACGGCAGGTCACCGCCGCGTTCGCGGACCGGCTCGGCGCGGCGGCCCCCACCGCCGAGGCCCTGCGCGACATCGACCCATGGCACCTGGCCGCCGCGCTCACCTCCTTCAACGCCGGCCTCCACGCGCACCGGGAGAGTTGGGGACGCCTCACGGAGACCGGCACCGCGCTGTGCCCCGTCGTCGACGGCGAGGTCCTCCCGGAAACGCCCTGGCCCGCGCTGACCGGCGCGCGCGCGAGCGGGACCGAACTGCTCGTCGGCCACACCCGGGACGAATTCCGGTACTTCAGCGTCATGAGCGGACGGTACGGCACCTTCGCCGAGGAGGACGCCCACGCAGCCCTGGAACTGCACGCCCCGCAGCCGGACGGCGCGCGGGCCTACCGTGCCGCGTTCCCGCAGGCAGGCCCGGAGGAGTTGGTGGAGACGGTGTACTCCGACGCCCTCTTCCGCATGCCGTCACAGAAGCTGGCCGAGGCGAACGCCGCAGCCGGCGGCACCTCATACCTGTTCGAACTGTGCTGGGTTGCCCCGGCCCTCGGCGGCATCCTGGGCGCCTGCCACAGCCTCGACGTGCCCCTGGCGTTCGGCACGCTGGACAGCCCCGTCGGCACCCAGCTCATCGGCGGGGAGCCCACTCCCGAGGCCGTCGCGCTCTCCCGCGAACTCCAGGAGGCATGGGTCCGCTTCGTCACCACCGGCGACGCGGGCTGGTCCGCTCACCGGCCCGGCGGGCACCTCACCCGCGTCCTGGACACCGAGTCGAAGACTCTGCCCTACCCCGAACAGGCATCCCGCCAGATCTGGGAAGGCCACTTCCCCGCCCCCTTCGATCTCTCGTAATTGTCCGGGTCGGCTCCTACGACTGCGACGCCGCCACTCACCTGCCCATCGGGGACAGCGCGAACTGGCGTACCGGTAGTTGTCAAGTCAAACTGAGACGGTCTGTTCCTTCTGGGTCGGCTGGTTGATCCAGGCCTGGTCGGGCAGTTTCGGTGCGCGCGGCCGGCGGTTGAACCGGTCCGGGTGGGCGGCGTGGGCCGCGTCGAGGGCGCGTTGGCGTTGCTCACGGATTTGCTCGGCGGTGCCGTAGTGCACCGACGCCGGAGTGTGCCAGCCGATCCCGGAATGCCGATGCTCGTGATTGTAGGCGGTGAAGAAGGCGTCACAGAAGGCTCTCGCGTCAGCGAGGGATCCGAACCTATCCGGGAAGTCCGGCACGTATTTCATCGTCTTGAACTGAGCTTCGGAGTACGGGTTGTCGTTCGAGGTCCGAGGCCGGGAATGCGAACGTAGGACTCCGAGGTCGACGAGCATTTCCGATACCGGCTTCGACACCATGGCGCCGCCACGGTCGGCGTGGATGGTGTGCGGCTCGATCCCGTTACGGCTGATCGCGTCGGCCAGGAAGACACGGGCCACGATCGCGTCCTCACCGGCGGCGACGAGCCAGCCGGTGACGTAACGTGAGTAGATGTCAATAACGACGTAACATCTGTACCAGACGCCTTTGACGGGTCCTTTCAACGCGGTGATGTCCCAGGACCACACCTGACCGGGCCCGGTCGCGACCAGCTCTGGACGCACCCGGGGTGGATGAGTCGCCAGCCGGCGTCGTTCCCGGCTCTGCCCGGCCGCCCGGGCGATGCGATACATCGTGGACATCGAGCAGTGGTACCTGCCCGCATCGAGTTCCCGGGCCCAGACCTGCGGGATCGCCAGGTCGGCGTATACCGGCGAGTTCAACACCGCCAGCACCCGGTCACGTTCGGCCGTGCTGAGCGCTTGCGGCGGCGGGGTCCGCGGCAGCCACGGCCCGTGCCGCGGTCCGACCGGCTTCGCCCGCCGATAGTAGGTCGCCCGCGAGGTCCCAGTCAGCGCGCACGCCCGCTGCACCGAGATATCCGCGTCGCGCAACTCGCCGAACACGGCGGTCAGGATCTCTTCGGCGGGCTGTCGTCGTCCGCGCTCTCGGAGAGTTCTTCCAAGAGCGCGTGCGCTTTTCCCATAATATCCAACGCCATACGGGTCTTCTTCAGATCCGCCTGCAGTTTCTCGTTCTGCCGGCGCAGCTTCTCCAATTCGATCTGTTCCGCGGACTTCTTCACTCGCGCCCCGGCCACAGTCGTGGCGGCGTCCGTTTTCTCGGCGCCTCCGTTGCCGAGTTGCCCGGCGTCGCGGGCTCGCGTCCATTCAATGATGTGCGATGAGTACAAGCCCTCCCGGCGCAGGATCGCGCCTTTCTCCCCGTTCGCGGCGCTCTCGTACTCGGCGACCATCGCGAGCTTGTACTCCGGGCTGAAAACCCGCCGCGACGGCTTCGGCGCCGGATCAGCCCCGCCACCGGACGCCGACTCCTTGCCAGATGAAGTGGACACGTACACAAGGATCTCCGATCCCCGCCCTCAGGTCAGCACCCCACTCACACGGGGTGTCTCACACCATCTTGACCAAGTGGGCTCCAGGGCGCGGTCAACAGATCGAAGTTGAAGGCCTGTCCGAGGCTCTCCGCGCTGGCGTAGCGAACGCGTCGGTGCGGCGCCACCCACGCCTCGGCGACGGCGAACAACGGTGGCGAGTAGCTGTCGAAGACGGCGCGCCAGTCGGCGTAGATGTCGTGGACCTCGTCGCGGTCGAAGAGCGGATGCTGTCCCTCTTCGAACGGGTCTTCGAAGACGAGACCTTTTAGGATCGCCAGACCCGGTGCGATCATCTCCCAGCTCGGGAGGGGATCGCGCAGGTCCTTGGCGAGGCCCATCGCGACGTCGACGCGGAAGCCGTCCACTCTGCGGTCGCCCCAAAAACGCAGAGTGCGTAGGAAATCCTCCCGGACATCCGCATTGTTCCAGTTCCAGTCGGGCTGGTGAGGGGTGAACAGGCCCAGATACCACTGCCCGTCATCCACGCACGTCCAGGCGGACCCGCCGAAGAGCGCTGCCCAGTCCGTCGGAGGCAGTTCGCCGTGCTCTCCCCGACCTTCTCGGAAGATGTAGCGCTCGCGGGCGCTGGAGCCGCGTCCGCCCGCGAGCGCTTCCTGGAACCACGCGTGACGGTCGGAGCTGTGATTGGGGACGATGTCGATGATGATCTTAATGCCGTGCCGGTGGAGTTGATCGACGAGTGCGTCGAAGTCGTCCAGGGTCCCGAGCCTCGGATCCACGTCACGGTAGTGGTCGACGTCGTAGCCGCCGTCGGTCAGTGCGGACGGGTAGAACGGGCTCAGCCAGACGGCGTCGATATCGAGCGATGCGAGGTACGGCACGCGGGACAGCACTCCGCGAAGGTCGCCGATCCCGTCGCCGTTCGAGTCCGCGAAGCTGCGGGGATAGACCTGGTAGACGACTGCCTGTCGCCACCACGTCGGGTCGTTCGCGTGGGCCAGTCGCGCCTGGTCGGCATGCGATCTCGGGTAGGACGACATTCTCGCTCCGTTCGTTCGTCGACGGCGCCGCGAGGATCTGCGCTACATGGACGAGACCGTAGCACAGAAATATCCGTACGGATATTTTGAAGATGGCGGGATGTCGGGGGCCCGTGGGGCGGCAGGTGATGTGTCGTGATCCGCATACGATGCGTCGGAGGCGGGTGCGAGCGGGCGACCTCATCGACATCGACCGAACGGAATGGGAGGTCCGTGGCCCGGCGATCCGATCGCGGCACGTACGCGAAGAGCGCGAAGCGTACGCAGCAGATCATCGACGTCTTCCTGGGCTCCGGACGACTTCTGGCAGGCCACGCAGCCGTTGATCCCGCCCCTGCGCTCCGGCTGCAGGGTGGTGGAAAACGGCGGGCTGATGACCGGGCCATCCTGGCCGCGATCGTCTACCTGGTCCAGGCCGGGCAGTGCGGTGAGTTGGGCGTGCAGGTGGGGCTGGTTGCCCTTGACGGTCAGGATCCAGTGGGCGCCGCGTTCGGCGAGATAGGTGACGGGCTCACGCTGGCAGTGCAGGGCGTCGGCGGTGATCACGGTGTCGCGCGGGTCGCTGATCTGATCGAGCAGCGGCTGAAATCGGGTGATCTCGTTGCTCTTGCCGTTGACGTCGATGCTGCCCAGGACCACGCCGGTGTTCTGGTCGCAGGCTGCGAGGACGTGTCGGGCGGTGTTGTCGGTGCTGCGGGAGCCGCGCAGGCCCTTGCCGTCGACGGCGATGGCCCGGCCGGTCGTCGAGGTTGCGGCGGCAGCCCGGCGGGCGAGCCAGACACTGATCGCCGCGGACAGTTGCGGGTCCATGGCCTGCAACAGCCGACGGATCATCGCCTCCGACGGGCGCCTATTGGGCGTCATGCCCAATGTGAGAGCCGTCGCGGCCGGCACGTCGGCGACCCACTCGGCGATCGCGGCGTACGAGCGGTAGGCGGCCACCACAGCGCACACCGCCGCGGTCACCACGACCGCCAGCCGGTGCCGGACACCTCGCCGTGCCCGTGGATCAGGCAGACCAGCGAGCACCGCGGGCAACCCACCAGCGGGGTCGGGCACGGTCAGAGCCGGTGCGCAGGACAGGGACGAGGTCAGCGCTGATGCCAGTGCGGGCATGACTCACTTCGGACGATCAGCATGGCCTAGAGAACCGTGATGATCATCTGAGCCGGTCATGCCCGTCCTGCCGCCACCAACAACCGCGCTTCTACCCCAAGCCCCACAGTCAGGCACCGTCACGACTTGCCAGGGCCCTCCGGAAGACCCACTGGGCGGCACTGGCCTGGCCAGGGTGTGCGGTGAGCACGCAGGGTGGCCTCTTCCTGGGAGTACTGGGACCAGGCTGTCGGCGGACGGGATACCTACCGTGGTCGACATGGCGAATTCGAGACCAGGGGCTCTGTTCAGCGCGGCGTGCGGCGTCCTGTTGCTCGCGGGTTGTTCCGCCGGGGCAGGCAGCGGTGGTGCCGCTTCCGACGACGCGGCGCCGCACGGCGGTCCGGCGTCCACGCCTTCGGCGACTGCCGCACAGACTGCGACGCCACCGGCGGGGGCCGGTGACGTGTCGCCGCACCCGTACGTCGGGATGTGGGTGACGGCCGACGGTCACATTCGGCAGATGCTGCTGGCGAACGGCCGGTACGACGAGGCCCGTGGCGGGCGGGAGAGCGCCTACACGGGTTCCTACCAGGTCGTCGGGACCCGGATCGAGTACGTCGACGACACCGGATTCAGCGCGGACGGCACCTTCGACGGGGACGTGCTGCACCACGCGGGATACGTCTTCTACCGCGAGGGCAGCGACGCGCATCGGCAAGCTAGGGAGGAACGATGATGAAGGACAGTGCCACGCAGCACAGCCGGCGGGTGCTCCTGACCGCAGGAGTCGCCGGTGGACTGACAGCCCTGGCCGGGGCTGGCGCGGCCTCGGCGGCCCCGGCCGAGCGGGCCGGCGGGCGCGGCCCCGGGAAGCCGGGCGAGGAGGGCCGCAACCGGGCCGCGGTGTTGCGCGCCTTCGCGCGGCAGAACGCGGGTGGCGACATCTACGAGATCCTCCACGACGACGTCCGATGGACGATCGTCAACGGCCGCACCTACACCTCCAAGGCCGAGTTCCTGGCGGAGGGGTCGGCACCGATCCTGGACCGGCTGGCGTCGATCCTCAGGATGACGATCAAGGACATGTGGACCGACGGTGACACCGTGATCATCCGGTTCGAGGGTGACGCGACGGCCACCGACGGCGCCGACTACCACAACGAGTACTGCTGGATCTGGCAGATGCGAGGCGGCAAGGTGGTGCGTTGCCACGCCTTCCTGGACATGATCGCGGTGCGGGAGCTCATCGAGCGCGTCGAGCTTCCCTGAATCGGCGGTACGAGCCCGGGGTCAGCGGAGCCAGCGACTGACGGCCAGGGTGCCCAGCAGTCGCAGTGCCTCGGCGCTGCGGCTGTGCGGCTCCGCCCGGTACACGATCAACTGCTGGCCGGGCGCGTCCCGTACGTCGAACGCGTGGTACGACAGCGTCAGTTCGCCCACCGCACCGTGCCGGAACGTCTTCGCCTCGTGCGTCTTGCCCTGCACGTCGTGCCGCCCCCACAGCCTGCGGAACTCCGCGCTCGCGGCGCCCATCTCCTCGACCAGTTCCCGCGCCCGCCGGTCGTGCGGGTCATGGCCGAGGGCCAGGCGCAGGTTCGCCACGCACGCCTCGGCGGCGCGACGCCAGTCGGCGAAGAACGTCGTACCGGCCGGGTCGAGGAAGGTCATCCGGACGAGGTTGTCCGCTTCGGTGAAGTCCGCGTAGAACGCGTCGGCCAGCGCGTTGCCGGCCAGCAGGTCGAGTCGCCGGTCGATGACCACGGCCGGGGTGTCCGGCCAGGCGTCGAGCAGTTCGCGCAGGCTCTGCCCGACCTGTGGTCGAGCGGGGGTCGGCGCGCTGCCGGGCGAGAGCCCGGCCAGCCGGAAGAGGTGGTCGTGGGCGTCCGGCCCGAGGTCGAGCGCCCGGGCCACGGCGGCCAGCACCGACGACGACGGGTTGCGCTCGCGGCCCTGTTCGAGCCGGGTGTAGTAGTCGACGCTCACCCCGGCCAGCACCGCGACCTCTTCGCGCCGCAGCCCGGCGACGCGCCGGGTGCCACTGGAGACGAGGCCGACGGCGCCCGGGGTCAACCGGGCGCGTCGGGCGGTGAGGAACGCCCCGAGCGCGGTCGTCGGCATGCCACCAACGGTAACCGTGCGGGCTCCGGCCAGGCAGGGTGCGTCACACCCTGGTTCGGTCCGGCCTGGCTGCCGACTCCGCCGCCGGTGACGGTGGGAGCACGAACCCCAACCCCAGGAGGTACGCCATGAGCAGCCTGCTGCTCGACGAGGCGGTACTGGCGGAGATCGCCGGGAACACCGGCGACCGGCACCGGCCACTGATGTTCGTCAACGCCGCCATCCACACGCTCGACCCGGTGATCGGTGACTTCCCCGCCGCCGACCTGTTGATCGGCACGAACGAGATCGTCGCGGTCGGCACCGGCCTGCACACCGCGGCCGAGGACGACGGCGCGATCGTGGTCGACTGCACCGGTCTGGCCATCGTGCCCGCGGTGGTCGACGGTGTCGCCGTCGCCGGCCTGCGTGTTCGTCCGGCCGACCGGGTCGGCGCGCTCACTCCCGGAAACCCGGCCACCTTCGCCCTGGTCGCCGGCCCGACCTCCGGCAGGTCCGTGCTGGAGATGATCGTCTGGCGTCCGGAGCAGGCCGCCGCGATCGTCGTCGACGGCGAGATCGCGCAGGTCAACGGCCGCCGACTCACGCCCGCTCCGATCGAGCCCCAGCCGGGGCCGAGGTCGGTCGAGAGCCCCTACCTGGGCATGTGGATCGACGAGACCGGTTTCCTGCACCAGGAACTCACCGCCGACGGCCGGTACGACGAGACGCGGGGCGGTCGGCCGCACGCGTACCAGGGGGCGTTCTGGATCGACGGCGACCGGATCGTCTACCGCGACGACCTGGGTTTCTGGGCGTACGGCCGGTTCGTCGACGGGGTCCTTCACCACGCCGGTTACGTCCTGCGCCGCCGGTGAGCGCAGACAGCGAAGGGGGAGCCCGATGATGTTGTTCAGCGGCGGCACGGTCGTCACCATGGACCCGGCCATCGGCGACCTGGAACGGGGTGACGTGCTGATCCGTGCGGACCGGATCGTCGCGGTTGGCCCGGACCTGCGGTCGCATCCGGAGGCGGCGGGCGCGACCGTGGTCGACACGACCGGCCGGATCGTCAGCCCCGGATTCGTCGACACGCATCGGCACGCCTGGCAGGCGCAGATGCGCCGCAGCATCCCGGACGTGACCGACCTGGAGGCGTACGTGAAGTCGACGCTGGCCGGGATCGCGCCCGCGTACACGCCGCACGACATGTACGTCGGCACCCGGCTCGCCGCGCTCACCGCCCTCGACGCCGGCATCACCACGATGCTCGACTTCTCGCACAACTCCCGTACGGCGGCGCACTCGGACGCGGCGATCCGGGCGCTGGTCGACACCGGCATCCGGGGCGTACACGCGTCGATGGGGCCGCACTTCGGTGAGTGGGACCGCCAGTGGCCCGGCGACCTGGCCCGGTTGTGCGGGGCGTACCAGGGGACGAACGGCGGGCTGGTGACCCTGCGCCTGGCGGCGTTGGCCACCGACGAGATCGCCGGCCCGGCCCTGGCCTACGGGCCGGAGCTGGCGGCCGTCGCGCGCGATCTCGACCTCGGTGTCAGCGTGGACGCGGTGTTCGGTATGCCGTCGTCGGCGGCGATCCTGCGCTGGGCCGCCGACGGGCTGCTCGGCCCGGACCTGACCCTGATCCACGCCACCGGCCTCACCTCGCAGGCGTGGCAGGCGATGGGCGACGCGGGGGTCACCGTGTCGCTGGCACCGACCTCCGAGGCGCAGATCGGCCTGGAGACGGCGGTACCCGCGATCGACGAGGCGCTGGCCGTCGGTATCCGGCCCGGACTCAGCATCGACGTGGAGGTGGCGCTGGCCAGCGACATGTTCACGCAGATGCGTACCCTGCACGCGATCCAGCGGATGCGTGCGGTGAACGCCGCGTACGGCACGGACACCACGCCGGACCGGATCACCTCACGCGACGTGCTGGACTTCGCCACGGCGCAGGGCGCCCGGACCAATGGACTCGGTGACGTCACCGGGGCCCTCACCCCCGGCAAGCAGGCGGACCTGCTGGTCGTCGCCGCCGACGACATCAACACGATGCCGCTCAACGACGCGGTCGGCACGCTGGTGCTCGGGGCCGACGCCCGCAACATCGAGACCGTCGTGGTGGCCGGCCAGGTGCGCAAGCGGAACGGGCAACTTGTCGGCGTGGACATGGACGAGCTGCGCCGGCAGGTGACCGAATCCCGCGACGCGATCCGCAAGGCCGTCGCCGAGGATTGATCTCGGCAGTACGACGGATTCGCGCTCTCGGCGGGCATGGCCTTGGCCGACGCGATCAGGACAGGTGTGACGCGGCCCTCTCGCGGGCAGCGTCACACCTGCCGTCGTGCAGTCGAGCCGCGTATCCCCGCTGACCTGCGTCGCCGTTCCGACTGAGTTCCTGACCGGGTGGGCGAGTTCCGTCAGCCTCACCGGCCTCGGCGACGAGGGGAGCAGCGGTGACCGGCAAACACATCGAGCCGAGCATTCCGGCCGACCAGTGCATCTACCACCACAACGAGACGGTCGTCCCCGGCACCGCCGCTGCCGCGGCATGCGCGCCGATCGGTGTGGACGGACTGAGTGCACGGCCTGGCCGGGCGCGGACGGCGGCGCCGCTGCCGCTTGCGCACGATCCGCGGTTCGAAGGTGCCAGCCCGATCCTGCGGCACGTCGATCCGTTCCGCCCCGTCGGCCTCGGTCAGCACCGTCTTCGACCGGGTCCCGTTGCGGACGTTGCCCCGACCGGCACCGGCCGCGCCGCGCTTGTCGTAGCCGAGGTGCTCGGTAACCTCCTCATTCAGCGCGCTCTCCAGGACCGCCTTCGTCAGCCGCTTGAGCAGCCCGACTCGCCGGCCGGTTCCTGCCCGAGGTGATCTCCGCCGTCATCTGGCGTCTCTCCCAGGTCGGTCGATCAGCCGTTGATCTGTACACGCCCTGACCGGGTGGGGCGTACAAAGCCCTGCGGAGTCGACTCCGCAGGGCTTTGTACGGCGGCTCCGACACGAGAGGACCGTCGTTGGTGCAATCCCGTTGTGGTGGGCGGCAGGAGGATCACAGACCGCGTCCAAACTGGCGGCGGCCGCCGCTACCCATCCTCGTGACAGGCTGCGATGTCCGAGGGGTGGGTGGCGAGTGCCGTGACCTGTATGTCCATGTAGGGAAAGAGGGGCAGGCCGGACAGGATCGTGTGGAGTTCGTCGTTGCTTTCCACGTTGAAGACCGAGAAGTTTGAGTATTTGCCGGCGATTCGCCAAATGTGAGCTCACTTGCCGGCCCGCTGCAACTCCTGGGAGTACGCCTTCTCCCTGGCCACGATCTCGGCCCGGGCCTCCGGGGCGAGATCGTGGGGGAGTCGGACGTCCATCCGTACGTGAAACAGCATCAGGCAGGGTCGAGCACGAAGCCGTATTCGACAGCGCGTCCGCCGTCGCGCCGTGTGAGTATCAGCTCCGACTTGACCGCGTTGGCGATGTCGTCGTCGTTGTGTGGGTCACCGGGGAAGTAGAGCTGCGCGGTCACCAACTCGTGGCCAGGCGCGGAGACCTTCACGTGCAGGTGGGCCGGGCGCCAGGCGTGCCAGCCGGCGGCAGCGATCAACTTGCCACAGGAGCCGTCTGTGGGGATCTGGTACGGCGCCGGCTCGATGGTGCGGATCCGGAACCTGCCGTCGACGCCGACGGTGAAGGTGCCGCGCAGGTTCCACTCGGGAATGCCCGGCGCGAACTGTGAGTAGAGGCCGTCGGCGTCGGCCTGCCACAGTTCGACTGTCGCGCCGGCGAGGGCGGTTCCGTCGGTGGAGGTGATCGTGCCTTCCCACAGCAACGTTGTGCCGCGCTCGTTCGTGCGCATTGGCACGGCACCGTCCGCGCCTTGTTCGGGGGCGTTCGGCACGTAGTACGGACCTTCGATGCTGCCCTTGCTGCCGGCCCTGTGAGCGGTGGCGACATCCTCGACGACGTGCTCGAGCCAGACGTCGAGGAACAACGGCCATTCGCCGTCCTTGCCGACCTGGATCAGCCATGCCTTGAGCGCGTTGAACTCGTCGTAGGTGACCTTGTGCTTCCGGATGGTTTCGTGCGCAGCGTTGAGCAGTTCGCGCGCCAGTAGGTCGACCCTCTCTTTGGGGGTGTTCTTGACCGCGTCGAACGGCTGACTGGGTCCCCGTGAAGTGGTCCACCTGTTGTGAGAGTCCGATGCCCCATGATGGGGCTGGGAGGAATCATCACGATGGGTACCCGACGACGGCACACACCGGAGCAGATCATCCGCAAGCTGCGTGAGGGCGAGAAGCTGATCGGCCAGGGCTCGGCCCTGCCGGAGGTGTGTAAGCAGTTGGAGGTCTCCGAGGCGACCTGGCACCGGTGGGTCGCGCAGTACGGCGGGATGAAGGCC
This sequence comes from Polymorphospora sp. A560, assembly GCF_045781765.1. Taxonomy (NCBI): domain Bacteria; kingdom Bacillati; phylum Actinomycetota; class Actinomycetes; order Micromonosporales; family Micromonosporaceae; genus Polymorphospora; species Polymorphospora sp. A560. The sequence goes on along the minus strand of NZ_CP122282.1, from coordinate 5,339,818 downwards.
GACGACGCCAAGCGGCTGAAGGATCTGGAACGGGAGAACGCCCGGTTGAAGAGGATCGTCGCCGATCAGCTCCTGGATATCGACATGCTCAAGGAGTTGAACCGGGGAAACTGGTGAGCCCGCGGCGCCGCCGCCTGGCGGTGACGGTGTTGCGGCAGCGGTTCGGGGTGTCCGAACGCAGGGCGTGCCGGCTGGTCGGGCAGCACCGGTCGGCGCAACGTCGTCCGGCGCCGGCTCCACCAACCGGCAACCACCGCTCTCATAGCCGGTGGACCACCAAACGGGGCCCAGTCACTCCCGCCGTCGCCGTCTGTGAGTGCCGGGCTGCCAACCGGAGATGCAAACGCGCGCCGCGGAGGACCATTGCGAGGCTGTGGGCGTCGTTGCCCGGGTGACGGCCCCACCCACGTCAGTGCCCGCACCGCGACGCTGCAAATAACGTTTCAAGTATTGCGATGACCGATCGCGTCGCTGCTGGTCGAATCAGGGTGTAACGCGGTGCTTCCTTCGGCGCTAGCCCCTCCGATGTTCCCCTAGGCGGCAGGGAGTGGGCGGGATTGTCCGAAACGTTCTGAAACGCGCTGTTGACATCCGTGAATGGTCTTACCATACTTGGGGCGTTAAAACGTTTCACGACTGAGAAATCTCACGTTGGAGATGCTCACGCCACGTCTTCGGAGCGACGGGCTTGGACGTCCTGCGTCGGGCCGTCCGCAGGCGTTGGCCCCGGAAGCACCAAAGGCGGGAAGTGCTCCTTCTCTACCTGGGCGACCCTCGGGGAGGGCGGGAGCGAGATGGCGGCCCTGACCGACCCCGGCCAGTGCCGAACAGTTGGGCTGTCCAGATCCGCTCGAGAATCTCGCCGGGTCGCGGCGGTCCTCTTTTCGATCAGCGGCAAAAGATGAGGAGCAAGAATGACGCGCAAGCGTCCCATCCGGAGGACACTAGGCTTCACGGCCGCAGTCGCGATGGCTTGCGGTGTGGCAGTTCTTGGGCCGGTCGTCCCGGCTTCCGCGCTCTCCGGTGAGGCTGAGATCTCGCCGATCGAGAGCAACATCGGCGCGAAGTCATGGGCGAGCGTCGAGGTCAGCAGTGGCGCATCCACCGCGAACCTCGCGATCGACCAGGACGACCAGACCGCGTGGATCGCCGAGGACATGTCGACCAGCCAGTGGTTGACCCTCGATCTCGGCGGTGCGTACGACAACGTCAGGAAGGTCAGGGTTCTCTTCCCGGACTCCGGGGCGGTCTATCAATACGCCATCGAGTCGTCTGGGGATGGTGACAACTGGACGGTCATCGCCGACCACTCGGCCAACCACGAGCCCGCGCGAGGGTCGGTCGACCTCTTCACCCAGCCCGGCACGAGATACGTCCGGGTGACGGTGAAGGGTGCCTCGCCCGGAGCGGCCGTGGGCGTCAGTGAACTCAGCGTCTACAACTACCTGCGCGACGACCTTGTTCTCGGCGGCGACGCCTCCTGGGTCGACAATGACGTCGCGGAAGGGCGGAACTACTGGGTGAGTCCGCTCGCGGATGACCGGGGCGCGGGACCTCACCTGCTGGACGTGTTGAAGGACCGTGGCTTCGAGTACATCCGGTTGCGTGTCTTCAACGAGCCGCGTAACGAGAGCAACGGGGCCGTGCAGGCTATTCCGTACCAGGGTCCGGAACGAACGCGCGAAGTAGCCAAGTGGATCAAGGCCGAGCGGGACATGGGGCTGGGCATTGACTTCCACTATGCGGACTCGTGGGCCGACCCCGTGAAGCAGCCGAAGCCTCGGGCGTGGGCGGAGCTGGAGTTCGACGACCTGACCCAAGCGGTCTACGACTACACCTACGACTCCATCGAGCAGTTGATCGAGCAGGGCACCACGCCGGACAAGGTGGCCATCGGCAACGAGATCCTGAATGGCTTCATGTACGGCAGCGAGAACGCCCACATCGGTGCCACCAACCCGGCGTACTTCCGGAACCAGGCTGACATCTATCAGTCGAAGCCCGGCGGTGGCCTGCTCTGGAACTACTGGCGTTCCGACGACCCCGCCGAACGGCAACTGTACGACGAGGCGTGGGACCGGTTCACCACACTGTCCGCCGCGGGGATCCGTGCGGTCCGTGACGTGTCAGCAGCCCAGGGCAAGAACATCGCCGTCGAGACCCACATCATCATCGACAACGGCCAGCTCGACAGGACACTGGAGTTCTGGAACCAGTACCTCACCCGCGTGAACGCCAAGGGCGCCGACCCGGACGTCCTCGCTCACTCGTACTACCCGCAGTACCACGGATCGCCGGACCACTACGAGTTCAACGTCAACGCCGTGGCAGCGGCACACCCGGGCTACAAGATCGACATCGCCGAGACTTCGTACCCGGCGTCGGGCGGCGACGGAACCCCGATGCCCAACTCGCCGTACCCGCGGACCGTCCAGGGCCAGGCGGACGCCCTCCAGCGCGTGTTCCAGATCGCCAACGACATCCCGAACAACCAGGGACTGGGAGTTCTGGCGTGGGAGCCCGCAAGGTGGCAGTCCCTGTTCAGCCCCGTACCCGGAATGACGCGCACCTGGGAACCGAACGCGTCGATCGACGTCTTCAACAAGAGTCACGCAACCCACGTGGTGGAGGACACGGTCTATTCGGCCGTACTGATTGGTGACGACGTCGTGCTGCCCGAGTCGGTGCAGGTGCTGACCACAGCGGATGGTTCGAACCGGCCAACCCCGGTTGAATGGGACTCGGTGCCCGCCGGCGCCACCGACACGGCCGGCCGGCTCACCATCCACGGCCTGACCGGGTTCGGATCCGTGACAGCGGTGGTCGACGTCATCAGGGCATACGCCGCCCTCGACTGTGACCGGGCGATAACCGGACGGCATGCCGGGCCGCTGACCGTGACCGAAGGCGTGACGTGCCTGGACGGAGCGACGGTGTCCGGTCCGGTGTCGGTACGTGCCGGTGCGTCGCTACAGGTCGACCAGGCGACTATCGCCGGTCCGGTACGGGCGGTCGACGCGAAGGCGGTGGTTGTCTGCGACAGCCGGATCAGTGGCCCCGTGAGCCTTTCCGAGGGCTCGTCGGTGACGCTCGGTAACCCGGTGCTCGGCTGTGGTCGGAATACGATCACCGGCCCGGTGACGGTGACCGGGACACTGGGATGGAACGTCATCGCAGGCAACTCGATCACGGGCCCACTGGCGTGCAGCAACAACACCCCGCCGCCGGTGAACAACGGCTCCACCAACACCGCCACCGGTCCGAAGTCAGGACAATGCCGCAGCCTGTAGCGATCTGAGACTCACTGCCGAGGCGTTGCCGGGCCGAGTGGCCGCGGCCCGGCGACGCTGCCGGCACCCGTGACGTCTTGTTGCGATCATTCGCGCCACGCCCTGCTGGAGAACGTGTGCATTTGGCATCGTCAGCGAGATCGACCGGTCCAGGGCGCTCGTCGACTCGATCGGCGTCCGCGCGCAAATAGGGGCGACGACACACCCGAGTTCCGCAGTTCGTAGGAACACAAGCATGATCGGGTCGGGGTCGATGCTGGTCACGGGCTCGCAGATGCCTCGGACTGGGCCGGCGGATCCGAAAGTGTAGTAACACGACCTGAGATTCACATCTTGTTCTGCCAGTGGTGATGTGGTTTCTTCGTAGTCATGTATCTGCGGTTCACCTCGCGGACCAACGCCGACGGCAGCGTGGTGCGCTACGTCGCGTTGGCACACAACCGGCGCGTGGACGGCAAGATCAAGCCTGATGTGCTTATGAATCTGGGCCGCGTCGACCGGGTCGACGTCGAAGGGCTGCGCCGGCTCGCCGCGTCGATCGACAAGCACTTCGGCGAAGACGGCGCGGGTGCGGAAGCGGGCCTGGCGGCCGGAGCGGGACCTCTCGACGTCGTCGACGCACGGTCGATCGGGTCGACATGGCTGCTCGACGGGTTGTGGCGGCGCCTCGACGTCGGCGCGGCGGTGCGGGCGGCTGCGGACGCGCGTAGGTTCACCACGAACATGGAACGGGTGCTGTTCGCGCTGGTCGCCAACCGAGCTGTGGCGCCGATGAGCAAGCTGTCGGCCGCCGAGTGGGCCGGGCAGGACACGGTCATCCCGGGCCTGACCGGTATGGACGACGACCACGCGTACCGGGCGATGGACCTGCTCATCGACGCCGATACCTGCGGCCGGGTGCAGGAGGCGGTGTTCTTCGCCGTGGCCAACCTGTTCAACCTTGAAGTCGACCTGTTGTTCTTCGACACCACCAGCACCTACTTCGAACGCGACACCGAAGACGACGGCGACGATGCGTTTCGCCGGTTCGGGCACTCCAAGGACCACCGCTCGGATCTGCCGCAGATCGTCATCGGCCTGGCCGTGACCAAGGAAGGCATCCCGGTGCGGTGCTGGTGCTGGCCCGGCAACAGCAATGACCAGGCCGTGCTGGCCGAGGTTCGCGACGACATGCGCGACTGGAAGCTCGGACGCGTGATCACCGTGGTCGACCGCGGGTTCTCCAGCGCGGACAACCTGGCCTACCTGCGCCGCGCCGACGGGCACTACATCGCCGGGATGCGCATGCGTGACGGCAACCCCCTCGTCGAGCGGGTCCTGGCCCGCCAGGGCCGCTACCAGCAGGTCAAGGACAACCTGCGCGTCAAGGAAGTACGCATCGACGGATCCGACGTGCGGTTCGTCATCTGCCACAACCCCGACCAGGCGATGCGTGACAAGCAGCACCGCGACGACGCGATCGCCCGCGTCGAAGCCGAACTCGAACGCATCCGTGACCAGCGCGAACGCGACGCCAGACGACCCGTCGCAGACAAGGCCCGTAAGAAGAACGAGGCGGCGCACGCCCGCGCCGAGTGCGCCCTGCGCGACCACCCGACCCTGGGCCGGTGGCTCGTCCAGCAGCCCAACGGACGACTGAAGGTCAACAAGGCCAAGGTCAAGGCCGAGGAACGCCTCGATGGCAAGTACCTCATCGCCACCTCCGACCCGCACATCAGCGCCGAGGACGTCGCGCTGGGCTACAAGAACCTCCTCGAGGCCGAGCGCGGGTTCCGCGACCTGAAGTCGCAACTGCTGCTGCGGCCGGTGTTCCACCGCCTCGAGCACCGCATCCGCGCCCACGTCCTCATCTGCTGGCTGGCCCTGCTGCTGATCCGCGTCGCCGAACGCGCCACCGGCCAGACCTGGCGAAACATCAACCGGCAACTCGGACGAATCAGCCAGGTCACCCTCGCCGGGCCCGCCGGCACCGTCGTGCAGACCACCCCGCTGAGACCCGAACACAAGGCCATCTACCAGGCACTTTCCGTCCAGCCGCCGGCCCGGGTCACCGCCTTCGACCCCCAGTAGCCAAGATCAGATCCTGGCAAGAGGGCGTAGACACACGCCTCTTGTTCGACGCACGTCAATCTTCGCTGCTCCACATCCAGATTCCGATGATCGTTGAACTACAAACTGCGGAACCCGGGACACAGGACCAAGCCCGGTCGGTCGCGGCAAGCCCGGCTCGAAGATCCACATACTGTGTGACCGCAAAGGTATACCGCTGACCGCGGTCATCGACTCGCGAATGAAGTCCTGCCTGGCCGTCGCCGCACTGGACAACGCCGCTGCCAGACGCGGTGGCCTGACCGGCTGCATTCTGCACACCGACCGCGGATCTGAAGTTCCGGTCCAGAAAGTTCGTCCGGGCCTGGACCGCCGCCGCATGGCCGGCTCGATGGGCCGCGACCAACTACGGATCGCGATCGTGAGCTGGATCGAGGACCTATCACGCCGCCGACGACAGTGGTGGTGGTCGCCGTCCCGGTTGACCCCCGTTGAAAGCGGAACCATCATGCACCCACCGGCCAGTCAGGCCGCGTGACTACACCCGTCACCTGCCGGTGCAGCAGACCCCGCGTCCGGGCTGGGGCTTGTGGCCGGCTCAGCCGACGCGGACGAGTTGCCACTGCTGGTTGTTGCCGCCCCAGTCGGTGTACTGGACGACGTTCCCGCGTCCGGGGTCGAGGCGTTCTGCACCTCGACGACCTTGTTGCGGTGACGGTTGATCAACCGGACGTAGCCGCCGGCCGAGTCGGCGAGCTGGAACTGCTGGTTGGCGCCGTTGCTGTCGCTCCACCGCCAGCCACCGCCATCACCGCCGACGACGAGGCGCAGACGAGAGCATGCCGACCTCGTTCATGTTTCTCCTTGAGTAGGGGGCGACACCGCCGGCGTCCGCTCCGGGGTGGGCTGGAGCGGCTGTGCATGCACGGCGGACGGACGATGCCCGGACCGAGTCGCCAAGCCGGTCCAGGGCAAGGCAACCCCACGTATCGACGCCCAACTCGGCTCGCAGTGTTAGCGGTCACAGTGTGCCGCAGGTGGCGCCATCCACCCGCGACAACCGGACGCTGCCAGCGTCGGACATCGAAGTAAGGGGATGTTACTTCAATGTTTCGGTCGCATCAAGGGCGTCACCAGCGAAGGTGATCGCCCTGCCTCCGATGTTGAGTCGATGTCCGAATGAAGCTCGGAAGTTACTGTCTTGAATATTTGCATCCCTCGCCCGTACTATGGCCCGCACGATGTGAACGCTCACACAAGTCTCGAGCCACACGCCGACCCGTCCCCAGCGCGACGCGGCCGTGGCCACAGCCCCATCCCGCATTGGCCGAAGCCTCCTGGGAGGTTCCATGCCGTCCCTGCCCGTGAGTCGGCGCCGCGTTCTGCAGGCCGTCGGCGTGACCGCTGCCGTCTCCGCGACCGGAGCTCCGCTGCTCGGTGGCCAGCCGGCCGCTGCGGCGGTCCTGCCACCCGCCCGACCGGATACCGGCGTCTCCGCGCACCCCTTCGATCTCGGTCAGGTGAGGCTGACCGCGGGACGGTTCCTGGACAACCAGACCCGCACCCTGAACTACCTGCGCTTCGTCGACGTCGAGCGGTTGCTCTACAACTTCCGTGCGAACCACCGACTGTCCACCAACGGCGCGGCGGCCAACGGTGGCTGGGACGCGCCGACGTTTCCGTTCCGGACCCACATGCAGGGACACTTCCTGACCGCCTGGGCGCAGGCGTGGGCGGTGCTGGGTGACACCACGTGCCGGGACAAGGCCAACCACATGGTCGCCGAGTTGGCCAAGTGCCAGGCGAACAACGGGGCGGCCGGGTTCACCGCCGGATACCTGTCAGGGTTCCCGGAGTCGGACATCACGGCGGTCGAGAACCGCACCTTGACCAACGGCAACGTGCCCTACTACTGCATCCACAAGACTCTTGCCGGCCTGCTCGACGTGTGGCGGTACATCGGCAACACGCAGGCCCGTACAGTGCTGCTCGCGCTTGCCGGGTGGGTCGACATCCGCACCGCGCGACTGAGCTCGAGCCAGATGCAGGCGATGCTGTCCACCGAATTCGGCGGCATGAACGCGGTGCTCACCGACATCCACCAGCAGACCGGTGACCAGCGATGGCTGTCCGTGGCCCAGCGGTTCGACCACGCCGCGGTGTTCAACCCCTTGGCGGCCAACCAGGATCGGCTCAGCGGGCTACACGCCAACACCCAGGTTCCCAAGTGGGTCGGCGCCGCCCGCGAGTACAAGGCGACCGGCACCACCCGCTATCGCGACATCGCCACCAACGCCTGGAACATCACCGTCGACGCGCATACGTACGCCATCGGCGGAAACAGCCAGGCCGAACACTTCCGACCACCCAACGCCATCGCCGGCTACCTCAACAACGACACCTGCGAGCAGTGCAACACATACAACATGCTCAAACTGACCCGAGAGCTATGGCTCATCGACCCCGGCCGGGTCGCCTATTTCGACTACTACGAGAGCGCGCTACTCAACCACCTGATCGGGGCGCAGAACCCAACCGACAACCACGGCCACATCACCTACTTCACCCCACTGAGACCGGGTGGCCGCCGAGGCGTGGGGCCGGCCTGGGGCGGCGGCACCTGGAGCACCGACTACAACTCGTTCTGGTGCTGCCAGGGAACCGGAATCGAAATCAACACCAAGCTGATGGACTCCATCTACTTCCACAACGGCACCGCCCTGACGGTGAACCTGTTCGTCCCGTCGGTGCTGACCTGGTCTCAGCGCGGCATCACGGTCACCCAGAGCACCACCTACCCGGCCAGCGACACCACCACCCTCACCCTCTCGGGCACGATGAGCGGCCCATGGAGCATCCGGCTGCGTATCCCGGCCTGGACCGGCGGGGCGACCATCGCCGTCAACGGCGTCATACAGAACGTCACTACGACGCCCGGAAGCTACGCCGTAGTCACCCGCAACTGGGCGCCGGGCGACACCATAACCGTGCGCCTACCCATGCGCATAACCATCCGCCCGGCCAACGACACCCCCAACGTAGCCGCGGTCACCTACGGTCCGACGGTACTTTGCGGCAACTATGGAAACAGCACCCTGAGCGCCCTGCCGTCGCTGACGGTTTCGTCGATCGCCAGAACCAGCGGCACCGCATTGGCGTTCACCGCGACCGCGAACGGGTCGAGCGTCAACCTCGCCCCTTTTCAGGACGCCCACGGATACAACTACACCGTCTATTGGAACACCGGCGGCGACACCGGCACCGACACGTACAGGCTGGTTAACGCAGGAACCGGCCTTGTCCTTGGCATCCAGAACATGTCGCTTGCCGACGGCGGACTAGCCGTCCAGTGGGGGGACACCGGCACAGCGGACCACAAGTGGATCGTCGTTCCCGACGGCAACGCGGTCAGGTTCCGTAACCTCAACAGCAACAAGGTCCTCGGCGTGGAGAACATGTCCACCGCCGACAACGCACGCGTTCTCCAATGGGCGGACAACGGCACCGCCGACCACCGGTGGGTGCTCCTGGATCAGGGAGACGGCACCTACAAGATCCGCAACGTCCACAGCGGCAAACTGCTGGGCATCCTCGGCGGCTCACCCGACTGGGGTGCCCAGGTCGTCCAGGATTCCGACAATGGCAGTGCCGACAACCTGTGGAGACTCGCGCGCGACAGGTGAGCGACGACCTGTAAATCGACACGGCGAAATGAAGAAAGGCATTAACCAGAGGATCGGGCCGCCCTGGTTGGCTGCATTCAGTATGGACCGCATCTGATCTCGGCAGTCCGGAAACGTGAATTTGACAGCTGATCTTGGTGGTGGAGACTGTCAGTCTTGGTCGGGTGAGCCGGCCGTCGAAGGCGATCTGAAAGGTTTGCAAACGCCTTCGCGCGCCGCGAGGCGCTGCTGTTTGGGCGGAGGTTGGAGCGTCTTGACGAACAGCACGCTAACACCCACCGTAAATGGTCAAGGATGTCGATGCCTGCGGCTTGCCGGGCAGCCTTGCTTCGGCGGACCTTGAGGGAGGCGTACGCCGGGCAAGCGGGCGCCTTTCGTCAACGCTCATATTCCGGTATTGGCGGCCGGTTGTGCGTCGCGATGCGCCCACTTCGGGGTGCCTCGTCCAAATCTCAGTGTCTAAAGGAGGATCATGTATACCTCTGGTGGGTCTGCACCGATCGCGTCGCCGTCGCGATGGCGCGGACGGTCCCTGCGAGCCGTCGCCGCTAGCGCGGCGGTGCTGGTGGTTGGTGGTGTCGCTGCCATGGTGGTGTCGACGCCCGTTGCCGCCGCGACTGTCGATACGACCGCGTGGTACGTGTTGTTGAACCGCAACAGTGGCAAGGCTTTGGACGTGTACAACCTGGCCACGAACGACGGGGCGCGGATCACGCAGTGGACCCGGAACAACGGCAGCCAGCAGCAGTGGCAGTTCGTTGACTCGGGCGGTAGCTATTACCGGTTGAAGTCCCGGCTGTCAGGCAAGGTGCTGGACGTCTACAACTGGTCGACGGCCAACGGCGCCAGCATTGTGCAGTGGGCCGACGGTAACGGGTCCAACCAGCAGTTCCGGCTGGCGGACTCCGCCGGCGGCTACGTTCGGTTGATCAACCGGCACAGCAACAAGGCGGTGGAGGTGCAGGGCGCGTCGACCGCTGACGGTGGCAACATCGTGCAGTACGACGACTGGGGCGGCAACAACCAGCAGTGGCAACTCGTCCGCGTCGACGGCGGGACCAATCCCACCACGCCGCCGCCTGGCACCTGTGCTCTTCCCTCGACGTACCGCTGGAACTCGACGGGCTCACTGGCGAACCCGAGGTCGGGTTGGGTATCACTCAAGGACTTCACCCACGCCCCCTACAACGGCAGGCATCTCGTCTACGCGACGACGCACGACACGGGTACGACATGGGGCTCGATGAACTTCGGCCTCTTCACAAACTGGTCCGACATGGCCTCGACCAGCCAGAACGCGATGCCCTTCTCTGCCGTTGCCCCTACGCTCTTCTACTTCGCCCCCAGAAACATATGGGTGCTCGCCTACCAGTGGGGCGGAACCGCCTTCTCGTACCGGACATCGAGCGACCCCACAAATGTCAATTCATGGTCATCGCAGCAGGTACTTTTCTCCGGAAGTATTTCCAACTCCAGTACCGGACCCATCGACCAGGCACTCATCGGCGACAGCGCAAACATGTACCTGTTCTTCGCTGGAGACAACGGTAGGATCTACCGGGCCAGCATGCCTATCGGGAATTTCCCGGGCAGCTTCGGCTCCACGTCGACGATAGTCATGAGTGATACGACGAACAACCTGTTCGAAGGGGTCCAGGTCTACAAGCTCCAGGGCGAAAACCGGTACCTCATGCTCGTCGAAGCGATCGGGGCGCAGGGGCGATACTTCCGCTCGTTCACTGCCACCAGTCTGGGTGGATCGTGGACACCACAGGCCACAACCGAGAGCAACCCCTTCGCGGGCAAGGCCAACAGTGGCGCCACCTGGACCAACGACATCAGTCACGGCGAACTGATCCGCAGCAACGCTGACCAAACCATGACGGTCGATCCCTGCAATCTGCAACTGCTCTACCAGGGACGCGACCCCAACTCCGGCGGCGACTACGGCCGCCTGCCCTACCGGCCGGGTCTGCTAACACTGCAGCGCTAACACTCCAACGTCACTTGGCTTCGGCCTCGGACAAGGGGCGTGTGCAAAGGCGGCCACCGCGTGATTATCGATGGCTTGTGAGGGCAACCAAAGATCGTGCGGTGGCCGCGTGCCACAGCGTGGAACCAGCCGGGTGGCAGGCCATCCTGGACGAGCCGATTCGTCGAACGCCCGTCTCCTTGGCCCACCGCTACCACCTGCACGCACCCGGCACGGCCGGGTCGTGGCAGTGGAAACGGCTGTAACGGCGGCCGGACCACGACCGTGCTGACCAATGTCGGGCCGGTCGAGGTGCCGCGGGATGCTGCGGGGACGTTCGAGCCGCAGATCGTGCGTAAGCGGCAGCGGCGTCTGACCGGGGTCGACGACCTGGTCCTGTGGTCGTCGGCCAGGGGGTTTCGCACGGGGAGATCGCGGCGTATCTAACCGAGGTGTACGGCACCGACGTGTCGAAACAGACGATCTCCACGTTCACCGACAAGGTCCTCGACGGGATCGCCGAGCGGCAGGACCGTCCCCTCGACCGCGTCTATCCGGCCGTGGGGTGTCGCGGTGGTTGGGGCCGAGGACCCGGAGGAGGTCGTCGAGTAGCTGTGCGAAAGCGGTGGCGGGGCCGCCCGCTCCTGCCGCCAGTTGGCGAGGTTGCCCCTGGCTGTTGGGGAGTTTGGGCACGTACGGCGAACTCCACGGCGACGGCGTCGGCCATGCGAAGGCCTGATCGGGCGTGGCCGCGGTCGGCGTCAGCGGTGGGTCGTGGTGGGGTTGTGGCCGAGCCGGCGGGACACCTCACCGGCCGCACGTAGCAGTGCGGCGACCATCGCGGGCTTTTGTTCGGAGTCCAGGTGTTCGCGCTGCCCGGCGATGCTCAGGGCGGCGATGGTGTTGCCGTACAGATCGTGGATCGGCGCGCCGATCGCGGCGACTCCGGTGGTGACGTCGTCTGCGGTGAAGCTGTAGCCGTCGACCCTGATCTTCGCGAGTAGTGCGGTGAGTTGCCCGAGGTTGTCGAAGGGGCGCTGGGCGAGCGCCTGCGCCTCGCGCCAGGCCCGGTCGAGCAATTCGTTCTCTGGAAGGCGAGCAGTGCGGTGGGGGCGGCGCCGATGGCGAGCGGGGTGACGCTGTCGGCGCGCAGTGACACGATCCGGAACGGTCGGGTGCCCTCGACCCGTTCCAGACAGACCGCGCGTCCCTGGTCGAGGACGTAGAGGTAGACGGGTTCGCCAAACGTGTCGCGGAGTTCGCGCATGGCGGGCAGGGCTTCGCAGGTCGATGCTGTCGGTGATGCCGGCGGCGATCTCGAAGAGCCGGATCGTCATCTTGTAGCGGCCGTCGCCGATCCGGGTCACCCAGCCGGCTTCCTCGAGGGTGGCCAGCAGGCGGCGGGTCGTCGACTTGGTCATTTCGGTGGCGCCGGCGAGTTCGGCGAGGCCCATGTCCGATTGGTGAGCGCTGAGTAGCTCGATCAGTTTTGCAGCCTTAAGTACCGAATTGACGATGTTCTTGTCATCATCGGAGACCGGGACGGAGTCGTCGTGATCCCCGGCGACCGGCTCACCGCGGCAATCGACGCCGGGATCGAACGAGAACGCAAGGAGGACGGCATGCGTGCAGCCCTGGAGTCGGGCATGCTGACCCTGGACCTGCTCGGCCTGCGCGAGGCGGTGTCTTCGAAAGGGCTCGGATCGTAGCCGTTGCAGGAGTGTGGCGATGGTGCTGTTCGAGACGGTGACGCAGCGTTCCACGACGCCACGGCGCTGTAGTGCTGCGGGACGAAGCGGAAGTGCGGGTATCCGCGTCGGCAGTTCATCGGCCGATGATGGTCGGGTCGGCGTCGCTGTCACGTGGGCTCCTGCATGGTGCTGCGGACCTGCTCCGCGTCGGGATGTCCCAACTCGGTGAGGATCTCCAGCGCCTGCCGCCTCTTGTTCCGCGCTGCGCGCGTCTCACCGCTGGCGAACTCGGTTGCGGCCAGGTGGGTCAGCGTCGTCGCCTCGTAGTAGCGCTCGCCTGCCTCCCGCCACAGTGACAAGGCCTCCTGGTAGCACTTGGCAGCCTGCGGGAACTGGCTCAGTTGGTGATGCGCGTTTCCGATGCTGTCCCAGGTGTGGGCCTCCCAGTACCGGTTGCCGGTTTCCTGCTGTAGGGGCAGTGCCTGCTGGCAGTAGTGCAACGCCTCTTCGTGGTTGCCCAGTTGGCTGTGGTACCAGCCCACGTTGTTGAGGGCGTTCGCCTGCCCGGGCCGATGTTCGGCGGTCCGAAAGAGGTTCAGCGCCTGTTCGGCGTAGCGGAGGGCGAGCCGGGGTCGGTCCCGGCGCTCGGCCACGGTACCGAGGTTGAGCAGGGTGCGAGCCTGTCCGACCGGATCGTCGAGCGCTGTGTAGAGCCGTAGTGCGTGCCGCAGGTGAGCCTGGGCGTCGTCGTGCAGGCCCTGGCGTAGCTGCGCGATCGAGATGTTGCGGTGCGCTCGGGCCTGTCCGTCCGGGTCCTGGACCCGGCGGGCCGCCTGGAGCGCGATCTGCTGGACGACCACCTGGTCGTGCCAGTGGCCACGGCGGTCGAGGTATGTGGTCAGGGCCCACCCGAGCTGCCACGCGTGAACCGGGTGCCCGTCGTAACCGGCTTGCCGGAGGAGGTTGAGCAGCCCTGGGTGTTCCCGGCTGAACCAGGCCCAGGCCGCGCCACGGTCGCCGATCTCCGGCACGGTCACGCTTTCGGCCCTGGCCGGCGGGTGGATCGGATCCCGGTGCGCGTTCAGTTGTAGGTCGGCGAGGTAAGCGCCGGACAGGTAGTGGTCGAGCATCCGGCGCGTCGCGGCAAGTCGTTCTGATTCAGGCTCTTCGGTGCTCGCTCGCTCGGTGGCGTAGGCGCGAAGCAGGTCGTGCATGCCGTACCGGCCGGGAGTACGTTCGGTGACCATGTGCGTGTGGGCGAGTTCGGTCAGCAGCGAACGTGCCCGCTGGGCCGGGACGCCCGCCAGGCTGGCCGCCGCAGCGGTGCCCAGTTCCGGTCCCGGGTGCAGGCTGAGCAGTCGGAACAGGCGTGCGGCGGGGTCGCTCAGCGCGTGGTACGACCAAGAGAGAACCGACCGTACGTCGGTCGCGGTGTCCAGGTCGGAGAATCCGTCCAGGCTTCCGCGTGCCTGTTCCAGTTCGTCGGCGATCGCCTGGAGGGGAAAGGTGGGGTGACCAGCCGCTCTCGACGTCACGATCGCCAGTGCCAGGGGGAGCCCCGCCGCCCGGATGGCGATCGAGGCGACGGCCGCTGGCTCGGCGGTGACCCGGGCCGTGCCGAGGCGACGGGTCAACAGCCGGTACGCGTCGTCGGGCGGCAGCGGGTGGAGGATGATCGGGTGCGCTCCGTCGGTCGCGACCAGTCCGGTCATCCTGCTACGGCTGGTGATCAGGGTGAGGCATTGCGGTGCGCCGGGGAGGAGCGGGCGAACGTCGTCGGCATCGCGGGCGTTGTCCAGCAGCAGCAGAACACGGCGCCCGGCGAGGATCGTGCGCAGAAGCGCGGACGCGGCGGCGAGACCGCCTGGTATCTGCGCCGGGGGTACCCCGAACGCGCCCAGGAAGCCGCGGATCGCCTCGTCGGGATCAAGCCGTGGGCTGGTCGGATGGAATCCGCGCAGGTCGACGTAGAGTTGGCCGTCAGGAAACCGGTCGGCCACGAGGCGGGCGAAGTGGATCGCCAGAGCGGTCTTGCCCACTCCCGCGGTGCCGGACAGCACCGCCACCGTGGTCCGACCGGACCCGACGGCCGCATCCAGTAGGCCGGTCAACTCATCGAGCTGCGGATCGCGCCCGGTGAAGGCGACCGGCTGCGCGGGCAACTGTGCCGGAACCGGCGGGGTGGCCGTCGGCGGGCCGGGCGGCTCGGCGGCGGCCGTCGTGCGTACGGGCGCGCGTACGGGGCGGGTCGGGGCAGCGGGTCTGGCGACCGCGACGGGTCCCAGCCCCGGATCGCCGTTCAGGACGGCACGGTGCAGCTCGGACAACTCCGGCCCCGGCTCGATCCCCATCTCGTGGATCAGCAGGCGGCGGACCCGGTGATACACCTCCAGCGCCTCGGTCCGGCGGCCGGCACAGCTCAGGGCGAGCATGAGGTGTCCCTGCACCCGTTCCCCGAAAGGCCTCGCCGCGGCCAGTTCAGCGATCTCGTCCACGAGTTCGGCGCCACGGCCCAGCGCGAGTTCGTGCGACAGGCACTCCTCGTACAGGTTTCGGCGCTGCTCGTCGAGTTGGATCGCGGCGGATTCGATCAGCCGTCCCGTGACACCGGTGAAGGCGGTGCCTCGCCACAACGCCAGCGCGCGTCGCAGCTGAGCGACAGCGCCGGGCAGATCCCCACGAGCGGCCATCCGGCGGCCCTGCCGTGCCTGGTCGGCGAAGACCCGTAGGTCCACGTCGTCGTCCGGGACACGCAGGATGTAGCCGCCGGAGTCGGTGACGATGCAGCCGGTTGGCGCCCCGGCCTCCGCGAAGCGGCTGCGGAGAGCGGACACGCAGTTTCGGACCGCCTTGACCGAGGTGGCCGGTGGTCGCTCGTCCCAGATCGCCTCCACCAGTCGGGACACCGGCACCACCCGGTTCGTGTCGAGCAACAGTGCGGCGAGGGTGCGCTGCTCCCGAGATCCAGCAAGATCCAGCCGTCCGTGTTCAAGCTGGATCGTCAGCGGACCCAACGCCTGGAACCTCACGGCGGCCACCCCGTTCCACGCATCGACGGGTCCTCCTGTTGGAGGGCCCCGTCGTCGGCTCGGCGGCCGGTCCACCTGGTGTCAGGCAGCCGTGCCGCTTCGCAGTGTGGCACCGTCAGCCATTCGCGGATGTCTAAATTACCGATGCATCGGTAATGCCAGTTCTTGCGCTCACCCTGCTGCCACCGGCGTCCGACGGGGGACGGTGTGGACGCGGTGCCACGCCTTACCGGCGGCCTTCGTTCTGGCCGGAGAATCGCTGGAAAACACCGGGGTACCCCGGCCGCGGTCAGCGGCCGGAGTACCCTCCGTGCGACTTTTCACCACAGGTTCGGGAGCGAGTCTGCCCGTCGGACTGTTTCGCCCCCCACCAGCCACGCGTGCGGGTTCATTTGCCTACCAGGACGCGAACGACGAGGCGCGGTCGTTCCAACCGAGATCGGTGAGGTTGACCCGTCCCATTCCACCCGGAGTCCACAGTGCCGATCCGGTCCACCCGGCGTGCTCCCAGATCGTCTGGCCGTTGTGGTTGTCGGCCGCTACCGATGACGCCTGGTCGTTCCAGTCGATGCACCACAGATGGCAGTACATGCTCACCCTGCTCAGATCGCGATACCCCCAACCGCTCGCGGTCGCCAACAGGTTCCCGCGGAAGTGCGAGTGCTCATAGATCGCCGTACTGTTGGTGAAGTTGATCGACGGTCCGGTCGTACCCGCGGATGATTCTCCGGTCGCTCCTTTCGCGTCCTCCGTCATCTCCTTTGCGGGCTGGGCCAGCGCGTTCGCCGGCCCGCCGTTCTTGCGTACGAACTGTTCGAACTCGGCCGGGCTGGTGAACGCGACAAGTTCCGCTGCCGCGCCACGGTCCAGCATCGCCGCCATGTAGAGCGGCCGTCCGTTGTACCTGGTTATGCCGTCGGGGCTCGCCGGCTTGCCGTCGATGGTGAGGGGGGACACGCGGCACCTGATGCACGATCGGTCCGCCGGTGGCACGGTCAGATCCCTGATGGCTGGGAGCGGGGGCGGCCGGGGCCGAACCCGCGCCGGTGGGGAGCGTCGCGGCGGTCAGACCCACGATCGACCGATCGCCGGCCAACTGCGCGGCGCTTCCGTCCTGCGGAACCGCAGCACCGGCGGGGCTGGCCATGAACGCCCCCGAGGTCAGGATCAGGGCAGCCGCCAGCGAGAGCAGCTTCTTCACGGGACTCCTCCTCTTTCGCTCGTCACGCGCCACCTGTCGTGGCTCGTGCACCAGAGTCGGACCGGCGGTCCTCAGGCAGTCCACGAGTTGTCCACGACTGGTCCACGCCGGGCGACGGGATCGCAGGGGAGGTGTTGCGGCATGGCCGGCTCGTGTGGGAGCGGCGTGTACCCGGGGCGGCACCGTCGCGATCACGATCAGGTGGCGCCGCCAAGCGGTACGCCTCGGAGAGCGCGGCCGGGACCGGCGGTCACCACCCGCGTCCCGCGACGGCGATGCGACGTGGGTGGAAGCGGAGCCGGATCGTCGTCAGACGACCTGCCGGTAGCCGGTGTTGACGATGCGTTCGGACGCCTTCGTGTACCACTCGGGACCGGTTGCCGGTTGGGTGCCGAGGCCGTCGACGTACCGGTTGAACATGCAGAACGCCGCCGCGATGAGCACCGTGTCGTGGATCTCCAGGTCGGTGGCGCCCTCGGCGCGGGCGGCCTTGACCAGTTCGGGGGTGACCTCGCGCCCACTGACCTGGACGGCGCCGGCGATGTGCAGCAGGGCGCGCAGTTTCGCGGAGATCGGGGCGTTGTCGAGGTCGGAGCGCACCTGGTCGACCAGGGTCATGCCCTCGTCGAGCTGCGCCGCCGCGTACGCGGAGTGCGCCGAGCAGCAGTAGTTGCACTCGTTGCGGCCGGAGACGTACGCGGCGATCAGTTCCCGTTCGCCGGGGGAGAGCGGATGCGGCCCGCGCAGCAGCACCTCGACCAGCTCAAGCAACGGTTGGCCGGTTTCCGGCCGGAAGCGCAGCGGCCCACGCACGCCGGGCAGCTCCGTCTCGTCCACCCCTAGGTCGATGTATGCGATGGGGTCACTCTCCTAGGATCACGAAGCCGCTCCAGAGCGTGTCTGGTGATCGAATCTAGTCGATCACCCACGTCATCTCAAGGGTCGTCTGGCTATGTCCAACAAGGACTGTCGTACGACCGTTTGTGGTAGCGGATCGGGCGGCATCTGCGATGGGCGTGCGCCCAGCGAGGTCAGCCCCGCTTCATGAGGCGGCCGACGGCGGCCATCATCTCGGTCGCCATCTCGTCGGCCCGGCCCTCCGCCGCTCCCTCGTGCATGCAGTGCCGGGCGTGCCCGTCGAGCAGGCCGAGGGCCACCTTGTCGAGCGCGGCCTGGATCGCGGAGATCTGGGTGAGTACGTCGATGCAGTAGCGGTCGTCGTCGACCATCTTCTCGATGCCCCGGACCTGCCCCTCGACGCGCCGCAGCCGCGCGAGCAGCTGGTCCTTGGTGGCGGTGTAGCCCCGGGTCGGGGTCGGGTTCGGTGTGGTCATGGAACCGAGGATAACGTACCCCTCCCGGGTATGCTACGGTCGTACACGGCGATACCCCTCCCCGGTATTGGTTCACATGGGCGATCGTGGGCGTCCGCCCGCCAAATACCCCCGGGGAGTATGGGTGAGATGTGAGAGGAGCATTCCATGACCAGCACGACGTACCAGGTGAAGGGCATGACCTGCGGTCACTGCGTCAACTCGGTCAGCACCGAGATCGGCGCGATCGCGGGCGTCAGCGACGTCCAGGTCGACCTCGCCGCCGGGCGGGTGACCGTGACCAGTGAGGCGCCGCTGGACCTGGCCACCGTGCGGGCCGCCGTCGACGAGGCCGGCTACGACCTCGTCGCCGCCTGAAGTTCCCACCACCCCGAAGGAACCGAGGTGCCAGTCACATGAACACGGCGACGAAGCTGAGCGGATTCGCCCTCGGCCTCGCGGCGGTGTTCGGCGCGGCGTACGGGGTCGGCCATGTCGTCGACCCCGTCGCCCCGGCCGCCGACACCCGCCCCGAGAGCACCACCGGCCACGAGGCCGGCGGCCACGACGACGACGGCGGCGGCCACGACAGCGACTCGGGAGCGTTCAACCAGATTCCCGGCGGACTGCTGGTCTCCGACCGTGGCTACACCCTCGTCCCGGTCCCGGCACCGGTGGACGAATTCGCCTTCCGGATCACCGGCCCGGACGCCCACACCGTCACCGCCTTCGACGAGGCACACGAGAAGCGGATGCATCTCATCGTGACCCGCCGGGACCTCTCCGGCTTCCGGCACGTACACCCGGAGATGGCGCCGGACGGCACCTGGCGGGTCGCGTCCCCGGTCGGCGAGCCCGGCACCTGGCGGGCCTTCGCCGACTTCACCCCCAGCGGCGGCCCGCCGCTGACCCTCGGCGTGGACGTATCCGTTCCCGGCCCGTTCACCCCACGACCGTTGCCGGCACCGGCGACCAGCAGTTCGGTCGACGGATACACGGTGACGATCGACGGCACTCTCCAGCCCGGCCGCACCGCCGAGCTGAGCCTCACCGTCAGCCACGACGGTGCTCCGGTGACCGACCTGCAGCCCTACCTGGGCGCCTACGGGCACCTGGTCGCCCTGCGCGAGGGCGACCTGGCGTACCTGCACGTGCACCCGGAAGGCGAGCCCGGAGACGGACGGACCAGCCCGGGACCGCGGGTCACCTTCTTCGCCGAGGTCCCTTCGGCCGGCACGTATCGGCTCTTCCTCGACTTCCAGCACCAGGGCACCGTGCGCACCGCCGAATTCACCCTGACCGCCGGCCAGGCCCCCACGGTCGGTGGCACCGCCCCGACCGGTCCCGCGACGCCGAGCCCATCAGCCACTGGCGGGCACGGCGAGCCCGGCCACCCCCACAACTGAGACCGGAGCACGTCATGACCTCACCCGCCAGGCCGCTGCGCGTCGCGCGCAACCAGCTCGAACTCGAAATCGGCGGGATGACCTGCGCCTCGTGCGCGGCCCGGATCGAGAAGAAACTCAACCGCCTCGACGGCGTCACCGCCACCGTCAACTACGCCACCGAGAAGGCCACCGTCCGCTACGACGACACCGTCACGCCGCAGGATCTGATCACCGCAGTCGAGAAGACCGGCTACACCGCCGTCCTGCCACCCCCGCCCGCGCCGGCCGGCTCGCAACCGGCCGCCGAGCCGGTGGACGAAACGCGCGGTACGCGGACCCGGCTGTGGGTCTCGGTCGTGCTGACCCTGCCGGTGATCCTGCTGGCCATGGTGCCCGCCTGGCAGTTCACCTATTGGCAGTGGCTGTCGCTGACGTTGGCCGCCCCGGTCGTGGTCTGGGGTGGCCTGCCGTTCCACCGGGCCGCCTGGATCAACCTGCGCCACGGCGCGGCCACCATGGACACCCTCGTCTCGCTCGGCACCCTCGCCGCGTTCGGCTGGTCGTTGTGGGCACTGTTCCTCGGCGACGCCGGAACGCCCGGCATGACGCACCCGTTCAGCTTCGACATCAGCCGTACGGGCGGCGCCGGCAACATCTACCTGGAGGCCGCCGCCGGGGTGACCACCTTCATCCTCGCCGGGCGCTACTTCGAGGCCCGCTCGAAGCGCACCGCCGGCGCGGCCCTGCGCGCCCTGCTCGAACTCGGCGCCAAGGACGTCGCGGTACTCCGCGACGGTGTGGAGACCCGGATCCCGGTCGAACAGCTTGCCGTCGGCGACCGGTTCGTGGTCCGGCCGGGCGAGAAGATCGCCACCGACGGGGTGGTCGACGAGGGCACCTCGGCCGTCGACGCCAGCATGCTCACCGGCGAGTCCGTTCCGGTCGAGGTCGGCGCGGGCGACACCGTCGTCGGCGCCACCGTGAACGCCGGTGGCCGCCTCGTGGTCACCGCCACCCGGATCGGCGCCGACACCCAACTGGCGCAGATGGCGAAGCTGGTCGAGCAGGCCCAGGCAGGCAAAGCCGCCGTGCAGCGCCTCGCCGACCGGATCTCCGGTGTGTTCGTCCCGATCGTGATCGCCCTTGCCGCCGCCACCCTGGGCTTCTGGATCGGCAACGACAGCGGCCTGACCGCGGCGTTCACCGCCGCCGTGGCGGTGCTCATCATCGCCTGCCCGTGCGCCCTCGGCCTGGCCACACCGACCGCCCTGCTGGTCGGCACCGGCCGCGGCGCCCAGCTCGGCATCCTGATCAAGGGCCCGGAGGTGCTGGAGAGCACGAAGAGGGTCGACACCGTACTGCTGGACAAGACCGGCACCGTCACCGCCGGGAAGATGGCCCTGGTCGACGTGCTGCCCGCCGACGGTCAGGACCGCAGTGAACTGCTTCGGCTGGTCGGCGCGCTGGAGGCCGCCAGTGAACACCCCATCGCCCGGGCGATCGCCGCCGAGGCGTCGCGAACCGGCACACCGGCACCGGTGACCGGCTTCGCGAACGCCGAAGGTCTCGGCGTGACCGGTACCGTGCACGGCCGGGAGGTGGTGGTCGGCCGGCTGCGGCTGCTGCGCGAGCGCGGGCTCGACGTACCGCGGGAGGTCGAACAGGCCGCGAGCGCGGCCGAGGCCGCCGGCCGAACCGCGGTGCTGGCCGGCTGGGACGGCCGGGCGCGCGGCGTCCTCACCGTCGCCGACACGGTCAAGCCGACCAGCCGGGCGGCCGTCACCGGGCTGCGCGCACTCGGCCTGACTCCGGTACTGCTCACCGGCGACAACGCCACCGTCGCCGCGGCCGTCGCCGCCGAGGTCGGCATCGACCAGGTGATCGCCGAGGTGCTGCCGGCCGACAAGGCCGAAGTGGTCAAGCGCCTCCAAGCCGAGGGCAAGACGGTCGCGATGGTCGGAGACGGGGTCAACGACGCCGCCGCGCTCGCCCAGGCCGACCTGGGGCTGGCCATGGGTACCGGGACCGACGTGGCGATCGAGGCGTCGGACCTGACCCTGGTCCGCGGCGACCTGACCGCCGCCGTGGACGCCATACGGCTTGCCCGCCGGACGCTACGCATCATCAAGAGCAACCTGTTCTGGGCCTTCGCCTACAACGTCGCCGCCCTACCGCTGGCCGCCGCCGGCCTGCTCAACCCGATGATCGCCGGCGCCGCGATGGCCTTCTCCTCGGTCTTCGTGGTGGCGAACAGCCTCCGCCTGCGCGGCTTCCGAAGCACCAGCTAGCGGCCGCGCGCTCGACGCGCACCTGTCACCGCCAGGTGCGCGTCGAGATCGGCGGCGGCGGCGGGCCGGCCCCCGGTGCGCCGGGACGGCTCCGCGCGTCGGAGCCGTCCCGGCCACTGGTTCAGAGGCGGTAGACCGAACCGATCGCGGCGCCGGCGTCGACCCGCCAACGGTCCATCACCGACACCGTGCCGCCCGGCCGCTCGACCGCGTTGCCCAGCACGAACGCCGCCGTCCACGAGGTCGAATCAGCCGTACAGTCGAGATAGCCGCGGTACGAGCTGAGGGATCCCGGGTCCCCGTAGGCGTACTGGGCGCGGAACGCGCCCGGGTCGAGGTACGCCTCGAAGTCGGTGCCGCTGTTGCTGGTCATCGGGGGCCCGACGAACTCCGTCGCCACCAGCGCGGAGTTCTCGTTCTGCCGCTGCCGCACCGAGGTGACGATCGCGCGGTGGGTGTCGCCGCTGACCACGACGGGGTTGAACGCGCGGCGTTTGCGGGCGGCGAGACGGGCGCCGAGCGCATCGGTCAGCGCGGAGCGGTCGGCCTCGTAGCCGGTCCACTTGTCCATCGTGCCGGGGAACCCGGGGAACCAGGAGACGGGAACTCCGGAGCCGATCGCCGTCCAGGTCGCGTGCGAGCTGGCGACCTTGCCCAGCAACCAGGACATCTGTTCCTTGCCGAGGATCGTGCCGGTCGGCGTGCGCCACTGCCGGTCGTCCACGAGCAGCAGGTCGAGGTGCCGCCCCCACCGCACCTGTCGGTGCAGGCGGAGGTGCTTGCGGCCCGACGCGGCGTCGTAGACCGGCGGCCCGCCGCGCAGCGGCATGTTCTCCCAGTACGCCTGCAACGCGTTGCTGAACCGCTCACGTGCCGCCTCGGTCATGTCCGGGTCCCCACCGGCGACGTTGTCGAAGAACTCGTGGTCGTCGGGAACGACGTACACCGGGTGGCGGGCGTGCAGTGCCAGCATCGCGTCGCGGGACTTGTACTGCCCGTACCGGCGCCGGTAGTCGTCGAGCGAGACCACCGCCCGGTTGGGGATGTGGCCCGGGCGGCCGAACTCGTAGATGTAGTCGCCGAGGAAGACGACGAAGTCGAGATCGTCACGCCGCCCGAGGTCCGCGGCCCCGTTGAAGTAGAACAGACCACTGCCGGGCCTGGCCATGTTCTGGCAGCTGATTACCGCGAACCTGGCGGCCCGGTCGGCCGACGGAACGGGCGTGGTGCGGGTCAACCCGACGGGACTGACCCAGTCGCCGACGACGAACCGGTACGCGTAGGCGGTGTCGGGACGCAGATCCGTGACGTCGACATGCACCGACCAGCCGTGTTCCGGGTCCGCCGTCGTGGTACCGGCGGCGACGAGATCGCCGGACTCAAGGGCGGCCGGCGTCCGCGCCACCTGCCACCCGACCGGTACGCT
Organism: Polymorphospora sp. A560; assembly: GCF_045781765.1. NCBI lineage: Bacteria > Bacillati > Actinomycetota > Actinomycetes > Micromonosporales > Micromonosporaceae > Polymorphospora > Polymorphospora sp. A560. Next base: position 5,316,488 of record NZ_CP122282.1, on the reverse strand, counting down.
ACCGACTCCGTCCATGCCCTGGCTCACGGCGGTCGGCGCGGGCGCGAGGCGGGTCCAGATGACGACCGCCCCCGGAATCGCGTCACCGGAGGCGACGCCGACGGTGAACGGAGTCGTCGCGAAGTCCGGCACGGCGCCGGCGAAAGCGCGCGGGGCAACGGCGAGGCCGCTCGCGATCGTCGCGGTGGCCACGCCTGCGGTCCGCAGGATGGTACGGCGGCTGAGGAGGTATCGGCTGGTCATGGAACTGGGGGCCACCTTTGTCATCGATTGCTGGCCCGCACGAGATTTCAGGGGAAAGCAGACCGTACGGCGACCGCAGGCAAACCCCGGGGGCGGGTTTGGAAACGTTTCCCCGCCGTCCGAGGCGCGACCAGACGGGCGCACAGGGCTGTTATGCAGCCTCTTTGGTTCACGGGCCGACGACCGGTGGGCGTCGGGCGACCACGCAGCGGCCCGGGCGGACTGGGTCAGTTCGATGCGGATACTGGAGGGCCTGCGCCACCCACAGGCAGCGGTGGTGCGGCAGCGGATCGACCAGGGCGGCTAGCTGGACAGAGTGATGTGTTGGGTTCCGATGACGGAGAGAAGCTGCATCTTCTCGTAGCTTTCGCTGCCGGGGACGGCGGTGTAGACGAGAAGGGAGTGTGCCTGGTCGGGGTCGAGAAGGATCTGGCAGGTCAGCTCGAGGGCGCCGATCTCGGGGTGCATGAAGCGTTTGACGCCGTTGTAGCGGACTCCGATCTCGTGTTCGCTCCAGACGGTGCGGAATTCTTCGCTGCGGTCGAGCAGGAGGCGTTGAAGGTGAGCCGCCCATGAGTCAGGTCCGCGGAGGGTGACCGTCCTGCGGAGCCCGGAGGCGAACACGCGGGAGTGCAGCGCGTGGTCGTCGGGGTGGTACAGGGCCCGGGTGGCCGGGTCGGTGAACCATCGGTAACCGATGCTGCGGGCCGGGCCCTGGTATCGGGTGAGGTCGCCGGTGAGAGCGACGCCGAGCGGGGTCTGCCGCAGTGTCTCGCCGAGTTCGGTGACGATCTCGGCCGGGGTGTCGGCGAGCCGGTCGAAGATGCGGAGCAGGCCGGGACTGATGTGTTCGCTGGTCGCGCCCCTCGTGGGAGGGTTGTGCCCGGCGAGGCGGAAGAGGTGGTCGCGCTCGTCGAGAGACAGATGCAGGCCCTGCGCGATCGAGGCGATCATCTGCTCGGAGGGGTGCGGCCCGCGCTCCCGTTCGAGTCGGCTGTAGTAGTCGGTGGAGATGTGGCAGAGCGTCGCGACCTCTTCGCGGCGCAGGCCGGTGGTCCGGCGCCGCTGCCCGCGCGGAAGGCCGACGTCTTCGGGCTGCAACGACTCCCGGCGGCGACGGAGGAACTCGGCGAGCCCGGCTCGGTCGATCATGGCTTCTCCCTCCCTGGTTGCCGTTCCTCTGTTCTACCAGCGGCGCCTTACCGCAGCCTCGGATCGTCGATCCCCCCTTCACGCGGCGGTCCGTCGATACGAGCGGCGGTGGTGGTCCGCCGTAGGGTGTGATGCGTGACGACCGATGGCGGGATCTACGAGCTGATGCGGCGGCAGTGGTCGCAGGGGCGGCTGGTGTGCGTCGGCCTGGACCCGGATCTGTCGAGGCTGCCGGTGGGTCTGGGGGCTGATGACGCGGGACGGGTGACGGTCTTCTGCCGGGAGATCGCTGACGCGACGGCGGAGTTCGCCGCGGCGTTCAAGCTCAACAGCGCGTTCTTCGAGCGGATGGGCGTGCCGGGGGTCCAGGCGCTGGAGCGCACGATCACCTACATCAAGCAGGCACATCCGGACCGTGTCGTCATCGTCGACGCCAAACGCGGGGACATCGACAACACGAACCTGTACTACGCCGAGGCCGTCTTCGACACCTGGGGCGCCGATGTGGTCACCGTGCATCCGTACATGGGCCGTGAGTCCCTGGAGCCGTTCCTGCGGCGCCGGGACAAAGGGGTGATCGTGATGGGGGCGAACTCCTGCGCCGGTGTCGGGGAGTTCCAGGACCTGCCCGTCGGCCCCGAGGGCATCCCGCTGTACGAGTACGTGTGCCGCAGGGTGGCAGGCAACTGGAACCATCTCGGCAACTGCGCGGTGACCGCCGGCGCCACCGAACCGGCCAAGCTCGCCCGGATCAGGGAAGCCGTCGGCGACATGCCCATTCTGCTGCTCGGCCTGGGCGCGCAGGGCGGCGATATCGATGAGTGCCTGCGGGTGGGCAAGGCGCAGGGCTCGTTCGGCCTCATCGCGAACTCCTCCCGCGCGATTCTCTACGCCTCGTCCGGTTCCGACTTCGCCCAGGCGGCCCATCTTGCTGCGGCGCGCTTCAACCAGCGGCTTTCCGAATGACGCGATGGCCGAACATGCTCCGGTCAGCTCAGCAGGAGGTGATCGATGTCTGAAGTGGGGCGGCCGGCGGACGATGTTCTCGGCGCTGGAACGGGTGGCGCGGATGATGCCATGGTCGAGGCACTGCGCGTTGCCGAACGGCGTCTACAGCGGGCCCAACTGGCCTCCGATGTCGCGGAGCTGGATCGGTTGATCGATGATCGGCTCGTGTTCACCGGACCCGATGGCGATCTGTATTCAAAGCAGGACGACCTGCGGGTTCATCGATCCGGACGGCAGTCGATGACCCGGGTGGACGAGGAGGACCTGGCTGTTCTCGTGGCCGGCGACACCGGCGTGACCTGGTTCCTCGGCACGCTGGAAGGCACCCTTGACGGCGAACCGTTCGCCGCCCGGGTCCGCTACACCCGCACCTGGATCCTCGACGAGGACGAGGGATGGCGCCTGATCGCGGCACACGTCAGCCCCACCGGCCGGGACACCGCCACGGACGGTTGACCGGAGCAGCGGTTGCCGCCGGTTGGAGCGTCGATCCGGCTGCCGATTGCGACTCTTCGCCAGTTACCTCCCCGTGACCATTCTTCTGTGGAGGCTCGATGGGAGCGCTCCCTACACTCGTCGCGATGATCACCTCACCTGAAGGAGGTTCGTGATGGGTGGAGCACTCGATCTGTCCGATCTGGACGCGGCCGACATCTCGTGGGCAGACGGCGACGAGCAGTCGACCGGCCTGTACACGGTGGCGCCGGTTGGCAGCGTTGCCGTGACCGAGGGCGCGAGCGACGGCAAGAGCTGCTGCGGCGGCGGCTGTGGCGGCCGGCCCATCCAGTGGTGCTGCATCAACTGCCACTGATCGGGTAGCGCCCCGCCGGCATGCCGCGACGCGGTGTGCCGGCGGCTGGTTGGGGCGTCGGCGCCGGCGCCGACGCCCCAACCCCTGACCGCACACGAGGATCCGGGAGGGATTCAGGGATGGCTTCCGACGTGAACGGCGGTGTCGAACTCAGCGTGGTGATTCCCACGCACGAGGACGCCCAGTGCCTGGAACTGACACTGCGGTCGTTGCGTCGGCAGAGCCTGGCACCGGAGCGGTTCGAGGTGATCGTCGTACGCGACGGCGGGGACGGCGGCGACTACACCGACGTCGCCGACGCCAGCAAGGGACTGAAGCTGCGGCTGGTCGAACTGGCCGAACGCCAGGGCCGGGCGGCGGCACGAAACGCGGGGGTACGGCACGCCTCGGCCGGCCTGCTCCTGTTCCTCGACTCCGACTCGTACGCCACGCCCCAACTGTTGGAACGACACCTGGCCCACCATCTGGACACCGACCGGCCCCCGGTCCTGATCGGGCGGCGAGACGAACTGGGTCTGCCACACGTCAACGCCGCGCTGGCCGGCGAGCCGACCATCCCGGTACCGAACCGGCGCGCCGACGGCGGCGGTGACCTGCGGTTTCCGGCCGGGCACCCGGCCGGCGAGGAATGGTTGCAGGCGGGCTGGCTGTTCGCGTTCACCCACAACGTCTCGGTCTCCCGCAAGCTGTTCGACGAGGTCGGCGGGTTCGACGAGCGGTTCGGGCTGCGCTGGGGGCTGGAGGACATCGAGCTGTTCTACCGGGTGCACAGGCATCTCGGGCTGCTCGAACGCAACTTCGCCTACGACGACGCGGCGGCCGCCTACCACCTGCCGCACCACCGCAACATCGACCGGAACTGGCAGGACTTCGCGAACAACCGCGGCCTGGTCGCCGAGAAGTACCTCGTCGTCGAGTGGGAGTTCGTCGGCATGCTGGAGGTCTACGACTCGGCGGAGCGGGTGGTGCACTACCGCGCGTCGATCGCCGACTGCCTGGCCCGGTCGGCCTGCCGGATCGGGCCCGCCGTCGACCTTCTTCAGCCGCACCTGCCCGGCCACCGGGTGCTCTGGATCGGCATCGGCAGTGACCGGACGACCCTGCCCGAGGGGGCCCTGACCTTCGACTACGCCGCCCCGGCCGGCCCCACCAACCACCACCTGATCGGCATGAGCCCGCCGATCGCCCCGGGCAGCCTCGACGCCGTGGTCAGCGTCGACTTCTGGCGCTACCTGCGGTGGGACGACCTCTGCCAGTTCATCAACGTCGCCGGCGTCCTCGCCGGGGAGGTCCATCTGGTCAGCACCGGAGCCGAACTCTCCGGCGCGGTCGACCCGGACGCGTCGACCTTCGGCTACCTCACCCGTGTCCTGCGGACCGCGTTCGAGACCGCCGTCAGCGACGTCGACGGCCTGGGTACGGTGCTGCGTCTGCGCCCGCACCTCCCGCCGGCCGCCGCGACCGAGTGACCCCAGGCCGACCACGCTGATGACGCACACCCCTGTGATCGAGGCTCGCGGCCTGACCAAGACCTTCCGGATGCCCGACAAACGGCCGGGTCTGACCGGATCGCTGAGCCACCTCGTCCGGCCCCGGCACCGTTCGCACACCGCCGTGGACGGCATCGACCTGACCATCGCGGCCGGGGAGGCCGTCGCCTACGTGGGGCCCAACGGCGCCGGCAAGTCGACCACCGTCAAGCTGCTCACCGGCATCCTCCAACCGACGGCAGGGCAGGTCGAGGTCTGCGGCATCGTTCCGCACCGCAACCGGTTCGCCAACGCGCGCAACATCGGGGTCCTGTTCGGCCAGCGCAGCCAGCTCTGGTGGGACCTCCAGGTCCGTGACTCACTGTCGCTGCTGCGCGACATCCACCGCATTCCACGCCGCCGGTACGAGGAACGGCTCGCCGAGTTCGACGCGTTGCTCGGCCTGGGGGAGTTGCTGCCGGTGGTGGCCCGCCGGCTCTCCCTCGGCCAGCGGATGCGGGCCGACCTGGCCGCCGCTCTGCTGCACTCGCCGTCCGTGGTGTTCCTCGACGAACCCACCATCGGATTGGACATCATCGCCCGCCAGGCGGTCCGGGACTTCCTGCGGGCCCAGTGCCGCGCCGGCACGACGGTGCTGCTGACCACGCACGACATCGGTGACATCGAGCAGGTCTGCCAGCGCCTGGTGATCATCGACGGTGGCCGGATCATCTTCGACGGGCCGATCGACGTCGTACGCGAGCAGATCGCCCGGCAGCGCACGCTGCACCTGACGCTGGACGCCGACTGGACCGGAAACCTCGACGCCGACCTGCCGGGCACCCACCTGTCCCCGGGGACGTCACCCCGGCACATCTCGATCGCCTTCGATCACGCGACCTACGGCGCGGGCGAGGTCGTGGCGGCGGTGGCCGCCCGGGTCCCGGTCGTCGACCTGCGGATCGACGAGCCGTCGATCGAGGACGTGGTACGCCGGGCGTACGCGGGCGAACTCGGTCGGCCGACCTTGGCGACGCCGGCATGAGACCGTACCGGAGTCTGGCCCGGATGGCCTGGTCGACCGTCCTGGTCTACCGGGGTGAGTTCCTGCTCCAGCTCGCCGGGGTCGCGGTGCAGACCGTGGCGCTGTTCGCGGTGTGGCGGGCGTTGTTCGCGGCCGAACCCGGGGGCGAGATGGCCGGACTGTCCTGGGAGCAGATGAAGGCGTATCTGTTCATCGCCTTTCTGACCGGCACCCTGCTGTCCAGCTTCACCGACGGGCAGATCGCCGTCCGGGTGCTGGACGGTTCGGTGGCCCTCGACCTGGTCCGGCCGATCGACTACCAGTTGGCGCGGTTCGCCGAGTCGGTCGGCTATCTCGTCGGTGAGCTGTTCGTGGTCGCGGTGATGGGCTCGGTCCTCCTGGTGGCGTTCGGGGGGATGCCGCTTCCCGACCCTGCCCAGGCCGGGGTGTTCCTGCTCAGTCTGGCCGCGATGGTGCCGCTGAAGTTCGCGCTGGTGTATCTGGTCGGGCTGGCCTGTTTCTGGACGGGCAACTTCCACGGCCTGAGCCTGTCCCGGGTCGCGATCACCAACATCCTGTCCGGCGCGCTGGTGCCGATCGCCCTGTATCCCGGATGGCTGCAGACGATCTGTGCCTGGTCGCCGTTTTCCGGCATCGTCTCCACGCCGGCGCTGATCTTCCTGGGCCAGGTCCGGGGCGCCGAGTCGATGTACCTGATCGGCACCCAGTTGCTGTGGGTCGCCGTGCTCTGGATCGGTGCCCGGCTGCTCTGGCGCGTCGCGGTACGTCGGCTCGTGGTGCACGGGGGCTGACGTGAGCGGGCCGATCGAGGCGGTACGGATCTACCGCAGGCTGCTGGGGGCGCACCTGCGTGCCGTCCTGGAGTACCGGGCCGACGCGTTGCTCACCATCGGGGCCGCCGTACTGGGCCAACTGGCCGGGCTGGTCTTCGTGGCCACGATCTTCCGGCAGGTGCCCGTCCTGGAGGGGTGGACGCAGTGGGAGGTCCTCTGCGTCTGCGCGATGGTGATGCTCGCCGAGGGGATCGGCTCGCTGTTCTTCGAAGGTGCCTGGCATCTCAGCGGCATGGTGAACCTCGGCGCCCTGGACTACCTGTTGGTCCGTCCGTACCCGGTGGTGCTCCAGGTGACCGGTGCGGCGGTCGGCGTCAACGGCCTGGGCAACGTCGTGTTCGGCGCGTTGCTGCTGGCCGTGTCGGTCGGCCGGGTCGACGTGGCCTGGTCACCGGTCACCGTGCTGTGGGCGGGGCTCCTGCTGGTCAGCGGGCTGCTGGTGAAGACCGCCGTCAACCTCGCCACCAACGCGCTGGCGTTCTGGTTGCTGAGCCCCTCGAACTCGATCGCCGTCAGCGTGCACATGCTCGGCGACCTGGCCCGGTATCCGCTGACCGTCTACGGCACGGGCGTGCGGTCGCTGCTGACCGTCGTCCCGGTCGCCTTCGTCGGCTATTTTCCCGCCGCGGCACTGCTGGGCAAAGGTGTCCCGGCCACGGTCGGAACGTTGACCCCGGTCGTCGCGCTGGCCTGCGCCTTCGGCGCCTGGCGAGTCTTCGAAGCCGGGCTGCGTCGCTACGAGAGCGCGGGAAACTGAGATGGCTGACGAACCGCAGGGCCGGCCGGGGCCGGAGAAAGTCGTCGAACGCTATCTGAGCGCGGTGCGCGCCCAGACCGCCGCCGCACCGTCCTCCTACCCGCCGCCGCAGAGTAAACGCTATCCGGGCAGCCCGCGTACACCGCTGCCCTGGCCGGGACCGGGGGCACCACCGCTGACCGGTGCCGGCCTCGACCGGATCAGCGCACTGCTGCTGGGCTACGGACCCCGCCGGGTGGAGACGCTGACCTCCGCAGGGCTGTCGGCGTTGACCGGCACCCCGTCGAGCGGGCCGGTCTTCGCCCGCGCCCTGCCCGCCTGGTTCACCCTGCGCTGGTCCGTACCGTCCGGGGGTGCCTACTATCCCGGCGAGATCTACCTCGCCTGGACCGGGTCCGGTGAACTGCCCGCCGGCGTCTACCACTACGACCACGTACATCACTGCCTGGAACTGCTCCGCGCGGGAAATCCGGTCGCCGAACTCGACCGGCTGCTGGGCCCGACGACAAACCCGGCGGACCGATCACGGCGCAGCGCCCTGCTGCTGGCCTGCCGGCCGTGGAAGAACAGCGGCAAATACCGCGCGTTCGGCTACCAGCTGGGCACCATCGACACTGGTGTCCTTCTTGGACAGTTGCTCACGTCGACTCAGACCGGCACCGTCCACCTGGCTCCCGATCCGCGGGCCGCCGACGACCTGCTGGGACTCGACGGCCTGGTGGAGAGCGTCTACGCGGTGATCGAACTCCCCACCACCGCGACGGTCGAGACCGGCACGCAGCCGGACCTGACCCCGCCGCCGGACCCGGTCGGCCTGGCCAACGACCGGCTCGCCCTGGCCGACGCCGACCCCAGCGCGGTCGCCCTGCACCGGGCCATCTCGACCGGGGGCGACGCGGCGGTCCGCGCGGATCCCCACCCGCCGGACAACGGGGCGGCGGCACCGCCGCCGCCCACCACGGCACCGGTCCGGCTGCCCGAGGTCACGCCCCTGGACCTGGTCGGCGCCGCCGCCGGCCGGGTCTCGGCCAGCGACCTCGCCCCCGGCCTGCGCCTCGGGCAACTCGCCGACATCCTCGCGTACGCCGGCGGCCACCGGGCCACCACCACCGCACTGGACACCCTGTCCCGGCACCCGCTCCACCCGTCGCTGTGGTGCCTGGTCAACCAGGTGGACGGGCTGCCGCCCGGCGCCTACCGGTACGACCCGCGACAGCACCTGCTGTGGCCATCGGCCGGCACCGGGCCGCAGGCCCCGACCACCAATGTGGTCGACCGCCGGATGGCGACCGCCGGCGTCACCGTCTTCGTCGTCGCCGGGGGAGACCCGCCGATGGCCGACCTGACACCCGCGGCGTTCCGCCAGCTCCACCTGCTCACCGGTGCCGTCGTACAACTGACCGCCCTGGCCTGCCAGGCGGTCGGCGCGGCGGCCCGCCCGATCGGCGGGTTCTCGGCCCGCGACGCCGCCGAACAACTGGGACTGCCCCACGGACACACCCCCGTGGTGCAGCTCCTGCTCGGTGCGCCGAAACCGCGTGCCGGACTGCTGGCCGTGGCACTCACGGAAGGAACCTCGGATGGATGACGACCAGATACCGGTGCTGACCGGCCAACCGGCACCGGACACGGTCCTGGCGACCCTGGCCCGACACGGCGCGGCGCTGCTCCGCGACGGCGGCTGGCGGCGCGAGACGTTCGTACGGCTCGGCGACGCGTTGATGACACCACTGCCGTACGACGGTGCGTTCCACGACGAGCGGGACGTCGTCGGTGACGACCCGACCACGACCACGGTCACCCGGGGCACCCGGGGAATGCCGCTGCACCGCGAGGCGTCGTACGCCCCGGGCTCACCCGACCTGCTGACCTTCCTGTGTGAACGACCGGCGGCCGACGGCGGCGGCACGACGCTCTGCGACGGGGTCGCGCTGCTGGCCGCCCTGCCCGAGCCGGTGCGTGAGCGGTTCGAACAGATGGAGATCACCTGGGAGAGCCGGATGTCGACCGCCGCCTGGCAACAGATGTTCGGAACCACCGACCGGGCCACGGCGCAAGGCTTGCTGCGGCTGTGGGAGCCGCACCTGCGGTCGTGGGAGTCGATCCACGTCGACTTCACCGACGAGGCGATGACGGTGGGCTTCGGCACCTGCTGCACCCCGCCGACCCTGTTCGGCGCCGTTCCCGCCTTCTGCAACTCCCTGTTCATCAGCCGGCCGCGCGACGACGAGTACCGGGACCAGCGGCTGCGGGTGCGGACCCCGGCCGGGACACCGGTCGACGACGATCTCGTCGCCACCGCCGCCGCGGCGGCCGCGGACCTCACCGTCACCGTGCCCTGGCAGGCGGGTGACGTCCTGCTCGTCGACAACTCCCGGTACCTGCACGGCCGCCAGGTATTCCAGGACACCGGACGCGCCGTCCTCGTCCGGATGGGCATGCTCGACCGGGCGGCGGTGGCGGGATGAGAGCCAAGCTGCGCGACGACCTGATGTACGTGGCGACCGACGCCGGCGTCTACCTCGAGACGGGCACGACCAGCACCGAGATCAGTGGCGGGGCCGCGTACGGACTGATCCGACGGATCGCCCCGCACCTGGACGGCAGCCGGACCGTCGCGGAACTGACCGAAAGCCTGCCCGCCAACCAACAGCGGCTGGTCACCGACCTGGTCGCCATGCTCGTCCACCGTGGCATCGCCCGTGACCTGGACCGGGAGCCGCCACACCGGCTACAGGACTGGGAACTGACCCGATACCGGCAGGCGATCTCCTTCGCCGAACACACCGCCGACGCCCCGCTGCACCGCTTCGAATCCTTCCGCAACAGCCGGGTCCTGCTCATCGGCGCCGGCCCGGGCCTGGCCGCACTGGTCCAGACCCTCTTCGACCTCGGATTGCTGACGGCCACCCTGGTCGAAACCGCCGAGTCGCCGACCGAACAGGCGGCCTGCCAGCGGATCCTCGACCGCTGCCGGGCCGATGACCCGACCGTCGAGCTGAGTCTGCGCCCGGAACTCGCCGACGGCGCCGCGCTCGCCGCCGTGGTCGGTGAATACGACGCCGTACTGCACTGCACCGACCGGCTGATGGCCGGCCGGGCGCTGACCCTGAACCGGGTGGCCCGCGCACACGGGGTACCGGTGCTGCACGCCCTCGCCACCGCCGGCAGCGCCTGGGTCGGCCCCACCGGCGGTGGAGCTGTCGGCGGCTGCTGGGAATGCGCGGTCCGGAGCCTGCACGGCACCAGCCCGTCCGGCGAGGCACCGTTGGAAACGGACCACCCGGACGCCGTCGCGGAATACCTCACCGCTCCGGTGGGCGCACTCATCGGAACGGCGCTCGGATTCGGCTACTTCCGGCACGCCGTCGGCGCCGAGACCACCGCCACCAACCGCATGACCCACATCGACCTGGAATCGGCGGTCACCAGCGAACACCTGCTCGGCGTCCATCCCCGCTGCCGCTCCTGCCGCGGTTCCGTACCGGCGGAACCGCTTGCCGAGCGGATCGCGGTGATGGCCCGCCGGACCCCGGTCGACGCCGAGACGTTCGCGACCCGGGTGGCCACGATGATCGATCCTCGGCTGGGGCCGATCCTCGACATCGGCACCGGCCGGCAGTCACAGATGTCGGTGAGCTGCATCGAGGCGACCGTCGCCGACGTGGCCGGCACCGGGACCGGACCGACGACCGTCACCGCCATCGGTAACAGTCGCCGGCAGGCTCTGAGCCGTGCGGCGGTGGCCGCGGTGGAGTCGCTCGCCGAGCGGGCGGCCACGGTGACCGACACCGGGCCGGCCGGAACCACCGACCTGCCCCACTGGTGGGACCCGGCCACCGGCGAGGTCGTCCCGGCGGAGCCCACGGGACCGCTGGTGGCCGCCGGGTTCACCTGGGCGGAGGCCCAGGGCCGGGCGCTGCTCAGGCTACGCCGTTCGGCGGCGACGGCACCGGACGCCGGCCACCTGCCCGGCCCTCCCGACCCGGCCGGCTCCACACCCGACCCGGCGGTTTCGGTCGGCTCCACACTCGACCCGGCCCACTGGCCCGAACCGGTCCGGACCATGGCGGCGGACATGAGCGTCCTCGGGCACGACCTGCACGCCTGGCGCGACGCGTCCAGCACCCCGACGGTCTTCGTCGGAACCGCCTCCGGCTGGCTCGCCCACACCACCGCCCCGGACACCGACACCGCCCTCGAACAGGCGATGCAGGCGGCGGTAGCCGGCCTCACCGGTCGCAGCCCGGCCGGCGCGGACGTCGGCCCGGATCTCGGCGCGGGAGACTGGGACACCTGGCTCGCCCCACTGCTGAAGGAGCTGACCGACTCCGGGCAGCGGCTGCTCCTGCGGCCGGTCGACCATCTCCCCGACACCCACGTGCTCCCGTTCCTTGTCGAAGCCATGCTGGCACCCGGACCCGGGAGTATCGGATGACCGAGACGATGACCGCGCCGACACCGGCCGTTCAGGTCCACGGGGACGGCCTCCTGTTCCAGGCCGTGGCGGCGGCGACGGACCGGTTCCGGACCGACCACGGCCGCGCCGTCGACCTGTTTGTCGTCGACGGCGTCGACCAGGCCGACCAGGTGTTGGACGCGGCCCGCGCGGCCTATCAGGGCGGGCGGGACTTCCTGCCGGTCTACCCGACCCCGCGTGGCGTCCGGATCGGTCCGCGCACCGTCGCCGGGCAACCCGGATGCCACCACTGCGTACGGGTCCGCGAAGGCCGGGCGCGGGTCACCGGAACACCCCAGCGGTCGGCTCTCTGGCAGGGCCTGTACGAGGGATCCGTCACCGCGCCGGCTCCCGTTCTCGGCCCGCCGGTGCTCACCACCGTGGCCGCGTTGGTGACCGATGAGCTGGCGCGCGTGGCGCGCGGTGCCACACCCCGCTGCGCCGACGCGGTACTTGAGGTCACCACCGCCACCCTCGCGGTCAGCCGGCACCGGTTCATCGCCGACCCCGAATGTCCGATGTGTTCGACCCTGCCCGACGACGGTCCCGAGGCCGGCAGCTTCACCCTGATGTCCCGGCCGAAACAGGCTCCCGACAACTACCGCGCCCGCAGTCTCGCCGCCGAGCACGAGCGGCTGCTGGAAACCATGGTCGACGTCGAGACCGGACTGATCTCGTCGATGACCATCCACCACAACCACCCCATGATCCTGGCCGCGGCCATCGGCGGACCGGCGTGCTGCACCGACCTGTCCGGCTACGGGCGCACGTTCAGCTATCCCGCCAGTGTGTCGGTCGCCATCGCCGAGGCGCTGGAGCGGCTGGGCGGCACCCTGCCCCGGTCCCGCCGGACCCGGGTGACCGCCACATTCGCCGAACTCGGCCCCGAGCGTGCGGTCGAACCGCCGACCCTGGGACTACCCGACGCCCCGCCGCACGAACACGCCGTGCGCTACCACCCGAACCTGCCGGTGGAATGGGTGTACGGCTACTCCTTCCGCCGGGGCGGCCCGGTCCTGGTCCCGGAGAGTTCGGCCTACTACGGCTCCCATGCGACGGCCTTCGGGCTGGAGAGCTCCAACGGCTGCGCGCTCGGCGGAGACCTGGAAGAGGCCATCCTGCACGGCATCTTCGAGGTGGCCGAACGCGACGCCTTCCTGGCCACCTGGTTCGCCCGGCTGCCGGTCCCACGGGTCGACCCGCTGACCTCCGCGGACCCGATGACCCGGCTGCTGGTGCGCTGGCTGGAACGGTCCACCGGAAGTCGGCTGCACGTCTTCGATATCACGATGCCGGAGGGGGTTCCCGCGCTCTGGTTGATGCTGGTGGACGAGACAGGCCGTCCGGGTCAACCCAAGGCGTTCTGTGGCGCGGGTGCGCACCTCGACCCCGAGCGGGCGCTGTGGTCCGGGCTGGTCGAACTGGCCAGTGTCGCCGACGCCACGAAGGAGATGGTGGCCGGCGACACCACGGCACCGGGGTTGGTCGCCGACTCCGACCTGGTCCGGTCGATGGAGGACCACGCGCTGGTCGCCGCCTCTCCGGACAGTTGGGACCGGTTCGGCTTCCTCTACCGACGCGACGAGATCGTCTCGATGGAGACCGCGTTCCCGCACTCGAAGCGTTACCGGCCGGCCACCGATCTGCTCGCGGATCTGCGTTGGATCGTGGACCGGTATCTCGACAGCGGTCTGGACGTGGTCGTCGTCGAGCAGACAGCCCGGGAACAGGCCGCCGTCGACCTCACCTGCGTCAAGGTCATCATTCCGGGCACGCTGCCGATGGTCTTCGGGCACCGGAACCGGCGGGTCGACCTGCCCCGGCTGCGGGAGCTTCCGGTACGGCTGGGGTACCGGTCCACACCACTGCCCCCCGAAGAGATCAACCCCTATCCGCATCCATTCCCCTGACTTCCGTCCTGAACCCAGGGTGGGTGCGTCGCCGGCTGGACCACGACGTCGCACCCACCCTGCCGGGGATCGTTTCTGAGTCGGCGTCAGAAGAGCGGTCCCGCACAGGCCGCCATACTGTCGCTCATGAGCCTGGCCGTGCGCACCGACGACAACTGCCGGCTGTGGGTCGAACAGGCCGGCACCGGGCGGCGACCTCGCCGTATGGCGCCCAAGGCCATGACTCGAACAGCCTGGGCGGGGCCACGCAGGCTTTGCGCGGCCCCGTCGGAACCTACGCCAGCGGGGTGGTGCGGGTGCCGTGGCGACGGCGGCGGGTGAGCACCAGCAGGGTGGCGCCGACCAGGACCACACCGGCGCCGGCACGGGTCAGCAGGGCGGTGTTCCCGCCGGTCACCGGCAGGCCGCCACCGCCACCGGAATCCACCGCGGTGAACACGGTGAACGTGTCGGTGTTGTCGCTCGGATCCCGGTCCGGCGCAGCCTCCGGGTCGGCACGTACCGGGCTCGCCTGCTGAGGCAGTTCGGCGGGGACGTTCCGCGAGGTCTCCTCGTCGACCAGCGCCCGCACCTCCAGCCGTCCACCTGGCAGGTGCGCCGGGGCGGGCGCGGACTTCGCCACCCGTACCGGGAACCGGAACCGCAGCCCCGAATACCGGTCGTCGTTCGGGTCGGTGTCGTCCTTGGCCGGGATGAGTGACAGGCCACGGTAGACGCAGGTGGCCTCGCGGCGGCCGGCGCCGTAGTCGCACCCGGACACGTCGCCCTCGAAACTGACGTGCTCGGGCAGCCGGACTGTCAACTCGATCTCGCGGACCACTGTCCTGCCCTGGTTGCCGATCTCGAACCGCAGGTCCCCCCGCCCACCCGGGACGACCGTGCCGACCCGCCCGGAGGCGTCGGCTGGTACGTCCCGGGCCAACGCGTACAGATCCGCGCCGACGACCGCGTCGCTGCCGGTGAGCCGGCTGAACACGCTGTTGTTGGCCGGCACCGGATCGGTCCCCCCGTGCCAGACGTACGTGGTGAACTCACCGAACGTGGCGATCACACCCCCGCCGAAGATCGGGAACGCCATGTCGAGGGTCAGCGACCGGCCCGGCCCCAGGTCCGGCAGGTCGCACTCCGTGCCGACGGGCACCAGACGGTGGCCGGGCGGGATCGTCGGCATCGGCGACGTCACCGGCCCGGGCCGGTCACACCAGGTGATCTCGCCCGCGTCGGTGGATTCGCCGTCGACCCAGCCGACCAGCCGCAGCCGGATGCCGGTGGCGGTGGCCGGGCCGTGGTTGGTGACCTTCAGAGTGGCGATCTTGCGTTTCACGGGGTTGGTGACCGTAAGGCCGCGGGCGGTGACCGACAGGTCGGCCGAACCGCTCGCCACGGCGGTCGCGGTGCCGGCCGTTCCAGCCGGGGGCGCGGTGTCCGTCGTCGCGGTGTCGGCCGTCCCGCCCGGCGTGGGGTCGGCCGGTGCGCCCGGTGGGGACCCGGGGGCCGCCGAGGCGGCGCTCGCGGCTCCGGCGACCAGGCCGGCGAGGAGCAGCATCGCGGCTCCGGCGCGGTGGAACAGGGGACGGGTGTCACTCATGAATACGCACTGTAACCAAGATCGTACGGTGGCGTTGTCCCGTGCCGGCCGCTGCGTAATCTCCCATCTGCGGGCGTCGGCTTGCCGATGGTTGCCGAGGCCCGGCAACGAGCGGACCTGTTTGTTGACCGGGAGTCGCCCCTGTCGACCGGGGTGACTCCCGGCGCACGCTGGTGGTTCCATGCGCTGTTCCCGACTCCGTCAGGAGGCGGTGAACACCCGCCGTCCGGTGGTCCAGCGTTCGCACAAGGAGAGATGAGATGCCCGCCACCACGTCCGGCAACCCCGCACCGCGACACGTTGCCGTCATCGGCGCGGGAATGGTCGGCCTGGCCACCGCATGGTTCCTGCAGGAGCGGGGGATCGAGGTCACCGTTCTCGATCGGGACGACGTGGCCGCCGGCGCCTCGTGGGGCAATGCCGGCTGGCTGACACCCGGCATCACCACTCCGCTACCGGAACCGGCGGTGCTCCGGTACGGTCTGCGCGCCCTGCTGAGCCCGGCATCGCCGGTTTACGTTCCGCCCCGTGCGGATCCGCACCTGCTGCGTTTCCTGGCCGGGTTCGCGCGGCACAGCACCGCCGGCCGGTGGAAGACCGCGATGCGCGCCTACATCCCGATCAACCGACGCGCGTTCGAGGGCTTCGACGCCCTGGAGGCCGGCGGGGTCGCGTCGACGGTCAACGAGGCGAAGTCCTTCATCGCCGCATACCGGACCGAGACCGAACGGTCGAACCTGCTGGACGAGTTGGAACACATCCGCTCCGCCGGACAGGAAATCGAATTCGACGTCCTGACCGGCGCCGGGGCACGCGAGCTGGAGCCGGCACTGTCCGATGACATCGGCGCCGCCATCCGCCTCCACGGCCAGCGATTCGTCGACCCGGGGCACTACGTTCACGCGCTCGCGGCCTCGGTCCGGGCGCGGGGCGGCTCGCTGATGCCGAAGACGGACGTCGTGGAGATTCGCGATGACAGGGCGGGGGTGCGGGTCGTGACCGGGGCCGGCCCATCTGACAGATATGACGCGGTGGTACTGGCCGGTGGTGCGTGGATCGGCAAGCTGGCACGCCGCTTCGGGGTCCGGACGACCGTACAGGCCGGTCGTGGATACAGCTTCAGCGTCGGGATCGAACATCTCCCGGCCGGCCCGGTCTACTTTCCCGCGCAACGGGTAGCGTGCACTCCGCTGGGAGACCGCCTCCGGGTAGCCGGGATGATGGAATTCCGTTCGGCCGACGCGCCCCTCGATCCGCGACGCATCGCGGCCATCGCCGACGCGGCACGCCCGCTGCTGAGGAACGCCGACCTGAACGCCCGCACCGACGAGTGGGTCGGCGCCCGTCCCTGCACCCCTGACGGAATGCCCCTGATCGGTCCGACCAGGTCACCGCGGGTCTACCTGGCGGGCGGCCACGGCATGTGGGGTATCACCCTCGGCCCGATCACCGGCAAGCTGCTGGCCGAGCAGATCGCCACCGGCAGACAACCCGCCGAGACCCGCCCTTTCACCCCGCTCCGGTGAGGCCTGTCCCGTCGAGGCCACCTGTTCGAGTTGCCGGCCGTCGACAATGCGCACGGTGGTTCGCGGACGGATCCGGCGATGGCCGGACGGGGGGCGTGGGCGGTTACCGACCGCTGGTCGTCGCGGACGTCACCGGAGCAGAAAGGTTCAGGCATTCGAGTACGAACCGCAGTCGGTTGCGCGGGTCGACGCGAGGCAGTTCGATCAGCTGGTAGCCGCGCCGGCTGTAGGCCTCGACGATCGCCTCGGAGGTCTGCCGCGCCTCCACGAGGGTCTGGCGTCGCTCGGCATCGTTGCGGTAGATCTCGGGCCACCACGGCGCGAGGAAGACCTGAGGCCGGTACCGGAAGGCCGCGATCGCGGCCTCGACGTGTGGGGGTACCGGGCCTGAGGCCAGCCGGTAGTGGGCCGCCAGGCTCGGCAGCGCGTGGTCGAAGAACACCGGCTCCGGCTGGTTGAGCGCCCAGCGGTAGGAGCGCAGATCCCAGCACAGGTTCAGTTCGGCGCGTAGCGCCGGGTCGGCCACGGCCGGCCCACCGATTGCGGTCTGATCTTGGATGATCGCCCGCCCGGCCTCCGGTGCGGTGGCGAACCCAGCCTCGTGCAGCAGGCTGATCAGAGTGGTCTTGCCGGATCCGGGACCGCCGGTGATGACGACCAGGCCGTTCTGGGGAGAGGTCACGATGCTTCCGTTCTCGTGGGTGGGATCCGCGCGGCGGCATGCCTGCGGGAGGGGCGACGTTCGCGGCAGGGAGGAAACGCCAGCGGGGGACGGGTCCACAGAGAGCTGACCGGCCGATCTGCGCGGCGATGAAGGTCGATCGCCAGCGTGAGGCAGAGGCCCAAGTCCCGACGGCGGCGAGCACACGCCGTCATTCACCAACTTGCCATACCCGGAGAATTCTACCGCCACCGACGGATGGCACTCGTCGCGGTCATCGCAAGGTATGGATGGGGTTGTATATTTCCGCCATGGCTTCTCGGGTGCGCCTCGTGGTCCTTGCCGTACTTGGTGTGATGGCGGTGGTGTTCGGTGCCGCACCGGCGAGCGCGGTGCCGGCGGACGAGCCGCCACTGTTGTGCCTCGTCACGACCTCGACGGTCGCGTGGGACGGCGGCTACCAGGTGGACGTCACGATCAAGAACATCAGCTCCGGCCGGATCACGTGGCGGGGCAAGGTCGCGCCGCCGACCGGGACCATCACCGGGTGGGGCGCCACGTTCAACGGGGTCGGCGGCCAGCACACCATCGACCCACCCGCCCACGCCCCCGTACTCGGATCCAATGCCATCTCCAAGTTCGGCTACACCGGTACGGGCAGCAGCGTGGCCCTGCCCACGATCACCTGCAAGACGTCCGCCTGAGACCAGCGGTTCAACTGCCCGGACTTCGCCCACCCGGTCGCGATGGACCGATGTTGTCGCTGGCATCGACCGATGTCAAGGTGATCCCAGGCGTCACCCGCGTCTTCACGGCAGGCAGATGTGACGACGGCCCGTGGCAGCCCCCTCGTCGGGGTGCCGCCACGGGCCGGGTGCGGGCGTCGGATCAGCCGGCGTTCGCCGTGCTCTCCGATGCGTTGTACAGGCTGTCGCCCTGGTAGCGGGCGGTCACCGGCTGGTCGAGGCCGCCGCTGACCGTGCCCTTGAACTGGGCGACCCCGTTACGGACCGGCGCGGAGCCGAGGTACGTGTCGCCGGCGTAGAAGTCGACCTTGCCGGACGGCGCGCGGTCACTGATCGTCACAGAGTCGACCTCGGCGGTCGCGGTGACCTTGGTACGGTGCGAGTTGCCGGCCGGGGTGCTGTCGACGTCCAGGCTCGTGGTGGTGGTACGGAACGCCACGGTACGCAGGTAGTCGTTGAGCATCTGCCGCCAGATGTCCCAGACGTGCACACCGTCGACGTTGTGCTCGGTTACCTCGATGCCGGCCGCGCGCCAGGCCTCGGTCCGGGCGACCGAGTTCGGGGCGATGTTCGCCAGCCAGTCCTGCAGGCCGGTGCCGACGTGGATGCCGCCGGGCACCGCCTTCAGCCGGTCGACCTGCTCCTGCGTCGGCGTCACCGCGCCGCCGGCGGCACCCCAGGCGGCGTGGTAGCCGACCAGGTCGGTGTTGTCGTAGAGGAGCGTGAGGGCGCGGGCGCCGCCCGCCGAGAGTCCACCGAAGGCGCGGTCGACGGCGCGGGTGGAGACGTTGTAGTTCTGCTCGACGAAGGGGATGACGTTGTCGCGCAGCTCGTCGACGTAGCCCTGGTTGCCGTTCGGCAGGCCGTTGAAGTCGGTGGAGACGATGACCATCTGCTGGGCCGCGCCGTCCCGTACGGCGTTCTCCAGGATCTGGTGGGCCACGCCCTCGACGGTCCAGTCGGTGGCGTTACCGCCGCCGCCGTGGCTGAGGTACAGCGTCGGGTACGGGGTCGAGCGCTTCGGGTCGTAGCCGTGCGGCAGGTAGACGACGACGTCGTGCTTGCCCGCCGGGCTGGTCGACAGCGGGGAGTCGTACCAGCGCTGCTCCAGCTTGCCCGCCTTGTTGGCGGCGACCGGTGCCTGGTAGTCGTTGTCGTAGCTGGGGAAACGCTTGCTGTTCGGGACGTAGACGCGGCTGAGCAGTGCGCCGGTGGCCTCGTCGTGGGGCAGCACCTCGAGCGGGTTGGCCGGGTCGGGGTGCAGGGTGCAGCCGCTGGCGGTGGGGCTGCTGCAGTCGTGCGTGAACGCGTACCGGAAGGTGCCGGACGGCAGCGGCGTGGTGAACGTCCACACGCCGTCCGCGCCCTTCTCCATCGGCAGGGTGCGCCACGGGTCGGCCACGATGTCACCCGGCTGCCACTGGGCGCCGGGCCGGGCGTCACCGCAACCCTGGCAGGTGACGCTCTCCGCCTTGGAGAACCACCACTCGCCGTAGATCTGGACCGACTCGACGCCGGCCGGGGCCTGGTATCTGAAGGTGACCGAGTTGCCGGTCGGTGCCTGGTTGGTCTGGACGACCTTCGGCCCGAGATCCGAAGCCGGTGCGGCGGTCGCGGCGGGGGCGGCGAGGGCGCCGGCGGCGGCCGTCAGGCCGGCGGCGAGCGACACGGTCAGTCCTCGCCGGAGTCGGCGTGCCGGCGCTGGTTGTGGGTGTGTAACGGGCATGTGCCTTCCCTTCATCGGCTGGTCGACCGAAGCGTTCGGGGGATGCCGCTCCGGGGACCGGTGGTGGACGTGGCGAGGTGACGGTTCGCCCCGGCCGCGGGTGAGCCCGTCCACATCGTTCGGTGTGGGCGTGGGCGGCCATGGCCGTCGGACCCGTCGCGGTGCGCGGTCGCGTCGGGTCGTCGGGCGTCGTCCACCTGGTGGTTGGCATGATCGTCACACAAAGGTGTTACCTTTGTAAATAGAAAGGTAACACCTTTGAGAATGCTGGGGCCGGTCGCCGGACCGGGCCGCGGCGGGCGCCCGCTAACCTCTTCGCAGGACGGAGTGATCGGGGATCCCTTGATGGCCGAGGCGAGTCGCGACGCGGCGCGGGCCGCGGCGCCGGTGATGCACGGCGCTGTGCTCGATGCCCTCGGGCTGGAAATCACCGGCGGGCAGCACGCCCCCGGTACCGCACTCACCCTGGAACACCTGCAACAGCGCTTCGGCGTCTCGCGCACCGTGATGCGGGAGGTGATGCGCATCCTCGAATCGCTGAACCTGGTCGCATCCCGCCGCCGTGTCGGCCTGGTGGTGCAGCCGATGCACCGGTGGCGGGTGCTCGACCCACGGGTCATCCGCTGGCGTCTCGACGGCCCCGGCCGCGCCGACCAGCTACGTACCCTCACCGACCTGCGGGTGGCCGTCGAGCCACTCGCCGCCGCGGGCGCCGCCCGGCACGCCACCGCCGACGTGCGCGAGCGGCTGTGCACGTTGGCCACACGGATGCGGCAACTCGGCGAGGCGGGCGAACTCGACGCGTTCCTGGCCGCCGATGTCGAGTTCCACGCGCTGCTGCTGCAGGCGTGCCTCAACGAGATGTTCACCGCGCTGACCGGCGTGATCGCCGAGGTGCTCGCCGGACGGACCGAGCACGGCCTGATGCCGAAATGTCCCCGGCCGGTGGCGCTCGACCTGCACGACCGGGTCGCGGACTGCGTTGCGGCCGGCGACGCCTGGGGCGCCGAGACCGCGATGCGCGAGCTGGTCGAAGAGGTGCGCGACGCGATCAGCACCACCCCGAAAGCCGCCGCCGGCTGACCGGTCCGCTTCCTACGGGCTCATCCCGGACGCGGGCCGGTCACCCGCCTCACCGGTCTTCGTCGAGCGTCTGCCGCAGGGTCACGGCGAACGCGTCCGGCTCGCCCGCCCAGCCGAACTCCCCGCCGAGGAAACCGCCGTGGTGGCTGGGGAAGACCACTGCCTTCGTGCCGAGCCGGTCGGCGACGGCGAGCCCGCTGCGGTGGGCCATCTCGCCCTCCGACTCGGCCCCGACGCCGACCACGATCCGGGTCGACGCCGCCCGCAGCGCCTCGAAGTCGTGTTCGTGGTGCGTGCAGGTGACGAGGTTCTGCCGGAACATCACGTCGTCACGGGAGCCGTCGTCGTCGGTGGGCAGGCCGAACGCGGCCGGATCGGGCGCCGGCCGGCCGGTGTAGTCGGCCGGGATCTCGCCCCGGAAGCCGCTGAGCGCCATGAACCTCGCCATTCCCGCACCGAAGCCGTCCTGTTCGTATGCCCGACGGACGTCGGCGATCGCGGCCAGCGCCGGCTCCCGATCCGGCAGCACCTGGGCGGCGGGAGGCTCGTGCGCCACCAGGAGGCGCACCTGCTCCGGGTGCCGGGCCACCAGCACGAGCGCGTTGGCGGCACCGCCGCTGCTGGCGAAGATGTCGACCGGGCCGCCACCGAGGGCCTCGATCACCCGGTGCAGGTCGTCTGCGTGCTGCTCGGGTGTGGACTCGCCGCCGGGTTCGACGCGCGTGCTGCGTCCGGCCCCGCGCGGGTCGACGGTCACCACCGTACGGTCCGGGAAGTGGGCGGCGAGGCTGGTGAAGCCGGTGGCGTCCATCGGGGACCCGATCATCAGCAGCGTCGGTGCCGCAGCCGCCGTGCCCTCGCGGACGTCGTAGTGCAGAGTCGCCCCCGGCACGTCCAGGGTGTGGGTGCTTGCCTCGGTCATGGTGCGGCCTTCCATATACGTGAAGATGATGGGACGGTCGGCTTGGCCCGCGACGGGACCCGCAGGACGCGGTCGAGCGATTCGACGCGAAGCTATCACCCGCCACCGACGGAAACCGCGCTGTTCGACGGCTTCCACCCACGGGGCGACCCCTTCCCGGGCCGCCGGGGCGGGCCGCCGTCGGCATCCGGTGGGTTACGACGAGCCAGTCGGCTGGGGCTGCTTCGCCGCGTCGGGGGCGGTCGTCGGCGGTGCGGTGCAGCGCCGGAACTCGGGCAGCGCGAGCGCGATCAGGGCGGTTCCGGCGACGACCGCCGATCCGCCGATGAAGGCACTGGCGGCGGGGGAGACGAGCGAGGCGACCGCGCCGGCCCGGAAGTTGCCCAGGTGCGGCACGCCGGCGCCGACGACGAACTCGGCCGCGCCGACCCGGCCGCGGTAGTTGTCCGGGGTGGCGAGTTGGACCAGCGCGGTCTGCATGATGACACTGAGTACGTCGGCCACCCCGGCGACGACGAGCAGGGCGAGCGCCAGCCACAGGTACGTCGTCAGCCCGAAGCAGGCCAGGCTCGCCCCCCACACCGCGGCGGCGACGAGGATGCCCCGGCCCGGCCGTCTGATCCGGCCGACCGGCCCGGACAGCAGCGCCCCGATGACGCCGCCGACCGCTGGCGCCGCGGTGAGCAGGCCGAGCGTCTGCGGACTGCCCCCGAAGTGGGCGGCGTTGATCGCCGGGAACAGGGCGAACGGCATGCCGAGCAGGGTGGCGTTGATGTCGGTGAGGAACGCGCCGGCAATCACCCGGCTGCGGCGGATGAAGCTCAGCCCTTCCCCGATCGCGCGCAGGTTCGGTCGCCCGGTCTCGCCCTCCGGCGGCATCGGCGGCAGCCGGAACAGGCCGTCGAACGCGGCCACGAACGTCAGCAGGTGGACGAGGTAGGCGACCGTGATGCCCCACCCGGCGACCAGCGCGCCCGCGACCATCGGGCCGGTGGTGAGGCTGGCGTGCATGGCGAGCATGTTGAGGGCCGCACCGGCGGGGACCAGGCGGGGGTCGAGCAGCCGCGCCAGGAACGTACGCCGGACCGGTCCGCCGACCGCGTTGACCGTCGCATTGGCTGCCACCAGCAGGTACAACAACCAGAGCTGCTCCAGGCCGGCGATCGCCTGCACGACGAGCCCGGCGGCGATGACCGCCTGGGCCACGCAGGCGACGAGCGCCAGCCGCCGGCGGTCCATGCTGTCGGCGATCGCCCCGCCGACAAGACCGAACAGGATCGCGGGCCCGGCGACGGCGAGGCCGACGGCACCGACCGCGAGCGAGGATTCGGTGAGGGTCCAGACCTGGAACGCGACCGTGAAGCTGGTCATCTGGCTGCCGAAAGCCGACAGCGTCGACCCGATCCACAGCCGGCGGAAGGCCGGTGCCTCCCGCAGCGGCGCCAGGTCGATCATGATCCGTCGCCACGTCATCGATCGCTACCGCCAGTTCCCGATCGTCGGGCCGCGGCCCGGGGAGATGTCCGGGAGACATGGTGGCGGTCGGACGGACCGAGATCCACGGATTTTCCGCCGCCGGAGCGGGAGCGGCCGGCGGCGATCGCCCTGCGTGCGGTCGCCGCGCGGTCCGATGTCGACGGTTCCGATCCCGGCGCGGTGGCGTCACGAAGTGGCGCACAGGGCACGAAGATATTGATAAACTTGCATGCATTGCCGCTCCTCGTGTAGTAAGGCGGGAAGCACGTCTGGGTGCTGGTTTCCTGGAGAGGAGCGACGATGAACCTTGCCTTACGCCGCCTGCGAACGGCGTCGGTGGCGCTCGCCGCCTGCACGCTCGGGCTGAGTCTGCTGCCGGTATCCGCCGCCGCCGAGGAGTACCCGGCCGCACCTCTTGCGCCGCAGTCACAGCGGGCACCCGAATCGGACCAGTTCTCGGCCGAGGGTGTCACCACGATCGGTGAACTACGCATCGTCGACGGCTCACTGTCCGCCGCCGGGGACAGCCGGACACAGCTCATCCAGCACCCCGGCGCGACGTACATCAAGGTGCACTTCAGCTCTCTGCAACTGGCTGACGGCGACTACGTCACCGTGTCGAGCCCCGATGGCAAGGAGAGCTACCGGTACGACCGCCACCTGAACCGGGCGACCGGCTCGGACTACACCACCGACGGGCAGCCGGGCTTCTGGGCGATGTCGGTGGAGGGTGACACCGCGGTGGTGACGCTGCACAGCAGCCGCCCCTCCCGTGGCAACGTGGCGACCGTCGACCGGTTCTGGCGCGGCTACGACCGCGCGGAGATCGCCCGGCACAACCCTTCCACGCAGTCTGTGTGCAGCACCGACGCCCGCCGCGACGCGGTCTGCTACCAGAGCAGTCACCCCACCGAATACGCTCGCGGCCGGGCGGTGGCGCGACTGCTGATCAGCGGCGGTGGGCTGTGCACCACCTGGCGGATCGGCAACACCAACCGCATGCTGACCAACAAGCACTGCTTCTCGACGCAGGCCCAGGTCAGCGGCAGTGAAATGCAGTTCAACTACCAGTGCGCCACCTGCGGCGGCGCGAACCCGGGCGCCGGCACCAAGGTGAGTGGCGCCACCCTCTACAAGGTGAGCAGCGGCGGATCGAACCAGCTGGACTACACCCTGTACTCCGTGAACAACTTCGCCAGCATCCAGAGCTTCGGCACGCTCTACCTGGCGACGACCGCCACCACCACCGGCACGCGGATCTACATCCCCGGGCACGGCGACGGCAGCCCGAAGCGGCTGTCGATCTACGAGGACAGCCAGGGCGGCCCGACGTGCACCGTGCGGAACGCGAACTACAACACCTGGAACATCAGCTACAGCTGTGACACCTCCGGCGGAAACTCCGGCTCGCCGGTGCTGAACGCCAACCACCAGGTCATCGCCCTGCACCACCTCGGCGGTTGCCCGTCGAACCAGGGCGCGAAGGCACACCTGATCTACAACGAGATCGCCAGCCTGATCGACAACGGCTGACGCCGGCCGGCCGCCACGCCTTCCGTGTCGGCGTGACGCCCCGCCACCCTTGCCGGGGTGGCGGGGCTGTCGCCGGCCGGGCTCAGCCCGCGTCGGCCACCTCGTCCCAGAATCCGCACTGGTGCGCGGCCCGGATGTCGATCGGAGTGACGCCGCCCGGCCCGGGGGCCAGCCGCAGCGCGTTGGCCCGGGCCGGGTCGTGGCGTGACCAGCGCGGGCCGTCCCGGTGGTTCGGGTCGCCCCGCTGGGCGTACCCGGTCCAGTAGTCGACCATCAGCGTGGAGAGCGCCTTCTGCTGCGGCGTGAAGGCTGCGGGGAGGCCGAAGCTGGCATCCGTCATCCGCAGGTACGGCAGCTCCGCGCCGTGGGTGGGGCCGGCCAGCGTGACTGGACCACCTACGGCGAGGAGATCGACCTCGACACGGCCGCGCACGAACTCGTCGTCGCCTTCCACCTCGCCACCCGGCGCGACCCCGGCGACCACTGAGCTTGCCCGCCACCCACGGTGCCGGTCGGGCGTCTGTCCCAGACGGTCTTCTCGGTGGCGGGCCATGCGGCGGCGGGGATGCTCAGAGGACCGCGCCGGTGACGATCAGCAGACCGAGGACGCCCACGACGGCATTCCCGACCAGCACGGTGACCCGCTGCGCGCCCCGTCCGGTGTGCGTCTTGAGAGTGCTCCCGACAGCGACGAGCAGGATCTGCCAGGCGACGGACGCGAGGCCGACACCGACGATGAACGCCGTGGACGTCGCGCGCGTCTGCGACACGGTGCCGAGCCCGGTGGTGATCGCCGCGAAGTAGACGAGGGTTGCCGGGTTGATCATCGTCAGGGCGAGGAACGCCGTGAACCTCCGTCGCGGACCCGGGGAACGGTCGGGCGCCGCGGGCGCTGCCGTGCTGGAGAGTCCACGGACGAGTCCACGGGCGGCGATGCCGACGAGGGCGAGGCCGCCCACGACGGCGGGCCAGGGCGCGAGCCCGGTGACGACAGGGGCGGTGACCGCTCCGAAGAGGACCGCGACGGTGCAGTAGACGACGTCGGCGGCGGCGACCCCCGCGGCCGCGGTCCAGGCCCGGCGGATGCCGTGCTGGACACCCTCCTTGAGCAGCAGGACGCCGATGGCGCCCAGGGGGACGGCGACGGCGAGGCCGGCGAGGATGCCGCTGAGGAACGCCTTACTGATCTCCATACCGGGCAACGATCGGCCATCCCGCCGGAAGCGGCAGAGATTTTCGCGGTGTGACGGCTAGATTTGTGGTGTGGATGCGGTGGACGAGCAGATTCTCAGTATCTTGCGGGCAGACGGCCGCGCATCGTTCACCGCGATCGGTCGCGAGGTGGGGCTGAGCACGAATGCCGTCGCGGCCCGGGTCCGCCGCCTGCGAACGGTGGGGGTGATCGCCGGATTCACGGTCGTGCTCGCCGACGCGCAGCCGGATCCGGCAGTGGGGATGGAGGCGTTCATCGACGTACGGCTGCATCAGGACCGGGACTCCGAGGAGTTCCTGACCTGGGTGAGACGTGTCTCGAGCGTGGTGGACGCCGTCCACGTGACCGGCCCCTACGACTACCTGCTGCGCGTCCGGGTGCGGGACATGCCCGCGCTGGACCGGCTGTTACGCGCGCTCAAGCGCGACGGCGGCGTCATGCAGACACAGACGAGGATGGCGCTGCGCTGACGTCGGTCGGTGCTGCCGACCCGCCCGGGGCACCCTTCACCGGCTGACCGCCATGGGGATGGCGTCCGACAGCGCACCGGGGCACACTGCGTACGTGCCCGGTGCGCGGCACCGTGGAACCACTCCCGTCCGTGGTGCCACACCGCCCGCTTCACGTGCGGGCACCGACCGTCCCGCCAGGCCCGGTACCGCCGCCGAGGAGTTACCGTGAACGAGCCCCGTACCCCCGCCCGGTACAGCGAGATCTTCCGCCTCGACGGCGTCGCCGACCCGTTCCCCGCTTACGCCGACCTGCGGCAGCGGGCACCGGTGCACCGGCTCGTCCAGCCCGACGGGGTGGAAACCTGGTTCGTGTGCCGGTACGAGGAGGCACGGGCGGCGCTGACCGACCCCCGGTTGGCCCATCACCTGAGCCACGCCCGTACGGCCCTCGAGTCCGCCGGTATCGAACTGACCGAGGAGCGGATCGAGTTCGGCGCCGCGCACCTGCTGCACAGCGATCCGCCGGACCATACGCGACTGCGCGGCGTGGTGAAACGCGCCTTCACCCCCGCGGCCATCGAGCGGCTGCGCCCCCGTGTCCAGCAGATCACGGACGATCTCCTCGACGGCATCGCCGACCGGGCCGGCGCCGATCTCGTGGAAACGCTGGCCCATCCGCTGCCGGTCCTGGTCATCTGCGAACTGCTCGGGGTGCCGGTAGCCGACCGGGACAGGTTCCGGGTCTGGGCGGAGGCGGCACTGACCCCGTCGTACGTCGAAAACCGGCCGATGACCAGGGCCGCGGGAGACGCGGCACTACGCGAATACCTCACCGAACTGGTCGAGCGAACCCGCCACGACGCGACCGTGGACGACGCCGCCTTCGATGACCGTCCGGACCTTCTCCGGACGTTGATCACCGCCCGGGACGAGCAGGGCCTGCTCGCCGAGCGAGAGGTCGTCGCGATGCTCTACCTGCTGCTGGTCGCCGGCTTCGAAAGCACCACCAATTTTCTCGGCAACACCATTCTGCGCCTGCTCCTGGAGCGGGTCAGCCTGGACCGTCTCCGTGACGATCCGGCACTGCTGCACGCCGCGGTCGAGGAGTCGCTGCGGCTGGACGGACCGGTCCAGCGCAGCACCCTGCGGACAGCCGTCCAGGATCTGACCATCGGCGGGGTGGCCGTACCCGAGGGGAGCGTCGTCAGTATCGGTCTGGCCTCGGCCAACCGGGACCGGACCCGCTTCGCCGACGCGGACGCCTTCCACCCCGACCGGTCCGACCAGGCACATCTGGCGTTCGGTCACGGTCGGCACTTCTGCCTCGGCGCACCGCTGGCCAGACTGGAGGGCGAGATCGCGCTCAGCTCGCTGCTGCGCCGCTACACCACCATTCGGCTGGCCGTCCGACCGGAAGAACTCAGATGGCGACATACGTTCCTCCGGGGGCTCACCACACTGCCCGTCGTGTTCACGGCGGATTGACGGGCACGGCAACCGCGTTCGCTCCATGGCTGGCCGCTGCCGACGTCACGACATGGCGGCCTCGATGCCCTCGGGTTCCGGATGACATCGCGCCGGCTTTCGTCGTTTCCGTACAAGACCGCCACGGTGGGCGCCGCCT
The DNA here is from genome assembly GCF_045781765.1 of Polymorphospora sp. A560. Lineage (NCBI taxonomy): Bacteria > Bacillati > Actinomycetota > Actinomycetes > Micromonosporales > Micromonosporaceae > Polymorphospora > Polymorphospora sp. A560. Next base: position 5,288,251 of record NZ_CP122282.1, on the reverse strand, counting down.
AACCTGCCGTCAGTGCTGCGCCACGCCAGGTCAGGGTGGGGCAGCGGCCGATTGCCGATCTACCCGGCGACCCCGTCGCCCGGTTGCGAGGAGTACAACCATGCGTGATCTGGTTTATACCGCGTTCGTCTCGCTCGACGGCGTTGTGGACTCCCCGGGCGGTGGGCCGGGCGAGGAACACCGCAGCGGAGGCTGGGTGGTCAAGGACATCGAATTCCTGCCCGAGGCGTTCTCGCTCAAGGGCGAGGAACTGGAGCAGACCACGGCACTGATGTTCGGCCGCCGAAGCTACGAGGCGTTCGCGCCGATCTGGCGTGACTCGGACGACCACCTCGCCTACAAGGAACTGCCCAAGTTCGTGGTTTCGACCACGCTGCCCGAGGAAGCCCTCGTCGAGGGATGGGGTCGGACGACGATTCTGCGCTCGGTCGATGACGTCGCCGCGCTCAAGCGAAGCGAGGGCGGCGCGATATTCATTCACGGCAGCGCGGAACTCGCCCGCCGACTGTCGGAGGCGAAACTCATCGACCGGTACCACCTTCTCCTTTTCCCCGTTCTGCTCGGATCCGGCAAGAGCCTGTTCAGTAGGTCCGACCGGGACAAGCAGATGCTGACCCTCCGGTCGTCCGCCGCCTATCCCAACGGCGTCATGAAGCTCATCTACGACGTCGTCGGATGATCCAGATCCAAGGCGATCGCACCACCGGTGCCCGTACGCAGATCTCGGGCCGTACGCCCGACGTACCGGCGTAGCGCACGGGCCAGGTGGGGCTCGTCGAAGTATCCGAGCCTGACGACGACATCGGCGACCGGGACGCCGGCGGCCAGGATCGCCGCCGCCCGGCGTGCGCGCTCGATCTGTCGCACGGCGCCCCGGGTGAGCCCGGTCGCCGCCCGGAACCGGCGTTCGACCGTGCGCCCCGAGACCGCTGGACGGTGGGCCCGGCGGATCTCGGCGACGAGTGGGTCACGGACCACGGACCCGGAGCGGACCAGACGGTCGACCAAGGTCTCGGCGTCGTCGGCGCGGGGCGTCTCCCAGCGGACGCCGTCGAGCCGAAAGGTCCCGCGCGTGACCTCCGGAAGTTCGACGCCGCCGTCGACCAGGGCCGCCGTGGGCACGGCCCGCAGCGACGTGCCCACGGCGAATTCGATGCCGACGAACGTCGCGCCCTCCGGTACCGGTGCGGCGCCGGCACCGGTCTGCGGGCCGGAAATGCCGGCGTACGCCCTGCCCTCGTGCTCCCAGAACACCAGGCCCCAGCACGCCGTCGCAACGGAGGTCATCTCCGCGACCCGCTCGCTCGTACAGGTCCACACGGTGTCCACCCACGGGGAATGGGACGCGCGGGTGCCGAACCGTAGTCCCATGAGGGAAGGATGCCAGGCCACGGATGGCCGCCGCTGGTACCGGTCCTTCACCTCGAACGATCTCGCCGGCCAGTGGACACCACACCTGGCCACCGAGTCGAACCCGTTCGCCCGCTCCAACAACGTGACGTTCTCCGGCGCCGCATGGTCGCGCGACTTCAGCCACGGAGAACTCCTGCGGTCCGGAAACGACCAGACCGTGCCCATCAACCCCTGCCGGCTCCAGTTCCTCTACCAGGGCATCGACCCCAACGCCCGGGGCGACTACATCGCCCTGCCATGGCGCATGGGCCTGCTCACCCAAACCAACTCCACCTGCTGACCCAGCCAACGTGCCGCCCTGGCGCTTCCCGACGGCGAAGCGCCAGGGCGGTCGCCGAACCGGGTGCGGGCGCGGCAATGTCGCGCACCGATGAGAAGATCGCAGCACCGCCTACGGCGACGGCCGCACGAGGCACGACGACCGGCGCTGCAAGCCTGTCGGATCGCGAACGCCGGTGGAACGCATGGAACCTCCCGGTTCGGGAACAGACGGACACGACGTTCGGGACTGAGAAGCCGGAAGCGGGTGGCAAACGTGACGACAAATGTCAAGCACGACGTGGTCGATCTCCTGGTCGACCAGCACGGTCAGATCAAGAGCCTGTTCGGCCAACTCGCGCGGGCCGGGGGAACACAGAAGCGTGAACTGTTCGAGGACCTCGTCCGGCTGCTCGCGGTGCACGAGAGCGCCGAGGAGATCGTCGTACATCCGAGCGCCCGGCGCCGGATCGACGGGGGCGACTCGGTCACCGAGCGGCTCCGCCACGAGGAAGACCAGGCCAAGCACGAACTCCACGCCCTATACGAACTTGGGGTCGACCACCCCGACTTCGACGCGCGGCTGGCGAAACTCTCCGACGCGGTCATCGCGCACGCGACGCGGGAGGAGACCGAGGAGTTCCCGTCGCTACGGAAGAGCCTGTCCTCGGCCCAGTTGAGCCGGATGGCCGGCGCGTTGCGCGTGGCCGAGGCGACGGCCCCGACCCGGCCCCACCCGCATACGGGTGAATCCGCCGCGGCGAACCTGGTGGCCGGCCCGCCGCTGGCCGTCTTCGACCGGGTCCGGGACGCCGTACGCGACTGGCGCGAGAAGCACCGCGACCAGGAGGACTGACGCTCGCACCGGCAAGGCGGTGCCCCGGGGTAGGTCTAGAGCAGGCCGGCGCTGCCGGCGAGTGCCGCGGCCTCGGCACGGCTGGAGACCCTGAGCTTGCGCAACAGCGCGGCGGTCAACCGTTTCACGCTCCGTTCGGAGATGTGCAGCGTGTCGGCGATCTGCAACGTGCCGCTGCCCTGTGCGATCAGCCGCAGCAGCGCCCGCTCCTGGTCGTCGAGGATCGCCGCGACCGGACGGCCGGTCCGCGCCGGCGCGACGACCGCCGCCAACAGGTCCATGGGCAGCACCGACCATCCTTCGAGGGCGGCGAGAAGAGGCGGTAGAAGATCTTCGGGCTCGCTGCTCTTGGGCAGGTAGCCCTCGGCCCCCGCCCGCAGCGCCGCCACCGCGGTGTCGGTGTCGTCGATGCCGGACATCGCGAGGATCCGCAGGCCGGGACTGGTACGCCGGATCGCCATGATGGCACGGACCCCGCCGGGAGCAGGCATGTGCAGATCGACCAGAGCCAGATCGGGCAGGCATCCCCGGACGAGTGCGGCCGCCGTCGCGGCGTCGCTCGTCGTGCCCGCCACCTGGATCCGGCCGTTGCTGGTGGTGGGCAGCAGCAGTTCGAGTCCTCGGACGAACAGGGCGTGGTCGTCGACGAGCGCGATACGGATCGTCGCCGGGCCCGACATCCCGCGACGTTACCCCGGACGGGACTGACCATGCCGTCACGGCGGGCGGTCGGCGCCGTTGTCGCTCGGCTGCGGGGCCTCCGGGGCGCGAGTGTCGACGCCCGGCCCACCGACGGTGCGGACGCGCTGATGCTACGGGCGCTGTGCCACGAGTTACGAACCCCCATCAGCGCCCTCACGTCGTTGACGCGGGCACTCACCGACGATTCGCGACGGTTCACTGCCCAGGACCGGCAGGCGCTCCTGCGCTTGGCCAGAGACCAGGCCGCGCATCTCGACGGCGTGTGGCAACAGGCAGCTGCCCTGGCACGGGACGCCACGACCGGCGACGACGGCGCTCGGATCCCGCTGACCCAGGTCCTGCACGCGGTCCTCGCCACCGTGCCGTCAGAACGGGCCCGGCTGCATCTCAGCCCGCGCGCAGCAGACCGGCTGGTCGACGGCCAGCGCGTACGCCAGATCCTGATCAATCTTGTCGACAACGCCCTGCGGCACGGACCGGCGGGCGGACAGGTGTCGATCTCCGCCCGGATCCCCGCCGACGACCTGGTGATCGTGGTCGCCGACGAAGGTACGTCCTGCGCGGCCGTGCGCGCGATGCTGCGCCGGCGCGAGCCCTCGGCCGGCATGTCCGGTCTGGGGCTGTGGATCGTCGGGTGCCTGGTGGCCGCGCAGGGTGGACGTGTCCGGGCCTATCCACTGCGGCCGCGGGGCGTGGCGGTCGAGGTGGTCCTGCGTCACGGTCCCCGGGGCGGGCGGGTCCGACGATGGCCCCGGTGGGCCGCCGGTTGGCCCCGCCGGGCCAGCGAGATGGGAATGAGCCTGGTGTCTGCGATCCGTCACCGAGGAGGACACCATGTTCAGTCACGTCAAGGACCTGCAGTTCGAGGCCAAGCCGGACGCCCCTGACGCCGAATTCGCCAACCGTCTCCAGGAGGTGCTGGGGGGCAAATGGGGTGAGATGACGGTGGCCAACCAGTACCTGTTCCAGGGCTGGAGCTGCCGGTTGCCGGGCAAGTACAAGGACCTGCTGCTCGACGTGGGCACCGAGGAGATGGGGCACGTCGAGATGATCTGCACGATGATCGCCAGACTGCTGGACAGCGCGCCGCTGTCGGCCCAGGAGGCGGCGGCCGAGGACAACCCGATGCTCACCGCGATCTACAGCGGCTCGAACCCAGCGCACTTCATCCACGCCGGTGGCGGACCGCTGCCGGTCGACAGCAACGGCGTGCCGTGGAACGGCGCCTTCATCACCGCCAGCGGCAATCTGCTCGCCGATTTCCAGCTCAACGTCACCGCAGAGGCCCAGGGCCGGCTTCAGGTCGCGCGACTGTTCAACATGACCGACGACCCCGGCGTGAAGCAGATGCTGCGCTTCCTCCTGGCCCGCGACACCATGCACCAAAACATGTGGCTCGCCGCGATCGAGCAGCTCAAGCAGGACGGACTGGAAGAGATGCCGGTACCGGAGGCGTTCCCCGACGCCGAACAGGAGAACCGGTTCTCCTACCAGTACATCAATTTCTCCGAAGGGGAGGAAGCGGCCGAGGGCCGCTGGGCTTCCGGCCCCAGCCCGGACGGCAAGGGCGAGTTCAGCTACCAGGCGACGCCGACCGCGCACGCCCCCGCGCCGGTGCTCGCCCCGGCGGATCCGCGGCTGCACGGGACTCCGCCGCCCGCCCCCGTCGGTTCGTCCGGCGGTCGCCACTGACGCCGGCCGTGCCCGGCCCGGTGGACCACCGGGCCCGGCACGGCCCCGACCGGAGGGGGCCGATGATGGTCGAGCTTGTGGTCCGCCCGCTCGCGGACGCGTTCATGCAGGTCGGCGTGTACGTCGCCGTCCTGGTGGCGGTGTTCGGATGGCTGCGGTGGCGGTACGGCGATCGTGTCACCGACGGCCTCACCCGCCGTCCCCGAATCGGGCCGCTGGTCGGCGCGCTGCTCGGGGTCAGCCCCGGCTGCGGCGGCGCGATCATCCTGATGCCCCTCTACGCCCGGGGCAAGGTCTCGTTCGGTACGGTCGTCGCGGCCCTGACAGCGACGATGGGCGACTCGTCCTGGGTGGTCATCGCGGCGAACCCCGTCTTCGCACTGAAGATCCACGCACTGCTGTTCGTCGTGGGTCTGGCCACCGGATACGTGGTCGACCTGCTCGGAATCGATCCGGCGAAGGCTCTCGACGACCGTCCCGCCAAACACCCGATCAAGGAAACTCCCGCTCCGGCACAGCCGGCGGGCGCGCTCGCCGTCCTGGCCGACACGGTTCCCAGGCGGACCCGCCTGATGTCGGCCGCGTTCTGGGCGCTGACGATCCCGGGGTTCGTCGTGTCCGTACCCGTGGTCTTCCATGCCGTCGACCCGTCGCTCCTGGCCACCGCACTGGCTGGGATCGACCCGTACCTCGTCATCGGCTGCTGCGGAACCCTCGCCGCCGCGTTGATCTTTATGGCTGGCCGGGGACGCTTCGCCGACGACACCGTGGAGACCGCCGAGCCGCGCAGTGCCCGTGCCGCCCTGCGGCACAGTGCCCACGAAGCCTCCTTCATCACGGTCTGGGTCGCCGTCGCCTACCTCGGTTGGCAGGTGCTGAGCACGACGACCGGCTTCGACGGGACCCAGTTGGCCCTCACCGGAGTCCTCGGCGTGCTGCTCGGCGCCGTTGTAGGACTCATTCCCGGGTGCGCGGTACAGATCGTCTTCACCGGGCTGTACGTCAGCGGTGGGCTACCACTGCCGACCCTGGTCGCGAACGCGGTCAGCCAGGACGGGGACGCGCTCATCCCACTGGCCGTACTCCGCCGCAGATCCGCGGTGATGGCCACCCTCATCACCACCGTTCCGGCCGTCACCGTCGGCCTCGCCGTCCTGTGGCTCCTGTGAGGCGGCCTTGTGGTGGCTGCGGCGATGAACGAGAAGAGGTGCCCGATGCCCAGAACCGGCCCAACGACCGACGGTGGATCGATCCCGGTGGCCAAGCTCAGGTTCAAGCTCTGCGTACCGGTCGTCCTGTCGATCATGACGGCGCTTGCCGGATTCCCGTTGTGGTGGCAGGTCGGACTGCTGACGTCCGCGGCGATGATTGCCGCGGTGGCGGCGGCGCAGGGCGGACGTTCCCTGCTACGTCGCCTGCTGATGGGAGGGCTCGGGCCGATCCGCCCCACGAGCCGCGCCGGCGCCGTCCCGGCGCCGGTGTTCGGTGCTCGGCCCACGCGTCGTCCGCCCGAACCCAGCCCTGATCCCTTGGCCCGGTCGGAAGAACAGGTCAGGCCTTGACGGCCGCCATCGCCCGCTGCAACGCCCGCGGCGCCGTCGGCTTGCGGGGAGCCTTCTTCTTCAGCTCGACCATCCGGGCGCCGATGTCCTGCAACTGCTCGCGGCTGAGACCCTCACGAACCGTCGGGAACCATTCCTGCTCCTCCTCATCAAGGTGGTGGGTCACCGACTCGATGAGGACCATCGTCTTGGCCTCGAAGTTCTCGTCGTCGGGGTCCATCATGGCCAGTTCGAAGCTGAGGACGTCCGCCACGTGGTGTTCCTCGTACGACTCCAGGATCTCCTCGTCGAGGTCGGGCAGAAGCCGGCGCGTCTCCGGGTACATGCACTCGTTCTCGATGTAGGTGTGCACCGTGAGCGCCTCGAGAATCTGACCGACCAGCTTCACCTTCTTCGTCATGTCGTCCCCGGCGGCCTGGAACTCCTGGAACATGCGCCGCATCTGCTGGTGGTCGTTGGTCAGCAACTCGATGGCGTCGGTAGACACTGATATACACCTCTGACTGGTTGGTCGGTCCAGATCGTCATGCCGGCAGGATGAGGCGGCGAGGCCGGTAGTGCCCGGAAAGGCCTCGACCTCGCCCCCGTGCCTGCCCCACAGCTCCCGCCCGTCACGTTTTCCGAGGATGAGCGAACCATGGCCGACGGTCAGTCGTCAGGCGTATTCGGTGCTGTCGACGTGGAAAGGCACCCGGCTGCGCGGTGTGCCGGCCGGCCCTAGTGTCGGAGATCGGTCCGGCTCTGTCGCACCTCGTCCTGGAGGTGGTGGGCCGCCGTCGTGCCCTGGTCGCGTACCGTCGAGGCGCCGCGTGTAGCCGCGCCCTTAACCGCGTCGGCTGCCTGCTGCGCGGGCTGGCGCAGGTTCTCCTGCACCTGGTGTGCCATCCCACCGACCTGCTGTTTGACCTCGTCCGCGTGCTCCGAAGCCTTCCGCTTCGCCTGACCGGCCACATGCTGTTCCTGTTGGCTGGGTGGGATGAGCGCCGAGACGAGCAGCCCGACGCCGAAGGCGATAAGGCCGGCGGCCAGCGGGCTGCCCTCAGCGCGGTGCAACGTCTCCGCCGGGACCCGCCGAGCCTGGCCGGCGGCCGAGGACGCGGCATGGGACGCCTGGTGGGCCAGGTTGGAGGCGAGGTCGGACGTGTCGTGCGCCGCTTCACCCGCCATGCCCGACGCATGGTGCGCCGCACCGGAGACCCGGTGGGCGGCGTCCTGTGCCGCGCCCGAGACGCGCTGTGTCGCCGCGGAGGCCCGGTGACCGGCAGAGTCCTGGGCGTGGCCGGCGGTGCCCATCACCTTCTCCCTGATCATGGCGAGCCGGCCGCGGGCGCGGTGTACCGGTTCCGCCGCCACCCGTTTCGGGTTCACCTTGTAGGTGAGCGCGTCGACATCGCTGCTCAGTTCGTCCCTGGTGGTTTCGATGTCCCGGCGAATACGGTCCGGATCATTGGACATGTCGATCCCTCTCTGCTGGTCAGCGGCCCCTGACCGCGTCCGGTATCTCCCGGGCGGTCTGCTTCGTGCGCGGCAGGGTGTGCATCTTCCTCATCCGGTCGCGGGCTCTGCTGAGCAGGACGCTTCCGATCAGCGCCCAGATCACCGCGACGATCAGCGCCGCCCACCCCTGGTCCATGACGTTGGAAAGGCCCCACCACAGCGCGCAGGACAGGAAGAACAGGGTCAGCAGTACCGCCAGTGCCGCGCCGCCGAACATCGCACCGACCGTGCCGGCGGAACGTACCTCTTCGCGGAGCTCGGCCTTGGCCAGGTCGGCCTCCTGCCGCAGCAACGTCGAGAAGTCCCGGCTGACCTCGCCGATCAACTCGCCGATCGACGCTTCGGACCGTTCGGCGGTGTGGCTGGAACCCTGGCGAGCAGAGTCGCTCATCAACCCGCCTCCCCGCCGGTGACGCCGGTGGTCGTCTGCGCGCCGCCGGTCACCCGCGGTCGCGCGTGCGGGCCCTCGGTCCGCTGCCCGACGGGTGGCTGATGGTCCGGGGAGGGTTGCCGGCCGGCGCCGTCGTCACCGGAGGTGAGTGCCCGACCGAACCGGCCGACGATCAACCCCGCCACCGTGGCGCCGGCGAGAAAGACGCCGGGATGCCGTCGCGCGTAGTCGCGTACCTCCTGTACCAGGGCACCGGGCTCACGGTCCTCCAGCCAACCCGCGGCCTGGTTCGCGGCATCGGCTCCCCGACGGACCACCTCGCTGGCCACGCCGTCCTGCCCGCTGCTGTTCGCCATCGACTCGAGTTGTGTCCCGAGCGCCCGGAGCCCTCCCGCGGCCCTCTTCTGCTGCTGTTCCGCCTGCTCCCGCATCTGTTCGGTGGCTTCCCGGGCGAGGTTGCGGGTCTGCCGTCGGGTCTCGGCGACAACCTGCCCGCCCTGATCCGCCGCCTGCTGGGCGACCTCCCGCCCGGTGTGCGCCGCCTCGTGGCCGACCTGGGTGGCCTCGTCCTGGGCCTGGTGATATTTCTGGGTCGCCGGACCGGGCGGCGATCCCGAGCCACTTCGCGTCGTCATCCAAACTCCTCCATGTCGGGTCCGTTCAGGCGTCGCCGCGGCGACGGCAGCGTCTACCCGAACGCACCGGAGGCATTCACCCCGCCGAGGAGCCGGAATCGGGTACCACCGACAGGACGGGACAGGAGATGCCAAGAAGCAGTACGAGGGCGGCATTCCGCGGACCGCCATGCCGTTCCGCGACGGTGTTACCGATCAGCCTGGTCGGTGCGGTGCAGTGGGCCCCACTCGTCGGAGTGCTGCTCCTGGATGACCAGTTCCGCCTCGTGCAGTGCCTTCTCGCCGACGCGGGCGATCGGCCGGCGGCATTGCACCAGCGGCTCGTTGTCGGGCCCGCGCCCGCACCGTTCCCCGACGAAGACCCAGGGGAAGGTGCCGGCTCCGCGAAGTTCCCGCATGTGGCAGTAGTCGTACAGGCGGCGGGCGACCCACAGGCGGATGGACCGATCGCCCCACCACGGCTCGGGTCGCAGCGGATTGGCCGACAGACCGGGCAGCGGCACCCCGGTCAGCCCGTCCCGGCTGGTCTGCGTCTGCTCCCCACCACCGACACCGTCCGCGACCGGCCCGTGCGACCACCGCACGTACAACTCCTGATCCTGGCGTCGAACCAACTCGGCCAACTGGTCGAGATCATCAAGGCGGTCCATGCCCACTTCTTCGGCCCCGTGATCCATTCCGTCATCTTTGCCCGGCCCGACCGGCCTCAATCCCCGTTCGCCGACCCGGATCCGGCCGGCGTACGCGGCCCCGACGGTGTTTCGCGGCGCTCTGACCAGGGCACATTCGCCGGGAGGAGACTGCTGTCCGGCCCGTGACGTCACGGCGGGACGAAGAAGGTGAGCAGCATGACACGTTCAGTGCCGGCGAAGGAGCCGGTGTTACCAGGTGGACCACGCTCCGGCGGTCATCGTCGCGGCCCGGTGGACGGCGGACCGCCGTTCCGCAAGCCCCGCTGGTCGAAGGCGTACGCGTTCGGGCTCGTCACCGGGGCGATGTTCCTGTTCGCATGGGCCGGCCAGTTCGTCTTCCAGTTGATGGCCGAGACCAGTCAGGCGGAGCAGCACGGCCAGTCGTTCTCCTGGGGTGACTTCCTGGCACAGTTCCTGGCGTCCACCTTCGAGAACTGGCAGTCCGAATTCCTGCAACTGGTCTGGCAGGCTGCCGGCCTCGCCATCTTCTACTACTGGGGCTCGTCGCAGTCGCGGGAATCCGACGAGCGGATCGAGGCCAAACTCGACGCGTTGCTACGAGACCGGAACATCGACCCGGCTCGACCTTGACCACACCGCACCGCACGCTGGTACACCCAGTTGTTCCGGTAAGCGGCCCGTCCCCGTAGGACGGGCAGGACGGGCCGCCGCGCAAAAGGGTGGACCGGCGAGGAACGGTCAGATGTTGAAGCCGCCGTCGACGTTGACGGTCGCGCCGGTGATGTAACGGCCGTCCGGGCTGGCGAGGAACGCCACCGTGGCGGCCACGTCGGCCGGCCTCGCGTAGTGGCCGAGGGCGGTGAAGCCGTTGATCGTATCGGCGTTGGGGCCGTCGGCCGGGTTCAGTTCGGTGTCGGTGGCCCCCGGATTCACCAGATTCACGGTGATCGCCCTGCCACCGAGTTCGCGTCCGAGTGCCTTGGTCAGGCCGATCAGCGCGGCCTTGCTCATCGCGTACAGCGAGAAGCCGGGGAAGACCACCCGCTCGGCCATGTTGCTGCCGATGTTGATGATCCGCCCACCGGCCGACATGTAGCACACCGCTGCCTGTGCGGCGACGAACGGGGCCCGGACATTGACCGCGACGGTCTGCTCGAACTCTTCCAGGCTCAGTTGCTCCAGCGGCCCGAGCAGGAACGCCCCGGCGTTGTTGATTAGGATGTCCAGCCGGCCCAGCTCACCGGCGGCCCGATCGACCGCGGCAACCACCGCCGCCGGGTCGGCACTGTCCGCCTGTACGGCGACCGCCCGCCGCCCCGTGGCCTTGATCTGTTCCACCACGTCGTCGGCGCGTTGCTGGTTTCGCTGGAACGTGAACGCCACATCGGCGCCCTCCTGAGCCAGACGCAACGCCACCGCGGCGCCAATGCCGCGACCACCACCGGTGACCAGAGCCACCTTGCCATCAAGCACGTCGTTCATGACCGAAAGCCTGCTCGACAAGCGCCGGAGGGTCTGGCGGTAATCGGACGACGCATTCGCCACCGGCCACAGCGGCCCGCGAGCCCGGCAGCAAGGTGAGCCCGGCCACCCTGCACCGGCGCTTCCGGGCGCAACTGGGCACGACGCCGCTGGCGTGGCTGACCCGCGAACGCCTCTCTCTGGCAGCCCGACTGATCGAGCGAGGTGAGTCACGCTTCGAGATTGTCGCCCGGCATAGCGGCCTGGGCACCGCCGCCAACCTACGTGCCCTGCTGCGCCGCGAGACGGGGCTCGCCCCATCGGCGTACCGGCGCCGCTTCGGCCCCGGGCCGGCCGACGACCCGCGGAACACCGACTGACCGGTGGTGCCCGCACCGATCCGGGATGCGTCGGATAAGCGGCAGACTGCGGTAGCGTCCGCAACAGTCGGTCAAGATCGCCGACATGTATCCCAGCCCCACCGTTTCCTCCGCCGAAGTGCGCCCCGGCCGGATCTGGTACCTCGTCGCCGCCCTGATCGTCCTCATCGGACTGGTCGCCGGCCCGGTGTTCTTCCTGGTCGGCATCTACAGCGCCAACGAGCGGACCGATGGCCTGGCCGACAACCTCGTGGCCGACCAGGTCTTCCAAACCGGTGACACCGTACGGGTCGACCTCGACGACGCCGGGAAGCTCGTCTGGGTCGACGCCTCCGCCGCCGGAAGCGACCCGACCTGCGAGGCACACCCGGTGTCGGGCGTCGAACCGGCCCGGGTGATTGTGTCCGCGACCATATGGAACCTGACCAACGCGGCCGGCGAATGGCGGAGTGTCTACAACATCTCCACCGGCACCGCCGGCAGCTACGAGTTGACCTGCCGTGCGGACGGCGACGGAACACCGGTCGCGCTCGCGCTCGGCGACGCGCCCACGGCGGGCGATACGCTCGGATCTCTCGGCGCGATGGCCGCCGGGGTCGGTGCCCTGAACCTGTTGCCCTGCCTCGGTGTGGTCGCCGGAGCTGTCCTGGCCATGGCGGTCGCTCTCTACCGCAACTCGCACCGCAAGCGTCTTCTGCGGGAGCGGGCGGCGGCCCAGGGCTACGGGTACGGTCCGCTCCGGTAGCGATCATGCGGGTATCACCGCTCGCCCGGGGACGTCGGGGCGTGCGAGGCGGCAGCGGACGGCGCCGTGACCGGCGCCGCCGCTTCAGTTCGGCACCGGCTCGGGCTCCCCACCCCGACTGATCTTCAGGGTCAGAACGTCGGTGCGGACCGTGATGTGCCCGTGGAAGAGAGCCGCGCCGCTCGCTCCGTAGCCGATCTGGGTCGCGGTGACCAGCGGATGCCCGACCGCCACGTCGAGCCGGGTGGTGGCCTCCTCGTCGGCGAGTACGGCGGCGAGTTCGATCTCCGCCCGCCGTACCGGCATGCCGGTCGCACTGGCCAGGAACTCGAACATGTCCAGGTCGATGCTGACCAGTCCGGACGGGTCGAGGTCGCGGCCGTCGAAGCGCAGCGGCAGGTGGTCGCGGATCCAGGCCGCCGCGACGCCGTCCACGGCGAAGAGCCGGTCGACCCGCCACACCAGCGAGTCGGGTTCCACCCCGAGCACCTTGGCGCAGTCAGCCGGGCATCTTGCCCGGCTGACCGCCGCGTCCTGGAGGGTCGGCCGGTGGCCGGAGGCGGTGATCCGGTCGCGCAGGGCGGTGACGTCACCGATCGACACCGGCACCCGCTCGGCGCCGCCGTGCACGAAGGTGCCGATGCCCCAGGTGCGGGTCACCACGCCCTCGACGGCGAGCCGGCCCAGCACCTCGCGTACGGTGGCCCGGCTGACCTCCAGCCGGTCGGCCAGGTCCCGTTCGTTGGGCAGCTTGTCGCCCGACCGGAACTCACTGCTGATCAGTTGCCGTAGCCGACCGTGTGCGGTCTGTAGCGCGGTTTCGCGCCGAGCCATCCGCCCTCACCTCATCGCTCCCGCCGCTGTCAGCGGCGTACGGAGTGTAGTTCGTCGGTGCCCGATCGGCCGATCGGCCGGAAGGGCATTACCAGACCTGCTCGAGCACCCGGATGGTGTTCCCGCCGATGACCTTGGCGATCTCGTCGTCCGAGTAGCCGTGCTTGACCAGCCAGCCGACGATGTTCCCGAACGCCTCGCCCGGGTTCTCCAGCCCGGACACGTACTCCACCCGGGGGTGCTCGGGCCGGTTGCCGGCGTCGTGGGCGTAGTTGCCGGCGTACGTGTTGTGCACCCCGACGTGGTCACCGAACATCGTGTCCGGACCGAACGTGACGTGGTCGATGCCGACCAGGTCGACGCAGTACTGGAAGTGGTCCATCACCGACTCGATCGAGTGGTGCTTGTGCGTCTCGGAGAGGGTGGTGTGCGGAGCGGCCTCGATACCGATGACGCCACCGCGTTCGGCGCAGGCCCGGATCACCTCGTCCGGCTTCATCCGGGAGGTGTTCCAGACCGAGCGGGCGCCGGCGTGGGTGATGAACACCGGTACCCGGCTGGCCTCGATCACGTCCAGCGAGGTCTGGTCGCCGGAGTGCGAGATGTCGATGGCGATGCCGAGCTTGTTCATCCGGTCCACCGCACGCCGGCCGAAGTGGGTCAGCCCACCGTCGTGCCGCTCGGAGAGACCACCGCCGAGCATGTTCGCCTGGCTGTACGCGATCCCGAGCTGGCGGACGCCGAAGCCGTAAAGGATGTCGATGCGGTCCAGCTCGTTCTCGATCGGGCTGCAGCACTCCAGCCCGGCGACCAGGGCCAGCCGGCCGTCCTGCTTGGCGGCGCGGATGTCGGCCAGTGACGTGGCCAGGAAGACGTGGTCCTGCTTGTAGAGGTCACTCATCCGCATCCCGAGGGCGTAGATGAGGTCGTTCCACTTCCAGCCGTTCTCACTGGTCACACAGGAGGCACCGGCCATGAAGTTGTCGAAGACCGCGGTCAGGCCGGAGCGGGCGAGCCCTTCGTAGCCGGTGCGCTGGCGCGCGGTGCGGTTGTAGGTCCGTAGCTCGCGGACGTCCTCGGGCAGGATCACCGGGTGCTCGTGCAGGGAGATCGCGGTGTGCTCGGTGAGCAGCCGGGTGACCCGCGCGCGCTGGTCGCCGGTCAGGCCGAGGTCGTGCTCCGGTACCCGGCCGACCTCCTTGGCCAGGTCGAACACCCGGTAGTCCGAGTGCGGCTCCAGGTACGAGTACGACCGGTGGCCCTTGTAGCGGGCAGCGGGTTCTTGCAGCAAGGCACCTTCTCCTTTTGGGACGGATCGCCGGGCCCTATGCGGCCAGCGGGTAGTGGCAGGCGACCGGATGTTCACCGGCGGCCAGCGGCGGTTCGGTGGTGGCGCAGGTATCGGTCGCCTGCCAGCAGCGGGTCCGGAACCGGCAGCCCGACGGCGGGTTGACCGGGCTGGGCGGGTCACCGGCGAGCAGGATCCGCTTGCGTTCCCGGCGTCCGACCGGATCGGGCACCGGTACGGCGGACAGCAGCGCGCTGGTGTACGGGTGTCGCGGCGACTCGTAGAGGCTCTGCTCGGGGCCGGTCTCCACCAGCTTGCCGAGGTACATCACGGCGACGCGGTCGGAGATGTGCCGCACCACGGACAGGTCGTGGGCGATGAAGACGTACGCCACGCCGAGCTCGTCCTGGAGCCGTTCCAGCAGGTTGACCACCTGCGCCTGGACCGACACGTCGAGCGCGGAGACCGGCTCGTCGCAGACGATCACGTCGGGGTTCAACGCGAGCGCCCGGGCGATGCCGATGCGCTGGCGCTGCCCGCCGGAGAACTGGTGCGGGTAGCGGTCCAGGTGCAGGCTGGCGTCGAGGCCGACCAGGTCGAGCAGTTCCTTCACCCGCTCGATCCGGCGCTTGCGGTCCAGCACGTCCGGGTGGATCTCGAAGGGCTGGAGCAGGATCTCCCGGATGGTGCGGCGCGGGTTCAGCGAGGTGTACGGGTCCTGCAGCACGATCTGGATCCGCCGGCGCAGCGCCCGCAGCTCCCGTCCCTTGGCCCGGTGCACCACCGACTCGCCGAAGCGCACCGCGCCGGAGGTCGGCTGTTCGAGGCCGACCAGCATGCGGGCCAGGGTGGTCTTGCCGCAGCCCGACTCGCCCACCACACCGAGCGTCTCGCCCCGGCGCAGGTCGAACGAGACCCCGTCGACGGCCTTGACCACGCCGCCGGAGGTGAACGGGATCCGCCCCTTGAGCGGGAAGTGCTTGACCAGGTTCTCGACCCGTAGCACCACGTCATCGTTGGGTGGCACCGAGCACCTCCTCGTAATGGTGGCAGGCGCTGCTCCGGTTGGCCGGAACGGCCCGCAGCGGCGGCAGGGTCACCAGGCATTCGTCGGTGGCCCGGGGACAACGCAGGTGGAACGGGCAGCCGGCGGGGAGCCGGGCCGGGTTGGGCGGGGCGCCCGGGATCGCGTAGAGCTGCTCGTCGCGCCGGTCCACCCGGGGCATCGAGGCGAGCAGCCCTTCGGTGTACGGGTGCGCCGGACCGGCGAAGATCTGCTCGACCGTGCCCCGCTCGACGATCCGGCCGGCGTACATCACCGCCACGTCGTCGGCGACCTCGGCCACCACGCCGAGGTCGTGGGTGATCAGCAGCAGACCCATCCCGCTGTCCCGCTGGATCTCCGCGAGCAGTTCCATCACCTGGGCCTGCACGGTCACGTCCAGGGCGGTGGTGGGCTCGTCGGCGATCAGCAGGTCCGGTTCCAGCGAGATGGCCAGCGCGATCATGATGCGCTGGCGCATACCGCCGGAGAACTGGTGCGGGTAGTCGCGGATCCGGTCCTTGGCGGCCGGGATCCGGACCCGGTCGACGAGTTCGATCGCGCGGCGGCGGGCGTCGGCCTTGGACATGCCCCGACGGACCCGGAGCACCTCCGTGATCTGGTCCCCGACGGTGAAGACCGGGTTGAGCGCGGCCATCGCGTCCTGGAACACCATGCCGATCTCTTCGCCGCTGACCCGGTCGCGCTGCTTACGCGGCAGGGTCAGCAGCTCCCGGCCGCGTAGCCGTACCGAACCCGTGATCTTCGCCGGCGGGACGTCGAGGATGCCCATCACCGCCTGCGCGGTGACGCTCTTGCCGGAGCCGGACTCGCCGAGGATGGCCAGGGTCTGCCCGGAGTCGACCTTGAGCGACACCCCGTTGACCGCGTTCACCGGCCCGGACGGGCCGGGGAACGCGACCCGCAGGTCGGCGATCTCCAGCAGTGTCATCGCAGCACTCCGGCTCTGCCGAGGAAGTCCCGCACGACCCGCTGGAACTTCTCCGGCTCCTCCAACTGCGGCGAGTGGCCGGACTTCTCGAAGACCACCAGCTCACCGTCGGGGACCAGGTCCGCGATCACCTGTGAGGCCTCGACCGGGGTACGCCAGTCGTGCCGGCCCACGGTGACCAGGGTCGGGCAGGTGATCGACGGCAGCTTCGGCTTGAGGTCGTACCTGGGCATGTTCTGGCCGAAGGCCGCGTTGTGGGTCCGGTAGTGGAAGCGGGTGGCGGCCAGCCGCGCCTCGTCCTTGGCCGGGTCGTGCTGGTGGTCGTACAGCGGCAGGATGGCCCGCCAGTAGTCCCGCAACTGCTCGTTGCTCTCGAACCGACCGGTGCCGATCCGGTCGATGACCCACTCCGGAATCACCGAACGGTCGGTGTTGCGCGCCCGCTCGACCGCGAGGTGGTCGTGTGCGGTGTCCGCCGCGGTGTCCCGCAGCACCAGCGCGGAGACTCGGTCCGGGTGCGCGATCGCGTACTCCAGGGCGATGAACCCGCCGTACGACCCGCCGGCCATGACGATCTTCTCGTAGCCGAAGTGCTCCCGGATCGCGTCCACGTCGGCCACCCACTGCTCGTGGGTGAACGGCTCGTCGTCGCTGGATTCGCCGGATCCGCGGGCGTCGAAGACGATGACCCGCATCCGGTCGGAGAACGGACCGAAGGAGCGCTTCGGCTCGCTGCGCGAGCCCAGGCCGGGCGCGCCGTGGTGCACGATCATCGCCGGCGCGTCGGTCGGGCCGAAGGCCTCGACGACCAGTTCCGCTCCGTTGATCTTCATCGGACCCCCTCGATGACGTTGGATGCCAGGTCGCGTGGGTAGCCGGTGAGCCGGCGCGGGCCGGTCTCCTCCACCAGGACCGTGTCGGAAATGCGGTAGCCGGCGTGGCCGGGAACGTAGACACCGGGCTCGCTGGAGAGCAGCATCCCGGGGGCGAGCACGGTGTCGTCGCCGTCCTCGACCCACGGCGCCTCGTGGTTCTGCAGCCCGATGCCGTGCCCCTGCCGGTGCCGGATGTAGTCGCCCAGTCCCTGCTCCCGCAGCACGTCCAGGCAGATCTTGTTCACCTCGGCGCAGGTACGGCCGGCGGTCATCGCCCGGGTACCGACCTCCTGCGCCTCCCGGTCGGCCTCGTAGTAGCGCACCTGCTCGGCGGTGGGCTCACCGATGATGAAGGTGCGTTCGCTCTCCACGAACCGGCTGGCCACCGCGGCACCGAGGGAGAGGATCAGCGTGTCGCCCGCCTGGATCCGCCGACGCGTCGGCAGGCCGTGCGGCAGCGCCGAGTTCGGGCCGGCGTAGACCAGCCCGCCGGCCAGCTTGGTGGTGTAGACGACCATGTCGTACTCGGCGTACATCCGGTCGGTGCCGTAGCCGATCACGTGCCGGGCGATCTCGTCCTCGCGGGGGAGTGGCCCGCCGCTGGCCAGCGCCTCCTCGATCAGCGCCCGGCCGGCACCGAGCATCTCGTCGCAGATCCGGGCGGCGGCCTCGTGGAACGGGATCTCCTCGGGGAACTTGCGCAGCCGCAACTTCGCCACCGCGTCGGTGGTCTCCAGCGTCGCCCCGGCGATGGCCCGCGACAGCGCCTTGAACGCGCCGACCGACACCCCGGCGCCCACCCCGATCCGGCGGACCGGGCCGCCGGGACGGGACAGCGCCGAGGCGAGGGTCTGCTCGGCGGTGACCACGCCGGGGAACTCGAAGTAGCTGACCGTCGGGATGGTCACGCCCTGCTGGGCGGCGTACTCCTCGTCGAGGCGGGGGATGACCAGCAGCGGATCTCCCTCCCGCGGCATCCAGAGGTAGACCGGTCGCTCGGTGGCGATGTAGAAGAAGCCGCTGAGGAAGGCGACGTCCGCCGGGGACGTGGCCAGGAACCCGTCCAGGCCGCGCTCGTCGAGCGCCTCGCCGAGTCGGCTCCGGACGCTGGTGTAGAAGCTTTCGGGCAGTCGCATGGGTCAGCCTCCGTTGCGGCGGGGGTCACGGGAGTCGTTGAACCGCGTACCGGCCAGCGTCGCCGCCAGCACCAGGAACAAAATCGCCAGCGACGGGAAGAGCGTCTGCCACCAGGCGATCGCGATCGTGCCGCTGCGCTGGGCGTTGAGCAGGATGCGCCCCCAGGACCAGGCGTCCGGGTCGCCGAGGCCGAGGAAGCTCAGACCGGCCTCGGAGATCACCGCCCGGGAGGCGGTGAGCAGCACGCTGACGACCATCAGCGCGACGACCGCGGGCAGGATCTCCCGGGTGACGATCCGCCAGCCGGTGGCGCCGAGCACCCGGGCCCCGTCGATGTAGGGCATCGCGCTGATCACCAGGCCCTGCGACCGGATCAGCCGGGCCACCTCGGGCCAGGCGAAGAACCCGATGATCAGGGTCAGCGTCCAGACGCTCGGGTTCACCACCGCGGCCAGCATGATCATCAACGGCAGGGTGGGCAGCGCCAGCATCACGTCGGTGATCACCGTGGCGACCGCGTCGATCGGGCGGAAGTACGCCGCGGCAAGTCCGATCGCGGTTCCCAGCACGATCGCGATCAGCGAGGCGGCCAGGCCGATCACCATGCTGGTCCGGGTGCCCCAGACCACCTGGGCGAAGATGTCCTGCCCGAGGTCGTCGGTGCCGAACCAGTGCGCCCCGGACGGCGGTTGCAGCACGTCAGGGCCGGCGCCGGCGGGCTCGTCGGCGATCAGTGGCGCGAAGATCGCCATCAGCGCCATCACGAGCAGCACCAGCAGCGACAACGCCACGGTGGGCTGCCGCAGGTAGTTGGACCAGGAGGACCGCTTGGGCGCGGCCGGGACCGGCGGCAGTGCCTGCTCGGCCAGCACGGGGGCACTCACGGCGCCCTCCCTTCTGTCTTCACGAAGGCGGGGTTGCGCTCCGCCGCACTCCTCGCGCTCGCGGTGATTCCTGAGTTCGCGACTGCGGGGCTTCGCTCCGCCGCACTCCTCGCGCTCACAGGCGGATCCTGGGATTGAGGACCGCGTAGAGCATGTCGGTCAGCGCGTTGGCGATCACCACGGTGACGGCGAGCATGATGAACGCGCCCTGGATCACCGGGTAGTCCTGTTGCCCGACCGCCTCGTAGATCAGCCGGCCGACCCCGGGATAGGCGAAGACCGTCTCGGTCAGCACCGCGCCGCCGACCAGGGTGCCCAGTTGCAGACCCATCAGGGTCAGCGCCGGCAGGATCGCGTTGCGCAGGCCGTGCTTCCAGACCCGACGCCGGGCCGAGAGACCACGGGCCTGCGCCGCGCGGATGTAGTCCTCACCGAGGACCTCGATCATGTTGGTACGCAGGGTCAGCGCGTACGGGCCGAGCTGGACCAGGACCAGGGACAGCACCGGTAGCGCCAGGTGGTGGAACAGGCTCAGGTAGGCGGCGGCGCCCCGGGTGTCGGGGTCGATCGCCCCGCCGATCGGGAACCAGCCGAGCTGGGCTCCGAGGAAGACCAGCAGCAGGATGGCGACGCTCGGCACGAACAGGGCGTTCGCGCTGATCCCGAAGCCCTGCAACGCGCGGTCGAGCCACTTGCCGCGGTTGACCGCGGCGGCGACACCGATCGGGATACCGACGGCGACGGTGAGGACGAACGCGCTGCCGGCCAGCAGCAACGTCCAGGGCAGCCGGTCGAGGATGATGTCGGTGACCGGCTGGATCTGCCGGAACGAGATGCCCAGGTTGCCCTGGACCAACTCGCGCAGGTACGACACGTACTGCTCCCACAACGGGCGGTCGAGGCCGTACGTCTTGAGCAGTGCCGCCTGCATCTCCGGCGTCATGTCGCCCTCGACCATGAGGGTCGTGGGGTCCCCCGGCAGGAGCCGGAGCAGGAAGAACGTCGAAGTGATTGCAATCCATATGGTCAGGACGGCCTTCAGTGCCCGGCTGAGCACGAAACGCGCCATGGGGGACCCCTCCTTTCCCTCTGGTTCGGGTTACTTGACCGGGGTGACCTGGGCCAGCGAGTACGCGGTGACCATGCCGAGCAGGTCCGACGGCGACGGAACGAAGCCGGTGAACTTGCTGGCGTTGTAGGCGAACTGGAAGTTCTCCACGTACAGCGGGGTCAGGTACGCCTGCTCGTGCACGACCTTGTCAATGTTCTTGATCTTGGTCTTGAACGCCTCCGGGTCGGTGGTGCCGGCCGCGTCGTTGATCAGCGCGTCCATCTCCGCCGACTCGAGCAGGTTGTAGTTGATGCCACCCGGGTTGCTGGACAGGTAGGTGCTGCGCAGCTGGTCCATCGGGTTGTCGAACACGCCCCACTGCGAGGCGTCGATGTCGTACTCGCCGTTCTTGGTGCGGGTGAGGAACGTGTTCCGCTCCACGCACTCGTTCTCCAGCTTGATGCCGGCCTGGGCCGCGCTCTCGCGGAAGAGCTGCACCACGCGGGTCATGTTCGCGTTGGACTGGTCGCACGCCACGCCGAAGTTCAGCTCGTCGAAGAAGCCGTCGTTGTTGGCGTCCTGGTAGCCGGCCGCGGTCAGCTTGGCCTTCGCGCCCGCCGGGTCGAACGCGTACGGCTGGATCTCGGTGTTGTCGTACTCGGAGAAGATCGGCGAGATGGGACCGGCCATCTGCTGGCCGTCACCCTGCAGCACCGCCGAGATGATCGCCTTGGTGTCGACCGCCATCGACAGCGCCTGCCGGACCTGCTGGTCGGCGAGGTACTCGTTCTTCATGTTGTAGGTCAGGTGCGCGAAGCCGAGCGCCCCGACCTTCTCGAGCTTGATCTTCTCGTCGTTCTCGAAGGTCTTCGCCGCCGAGACCGGCACCGGGGTGCCCATCATGTCGATGTCACCGTTGCGCAGCGCCAGCATCATCGTGTTCACGTCCGGGTAGACGCGGTACTCGACCTGGCTGACCGCCGCCTTGCCCTCCGGCGCCAGCGGGTAGTTGTCGTTGCGCTTCATCACGTAGCGCTGGCCCTTGGTCATGCTGTCCAGCACGAACGGACCGGCGCCGACCCAGTTCGAGTCGTTCGGGAACTTGGACAGGTCCCCGGCGTTCTCGAAGATGTGCTTCGGCACGATCGACATCCAGAACCCGACGCCCTCGGCGAACGGCGCGTACGGCTGGGAGAGCTTGAACTTGACCGTGGTCGCGTCCGGCGCCTCGATCGACTCGACCCAGGTCAGCTTCGCCGCGACGTTGCCGAGCTTGTACTTCATGATCATCTCGGCGCTGAACTTGACGTCCTCGGCGACCACCGGCTTGCCGTCGGTCCACTTGAAGTCGTCCCGCAGGTCGAAGACGGCCGTCTTGCCGTCGTCCTCGTAGCGGTACTCCTTGGCCAGTTCCGGCGCCTTCTTCGCGTTCTCGTCGATCCGCAGCAGGTGCGGGTACATCGCGTTGAGAATCCACGAGTCGGTCTTGCTGAGCGACTGGAGCGGGTTGAAGTTGCTCACGTCGGTGGTGGTGCCGATCCGCAGCACCGCGTCCGACGACGAGCCGCTGGAGGACCCGTTGTCCTCGTTCAGGCCGCAGCCGGAGATACCCAGCGTGGCCGCCACGCCGAGTGCGACAGCGAGCCGCCACCGACCCTTGACTGTCTTTTTCACCAAACCTCCTGAAGAACCCGGATGATGTTGCCGCCGATGACCTTGGCGATCTCGTCGTCGGAGTAACCGTGCGTGACAAGCCACCCGACGATGTTGCTGAAGCACTCCGCCGGGTTCTCCATGCCGCTCACGTAGGGCACCCGTGGGTGGTCCACCACGCCGTGGGCCTTCCCGATCGCCAGGTGCTGGGTAAAGCTGTCGTGCAGCCCGACGTGGTCACCGAAGTTGGTGTCCGGACCGAACGCCACGTGGTCGATGCCGACCAGCTCCACGCAGTAGGTGAAGTGGTCCATCACCGACTCGATCGAGTGGTGCGGGTGGTCCGCCGAGAGGGTGGTGTGCGGAGCGGCCTCGATGCCGATCACCCCACCCCGGTCGGCGCAGGCCCGGATCACCTCGTCCGGCTTCATCCGAGGGGTGTTCCAGACCGAGCGGGCGCCGGCGTGGGTGATGAACACCGGTACCCGGCTGGCCTCGATCACGTCCAGCGAGGTCTGGTCGCCGGAGTGCGAGATGTCGATGGCGATGCCGAGCTTGTTCATCCGGTCCACCGCACGCCGGCCGAAGTGGGTCAGCCCACCGTCGCGGTCTTCGGAGAGGCCGGAACCGAGCATGTTCGCCTGGCTGTACGCGATGCCCATCTGGCGGACGCCGAAGCCGTAGAGGATGTCGAGCCGGTCCAGCTCGTTCTCGATCATCGTGGCCGCCTCCAGACCGGCCACCAGGGCGATCTGGCCGTTGCGCTTGGCCTCGAAGATCTGCTCCAGCGTGGTCGCCACGACCACGTGGTCCTGCTTGGCGACGTCGGCGAAACGCAGGCCGATGTCGTAGATGACGTCGTCCCACTTCCAGGCGTGCTCGCTGGTCACGCAGCCGGTGCCGTTCATGAAGTTGTCGAAGACCGCGGTCATGCCGGAGCGGGCCAGGCCCTCGAAGCCGAAGGAGTTGCGGCCGGTGCGGTTGTAGTCGCGCAGTTGCGACACGTCGGCCGGCAGGATCTTCGGGTGCTCGTGCAGCGAGATGGCCATGTGTTCACGGAGCAGCCGGGCCACCCGGGTTCGCTGGTCGTCGCTCAGGCCGAGGTCGTGTTCGGGCACCCGGCCGAGTTGCGGCGCGAGTTCGAACACCTTGTAGTCGGCGTGCGGCGTCAAGTAATCGAAGGACCGGTATCCGGCATAGCGGGGGGCAGATTCCTGCACTCGTCAACTCACCTCGTCAGGGTAGAGGCATGAGGAATGAGGTCTGACCTCATGCCTGCTGGGAACCTAGTCCAGGGGTGGCCGTCCTCGTAATGGCTGTGACCTGACTGTTATAGAGGGCAAGTGTCAAGGGTAAGTTAGACCTATTTGCGGAACTTTGTCATGCCGGATGAAGTTAAGTCAGCCTCGCGAGGGTCCAAGCCTCGACCACCCTCCCTCGGGGAGTGGTCTGACCAATTTCGTCGGCGATCCGCTACGCCGTCCGCCAGTGGCCGCTCTCGGCACCCGTCCGGGGCCGCGGCGGTATCCTGACCCGGTCGGGCGCCCGCCCGCGGGTGACCATCCGACCGCGTCACGTCGGAGTGGGCACCGGGAGGACGGAGCGGGCATGGGTGGCGGGCGACGAGCCGGCGACGCGGACGTCGCCTGGCTCGACCGGGTCGCGCGGGCGGCCGCCCGGGACGCCGGTGACGTGCCGGTGGAACTGCTCGGCGACTACCTCGGGCTGCTGGTGGACGCGGCGGTGACCGGCCGACGCCCCAGGCGAGCCGAACTGGAGGCCGTCGGCCTGCTCGGCCGACGCGCCGCCGAGCAGGGCGTCTCCGCCGGCCGGGTGGTGCAGCTCTACCTGTCGGCCGCCCGCCGGATGTGGCAGGACCTGCCCCGGCTGACGCGTTCCGGTGACAGTGACGCGGTCCGCGCCGCCGCCGAGGCGGTGCTGCACGTGCTCGACGACGCGGTGGCGACCCTGGCCGAGGGGTACGCGGTCGCGCGCCGGGAACTGGTCCGGCGGGAAGAGGCGCTACGCCGTGAACTCGTCGACGACCTGCTGCGCGGCGAGTCGGACCTGGGCGGGTTGGTCCAGCGGGCCGAGCCGTTCGGCCTGGACCTGGCGCGGGTGCACCAGGTGGCGCTGGCCGCGCCGAGCCGCCGGCTTCCGGACACCGAGACGGCCATCAGCGCGCTCGAAGGGGTCATCTTCGACCGGTTGGGGGACCGGGACGTACTGGTGGCCACCAAGGAAGGGCTGCTCGTGGTGCTGGCACCGGCGCCGGGCGGGGCCGCCGAGAACGCCGGCGCCGGTCCGGGGACCGGGTTGGGGCGGCTGATGCTCGCCGAACTCGACCGCCTGCCCCGGGGAAGGCCGTGGCAGATCGCGGTCGGCCGGTCCTACCCCGGGGTGTACGGCATCGCCCGCTCCTACGAGGAGGCCCGGGACGCGCTCACGATGGCCCGGCGGCTGCGGGTGGAAACACCGGTGGTCGACGCCCGCGACCTGTTGATCTACCGCGTGCTGTTGCGCGACCAACCGGCGATCATCGACCTCATCCAGGCCGTACTCGTCCCGTTGAATCGGGCCCGCGGCGGCGCCGGCCCGCTGCTCGAGACGCTGGAGGCGTACTTCGCCAGTGGCGGCACCGCCACGGTGGCGGCCCGCCGCCTGCACGTGTCGGTCCGCGCGGTCACCTACCGGCTGGCCCGGATCAGGGCGCTGAGCGGTTACGACGCCGCCGACCCGACCGACCGGTTCACCCTCCAGGCGGCGGTGCTCGGCGCCCGGGCGCTGGACTGGCCGAACCAGCCGCTGCCCGCCGGCGCCTGAGTCCGCAGCGCCCCGTCGAGACACCTGCTCACGACGCGACCTCGCCGGGCAGGTCGACGACATCCAGCAGACCCAGAAGCCCGGCGAGGGTGAGCGCCTCGGCCCGGGTCAACGCGAGACTCCACATCCGGTCCGGGTCGCCCGGATCGTCGTAGAGCAGGTCCCGTCGGCCACCGGCGAGGTGGGTGACCACACCGACCTGCCGGCCGTCGGCGGTCGTGATGACCTGACGCAGCCCGATCCCGGGCAACTCGGTCCGTTCGACGTGCATGGGAACTCCAATCGGTGGGGAAGGTGCCGCGGATCAGGCGGTGAGCAGCAGGCCGAGCCCCCGGATGGTGGCCAGCCAGGGGTTCTCGGGCACGGTCACCGACCGGCCGGTCAACGCCGCCAGCCGGCCGGCGACCCCGACGGTCGCGGCGCCGCCCCCGGTGACCAGTAGCCGGCGGCGTCCCCGTCGCCGGGGCGGACCGGCCAAACCCCGTACGGCCCGGGCGATCGCCGGGACCTGGTCGACGTGGTTGACCGTGTCGACCCGCAGGGCGGCCAGCACCTCGCCACCGTGGACCTGGACCACCTCGGTCCGCCCGTGTCCGATGTCGACGGTGACCAGTTCGTCGTCCGCGTCGAGACTCGGGCCGCAGGCGAGGCTGGCCGCCAGGGGTTCCTCCACCCAGGACACCCGCCCACCGGTGGCCCGCCCGGCCGTCGCGATCAGCATGTTGCGCTGCATCAGGGTGGCGGTGGCCGGCACCCCGACCAGCACCGGGGACGGCTTCGGATCCGGCCCGGCACCGAGCATGCTGCGCAGCAGATACGCGCAGGCCGGCAGATCGGCGATGACGCCGTCGCGGACCGGCCACACCAGCGGGGTACCGGCCCGCTCGGCGAGGTCCAGGGCGTCCCGCCCGGCCGCCAGGTACCGGCCGGCGGAGGCCCGGGCGACCACGGTCGGCGCGACCAGCGTGTCGTGACCGGCCAGCCAGATCCGTACGTTGAGGGTGCCCAGGTCGATGGCGATCGGGCAGCGGCCCCGCGCGCGGGCGTACGCCCCGGGAGCGAGCACTTTGTTCGGCCTCCGTTGTTCGACGACAGCACCGAACACGAGAGTCACCACCGGCAGGGGAGTGGGCCGGACCGCGCGCGGGCGCGATCCCGCCGGTCACCGGCCGGGGCGGCACGTATCGGTGGATGGGGAAGGCGGCCGGTAACCGGCCGAGGAAGACGTGGTCCGGTCCGGCGACCGCGGTCAGCCGGTGCGGGCGTACCCCGGTGGAGCCCGGTCGGCGGACCAGACCGGCCGGCGGCCGGCTGTCCACCGGTGCCGTGGTGACCCGACCCGACACCACGGCGCGCGGCCGGCCGGGGCGGCCGACACGAGCACGGACAGCACCCACAACATCGACAGCATCCGCTGCTCGTCGATGGTTGTCCGATGCTTCCGGCCAGGCATGGCGCCACCATAGCCCGGTTGCCGGACCCTGCCTACCGATCTCGGCGCGATGGGCGTCGGCCCGACCGATCGTTGCCGGACCCCGGCAACGAGCGGACCGGGTTGTTGGCCGGCGGCCACCCCTGTCGACCGGGGTGACCGCCGGCCACGCTGGTGGCTCCAGGTGCTGTTGCGACCCTGCCAGGAGGCGGTGATGACGACCCGTGTGGCGAAGCCGTGGCCCGCTGCCCCCGGTCGCCCCGCCGGCGGTCCCGGACCGGGGCCGTCCCGCGCCCGCCGCCCGATAGGGCGCGCGGCAGGCGGTCCGCCCGGTCCGGGACCGCGTCACCGTCGGCGCGTCCGCCGCGCCGTCGTGTCCGGCAACTGATTCCAGCCGTTCCGGTTCGCGCCGACGGCCCGGCGGGCGTATCCGCCCGTGGCCCCGCGTTCCACCACCGCCGTCGTACCCGAAGTCGAGAGGGGATCGGCATGACGACACACCTCGGCACCCGCCGCCCGGCCGCCGCCCGGCGATCCGCGCCGCACGGCCCGGCAGCGGCCGTCATGACGTCGCCTACCCCGGTCGCGGTCGACCTCGGTAGCGCGTACCTGACGCTCTGGGCCGGAGAACGAGGGGTCACCGCGGCGCCGACGAACGAGGGCCGGACGCCCCTGATCCGCCGGGCCCGGATCATCGACGGACCCGGAAGCGTCGCGCTGCTGTCCCGCCTGCTGCTCGACTACCACGACCCGGTACCGGCCGGCGCGGTCGTCGTGGCCTGCCGCCCGGTGCTGGCGACCCCGGCCGACCAGCAGTTGACCCGCCGGGTGCTCACCCAGGTGTTCGCCCCGTCGCGGCTGCTGTTCATCGACACCCTGCGTGCGGCGGCGATCGGCGCCGGCGCGGCGACCGGCCGGTTGCTCATCGCCGACATCGGGGCGGAACTGACCGAGGTCGCGATGCTGGACGGCGGCCACGTCGTCGCCGCCCGCCGGGCCGACCTCGGAACCCGCGACCTGGCCCGGGGCGCCGGAGTGGACATGCTCGCCGACACCGTCGTGCGCGCACTGCGCGACGTGTGTCAGCAGGCCGACACGCACCGCTTCGCCTCACGGGCGCTGACCCGCGGCCTCGTTCTCGTCGGCGACGGAGCGACCCGGCCGGACCTCACCACCCAATTGGTGAGCCGGCTACGTACCTCGGTGCACCCTGCCGCGGCACCGCACACCGTGGCGCTCACCGGCGCCAGCCTCGCGGCGATGGCCGCGATGCGCCACCCGACCGCCGGCTGACCCACCTGGCCACCCGGCAACCCGAGGCTCCGGCCCCCGAGGCCGAAGACCACCAGTCCCATCCAAGGAGTACGCCGTGACCGACACCGTCCAGGACCCCGTCGAGCGCCTACGGGTCCGGCTCGAGGAACAGTTCCAGCAATACACCGAACAGCTCACCGAACTGACCGTGCACAGTCGACAGCCGGGGCGTGGGGGACACGACCCGGACACCCTCAACGGGCTGCTGACCACCGCCCGGGACGGGCTCGCCGGGACCGCCGAAGCGTTGCGCCGGATGTCGGAAGGCACCTACGGCCGCTGCGACCGGTGCGGTGGGGAGATCCCGATGGGACGCCTGGAGATCCTGCCGCACGCCCGGTACTGCGTCACCTGCCAGCGGGCGTAGCCCAGGAACTCCGGGGCATGATGGGAGCACCGCGTTCGTCTACCGGGGGAGCAGAGGATGGACCATCAGGCCGCGCTCGCGTCGCTGTTCCTGCCGGAGGGACGCCTCGACCCGTACCCGGCCTATGACGTCGTCCGGGCGCACGCGCCGGTCTTCCAGGCGTTCGACGGCCGCTGGTTCGTCACCACCCACGCGCTCACCAGCCGCCTGCTGCGCGAACCGAGTCTGCGGGTCGCGGACGCCACCGACTACGACGCCTTCTGGCCGGACTGGCGGCATAACCGCGGCGTCGCCTCGATCGTGCTGTCCATGCTGCAGACGAATCCACCGGACCACACCCGGATGCGCCGGGCGGCCGCGGCCACCTTCACCGCCCGCCGGGTCGCCGCGATGCGCGACGTCATCGCCGGCCAGGCCGAGGATCTGATCAAGGCGATGCCGGGCAGCGCGGACTTCATGAGCGCGTTCGCGTACCCGCTGCCGGTCGGCGTGATCTGCGCGCTGCTCGGCGTCCCGGAGGCGGACCGGGCGTGGTTCCGGCAGCGGGCCGCCGACCTGACCGTGGTGCTGGAGCCGATCAGCACCGACGAGGAGATGCGGCTCGCCGACGTGGCCGGCCGCGAACTCGAGGCATACTTCACCGGCCTGATCGGGGAGCGCCGCCGGGCCCCACGGGAGGATCTGACCAGTGCGCTCGTCGCCGCGCGCGACGACGACACCGCCGGTGCCGCGCTGACCGGCGAGGAGTTGCTCGCCAATCTGGTGCTGCTGCTGGTCGCCGGTTTCGAGACCACCACCAACCTGCTCGGCACCGGCATCCGGATCCTGCTTACGCATCCCGAGCAGGCCGACCGGTTGCGCGCCGACCCGGACCTCGCGCCCGCGTTCGTCGAGGAGATCCTCCGGTACGACTCCCCGGTGCAGCTGACCTCCCGGTTCACGACCAGCCCGCTGGATCTCGGCGACGGGCTGCGGGTCGACAGCGGCGCGGAGTTGACCATGCTGCTCGGATCCGCCAACCGGGACCCGGCACGCTACCCCGACCCGCACCGCTTCGACCCGGACCGGCCGAACATCCAGCCGGTCTCGTTCGGTGGCGGCGCCCACTACTGCCTCGGCGCGCCACTCGCCCGGCTGGAGGCCCAGGTCGCGTTTCCGCTGCTGCTGGCGATGCTGCCCCGGCTGAGCCTGGCCGGCCCGGCGAAGCGCCGTGACCGGCTGGTGCTACGCGGCTTCGCCGCGCTACCGGTCACCACCGGCTGACCCGGCCGCACCGTCATTCCTCAAAGGCGGTCGGCCGGGTACGGCGTGCCGTTGTCCCACCACCTCGCCTCAAGTCCGAGGTCCTGGATCCGTGCGGCGGTGTCGTCGGCCAGGCCGGCTCCGACCGCCAGGAGGATTCCGCCGGTTCCCGGTTGCCGGCGGGCGAGTGCGCCGGTCAGGCGCTCCACCGGTTGCAGGTGGATCCCCCGGTGACCGAGGCTGGGATAGGTGTCGGCGATGGCGACCAGCGTCCCGCGCCGGCCACGGAGCAGACCCGCGGGCATCGCGAAGTGCCCGGTGCGCCACGGGTGTGGGGTCAGTCCGCTGTCGTCTCCCGCGTCGAGGTAGCGCTGAAGGCCGGCCGCATCGGTGCTCCCGGTCAGTTCGGCGGTGTCGAGGTTGGCGACGGGTGTCGCGGGCAGCCCGCTCGCCAACATCGCCAGCACGGCGGCGAGCCGGGGCACCGTCCACTGCCCGGTGACCGGGACCGCGGCCAGGGCGCCCCGGGACGCCGCGACGACGGCGGCGCCGACCCCCCGCGCCGAGGTGCCGGCGTGGCCGGACGAGCCCGCGCGGGGCAGGCCGGGCCAGGCCGACGTCGCCGGTGGCTCCCCGGCCGGCCGGCTCCCCGGCAGGTCGTGGGGCCAGATCCTGGTGCCGGCGGCGAGCGCACAGGTCCGTACGTCGGTGC
Organism: Polymorphospora sp. A560; assembly: GCF_045781765.1. Classification (NCBI taxonomy): domain Bacteria; kingdom Bacillati; phylum Actinomycetota; class Actinomycetes; order Micromonosporales; family Micromonosporaceae; genus Polymorphospora; species Polymorphospora sp. A560. Next base: position 5,258,400 of record NZ_CP122282.1, on the reverse strand, counting down.
CGGTGGCGAGTGCCGCCCAGAACGGGCCGCAGAGCTGGTCGGGCTGGGGCAGCGCCCGGGCGTGGCGTTCGAGAACACCGGCCACGCCCGGGAACCACTCCACCTGTTCGATCAGTACTTCCACAGATGTGCCTCGACGACCTCTTCCGCCGAGCGTTCGGCGGCCCAGGCCCGGTCGGCGTCCCGCACCGCGCGGAACGCCCCGTAGGCGGCCGGGCCCAGCGCCGCCTGGAGCAGGGTGCTCCGCTCCAGTGCGGCCGCCTGTTCGGCAGGGGTGGCGGGAAGCCGGTGGACACCGGCGGCCGCCCGCTGCTCCTCCGACCAGGTGCCCGGATTGTCCTGGACCGGTGCCGGCAACGAGAGCTTCTCCTCGACCCCGGCGAGACCCGCCGCGATCACGGCGGCCAGCGCCAGGTAGGGGTTGGCGGAGGCGTCCGACGGTTTGAGCTCGACGTTGGCCTGGTCGGCGCCGAGCAGCGGGGTGCCGGGGATGTAGCGCAGCGCGGCCTCCCTGTTCTGCACACCCCAGATCGCGTACGCGCTGGACCAGTAGCCGGGCCGCAGCCGGGCGGACGACGGCACGCTGGGTGCGGTCAGCGCGGTCAGCGCGGGCAGTTCCCGGAGCAGGCCGGCCAGGTATCCCTCGCCTTCGGGCGAGAGGCCGTGGTCGCCCGTGCCGGGCAGGAGGTTCCGGCCGTCCCGCCACACCGAGGTGTGCAGGTGCCAGCCGTTACCCACGCCGGTCGTGGTGACCAGCGGCGCGAAGCTGGCGCGTAGTCCGTGCGCACGGGCGGCGGCATGGACGGTCTGGCGGGCCAGCAACTGTTCGTCGGCGGCCCGCAGCGGGTCGGCCGGCGCGAGGCTCAGCTCGAACTGGGCCGGACCGTACTCCGCGTGCAGTTGCCCGATGCGCAGACCGTTCGCCTCCAGATCCTGGAGGAGGTCGGCGGCGAACTCGTCGACCGACAGCAGCGCCACCGGGCCGTAGGCCGGACCGGTCGGCAGGGGCCGGCCGTCCGCCGGGGAGAGGACGAACTCCAGTTCCCAGCCGGCCTGGAACCGGAGCCCGCGCTGGGCCGCGGCTTCCACCTGCCTCGCCAGGATCGAACGCTGGTCGTAGGGCCACGGCGTGCCGTCGGCGGCCACGTGCTGCCCGATCGTCCAGGCGAAGGCCGGCTGGCCGCGCAGGGCGACGAGCCGTTCCATGACCGGCATCAGCCGGACGTCTCCGGACGGTGTGGACAGTCCTTCGTGGCCGAAGGTGATGCTGTCGTGGGAGTCGAACACCGAGAGGAGGGTGGTGACGCCGACACCGCGCTCGGCGACCTGTTCCAGCGCGGCGATGGGTACGGTTCGCGAGCGTGGGATGCCGTTGTTGTCGGCCCAGACGATCGTGACACCGACGATGCCCTGCCGGCGCAGTTCGCTGGCCCGGGCGGCGAGATCGGGCGGGTTGTCGGGCATACGGTTCGCTCCTTCGATCGTGTGCGTTCGTCAGCGGGCGGGAGGGCGGGGGAGCCGGGTCCCGGTGGAGGATGCGCCCGGTGCGGCGATGTGCGGATTCGGCCACCGCATGACCAACTTCTCCTATGGTTTTAGGAGGTTAGGGTAGAGATCTGAACTATCCGCGGCAAGGATGCGATCACCTTCGAACCGGATGATAGTCAGGATCGGCCCACCGCTCCCTCCCGGCATCATCCCGCCGGACCGACCCGCCGATCTGTCCGGAGTGGACGGACATCTACCGGCCGGCGCCGGCCGCCGTGCGAGGTGGGACCGCGGGTCGGGTCCAACGACCGGGTCATCCGTCGGGCGATGCCGGCGTGGTTGGTCCCCGGATTGGGTAGGAGCTGGTCATCGGGGTGCCGGAGTTGGGAGGCGGCATGCGACGGCTCGTTGCGGTCCTGGTGGCCCTCCTGCTGCTGGCCACCGGATGTCGGGGCTGGCCGGCTGACGCCGGCGACACGTTGGCACACGTGCGTGACGGTGTGTTGCGGGTCGGCGTGACCGAGAACCCGCCGTGGACGACCGTGGCCGACGACGGCGTCGTGGCCGGTGCCGAGGCCCGACTGGTACGCCGGTTGGCGGGGCGCCTCGGGGCGCGGGTCGAGTGGTATCCGGGTTCGGAGTCGACGCTGATGGCCGCCGTCAAGGACCGGGTGCTCGACCTGGTCATCGGCGGGCTGGACGCGAAGGCGCCGTGGACCGGGTCCGCCTCGTTCACCCGCCCCTACGTGACGACGCGGACGGTCGTGGCGGCCCGGCCCGGGGTGGCCGTACCCGACGATCTCGACGACGTACGGGTAGCCGTCCCGGCCGGCACCGCCGAGGTCGCGGCGCTGGCCGGCGAGGGGGCGGTGGTCGTACCGGTTCCGGAGGTGACCGGCGCGGAGACGATTCCGGTCGTCGTCGGCGAGTGGCGGGTCGCCGCGCTCGGACTGGACGAATCCGGGCACGACCTGGGCGGGCAGGACCACGTGTGGGCGGTCCCGCCGGGGGAGAACGGCTGGCAGGTCGAGGTGGAGCGGTTCCTGCTTGGTTTGTCGCACGCCGAGGTGACGCGGCTGCTGGTCGAGGCGGAGCGGCCGGGGGCCGGCTCGTGAGGGTCTACGACCGGTTCGAGATGCCCCCGGACCGGGCCGAGCTGCACCGCCGCGCGGTGCGGCTGGAGTGGGTGACGATCGCGTTCTTCGTCGTCGCGGTGTCGCTGCTCGCGGTGACGCTCGGGCAGTCGCAGGCGATGAAGGCGGCGTGGATCGAGGACATGCTGGGGCTGGTGCCGCCGGTCGTGTTCCTGATCGCCGCCCGGTACCGCAACCGCAGACCCAACCGGCGATTCCCGTACGGCTACCACCGGTCGGTCAGCGCCGCGTTCCTGGCCGGCTCCGTCGCCCTGCTCGGGCTCGGCGGGTACGTCGTCTACGACTCGCTGACCCGCCTGATCGCCCGCGAGCGGGCACCGATCGGTCTGGTCGAGGTGCTCGGGTTCCAGTTCTGGCTGGGTTGGCTGATGGTGGCGGTGCTGCTCGTCACGATGGTTCCGGCGATCGTGCTCGGCCGGATCAAGCAGCGGATCGCCCGCGAACTGCACGACAAGGTCCTCTACGCCGATGCCGAGATGAACCGGGCGGACTGGCTCACCGCCGGTGCCGCGATCCTGGGCGTGCTCGGCATCGGCGCCGGACTCTGGTGGGCCGACGCCGTAGCAGCCCTGGTCATCGGCGGGGACATCGTCCGCGACGGGATACGTACGACCCGCAGCGCGGTGGGGGACCTGATGGACGAACGTCCCAGGGTCGTCGACGGCAGTCGCCCCCATCCACTGCCGGACCGGTTGCTGGCCGCGGTCCGCGACCACGACTGGATCAACGACGCCTGGCTGCGGGTCCGCGAGGAGGGTCACGTCTTCGTCGGTGAACTTCTCGTGGTCCCCCGGACCGACACCGACCGGCTGGTGCACCGCCTCGGGGAACTGTCGGCGTTCGTACGCGACTTCGACTGGCGTATGCACGACCTGGTGGTCGCCCCGGTCTCCCGCATCGAGCACGACTGAGCCGGTCTGAGGACGAAGCCGCTCCTGGGCGGGTCGGGACGCGGTGCGGCGGGATCGTGCGGTCCCGGTCCCGCGGTGAGGGCGGCGCGGAGCGGTTTGCGATCGATCCGCCTCGGGCATCTGCCCAGGTGAGAGCCGGGTGAGCGGACGCTGCCCGGATGGACACCGGAGAAGGGGATCGACATGGACGGCATCGTGATGCTGCGTGAAGACCACAAGACGGTCGAGGACCTGTTCAAGAAGTTCGAGAAGACGCACAAGGATGCCACGCCGAAGGCGAAGCGTGCCCTGGTCGACAACATGATCAAGGAGTTGACGACACACGCGTTCATCGAGGAGACCATCTTCTACCCGGCGGTCCGCGAAGAGGCACCCGACACGACCGAGCACGTGCTGGAATCGGTGGAGGAACATCACGTGGTCGCCTGGCTGCTGTCGGAGTTGCGTGACCTCGACCCGGGTGACGAGACCTTCGACGCCAAGGTCACCGTGCTGATCGAGAACGTGCGGCACCACGTGGAGGAAGAGGAGAAGGAGTGGTTTCCGGAGGTTCGCAAGAACCTCGGTCGTAACCGCCTCGTCGAACTCGGCGAGCAGATGACCGCCGCCAGGTCGAAGGCGCCGGCCGACCCTCTGGCACTCACCTCGGCGAAGGCCTGACCGCCCGGCACCCGGCGTGCGTCACGGCCCCACCGGACGGCGGGAAGGAACCGTGACATGAGCGGGCAACAGCAGTTCGAGGACCGGCAACAGCCACCGGGCACCCTGGCCGCCATGCGGCACAAGCCCGACCACGGCGAGGACTCCTATCAGGGCTCGGGACGCCTGCGGGACAAGAGGGCGATCGTGACCGGCGGCGACAGTGGCATCGGCCGCGCGGTCGCGATCGCCTTCGCCCGCGAGGGCGCCGACGTGCTGATCTCCTACCTCGACGAACACGACGACGCCGAGAGCACCGCGAAGCTCGTCGAGCGGGCCGGCCGGCGGGCGGTGCCGGTGCCCGGCGACCTCGCCGACCCGGCACACTGCCGGAACGTCATCGCCCGGGCCGTCGAGGAACTGGGCGGCATCGACGTGCTGGTCAACAACGCGGCCTACCAGATGACCCACGAGACCATCGAGGAGATCACCGACCACGAGTGGCAGCACACCTTCGACGTCAACATCACCTCGATGTTCCGGCTGGTCCACGCCGCGCTTCCACACCTGGGCCCCGGCGCGTCGATCATCAACACGAGTTCGATCAACTCGGACATGCCCCGCCCCACCCTGCTGCCGTACGCCACGACCAAGGGCGCGATCGCCAACTTCACCGCGGGGCTGGCCCAGATGCTCGGTGAGCGGGGAATCCGGGTCAACAGCGTCGCCCCGGGCCCGATCTGGACCCCGCTCATCCCGTCCACGATGCCGCCGGAGCAGGTCGAACAGTTCGGCCGCAACGGTCCGCTCGGCCGCCCCGGACAGCCGAAGGAGGTCGCCCCGGCCTACGTGCTGCTCGCCTCCGACGAGGCCAGCTACATCTCCGGAGCGATGATCCCGGTGACCGGCGGCAAGCCCATCCTCTAGCTACGGCGCGAGCACGACCTTCACACAGCCGTCCGTCTTCTTCTGGAAGATCTCGTAGCCCTCGGCGGCGCGCTCCAGCGGCAGCCGGTGGGTCCGCAGGTCCTCCACCCCGAGCGGGTCGGCGTCCCGCGCGAGGACCGGCAGGATCTCCTCGGTCCACCGGCGGACGTGTGCCTGCCCCATCCGCACCTGGACGCCCCGGTCGAACATCTCCATCAGCGGCATCGGGTCGACCTCACCGCCGTAGACGCCGGAGAGCGAGACCGTGCCGCCCCGCCGGACCGCCTTCACCGCGGCGTGCAGGACGCTGAGCCGGTCGACCCCGAACCGGTCGGTCATCGACTGCGCCACCCGGTCCGGCAGCAGCCCGACCGCGGCCTGGGCGGCCTTGCCCCACGGCGAACCGTGCGCCTCCATGCCGACCGCGTCGATCACCGCGTCCGGGCCCCTTCCGTCGACCATGTCGATCAGTGCCCCGGGAACGTCGTCGAGGCCGGTCACGTCGACGACCTCGACACCATGGCGGCGGGCCATCGCCAACCGCTCCGGCACCAGATCCAGCCCGATGACCCGCCCGGCGCCGAGGTGCCGACCCACCCGGGCGCAGAACTGCCCGACCGGCCCGAGACCGAAGACGGCGAGGCTGCCGCCGGGCGGTACATCTGCGTACCGCACCGCCTGCCATGCCGTCGGCAGGATGTCGGACAGGTACAGGTAGCGCTCGTCCGCGCCGCCGGGCGGCACCTTCACCGGACCGAACTGTGCCTGCGGAACCCGGAGGTATTCGGCCTGCCCGCCGGGCACCGACCCGTACAAGGAGGTGTAGCCGAACAGCGCGGCTCCCTTGCCCGCGGACCGGACCTGGGTCGTCTCGCACTGGGCGAACAGTTGGCGCTCGCACATCCAGCACGAACCGCACGCGATGTTGAACGGTACGACGACCCGGTCGCCCGGCCGGAGCCGGTCCACCCCCGGCCCCACCTCCTCCACGATGCCCATCGCCTCGTGCCCGAGGATGTCGCCGGGCTTCAGATACGCCCCGAGCACCTCGTACAGGTGCAGGTCGGAGCCGCAGATCGCGGTGGACGTCACGCGTACGACGGCGTCGGTGGGCTCCTCGATACGCGGATCCGGGACGTCGCTCACCCGGACATCCCGCTTACCCTGCCAGGTCAGAGCCTTCATGCCGGTGCACCTCCGAGTCGCCGCCGTCGGAGATCTGCTACCCGGAATCACGTTCCCGAACCTCGCCGGCACCCCGACCTCGCCGGCACCCGCGCCGCGAGCCGGGCGGGGCCGCCTAGGTGAGACGGCCCCGGAGTTCACGCGCGAAGAAGTCGAGGAAGCCGTCCGGATCCGGGCCGGCGTTCTGCAACACGATGTGGTCGAAGCCCGCGTCGGTGAACTTCTTCACCGCCTCGACGTACGGCTCCGGGGCCGGCCCGACGGCGAACTGCGCGCGGATGTCGTCGGCGGTGACCGGCCGCGAGGCCGCGTCGAAGTTGACCGGATTGGGCAGCTCGCTCATCACCTTCCAGCCGAGCACCGCCCACCGCGAGGTCCGCAGCGCCTCCCGCACGGCCTCGTCCTCGGTGGCCGCCCACGCCACCGGCACCTCGGCGTAGCGCGGTCCGGCGCCGCCCGCGGCCGTGTACGTCCCGACCAGGTCGCCGCGTGGCTCGGTGGCGAACATCCCGCTGCCGTGGGTGGCGGCCAGCGTCGCGGCGTTCTTTCCGCCGGCGGCGACCGCGACGACGGGCAGCTGTTCGGGCAGGTCGAAGATCCGCGCGTCCTCCAGCCGCAGGTGCTTGCCCTCGTACGACCGGTAGCCGCCCTTCCAGAGCAGGTTGATGATGTCCAGCGCCTCGCCGAGCCGCTCGTGCCGGCCGTGCACGCTGGGGACGCCGGTGCCGACCACGTGCTCGTTTAGCCGCTCACCGGCGCCGATGCCGAGGGTGAACCGGTTGTCGGAGATGATCTGGAGGGTGGCCGCCGCCTGGGCCACGATGGCCGGGTGATATCGGATGCTGGGGCAGGTGACCCCGGTCGCCAGCCCCAGTGTCGTGGTCTGGGGCGCGATCGCGCTGAGGACGTTCCAGGCGAACGGCGAATGCCCCTGCACGTCCAGCCAGGGGTGGTAGTGGTCGCTGATCTCGACGAAGTCGAAACCGGCCTGTTCGGCACGGATCGCCTGCCGGATGAGTTCCTTCGGGCCGAATCCCTCGGCCGCGAGCTTGTATCCGATCCGCATGGCGGCGGCTTCCCTGGCCGTAAGCCGGCAAACCTGGCGATCCCGCGACGCGTTTCCGGGACACCGCCGTGCGGCATTGATTGTTGCTGACCAGTTGTACGACCGTTCCCCATCTCGGCTTCACCCGGTGGCCGCCCAGGGCGCATAGCGTCCGCCCTGCCCGACCGCGACGGCACCTCGCCCGACAGTGCCGGACGGGCTCGACCTTGCATGCCTCGTCTTTCGAACTGATAGCGGGTCCGAAATGTCTTCTACACCTGACGTCAGCGTGGTCATCCCGACCCGGGGCCGGCCGGCACTGGTGACTCGCGCGGTCCACAGTGTACTCGCGCAGACCCTCGGGAACATCGAGGTCATCGTCGTGGTCGACGGGCCCGACGGGGAGACCGGTGCCGCGCTCGCGGCGATCACCGATGCCCGGCTCCGGGTGGTCGAACTGGCCGCACAGGGGGGTGCGCCGTACGCCCGCAACGAGGGCGTACGGGTGGCCCGGGCGCCCTGGACCGCCCTGCTCGACGACGACGACGAGTGGCTCGCCCACAAGCTCGCCGTGCAGTTCGACCTCGCCGGGCGGACGCGGGTTCCGCTGCCGATCGTCGCGAGCCGGCTGGTGAACCGCACACCTCGCGGGGAGTTCGTCATACCCCGCCGGCTGCCGGCGGACGGTGAGCCGTTGAGCGAGTACCTGACGGTGCGGCGCGGGTTGTTCCACGGCGACGGATTCATCCAGACGTCCACGATCATGGCTCCGACCGAACTGCTGCGCCGGGTACCGTTCGATCCCGCGGTGCCCCGGATGCAGGAACTCGACTGGACCCTGCGGGCGCTCGACCACGACGACGTCGACCTCGTGTTCGCCGACGAGCCGCTGGTCATCTGGCACCAGGACGAGAACCGGCCGCGGATCAGCCTGAGTTCACCGTGGAACGAGCAACTGGAATGGCTGCGGCGCAGCCGGCCGCTGCTCACGCCACGGGCGTACGCGGCCATCACGATGAGCGTGGTCAGTTCGATGGCGGCGCACACCCGCAGCCCGCGCGTGTTCCGGACGCTGCTGCGGGAGGCCCGCCGGCACGGGCGGCCCGGACCGCTCGACTACGTGACCTTCCTTCAGGTCTGGCTGATCCCGCCGCAGCTCCGGCGCAGCGTGCGGGACCTGATCCTCAAGCGGCGCGGCCGGTCGCCGGCCGGCCGGCCCGAGATGGCGGAGGGCGTCCCGGCGGCGTAGCCGTCGGGACGTCGGCCGCTCGGCCGGTCAGCCGTCGGCGCGTCGGCGGGTGGCCCGGACCGGGGCGCGCAGCACGGTCTTGAGCCGCCGCCCCGCCAGCCAGGCGACCACGACGGTTGCCCTGGCCAGCGACCGCACCCCCTCCACCTCGACGGTCGACGGCACCAGAACGGGCCGCCTGCCGGCGGTCGCACCGCCGGCACCGGGCTGCCCGGGCTCGGGACCGGACAGGTCGGTGACGCCGACCTCCGTGGCGGTGACGTCCCGGTGGCCGTACACCGAGTCGACCGCGTCGAACAGCGACTCACCGTCGGCCCGTACCCACCGCGCCCGCCCGAGCGCGGCGGTCCGCCACAGCATGACGGGCGCCCCCGGCCCGTCGCCCCGGGGTGGGCCGACGCGGACCAGACCGACCTGGTGGCGGTCGGCGAGATCGACCAGGTGCCGCAGGGCGTCCGGCGCCAGGCCGTACGCGGCCGGCAGTTCGAGGAGGTACGGCGCCGGGAACGCCGACGTGGGCCGTTCGGTGACCAGCCGGACGCGGGGTTCGCCGTGATAGGTGGCGGCGATCAGCCGCAGGTCGAGCAACGGGTCGGCCAGCACCCGCACCCGCGAGTCGTCGAGCCGGTCCCACGGGCCGACGAGGTTGACCCGGACGTCGTGCTCCGCGCCGCGCAGAACGGAGTCGACGGCCGCCCGTACCCGCTCCAGCGGCTCGTCCTCGACCGCGACCACCACCTCGACCAGCGGAACGGTCCAGGTCGGTCCGCCGACCTTGCGCCAGTTGCGGGGGAACGGGATGCGGTCGGCCAGGAACGGACGGTTGTAGCGGGCGACCTGCTCGCGTGCCTTCATGACGTGCGTGCGCCCGAGATGCCAGCTGCGGGCCTGTGGTTCCGGTACGAACACCGCGCCGGCCTGGGCCAGCCGGTAGCCGAGTTCGGTGTCCTCGCCCAGGCGCAGCCGCGGGTCGAGGCCGCCCGCGGCGTCGTACAACTCGCGGCGCAGCGCGGCGGTGGCCCCGACATGGATCTTGAACGCGTGGTGGTCGGCGGTCCGGAGCTGGTCCGTCTGCGCGACGTAACGCTCGACGTAGACGTGGGGCTCGCCGGTGCGCCCACCGAACAGGTCCCCGAGCGCCCCCCGGCCCGCCGCCTCGTCGACCACCCGCGGCGACGGCCACGGCCCGTCCACGTCCGGGTCGACGAACCGTTTGTAGCCGAGTGTCACCGCGTAGGGCAGCACGTGCTGCCACCGGGCCTGGGCCGCGACGTGCTCCGGATACACCACCATGTCCGCGTCGAGCCAGTGGAGGATCTGCCCGCTGCTGTGCGCCGCGCCGAGGCGCAGCGCGTTCGCCCGCCCCCAGCCGGACTCGGCCCGCAACAGCACCGTCCGCTCGGGCCGGATCGGGGGCAGGGCCAGCGGTGGATCGGACCCGTCGTCCACGACGACGACCTCGAGCAGGTCGGCGGGGTAGGTCTGCCGGCTGAGCGACGCCAGGGTCAGGTCGAGCGTGGGCTGGCACTGGAAGGCGGGGATGACCACGCTCACCGTCAGCTCCGGCCGCCATCCGTCCAGGCCGGGCGGGGTCACCGACGACCAGTCGTTACGGAGTACGCGGGGAGTACGACTCACTGGACACCAGACCCGACCTACGAGGGAATGCCGGCCGGTGAACCCATGGTCGACCGGGCCGACGCCGACAGGGCGGGCCGGGAACACCGCAGGCGCCGGGTGGACCCCGGCGGCCAGGATGCCGCGCCCTGCCCGCGCCGGCCGGACGCTAGCACCCCCACGTGTACGGAACCGGAACCCGGGATCAACAACACCCTCCGGCGGGGTCCGGTCGGGCTGTACCCGGCGGGCGGCCCAGCGAGCCGGAGACCTCGTGGAACACCCTGACGGTTCCTGACCGACGTGCGGTGGGCCCGCACAGTGGTGGCATGCAGATCATCGAGGTGGGCATGCTCGGGGTCCGCGCCAGCGTGCTGCGGCTGACCCGGCGTGACACCCCGCTGCGGTTCGACGTGTTCCCGATGGTGCACATCGGCGAGCCGGCCTTCTACACCGCCGTCGCCGACCGGCTACGCCGCTGCGACCTGATCCTCGCCAAAGCGTGGGCGGAGAACGCGCCAGGCTGCCGCTCAACCATTCGACCCGCAAACGCGTTGGCTGTATGTGGAGGATGAAGCGTTGCCTGACAGCTTCGAGGTGTTCGTCCGGACGAGTGGGCCAGGTCTGCTCCGGTACGCAACCCTGCTGTGCGGGAACGCCGCGAACGCCGAAGACCTGCTACAGGATGTACTGGCACGCGCGTATCCGCGGTGGGGTCGGGTGAGTACGGACAACCCGGAGGCCTATCTGCGACGTGCCCTGAGCAACAGTGTGATCAGCTGGTGGCGGTCGCCGTGGAGTCGACGCCGGGTGCCCTATCCGGGGGAGATGTCGGAGCCGGAAGATGCGGTCGCGCGCGCGGATGATCGACAAGTGATCCTCGCCGCGCTCAGTTCACTTCCGCCACGCATGCGGTCCGTGGTGGTGCTGCGGTACTGGCTGGGATTCAGTGAGCAGGACACGGCGGCCGAGTTGGGTTGTTCGACGGGCTCGGTCAAGAGCCAGGCCTCCAGAGGGCTGCAGCGACTCCGTGCCGCCCTACAGGTGGATCACCTGAAAACCGGCAGCAGGCGTGGCGAGGGGTGAATCGGATGAGCGAACGGGACATGTCGCACCTGCTTGATCGGGCCGCCGGGTCGGGCGAACTGCCGCCAGGATTCGTGGAGCGCGTCGTCACGCGCGGCGAAGCTCGGGCCCGACGCCGCTGGGCGCCGTCGGCCGCGGCTGCGACCGCAGCCATCATCGTCGCGGTCGGTGTCGGCTACGCGGTGCGGCCCTCCGAACCGGGCGGGTTCCCGTCAGGTCACGGGGTGGCGGGGACCCCCACGGGTGATCTGACGGGTGACCTGGTGAGGCGCCTGCGGCAGAGTGTCGGTGCGGAGTTCGCGACCGATCGGCTACTCGTGGTCGGCGCTGCGGGCGACGAGACGGTCGCCGTCCTTCGACGGGACGCGCGGCCAGACGAAGCACACGTCGGCGGACGCGCCGCCGAGGTGTGGATGGCCCGCGGCCCTGGGATGTTCCACCGCGCGGTCGACTACATCTCCTACGACCTCGGCTGTACGGCAGATGACTCCATGTGCCCGGGGATGAGGCCGGCTGGCCTCGGATTCGCCGCGATCAGACGGCAGCCGAGCGGTCGCACCTTCGTCGTCGTCGCGGCGACGGGAAGCCACGAGGTCACCATTCGAACCGCCGAAGGCGAAACGAAAAACGTGGGGCCGATCCCCACGGGCGGCATAGTCGAGGTGGCCACGAAGCATCCGTGGCAGATCCGGCTTGAGATCGCCACAGCCCCCGGCCAGGCGTACGTGTTGCCGATCCCGCCGGGAGGCGTCATCGAAGGCTAGGGCCACCGTCGACGCACGGTGACCCTAACGATCCGACGCCGAGAGGCTGGCGTCGCTGGCGCTGGCGGCCCAGGAGGCGAGGAGCGTGAGCGCGTGCGCGGTCGACGAGTCGGGTTCGGCGGCGTAGATGGTCATGGTGAGGTCCGGTTCGGCACGCAGTTCCATGCTCTCGTAGGCCAGCGCGAGGTCGCCCACGATGTGGTGGTGGAAGTGCTTGACGCCGGTGCCGTGGATGCGCACGTTGTGCGCGCCCCAGCGGCGGCGGAAGTCGTCGCTGCGGGTGGACAACTCGCCGACCAGGTCGTGCAGGCCCTTGTCATGGGGGTCTATCCCGGCCGCGGTGCGCAGGTTGGCCACCGTCATGTCGGCGAACAGGTCCCAGTCGGGGTAGAAGCGCCGGGCGGCGCTGTCGAGGAACGTGAACCGGGCGAAGTTCGGCGCCGCGGTGGGGTCGGTGTAGAAGTCGCTGTGCATGGCCCGGCCGAGCAGGTTCGCGGCGAGCAGATCCGACCGGTTGTTCACCACGATCGCCGGAGTGGTGATGGCGTCCAGCGACCACTGCAGGCTGGGCCGCACGGTCCGCCGCTTCGGGCGTCGACTCGTCCGCAGCAGCGCGTTGCTGCCGTTGGCCTCCTGCGCCAGGCGCGACAGGTGGGCGCGTTCGGCGTCGTCGAGTTGCAGGGCGCGGGCGATCGCCTCGAGCACACCGGCCGAGACCCCGGCCAGCGAGCCGCGCTCGAGCTTGGCGTAGTACTCCACGCTCACCCCGGCCAGCGCGGCGACCTCGCCGCGGCGCAGCCCGGGTACGCGGCGCCGCCCGGTGTCCGGGATCCCGGCCCGTTCCGGGGTGATCTTGGCGCGGCGCGAGGTGAGGAACTCGTGCACTTCGACTCGGTTGTTCACATCCCCGACCGTACGACGCACCTCGCTGAACTGGGATGTACTGCCGGTACACCTCTCAACAGAGACTCCCGCCCGAACGCCCGGCGCGGTTTCCTTGGATGAGGATCCGGGTCCCCACTGAACTGGCCGCACCACCGCACCTGTGATCAGCTAAGACCGACCGGTCATCACCATGTAACTGGAGGAACACCATTTCCACCGTCAACACCCGCCTCGTCAACGCCATCGCCGCGACCTCGGCCACCGAACCGCTCGTGCGCACCACGATCGAGCGGCGCGACGTCGGGCCGCGCGACGTCCTCATCGAGATCCGCTACGCCGGCATCTGCCACTCCGACATCCACACCGTCCGCGGAGAGTGGGGCGCCGTGCCGTACCCGCTCACCGTCGGCCACGAGATCGTCGGGCGGGTCGCGCAGGTCGGCGCCGAGGTCACCCGGCATGCCGTCGGCGACCGGGTCGGCGTCGGCTGCATGGTCAACTCCTGCCGGGAGTGCGACAACTGCCGCGCCGGGCAGGAGCAGTACTGCCTGAAGGGCAACACCCAGACGTACGCCGGCGTCGACCGCGACGGCACCGTCACCCAGGGCGGGTACTCCACGCACGTCGTCGTCGACGAGGACTTCGTGCTGCGGGTGCCGGAGAACATCCCGTACGAGACCGCCGCCCCGCTGCTGTGCGCGGGCATCACCACGTACTCGCCGCTGGCGCACTGGAACGCCGGTCCGGGCAAGAAGGTCGCCGTGGTCGGCCTCGGCGGCCTGGGTCACCTGGCCGTCAAGATCGCCGCCGCGATGGGCGCCGAGGTCACCGTGCTGTCGCAGACGCTGGGCAAGAAGGACGACGGCCTCGCCTTCGGCGCCGGGCACTACCACGCCACCAACGACCCGGCGACCTTCGAGGCGCTGAGGAACAGCTTCGACCTGATCATCAACACCGTCAGCGCGCCGATCGACATGGCCGCCTACCTGAGCCTGCTCCGCCTGGACGGCACCCTGGTCAGCGTGGGCGCCCCGCCGCAGCCGCTGCCGGTGCCCGTGTTCACGCTGTTCGCCAACCGCCGCTCGTTCGCCGGCTCCAGCATCGGCAGCATCGCCGAGACCCAGGAGATGCTCGACTTCTGCGCCGAGCGCGGCATCGCGCCCGAGGTCGAGATCATCAGCGCCGACGCGGTGAACGAGGCGTACGAGCGGGTGCTCGCCTCGGACGTGCGGTACCGGTTCGTCATCGACATCGACACCCTGCGCTGACCCGGCACCGGCAGCAAGGGAACATCCGGGGCCGCGCAGGCCCCCGCCCGCCCAAAGGGGTCGGCCGTCCGGTGCACCGTCACGGCGGCCGGCCCCGCGAGGGCGTCCCACGGCGACCTCGCCGCGGGGCCTAGCCGTGCCGGGTCTGCTCCAGGGCGGCGAGGACCGTGCCCAGCCGGCCGTCGAGCGGTCCGCTCAGCTCCAGCACCGGGGTGTCCTCCCAGGCGTTCAGCGGGTCGTCGTAGGCCAGTTCCAGCAGCGCGTCATTCATCCGGCTACGAAGGCCGGGCAGCTCCGCCGCCGGCATGACCCGCTCCGTCTCGGGCGTGATCACCGTGACGACGAGCAGATCGAGACTCGCGAACGCCGGGCGGAGCAGCGCGGCGTCGCCCTCCTCCGCGGGGTCCGCGCCGGTCGCGGCCAGGTATGCGAGGTAGTCCAGCGGGGTCCGGTCGAAGATCGTTCCCGAGGGTGCCGGCGGCGAGCACAGACTCCGTACCGAGCGGGTCAGCAACGCCCGGTAGTCCTCCGGCGAAGGCGGGAACTGGAACTCGTATCCCTCCTCCTCGAGCAGGTAGTACGGCTCGTCCGCCGCGACGTGACCCGGCAGGTGCGCGCACAGCGCCTCGACCAGCGTCGTCTTCCCGGTCCCGTGCGTCCCGGAGATCCCGACCCGCATCCGCGCTCCTGCCCTTCGGACGATTTCGCGCGATCATAACCATGGTCGGTGGCCCGGAAGCCGCCGTGCATCAGTCGTCCGCGCCCGCCGGCCGGCCCCGCCGGGTGTACGCCTCGGCCTGCATCCGGTAGAGCGTGGCGTACCGGCCGTCGGGGATGGCCGTCAGCTCCCGGTGGCTGCCCGCCTCGACGAGCCGGCCGTGGTGCAGGGTGAGGATGAGGTCCGCACCGGTGACGGTGGAGAACCGGTGCGAGACGATGACCGTGACGGCACCGGTCTCGGCGGCGCGGCGGCGGGAGCGTTCCATCTGCCGGTCGAAGATCTCCTGCTCGCTCGGGGCGTCGAGGGACGCGGTCGGTTCGTCGAGCAGGAACAGCAGCGGTCGCGGGCGCATCGCGGCCCGGGCCAGGGCGGTCTTCTGCCACTGCCCCTCGGACAGGTCGGTGCCGCCGAAGGACGCGTCGAGTTCGGTGTCGAGACCGTCCGGCAGCCGGTCGACCAGACCGGTCGCGTCGGCCTCCCGTACCGCCGCCGCGATCCGTTCCCGGTCGGTGCGGTGCGGCAGGTCGCCGACGCCGACGTTCTCGCCGAACCGGGTCGGGAACCGGCCGAAGTCCTGGAACGTGGCGCTGATCCGGGTGCGCCAGGCCGCGGTCTCCAACTCGTCGAGCGGTATCCCGTCGACGAGGATCCGTCCGCTGTCCGGCCGGTAGAGCTTGCCGAGGAGCTTGACGAGGGTGGTCTTGCCGGAGCCGTACTCGCCGACCAGGGCGACCACCGACCCGGCCGGCAGGTGCACGCTGACCTCGGCCAGCGCCGGGCCGGTCGCGCCCGGATAGCGGTAGCCGACCCGGTCGAGGGTGATCCCGTGGGCCAGCCGGGCCGGTGCGGGCGTCGTCGCCCCGGTCCGGTCCCGGTTGGCGCGTACGTAGTCACGCAGCCACAGGTACGGTTCGATCACGCGGCCGGCGCTGGCGACGTTGGTGGTGTAGTGGACCCCGGTCGACACCGACTGCCGCAGCGCGGCGGCGACGGTGACGGCGAGCACGAGGTCGCCGGCGGAACCGGTGCCGTTGGCGGCCTGGTGCACGACCAGGGCCAGGGCGGCGCCGAAGCCGGCGGTGAACAGCAGCCAGCCGGTCGTCCGCCAGCCGGCGGCGACCAGCCGGGCCCGGAACCGTTGGCGCATCGCCTCGTCCCAGGCGCCGGCCTGGCGGCGGGCAATCTCGTCGCCCGTACCCGCGACGCGGATCTCCTTGCCGCTGGCGGGGTCGGTGGCCAGGTCGAACAGGTGCCGCTGGCGACGGATCGGTTCGGCGGTGGCGAGGTCGGCCCGGATGACGGCGTTGTTGCCGCGCTGGTCGAACCACAGCGGTACGGCGGCGAACGCCAGCAGGCACAGCAGCCACGGGTTCACCGTGCCGAGCAGGAGCAGCATGACGGTGAGTTCGAGTACGGCGAACAGGACGCCGTTGGCGGACCACAGGCTCAGGACGATCTCCCAGCCGGCGTTGCGGAGCAGGGTGAGCCGGTCCTGGAAGTCGGTCCGTTCCAGGTGTTCGAGGCCGTCGAGGGTGGTGATGGCGCGGTGGATGCGCGGGTTGAGGTCGAGGACGGCGACCTTGCCGATGAGGATCCCGGCGGTGTGCGAGTCCAGTGCGCCGAGCACGATGCCCGCCGCGCCGGCCAGCCCCGCCGCGATGGCGGCGACGACGGCGGCGGGGGGATCCGCGGCGATCAGGGCATCGACGGCCGCCCGCAGGGCGAGTGCGCCGCCGGTGACCGCGGCCGCCATCCCGGCGGGGATGACGAACTGCATGGCGGTCAACACCGGGGCGCGGCGCCAGGAGTCCACCAGCAGTTCGGCCCACAGGAGCAGGTAGCGGCGGATGGACCCGGTGCGGTCCGTCCCCGGCCGGCCGGTCATCCGTGGCCGCCGCTCGTGGTGGCGGTCGGTGCGCCGGATCCGGCCGTCGTCGTCGCCGGCCCGGTCGCCGGCCCGGTCGCCGGCCCGGTCGCCGGTTCGGTGGCGAACCGGCGGGCCTGGATCGCGAACAGTTCGGCGTACCGGCCCCGCCGGGCGACCAGTTCGTCGTGGCTGCCGCTCTCGGTGATCCGGCCGCCGTCGAGGAGCACGATCCGGTCGGCCTGGCGGACCGTGGACAGGCGGTGCGAGATCAGCACCACGCTCGCCCCGCCCCGGTTCGTGGCCAGCCGGTTGAAGACCTCGAACTCGGTGCGGACGTCGAGGTGCGCGGTCGGCTCGTCGAGGACCAGCAGGTCGGCACCCATCCGTACGGCGTAGCGGGCGCGGGCGAGCACGACCTGCTGCCACTGGCCGCCGGAGAGGTCGACCCCGCCGGTCGCTGTGCGGGCCAGCGGGGTGTCCCAGCCGGCGGGGAGCCGGGCCAGCACCGGGGCGAGGCCGGCGTCGCCGGCGGCGGCGTCGAGCACGGCCGGATCGGGCGGCTGGTCGCCGCGACCGAGTACGACGTTGTCGCGGGCCGGCAGGTGGTAGCGGACGAAGTCCTGGAAGACGATGGCCAGCCGGCGCCGCCAGGCGGTCGCGCCGATGGTGGCGATGTCGACGCCGTCGGCGGTGATCCGGCCCTCGTCGGGCTCGTACAGCCCGGCCAGGAGCTTGATCAGGGTCGACTTGCCGGCACCGTTCAGGCCGACCACGGCGAGCAGTTCACCGGGCCGGATCTCCAGGTCCAGATGGTCGAGCACCGGCCGCCGGGCGTTCGGGTAGCCGAACGAGACCCCTTCGAAGCGGACGAGCGCCGGCCGGGCGGGGCGTACCGGGGTGGCGGGATCCGCGCCCGCCGCCGGGAGCGGGGCCGGGGCGGGCAGCCGCTCGGCGAGGTCCACGGTGGCGCGCAGGCATCCGGCCGCCGAGACCGCCACCCGCAGGTCCTCGCTCCAGCCCAGCGCCTGGAAGATCGCCACGCCGGCGGCCAGTACCGCGGTGGCGGCGACGACCCGGTCCGGTCCCGCCGGTGCACCGGCCGCGCCGGCGGCGACCACCGCGTAGCCGGTTACCAGGGGTACGCCGACCAGCAGCAGTTGGCCGGCCTCGCGCGGGATCGCCCGGGCCAGCGATGCCCAGACCGGAGCGTCGCCGGCCAGGGCGTGCCGCCGGATCCGCCGGGTCAGCCAGTCGCCGAGGCCGTAGATCCGGATGTCCTTGCCCTCGGCCGGCGACGTCGCCGCGTCCTGCCACCGCTGCTGGCGGGCCCCGGCGACGGCCCCCTCCCGCCAGACCGCGACCGCCCGGGCCGCGTCCCGCTGCCGGAAGAACCCGTTCACCACGGCGGGAAGCAACAGCAGCGGCACCAGCCAGCCGGCGTAGCGGGCCAGGACCAGGCAGCCACCGGCGACGCCGACGAGGTTGCCGGCCAGCCGCAGGCCGGCGACCGCGCCCGCGCCGGGGGTGTGTTCGGTCCAGTTCTCCGGATCGGCGCGGGCCGCCCGGATCAGCGCCTGGACCTGCGGATCCTCGAGCGGGGCAATGGTTTCGCCGGCGGCGGCGAGGCCGGCGACGCGGGCCCGGTGGGCGCCGTCGACGCGGGCCGTGGCCAGGAACGCCAGCGGCGCCACCGCGGTGTCCACGACGTGGCCGAGCAGCAGCACCAGGACGAACGCGAGCAGCGGCAGCGCCAGCACCGACAGCGCCGCGCCGGTGGGTACGGCGGCCTGGATGCGGCCGACGAGGTGGGCCATCGCGACCGCGCTCGCCGGCGGCAACAGGGCGCCGAGGACGAGGAGCAGCACCAGTACGGCGGTCAGCGGCGCCCGGGCGGTGCGCAGGGCGCCGGCCAGGAGCCGGGCGTCGGTCAGGATCGTCACCGGGTGCCTCCTCGTCCTTCGCCGGCCGGGGCCGGGGGCTGCCCGCGACGGCGGGGTGCCGGGGTCATGGCCGGGGCGGTTCCTGGCCGGCCCACGACCAGGCCTGCCGGGGATCGCGGCGCCACGGGTCGAAGGACTCCAGCCACCAGGTGGCGCCGGCGTCGCGGTAGCCGGCGGCCAGGGCCCGGGCGCGGGGCCGGTCGTCGGGCGGCAGCCGGCCGGGCACCGCCACCGTCCATCCGGGCGGGTGGTCGGGCACCGCGGCCAGGATGGCGGCGAGTTCGGCGCGGTCCGGTCCACGCAGCCCGCCGCCGGGCTCGCGGACCATCGGGACGACGCCGTCCCGGCGGGCCGCCCGCGCCAGCGGACCCGGGCCGTGGGCCGGCCAGGTGGCGGCGACCCAGACCGGGATCCGGGGCCGCTGCACGGGGCGGGGCAGGAACGTGACCCGGTCCAGCCGGAACCGGTCGCCGTGGTGGCTGACCTCCTGCCCGCTCCACAACCGGTCCAGCAGCGCCAGCGACTCGTCGACCCGCCGGGCCCGTACGGCCGGGGCCGGGTCGAGGCCGAAGGCGGCGAAGTCCGTGTCGGCGCTGGCGCCGAGGCCGACACCGAGGACGAGCCGGCCACCGGAGAGGTGGTCGAGGGTGACCGTCTCCCGGGCGACCTTCCACGGCTGCCGCTGGGCGAGTGGGACGACCAGGGGGCCGCCGCGGATCCGCCGGGTGCCGGCCAGGATCGCGGTGACGGCCGTCCAGGAGTCGGCCAGCGGCAGCCGGGTGGCCCGGTCGAGCAGCAGGTGGTCCCAGAGGAACACGCCGTCCCACCCGGAATCGTCGGCGGCCCGGGCGAGCTGGAGCAGCCGGCCCGGGTCGGCGTAGTAGCCGGCGTTCGGCAGCAGCAGACCGAACCGCAGCCCGTCGGCCACCGGCGGCGGGACGTCCCGGGTCACCGGACCACCCGGCCGGTGGCCGCGTCGGCGGCGACGATCTGCCGGGCCGCCCGCTGCCCGGACCGGACCGCACCCTCCAGGTGGCCGTAGAACTCGGGGCTGCGCTCGGTGCCGGCCCAGAGCACCGGCCCGTCCGGCGCGGTCGCCGACCACGCTGGCCGGCCGGCCGTCGTCCACCAGCCCGGCTCGGGTACGGCCGCGTAGCAGCCCTCGACCGTCGGCTCGGCCTGCCAGTCCCGTTCGAGCAGGGCCAGTGGCCGCCGGGCCGCGGGACCGAACCAGCCGGCGAGCCGGTCGAGCACCGCCGCCCGGCGGACGGCCGGGGCCTGGGCGGCGTACCGGTGGGCGTCCGGGCCGGTGACGAAGCCGACGAGCACTCCGAGCCCGGCGCGGCCGGCCGAGTCGTCCACGACGTACCGCAGCGGGCCGGTGCCGGCGGTCACCCAGCCGGACAGGCCGGCGTCGGTCCAGAACGGACAGTCGTAGACCAGGTGCAGCTTGACCGTGGCGCCCATGGTCCGGGCCGGGGCCGGTGGCTGCCGGACACCGGGCGGAAGCGACCGGATCCGGGCCGCCGGGCCGGGTGGCACCGCGACGACCACCCACGCGCAGCGGACGGCGAGGCCGGGGCCGACGACCCGGACCGGGTGGGAACCGTCGCCGGGGCGCAGGTCGGTGACCGGGGTGCCGAGCCGGACCGGTCGGGCCAGCGCCGCCGCCATCCGGTCGGCGAGCAGGTGGGCGCCGCCGGCGATCCGGTCCTGTTGGGCGCCGCCGGAGAACGCGGTCAGGTAGTGCAGCCCGCCACCGGAGGACAGGTAGAACAGCAGGTGCAGCAGGCTGACGTCGGCCGGGTCGGCGGCGAGCATCTGCCGGACCAGCAGGTCGACCAGGAGCCGGGCGTCGGGGTGGGCGAGTTCGCGGGCGGCCCATCCGGCGACGGTCAGCCGGTCGAGTTCGGCGGCGTCCGCGGCGGTCCGGGGATCGGTGGGCGGTACGTCGGCGGCGAGGTCGTCGAGCCGGTCGAGCGCGTCGCCGACGGCGAGTGCGTTGAACGCCGGGCGGCCGGCGTCGGCCCGGACCGGTTCACTGCGCAGGTCGTAGAGGTTCACCCCGGGGGCGGCGGTCGGGATCAGGGGCAGCCCGAACCGGCGGGCCAGCTCCCGTACCCGGGTGTGGCGGGTGCCGACGTAGGCGCCGCCGGCGTCGAGCGCCTGCCCGTACCGGTGGTGGCTGGCGGTCCTCCCGCCGACCCGCGGTAGTGCCTCGACGACCTGGACCCGCCGTCCGGCGGCTTCGAGTTCGGTGGCGGCGGCCAGGCCGGCGAGGCCGGCACCGACGACCACCACGTCCACTACGTCAACCACGTCCACCGTGGGCTCCACCGGGCCGGTGCCGGCCGGAAGGCCGCCGGTCACGGCGCCGGCTCCACGGTGGGTCTGGCCGGTGACAGCGGCCCGCCGGTCCGGTACGCGGTGGCGACCCGGACGAGGAAGGTGTGCAGCAGGTCCTCGTGCGGGGCCAGCGGCCCGGGCCGGTAGCCGCCGCCGGAGATTCCGCGCTGCACCGATTCGCAGGCGGCCCAGTCCTGCCGGTTCGTGGTGTGCCAGAAGTCGACGGCGTAGCCGGGGTCGGTGCCGGCGGCGACCAGTTCGGCCGGGAGGAGCCATTCGCATTCGACCCGGGTCCGGTCCGTCGCCACCGGGACCAGCCGGTGGGTGACCAGGTGGTCCGGGGTCGCCGTGACGAACAGGTCGGGCGGCAGCAGGTGGTAGCGGACCTGGCGGGCGGCGTCCTCGTCGAGTCGCGGGAAGGTCCAGCCGGGGCCGGTCCCGTCCAGCGACATGGCGTTGGCCGAGTTACGCAGGTCGAGGTGCCCGCCGAGCCAGCCATCGGTCGGGGTGAAGCTCTCCCCGCCCTCGGTGCGCTGCACCCGGCTGAGCTGCGGGTGGGTGCTCGGGCAGTGGTAGCACTCCAGGTAGTTCTCCACGACCAGTTTCCAGTTCGCGGCGACGTCGTAGCTCCGGCTGGCGACGACCCGAAGCTCCTCCGGCCGGTACGGGGCGAGCACGCTGTCGAGATCGCCGACCACGTCGGGCAGCGGTGGCGCGTCGCCGGACAGGTCGGCGAACAGCCAGCCCCGCCACTGTGCCGACCGGACCGGCAGCAGGTCGAGGTCGGCGTCCGGCGGCGGGTCGTACCGGGGTGCGTTGCGCAGAGTGCCGTCGAGCCGGTAGACCCAGGCGTGGTAGGCGCACCAGACGGTCGGACGGCGGACCACGCAGTCGCGGGCGACGAGTTCGTGACCCCGGTGCCGGCAGGTGTTGCGGAAGGTGCGCAGCCGCCCGGCGGCGTCGCGTACGACGAGCACGCCGGCGCCGGCGACGTCGAGGCCGGCCTGGTCGCCGGGCTCGGCGAGCCGGTCGGCCCGGCCGAGGCAGGTCCAGCCGCCGCGCCAGAACCGGTCGCGCTCGAAGGCGAACACCCGGTCGCTGGTGTAGGCGGCGGCGGGCAGCCCGCGCGCCCGGCCGGCCGGGCGCAGCGTCGCCGCCAGCTCCTCCGGTGGCAGCAGCGGCGGCCCCGCGGATCCGCCCAATGTGGATCCCGCCGGCACCGTCCTGTCAGGACCGTCGGCGGCAGCCGCGCCGGCCGTCACCGTCGGCTCCCCGTCGCCGGCCGTGGCATCATCGTCCGGTGGCCGGAGGCGTGGAGGTTCGGCGGGCACCGCTCGGCGGCGCCCAGCAGTTCGAGTGGTGGAAGCTGCTCACCGGAAGCTGCAACGCCATCACCGTCTCCTACCGGCCCGATCCGCCGATCCCGCACCGGCACGCGGTGGCGGTGCTGCGCGACCTGGTCGCCGCGCACGAGGCGCTGCGCACCACGTTCCGGCTCGACGACGCCGGCTCGCCGGTCCAGGTCGTGCACGCCGCAGCCGAGCCGGCGGTCCGGTTCTGCGACGACGACTCCGACGCCGCCCGGGACGCGTTCCGCAGGGCGCTGGCCGAGCCGCCGTTCACCGCCGCCGACACCGAACTGGTCCGGTTCGGCGTGGTCCGCTCCGGCGGTCGCGCCGTGGAACTGCTGGTGGTGGTCAGCCACGCCGTCTTCGACGGGCACAGCGAACGGCTCGTGCTCACCGGGCTGGCGGCGGCGTGCCGGGCGGTGCCCGCCGACCCGGCCGGCCGGGACCGGCCGGACACCGGCACCGCCGGTGCGGACGCCGACCCGCCGCCGGCCGGCGCCGTACGCCCCGGCGGCCACCAGCCCGCCGACTCGGCACTGGACGAGCGGTCCGGCGAGCTGGTGCCCGGCCGCGAGGCCGCGGAACGGTTCTGGCGCGACGAGGTACGCCGGATCCCGGCCCGCCTGTTCGTGCCGCTGCGCCCCGACGTGTTGCAGCGGTACGGCGCCAGCTACCGCTCCGCCACCCTGCCGGCGGCCCTGGTCCTCGCCGCCCGCCGGCACCGCACCAGTCCGGCGGTGGTCTACTCGGCGCTGGTGCACGCCCTGCTGGCGATCATGTCCGGTGCCCCGTCGACCGTCGTACGCGACCACTTCGGCGGGCGGACCGGCCGGGAGCGCGAGGTGGTCGGCTGCTACCACTGCATCCTGCCGACCACGGTCGATGTCTCCGACCGGCCGACGGTGGGCACGCTGATCGAGCGGCTGCGCCTGCGGATGCTGCGGGTGCAGAGCCGGTACCGGCTGGGACAGTTGACGCTGCGCGAGATCCTGGCCACGGAGGAGCGGCGGCGCGGTGTCGCGTTCGCGTCCGGGACGACGGTCAACTTCGACCACGGCCCCGAGCTGACCGAGCTCCAGCGGCGCGACGACCGGGAGCTGACCGGCCTGCTGGCCACGGCCGGCGAGCTGGAGCTGGGGATGGGCCGCAACGAGACGAGGATCGACCGGGAGGGTTTCGACTCCTACCTGATGACCACCGTCGAGTCGGGTGCGATGTGGGTCCTGGCCAGCTTCAACGGCATGGTCTTCGACCCGGCGCAGATGCGGGCCCTGCTGGCCGGCCCGGAACGGATCCTGCGGACCCATCTCGACGGCCCGGACCTGACCCTGGACCAGGTCGCGGCCCGGCTCGGCGCGGACATCGGCGATCCGGTGCGGGCCGACCTGCGCCCCGGGGAGGAGCCGGCGGACGCCCGGGTCGACGGCGACCCGGGCCGGCCGGCGCTGGCGGCGCTGCGCGGTGCGGTGGCCCGGTTCAACGGGCTCGACGACGCCGACCCGCGGCACTGCTACCTGGCGGCCGGTGGCCGGCTGCTGCTGGTGCCGGCGGTCCTCGACCGGCTCGCCGCCGACGGCTGGTCGGGCCTGGTACCGGACGACTTCGCCACGCCGCAACCACTGACCCGGCTCGCGGGGCGGCTGCGTCGGGTCGGCTGACCCGGTCATGCCGGCGTACCGGGCCCGGACCCGTCCACCGCCGGCGTGGTGGATCCGGCCAGCCGGGACGCCAGGTCGCGGAAGTCGGCGGCCTCGAAGAACACGGTGACGTCGAGTTCGACGCCGAGCCGGGCCTCCAGCCGCAGGAACAGGTCCGTGGCCTGCGCCGAGTCGCCGCCGAGGTCGAAGAAGTTCTCCCCGGCGGCGACGTCGCGGCCGAACACGTCGGCGCAGATGGCGAGGAGCTCCGCCAGGTGGCGGTCCGGTGCCGGCTCACCCATGACGGGGCTCCGTCCGACCGTCGGCGGGACCGGTGGGGCCGGAACCGGTAGGGCCGGCGGCCGCCGAGCCGGCGGGCCGCAGCAGGTCGGCCAGGCCGCGCGGCGTACGCCACTCGAACAGGTCGACGAAGGTGAGTTCGACGTCGAAGCGGCGGTAGAGGCGGGAGATGAGCCGGGCGGCGAGGATCGAGTCGCCACCGGCGTCGAAGAAGTCGTCGTCCGGGCCGTGGGAGCGGTCGAGGACCCGGCTGAAGATCGCCGTGACGTCGGCGACGACGGGGTCGCCGACCACCTCCGGCCCGCCGCCGTCACCAGCGTCGTCGGGAGCGAGCGCCGCGTGGTCGACCTTGCCGTTCGGCAGCATCGGCAGCGCGGTACGCACCGACCAGCGGGTCGGCACCAGATGGGCGGGCAGCCGGTCGTGCAGCCAGGCGGCCAGCTCCGGCCCGGTCACGGCCGTCCCCGACCGGGGCACGACGGCGGCCGCGAGTCGCCGGCCGCCGGTGGCCGCGTCGATCCCGTACGCCGCGACGGCGACCAGCCCCGGATGGCCGAGCAGGGCCCGTTCCACCGCCTCCGGCTCCACCCGGTGGCCGCGTATCTTGAGCTGCCGGTCGACCCGGCCGACGTAGGCGAGCTGGCCGTCGGCGCCGGCCGTCACCAGGTCACCGGTGCGGAACAGTCGGTCACCGCCGGCGCCCGGTACGGGGCCGAACCGCCGCGCGGTGGCCCCCGGCCGGGCCCGGTATCCGAGGCTGAGCCCCGGCCCGCCGACGTACAGTTCGGCGACCGGGGAGCCGGGTGCCGTCGGGACGAGTACCTGACGTACGTGCGGCAGGGGCCGGCCGATCGGCACCGGCACGTCGTCGGGCAGTCGGCGGCCGGTGGCGCCGCCGAGTTCGGCCTGGTGGGTGACCAGGACGGTTTCGGTCTGGCCGTACGTGTTGACCAGCCGGACCCGGTCGGGCACCAGTTCGCACCAGGCGCGGACCGGTCCGGCGGCCACCTCCTCGCCGCCGATGACGACCAGACGCAGCGACGGCGGCAGCGGCCGACCGGTCGTCCGGAGGAAGTCCACCACCTCGTACCAGAACGAGGTGGGCAGGTCGACGACGGTGACGCCGTTCCGCTCGACCGCCGTGAGCAGCCCGGTCACGGTGCCGTCGGTGGCCCGCCGGTCGATGACGAGGGCCGCCCCGCCGAGCAGCGTCGGGTAGGTCTCCTCGCCGCTGGTGTCCCAGGTCGGTGCCGCGAAGCTGAGGAACCGGTCGCCGGGCCCGATCCGCCAGGACTCGAGCAGGGCGGTGGCGGCCGTCGCCAGGGCCCGGTGCCCGACCAGGACGCCTTTGGCGGGGCCGGTGGACCCGGAGGTGTGGATGATGTACGCCAGCCCGCCGGTCGCCGGCCGGAGGGGTGCCGCGGCGGTGCCCGGTCCGGGGGCCGGCGCGGGTTCGACGATCCGCAGCGGCAGGCCGGCGGTGACGGCCGGGGGGAGTGGCGCGGCGGGCACGATCCGCCGCAGGCCGCAGGTCCGCACGATGTCGCGCAGCCGGTCCGGCGGGTCGGCGGGATCCAGCGGCACGTACGCGCCACCGGCCCGCAGCACCGCGAGCAGTGCGCCGATCCCGGTGGCCGAGCGTTGTACGGCCACTCCGACCGGTTCGCCGGCCGCGACGCCGTCGTCGAGCAGCGCCGACGCCGTCGCCGTGACGTCGCGCCACAGGGTGCGGTAGTCGATGACCGTCCCGTTCTCGACCAGCGCGACGGCGTCCGGGGTCCGGGCCACCACCTCTTCCAGCAGGTCGATGACGACCGCCGCGGCCGGGCCGACCGACGGCGCCTCCTCGTGGACCGGCGCCTGGTTCGTGGGCATCGGACTCCTTCCCGGCCGCCGGGGGCGACGGGGCGGGGTGTGGCCGTGCGGGCCGGGACGCGCGGGCGCGCCTCTTCGCGCGCTGCCCGCCCGGATGGGGAGTCGAAGCGTTTCGACCAGCGAGAAAGTAGCCGGTCGCCGGCCGGCCGGTCAATGGCGTCCGGTCATCCTCCGGTGTGGACAGCGGCGTCGATCTGCTCGACCATCCGCCGCTCGGCGGCGGCGATCAGCCGCAACAGCTTCGGCACCTGGTGCAGGCCCCTGGCGACCAGGTCGGCGGCGGCCGGATCGACCACCTGACCCGACCGGGCACCGGCGAGCCACAGCGAGGCGGCGACGTCCCACTGCCGCGACACCGCGCGGACCCGGTCGGCGCACTCGCCCAGCGCCGGACGGCCGAGCCCGGCGACCCGGGACAGCCAGAGCGCGTGCCCGCGACGCATCGCGCCGAGGTCGGTGAAGCTGCTCACCGCCAGCTCCCGGCGGCGGCCGGCGTCGGGCTGGAAGTCCGGACCGGCCAGCCAGTCCGCCAGCCGGTCGGCGACCAGGCCGATCGCGGCGACCCCGTGCCGGTCGGACGGGTCGAGCATCGCGGCGACGTTGCGCCGGATCCGGTCCCGCCAGTTGCGGGCCAGCCAGCCGGCCGCTTCCTCGGCCGCGCCGGGCCGCACCGCCAGTTCCACGGTCGCGTACCGGGCCGCGCCGAGATGTGGCGAGTCGGCCCACCGGGCGAACCGGGACGGCTCGACGGTGCCGGCGAACCGGGACGCGGGGAAACTGTCCAGCACGTCGAGCCCGCTGCCGGTGGCGGAGGTGACCACCAGGTCGTGTGGCACGTGGGCGACGCGGTGGAACGGCGCGGGTTCGTAGTCGTACTGGTCGACGGTCACCGCGACCGGCCGCCCGTCGCGGGTCCGGTCGCGCAGGTGCCGGCACAGGTCCGGCAGGTCCGTGGCCCGCCACCGGGTCGGCGTGATTCCGGTGCCGGCCGGGCCGGTGGCCGGGGGCAGGGCGGGCCCGCTGCGGTACGACAGGGACAGCCCGTCGGCGACGCCCCGGTCGACGGTGACACCGAACGCCAGCTCGCCGAGGATCAGGTCCTCGGGATGGGCGACGCCGGCCAGGCCCAGCAGGGTGCCGAGTGCGGTGTCGTGGCAGTCACCGTGCCCGAACCCCGGTGCGGTGACGCGGTCGCCGTCGGCGGGCGGCCCGGGCGGTTGCCGCATCGGATCTCCTCGCTGCACCGTGGCCGGGCACCCGGACCCGGGCGACGATGACGGCCGTGGTGACGACGGCGCGACCGTACCGGACCCGCTGTCCCGGCCGTTTCACCGGCGTGCCGGCGGGTACGGGGCTCGCGGCAACCGAGGACGCGGAGGGACGGTGGGCGTGGTGAACGTGAGCAAGCTCGGGGACACGGTGGTCGACGCCGTGGCGGACGCCGCCGGGACGGTGGCCGACCCGCGTGCGGGGCTCGACCGGCTCCGTACCAACTTCCCCTCGCGGATGTTGGCCGTCCTGGCGGTCGGGGTGGCGATCGGATACCTGGTCGCCCGCTCCCGCCGCCACGCCTGACCCGCCCACCGGCCGGCCCGCCCGGCCGCTCGACGGGGTACGTGTCAACGGCGTGCGCGCGGGTCGTTCCTGGTCCCGGCTACGGAAGACGACGTACCGCTCACGTCCCGGCGACGCCCGCCCCGCAACGTGTCGCAGCCGGTGCACACCCGGAGCCTGTGCCCGCCGGGGCGGGTGGAGGACTCCCGGCGCCGGCCGGCCGGCGGCAGTGGTAGACCAGGGCCGGCGGCAGGTTGCCCCAGACGGTCCGGCCCACGGTCACCTCCTCGAACGCCCCGTCGAGCAGCCGGCGGAAGCGGCGCGCGGGCCGGGCCGGCAGCGCGTGCCGGTACGCGAAGGTGGTGAAGACACCGCCGGCGTCGAGCGCTCCCACCACGGCGTCGAGGATCGCCCGCTGGCGTCCGGCGGGAAAGGCGGCCCAGGGGAGTCCGCTGACCACCACGTCGACGGACGGCAGCCGGCGGTCCAGCAGCACCCGGCCGAGCGCGGCGGCGTCGGCGCGTACCACCTCGACCGCCGGGTGCCGGCGGGCCAGTCCGGCCGCGAAGGCCGGATTGACCTCGACCGCCACGTGGCGTCCCCGGCCGGCCAGCCGCCGCTGGATCGCCCGGGTGAACACCCCGGTCCCCGGGCCGAGTTCGACCACGACCGGATGTCCCGTACGGGGCACCGCCGCCGTGATGTCCGCGGCGAGCCCGGGCCCGCTGGGCAGCACCGCGCCGGTGGTGAACGGGTGCCGGACGAACTGGGCGAGGAAGGTCGGGGCGTCGCTGATCACAGCGGTCGACGCTAGGCGCGCGGCCGGGGCGCCACCGTCGTGCCGGTGGTCGGTGTCCCGGCCACCCGGAGGAGGCGAGGTGGCCGGTGGGAGGGCCGGTGGCCGGCGCCGGCCGCCGTATGGTGGGCCGGTGACGGAGGCGCGACGCCGCTGGTGGCCGGACGTCCTGCTCGGGCTGGTCACCGCCGGGCTGGGGCTGGCCGGCACCTGGATCGTCCAGCCCGGGGCGGCACGTGGGGACTGGGCGGGGATCGTCGTCGCGGTCCTCACCGGGCTCGCCCTGATCGCCGTACGGCGGCGGCCCTGGCCGGTGCTGGTCGTGGAGTCGGCACTGCTGCTCGTCGCCGTGGCGGCGACTCCGGCCGGCGGCGGCACCTCGTTGCTCGCCGCCGCGGTCGCGCTGGGTTACGTCGCGTACCGGTCCGGCCGTGCGTCGACCGCGGCGGCGTACGCGCTGTTCCTCGGCGTGGCGCTGGCCAACGTCCTGCTCCAGGGCGACGCGGCGGTGCGGTTCAGCGTCACCGGGGTGCTCAGCCTGATCATGCTGGCCGGCGTCGCCGCGGCGCCGGTGGCGTTCGGCCGCTACCTGCGCGGGGTACGCCTCGCCGCGGCGGCGGCCGAGGAGCGGGCCCGGGAGATGAGGGAACGCCGCGCCGCGGAGACCCGGGCCGCCCGTCTCGCCGAACGGGCGGCCATCGCCCGGGACCTGCACGACATCGTGGCCCACCACATCGCGGCGATCGCCCTGCGGGCCGGCGCGGCGCGGTACGCCGTGCAGCACACCGGCCGGACCGAGCCGGCGGTGGCCGCCCTCGGTGAGCTGCGCGAAACGGCCGGCCAGGTGCTGGACGAGCTGCGGGAACTGCTGGAGGTGCTGCGGGACCCGGAGACGGTCGAGCGGGACGGCCCGCAGGTGGAGCTGGAGCAGATGATCGGGGACGCCGCCCGCCGGGTGGGCGAGGCCGGTGTCACGGTCCGGGTGAGCGTTCCCGAGACGCTGTCCCGGGTGCCGCTGTCGGTGGGGACGACGGCCGCCCGCGTGGTGCAGGAGGCGCTGACCAACACCCTCAAGCACGCCGGGCCCGGAGCCACCGCCACGGTCGACATCCGGGTGGCCGACGGCACGCTGCTGCTGGAGGTGGTGGACAGCGGGGCGGTGCGGGAGCGTCCCGTGCTGCCCGCGTCCGGGTACGGGTTGGCCGGGATGCGGGAGCGGGTCGGCCTGCTCGGCGGCACGCTCACCGCCGCGGCCGCGGACAGCGGTGGCTGGCGGGTGTCGGCCCGGCTGCCGATCAGGGAGAACGCGTGATCAGGGTGCTGGTGGTCGACGACCAGAGACTCGTCCGGGCCGGGGTCGGCCTGTTGTTGCAGACGGCCGGCGGCTTCGAGGTGGTGGGCGAGGCCGGCGACGGCCACGAGGCCGTACGCCTCGCCGAGCGCCTGCGGCCCGACGTGATCCTCATGGACCTCCGGATGCCCCGGACGGACGGCATCGAGGCGACCCGACGCATCCTGGACCGGCAGCCGTCCGCCCGGGTGCTGGTGCTGACCACCTTCGCCGACGACGTCAACATCTACGGGGCGATCGGCGCGGGCGCGATCGGCTACCTGGTGAAGGACGGCGCCCCGGAGGAACTGGTGGACGCGGTGCGCCGGGCGGCGCGGGGCGAGACGTTGCTGGCGCCGCCGGTGCTGGCCCGCGTCCTGCGCCGGGCGCTCGCCGCCCACGACCGGGAACGGGGGCCCGACCGGTCGTGGGCGGCGCTGCGGTCGCTCAGCGCCCGGGAGCGGGAGGTGCTGGCCCTGGTCGGCGCCGGGCTGTCGAACGCCGAGATCGGTGTGCGGCTGCACCTGGGGGTCACCACCGTCAAGACGCACGTGTCCGCCGTGATGGAGAAGCTGGAGTTGCGTAACCGGGTGCAGGCGGCGGTGCTGGCGCACCGGCTCGGCCTGGTCGACGACGAGTTCAACCCGGTGCCGGAA
Source organism: Polymorphospora sp. A560 (assembly GCF_045781765.1). Classification (NCBI taxonomy): domain Bacteria; kingdom Bacillati; phylum Actinomycetota; class Actinomycetes; order Micromonosporales; family Micromonosporaceae; genus Polymorphospora; species Polymorphospora sp. A560. The sequence continues at coordinate 5,227,811 of NZ_CP122282.1, read as the reverse complement.
GCGGGCGCACCGTAGGGGTCCGGCTCCCGTTCACCCGTTGTCCGTCTGGCGCGTGGTCCGGCGTGGACGTGCCGTCGCCGGTCGTCCGTACGACCGTCTGGTGAAGCCAATCCGAGTCCTTCGCCTGTTCGTCCACGCCGTCCTGGCGGTTGGTGCGGCCGTGTATCCGGTCGCGCGGACCGCGCCGGACCAGACCGTGTTCCTGGGGACCGTCCGGCTCGACCCGGGCAGCGGGTCCGTCGACACCACTCCCGTCTTCGCCTCCGGTGTGACGTCGGCGTCCTGCCCGGCCGGGTACGGCTCCGACGCGTTGTTGCGCATCGGCCGGCCCGGTGGGCCGTACACCAATCTCGCCCGCCCTCTCACCTCCGGCGGCTACGACCGGGCGGCGGTGACCGCCACGCCGAACCGGTCCTTCATGACCGCCCTCGGCGGCACCGCTCCGCAGGCCGGCGAGTGGTGGGTGGTGGCGGAGTGCTTCAGCCAGACGCAGGGGCAGCATCCGGGCCGGTTCGTCACCTCGATCACCGTCGCCGGCAGCGGCTGGCGCCTCAGCCCGGGCGGCGGTACGGCGGCAGCGGCGGCCACCGCGAACCCGGCGGGGGCGGCGTCGCCGTCGGCCGGACCGCAACCGTCGGCGCCGGACGTCGTACCGGAAGCCGGCCCCGGCACGGAGGCGGCGCCGGGCGCTCCCACGCCGCTACCCGTGGCCCGCACCGGGTCGGCCTCCCTCGGGGTGAGCCTGTGGTGGCTGGCGGGTGTCGTCGGTGTGCTGGCGCTGGTGGGAGTCGGGTGGCTGGCGACCCGGCCGGCCGCGGCGGCCGCCCGGACGGGCGGTGCGAACCACCCCCGTTCCCGATCCGGAGGTCATCCGTAAGCGGGGCATCGGTCATACGGATGGTTGATGTCCGCGTACTTTCTGTTCACCTTGCGCATGTCTGGCGTGAGTCCCGGTCTGCTGGTCCGGTCATCGAGCCTGCGCACGCTGACCGACGGCGGGGGCCGAGTTGGGGAGCCGGGCGATACGTGCCTCGGTACGGGCCAGGAAAGGCATCAGGATGCAGCGATCACGTTTCGTGTTCTTCGCCGTGCCGCCGCAGCGGGGGATCGACGGGGACGGTCCGCAGGCCGGCGTCTTCTGGATGCTGGTGTCGCCGAACAACCGCCCGCTCGGGCGGGGCAGCGGCTGTCATCCGACGTACGGCGAGTGCCGGGACGCCGTGGTGTGTCTCCAACAGGGACACGACCGGCTGCGGGTGAACGAGTCCACTGTAGAGCAGAACGGCCAGTGGTGCTGGTGGGCCGAACTCGACCGGGCCGTCGTCGCCGTCTCCAGCCGGTCGTACCTGCGCGGCCGGGAGTGCGCCTACAACGTCGAGCGGTTCCTCGAGGCCGTCCCGCAGGCCGCGATCGTCGACGGGACCCGCGGCACCGGACGGGACGGCCGGCGCGGCCGCGACGACGACCTCCGGCCGCAGTGGTCGGGACGTACCCCGCCGACGGGCATCCGCCCGGTGTCCCGCCCCGGGCAGCCGACCAGGACACCCCGGTGACGACCACGACGCTGCGCGGACCCGACGCCGCCCCGCCGCCGCCCACCGTCGCGGGCCCGCCCGCCGACCAGCCGGACGGCGCCCCCGGCCCCCGCCGCATCGTGCAGCGGCGCGGCGCGTCCGACCTGGTGTTCCGCGGCATCGCCCGGGCCGGGGGCGCGGCGGTGCTGTTCATCATGGTGCTCGTCGGGCTCTTCCTGACCATCCAGGCGTGGCCGGCGATCGAGGTGGCCGGCTGGCGGTTCCTGACCGTGCAGGACTGGGACCCGGCGGGCAACAACTTCGGCGTCGCCGGGGTGCTGACCGGCACGGTGCTCATCGCCCTGGTGGCGATCGCCATCTCGGTGCCGCTGGCGACCGGTGCCGCCCTCTACATCTCCGAGTACGCGCCCCGGCGGATCCGGCCGCTGCTGGTCAACCTGGTCGACCTGATGGCCGCCGTGCCGAGCGTCGTCTACGGCATCTGGGGCTTCTTCCTGCTCCAGCCACGGTTGCTGGTCGCCGGTGACCAGGGGGAGGGGCTGCCCCGCTGGCTGGCCACCTACCTCGGCTGGATACCACTGTTCAAGGTGGACGGTTACGACCCGCGTGACCCGGTGGCGAGCCCGACCGCGCTGACCTCGTCGACGTTCATCGCGGGTGTCGTCGTGGCGATGATGGTCGCCCCGATCATCACCTCGGTCATGCGCGAGGTGTTCTCCCAGGCACCGGTCGGCGAGCGGGAGGGCGCGTACGCCCTCGGCGCGACCCGCTGGGGCATGATCCGGTCGGTCGTGTTGCCGTTCGGCCGTGGCGGCATGATCGGCGGCACCATGCTCGGGCTCGGCCGGGCGCTGGGCGAGACGATCGCCGTCTACCTCATCGTGTCGATGGTCTTCGTCGTGCAGCCGCACATCCTGCAGAACGGTGCCGGCTCGATCTCCGCGCTGATCGCGCTGCGGTACGGCGACTCGACCGCCCTGGGGATCGCCGCCCTGATGGCCGCCGGTCTGGTGCTGTTCCTGATGACCCTCGTGGTCAACTTCGTGGCGTCGATCGTCATCAGCCGCAGCCGCTCCGGCGCCGCGAGCGAGGTGTGACGTGTCGACATCGCCTGATCTGACCAAGGCCGGACCGGCCGTGCCGGGGTCGACGGTGCTGCCGGCCGCCGAACCCCGCCCCGACGTCCCCGAGCGGCGCCGGGTGATCGGACGGCCGCGCCGCACCGACGGCTTCGCGCTGGCCGGTGCCGCCGTCGCCGGCGTGAGCCTGACCGCCCTGCTGTTCACCCGGCTGGCGCCGTTCGACGGCGTACTCGGCTTCGTGGTCGTGTCCTACCTGGCGTTCCTCGGCTTCTACACCCTGCTCGTCTCGTTCGACGAGAGCGGGCCGACGGTCCGCGACCGGCTCGCGGCCGCCGTGGTGCACAGCCTCGCCGCCCTGATGCTGCTGGCGCTGGTCGTGGTCGTCGTGTTCACCCTGTGGCGGGGCCGCGAGGCCCTCGTCTACCTCAACTTCTTCGCCGACGACATGGGGCGGGCCGGGCCGTTGCAGCCGCTGAGCGTCGGCGGGATCCGGCACGCGATCATCGGCACCCTCATGCAGATCGCCATCGCGCTCGCGGTCACCGTACCGCTGGGCCTGGTCTGCGCGGTCTTCCTCAGCGAACTCCCCGGCCCGTTCAGCCGGCTGGTCCGCACGATCGCCGAGGCGATGACCGCGCTGCCGTCGGTCGTCGCCGGGCTGTTCGTCTACGCCACCGTCGTCCTCGCCCTCGGGATGGGCAAGTCCGGGTTCGCCGCGTCGCTCGCGCTCGGCGTGATGATGCTGCCGATCATGATCCGGGCCGCCGACGTGGTGATCAGGCTGGTGCCCGGCACCCTGCGGGAGGCGTCGCTCGCGCTGGGCGCCTCGCAGTGGCGGACCATCTGGCACGTGGTCGTGCCGACCGCCCGCTCCGGCCTGACCACGGCGGTCATCCTCGGCACCGCACGCGGCATCGGCGAGACGTCCCCGGTCCTGCTCACCGCCGGCTTCGCCGCCTACACCAACGCCAACCCCACCAGCGGCCCCCAGACGTCGCTGCCGCTGTTCGTCTTCGACGCCGTACGTCGCCCGGACGAGGCGATGATCGCGCGCGGCTTCGGGGCGGCCGCCGTACTGATGGGGCTGGTCCTGATCCTGTTCGCGATCGCCCGACTGGTCGGCGGGCGGGCGCCCGGCCAGCTCGGCCGCCGCGCGGCCCGCGCCCGGGCCCGGGCGTCCCGCCGCGACGCGGCCCGGTTCGCCGCCCGCGCCCGGGCCCGTCAGGCACCCGGAGTCCACGCAAGTGACAGCGAGGTAAGTGATGCGTAGCAGCCGTTCCCTCCTGGCCGCCCTCGCGGCGGTCATGGTCGTGCTGGCGGCGGCGCCGGTGCCCGCCCGGGCCGCCCCGACCCTGGTGCAGATCAGCGGCACCGGCTCGTCGTGGAGCGCCAACGCGCTCGACAACTGGCGGCGCAACGTCGAGCAGCGCGGCATCTACGTCAACTACGACGCGACCGGCTCGACCGACGGCCGCAACCAGTTCCGCAACGGAACCTCGGACTTCGGCGTCTCGGAGATCCCGTACGGCCTGCGGGACGTCTTCGGCGGTTCGGACCTGCGGCCGGACCGCGGGTTCGGGTACATGCCGATCGTCGCCGGCGGCACGGCGTTCATGTACAACCTGACCATCGGCGGCCGGCGGGTCACCAACCTGCGGCTGTCCGGCGAGGTCATCGCCAAGATCTTCACCGGGGCCATCAAACGCTGGAACGACCCGCAGATCGCCGCGCACAACCCCGGACTGACCCTGCCGGCCCGCAACATCGTCCCGGTGGTGCGGCAGGACGGCTCGGGCACCAGCGCCCAACTGACCCTGTGGATGAGCAAGCAGCACCCGCAGATCTGGAACGCCTACTGCGCCAGGTTCGGCAAGCCCGCGCCGTGCGGCATCACCTCCACCTACCCGTTCCGGTCCGCCGACGGGTTCGTCGGGGCCACCGGCTCGACCGGCGTCTCCGGCTACGTCGGACAGGACAACGCCGAGGGCGCCATCACCTACGTCGAGTACTCGTACGCGCTCAACGCCCGGTTCCCGGTCGTCAAGATGCTCAACGCGGCGAACTACTACGTCGAACCGACGGCCGCGAACGTCGCCGTCGCGCTGACCCGGGCGACCATCAACGACAACCCGTCGTCGCCGGACTACCTGACCCAGATCCTCGACGGGGTCTACACCTACGACGACCCGCGCGTCTATCCGCTGTCGTCGTACTCGTACATGATCGTTCCACAGCGGATCGAGATGAACGTCACCGAGGACAAGGGCTTCACCCTCGCCTCCTTCGCGAACTACTTCCTGTGCGAGGGCCAGCAGCAGGCCGACGTCCTGGGCTACTCGCCGCTGCCGATCAACCTGGTCCGGGCCGGCATGGAGCAGGTCCGCAAGATCCCCGGGGCGCCGCAGCGGAACATCGGCATCGAGAACTGCAACAACCCGACGTTCTCCCGCGACGGCACCAACACGCTGGCCCGCAACGCGCCCCAACCGGCCGCCTGCGACCGGCAGGGGCCGACGCAGAGTCCCACCGGCACCGCCGGCGCCCGGCAGGAGACGCCGGTCAAGGCCGCCGCCCGGTGCGGCACGGGCGGGGCCAACCCACGCCCCGGCGGACCCACGCCGTCCGGCGGCCCGTCGGCCGCACCGTCGGCGACCGCGACCGGCGACCCGACCGGCGGCCTCGTCGACCCGGAGACCGGCGAGGTCGTCGACCCCGGCACCGGCGGCGGCGGCGAACAGGTCGCCGCCGTACCGGTGTCCCTCGACGGCGAGGGCGGCTGGCGGCTGCGGCACACGGTGATGCTGATCGCCGGCGTCCTGCTGGTCGGCGTACTGTTCGGCCCACCGCTGCTGGCACACACCCTCGCCGGGCGCCGCGACCGCGGAGACCGGCGATGACCGCCCGCCGGACCCGGACCGCCCGCCGGACCCGCGTCGCCACGCTCGTCCTCGGCCTGCTGGCCCTCGCACCGCTGCTGGCCGTACCGCCGGCGGCCGGGCCCGCGCGCGGCGAGGACGGCGCCGGCTCGGCCGTCACCGTCCCCGGCCGGGCCGACGGGTACGAGGACTTCTCCGCCCTCCGGATCACCGTCTCGCAGACCCGGGACCTGACCAACCAGGCGGTCCTGGTCACCTGGACCGGCGCCGAACCGACCCCGCGCAACCGGCCGGTCGGCGTCGACTACCTCCAGCTGATGCAGTGCTGGGGCGACCCGCAGGCCCCCGACGACCCGCTCGGCCTGGCGTTCCGGGAGACCTGCCAGTTCGGTCTCGGCCTGCCGCAGCCGGCGATGGCCCAGGGCTCGGACGCGCCGGCCGGCAAGAACGCCAGCCGGCGGCGGCTCGACGCTATCGCCGGCTACCCGCACCCCGACCCCGCCGAGCCGCTGCCCGCCGACGCGCAGATGGTGCCGTTCCGGACCGTCGGCGGCGCCCGGACCCCGGACGGCAGCCCACGGCAGCCGTTCGGCACCAAACCCAACCCCAACGTCCCCGGCGGCACGATGGACCAGACCGACGACGACGTCCTGCGGGCCCACTTCAACGAGGCGTCGACGAACGAGTACCCCTACGCGCTCAGCGCCGCCGACGGCACCGGCCGGGTCGCCTTCGAGGTACAGAACGCGGCGCGCGCGCCCCACCTCGGCTGCGGCGCCCCGGCCGGCGCGGGACCCCGCCGCTGCCACCTCGTGATCGTGCCGCGCGGCCGCCACGACCCGTACGCCGGCACCGACGTCTCCACCACCGCCGCGGTCCACGGCTCACCGTTCAGCCTGCCGGTGTGGCGGCACCGGATCGTGGTCCCGCTGGACTTCCGGGCGGTCGGCGCCGCCTGCTCGCTGACCCAGGCCGAACGGCGTACCGCCGGCACCGAACTCGTCGCCGAGGCGATCACCTCCTGGCAGCCGGCCCTGTGCGCCAACTCGGGCCCGGTCATCGGCTACTCGGCGATCGGTGACTTCGAGGCGCAGAACCAGGTGCTGTCGCCGTCCGCCGGCGCACCCGGCGTGGTGTTCAGCTCCGCCCCCGTGCCCGGCAGCGAACCGCCGCTGGTGCACGCCCCGGTCGCCGCCAGCGGCGTCGTCGTCGCCTTCAACGTCGACGGCAACCTCGACCCGTACGCCTCCGGCGGGGAACAGGAGCGGCTGCGCGGCGCGGTGCTGTCCCAGCTCCGCCTGACCCCGCGGCTGGTCGCCAAACTCCTCACCCAGTCGTACCGCCGCGACGTGTCCGGCATCGGCGGCCCGGCCGGCAACCCCAACAGCATCAAGTACGACAAGGAGTTCCTGGACCTCAACCCGGTCTTCCGGTTCTGGGACCAGACCCCCTCGGCGACCCTCAACGGGCTGATGACCCCGGTCGGCAACTCGATGGCGACCCGGGAACTGTGGCGGTGGGTCCTCGCCGACCCGGCGGCCCGCGCCTGGCTGGCCGGCACCGCCGACGACCAGGGCACCGGCAGGCCCGGCATGGTGGTCAATCCGGCCTACCAGCGGCTGTTCGCCGCCGGAGCCGTCGACTACTTCCCGAAGGCCGACCAGACCTGCGCCAAGGAGTCCTTCCAGGACGTCGAGTACACCAACTGCACACTGGACTACCGGCCGTACGCCGGCTCCCTCGGCGAAGCCGCCCTGCTGACCCTGCGCGCCGACAGCAAGGGCACCGCCGTACCGTTGCAGACGATCAACCTGCCCGCCGGCGAACAGCCGAAGTGGACCCGGATCGCGCGCCAGGAGCCCGGCTTCCGGCTGGCGATGTCGGTCACCGACTCCGCCTCCGCCGCCCGGTACGGCCTGCACACCGCCGAACTCTGCGCCGCCGCACCCGACGCGGCCGGCACGTACGTCGCCACCGACTGCCGAAGCGCGACCACCGCGCAGATGACGACCGCACTGTCGGCCATGGCACCGACCGAGGTGCCGGGCGTGGTGGCCGTCGACCCGGAACGGGCCCGGGCCACCCCGGGCGCGTACCCGCTGACCATGGTCACCTACGCGATCGCGAACACCGCCGCCCCGGCCGACGCCCGACGCGACTACGCGGCGATGCTGCGGCACGCCGCCGGCCCCGGCCAGACCCCGGGGGTCGCACCCGGCAACCTGCCCGAAGGGTACGTGCCGTTGCCGCAGCCGATGCGCGACCTGACCCGCACCGCCGCCGACACCCTCGGAAAGGCGACCGCGCCGACGACCCCACCGCCCGGCGGGGAGGCCCCGGCCGGGCCGCCGCCGGCCGGCGGCCCGCCGACCGGCGTACCGGCCACCGGGACACCGCCGTCGCCCGGTCCGGTCGCACCGTCGCCGGCCCCGTCCGTCCGGCCCGCCGCCGGAACCACCCTCGGCAGCGCCGCCGGAGCGATCCGGTACGTACTCGTCGGCGCGCTCGTCGTCGGCCTGCTCGGCGGCGTGGCCGGCCCCGTACTGCGCCGCCTGGCCGTCCGCGCACCCCGGAACCGTCCATGAACGACGGTCTCGGGCCGGCCCACCGGTCCGCCAACAGTCGTTCATCCGGCCTACGTGTTGGCGGAAGACAGCGGCCCGAAACGTTCGCCCGCACGCGGTTTCGGCCACCGGCACGGCGACAGACGATTCTCCCGACTCACCTGTCACCAGAAAGGGAGCAAGCATGAAGGTCCACACCTTCGGCAAGGTGGCGGCGGCGGGCTTCGGCGCGGCACTCGCCGTCGTCATGGCCGCCACCCCGGCCGCCGCCGACCCGTCGCCGGCCACCGACTACCGCGTCCTGGCCGGTGTCGGCTCGGACACCACCCAGGACGTGATGAACGGCCTGGGCAACGTCATCACCTCCGGCGGTGGCAAGGTCGTCGCCTCCTGGGACGCCCGGGGCACCGACACCATCAAGGTCAAGTCGGCCGGCTGCACCCTCAACCGGCCGAACGGCTCCGGCAACGGCCGGCGCGCACTGCGGGCGTCGGGCGGCGAGAACCTGGGCGGCACCAACGGTGGCCCCGGCTTCTACGAGGGCGCCGACATCCGCAACTGCGTCGACTACGCCCGCTCGTCGTCGTACGGCGGCGGCAGCACCCCGTCGAGCACCGGCAACTACACGTACATCCCGTTCGGCGTCGACGCCGTCTCGCTGGCCGTCAACCAGAACGGCGACCTGCCGTTCAACATGTCGTTCGCCCAGATCCAGCGGGTCTACAAGTGCTTCGACACCACCATCGCCGGCAACCCGGTGCAGCCCCGGACCATCCAGGCCGGCTCCGGCACCTGGGAGTTCTGGATGAGCAAGATGCAGATCAACGAGACCGAGATCGGCCTCGGTGACTACCCGTGCCTCACCGGGCTGCCCCGGACCCAGGAGCACGACGGCTCGGCGCTGACCGGCAACCCGACCCACGTCGTGCCGTTCTCCTCCGGCCAGTTCGTGGCCCAGAGCAACGTCACCGCCATCGCCAACCTGACCGGCGTACCGGTCACCGACCGGCGCGGCGCCGCCCGCCTCGTCGGCATCAGCATGCCCGGCCAGTCGGTGCAGCAGCCGCTGGTCGGCGGCACCACCAACCCCAACTTCGGGCTCCGGCGCGACGTCTACAACGTCGTACCGACCGCGAAGCTCACCGACCCGACGATCGCCGCCACGTTCGTCGGCGCCAACTCGGCGGTCTGCACCGCGACCGTCAACGACGGCGGCACCAACCGCAACGTCGTGCAGCTGTTCGGCTTCGGCCTGCGTACCACCACCCTCGACGACCTCAACGCCGCCTGCGGCTACACCAACCTGCGGTTCAACAGCTAGTTCCCCGCCGGTCCGGGCGGCCCGCCGGCCGCCCGGACCGGCGCATCCGTCACGCAAAGGAAGCAAACCGATGAGCAGGCGAATCCTGGCCGCGCTGGTGACCAGCGCCCTGAGCCTCTGCGCCGTCGTCGCCGGGGTGGTGCTCGTCGCCGCCGGTCCCGCGCAGGCGGCTTCGCTCGGCGAGGTGCGGCTGTCGCAGACCAGCGGCAACGTCGACGACACCCCGATGTTCGCCACCGCCGGCAGTGCGGCATGTCCCACCGGGTACGGGGAGAACGCCGGCCTGCGGGTCGGCCGTCCCGGTGGGCCGTACTCGAACCTGGGCCGTCCGCTGGGCGGCGGCGGCTTCGACACGGCCCCGGTCTCGATCGAGGCGAACCGGTCCTTCACCACCGCGCTCGGTGGTGCGGCCCCGGCCGCCGGCGAGTGGTGGGTGATCGTCGAGTGCTTCAGCCTCACCGAGGGCCGGCACCCCGACCAGTTCCAGACCACCATCCACGTCTGCGGCACCCAGTGGCGGGTCGGCACCAGCTGTTCGTCGGTCGCCGCCACCCAGACGACGCTGACCGTCGAACCCGCCGACCGGATCGCGGCCGGGACACCCGTCACCCTCACCGCGGCCGTCACCCCGGCCGTACCCGGCACCGTCGTCTTCCGCCGGGCCACCGAATCCACTTCCGGCAGCTCCGGCGAACTCGGTGCCGTCCCGGTGAGCGAGACCGGCACCGCCGTCCTGGAGACCGGCGACCTGCCACTGGTCGGCGCGACCCAGGTCGACTACACCCTCACCGCCACCTTCAACCCCACCGACCCCGACGCCTACGCGGTCTCCACCGCCAGCCGCCCGCTCACCGTCTACGTCGGCGCCGAACCGGTCACCGTCGACCTCACCGTCGACCCGGCCAGCCCGGCGCCGAGCGGCGGCCAGCCCGTGCTCACCGCGACCGTCGACCCCGCCGCCGCGGCCGGCACCGTGACCTTCGAACGGCGCGACTCCGGCGAGGCCGCCTTCGCCCCGGTGCGGGACGTGCCGGTCGCCGACGGCCGGGCCACCCTCACCATGACCGGCCTCGCCGACGGCGCGTACGACCTCCAGGCGACCTTCCGGCCGGCCGACCCCGACCGCTACACGCAGGCGGTGTCGAACAGCGTCAACGGCTACCGGATCGGTGCCGACGGCCTGCCGGCCACCGACACGACCACCACCCTGACCGTCACCCCCGACGGCAGCCAGCCCGCCGACACCCCGCTGACCCTGACCGCGACGGTCGCCCCGAACAGCGCCACCGGAACCGTCCGCTTCCTCGACGGCCAGACCGAACTCGGCACCGCCGCCGTGGCACAGGGCACCGCGGCCTTCACCGCCACTCTGGCGGTCGGCACCCATTCGCTCAAGGCGGTGTTCACCCCGGCCGACGCCACCGCGTACCGGCCGTCGGAGTCGGCGGTCCGGACCGTGGAGATCACCGCCCACGACCCCGGCGGCGACCCGGACGACCCGGGTGACGACCCCGGCGGTGACCCCGACGGCGGGGGCGGCATGCTGCCCAGGACCGGTATCTCGCTGATCGCCTTCGGGATGGCCGGCCTGTCCCTGGTCGGTGCCGGCTCCGGCGCGATGCTGCTGACCCGGCGGCGGCGCCCGGAACCGGCCCCGGTCACCTGGCCGGACAGCCCGGCCGGCACCGGAGCACCGGACCCGTCCGTCGGGAACGGGCCGGACCGGTGACCACCGCAACGCCGACGACACCACCCGGTGCCGCCCCGTCCAGGACGGGGCGGCTCGGTTTCTACCTGCCGGGCACCGCCCTGACCATCCTGGCCATGCTCACGCTCGGCTTCGTCGTCCACCTCACCCTGGTCTCGCACCTCCAGTACGCCCGCGGCCAGCAGACGCTCTACTCCGACTACCGCGCCGAACTCGCCCGCGGCACCGCCCCCGTCGGCCAGACCCGGCTCGAGTTCACCGACGGCATCGCCGGCGACGAACGGATCGTCGAGACCGGCTCCCCGGTCGCGGTGCTGCGGATACCGGCCATCGGGCTGCGGGCCGTCGTCCTCGAGGGCAGCGACGCCGAGGTGCTGCGCGACGGCCCCGGCCACCGCCGCGACACCGTGCTGCCCGGCCAGCCCGGCACCAGCGTCGTCATGGGCCGCCAGGCCGCGTACGGCGGCCCGTTCCGGGACCTGGACCTGCTCATCCCCGGCGACCTGGTCACCGTCGTCACCGGGCAGGGCGAGCACAGCTACCGGGTCACCGGAACCCGCCGCCCCGGCGACCCGACCCCGCCGCGACTGGCGTCCGGCGCCGGACGGCTCACGCTGATCACCGCCGACGGCGACCGGTACCTGCCACAGGACCTGCTCCGGGTCGACGCCGACCTGGTGTCACCGGCCCAACCCGCCCCGGCCCGCAGGTTCGGCGCCGCCTCGCTGCCCGCCGCCGAGCAGCCGATGGCGACCGACCCGGACGCCTGGACCCCGCTGATGCTGTGGAGCCAGGCACTGCTGCTGGCCACCCTCGCCGTCGCCTACCTGCGCGGCCGGTGGGGCGGCTGGCCGGCGTGGACCGTCGGCGTGCCGCTGGTCGCCGCCCTCGGCGGCGCCGCCGCGGACCAGGTCGCCCGACTCCTGCCCAACCTGCTGTAACCACCCGACCGGAAGGCGCCGCGGTGACCCAGACCACCGACCCGACCCTCGTCGACCCCGTCCCGGCCCACGGACTGGCCACATTGGACGCACGTGACGTGTCCGCCTGGTTCGGCGACCACAAGGTCCTCGACCGGGTGTCGCTGACCATGCCCGCCGGCCGGGTCACCGCACTCATCGGCCCGTCCGGCTGCGGCAAGTCGACCTTCCTGCGCGTCCTCAACCGGATGCACGAACTCGTCCCCGGCGCGTCGCTGGCCGGCGAGGTGCTGCTCGACGGGCACGACCTCTACTCCCCGGACCGGCGGCTCACCGACGCCCGCCGCCAGGTCGGCATGGTCTTCCAGAAACCGAACCCGTTCCCCACCATGTCCATCTACGACAACGTCGTCGCCGGCCTGCGACTCACCGGCACCCGGGTCGGCCGCGCCGGCTGCGACGACCTGGTCGAGGAAAGTCTCACCAAGGCCGGCCTGTGGCGCGAGGTACGCGACCGGCTCCGCTCACCCGGCGGGGCACTGTCCGGCGGGCAGCAGCAACGGCTCTGCATCGCCCGGTCCCTCGCCGTACGTCCCCGCGTGCTGCTGATGGACGAACCGTGCTCGGCACTCGACCCGACCTCGACCCGCCGCATCGAGGAGACGATCGCCGAACTCGCCGACGAGGTGACCATCGTCATCGTCACGCACAACATGCAACAGGCGGCCCGGGTGTCCCACCGGTGCGCCTTCTTCCTCGCCTCGCACGGCACCCCCGGCGTCATCGTCGAACATGGACCCACCGCGCTGATGTTCGACAGCCCGCAGGACCAGCGCACCGCCGACTACGTACACGGGCGGTTCGGGTGAACCGGCCACCTGCCCGGACGGCACCCAGAGTTCGCCTTCCGCACGTCCGGCGGAGACGTGGGCCTGCATGCCGGGTCACTGCCCGTGTAGAGCCTCATTGCCGGTCGGACCAGCAGGGTCCGGCCGGCACCATCACCCTCACGAGAGGAAGTGATTCATGAGCAAGCGTGTCTTGGCTCGGGCGGTCGCGCTGTTGGGGGCAGCCGCGCTCGCCGGCGGCGTCCTCGTCGGTGTCGCCGGTCCCGCGCAGGCGGCTTCGCTCGGCGAAGTGCAGTTGTCGCAGACCAGCGGCAACGTCAACGACACCCCGATGTTCGCCACCGCCGGCAGCGCCGGGTGCCCGACCGGGTACGGCGAGAACGCCGGCCTGCGGGTCGGCCGGCCGGGCGGGCCGTACTCGAACCTGGGTCGTCCGTTGGGTGGTGGCGGGTTCGACGCCGCTCCGGTGTCGATCGAGGCGAACCGGTCGTTCACCACGGCGCTGGGCGGCACGGCTCCGGCGGCCGGTGAGTGGTGGGTCATCGTCGAGTGCTTCAGCCTCACCGAGGGCCGGCACCCCGACGAGTACCGCACCGCGATCGTCGTCACCGGCGACACCTGGCGCATCCCGGTCGCCGAGGCGACCTCGACCGCGCTGGCCGTCGTGCCGGCGAGCCCGGTCGAGCAGGGCACCGAGGTCACCCTCACCGCCACCGTCACCCCGAACACCGCCACCGGCACGGTCGAGTTCCGCCGGGGTGCCTCGGTGATCGGCTCGGCCCCGGTCTCGGCCGGCACCGCCACCCTCACCACGACCGCGCTCCCGGTCGGCACCCACGCGCTGACCGCGGCGTTCGTGCCGTCGGACGCGACCGTCTTCGGCGCGTCCACCTCCTCGTCCACCTCGTTCACCATCCAGCCCGGCGACGATGTGATCACCAAGCAGCAGGAGATCATCGCCGACGTGGCCCCGGGTGCGTTCACCCTCGACCTCGCCGGTGACACCGCCATCCTGACCGGCGGCTCCGTCGGCGGCACCGCCACCGGCGCGCTCCAGGGCGCCACCGTCACCGACCTTCGGGGCAGCAACGCCGGTTGGGACCTGACCGGCCAGCTCGCCGACTTCGTCGGACCCGACGCGACCATCGCCGGCGGCAACCTGTCCTGGACGCCGTCGGCCAGCAAGACCAGCGGCTCCGGCGCGGTCACCGCGGGAACCGCGGCCGACCTCGGCGACACCCGCACACTGTGCTCGTCGGCGGCCGGTGCCAGCGCGGGCGTCTTCGCCTGCGGCGCCGACCTCGACCTCGCCATCCCCGACAACGTGGCGCCGGGGGAGTACAAGGCGACCCTGACCCTGACCCTGGCCTGACCTTTCCGCGACCGGGGGATGCCGGGCCCGCCGGGCCCGGCATCCCCACCACCGTTGCCGGACCGACTCCACGGAGCCGCTGACATGACCCACTCCCGTGCCACCCGCCTGGTCGTCCGGCTGCTCGTCGGGTCGGCCGTCATCCTCGGCGCCACCGGTCCGGCCGCCGCCGCGCCCGCCCCGCCACCGGCGCTGCCCGGGTACGCCCCGGCCGAGGAGTTCCGGTGGAGCGTGCAGCCGTCGAGCCCGCGCGGACCCAACGGCCGCAACGAGTTCGCGTACGAGCTCAACCCCGAGGAGAAGATCACCGACTGGGTCGCGGTCAGCAACCTCACCGGAAAGCCGCTGACCGTCAACGTGTACGCGACCGACGCGTTCACCGCCCCGGACGGCGGATTCGCCCTGCTGACCGCCGACGAGCCGGCCACCGGCGTCGGGAGCTGGGTCACCCTGCCGAAGAAGTCGTACACGGTGCCGGCCGGCAAGCGGGCCGACGTCCCGTTCGAACTGGCGGTACCGGCCAACGCGAGCCCCGGCGACCACATCGGCGGCCTGATCGCCTCGGTCAACACCGAGGAACGGCAGGAGGACGGGCAGACCGTCAACGTCGAGCGACGCATCGCCGCCCGGATCTACCTGCGGGTCGCCGGCCCGGTCGAACCGGCCGCCCTGATCAGCGCCCTGGACGTCGACTATGCCAACCCGCCGCTGTCGCTCGGCGGCGACATGACGGTGACGTACCGGATCGCCAACGACGGCAACGTCCGCTTCTCCGGCAAGGCCCGGGTCCAGGTCACCGGACCGTTCGGGATACGTGTCGCCAACAGCGAGGTCATCGACATCCCCGAGCTGCTGCCCGACTCGGAACTGCGGCTGACGCAACGGTTCCCCGGCGTGTTCCCGGCCGGCCTGCTGACCACGACCGTCACCGTCAACCCGCAGGAGAGCGGCGGACCGCTGCCCTCGCTGAGCCGCGACTCGGCGCTGTGGGCGGTGCCGTGGCCGCTGGCGGCCGGGCTGCTGCTGGCCGGGGTGCTGCTGCTCGGCTGGTGGCTGCGGAACAGGCGCTGGCACCGCATCGTCGCCGCCGGCGGCTTCGACGCCGCGCCGGAGGCGGCGCCGACCGTCCGGCCGGTGGCGTCATGACACCGGCCGGCCGCGCCCCGCGCCCGGCCAGCCGGGCGGCCGTCCCGCGGATCGCGGTGGGGCTCCTTCTCACCGCCGGGATGACCGGTGCGGCCACCTCCGCGCCGGCCGCGCCCGTGCCGCCGGCCGTGGTCTCGGCCGCCCTCGGGACACCGCTGGCCGGCGGATTGCGGGCCGGGTCGGCGGCGCCGGACTCCGGGACCGCGCGCCGGACGGAGGTCACGGTGTCGATCGCACCGGCGCCGACCACGCCCGGACCCACCCCCACCGGCCCTGAACCGACCCCCACCGGGACCCCCGGCCCTGTGCCGACCGGCACCCCCGCGCCGCCGACCCCGTCGGCGTCACCCGATCCCGGCGGCCGGCTCCCGCAGACCGGGCTCGCCATCGGCGGCATCCTGGTCCTCGGCGCGGCCCTGGTCGGCGCCGGCGCCGGACTGCGTACGCTCAGCCGCCGCAGGTGAATCCGCGGGGGCCGTTTCGGACGCCGTGCCGTGCGTCGAGGTCGCCGGCGTCCGGCCGGGCGGACCGGAGAGCCCGCCCGACCCGGTGCCGTCAGTTGCCGCGTACCTCGGCGGCGGCCGCGACCAGGTGCCGCAGCGACGCCTCGACCTCGGGATAGCCGCGGGTCTTCAGGCCGCAGTCCGGGTTGACCCACACCCGCCGGGCCGGTACGGCCGCGACGGCGCGGCGCAGCGCCTCGACCACCTCGGCGTGGGACGGCACCCGTGGCGAGTGGATGTCCCACACCCCGGGGCCGACACCCCGGCGGTAGCCGACCGCGGCGAGGTCGTCGAGGACCTCCATCTTCGAACGGGACGCCTCGATGCTGGTCACGTCCGCGTCGAGGGCGTCGATCGCGGTGATCACCTCGCCGAACTCGGAGTAGCACAGGTGGGTGTGGATCTGGGTGTCGTCGGCGACGCCGCTGGTGGCCAGGCGGAAGGCCGCCACCGCCCAGTCCAGGTAGGTCCTCTGGTCGGCCCCGCGCAGAGGCAGGGTTTCCCGCAGCGCCGGCTCGTCGACCTGGATGACCCTGATCCCGGCCGCCTCCAGGTCGTGGCACTCGTCCCGCAGGGCGAGCGCGACCTGGTCGGCGGTGTCGGCCAGCGGCTGGTCGGCGCGGACGAACGACCAGGCGAGGATGGTGACCGGGCCGGTGAGCATGCCCTTGACCGGCCGGCTGGTCAGCGACTGGGCGTACGTGGACCACGCCACGGTCATCGGCGCCTTGCGGGCGACATCGCCGTAGATGATGGGCGGACGTACGCAGCGGGAGCCGTAGGACTGCACCCAGCCGTGCTCGGTGGCGGCGAACCCGTCGAGTTGCTCGCCGAAGTACTGCACCATGTCGTTGCGTTCCGGCTCGCCGTGCACGAGCACGTCCAGACCGAGCCGCTCCTGGAGCCGGATGACGTGCTCGACCTCGGCACGCATCCGCCGGGTGTAGCCGGCCTCGTCGAGGGTGCCGGCCCGGTGGGCGGCGCGCGCCCTACGCAGCTCGACGGTCTGCGGGAACGACCCGATGGTGGTGGTCGGCAGCTCCGGCAGCCCCAGCCGCTCCTGCTGGCGGGCGGCCCGGTCGGCGTGGTCGCCGCGCCGCCGGTCGGCGGGACCGAGCGCGGCGAGCCGGGCCCGTACGTCGTCGTGCCGCCACGCCGCCGGCGCCGGGCGCGGCGGTGCCGGCAGGTGCCCGGTGCCGTCGCGCACCGCGCGGCCGAGCAGGACGACCTCGTCCACCTTCTGCCGGGCGAACGCGAGCCGCTCGTACAGGTGCGGGTCGAGGCGGGTCTCGACGGACAGGTCGACCGGGACGTGCAGCAACGAGCAGGACGTGGCGACGGCGACGTGGTCGGCGAGCCCGGCGACCGCCGCCCCGGCGGCCGCCGCGGCACGCAGGTCGGTACGCCAGATGTTCCGTCCGTCGACCAGGCCGGCGACGATGGTCCTGCCGCGCAGTGGCCCCGCGGCGGCGAGCCGGTCGAGGTTGCCCCGCCCGGCGACCAGGTCCACGCCGATCGCCTCGACCGGCGTGTCCAGCAGGGCCGGCAGGGCCTCGCCCAGCTCGCCGAAGTAGGTGGCCACGAAGATCCGTGGCCGGTGTTCGGTCCCACCGAGCCGGGTGTAGGCGCGGCGCAGCGCGTCGATCTCCGCCGGGGCGCGGTCGGCGACGTACGCGGGCTCGTCCAGCTGCACCCAGGCCACCCCGGCGTCGGCCAGGGCGGTGAGGATCCCGGCGTACGCCTCGACCAGGTCGTCGAGGCGGGCGAACGGATCGTCGCCCTTGGCCAGCAGCAGGAACGTGGCCGGCCCGACCAGCACCGGCCGGGTGGTGATGCCCAATTCGCGGGCCTCGCCGTATTCGCGTAGCGCCTTGGCCGGGTCGGCGACGAAGGCGGTGTCCGGGCCGATCTCCGGCACCAGGTAGTGGTAGTTGGTGTCGAACCACTTGGTGAGTTCCAGCGCCGGCTCGGCGTCGACGCCACGGGCCATGGCGAAGTAGGTGTCCAGCTCGGACAGTCCGAGCCGGGCGAACCGGTCCGGAACCGCGCCGACGGCGACGGCGGTGTCGAGCACGTGGTCGTAGTAGGAGAAGGTGTTCGACGGGATCGCGTCGAGACGGGCGTCCCGCAGCGTCCGCCAGACCTCGGCGCGTAGCCCGGCGGCGGTGCGCTCCAGTTCGCCGGCGTCGACGGTGCCGGCCCAGTAGGCCTCGACGGCCCTCTTCAGCTCCCGGTTGGTGCCGATGCGCGGATAGCCGAGCACGGTGCTCTGGCCGAATGCGGTGCTCAACGGATGGGTCCTTCCCCTCGAGGTGCCCGGCGGGGCACGGGAGGGGGAAGGCAGGGTACGGGTCGGTACCGGCTTCCGCCCTGGCCCTCCCGAGAGGCCGCCGGCGGCGCACACCGGCGGCGTGCGCGGCGCTGGCAGGTCTTCGGACTCGTGGGCGTGACCCGATGGTCGCCTACTGGCCGTCGCTTCCCAGACCTCGCGGTCCAGTGCTCTGATGACGGCGGTCGTTCCCACTCACCGCTGCGGGGCAGTCCCGGTCTCGCACCGGGTTCCCTCTTACGACGCCCCACCCTCACGGGTCGGGCGAACCAGCACCGTCCGCCATCGTACGGGCCTTCGGGCGGTGTCCGGGTGAGGGTGTCCGACGTACGGGACGGCGGGGTGCTACTTTGCGGTTTCCGCAAACTTCTTTGTCAACCCGTCCGGGGTGCGGCATGTTGGCGCCGGAGGCGGTCACCTCCGGCACCGACGAACCGAGGGTGGTAACCATGGACGCGAAGTTCTGGGACGACAGGTACCTCAGCCGGGAACAGCTCTTCAGCGGCAACCCCAACGGCGTCCTCGTCGCCGAGGTGGCCGACCTGCGGCCGGGGCGCACCCTCGACCTCGGCTGCGGCGAGGGTGCCGACGCGCTCTGGCTGGCCCGGCGCGGCTGGCAGGTGACCGGAGTCGACATCTCGGACGTGGCCCTGCGCCGCGCCGCGGCCGGGGACGACACCGGCCGGGTGACGTGGACCCGGGTCGACCTGGCCACCGAGCCACCACCGGCCGGCCCGTTCGACCTGGTCTCGGCCCAGTACTTCCCGCTGCGCCGCGAACCGGGCCACGCCGTACTGCGCGGCCTGCTGGCCACGGTCGCACCCGGCGGAACCCTGCTCGTCGTCAGTCACGATCTGGCCGATCTTCCGCCGCGGCACGACCTCGACGTCGACCCGGCCGACTTCTACCAGCCCGGGGAGGTCGCCGGGCTGCTCGACGACGACTGGGCCGTCCTGGTCGACGAGATCCGGCCACGGACGGTTCCCGCGCCGCCGGGGACGCACCACCGCAACGACATCGTCCTGCGGGCGCGACGGGAGCCGTCACTGCCCTGACCGGCCGCCGGCCCGACGGGTGGCGCCGACCCGTCGGGCGCGCGGGTGAGGGCGCGCGGCGGTCCGGGCTGTTGCATCCGGTACCCGGGTACAGGCTTACCGTCGGATGGCCGGCGCCGACCCGGCACCGGAACCGCCCGTACGAGGAGGCTGTGATGCCGTTTGTCGTCCCGGACGCCTGTAGCCTGCCCACCGCCGACCGGCCGCCCCGGCTGGCCGAGTTCGACGCCCTGCTCACCACCGCCGTGCGCGCCGTCGAGTCGCTCACCCCGACCCACGCCCGACTTCGCCTGGCCGGCCCGCCCGACCTCGAAACGGCGGTAAGGGACCTCACCGCACGCGAAGCGAGCTGCTGCTCGTTCTTCACCTTCACCGTCAGCCCGGCCCACGACGGCAGCCCGCTGACCCTCGACGTGCGGGTGCCACCCGGCCACGCCGACGTACTGCGGTCCCTGGTCGGCCGGGCCGCCGCGGCCGCGCCCGGGCCGGCCCGGTGACCCCCGGGCTACGCAGCGGCGAGGTCGCCGAACAGGCCGGGGTGAACATCCAGACCCTGCGCTACTACGAGCGCCGGGGCCTGCTCGCCGAACCGGCCCGCTCCAACGGCGGCCACCGGCTCTACCCGCCGGACACCGTCGCCCTGCTCCAGGTGATCAAGGCGGCGCAGCGGCTCGGATTCACCCTCGACGAGGTGGCCGACCTTCTCGACACCGGCCGCCGCCGGCACCCGACCGCCGACCTGCGACAGCGCGCGATCGACAAGATCGCCGAGATCGACGCGCGGATCGCCGACCTGAACGCCATCCGGACGACCCTGGTCGAGGTCGTCGACGCCCGCTGCGACAGCCTCACCGACTGCACCTGCGCCGACTGCCCGATCCCGTTCCTGACCATAGGCAGCGCCGCCGACCCCGACGGAGACCCCGCGTGAACCAGACCGTCCCGCCGTCCGCCGGTCGCCCCGGGCACAAGCCGCACCGGACGGACGGCGACCCGCCCACCCGCAGCAAGATCACCGGCGGTCCCGCCGCCCTCGCCTGCGCGCCGCCTGCTGCGTGATCCCGTTACCTCTCAGTGAGCTTTGGTGAGCTCACGATTGGTAGTCCTGCCTTGCGGCGGGACGGTCCCGGTCTGACCGACTGGTGTCGTGCCGGGTTCACGCTTCACGGCCACCCGCCCGCGTACGCGGGTCTTCTGGTCGGCTCCACGTGCTGCCACCGGGCCACTCCCGGCAGTGTCGAACTCAGCCGCCAGGGCGGCCAGATTCGCGGCGGCGTTGTGGTCGCGGTCGATGACCAAACCACACGCCTGACACACGTACTCACGCTCGGACAGGGCCAGCTTGGTTTTCACCGTGCCGCAGCCCGAGCAGGTCTTCGAGGATGGATACCAGCGATCGGCGATCAGCAGCCGGCCACCGTTCCACAAGGTCTTGTACGCCAACTGGCGGCGGATCTCCGCGAAACCAGCGTCGGCGACATGCCTGGCCAGCTTGCGGTTGGCGAGCATGCCCGAGACGTTGAGGTCCTCGACCACGACCGTGCCGACAGTGGCGGCGACGCGGGTGGTCAGCTTGTGCAGCCCGTCGCGGCGCAGGTTCGCCACCCGGGCGTGTGCCCGGCCGAGCCGGGCCGCCGCACGTTCCCACCGCTTCGACGCACGTCGGCCGGCGCGCCGGTCCGGGCCAATCTTGCGGGACAGCGCCCGGCCGAGCTGCCGCAGCCGGGTCTGCACAGCGGCGAGATGGCGCGGGTTGTCGACCAGCTCCCCGGTGGACAGCACCGCGAGGTGCCTGATACCGACATCCACGCCGACCACGGTGCCCGGCCGGACCGGAGTACAGGCGGTGCGCTCGACCTCGACGGTGAACGACACGTGCCAGCGTCCGCCGTCACGACGCACGGTCGCGGACATGATCCGCGCCGTGCCCACCTCGAGGCGGCGGGCCAGTTTGCGGGCAGACTCGTGCAGCTTCAACCGGCCCAGCCGGGGCAGCACCACATGCATCCGATCGGCCTCGACCCGGATCGCCCCGGTGGTGAACCGCACAGACGGTGTGGTACGCCGACGGGACGCGAACCGGGGAAAGCCCACCGGCCGGCCGGCTCGCTTGCCGGTGCGGGAGTCGGCCCAGCTCTTCAAGCCGCGAGCGAGTGCGTCGAGGCCGGTGTTGAACGCCTCCTTGGACACCTCGGACCACCACGGCGCCACCTCGGGCTTCACCGCGTTCCACGCCCGCCGCAACGCCGGGAGCGTCCACGACACCGTGGGGGTCAGCAACTCGTCGGGAACACCGTAGGTGCGTTCGGCCGCGCGCTGATCCATGACGGCCTTCACCCGGGCGAGAGCCCAGTTACGGGCGACCCGAGCCGCACCGGCATGCGCGTACACGTCACGTTCCTGGGCAGCGGTGAGGTCGAGGGCGAACCGGTACGCCTGGACCGTCTTCACACCGGGCCCCCGGTGACCGCCTCGACCGCGCGACGGACACGGTCCGCGGCGACACGACGGCCATACAGGCGGACGCACAACGATGTCAGAATCTCGGTGACGTCGCCGACCAGGTCGTCATCGACCCCGGCCGGATCGACCACCAGCAGTCGGCGCCCCTGCGCGGCCAGGGCAGCCTCCACGTACTCGGCACCGAACCTGGCGAACCGGTCCCGGTGCTCGACCACAACAGTCGTCACCCGCGGGTCGCGCAGCAGCGCCAGGAACTCCTTGCGGTGCCCGTCCAGCGCGGAACCGACCTCGGTCACCACACGGTCCACCGCGAGGTGCTGTCCCGTGGCCCAGATAACGACCCGCGCGACCTGCCGGTCCAGGTCAGGTTTCTGCTCGACCGACGACACCCTGGCATACACCACCGTCTGCCCGGCCCCCGCGGTCACACCGGCCAACGGTTCACCAACCATGATCAGCCGACCCAGCCGGTATGCAGGAACAGGCAGCGTGCCGGACTCGTACCGCCGACGCGCGGTCGCATACGAGATACCGGTGGCCGCCGCCCACTCCTTCAGATTCACCACATGAACCATAGCCGACTAGCGATCACTACTGACGATCGAACGCCATCAGTTGTCATCCCCTGCTCATCGCGACCGGCGTGGTCACCGCCGCCGGCGCGGCCGTACTCAGGCATTCTCTTCTCGTCGTCTCCGCCGCGCTCACCGTGGCAGCCCTCGGCATGTGGTGGCTGCACCGGCGGCGCGGCACCCGGGCCGCCGCCGGGACCGGTGCCGCCGGCAACTGCGCCGGCAGCGGCTGCGGCTGCTGAACGTACGACCGGGTCACCGGCGGCCGCACCGGGTCGGCGCCGGTGACCGGGCCGCGCCCACCCGTGATCGACGGGACCACCCGCTCCGGGCCGGATCGCGGGCCACTAGGATCGGCGGCGATGAGATCCGGGGCGCCATGGCGGTTGCGGCAACACCTCCGGCGCCTGTGCCTGCTCACCGCCGTCCTCGTCGGCATGATCATCGTTCATCCCGGCATCTGCGGCACCTGCCCGGCCGATCACCATGGCTCCCATCCCGCCGGCTCGGCGACCGTCGTGCTGGACGCACTCTCCAACCAGCACTGCGCCGCCGACTCGTCGGGCCACGACGTCCAGCGCTGCGCCGCCCTCCCGCCCGGCACCGCGGCACCCGAGACCGCGATCCCCGCCACCCGGTTGCTCCAGTCCGCTCCCGGGGGCACGTCCGGCAGGAGTGTCGGCGAGCCGGCGGTGGGTGCACATCTGCGTCCCAGCCTGATCCGGTTGGCCGTCAGTCGAACGTAGGCAGATCTCCACAAGAGGAGTCGCACCGGCGCGCCCCCCACGCGCCCGCCCCGCCGGCCCGGCCGGAGATCCTTCTGGAGACCACGATGAACACTTCCAAGCACCCACCCGAACGGCTACGGCCGGTCCGGCCGCGCTGGCCGGTACGGGCGCTGGTCCGGGCGGTCGCCGCCGGGCTCGCGGTCGTCACCCTGGGCACGCCCGCCCTCGCGGTTCCCCCCGAGCCGCCGCCGTCCGGGCACGGAACCGACGGGCCGCCGCTGCTTCGGGACGTACTCGAATCCACCAACCGGGAGTTCGTGAAGGCCAAGGCGGCACTCGAGGAATCCCGCGCCCGGCAGTTGCATCTCACCCTCGAGCTGAACAAGGCCGAACACGACCTGGAAGGTCTGAGCGGTCAGGTCCAGGTCATGGGTGCCCAGTCCTACCGGGACGGGCGCCTGCAGGCGGCGGCCGTCATGCTCAACAGCGCCACCCCGGACTCCTTCCTGTCCCGAATGATCATGCTCGAAGAACTGAACATGGTGAACGCGAGGAAGGTCCGCGACCTCAACGCCGCCAGGTCCCGCGCCGAGCAGGCCAAGCAGGCCATCGACGCCGAGGTCGCCCAGCAGCAGCGGCAGCACGCCCTCATGGGCAAGCAGAAACGCGACGCCGAGAAGGAACTCGCACTGCTCGGCGGATCGGGCCTGACCGCCGGCGGACTTGTCGCGGCCGACTCGCCGGTGGCCCGCCCGGCCCCGAACGGTGGCAACGGGAACTGGCCGTCCGAGGCCTGCAACCAGAAGGACCCGACGACCTCCGGCTGCCTGACCCGCCGCACCCTGCACGCGTACAACGAGGTCAAGCGGGCCGGCTTCAACCGGTTCGTCGGCTGTTTCCGCACCGGCGACCGCTGGGAGCATCCGAAGGGACGCGCCTGTGACTGGTCGCTCCAGTCCCGCGGATTCAGTCCCGCCCGCACCACCGACCAGCGGCTCTACGGCAACAACCTGGCCGCCTTCCTGGTCCGCAACGCCGACCAGCTCGGTATCTACTACGTCATCTGGTACAAGCAGATCTGGATGCCGGCGACCGGCTGGCAACCGTACGTCGGAGCCTCGGACCATACCGACCACGTCCACATGTCCATGCTGTGAACGACGACCGCCACGGGGACCCGCCCGGTCCCCGTGGCGGCCGGCCGCCGGGGTCGCCCTTACGGCCGTTGCGCGCAGCGCCCGGCGTCGATGAAGATGAGTGCTGACATGGAATCGCATCGCTGTCCATAGGAGATCGTCATGCGGGTACGAACCATGGTCAGGACCACCGCTGTTCTCCTGGTCGCCTTCGGGGTGGCCGCCGTCCTCGGGTTCACGCAGGCGCAGGAAGCCTGGAACCTGGCGGGATACACCTGGTCCAACTGAGCGCGGTTGGCCCGGCGGACCGTCAGCTGGCCCGCCGGGCCAGACCGCTCAGGGTGGAGATCTCCGCCGGGCCGAGACGGTAGGAGACCTTGCCGGCGTGCACCGTCGCCGAGAGCGAGCGGTAGAACTCCTGCGCGTCCCTGTTCTCCAGGCCGGTCGCCCACTCCATCCGGGTGCAGTCGTGCCGCACGGCGACGGCGGCGACGTGGCTCATCAGGAGAGTTCCCAGCCCGTGGCCACGATGACTCCGGGCGATGTAGAGCTCCTTGAGGTAGAGGGAACTCGTGACGCCGACCGCGGGCCACAGGAAGGTGTAGGACGCGAATCCCACCGGCTCGTCGGTATTCCTGACCAGCAGCACGTCGGCGACGGCGCGGGGGCCGAAGAGAGCCTGCTCGATCTGCGCGATCCGTCGCGCCAGCGGCTCGAACACCGTGTCGCCGTAGAAGCGGCCCATCTCCTCCATCAGGGCGGCGAGGGCCGGGACGTCCGCTGGCGTGGCTGCGCTCACCTGTGGCACGACGGTCCTGCCCTCCCATCGACGAGGTTGTCCAGGAAGCAGGTTACGAGACCCGGCGGGGCCGGGGGCGCCCGTGGCCGCATCGGGCCACGGCGACGTGGTCGGGGGCGGGGGCGTCGTCTCCGACGCCCCCGCCCCCGTGGTGGGCGGTCAGCCGTGGCCGGCGGTCACCGGGTCGGTGCTACCCGGCGTACGTCTCGAACTCGGCGACCCGCGGCGTACCGCTCGCGCTGGTGATCCGGAAGGTGATCTTCTTCAGCGAGGTCGGGGTGAAGCTGACGATGCCCGCCTGGCTGCCGGAGGCCAGGACGGCACCGGTGTCGTGGTTGATGACCTGCCAGTTTCCGATGACGCCCACGGCGCCGGACGCCTCGCGGATCGAGATCCTGCCGACCCGGGTGGCGGAACCCCACTTCACCGAGATGTCACCGGTCGAACCGGACGGCGACCAGTAGCTGCTCATGTTGCCGTCGATCACGTTGCCGTAGCTCGTCCCGCTGCCCTTGCTGGAGCCGTCGGCGCCGGCGCCGAGGCTGAGGTTGGTTCCACCGGGCTGGGTCGGCCCGGGCGTGGGGGTGGTCGGACCGGGGGTCGGGGTCGTCGGACCCGGCGTGGGGTTGGTCGGACCCGGGGTCGGGTTGGTCGGCGTGCAGTTGCCGTCCGACACCCGCATGCCCTTGTTGGCGCCGGCCGTCTGGCGGACGATGTCCGGCACGCAGTTCGCCCCGTCGAGGCGGTAGGAGTACGGGATGCTGACGGTGGTGTTGGACTGCGGGTTGGGGCCGGCCGGGTAGTTGTCGCTGCCCTGGCTGGACCAGGTCACGTTGTCGAAGATGTTGCCGGCGACCTGCCAGTAGCCGCGCTCGCTGGTGTAGAAGGTGCCGAGCACGTCCTTGGCGTTCTTGAAGTAGTTGTTCTCCACCTTGGCGCGGCCACCGGCCCGGGAGTTGATGCCGGACTCGTGGATGCCCACGTAGTGGTTGTTGTAGATGTGGGAGATGCCGCCCCGCAGCAGGGGCGTACGGGAGTCGATGTTCTCGTACAGGTTGTTGTGGTAGGTGACGTAGCCGTTCGAGCGGTCGCTCTCACTGGACCCGATCAGGCCACCCCGGCCGGAGTTGCGCAGGATGCTGTAGGACAGGGTCACGTACTGGGTGTTGTCCTTCATGTCGAAGAGGCCGTCGAAGCCCTCCGACTCGCCACCGGAGGCCTCCAGGGTGACGTGGTCGACCCAGACGTTGCGGACGTCGCTCTCCATGCCGATGGCGTCGCCGCCGTTGGACGTGGGGGAACCCGACTTCTTGACGTTCCGGACGGTCACGTTCTGGATGACGATGTTGCTGGCCTCGCGGATGTGGATGCCGATCTGGTCGAAGACGGCTCCGCCACCGACCCCGATGATCGAGACGTTGCTGATCTGCTTGAGTTCGATCACGCCGGCGGCCGTGTTGCAGCTCGAGCCGGACACCTTGGTGGTGTTGCCGTGGTTGATGGTCCCCTCGACCTGGATGATGATCGGGGTACTGCTGCTGGCCCGGTTGCACAGGGCGGCGTGGATCGCGGTTCCCGTGGTGGCCCGTACCGTCTGTCCGCCCCGCCCGCCGGTGGTCCCGCCGTTCTGGGTCGCGTAGCCGGTGACGGTGCCCGTCGCCGCCGACGCCTGCGGCGACGGCAGGGCGACGACGATCGCGCCTCCGACGGCCGCCGTGGACAGCGCCGCCAGGAGTCGCAGTGCGACTGGTCGTCTCATCTCGCCTCTCCTTTGTCTTCGAATGCTCGTTCGCTGATAGCTGCCGGTCAGGTCAGCGGGGCGTAGCGGTCGCCCCGGACCCCGGTGTTCCTGTCGATGAATCGGGTCGACGGCTCGTCGCGGGCACCGTGCCGGGTCCGCCGCTTCGCCGCCCGTATCGCCGTACACGGTCGGCTCGTGGTTGCGGGCACGGAGTGCCACCCGCGCGGCGATCACCGTCGGGGTGGAGTGATTCGGGGGGTGCCGGCGGCGACGGCGGTCGCCGCTACCGGGACGTTGCGGGTGTCGATCGCGGTGGTGCGGATCGCGGCGGCCGGTCAGCCCCGTGCGGGGTCGATGTGGCGGCCACCCCGGGCGACGGCGGGCCGAGGTCCGCGCCGACCGCGTCGGCGGGGTCCGCCGGGAACGGTTTGCGTCTCATCAGAATCTCCCATGCTGTGATGGCGGAGCGGACACCGCCGTACTGCCCGCGCCGCTGGTGGCATCGCCCGATATGCCCTCGCCCGGCTCCACAATGAAACATCAATGAAACGCAATCGTAGGAAAGCGGTTTCCATGAATGCAATAGTTACTGTTTGCAGGTTTTTTGCAGTCCGTCCCGGTCGGGACGTGCCGAACCGCGGGTGCGCTGGATCAGCACGACGCAGGCCAGCACCGCCAGCGCCGCCACGATCGAGGCCGGCGTGACGGCCTCGGCGAGCAGCAGCGCCGACCAGATCAGGGTGAGCACCGGCTGGGCCAGCTGGACCTGGCCGACGTACGCGACGCCGCCCCGGGCCAGGCCCGCGTACCAGGCGAAGAAGCCGAGGAACATGGAGACCACGGTGAGGTAGCCGAACGCCGACCAGGCCGCGACGTCGGCGCGCGGGGGAGCGGCGATCGCGGCGACCGCCGTGACGGGAACGGTGACCGGCAGCGCGAGCAGCAGCGCCCAACAGATCGTGCGGGCGCCACCGAGTTCGCGGGCGAGCGCCCCGCCCTCGGCGTACCCGAGTCCACACAGGACGACCGCGGCGAGCAGGAACAGGTCGGCGGCGGACAGTGCGCCGTGTACGGCCCCGCCGGTGGTCAGGAAGGCGAGCACCGCCGCCAGGCCGCCGGTGCTCGCGACCCAGAACAGCACCGGTGGCCGCTCGCCGGCCCGCAGCACGGCGAACACGGCGGTCGCCGCCGGCAGTACCGCGATGACGACCGCGCCGCGCGCGGACGTCTGGGTGGTCAGCGCCAGCGAGGTGAACAGCGGGAAGCCGACGACGACGCCGACCGCGACGACCGACAGCCGCCGCCACTGGTCGCGGGTGGGCCGTGGCGCACCGGTGAAACGCAGGTACGCCAAGGCCAGCAGCGCCGCCCCGACGGCCCGGCCGAAGGCGACGAACCACGGGTCGAGTTGCTGCACGGCGACGCGGGTGGCGGGCAGCGACAGGCTGAACGCGAGCACGCCCAGCGCGCCGAGGGAGAGGCCGGCCGCCCGGTGCGCCGTTACCGTCGTCCGGTCAGTAGCGCTACTCTGTCCATTCATGAATAACGGTAACGCCGCCGAACGCGTTATCCAAGATCTGCGTGCCCTCGTAGCCGCCGCCGAACCCGGCACCCGGCTGCCGTCGGTGCGCGAGCTGACCGCCCGGCACCGGGCCTCGCCGGTCACCGTCGCCGAGGCGATCCGGCAGGTGGTGGCGGAAGGACTGGTCGAGACCCGATCCGGCAGAGGCACCTTCGTGGCCGCCCCGCCGCACCGGCGACCCGCTCCGGACCTGTCCTGGCAGACCGTCGCGCTCGGCCCCCGCCGGCCCGGCGAGGAGGAGATGCAGGCGCTACTGGCGTTACCATCCGCCGGGGCGATCCCGCTGTCCGGCGGTTACCCGGACGCCGACCTCCAGCCGGCCGCCGCGCTCGGCGCCGCCCTCACCC
The DNA here is from genome assembly GCF_045781765.1 of Polymorphospora sp. A560. Lineage (NCBI taxonomy): Bacteria > Bacillati > Actinomycetota > Actinomycetes > Micromonosporales > Micromonosporaceae > Polymorphospora > Polymorphospora sp. A560. The sequence continues at coordinate 5,199,184 of NZ_CP122282.1, read as the reverse complement.
GGGCCGCCCGGCAGCCCGCGTCGTGGCAGCGGGGACCGACCGAGGGACGGGCGGACCTGCGTGCCTGGTTCGCCCGGGAGGTCGGCGCCGGGCTGCGCGCCGACGACATGGTGATCTGCCCCGGCGGGCAGGCCGCCCTGTCGACGGCGCTGCGCGCGCTCGCCGGGCCCGGCGACACCCTGCTCGTCGAGTCCCCGACCTACCTGGGCGCGCTGGCCGCCGGCCGGGCGGCCGGACTGCGGATCGTCCCCGTGCCCGCCGACGCCGACGGCGTACGGCCCGACCAGCTCGCGGCCGCGTTCGCCCGTACCGGCGCCCGGCTGTTCTACTGCCAGCCGTTGCACGCCAACCCGCACGGCGCGACGCTGGCGGGTCACCGCCGGGACCAGGTGGCGCGGGCCGTCCGCGACGCCGAGGCGTTCCTGATCGAGGACGACTACGCCCGCGACCTGACCATCGACGGGACGGTCCCGCCGCCGCTGGCCGCCGACGACCCGGACGGGCACGTCGTCTACCTGCGCTCGCTGACCAAGCCGGCGGCTCCGGGGCTGCGGGTCGCCGCGATCGGCGCCCGCGGCCCGGCCGGCGCCCGGCTGCGGGCGGCCCGGCTGCTCGACGACCTCTACGTCGCCGGCCCGCTGCAGCAGGCCACGCTCGATTTCGTCAGCGCGCCCGCCTGGACCCGGCACCGGAAGACCCTGCGCGCCGCGCTGCGCGACCGCCGCGACGCGCTGCTGACCGCGCTGGGCCGCCACCTGCCGGAACTCGCCGGCCAGCCGGTCCCGCGCGGCGGACTGCACCTGTGGGTCCGCCTGCCCGAGGGCACCGACGACATCGCACTGGCCGCCGCCGCGGCCGGCGAGGGCGTCGTCGTCTTCCCCGGCCGCCCCTGGTATGCGGCCGAACCCCCGGCCCCGCACCTTCGCCTCACCTACGCCGCGGCGCCACCCGACCTGATGGACGAGGCCGTGCGTCGCCTCGCCCGCGCCGTCCACGCGGGAGCGGCCCCCTAGCCGACGCCGCCGCCTACCGGCGCGGTACGGCGGTGGTGAAGTTGCCGACGAGCGCGGTGACCGCCTGCCGGACGGACACGGGCAGGTCCGCCCCGGTGTCGGCGGCGAGCGTGAGGCGGTGGAGTACGCCGACCACCGCCAGCGCGAGCGGGGCGGGCTGAACGGCCGCGGCGAGGCGCCCGAGCCGTTGCTCCTCGGTCAGGTACGTGGTCACCGCTCCCTCGACGGCGTCGATGCCGCTCGTGTCGTCCCCGAGCACCGCGTGGACACGCGCGATCAGGTCCGGTCGTGCGACGAGAAGCCTGGTCAGTGCCATGAGGGTCGCCGGCGGGGTCGCGAGGGCGGCGTCGCACAGGTTCGCGGCGATGTCGCCCGTGCCGGCCCGTTCGGGCAGCGCCGCCGCGTGGGCGGAGACCGAGAAGGTCCGGTCGACGGCGTATCCGGCCAGGAAGTCGTCGAGGTCGGCGAAGTGGGCGTACAGCAGTCCGGTCGCGACAGCGGCCTCGCCGGTGATGGCCCGGCCGTTGAGCCGGCCGGGTCCGTCGCGGACGATCACCCGCTCGACGGCGGCGAACAGGTGCTGCCTGATCTGCGGGATCGCGACACCTCTGGGCATGCCGTCCACCCTATGCGTTCCACGGCGCCCGCCGATCGCCTTGCGTCAAGTATGAGCGGATGCTCATACTGACTTTGAGCATCCGCTCATATCGGCCGAGAGGTGGGAGTGGCAGTGACGGGTGACGCGGACCGCGGCGTACGCGGGAAACGGGTGATCGTCGTGGGAGCCGGCATCGCCGGTCTGGCCACCGCGCTCCGGCTCGCCCGGTCGGGAGCCGACGTGCTCGTGATCGAGCGCGCCCCGCACCGTCGCGGTGGCGGTTACATGGTGAACCTGCTCGGACCGGGTTACACGGCGGCGGAGCGGCTGGGGCTGCTGCCCGCGCTGGCCGACCAGGACCTCGGGCCGTTCACCTCGATCCTGGTCAAGGCCGACGGTCGGGAGAAGTTCACGGTCCCGACCGCGATCGCGCAGGCGGCGCTCGGCCCACGGGCGATCTCGGTCTTCCGTGGCGACCTGGAATCCGTGCTGTACGAGGCGGTGCGTGACATCGCCGAGATCCGGTTCGGCACCACCGTGCGGGCCGTCGCCCAGGACCCCGGCGAGGTACGGGCCACGCTGAGCGACGGCACACCGGAGCGTGCCGACCTGCTCGTCGCCGCCGACGGCCTGCACTCCGGCGTCCGCGAGATCGTGTTCGGCCCCGAGGCGGATTTCCGGGTGGACTTCGGGCACCTGGTGGCCGCGTTCCCGCTCCAGCGGGTCCCGGGCGACGTCGCGGTCGGGAGCGGCACGACGTTCATCGGTCCGGGACGGACCGCGGCGGTGGTCAACCTGGGGCCGGGACGGTCGTCGGCGTTCTTCGCCTACCGCAGCCCCGATCCGTTGTCCGAACTGGCGAGCGGGCCGGTACGGGCCCTCACCGCGGCCTTCGCGGATCTCGGCGGGGGAGTGCCCGACGCCCTCGCCCAGCTCGAGGCCGAGCCGGCCCGCGCCTACTTCGACTCGGTCAGCCAGATCGTGATGGACCGGTGGAGCCACGGCCGGGTCGTCCTGCTCGGCGACGCCGCCTGGTGCGTGACCCTCTTCGCGGGTGCCGGAGCGGCCCTGGCTCTCGCCGGCGCCGACCAACTCGGCACCGCCCTGCGCGAGCACGGCGACGACATCCCGGCGGCGCTGGCCCGCTGGGAGGCGCCGCTGCGCCCCGAGGTGCACCAGCGGCAGGCGCTGGCCCGCAGAGGAATGGCGCAGTACGCCCCACCCAGCAGGGCGCACGTCTGGATCCGCGATCTGACGATTCGGGCCATCCTTCTTCCCGGTATTCGCCGTTTGGTGCAGCGCCGTATCCAGCGGGCGAACCAATAGTCGCCCGCTAACCGTCCAACCCCTGACGATTTCTCCACCGCTAACACGGCTATATGTCCGGCAAGTTTCCGGATGGGCGCCCGGGGCTGAACATCGACCGGAGTTACGCGCTGTCATATGCTGATGAGTAGCGGCTACCGATGCGTACGGCCGGCGTAATGATCATTGTTTGAGGGCAGGTCCGCGGTGCCCCGGTAGACGATCCGGGCCCGCGGAACCCGGTGCGGAAACCCGCAGGAATGTTCCGGAAAGCCCTTCACCCACGAGGGCTTACACAAAAAGGGGATACCCAGTGAGTGCTGAGACCTTCGAGCGGTACGAGGCGGACCTCGCCGGCCACCGGGCGGCCTTCGCCGCCGACGAAGCGGTGAACCTGCTGATGTCGCCGTCGTGCGACGAGCGCCTGCTCGTCCGCTGGATGCTGCGCTACAGCGTGCACGGGGTCGCGATGACCGCCCCCGTCGAGTCCTGGATCGCCGGTGCGGGGGAGCGGTGCGCGCAGCTCGGCAACGAGGCCCTGGGCAAGGCGCTGAAGGCGCACGCCCGCGCCGAGGCGGGCCACGACCAGATGATGGTCGACGACGCGCGCGCGATCGCCGCCCGGCTCAACGCGGAGGCGCCCGGCACGGTCGACGTCGAGGCGCTGCTCGCCGAGCCCGCCCTGGCCAGCACCGTTCCGTACATCGAGTTGCACGAGCGGGTGATCGCCGGACCGAACCCGCAGGGGCAGCTCGCCATCGAGTACGAGATCGAGCAGTTGTCGGTCACCATGGCCCCGCACATCCTGCGCAACTGCGAGCGCGTCTTCGGCGGAGACCCGAGCTTCTACAGCTTCCTCGCCGAGCACGTCGAGTTGGACGCCGGCCACACCGCGTTCAACCGCCGGCAGTTGCAGGGCGTGCTGGCCGAGTCGCCGGAGGCGCTGCCCACCATGATCGAGGCCGGTCGGACCGCGCTGGCCTGCTACGGGGCCTTCATGGCGGAGTGCCTGCGGCTGGCGCAGGAGGACCTGGGCAAGGTCCCGGTCTCCGCATGAGCGCACCGGTCCGCACGCCCGCCCCCGTCGTCGGCCCGTTGTGGGACGTGGTCGTCGAGCAACGGGGCTGGCACCTGCACATCCGCCAGCTACCGCTGGCCGCGTGCAACAACACGAGGCTGCTGCAGGAGCTGCGTGCCTTCCGCGCGGAAATCCTCTACGCCGGCGGCCGACGACCGGAGTTCCGCAACCCGGCGGGTCAGTACGTCGACGCCCAGTTGCTGGACTTCGGCGCGTACCACATCACGGCACACGCCACGCCGACCGCGCCACCCAGCGGCTACATCCGGCTGGTTCCACCCGCTCTGAACGGCCAGTTCCAGACCCGGGAACTGCTCGGCCCCGACCGGTTCGCCGCCGTTCTGGACCTCCACCGGATTGCCGGGGAGGGCGTCTACGAGCCCAGCCGGCTCGTGGTCGCCGGGTGGGCCCGTGGCCTGGGCCTCGGAGCCGTGCTGAACGCCGGCGCCATCGCCACCGCCCGGGCACTCGGCGCGGCCGGCATCGTCGCCATCTGTGGCATGGACGACGGGCAACACCGTTTCCACCAGCGGTTCGGCTACCGCGTCTGCGCGGGAACCGAGCACTACTCCACCCACTACCAGGACCACGTCTGCGCCATCGTCCATCCTGTCGACGGTCCCGGCGGGGAGTACGCCGACCTCATCGACCAGCTCCACGCAGGCATCGGCTCGGCCGCCGGGCGATGACCGATCCCGGCGGCGGGCGACGGGCCGGACGGTGCCGCCGTCCGGCCCGGGTCCTGATCCTGGTGGGCCGGTCCGGTGCCGGGAAAGTGTCCGCGGCGTCGATCGGTTTCGAGCTGATGAATCACTCAGGAAACCGTCCGCGTCGCTTCGAAATGATATTCGCGGGCGGGACGTGAATGATGTTCGCGACGAAGTTGACCTGTATATATCCATTAATTGAGATCAATGCAATTGTTTCAAATGACGACTGCGATCGTGTGCGAAAGAATCTTTACTGATAGTGACTTGCCGCATCCCGGCCGGAACACTACGGAATCGCGGCGGCCGATCGACCGCCGCGATTCCGCAGTAGGAGGTCGCACAGATGATCGGATCACAGCCCGCGAACAGGCGCGCGATTCTGCATCGCGCGCTTGTCACGGCAGGCGTCGCCGTACTCGTCGCCGCGTCGCTCACCAGCCCGGCGTCGGCGGCGCCGAACGCCAAGCCGGTCACGCCCGGCGCGGGGCCGGTCGGCGCCGTACCGGGTGGCTTCGCCGACTGGTCGGAGCTGATCGCCGTCCAGAGCAAGCTCAACGCCGCCGCCGAGAAGGTGGCAGCGGCCAAGAACGCCGGCTTCGCCGGGATCGTCGCCGCTCCGGAGAACCGCGAGGTGCGGGTCTACTGGAAGAACCCCGGCGCGAGCGTGCGTTCACTGGTCACCGACCTGAACCGCAACGTGCCCGTCAAGCTCTACCCGGCCCGGTTCTCCGAGGCCGAACTGGCTTCCGCGGCCCGCGGCCTCGCCGCCGTACCCAACGTCGTCAACGTCACCCCGGCGGTCGACGGAAGCGGCATCCAGCTCACCGTCGAGGGCAACAGCGCTCAGGTCAGCGCGGCTCCGGCCGTCCGCGACTCCGCCGTGCCGGTCACCATCGTGGCCGGTGGAAAGCCGGTCGCCACCTTCAGCCGGCAGGCCGACACCCCGAACTACTACGGCGGCGGCCGGTTCTGGTCGCCGGGCGGCGGGTGCAGCACCGGCTTCGCGATCCACGTGGGCGGCTCCCAGCAGATGCTCACCGCCGGACACTGCGGCGAGAACGGCCAGACCGTGACCACCGGCGCCAACGTCCCGATGGGCACCATCCACAGCAAGATCGCCTGCCAGGACATCGAGATCATCAACACCGGCTCCTGGGGCCGGGTCTTCACCGGCCCGAACAACTCGTCCACCAGCGTCGCCATCGGCGGCACCGCCGGCAGCTTCGTCGGCAACTGGGTCGTCACCAGCGGATCCACCAGCGGCGAGCACAACAACGTCCAGATCACCGCGGTCAACCTCTACCTGTCCGTCGGCGGCATCCCGTGCGGCTCCGTCGGACCGCTGGTCCAGGCTCGCCAGACCGCCGGCCTGTGCGCGGTCGCTCCCGGTGACAGCGGCGGCCCGGTGATCGCCTACCGCGCCGACGGCAAGGCCGACGCCCTGGGCACCATCACCGCCGGCTCCAACCCCGTTCCGGCCGCCAACTGCCCCGGCACCCTCTTCTCGCCGGGCTACAACTATGTGTACTACATCCCGATCAACGTCTCGCTGGGAAGCTACGGCGCCTCGATCGTCACGAGCTGACCGTCGCACCGACGCACCGGGCCTGTCGGTCCCGCCGACCGACAGGCCCGGTGCCGCGCGTCCGGGCCCGGTGCCGCGCCGACCGGGAGCCGGCGGCGGCGCGGCGCCCGCCCGGCCCGCCGGCCGGGCGACGGCTACGGTGACCGGATGCTGATCGTCGGGATGATGTCGGGAACCTCGTACGACGCCGTCGACGTCGCCGCCGCACGGTTCCGCCGCGACGGCGACACCCTGTGGATGGACCCGCTCGGCACGGTCGATCAGCCGTTCGACGACGCGCTGCGCGCGGAGATCGCCGCCGTCCTGCCACCCCGGCCGACCACCATCGAGGCGGTCTGCCGGCTCGACACCCGGCTCGGCCAGGTCTTCGCCCGGGCCGCCGCCACCGGCGTCGAACTGGCCGGCGGCGCCGCCGACCTGGTCGTCTCACCCGGACAGACCGTCTTCCACTGGATCGCCGACGGCCGGGCGATGGGGACCCTGCAACTCGGCGCACCCGCCTGGGTCGCGGCCCGGACCGGGCTCCCGGTCCTGTCCGACCTGCGCGGCGCCGACATCGCCGCCGGCGGGCAGGGCGCCCCGCTGGTCCCGGCCTTCGACGCGCTGCTGCTGGCACCCGACCCGGACCGGCCGGCCCCGGCCGGCCCCCGGGCGGCACTCAACCTCGGCGGCATCGCCAACCTCACCGTCGTCGCACCGGACCGGCCGGTGACCGGGTACGACGTCGGGCCGGCCAACGCGCTCATCGACGCCGCCACCCTCCGCTACCACGCGGCGCCGTACGACCACGACGGCCGATTCGCGGCGGCCGGCACCGTCGACCCGGAACTGCTCGCGCTGCTGCTCGCCGAGCCCTACCTGAGCCGGCCGGCGCCCAAGTCGACCGGCAAGGAACTCTTCCACGCCGGCTACCTCGACGACCGCCTGGCGGCCCACGGCCACCCGGTCCGGCCCGACGACGTCATCGCCACCCTCACCGAGCTGACCGCGCGTACGGTCGCCGCCGAATGCGACCGGCACGGCGTCGTCGAGGTGGTGGCGGCCGGCGGCGGGGTCCGCAACCCGGTGCTCATGCGCCGGCTGCGCGACCTCGGGGCCGGCCACCGGGTGCTGCGCACCACCGACGACTGGGGGATACCGGCCCAGGCGAAGGAGGCGTACGCGTTCGCGTTGCTGGGCTGGCTGTCCGCGCACGGGCTGCCGGGCGCGCTGCCGTCGGTCACCGGGGCCGGCGCCGCCGCCGTACTCGGCTCGTGGACGCCGGGGCCGCCGCCGGTCCGGCCGGCCCGGCCCGGCCCACCGCCGCGGCGGCTACGGATCGGGACCTGACCCCGGCGGCGGGACGGGCGTCTGGCGCGGCCGGCCCCGGACGCCGAGGATGGTGGTGACCGCGTGCGGTCGGAGGACGACGAGACCGTGGAGGCCGCCGTGCAGGTCGTCGACTCACACGTGCACTTCTGGGACCCGGCGCGGATGGACTACCCGTGGCTGGCCGCCGTACCGGCGCTGCACCGCCCCTACCGGCCATCGGACCTCGACACGGGCGGGCACGAACTGGCCGCCGCGGTCTTCGTCGAGGCCGGGCGCGCCGACGGCGACGCCGCCCGCGAGGTCGACTGGGTCGAGGAACTGGCCGCCGACTGGCCCGTGCTGCGGGCCGTCGTCGCGCACGCGCCACTCGAACAGGGTGCCGCCGCGGCACCGCGCCTCGCCGAACTGGCCGGACGCCCCCTGGTCCGCGGCGTACGCCGCAACGTGCAGGACGAGCCCGCCGGCTTCGCCACCACCGACGCCTTCGTCACCGGTGTCCGCTCCCTCGCCCGGTACGGCCTCACCTTCGACCTGTGCGTACGGCACCACCAACTGGCCGAGGTCACCACCCTGGCCCGCCGGGCGCCCGACGTCACGATCGTGCTGGACCACCTGGGCAAGCCGCCGGTCGCCGCCGCCCGACCCGGCCCGTGGCGGGCCGACCTGGCCCGGCTGGCGGCGGCACCCAACGTGGTGTGCAAGCTGTCCGGCCTGGCCACCGAGGCCGCACCCGGACACACCACCGCCGACCTCGTGCCCTACCTGGCACACGCGCTGGCCGTGTTCGGCGCCGACCGCTGCATGTTCGGCGGCGACTGGCCGGTGTCGACCCTCGCCGTCACCTATCCGGACTGGCTCGGCGTCGTGACCGCCGCGCTGGCCGGCCGCCCGGAGTCCGAGCGGTCCGCGGTGTTCGGCGGCACCGCCCGCCGCGTCTACCGCATCGGGAGCTGACCGGGAAGCGTCAGTGGCCCGGGCCGGCGGAATCCGGGTCGAGTTCCCGCAGCCGGGCCGCGACCTCCGCCGCCTCCGGGGTGCCCAGCGCGGCATAGCCGTCGAGCGCCACCCTCCAGTGGGTACGGGCGGCCGCGGGCTCGCCGAGCGCGGCCCGGGCCCGGGCGATTCCGTCGTGGGCGCGCGCCCGCTCGAACGGCTCGCCGAGACCGGTGGCCAGCGTGAGCGCCCGCTCGTGGTGTGCGGCCGCCTCGACGGGGTTCCCCAACGCGCACAGGCTGTTCCCGACGCCGTTGAGCATCTCGGTCTCACCGTGCTGGTCGTCGAGGTCACGGGCGATCGCCAGCGCGGCACGGTAGGTCGTGAGCGCCTCGGTGTCGTTGCCCAGCGCGTGATAGGTGGAACCGAGGTTGCCCAGTGTCCGGCCCGCGCTGATCCGGTCGCCGGTCTCGTCGGCGATGGCGAGCGCCTGCCGGTGGTGGTCGATCGCCTCCTCGAACCGTCCCATCCGTTCGAAGGTCGCCCCCAGGTTCCCCAGCGTGAGCCCTTCACCCGCGCGGTCGCCCAGTTCGCGGGTGATGTCGAGATCCTGCCGGTAGTAGCCGATCGCCTCCTCGTAGCGGCCCAGCCGCCAGCAGACGTTGCCGAGGCCGCTCAGGTTCGCGCTCTCGGCGGGCCGGTCGTCGAGCGTCCGGCAGACCGCCACCGCCTGTTCGTGGCACTCCAGGGCCTCCTCGTAGCGGCCCAGCCACAGCAGGATGTTGCCGAGGTGACCGAGGGTCCGGCCCTCGACCCGTTCGTCGCCGGTGGCCCGGGCCCCGCTCAGGGCCTGCCGGAGGTGGTCGACGGCGTCGTCGTAGCGGCCGAGCCGGAAGCTGGTGACACCGAGGTCGCTCAGCGCCCGGGCCCGCCGGACCGGGTCCTCGCTCCGGCTCGCGAGCAGGTGGACGATCCCGGCGTCCTGGTGGTGCGCGCCGAGGTCCAGGTAGCGGAAGAGCAGCCCGGACAGGTCACTGGGGAACTCGGGTACATCGTGGCCGTTCGGCTGCTCCACCGCGTACCGCGCCGCCGCGAGCAGGTTGGTGCGGGTCCGGTCCAGCCAGTCGCCGGCGGCCGACCGGTCGGCGAACGCGGGTACCGGCACGCCCGGGTCCGGTACCGCCGGTCGCCGGTGCCCCTCGTGCGGCGCGTACCGGTCCATGGCCCGCGCCGCCGCGTAGCGGTAGTGGCCGAGCAGCCTGGTCAGCGCGGCCCGCCGGGCACTGGCCGGGTCCCCGTCGCGGGCCCGCTGCCCGGCGTAGATCCGGACCAGGTCGTGAAGCTCGTACCGGCCGGCCGCCGGTCGACGCAGCACGGTGGCCGTGACCAGCGCGTCGAGCCGGCGGGTCGCGGTGGTCACGTCGGTGTCGGCGAGCGCCGCCGCGGCGTACTGGTCGAGATCGCGGCCGGGATGCAGCGCGACGAGCCGGAGCAGCCGCTGCTGCTCGGCCGGCAGCCCCTGATAGGACAGCGCCAGCGCGACGTCCACGCCACGGTCCAGGCGGAGCGTCCGGCGTTGCTCGACCAGCCGCTCCAGGTGGTCTTCGAGGGTCCACTCCGGGTCGACGCGGATCCGGCCCGCCAGCAGGCCGAGCGCGAGCGGCAGGTGGCCGAGCTGCTCGGCGATGCGGGCGGCGGTGTGCGGCGCGGCGTCGATCCGGTCGGGGCCGGCCGCCCGGCGCAGGAACGCCAGCGCCTCGTCCGCGGTGAACACGTCCAGCCGTACCCGGTGGGTGACCCGCAGGCCGGTCAGTTCGGCCCGGCTGGTGACCAGGGTGAGGCCGGCCGGGCGGTCGGGCAGCAGCGGCCGGACCTGTTCGGCGCTGGCGGCGTTGTCGAGCACCACCAGCGCCGGCCGGTCCGCCAGCATCCGCCGGAACTCCGCCGTCCGGCCGGCCAGATCGAGGCCGTGGATCCGGTCGCCGGGCACCCCGAGCCGGCGCAGGAAGGTGTCCAGCACCGCCGCCGGGTCGGCCGGCGGCAGCTCGGGATCGTAGCCGCGCAGGTCCACGACCAGCTGCGGGTCGCCGTACCGGCCGGACCGGAGCAGCCGGTGCGCGGCATGGACGGCGAGCGCGGTCTTGCCCACTCCGGCCATGCCCTCGATCACCACGATTCCGGGACCGGGGTCACGCAGCCTGTCGAGTTCGTCGTCGCGTCCGCTGAACTCGGCGAGGTCGGCCGGAAGCGTCTCCATCGCGGGTACCACGACCGCGTCGCCGTCCCCGCCGGTGATCGCCCGGTATGCCTGCCGCCACCCGCCGGCCGCCGCGGCGTCGCCGACCTGGTCACGCAGCACCGCCGCGATCTCCTCGACCAGCTCCACGTCGAGCCGGCTGCGGCCGGGCTGCAGTGATCGGTAGACGGTGTTGTAGGCCGGCAGCTCCGGCACGCCGCGCCGGCGGCGGGACCGGACCACCCGGCGGTGCAGCTCCCGGTAGGACAGGCCCGACCAGGCGTGCAGCCGGCGCAGCCGCCGGACCAGCTCGTCGAGGGTACGCGCACCGGCGGGGCCGGGCGGGGGATCGGGGACCGGCTGAGCCTGATCGGCTTTCTGGACCGCCACCCCGCCATTGTCGGCGATCCCGCTGGAGCCGCGACAGCGGCCTCGGGGAAGTCCGGCGGCACGTCGTTGGTCGAGTTTGATCGAAGTTCTCGACCGCCACCGGACGGGCTGCCATCGTGCCGGGCATGGTCCGACGGGTTCCGGTCGACGACCGTCCACCGGAACGCCGCGGGCGACCGGTCGAGGAGAAGGGGCCGGGTGCGGTGAGCGGTGCGCCCGTCGAGGGCGGCGAGTCGGTCGTGTTCCTGTCCCGGTTCGGGCGGCGCTTCGCCGCCGGCGTACGGCTGGCGGTTCTCGGCCCGGTCGCCGTGCTCGGGCTGGTCCGGGCGACCGGTGAGCACCTGGTGCCGACCGCCGTCGTGGTCGGCGGCGTGACGGTGTGGAGCGCGGTCTACGTCTGGTGGCTGCTGCGCCGCTCGGGACTGTGGGCGACGGCGGTCGACGTCGCGGTGATGGTGGCGGCGTGCCTCAGCATCCTCTGGACCGACTCGGCGGTGGAGGGCAACGTCGGCTGGATCCGGCTGCTGGTGAGTTTCGCGTGTGTGGCGTACCAGTGGCACACCCCGCTGGTCCACGGCGTGGTGGCGACCGCGGGGGCGGCCGGAACACTGCTCGCCGTCGTGCTGCTGACCGGCCCGGCGGCGGACGTGGTGAACGCGGCGATCTGGGTGCTGGCCATCGCGACGCTGTCCCGGACGGCGTGGACGCTGGTCGTGCGCGGGGCCGGGAGCGCGGACCGGCTGGCGCTGGAGGCGGAGGCGGGCCGCAAGGCGCAGCGGGTCGCCGCCGCCGTCCGGGCCGACGAACGCGACCTCGTGAACGCGCTGCACGACACGGCGGCGTCCACCCTGATGATGGTGGGTGGTGGCCAGGTCCGGGCGCACGACGACTGGCTGCGACCGCGGGCACGGCGGGACCTGGAGATGCTGCGCGCGTACGGCCGGCAGGCACCGTCGCGGTCCGACCTGGTCGAGCTGCTGCGGGTGGAGGTGGCGGCGGTCAACCGGCTGCCGGTCCGCTTCTCCGCCCCGCCGGTCCTGCCGGTGCCGGGCCGGGTCGGGCGGGCGGTGGCCGACGCGGCCCGGGAGGCGATGAACAACGTCGTGCGGCACGCCGCCGCCGGCGAGATGCGGGTACTGGTGAGCGGGGGCGGCAGCCGGCTGCGGGTGGACGTGGTCGACGACGGCCGGGGGTTCGAGCCGGGCCGGGTGGCGCCGACCAGGCGCGGGCTGCGTGACTGCGTACGGGGCCGGGTCGCCGCGGTCGGCGGCACCGTACGGATCACCTCCCGGATCGGTGCGGGCACCACGGTGTCGCTGGAGTGGCGTGGTGAGTGACCAGCACCGGGCCGTCATCGAACGCACGACGCGGGCCCAGCTGATGGCCCGGCTGCGGATCGGGATCCTGGCCGCCGGGACCGGTGGCCTGCTGTTGCTGAGCCTGCCGAACATGCTGCGGGACTGGGAGCGCTACGAGTCGGCGTGGGCGCAGGCGTGCGCGTTCGCGATGCTCGCCGCCGTGCTGTGCGTCGAGGCGGCGCTGGTGTTCCGTGGCCGGCTCGCGCCGGTCAGGTGGCAGTGGGCGGCCATCGGCACGGTGGTCACCGCCTCGGTGCTGTCGTACGCCGCGCTGCCGTACGGGCACGCCGCCACCGCCGGCGACTGGATCTTCGGCCAGGCCAACTGGGTCGGGCTCGCGCCGCTGGTCGGGCGGCCGCTGCCGGTTCCTCTCGCCTTCCTCGCCCTGCACTGGGGCATCGCGTTGACGAGCATGCTGCTGAACACGGCCGCCGACCGGGCCACGGTGCTCCGGTTCGCGACCGGGTCGATCGGCGTCATCGGCTACCCGCTGTGCATGGCGGTGACGGCCGCGGCGTTCCAGGGGATCGCGCGGTCGGCGGCCGCCGCGAAGTGGCAGACCGAGCAGGTCGCCGTGGTGGAGGCCGCCGCGGTCGAGTCCCACCAGCGACGGCGGCAGCGTTTCGCGGACCTGGACCTGAGCATGGTCCCGCTGCTGGAGGGGCTGGCCACCGGGCGGCTCGACCCGACCGACCGGGGGGTCCAGCACGACTGTGCCATCGAGGCGGCCCGGATGCGGCGGTTGTTCGCCGAGGTGGACGTCGTGCCGAACCGGCTGCTGCACGAACTGCGACACTGTGCCGACGTCGCGGACCGCAAGGGCGTACTGGTGGAGTTGGACACCCGGGGACAGTGGCCCGAACTGCCGCCGCCGGTCCGCCGCGACCTCACCGAGGCCCCGCTCACGGTCCTCGCCACGGCCGCCTCCTGGGCCCGGGTCACCGTGGTCGGCGGACCCGACCTGGTCTGTGTGAACGTACTCGCCGACTGCGGGCCGGTGGACCTGCCCCGGCCGGTGACACCGCAGGTACGACTCGACACGTTTCGCAGCGAGGAGCAGCTATGGGTGGAAGTGCGCTGGCAGGCGGACGCATCACCGCGGTGATCGTCGACGACCACGCCGCGATCGCCGCCGGCGTACGTTACTGGTGCGAGCAGGCGCGACCGACGATCGAACTGATCGACGCACGGGCCCGGATGGCCAACGTGTGGACCGGGCCGGGCGCCGGCGCCGATGTGGTGATCTTCGACCTGGAACTGGTGCCGAAGAACCCCGCCTTCGGCGAACTGCGCCGGCTCGCCGATTACGGCCGCCGGGTCGTCGTCTACTCCCAGCACTCGGACAGCCCGACCGTGCTGAAGTGCGTCAACCTGGGCGCGCTCGCATACCTGACCAAGACCGAGGGGCCGGAGCACCTGGTTCCGGCGATCCGCGCGGCCGCGGCCGGCCGGCCGTACACCGCGCCGTCGCTCGGCGGGGCGCTGGCCGGTGACGACGACCCGGGCCGCCCCCGGATCTCCCATCGGGAGGCGGAGGTGCTGCGGGCCTGGTTCGCCGCCTCCTCCAAGGAACTCGTCGCCGCCCGGCTGAGGATCAGCGTCAAGACCGTCGACACCCACATCGAGCGGGTACGGATCAAGTACGCCAACGTCGGCCGAGCCGCCCGTACCAAGAGCGACCTCGTCACCCGCGCCCTCCACGACGGCCTGATCACGCTCGACGAACTCGGCGCGGCACCAGACCCCGTGTCGTGACTGTGGGGTGTTCACCTGACACAGCGTGTGCCCGGTCTTCCATACCGTCGGCGCTGGGCAAACCCGCCCGCGCTCACAGGAGGTACGACCTTGACACGTACAGCCAGACGGCTGCCCGGGCTACGACACATCGTGGTCGCGCTCGCCGCGGCGCTCACGCTCAGCATGTTCACCACCGGTGCCGTGGACGTGGCCGACACCGCGCGCCCGGCCGCCGCCGATGCCGGTCCGGTCGTCGACGACTACCCCTACCGGGGGCAGAGCAGCGGCGTCGACCCGTGGAACTACTACAAGGGACAGTGCACCTCGTTCGTGGCGTGGCGGCTCAACGACCGCCTCGGCATCGACTTCACCAACCGCTACAAGGGGCAGCACTTCAGCAACGCCAACACCTGGGACGACGCCGCCCGACGGGCCGGCCTGACGGTCAGCGGCACGCCACGGGCGGGTGCGGTCGCGCAGACCGACGCCGGCTCGTTCGGCCACGTCGCCTGGGTGGCCCGGGTCAACTCGAACGGCACGGTGCTGATCGAGGAGTACAACTGGGCGACCCCGAGCGGGTACGGCACCCGTACGGTCCCCGCGTCCAGCTTCCGCTACATCTACTTCGGCAACCCGCCGGCACCGGCGCCGGATCGGCCGGCGGAGAGTGTGAATGGTGACCGGTTCGAGGATCTGGTGGCGGTGGATGCGAACGATGTGATGTGGATGTATCCGGGTCGTTCGGCGGGGACGTTCGGTGCGGCGGTCCGGGTCGGGTCGGGGTGGATCGACAACTACAACCGGATCGCGGTCGGTGACTCGAACGGGGACGGGTTCGCGGATCTGTTCGCGACGGCGACGGACGGGGTGTTGTGGTACTGGCACAACGACGCCAAGGGTGGTTTCGGTTCCCGTACGCAGGTTGGTCAGGGTTGGAAGACCGTGCAGTGGTTCACGGTCGCGGATGTGAACGGTGACGACAAGGCCGACATCCTGGCGAAGGTCGGTGACTACCTGAACCTCTACGTCGGCACGGGTCGGGGTCAGTTCGCGGAGCCGCGTCGGGTCGGTACGGGCTGGAGCCAGGTGTCCCGGTTCGCCGCCGGTGATGCCGACGGTGACGGTGACGCTGACATCTGGGGGACGAAGCCGGACGGGACGTTGCTGTTCTGGAAGGGCAACGGCCAGGGTGGCTTCACCGCACCGGTCGTCGTCGGCGGGGGCTGGCAGGGCGTCCGCGAGTTCGCCGTGCTGGATGTCAACGGCGACCGCAAGGCCGACATCGTCGGCGTGAAGGCGAGCGACAACACGTTGATCCGCTGGACCGGGGACGGTGACGGCACCTTCGCCGCACCGGCCCAGATCGGCCACGGCTGGTCCACCCACCGCCTCGCCAACTACTGATCCACCACTCAGTCACCACCACCCGCGAATCGCGGTCGATGGCGCATGCCCAGAATCGAACCCCAGGAGTTGTACGTGAAAAGACGTCTCCTTGCCCGGCTGACCGCCGCGGCACTCATCGGCGGAATGCTCTCCACCGCGCTGGTGAACAGCGC
Source organism: Polymorphospora sp. A560 (assembly GCF_045781765.1). Taxonomy (NCBI): domain Bacteria; kingdom Bacillati; phylum Actinomycetota; class Actinomycetes; order Micromonosporales; family Micromonosporaceae; genus Polymorphospora; species Polymorphospora sp. A560. Next base: position 5,183,371 of record NZ_CP122282.1, on the reverse strand, counting down.
GTCGGCGGTCCCGCCCGAGACATACATCAGCAGCTACGCCGCCTCCGCCCAGACCGTGCAGCAGCAGTACGGCGTGCCGGCATCGGTGGCCCTCGGCCAGTCGATCCTCGAATCCGCGTGGGGCGAGAGCCGACTGACCCGCGAACGGAGGAACTTCTTCGGCTTCAAGTGCACCGCGTCGAACGCGCCGGGCCCGATCGCGACGAGCTGCCACAACTATCCGACCCAGGAGTGCGGTCCGTCCGGCTGCTACACCGTCAACCAGTACTTCCGCGGGTACGCCAGCAGCACGGACTCGTTCCGCGACTACGGCCGGCTGCTGCGGACCGCGCGGTACGCGGCCGCGTTCGACCACGTGGACGATCCCGACCAGTTCATCCGCGAGGTGCACCGCGCCGGATACGCCACCGATCCGGAATACGCGAACAAGGTCATCAGCCTGATGCGTACCTACAACCTGTACCGCTTCAACACCACCGCCCCCGACCGGCCGGCGGAGAGTGTGAATGGTGACCGGTTCGAGGATCTGGTGGCGGTGGATGCGAACGATGTGATGTGGATGTATCCGGGTCGTTCGGCGGGGACGTTCGGTGCGGCGGTCCGGGTCGGGTCGGGGTGGATCGACAACTACAACCGGATCGCGGTCGGTGACTCGAACGGGGACGGGTTCGCGGATCTGTTCGCGACGGCGACGGACGGGGTGTTGTGGTACTGGCACAACGACGCCAAGGGTGGTTTCGGTTCCCGTACGCAGGTTGGTCAGGGTTGGAAGACCGTGCAGTGGTTCACGGTCGCGGATGTGAACGGTGACGACAAGGCCGACATCCTGGCGAAGGTCGGTGACTACCTGAACCTCTACGTCGGCACGGGTCGGGGTCAGTTCGCGGAGCCGCGTCGGGTCGGTACGGGCTGGAGCCAGGTGTCCCGGTTCGCCGCCGGTGATGCCGACGGTGACGGTGATGCTGACATCTGGGGGACGAAGCCGGACGGGACGTTGCTGTTCTGGAAGGGCAACGGCCAGGGTGGCTTCACCGCACCGGTCGTCGTCGGCGGGGGCTGGCAGGGCGTCCGCGAGTTCGCCGTGCTGGATGTCAACGGCGACCGCAAGGCCGACATCGTCGGTGTGAAGGCGAGCGACAACACGTTGATCCGTTGGACCGGGGACGGTGACGGCACCTTCGCCGCACCGGCCCAGATCGGCCACGGCTGGTCCACCCACCGCCTCGCCAACCACTAGACCAGGAACAGAGGAGCCGTGAACATGCAGACAGTCAGGAAACCGCGGGCGCGAGCGGTCGTCACCGCGGTCATCGGGATACTCACCATGCTTGCCGCGTACGCGGTGCAGGACGCGACCCTCGGCACCCGTACGGCCCACGCCGCCACCCGTGCCGGCATCGTCGCCGTCGCCGAGGGCGAGGTCGGCAACTCCGAGGCCAACGGCCGCTGCCAGAAGTACGGTCCATGCATCACCACCGCCTGGTGCGCGATGTTCGCCGAGTGGGTCTGGCGCAACGCCGGTGTCTCCCCGGTGTTCACGACCGACGTCGCCACCGGCGTCGGCACCTGGGGACAGCAGCAGGGGCTCTGGAAGGCCCGCCCCTCCGGCGGGACCGGCAGCCCGGCCCCCGGTGACGTCGTCGTGTGGGGTACGCCGGGCTCCGGTGTGGGAGGCCACGTCGGCATCGTCCACACCGTGCACTCCGACGGCACCATCACGACCATCGAGGGCAACCAGAACGACGCGGTGGTCAAGCGGCGCATCAACCCGGCCACCCAGCGGGCCGGCGAACGCGACGTCCTGATCAGCGGGTACGTGTCACCGCCGAACATCTCCGTGCCGGATCGGCCGGCGGAGAGTGTGAATGGTGACCGGTTCGAGGATCTGGTGGCGGTGGATGCGAACGATGTGATGTGGATGTATCCGGGTCGTTCGGCGGGGACGTTCGGTGCGGCGGTCCGGGTCGGGTCGGGGTGGATCGACAACTACAACCGGATCGCGGTCGGTGACTCGAACGGGGACGGGTTCGCGGATCTGTTCGCGACGGCGACGGACGGGGTGTTGTGGTACTGGCACAACGACGCCAAGGGTGGTTTCGGTTCCCGTACGCAGGTTGGTCAGGGTTGGAAGACCGTGCAGTGGTTCACGGTCGCGGATGTGAACGGTGACGACAAGGCCGACATCCTGGCGAAGGTCGGTGACTACCTGAACCTCTACGTCGGCACGGGTCGGGGTCAGTTCGCGGAGCCGCGTCGGGTCGGTACGGGCTGGAGCCAGGTGTCCCGGTTCGCCGCCGGTGATGCCGACGGTGACGGTGATGCTGACATCTGGGGGACGAAGCCGGACGGGACGTTGCTGTTCTGGAAGGGCAACGGCCAGGGTGGCTTCACCGCACCGGTCGTCGTCGGCGGGGGCTGGCAGGGCGTCCGCGAGTTCGCCGTGCTGGATGTCAACGGCGACCGCAAGGCCGACATCGTCGGCGTGAAGGCGAGCGACAACACGTTGATCCGCTGGACCGGGGACGGTGACGGCACCTTCGCCGCACCGGCCCAGATCGGCCACGGCTGGTCCACCCACCGCCTCGCCAACTACTGACCGCGGGTGCGTGAACTGTGCCGGCATGTCGATCCGCCGACATGCCGGCACAGCCGCGCCTATGACCGGCCGTACCTCCGCGATGGCCACCGCTCGACGCCGGACCGCCCGCGCGAACCGGTGACGTAACATGGCCGCATGTCGAGTCCTGAGGCATCCAGGGTGGGGGCTTTCGGTCACCCGTCAGCCCCCTGAACCACTGAAACCTCGACCTGCCGGCGCGGACCGCACCGGCGGGTGGCGTTCGGGGCCGGGCCCTGCCGACGCGGTGACCGAGATGACGTCCCACCAGCTCTCGTCACCTCGGAGTACTCGATGCCTCTGCCGCTCTACCTGCTTGCCGTGGCCGTGTTCGCCATGGGCACCTCGGAGTTCATGCTCGCCGGCCTGGTGCCGGACATCGCCACCGACCTCGGCATATCCGTCGCCACCGCCGGACTGCTGACATCCGCCTTCGCCGTCGGCATGATCGTCGGTGCGCCGCTCATGGCCGCCCTGGCCCGTACGTGGCCGCGCCGGATCAGCCTCCTGGGATTCCTGGGCGTGTTCCTTGCCGCGCACGTCGTCGGCGCGCTCACCGACAGCTTTCCGGTCCTGTTCGTCACCCGCGTCGTGGCGGCGTTCGCGAACGCCGGCTTCCTCGCGGTCGCGCTCACCGCCGCCGCCGACCTCGTCCCCGCCGACCGCAAGGGACGTGCCCTGTCGATCCTGCTCGCCGGTACGACCGTCGCCACCGTCGTCGGCGTACCGGGTGGGGCACTGCTGGGTGCGCTCCACGGCTGGCGGGCGACGTTCTGGGCCGTCGCCCTGCTGGGGCTGCCCGCCGCGCTCGCGGTGGTGCGCGGCATCCCCGCCGGCCCCGGCCGCGCCGGCGACCCGGGTGGCCCGTTCCTGCGGCACGAACTGGCGCGGCTGCGGCGACCACGACTGATCGTGGTCCTGCTGCTCGGCGCGCTGGTCAACGCCGCCACCTTCGCCACCTTCGCCTTCCTGGCCCCGATCGTCACCGACGTCGCCGGGCTGGGGCCACTGTGGATCTCGACCGTGCTGGCCCTGTTCGGTCTGGGCTGCTTCGCCGGTGTCACGGTCGCCGGCCGGTTCGCCGACCGGCACCCCGGTGCCGTGGTCGCCGGCGGCGGCCCGCTCCTGCTCGGCGGCTGGATCGCACTCGGCCTCACCGCCGACGTACCGGCGGCCCTGCTGGGCCTCGCGTTCACCCAGGGAGCGCTGTCGTTCGCGGTCGGCAGCACCCTGATCACCCGGGTGCTCTACGAGGCCACCGGAGCCCCGACGATGGCCGGTTCCTATGCCACCGCCGCCCTCAACGTGGGAGCCGCCGCCGGGCCCGCGATCGCGGCGGCGACGCTCACCGCCGGTGCCGGCCGATCGGGACCGGTGTGGGCCAGCGCCATCCTGGTCGCGCTCGCGCTCGTCCTCGCGCTCCGGTTCCGCCACGTCGTCGGGCGCGGCACCGGCGAAGTCCGCCGCGACGACGCACTATGAGTCGCGCGCCTCGAGCACGGCGAGGTCCCGTTCGGCGTAGAGGCGGTGTTCCCATTCCTCGTTGAGGACGATCAGCAGGCATTCCCGCACCGGAAAACTGTCCGGCGGCGGCCACCCCGGTGCCACCACCGGCCGGGTGTGGCCGCCGAGCGTCTCGTCGGTGAGGCCGTCGACGACCTCGCGGACGGTTGACATCCGGTCGCGGCGCAGGTCGAGGACGCTGTCCAGCGAGGGGCGTGCGGCCCGGTCCCTGGGGATTCCCGCCGTCTCCGGCATCTCGTCCCACGGCAGGCCCAACGGATCCCACGGTGCCGGATCGCCGAGAATGGCCCTCCTGACCCACGCGTCGGTGGCGAACACGAGGTGGCGCAGGGTTTCGACGAAGGACCACTCGCCGTCGACGGACTCGTGCAACAGGTCGGGGTCGAGACGTCGGGCCCGTGCGACGGTGCCGGCCCAGAGCCGCTCGACGGTGTCCCACGCCTGCCGGAAGCCGGCGGCCGTGGCCGGGCGCATCTTGGCCCGGTCCGGGTACCGCCGGTCCAGTTCGGCGTCGATCAGCGGCCCGACGTCGACGCCGTTGACCGTCAGGTTCGCGATCTCGCCGTAGATGTCGACGTCGACCAGTTCGACGCCGCGCATCACCACGCCGGTCATCGCCACGCCGCGCAGGCTCGCACCGCTCAGGTCACTGGCGCGGAACCGCGCACCGCTGAGGTTCACCCGCTCGAACCGCGAACCCCTGAGATCATCGCCGATGAATTCCACCATGCCGCGACACTAGCGACGTTCGCGCTCGTCGGTGTGGCGGTTCGCCCCGCCGCGTGGGTCAGCACATGACGACGCCGCTGGACTGGTAGAACCACTGGAGGGTGGCGATCGACAGCGCCTCCCGGTGCCAGTACCGGAACGTGTAGGTGAAGACGAGGGACGACCGCACGTACGCGACGCGCTGGCCGACGAACCGCTCGGTGCTCCCCACCGGTAGGTGGATGTCACCGGGACTGGTGCATGCCTGGGTGCCGGTCCCGTCGGTCGCGGTGATCGTCGTGGTGGAGACCAGCGAGTCGCCGGAGCACCTGGCCACCAGGCTGCGCTGGTAGTAAAGGTTCGATGTGGCGCTCACCTCCTGCACCATCCAGTAGCGGTAGGTGTAGCCGCCGTTGGACCGGTTGCCGATGCGTGACCAGGTGAGTGCGAGCGGCCGGCCGATGCCCGGCGGTTCGCTGAATCCGTCGGCCCAGCACAGGGGGTCGCGGGCCTGCGTGGTCGGCTGGGCCGACGCGGGAGTCGCCACCAGCGTGGGTGCGGCGAGGCCGAGCGCGAGACCGAGTGCGAGGAGCACCGTTCGCAGACGGTGGAAGTGGAGCGTGGGCAGGGTGCGATCAGCGGCCATGGCCATCTCTCCGTTCGCGCGCCGACACGCGTGGCCGCGCGGTCGAGGTAACGGCGAGCATAGAGGTTGTTCGATGCATCGTGGTCGGGTGTCGTTGATCTGGCAGCGGAACGCGGGCCGCCGGCAGCGGCTCTGGTCGGCGGTGCCGGCGGCGCTGTGGACGCCCCGGACCTCCCGCCACCTCCCGGCGGCCCCCGCACCGTGCTCAGCGCCCGGGAAGAAACGCCTCCACCGCGTCCGCCGCGTGCCGCAGCCCGCCGTTCGTCCGTACCTCGGCCCGGATCTCGGCCAGGCGGTGCCGCAGCCGCGGGTCGTCGGCGACCGCGTCGACCGCCGCGCGCAGCGTCCGCGCGGTGACCTCCTCGGCCGGCAGCCGCCGGCCGACCCCGGCCTCGACCAGCCGGTCGGCGTTGGCGAACTGGTCCACCGCCTGCGGGATCGCGACCGTGGGTACGCCGAACCAGAGTGCCTCGGTGCAGCCGCCCATGCCGGCGTGGGTGACGAAGGCCGACGCGTGGGCCAGGACCGCCAGCTGCGGTACGCGGCGGTGCGCCTCGACGTTGTCCGGCAGCGGCCCCAGGTCGGCCGGGTCGACCTTGTCGCCGATGGCCATGACCACGTGCCACGGCGAGTCGGCGAACCCGTCCAGGCAGGCCCGGTAGACCGGCAACTGGTCGTTGTAGGCCGTGCCGAAGGAGACCAGCAGGACCCGGCGCCCGCTGTCCGGCGGCGCCCAGCCGGGTTCGGCGAGCCGGGCCGGGTCGAGGCACGGACCGACGAACCGTACCCGGTGCTCCGGCACCCGGTCGGCGTTCGGCTGCATCACCCGGGGGATGAGCGCCAGCACGTGTGCCGGATGGTTCAGGAACGTCCGCGCGTCCTGGTGGATGCCGTTGTCGGCCAGCCACCTGTCGAACGTGGCGTAGTAGTCCCGTCCGGACTCCGAGGCGGCCAGGGCGGTGATGAACTCCGCCATGTCCTCCTCGTAGCCGTCCCAGGCGACCATCGCGGGCGACAGTTGCACCGCCGGTACGCCGTAGCGGGCGCCCAGCAGCGGTCCGGGCAGCCCGCCGATGTCGTAGAGCACGAGGTCCGGACGGTCGGTGTCGTAGCGGGCGGTCAGGCGCGGTAGCACGGCGATGCCCTCGTCGAGGAACACCCGCATCGCCGTACCGGGGTCTTCCGGCCAGGCGGTGTCGCCCTGCGGCAGGATCGACGGGTGGGCGACCGGCTCCGCCCCGGTCGGCGTGACCAGGCCGGTGAGTGGTTCGCCGACCGCGTACGTGACCCGGTGCCCGCGGTCGACCAGTTCCCGGATCAGGCCCAGGGACGGGTAGACGTGGCTGGGCGTGGTGCTGCCGACCATGGCGACATGAGCTGTTTTACGCATGTGAAGAAGTCCTGTCGAGTCGGAGGAAAGATGCCGTCCGGCGGCGACACGACGTGGACCGACCCGGGCCTCCCGCGCGTGGGCGGGGGTTCAGCCGGGCCGGCCGAAAGCCGGTCGATGGACGACCGGCACGGCGCGCCGCCTCAGGCGGAACGCAGGCGCATGAACTGAATGATCATGCGCGGAATGCTAGTGGGCCCGACCCGGTCCAACAAGTCGGTAACCGGTCCCGGCGCCGGTGTCCCCGTCGCGTGCGTCGATGCCGGGTTCGGCCACGGGCCGCACCGGCACCTCCAGGACGGTGGCGCTGGCGCCGTCGGCGTCGACCAGCCGTTCCTCGAGCGTGGGGCCGGTGACCGCCAGACGGTTGCGGTGCAGCCAGTCGAAGAGGTCCTGCCCGGCGCGGACCACGCCGTGCCCGGGCGGCACGACGACGCGTACCACGTCCCGACCGGGCAGGGTGAGACTCTCACCCCCGCGACCGGTTGCCACGGCCGCGGCGAAGCCGCCGGCCGGATGCCCGGTCAGCCAGGTCAACAGGACCGTCGCAGAGGTGGCGCAAAGGGCCGCCAGCTCGGCCGGGTGGCCGACCCGCAGACGGCGGACGTTCAGGCGGCGGGCGGCCACCCGGGACCGCCGGGGCAGGATCGGGGTGTCGGCGGCGAGCCGGTCCTCGGCGGCGGCCATGGTCTCGGTCAGGCTGGCGATGTCCCGGCGCAGGGCGTCCACCGTCTCGGTCAGCGCCTGCCGGAGCCGGTCGTCGGGCGCGTCCAGCAGGTCGGTGATCTGGCGCAGCGACAGGCCGAGGCGGCGCAGTCCGCGGATGCGCTCCAGCCGGGCCAGCTCCGGCACGCCGTACCACCGGTAACCCGTGGCCCGGTCCACGGCTGCCGGCACCAGCAATCCGATGCTGTCGTAATGACGCAGGGTGCGGTCGGAAACCCCCGTCATGGTCGCCAACTGCCCGATGCGCCACACGTCGTCCTCCTCGCGGCTTGACCTTCGCCCTACGTCAGGGTTCTAGCGTCGGCGGCCATGACGTCCACCCACCACAGTGCACCGGCCGTACGACTGACCGGTCTCCTGCTGTTGACCTCGCTGACCACCATGGTCGCCGCCGCCGTCATCGTCGTGCCATCCGGACTGACCCTGAATCCGGCCGACCCGGCCGCCACGCTCGCCGCGGTGAACGCCCGTCCCGGGCTGCACCTGCTCGAGTTGGGCCTCGACGTGATCGGCTGGCTCGCGCTGACCGGGGCCGGCCTCCTGATGGCCGCCCGCGCGCGGGTGACCGGCCCGCACCTCGCGCTGCTGCCCGCCGGGCTGCTGGCCGCCGCGGGGCTGGCGGGACTGCTGCACGACGCCGGAAACCTGGCGTTGACCCAGCTCGCCGCCGACCCCGCCGACCCGGCGGCGATCACCGTGACCAGGGCGGTGATGCTCGTCGCCAAGTGGATGGTCAACCTGGCCGGGCTGCTCTGGGTCGCAGCCCTCGCGTCCGCCACGTTCTTCACCACGTTGCCCGCCGGACTCCGCCGTGCCGGCGTGGTCGCCGCGCTGTCGGGTCTCGCCGCGGTCGCCCTGCCGTGGACCACCGGAACAGCCGGCCCGTCGCCGATGCTGGAGCAGGTCGGCTACGTCCTGCACCTGCCGGTCATGATCTGGTACGGCGTGCTCGGCTGGCGGGAACTGGGCGGGCGGACGTACGTCTCCTGACCTTTCCCGGCGCCGGACCCGACCACGGTCGGGTCCGGCGCCGGCCGGCTCACCGCGCGGACATCGGGGTGACGACCGGTTCGACGGCGGCGCAGCGGGTCCCGTCGCGGGGCACGGTCAGGTCGATCAGGTAGGCGTCGGTGGCGTTGCGGGTGCAGTCGCTCCGGTCGTAGACGCCGTGGCCCCAGCCCTCGTACGTCAGCAGAACCGTGGCAGTGCGGGACTGCCGGTGGACGTTGACCGCCCACTCGTAGGCGGTCGACGGGTCGTGCCGCGCGTTGAGCAGCAGGATCTTCGGCGCCTTGGTGATCCGTAGCCGGTGCTGCGGGTTCACCGTGTCCGCGGAGCGGCCGACGCAGGCGGCCACGGCGTCGCGGGCCAGCGGCGAGCCCTTCATGTGGGGTGCGGTCCGTTCGGCCCGCCGGGTCAGGGCGGCGAACTCGCGGTGGTCGCGCACCGGGAGGCTCCAGTCCAGGCAGAACACCGCCGGGAACAGGTGCGGTTTCAGGTACGGCTCGTCGGCGGGGGGGCGGGGCGACGGAGGACGCGTCCAGCACCGACAGGAACTCGGCGAGCACCGCCCAGGTGGGGCCGTAGAGTTCGGCGAAGGCCCGGTCGCGCAGCGCCTGCGCGGTGACCGGCGTGCCGGGTGTGCGCGGGTCGGCGACTTCGCCGCGGTCGGCCCGCCGCAGCAGGTCGTTCCACACCCGGACCACGTCTCGCCCGTGCAGCGCGCAGGATCCGGTGCGGTCGCACCAGGAGACGAACTCCCGGAACGAGTCCTCGGCGGCGGCCTCGGTCTCGACGAACCGCCGGGTGCCCAGGCTGTGGTCCATGACGCTGTCGAGGACCATGGCGCGGACGTGGTCGCCGTGCCGCTCGGCGTACTGCTGGCCGATCAGGGTGCTGTAGGACAGGCCGAAGTAGCTGATCGTGCGCTCGCCGAGCGAGCGGCGTACGGCGTCCATGTCCTCGACCACGCTGAGGGTGTCGACGTCGACCGCCCTGTCCAGCGATCGGGTGGCCACGTGCCGACCTTTGGATGTTTCCTACAACGGAAGCTGAGAAGTGTGCAGTGTTTGCGACATGGCGCTGCCAGCTCGTAGACGGAAGGGTGAAACACTGCCGGGGGCCGCAGAGTCGCGGCACGCACATCGTCGGTCTACAGAAGGGCTCGCTCGGGTGTTCAACCGCGTCGCCATCGTCAACCGTGGTGAGGCCGCGATGCGCCTCATCCACGCCGTCCGCGAGCTGGCCGCGGAGACCGGGACCCGGATCGAGACAGTAGCCCTGCACACCGACGTCGACCGCACCGCAACCTTCGTACGCGAGGCCGACATCGCCTACGACCTCGGCCCCGCGTCCGCGCGCCCGTACCTGGACCTGAAGGTCCTGGAGCGCGCCCTGGTCGAGACCGGCGCCGACGCCGCCTGGGTCGGCTGGGGCTTCGTCGCGGAGGACCCGGCGTTCGCCGAGCTGTGCGAGCGGGTCGGGGTCACCTTCGTCGGGCCGAGCCCGGACGCCATGCGCAAGCTCGGCGACAAGATCGGCGCGAAGCTGATCGCCGAGGAGGTCGGCGTACCGGTCGCCCCCTGGAGCCGTGGCGCGGTCGAGAGCGTGGAGGCCGCCCTGGCGGCGGCGGCCGACATCGGCTACCCGCTGATGCTGAAGGCGACCGCGGGCGGCGGCGGGCGCGGCATCCGCGTGATCAACAACGCGGCCGAACTCGCCGACGCCTACGAGCGCACCAGCCAGGAGGCCGCCCGCGCGTTCGGCAGCGGCGTGGTGTTCCTGGAACGGCTGGTCACCGGCGCCCGGCACGTCGAGGTCCAGGTCATCGCCGACGGCCAGGGCACCGCCTGGGCGCTCGGCGTCCGTGACTGCTCCGTACAGCGGCGCAACCAGAAGGTCATCGAGGAGTCGGCGTCACCGGTGCTCGGCCCGGAGCAGACCGCCGAACTCAAGGCGTCCGCCGAACGGCTGGCCGTCGCGGTCGGTTACCGCGGCGCGGCGACCGTCGAGTTCCTCTACCACCCCGGCGACCGGCTGTTCGCCTTCCTCGAGGTCAACACCCGGCTGCAGGTCGAGCACCCGATCACCGAGGCCACCACCGGGTTCGACCTGGTCAAGGCGCAACTGCGGGTGGCGTCCGGCGGTCGCCTCGAAGGCCGGCCGCCGGTGGAGCGGGGGCACGCCATCGAGGCCCGGCTCAACGCCGAGGACCCCGACCGCGACTTCGCGCCCTCCCCGGGCCGCATCGCCCGGCTCGACCTGCCCGCCGGACCCGGCATCCGCGTCGACACCGGGGTCAGCGAGGGCGACACCATCCCCGGCGACTTCGACTCGATGATCGCGAAGATCATCGCGTACGGCCACGACCGCGACGAGGCACTCGGCCGGCTACGGCGCGCGATGGCACAGACCACGGTGATCATCGAGGGCGGCGCGACGAACAAGAGCTTCGTGCTCGACCTGCTCGACCAGCCCGAGGTGATCGACGCCAGCGCCGACACCGGCTGGATCGACCGGGTACGCGGCGAGGGCCGGCTCGTCTCGCACCGGCACTCCGCCGTCGCGCTGGCCGCCGCCGCCATCGAGGCGTACGAGGAGGAGGAACGCGTCGAGCGGCAGCGGCTGCTGTCCACCGCCTTCGGCGGACGCCCACAGGTGCGGCACTCCAGCGGCCGCCCCCTGGACCTCAAGCTGCGCGGCGCCGGATACCGGGTACGCGTCGCCCGGATCGGCGCGCACCGGTTCCGGGTCGGCATCGAGGCCGGCGACGACGTCCGCACCGCCGACGTCGAACTCGACCGCTTCGACCGGCACACCGGCCAGACCGTCGTCAACGGCACCCGCTACCGCCTGCTCACCAGCACCTACGGGCCGGTCCACCTGGTCGAGGTTGACGGCGTCACGCACCGGGTCAGCCGCGACGAGGGTGGCGTCATCCGCTCGTCCATGCCCGCGCTGGTCGTCGCCACGCCGCTGGAGGTCGGGGCGGAGGTCGAGGCGGGCGCACCGGTGCTGGTGCTGGAGAGCATGAAGATGGAGACGGTGCTGCGGGCGCCGTTCAAGGCACGGCTGAAGGAATGTGTCGTCTCCGTGGGCAGCCAGGTGGAGACCGGCGCCCCACTGCTGCGCCTGGAGCCGATCGCCGACGCCGAGGCCGAGGAGACCTCGACCACCGGGTCCGTCGAACTCGATCTGCCCGCCACCCCCGAGCGGATCCCGGCCCGCGAGCGCGCCGGCCGGGGCCGGGAAGACCTGCGCAGCCTGCTGCTCGGCTTCGACGTCGACCCGCACGACGACCGCCGGGTGCTCGACGACTACCTCGTCGCGCGCCGGGCGGCCACCGACGACGGCCACCGGCCGCTGGCCGAGGAACTCGAACTCCTCGACGTCTTCGCCGACCTCGCCGAGCTGAGCCGTAACCGGCCGGCGGGCGAGGACGGCGGCGACAGCCACGTGCACAGCGCCCGCGAATACTTCCACACCTACCTGCAGAGCCTCGACGTCGAACGGGCCGGGGTGCCGGAGACGTTCCAGACCAAGCTCGCCAAGGCGCTCGGGCACTACGGCGTCGCCGAACTGGAGCGCTGCCCGGACCTCGAAGCCGCGGTCTTCCGGATCTTCCTCGCCCAGCAGCGCGCGGCCGCCGACGCCACCGTCGTGGCGACGCTGCTACGCGCCTGGCTGCGCGAGCCGCCGCCGGACGAGACGCTGCGCGAGCCGGCCGGTCTCGCGCTGGAGCGGCTGGTCGCCGCGACCCAGGTGCGCTTCCCGGTGGTCGCCGACCTGGCCCGCGGCGTGGTCTTCGCCTGGTTCGGCCAGCCGCTGCTGCGCCGCAACCGCGCCCTCGTCTACGCCGGCGTCCGCCGGCACCTGCGCCACCTCGACGCCCACCCGGACTCGGCCGACCGGGCCGAACGCGTCGCCGAGATGGTACGCAGCACCGAGCCGCTGGTCCGGCTGCTCGGCCAGCGGCTCGCCCGCGCCGACCTGGACAACTCGGTCATGCTGGAGGTGCTGACCCGGCGCTACTACGGCAACAAGGGGCTCACCAGCGTCCGCACCAGGCAGGTCGCCGGCTGCGCGTTCGTGGTCGCCGAACGCGCCGGCTCGTCCGTGGTCTCCGCGGCGGTGAGCTACGAGGCGCTCGGCAGCGCGCTGCACGGGCTCGCCGAACTGGCGGGGGGCGAGGACGCCATCGACGCCGACATCTACCTCGCCTGGGAGAACCAGCCCACGGACTCCGAGGCGATGGCGGGCACGCTGCACGACGTCGTCAGCGCACACCCGCTGCCCGAACAGGTCCGCCGGCTCACCGTCGCCGTCGCCGGCCGCAGCGGCACCGTGATGCACCAGCACTTCACGTTCCGCCCCTCGACCACCGGGATGGCCGAGGAACGGCTGATCCGCGGCCTGCACCCCTACATCGCGCAGCGGATGCGGATGGAGCGGCTGAGCAAGTTCGACCTCACCCGGCTGCCGTCCTCCGACGAGGAGGTCTACCTCTTCCAGTGCGTGGCGCGCGGCAACCCGTCCGACGACCGGCTGGTCGCGTTCGCCCAGGTACGCGACCTGACCGAGCTGCGCGAGCACGACGGTCGGCTGGTCGCCCTGCCCACGGCCGAGGACACCATCGCCACCTGCCTCGACTCGATCCGCCGCGCCCAGGCGCGACGGCCGTCGAAGAACCGCTTCAACACCAACCGCATCGTCCTCTACGTCTGGCCGCCGAGCGACCTCACCCGCGCCGAGCTGGAGATGATCGCCGGGCGGGTGCTGCCGACGACCGCCGGCGCCGGGCTGGAGGAGATCGAGTTCATCGCGCGGCAGCGCGACCCGCAGACCGGTGAGCTGGTCCCGATCGCGATGCGGATCTCCTTCCACGCCACCGGCGGCATCAGCCTGACCGTCGGCGAGCCGTCGGACGAACCGGTCGAGCCGCTCGACGGCTACCGGCAGAAGGTGCTGCGGGCCAGCAGTCGCAACGCGGTCTACCCGTACGAGCTGACCGGCCTGCTCGGCGACTTCGTCGAGCACGACCTCGACGACGACCACGCGCTGGTGCCGGTCGACCGGCCGAAGGGCCGCAACACCGCGGCCATCGTCGCCGGCGTCGTCACCACCCGGACGCAGCGGCACCCGCAGGGTGTCACCCGGGTCGTGCTGCTCGGCGACCCGACGAAGTCGCTCGGCGCGCTGTCCGAACCGGAGTGCCGCCGGGTGATCGCCGCGCTCGACCTGGCCGAGCGGATGCGGGTGCCGCTGGAGTGGTACGCGCTGTCCGCCGGCGCGCGGATCTCCATGGAGTCGGGCACCGAGAACATGGACTGGGTGGCCGCGGCGCTCAAGCGGATCGTCGAGTTCACCCAGGACGGCGGCGAGATCAACATCGTGGTCGCCGGGATCACCGTCGGCGCCCAGCCGTACTGGAACGCCGAGGCGACGATGCTGATGCACACCCGGGGCATCCTGGTGATGACGCCGGACTCGGCGATGGTGCTCACCGGCAAGCAGTCGCTCGACTTCTCCGGCGGGGTGTCGGCCGAGGACAACTTCGGCATCGGCGGCTACGACCGGGTGATGGGTCCCAACGGGCAGGCGCAGTACTGGGCGCCGAACCTCGGCGCCGCGCGCGACCTGCTGATGTCGTACTACGACCACACGTACGTCGCACCCGGCGAGACGGCGCCGCGCCGGTCGGTGACCACCGACCCCGTCGACCGCGACGTCTCCGACTTCCCGCACACCGTGGACGGCAGCGACTTCACCACCGTCGGCGAGATCTTCTCCGCCGCGGCCAACCCGGACCGCAAGAAGCCGTTCGACATCCGTACGGTGATGCGGGCCCTGTCCGACCAGGACCACCCGGTGCTGGAACGCTGGGCGGGCATGGCCGACGCGGACACGGCGGTGGTGCAGGACGTGCACCTCGGCGGCATGCCGGTGTGCCTGCTCGGCATCGAGTCCCGCGCGGTGCCGCGACGCGGCTTCCCGCCCACCGACGGCCCGGACACCTACACCGCCGGCACCCTCTTCCCGCAGTCGTCGAAGAAGGCCGCGCGGGCGATCAACGCGGCCAGCGGCAACCGGCCACTGGTGGTGCTGGCGAACCTGTCCGGCTTCGACGGCTCACCGGAGTCGATGCGCAAGCTCCAGCTCGAGTACGGCGCCGAGATCGGGCGCGCGATCGTGAACTTCCGTGGGCCCATCGTGTTCTGCGTGATCTCGCGGTACCACGGCGGCGCGTTCGTGGTGTTCTCGAAGGCGCTGAACCCGAACATGACCGTGCTGGCGCTGGAGGGCTCGTTCGCCTCGGTGCTCGGCGGCGCCCCCGCAGCCGCGGTGGTGTTCGCCGGCGACGTCAACGCGCGCACCGCGGCCGACCCGCGCGTACGGGATCTGGAGGCCCGGGCCGCGGCCGCCTCCGGCGCCGACCGGGCCGCGTTGACCGCGGAACTCGACGAACTCCGGTCGTCGGTCCGGGCCGAGAAGCTCGGCGAGGTGGCCACGGAGTTCGACCGCGTGCACGACATCCGGCGCGCGGTCGAGGTCGGCTCGGTCGACGCCGTCATCCGCGCCGCCGAGCTCCGGCCCCGCATCATCGAGGCCATCGAGACCCGCCTGCGCTAGCGGAGGCGGGAGACAGCGTCAGCCTCCTTGCCACGGTCGATTCCGAGCGTGGCAAGGAGGTCCTCGTGCAGTTCGAACCACACCCGGTGGCAGGAGTCGACGTCGGTCCGGTCGACCCAGGCCACCTCGCCGGCGCGGGCGCGGGTCAGTGCGGCGGAGAAGCGCGTGTCGTAGCCGTGGAACCGGGCGAGGATCACCCCGAGCCGGTCGACGACGGCGGTGAGCGCGCGGTCCACGATGGCGAGTTCGTGGAGGACGCCGGCGTCCCACTCCGGGTCGGTGTGGTCGTTGGCGGCGAGCGGATCGTCCGGCGTCGGGCGCAGTTGCCAGTCGGTGCAGGCGCGGCGCAGGAGGCCGTTCAGGGGGAGGAAGTCGCGGTGCACCCGGCGTACGGCCTCCGCTCCGCCGGTGTGCGCGAGTTCGGCCGCGAGCCGGCGTTCGTTCTCGGCGCGCCCCGCCTCGGTGAGTGACCAGCCGTACGTGCCGGCGAAGCCGGTGTGCGTGACCCGGCCGTGTGCCTCGTGGTCGCGCAGCGACTCCTCGGTCGTGCGTGGGTCGAGCCCGAACCGGTCGGCGAGTGCCCGGGTGTCCGCGAAGCCCTTGAGCCGCACCGCGTGCAGGACGAGCAGGTCCGGTGCCGAGCCCCTGGTCACCTCGCGTCCCGCCGGGTCGTGAGGCGGTCGTATCGCTGCTGGCACGCCTGGGGTGAGCCGAGCCCCATCGGCTCGGCCATCTCGGCCCAGGTCAGGCCCGCGGTGCGGGCCGCGAACAGCAGACCGGCCTCGAGTTCGTCGACCTCGGCCCGCGCGGCGGGCAGGAGGGCGAGCGCGGCCAGGATGCCCTCCCGGGAGAGGTCCGACGACCGCCAGAGGGCGAACTGCGCGAGATCGACCGCGGACGCCGGCACGGGTGGGGGACGCCACGGGCGCGGTGCGAGGGCGTCCGCGCCGAGGTCGAGGAGGCGGTCGCGGGCCTCCCGCTCGCGTTGGGCCTGGCGCTGGTCGGCGCGGGCGGCGTCTCCGGTGTCCTGCTTGCGTGGCATGCCGTGACCCTGCATCATCAACGTTCTGTTGTCAACATTGTGTTGAGGAGGTGGGAGATGCTCGTACCCCTCGCGGACGCGACGGTCGACACCTGCGGCGGCAAGGCGGGCACGCTCGGCGCGCTCATCCGCGCCGGCCTGCCGGTGCCGCCCGGCGTCGTCGTGCCCCGCGCGGCCTACCGTGCCGCCACCCGCGACCTCGACCTCGCGCGGCTCGCCGCCGGGCAGGGCTTCGCCGCCGCCCGGCGGGCCGTGGCGGCCACGCCGATGCCGCCCCGCCTCCCCGACCTGCTGGCCCACGCGCTCGCCACCCTCGGCCACCCGCCGGTGGCGGTGCGGTCGTCGGCCACGAACGAGGACACGGCCACGGCATCCGCGGCCGGCCGGCACGACAGCTTCCTCGCCGTGCGCGGTGCGCCGGCCGTGACGGACGCCGTACGCGCCTGCTGGGCGTCACTGTGGTCGCCGCGCGCCGCCGCCTACCGGTCCACCGACGACACCGCCGTCCCGGAGATGGCGGTGATCGTCCAGCGGCACCTGGACGCGGGGGCGTCGGGTGTCATGTTCACCCCCGATCCCGCGCACCCCGGCCCGACCGTGATCGAGGCGTCGTGGGGGCTCGGCCCGAGCATCGTCGAAGGCCGCGTCACACCGGACACGTACCGGGTGGACGCGCGGGACACCGTCGCCCGATCCGTCGCCGACAAGCGGATCCGCCTCGACCGGCACGAGGGCCGGGTCGCCGTACGCGAGGTCCCGGCCGGCGCCCGGAACCGGCCGGTCCTCGACGACGCGGCCGCCGTACGGCTCGCCCGCCTCGGCCGTACCGTGGCCGCGCTGCTCGGCGGCGCGCAGGACATCGAGTGGGCGGCCGTCGGGGACCGGATCTGGCTGCTCCAGGCGCGCCCGGTGACCGCCACGCCACCTCCCGCGCCACCGGCCGCCCCGGCACCGACCGGCTCGCTGGCCGGCACGCCCGGCAGCCGGGGTACGGCCACCGGCCCGGCCCGGATCGTCCGCGGGCCCGGCGACTTCGGGCGGGTACGCCCCGGCGACATCCTCGTCTGCCGTTTCACCGACCCGGCCTGGACACCCCTGCTCCGGATCGTGGCCGCCGTCGTGACCGAGACCGGCGGGGCACTGTCCCACGCGGCGATCGTCGCCCGCGAACAGGGCATCCCCGCCGTGCTCGGGGTGCCCGGAGCGATGGACCGGCTGCCGGACGGGGCGACCGTCACCGTCGACGGGGCCACCGGCACCGTACGGCCGTGACCGCCCCGGCGGGACCGCATCCGGGGGAACCCCGGGGCCCATTCCCGGGTTTCCTCCGATGGCCGTCCGGCACGCCGGCTGTGACGATCGGACCCGTGGTGAAACGCTGGCGTCAACTAACCGTCTGGCTGCACACCCTGACCTCGGTCGGCTGGATGGCGCAGGCCATGACCCTGTGCGTGCTGCTCGCGGTCGGTCTCGCGGCGGACGACGTCGCGGTCCGCGACGCCGCGACGTCCATGGCGCACCGGATCGACGGCCGGCTGCTCGCCCCGATGGCCGGGGTGTCGGCCTGCACCGGCATCGTCCTCGCGGCCGCCACCCCCTGGGGTTTCTTCGTCCACTGGTGGGTGCTGACCAAGTTCACCATCAGCATGGTCCAGGTGTATCTCGGCATCTTCGTGCTGTCACCGGCGCTGACGACCTCGCTCACCGCCGGTCCCACGCCGGCGCTGGTCGTCGGGACCGCGCTGATGGCCGGCGCGATCGCGTTCCAGGGCTGGCTGTCGGTGCGCAAACCATGGGGTACGGTCCGCGGCGGCCGCCGGCCCGGCGCGTCGACCGGGCCGGCGTGGATCTTCGTCGCCACCGTCCTGGGTGGACTCGCCGAGTTGACGGTCGCCCTCGTCCTCGGGCACCCGCTTCCGCTGCCGTCCATCATCCTGATCATCGTGGTCCTGTCGTGCCGGCGGCGCTGGTCGGGCTCCCGGCGGGCGAGGCCGGCGCCGGCGTGAGCCGGGCGGCCCGCCCGCCCTGCCGACCGTGGGCCACCGGTCGGCGCCGGGTGACCGGCGGAGCACGTCAGCGCCGGGTCACCGGCCGAGCAGGTCGGCGACGTCGCGGCGTACGGAGGCGAGCGCCGGATGGAAGGCGTCACCCGGGCACTCGGTGGCACCGGCGCCGAGTGCCGCCCAGTCGCGGTGCCCGGAGATCACGTCGGTCACGCCGGCGAGGTTGTTGACCGGATTGACGTACCGGGTACGGCCGGCGGCGTCCAGTTCGCAGACGTACGACAGCAGGGCCAGCACCTTCACCAGCGAGTCGCGGGCCGCCGGGGTGGGCTGCCGGGCGGTGAAGCGGCCCAGCAGTGCCACGCCGACGTTGCCGGCGTTGAACTGCCCGACGTGCGCCCCGTTGGACATCTGCGGCCTGCCGTCGGGGGACGGGTCCGGGCCGAAGACGGGCAGCCCGTCGGCGCCGGACACCCGCCCCTCGTAGACCCGGCCGGCCTCGTCGACCAGCAGGTGGTAGCCGACGTCGCCGTACCCGTCGGAGACCGTGTCGGTGTGGTAGATCGCGCGGACGGTCGCGGCCGGATCGGGGTCGTCGTTGTGCTCGTACACCCCGGTGTGGTGCACCGTCAGCGTCTGCACCGGATAGTAGGCCGGCACCCACAGTTCGTTGCCCCCGGCGTCGAAGCGCAGCGACTCGTCGGCACCCCACGCCGCCCGCGACAGGTACGCCGGCACCAGGCAGTCCCGCCGCCGGCCCCGCGCTCCCCGGCCCCGGCGGCCCGTCTCCGGCGGCATCCGGTCGGTCGCGGCGGCGGCGACCGGCCCGGCCGGCCCGTCGACCGTGTTCAGTTCGGTGACGGTCGCCGGGCTGCCGTCGCTGGTCTGCACCTCGTATCCGGTGACGTCGGGTGCGACGAGCAGCCCGCGCCGTACCGCGGTCGGCGACCGGTCGTCGTGGCCCGCCGCGCACGAGTCGAGCGGCAGCCAGTCGCCCCAGCCGGACCGGTCCCGCAGGCGGACCGCGGCCGCCGCCGTCGTGGCGACCGACAGGTGGGTCAGGGTGAACTCCGCCGCGTCCGTACGTGTCCGGCTCGCGATTCCCGTGCGCTTTCGCGCGAGCGTACGGGGGATGCGCCGTGGTCGCGCGGCCGGCTCGGCCGCGCGGGCACCCGTGCCGGCCATACCGACCAACGCGGTGGCCCCCAGACCGGTCGCGCCGGCCAGAAGAGAACGTCGTGACAACACCGTGCCGAACCTCCCCGATAGTTCCCGCCGAACGGCCGTCCATCCAGGACGGACGCTCGCCTCACAGGTTGTGCGGTGGCGATACTGATCGGACCGGGCGTACCGCATGACGCACGCCCGCTGTACCCGGAGCCCGTGGCCGCGAATCAGGATGTTCGCCGCCGATGCGGCGATTTCTTCTGTGGACTCACGCTACCAGCGGCTCGCGTCGCGTTGGGTAGCATCGCCGGGCGCATCCGACGTGATCGTGACCGGGCGGCATGCCTTCGCGCCGCACGGGTATGTCGGTCGATGTCGGCGCGGGCGCGACGGCCGGGACCGGCCGGGCGCGATGGGGAGAGGAGCTTGAGCATGTCGGTGAACAGATGGCTCGCTGGTGCGGGGCTGATGGTGCTGGCCGCGGCGGCGGGGGGCTGTGGCGCGGGTACGACCCCGGACGCCTCGGGTACGCCGGCCCCGACCTCCACCGCCGCCGCTCCGGCGGAGACCTCCACGTCACCGTCCACACCGGCGGCGACCGCCACCCCGGCCGTCCTGTCCGGCACCCGTCAGGTCACGATCGTGCGGGTCGACGCGTTCGAGTCGGGTGTGTCGCTGAGCGACGAGGGACGCCTGACCGAGGCCGTCGGCGACAGCGGACGGCAGTTGTTCGTGCCGACCCCGCTGGACGGCGGGCTGTACCTGATCAAGGCGTACTACGGCAGCAGCCACGGCTCCGGGCCGGGTGAGGCGGTCTGCTGGCAGGTACGCAACCCGCGCAACACCCAGCCGCTCTCGGTCGAGGGAGCCGCCTGCAAGCAGAACGAGCCGGGCCAGCAGTTCGAGATCACCACCACCGGTGGTGGTGACACGCCGACGTTCCAGATCAGCAACCGTGGGGCGCTCCTGCGGGGCTCGGCGCAGCACGGCCTGATCCTGGAGGAGTTGGGTGACGCGCCACCGGCGGACGGCTTCCGGCTGGTCGACAACGGGCCCGCGCCCGCCGGTGGGTGACCGGCCGGCACGACCCCGGACCGGTCCGGGCGCCGACCGCCGTACGTGATTCCCGCCCGCCCCTGGCCCGAAGCCGCCCACCCGTAGGAAGCTTGCGGCGGCGACCGGCTACGGTCGCGACGCCGGGACGGGAGGGAGCGGCGGATGCGGGTCGACCAGTTGTGGCGGTATCCGGTGAAGTCGGTGGGCGGGGAACCACTGACCGTGGCCGGCGTCGGCGCGTCCGGGATCGACGGTGACCGGCGCATCGCCGTCCGCGACGAGCGGGACGAGGTCACCTGGGCGGGGGCGCTGCCGGCACTCATGCGGGTGCGGGCGGTCACCGTCGGGTCGGGCGTGGCCGAACTGATCCTGCCCGACGGCGAACGGTTCCGTTCCGACGCGCCGGACGCCGGCGGCCGGCTCAGCACCGCGGTCGGCGCCGACGTCACCCTGGTCGAGCACGGGCCGCACCGGCCCGAGGGCGCACTGCACGTGATGACCACGACCACGCTGCGCACCCTCGCCTCGGCGCTGCCGGACAGCGCGGTCGACGTCTCCCGGTTCCGGCCCAACCTGGTGCTGGACGAGGTGCCGGACGACGGCGCGACCGGTTACCCCGAACACGGGTGGATCGGTCGCGTGATGGCGATCGGGACGCTGCGCCTGCGCTTCACCGAGCCGTGCGACCGGTGTGTGATGATCACCAAGGAGACGCCGACCGTTCCGCACGACCGTGCCGTCCTGCGCTGGGTCGCCCGTGAGCTGGGCAACGCCCTCGGCGTGTACGCGGCGGTCGAGGCGCCCGGCCAGGTCGGTGTCGGGGACCGCGCCCGCTGGCTCGACTGATCCACGAGCGCCGACGGAGTGCGGCTGCCGCCGGGGACGCGCCTAAGCTTTCGCGTATGGCGAAGTACTTCGACGTGCACCCCGACGACCCGCAGCCCCGCACGATGGGCCAGGTCGCCGACCTCGTACGCCGCGACGGGCTGATCGCCTACCCGACGGACTCCTGCTTCGCCCTCGGCTGCCGGCTGGGCAACAAGGACGGCATGGACCGGATCAGGGAGATCCGCCGTCTCGACAGCGGCCACCACCTCACCCTGGTCTGCCGCGACTTCGCGCAGCTCGGCCAGTTCGTGCACCTCGGCAACGCGGTGTTCCGCGCGGTGAAGGCGGCCACCCCCGGCAGCTACACGTTCATCCTGCCGGCCACGAAGGAGGTGCCGCGCCGGCTGCTGCACCCCCGCAAGAAGACCGTCGGCGTACGGATCCCCGCGCACCCGGTCGTCCAGGCACTCCTCGACGAACTCGGCGAGCCGCTGCTGTCGAGCACCCTCGTCCTGCCCGGCGACGACGAGCCGATGACCCAGGGCTGGGAGATCAAGGAACGCCTCGACCACGCGATCGACGCGGTCGTCGACTCCGGCGACTGCGGCACCGTACCGACCACCGTGGTCGACTTCTCCGACGGCGAACCCGAGATCGTCCGGGTCGGCGCGGGCGACCCGGCCCGGTTCGCCCAGTGACGCGGTCCGGAGCGGGCCGCGTCCGGTCGGGGACGGCTCGGCGGCGGCCGTAGGCCGGTCGACCCGGTAGCTTCGATGTGACGGGCGTCACAGGCGAGGGAGAACCGGGGCGGGGGTGCGCGTCGTCTTGCCTGATGTGAGACGAAGCTTGGCGGAAGTCGACGAGGGTGAGCTGCTGCGCCGCATCGCGCGTCGCGACCGGCGTGCCTTCGACGAGTTGTACCGGCGCACCTCGCCCTGGCTGACCGTACGGCTCCGGCGGCGCTGCGCCGACCCGGACGTGGTCGCCGACGTGCTCCAGGAGACCTACCTGGCGGTGTGGCGGTCGGCCGGCAGCCAGGCCCACGCGTCGGCCGGGGGCAGCGCGCTGGGCTGGCTGTGGACGATCGCCGCCCACCGGCTCGTCGACGCGTTCCGCCACCGGGCCCGGCAGCAGCGCGTGCCCACGGTGCCGACCTTCGAGACCGTGGCGCCGGCCGCCGAGGAGGAGGCGCTCGCCGGCGGAATCGACGCCGACCTGGAACAGGCCCTGCTGGCGTTGCCGCCGGAACTGCGTCAGGTGCTGCGCGCGATGGTCCTCGACGGCCTGACCACCCGCGAGACCTCGCTGCTGCTCGGCATGCCGGAAGGGACCGTGAAGACCCGCGCGCGGCGGGCCCGGATCGCACTGCGGAGGGCGCTGTCATGACCACCCACCCGACACCCGCCCTGATCTCCCGCTACGCCGCGGGCGCCGACGGCGTCGACGACGCGACCGTGTGGGCGGTCGAGGCACACCTGGAGTCCTGCGCCGCCTGCCGGGCCCTGCTGACCGGGGCCGTCGACCCGGGAACCCGCGACCTGCTGGACCGGGTCGCCGACGGTGTCGCGGCCGGGATCACCGCCGGACCGGCCCCGGCACCCCGCCGGCGGCTGCGCCGCACCGGCGTCGCCGTACGGGTGCTGCCCTGGCTGGCCGTGGCGGCCGGGCTGGTGCTGGCCGCGGTCCTCTTCGAGCTGACCTTCCACAGCCTGCCGTCGCTGGTGCTGCTGGTCGCGCCGGTGGCGCCGCTGCTGCCGGTGGCGGCGGCGTGGAGTCGTCGTACCGATCCCGCCTGGGAGCTGCTGGCGACCGTGCCACGCGCCGGGTTGTGGCTGTTGCTGCGCCGTACGCTGGCGGTCCTCGCGGCGGTCGTCCCGATCCTGGCGGTGGCGGGCTGGTGGACCGGGCACTCGCCGGCCCTGTGGTTGCTGCCCTGTCTGGCCTTCACCGCCGGCAGCCTGGCCCTCGGCGGCCTGGTGCGGGTCGACCGGGCCGCGCTCGCCCTGGTGGCCCTCTGGTCCGGGGCGGTGGTGATCCCGAGTCTGGCCGGCGACCGGCTGCCGGCCGTCCTGTCGGCCGGCAGCTGGCCCGGATGGGTCGCGGTCACCGTGGTGCTGGTGGCCGTGGTGGCCTTCCGGGCCGCCGACCACCGCCGGCTGGGTGCCGGACAGATCTGATCCGCCCACGCGCCACGACACCGGGCCGGGGCCGGCCGAACCGACGACACACCGGTGGCAAGTCGTGCCACCCGACGAACGGAGAACACATGATGCGCGCCGTCAGCGCGGCAGAGATCGCACCGACCACCCACGCGTGGGCGGTGCACGCCGAGAAGTTGGTCGTCCGGGCCGGGCGGCACCTGGCGGTCAACGGGCTGGACCTGGCGCTCGACACCGGCGTCCACGGGCTGCTCGGCCCCAACGGCGCCGGCAAGACGACGCTGATGCGGGCCCTGGCGACGGTGGTCAAACCCGCCGGTGGGCGGCTGAGCGTGCTCGGCGTCGACGTCACCGGCCGGGGCGACCTGCGCCGGATGCGGCGCGGCCTGGGCTACCTGCCGCAGCACTTCGGGTTCTACCCGCGGTTCACCGTGCGGGAGTTCGTCGAGTACATGGCCTGGCTCAAGGAGATGCCGAAGAGCGACATCCCCGGCGCGGTGCAGCGGGCCATCGACCGGGTCGGCCTCACCGACCGCGCCGACTCGCGGATGAAGACACTGTCGGGCGGCATGCTGCGGCGGGCCGGTATCGCCCAGGCGATCGTCAACGACCCGCGGGTGCTGCTGCTCGACGAACCCACCGTCGGCCTCGACCCCGAGCAGCGTCTCGACTTCCGCGAGCTGCTGCGCGACATCGGGTCGGACAGCTGCGTCCTGGTCTCGACCCACCTGGTCGAGGACGTCGCGGCGGCCTGCACCGACGTGGTGCTGGTCAACGCGGGACGGCTGGTGTGGCAGGGCACCACGGCGGAGCTGGCCGGCCGGGGCGGCGCCGGCGCCGCCGGGGACAGCGCCACCGAACGCGGCTACTCGGCGCTGCTGCGCGCCCACCGCGGGCAGGTGTCGGCGTGATGGGACGCGTACTCCGGATCGAACTGCGCCGCTCGGCCGCGGTTGGCGTGGCGCTGCTCGCGCTCGTGATCGGCGCCGGGCTGCTGGTGTCGTACACCGAGGGCTTCTCGGGCCGCTGGATGCAACTGGCGGTGTCCGGCCGGGGAATGTTGCTGGCGTTGTGGCCACTGGCCCTCGCCGGTGGCGCGTGGCTCGGGCGGCGGGACGCCCGTAGCCGGGTCGGCGAGCTGTTCGCCAGCACCGGCCGGCCACGGTGGCAGCGGGTCCTGCCGACCGCCGCCGCGCTCGCGGTCGCGCTGGTGGCCGCGTACACCCTGATATTCGTCGTCGGGACGGTCTGGGTGGTGCCGACGGCCGGCTACTTCCCGGCCGCCTCGGTCGCCGTCACCGCGGTCGGGGCCCTGTCGCTGGTCGCCGCCGGCTGGGTGGGCATGGCCGTCGGTCGGGCCGTACCCAGGCTGGTGACCGCGCCGGCCCTCGCCGTGGCCGGGGTCGCCGTGGCCGGGCTGCTGCCGGACTGGATGACCGTCAACGCGGTCGTGGCGGACCGGCCCGCACCGGCGGCGCTGCTGCTCAGCCCGGTCTACGCCAGCGGCCTGGACGACTTCCAGACGGTCACGGCGCGGGTCAACCTGACCCAGACGCTGTGGCTGGCCGCCCTCGCCGCGACCGGGCTGCTCCTGCTGGGTGCGGCCCGCCGCCGCGGCGTCGCCCTGGCCGTGCTCCCGGCGGTGCTCGGCGGCGCGGTGGCGCTGCCGCTGATGCCCACCGGCGGCTACCGGGCCTACGATCCGGGCGCGGCCGAACTCGTCTGCGACGACGCCGGCCCACAGGTCTGCGTGGCCCGGGTGCACGCCGCCCTGCTGCCCGACGTCGCCGGCCCGGCCCGGCAGGCGCTGGCGATGATGTCGGCGAAACTGCCCGGGGCACCGACCCGGGCGGTGGAGGACCGGCGGGTCGAGTCCTGGGCGCGGTCGGGCGCGGACCCGGCGCCGGACCCGCGCCCGGCCGACACGCTCGTCTTCGAGGCCCCGGTGATCGGGCCCAGCGGCCGCGCCGACCTGTCCGGCGACTATTTCCTGCCACACCTGCTCGAGGCGGCCTGGCGGCAGGACTGCGGCGACGGGCCCGACGACAGCGACACCCGGTTCGGCCGGGTCGTCGCCACCGCCTGGCTGACCGGCGAACCGCCCGCCCCGCAGGACTGGTGGACCCCCGAGGAGCGGGCCGGCGTGGCCGGCGCCTACCAGGCGCTGGTCGGGTTGCCGCCGGCCGAGCAGCAACGGCGGATGGTGGCGGCCCGCGACGACGCGCTCGCCTGCCGGGACGACGGCCTGCGGTCGCTCATGGGCGAGGACGTTCCGTGAGGTGGCTCCGGTTGTACCTGCGCTCCCGCCGGGTCGGCCTCGCCCTGGCCATCTCGACCGCGACGGCCGCGCTGGTGTGGCTTCTGGTGCTGGTCTACTCCGACGCCGGGACCATCGACGCCCGGGGGGTGAGCCTGACCGTGATGCTCGCGGTGGCCGCGTTCGCCGCGACCCTCGGCGGCGCCGACGACGCCCTGGACCACACCGCCTCGATCAACTGGCCGGTCCGGCGGGCCGTACATCTGCTGCTCGCCGCCGCCGCGATCGTCGCACCGCTGCTGCTCACCACGGTCACCGACGTACGGTTCGAGCCGCTGACCGTCGTGTTGCGCAACACCGCGGGTCTGCTCGGCCTCACCGCCCTGGGCGCCGCGCTGCTCGGCGCCGCCCGCTCCTGGATCGCCCCGCTGACCTGGACCCTGATCTCGGTCCTGCCGTTCGTGGGACCCAGCACGAAGCCGGCGACGCAGGTGGCCAGCTGGCTGGTCCAGCCCGCCGGCACCACGGCCGCCACCGCCTGTGCCGCCGTCCTGGCGGTGACCGGACTGGCCGCGTACACAATGTGGGGCTGCCCCCGGCGCCCCGCCGCCGAAACCGCCCCCGACCACTGACCAAACCCGCCGGAACCCCGGTCAGGCGGGGCGGTCCGGGCGGGGGAGCGCGGTGGCGGCCCGGACGCCCCGGCGCGCACCGACCAGGACGAGGACGAGCAGGAGGGTGGTCCCGGCGCCCACCACCACGACCATCTGGACCGGGCTCGCCGTGGCGAGGACCGCCACCGCAGCCGCCACGACACTCCAGCCGCCGGCCTCGGTGACGGACCGCGCGGCGCGGTGCGCGGCGAGCCACGCCTCGTCGCTGGACAGTGTCGAGGCGGTCCGGATGCCGGTGATTTCGTTGCGGCCCAGCCGGCCGGAGGCGGTGGCCCGCGCGGCCCAGATGATCACCGCGCCGGAGACCGTCATCACGACCGCCACGATCACCTTCGCGACAAGCAGCTCGTCCATACCCGACCCCCTCATCCCCGCAGCGTGGCGTCGAGCATGTCGACGAGCTGCTCGGCGGCCCCGGCCGTGTCGTAGTCCGGGTCGGTGAGCTGTTCGGCGACGATCGCGTCGATCCCGCCGCCGACGACGATGGCGATGGTGCGTACGTCGAGTGCGCGCCGCGTGCCGATGGCGTCGCGGGCCGTGTCGATCAGGTCGGCCAGTGGGCGCCACCGGCTGGCGGGCTCGTGGTCGCCCGCGGTGTGCGTCATCGCCTCGATGATCATCCGGGTGTGCCGGGGGTGCGTCCGCAGATGCCCGATCATGGCGCGGATGTAGGCGGCCGGCGCCCCGGCGGGATCGGCGGCCTCGACCGCGGCGGCCGTGTGGCCGGTCAGGGCCGACAGGACGTGCTCGTACGCCGCCCGCACCAGGGCGTCCTTGGAGCTGAAGTGGTAGAGGACGGCGGCCTTGGTGATGCCGGCCCGCTCGGCGATGCCGGACAGCGAGGTGCCGCCGTAGCCGTGGTCGGCCACGAGTTCGATCGTCACCTCGACGAGTTGTCCCCGGCGGGCGCGTTCGGTGAGCGTCGGTTTCCGCGCGGTCGGGTCTGCCCGTTTTGCCATGCCGCCGATTCTACCGTACGGTCAAATTACTTACCGATCGGTTAGTGGAGGCTGGAAGGGGTGACGGTATGGATGGGCGGACCGAGGTCGTGAGCGGCGAGACGGCGCGACGCCCGCGTCGCGGGCGATGGTGGCTCATCGCGCTCGCCACGTCCGTCGTCGTGGTCGCCACCGGCATCGTGTTCGCGCTACGCACCCCGTCGCCGGTGGGGCACTGGGACAGCGCGGCGGGACGCGACCGCTTCGTCCGGGCGTACGCGGCGGCCTTCGCCGACCTCCCCGTGCCGCAGCGGACCATCGACGTGCGTACGGACTTCGGCGTCGTACGCGTCTACCGCTTCGCCGGCAGCGGCGACGCCTCGGCGCCGCTGGTTCTCCTGCCGGGCCGGGCCTCCGCCTCGCCGGTGTGGGCCGACAACCTGCCGTCGCTGCTGCGCGTCGGCGACGTCTACACGGTGGACCTGCTCGGCGAACCGGGGATGAGCGTGCAGGACCGGCCGATCGGCGACGACGGCGACCAGGCGCGGTGGCTGCACCAGACCCTCGACGGGCTCCCGGAGGACCGCTTCCACCTCGTCGGACTGTCCATCGGCGGCTGGACCGCCGTCAACCTCGCCGTCCGCCAACCGGAACTGATCGCCACCCTGACCGTGATCGACCCGGTCTACGTCTTCGCCGACATGCCGATCGGCACGATCCTGCGGTCGCTGCCGGCCGCGCTGCCCTGGCTGCCGAAGTCGTGGCGGGACGGCTTCAACTCGTGGACCGCCGGCGGCGCACCGGTCGAGGACGTGCCCGTCGCGGACATGATCGAAGCCGGCATGCGGCACTACACGCTCCGCCTGCCCCAACCCACCCGGATCGGGCCGGACGCGCTCACCGGGCTCGACATGCCCGTCCTGGCGGTCATCGCCGGGAACTCCGTCATGCACGACGGCCACGCCGCCGCCACGGCCGAGCGGGTCCTGCCCGACGGCACCGTACGCCTCTACCCGGGCGCCTCCCACGCCGTCAACGGCGAACACCCCGACGAGATCGCCGCCGACATCGCCGGATTCCTGCGCCAGGCCCGCTGACCCGTACGGCGCCCGTCCCGCGAAGTGCCGCGCGTCACACCGGCCCGATGTCACGGGCGCCGGGCGGTCCGCATCTCGTGTGCGTCGGTGACACGCGGAGGAGGCGGACGATGAGCACACGGCACGAAGCCGGTACGGCGGGACCACACCACGTTCTGATCCTGGGCGCGGGATACGCGGGCATGGCCGCGGCGATCCAGCTCGCGGCCCGGGGCAAGCGACGCGAGGATGTGCGGATGACCCTGGTGAACGCGAACGAGCTGTTCACCGAGCGCCTACGCCTGCACATGACGGGGACCGGGCAGCCGGTGGCGCGGCTGAGCATCCCACGACTGCTGGAGGGTACGGGCGCGCGGTTCGTGCGCGGCTGGGTGACCGCGGTCGACGCCGACGAAAGGACGGTGCGGATCGACGACGACCGGGTCCTGCGCTACGACACCCTCGTGTACGGCCTGGGCGGCGTCGCCGACACGGTGGCGGTGCCCGGTGCCGAGGACCACGCGTACACGCTGGACAGCGTGCACGACGCCGAGTCGCTGGCCGAGCGCCTGGGACGGCTCGGCAGCGGCACGGTGGTGGTCGCCGGCAGCGGGCTGACCGGTGTCGAGTCGGCCGCGGAGATCGCCGAGCGGCATCCGGAACTGCGCGTCGTGCTGCTGGGACGGCACGCCCCGGGCGCCGCCATGAACCCCAGGGCCGGGGCGTACCTGCGGTCCGCCCTCGACCGGCTGGGCGTCGAGGTGCGCGGCGGCGTCGAGGTGGCGAAGGTGCTGCCGGACGCGGTCGAGTTGGCCGGCGGGGAACGCGTCGCCGCCGCCGCGGTGCTGTGGACGAGCGGCACGCGGGCGGCGCCGCTGGCGGCCGCCGGCGGGCTGACCGTCGACGAGCGCGGCCGCGTCGTCACCGACGCCACGCTGCGGTCGGTGTCCCACCCGGACGTGTACGCGGTCGGCGACGCCGCCGCGATCCGCCAGCGCTACGGCGTCATGCACGGCACCTGCCAGGGCGGTATGCCGACCGGTGTGCACGCCGCCGTGTCGATCGTCCGCACGCTGCGGGGCGGGCAGCCCCGGCCGTTCCGGTTCGGCTACTACCACACGCCGGTGAGCCTGGGCCGCGACGACGCCGTGGTGCAGTTCACCCGCCCCGACGGCAGCCCCCGGCGGTGGTGCCTGACCGGCCGCCTGGCGGCCCGATACAAGGAGACCGTCACGGCCTCGCCCTGGCCGACCTACGCCCGGATGAGGAAGGCGCCCGCCTCGGGGGCGTTCTGGCCCCGCGGCGGCCGCTTCACCCGGGAGGCGCCGTGACCCACCCGCCCGCGAATCCCGACCAGCAGGTCTTCGACGAGCACCGCAACCTGTTGTTCTCGGTGGCCTACCGCATCCTCGGCGGCGCCGCCGACGCCGAGGACGCCGTCCAGGACGCCTGGATCAGGTGGTCCGCGGCCAGCCGGGCCCAGGTGGCCGACCCGAAGGCGTACCTGGCCCGGATCGTGTCGAACCTGGCCCTGGAACGGCTGCGGTCGGCCCGGCACCGGCGGGAGACGTACGTCGGGCCGTGGCTTCCCGAACCCATCCTGACCGGCGGCGACACCGCCGTCGTCGACGCCGAGTCGGTGTCGACGGCGATGCTGGTGGTGCTGGAGACACTGAGCCCGCTGGAGCGCGCGGTGTTCGTGCTCAGAGAGGTCTTCGGCTTCAGCCACGCCGAGATCGCGCGGGCGGTGGAGCGTTCGGAGGCCGCCGTACGGCAGGCCGCCCACCGCGCCCGCGAGCACGTGCGGGCCCGGCGCCCGCGTTTCACCGTGGACCGCTCCCGGCAGCGCGCGGTCACCGAGCGGTTCCTCGCCGCGGCGACCGGTGGTGACATCAACGCGCTCATGGAGCTGCTGTCCCCGGACGTCACGCTGTGGACCGACGGCGGCGGCAGGGTCCGCCAGGCGATGCGCCCGGTCGTGGGCGCGCCCACCGTGGCCGCCTGGTTCGCCGCCATCGGGACCGTCACCTACGCCGGCGTCGAGCCGGCCGACATGCGCGCCACGGTGGTCGCGATCAACGGTGGGCCGGGCCTGGTGTTCAGCGGACCGGACCGGGTGATCGCCACCGTCACCTTCGACCTCGACGCCGACGGCCGGATCACCGCCATCCACAACGTCGCCAACCCCGACAAGCTGCGGGCCGTCGCCGGGGGCACCGCGTACGACGTCGGCACCCGGTGACCGCCACCCCCCGCTCGGCGCCCCAGGGTGATCAGGCAGAGTCGTCCTCGCACAGCGGCAGGAGGGCAGACGTAATGATCACGGCCGAGTACACGATCCCAGGAATCCACGTCACCGACCACGAGGTCGAGGTCCCGCTGGACTGGTCGGCCCCGGACAGCGGCGGCACCATCCGGGTCTTCGCCCGCGAACTCGTCGACCCGGTCCGGCGCCGCGACGACCTGCCCCGGCTGCTGTTCCTGCAGGGCGGTCCCGGCGGCAAGAGCCCACGCCCGACCGCCGTCGACGGCTGGATCGGCGAGGCGCTCAAGAGCCACCGGGTCGTGCTGCTCGACCAGCGGGGAACCGGCCGCAGTTCGCGCATCGACGGCCGGGTGCTCGCCGCCCGGGGCGACGCCTCCGCCCAGGCGGACCACCTCACCCGCTTCCGCGCCGACTCGATCGTCCGCGACGCCGAGCACCTGCGTCGCACCGTCTTCGGCGGGGGACGCTGGTCGACGCTCGGGCAGAGCTACGGCGGCTTCCTGACGCTGACCTACCTCTCGCTCGCACCGGAAGGGCTCGACGCCTGCTACGTGACCGGCGGCCTGCCGAGCGTGTGGCCGGACGCCGCCGAGGTCTACCGGCGTACGTATCCCCGCGTCGAGGCCAAGAACCGCGAGTTCTACGCCCGCTACCCGCACCACGTCGACACCGTCGCGCGTATCGCGGACCGGCTCGCCGCCGGCGACGTCGTACTGCCGTCCGGCGACCCGCTCACCGTCCGCCGCTTCCAGAACCTCGGCCTCGACTTCGGCATGAAGCCCGGCTACGAGCGCATGCACTGGCTGCTCGACGAGGCGTTCGCCACCGGCGACGACGAGCCGAGCGACACGTTCCTCGCCCAGGTGGAGGCCCGCACCGGGTACACCGACAACCCGCTGTTCATCGCGCTGCAGGAGACCCTCTACGGCGCGCCGGGCAGCGGAGCGACGGCGTGGGCGGGGCAGGCGGAACGGGACCGCCTGCCCCGGTTCGCCGAGGACGCCCGGCCGCTGCTGTTCACCGGCGAGATGGTCTACCCGTGGATGTTCGAGGAGATCCGTACCCTGCGGCCGTTCCGGGCGGCGGTCGAACTCCTCGCCGCGCGCGAGGACTGGAGCCCGCTGTACGACCTCGACCGGCTCGCGGCCAACGAGGTCCCCGTCGCCGCGGCGGTCTACTTCGACGACATGTACGTCGACGCCAACCTGCAACTCGCGACGGCGGCCCACGTCGCCGGCACCCGGGTCTGGGTGACCAACGAGTACGAGCACGACGGCATCGGCTCCGGCCGGGTCCTGTCCCGCCTGCTGGAGATGGTCGCCGAGTTCGGCGGACCCCGTACCGGCGACGGGGCCGCTACCGGGCGTCGCTGAGCGGCACCGCCGCCGGCCGCCCGGCCCGGGACCGGACCGGGACCGACCGGCCGGCGGCCACCGAGGTCAGCATCGACTCCAGCACGTCCAGGACGTGATAGGCGAACGTACCGCCGGCCCGGGGCTCCTGCCCGGGCGCGGTGCCGGCGAGGTCGGCCAGGCCGATGCCACGCCCGGCGCCGCGGTAGCCCGCCGACTCGGCAACGGGCCGCCAGTCCGGGTCGTGCGGGCCGCGGACCCGCACGTCGCCGTCGAACCGGTTGGGGTCGGGCACGACCAGGGAGCCGAGTTCGCCGTGCACCTCGACGTGGGCGGCCCTCGTCGCGACGGCGTCGAAGCTCATCACCAGGGTGGACAGCACCCCACCGGCATGGGTCAGGACGCCGGTGACGTGGGAGTCGACCGCGACCGGGATCCGTTCACCCCGGCGGGGGCCGCTGCCGATGACGCGTACGTCGCGGGTCCGGCTGCCGGCGGCGACGACCGCGGTGACCGGGCCGAGCAGGGTGACCAGGCAGCTGACGTAGTAGGGGCCCATGTCCAGCAGCGGGCCGCCACCCGCCTGGTAGTAGAAGTCCGGGTCGGGATGCCAGCGTTCGTGGCCGGCGGTCACCATGGTCGCGGTGGCGGCGACCGGTGTCCCGATCAGCCCGTCGTCGATGGCCCGGCGCGCGGTCTGGGTGCCGGTGCCGAGCACGGTGTCGGGGGCGCAGCCGACCCGTACGCCGGCCGACACGGCCGCGGACAGCACCTCGCGGCCCTGCGCGGTGGTCGCGGCCAGCGGCTTCTCCCCGTACACGTCCTTGCCGGCGGCGATCGCCCGCAGGGCGACGTCCGCGTGGGCGGCCGGCGTGGTCAGGTTGAGGACGATGTCGACGTCGGGGTCGGTCAACAGGTCGTCGACGGGCAGGCCGCGCACCCCGGGCCAGGCCCGGGCCACCTGGTCGGCGCGGGTGCGGTCGAGGTCGGCGACCGCGACCAGGTCCAGCCCGGCGGTCCTCGCCAGCGTGGTCAGATACTGGCCGCTGATGGCGCCACAACCGACCAGGCCGATCCGCGCCGGCGGGGTCAGCGACTCGCCCACAGCATCCCCCGCTCGATGATGGTGCGTACGGACGGATGCCCGAGCACGTCGAGGCTGTGGCCGGGGGTGGCGACGAAGATCCGGCCCCGGCCCCACCGGCGGGTCCACACGGCGGGGGAGGTGACCTCGCGGTGCCACGGGTCGCCCGGCCGGACCTTCTGGGTGGTGGTGGCCAGCACGTCGACGTAGTCGTCGGACAACACCCAGTACTGCTCGGTGACCAAATCGAAGTCGGCGAGTCCGGCGACGATCGGATGGTCCGCCGCGGCGGGGCGGATGTTGACGGTGTACGGGACGAAGTTGTTCGCCTCGCCCTCGACCGACTCGTGCGGCGGGCGACCGGGGTGGCAGGCGAACTGGCCGCCGATCAGGTGCAGGTAGTCGGAGCTGTCACGGTAGGAGTCGGCGATGCCGCCGTGCCAGCCGGCCAGGCCGGTGCCGGCCGCGACCGCCGAGCGCAGCCCGGCGAGTTGGTCCGCCTCGATCCGGCTCATCGTCACGCACTGCACGACGAGGTCGACGGTGGCCAGGTAGCCGGTGTCGGCGTAGATGGCGGGGGAGTCCTCGATCCGGGTGCTGAAGCCCAGCGCGTGCAGGAACGGCAGGAACAGGTCGGTGGCCTCGACCGGCCGGTGGCCTTCCCATCCGCCCCGGACGACGAGCGCTGAGCGGGTGGTCGTGGGATTCACCGAACTCCCTCCGGATCACGGGCCCTTGCGACGATACCGGACAGCTGATTGTCGGACGTCGATTCCTGTCGGACAATCCGAGGAAGGCGGGCCGCACCCGTCCGACCAACATGGACACGAGGCGTGGGTGCGGCCGACACAGGGAGACAACATGTTGCGTCGCGTCCTCGTCGCCGTGGCACTCGCCGTCGGCGTCACCCTCTTCGTTCCCAGCAGCCCGGCCCACGCCCTCTACCCCTGCCCGGCCAACAACATGTGCCTGCACACCTGGTACGCCGACTCGACGCGTACGGTCTGGCGGGGCAGCTTCAGCGTCAACTGCGATGGGCGGGAGGCCCGGCTCGGCGTCCAGTCCGGATACCTCGTCTTCAGCGTGCGGCCCTGTGACTGGGCCGCGCCGCCGGTCGACTGATCCACCTGGGCGGTGACCGGCGCGCCGGTCACCGCCCGGACAACCCGGCCCGGTCAGCGGGCCTGACAGCTCGGGGTCGGACCGCTGTTGGTCGCCCCGGCCGAGCCGATGAAGCCGAAGCTCGTGGCCGCACCGGCGGCGAGGCCGCCGTTCCAGGCGGCGTTGGTCGCCGTCACGTTCGCGCCGCTGCCGGTCACCGTGGCGCCCCAGGACTGGGTGATCGTCTGCCCGTTGGCGTAGGTCCAGGTGACGGTCCAGCCGGTGATCGCCCGGCTGCCGGCCCGTACCGTGACCTCGCCCTGGAACCCGCCCTGCCACTGCCCGGTCACCGCGTACTCGGCCGTGCAGGCGAGCTGCCCGGGCGACGGCGGTGGCGTGGTCGGTGCCGGCGTGGTCGGCGTCGGCGTCGGCGGCACGGTCGGGGTGGGCGTGGGGTTCGGGCCGGTCCCGCCCAGCGCGAGCTGGTCGTCGGTGAACAGCTGGTAGGGCGGGTTGATGTCGGTCTCGCCCGGCCCGCCGTCACAGCGCCGGTCCGGGTTGAAGATCAGATACGTTCCGGAGCTGCAGGCGGTCGCCGGCTCGGCGTCACCGCCGGTGACGACGCCGCCGCCGAGGTTGGCACCGCCCTGGACGATCGCGTTGTTCTTGACCACGGCGTTCCCGCCGACGGTGGCGCCGCTGTTGACCCAGGCGAGGTCCTCGATGCGGGCATTGCCGCTGACCGTGCTGTTGCCGTAGACGGCGGCCCGTGGGCCGACGTACGCGGTGGCGGCGACGTTGGCGCGGCTGTCGACCCAGCCGCCGCCGTTGGCGTGCCAGCGGCCGCCGCCGGGTGCGGGCGGGCGGAGGTAGCCGGGTTCGTGGCCGGACGGGGTCGCCCCGGCCACCCGGAACTGGTACGGGTAGCGGTAGTTGCGGGGGTAGCCCTCCAGGAACGCGTACCGGTGGACCGTCGTCGGGGTCCCGGTGACCACCAGCCAGACGTCGCGTTCGCCGGGCTGGGTCTGGAACGTGACCTCGGCGTCGGTGGCGACGGTGAGCGGGCCGTACCGGGGGACGCCGTTGCGGACCGCGACGAAGCCGAAGGTCCACCCGGAGCCGGCGGCCTGGTTGACGTGCCCGCGCAACCGCAGCCGGATCAGTCCGCCGTCCTGCTGCGGCACCAGCCGGACCTTGTTGTAGCCGTAGTCGGACGGCGCCAGCGCGTCCGGGACGCGGTAGTGGCCGGCGGCGGCGTTGACCGCGTCGACCGGCACCCCGTTGTACGCGGTGACGAAGGGGTAGAGCCGGTTGATGAACGGCATGAAGTCGGCCCGGTTGGCGTAGTCCCAGGTGACGTTCCGCTGGGCGTACTCGCCCACTCTGCGGTTGAGTTCGGTCTGGGTGATCCCGGCGATCCGCCGGTACGTCTCCAGTGGATGTTCGGTGTTGCGGGCCTCGTTCCACAACCGGTTGAACATCGCCAGCCCGTCGCGCTCCTTGATGTACTGCAACAGCATCCAGGCCCCGTAGTGGTGCCGGCTGCTGCTGTAGGCGAGGTTCTCGGTGCGGATGAACCGGGTCAGGTCACCCGCCGCCGTGGTGGGGTAAACCTGCATCGCCATGAACTCGGCGCTGGCCTCCCAGAAGGTGCCGGCGGACTGGTGGGTGAAGCCGTAGCCCGGCCGGCCGAGGAACGTGTAGTTCTGGAAGACGTGCGCGAGTTCGTGGGCCAGCCCCCACGAGCCGGGCTGCGCGGCGCCCGGCGCGATGTTGATGACGCCGACCCGGCCGTCGGTCGATCCGCCGGTCGCCCAGGCGTCCAGCGGGGCGTTGGACCAGGTCCGCGTGATGATGACGATGATCTTGTGCTGGGCGAGCAGCCCGGTCTCCGGGGTGAAGCGCATGTCGTTGACGTAGAAGGAGTACAGCCGCTCGAGCTGGTCGAGGATGTTGGCCGGGTCGAACCGGTACTCGCCGGGGGCGGTGCGCGGATCGGTGCCGGACCGGTCGCCCCACAGCAGGATGAAGTTCGCCGACTCCCGGGTCCGCTGCTGGACCCACGGCACCTCGCCGGTCTGCGTCCACCGGGCCGGGATCCACACCGTCTTCGTCGCGGCCGACGCCTGCGGCAGCAGGTTCGGCAGCCCGAGCGGCAGCGTCAGCGCCAGTGCGGCGGCGATCACAAGCAGCAGGCGGTGCCGGGGTCGGCGCCCCGGCCGGGTCACAGCCATCTCGATCCACGCTCCAGTCGGTGGTCGCGGTCCCCGGACTCCCACCGAGGGCAGGAATCGAAGACCATCATTAGTTTGGAATCCAAACTATCGCCGTCCAGGTCAGGTGCGGACCGGCAGCGGGTTGATTTATGCGTCCGCTAAGAAACCCGGCGGCCGTACGCCCGGCGCCGGGCGTACGGCCGCCGGGCATGAGGCCGCCTTCCGTGCCGTGGCCGCCCGCCACCGCCGGTGGCGGGCGGCCACGACCGGGCCGGGCTATCCGTCCGTGGCCCTGACCACCTCGTAGAGGGCCGTCCAGTTCCTGGTGCCGTAGCCGGCGGCGATCGCCCGTTCGTAGTGTGACCTGACCGCCTTCGGCAATTCGACGTCGACGCCGGCCTTCTCGCTGGTCCGTACGATGTGCTCCGCCGTGGCGCCCATCATCAGGGCCGTGCTCAGGTCACCGGGATACTT
Source organism: Polymorphospora sp. A560 (assembly GCF_045781765.1). Classification (NCBI taxonomy): domain Bacteria; kingdom Bacillati; phylum Actinomycetota; class Actinomycetes; order Micromonosporales; family Micromonosporaceae; genus Polymorphospora; species Polymorphospora sp. A560. The sequence goes on along the minus strand of NZ_CP122282.1, from coordinate 5,146,438 downwards.
CCCGGCCTCCAGTTCACGGGCCAGTTCCAGCCCGTCGCCGACCATCGCCGGGATGCCGGTGAGCATGCCCACGGCACCGGGCAGGAACTCGGCCGCCGGGACACCCGCCGCGGTGACGAGGCTCGTGGCGTGCAGGAGGCTCGACAGCGCGGTGAGGAACACGGCGAGATTGGCCTGGTAGAAGAGCTGGGCCAGGCCGGGATCCGGGCCGAGGTACCGGGGCTCGCCGAGCAGCCCCAACACCGGCTCGTGGCCGCGGAACGCCTCCTGCGGTCCACTGTAGAAGACGTACGCGCCGGGGTTGCCGACGATGGGAGCCGGCACCATCACCCCGCCGGTGACGAAGGCCGCCCGGTGCCCGGCGGCCCACGTCGCCGCCTCGCGGGAGGCGTCGGGGGTGTCGGAGCTGAGGTTGACGAGAACCTTGCCGGCCAGCGCGTCGGCGTGCCGCCGGTCGGTCACCACCGGACCGAGGATGTCGTACATCGCCTGGTAGTCGGTGAGGCTGAGGATGATCAGGTCGGCGGCCGCCACGGCCGCGGCGGGCGTCGGCGCCAGCGGGGCCCCTTCGGCGACCAGCCCGGCGGCGCGGCCCGGGGTACGGTTCCACACCGTGACCGGGTGCCCGGCCCGCAGCAGCGCGGCGGCCATCGCCCGGCCCATCGGGCCCAGGCCGACGACCGTGACCGGGGGACCGAACACGGCCGGTCGCTCAACGCGGCCCTGCGTCCGCTGGGCGAGTGGGGGACCGGGCGGTGCGAGCGGCTTGCCGCCGGGGGAGACCTCGCGTCCCCGTGGCCGGCGGGCGCACCCCTGTTGCAAACCGGTGGCAACAGCTAGATACTCGCGGGGTGGATGGCGCCGCCACGCGGCCCGTCCGGGCCGAAACCGAGCAGGACCGGATTCGGCCCCGGCAGGTGGGTGCCCGACGATACGCGGTGATCGTCGTCGTCGGGACCCGCCGCTCCCGTGGGAGAACGACCACCAACGCGCGGACCGGCCGGCGGTTCCCCCTCGGAACCGCCGGCCGTCGTCGCACCGGTGATCTGGTCGGTCAGGCGATCTGATACCCGCTGACCGAGGCGGTGTAGGACGAGTATCCGCAGAACGCACCGCCGTACCCGGTGATCGAGATCGAGCCGTAGACGCTGCCGTCGGTGTAGAAGGTGTACGACGCCTGCCCGGACACCGGCGTGTAGATGCAGGCGGTGATGCTGGAACTGCGGGTGAAGTTGTTGATGTACGTGGCGCCGATCGCCGAGTCCGGCGCGATGTACACGGTGCCGCCGGACACCGAGACGTACGCGACGTCGAGGTAGGTGCCCGACGACGGGAAGCAGTCGGCGTTGGAGCCGAACCGGATCGCGCCGACCTGCGGGCTCCCGGCCGGGAAGCCGGAGCTGAGGCAGACCTCGAGCGGGTTGATCCCGTTCGTGGTGACGTTCGTGACGGTCGGGCCGAGCACCAGCGTGCCGGTCCGGGTGAACCCGGTGCCGCCGGCGTTGCCGGAGATGGTGACCCAGAACGTCGGGCCGGTGACCGCGAGCGTACCGGCGGACCGGGCCTTACCGGTCGACGTCCGGTCCTCGGCGGCCTGCGCGGGTGCGCCGGCGAGCAGCAGGAGGGCGGCCGCCGCGGCGGCGACCACAGGGGCGAGACGGGAGATCTTCATCGGTTCCTCCGAACCTGGTACGGCGGATGGTGGGCCCGGCGGAGGGAGTCCGCCGGGCCCGGCGGATCGCTTGCGGTGCGGGTACCGCCGCCGCCCGGATCGGGCGGCGGTCGGCGCGCGGTGCCGCTTCGTCGCGGACCGTCCAGCGGTCAGCGGTCAGGCGCAGTTCGCGCCGACGACGGCGGCCACGGCCAGGACCGGCGGCGCGCCCCCGGGGATCGGGTGCCGGCGCGGCTCGCGCCCCAGGCATCCCTCCGGTTCCGGCGGAAAGCAGGAGCCGGCGCCGCCGTCCAGGTGCGGCCAGAGGTGGTTCATCGGGATCGGCCGGTCTCAGTCGAACAGGTGCTCGACGACGGTGATCACGACGTGCTTGCCGACGTGCAGCAGGGCCTCGGCGAGGTCGTCCAACATGGAACCCACGTCCTTTCGGGGGTTCCCGGCGGTGGTGCCGGGAGCGGTTTCTCCGCTGCGATCAGCGTCGCTCCCCGGCGGGGCCGCAACCATGTGGAAGCACCCACGGAACCACCCACGGAACCGGCGGCCATGCGGCGGCCGGCGCCGGCCCGGTCACGGCGGCAGCAGGGCGTAGAGGTCCGCGGACGGTACCGGCCCGTCCGTCGACGCCACCGCCGCCCGCAGCGCCTCCGCGATCCGTATCCCGGTCTGGAACTCCAGCGACCGGTAGTGCGCGAGGGCCGCCTCGGCCAGTTCCGCGGCCGCCGACCGGTCCGCCCGGCGCAACGCCAACCGGCCCAGGCCGACCAGGGCCAGCCCGGGACCCCAGACGTCGCCGAGCCGGCGGCAGGTCTCGAGGCCGGACTCGTACAGCCGCCGGGCCCGCCCGTCGTCGGCGCCCGACAACTCGACCGCCTGCGCGATCACCAGCAGCGACTCGGTGTCGCCCAGCTCGTCCTGCAGCCGCCGGAACAGATCGCGGCTGCGTTCGGCCAGCCGTTCCGCCTCCGCGTACCGGCCGGTCGCCGTCGCCAGCAGCGCCTGCGCCGTGTAGACGTCGGCGGTCGCCCGTACGTTCTTCGCCCGCTGGAACAGCCGCAGCGACTCGTCCAGTGCCGGGGCGGCCAGCTCGGTCCGGCTCTCCTGCACCAGCAGGATGCCCAGGTTCAACAGCGCGGTCGCCACCACCCGCTCGTCGCCGGCCCGCCGGGCGGCGGCCAGTGCCTCGTCGTACGTGCGGCGGGCCGCCGCCGGATCGTTCGCGTACTGCTGGGACATGGCCAGGTTGCTCAGCGTGCCGGCCAGCCCGACGTCGTCACCGGCCCGCCGCCAGAGCACCACCGCCGCCCGGTAGCGGGCCACCACCTCGGCGTGCTCGACGCCGACGTAGTGACCGAGGGCGGCGGCCGCGTTGAGCGCCCGGGCCCGGTGGCGGGCCAGCGTCGGATCCACCGGATCGGGGTCGCCGGCGGCCAGCGCCTCGTCCAGCCAGCGCCGGCCGTCCGCGATGGCGCCCCGCCCGTACCAGAACCGCCACACCGCGCCGGCGATCTGGACGGCCGTCTCCGGCTCGCCGGCAACCCGGACCCGGGCCAGTACCACCGGCAGGTCGTACCGCAGGTGCTCCATGCGGTCCAGCCAGTGTTCCTGCTCGGCGCCGGCGAGCCCCAGGGCTGCCTGTTCCGCCTCGGCCACCACGTACGCGGTGTGCCGGGCCGCGGTCGAATCCTCCTCACCCAGCTCGCGCAACCGTTCGGCGGCGAATTCGCGGACCGCCTCGTACATCGCGAACCGGCCGTCGGCCAGGCTGCTGTGCAGGTGGTGGTCGCCGATCGCGGCCAGGCCCTCCAGCACGTCGAGATCCGCGTCGCCGCCCGCGCAGACCAGTTCGGCGGCCTCGACCGTGTATCTGGCCGGGAACACGCTGAGCCGGGCGAGCAGCCGCTGGGCGGGCGGCGGCAGCAGGCCGACGCTCCAGCCGATCGCGGCGGCCAGCGTGCGCTGGCGGTCCGGCGCGTCCCGGGGGCCGGCGGTGAGCAGGCGGAGCCGGCCGAGCCGGCGGTCCAGCCGGTCGGCGATCACGTCCACCGGGAACAGGCCGACCCGCACCGCGGCCAGCTCGATCGCCAGCGGCACGCCGTCGAGCAGCCGGCAGATCCGGGCCACCGTCGCCGCGTTGGCGTCGGTCAGCCGCCAGTCGGACCGGCGGGCGGCGGCGTGCCAGGCGAACAGCCGTACGGCCGCGGAGCGGGCCAGCAGCGCGGCGTCCCGGGGCGGGTCGGCGTCCGGCACCGGCAGCGGGTCGAGCCGGTATTCGTGCTCGCCCCGGATGTGCAGCGCGACCCGGCTGGTGACCAGCACCTTCAGGTTCGGGCAGCGGGCCAGCACGGCGGCGACCGCCGACGCGGCCGACAGGACGTGCTCGAAGTTGTCCAGCAGCAGCAACAGCCGCCGCTTGCCGAGCACGCCGACGAGTTCGGCGACGTCGCCCCGCCGGATCTCGCCGCCGGCGGCACCGACGAGGTGGGTGACCACGTCCGCCGGGCCGGAGACGAGGGTGAGGTCCACATCGCACACCCCGTCGGCGAAGTCCGCGCCGACGGTTTCGGCCACCGCGAGCGCCACCCGGGTCTTGCCGACCCCGCCGGTGCCGGTCAGCGTGACGATCCGTACGTCCTCGCGGGACAGCGTGCCGACCACCGCCCGGCTCTCGTCCTCCCGGCCGATCAGCGGCGTGGGCGGCGGATGGACCTGGCGGAACGTGACCGGAGAGGGAGCCGGCGTCTCCGGTGCCGCGGTCGCGCCGGCCGGTGTGGGCGGGCCGGGCGGTGTGGGCGGGCCGGCGCCGGTGGCCGGACGTCCCCGGGCCGTCTCCTCGAAGGCGGTCAGGTCGGTGCCGGTGAGCCGCAGCGCGGCGGCCAGCCGCCGGGCGGTCTCCCGCTGGGCCGTACGCACCTTGCCACGCTCGATGTCGCTGATCGTGCGTGCCGCGACGCCGGACCGTTCGGCGAGTTCCTCCTGGGTGAGGCGGGCCGCCCGGCGGACCCGCCGCAACAACCGCCCGAATTCGGCGTCGTGGTCGTGCGCGCGAGTCAACACCTACCTCCGGGGCGGCGAACCACGCTGCGTCGCGTCTTGGTGGCATGTCGTGCGCAGTCACCGTAGACCGGTGGATCGCCGCGCCGGAAGATCGGCCACTGTCGCCTTTCGTACAACGCGCCGCGCCCGACCGGTCCGGTGTGGACCGTCGGCGACGGCCGGGCGGCGGGTCGGTGCCGGCGCGGGCCGGCGTCGACGAACCCGGTCGATCTACTGGCGGTCGGTGCCGGTGAACCTCTCGACGGGCGTCCGGCGTCCGGCGCGGAACGCCTCCAGCGCCCGGTGCGGCGGGATCGCCGATGCGGCGAACAGCACGCTCCCGTCGGCGGCGACGTAGATCGAGCCGCCGCCGCGGACCGGTTGGAACACGACCACGCCCTCGTCGCCGGCCAGCAGCCGGTACCCGAGTTCGGCGCCGGGGGCGATCCGGCGGAAGAGTTCGGTGCCCCGGTCGATCAGGCGCTGCTGCGCCGCCGTCGGGACCCGCCCGGCGGCGGCCGGTGCGGAGCCGGCGGGGCGGTCGTCGTGGGGTTGCCCGCTCATCGTCCGGTCCTCCGGTCTGGCTCGGCCGCGTCGGCGCCCGCGCGGGCGCCCGGGGAGCCACGGTACGCGGTGCGGGCCGGGCCGCCGAAGTGGCCGGGTGGCCATCCGTTCGATCGGCCACCCGGTATGAGTGCCGTCGGGCGCCCCGGGTATGCCGACGCCAGACGGCGGCGCCGGCCGGCGTCTCTCCGCCGAGGTCAGGAGCTTGAGATGGCGCTGTCGTACGAAACGTTGCCCGGGGACGTCGACCACCTCATAGCCGACGACCACGCGGTGGTGGAGCGCCAGTTCCAGCACCTGGAGGCCGGCCGGGGCGACCGCCGGGTGCTCGTCGACCAGGTGTCGTTCGAACTGGCGCTGCACGCCGACGCCGAGGAGATCGTCGTCTACCCGGCGATGGCCGCGGCCGGCGAACCCGACGAGTCCGAACACGCCCGCCAGGAGCACCACGAGATGAAGGAACTCCTGGTGAAGCTGCACGACAGCCAACCGGGCGAAGCCGGGTTCGAGCAGACCCTGGCGACCCTGATCGCCGCCGTACGGCACCACGTGGCGGAGGAGGAGAGGGAGTTCCTGCCCCGTCTGCGGCAGTTGGTCGGCGCCGACCGGATGGCCGGAATGGGCAAGGAGTTCCTGGCCGCCAAACGGACCGCGCCGACGTACCCGCACCCGAAGGCACCGTCGAGCCGGGCCGGACACAAGCTCGCCGACCCGGCCGCCCTCGTGGTCGACAAGGTACGCGACATGGCGTCCGGCCGGATCAAGCACCTGGCGACCGACCCGTCCGGGCACCTCGACCCGCAGGCGCAACGGATCCTCGACGCCTTCTCCGGGCTGAAGCCGCAGCCGTTCGAGATCCTCACCCCGGACCAGGCCCGGGAACAGCCCACCCCGTTCGACGCCGTCCGGCGGATCCTCGCCGAGGACGGCAGGTCGACCGACCCCGAACCCGTCGGCTCGGTCGAGAACGTCACGATCCCCGGCCCCGGCGGCGACCTGCCGGTGCGGATCTACAAGCCGCGGGACGCCACCGGCCCGGTGCCGGTCGTCGTCTGGATCCACGGCGGCGGCTGGGTGCTGTTCACCGTCGACTCGTACGACGCCTCGTGCCGCGGCCTGGTCAACAAGACCGGCGCGATCGTCGTGTCACCGGAGTACCGCCGCGCTCCCGAACACGTCTTCCCGGCCGCCCACGACGACGTGCTGGCGACCTTCCGGTGGGTACGCGCCAACGCCGGCCTGATCGGCGGCGACCCCGACCGCGTCGCCATCGGCGGCGAGTCGGTCGGCGGCAACATGGCCGCGGCCACCTGCTGGCAGCTCAAGCAGGCCGGCGAGCCGCTGCCGGTGGCGCAGGTGCTGGTGTATCCGCTGACCACCGGCGAACAGTTCGGCGACTCGATGACCGACGCCGCGGACGCCCGCCCGCTCAACCGGCCGCTGCTGTCGTGGATGGCGATGCACGCCTTCGAGGGAGTGCCCGACGGCGCCAGGGACCCCCGGGTCGACCTGCTCTCGCTCGACGCCACACAGCTGAAGGGCCTGCCCCCGGCGCTGGTCATCACCGACGAGCGGGACGTGCTGCGCAGCCAGGGTGAGGAGTTCGCCCGTCATCTTCAGGCGGCGGGCGTCCCGACCACGCTGACCTGCTACGACGGGGTCATGCACGAGTTCTTCGGCGCCGCCGCGGTGCTCGACAAGGCCCAGCGGGCCCAACAGGAGGCCGCGCAGCACCTGCGCGAGTCCTTCCAGACCGGCATACCGGCCTACGCCGGCTGACCGCCGGCGGTTCAACCGCCGGCAGTGCCGCCCGCTCAGCTGCCGGCCGTGCCGCCCGCCCCTTCGCCGGCTGTCCCTCCGCTCAGTCGCCGGCCACTTCGCCCGCGCCGATCGTCCCGAACGCCGTCGCGATCCGGTCCCGGTCGGCGCCGGCCGCCAGCAGCAGGTGCAGCAGGACACGCGCCTTGTAGCAGTCGAGCGTGCCGGCGGCGACGAGCCCACGCGACAGCAGGTCGGACTCCGAGCCGGGAAAGCCGTACGTGGCGGTCAGGACCGGACCCGCGCCGACCCGGGAGGCCAGCACCACCGGCATCCCGGCCGCCAGTTCGCCCAGGACGGCCACGGTGGCGGCCGGCACGTGGCCGACCCCGAAGCCGGCGACCACCAGCCCGTCCAGCCCCGAACCGGCCCGGCGCAGGGTCGCACCGTCGTCGCCGAGCACCACCGGCAGTACGGCCGTACGCACCGCCCCCGGGTCGCGTACCTGGAGGTCGAGCGGATGCCGGGCCGGGCGGGCGAGGACGCGGGCCCGCCCCTCGGCCACCAGGCCGACCGGCCCGATGTCGGGGGAGCGGAAGGCGGCGGGCGCGGTGGTGTGTGTCTTGCGCACCCAGCGGGCCGCGTGGATCTCGTCGCCGAGCACGACCAGGCAGCCTATCCGCCGGCTGGCCGGCGCGGCGGCGACCGTCACCGCCGCCAGCAGGTTCGCCGGACCGTCGGCGCCGGCCAGGGTCGGGTTGCGCATCGCACCGGTGACCACCAGCGGCGCGTCGTACGGCCACAGCAGGTCCAGCGCGTACGACGTCTCCTCGATCGTGTCCGTGCCCTGGGTAACCACCACCCCGTCGGCCCCGCCGGCCACCTCGCGCCCGGCGGCGGTGACGAGGGCGAGCAGGTCGTCGAAGCCGAGCGAGGCACCGGGCAGCCGGCGGAAGTCGTGCACGTCGAGCGTCACGCCCGTCGTCGCCAGGGCCGGCACGGCCGCGACGAGATCGGCGGCGGTCAGGGTCGGCACCACGCCGCCGGCCGGGCCGCCGGTCATGGCGATCGTGCCGCCCAGCGAGAAGACCGCCACCCGACGGCCCACGGCCGGCGGGTCAGCGTACGGCGGCACGGAGCATCGCGTTGCGGACGACCCGTCGCGTGTCGCTTCCCAGCGGTGCCGGCAGCGCGTCCGGCCGGAACCATCCGAGCGCGTGCGACTCCGCGCTCACCTGCTCGACCGCGTCCCGCGGCGCGTGGACCGCGAAGATCACGTCGTGGTGGTCGAGCCGCCGCCCGGCGCAGTTGACCACCTGGTGGATGTCCACGTCCACCGGCACCGGATCAACGATGAGCCCGGCGATGCCGCTCTCCTCGGTCGCCTCCCGCAACGCGGCGGCGGCCAGCGACGCGTCACCCGCCTCCAGATGCCCACCCAGTTGCACCCAGACGTCGAACTTGCCGTGCAGGCACAGCAGCACCCGGCGCCGGTCGTGGGAAAGGATGATCACACTGGCGGTGACGTGGCCGCCGTCGTGGTCCCGCCACATCACCTCGGGGCCGCTCTCCAGCAGCTTCATCGTCAGCCGCCAGTCGTCCGCGCCGTCCGGCGTCGGCGTCCAGTTCCGCAGGGTCTCCAGGGCGTCACGGTGCAGCAGGCTCACCCGGCCACCCTAGTGCCCGGCTGTTCGCCGACCGGCCGGCCGCGCCGGTATCGCCACGAGGGGCGGGCAGGTGCGACCGGCAGGGCCGCGACGTGGCCGGGCACGGCTGGCCAGCCAGGGCGCGATCGGACCGCGACCCCGCCGTACGCTGAACCGATGACCGCGCCGGAGGAGACGCGGCCCCGGGTCGTCGCGGTCGTCGGCTATCCGGGCGCCGAACTGCTCGACATCGCCTGCCTCACCACGACGTTCGACTACGCCAACCGGGGCGCCACCCCCGCCTACGAGGTCGTCACCGTCACGCCGGCCGGGAAACCGATCAGGTGCCAGTCCGGGCTGACGCTGCACGCCCAGGCCGCCGTCGAGCGGCTGCGCGGCCCGATCGACACGATGATCATCTCTGGGGGCGAGGGACACCTGGCCGCCGCGGACAACCCGCGACTCGTCGCCCACGTCCGGCGGCTCGCCCGCGAGACCCGCCGGGTCGCCTCGGTCTGCACCGGATCGTCCGTGCTCGCCGCCGCCGGGCTGCTCGACGGTCGCCGCGTCACCACCCACTGGCTGTTCGCCGACCTGCTCGCCACCCTGCACCCCGCCGTACGGGTCGACCCGACCCCGATCTGGATCCGCGACGGCGACGTGACCACCGCCGCCGGGGTCACCAGCGCACTCGACCTGGCGCTGGCCTTCGTCGAGGAGGACCACGGACCGGAACTGGCCCGCCACGTCGCCCGCGCCCTGGTGACGTATCTGCAACGGCCCGGCAACCAGGCCCAGGTGAGCATGTTCGTCGCCGCGCCGGCACCCGACGACGCCGTGGTCCGCGACCTGGTCGCGGCGATCCGGGACGCGCCCGACGCGGACCTCGGCCTCACCGCGCTCGCCGCCCGGGCCGCGGTCAGCGAGCGGCACCTCACGCGGCTGTTCGTCGCCCACACGGGGCAGACCCCGGCCCGCTTCGTACGCGGTGTGCGGACCGAGGCCGCCGCACAGCTTCTCGTCTCCAGCCGGCTGCCGCTGGCCCGCATCGCCGTCCGCTGTGGCTTCACCTCCGCCGAGGCGCTACGCCAGGCCTTCGTCGACCGGTACGGGGTCACCCCGTCGCGTTACCGTGCCGCGTACAGCACCACGTCCATCGGCCGGCAATCCCTGGCCGGCCGGGGCTCAGCCGACGGCGGCGAGGACCAGGAAACCGAGACCCAGCGGTACGTCCAGCAGGACGCAGAACTCCGCCAGTGACCGTGGCACCACCTGGTCGCGCCGGTAGTGGATCACGTCCCAGACGCCGTGTGCCGTCAGCACCAGCCCGGCCAGCACCAGCCCGACCTGCGGGGCGAGGAAGAGCGCGGCGACCGCGAGCCCGCCGTACCCCAACAGGGCCAGGGCCTGTGCGGTCAGCGGCGGACGCGGAACCCCGCCGACCAGGCCGACCACGACCAGGGCACCGGCGACGACGGCCAGGCCGCTCCACCACGGCAGGCCGGCCAGCTCACTCACGACGATCACCACCGGGGCGGCGCCGACACCGGCCCAGCCCATCCACGGCCGGTCGAACGCGGCGGCACCGAGGTAGCACAGGGCGGCGACGCTGACGATGACCGACAGGGTCTCCCGGTTGGCGCCGGTCGCCAGCATCATCGTGGCCGCCGCCAGGCCGAGCACACTCGGCCAGCGGTGCAGCACCGCCGACCAACGCGCGGCGCCGGCCCGGGTACCGGCCGACACCGTGGAGTTCACAGAGGTATCCATGCCCCCGACGGTGCCGTGGGCACGGCGCCGGAACGAGCCCGGGACGTCGACACGTCCGAATTCCTGGGGTACGTGTCCGTGCCACCGCCCTCGGGCCGCCCGGACCCTGGCCCGTGTTTCGTAAGTGCCCGTTGACTGGCCGGCGTGGCGGTGGTCGACAACTGAAGAGGTCTCCGGAAGGTCGGGTACATCGCGACGGCGGCGGCCGGCCCCGCACCCGACCCGACCTGGTCCTGGCCGACAAGGCATACGCCAGCAGCGCAACCGTGGCTACGCCCGCCGCCGCGGGATCAAGCTCTGCATCCCCCGCAAGACCGACCAGGACGCACACCGCATGGCCAAGGTGGCCAAAGGCGGACGGCCACCCGCCTTCGACCCCAAGATCTACCGGCAGAGACCCGCCGTCGAGTGCGGCATCAGCCAGCTCAAGCAACACCGCGCCATGGCCACCAGGTACGACAAATTCGCCGTCCGCTACGAAGCCACCGTCCCCATCGCCATCAACAACCAGTGGCTCCGCACCTTAGGGTTCATCCCAGCTGGTTGTTCTTGCCGAGTCGGCGGTAGCGCAGTAGGGCGCAGCCGAGGTCGGCGAAGGCCTGGAAGTGGTCGGCTTTGCGTTCGTAGCGGCGTACGAGTCGGCGGTTGTTCTGTAGCCAGGCCAGGCAGGCCACCCAAGTTGATCTGGGCGCCAGCCACCTGACCGGCGACGGATAAGGTGGCTGGCGCCCAGATCAACAACGGAACGACGCGGCAGACCCACCTTGACCCTTGGTCGACGACCCGGCCGCAGGATCACAGGGCCGGAAGGTAGTTGATCTGAGCAGCAGGGACCCTATCCGCGCGGGATAAGGTCCCTCCCGCCCAGATCGACGGATGCAGGCCCCCGTGTGGACGACCGGATCCACGAATACGAGCTGACGAGCGAAGGGCCGGTCCTCGTCGGCAAGGCAGGGCACCATGGGCACGCCTGGCGCGCGGCGGCCGGCGAGGACGCCGATCCCCGGGGCAGCAGCTACCCGGAGGAAACACCGACTCAAACGCCACCGCGACGTCGCCACCCGCTATGAACAGCTTGCCGTCCGCTTCCAAGCCGTCCTGACCATCACCATTCTTACCCGAATGGCTCTGGCCGGCTCATGAAACACGCCTCAGCCGCCGAGCGCGGCCACGCTCACGATCCCGAAGATGGCGGCGAAGCCGGCCGTGGCGGTGACGGTGAAGACGGCCACCGGCCGATGGGCGAGCCACCCGGTAGAGCCGTCCGCGCGACGCCACCGGCGCGGCAGCGGCAGCGGCGGTGACCCGGGCAGCCGGTCCGCCACCGCCACCGTCACCAGCCAGGTGGCGCCGAGCACCCAGCCGGCGACGACGTCGCTCGGGTAGTGCACGCCGAGATAGACCCGGGACACACCGATGGCCACCGCCAGAATGCCGGCCGCGACCCAGGCCGTGGCCCGGACGGTGCGGCTGCCCGTCGCCATCGAGATCAACCAGGCCACCGTGGCCAGGATGACCAGGGCGCTGGCCGAGTGGCCGGACGGAAACGAGAAGCCGCTCTCGACCACCGCCCGGTGCAGCGGGTCGGGACGGTCCCGGGCGATCAGCAGCTTGCTCCCCGCGACGAGTAGCGCACTGCCGCCACCGGACACCGCGGCCAGCACGAACGGGCGCCACGACCGCAGCCGGACCGCCACCGCGACCGCGACCCCGGCGAGCAGGAGGGTGAGCAGCGCCTTGCCGCCGATGTCGGTGACCGCCACGACCACGGCACTGCTCCAGCCCGTACGGCGCTGCGCTACCCACTCCACGACCGGCCGGTCGAAGGCCGTGAAGTCGTCCTCGTCCACGACCGCGTCGAGGATCTCCACGAAGACGGAGACCAGCGCGAGCGCCAGGACCGCGCCGGCGACGAGGACGAACGGACCCGGCGGTACGCGGTCCCGGGCCCACGCCGGGACGTGCCGCGCGAGTTCCATCCCCCGCAGCCGCCGCGCGGTCGGTCGGGCGGCCACCACCGCCGCGAACGCGACGGCCACCGCGGCCAGTGCCAGGCCCACACTGGCCACTGTGGTCACACTCATCGCCCACCCCTTGCCAGGCCGGGTGGACCGAGGGGTCGCACCATCGACACACGACGCACGTTATCCCGGTCGTCGGCCGTTGTCGGCGCCCGTTAACCCTCCTTTAGCGTCGCCCGGCGCTGGCCTTAACCGACCGCCCGGCGTCGTCAAGCGGGAGTACACCGTCAAGGGGGAGTACACCGTCCCGGGCCGTACGGCGTCCCGGCTCGCCGCTCGGCAGACAGAATCAGGGGCATGGGACAACCCCGACAGGGAGGGTGCCGCACATGCTGTTCCGTAGCGAGATCCTCGACGGCATCCGGCGAGGCACCGTCTCGCTGGTGTTCCGCCGCTGGAGCCGGCCCCGGGTCCGGGCGGGCAGCCGGTTGCGGACCGCGATCGGGCTGGTGGAGATCCACTCGATCGGTCCGGTCGACGAGCGGGAGGTGTCCGACGCCGAAGCGAGGCGGGCCGGCTACCGGTCCGCCGAGGCGTTGCGCGCTGATCTGCCGGGAAGCGGCGACCTGCGGCTGTTCCGGATCGGAGTCGGCTACGCCGGCCCGGATCCGCGTGAGGCGTTGCGCGAACAGGATCGGCTCGGCGCGCCGGAGTTGGCCGCGCTCACCGAACGGCTGGCCCGGTTCGACCGGGCCGGGGCGCGCGGCGCGTGGACCGCGACGGTGCTGCGGATCATCGCGGAGCATCCGGCCCGGCGGGCCGCCGAGCTGGCCGAACTGGCCGGCTATCCGGCCACCGAGGTCTTCAAGCGCGACGTCCGCAAGCTGAAGGAGTTCGGCCTGACCGAGAGCCTCGAGACCGGCTACCGGCTCTCGCCGCGTGGCCGCGCGGTTGTCGACCGGCTCGACTGAGCGTCAGCCGTCGTCGGGGTCGGGGGGCCGGCCGGCTACCCCGCAGGTTGCGGTGTGGGCTTCTCCCGGTCGGCGGGCTGTGATTCCGGCTCGGTGACCGGCAGTTCACGTATGGCCCGTAGCGGGGAGAGCAGCGTCGGCAGGAAGGCCGCCGTCATCCCGACGGCACCGATCCACAGCACCGCCTGCGCGCCGAGGAGGGTGCCGAGGGCGCCACCGAGCAGACCGGCCAGCGGCATGCTGCCCCACATGACGAAGCGGAAGGTCGCGTTCATCCGGCCGAGCAGCCGGTCGGGGGTGACGGACTGCTGCAGGCCGGCCTGGGCGACGAGACGGATCACGCCGCCGGTCGACAGCAGCATCAGGCCGAGCACCGCCAGGTAGAGCCGCCAGCCCGGTTCGGCCAGTGGCATCAGGGCGGCCGGTGGGGCCGTACACAGTGGGGCCAGCCAGATGACCGGGCCGGACCCGATCCGGGTGACCACCCGACGGGCGACCAGGGCGCCGGTCAGGCCGCCGCACGCCATCGTCGACAGGACCAGTCCGATGCCGAAGGACCCGAGACCAACCTCCCGGGACAGGAAGACCAGCAGCATGGTCTGGTAAGTGACCAGGAAGAGGCTGAACATCCCGTCCGCCACGACGACCGGCCGCAGCAGCGGGTGGCCGAGCACGAACGACAGGCCCTCCCTGACCTCGCGCAGCAGGTGCCTCGACGGGTCGGCCCGGCGTCGGGTCTCGCGCTTGCGGATCCGGGCGACCAGCAGTCCCGAGAACGCCATCCCCACGGAACTCGCCAGCAGGGTCAACGGCGCGCCGAGCCAGGCCACGAGCGGACCGGCCAGTCCCGGCCCGCTGATGCTGACCGCCGAACGGACCGACGCGAGTTTGGAGTTGGCCTCCACGAGATTGTCCCGGCCGACCAGGAACGGCAGGTAGCTGACGTACGCGACGTCGAAGAACACCGTGAACAGGCCGTGTGCCAGGGCGACCGCGTACAGCAGCCAGACGGTCAGGGCGTCGGCCCACCAGAGCACCGGAATCAGCGACAGCAGGACGGCGCGCGCCAGATCTGTGTTGATCATTACGGAGCGCTTCCGCCACCGGTCGACCCAGGCGCCGGCGGGCAGGCCGGCGAGCAGCGAACCGGCCGTGGTCATGGCGGTCAGTACGCCGACCTCGAACTCGCTCACGTCGAGCGAGACGATGGCGATCAGTGGCAGGGCGAGGAAGACGAACCGGTCGCCGAGTTGGCCGGTCGCGGTCGCGGCGAACAGGTGACGGAAGTCGGGGTCGCGCAGCAGTCCCGGGCGTGACGGTGGCGGCACACGGTCTCCTGCCTATGGCGTCGGTCGAACTCTTCCGTCGGGAGCACCACGCAGACTGCCAGAGGGACCGGCGGTCGTCGACCCCGCCGGATGCGGTCCGGTGTTGCGCACCTCTGGCTAGGTAGGTTAGCTTTTAGGCTATGGAGCCTAGCCGAACCGCTCGCCCCCTGGTGACCGCGTCCCGCGTCCGTCTCGGTGCCCTCGCGTTCGTCGCCGCCGGGGTGCTGTTCGTCCTGTATCCGGCCACCCGGCCCTGGGACGACGAGTCCACGGCCGCCGGCGCGACCGCGGCGCTGGGCTCCACCGCCTGGGTCTTCTCCCACCTGTTCGCGATGGTCGGCTTCGTCCTGGTGCCGATCGGCCTGCTCGCGCTGTACGGCGTGGTCGCCCGTACCCGGGCCGAGGCGCCGGCTCTCGCGGCGGTCGTCATCGGCTGGGTCGGTGCCGGCCTGACCCTGCCGTACTACGGCGCCGAGGACTTCGGGCTGCACGCCGTCGGGCGCGCGACCGCCGACGGGCAGCCCGTCGACGTGCTCGCCCTGGCCGAGGCGGTGCGGTTCGGGCCGGTGGCGGTGACGACGTTCGGGATCGGCCTGGTCGCGCTGGGCTTCGCGGCGGTGCTCGCGGCGGTGGCGATCTGGCGGTCCGGCCTTGTTCCGCGGTCGAGCGGCCTTCTGTTCGCCGCCGGGTTCGTGCTGTTCCTGCCGCAGTTCTTCACCGCGCCGGCCGTCCGGATCGGGCACGGAGTGCTGCTCGGCGTCGGCTGTCTCTGGATCGCCCGAGGGCTGTGGCGGGCGGCCGGCCGCTGACGGTCGGTTCGTTCCCGGCGGCCGCGGCGCGCCGGTCGGCCAGACCACGACCCTCCGATCAGGACGGTCCGCGGCGGCGGGGGTGACAGTCACCCTCGCCGCCGCGTCGACGTGTCCCGCGACCACGACACCGCGGTCGGCGACGGGTGGCGGTGCCCCGTCGCCGGGCGGCACCCCACGGTGACTGTCCGGGCGGTGACTGTCGGGGCGGTGACTGTCCGGGGTGGTGACTGTCCGAACCCGCCACCCGGACGCCGTGGGAGTGCCGGCGGCCCGGCGGCCGACTTCGGCCGGATGACCGGTGGCAAACCGCGGCATATGCGCAATTATGGCGGCACGCGTCCCGCCGGACACGGCATCTGACCTGCGGCGGAAGCCGAATCGGCCTGACCGTCGAGGGTCCGGCGGCGGTGCCGTACGCCCGGGAATCGGCGATCAACAAGCCCGAAGCCTAATACGACGAAATTCGTCATTTCAAAGTGGTCAACTAACGATATCCCCGAGTCTATAGACAAGATCTGGCGTGTCCTCGTAGAGTCGCGGCCATCTCCCGAGCGCACACAACTTGGAGTCGACGTTGAACACTGAGCGCGCCGTCCTCGCGCCCGACGAGCTGCATACCGCCGCCACCGTGGTCGACGGGAGCACCGTCATCGAACTCAGCGACGAGCATCTCGAGCGGATCCGCCGCGGCGGTGTCACCGCCGTCAACCACACGGTGACCCGGCCGTACGCCGACACGGTCACCGCCCTGCGCGAGATCAACAGCTGCCGTCGCTGGCTCGACGAACACTCCGACGCCGCCCTGCTGGCGCTGACCGTCGACGACATCCACCGGGCCAAGGCCGAAGGACGGGAAGCGGTCATCCTCGGCCCGCAGGACACCGAGATGATCGGCGTCGACCTGGACCTGCTCGGCACCTTCTACGACCTGGGCGTACGCATCCTGCAACTGACCTACCAGCGGCAGAACCTGCTCGGCGCCGGGTGCGGCGAGGCCACCGACTCCGGCCTGACGATCCAGGGCCGCGCCTTCGTCCGGGCGATGAACGAACTCGGCATCCTGGTCGACGTCTCACACTGCGGCCAGCGCACCGGCCTCGACGCGATGGACGCCTCCGACCGTCCGGTCGTCGTCACCCACTCGTTCTGCGACGGACTGTCGCCGCACATCCGGGCCAAGAACGACGCGTTCCTGCGCCGGCTCGCCGAACAGCGCGGCGTCATCGGAATCACCACCCTGTCGGGCTTCCTCTACTACCCCGAGGAGCCACGGCGGCGTCCGGACCTCGCCCGCTTCGTCGAGCACGTGGCCCGCGTCGTCGAGGTGGCCGGCGTCGACCACGTCGCCATCGCGACCGACTACGACGAGACGCTCACCGAAGCCATGCGGGAGGAGCAGATCGTCGAACACCGGACCCTGCTCGGTGACTGGGCCTGGAGCGAGCGTCGGGCGGTGGGGATGGACGACGCCTCGCAGTTCCCGAACCTCACCACGGCACTCCTCGACGGCGGGTTCGCACCCGACGAAGTCACCAGGATCCTCGGCGGCAACTGGCTGCGGGTCTTCGGTGAGACCTGGCGGACCGCCACCACCACGCTGCAATCTCCACCCGAGCAAGGAGAAAGGCATGAGAGTTCGAACCCTACATAAGGTCCTCGCGGCCGGGGTCGCCGTGGCGGTGCTGGCCGGCTGTTCCGGCGGCGGCGCACCGCCGTCGACCGACAACGGCGGCACGACCAACGACGGGCTGAGCACCAACGTCCGCCTCGAGGACGAGAATCCGCCGGCCGGGCAGCCCAAGTCCGGTGGCCGGCTGAACATCATGATCCGGCTCGACGCCACCGAACTCGACCCGCACCGCATGTCGGAGACTTCCGCGTTCGTCATCAACGAACAGATCTACGAGTCGCTGGTCCAGTCGTACCGGGGCGAGATCAAGCCGGCGATCGCCGAATCGTGGGAGCAGAGCCCCGACGGCCTGACCCTGACGTTCAAGCTGCGGGACAACGCCTTCTTCCACAGCGGCCGCAAAGTCACCGCCGAAGACGTCAAGTATTCGATCGAGCGCATCAAGGACCCGGCGACCCGGGCCCCGCGGGCCCGCAGCTACGAGTCGATCACGTCGGTGGCGACCCCGGACGAGCACACCGCCGTGTTCACCCTGTCCAGCCCCAACGCCGCCATCCTCACCCTGCTGTCCACCGCCGCCTCCTCCATCGTCGACCGCACCGTCGTCGAGTCGGCCGGCCTCAACGGCAGCGTCGACGGCGGCAGCGGCCCGTTCAAGATGGCGGCCCGGGTCACCGGCCAGGCCATCAAGCTCGACAAGCACGACAGGTACTGGGAGCCCGGCGTTCCCTACCTCGACGGCCTCGACTTCACCTTCAACCCCGACGACAACGCGCGCGCCGCGGCCATCCGCAGCGGCACCGTCGACTTCCTGTGGCGGCCGGCCCCCGAGTTCATCGACGCGCTCAAGGCCGACGAGGCGCTGAAGTGGTACGGCGGCTCCGGCTCGCTGTCGCTGCACCTGCGGCTCAACACCTCCAAGGCGCCGTACGACAACGTCAAGGTCCGGCAGGCGATCTTCCTCGCCCTCGACCGGCAGGAGATCCTCAACGTCGCCAACTCCGGCTACGGCACCGCCCTCAACGCCGGCTACCTGCCGCCGGACCGGTTCGGCGCGCTGACCCAGCCCGTCTACGGCACGGCCGACATCGAGAAGGCGAAGGCGTTGCTGGCCGAGGCCGGCCACCCCGACGGCTTCGAGGCGACCCTCATGGTCATCGCGACGTCGGCGTTCCAGGTGCGGTCGGCCGAGGTGGAGCAGCAGCAGCTCGCCAAGATCGGTATCAAGGTCACCATCGAGTCGGTCGAGGCGAGCATCGCCGACACCAAGACCAAGTCCGGCGAGTTCGACATGTACCAGTCCGGCTTCGGGCTGACGTACGACCCCGACGAGCGGTTCAGCGCCAGCTTCCTCAAGGGCGGCGGCCTGAACTACGGCAACTGGCACGACGCCGAGTACGAGGCGCTGGTCGTGCAGGCCCGCTCGGAACTGGACCGTGAGAAGCGGGCCGCGCTCTACCAGCAGGCCGAGACGATCCTGGCCGACCGTGGCCCGGTGGCGATGACGTTCCTCAACGCGGACTTCGACGTGGTGAAGAAGGACGTCCAGGGCTACAAGGGCGACCCGACCCCGACGTACCGCTTCTACCGCCACCTCTGGCTCGACCGCTGACCGGCCGCCGGGGGTGCCGCACACCCGGCCGGCACCCCCGGCCCCATCCCGTCCCACCGCGTGCCCGGCCCGTCCGGGGACCGCCACGCCACCACCGAAAGGCAAACCATGGCGTCCGTACCGCTGATCGACCGCTACATCATGGCCGCCCGGCTCAAGGGTTACCTGAACAAGCACGCCGACGCCGTCGCACTGCTCACCGAGGCGCTCGAACTCGAACCCGGCAACGTACGACTGCTGCGTTTCCGTGGCCACCGGCGCATCTCGACCGGTGACTACACCGGCGCCGTCGCCGACCTGACGACGGCCGCCGTGAGGCTGGCCGGTGTCGAGGACGAGTACGAGATGTACCAGCCCGAGGTGGAGAAGGACGTGGTCAGCCTCGTCCTGGGCCGGCCGGAGGACGTACGGCCGCAGCACCTCGGCGAGGGGCAGGCGGCGGAGGACCCGGCGGAACTCGGCCGCTACCACACCACTCTGCACACCTCGGTCTGGTACCACCTGGGCGTCGCGCAGTACCTGCTCGGTGACTTCGCGGCGTGCCTGCCGTCGTTCCGCGAGGCGGAGCGCAGCTCGCGGCACCAGGAGGGCACCGTCGCCTCGCAGGACTGGCAGTACATGGCGCTGCGCCGGCTCGGCCGGCCGGCGGAGGCCGAGGAGGTGCTGGACCGGTTCCGCCGGATCGACCTCGTCGACGAGGACCACTACGTCGGCTACGAGAGCCGGATGCGGCTCTACACCGGCGAACTCACCGCCGACCAACTGTGGCGGATGGTGGCCGGCGACGACCTGCGCACCGCCACCCAGGGCTACGGCCTGGGCAACTGGTACTACTACCACGGCGACATCGAGAAGGCCCGCGAGACCTTCGACGCCGTCCTGCGTACGGGCGTCGCGCACGCGTTCGCCTATCTGGCCGTACAGGCCGAATTCTCCCGCAACCCCGATTTCGCCGGCGTGCCGGCGAGCGTGAAGGAGTGATCCGATGGCCACCATCCGTGTCGAACTCGGCGCCCGTGACCAGGAGACCCGTGAGGCGATCATCGCCGACCTGACCGACGTGATGGTCAAGTACGGCTCGCCGCGGGAGAGCACCCAGGTCATCCTCTACGAGATCTCGATGGACCTGTGGGCCAAGGGCGGAATCCCCTACAGCAAGCGCGCGGCCGCGGCCCGGGCCGAAGGGACGGCGTGAGTCACCCATGACAGGGCCGCATGTACTGATCAGCGAGAACCTGGCCGGCATGCGGCCCGGTCTGCTCGACCGCTACCCCGGCTGCCGGTTCACCGCGGTGCCGGACGCCGGGCCGCTGCGCGAGGAGTACTTCGACGCGGAGGTGATGCTGCGCAGCTCGATGGGGGAGGAGATGTTCGACGGCATCCTCGCCCACGCGCCGAAGCTGCGCTGGGTGCAGATCACCGCGGCCGGCTTCGACTGGGTCGGCGGTGACCTCTTCCAGCGCCGGCTGGCCGAGGGGTTGCTCTACACCCGGTCGCCGCACTCCTACAACGTGCCGATCGCCGAGTACGTCATCGCGTCCGCGCTGCTGCACGCCCGGGCCTTCCCCGCGCTGCGGGAGGCGCAGGACCGGCACGAGTGGGTACGGCTGGTCGCCCGCGACTTCATCGGCAGCACGATGCTGGTCTTCGGCACCGGCTCGATCGGCGGCGAGGTCGCCTGGCGGGCCAGGGCGCTCGGGGCCCGGGCGATCGGTGTCAACCGCGGTGGCGCCGCCGTCGAGGGCTTCGACCGGGTGGTCCCGGCCGGCCAGGCCCTGGCCGTGCTGCCGGAGGCCGACTGGGTGGTGCTGGCGATGCCGCTCACCCCGGAGAACCGCTGCTTCTTCGACGCGGAGCACTTCGCGGCGATGAGGGAGACCGCGGTCCTCATCAACGTGGGGCGCGGTGCGCTGGTCGTCGAGGACGCCCTCGTGGCCGCGGTCACCGGCGGCACGATCTCGGGCGCGGTGCTCGACGTCTTCGAGGAGGAGCCGCTACCGGCCGGGAGCCGGCTGTGGGAGCTGCCCCGCACGATGGTCACCCCGCACACGTCGTTCCGGGCGGCGGGCAACATCAACCGGCTCTACGAGGACTTCTGCGCGAACTTCGACCGGTTCCTCGCCGGTGAGCTGCCGGTCGGCTCCATGCGACAGCCCGACCTCGGCTACTGAACCACCCACGGTGCCCACCCGCCTCTCGGCGGGTGGGCACCGTCGTCTGTGGACTGTCCGGCTACCGGCGCCGGACGAGATCGCGGGCGGCGGCCAGGACACCGGCCTCCTGCAGGAGCACGTGCGCGGTCGCCGGCCCGAGGGGGACGTAGCTGTCGAGGCTGGTGACGCGGCCGACCGTACCGGCGTACCTGGCGTCCACCAGCGCGGTGACGACCGCCTCGGCGACCCCGCCGCTGGCCCGGCCCTCGTCGACGACGAGGGTGTGCGGCACCCCGGCGACGGCGTCGAGCAGGCTCCCGGCCGGCAACGGCGACAGCCACTGGAGGTCGACCACCCGGGCCCCGATCCCGTCCCGGCGCAGCGTCTCGGCCACCCGCAGGCTCATCCGTACCCCGTTGCCGTACGTCACCAGCACCAGGTCGTCGCCGTCGCGGACCGTACGGACCCGGTCGAGCGGCCGCTCCGCCGCCGCCCACCCGTCCGGCGGCGTGTACGGCGCCAGCCACCCGCCGTCGCCCTCGGTGTGCAAATCGCGCTCGTGGTACAGCGCGATCGGTTCGAGGAAGACGCAGACCCGGCCCTCCTGCTCGGCCAGGGCGAGGCACTGCCGCAGCAGTGCCGGCGCGGTGGCCGGGTGGGCCGCCACGGCCAGCGCCAGGCCGGGGATGTCGCGCAGTACGGCCACCGAGTTGTCGTTGTGGAAGTGCCCGCCGAACCCCTTCTGGTAGGCCAGGCCGGCGACGCGGACCACCATGCCGTTGGAGTAGCGGCCGGCCGAGAAGAACCGCAACGAGGCGGCCTCGCCACGCAACTGGTCCTCGGCGTTGTGCAGGTACGCCAGGTACTGGATCTCCGGGATCGGCAGGGCCCCGGTCAGCGCGCTGCCCAGCGCGACACCGAGGATCGTCTGTTCGTCGAGCAGGGTGTCGAAGACCCGGGCCGGGCCGAACGCCTTCCGCAGCCCGCGGGTGACGCCGTACACGCCGCCCTTGCGGGCCACGTCCTCGCCGAACACCAGCGCCCGGGGCCAGGTGAGCAGCGCGTCGTGCAGCGCGGCGTTGATCGACTGGCCGAGCGTGAGCGGCGGGCGCTCCTCCGGTGGCTTACCGCCGAACGCCCGCTGCCGGCCCGTACCGGCGCGGGCCGCGGCGGCGCTCACCGCGGCCGGGCGCCGTCCGGTCAGCGGGGCCACGACGGCCTGCGGGCTGTCGAGTCGTTCGACCCGGCCGACCATGGCCCGGGCCTGCGCCATCACCCGCTCCCGGGTCGCCTCGTAGCGGGCCAGCGTCGCCGCCGGGTCCAGGATGCCGCGCCGGGCGAGCAGGGCCGCCGTGGCCAGGATCGGGTCGCGTACGTAGTCGGCGACGATCTCGCCCCGGGTGCGGTACGCCAGCTCGGCGTCGGAGCCGGCGTGGCCCATGAAGCGGACCGTACGCAGGTGCAGCAGCACCGGCCGGCGCTGCCGGCGGACCCGGTGGGCCACGTCGGCGGCGGTGGTCAGCAGGTGTGCCGGATCGGTGCCGTCGACCGGCACGTACTCGATGCCGGGCAGCATCGACAGGGCCCGGCCGGTCCAGCCGGTGGGCGTGCGGGTGCTGATCCCGATCCCGTTGTCCTCGCACACCAGCAGCAGCGGCATCGGGATGCCCTGGTGCGCGCACCAGCCGGCCGCGTTCAGCGCGCCGACCGCGGTGGAGTGGTTGGCCGACGCGTCGCCGAAGCTTGCCACCACCACGGCGTCGGCGGGGAACCCGCCGGCCGCCAGCCCCCGGCCGAGCGCGAACGCCATGCCGACGGCCCGGGGCAGGTGCGAGGAGATGGTCGAGGTCTGTGGCACGATCGCCAGCCCGTGGTGGCCGAACACCTTGTGCCGGCCCCCGGAGATGGGGTCGTGCCGCGACGCGGCGGCGGAGTGCAGCACGTCGGCGACCGGGGTGCTCCCGGCCACCTGGCCGGCCCGGGCCGCGTAGAAGCCGCCGGACCGGTAGTGCAGCAGCGCCGGATCGGTGGGGCGCAGGGCGAGGGCGACGGCGGCGTTGCTCTCGTGACCGCTGGAGCCGATCGTGTAGAAACCCTCGCCGCGCGATTGCAGCCAGCGCAGCGCGAGGTCGAGGTGCCGGCTCTCCAGCTGCGCGTCGAGGTATGCCAGCAGCAGCCGGTCGGTCGGGCCGGTCCCGTCCGGGCCGGGGGAGCCGGGCGGGGGAGTGCCGGTGGACCACTCGGTGAGGTGCCGGACCAGATGCTCGTCGACGGATTCCATCGGGTGTGCGTCCCGTCCCTGCCGGTCAGCGTCCGGCCCGGCCGCGCAGGCGCGGGTCCAGCGCGTCGCGGATCGTGTCGCCGAGCAGGTTGAAGCCCAGCACGGTGAGCATGATGCAGATGCCGGGCACCAGCGAGGGCCACATGGACATCTCCATGAACGCCTTGCCGGACGACAGCATCGAACCCCACGACGGCTGCGGCGGCTGGACGCCGAGCCCGAGATAGCCCAGCGACGCCTCGATCAGGATCGCGTACGCCAGGCTCGTGGTGAACTGCACGGCGATCGGTGCCACCGCGTTCGGCAGGACGTACTTGAAGATGAGGCGGGTGTTGCTCAGCCCGACCGCGCGCCCGGACTCGACGTACGGCTCCTTGACGATCGTCATCGCGGTGCCCCGCACGATCCGGGCGAAGCTCGGGATGAACACGATGATCAGGGCCAGGATGAGGTTCTCGGTGCCCGGCCCGCGGGCGGCGACGACGGCCAGTGCCAGCAGCAGGGTGGGGAACGAGAAGAGCACGTCCATCGCGGGGGTGATCACCCCGTCCAGCCAGCCCCGGAAGAACCCGGCGAGCAGGCCGAGGACGACGCCGATGATCCCGGCGCCGGTCACCACGATCAGGCTGACGCTCAGTGACGTCCGGGCGCCGTAGAGGGCCCGGCTGAGCAGGTCGCGGCCGGCCTCGTCGGCGCCGAGGAGGAAGGTTCCGCCGGGTGGCGCGAGGCGCTGGTTGGACATCGCGGTGGGGTCGTAGGGGGCGATCAGCGGGGCCAGGACGGCGGCGAGGGTCATGGTGACGACCAGGACCAGGCCGATCGCGCCGATCCGGTCGCGTACGAGTGCCTGGAGCAGGCGCATCCCGGGCCGGCGCCGGACCGGCGGCAGCGGTTGCGCGGAAGCGAGTTCAGTGACCACTGCGGAGCCTCGGATCCAGGTAGACGTAGATGATGTCGACGAGGAGGTTGACCACGACGTAGAAGAAGGCCAGGAAGAGCAGCGTGCCCTGGACCACCGGGTAGTCCCGCTGGGTGATGCCGCGGATCACCATGGTGCCCAGGCCCGGCCAGGAGAAGACCTGCTCGACCACCACGGTGCCGCCGAGCAGGGCGCCGGCCTGGATGCCCAGCACCGTGATCACCGGGATCAGGGAGTTGCGCAGGGCGTGCCGCGCGACGACGACGCGTTCGCTGAGGCCCTTGGCCCGGGCGGTGCGGACGTAGTCCTGGTTGAGGACCTCCAGCATGCTGGACCGGGTCATCCGCATGCTGATCGCGGCGAGGCTGGCGCCGAGGGTGACGGCCGGGAGGATGAGGTATTTCAGTTGGGTCAGGCCGCCCTCGCCGTTTCCGGCGCCCTGTGACGGCAGCCAGCCCAGGGTGACCGAGAAGAGATACACCAGCAGGATGCCGAGCCAGAAGTTCGGCACCGACAGGCCGATCAGCGAGGCCAGCCGGGAGCCGGCGTCCAGCAGGCCGTTGCGCCGGGTGGCGCTGAGCACCCCGAACGGGATCGAGATGAGCACCGAGACCACGAGGGCGGAGACGGCCAGCAGCATGGTGGCGGGCAGCCGTTCCAGGATCTCGTCCAGGACGGGCTGCCCGCTGCGCATGGAGGTGCCGAGGTCGCCGTGGAGCAGCCGCCCGAACCAGCTCAGGAACTGTTCGTGGATCGGCATGTCGAGGCCGAAGTACGCGCGCATCTCGGCCTCGAGCTTGGGATCGCTGAAGTCCTGACCCATGATGGAGCTGATGACATCGCCGGGGATCATCCTGATCACGAAGAACGAGATGACCGAGATGCCGAGTAGTACCGGCACGACCGCGAGCAGGCGGGTCAGGATGATGCGGGCCAAAGGGTCAACTCCAGACTGCGGGGTGAGTGTGACCCGCGGTGCTCGGGGGACTCAGTTCGTGGGTGTCACCGGCTCGTCCGCGTCGGCGGAGTCGTCGTCGCTGGCGATGTCGCGGGCCCATTCGTGGGCACGCTTGGCGACCCGCAGGACCATGACGGAGCGGATCTCCATCACGCCGCGCAGGTGGCCGAGCCGCTCGGTGGAGAACCGGCGCATGTCTTCGCTGGAGGCGAAGTAGCCGACGGCGATGATGTCGAACTGGCCGGTCACGTGGTAGACGTAGGCCATTTCGGGCATCGCCGTCAGGGTCTCGATCAGTTCGTCGGTGGTGCCGGGCGCGCTCTGGATCTGGAACACGGTGTGCACCGGGCGCCCCATGAGGGGCGCGCTCGGGATGGCGGCGAAGTGAAGTTGGCCCTCAGTCACCAACCGGTCGACCCGCCGTCGCACGGAGCCCTCGGACAGCCCTACCTTGGCCGCGAGTGCCACGTTTGTCTGGCGGGCGTCCAGAACCAGTTCCCGGATGATGCTGCGGTCCTTCTCGATCGAGCTTTTCGACGCCATTCCGCCCCGTCTCAGATATCGCCGTACTTCGACGATTCGGTGAATCTAGACGACGATGATCGGATGTGCAAGACTCCCGGCTGACGAATAACGGCACTCGGCGAACAGAAAACAGAGGTTTCCGATGGCCTTGCTTGAAGTACGGGACCTGCGCACGGAGTTCGGCGCGGGACGCCGGGCGGTCACGGCTGTCGACGGTGTGTCGTTCACTGTGGACGCGGGGGAGATGGTGGCCCTGGTCGGTGAGTCCGGCTGCGGGAAGTCCGCGACCGCTCAATCGATCATGGGACTCATCGTTCCGCCGGCCGGCCGGGTCGCCGGCGGCCAGGTGCTTTTCGAGGGCCGCGACCTGCTCCGGATGAGCCCGCGCGAGCTGCGGGCGGTGCGGGGCAGCGGCATCGCGATGATCTTCCAGGATCCGATGACCTCGCTGAACCCGGTGCTGACGGTGGGCCGACAGCTCACCGAGTCGCTGACGCTGCACCTGGGGCTGCGCGGTGCGGCCGCCCGCGCCCGGGCCGTCGAACTGCTCGACATGGTCCGGATCCCCGCCGCCGCGACCCGCCTGAGTTCCTACCCCCACCAGCTCTCCGGCGGCATGCGCCAGCGGGTGATGATCGCGATGGCGCTGTCCTGCAACCCGCGCCTGATCCTGGCCGACGAGATCACGACCGCGCTCGACGTCACCATCCAGGCCCAGATCCTCGCCCTGCTGCGCGACCTCGCCGCCGAGACCCGCACCGCCGTCCTGTTCATCACCCACGACCTCGGCGTCGTCGCCGGCATGGCCGAGCGGGTCAACGTCATGTACGCCGGCCAGATCGTCGAGAGCGCCGAGACGGCCGACCTCTTCCGCCGCCCCCAGATGCCGTACACGTGGGGCCTGCTCGGCTCCGTCCCGCGACTCGACCAGGCCCGCGGCGGCCGGCTGCGCCCGATCGGCGGCCAGCCCCCGGAACTGTCCGCGATGCCGTCCGGTTGCCGGTTCGCGCCCCGCTGCGTGCACCGGCGGGACGTCTGCCTCGACTCGCCCCCCGGCCTCACCGCCCCCCGAGAGGCGTCCGAACGCGACCAACAGACCAGATGCTGGGGCACGCAGGACGCCTCCCACGGCGGCTGGCTGTCCACGAAAGACCGGTACGCCAGCCAACTCGTCGAGGAGAAATGATGTCCAAGGCACTGGCCGCCGCCGGCGACACACTGGTCAAGACGGCGCACGACCCCACCGTGCTGGTCCGCGCCCGCGACCTCACCGTGGACTTCAAGGTCCCGGTACGCGGCGCGTTGCGGCCGGCCCGCCTGCGTGCGGTGTCCGGAGTGGACCTCGACATCCTGCGCGGCGAGATCCTCGGCGTCGTCGGCGAGTCCGGCTGCGGCAAGTCCACGACCGGCCGCGCCATCCTGCAACTGATCAGACCCAGCGCGGGAACCGTGACGTTCGACGGCGTCGAACTCACCACCCAGCGCGGCGGCCGCCTGCGTGCCATGCGCCGCCGGATGCAGATGATCTTCCAGGACCCGTACGCGTCGCTGAACCCACGGATGTCCATCGGCGAACTCATCGAGGAACCCCTGCTCGTCCACTCCGGCGGCTCCGCCACCGAACGCCGCGCCAGAGCCCTGGAGATCATGGACATGGTCGGCATCAGCCGCCAGTGGCACGGCCGCTACCCGCACGAACTCTCCGGCGGGCAGCGGCAGCGGGTCGGCATCGCCCGGGCCCTGGTGAGCAGCCCCGAGTTCATCGTCGCCGACGAGCCGGTGTCGGCCCTGGACGTCTCCATCCAGGCCCAGATCGTCAACCTGCTGGAGTCGCTGCAGGAGGACCTCGGCCTGACCATGATGTTCATCGCGCACGACCTGGCGGTCGTCCGGCACCTCTGCGACCGGATCGCGGTGATGTACCTCGGCACCGTCGTCGAGGTCGCCGACTGCGAGAGCCTCTACACCCGGCCCCAGCACCCGTACACCCAGGCGCTGCTGTCGGCCGTACCGATTCCCGACCCCGACGTCGAGCGCGAGCGCGAGCAGCGCATCCTCACCGGCGACGTACCGAGCCCGCTCAACCCGCCCACCGGCTGCCGCTTCCGGACCCGCTGCTGGAAGGCCCAGGACGTGTGCGAGGTGACCCCGCCGGTCCTGGCCGGCGCGGGTACGGGCACCGGCCACCAGGTCGCCTGCCACTTCCCGGAGGACCCCGCCCCGAGCGGCCCGTGAAGCCCGGCGCGACGTCCTCGCGCCACCCGTGACGATCCCGCGACACCCTTTCGGAAGGACCGGCCGTGCCCCTGGTGACCCCCGCCGCCCCGTTGGACTACCTGGGCGTCGACGCCCTGGTCGACGACGAGACCCGCGACCTGCAGGCCGCCGTGCGGCACTTCGTCGACGAGCGCGTCCGCCCGCACGTCGCCACCTGGTTCGAGGACGGCCGCCTGCCGGCCCGCGATCTCGCCCGCGAACTCGGCGAACTCGGCGTGCTCGGCATGCACCTGACCGGGTACGGCTGCGCCGGCACCAGCGCCACCGCGTACGGCCTGGCCTGCCTGGAACTGGAGGCCGGCGACTCCGGCCTGCGTTCCCTGGTGTCGGTGCAGGGCTCGCTCGCGATGTACGCGATCTGGCGGTTCGGCTCCGCCGAGCACAAGCAGGAGTGGCTGCCCAGGATGGCGGCCGGCCAGGCCATCGGCTGCTTCGGACTCACCGAGCCCGACTTCGGCTCCGACCCGGCCGGCATGCGTACCCGGGCCCGCCGCGACGGCGGCGACTGGATCCTCGACGGCACCAAGATGTGGATCACCAACGGCTCGATCGCCGACGTCGCCGTGGTCTGGGCGCACACCGACGAGGGAATCCGCGGGTTCGTCGTACCCACCGACACCCCGGGTTTCACCGCCCCGGAGATCAAGCGCAAGCTGTCCCTGCGCGCCTCGGTCACCTCCGAACTCGTGCTCGACGGCGTACGGCTGCCGGCCGACGCGGTGCTCCCCGGCGTGACCGGCATGGGCGGACCGCTGTCCTGCCTCAACGAGGCGCGGATGGGCATCGTGTTCGGCGCGCTCGGCGCGGCCCGGGACTGCCTCGAGACGACCATCGCCTACGCCCAGAGCCGGCAGATCTTCGACAAGCCGCTGGCGGCGCACCAGATCACCCAGGTCAAGCTGGCCGACATGACCGTCGAACTGGGCAAGGGCCTCCTGCTCGCCCTCCACCTCGGCCGGCTGAAGGACACCGGGACGCTGGACCACCGGCAGATCAGCCTCGGCAAGCTCAACAGCGTCCGGGAAGCCCTCGCGATCGCCAACACCTGCCGCACGATCCTCGGCGCGGCGGGCATCACGCTCGACTACCCGGTGATGCGGCACGCCGCCAACCTGGAGTCGGTGCTGACGTACGAGGGCACCTCCGAGGTGCACCAGCTCGTCATCGGGCAGACCCTGACCGGCCACGCCGCCTTCCGCTGACGCCGCCGCCCGCGCCGGGGAGCCGACGTTCGCTCCCCGACGACGGCCCCGGCGGCAGGCACACCTGGTGCCCATGGGGCGTTGTTGATCTGGGCGGGAGGGACCTTGTCCACGCTCGATAAGGTCCCTCCCGCCCAGATCAACCGCGTGAGTCCGACACACGCCCTAGATGAGGCCGTGCGCGAGCATCGCCTCGGCCACCCGCCGGAAGCCGTCGATGTTCGCCCCGGCGACGTAGTTGCCCGGCATGCCGTATTCCTCGGCGGTGGTGTGGCAGCGGGCGTGGATGTCGGACATGATCTCCCGCAGCCGCTGCTCGGAGTGGGCGAACGTCCACGAGTCGCGGCTCGCGTTCTGCTGCATCTCCAGCGCGCTGGCGGCCACCCCGCCGGCGTTGGCGGCCTTGCCCGGCCCGAACCGGACGCCGGCCTCGGCGAACGCGCGGACCGCGTCCGGGCGGGTCGGCATGTTCGCGCCCTCGACGACGATGGTGCAGCCGCCGTCGATGAGGGCCGCCGCCTCGGCCGCGCCGATCTCGTTCTGCGTCGCGCTCGGGAGCGCGACCTCGCACGGCACCTCCCACACCGACCGGCCGGCGACGAACGAGGCGTGCCGGCGGTGCGTCACGTACTCGTCGATCCGGGCCCGCCGGACCTCCTTGAGGTCCTTGAGCAGGTCGAGGTCGATGCCCTTGTCGTCGTGTACGTAGCCGGAGGAGTCCGAACACGCCACGACGGTGCCGCCGAGCTGCCGCACCTTCTCGATCGCGTAGATCGCCACGTTGCCCGACCCGGATACCACGACCCGCTTGCCCTCGAAGCTGTCGCCGGTGACGCGCAGCATCTCCTCGGCGAAGAACACCGTGCCGTACCCGGTCGCCTCCCGGCGCACCTGGGCACCGCCGTAGGTCAGCCCCTTGCCGGTCAGCACCCCGGACTCGTAGCGGTTCGTGACGCGCTTGTACTGGCCGAACAGGTATCCGATCTCCCGCCCGCCGACGCCGATGTCACCGGCGGGCACGTCGGTGTACTCGCCGATGTGCCGGTACAGCTCGGTCATGAACGACTGGCAGAACCGCATCACCTCACGGTCCGAGCGCCCCTTCGGGTCGAAGTCCGAGCCGCCCTTGCCGCCGCCGATCGGCATCCCGGTCAGCGCGTTCTTGAACAACTGCTCGAAGCCGAGGAACTTCACGATGCCCAGGTAGACCGACGGGTGGAAGCGCAGCCCGCCCTTGTAGGGGCCGAGCGCGCTGTTGAACTCCACCCGGAACCCGCGGTTGATGTGCACCTCGCCGCGGTCGTCCTCCCACGGCACCCGGAAGATGATCTGCCGTTCCGGTTCGCAGATCCGCTCGATGATCTTCGCGTCGGCGTACTCGGGATGCCGGGTCAGGGCGGGTACGACACTGTCCAGCACCTCGCGCACCGCCTGGTGGAACTCGGCCTCGCCGGGGTTGCGACGCACCACGTCGGCGAAGATCGTTTCCAGCCTGTCCCGTGCGTCGAGCCTGTCCCGTGCGTCGAGCCTGTCCCGTGCCGTCACCCGGTTCCTCCCGCGTCCGTCACCCATTTTCCCAGCTCAGACCCTACGACATCGGCGTACTCGGATCTCCTGCCGTGTGGGCACAGGTGGCGACGCGGATTCGCGTGTCGCGCGGGCGCCGCCCGGTGCCGGATGACTAGACTGTGCGCTCGTACGTCTGTGCTATTCGGGGGGATGGCTGTGCGCTCCGCTGAACCTTTGCACCTCGGTTGGATCTTCCGTCCCGAGCACCGCGACGGTGGTGCCGACCACGCCGGCAAGCGGGTCCACTCCGTCGGGCGGGCGCTCGACCCCGACGGCCGGATCGAGGTGATCCTGACCGACGGCGCGCGGGTGCGGGCCTACCGCCGGGAGATAGTCCCAGGTTGACGGCGACCCCACCGACATCGACCGACCCCGGGTACGCCGCGGCGGCGACGGGTGCCATAGTGGCGACTCTGTTGAACGTGACGGGCGGTACGGAGGCGGGCCGGTGGGCAGGATCGGCGAGGTGTGGCAGCTACGTCGGGGCGACGAGGTGCTGGGTGAGATCACAGTCACCGACGCCGACTTCCCCTGGCTGGGCGGCTGCTTCGCGGCCCGGCCCGGGTTCGCCGAGGTCGCACCCCTGTTCGCCGAGGAGGTCGCGCTGGCGACCGTGCTCGAGGACGACGACAGCGCGGCCGCCGTCGAGGCGTGGGAGACGGCGTACGACCGCATCACGACGCTGATGACGCTGGTGGCGCCGTCCGGTCCGGTCGCCGAGTTCCTGCTGCACATGGGCGCCGGCGAGTGCTGGTTCCGGTGGAGCGACGAGCCGCTCACCCGGGAGTGACCCGACGTCGACCGACCGGGTGATCCGGCCGCCGGTAGAGTCCGGCACATGGTCCACGTCTCCAGGCGTCCCGCTCCGTGAGCCGTGAGGCGCTTTTCGAGGGACAGCGGGGTCGGCTGACGGCACTGGCCTACCGCATGCTCGGCTCGTGGACCGACGCCGAGGACGTGGTGCAGGACGTCGCGGTCGAGTGGTGGGTCGGCGCGGACGACGTGGCGAACCCGGGCGGGTGGCTGACGAGGACGACGGTGCGCCGCGCGATCGACGCGCTGCGCAGACGCCAACGTGAGTCGAGCTACGTCGGCCCGTGGCTGCCCGAGCCGGTCGTCGTCGACCGGCAGCCGGCGGCCGCCGACCTGGTCGAGGCGGGGGAGACCCTGTCGACGGCGTTCCTGATGATCGCCGAGACGCTGACCCCGCCGCAGCGGGCGGTCGTGGTCCTGCGGTCGCTGGGCTACCGCCACGACGAGATCGCCGGGGTCCTCGACATCACCCCGGCGGCCGCCCGGCAACACCACGCCAGGGCTGTGCGGACACTCGACCGGCACGGGGCACCGACCGGGAACGGCGCCGTCGACCGGGCCGGCGACGAGGCCGTCACGCGGTCGCTGCTGGTGGCGTTCCTGTCGGCGGCCCGCGACGGTGATCTCGACGCGCTCGTCGCGCTGCTGCACGACGACGTCGTCGCGTACAACGACGGGGGCGGCCGGCGGCGCGCGGCCCGCAACCCGCTGTTCGGTCCGGCGAAGGTGGCCCGCTTCGTCATCGCGGTCAGCGGGATGTCCGCCCGGCGCGCCGCGCGGCTGGTCACCGTCAACGGCACGCCGGGCGCGATCGTCACCCTGGCCGGCGCAGTCCACGTCATCTCGATACAGGTGCGTGACGGCCGGATCCACCGGATCTTCGACGTGTCCAACCCGGACAAGCACGGTGCCGTCCGGGGCCCGGTCGCGCCGGATCCGGCGGCCGCCTAGCCGGCCAGGGGCGGCGGGGCCGTGAGCGTGCTGACGCAGATGCGGTTCCACACGTTGATCGTCCCGATCGCGAGCACCAGATCGGACAGTTCCCGCTCCGGGAACAGGCGGGCCGCCTCGTCCCAGACCTCGTCGTCGAGGCCGGTGGCGATCAGGGTGATCGCCTCGGTCAGGGCCAGCGCCGCCCGCTCCCGCTCGGTGAAGAAGCCGGTGTCCCGCCAGGCGCTGACCGCGTAGATCCGCCGGGTGGGCTGGCCCAGCTTCTCCAGGTCGGTGGCGTGCATGTCGACGCAGTACGCGCAGCCGTTGAGCTGCGAGGCGCGCAGCTTCACGAGGTCGAACAGGATGTCGTCGAGGTTTTCCCGCACGTACCGGTCCAGGTCCGCCACGGCCTGGAAGCCCTGCGGCGCGTGCTGGCTGATGTTCAAGCGTGCCATCGTCGTCCTTACCTTGCCGGCGTCGCCCGCCCGGGCGACGGGAGGGCGGGATGCCCTCCGCAACGGTTGTCGACGGCGGGGCCGCGGGTGTGACAGACGGGTCAACCAACCGGCGGCCGGTACGTCCCGCGGACGAGGTCGAGCAGGTCGCCGAGGTACGCGGGCGGGTCGTCGCGCCACCACGCGAGCCAGACCGGCAGCGGCGGCGCGTCGCGCAGCGGCCGGTACGCCACCCCCGGCCGGGGATTCTGGTTCGCGGTGGCCTCGGAGGTGATCCCGACGGCCTGCCCGGCGGCGATCAGGGTGAGCCACTCGTCCACGCTGTGCGTGATGCGGATGGTGGTCGGGGCGGCGTCGGCCGGCCACATGTCCGGCGTGGTCGTCCCGGTGCGGTCGTCGATCGCCACCGGGTACCGGGCCAGGTCCGCGATCCGTACGGCCCGGCGCCGGGCCAGCCGGTTGTCGGTGGCCACGGCGGCGTAGCGGGCCTCGACGCCCACCTGCGCGGTGTCGAAGCGCGGGTCGTGCAGGGGCCGGCGGACCACCGCCACGTCCGCGGCGCCCTCGGCGAGCCCGGCGCTGGCGGTGGGCGACTGCACGAACACCAGCGGCAGCCGGGGGTGCGCCGCCGCCCACGCCTTCTGCAGCCGCCGGGTGTGCCGGCCCAGGGCCGCCCACGCGTAGCCGATCCGCAGTTCGGTGCGGGACTGTTCGACGATCCGGTGCAGGGCGGCCACCTCGTCGAGCACGCTGCGGGCCCGGGCCAGGACCTGCGCCCCGGTCGCGGTCAGCGCGACGTGGCGGGTGGTGCGCTGGAGCAGCCGGGCGCCGAGCGCCACCTCCAGGGCGGCGACGCCACGCGAGACCGCGGCCTGCGACACGCCCAGCGCCGTGGCGGCCCCGGTGAACGTGCCCGCGTCGACGACCGCGACGAGTGCCCGCAGGTGCCGCAGCTCGACATCCATACGCCCAGCGTATAGCTGTGACGCGGACGCATTTCCGGTCCCCGCCGACCGCGCGGACAGTCGGGGCATGACCTCCGAGATCACCGGCACCGGCCGGACCCCGTCGCTCGGCGGGCTGGCGACGATGCTCGCCAGCGCGACCAGCAGCCAGGTCGGTGCCGCCGTCGGCGCGCAGGCGTTCGCCACCGTCGGGCCGGCCGGGGTCGTCGCCGTCCGGCAGCTCGTCGCGGCCGCCGTCCTGCTGCCGGCCGTCCGGCCGGACCTGCGCCGCTTCACCTGGCCACAGTGGTGGCCGACGCTGCTGCTCGGAGTCGTCTTCGCCACGATGAACCTGAGCCTCTACAGCGCGGTCGACCGGATCGGGCTCGGCCTGGCCGTCACCCTGGAGTTCCTCGGCCCGCTCGCGGTCGCCCTGGCCGGCTCGCGTACCCGGCTCGACCTGGCCTGCGTGGCCGGCGCCGCCGTCGGGGTGTACCTCCTGGTGCTGCCCGGACCCGCCAGTGACCTTCCCGGCGTCGGCCTCGGCCTGCTCGCGGGCGCCTGCTGGGCGGCGTACATCCTGCTCAACCGCCTGCTCGGGAGCCGGCTGCCCGGTCTGCAGGCGCCCGCCGCCGCCACCGCCGTGTCCGCGCTCGCCTGCCTGCCGGTCGCCGTCGTCCTGCTCGTCCAGGGCCGGCTGCACGGCGGCGGGGTCCTGTTCGCGGCGGTCGCCGGCCTGCTCAGCTCGGTCGTGCCGTACGCCGCCGACCTGATCGTGTTGCGCCGGGTGCCCGCGCGCCTCTTCGGCGTGGTGATGAGCGTCCATCCGGTGCTGGCCGCGCTCGCCGGCCTGGTCCTGCTCCACCAGGTGCTCGACCCGCACGAGTGGGCCGGCATCGCGATCGTCGTCGCCGTCAACGCGTTCGCCGTCGCGGCCCGGGCCGGCGGGCCCGCGTCGGACGGCGCCGGATCTGACGGCGCCGGATCTGACGGCGCTACGCCGGACGGCCCGACGCTCTAGGCTCGTCCGATGCGGATCCTGGTTTACAGCCGCACGGGCGGGTTCCGGCACGACTCGATCCCGGCCGGGGTGGCGGCCCTGACGACACTCGGCCGCCGGCACGGGTTCGAGGTCGTCGCGACCGAGGACCCGGCCGTCCTGACCCCGGCGGGGCTCGCCGGCCACGCCGCGGTGGCGTTCCTGAGCACCAGCGGGACGATCTCCGACGACCCGGCCGCCCGGGCGGCGCTGGAAGGCTACGTCCGCGGCGGCGGTGGCTACGTCGGCATCCACGGCGCGGCCACCACCGAATACGACTGGCCGTTCTACGGCGCCCTGGTGGGTGCCTGGTTCGACCGGCACCCGGTGGTGCAGCCCGGCCGGATCGTCGTCGAGGACCACGACCACCCGGCGACCGCGCACCTGCCGCCGATCTGGGAACGCACCGACGAGTGGTACGACTTCCGCACCAACCCGCGCCCGTCGGTGCGGGTGCTGCTGCGGGTCGACGAGACGTCGTACGAGGGCGGCCGGATGGGCGCCGACCACCCGATCGCCTGGTGCCACGAGAATCTCGGCGGCCGGTCGTTCTACACCGGGCTCGGGCACACCGTCGGGTCGTACGAGGAGCCGGCGGTGCTGGCCCACCTGCTCGGCGGGATCCGGTACGCCACCGGCGGCTGACGTCGCCCCCGTCAGACCGTCTGTGTCACCGGGTGCGGGCCGGCGACCGCCGCACCGGCCCGCCGCGCCGCACGCAGGCGGGTCAACCGCGCCACGACAACGGCCACACAGGACAGCACGATCGCGGTCCCGAGCACGTAGACCATCGGGAAGAGCCAGAGCACGAGCCGGTACGACACGATGTCGACCAGTCCCATCAGCGCCCCGACCAGCACCGGCAGCAGTGTCCCGAGCAGCCCGGACAGGACCAGCGGTGCCAGGCGCAGGACGATCCCACGGCCGGTCGTGTCCGTGCGCCGCCCGGCCCAGCGGCGGGCCCGCAGCAGCCCGACGCACCCGAGGATCAGCACGACACCGCTCAGCGCCGCCAGGAAGATGTTGACCCCGTCGTAGGGATTGGTGATCGCCTGTCGTGGCCCGCCGTCCAGGGCGGCGATCGCGTTGTGGGTCAGCAGCGTCGGTTCCCCCGCCGCGTTGGTCAGCGCCACCGCGCCCGTGCCGGTCCGCGGCGAGAACTCGATACTGGAGGCGTACGTCGCGAGGGTGCCGCCGTGCCCGACGAAGGGTTCGGTGTCGGACTCCGCCGACGTGTCGCGCCAGCCGAAGCCGTACTCGCCGGCCCGGTCGGGAACGTCGTGCATCGATCGCAGCGTCGGCTCCCGCAGCAGGCGTTCACCCGTCGCGGCGGAGGTGCCGTCACCGAGCTGGAACGCGAGCCACCGGCCCATGTCCGTGGCGGTGGAGACGATCCCGCCGCTGCCGGCGCAGGTACCCGGCATCTCGGGCACCGCGAGCCGGAGGGCCAGCACGGCGGAGAAGCCGTTGGTCAGCCCGTCGGGGCGCGCGTCGCAGAGGTTGGTCGACGTCGTCGAGGTCATGCCCAGCGGCGCGAACACCCGCTGACCGAGGTAGGCGTTGAACTCCGTCCCGGACGAGACCTCGACGATCCGCGCCAGGATCCCGTAGCCGGTGTTGCTGTACTCCGTACGGGTCCCGGGTTCGGCGGCCAGCGAATGTCCGGCGACGGATTCGACGACCTCGGCCGGTGACCCGGCCGGCCGGGCGGCGTACTCCCTCGCCACGGCGGAGATCCCCGAGCGGTGGGTCAGCAGGTCGCGGACCGTGATCGACCGGTGCCCGGGGTCGCCCATGCGGAAGTCCGGCAGCACGTCGACGACGGGGTCGGTCAGCCCGAACCGGCCCGCGTCGACCTGCTGGAGCACCGCCAGGGCGGTGAACGCCTTGCTCATCGAGCCGATCCGGAACAGCGTGTCGGCGTCGACCGGCCGCCCGGCGCCGTCCTCGCCGCGCACCAGCGTCCGCGGCGTCCCGCCGGCCAGGACCACCAGCGCCGCGCCGGGCGGCCGGACGTCGCGTACGTAGCCGTCGAGGACACTCTCGACCTCGGCCCGTTCCCACGCGCTCGCGGCCGGGGTGACGAGCGCCACCACCGGCACCATCAACGCCAGAGTCAGCAACCATCGCCAGTGCCCGGGCCGCCCTGTTCGTTCCGTGGTGCCGCGTACCCGCATCGTGGTTCCACCCTCTCGTCCCTCACCCACGGCGGGGACGCTACGGAGCGTGGCGTCCGGACGGATCGGGAAGGCTCCGGAGATCCACCCGGAGATCCGCGGGCGCTCACCCCTAAGCGGCGGGTGGTGTGTGGTCAGGGTCTGCGGCCCGAGCCGTGGCACGACACGGCCGACCTCTCCGGATATCGTTGTCTGTCGATGACGGTGGGTGGCGGGCGTCGCATCCACCCGCACCGCCCCGGTGAAGACGACCACCCGGACCGGCCCGCCGGTCGGCCGGCCGGCCTCCCGAAGGGAAACCATGACCTCCCTCGCCGTCCAGCTCTACAGCGTGCGGGAACCGCTCGCCGCCGACCGGCCGGGCACCCTGCGCCGGCTCGCCGACGCCGGATACCGGGCCGTGGAGCCGTTCGACACCCATGTCGACCCGCACGGGCTACGGGCCGCGCTCGACCCGCTCGGGCTGGCCGTCTGCGCCACCCACGGCGACGTACTCGGACCGGACCGCGACGCGGTCCTCGCCGGCGCGGTCGTGCTCGGCACCGACACCGTCATCCAGCCCATGGCGCCGCCGCGGCGGTTCGCCGACCGCGCCGGGATCGAGGCGACCGCCCGCGACCTCAACGCCGCCGCCGTCCGCGCCGCCGACCACGGACTGCGGCTCGGATACCACAACCACCACTGGGAACTGGCCTCCCGGATCGACGGCCGGCCGGCCCTGGAGGTCCTCGCCGACCTGCTCGCCCCCGAGGTGCTGCTCGAGGTCGACATCTACTGGGCCGCGACCGGCGGCGCCGACGTACCGGAACTCCTGGGTCGGCTCGGCGACCGGGTCCGCTATCTGCACGTCAAGGACGGCCCGGCGACCGAGGCCGGACCGATGACCGCCGTCGGCGCCGGGGTCGTCCCGGTCGTCGCCGCGCTCGCCGCCGCACCGGCGGCCCGGCGGATCGTCGAACTCGACCGTTGCGCCACCGACGTCCTCGAGGCGATCGAGGAGAGCCACCGATACCTGACCGCCCTGGAGCAGGGAGCACCGCGATGACCGGACACGGACCCGTGGGTGTCGCCGTCGTCGGCTGCGGCACCGTCAGCCACCAGTACCTGCCCACCCTGATCACGTCCCCGGACCTGCGGGTCGTCGCGTGCGCCGACCTCGACCTCGACCGGGCCGGCGCCGTCGCCGCCCGGTACGGGGTGCCGCACGCCACCGACGTGCCGACCGCGCTGCACCACCCCGACGTCGAACTCGTCGTCAACCTCACCATCCCGGCCGCGCACGACGCCGTCGCCGGCGCGGCGATCGCCGCCGGCCGGCACGTCTACAACGAGAAGCCGCTGTCCATGGACCGCGAGTCCGGCGGCCGGCTGCTCGCCGCGGCGGCCGACGCCGGGGTACGGGTCGGCGGCGCACCCGACACGTTCCTCACCGCCGGCACGCAGGCGGCGCTGGCCATGCTCGCCGAGGGGGCCATCGGCATCCCGCAGACCGCGCTGCTGCTGTTGCAGAGCCCCGGACCGGAGTCGTGGCACGAGTCACCGGAGTTCCTCTACCAGCGGGGTGCCGGCCCGCTGTTCGACCTCGGCCCGTACTACCTGACCGCGCTCGCATCGGCGTTCGGGCCGGCCGGCCGGGTCGCGGCCGCCGGCCGGCGGGCGTTCCCGCACCGGACCATCGGCGCCGGCCCGCGGGCCGGGACCAGTTTCCCGGTCGAGGTGCCCACCCACGTCACCGCGCTCGTCGAGTTCGTCGCCGGCCAGGTGGCGACGCTGGTGTTCAGCTTCGACTCGCCGCTCTCCCGCGCCGGCTTCCTGGAGATCACCGGCACCACCGCCACCCTGGCGCTGCCCGACCCGAACGGCTACGACGGGCAACCCCGACTGCGCCGGGCGACGGACGACGACTGGGTGCCGGTACCGATCTCCGGCCACCGGTCCGGCCGGGGCATCGGCGTGGTGGAGATGGCCCGGGCCATCCGGCTCGACCGCCCGCACCGGGCCTCCGGAGAGCAGGCGCTGCACGTGCTCGACCTGATGATGGCGATCGCCGAGGCCGCCGACACCGGCGGGTTCGTCACCGTGAAGAGCAGCTTCACCCCGGCCGCTCCGCTGCCGTCCGGCTGGGACCCGACGGTGGCGACGACCGCCGCCACCTCCGCCGGC
Organism: Polymorphospora sp. A560; assembly: GCF_045781765.1. Lineage (NCBI taxonomy): Bacteria > Bacillati > Actinomycetota > Actinomycetes > Micromonosporales > Micromonosporaceae > Polymorphospora > Polymorphospora sp. A560. Next base: position 5,107,273 of record NZ_CP122282.1, on the reverse strand, counting down.
CCCACGTAGCGGTGCCGCCGCTGCCCGCCAACCCGCCGTGGCCCGGCGGCCACGGGTGGGGCGACCGGTCATCGATCCGCGAGAATGGTCGGAACTACCTGGGGGCGCGCCGCGACTACTGAGCGGGCGCCGGTGTCTCCGTGCCGGCCGTGAGCCTGATCGGAGCACACATGTCCCTGACCTCTGCCAGGTCGGCCGGGCCGGCCGAAGCCCCGCCGCCGGCCGCGCCGGCCGGTTCCGGCGCCGGGCGCCGGGCGTACGGGCTGGGCCCGCTGCTGCTGCGGCTGCACTTCTACGCCGGGGTGCTGGTCGCCCCGTTCCTGGTCCTGGCGGCGGTGACCGGACTGGCCTACACCGTCACCCCGCAACTGGATCCGATCGTCTACGGCACCGAACTGCGGGCCGACCCGGCGGGCCGGACCGCGCTGCCGGTGTCGGAGCAGGTCGCCGCCGCCCGGGCCGCCCACCCCGAGGGGACACTGTCCTATGTGGCGCCAGGTGCCGGCGGGACGACGACGCAGGTCGTGTTCACCTCGCCGGAGCTGGGGGAGGACCAGCACAGCGTCTACGTCGACCCGTACACCGCGCAGGTGAAGGGCCAGCTCACCACCTGGTTCGGATACACGCCGGTGCGTACCTGGATCGACGACCTGCACCGCAACCTGCACCTGGGGACGGTCGGGCGGCACTACTCGGAGCTGGCGGCGAGCTGGCTGTGGGTGGTGGCGCTGGGCGGGCTGGCGCTGTGGTGGCGCCGCCAGCGCGGGTCCCGGGGCCGGATACGCCGGCTGCTGCTGCCCGACCTGGCCGCCCGCAAGGGCGTACGCCGGACCCGGGGCTGGCATGCCAGCACCGGTGTGTGGCTGGTGGTCGGGCTGCTGTTCCTGTCCGCGACCGGACTGACCTGGTCCCGTTACGCGGGCGCCAACTTCGGCGCCGGGCTGGACGCGCTCGACGCCCGTACGCCGGTGCTGTCCACCGCCCTGAGCGGTGCGGACGGGCCGGCCGCCGGCGGCGGACACCACGGCGGCGGCGGTCCGACGGCCGCCCCGCCGGTCGACCCGGCCGCGATCGACGACGTGTTGCGGATCGCCCGCGCGGACGGGCTGACCGGCCCGGTCGAGGTGGTCCCGCCCGCCGACGTGTCGTCGGCGTGGACGGTGGAGCAGGTCGACAACGTGTGGCCGGTACGCCTGGACCGGGTCGCCGTCGACCCCGCCGCCGGCACCGTGGTGGACCGCAGCGACTTCGCCGACTGGCCGCTGCTCGCGAAGCTGAGCAGCCTGGGCATCAGCGCGCACATGGGCCTCCTGTTCGGCCCGGTCAACCAGATCCTGCTCGCCGCGCTCGCCGTCGGCCTGCTCTGCGTGATCTTCTGGGGCTACCGGATGTGGTGGCAGCGCCGGCCCACCCGGGCCGACCGCCGGGCGGTCGTCGGTGCCCCACCGGTCGCCCGGGGCGCCTGGTGGCAGCTTCCCACCTGGGCGATCGTGATCGGCCTGCCGGCGGTGTTCCTGCTCGGCTGGGTGCTGCCGCTGTTCGGCATCCCGCTGCTCGCCTTCATCGTCGTCGACCTGGTCGTCGCCGCGTGGCAGCGCCGCCGGGCGGGTGCCGCCGTGTCGGCGTAGGTCACCGGGGCCGGGAGGCCCCGCAGCGATGGACGTGCGGGCCCGCTCAGCGGGCCCGCACGTCGTTTTCCGGCGGACGATCGCCGGGGCCACCCCGGACGCCGCCGTGACGTTTCCTGACGGGGCTCCGGAAATTCGTGTCGTGCTGCCAAAACCCGTTCCGAAACTTCCGGAAGTTTTCAGTCGACTGTGCTTCGAAGACCATCGGCCCTGCCTGGCGACCTGTGCTCCGCGGGCGAAACTGATCCAGTTCATCCGTGCATTGAACTACCGGAATTTCTCGGTTAGTCTTTCGGCGATCTGGATTGAGTCACGTCGATTCCGTGACCCCGGGCCGTCCGGATCGAACCGTTCGCGCGCGGCGAGTGACACCCGGCCGGTGCCTGCCCGGCACCCGGCCGGCGACCCACCATGCGGTGGCTTCCCGTCCGGCACAGCCCTCCTGCGGTCCCGTCCCACGGCAGGAGGGATCGACGTTCCGTCCACATCGTTGCCAGAGAGGTGACATCTCATGCACAGCAACTCCGACCGGGGTGGCACGCGCCGCCCGGCTACCAGGCGCGGACTGCGCGTCGTGACCACGGTCGCCGCGGTCGGCGCCCTCGCCGCCGGCCTGGCACTGGTCGTCACGACCTCCGCCAACGCCGCCACGACGCTGGGCGCCTCCGCCGCGGAACGCGGCCGCTACTTCGGCGCCGCCGTGGCCGCCAACAAGCTCAACGACAACACGTACGTGACGATCCTCAACCGCGAGTTCAACTCGGTCACCCCCGAGAACGAGATGAAGATCGACGCGACCGAGCCGCAACAGGGGGTGTTCACCTTCGCCAACGCCGACCGGATCGTCAACCACGCCCGCGGCCGGGGCATGCAGGTCCGTGGCCACACCCTGGCCTGGCACTCCCAGCAGCCCGGCTGGATGCAGAACATGTCGGGCAGCGCGCTGCGCGCGGCGATGCTCAACCACGTCACCCAGGTCGCCACCCACTACCGGGGACAGATCCACTCCTGGGACGTGGTCAACGAGGCGTTCGCCGACGGCGGCAGCGGCGCCCGCCGCGACTCCAACCTCCAGCGCACCGGCAACGACTGGATCGAGGCCGCGTTCCGTGCCGCCCGCGCCGCCGACCCGGGCGCCAAGCTCTGCTACAACGACTACAACACCGACGACTGGACCCATGCCAAGACCCAGGCGGTCTACAACCTGGTCCGCGACTTCAAGACCCGCGGCGTGCCGATCGACTGCGTCGGCCTGCAGTCGCATTTCAACCCCAACTCGCCCTACCCGGGCAACTACCGGACCACGCTGTCCAGCTTCGGCGCCCTCGGCGTCGACGTACAGATCACCGAACTCGACATCGAGGGCTCCGGCACCGCCCAGGCCAACACCTACCGCAACGTGGTAAACGACTGCCTGGCGGTCGCCCGCTGCACCGGCATCACCGTGTGGGGCATCCGCGACACCGACTCGTGGCGGGCCAGCGGCACCCCGCTGCTCTTCGACGGCAACGGCAACAAGAAGCCCGCGTACGACGCCACGCTGGCCGCGCTCAACGGCGGCACCCCGCCGCCGACGACCCCGCCGACCACCACCCCGCCGCCGACCACGCCCCCGCCGGGCGGCGCCGGCTGCACCGCGTCGGTCTCGCTCAACTCCTGGACCGGCGGCTTCGTGGCCACCGTACGGGTCACGGCCGGCTCGTCGGGCACGAACTCGTGGACGGTGACCCTCACGCTGCCCGCCGGGGCGGCGGTGACCAACACCTGGAACGCCCAGGCGAGCGGCAACAGCGGCACCGTCCGGTTCGCCAACGTGGCCTACAACGGCCGCGTCGCCGCCGGACAGTCGACCGAGTTCGGCTTCCAGGGCACCGGCAGCGGGACGGGGATGACCCCGACCTGCACCGCCGGCTGACCGGCCGGCCGGGCCGGCGTGGAGCGGCCAGCCGCTCCCCGCCGGCCCGCGCCGTGCCCGGCGGCCGTCCGGCCGACGTCGCCCCTTGACCCGGGCCGTCGGTTCGAAGTAGACACTAGCGAGCTGTTTCCCGTGGGGAATCCCCTTGCCCGAGCCGGCGACCAGGAGCGAACACCGTGCGACACGAGGCCCCGCACCGGGGCGGCCGATGAGGGCGACCGACCGGGTCAGGCTGGGGCACACCGACGTACGGGTGACCCGGCTCGGACTCGGGCTCGCCCCGATCGGCGGGCTCTTCACCCCCGTCGGCGACGACGTCGCCCGGGCCACCGTCGACACGGCGTGGGAGCACGGCCTGCGCCTGTTCGACACCGCGCCGCTCTACGGCGCCGGCCGCTCCGAACGCCGCGCCGGGGCGGCCCTGTCCGGCCGGCCCCGCGCCGAGTTCGCCATCTCGACCAAGGTCGGCCGCCGGCTCGTGCCCGGCGGGACCGCCGAACAGCCGTTCTGGGCCGAACCGACCGGCCTCGACCCGGTCTTCGACTTCTCGTACGCCGGGACGATGCGGTCGTACGCCGAGAGCCTGGACCGGCTCGGCCTGGACCGGATCGACATCGCCCACATCCACGACCCCGACCAGCACTTCACCGAAGCCGTCGCCGGTGCCTATCCGGCCCTGGCCGAGCTGCGCGAACGCGGCGCCGTCGGCGCGGTCGGCGCCGGCATGAACCAGGCCCCGATGCTGGCCGACCTCGTCCGGGCCACCGACCTCGACTGCGTCCTGCTCGCCGGCCGCTACACCCTGCTCGACCAGTCCGGGCTGGCCGAACTGCTGCCGCTGTGCCACGAGCGGGGCGTCGCGGTCCTCGCCGCCGGCGTCTACAACTCCGGCCTGCTCGCCGACCCCCGGCCCGGCGCCCCCTACGACTACGCGCCGGCCCCGCCGGACCTGGTCGACCGGGCGCTCGCGCTGCGCGACGTCTGCCGGCGGCACCGGGTGCCGCTGCGGGCGGCGGCGATCCGGTTCCCGCTCGGCCACCCGGCGGTGACCAGCGTCGTCGTCGGCGCCCGCAGCCCCGACGAGGTCGCCGACGCCGTCGCCATGTTCGGGTGGGAGATCCCCGGCGCGTTCTGGGCCGACCTGAAGCGGACCGGCCTGCTGCCCGCCGACGTACCCACCCCGTGAACCGGAACCCCCTGGAGGTTGGTCAGTGAAGCTCATGCGGGTCGGCCCGGCGGGCGCGGAGAAACCCGTGCTGTACGCCGGTGACCGGCACTACGACCTGTCGGCGCTGACCGCCGACATCGACCCGGAGTACTTCGCCACCGACGGACCCCGCCGGGTCGCCGGGGCGACCGGCCTGCCCGAGATCGACGTCACCGGGCAACGGATCGGCCCACCGATCACCCGCCCCGGCGTCGTCCTGTGCGTCGGCCAGAACTACGCGGCCCACGCCGCCGAGTCCGGCGCCGAGCCGCCCACCGAACCGATCGTCTTCTACAAGGCGCCGAACACCGTGGTCGGGCCGTACGACACGGTGCTCGTCCCGCCCGGTTCGACCAGGACCGACTGGGAGGTCGAGCTGGGCGTCGTCATCGGCCGGCGGGCCCGCTACCTCGACTCGCCCGCCGACGCGCTCGCCCACGTCGCCGGGTTCGTGCTGTCCAACGACGTGTCGGAGCGCGACTTCCAGCTCGCCCGCTCCGGCGGGCAGTGGTCGAAGGGCAAGTCGTGCGAGACCTTCCAGCCGCTCGGACCGTGGCTGGTCACCCCCGACGAGATCGCCGACCCGCAGGCACTGTGGCTGCGCTCGTGGGTCAACGGCGAACCCCGGCAGGACTCCACGACCAAAGACATGATCTTCGACGTGGCGTACCTGATCTGGCACCTGTCCCAGTTCACCGTCCTCGACCCCGGCGACCTGATCAACACCGGCACGCCGGAGGGCGTCGCGCTGTCCGGCCGGTTCCCGTACCTGAAGCCCGGCGACGTCATGGAGATCGCCATCGACGGCCTCGGCCGGCAGCGTTCTCCGCTGGATGGCGCCCGATGAACGGCACCGGAGGTTCCGGTGCGGTGTGACGGTCTGGTCGCGGTGGTCACCGGTGGCGGCTCCGGAATCGGCCGGGCCTGCGTCGAGGCGCTGCTGGCCGCCGGCGCCCGGGTCGGCGTGCTCGACCTCGATCCCGCCGGCGCCCCCACCGACCCCCGCGTCCACCCCGTACGCGCCGACGTCGCCGACCGTGCCTCCCTCGCCGCCGCGGTCGCGTCGGTCGCCGACGCGTACGGCGGGATCGACATCCTGGTCAACAACGCCGGCATCTCCGCCGTCGGCACCGTCGAGGACAACGACGACGCGCAGTGGGCCCGGGTGCTCGACGTCAACGTCACCGGCATCGCCCGGACCACCGCCGTCACCCTGCCCCACCTGCGCCGGTCCCGGGCCGCGGCGATCGTCAACATGTCGTCGATCGCGGCCGGCGCCGGCCTGCCCCGACGGGTGCTCTACTCGGCGTCCAAGGGCGCCGTCCACGCCATGACCCTCGCCCTCGCCGCCGACCTGGTCGGCGAGGGGATCCGGGTCAACTGCGTCGCCCCCGGCACCGTCGACACCCCGTGGGTCGCCCGGCTGCTCGCCGACGCCGACGACCCGGTCGCCGAGAAGATCCGGCTCGCCGCCCGCCAGCCCACCGGCCGGCTGGTCACCGCGCCGGAGGTGGCCGCCGCCGTCGTCTACCTGGCGTCGCCGGACAGCGGCGCGGTGACCGGCACCTCGCTCGCGGTCGACTGCGGCCTGTACGGCCTGCGGCTGGCCCCTCCGTCGCGCCCCGACTGAACCCCGGCCGCGCGGAGCGGCGCGTGGTCGTGGCAGCGGTCGACGTACGACAGGAGAGTGCGGGCATGGACGGACCAATCTCGGTACGGGAGGCGACACTTGCCGACCTGGATCGCATTCTCGACGTGCACGCGAAAGCGCGTACGGCCTATTACCGGGCCGGCGGACTCGCCCTCGAGGCCGCCCCGAGTCCCGAGACGGAGCGGGATCGGCGGACCGGATGGACGTCGGCCATACGGGGGCCTGACCAAAGGGCGGTGTGTGCCGTTGCCGACGGCGACTTTGTCGGAATCGCCGCGATGGGGCCTCCGCTGTCGCCCGAGGTCGACGCCGGCACGGCGGGCCAGCTCTACCAGATCCATGTGCGCCCCGACAGCTGGGGAAGGGGCGTCGGCGGCATTCTGCACGCCAGCTTCGTGCGATGTCTGGAAGACGCCGCACTGCCGGCAGGTCTGCTCGAGGTCTGGGAGCGGAACACGCGGGCGCGGGCGTTCTACGCCCGAAACGGCTGGCGGCCCGACGGTGGGTTCCGACCCGGGCCGGACGACGCCAACTACATCTGTCTCCGGCTGGAATCGGCCGCCCTTCTCCCGTCGCGGGAACACGCGGCGACGTGAGACGTCGCCTACGAACCGGTGGCGGACCCTCCGGGGTCCGAAGTGGATGACGGCGCGTTCGTACCGCCGGGCGGGGGAGCGGACGCCGGTTTGTCCGTGGTCGGCGGGAAGTGGGCCGAGGGATCGGGGCAGACCAGGTACGGCATCGGCACCGCGTAGCCGCCGGGGTGGACCGGCCAGGCCGGTACCGGCGGCGGTGCCGGTTGCCGCGCCGGGCGCGGCACGAAGTAGCGGTGCGCGGGAGGCAGTGCCAGCAGCAGCACCACCGCACCCGTGAGGGTGAGCACCAGCACGGTGCCGACCCCGGTGGCCAGGAAGGAGAGGTCGCCGAACGGGATCGGTTCGGCATACAGGGTCGCGAGGAACTCCGACTCCTCCCACAGCCCGTCCGGACCGTCGACGGCGCCCTCCTCGACGTAGCCGACGTCGTCGATCGCGACCAGCAGCGGCAGGAACAGCAGACCGGAACACCCCTGAAGCCCGCAGACCGCCAACTGCGCACCACCGGCGACGAAGACGAGGATCCGTCCGACGTTGCTGCCCCGCAGCACCGGCACCGCGGTCGCGGCCAGCCAGACCGCCAGGACCAGCGTCGGCAGGCCCATGACCACCGCACTCAGACGTTGCCGAACCGCTCCCCACTCACCTCGTCGGGATCGGCGTCGGGCACCAGCGCGGCGACCCGGGAGATCTCCCCGTCGAACCACACGGCGTGCGCGACGGTCATCCCGACGATGCCGAGCAGCAGGACCGCGGTGGCGAGCAGGAGCCAGAACGCGGCGGCCACCTGCGTGGGGCGGGCCGGGCGTACCTCGTCGGCGGTCATACCGCGCGACGGTACGGGTCCGGCGACGTGCCCGGACCCGCCCGTTCGGCCACAATGGATCAACTAGTGAGCAGGTCGGCCACCGCGACGGCCGTCTCCGGGTGGGCGGCGAGCAGCGTCGCCAGCCCGGCCGAGGTGGTCGGTCCCGCGTCCCGCCACCCGCCGGTGCAGCCGAGCAGCGCCGCGACCGCGTCGACGGTCTCGGGGTGCCCGGCGAGCAGGTCGGTGACCGGCCCCGCCGCGACGGCCGCCCCGGCACCGGCCAGGACCGGTGCCGGCGCCAGCCACGGCGGCAGCCAGGCGTCCAGCGCCGGCAGGCTGCCGGGGAACGTCCGTCCCGCCTCCCGTACCAGCAGCGGCACCAGCTCCGGGCCCTGCTCGCGCAGGGTGGTGATGAGCGTCGGCAGCCAGGGCAGCAGCACCGGGTCGGGCAGCCGGGCGAACGCCGACGACAGCACCTCGACCACGAACGGCGTGAGCCCTGGAACCGGCTCCAGCGCCTGCACGAACCCGGCGAGATACTGCGGGAAGGCCGGCACCACCAGCGGGTTGCCGAGCAGGCCGGCACACCGCTCGCGCAGCTCGGCCAGCGGCAGCAGGCCCAGTTGGTGCCGGGCCGCCCACAGCAGGGCGACCTTGGCCGGCGTCTCGGGATGCGACTGCGCGACGGCGAGTTCGAGCTGTGACCGGTCGCAGCCCAGCGACAGCGCCAGGCTCTCCATGCCGAACAGGAAGCCCAGCATCGCGCCGACCTGACGGACCCCGGTCTGCTCGTCGACGAACGCGGTCGGCAGCAGCGTGCAGTAGTGCGCGTAGCCGACGGTCACGAACGACTCGCACCAGCCCGGCAGCGCCGACCCGGTGGTGCGGTAGTGGCCCAGCAGCCGGCGGATGCGGCGCAGCACGTCGGGGGCGTCGTCGACGGTGCGTTCGGCGGCGAGCAGGTCGACCGCCCGCGCCCCCAGGTCGTCGACCAGGCGGGGGCTGTCGAGCAGCCGTACGGCGTTCTCGACGGCCTCGAGCGCGACCGCCGCGGTCGCGTCCGGACCGCGTACGGCCCGGCGCAGCCGCTGCTCCAGCACCTGCTCGACGGTCACCCCCTCGTAGCCCAGCTCGATCAGCGCCCGCTGGTTGCGGCCGAGTGCCACGTCCCAGCTCTCCTGGATCGACCGGTGCCCGAGCCGGCGCTCGCCCATGATCGGACGGGCCGCGTCGGGCGGCAGCAGGTGCCGCAGCATCCAGAGCAGGTCCGAACAGGGGGCCAGCCGGGGATCGGCCCGCAGGTCCAGCAGGACCCGCTGGACCGTACGTTTCTCCGGGTCGATGCCGAGCGGTCGGAGCCGGTCGACGACGTCGCGGGCCAGTGGTGGCAGGGCGTCGTAGCCGACCTGCCCGATCCGGTCGCCGCCGAGCAGGATCTCGCACAGCCGGCGGACGTCCCGCCGGCCCGGCACGACGTCCTTCTCGATGCAGGTGACGGCGGCGTCGGCGAAGTCGTACGGGGTCGGCCGGGGCCGGCCGCGCAGGTTGGCGAGCAGGATCGACGTCTCGAAGACCGCGATCGCGTCGGCGGTGCTGGCCAGATAGCCGTTGCGGCGGGCCAGCCGGACGATGTCGACGCACCAGCCGCGCAGTTCCGCCTCGTCGAGGCCACCGAGCGGCGGCGGCTCGGCCAGGAAGCCGCTGAGCCGGTCGGTGACCGGCCCGGCCGGCGCCGGTGCGGCGGCGGAGCCACCCCGGGCGGTCGTCCGCCGGCCGCCGCGCTGCCCGTCGAGGCGGAACGGGACGAGCCGGGACCGGCCGACCGCCTTGGTCCAGGTCGCCGAGGCGACCGACACCGACCCGGAGGCCAGCCCGAACTGCGTCTCGATCGCGGAGTGGCTGGACGGGATGAGCCCGTACCGCCAGCGGGTGCCGGTCCGTGGGGTGATCTCGTAGGCCGGGGCGTCGGCGGCGAGCCCGAACTGCTCGACCCGGCTGGCGGCGTGGAAGGCGCCGCAGACGTAGAGGCAGTCGGCCGGGTCGGCACCGGACGCGGCCAGGTGCTGCCGCATCCGGGTCCACATGTAGCGCTCCCGGTCCTCGTCGCGGTCCAGCCGGTCGGACCGGGCCGGCCGCAGCCGCCGGAACAGGCTGCCGATCAGCACCATCACCTGTCGGTAGGTGTCGTGGTCGGCGTCGACGAGCGGCTGTTCGACGTACTGGTCCCACCACTCCGACCAGTGCCGCACCTTGCCGTGGTGCAGCAGGTAGGTCTCCAGGTCGGCGAAGCCGGGGCGCAGGTCGCCGATCTCCACCCCGACCGCGTCGCCGTGCAGGGCGGCGTCCTCCTCCGCCTCCGTGGCCGCCCCGGCCGGCGCGTCGGTCGGCGCCGATCCCGGTGGCCGGGGCAGCCACTGGAAGACGTGGTCGGTGGAGCGGTCCACCAGCACCAGTTCGACCCCGGGGGTCTCCAGCGCGTACGCGATCGCCTGGTATTCCGCCGACGCCTCGGTGACCGGCGCGACCACGCTGAGCGGACCCCACTCGGCCGGGAAGCCGTCGAGTTCGGACGCGAACGCCTGCAACGCCACCGGCAGCCGGCAGTTGCGCAGTTCCCCGAGCAGCGGCTGGAGGTCTTCGCAGAGTTCCAGGTAGATCACCCGGGGCCGTTTCTCCCGCAGCCGGCGGACCATCGCCAGCGCGGAGGCCGGGGAGTGGTGGCAGACCGGGAAGATCTCCAGCGGCTCGCCCAGCGCCCGGTCGACGTCGTCGACGATGCCGGCGAGGATGCCGTTCAGCGCGTCCGGTGAGCCGGCGAAGGTGGCGGCCGCGTCGGTGAGCTGCTCACGCAGCGCACCGAACGGGCCGGTCGTGGCGGGCGCGGTCACGACAGGGCGGCGATCGCCTGGCGGCCGCCGTCGAGGAAGTCGCCCCAGGTGTCACCGTCCTGCTTGGCGCGCGGCTCCACGACCCCGTGCAGGTATTTGTTGAGGATGGCGAGGTCTTCCGGGCTGCGTCGGGCCAGCGACCCCATCAGCGACCCGGCCAGGGTCGCCGCCCGCAGGGTGCGGTCGCCGAAGAACTGGCTGTGCAGGATGGCGTCCTCCAGCACCCCGATCTGCTCGGCGGTCGACAGCGCCGACTCCAGCTTCTCGTCGTCGCTGGTCGCCGACGCCGCGGCGGCGCGCAGGTCGGCGAAGCTCTGCAACAGGATGTCGAGCAGGGTCGGCGGCACCTCCAACTCGATGCGGTGCCGGCGCAGCAGTTCCTCGGTACGGAACCGGACGATCTCCGCCTCGCTGCGCTTGTTGGTCACCACCGGGACGCGGACGAAGTTGAACCGCCGCTTGAGCGCCGAGGAGAGGTCGTTGACGCCCCGGTCGCGGCTGTTCGCGGTCGCGATGATCGAGAAGCCCGGCTTGGCGAAGACGATGTTGTCGTGGTCGAGTTCGGGGATCGAGACGTATTTCTCCGACAGGATCGAGATGAGGGCGTCCTGCACGTCGCTGGTGGACCGGGTCAGCTCCTCGAACCGGCCGACGACGCCCTGCTCCATCGCCGTCATGATCGGCGACGGGATCATCGACTGCCGGGACTGTCCCTTGGCGATGACCATCGACACGTTCCATGAGTACTTGATGTGGTCCTCGGTCGTCCCGGCGGTGCCCTGCACGACCAGGGTCGAGTTGCGGCAGATCGCGGCGGCGAGCAGTTCGGCGAGCCAGCTCTTGCCGGTGCCGGGATCGCCGATCAGCAGCAGGCCGCGGTCGGACGCCAGGGTCACGATGCTCCGCTCGACGAAGCTGCGGTCGCCGAACCACTTCTGCGGGATCTCCCGGTCGAGGCCGTCGGCGCGTTCGGAGCCCAGGACGAACAGCCGGACCATCCGCGGGCTCAGCCGCCACGAGAACGGCTTGGGGTCGGTGTCGACCGACTCCAGCCAGTCCAGTTCGTCGGCGTACTTGACCTCGGCGGGGGCGCGCAGCATCTCGGTCATTTGCGGGGTTCTCCTAGGTGAGGAAGCTCTTGAGCTCGAAGACGAGTTTGCGGATGTGGCCGGAGACGACCGGGGTGCCCAGGTCCTTGAAACGCTGGCGGAACCAGGGGTTGACGCTCTGCTGGCCCGAGCTGTTGACCGAACCGACCGGGATGAACCGGACGCCGGAGCGGTGCACCGCCTCGATGCCGTCGAACAGCGGCTGGGAGCGGCCGAACTCGTAGAAGTCCGAGATCCACACCATGACCGTGTTGCGCGGCTCGACGATCTTGGGGCGGGCCATCGCCATCGCCACCGGGCCGTCGTTGCCGCCGCCGAGGTTGGTGCGCAGCAGCACCTCGAACGGGTCGTGCACCCACGGCGTCAGGTCCAGCGCCCGGGTGTCGTACGCGATCAGGTGTACGTCCACCTTGGGCAGTCCGGCGAAGATCGACGCCAGGATGGTGCAGTTGACCATCGAGTCGACCATCGAACCGGACTGGTCGACCACCACGATCAGCCGGGCCGGTGTGGTGCGCCGGGCGGTCTGCCGGTAGTAGAGCCGGCCGACGTAGAGGCGCTCGTCGTCCGGGCTCCAGTTGGTCAGGTTCTGCCAGATGGTCCGGTCGAGGTCGAGGTTGCGGAACACCCGCTTCGGTGGCACCGACCGGTCGATGGTGCCGACGCTGGTCTGCTCGACCTGCGTACGCAGCACCTCGGCGACCTCGTCGACGAAACGGCGGATCAGGGCCTTGGCGTTGGCCAGGGCCACCCCGGACAGGTTGGCCTTGTCGCGCAGCAGTTGCTCGATCAGCGACATGCTGGGGGTCAGCCGGCTGGCCAGCGCCGGGTCGGCCAGCACCTCGCGCAGGCGCATCCGCCGGACGAGGTCACCCTCCAGGCCGGCCAGCGTGCCGCCCAGCCCGCTGCCGCCCTGCCGGCGTAGCTCGCCCGGCCCGAAGCCGAGCGCCTGCTCGAACCAGCCGGCGTCGGACTGCCAGCCGGCGAGCTGGCCGGCGGTGACCGCGCCGGAACCGGTCGCGAAGACGTTGAGCAGCAGCTTCGACACCAGGGCGGCGCGGCGTACCTCGTCGCGGCCGACCGGGTCCGGCTCGCCGGCTCCGGCCGCCGGGTCCGTGGGGTCCGTCGGGGCCCCGGTTCCGGCCGGCGCGTCGGCCTCGGCCGGTGCCAGCAGGCCGCGCAGTTCGTCGGCGAGTGCCGGGAAGCGCTGGACGACGTTGTCGACCGAGACCGCCGGGTCGAGCAGCGCGGCCGGCAGGCCGAGGTCGTCGACGACGGCGACGCTCGCCGTTTCCAGGGCGGGCTGCTCGTCGGGGTCGAAGAGCCGGGCCAGCAGCCGCCAGTAGAGCACCTGGCGGCGGTTCTCGTCGGAGTGGTCGTGGGTGGTGTCGGGGCCGGTCACTTCCGCAGCAGCCTTCCCGCGCGTTCGCGCAGCACCGCCACGACATCGCCCGACCTGGCCTCGGCCTTGGCCACCTTGGGGTCGGTGACGCCCTCGGCCCAGTCGCCGTTGTGCGCGGCCACCGTACGGCGCTTCACCGTGGCCTGCACCGCCAGCGGCTGGACGAGCCACCCGTCGTCCCACCTGACCAGGCCGAGGCAGGCGGACGAGGAGGCGACCAGTTCGGCGGTGAGCGGGCCGCACGACGGCAGCCGGTCGACCGCGACGGCGATCCGGTGGCCGTCGAGTTCGAGGCTGAGCGACCCGTCGTCGTCGCGTACGGCGTAGCCCTCCAGCAGCACCGGCTCGGCGATGCCGACCGGGTGCCGGTCCAGCGGTGCGGTGGCCGCCGCGACGGCGGTGGGCAGCAGCACCCGGGCGGTGGCGAACGGGTCGGCCGGCTCGTCGAGCGCGACCCGGTCGTCCTGCCAGAGCAGGTCGCCGCCGCTGACCGGCAGGTCGGTGACGGTGAGGCCGCGCCGGTGCGCCAGGGCGGCCAGCAGTACGGGGTGGGCCTGGAGCAGTTGCCACACCGCCGGTCCGACGATCGTGTCGACCTTCGCGGCGCCGACCGCGGTGCGGACCAGTCGTGGTGGCGAACCGTCGGCGGGTTCGAGGATCCCGTGCACCTGGACCTGCACCGCCGTGTCGTGCTCGTGTACGTCGGCACCGAGCGGCAGCAGCCGCCCGGTGACCCGTTCGGCGGCGGCCGACCCGGTGTCGGCCGGCGGGACGTGGGCGAGCAGCGTGCCGCGGGTCCACAGGTCGGCCCAGCGGCGGGTCGGCACCCGCGGCATCGTGCCGATCGGGACGCTGGCCCGCAGTTCGGCGGCCAGCCCGTCGAGCAGGACCGCGAGGCGGCGCAGCGCGGGCACCGGCAACAGTGTCTCGACCTGTGCCCCGGCGGTCGCCAGCAGTTCGTGGTCGACGCCCCGCCAGCCGGTGACCGCCACCTCGTGCAGCCAGGCGCGGGCGCCGTCGAGCGGGTGCTCCTCCGGTGGCCGGCTCGCCGTGGAGGCCCAGGCCGCCCGGTCCCGGGCCACGGCGGTGTCGAACCGCCCGAGCAGGGCGTCGTGGGCCGCGCCGAGCAGCGCCGTACGCGCTCCGGCGAGCGTGACGAGATGCTCACGTGCCACCGAACCGGCGGTCATCTTGTCCACGGCCTCGGCCACCCGGTCGCCGAGCGGGGTCGCCGAGAGTGCGCCGGCCACGGCGGCCAGTGCGGCGGCGCCCGGCTCGCCCACCCGGGCGAAGCCGTCGGTCAGGGCCTCGTCGAATCCGGCGACGACGTCGAGAGCGTCGGTCAGGCCGGCCGGGGTGCCGTCACAGAGGACGGCGAGTTGGGTGCCCAGCATCAGCGGGCCGTCCCGGTCGCCGGGAACCAGTGCAGTTCGGGCAGGGGTGCCGTGCTGCCGGGCAGTTCCAGGTAGGCCAGGTGGCGCAGGAAGCGGCTGAACACCACGGCGGCCGGGGTCGGCTCGTGCCGCGCGTCCAGCCCGCGCAGCAGCCCGGTGCCGGTGTCCACCCCGGCTTCGACCTCCACCCGCAGGTAGCGGGCGACCCGGTCGATGCCGTACTGGAGAACCGCCTCGTCGGCGAGTGCGTGCAGGTGCTTGCAGGGGGCGCCGCGCAGGCCGCCGCACGGCCGGTTGTTGTTGGTGCTGCAGTGGTAGGCGTGGCTGCCGGAGGTCACCGACGAGACGTAGACCCGCTCGATGTCAGAGCCGCTGGACACCACGCCCTGCAGCCGGCCGTCGGCCAGTTCGACGAAGGGCACCTTGGCCAGCTTCCGGGGCCGCGCGGGCGGCACCACCCGTAGCGCGCTGCGTCGCCGCCACGCGGCCCGGTCCACGTCCGCCACTACGACCTCCCACCCCGCCGGCAACCGACGCCGGCCACGACGATGCCGGCGCCGGGCCGCCCCGGCGCCGCCGTACGGGAGAGATCATGGACCACGGGTACGACAGCGCGCCGCCGCCCCGGAAACGCGCCGGGACGGGTGAAGGCAGTGCCCGCACCCGTCCCGGCGTGGTGGTCAGTAGGCGCGGAAGCTCTGGAAGCGTCCGGCGTCGTAGGTGCGCAGCGTTCCGGTGTTGGTCTCATATCCGGTGCAGTCGGCGGTCCGGTACATGACGACGTTGGTGAAGCCGCTCCAGCCGACGTGGCCGATGGCCGTCGCGGGCAGTGGCGTGCATTCGCCGGTCGGGGTGGGCAGGTGCACGACCGGGGTGGTGAACGGGTAACTGCTGTAGAAGGCGAGGCCGGACGGCTGGGCCGAGGCGGGTGCGGCCGCCGTCCCGAGCCCGGCGGCCATGACCGCGGCCGTGGCCAGTACGGCGCCGATCCTCGCTCGCGTCCGATTCATGCGACTCCTCCTTGGTATCGACTACCGTCGAATCGTGACCCAGTTTGGTTGAGTGCGCAAGTAATTCTGTCGACTTTCACGTCACCGCGTCGCCGAATCCACGGGCGGCCGGACGCCCGCGTCAGGCCGGCACCGGCCCGGCCGGTCCGTCGGGCGACCGGTGCTCGGCGGTGAGGTCGAGGAGCCTTCCGACCAGCGGGTGGCGGGGACGGGTGGCCGGGGCTCCCAGGGTGAGGACACGGCGCAGGGTGTCGGTCAGCGGGGTCATGGCCAGCCCGGCCGGGAGCATCGGCCCGGCGAGGGTGGGCATGAGCGTGACGCCGAGGCCGGCGTCGACCATCGCCATCAGCGTCGTCAGTTCGCGTACCCGCTGGGTCGGCCGGTAGGGCAGGCCGGCCCGCCGGTGGAGTTCCCGGATCTGGGGTTCGCAGCCGGCGGTGGAGACCAGCAGCGGGTCCTCGGCGAGGTCGGCGAGCGGGATCGCGGCGGTGCCGGCGAGCGGGTGGTCGGTACGGGTGACGGCGCGGAACTCGTCGCGGGCGACCACCGGCCCGGTGCCGGCCGGCGCGTCGACGAGGACGGCCGCGTCGGCCGCCCCGGTCGCCAGCCATTCGGCGACCTCGACGTCGTCACCTTCCAGCAGCCGTACCCGGATGCCGGGCGCGTGGGTGTGCCAGAGGGTGAGGAGATCGGGGACGAGGCGGTGCCCGGCGGTCGGGGTCACCGCGAGCCGGATCGTGCCGGTGGTCGGGGTACGGGCCGGCGTCGCGGCGTCGAACGCGTCGGCGGCGGCCAGCGTCGCGCGGGCGTACGGCAAAAGGCGGGCACCGTGCGTCGTCACGGCGACCGGGGCGCGGTGCACGAGCGCCGCGCCCACCTGCGACTCCAGGGTGGCGAGGCTGTGCGACACCGACGACTGGCTGGTGCCGAGCGCGGCACCGGCGGCGGCGAACCCGCCGGTGTCGACGACGGCGACGAACACCCGTAGCTGACGCAACGTCGGCACTGCCCGACCTCCATGAGGAGAACAGATCGACTCATGAAGCAGATCTGTTTGCCTCATCCTACGGCGGTGCCCGAACGTGGACCCGGGCACGGGGAGGAGGAGCGGATGGACGGTGCCGGGAACCGGCTCGTGGCGGTGCGGTTCACGCTGCTGGCGCTGGTGTGGGGCGCCAGCTTCCTGTTCATCAGGGTCGCCCTCGACGGGCTGTCGCCGGTGCAGGTCGTGTTCGGCCGCCTCGCGTGCGGCGCCGCGGTCCTGGCCGTGCCGATGCTCGCCGCGCGGCGCCGCTGGCCGCGCGGGGTGCGGGTGTGGGGACACCTGACGGTGATCGCCGTGCTGCTGTGCGTCGCCCCGTTCCTGCTCTTCGCCTGGGCCGGGCAGCACATCCCGTCCGGCCTGTCGAGCATCTACAACGCCACCACCCCGATCACCACCCTCCTGGTCTCGCTCGCCGTCCTGCCCGACGAACGGCTCACCCGGACCCGTACGGCCGGGCTCGTCGTCGCGGCGGCCGGGGTCCTGCTCGTGGCGTCGCCGTGGACCGCGCCCACCGGCGGCGCCGGAACCCGGTCCCTGCTCGCCCAGGCGGCGTGCCTGGCCGCGACCACCTGCTACGGACTCGCCTTCGTCTACAGTCGACGGTTTCTGCGCGGCACCCCGTACGACCCGACGACGATCGCCGCCGCACAGGTCACCGTCGCGGCGGTCGTCACCGCCGCCCTGGTCCCGTTCGCCGGCGCCACGCCGGTGCGGTGGTCCGTCCCGGTCGTCGCCAGCATGGTCGTACTCGGCGGGATCGGTACCGGCGTCGCCTACGTCTGGAACACCCGGATCATCCAGGCGTGGGGTGCGACCGTCGCCTCCACCGTCACCTACCTCACCCCGGTCGTGGGGGTCAGCCTCGGCATCGTCGTGCTCGGCGAGCCGTTGCACTGGAACGGACCCGTCGGCGCGGCCCTGGTGATCCTCGGCATCCTCACCAGCCGGAGCCGGCCCGGCCGGACTCCGGCACGGTGAGGTGCCCGGCCTACCTCCGGCCGGTGCGCGCGAAGAGCCGTACCGTCAGGACGGTCGCGACGGCGCCGATCGACCCGAGCCAGATCGTGCTGGCGAGCACGTCACCGGCGTCCGGGCTGCCGGCCGCGAAGCCGCGCAGCGTCTCGATCGCGACCGTGACCGGCTGGTGTTCGGCGAACCCCCGAAGATAGGCCGGGAGGCTCTCCACCGGTACGAACGCGGTGGAGAGGTAGGGCAGGAACAGTGCGACGAAGCTGAACATCCCGGCCGAGTCCACCGAGCGGGCCGCCAGTCCCCAGGCCGCGGCGACGAGGGTCAGCACCAGGATGTACCCGGCGAGCAGGACGACGATGCCGAGCCATTCCACGAACGACGCGCGCGGGCGGAAGCCGAGGGCGAGGGCGACGAGGACGACGACCGTGGTGGAGACGAGGTTGCGCAGGACGCTGGCGAAGACGTGACCGAAGATCACCCCGGAGGCCCGTACGGGCATGGTGCGCAACCGCTCGATCACCCCCTTGGTGACGTCGGCGTGGACGGAGGTCGCGGTCAGCGCGGCTCCGAAGCCGGCGCACAGCAGCATCACGCCCGGGGTGACGTAGTCGGTGTACGGGCCACCGGCGGCGCCCTCGAGGGCGGAGCCGAAGACGGTGACGAACAGGATCATGATCGCGACGGGCGCGACGACGGCGGTGACGAGGCTGTCGAGATTGCGCAGCGAGTGGACGATGCTGCGCCGGGTGAAGACCAGTTCGGTGTACAGCGGCAGGGTGCTCATGCTCGGCCGTCCTCGCGGTCGACGGGGTGTCCGGTGAGGGTGAGGAAGACGTCGTCGAGGCTGGGTGTGCGGATCGCCGCCCTGGCCACGGCCTGTCCCTCGTCGTGGTAGCGGTTGAGGATCTCGCGCAGGCGGTCGGGGCTGCCGTCGGTGCTCTCGCGGCGGACGTCGCCGTCCGGCAGGGTGAGTTCGACCCACTCCCGACCGACGCGTCGCTTGAGGTCCGCCGCGGTTCCCGAGGCGACGATCCGGCCGCCGTCGAGCACGGCGATCCGGTCGGCGAGCGTGTCCGCCTCCTCCAGGTACTGCGTGGTGAGGAAGACGGTCCGGCCCGCCGCGGCGAGCCGGGTGATGGTCGTCCAGAGCGCCTGGCGGCTACGGGTGTCCATGCCGGTGGTCGGTTCGTCCAGGAAGATCACCGGCGGCTCGTCGACGAGACCGGCGGCGAGGTCCAGCCGGCGGCGCATGCCGCCGGAGTACCGGCCGGCCCGGCGGTCCGCGGCGTCGGTGAGGTCGAACCCGTCGAGCAGTTCCCGGGCCCGGGCCTCGGCGTCCCGCCTGCTCCGGCCGAGCAGGCGGGCGATCATGACGAGGTTCTCCCGGCCGGTGAGTTCCTCGTCGACCGAGGCGTACTGCCCGGTGACGCTGATCAGCCGGCGTACCTCGGAAGCCTCGGTCACCACGTCCCGGCCCAGGACGTGGGCGGTGCCGGCGTCCGGCCGGATCAGGGTCGTCAGGACGCGGATCAGGGTCGTCTTCCCGGCGCCGTTCGGGCCGAGCATCGCGAAGACCTGTCCGCTCGGCACGCTGAAGGTCACGTCCCGCAGGACGTCGTGGCCGCCGTAGCTCTTGCGGATGCCGGTCACGGCCAGTGCCGGTGGTGTCGCCGGTGGCCGGAGCGCGGTGGAGGAGGAGTGTTCGACTGTCATGCCAGACAGCGTAACCCCTACGCAGTACGGATGCGTAATGGTTACGCAGTAAGATCGGTCTCGTGTCGTCGACAGCTTCCGAGGGGCCACTGCGCGGCCTGCCCCCCGCTCTCCTGTCCGCCTGGGGCATCGCGCAGAACACCACGAAGGGGCCCAAGCCCCGGTGGAGCCTCGACCAGATCCTGAACACCGCGGTCGCGCTCGGCGACGCACACGGGGTCGAGGCGATCACCATGAGCCGCGTCGCCAAGACGCTCGGCGGCGGCACCATGTCCATGTACCGCTACGTCCAGTCCCGGGAGGACCTGCTCGTCCTCGCCGCCGACGCCGCGCTCGGGCGCCCACCGCGACTGGCGGCGGAGAGCTGGCGGGGGCGCACCCACGCCTGGGTCGCCGCGATGCGCGACACCTACCGGTCCCACCCCTGGCTCTCGTCGCTGCCGATCACCGGCGAAGCGCTGATGCCCTCCTACGTGCGGTGGATGGAGGCCGGCCTCGGCTGCCTCGAAGGATCAGAACTGCCCGGCGGCGAGGCCGTCACCGTGCTGACCCTCCTGTGGACCTACGTCCGGTCGGACGCCGAACTCGGCGCCGGCCTCGCCGAGTCGCTACCGGCGGGCGCCCGGACCGCCCCCGAGGTCAACGCCTACCTCGCGGAGCGCCTGCGCGTCGCGGACCGGCACGACGAGTTCCCCCGGCTCCGGGCGATCCTGGAGAGCGAGAATCCCGCCGACGGCGGGGAGTCCTTCGACGACACCGACTTCGCGCTCGCGATCGACGTCATCCTCGACGGCGTCGAGGCCCGCCGTCACCGATGACGGCCGGACGAGGGTTTGTTCAGCGTCAATGTCCGCCGGGGGAAACCGGCTGCCGCCAGCCTGAGCGGTCGACGCGAGGTACAACCGGGTCGATGGGTTGCGACGGGCCGTTCTCGGCCTCGTACCAGTCGGCGACGGTGAAGACGCTGCCACAGTCGCCGCAGGTCGCGTCACCGAACAGGTAGGTCAGCCCTCCGGCGAGCACCGGGTCGCCCCCGGCGACGGCGCTGTCGTGCATCCATCGGCGGATCCCGTCGAGTCCCGCGACGTCCGCCGGGCGTAGCGGAACGCGTTGGACGTCGCCCTCCCATTCGTCGCGAATCGCGGAGTAGCAGCCGTAGTCGCCGATCACGATCATCAGGCGGACGGCGCAGTGCGGGCAGCCGACCTGGTAGTGCTCGTCGGAGAAGTCGAGGCTGATCGTCGCCCAGAGCGTGTAGCCGGCGAACGCCAGCGCGGCCCGGAAGTACTGGCGGAACTCCGGCCCGGTCGTGCCCGGCAGCCGGGACCGGGTGGCACGATGCAGAACGGCGAGAGTGGAGGGTACGGCCCGGACCAGGTCGTCGTAGGCGTGGTTTCGGTGCAGGGTCGCGACGATCGTCGACGCGACCACCAACGCGCGGTCACGGGTCTCTCCGGTGCCGATCCGTGCCAGCGCGCCGAGTCGGGGCAGCGCGGCGAAACCGGCGGAGCACCAGCACTCACTCTCCACGATCAGCCGGTTGTCGAGTTCGTTCCACAGCCCGGCGTCCGGCGTCCGTTCCAGTCGATGCAGCAGAGCCGCGACCTCGCTGCCCGGGCGCCCCTCGATGTCCCGGACCTGCGACCAGTCGACCATGCTGTCGTCCGGACGCGCCGTCGTCCGGCCGTGCGGGGTACCGGTCAGCGGACGCCGGCCAGGAAGCCGAGCACCCGTCGGGTCACCAGTGCGGCGGCCTCTTCGTCGTACGCGTCGAGGCTGTTGTCGGTGAACAGGTGCCGTTCTCCGGGGTAGAGGAACAGTTCCCCGGCGTCGGCCTCGGCGACGAGGGCGCGGGCGGCGTCGATGTCGCCCTCCCCGGCGAAGTACGGGTCGTCGTCCATGCCGTGCACCTGGACCGGTACGCCGGCCGGCCATCCGCCGCCGAACTCCGACGTCGGTATGCAGGCGTGCAGCAGCTGCGCACCACGGGCCCCGGACCGGGTCTGGGCCAGCATCTGGGCGGGCACCACGCCGAGAGAGAGCCCGACGTACACGAGTTCCCGGGGCAGTCCCTCGGCGACGAGCCGGCCGCGCTCGGCGAGCGCGCCGAAGCCGACCTTTCCGGCGTGGGCCACCCCGTCCTCGAGGGTGTCGAAGACCTCGCCGTCGTACAGGTCGGGGACGTGGACGGTGTGACCCGCCTGCCGCAGCACGTCGGCGAAGTCACGTACGCCGGACGTCAGCCCCTGCGCGTGGTGGAACAGCAGTACCTCGGCCATGCGGCCGATCATGCCAGACCGCCGGCCGCGCCGGTGTCCGCTCAGCCGGCGGCGGCCGACGTGGACGGCGCCGGGTCCACGTCGTCGAAGTCGTACGTCAGGTCGTCGGCGACGACGTCGACCACGCCCGGCACCCGCGCCGCCAGCCGGCTCGCGATCTCGGCCGAGCTGCGCCGGTCGAGCCGCCCGGCGAGTTCGACCATCCCGTCGGTCACTGTCACCTCCAGGGTGCCCTCCTGTGCGGTCAGGACCCGCTCGACCACCTCCCGCACGATGTCGCGCTGGATGTCCCCGTCGGGGCGCAGGTGCACCTTGAGCAGGTCGCTCCGCGAGACGATGCCGACCAGCCGGCCGAGGTCGTCGGTGACCGGCAGCCGCTTGACGTTCTCCCGGCTCATCCGCCGCGCGGCGGCGGCGAGCGGCGTACCGGCCGGGACCGTCACCGCCGGCGTGGTCATCAGCTCGTACGCGATCATGCCGGCGGCCTTGACCCGGGCGTCGTGCCGGCGCCGTCCCTCGAAGATCCGCCAGCCGGGACTTTCGCCGGTCAGTTCCACCTTGTGGAGCAGGTCGGCCTCGGAGATCACGCCGAGCACCCGCCGGAACTCGTCGACGACCGGCACGGCACTCACCCGCCGCCCGGTCATCAGGTCGACGATCTCCCGGTACGGCGCCGACTCGCCGACGGTCAGCACATCGGTCGTCATCACGTCGTCGACGGTCCACGTCCTCATCACGTACCTCCTCAGCCGTCCTTCCACGAGGGTATTCGTGCTGTTCGGGCCGGGGCAGGGGAACGGGTCCGGGACCGGTGGGGACCTTGGTCCCTGGACGGCGGCTCAGGGCCGGTCAGCGAGTACGGCCTTCAGCGCGTCAGGCGGTGCCCTCCTGGATGTGGGAGTTGGTGGCGGCCGACAGGGGCTTGTATCTCAAGCCGCTTGAGATCGCATAGTGGGCGTCGGCACGGCGGGAGGCACGGCTGCGCAGCCGTCGCGCGGTGCTGTCGGCCATCCTGCGGCAGGACTCCACGGCCGGGCAGGTCACGCTGATGCACAAGATGGCCGGCATGCCGGACGAGGAGCGCGACCGGCTGATCGACGACTTCTGGACCGAGGTCACCACCGGCTGGCAGCCGCCGGAGCGGATGGTCCAGTGGTGGCGGGCGGCCCGGCCGCAGCTGCCCGAACATCCCACCGCGGCCCAGTTGGAGGCGTGGATCGAGCTGGCCGAGCTGGTCCGGGACACCGAGGTCCGGCAGGCCGTGCGCCGTGAGCTGTACGAGGTGTGCACGACCGGGGCCGGGTCGCTGATGACCCGGTCGCCGATGCTGGACAGCCTGGAGGCGGCCACGCCGATCGGCCCGGCGGCGATGGGCGCGGCGCGGGAGCGGGTGCCGCCGGACTCGCCGCGGGGGCGGGAGATCGCCGACCGGTGGATCGGGTGGCTGACCGGCATCTTCGCGACACCGGACAGCCCCGGGATGCCGGACACGCCCGAGTTCCGGATGCGGACCGCCGACCACATGCTGGCGGGCGCGGAGTGGGACCGCACGCCGCCGCAGCCGGAAGGACCGTTCGACCGGTACATGGCGCTGGTCGCCGCCGTGAACGACGTGCCGCCGGAGCGGTTCCCGTTCGAGTGGCTGGCCGCGGCACTGCGCGCGTCCGCCCTACCGGCTCGCTGATCAGCTATCCGGTGCGCCGACCTTGACGGCCAGTTCGGCTGCCTGCCGACGAAGCGCTGGCGGGACTACCCGGGGGGCGCCGGACGGGCGGCGCGGTCACCGCCCGCCGGGCCCCGGGACGCGTCCTAGACTGCGGCCATGTCCGCCTCCCCACCGCCCATCAGCCCGTTGATCGCCCTGCTCACGGCTGCCCGGGTGTGGGACGCCGAGTTGACCGACGCGCTCAAGCCGATCGGGCTCACCACGCGCAAGTACGGCCTGCTCGGGCATATCCGGGGCCGGCCCGGCATCTCGTTCAGCGAACTCGCCCGGCGCTCCCGGATCACCGTGCAGAGCGCGCACACCGCGGTCGCGACGCTGGTCGCGGCCGGGCTGGTCGAGGACTCGACCGCACAGGCCGGCGCGGCGTCCACGCTGCGGGTCACCACCTCGGGTGAGGCGGTGCTGGCCCGTGCCGCCGAGGCGGTCGCGGCGCTCGACGCGCGCCTGTCGGCCGACCTGCCCGAGGTGGCGGACGCGCTGCGCGAGGTGATGCGGCGCAGTTTCGGGGGATCGGCACCCGACTAACCTTCAGTTATGCTGAAGGTGTGGAAGCCTTCCTTCTTTCCGTGCACGTGCTCGCCGGCATCCTCTTCGTCGGCCCGGCCGCCGTCGCCGTCAGTCTGTTCCCGAGGTTCGCGCCGGTCGCCGAGGGTGTCGGTGGCGCCGACGGTGCCGCCCGCCCGGCCGGGGAGCGCAACGTCGGGGTCGCCCGCCTGCTGCACCGGATCACCCGCGGCTACGGGATCGCCGCGCTCGTCGTGCCGGTCGTCGGGATCGCGCTCGCCCTCGTGCAGGGGCGGATGGGCGAGGTGTGGATCACCATCGCGATGGTGCTGACGGCCGTCGCCGGCGGCATCCTCGCCCTCCAGATCGCCCCGCGGCAGCGGGACGCGCTCGCCGCTCCCGGCGACGGCCGGCGGTTGCGCCAGCTTGGCATGCTCGCCGGGATCTTCAACCTGTTGTGGGCGGTCGTCGTGATCCTGATGATCGTCCGCCCCGGATCGGACTACTCGTGAGGCCGCTGCTGCGCTCCCTCGAGGTGCTGTCGATCCTCGAACTGGTGAGTGTCGCGGTGCTGCTGGTCAATCTCGCCACCGTGCACCTGCGGCCGGTGACCGCCGCCATCGGTCCGGTGCACGGTGCCCTCTACCTCGCCGTCGCGGTGACCGCCCTGCTCGGTCGGGACCTGCGGCCGCGTACCCGGCTGCTCGCGCTGGTGCCGGTCGCCGGCGGCGTCTTCACGATCCTGAACGTGCGGCGGGAAGCGCGGCGCCCCGTCGCC
Source organism: Polymorphospora sp. A560 (assembly GCF_045781765.1). Taxonomy (NCBI): domain Bacteria; kingdom Bacillati; phylum Actinomycetota; class Actinomycetes; order Micromonosporales; family Micromonosporaceae; genus Polymorphospora; species Polymorphospora sp. A560. The sequence continues at coordinate 5,082,648 of NZ_CP122282.1, read as the reverse complement.
GCCCGCTGACGAGGGGCGGCGCGCCGGACCGGCGGCCGGCCGGGGGTGGGTGGCCTCGATGGATCCCGAAACGTGGGAACGCTCCCAGGAAATCTTCGAGCGATCGGTGATTGCCGATACGATGCGGCGAGGTTCCCCGATCACGGCACGCCGGCCGTACTGGAGTGGACAGTGAACCGAAAGCGTTGGACCCCCGCCCTGGCCCTCGCGGTCACCCTCGCCGCGCTGCCCGGCCCGGCGTACGCCACGCCGGACAGCGCCCCGCCCGCCGCCGCCCTTCCGCTCGACCAGGTGCGCGTCACCACCACCCAGGTCGCCTTCGGACTCCAGCGCCCCACGGCGATCGCGGCCCCCGACGACGGCAGCGACCGGCTGCTCATCACCGAGAAGGCCGGTCGGATCCGGGTCTACCACCCGACCACCGGACTGGCCGCCACGCCGCTGCTCGACATCACCGACCGGGTCGCCGTCTCCGGCAACGAGCGCGGCCTGCTCGGCATCGAGGCCGCACCCGACTTCGCCACGAGCGGCGCGCTCTACCTGGCGTACACCGCCGTGCCCGACGGCACGCTGACCCTGTCCAGGTTCGTCCTGTCCGGCGGCACCGCGACCGAACAGGTGATCCTGACCCAGCCGCACGCCGAGTTCGCCAACCACAACGGCGGCGAGGTCAAGTTCGGCTCGGACGGGCACCTCTACTGGAGCCTCGGCGACGGCGGCAACGCCGGCGACCCGTTCGACGCCGGCCAGCGGCTCGACACCCTGCTCGGCAAGATCGTCCGGCTCGACGTCAGCCGGTCCTGCGGCGGCAGCCCGTACTGCGTACCGGCGGACAACCCGTTCGTCGGGGTGGCCGGCGCCCGCGCCGAGATCTGGGCCTTCGGCCTGCGCAACCCGTGGCGGTTCTCGTTCGACGCGCAGGACGGCTCGCTCTGGATCGCCGACGTCGGCCAGGGCACCTACGAGGAGATCGACCACCTGCCGGCGAACGGCGGCGGCGCGAACTTCGGCTGGTCGTGCCGGGAGGGGCCGGCCGTGTTCGACCTGACCCGGTGCCGCGCCGGCGCCACCTACACCGACCCGGTCTTCCACTACCGCACCTCGTTCGAGGGCTGCGCGGTGATCGGCGGATTCGTCTACCGCGGACAGCAGTACGCCGACCTGGTCGGCGGCACCTACATCGCCAGCGACTACTGCTCCGCCACCGCGTGGGCGATCCGCCCCGGCGCCTCCGGCGCCCCGTACGAGAACCGCGTCATCGGCGAGTTGCCGACCCAGCCGACCAGCTTCGGCGAGGACGCCGACGGCGAGCTGTACCTCGTCAACGACCTGCCGGGGCAGCTGCACAAGATCGGATTCGAGGCGGTTCCGGCACCCGCCGCCTGTGCCGTCACCTACACCGTCGACGACCAGTGGGGCCCCAACTTCCGCAGCACAGTGACCCTCACCAACACCGGCACCGCCCCGCTCGACGGCTGGTCGCTCGCCTGGACCTTCGGCGCCGGACAGCGGATCGGCAGCGGCTGGAGCGCCGCGCTGACCCAGCAGGGCAGCACCGTCACGGCCACCAACCTCTCCTGGAACCGGACCGTCGCGCCCGGCGCATCCGTCACCTTCGGATTCCTCGGCACGTACTCCGGCGGCAACCCGGTCCCGACCACGTTCACCCTCGGCGGCTCCGCCTGCCGGACCTGATCGGCAGGTCGTGAAAGGGCCGGCGGGGCACCCCCGCCGGCCCTTTCACGTAGCCGGCCCGTGCCGGCCGGCCGACGGTGGGGAAGCGCCGCGACCTCCGGCGCCCGGTCGTAGGGGAGCGCTCTCCGCCGCCCGTGGGCCGCCCGACGGGCCGCCGACCAGGGGTTCCGGTTCGACGTTGGAAGGTCCAGGCCAGGGCGAAGTTCCGTCAGGTGTCGGGTGCTGTCGATCGGGACCCGTTGCTACGGTCTCGTGACCAAGAACACCCGTCGTCAATCCGACCTTCTTCACCGGCGTACCACCCCCGTACGTCCGGCCGACCCTGCCTGAACCAGCGCCGCCGGGACCGAACCGGACCCGCGCGGCCGTTCCCCATATCCCGCCACCGCCCCGGCACGCCGCGGCGGCGGCCGTCGATCGCCCTGACCAGGACCGCTGACGGAGGACTCATATGACACGAAGAAAGTTGGGTGCGCGGGCGGTCGTCACGACGGCCGTCTCGTGCGTGGTCGCGCTGGCCGCCGGTACGGCGGTCACCCAGCCGGCGGCCGCCGCTCCGACGAATGCCGGGCCGGTCTTCCTCGACGGCCAGGCGCAGATCGTCCCCGAGTTCGCCGACTCCACCACCTGGATCCGCCAGCAGCTGTGGGTCGAGACCGAGTTCGACTCCGACGGTGACGGCCGGCGCGACCGGATGCACGTCGACGTCACCCGCCCCGGCCCGACCGCCGACGGGCTGAAGGTGCCGGTCGTCTACGAGACCAGCCCCTACTACGCCGGGACCGGCTCGACCCAGCGCCAGTACCTGTGGAACGTCTCCCACGAACTCGGCGAGCAGCCCCCGGCCCGGCTCTCCCCGCCGCCGATCACCCACCGCGCGGACCGTACGTCCGTCAGCAGCAGCGAGGTCAGCACCTGGGTGCCGCGCGGCTTCGCGGTCGTCCACTCCGACTCGCCCGGCACCGGCCTGTCCCAGGGCTGCCCGACGGTCGGCGGCAGCAACGAGTCGCTGGCCCCGAAGGCCGTCGTCGACTGGCTGAACGGCCGCGCCAAGGGCTTCACCAGCGTCGACGGGACCGAGCAGGTCTCCGCGACGAGCTGGTCCACCGGCAAGGTCGGCATGACCGGTACGTCGTACAACGGGACCCTGCCGCTGGCCGCCGCGACGACCGGCGTCAAGGGGCTGGAGGCGATCATCCCGATCGCCCCGAACACGTCGTACTACCACTACTACCGCTCGCAGGGCCTGGTCCGGAACCCCGGCGGCTGGGTCGGCGAGGACATCGACTTCCTCTTCGACTACATCCACAGCGGATTCCCGGAACGGCGCCAGTACTGCATCGAGCAGGTCCGGGACATGATGAACCGGCACCAGGACCGGGCGACCGGCGACTTCAACGACTTCTGGGCCGGCCGCGACTACCTGCCGCAGGTCAAGAACGTCAAGGCCGCCACCCTGATGGCGCACGCGTTCAACGACTGGAACGTGATGCCCGAGCACAGCGTCCGGATCATCGAGGCGCTCAAGGCCCGCAAGGTTCCCGTGCAGGCGTACTTCCACCAGGGCGGCCACGGCGGCGCCCCGCCGCTGGACATGCGCAACAAGTGGTTCAGCCGCTACCTGTACGGCGTCCGCAACGGCGTCGAGAACGACCCGAAGGCCTGGATCATCCGCAACGAGACCGGGACCAGCCAGCTCACCCCGTACGCCGACTATCCCAACCCGGCGGCGTCCCCGGTCACCCTGAACCTGAGCGCCGGCGGTGCCACCACCGGCGGGCTGACCTCGCTGGCCCGGCCGGGCACCGGCGTCGAGCGGTTCGTCGACGGGGGCAACACCGCCTGCAACATCGGCACGTACGCCACCGCGGACTCGCCGCACCGCCTGCTCTACGTCACCCCGGAACTGTCCGCCCCGGTGCACATCTCCGGGTCGCCGAAGGTGACGCTGAAGCTCGCGTCGAGCAAGGCGGCGGCCAACCTGTCGGTGGCGCTGGTCCGGCTGCCGTGGACCGGTGCGGCCGGCTGCGAGTCGAGCACCCGCGGCTCGACGACCAGCGTCATCACCCGGGGCTGGGCCGACCCGCAGAACCGTGACTCGCTCACCCGGAGCAAGCCGCTGGTGCCGGGCAGGTTCGTCGACGTGACCGTCGACCTGCAGCCCGACGACCAGGTCATCCCCGCCGGACAGCGGATCGGCCTGATGGTCTTCTCCACCGACCACGAGTTCACCCTGCACCCGGCGCCGGGCACCGAGCTCAGCGTCGACCTGGCCGGCGCGTCCCTCGAACTCCCGGTCGTCGGCGGCCCCCTGGCGATGCCGGTCTGCGACAGCCCCGACACCCGGGCGACGGTCGTGATCGGCGGCGTCGACAGCGGCGTACCGAACCGGCCGCTGGCCGGGTCCTGCACTATCAACGACCACATCCTCGACGGCGAACAGTGGCCGAACCACGGCCAGTTCGTCCGGCACGTGACCGAGGTGGCCTCCGACCTGGTGGCCGCCGGGAAGATCGAGCCTCGCGAACGCGGGGCGATCGTCAGCGCGGCCGCCCGCTCGCGGATCCGCTAGCAGACCCGCGGGTGCGGAGGCGGTCCCGCCTCCGCACCCGCCGTCAGGTCCAGCACCGTCGCGGGTCGGCGGTGGTGATCGGGTGCCGGGAGTGCGACCGGCACCTTTCGAAGATGAGGTGGAACAAGTGAAACTGAGGAGCGCAGTCCTCGCGGTGGTGGGTCTGGCGGCCAGCCTGCTGGTCGCCGGCCCCGTCCCCGCCGCGCTGGCGGAGACGCCGGCACCGTTGCCGGAGCCGAAGGTCCATCCGGTCCAGGTCACCGGCCCGGCCACCGAGCGGCTCAACCTGATCATCATGGGTGACGGCTACCAGGCCGACCAGCAGAGCATCTTCCACGCCGACGTCGACCGGAACCTCGCCGTCCTGTGGGCGACCGAGCCGTTCCGGACGTACCGCGACTACATCAACGTGTACGCCGTCGAGCTCGCCTCGATCGACTACGGCGTACGCTGCGACCCCGACAGCCGGGTCCGCCACGCCGACGGCACCATCCGGGACACCGGCGAGCGCGAAGGCCCGATCAACGCCAAGAACACCGCCCTGCGGATGATCTACCAGAACGGCTGCGCCGACCCGCTGTCGCGCGGCACCGTCTACGGTGGAGCGCCGGTCAACTGCCAGGACGCCGCCGGCTACTACCCGCCGGGCGTGAACCCCTGCGAGACCGGCAGCCAGGCCCACAACCGGATCCTCGACAACTACGTCGCGCCGGTGCTGGGCATCCCGCGTACGTCGCAGAACATCCAGACGCTCGCCATCTTCAACACCTTCACGTACGGCGGCATCGGTGGCACGAACGCGACGACGTCCGGCGGTTCGCCGCAGGGGCCGCTGATCTCGCTGCACGAGCTGGGCCACTCGCTGGGCACCCAGGCCGACGAGTACCCGTACTCCTCGCGTGACGTGGTCCGGCCCTGCTACACCGGCAACGAGCCGGGCAGCTTCCACCACACCACGTACACCAGCGAAGAGCAGATGATCGCGGACGAGCACAAGTGGTTCCGCTGGCTGGGTGAGGAGAGCATCAGCGGCGGCAAGATCGGCCTGCACGAGGGCGGCGGCACCTGGCCCTGCGGCCAGCGCCGGCCGAGCGAGCACTCGATCATGCGCTGGATCGGTTTCGACTGGGACCAGCCCGGCCGTGAGCACATGGTCGCCCGGATCACCGGCATGCGTAACGCCGGCCAGATGAGCGTCCGGCACACCCCGGCCGGCACCGTCGCCCGCGACGGCGTGCTGTGGGTCGAGACGGGCCAGCCCCGCCACCACGAGCTCCAGGTCACCTGGCGGGTCGGCGGTCCGGAAGGCACCGTGCTCCAGACCAACAACAGCCGCAGCCTCGACCTCGAGGCGCTGAACCTGCCGGCCGGCACCGTCGTCCACGTCGAGGTCCGCGACCCGGTGGGCCCCGACGGCATCGACTGGGTCCGCAACCCGTCGACCAACAACACCGCGTCGAACTCCGGCTACAACGGGCCGCGGTTCGTCCAGACCCGGCAGTGGACGGTCGGCGACACCACCGTGACGCCGTCCGCGCCGGCCGCCGAGATCACCTCCTCGACGCCGAACACCCAGCCGATCGCCGGTGACGAGGTCGTCTTCGTCCGGACCAACAACCCGGCCGACCGGATCGTCAACGTGGCCTGGTCGGTCAACGGCTCGCCGGTGGCGAACCCGCACAACAGCCGCAACCTCGACCTCGGCAAGCTGAACCTGCCGGCGGGGACGCACAAGCTGGTCGCGACGGTGACCGACCCGGCCGGCCCCGGCCTGTCGGACAGCGTCGAGTGGACCGTCGACAACGCGCTGCCGACCGCGCCGCGCACCCTGTCGCAGCCGCTGACCAAGCTCGGCGGTGCCCTGGAGCACCCGGTGTACTTCAACGGCTGGGACATGTGGCTGGAGCCGCAGGACAACCGGGCCGGCTACGCCGAGGAGCGCTACGTCGTCGGCCAGCTCCGGCTGAACAACGACGGCTGGTTCAACTACTTCGGCTTCCCGGAGCAGCCGATGCCCGAGTCGCCGTTCCAGTTCCGGCACTCCGGCACGGACGTGAAGGCGCTGACGTACGGCAACCTCGGCACCGGCGGCCTGTCGAAGGCGGCGTTCGAGCAGCACCTGCCGGACGACCACCCGATCGGCGGCTTCGTCCCCGGCTTCGGCACGCACGTCGTCGAGCACCGGGCCATCGACCCGGCCGGCAACGTCGGCAACGCCGAGAGCTACAAGGCGACCGTCCTGCCCGGCTCCGCGCTTCCGTGCACGACCACGCTGACCGGCCGCCACGTGCGGGTGACCGCCGAGCAGGGCGTCACCTGCCTGACCGGCGCCCAGGTCAACGGCGGCGTGACGGTTCGTCCGGGCGCCTCGGTCGTGATCAAGGACAGCACGATCAACGGCACCCTGGTGTCGACCGGCGCCCAGGCGGTGCAGATGTTCGGCACCACGGTCAACGGCTCGACCCAGATCGTCGGCACCACCCGGGACGTGACCATCGCCGGTAACACGTTCCGTGGCGCGATCCAGCTCGCGAACAACACCCAGGTCTCGGCCAACGAGCGGTTCAGCCGCCTGGCCGGTGCCTACGGCCCGGTGTTCGTCGGCAACCAGATCAACGGCGCGCTCGCCTGCGCGGGCAACAGCGCCCAGGCGAAGGACTTCGGCGCACCGAACAAGATCAACGGTGCCAAGTCGGGTGACTGCGCCAAGCTGTGAACCGATGCCCGGCGTACGCCGTCCGTAGCTGACGGCGTCGCGGGGTGAGGTCCCCGTCGGGGGTGTGGCCGGAGCCGGCCGCACCCCGACGCCTTTCCGCACTCCGCCCGTTACCGCGCCCCAGCCGGCAGTGCGGACAACGTTCACTCTCCATTTGAATCAGTCGATGGATCGCGGGTCTAGGTTGTCGGGGACCGACTCACCCCGAGGAGCCCCGATGGAACGCCGCACCATCCTGCGCACCGCCGTCGTCGGCGCCGGCGCCGCCGCCTTCTCCGGCGCGCTCTGGCAGAACGCGTTCGCCGCGACCGCCCAGCCCGGCCCCGGCCCGTACGGCGGCCTGCTCGCCGCCGACGGCAACGGAATCCAGTTGCCGACCGGGTTCACCAGCCGCGTCATCGCCCGCTCCGGGCAACGGGTCGCCGGCACCTCGTACACCTGGCACTGGGCACCCGACGGCGGCGCCTGCTTCCCGGCCGGCAACGGCTGGATCTACGTCTCCAACTCCGAGATCCCCCTTGCCGGCGGCGCCGGCGCAGTACGGTTCAACGCCGACGGCACGATCGCGTCGGCGTACCGGATCCTGTCCGGCACCAACGTCAACTGCGCCGGCGGCGCCACCCCGTGGGGGACCTGGCTGTCCTGCGAGGAGGTGCCGCTCGGCCGGGTCTTCGAGACCTGGCCCGACGGCGGCCGGCAGGCCGAGGAACGCACCCGGATGGGCCGCTTCAAGCACGAGGCCGCCGCCTGCGACCCCGACCGCCGCGTCGTCTACCTCACCGAGGACGAGGGCGACGGCTGCTTCTACCGCTTCGTCCCCGACACCTGGGGCGACCTGCGCACCGGCCGGGTACAGGTGCTGTGCGGGCCGGCCGGCACGCTGAGCGGCCCGGTCACCTGGCAGGACATCCCGGACCGGGACGGCTTCCCGACGCCGACCCGCCGCCAGGTCGGCGCCGCCCTGCACTTCGACGGCGGCGAGGGCTGCTGGTACGACAACGGCGTCTGCTACTTCACCACCAAGGGCGACAACCGGGTGTGGGCGTACGACGCGGTCAACCAGGAGATCGACCTCGCGTACGACGCCGCCCGGATCCCCGGCGGGGCCGCGCCGCTGACCGGCGTCGACAACATCACCGGCGCCGGGTCGGGCGACCTGTACGTCGCCGAGGACGGCGGCAACATGGAGATCAACATCATCACGCCGGACGGGGTCGTCGCCCCGTTCCTGCGCATCCTCGGGCAGGCCGAGTCGGAGATCACCGGCCCGGCCTTCTCCCCGGACGGCACCCGGCTCTACTTCTCGTCGCAGCGCGGCACGTCCGGCGCGTCCGCCGGCAGCGGCGGCATCACGTACGAGGTCCGGGGGCCGTTCCGGTCCTGAACCACCCGCCCTCTCGCGCGGTCCCGTCGTCGGGAGCGGGCTCCGGCCACCGTCACCGGTCGGAGCCGCTCCGGAGATAGGTCAGCACGGCGAGGACCCGGCGGTTGGTGTCGTCGGTCGGCGGCAGGTCGAGCTTGGCGAGGATGTTGCCGACGTGCTTGCCGACCGCAGCCTCGGAGATGACGAGTTGCCGGGCGATGGCGGTGTTGGAGTGACCCTCGGCGACGAGGGCGAGCACCTCACGCTCCCGGGCGGACAGCCGCGTCAGCGGGTCGTTGCGGCGCAGGAGTTGACGTACGACGTGCGGGTCGACCACGGTGCCGCCGTCGACCACCTGGCGCAGTGCGGTGACGAAGTCCTCGACGTCGACGACCCGATCCTTGACGCAGCCACGACCACGTGCCGTCGGCCGGCGGCCGCAGATGCCCGGAGGTGACGGGGCGGGTGTCGACGAGGCGCAGCCGCCGGCGTTCGAGGTCGGCCAGCGGCAGGGCGACCAGCGGCCCGAACGCGCCGACGAGTACGGCCCCGAGCAGGGCCAGGAGCGCCAGCGAACCGGGTGCCTGGTCACCCGGGGAGGTGGCCCGCCGCAGGAGGAGCAGCCAGGGCAGGCCGAGCAGCCCCAGCGGTACGGCGGCGGCGACCGCCGGGGGCACCGTCGTCAGCAGATAGCCCAGGGAGCGCCACGGCCAGCCGCCGAGCGGGAACCGGCGGCGGGTCACCGCCTCCAGCGGGGTCCGGGGCGCGGCGTCGGGCACGACGACCACGCTAGCCCGGGTCACCGGCCGTACCCAGCCGGCTGGCGATAGGTGTCGGGTAGGTCCAGCCATACCCCGGTTACGCCTACCAGTCCCAGTGCCCGGCGACCCCGCCGGGTGGTCTCCTGGCTGCGCACCGGGAGCGGACCCGCCGACCGGCGTACGCGCTGACCCTGCTGGCCGCGGTCGGCCTGGCCTTCTTGGCCGCGCCGTCGGACGGCACCCGCTGGGTGATCGTCAACGTCGGCGACCACCGGGGCGTACACGACAGCGCCTACCTCGGGGCGGTGACCGCGCTCGCCGGAGCGCTCTGGCTCTGTGTCGGCGGCTTCTACGTCGTACGGGTCGCGGTCGGCCGCGATCGTGTCACCGGCGTCGGTCAGGTGCTCGCCACCACCCCGCTGCGGACCGTCGGCTACCTGCTCGGCAAGTTCCTCAGCAACCTGCTGGTCCTCGCCTCGATGGCCGGCGTGCTCGCCGGCACGGCGCTGGTCGTGCAGTTCGCCCGTGGCGAGTCCAACCACGTCGACCCGGTCGCGCTGCTGCTGCCGTTCGGGCTGTTCACGCTGCCCGTCCTGGCGGTGACGGCGGCGTGTGCGGTGCTGTCGTCGACGTGGATCCAACTGAACCACTGCCGGCCGGTGCCGACCCGGCCGCCGAGCCCGAACCGCACCAGACCGGTCAGCCGGTCCAGCGCCGGGGTGTCCCGGTCGAGCACGATGCTGGTCCGCAGCACCACCCGCCGCCGTGCGGGTACGTCGACCGCGGCCGCCTCCCAGGCCCGCGCCACACCGGCCATCTGCGGCGGGCCGTCGGCCTCGGGCGACTCCTCGGTCAGGAGTTGTTCCCCGGCGTCGCCGTAGATCGCCAGGGTGCTGGCCTGGATCCACACCGGCACCGGCTGCTCCAGCCGGCGTGCGGCGTCGGCCAGGGCCCGCGTCGGGGCCACCCGGGACCGGGTCAGCAGTTCGACGTTGGCGGCGGTGGGGCGCCGGTCGACGAGTTCGCCGGCGAGGTTGACCACCGCGCTGCCGGCCAGTTCGCCGGCCCAGTCGCCGACGGTGGCCCCGTCCCAGGCGACCTGTCGGTGCGGGCCCCCACGCGGCCGGCGGGTCAGGACGACGACCTCGTGCCCCCGGGCGGCCAGGTCCGCGCACAGCCGACGTCCCAGAGCACCCGACCCACCCGCGACGACCACCTTCACGGCATGATCCTAAAGGGGGTGCGGCGGGAGCGGTGTCCCGCGCGCTGCGACCAGCCGCCCGCCGCTCCGGAACGGCAGCGAGGTGCGCGGGACGTCCCACCTGACCTCGCCGGGCCGGGCGTCCACTTCGGATCGAGGTACGGCGGCGCGACGAGCAGCGCCCCACGGACCGGCCCGGTGCGCCGGACCGGCCCGGTGCGCCGGACCGGCCCGGTGCGCCGGACCGGCCCGGTGCGGCGGGCCGCCCACCAGACAGTGGTGAGGCAGCCGGCGCGGTGTCCGATCAGGACAGCCGGGTCGTCGTCGGCGACGACCGCCCCGTGCAGGCGGCCACCCGGGCGTCCGGGTCGAACGGTGGGCCGGGCGGATGCGGCGCCCGCCGGCCGGCCGCGCCCGCCGGGCGGCCGCGCCGGCGCGCTGCCCCGGGTCGGACGGCGGTTCGCCCGCCGCCCGCCGCCTGTCGCATGTCGTCTGTCGTCAGGCCGCGGGGGTGTCACTGTTCGAGCCCACAGCGAATTCGATGTACGTACGCCGAATTCGCTGTGGAGCCGAACACCATCCATGCGTTCCCGCCCGATTCGCCGCGATCACGGGGTGGCCGCCGGCAACCGGGTGGCCTAGTGTTCGGCGGGTGGTGACGGTGCGGCTGGAACCCATGACCGATGACCAGTACCTGCGTTACCGGCAGCGGGCCGAGGTGACCTACGCGGAGCACATCGTGACGTCCGGTGCCATGCCGGAGCCCGAGGCCCGGAAGAAGGCGCGCGACGACTACGACCGGCTGCTGCCCGACGGTATACGCACCCCCGACCACCATCTCTGGGCCGGGTACGACGGCCCAGACGAGATCGGCATGCTGTGGCTGCACGTGGAGCGGAGGTCCGACGGACCGCACGCCTTCGGATACGACTTCGAGGTACGCGAGGACCTGCGCCGCAAGGGCTACGGCCGCGCGATGATCGAGGCGGTCGAGCAGATCTGCCGGGACCTGGGAGTGCGGTCCATCGGCCTGAGCGTCTTCGGCTTCAACCTCGGTGCGCGGGCACTCTACGAGCAGATGGGCTACGAGACAACCGCCATCCGCATGCACAAACGCCTGTAAGCCCCACCCGGTCTCCCGTGCCCACCGCGCCCCTTTGACACCCCGTTGATCAAGGAGAAGTTGAGCGACAAAAGCTGCGAGTCCGGCACACCTTCTCCTTGATCAACGCTCCCCACCCGCACGCGCGTCCACCCCGCATCCGCGCGCGCGTCACACCCCGTGCGCCTCGCCCGAGGGCCGGGCGGGCCGGCCGGGCGGTCAGGCGTCCGGGCTGCGCAGGTGCTGGGCGACCCGCTGGTCGTGCGGGGAGCGCGCCTTCCGCATCTCGTCGCCGGTACCCAGCCCGTCGTCGGCGGCCGGATCGAGCGGTACGGAGCTGCGGATCTGGGAGATGTTGTCGTACGTGCCGAGCGGAAGCGCCCGCAGCAGCCGTACGACTTCACCGCTGCCCCTGTCCCGGGCCTCGCCGTGCGCGACGATCTGCTCCTTGGTCGCCGGGAAGTCCAGGTCGTTCAGGATCGCCCGCACGTCGGCGAACTCTTGGCCAGCCATCCGCTCGCTCACCGTCCTTCCCTGTCTGGTCCGCCGGCTACCCGGAAGCGGCACGAGGAAACCTCGGCACGGGACCCGGTGGCGCGCCGCCGCCGGGCGGACCGGACAGGTGGCCTGTCACCGGACCGGCACGCGGCTGTCAGGACCGCGGTTCCGCGCCCAGGTCGGCGGCGCTCAGGAGAAGGCGCTCAGGAGAAGACGTCCTCCTGCTCCTTGCGGTAGTCGACGACCCGCTCGTGCCGGCCCTGCGCGACGTCATGGACCCACGACGGGTTCGCCAGCAGGGCCCGGCCGAGCGCGACGAGGTCGAACTCGCCGGACCGGTACCGTGCGGCGAGCGCGGCCAGTGAGCCCGGGTGGTCGGCGGCGGGGTCGAGGGTGGTCCGGCGCAGCCCGACCGAGCCGACGGTGATCGTCGGCAGGCCGGTGAGGCGCTTGGCCCAGCCGGCGAGGTTCAGCGGTGAGCCGGCGAACGCCGGTTCCCAGAATCGGCGGCCGGACGCGTGCAGCAGCGTGGCGCCGGCCGCCACGAACGGCGCGAGGATCGATCCGAGTTCGGTCGGGGTGTCGGTGATGCGGGCCGCGTAGTCGCGTTCCTTGAACTGGGAGAACCGTACGGAGATCGGGAAGTCGGGTGCGGTGGCGGCGCGTACCGCGGCGACGATCTCGGCGACGAACCGGGCCCGGTCGCGGGCCGGGCCGCCGTACCGGTCGGTGCGGCGGTTCGTCGCCGGCCACAGGAATTCGTCGAGCAGGTAGCCGTGGGCGGCGTGGATCTCGACGCCGTCGAAGCCGAGCCGGTGGGCCAGCCGGGCCGACGCGGCGAACGCCGAGACGATGGTGTCGATGTCCGACAGGGTCATCGCCCGCCCGCGTGGTGCTCCGTTCTCGCGTACGCCGGACGGGGTCCACGCCGGCCGGCCGTCCACCGGTTCCCGTTCGCTGCCGAGGTGCCAGAGCTGCGGGAAGATCAGGCCGTGTTCGGCGTGGACCGCCTCGACGACCGCCCGCCAGCCGGTGGCCGACTCCGGCACCAGCCTGGGCACGGCGCTCTCGTGGCCGGCGCTGGGGTGGCCGACGTACACCCCCTCGGTGACGACGAGGCCGACGCCGCCGGCCGCCCGGCGCCGGTAGTAGGCGGCCACCTCGGCGGTCGGGACACCGTCGGGGGAGCGTAGCCGGGTCATCGGCGCCATCACGAACGGGCTGCGTAGCCGCAGTCCGGCGACGGTGGTGGGGGCGAAGAGCAGGGTGTCGTCCGGGGCGGGTGCTTTCGCGGTCACGGTCGTCATGCCGGCAGACTAGAACCTGACATTGACGTCAAGGGCAAGTGTGAGGTGGGAGCGGTGCGGATCGGCGAACTCGCCACGGCGACCGGGGCCAGCGCCCGGTCCCTGCGCTACTACGAGGAGCAGGGGCTGATCACGAGCCGGCGCAGCGCCAGCGGGCAGCGGCACTATCCCGAGGCCGCGGTCGGACGGGTACGGCTGATCCGGTCCCTGCTGGCCGCCGGCCTGTCCAGCGCGACCATCCACGACGTGCTGCCCTGCATCGCCGACGAGAGCATCCGGACGCCGGCGCTGGAGGCGCGGCTGCGTGCGGAACTGGCCCGTATCGACGGGCAGATCCGCGAACTGCGCCGTACCCGGGACACCCTCGCCGAGGTGATCGCCGACTACCGCGTCTGACCGGCGCGGCGGGAAGCACCACCGCAGGGTGCCCGTCGGCCAGTTCACCAAACCAGGTTCCTAGGACGCCCTACGGAGTGTGACGGCGGTGAACCAGCAGTCACCATCCTCAGCCCATGGTCGATCCATAGCCGATCCATGGATGCCCACTCCACGATGTCTGCGGCGGTGGTCGATCAAGGAGGTTCCCGGTGGCAGGTCTCGACTGGGTGGCGGGACGGCTCCCGCGTCGGGTGGGCGTCGGCACACTCGTCCTGGCCCTGGCGGTGACGCTCGGGCCACCGGCCCCGGCGGCCGCGTCGCCGGCCGACCGGGGGAGCGGAGCCGGCGGCACGGGGACGCCGGCCGCCCCCGGCGGCGCGGCGACCGAGCGGGCGGCGCTGCGTACGGCCGCCGCGACCGGGCAGCGGGTCGAGGTGACCGGGCTGCGCACCGAGACCGAAGAGGTCTTCGCCCTGCCGACCGGCACCCTGCTGATGCGTCAGTACGCCCAGCCGGTCCGGGTGAAGCGGGCGGACGGCTGGGTCCCCGTCGACACCACCCTGCGCGGACGCGCCGACGGCACCGTCGCGCCGGTCGCGGTCCCGGTCGACGTGTCGTTCTCCGGCGGCGGGCGGGCGCCGATGGTCACCCTGCGCCGCGACGGCGGATCCGTCGCCCTGGAGTGGCCCGGTGTGCTGCCCGAGCCCGTCCTCGACGGCGCCACCGCCACCTACCCCGACGTGCTGCCCGGCGTCGACCTGCGGCTCACCGCCTCGGCGACCGGGTTCTCCGAGGTGTTGGTGGTCCGTACGCCGCAGGCGGCCCGCGCCCCCGAACTGGCCGATCTGCGGTTCGCCGTACGCGGCGACGGCCTCGACGTACGCACCGACCGGGGCGGCAACGTCCAGGTCGTCGACGCGCGCGGCGCGGTCGTGTTCCACGGCCCGACCCCGACCATGTGGGACTCCGGGCGGGCGGCCGACGGTGCGGCACAGCGCGGCGGCCCGGCACAGCATGGCGGTCCGGCGACCGTGCCGGCCGACACCACACCGGCCGCCGACGTCACCGAGGGCGGCACCCGGCCCGGCCCCGGTGCCCGGGTCGCCACGATGGACGCCCGCGTCACCGGCGGCGCCCTGGCCATCACCCCCGACCGTGCCCTGCTCACCGGCCCGGACACCCGCTACCCGGTCTACATCGACCCGTACCTGTCGTACGCCGGCACCCGGGCGGCCTGGACCCACGTGTCGAAGGTCTTCTCGACCACGTCGTACTTCAACGACTCCGGCACCGCCAAGGTCGGCTACTACAACGACCCGTACGCCCACCCGACCGTCGACACCTACCGGGCGTTCTTCCGGATGAACACCGCCGCGCTGGCCGGCAAGACGATCGAGAAGGCGACGTTCAACGCCTTCCAGACGCACGCGTACTCGTGCACCAAGCGCGAGGTGCAGCTCTGGCTGACCGGCGCGATCGGCACCGGCACCACCTGGAAGAACCAGCCGGCCTGGACCCGCAAGCTCGACGCGGTCACCGCCGCCAAGGGCTGGAGTTCGAGCTGCCCGGCCGGCGGTGTGGACCTCGACGCCACCAGCGCGGTCCGCGAGGCGGCGGAGAAGAAGTCGGCCACCGTCACGCTCGGCCTGCGGGCGGCGAGCGAGTCCGACACCAACGGCTGGAAGCGGTTCCGGAACAACCCGGTGCTGGAGGTCGAGTACAACAGCGTGCCGTCGGTGCCGACCGGGCTGAAGACGCACCCGGCGTACGCGTGCGTGAACACGGCCGCGGACGCGCCGCGGGTCGCGAGTCTCGCCCCGACGTTCCTGGCGACGCTGAGCGACCTGGACAGCGCGCTGCAGAACGTCCGGGGCCGGTTCGAACTGTACGACGGCGACACGCTGCTGTGGGAGCACGTCACGACGTTCCGGCAGGCGGGCGCCGTGCAGGCCACCGCGCCGACGCTGACCGACGGCAAGGTGTACCGGTGGCGGGTGCGGACCGAGGACGGGCTGGCGGACAGCGCCTGGTCCGGGTTCTGCCACATCGTCGTCGACGCGACCGCGCCGAGCGCGGTACCGACGGTGACGTCGACCGACTATCCGCCCGCCGATCCGACGAACCCGGTGCTCGCCGGCGGGGTCGGCCGGCCCGGCACCTTCACGTTCGCCCCCAACGGTGCGACGAACGTCGGCTCGTACCGGTACGCGGTCGACGACCCGGATCCGCAGGGCAGTGTCGCCGTGACCGGAGCCGGTGCGACCGCCACCGTCCTGGTCACCCCGGGGCCGGCGGAGAGCTGGCTGCGGACCCTGTACGTCCGGGCGGTCAGCGTGGCCGGTGTGCCGGGCGCGGTCACCGCGTACGACTTCTACGTGGCTCCCGCCGCCGCGCCGGTCGCCGCCTGGTCCTTCGACGAGGGCGGTGGCACCACGGCGGCCGGTGGCAACCACCCGGCCACGCTGGGCGGGACCGCCGGGTGGACGACCGGCCGGCTCGCCAACACGTACACGGTGGACGGTGACCCGGTCGCGGACCGGACGCTGTCGCTTCCCGGCGGCGGGTTCGCGGCGACGTCCGGCCCGGTCCTGGACACCGGCACCAGCTTCACCGTCTCGGCCTGGGTACGGCTGGACAGCACGGCGGCGAACGCCACCGCGCTGACCCAGCGGGGCGGACACGCGGGCGGCTTCCAGCTCTACTACTCGACCGGGCACGGCTGGGTCTTCAACCGGCACGGAAGCGACGTGATCGCGCCGACGATCGTGCGGGCGGTCTCCGACCGGCCGGCGCGGGTCAACCGGTGGACGCATCTGGTCGGGGTCTACGACCGCAGCGCCCAGCAGATCCGGTTGTACGTCGACGGTGCGCTGGCCGGCCAGGCCGCGTACACCACGCCGTGGCAGGCGACCGGGCCGCTGCAGTTCGGCCGGCTCTGGTACGACGCCGCGTACCGGGAGCACTGGCGGGGCGGGATCGACGACGTGCGGGTCTGGCAGCGGGTGGTCTACGCCGACGAGGTGGCCGGGCTGGCCAACGGGCCGGCGGCGCTAGCCGCCGACTGGGCGATGGACGAGGGCACCGGCACGTCGGTCGCGGACATCTCCGGCCGTAACAAGACGCTGTCGCTGTACGGCGGTGCCGCCTGGACCGCCGACCACACGGGCGAGCCGGGCACGGCGCTGGCGCTGAACGGGACCACCGGCTACGCCTCGACGGCCGTCTCGGTCGTACGCACCGACGGCAGCTTCTCGCTGTCGGCGCGGGTCCGGCTGACCGCCGACCGGCAGGCGGTGGTGCTCTGCCAGGAGGGGAGCCGGGCCTGCGCGATGACGCTGTACTGGTCGAGTTCGCTGTCGCGCTGGGTGTTCAACATGACCAGCGCGGACTCGGACGGTCCGACGTACCTGCGGGCGATGGCGCCGGCCGCGACCCCGCCGGCGGAGGTGCTGAACCGCTGGTTCCACCTGGTCGGGGTCTACGACGCGGCGGCCGGGCAGGTCCGGCTCTACGTCGACGGGGAACTGGCCGGTTCCGCCGCCCACCCCACCGCCTGGCACGCCTCCGGCCCGCTGCACGTCGGCCGCTCGAAGTTGCGCGGGGCGTACAGCGAGTACTTCCCGGGTGACGTCACCGACGTACGGGTGTTCACCGGCGTGCTGACGCAGGCCGACGTCGACCAGCTCCGCCACCAGTGACCGGTTCCGTCGAAGAGACCGTGGAGGCCGTGATGTCCAGTTCGACCCCCGACCGGCCGGGCCGGCTCCGGATCCGGGCGGCGACCCTGCTCGCCTCGGTGACCGCGGCGGCGGTCGCGGCCAGCCTGCTGGCGGTGCCGGTGGCGGCCGCCCCGCCGGCCAGCGAAAGCCGTCCGGAGTGGACGGTGCCGGCGCCGGTCGACGACGCCCCGGTGCCGGGCCGGGTCGCCGCGACGACGCCGCTGCCCGCGCCGGCCGGCGACGGGGCGCGGGCGGGTGCCGCCCGGGCCGCCGCACCGGCCGCGGTGGGTACGACCGCCGCGGGCGGTGCCGCCGGGGCGGGGGACTGGAGCGCGACCCCGCTGACCGCGTCGGCCGACTGGGACGCCGGTGACCAGACCGGCAGCTTCACCTGGGAGTATCCGCTGCGGGTCCCGCCGGCCCCGGGCGGGCCGGAGCCGGACCTCGGGTTCGGTTACTCGTCGGGCGCGGTCGACGGGCGGACCGCGGCGACCAACAACCAGCCGTCGTGGGTCGGTGAGGGGTTCGACCTCGGCACGTCGTACGTCGAGCGGCGCTACAAGGCGTGCGCCGACGACGGGTCGGCCGGCACCCCGAAGCGTGGCGACCTGTGCTGGGGCCACGACAACGCGTTCCTGGTCCTGAACGGCACCGCGGCGGAACTGGTCCGCGACGACGCCACCGGCACCTGGCGGCCGCGCAACGACGACGGCTCGCGGATCGAGAAGCTGACCGGGGCGGACAACGGCGACAACGACGGCGAGTACTGGCGGGTCACCACGGTCGACGGGACCCGCTACACGTTCGGCCTGAACCGGCTCACCGGCTGGACGTCGCAGCGGCCGGTGACGAACTCGGCCTGGACGGTGCCGGTGTACGGCAACAACAGCGGCGAGCCGTGCTACAACGCGACGTTCGCCAACGCGTGGTGCCAGCAGGCGTGGCGGTGGAACCTGGACCTGGTCACCGACCGGGACGGCAACGCGATGACGTACCACTACGTCAAGGAGAGCAACCGGTACGGGCGCAACAACAGCACGACGGCGCTGACCGAATACACCCGGGGCGGGCACCTGGCCCGGATCGACTACGGGCTGCGCGCCGACGCGCTGTTCGCGGCGGCGCCGGCCCAGGTGCGGTTCAACGTCGCCGAACGTTGCCTGCCCAGCGGCACCATCACCTGCTCCGACGCCCAGTTCGTCAAGGCGAACGCCGCGCACTGGCCGGACGTGCCGGTCGACCTCAACTGCGCCACCGGGACGTCGTGCCTGGTGACCGGTCCGAGTTTCTGGAGCCGTAAGCGGCTGACGGAGGTGACGACGGCGGTCCTGGACGGCACCGCGTACCGCGACGTCGACCACTGGGCGTTGCGGCAGGAGTTCCCGCGCACCGACGCGTCGCCGGCCGGGCTGTGGCTGGCCGGGATCACCCACACCGGGCGGGCCGGCGGCACCGCCGCCGTGCCGGAGGTGCGGTTCCTCGGGGTCGGGCTGCCGAACCGGGTGGACGCCAACGAGGGCATCTCGCCGATGGTGAAGTGGCGGCTGCGGACCATCACCTCCGAGTCCGGCGGCGTCACGACGGTCAACTACTCGGCACCGGACTGCACCCGGGCCAGCCTGCCGACCCCGGACAGCAACACCCGGCGCTGCTTCCCGGCGTACTGGACGCCGGAGGGTTCGGTGAACCCGACCCTGGACTGGTTCCACAAGTACGTCGTCACGTCGGTGGTCGCCGACGGGCGGGTCGAGGGCGTGCCGGCGCAGGAGACCCACTACGAGTACGACGGCGACCCGGCGTGGCACTACGCCGACGACGACGGCCTGTCGCCGGCGAAGTACCGGACCTGGTCGGAGTGGCGCGGTTACGGCCGGGTCCGCACGATCGAGGGGGCGCCCGGCGGGCAGCGGTCGGAGACCGAGCGGCTGTACCTGCGGGGGATGCACGGCGACCGGCTCGCCGCCGGCGGCACCCGCGGCGTCACCGTCACCGATTCGCAGGGCGGGACCGTCACCGACCATCCGTACCTGGCCGGCTTCCTGCGCGAGGAGATCGTCCGCAACGGGCCGGACGGCGCGGAGGTGGAGGGCAGCGTCCACGATCCGTGGAGCCACGGGCCGACGGCGACCCGGGTCCGGTCGTGGGGCACCGTGCACGCGTACGTGACCGAGGTCGGCCGGACCGTGGGGCGGACCGCGCTGGAGGGCGGCGGGTACCGGCGCACCGAGACCGGATACACGTACGACAGCCGTGGCCTGGTGACCCAGGTCGACGACCGGGGCGACGTGACCACGACCGCCGACGACCGGTGCACCCGGACCACGTACGCGCAGAACACCTCGGCCTGGCTGCTCGACTTCCCGAGCCGGGTGGAGACGGTGGCGAAGGCGTGCGCGTCGACGCCGGCCCGCCCGGCCGACGTCGTCTCCGACGAGCGCAGCCACTACGACGGGCTCGCGTTCGGTGCCGCGCCGACGCGGGGGAACGTGACCCGGGAGGAGCGGCTCGCCGCCGCGGACAGCTACCAGACGGTGCGGCGGGCGACGTACGACGCGAACGGCCGGGTTGTCGAGGAGTTCGACGCGCTCGGCAACCGGACCACGACGGCGTACACGCCGGCGACGGGCGGGCCGGTGCGGTCGGTGACGGTCACGAATCCGCTCGGCCACGCCGGGACGACGCAGTACGACCCGGCGTGGGGTGCGGTGACGGCCGAGGTCGACGCCAACGGCCGTCGTACGGAGCTGGCCTGGGATCCGCTGGGCCGGCTGCTGCGGGTGTGGCTGCCGGGCCGGTCGAGGTCGGCCCAGACCCCACACACCGAGTACGCGTACCAGGTGCGTACCGACGGGCCGACGGTGGTGACGGTGAGGCATCTCGACAACACCGGCACCGGCTACCTGACCACGTACACGCTGTACGACGGGTTGCTGCGCGAGCGGCAGGTCCAGGAGCAGGCGCCCGGTGGTGGGCGGATCGTCACCGACACCCACCACGACTCGCGTGGTCTGGTGGTCAGGGAGTCCGACCCGTACCCGGCCGACGGCGCCCCGGCGACGTCCGTGCACCTGGTCGCCGACGCCGCCGTACCGGCGCTGAACGTGACCGTGTACGACGGCGCGGAGCGGCCGACGGCGGAGATCTTCCTGGTCCACGGGGTCGAGCGGTGGCGTACGACGACCGGCCACGGCGGTGACCGCACCCACGTGACGCCGCCGGCCGGCGACACGCCGACGACCGAGATCGTCGACGCCCGTGACAACGTCGTCGAGCTGCGCCAGTACCACGGCGCGACCGCGACCGGCGGCTACGACGCGACGCGGTACACGTACACCCGGGACGACGAGATCGCGTCGATCACCGATCCGGCCGGCAACGTCTGGCGGCGCCACTACGACCTGCGTGGCCGGCTGGTGCGGGTCGAGGACCCGGACCAGGGGACGACGACCTCGACCTACGACGACCTGGACCGGACGGTCACCGAGACCGACTCGCGTGGGCAGACGGTCGTCACCGTCTACGACGCGCTGGACCGGGTGACCGCCACCCACGCCGGGTCGGCGACCGGCGCGAAGCTGACCGGATACACGTACGACACGGTCGCCAAGGGCCAGGTCAGCACCGCCACCCGGTACGTCGGCGGGCAGGCGTACACGGTGGCGACGACCGCGTACGACCAGCAGGACCGGCCGACCGCCACCCGGTACGTCGTGCCGGCGGCGGCCGGGGCGCTGGCCGGCAGCTACGAGTTCTCCAGCGTGTTCAACGTGGACGGGACCCTGTCCCGGTCGACGTTGCCGGCCGGTGGCGGGCTGTCGGCCGAGACGGTCCGGTACGGCTACGACGCGCACGGCCGGCCGACGACGCTGGCCGGCGCGACCAGCTACGTCACCGAGAGCACGTACTCCAAGCTGGACCGGCTGCTGCGCCGGGTCTACTCGACCGGCTCGGGGCCGCGGGTGCTGCGCGACTACGGCTACGAGACCGGCACCGAGCGGCTGGTCCGGGTCGTCACCGAGCGGGAACTGAACCCGGTCCGGGTCGCCGACACCCGCTACGACCACGACCCGTCCGGCAACATTTTGCGTATCGGTGACACGCCGCCGGGCGGGCTGACCGCCGACGTGCAGTGCTTCACATACGACCGGTTGCGCCGGCTGACCCGGGCGTGGACGCCGGGGTCCGGTGACTGTGCGGCGACGCCGTCGGTGGCCGGTCTGGGCGGGGCGGCGCCGTACTGGCACGCGTACACGTACGACAAGGTCGGCAACCGGCTCACCGAGACCCGGTATGCCGCCGCCGGCACCGGCACGCACACCTACCGCTATCCGGCGGCGGGGGCGGCGCAGCCGCACACGCTGCGGGAGGTGGCGGTGCAGGGGCCGGGCGCCCGCACCGACTCGTACGGCTACGACGCGGCCGGCAACACCGTCAGCCGTAACGTCGCCGGGCGCGGCCAGACGCTGACCTGGGACGTCGAGGGCAACCTCGGGTCGATCGCCGAGGGCGGCGCGTCGACCCGGTTCGTGTACGGCGCCGACGGTACCCGGCTGCTGCGCCACGACCCGGACGGCGGCGCCACCCTGTTCCTGCCCGGCACGGAGTTGCGCCTGACCGCCGGCGCGGTGACCGCCACCCGCTACTACAGCCAGGACGGCGAGACGGTCGCCACCCGTAGCGGCGGCGGGGTGCACTGGCAGCTCGCCGACCACCTCGGCACCGACCAGTTGGCGGTCGACGCCGCCACCGGCGGCCTGATCCCGCGCCGGTTCCTGCCGTTCGGGGAACTGCGCGGTGGCACGCCGACCGGGTGGCCGGGGCAGCGGTCGTTCGTCGGCGGGGTCGACGACGATCCGGTTGGCCTGCTGCGGTTGGGTGCCCGCGAGTACGACCCGTCGACCGGCCGCTTCCTGTCGGTGGACCCGGTGATCCTCGAGGACGACCCGCAGCAGTTCCACGGCTACTCGTACGCCAACAACAACCCGATCACCTTCGAGGACGCCGACGGCCTCTATCCGAAGAAGAAGGTCGTCAAGGCCAAGAAGAAGAAGGTGGCCAAGAAGGCCGTCAAGAAGGTGTACAAGAAGAAGGCGACCAAGAAGGTCGCCAAGAAGAAGTACGTCGCCAAGAAACCGAAATCGAAGTACGTCGGCAAGAAGCCCGCGAAGTACAAGGGCGGCAAGCCCACGGGGTACAACGGCAAGAAGGTCGGCAGTCCGAAGGGGACGAAGTACAGCCCGAAACGACCCGCCGCGAAGCCGCCGAGGATTCGCCTCCCCGGCTCCTGGGAGCTGATGGACGGCCGCCACAAGTGCGTCGCCGTCGTGTTCTGCCGGCTCAAGGTCGACCGTCACGTCACCAGGACCTTCAACGACTGGGCGCAGCGGAACAACGAATACCTGGAGATCGGCAACCTGGCCGCGGGCGCCCTGGCCGGTGCCGGCTGCGGCATCGCGGGACCGTGGATCGGTGCCGGCTGCGCCATCGTCGTCGGCGGCGTCTACTTCAACGCCAGGAACCAGTTGCGCCGGGCGGCCGAGGAGAACCAGTGCTGGATCCCGACGACGTTCGGGATCTACGGCCGGGGCAGCGGGTACGGCTGCCACTGACGCCGCCGGCGGTGCGCCTCCCCTCCGCACCGGGGAGGCGCACCGCCGTGCGCGCCGTCAGCCGGCCGGGTCGGGGTCGGGCTCGTCGGTGAGCGCGGCCAGCGCCTGCCGGGTCTCCGCCAACCAGTACGGCGCGTCGATCCGCTCCCAGATCCGTAGCGCCTGGTGCAGGTAGCCGCTGGCCTGCCCGGGTTCACCCAGGGCGCGGGCGGCGGCGGCGAGGCTGTGCAGCGTCGCCGCCTCACCGAACCGCTGGCCGCGCGCCTGGTAGACCGAAAGGCAGCGGCGCAGCATCGCCGCCCCGCGCTCCGGTTCGCCGAGCCGGATCGACAGGTCGCCGAGCCACTGCTCGGCGTAGCTTTCGGCGAGCCGGTCGCCGAGGCGTACCCCGATCCTTCGGGCCCGTTCGAAGTACGGCACCGCGGCGGCGTACCGGCCCTGGTGGCGGCGGGCCTGGCCGAGGCAGCGCGCGGCACGGGCCTCGCCGCCGAGCCACTTCGCGGCCCGGCTCTGCGTCAGGCACTCCCGGAAGCGTCGGTCCGCGCGCCGCCACTGCCGCCGCTCCATCAGCACCAGGCCGAGCCCGTATTCGGCGTAGGCGACGCCGGCCCGGTTGCCGTCGCGGCGGCTGATCCGGCGGGCCCGGGCCAGGTGCGCCACGGCGGTGTCGTAGCGGGCCAGCAGCCGGTCCAGGTGCCCCAGGCCGGCGAGGGCGGCGGCCTCGTACCCGCGGTCGCCGAGTTCGCGGGCGGACGTCAACGCCTCCTGGTAGCAGGCGTGCGCCCGCCGGTAGCGGTCCTGGATGGTGTGCAGTTCGCCGAGGTCGCGCAGCATGGCCATGGTGGCGGTGCGGTCGCCGGCCCGGCGCGCGGCGGCCAGCACCCGGTCGTGGGTGGCCCGCCACTCGTCGAAGTGGTTGCCGCTTTCGAAGAACGCGGCGATCGAGGTGGCCAGCGCCGCCGCCGGGCGCGGCAGGCCGTCGCCGGCCAGTCGTCCGGTCACCGCCACCAGCGCCTGGCGCTCGGTGTCGAACCAGGCGACCGGGTCGGCCAGCACCCGGCGGACGACCGGCTCCGGCACCGTCCACACCGGATCGTCGCGCAGCACCGGGGCGAAGAACGTCCCGCCGGTGCGGGCGACGGCCCGCTGGGCCAGGTCGAGGTAGCCGCCGTGCAGCCGGGCGGTCGCCGCGGACAGCTCCTCGCGGTGCCGGCGGGCCTGCTCGCGCCCGTACAGCCGGACCAGGGCGTGCAGCCGGTAACGCGGGCCGGCCGGGCCGGCCACCGGGATCAGCAGGTGCACGTCGACCAGTTCGTCGACGACGAGTTCGGCCCGCCGCGGTGTGACGTCGAGCAGCGCGGCGACCGCCCAACTCGCCGTGTCGTCGCCCGGCATCGCCGTGCTGAGCAGGTGGTAGGCCCGCCGGGCGGGCGCGGACAGGCCCTGGTCGGTGGAGGCGAGGGTGGCCCGCACCGCCACGTCGGAGACGGCCAGTTCGTCGAGGCGGCGGCGCTGGTCGCGCAGCGCGTCGGCGAGGTCGGCCAGCCGCCGGTGCGGGCCGGCGGCCAGCCGGGCCCCGGCGATCTGCACCGCCAGCGGCAGGTGACCGCAGCGGCGGACGATCCGTTCGGCGGCCGCCCGTTCGGCCGCGACCCGCTCGCGGCCCACCGTCGCGGCGAGCAGTTCCAGCGCCTCCGGGCCGGTGAACGGTGCCAGCACCACCCGGTAGGCGGTCAGCCCGGCGACGGCGCTGCGGCTGGTGACCAGCAGGGCGCTGCCGGCGACCGGCGGCAGCAGCGGCCGTACCTGGGCGGCGCTGACCGCGTCGTCGAGCAGCACCAGCACCCGCCGGTCGGCGAGCAGGGTGCGGTAGAGGTCGAGCCGGGCCGGCTCGTCGGCCGGCAGCACGGAGCTGGCGACCCCGAGCCCGCGCAGCAGGGTGCCGAGCGCGTCGCGTACGGACACCGGGGTCGCGTCGGCGTGCCGCAGGCTGACGTACAGCTGACCATCGGGGTAGGACGGCCGGGACCGGTGCGCGAGGTGGGTGGCGAAGGCGGTCTTGCCGACCCCGGCCGGGCCGGTGACGAGCAGCGTGACCGGCCGGGACCCCGCGGTGGCGAGCCGGGCCAGCGCCGCCTCCCGCTCGTCGGCGCGGCCGACGAAGGCGGCCACGTCACCGGGGAGCTGGAAGCGCGGCACCGGGGCGTCGCCCGCCGGGGCCGGGGGTTCGGCCGGCGGGGTGGGTTGCGCGTCCGCCAGGGCCGGGGTTTCGGCCGGCGGGACCTTCCGTGGTGCCGTGGGCAGCCCGCGCAGGATCGCCTCGTGCACCGTCCGTAGCCGCTCGCCGGGCTCGATGCCCAGCTCGGTAGCTGCCAGCCGGTGCCCTTCCCGGAACACGGCGAGCGCGTCGGCGGTGCGGCCGGTGGCGTGCAGCGCCGTCATCAGCTGGGCCCGCAGCCCCTCGTGCAGCGGGTACGCGGCGCAGAGCGCGGTCAGTTCCGGCACGATCTCGGCCTCGCGGCCGGTCGCGAGGTGCGCGGCGGCGAGCAGTTCCGCCGCGTGCAGCCGGCGACGGTCCAGGCCGGCCGACACCTGCCGGGCGAAGCGCGCCGTGAGCCCGTCCAGGACGGGACCGCGCCACAGCGCCAGCGCGGCCCGCAGCACCACGATCGCGTCGGCGTGCCGGCCCTGCCCGGCCAGCCGCCGGGCCTGCGCGGCGTGTTCGTCGAAGGCGTCCAGGTCGAGGCTGCCGCCGGGCGGGATCCGCAGGACGTATCCGTCCGCGACCGTGTCGACGACGTCCGGCTGCCCGCCGGCGGCGAGCAGGCGGCGCAGGGCCGACACGTGGGCGTGGATCTGGGCCCGGCAGGTCGCGGGTGGACGGTCCTCCCACAGCGCGTCGACCAGCCGGTCGACGGTGACCAGCCGGCCGTGGTCGACCAGCAGCGCGGCGAGCAGGGTCCGCTGCTTCGGCGACCCCAGCGGCACCGCCTGCCCGTCGACGGTGACTTCGAGCTGGCCGAGGATGCGGAACCTCAACCGGGCCCCCCGGCGGTGGTGTGGCCGGCGTTCCGGCGCCGTCCCGGGAAGGTCGTGGTCGAGCCGATCGATGGCAGGGTCACCGGCTGGAGCCTTCCACACCCGACCTGGCCTGCCCAGTGCCGGAGGTCATGTCGGTCGATCCAACATCTGGGATCGAGAGCCGGCCACCCGTACCGCTTCCGCCGACCGCCCCTGACCTGCGGTTCCGTGCCGTTTTCGCAGGTGCCGGCGGCTTGTCCGGCGGGTGGTGGCCGTCACCGTGCGGTGGCGGGGCATTGACAGCGCGCCGTCGTTGATCAAAGATCCACTTCGTGCGAAGCGCTCTCCTCACCAAGCGGGGTCACATCGACCTCCTGCGCGTTGCCAGCGCGGCCTGTCGACCCTAGCGTTCGACGCCGGCTCCCCCTTTTCCCGTACGCCCAGAGGCGTATCCCGACCCCGCAGGTTTCCGGCCCTGCGGTGGCGTCTGCCTGCGCGCACACCCCTTTCGCAAGGAGACCAATCCTTCATGTCCACAAGACATCTGACGAGGCTGGCCGCGGTCGCGGTCGGTGCCTCGTTGCTCGGGACCGCGGTCTGGACCGGCCCGGCGAACGCGACCGCGTTGCCGTCCGTGCCGCCGCAGCCCGTCCAGCTCGCCCACGTCGAGGCGTACCCGCGCCAGAACGTCCTGCCGGTCTGGCCGGACGACCCCAACGACGCCTCCATCCCGATCGGTGTCGTCCCCTACGACGAGATCGCGCCGAAGCTGAACGCGCTCCAGGCCGACAGCGACCGGGTCTCGGCCCGGGTCGCCGGCAAGACCGTCGCCGGCCGTGACCTGTACGTCGTCACCGTCACCGCGCCCGAGACCAGGGCGCAGGCGCAGCAGCAGGAGCAGTGGAAGCGCTGGCTGGAGGACGAGCCGGTCAAGGCGCGGACCAACGCCCGCCTGCTCGCCGAGTACAAGACCCCGCTGTTCGTCAACGCCAACATCCACGGCAACGAGTGGGAGGGCACCGACGCCGCGCTGCGGGTCATCGAGGAGTTCGCCACCAGCACCGACCCGGCGGTCGCCGACCTGCTCAAGCGCAACCGGCTGGTCTTCAACGTCACCGCCAACCCGGACGGCCGGATCGCCGGCACCCGCGCCAACGCCGCCGGCTACGACCTCAACCGGGACCTGACGATCGTCTCGCAGCCGGAGACGAACCTGATCCGCGAGCTGACCGTCGACGCCAAGCCGATCATCACGCTCGACCTGCACGGCTACGTCTCCCCGACGCTGCTGCACCCGAGCACCCCGCCGCACAACGTCAACAACGAGTACGACCTGTTCATCAAGCACGCCCTGCCGAACGCCCTGGCGATCGAGGAGGACCTGCGCGACCTCGGGTACGCCGAGACGCAGCGGGCCCGCATCCCGTTCCGCGACGACGCACCCGGCGTCTGGGACGACTTCCCGCCGATCTACGTGCCGTCGTTCGCGCTGCTGCAGAGCAGCATCCCGTACACGATCGAGGCCCCGCTGAACCCGCGTGGCGCCAACCTGACCCCGGCCGAGCGGGTCCGCCGCTCCGGCATCAACACCGACGTGCACGAGGTCGCGATCAAGACCTCGCTGCGCTACATCCAGGAGAACCGCACCCAGGTCATCCACGACCAGGCCGAGGTCTACCGCCGCGGCTGGGCCGGTGAACCGCTGCGCGACATCCCGGACGGCTACGTGCCCGGCTGGGGCCCGGAGGACAACTACAACACCGAGTTCCCGCGCTCGTACGTCATCCCGACCGGTGCCGGCCAGCGCTCCGAGCCGGCCGCCGCCCGCCTCGTCGACCTGCTCATCGGCAGCGGCGGCCGGGTCTGGCGGGCCCAGGACGACTTCACCGCCGGCGGCAGGTCCTACCCGGCCGGCACGTACGTCATCGACCTGCACCAGCCCAAGCGCGGCCTGGTCAACTCCCTGCTCGAACCGGGCATCGACCTCACCGATCGGGTCGCCGACCTCTACGCCGGCCCGGCCGCCTGGAGCCAGGGACTGACCTGGGGCGCCACCGTCGACACCCTGTGGGACGAACTGCCCGACGTGCCGCTGCTGCGCACGTACGACGGCAGCGCCCCCGGCACCCTGCCCGGCGGCACCCCCGACCTGCACCTCGACATCCAGGACGCGTCCGACCTGCTCGCCGTCAACGCGCTGCTGGCCCAGGGCGTACCGGTGTACCGGCTCGCCGACGGCTCCGTCGTCGTACCGCACACCCCGACCAACCGCCGGCTCGTCCACGCCGAGATCCGCCGGCACCGGGTGAACTTCGCGGCCGCCCCGGCCGGCTGGAGCGGAACCCTGCTCGACAAGGTCGCCGTCGGCTACGTCGGCTCGGTCGAGGTGCGGGACACGCTGCTCGACAACGGCTTCGACGCCCGCCCGGTGACCGCGGCCAACCTGGCCACGACGCTGACCGCCGACATCGACGTGCTGTTCGTCGGCGGCACCCTCAACGTCGCGACCCTGACCGCGGACAACCGGGCGGCGCTCGACGCGTTCCTCGCCCGCGGCGGCGGCGTGGTCGGCATCGACACCGCCGGCGCGGCGTTCAGCAACGCCGCCGGGCTGCTGACCGTCACCGCCACCGCCGGCCAGAGCCTGGCCAGCGGCGTCGTCAACGTGGTCAACAACGGGGGACCGGTCACCTCCGGCGCCCTGCCGCACTCGTTCGTCGCCCAGCCGGTCTGGTTCACCAACCTCGGCGCGGGCGCCGTCGTCGACCAGGCGTACGGCGCCGACCCGCTGGTCGCCGGCTGGTGGGGCACGAACGCCGCTGGCACCAACGGGCCGGCCGCTGCGGCCAGCCAGGCCAGCATCGTCCGCACCGAGACCGCCGCCGGCAACGGCGTCGTGCTCTTCGGTACGGACCCGACCTGGCGACTGCACGCCAAGGGCCTGCACCCGCAGCTCGGCCGCGCCATCCTCTGGGCGGCCCAGCGGTAAGCCCGTCCTAGATCCGTGTGATCAGGGACCAAATCCGGCGTGTCGTCGGCGCGTCGGACGTCAAAGTCCCTGATCACGCGGATCTTGCGAGGCCGGCGGCGATGACCAGGGCAACCGCGGTGAGGGCGGCGAGCGCGACCGCCGCGCCCGGATAGCCACCCGCGCCCAGGCCGATTCCGCCGGCCGTGGCCCCGACGAAGACGCCGAGACTCATGCCGGCGGCGTTCAGGCTCAGCGCCGGGCCGCGCTGCGCGCCGCAGCGGCGGACCAGCAGGCTGACCACGCAGGCGGCGACGACGGCGTGGCTGGCGCCGAGCGCGGCGGTGCAGACCAGGGCGACCGGCAGCGTCGGAGCGAGGAAGACACCGAACATGGCGGCCACGGCGACGGCCAGCCCGGCCAGCAGCAGCCGCCGGGGCCGGCCGTCGTCGCCGGCGTTCGCGAGCCGGCCGGTGACGAGGTTGCCGAGGAAGAACGACGTGCCGCTGAGGGTCCACACGAACGCGAACCAGCCCGGCGACAGGTCGAACCGGCTGTCGTAGAACGCGGCCAGGTAGGCGAGGTAGCCCATGAACGCGGCGGTCCGCAGCAACGCCACCAGCAGCAGCGAGCGGGCACCGGGCACCGCGGCCAGCGCCCGGAACGTGGCGACGTAGCCGAGCCGGGCGGCGGGGGCCGCCCGGCCCCGGCCGCGCCGCAGGAACGCCATCGCCAGCACCGCCGCGACGACCGCCGTCGCCACCAGGTCGCCGCGCCAACCCCACCACAGGGCCGGGACCGCGATGACCGGGGCGGCCAGCATCGCGGTCATCGACTGGGTGGCGGTGACCAGGGTCGCGGCCCGCGCCGCCGCCGGCCCGTCGCCGTACCGGTCGGCGGCGGCCGTCGCCAGCGCCGGGTTGAGGACCGCCGTGGCGGCGCCGACCAGGACACAGAACGCGGCGATGGTGGCGTACGTGCCGGCCGCGCCGAGCAGCGACGAGACGGCGAGCAGTAGCAGGGCACCGGCCGCCGACAGGTGCACCGGCAGCCTGCCGATCAGCGGCGCGAACGCCGTACCGACGGCCAGGGCGGCGAGGCCGCCCAGGCCGCGCAGGCCGCCGACGGCCGCCTCGCCACCGCCGGTCGCGTCGGCGATCGGCACCAGGAAGGTGCTGAAGACCGTGTACGGCAGCAGCCCGACCGCCGAGGCGAGCAGCACCGGCCAGAGCTGCCCGGCCATCCGCAGATCCCCGGGCACCGCACCCTTCGCCGCTGTGTCCACCACGGAACGTCAGGGCAGCGTGCGCAGGTAGTCGGCGAACTTCTCCAGACCGTCCACATTGCGTGGACCGCTGATCCCCTCGTTGTAGTCGAGGACGAAGAAACGGTTGTCGCGTACCGCCGGCAGTTCACGGGTCAGCGGCGACGTCCGCAGGAAGTCGATCTTCTCCTGGGCGGGCTGGTCGCCATAGTCCAGGATGATGATCACCTCCGGCTGGGCGCTGGTGACCGCCTCCCAGCCGACCTGGGTCCAGCGGGCGTCGAGGCCGGCGAAGATGTTGCGACCGCCGGCGATCCGGATGATGTCGGTCGGCGGGACCTGGGCACCGGCGGTGAACGGCTGGTCGGTGCCGGAGTCGTAGAGGAACACCGGCACCGGGTCGCCCTGCGGCGCCCGCGCCTGCACCGCCGCGACCCGCGCCTTCAGGTCGGCGACGACGGTGCCGGCCCGCTCCGGCACGCCGAAGATCGCGCCGAGGCGTTCGAGATCGCTGTAGAGCCCCTCGAACGGGGTGAGCCGCTGCGGGAAGTTCGGGTAGTTGAAGCAGCTCTCGCTGTGCATGAAGCTCTGGATGCCGAGCTGGTCGAGGATCTGCGGGGTGATGCCGCGCTGGTCGCTGAAGCCGGAGTTCCAGCCGGCCACCACCAGGTCGGCCCTCGCGTCGACGACGAGTTCCTTGTTGAGGAGGTCGTCGCTGAGCATCTCGACCCTGGCGTACTCGGCCGCCCACGGCGATTCGGTCACCGGCGGGTTCGCCGGCGGCATCACGTAGCCGTGCACCCGGTCGGTCAGCCCGAGCGCGAACAGCTTGTCGGCGCTGCCGCCCTCGTACGCGACCGCACGCTGCGGCGTACGGTATTCGACCTCCTCGCCGCAGCGCGGCACGGTGACCGTCGCGGCCGTCCCGGCGCTGTCGGCGACCTCGGCGCCGCAGCCGGTGGCGAGCAGGGTCACGAGTACGCCGAGCGCGAGCCCGGAGCGGGTTGTCCTGGATGTCACGGGGTGGTTCCTCCTTGCGGGGTGAGCGAGTACAGCAGTTGCGGGGTGCCGGTGCGCGGATGTGGCACGACGGTCGCGTCCACGCCGAAGACGTCGCGGACCAGGTCGACGGTCAGCACCTCGTCGGGGGTGCCGGCGGCGACCAGCCGGCCCTGCGAAAGCACACCGATCCGGTCGCAGGTCGCGGCGGCGAGGTTCAGGTCGTGCAGGACGACGAGGACGGTCAGCCCGCAGCCGCGCAGCAGCGACAGCAGCCCGATCTGGTGCCGTACGTCGAGGTGGTTGGTCGGTTCGTCGAGGACCAGGACCCGCGGCTGCTGGACCAGGGCGCGGGCGACCAGCACCCGCTGCCGCTCGCCGCCGGACAGGGTGAGCACGCCGCGGCGGGCGAGGTGCGCCACGTCGAGGCGCGCCATCGCCGCCGCGCACAGCTCCCGGTCGGCGGCGCCGAGCGCCTGGTTGCCCCCTAGGTACGGTGCCCGGCCGAGGGCGACGACCTCCTCGACGGTGAAGTCGAGGTCGGCGCCGCCCTCCTGGGTCAGGGCGGCGACGGTGCGGGCGCTGCGCCGCATCGGCATCGCGGCCAGGTCCTCGCCGCCGACCCGGACCACGCCGCCGCTGGGCCGCAGCGCCCGGTAGACGCAGCGCAGCGCCGTCGACTTGCCGCTGCCGTTCGGGCCGACCAGGCCGACGACGCGTCCCCCGGCGACGTCGAGGGAGAGGTCGTGGACGAGGTGCCGGCCGTTGACGGTCACCGTCAGCCCGGACAGGACGAGGTCCATCTCAACGCCCCCCGAACAGGTAGCCGCGCCGACGTAGCAGCGTGACGAACACCGGTACGCCGACCAGCGCGGTGATGACCCCGAGCGGCAGTTCGCGCGGGGCGACGAGGGTCCGCGACACCAGGTCGACCCAGACCATGAAGACCGCGCCGGCCAGCGGCGCGACCGCCAGCACCCGGGCGTGGCCGGCACCGACGACGATGCGTACGACGTGCGGCATGACCAGGCCGACGAAACCGATCGCCCCGCTGACCGCGACCATCGCCCCGGTGACCACCGAGGTGAGCAGCAGCAGGCCGTTGCGCAGCCGGTCGGGGTGCACGCCGAGGCTCGCCGCGGTCTCGTCGCCGAGCGCCAGCACGTCCAGCGACCGGGCGTGCCGGCGCAGGACGGCGACACAGCCCAGCACCAGGACCGCCAGCAGCGGCAGCGCGCCCCAGGTCGCGGCGCCGAAGCTGCCCATCGTCCAGTAGAGGACGGTGCTGGTCGACTCGCTGTTCGGGGCCAGGTAGATGATCACGCTCATCACCGCCTGGAGTCCGAACGACATCGCCACCCCGGTCAGCACCAGCCGCAGCGGCGCGATGCCGCCCGGCCCGCGCGCGGCGGCGTACACCAGGACGCAGGCGAGCAGCGCGCCGAGGAACGCGCCGGCCGACATCGCGTAGATCCCGAACACCGCCAGCCCACCGGTGACGGTGACCGCGACGGCGCCGACCGACGCGCCGGAGGAGATGCCGAGCACGAACGGGTCGGCCAGCGCGTTGCGCACCATCGCCTGCACGGCCACCCCGACCGCGGCGAGGCCGGCCCCGACCAGGGCCGCGAGCAGCACCCGTGGGGTACGGATCTGCCACACGATCTGGTAGGTGGCGACCTCGTCGGCGGTGATCCGGCCGCCGGTCAGCGCCGCCCACAGGTAGCGGGCGGTGTCGGCCGGTGCGACGTTCGCCGGTCCCAGCCCGATGGCCAGCAGTACGGACACCAGCAGGGCGACGGCCAGCGCCGCGACGGCCACCCCGAGCGCCGTACGGCCGCCCGGCGGGCCGGCGTGTGCGGTGCCCGCCCGGCGGCGCTGGGTGGGCAGGGGGGTGCCGCCGACGTCGGTCGGCGCGGCGGGTGTCGGCGGCATGGCGGGGTGACCTCCAACCGAAAATGAAAACGGAAACCGTGTTCGAGGATCTTTATACCTGCCGGCCGGTCCGACCGGAAACCCGGTGCGCGCCAGGTGCGACCCGGCGCACACTTGCCGCCGATGAGCGACGACACCGACGACAGGTGGTGGTTCGACGGTCGGCCGACACTCGCCGGCGCCCTGCAACGGGGCCTCGGCCGTGGCGCCCTGCGGGCCATGACCGATCCGGCGGCACCCGACCTGATCGCCCACTGCCTGCGACGCGACCACCGCTGGGACTGGCAGGTGGACGATCGGGCGGTGTACCTGGCCCGGCTGGTCCGCGACCTGGAGATGCCGGTCGAACCGATCGCCGACCGGCTGTTCACCGTCCCGGCCGAGCAGTCCGACCACGACAACGAGTTCGAGAACACGCTCGAGGTGCTCGAGGCGCTGGGCCGGGCCGGTGCCGGCGACGCGGTCGACGGGGTCCACCGCTACATCCGAGCGGGTGATCGGTGGCTGGACGTGCTGGAAAAGGTCGCCGGCTCCTGGCCTTCCGAGCGGTGGGAGGACCTGTATCCGAGTGTGGCGGGCCGCCTCGCGTCGGCCGCCGACCAAGCGTGGTGGCGATCACCGCCGTGGACCACCTGGGCAGCGCGGGACGCCTGGATCGCCGACCGAGTCGCCGCCGCGTGCCGACCGGTGTCGCCCCGGCCGTTCGCCGATCAGCCGACCGCTACCCTGCTGGCCCGACTACGCGACCCGGCCCACGCCCGCGACCACGATCCGGTGTTGCGCGAACTGCGCCGACGGCCACCCGAGCCGGCACTTCTCGAACTCGTCGACGATCTCCTCGCCGGCGGCCCCAGAGCCGCCCTGTCCGCCGTGATCAGGCGGCTGGGCCCGGCGGCGCTCCCGGCCGCCCGTGACTGGGCGGCGACCCCAGCGCACCCGCTGACCTGGACCGCGCTGCGCATCCTGGCCGCACACGGCGACGACACCGACGCGGCGGCGCTCATCGCCGGCCTCGACTGGCTGGACGGCCGCCCCGATGATCTGTGCGGCTACGACGTTCTCGTCGAAGGTCTGGCCCGGATCGGTGGCCCGGCGGCGGTCGACGTCCTGCCCCGACTGGGCCGGCTGTGGTTCAGTCCGCACTCGTTCGAGCGATCCGACTATCTCAGGGCGTGGGTGGCGCTGGATCCGGCCGGAGCGTCACGCTGCCTCGTGGAAGGGCTGTGGGACTGCGAAGCCGGCGTACGGCTGTTGGCAGCCCGGCACGCGCCGCTCACCGACACGACCCGCGAACGGCTGTGTCACCTGCGCGACGACCCGATCGAAACGACCGAGGTCCGCGCCGCCGCCCTGGCCCGCCTGGCCGGGGCCACCGCTACCGCCCGTCCATGAGCCAGTGCCCGCCGACCATGATCGTCTGCGGTGAAGCCGTTCGACGCGCCGAGAGCTGACGGCGGAACAGCAGACGATCACCGAAGTTGGCCGTCGGTGTTCGGGTCATCGGTCGGCGGCGTCGGGGACGGACATCCGGTGCAGGCCCTCGCGCAGTTCGTCGTCGTGCATGACCAGATAGACCAGGCCGCAGTCCTGCGGGCCGGTGACGTCGAGCTGGCACAGCGTGCACGGCTCGCCCGGCCGGATCGGGCACCGTGCCTCCGGCCGGCTCTTCGCGCGACTCTCCATGTGTCCACGCTGACCGCTCCCGGCCGGTGCGACCAGGGCCGGAGGACCTGTCAGCGGTGGGCGGCCGGCCCGGTGGACTCGCGGACGACCAGCCGGCAGGGCTGGCGGATCACGCCGGACGGGCGCCTGCCGTCGAGGGCGGCGAAGAGGTGGGTGACCGCGGTGGCGCCGAGGTGCTGGAGGTTGAGGTCGACGGTGGTCAGCGGCGGCCGGCAGTCGGCGGCGAGCACCTCCCAGTTGTCGTAGCCGACGACGGCGACATCGTCGGGAATCCGGCGGCCGAGGTCGTGCAGGGTCTCGGTGACTCCGGCGGCGATCTGGTCGTTGCCGCAGAAGATCGCGTCGAGGTCGGGGTCGGTGGCGAGCAGGGTACGGGCGGCGTGCCGGCCCCAGCGCTGGGACCATTCGCCGTAAAGCGGTTCACGGCCGGCCAGCGGCAGCCCGTGTTCGGCGAGGACCTTGCGCATCCCGACGACCCGGTCGCGGGCGGCCCGGTAGCTCTGCGGGCCGGTGATGTGACCGATGCGGCGGCGGCGCAGGGTGACGAGGTGTTCGATGGCGAGCCGGGCGCCGCCCTCGTCGTCGGCGAGCAACGACAGGTCGGACGGGTCGGTGGACTCGCCGTAGACGTAGACGACCGGGACCGGGATCTCGGGGGTGAGCGACGGGCGCA
This sequence comes from Polymorphospora sp. A560, assembly GCF_045781765.1. NCBI lineage: Bacteria > Bacillati > Actinomycetota > Actinomycetes > Micromonosporales > Micromonosporaceae > Polymorphospora > Polymorphospora sp. A560. The sequence goes on along the minus strand of NZ_CP122282.1, from coordinate 5,047,184 downwards.
GGTCGTTGCTGTCGCCGACGACGATGAACCCGTCGACCTGGCGGGCGAGCAGCGTACGGATGTAGTGCTGGCGCCGGATGGCGTCGCCGCGGGCGTCGCAGAGCAGCACCGACATCTGTTCGTTGCCCAGGGCGTTCTCGGCGCCGAGCAGGATCGGGATGGAGAAGCGCCCGCCGAGTTCGTCGGTGAGCAGGCCGATGGTGCGGGTGCGGCCGGAGATGAGGCCGCGGGCGAGGGCGTTGGGTTGGAAGGACAGTTCGGCGGCGGCTTGCAGGACGCGCTGCCGGGTGGCCGGCGCCACCTGGGCCCGGGCGTTCAGCGCCTTGGACGCGGTGGCGACCGAGACGCCGGCCAGCCGGGCCACGTCGCTCAGCGTCACGTTCTGCGAAGGTTTCCTGCCCACCGAAATCCTTTCGGTTTTCTTTTCGGAGTCTGAAGAGATTCTATGCCTGGTGGTCAACGTGCAGATCAACCTGTCGTGACCTGTACGTAACACAGGAGCCATCTTGCCGAAAAGGTTTTCGTAGGCCATTGTGGCGGTCAACCGCAGTGATGGTGCTCACTGCGTAGAGGTGTGCGGGGGTGCCGTGACCGAGCGAAGTGAGGTGGCCGCATGGTCGTGACGTCGCCAGCGGGGTCGGCCCGGGCCGACGGTCGCGGCGGCCACGTCCGGGGGTCGTCTCCGGGCGCGTTCAGGAGGTAACACTCCCGGCTCACCCTCCCAGGCGGCTCCACGGATGAGAGGGCGGATCCGGGTTCCATATATCGATCTTCATCCATGAAGGAGGATCCCGTGAGAAGCCGATGGCGAAGTACTTTCGCACCGGCCCTGGCCGGACTGCTCGCCGCTACCGTGGCCGCGGGGCTGGGGGTGGTCGGGACCGGCGTCGCCCACGCCGTACCCGGTGACAACCTGGCCTGGACCGCGACCGCGACGGCGTCCTACACCTCGCCGTGGGAGTCCGTTGCGGCGATCAGGGACGGCATCGACCCGCCGAACTCCAACGACACCGTCAACCCGCGCTGGGGCACCTGGCCCAACACCGGCCAGCAGTGGGTCCAGTTGACCTGGAGCAGTCCGCAGACCATCCGCGCCGCCGAGGTCTACTTCTTCGACGACAACGGTGGGGTCCGGCTCCCCGCCTCCTGGCGGGTGCAGTCCTGGAACGGCAGCGGCTTCGTCGACGTCGCCGGCGCCAGCGGCTACCCGATCCTGCGGGACCGCTACAACCTCGTCACCTTCAACGCCGTCAGCACCACGCAACTGCGGGTGGTGCTGCAGAGCGGTACGGCATCGGTCGGGCTGCTCGAGGTCAAGGCGCACGCCAACGGGCCGGGCGGCCCCACGACCCCGCCGCCGTCGAGCGGGTGGAACCCGCCGGCCAACCTGGTGACCCCCCTCGACCAGGTCTGGCGGCACCAGGAGGAGACCTACAACAACGGCAACCTGTACGGGTTCCGCAACTACGGCTGGGACCAGGTCATGGCCAACGGTGGCTACCTGAACTTCTGCGTCCGCTGGGACTCGTCGGCGTCGGTGACCGCCGCGCAACGCGACCAGATCCACGCCACCCTCGCCCGCCAGTACAAGAAGTGGATGGACGTCATGGTCGGCCACAACGCCTGGCCGTACAACGACGTGCCGATCCGCGTCGTCGGCTGGGCCGTGCGTAACCGTGCCCAGTTGCAGTGGTCCGACAACTCGGTCGACATCTACGTCAACAACATCCGGGAGAACGCCCCGCAGTGCTCGGAGCCCTGCGGCCGGTTCTTCAACCAGAACGGCCAGTACCCGAACTGCCCCGGTGGCGCCTCCCGGCACTACGACCAGTCGCTGTGGCTCACCGACGGCTTCGGCGGCGGGGCCGGCGGCGACTGGGGCCAGCGGATGGGCCGCGAGTACTACATGAACAACCTCAACACCGAGAACATGACGATCCTGCTCCACGAGATCGGCCACACCTTCGGTCTGGACGACTTCTACGACTGGACCCCGTCGGGAGTAGGCGGGTTCCTCATGCGTGCCGGCAGTGCCAGCTCGATCACCGACTTCGACCGGTGGATGCTGCGCGACTGGTGGCGGCACCTGAAGAACCGCTACGGCTACTGACCCGCACCGACCGGCACCCCACGGCCACGCCCGGTGGCCGTGGGGTGCCCCACCCCTCCCGCGTCCGTGCCCCACGAGAGGTGCCGCGCATGCCCACTTCCCCCACCGCCAGACGTACCCGCCGGCGGGCCGGTGCCACGGCCCTGACCGCCGCCCTGGTCGCGGCCCTCGCCGCGCCGGTCCTGCCGGCCCACGCCGCCAACCCGATCGTCACCAACATCTACACCGCCGACCCGGCGCCGCTGGTCGTCGGCAACACCATGTACATCTACGCCGGCCGCGACGAGGCGGCGACCGGCGTCAACAACTTCGTGATGCGCGAGTGGCGGGTCTTCTCCTCGACCGACGCCGCCAACTGGACCGACCGCGGCGCCCGCGCCAACATCGGCACGTTCCCGTGGGCCGGCGCCGACGCCTGGGCCAGCGAGGTCGAGGAGCGCAACGGCCGCTACTACTGGTACACCTCGATCAACGGCAACGGCCCCGGCTGGATGAACATCGGCGTCGCGGTCGGCGACAGCCCGCTCGGCCCGTTCACCGACGCCAAGGGCGGCCCGCTGATCAGCGACAGCACCCCGAACTCGTCCGGACTCAACATCGACCCGACCGTCTTCACCGACGACGACGGTCAGGCGTACATCTACTGGGGCGGCTACTGGGGTCCCCGGGCCGCGAAGCTGAAGTCCAACATGATCGAGCTGGACGGGGCGGTGGTCACCCCGACCGGGCTGACCAACTTCTGGGAAGCGCCGTGGATGTTCAAGCGCAACGGCCTCTACTACATGATCTACGCCGCCAACGACACCAACGGCTGCGTGACCAACTCCAACTACGCCTGCCAGCGGTATGCCACCGCGACCAACCCGCTCGGCCCGTGGACCCACCGCGGCGTCGTGCTCGACCAGGTCTCGTCGACCACCAACCACGCCGGTGTGGTGGAGTTCAACGGCCAGTGGTACATGGTCTACCACAACGCGAACGCCCCCGGCGGCGGTAACTTCCGCCGCTCGGTCGCCGTCGACCGGCTCTACTTCAACGCCGACGGCACCATGCAGAAGGTCGTCCAGACCACGACCGGCCCGCCGCCGAACCCCGGCCCCGGCGGCCCCGGCCAGCCGCCGTCCGGCACCAACCTGGCCCCGTCGGCCACCGCTGGCACCTCGCACGTCTCGGCCTGGGAGAGCCTCGCCGCGATCAACAACGGGGGAGTGCCGGCCAACTCGCAGGACCGCGGCAACCTCGCGTACGGCAACTGGCCGCAGCAGGGCACCCAGTGGATCGAGTACACCTGGCCGTCGGCCCGCTCGATCAACCGGGTCGCCGCCTACTGGTTCGACGACAACCAGGGCATCGACCTGCCCGCCTCCTGCCAGGTGCAGTACTGGAACGGCAGCTCGTACGTCGCGGTGCCCGGCCAGTCGGCGTGCGGCGTCGCCGGCGACACGTACAACGTCACCACCTTCAACACCGTCTCGACCACCCGGCTCCGGTTGTCGATCACGTCCAGGCCGGGGTTGTCCACCGGCGTCCTGGAGTGGATGGCCTTCCAGAGCTGACCGCCCGGGGCCGGCGGGCGCACCCGTCCGCCGGCCCCGACCCGCATGCCACCCCGTCCCACCCCCACCCCTGGAGGTGCCGCCATGCCATCCACAGTGGACTCCGTACGGAGGCCGTTGGCACTGGCGCTGGCCGCCGTACTCACCACCGGCGCCCTGACCGTCCCCACCGCGACCGCCGCCCAGGCGGCCCAGACAATCGGCTATCCCACCTTCTCCGGCCCGGCGATCCCCGCCCCGCCGGTCGGCTACAACACCGGCAACACCATGCAGGCGATCTACGACGCCGAGAGCGCCGGCACCGACTTCTGGATGGACCGGCTGCTCGCCCGGCCCGGCAACGACCCCGCCGGCACGTGGCTGATGACCCGCGGCCGCGGCCTGTACATGTACACCCACAACCCCGGCGTCATCGGCTTCGGCGGCAACACCGCCTACTGGGACAACATCAGCAGCCAGAACGCGTACGCCGTCACCGTCACCCCCGGCACCTTCGCCGAGCAGGTCAGCGGGCGGTGGCAGTCGCCGAGCCACTGGAAGGGCGTCTACACCAGCGGCTCGGTCCGGGTCGACATGACCAAGTTCATCACCCACAACAACGTCGCCGTCACCAACCTGTCGATCCGCAACAACGGCACCGGATCGACCACCCTGCAACTGCGCGCCACCTCGCCGTACGCCACCACCGGCAGCGGCAGCGAGCTGACCGGCAGCCGGCAGGTGAAGAACAACCTGACCACCATCCGGCCCCGGCTGTCCGGCGACGGGTTCACGGTCAGCGGCGGCGGGCTCAACCGGTCGGTCACCGTCGGCGCGGGCCAGACCGTCACCACCAAGGTCGTCATGGGCTTCGTCACCGACGAGATCCCGCAGTCGCTGACCGAGTACAACGCCTACCGCGGCTACGCCCCGGACGCCGCGTTCGCCACCCACGTCCGCGACTACAACCGCTGGTGGGCGGAGAACGTCCCGTACATCGACGTGCCCGACGCGGCCATCAAGAAGAACATCTACTACCGCTGGTGGCTGATGCGCTACAACTACCTCGACGTCGACATCCCCGGGCAGGACTTCCAGTTCCCGGTGTCGATCGAGGGCGTCACCGGCTACAACAACGCCATCGCGCTGACCCAGCCGATGCACATCGACGACCTGAAATACCTGCGCAACCCGGTCTACTCGTACGGCCCCTGGCTGTCGGTCGGGCAGACCTCGCGCGGCGGCCGGTTCATGGACAACCCCGGCGACCCGGAGAACTGGTCGAACTCCTACACCCAGTACATCTCCGAGGCGGCCTGGCGCAGCTACCAGATCCACGGCGGCCAGCCGGTCATCGCCGGCAACCTGGCCCGCTACGCCGAGGGCGACGCCAAGGGCCAACTGTCCTACTACGACACCAACAACAACGGCGTCATCGAGTACGACTGGGGCGCCCTGACCGGCAACGACGCCGACGCGGTCTCCTTCGACTGGCGGGCCGGCCGGCTCGACCGGGCCGAGACCGCGTACGTCTGGAGCGGGGCGGTCGCCGCCCAGCAGGCGTACGCCCTGCTCGGCAACACCGCCAAGGCGGCCGAGATGCAGACGCTGGCCGACCGCATCCGCAACGGCGTCATCAACACGCTGTGGAACCCGTCGCGGCAACTGCTGGAGCACAAGCACGTCGCCACCAACGCGCACGTGCCGTGGAAGGAGATCAACAACTACTACCCGTACTCGGTGGGGCTGATGCCGAACACCGCCCAGTACCGCGAGGCGCTGCGGCTGTTCGCCGACCCGGCCGAATACCCGGTGTTCCCGTTCTACACCGCCAACCAGCGCGACAAGGCGGCCGCCGCCGCGGCCGGCTTCCCGGGCAGCAACAACTTCTCCACCATCAACTCCACCGTGCAGTTCCGGCTCTACTCGTCGGTGCTGCGCAACTACCCCAACCAGTGGATGTCGGCCGAGGACTACAAGAAGCTGCTCTACTGGAACGCCTGGGCGCAGTACGTCGGCGGCAACACCCAGTGGCCGGACGCCAACGAGTTCTGGGCCAACTGGAACGCCGGCACCCGCAACATCGACTACCGCTCCTGGATTCACCACAACATCCTGGGCAGCAGCAACTGGACCGTCATCGAGGACGTCGCCGGCCTGCGGCCGCGCACCGACGCCCAGATCGAGCTGTCCCCGATCAACATCAACTGGTCGCACTTCGCGGTGAACAACCTGCGCTACCGCAACATGGACCTGAGCATCGTCTGGGACGACCCGGCCGACGGCGTCACCCGCTACAGCGGCGTGCCGCAGGGCTACTCGGTCTACCTCAACGGCACCCGCGCCTTCACCGTCGACCGGATCACCCGGGTGCTCTACAACCCGGCGACCGGCACGGTCAGCCTGCCGGCCGGCGGCAGCACCACCTACAGCACCGCCGTACCCGGCCTCCAGGCGCCGCAGAACGTGGTCCAGAACAGCGCCCGCATGGTCGACATGTTCGCCAAGGCCGGCGCCGACCTGACCTCGACGACCCCGAACCTGGCCCAGGGCGCCACGGTCTCCGCGTCGTACACCGCCTCGGGCACCTCGACCGGCGCGGCGGTCGACGGGTTCCCGATCAACGAGCCGATCTGGGGCAGCTACGGCTCGCCGAACACCACCGACTGGTACGAGGTGTCGTTCGGCCAGTCCCGCACCGTCGACGACGTGTGGCTCCACTTCCGCAACGACCGGGCCACCAACCGCTACCGGGCGCCCGCGTCGTACAACGTCCAGTACTGGAACGGCAGCACCTTCGTCAACGCCGCCGCCCAGGTCAAGACGCCCGGCAGTCCGCAGGCCAACCACAACCGGGTACGGTTCACCGCCGTGAACACCACCCGGCTGCGGGTGCAGTTCACCCACGCGTCCGGCTACAAGACCGGACTCACCGAGGTGAAGGTCTTCAACCGGGGCGGGGGCGGCCCGGACCCCGGCCCGGCCAACCTCGCCGGCACCGCGACCCCGTCGGCGTCGTACACCTCGCCGTGGGAGAGCGTCGCCGCCCTCAACGACGGCATCGACCCACCGAACTCCAACGACACCGTCAACCCGCGCTGGGGCACCTGGCCCAACACCGGCCAGCAGTGGGCCGACCTGACCTGGGGATCGGCGCAGACGCTCCGGTCGGCGCAGGTCTACTTCTTCGACGACAACGGCGGCGTACGGCTGCCGGCCTCGTGGCGGTTGCAGTACTGGACCGGCAGCGGGTACGCCGACGTACCCGGCGCCAGCGGCTACCCGACCGCAGCCAACGCCTACAACGTGGTGACGTTCCCGGCGCTGTCCACCACCCGGCTGCGGGTGCTGCTGGAGAGCGGAGCCGGATCGGTCGGCCTGCTGGAGGTGAAGGCGTACGGCTGACCGCCGGCCGTGGGTGGGCGAACCGTGCCCACCCACGGCCGATCCCCATCGCACGACGAACCGAGGAGAACAGATGGTGTCGACACCCGGCCGGGCCGTCGTCATACACGACGTCGCGCGCCTGGCGGGCGTGTCCCACCAGACCGTCTCCCGGGTGCTCAACGAACACCCGCACGTGCGCGCCGAAACCCGCGAGCGGGTCCTGCGCGCGGTCGAGCAACTGAACTACCGGCCGAACCCGCTGGCCCGCGGGCTGGCCGGCCGCCGGCCCCGCACCCTCGGCGTGGTCAGTTTCGACACGCTGCTCTACGGCCCGGCGGCGACCCTGCTCGGGATCGAGCGGGCCGCCCGCGCCGCCGGGTACGGCGTCAACATCGTCACCCTCGAACAGCTCGACCACGCCGGCGTGGTGACCGCCCTGGACGTGCTGGCCGAGCAGTCGGTCGCCGGGGTCGTCGTCATCGCCCCGCAGGTCGCCGCCGCGGCCGCCCTGCACAGCCTGCCCAGGGGCGTGCCGGCGGTGGCCGTCGAGTCCGCGGTCGGGTCGGAGATCCAGGCGATCTCGGTCGACCAGGTCGCCGGCGCCCGGCTGGCCGTACGGCACCTGCTCGACCTCGGGCACGAGACCGTGTGGCACGTCGGCGGGCCCGGTGACTGGCTGGAGGCCCGCGACCGCGCCGACGGCTGGCGGTCGGCGCTGGAGGAGGCCGGGCGCCCGGTCCCGCCGGTCGTCGCCGGGGACTGGAGCGCCCGCAGCGGCTACCGGGCCGCCCGACTCGTCGACGGCACCGGCGCCACCGCGGTCTTCTGCGCCAACGACCAGACCGCGCTCGGCCTGCTGCGCGGCCTGCACGAGCGCGGCGTGCGCGTCCCCGAGGACGTCAGCGTCGTCGGCTTCGACGACATCCCCGAGGCCGAGTACATGTTCCCGCCCCTGACGACCGTACGGCAGGATTTCGACGAGGTCGGCCGGCGCTGCCTGGCCGCCCTGCTCGACCTGATCGAGGCCGGGCCGGCGGCCGGACCGGCCGTCGGGTCGCGGGTGGCGCCGATCCTGGTCACCCGGCGCAGCACCGCCGGCCCGCCCTGACCGGTCCGCCCTACGGCAGTTCGGGGCGCCGGACCGGACCCGGTCCCGTCGCGCGGTCGACCGCCGCCTCGCAGTGCAGCCGCGTGGTCGGGAACACCGGTACGGCGCTGTCGCTCTGGTCGACCAGCAGTTCGATCTCGGTGCATCCGTAGATGACACCCTGGGCGCCCTCGTCGACGAGCTTTCCGATGATCTCCCGGTAGGCGGCGCGGGACTCGGGCCGGACCACGCCCAGGCACAGTTCGTCGTAGATGATGTCGCTGACGATCTTCTGGTCGGATTCCGAGGGCACGACGACGCGGAGCCCGTGCGCGGCCAGCCGGTCCCGGTAGAACGCCTGCTCCATGGTGAACCGGGTGCCGAGCAGCCCGACCGTCTGGATGTGCCGCCCCTTCACCGCCGCCGCGGTGGTGTCCCCGAGGTGCAGCAGCGGAATCGTGACCGACCGCTGGATCTGGTCGGCGACCCGGTGCATCGTGTTGGTGCACAGGACGATGAAGTCGGCGCCGCCGTCCTCCAGCGCCCGGGCGGCGGACGCCAGGACGGTGCCGGCGTCGTCCCACCGCCCCTCGGCCTGCATCGCCTCGATGGCCGCGAAGTCGACCGAGTAGACGAGGCAGCGGGCGGAGTGCAGGCCGTCGCGGCGTTGCCGGACCAGGTCGTTGAGGATCCGGTAGTACTCCATGGTCGATTGCCAGCTCATGCCGCCGAGCAGACCGATCAGCTGCATTCCAGGCCCTCCCGCGCCAGGAGTGGGTCCGGTGCCCCACCATCGTCCCGGGCACCGCGGTGGTGCCGAGGAGACGACATTACGTGCCGGAGCAGCCGCCACCAACGCGGACGGAGGTCGTTCCGGCGCCCGCGGGGGTTGCCTGACCACCGCGGGCGCCGGCGGGCCTAGCTCGGCGCGCTGCCGAACGCGCTCGACAGGTAGGCCCGGGAGTCCGCGATCGCACCCTCGATGATCCGGGCCGCCTCGCGGGCCTCCTCCGGGCGGTGGCTGGCCTGCACCTGCAGCCGGAAGCGCGACGACCCGGTCGGCGTGACCGGGAACTCCACCATGAACGCCAGTACGCCCCGGTCGAACAGCAGCCGGTTGGCGGTGCGGGCCAGCTTCTCGTTGCCGATCAGCAGCGGCACGATCGGCGACGGCTCGCCCATGCAGGTCAGCCCGCGGGTGGTCAGCTCGTCGCGCAGCGCGTCGATGGCGGTGAAGAGCTGGGCCCGCAGCGCGTCCCCCTCCGGCGACCGGACGATCCTCGTCGCCTCGAGCACGACGGCGGTCTGCACCGGCGACAGGGCGTTGGAGAAGAAGTGCGAGCCGCCGAACATCTTGATGTACTGCTTCAGGGCCGGTGACCTCGACGCCACGAACCCGCCGTTGGAGCAGAACGTCTTCGAGAAGGCGCCCATGACGATGTCGACCTCGCCGAGCAGGTTCTGCAGCCCGAGCACGCCGGTGCCGCCGGGGCCCATCGCGCCGAGGTCGTGCGCCACGTCGACCAGCAGGGTCGCGTCGTACTCCCGGCAGACCCGCTGCAGCGTGACCAGGTCCGGATAGTCGGCGTCGACCGAGAACAGGCCGTCGGTGACGACGAGGATGCCGTTGCGGGTGTCCCGGGCGCGGATCTCGACCAGGTGCCGGCGCACCGCCTCGACGTTGAGGTGCTCGTAACGCACCACGTTGCGGGTCGCGGCGCGGGCCCCCTGCTGCAGGCAGGAGTGGGCCAGCCGGTCGATCAGGATGTGGTCCTCCTGGCGCACCAGGCCGACGACCGCGCCGAAGCCCGCCGCCCAGCCGGTCGGGAACAGCGTCACGTGCTCCAGCCCGACGAGGTCACCGAGGGCGGCCTCCAGTTCGTTGGAGATGTGCGTGTTGCCGAGCACCATCGGCGAGCCGGCACTGTGCGGCCCGTAGTCGTGCAGTGCCCGTTCCGCCGCGGCGCGGATGGCCGGGTGGGTGTTGAACGACAGGTAGTCCTGCGAGTTGAAGTTGATCCCCCGGGTGCGCCGGCCGAGGTCGTTGGTGATCTGGGCGGTGCTGTTCGGGGCCGCCTCCAGCACCCGCGAGTACTGCCACGTCTCGGTCCGCCGGCGGGCCTCCACCCAGCCGTAGAAGTCCTCGGTACGGGTCAGCAGGTTCCGCCCGGCCGGCCGGTAGAAGTCGTACGCGTTCTTGTCCAGCGCGTACTCCTCGTCGGGGTCGACGGGGTTGCGCAGGTGCGCCGGCTCCCACATCTCCTCCAGATCGGCGATGACCCGGGCCAGCTCGTCGTCGGCGCCGTCGAGGAGCGGGAACTCGTCCCAGGGGATGTGGCCCGCCCAGTTGCGGGTCATCTCGGACACCTCGGCGGCGGTGTCGGCCATGGCCGCGACATCGCCGCGCCGGGCCGCCCCGAGGATGATCTCGATCAGCTCGCCGTCTTCTCGTTGGTGCAGTTGCGTGGTCACGGTACGTCTCCCGGGGTCAGGCGAAGAGGTTCTGCTGGTACGACCGCGACGTCGCGGCGAAGTCGTCGAAGATCGCGTGGCCGGCCGAGGACTCCTTGGCGGCGTCGTTGAGCAGGAACAGGTTCGACGCCTGGAAGAACTCCGAGACCGGCGCGACGTCGCCGTGCGTGGCGATGAACCGGTCGGTCTCCTGCTGGTTGCCGCGCAGCGCGACGAACAGTTGCAACTCGTCGTGCCGGTACGGCCGCATCTCCGCCAGCGTGCACACGTAGTCGTAGTAGGCGGCCGCGTTCTGGCTGCGCCGGCGGCTCTCGTAGCCCGCCATCGCCTCGTCGACCGGCACCTCGCCCCGCAGCCACCTGCCCAGGGCGGCGGCGACCAGCTCCGCGTCCCGGAACGCGTGCGTCATCCCGATCGCGGTGCACTGGTCCTTGAAGCACTCGGCGTCGCCGACGAGCACCCAGCCGGGCCCGTGCAGCGGCCGCAGGAAGCCGGCCTGGTCCAGCGTGCCGTAGATCCGCTCCTCCCGGGTCCCCTCGGTGCGGACCACCTCGCCGACCTCGGGGGCGACGAAGTCCAGCGCCCGCTGGAAGTTGCCGGCCACGTCGCGCCGGAACTCCCGCGACCACTCGCTCGGCCCCCACACCAGGACCATGTTCTGCTCGAAGTTCGTCGGCACCACCGCGCTCGCGAGCCGGCCGCGCCGGTGCAACTGGGCGGGGCCGAGATCGAAACCGGAGAAGTAGCTCCAGTAGGCGAACGTGCACTTCGGACGCTCGTCGTACTTCGGCAGGTCGAGGGTGCGGGCGACGAACGAGTTCCGCCCGTCGGCGCCGATCACGATCCGGGCCCGCTCCTCGACCGTCTGGCCGTCGGCCGTACGGCCCCGGATGCCGACGACCCGGTCGCCGTCGCGGATCAGCTCGCGTACGGCGAAGCCGGTGCGTACCTCGGCGCCGGCCTTGGCGGCCGCCTCGACGAGGATCTGGTCGAGCACCCGGCGCCGGATCGAGGCGTAGCTCTGCACCACGCCCGTGTCGTCGCCGTGCAGGTCCCGGAAGTATTCCCGCAGCAGGTCCACCGGCACCGAGCCGGTCAGCGGGATGCCGTCGTTGACCACCTTGATCGTGGTCTGCGCCGGGGTGACCGCGAGCACCTGGTCGAGGACCCCCCACCGGTTCAGGTACGACATCCCGTGCGGCCAGAGGAAGTGCGTCGAGATGACGTCGCTGGGGAACGTCGACCGGTCGACCACCAGCACTCGGTGTCCCTGCCGGGCGAGCAGCATCGCCGTGGAGGCGCCCGAGCAGCGGGCACCGATCACTATCGCGTCGTACATCCGTATCGGTCCTTCGTCGGCGGGGGTGCGGGCATGTCGTGCTGCCCGGGGGACGGCCGCGAGGAGCATAGCCCAGATCCACTGTGGAGCCAGTCAACGTCCGTTGTGGATCAATAACGGTGTGGGCACGGTGCCCGGACGAAGCCGGTCCCGACGCATTCGTCCGGGTCGGCGACGGCGGCCACGGTCACATCACCGACTGTTCGGGGAAGTCCCCGGCACCGGCCCGCCGGGGATACTGGCCGGGTGCTGATCGGACGGCGGGACGAGCGGGAACGGATCACCGCGCTGCTGGACCAGGCCCGTGGCGGGCGGAGCCGGGCCCTGGTGCTGCGCGGCGAGGCGGGCATCGGCAAGACCGAACTGCTGAGATACGCCGCCACCCGCGCCGACGGCATGACCGTCGTCTCGGCCGCCGGCATCGAGGCCGAGGCCGAGCTGGAATACTCCGGCCTGTTCGAGCTGTGCCGCCCGCTGCTGCGGCACCTGGCCGGCCTCACCGACTTCCAGGCGGCTGCCCTGCGGGGCGCGCTCGGCCTCGCCCCGGCCCCCGACAACGACCGGTTCGTCGTCGGCGCCGCCACCCTGGAACTGCTCGCCGCCGCCTCGGAGGAGCGGCCGCTGCTGGTCCGCGTCGACGACCTCCAGTGGCTCGACCAGGCGTCCGCGCAGGCCGTCCGGTTCGCGGCCCGCCGGCTCGCCGCCGACCGGGTCGCCTTCGTCGTCGCCGTACGCGACGGCGACGGGGCCGCCTTCGACACCGCCGGCTTCGAGGAACTGCGGCTCGGTGGCCTCGACGAGCCCGACGCCCGCGAACTGCTCACCCGCGCCGCCGGCCGGGACATCGCCGCCGGCACCGCGCGCCGGCTGCACTGGGAGACCGGCGGCAACCCGCTCGCCCTGGTCGAGCTGGTCGACCTGCTCCCGCCGGACCGGCTCGACACCGGCGCGCCGGGCGCCCCGGTCCCGGTCGGCGAACGCATCCGCGCCGCGTTCGCCAGCCGGGTCGCCACGCTGGACCCGGACGTCCGCCGGGCCGCGCTGGTGGTCGCCGCCGCCACCGACGACCGGATCGAGGTGGTCGGCAAGGCCCTCACCTGCGCCGGGCTCGGGATCGACGTGCTCGAACTGGCGGAGAGCGCCGGCCTGGTCGGCGTCACCGACGGCCGGGTCCGGTTCCGTCACCCGCTGATGCGCGCCGCCGTCTACGAGTCGGCCGCCGCCGCCGACCGGCGTACCGCCCACCACAGCCTCGCCCAGGCGACGGCCGCCGACACCGACCCGGAACGGCGCACCTGGCACCTGTCGCAGGCCGCCCTCGGCCCCGACGAGTCGGTCGCCGCCGCCCTGGCCGAGACCGCCGAACGCGCCCAGGCCCGTACCGGCCACGTGGCCGCCGCCGTCGCGCTCGAACGGGCCGCCCGGCTCACGCCCGACGAGGCCACCCGGGTACCCGTTCCCGCATACCGGCTGGGTCGGCTGATCATGGTTGGTGAACCGTTGGCCGGCGCGGCCGTGGGGGCCGGGCAGACGGTGGTGTACGCCAGGGTGTCGTCGGCTGGCCAGAAAGCCGACCTGGACCGGCAGGTCGCGCGGGTCGTCGTCTGGGCCACGGGACAGCGCCTCGCTGTGGATCGTGTGGTGACCGAGGTCGGTTCCGTACTGGACGGGCAGCGCAAGGAGTTCCTGGCGCTGTTGCGTGACCCGCGGGTGACGACGGTTGTGGTCGAGCACCGGGACCGGTTTGCCCGGTTCGGTGCCGAGTACGTGGAGGCTGCCCTGGCCGCGCAGGGGCGCCGGCTGCTGGTGGTCGATCCGGCCGGAGTCGATGACGACCTGGTCGGCGACGTCACCGAGATCCTGACATCGTTGTGCGCCCGCCTGTACGGTCGCCGTGCCGCGGCGGACCGCGCCCGCCGGGCCGTTGAAGTAGCCACCGGAGGCGACCCGGCGTGAGGACGGTTCAGGCGTACCGGTATGCCCTTGACCTTAATCCCGGGCAGGAGCGCGACGTGCTTGCGCACGCCGGGGCGGCGCGGGTGGCGTACAACTGGGCGCTCGCGCGGGTCAAGGCGGTTATGGACCAGCGCGCCGCGGAGCGTACCTACGGCGTGTCGGAGGAGTTGCTTACGCCGTCGCTGTCGTGGTCGCTTGCCGGGCTGCGCAAGGCGTGGAACGCTGCCAAGCCCGAGGTGGCGCCGTGGTGGGCGGAGGTGTCCAAGGAGGCGTTCAACACCGGCCTCGACGCCCTGGCCCGCGGGTTGAAGAACTGGGCCGGCTCCCGGTCGGGCAAGCGAGCCGGGCGGCCGGTGGGCTTTCCCCGGTTCGCGTCCCGTCGGCGTACCACACCGTCTGTGCGGTTCACCACGGGGGCGATCCGGGTCGAGGCCGATCGGATGCATGTGGTGCTGCCCCGGCTGGGCCGGTTGAAGCTGCACGAGTCTGCCCGCAAACTGGCCCGCCGCCTCGAGGCGGGCACGGCGCGGATCATGTCCGCGACCGTGCGTCGTGACGGCGGACGCTGGCACGTGTCGTTCACCGTCGAGGTCGAGCGCACCGCCCGCACTGCGGCCCGGCCGGGCACCGTGGTCGGCGTGGATGTCGGTATCAGGCACCTCGCGGTGCTGTCCACCGGGGAGCTGGTCGACAACCCGCGCCATCTCGCCGCTGTGCAGACCCGGCTGCGGCAGCTCGGCCGGGCGTTGTCCCGCAAGATTGGCCCGGACCGGCGCGCCGGCCGACGTGCGTCGAAGCGGTGGGAGCGTGCGGCAGGCCGGCTCGGCCGTGCACACGCCCGGGTGGCGAACCTGCGCCGCGACGGGCTGCACAAGCTCACCACCCGCGTCGCCGCCACTGTCGGCACGGTCGTGGTCGAGGACCTCAACGTCTCGGGCATGCTCGCCAACCGCAAGCTGGCCAGGCATGTCGCCGACGCTGGTTTCGCGGAGATCCGCCGCCAGTTGGCGTACAAGACCTTGTGGAACGGTGGCCGGCTGCTGATCGCCGACCGCTGGTATCCATCCTCGAAGACCTGCTCGGGCTGCGGCACGGTGAAAACCAAGCTGGCTCTGTCCGAGCGTGAGTACGTGTGTCAGGCGTGTGGTTTGGTCATCGACCGCGACCACAACGCCGCCGCGAATCTGGCCGCCCTGGCGGCTGAGTTCGACACTGCCGGGAGTGGCCCGGTGGCAGCACGTGGAGCCGACCAGAAGACCCGCGTACGCGGGCGGGTGGCGTCGAAGCGTGAACCCGGCACCGCGTCAGCGGGTCAGACCGGGACCGTCCCGCCGCAAGGCAGGACTACCGATCGTGAGCTCACTAAAGCTCACTGAGAGGTAACGGCTTCCACAACAACCTGCCGATGCGGGCCGAGGCGGAGTTCGCCCGCGGCCAGCTCGCCCTGGCCCTCGGCCGGATCCCGGCGGCCGTCGACCGCTTCACGGCGGTGGCCGCCGACCTGCACGCCGCCGGCTGGTACGACCGCGACGTCAGCCCGGAGCCCGAACTCGTGGAAATCCACGCCATGGGCGGTGACCTCGACCGGGCCCGCCGGGCGTACGACCGCTGGCTGGAGTACGGCGCCCGGCCCAGCCCGCGTTGGGGCGCCGCACTGTCGGCCCGCTGCGCCGGCCTGCTCGCCGACGAGGACGGCTACGAGGCGGAGTTCCGGCGGGCGCTGGCGCTGCACGAGACGCTGCCGGACGCGTACGCGCTGGCCCGGACCCGACTCAGCTTCGGCGAGCGGCTGCGTCGCGGCGGCCGCAAGCTGGCGGCCCGGGAGCAGCTCCGGCGGGCCCACGAGATCTTCGACCGGCTGGAGGCCGGGCCGTGGGCCGAACGGGCCCGGCGCGAGCTGCGCGCCACCGGCGAGAAGATCCGGCGGGCGACGGCCGGGGCCGGCGACCAGCTCACCCCACAGGAACTCCAGATCGCCCAGCAGGTGGCCGAGGGCCGCACCAACAAGGAGGTCGCCGCCGCGCTGTTCCTCAGCCCGAAGACCATCGAGTTCCACCTCGGCCGGGTGTTCCGCAAACTCGACATCGGCTCGCGCACCGAGCTGATCCGCCGGATGGCCGCCGACGCGACGCCCGGCTGAGGGCCGCCGGCCGGTGGGACCGCTACCCGCACCTGTTTAGGGTGTTCCCATGTCCGCCCCGCTGAGTTCCGCGAAGACCCAGGCCGCGCTGCGCGCGTCCGCACGGATCTCGCTGCAGATGTTGCTGGTCCTCCTGATGACGGGAGTGACCCTGTGGATCATGGCCCGGGCGTGGTCGGTGATCTGGCCGGTCGTCGTCGCCCTGCTCCTCACGACGCTGACCTGGCCCCTGGCCCGCTTCCTGCGCCGGCACGGCTGGCGCCCCGCCCTGGCCGCGTCCGCCGTGACGGTGCTCTTCCTCCTGGTCGCGGCCGGGACCGTGGTGCTGATCGTGGTGCCGGTGGCGTCGCAGTCCGCCGAACTGGTCGACGGGGTGGTCGCCGGCATCCAGCAGGTGCGTGAGTGGGCCGCCGGCCCGCCGCTGAACATCGGCGACGACCAGGTCACCCAGGCTTTCGACACCGCCATCGCCAGTGTCCAGGACAGCGTCGGCAGCATCATCACCGTCACCCTCACCGGCGTCGGCACCGTCGTCAACGGCGTGGTCACCACCGTGCTGGCGATCTTCCTCATGTTCTTCTTCCTCAAGGACGGCCCACGGTTCCTGCCGTGGCTGACCCGGCAGCTGCCCGGCCGGCTCGCCCTCGACGTTCCGGTGGTGGCCGCCCGGAGCTGGGACACCCTGGGCGCGTTCGTACGCTCCCAGGCGATCGTCGGGCTGCTGGACGCCGTGTTCATCGGCCTCGGCCTGTGGATCCTCGGCGTGCCGCTGGTGCTGCCGCTGGCGGTGCTGACCTTCGTTTCGGCGTTCGTACCGATCGTCGGCGCCCTGTTCGCCGGGTTCGTCGCGGTGCTCGTCACGCTGGTGTCGAACGGTCCGACGGACGCGCTGATCGTGCTGGCCATCATCATCGTGGTCCAGCAGCTCGAGGGGAACGTGTTCCAGCCGATCCTGCAGAGCCGTGGGCTCGGCCTGCACGCGGCGGTGGTCCTGCTGGCGGTGACCCTCGGGGGCAGCCTGGCGGGCATCGTCGGAAGCCTGCTCGCCGTGCCGGTCGCCGCGCTGATCGCGGTGCTGTGGAACTACGTGCGGGAACAGCTCGCCGACCCGTCGCCGGAGGCGGCCGACACCGCGCCGGAGAGCACCCCGCCCGACCCGGACGACACCGCCCCGGAGACCGGCCGGGCCGCACCGGAGACCGGGAAGGGCCTGCCGGCGGGGGAGACGGTCTGACCGGCCCGACCCGGCCCGGTCAGGGCCGGCGCTCGGCGGGTGCCGCCGGACCGTCCTGCGGCAGGTATCCGCTGGCCTGCAGCTCGAACAGTTCGCGGTAGAGCCCGTCGCGTCCGACCAGTTCGTCGTGGCTGCCCTGCTGCACGATCCGGCCGCGGCGCATCACGTAGATGCGGTCGGCGTGCCGGACGTTGGCCAGCCGGTGGGTGATCAACACGATCGTCCGCTCCGGATGCCGGCGCAGGTGCTGGAAGAGCGCGTGCTCGGCGCGCGCGTCGAGGGCGGCCGACGGCTCGTCGCAGATCAGCAGCCGGGCGTCGCGGTAGAGGCCGCGGGCGGCGACCAGCCGCTGCCACTGCCCGCCGGACAGGTCCTGACCGTTCTTGAACTCGCGGTCGAGCAGGGTGTCGTAGCCGTACGGCAGGTCGACGATCATGTCGTGTGCCGCCGTCGCCCGGGCGGCCGCCTCGACCGTCGGCCCGGGCTGGTCCGGGCGGCGGTCGTGCCGGCCGACGGTGATGTTCTGGGTGACGGTGAACGGGAACTTCCACCAGTCCTGGCTCAGGACGGCGACCTGCGAGCCGAGGCCGTGCCGGTCGAGCAGGGCGGTGTCGGTGCCGTCCCAGCGGATGACACCGCCGGTCGGCCGGTACAGCCCGGCGACGAGTTTCGCCAGGGTGGTCTTGCCGGAGCCGTTCTCGCCGACCAGCGCGACCACCTCGCCGCGGCGCAGGGTCAGGCTGACCCGGTCGACGGCGGGGGTGTCGGTCGCCGGGTAGTTCAGGCTCACCTCGTCGAGTTCGATGGTCTCGAAGGGCGGGACCGGCCGGCCGCCGGTCGCGCGGGTGTGCCGCCGCGCCCGGTCCAGGAAGTCGCGGAAGTCCTGGTAGTAGAGCGCGTCCTCGTACAGCGAGTTGGTCGAGGCCACGGCGGTACGCAGGCTGGCGAGCGCGGATTGCAGGGCGATCAGCGCGGTCGCGGCGGCGGCGAGGGCGATCACGTCGCCGAGGAGGAGCCCGGCGAGTACGGCGTACACGGCGAACAGCGCGACGCCGGAGACGACGGCGCCGCCCAGCCGGGTGGTGGTCTGCGACCGTACGAGGCGCATCTCCGCCGCGCTCTCGATCGCCATGATCCGCCGGTACTCGCCGAGCAGGAAGTCGCGCATCTGGTAGACGCGGACCTCGGCGGCGGTGTTCCGGTTGGCCATCAGGGTGGCGAGCATCCACATGCGACGGCGGCGGGTGATCCGGGCCAACATGTTCAGGTAGGTCCGGCGGGCGATCCGGACCGCGGTGACCGCCCCGGGGACGGCGGCGAGCAGCAGGCACGGCAGCAGCACCGGGTGGATGACCGTCACCGCGGCGGCGGTGGCCAGCACCCCGACGACACCGGTGACCAGGTTGACCGAGTCGTCGACGACGGCGGCGACCTCGGCCATTCCCCGGTCGCGGGCCCGGTCCATCTCCTCGGTGAATCCGGCGTCGTCGAAGGCCGCGAGTTCGACCGCGGTGGTGGCCGCGAACAGCCGCGACTCCACCTCGTAGTTGATCTGCGGCCGCAGTCGGCCCTGGGCCCAGCCGGCGGCGATCGTCATGCCGCCGCGGGCCATCACCGCCAGCGCCGCCACGACCAGCGCGGGTGCCGCCGCCCGTACCCGGTCCGGGGTGGGGCCGGACGCGAAGAGTTCCCGCAGCACGTTGCTGGTGGCCAGCAGCCCGAACGTGGTCATCACGCCGGCGGTGACGTTCAGGCCGATCGACGCCACCGTGTCCCGCCGGCTGGTCGCCCAGGCCAGGGCGAGCGCTTCGCGCAGCAGGTGCGGCAGCCGCCGGGCCACCGCCCAGAAGCTGGTGTGGGCGACCTTGGTCGTCTGCCGCAGCCAGGCCAGGTCCGCCAGTTCGGGCAGCGGCGTGCCGTCGGCCGGACCGTCCGGCGACGACCCGGCCGCGGGTTTCGCGTGGTCGTCGTCGCGGCCCGTCTTGTGGATTACCGCGGCCACGTGGCCTCCCGGGGTGTCTCGACCGGCGGTGGCCCGCCGGCCGGCCGTACGGACTGGGCGGACCGGAACAGGTCCGTCGGGTCGTATCTCGCCTTCACCTCGGCGAGACGGCCCAGGTTGCCGCCGTGGTAGGCCGTCGCCCAGCCGGCCAGGTCGGGGTCGGGGTAGTTGGGGTAGACCCCGCCGGAACCCCACGGCCGCACCGTGGACCACGAGCCGGTGACCCAGTCGTGCACCGCCCGCCGGGCCGGGTCGTCGGCGTCCGGACCCACGTCGGCGTTGTGTTCGAGCAGGAACAGCGCCTCCCGGTGCGGGAACGCGGTCGCGTCCGCCGGCACCCGCCGGTAGGCGCCCCGCCAGGGCACGAACTCCAGTTCCCGGTACTGGCCGGCCACCCGGTCGGCGGCGAGCCGGTCGAGCAGGCGCTCGATCGCCGTCCGGGGCAGCGGGGTGTCGAAGAACTCCGACCGCACCACCCGCCGGCCGGGCCGCCGGCCTGGCGCGAGCGGTGGCGGCCCCGCGTACGGCATGCCGGCGTACCAGTCGTGGACCGTCGCCTCCCGGCCGGTCAGGGCGGTCACCGTACGGCGGAGCGGGGCCGCCCCGATCCGGTCCTCGAACGGGCGCAGTACGGCTCCGGCCCGCTCCGGACCACCGAGCACCACGCCGAACAGCACCGTGAGCGGCGCCAACCCCGGCAGCCCGCCGGCGGCCACGACCAGTTCGGCGTTGACCGTGTCGTCCGCGACCGGCGCCCACCGCTGCCAGTTCTCGACCAGCGTCGCCGCGTGCTCGAAAGTCCAGGTCAGCGCGAACATCGTGGCGGCCGGGGCGGGCCGGGTCCGCAGCACCAGCGAGGTCACCGCACCGAACTGGCCGCCGCCGGCGCCGCGCAGCGCCCAGAACAGGTCCGGGTGCCGGTCGGCGTCGGCGCGCACCGTACGCCCGTCGGCGAGGACGACGTCGGCGGCGACGACGTGGTCGCAGGTCAGGCCGTACCGGCGGGAGAACGGGCCGAAGCCGCCGCCGAGAGCGGCGCCGACGATCCCGACGGTCGGGCACCAGCCGGCCGGCACCAGCCGTCCGGCGGCGGCGAGCCGGCCGGCGAGGTCGCCGATCCGGGTGCCCGGCCCGACCGTCACGGTGTCGCCGGACACCTCGACCGTGTCCATCCCGCCGAGGTCGACGAGCAGGCCGTCGGTGCTGCTGCGGTCGGCGAAACTGTGCCCGCCGCCGCGCAGCGCGAACGGCATGCCGTGGTCGCGGGCGAAGGCGACGGCCCGTACGACGTCCCGGCGCGACGCGCAGCGCAGCACCGCCCGGGGCACCTTCTCGACCAGGCCACGGATCGCCGGCCGGCGGGCGGCGTCGTGCCCGGGCGTACCGGGGAGCAGGAGCGTGCCGTCCAGGCCGGCGGCCAGCCGGTCCAGGGCGATCGGCCGGCTCAACGCACCGGCCGGGGGAGCGGGGGATCGGGCAGCAGCAGCGACGGCAGGGTGGCCTCGGGGTGCATCCGCAGCAACTGGTAGGCGATCCCGCCGGCACCGGCCAGCAGCCCGGGCCGGAACATGCCGTTGTTCATCGCCCAGCGCGGGCCGTGCTGCTCCAGGCTGCTCAGCACGTAGCCGTCCACGACCTGACGGGTCACCCCGGCCGGCGCCACCCCGGCGGCGACGGCGAGATCCAGCACCTCCCAGCTGCCGAGGTCGCCGTGGCACAGGGTGTGCGTGACGCCCATGCCGGCGGACCAGGCCGACGCCGCCGCCCGTTCGAGCATCCCGTGCCAGTACGGGTCGCCGGTGCCGAGGTCGGCGGCGACCACGCCCATACCGTCGCAGCCGTAGCACCAGTTCGCGGCGACACCGACCGGCTTGCGCGGGTCGCGCCAGCCACCCTCGCCGGGCAGGAAGAGCGCTTCCTGGTACGCGAACGCGGCCTCGGCCAGTTTGCCGAACCGGGCGTCGTCGGTGGCGGTGCCGAGCCGGGCGAGTGCCCAGCCGATGCCGGCCGAGCCGTGCGCGAAGCCGCCGATGCCGTCGGGGGAGCGCGGCCCGGCCCAGCGGGCCCCGTTCTCCCCGGTCCGGGCCGACGTCACGAGCCGGTCGCCGATCCCGATCGCCTCGCCGCGCCACCGTTCGTCGCCGGTCGCCTCGGCCAGCCGGAGCAGCGGCACCACGGCTCCGGCCATCCCGATCAGCAGGTCGGCGAACTCGTCCGCGGCCACCGACTCGGGCAGGTAACCGGCGATGTCGACGGCTCGGCGCAGGGCCTCGTCCGGCTCGACGGCGCCGGACCGGGCCAGCAGCAGCCAGCTCCAGATCCGCGACCCGTGGCCGACGTAGCCGCCGGCCGGGTCGGGGCGGGCGGTCGGGTGTTCCCGCCGCTCGGCGACGACCCGGTCGTCCATCGTGCGCAGCGTGTGCACGGTCCGGTCGAGCAGGTCGGCGCTCCCGGCCACCGGCTCGGCCCGGCCGCCGGCCACCTCGCTCTGGTGGGCGGCGAGCAACACGGCCACTCCGGGCAGGCCGCCGTAGATGTCCAGGGCGAGCGGCTGGATCGCGATCCCGGTCGGGCCGAGCGTCGGCGATATCCAGGCCACGGTGCCGTCCGGTGCCGATATGGCCCGGTCGATCACCGTCCGGACGATCGCCGCGGCCAGGGTACGGCGGCGCCGGTCGAGCGCGTTGCCCACCGGCGCGGACGGGCGCAGGTGGGCGACGTCTCGGGCGTCGACCTCGTCGCGGTAGGCGCTGACGACCGCGCACTCGATCACCTCCCGGTCCAGGGCGGCGTCCAGGTCGCGCCATCGGACCAGGGCCGATCCGACGAGGTCGCCGACCTCGTCGGTGGCGGTCCCGCCCGGCCCGGTCACCTGCCCCGCCCCGGCGACCACGCCGAAGAACGGCACGTCGCCGACGAGCAGGTCGCCGATCTCCGCCTGGATCGTCTCCGGTGCGGCCGGTGCGCCGGGGCTGTTGGCGGCGTGGCCGGCCAGCAGGTCGGCGGCCCGCCGGCGGGCCGCCGGCTCGTCGTGCAGCGCCGACGGGTGCCAGAGCATGGCGCCCAACTCGCCGTAGACGACGGTGTCCCGTACCACGATCCTGATCGGACAGTCGGCGAAACCGCTGAGCAATGGGGCCAGCCGGCCATGGTGGTCCAGGTCGGTGAGGCGGTGGTTCAGTTCGTCGAACCCGTCGACGACGGCGCGCCAGTGCTCGCGCAGTCTCGGCTCCGGGCCGGGGTGGTTCTTCGCAGGCGGCCGGGTGATCCGGGCGGTGCCGATCCGGGCCCGGTCCGTGCCGGCGTCCACGATGACCGGCACCTCGACCTCGGGCTGTTCGTCGGGCAGGGCGCCGGCCGCCGACATGTCGGCGCCCCGGAAGCCCAGCGCGACGCCCCGGCCGGGCAGCAGCCCGGTACGCAGGACGGAGGTGCGCAACAGTTCTATGGCCTGGTCCATCGCCTGCCCGTGTCCGGAGGGTCGGGCCGGCGACCGGGGCGTGAACAGGGTCTCGCAGTCCACCACGACCGGCACGGGTCCGGCGGCGATCAGGTTCTCCGCGTGCAGGTCGCTCGCGCCGAACAGCCGGGTCACCGCCAGCCAGTGGCCCAGGCCCCGGTAGAAGGCTCGGAACTCGCCGTCGTCGGCGCAGTACCGGTGTTCGACGTGGGCGGCCCAGCCGTAACCGTCGCGGAGCACGATCTCGGGCACCCGGATCCGGGTCCCGTCGGGTTCGTCGGGCAGCACCGCACGCAGGAAGCCGGCCAGCACCGCGTCGACCGCCAGCGACCGGGGCTTGTAGACCACCCGGGCGGTCGGGAGCCCGATCAGGGCGACCGTCTGGCCGCCGTTGTGGCTGTCGCCGGCGCCGAGGGCGGCGTCGGTCAGTTCCGGCTCGGAGCCGGTGAGCCGCCCGATGGCGGCCCGGTCGGCGACGAACCGCCGGGCGAGCGTCAACCCGGCCCGGCACTGGTTGTCGACCAGGGTGCCCAGCCGGGGCAGGAGCGTGGGGTAGCGGCCGGCCAGGACGTCGCGGAAGGACGGTTCGCAGGCCAGTTCGATCCACTCGTCCCACCGGCCGGCCGGGTCCGGGGCGGTGAGCCGTCCGGTGAGCCGGGCGGCGTGTAGTTCGAGCAGCAGCGCCCGGCCGACCCGGCCCAGCACCCGCTCGTGGAGCACATTGGCGACGACCTGGTGCAGGATGTCGCGCTCGTGTGCTCCGAGCGCACGGATGCCGGCCAGGTCGTCGGCGAGCCCGGTCAGTGCGGGACCGACGAGGCGGGCGACGACCCGGTCGAGGCCAGGGGCCGGGGCTGCCTTCACCGGGTCAGTAGCATTCGATCGGGTACGACCCGGTGCACGGGCCGCATCCGGTGTGCGTGGTGATCCCGCCGCCACCGCCGGTGGCGGTGATGTCGTATTCGGCGTACCTGCCGCTGTTGAACAGTGGTCCGGCCGGGTTCTCCCAGCCGTCGACCGGTGCGGTTCCGGTCAGCCAGCTTTCAATGATCTCGTCTGCCCGTTCCGGTGCCAAGGTGGACATCCGGCGACTCCCTTCGCATTGATCGGGAAATGAATGTTGCAAATGTGGCCTCTTGGTGACATTTGTAGATGTCAATGACTTGGGGTGTTGGTTTCGGTATCGCGCCATACGGCATACTGTCGGCCTATCCGGTCGACCCGGCCGGGCGACGTGCCGTTACGCGGCGTCCGTCGCCGGCCGGGGGCGGACGCCGGTGCGGCGCGGGTCGCTTCGGGGTGGCGAATGATCCGGCCGCGGTGTTGGTCGGATCTTCGGGATCAGTAGCAGTGGATCGGCATGCCGTTGCAGATCGATCCACTGCACCAGCCGCAACCGGTGACCGAGTTGCTGCCGCCGCTGCCGGTGGCGGTGATGTCGGCTTCGGCGTACTTTCCGCCGAGGAACAGCGGTCCGGCGGGGTTTTCCCACCCGCCCACCGGTTCGGTTCCCGTCAGCCAGCTTTCGATGATCTCGTCGGCGCGCTCTGGAGCCAAGGTCGACATTGGCCGACTCCCTTCAGGTGGGTCATGGAGGAATTGTTACGGCTGTAGCGTGGAGATCGCATTCGTCAATGTCAACATCTTCGGGTGCCGGTTTCGGCATTGCGCCACACGAGATATTGCAGACCTGTTCGGTCGGTCCCGGGTGATAGGGCGCAGGTCCACCGGGGCCCGACGTCGGGAATGGCCGTCAGTGGCAGTGGATCTGGATGCCGTTGCGGAGCGAGCAGGTCACCAGGTGAGGCCGTCGATGACGCCGCTGACGGTGCCGGCGGTGGTGGTGGCGGTGATGTCGGACTCGACGTACCTGCCGCCGAGGAACAAGGGTCCGGCGGGGCTGTCCCAGCCGTCGACCAGTTCGGTTCCGGTCAGCCAGCTTTTGATGATCTCGTCTGCGCGTTCCGGCGCCAAGGTCGACATTGGTCGACTCCCTTCGGTCGGATCAGATGGGAATTGCAGTGGGTGCGGATCGTGTGGTCCTGTCGGGAGCGACAGGCTGCGCGGTGCGGTGGTCAGCGGCAGTGGACCTGGAAGCCGTTGCAGATCGAGCCGGTGCACCAGCCGCAGCCGGTGATGCCGTCGGTGGCGCCGCCGCCGCTGCCGGTGGCGGTGATGTCGGCTTCGGCGTACTTCCCACCGAGAAACAGTGGTCCGGCCGGGTTGTCCCAGCCGTCGACGGGATCGATTCCCGTCAGCCAGCTTTTGATGATCTCGTCTGCGCGTTCCGGCGCCAAGGTCGACATTGGTCGACTCCCTTCGGTCGGATCGGATGGGAACTGCGGCGGGTGCGGATCGTGTGGTCCTGTCGGGAGCGACAGGCTGCGCGGTGCGGTGGTCAGCGGCAGTGGACCTGGAAGCCGTTGCAGATCGAGCCGGTGCACCAGCCGCAGCCGGTGATGCCGTCGGTGGCACCGCCGCCGCTGCCGGTGATGTCGGCTTCGGCCGCCTTCCTTGGTTGAATCACATAGGAATTGCAGCGTGCGGATTACATTCGTAACTGTCAACGCCTGAGGGTGTCGGTTCAGGTATCGCGCCACACGAGATATTGCCGCCCGATTCGGTCGCTCCCGGGGTGAGGCCGGCTTCCCGCATCCGCCGCGCGCCCGGCCGGGCGGGCACGGCGGACGGACGCGGGCCTGATCCGGCTTCCCAAGATATCCTGTCTGCCATTATATTGTGGCCCGTGGCAGACAAGGCGATGACGGAGCAGGCGTTCTTCATCCTCACGGCGCTGGTCGGCGAACCACGACACGGTTACGGCATCGTGAGCGAGGTCGCCGACCTCTCCGACCGGCGGGTCGACCTGCGGGTCGGCACCCTCTACGGCGTACTCGGGCGGCTCGTCGACGACGGGCTCGTCGAGCTGGACCGCGAAGAGCCCCACCAGGGGCGGCTGCGC
This sequence comes from Polymorphospora sp. A560, assembly GCF_045781765.1. Lineage (NCBI taxonomy): Bacteria > Bacillati > Actinomycetota > Actinomycetes > Micromonosporales > Micromonosporaceae > Polymorphospora > Polymorphospora sp. A560. Next base: position 5,021,500 of record NZ_CP122282.1, on the reverse strand, counting down.
CGCTACTACCGGATCACCGAGCGGGGCGGCGACGCGCTGGCCGCCGAGGCGGCCCGGCAGGCGGCGAACGCGCGGGCCGCCACCCGCCGGCTCCGGGCACACCGGCCGGCGGGCGCGGGTGGTGCGGCATGACCAGCCTGCTCGAAGAGCGCTACCGGCGGATGCTGCGCCTGCTGCCCGCCTCCTACCGGCGGGAATGGGAGGAGGACATGGTCGCGACCTTCATGGAAGGCGCGTACGCGAGCGACCCCGACGATCCCGAGGGCGTCGAGCTGGGCCGGCCCGGCCGCGCCGAGATCGCCAGCGTCGCGGCGCTCGCGCTGCGGCTGCGACTCGGCGGGGCGGATGCCGCGCCCCGCTCCTTCACCCTCGGCGAGGCCGTCCGGCGGGTGGCGCTCGTCGGCCTGCTCGCGCACGCCGTCGGCGCGCTGGTCGGTGCCGCCCTCGTCGTGTGGACCGCCTACCGGCTGCCCGGGCTTCCCGCCGACGCCCTGCCGGCCGCGCTCACCGACCGCTGGCAGGCCCTGTGGGGACTCACCGGCCTGCTGTGGATCCCGGCCTACCTGGCACTGGTGCACGGGCAACACCGCACCGCCCGGGTGCTGGCGCTGGTCGCACTCGCCCCGGTGCTGATCGGCACGGTGGTGGACGTGTCCGCCGACGGCGGCGCCTTCGCCCTGTCCCGGTCGTACTGGCTGCTCTTCGACGCGCTGCCGGTGCTGGCACTGGCCGCGTTCCACGGCGGCGCGCCACCGGTCCGGTCCCGCCCGTGGCTCGTCGCGCTGCCCGCCGGCACCGCGGTCGTCCTCGCCGTGTCGCTGGCCGTATGGTGGGCGGGCCGCCAGGAGGTCACCGCCGACTGGCCCGGGTTGTGGGCCGCCGGGGTGCTCGTCGCCACCGTCGTCCACGCCGCCCGCCGGCCGGCCGCGCCACACTGGACGCTCGCCCTCGGCATGCTCGCCGTGGCCGTACTCGGGCTGCGCGTGGTGACCCTCGTCGACCACCTGACGTTCGCCGTGGCCACCGCGGACCGTCCGGTGCTGCTGACCTTGAACGTCGCCCAGGCGGCGGCGATGCTCGTCGTCGCGGTGGCGCTCCTGGCGGTCTCGCGCCGCGCCATGCGCCGGCTCGCACCGGTCTGACACCCGCCGCGGCCACCCGGGAGGTCAGCGCCGCGGCGCCGGGCCGGCCGGCGCCGCTTCCCGCACCCGCTCGTCGCCGGCCGGCTCGCGGCGGATCGGGACGAGGTGCCACCAGGTCAGGCAGCGCCACACCCATTCCAGTGGGCCGTACCGGAAGCCGCGCAGCCACAGTGGACTGATCACCGCCTGCACCACCGCGATCGCCGCGCCGAGCAGGACGACCGTGCCGTAGCGGGTACCGGAGCCGACGTCGAGCAGCGCGTCACCGGCGACGATCAGCACCGACGCGAGCACGTAGTTGGTCAGGGCCATCCGCCCCATCGGCGCGAGCACCCGGTCCAGCGGGCCGCCCAACGGCGTACGCGACAGCAGCAGGAACCCGGTCACGAACAGGAAGGCGAAGACGAGGCCCGCCGGCAGCGACCGGTAGTGGGCGGTGGGGCCGACGCCGGCCCGGTACTGCAGCACCGCCGCGAGCACCGCGACCGGCACGGTGACCGCGAACGCGACCGCGAGCTGCCGCCCGCGCCGCCGCAACGTGTCCGCGATCCCGTAGCCGGCGACGGCCATGCCGAGCAGGAACAGGCCGGGGATGACGGTGAGGCCGTTGAACGTGACCCCGGCCGCCAGCAGCAGCACCACACCCAGCCCGAGCACCCACCGGCGGGACAGGTATGTCGCCGGCAGCAGCACCAGCAGCCCGAACAGCGCGTAGAACTTCAGCGCCTCACCGGGCTGCAGCAGGCTGTGCAGCGCCCCGAAGACCCCCAGCCACAGCAGCCGGCGCAGCAGCACCAGCCGGGGCCGGTCGGTCCGGCGCTCCGCCGTCCGCAGGAAGATGGCGAAGCTGACCCCGAACAGCAGCGAGAACACCGGGAACGGTCGTTGCAGGAACAGCAGTTCGAAGACGTACGCGTCGAGGTGGTCGGCGGCCGTGCCGGACGCCCTCGGCATCCCGGTCATCTGCACGATGTTCACCATCACGATGGCGGCCAGCGCCAGCCCGCGCAGGGCGTCGAGTTCGGAGATTCGCCGTCCGGTGGCCGGCGTCGCGTTCGGCGGGTTCGCGTCCATGGCCCCAGTCGAACAGCGCGGCCGGGTCCGGCGGCAGCGGGAAAGGTCGCCGCCGGACCCTACTTTCGTCGCATGCCCCGGTCCCCACGTCGGTGATCGGCACGCGTGCCGGGCCGGTCCCGCCGGTCCCGGATACGGTGACGGCATGGGTCCGCTCGCATGGCGTGGCCGCGGCGGGTACGCGGTCGACATCGCGGTCGTGGTGGCCGCCGCCGTGGTCGGCGCCGCCCGGGAGATCGCCGACCCCAACCTCGCCACCAAGCACGTCGCCGCCCCCGTCTGGACGTACGTGGCGGCGCAGGTGCTCGCCGCGGTGCTGCTGCTGCGCCGGCGCACCCGGCCCGGGGCGGTCGCCGCCGGGGTCGGCGCGCTGAGCCTGTTCGCCCCCGCCACCGCCGCCCTCTTCGCCCCGTACGCCGTGACCGCGTACGGGCGGGACCGGCGACGCGGCTGGGCGGCCGTCGGCGTACTGGTGGTGTGCTGGATGGTCGGCGCGCACGCCTGGGCGATCGCCGATCCGTTCTCCGGCCCGGCACTGATCCTGGTCTCCGCCCTGCTCGGCATGTACGTCCGTGCCCGCCGCCACCTGCTCGACGAACTCGCCGAACAGGCCCGCACCGACGAACGGATGCGGCTGGCCCGTGAGATGCACGACGTCGTCACCCACCGGATCAACCTGATGGTGTTGCAGGCGGGCGCGCTCGGGGTGACCACGACCGACCCGGCGACCCGGGCGGCGGCCGCCGAACTGCGCGCGAACGGCTGCCGCGCGCTGGCCGAACTGCGCGACGTCGTCGGGGTGCTGCGCTCCGGCACGCGCACGCCACCGGCCCGCGACGGCGCCGCCGGCGGCCCGGACCACGACGGCACGACCGACGCCGCGCCCGACAGCGTCGTCGCCGACCTGGTCGACCAGTCCCGCGCGGTCGGCCTGCCGGTGACCCTCGCCGAATCCGGCGACCCGGCCACGACCGCCCCGGCGGTGCGCCGCACCCTGGTCCGCGTCGTCCAGGAGTCGCTGACCAACGTCCACAAGCACGCGCCGGACTCGACGGTCACCGTCACCGTCCGCTACGGCCCCGGCGAGGCGCGGGCGGTGATCGCCAACACCGCTCCGGGCCGGCCGCCCGACCCGGCGGTCGCCGCGACCGGCGGCGGCTCGGGGCTGCTCGGGCTGCGGCACCGGGTGGAGATGGTCGGCGGCACGCTGTCGGCCGAGCCGACCCCGGACGGCGGGTTCGCGGTCTCGGCCACGCTGCCGGCGGGGGCGGCCCGGTGATCCGGGTCCTCGTCGCCGACGACGAGCGACTGGTCTGCGCACACCTGCGCACCATTCTCGGCGTCGCCGCCGACATCGAGGTCGTCGGCGAGGCGTACGACGGTGCCGACGCCGTCGAGGCCGTGGTGCGGCTGCGCCCCGACGTGGTGCTGATCGACCTGCGGATGCCCGGCGTCGACGGGCTCGCCGCCATCGAACGCATCGCCGGCTTCGACGACCCGCCCCGGATGATCGTGCTGACGACCTTCGACGTCGACTCGTACGTGCTGCGGGCACTGCGGGCCGGCGCGTCGGGCTTCCTGCTCAAGTCGACCCCACCGGACGACCTGATCGGCTTGGTCCGGGTCGCGGCGGCCGGCCACACCGTGCTGTCGCCGGTCGCGGCGCGCCGGCTGGTCGGCATCGCGGACGGTCCCGCCCAGGCCCGGCAGCGGGCCCGCGGCCTCGTCGCCGCGCTCACCGAACGGGAACGGGAGGTCCTCACCCTGCTCGGCGCCGGCCGGTCCAACCAGCAGATCGCCCGCCGGCTCCACCTGTCGGAGGCGACGGTGAAGGGCTACGTGTCGCGGCTGCTGGTCAAGCTGGAGTGCGCCAACCGCACCCAGGCCGGGCTGCTGGCCCACGAGGCCGGTCTCACCGACGGCTGACCCGGACCGGCGGCCCGGTACGGCGGGACGTCAGGCGGCCAGCCGGTAACCGACGCCGCGTACGGTCTGGATCAGGTCGGTGCCGAGCTTGCGGCGCAGGTAGCCGATGTAGACGTCGACCACGTTCGAGCCGGGATCGTGGGCCAGCCCCCAGACCTGGTCCAGCAGCCTCTCCCGGCTCAGTGCCTCGCCACGGCGACGCAGCAGGGTCTCGGCGAGCAGGAACTCCCGGCCGGTCAGCACCACCGGCCGGCCGTGCACCGTGACGGTCCGCCGGACGAGGTCGAGCTGCACCGGCCCGGCCCGCAGCACGGTGGCGGTGGCCGGACCCCGCAGCCGGGCGCGGATCCGGGCGAGCAGTTCGTCGAACTCGAACGGCTTGGTCATGTAGTCGTCGGCGCCGAGGTCGAGTCCGTTGACCCGGTCCGACACCGCGGCGCGGCCGGTCAGCACGATCACCGGGATCCGTTCGCCGCTGGTCCGGATCTGACCGAGGGTGGTGAGCCCGTCCTGACCGGGCAGCCCGAGGTCCAGCACGAGCAGGTCGTGGCCCGGGCAGAGGGCGGCCGCGTCGGTGCCGGTGGTGGCCACGGTGGGCAGGTAGCCGGCCGCGCGCAGCCCTCTGGCCAGCAACGCGGCGATCCTCGGCTCGTCCTCGGCGACCAGTATGCGATGCACCGAACCACCCCCACCGGACACGGCACGCGACCCACCCGTCAGCGAGCATCCGTCATTCCCGTCCACGGCGGCGTCGTCTGTCGGATAACCGTCGGCGGGGACCGGATGAGAGGACTCTCATCGGCGCCTGAGAAACGGGTGACGCACCCTCCCGACACTGGCCGGTACTGGCGGCACGACCGGGGTGGGGACAGGTATGGCTGGTATCGGTACCACGATCACGAACGCGCGGCGCGGTGGTGCGACAGCGGACCGCCGGCGGCACGGCCACCGGCGGCGCCGGACGCTCGTCCTGGCCGGGCTCACCGCCGCCGGGCTGCTGACCACCCTGCTGACGGTCCAGCCGGTCTGGGCGGTGACGTTCACGGTCACCAGCACCGCCGACGGGGTCGACGCGAACATCGGCGACGGAGTCTGCCGCACCAGCGCCAACACCTGCACGCTGCGGGCCGCGATCCAGGAGGCGAACGCGACGCTGCCCGGCGACACCATCCAGGTCCCGGCCGGCACCTACCAGCTCACCCGGCCGCCGGCCGGCGACAACGGCGACGCGACCGGGGACCTCGACATCGTCAGCCCGCTGACCATCGTCGGCGCCGGGGACGAACACACGGTCGTCGACGGCGGCCAGCCGCCGGCCGGGGCGCCGCCGGAGCGGCGCGGCCTGGACCGGCTGCTGGAGATCCACGACACCGCCGGCAACGTCACCGTCTCCGGCCTCACCCTGCGCGAGGGGTACGACCCGGAGCAGGGCGGCGCGCTCCTCAGCCGGTCACCGGGCCTGCTGCGCCTGCAGGACGTCGCCGTGCTCGACTCGTACGCCGGGGTGACCGGTGGCGGCATCGACCTCGACGGCGAGGGCCGGGTCGAGATCAGCGGCTCCGTCGTCCGGGGCAACGCCACCGGCGGCGACGGCGGCGGCATCCACAACCAGCACGAGGTCGAACTGACCCTCACCGACACCACGGTCGCCGGCAACACCGCCGGCGGTGACGGCGGCGGGGTGAGCAGCACCTCGAAGACCCGGCTGACCGTCACCCGCGGCACCGTCTCCGGCAACGTCGCCGGCGGCGAGGGTGGCGGCGTGCTCGCCGACTCGGAGCGGGCGACGACCGTACGCGGCACCGTCTTCACCGGCAACACGGCCGGCGACCCGGTCTCCGGCGACGGCGGCGGGGCCGGGCTCTACCTGGGCGGCAGCGGCGGGGCGACGGTCACCGGCGCGTCGTTCGCGGAGAACGAGGCGGTCGCCGAGGGCGGCGGGGTCGCGATCCACTCCGGCGGCCCGGTCACGATCGGCGACAGCACCGTACGCGACAACCACTCCGACTCCGGTGGCGGCGGGATCGAGAACAGCGGCATGCGGGTCACCCTGCTGCGGCTGACCGTCACCGGCAACAGCGCCGGCACCGACGGCGGCGGCATCGAGAGTCAGGGCAGCGGCGCCTTCTCGATCGTCGACACCTCGGTCAGCCAGAACACCGCGACGAACGGCGGCGGCTTCGCCAACGTCGCCGACGGCACCCTGCACGTCACCGGCTCCACGTTCTGGGACAACCGGGCCACCGAACACGGCGGCGGCATCTACAACGCCAGCGACGCCGACGCCCTGATCGAGAACACCACGTCGTCGGGGAACGTGGCCCAGGTCGCCGGCGGCGGCCTCTACACCGACGCCGACGCCGGCCTGCGGGTGGTCAACGTGACCGTCAACCGCAACGTCGCCCCGCGCGGCAGCGGCATCGGCGACGAGCCCGGCGGCTCGGTCAACTTCCCGGTCGAGCCGAGCACCTCGGTCATCCTGCGCAACACGATCGTGGCCGGCAACCTGCACAGTCCCGAGTGCAGCTTCGCGGTCGGTTCCGAGGGTGGCAACCTCGACAGCACCGACTCCTGCCACCTGCGCGGCAGCCGCGACCGGACCAACGCCGGCGATCCGCGGATCGACGCCATCGCCGACAACGGCGGCCCGACGATGACCCACGCACTCCAGGTCGACAGCTTCGCCCTGGACGGCGGCGTCGCCCCCTGCGGCACCGTCGACCAGCGCGGCGTCACCCGGCCGAAGAACTCCGGCTGCGACATCGGCGCGCTGGAGCACGAGGGGCCGTTCCCGGCCGCCGACAGCACCCCGCCGGACACCTCGGTCGTCTCCGGGCCGCTGTTCGCCGCCGAGCGGGCCACCTTCCGGTTCGCCGGCACCGACGACACGACCCCGGCCGGGGAACTGCTCTTCGAGTGCCGGGTGCTGACCAACGACCCGACCGACCCGACCGACCCGCCGGACCCGACCGAGCCGCCGGACCCCGAGTACATCTTCGTCGGTTGCCCGAACCCGTACGAACTGCTCGACATCGAGATGGGGCAGAACACCCTGGAGGTACGCGCCATCGACCGGGCCGGCAACGTCGACCCGACCCCGGCGGTGCACGTCTTCACCGGCGGCGACGACATCACCCCGCCGGAGACGGTCTTCGCCAGCACCCCGCCGGACCCGAGCGTCGGCCGGACCGCGGTGTTCAGCTTCCTCGGCACCGACGACCTCACGCCGACGAACCTGATCGGGTACGAGTGCCGGATCGACAGCACCGACGAGCAGGCCTGGCTGGAGTGCGCCAGCCCGTGGAGTTTCGCCAACCTCACCACCGGCACCCACACCGTGCAGGTCCGCGCCGTCGACGAGGGTGACAACGTCGACCCGACGCCGGCCACGTACACCTGGACGGTGTCGTCCCCGGTCGACTGCGACACCGCGAACGTGATCCTCGGCGCCGACGCGGACGCCTACGTCGACGAGTCGGTCACCAACCAGAACTTCGGTATCGCCGAGGCGCTCACGGTCCGCTCGTCGGCGCCCGGCGAGGACGCCCGGACCCTGGTCCGGTTCCCGCTGCCGACCGACGTCCCGGCCGCCTGCGAACTGACCGGGGCGACCCTGCGGCTGTACGGCGACGGCGACGGTGGCCGGACGCTGGAGGCGGCCGCGGCCGGTGCGCCGTGGTCGGAGATGCAGGTGACCTGGGCCAACCAGCCACCGGCGGTCGGCCCGGCCGCGACCACGACGTCCGGCGGCGGGTTCCGCGAGTGGGACGTGACCGGCCAGGTCGCGGCGATGCTGGCCGGTGGCGCCAACCACGGCTTCGCGATCCGCGACGCGGCCGAGGAGGGCGACGGCGCCGAATCGTCGTTCGCCTCCCGCAACACAGTCGCCGAACCGCCGCAGGTGCCGCAGCTCGTGCTCCGGTTCGACGGGCCGGGTGCGCCGCAGCCACCACCACCGCCGGCGCCGGTGCCGACCACCGTCACCTGCGGCCAGGTGATCACGCACAGCATCCTGGTCCGCAACGACCTGACCGACTGCCCGCTGGACGGGCTGGTGATCGGCGCCCCGAACGTCGTCGTCGACCTCGACGGGCACACCATCGACGGGCCGGGCTACTTCCTCGGCCAGCCGGGCTCGCCGGTCGAACTCCCCGAGCTGGGGCTGCCGGCCGGGATCCGCAACGTCGGCTTCGAGAACGTCGTCGTCACCGGCGGCACCGTGCGGCAGTTCGGGTACGGCGTCGTGCTGATGGCCGGCACCCGGTTCAACCGGATCAGCGGGCTCACCGTACGCGAGAACGCGGTGGCCGGCGTCGAACTGGCCGACGCCGACGACGGCCGCAACGCCAACGAGGTGAGCGACAACGTCTTCGACGCCAACGAGATCGGCCTGGCCGTGGTCGCCGGTGCGGAGAACAGCGTGGTCCGGGACAACACCTTCACCGGCAACCTCGGCGTCGCCGTGCACATGCGTGACGCCAGCGGCCACCTGGTCGAGGGCAACACGGTCAGCGGGGTGACCGCCGACCCGACCATCGGCAGCGACGGCGGCTTCCTGCTGGAGGACGCCCGCGACAACCGGCTGCTGGACAACACGCTGGCCGACACCGGCGACGGCGGCATCATCGTGTCCGACGGCTCGCACCGCAACCGGGTCGAGGGCAACACGATGATCCGTACCGGCGACGCCGGCGTCTCGGTCGAGGACTCCGACGGCAACCAGGTGACCGGCAACGTCGCCCACCTGGCGTCCGACGTCGGGGTCGGGCTCAGCGGGGCGGCCGGCACCGTTGTGCGCGGCAACGACGTACGGTTCAACCCCGGCGGTGTGGCGCTGGAGGAATCCAGCGACAACCTCGTGCAGTCCAACGACGCCAGCCGGTCCGGTGGCGCCGGCATCTCGGTCGGGGCCGGGTCACTGCGCAACCGGATCCTGGACAACACCGTGCACGGCTCGGCCGGCGGCGGCATCTCGGTCGACGGCGCCGCGGTCGACCCGGAGGGCAACCCGCTGGACGGCAACACCGTCGAGCGCAACAGTGTCGTCGGCAACCAGGGCGACGGCATCTCGGTCGCCGAGGCCGGTCACCGGCTGGCCGGCAACACCGCACACCACAACGCCGCCTTCGGCATCGACGCCGCCGAGGGCACCGTCGACGGCGGGGGGAACACCGCCGGCGGCAACGGCGAGCCCGAGCAGTGCCAGGGGGTCGTCTGCGGTCCGGGTACGCCGGGCGCGCCGCCGACCGCGGACCAGACCGCACCGGACACCGTGCTCACCACCACCCCGCCGAACCCGAGCAGCAGCCTGGCCAGCGTCCACTTCGGATTCAGCGGCACCGACGACACCGGCCCGCCGACGGCCCTGCGCTTCCAGTGCCGGCTCGACCCGCCGCCGGACCCGCCGGCACCCGAGCCGGAGCCGGGCGAGCCGCCGCAGCCGCCGGACGTCGACAACTGGGTCGAGTGCGTCAGCCTCACCACCTACCACTTCCTGTTCGCCGGTGTGCACCGGTTCGAGGTACGCGCCGTCGACCCGGCCGACAACGTCGACCTGACCCCGGCGACGTACACCTGGACGGTCGCGGCGGTGCCGCCGGGACCGGACACCACCCCGCCGAACACGACGATCTTCTCGATGCCGGACCTGGCCAGCACCTCGCCGGTGGCGACGTTCGGATTCCGGGGCAGCGACAACGCGTCACCCGGCCCGAACCTGCGCTACGAGTGCCGGATCGACACCGGCACGTTCGACCCCTGCCTGAGCCCGAAGTCGTACGCCGGCCTGGCGCTCGGCGGGCACACGTTCGAGGTACGCGCCGTCGACCTGGCCGGCAACGCCGACCCGACGCCTGCCACGTACACCTGGACGATCTCGCAGGCACCGGCGGACACCACGCCGCCGGACACCACCATCGACTCGGCGCCGGACGCCAGCACCGTGGCGACCGGGGCGACCTTCACCTTCTCCGCCGGCGAACCCGGCTCGACCTTCGAGTGCTCGCTCGACGGGGCCGCCTTCGCCGCCTGCACCTCACCCCAGGTCTACACCGGACTGTGGGCGACCGACCACGAGTTCCGGGTCCGGGCCACCGACCCGTCCGGCAACACCGACCCGACGCCCGCGGCGCACGCCTGGACGGTCCGTCCGGCACCCGTGCCGTCGGCGGTCACCTGCGGCCAGACGCTCACCCGCAGCGTCCTGCTGACCAACGGCCTGACCAACTGCGCCGGCGACGGGCTGGTGGTCGGCGCGGCCGGGATCACCGTCGACCTCAACGGCTTCGCCGTCGACGGTGTCGGTCAGGGCAACGGCATCCGCAACAACGGCCACGACCAGGTGACGATCACCAACGGCACGGTGCGGGAGTTCGACCACGGCGTGCAGCTCAACGCCGGCACCGCCGGCAACATCGTCGACGGGCTGACCCTGGAGGAGAACCAGGAGGCCGGCATCCAGCTCGTCGACGCCGACAACGGCACCGCCGGCAACCTGATCCGGGCCAACCAGCTCACCGCCAACGCCGACGGCATCGCGCTCACCGGCGGCACCCGGGGCACCCTGATCAGGGACAACACGATCGGCGGCAGCACCCTGACCGGCATCCATCTCGACGGCGGCAGCGGCAACCGGATCGAGGCCAACCGGATCAGCGGCGGCAGCGGGACCGGTGTGTGGCTGGTCGGGGCGACCGGAAACACGGTGACCGGCAACACCGTCCTCGACCACTCCGACGCGGCCCTGACCCTGGAGGCGGCGGCCAACGACAACCGGATCGAGGGCAACGACCTCACCGGGAGCGAGGCCGGCATCGTCGTCGCCGACTCCGGTGACAACGACATCATCGCCAACGTCGCCACCAACCACAGCGACACCGGCATCAGCCTGGAGAACAGCCGCGGCAACGTGCTGCGCGGCAACGACGTACGGTTCAACAGCAGCGGCATCGACCTCGCCGGGTCGTCGGGCAACCGGATCGAGTCCAACGACGCCAGCGACTCGTCCTCCGGCGGCATCTGGCTCGGCGACGGCTCGCTCGACAACGTCGTCACGCTCAACACCGCCAGCGGCAACTCCGCCGAGGGCATCTCGGTCGAGGCGGAGGTGCTGCCGGGGAGCACCGACCCGGGCAACGTCATCGACCGCAACATCACGAACAACAACGACAGCGCCGGCGTCTACGTCGGCAAGGCCGGCCACCGCATCTCGGCGAACACCGCCGACAACAACAACGGCTGGGGCATCTACGCCGAGACCGGCAACGTCGACGGCGGCGGCAACCGGGCCACCGGCAACAGCGAACCGGAGCAGTGCCACCAGATCCGGTGCGACGGCTCGGCGCCGACCCCGCCGGAGGTCGCCCCGCCGGACACGGTCATCGTCGACGAGCCGCCGAACCCGAGCAACAGCACCTCGGCGAGCTTCACCTTCACCGGCATCGACGACAACACCCCGCTGCCCGAACTCGGTTTCGAGTGCCGGCTCGACAGCACCAGCGAGACGGCCTGGGTCGAGTGCGAGAACCCGTGGACGTACGGCAACCTGGCCCCGGGGACGCACACGTTCGAGGTACGGGCGGTCGACCTGTCCGACAAGGTGGACCCGACGCCGGCGACGTACACCTGGGTGGTGGCGCTGTCGCCGCCCGGCGTGCCACCGGTGACCACGATCAGCGCCGGCCCACCGGCGCAGACCGCGGCCCGCAGCGCCCTTTTCACGTTCTTCGCCAACGAGCCGGACGCGACGTTCGAGTGCTCGCTCGACGGGGCGCCGTACGCCGACTGCGTCTCGCCGGTCTTCCACGAGGACCTGCTGCCCGGTACGCACGAGTTCCGGGTCCGGGCCCGCGACGCCGAGGGCAACCTGGAGCCGACCCCGGCGACCCGCGCCTGGACGGTCACCGGTCCGCCGGTGGTGACCCTGGTGCTGGCGCCGGAGGCGGAGCAGACGAGCACGACGGCCACGTTCGCGTTCGTCGCCAACGAGCCGGTCGCCCGGTTCGAGTGCTCGCTCGACCTGGCCCCGTTCACCACCTGCGTCTCCCCGGTGGAGTTCACCGGCCTCGCGATCGGCGACCACTACCTGCGGGTGCGCGCGGTCGACCTGGACGGGGTCACCTCCACCGAGGAGGAGATGGCCGAACACGAGTGGGAGATCGTGCCCGGCCCCGACACCACGCCGCCGGAGACGACGGTCGACAGCGGCCCGGCCGACCCGGCGACCGCCACCTCGGCCACGTTCACCTTCTCCGGCACCGACGACGTGACGGCACCCGCCGGTCTGCTCTTCGAATGCCGCCTCGACAGCCAGAACGAGGCCGATTTCGTCGAGTGCACCAGCCCGCACGGCTATCCGAACGTGGACCTGCCCGACGACCTGGCTCCCGGCCCACACGTCTTCGAGGTACGGGCCATCGACCAGGAGGACAACGTCGACCCGACCCCGGCCCGCCACGAGTGGACGGTGGCCGGCACCCCGGCCGCGCCGCACACCACCATCGGGGCGGCACCGCCGCCGTCCACGGCCGGCACGACGGCGACGTTCGCGTTCAGCGCCAGCCAGCCCGGCGTCACCTTCGAGTGCGCGCTGGACGGGGCACCGTTCGCCCCGTGCGTCTCACCGGCCAGCTACACCGGGCTCGCGGTCGGCGACCACGAGTTCGCCGTACGGGCCCGGACCGCCGGGGGAGTGACCGACCCGACCCCGGCCGTCTTCGGGTGGACGGTGCAGCCACCACCGGACACCACCGCGCCGCAGACGTCGATCGCGACCGGTCCGGCGCAGTCGACGGCGAGCCCGGCCGCCACGTTCACGTTCACCGCGGACGAGGCGGGCTCGACCTTCGAGTGCTCGCTGGACGCCGCCCCGTTCGGCCCCTGCGTGTCGCCGGCCGCCTACACCGGGCTGGCGCCGGGCGGCCACCAGTTCCGGGTCCGGGCCACCGACGCCGCCGGCAACGTGGACGCCACCCCGGCGACCTGGTCGTGGACGGTCACCCCGCCGGTCACCTGTGCCACGCCGGGCTCGGTCACGCTGGGCGCGAACGCGGACAGTTGGGTGCTGCAGTCGTCGGCGTCGAGCAACTACGGCACCGACTCGGCGATCAAGGTCGACACCAAGGCCGGCAGCAACGCCCGGGTACTGGTCCGGTTCAACCTGCCGGCCATCCCGTCAGGTTGCCAGGTCGTGGGCGCGAAGCTGCGGATGTACGCGTCGTCGTACAAGACCGGCCGGACGTTGCAGGCGGTCCCGCTGGCCGCGACCTGGTCGGAGGCGAACGTGCGGTGGAACAACCAGCCGGCGACGACCGGCACCCCGGCCACCGTCGCCTCCGGCTCCGGCTACCGGGAGTGGACGGTGACCGGCCAGGTCGGCGGCATGTACGCGGGCGGCAACTTCGGTTTCCTGATCCGCGACGCGGTCGAGAACGGCAACGGTGTCGAGCAGGGCTTCCACAGCAGGGAGAAGGGGTCCGACAACCCACCCCGGCTGGTGATCACCTTCGGGTGACGCCCGGCCGCCCGGCGTACCGCCCCCGTTCCGCCGTCGGGGGCGGTACGCCGGAGCACGATTCCCCAATGGTGAATGAAAGGTGAACGGGAGGTGTAGTTCAGGGGCGGAAATATAAGAGCCGTTAGGCGGATCGGTCGAATGTCGACGAAGGCGGCCGACCGATCCCCGGCCGTTCGAAGATTCCGGCCGTATCCACTTCGGAAGTACGATGCCGAGGCGCGCGGCACGAGGTGGCGGCCCGGTCCGCGCGACGACCATTCGCGCGACCCTGGGGAGTGTTTCGATGGTGGGTCGCTCCGGTTGGTCCCGGGCCATGCGGAGCATCCACACCCGAATACTCCTGTCCTACATCGCATTGATCGTCATATCGATCGGCGTTTCCGCGATCGCCATTCACGAGGTGCTCGTGATCCGCCTGGAAAGCCGGGTGGCCGAGGCCGTACAGCAGGAGTTCCTCGAGATGCGGCGGCTGACCGCGGACGGCCACGATCCCCGCACCGGGGCCGCGTTCACCACCGTCCAGGCCGTCTTCGACGTCTACTTCCGCCGCAACGTGCCCAGCAACGAGGAGGCGATGCTGGCCTTCGCGGACGGTCAGCTCTACCACGCCGCGCTCAGCCGGTTCCCGATCGACAGGCTTCCCGAGCCGGCCCTGCGGGCCTTCGCCGATGCCGCCGGCGCGCCCGCGCCCGGGCCGGACCGCCCCCGCCTGGCCAGCTACGACACCGGCAGCGGGGTGGCCTACTACGCGGCCCTGCCGATCCGGGTCGGCACCAGCAGCGGCGCGTTCGTGGTCACCATCCTCCCGGTGGGTGAACGCGCGGAGATCGCCAAACTCCAGCGGTACGGCGCCGGCGTCATTCTCGGCGTGCTGGTGCTCGCCTCGGCCTGCGCCTGGCTGGTGACCGGCCGGGTGCTCGGTCCGGTCCGGCAACTCACCGAGACGGCCCGGCTGATCTCGCAATCCGACCTGACCCGCCGTATCCCGGTCGGCCGCCAGCGCGAGGCGGCGGAAATGGCCAACACCTTCAACGCGATGCTCGACCGCCTTGAGGCGGTCTTCCGCCGGGAACGCGAATTCGTCGCCGACGCCAGCCACGAACTGCGGGGGCCGCTGACCATCTCCCTGGGAAATCTCGGCCTGCTCGACCGCGAGGTCTCCGGAAATCCGCAATGGCGTGGCACCATCGCCCTGGTCTCCGACGAACTGGTCCGGATGGGCCGGATAGTCAACGATCTGCAGCTGCTCGCCGATGTCGACCATCCACGATTCATCCAGCGCGAGCGGATCGACCTGGAGACGTTCATGGCCGAACTCGTGGTCAAGGTCAGTGCGCTCGCCGTACGCGACTGGCGACTCGACGAGGCCGGGCCGGGGCAGGGGACCGCCGACCGGCACCGGCTCACCGAGGCCATGGTCAATCTGGCCGACAATGCCGTACGGCACACCACCGGAACCGACACGATCGCCCTCGGCGCGACTCTCGTCGACGGCGAGCTACGGCTCTGGGTCCGCGACACCGGCTGTGGTGTCCCGCCCAAGGACCAGCCGTACATCTTCGACCGCCTGCGTCGCGGCGCCCGGGCCCACCTGCGCTATCCCGGCTCGGGGCTGGGGCTGTCGATCGTCAGGGCGATCGCGGTGGCCCACGGCGGCCGCGTCGAACTGGTCAGCGGGCCGGGCGGCGGAGCGACGTTCACCCTGGTCATTCCGGAGCGGCCCGGGGAAGGGGCACCGCCGTGGCCAGGATCCTGATCGCCGAGGACGACGCCCAGATCGCGTCGTTCCTCGTCAAGGGGCTGCGGGCGAACGGGTGGACGACGGTCCACGCCACCGACGCCGCACAGGCCGAGCGGTTCGGCGTGGGCCATGAGTTCGACCTGGTCATCCTCGACCTGGGACTGCCCGACCGCAGCGGCCTCGACGTGTTGCGGACCCTGCGGACACACCGCCGCGGGCTACCGGTGCTGGTGCTGACCGGCCGGCCGGGCCAGGACGCGGCCGCCTGCCTCGACGCCGGCGCCGACGACTACGTGACCAAGCCGTTCCGCTTCGAGGAACTGCTCGCGAGGATCCGGGCGCGGCTGCGGGACGCCGGCATCGACGAGCCGCCCATCCTCGCGTCCGGCCCGGTCCGGCTCGACCCGCGGGCCCGGCGAGTCACCGTGCACGGCCGGGACGTGGCCCTCACCGGGCGTGAGTTCGCCCTTCTGGAAGTGCTCTTCCGGCATCCCGGCCGGGTACTCAGCCGCGAACAGCTCCTGGCCCACGCCTGGGGCTACGACTTCGAGCCCAGCCCCAACCTCGTCAACGTCCACGTCAGCACCCTGCGCAAGAAGCTCGGCGTCGACGTGATCGAGACGTTGCGCGGCCTCGGCTACCGGCTCCGCCGATCCTGAGCCGGCATCGACCGGTCAGCCCTGCGGCTGGGAGATGTTGACCATCCAGGTCACCCCGAACCGGTCCTGGCAGGTGCCGAACTCGTCGCCCCACATCTGCTTCTCCAGCGGCACCGACACGTTCCCGCCCTCGGACAGCTTCGCCCAGTAGCCGCGCAGCTCGTCGGCGTCGTCACCGCTCAGGCTGACCGACAGGTTGTTGCCCGGCCGGTAGTCCTCGCCCGGCGGGTGGTCGGCACCCATGAGCGTGAACCCGCCGGAGGTGTCCAGCCTGGCGTGCATGACCTTGTCGGCGGCCGCCGGGTCCGGCGCGCCGAACTCGCCGTAGGTGTTCATCATCAGGGTGCCGCCGAAGACCCGCTCGTAGAACTCCATCGCCTGCCGTGCGTCGCCGTCGAAGCTGAGGTAGGGGTTGAGCAGGGAACCCATCGGGTGCTCCCTCCGGTCGCGCCAGTGCGGTCCCCGACAGGCTAGCGACGTTGCCCGGCACTTTCGCCGGAATGCGCAATCCCGGCCCGCATCCGGCGGTAGGCCAGCCCGCCCGCCAGGGCGGCCAGCAGGCCGGCGCCGAGAATCACCGGACGGGTGCCGTCGACGAGGAAGTCCTCGCCCCACAGGTGCAGCCGACGTTGCCCGATCAGGGTCACCAACAGTGGCGCGAGGGCCACCGAACACCCCAGGACGACCTTCAGCATCGACTGGTAGAGCGCGTTGACCCGGCCCCGCATCGCGTCCTCGACCCGGGAGCCGATGATCGTCACCCCGGTCAGGAAGGCGGTGCCGGCACCGGCGCCCACGGCCACGACGGCCGCCAGCGACACCGCCAGGTGCGGGGAGAGCGCCACCACGACCAGTACGCTCCCGGCACCGACGACCGCGATCCCGAACAGCCGTTCGTGCGTCACCCGACGGGCCAGCCGGGGCGTACCGAGGATTCCGGCCACCAGCCCGACGAACGCGGCGAGGAGCAGGAGTCCGAACGCGGCCTGACCACCGCGCAGGCTCAGCGCGTACGTCTGGGCCGAGCCGACGACGGCGCCGCCGGCGGCGAGGGCACCGGCCATGCCGATCAGCAGCCCCCGGACCAGCGGGCTCGTGCGTACGTAGGAGACGCTGTCGCGCAGCATCGCGCCCAGACCCGGGCCGGGCGTCGCGTCCGGCGCCCGGTCGGCCGCACCGGCCGGTGTGGCCGGGGTCGGGCGGGCGGCGAGCTCGGGCAGGACGGTCGCGATCGACACCGCGCTGGCCAGGTAGAACAGCGCGGCGACGACGACCGCGAGCCGGGTCAGACCGTTCATGTCGAGCACGTGCGACGGCAGGCCGAAGACCGTACCGGCTCCCGTGATCAGCGTGAACAGGCCGCCGGCGACGGCGATCGTGAGACCGTACGTCATCGCCAGGCCCAGTTGGGCCGCCGGCGCGACCTGGTCCGGTCGCCGCAACAGGCCGGGTACGGCGGCGTCCTTCGCCGGAATCCACATCGTCGTGGCCACCTGGACGAGGAAGCCGCCGACGAGGATCCACCAGTAGCTGTTCACCACCGCGATCGACAGCAGCAGCGCGCACCGGGCCAGGTCGGCGACGGCCATCACGGTACGCCGGTCGAACCGGTCCGCCAGCAGGCCCGCGACCGGCGAGAAGAGCAGGCCGGGCAGGAGGTTGGCGAACAGGACGCCGCTGAACGCGTAGTTCAGTCCGGCGCTGCTGGTGGCGAGGGTGCCGGCGAGCGCGGCGAACGCGGCCAGCGCCAGCCAGTCCGCGCTGCTGCACAGCCCGGTGACCATCCACAGCCGGCGGAACGCCGGGATCGCCAGCACCTCCCGGGCGCCGGCCAGGGCGGGACGCCCCGGGCGCCGCCCGGCACCGTCGTTTCCGGCTGCCGGGTCCTCGTCCACGCTGGCTCGCATCAGCGAATGCTAGACGTGGCTCCTGAGGTGACCCCGCGCCGACCGGCTCCGGGGCCGCGGGTTCGTCGAGGAGGACACGACGACATACCCTCGCCGGGTGGCCGGCCCGTCGAGAATCCTCGTCTACGGGGTGTACGGCTCCGGAAAGTCCACGTTGGCCGAGGAACTGGCCCGGCGGCTGGGCCTGCCGTGGCATCCGGTCGACGACCTGACCTGGGAACCCGGCTGGGTCGAGGTGCCCACGGCGGTGCAGCGTCAACGGATCGGGGCCATCTGCCGGCAGCGGCGGTGGATCCTCGACGGGGCGTACGGCCCCTGGCTGGACCTTCCGCTGGCCCACGCCGACCTCGTCATCGGCCTGGACTATCCGCGCTGGCTGTCGTTG
This sequence comes from Polymorphospora sp. A560, assembly GCF_045781765.1. NCBI lineage: Bacteria > Bacillati > Actinomycetota > Actinomycetes > Micromonosporales > Micromonosporaceae > Polymorphospora > Polymorphospora sp. A560. The sequence continues at coordinate 5,003,152 of NZ_CP122282.1, read as the reverse complement.
TGGCGGCTGCTGCGCCGGACCGCGCGCCGGGTGGTGACCCGGGAGACGATCTGCAACGGCAACCACGAGTCGCTGGGCAGCGTCTTCTCCACCGAGTCGGTCGTCGTGTGGCACTTCGGGTCGTTCGCCGGCAAGCGCCGGCGGATGCGGCGCTGGCAGGCCGAGCCGGGCGGGCCGCCGGTCCTGCTGTTCCGCCGGCCGGCGGACCTCGAGCGGTGGCTGGCCGGCCTCGGCCCCGGGCAGCCGTGAACCGGCCGTAAAGCCCACTAATCCTGTAGGGATAGACAGGTACGTTCGATCCGGGGTAGCCTCGCAGAAGGGTCCGGCGATAGCCGACAAACCCGGCTTACCGGGCGTGTTCCTCCGCCGCCGAGCCAGGCCCGTCACCACCTCCCACCCAGGAAGCGGAGCCGCGCCATGCCCGACACCCTCCCGTCGATGCATCTCGCCGTGACGCTCGACGGCGCCGGCTGGCACCCCGCCGCCTGGCGCGAGCCGACCGCCCGGCCGGCGGACCTGTTCACCGCCCGCTACTGGGCCGACCTCGTCACCGAGGCCGAACGCGGCCGGCTCGACCTCGTCACCATCGAAGACTCGCTCGGCCCGCAGTCCACCCACCCGGCGGGGCCGGACGACCGCACCGACCGGGTCCGCGGCCGGCTCGACGCGGTGCTGATCGCGTCCCGCGTCGCACCACTGACCAGCCACATCGGACTCGTACCCAGCGTCGTGGTCACCCACACCGAGCCGTTCCACATCGCCAAGGCGATCGCCACCCTCGACTTCGTGTCCGGCGGCCGGGCCGGCGTGCAGGTACGGGTGTCGGCCCGGCCCGACGAGGCGGCCCACTTCGGCCGCCGTCGGCCACCGGACCCCGGCGACGCCGGCGCGGTCCGCGACCTGTTCGACGAGGCGGCCGACTACGTCGAGGTCCTCCGCCGGCTCTGGGACAGCTGGGAGGACGACGCCGAGATCCGGGACGTCGCCACCGGCCGCTTCGTCGACCGCGACCGGCTGCACCACATCGACTTCACCGGCCGCTGGTTCAGCGTGAAGGGGCCGTCGATCACCCCCCGCCCGCCGCAGGGGCAACCGGTTGTCGCCGCGCTCGCCCACGGCAGCCTGTCGTACCGCCTGATCGGCCGCTCGGCCGACCTCGGGTTCGTGACTGCGGACGGACCGGGGCCGGCCCGGGCCGTCGTCGCCGAGATCCGGGCCGCCGCGGGCCGGGCGGGGGAGACCCCGCACGTCTTCGGCGATCTGATCGTGTTCCTCGACGCGACCGCCGCGCGGGCCCGCGCCCGGCGGGCCCGGCTCGACGAACTCGCCGGCGGTCCGCCCGCCGCCGACGCGGCGGTCTTCGCCGGCACCCCGGCCGAACTCGCGGACCTGCTGCAGGAGTGGCAGGAGGCCGGCCTCACCGGCTTCCGGCTGCGTCCCGCCTGCCTGCCGTACGACCTCGAACAGGTCACCCGAGGGCTGGTGCCGGAACTGTCGCGGCGCGGCGCGTTCCGCCGGACGTACCCGGCCGGCACCCTGCGCGGGCTGCTCGGCCTGTCCCGCCCGGCCAACCGGTACGCCGCCGCCTGAACCGCCGGCACCGCCAGACCCAGGAGGGCCAGCCGACCATGGACAGACCACCCAGACAGATCCACCTCGCCGCGCACTTCCCCGGCGTCAACAACACCACGGTGTGGAGCGACCCCCGGGCCGGCAGCCACATCGAGTTCAGCTCCTTCGCCCACTTCGCCCGCACCGCCGAACGGGCCAGGTTCGACTTCCTCTTCCTGGCCGAAGGGCTGCGGCTGCGGGAGCAGAACGGCCTCATCCACGACCTCGACGTCGTCGGCCGCCCCGACACGTTCACCGTCCTCGCCGCCCTCGCGGCGGTCACCGACCACCTCGGCCTGGCCGGCACGATCAACTCCACGTTCAACGAGCCGTACGAGGTCGCCCGGCAGTTCGCCAGCCTCGACCACCTCTCCGGCGGCCGGGCCGCGTGGAACGTGGTCACCTCCTGGGACGCGTTCACCGGCGAGAACTTCCGGCGCGGCGGTTTCCTGCCGCAGGAGCAGCGGTACGAGCGGGCCCGCAGCTTCCTGCACACCACGTGGGAGCTCTTCGACTCGTGGCGGGGCGACGAGATCGTCGCCGACCGGCGGTCGGGGGTGTTCCTCGGCGACGCCCGGGCGGGCACGTTCGCGCACCGCGACGCCCACTTCGACATCGCCGGGCGGTTCACCGTACCGCGCGGGCCGCAGGGCCGGCCGGTGATCTTCCAGGCCGGTGATTCCGACGCCGGCCGGGAGTTCGCCGCCTCCTCGGCCGACGCGATCTTCAGCCAGCACGGCACCCTGGCGGCCGGGCGCGCCTTCTACGCCGACGTCAAGGCACGGCTGCACCGCCACGGCCGTACACCCGAGCAGTTGCTGGTCCTGCCGGCGACGACCTTCGCCCTCGCCGACACCGACGAGGAGGCGCACGAACGGGCCCACGAGATCCGGCTGCGGCAGGTCAGCGGACAGACCGCGATCCGGTTCCTGGAACAACTGTGGAACCGGGACCTGTCCGGGTACGACCCCGACGGCCCGCTGCCCGAGATCGATCCCGTGCCGGGCGAGAACCTGGTCGCCCGCGGCCGGGCCAGCGTACGGATGTACCGCGACCCGCTGGCCACGGCGAAGGAGTGGCGCGAGCGCGCGGCGGCGAAGCGGCTGTCGATCCGCGAACTGGTCATCGAGGTCACCGGCCGGCAGACCTTCATCGGCTCACCGGCGACCGTGGCACGGGCGATGGACGAGTTCGTCCGGGCCGAGGCCGGCGACGGGTTCATTCTCATACCGCACCTGACCCCCGGCGGGCTCGACGAGTTCGCCGACACCGTCGTACCGCTGCTGCAGGAACGCGGGGTCTTCCGCACCGAATACACCGGGCCGACGCTGCGTGACCACCTCGGGCTCGCCGTACCCGAACCGGCGGTCCGGACCGCCGGATGAGGTTCCCCCTGGTCGCGCCCATCGCCTGTGCTCCCGACCCGGCAGAGTGAACGAGGAGAATCCGATGCCCACCACCCCGCTCGCGGTGCTCGACCTGGTCCCGATCCCGTCCGGGGCGACCGCCGCGGAGGCGATAGGCAACAGCATCGACCTCGCCCGGCGGGCCGAGCGGTTCGGATACGCCCGGTACTGGTTCGCCGAGCACCACCTCAACCCCGGCGTCGCCGGCACCTCTCCGGCGATCATGATCGCGCTGGCCGCGGCCGCCACCTCGACGATCCGGGTGGGCTCCGGCGCGGTGCTGATGGGCCACCGCACCGCGCTGTCGACCGTGGAGGAGTTCGGGCTGATCGACGCCCTGCATCCCGGGCGGCTCGACCTCGGCCTCGGCCGCTCCGGCGGCCGACCCACCGAGCCGGCCCCGGCCCCGGTCGGCGGCCGGGCGCCGAACGGGCTGCTGATCCCGCCCCGGTTCTCCGCCGCACACCTGCTCGCCGCGCCCCGCTTTGTCCTGCAGAGAACGCTGCTCCAGCTACCCGGTGCCCGGTCGCAGGACTACGTCGAGCAGGTCGACGACCTGCTGCGCCTGCTACGCGGCACCTACCGGTCCGCCGACGGCGAACCGGCGCGGCCGGTACCGGGCACCGGCGCCCGGTTGCAGGTCTGGATCCTCGGCAGCAGCGGCGGCGAGAGCGCGCAGGTCGCCGGCGCGCACGGGCTCCGGTTCGCCGCCAACTACCACGTCAGCCCGGCCACCGTCCTGGAGGCGGCCGACGGCTACCGGGCCGCGTTCCGTCCGTCGGCGGAACTGGACCGGCCCTACGTCAGCGTCTCCGCCGACGTCGTCGTGGCGCCGGACACCGACACCGCCCGCGAACTCGCCGCCGGCTACGGCCCGTGGGTACGCGGCATCCGCACCGGCGAGGGCGCGATGCCGTTCCCGACCCCCGAGGAGGCCCGCGCCCACGAATGGACCGACGCCGACCGGGAACTGGTCGCCGACCGCGTCGACACGCAGTTCGTCGGCACCCCGACCGAGGTCGCCGACCGGCTCGAACAGTTGCGGGAGGCGACCGGCGCCGACGAACTGGCCGTCACCACCATCACCCACCGCCACGCCGACCGGGTGCGCTCGTACGAACTCCTCGCCCGGGAGTGGCGACGCCGTTCCCGGTGACCACCGGACCCGGCTCCGCGACGGTTCACCCGGACCGGGTGATCCCCGGCCACCCCGGTTGCGGCCAGGGTTGGCGCCGTACGCCGAGCGGAGGGAGCTGTCACCGGTGGTGGACGACATCGATCGGTTCTTCGCCACGCTGGGCGAGACGTCGGTGGGGCGGCTCCCACCGAGCAGGCACGGGACGATCAGGTTCGTGTTGCACCGGAACGGGGCCGTCGACAACTGGCTGGTCACCTTCGCCGGCGGCGGCGCCACCGCGGTGCCCGACGACCGCCCGGCCGGGTGCGTGGTGAACATGTCCGGCGAATGGTTCGAGAACCTGCTCGCCGGCCGCGACCACACCGTCTCGATGACGTTGCGCGACCGCGCCGCCGTCGAGGGCGACCTCACCCTCTTCCTGACCTTCCGCAGACTGCTGCCGCCCCTGGCCGACACCCGCGGTCCGCTGCCCGAGGCCGTCGCCGCGCACGCCCCCCGGCCCGGAGGTGGCGAGTGAATCCGGTCAGCATCTACTACGGCAACCTGTTCATGACCTGTGACCGCAAGGGCGACGTCGAACCGTCCCGGCAGATGCCGCTCGGCCTGTTCTTCTTCGACACCCGGTTCCTGTCCACCTGGCGGCTCACCGTCAACGGGGAGCGCCTGCAGACGCTGTCGATCGACGACCTGCAGTACTTCGAGTCCCGGTTCTTCCTCACCCCCGGCCAGCCGACCCACTACGTCGACACCGACATCTCGGTGTTCCGGCACCGGTGGGCCGGCGACGCCTTCGAGGAACGGGTGTCGGTGCAGAACCACTCGAAGGAGCCGATGGACCTGACCATCCGCCTCGACATCGGCGCCGACTTCGCCGAACTGATCGACATCAAGCACGGCGTCCAGCGGCACCGCGAAACCACGACGACGATCCGGGACGGCGTGCTGACCGTCCGGTACGAGCGCGGCGTCTTCGTCCGGGAGACGCTGGTCGCGTCGAGCCAGCCCTGCGCGACCGACGACAACGGCATGACGTTCACCACCCGGGTCGAACCGCACGGCATCTGGCACACCGACCTGCGGGTCACCGCGCTCCTACGGCCGGCCAAGCCCGCCGACCTGCGGGAGGCGCTGCCCGGTCACCGGCTGCGCAGCACGGAGCAGATCCGGCAGGAACTCGACGACTGGGTGAGCGGGGCACCCCGGCTGCGCACCGACTACGAGCCGCTCCAGCAGACGTACCAGCGCAGTCTCTCCGACCTGGTCGCCCTGCGGTACAAGGGTCTCAACTACCGGGAGTACCAGCCGCTGGCCGGGATGCCGTGGTTCATGAACCTGTTCGGCCGCGACGCGATCTTCAGCCGGATGCAGGCCCTGCCGTTCCTGCCGCAGACCTGCGTACCCGCCCTGCGCATCCTGTCGCTCGCGCAGGGCGCCCGGATCGACCCGTTCCGCGGCGAGGAGCCCGGCAAGATCCTTCAGGAACTGCGGTACGACGAGTCCGCGGCGTTCAACGAGCGACCGCACGCCATCCTGTACGCCGCCGCGGACACCACCCCGCTGTTCGTGATCCTGCTCGACGAGTACGAACGCTGGACCGGCGACACCGAACTCGTCAACGAGCTGCGGTTCGAGGCCACCCAGGCGCTCGACTGGATCGACCGGTACGCCGACCTGGTCGGCAACGGCTACCTCTGGTACGGCCCGCACGGCAGCACCGACGGCACGGTCGGCCAGAGCTGGAAGTGCTCCGACGAGGGTGTCTCCTTCCGCGACGGCCGGCTGGCCGGCTATCCGCAGGCGGCGTGCGAGATCCAGGGCTACGTCTACGACGCCAAGTGCCGGGCCGCCCGGCTGGCCCGCCGGGTCTGGGGCGATCCGGAGTACGCCGACCGGCTGGAGCGGGAGGCCGCGGCACTGCGGGAACGCTTCAACCGCGACTTCTGGATCGAGGACAGGGGATACTACGCGGCCGCCCTGCAGGCCGACGGGCAGCAGGTCGACTCGCTCACCTCGAACATCGGCCACCTGCTGTGGAGCGGCATCGTCGAACCGGACCGGGCCGAGGCCGTCGTCTCGCACCTGCTCGGCCCCACCCTGTTCTCCGGCTGGGGCATCCGTACCCTGGCGACCACCGAGCAGCGCTACAACCCGATCGGATACCACACCGGCACGGTGTGGCCGTTCGACAACTCGATCATCGCCTGGGGGCTGCGCCGGTACGGCTTCCGCCCCGAGGCCGCCCGGGTCGCCGCCGCGATCCTCGGCGCCGGCCGGTACTTCGGCGGGCGGCTGCCCGAGGCCCTTGCCGGCTACGACTCGACCCTGACGAAGTACCCGGTCCTGTACGCCTCGGCCGGCGCCCCGCACGCCACCTCGGCCGGCGCCCCGCTGCTGTTCCTGCGTACCCTGCTGGGCCTGGAACCGTACGACGACCACCTCGTGGTCGACCCGGCCGTGCCGGAGGAGATGGGACAGATCGAGCTGCACGACATCCCCGGCCGCTGGGGCCGGCTCGACGCCCTCGGCCGCGGCCAGCCCGGCATCGCCCGCCGCTGACCGTGCCACCGCCGGCCCGTGTAGCCCGGCGCCTCACCGCCGCGGCCCGTGTGGCCCGCCGCTGACCGCGCCACCGCCGGTCCCGCGTTGTCGATCTGAGCGTCAGGGACCTTATCCGTCGGCGGAAAGGTCCCTGGCGCTCAGATCAGGAAACAACCGCCCGCCCCTGGCCCGGCGGAGCGGCCCGATGGATACCGTCGAAGCATCTTCAGCCCCTCCTTTTCCGGCATATCGTTCGGGTGACGGCCGCACCCACGCCGACGCCGGTACCGGCGACCCCACCCGCGTGGTCGGGAGCGGCATGTGATGCCCGACATCTCCAGGAGGCCACAGGCATGACGAGGTATGTGGAGCGCACCACGAGCACCAGCCAACCCCTGTTGCACCAGCACGGCCGGCAGATCCAGGAGTTCGGCTCCGTACGCCAGTTGCCGGTCGGGCTGTCGTACGACGCCCGGATGTACTCCTGCGAGCGGGTCAACCGCATCCTCTCCGACACCCAGATCCTGTACGCCCTCTACAAGAAGCACCACTGGCTGATGCGCGGCCACACCTTCTACCAACTGCACCTGCTGCTCGACAAGCACGCCGGCGAACAACTCGCCCTCATCGACATGCTCGCCGAACGGGTCCAGACGCTCGGCGGCGTCGCCGTCGGCGACCCCCGGCACGTGGCGGAGATAACCAAGGTGCCCCGCCCGCCGGACGGCGCCGAGGAGGTGCCCGCGATGCTGTCCCGCCTCCTCGAGGCACACGAGATGATCCTGACCGACGCGCACGACGCCGCGGCCCGGGTCGCGGACATGGGCGACGACGGCACCAACGACATACTGGTCTCCAACGTCATCCGGACCGGCGAGCTGCAGGCCTGGTTCATCGCCGAACACCTCGTCGACACCCCGGTCGTACGCGCGTAACCGGCGCCCCGGTTTGGTCGGTACGGCACCGGGTAGCGCACCGGATATGCGGATGACCGATTCGAACTCGCGGAAGGCCGGGCGGTGAACGCCCGGGTGGCCGTCGCCGGCCAGATCGCCCGCGACCTGGTGCTGCTCGTCGACGAGGTGCCCGACGGCGGCCGGTCCGTCGCCGCCCGGCTGCGCCGCGAGATGCTCGGCGGCAAGGGCGCCAACCAGGCGGTCTCGCTCGCCCAGCTCGGCGCCGACCCGGCCTTGCTGGCCGTGACCGGTGACGACAGCGTCGCCGACCAGTTGCTCGCCCAGGCTGCCCGCGACGGCATCGACGTGTCGGCCGTCGTCCGGCGCCGCGAGACGGTCACCGGGCTGATCCTCGAACTGCTCGACGGGCGGGGGCACTGGCGGTACGTCGAACATCTGCCGGACGCCGTCCTGCTCACCGAGGCCGACGTACGCGCCCACGCCGACGTACTGACCGCCGCCGACGCCGTACTGGTGCAGTTGCAGCAACCGCCGACGGCGACGCTGACCGCGGCCCGGCTGGCCCGCGAAGCCGGCCGGCTGGTCGTGCTCGACGGCGTGCCCACCGACGACGGGCACCGGGCCGCGCTGTTCGCCGCCGCCGACGTGCTGCGGGCCGACGACCACGAGACGGAACTGCTGACCGGGGTGACCGCCGGTGACCCGGAGCGGGTCCGGGCCGTTGCCACCGACCTGCTCGCCGCCGGCCCCGGACTGCTCGTCCTCGGGCTCGGCGGGGCCGGGAACCTCGCCGTGTGGCGCGACCCGCGCTGGGGCGAGGGACACCTGCTGGTCCCGTTGACCGCCGAGCACGTCGTCGACACCACCGGCGCCGGCGACGCGCTGGTCGCCGCGCTGACCGTCGCGCTGCTGCGCGGCGACCCGCCACCGGCCGCCGTCCGCTACGCCGTCGCCGCTGCCGGCGCCACCGTGGGGCATCCGGGCGGCCGGCCCGCGCTGGACCGGGCCGCGCTCACGGCGTGACCCGCCTGACGCCGGATTGCCGCCGGCCCGCACTGGGAAGTAGGCGGGGATGACTGGACACGTGGTGGTGTTCGCGCCGGCACCGTTGCTGACCGTGACCATCGAACAGCAGGCCGACGCGGTCGAGTTGCACCTGCACGCGGGCGGGCAGGGCGTCTGGCAGGCCCGCATGATCGCCGCACTGGGGGTGCCGGCCACCCTGTGCGTCACCGTCGGTGGCGAGGTCGGCGATGTCCTGCGGGTCCTGCTCGCCGACGAGAACGTCCAGGTACGGGCGGTGGCCCGGCAGGCCGGCTCGGGCTGGAGCGTCCACGACCGGCGCGACGGCAGCCGGACCGAGATCGCCGAACACCCGGGCGAGCCGATGGTCCGCCACGACATCGACGAGCTTTACAGCATCACGCTCGCCGAGGGGCTGCGCGCCCCGGTGTCCGTACTCAGTGGACCGGCGGCCCCGGAAGTCGTCGACCCCGACGTCTACCGGTGCCTCGCGGCCGACCTGCGCGCCAACGGCGGCCAGGTCGTCGCCGACCTGTCCGGCCCGTACCTCGCCGCGGTCCTCGACGGCGGCGTCACGTTCGTCAAGGTCAGCCACGAGGAACTCATCGACGACGGCCGGGCGAAGGACGACAGCGTCGACGAACTCGTGGCCGCCGCCCACCAGCTCCGCCGCGACGGTGCCGGGGCCGTCCTGGTCAGCCGCGCCGACGCGCCCGCGCTCGCGCTGCTCGACGACGACGTCACCGAGGTGCGCGTACCCCCGCTCCAGGTCGTCGACCACCGCGGTGCCGGCGACTCGATGAGCGCCGGGGTCGCGGCCGTCCTGGCCCGCGGCGGCGACCTGGAACAGGCGGTACGCACCGGCGCCGCGGCCGGCGCCGTGAACGTCACCCGGCACGGGCTGGGCACCGGCCGGGCGGAGACGATCGGGGAGCTGATCGGCCGGGTGCGGCTGGCACCGCTCGGCGAGGGGTAGGCGTTGGACATGGCGGACCGACCGGTACGGATTCTGATCACCAACGACGACGGCGTCGCCGCACCCGGCATCCGCTGGCTGGCACACGCCGCCCGTGGCGCGGGGCACGAGGTCGTCGTCGCCGCCCCCGAGCGGGAGGCCAGCGGCATGAGCGCGGCGCTGAGCGCCGTCACCGACCAGGGCCGGGTGGTGATCACCCGGCCCACCCTGCCCGGCCTGGAGGACGTCGTCGCGTACGGCGTCGCCGCCTCGCCGGCCTACATCGCCGTGCTGGCCGGACTCGGCGTCTTCGGGCCGGCCCCGCGCCTGGTGCTCTCCGGCATCAACCGGGGCGCCAACGCCGGCCACGCGATCCTGCACTCCGGCACCGTCGGCGCCGCCCTGACCGCCGCCAACCAGGGCCTGTCCGCGCTGGCGGTCTCCCTCGACGTGCTCACCCCGGCCGCGGCGACCAGCGCCACCGGGGGTGCCGCCGTCGCCGCCCTCGACACCGCCGACGACGAGGCCCGCAACTGGCCGGCCGCCGCCGACTTCGCGATCGGCCTGCTGCCCTGGCTGCTCGACGCCCCGGCCGGCACGGTGCTCAACCTGAACGTGCCCGACCTGCCCGCCGACCGGATCGCCGGGCTGCGGCCGGCCACCCTCGCCCCGTTCGGGCAGGTGCAGATGGCGGTCGCCGAGCGTGGCGAGGGGTACGTCCGCACCACCGTCGAGGCGTCCGAGCCGCACCCGGCACCCGGCACCGACCTCGGCTGGCTGGCCGAGGGCTACGCGGCCGTCACCGCCGTACGCCCACCGGCCCCCGACCCCGGCGTCACCTTGCCACCGGCCCTGTGACGCCGGCCGGTCCGGTCCACCGGTTGTCCGGGCCGGCGAGGGAGACGATCAGCTCGATCAGCTCCGGCCAGCCGAGCTGCCGGCCCCGGGCGAAGCCCGCGTCGAAGGCGCCGTCGTCCAGGGCGGCCCGCACGGCGGCGGCGTCGCCGGGGGAGTCGAACGGGTCCATCCGCTCCGGGAAGTAGCCGATCGGGGTGCCGAGCGCCGCGACCGCACCGAGCAGGACCGCCCCGTCCCCGGCCCGCCCGGTCCGTCCCAGCGCGCCGGCCAGCGAGTGGGCCGTCGCCAGCCAGCTCGACCGGTCCGTCGCCGGATCGGACTCCAGCAGCAGCGTGGTCAGGGTGTTCCGGGCCCGCCCCGGCATGCCGAGATCCACGCTGACCTTGCTGTCGACCCAGTCCGACGAGATCACCGCCCACCGGTGCCCGCACGAGCGGGCGAGTTCGTTCGCGCGGGCGAGTTCGGCCCGGGCCCGGGGCAGGTCGGTGCAGGCCCGGCTGAGCTGGGCGCGTACGGTCAGCGCCTCGGCCAGCGCCCACGGCCGGTTGACCACCTCGGCGAGCCGGACGGCCTGGTCGGCCAGGGGGAGCGCGCTGGCGATGTCGCCGCTGATCGCGGTGACCGAGGCCAGGTAGATGACGGCGGTGGTGTGCGCGTCCCGGGCCCCGACCCGCTCGCACAGGTCGGCCGACGTCCGCAGCGCCCGGATGGCGGCGGCGTGCTCGCCGGCCAGGTAGCTGACCCCGCCGATGGTCATCAGCAGCCGGGCCCGGGCCAGCGTCCACCCGTCGGGCACGGCGTCGGCCGCCGGCCGCCGGCCGTCCAGCGCGGCCAGGGTACGCCGGCCCCAGCGCAGCCCCTCGGCGATCTGCCCGGTCCGGTACCAGAACCAGGCGAGCGCCCCGCAGATCCGGGCCGCGCACAGCGGGTCCCCGACGGCGAGCGCCGAGGCGAGGGCGGCCCGGATGTTGTCGCGTTCCAGGCCGAGCCGGGCCAGCCAGGTGTCGCCGTCGGGGGTCGGCAGGCGCTGCTCGCCGGTCTCGACGAGCCCCAGCAGCCAGCTCCGGTGCCGGGCCCGGGCGTCGTGGAGTTCGTCGTCGCGCAACAGCGCCGCCGCGTAGAGCCGTACCGACTCCAGCATCCGGTAGCGGCGCGGCGTCGTCCCGGCGTCCGCGGCGACCAGCGACTTGCGGACCAGGCCGAGCAGCGACGGCACCACCTGCGACACCGGGAGGCCGCCGCCGACCAGCCGTACGGCGTCCAGGTCGAAGCCGCCATCGAAGACGCTGAGCTGCCGGAACAGGCGCTGCTCCGGTTCGGTCAGCAGGTGGTAGCTCCACCCGATCGTGTTCTCCAGCGTGGCGTGCCGGTGGTCGTCGCCGTGCCCGGTGTCGAGCAGTGTGAACCGGTCGTCGAGCTGGAACGCGATCTCCCGCAGGGACAGGGCGCGGGACTGCGCCGCCGCCAGTTCGATCGCCAGCGGCAGGCCGTCGAGGTCCCGGCACACCTGGGCGGCGGTCGGCCGGTCGACGTCGGCCGGCCCGGCTCCGGGCAGGACCGCCGCGATGCGCTGCACCAGCAGCTCGACCGCGTCGTCGGGCGGCAGCGGGGCCACGTCGAGGACGGCCTCCCCGGCCACCGCCAGTGGTTGCCGGGTCGTGACGAGCAGCCGGAGCCCCGGGCACCGGCCCAGCAGCGTACGCGCCAGCCCCGCCACCGCCGTCAGCAAATGCTCGGCGTTGTCGAGGACCAGCACCATCTCACGTTCGGCGAGCACGGCCGCCAGTTCGTCGGCGCCGGGGTTGCCCGGTATCCCGACCGTCTCGGCGACCGTCCGGGCGACCAGCGTCGGCTCCCGCAGCCCGGCCAGCTCCACCACCCACGGCCCGTCCGCGTCTTCGCGGCCCCGGCAGAGTTCGAGGACCAGCCTGGTCTTGCCGATCCCGCCCGGCCCGGTGACGGTGACCAGCCGGTGCCGGGCCAACAGGTCCGACAGCGTCGCCAGTTCGGCGGTGCGGCCCACGAACGACGAGTGCGCCACCGACACGTTGCGGCTCGCCGGCAGCGCCACCCGTACCTGCCGGGCCGGCGCCGGTCCGTCGCCGACCGGCTGGTCGAGCGACTCGTCCTGGTTGAGGATCGCCGCCTGCACCCGCAGCAGGCCCGGACCGGGATCGGAGCCGAGATCCGCGGCGAGGCGTTCCCGGGCCTGCCGCAGCACCGCCAGGGCGTCCCCCTGCCGGCCGGCCCGGTAGAGCGCCACCGCGAGCAGTTCCCAGCCGCGCTCCCGCAGTGGATGGTCGATGACGAGCGCCTCGAGTTCACCGATCGCGGTGCTGTGCTCGCCGACCGCGAGCATCGCGGCGAGGCGCTGCTCCCGGGCGACCGCCCGCAGCGACTCCAGCCGGGCCACCTCGGAGACGGTGAACGGCGCGTCGACGAAGTCGCCGTACGCCTGGCCCCGCCACAGCGCCAGGCCCTCGTTCAGCGACTCGAGCGCCCCGGTCGGGTCGCCGCGGTCGAGTTGCCGGTCGCCGGCGGTCACCAGCGCGGTGAACCGTTCGGCGTCGATCGTCTCCGGTGGCACCCGGATCGCGTACCCGGTGCCCTCCCGCACCAGCAGCCGGGCCGGCGTCCGGGCGGCCCGGTTCGGTTCGAGTGCGCGCCGCAGCGCCGCGACGTAGCTGAAGAGGGTGGCCGTCGTCGGCGGCGGCCCGTCGCTCCACACCTGCTCGACGAGACGTTCGGTGGACAGGACCCGGCCCTGCGCCGCGATCAGCGAGGCGAGGACCATTCGCGGCCGGCGGCCGCCGAGGTCGACGGGTTCCCCGTCCAGTTCGGCGGTGAGAGGGCCCAGAACCCGGAACTGAATACTCATGCAAATCCCCACCCGGTTACCGTGCGCCGCCCACGCCGGTCGGGTGGTGTTGTCGGCCCCCCCAGGCACTCCAACCTCACCATAGCCACGCAAGTCGCATCCACTCAGCTCTCAGCCCGGGTTGCAGCGTGCTCCCAGTGGCCCCCAACAGAGTCGCCCGCAACGGTGTGACCAGCGCGTTTGTCCGGCCACCGGTCGGGATTCCACTGGAGGTCGACCGGGCGCACGCTTGGAATGCGTCAGGTTGCCGACTCTCCGGGCATCAGCGGGTCCGCTGTGGACGGCCGCCCGGGGTGCGTTCACCCGCCCCGGGCGGCGAGGAAGCTGGCCAAAACCTCGGTGTGGGTGGAGAAGGCGAGTTCGGTCGGTTCGGTGACGACCAGCCACTCGGTCGCCTCGGCGGTCGGCGCCGACGCCGGCAACCGGTCGGCCGGCTGCGGCGGCAACACGCCGAAGATCAGCAGGGTGCCGCCGCTGGGGGCGCTGTGGACCGCGAACGGGCGTACGGTCTCGGCGTCACCGGTCAGGCCGGTCTCCTCGCGCAGTTCGCGGACCAGGGCATCGCGCCAGTCCTCGCCGTGCTCGATGAACCCCCCGGGCAGGGCGAGCCTGCCGCGGGCGGGTTCGATGTCGCGGCGCTGCACGACGACGCCGAGGCCGTCGGCGGTCAGCACCGGCAGGATCGCCACCGCGACCGGGAGCGGGTTGCGCCAGGTGGTCTGGGCGCAGGCCGCGCACACCCTGGGCCAGTCGGCCCCGGCCCCGTAGACGGTTCCGCAGTACGAGCAGTGCGAGTGCAGAAGACCGGTCACGTCGCACGACGATACCGGGCCCGGCAACGGGTCGCCGGGATCGCCCGGGGTCACGGGAGGTCGGCGTACCGCTGCGGGATGGCGGCCTCGACCCGCTCGGTGAAGGCGGTGAACGGGGTGGCCAGCACCGTCCGGTCCGGTGCCCGGCCGGTGTGCTTCCAGGTGCCGACGACCCGGCCGGCACTCACCACGGTCGGCTGGAACACGCCGTTGCGGCCGGGCACGATCCGCTCGGCGTGTTCGGCGGGTACGACGGCGGTCCGGTCGCCGTAGCCGAGGATGAACTCGTCGAAGCCGGGCAGCAGGAAGACGTCGCCGGCCTCGGCCCGCAGGGTGGCGAGCAGGTCCGGGGTCTCCGGTGCCATCAGGTGTTCGGTCCCGTCGACCTCGACGGCGGCCAGTTCCGGGCGGGCGACCGCCACCCCGGTCCGTACGTCGGTGGTGGTCAGGCCGGACCAGCGCACCAGATCCTTGACCGTGGCCGGGCCGTGGCCGCGGAAGTAGCGCCGGGCCAGCTCGCCAAGCGCCTCGTCGCGGTCCGGTCGCGGCGACGGCGGGATCCACTCGTCGGTGAGCACGATCTCCTGCTCGCCGCCGGACATCGGACCGAAGCACAGCGTGCCGGTCAGCGCCAGCTGCGCCAGCAGGTGGTAGCCGCGTTGTCCGGTGGTGGCGACGCCGGCACCGTCCCAGACGGCGAGCAGGTCGCGCCGGCCCAGCCGGCGGCCACCGGTCAGCGCGTCGACCGCCAGCGCACGGGCCTGCTCGACGACGGCCTCGGTGAGTTCGAGTTCGGCCCGCCGGCGCTTCGCCTGGGCGACCATCCGGGCCGAGGTCAGGTCCAGGATCCAGCGCAGGTCGCCGGCCGCGACCAGGTGCAGGGTGCCGCGCATGGGCCAGGACCGGACGACGTCGCCCGCGTCGAGCGCGGCCTCCACCACCGCCAGGCTCCGGGCGGTGGTACGCAGCGCCACCGACGTGAGCGCACCCCGCAGATCCTGGGCCTGTACGGCGGTCAGCCAGCCGACCACCTCGGCCGGGCCAGCCGGGCCGGGGCCGGCGAGCCGCTGCGCGGTGAGCCGGAGCAGGCCGATGTCGTGCGGTGTCGTCATCGGCCGATTGTCGCCCCCGCCGGTCCGCGGGTCCCCGGTGGGTACGGCGGTCAGCCGGCCTTCGGGGCGGCCGGCAGTGGCGTGACCGGCGGCGACGGCTCCTTGGGGACGACCTCGGACAGGTCCCGCAGCTTCGGGATCGGCGATCGGATCACGAACACCACCGCGAAGATGGTGCCCAGCGCGGCGACGACCATCGTCGCGCGTAGCCCGATCAGGTCACCGAGCGCACCGCCGATGACCGCGCCGATGGCGGCGGTGCCGGTGACCGCGAACCGGTAGCCGGCGTTGGTGCGGCCGAGCACGTCGGAGGTGACCGACGCCTGCCGCAGGCTGATCGCCTGGATGTTGTAGATGACCAGGCCGGCGGCGTTGACCAGCAGCGCGGCGCCGATGACGACGGCGGCGAGCAGCCAGTGTCCGCCGGCGGCGGGGATCGCCAGCGGCGCCACGTTGGCGATCATGATCGAGACGATCAGGGTCGGGCCGAGGCCCCACCGCCGGCCGAGCCGGGCGGAGAGGGTGCTGCCGAGCAGGGCACCGACCCCGGACATGGTGAGCACGACGCCGATCACCGTCGGCGGCAGGTCGAGGCCGCGGGTCAGGTGCAGGATCAGCACCGCCCACAGCATCTGGTTGAACAGGTTGTAGACCGCCGCCTCGATGCCGAGCGCCCGCAGGTAGACGTTGCGCAGCAGCAGCCCGAGGCCGTGCCCGATCTGGGCGAACACCGACGGTCGCGGCCCGTCGTGTCCGGCCGGGGCCGGCTCGACCCGCCGGATGAACAACTGGGTGACCCCGGAGACCAGGAACGTGGCCGCGTTGACCGCGACCGCCACCGGCGCGGTCAGCGTGCCGACCAGCAGACCGGCCGCGCCCGGCCCGGTGAGCTGGGCGAAGGAGCGGCTGCCCTCCAGCCGCCCGTTCGCGTCGACGAGCTGGTCACGCTCGACTATGGACGGCAGGTAGGACTGGTATGCCAGGTCGAACACCACCGTCAGGGAGGCGGACAGCAGGACCAGGACCATCAGCAGCCAGACGTTGAGTCCGCCGAGCAGCGCGATGACCGGGATCAGACCGATCAGGACCGCCCGGCCCAGGTTGGTGCCGATGAGCAGCGGCAGCCGCCGGGTCCGGTCGACCCACACCCCGACGAAGAGGGTCAGCAGCAGGTACGGCGCGAACTGGGCCGCGTTGAGCGCACCCATCTGGAAGGCGGTGGCGTCCAGGGTCTCCGCCGCCAGCAGGGGAATGGCCACGATGGAGATCTGGGTGCCCATCATGGACAGCGACTCCGCCGACCAGAACTTCATGAAGTCGGCGTCCCGGGACAGCCGCCCGGGTCGCTTCTCCGGCTCCGGAGCGTCCATCGTCGGTCTCCTCGTCACCTGAGTTGTTCGCGCAGCAGCGGCAGCACCTCGGCGCGAAGCTGCGTCGGCGAGCCGAGCCACAGCGACTCGATCGCCGCCCGGCGATGGAACAGATGTGCGTCGTGGTCGTTGACCAGGCCGGACGCGCCGTGCACCTGCAACGCTTCGGTGGTCATCGTACGGGCCAGATCGGCGGCCGCGGCCAGACAGCGCGCGGCGGCGAGGCGCGTGTCGCGGCCCTGGTCGGCATCGCGGGCCGCGTCGAGGGTGAGCAGCCGGGCGGCGTCGAGGTGGATGGACAGTTCGGCGAGCCGGAACGCGATCGCCTGGAACCGGCCGATCGGCTGCCCGAACTGCTGCCGCTCGCGGGCGTACGCCACGGCGAGGTCGAACGCGCCCCGGGCCAGCCCGACGAGGTAGCCGGCCTGGCGGATCCGGGCCGTCGCGAGCGCGCGGGACCAGCCCGACCCGTCGGCGCTCCAGACGGCCGGTGTGCCGGCGAGCCGCACGTGGTGCAGTTCGCCCTGACCGAGTTCCTCGTGGCGGCGGACGGTGACCGTCGGATGGTCGCGGGGCACCAGCGCGAGCCGGGGCCCGTCGTCGGTCGTGCCGACCACGAGCAGATGGTCGACCTCGGTGGCGAAGCCGACGAACCGGCGCTCGGCGTGGATGCCGCCGGTCGTCGGGTCGACGGTCATGGCGCCGGGGTCGGCGGGGCTCGCCGCCCCGTCGGCGCGTACGGCCAGCGCGACGCCGCCGTCGCCGGGCAGGTCCCGCCCGCCCCGGGCCAGCAGGTCGGCGGCGGTCACGGTGTCGAGCAGCGGCCCCTGGTAGAGGGCGGCGCCGAGCCGCTCGGTGATCGCGGCCAGCTCCTCGTGGCCGCCGACCGGCGAGTCCGCGACCGGTGCCGGGCCGGCCCCGTCGGCCGCCGGCCCGGCGGTGTCCGGCGGCGGCCCGGTCAGCCCGAGCCCGACCAGGCCCTGCCAGATCATCGCGCGGATCGCCGGGTTGTCGTCGGCCGACCCGTTGTCCGGCCGGGGCCGGTAGGCCATCCGCCGTACCATCGCGGTCAGGTCGGGGTCGAGGAACTCCGCGAGCGCGTGCACCCGGGTCGTGGTCACGTCAGCAGCTCCAATCCCTGGGTGGCGACGACGTACAGCATGATCTGGGAGGTGCCGGCCGCCAGGGTGAGTCCGGGCGCCTCGCGGTAGGCGGCGTCGACGATGCCGTCGGCCGGGGCGTCGGCGTCGCGGGCGTCGAGCACCCCGTCGAGGCCGGTGAACTCCGGCGCCAGGACCGCCAACTCCTTGAACACCTCGGTGACGTGCCACTTGGCGGCCGACGACTGCACGTCGTCGGGGCGGCCCTCGACCAGGTTGGTCACACACCGCCAGGCGAGCAGCCGCGCCGCCCGGACCCGCGCGGTCAGGTCGAGCAGGCGGTGCGCGTACGCCGGGTCGTCGAGCCGGCCGGTGGCCGCCGCCTGCCGCAGCACCGTGTCGAGCAGCCGCTGCGCCTTGGCCGCCGTGTCGACGCCGGTGCGCTCCAGGCCCAGGAAACGGTTGACGGTCTGCCAGCCCTCGTCGACCTCGCCGAGCACGTCGTCGGCGCCCACCCGTACGCCGTCGAGGGTGACGTCGACCATCCGGTCCTCGGTGAGGTTCCACATCGGACGCATCTTGACCGCGAGATTCCGCAGCGGCACCAGGAACAGCGTGATGCCGTGGTATTTCACGCCCGTGTCGGTGGTCCGGACGGCGGCTACCGCGAAGTCCGCGAACTGCGTCTTCATGCTGAAGATCTTGCGGCCGAACAGCCGCCAGCCGCCGTCGCCGTCCGGCTCGGCCCGGGTCCGCAGCGAGCTGAGGTCCGAACCCACCCCGGGCTCGCTGAACAGCACCGCGGCCGACGTCTCGCCGCGGGCCAGCCCGGGCAGCAGCCGGGCGCGCTGCGCGTCGGTGCCGAAGAGCGCGATCGCGAGCCCGACGATGTCGACGCTCAGCCCGTGCGTCACGTCCGGCACCCCGTGCCGGATCAGCTCCTCGGTGACGATCGCCTTCTCGACCATGGTGGCGCCGAGCCCGCCGTACTCCACCGGCCAGTTGGGGGCCAGCCAGCCGCGTTCGCCGAGCCGGCGGTAGACGTCGAGCAGTTCCGGCTCCTCGCCCCCCGGCAGCCGGCGGCACCGGGCCACCGCCTCGACCACGTCCTCCTCGCACAGCAGCGCGCAGACCTCGGCCCGGAACTTGTCCTGCTCCGGGGTGAACAACGGCATCATTCGGCACCTCCGGGGTCGGCCTGGTCGAGGCCCGCGCGCAGGACGCGCGCCAGCTCCGGCAGGTTCGGCGGCTGCAACATCGTGTAGTGGTCGCCGGGCACCGTCCGCCGGTCCAGGCCGCCGGTCGCCACCGCCCGCCACCGGTCGAGGTCGTCGGCGGGCTCGTCGGCCGCGCTGAGCAGCAGCACCCGCCCCGGGTACGGCCGCGGCCGGTGCCGCAGCAGCGCCCGGTAGTTGGCGGTGAAGACCCGTACCCGGGTGGCGAGTTCGTCGGCAAGCCCGCCCGGCACCAGGTCGGCGACGGCGGCGAGCACCGCCGCGACCTGTTCGGCCTCCGGCCGGCCGCGAAGCTGCCCGGGATCGACCGTCGGCGGCCGCGCGCGGGCGATGCCGGCCAGGTCGCGGACGAACCAGGCCAGCAGGTCGGCGTGGTCCGGCTCGTCCGACCCGTCCGGCAGCCCGGTGTCCAGGGCGGCGACCAGCGCCACCCGCTGCCCCCGCTCCCGCAACTGGTGGGCCATCTCCAGCGCCACCGCGCCACCCAGCGACCAGCCGCCCAGGTGGTACGGCCCCGCCGGCTGCTGCCGCTGGACCGCCGCCACGTAGGCCGCCGCCGTCGCGGCGATCGAGGTGCCGGGGGTGCCGCCGTGCAGGGCCGGGTCCTCCAGACCGTAGAACGGCTGGTCCGGTCCGAGCAGCCCGGCCAGCCGGACGTACGGGGCGACCGAGCCGCCGACCGGGTGGACGAAGAACAGTGGCGGCCGGTCGCCGGTGGCCACGATCGGCACCAGCGGGCTGGCCGGGCCGGTGCTCCCCGCACCGGCCGGGCGGATGGCTCCGGCACCGGCCGGGCCGAGGGTCCCGGCCATCGCCTCCAGCGTCGGCGCCGCGTAGAGACTGCGCGGGTCGAGGGCGACGTCGAAGACCCGCCGTACCTCGGCGGCCAGCCGCACCAGGTCCAGCGAGTTTCCGCCGAGGTCGAAGAAGTTGTCGCGGACGCCGATCCGGTCGGCGGCGATCCGGTCGGTGCCCAGCACCCCGGCCCAGATCCCGGCCAGGTCCCGCTCGGCCGGGTTGCGCGGCGCGACGTGTTCCCCGCCGATCTCGTGCCGTGGCTCGGGCAGCGCCTTCCGGTTGGTCTTGCCGTTGCCGGTCAGCGGGATCGCGTCCAGCCGGACCAGGATCGCCGGCACCATGTACGCCGGCAGCCGGGCCGCCAGGTGGGCCCGCAGCGCCGCCTCGTCGTACCCGGTCCCGACGACGTACGCGACCAGCCGGGGGTTGCGGGCGTCGCCGCGTACGACGACGACGGCGTCGGTGACTCCCCTGTGGCCGGCCAGCACGGTCTCGATCTCGCCGAGCTCGACCCGGAAGCCACGGATCTTCACCTGCTGGTCGGCCCGGCCGAGGTATTCCAGCGTCCCGTCGGACCGCCAGCGCGCCAGGTCGCCGCTGCGGTAGAACCGCCCGTTCCCGGTCGGCACGAACCGTTGCGCGGTCAGCTCGGGCCGGCCGAGATAGCCGTACGCGACACCGGGGCCGCCGACGAGCAGTTCGCCCCACACCCCGATCGGCGCCGGCCGGCCGGCGGCGTCGACGACCCGCAGCGGCAGGTCGGGGATGGCGACCCCGATCGGGCTGGCGGAACGGGCCAGCAGTTCCCGGGACAGCACCTGGTAGGTGGTGTGCACGGTGGTCTCGGTGATGCCGTACATGTTGACCAGCCGGGGTCGCTCCTCGCCGTGCCGGTCGAACCAGCGCAGCACCGAGTCGACGTCCAACGCCTCACCCGCGAAGATCACCGTACGCAGCGCCAGCTCGTCGGACGGCCCGCCCCACTCCTCGTCGGCGGCGACCAGTTGCCGGAACGCGGCCGGGGTCTGACCGAGCACGGTGACCCGCTCGCGGCGCAGCAACTCGTGGAACCGCTCCGGTGAACGTGTCTCCCAGTACGGCACCACGACCAGCCGGCCGCCGTGCAGCAGCGAGCCCCACAGCTCCCACACCGAGACGTCGAACGCCGCCGAGTGGAACAGGGTCCAGACGTCGTCCGGGCCGAAGTGGTACCAGTGCTCGGTGCCGCGCAGCAGCCGTACGACGTTGCGGTGCGGGATCATCACCGCCTTCGGCCGGCCGGTGGAGCCGGAGGTGTAGATCAGGTAGGCGAGGTCGGCGCCGGTGACCGGGGTGACCGGCGCCTGCGCGTCCGGCAGGTCCTCGACGGACACCCGCTGGTGGTCGCCGGCGGGCAGCTGCGTGCCGGGCAGGGTCAGCACCGCCCGGACGCCGGAGTCGGCGAGGATGTGGGCCATCCGCTCGGCCGGCTGGTCGGGGTCGACCGGTACGTACGCCGCCCCGGTGCGCAGGATGCCGAGGATGCCGGTGACGAGGTCGGCTGTCCGCGGCAGGCAGACCGCGACCAGGTCGCCCGGCCCGGTGCCGAGTTCCACCAGCTTCGCCGCCACCCGGCCGGCCTGCCGGTCGACCTCCCGGTAGGTCAGCCGGATGTCACCGGCGACCACGGCGACGTTGTCGGGCGTGCGCCGTACCTGCTCGGCGAAGAGCTGGTAGAGGGATTCGTCGGCGGGGAAGTCGGCCCGCTTCGCCCCCCAGCCCTCCAGCGCCGCGTGCTCGGCGGCGGACAGCGGGTCGAGCCCGCCGACCGGACCGTCGGGTGCGTCGACCGCCTGCGCGTAGACGGCGGCGAGGTGGTCGAGTAGGCGGCCGATCCGGTCGGCGTCGAACAGCTCGGTCGAGTATTCGACGTTGAGGTCGACGGGACCGGCGCCGGGGTCGACGGCGGAGATCGCCAGGTCGAACCGGGCCCGGTCCCAGTCGAAACCGACCGGTTCGACGACGGTGTCGCCGAGCCGCAGTTCGCCGCCGGTGACACCGCTGGTCTGCAACGTGAACGACACCTGGAAGAGCGGGTTGCGGCCCGGTACGCGTTCCGGCCGCAGCGTGTCGACGAGGGTGCCGAACGGCACGTCCTGGTGCGCGGTCGCGCCGAGCACGGTGTCCCGGCAGCGGTGCACCAGCTCCCGGAAGGTCGGGTCGCCGGCGACGTCGGTGCGCAGCACCAGGGTGTTGGCGAAGTAGCCGACGAGGGGTTCGATCTCCGACCGGGTCCGCCCGGAGAACACCGAGCCGACCACGAGGTCGTCCTGGCCGGTGTGCCGGTTGAGCACGACCAGGAAGCCGGCCAGTAGTACGGCCAGGAACGACGTCTGCTCGGTGCGGGCCAGGTCCCGCAACCGGTCGGCGAGGTCCGATGGCACCCTCCGGTCGGCCAGCGCGCCGGCCCCGGTCGGCTGGGCCGGCCGGGCCCGGTCGGTCGGGAACTCCAGCTCGGGCAGGTCGGCGAGGCGCTGCCGCCAGTAGCCGAGCTGCTGGTCGAGGAGGTCCCCGTCGAGGGTGCGCCGCTGCCAGGCGGCGTGGTCGGCGGGCTGGACCGCGAGCGTGGCCAGCGTGGCGGTGCCGCCGGTGCGGGCCGCGTCGTAGAGGGCGGGCAGTTCGGCGGTGACGACCCCGACCGACCAGCCGTCGGCGATGATGTGGTGCAGCACGACCAGCAGCACGTGGTCGTCGTCGGCCAGCCGGGCCAGGCAGGTCCGCAGGCCGGAGCCCGTACCGAGGTCGAAGGGGAGCCGGGTCTGGTCGGCGACCCAGCCGGCGAGCCCGGCCGGGTCGGTGCCGGTGACCGGCAACGGCCAGTCGGCCGGCGCCGGGTCGATCACCTGGCGTGGTACGCCGTCGCGCGCGACGAACCGGGTCCGCAGCGCCTCGTGCCGGCCGACCAGGCCGGCCAGTGCCCCGCGTAGCGCGGTCACGTCGAGGTCGCCGCGCAGCCGCAACGCGATCGGGATGTGGTAGACCGGTGACGCCGGGTCGAGCTGGTGCAGGAACCACAGCCCTTCCTGCTGGTGCGACACCGGCAGCGGGCCGGCGCGGTCCACCGGGGCGATCCGGTCGCGGGCCGTGGCCTCGCCGCCGTCGACCAGCTTGCCGAGCTGTTCCAGGGTCGGGTGGACGAAGAGCTGGCGCGGGTCGACGGTGACCCCGAACCCGTCCCGGATGCGGGAGATGAGCTGGGTCGCCTGGAGCGAGTTGCCGCCGAGGTTGAAGAAGCTGTCGTGCACCCCGACCGCGCCGGCGTCGACGTCGAGCAGCCCCTGCCAGATGTCGGCGAGCCGCCGCTCGGTGTCGGTCTCCGGCGGGGCGTCGTGGCCGCCACGGACCGGTTCGGGCACCGGCAGCCGGGCCTCGTCGACCTTGCCGGAGGCGGTGAGCGGCAGCTCGGCCAGTGTCACCACCGTGGCCGGCACCATGTGCAGCGGCAGCCGGTCGGCGAGGTAGCCGCGCAGTTCCTCGTCGCGCGGCTCCTGACCCGCCTCCGGTACGACGTAGGCGGCGAGGAACGCCTGCGGGGTGCCCGGTTCACGGACCACGACCGTGCACTGCCGGATCGCCGGATGCCCGTTGACGGCGTGCTCGATCTCGCTCAGCTCGATGCGTAGGCCGCGGATCTTGACTTGTCGGTCGACGCGGCCGACGAATTCGATGTTGCCGTCGGTGCGCCAGCGTACGACGTCGCCGGTGGCGTACATGCGTTGGCCGGGTTGGGTGGTGAAGGGGTCGGGGAGGAATTTTTCTGCGGTGAGGTCGGTGCGGCCGAGGTATCCGTGGGCGAGCCCGTCGCCGGCCATGTACAGCTCGCCGGGCACCCCGACCGGCACCGGCCGCAGGCGCCGGTCCAGCACGTAGGCCCGCTGGTTGCCCATCGCCCGGCCGATCGGCGGCTGCCCGGTCAGCGGCTCGTCCGGGCACCGGTAGTCGGTGCAGGTGACCGTGACCTCGGTCGGGCCGTACCCGTTGTGGAACTCCAGGCCCGGCCGCTGCCACCGGTTGACCAGTTCCGGCCCGTACGCCTCCATGCCGATGAACAGCACCCGCAGGTCGACCAGCGGCCCGGGGTCGAGCAGCCGCAGTACGGCCGGCGGGATGTCCCCGAACGTGATCCGCTCGTCGCGCATCAGTTCCTGCAACCGGTCCGGGTCGAGCAGCGTGCCGCGCGGGGCACCGACGACCGTCGCGCCGGCCGACAGGGTGGCGAAGAAGTCGGAGACGCTGACGTCGAAGGTGGGGTTCGCCAGTTGCAGCACCCGGTCGTCGGGTCCGAGTCGGAAGAGTTCGCGCATGTTGCGGCAGAAGTTGACGATGGCGCGGTGGGGGACCATGACGCCTTTGGGGCGTCCGGTGGAGCCGCTGGTGTAGATGACGTAGGCGGTGTCTTCGGGGTGGATGTCCACTGTGGGTGGTGTGGTGGGTTGGCTGGTGGTGTGGTCGGTGTCGAGGGTGATGGTGTGGATGTGGTGGGGGAGTCGGTGGGCGAGGTCGGTGGTGGTGACGACGGTGGTGACGTGTGCGTCGTGGAGTTGGTAGGCGAGTCGGTCGTCGGGGTATTGGGGGTCGAGGGCGAGCCAGGCGGAGCCGGTTTTGAGGATGCCGAGTTCGGCGACGGGTAGGTGGAGTCCGCGGTCGAGTAGTAGTGCGGTGACGGTGCCGGGGCGGGCGCCGGTGTGTGCGAGTTGGTGGGCGAGTTGGTTGGCTTGGTGGTCGAGGTCGCGGTAGGTGAGTTCGGTGCCCTCGAACCGCATGGCGGTGCGGTCGGGTGTTTCGGCGACGCGCTCGGCGACCAGGTCGTGCAGCAGCGCGGCGGGCCGCTCCACCGGCGCCGGATTCCACTCCTCGACCATCCGCCGCCGCTCGTCGTGGCCGGTCACCGGCAGGTCGCCGATCCGGGTGTCCGGCTCGGCCAGCGCCCGGCGCAGGACCACCTCGAAGTGCTCCACCAGCCGGTCGATCCGGTCGGCGTCGAACAGTTCGGTGGAATACTCCACCAGCGCGTCGATCCCACCGCCCGGCTTCTCCACGACGGCGAACGCGATGTCGAACCGGGCCCGGTTCCAGTCGATGTCGACCGGGCTGACCGCGACGTCGCCGAGCCGGAAGTCGCCGCTGACCCCGGCCGCCTGCAACGTGAAACTGATCTGGAAGAGCGGGTTGCGGCCCGGCGAGCGATCCGGGTTCAACGCGTCGACGACCAGCCCGAACGGCACCTCCTGGTGCGCGGTCGCACCCAGCACCGTGGCGTTGCAGCGCCCGACCAGCTCGCGGAACGTCGGGTCGCCGGCGACGTCCGTACGCAGCACCAGCGCGTTCGCGAAGTAGCCGACCAGCGGCTCGGTCTGCGACCGGATACGCCCGGAGAAGACCGAGCCGACCGCCAGGTCGTCCTGCCCGGTGTAGCGCTCCAGCACCACCAGGAACCCGGCGAGCAGCACGGCCAGCAGCGACGCCTGCTCGCCGAGCGCCAGCTCCCGCGACGCGGCGGCGACCCGGTCGGGCAGTTCCCGGCGCATCAGCGCGCCGGCACCCTTCGGCTGTGCCGGATGCGGCCGGTCGGTCGGGAAGTCCAGCGCCGGCAGGTCCCGCAGGTTGTCCCGCCAGAAGTCGAGCTGCCGGTCCAGCCGTTCACCGGTCAGCCACCGGCGCTGCCAGGCGGCGTGGTCGGCGGGCTGGATCGCCAGCGGTGGCAGCGCGGCGGCCCGTCCGGCGCGCGCGGCGTCGTAGAGTTCGGCCAGTTCGGCGGTGAGCAGCCCGACCGACCAGCCGTCGGCGACGATGTGGTGCACCACCAGCAGCAGTACGTGCTCGTCGTCGGCGAGCCGGGCCAGCCAGGTGCGCAGCATCGGGCCGCGCTCCAGGTCGCTGGGTTCCTGGACCAGGTCGTTGACCCAGCCGCCGAGCCGGGCCTCGTCGAGGTCGGTGACCGGCACCGGCCAGTCGTCCGGCGCCGGGTCGACCACCTGGTACGGCACACCGTCGCGACTGCCGAACCGGGTCCGTAGCCCCTCGTGCCGCCCGGCCAGGGCGGCCAGCGCCCTGCGCAGCGCGCCGACGTCGAGGTCGCCACGTAGCCGCAACGCGAAGATCACGTGGTAGACCGGCGAGGACGGGTCGAGCTGGTGCAGGAACCAGAGCCCTTCCTGGAGGTGCGAGACCGGAAGCGGTCCACCGTCGCGCGGCACCGGAGTGATCCGCTCCTGCTCCGCCTCCAGCGCCCGCCGCTGCTTGAGCCGCAGTTCGAGCAGCGCCCGCCGCTTCTGGTCGATCGAGGTGGTCATGTCGCGCTCCAGAGGGTCAGCCGGCTCCGCCGAGCAACTTGTGGATCTCCGCGTCGGACAGGCCGGCGATCTCCGCCTCGAGCGCGTCGAGTTCGGCCGCGTCGAGCTGCTGTCGTACCGCCTCGTCGATCTGGCCGGCGAGACGTTCGAGGGTCGGATGGGTGAAGATCTGCCGGGCTTCGAGGCTGATCTGGAACGCGTCCCGGACCCGGGAGATGATCTGGGTGGCCTGGAGCGAGTTGCCGCCCAGCTCGAAGAAGTTGTCCCGCGCGCCGATCCGGTCGGCGGTGATCCGGTCGGTGCCGAGGATGCCGGCCCAGACCGCGGCCAGCGTCTTCTCGGTCGCGGTGGCCGGCGGCGTGAAACCGGCACCGATCTCGTGCCGGGGTTCGGGCAGCGCCTTGCGGTCGGTCTTGCCGTTGCCGGTCAGCGGGATGGCGTCCAGCCGGACCAGATGGGCGGGCACCATGTACGCCGGCAGCCGGGCGGCCAGGTGCGCCCGTAGCGCCACCTCGTCGTATCCGGTGCCGACGACGTAGCCGACCAGCAGCGGATTGTCGGCCTCGCCGCGTACGACGACGACGGCGTCGGTGACTCCCGCGTGGTCGGTCAGGGCGGTCTCGATCTCGCCGAGCTCGATGCGGAAGCCGCGGATCTTCACCTGCTGGTCGGCCCGGCCGAGGTATTCCAGCGTGCCGTCGGACAGCCAGCGGACGAGGTCGCCGCTGCGGTAGAGCCGGTCGCCGTCGGCGGGTACGAACCGCCGCGCGGTGAGTTCGGGCCGGCCGAGATAGCCGTAGCTGACGGCGGGGCCGCCGACGAGCAGTTCGCCCCACACCCCGATCGGCGCCGGCCGGCCGGCGGCGTCGACGACGCGGACCGGCATGTCGGGGAGGGCGACCCCGATCGGGCTGGCGCACCGGGCCAGCAGCTCCCGGGACAGCACCTGGTAGGTGACGTGGACGGTGGTCTCGGTGATGCCGTACATGTTGACCACCCGGGGCCGCTCCTCGCCGTGCCGGTCGAACCAGCGTCGGACCGAGTCCGGGTCGAGGGCCTCGCCGACCAGCACCACGACCCGCAGTGCCAGCTCGCCGGCGTCCGGGCGCCGTTCGTCGACCGCCACGAGCTGCCGGAACGCCGCCGGGGTCTGCTCGAGCACGGTGACCCGTTCGTGGCGCAACAGCTCGTGGAAGCGTTCCGGCGAGCGGGTCTCCCAGTACGGCACGACGACCAGCCGGCCGCCGTAGAGCAGGGCTCCCCACAGTTCCCAGACGGAGGCGTCGAAGGCCGCGGAGTGGAAGAGCGTGTGCACGTCGGTGTCGTCGAAGTGGTACCAGTCGTCGGTGGCGCGCATCAGCCGTACGACGTTGCCGTGCGGGATCATCACCGCCTTCGGCCGGCCGGTGGAACCGGAGGTGTAGATCAGGTAGGCGAGGTCGGTGCCACCGACCGCGGCGACCGGTCCCTGCTCGTCCGGCAGGTCCGCCATGGACACCCGTACGTGCCCGCCGGCCGGCAGCGCGAAGTCGGCCGGTGCCAGCACCGCCTTCACCCCGGAGTCGGCGAGGATGTGGGCCATCCGGTCGGCCGGCTGGTCCGGGTCGACCGGCACGTACGCCGCCCCGGTGCGCAGGATGCCGAGGATGCCGGTGACGAGGTCGGCCGTCCGCGGCAGGCAGACCGCGACCAGGTCACCGGCTCCGACGCGCAGCCGGGCGAGGCGGGCGGCGACCCGGCCGGCGGCGGCATCGAGTTCGGCGTAGGTGAGGTGGGTGTCGCCGGCGGTGACGGCGATGTTGTCCGGGGTGCGCCGCACCTGGTCGGCGAAGAGCCGGTAGAGGGATTCGTCGGCGGGGAAGCCGGCGCGTCCGGCGCCCCACGCCGCCAGGGTGGCGCGTTCGTCGGCGCCCAGCGGGTCGAGTCCGCCGACCGGCTCGTCGGGTGCGTCGACGGCCCGCGCGTAGACGGTGATGACGTGGTCGAGCAGCCGGGTGATCCGGTCGCCGTCGAACAGGTCGGTGGAGTATCCGGCGTGCAGCCCGAGGCCGCCGTCCCCGGCGTCGACGACCACGACCTCGAGGTCCGGCGCGGCCCCGTCCGGCCCGGTGTCGCCCGCCGCCGTCCCGGGCGGGGCGGCGGCCACCCCGAAGGCGACCTGGAAGAGCGGGTGACGGCCGGGCACGTGTTCCGGCGCGAGCGCGTCGACCAGGGTGCCGAACGGCACGTCCCGGTGCGCGGCGGCGTCGAGCACGGTGCCCCGGCAGCGGTCCACCAGCGCCCGGAAGGTCAGGTCGCCGGCCAGGTTGGTACGCAGCACCACCGGGCCGGGGCCGGTCGAGCCGACCACGAGGTCCTCCTGCCCGGTGTGCCGGTTGAGCACGACCAGGAAGCCGGCCAGCAGTGCCGCGTCGAACGACGACGGCCGCGTACCGGCCAGGGCCCGCAGCTCACCGACGAGGACGGCCGGGATCTCCCGGGCCGCCCACGACCGGGCGCCGGTGGGACGGTTCGGCCGTGGCCGGTCGGTCGGGAACTCCAGCTCGGGCGCGTCGGCCAGCCGCTGCCGCCAGTAGGCGAGCTGCCGGCCGTGCGAGTCGGTCATGTCGCGCTCCATCCGCCGATCAGCCGGCTTCGCCGAGCAACTTGTCGATTTCCTCTTCGGACAGGCCGGCGATCTCCGCCTCGAGCGCGTCGAGTTCGGCCGCGTCGAGGCGCGGCTGGGCCGCCTCGTCGATCTGGGCGGCGAGCTGTTCGAGGGTCGGATGGGTGAAGATCTGCCGGGCCTCCAGCGTCACCTCGAACCGGTCCCGGATGCGGGAGATGAGCTGGGTGGCCTGCAGCGAGTTGCCGCCCAGTCCGAAGAAGCTGTCCACGGCCCCGATCCGCTCCACGCCGAGCAGGGTCCGCCACACGTCGGCGAGCCGGCGCTGGGTGTCGGTCGCCGGCTCGGCGAACCCGGTGCGATCCGGGGTGGGGTCGGGCAGCCGCCGGTGGTCGACCTTCCCGGTCGGGCTGAGCGGCAGCTCGGTCAGGGTCAGCAGCGCCGACGGCACCATGTGCAGCGGCAGCCGGTCGGAGAGGAACCGGCGTACCTCGTCGAGGTCGACGTCCTGTCCGGTCTCGGGTACGACGTATCCGGCGAGGTAGGCGTCCGGGGTGCCGGGGTCGCGCACGGCCACCACGCCCTGCCGTACGCCGGGGTGGTCGGCGAGCACGTGCTCGATCTCGCCGAGTTCGATGCGTAGGCCGCGGATCTTGACTTGTCGGTCGACGCGGCCGACGAATTCGATGTTGCCGTCGGTGCGCCAGCGTACGACGTCGCCGGTGGCGTACATGCGTTGGCCGGGTTGGGTGGTGAAGGGGTCGGGGAGGAATTTTTCGGCGGTGAGGTCGGTGCGGCCGAGGTAGCCGTGGGCGAGCCCGTCACCGGCCATGTACAGCTCGCCGGGTATGCCGATGGGTGCCGGGCGCAGGTTGCGGTCGAGGACGTAGGCGCGCTGGTTGTCCATCGCCCGGCCGATCGGCGGGGCGGCGTCCAGGTTGTCGCTCGGGCACAGGTAGTCGGTGCAGGTGACGGTGACCTCGGTCGGGCCGTAGCCGTTGTGGAACTCGCGGCCGGGCCGGCGCCACCGGTTGACCAGCGCGGCGGGGAACGGCTCCATGCCGATGAACAGCGCCCGCAGGTCGACCAGCGGCTCGGGGTCGAGCAGCCGCAGTACGGCCGGCGGGATGTCGATGAAGGTGATCCGCTCGTCGCGCATCAGTTCCTGCAGCCGGTCCGGGTCGAGCAGCGTGGCCCGGGGCGCACCGACCAGGGTCGCCCCGGTCGTGAAGGTGGTGAAGAAGTCCGAGACGCTGACGTCGAACGACGGGTTGGAGAACTGCAGCACCCGGTCGCCGGGTCCGAGCTTGAAGAGTTCGCGCATGTTGCGGCAGAAGTTGACGATGGCGCGGTGGGGGACCATGACGCCTTTGGGGCGTCCGGTGGAGCCGCTGGTGTAGATGACGTAGGCGGTGTCTTCGGGGTGGATGTCCACTGTGGGGGGTGTGGTGGGTTGGGTGTCGAGGGTGTCGGTGTCGAGGGTGATGGTGTGGATGTGGTGGGGGAGTCGGTGGGCGAGGTCGGTGGTGGTGACGACGGTGGTGACGTGTGCGTCGGTGAGTTGGTAGGCGAGTCGGTCGTCGGGGTATTGGGGGTCGAGGGCGAGCCAGGCGGAGCCGGTTTTGAGGATGCCGAGTTCGGCGACGGGTAGGTGGAGTCCGCGGTCGAGTAGGAGGGCGGTGACGGTGCCGGGTCGGGCGCCGGTGTGTGCGAGTTGGTGGGCGAGTTGGTTGGCTTGGTGGTCGAGGTCGCGGTAGGTGAGTTCGGTGCCCTCGAAGCGCATGGCGGTGTGATCGGGCTGGGCGGTGACGCGCTCGGTGACCAGGTCGTGCAGCAGTGCGGCGGACCGTTCCAGCGGCTCCGGATTCCAGTCGGCCAGCACCGACGACAACTCCGCCCGTGGCAGCAGCGTCAGGTCGTCGACCCGGACGGTCGGGTCGGCCAGCGCCTCGGCGAGCACCGTCGTGAAGTGGTCGACCAGCCGGTGCGCCCGCTCGGCGTCGATCGTCTCGGTCGAGTGCTCCACCCACAGCCGCAGTTCGCCGTCCGCGCCGTCGAACAGCATGAACGTCAGGTCGAACCGGGACGTGCCGACGTGCACCGGCACCCGCTCCACCGCCAGGTCGCCGAGGCGGAACTGGGTCGCCATGGTGGCACCGGTGAGCGCGATGCAGACCTGGAAGAGCGGGTTGCGGCCGGCCACCCGCTCCGGCTTGAGCGTGTCGACCACCGCCCCGAACGGCACGTCCTGGTTGGAGATGCTGTCCAGCACCGTCTCGTTGCAACGGCGTACGAGGTCGCCGAAGGTCGGGTTGTCGCCGACGGCGGAGCGCAGCACCACCATGTTCGCGAAGTAGCCGACCAGCGGCTCGATCTCCGAGCGGGTGTGGCCGTGCAGCACGCCACCGATGGCGATGTCGTCCTGCCCGCTGTAGCGCCGCAGCACCGCCAGGTAGGCCGCGTACAGCACGGCGAGCAGGCCGACGCCATGGTCGCGGGCGAACGCCCGGGTCGCCTTGGCGACGTCGGACGGCAGCGTGGTGTTGAAGTCGGCACCGGCGCCGGTCGGTGTCGCAGGCGGCGGCCGGTCGAGCGGGAAGTCGAGATCCTCCGCGCCCTCGAGCTGCTCACGCCAGTAGGCGAGCTGCTTCTCGCCCACCTCCTCGGCCAGCCAGCGCCGCTGCCAGGCCGCGTGGTCCGCCGGCTGGATCGCCAGCTCCGGCAGGTCGAGGGTCCGGCCGGTGACGGCGGCGTCGTAGCGGTCGGCCAGTTCGGTGGTGATCAGGCCGACCGACCAGCCGTCGATGACGATGTGGTGCATCAGCAGGAGCAGCACGTGGTCGTCGGGCGCGACCCGCAGCAGCGGCGTCCGGAACATCGGGCCGGTCTCCAGGTCGAACGGCACCCGGGCCTGCTCCTGGACCCACTCGTGGACCGACCGGTCCCCGGCGTCGACGACCGTCAGCGGCCAGTCGTCCGGTGCCGGGTCGATCACCTGGTACGGCACCCCGTGGTCGTTGCCGAACCGGGTGCGCAGCCCCTCGTGCCGTACGACCAGCCCGCGTAGCGCCTCGCCCAGCGCGGCCAGGTCGAGCGCGCCGCGCAGGCGCAGCGCGAACGGCTGGTTGTAGGCCGGGGACTTCGGCGTGAGCTGCTGCACGAACCACAGGTAGCGCTGCTGCTCCGAGACGGCCATCTTCTCCTCGCGCGGTACCGGCACGATGCGTTGCCGCTGCGCCTTCTCCGCCAGCCGCTGCCGGATCTTCATCTCCAGCAACGCGCGCTTGATCTCGCCCGGGTCCCGCACACCCGCCGTCATCTCGTGCCCCTTCCGTGCCTGTGCTCAGCTGTTGCGCCGGGCGCTCAACGGACGCAGGTCGGTCCACACCCGCGCGATGTGGGCCAGGCATTCGTCCTTCGGGCCCGTGACGCCGACCGTCCGCCAACCGGCGGGGATCTCCCGGCCCTCCGGCCAGATCGAGTACTGCTCCTCGTGGTTCACCACGACCGCGTACCGGGTGTCGTCCCGCTCGTCGGAATCGGTCATCTCGGATCTCCCTTACGTGGTGCCGCTCGACCGTGCTCCGCGGCCGTGGCGGTCCCGGCGACCACCACGTACGCGCCGGTCACCGTGGGGCGTGCGCACCGCCCGGCCGGTGGCCGGGGGCGCCCACGGCCGTGCCGGTCGCGGGCGCGGACGCGGCCGGGACCTGGCTGTCGGATCACGGGCACGGCGGTACGCCGGACGGCGGCGAGCCTCCGTGTGGTGTGTTCGGTTCTACCGGGACCTGCTGCGTGACGTGGCGCAGCCGGTCGAATCCCCTGCCGGGCGAAGCTATCTCGGTATTCGGACCACTGTCAATATTGATCGACTTGGCTGTCTGTTGCCGTTGCGGTGTGGGGTGACGTCTGCGCTGCTCATGGTGACCGTGTCGGTTTCCGGGTGACCGGTAGCATTTTTAGAGTGTCGATGTTCCTCGATGAATCGCATGTCGTGACGTCGCCACATCCTGTTGACCGGTTTGTAAGTTCGGTACGATTGATGATCGTTTTCGGCGCCGATCGGTCGGTATTGTCGCGATCCTCCGGTCCGGAAGTCCGGCCCGCTTTCCCGGTCCGGGCGTCGTTGTCCGATGGGGTTTGGCGAGCCGTCGACACATCAATCGATGATGACGGACATCGATTGATGTGTCGCCATTGGTCAGATGTTGCGCGGCAGGGACCAAGTGATCCACCGCTGACTGTTAGTCTCCAGCCTCATGGAATCCGAGCCGGCATCGGACACCGGCGGAACCCGTCCGGCGGCACTATCCGAAACCCCCCGCCAGCGCCTGGTCGCCGGACTCCGGGTCGGCGTCGGGCTGGCCCTGGCCGCGTTCATGCTCGCCGTCACCTTCGGCGCCCTGGCCCGGTCCGAGGGCTGGGGAGTGATCGCCCCGATCGTCTGCTCACTGGTCGTCTTCTCCGGCTCCGCGCAGTTCGCGCTCGCCGCCGCCCTAGCCGGCGGCGGCGGCATCCCGGCGGCCGTCACCGCCGCCGCCCTGATCAACGCGCGGTTCATCCCGATGGGGGTCGCGGTCGCCGGTGACCTGCGCGGCGGCCGGCTGCGCCGGGCCATCGAAGGCCAGGCCGTCGTCGACGCCTCCTGGGTCGCCGCGCACCTCGGCGGCGGCCGCTTCGACCGCTACCGGCTGATCGGCGCCACCATCGTCCAGTGGCCGGCGTGGGTCGCCGGCACCGCCCTGGGCGTCGCCCTCGCCCCGCCGGAAAGCCTGGTGGAAACCCTCGGCCTCGACGTCATCTTCCCGGCCTTCTTCCTGCTGCTCCTGCTCGACGAACTACGCGGAGCACGCCCCAGCCGCTTCGCCGCCGCCATCGGCGGTGTCGTCGCCGCCGGCCTGGTCCTTGTGGTTCCGACCGGCCTCGCACTGCTCGGATCCACCGCCGGGGCACTGCTCGGCCTGCGCGGAAAGGGGAAGCAGTCATGAACCTGTGGCTGGCCATCATCGCCGTCGCCGCGGTGAGCTTCACCTTCAAGGCGATCGGTCCCGCCCTGCTCGGCGACCGGGAACTGCCGCCCGCCGCCCGCAACGTCATCGCACTGCTGGCACCCGCCCTGCTCGCCGGGCTGATCGTCGTGGAGGTCCTCGGCCCGAAGTGGACCGGCGTCGACTGGACCCTGCTGGTCGGCCTCGCCGCCACCGCCGCCGCCTGGGCGTGGCGGGCACCGATGCTGCTCGCCGTACTCGTCGGGGTGATCGCCACCGCGCTCGCCCGTCAACTGCCGTTCTGAGCCGACCGCCGGGCCCGGCGGCGGCGACGCAGCGCCACACCGGCCGTCACCGCGAACAGCAGCGCCCACACCGCCCCCAGGTACGCCAGCAGACCCGGGAGGTAGTCCCGGTCGTCCAGCCCCGGATTCGGCGGCGCCGCCGACGGGCGGGTCAGCAACGGCGTACCGACCAGCAGCAGCGTCCCCGTGGCGAACAGGCCGACCACCACCATCGTGCGCCACGGCCGGGGCAGCAGCCGGGCGACCAGCACACCGGTGACCGCCACCAGCGGCGCCAGCAGCAGGTCGTGCGCCGGCGGACCGGTCACCAGCCACGCCGCCACGGACAACAGCACCGCCGGCGTCCACTCGATCTCCCGCGCCAGCAGCCAGCCGCCGTACCCCATCACGGCCGCCCCGACCGCGGCCAGCGCCACCCGTACCCCGCCCGGCCGCCCCCGGCCGGCGGTCACGGCAACACCCGCAGCACGGCGACCCACTTGGTCTGCAACACCCCCGGCCGGGTCGCGGCGATGATCCGGCACGGATAGCCGTGGTCCAGGCTCAGCTCCTCCCCGTTGAGCCCCAACGCGAGCAGGGTCAGCCGGTCCCGGACGTGGTCCGGCAGCAACAGGCTCTCCCGGTACGTCCCCACGGCCTCCAGCGACTCCACCCGCACCCGGCCGGTCGGGGCACCGACCGCGGCGAGCAGATCGGCGACGACCACCCCGGTCCACACCGCCGACGCGCTCCACCCCTCCACACACGCGATCGGCAGCCGTACGGTGTGCTGCGGCAGCGCCGCCAACTGGTCCCGGGAAAGCTCCTGGCGGCCACCGGGCCACTCGACGGCCAACCGCCAGTCGGCGCCGACCCGCGCCACCCCGGCCGCGGTCGCACTCCGGTTGATCGGCAACCCCTGCGGTCCCCGCGACGCCCGCCAGCTCAGCGGCGACACCCGGTACAGCCACGGCACCGTCGCCCCGGCCGTCGCCACCACCGCCGCCAGCGCGGCGAACCCGCTGGCCGAAAGCAGCCCGCGCCGGCTCAGCCCGGACACCCCCGGCGCCGGCCGCCCCACCTGCCGGCGCAACCCGTCGCGGATCTTCGGCAGCTTCACCGCGACATGGACCAGCAGCGCCCCGACCGCCACCCAGGCCACCGCGTAGTGCGTCGGCACGAACCGGAACAACCACGGGTACGACTGCGCGCTGTTGAACATCCCGGTGGCGAGCTGGAAGAACGCCGCGCCGATCAGCACGAACAGCGACGCCCGCTCCAGCGCGTGCCCGACCGACCGGAGCACCGGCCGGACGAACAGCCTCGGGTAGACGCTCCACAGCTTGGCCAGCAGCAGTGGCACGGCCGCGATCCCGCTCAGCACGTGCACACCCTGTGTGACCCGGTAGAGGTTCACCGGCCGGGTCGGCCACCACGAACCGTGCTGGGCGACGTGCGAGAGCACACCGGTGACGAAACACAACCCGAACGCCACCCCGAGCAGCACACCGAGCCGGGCGGCCACCCGTACGTCGTGACCCTCGGCGCGGAAGTCCTCCTCCCGCGGCAGCCGGAGGTGAGGTCTGCCGGTGACCTCGCCGCGCTCGGTCACGCGCCCACCCCGGTCACGCCGGGGCCAGCTCGGCGAACCAGCGGTCCTCGTCGCACAGCACCACCCCGATCACCAGCGGCGTGTCCACCACCAGCGCCGGCAGCGCGTCCAGGCCGACCCGCGCCCACTCGAACGGCACGCCCTCACCGCGCTGGTGGTGCAGCCGCGACCAGCCCCGCCACAGGCCGCTGCCGGGCTCGTCGACCTCGACCACCACCGTGCCCCCCCGGCGCAGCAGGCCCGCGCAGCGGCGCAGCAGCGCCACCGGGTCGCCACCGATACCGAGGTTGCCGTCGGCGAGCAGGACATGCCGCCAGCGCCCCTCGTGCGGCAACCGGTCGAAGACGCTGCGGCACAGCGCCGCCGCACCACGCTCCCGGGTCAACCGGACCGCCCGCGGCGACGTGTCGATACCCAGCGCCGGCAGGCCCCGGGCCACCACCTCGGCACTGAGCCGACCCGGCCCGCAGCCGACGTCGAGAACCGGCCCCGCGCACCGGTCGATGAGCCGGCGCATCACCGGCTCGGCGGCGCCGTGCCACCGGTGTACCGGCAGCACGGTCTGCCGGCCGTCGCCGTCGACCCGGTCGCAGCGCAGCCCGGTGAGCACGGCCGCGTACCCGTCGGCGACCGTGCCGGCGGTGCGTGCGGTCACCAGGCCGCCAGGCGCGGCGCCGCCGCCGGACGGTCCGCCACCGGTACGGTCGGCACCGCCCCGACCGGGGCCGCCGACACCTCCGGTGCGGTGACCGCGCGCACCGCCGCCGCGAACCGGCCGTCGGGTACGGCGGCCGCCACCGCCACCGCGTCCGTCATCGTGTCCACATCAGACAGGCTCGGCAGGATGCCGACCGGCAGCTCCCGTCCGTGCAGCGCGGCCAGCGTCCGGTCGGCGGTGTCCGGCCGCGACATCGCAACCCCGCGCAGCACCTCGGCGTGCTCCGGATCGCACAGGCCGAGCGCCCACCAGCCGCCGTCGTGGGCCGGACCGAGCACCGCCGGGACACCACCGGACAGCCGGTCCAACGCCTCGGTCAGCATCGCCACCGTCACCTGCGGGGTGTCCATGCCGATCTGCAACACCGCCGACCCCGGATACCGGTCCGCGGCGTCGGCGTGCGCGGCGGCCAGCCGCTCCGACAGCTCCCTGCCCCGCTGGGCGAGCACCGTCCAGCCGTCCAGCGCCCCGACGATCGGCCCCGACCCGACCCCGTCGGACAGTTCGCCCTCCAGCGCCAGCACCGGCACCACGTCCGGCAGCGCCGAAACCACCTCGATGGTGTCGAGCAGCGCCGCCGCGGCGATCCACGCCGCCTGCTCCGGGCTCGCCGGCGGGGACAACCGCGTCTTGACCCGTCCCGGCACCGGCGCCTTCGCGACCACCAGCAGCACCGCCGGGCCGCCGGTCCCGGCCGGCGGCTCCCGGTGCCCCGAAGCCGGTGGCGGATCCGACCGGCTCACCACAGCACCCGCGCCATGTCGCGGGCCGCCCGCAGGCTGCCCCGCACCGAACCGGAAACCTTCGAGGTCGTGCCCGCCGCCCGGGGACGGTACGCCACCGGCCGCTCCACGATCCGCCAGCCGGCCCGTCCCGCCCGCGCCAGCAGCTCCAGCGGATAGCCGAACGCCCGGTCACGTACGTCCAGCAGCAGCAGGTCACCACGCCGCGCCGCCCGCACCGGACCGATGTCACGCACCGGCAGCCCCCGCCGCCGCATCAACGCCGCGAGCATCGCGTTCCCGACCCGGGCGTGCCACGGCCAGGCGCCCCGCCCGACCGGCACCCGCCGGCCGACGGCCAGATCCGCGGCACCACCGGTCACCAGGTCCACCAGCATCGACAACCCCTCCGGATCGATCGAGCCGTCCGCGTCGAGCACGCAGACGACATCGGCGTCGGCGGCCCGCAGCCCCGCGTCCACCGCGGCGCCGTAACCGCGCCTCGGCTCGACCAGCACCGTCGCGCCGGCCCGGGCGGCGACCTCCGGCGACCCGTCCCGGGAACCGTTGTCGACCACGATCGCCCGGTAGCCCCGGGGAATCCGGCGCAGCACGTCCGGCAGGGCCGCCGCCTCGTCCAGGCAGGGCAGCACCACGTCCACGGTCATGGCGGACCCTCGCTCCGCTCGGGCCGCCCTGACGATCGGCTGGGCCGGTTGATTCCCTCGCTCCGCTCGGTCATGGCAGACCCTCGCTCCGCTCGGGCCGCCCTGACGATCGGCTGGGCCGGCCGGCTCCCTCGCTCCGCTCGGTCATGGGCGCGAGTTAGCCGTTTCCGTGCCGGCTAAACGCCGGGGCGGCGCTTCGGAGGTTCCGGCCCGGTCGTACCCGGCGCACCGTTACCGTGACCGGGTGCGCCAGGCGCCGACGGACCGTACCGGTGGGGCGGCCCGGAACGGCCTCCGCGCCGACGTCGCCGCGGCCGGCGCCGCGCTGCTCCTGGTCGCGGCCGCCATCGCGGTCGGCTGGTGGCTGAACCGCCGCCACGTGCCGATCTACGCCGGCAGCGCCCCGCTCTTCGCCACCCCCGGCCCGCACGTCGGCATCGGTACCGTGCTGGCACCCCTGGTCGCCGCCGCGGTCGTCGGCTGGCTGCCCCGGCTCGCCGACCGGCTCGGCTGGCGCCGCCTGCTGCTCACCGCGTACGTCGCCGCGCTCGCCTGGATCCTCTCCCTCGCCATGATCGACGGGTGGCGGGACGGCCTGACCAGCCGCCTGACCGGCGACGCCGAATATCTCATCGACGTACCCGGGGTCACCGACATCCCCGTCATGCTGCGCACCTTCACCGACCGCATCCTGGATTTCCAGCCGGACTCCTGGCACACCCACGTCTCCGGGCACCCGCCCGGCGCGCTGCTCGTCTTCGTCGTCCTCGACCGGATCGGCCTCGGTGGCGGCACGGCCGCGGCCCTGCTCTGCGTCCTGGTCGGCGCGCTCACCGCCGTCGCCGTACCGGTGACCCTGCGGGCGCTGGGCGACGAGCCCGCCGCCCGGGCCGTACTCCCGTTCGTGGTTCTCTTCCCCGGCGCGGTCTGGCTCGGCGCGTCCGCCGACGCGATCTTCGCCGGGGTGACCGCCACCGGCATCGCCGCGCTCGCCGTCGCCGGTCGGCGACGCGGCCCCGTCCTCGCCGCCGGCGCGCTTCTCGGCTACGGCGTCTTCCTCTCCTACGGGCTGGTCCTGATGGCCCCGATCGCGCTCGTCCCGGCCCTGGTGTCGCGCCGGCTGCGGGCCACCCTGTTCGCCCTGGCCGGCGCGGTCGCGGTCGTCGCCGTCTTCGCCGCCGCCGGCTTCTGGTGGTACGACGGCTACCGGCTCGTCGTCGAGCGCTACTACCAGGGCATCGGCCGGGAACGGCCGTACGCCTACTGGGTCTGGGCGAACCTGGCCACCCTCGTACTGGCGGCCGGTCCGGCCACCGCCCCGATCCTGCGCCGCGCCGTCGTCGCCCTCGGCCCGGCCGCCCCCGGGGAGCCCGGCGGTGCGGGGTGGGATGGCCGGGGCGGCGGTTCCGGGGCACCGCGGCACGCGCGGCCGGCTCCGCCCGGTGCCGTCCGCCGGTTTCTCGGACGGCTGTCGACCGGCCCGGTCGCGCTGCCGCTGGCGGCGGTGGTCGCGATCGTCGCGGCGGACCTGTCCGGGCTGAGCAAGGCCGAGGTGGAGCGAATCTGGCTGCCGTTCGGCGTCTGGCTGATGGCCGGCGCCGCCCTGCTCCCGGCACGCCACCGGCGCTGGTGGCTGGTCGCGCAGGCGGTCACCGCGCTCGCGGTCAACCATCTCGTCCTGACCGTCTGGTGACCGTGCCGCCCGCGGTCCTTGATCAACGAACCCCGGCCCGGGCACGGCTGGCGGGGGATGTGGCGGCTGGCGGGGCGGTACTGCTGTTGCGGCCCACAGCGAATTCGGCGTACAAACAGCGAATTCGCTGTGGAGCGCGACAGCAATAGGTGGCCGCTGCCCACCCGCTGCACACTCCGCTTGGGTGACCGTCGGGCCATGGCCGGGCCGCACCTGTCGCGACGTCCGGCCGGGCGGGCATCGCGCGGGGCACCGCCCGGCCGGGCGGGCGTCGGGCGGGGACCGGCCGGCTGGGCGGGCGTCGGGCGGGCACCGCCGGCTGAGCGGGTACCACGTGAGGAGCGGCCGACCAGGCGCGCATCGGGCCGGGGAGCGGCCGGCCTCCGGAGTGGCGAAACGGCCCACGAACAGGTGGAGGTAGTCGAACTCCCCGTCCAGCCCGTCGACCCGATCAAGGTTTGGCAACTCGGGCGCGGCGAGCGCCTCCGCCGGCGCACCGGCAGGCGCGCCCGGCACCCGGGGCGGACGCCCATCTTCTGCGCCGCCGTCCCGCCTACTGTCCGTGCCGTGCCCGAACACCAGGGCCGGCCACCGACAGGAAACCCGGCCCGCCGGGTAGCGGTGGCACGGTCGGCTCGTCGACATGTTCGGCGAGGAGCCGTCGGTCGGTCGTCCACTGTGCGCGGCGCCGCCGCTCGGCTAGCGTCCTGATCACCGATCCGGGCGACGGTGGGATGCCCGGATCTTCTCCGCGACATCGAGGAGCCGGGATGGATCGAGCAAAGCTGCGCGGGCTCGCGACGCTGGTCGTACCGCTGCTGGTCGCCGTCGTGGCGGTCGGACCACCGGCGTACGCCGCCGACCCGCCCGGCCTGAGTATCCGGACGAAGGTCGTCGACGGCGCCACGACCGCACCGGTACGCGACATCTGCGTCTTCGCCGTCCCGGTGCTGACCTTCCGTCTTCCGGACACCTGCCCGCAGCGCAGCGACGTCGCCGGACAGGTGACCGTCACGGTGCCGGAACCCGGCTCGTACAACCTCTTCGTGCTGCCGGATTCCGGGAGCCGGTACGGCGCGCAGTGGGTGGGACCGGCCGGCGGCACCGGAGCGCAGCAGGGCGCCCGCCGGATCACGCTCGCCGCCGGCGATGCCAAGTCCGTACCGATGATCCGGCTGGACCGGCGGGCGGTCATCAGTGGCCGGGTGGGCCCGGCGGCGGGGGAGGGCACCGTCGGCATCGTCGGCCCCGACCCGTACGGCCGGGTCGATCCGCGTTACGCGCCGATCGCCGCCGACGGTACGTTCCGGATCGACTGGCTCGGCCCGTACGGGTGGCCGCTGCTGTTCCGTACGGATCATCGTCCGTACCAGTGGAGCGGTAACGTCGGCAACCGGCTGCTGGCCGACCTGGTGCCGGCGACGGTCGGCGAGCCGGTTCCCGGCTACCACCACCTCGACCAGGGTGCCCTGGTCACGGTCAGTGTTCCGGAGCCGCCCCCGGTCGGTGGCCGGCTGGTGGTCCGCAACGCGGTGACCCAGGACCCGATCGGTGTGGCCGACCGGGTCAGCCCGTGGGTGTTCGCCCCGGTGATGGAGATCCTCGGTGGCCAGCAGGTCAAGATCCAGTGCCTGTGCGGTGACACGGTCCGCTGGCACGGTGGCACCGACTTCGCCAGCGCGACCCCGGTCGTGATCCGTACGCACCAGCCGACGCTGGTCGTCCTGGCCGACCCGCCCGCCGTGAGCTGACCCCCGGCCGGCTTTCCCGCAACGAGAAGCCGGGACCACCGGCGGCGGCCGTCCGGAGACGGTCACCGCCGCCGATGGTCCCGGCGCGGTACGCGTGGATCAGAACTCACACTGCTGCGGGAACTTGTCGCAGGTCTGGATCGTGGCGCCCCGGGCGGGGATGTCGGCCCAACGGTTGGCGTCGACCGTGGCCAGCGATCCGTCGGCGATCGCGTCGGTGATCGCCCACAGGCCGTTGACGTTCTGCTTGATGATGTAGCCGCTGCTCTTGTGGCCGATCCCGCCGCGCGACTCGAAGAACATCGCGCTGGTCCGCCAGTTGGCGTACTCGCCGCGCGGGCCGGGGCCGTTGAGCATCGACGCCGAGGTGACGCCCTCGGGGATGTTGATGTACGGGTAGCGGGTCACGTTGACCACGCCGCTCTTGCCGGCGGCGTCGGCGGCCACCACGCCCATCCGGCGGACCGCGTCCCACTGGGCCGGCTGGAGCATGCCGGGGTCGAGCGAGATGCCGACCGAGAAGGTGGTCATCTCGTCGGTGTCACCGACGTAGTAGGTGCCCTGGTGGTGCAGGTCGATCATGTAGTGCGGCAGGAAGTCGGCCCACGCGTACCAGAACGCCTGCGACTCGACGGCGCGGTGCCGGGTGTAGTTGTTGTAGGTGTTCTCCGACAGCGGCGGCTGGCCGAGCGAGGTGCGGACCGAGTTGAGCTGGTCGAAGATCGGCCGGTCGACGCCCCAGTCGCGGTTGAGGTCGACGCGGTGCACCTGCTCCTGCCGCTGGTACGCCTCGAAGCCGTCGGGGTTGTACAGCGGGATGACGGCGAAGGTGATCTCCTCAAGGACCTCGCGGGCGTGCTTACCGCCCGAGACCAGGGTCTTCAGGAAGTCCAGGGAGGCTTCCGCGCCGTACGGCTCGTTGCCGTGGATGCGGCCCTGGATCCAGATCCGGGTCTCGCCGGTGCCGATGTAGGCGACCTGGAGCGGCCGGCCCTGGCCGCTGCGACCGATCTCCTCCACCCGCAGGGCGCCCTTGCTGCGGGCGGCGAGTGAGTGGAGGGTGCTCTCGACCTCGGCGGCGCTGAGCATCGACGCGCGGTTGACGGTGTTCTGGTTCGGGGGGACGAACGGCCCGTCGGCGTTGGCGACGCCGGGCACGAGTGCCGTGGCGAGCAACATCGGGGCTACCAGGAGGAGATTGCGGCGCGTTCTGAACACGGTGACGTTCCCTTCTGAGGGTTGTCGCGGATGACAGGTCTGCGAACGCCGGGGTGATGGCGTCGCCGTACTGGCACCCAGGACCGACCGGAGCCCGCTGACCAGGCATCCCGGACGTTGGAGATCATCTAACAATGGACGATCATGATCGTCAACGGCCAACATCGGCCGCGGTGCTTTGTCGATCTTCAGGGGATCTGTGCTGTCTGGGCCCCTGGTGACCAGGTTGGCGCATCGAAGTCTGTTAATATCGTGCCGGCCTGTTCGCCAGCCCCCTGGAGGTTCCCGTGTCAGTGCACAGTGGCGTGAAGTCCGTCCTGGCCGTCGTGGTGCTCGCCGCCACGACCGTGCTCACCGCCGCCACCCCCGGCGCGGCCGCGGTGCCTACCGAGCGGGCCGGCGTGACCGCGGGTGACTGCCCGTTCCCGAAGACCGTGTGTCTGTTCGACCAGACCGGCTACGCCGGTGTCCGGTTCACCGTGGCCGCGACCGGTCCGGGCGGCGCCTGCGTCAGCCTGGTGGACCACGGCTTCGGCGGCGGCCGGATCCGTTCGGTGCTCAACTCCGGTTCCGGGGCCGCCGCACTGTTCGCGGGCGACGACTGCGTCGGCGGCCCTTACCAGGTGGCGGGCAACAGCGGCATCGCCGACCTCAGCTCGTTCCAGGCGGAAAGCGTGTGGGTCCCGTAGCGGCCCCCGAAGCGCGCCCCGCCGCCGTCACCTCCAGGTCGCGGACTCCGGGTCGACGCCGTGCGCGCGGGCGTTGGCGTCGATGACGTCGCGCAGCCACCCGGCCAGGCCGGGCTCGAAGCCGTCGTAGTAGGCGGCGAAACCCGGCTCGGTCGTGTACCTGCGGCCCAGGCAGACGTGCATGGAGTGCGTGCAGTCGAAGTACACGCCGATCGACGCCCGGTGCCGCTCGGCGAGCACGTTCGCCTCGTCGCTTCCGGGCCGGACCCCGGCGCGCCGGGCGGCGGCCAGGTCGGCGTTGAGCGCCTCGACGTCCGTGGTGATCGACCGCCAGTCGTCGGCGGTCCTCCCGGCGGCGCGTTCGGCGTACTGCGCCCACTGGCCGGTCTCGCCCCAGCGCTCGCGCGCCTCCGCTACCCAGGCGGGTCGCCATTGCGCGCCGAAGATGGCGACCTGTTCCTCGGCGTTCAGCAGGATGCCGGTGTTCCGGGCCTCGACGATGCGGTCGAGCGCGGCGACCATCCGCTCCATCCGCAGGATGCGTTCGCGGAGCTGGTCGCGCTGTCGGCGCAGGGATTCGGTGGCGTCGCCGCTCGGCGCGTCCAGCAGGTCCGCGATGCGGTCGAGAGGTACGTCCAGTTCGCGG
The DNA here is from genome assembly GCF_045781765.1 of Polymorphospora sp. A560. Taxonomy (NCBI): domain Bacteria; kingdom Bacillati; phylum Actinomycetota; class Actinomycetes; order Micromonosporales; family Micromonosporaceae; genus Polymorphospora; species Polymorphospora sp. A560. Next base: position 4,959,475 of record NZ_CP122282.1, on the reverse strand, counting down.
TAGACGAGCACCCGGTGGATGCGGGCCACGTCGGCGGCCGTGTAGAGCCGGTAGCCGGCGGTGGTGCGTGCGGACGGGCGGACGAGCCCGATCGCGTCCCAGTGGTGGAGCGTCCGGACGGTGACGCCCGCGAGGGAGGCCACGGCGCCGACGGTCAGCCCGTCGGTCGCCGCGGTCCCGTCGGCAGGTCGAGGTGTCACGTCACCAGTGTGGCAGCCGGGTCCGGTCGGGCCCGCCGCGTCACGCCGCAGGGGCTTCGATCCCGATGTCCCGCAGGAACTGGGCCTCGGGACTGTCCGGGTCGTACGGGCGCGCGGCGGTCATGATCACCCGGGTGTTCTCCGGCGTGACGACCTCCAACTCCACCGAGTTCCACGGCATGTGCCGCGGCCCCGTCGTCGAACCGGGCAGAAGCTTCTCGCCCGCGGCCGCGATCTCGTCGATCTGGCTCAGCACGCACGAGAAGCTCACGGTCAGCGCCGGAGGTTCGGCGGCGCTTTCGGCCGCCATCAGCAGGACGTCCTGGAACGCCCAGCGCCGCAGGTGCGTGAGCCGGCCGGGAATGGAGAACAGGTCGAAGAAGCCCAGGCCACGGACCCAGAAGTCGGCCGACGCCGCCAGGTCGTCGGTCGGTACCGTCACGAACATCGGCATCCCGTAGATGCCGCGGAACAACTCCGGCGGCACCGCGTCGAGTGCCGGCGTCGGGACGGGGCTGAGGTCGAAGGCGGGAAAGGTGTCGGTCATGACGCCAGCATCGAGCCTCACGTGACGTGAGGGTCAAGTCGCCGCCGATCGAGGTGCCCCGGAGGGCCGCGGTCGACCGCGGCCCTCCGGGGCGGGGCCTACGGTCTACGGGGCGAGCTCCCTGTTGGCGCGACCCGCGTGCGAGACGACGAGGGTCTTCTGCGCCTCGGTGAGGATGCCGGCCGCGACGAACGCCTCGGCAAGCTCGGTGACCTTCGATACGAACTGGCCGTGGTTGCGGAAGGGTGCCTGGTCCCACAGCAGGTCGAGGAAGGTCGGTCCGTCGGTGCCCGGTGACGGGATGCCCGTCACCGGGACGTCGTAGTTCGGGAGGCCGTCGTTGCGCTTGTAGTTCGGCACCCCGGTGTCGATCGACCCGAACACGATCGTCGGCTCGACCCGCCGGAAGTAGGTCGAGGCGGCCTGGGTGTCACTGATGTAGTAGGGCCGCAGGGTGAAGTCGTGCGTGGTGAAGAGCTTGTCGCCCGCCGCCGTGGTGCTCGCGTGGGTGATGGCCGAGCGGCCGTAGTCGCCGTCCCGCTTGAGGTAGCGGTAGAGGGACAGCTCGCGGTAGCTCCCGCCGCCCGGGTTGCCCAGGACCTGCAGGACGAGGGGACCCCAGAAGATCGCCTGGGTGTCCGGACGGTCCAGGGCCCGCTCGATCCGGATGCTGAAGGGCATCCGGATCTCGACGACGTCACCGGACGTCCAGGTCCGGCTCAGGGTCACGTACCGGCCGGACTTCTGGTTGATGTTCACCGGCTCGCCGTTGAGGTTGACGAAGAAGCCCCGCCGCGTCCAGCCCGGCACCCGCAGCTTGAGGTTGAGCCGGCCGCTGCCGGTGACGGTCAGCTTGACCCGGTCGTCCCGGGGGTAGCTCGTCTCCTGCGTGATGGTGAAGCCCTTCTGCGCCCAGGTCAGGGTCGAGGGCACGTAGAGGTTCACCCAGAGCGTGTTGCCCTTGGCGGACTTGAAGTAGATCGTCTCCTGGTACTTCGTGTGGTTCTCGATGCCCGTACCGCCGCAGCAGGTGCCGGTGTTGCCGTAACCCCGGGAGGTGCCGGGTGTCAGCGGCTGGAAGTAGGTGACCTGCGGGTTGCTGACGCTCGAGCTGTCGGAACGGGAGCCGAGGATCATGTTGAGCAGGCCGCGCTCGTAGTAGTCCATGTAGGCCGCGTCGTGCTCGTGGAAGAACAGGTTCCGGGCCAGCTTGATCATGTTGTACGTGGTGCAGGTCTCCGCGCCACCCTGGGCGATCGCGTTGGCGATGTTGCCCCGGTTCTGGAACATCTCGATGTTGTTGTTGGAACCGGGGTAGTTGCCACCCGTACCGCCGTGGGCGAACATGCGGTCCGGGATGACCATGCCGAAGAAGTTCTTCGCGGCCTGGAAGTACTCCTGGTCGCCGCTCTGCTCGTAGACGCTCAGGTAGCCGATGAACTGCGGCACGTGCGTGTTGGCGTGCAGCCGTTCCGGGCGGCGCCGGCCGGGCCGGGTCTCCGGCGTGGTGACCAGGATGTCGCGGTTCTCGACGGTGGCGCCGAACAGCGACTCCCGGTTGTCGAAGGTCTTGGCGGTCGCCAGGTGCTTCGGGTCGCCGGTGATCCGGGCGATCTCGGGGAACACCTCGTTCGCCCCGCCGAACTCACCGGCGATGTAGAGGTCCCACATGTAGTTCAGGTTGTCCCGGGTCAGCGGGCCCTCGTAGTCGGGGTGGTTCTTGTCCCCGAGGGTCAGTGCGAGGTGGGCCCAGTCGGCCATCTTGACGACGACCTCGAGCGCCTTGGCGTTGTCGGTGTGGTAGTAGGCGTCGAGCAGGCCGCGCATGATCTTGTGCTGGGTGTACCAGGGCGCCCAGGTGTTGGTGTCGGCGTTGCCGCCGTAGATGGCCCAGCGGGGCGGCCCGAGCCGCAGCACCGCGTCCTCCGGGATCGCACCCAGGTAACCGGGGTGGGTCGGGATCCACAGGTCGGCCCCGCCGCTGTCGGCGGCCACGACGCCGGCGTCGCGACCGTTCGGCGAGGAGTCCCGCAGGGTGGTGCCGCCCTCCTCCTCGAACCGGTACCAGGCGATGCTCCCGCCCCCGGTGCTCCCGGCGGCCGAGTCCTGCAGCGACTGGACCTCCTGCTGGCTGAGCGCCCGGTCGAAGATGTGGAACTCGTCGACGGTGGCGTCGAGGAACGGGTCGCCGTACTGCGAGCGGCCGATCCAGCGGTTGGCCGGGTTGCTGAGGTTGGCCGGGTTCAGCGTCATGTTGGTGTTGGTGCCGGCGACCTGGCCGTTGACGTACAGCGTGCCGGTGTTCTGCGACAGGGTGACGGCCAGGTGGACCCACTGGCCCGTCGGCAGCGCGGCGTTACCGTTGATCTGCTGTTCCTGGGCGGTTCCGCCGACCGTGATGGCGAACCGCGGGGCGTTGCCCGCGGCGCCGGAGCGGGGGGTCAGGAACATGTTGACCGTGCTGTTCTGGCCGAAGTCGAACAGCCGGCTCCAGTCCTGGGCCGAGGCGAGGTTCACCCAGGTGGCGATGGTGAAGTTGGTGAGCTGGCTGATCGTCTCCTGCGGCAGCGTCACGTACTGGGCCTGGCTGGGGCCGTTGAGGCGCAGGGCGCTGCCGAAGCGGCCCGGTACCCGGCCGATCTCCGGCTCCTGCGGGTTCTCGCCGCCGGGCCCCCCGGTGCCCATCCGGGCGGTGATCGCGGCCTGGCACGCGGCCAGCTCGTCGACCATCCAGTCGAGCTTGCTCTTGAAGATCGGCTCACGCTGGTCGGCGTAGCTCTGCGCGAGCGCCGTCATGAAGTGGCCGGCCCAGTGACCGCTGAGCAGCCCGCCGTTCTCCCAGCCCCCGGGGGTGGACACCCCCGGCGGGTTCGGCCGGCCGGCCTGGTTGTTGAACAGCACGAGGAACCGCCGCTCGTCGAACTGCCGGAGGTAGTTCTTCATGCGGTCGCGCTTTTCCTGGAACAGGCCGTCGCCGAGCGAGACGTCACGCAGCTGGAACGGCCGGACCGGGGCGGTGCCGCCGGGGCCGAGGTCGGGCGGGGTCCCGGGCAACGGGTTCGGGCCGGTCACCGCCTCGGTCGCCGGTGCCGCCTGCGCGGCGGCGGCCGGGAGCGCACCGGCGGCGGCGACCGCGGCCGCGCCGATGGCGGAGGCCTGTAGAACCTGACGACGACTGATGGGGAGCTTCTCGGGTTGAACCACTGAGGATCGTCCTTCCAGGGGTGGGTATGTGTGACGGCTCGGCCTGCCGCCCGATCGCCGGGCCCGGTCGGATCCACTGGCTGTCGTGGGTCCGGCCCGGGGGCTGGCGGCCATCCCTGACGGCGGCGGTGGTGACCACGGCGGACGGCGGGGCGGGTGTCGCTGGGCAGGTCGGGACGGTGGCTTGGTGAGTCGGCGGGTCTGTCGTGCCGCTGCTCCGGCGCCGGTCCGCCCGTTCCTCAGGTGGGTGGGCCCGGTGCGGCGTCGGACGTACCGCGTGCGGCGCGACTCGGTGGCCTGCCGGAGTGTTCTTGTGCCTCCCGCCGTCGGGCGGGACGAGGATGTTGCGCGTATACTATTGCAATTGCATCCCAGCCTCTCTGTCAAGCGCTGATTCGTGGCGGTAGGAGACCTGCGGCGGCCGTGACGGGGGTCGTCTCATCGGCGTCGGCAACTGTGGTGTTCAGAGAGTGTGAACGCTAACTTCACCCAGGTCAATCCCTACGATCGAGTAAGAGTTCACGGTTGACACATTCCGGTAACCCAACTATGTTAACGCTCACATGCTGTCGCTCGGTAAGTCGTACGCGGCCCGCGGGGCCTGCGGCGCGGCCGTCGGAGGCGTGCCGTCCGACGGCATCGCGCGCGGCCGTCGAGGTGCACAGTGGACTGTCCTGCCAGGAGGGGGCGACGTGGCCGCCGAGTTCGGCATCTCGGAGTTGTGGGATCCGGTGGTTCGCCGCGATCCGCACGCCTTCTACGACCGGGTACGGGACAGTGGCGGGCCGGTGCTCCAGATCGACCCCAGCGGCGCCCGCTTCTGGGTGATCGCCGGCCACGCCGATGTCCTGGAAGGACTCCGTCATCCGGCGATCGGGCACGAGGTGCACCGGCACTTTCCCGGCAGCCGGCGGCCCGCGCCGCACGAACTGACGGAAGTGGCGCGACTCGAGGCCCGTCAGCTCATCAACCTCGACCCACCCGACCACACCCGCCTGCGGGGGCTGGTCAGCGGTGGCTTCACGGCACGGATGGTGGCCCGGCTGGAGCCGTGGATCGGTGACCTCGCCGATCGGCTGGTCGCACGGGCCCGCGAGCGGGGAGACGTCGACGGGGTCGCCGACCTCGCCGACCCGGTGCCGGTCAACGTCATCGCCGAACTGGTCGGCATTCCCGACGTCGACCGGCCGCGGTTCCGCGCCTGGTCCGCGGCGATCGTGTCGGCCAGCGCCGAAGGCCCGGCGGCCACCCTGGAGTTCGGGGCGTACCTCGACGAGCTGGCGGCCCGGCGCCGGGCCGACCCCGCCGACGACCTGATCTCGCAACTTGTGGCGATCGAGGACCGGGGAGACCGGCTCGACCGCGACGAACTGGTGGCACTGGTGCAGTTGCTGCTCGTCGCCGGTCAGGAGACGACCGTCGACCTCATCGTCAACGGGCTTCGTCTGCTGCTGACCCACCCCGACCAGTGGCGGGCGGTACGAGACGATCCGGCGCTGGCGGAGGCGGTGGTCGAGGAGACGCTGCGGTTCCGCGGGCCGGTCGAGATCGTGCCGCCACGGTTCGCCTTCGCCGACGTGGAGATGGCCGGCGGGCGGATCCCGGCGTTCGACCGGGTGGGGCTCTCGCTGTGGGGCGCCAACCGGGACCCCGCGGTGTTCGACCGGCCGCACGAGTTCGACATCCACCGCACCGACGTCCGGCGGCACATCGCCTTCGGGTACGGCATCCACTTCTGCCTCGGCGCCCACCTGGCCCGGCTGGAGAGCCGGATCATGTTCGAGCGGATCGCCCGGCACCTCCCCGATCTGCGTCTCGCGGTCGACCCCGCCGACCTCCACGGCTTCCGGCTGCACCGGAACGTGTTGCCGCTCCGGGTGGGACCACCCGGCTGACGCCGGCCCGGCGGTGCCGTGTCCGCGTCGTCACCGTCGGTGCGGGTGGCCTGGTCGCGGATCGGGAAACACCCGACCACGTGGCAGAATATCGACCATGACGAGCGACAAGCAGGTGAAGGCCAGCCACCGGAACACCCCGGGCAGCGACGCGTTCCGCGCGTTCATCGCTTCCGGGTGGGCCAGCCGGAGTACCGAACCCGTACCGCGCGCCGAGGTCGCGGACCACGCCGCCCGGCGCCGGGCGGCCGTGTCCGAGCGGTTCCCGGGCGAGCGTCTCGTCATCCCGGCCGGCGGCCTGAAAGTACGCAGCAACGACACGGACTACACGTTCCGGGCACACACCGCGTTCGCCTACCTGACCGGTCTCGGCGCGGACAGCGAGCCGGACAGTGTCCTGGTGCTCGACCCGAAGCCGGAGGGCGGCGGCCACGAGGCGATCCTGTTCTTCCGGCCCCTCGCCGCGCGCGACACCGAGGAGTTCTTCGCCGACGCCCGGTTCGGCGAGTTCTGGGTGGGGCCGCGTCCGACGATCCAGGACATCGAGTCCCGGTTGGGGGTCGGCGCCCGGCACATCGACTCGCTGCCGGACACGCTGGCCAAGGACGCCGGTGCGGTCCAGATACGGGTGGTGCGGGCGGCCGACGACCAGGTGGCCCGCCGGGTCGACGAGGTCCGTGCCGAGGCGGCGACGTCCGCCTCCGGGCCGACCGACGCGGACGAGGAACTGGCCCGGTTCCTGTCCGGAATGCGGATCTGCAAGGACGAGTGGGAGATCGGCGAGATGCGCCGGGCCATCGCCGCCACCCACCAGGGCTTCGAGTCGATCATCGTCGGGCTGCCGGAGGCGGTCCGCAAGGGCCGCGGCGAGCGTTGGGTCGAGGGACTCTTCGGCCTGTACGCGCGGCACGAGGGCAACGGTGTCGGATACGAGTCGATCTGCGCGTCCGGGGACCACGCCAACACGATCCACTGGACGAAGAACACGGGGCAGGTGCGCGAGGGCGACCTGATGCTGATCGACGCCGGGGTGGAGCTGGACTCGCTCTACACCGCCGACATCACCCGGACCCTGCCGGTCAACGGCCGCTTCACCGAGGTCCAGCGCAAGATCTACGAGGCGGTCCTGGAGGCGCAGGAAGCCGGGATGGCGGCGGTGAAGCCGGGCAACAAGTTCAGCGACATCCACGCCGCAGCCAACCGGGTCATCGCCCGCAAGCTGCACGAGTGGGGCCTGCTGCCCGACGGCGTGACGCTGGAGCAGACGCTGGACCCCGAGAACGGCGGCTGGCATCGGCGCTGGATGGTCCACGGCACCTCCCACCACCTGGGCATGGACGTGCACGACTGCCAGATGCTGCTGCGTAAGGACTACATGGACGGCGAACTGAAGCCGGGCATGATCCTCACCGTCGAGCCGGGTCTCTACTTCAAGGCGGACGACCTGGTGGCGCCGGAGGAGTTCCGCGGCATCGGGGTCCGGATCGAGGACAACGTGCTCGTCACGCAGGACGGCCACGAAAACCTGTCGTCGGCGATGCCGCGCACGGCCGACGACGTCGAGGCGTGGATCGCCCGGGTGCAGTCCGGCGCGGACGAGTGACCACGTCCTGAACTGATTCGCCGGGCACCGGCGGCGCGGCCGCGCCGCCGGTGCCCGATCCGGTCAGCTCTCGTGGAAGGCGGACCCGACGGCCGCGCCGGCACCGAGGCTGACCACGCCGACCGCCGGGTCGGTGCTGCCGCGTACGAAGCATCCGGCGTATCCGTCCTCGCCGACGACGTCGACGTCGCCGAGGTAGATCCCCCAGTTGAGGTAGAGGTCCTGGGCGCCACCGGCGCCGTCCGGGAAGGGTTCGGCCGCCGGGCGGATGCGGCGTTGCAGCACGTACGGGCCGTCCATCGCCGCGGTGAGGTCGGCCTGCCACCGGGCCGGGTCGACCTGCCAGCCGGCGACGATCCCGCTGCCGCCGTGCAGCAGGGTCGGCTTCAGGACCAGGTCGTCGCGGTGCGCCACGGCGTAGCGGAGCAGGTCGACGTCGCTGCCGCCGGGGTCGGTGGTCCGTGGACGTACGTACCGCGTCCAGGGCAGGAGGCGGTCGACGCAGGCGAGTTCCGCGGCGTCGAACAGGGCACGGTGCCGGTCGTCGGAGAGCATGGCCAGCGTTGCCTTGTTGCCGTAGATCTCGGCGTCCAGCCGGCTGAACAGGCCGACCTTCCCCTGGTCGGCGGCTGCCAGGAGCGGTTCCAGCTCGGCCACGGACGCCGGATCGGCGAGGTCCTCGGCGAGGAAATACCGGTAGACGATGTCGACGGTCCGGCCCGCGACGGTGGGGCGGCCGTTCGGATAGGTCAGCTGGCCGGGGTGGCAGGCGATTCCCTCGATGCCGTGTTCGGCGAGCTTCGCGGCGAACACCCGTAGCCGGGGCCCGATGACGGCGAAGTTGTCCACGGTGTCCAGTACGGCGACGACCGGCGGCCGGCCGGCGGGGACCGCCGTGGCGCATTCGGCGAGCATCGTCCGCGCCATGCAGGCCAGCGTGTCGCGGTAGCCCAGCCGGTGCCGGGTCACGAACTCCCGCAGTGGGGCGAAGGTCAGCATGGCCCGGTTGAGGTCGGCGTTCTCGAAGCCGCCGAGCGCGCTCGTGATGTTGAATTCGAGCAGGCTGAACGCCGTACCGTCGTGGTAGAGGTCGGCGCGGCCGAGCGGGACGAGCGACCCGGTGCGGGCACTGCGGGTGATCAGCGCGGTCTGCTGGCCGCTCATGCCGACGGCCTCGGCCAGCGCGGCGAGGCTTCCCCCGAAGATCCGGTCCGGTAGCGAGCGCAGCAGGTCGTAGATGGTGCGCAGGTCACCGGCGACGGTGCGGCGCTCGGCGTCGCCGAGGAAGGCGGGGCCGGCCAGGAACCGGTCCCGGTATGCCAGCGTGAGGGCGGCGGATTCGCGGGCGGCGGCCGTCGGGTCGCCCGCGCCCGCGGCTCCGGCGAGGTGTTCCACGTAGGCGTGCCCCAGCGGTGACCGGTGCAGGTGGGGCGGGCGGGTGACGGTCATGGGGTTACCTTTCCGGCGTGGTGCGCGCGTTCGGCCCGGTGTCGGTGCTGTCCGGCCCGGCGGGTGTCCGGTCGTCGGCGGTGTGGGCGGGGCCGTCGTCCTGCCGGGCCTCCACGACGGTGGTGATCCACCGCCGGCGGGCGCCGCGGACCAGGATCACCGCGATGACCGTCATGACGATCGCGCCGGCGCCGAAGACGGCGGGGGTGCCGGCCTCGGCGGCGACGATGCCGCCGGCCGCCGCGCCGACGGGCAGCCCGCCCCAGGCGATCAGCCGGTAGACGCTGTTGGCGCGGCCGAGCAGGTGCCGGGGGACCAGGGTCTGGCGCAGGACCACCACGACGACGTTCCAGGTCACCGTCCCGCAGGCGAAGAGGGCGAGGGCGATGCCGGCCGCGTACGGCGAGGGCACGAGGGCCAGCACGGCTTCGCTGGAGGCGATCAGGGTGGCGGTGGCGACGAGTGCTCCCTCGCGGCCGAGCCGGTTGGTCAGCAGGGGGGCGATCCGGGAGGCGAGGACGGCTCCGACGGCCTGACAGGAGAGCATGACGCCGTACCCGAACGGGCTCAGTTCGAGCACCTGGCTGCTGTGCACCACGAGTACGGCGAGCATGGCGCTGCCGGCGAGGTTGATCGTGCAGGAGAGCAGGGCGAGGTTGCGGAGCAGGTGGTGGCGCCACAGCCACTTCGCGCCGGCGAGCATCTGCGCCAGCACGCCGGTGGTGTCGCGCCGTTCGGCGGGCGGTCGGGTGCGGCGCATCCGGGCGAGGAGCAGGGCCGAGCACAGGAACGTGGCCGCGTCGACGCCGAACGGCAGGGCGACGGCGACGCCGAAGAGCAGGGCGCCGAAGAGCGGGCCGACGAAGCCGGTTCCGGCCTCCTGGGCGGCCATGATGCGGGCGTTGGCGGTGGACAGTCCGGACTCGGGGGCGACGAACGGGACGAGGACCTGTGCGGCGTTGCGGCAGAAGACCTCCCCGACGCCGAGCAGGAACATGCACACGTAGAGCAGCGGCAGCCCGCCCCAACCTCCGATGATCCCGGCGGTGAGCACGACGAGCAGGACGGCCCGGGCGAGGTCGACCCGGACCAGCGCCTTGCGGAGGTCGACGCGGTCGACGAGCAGGCCGGCGGGGATGCCGAACAGCACGAACGGGGCGGTGAACGCGACCGAGACGCCGCCGATGAGGCGGGGGTCGTCGGTGAGTTGGGCGGCCAGCAGGGGACCGGCGGCGATCGTGACGCCGTCGCCGATCGCGGAGACGGCGGCGGCGGACCACAGCTTGGAGAAGTCGGCGCCCAGCCGCTGGCGTCGTCCGGCGGCGGTGGGGGTGGCCAGTTTGGTCATGGCGTGGTGCTGGGGCGGGACCCGTCCGGTCCGGTGCTGCCTGGCGGGTGGTGTCCCTGACCAGCCCTGTCGCGGCACGGCCGACGATCCATCGTGTCCCCTTTCGAGCGGTGCGTACGTCGCGGCTTTGCCCGGACCACCGTCCGGAATGCACGTACGCACGAGTGTGATGAGGATAGTCGAAAGGATCGTGGCGGCATCGGTCACGCAGTGTCGCCGGCCGGCGGTGCGGCAACAGATCTTCGGGTTGACGGATCGGGTTTTGGTTTTGTATAGGCATCGTCCGGGACGGTGTGTGACGGTCGACAAAATGCTGGGGGGGGGGGGGAGTCTGGTCGATGCTGGTTGGCGCCGCTTTGCGGCTGAGTGCCGGCGTAGTCCCGGGTGTCGGGTGTCCCGCTCTCGACTGTCCCGAGGGTGACCCAACACGCAGGTCCGATACCCGTAAATATCTGGTACCGTCGATGATGGCCGGCTGTTGAGGTTGATTGTCACGGATGGTTGTCACGGATAGTGGTCGCGGTTGGTTCTCGCGGTCGGTCGCTTCGTCACAGTGAGGTCCAGCATTGCTGGAGATGAATGCATCCGGGAGTGCTTTCGATTGCTGCTTGGGAATCTCTGAGATCAGTCATATGTCCGTTTGTTGCTTGACGGTGCGGCACGCGCGGCCGAATGGACCCTGTCGAATGGTGGTTTCCGGTCGCAACGCGATCCGTCAGCCGGCGGACCTTTCGTTTCTCGGCGACCCGTCGGCGGTCTGAGAGCCGCCGCATCACCGTGCCGCCCGCCGCTGCCGGTCCGACCTGGACGGGCGGCCCCGGCGGCCACCCGATGGACGGGTACCGGACCCCCTCCAGGCGCCACCACCGCCGGAATGCCGCCGGTCAGGAGTGGCCGGCGCGGATCGAATGGTGAGGACGACGTACATGAGAACCCGTGAACCGGACGCCGGGCGTCACCCGGCCGGTGTCCAGCGATCCCTCGCCCGGCATCCGCGGACCTGCCGACCCCGGCCCCACGGAGGCACGCCGTGAGCCTCACCCCGGACGTGACCACCCCCGGACCGGACCTCGTCGCGCCCGCCACCGTCGCCGTCATCGGCACCGGCGCCATCGGCCAGGACCTGATCAGCAAGATCGACCGGTCCCGGGCGCTGGACTGCCGCCTGGTCGCCGGCCGCAACCCGGACTCGGCGGGGCTGCGGCACGCCGAGCGGTTCGGCTATCCGGCCAGCGCGGCCGGGATCGACGCCATCCTGGCGGCGGAACGCCCGTTCGACATCGTCTTCGACGCCACCAACGCCGCCTCCCACCGGCACCACTGGCGACTGCTGGAGCCGCTGGGCACGCTGGTGGTCGACCTGACGCCCAGCGGGGTCGGGCACATGGTGGTGCCGACCGTGACCGGGGTCGGGGTGGCGACCGGGCGCAACGTCAACCTGATCAGTTGCGGCGGTCAGGCGTCCGTCCCGATCGTGCACGCGCTGGCGACCAGGTTCCCCGCGACGTACATCGAGGTCGTCTCGACCGTGGCCAGCACCATCGCCGGCCGCGCGACCAGACTGAACCTCGACGAGTACGTGGCGACCACCGAGCACGCCGTCACCACGTACTCCGGGGTCTCGGCCGTCAAGGCGATCCTGAACATCAGCCCGGCCGTGCCGCCGGCGACGTTCCGTACGGCCGTGCACGCCCGGATACCCGGCGCCGATCCGGCGGCGGTCCGGGCCACGGTCGACGAGGCCGCCGCCCGGGTGCGTTCCTTCGCCCCCGGCTACGCGGTCACCGCCTGCACCGTCGTCGACGACCGGGTCACGGTCGCCGTGCAGGTGCTGGCCCACAGCGACGTCCTGCCCCACTACGCCGGCAATCTCGACATCATCAACTCCGCCGCCGTCATGGTCGCCGAGCAGCATGCGGCGGCGACGGGCCGGACCGTCCGGGCGGAGGCGCACCGGTGAACGACGTACTCATCTACGACCCGACCCTGCGCGACGGTCAGCACGCGGTCCGTCACCAGCTCGGGGTCGACGCCATACGCCGGTACGCCGAGGCCGCCGACGCGGCCGGCATCCCGGTGGTCGAGGTCGGCCACGGCAACGGGCTGGGAGCCTCGTCGCTACAGGTCGGACTCGCCGCGGTCGGCGACGACGAAATGCTCTCCACGGTCCGCGAGGCCCTGCGGCACAGCCGGATGGGTGTCTTCATGCTGCCCGGCTGGGGCACCTCCACCGACCTGCGGCGGGCCATCGCCCGCGGCGCCGACGTCGTCCGGATCGGCGTGCACGCCACCGAGACGTCGCTCGCCGAACGGCACCTCGGCGTTCTGCGCGACGCCGGCGCCGAGGCGCACTGCGTGCTGATGATGAGCCACATGGCCACCCCCGGGGAACTGGCCGAGCACGCCGCGCGGGCCGTCGGATACGGGGCACAGGCGGTGGGGATCATGGACTCGGCCGGCTGGTTCCTGCCCCCGGACGTCACCGTGCGGATCGCGGCGATCGGGTCGGCGGTCGACACGCCGGTGATCTTCCACGGGCACGACAACCTCGGCATGGCGGTCGCCAATTCCGTCGCCGCCGCCCAGGCCGGTGCCTCGATCATCGACGGCTGCGCCCGCGGCTTCGGTGCCGGGGCGGGCAACACCCAGCTCGAGGTGCTGGTGCCGGTCCTGGAACGCAGCGGCTTTTCGACCGGCATCGACCTCTACGCGCTGCTCGACGCCGCCGACCTGGCCGAGCGTGAACTCATGCCGGCCCCGCCGGTGACCGCGTCGATGACCATCGTCAGTGGCCTGGCCGGGGTGTTCTCCGGGTTCAAGCACCGGGTCGTCGAGCTGTCCGCCCGCGCCGGTGTCGACCCGCGCGACGTGTTCTTCGAACTCGGCAGACGGCAGGCCATCGCCGGCCAGGAGGACCTGATCGTGGACGTGGTGGCAGAGCTGAGCGCCCGTACCGGGCGCGTGGCGGCCCTTCAGAAGTAAGGACAGGCAACATGGAGAAATCGGATGCGGTAGCCGGGACGGCGGGAGTGCCGGTCACCCGGATGTCGTTCGACGAGTTCAACGCCGCCGGCCCCGGCGGCCTGTTCCGGGCCGATGTCCCGGTGGTGATCAAGCTGCCGGACAGCGTCCAGGGGCTGGGCCGCGAGGGGGTGGCGCAGCGGCTGGGCAACATGCTGGTCACCCTCTTCACCGAGCCGAGCGACAAGAACCACCCCGGACGCTGGGAGACCCGCGACATCCGGCTGCGCGAGTTCTTCGCCGACGAGACGTACATGACCAGCCCGGACACCTGGCACCGGATCGTGTCGAACATCCGCAACAGCCCCGCCGACGTCAACGCCGTCATCGGGTTCGACGCCGAGAAGTTCTTCGGGTACGGCCGCTCGCTGTACGCGGCCAACCTGTGGATCAGCCACCGCGGCGTGTTCACCAAAAGTCACTTCGACGAGTTCGAGAACTTCAACATCGCGCTTGAGGGCCGCAAGCGGTTCATCATCGCCCCGCCCGGCTCCCGGGAGTACTACCCGCGGTCGGTGCTGCGCGGCTTCGGCGACAAGTCGCAGGTGTTCGACATGGACAACGTCGACACGCAGCGCTACCCGAGGCTGGTGCCCAAGCTCGCGCAGCGCCGCGACCTGATCCTGGAGGCCGGCGAGATGCTCTACCTGCCGCTGGGCTGGTGGCACCAGGCCGAGTCGCTGGACGAGGTCAACGTCAACGTCAACTTCTGGCTGAAGTCGGCGAAGATCTTCCGCCGGCCGCACGTGCTCGGCGTGGCGCTCTACACCTACGCGTACCGCAAGCTCACGCGCGTCTACCACTACAAGCCCACCGAGGTGCAGTCGTCATGAGCGAGCGCAAGACCATCACGCCCGCCCACCGGTACCGCAACAACGACAAGCTCGTCGGGATCGGGAACATGTTCTGGAACATGAGCGAGGAGCACGGGGTCGCCGGGATCGTCGGCGACCTGAACGACGGTGTGCTGCGTACCGCCGACGGGCACGAGTTCGTCAACTTCACCGTCTGCTCCTACCTGGACCTGGACACCCATCCGAAGGTCATCGACGGGGCGGTCGCCTCCCTGCGGCGCTTCGGCGTGCTGGACCACTGCATCCCGCGTACCCGGGTCCAGACACCGGTGCTGCTCGAACTGGAGGACTCGCTGGGCGAACTGTTCGGCGCCGAGGTCGTCACCGCGATCTCGACGGCGGCGGCCAGCACCGGTCTGCTGCCGCTGATCTCGTCGGGGCACCTCGGCAACGGTGTGCGGCCCCTGATGGTCTTCGACAAGAACGCCCACGTGTCGCTGGCCAACGCCAAGCCGGCCTGCGCCGACGAGACCGAGGTCGTCACCAGCCGCCACCACGACCTCGACTTCCTCGAGGACATGTGCCGCACCTACGAACGCGTCTGCTACGTCGTCGACGGGTCGGACAGCCTCGGCGGCTACGCCCCGGTCCGGGAACTGGCCGAGCTGCAGGACAAATACAACATGATGGTCTTCTACGACGACTCGCACTCGCTGTCGGCGTACGGGGAGCGGGGCATCGGCTACGTCCGCTCGCACTCGCCGGCGCTGGACCAGCGCACCGTCACCGTCGCGACGCTGAGCAAGGGCTTCGGGGCCGGCGGCACCGCGATCCTGATCGACGGTTATCCGAAGGAGACGCGGCGGATCATCGAACGCTTCGCCGGGCCGCTGGGCTACTCGCAGAAGATGAACGCCGCCGCGGTCGGGGCGGCGATGGCGTCCGCGGAGATCCACCGCACCGAGGAACTGACCGAGTTGCAGGAGCGGCTGTACGCCAACATCGCGCTGTTCGACTCGTTGCTGGCGACCGAACAGGCCGGCAGCACATACCCGATCCGGGTGGTGCCGATGAGCGACGAGACGGTGATCGAGGCGGCGCAGCGGGTCTTCGCGGCCGGCTTCTACGTCTCGCCGGTCTTCTTCCCGATCGTCGCCCGTGGCACGGCAGGGCTGAGGGCGATGCTGCGGGCCGGCCAGACCGAGGAGCAGATCCGGCAGCTGTGCGCGGTGCTCGTCGAGGCCGGCGCCCGGCCGGCCGCCGCCCGGCCCGAGCCGGTGGCGCCATGACCGAGCGCAACAGATCCAGTGTTGGTCATGGGTCCGCCGAGCGGAGCGAGGTGGGCGCATGACCGAGCGCAGTGAGGTGGGGATTCCGCGGAGCATCCTCTACACCCCGGCGCTGTCGCTGGACCGGGTCGTCAAGGCGTGGAACTACGACGCCGACGTCCATCTGATCGACCTGGAGGACTCGGTGCCGCCGGCGGAGAAGCCGGCCGCGCGCACCGTGTGCCGGGACGCGCTGGAGAAGGCGCCCAAGCCGGCGAACATCGCGGTTCGGATGAACGAACTGCGCGGTGTCGCGGCGGTGCAGGACCTGGTCATGCTCACCGAGTCCCGGGTACGGCCCGGGATCGTCATGATGACGATGGTGACCGACGCGGCCGAGATCGAGGTGGTCCGCCGGATCCTGGCGTCGGCGGACGCGCACCCGGAGATCTACGTGACGGTCGAGACCGTGGAGGCGGTCGTCGACATCGACCCGATCGCGCGGGCGGCGGACGGCCTGGTTCTCGGCTCGGCCGACCTGGCCGCCACCCTCGGCGTCGGGATCACCTGGGAGGCGATGCTCGCCGCCCGGCAGGCGATGGCGCTGGCCTGTGCCCGCTACGGCATCGCGTGCATCGACACCGCCAACTTCCGGCTCACCGAGCCGGCGGTCCTGGCCGAGGAGACCGCCCGGATCCGGACCCTCGGCTTCCACGGCAAGGCGACGGTGCATCCCAGCGAACTCGCCGTCATCAACCAGGCGCTGCGGCCGAATCCCGACGACCTGCGCCTGGCCCGCCGGGTGACCCAGGCCGTCGGGGCGGCGGGCGGCGGGATCGCCGTACTCGACGGGAACATGGTCGGCCCGCCGTTCGCCCGTATGGCCCGCGACACCGTGGCCCGTGGCGACGCGTGGACCGCCCGGTTCGGTGCCGGATGACCGGCCCGGTGACGGTCACCGCGGCCGGCATGGCGGGCAGCCGCCGCCTGATCCGGGTGATCGACACACTGGGGGAGATGTTCGTCGACCTGGCCGCCGGCCGGACCCGGTCCCCGGCCCGGACGGTGCTCGAGCACGGTCCGCAGCGGGTGCTCCTGGTCAGCCCCGCGATCTGGGAGCAGCGCGGTGTCGGCAGCGTCAAGATCACAACGCTGACCCCGGACAACCCGGAGCGCGGGCTGCCGCTGATCCACGGCGTCGTCGCGTTGACCGACCTGACCACCGGGCAGATCACCGCACTGCTGGACGGTGCCGAGTTGACCGCGATCCGCACCGGCGCGGTCGCCGCCCTGGCGACCCGCTGGTGCACCGCCGACGACGCCGACGATCTCGCCGTCATCGGTGCCGGGGTGCAGGCCCGCTCGCTGGTCCGCGCGGTCGCGGCGGTGCGTCGCATCCGTGCCGTGCGGATCTTTTCCCGGACCCGGTCCCGGGCCGAGGAGTTCGCCGACGAGGTCCGCGACACCGCACCCCATCCGGTCCGGGTCGAGGTCTGCGACACGGCCCGGGCCGCCGTCCGGGACGCGCCGATCATCTGTACGGCGACGTCGACCAGTGCCGACAGACCCGTGCTGGCGGCGGACTGGGTGGCGTCCGGGGCGCACGTGAACGTCATCGGCGGCACGCATCCGGACGCGATCGAGGTCGAACCCGCCCTCCTCGCCGACGCGGTCGTCGTCGTCGAGGACCGGACCGCGGCCCGTGACGGCGCCGGTGAGGTGCGGGCGGCCCTGGCCGCCGGGCTGATCCGTCCCGACGACCTGTGCGAGTTGGGTGCGCTGGTGACCGGCGAGGTCCGGGCCGGTGGCCGGACCTCGGTCCTGCGCACCGTCGGGATGGCGATCGAGGACACCGCCGCCGCGGTGGCGCTGCACGAGGCGGCCGGCGGATAGGGCTCAGGAGTGGTCGCGGCGGCGGACCATGAACGACCGTTCGAAGACGATGACGGTCTCACCGGTGGATTTCTCGCCGGTCGTCTCGACCGTGACGATGCCCAGACCGGGCCGCGACCCGCTCAGCCGCTTGTGCAGGATCCGGCTGGTCGCGTAAAGGGTGTCGCCGACGAACACCGGGTCGCGCAGCCGGACCTTGTCCCAGCCGAGGTTCGCCACCGCCCGCGCCGACAGCGCCTGCACCGTCATCCCGCCGACCAGACACAGCGTGATCCCGCTGTTGACCAGGACGCGGCCGTAGTCGGTGCCGCTGCCGTAGTGCTCGTCGAAGTGCAGCGGATGCTGGTTCATGGTCAGCAGGGTCAGCCAGGTGTTGTCGGTCTCGGAGATGGTGCGGCCCGGCCAGTGCCGGATCACCATGCCGGGCTCGAAGTCCTCGTAGTCGCCGCCGTGTTCCTCGCGGTATTCGTTGCCTCCCACATGACGCAGCGTCATGCACACACCTCCGGGTTCCCGCGTCGACGCGGCCCACGCCACATGAATGCTAGTCTATTGATCTTATCGTCCTGGATGGATCAGGCTCGTTCTGAACGGATCCGCTCGCCGGGCCGACCGGCCCCGCACACAGCCTCCGGGGAGCGTCACATGGCCACGTTCGACGACGCGCGCGCTACCCGGCCGGCCGGGCACCCGTGGTTCGGCAGCCACCGGCTGACCCCGGCCGCGCCGGCCGACACGATCCGCCGGATGCTGCGCCACGAACTGCGCGACACCGGCTGGCCCTACCAGCGGGTCCTGCCCGCCGCGCCGATGGCCATCCCGCGCGCCTCGTACGCCGAGGTGTTCCGGGCGTCCACCGCGCTGCTCGACCTGCTGCGCCGTACCGCCCTGGAAACCGCGCCCACCACCGAAGGCAGGCTCGCCGCCTACCGGATGCCGCCCACCGAGGACCGGCTGTGGATGTCCGACCCGTTCGTCGAGGAACGGTACGCCGACAGCGTCGTACGGCCGGACCTCGTCGTCGGCCCCGACGGGCCACGGATCCTGGAGTTCAACGTCAGCGGCGCGCTCGGCGGCGTACTCGAGACGCACTCCCGCATCGAGGTGTGGCGCCGCCTGCACGCCGACGAACAGGGGCGCGTCCCCTACGGCTCCCCGGACCCGTTCGCCGTACGCGCCGACATGTTCCGGTCGCTGTGCGCCGAACTGGGGGTCGCGCCGCGGGTCGCCGTCGCCGGCAGTGCCCGCGTGCACGGCGTCGAGAGCCGCTATTTCCAGGTCGAGGCCGAACACTTCAACAGCCACGGGCTGACCGCGCGGTTCTTCGAGCCAGAGGAGCTGGTCGAGGCGTGGGACTGTGCGCCGCATCTGCGCTATCCCGTCGGGCTGCGTAACCTCACCATCCCGGACTGGCTCGACGCCGGCCTCGACACCTCCCCGGTCCAGGACGCGCTCGACCACGGCTGCCTGCTGGTCGGCACCCAGACGTCGACGTTCCTGCACAGCAAGCTGACCCTCGGCCTGCTGTCGGAGGGCCGGCCCTGGATGACCACGGCCGAGCGGACCCTCGTCGACAGATACCTGCCGTGGACCCGGGTTCTCACCGACCGCGGCACCACCCGCGACGGCCGCGACGTCGACCTGCTCCCGTACGTGGTGAAGCACCGGGAGGAGTTGGTGCTCAAGGCCGGCCTGGGGGAGAGCGGCAAGCAGGTCGTCCTCGGGCGCGACGTCGACCAGGCGGCGTGGGAGGCCGCCGTCGACGCGGCGGCCGACGGCACCAGCATCGTGCAGGAGTTCGTGGTGCCGCAGACGTGCCGGGTCACGCTGATCGCCGACGACGCGGACGAGCCGTACGACGCCGAGGTCGCCCCGGTGCTCGGGCCGCTGCTGTTCGGCGGCCGCCCCGCCGGCCTGTTCTGCCGGTTCTACGGCGACGGCTCGGCCGGGATCGTCAGTGTCCGGGCGGGCACCAGCAGTTCCGACAACTGCGTGGTGGCGGTCTGACCCGGTCGGGTCAGCGCGGGGCCGGGCCGTCGCGTCGGGCCAGCACGGCGTAGCCGGCGGCCAGGACGATGACGGCCGCCAGTCCGGCGCCGCCGCCGTTGGTGACGGCCAGGAACACCATTCGCCGCGGTGTCGCGTCCTCGGTGAGGGCCAGGGCGGCTCCGATGACAGTGGTGAGCCCGATGGCCGTCCAGGCCGCCGCCACGAGCATCCGGCCGGCCGGCGGCCGCTGCCCGGTCGCGTTCCGGGGCGGTGCCGTACGCCACCACCGGAACAGCCAGATCGCCACGGCGACGGCACCGGCCACCGTGCTGGCGTACTGCGCCCAGCGGTAGCCGGCCATCCCGAGGTGCGGCTCGGCCAGCCAGCCGATGTGGGTGGCCCCCCACATCCCGTCGTGGGTGAACGAGTCCCACAGCACGTGGGTCGCCGCGCCGGCCGCCAGCGAGACGACAAGCATCGGCGCGAGGCGGACCGGCCGGGGCCGGGGCGTCGCGGGCCGGACCAGGCGCTCGCGCAACCGGGCCGGTGAGATCGCGGTCAGGAAGCGAGCGAGCAGGCCGTGCCACAGGGCGAATGCCAGCAGACCCAGCAGCACGTCGACGCCGAGGACGCCGGCGACCGAGTGGGTCAGCGTCGCCGACACCGGCAGCGGCAGGTAGTAGGGCAGGTCGGGAACCATGCTCCCGACCACCAGGGCGGACGGCACCAGCCACGCCACCCGCGCCAGCGGCAGCACGGCCGCGATGTGACTACCCGTGAACGGCACGCCATCTTCCCGTTCGTCGACGACGGTCTAGCGCCGGGACCTCGCGAAGGCGATCAGACCCGCCGCGACGGCGACCACGACGACAAGACACAACAGCGCGAGTACGTGCACCGGCCTGATCGCTCCCACGCGCGGACCCTAGCAACGCGACGGGCGTGCCGGCCAGCCCGCGTACCGGGTGGTCAGGAGCCGTCGCGGGGGTCGGTGAGGGTCGACGAGGTCACCGCGACGTCGGTGAAGGAGGTGGTCAGCCCGTCACCGGTCGGGGACTGGCTGCTCACCCCGACCCGGTGACCGTCGACCGGGCCGAGCGTGAAGAGGCGGGCCAGCGACCAGCGGACCCCGTCCGCGGAGTGGTGGAAGGTGTAGACCTCGCCGACGCGGGAGACCCGCAGCCAGGTCTCGCCCGGCACCGGGACGGCGACGCCGTTCGCGTCGTCGGAGACACCACGGGTGACTACGGTGACGATGGTGTCCGCGCCCTCCGGGGAGCGTTCCAGGGCCAGCTTCGCCCACGTGTCCGGGCCACCGTGCACGAAGAGCGCCCCGGCGTCGAAGGTGGCCCGAAGCTGCGCTCGTACGCGTGCCCTCAGTTGGAAGTCCCCGTCCGGCGCGACCAGGCGCAGCGGTGCGCTGGCGGTCGCGGCCCCGGTGGCGGGATCGATGAACCAGTCGGTGCCGGCGTCCGCGCTGAGCGGTCCGGTCAGGCTTTCGATGTCCACGTCCATCTCCTCGGTATGGCCGTGCTGGCGGAGTTCCCGGACCGCCGGGATCCGAGGGGCTGCACGGCAGGATCGAGTATCGACGGCTGACGCTCCAGCGTCCAGAGTGGACGAAGTGGGCGGCGGCTCATCGGTCGGCGGGGCCGGCCAGGTGCTCCAGTTGGTTACCGGCGATCCGGCGTACGGTCTGGTCCGGGTCGTCGGTGTAGCGGTGGAGGATGTCCGCGGCGGCGTCGGGCGCGAGGTGCCGGACGGCGAGCGCGACCCGCTGCCGGACCGCCGGGTCCGGGTCGTTCGCCAGCCCGACCACGAGCGTGGCCAGGTGTGGCGATCGCTTGCCGGCACCGGCGAGCCCGCCGACGGTGGCCGCCCGCACCGCCGGCTCGCCGTCCTCCGCCAGGGTCGTCAGCGCGGGGATGACGCGCGGATCGGAGTCGACGGCCTTCGCGAGCGCGACGGCGGCCCGGGCCCGTACCTCCGGGTCGAGGTGGGCGGCGAGCGCCAACAGCGGGTCGACCGCGGCCGGCCCGCCGACCGAGCCGAGGGCGTTCCGGGCGGTGTCGCGGACGTGCCGGTCGGGGTCGCGGTGCAGCCGAAGCAGCGCGGGCGTCGCCTCGGCGCTGCCGATCTGCCCGAGGGCGTACGCGACCAGGGACCGTACCCGTGGTTCCCCGGCGGTGGCGAGCGCGGCCAGCGGGGCGACGGCGTCGACCCGGCCGGTGCCGCCGAGCCGGCTGATCGCCGATGTCCGGACCTGCTCGTCAGCGTCCCGGAGCGCGAGCACGAGAGTGCGGAACGCCCGGTCGTCGCCGGCGGGATCGTGGATCGAGCCGATCGCCATGGACCTGACCCGCGGGTCGGGGTCGGTCGCGGCGGCGGCCAGCAGTTCGGTGTCCCGCGCGTCGGTCAGGAAGCCGAGCGCCCACAGCCCCTCGCGACGCAGCTCGGCGGTGTCCGCCCCGGCGAACTCGAGCCCCGTCCGGCGGGCGGTGTCCGGATCGCCGTGCAGAAGGTCGATGATCTCGGTGCGCAGGCCGTCCTGGTCGTCGCCGAGGTCGCGGCCGGCGGCGCGCAGGAGGACCGGGAGCGCGGCGCCGCCCTGGATGCCGGCGAGGATGCCGGCGACCAGGTCACGGCCGTAGAAGTTCCTTTCGTCGAGGAACCGGTCGAGGGCTTCGTGCAACAGGGGTACGAGAGTGGTGTCCCCGGACTCGGTCAGCGCGGTGACGGTCGGCTCGATGTCGTCGTAGTCGGCCTCCAGGTCGACCGCATGCCGGACCACGGCTGCCAACGACGCACGCCTGTCGATCATCCGGGCAGCCTGCCACAGCCGACCGTCGGTGTCTCGCCCGATCCGGTCAGTCGGTGCGCGCGCGGGTGAAGGTCTGGCGGTAGGCGGCCGGCGGTACGCCGAGCTGATCGCTGAAGTGGCGGCGCAGCGTGGTGGCGGTGCCCATCTCGGTGCGGGCGGCGATCTGCTCGACGCTGAGGTCGGAGGTTTCCAGCAGTTCCTGGGCGCGGCGGATCCGTTGTGTGTGCAGCCAGCGCAGCGGGCTCGTCCCGGTGACGGCGGTGAAGTGCCGGGTCAGGTTGCGGGGGCTCATCCCGGCCTGCCGGGCGAGTTCGCGTACGGTCGTCGGCCGGTCCAGGCGGGCCAGGGCCCAGGTCATCAGGTCGGCGAGGACGTGGTCGCGGCCGTGGGCGACCGCCGCGGGAATGTACTGCGCCTGTCCGCCGGGCCGGTGCGGGGGCACGACCAGGGTGCGGGCCAGGGCGTTGGCGACCGCCGTGCCGTGGTCGCGCCGGACCAGGTGCAGGCACAGGTCCATGCCGGCGGCCTTGCCCGCCGAGGTGAGCACGTCGCCGTCGTCGATGTAGAGGACGTCCGGATCGACCCGTACGACCGGGTACCGGTCGCGCATCAGGGTGGTGTGGGCCCAGTGGGTGGTCGCCGGCCGGCCGTCGAGCAGGCCGGCCTCGGCGAGGACGAAGGCGCCGGTGCACAGCGACGCGATCCGCGCGCCGGCCTCGTGCGCGGCGCGGACGGCGGCGACGAGGGTCGGCGGCGGCGGTTCGGCGGCGTCGCGGCACGACGGGACGATCACGGTGTCGGCCTCGACCAGGGCGTCCAGGCCGCGCCGGATGCCTGCGTTCAGCCAGCCGCCGACCCGGGCGCCGTCGTCGCCGCAGATCAGGAGGTCGTACCAGGGGTCGGCGAGCCCACGGTCGATGCCGAAGACCTCGCAGGCCGCGGCGAGTTCGAACAGCGGTGTTCCGTCGGTAACGGCCAGTGCCACCCGGTGCATGTCCGAAACTGTACGGGGCGTGGCGTTACGGACACTCGTGCCCGGGCCCGGTCGACGCGAGGCTCGGTGGGTGAGCAGACACATCGCGGTGCCGGGCGCTACCGGCCGTACCGGGCGGTTCGTTCTCGCCGAGCTTCGCCGGCGGGGACTGACACCGATTCCCTGTGACCGAACCACAGATCTCGACGTGGCGCTGCGACGCGCCGACGCGGTGATCAACTGTGCCGGGCCGTTCGCGGCCACCGCCGAACCCGTCATCGCGGCCGCGGTCCGGGCCGGCATCCCGTACCTCGACGTCACCGCCGAGATCGAGGTCGTCACCGACACGTTCGCCCGCCACGCCGGGGCCGCCGTCCCGATCGTGCCCGCGGTCGCGTTCTACGGCGGTCTCGGCGACCTCCTGGCCACCGCCGCGATCGGCGACGCCCGCGCCGCCGAGGAGATCGTCGTCGCGTACGCGTTGAGCAGTTGGCGCCCCACCGCCGGAACGCGGGCGACCGGGGTGGTGTCGGCGCAGCGCCGTGGTGGCCGCCGCGTCGTGTACGAGGGCGGCCGGCTGGACTACCGCGACGGCGCCGCGCCCCGGACCACGTACGAGTTCACGACCGGGGTACGGCCGGTGGTCGGCGAGTTCACGATGGCCGACAGCGCCACGATCCCCACCCACGTCGACGTGGCGCGCATCGAGACGTACATGACGTCGAACGCGGTCGACGACCTGCGTGCCGACGACCCGTCGGGGCCGGTGGCCGTCGACGCGAGTGGCCGGTCGGCGCAGACGTTCCACGTCGAGGTCGTCGCGCGTACCGGTGGGGTGGCGCGGCGGGCGACCGCGGTGGGCCGTGACATCTACGCGGTGACCGCGCCACTGGTGGTCGAGGCGGCCGTACGGATCCTGGCGGGGGAGGGTGCCGCGCCCGGGGTGGCGTCGGCCGGTGCGCGGTTCGACCCGGACGACTTCCTCGGCTCGCTCGATTCGCACGCCCTGACTTTCGGACCGGCGGGAGACGGTCTGACGGCCCTCAGGTCCGGATCTGTTCGACGAGCGCGAGGAGTGTGCTCAGAGCTTGGAGAGGACGAAGCTCTGCGCCGCGGTCTGGACGGCCGACGTCTGGTACCTGGTGCCGTGGACGTCGTTGGGGTCGCTGATGTTCTGGCACCACCTGTCGCCGGCGTAGCAGTAGGAGCGGAGGCGGCTGTTGAACTCGCTCAGCACACCCACGGCTCGCGGCCAGGTGCCGTTTCTCGTGCCGGTGCCGGCGTTGAAGGGCTCGCCCGCGCGGTAGGTGGGGTCGCCGAAGAAGACGACCGCCGCGATGCGGTTCCGGTACGTCGCGGCGATCCGGTTGCCCGAGTCGCTGGCGAGCGCGTCACCGATGACGTGCGCGCCCTGCGAGTATCCGACCAGGACGAACCGGGTGCTCGACGAGCAGGTGGTGCCCAGCGAGGTGACCAGGTTCTTCAGGTTCGTCGTGCCCTGCCCC
The DNA here is from genome assembly GCF_045781765.1 of Polymorphospora sp. A560. Taxonomy (NCBI): domain Bacteria; kingdom Bacillati; phylum Actinomycetota; class Actinomycetes; order Micromonosporales; family Micromonosporaceae; genus Polymorphospora; species Polymorphospora sp. A560. Next base: position 4,934,965 of record NZ_CP122282.1, on the reverse strand, counting down.
TGGCTGATCGGGTAGATCGGTGCGATGGCCTTCGCCGGATACTTCAGTCCGGTGCGGCGCGCCGTCAGCGAGGTCCCGGTGACCACGCTGGAGGTCAGGTTGAGCCGGCTGCCGAAGCCGCCGGTGGCGTAGTCGTACGACCCTCCGCCGGAGCCCGCGGCCTCGTCGGTGCCCCGGACGCCGATGACGATGACCCGGGGGCAGGTCGCCGACGAACTGACCGCCTGGGCCGGCACCGCGACGGCGGTGCCGGCTGCCACGCTGGCCAGCGCCATCCCGGCCGCGGTCGCGACCCGGCGCAGCCCGGTGGTGGACGGTCGGCGGCCCGCTTGACGTGATTGCCGCATCGGCAGCCTCCTATGGACGGAGTGGGGCCGCCAGGATGACACGGCAATTCAGGTGTCGCCAGACTTGACTTTCGGTCGATGAAAGGGTGCCGGCACAGTGGACTCGTCAGCCGCCCGACCGGGCGGCCGGTCCGGCGTGACGGTGCGGGGCCGGCCCGGCTCGCACCGGGACTCGTTCCGGTGTCAGCGCCCGCGTCGCCGGCCCTGGTGGAACCGGTGGTCGCGGTGGATCAGCGCGACGATGCTGGCGCGGTCGTCGGGGCGACCCTCCTCGCCACCCGGTGGTCCCCGCGCCAACTTCTACCACACCCGGGGGCGACCGGCGCCGGGACGACCCTCCACAAGGGATCACATCGGGTTGCCGGACCGGGTCACAGGACGCCGTTCTCGCGGGCGATGGCCTCGTTCTTCAGATGGTCGGAGTAGTTGTCGGCGAAGGCCGAGCGGCCGCTCTTGTCGATCGCGACGAAGAAGGTCCAGTCGCCCGGTGGCGGGTCCATCGCGCCTTCCAGTGCCAGCTTGCCCGGGTTGTTGATCGGGGTCGGGACCAGGCCACGCAGCTTGCGGCTGTACGGGTTGTCGACGCCGAGCAGTTCGTCCCGGGTCATCTCGGCGGAGGTCTTGGTCGGTTTGCCGGTGACCTCCAGCCAGTAGTTGACCGTGACGTCCATCTCCAGGCAGCCGCAGGGGAAGTCGCCGTAGGCCCGGTTGTAGGCGACCCGGGCGACCTTGCCGAGGTCCTCGGTGGTCCCCGCCTCGGCCTGGGCGAGCGAGGCGACGATCAGTGCCTCGTACGGGGAGATGCCGCCGCGTTCGGCCTCGACCCGTTCGGCGAACCGCATCTCGCCGGTGACGGTGAGGAAGTTCTGCACCATCATCTTCAGGATGCCCTCGGCGGTCACGTCCTCGCCGAGTTCGTAGGTGTCCGGGTAGAGGAACCCCTCCACCGAGCGGGTCACCTTCTTGCCGTCGTTGCGGGTGAACCACGAGTCCGGTACGCCCAGGGCGACCGGGTCCTCCGCCGCCTTCCGGAAGTCCTCCACCGGCAGTCCGGTTTCCTTGGCGAGCAGGTCCAGGGTCTGTTTGGTACTGCGGCCGTCGGGGACGGTCACCCCGTTGAGGATCTTGTTGTCGAGGTCCAGCAGCATCGCCAGCGCCGCCTCGGCCCTCATCTCCCTGCGCAGCGTGTAGCGGCCGGGCTGGATGCCCTGGCTGCGCGGGTCGTCGCGGGCGGCGTTCACGAACGCCTTGGCGCTCTTGACCACGCCGGCGTCGACCAGGGTGCCGGCGATCTGGGCGGCGCTCTCGCCGGCACGTACCTCGACGGTCACCTCGCCGGTGCCGTCGCCGCTGTGGTCCGGGGCGGCGAAGAACATGTTGAAGCCGAACCAGCCGACCCCGCCGACGAGGACCACGGCGACCACCAGGGCGACGATCATCTTGCCCGGACCGCCGGGACGGCGATGCCGGCCCTTCCCGGTCCGTTCGTCGTACGCGAGGTCCAGGTCATCGATCATGTACGTCCGCCTCCGCTTCGCGGTGAACCAGCGCGGCAGGGTATCCCCGGCCGGTGAACGCCCGATGGCGCCCACCCCGGACATTCCGCCGGGACAGCGTACGAGAGGAAAATACCGCCCCATCCACCACCGCACCTTGCCGGTGTCTGCCATGCTCGGAGCGGTGACGACCGGTCGCCCAGGCAGATTTCGCCCCCGCCGGGGCCGCCTTCTTCTCCTACTTCTCGCGCTCGGCGCCGTCCTCGCCGTCGCCGTCGCCGTGCCGCTGCTACGGCCGGGGCCGCGACCGCACTTCCAGCTTCCGGTGGCGTGTGGAGAGCTGTGGCAGCTCGGTACCTACCCCGGCCACGACGACTACGACGTCGACCTGTTCCCCATGGAGGGGGAGGCGTGGGGGCGACCGGTGCTCGCGTCGTACGCCGGCCGGGTCACCGCGGCGGGCGTCAACGGGACGCTGGGCGGCCGTACGCCGCAGGATCCGCAGGGGCCGCGGGGCCGTGGCGGCGGTTACTGGGTGAAGATCGACCACGGTGGCCGGTGGGAGACGCAGTATCTCCACCTGCTCGAACCGCCGCTGGTCGAGGTCGGTCAGCGGGTCGCCCGGGGTGAGCAGATCGGGCTGGTCGGCAGCACCGGCAACTCGGGCGCGCCGCACCTGCACTACGAGCAGCGCCGGGGCTGGCAGAAGGTCGAGACGTACTTCGACGGGGCGCCGTCCGGCATCACCCACGACGACAGCGAATACACGGTCACCCGGACGAGCAACAACTGCTGACGGCGGCGGCCGCCCGGGTTTGGGCGGCCGCCGCCGCGGGTCAGGCCCGGGTGGCCGCCGCCACCGCGTCGCGGATCGTCCGGGCGTCGGCGGGGGTGCCCGACGGGTCGTCGAAGGCGCCGTACGGGGTGACGTAGACCGGGGTGTCCCGCTGGGTGCGCCAGTTCTCGGCGAGCGGCCCGATGTCGACGGTGTCGAAGCCGATGCTGTCGAGGAACTCGGCAACCGCCCGCTTCGCGGCCGGGTCGTCACCGGCGACTGGCAGCGCCGTGCGGTCGGCCGCGCCCGCCGGGCGGGCCAGCGACGCCAGGTGCGCGAAGAAGATGTTGTTGAAGCCCTTGACCACCAGGGCGTCGGTGAGGTGCCGCGCAAGCAGTTCGCCGGTGGTGGTGGAGCCGTCCTCGAGTTCGGCGATCCGGCCGTCCCGCTCGGGGTAGTAGTTGTTGGTGTCGACGACCACCTTGCCGGCCAGCGGTCCGGCCGGGACGTCCCGGTATGCCTTCAGGGGCACGGTGACGACCACGATGTCGCCGGCCTCGGCCGCCTCGGCAGGAGTGCCGGCACGGGCCTTCGGGCCGAGTTCGTCGACGAGTTCCGCGAGCGTCTCGGGGCCGCGCGAGTTGCTGAGCACCACGTCGTGGCCGGCGGCGACCGCCAGCCGGGCGAGCGTGCCGCCGATGTGTCCACTGCCGATGAGTCCGATTGTCGTCATGCCCGTGCGAACCCCGCCGTCGGGCGCCGGGATTCCGGGGCGGCATCGGCTGTGACCGATGGCACAGGGGGTCGGCTGTCGCCGTATCCGGGCGTTGCCCGGGTCTGTGATCGCTAACATAGCGGCTACCGGGCGGTCGGGCAAGCCCTCGGATTCGTCCGTCGGCGGTCGCGCGGCTGGGCTCCCATTTCCTACCGGCCAGTTGGCAGCCGTTTGGTCTCGGTGTCCGACGCGGTGGCGCAAGCATCTTCCGGTCTCCGTTACGGAGATGTTGCCGGAAGGTGTCTTGACCCCATCGTTGTGAGCGCTAACACTGAGCTTCGTCTACGGGTTGGAGATGGACATGAGCGATGTGGACGCGCCGGGCGACCGGTATGTCGTCGGTGTCGACTACGGCACCCTGTCGGGACGCGCGCTGGTGGTCCGGGTCGGCGACGGCGCCGAGATGGGCACCGCCGTTTACGAGTACCCCCGAGGCGTCATGGAGGCCGCCCTTCCGGACGGCGGACGGCCCCTGCCACCGGACTGGGCACTACAGGACCCGGCGGACTACGTCGGCGTACTGCGGCACGCCGTACCGGCGGCCCTGGCCGACGCCGGGGTGGATCCGGCCCGTGTGATCGGCATCGGCACCGACTTCACCGCCTGCACGGTGCTGCCGACACTCGCCGACGGCACCCCGCTGTGCGAGGTCCCCGAGCTGCGCGACCGCCCGCACTCCTGGGTCAAGCTCTGGAAGCACCACGCCGCCCAACCGCACGCCGACCGGATCAACGCGCTGGCCCACGAGCGGGGCGAGCCCTGGATCAACCGGTACGGCGGCAAGATCTCGGCCGAGTGGCAGTTCGCCAAGGGACTCCAGATCCTCGACGAGGACCCGGAGGTCTACCGGCGCGCCGAGCGCTTCGTCGAGGCCGCCGACTGGATCATCTGGCAGCTCTGCGGCACCGAGACCCGCAACATCTGCACCGCCGGCTACAAGGGCATCCGGCAGGACGGCCGGTACCCGTCGGCCGAATACCTGGCGGCGCTCGACCCCGGCTTCGTCGACTTCGTGGGCAAGCTGGACGGCCCGCTGATGGCGATGGGCGAGCGGGCCGGCTCGCTCACCGCGCGGGCCGCGGCGTGGACCGGGCTGCCGGAGGGGATCGCGGTCGCCGTCGGCAACGTCGACGCCCACGTCACCGCGGCCTCCGCCCAGGCCCTGGAGCCGGGGCACCTGGTCGCCATCATGGGCACCTCGACCTGTCACGTCGTCAACGGCACCGGCCTCGGCGAGGTCCCCGGCATGTGCGGCGTGGTCGAGGGCGGGCTGAGCCCCGGCATGTGGGGCTACGAGGCCGGGCAGAGCGGTGTCGGGGACATCTTCGGCTGGTTCGTCGAGCACGCCGCCCCCGCCGGGGTGGCCTCGCACGAGCGGCTGTCGGAACTCGCGGCGGCCCAGCCGGTCGGGGCCCACGGCCTGGTCGCCCTCGACTGGTGGAACGGCAACCGTTCCCTGTTGGTCAACCACGATCTCAGCGGCCTCATCGTCGGGATGACGCTGGCCACCCGCCCGCAGGACGTCTACCGGGCGCTGCTGGAGTCGACGGCGTACGGGACCCGCATGATCATCGAAGCGTTCGCCGACGCCGGAGTGCCGGTACGGGAACTGGTGATGGCCGGCGGCCTGACCGCCAACCCGCTGCTGATGCAGATCTACGCCGACGTCACCGACCGGCCGCTGAGCATCATCGGCTCGGCCCAGGGCCCCGCGCTCGGCTCGGCGATCCACGCCGCGGTGGCCGCCGGCGCCTACCCGGACGTCTACGCCGCGTCGAAGGCGATGGGCCGGGTGCACCGCAACGTCTACCGGCCGCAGGCCGACCACGTGCGGGCGTACGACGCCCTCTACGCCGAGTACCGGCTGCTGCACGACCACTTCGGTCGCGGCGCCAACGACGTCATGTCCCGGCTGAGGGCGATCCGTAACGCCGCCGCCGACGGGGCGGCACCGGCCACGACCCCCCAGGAGGTGGCGGTATGAGCGTCCAGTCAGGACAGCAGATCGCGCGGCTGCGGGAGACGGTCGCCAGGCTGCACGCCGAGCTCACCCGGTACGGGCTGGTCGCCTGGACCGCCGGCAACGTCTCCGCCCGGGTACCGGGCCGGGACCTCATGGTCATCAAACCGAGCGGCGTCGACTACGACGACCTCTCCGCCGACAACATGGTCGTCTGCGACCTCGACGGCGCCGTCGTCGAAGGCGACCACTCCCCGTCCAGCGACACCGCCGCCCACGCCTACGTCTACCGGGCCATGCCGGAGGTCGGCGGGGTCGTCCACACCCACAGCACGTACGCCACCGCGTGGGCCGCCCGTGGCGAGGCGATTCCCTGTCACCTGACCGCGCAGGCCGACGAGTTCGGCGGGGAGATACCGATCGGGCCGTTCGCGCTGATCGGCGGCGACGACATCGGCAAGGGCATCGTCTCGACCCTCACCGGACACCGTTCGCCGGCCGTGCTCATGCGCAACCACGGCGTCTTCACCATCGGCCGGGACGCCCGCGCGGCCGTCAAGGCCGCGGTGATGTGCGAGGACGTCGCCCGTACGGCGCACCTGGCCCGCGCGCTCGGGCAGCCGGTGCCGATCGATCCGGCCGACGTCGACGCCCTCTACGACCGCTACCAGAACGTCTACGGCCAACGCCCGGTGTCGCCGACGAACACCTAGCCGGGCGACACCCACGGCTCGGCCGGCGCACCGTCTCGCGGTGCGGCTGCGACCACACCTGAACCGCACCAGCCCGTGCATCCCCCCGGGTCCACGCACGGACAGGTGTATCCACCACCCCCGGAAGGAGATCCGATGAGAGGCACGAAGAGGTTCCGACTGGCCCGCCCCATCGCCGCGGCGCTCGGCGCCGTACTGCTCGTCGGCGGCCTGGCCGCCTGCGGCAACAGCGACACCGGCGGCGACGGCGGTGACGACGGCAAGCTCGTCCTGGGCTTCTCCCAGGTCGGCGCGGAGAGCGGCTGGCGTACGGCGAACACCACCTCGGTCAAGGAGGCGGCCGCCGCCGCGGGCATCGAGCTGAAGTTCGACGACGCCCAGCAGAAGCAGGAGAACCAGATCAAGGCCATCCGCAACTTCATCCAGCAGAAGGTCGACGTGATCGCCTTCTCGCCGGTGGTGGAGTCCGGCTGGGACACCGTGCTCAAGGAGGCGAGGGACGCCGACATCCCGGTCATCCTGACCGACCGCGCCGTCGACTCGGCCGACAAGACGCTGTACAAGACCTTCCTCGGTTCGGACTTCGTCAAGGAAGGCCGGCTTTCCGGCGAGTGGCTGATCGAGGACAAGAAGGACGCGACCGGCGACGTCAACATCGTCGAGTTGCAGGGCACGACCGGGTCGGCGCCGGCCAACGACCGCAAGAAGGGTTTCGCCGAGGCGATCGCGGCCGACCCCAAGCTGAAGATCGTCGCGTCGCAGTCGGGTGACTTCACCCGGGCCGGCGGCAAGCAGGTCATGGAGCAGTTCCTCAAGGCCAACCCGAAGATCGACGTGCTGTTCGCGCACAACGACGACATGGGCCTGGGTGCGCTGGAGGCGATCACCGCCGCCGGCAAGGTGCCCGGCAAGGACATCACCATCATCACCATCGACGCCGTACGCGACGGCATGCAGGCCCTGGCGGACGGCAAGTTCAACTTCATCGCCGAGTGCAGCCCGCTGCTCGGCCCACAGCTGATGGACCTGGCCAAGAAGGTCCACGCCGGTGAGACGGTGCCGCCTCGGATCGAGACCGAGGAGACCACCTTCACGCAGGAGCAGGCCAAGGAAGCCCTGCCCAACCGCAAGTACTGACCGGGGTCCGGGACCGCCGCCCGCTTCGGCGGCGGTCCCGGCGCCGCCCGGCCCCGACCGGCCGGGCGTACGGCCCCTCCGCACCGGCACAACCAGAAGAGGATCTGATGGGATGACGGATAGCCGTCCGGTCCTGACGATGACCGGGATCAGCAAGACCTTCCCCGGGGTACGCGCACTCCAAGACGTCGACTTCCGGCTCTTCCCGGGCGAGGTACACGCCCTGATGGGCGAGAACGGCGCCGGCAAGTCGACCCTGATCAAGGTGTTGACCGGCGTCTACGGCATCGACGAGGGCACCATCACCCTCGACGGGGAGCAGGTGGCCTTCAGCGGTCCGATGCGGGCGACCGCGGCCGGGGTCAGCACCGTCTACCAGGAGGTCAACCTCTGCACCAACCTGTCGGTCGCGGAGAACATCTTCATCGGCCGGGAACCCCGCCGCTTCGGCGCCGTCCGCTGGGCTGAGGTCCGCCGTCGCGCCCGGGCCCTGCTCGCCCGCCTGGAGATCGACATCGACGTCACCGCGCCGCTGGGGACGTACTCGCTGGCCGTGCAGCAGATGGTCGCGATCGCCCGGGCGATCGACGTACAGGCGCGGGTGCTGATCCTGGACGAACCGACGTCCAGCCTGGACGCCGGCGAGGTCGCGCAACTGTTCCGCATCATGCGCCAGTTGCGGGACGAGGGCATCGCCCTGCTGTTCGTGACCCACTTCCTCGACCAGGTCTACGGCATCGCCGACCGCATCACCGTGCTGCGCAACGGCCGGCTGGTCGGCGAGTATCCGACCGCGGAACTGCCGCAGCTCACCCTGGTCGAGAAGATGATCGGCAAGGAGCTCGACGTCCTCGAACGGCTGGAGGAACAGCCGCGCCCCGACGTGGCCGCGCTGGAGAGCGGGACTCCGTTCGTGGAGGTGGTCGACCTCGGCCGCAAGGGCGCGGTCGAGCCGTTCAGCCTCACCATCCACGCCGGCGAGGTGGTCGGCCTGGCCGGCCTGCTCGGCTCCGGTCGCACCGAGGCGGCGCGGCTGCTGTTCGGCGCCGACCGCGCCGACCACGGCCACGCCTCCGTCAGCGGCCGGCGGGCGGCGCTGCGCAACCCCGTCCAGGCCATCGGCCACGGCATCGGATTCTGCTCGGAGAACCGCCGCGCGGAGGGCATCATCGCCGACCTGTCGGTCCGCGAGAACATGATCCTCGCGATGCAGGCCGCGCGCGGCTGGCTCCGGCCGATCCCGCGCCGTCGCCAGGACGAGCTGGTCGACAAGTACGTCCGGGCGTTGAGCATCCGGCCGGCCGATCCGGACATGCCGGTACGCAACCTGTCCGGCGGCAACCAGCAGAAGGTGCTTTTGGCCCGGTGGCTGATCACCGAGCCCCGGCTGCTGATCCTCGACGAACCCACCCGGGGCATCGACATCGGCGCGAAGGCCGAGATCCAGAAGCTGGTGGTGCAGCTCTCCGACGGCGGCATGGCCGTGCTGTTCATCTCCGCCGAACTGGAGGAGGTGCTGCGGCTGAGCCACAAGGTCGTGGTCATGCGCGACCGGGAGATGGTCGCCCAGCTCACCAACGACGACACCGTCGACGCCGACCGCGTCATGCAGACCATCGCCAGCGGATCCGAGCGGGAGGAGGCGACCCGATGAACGACGTACGCAGCCGCTACCGGGCGCTGATCGGTCACCGGCTCTTCTGGCCGGCCGCCGTACTCGTGCTCATGCTGGCCGCCAACACGATCTACCGTCCCGGGTTCCTCGCGATCGAGGTCAAGGACGGCCACCTCTACGGGACCCCGATCGACATCCTGCGGTTGAGCGCGCCCCTGATCCTCGTCGCGCTGGGCATGACCCTGGTCATCTCGACCGGCGGCATCGACCTGTCCGTCGGTTCGCTCTGTGCCATCAGCGGCGCCGTCGCCTGCGTCTACATCAGCGGCCAGCCCGACCAGAACAGTCTCGCCACCGTCCTGACCGCGCTGGCCCTGGCGTTCGGGGTCGCGCTGGCGCTCGGTGCGTGGAACGGAGTCCTGGTCGCCGTCATCGGCATCCAACCGATCATCGCCACCCTGATCCTGATGGTGGCCGGCCGGGGCCTCGCGCAGCTGATCACCGAGGGCCAGATCGTCACGGTCAACTCCGGGCACTACCGGGCGATCGGGCTCGGTCACCTCCTCACCCTGCCGCTGGCGATCTTCATCGCGCTGGCGGCGGCCCTGCTGGTGGCGGTGATCACCCGCCGTACCGCACTGGGCATGATCATCGAGTCGGTCGGCGGCAACGCCGAGGCCAGCCGCCTCGCCGGCATCCGCTCCGGCCGGATCATCTTCCTGGTGTACGTGATCAGCGCCGGCTGCGCGGCGGTGGCCGGGTTCATGATGACGGCCAACGTCTCCAGCGCCGACGGCAACGCCGCCGGCCTCTGGGTCGAACTCGACGCGATCCTGGCCGTCGTCATCGGCGGCACCGCGCTGGCCGGCGGCCGGTTCTTCCTCAGCGGGACGATCCTCGGCGCGCTGATCATCCAGACCCTGACCACGTCGGTGTACGCCATGAACATCTCGCCGCAGACCGCCCTGCTGTTCAAGGCGGTCGTCGTCATCGCCGTCTGCCTCGTCCAGGCCCCGGCGTTCCGCGCGAAGTTCACCCGCCGTCGCAACACCCCGCCCCGGCCGACGGCCCCGCAGCGGCAGAAGGAGCAGGTGCCGGCATGACCAGTTCGACCCTGACCACCGGCCGCCCGCGGCCCCGGCTGCCCCGCCGGCACATCCCGGTCCTGGCCACCCTGGCCCTGCTCCTGGTCATGTACGGCATCGGCGTGTCCCAGTACCGGGCCTTCTCCAACGTCCAGGTCGTCTTCAACATCTTCATCGACAACGGGTTCCTGCTCGTCGTCGCGGTCGGGATGACCTTCGTGATCCTCACCGGCGGCATCGACCTGTCGGTCGGCTCGGTCGTGGCGATGACGGCGATGGTCTCGGCGTGGCTGCTCGAGGGTGGCCTGCCCGCGCTGCCGGTGCTGCTGATCGCGCTCCTCATCGGACCGACGCTGGGCTTCCTGATGGGCTGCGCCATCCACTACTTCGAGATCCAGCCGTTCATCGTCACCCTCGCCGGGATGTTCTTCGCCCGGGGCATGTGCACCTTCATCAGCGACCGGTCGATCCCGATCACCGACGGCTTCTGGACCACGATGTCCCAGCAGCGTATCGGCGACCCGCGTGGCAACTTCGTGTCGATCAGCGTGCTCATCGCGTTCGTCGTCGTGCTCGTCGCGGCCTGGGTCCTGGCCTACACCCGCTTCGGCCGCAACGTCCACGCGATCGGCGGCAACCCGCAGTCGGCCCTGCTGATGGGGCTGCCGGTCGGCCGTACCCGGATCGCCGTCTACACCATCAGCGGCCTGTGCTCGGCGATCGGCGGCATCCTGCTGTCGTTCTACACCCTGTCCGGCGCGCCGCTGATCGCCGTCGGCATGGAACTCGACGTGATCGCGGCTGTCGTCATCGGCGGCACCGTCCTGACCGGTGGGTCGGGTTACGTCTTCGGCACCGTGCTCGGGGTGCTGGTCCTGGGCGTGATCCAGACCCTGATCACCTTCGACGGCAGCCTCAACTCCTGGTGGACCAAGATCGTGATCGGCGGTCTGCTCTTCGCCTTCATCCTCCTGCAACGCCTCATCGGCATCCGCTTCAAATGATCGCCCCACTCGCGGAAGGCAACCCCATGGCACCCCACCCTGAACCCGAGGTCTGGTTTCTCACCGGCAGCCAGGCCATGTACGGCGAGGACACCCTGCGCCAGGTCGCCGACCAGTCCCGGCAGATCGCCGCGCTGCTCGACGACTCGCCGGACATCCCCGCCCGCGTGGTCTGGAAGCCGGTCCTGACGACCAGCGCCGACATCCTGCGGGTCTGCCGGGACGCCGCCGTACAGGGGGCGGTCGGGGTCATCGCCTGGATGCACACCTTCTCGCCGGCCAAGATGTGGATCGGCGGCCTCGACGCGTTGCAGACACCACTGCTGCACCTGCACACCCAGGCCAACGTCCTGCTGCCGTGGGACGAGATCGACATGGACTTCATGAACCTGAACCAGGCCGCCCACGGCGACCGCGAGTTCGGATTCATCCAGACCCGACTCGGCGTCGCCCGCAAGACCGTCGCCGGACACGTCACCGACCCGCGCGTCGCCACCCGCGTCGGCGCCTGGACGCGGGCGGCACTCGGCTGGTCGGCGATGCGCAGCCTGCGGCTGGCCCGGTTCGGCGACAACATGCGCGACGTCGCCGTGACCGAGGGCGACAAGGTCGAGGCCGAACTGCGCTTCGGCGTCTCCGTCAACACGTACGGCGTCAACGACCTGGTCCAGGTCGTCGGCGAGGTCACCGAGGCGCAGGTCGACGACCTCGTCAAGGAGTACGACGACACCTACCGCGTGGTCGCCGCGCTGCGCCCCGGCGGCGACCGCCACGACTCCCTGCGCTACGCCGCCCGGCTCGAGATCGGCCTGCGGACCTTCCTCGACGCCGGCGGGTTCAAGGCGTTCACCACCAACTTCGAAGACCTCGGCGGACTGCGCCAACTGCCCGGCATCGCCGTGCAACGGCTGATGGCCGACGGCTACGGCTTCGGCGGCGAGGGGGACTGGAAGACCTCCGTCCTGGTCCACACCCTCAAGGCGATGTCGGCCGGCGTCCAGGGCGGCACCTCGTTCATGGAGGACTACACCTACGACCTCACCCCCGGCGAAGAGTTGATCCTCGGCGCCCACATGCTCGAGGTGTGCCCCACCATCGCGGCGGGCGTACCGGACGTGGAGATCCACCCGCTCAGCATCGGCGGCCGGGAGGACCCGGTCCGGCTCGTCTTCGACGCGGCACCCGGCCCGGCGGTGGTGCTCGGCCTGGCCGACATGGGGGAGCGGTTCCGACTGGTGGCCAACGAGGTCGACGTCGTCGCGCCGCCACAGCCGCTGCGCCGCCTGCCGGTGGCCCGCGCCGTCTGGCGGCCCCGCCCGCACCTGCCCGGCTCGGCCGAGGCGTGGATCACCGCCGGCGCCCCGCACCACACCGTGCTGTCCCAGGCGGTGGGGGTCGAAGAACTGACGGACCTCGCCGAGATGAGCCGCACCGAACTGGTCGTCATCGACGCGAACACCGACCCCCGCCGGTTCGCCGACGAGATCCGCTGGAACCAGGCCTACTACCGGCTCGCCCGGGGCTTCTGACCGGGCTGTGACGGAGGTGTCCTCGTCCATGCCCGAGGCGCCTCCGTCGCGTCTCCGGGCCCGGCCGTCCCGGGCCCGGACGCGCCGAACGGACGACGTGCTTTCCGTTGCGGCGGAGGCGGTTGCCGTAGACTACGGTGATCGCTATCCACCCGGACGATGAGCGCTGAAGTGGACACCGCGAGAGGGGTTTCGGTTCTCGGGTCGCTCCGGACATCGTGGACGGAGCCACGACGACCGACGGGCAGGCGGGGAGTGGATGGCCGTGCGTGATCCTGCGATGACGGACGTGGCTCGCCTCGCCGGAGTCTCCCACCAGACGGTGTCCCGGGTGCTCAACGGCCACCCCAACGTCCGCGAGCAGACCCGGCTGCGCGTCCAGGCCGCGATCGCCGAGATCGGCTACCGGCCCAACCCGGCGGCCCGCGCGCTCGTCACCGGCCGCTCCCAGGTGATCGGCGTGGTCGCCCAGAACACCACCCTCTACGGCCCGGCCTCGCTGCTCGCCGCACTCGAACAGGAGGCCGCCGAGGCCGGCTTCGCCGTCAGCGTGGGCAGCGTACGCAATCTCGACCACCGGTCGATCTCCGCCGTGGTCGAGCGGCACCTCGCCCACCGGGTCGCCGGCATCGTCCTGATCGCCCCGGTGGAGTCGGCCGGTGAGGCACTCGAACGGCTGCCCAAGGACATTCCGCTGGTCACCATCGACGGGGACCCCAACCGGCCGGTGCCGCTGGTGACGGTCGACCAGGTGGCCGGTGCCCGGCAGGCCACCCGGCATCTGCTCGACGCCGGGCACCGCACCGTCTGGCACGTGTCCGGGCCGTCCGACTGGTTCGACAGCGTCGGGCGCATCGAGGGCTGGCGGGATGCCCTGCACGCCGCCGGGGCCGAGGTGCCACCGCTGATCGCGGCGGACTGGTCCGCGGCGGCCGGTTACCGGTGCGGGCAGATGCTGGCGCGGATGCCGGAGGTCACCGCGGTCTTCACCGCCAACGACCACCTGGCCCTCGGCGTACTGCGGGCGCTGCACGAGCACGGCCGCCGCGTGCCGCACGAGATCAGCGTGGTCGGCTTCGACGACGTGCCGGAGGCCGCATACTTCATCCCACCGCTGACCACCGTCCGGCCGGACTTCGGCGCGGTGGCCCGGGCGAGCATCGGGTTGCTGCTGACCCAGATCGAGTCCGACAACGGTGGGGCGCTGCGCCAGACCATCGCGCCGACCCTGGTCGCCCGCGACAGCGTCGCCCCGCCACCCGGCTGAGCCGCCGCCCGCCGGATCGCTTCCCGCCGTCGGCGCTACCCGGCTGGCTCTCCATGGCCGGGCGCGGGCATGGCGGCGGCGTAGTCGCAGAGCGCGGACCGGTGCGGTTGATCCAACTTGCGCAGCAGGCTCGCGACGTGCTTCTCGACGGTGCGGTGCGACAGGTAGAGGCGGCGGGCGATCTCCTTGTTGCCGTGCCGTTCGGCGAGCAGGAGCAGCACCTCGTGCTCCCGTACGGTCACCCCCCGCTCCCGTAACCGGGGCGGCAGCAGGTCGTGCCCGGTACGGCGCTGCGGGGCCCGCTGCCCGGCCCGGCGGATCAGGGTCCGGCAGGCGGCGGCGACCCAGGGCGTACCGATGGTCTGGAAATGGAGTTCGGCCTCCCGCAGCCACCTGGCCGGGTCACCCCAGCCGTGCTCCAGCGCGGCCTCCGCCACCAGCCGCAGGCCCAGGCGGTGCGCCGTCGGGAAGACCGCCGCCGCCTCGCGCGCCCTGGCCAGCGCCGTCGCGGCGGGGCCGGCCGCACCCGTGGCACCGAGCAGCACCGCGTCCGCGAAGTGGACGAACTGCCGGTTCCAGCGCAGCGCGGCGGCCGGGTGCGCGGCGACCTCCTCGTACTCGCGCCGGCCGGCGCTGCCCGCCAGCACGTCCAGCAGCAGCGCCAGCCCGTATCTGCCGTATTGGTAGTAGATGGTGTCGCGTCGTTCGTCGAAGGCCCGCGCCGCGTCCAGTTCGGAGCGTGCCGCCGGCCGGTCCTCCTCCAGCAGGGCGCAGAAGGCGCGGGAGAGCCCGTGCACGATCGGCATGTGGTAGGAGTCCAGGCCGCCGCGGCGGGCGAACTCGGCCAGCGCCGCCTCCATGCCGGCCCGGTCGGCGCGGTGCGCGTGGGCGGCCGCCTGGACCGCGAGCGCGTACCGCAGGTCGCCGGCCTTGCCGAAGCGGACCATCGCCGCCGCGCATTCGCCCGCGCCCCGCAGCGCCTCGTCGTACCGGCCGTAGAAGACGTCGTGCATGGCCAGGCTGGCGTCGGCCTCGTAGCCGGTGTGTACCGCGCCCATCGCCCAGGCGGCCGCGCGGGCCTGCCGGAGCTGCTCGCTGTGGCCGGTCTGGATCATGCGGTTGGAGGCGAGCCGGATCGACGCCCTGATCCGCCACAGCGGCAGCCGGTGTTCCTCGGCCACCCGCAGGACCTCCAGCAGGTGCCGGTCCGCCTCGGCGAACCCCCGGCGCCGGGCCATCAGCGCCAGTAGCTGCCGGGCCCGGCAGACGACCTCGGGCAGGGGGACCCGCTCGGCCTCGGTCGCCGCCCGCAACGCGACCCGTTCGGCCTCGTCGGCACGCCCCTCCTGGAGGCTGAGCACGTGGGCGTGCACCACGTCGACGGCGGCGAGCTGTGCGGCACCGGCGTCCGGCCCGAGCAGCATGCGGGCCGCCGCGATACGGCTCTCCGCGTCGGCGGTGCGGCCACCGTGGAAAGCCATCCACCCCAGCCGGGAGTGCAGCGCGATCGCCTCGGCGGTGGTCAGGTCGGGCAGGGCCAGGACCGCGTTGACCAGCCCCTGCGCGCGGTCGAATTCACCGATCTCCTCCAGGGCGGTGAGCAGGCGTTCCAGCACCGCGACCGAGCCCGGCCGGTCGCCGCAGCTGCGCAACAGGTGGTGCGCGCGTTCGAGCAGCGTCGCCGCCGAGTTCGCCGCGCCCTGGGCGAGCGCCCGGTCGCCGGCCTGGGCCAGCAGGTCCGCCGCACCGGCGCTGTCCCCGGCGGCGAGCCGCAATTCGGCGGCCAGCGGGCACAGCTCACCCGGCAGGTCCGGATAGCGGGCCGCCAGCGCGCGGGCGGCGGTGGCGGCGAGCCGGGACCGTTCGCGGTGCGGCAGTTCGCCGAGCAGCGCGGTGGCGATCAGGGCGTGCCGGAAGGCGTACCAGTCGGGGTCGGTCGGGTCGGGGCGCAGCAGGTGCGCGGCGGTCGCGGCGCGCAGCAGTTCGTCGGTCGCCTCGGCGGTCTGTTCCAGCATCGAGTGCAGTACGGGGAGCGGGAACCGGGCACCGATCACCGCGGCGGCCTCGAGCAGGCGGCGCCCCGGTGGCCCGAGCCGGTCGGCGCGGTCGGCGACGGCGCGTACGACCGTCACCGGCACCGGGCCGGCCAGGTCGTCATCGCTGTGCCAGCGGGCGTCGTGCTGGCGCAGGGCGCCGCTGGCCATCATGCCGGCGAGCAGCTCCTCGACGACGAACGGCACCCCGTCGGAGTTGCGGGCCAGCCGGTCCGCCAGCCGTTCGGGCAGGTCGGCGGGATCGGTGCGCAGGCACTGTGCCGCCAGCTGGGTCACCTGCGCGGGCGTCAGCGCGGACAGTGCCAGCAGCGGCACGTCGTGGTCGCGCCGGAGCCGGTACGCCAGGTCGAGCGCCGGTGACGGCCCGGTGCGCAGTGAGGCGAGCACGAGTACGGGCAGCCCCGCCAGGTTGGCGGTGAGATAGCCGAGCACCTCGAGGGTTTCCGGGTCGGCGTCGTGCAGGTCTTCGAGCAGCAGCAGCAGCGGCTGCTCACGGCCCAGCACCGCCAGCAGCCGCAGCACCCCCTCGGCCAGCACCAGCGTGGACTCGCCCGCGCCGGATCCGGCCGCGCCGTCGGCCCGCCACTCGGGAAAGAGCCGCGACAGCGCCGGCCGGAACGGTTCGAGTTCCGGGCCGGTGGGCGTCGGGCCGACCCGCAGGCGGGTGTTGAGTGCCTCGACCAGTGGCCGGAACGGCATCGACGTGCCGGCCACGGTGGCCCGGCCCGACAGGACCGTCATCCCGGTCACGGCCCGGCCGGCGTCCCGGATGAGCCGGGACTTGCCGATCCCGGCCTCTCCGGTGACGAACAGCGCCCGGCCGTGACCGAGGCGGACCTGTCCGGCCGCCTCGGCGATCGTGGTGAGCTCGGCATCCCGTCCGATCAGGACGGGCGAGGTCAGTGGAGTCGGGTTCACGTCACTTCCGCGTGGTGCCGGATCGAACCCGTCAGCTTCCCCCGTTGCCGCAACCCCCGCAGCCGTGCGGGTGGTATCCGGCGGCCGTGACGACCGCCGTGTCCGGGTTGGACGATGCGCTGCCGCGGGTGGCCGCGCTGCCGACCAAACCTACTGTGACCAGGGCCGTGGCAAGGAGTGCGGCCAGGAACCGGCGCTTGGGTGCCATGGGTCCCCCTCGTTGGTGAGACTGTGGTCCTCGCGATCGTAGACGCCCTTGCAAGCCGTTCCGGTTGCCAGCCGATCGGCCGGATCCGGCCGCAGAAATGTGGGTGGTGTGCACCCATGTAAGGGCGGCAGCCAGCGATGAGCATCAGTCGCATGTCAATTCTTCACACCTCACAGCGGCGCGTGGGTTGGCTCGGCAGAGCCGCCGCGGTCACCTGCGCCGCCGTCATGACCGTCGGTCTGGGGGCCACCCACGCGGTCGCCAAGCCCGCGACGCCGCCGGCGTCCGCGGCCGACGTCACCGAGATGGTGAACGCGCTCTTCGTCGACGCCAGCGACGCGATGCGTTACTCGATCGCCGTGGCCGCCGCCGATCCCGATCGCTCGTGGCCGGCGGGCAGCATCGAGGCGCAGCTCGCGGACGCGTTCCAGGACATGCCGGCGCAGCGGCGCCAGGCGTACACCGACGGCGCGAAGGCGATGCTGACCAAGGCCGACACCCAGTTCGGGCGGTACGGCAAGGTCGCTCCCGCCGAGTACGCGGGGCGCGGGTTCGCCGACGTCTACGCCCGGAGCCCGCTGCCGGTGGACCCGGCCCGGTTCGGCTCGGCGCTCAAGGCCCGCCACGACGCCGAGGCGGCCCTCAGGGCGCCCGGCGGCGCGCAGGACGCCCGCTGCCAGGACTGTCCGGACCCGGAGCCCGACCCCTGCCGTGACCTGGGCATCTGTGAGCCGCCGCCGGCGCCCAAGCCCAAGACCGGCCTCAAGTTCATGATCAACAAGGTCGTCTGTGTCGACGAGACCGGTAGCGGCGTCGGCGAGTGGGGCTCGGACGAGATCGCCCTCGGCGGCCTGGTCGTCACCCCGGGCGGTGACACGCTCCAGGTCGGTGCCTACGAGATCCCGCAGGGCTTCGACGACGGCACCATCTGGACCTTCTACAACAACGGGTTCACGTTCGGCTCGTTCGACCTGCCGACCACCTACCCCGGCGTCTACACCGCGTCGGTCCTGCTCACCGAGGTCGACGCGGGCGGGTTCGCCAGCGTCCTCAACACCGTGTGGCAGCAGGTGAAGGGCACCGTCCAGACCGAGGTCGCACGGCGGGTCGGCCAGGTGCTCGAACCGGTCCTGCGCAGCAAGCTGATCGCGCAGGCGCTCGGCGCGCTCGCCGGCTACTTCGCCGTCGAGTTGGTCAACTGGATCATCAACTCGTTCAACGACGACGTCTTCATGCAGGCCGGCAGCTCGCAGTTCACGCTGAACACCATCAACGACGCGCTGCCCTCGGGTGTGTTCCGGTTCTCCGACCACGACGGCGTCTACGACGTCCACTACTCCTGGACCTGGCGCAGATAGCTCCTCCTCCCCGCCGGGTGGCGGCCCGCGAGGGTCGCCACCCGGCACCGTTTCGCCCGGCGGCGCTACGCCGGAACGCCGCGGTCGGCCACCGGCTGGTCGCAGGTTCCATCGCAGGCTGGGGCGGGGGCATCCGGGGCGGGCGACCGGTCCGGCATCCGCCGTTCCAGGTCGCTGATGATCGCGTGCAGTTGGGCCAACTGCTCCTGTACGGACGGCTCGCGCCGGTCGTCGCCGGCCGGCGGTCGGCGGCTCTGCAGCGCCGCGGCGCGTTCGTCCTGGTGCGCCTCCTGCAGGGCGGTCAGCACCAGGCCGACGAGCAGGTTCGTGAGCAGGTAGCAGGCGGCGACCATGTAGGAGACGTAGTAGAGGACCGCCCAGTCGGTCACCTGGCGGCCGGCCTGCAAAGTGTCGGTGATGCCGTCCAGCGACAGCAGGAGGAAGAGCGTCAGCATCGCCTGCCCGACCGTGCCGTACCGCTCGGGATAGGCGGTGCCGAAGAGCATCCAGCCGAGCACCGCGTAGCCGTACAGCAGCAGGGCGGTGACCAGCAGGAAGCTGCCCAGGCCGGGCAGGCTGCGCCGGATCCCGACGAAGATCACGCGCAGGCTGGGGAAGAGCCGGAACGCCCGCGCGATCCGCGCCAGGCGCAGCAGCCGCAGCACCGTCACGTTCTCCCGTACGCCCGGAAGCAGGGGTGCGGTCACGATCACCAGGTCGAAGACGTTCCACCCGTCCCGGAAGAAGCCGGCGGGTGCCGGCAGGTGTGCCCCGAACCGGATGAGCAGTTCGAGGACGAAGTAGGCCAGGCAGGCGTACTCGATCCAGCGCAGCGCGGAGCCGGCCACCGCGACCACCGCGTCGTACGTCTCCAGGCCGAGCGCCACCGCGTTGACGCCGACCACCACGAAGCTGGCGATGTTGAACCAGGAGGCGCCGACCAGGGCCCCGCACGCCGCGGAGATCGGATGCGACGGGGGACGGGGACTGCTCGACATGGATCTCCTCGGCGGCTCTGAACCGCAGTGGAGCTTAGGGCATGACCGGTCGCCGGCCGGCGACCGGAGCGACCACAAAGGACCGCCGTCGGGGCCGCCGGGGGCGGGTGTGCCCGGTGCCCGGACCGGCGGTCCGGGCACCGGCGTCCGGCCGTGCGCGGGCCGGGGTGGCGGAGACCGGTGGTTTCGCCGATGCGGGCGACCGGCCTCCGGCAAGAAACTGGCCGATGTCGATATATCCCCGCACGGCAGGGAGTGCAGTGACATGTCAGCCACCACCCGTCCCACCCCGACCCGCCGACCGGCCCGCGTCCTCCTCGGCCTGACCATGGTCGCCGGCCTGGTCGCCGGTACGATCGCCGCCGCCCCGGCGGCGCAGGCCGCCGACAACCCGTACGAGCGCGGCCCCGCCCCGACCAACGCCAGCGTCGAGGCCGCCCGGGGCCCGTACGCGACCTCGTCGGTCAACGTCTCCTCACTGGTCGCGACCGGCTTCGGCGGCGGCGTGATCTACTACCCGACCACGACCGCCGACGGCACGTTCGGCGCCGTCGCGATCTCGCCCGGCTTCACCGCCTACTGGTCCAGCCTGGACTGGCTCGGTCCCCGGCTGGCCTCGCAGGGCTTCGTGGTCTTCGGTATCGAGACCAACACCACGCTCGACCAGCCGGACAGCCGGGGCCGGCAACTGCTCGCCGCCCTCGACTACCTGGTCAACCGGAGTTCGGTGCGCAGCCGGGTCGACGCCTCCCGGCTGGCGGTCGCCGGTCACTCGATGGGTGGCGGCGGCTCGCTGGCGGCGGCGCGCAGCCGTCCGGATCTGAAGGCGGCCATTCCGCTGGCTCCGTGGCACACCACGAAGAGCTGGTCGACGCTGCGGGTGCCGACGCTGATCATCGGCGGCGAGTCGGACAGCGTGGCCCCGGTCGCGACCCACTCCGAGCCGTTCTACGCCAGCATCTCGGCGGCGCCGGAGAAGGCGTACCTGGAGCTCAACAATGCCAGCCACTTCTTCCCGCAGGTCTCCAACACCCCGATGGCCAAGCAGATGATCTCGTGGCTGAAGCGGTTCGTGGACAACGACACGCGGTACACGCAGTTCCTCTGCCCGGGCCCGGGCGGGCTGGCGATCGAGGAGTACCGGAACACCTGTCCGATCTAGCGGACGCCGGCCCACGATCCGGCCGCCGGCCACGATCCGGCCGCCGGCGACCGCCCGGTGACGACCGGCCGGCGGGGGAGCGACCTCCGCCGGCCGGTCGCGCCGGGCGCTGGACGTCGGTCGGTCGTCGGTCATATATTGCACCCTCAGTGCAACTAGTCATGCGGGAGGTAGGCGTGTGGAAGGAACGGTTGCCCGGCCTGGTGGCCGAGTTCCTGGCCGGGCACGACCCCGGCACGCTGGGCCGTACGAGGTTTCTCCGGGCCCGGTTCGACGCCGGGCTGGCCCTGATCCACCACCCGGCCGGCCTCGGCGGCCTCGACGCGCCCCGCGAACTGCAACCGCTGGTCGACGCGGCGTTCGCCGCGGCCGGCGCCCCCGACAACGCACCCCACCGCAACGGGATCGGCCTCGGCATGGCCGCGCCGACCATCCTCCGGCACGGCGGCCCCGCCCTCCGTGAGCGGCTGCTGCGGCCGCTGTGGACCGGCGAGGAGATCTGGTGCCAGCTCTTCAGCGAGCCCGGCGCCGGCTCCGACCTCGCCTCGGTGGCCACCCGCGCGGCCCGCGTGACCGGCACCGACGGCTGGATCGTCAACGGGCAGAAGGTCTGGACCTCCATGGCCCACCGCGCCCGCTGGGGGCTGCTGCTCGCCCGGACCGACCCGGACCTGCCCAAACACCAGGGCCTGACCTACTTCGTCTGCGACATGACCGCCCCCGGTGTGGAGGTCCGCCCGCTCCGGCAGCTCACCGGCGAGGCCGAGTTCAACGAGGTCTTCCTGACCGACGTACGGCTCCCCGACGAACTGCGCCTCGGCGAGGTCGGTCAGGGCTGGCGGGTGGCGCGTACCACCCTGATGAACGAACGGGTCGCCATCGGCGGCCGGCCGGCCCCGCGCGAGGACGGCATGATCGGCGTACTCGCGCGGGCCTGGCGGGAGCGCCCCGACCGGCGTACTCCCGGGCTGCACGACGAGTTGGTCCGGCTCTGGGTCCGGGCCGAGGCGGTCCGGCTGACCGGGATGCTCGTGCGGCGACAGGCCGCCGCCGGGGACCCGGGCCCGGAGGGGTCGGCGGTCAAGCTCTCCTACGCCGCCCTCACCCAGGCGGTCTCCGGCCTGGAACTCGACCTGCTCGGCGCGGACGGGCTGCGCTACGACGGATGGGAGATGCGGCGGCCGGACCGGGTCGACATGCTCGGCCGCACCCCCGGTTACCGCTACCTGCGTGCCCGGGGCAACTCCATCGAGGGCGGCACCTCCGAGATCCTGCGCGACATCATCGCCGAGCGCGTCCTGGGGCTGCCCGCCGGACCCCGTGCCGACCGGGACACCGCCTGGCGGGACGTTCCCCGATGAGCGTCGACCCGCGGTACGACGAGGTGGAGACGCACCTGCGGGACAGCGTACGGGCGATGCTCGCCGAGCGCGGCCCGTGGCAGGTCGTGCTGGCCAACCAGGGCCGACCCGACGACCCGGCGCTGTGGTCGCTGCTCGCCGTCGAGATGGGGCTGGCCGGGCTGGCGATCCCCGAACGGCTCGGCGGCGGTGGCGGCGGGCTGCGGGAGAACGCGGTCGTCTGCGAGGAACTGGGGCGGGCGGTGGCGCCGGTGCCCTACCTGGCGAGCGCGGTGGTCGCCACCCAGACGCTGCTGGCCTGTGCCGCGGAGGACTGGCTCGCCCGGCTCGCGGACGGCACCCGCCGGGCGGTGCTGGTGCTGCCCGTCGACACCCCGCCCGGTCCCGCCCTCGGGCCCGCCGTCGCGGCCGACGGGCGCCGGCTCACCGGCGCGGTACCCGGCGTCGCCGATGCCGGCGGTGCCGACCTGCTGCTGGTCCCGACCGTGGACGCGCTGTGGATCGTCGAGGCGGCCGGCGCCGGGGTCGACCGGTCACCGGTGGTGTCGCTGGACCAGACCCGGGCGTTGACCGACATCACCCTCGACGCGGTGCCGGCGTACCGGGTCGCGACCGGACGCCGGGCGGCCCGTGCGGTGCACTGGGGGCTGACCGCCGGGGCGGTCCTGCTCGCCGCCGAGCAGCACGGGATCGCCCGGTGGTGCCTCTCGGCGGCGGTCGACCATCTCCGGACCCGGTACCAGTTCGGCCGCCCGATCGGGCAGTTCCAGGCGCTCAGGCACCGGCTCGCCGACGCCTGGGTCGAGGTCACCCAGGCCGGGGCGGTCTCCCGGTACGCCGTCGGCGTGCTCGCCGAGGCCGATCCGGGTGCGGGGCCGGACCCCGAGGCGCGGGTGGCGGCGGCGCTGGCCCAGGCGCACTGCGGACCGGTCGCGGTCCGCCTGGCCGAGGAGTGCGTGCAGCTCCACGGCGGGCTCGGGTTCAGCTGGGAGCACCCGGCCCACCTGTACCTGAAGCGGGCCCGGACGGCCGCCGTCGCGTTCGGCGCGGCCGACCGGCACCGGGCCGCGCTGGCCGGCCTGGTCGACCTGCCGCCGGCGTGATCCCGGGTCACCCCTTCGTAACGAGGTATTGACGAGCCCCGTATGAAAAGTACACTGCCAGTGTAAAAAGCAGTGGCAGTGCAAAAAGTTTCCGGACCGGTACGGGCGTGAGCGGGGGAGGAGGGCCGATGGCCGACACCACGATCGCGCGGCCGGTGCCCGGCGAGGGCCTGGCCCTGCACGGCATCGGCGTACGGTTCGGCGGCCTCGTCGCCCTCGACGACGTCTCCCTGCGGGTGCCACCCGGCCAGGTCGTCGGCGTCATCGGTCCGAACGGCGCCGGCAAGACCACCCTGTTCAACGTGATCTGCGGCTTCGTCCGCCCGGCCGCCGGGTCACTGACCCTGCGCGGGCGGCCGCTGCACCCGCGCCCCGACCGGCTCACCCGGCTCGGCATCGCCCGTACCCTGCAGGGGGTCGGGCTCTTCGCCGGCCTCACCGTCGCCGAGAACGTGATGGCCGGCGCCACCGGCTCCGCCCGGGCCGGATTCCTGTCCGCGCTGCTCGGACTGCGGCGCAGCGACCGGGAGGAGCGCCGGCTGCGGGCCGACGCCCTCGAACTGCTCGACGAACTCGGCGTCGCCGGCCACGCCGACGCGCTACCGGCGACCCTGCCCTACGGGCTACGCAAACGGGTCGCGCTGGCCCGCGCCCTGGCCGCCCGGCCCCGGCTGCTGCTGCTCGACGAGCCGGCCGGCGGCCTCGGTGTCGAGGAGATCGCCGAACTCGGGGAACTCGTCAGCGGCCTGCCCCGGCGCGCCGGCCGCCACCGTGACGCCGACGAACCCTGCTCCGTGCTGCTGGTCGAGCACCACATGGACCTGGTGATGTCGGTCTGCGACCAGATCATGGTGCTCGACTTCGGCCGGGTGGTCGCCACCGGCACCCCGGACCAGATCCGCGCCGACCCGGCCGTGACCGAGGCGTACCTGGGCGTCGACGACCCGTCCGACCCGTCCGGACCGTCCGGACCGTCCGGTTCGGACGGCGCGGACCGGTCCGACAAGGACGGCGCGCGGAGCGAGGCGGCGGCATGAGCGAGCGTGGTGCTGTTCCGCTGCTCGAGGTGCGGGGGCTCACCGCCGGGTACGGCGCCGCCTCGGTCCTGCGTGGCATCGACCTGACCATCCGCGCCGGCACCATCACCGCGGTGCTCGGTGCCAACGGGGCCGGAAAGACCACGCTGCTGCGTACGCTGTCCGGGCTGGTCCGTCCCACCGGCGGCCGGATCGTCCTGTCCGGTGAGGAGATCGGCGCGACCCCGGTCGAGCGGCTGGTCCGCCGGGGGATGGCCCACGTCCCCGAAGGCCGGGGCGTGGTCACCGAGCTGACCGTCGAGGAGAACCTGCGCCTCGGCGGGCTCTGGCGCCGGGACCGGGCCGACGCGAAACGCGCCCTCGACGAGGTGTACGAACTCTTCGAGCCGTTGGCCCGGCGGCGGCGGGCCAGCGGGCACCAGCTCTCCGGCGGCGAGCGGCAGATGCTCGCCCTCGGCCGGGCCCTGGTCGCCCGCCCCAGGCTGTTGCTGCTCGACGAACCGTCACTCGGCCTCGCCCCGAAGGTCACCGCCCAGATCATGGCGCTGCTCCGCGACCTGCGTGACCGGACCGGTCTGACCGTGCTCCTGGTCGAGCAGAACGTACGCGGCGCGCTGTCCGTCGCCGACGACGGCGTCGTTCTCGCGCTCGGGCAGGTGGTGGTGACCGCCGACGCCGCCCGGCTGCGTGCGGACGACGACCTCCGGCACGCCTACCTGGGCTTCTAGGAGGGCCAGCCGATGGAACGCTTCGTCTTCCTCACCGTCGACGGCCTCAGCCGGGGCGCGGTCTACGCCGCGTTCGCCCTCGCCCTGGTGCTGATCTGGCGGGCCGCCCGGGTGGTCAACTTCGCCCAGGGGGCGATGGCCGTCGCCACCGGCTACGTCGCCTACAGCGTCACCGCGGCGACCGGCTCGTACTGGCTCGGGTTCGTCGCCGCGCTCGGCGGCGGGCTGTTGCTGGGCGCCGCCGTCGAACGCGGCGTGATGCGGTTCGTCGACCACCGGGCGCCGCTGAACGCGGTCATCGTCGCGCTCGGCCTGATCCTGCTCGTGCACGCGGTCCTCGGGATGCTCTACGGCAACGAGTTCCGGCCGGTCGGCACCCCGTTCTCCCGCGACCCGCTCACGCTGGGCGACCTGGCCCTGCTCTCGCGGTACGACCTCTTCGTCTTCGGCGCGGTCGCCGTGGTGGTGACCGGTCTCGCCCTGCTGTTCACCTACACCCCGGTCGGCCTGCGGATGCGCGCCTCGGCCTTCGCCCCCGAGGTCTCCCGGCTGCTCGGGGTCAACGTGGCCGGGATGCTGACCCTCGGCTGGGCGCTCGCCGCCGCGGTCGGCGCCCTGGCCGGGCTGCTGGTCATCCCGACCGAGCTGGGCCTGCATCCGCACGCGATGGACCTGGTCTTCGTCTCGGCCTTCACCGCGGCCGTGGTCGGCGGCCTGGACTCCCCACCGGGTGCGGTCGTCGGCGGGCTGGTGGTCGGGCTGATCCTGTCCTACGTCAGCGGGTACGTCGGCAGCGACACCACCCCGCTGGCGGTCCTGGTCCTGCTGCTCACCGTGCTGCTGCTGCGCCCGGCGGGCCTGTTCACCACCGGCAGAGCGAGGCAGGTGTGACCATTCTCCGACCACTCACCACGCCCACCACCCGGCGGGCGGGTCCGCTGCCGCGCTCCACCCTGCTGCGGCACCTGCTGCTGGCCGTCGTCGCCGGAGTCGGGCTCTTCGTCCTCACCGGGGCACTGGAGCCGTTCCGCAACTACCAGCTGGCGACGGTCGCCGCGTACCTGTGCGCGACCGCCGGGCTCACCGTCCTCACCGGACTCAACGGTCAGCTCTCCCTCGGCCACGGGGCACTGATGGCCACCGGCGCCTACACCGTGGCCCTGACCCAGAACGCGCTCGCCGACGCCGGCCGGCCCGGCGGCGGATACCTGCTCCTCTCACTCGCTCTCGGGGTGGTGGTGACGGTCGCCGCCGGTGCGGTGATCGGTGCGGCCGCCGCCCGGCTGCGCGGACCGTACCTGGCCGGGGTCACGCTCGCCGTCGCGGTCGTCGTGCCGGCGCTGACCACCACCTTCCGGGGCGTCCTCAACAGCGAGCAGGGGCTGCCGGTCCACCTGGCGCCCGCGCCGGAGGCGCTCGGACCCTACTTCCCGTACGAGCGCTGGCAGGCCTGGATCGCCGTCACCGGGGCGCTGCTGACGCTGGTGCTGCTGGCGAACCTGACCCGCAGCCGGTTCGGCCGCAACCTGCGGGCGGTCCGCGACGACGAGGTGGCGGCCCGGCTCGCCGGCATCCACGTCGGCCGTACCCAGGTGCTGGCCTTCGTGGTCAGCGCGGGCTGCGCCGGCCTCGGCGGCGGCCTGCTGGCGGTGCTGGCGCAGAGCGTCTCGCCCGGCGCCTTTTCGCTGACCCTGTCGCTGTATCTGCTGATGGCCATCGTGATCGGTGGGCTCGGCAGCCTGGCCGGCGCGCTGTGGGGTGCCCTGCTCCTGGTGGCGCTTCCGGCGGCGACCCACATGATCACGGATCTGGTGGACCCGCCGCCGGCCGTCGCGCAGCGGCTGGACGGAAACCTCTCCCTGGCGATCTTCGGAGTCACGTTGGTCGTCGTGATGATCGCCGCGCCGGGTGGTGTGCAGGGTCTGCTGCGCCGCGCCGGCCGGTTCGTCGGTGCCCGGTGGCGGGTGCCGACCGGGCGGTGAGCCGACAGCGCACGCGCCCGTTCCACCACCATCACCACCCACCCCTCGTCAACGGTCCAGCGGACCACCGTCGGATCGAGAAAGGTCGGACGATGCACCGCATCGCGCACCGCGCATTCGCGATCGCCGCCTGCGCCGTACTGGTCACCGCACTGGCCGCCTGTGGCGGTGACGGGGCCGGCCCGGATCGGGCGGCGGTCCCCGGTGTCACCGACACCGAGATCCTGGTCGGCACGCACATGCCGCTGACCGGGCCGGCCTCGGCCGGCTACTCGAAGATCGCGCCGGCCACCAAGGCGTACTTCGACCACGTCAACGCCAACGGCGGGGTGTACGGCCGGAAGATCAACTACAAGATCATGGACGACGGCTACAACCCGGCGACCACCCAGCAGGTGGTCCGCGAGCTGGTGCTGCAGGACAAGGTGTTCGCCATCCTCAACGGGCTCGGCACCCCGCCGCACAGCGGCGTGCTGGACTTCCTCAACACCAGCCGGGTGCCGGACCTCTTCGTCGCCTCCGGCAGCCGGGCCTGGAACGCGCCGGACCGCTACCCGTACACCTTCGGTTTCAACACCGACTACACCGTCGAGGGCAAGATCCTCGCCACGTACGTCAGGAACAACCTCGCCGGGCAGAAGGTCTGCTTCTTCGGCCAGGACGACGACTTCGGCCAGGACAGTCTGGCCGGCGTGGAACAGGTGCTCGGCGCGACCGCGGTGGCGGTCAAGCAGACGTACGTCACCAGCAACACCAACGTCGCGCCGCAGATCGGTGAGCTGAAGGCCGGCGGCTGCCAGGTCGTCGTCCTGGCCACCGTGCCGGGGTTCACCGCGCTGTCGATCGGCACCGCGGCCCGGATCGGGTTCGCGCCGACATGGCTGGTCTCCGGCGTGGGCGGTGACTACACCACGCTCGCCGCCCAGCTCGGTGACGCCAAGGGGCTGCTGGAGGGGATGCTCGGGGTGAACTACCTGCCCTCGGCCGCCGCCACCGACGACCCGTGGACCACGCTCTTCCGCAAGATCAACGATGAGCGCAACGGCGGCGCGGCGTTCGACGGCAACATCGTCTACGGCATGTCGGTCGGCTACCTCTTCGTACAGGCGCTGCTCGCCGCCGGCGAGGACCTGACCCGGCAGGGCCTGATCGACGCGATCGAGCGGGGCGGTTTCAAAGGGCCCGGCCTGGCGCCGCTGCGGTTCGCCAAGGACAACCACTCCGGGTACGGCGGCATGCGGATGATCAAGGTGGAGCAGGGGAAGCAGGACTACTTCGGCCCCACCTACGAGACCGACTCGGGCGGCGGCCCGGTCAACGAGTACCCGGAGGCGCCGCCGGCCCCGCCCGCGAACGGGATCCCGTCCGTCTGACCCGTCGGTGCCGCCCCCGGGTGCCGCGCACCCGGGGCGGCCGGCGGGCGTCGTGGCCTCAGCGCAGCCGCTCGACGATCATTGCCATGCCCTGGCCGCCGCCGACGCACATGGTCTCCAGGCCGATGGTCCTGTCGTGCCAGCTCAGCGAGTTCAGCAGGGTGGTGGTGATGCGGGCACCGGTCATCCCGAACGGGTGGCCGACGGCGATCGCCCCGCCGTTGACGTTCAGCCGGTCCTCGTCGATGCCGAGTTGGTCGGCGCTGGCCACCACCTGCACCGCGAACGCCTCGTTGATCTCCACCAGGTCGACGTCCGAGATGGACATCCCGGCCCGGGCCAAAGCCTGCCGGGACGCCTCGACCGGGCCGAGCCCCATGATTTCCGGGGACAGCGCGGACAGCCCGGTGGCGACGATCCGGGCCAGCGGCGCGATGCCCAGTTCCCGGGCGCGAACGTCGGACATGACCACCAGCGCCGCCGCGCCGTCGTTCAGCGGGCAGGAGTTGCCGGCGGTCACCGTGCCGTCGGGGCGGAAGACCGGCTTCAGCGCGGCGACCGCCTCCCGGGTGACCCCCTTGCGCGGGCCGTCGTCGGCGGTGACCACGGTGCCGTCCGGGCGGGTGACCGGAGTGATCTCGCGGGCCCAGAAGCCGGCGGCGATCGCCTGTTCGGCGCGGTTCTGCGAGCGGACCGCGAACTCGTCCTGCCGGGCCCGGCTCACCCCGTGGAGCTGGGCGACGTTCTCCGCGGTCTGCCCCATCGCGACGTAGACGTCGGGCAGTCCGCCGTCCGCGCGGGGGTCACACCATGGCGCGGCGCCCGGCATCCCGGCCCGCTCCGCGGTCCGTTCCATCGCCCGGGCGAAGCGCGGGTTGGTGGTCTCCGGCAGCCCGTCGCCGCGGCCGCGGGCGTAGCGGGACACCGCCTCGACCCCGGCCGAGACGAAGACGTCCCCCTCGCCGGCCCGGATCGCGTGGAACGCCATGCGGGTGGTCTGCAGCGAGGAGGAGCAGTAGCGGTTGACCGTGGTGCCGGGCAGGTGGTCGAGGTCGAGCAGGACGGCGACGACCCGGCCCAGGTTGTAGCCCTGCTCGCCGGCGGGTTGCCCGGTGCCGAGCATGAGGTCGTCGATCTGGCGTGGATCGAGCTGCGGTACGGCGTCCAGGGCGGCCCGCACGATCGTCGCGGCCAGGTCGTCGGGGCGTACGTCGGTCAGGGAGCCCTTGTTGGCACGGCCGATCGGGGAGCGGGCGGCGGCGACGATGACGGCTTCGGGCATGGCTTCAGGCGTCCTCTCCGGAGCATCAATGTGCACCAAGAGTGCGCTTACTTTGAGTGTGCTGTCCATCGAATCCCGGGTGGGAATCGTCACGGTGATTGACGGGTCGGGCGGGCATTCCTAAAATCAGCACTGTGACTGCAAAATCTGAGCATCCGGTCGACGGTCGCCTCGCCGGTCGGGTGGCCCTGGTGACCGGCGCCAGTCGCGGCATCGGGCTGGCCGTCGCCCGACGCCTCGTCGCCGAGGGCGCCCGGGTCGTGATCACCGGTCGCAAGGCGGCGCCGCTCGCCGAGGCGGTGACCGCCCTCGGCGGCCCGGCGGTGGCCCACGGCGTCCCCGGTGCGGCCGACGACCCCGAACACCGGGCGCGGGCCGTCGCCGAGACGACCGACACCTTCGGCCCGCTCGACATCCTGGTCAACAACGCCGGCACCAACCCGGTGTACGGGCCGCTCACCGAACTCGACCTCGGCGCGGCGCGGAAGATCATGGAGGTCAACGTGCTCGCCGCGCTCGGTTGGGTCCAGCAGGCCCGCGCGGCCGGCTTCGGCGAACACGGCGGTGCCGTGGTCAACCTCTCCTCGGTCTCCGCGTTCAAACCCGCCGCCGGCATCGCCTTCTACGGCATCAGCAAGGCCGCGCTCAACCAGCTCACCGCCGCGCTCGCCGTCGAACTGGCGCCCCGGATCAGGGTCAACGCGGTCGCCCCGGCGGTGGTGAAGACCCGCTTCGCCGCCGCCCTCTACGAGGGGCGCGAGGCCGAGGTCGCCGCCGGATACCCGCTCGGCCGGCTCGGCGAACCGGCCGACGTCGCCGCCGCCGTCGCCTTCCTCGCCGGCCCCGACGCCGCCTGGATCACCGGCCAGACCCTGATCGTCGACGGTGGACTCACCGTCGCCGACCGGGCCGCCGGATGACCCCGGTCGGCCTCGACCTCACCGACGCGGTGGTGGTGGTCACCGGCGGCGGGTCGGGCATCGGGGCCGCCCTCGCCGAACGCTTCGTCGCCGCCGGTGCCCGGGTCGTCGTCAACGACCTGGACCCGGCCGCCGCCGAAGCCGTCGCCGCCCGGATCGGCGCCCTCGCCGTCGCGGGCGACGCCGCCGACCCCGACTTCGTCGACCGGCTCGTCGACCGGGTCTGGACCGAATTCGGCGGCCTGGACCTCTTCTGCGCCAACGTCGGCATCGCTCCCGAAGGGGGAGCCGACGCCCCGGTCGAGGTCTGGACGACGGCCTGGCGGGTCAACGTCATGTCCCAGGTCCACGCCGCCCGCGCGCTGCTGCCCCGCTGGCTCGCCGACGGGCAGGGCCGGCTCCTGGTCACCGCCTCCGCCGCCGGGCTGCTGACCATGCTCGGCAACGCGCCGTACTCGGTCACCAAACACGCCGCGCTCGGCT
Source organism: Polymorphospora sp. A560 (assembly GCF_045781765.1). Classification (NCBI taxonomy): domain Bacteria; kingdom Bacillati; phylum Actinomycetota; class Actinomycetes; order Micromonosporales; family Micromonosporaceae; genus Polymorphospora; species Polymorphospora sp. A560. The sequence continues at coordinate 4,904,295 of NZ_CP122282.1, read as the reverse complement.
TCGCCGAATGGCTGCGGGCCAGCTACGAGCACCGGGGGATCGTCGTCCAGGCGCTCTGCCCGCAGGGCGTACGCACCCCGATGCTGGCCCGCTCCGGGCCGATGGGCGGCGCGCTGCTCGACGACGGCGCGCTCACCCCCGACCAGGTCGCCGACTCGGTGCTGGCGGCGATGGCCGACGACCGCTTCCTGGTGCTGCCGCACCCCGAGGTGGCAGACTTCTATCTCCACCGGGCCAGCGACCCGGACCGGTGGCTGAGTGCGATGAACCGCCTGCAACAGCGCCACGAGTCGGCGCCCACCCCCGTCCGGCCCGGCGCGGAGGGAGCCGTCATGGGCGAGCGCGGCAAGCCGGCGTCATGAGCGGGCCGGCAGCATGAGCGGACGGGCAGCATGAGCGGGTCGACAGCATGAGCGGGCCGCCCGGTCTGGACCTCGACCGGCTCCGCGAACACCTCGCCCAGCATGCCCCGGGCCTGGTCGCCGGGCAACTGCGGGCCGAACTGCTGGTCGGTGGCCGGTCCAACCTGACGTACGCGGTGACCGACGGGACGTCGCGGTGGGTGCTGCGCCGCCCACCACTCGGGCACGTCCTGGCCACCGCACACGACATGACCCGGGAGTACCGGGTGCTCAGCGCGCTCGGGCCGCCCGGCTTCCCCGTACCGCCGACGGTGCTCCTCTGCCCGGACCCGGCGGTCCTCGGCGCCCCCTTCTACCTGATGGCATACGTCGACGGCGTCATCCACCGGGACCCCGCCGAGCTGGAACGGCTCGGTCCGGACCGGGTACGCGCCCTCGTGCTCGCCCTGGTGGAGGTGCTCGCCGACCTGCACGCCTTACCGCCGGCCGAGGTGGGGCTGGCCGACTTCGGCCGCCCGGAGGGCTACAACGACCGGCAGGTCCGGCGCTGGAAACGGCAGCTCGACGCCTCGCGCGGCCGCGACGTGCCGGGCATCGACCACCTGCACGAGCGGCTGGCCGCGGCCGTACCCGCCGGCGGCGCCGGCACGATCGTGCACGGCGACTTCCGGCTGGACAACGTGCTGATCGGCCCGGAGGGCGGGATCCGCGCGGTGCTCGACTGGGAGATGTCGACCCTCGGTGACCCGCTGAGCGACCTGGCACTGATGCTGATCTACGCCGACCGGCCGATGCCCGCCGCCGACGGCCCGACCCGCCCCGCGCTCGCCGTACCCGGTCACCCCGACCCGGCCGAGATCGCCGCGCACTACGCGCGCCGATCCGGCCGCGACACCAGCGGCCTGCGCTGGTATCTCGCCTTCGCCGCCTTCAAGCTCGCGGTGATCCTCGAGGGCGTGCACTACCGGTACGTACGGGGGCAGACGGTCGGCCCCGGCTTCGAGGGGATCGGCGCGCAGGTCGCGCCGCTGGTCCGGCAGGCACACGAGACTTTGGATGGTTCGGTATGAGCGAGCGTGGCGAGCGAATGGGTTGGCTCAGGTGGGTTCATGACGACTGCGAGCGAAGCGAGCAGGCGGCATGAACTTCGATTTCGATGACCGTACGGAGGAACTGCGGGCCCGGCTGCTCGAGTTCATGGCCGAGCGGATCTATCCGGCCGAACAGGTCTTCGCCGAGCAGGCCCGGCACTCCGGCTGGTCGCACCCGCCGGTCCTCGACGAACTGCGCGCCGAGGCCCGCCGGCGCGGGCTCTGGAACCTCTTCCTTCCCGGCGCGTACGGCGCCGGCCTGACCAACCAGCAGTACGCCCCGCTCGCCGAGATCACCGGACGCAGTCCCGGCCTGGCCCCGGCCGCGCTGAACTGTGCCGCCCCGGACACCGGGAACATGGAGGTGCTGGCGGAGTTCGGCACCGCGGCGCAGCGCGAGCGGTGGCTGGAGCCGCTGCTCGACGCGCGGATCCGGTCGGCGTTCGCGATGACCGAGCCGGATGTCGCCTCGTCCGACGCGACCAACATCGCCACCCGGATCGAACGCGACGGCGACGAGTACGTCGTCAACGGCCGCAAGTGGTTCATCACCGGGGCGATGAACCCGCTCTGCCAGGTCTTCATCGTGATGGGCAAGACCGACCCGGACGCGCCCCGGCACCGGCAGCAGAGTCAGATCCTGGTGCCCCGGGACACCCCGGGAGTCACCATCCGCCGGGGCATGCACACCTTCGGCTGGGACGACGCCGACCACGGCGGGCATGCCGAGATCGACTTCGTCGACGTACGGGTGCCGGTGGGGAACCTGATCTCCACGGAGGGCTCCGGGTTCGCGATCGCCCAGGCGCGGCTCGGCCCGGGCCGGGTGCACCACTGCATGCGGCTGATCGGCATGGCCGAACGTGCCCTCGAGCTGATGTGCCGCCGGGTCAGCGGCCGGTACGCGTTCGGTGGGCCGCTGGCCGACCAGGGAGTGGTCCAGGACTGGATCGCCGAGGCCCGGGTCCGGATCGAGCAGGCCCGGCTGCTGGTGCTCAAGACCGCCTGGTTGATGGACACCGCGGGCAACAGGGCCGCCCGCACCGAGATCCAGGCGATCAAGATCGTCGTGCCGGAGACGGCCCAGTGGGTGGTGGACCGGGCCATCCAGGCACACGGCGCGGCCGGGGTGAGCCAGGACACCCCGCTGGCGCGGCTGTGGGCGTCGGCCCGGACCATCCGGCTCGCCGACGGCCCCGACGAGGTGCACCGGCGGTCGCTGGCCCGGCGTGAGCTGCGCCGCCACCAGCCGGCGGGCGACTGACCGCCACTACACTGCGGGTGCAGGTTTCGACGGTCGGCAGGAGCACGAGGCGATGACTGACACCGAGGCACCGGTGCGGGTGGATGGACGTACCGCCCGCGCGGAACGCACCCGGGCGGCGATCGTCGACGCGCATCTGGCGCTGATCGGTGAGGGCGACCTGCGGCCGACCGGTGAGCGGATCGCCGAGCGGGCCGGGGTCTCCCTGCGGGCGCTCTGGACCAATTTCAAGGACATGGAGACCCTGTTCGAGGCCAGCGGTGAGCGGGTGCTCGCCGAGCAGCAGGCCGCCCACCGGCCGATCCCGGCGGAGTTGTCGCTGGCCAAGCGGGTGGACGCCTTCTGCCGGCAACGTGCCCGGCTGCTCCAGCTGATCACCCCCTCGGCGCGGGCCGCGCAGTTGCGCGAACCGACCTCGGAGCAGTTGCGCCGTAACCGGGCCAAGCACATCGAACGGCTCCGGGACGAGGTGAGCGAGGTGTTCGCCGTCGAACTCGCCGCGGCCGGGCGGGGCCGCGGGCAACTGCTCAACGCGGTGGTCGCGGCGACGATGTGGCCGGCCTGGTCGATGCTCCGCGACGGGCTGGGGCTCGGCGTCGACGAGGCCCGCCGGACGATGGCCCGTACCGTCACCGCCCTGCTGACCGCCCGCGACTGACCGCCCGCGACCGTCACTCGACCGCGGCGGCGAGTTCGGGTTCGAGCGGTCGGTTGGCGGGGATGTCCCGCCACTGCCTGATGCCGGTGATCAGACGCGGCGCGGATACCGAGAGGTCGTCGAGGTCGACGGTGACGGCGGCGACGCCGACCATCGGACCGACGCACCGCCAGGACGTCTCCCGTTCGGTGCAGACCGCCTCGTAGTAGCGCATCTCGCGGGACGTACCGGGAATCAACCACCGTTGCTCGTAGACCTCAAGGCCGCTGACGTGGGCGACCCCGCTCTCGTCGAGCCATTCGTCGATCCACGCGCGCAGGGTCTGTGCGATCGTCTGCCACTCCTTCGCCGGCCAGACGGGGCGGACGCGGCCGGCGTGGGCGGGCGGGGTGGTGGCCGCCGCCGGCCAGACCTCGACGGTGTGGTGGAACGTCTCCTTCAGGGCCGCGTCCAGGTGCCGCTCGGTGACCCGCAGGACGGGCGGCAGCTCCGGGTCGGGAGTCGCCAGGCCGGCGAGCACGGATGCGTCGACGAGGTTGACGCCGGGGGCGGCGTCCTGGTGGGGAAACCGCCAGTCCTCCCGGCACGGTTGGAGACGGAGCGGCGTACGGTCCACCGGGCCGGCGTCGTCGGCGGCGATCCAGACCACCTCGTGCGACGGCTGCCCGATCTCGTGGACGGCGACCAGTGCGTACCCGCAGCGTCGAAAGGCCGCCACCAGGGTGCGGTAGCGGTCCGCCCGTTCCCGGGCCGCCCGTACGGCGGTCCGCAGATCCTCCTCGTCCACGGTGCTGTCGGGCGCGGCGCCGACGTTCACCACGACCGCGGCGTCGGGGTCGTCGCCGAGTGCGAAGACGACCTCGGCGGCCCCGTCGGCCGTTGCCTGCCGTACGGTGACGAGCCGCAACTGACCGGAGTGGGTCTGCTCGGCGAGCGCGGTCACGGCCTCGACAGGGGTGGGATCGGCCGAACACCCGGACAACGCCAGCACCGCCGTCACGGCCACCGTGATCAGGGCGCTGACCGGCCCTCCCGCTCTCCGCCCCATCCGCTCCATCCATCCCTCTCGGGCCCGGGCTCCTTGGGGCCCGTCGATCCGTACACGGTATCGAGCTTGATCCAGGGCGACCCGGGTTTCAGCCGGCCTGGGCGGCGAAGGCCAGCACGACCAGGAACCCGTTGCTCACGGCGTGGGCGATGATCGGTACCCAGAGGTTGCGGTGGCGGTGCAGGAGCCAGGCGAAGAGGAGTCCGGCCAGCAGTGCGCTGATGGTGTTGAAGACGCGGGGCAGGTGGACCACGGCGAAGAAGCCCGCCGACAGGGTGATGGCGGCGACGGCGGGAAGTCGTGCGGCCAGCCCACGGTAGAAGACGCCTCGGTACAGGACCTCTTCGTACAGGGGGGAGGCGACCGCGCCGAAGGTGAGCGCGAAGACGAACTGTGCCAGCAGGCTCCCGGCGGGGTAGCCGCCCTCACCTCCGCCACCTTCGACGATCGCCGCCGGAAGTGCCAGGAGCAGGCCGAGGGTCAGGGCCGCCTTGGCCAGCCCCCAGCTGATCGCGGCGCCGACCTGACCGCCCTTCGGGCGGTCCAGCATGAGGGGCTTTCTGATCGCGCCGAACCGGTGCCGGACGACCGCCAGCCCGACGGCCAGCTGCGTGCCGTTGATCAGGGTCCACGCGATGCTCGACGAGGCCATCTCCGACATGCCCAGCCGGGCCGGTCCCCGGGCCAGGAATTCCGCCACCGTCGAGTTGGCCAGGCCGATCCCGACGATGAGCACCACGGCCATGTCGGCGTAGCCGAAGCGCGGGGCGTTGTGTACCGGAGCGGTGTGACCAGGGGACAAGCTGTTCATGACATCGAGACTAGGTGGTTGACCTATATCGGTCAAATGACCGATCATCTATGATCGCAGCATGCCGAAGGTCGTGGATCACGAGGAGCGGCGACGTCATCTCGGTGCCGCCGCCTGCGTCGTGCTGGGGCGGGTCGGGTCGGTGGGGATGACCGTCCGGGCCGTCGCGCAGGAGGCCGGGATGGCTCTCGCGACCGCCCAGCACTATCTCCCGACCCGGGAGCGCATGGTTCGGGCCGCGATCGACCACCTGGTGGACCGGGTGGTGCGGCGGGCGCGGACGATCCCGGCCGACCCGATCACCCTGGACGTCATCCGGCAGGCGATGTGGCAACTCCTCCCGCTGGACGAGGAGCGCGTCCTCGAGGCGCGCGTCTGGCTGGCGTTGACGGCGGAGGCGCTGGTCGACGAGCAGGTCGCGGCGATCCTGGCGGAAAGTGAGACCGGGTTGCGCGCCAACCTCGAGCGTCTGCTCTCCGCCGGCAAGGTGAACGGCACCGTCGGCTCCCATGTGGACGCGCGGGCCGAGGCCACCGCCTTGACCACGTTGATGGACGGCATCACCGTGCGTGTGCTCACCACCGCTCTCGCGCCGGACGACGCCCGCGATCAGGTCGACGGCTACCTCGCCCGGCTCGCGCCCTGATCGCGGGCGGGCCGGTCCGGGGTGTGAGGGTCGAGGCGGAGGGGCCCGTCGTCGTGCCTCAGGTGAGCGAAATGTCGCCCTCTTCCGATCTCGTTACCAATAGGTAACACTCACTATATGATTGATGCATCGCTAGTGCAAAAATCTGTGCTGCGGGGCCGGAGCGCGGCACGCCGGACGATCACCGACCTGATCGACGCGGCGGCCACCGGCACCGGCGGCGCCCTGCTGCTGCACGGCGAACTCGGCCTGGGCAAGACCGCACTGCTCGACGACGGCAGCGTGACCGCGGCCGCCCACCCCGCCGGGTTCACCGTCCTCGCCGCCAAAGGGCTGCCCGACGAGGCCGACCTGCCGTACGCCGTACTGCACCGGCTCCTCGAACCCCTCGCCGGACGGATCCCGCCGCTGCCCGGCCGGCAGGGCGACGTGCTCACCCGCGCCCTGGGCGGGGAGGGCTGCCCCGAGCCGGACCGGCTGGTCCTCTGCCGGGCCGTCCTCGGCCTGCTCGGTACGGCCGGCACCGGACGTCCCCTGTTCTGCCGCCTCGACGACACGCACGCCGCCGACCCACCGTCGCTCGACGTGCTCGCCTTCGCCGCCCGGCGGCTGCGCCCGTACCGGGTCGCCATGGTGCTCGCCGGCGACGCGGCGGAGGCGGTCTGCGACGTACCGGCGCTCGGGCTGACCCCGCTCGACGAGACGGACAGTCTGGGCCTGCTCGGCGACCTGGTCCCCGACGGCCTGCCGGCCGACACGGCCGCCGCACTGGCCCGGCTCGCGCGGGGCAACCCGCAGGCGCTCACCGACCTCGCCACCACCCTCACCCCCGCCCAGCGGTACGGCGACGAGCCGCCGCCCACGGCACTGCCGCCCGACGGCGTGCTCGGCCGGTCCTACCGGGACCGGTTGCGCCGGCTTCCCGCCGAAACCCGCTGGCTGCTCCTGCTCGCCGCCGCCGACGAGGCACTCGACCAGTTCGGCCTGGTCCGGGCCGCCGAAGCCTCCGGTACCCGGCTGACCGCTCTCGCCCCGGCGGAACTCGCCGGCCTGATCCGCGTCGACGCCCACCGGGTCGGCTTTCCGCAGCGACTGCTCCGGACCCTGGCCTACCAACAGGCACCGCTGGCCCGGCGCCGCGCCGCGCACCTGCTCCTGGCCCGGACCATCAGCACCGGACCCGACCAGCGACTGCGTCGGGCCGTACACCTGGCCACCGCCGCCGACGGCCCGGACGAACCGCTCGCCGCCGAACTGGAACGGGCCGCCGCACACGTCCGCGCCAGTGCCCCCGACCCCGGCGCCGGCCCGTTCCGTACGGCCGCCGGCCGACCCGATCCGGCCGGGGGCTACGCGACCGCCTCGGCGGCCCTGGAACGCGCCGCCCAGCTCACCGACGCCCGGACCGGCGACGGGCGCGGCGCCGCGGCCGATCTCCGGCTCGTCGCCGCGGCCCGGTACGCCTGGCTGGCCGGCGACCCGCAGCGTGCCCGCCGGCTGCTCTTCCGGATCGGCGACACCGGCGCGGACCCGGTGGTGCGGGCCCGGGTCCGGCTGCTGAGCGGCGAGATGGCCCTCCGCACGGGCGTCGCCGGTGACGCACCGGAACCGCTGCTGGCCGCGGCCGAGGTGCTGGCCCCGACCGATCCCCGGGCGGCCCTCGGCGCGCTGCTACAGGCCGGCGAGGCGGTCTGCCTCTCCGGCGACTACCGCCGGTACGCCGAGATCGCCCGCCGCGCGGCCGTGCTGTGCCGGCCGGACGCCACCGCCGCCGCCCTGGTCGCCCACGAACACATCACCGGCTCCGCCGCGACCTTCGAGGGCCGCCACCGCGACGCGGTCGCCGCCCTCCGCCGGGCGGTCGACCTCGCCGCGTCGCTGGACGACCCCGTCGGGCTCACCGCCGCCAGCGCCGCCGGCCTGCTCGCCGCCGACGACGCCGCCGCCGGCCGGCTCGCCTCCCGGGCCGTGGCCCGGGCCCGGGCCACCGGCGACGTCTCGGCCCTGCCCCGGGCGTTGGAGCTGCTGAGCTACGCCCACTACTGGCTCGACCCGACCGGTCCGGCGGCGGTGGCGGCGGCCCGGGAAGGGCTGGCGGTGGCCGGGGAGAGCGGGCAGGACAACTGCGCCGCCATCCACCGGGGCATGCTCGCGGTGCTGGCCGCGATCCGCGGCGACCGGGCCGTGGCACTGCGGCACGGCCAGCCCGGCGCGGGCGCTCATGCCGGCGGGCAGCGGCCCTGGGCGCTGAGCCAGTGGGCGCTGGCGGTGCTCGACCTGACCGAGGGCCGGGCGACGGCCGCCGCCGCCCGGCTGCACGCCCTGGCCCGACCCGGCACCGGCCGGGGCCAACTCGTCGTGCAGGTGATGGCCACGCCGTACCTGGTCGAAGCGGTCGCCCACGCCGACCCGGCGGGACCCGCGACGGCGGCACGGCGGGCGCGGGCGCTCCACGCGTCGGCCGTCTTCGACCGTTGGGCCGACGGCACCGGGAATCCGGCCCGCCGGGCCGTCTCGGCCCGCTGCCGCGCACTGCTGGCCCCCCGGGGCAGCGGGGCGGCCGAGGACTGGTTCCGGCAGGCGCTGCGGCTGCACGCGGCGGGCGGGGCGGAGTTCGAGCGGGCGCGTACGGAACTGCTCTTCGGCCGGGAGTTGCGTCGCTCGCGCCGACCCCGGGACGCCCGGGAGCACCTGCGCCGGGCGATGGAGACGTTCCAGCGGCTCGGTGTCGCCGGCTGGGCACAGCAGGCGACGGCGGAACTGCGGGCGGCGGGCGCGGCGGTCCCGGCCCGCACCGCCACCGCGCGCCGGCCGGTCGGCGACCTGCGGCCGCCGGGTGGTGCCGTCCGCCCGTCGGTCGACGTGCGGACGCTGACCCCCCAACAGTTGCGGATCGCCCGGCTGGTGGGGGAGGGGGCGACGAACCGGGAGGTGGCCGCCTGCCTGCACCTGAGCCCCCGGACCGTCGACCACCACCTGCGCAACATCTTCCACCGGCTCGGCCTGCGGTCCCGGATCGAGCTGGCCCGTGCCCTGCGCTGAGCCGGTGGTCAGTCGAACAGCACCACCGTGCGGGCGCCCTCGCCCCGGGCCATCCGGGCGAAGGCGGCCGGCGCGTCGTCCAGTCCACACCGGTCGGTGATCAACGGACCGAGGTCGAGCGACCCGTCGAGCACTGCGGCGGCCAACTCCGGCACGTGCCGGTCCGGGTCCGACGAACCGTAGACCGAGGAGCGCAGGGTACGCGCCGAGTGGAAGATCTCCAGCGCGCTCAGCTCGACCAGGTCGTCCTTGCCGCCCATCCCGACCACGGTCACCTGGCCGCCGCGCCGGGCGGCCCGCCAGGCGGTGCGGATCGTGGTGGCCCGGCCGACGCATTCGAAGGCGTGGTCGACCCCGCGCCCACCGGTCAGCGTCCGGACCCGCCTGGTGAGGGTGTCGTCGGCGACCAGGAAGTCCGTGGCCCCCGCGGCCGTCGCCAGCTCACGCTTGGCCCCGGCGAGGTCGGCGGCGACGACGGGCCCCGCACCGGCCGACGCGGCGGCGATCACCGTGGCCAGGCCCACCCCGCCGAGCCCGAGAACCAGTACGGACTCACCCGGCGCGACGGCGGCGGTCCGGGTGACGGCACCGACCCCGGTCAGGACGGCGCAGCCGAGCAGGGCGGCCGACTCGAACGGCAGCCCGGCCGGCACGGCGATCACCGCCCGTTCGCCGACCACCACCTCCTCGGCGAGCGCGCCGAGGCCGAGGGTGACGTGCAACGGATCGCCCCCGGCGGTCCGGCCCCGGGCCACCGACGGGGTGCCCGCCTCGACACAGAGCCACGGTTCGTCGTGCCGGCAGGGCCAGCACCCGCGGCACGGCGGTGCCCAGTTCAGCACCACGTGGTCGCCGACACCGACCCGGCGTACGCCGGCGCCGACCTCGGTCACCAGCCCGGCGGCCTCGTGCCCGAGCACGAGCGGGTACGCCGGGGTGACCGTCCCGTTCGTCATCGACAGGTCGGAGTGGCAGACCCCGGCGGCGCGGACCCGGACCCGGACCTCGCCCGGCCCGGGGGCGGGCAGTTCGACGTCGGTGACCGTGGGCGGCGCGCCGACCCCGGCGACGACCAGCGCCCTCATCTCTGGATCGACTTGAGCTGGGTGAACTCGGCGAGCCCGTACACGCCCAGTTCGCGGCCGATCCCGGACTGCTTGTAGCCGCCGAACGGGGCGAGCGGGTTGAAGGAGCCGCCGTTGACGTCCACCGAGCCGGTGCGGATCCGGCGCGCGACGGCGAGCGCCCGTTCCTCGTCGCCGGCGAAGACCGCGCCGGCGAGCCCGTACCGGGAGTTGTTCGCGATGGCGACGGCCTGGTCGGTGTCGTCGAAGGGGATGACCGCCAGGACCGGTCCGAAGACCTCCTCCTGGGCCAGCGCGCTGTCGGGGTCGACGTCGGCGATGACGGTCGGCGCGACGAAGTGGCCCCGGTCGGGGACCGGTGCGTCCGGACCGCCGGTGACGAGCCGGCCGCCGTCGGCGAGGCCGTGCGCGATGTGTGCCCGTACGCGGTCGCGTTGGGTGGCGGAGACCAGCGGTCCGAGCCGGGTGTCCGGGTCGAAGGGATCGCCGAGCCGGTATCCGGCGGCGATGTCGGCGGCGAGTTCGAGGGCTTGCGCGTAGCGGGTGCGGTGCACGAGCATCCGGGTCCAGGCGGTGCAGGTCTGGCCGGAGTTGACGAGGCAGTTGCCGATGCCGGCCTTCACGGCGGTGGTGAGGTCGGCGTCGTCGAGGACGATGTTCGCCGACTTGCCGCCGAGTTCGAGCGCGACCCGGGCGATCCGGTCGGCCGCCAGGTGGGCGATCTGCCGGCCGACGGCGGTGGAGCCGGTGAAGGAGACCATGTCCACGTCCGGGTGCCCGGCGAGGGCCGCGCCGACCACCGGACCGGTCCCGGTGACCAGGTTGACCACCCCCGGCGGCAGCCCGGCCTCGTCGATCGCGTCGAAGAACTGGTAGGCGACCAGCGGGGTCAGTTCGCTGGGCTTGAGTACGACGGTGCAGCCGGCGGCGAGGGCGGCGGCGAGCTTGGCGACCACCTGGTGCAGCGGGTAGTTCCACGGGGTGATGGCGCCGACGACGCCGACCGGCTCGCGCAGCACCAGGGAGTTGCCGATGGTCTCGGCGGGGGCGGGCTGCCGGGCCAGGTCGGCGTAGCCGCGCAGCACCCGCAGCGGGAGTCCGACCTGGACCCGGGCGGCGAACTTGCGCGGGCTGCCGAGTTCGCGGCCGATGGTCTCGGCGAGGGCGTCGGCGCGGGAGGCGAGTGCGTCGTGCAGCCGGTCGAGCGCCGCGGCCCGGTCGGCCGGGCCGGTGTCTGCCCAGCCGTCGAAGGCGGCGCGGGCCGCGGCGACGGCCCGGTCGACGTCGGTGGCGGTGCACGCCGGGATCTCGGCGATGGTCTCCTCGGTGGCCGGGTTCTCCACCGGGATCGTCCCGGTGCCGTCCGGCCGCACCCAACGACCGCCGAGGTGGATTTCGGTACGGGTGAGCTGCATCGGTGGACCTCTCACTCGGGTGAGTGGGCAGCGGTGCCGTCTGGCGGCAATAACTAGCGCCGCAAGTTTTCCGACTGTAGCGCCCGCCGCCTCACCGATCCATAGGCCGGGCGAGTTTCTCGTAGTCGCTGGAGAGACCGTCGATGAGCGCGTCCAGGCCGAGGGCGAACGCCCCGTCGTCGACGCTGCGCTGGTGTTCGGCGAGCCGGTGCGCCTGGCCGAGGTGGGGGTGTCCGTCGTAGAGCGCCGGATCCTCGATGAAGCCCTTCGCGAACGAGCCGAGGGTGGAGCCGGTGACCAGGTAGCGCATCAGCGCGCCGATGTGGGTGGCCTTCGCCGGCGGCCAGCCCGCGTCGACCAGTCCTCCGTAGACGGCGTCGGCCATCCGTAGCGCCGCCGGCCGCCGGCCCGGCCCCTGGGCGAGGTACGGGACGATGTTCGGGTGCGCGAGCAGCGCCTCGCGGTACGACATCGCCCAGAGTCGCAGCGCCGTCCGCCATTCGTGCGTACGGAAGAACGAGACGTCCACCTCGGCGATGATCGCGTCGGCGACCGCGTCCAGGATCTCGTCCTTGGTCGCGAAGTGGTTGTAGAGCGAGGGGCCGCGGACCCCGAGTTCGGTGGCGAGCCGGCGGGTGGAGAACCCGGTCAGCCCCTCGGTGTCGATGAGCCGGGCGGCGGTGGCCACGATTCGTTCCCGGCTGAGCAGGGCCTTGCTGGGACGCGGCATCGGTCGGTCTCCTCCGGAACGGGTGCGCAAGGAACTCTTCCACATCCGGGTCTGGACGAGATAAAACTTGCAGCGCTAGTTTAATGTCCATGGATCTGAGCCTCTCGCCCGAACAGGCCGCCGCGCGTCAGCTCGCGGCCGAGTTCGTCGATCGTGAGGTGGCGCCGTACGCCGCCGCGGCCGACCGCGCCGAACAGGTCGACCCGGCCGTCGTCGGGAAGCTCGGCGACCTCGGCTTCCTCGGGCTGACCATCGACGAGGCGGACGGCGGCTCCGGCGGCGACCACCTGACCTACTGCCTGGTGCTGGAGGAACTCGGCCGGGGCGACCCGTCCGTACGCGGCATCGTCTCGGTCTCCCTCGGCCTGGTCGCCAAGTCGATCGCCGCCCACGGCACACCCGGGCAGAAGGCCCGCTGGCTGCCCGGACTCTGCGCCGGCGACCTGCTCGGCGCCTTCGCGCTCACCGAACCCGATGTCGGATCCGACGCCGCCGCACTGCGTACCCGGGCCGAACGCGCCGGTGACGACTGGCTGATCAGCGGGGCCAAGGTGTTCATCACCAACGGCACCCGCGCCGACGTCATCCTGCTCTTCGTCCGTACCGGCGGCCCCGGCCCGCGCGGCATCACCGCCTTCCTGATCCCCGCCGACAGCGCCGGCCTGACCCGCCGCCCGATCCACGGCAAACTCGGGCTGCGCGGCCAGGACACCGCCGAACTCGCCCTAGACCGGGTCCGGGTGCCCGACAGCGCCCGGCTCGGCGCCGCCGGCGCCGGCTTCGACCTGGCGCTGCGCGCCCTGGCCAAGGGCCGGATGTCGGTCGCCGCCGGCTGCGTGGGCATCGCCCAGGGCAGCCTGGACGCCGCACTGCGCTACGCGGCCCAACGGGAACAGTTCGGCAAACCGATCGCCGGGCACCAACTCGTGCAGCAACTGATCGCCGAGATCGCCGTCGACACCGCCGCCGCCCGGCTGCTCGTCTGGCAGGTCGCCGACCTGATCGACCGTGGACAGCCCTTCGCCACCGAGTCGTCGGTGGCCAAACTCTTCGCCACCGAGGCCGCCGTCCGCGCCGCCAACAACGCACTCCAGGTCTTCGGCGGCTACGGCTACGTCGACGAGTACCCGGTCGGCAAGTACCTGCGCGACGCCCGCGTCGCCACCCTCTACGAGGGCACCAGCCAGATCCAGCAACTCCTCATCGGGCGGGCGCTCACCGGCGTCAGTGCCTTCAAGTGACAACCACCAGGGAGAGCCCCGTGAACAGATTCGCCGACCGGGTCGCCATCGTCACCGGCGCCGCCCAGGGGATCGGTGCCGCCACCGCCCGCCGGCTCGCCGCCGAGGGAGCCGCCGTCGCGGTCGTCGACCTCGACCCCGGGCGGAGCAAGGTCGTCGCCGAGGAGTTGACCGCCGCCGGCGGCCGGGCGATTGGCGTCGGCTGCGACGTCACCGACGCCGACGCGGTCGAGGCGATGACCCAACGGGTGGTCACCGAACTCGGCGGCCCGCACATCCTGGTCAACAACGCCGGCATCACCCGCGACAACCTGCTGTTCAAGATGTCGGCCGCCGAGTGGAACGCGGTGCTGAACACCAACCTGACCAGCATGTTCCACTGCTGCCAGGCGGCTCAGAAACACATGGTCGCCGCGCGCTACGGCCGGATCGTCAACCTGAGCAGCCGCTCCGCGCTCGGCAACCGCGGGCAGGTCAACTACGCCGCGGCCAAGGCCGGGGTGCAGGGGCTCACCGCCACCCTCGCCATCGAACTCGGGCCGTACAACGTCACCGTCAACGCCGTCGCTCCCGGCTACGTCGCGACCGCGATGACCGCCGCCACCGCCGTCCGGGTCGGCGCCACCCCCGAGGACCACCAGCGGACGGTGGCCGACCTGACCCCGCTGCGCCGGGTTGGCCAACCGGAGGAGATCGCCGCCGTGGTCGCCTTCCTGGCCAGCGACGACGCGTCGTACGTCAGCGGCCAGACCCTCTACGTCAACGGCGGCGCCCGCTGACCGCCGGCACCGACGAACACGCCAGGAGGAGACCGTGGACTTCGCACCGAGCGACGAGGAGCGGGCGATCCGGGACACCGCCCGGGAGTTCATCAACCGGGAGATCATGCCGCTGGAGCCGGAGGTGCTCCGCCGCGAACGTGCCCACCTGCCCGGCCTGGAACCCGGCCAGCTACGCGAGTTGCAGCTGCGGGCCCGCAAGTTCGGCTTCTGGGGCCTGGACACCCCCGACGAGTACGGCGGGATGGGCCTGCCGGCCGTCACCCAGTCACTGGTCTGGACCGAGGTGGGGCGCACCTTCGTCCCGTTCCGGTTCGGCGGCGAGGCCGACAACATCCTCTTCCACGCCAACGAGGAGCAGAAGCGCGAATACCTGCTGCCGACCATCGAGGGCGAACGCCGCTCCTGCTTCGCCATCACCGAACCCGGCGCCGGCTCCGACGCGGCCAACATCCGCCTCACCGCCCGCCGCGGCGGCGACGACTGGGTCCTCGACGGCGAGAAGACCTTTATCACCGGCGGCAACGAGGCCGACTTCGCCATCGTCATCGCGGTCACCGACCGCGACCGCGACGTCCGCCGGGGCGGCAGCACCGCCTTCCTCGTCGACCGCGACATGGGCTGGCGCTCGGAGTTCATCCAGACGATGGGGGAGGGCGGCCCGGCCGCGCTGGTCTTCGAGGACGTCCGGGTACCGGCCCGCAACGTCCTCGGCGAGGTCGGCCAGGGCTTCGCGCTGGCCATGCAGTGGATCGGCAAGGGCCGGTACGTCATCCCGTCGCACGCGCTCGGCATCGCCGAACGCGCGCTGGCCATGGCGATCGACCACGCGAACACCCGGCACACCTTCGGCCGGCCCATCGGCGACAACCAGGCCATCGCCTGGATGCTCGCCGACTCCGAGACCGAACTGGAGGCGGCCCGCTGGCTGGTGCTGCGCGCCGCCTGGACCGTCGACGCCGGACTCGACCCGAGGCACGCCTCGTCGATGGCGAAACTCTACGGCGCCGGCATGGTCAACCGGGTGGTCGACCGGGTGATGCAGATCCACGGCGGCATGGGCTACACCCGGGAACTGCCGATCGAACGCTGGTACCGGCAGGCCCGGCTGCTGCGCATCTTCGAGGGCACCGACGAGATGCAACGACTCATCATCTCCCGCGACCTGCTGCGCGGCTACACCAAGCTCGGAGGGCACCTCGCGTGAGAACCTTCGGATCGCCCGCCGAACTCGCCGCCGCGGTCGGCGACATCCTCGGCCCCGGGCGGTGGCACCCGGTCGGTCAGGACCGGGTCGACCTCTTCGCCGACGCCACCGACGACCACCAGTGGATCCACGTCGACCCGCGACGGGCCGCCGCCGGACCGTTCCGTGGCACCGTCGCCCACGGCTATCTCACCCTCTCGCTGCTGCCGGCCCTGGTCCGCGACGTCTACCGGGTCGACGGGGTGCGGATGGGGGTCAACTACGGGCTGAACCGGGTACGGTTCCCGGCCCCGCTGCGCACCGGTGGCCGGATCCGGGCCAGCGTCCGGATCGACGCGGTGACCGAGGCGGCCGGTGGGCTCCAGGTGGTCAAGACCGTCACCGTGGACAGCGACGGCGGCGGCAGACCGGTCTGCGTGGCCGAGACGGTCAGCCGCCTCTACCTCGCCGGGGAGGAGTCGTGACCAGCCTCTCGCTCGCCACCGTGCTCGCCGAATCCGCCCGGCGGCACCCCGCGAAGGTCGCCGTCGTCGACGGCGACACCCGGGTCACGTACGCGCGACTGTGGCACGAGGCCCGCACCTACGCGGCCGGCCTGCGCGAACTGGGCGTACGGCCCGGCGACACCGTCGCCCTGCTCGCGCCGAACGTGGTCGACTTCCCGCGCGCCTACTACGGGGCGCTCGCGGCCGGCGCGGTCGTGGTCCCGGTGCACCTGCTGCTCACCGCCGACGAGGCCGCGTACGTGCTCCGCGACAGCCGGGCCGACCTGCTGGTCTGCCACGGCAGCCAGCTCGCGATGGGCGCGGCGGCCGCCGAACGGGCCGGCATCCCGCTGGTCACCGTCGGCGCGGTGGCGCCGGTGCCCGCCCAGCGTCCCGCGACGGCGGTCCGGCGCCTGGAGGACCTGTGCGCCGGACTCGAACCGGTGCCGTCGTACGTCTCCCGTGGCGCCGAGGACCCGGCGGTGATCCTCTACACCAGCGGCACCACCGGCGAGCCGAAGGGCGCCGTGCTGACCCATCTCAACCTGGTGATGAACGCCATGGTGAACGTCTTCGACGCCAACGACGCCCGACCGACCGACGTGGTGCTCGGCTGCCTGCCGCTGTTCCACACCTTCGGGCAGACGGTGGCGATGAACGGCACCTTCCGCATCGGCGGCACCCTGGTACTGCTCGCCCGGTTCACCGGCCCCGCCGCGCTGGACCTGATGGTCCGCGAACGGGTGGACGTCTTCCACGGCGTGCCGACGATGTACATCGCACTGCTGGAAGCCGCCGCCGGCCGCGACGAACTGCCCCGGCCGCGGCTGTGCGTCTCCGGCGGCGCGTCACTGCCGGTCGCCGTACTCGAACGCTTCAACACCGCCTTCGGCACCACGATCTTCGAGGGGTACGGCCTGTCGGAGACCGCACCGACCGCGACCACCAACCAGCCGCACTTCGGCACCCGCGCCGGCACCGTCGGGCATCCGATCTGGGGCGTCGAGGTCGAGATCGCCCGCCCGGAGGTTCCGGATCGCGTCGAGCTGCTGGGCGTCGGTGAGCTGGGCGAGATCGTCATCCGCGGGCACAACGTCTTCGCCGGATACCTCGGCCGTCCGGAGGCGACCGCGGAAGCGGTCGTCGACGGCTGGTTCCGCACCGGTGACCTCGGCACCCGCGACGCCGACGGGTTCGTCACCATCGTCGACCGGACCAAGGACGTGGTGATCCGGGGCGGGTTCAACGTCTACCCCCGCGAGGTCGAGGAGGTGCTCGCCCGGCACCCGGCGGTCGCCCAGGTCGCCGTGATCGGCGTACCGGACCCGGTGCACGGTGAGGAGATCTGCGCGGTGGTCGTGCCCGACCCGGCGGCCGACCCGCCACCGGACGCGGAGGAACTGATCGCCTGGGCCCGCGAGCGGCTCGGCCGGCACAAGTATCCGCGCCGGATCCGGTTCCTCGAACGGCTGCCGCTCGGGCCGAGCCACAAGGTGCTGAAACGGGAGCTGCGCCGCACCTTCGCGGCGGAACACCGGTGACGTCACGAACCGCGCTCGCCGCCCCGGGGGCGCAGGCTCCGCGCCAGGGTGGGGATCATCACCGCCGCGGGGACGAGATGCAGCCCGAGGAGGGCGGCGATGGTGGCGGTGTTCGCCCCGGCGAGGAAGGGCGGGACCATCGAGATCGCGGTCAGCGACACCGCCGTCCACACGAATCGCTGGGCGGGGTGGGCGCTCCAACGAAGAAGAGCGACGGCGATGACGATGCCCACGACCGAGAAGAAGCCGGTCACGACGGCGAACCCGGCCAACGGGATCGTCTCGCCGCTGTCGGAGACTGCGAAGTCGACGCCAACGGCCCGGGCCAGCGCGGCGGCGAGGGTGGTGGCCACTGTCGCCACGAGCGCGGCGATGAAGCCGGTGACGGCGAGCCCGCCGAGTCGGCCGGGGTGGCTGGTCCGGCCCGATGCCGGGCTCGCGACGACCCCGGTGTCATTCATGCTGTTCATGTTGTTCCTCCACCATTCGGTAACCGGCGTACGGGGTGTGTCGACCGGCAGGTGCCGGTCCTGGTCCCGGGATGACGACGCGCACCCTCGCCCGGCGACGGCCGGGTCGCGCGGGGCGCGGACGCCGGACCGGGACTACTCCGTGCCGTCCGCCGGCAGGCGCTCCGGCAGCCCGAGCCGCGCGAACTGGTCGTCGTGGAACGTGACGATCTCGGTGATCGCCCCGTCCGTGACGCGCAGGACGTCGATCGTCAGCGGCAGGTACGCGCCCTCCGGCTTCCGCCAGTGGTAGAAGGCGACGGCCGGCTGCCGGTTCACGGAGGTAGGGACGGCGCGCAGGTGCTTCATGCCCTCGAAGCCGCTCTCGACCCAGTCCTTTACCACCGCTTCGCGGCCGACGTACAGGCCGGGCGTGGGCGGCATCGAGCAACGGACGTCGTCCCGCAGCAGTGCGGCGAGCCCGCCGATGTCCGTGGCCACGCTGGCGTCGGTGTAGCGGCGCACCAGTTCGCGCGTCCCGGCGTCCTCCTCGCCGTCGGTCCAGTCCTGCCGCTCGGCGGGCAGGTGCTCCCGCATGCCGGCGCGGGCCCGCTGCAGCGCGCTGTTCACGGAGTTGACGGAGTCCCCGAGGAGTTCCGCGACGTCCTTCGCCGGCCAGCCGAGCACGTCCCGCAGGATCAGTACGGCCCGCGGGCGCGGCGCGAGGTGCTGGACCGCGACCAGGTAGGCCAGCTCGATCGTCTCCCGCGCGACGGCGACGGTCTCCGGCTCGTCCGCGTCGCCCGCGGGCAGCTCGTCGAGCAGCCGGTCCGGGTAGGGCTGCAGCCACCGCACCTCGCCGCCGGTCGCGGGCTCCGGGCGGCACCTGGCGAGCAGGTCCAGGCAGGCGTTGGTGGCGATCCGGTACAGCCAGGCCCGGAACGTCGACCGCCCCTCGAAGGTCTCCCGCCGCCGCCAGGCACGCAGGAACGTCTCCTGCACGGTGTCCTCGGCGTCCTCGAACGACCCGAGCATCCGGTAGCAGTGCACGTGCAGCTCCCGCCGGTGCCGCTCCGCCAGCCCCGAGAACGCCGGCTCGTCGACCTCGCCCAGACCACTCACGCCCAGCTCCTCCAGCCGCGTGTCCGCACTCATCACGTCATCCCTCCGCCTTGTCGTGTCCCGTCGTACGTATGACGGGTGCGGGCGCGACAACTCATCACCAGGGTCGGTCGGCATGGCTGGGCAGGGGCTGCCGGCCGGGGCCGGGTCGGCGCCGGCGGGATCGGCACTGGTGGCGGTGGGTGGGTGGACGGCCGGCCCGGCGGCGTGGTGGAGGAAGGCCGACGCGAGGGGGCCGAGGTCGTCGGTGCGCCAGACCAGCGCGTAGTCGAAGGTGGGGCGTCCGGCGATGGGTACGCAGGTGAGACCGGGGCGTGGATAGAGCTGCCCGGTCTGGGCGCCGACGACGGCGACGCCGTGGCCGGAGGTGACGTAGGCGAGCATTTCCTGGAAGCCGGGCAGGAACGTGATTCTGGCCGTCGGCCAGGCGATGGGGAGATGGTGCGCGATCCAGTAGTCGGGAAGGCCGTGTGCGAAGAGGAAGTTCTGTCCGGTCAGATCGGCGGGTGTGACGTGGGCGCGCCGGGCCAGGTGGTGGTCGGTGGGGACGGCGAGCAGTGCCGCTTCGGAGAGCAGCACCGGCCCGACGGTGAGGTCCGGTTCGGTGACCGGCAGCGGCAGGACCGACAGGTCGACTTCGGCGTGGCGCAGCGGCCCGCACAGGTCGGCCAGGACGGTCTCGCGGATGGTGACCCGGCAGTCGGGCGTGCGGGTGTGGAAGGTGTCGACCAGGGTCAGGACGTGGCGCGCGACGGCGGCGGACATGTAGCCGAGGTGGAGTTCGCCGGTGGTGCCGTGGCCGGCGGCGATCGCCCGCGCGATCGCCGCCTGGACCTGGGCGTAGGCCGGGCCGAGTTCGTCGAGGAGCTGTCGGCCGAGGGGGGTGAGGTCCACCCGGCGGGTGGTTCGGGTGAACAGCGGCGCCCCGAACCGGCGCTCGATCTTCTTGATCGTTTGGCTGATCGAGGCCGGGGCCACGCGCAGACGCTGGGCGGTGCGAGCGAAATGCAGTTCCTGGGCCAGCGCGAGGAACACCTCGATGTCCTGCCGTTCCATCTCCTGATTGTTCAGCCCGGCTGAACAATCATGCAAATTCTCGCTGTTGATCGCGCCGCCTCCGGCCGACCAGGATGACCCTGACAGCACGAACGGGAGGCGTGATGGCAGGCGAACCGGTCGACCTGAACAGCCGACGGGTGGGGGGAGCGTCGATGTGGGCCACCGTGCCGCGCCTGCTCGCGCAGCACCACTACCTCGTCCTCGGTACCGCGGACAGCGAGGGCCGCCCGTGGGCCACCCCGGTGTTCTACGCGGCCGACGGCGAGCACCGGATCCTGTGGGTGTCCGCACCCGACAGCCGGCACTCCCGCAACATCGCCGCGCGTCCCGAAGTGGCGATCACCGTCTTCGACACGCACGCGCCCATCGGCGGAGCGGAGGCGATCTACCTGGAGGCGACCGCCGAACCGGTCCCCGACGATGCCCGTGCCGCGGCCCTCGCCGTACTCAACACCCGGCTGCCAACCGGTCACCGGATGGGCCCGGACGACCTTGAACCAGCGGGACCGTTGCGGGTCTACCAGGCCGCCATCGCCAGCCATTTCATACTCATCCGGGGCGGTGACACCCGGTTCGACAACGTCACCGACGCCCGGCTCGCGGTCACCCCACCTGATCCCGGCACACCGATGTCCCCCGACCGGCCGGTCTGCTTGCATGGCAGGTGAGCCCCGACGGAAGGAGAACCGGCATGGGCAAGCTGATCTACTCGATGATCACGTCCCTCGACGGCTACGTGAGTGACCCGGACGGCAAGTTCGACTGGGGCTTCCCCGAGCAGGAGTTGCACGAGTTCGTCAACGAGTTGTCGCGCTCGTTCGGAACGTACCTCTACGGCCGCCGGATGTACGAGACGATGGTCTACTGGGAGACCGCGCACACCCTGGCCGATCCGCCCCCGTTCATCCTGGAGTACGCCCGGGCCTGGCAGGCCGCCGACAAGGTCGTCTACTCCACGACGCTGAACGAGGTCGCCAGCACGCGGACGCGGATCGAGCGGACGTTCGACCCGGACGCGGTGCGCGCCCTGAAAGCGGAGTCCGATCTCGACATCACCGTCGACGGGCCCAACCTCGCGGCGCAGGCGGTTCGCGCCGGACTGGTCGACGAGTTCCAGCTCTACGTCGCGCCGGTCATCGTCGGTGGCGGCAATCCGGTCTTTCCCCCGGTGCGCGTCGACCTCGAACTGCTCGACGAGCGCCGCTTCGGCAACGGTGTCGTCCACCTGCGGTACGGCGTACGGCACGACGCCTAGCCGGGCGGCAGCCCGGCCGTCACTGGCGGGGGAGCAGCGGCCCGAGCGGGCCGAGGTCCAGGTTGAGGTCCTCGGGGGACAGCCCGAAGTGCTCCCGCAGCTCGGTCATCTGTTCCTCCAGCGCCATCAGCGTCGCGCCGACCCGCTCGACCTGCTCCTCGGTGAGGTCGCCCTGGTCGATCCGGCGCAGGGCCTGACGCTCCATGAGCTGCCGCAGCAGCTCGATGATGGTCAGCACCAGGCCGCCGAGGCCACGCTCGATCCCGTCCCGGTCGACGTCCACCCGTGGCCCGAGCGGCCGAACCGTCGGAACGTCCGGCTCTTCTACCCTGTCGGCCCCCGGGTGGGGCGTGTCTACCCTGTCGGCCCCCGGGTGGGGCGTGTCTACCCTGTCGGCCCCCGGGTGGGGCGTGTCTACCCTGTCGGCCCCCGGGTGGGGCGTGTCTACCCTGTCGGCCCCCGGGTGGGGCGTGTCTACCCTGTCGGCCCCCGGGTGGGGCGTGTCCACCCTGTCGGCCCCCAGGTGCGGGTCTACCATGCCGGCCCCCCGTCGGGGCGGGTGGCGTGGTCCACGGGGTCCGCCACCTCGCCGTCGACGACCGCCCCGGCGCCGTCCCCGCCGGACGCCGCCCCGGACGTTGCCTCGGCGGCACCGGCGCTGGCCCGTACCGACGCGAGCAACGCCCGCAGCGACACGTGCACCAGGTCGACATCGGCGATGGACAACGCCAGCTCACCGCTGACCACGACGCCCTTGCCGAGCACCCGGTCGAGCAGGTCCACCAGCGCGATGGGTCGGTAGTCGGCGGCCCCACCGGGGCCACCGGGCACCATCTCGGTCATCGGGTCGCCGCCTCCCGCTCGTCGGTCGCGGTGAACGAGTACGGCGGCCAGGGACCGGTCAGCTCGACCGTGACCCCGGGATGCCGCGGGGCCAGCTCCCGGACCAGGTCGGCGAAGTCGCCCGCCCGGTCCGCGTCGACCAGGTAGGCGCCGTTCAGCACCATCCACTCCGGACGGCCGCTGAGCCGGCCGTCCTGCGGCGGGTGGTGACCGGCCTCGATGGACCGCCCGGCGAGCGCGGCGTGCAGCCGGTCGGCGTCGGCCGCGGCCGTCCGCTCGGCGGTCTCGGTCGCCGTCATCCGCGCCCGCTTGCGCATCAGGTACGCCCGTCCGGCGCCGCCGCCGGCGCCCGCCGGCTCGGCCGGAGCCGTCGGAGCCGGCACGGCGTACGCCTTGACGCCCCACTCGATGCGGCCCTCGACCCGGTCGAGGGCGGCGGTCAGGTCGTCGTGGTGCTCGGTCAGCATGGCCGCCACCCGCGCGTCGTCGAGCTGGACGGTGGCCAGCCGGGCCGGTACGACCGGACCGAGGCGGGCCACCGCGTCGGCGACCTCGTGGTGCGTGCGGGCGACGCTGGTGAGCCAGTCCAGGTTCTCGAGGTTGCGCCGCAACGCCTCCTCGCCGTACTCGGCCAGGTCCACGGTGGCGACCACGGCGACCAGACCGGCCGTCGCGACGGCGCGTACCGGCGCCCCACCGACCCCGGTGATGCCGGCCAGCCGGTCGGCGGACAGGCCCCGGCTGACCGCGTGCACCCAGGTTCCGTGTTCGCTCATCGGGTCTCCTCCCGCCGGGCGTCCAGGCGCCCCTCGTCGCGTACCGGTTCCGCCTCCACCGCCCGCCGGTCACCGTCGGACTCGATCTCGTTCCCGGTCGGCGCGGCCCCGACCTCCGGCCCGCGCGGGCGGCTGGACAGGAACGGATCGCGTTCCCACCAGTCGATGCCCATCTCCCGGGCGGTGTCCACCGAGGCCACCACGAGGCGCAGCTTGATGGTGAGCAGTTCGATGTCGAGCAGGTTGATCCGGATGTCGCCGGCGATCACCACACCACGGTCGAGCACCCGTTCGAGGATGTCGGCGAGGTTGGTCGGATCCTGCCCTCGGGGTTGCAGGGTGCTCATCGTCCGCTCACCGGTCCCCGCCGGTATCGCCGCGCCCCCGGGCGTAACGGCGGACCCGCCGGTAGCCGAGCAGTTCGCCGTCGTCGTCCAGATCCGCCACGTACACCGCGAGGATGTCGCCGGACGACGGGACCCGGCGGTCCTCGACCACCTCGACGCCGACCGTCCAGCCGGACTCGCCGCGTTCCAGCGACGTGATCCCGATCGGCGCCTTGCCGGTCAGTTCGGCGACGTACTCCAGGCCGGCGCGGGCGGCCCGGCTGGCCGGCAGCCCCGACCGGGACTCCCGCCGGCCGGTGTCGTCGCGGTCGGTGTCGTCGAGATCGGTGTCGTCCGGGTCGGCGTCGTCATCGTCGTACGCCGGCCCGTCCCCGTCCTGCTCGTGCCGCAGCCGGTCGTCGTCGGCCTCGTCCCGATAGCGTTCGCCGCGCGACCGCCGGGTCGCCGACCGGTCCGCTTTCGAGGTGGGCATGGTTACCTCCGTTGTTGCCGGTTGGTCAGCCGACCAGCCGGTCGATGATCTGCTGTTCGGCCGTGGCCAGTTCCTCGTCGGAAAGTTCGCCGGCGGCGGCCGCCGCCGACAGTTCCTCGAGTTGCCGCTGGACGGTGGCCGGGTCGTACAGCTCCTGCTCGGCCTGGTCCCGCAGCACCCTGGCCAGTCCGACGAGACCGTGCACGGGGGCCAGGGGCAGGCTCAGGATGGGGCCCAACACCGGCTCACCCCCGGTCCAGCAACCGGTCGACGAAGTCGTACGGCGCCTGCGGGCCGATCAGCCGGACCGTGGCCCGCTGTTCCTGCTCGGCGGCGATCCGCTCCACCCCGTCCTCGAACTCGGCCTGCCGCTCGGTCTCCACCAGGAAGACCAGGTGCGCGGCGTCGAACTCCGACGTCGGCGGCCGGGTGCCGGCGGTGACCGCCACCGGCGACAACTCCGCCAGCAACTGCTCGGTGTCGGCGGCCCGCCGGGCCTCGACCTCGGCGTTGATGACCTCGCCGAGCCGGATCCGGACGTCGCGCAGCGCCTCGGCGGGCTGCCCCTGGAGCCGGTCGCGCAGGTCCGCCGCCTCCGCGTTGCCGGCGAGGACCTCGGACAGTACGGCCCGCTCCACGTACCGCAGCCGGACGACGTACTGGGCCACGCCCTCCAGCCGGTCGAGCGCCCGCCGGTAGTCGTCGTGCCGGTCGGCGAGAAGGTCGGTTACGGCTTCCTCGTCGCGGGCCACCGTCCCGAACCGTACGGGCAGCACCGGCGCGGCCAGCGTCACCCCGTCCAGCAGGGTCTGGTACGCCCGCAGGTCGTCGGGACGACCCAGCGGCCGGTCCAGCGGAACGTCGCTGACCAGGGCGGCGACGTCGCCGTGCACGACGACGGAGACCGGTGCCGCCGGATCGCCCACGCCCCGGGCGTCACCGGTCGGCTCCACG
Source organism: Polymorphospora sp. A560 (assembly GCF_045781765.1). Classification (NCBI taxonomy): domain Bacteria; kingdom Bacillati; phylum Actinomycetota; class Actinomycetes; order Micromonosporales; family Micromonosporaceae; genus Polymorphospora; species Polymorphospora sp. A560. Next base: position 4,879,613 of record NZ_CP122282.1, on the reverse strand, counting down.
TCGGCGGGCACCAGGCCGTAGATGAAGAAGCCGTTCGTGTCGGGACCCGCCTCGCGGGTGTCGACGGACATGGTCACCGGTCCTCCCGTCGCTGGCGGCGCGGAGCGCGCTCGCGGTCGTTGTCGTCGCGGCCGCCGCCGACCAGTTCGCCGAGGGCGTCGCCGGCCTTGTCCAGGAAGTTGCCCTTCGGGCCCTGGACGACCTCCGGCAGGCCCCGACCGGCCTGCGAGCCGTCGAGGGTGAGCCGGTTGGTCGCCTCCGCGAAGCGGAGGTACGTGTCGACGCTGGCGACCACGATCCGCGCGTCGATGGTCAGTAGCTTGATCCCGACGATGCCGACCGACACGTGTGCGTCGATCACCACGCCCTTGTCCAGGATCGTGCCGACCACCTCGGCGAGGTCCGAGGCGGATCCGCGCTGGACTCCGCCGCCGCCGGATTCCTGTACGGCCATGGTCATCGCCGGTCACCTCCAGGCGCGGTCACGGTTGCCGCGCTGCCGGGGCGGTCGGGACCGCCCGGTGTCGTCGTCCCGGTCCTTGCGTGTCGCGGCACCCGCGCGCGACCGGCCGCGTGCCGGCTCGGCGTCGGGTTCCCGGTCGTCGTCCCGGTCGTCCGGCTCGTCCCCGGGGTCGTCGTGCTCGTCGGCGGCCTGCTCGGCGCGTTTGTCGGCCCGCCCGTCGTGCTCGTCGTCGGCCCGTTCGTCGGCGAGCGCCGTCTGGTGGTCGCGGACCACCTGACCGTCGCGGATCTCGCCCCGCCACCCGTCGACCCCGTCGGGGTCGAGCACGGTGCGCGTCATCACGTGCCGGACGAAGTGCTTCAGTTCGAGCCGGGCGCGGCGGCCCTGGGCGCGCCACAGGTTGCCGGTGCGCTCGAACAGGCCCTGCGGGTGGTATTCGAGTACGACCAGGATGCGGGTCAGGTCAGGGGCCAGCTCGTGGAAGCTGACGGCGCCGTCGACGTGCCCCTTCTTGCCCGTGGACCGCCACACGATGCGCTCGTCGGGCACCTGTTCGACCACGGTGGCCTCCCAGGTGCGGTGCGACCAGAAGACCTGCGCCTTCCACGTGGTCTTCTCGTCGCTGGCCCGGTCGACGTTCTCGACCTTCTTCATGAAGCTGGAGAAGTCCTCGTAGCGGGTCCACTGGTCGTACGCGACCCGGACCGGCACGCCGACGTCGATCGACTCGACGATGTTGGTCACCTTGATCTTGCCCTTGCCGGCGCCGGCCTTGCCCACGGCTTCCTTGAGCTTCTCCTTGGCGCCGGCCAGGCCGGCGCTGAGCCCGGCCTTCAACGGGGACGATCCGTCGGCCAGCTTCCGCGCGCCGGTGGCCGCCGCCACCACGCCCGGGCCGCCGCCGTTGGCCGCGTAGTCGACGAGCCGTTCGGTGGCCGCGCCCATGCGGTCGGCGGCCGCCGACACCAGCCGCTCGACGGCGGCGCTGACCAGGTTCTGCACCTCGTCGGCGAGGCGTCCGGAGATCTTTTCGCCGATGCCCTGGCCGAGGCCCGGGTTCCGGGTGGTCATCGTGCTCACCTTCCTCGCCGGCGTACCGGCGCGTCGGTGGTCTTCGACCGGGAGGACCGTGGGGCCTGCCGGGTCCGGGGAGCGTCGTCCTCCCCGCCGTCGTCCTCCCCGTCGTCCTCACCGTCACCGTCGGCGTCGGGTCCGGCCGGCCGACGGGCCCGCCCGCCGCCCTGCCGGCCCGCCCGCGACCCGCTGCCGGACCGGGGCGCCGGCTCGTCGTCGCGGTCGTCCTCGTCAGGCTCGTCGTCCGGGTACGACTCGTCGTCGGGCTCGTCCGCGCGCAGGTCCTCGTCGCGCTGGTCGTCCCGCTCGTCGTCGGGCTCGTCGCGGTCGTCCCGCAGGACGCGGTCCGCGCCGCGCAGGACCTCGGCCCGGCCGTGCAGCCGGTCGCTCACCGAGTCGATCCGGCTGCTCACCGCACTGACCGCCGCCGCCTTGCCGGCGGCCACCAGCGGCCCGCGCAGGTCGAGGAGTTTGGCGACGTCGACGGAACCGCCGAGCGACCGGAGCAGGCCGCCGGAGTTCGCGCTGAGCCGGCCGGCCGCCGCCGCGGCGCCGAGCACGAGTGCCGCGCCGAGTCGCTTGCGCCGGCCGAGGAGATATCCCGTCCCGAGAATGAGCGCAAAACGCGCTCCCTGCTGAATCACTATCGGACCTCTTCCCGATCGCATGTCCTGCCATGAATTGCGGTGTCGTGCTGTCGGTGTGGTGCTGTTGCCGGATGGCAACCGTGCCGACGGGGCCACTGCTACCCACGTGGAAGAGCCCCGGAAACATGGGTTTTCGCTGGTCACGCCATGTATGTGCCAGCTGACACGCAGGCTGTTCGGACAAATCAGTCAGGCGGATCGAGACGGAACACGGAGTGTGAGAAATGCATCAAGCAGTCATTGCGAACACTGGTCGAAGAATTGTGTGACGGGTCTCCGGAAAAGCGATTCGAACGGCCGCGTCGACATCGATTCCCAGCGGAACACACCCGCCCGCGACAGCACCCGCCCACCGACGCCACCCGACATCGTCTGACGACCTCTGCCGGGTCCCCGCATCGAGCGCCGCCGTACGGCGAAAACCGGTTGCCCGGCCGGACCGGCTCGGCGAGGGTGGTGCCCATGACGTTCTGACGGACCGCACCCACGTTCACTCCGAGGCCCCACGACACCACCGTGTGCCGGGCCGCCGTCCGTCCGTGCCTCCCCGAAAAGAGAGCGTCCTTGTCCCAGCACCACCCCCGGCCGGAGTCCGTCCCGGCCACCGTCACCGTCTTCGCCTCGCCCACGAGCTGGATCGAGTCCGACGCCGTCGCGCAGTGTCACCAGGTCGCCGCGCTCGACGGCATGGTCCACGTCGCCGGCATGCCGGACCTGCATCCCGGCAAGGGCGCCCCGATCGGGGCCGCCATGACGTCGACCGTGCTGTACCCGTTCCTGGTGGGGTCCGACATCGGGTGCGGCATCGCCGTGTTCCCGCTCCGGCTCAAGCGGGTCGTACCCGAGAAGCTCGCCGCCCGCTTCCCCGACCTCGACCGTGCGCTGGACCCCGAGCGGGACGCCGACGACCCGGCCTGGGCCGTCGTGGCGGGTGACATGCCCGCGGGTCACGTCGAAGGGCTCGGCACGGTCGGCCGGGGCAACCACTTCGTCGAGCTGGCCCGGGTCGGCACCGTCTTCGAGCCGGAGCACGCGCGCCGGCTCGGGCTCGCCGAGGGCGACGTCGTCCTCGTCGTCCACAGTGGTTCCCGTGGCCTGGGGGAGCGGATCCTGCGGGCACACACCGAGGTCCACGGCGCCGGCCCGACCCCCGATCCGGCCGGCTACCTGGCGATGCACGACGCCGCCGTACGGTGGGGGTCGCTCAACCGGCGGCTGCTGGCCGCCCGGGTCGCCCACGCCCTGGGCGCCGAACCGACCGAGCCGGTCGTCGACCAGTGCCACAACCTGGTCGAGGTCCGCGACGGCGGCTACCTGCACCGCAAGGGGGCGGCCCCGGGCGACGGCCGCGACGTGCTCGTCGCCGGCACGCGGGGGACACCCTCCTACCTGGTGGCCGCCCACGCCGGCCCGGACGCCAACCATTCGGTGGCGCACGGTGCGGGCCGCAAGATGTCGCGCGCCGACGCCCTGCGCCGGGGCCGGGCCAAGCACACCGTCGAGGAACTGCGCCGTACGCCGGTGGGGTCGCTGGTGGTCTGCGGCGACCGGCAGTTGCTCTTCGAGGAGGCGCCGACGGCGTACAAGCGCATCGAGCAGGTGATCGGCGACCTCGTCGACCACGGTATGGCCACGCCGGTGGCCACCACGGTGCCACTGGTCACCTACAAGACGCCCGAGCCCGGCACCGCCGGTCGGCGGGACCGTCGCGACCACCGGCGCGGACGGGGCCGGTCGTGAGCGTCCATCTGCTCATGTCGGCCGGACGCGGCCCGCGCGAGTGCGCCTGGGCCCTGGCGGAGCTGCTGCGGCGGCTGGAGGGCGACGCCGTCCGGCACGGGCTGGTCACGCGACGGGCCGAGGTCGTTCCCGGTGAGCGGCCCGGCACCTACCGGTCGGTCCTGGTCGAGATCTCCGGGGCCGGCGCCGAGGCGTTCGCCGCGTCGTGGACCGGCACCCTGTGCTGGCAGGCGGTCAGCCCCTACCGGGCCGTCGGCCGCAAGAACTGGTACGTCACCGCGCGGCCCTGTGAGGTCGACGTGCCACGTACGACGTTCGTCGAGGCGGACGTCGACGTCGTCGCCTGCCGCACCGGCGGTCCCGGCGGTCAGCACCGCAACAAGGCCAGCACGGCGGTACGGGCGACCCACCGGCCGTCGGGGATCGTCGTCGTGGTCGACACCGAGCGGGAGTTCGGCCTCAACCGCGGTATCGCCATGCGGTTGCTGCGGCAGCGTCTGGAGCAGCGCGACGAGGCGGCGGGGCGGGCCGTCGACGTGGCCCGCTGGCGCATCCACGACGAGCTGGTACGCGGGGATCCCGTCCGGACCGAGCGGCCGGAGCCGTCCGGGCGGGACCAGCCGCGCCGGAAGGCGGTGCGGCGGACGGGCGGCGACTAGCCACAATCGGCACCATGCTGACCGGGGGCGGGATTCGGGGCGTCCCGGCGCCGCGAGGTGCGAGCATGGCACTCCAATCGATGTCGCTCGATAGGAGGGACAATGCGTCTGCGTCCACTCGCCCTCGCCGTCGCCCTGGTCGCCGCGCTGGCGGCGGTCGTACCCGGCACCGCCGAGCCGGCCCGGGCCGCCACCGCCGACCGGTGGGGCTTCGCCCTGGTCGACAACCCGAACGTCCCGGCCTGGACCACGCTGGACACCAACCGCCAGTGGGGCTCCTGGAAGGCGGGCTTCCCCGGGTGGGCCCAGGGCGGCAAGCTCGGCGCCGGCCGGTTCCAGGTCAGGTTCCCGCAGGTCGGCTCCAACTCGGACGGGGTCGTGCACGTCACCCCGATCAACTCCAACGGGAACTACTGCACGGTGCTGCGATGGTTCCAGGTCGGCCTCGACGAGATCGTCGAGGTGCAGTGCTTCGCCCCGGGCGGCGGCCACGCCGACACCCCCTTCGCCGTGCTGTGGACCGCCAGCTCCGGGATCGCACCACCCAACACCGGCACGTACGCCTACCTGCGGAGCACGGCCGCGGCCACCGTCGTACAGGGATACAACTCCACCGGTCTGCCGGTGGACATCGGACCGATGGGGAACGGGGGATACCGGGTCAAGCTCGCCGGCGTCGGTTCGGCGCTCGGGCTCGCCGGCAACGTGCAGGTGACCGCCGTCGATGAGGGCGGCGCCCCGCGACGCTGCAAGATCAGTGACTGGTACGCGTTCAACGTGCTGGACATCGCCGCCGACGTCGCCTGCCACGACTCGGCCGGGAAGCCGGTGGACACCGCCTTCAGCCTGTCCTACCACCGGCAGCGCGCCGTCTTCGGTTCGTTCACCCCGCCGAGGTTCTTCGGCTACTACTTCCCGTTCGTCAGCCAGGCCAACTACAACAACCCGGGCGGCGGAATGGGCGTCAACACCATCAACACCATCGCGACCGGCTACTACCGGGTCCGCTACCCGCTCCTCGCCCTCAACCAGACCCACGCCCAGGTCGTGGCCATGGGTGTCGGGTCCGAGTACTGCCATCTCGGCGAGCCGTGGAGCCACTTCGGCCCCACCGCCGAGGTCGGGGTGGCCTGCTACGACAACGCGGGCCTGCCGACCGACCAGCGCTTCCTGTCCACCTTCACCTCGAAGGACTGACCCGCGACCGGCCGGTGGCCGCCGTCCCGTACGGCGGCCACCGGCGCCGGTCACGGCCGGCGGGGACGGCGGGTCAGGGCGAAGCCGACCACGCCCGCGACGGCGGCCAGCACGCCGCCGATCGCGCTCCAGACCCAGCGCGAGCCGAGGTCCGGCAGCCAGTCGAAGTATCCGGTGCCGTCCTCCTCGTCCTGCTGCGCCACCGGTTCGGCGTTCAGCACCGCGCCGGCCTTCGTGTTCGGCACCAGCGGGGCCTTCAGCTCGCCGTCGTCCCGCGAGCCGCTGGCGTCGGAGCTGACCAGCAGTTCCACGTCGACCGGCAGGCCCAGGTCGGCCTCCGGCAGCTCGGTCACCGACAGCCGGACGTAGTACGTGCCGGGCAGCGGGTCGGCCGACCACGGCTCGGCCCAGGACCGTACCTGACGCAGCGCGCAGCCGAGCGACACGCTGGCGGCGGACGCGGCGGCGGTGGGCGTCTGCGCGCCGGCCGTGCAGGACTGCCGTCGCCGCAGCCCGTCGAAGACCTCGACGGTCCAGGTCGACGGGCCGCTGCGCGACTCCGGGAACGACACGGTCGCGGTGATCTCGTGCCGTTCGCCGGCGGTGGCCGGGAACGACCAGTACAGGTAGTCGCCGGTGGCGGCGTCCACCCGGACCGGCTGCCCGGCGGCGATGCCGGTCGCGGTCAGGAACGACGTACCGGCGCGGGTGACCGGGGTGGCGCCGGGCGACGGCGTCGGCGCGGCCTGCGCCGGCACGGGTACGGCCAGCAGGACGAGGCCGGCGGCAGTCAGTGCCGCCGCGGCGCGGAGCGTCGGGGTGCTCATCGGTTCTCCCTCCAGGTGGCGACCCACCAGCGGGTGAGCAGGCCGGTGACCAGTCCGGTGAGCAGGCCCGCCAGCGTCAGCAGCACCAGCAGCACCCAGCCGCGTCCCAGGTCGGGTGCGGTCGGTGCGGGGGAGGAGGCGACCACGTCGACGGTCAGTTCGACCGGCATACCCGGCGTCGCCTGCGTGCCCTGACGTGGTGCGAACGCGTTGCTGACCACCAGGCAGACCGTGGTGGCCGCGACCGTGCTCTCGGCCTCCGGGGTCGGGGACGCCCCGTCCGTGGGCTCCTCACCCGCCGACCAGCGCAGGCCGGCGGAGACCACGTCGGTACGGCCACTGCCCGCGTCCACCCCGCGCACCAGTTCCCGCCCGTCGGTGGCGGTGGCCCGCAGCAGCACCGCGTAGTCGGGGTTGACCGGCCGGTCCAGCGCCATGCTGACCGACACCCGCAGTTCCTGGTCGGGCAGGACCGGCACCCGGTACCAGCGGTGCTCCGAGAACGCCGCCCGGTCGCTGTAGACGCCGGGGGCGAGCAGCGGCGCGTCGTCGCACGCCGACTTGCCGGCGACGACGGCCGGCGCCGCCGTGTGGGTGTCCTTGGCACGGTCGACGAGTTGTTTGATCCGGCTGGTCAGCTCGTCGGCGCGCTGCACCGCGGTGTACGTGCCGCCGGTCGCCTCGGCGATGCAGAGCAGCTGCCGGCGTACCTTCTCGTCCGGGGCCAGGCCGAGCGTGTCGACGACCAGCTTCGTCCCCTGGGCGGCCAGTTCCCGGGCGACCTCGCACGGGTCCGGCGGGGCGCAGGTGTCCTCGCCGTCGGTGATCAGCACGATCCGGCGGGCGGTCGTGCCGGTGCCGAGGTCCTTGGCGGCCTCGCGCAGGGCCAGCCCGACCGGGGTGAACCCGGTCGGTCGCAGCGTCGCCACCGCGGCCTTGGCCTGGGCCCGGTCGACCGGGCCGACCGGCACGATCTGCTGGGTGTCCTGGCAGCCCTTCGCCTTGTCGTTGCCCGGGTACGTGGCGCCGAGTACCCGGATGCCGAGCTGCGTCTCGTCGGGCAGCGCGTCGACGACCTCGTTGAACGCCTGCTGGGCCACGGAGATCCGGCTGCGGCCGTCGATGTCCGCGGCGCGCATCGATCCGCTGACGTCGAGCACCAGCTCGACCTTCGGCGGTTCGGCCGGTGGTTCCTCCTCCGCGAACGCCGGCGCGGAACCGCCCAACAGGGTCACCGCCAACAGTCCGATAAGGACGATTGTTGATCGTTTCTTGTTGATCACCGGCGAAGTGTAGGTTGTGTCCACTTCAGAGCGATCCCGGGGTGGGTTCGCCCACCGGTGGCGCCGGGCCGTACGCTGAACCGCCCCGACAGCCTTCCCGGGCGGCCCGGTCAGGCCGGGGGCGGGAACGTGAACCGGCGGGTGGCCGGGGCGACGCGGAGTTGCAGGCCGGTCGTTCCGGCCGGCCGGTAGGTGCCCGCGCCGGACCGCAGCGCCGTGGCGACCTCGGTCGCCGCTTCGGCGGGCAGCCGAATCTCCAGAAGGTCGAAGCGTCCGGGGGCGGCCGTGAACTCCTCGCCCGGCCCGAACTTCACCCCCTTGTCGAAGGGGTTCACGGTCAGGTCGCGGCCGTACGGCAACCGGAGCGGCAGCAGGCGGCCGGCATGCTCCGCGGCGGCCACGTCGAGGGTCACCGTCGTGACGCCGTCCTCGACACGCCAGTTCGCCTTCTTCGCCGGGATGAGCGCCCTGGAGGAGCCGTCCCGCCGTACGCCCTCCTCGATGACGGCGGCGACGGCGGGGTCGGCGGTGAGGTCGGCCCGGTCGAGGTCGGTGACCAGCAGCGGCAGCGCCGGGCGCAGCGCGTCGAGCAGCCGTCGTGCGTCCCACCGGTCGATGACCGCGTACTCCTCGGGCGTCAGGCCGACGACCTGGAGGAACCGCACCGTTCCGTGCGGCGTGTCGATGGTGCCGAGTTCGGGGTCCTCGGCGAACGCCACCGCGCGGATCGCGGTGTCCGGCCGCGCCGTCGAGATCGGCCCGTTCACCTGCAGGTGGCTGCCGGGGACGAACGCCGCCTCCCGGGCGTACATGTTGCGGGCCAGGTTCTGCAGGAAGCTCAGCGCCCAGGTCGGCGGCTCGTCGTCACCGGCGGTACGGGCCACCCGGATGGTGAACTCGAAGCCCCACCCGGACTCCTCCTCGTCCGGCGACCTCTTCTCGTGCAGGTCGGACATGCCGTAGCTGACCAGGTGCCAGTGGTCGTCGCGCGGGTAGAGGCTGATGCCGTCGAGCGGGTCCCGGCCACCCGCCGCGTACGGCAGCGCGGAGGCGTGGTGCAGCGGCCGTACGCCGGGGTAGCGGCGGGCGAGAGCGGCGTCGATGGCGTCCCAGCCGGGGGAGGTCGGTTCGGTCATGATCACCGACTGTAGCGCCGGTGGACGACGCCCCCGTGCCGTGCGTGGCGGCGCCCTGTTCTCCATCTGAGGATCGCGGGTGTCGACCGCCACTGGTCGCGGTGTTAGCGTCCAATCGATCTATCTCGATTGGAGGCGTCATGCGGTTGCGTCCGTTCGTCCTCGTCGTAGCGCTGGTCGCGGCACTCGTGCCGGGCGTTGCCGGCCCGGCACAGGCCGCCGTCGCCAACAGTTGGGGCTTCGCCCTCGTCACCGATCCCACCGTCGCGCCGTGGACCACGCTGGACACCACCCGCCAGTGGGGCAGTTGGAAGACCACGGCACCCGATCTCTGGGCCGAGGGCGGCAAGATCAGCGCGGGGGTGTTCCAGGTCAGGTTTCCGCGCATCGGGTCGAGCAGCCTGGGGATCGCGCACGTGACCCCGGTGAACAGTGCCGGCCACTACTGCGCCGTCATCCAGTGGCACGAGGTGACGCCGGACCAGATCGTCCTCGTGCAGTGCCGCGCTCCCGGCGGCGTCCTCACCGACACCGCCTTCTCCGTCATGTGGACCTACCGGGTCAGCTACGCGCCCACCGCCACCACTTACGCCTACCTGCACTACCGTGACCAGGAGAACCGCGTCGTGCACTCGCACAGCTCGCTCCAGGGCACGGTTCTGGCGGGGCGTTCGTCGACCGGCACCTATCAGGTCCGGCTGTATCGGGTCGGAGCCGCCGCGATCCCCGCCGGGAACGTGCAGGTGACCGCCGTGCAACGCCAGGCGGTCCCGCGTCGGTGCAAGGTGACGAACTGGATGTTCGAGGGAACCGACATCCTGGCGGAAGTCAGCTGTTTCGACCACCAGGGCAGGTTGACCTGGAGCGACTTCACCCTTTCCTACCACCGTGGCCGGTCCCTGACCGCCTCGCTCGGCACGCCGCAGAAGTTCGGCTACTTCCACCACTGGCGGTACGACGCGAACCACAACAGCGTCACCGGCGTCGGCGGCAACACGATCAGCACCGTCGCGCCCGGCCGCCTCACCGTGCGCTATCCGCAGCTCGGCGTCGAACAGACCCACGCGCAGGTGGTCGCCGAAGGACCCGGCCCGAACTACTGCAACCTGGCCCAGCCCTGGTCGCACTCCGGCACCGACGCCGAACTCGACGTCATCTGCTTCGACAACGCCGGCAACCCGGTCGGCAGCCGCATCCTGGCGGCCTTCACCTCGCGGGCCTGAGGCAGCCGACCCGGGGTAGGGTCGGCGGGACCACTGGCCGCCGACGCGGGAGTTGCCGGATGCACTCGACGAGCGCCGCCCACGCCCCGCTGATCGCCGACGACCCGGAGGCCGGCCGCCCGCTGCTGACCTATCTCGACGGTGCGACCGGCGAGCGGATCGACCTCAGCGCGGCGGCGCTCGGCGGCTGGGCCGCCCGGACCGCGAGCATGTTGCGTGACGGCTGCCGGCTGACCGCCGGTGACCGGGTTGCCATTCTGCTGCCTGCGCACTGGCAGACCGCGGCCGTGCTGCTGGGCGCCTGGTCCGCCGGCATCACCGTGTCGTTCCGGCCCTGGGCGTCGGCCGGGCTGGCACTCCTCGACGCGAGCCCGGAAGAGCCGCTGGACGCGGTGTTCGTGGCGCGGCGTCGGCTGGACAGCTGGCTGGAGACGGTGCCGGAGGCGCGGCACCGGTTCGTGCTCGGTCTCGCGGCCGACGGTGCCGCGCTGGCCGAGGTGCCCGACGGTTACCGGGACTACGCCGCCGAGGTACGTCGCTACCCGGACCTCCCGCCGGCGTACCAGGAGATCCGGGGCGACGACCCGGCCAGCCCGGACGGCACGAGCTATGCGGAGTGGGCCCGGTTGGCCGGCGAACTCGCCGCCATGTGGGGCCTACGCCGGGGGGATCGGGTTCTGGTGGACATCGCGCGGCACGAGGAGCCGGTCAAGTGGCTGCTCGCGCCGCTGTCGGCCGGGGCGTCGATCGTGCTGTGCGCCAACCTCGACCGCGCGAACCTCGACGCCCGCGTCGCTGCCGAGGGCATCACCCAGGTGCTCTAGTCGGCAGACCGCCTACCTGCGACCGAACGTATGTGGTGGGTGTCCCGCGCCGTTTCGTATCGTGGCCGCAACGCAACGTACGGGGCGTCTTCGATGGATGGCGGTTTTCTCGGCGGGGGCGATCGTTTTATGAGCTACGTGCGGCGGCTTCTCGGATTGTCCGGAGTGTTGGCGATGCTGGGTTCGGTCGCCTGCGCGGCGCCTGAGGGGCAGACCTCGTCACCGACCACGGCGCCGGCCGCGCCGCCCGCGGCGGCCTTCGTCACGATCGTCGGTGAGCGCGCCTACATGCAAGCCCTCATGAAGGACGCCACCCTGGTGGTGACGGACGGCTGCGTCTGCGTGATTCAGCCGCCGGCCGCGCCCGAGGTGTCGCTGAAGTACCGGCTCGCGTTGTCCGAAGGGACAACGATGGATGGGGAGACCATCAGCATCCCGGAAGGCGGGCAGGCCCGGATCGGGGACACCGTCGATACCGGGGGTGGCGGAATCTTCGATCTGGAGTCGCTCCCGGAGAACCTCCGGGTTCCCGCGGCCTGCGACCTCGACCTTCCTGTCTGGGCGGTGACGAGCCTGGAGGTCGTCTGAAGCGGAACGGGGTCGTCGGGCGTGCGCTCATCGCGCGTCACAGGGGTGTCAGGACCGCGATCTTCCAGGTCTGGCCGGTGCCGACGAGCTGGTACATGTTCCGCTCGCCGGGGGCGCCGTCGTAGGACCAGCTCACATCGGCCCACAGGCTGTGCCCGGTCGCCGCGACCACGTGGACGTCGGCCCGGGCATCGGTGACGCCCTCGTACTGGCCGAACGCGCCGGCGAAGAACGCCTCGGTCTGGGCGGCATCGGAGACCGCGACCGGATGGTCGGGAAATTCGATCAGCGCGGGTACCGCGTAGTGCTCCGCGATCGCCCGGGCGTCCCGGTCCAGCAGGGCCCGCGTGTAGGTCTCGAAGAAGTCCCGGGCGATCGGGTTTTCGCTCATGGCATGGACGTTAAGCGAGAAGACGCGGCCGCGCGCGCGGGACATCGATGGCCTGCGACGAATCCGCAGGTCACCGGCGATTTTGTGGCGCGCGGACCCTTGCCCTGCACTCCGAGCTGGGTGTAGAACTATCCCCAGCTAGGTACACACCTAGCGTTCATCTGGTTTGCAACAGTTGGAGGTCTGGCGTGGACCGCCTCAGGATCGGCGTCGTCGGTATCGGGGTCCAGGGACAGCTGCACGCCCGCGCGCTGCGCGACGTACGGCAGGCGGAACTGGTCGCCGTCGCCGACGTGTCGCCCCGTAACCGCGACTGGGCACAGAGCAACCTCGGGGTCCGGGCCGTCGAGGACATCGGCGACCTGCTCGCCGACGTCGACGCGGTCAGCATCTGCACCCCCGACCACCTGCACGAGGACGCGACCCTCGCTGCCCTCGCCGCCGGCAAGCGGGTGCTGCTGGAGAAGCCGATGGCGCTGTCCACGGCGAGCTGCGACCGGATCATCGCCGGCTGCCCCGACCCCGACGCGCTGATGATCGGCCACGTGCTGCGCTTCGACCCGCGCGTGATCCGGCTGCGCGAGGTCGTACGCTCCGGCGAACTCGGCGACATCTGGCACGTCAAGGTCTGGCGCTGCACCTCGCAGGCCGTCGGCCAGGGAATCTGGGACCGTACCTCGGTCGCCTGGTTCCTCGGCATCCACGACGCCGACCTGGTCCGGTTCGTGACCGGCCGGGACGTCGAGGTCACCGGTGCCGTCGGCCGCAAGGTGCTGTCGCCCAGCCACGACGTCGTGCACGCGACGATCCGCTTCGACGACGGCGCGATCGGCACGATGGAGAACAACTGGACGCTGCCGCACTCCCGGCCGTCGCGGGCCGACGCCGGCCTGCGGATCGTCGGCGAGCACGGCATCCTCGAGATGAACCTCTCGCACAACGACCTGATGTACGCCCGCCGCGACGGCGTGGCGAGTTTCCAGGACACCTACTTCTGGCCCAGCCGTGACGGCGGCGGCGCCTACAACCTGCGTACCGAACTGGAAGCCTTCGTCGACGCGGCCCTGGCCGGCGGACCCACCCCGGTCAGCGGCGCGGAGGGCCGGGCCGCGGTCGCCGTCGTCGAGGACATCGAGGCGGCCCTGCTCGGCGACCCGGCGTCGCCGCCCGGACGCTGAGGTTCCGGCGATGCTGCGGTTTGCGATCCGCCGACTCGCGATCTCGGCGCTCGTCCTCTTCGGGGCGGCGACGGTGGTGTTCTTCGCGATGCGGGAGGTCGACGGCGACCCGGCGATCAACCAGCTCGGGCCCGACGCGGACCCGGCGGCGGTCGAGGCGCTGCGCCGGGAGTACGGCCTGGACGCGTCACCGGTGGTGCAGTACGTCCGCTTCCTGCAACGGGCCGTCACCTTCGACTTCGGCGAGTCGTTCCGCCTCAACGACAGCGCGACGAACCTGGTCTTCACCCACCTGACGGCGACGGCCGCACTCGCGGCGGCCGCCTTCGCCATCGCCATCGTCATCGGGTTCGCGCTGGGCACGCTGGCCGCGACCCGCCCGAACGGGTTCTTCGACCGGGTGGTGTCGGTGCTGTCGATGCTCACCCAGTCGCTGCCGTCGTTCTGGGTCGGCATCATGCTGATCCTGATCTTCTCCCGGTTCCTGCACCTGCTGCCCAGCTCCGGTGCGGGATCACCGGCGGCGATGATCATGCCGGCGGTCACGCTGGCGCTGCCGCTGCTCAGCGTCGTACTGCGGCTGGTCCGGTCGGGCCTGCTCGACGTGCTGCACGAGGACTACGTCGTCACCGCCCGCGCCAAGGGGCTGTCCGAGACGCGCGTCGTCGGCTGGCACGCGATGCGCAACATGCTGATCCCGGTCGTCACCGTGGCCGGACTGGAGTTCGGCAGCCTGCTGGGCGGTGCCGTGATCGTCGAGACGGTCTTCGCCTGGCCCGGCGTCGGACGGCTGATGACCGACGCCATCGCCGCCCGCGACTACTCGGTCGTGCAGGCGTGCGTGATCACCGTCGCCGCCATCTTCATCGTCATCAACCTGGTCGTCGACCTGCTGTACGTGCGGCTGGACCCGCGCGTGCGCGAGAGCGTCTGAGGAGGTGGCCGACGTGACCGACGTACCCGCGTCCGTGGCGCTCGGGACACCGGGCCAACCCGTCGACGTCGACAAGTCCGGCGACGACGGGCCGCCGGCCGGCACCCCGCGCCGGCGCCGCCGCCGGCTGCGCCTGTGGATCCCGATCGGGGTGATCGTGGCCTACGCGGTGGCCGGGGTGATCGGTCCGGTCATCGCCCGGTACGACCCGATCGCCACCTCCGTCACCGACCGGCTGCTGCCACCGGGCAGCCGGCTCGCCGACGGCAGCCTGGCGCTGCTCGGCACCGACCAGGTCGGCCGTGACCTGCTGCCCCAGATCATGCAGGGCGCCCGGGTCTCGATCATGGTCGGCGCGGCGACGCTGCTGCTGGCCGGCATCGTCGGCGCGGCGATCGGCATCCTCTGCGGCTATCTCGGCGGGATCGTCGACGCGATCCTCATGCGGCTGGCCGACATCCAGCTCGCCTTCCCGTCGATCCTGCTCGCCGTCTTCGTCGCGGCCGTCCTCGGCTCCAGCGTCACCAACGTCGTACTGACCCTGTCCATCACCACCTGGCCGATCTTCGCCCGGGTCGCCCGGGCACAGACCATGGCCACCAAGTCGCGCGACTTCGCCAACGCGGCCCGCACCCTCGGCGCCGGCGCCTGGCACGTCGTACGCCACTGCGTGCTCCCGGCGGTCGCCAGCCCGCTGCTGGTCATCGCCACCGTCCAACTCGGATTCGTCATCGTCGCCGAGGCGTCGCTGAGCTTCCTGTCGCTGGGCATCCCGCCCGGCACGCCGAGCTGGGGCACCACCATCGCCAACGGCCGCGACTACCTGGCGAGCGCCTGGTGGATCGCCACCATTCCCGGACTGGTCCTGGCCGTCTTCGTCGTCTGCGTCGGCGTGCTCGGCGACGAACTGCGGGACCGCTCCGACCCGAACCTATCCACCCGGTAACCGTCAGTGAAAAGGGATGACATGAGATCTCTGACCACCCGCCTCGGCGCGCTGGCCCTCGCCGGCGTGCTCGGACTGACCGCCTGCTCCTTCGACTCCGGCAGCTCCACCGGTGACGGCACCGGCGCCACCACGCTGCGGGTGGCGAACCCGACCCCGGTGGTGTCGCTGAACCCGTTCGCGGCGAACTCGGCCGACCAGCCCACCCTCACCGTCGTCCAGGAGGTCTTCGAGACCCTGGTCGTACGCGAGAACGGCGAGATCGCCCCGAAGCTCGCCGAGAGCTGGACCAACCCCGACCCGCTGACCTGGCAGTTCGTGTTGCGCAAGGACGTCACGTTCGCCGACGGCACCCCGATGACCAGCGCCGACGCCAAGGCGTCGCTGCAGGCGCTGATCGACGGCAAGGGGCCGCTGGCCGGGCTGTGGGCCACCGTCGACGAGATCGGCACCCCCGACGAGCACACCCTGACCATCCACACCAGCAGCGCGCTGGGCACCGTGCTGAGTAACCTCACCCTGCTCTGGATCGCCCCGGCCGCCAAGCTCGCCGACAGCGCGTTCTTCAACGCCCCGTACGGCACCGGACCGTTCAAGGTCTCGTCGTTCACCGCCGGGCAGAGCGTCGAACTGACCCGCAACGACAACTACCGGGGCGACCAGCCGAAGCTCGAAACCATCTCGTACCGCTACATCCCCGAGGTCTCCGGCCGCGTCACCGCGCTTTCGAACAACGAGATCGATGTGACCTGGGGGCTGCCGCCGGACCAGCTGACCGGCCTGCGCGACAACGACGCGCTGACCGTCGAGTCGTTCCCCACGTACGCCAACTACTACATCTGGTTCAACAGCTCCCGTGAGCCGTTCACCGACGCCCGGGTCCGGCAGGCGATGTGGCACGCCGTCGACTTCGGCCGGATCAACGACTCGCTGTTCGACCAGGCAGGCACCGCCGCCACCGGACCGCTGCCGGAGGCCATCTTCGGCGCCGCCGGACAGAACCCGTACGCCTACGACCCCGCCAAGGCGAAGCAACTGCTCACCGAGGCCGGCTACCCGAACGGGTTCAGCACCTCGATGATGTGGAGCACCGGCTGCTGCACCAACGGCAACTCCTTCGCCGACGCGATGATCAGCGACTGGGCCAAGGTCGGCATCGTCGTCAAGCCCGAGGAGCTCGAGCGGGCCACCTGGCTGGACAAGCTGCTCAAGCTCGACTGGGACAGCACGATGACCACCGGCAGCACCATCACCGGTGACGCCGACTTCACCCTGGCCCGGCTCTACCTGTCGACGGCCAACCGCAACGGCTACGCCAACCCGGAACTCGACCGCATCCTGCTGGCCGCCCGCGCCGAACTCGACCAGGACAAGCGGGCCGACCTGTACGCCCAGGCCGGCAAGATCGTCTGGGACGACGCGGTCGGCATCTTCCCGCTCGACCTCAGCGGCAACGTGGTGCTGCGCAAGGGCGTCGAAGGGTTCACACCGACCCCGAACGACCTGCCCGACTTCGCCGGCGTCTCGCTGCGCTGAGCCGGCACCCGCGCCACATCCCGCCGACCCGGACCCGGAGGACCCGATGGTCGCACCACCACCCGCCCGCCAGCCACTGCTGGCCGTCGACGACCTCGTCGTCTCGTTCGACGGCCCGCTGGGCACCTACCGGGCGCTCAACGGCGTCTCGTTCCACGTCGACGCGGGCGAGACACTGGCGATCCTCGGGGAGTCCGGGTCCGGCAAGTCGGTGACCGTACGCGCCGTCATGGCGCTGCTGCCCCGGCACAGCGCCCGGGTCGAACGCGGCACCATCCGGTACGCCGGTGAGGAGATCTCCGCCAAGCCGGTGCGCCGTACCCGGGAACTGTCCGCGACCGAGATCGCCATGGTCTTCCAGGACTCGCTGACCGCGCTCAACCCGGTGGTCCGGGTCGGCCAGCAGATCGCCGAACTCTTCCGGGTCCGGCAGCGCCTCTCCCGCCGGGAGGCGTGGCAACGGGCCGTCGCCGGCCTGGACCGGGTCGGCATCCCCAACGCCGCGAAACGGGCGCACGACTACCCGCACCAGTTCTCCGGCGGCATGCGGCAACGGGTCGTGATCGCGATGGCGCTCGCGCTGCGGCCCAGGCTGCTCATCGCCGACGAGCCGACCACCGCCCTGGACGTGACCGTGCAGGCGCAGATCATGGACCTGCTGCGGGAACTGCGCGAGGCCGACGGCATGGCGATGATCCTGATCACCCACGACCTCGGCGTGGTCGCCGACGTCGCCGACCGGGTCGCGGTCATGTACGCCGGCACCGTCGTCGAGTCCGGCCCGCTGCGCGAGGTGTACGACGCACCGGCCCACCCGTACACCCGGGGGTTGATGAACTCGGTCCCGGCCCCGGACCGGCCCGGCACCCGGCTCACCCCGATCGAGGGCATGCCGCCGTCACCACTGCACCCACCGACCGGCTGCCCGTTCCATCCCCGCTGTCCCGTCGCCCGGGCGAACTGCCGCACCGACCGGCCGGCACTGCGGATCGTCGCCACCGGCCACGAAGCGGCGTGCCACTACGCGCAGGAGGTGATGACCGGTGTCGACACCGTCAAGGGCGCGGCTTGAGGTCAGGCAGCTCCGGATCACCTATCCCGCCGGCGGCGGCCTGTTCAACCGGGGGCCGGACGTCACCGCCGTCGACCGGCTCAGCCTCACCGTGACCGCCGGCCGCACCCTCGGCCTGGTCGGCGAGTCAGGCTGCGGCAAGTCGACCCTGGCCCGCACCATCGTCGGCCTGCGCCGCCCGGCCGGCGGCGAGATCTGGTACGACGGCCAGCGCGTCGACCACGCCGACGCGGCCCTGCGGCGCCGGCTGACCGCCGAGATCCAGATGGTGTACCAGGACCCGTACTCGTCGCTGAACCCGCGCAAGAAGGTGTCGTTCATCGTCACCGAGGGCTGGCGGGCGCACCGCGACCTCGTGCCGCGTCACGAGTGGGCGGACCGGACCGTCGACCTGCTCGCCCGGGTCGGCCTGGCCGCCGAGGTCGCCGACCGCTACCCGCACCAGCTCTCCGGCGGACAGCGCCAGCGGGTCGGCATCGCCCGGGCACTGGCGCTGTCACCCCGCATCGTCGTCTGCGACGAGCCGGTCAGCGCCCTCGACGTGTCCGTACAGGCGCAGACCCTCAATCTCCTCGCCGACCTGCGCGAGGACCTCGGCCTCGGCTACCTGTTCATCGCCCACGACCTGTCCGTGGTGCGGCACATCAGCGACGACCTCGCCGTGATGTACCTCGGCCGGATCGTGGAGACCGGCCCCGCCGCGGCGGTGTACGACCAGCCCGCACACCCGTACACCCGGGCGCTGATCTCGGCGGCCCCGGTGCCCCGGCCCTGGGCGGCACCGCCCCGCGAACGGATCGTGCTCACCGGCGAGGTCCCCTCGCCCGCCTCGCCGCCGTCCGGCTGCCGGTTCCGGACCCGGTGCCCGCTCGCCCAGCCCCGGTGCGCGGAGACCGAACCGGAACTGCGGATGGTCGCCGGCCGCGAGGTCGCCTGCCACTACGCCGAGCTGAGCCTGTCCGGCGACACCGCCCTCGACAAGGCGGTGCGGTAGTGGACGCCACCGGCGCGGGCGGCCCCGCACCGGCCCGGTCCGGCGCCGTACGGGTCGGGGTCGACCTCGGCCAGGGCGGCTGCCGTGCGCTGGCCCGCTACGGCACCCGTACCGGCCGCGCCGACACCGGCGGCTTCTGGGGCGCCGACCCCGACGCCAGCATCGTCACGGCGGTACGTGACGCGCTCGCCGACCTCGGACCGGTCGCGGACGTACCGGTCAGCGTCGGGGTCGGGATGACCGGCCTCAACGGACAGCCGCCACGGGTGGACGCGATCCGGGCCGGGCTGCGCGAGCTGGGCCTGCGCGGGACACTGCGGGTGGCCGACGACAGCGTCACCGCCTACCTCGGTGCGCTCGGGCCGGTCCCCGGCGCGGTCGTCGCCGCCGGCACCGGCGTGGTGGTGCTCGCCGTCGGCGCCACCGTCGCCCGCGCCGACGGCTGGGGCGCCGACCTCGGCGACCGCGGCTCCGGGCACTGGATCGGCCGGGCCGGCATCCGGCTGGCCCTGCGCGACCGCGACCGTGGCCGGTCCGGCCCGCTGCTGGCGGCCGTCACCGCCGCCTTCGGGCCGGTCGGCGAGCTGCCGGCCCGCTGGCGCGACCGCCCGCCGACCCCGGAACAGGTCGCCGCCTTCGCCACCACCGTCGCAGACCTGGCCCGCGCCGGCCACGACGGCGCCCACCAGATCTGGGACCGGGCCGGCCGGCTGCTCGCCGAGTCGGTGATCGGCGCGGTACGCCGTACCGGGCCGGTCGAATTCGAGGTGCCGGTCGCCGGCACCGGCGGCCTCTTCGGAGCCGGCGACCTGCTGGTCGCGCCGTTCACCGCCGCGCTGCGGGCCGGCCTGCCGCAGGCCCGGCCGGTACCGGCGGCCGGCGACCCGCTCGCCGGCGCCCTGGCCCTGTCCGACGGGTCGGCCGTACCGGCCCCGCTCGCCGCACTCACCGTCCATGTCGACCTGGAGAAGGTCGACATCGTAGAAGAGGTTGAAACCCGATGAACGTGGCCGATGCCATCCGTGGACGGCTGGTCGTCTCGTGCCAGGCCCAGGACAGCGACAGCCCGTTCGTGGACACCGCGCACATGATGGCGATGGCGTCCGCGGCCGTGCTCGGCGGCGCCGCCGGCCTGCGCGGCCAGGGGATCGCGCACGTACGCGGCATGGTCGACCTCGGTGTGCCGGTCATCGGCCTGGTCAAGCGCAGCACCCCCGGCAGCTCCGTCTACATCACCCCGAACGTGGCCGACGTGACCGCGCTGACCTCGGCCGGCGCGCAGATCGTCGCGGCCGACGGCACCGCCCGCCCCCGGCCCGGTGGGGAGAAGCTCGTCGACCTCGTCGCCGCCGCGCACAACGGCGGCGCCCTGTTCATGGCCGACGTGGACAGCCTCGACGCCGCCCTGGCCGCCGTCGACGCCGGAGCCGACCTGGTCGGCACGACGCTGTCCGGCTACACCACCGGCCCGGTTCCGGAGTGGCCGGACATCGCCCTGGTGGGCGCCCTGGCCCGACACTGTCCCGTTCCGGTGATCGCGGAGGGGCGGTACCGTACCCGTGCCCAGGTATCGGCGGCGTTCGCCGAGGGCGCGTGGGCCGTCGTCGTCGGCACCGCCATCTCCGACCCGGTCCGCACCACGCGCTGGTTCGCGCAGGCCTGCCCACACCCCACAGCGGAGCCGTGATGACCACCAAACTGAGCCAGATCCGCGCCGAACTGCGGCACCGCGTCTCGGCCCTGGCGCCGCACGCGGCGCTGCCCCGCGAGCGGGACCTCGCCGAGGAACTCAGCGTCAGCCGGACCACCCTGCGCCAGGCGCTGCGTGAACTGCTCGACGCCGGCCTGATCTACACCATCCGGGGCCAGGGCACCTTCGTCTCCGACACCCGTATCGCCAAGGACACCAGCCTCAGCGGGTTCAGCGAGGACATGCGGGCCCGTGGCCTCATCCCGAGCAGCAAGATGATCGACGCCGACGCGGTCGTCGCCCGCGACGCCGTGGCCACCGAACTCGGCCTGCCCGAAGGGTCGCTGCTCTACCGGATCGAGCGGCTGCGGCTGGCCGACGGGGCGCCGATGTGCCTGGAAGAGGTGCACCTGCCCGCCGACCTGTTCCCGGGACTGCTGGTCGAGGACCTCGGCGGCGGGCTCTACGAGACCATGAAGGACCGCTACAGCGTCCAGGTCACCGTCGCCCAGCAGATGATCGCCGCCGTCGTACCGACACAGCGGCAGTGCGACCTGCTGGAGATCCCGGCGACGGCGGCCCTGCTCGAGGTACGCCGCATCGGCTACGACGGGCGCGGCCGGGCGATCGAACGCGCGGTCTCGTTCTACCGGGGCGACCGGTACCACTTCTCACTGACGGCACGACGAGGCGAGGGCGGCTGATGGGCACGGGCACGACGACGGTCGAGGAGTTCACCGACGTACTCGTCGTCGGCGGGGGAGTGGGCGGGATCGCCGCGGCGCTCGCCGCCTGCGAGGGCGGCGCCCGGGTCGTCGTCGTGGAGCCGTACGAGTGGATCGGCGGGCAGCTCACCTCGCAGGCGGTGCCGCCGGACGAGCACCGGTGGATCGAGACGCACGGCTCGACGCGCACCTACCGGCGCTTCCGGCAGGGCGTGCGAGGCCACTACCGGGACTGGTATCCACTGGCCTCGCCGCCCGCCGGCGGCCTGCTCAACCCCGGCAACGGGTGGGTGAGCCCGCTGTGCCACGAACCCCGTGCGGCGTTGGCCGTGCTCCAGGCGATGACCGCCCCGTGGTGCGCGGCCGGCCGGTTGACCGTCCACACCCGGGCAGAGCTCCAGCGTGCGTACACCGACCGGGACACGGTGACCGGCGTCGCCGTACGGCTGGCCGACGGCACCGTACGTCACATCGGCGCCCGGCTGGTGCTGGAGGCGAGCGAGACCGGCGAGCTGCTGGCCCTGGCCGGCATCGAACACCGCACCGGCACCGAGTCGCAGGCGCAGACCGGCGAGCCGAGCGCGCCCCGCGAGGCGGCGCCGCTGAACATGCAGGCGGCCACCGTCTGCTTCGCGCTCGAACACGTCGACGGCGACCACACCGTGGACCGGCCGGCCGACTACGCCCACTGGCGTGACCAGTCGGCGCCGGGCTGGCCCGGCCGGCTCTTCAGCTGGACCTACCCCGATCCGCGCACCGGCGAGCCGGTCACCGGCCGGTTCGTCCCGAACCCACCGGCGACGGCGACGACGTCGATGGAGGAGGCGCTGCTCGCCCCGGAACTGTGGACCTACCGGCGGATCCTGGACCGGCAGGCGTTCCGGCCCGGCCTGCTGCGCAGCGACGTCACGATCGTCAACTGGCCGATGACCGACTACCTGGACGGGCCGCTGTTCGACGTGCCGGACGCCGAGCGGCACGTCCGGCGGGCGAAGGAGTTCAGCCAGGCGTTCCTCTACTGGATGCAGACCGAGGCGCCCCGGCCGGACGGCGGCACCGGCTTCCCCGGGCTGCGGCCGCGGCCCGACGTGACCGGCACCGCCGACGGCTTCGCGCAGGCGCCGTACATCCGCGAGGCCCGCCGGCTCGAGGCGGTGACGACACCGACCGAGCAGGACCTGTCCGTCGCGGTACGCGGCGCCGCCGGGGCGGTGCACTACCACGACTCGGTCGGCACCGGCCACTACCGGATCGACCTGCACCCGACGACCGGCGGCGACGGCTACCTCGACGTGGCCGCGCACCCGTTCGAGATCCCGCTCGGGGCGC
The DNA here is from genome assembly GCF_045781765.1 of Polymorphospora sp. A560. Classification (NCBI taxonomy): domain Bacteria; kingdom Bacillati; phylum Actinomycetota; class Actinomycetes; order Micromonosporales; family Micromonosporaceae; genus Polymorphospora; species Polymorphospora sp. A560. The sequence goes on along the minus strand of NZ_CP122282.1, from coordinate 4,857,157 downwards.
TGCTGCCCAGCCGGGTCACGAACGTGGTGGCGGCCGGCAAGGCGATCGGGACGACGCACATCACCAACGGCTGCTACCGGGTGCACCCGGCCGAATGGTCGATCGGCGAGGCGGCCGGCGCGCTCGCCGCCTACTGCCTGGACCGGCAGACGTCGCCGCACGCCGTACGCGACGACGCGAAGCTGCTCGAGGACTTCCGGGCCGAACTGGACCGGCGCGGCGTCGACCTGCACTGGCCGGCCACCGTCACCGGTGCGCCCGCTCCCGCCCCGGTGACCTGAGCCGGGCGCCCGGATTCACCGGTAGGCCTCCGCCTGCAGCTCGTACAGCTCCGCGTAGAGGCCGCCGGCCCGGACCAGCGCGGCGTGGTCGCCGGCCTCCACGATCCGCCCGTCGGCGACCACGATGATCAGGTCGGCCATCCGGACGGTGGAGAACCGGTGCGAGACGAAGACGGTGACGGCCCCGGTCTTCGCCGCCAGCTCGCGCGACTGGGCGGCGTACCGCTCGAACAGCGCGTGTTCGGCGGCGGCGTCCAGCGCCGACGTGGGCTCGTCGAGGACGAGCAGGAGCGGCTCCTCGCGCATCAGCGCCCGGCCGAGCGCGAGCTTCTGCCACTGCCCGCCGGACAGTTCGGTGCCCTGGGGGAGGGTCTTGCCGAGCGGTGTCTCCAGCCCGTGGTCGAGCCGGTCCACGACGTCGGTCGCCTGTGCCCGCCCGAGCGCGGCCGACACCGCCGGCCCGGAGGTGATCCGGGGCAGGTCGCCGACGCCGACGGCCTCCCGGGCCAGGAACTCGAAGCGGACGAAGTCCTGGAAGCCGGCCGCGATCCGGGACCGCCACTGTTCGAGCGGGATCCGGCGCAGCTCGACGCCGTCGACGAGGATCTCGCCCCGGACCGGCTGGTAGAAGCCGCAGAGCAGCTTGACCAGGGTGCTCTTGCCGGCCCCGTTCTCGCCGACGATGGCCACGGAGGTGCCGGCCGGCAGGGTCACGTCGACGTCCCGTAGGACCGGGGCGGCGGCGCCGGGATAGCCGAACTCGACACCACGCAGCCGGATGCCCTCGCTGAGCCGGGTCGGGGGCTCGCTGTCGGCGGCCACCGGTTCGGCCGTGTCGATCAGTTCGCGCATCTCGTTCAGGCGTACGAAGGCGTTGGTGATCTGCTGGAACTGCTGCAGCTGGGCCACGGCCGCGGCCACCTGCTGGTTGACCTGGGCGGCGAGGGCGATCGACAGCACAACCTCGCCGACCGTGCGCCGGCCGGCGGCCGCGTCGCGGACCACGAGCAGGATGCAGACGACGTATCCGGCGGCGAAGCAGAGCTGACCGGCGGTCCGCACCAGGGTCGCCGCCTGGTGCGAGCGCCACAGCCGGCGGGTGACGCCGTCCCACAACGACCGGTGCCGGGCCAGCACCTCCCGCTGGAGCCGGAAGACGCGCAGCTCCTTGGCCGGTCCGGCGTCGGTGGTGATCTGGAACAGGCGCTGGGCCACCCGGTCGTCCTGGGCCGTGGCCAGCTTGGCCCGGTCGACCATCCGCTCGGCGATCCGCCCGGTGACCAGGGGCGGTACGGCGGCCAGCGGAAGCAGGAGCAGGAACGGGTTGACCATCGCCAGCAGCACCGCGGTGAGCACCATCGCTACGGCCAGCCCGGCGAGGGCGAGCAGCGCCTCCAGGCTGCTGCGCAGTTGCTGCATCTCGCGGCGGAGCACGGTGAGCTTGTCGGCGTAGTCGGCCCGCTCGTGGTGGGCCAGCCCGGGCGACCCGTTCGCCAGGGCGATGATCTCCCGGTCCATGTGGACCACGTTCAGTTCGGACAGCTCGAAGTGTGCGATGTGGGCGAAGTGGCCCAGGGTGAGCGCGGCGACGGCCAGCGCGGCGACCGTGACACCGGCGGACACGGCGTCGGCCACCCGGCCGTCGAGGGCGGCGTCGATCAGCCAGCGCAGGCCGAGCGCGGTCAGCGGCGCGGCCACCGCACCGGCGATCATCAGCGTGACCGCGACGATCGTCTTGCGCCGGTTCTGGTGCCAGCAGATCGACAGCAGTTGCCGGGCGGTGGAGAACAGGTCCCGCATCAGGCCGCCTTCGCGTCGTCGGTGAACCGGCTCGCCTGCAACCGGAACAGTTCGGCGTAGCGGCCGCCGAGGCGTACGAGCTCGTCGTGCGAGCCCTGCTCGGCGACCCGCCCGTGTTCGAGTACGACGATGTTGTCGGCGTGCCGGACGGTGGAGAACCGGTGTGACACGAGGATCGTGGTCATCCCCTCGGTGAGCCGGACGAACTCGTCGTAGAACTGGGCTTCCGCGCGCACGTCGAGGTTGGCGGTGGGCTCGTCGAGGACGAGGATCGAGGCGCCGTGGCGCAGCGCGAACAGCGCCCGGGCGATCGCCACTCGCTGCCACTGCCCGCCCGACAGGTCCACGCCGCCGTCGAGGTGCCGGGCCAGCGGGCTGTCCAGCCCCTTGGGCAGGCGGTCGAGGGCGTCGAGGATGCCGGCCGCGTCGGCGGCGGCGCGGATGCCGTCCCGGTCGGACAGGTGCTCCACCGCACCGAACCCGATGTTCTCCGCCGCCGACAGGTCGTGGCGCAGGTAGTCCTGGAAGATGACGGCGATGTGCCGCCGCCACCCGTCGACCGGCAGCTCGCGTACGTCCACCCCGTCGACGCGTACGCTGCCCTTGGTCGGTTCCTGCAGCCGGGCGAGGAGCTTGACGAGGGTGGTCTTGCCGGCTCCGTTGACACCGACGATGGCGGTCGACCGGCCGGCCGGGATGGCCAGCTCCAGCCCGTCGAAGACGGCCCGGTTCTCGCCCGGGTAGCCGAATCCCACGCCGTCGAACCGGATGCCGCTGGCCGGGGCCCGGACCTCGTCCCCGTCGTCCGGGCCGGTCGCCGGGGTCATCGCCCGGACGCTGCTGTCGAAGGTCCGGACCGCGTCGTAGGCGTTCATCCCGAACTGGGTCGGTACGTCGGACTCCGGGTACTGCTCGCCGAGGCGCAGCGCCGCCAGGACGGCCTGAAGGGTGACGACCAGGTTCGTCAGCGGCAGCGCTCCGGCCGCCTCCGCGCCGACCGATCCGAGCAGCGCCGCGGTGACCAGAAGGGCGGCGGCGGCCATCCACAGGTGCGGTTTGAGGAAGACCCGGCGCCGGGCGGCCCAGACCAGCACGATCCACTTCATGTATCCGTCGCGGTAGCGGTCGGCCAGCCAGCCGGCCAGCCCGAAGACTCGGATCTCCTTGCCGCCCGGTGCGCCGGCGGCCACGTCGCGAAGGTAGTCGCTGCGCCGGCGGTCGGCCGCGATGACGCGCCCCACCTGCGAGTATCTGCGTAGCCCGCCGCGCTGTCCGTGGCGCAGGAACATGACCACGGCGGCGACCGCGACGCCCATCAGCCACGAGAAGAACAACCCGATCAGTACGACGTGGCCGGCGAGTTGCACGTACCGGGCGACGAGGGCGAGCAGTCCGGCGCACGCCTTGCCGGGGCTGGTGAAGCCGTGTTCGAGTTCGCGGCCGGCGTCGCCGAGCTCGTTGAGCAGCCGCTGGTTCTCCAGCGGTGCGACGGTCGGGCTGCGCAGCGAGGCCGCCATCAGCATCCGGGTCACCTTGCCGTCGACCCGCCGGGCCACGAGCTCGCCGAGGGCGCTCTGCAACGGGGCGAGCACCTGCTGGCCGACGAACGCCGCGGCGGCGATCCAGAAGGCGAGCATCATGTCGGCCCACGCCGCCGAGTCGGCGCCGCCGGTCACCGCGGCGGGCACCTGGCCGAGCAGGACGCTCGTCGCGACCACGAACGCCACCGGCAGCAGCCCGAACACGACGTTGAACAGGGTGAGGGCGACGGTCAGCGGCCAGCCGGCCGTCGGGATCAGTTTCGCGATCTCCCACCGGGGCCGGGCGATCGCGCCGGCATGGACGATCCCCTGCCTGATCCGGTCACGCCGCCGGGGATGGGCTGGGGCGTCGTTTCGCAATTCCGTCTCCAGAACGTGATCGGTGGCGGTGGCCGTCGCCGGCCGGAACGGCGACACCGTGCGGTGCGCACCGTCCTCTTCGGAGCGTCGCCGCTCGGGAACGTCACTTCTGCGGGACGTCACTCTGATGTCGCTCGCCGGAACGTGGTGCCACGCCGGCGGCCGGCGCGATCGACGCGTGGCTATCGGACGGACGATACCGCATCACCGGGACGTCGTGCCGCCTCGCCGGAACGGCCGGCGACGCGACTCGTTGACCCCGGTCCGGGCGCGACGGTACGCTCCAGGGCCCGCTGGATCATCAACGACGCCCGCCGATGCGACGACCGGGGACATCATGTGCGCCATGCCGATCCGTCACCTGACGTTCGACGCCGGTGAGTCCGTCACCGCCCCGCTGACCTGGGGCCAGTACGCCATCTGGAAGCCGTTGCAGTGGTTCGGCGACGCCACCGCGTCGTTCAACCTCAGCCGGTCGTTCGAGCTGGCCCGCCCGGTGACCGGCGAGCGGTTCCTCGACGCCGTACGCGCCCTCGTCGAACGGCACTCGTCGCTGCGTACGCACTTCGTCGACGGCGAGCAGCGGATCGCCGGCACCGGTGAGATGGCGGTCGCCTTCCACCCGCTGCCGGACGGCGCCGACGCCGCCGCCCACGCCGCCGACATCGCCGGGACGCTGACCGCCGACAGCTTCGACCTGACCTCGGTGTGGCCGGTCCGGTTCGCCGCCGTGCTCTCCCCGGCGGAACAGGTCGTGGCGGTCGTCCTGGTCGCCTCGCACGTGGCGGTCGACAACTGGGCGGTGGAGAGCCTGGCCGAGGACCTGCGGGTGCTGCTCGGCGCCGAACCCGCGCCGGCCGCCGAGCCCGACACCGCCTGGTCGCCGCTGGAACAGTTCGAGTTCGAGCGGTCGGAGGCCGGCCGGCAACTGGCCGCGGGCGCCCTTCGGCACTGGGGGGACCGGCTGCACGCCGCGCCCGCGACCATGTTCGACTTCGCGCCGGTGCCGGCCGACGGCCCGCCGATCCACCGCTACCGCATGGTGTCCCCGGCGGTCGCGGTCGCGACGCCGATCCTCGCCGCCCGCTCCAACACCTCCATCTCGACGGTGCTGCTGACGGTCACCGCGCTGTGGCTGGCCGCCTACTCCGGTCATGACGCCGCGGTGCTCCAGTTGATCACCGGTAACCGCTTCGACGCCCGGCTGCGTGCCCTGCGGGCGCCCACCGCGCAGGACGGCCTGTTCGTGCTGCCGCGACAGGACGTCGCGCTGTCGGCGGCCTTCCGCCAGGCGTTCCCGGCGGCCGTACGCGGCTACCGCAACGGCCAGTACCACCTCGACGACCTGGTCGCGCGGCAGGCGGAGGTCGGGCTCGCCCGTGGGCTGCGCTTCGACCTGTCGGCGTACTTCAACGACGCGCGCCGCGACCGCGACTGGGCGCCGCCGGCCACGGTTCCGGACCCGGCCGAGCTGGCTGAGCTGCGGGCCGCGAGCACCGTTAGCCGGTTCGAATCGCTGCCCCGGCACGACATGAAGTTCATGCTGAGCTTCAACCGGCCCGAGCCGGACCGGTGCGGGCTGGTCCTGCTGGCCGACGGGCGCTACCTGCCCCCGCCGGTCGGGGAGCGGTTCCTGCGTGGCCTGGAGCTGGTCGTCTGCACCGCCGTGCACGAGGAGTTGTCGGTCGCCGACGTAACCAGGCTGTGCGGGGTCGCGCCGGTCGTACGGGGCCCGGACTGGGTCCGTACCCGGGCTGGCTGGACCCGGCCGGAGGCGGTGCGGCGGCTGGTCGCCGGCCTGCTGCCCGGCACCGCGGTGACGGTCGCGTGCCGACCGGCGGCCGGCCCGGAGCAGGTCGTCGACCTGGAGGTCTACGTCGCCGTCGACGGGGCGACGCCTCCCGAACCGCTGCCGGACCTGCACCGCCGGGTGGTCGCGGCGCTGCCGGACGAGCCCGGCGTCGTCGCGCCCGACCGCTACACCCTGTGCCGGGGGTCGGTGGGCCCGGACGCGGACCTGGGGCGGTGGGAGGCGCTGCCGGTCATCGACCACGGCACCGGGCGCCAGGTGCCGGTGTCCCGATGAGACGAAAGGCGCCACTAGTCGTGTCGAAATCATTTCGACGGACGGCTCCATTGCCGATAACCGGGTTTGCCGGCGGTTTCCTCGTCCAGGTCTCGGGCCGGAAACAAGTTTTGCGCACCGGGTGTGAGCGGAAAGGGCCGGGTTCGGGCGCCGTCTGATCGAGGGCCGTGCTTGCACCGTCCGTCGCGCCGTGAATAGCATGGCCGGGTGGGAGACTTCGAGATCCTTTTCGAGCATCACATCTGGGCCACCCGGGCGCTCATCGAGCATTGCCAGACGTTGACGCCCGAACAGCTCGCTCTCTCGACGCCGGGCACGTACGGCGCCATCGTCCCGACGATCACCCACATCATCGCCGAGGACCAGCGGCTCCTGCGGCGGCTCACCGGCGAGGCGGCCGAGGTGCCGGTGGTCGAGGAGGAGTCCTTCACGCTCGCCGAGTTGCACGCGGTGTGGGCCGGGCAGAGCGAGCGGTGGCACGACGTGCTGCGGCGCCGGGAGGAGATGGAGGTCACGTTGCCGCCGCGCGGCCCGTGGCCCGAGGTCACCGGGGCGCGGCCGCTGGTGCTCCTGGAGGCCCTCCAGCACGGCAACGACCACCGGACGCACGTCTGCTCGGTCCTCGGCGCGCACGGCCTGACCGTGCCGTTCCTGTGTGGCTGGATGTTCTGGCGGTCGACCGGTCGGGTGACCACGGCGGAACCGGCGACGGCGTAGCGCCGGCCGTCCGCAATTCATCCCGGAATCGGCTGAACGGTCAAGATTCCAGGCATCTCCGATCCAATTTGTGTGGACGGACAGCCCGCCTTTGTCGACGTGTCCGGGCTCGCGTTAATGCGACCGCTGGCCGGCGTGGGAGCGATCCCGCCGACTGTCACCAGTTTTGCCCGATATGGATGGCCGACGCTGTCTACCTCGCCGTCGGCGGCTTCTCCCTCGGCTCATTTGATGGCCGTCCACATGAGTTACATTGGTTAATGCGCAATGAAGATCATCATTGAGTGGGACGGTGGCTGAGTGGGTGAGCCTGTGTCAGGAGTCGACGACGTCTCGGCGCTGCGAGGCGCGGACGCGACCATCGCCCGGATGATCGAAGAGGAGCTGACCCGGCAGTCCACCACCATCAACCTGATCGCCGCGGCGAACTACCTGACCCCGGCGGTGCGGGCCGCCATGCACCCCGCGCTCGAAGCGGTGCACTGCGAGGGATACCCGGGCCGCCGCTACCACCAGGGGCAGGCGGTGTCCGACGCCATCGAGCGGCTCGCCGTCGAGCGCGCCTGCCGCCTCTTCGGCAGCGAGCACGCCAACGTCCAGCCCTACCGGGGCACCATGGCCAACCTCGCGGCGGCGCTGGCCGTACTCCAGCCCGGCGACCCGGTCCTGGGCCTGCAGACCGCCGCGGGCGGCCACTACTCCACCGGCGGCTCGCTGCACCTCATCGGCCGGATGTTCCGGGTGGTCCCGTACGGCCTGCGGCCCGACACCGGCCGGCTCGACCACGACGTGATCCGCGCCCTCGCCCACCGGGAGCGGCCCCGCGCCATCTTCTGCGGCGACACCTCGTATCCCCGGCTGTGGGACTTCCGCGCGCTGCGTGACATCGCCGACGAGGTCGGTGCCGTCCTCATCGCCGACATCTCCCAGTCGGCCGGGCTCATCGCCGGCGGCGCGATTCCCAGCCCGGCACCGCACGTCGACATCATGACCGCCGCCACCTACAAGACCCTGCGCGGTCCCCGCGCCGGACTCATCCTGAGCACGGCCGCACTGGCCGACAAGGTCGACCGGGCCGTCTACCCCATCTGCCAGGGCGGGACGAACGTGCGGATCGTGGCCGGCATCGCCGCCGCGCTCGGCGAGGCGCTGACCGACTCGTTCCGGGCCTACACCAGGCAGGTCGTGGAGAACAGCCGCTGCCTCGCCGACAACCTCGTGCTGTGGGGCTTCGACCTGGTCACCGACGGGACCGAGAACCACGCCTGCCTGGCCGACGTACGCCCTCTCGGGGTGACCGGCGACGTGGCGGCGCAGTGGCTCTCGGCGGCCGGCATCCTCAGCAACGGCAACCAGATCCCCAACGACCCGAGCGGCCCCCGCCGACCCAGCGGGCTGCGCCTGGGCACGGCGGCGGTCACCACCCTCGGCATGGACCCACCGGTGATCGCGGAGGTGGCCGGGCTGGTGGCCCGGGTGCTGCGCAACGGCGGCCGGCAGAACGCTGTCGAGGAACAGGTACGGGCCAGGGCCGCGGAGATCCGCTACGGCTACCACGCCTGGAACGACGCCTGGTGGGGGCTTGATGTCGAGGAACTGGTCTGATACCGGTAAGCCCGGACCGACCACGCCGCCACGACACCGGCCGGATGTCTCATGTCGACAGGGGAACCACCGATGACCGACAAGGAAGCGCTGAAGCGCCGGTACGCGCTGGAGCGTGACAAGCGGCTACGGCCGGACGGGCCGCTGCAGTACCGCCGGTGGGAAGACGGCCGCCCGGATCCGTTCACCCCGGTCACGCCACGTCCGCCGAAACGCGACCACGTCACCGTCGCCTTCGTCGGTGGCGGCTTCGCCGGCCTGGCCACGTGTGCCCAGCTCAAGCAGGCCGGCGTCGATTCGGTCCGGATCGTCGAGAAGGGCGGCGACTTCGGCGGCGCCTGGTACTGGAACCGGTACCCGGGCGTGCAGTGCGACACCGCCTCGTTCGTCTACATGCCACTGCTCGAAGAGACCGGCTACATGCCGTCGGAGAAGTACGCGCACGGGCCGGAGATCCTGGAGCACTGCCGGCGCATCGGCAAGCACTTCGACCTCTACGCCGACGCGCTCTTCCACACCCAGGTGACGGACCTGCGGTGGGACGGCGACCACTCACGGTGGATCGTGCGTACGGACCGGGGCGACGAGTTCACCGCCCGGTTCGTCGCACTCGGGACCGGGCCGCTGCACGTACCGAAGATCCCCCGCATCCCGGGGCTGGAGACGTTCGGCGGGCACAGCTTCCACACCAGCCGCTGGGACTACGAATACACCGGCGGCGACCCGCTCGGCGCACCCATGGACCGGCTGCGGGACAAGCGCGTCGCCGTCATCGGCACCGGCGCCACCGCCGTGCAGTGCGTGCCGCCCCTGGCCCGCGACGCCGCCGAACTCCTCGTCTTCCAGCGGACGCCGTCCTCAGTGGACGAACGCGGCAACCGGCCCACCGACCCGGCCTGGTTCGCCGAGATCGCCACCCCCGGCTGGCAGCAACGCTGGCTGGAGAACTTCACCGCGAACCAGACCGGTTCCGCGCGCGAGGACCTGGTGATGGACGCGTGGACCGATCTCGCCCGCCGGGCCCGCGACCGGATCCGCAAGCTGCCCCGCACCCAGCTGACCCGCGACGGCATCAACGCCGCGTACGAGGACGCGGACTTCGAGAAGATGGAGGAGATCCGCGCCCGGGTCGACACCGTCGTCGACGACCCGGAGACGGCGCGGCGGCTCAAGGCGTGGTACCGGCAGCTCTGCAAGCGGCCGTGCTTCTCCGACGAATACCTCCAGTCGTTCAACCGGCCCAACACCCACCTGGTCGACACCGACGGGCGCGGCGTCGAGCGCATCACCGCGACCGGGATCGTCGCCGGGGGTGTCGAGCACCCGGTGGACTGCATCGTCTACGCGACCGGGTTCGAGGTCAGCACCCCGTTCACCGAACGTGGCGGCTTCGATATGACGGGTCGCGACGGGCGGCTGTCGGACTACTGGGGCGAGGGGATGCGTACCCTGCACGGCATCCACGTGCACGGGTTCCCCAACGCGTTCTTCGTGCAGCCCTCGCACGGCGCCCGCCTGATCGCCAACATCCCGCACAACCTGACCGAGTCGGGGACGACCATCACCGGCATCGTCCGGCACGCCCTCGAGCACGGCCACGACGAGGTCGAGGTGACCCGCGAGGCCGAGGACGCCTGGATGGAGCTGCTGCTGGGCTCGACCAGCAACGTCGGATCGGCCGACTGCACGCCCGGCTCCTACAACAACGAGGGCCAGGACTCCGGCCCCCGGCGGGCGTTCTTCGTCGGATATCCGCAGGGCGCCCAGGCGTTCTTCCGCTTCATCGGGCAGTGGCGCGCGGCGGGGACGTTCGACGGCCTGGAGTTCCGCCGCCGGGATTGACCGACCGGGTCAGAACAGCGTTTTGAGGATCCGCAGCGAGTCGCCGACGTTGTCCAGCAGGCGGTCGTTGCGGATCATCAACGGCGCGCTCATCGCGTCCCGTAGCTGACGGCCGAGGGCGACGTCGGTGTCCAGCAGGTAGGCGTCCAACCCGACCGCGGCCATCGCGCCGACGACGATGTCCACCACCCCACGGGACACGCGTACCTTCAGGCTGTTCAGCTCGACGGCGCCGCGGAGCCCGGCGGACGGTCCGGCCGTACCACCACCCGGCCGGACCGACACCGCCGCCGCCTGCCGCCGGCAGAACCCGTCCAACTCGTAGAAGGCCGCGACCTGCTCGGTGTAGCCCGGCGGCAGCGCGCGTTGCCCACGGCCCGGCCGGCGCAGGTGCCGGCCGGCGGTCTCCAGCGCGTCGGCGGCGATGCCCAGCCACACCGCCGACCACAGCACGTGGCTGACCGGGAACATGGTCGCGGCGAGGATCTCCGCGAACGCGGCCGGCAGGACGCCGCCGGCCGCCGCCCGGGCGTCGACGGTGGCGCCGACGCTGGCGGTTCCGCGCAGGCCGAGGGCGTTCCACGGCCGGGTCGCCTCGACCTTCGTCCACTCGCCGGCCGGTGGGTCCGTACGGCGCAACAGGACGAGGACCTGGTCGGTTCCGGCCGCGTCGGGGCCGCGGCGGGCGGTGACCAGCAGGGCGTCGGCCTGCTCCCCGTACGACATGGTGCCGACGTGCTTGCGCAGCCGGACGTGGTCGCCGTCGGCTTCGACGGCGGCGGTGCTGGAGCGGATGTCGCCGCCGTGCCCGTCCTCGGAGGTCCCGGACGCGACGAGCAACTGCCCGGCGGCGGCGAGGCGCAGGAAGTCGCGGCCGGGCGCCCCGCCGTGCGCGACGAGGCACGCGACCTGGATCTGGTGCATCGCGAAGATCATCGCCGTCGACGCGCAGGACTTTCCCAGGATCGTGCAGACGTCGGCGACCTCGGCGACGGTCAGCCCGCCGCCGCCGAGGTCGCCGGGGATCAGCGCGGCGAGCAGCCCCTCGGCCCGCAACGCCGCCACCGACTCGCGCGGGAAGCGGCCCTGCCGGTCGACGTCGTCGGCGTGCCGGCGCAGGGCCACCGCCGCCCGCCGGGCGGCCTCTCCGGCGGGCGGCCCGCCGGTCACCGGTCCGCCGCGGCACCGTCGTCGGCCGCCCGGTCCGGCCGGCCGGCACCGAACGCCCGGCGGGTGACCTCCGGCCAGTCCCGCGGACTCGGGCCGTGCTGGAGGAACGCGGCCAGGACGACCCGTTCCAGCCCGAACCCCACGCACGCCGAGACCGCCGGCTGCCCGTCGCCGCCGGTGACACCGTACGGGCGGGTGAAGTGCGTCTCGTGGTCGTTGACCGAGGCCAGCGCGACGCCGCCGTCGTCGGTCGGGCAGACGTACTCCTGCTTGAGATCGCGTTCGAGCTGCTCGCGGGCGAGCATCCGGCCGCCGGAGCCGAAGAACGGGTCGGTGGCGACCGCCCGCGTGACGGTCAGCCCGAAGCCGGTGAACAGCCGCCCGGCGAAGTCGTGGGCCCGGGCCAGGAACCGGTCGACCGTGGCCCGGTCGCCGACGCAGACGATCTCGTGCATCCGGAACAGCTGCATCCGGAAGGGGTCGTCGCTCGGCTCCCGCCGGAAGCAGTAGCCCATCGTGTCGTACCACTCGCCGCCGCCGACGTCACGGCCGGCGAGGTGGGGGTAGACCGGGTAGCAGGCGGCCGGGCACGGTGCCAGCTCCGACGGCCGCAGCAGTTCCTCCCACGCACCGTCGCGGTGCAGCCGGGCGGCGACCGCCGTCTCGCGGCCCGTGGTGTCGGCGCAGACGCTGATCGTGCCGGCCAGGTGTGGGAACGAGCGCAGGTAGCCGACCCGGTGCAGTTCGTCGGCGGCGACCGCCGGCGGATACCGGACCACCGCCGCGCCGACCTCGGCGGCCATCGCCGAGACGGCCGAGCCGACCGCATCCACCAGGCTCTCGAAACGCCCGTCCCGGCCGTACAGGCCGGCGACGGCGGTGGGGAACAGGTAGCCGTCCCGGCACAGCGCCTGCCGAAGCCGCTGGCGCACCGGGTCAGCGGCCCTCGGGAAGGAACGGGGAGACGGCCGCCCACAGCGTCGCCGGGGTCTCGAAGTTCTTGCCGATCAGGACCTCGTCGGGAAACTCCACGTCCCACTCGTCCTGCAGGAGCAGCACCAGCCCGGTCCGGCCGAGGCTGTCCAGGCCGAGCGCGGCGAGGTCGGTGTCCGGCGCTATCCGGTGGCCGCCCGGGACCTCCGGCAGCATCGCGACGACCGCCTCCTCGAACGCGGACGGCCAGTCGCCGGGCCGCTCGGTCCCCTGGTCGGCGCCGGTGGTCGACGGGGCCGCCGGATCCCCAGTTGTCTGCACGTGCGGGCCTTCCTTCGCTGGCTGGACCGGGCCGGACCGGCGTCGTGGGTCGACGCCCCGTCGAGCCGGTCAACGCCCGTCGATTCCGTTCACGCCCGTCGATTCCACTGTGGCATGCTTGTCGCGGTCCGCAATGGTCCGGGTGGCATCACGATCCTGGTCAACCAGCCGATCGATGTCAATCACCGCAGACCGTAGGGTGAAGCGCGGGCCGTCCGGTGGACCGGGGCCGTAGGGTCGACCGCCCGGTCGGTGGCCGGGCGGGACAGGGCGAGCAGGGAGATCGATGGTGGAGCGGGCGTGGGACGACACCTTCATCACGGTGCTTCGCAAGCATCTGAAGCTGCTTGCCGCGGATGACCCGCTGGCGCCGGACGCGAGCCTGGTCGAGCTGGGCCTCGACTCGCTGGAGATGGTGGGGTTGCTGATCGACCTGGAGTCCGTCTACGGGATCTCGTTCCCGGACAGCGAGATGAACTTCGAGACGTTCGCCAGCGCCGAGCGGCTGTGGGCGGTCGTGGCCCGGCTGCGGGCGGCGGGCTGATGGACCTGACGACCCTTCGTCATCAGGAACGCGGCCAGGGCACCCCGCTGCTGTTGATCAACGGGCACTTCCAGTCCCGGGACAGCTGGGACCCCACGGTCGCCCAGCTCGGCCGGCACTGCCGGACGCTGACCTTCGAGTTTCCCAACCAGGGCTCGTCGCCGACCGACCCGGACATGAACACGATCGCGCACTACGCGAGATACACCGCCGCCTACCTCGACAGCATCGGCGTCGATCCCGCCGACTGCGTGGTGCACGGCTACTCCTTCGGCGGCAACGTCTGCCGCTACCTGCACCTGGAGATGGGCGTCGACTTCCGGGCGATCATCCTCGGCGGGGTGGGTTCGCACCGGCTGGCCGAATACCAGCTCCGCCGCCTGGCCACCTGGAGCGAACTGATCGCCAAGGGCGAGACCGACCTGTTCGTCCGGACGGTGCTGCTGCAGATCTTCTCCCCGGACTTCGTCTGCCGGCACACCCGGCACTTCGACGTCACCATGAAGGCGTTCGCCGGCCAGTACGGCCGGCGCCCGGAAGCCGTGCTCGCGCTGATCGGCGCGCTGGAGGACTTCTTCCGGCTCGGCCGCGACGGGCCGGACACCTACCGCTGCCCGGTCCACCTGGTGGGGTCCTCCGCCGACCTGCTGACCCCGTGGCAGTACGTCGAGGAATACGCCAAGGAGATCGGCAGCGTGAGCACCCACTGCCTGCGCGGCGGGCACCAGACCCGGGTCGAGCACCACCAGGACTTCGTCGACCTGATGACCGAACTGATGGCGCAGTATGGGTGAGCCGACGCGGGACGGGGCGCCCTGGGGTGTACGGCTGCACTCCATCCTGGACGATGCCGCCCGGCGGCGCCCGGACGCCCCCGCCGTACGCGACGAGCGGGGCGGCTGGTCGTACGCCGAACTGGCCGACCACAGCCGGCGGTTCGCCCACTGGCTGCGCGAGCGGGGCGTACGGCCCGGCGACCGGGTGCTGCTGCGTACGGCGAACCGCCGCGAGCAGGTGGCCATGGTCTTCGGCGCGGCGCGGGCCGGGGCGATCGCCGTACCGGTGCACCGCGACCTCAAGCCGTTCCTGCTCGCCGACCTGGTCGCTGACGCCGACCCGGCGGTGGTGGTGCTGGAGGACGGCGACACCGACGGCTGGGCGAGCGTCGGCGGCCGGGCCGCCGTCGGCGTCACCGAACTGTGGACGCGCCTGGACGGCACCGGCACCGTCGCCGATGAGCCGGAAACGGACACCATTCCCGCCGACCTCTGCCTCATGATCTACACCTCGGGCAGCACGTCGCGGCCGAAGGCGGTGACGTCGAGCCACGCGCAGGTCCACTTCGCGACGCTGGCCATCGCCGAACGCCTCGCCTACCGCGCCGACGACGTCGTCTTCGTCCGGCTGCCGCTGTCCTTCGACTACGGCCTCTACCAGGTGTTCCTCGCGGCGCTCAGCACCGCGTCGGTCGTCTTCAGCGACTCGGGGCCGGACCTGACCCTGGACCGCCAGATCCGCGCCGCCGGAGCCACGGTGGTGCCACTGGTGCCCTCGATCGCGGCCACCCTCACCGCGCTCGCCGAACGCGTACGCCCCGGCGCACCCCAACCCGCGCCGAGCCCGGTCCGGCTGTTCACCAACACCGGCGCGGCGATGTCCGCGCAGACCATCGACCGGCTGCGGCGGGCCTACCCGGACGCGCGGATCTGCCTGATGTTCGGCATCACCGAGTGCAAGCGGGTCACCATCGGCGAACCCGACGGCGACCTGACCCGCCCGAACTCCGTCGGTCGGCCGCTGCCCGGCACCCAGGTGCAGATCCTGACCGAGGCCGGAACCCCGGCCCCGGCCGGCGAGGTCGGCGAGATCGTGGTCCGTGGCCCGCACGTGATGACCGGCTACTGGCGGGCGCCCGAACTGACCGCCGCCCGGTTCCGGGCCGATCCCCGCACCGGCGAACGCCGGCTGCACACCGGCGACTACGGCTACCTCGACGCGGACGGCCACCTCTACTTCACCGGCCGGCGCGACGACATCGTGAAGCGGCGCGGCCTGCGGGTAAGCCTCATCGAGATCGAGTCGGCGGTCAGCCGGGTCCCCGGCGTCAGCCAGTGCGCGGCGGTGCACGACGCCGACGGCGACCGGCTCGACGTCTACGTCACCGGCACGGTCACCGCCGACGACGTCCTGCGCCAGCTCGGGCAGTGGCTCGACCCGGCCCGCCGCCCCGACTCCTGCCACCTGGTGGACCGGCTGCCGGTCACCGGCAACGGCAAGATCGACCGGGCCGCCCTGCGGCGGCGTACCGAGGAGCTACCGGCATGACCCCGAACGGCGTACGACCGGCCGACGCCACCGGAGCCGGCGACCGGGCCGGCCACCCGGCGGCCCCGACCACGGTCGCCGCACCCGACCACGCGGCGCTCGCCCGCCGGTTCGGCACCCCGGCCTACGTCTACGACCTGGACGAGGTGACCCGCGCGCTCGGGGACCTCTCGGCCAGCCTGCCCACCGGCACCCGCGTCTACTACTCGCTGAAGGCGAACCCGCATCCGGCGCTGGTGGCGGCCCTGGTGTCGGCGGGCTGCCACCCCGAGATCACCTCGTCCGGCGAGGTCGACGTCGCCCTCACCGCCGGCGCCGACCCGGCGGACTGCCTCTACACCGGGCCGGGCAAGACGCCCGGGGCCCTCGCGTACGCGCTCGACCGGGGGGTCCGGGTCTTCTCCGTCGAGTCCCGCACCGACCTGCTCCGCCTCGACACCGCCGCCACCGGGCACGGTGTCCGGGTCGACTGCCTGGTCCGGGTCAACGGGGCCGCGGCCGGCGGCTCCGGACTGCGGATGACCGGTACGGCCAGCCAGTTCGGCGTCGACCTCGCCGACGTACCGGCACTGCTGGACACGGCGGCGCGCTGCCCCGCCGTGACCGTCCGGGGCGCGCACTTCTACTCGATCACCAACGCGGCCACCGAGGAGGCCCTCGTCGCCGAGCTGTGCGGCAGCATCCGCACCGCCGCCTGGCTGCGGGAGAAGGGCCTGCCGCTGGAGGTCCTGGACATCGGCGGCGGCTTCGCCGCACCGTACGCCCGGCCGGGGGAGCGGGTCGGCTACCCCGGGCTGGCCGCCGCCCTCACCGCCGAACTCGACGACCGGGTCGCCGGGTGGCGCGACGGCGACCCGCGGATCGCCGTCGAGACCGGGCGGCACCTGGTCGGGACGTCCGGCACCCTGCTGACCACGGTGCTCGACGTCAAGGACAGCCACGGGCGCCGGTTCGCCGTCCTCGATGCCGGCATCAACCACCTCGGCGGCCTGTCCGGCCTGCGCCGGCTGCTGCCTACCTCCGCCCAGCCGATCCAGGCCGTGGCGAAGGAGGCCGACGACGCCGGGGTCGACCTGGCCGGGCCGCTGTGCACCCCGCTCGACATGCTCGGCCACGGGCTCGGCCTGCCGGGGCTCGCCCCGGGCGACGTCCTGGCCATCCCGAACGTGGGCGCGTACGGGCTGAGCGCCAGCCTGCTCGGCTTCCTCAGCCACCCGGTGCCGACCGAGGTCGTGGTGGCCGGCGGCCGGGTCGTCTCCGCGTCGCGTATCGAACTGCGGCGCGAGCCCGTCCCGGCGGGGGACTGAGACCGCTGGCCCGCCCGGGCGTGGCCCGGAACCGGAGAGGAGGTGTCCGTGGCGGACATCCATCTGTCGTCCATCTCGTACGTCCACGGCGACCCGCGCCCCGTCGCGGGGCTCGGCGAACCCGGCTGCGACGACGAGCGGCTGAGCCAGGACGGCCTGCGCGACTACCGGGAGACGACCGCGTCGTCCCTGGAGATGGCGTGTGACGTCGGCGCGAAGACCCTGGCGGCGGCCGGGGCCAGCCCCGACTTCGTCCTCTACGCCACCGAGACGCCGCAGGAGGGCGAGGACGCGCTGTCCACCAACGCCCGGTTGGCCGTCGCGCTGGGCATACCCGGCACGGTCGTGCTCAACCTGGCCGGGCACGGCTGTGGCAACCTCGGGCTGCTGGTCCAGGTCGCCGACGCGCTGCTGAGCCGCCACCCGGCGGGCTCGGCCCTGATCGTCACCGCCGACCGGGTGGCCAGCGGCCGGGGCCGGATGATGACCGGCCCGCTGTCGGTGCTCAGCGACGGCGCCGCCGCGGTGCTCGCCACCCGGGAGGCTCCCGCCGCCCGGCCGGCGCTGCGGGTGCACGGCGTCGCCGTACGCACCGACGCGCAGGGCGGCACCGCGGACGTCAGCCCCGCCGGGCAGCGCCGGACGGTCCTGCTCGGCCGCTCGGCCGCCGCCGGCCTGAAGGAGGTGACCGGCCTCGGCCCGCGCGACTACACCCACGCGCTGTTCAACAACTACCGGCTCTCGTCGCAGCGGTTCCTGGCCGGGGCCGCGGGGTTCGCGGCGGCCCAACTGGTGCCGGGACCGGTGGCCGATCACGGACACAGCTTCGCGGCCGACCTGTTGGTAAACTGCGCCCTGTTCGCCAGGGCCGGCACGTTCGAGCCGGGTGCCAGGCTCGCTCTCTCGGCAACGGGACCCAATTCGTGGGCATTGATAGACGTTGAGGTCGTCGGCTGACCGGCGACCGGGATCAAGAGCGAAGGTTGATTGATGACCAAGTTGGAAGGCGTGTACCTGCCCCTGGTGACACCGTTCTACGACGGTGCCGTCGACCTGGAGTCGCTGCGGCGGCTGGTCGATCACTACTCGGGCTTCGGGCTGGCCGGTCTGATCATGATGGGCACCACCGGCGAGAGCCCGACCGTCGAGCCCGACGAGCAGCGGGCGGTGGTGGTCGAGACCATCCAGGCGGTGGCGGGCGCCCTCCCGGTGTACGTCGGTGTCGGCGGGAACTCGACCCGGCACGTCGCCGCCGGCATCGCCTCGTACGAGTCGCTGGACGTCGCCGGATACCTGGTCGTCACGCCGTACTACAACCGTCCGCCGGCGGACGGCCTGGTGGCGCACTACCGGGCGGTCGCCGGTGAGACCGAACGGCCGGTCATCGTCTACAACGTCCCGTACCGGACCGGGGTCAACCTCTCCAACGACGCGCTGTTCGAGATCGTGGCGGCCGCGCCCAACGTACGCGCGGTCAAGGACTCCACCGGCAACCTCATGCAGAGCCTCGACCTGCTGCACCGGGCGCCGTCGGAACTGTCGGTCCTCACCGGTGAGGACCCGATGTTCTTCACCAGCCTCGCCAACGGTGCCGCCGGCGGCATCCTCGCCTCCTCGCACCTGGCGACCCGGACGTTCGTCGAGGTCGCCGACGCCATCGCGAAGCAGGAGCTGGTCCGGGCCCGGACCGCCTGGGGCACCATCAGCCCGATGATCCCGTCGTTGTTCGGCGAGTCCAACCCGATGCCGCTGAAGTACTGCCTGTGGCGGCAGGGCCTGCTGCGTTCCCCGGAGTGCCGGCTGCCGCTGACCCGCGTGTCGGCCGGGTTGGCCGCGACGCTGGACGAGCTGACCGCCCAGCTCGCCGCGGCCTAGCGATCCCTCGCACCGGGCGCCACCGGGTGGTGGCGCCCGGGCGCGGTCCGCGCCGGTGTCAGATGGCGGCGACGAGCCGGTCGAGTGCCGTGGCCAGCCGTTGCGGATCCTGCGCGAAGCAGATCCGGAACCAGCCCTCGTTGCCGGGACCGAACGCCGAGCCCGGCGCCAGGCCGACGCCGGCCCGGGCCACCAGGTCCTTGGCGTACGCGAGATCGTCCTCGACCCCGTCGATCCGGAAGAAGGCGTAGAAGGACGCGGGCACCGGCGGCGCCGAGACCCGCGCGATCCGGCCGAGGGCGTCGTCGACCATGTTCCGGCCGTCCAGGCAGCGGGCCATCAGCTCGCCGACGAACGGTTCGCCCTGCCGGATCGCGGCGACGCCGGCGTGCTGCACGAACGTGGCCGACCCGGTGCTGTTGATCGCGCTCAGGTTGCCGACCTGGTGGGCGAGTGCCGCCGGATGCACCAGCCAGCCCAGCCGCCAGCCGGTCATCGCCCACGTCTTCGAGAAGCTCTGCACCACGAATACGGCGTCGTCGTCGCGGGCCACCTCGAGGAAGGAGGGCGCGGCGAACGAGCCGTCGTACACCAGGCGGTTGTAGACCTCGTCCGAGATGATCCACGTGTTGCGCTGCCGGGCCAGGTCGAGCAGTTCCCGCTGCTCGTCGGAGGTCATCGTCCAGCCGGTCGGGTTGCCCGGCGAGGCGACGAAGATCGCCCGGGTCCGCTCGTCGCAGGAGGCGTCGACCGCGGACAGGTCGAGCGACCACCGGTCCTGCTCGGCGTCGAGCTGGACGAAGCGGACCTCGGCCCCCATCGCCTCGATCGCGATCACGATGTTGGGCCAGATCGGCGCGACCACCACGACGTTGTCGCCCGGCTCCACGAGGCACTGCAGAGCGATCATGATCGAGGTCATGCCCGACGAGGTCGCCGAGATCCGGTCCAGGTCGATGTCGAGGCCGTGGGTGCGGTGGTGGTATTCCTGGATCGCCGCCCGCAGCGGCGCGATGCCGCGCCGGTCGGCGTAGGTGGTCTTGCCCTCCCGCATGGCCTGCTCGGCCGCCTCCCGTACGACCGTCGCGGTCGGCAGGTCCGTCTCACCGAAGCAGAGGCTGATCGCGCCCGGGTGGCTGCTGGTGACCTTGGCGACCTCGACGATCCGCTGGCTGCGCATGTGCGCCAACGCCGGGCGGAACGGCAACGTGTGTGGCGTGGCCTGGGCCATGTCGACTCCTCGGAAGCGGCGTGGGACGGACGGCCTCCCGGCCGGTGCGGGATCGGCGTTCACCTGACCCGCGGCAGGCGGATCAGCGGCCACGGGCTCGGCATCTCGCCGACCGGCACCTCGATCACCGTCGGCGCGTCCGGCCGGCCGAACGCCGCGGAGATCTCGGCCGCCAGCTCGTCGGGCGTGGTCGCCCGGACGCCGTACGCGCCGAACGCCTTCGCGAACGCGGGAAAGTCGGGGTTGTGCAGGTCGGTGCCGACCGTCGCGCCGAGACTGCGCAGCTGTGAGCGGCTCACGTTGGCGTACGAGCGGTCGTTGAAGACGACCGCGACGACCGGCAGCCGCTGCTGCACGGCGGTCGACAGTTCGACGGCGGTGTAGAGGAAGCCGCCGTCGCCGGAGATCGACAGGACCGGCCGCCCCGGATTCGCGGCCTGGACCCCGAGCGCGGTGGCGAAGCCGGACCCCAGCGCGCCCTGGTAGGTGACCGGCACGTACGTCGAGTGCGCGTAGATCGGGAAGGCGAACCGGGAGACGTAGCCGACCTGGGTGAGCTCGTCGACGAAGAAGCCGTCGTCCGGCAGCACGGCCCGCATCGCCCGCAGGAAGTCGACCTGGGGCACCAGCCGGGCGGCCTCGGCCTCGACGTCGTCACGGGCCCGCTTCACCCGGGCCAGCCAGTCCTCCCGCTGCGGCGCGTCGTCGACCCGGTCGAGCAGGGCCCGCACCGCGAGGGTCGCGTCGGCGACGAGCGGGACCGCGGGCGGGCGTACCCGGTCGATCTCGGTCGGGTCGAGGTCGACCCGGATGATCTGCAGGTTGTCGTCCAACCCCCACTCGACCTGCGGGCGCATCAGCCGTGTGCCGATGCCCAGGACGACGTCGGTCTCGGCCCAGAGCCGGTGGGCCACCGGAAGCGTCACCGACAGTTCGTGGCGGTCGCCGACGATGCCCCGGCCGCCCATGTCCGCCGTCACCGGGCACCGCAGCCGCTCGGCCAGCCGCTGGATCTCGGCGGCGGCCCCACGCGCCCCGCTGCCGACCATGATGAGTGGGGCCTTCGCGGAGGCGAGCAGCGCGGCGGCGGCCTCGACGGCGGCGGCGTCCGGATGCTGGTCGACGGCCGGCCCGGTCCAGCGGTGCGGGTCGCCGGCCTCGGCCCCCCACACGTCGGTCGGCACCTCGACCGCCACCGGGCGCGGCCGGGTCCACCGCAGCCGGTGGAACGCCTCGCCGAGTACGGCGTCGATCTGAGCCGGTGTGCCGACGCGTTCGGCCCAGCCGGTCAGCCGGCGCAGGATCCCGAGCTGGTCGGGGACCTCGTGCGGTACGCCGTAGCCACGGCCGAGCAGCGGCGAGGGGATCTCGCTGGCGAGGCAGAGGATGCGGGCGTCGCCGGCGTATGCGGTGGCGAGCGCGGCCGTGGAGTTGAGCACGCCGGGGCCGGAGATGACGGTGTAGACGCCGATCTTGCGGGTGGAGCGGGCGTAGCCGTATGCCATGAAGGCGGCGCCCTGCTCGTGTCGCGTGTGGATGACCCGGATGTCGGTGTCCGCCAGGGCGCCGAAGAGGGCGTCCATCTGCTCGCCGGGCACCGTGAAGAGGACTTCCACGCCCTCCTCGACCAGCTTGCGGACGATGTGCTCGGCTACCCGCACCGGACGCCCGTGGTGGTCGCCGCCGGAGACGGCACGGTCGTCACGACGACCGCCGCTGATCCGTGGTGCGATCCGGCGGACCCGGCACTGTCCGTCCGATCCGGAGAGGCTGGCATGGCGTGCAGTGTTGCACATCGCATCGACGCGGTCCATGGTGGATGAGCGGGCCGCCAGCGCACGATGGATGTCAATGGTCAATCGGTCAGCTCGGGGTTCCGAATCGTCATTGAAATTCAATCGCTGTCGATTGACAGGCGGCCGAACGGGTTGACCGGTAAGGCTTGCGGCCGGCAGTTTGGCGGCGGCCCGAAGGTATCGAAGATTGCGATAGGATCACCGGCGCCCGACGGCGTCACCAGGGGAGTGAGATTGCAGACGAACGGTGTGCTCCTCTTCCGTGACCATGTCGAGGCGGTGCCCGACCGGGCCGCGTTCGTCTTCGTCGGCGACGGCGACGACAGGGTGGTGACCTACGCCGAGTTCGACGCCGACGTGCACCGGGTGGCGTCCGGGCTCCTGGCGGACGGGCTGGCTCCGGGGGACCGGGTGCTGATCTCGGCCCGGCCCGGGCCCGAACTGTTGCAGGCGATCTACGGGACCGTCCGGGCCGGACTCACCGCCGTGCTGTGCGATCCCGGGCTGCCCGCGCCGGCCGCGGAGGCGATCCTGGCCGACGCCGGCTGTCTGGCCGCGGTGGTCGACGGCGGCGACGGCGGTGTCACCACGGCGGCGGTGCGCCGGCTGCCGGCGCGCACCTTCACCATCGGCGGTCCCGGGCCGCGCGGTTTCGCCGAACTGCTCGCCGCCCCCGTGGCCGACCTGCCGGTGGAGGTCCCGGACCGGTTTCCGGCGGTCGCGTTCCTGACCTCGGGCAGCACCGGCCGGCCCAAGATGATCTTCAAGACGCACGAGCACTTCCGGCTGCTGACCCGCTACCGCAGCGGCGGATACACCGCGTCGGCGGGGGCGGCCACCGAGGCCGAGGGCCGCTACCTGGTCGCCACGTCGCTCTACCACACCTCCGGCCTGAACGCCGGTGTCATGCTGGGACTGCTGCGCGGCTGGACGGGCGTGGTCGCCGACTCCTTCCACCCGGCGAAGATCCTCGTCAAGCTCGCCCTGCACCGCTGCGCCACGGTCGTCTTCACCCCGTCGCAGGCCGCCGCCCTGCTGCGCGAGCGGGACCTGCTGCGGGCCCTGGACCTCAGCGCGCTGCGCTCGATCCGGGTGGGCAGCGGCCCCTCCACGCCCGGCATGCTGGACCGGCTCCGGGCGGCCGTGCCGACCGCCGAGATCCTGAACATCTACGCCCTCACCGAATGCGCGCCCTGCCTCGGCCAGCCCCCCGGCGAGAAGCAGGCGCCGGACAGTTGCGGCCGGCCATGGGCCGGCGTGGAGGCCCGCCTGCTCGACGAGTCGGGCCGGCAGACCACGGAAGGCGAACTGTGGATCAAAAGCGATCTCATCTCCGCGGGCACCATCCTCGACGAGGTCACCACGCGTGAGCGTTACGTCGACGGCTGGCTGCGCACCCGCGACATCTTCCGGGTGGACGACGAGGGCTGGTACCACTTCGTCGGCCGGATGGACGACATGTTCGTCTGCGGCGGCGAGAACGTCTTCCCCGGCGACGTCGAGAAGATCCTGGCCAGCCACCCGGACGTGAGCGACGTCTGCGCCACCGGGCTGCCCGACGAGATCCTCGGCGCCGTGCCGGCCGCCGCGGTGGTGCTCCGACCCGGTGCCACGGCGCGGCCGGCGGACCTGGTGCGCCACGTACGGGACAACGCGCCGGTCCACCTCGTGCCGCGGCGCGTCGTGGTCGTACCCAGGATTCCCACCCTCGGGCCCGGCAAGGTCGACCGGCGGCAGGTCCGCAACGACCTGACCGACGCCGCCCCGGCGCCGGTCGCCACCGCCCCGGTCGCCACCGTGGCCGGCGACCCGCTGCACGAGCGGATCGCGCGGATCTGGGGCGAGGTGATGCAGGTGGCCGACCCCGATCCCGGGCTGTCGTTCCTCGACGCGGGCGGCACGTCGGCGCTCGCGCTGGCGCTCACCACCCGCCTCAGCGACGTCGACCTCACCGTCGAACTCGGCGACCTGCTCACCGACGGCAGCATCGACGACCTCGTCCGGCTGGCCCGGGCGGGCCGGTCCGACACCCGGGTCGGCTGAGCGGTCCGGCCGTCGTACGCGCAAGGGAAGCGGGTCGCGGCAGCCACCCGCGGCGAAAGGAGACGATCCTGCTACCACTGCCCCGCGACTTCGGTCGCGCCATGGTCATCACCGCGCATCCGGACGACGCCGAATACAGCTTCGGCGGCACCGTCGCCCGGCTCGCCGACGCGGGCACCGAGGTGGTCTACGTCGTCTGCACGGACGGCTCGCAGGGCGGGGAGGACCCGTCGGTGTCCGACGCCGACCTGACCCGGCGCCGCTACGCCGAGCAGCAGGACGCCGCCGACCTGCTCGGCGCCACCGAGGTCGTCTTCCTGGGGCTGCGGGACGGATCGCTCACCCCGGACGTCCCGCTGCGCCGCGCGCTCACCCGCGAGATCCGCCGCCACCGGCCCGAACTGGTGCTGACCCACCAGCCGCTGCGTTCCCTGGTCTTCCCGATCGGCGCGTCGCACCCCGACCACCTGGCCACCGGCGAGGCCGCCCTCGCGGCCGTCTACCCGGACGCCCGCAACCCGCGCGCATACCCGGAGCTGCTGAGCGAGGGGCTGACCCCGCACCGGGTCCAGGAGGTGTGGATACCGGGGCACGAACACACCGACTTCTACGTCGACGTGTCGCCGTACCTGACCCGCAGAATCGAGGCCATCCAGCGGCACAAGAGCCAGTTCGCCGACGACGTCGACCCGACGGCGGCGCTGGCCTGGGTGGTCAACCGGCTCAGCGGCAACGGGCAGGTGGCCGGCTGCCGCTACGCCGAGTCGTACCGGCGGATCATCACCGAGGCGGCGGCCGGTGCCGAAGCCGTGACGGCGGAGGCGGCCCCGTGACCCCCACGATCAAGGCCGTGATCCCGGCCAAGGCGTCCTCGACCCGGGTGCCGGACAAGAACTTCCGTCCCTTCCACGGCACCCGTTCCCTGCTCGACATCAAGGTCGGCCAACTGCTGACCGTGCTGCCGGCCGAACAGATCTACGTCAGCAGCGAGGAGCCCGCCTGCGCCGCGCACGCCGAGCGGCTCGGCATCAACTTCCTGTCCCGGGCACCGGAGCTGGCCCGCAACGAGACGCCGTACGCGTCCGTGGTGAGCCAGATCTGCCGGGACACCCCCGGCGACGACGACATCATGTGGTGTCACGTCACCGATCCGCTCTTCGACCAGTACGCCGAATGCCTCGCCCGGTGGCGGGAGGCCCGCGACCACAACGACGCCCTGGTCGTGGTCTACCCCCGCCAGATGTACCTGCTCGACCACGACCACCGGCCGATGGGCTTCGGCTTCGGCCCCTGGCACCGGCCGTCGCAGACCCTGCCGATGCACTACCAGCTCGGATTCACCCTCTCGATCCTGCGCCGCTCCACCGCCACCACGCTCGGCCCGATCGGCGCGAACCCGTACTGGTTCCACGCGGCCAACCAGCCGGTGGACATCGACACCGAGGACGACTTCCGGATGGCCCAGGCGATCTACGCCTACCTGCACGAGCAGGACCCGGCGCGGGCGGCGGCCCGATGACCGGCACCCCGGCGTACGACGACGCCCCCGACCTGGTCGTACGCGACGTCACCGTGGTCGACGTCGAGGCCGGCGCCCACCGGCCGGCCCGCGACGTGTGGGTGGCCGGCGGGCGGATCACCCGGATCGAGCCGACCGCCGCGGACGACCCGCCACCGGCGTCGGCGCGGGTCGTCGACGGCGCCGGCCGCTACCTGATCCCCGGCCTGTTCGACTGCCACGTGCACATCGCCTTCAACGGCTTCCTCGGCGTCGAGTCCGACTTCCGCCGCACCCTCAAGCAGATGCTCGTGCACGGCGTGACCCAGGCCGTCGACTTCTTCACCGCCGGCGGCCACTTCCCGGGCTCGGCCGCCGACCGGGTACGCGACGACGTGAACGAGGGCCGCTTCCTCGGGCCGTGGCTGCTCACCTCGTACGGCTGCCTGAACGCCCCCGGTGGCTTCTGCAGCTGCTCGGTCGGCGACGCGGCGAGCGTCGTGGTCACCATGGACGACGTACGCGAGCAGATCGACCGGATCACGGCGGCCAACCCCGATTTCGTGAAGATCGTCTACGACGACGTCTTCGGCACGCTGCCGAACCTCAGCCCGGACCTGCTGGCCGCGCTCATCGACGAGGCACACCGGCGCGGATACCGGGCGGCGGTGCACATCGCGACGGTCGACGACGCCTCGGTGGCCGTCGGCTGCGGGGCGGACATCATCGGGCACGGCGTCATCGACCCGATGCCGCCCGAGCTGCTGGCCCGGATGGCGGACGCCGGCACCATCCTGATCCCCACCCTCGCCTCGTACGAGTCGCGGTCGCTGCCCCGCTGGCGGATCTCGCTGCCACCCGCCGCCCCGCCGGACAGCGTCGCGCAGTACCAGCGCCAGCACCGGTCGATCTACGAGATCAAGGACCAGATCGACGACTACGCGCGCGCCTACGAAGAGGCGTGCGCCAACCTGGGGCCGCTGCTCGACGCGGGCGTCACCGTCGTCGCCGGCTCCGACGCGGGCACCTGGTACACGTTCCCCGGCGACGCGCTGCACCGCGAGCTGGCGATCTACGCCGAACAGGGCCTCGCACCGGCCCGGGTGCTGCGGATGGCGACCATCGACGCCGCCCGTGCCTTCGACCTGGCCGACCGGTTCGGCACCGTCACCGAGGGCAAGGACGCGAACCTCGTCCTGCTCGGCGCCGATCCGCTGGCGGACATCGCCGCCGTCCGCGCGATCGACGCCGTGGTGCTGCGCGGTCGGCTCCTCGACCTCGACGCGCTGCGCGCCGACATCACCGCGCCGCACGAGGCCCCACCCGCCGAGATCGACGAGGAGGTCTGTAGCCCGCACCACCTGCGGACCTCGGTGCACTGACCGGGAAGGGAACACCGTGCTGCGCCGTACCCTGATCGCCGCCGCCAACCAGGACCGGGTCAAGGCGGCCGTCCAGGCCGTGCCGGCGACCCGCGCCGTCGTGGCCCGGTTCGTCGCCGGCGAGACGACGGCGGACGCGCTCGCGGCCGCCGCGACGCTGGTCGCCGCGGGGCTCCGGGTGACGTTCAACCAGCTCGGCGAATACGTCACCGATCCGGGCCGGGCCGGGCAGACCCGCGACGACTTCGTCGCGCTCGCCGGGCGGCTGGCCGACAGCGGGCTGGCCGGCCCCGGCAGCGAACTGTCGGTCAAGCTGTCGGCCCTCGGGCTGCTCGACGGCGCGGACGGCCCGGCCCGCGCCCTGGACCACGCCCGGCTGATCTGCGCCGCCGCCGACCGGGCGGGCGTGCTGGTGACACTCGACATGGAGGACCACACCACCACCGACAGCACGCTGGAGATCACGCGGGCGTTGCGGCGGGACTTCCCGTGGGTCGGTGTCGCGATCCAGGCCGCGCTGCGGCGCAGCCCCGCCGACTGCGCCGACCTGGCGTACGCCGGCTCGCGGGTCCGGCTGGTGAAGGGCGCCTACCGGGAGCCGGCCGCGGTGGCGCTGCACCGGCGGACCGACGTCGACCTGGCCTACGTACGGTGCCTGCGGATCCTCTTCGCCGGCGCCGGACATCCGCTGGTGGCGACCCACGATCCACGGCTGGTAGCGATCGCCGCCGAGTTGGCCCGACGGACCGGTCGGGGAGCCGGCGACTTCGAGTACCAGATGCTGCGTGGCGTGCGCGACGGCGAGCAGCGCCGGCTGGCCGCCGCCGGCCACGGCGTACGCGTCTACCTGCCCTTCGGGCCGCAGTGGTACGGCTACTTCACCCGCCGGCTCGCCGAGCGGCCGGCGAACACCCTGTTCCTGTTGCGGGCCCTGGCCTCCCGGCGGTAGCCGGCCCGGTCCGCGCGGGTAGGCGCCGGTCGCCGACCCTGGTCAGGCGCCGTCGGCGGATCCGGAATCGGTTGCCGCCGAACGGGTGCGCGTCACGACTGCCTATTGTGGAATGTTCAGCCTCGCATTAGCGTTCATGCATGATTCTCCCGACGGAATCCATCGGAAGCATCCCACGACCGCAGCGGCTGATCGCCGGCATCGCCGACCACGCCGCCGGCCGGATCGACACGGCCGCCCTCGACGCCCTCTACGACGACGCCGTACGCGACACCATCGCCCGCCTCGAGGCCCTCGGCTCGCCCGTGGTCACCGACGGCGAACAGTCCAAACCCAGTTTCGCCACCTACCCGTTGCAGGGCCTGCCCAACCTGGCGCCCGACGGGGCGGTCATCCCGTTCGCCGACGGACACACCCGCCAGCTGCCCCGGCTCACCGCCGGCCCGTTCCGCTACGCCGTCCGCTCCGGCCAATACCTGCGGGCCGCGCGCAAGCACGCCACGGTGCCGGTCAAGCAGGCGGTGATCGCGCCGTCGGCGCTGAGCCTGTTGTACCCCGGCGGCGGCATCGACGGATACGACCGGGAGGCGTTCCTCGACGACCTCGTCGACGAGGCGGAGGCGGACATCAGGTCGGCGTTCGACGCCGGGGCGTACTCGGTCCAGCTGGACTTCACCGAAGGCCGGCTGTCGATCAAGCTCGACCCCTCCAAGGGGGTGCTCGACGCGTTCGTCGCGCTGAACAACCGGGTCCTGGACCGCTTCAGCGACGAGGAACGGGCCCGGATCGGGGTGCACACCTGCCCCGGTGGCGACCAGGACTCCACGCACAGCCTCGACGTCGACTACACCGAGCTGCTGCCGCACCTGTTCGCGCTGCACGCCGGCGCGTTCTACGTGCAGCTCGCCAGCGAGCCGGACCCCGACCGGGTGCTGGCGGCGATCGCCGCCCACTCGCGACCGGACCAGCGGATCTTCGTCGGGGTGACCGATCCGGTCGACCCGGTGGTGGAAGCCGCCGAACTGGTCCGCGACCGGGTGCTGCGGGCCGCCGAACACATCCCGCCGGACCGGCTTGGCACCTGCGACGACTGCGGGTTCGCGCCGTTCGGCGACGACGTGTCGACGTCCCGGGACACGGCCTGGGCGAAGATCAGGGCCCGGATCGAGGGGACGGCGCTGGCGGCGCGGCAACTCTGAGCCCGGGCCCGGGGTCGGCGGAACGGCATCCGTCGACCCCGGCACCGGCCGGCTCAGTCGTCGAACTCGAACCCGTTCGCCTTCGCCAGCTCGACCAGCTCCCGGATCCGTCCGGCGTCCGAGGCGACCGCCGCCATCCGGTTCGCCAGGTCCTCCAGAGCCTCCCGGTCCGTGCCGTAGGCGCAGAACATGCCGCCCTCCGGGTCGTACGAGAAACGCCCTTCCAGCGTCGGGGCCTCGGTGCTGACGAGAAGCTGGGCGACGCCCTCCCAGAAGTATCCGTTGGGTTCGTGGCCGAGTTCGGCGATCACGTCGTCGACGGCGGTGGTTCCCGCGTCGAGCAGCAGGGAGTACTTGCCGGGGGACGGCTCGATCAGCCGCATCGGTTCCATGCGGGCAGCCTCGCAGGTGCCGGCCGGCGCCGGCAACCGTGACCCGTCAGGCATCCCGGCAGCCGGGGGACCGGCCGGCGGTCACGGCACCTGGTTCCCCACGAGCAGGGCCACCTTCCCGTACCCGTGTCCGGTCTCGACGTCGCGGTGCGCGTCGGCGGCCCGCTCCAGTTCGTACGCCGCGCGGATCGTGACCCGCAGCGTGCCGTCCGCGCACCTGGCCAGCAGTTCCGTCAGCCGCGCGGCCGACCGGTCGCTGCGCAGCTGCCGGCAGCCGAGTTCCCCGGCGAGGTCGAAGTCGGCGATGGTGCCGATCCGGCCGCGGT
This sequence comes from Polymorphospora sp. A560, assembly GCF_045781765.1. Taxonomy (NCBI): domain Bacteria; kingdom Bacillati; phylum Actinomycetota; class Actinomycetes; order Micromonosporales; family Micromonosporaceae; genus Polymorphospora; species Polymorphospora sp. A560. Next base: position 4,827,634 of record NZ_CP122282.1, on the reverse strand, counting down.
CGGCGACGAGTTCGACCGTCGTACGCAGGTTGCCGTGCCCGGCCGCGTCGAGCGCGAGGTCGATGCCGCCGGGGGCGGCCGCCCGGATACGGTCGAGCTGGCCGTCGCCGTAGCGGACCGGGGTCGCGCCGAGCGAGCGGACGTACTCCTGGTTGGCCGCGCCGGCCGTGCCCACGACGGCCAGCCCGCGGGCCCGGGCGAGCTGGACGAGCATGGTGCCGACCCCGCCGGCGGCACCATGCACGAGCAGGGTCTCGCCGGCCGTCGCGGCCAGCGCCTCCAGTGCGGTGTGCGCCGTCTGGCCGGACGCCGACAGGGTGCCCGCGGCGCGCCAGTCGACCCCGGCCGGCTTGCGTACGACCTGGGTGGCCGGGACGGCGACGAACTCCGCGTAGCAGCCGAGCACCCGGAATCCGGCGACCTCGTCGCCGACCGCGAAGTCGTGGACGTCGGCGCCGACGGCCTCGACCGTGCCGGCGAACTCGTTGCCGACGACCTGCGGGAACGTGATGTCCGCCCAGGGCGGAAGCGCGCCGGAGCGTACGGCCACGTCGACCGGCTGTACCCCGGCGACGGCGACCCGCACCAGCACCTCCGTCGGCCCGTACGGCGGGCGGGGCAGCTCGCGCGTCCGCAGCACGTCCGCGTCCCCGAACTCGTCGAACGCCGCCGCCCGCATCGTCGGTGCGTTCATCGGGGACCGTCCGCCGACGTTGGCGTACCTACCGGATTCGACCTGGTCATAACGCTTCCCTCCTGGTCAAGTTCACTTGATGTAGAGTCAACTTCGTCAAGTGCACTTGACGTCAAGGGCCGACCGGGCGGGACAGAGCAAGGGCCGACGGGTCGGGGTGACCGATCGGGGAAGAGGATGCCGCAGCTCGACGCCGACCTCGTGTGGCTGCGGCCCGGCCAGGTCGCCGCCCGGGCCGGCGTCGCCGTCTCGGCGCTGCACTACTACGAGAGTCTCGGCCTCATCCGCAGCCGCCGGACGGCGGGTAACCGTCGCGAATACCGTCGCGACACGCTGCGCGTCATCGCCTTCATTCGGGCCGCCCAGCGGGTGGGGGTGTCGCTGGAGCGCATCAAGGAGGCCCTCGACCGGTTGCCCGACCAGGGCCTGCCGACGAAGCGGGACTGGGCGGCCATCTCCCGGCAGTGGCACGACGACCTGACCCGTCGCATCGACGAACTGACCGCGTTGCGTGACCAGTTCTCCGACTGCATCGGTTGCGGGTGCCTGACGCTGCGGTCCTGCCCGCTGTCCAACCCCGGCGACGTGCTCGGCCGCGAGGGCCCCGGCCCCCGCAGGTTCCCCTGAGCCGGCGTCGCGGGCTCAGCCGAGCAGCAGCGTGACCGCCAGCACGACCATCAGCACGGCGACGCCGCCGTCGACGACGCGCCACGCCGCCGGTCGGGCCAGCACCCCGGCGAGCCGGCCGGCCCCGAAGCCGAGGGCGGCGAACCAGACCACGCTGGCCAGCATCGCACCGCCGCCGAACCACCACGGATACGCGTGCTGCCGGGAGATCGAGCCGATCAGCAGCACCGTGTCCAGGTACACGTGCGGGTTGAGGTACGTGAAGGCGAGGCAGGTCAGCAGCGTGGCGCGCAGCGTGCCGGCCGGCCGCCCGGCCGGCGTCAGCGCGCCGGGCCGGATCGCCCGGCGGGCCGCGAGCACCGCGTAGCCGAGCAGGAACGCGACACCGCCGTAGCGGACGGCCGCGAGGACGGCGGGCCGGTCGGCGATCGCGGCGCCGAGGCCGGCGATGCCGGCGGCGATCAGGGCCGCGTCCGAAACGGCGCAGGTGAACACCACCGGTAGTACGTATTCGCGGCGCAGCCCCTGCCGCAGCACGAACGCGTTCTGCGCGCCGATGGCCATGATGAGTGCGACGGCTACGGAGAATCCGGCGATGGTCGAGGCGATCACCCCGACGACGCTAGGAGCCGGCGTCACTTTGCTCCAGCTAAAGATTTTCAACCTGCATTAGAATCGCTAATCATGGCGCTCGACCCGGTCCAACTCGTCACCTTCCAGGCGGTGATCAACGAGGGCAGCTTCGAGGCCGCCGCCCGCTCGTTGCACGTCACCCCGTCCGCGGTCAGCCAGCGGATCAAGGCGTTGGAGCAGGCGGTCGGGCAGGTCCTGGTCCGGCGCGGCAAGCCGTGCGAGCCGACCGAGGCGGGCACCGCACTGGTCCGGCTCGCCGGCCAGACCGCCCTGCTCGAACGGGAAGCCCTCGACGCCGCGCGCGGACCGGTCGCCGGTGGCCACACCCGCACCCGGGTCGCCGTCGTGGTGAACGCCGACTCGCTGGCGACCTGGTTCCTGCCGGCCCTGGCCGGGCTGACGGCCGAGGGCGGGCTCGCCTTCGACATCCACCAGGACGACCAGGACCACACCGCCGACATCCTGCGCGCCGGGACGGCGATGGCGGCCGTGACCGCCCAGCAGGTGCCGGTGCAGGGCTGCCGGGTCGAGCGGCTGGGCGCGATGCGCTACCTGGCGATGGCCGCGCCCGCGTTGCGGCGGGCGCACTTCGCCGGTACGGACGTGGTCGCCGGCTTCGCGACCGCGCCGATGATCGTGCTGAACCGCAAGGACCGGCTCCAGCACCGGTTCCTCGGCACGCTGACCAAGCGCACGCTCGACCCGCCGATCCACTACGTCCCGGCGGCCGCCGCGTTTGTGGAGGCGGTCCGGCTCGGGCTGGGCTGGGGACTGGTGCCGGAGCGGATCGCCGTCGAGGACATCGCCGCCGGTCGGTGTGTCGACCTCACCCCCGGTCGCCACCTGGACGTGCCGCTCTACTGGCAGTACTGGCGGCTGGAGTCGACGGTGCTCACCACGCTGACCACCGCCGTACGGGCCGGCGCGGCGACCGCCCTACGCTGACCGCCCCGCCCGCCGTTGCCCCGTCCGGCGCCTTGTTGATCAAGGGGATGTGTCGGGCGAAACAGGTCAGGATCTTGGCGACAAGTCCTTGATCAACGCGGGCGGTGCGGGGCTGGGCTCAGTCCCGTCACGGCGAGCCGGAACAGCCGATCCGCCCGGGCGGCGGGGTCGGGGTGGTGCTCCGTGGCCAGGACGATGCCGACTATCAGTGTGATCAGGTCCGCGACGGTGACACCCGTCGCCACCGCGCCGTCCTGCGCGGCGCGGTGCAGCAGGGGACCCGCCGCCTCTTCCAGCGCCGCCGAACAGGCGTTCTCCTGCACCGGGTCGGATCCGGGGTCGTCGTAGGCCAGCGCGGCCGCCAGTCCGCGGACCGAGACGGAGTAGGTGAGGACGTTGTCCAGCCACCCCAGGAGCGCGTCCCGGCTGTCGCCCCTGCCGGTCAGTTCGTGGGCGCGGACGCACAGTGCCTCGATCCTTTTCCGGGATACCGCCTCCAGCAGTGCGCGGCGGGTGGGGAAGTGCCGACGTACGGTCGCCGAGCCGACCCCCGCGGTGCGGGCGATCTGCTCCAGGGAGGCGGCGGCGCCATGGGCGGCGACTTCCTTCTCGGCCACCGCGAGGATGCGCGCGTAGTTGCGCCGGGCGTCGGCGCGCTGGCCGTCGGGCATGGCGTTCATCTCCGAGCTTGCTAAGTGGCGGGGTCCGCCATATCGTATCGAAACATAAACGGCGGACCCCGCCACTTAGCTGCCGAGCAGTCGAGGAGCATCATGTCCACAGCCTCCGCGCCCGTCCTGGTCACCGGCGCCACCGGCAGACAGGGCGGTGCCACCGTCCGCGCCCTGCGCGCGACAGGCGTTCCCGTACGCGCCCTGGTGCGCGACCCGGCCACCGAGCGGGCCAGGGCCGTCGAGGCGCTCGGCGCCGAACTGGTCACCGGCGATCTCCACGACCGCGATTCGGTGATCCGGGCCGCCGAGGCAGTCCGCGCCGTCTTCTCCGTGCAGGCGCCCGCGGTCACCGCGGCGGGCTTCGACTTCGACGGGGAGGTGGCCCAGGGCGTCAACCTCGTCGAGGGCGCCAAGGCGGCCGGCGTACCGCAGTTCGTGCACACGTCCGTCACCGGCGCCGGTCAGCACACCGAGACCCCGGGCTGGGCCGAAGGCCGCTGGGCCGCGGTGGAACCCACCATGACTGCCAAGAGCGCGATCCAGGACCGGGTCCGGGCGGCCGGCTTCCGGCACTGGACGATCCTCAAGCCGGGCTTCTTCATGGTGAACTTCCTGCCGTCCATGGCGTTCCTGTTCCCGCGCGGCATCGAGGGCGGCCTGGTGAGCGTCCTGAAGCCCGACACCCGGCTGTCCCTGGTCGCGGTGGACGACATCGGCCGGGCGGCCGCCGCGGCGATCGCCGCGCCGGAGCGGTTCGACCGGGTCGAGCTGGAGTTCGCCAGCGACCACCTGTCGATGACGGAGATCGCCGAGGTGCTCTCCGGTGTCCTGGGCACGCGGCTGTCCGCGCCGGACATGACCGAGGAGGAGGCGTTCGCCGCCGGGATGCCGGCGATGGGCGCCGGGCACGAGTGGCTGAACGCCGCCCCCCAGCCGGGCCGCCCCCGCTACGCCAGGGACCTCGGCATCCCGCTCACCAGCTTCGACGCGTGGGCGCGGGAACACATGCGGGCCGACGCCTGACCCTCAGGTGGGCGAGCCGGCTGACCGCCGCCCCATGCCCGCGGGCATGGGGCGGCCACGCAGCGGAACCTAACGGCGGGACACGGGGCGGTCGCAGACTGCGCCTAACGGTGGGACACGGGGCGGTCGCAGACTGCGCCTAACGGCGGGACAGGACGCCGTCCCAGCCGGGCAGGTCCGCCGGGTCGCGGTCGGGCCGGCCGACGTAGTCGGCGGACGGGCGGATCAGCTTGCCGAGTCGCTTCTGCTCCAGGATGTGCGCGCTCCACCCGGCCGTACGGGCACAGGTGAACAGCGGGGTGAACAGATCCGCCGGGACCCCCGCGAAGTCCAGGACGACCGCCGCCCAGAACTCGACGTTGGTCTCCAGCACCCGGTCCGGCTTGCGTTCCCGCAGCTCGGCGAGGGCGGCGTTCTCCAGCGCGAGGGCCACCTCGAACCGTGGGGCGGCCAGTTCCTTCGCCGCCGCCCGCAGGATCCGCGCCCGGGGGTCCTCGGCCCGGTAGATCGCGTGCCCGAAGCCCATCAGGCGGCGGCCACCGTCCAGCACCCCCTTGACGTACGCCCGGGCGTCGCCGCCCCGCTCCACGTCCTCGATCATCCCGAGCACCCGGGCCGGGGCGCCGCCGTGCAGCGGACCGGACATCGAGGCGACCGCGGCGGACAGGCAGGCGGCGACGTCCGCGCCGGTGCTGGCGACCACCCGGGCGGTGAACGTCGAGGCGTTCATGCCGTGTTCGGCGGCGCAGACCCAGTACCGGTCGATCGCCTCGACCTGGCGCGGGTCCGGCTCACCCTGCCATCGGATCATGAACCGTTCGGTGACCGTCCGGGCCCCGTTGACCAGCCGCTGCGGTACGGCGGGCAGCCGCGCGCCGCGGGCGGCCTGCGCGACGAACGACAGCATCATCACCGAGGTACGGGCAAGGTCCTCGCGGGCCTGCTCCCCGTCGATGTCGATCAGCGGCCGCAGCCCCCAGTACGGTGCCACCATGGCGGTCGCCGCCTGCACGTCGACCCGGATGTCACCGGAGTGCACCGGGATCGGGAACGGTTCGGCGGGCGGTAGCCCGCGCCCGAAGTCGCCGTCGACCAGCAGCCCCCACACGTCGGCGAAGGTGGCGTGGCCGACCAGCTTCTCGATGTCGATGCCGCGGTAGCGCAGGGATCCGCCCGCACGGTCCGGCTCGGCGATCTCGGTGTCGAAGGCGACGACGTCGGCAAGTCCAGGTTTCACGGTCAGCATCGCTTCAATGTCGGGGCGCCCTGTCGACTCTGTCAATATTGATTCAGTCAATATGGGAGCATGACCACATGAGCCCGGACCGCCTGCTGACCACCGAGGAGGTCGCTCGCCGGCTGGGCGTCAAGAAGGAGACGGTCTACGCCTACGTCAGCCGTGGCCTGCTGGCCAGTCGGCGCAACGGCGACGGCAAGGAGAGTCTGTTCGCCGAGTCCGACGTCGTCACCTTCGCCGCCGGACGGCGCCGGCCCGGACCCGCCCCCGACGCCCCGGCGATCCACACCGGCATCACCCTGATCACCGGCGACGCGCTGTACTACCGGGGTCACGACGTACGCGTCCTGGCCCGCACCGAGTCGTACGAGTCGGTGGCCACCCTGCTGTGGACCGGCGAACCGCGCCACGTCCCGCTGGTGCCCGACGACGAACTGCGAGCCCTCGCCCGGGCGGTCACCGCGCCGCTGCCGCCGGCCGCCCGGCCGACCGACCGGCTGCGGATCATCGTGGCGGCGGCCGCGGCGGCGGACCGGCTGCGCTTCGACACCACGCCCGCCGCGGTGGTCGCGACCGCCCGCACGATGCTGGACACCATGGTGGCGGCACTACCGGTACAGGCCAGGGAGACCGGCCCGCCGGTGGGCTTCCCGGTCGCCGACGCGCTCTGGCCCCGGCTCACCGCCGCCCCGCCCACCCCCGCCGCGATCGACACGCTCAACACCGCGCTCGTCCTGCTCGCCGACCACGACATCGCCGCGTCGACCCTCGCCGCCCGGGTGGCCGCCTCGGCCCGCGCCCACCCGTACGCGGTCGTCGGGGCCGGCTTGGCCGCGCTCGACGGGCCGCTGCACGGCGCGGCCAGCGGACTCGCGTACGAGTTGCTGTCCGACGCCGTACGCTCCGGCGACCCGGTCGGCACCGTCTCCGACCGGCTGCGCGCCGGCGGCGGCGTCCCCGGCTTCGGGCATCCGCTCTACCCGGCCGGTGACCCCCGCGCGGCCGCCCTGCTGGAACTGCTGTGGGCGAGCCCGGCCCCGGCCGCGCGTACCCGCGACCTGGTCGCCGGGGTGGCCGACGCGGTGACCCGCCGCTCCGGCACCGCACCCAACGTCGACTTCGCCCTCGCCGCCTTCACGCTGCTCAACGGGATGGCCGCCGACGCCGGGGAGGCGATCTTCGCCGTCGCCCGCACCGCCGGCTGGATCGCCCACGCCCTGGAGGAGTACGGCGACCGGCCCAGCCGGTTCCGACCCAGCGGCCGCTACGCGGGCCGGCTGCCGAAGGACGTACCGGCCCGCGGCCGAGCCGGCTCCGTCCGGGCCTGACCGGGACCGTGCGGGCCGCCGTCAGGCGCCGTCGGACAGGACGACCGTGCCGGTGGCGCCGTCGACCGTGATCACCTGACCGGTACGGATCAGCCGGGTGGCATCCCGTACGCAGATCACGGCCGGGATGCCGTACTCCCGGGCCACCGTCGGGCCGTGCGCCAGCGGCGCACCGATCTCGGTCACCAGGCCGCCGGCGGTCAGGAACAGCGGGGTCCAGCCGGGATCGGTGGTCGGGGCCACCAGGATCTCGCCGGGTTCGAGGTACGCGTCGGCCGGGTCCCGCACCACCCGGGCCGGTCCGGTGACCGTGCCCGGTGCCGCCGCCAGCCCGGCCAGCGTCCCCTCGCCGGCCGGCTTCGCCGTACGCAGCGCCTCGACGTCGGTGCCGTCGGAGAGCAGGGCGACCGGGACGTGGGTACGGCGCCGCTCCCGGTCGTACGCCAGCCGGCGGGCGGCGACCAGCTCCCGGTGGTCGACCTGCCGGTGTACGGCGGCGTCCGCCTCGGCGAGGTCGAGGAACATGATGTCCTGCGCCTCCTTCAGCAGCCCCTGGCCGGCCAGTTCGGCGCCGACGAGGAGCACCTGCCGGCGCATCTCGCCCAGCGGGTAGAGGCCGGCGAACTTGCCCAGCTCGCGCAGGCCGCCGAGTTGCCGGGCCCGGCGCAGGAGGAAGACCGCGATCCGGCCGCGTACCGGCCGGCGCCGGCGGACCCGGCGGGCCAGGTCGTCGAGCGTCGCCGTGGCCGTGCGCGCCGCCCGCGCGAACCTGCGGTCGGGGGCCTGGTCCGGGTCGGTGATCCGCAGGTAGTTCGCGATCGCGGCGAACACCGGCGCCGGATCCTCGGCCCAGCGCGGCACCCCGATGTCGATCTCGACGGCGGCGCGGTGCCCGAACCGGTCCAGGAACCCGGCCAGCCCGATGTCGGGAAGTTCCCCGGCGAGATAGCGGGCGGCCAGTTCGGCCGCCGGGACGCCGAGCAGCAGTTCGCGGTGTCCGCCGGCCCGTTCGGCGATCTCCCACAGCGCCAGGTCCATCTCGATGGTGATGTTGTGCGGCATGCCGCCCAGCACCGTGCGGACCTCGGCCTCGGTCGCGACGCCCTTCAGCAGCGCCGCCGGTGCGGCGCCGGCCAGGATGCCGGCCATCAGTGGCCAGATCATCCGCTCCAGCTTCCGGGTCGGCAGCCCGACGTCCGCGACGAAACGCAGCCGCCGCGCGGCCGTGTCCAGCCCGGGCGGAGCGACGGACTCCCGCCGGAACTCGTCGACCGCGCGCAACGCCCGGTCGCGGGCCGGGGCGGGGCGGGCCAGTGCCCGTACGACGCCGGCGACGGCACGCGGGGCGACGCGCAGCAGCGGCCCGACTCCGCCGCCCCGGCGGGCCGGCTTCGGGTCGGGGGCGAACCGCGGATCGGCCAGCACCTGCTCGACCACGGTCCGCACCCGGGGGCCGAAGTCCGCCTCCACGAACTTCGGCAGCCAGCGGTCGGCGCCGGGGCGGCGGACGGTGTCGGTGAGGTCGAAGTAGAGGCGGCCCCCGATCTCGACGACCGACCCGCCATCCTTCCCCGACCCGCCGTCCTTGCCGGGACGGCCCTCCTTGCCCGACCCGCCCTCCTTGCCGGACCCGCCGCCGATGCCCGCGGCGACGGCCCGCAGCGCGGCGACCCCCATCGGTGTGAACGGCTGCAGCACCCCCTGGAACTGCCCGCCCAGCTCCAGATAGACGCGGGGACCGGGCCGGCCGGTCTGCGGCGGCACGGGGAAAAGGGTGGTGACCGGCCGGGACTGGAGCAGCCAGAGCACCCCGTCGTGGTCCACGGCCCACTCGACGTCCTGCGGTGTCCCGGCCCGGTCCCGCAGCCGCCGGCCGGCCGCGTACAGTTCGGCCAACCGCTGCGGGGCGAGGCAGCCGTCGGCCCGGTCGGGGCGGCCGTCGGCCGCCAGTACGTAGTGATCGGCGTCCACCGCCCCGTCGACCAGGGCGGCACCCGGCCCCGGCGCCGCGTCGACGACCATCTCGGACCGGCTCCCGGTGACCGGGTTGGCGGTGAACAGCACCCCGGCCACCGCGGCGTCGACCATCCGCTGCACGACGACCGCCATCCGCGCGGCACCGACTCCGTTCGCCGCGCGGTAGGCCGCGACCCGTTCGGAGTCCAGCGAGTCCAGGCAAGCGCGGACCGCGTCGAGCAGGTCCGGCAGCCCGGTCACGGAGAGGACCGTGACGTGCTGTCCGGCGAAGCTGGCGTCGGGCAGGTCCTCGGCGGTGGCGCTGGACCGTACGGCGACAACGCCGCCGCCCATCCGCTCGTACGCCCGCTCGATCTCTTCGACCGGGAGCGTCCCGCCGACCAACGCCGTGGTGGTGACGCAGAACCCGCCGGGCACCCGCTCACCGGCGCGGATCATCCGGGCCAGGCCGGCCGCCTTGCCACCGACCAGGTCCGCCATGCCGGTGTCGATTCCGGCCAGGTCCACTACCGCGATGTTCATCCCCGCTCCTTCAACAACTCGACCATCGACCGGATCACCGCCTGCTGTGCGGGCGGCAGTTCGCGCGACGTCACCTCCAGCCAGTGGCTGGAGTCGGGATCGTCGAGACTGTCCACCAGCGCCGTCACCATCTCGTCCGGCAGGTGCGCGGCGAGGTCGGCGGCGAGCGCGGCGACCCGCGGGTCGTCCGGGGTGGCGTCGGCGAGTTCGTCCATCCGGGTGTTGAGCGCGTGCCCCCGCCGCACCGCGTCCGGCTCGGTGAGCGGCCGGAACAGCGCGGCGAACCCGTCGCGGTGGGCCGGTTCGGCGGCGGCCTCGATCAGGCCGAGCACCTGCCGGTCGAACGCCGCGAACCGCGACCCGCCGGCCGGCAGCCCACCCAGGACCTCGGCCAGGGCGGGCGACATCGCCGAGTCCGGACCGAGGTCGGTCGCGGCCAGCAGCGCCGCCAGCCGGTCCCGCCGGGTCGTGATCTCCGCCTGCTGCCGGGCCAGGTCGGCGTCCAGTTCCAGCAGTACGTCCCGCAGCTCGCGGCCCTCGTCGTCGGCGAGCACGTCGCGGATCTCGTCCAGCGACAGGCCCAGCTCGGTCAGCCGGCGGATCCGGGCGAGCACGACCGCGTCCCGCAGTTCGTACTCGCGGTATCCGTTCAGCCGCCGGCCCGGTTCGGGCAGCAGCCCCTGGTGGTGGTAGTGCCGCACGGTCCGGGTGGACACCCCGACCAGCGCCGCCAGTTCGCCGATCCGCATGACCACCAGTAGAAACGTTGACGCTGCGGCAAGGTCAAGCGAACCGGCGAACCGGCGAACCGGCGGTCGGTGTCGTGACCGGCTCAGTGCTGCTGCTTGGTCAGGTCGAGGCTGCGGGGCACGAGGATGTAGACGACGGCCGCGGCGGCGAGCATCGCCAGGCCGCCGACCAGACCGATCTGCACCAGCGAATCGGTGAAGGCGTCCCGGGCGCGGGCGGCGAGTTCCGGTACGCCGGCTTCCGCGGCGACGTGCAGGGCGGCGCCGAGCGACTCCTGGGCTGCGGCGACGAGCGAGCCGTCGACGCCCTCCCCGGTCAGGCCGGCGAGCCGGTCGCGGTAGAGCGCGGCGGCGACGCTGCCCAGGATCGCCACGCCGAGCACGTTGCCGAGGTCGTACGCCGTCTCCTCGATCGCGGCGGCGTTGCCGGCCTTGCTCTGCGGGGTGCCGGACATGATGATCGCCGACGCGATCGCCAGCGACCCCGAGCCGGCGCCGAGCAGCGCCAGGGCGACGAGTACCGCCGGATAGCTGAGCGGCCCGGCGGCGGCGTAGAGCACGAGGAAACCGACGCCGGCCACGGCCAGCCCGCCGGCGAGGACGGCACGGGCGCCGACGCGCCCGGCCAGGGCGGGTGCCAGCGGCGCGGCGACCACCGCCCCGGCCGCCATCGGCAGCAGGTGCACCCCGGCCTGCAGCGGCGACTGGCCCTCGACCAGTTGCAGCCACTGCGCGACGAGGAGCAGCAGCGCCGCCATCGCGAACATCGACACCAGCGCCGCGACCGTGCCGGCCGTGAACGGGGCGCGGGTGAACAGCCGTACGTCGAGCAGCGGGTCCGGCCGGCGCAGGCAGCGCAGCACGAACCAGCCGAGCAGCACCACCGCCAGGGTCAGCGCCGCCCAGGCGGCCGGCTGGGCCAGCCCGTCGTCGGCGAAGTACTTGGCGAACTGCTTGATCGCCCACACCAGCGACACCATGCCCACGATCGCCAGCACGGTCGCCACCACGTCCCAGCGGGGCGGGGACGGGTCACGCGCTTCCGGCAGCAGCAGCCGCCCGGCGACCAGCGCCGCGACCATGAGCGGCACGTTGACCAGGAACGCCGCCTGCCACGAGAAGTGCTCCAGCAGCAGTCCGCCGACGATCGGCCCCACCGCGGCGCCCAGCGACGACACCGCCGCCCACACCCCGAGCGCGGTCGCCCGCTCGCCCGGATCGGTGAACACCGTACGGATCATCGACAGCGTGGTCGGCATGATCATCGCTCCGCCGACGCCCAGCAGGGCGCGTACCGCGATCACCGCGTTCGGGGTGTCGGCGGCCAGGACCAGCAGCGACGCGGCACCGAAGACCGCGAAGCCGCCCAGCAGGAGCAGCCGGCGGCCCCACCGGTCGGCCAGCGCGCTCATCGGCACCAGCAGACCGGCGAGGATCAGCGAGTACGTGTCGACGATCCACAACTGCTGGTCGGACGTCGGCGACAGGTCGGCCGCGAGGTCGGGCAGTGCCACGTTGAGCACGGTCATGTCCATGACGACCACCAGCAGGCTGGCCGACAGCACGGCCAGGCAGGCCCACCGGCGCGCCCTCGACAGGCCCGGGGCCGGCTGGACGTCCTGCGGCGCGCTCATCGCCGGCTCCCGTCGTCGGGACGCATCAGCGCCGTCACCGCCCTGGTGATCGCGGCGAGGTCGAGGATCTCGTCGTGCAGCATCGCGTGCACGGTCACGCCGTCGGCGTAGACCGCCAGCGCCGTCGCGGTGCCCGCGTCGACGTGGTTCGACAGCACCTCGACCAGGCCGTCGAACCAGCGCAGCGCCAGTGGGCGCAGCGCCGGCCGCTGGGTCGCGGCCAGGTAGAGCGCGGTGTCGGCCTGCACCCGCGTCGGCTCCAGCAGGTAGCCGTGCAGGATCCCGGCCAGCACGGCCGGGTCGCCGCCGTGGGCCGCCAGCGTCTCGGCGACGGCCGCCAGCTCGGTGTCGATCCGGTCGGCGAGCAGGCGCAGCGCTTCCTCGCTCAACTCCTCCAGCGAGGAGAAGTAGTACGTCGTCGCGCTCAGTGAGACCCCGGCCCGGGCGGCCACCCGCCGGTGGGTCAGGTCGGTCAGTCCGTCCTCCACGATCAGCGCCGCCGCCGCTTCCACGATCGCCCGCCGGCGGCCCTCCGGGTCGCGCCGCGACCGCTCGATCGGCGCGCTGCCAGCCCCCACATCCACGTCAGGCATCTCCCACCCCGTCAGGTACGGATGTACTAGTACGAGCGTACCAGTACATCTGTACCTGACTGTCAAGGGTGAGTCGGCGTTGGTGCCGTCACGCGACAGAACCGCACGGTGGTTTCCGTGTGCCGATGTTCGACATTGCGGCAGCCCGACAAGCTGCACACTGGCCACGGATGGCACGCATTCCTGTACCAGCACGCTCCGTGCCCGCTCCGATGAAACGCGGTCGCGCCATTGAGGTCATCGAGCTGTATTGGTTCGGGCAACCCACGCGCACCCGTACGCGATCCGCCACGGCCCCGCGGCCGTGGCGGGCAGGTGGGGCACTGGTGTGCCTACTCTGAAGGCGGGGAGGCGATCGTTTGAAGGTGACCTGGGCCTACGACCGCGGTGACCACCGAGACGCCCATGAGGCCGACATCCCCGACCCGGTACTGCTAGTCGACATCACCAGCAATGGGTGGGGCAGCGGGATCAGGCAGGCCAACGACGTCGGTCAACTCATCGATCGCATCGAGACCGGCGACTTCGCGTTCAACTTCGAAGAACAGTGAGGACCTCGGCGCGCAGCGTTGCTCGGTCGGCGGCAGAAGAGGACGTCTGCATCGATCAGTAGAGCCACCGGTCGAGCACTGCGGGCCAGAAGTGGGTTGCATGGTCGCCGTCCGCGATCGCGGGCGGGTCGAGAGCTCTGATCCGGTCCAACAGGTCGGCGATCTCCGCGAGTGCTTCCTCTTCGGCCTGTCCGTCTTCGTCCCAGCGGTTGATGACGGGCGAGCTGTTCAGCCAGTTACCAACCATGTGCAGCGAACACAGCCAGTGGGTGATCGTCGAGTTGATGAACTGAGTGCTGCCGTCCGACGACCATGCCCGCACCTCGCCTGTCCCCGGTGCGGCACCGTACACCCAGTCCAGGTCGTCGGAGTTCGCCAACCGGTAGATCGTCGGCGCTGCGTGGAATGACACCGCACTCACGAGGTCGTCGATCAGCGGTACGCCACAGGAGACCAGCGCTGCCCTTTGCGGCTCGGGAAGCCGCCACGTCGCCACGTCCAGCTCGGTGGCACGCACCACCCGGCCAGCACCAGCCCAGGCCGTGACCGCGTCGAACGCGGGAGGCAACGGAAGATCATCAACAGGCACGCCGATGAGGCGTAGTCCGGGCAAGGTTTCCATGCACCCAGGTTCGTGTAGCGGCCAGGCATCCGATGATCAACACGTTCGAACCATCAGCGATCGGCCCCGGTGTCACCGTCGGTGACGAGCGCTTTGCGGCAGAAGCGGATGCCAGCTTTGCATCCCGTTCGCTGAAATAATGGCGTCGGCAGGGACGGAGGGCATACGGCATGTCGCGATGGAAGATGTTGGAGACCTGGGACCGTGAGCTGCCGGGCCTTACCGACGAGCAGTTGATCGGTCGGTTCAGCCTGGCCCGGGAGTTTGAGCAGTCATCGAGCAGATCACCCGGCCGTAACCCCAAGGCTCGGCGGGACTGGCGGCGCCGCAGGGAAGCGGTTGAGGACGAGATGCAGTCGCGAGGTCTGCCGTAGCGATTCAGAACGCCTTGGCCGCAGCACTCTTTCATTGATAGTCGCAGATATCGAGCGCTGGCCCGGCTCGTCACGCTGCGTTGCGCGCGCCTCGCGGCATGAGCGGACATTCCGGCACGGCGGAGTTCGGAGATGCCGGACGCCCAGTGGAGGGTGAGGATCGTGGATCAGAAGTTGAAACGCGGTTGGGTTCCCGCTCTCCGCCAGTCGAGGCCCTTCGGTCGAGGGACCTTGTGCCTGCCGTCAGTCTGACGCCCGACGGCACTACCCTCAGTGAGGCAGCATGCGCCAGGCCGGGTTGCCCCCGCGCCAAGCCCTCGCGAGGATGCTCGCCGAGCTACGGCTGAAGCACTCCAGCACCTCTGAACGGCCGTGCGCACCACCGATCTGCGCCTGCACTTCCCAGCGACGACCATCGGTACGAATGTAGATGTCGCGACGCCCTCGTGTCGCCGCCTCCCCGTTCCACCAGTGCTCCTCGACGATCACCCGCCGACCGTACCAGCAGGAGCCCGGACGGCCGGCAGCGTAGCCGCAAAGCCGTCCGGCTCAGACGAGACGCTGAATCCCGGGTTCCGCAGTTTGTAGTTCAACGATCATCGGAATCTGGATGTGGAGCAGCGAAGATTGACGTGCGTCGAACAAGAGGCGTGTGTCTACGCCCTCTTGCCAGGATCTGATCTTGGCTACTGGGGGTCGAAGGCGGTGACCCGGGCCGGCGGCTGGACGGAAAGTGCCTGGTAGATGGCCTTGTGTTCGGGTCTCAGCGGGGTGGTCTGCACGACGGTGCCGGCGGGCCCGGCGAGGGTGACCTGGCTGATTCGTCCGAGTTGCCGG
This sequence comes from Polymorphospora sp. A560, assembly GCF_045781765.1. Lineage (NCBI taxonomy): Bacteria > Bacillati > Actinomycetota > Actinomycetes > Micromonosporales > Micromonosporaceae > Polymorphospora > Polymorphospora sp. A560. The sequence goes on along the minus strand of NZ_CP122282.1, from coordinate 4,812,614 downwards.
TTGATGTTTCGCCAGGTCTGGCCGGTGGCGCGTTCGGCGACGCGGATCAGCAGCAGGGCCAGCCAGCAGATGAGGACGTGGGCGCGGATGCGGTGCTCGAGGCGGTGGAACACCGGCCGCAGCAGCAGTTGCGACTTCAGGTCGCGGAACCCGCGCTCGGCCTCGAGGAGGTTCTTGTAGCCCAGCGCGACGTCCTCGGCGCTGATGTGCGGGTCGGAGGTGGCGATGAGGTACTTGCCATCGAGGCGTTCCTCGGCCTTGACCTTGGCCTTGTTGACCTTCAGTCGTCCGTTGGGCTGCTGGACGAGCCACCGGCCCAGGGTCGGGTGGTCGCGCAGGGCGCACTCGGCGCGGGCGTGCGCCGCCTCGTTCTTCTTACGGGCCTTGTCTGCGACGGGTCGTCTGGCGTCGCGTTCGCGCTGGTCACGGATGCGTTCGAGTTCGGCTTCGACGCGGGCGATCGCGTCGTCGCGGTGCTGCTTGTCACGCATCGCCTGGTCGGGGTTGTGGCAGATGACGAACCGCACGTCGGATCCGTCGATGCGTACTTCCTTGACGCGCAGGTTGTCCTTGACCTGCTGGTAGCGGCCCTGGCGGGCCAGGACCCGCTCGACGAGGGGGTTGCCGTCACGCATGCGCATCCCGGCGATGTAGTGCCCGCCGGCGCGGCGCAGGTAGGCCAGGTTGTCCGCGCTGGAGAACCCGCGGTCGACCACGGTGATCACGCGTCCGAGCTTCCAGTCGCGCATGTCGTCGCGAACCTCGGCCAGCACGGCCTGGTCATTGCTGTTGCCGGGCCAGCACCAGCACCGCACCGGGATGCCTTCCTTGGTCACGGCCAGGCCGATGACGATCTGCGGCAGATCCGAGCGGTGGTCCTTGGAGTGCCCGAACCGGCGAAACGCATCGTCGCCGTCGTCTTCGGTGTCGCGTTCGAAGTAGGTGCTGGTGGTGTCGAAGAACAACAGGTCGACTTCAAGGTTGAACAGGTTGGCCACGGCGAAGAACACCGCCTCCTGCACCCGGCCGCAGGTATCGGCGTCGATGAGCAGGTCCATCGCCCGGTACGCGTGGTCGTCGTCCATACCGGTCAGGCCCGGGATGACCGTGTCCTGCCCGGCCCACTCGGCGGCCGACAGCTTGCTCATCGGCGCCACAGCTCGGTTGGCGACCAGCGCGAACAGCACCCGTTCCATGTTCGTGGTGAACCTACGCGCGTCCGCAGCCGCCCGCACCGCCGCGCCGACGTCGAGGCGCCGCCACAACCCGTCGAGCAGCCATGTCGACCCGATCGACCGTGCGTCGACGACGTCGAGAGGTCCCGCTCCGGCCGCCAGGCCCGCTTCCGCACCCGCGCCGTCTTCGCCGAAGTGCTTGTCGATCGACGCGGCGAGCCGGCGCAGCCCTTCGACGTCGACCCGGTCGACGCGGCCCAGATTCATAAGCACATCAGGCTTGATCTTGCCGTCCACGCGCCGGTTGTGTGCCAACGCGACGTAGCGCACCACGCTGCCGTCGGCGTTGGTCCGCGAGGTGAACCGCAGATACATGACTACGAAGAAACCACATCACCACTGGCAGAACAAGATGTGAATCTCAGGTCGTGTTACTACACTTTCGGATCCGCCGGCCCAGTCCGAGGCATCTGCGAGCCCGTGACCAGCATCGACCCCGACCCGATCATGCTTGTGTTCCTACGAACTGCGGAACTCGGGTGAATCCGTACCTTCGGTCGCTCGCCCGTTGTCGCCTGCTCCTAATTGGTTCGTTCGCCACAACGTCCTCAACTCGGCAGTTCCGGACGGTTACCGACCTGCCGATGGCACGCTCCGTGTGCCCGGATCGCGGCATGTCCGTATACGTGATCATGACGCTGATCTCTGTCTTGGGCAGCATGAGCTGCCAGTCTTCGCGGCGAAGCCGCTCCGCGCGGTCTGGTGCCCCACCCAGGCCGCTCCACCTCAGCGTGCCCGCTTGGTAGCGCGGATGGCGAGCAGCAAGAGGGCAACCAACCCGACCACGCCGGCCATTGCCAGCCCACCCCCTAGCCAGGCCTGGCGCGCGCCCCACAAGCCCGGCTTGCGGTCCGGCCGCTCGGCGGCTGGCACCGTGGCCAGGATCTGATCCACCCGGTCCTGGATCCGGCGTTGTTCAGCGCCCGACAGCCCATCGCCGCCGAGCCCTTCGGCCAAGGCCAGCACCTGCTCGTTCTGTGCGTCGGCGAAGCCGGGCAGGTCGTTTCTGGCGTATCCCCCGACGACTCCCGCATACCCTGGTCGGCAGCTCAGCGGCTTTCCGTCGGTCACGTCGAGGTGCAACTGCCGCGCGCCGCCGCATTCGTCGCCGGGGCGTTTGAACTGGACCACGTACACGCGATCCGCCGCGCGCTGGTCCAGGAACCCAGCAAGCGCGCTCACGCCACCGAACGCGACGAGCCCGACCGAAACGATGGCCACGAGGCAAGCCAGCAACAGACGCAAGGAGACCCCCAATATCCAAGCGATTCTATGCCACCAACGCGCCACGGAAGTCCGCTACTGCTCTCGGCTTGTCCAGGATGCCTGCCAGCCTTGCCGACCGGTACGGACCGTGACGGCTCAGGGTCGTCAGCGCGTACGGTCAGCGGCGCGACCGGACGGCCTCGCACCTGGACGTACCCCGCTGACGGCTGCCGAGTGATGGGGTGCTTCGGCGCCGACGCGCACTATCGGCGGCATGAGCGAGCACCTGATCAAGCGCGCGTTCACACGGTCCCTCGGTGTGAGCCTGGCGTGCTTGAGAGGATGTTCGAGATCCGCTACTCGGGTCAGGTCTCAGGTGACCCTCGCGATCTCGGCACGTAGTTCGAGCGCGAGGACGCCGGTCTCCTCGCAGTAGTCGGCGGAGTTGTTGGTGGCGAGGAAAATCATCATGCGGAGCATGCCCCGATCACCCAGGCCCGCCGGTGCCCGGGAAGGCAACCACGGCGTGAGTCGGGATCTGCGCAACTGAGCCACCGGCCAACTGGCGGAACCGCTGATCGCCGGCTCGGCACCCTACCGCCGTACGCGAATCCGGTCGACTGACCGCCGGCCACTGGCGCCCGTCCGTGACCGTGCGGACAGCCGGAAATGCGTTTCTCCGATTGCAGGCACTCCATAGGATCTCCGGTGATCAAGGAGGATGACACAGTGGGTGATTTCCAGCAGTTCGTGACGGATGTGACTATACGTCTGTCCGCGATGTCCAAGGACGAGTTGTACGTCGTCGGTGACGGTCTCGACCGGGACTCACTCTGGCTCACCTTTCTCGATTCCTTCCCCGCCGGCACCAATCTCCGGTTCCGTGAGCGGTCCGAGTACGACTGCTCGACCTGCCGCGGGTTCATCAAGAATTTCGGTAACATCGTCGAGATCCACAACGGACAGGTTCGCTCCGTCTGGTCCGGGGTGTCTGCATCCGACCCGGTCTTCTCCATCGTCGCCGCCGCAATGGACGAATTCGTCAGCACGCTGCCGTTGTCCACCATTTTCCGGTCCACTGAGGCGGAGTACGGGACGAGGACGACCCGGACGCTGCGCGACGGCCAGGTCGAGGTGTGGCACCACCTGCACGGCCGGGTGGAGAAGCGGCATCGCATCAAAGACGTCGGCGCGGCACGGGGCACCTTCGACGCCGCGGTACAGGTGTTCCGGCGTGGCCTGGCCGAGCTGACCCCGCACGCTCTGGACACCGTCGTCGACCTCATCGACGACAACGCCCTCTACCGCGGCACGGAGCATCGTCGGGCGGTGACCGAGTTCCGGTCACTGCAGAACCGGTGGACGAAGGCGACCGACGGACAGGCCTTCATTTTCGCCAACGCCATGAACCCGGCGGCCCGGTTCCGCAACACGGTGATCGGCACCCTTGTCCAGGATCTGTCCGCGGGCGTCGACCTGGAGCAGGCGGTCCGGTCGTTCGAGACGAAGGTGGCACCGCAGAATTACCAGCGCCCCACGGCGTTGATCACCCCGGCCATGGTCAAGGCTGCCATGAAGACCATCGACGAGTTGGGCATCGAGGAGTCGTTGCAGCGACGGTTCGCCCGGCTGTCCGACGTGTCGGTCACCAACGTGCTATGGGTCGACAACGACACACAGTCGCGAATGAAGGACGGCATCGAAGGGCTGCTCATGCAGGCGGCCACCATGAGGTCGGCAGGTGCGCGCCTTCGTGACGCGAAGCCGGAGGAGACTCCCGTGGTCACCTTCATGAAAGACATCCTGCCTGGCGCCGCGACCATCGACCTGTGGGTCGCCAACAGCCACGAACCGCACTTCGTCAGTCTCACCACCGGCCGGCACCCGGCCGCTCCGCGGCTGTTCACCTGGGACAACGATTTCGGCTGGTCCTACAACGGCAACGTCACCGACTCGATCAAGGAGAAGGTCAAGCGGGCCGGCGGCAACGTCACCGGCAAGCTGCGGGTGAGCCTGTCCTGGTTCAACCACGACGACCTCGACCTGCACGTGTTCGAACCCAACGGCGACCACATCTGGTACAAGGAGAAACGCAACAAGCTGGACGTCGACATGAACGCGGGCGGGGCGTTCTCGCGCGAGCCGGTGGAGAACGTTACCTGGACCGACAACGTCCCCGACGGCGAGTACCGGATCGAGGTGCACCAGTTCAACAAGCGGGAAAGCACCGAGGTCGGCTTTGTGATCGAGACCGAGAGCAACGGGAAAATCGAGCATTACAGCCACGAGCGGGCGGTCGGCCACAAGGAGACCGTCGAGGTGGGCCGGATGACGGTCGCCGACGAGGTGATCACCGCGTTCCGGCCGGGTAAGGACATGCAGCCGGGCAGCGCAGGCAAGAACCTGTGGGGAATCACCACCGAACAGTTCGTGCCGGTGTCCACCATCATGTACTCGCCGAACTACTTCGACGACGGCGAGGTCGGCAACCGCCACTACTTCTTCATCCTGAAAGGGTGCGTGAACGACCAGCCGACCCGGGGAATCTACAACGAGTTCCTCCGCGGCGACCTGCAACCGCACCGCAAGGTGTTCGAGGTTCTCGGCGATCGCACCAAGTGCGAGCCGTCCCCGGATCAGCTGTCTGGCCTCGGCTTCAGCTCCACGGTCCGCAGCTCTGTGGTCGCCAAGGTGACCATGACCGACGGCCGGCGCCACCTCATCAGTATCCAGTTCTGATTTCCTACCCAGAAAATCTGAGAGAGGCATCGTGACCATTTTTGAAAAGGCCACGCGGGAGAAATTCCGCTACCCGTCGGCCAAGGGACTGCTGACCACGGAACAGCTGTGGGAGCTTCCGCTGACCGCCAAGTCCGGCTTCAGCCTCGATGACGTGGCCAAGGCGGTCAACGCCGAACTCAAGGCCATCGACACCGAGTCGTTCGTGGCCACCGAGACCAATCCGGCCAAGGCAACCTTGGAGACCAAGTTGGAGGTCGTCAAGCACGTCATCGCCATCCGCCTCGCGGAGGACCAGTCGGCGAAGGCGGCGGCAGCCAAGAAACTGGAGAAGGAAAAGCTGCTGGCAGTCCTGGGCCGCAAGCAGGACGCGGTCCTGGAGAATCTGACCGAGGCAGAGCTGCTGGCCCGAATCAACAACCTGTAGCCCGCTGACAATCAGCGTCTGCCAGCAGGCCCGCACATCGCCGAGAAGTACGGTCGCCATGCAAGACTTGCGCGACCAGGCCGGCGCCCACGGCCACTTCTCGGCGAACTCACATCGGTACGACAGCGAGCGCGACGCCCTCCCATCGACAGAAGAGGGCGTATCGGTTTGCGAAGAGCGTCGGGGAGGTAACGGACCGTGTGGTCTGGATCGGCGGCGGCGCGTCTGTCGTGGGCGGCGTTCTGGTCGTGGCCCCCGCCAGCTGGTGTACCTGCTCGCGGGATGGGGCGAGCTGGGCGTGTGCGGATGCCGCCGATATCGCGCCGTCCGAAGCGTCGCTGCCCGCTCACCGAAGCCGCTCCAACTCGCGCCACCCGCGGACCGCGGGGGAGTTGAGCGGCGGGCGGCCAGGCGCCGGCTTGGGGCAACCCCGCATCTGGAGGGCATCACCTCGACGAGACCGGCCGGCGTGAACAGGTATCGATGGCCTTTGTGTGTGTGCCCGGTGTCTGCTCCGGCAACGGTGACCGGTCGTGACCGATCTCGACCGATCGTGTCCGTCGCTGAAGACCGCCTGTTCGGGCCGCGCGCGTGTGGTCGTCGTGTGATCCGCTGGTGGCGGTGCCGGCGTCGATCGCGCCTGCGGCTCCCTGCGGTACGCCGACAGCCGCTGCTAGCTAGTCTGGATCATCGCGCCCCCGTAGCTCAGGGGATAGAGCAACGGTTTCCGCGTGCGGCGTCCGTGCCGCCTTGATCGTCTGCTGCCCAGGCATTCGACACGCCGTACCGGCAGTGCTGAACCGCAGACGATCACATCGACGGGGCGATCCCGGCCGGCGCCGGCGCCGGCCGGCCGAGGGCCGTGACCGGACGGCGGCGGATGATCCATTCCGCGACGACCACGTTGATCAGCCAGGCCGCGGTCATGGTGCCGGTCTTGCCCGACATCGTGAGCGGGCCGGCCACCGCGACCCAGGCCGCCGCGGTGAAGGCCTGCGTGCCCGCGCCCATGCCGATCGCGTAGCCGCGGATCATCCACGCCCGGTGCCGGGCGAAGTCCCGCCGCCGGACCGCGACGAAGCCGAGGACGAGGCAACCGGCCATGGCGACGCTCACCACCACCCGGATGACCGCCAACACGTCACCGTCGATGGCCGCGCGCGGCATGAACAGGGTCAGCCACAGTCCACTCAGCGCGGCGAGCAGTCCACAGGGCACCAGCAGCCGTCCCGCGGCCCGGTGCCAGCCCCGGCGCCGGCGCCGGAAGCCGGGCGCGAACTGGAAGGCGCCGAGGATGCCGTACACGGTGACACCGACGATGTGCAGTATCACGGGCACCGGCGCGGAGCCGATCCGTTCGCCGTCCGGCAGCACCTGCCCGCCGCCGGCCAACTCGGTCAGTCGTAGCCCGCCCGCGACCACCGGTACGGCGGCGAGCACGAGCAGGCCGGTGGGGATGAGCCAGTTCGATCTGGCGGAGGAGTTCACGGCTGCCCTTCCCGTTGCCTGATTCTTGTTGCCCGTCGTCGTGCGTCGATCCTCCCGGCCGGTGCGCAGGAACTCATCGGAGCGCGGGCCGGATCCGACCCGGCCGATGGAACGGGACACCAGCCGTACTTTGGGCCAATCCGGTGCCGGCGGGCGCTGCGTACGATCGGGTACGTGCGTGAGCTTCTCCGCTCCGTGTGGGGCGCGCCCCGAGCCCTCGACCCGCCCGAGCTGGGCTGGCGGGACTGGGCGCTCGTGGGCGTGGTCGCATCGCTCACGGTCCTCGAGGGAATCCTGCGGCCGGACATCCCGGCGCGCGCCGCCGCGGTGATCATCACGTTGGCGCTGGTGCCGACGTTGTTGTGGCGCCGCGCCCGGCCGCTGCCGATGGTCGCGATCGCCTTCGCCGCCACCGGCGTGACCCCGCTGTTCATCGGCCGCGAGCCCGACCTGGTCACCATGGTCTACCTGCTGGCCCTGCCGTACGCGTTGTTCCGGTGGGGTTCCGGTCGGGAGGCGGTGGCCGGTGCGGCGCTCATCGTCGCCAAGAACTTCCTGTCGGCGGCGCTGGGTTACGTCGACCTCACCGAGATGGTCATCGGGTTCGTCGTGCTGTTCGCGACCTTCGCCCTGGCCATCGCGTTCCGGTACCGGGCGATGCTCTGGGCCCGTGGTCTCGACCAGGCCAAACTGCTCGAACGCGAGCGGCTGGCCCGCGACCTGCACGACACCGTGGCCCATCACGTCTCGGCGATGGCGATCCGGGCCCAGGCCGGCATCGCGGTGGCGGCGACCCGGCCGGACGCCGCCGTCGACGCGCTGCGCGTCATCGAGGCCGAGGCGGCCCGCGCCCTCGCCGAGATGCGGACGATGGTGCACACGCTGCGCCGGACCGGACCGGCGGACCTGGCACCCAACCCGGGCATCCCCGACCTCGTACGGCTGGCGAACGGTTCCCAGCCCGGTCCGATCGTCGACGTGGAACTGGCCGGCGACCTCGACGGCATCCCGGCGACCGTCGGCACCGCCATCTACCGCCTCGCGCAGGAGTCGGTGACCAACGCGCGACGACATGCCCGACACGCGACCCGCATCGAGGTCCTGGTCGCCGCCGACGCCGGATCCGTACGCCTGCGCGTGACCGACGACGGCGACACCGGTTCGGCCCGCCCCGCCGGACCGGGCGGGTTCGGCATCGTCGGCATGACGGAGCGCGCGAGCCTCCTCGGTGGCACCTGCGAGGCCGGTCCCAACCTCGACCGGGGCTGGACGGTGGCCGTGGTGCTGCCCTGGAGCGCGACGGCCGCATAATCGCCTCATGGCCATCCGCGTGGTCGTCGCCGACGACCAGGAGATCGTCCGTACCGGCTTGACGATGATCCTCGACGCCCAGCCCGGCATCGAGGTCGTGGGCGAGGCCGCCGACGGCGGCCGGGCCGTCGAGCTGGCCCGGCACCTGCGCCCGGACGTGTGCCTCTTCGACATCCGAATGCCCAATGTGGACGGAATCGAGGCGACCCGCCGCCTCGCCGGGCCCGCGGTCGCCGATCCCCTCGCCGTGGTCGTCATCACCACCTTCGACCTCGACGAGTACGTCTACGCCGCGCTGCGCGCCGGTGCGCGTGGGTTCCTGCTCAAGGACTCCGGTACGGCCCTGCTCACCCAGGCCGTGCACGCCGCCGCCGAGGGCGACGCGCTCATCGCCCCGAGCATCACGACCCGACTGCTCACGGCCTTCGTCGACGCGGGACCGGCCGCGCCGCCGAGGCAGCCGGTCGACGCCCTCACCGACCGGGAGGAGCAGGTCCTCGTCGCCGTCGCACGCGGTCGCACCAACGGCGAGATCGCCGACGAGCTGCACATCAGCCTCAGCACCGTCAAGTCCCACATCGCGAGCCTGATGGCCAAGCTCGGCGTCCGTAACCGGGTCGAGATCGCCATCTGGGCGTACGAGACCGACCGGGTCAGGAAGGGGCTCGGATCGCCGAAGTAGGGTGACACTCTCGATCAGGTATCGGAGGGCGCCACGTGGCGGTCGGCAGCGCACAGCGACGTGGGGAACGCCTGCCCCGGATCGCCGCGTCGTTCCGTCAGCCGGAGGTCGAGGCGGCGCTGGACCTGCTGGAGCTGGCCGACCTGGCATGGCACGACTGCTACGGGCCGCAGGAGTTGTGCCTCCCGCCGGACGTGCTCGACGACGTACTCGTGCTTGCCGACGGCGATCTCGCGGCGCTGGCACGGATGGCACGCGCGGCGGTCCGCGACCACCGCGACGTCCGGGTCGCCGCCGGCGAACACCGCGCTCGAAGCCGCTGAAAGCCGGCCCGGGCCATCGCCCGGAGCGCCGGGCGTGGGATCGGTAGCATCCGGATCAAGGGGTCGCCGGTTCGAATCCTGCCATCCCTACCGTCTGAGCGGAACCAGGGAGCAGATTGGGAGCAGCGGGTCGCTTCCAACGGCGCTGAACGGCGTCCAACCGGCCTGACCTGCGTGGATCGTCTCCGCCCGACCTGCGGCTGTTTGCGTTTCTCCTGGTCAGAGCGTTGCGGACCGTTCCTTGACACAACTGCGCTCAACGGCTCCGAAAGGACTTCAACGGCTCTCTATCCTGCCTGGCAGGGGCAGGTGTGGGGGAGTGGTCAGTAAGGGGCAGGAGAGCTACTGAACGTTTCCTTGGGGGCAGGATGGGTGCAGGAGTGGCGAATCAGTGCTGGCGGCGAGCGGTTTGGAAGAGGTCTTCGCGCTGGCCGTGGGAAGGGGGTGCTGATCGGGGGGCGATGGAGGTTGTGACCTCTTGTCGAAGCCGGAAGCGTGCTCCGGGTTCGGCGGAATACGGAACCCCGTCTCGAGGACTCTCTCGGGGGCGGTTGGAAGGGCTTGTCGCCAGCATTGTCTAGCAGGGTTGCATCGCTGTGTCGTTGGCTGTGGTGGGAGGTCGGCCTCGTGCTCCATCCGGGGGCTCGGACGTGTCGGCTATCGCAGACCCGATGACTGGGGATAGTTCGGCCGTCCGACTCGCAGTATCGATGAGAGTTGATGAATGTGTGGCGGGGTGGGCCGCACCTTTTGCGATCGTTGCTAGTCAAGGTTGATTGCCCTGCTCCGGCAGGGGCAACTCGGTGCTCTGCGGCGGCGCGTGATCTGTCGAAATCGGATATCGGGCAATAGTTCTTCTGATGGCATTTGTGCAGGTGTCTGAGAGTGATCATGATGGCTGTCATGGTGGGCGATGTCTGATTTGTGATCACGAATTGTGATCGCTATTTACACACTTCGTGTCGATCTCTATCGTCGCTGCGGAATGTCTTGACCGCGATCACGGGGGTTCTCGGTGCTGGGTCGGCTGTCGTCATGTTGTCCGAAGTGGCCGTTCGGGATGGTGGTCCTGGCCCTTGTTGTTGCTGGTTTGTCGTTGCCGTCGGCTGCTGCGGTCGCGGCGCCGCCGGTCCCGGCGCCCGAGACGTCGGGCCAGTCGCAGACTCCGCTCGACGAGCTGGACGAGGCGTCGGCAATGGAGTTGGCGTACCGGACTCGTCAGCCGGTCGAGGTGACGGCGGTGACGTCGGGGATTTCGCGGGTGTGGGCGTTGCCGGACGGGACGTTTAGGGCGGAGCAGCATCTGGCGCCGGTGCGGGCGCGTGACGCGTCTGGTGACTGGGTCGATGTGGATCTGACGTTGGAGGTCAAGCCGGACGGCAGCGTGGGGCCAAAGGCGCATGCCCATCATCTGCGGTTGTCGGGTGCGCGTGGGGTGGAGTCGGATTCGCTGGTGGAGTTGGGCACCGGGGGCGATGCGAGTGAGTTGGGGTGGCGGGGTGTGTTGCCGGCGCCGGTCCTCGATGGGCAGAAGGCGACCTATGCCGAGGTGAAGCCTGGTGTGGATCTGGTGGTCGAGGTTGGTAGGAGTGGTTACGAGTACTACTTCCTGGTGAAGAACGCGGCCGCGGCGGCGAGCATGTCGTCGATCGCGATGCCGTGGCGTACCGGGGACGGGGCGGTGCCGGAGTCGGCTTCGGGGGCGGGGTTGCGGTTGCGGACGGCGTCGCAGTCGTCGGTGGTGGTGTCGCAGGCGCGGATGTGGGATGCGCGGGTGGCGCCGGAACTGTCGGACCACGTGTATGCGGCGGACGTGGATGTGTCGATGGTGCCGAACGGGTCGGATACAGATCTGGTGCTGACGCCGGACGAGTCGTTCTTCGACGATCCACTGGTGGAGTATCCGGTCACGATCGATCCATCGGTCAACCTGAACCCGGCATTCGACGCGTTCGTGCAGAACACGTACTCCAGCGACGAGTCCAAGGCCAAGGAGTTGAGGCTGGGTTACAGCAACGACGCCCTCCGGGGTTGCGCCAGCCCATGCCGGGCCAGGTCGTTTCTCAGCTTCCACAATCTTGGCGGCTACTGGGGGGCGACGGTGGTGTCGGCAAGCCTGCACCTGTGGCCCACGCATTCGTGGTCGTGCACGAAGGCGGGCTGGGAGGCGTGGCGTACGGATTTCGTGAACCACACGGTGCGGTGGAACAGTTGGCCGGCGTGGCGGGAGTTGGACGGCACCTCGGATGAGACCAGGGGCTACTCGTCGACCTGTGCCTCTCGATATGTCGAGATATCGGTGAAGAAGACGTTCCAGCACAGCTTCAACACCCAGTCGCACACCGCGAACGTCGGTCTGAGGGCTACGAACGAGAACCATCACGACGGGTGGAAGAAGTTCAATTCCTCGGAGGCGTCGTCGAACACTCCGTACGTGGAGTTGGTGTACAACCGGACCCCGAACGCGCCGACCGGGTTGGCGATCGATTCGTGTTACACGTCGTGTGCCTCGCCGGCCGCGGTGCGGTCGGGTACGCCCCAGATCAGGGCGACGGTCTCCGACCCTGACGGCGGGGTGCTGCGCGCTGAGTACGAGGTGTTCAACAGCGCCGGGACCACGCGTCTGGCGGCGTCCGGTAGCACGGTGACCGGTGTGTCGTCCGGGTCGGCGCGTTGGTGGCGGATCGTGCCGTCGGCGGGTGGGGCGTTACCGACGGGGACGTACCAGTGGCGGGTGAGGGCCTGCGACAGTTGGACCTGTGGCGCCTACTCGGGCTGGTTCGTGTTCGAGGTGGTTCCCGACGACCTGACCCTGCCGACCGTTTCGGGCAACCCGTACGCGGAGATGTCGGCCGGCACCTGGAACGGCGGGCCTGGGCAGGCGGGCACGTTCACGTTCGGGCCGAACGGCGCTTCCAACGTGACGGAGTACGTCTACCAACTCAACGGCGGCAACGCCGTCACCGTCGCGGCGGGTACCCCGCAGGCCGAACAGCTTTCGGCCAACCAGCAGCAGGTCTCCACCGGCGTGACCGGCTTCGACCCGGTCAACGTGGCCCTGGCACGCAACACGAGCCTGGGCCACGGCTCCACCGACTCGTTGTCGCTCACCCCACTGGCGTCGGGCGGGAACCCCGGCGGTGCGGTCGGTGACACCTACGCCACGGTCGGCGGCGACTACGGCGGCATGCGCGTCGGCATGCAGGCCGGGAAACGGTACCTAATCTCCGGCTGGGTCTACGTTCCCGCCGCGACGGGCCTGAACCCGTCCGGAGCGACCGGCGCCAGCCGCGGCCTACGTCTGGTCGCCTTCTACGGCGTTGGTACGACGTTCACCGAGATCGCCTCCCCGAAAGCCTCCATCACCAACGGATGGCAGCGGCTCTCGGTCGCGATGACCGTCCCGTCGTCGGCGACCGACGCGTTCATCCGCCTGTACAACGGGTTCAACATTGGCTCCGGCAAGACCGTGTACTGGGACGACCTGTCGGTCCGTGAGGTTGTCGGCACCACCACGGTCGAGTCGGTCACCCCCACCCGTGACGGCCTCAACGTGCTGTCCGTACAGTCCCGCAACTCCGTCGGAGTGAGTTCGGACCCGAAGATCTACCGGTTCCTGGTCGCTCCGAGCAGCGGTGCCTGGCACTGGCACCTGGACGACAACACCGGAAGTGTCGCGGCCTCGGTTCCCGACACCCGCCCGGCAACGCTAAGTGGCACCGGCGTGTCCTGGACCAGCCCGGGCCGGGTCGGCGCGGGCGCTGTCACCCTCGACGGCACCGGCGAGTTGGCCACCGCATCGCCGGTGCTGAACACCACCGCGCCCGCCGGCTTCACGGTCGCGGCCTGGGTCCGGCTCACCGACACCGAACAGTCCCGTACCGCTGTCTCCCAGGACGGCGTCAACACGTCGATGTTCCGGCTCGGCTTCCGCAACGACCTCGACCTCAACGGCGACAACGAGCCGGACACCGCCTGGTGCTTCACCCTCACCGGATCCGACTCGGCCACCGCCACCGAAACCGCCGCCTGCACCACGGACTACGTCGTCGCCGGCGACTGGGTCAGCCTCGTCGGCGTCTACGACCCCGTCGCCGGCCTGGTCAAGATCTATGTCAACGGCCCACCCGACTTCGGCGGTGCCGTCGCACAGGCCTCCTACAGCGGCGCCTGGTCGGCCACCGGCGACTTCGCCATCGGCCGGGCCTGGAACGGCATCCCCACGCACGGGTGGGTTGGCGACCTCGACCACGTCTACGCCGTCCAGTTGGTGTGGGCGGACTGGGATATTGCGCTTCACGCGGCCATGTGACCGCCTGCCTTGATCTTCGCTGCGGCTCGACCAGTGGGAAGGATTCTCGTGGACGTTGTGGGCAGTAAGCCGCTGTTTACCGCGGCGGTGATGCGGCGCGTGGGACGGGCCAGCCGCCGTTTCGGTGGCGCCGTCGCGGTGGGGGTGGCCGCCACCCTGCTGGTCGGCACACCCAGCTCGGCGGAGCCGGGCTCGCAGTGGCGGGCGCCGGAGGGCAAGGACGTCACAGGTGTGGCCGTGGCCCCTGTCAAGCACAAGGTCCGACCGGTGTGGACGGCTGGCGACCGGGAGGTCCGCAAGGCACCGCGGGTCGACTGGCCCGCACCCGGCACCGCGACCGTCGATGTTGCCGAGCCTGCCCGCGCCCGTGGTGCGGATGCCGTCGGCGCGAAAGCAGGCGACCTGCCGGTGTGGGTCTCTGGGGTGTCGGACCAGGCCGGCCAGCGCGCCCTCGACGGCACGGCGTCCGCGTCGGTCGGCAGGGTCACGGTCCAGGTCGCGGATCGGGCGAGCGCGGCCCGCGCCGGGGTGCCCGGGGTCGTGCTGCGGATCGGCCGGGCCGACAACGTGCGCGCCGGCGGTGCGGTGACGGTGCGGGTGGACTACAGCAAGTTCGCCAGAGCGTACGGCGGCGCTTGGGCCAGCCGGTTGCGGCTGGTCACCCTTCCCGACGGTACGCCGCTGGACAGCACCAACGACCTGGCGTCGTCGACCGTGTCCGCTGTGGTGCCGCTGTCGGCGACCGGGGCGTCCGCGGTGGCGCTGGCCTCGAGCGCCTCGGGTGACAACGGCGACTACAGCGCCACCAGCCTGTCCGCGGCGGGCAAGTGGCAGGTGTCGCAGCAGACCGGCGACTTCTCCTGGTCCAACACGATCCGGGTCGTGCCCGGTGTCGGCGGGCCGGAACCGACGCTGCAGATGTCGTACTCCTCGGGCTCGGTCGACGGCCGTACCGGTGGCACCAACACCCAAGGGTCGTGGATCGGTGACGGCTGGGAGATGTGGCCCGGCTACATCGAACGCAAGTACAAGCCGTGCGACACGGACAAGACCGCAGTCGGCGGCGTCACCCCGAACAACACCTCCTACCACGGCGGCGACCTGTGCTGGGGCAAGCCTGACGGCAACGCCACCATGTCGCTCAACGGCCGGGCCACCGAACTGGTCAAGTCGACGGGCAACACGTGGAAGGGCGTCAGCGACGACGGGTCGAAGGTCGAACTGCTCAAGAACACCTCTTTCGCCAACACCGACGACGACGGCGAGTACTGGAAGATCACCACGACCGACGGCACCCAGTACTTCTTCGGCCGCAACACCGGCCCCGGAGGCTCCAGCGGCTCAACAGCCACCAAATCGGTGTGGACGGTGCCGGTGTACGGCAACCACCCGAACGAGCCCGGCTACACCGCCGGCAACTTCCCCGGATCGCGCCGCACGCAGGCCTGGCGGTGGAACCTCGACCACGTCGTGGACCCGCACGGCAACACCATGACCTACTTCTACGAGCGGGAAACCGGCGCCTATGCCCGCGAGGACGACGTCAACAAACGCACCACCTACGACCGCGGCGGCCACCTGACCCGCGTCGAGTACGGCAACCGGACCGACGCGCCGTCAACCACCCGTGCCGCCGCCCAGGTCCTCTTCGAGACCGAAGACCGCTGCGTCACCAACTGCTGGTCAGGCTCGAACCCGGTCGCCGCGTCGTGGGTCGACACCCCCTGGGACCAGTACTGCGCCGCCGCCCCCTGCACCACCCAGACCGCACCCACATTCTGGACCAGCCAGCGACTCGACACGATCCGCAGCCAGGTCTACTCCGGCAGCGGCGACACCTACAACGACGTCGAGTCGTGGCGCCTGCGCCACACCTACCTGCAGTCCGGTGGAAACGAGGGCGAGCCGATGTGGCTTGCCGGCATCACCCGCACCGGCAAGGTCACCACCGCCGGCGGATCCGAGGTATCCGACCCGGAGACTGTGTTCGACCCCGGCTCCGAGCCGCTCGCCAACCGGGTCGACGGCCCCCACGACGGCCGCTCCAACCTGTTCCGCTACCGGATCAACACCATCACCACCGAAGGCGGCGCCCAAATCGCCGTCAGCTACTCGTCCACCGAATGCACCCGCAGCAACCGGCCCACCGAGCACAACAACACCAAACGGTGCTTCCCGCAGTACTACGGACCGCCCGGCGAGGAACCGACGCTGGACTGGTTCCACAAATACGTCGTGAACCGAATCGACGTCTACGACAACACCGGCGGCTTCACCCACGAACAGACCAACTACGACTACCTCGACACCCCAGCCTGGCGCTACGACGACTCCGAACTCGTCGAACCGGAGAAACGCACCTGGGGCGACTACCGCGGCTACAGCCGAGTCCAGGTCCGCACCGGCCTGGAATCCGGAGTCCAGTCCGCCACCGAATACCTCTACCTGCGCGGAATGGACGGCGACAAACAACCCTCCGGCACCCGCGACGTGTGGATCACCGACTCGCAGGGCACCGGCATCGAGGACCACAACGCCTACTCCGGCATGCTGCGCGAGCAGACGACCCTGCTCGGAGACGACGGCCCCTGGATCAGCGGCACCATCTACACCCCGGTGAAGCAGGGCCCGAACGCGACCGCCGGGCCGCTGAACGCCTGGATGGTCAACACCGGCACCACCCGTACCCGCACCAAGCTCGCCGACGGCAGCACCCGCTGGACAAAAAGCGTCACGACCTTCAACAGCGACAACCTGCCCACCCAGACCGACGAGTTCGGCGACGAAGCAACAACCAGCGACGACGTCTGCACCCGGACCTGGTACGCCCGCAACGCCAACAACTGGATGCTCGACAGGGTCAAGCGCACCGAGCGCCTCGGTGTCAACTGCGCCGCCACCCCGACACTGCCCGGCGACATGCTCGCCTCGACGCGAAACACCTACGACGACGTCAACAACGACTGGGACACCGACCTGCCCGAGCGAGGAATCGTCGCCAAGGTCGAGAACATCTCGTCCTGGTCCGGCACCATTCCGCTGTGGACGACCAGCGCCCGCACCGAGTACGACGCCAACGGCCGCGCCACCGACGCCTACGACGCCCTCGGCCGGGTCACATCCACCGAGTTCACCCCGTCGACCAGCGGCCCGGTCACGACCGTCAAGGTCACCAACGCGGCCGGCCACACCGCCACCACGACCATGGTCCCGGCCTGGAAACTGCCCGCGACGATCGTCGGCGAAAACGGGTCCCGCACCGACATGACCTACGACGGCCTCGGCCGGCTACTGAAGGTCTGGGGCCCCGGCCGGGCGAAGGCCACCTACCCCAACGCCCCGAACGCCGAGTTCACCTACCTACCTCACACCACACGGCCGACCGCCGTCATCAGCAAACAGCTCACCCCGTCAGTCAGCCCCACCTACTCCACCTCCATCACCCTCTACGACGGACTGCTCCGCGAGCGGCAGACCCAGACCCAGGCACCCGGCGGCGGGCGAATCATCACCGACACCGTCTACGACTCCCGCGGCCTGGTCGAGTGGGCCTCCGTCCCCTATTACGACAGCAGCGGCACGGCACCAGAACCCATCCTCGTCGGCGGCGTCGGCGCCTCCGTCGTACCCGCGCATACCGAGAACGTCTACGACGGCGCAGGCCGGCTCACCAATGCCATCTTCAAGATCGCCCTCACCGAGAAGTGGCGCACCGTCACCGCCCACCACGGCGACCGCGCAACCGTCACCCCACCCGACGGCGGCACCGCCACCACCACGATCGTCGACGCACTCGGCCGCACCACCGAACTGCGCCAGTACAAGAACCGCGCTGACGCCGGCAGCACCAACCCCAGCACCTACACCTCGATCAGCTACACCTACAGCCGCCGCGACGAACTGGTCGCCATGACCGACGCCGCCGGCAACACCTGGCGCTACACCTACGACCAGCTCGGCCGGCAGATCAGCGAGGAAGACCCCGACCAGGGCGTCAACACCACCACCTACGACGCGGCCGGACAACCCGTCACCCGCACCGACGCCCGCAACATCACCCTCGCCTACACCTACGACACCCTCGGCCGGCCTACCAGCCTACGAGACGGCTCCACCACCGGCCCCAAACGCGCCGAATGGGTCTACGACACCCTCACCAACGGCATCGGCAAGCTCACCGAATCCATCCGCTACGAACCCGCCGGCTCGACCAACGCCTACACCACCCGCGTCAACGGCTACGACACAGCCGGCCGACCCACCGGCAGCAGCGTCACCATCCCCGCCTCCGAAACAGGCCTGTGCGCCGCCGGCACCCTCACCCCCTGCACCTACACGACCAGCGTCACCTACCGGCCCAACGGATCCCTCGCCACCAGCCGCCTACCCGCAGCCGCAGGCCTGCCCAGCGAGAACCTCGCCCACCTCTACAACGACATCGGCCTGGAGAACAGCCTGATGTCGACGACTCATAGCCTCGTCTACACCGGCGTCACCTACAACAAGCTCGGCCAGGTCATCGAGCAACAACTCGGCGGCAGCAGCACACCCCTCGTAATCAGCAACGGCTTCGACGAGCGAACCGGTCGCCGCACCACCTCCACCGCTACACCCCACGCCAAGCCGCCGGTCTTCGACTTCGCCTACACCTACGACCACGCCGGCAACCTCACCGAAATCGCCGACACGCCGCTTGGTGGCGCCGCCGACACCCAGTGCTACACCTACGACCACCTACGCCGACTCACCAACGCCTGGACCCCGTCCAGCAACGACTGCGACGCCACCCGCACCGTCGCCGGACTCGGCGGACCGGCACCCTACTGGCACTCCTACACCTACGACGACACCGGCAACCGACTCACCGAAACCCGCCACGCCACCACCAACACCGTCCACACCTACCAACACCCCACCCCGGGCGGACCCGCCGGATCGAAACCACACACCGTCACCAGCATCACCACCACCGGCCCCAACCCGGCAACAAAGACCTACACCTACGACGCCGCCGGCAACACCACCAGCCGACCCGGCCCCACCGGCACCCAAACCCTCACCTGGAACAACGAAGGCAAACTCGACACCGTCACCGAAGGCACCGACGACACCACCTACCTCTACGACGCCGACGGCAACCGACTCATCCGCCGCGACCCCACCGGCGCCACCCTCTACCTACCCGGCGGGACCGAAGTCCGCAAAGACAACTCCGCAGCGGCAACCGCCACCCGCTACTACAGCGGCGCCGCCGGCACCATCGCGGTCCGCGACAACAGCGGAAACCTGAACTGGCTCGCCGCCGACCACCACGGCACCGCCGAAGCCACCGTCGACAAGAACACCCTCAACGCCAGCCGCCGCCGAACCCTGCCCTTCGGCGAAGAACGCGGCACCACCAGCGGCACCTGGCCCACCGTCATGGACAAGGGCTTCGTCGGCGGCACCAAAGACGACACCGGCCTCACCCACATCGGCGCCCGCCACTACGACCCCGCCATCGGCCGCTTCATCTCAGTCGACCCCATCATCGACCACGCCGACCCCCAGCAATGGCACGGCTACGCCTACAGCAACAACAACCCGGCAACCTACAGCGACCCCACCGGACTGAAGCACCTCTCCGCGTCACGCGACGGCGGCGGACCGACACCAGCACCGAAAGAACCACCGACCGAAGTCACCGTCTGGCCGAACATCGGCGACACCAACAAAAACAACAAGAACAACAAAACATGGTGGCAGAAGGTCGGAAGCGGGATCTACTCCGGCGTCAAACAATCCACCTACGACCCCTTCGTAGCGGCGGTCAACACCGTCGTCGACGGCTGGACATCAACCATCAACAACGGAAAAGCCGTGCTCGACGGCCGGATGTCCATAACCGACTTCGCCACCGAAGCCGCCGTCACCCTCGGAACCAACTACGTCACGGCACTGATCAGCCCAGTCGTGGCGGTGTACGACGCATACGCCGGACTGCTCGGCACTTGGGGACACGTAGCCAACGGCGACTGGGAAGGCGCAGCCGAAAGCTGGACCAAGGGCGCAATTGCCGGCGCCTCACTCGCCGCAGGAGGCCGAGTCGGAATCAAGTCCCCCGGCTGCAATAACAGCTTCCTCCCCACCACACTCGTCCTGATGGCCGACGGAACAACGAAGCCGATCGCCGCCTTGGCCATCGGAGACGAGGTTCTCGCCACGGACCCCGAAACCGGCGTTACGGCCACCAAGCCGGTCACCGCGCTCATCATCGGCGATGGTGCCAAGACCCTCGTTAAGGTGATCACTGACTCCGTAGGGACGCAGGATCGAGACGAGATCCTCACCGCGACCGGAGACCACCCCTTCTGGGTAGCGAGCCAAGACGCCTGGCGCGACGCAATCGACCTGCGAGCCGGCGACGAACTACTGACACCCGACGGCGCACGGGTTCGCGTCATAGACATCGTCGCCTACGACAAGATCGCCACCGTACACAACCTCACCGTTGCCGACATCCACACGTACTATGTGATCGCCGGTGACCAGCCGGTGCTGGTCCACAACTGCGGGCCAGTTCCAAACAATCGACCTGGGGATCTGTCGCTAGAGCTGATGGAAGCAGATTTTGCGGGCATTTCGCCTGTTGCAGCGGGTACTTCTGGCTTCTCGCGCGCAGCCTCGGGAAGCGGGGATTTTCTCTGGACAGTGGGGGAGGGAGGAAACCTGAATATGGTTGCTGCGGGGCGCGGTATCCATCACACGGTAGCTTCGGGTGGTGCTCCTGTTATGGCGGCAGGGCAGATCTCGTTCCGGAACGGTGCGGTGACATCGTTCGACAACATGACGGGCCACTATACCCCGTGTCCTAGCTGTGCTGGCACGTTCATTCAGCGAGGCGTGGACGCCTTTGGTGCGGCAGGTGTGAGGATTCCACTAAGAGCTATTAGAGATTACGGCGGAAGGGCTCCATAGTGGAAACGCGATCAGAGTTGCAGGAACTTCGGGTGATCCCGCTCGACTCGCTCGGTGAGTGGCTGCGTGCTCGGTTCCCCCGACGGGCGTCACCTCAGTGGTGGCAGGCGCTGTTCGAGTCGGTAGAATCGGCCGTTAGCCCGCTGAGGAACGTTGATCGCTCTCAACGGATATCCGACCTAAAGATCAGTGCTGTGGCTGCAATTCTTGCTGTCGAACGCCGCGATATTGATGCATCGTTGGGGGCGTACTGGTTGCTTAGGCTCGCGGCAGCAGCGGTCCGTCTCGACTTGCCGGTTAGTGAGTTGCCGGTCGTGCTGACACCTGACGGGTCTGCCGCTTGGGCACTGGATCATGTTCCGTTGCCGCGAGACGAGGCAGTGGCAGCAGCTCAATCCAGGAGAGGGCAGTACTTAGCCGCCGATGAATCTTTCTTCGCTCCTGTCGGGTCTCCCTACGACTCTGTAAGTCAGGAGCCTGATGCTCAAGCGTTGGCACTAAGGGGGGTTGAGAGAATTTTGTCCGCACTGCCATGGATTGCCGATCGCTTGACGAATCCAGAAATTCGTCGGGAAGTCCAGGCTTGGCTCGCGATTGAGGGGCAGTTGTGACGGACGGCTTTCAGTCGAACTCGTGACGGAAAGTAGTGATCGCGCCTCGATGTGCACCGGAGAGGGGTGCGTGGCCAGACCTCCGTCACAGATCCTTCGTGGTGTCTGGCGAGGGTCCCTGAGAGGATGATTCGGAGGATTAGGTCCGTTTTCTGGGCGAGTGTGAATACTCCGGGTTCGTCTTCGGTCAGGGCTTGGCGGTTGACCATGCGTTTCAGCTTCGCGCGGGTGCTTTCACGTGTTTCGGCGAAGGCTCGATGCCGAGTGCGAGGCAGATGGCCTTTGCCTGCATGCCGGTGGGCGGGGTGCCGAGGATGTGCAGGACCTGCTGGTAGGGCCCGTGGCCACTTCCCGACCGAGCAGGCCGCGCTCAAGTGCGTGTACATGGCGTTAATGAGCCTCGACCCCACCGGCGCCGGCCGCCGCAGGTGGGCCATGCGGTGGAAAGCGCCGTTGAACGCCTTCCAGATCGCCTTCGAGGGCCGGCTCACCCGGCCCACCACTGACCACCTCAACAATCAAGATCAGCCGTTTCCTCGGCCCTGTCTCACATTCGGTGGTGACGGAGCGTGCTGCTATCCGAGGAGGATGCGGTGGCGGAGCAGGGTGAAGCCTGCTCGTCCGTGCATTTGGCGTGCGATCCGTTTGGTCTTGGTGTTGACGCCTTCGGTGGGGCCGTTGCTGTACGGAAGCGTGAGCGCGGCGTTCACCGCGTCGCGGTCCCGCTCGAGGCCTCGGGTGAAGGCATGCAGATGAGGCAGTTCGACCGCACGGACGCCGTTGATCCAGTGCGAGAGCCGGTCGTCGTTTCCTGCGTGAGGCGTCAGGAGTTCGGCGAAGCCTGCGACAACGGCGGCCAGTTTGGTCATCTCGGGGCAGGCGGCGGTGAGCCGTGCCAGGAGACTTCGATGTTCGGGTTTGAGGTTGTCGGGTCGGGTGAGGATCATCCGGGCGAGCCGGCGTGGGGAGATGTGGCTGCGGTCGGCGTCCGCCCTGCCTTGGTTGATGTACTTGTGCAGGAGGTTCAGGCAGCCGGTGTAGCCGAGGACCTTGATCTGTTCGAACAGGTGCGCGATGGGGACGGCGGGGTCCTCGGTCCGGCGTTTGCGTAGGTGTTCGCGGTAGGGGTCGACGAGGCTGGCGCGGTATTTGGGAACGCGGAGCATCCGTTCGGGCCGGTCGGCTCGCGCGTAGCGTTTGACGGTGTTCAGGGCCAGTTGCAGGCGGCGGGCGCATTCGAGCAGGCCCACGCCCTGGTCGAGGAGGCGGTGGACCTGGTGCCAGCGTTCCAGGGTGGTTCGAGCGCGGGGTCCGTCGTAGATGGGTGCGTCCAGTACGGCGGCCCAGCAGGTGCTGTGTGCCTTCACCTCGTTCAGTGCGGCTTCGCACAGGTTGTGCCACAGGTGCCACCTGTCCGCGACCTGCACCGCGTCGGGCAGGGCGCGACGGATGGCCTCAGCGTAGGTAGCGGAGCCGTCACGGCACACGACCTCGACGCCCGGATGCCCGCGTAGCCAGGCTTCGAGGGTGTCGGCGGTGCGGTCGGGCAGCACGTCGATCCGTTCATGTGTCTCGGCGTCGATCACCACGGTGGCGTAGCGGTGCCGCCGGCGCAGAGCGAAGTCGTCGACGCCGATCACCCGGGACGTCCGCCCGGCGGGCAACGGGATACGCAGCAGGGCGCGCAGGGCCGTGTGGCGGGACAGGCCGACCGCGAGTACCGCCAGCAGACGTGCCCCCGCCCGGCCCGCCAACTCCTTGACCACCGCCGCGACGTGCCTGGACAGGCGGATCGTGCGCCGCTGGTAACGCTCCAGCACTCCGGGCATCTGCTCGCGGAACGTCTGCCGGCAGCCCCGCGTGGGGCACACCAGGCGCCGAACCCGCACACGGACCACCACCCGCCGTCCGTCGACCGGCACGTCGGCCACCGTCCGCAGGTGAAATCCGTGCACCCGCCCCGACGACGCCCCGCACACCGGACAGACCGCGGTCCCTTGTGGAGTCCGTGCCCGCACCACGATCCGCTCGCCCTCGTCGGCCACATCCTCTATGACCAGCGGAGACAGACCCGAAAACACCGTCCGCACAAGCACGTCGACATCCATCACGCGAGTGTCAACAACCCCCACAACTCTCCGTCACCACCGAATGTGAGACAGGGCCGTTAACTTGACACTCCCTAACATGACGTTCTGGGTCCACTACGTCGTTCCGAGTGACGCGGCCGGCGACGGATTGCCGGTGCCGAGGGGGGACGAGATTCTCCCGGGTTCCGCAGTTTGTAGTTCAACGATCATCGGAATCTGGATGTGGAGCAGCGAAGATTGACGTGCGTCGAACAAGAGGCGTGTGTCTACGCCCTCTTGCCAGGATCTGATCTTGGCTACTGGGGGTCGAAGGCGGTGACCCGGGCCGGCGGCTGGACGGAAAGTGCCTGGTAGATGGCCTTGTGTTCGGGTCTCAGCGGGGTGGTCTGCACGACGGTGCCGGCGGGCCCGGCGAGGGTGACCTGGCTGATTCGTCCGAGTTGCCGGTTGATGTTTCGCCAGGTCTGGCCGGTGGCGCGTTCGGCGACGCGGATCAGCAGCAGGGCCAGCCAGCAGATGAGGACGTGGGCGCGGATGCGGTGCTCGAGGCGGTGGAACACCGGCCGCAGCAGCAGTTGCGACTTCAGGTCGCGGAACCCGCGCTCGGCCTCGAGGAGGTTCTTGTAGCCCAGCGCGACGTCCTCGGCGCTGATGTGCGGGTCGGAGGTGGCGATGAGGTACTTGCCATCGAGGCGTTCCTCGGCCTTGACCTTGGCCTTGTTGACCTTCAGTCGTCCGTTGGGCTGCTGGACGAGCCACCGGCCCAGGGTCGGGTGGTCGCGCAGGGCGCACTCGGCGCGGGCGTGCGCCGCCTCGTTCTTCTTACGGGCCTTGTCTGCGACGGGTCGTCTGGCGTCGCGTTCGCGCTGGTCACGGATGCGTTCGAGTTCGGCTTCGACGCGGGCGATCGCGTCGTCGCGGTGCTGCTTGTCACGCATCGCCTGGTCGGGGTTGTGGCAGATGACGAACCGCACGTCGGATCCGTCGATGCGTACTTCCTTGACGCGCAGGTTGTCCTTGACCTGCTGGTAGCGGCCCTGGCGGGCCAGGACCCGCTCGACGAGGGGGTTGCCGTCACGCATGCGCATCCCGGCGATGTAGTGCCCGCCGGCGCGGCGCAGGTAGGCCAGGTTGTCCGCGCTGGAGAACCCGCGGTCGACCACGGTGATCACGCGTCCGAGCTTCCAGTCGCGCATGTCGTCGCGAACCTCGGCCAGCACGGCCTGGTCATTGCTGTTGCCGGGCCAGCACCAGCACCGCACCGGGATGCCTTCCTTGGTCACGGCCAGGCCGATGACGATCTGCGGCAGATCCGAGCGGTGGTCCTTGGAGTGCCCGAACCGGCGAAACGCATCGTCGCCGTCGTCTTCGGTGTCGCGTTCGAAGTAGGTGCTGGTGGTGTCGAAGAACAACAGGTCGACTTCAAGGTTGAACAGGTTGGCCACGGCGAAGAACACCGCCTCCTGCACCCGGCCGCAGGTATCGGCGTCGATGAGCAGGTCCATCGCCCGGTACGCGTGGTCGTCGTCCATACCGGTCAGGCCCGGGATGACCGTGTCCTGCCCGGCCCACTCGGCGGCCGACAGCTTGCTCATCGGCGCCACAGCTCGGTTGGCGACCAGCGCGAACAGCACCCGTTCCATGTTCGTGGTGAACCTACGCGCGTCCGCAGCCGCCCGCACCGCCGCGCCGACGTCGAGGCGCCGCCACAACCCGTCGAGCAGCCATGTCGACCCGATCGACCGTGCGTCGACGACGTCGAGAGGTCCCGCTCCGGCCGCCAGGCCCGCTTCCGCACCCGCGCCGTCTTCGCCGAAGTGCTTGTCGATCGACGCGGCGAGCCGGCGCAGCCCTTCGACGTCGACCCGGTCGACGCGGCCCAGATTCATAAGCACATCAGGCTTGATCTTGCCGTCCACGCGCCGGTTGTGTGCCAACGCGACGTAGCGCACCACGCTGCCGTCGGCGTTGGTCCGCGAGGTGAACCGCAGATACATGACTACGAAGAAACCACATCACCACTGGCAGAACAAGATGTGAATCTCAGGTCGTGTTACTACACTTTCGGATCCGCCGGCCCAGTCCGAGGCATCTGCGAGCCCGTGACCAGCATCGACCCCGACCCGATCATGCTTGTGTTCCTACGAACTGCGGAACTCGGGATTCTCGGGTTCGCCCAGACGCTCGACGTCGACCCGGGGGACCGGACCATCGAGTTCGCCGTCGTGGCGGTCGGCGACGGGTACCAGATCGCCACGGACATCGACTGCACCGCACTGCTGCGCGCGCGGGCCGAGGAGGTCGCCGCCGTGCGGGCCGTGGACGCGTGGCTGCTCGACTTCGCCGTCCGGGCCGTCCGGATCCACGAGCTGCTGCTGCACAGGTGGTACGAGGTCGCCTCGGAGTCGCACCGGTCGTCGGTCGAGGCGATGGAACGCTGGCTGACCGCGCACGACCCGGCACGGGACTACTGGGCACCACTCGGCCGAACGACGAGGGCTCCGCAGTGATGTCCAAGCTTGACGAGTTGGCCACGGCGCGGCGTCGATTTCCGTGTGGTGACCGCGTTCGTGGCCGGGTCGCTGCCGTTCCCTTCGGGCCGGGTCGCACCGGGCTCTTCGTGGACCTGGGCGCCCATCCCGAGGGATTCGTCGATGTCCTGCACCTGCCCGAGGATCCGCGCGGGTGGCCTCCGGTCGGCCGGGAGGGCTTCTTCGAGGTCCTCTCGCATCGGCCGGGGCAGGTCCGTCTCTTCCCACTGGATGCCGGGATGCGCGCGCGGCACTATCGCGCATCGAACTGGTCTGGTGAGGAGTGGGCTGCGATGACGGAGCGCTACCCGATTGGTTCGATGGTCACGGGCACCGTGACTGACGTCTTCCCGGGAGACCGGGAGTATGCCGTCCGGTTCGCCGGCGGTGGTTCGTTCGTGGAATACGACGAGGTGCCACCCACGATCGGCACCGTAGCCACCTATCTGGTCACGCGGCACCTGGAATGGACCCATCGGATCATGGTGCGACCCGCACCATGATCCGATAGGAATCCGCCCTTCGGAGTCGGCGGCCGTCCTCGGTCGGACCGTGGCGACCCTCCGGCGCGGTCAGGGCGGTGGCTCTCCGGCCGCCGCCAGCAGCCGCTGCCCGAGGGTCCGCGACGCCTGCCGGAGTTCGGGGCCGTTCAGGATCCGGTACGGCACCGGGATCGACGCGAGCTGTCCGGCGTACCAGGTGGGGTTGCTGGTGCTGGCGACCAGGCGGGTGGTCCCGGCGTCGACCGGCTCGAGTAGCCCGATGGAACGGGGGAGCCACCGTGCCACGTCGTCGACAGGTGCGTCGACGACGACCTCGACCTCGTACTCCCAGCCGGCGGCGAGGTTCTCCTCGAGAAGGGCGACCGGGTCGAGGTCGGCGGGCGGGGTGAAGGTGTCGTCGAGCGGTTCGACCGCCCGGACCCGGTCGATCCGGTACGTCCGTACGGCGTGTGCGGGGTGGGTGCGGCACAGCAGGTACCAGCGGCCGTGGCGTACGACGACCGCCCACGGGTCGACCTCGACGACCCATTCCGAGCCGGCCTGCGACCGGTAGTCGAGGCGGACCCGACGGCGGTTCGAGCAGGCCTGCACCAGCGCGGTCGTGGCGCCGGGGTCGGGTCGGGCGGCGGCCCGGTCGGGGGCGGGGGCGGCGGTGCGACGGACGGTCTCGACCTGGGCGGCCACCGGTTCCGGAAGGGCCCGCACGATCTTGCCGAGGGCGCTGCCGGCCGGATTGTCGGGATCGCTGGCGTGGTGGTGCCCGTCGAGTACGGCCATGACCAGGCCGACCGCTTCGGCGGCGCTGAACATCAGGGGCGGGAGCCGCAGGCCACGGCCCACCCGGTAGCCGCCGTACGGGCCGCGCACGGACTCGACCGGGATGCCGGCCTCGCGCAGGATTCCGACGTAGCGCCGGGCGGCCCGTTCGGAGACACCGAGCTTGTCGGCGAGCCGGTCCGCGGTGATGCCCGGGCTGCTCTGGAGCAGTTCGAGGGCGAGCAGTGCGCGGGCGGTGGGACTCGCGTCGGATTTCACGACACCTCGGCAATCCGGAAGCAGAACGTCCGGAACCGACCCTAGCATGCCGGGTATGACCGAGAAGATCGTCCTGAACACCAGGATCCACGAGCCGTCGATGACCGCCGGCGAGGCCGAGATGCTCCTGTTCGCGCTGGAGCGGTCCCGGGCGCAGTTCGCCTGGAAGGTCGGTGGTCTGGACGCGGCCGGACTGAACCGCCGGCACCCGCCGAGCGCGCTGACCCTGGCCGGTCTGATCAAGCACCTCGCCCTCGTCGAGGACTACTACACCGCCCGGGATCTGACCGGGGAGCCGATGGGGGCGCCATGGAACGCGGTCGACTGGGACGCCGATCCCGACTGGGTGTGGCGGTCGGCGGCCGACGACCCGTCCGAGGAGTTGTACGCGCTCTGGCAGGGTGCCGCGCAGCGGACGGATGCCGCGCTCGCCAAGGCGCTGGCCGACGGCGGACCCGACCGGTCGACGAGGTTCGTCACCGCCTCCGGCGAGTCGCCGAACCTGCGGCGACTCCTGGTCGACCTGCACGACGAGTACGCCCGCCACGTCGGCCACGCGGACCTGCTGCGTGAAGCCGTCGACGGCCTGGTGGGGGAGGACCCACCGCAGTCATGATGGCGGCTGTGCAGGATCCCGTACCGGCCGACCGGCTGACCGTCGTACCCGCCAACGAGGCGTTGTGGGACGACCTCGTCGCGATCTTCGGCACCGCGGATGCCGGCCGGTGCCAGTGCCAGCGGTTCAAGGTCGCCGGCTGGATCTGGCGGGACTCGACGCTGGAGCAGCGGACCGCGATGCTGCGGGCGCAGACCGGCTGCGGCGACCCGGCCGCGACGACCACCAGTGGCCTGGTCGGCTACGTCGACGGCGAGCCGGTCGGCTGGGTCGCCGTCGAGCCCCGTACGGCGTACCCGAAGCTGCGTACGTCCCGTATCCCGTGGAGCGGCCGGGCGGAGGACCGCGACGACCCCGACGTCTGGGCGGTGACCTGCTTCGTGGTCCGCAAGGGGTGGCGGGGGCGTGGGCTCACCTATCTCCTGGCCCGGGCGACGGTCGGCTTCGCCCGGGACCGTGGTGCCCGGGCCCTGGAGGCGTACCCGATGATCACCGAGCCGGGGCGGGAGATCACCTGGGGGGAGTTGCACGTGGGTGCCCGGCAGGTCTTCGAGGATGCCGGGTTCGCCCAGGTCAGCTACCCGACCGTACGGCGGGTCGTGATGCGCATCGACTTTCCTCGCTAAATTTAGTTTTGAACCCCAACTAAATAGGGTAGCGGATGGAGACACTGACCGCAGAGGAGGTACGTCCATGCGTCTCATCCGCCTCGTCACGGCCGGCGTCGCCGCGCTGCTGCTGACCGCCGCGACGACCGTGCCGACCGGCACCCCCGCGCAGGCCGCCGTCTGGTCGTCCAGCGACCGCTGGGGCACCTGGAGTAGCGGCGGCTACACGCTCTACAACAACATCTGGGGATCGGGCCACGGCACCCAGACCATCTCGGCGAACTCGCCCGCCAACTGGTGGGTGCGCGCCGACCACCCGAACACCGGCGGCATCAAGTCCTACCCGAACGCCACCCGCCACATCGGACGGAAGGTCAGCGAGCTGGGGCCGGTCACCAGCAGCTTCGACGTCACCGTACCGACCAGCGGGGTCGCCTTCACCACCGCGTACGACATCTGGACCGCCGACCACGCCCACGAGATCATGCTGTGGATGAACAGGTACGGCCCGGTGGGACCGCTCGGCGCCTTCGAGACCACCGCCACCGTCGGCGGGCACACCTGGGACATCTACCGCGGCTCCAACGGCCACAACCAGGTCTACTCGTTCGTCCGGACCGCCAACACCAGTGCCGGCACGGTCGACGTCACCGCGGTCGCGCAGTGGATCCGGACCCGGGGCTGGTTCGGCGACGTGACCATCGGCGACGTCCAACTCGGCTACGAGATAACCTCGGCGGCCGGGGGCCGGGACTTCGTGACCAACGCGTTCTCGGTCACCGGCTGACCGGACGATCCGGTGCCGGCGGGGCCGTCGCGGCCCGCCGGCACCGTCGCCTGTCCACGGCCCGCCGGAACCCCGCCGAACGGCCCCGAGAATTTCTTGAAGATTTTGTTATGCGTGACCCGGTAACCCGTCTGTAACTCGAGGGGCGTCGCGCCGCGCCCCGTCCGGCCTGCCCGGACGATGGCGCGACCGCCCGTCGTACGTACTCCACAGCGGCTCCAGGACAAGGAGAACCAGTCACGTGAGAACAGTCGATCCCAGACGACGAACAGCGGCGATCCTCGCCGCGACCGTCGTCACCACCCTCGTTGGCGGCGTGATCGCCGCCGTGTCCGCCCACGCCGCCACCCCGGCGGACAGTGGTGTCTACACGTTGGCCAGTGCGTCGAGTGGTAAGTGTGTGCAGGTCGCCGGTGCGGGGACCGGTAACGGGGCGTTGTTGACCCAGGTGGCGTGTGACGGCGGTGCCGGGCACCAGCGGTTCCGGGTGAGCGCGCAGAACGGTGCGTTTGGTATGGAGAATGTCAACAGTGGTCGTTGTGTGGATGTGCCGTATTCGTCCAGCACGTCGGGTGAGCAGCTCTGGCAGTGGGGGTGCCACGCTGAGCCCAACCAGACGTGGACGTTCACGGCTTCGACCGCGACCACGGACCGGTTTCTGATCCGTAGTGCGTCCAGTGGTCTGTGTGTGAGTAACCGGGATGGTTCGACGGCGGGGAACAACCCGATCGTGCAGGAGCCGTGTGCGGACATCGCCCGGATGCAGTGGCGGTTCAACCCGGCCGGCGGCACCCCGCCACCGACCACCCCACCACCGGCCGGCCGGCCGACGGTGGCCGCGGACGGCACCGGCACGTACCGCACCGTCCAGGCCGCCATCGACGCGGTTCCGACGAACAACACCCAGCGGGTCACCATCACCATCAAGCCGGGCACCTACCGCGAGGTCGTCCGGGTGCCCAGGAACAAACCCCACATCACCCTGCAGGGGCTGGGCTCGTCGCCGTCGAACGTCGTGCTGGTCTACCACAACTCCGCCAACAGCCACGGCACCTCGGGCAGCGCGAGCATGTTCGTCGACGGCGCCAACTTCGTCGCCGAGAACCTGACCATCTCCAACGACTTCGACGAGAGCTCGACCAGCAGCGGCCACCAGGCCGTCGCCCTCAACCTCGGTGCCGACCGGGCGGTGCTGCGCAGGGTACGGCTTCTCGGCGACCAGGACACCTTCCTGGTCAACGACAGTGCGCGGGCGTACATGGTCGACTCGTACGTCGAGGGCACCGTCGACTTCATCTTCGGCGGCGGCACGATCGTCATCGACCGGTCGACCGTCCACGAGAAGCGGTCGACGGGTGGACCGATCACCGCCGCGAGCACGGCGGCCGGCAAGGCGTACGGCTTCCTGTTCTACCGCTCCACCATCACCGGTACGGCGAACAACGTGACCACGCTGGGCCGGCCCTGGCGGCCGGACGGCCAGGTCGTGTACCGGGAGTCGACGCTGGGCGCGACCATCAAGACGGCGCAGCCGTGGACCGACATGTCCGGCAACTCCTGGCGTAACGCCCGGTTCTTCGAGTACCGGAACACCGGCCCGGGCGCCGGCACGAACAGCAACCGTCCACAGTTGAGCGACTCGCAGGCGGCCAACCACACGCCGCAGCGCTACCTCGCCGGCTCCGACGGGTGGAACCCGCTGTGACCCTCGACAACCCCCCAGCAGTCAGGAAAGCGATGATGAAGCAGCTCCCTCTGCGGTCCAGGCTGGCCGCGCTCGGCGCGGTGCTGACGGTCGTGCCCGCCGCCGTCGTCGGCGTCGTCCTGTCGGCGTCGCCGTCCGCGGCCGCCGTCCCGGTCAACAGTGGTGTCTACACGTTGGCCAGTGCGTCGAGTGGTAAGTGTGTGCAGGTCGCCGGTGCGGGGACCGGTAACGCGGCGTTGCTGACCCAGGTGGCCTGTGACGGCGCTGCCGGGCACCAGCGGTTCCGGGTGAGCGCGCAGAACGGTGCCTTCGGTCTGATCAATGTCAACAGTGGCCGCTGTATGGACGTGCCGTACTCGTCCAACACGTCTGGTGAGCAACTGTGGCAGTGGACGTGTGGTGCGAGCGCGAACCAGACGTGGACGTTCACGGCGTCCACGGCGACCACCGACCGGTATCTGATCCGTAGTGCGTCCAGTGGTCTGTGTGTGAGTAACCGGGATGGCTCGACGGCGGGGAACAACCCGATCGTGCAGGAGCCGTGTGCGGACATCGCCCGGATGCAGTGGCGGTTCAACCCGGCCGGCGGCACGCCGCCGCCGACCACGCCGCCGCCGGGTGTTCCGTACTCGAACACCCCGGACGGGTTCGCCGGCGCGGCCGGCACCACCGGCGGTGCCGGTGGCACGACCGTCACCGTGACCAACCAGGCCGACCTGGAACGGTACGCCTCGGCCAGCGAGCCGTACGTCATCCGGGTCAACGCCGCGATCACCGTCAAGCCCTACGGCAAGGAGATCGCGATCCGGTCGAACAAGACCGTCGTCGGCGTCGCCCGCAACGGCCAGATCGTCAACGGCGGCTTCTTCATCGGCGCCGGCACCAGCAACGTCATCATCCGCAACCTCACCATCCGCGACACCCGCATGGCCGAGGACGACCCCGACGACAAGGACTACGACTACGACGGCATCCAGATGGACACCGCCAACCGGATCTGGATCGACCACAACCACATCACCCGGATGAACGACGGCGCCATCGACAGCCGCAAGGACACCACGAACCTGACCGTCTCCTGGAACATCATCGCCGAGGCGAACAAGACCTTCGGCATCGGCTGGACCGAAAACGTCACCGCCCGCATGACCATCCACCACAACTGGTTCCGCGACACCCGCGTCCGCGTCCCCAGCACCGACAACGTCGCCTACGCCCACCTGTACAACAACTACCTGCAAAACAGCGGCTCCGGAAACCACTCCCGCGGCCGCACCAAGATGGTCCTGGAGAACAGCTACTACGACCGCGTCACCAACCCCTACTACCGCGACTCCGGCGCCGAACTACGACAAAGCGGCAACGTCGTGGTCAACAGCAGCGGCCGCCGGGAGAGCAGCGGCTCGGCGTTCAACCCGTCCAGCTTCTACTCCTACCAACTCCACCCCGCCGCCGACGTACCGAACCTGCTCCGCACCCACGCCGGACCACAGGCCAACATCGGCCTCTGACGGACGGAACCACACCACGCGGCCGTGCCGGGTCCCGACCCGGCACGGCCGCACCCGTGCTGGCTTGCCGATGCGGCAACAAAGCTTGCGGCCACGGTGGGTAGCGGGTCATGGTTGCCGCGGAGGTGGTCGTGGTGACCGAGAAGCTGACAGACAGCTACGACGTGGTGGTGGTCGGCGGGGGCGCCGCGGGACTGAGCGGTGCGCTGACACTGGCCCGGGCCCGGCGGTCGGTGGCGGTGATCGACGCCGGCGCTCCCCGCAACGCCCCGGCACAGGGCGTACACGGGCTGCTGGCCCGTGACGGTATGCCACCGGCCGAACTGCTGGAACGCGGCCGGGCGGAGGTACGCGGATACGGTGGCCACGTGGTGACCGGCGAGGTCGCCACCGCGACCCGCGACGGCGACGGGTTCACGGTGACCCTGGCCGACGGCCGGACGACCCGCGCCCGCCGGCTGCTGGTGACGACCGGCCTCGTCGACGAAC
Source organism: Polymorphospora sp. A560 (assembly GCF_045781765.1). Lineage (NCBI taxonomy): Bacteria > Bacillati > Actinomycetota > Actinomycetes > Micromonosporales > Micromonosporaceae > Polymorphospora > Polymorphospora sp. A560. The sequence goes on along the minus strand of NZ_CP122282.1, from coordinate 4,779,448 downwards.
TGCCCGACGTCCCCGGGCTGCGGGAGCGGTGGGGGAGCGACGTCATGCACTGCCCGTACTGCCACGGCTGGGAGGTCCGGGACCGGGCGATCGGCGTGCTGGCCAGCGGCCCGATGTCGGTGCACCAGGCGCTGCTGATCCGGCAGTGGAGCGCCGACGTCACGTACTTCACCCACACGATGCCGCCGCTCACCGACGAGCAGGCCGAGCAGTTGGCGGCCCGTGGCATCCGGGTGGTCGACGGCGAGGTGGCGGGACTGGAGATCGTCGACGACCGGCTGGCGGGCGTACGCCTTGCCGACGGCACGGTCGTCGCCCGCGAGGTGGTGGCGGTCGCGACCCGGATGGTGGCCCGCGCCGGTTTCCTGACGGCCCTCGGTCTGGTGCCCGTCGCGCATCCCGCGGGCGTGGGCGAGTACGTCCCCGCCGACCAGTACGGCGTCACCGACGTACCCGGGGTGTGGGCCGCGGGGAACGTCACCGACCTGGCCGCGCAGGTCGGCGTGGCCGCGGCCGCCGGCGCCACCGCCGCCGCGCACGTCAACGCCGACCTGGTCAACGAGGAGACCAGGCGTGCGGTGGAGGCCCACCGCAACCCCGTCCCGGCCTGATCCGGAGCACACGTCCGGCGAATCGCCGTGGGCGGTCGTCGCCACCGCCCCGAACCATCGAAGGGAATCCGTCGTGTCCGAACAATTCGACCGGGCGTACTGGGAAGACCGCTACCGCGGCCACCACCCGTCCCACCCCCACCGGGAGCCCAACCCGTACCTGGTGGCCGAGACCACCGACCTCGCACCCGGTACGGCGCTGGAGGCCGGCTGCGGCGAGGGCGCCGAGGCGATCTGGCTCGCCTCGCGCGGCTGGCGGGTCACCGCGGTGGACATCGCCGCCGCCGCCCTCGACCGGGCCCGGGAACACGCCCGGAACCTCGGCGCCGACGTCGCCGACCGGGTCGAGTGGGTACGCGCCGACCTGACCGGATGGGTGCCCGCCGAGGAGCACTTCGATCTGGTCTGCGCCCACTACGTACACCCGGCGACCCCCGGCGAGACGCTGTTCACCCGGCTGGCGGCGGCGGTCGCGCCGGGCGGCACGCTGCTCGTCGTCGGTCACGCGCCGAGCGCCGGCGCGGCCCGACGACCCGCACGCCCCGGCCCCGGGGTCGCACGTCACCGCCGGGCAGGTCGCGGCGAGCCTCGACCCGACGCGGTGGGACGTCGTCGTCGCCGAGGCCAGGACCCGTACCGTGACCGGCCCCGGCGGCCACGAGATGACCCTCCACGACGCGGTCCTGCGGGCCCGTAAACGGCGCTGAGACGACCGGTCCCCGGGTGCCGGCGGCACCCGGGGACCGGTTCGCGGCCGTACTACCGGCCGACCTCGACGGCCACCTTCTCCTCGACCCGGGGCCGGTCGCGCTCCAGGCCCGCACCCTCGACGTCGAGGGTCGGCAGCCAGCGCAGCCAGCCCGGAAGCCACCAGGCGCTCCTGCCGAGCAGGGCCAGCGCCGCGGGGACCAGCACCATGCGGACGACGAAGGCGTCCACGAAGATGCCGATCGCCAGCGCGAAGGCGATGGACTTGATCGTCGGGTCGCCACTGGGTACGAACCCGGCGAAGACCGAGAACATGATCAGTGCCGCGGCGACGACGACGGGCGCGGCCTGCCGGAACCCGGTGGCGATGGCGGCCCGGGGGAGCGCGCCGTGGCTGTGCGCCTCGTGCATACGGGAGACCAGGAAGACCTGGTAGTCCATGGCGAGGCCGAACAGGATGCCGATCACCACGATCGGGGTGAGGCTGATCAGCGGCCCGGTGGTGTCGAGGTTGACCGCGTCGGCCAGCCAGCCCCACTGGAACACCGCGACGGTCGCGCCGAGCGAGGAGCCGATCGTCAGCAGGAAGCCGAGCACCCCGACGAGCGGCACCAGGATGGAGCGGAACACCAGCACCAGCAGGATCATCGCCAGGCCGACGACGACGGCCAGGTAGACCGGCAGGGCCCGGTCGAGGGTGGTGGCGACGTCGAGGCTGACGGCGGTGGAGCCGGTGACGTACGCCGTGGCACCGTCGACGTCGGCGAGTTGGTCGCGCAGGTCGGTGACGAGCTGTTCGGTGGCCTCGTCGGTCGGCCCGGACTGCGGGATCACGGTGAGCATGGCGGCGGTGCCGTCGGCGTTCGGGACGGCCGGGGTGACGACGGCGACGTCGTCGAGGCCGGGGATCGTGCCGGCGGCCGCGGTGGCCGCCTGGACCGCCTGGTCGCCCTCGAACAGGACCACGAGGGGGCCGTTGAAGCCGGCGCCGAACCCGTCGGCGAGCAGTTGTTCGCCGCGGGCCTGGGTGCTTCCCTCGGGTTGGATCTGCACGAGCGTGGTCTGCATCGACGCCACCGGGATGGAGACGACGCCCAGGGCGGCGACGGTCAGCAGCAACGCCAGCACCCGGTGCCTGGTGAGCCCGTCGATCCAGCCGCGGTAGAAGCCGCGCTCGTGGGCGTCGGCGCTCTGCCCGATTGCTTCGCGCTGCTTGCGGGGCAGGGCGCGGTGGCCGAGGTAGCTCAGCACCGCCGGGACGAGGGTGATGGCGATGAGTACGGCGACCACGATGGTCGCGGCGGCGGCGATGCCCATCTGGGTCAGGAACGGGATTCCGGCGACGGCCAGGCCGGTCAGCGCGATGACCACGGTGAGGCCGGCGGTGACGACGGCCGACCCGGCGGTGCCGACGGCGGTGCCGATCGCGGTGCCGACGTCGGCACCGCGCCGCAGTTCCTGCCGGTGGCGGTTGATGATGAACAGGGCGTAGTCGATGCCGACGGCCAGGCCGAGCATCGTGGCCAGGATCGGGGTCGTGGACTGCAGGTCCATGAAGCCGGTGGCGATGGTGACGCCGAGCGCGCCGATGCCGACACCGACGGCCGCGGTCAGCAGGTTCATGCCGGCCATGACGAGTGACCCGTACGTCACCGCGAGGATCAGCAGGGCGACGACGACGCCGATCACCTCGACCACACCGCCGATGTGCGGCGGCGTCTGGATGGCCTCACCGGTGACCTCGACGGTGAGTCCGCCGCCCCGGGCGTTGTCGGCGGCGTCGAACAGCGCGTCCCGCTGCTCCTCGGTGACGTCGCCGACCCCGGCGGTGTACGTCACCGTGCTGTAGGCGGTGTCCTGTTGGGCGTTGATCGTCGGCGCGGCGGGGTCGAGCGGGTTGGTCGCCGAGCCGACGCCGGGCAGCGTGCCCAGTTGGGCCACCAGTTCACCGAGGGCCTGGGCGTTGTCCGGGGTGGTGAGGGTCTGGCCGTCGGGGGCCTTGACCACCACGCGCGCGGACGCGCCGCCCTGCGCGCCGAACTCCTCCTGGATCTTGTCCAGGGCGGTGGTGGACTCCTGACCGGGAATGGAGAAGCTGTTGGAGGTGCCTCCGGACAGCGCCACCGCGCCCACGGCCGAGCCGGCCAGGACCACCAGCCACAGCAGGACCACGGGTAGCCGGTGCCGGTGCGCGCCGAAGCCGAGTCGGTACAACAGACGAGCCATCGGGGATCAGGCCTCCACCTGAGTTGGGTCGGACGAAAGGGTGCGCCGGTGATGACCGAGCGCGTCTAGGCAGGTGGCGAGGATGTGTGGCCGCCACATGGTCTTCTCGCCCGCCGCCCGGTTGACGGACAGGCTGAGTACGGCCAGCGCGCTCAGCGCGCCTATGACCCGGACCAGCCGTTCGGACGGCTGGGCGGCGTCGACGGCGAACGTGGCGAAGACGAGCGTCGCGATGTCGTCGAGATGGTCGGGCTCGCCGTCCGACGGGGGCGTGGTCAGCGAACTGAACGCCTGGGCCACCAGGCCGGGCCGGTCGAGCGCGACGTCGGTCAGCAGTTCCAGCGCCCGCCGGTCGCGGGCCGGGCCGGGTGGCAGGTCCGCGACCTGGTCGAACACCCGTTGGCCCTGGGCGCGGACCGACTGCTGGGTGGCGACGTAGAGCGCTTCCTTGGTCGGATAGTGGTGCAGCAGGCCGGCCTTGGACAGGCCGACCGAGTCGGCGACGGTCTTCAGCGACGTGTGGTCGTATCCGTGCTGGGCGAACAGCGCCGCCGCGCGGTCGAGGATGCCCTCGTCGACCTGCTGGCGGTGAACGTGTGCCATGCCGGCGACCCTACATGGGCTACCGACCGATTCGGTCGGTAAACCATCCGGATCGGTCGGTGACCTATGTCGCAATCCGGCTAGATCGCGCTGCCGGGTCGTCGGGCTAGTGTTCGCGCGGCTGGCCGTACTCCTCATCGGTGACGGGCGCGCCCCACTCGGTTTCGGTACCGGCCTGCGGACCTTCCCAGATCGCAAGGTGGATCATGAAAGCGTCCGGTGCGGCACCGTGCCAGTGCCATTCGCCGGGCGGGGTGTGGATGGTGTCTCCCGGCCGTACGGCGATCACCGCGCCACCGCGGGCCTGCACCAGGCCGACCCCGTCCGTCACGTGCAGGGTCTGCCCGACGGCGTGCCGGTGCCAGGCGTACGCGCGCCCGGGGCGAACCGGACCGTGTTGACCCGGACCCGGGAGGGCTCCTCGCCCTTGACGATCACGTCGAACCAGACGTCGCCGGTGAACATCTCGGCCGGCCCCTTGACGGTCGGCTGCTTCGTCAGGATCTGCATGATCCTCCTCGTGGGTGCGGTGCGGGCGCCCCCGGTTACCCGGTCCGCGGGGGCGCACACCGCCGGGGTCGGGCCGCGTCCCAGGCGGCCCGACCCCGGGGCAGTGCGTTCAGCGGGCGCAGGACAGCGCGATGGTGGGCGGTGCGGCGCTGGTCGCCACGAGCAGGCCGAACGTCGCCGACCCGCCCGGCGGCAGGGCGGCGTTGTAGCCGGCGTCGCGGACCGCAGGACCGGTGCCCGTACCGTCCGGCACCGCGTTCCACGCCGTCTGGATCCGTTCGTCGCCGGACCACTGCCACCAGACCCGCCAGCCGTCGATCGGTTCGGCGCCGGTGTTGCGTACGGTGACCGAGGCGACGAAGCCGCCGTCCCAGGCGGACGTAATGGCCGCCGTGGCGGTGCATGCCGGCTGGGCGGCGGTGCGGGCCGGCCCGCCGACGATGTAACGGTCCTGGCGGCCGGCGACGTCGCTGAGCCGGAACCAGTACTCGGTGTCGGGGGTCAGCCCGCCGACCGTCACCGTGCCGTACCGCTGTGGCCCCGAGGTCGCCGTGGCGACCGGGTCACGCCACTGCTCGGCGTCGGTGCGGCTGGCGAACAGGCTGACCGTGATCGGCGGGTCGTATCCGCACGGCGGGCTGAGCATGATCGAGTAGGTGACGGTGAGGCTGGTCGCGGTCGACGCGGTCACCATTGCGCTGACCGGGAGCACCGGCGGACAGGCCGGCGGGCTGGTCTGCGCCGGAGCCGGGGCGGCGGCCGGGACGGCGGCGCCGGCGGGGACGGTGGCGCCGGCGATCGTGGCCCAACCGGTCACGGCCACCGTGGCGGCGGCCAGGAGCACGCCGAACTTGTGAATCATCTGTACCTCCCTGATCGGAGGCGCCGGGCAGGGGGTGATGGACGACCCCCGCTCGCCCCCTCGGGCCGGATCGACTCGCACAGGCTCCCGGTGCGACCGAGTCGAATTCTGACATCCGTCGATGTCTGGTACAAGCGCCGTCCAGCACCGCAAAAGCCCGTTCACAAGGGTCTGTTAGAAAGTCACCTGCTAATTCGTGGATGTCCGTTTCCGCTTGTACGAAGGATGGTGGTCGTCTTGTCGTTCGGGCAGCGGTTGCGGCAGTTGCGGCGGTCGGCGGGCATGACGATCGAGGAGCTGTCCGAGACCTCCGGGGTCAGCGGGCGGGCGATCAGCGACATGGAGCGTGGGCGCAGCCGGGCACCGCAGGCGCGCACGTTGTCGGCGTTGGCCGACGCGCTGGGACTCGACGACAGCGACCGCGCCGATCTGGTCGAGTTGGCGCGTTCGAGGCGGTCGGAGAGCACGGTCGGGCGACCCCGGGGCGGGGAGCTGCCGCGCGGGGTGAGCGAGTTCGTCGGCCGGGCACCGGAACTGCGGCTGTTGCACCGGCACGGGACGGCCGGAGCCGTGGACGGCCCGACACCGGTGGCGGTCGTGCACGGCCCGCCCGGACTCGGCAAGACGGCGTTCGCCGTCCACGCCGCCGGGCAGTTGCGGGACCGGTTTCCCGACGGGCAGTTCTACGTCGACCTGCGCGGCACCGACGCGGCGCCGATGGCGGCGGGCGAGGCACTGACCCGACTGTTGCGGGCGTTGGACGTGAACCCGCGCGCCATCGCCGACGACGAGCCGGAACGGGCCGGCCAACTACGGGCCATCCTGCGGCAGCGGCGCTGCCTGCTGGTGCTCGACAACGCCGCGCACGAGGCCCAGGTGCGCCCGTTGATGCCGGGGGCGGGGGCGGGGCTGGTGCTGGTGACCAGCCGCCGCGCGCTGGGGGGCCTGGAGGGGGTGCTGCGCATCGGGCTGCCGCCGCTGGCGCCGGCGGAATCGGCCGGCCTGCTGCGGACGCTCGTCCGCGACCTCGCCGACCGGGCCGTGGCGCAGGACGTCGAGGTGGTGGCCCGGTTGTGCGGCCACCTGCCACTGGCGTTGCGGATCGCGGGAACCCGGCTGGTCAGTCGTCCGGAATGGACGATGGCGCACCTGGCGGCGCGGCTGTCGGACGCGGACCGGAGGCTGGCCAGCCTCTCGGTGGGCGACCTCGGGGTGGAGCCGGCCTTCGCGCTGTCGTACGCCCAGCTACCCGGCCCCGCGCGGGCGATGTTCCGGCGGCTGGCGCATGTGCCCGGCGTCGATTTCGCCGCCCCGCTGGGCGCGGTGCTCACCGGGACCGGTCCGCACGACGCGGAGGAACAACTCGAGGAACTGGTCGAGCTGGGGCTGTTGCAGCCCGTCGGGTTCGACCGGTACCGGTTCCACGATCTGATCCGGCTGTTCGCCGAGAAGCGGCTGCGGAACGAGGAGCCGGCCGACACCCGGGCGGCGACCGAGCGCCGGATGATCGACTGGTTGCTGGAGACGGCGATCGTGGCCGGGCGGTGGTTCGAGCCCGGGTTCGGCGCCCCACCGGCCGACTGGCGCGGTCTGGTTCCACTCGGCACGGCGGAGCAGGCGCAGAGCTGGTTGCAGGCCGAGGCGGACAACTGGCTGGCCGCACTGCGCGGCGCGGCGGCGGCCGGGCAGCACCAGCGGTTGGTCGACGTGGCCGAGGCGATGCACTGGTATTCGGACCGCATGACCCACTGGGGGCACTGGTCCGAGGTCTACCAGCTGTCGTCCGCCGCCGCCGCCCGCCTGCCGGACCGCCGGCAGGAGATCACCCACATCAACTACCACGCCTGGGCACAGGCGGTCTGCGGCCGGCGCTACGACGAGAGCGCCGCCCTGGCGATGGACGCCTACCAACTCGCGGAAGCGCTCGGCGACGTCGGTGAGCAGGCGAACGCGCTGTCCTACGCGGGCGACGCCTGGCGGTTCGCCGGCGAGTACGGGCGCGCGCTGTGGGCGTACCGCCGGGCGCAGGAGTTGGCCGACTCGGCCGGCAACCATGACGAGTTCGTCCAGATGGGCCTCGGGGTCGGTCTCGCGCTCATCGGGCTCGGCAGGTTCGACGAGGCGTTGGCGGAACTGCGGACGGTTCTGCGCGAGGTCGACACGCGCCCGGTGGCGCCGTCACCGAAGAACGCGGCCCAGGTGGTGGCCCGGGTGTTCACGGCCAGGGCCCTGGCCGAGCTGCGGCGCTGGCCGGAGGCCATCGAGGAGGCGACGGCGGTGCTGCCCGCCGCCACCGGGTTCGGCGCCCTGACGCCGCTCGGCCACCTCCATCTGGCGCTGGGCCGGGCGTACGCCGCACTCGGCTCGACCGACGAGGCGCGCGGGCACCTCACCCGCGCGGTCGAACTGTTCGACGAGGGCGGCGCCCGCGAGGGTGCGCCCGAGCTGGCGAGATCCGCGCTGGCGGCCCTCGACGCCTGAACGCCGTCCCGGGGTGGAGACCCCGGTTCTGCGTATTGTTCTGCATGGTTCCCGCCTTCCGTCGCTGGTTGCATGTCTGTACGAGCCGATCCGCCCGACGACGCGAGGATCGGCCGGACACCGCAGGCGGTGGACCGCCGGGTGACCCCCGGCGCGTGTCCGCCAGACCACCAGCGCTCCTTCCTTCCACGTCGCCCCGTGGACCGACCCCGTACGCCCTCCGCCGCCCGGCGGAGCCGTGCCCGCCGAAGGGAAGAACCGCCATGCCCGTCTCCGCCAGCCGCCGCTCGCTGCTCGCCGGCACGGCGCTCGTCGCCGCCACCGCGCTCGCCGCCGCCCCGGCCGCGTCCGCCGGCCCGCGGCACCGACCCGATCCGAAGCCGACCGTCGTACTGGTGCACGGCGCGTTCGCCGACGCGTCCGGCTGGGCCGAGGTGACCCGCAGGCTGCAACGCGGCGGCTACCCCGTGCTCGCCCCGGCGAACCCGCTGCGCGGCGTCGACTCCGACTCCGCCTACCTGGCCAGCATCCTGCGGACCATCCCCGGCCCGGTCGTCCTGGTCGGCCACTCCTACGGCGGCGTCGTCATCACCAACGCCGCGACCGGCAACCCCAACGTCAAGGCCCTGGTGTACGTCGCCGCGTTCGCCCCGGACGAGGGCGAGACGGTCTACGCGCTCCAGGGCAGGTTCCCCGGCACCAAACTCACCGAGGAGGCGCTGGACCTGCGGCCGTACCCGCTGCCCGACGGCACCACCAGCTACGACGGGTACGTCAAGCCGGCCCTGTTCCGTGACATCTTCGCCGGCGACCTGCCGGCCGCCACCGTCGCTGTCATGGCCACCGCCCAGCGGCCCGGTGACGCCCACACCCTCCAGCAGCCGGCCGGCGCGCCCGCCTGGCGCGGCATCCCGTCGTGGTACCTGGTCGCCCGCGACGACAACCTCATCCCGGCGGCGACCCAGCGGTTCATGGCCCGGCGGGCCGGTGCCCGCACGGTCGAGGTCAGGGCCTCGCACGTCGCGATGATCTCGCAGCCCGAGGCGACCACCGACCTGATCAAGGCGGCCGCCCGCGCCGCGACCCGCTGACCGCCTCGACGGGACGGCGGGCCGTCGACCGGCGGCCCGCCAGCGCGGAACGAAGGGAATCCCCGATGAGCTACGTGACCGCCGCCGACGGCGCCCAGATCTTCTACAAGGACTGGGGCGCCGGCCGCCCGGTCGTGCTGTCCCACGGCTGGCCGCTGAACTCCGACAGTTGGGAGGCGCAGGCGCTCTTCCTGGCCGGCAACGGCTACCGGGTCGTCGCCCACGACCGGCGCGGCCACGGCCGCTCCACCCAGACCTGGCACGGCAACGAGATGGACACCTACGCCGACGACCTGGCCACCCTGATCGACACCCTCGACCTGCGCGAGGTCACCCTGATCGGCTTCTCCACCGGCGGTGGCGAGGTCGCCCGCTACATCGGCCGGCACGGCACCGCCCGCGTCGCGCAGGCCGTCCTCGTGTCCGCCGTACCGCCGCTCATGCTGCGCACCGACGACAACCCCGGCGGCGTACCGGTCGAGGTCTTCGACGGCATCCGTGCCGGCTCCCGCACCGACCGCTCCCAGCTCTACCGGGACCTCGCCGACGGCCCCTTCTTCGGCAACAACCGGCCCGGCGCGAACGTCTCGCAGGGCATCCGCGACGCCTTCTGGCTGCAGAGCATGCAGGCCGGCCACCGCAACGCCTATGAGTGCGTCGCCGCCTTCTCCGCCACCGACTTCCGCCCCGACCTCGACGCCTTCGACATCCCGACCCTGGTCATCCACGGCGACGACGACCAGGTCGTCCCGTTCGAGGTCGGTGGCAAGGCCGCCGCCGCCCGGATCAGCAACGCCGAACTCAGGGTCTATCCGGGCGCCCCGCACGGCATCACCGACACCCACAAGGAGCAGCTCGGCTCCGACCTGCTCGCCTTCCTCGACACCTACGGCGCCTGACCCACCCTCCTCGAAAGGACGATCCGCCATGACCGGCAAACCCGACACCATCCTTCTCATCCACGGTTTCTGGGTCACCCCGCGCTCCTGGGAGAACTGGAAGACCCGCTACGAGAGCCAGGGCTACCGGGTCCTCACCCCCACCTACCCCGGCTTCGACGTCGAGGTCGAGGCGCTCAACGCCGACCCGACCCCGATCGAGACGGTGACCGTGCCGCAGATCATCGACCGCCTCGAAGCACTGATCAAGGAACTGCCGACCCCGCCGATCCTGATGGGACACTCCGCCGGCGGCGCGTTCACCCAGATCCTGCTCGACCACGGGTACGGCGCCGCCGGCGTCGCCATCAACTCCGCCCCCACCGAGGGCGTGGCGGTCGTGCCGCCGAGCCAGATCAGGTCGCTGCTGCCGGTGCTGAAGAACCCGGCCAACCGGCACCGGGCCGTCGGCCTCACCTTCAAGCAGTGGCGCTACGCCTTCACCAACACGTTCCCCGAGGAGCGGGCACGGGCCACGTACGAGCGCTACCACATCCCGGCCCCCGGCTCGATCGTCTGGGGCAGCGCGCTGGCGAACTTCCAGCCCGGCCACCAGGACACCTGGGTCGACTACCACAACAACGACCGGGCGCCACTGCTGTTCATCGCCGGCGAGAACGACCACATCATGCCGCCGGTCATCCAGCGCTCCAACGCCAGGCACTACAAGTCCCACACCACCACCGAGGTCGTCGAGTTCCCCGGCCGGGCCCACCTGCTGCCCGCCGAGGACGGCTGGGAGGAGATCGCCGACTACGCCCTGAACTGGGCCCTCGAACACGCCCGCCCGGCCAGCCCGACCACCGCCCGCTGAACCCCCGCCGGTGGTCGTTCCGGGGGCCACCGGCGTACCCGTCCCGACAGGACCACCAGGAGAGGTAGCCAGAGGTCATGACCGACGTACGCATCACCCACATCGGCGGACCGACCGCGCTGATCGAGTTCGGCGGGTGGCGCCTGCTCACCGACCCGACCTTCGACCCGGCCGGCGAGCGGTACGGGTTCGGCTGGGGCACGTCGTCGCGCAAGCTCACCGACCCCGCGATCACGCCCGGCGAACTGCCGCCGATCGACGCGGTCCTGCTCACCCACGACCACCACGGCGACAACCTGGACCGGGCCGGCCGCGCCCTGCTGCCGTCGGCCGGCACCGTGGTCACCACGACGTCCGGCGCCCGCCGGCTCGGCGGCACCGCCCGTGGCCTCGCGCCCTGGGCGGCGACCCGGCTCGAGGCGCCGGGCCGGCCCACGATCGAGGTAACCGCCACCCCGGCCCGGCACGGCCCGCCGCTGAGCCGCCCGATCGTCGGCGGCGTGGTCGGATTCGCCTTGCGCTGGGCCGGCCAGCGGCACGGAGTCCTGTGGATCACCGGCGACACCGTGCTCCACTCCGGCCTGAGGCGGGTCGCCGACCGCTTCGCGGTCAGCGTCGTGCTGCTGCATCTGGGCGCCGTACGGTTCCCGGTCACCGGCCCGTTGCGCTACACGATGACGGCGCGTGAGGGTGTCGAACTGTGCCGCCTCGTCCGGGCGCGGACCGTCGTTCCGGTCCACTATGAGGGCTGGGCACATTTCCGGCAGGACGGTGACGCCGTCGACGGCGCCTTCGCGACGGCGCCCGACGGGATTCGGCGCAGCCTGCGCCGGCTGCCGGTCGGCACCCCGGCCACCGTCACCGTCTGAACCCGGTCACCGCCGCCCGGACCCCGGCGGCGGTGACCGTACGGGTCCGCGTCCCGACCATCTGGCGATATCAGGCCGGCGTCCGCCAGCTGCTTTCCCAGCCCGGGAAAGCTGCCTCGACGCACCATGTCTGACGTTATTGGCCGAGGATTGAATACGTCCGTCGGGCGACCATTTCGCCGATCATTGTGCCGCCCCGGAAACCGCTGCGCGGCCACCCCGTCCAACGCCTGGTGAACGTCGGCGAATGCTCCCGTTCATGCGTAGCACGCCGGCCGTTCACACGTGCCTCCACTCATGGTTAGTGCCTACTTGGAGCATGCGTCTCCGGGGGCGAAGCGCCCTGTGTATCCGGCATTTCGGCGACCCGCGCAATATGACCTATGGCGTGGGCGATCAGGCCATGCCCGAAGATCCGGCGTGGCGGGACGGAGCGCTCGCGTATGGATGCTGGTCACCGGCCGGTCGCGCAGTTCCGCGTGTACCGCACTTCGCGGGGGGTGATCGTCTGGCGGCTGGTCGCCTCGAACAACCGCGTCCTCGGGGTGTCGTCGAGCGGCTTCCCCGCACTTCAGGACGCGATGACGGCGATCCGGGCGGTACGCGACGGGGTGTCGGCCGCATCGATCGAGGTGGTCCACGTGCCGGACCGGGACTGGACGTGGCGGATGTACGGGAACGGGGACGACGTGACCGCCGTCTCCTACCGCAGCTACAAACGCAGAATCGACTGCCACCGGGCAACCGAACGCTTTCTCGCGGCCGCACCGTACGCGGAGGTCGACCCGGCCGTCGGCCGGCGCGGACGATTCTGGTCGGCGGACCCACCCACCGGCTAATGCGATCTTGAATTGTGGCCGCCGTTTCGCGGTGACGCTTCCTTTGTGGTCCGTTAACCGGGCGTCGACACCCCGGTAACCGGCCCTGAGTTTCCTGGGCTCGATTCCCGGCGCGGGATCCCGCGCAACCGGTCGCCGGTTTCCGACAGGAGTTCTCATCGTGCCTCGCAATGCGTCAACGCCGTCGCGCGTACGGACCGCCCGGCTGTTCGGTGCCACCGCGATCGCCGTCGGGGTGGCGGTGGCGGTCGCCGTACCGGTGCTGGTCGGCCCCGCCGTGGCGGCGCCGGTCGGGACGATCACGCTCGACCCGACCGCCGGCCAGGTCGCGACGGCACCGTTCGCCGACTTCACCGCCAGCGGACCCTGCCCGACCGGCTACGGCACCGCCGCGGACCTCTTCCTGCGCAACGACGAGGTGACGCCGTTCAGCCTGGTCTCCGTTCCGGGGCCCGGCCTGGACCAGGCTCCGGTGAGTGGCACGGTCGACGGCTCGCTCACCGACCTCGCGCAGGCCGGCGGCGTCCTCGACCTGCCCGACGGTGCCTACGTCCTCGAGCTGATCTGCTACGACGACGAGTTCAACTTCTCGCCGGACACCCTCGAGGCCCGGATCCGTGTCACCGGGGACGGATGGGAGGTCGTCACCGGCGAACCGACCGCCACCCCGTCGGACTCCGCCTCGCCGACGCCGTCGCAGTCGCCGACCGGATCGCCCTCGCCGACCCCGACGCCGACCGGATCGCCCACCCCGACGCCGACGGACGACCCGACGCCGACCCCGACGTCGACCGAGGACCCGACGCCGACCCCCACCGGCACCCCGCCGCCGGGCTCGCTGCCGAAGACCGGGATCGGGCTCGGCGGCTTCCTCTACGTCGCGGCGCTGCTCGTCGCCGGCGGTGCGGCGGCCGTGCTCTGGGCCCGCCGGCAGCAACTCGCCGCCGCCCCGCCACGGCCCTGACCGGGACGGGGGGAGCGGTGGTGCGCGCCACGAAGGTGGACGACGAGCGGCGCCGGTCGACGGGCACCGGTGCCGCACCGGTCGACCGGCTCTTCCGGGCCGGGGCCCGCGCCGCCGGCGTCCTCATGCTGTTGATCATGGGCGGGATCGGGGTCTTCCTGGCCGTGCAGGCGGTGCCCACGCTGCGCAACTACGGGTGGCGGTTCTTCGTCGAGAGCGACTGGAACCCCGAACGCAACGTGCTCGGTATCGCCGCCGTCGTGGTCGGTACGGGGCTCGTCGCCGCGGTGGCCATCGCCGTCGCCTTCCCGCTGGCGCTGGTGACCGCGCTCTACATCACCGAGTACGCCCCGACCCGGCTGCGCCGGCCGCTGGTGTCCACCGTGGACCTGATGGCGGCCGTACCCAGTGTGGTCTACGGACTCGTCGGACTGGCGTTCCTCCAGCCCGAACTGATCAGGATCGCCCGCTGGCTGCACGCGTACGGAAGCTGGCTGCCGTTCTTCGCCGTCGGAACGGACGCCGACCCGGTCGACCCGCACGCCGCGATCTGGCCCGAGAGCCGTTACACCTCCTCGGCGTTCGTCGCCGGCGTCGTCGTCGCCATGATGGTGCTTCCGATCGCCTGCTCGGTGATGCGGGAGGTCTTCGCGCAGGCCCCGCAGAGCGAACGGGAAGCGGCCTGGGCACTGGGCGCCACCCGGTGGGGCGTGATCCGCTCGGTGGTCCTGCCGTTCGGCCGGGGCGGGATCATCGGCGGCGCCATGCTCGGCCTGGGCCGGGCGCTGGGCGAGACGATCGCCGTGGTCTTCATCATCTCGACCGCGTTCGACGTGAAGATCCGGATCCTGGAGAACGGCACCATCACCACCTCGTCGCTGATCGCGGTCCGGTTCGGCGACGCCGACGCCGGTCAACTGTCCGCGCTGCTCGCGGCGGGCCTGGTGCTCTTCCTCATCACGCTGGCCGTCAACACGGTCGCCGCCGTCGTCGTGGGCCGTGGCCGCAGCGGCGCCGCGACCGAGATCTGACCGAGAGAGCGAGCCCGACCGGTGCCGACCGAGACGACCACACCACCACCCGCCGCCCCGCCGGCCGGCAACGGCACCGTGGCGCGTGGCACCACCAGCGTCCGCGCCGAACCACCGCCGGCCGCCGCGGAGCCGCCGGCCGCCGAGCCGCGCCGCGAACTGCGCCCGCGCACCCTCGACGACGTACTGGCCCTGGTCGGCTCGGCCGTCGGCGGGCTGTCCCTGGCCTGGCTGCTGTTTCGCGGGCTGCTGCCCACCGACGGCACCATCGGCTTCCTGCTGCTGTGGCTCGGCTGCTTCCTGCTGCTGTACGCCGCCGTCACGATGGTCCGGCACCCGGCCCCGGTGGTCGCCGACCGGATCGCCGCCGCGGTCGTGCACGCCGGGGCGGCCCTCGTCGGCGCCGCCCTGCTCACCGTGATCGGCTACACCGTCTGGCGCGGCCTGGACGCGCTGGTCCAGCTGAACTTCTACACCCAGGACCTGTCGGCCGCCGGCCCGCTGACCCCGCTCGACACCGGCGGCGCGCTGCACGCGATCGTCGGCACCCTCATCGAGATCAGCATCGCGATCGCCGTGACGCTGCCGCTCGGCGTGGCCACCGCCGTGTTCATCACCGAGGTCGGCGGCCGGTTCAGCCGCCTGGTCCGCACCATCGTCGAGGCGATGACCGCGCTGCCGTCGATCGTGGCGGGCCTGTTCATCTACACGGTGCTGCAGGTGACCCTCGGCTTCCCGCGTTCCGGGCTGGCCGCCGCGCTGGCCCTGTCGGTGATGATGCTGCCGATCATCGCCCGCGCCGCCGACGTCGTACTCCGCGTGGTGCCCGGCGGGCTGCGCGAGGCGAGCCTGGCCCTGGGCGCGTCGCAGTGGCAGACGGTGTGGCACGTGGTGCTGCCGACCGCCCGGCCGGGCCTGGCCACCGCCCTGATCCTGGGCACCGCCCGCGGCGTCGGCGAGACCTCGCCGGTGCTGCTGACCTCGGGCGCGTCCAACTTCCTCAACGCCGACCCGCTGAACAACTCGATGAACTCGCTGCCGCTGTTCGTCTACTCGCTGGTCCGCAGCGGCGAGCCGACGTACATCGCCCGGGCGTTCGGCGGCGCGGCCCTGCTGCTCGTACTCGTGCTCGTGCTCTTCGTCGTGGCCCGCCTGGTCGCGGCCCGGCGGGACGGCACGCGATGACCACCGACCGTCTGGAGGAGCAACGATGAAGCGGCGCGGCAGGCTGGCCGGCGCGGTGCTGGCGATACTGGTCGCGGTGACGACACCGGCGGCACCGGCCTTCGCGGTGCCGTACGAGCAGGTCGAGGGGACCGGCTCGACGTGGAGCGCGAACGCGCTGCAACAGTGGGTCACCGGGGTGCAGACGACCGGCAACCGGGTCGTCTACACCGCGAACGGGTCGTCGGCGGGGCGCCGCGACTTCAGCAACTTCCAGAGCGACTTCGGCGTCTCGGAGATCCCGTACCAGACCCGGCCGGACCCGGTCACGGGCGTGGTCGAGGAGGCCCGGCGGGAGTTCGCCTACATGCCGATCGTCGCCGGCGGTACCTCGTTCATGTACCACATCGAGGTCGGCGGCCGGCTCTACCGCGACCTGCGGCTGTCCGGCGAGACGATCGTCGGCATCTTCACCAACCGGATCACCAAGTGGAACGACCCGGCGATCACCCGGGACAACAACGGCCGGGCGCTGCCGGCGATCGACATCGTCCCGGTGGTGCGCTCCGACGGCTCGGGTACGACCGCCCAGTTCTCGCTCTGGATGGACAAGCAGCACCAGCGGCAGTGGCGCGACTACTGCGGCTGCCAGGGCCTGACGTCGTACTACCCGCGCAAGGGCCGGCAGGTGGCGCAGAGCGGGTCCGACAACGTCGCCAACTACGTGGCCGCCGGCTCCGGCAACGGCACCATCGGCTACGTCGAGTTCTCGTACGCCCGCAACAAGAACTATCCGGTGGCCAAGATGCTCAACCGGGCCGGCTACTACGTCGCGCCGACCGACCACAACGTCGCCGTCGCGTTGCAGGAGGCCCGGATCAACACCGACCGCAGCAACCCGCGCGAATACCTCACCCAGGTCCTCGACGGGGTGTACGCCAGTTCCGACCGGCGGGCGTACCCGCTGTCGTCGTACTCGTACATGATCCTGCCGGTCGACGTGAACGACCGGCGGATGACGCCCGGCCGGGCCCGGGCACTGGCCGACTACGCCTATTACTCGATCTGCGAGGGGCAGCGCAACGCCGGCCAGCTCGGCTACTCGCCGCTGCCCCGCAACCTCGTGCAGGCCGGCTTCGACCAGATCGGCCGGATCGCGAAGCTTTCGGCCGAGGACCGGACCGACAAGGACTTCGCCAACTGTCCGAACCCGACCTTCGACCCGCGTAACCCCGGTGTCAACAAGCTCGCCCGCGAAGCGCCGAACCCGCCGGAGTGCGACCGGCAGGGTCAGGGCCCGTGCGGCGCGGCGGGCGGCGGCCCCCGCCCGACCGGTACGGCGACCCCGCCGCCCGGCGGCGGCACGCCGTCGGGCGGGGTGCCGTCCGCCGGGGCGTCCCCGTCGGCGGGCGCGCCCCCGGTCGACCTCGACGGCGACGGCATCGCCGACGTCGACCCGGAGACCGGCCAGCCGATCCTGGCCGGCGGGTCCGAGACCGACCTGGTCGGCTCGGCGACCGAGGTGGCCGCCTTCCGGCAGGACGGCACCAGCCGGTGGCTGCCACTGCTCGCCGCCGGACTCGTCCTGCTCGTGGTGCTGCTGCCCGCGCTGGTCACCCGGTCGCTGGCCCGCCGGCCGGAGCCCCGGCGGTGAGCGCCGCCCGACGCGCCGCGTTCGCGGTCGCGCTGCTCGCCGCCGCCGCCGTCGCCCCCGGCCTGCTCGGCCGGCCGGCGACGGCGGAGCCGGCGGCCCCGGCCGCCTGGACCCTGACCAGGGAGATCGAGCGCGGCGACCGGGAGACCCGGACCGCGACCGTCTCGGTCTCCGCACACCAGAACCTGATCAACCGGCAGGTGATCCGGTTGAGCTGGTCCGGTTTCGTGCCCAGCCACGGCCTGCCGATCTGGACCGTCCCGCAGAACGCCAGCGTGCCCCACGAGATGGAATACCCGGTCGTCGTGATGCAGTGCGCCGGCGCCGACCCCGCGCAGGAGGACTGCTACTTCCAGCGCCCGATCGTCCACATGGCGTCGCGGATGTCGTACTGGGACGCGCTCCAGCCGGCGCCCCGGCAGGCCGTCGGATACGTGCACCCGTTCAAGGCGGTCACCCGCGGCGAGCCGTACCGGATGCAGGTCGGCGACGTGCCGCCGGACTTCGGCACGGCTTCCTTCGCCGGCACCACCCTGGTCGAGCCGACCGGCCTCGCCGGCAGCCGGTCCGACGTCCGGTTCGAGATCCGCGACGAGGTGACGACCCCGAGCCTCGGCTGCTCGTCGACCCGCGAGTGTTCCATCGTGGTCGTGCCGGTCATGGACCTGGTCTGCACCGCCGACGCCGACGCACCCTGCCGGGCCGGGCCCCTCGCCCCGCTCGGCGCCCCGAACCAGGGCGTCACCTTCAACGAGAGCCTGACCGCACAGGCGTGGTCGCTGGAGTCGAACTGGCGCAACCGGTTCGTCGTGCCGATCACGATCGCGCCGCCGGACGCGACCTGCGACGCCACCGACCCACGACCCCAACGCGCCCTCGTCGGCGCCGAGACCGCCGACCTGGCGATGCGCCGCCTCGGGCAGGACATGTGCGTCGACACGTCCGCCCCGAAGATCGCGCACGTGCGGCAGAGCGAGGAGGTGGCCCGCAACCTGCTCGTCACCCCGAGCGGCACCGAGTACGCCGCCGACGCCGCCCTGGTCACCCGGCCGGTGACGAACTCGCCCCGGCCGCTGGTGCACGCACCGGTGCTGGCCACCGGGGTCGCGGTGACGTTCGCGGTCGACGTACAGGTGCCGGGCGCAGACCCGTACGAACTGGCCGGCCTGCGGCTCAACCCACGGCTGCTGGCCAAGCTGCTGACCCAGTCGTACAAGAACGTCGGCTGGGGCAACCACGACCACCCGGCGGTCGGGGAGAACCCGCAGACGCTGTTCCACGACCCGGAGTTCCACGCCCTGAACCCCGACTATCCGGTCGCCGACGGGGAGCCGGCCAACCGCAACAACGCGGTCGTGGCGCAGAGCATCGCGGTGATCACCAACGACTCGGACGCCTACCACGAACTGACCCGCTACATCGCCGCCGACGGGGAGGCGGCGCGGTGGCTCGGCGGCCAGCCCGACGAGTACGGCACCGTCGTCAACCCGGCCTACCGGGGCACGCCGTTCCCGATGGCCCGCTTCGAGCTGCGCGACGACTGGCGGCAGGAGGGCGTGCCGTGCGGGCCGCTGCCGGCGCTGACCGCCAGCCAGCACGTCGCGCCCAGCCTGGAGGCCGCCGCCTACATGATCGCCGACTCGCAGGGCCTCAACCAGGAGTGCAGCAACACGGGCACGATCGAGGCGCCGAACTGGGTGTGGAGCAAGCCGAACCGCCTCTACCACCCGAGCCGGGTCTACCTCGCCGTCACCTCGGTCGCGTACGCGCGGGCGTACGGGCTGCCGACGGCACAGCTTCAGACCGGCCGGACGGCCGACGGCGGGCGTACGTTCGCCGGCCCGACCCCGGAGTCGATGACGGAAGCGCTGCGGCATACGGTGCGTGACGAGGCGAGCGGCACGCTGCGTGTCGACCACGCCAACCTGCCCGCCGGCGCCTACCCGGGCACGCTGCCCGTCTACGCGGCGGTACCGGCCGCCGGGCTGGCCGCCGACGTCGCCGCCGACTACGCCGAGTTCCTGCGCCGGGCGGTCGACGACCGGCGGCAGACGCTCGGCACCGGACCGGGGCAGCTGCCCGACGGCTACGCGCCGCTGCCGCCGGAGTTGCGCCGGCAGACCCGCACCCTGGCCGAGGCGGTCGCCCGGCAGCAGGGGGCGCCGCCGGCACCCACCTCTGGGCCGTCGTCGCCGGCCGGTGCCGGCGGCGGGTCGACGGACCCCGGTCCGACCGGCACCCCGTCGGCGCCGGCGTCCGGCACGCCGGCACCGACGTCGGCGGCACCGGCACCGGCCGGACCACCGGCCGTCGTGCCACGGGCGCTGACCCGCGGCGAGACGTCGGTGCTCGGCCGGTGGGCGCTGCCGGCGGTGCTCGGCACCGGCCTGCTCGTCCTGCTCGTCCTGCCGTTCGTGCTGCTGGCCGCCCAGCCGGACCATCCGCTGCGCCGGCTCGGCCAGACCGCCCGGCGGCTGCTGGTCCGGTAGCGGATCCCGTTTCTCCCCGGCCGGGGGCGGCCCACGCGCCGCCGCCGGCCTCGTCACGAAGGAGCCAGGAAATGGCTGGTACGCAGGTCGACGCCGGCCCGGTCCGGACCGGTCGGGGCGCGTTGTCGGTGGCGGGCGCGCTGACGCTGGTGGCGCTGCTCGTGTTCGGCTTCGTCGGCTATCTGCTGGTGGTCAGCCCGTTGCAGCAGCAGCGGACGCAGAACAACCTGTTCGACCAGATCCGGGGCGACCTGGCGCAGGCCACCGCACCGATCGGCGGCGCCATCGCGCCCGGCACGCCGGTCGCCGTCCTCACCGCCCCGTCGATCGGGCTGGAGGCGGTGGTGGTCGAGGGCACGTCAGCGGCCGACCTGCTCGCCGGGCCGGGACACCGCCGCGACACCCCGCTGCCCGGCCAGGCCGGGGTGTCGCTGCTCTACGGCCGGGCCGGCACCTTCGGGGCGCCGTTCCGGCGGGTGCCGGACCTCGTCCCCGGCGCGGCCGTCAATCTCGTCACCGGCCAGGGCGAGGTCACCTACCGGGTCGAGGGTGTCCGGCGCGACGGCGATCCGCTGCCGGCCCCGCTGCCGGCCGGCGGTGGCCGGCTGACCCTGGTGACGACCGACGCCACCCGGATGCTGACCGCCGCCGACACCGTCTTCGTCGACGCCGTACTCGTCGGCGAACCCTGGCCGGCACCGGCCGGCCGGCCCCGGCTCGTGCCGGCGTACGAGCGGGCGCTCCAGCCGGACCCGACGGCCGCGTTCCCGCTGGTGCTGTGGTTGCAGGCACTCGCCCTGGCCGCCGGGGGGCTCACCTGGGCCCGGCACCGCTGGGGCCGGGTCGAGGCGTGGGTGGTCGGCACCCCGGTCGTGCTGGCCTGCGGCTGGCAGGTGTACGAGGCCGCCGTCCGGCTGCTGCCCAACCTGCTCTGAGCGGGGTATGGAGCGGGGCCGGACGGCAACGCCGTCCGGCCCCGGGAACAGGTGCTCGTCACACGCCGCAGTTGCCGGCGGACGTGCCCTTCGGCAGCGGCGTGAAGCCGTTCGCCGTGATGATGGCGTCAGCGGCGGCGCTGCAGACGAAGCCGGTCGGGGAGAAGAAGGCGCCGACCGTGGCGATCCGGCTGACCTTGACCACGTTGTAGAGCCGGCGGCTGGGGTTGAAGTTGCCGGTGCTGGTGCGCAGGGCGATGATCTTCTGCCCGTTGACCACCGGGACGTCGGTGTTGTAGCGACCGACCGAGAACGGCGCGATCGCGTTGGCGTTCGAGTTGATCGGGGCCGGGTCGTGCTCCTGCGGGTCGTCGTTGACGCAGAAGCTGCCCGGGCTCTCGCTCTTGGTCACGATCTGCGCCTCGGTCAGGCCGATCTGGGAGAGGAAGTAGGAGCGGGTGCCGGAGCCGGGCTGGGGCAGCAGCGGCCGGATGGTGGCGGTGGAGGCGCCGGGGACGAAGTCGCTCCACTGGTTGGCGGTCGCGGTGCACTGGTAGATCGCGGCCAGCCGGGCGACGGTGAAGACGAGGGTCGCCGGGGCGTTGGTGTTCGGGGAGCCGTCGGCGTTGCTCCGGGCGACCGCGATCGCCAGCGAGTCGAGCGCGAAGGGGTAGAACTTCAGCGGAACCGGCGGCGACGGGTAGTTCTCCGGCGGGCTGGACGAGCGGGCGAAGTCGATGTAGTCGTCCTCCGGGTTGCTGGTGGGGCTGTTGGCGGCGGCGGTCAGCGCGTTGATGCCCGCGGTCGAACCGTTCGGGCGGGCGATGGACGGCGCGCCGGCCTGCGGCTGGAGCGGGTTCGGCGTACCGGTCGCGTCCCACGAGGCCAGCCGGCTGGTCGGGGCGGGGCTCTGCCCGTTGTAGGAGGTGGCCAGGGCGTTCAAGACGAACTGGCTGGTGTCCGAGCCCACGCCGACGATGTCGTCGGCGTCCGGGGTGAACGGCGGGTCGGCGTACGCGGCGTTGCCGGCACCGAGCGCCAGCGACAGGGCCACGGCGGTGAACGCCACCGCGGCACCCTTCAGGGTGGTCTTGCGCATCTGCGGGATACCTCCGCTGGATTTCGATCAGCCTCGATCTGAGGCCGGGTCCCAGCCCACCAGTCGGTGACTCTTCGTGCCACCAACGTCACTCAACGGCTGAATTCGCGCGACACGGCCTCCGCGTTAACGCGCAGCCAATCGGGCAAAAGGGCTCCGGATGCCCGGCCATTTCCAGGAGTGTCCACGTTCACCCTCCGGTCGCCAGGAACGGTTAACGTCCCCGGCGGCCGCGCTCGGATTCGAAGGAGTCGCCGATGACTGCCGCCACCACGGAATTCGAACTGGACGGGATCCACGCCCCCGCCCCCGCCACCGGCTCGACCCTGCGTACGCGGGACCTGTCGGCCTGGTTCGGCACCCACAAGGTCCTCGACCGGGTGTCGCTGACCATGCCCGCCGGCGTGGTCACCGCCCTGATCGGACCCTCGGGCTGCGGCAAGTCGACGTTCCTGCGCATCCTCAACCGGATGCACGAACTGGTGCCGTCCGCCTCGCTCGCCGGTGAGGTCCTTCTCGACGAGCAGGACATCTACGCGCCCGGGCCGCGGCTCACCGAGACCCGCCGACGTATCGGGATGGTCTTCCAGAAGCCGAACCCGTTTCCCACCATGTCCATCGCCGACAACGTCACCGCCGGCCTCAAGCTCACCGGCATCCGTGCCGGACGGGCCGAGAAGGCCCAGCTCGTCGAGGAGTGCCTCACCCGGGCCGGACTGTGGCGCGAGGTCAAGGACCGGCTCCGGCAGCCCGGCGGGGCCCTGTCCGGTGGGCAGCAGCAGCGGCTGTGCATCGCCCGCTCCCTCGCCGTACGCCCCGACGTGCTCCTGATGGACGAACCCTGCTCGGCGCTCGACCCGACCTCGACCCGGCGCATCGAGGAGACCATCGGCGAACTGCGTTCCGAGGTCACGATCGTCATCGTCACCCACAACATGCAGCAGGCCGCCCGGGTCTCCCAGCAGTGCGCGTTCTTCCTCGCCGAGGAGGGCCGGCCCGGCTACGTCGTGGAGCACGGCGACACCGGGCGGATGTTCGGCGACCCGCAGGACCGCCGCACCGCCGACTACGTCAACGGCCGCTTCGGCTGACCCGCCATCCCGGGCCGCGCCGCCGGTCGGAGCGACCCCGCGCTCAGCGGACGGCGGCCGCCGTGGCGAGGAAGTCGGTGACCAGCGCGGCGATCCGCGCGGGGTCCTCGGCGACCATCGCGTGGCTCGCGCCGGAAAGACGCACCACCCGCAGGGCCGGGTTGTCCACGGTGGCCAGCCGTTCGGCGGTGCCGCGACGGTACGCCGCGTACAGCTCGTGGAACGGTTGCTGTTCGGGCAGATCCTCGGTGGCGAGCACGAGCAGCAGCGGG
Organism: Polymorphospora sp. A560; assembly: GCF_045781765.1. Classification (NCBI taxonomy): domain Bacteria; kingdom Bacillati; phylum Actinomycetota; class Actinomycetes; order Micromonosporales; family Micromonosporaceae; genus Polymorphospora; species Polymorphospora sp. A560. Next base: position 4,756,197 of record NZ_CP122282.1, on the reverse strand, counting down.
GACCGGGTCTCCCGGTAGGCCGGGAGCAGGTCGAGCGAGGACATCGCCTCGCGCAGCCGGGCGGTCAGCTCCGGCCCGGGACGTAGCCGGCTGAGGCCGTCGTCGCACGGCACCAGGTTGCGTTCGAACGCCGCCGCCCACTCTTGCGGGTCCGCGCCGTACCGCCGCGCCATCGCGCGCTGCCCGGCCAGTGCCGCGGCCACCTGGTCGGCGCCGAGCGGCTCGGCGAGCATCGCGCCCATCGCGTCGAAGACCGCCCGCAGCTTGGCGAGGTTGCCCGCCGCCTGCTCCGGATCCATTCCGGACAGTTGGTCGAGGCGGTCCAGGGTGGGGTTTCCGTCGAGGCTGACCGCGCCGGGGCACTCCGGGTGGCGCTGTGTCCAGAGGGTGGCCAGCATCCCGCCGAGCGAGTGGCCGACCACCGCCGGCCGGACCAGGCCGAGGCTGTCGGCGACGCCGGCCAGGGCGGCCAGGACCTCGTCCCAGTGCCACGGCCCGTCCCCGGACCGTCCGTGGCCGCGCAGGTCGACGGTGACCACCCGGTGTCCCGGCCGCAACGCCTCGGCGAGGGCCGTCATCTGGGCGAGGTTGCCGCCCGCGCCGTGCAGGAGCAGCAGCGGGCGTCCGGGTCCACCGAGGTCGCGGGCCGCGATGGGTACGGGTCCGGAGCCGACGAGCGTGTCAGGCATTCTTGCTTCCCTGCTGTAGTAGCCGGTCGCGGACGGAGGCGGGAAGCACGCCGCCCTCCGGGTGACGGGCGAGCTTGCCACGGGAGACCAGGTCGTGGACGCCCTGCCGGGTGATGCCGAGCATGGCGCCGGCCACCGCGTACGACACCGACTGGGCGGTGGGGTGGCCCATCCGTCCGGCGACGACCTGGCCGAGCGGGCTGCGCCACCAGTCCAGGGGCGGGTCGAACGGGCTGTCGCCCGGGTAGAGCGTCGAGATCGCCCGCACGATCGCCCCGACGGCGACCCGGTGATCGTCGCCGAGCATCTGGGTGGCCCAGGACCTGGCGCGGGAGCGGACGATTTCCCGCAGTGCGGCGACCGCGTCGTCGCCGTCGAGCAGGATCTCGAGCGGGTCGAGCAGGCGGATGTCGATCAACCTGACGAGTTGCTCGACCAGCTCTTGCTGGCTCGGTGGCAAGGTGGCACCTCCTTTATTGCTTGACGCTCATCGTCAAGTACTTGATGGTTGCTGTCAAGTAGTCAACCCGGTCACCCGCCGCGACCGGGGCGGACGGCAGCCGCGGCCGGCCCATATCCTGCGCGCATGCCGATGACCGACCGGGACCTGGCCATCACCGCCGCGCGCGCCGGGGCCGCCGTCGTGCGTTCCAGGTACGGAACATCGCTGGCGCGCGTCGAGAAGGGTGGCGGCGACTTCGCCACCGCCGCCGACCTCGAAGCGGAGCAGGCCATCCTCGACGTCCTACGGGCCGCCCGGCCCGACGACACCGTGGTGGGCGAGGAGAGTGGACGCGGCGGTGCCGGCACGACCGGCCGGGTGTGGCTGGTGGACCCGCTGTGCGGAACCGCGAACTACGCGGCGCGCGGCATGCTGGTCGCGGTGAACGTCGCCCTGCGCGCGGGTACGCGAACCGTGGCGGCGGCCTGCGCCGACCCGTTCGCCGACGAGGTGTTCTGGACCGACGGCACCCGCGTGTGCGTACGCCACAGCGGCGTGGACGAGCCGCTCACCCCGTCGGCCGGCACGCGACTCGTGGACGTCAACCTCGACTCGCCGGACCCGTACGACCCGGCCTTCCGGGCGCGCCGGCTGATCGCCGACCCGCGGTTCCTCGAACGGTTCCGGCCGCGCGTGGTCTCCACCACCCTGGCGGTGGCCTGGGTCGCGGCCGGCCGGCGGGCCGCCTACGTCACCGACGGCGACCTGCGCGACAGTGTGCACTTCACCAGCGGCATCGCCCTGTGTGAGGCCGCCGGCTGCGTGGTGACCGGCATCGACGGACAGCCGCTCCACACCGGCGCGGGCGGGCTCGTCGTGGCCGCCGACGAGGAGACGCACACCGCCCTGCTGGCCCTCCTCGACGGTCAGCCCCTGGCAGCACCCGGTCGGTGAGGCGACCGCGACCACCGCTCAGCGCAGCGCCACGCCTCGCGGTGCGCGTCGAGATGATCCGCGGTCGCCAGCCAGTAGGGGCCGTTCTCAATCCAGATCCTGGCCCACGGCTGCACCTGCCGCTCCGCGCCGTCCCGCAGCAGGTCGTACATGGCCCGGGCACGGCGCCCCAGCAGATCCGCCAACCCCGCGCGTACGGCGTCGTCGGCGCCGTAGCCGTCGACGAACGCCCGCAGCCGGGCCGCGGACTCCGGCACCGGCCGGTCGGCGCGCAGGCCGGCCATGCTCTGCGCCGCGTACGCGAGGTCCCAGGACCGGGAACCCGGCGCCGCGGCGTCCCAGTCGATCAGCACCCAGCCCCGGTCGGACCGGACCAGGTTCCACGGCGCCACGTCGTTGTGGCAGACCATCTCCTCCCGGTCCGGCGGGATCAGCCGGTTCCACACCGCACCGGCCGGCGGCACGAAACCCGCCAGCGCCTCGTGCAACCCGGCCAGCATCCGGCCGATCGCGGACAACTCCGCCGTCGGATAGGTGCCGGCCGCGTCGCCGATCTCACCGGGGACGTACTCCAGCACCTGCCGGCCCCGCTCGTCGCGTCCAAGCGGCCGGGGCGCCCCGGTGAAGCCCACCGCGGCCAGATGTTCCAGCAGGGCGTCGACCGCGTCGGTCCACGGCCCGGCCGGACGCCGTACGGTGTCACCGACGCGTACGACGCCGCTCGTGGCGTTTCCCGGCAACGGCTCCTCGTCGGCATACATCCCGGCATGATGGCCCACGCGGGCGGCGGGCGGCGATCCGTTATCGGCGCCGGGACCGGGATTCCGCCGGTCCGGGCGCGGTCAGCCCACGAACGCCCGCAGCACGTCGATCCAGGCCCGGTGCTGGTCGAGGTGCACGTCGTGACCGGCATCCGCGACGACGACGTGCGTGACGTCGGCACGTGTAGCGCGCATGCGCGCCAGTTCCTCCGGCTGGACGGTGCCCCGCTGGCCGGACACCAGCAAGGTGGGGGCTGTCACCTTGCCCCACTCCGGCCAGCGGGCCGTCTCGACGACCGCCGCGATGGCGTCCCGCATGACATCCGGTTCGAACCGGGGCCACAGACCGTCGGGACGCTCCTCCAGATCCCTGATCCACGACCGCGACATCGGGGTCGTGCCCAGGAAGTCCGCCGCCGCCCGCGCGTCGCGGAACGGCACCGGCCAGGAGGCGAACCAGGCACCGAGTCTTGCCGGCAGGTCCCCGCCGCCGCCCCCGACACCGGCCTCGACCATCACCAGACGGCGCACCAGATCGGGATGCCACGCTGCGACCAGCATGGCGGTGTGTCCGCCCATCGACTGGCCGACGAGCGCCACCGGCCGGTTGACGCCCAGCGCCTCGATCACGTGGACCACGTCGCCGACGTACGCCCGGCGGGACAGGTCGTCGGGGCGGCGGGTGGAGTGGCCGTGCCCGCGCTGGTCGACGGCGACGACGCGGTGGTGCGGCGCCAGCTCGGCCGCCGACGGCCACAACTCCCGGGCACTGCCGGCCAGGCCGTGTAGAAAGACGACCGGGTCGCCGCCCGATCCGCTGTCGAGACAGGACAGCGTCACACTTCCGTTGCGGACCTCCACCCGTTCCATCGGGGTATTCCAGCCGAGGCCCGCCGGCATCCGCAAGGCTGGCAAAGCACGCCTGAAGACAGTCGCCGCTTGACAAGCGACCAGGTCCAGCATGGACGATCCAGGCATGCGGATTCTTGTGGTCGGTGGAACCGGCCTGATCGGCTCCCACGTCGTGGACGTGCTGCGCGAGCGCGGCCACGCCGCGACCACCCTGGCACGCACCGCCGGCCCGACCGTCGATCATCCACTCGATCTCGGATCTGCCTCGACAGACGAGCTGCGACCGTTGCTCGCCGGCCACGACGGTGTCGTGTACGCCACCCGCGCGGACGAGCAGCGCCTGCTGCGCAAGCCGATCTATCCCAAACTTCGCCGAGACATCGTCGACCCGGTGGTACGTCTGTTCACCGCCGCCCGCGAGCAAGGCCTCACCTGCGGCGTCGTCATGGGCTCGTACTACACCTACCACGATCGGCTGCATCCCCAATGGCGCCTCCCGGCCCACCACGCGTACATCCGGTGCCGGCTGGAGCAGGCCCGGGAAGGACGAGCGGCCGCCGGCCCGGGCCTACCGGTCGCCGTACTCGAACTGCCGTTCATCTTCGGGCGGGCCGGCGACCGGGTATCGAACTGGGTCGGTCCGCTGGACCGTTGGGCGAGGTCTCGCGCACCCCTGCTCGTCCCGGCCGGCGGGACCGCCGCAGCCTCGGCACGCAGCGTCGCCGATGTCGCGGTCGACGCACTCGAGCAGCGCCGAGGTGAGGACATCCCGGTCGGTGACGAGAACCTCACCTGGTCCGAGATGATCACCCGTATCGCCGGGGCCGTCGACCGACGCCGCCGGGTCGGTCGCCTACCTGCAGCCGCCGTCCGGACCGTTGCACGACTTGGTGGTGCGTTCCAGGCCCTCGGCCGGAAACAGTCCGGCATCAACCCGGCCCACCTCGCCGACCTCCTGCTCGCCGAACTGTTCATCGAGCCGACGACCGGCCGGTCACTTGACCCGGCGCTGCGCGCAACCTTCATCGAACCAACGGCAGCCGCAGGGCACGAATCGCCGCGAGGTTGACCGCTGTTGGTGACCGTGGCCGCGAAGCCGGCAGCGGGGCGCCTGTTCCCGACAGGCGCATTCGCATGTCGGCGGCTACCTGGGCCGGTGCGCCGCCGCGTGCTGTCCCGGAAACACCCTCCTCGGCTCGGCTTTCCGCGGCTACCCGATCATCTGGTGGGTGCCGCCTTCTGCTGTCGGCGTCGTTCGGAGCCCAGCTCCGCACCATATCGACATCGCGGAGAAGAAGAGCAGGCCAGCTCAGCCCTCACCATCTGGGACGAGCCCTAAGCCGATACCGTCCGCACCTTCTCCGAGATCATCCCCGCGTGTGTGGGGAACAGGCCCTCGGTATGCCGCATGACACGCTCGGTGAGGGATCACCCCCGTGTGCGCGGGGAACAGATCGTTGGGTGCTCCAGCGGCCCCTCAAACTTCGGATCACCCCCGCGTGCGCGGGGAACAGGCTCGCAACCCGTTCGGCGGCTTCCCCTGGTACGGATCACCCCCGCGTGCGCGGGGAACAGCTCATCGTGAATCACGGTCGCCGCGTCCCACGGGGATCACCCCCGCGTACGCGGGGAACAGGGCCGCCCGCCACGCGGCCCGGCTGGTCCGGGCGGGATCACCCCCGCGTGCGCGGGGAACAGGTCTCGATCGGTTTGATGTCGGGGGTCGAGGGGGGATCACCCCCGCGTGCGCGGGGAACAGAGTTTGGTGGAGCGGTGGCAGCTCGACACCCTGGGATCACCCCCGCGTGCGCGGGGAACAGGTCGGGGAGCTGAGTAGGCATGTCGACGAGCACGGATCACCCCCGCGTGCGCGGGGAACAGGCTTCCTGACCTGGTGCTCCAGAGATCAACTATGCGGTTTTTCTTCCTTTTGGTTGGCAACGCTGCCATCTGGAGTCCATGGCTCTGGGCGACCGATCTCAGCGTGCACCGCCCCGGTCAACGGGTTCGTTTCAACCGGGCCGGCTCGTCGCAGTGATCTTCTTGGTGGTCGGAAGTTTGCGTTTCGCTGAGGCATTGTAGAGGAACCGGTGATGCCGGCTTCCGTGTGCGAAATGGTCTCTGGTCCGTCTCAAAAGCGTGTTGGCGACGTTGATGTCTTCCTGGAACGGGCATCGCCTCGAAGCCGCACACGACCTGGCCCACGAGATCGCCGTGTCCGGCGGGCGGGCGGGCGCCCGACCGGGTCGGATACGTCCGCGCCGAACTCGCCCGGTTCGGCCGGGCGGACGCATCCTGACACCACCCACCGCCAAAACCCAACCCGCTCGCGGTGGCGGCACCAAGCCTGGACTGTGGGCTTGAGCGCTCTTTCTATCCTCAGCGGATGCGAGACCGTCGGGTGATTCTGCTGTGGACCGTGTTCGCACTCGTTGCGGCGGTTTCCATCGGCCTGGTGCTGCGCCGCCCGGACCATCTCTCCGACCTCTACATCTACCGGGGCGCGCTCGCCGACCTGCTCGCCGGCCGGCCACTCTACGAATACGAGGCGGCCAACGGCGGCCCGTTCACCTATCCGCCGTTCGCGGCCCTGGTGCTCTGGCCGGTCGCGGTGCTTTCCGCGCCGGTGCTGGAGGTGACCTGGCTGCTGCTGACGGTCGCCGCCGTGATCGCCGTCGCGGTGCCGGTCGGCCGGGTCCTGGCCACCGCCCCGCCCGGCGCCTCGACGGGGCGGTTCAGCGGGCCGCTGGTCGTCGCGGCGACCGCGACGGTGCTGATGCTCTCCGCGCCGGTGCAGAGCAACCTGCGTTTCGGGCAGGTGAGCATCTTCATCGTGCTGGCGGCCCTGATGGACGGCATGAGGATCGTCCCCTCCCGGTGGCGCGGGGTGCTGGTCGGGGTGGCCGCCGCGGTGAAACTGACCCCGCTGCTGTTCGTGGCGTACTTCCTCGCCGCCCGCCGCTACCGTGACGCCGCCCGCGCGACGGCGGCCTTCCTGGCCTGCGCGGCGGTCGCCGCCGTGGTGCTGCCGGGGGAGAGTTGGACCTACTGGGCCGGTACGGTGGCGCAGACCTCCCGGATCGGCGACCTGGCCTCGCTGGGCAACCAGTCGGTGCACGGGATGCTGATGCGGATCGGACTGCCCCCGGCCACCCTGCCGTTCGTGTGGGCCGCCCTGGTCGCCGCCATCTGCCTGGTCGCGCTCTGGCGGGCCCGGCAGCTCACCGTCGACGGGCGCCCCGGGCACGCCGCGGTGCTGGTCGGCTGCGCCACGGTGGCCGCCTCGCCGGTCTCCTGGACCCACCACCAGATCTGGCCCGTACTGGCCGGGATGCTTTTGATCGGATCGACCGGTGTGGCCCGGCGGGTCGCCGGGGCCGCCCTGCTGCTGACGATGGTGGTCTCGCTCGGCGTGGCGTTCGGCCCGGTCTCGACCCGACCGGGGGTCCAGTTCCTGCTGGAGAACGCCCGTACGATCGGCGCCTGCGTGCTCTGCCTGGCCGGCTTCGGTGGCGTCGCGGTCGCCGCCTCCCGGGTACGCCGTCACGGGACCGCCGGCCGGGCGTGGCTTCGGGTCGGCGTCGCGGCCACCGCCACGCTGGCGTTCTTCGCCGTACAGCCGCTGCCGGCCGGAGCCGATCCGACCTTCAAGGCCTACTCCCTGGCCGAGGTGGCCAATCCCCGCTACTTCTTCGTCTGCCGTGGCGCCGCCGAGTGCGCCGCGTACGGCGGCCCGGAGCCGGTCACCTTCGGCACCGCCGTCGAGCCGACGAAGGTACGCGTCAACGGGGTGGTGTCCGGGCAGGTGGACCGCCTGGAGTACTACTCGGCGCCCGGCGGGGCGCCCCGGGTCATCCCGCTGCTCGCCGCCTACCCCGGATCCCGCACGTTCTCCTTCCGGGCCGCGACGATGGCCCACGGCCGGCTCGTGGCGTACGCGGCCGACGGCCGGCCCCTCGCCACGTACGACGACGAGTTGGCCGCCGCGTTCGCCCGCCGGTGACCGGACCGCGACGGGTGGGGCGGCCGCCGGCCCGTCAGGCCCGCGGCGTCAGGTAGCCGCGCGAGAACGCCTCGGCCACGGCCGCCGCCCGGTCGTTGACGCCGAGTTTGGCGTACACGTGCAGCAGGTGTGTCTTGACCGTCGCCTCGCTGATGAACAGCCGTTTCGCCGCCTCGCGGTTCGTCGAGCCCCGGGCGATCAGCTCCAGGACCTCCAGTTCGCGCTGGGACAGCGGCTCGGACGCGGGCTGGCGGATCTGTCCCATCAGCCGGGTCGCGACGGCGGGGGAGAGCGCCGCCTGCCCCCGCGCCGCCGCCTCCACCGCGCGGAACAGTTCTTCGCGCGGCGCGTCCTTCAGCAGGTAGCCGGTGGCACCGGCTTCGATGGCCGGCAGGACGTCGCTGTCGGTGTCGTACGTGGTGAGCACCAGCACCCGCGCCGGGACGCCGCGTTTCGCCAGTTCCCTGATGGCGACGACGCCGTCGGTCCTCGGCATCCGCAGGTCCATCAGGATCACGTCGGGTCGCAGCCGCTCCCCGGCCGCGATGGCCTCCGCGCCGTCACCGGCCTCGCCGAGCACCTCGAAGCGCGGGTCGGCGCTGAACATGCTCCGCAGCCCGTCCCGCACCACCGGGTGGTCGTCGACGATCAACAGCGAGATCACGACCGGGCTCCCGCCGGGATGGCGGGTACGGTCGCCGAGATCGCGGTGCCGCCGCCCGGCTCCGACTCGATGTCCAGCCGGCCGGCGAGCCGCTGCACCCGCTGCCGCATACCGGCGAGCCCGAAACCTCCGGTCGTGGAACCGTTGACCCGCCTGGCGTCCGGCTCGAAACCCACCCCGTCGTCGCGTACGTCCAGCGTCACCAGGTCCTCCATGTACGACAGGGTCAGTCCGACCCGGCTGGCCTTGGCGTGCTTGGCCACGTTGGTCAGTGCCTCCTGCGCGGCCCGCAGCAGCGTCACCTCGACGTCGGCGTGCATCGGCCGGGGGTCGCCGGTGGTCGTCAGCATCGCGTCGATGTGGTGCGCCTCCGACCAGCGCCGGGTCACGTCGCCGATCGCGTCCGGTAGCCGGGCCTCGGCGAGCATCGCCGGTCCGACCGCGTGGACGGTCCGGCGGGCCTCGGTGAGGCTCTCCCGGGCCAGGTTGATCGCGTTCGTGACGTGTCGGCGCGACACCGCGGGCTCGTCCGGTGACTGTTCGGCTGCCTGGAGTTGGGTGATGATGCCGGCGAGCCCTTGGGCCAGGGTGTCGTGGATTTCCCGTGCCATCCGCTGCCGCTCGTCCAGCACCCCGGCCTCGCGCGCCTGGACCAGCAGTTGGGCGTGCAGGCCCGCGTTCTCGGCCATCGCCTCCTCGAGCTTGACGTTGGCCTCGTGCAACTCGACGAGGGCGCGTTGCTGCTGATGGTTGCGCTGGTGACCCATGTCGGCGAAGTGGAAGAACGCCCCGGCCAGCACCATGGTGACCAGCGCGACGACCACCCACTCCCACCACCCGTCGGCGCGGATGCGGTCCAGGCCGCCGACGTACGACACGGCCTGGACCATCGACGTGGCGGCGACGCCGACGTATCGCCAGCGGCCCCGCAGCAGCAGGAAGGCGTGGACGTAGCCGACGAAGGTGAAGATGCCGTACCAGGGCGCCAGCGCCACCAGGCTTCCGCCGAGCACCATCAGGCCCGCGTAGTACAGGCCCATCAGCGGGCCGTCCTGATGCCACTGCGGGCGGGTGTGGAACCAGACCACCCAGATCGTGGTCGCGAGCGTGAGCCCGAGCACCGCCGGAAGGTGCATCTGCGCGCCCCAGATCCGCTGGAGCAGCGTGACGACGGTGCTCGCCGCCAGGAGGAGGTAGGGGAGGACGTTGATGACCGCGTACTCGCGGCGTTCCCACCGGTCGAATTCCTCGCGCAGCTCGGCCTCGATGCTCACGACCTACTCCCAGCGGAAGTACCGGGCGGCCAGCCCGCCGGCCACGATCGCCCATCCCAGCATGACGGCCACGTGCGGCAGTGACGGCCAGTGACCGGCCGTGGCGTCCTGCAATGATTGCACGCCGGCGCCGAGCGGAGTGAAATCGCTGATGGTGCGCAGCACGTCGTTCATCGCCTCCCGTGGCAGCCACAGGCCGGCGAAGAACATGATCGGGAAGAGCAGCACCGTCCCGGCCGCGCCGGCGCTCCTGCCGCTGGGCGCCAGCGCGGCCACGAGCAGTCCGATGGCGAACATCGCCAGCACACTCAGCAGGTACGCCACCAGGTAGGCGGGTATCTGGCGGGGCAGGTCCACGCCGAACGCCAGCCGGCCGAGGGCCAGCACGACCAGCATCGTGACCACGGACAGGAGCGTGGACATCAGAAGCTGCGCGCCGAGCATCATCGCCGGCCGGACCGGGGTGGTCCGCATCCGCCGCAGGATGCCCTTCTCGCGGTAGGTGGCGAACTGCTGGGGCAGGCCGGTCATCGCGAACATGGTGATGCCCATCGCGACGACGATCGGCGCGTACAGGTCGAGGATCCGCAGCCCGCCGAGGTCGGGGTCGGGCTCCCGGAACGACGGGATCGCGCCGAAGATGACGAGCAGGAGCGGCGGGAACGCGAGCGCGAAGCCCACACTCATCGGCTCGCGGAAGAACAGCCTGGTCTCGGTGGCGGTGAGGCGGAGCAGGGCGGACACGACGTCTCCTCAGTGGTCTGCGGGGCGGCCGGTGAGCGCGACGAACGCGTCGTCGAGCGAGGTCTGCTCGACGCGCAGGTCGGCGGCGACGATCTGGTGCCGGGCGAGCACGGTGGTGACGGCGAGCAGCAGGTTCCCGGTGCCGGTCACGACGAGTTGGCCGCCGGCCCGCTCGACCGAGGTGACCTCGGGCAACGCGGTCAGCAGCGCGTGGTCCAGCGGCGCGGACGGCCGGAACCGGATCCGCTGCCGGTCGTCGATCTTCGACACCAGCCCGGCCGGGGTGTCGAGGGCGACGAGCCGGCCGGAGTCGATCACGGCGAGCCGGTCGCAGAGCCGCTCCGCCTCCTCCATGAAGTGCGTGACCATCAGGATCGTGACGCCGCGGTCGCGGATGTTCTCGATGAGATCCCACGCGTCCCGGCGGGCCTGCGGGTCGAGGCCGGTGGTGAGTTCGTCGAGGACCGCCACCCTCGGGTTGCCGACCAGCGCGAGCGCGATCGACAGCCGCTGCTTCTGCCCGCCGGACAGCCGGCGGAACTGGGTGCCCAGCTTGTCGGTGAGGCGCAGGATGTCGATCAGCTCCCGCCAGTCGGCGGGGGCGCGGTAGAAGGAGCTGTGCAGTTCCATCGCCTCGCCGACCTTGAGCTTCTCGGGCAGTTCGCTGCGCTGCAGTTGCGCGCCGAGCACCTGCCGCAGTTCGTCGGAGTCCTGTCGCGGATCGATTCCGCAGACCCGGATGGTGCCGCCGTCCGGCGTACGCAGTCCCTCGATGCACTCGACGGTGGTGGTCTTGCCGGCCCCGTTCGGGCCCAGGATGCCGAAGATCTCGCCCTGCTCGGCGGCGAAGCCGACCCCGTTCACCGCGGTGTGGTCGCCGTAGCGTTTGACGAGGTTGTCTACCTCGATGATTGCCATGACCGAAGCGTGCCGTCCGGCACCGCGCGCCGAATCGACCGCGTGGCCGGCACCGGCCGGGAACGCGATGGGTGCCGCGGTCAACCGGTTGGTTGATGCGCGGATCGGTGGGGCGGCGTACCGGGCCGGACGGGGCGACCCCGAGGCGGCCGAATCCGGTCCCCGGCGTGACGTGCGGCGCGTACGTTCGGGGGCGGGAGACCGGCCGTCGGCCGGCGACCACTCGACGCGGAGCCGGGTGCGGAAGATGGGCGGTTGCGACAGAGCTGTGGACCGGGTCATGGCGGCGATCACCGGGCTGCCACCCGTACTGGTGCTGGTGGTGGTGTTCGTCCTGCCCGCACTGGAGTCCTCGACGTTGCTGGGCGTCGTCGTGCCCGGCGAGATCGCCGTGCTCCTCGGCGGCGTGGTGGCCCACGGTGGCCGGCTGCCGCTGTGGGCGGTGCTGGTCGTCGCGGCGGCCGGCGCCGCCGTCGGCGACCAGGTCGGCTACCTGCTCGGGCGCCGCTACGGGCCGGGGCTGCTGGCCCGGGCCCCGGAGCGGATACGCCGCTCGCCGGTGCTGGACCGGGCGCGGGCCCTGATCCGTACCCGGGGCGCGGTGGCGGTGGTGCTGGGCCGCTGGACGGCGGTGCTCCGGACCGTGGTGCCGGCGGTCGCCGGAGCCGGTGGCATGGCGCGGATGCCGTTCACCGTCGCCAACGTGACCGGCGGGCTGCTTTGGGCGGCGGCCGTGAGCGTCCTGGGCTACCTCGGTGCCGCCTCCTACCACTATCTGGAGCGCAGGCTCAGCATCGGTGGCGAGGTGCTGTTCGGCGTCGTCGCCGTGGTCGTGGCGCTGTGGATCTGGCGGCAGCGGGTGGCGACGCGGCGTGCCCCCGACTGATCCGGCCGGCGCCGCCCGGTGCGCGCCGGCCGACGGTCGCCCGGCACGGGTGGCGGCCGGCGCGGCCGCCGTCCTGGCCGCCGGCCTGCTGGCGCACGCCGCGCCGTCGCTGGCCGCGATCTCCGCGCTGCGCCGTCGGGCGTTCCCCGACCTGGCCGGCGTCGGTGCGCCCACCGGCATCGCGCTGACCTTCGACGACGGCCCCGACCGCGAATCCACCCCCGCGTTCCTCCACCTGCTCGCCGAGATGGACGTACGGGCGACGTTCTTCCTGCTCGGCCGGATGCTGGACGCCGACCCCGGGCTGGGGCGCGAGATCGTCGCGCAGGGCCACGAGGTCGCGGTCCACGGGTGGGACCACCGCTGCCTGCTGTGGCGGACCCGTGGTCGACGTACCGGGAGATCGCCCGGACCAGGGACCGGATCGTCGAGGTGACCGGTGCGGTGCCGCGGTGGTACCGGCCGCCGTACGGGGTGCTGACGGCGGGTGCCCTTTCCGCCTGCCGTCGCCTGGCGCTCCAGCCACGTCTGTGGACCGCCTGGGGGCGGGACTGGGAGGCGGGCCGGAACGCGACGGCGATCCAGCGAACCGTGATCCGGACGCTCGGCGCCGGCGGCACCGTGCTGCTGCACGACTCGGACTGCACCTCGGCGCCGGGATCGTGGCGGGCGACGCTGCGGGCGGTGCCCGGTCTCGTCGAGTGGGCCCGGCTACGCGGGCTCGACGTCGGGCCCCTTCGTCGGCACCACCGGCTCGACCACGGGCCCAAACCCTCCGTGACCGGCTCGACGCCGGGCCGAAACCCTCCGTGACCGGCGGGAATGATCCGGGCGAAGCCGGGTAACCGCGCCGACGTGATGCGGGAGCGGGGTGCGTACCTGGCTCGACCCGCGCCGCCCCGGCTCGCTCCGCGTCCGTGGACCCCGGCCCGCGCCGGCGCGGGGGTCGGCCCCGGCGGCGCCGGGCGCCGGGTCGTGATCGTCTCCGGCGACATCGGCGGCGGGCACGACGCCGCCGCCGACGAACTGGCGGCGCGTCTCGCGGCCCGGGGCGTTCCGGTCGACCGGCTGAACTTCCTGTCGATGCTCTCCCGCCCCGTCCACGCTCTGGTGCGGGAGTCCTACCGCACCATGCTGCGCTGGGCGCCGTGGAGCTACCAGGCGTTGTTCGCCGCGACCGGCGAGTCGGCCTCGTCGGTCAGGCTGATCCGCGGTGCGCTTCGGCCGGCGTGGAGCCGGGTACGGCGCCGGCTGCCCTCCGACACGGGGGTGGTGGTGACGACCTTCCCGTTCGCCAACCAGCTCTTCGGCCCGCTGCGCCGGCGGGGTGGACTCGCCGCGCCGGTGGTCACCTACGTGACGGACTTCGTGGCGCACCCGATCTGGCGCTGCCCCGGCGTGGATGTCTACTGCGTGGTCCACGAGCGGGTGCTCGGCCGGGACCCGGCGGCCGGGGCCGGCGACGTGCGGGTCGTACGCCCGCTCATCTCCGACCGGTTCGGCGTGGGACCGGGGATCAGCCAGGTGAAGGCACGGCAACGGTTCGGGCTACCGGAACACGGCCGGCTCGCGCTGGTCGCCGCCGGGGCGTGGGGCGTCGGCGACGTACGGCGTACCGCCGCGGACGTGCTGGCGACCGGCCGCGCGCTGCCGGTGGTGCTGTGCGGCCGCAACGAATCGCTCTACCGCCGCATGCTCGGCTTTCCCGGGCACGTCCTGGGCTGGGTCGACGACATGCCCACCCTGATGCGGGCGGTGGACGTCGTCGTCGAGAACGCCGGCGGGCTGACCTGCCTGGAGTCGATCGCGTCCGGCCTGCCCACCGTCACCTACCGGCCGCTGCCCGGCCACGGCCGGGCGAGCGCGGCGGTGCTGCGGGGGACCGGACTGACCGCGTACGTCGACTCGGTGAAGCGCCTCGGGCCGGCCCTGACCCTGCTGCTCGACGGCGGGGGGACGGCCGCGAACCTGGCGGCGGGAGCCGAGATGGCGGACGTGGTGTCGGAGGCGGCAACGCGGCTGCCCGGCGGTCCGCCGGGTCATGGCCGGCCGGGCTGAACACCGGTCGGACACTCAGAGCCGCACGAGGTGGAACTGCTGGGCCAGGAACAGCAGCGAGACGGCGGCAGTGCCGGCGGCGACGACCCAGCCGGCGGCGCGCAACCCCCGGCTGATCGGCCGCTCACCGACCAGCCTCGGGTTTCCCGCGCAGAGCACCAGCAGCACCAATCCGAACGGCGTGACGACGCCGGCCACCAGGCTGGCGAGGAACAGCAGCCGGATCGGGCTCACCACACCCATCGCCAGTACGGAACCGACGACGGCCTGTACCGCGATCAGCGCGTAGAAGCCGGGTGCCTGCCGTGGGCTGCAGCTCAGGCCGCGCCGCCAGCCGAACGCGGACGCCGCCGCGTAGCCGCCGGCGGCCATGATGACCGGGGCCGCGATCACCGCGGCGGCGAGCAGCCCCACCGCGAACAACTCACTGGCCAGGGAACCGGCCAGCGGCCGCAGCGCCTGGGCCGCCTGCTGCGCGGTGTCGACCTTCTCGTGGTGGACGCCGAGGGTGGCCCCGCTGGCCACCAGGATGGACCAGCCGATCACGCACGCCAGCGTCGCGCCGACCACGGCGTCGAACTCACGGATCCGCAGGGACTTGCCGGCGGCCTTCTCCTCCACCTGTTCGACCGTCTGCCACAGGTACGTGTACGTCGTCAGCAGGGTCCCCAGGATCGCCAGCGCGCCGGTGACGTGTGTCGCGGTGACGGACATCGGCGGCAGCAGGCTGCCCCGGGCCACCGCCGACCACTCCGGCCGGGCCAGCACCACGGCACCGCCGTAGGCGAGCAGGCCGATCATGATCCACTTCAGGACCCGCTCGACCTCGTCGTACCCGCCCAGGAACAACAATGTCAGCACCGCGACCGCGAACACCGGAACCAGCCACCGCGACTCCAGCCCGACCAGCAGGCCGATCGCGGCCGCTCCCGCCGCGATGTCGGCGCCCACGGTCACCACGTTGACCACCAGCACGGACACCAGCAGCAACGAACTCACCAGCCGGCCGTAGCCGTCCTGGACCGCCCGCTGGAGGTTGCGCCCGGTCAGCGCGCCGACCCGGGTCGCCAGCACCTGGACCACCGCCAGGGCCGGAATCGCCAACAGCGTCAGCCACGCCAGCCCGTAACCGGAAGCCGCCCCGACCACGACCAGGGTCGCCACCGTCGTCGGGTCGGTGTCCGCCGCGCCCGACACCAGCCCGGGCCCCAGGGCCCGGAACCCGGGCCCTCGCCGCCGTCTCCGGCCACCACCTGCCCACACGGCCCGCGCCCTTCGGCTCCATCCGACGTCCGCCCGACGCCGCCGCCGAGAACCACGGCCCGCCACCGCCCATGACCTCCGGGCGGCGTACGGACGCGGAGTACGAGGTACGGCCGTAGTCTGCCGACGGCCGGAGCACCCGGTCCGCGAACCAGCACCGAACAGGCCAAAAGCGGTCGGCGTCTGGCGGAACAGCCACCGGGCGGGGGCCACCCCGCCGCTTCCACCGGCGCTCCGGCCCATCCGGCCACCGGTGCCGGGGGACTCCGGCCCGCGTCCCCGTTTCGGTGGTCCGTGCCGGGGAACTCCGGCCAGTCAGACGGTGGCGTGGGCGGCCGGGGAGGGCCCGGGCGCGGTGGAGGCTCCGGGATGTCGCACGTTGACGGTGCCGCGAAGGGCGCGACGGCGCCGGCCGTCCTGCGCGACTACGCGCTGCTCGCCGACGGCCACCGGGGTGCCCTGGTGGGGCCGGCGGGTGAGGTGGGCTGGCTCTGCGCGCCCGGATGGTCCGACCCGGCGGTCTTCAGCGCGCTGCTCGGCGGGGCGGGACGATACGTGGTGACCCCGGCGGCGGACCCTTTCGTGTGGGGCGGGTACTACGAGCCGGACTCCCTGATCTGGGTGAGCCGTTGGGTCACCACGGACGGCATCGTCGAGTCCCGGGAGGCACTCGTCTTTCCCGGCGAGGCGGACCGGCTGGTGCTGCTACGCCAGGTCCGCCCGCTGGACCGGCCGACGCGGGTGCGGGTGGCACTGGACCCGCGTGCCGACTTCGGCCGGGAACCGGTCCGTGACGTGGCCCGGCACGGCGACCTGTGGACGGCCCGCACCGGCGGGCTGCACCTGCGGTTCACCGGCGGCGGCGATCTCCACCAGGGGCCCGAGGGCTTCCTCGCCGGTGACCTGGTCGTGCCGGGCGGCGGCCGGCACGACCTCGTGCTGGAACTGTCCACCACCCCGCTCACCGGGACCAGCCCCGAGCCGGGCGAACTGTGGCGTACGACCGAACACCACTGGCGGTCGGTGGTTCCGTCCCTGGCCGGCGCCGCGCAACGGGACGCCACCCTGGCGTACACCGTGTTGCGCGGGATGACGCGCCCCGGCGGTGGCATGGTCGCCGCCGCCACCACCGCGCTGCCCGAGCGGGCGCTGGCCGGCCGCAACTACGACTACCGGTACGCCTGGATCCGGGACCAGTCCTTCGCCGGACAGGCCGCCGCCCTGGTCGGCCGGTACGACGTGCTCGACGACGCCGTCGCCTTCGTCACCGACCGGATCCTCGCCGACGGGGACCGGTTGGCACCGGCGTACACGGTGTGCGGTGGGCCGGTGCCGAACGAGCGGTCGTTGCCGGAGCTGCCCGGCTATCCGGGCGCCGATGGCCGTACCGGGAACTGGGTCCGCGAGCAGTTCCAGCTCGACGTCTTCGGCGAGGTGCTCATGGTGCTCGCCGCGGCGCACCGCCACGACCGGCTGGACACCGACGCCTACCGGGCCATGCAGGTGGCCGTGGACGTCATCGCCGGCCGCTGGACCGATCCCGACTCCGGCATCTGGGAACTGCCGCCACGCCAGTGGACGCACTCCAAGCTCACCTGCGTGGCGGGACTGCGCGCGGCGGCCCGGTCGGCGACGGCGGAGCTGGCGGGCCGGTGGTCGACGCTGGCCGACCGGGTCCTCGCCGACACCGCGGTGCACGGGCTGTCCCCGCAGGGGCACTGGCAGCGGGCGTACGACGACGGGCGGGTCGACGCGGCACTGCTGCTGCCGGGCATCCGGGGCGCGCTGCCGGCGGGGGACCCGCGCACCGAGCGGACCCGCCAGGCGGTGCTGGGGGAGCTGACGTCGGACGGCTACCTCTACCGGTTCCGGCCCGACCGCCGGCCGCTGGGTGACGCCGAGGGGGCCTTCCTGCTCTGCGGGTTCACCGCGGCACTGGCGGCGTGGCAGGCGGGGGAGGTGGTGGACGCCAACCGGTGGTTCGAGCGCAGCCGGGCCGCGTGCGGGCCACCGGGTCTCTACACCGAGGAGTACGACGTGCGGCAGCGGCAGTTGCGCGGCAACCTGCCGCAGGGGTTCGTGCACGCGCTGATGCTGGAGACCGCGGTGACGCTTGGCCAGGTGGACCCGTGCGGCTAGCGGCCGGCGCTCAGGCCACCCGGTATCCCTCGGCCCGCCCGGTGCGGAACTCCAGCCCGGTGCCGGGCCGGTCCAGGACGACGTCGACGCTGCCGCCGGTCGCCGGCCCCGCCCCGTCGAAGAGCATCGACTCGACGCGTACGTGGTCGTGGAACCACTCCAGGTGCCGCAGGTTCGGGGTGGCCGCCGCGACCGCCAGGTGCTGGTGCGGTGCGCAGTGCGCGGAGACCTCCAGGCCGGCCGCCTCGGCGACCGCGGCCGCCCGCAGGAAGCCGGTGATCCCGCCGCAGCGGGTGACGTCGATCTGGAGGCAGTCGACGAACGGCGCCATCCGGTGGAAGTAGACCAGGTCGAAGCCGTACTCGCCGGCGGCCACGTCCGGCCCGACCCGGTCGCGGACCAGCCCGAGACCGGCCAGGTCGTCGGAGCTGACCGGCTCCTCGAACCAGCGCACGTCCAGGTCGGCGGCGGCGCTCGCCACCCGGATCGCCTGCTTGCGCTGGTACGCGCCGTTGGCGTCGACGTACAACTCGGCGTCGTCGCCGATGGTCCGCCGCGCGGCGGCCATCCGGGCCAGGTCCCGGGGCACCTCGGTGCCGCACGATCCACCGATCTTGATCTTCACCCGGGGAATCCCGTCCCCGTGCACCCAACCGGCGAGCTGCCGCTGCTGCTGCTCGTCGTCGTACGTGGTGAAACCGCCGCTGCCGTAGACCGGCACCCGCCGGCGGGCGGTGCCGAGCAGCCGGGCCAGCGGCAGGTCGTGCCGGCGCGCCTTGAGGTCCCAGACGGCGCAGTCGGCGGCGGACAGGGCGAGCCCCGCGATCCCGGGCCGGCCGGCGTTGCGCAGGTTCCGGCGCATCGCCGACCAGACCGCCGGCACGTCGTCCGGCTCCAGGTCGGTCAGCGCCGGGTCGAGCAACTCCGGCACCGCGGCCGCGACGGCGGACGGCCCGTACGTCCACCCGGTGCCGGTGTGCCCGTCGGCCTCGGCCCGGACCAGGACGAGGGTGGTGTCGGTCCAGGCCAGGGTGCCGTCCCCGCCCGGGAGGTCCGTCGGCACCCGGTACGCCGTCGCGGACAGCCGGATCACCGTCGCCGCCGGGCGGCGGCCCGTACGGCGAGCGCGGCGGCCGGCCCGACGGCGGCGAGCCCGGCGAGCCCGGCGGCCATCCACCCGGCCCGCCGGGACGGCGGCCCGGGCCGGTCGCCCCAGCCGGACTCCGGCGGATCCGGTACGGACCCGTCGTGCAGCCCCGCGCGCAGCAGCTCGGCCAGGTGGATCGGCGACCGGCCACCGGCCGCGCCCTGCTCGACCTGGGTACGGCAGCTGAATCCGTCGGCCAGGATGACGTCGGTGGCGGCGGCGCCCCGGACGGCGGGCAGCAGCACCCGCTCCGCGCACGCCTGGGACACCTCGTAGTGCCCGCGCTCGAAGCCGAAGTTGCCGGCCAGCCCGCAGCAGCCGGAGTCCAGGAGGTCGGCGTCGACGCCGACCGCGGCCAGCACCGCCCGGTCGGCGGCGGTGCCGAGGATCGCGTGATGATGGCAGTGGGTCTGCACCAGGGCGCGGGCCGGCACCCGCGGCGGCCGCCAGCCCGGGCTGTGGTCGTGCAGCAGCTCGGCGAGGGTGACGGTCTGCTCGCGCAGCCGGGTGAAGTCGTCGTCGCCCGGGAAGAGTTCGTGGGCGTCGCTGCGGAACACCGCGGTGCAGCTCGGCTCCAGGCCGACGACCCGGGTGCCGGCCCGCAGGTACGGGCGCAGCGTGTCCACGGTGCGCCGCAGCACCCGCCGGGCGACCCCGAGTTGCCCGGTGGAGATCCAGGTCAGTCCGCAGCACACCGTACGGCCGGGCACCCGCACCCGCCAGCCGGCCGCCTCCAGCACCTCGACCGCCGCCCGGCCGACGGCGGGGTGGAAGCGGTTGTTGAAGGTGTCCGGCCACAGCACCACCTCGCCGCGCGAGCCGTCCCCGGCCGGCGTACGGCGGGCGAACCAGCGCTGGAACGACTCGGCGGCGAAGACCGGGATGTCCCGGCGCGGGTCGATCCCGCCGGCCAGCTTGGCGAGCCGGCCGAGCCCGGGCGCGTGCGCGGCGGCGTTGACCGCGCGCGGTGCGAGACCGGCGGCGGCCGCCACCACCGGCAGCCAGCCCATCGAGTAGTGCGAGCGGGGCCGCAACCGGCCGGCGTAGTGGTGGGACAGGAACTCCGCCTTGTAGGTGGCCATGTCGACGTTGACCGGGCAGTCGGCCCGGCAGCCCTTGCAGGCCAGGCAGAGGTCGAGGGCGTCGCGGACGGCCGTCGAGCGCCAGCCGTCACCGATCGTGCCGCCGCGGCCCGTGCCGTCGAGCATCTCGAACAGAAGCCGGGCCCGGCCCCGGGTGGAGTGTTCCTCCTCCCGGGTGACCATGTAGGACGGACACATCACCCCGCCCTCGTGGCGCCGGCACTTGCCCACGCCGACGCACCGCAGGACCGCGTCGCCGAACTTCCCGTCGTCGTCGGGGTAGGCGAACATCGTCTCGACCTCGCCGTGGTCGTAGTCGACGCCGAGCCGCAGGTTGCTGTCGAGCGGGTACGGGGGCATGATCTTGCCCGGGTTCATCCGGTCGTCCGGGTCGAAGATCGCCTTGAGCTGGCCGAACGCCCGGGTCAGTCGTTCGCCGTACATCCTGGGCAGCAGTTCGCCACGGGCCTGGCCGTCGCCGTGCTCGCCGGAGAACGACCCGCCGTGCGAGGCGACGAGGTCGGCGGCGCGTTCCAGGAAGGACCGGAACCGCCGTACGCCGTCGGCGGAGCGCAGCCGGAACGGGATGCTGGTGTGCACACACCCCTGCCCGAAGTGCCCGTACAGGGAAGCACCCTGGTAGCCGTACTCCTCGAAAAGCCGCTGGAGGCCCCGCAGGTAGGCGCCGAGCCGGTCCGGGGCGACCGCGGAGTCCTCCCAGCCGGGCCAGGTGTGGTCCGAGTCCGGCATCCGCGCGGTGGCGCCCAGCGCCGATTCCCGGACGGCCCACATCCGCTTCTCGTCGACGGGATCGGCGAACTCGTGCACCCGCGGCCCGCCGTCGCGGCGCATCGCGTCGATCAGCCGGTCGGCGGCCGTCCTCGCCTCCTGCGGCGTGTCGGCGCCGAGCTGCACCATCAGCCAGGCACCGCCCTCGGGCAGGTCGTGCAGGGCGCGCGGGTGCAGGTGTTTGCGTCGTTCGAGGTCGACGAGCTTGTCGTCGATCCCCTCCAGGGCGATCGGCCGGTGTTCCAGGACCTGGGGTACGTCGTCGGCGGCGGTGGCGATGTCGGGATAGCTGAGGAACACGATGGCGTTGGCCTTGACCACCGGGACCAGTCTCAGCCGGGCCCGCAGGACGGTGACCAGGGTGCTCTCCGAGCCCACGAGAGCCTGGGCGACGTGGAAGTCCTTCTCCGGCAGGAGGCTGTCGAGGTTGTAACCGGAGACCCGGCGGGGGATGTGCGGATAGCGGGCCCGGATGTCGGCCCCGTACTCGTCGCACAGTGCGCGCAGTTGCCGGTAGATCTCCGCCTTCCGGCCGCCGTCGCGCTGGATGCGGTCGTACTCCGCGTCACCGGTCGCGCCGACCCACATCCGGGTGCCGTCGTAGAGCAGCACCTCCAGTTCGACGACGTTGTCGACCACCTTCCCCGTACGCTGCGCGGTCGAGCCGCACGAGTTGTTGCCGATCATGCCGCCGATGGTGCAGTGGTCGTGCGTCGCCGGGCGCGGCCCGTACTCCAGGCCGGTCGGCCGCAGCCGGGCGTTGAGCTGGTCGAGCACGATGCCCGGCTCCACCAGGCAGGTCCGGGCGTCGGTGTCGACCTCGAGCACCCGGTGGCAGTACTTCGACCAGTCCAGCACCACGGCCGTGTTGGTGGACTGTCCGGCCAGGCCGGTGCCGCCGCCCCGGGAGACCAGCGGCGCGTGGTGCCGGCGGCAGACGGCGACCGCCGCCACCGCCGCCTCGACGGTGCGGGGTACGACGACCCCGAGCGGCACCTGCCGGTAGTTGGAGGCGTCGGTCGAGTACGCGGCGCGCGATCCGGCGTCGAAGCGCACCTCGCCGTCGACCTCGGCGCGCAGGTCGGCCGCGAGCGCGGTCAGGTCGACGTCCCGGCCCGGGCCGGGCGGGCGCAGGACCGGGCTGGGCAGCGGCTGCGGGCTCACGGTCGGCACCCGCTGGTCGTGTCGCCGATGGCGGTCGTCCACCGGTCCGGGGGAGTGCTGCCCACCGTCGCGTCACCGAGCCTGTCCAGGTCCACCACGCCGACCGCCCTCTCCGTCACCGGTGCCGCGTCGTACCCGCCCACCGGCCGGTGAAACGGCCTGCTCTCGGCCGGAACGTGCGGTCGGCCCGGCGATCCGTGAAGCTCGCGGTCAAGGGCGCCAAACGCTAATACCCTGCGGTTATGGCTACCCGCGGGCCCGCGCGGCGCGAACCCGTCCGGCCGGCCGGGGGGCGACGCCTGTCCGTCCTCGCCTTCGTCGGCCTGGTCGTCGCCTACCTCATCGTGTTGCACGGGCTGGCGCTGACCCTGACCAGTGGCCTGGTGACCAGGTACGCGGCGCCCGGGACGCTGAACGAGATGTGGCGCGGCATCACGCTGCCGGAGGCGGTCTCGGTCGTCCTGGTGGTGGCGGTCGTCTCGTGGCTGCGCTGGTGGCCGCCGGTCCTGCGGGACGACCGTCCGGTCCAGCGCTGGGTCGTGGTCGTGCCCATCGGCATGGCGGCCTGCGCCGTCGTCGTGACCGACTACGCCGCCCTCGCAGGCAAGGGCGCCGCCTTCACCCTGACGCTCCTGCTCTCCGCGGCGCTGATCGGCGTCGGCGAGGAACTGATGTTTCGCGGGCTGGGCGTGACCGTCTTTCGCGCCAACGGCTTCCGGGAGGGAATGGTCGCCCTGTGGTCCACGGTCATCTTCGCCGTGGCCCATGCCGCCAACCTGCTCACCGAGGGCGCCGGAGCCTTCGTCCAGGTCCTGACGACCATGGTCGCCGGCTACTTCCTCTACCTGATCCGGCGCCGGTCGGGAGGCATCGCCGTGCCGGCCGTCATCCACGCCATGTGGGACTTCTCCCTCATCTCGGGCCAGGTGAATCCGGACCGGCCCTACCCGCTCTCGCTCCTGGCCATCGTCACCATGGTGGTCCTGGCGATCGTCGTGCTCGTACGTCGGCACCACATCGAACCGGCCCCGGCTCCGGGGCCCGGCCGGACCCGGTAATCGGACGGCGCCGTGAAAACGGCGTCAAGAAACGTCTCCCTGGCGTCATCGTCGCGTTATGGCCCCTGTCCACCCGATCGCGGGCGGCGTATTCGTTGTCACGCGCGGCCCGCAACAGGCGGCCGCGCGCGGCCCGCAACGGGCGCGAAAAGGGTTCGGTCAAAGGAGTCAGCGTGTCCGACGTGGTGTTCGTGCTGTTGACGGTGGGGCTGTTCGCGGCCCTGGCCCTCGTGGTGCGGGGCGTGGAGAAACTGTGAGCGTCGTCAACTCCGTCGGCCTGGTGCTGGCGATCGGACTGGCGGTGTTCCTGGTCGCCGCACTGCTCTTTCCGGAGCGTTTCTGATGACCACGACAACGGCCGGCGTCATTTTCGTGGTGTCGTTGGCGGTGGCCCTGGTCCTCGCCTACCGCCCGGTCGGCGACCACCTCCACCGCGCGGTGTCCGGCACCCGGCACTCTCGCGTCGAGCGGGGCATCTACCGCCTGGTCGGGGTCGATGCGACGGCCGGACAGACGTGGGGCGTCTACGCCCGTGGCCTGCTGGCGTTCTCGGCCGTGTCGATCCTGTTCCTGTACGCGTTCCAGCGCCTGCAGGACCACCTGTGGCTGTCGCTGGGCTTCGACCCCGTCGTACCCCACGGGGCGTGGAACACCGCGGTGTCGTTCGTGACCAACACCAACTGGCAGTGGTACTCGGGCGAGTCGACGATGGGCCATCTGGTGCAGATGGCCGGCCTGGCGGTGCAGAACTTCCTCTCCGCCGCCGTCGGGATGGCGGTCGCGGTCGCCCTGCTGCGCGGTTTCGCCGGCGGCCGTACCGGCGAACTCGGCAACTTCTGGGTCGACCTGACCCGGATCACCCTGCGCGTCCTGCTGCCGGTCTCGGTCGTCGGCGCGCTGGCGCTGATGCTCGGCGGCGTGGTGCAGAACCTGTCCGCCGGCACCGAGGTGACCACCCTGACCGGCGGCACCCAGCTCGTCCCCGGCGGCCCGGTCGCCGGCCAGGAGGTCATCAAGGAACTGGGCACCAACGGCGGCGGCTTCTACAACGCGAACAGCGCCCACCCGTTCGAGAACCCGACCACCTGGACCAACTGGCTGCAGATCTTCCTGATCCTGCTGATCCCGTTCAGCCTGCCCCGGGTCTTCGGCCGCATGGTCGGCCAGCACCGGCAGGGCTACGCGATCGCGGCCGTCATGGCGATCCTCGCGTTGGCCAGCGTCACGCTGACCAACGTCTTCGAACTGACCGGGCACGGCACGGTGCCGCAGGCGGTCGGGGCGGCGCTGGAGGGCAAGGAGACCCGGTTCGGGATCTCGAACTCGGCGACCTTCGCCGCCGCGACCACTCTGACGTCGACCGGCGCGGTGAACTCGTTCCACGACTCGTACACCGCACTGGGCGGCATGGTCCCGCTGGTCAACATGATGCTCGGCGAGGTCGCGCCCGGCGGCGTAGGTGCCGGCCTGTACGGCATCCTCGTCCTCGCGGTGATCACCGTGTTCGTCGCCGGCCTGATGGTCGGCCGCACCCCGGAGTACGTCGGCAAGAAGATCGGCGCGCGGGAGGTCAAGCTCGCCTCGCTCTACTTCCTCGTCACCCCGGCCCTGGTCCTCGCCGGCACCGCCGCCGCCTTCGCCACCGGCAACGCCTCGACGGCACTCAACGTCGGCCCGCACGCGCTGTCCGAGGTGCTCTACGCCTTCACCTCGGCGAGCAACAACAACGGCTCCGCGTTCGCCGGCATCACCGTGAACACGCCGTGGTGGAACACCGCCCTCGGCCTGTGCATGCTTCTCGGCCGGTTCCTGCCGATCATCCTCGTGCTGGCGCTGGCCGGCTCGCTGGCCGGCCAGCGGCCGGTCCCGGCCTCCGCGGGCACCCTGCCGACCCACCGGCCGCTGTTCGTCGGGATGGTCGCCGGGGTCACGGTGATCCTCGTGGCGCTGACCTTCCTGCCCGCCCTCGCGCTCGGCCCGCTGGCCGAAGGGCTGTGACCATCGTGAGAGGAAAGGCCATGACCACGACCACGCCGGCGCCGCCCGGCGCCGGTACCACCGCTACCGCCGGCGCACCGGTCGCCCGGGGCCGGGCCGGCGGTGGCCTGCTCGACCCCGGGCAGTTGATCCGGTCGCTTCCCGACGCGCTGCGCAAGCTCGACCCGCGCACCCTGTGGCGCAACCCGGTGATGCTCGTCGTCGAGGTCGGCGCGCTGTTCACCACCGTCCTCGCCGTCACCGACCCGTCGGTGTTCGCCTGGGCGGTCACCGGCTGGCTGTGGCTGACCGTCGTCTTCGCCAACCTCGCCGAGGCCGTCGCCGAGGGGCGCGGCAAGGCCCAGGCGGCGACCCTGCGGCGGGCGAAGAAGGACACCGTCGCCACCCGCCTGGTCGGCTGGCGGCCGGGCCAGCCGGCGAGCCGCCACCGCGAGGAGACGGTGCCCGCACCCGAGCTCCAGCGGGGCGACATCGTCCTGGTCGAGGCGGGGGAGATCATCCCCGGCGACGGCGACGTGGTGGAGGGCATCGCCAGCGTCGACGAGTCCGCCATCACCGGCGAGTCCGCACCCGTGATCCGCGAGTCCGGCGGTGATCGCAGCGCGGTGACCGGAGGCACCCGGGTGCTGTCCGACCGGATCGTCGTCAAGATCACCCAGAAGACCGGGGAGAGCTTCATCGACCGGATGATCGCCCTGGTCGAGGGCGCCGACCGGCAGAAGACCCCGAACGAGATCGCGCTGAACATCCTGCTGGCCGCGCTCACCGTCATCTTCCTGCTGGCCGTGGTCACCCTCCAGCCACTGGCGATTTTCGCCAAGGGCCACCAGGCCGCCGCCCCCGACACCCCGGCGATCACCGACGACGGCGTCACCGGCATCGTGCTGGTCGCGCTGCTGGTCTGCCTCATCCCGACCACCATCGGGGCGCTGCTGTCGGCGATCGGCATCGCCGGCATGGACCGCCTCGTCCAGCGCAACGTGCTGGCGATGAGCGGCCGTGCCGTCGAGGCCGCCGGCGACGTCGACACCCTGCTGCTGGACAAGACCGGCACGATCACCCTCGGCAACCGGCAGGCCGCCGAGTTTCTGCCGGTCGGCGGCGTCGACGCGGCGACCGTCGCCGACGCGGCACAGTTGTCCAGCCTGGCCGACGAGACCCCGGAGGGCCGGTCGGTGGTGCTGCTGGCCGGGACCGCCTTCGGGGTGCGCGCCCGGGAACCCGGCCTCGTGCCGCGGGCCACCTTCGTACCGTTCACCGCCCAGACCCGGATGAGCGGCGTCGACCTCGCCGCTGGCGGCGGTGTCGACACCGGCGGCGGCCTCGACATCGGCGGCGGCAAGAGCCGCCGGATCCGCAAGGGCGCCGCCGCCGCGGTGATGAAGTGGGTACGCGACAACGGCGGCCACCCGACCGGCGAGGTCGGCGACCTCGTCGAGGCCATCAGCGCTACCGGCGGCACCCCGCTGGTCGTCGCCGAACACGTCGATGGCGAGCCGGCCCGGGTGCTCGGCGTGATCCACCTCAAGGACGTGGTCAAGGCCGGCATGCGGGACCGGTTCGCCGAGATGCGCCGGATGGGCATCCGCACCGTCATGGTCACCGGCGACAACCCCCGTACGGCGAAGGCGATCGCCGATGAGGCCGGCGTCGACGACTTCCTCGCCGAGGCGACCCCGGAGGACAAGCTCGCCCTGATCCGCCGGGAACAGGAGGGCGGGCGGCTGGTCGCGATGACCGGCGACGGCACCAACGACGCCCCCGCCCTGGCCCGCGCCGATGTCGGCGTGGCGATGAACACCGGTACGTCGGCCGCGAAGGAGGCCGGCAACATGGTCGACCTCGACTCCGACCCGACCAAGCTCATCGAGATCGTCGAGATCGGCAAGCAACTGCTGATAACCCGAGGTGCGTTGACCACCTTCTCGATCGCCAACGACGTCGCGAAGTACTTCGCGATCATCCCGGCGATGTTCGCCGGCATCTACCCGAGCCTGGACGCGCTCAACATCATGCGACTGGCCGGCCCCGAGTCGGCGATCCTGTCCGCGGTGATCTTCAACGCGGTCGTGATCGTCGCCCTGGTCCCGCTCGCCCTGCGCGGCGTACGGTACCGGCCGGCCAGCGCATCCGAACTGCTGCGCCGCAACCTCTGGCGGTACGGCCTCGGCGGACTCGTCGCGCCGTTCGCCGGCATCAAACTCATCGACCTGATCGTCCAGTCCATCCCAGGGATCTCGTGATGCGCCTTCCCAACTGGCTCGCCCGGCACCTGGCCGCCCTCCGGGCTGTCCTGGTCCTCACCGTCCTACTCGGCCTGGCCTACCCGCTGGCCCTGGTCGCCGTCGGCCGGCTCCCCGGCCTCGCCGACCGCGCCGACGGGTCGCTGATCAGCGCGGGCGGGCGGACCGTCGGCAGCGCGCTGATCGGGCAGTCGTTCACCGACGCCGACGGCGACCCCGTCCCGCGCTACTTCCAGTCCCGTCCCTCGGCGGCCGGCGACGGCTACGACCCGACCGCCACCGCCGCCAGCAACCTCGGCCCGGAAAGCGTGGTCGACACCATCGCCACCGACCCCGCGGACTCCGGTCCCAGCCTGCTCACCCAGGTCTGCGCCCGCAGCCTGGCCGTCGCGGAACTCGACGGCGTCGACGGGCGGCGGCCGTACTGCACCACCGACGGCGTCGGCGCAGTGCTGGCCGTCTTCCGCGCCGACGGGTTCACCGGACCGGTCGTCCGGGTCGTCAGCGTCAACCAGGTCGCGCCCGCCACCCCGTTCCTGGCCAGCTACGAAGGGGTGCCGGTCGAGCTGGCCCGGCCGGGCCACGACTACGTCGCCGAAGGCGGCGTCGTCACCCCGGTCCGCGGCGACGCACCCGACGAGCCGGCCGTACCCGCCGACGCCGTCACCGCCAGCGGCAGTGGCCTCGACCCGCACATCTCGCCCGCGTACGCCGAGATCCAGGTGGCCCGGGTCGCGCGGGAACGCGGCGTCGACCCGGCGCGGATCCAACGCCTGGTCGACGAGCACACGCGGGGGCGGGGACTCGGCTTCCTGGGCGAGCCGGTGGTCGACGTGCTGCGCCTCAACCTCGCCCTCGACCGGCGGTATCCCGCCCCCTGACCGGCACCGCCGGGTGGGCCGCCGGCCCGTGTACAGCCTGGCGGCGTGGGTCCGGTGGGACGGCCGCGCGAACAGAGAGGATGGGCCACGTGCCCAGGGGAGAACTGCGCATCTACCTCGGAGCCGCCCCCGGCGTCGGCAAGACCTACGCCATGCTCGAGGAGGCGCGGCGGCGGGCCGGGCGCGGCACCGACGTGGTGGTCGGCCTGGTGGAGACGCACGGCCGCCGCCACACCGCGGCGATGATCGGCGACCTGGAGGTCGTACCGCGCCGCACGGTCACCTACCGCGGGGTCGAGTTCACCGAGATGGACCTCGACGCCGTCCTGGCCCGCCGCCCCGAGGTCGCGGTCGTCGACGAACTCGCGCACACCAACGTGCCCGGCTCCGCCAACGAGAAGCGCTGGCAGGACATCCAGCGGCTGTGCGACGCCGGCATCACCGTCCTGTCCACGGTCAACATCCAGCACCTGGAGTCGGTCAACGACGTCGTCGCCCAGATCACCGGTACGACCCAGCGCGAAACCGTCCCCGACGAGATCGTGCGCGCGGCCGAGCAGGTCGAACTGGTCGACATGACCCCGCAGGCGTTGCGGCAGCGGATGGCGCACGGCAACATCTACCGCCCGGACCGGATCGACGCGGCGCTGGGCAACTACTTCCGGGTCGGCAACCTCACCGCGCTGCGCGAACTCGCCCTGCTCTGGCTCGCCGACAAGGTCGACGACCAACTCGACGCCTACCGCGCCCAGCACGGGATCTCCGACACCTGGGAGGCCCGGGAACGGGTCGTCGTCGCCCTGACCGGCGGACCCGAGGGCGAGACCCTGATCCGGCGGGCCGCCCGCGTCGCCGCCCGGAGCAAGGGCGCCGACCTGCTGGCCGTACACGTGGCCCGCAACGACGGCCTCGCCGGCGCCGACCCGGCCCAGCTCGCCCGGCAGCGGGTCCTGGCCGAAAGCCTCGGCGGCACCTACCACCAGGTTCTCGGCACCGACATCCCGGCGGCCCTGCTCGACTTCGCCCGTGGCGTCAACGCCACCCAACTCGTGCTCGGGGCCAGCCGGCGGGGCCGCTTCGCCCAGCTCCTGTCCCCGGGGGTCGGGGTCACCACCACCGCGCTGTCCGGGCCGATCGACGTACACCTGGTGACCCACCCCGAGGCGGGCCGGGGCCGGCGGGCGGCCCGGATGCCGGCGGCCCTGTCGAGGCGCCGCCAACTGCTCGGCTTCGCCCTCACCGGTGCCGGGATGCCGCTGCTCACCCTGATCCTGACGGTGCTGCCCGACCTCACCCTGACCAACGACATCCTGATCTTCCTCGCGGCCGTCGTCGGGGTCGCGCTGGTCGGCGGGCTGTGGCCGGCCCTCGTCGCCGCGTTCGGCGGATCCCTGCTGCTCAACTTCTTCTTCACCTCGCCGTACCACACCCTGACCATCGCCGAGGCCGACAACCTGCTCGCCCTGGCCGTCTTCGTCGGGGTCGCCCTCGCGGTCAGCGGCGTGGTCGACATCGCCGCCCGGCGTACCCGGGAGGCCGCCCGGGCCGCCGCCGAGGCCCAGACCCTGGCCACCGTCGCCGGCAGCGTCCTGCGCGGCGAACGCCCCCTGCCCGCCCTGCTCGACCGGCTCCGCGAGACGTTCGCCCTGCGCGCCGTCAGCGTGCTCGAACTCGCCGCCGACGCCGGGGGGCGCCCGGGGCGGGCGCGGGAGGAACAGGCGTGGCGGATCGTGGCGAGCGTCGGCGACACCCCGGCCGGCACCCCGGACGCGGGGGAGACGGTGGTACCGGTCGACGAGCGGCTCACCGTCGTGCTCTCCGGGCGCCGGCTGGCGGCCGCCGACCGGCGGGTCGTCGAGGCGTTCGCCGCCCAGGCGGCCGTCGCGCTACGGCAGGAACGCCTCGCCGAGGAGGCGGCCACGGCACGACCGCTGGCCGAGGCCGACCGGATGCGTACGGCGCTGCTCGCCGCCGTCAGCCACGATCTGCGTACGCCGTTGGCCTCGGCCAAGGCGGCGGTGTCCAGCCTGCGTAGCCACGAGGTCGAGTTCGACGACGACGACCGCGAGGAACTGCTCGCCACCGCCGACGAGTCCCTGGACCGGCTGCACCGGCTGGTCGCCAACCTGCTCGACATGAGCCGCCTGCAGGCCGGCGTGCTCGGTGTCACCGCGACCGCCATCGGGCTGGAGGACGCCGTACCCCGGGCGCTGGACGAACTCGGTCCCGGCGCCGCCGACGTCACCACCGACATCCCCGCCGACCTGCCCGCGGCCCTGGCCGACCCCGGCCTCCTGGAACGGGTCCTGGTCAACGTCCTCGCCAACGCCCTTCGGTTCAGCCCACCCGGCCAGCCACCGGCGGTCACCGCCAGCGCCCACGCCGGTCAGGTGGAACTCCGGGTGATCGACACCGGCCCGGGCATTCCGGAGGACGAGTGGGAACATGTCTTCCTGCCATTCCAGCGGCTCGGCGACCGTGACAACACCACCGGGGTCGGCCTCGGCCTCGCCCTGTCCAGAGGAATGATCATGGCGATGGGGGGCGGCATCACCCCGGAAACCACCCCGGGCGGCGGCCTGACCATGGTGATCCGCCTACCCGCCGCACCCGTACCGGGCGAGCCGCCGGGGGCACCGCGATGACCCGCGTCCTGGTCGTCGACGACGAACCGCAGATCCTGCGCGCCCTGCGGATCAACCTGCGGGCCCACGGCTACGACGTCGAGGTCGCCGACAGCGGGACGGGGGCGCTGCGGGCCGCCGCCGGTCACCCGCCCGACCTGGTGGTCCTCGACCTCGGCCTGCCCGATCTCGACGGCGTCGAGGTCATCCGGGGGCTGCGTGGCTGGACCGCGGTGCCGATCATCGTCCTGTCCGGCCGGGTCGGCAGCCAGGACAAGGTCGCCGCGCTCGACGCCGGTGCCGACGACTACGTCACCAAGCCGTTCGGCGTCGACGAACTCCTCGCCCGGATCCGTGCGGTCACCCGCCGGATCGCCCCGCCCCCGGGTGATCCGGGCGCGCCGGCCACCGCGACCCACCGGATCGGATCGCACACCGTCCACCTCGCCGACCACCTGGTCCGGCACGACGACGGCACCGAGGTCCGGCTCACCCCCATCCAGTGGGCGATGCTCGAGATGCTCCTGCGCCATCCCGGCAAGCTGGTCAGCCAGCGCCAGCTCCTGCACGAGGTGTGGGGACCGGCGTACCACAACGAGACCAACTACCTGCGGCAGTACATGGCCCAGCTGCGGCGCAAGCTGGAGGACGACCCGGCCCGCCCCCGGCACCTGATCACCGAACCGGGCATGGGCTACCGCTACCGTCCCTGACCGCCGGGCAGGTCGTCGCGGCCACCTCCGGCGCCGGCCGCGGGTCGCGGCCGGTCACGCGGTCGTGTCCGAGTGGACCTCGACGTCGTAGACGAGCCGGACCGGCCGCCCGTTCGTGATCCCGATGAAGACCGGCTCCGCGGCGGGGGTACGGCCACGCCGCCAGACCTCGTCGCGGGCCGCGTTCCTGGACTCGTGGTGGATCCTTCCGGCCCGGTGCAGCTCCAGCACCCGACGCGCCGTGTACCTGTCGCTGTCGATCTGTATCCGCATCAGAGGCATCGGCCGGCACCCTCCTGAACGGCGAACAGTTGACTTATCATCGTTAAGTTACCTGAGGAACGTACTAGAGTGGCCCGGATGAACGCGACCGAATTGGGTGGGCCACCCGACGGCGGGCGGGAGGGGCGACGGCCCCCGGACGCCGGCACGGTCTGGCTCCGCGACGAGCCGGCCCGCCCCCGCCGCGCCCGACCGCTGACCCGGGAGCGCATCGTGGAGGCCGCCGTGACCCTCCTCGACGAGAAGGGCACCGACGGGCTGACGATGCGCCATCTCGCGCAGTGCCTCGCGGTCACCTCCACCGCGCTCTACTGGCACGTGAAGACCAGGGACGACGTCCTCGACCTGGCCGTCGACCAGATCTTCGGCGAGGTACGGCTCCCCGACGCCGGCGACGACTGGCGGGCAGACGTACGCGCGCTGACGTCCGGGTGGCGGGCGGCCATGCTGCGCCATCCCTGGGCACCCAGCCTCGTCGGGCGGCCGATGCTCGGACCCAACGTCCTCGCCCGCACCGAGTTCCTGCAGGCCGGGCTGGCCCGTGGTGGCTTCACCGGGGCCCGGCTGGCCGTCGTCACCCGGCTGCTGGCCAACTACGTGATCGGCGCGGCACTGACCGAGGCCACCTGGCACCGGACCGACGACCCCGACGCGCGGGCCGCGGCCCGGCGACACATCGCCACCGATCCGGCCGCCTATCCCACCCTCGTCGCCTCCGGCCATCTCGACGACGGCCGGTGGAACGACGACGAGCTGTTCGAACGCGGCGTCGACGCCATTCTCGCGATCCCGCCGGCGGGCTAGGTTCCCGCTACGACAACAGGCTAGGTTCCCGCTACGCCCGGACGGCCGGTGGGGCGGGAGACGACGTACCACGCGACGGTGGCGAGGACCGCGACGACACCGCTGAACAGGAACGGCGCCTCGACACCGGCCACCGAGGCCAGGCCACCGCCGAGAAGCGCCCCCACCGCGGCGGCGCTGAACGACAACGTACGGCCGGCCGCGGTGACCCGCCCCAGCAGTTCGCCGGGAACGGAACGCTGGCGCAGGGAGACGGCGGTCACGTTGAGGACGGCGAACGACCCGCTGGTGACCACGACGACGAGCACGGCGGCCCAGAGATCGGAGACGAACAGCAGCAGGGCGGGCACCCCGGCGGTCACCAGCAGCGACCAGGTCAGCACGACACGATGGCGGCGGCCGCCCACCAGCCGCTCCGCGACGAACGCCCCGAGCAGGCCACCGAACGCACCGGTGGCGAGCAGGACGCCGTAACCGACCGCACCGGCCTGGAGGTTCTCCCGGGCGTAGAGCACCAGGATCGCGAACCAGGCACTGTCGGCGGCGGCGACCGCGGCGCAGACGGCGGTCAGCGTACGCAGCATGCGGTGGCGCACCAGCCACCGCAGACCCGCCCGGACACCGTCCTTCACCACCGGCGCCGTCGTCCCCGCCGTACGGGCGGCCAGGCTCAACGGCAGGGACAGCACGAGCATGACCGCCAGCGCCAGCGACGCCCCGTTGACCGCGAACGGCAGCGCGGCACCGGCGACGAACAGCGCCGCGCCCACCGGCGGTCCGACGAACTCGTTGCCCACGATCTCCCCGGCGACGAAGCGCCCGTTGGCCCGCTCCAGCAACGGCTTGGCCACCAGGCCGGGGATGGCGGTCTGGGCGGCGGTGTCGCGCAGCGTCTCACCGACCCCGAGCAGGAAGCCGGTGGCCAGGACGAGCGGCAGCGACGCCCAACCCGTCGCGACCGCGACCACGAGGGTGGCCAGGACGAGTACCCGCCCCAGGTCGGCCCAGACGAACAGCGCCTTCGCCCCGCGCCGGTCGGCGAGCGACCCCGCGAGCAGGCCGGTGACCAGCCACGGCAGTGCCTGTGACGCGGTCACCGCCGCCACCCCCAGCGGGCTGTCGGTCAGCGACGCGGCCAGCAGCGGGAACGCCGCCAGCCGGATGCCGTCGCCGACGTTGGCCAGCGACGCGGCACCCCAGAACGTCCAGAACGGACGTCCCAGTGATTTCGACTCCATCGTGCCCCCGTCCCACCTCGTCGAACGGTGATCATCGTCGCACGGCTCCCGCCCGGCCCCCGCCCCCCGGGCGTACGGTCCCCGACTTCGGGCGGCCCACCGCCGGGAGGGCCGATCGGCGTGTCAGGATCAGGCGCCCGGCGCGCGTCGCGCGGGGGAGAGGTCGACACGACAGGAGGAGCCCGAGGATGTCCGACGCCTGGGTCACCGACGACGATCTGCGCGCGGCGCGGCTGCGGTTCACCGAGCGGATACCGGGGTTCGTGCTGCCGGCCGCCTTCACCGTGGCCCGCCGGGACGCCACCGGGCTGACGTTCGGGCACCTGAACGGAGTCGGCGAGGTACGACCCCTGTCGGCCGTCGTGCTCGCCTCGGTCTGCGACTACGTGGCCACGACCGGCGTCTTCCCGCTCGACCGGGAACGGCTGGCCGAGGCGGTCGGGCGGCTCGCCCCGGCCGAGGCGGCCACCCACCTGCCGCACCCCAACCTGTGGTCGTGGCGCGAACTGCTCGCCGGGGCGGCGCCGGACAGCACCTTCGTCGCGATCTTCGTCGCTGACGCCGGGGACCGGCCGGTCGACCCGGACGACGCCCAGTTCCGGCGGTTGCTGGCGGGCTGAGTTCCGCACCGTTGCCGGCCCGCGCCGCTTCAGGCCGGCGCTGCCGCAGGCCGGCGCTGCCGCAGGCCGGCGCTGCCGCAGGCCGGCGCTGTCTCAGGTCCGGCGCCGGGCCGCCTTACGGGCCCGGTAGGCACTGACCGCGGCCCGGTTTCCGCAACCGGCCTCGCAGAAGCGGCGGGACCGGTTCTTCGACAGGTCGACCAGGACGTTGCCGCAGTCGGGGAAGGCGCAGATCCGCAGCCGGCCCAGTTCGCCGGCGCGTACGACGTCGACCAGGGCCATGGCGGCCTCGACCGCCATCCGCGACGCCAGCGGCGCGTCGTCCGGCGTGGCGTGCAGGTGGTAGGGCCAGTCGTCGTGCCGGACGAGTCGCGGCAGGGCGTTCTCCTCGCGGAGCAGGGCGTTGACGATCGTCACCACCTCGTCCTCGTCGGCCTCCCAGAGCCGGCGCAGCCGGGGACGCAGGTCCCGTACCGCGCGCAGGTCGGCGTCGGTGCGGGGCGGGCGGCCGGTCCACTGGTAGGTGGCGTAGAACGCCTCGAGGGCAGCGAGGTCGGGCAACAGTTCACCGTCGCCTCCGGCGGTGTTCACCAGGGCCGCGGTCGCCGTCAGGGTCACCTCTGTGTCATGAGTGAAGAACACCTTGACTCCTGTCAGGTCGCGCCTCTAGCGTCATCCGCGTAACGGGGCTTCGCACATTACATCGAGCTGAAGGTGAGCCATGCACACCCGCCGCACCGCCGGCCTCGGACTCGGCCTGGCGCTGCTGTCCGCGCTCGCGTTCAGCACCTCCGGTCCCTTCGCCCGGTCATTGATCGACGCCGGCTGGTCCGCCGAGGCCGCCGTCGCCACCCGGGTCGGTATCGCCGGCCTCATCCTCGCCGTGCCGGCCGCCGTCGCGCTGCGGGGCAGGTGGCGTGTCCTCCGACGCAACCTCGGCATGGTCGCCGTCTTCGGACTCCTCGGCGTCGCCGCCGCCCAGGTCGGCTTCTTCAACTCGATCCGCTACCTGCCGGTCGGCATCGCACTGCTGATCGAATACCTCGGCGTCATCCTCGTCGTCGTCTGGATGTGGGCCGTACACGGGCAACGGCCCCGCCTGCTGACCGTCGGCGGCTCGGTCGCGGCCGTACTCGGCCTCGCCCTGGTCCTCGACCTGGCCGGTGGCGGCGACGGCCTCGACCCGGTCGGTGTGCTGTGGGGACTGTTCGCCGCGGTCGGTCTCGCCGGCTACTTCGTCCTCGGCGCCCGCGTCGACAGCGCCCTGCCCGCGACGGCGATGGCCAGCGGCGGCATGGCCGTCGGCTCGGCCACCCTGCTGCTGCTCGGCGCCGTCGGCCTGCTGCCGATGCACGCCCACTTCGGCACGGTCACGTTCGCCGGCCAGTCGACCAGTTGGCTCGTGCCGATCCTCGGCCTCGCCGTGGTCGCCGGTGTCGTCGCGTACGCGACCGGGATCGGCGGGGCGCGGCTGCTCGGCGCCCGGCTGGCGTCGTTCGTCGGGCTGACCGAGGTGCTCTTCGCCGTACTGGTCGCCTGGCTCCTGCTCGACGAACTGCCGACGGTCGTGCAACTGGTCGGCGGGGCACTGATCCTCACCGGCGTCACGCTGGTCCGCCTCGACGAGCCGAAGCCGCGCCCAGACCCGAAGGACCCCGACGGTACGCCGGCACCGGCGATGACCGCCGGCTAGCCGGACCGGGTCCGGGCGGCGTCGGCCCGGAACGTGGGCTAGCTGGCGGAGAGCGAGGCTCGCCCGCCGCGGACGCCTTCCCCGATCGCGCTGAACCCTCGCCGGGCAGGACGGCACCACGGTTTCCGCGCAGAGTGGTGAGCGCGATGGCCGCGGTTGTCGCGGCGATGACGGCGCAGGTGAGTCGTCGTCCAGCGGCGATGACGGGACCACTCATGAGGACATCATTCCGGATCAAATGGCCCCGGGCAGGTCCAGGTCGCTCCATGCCCGCCCTTTGATCCGTGTATGCCGGTCGACGCGAGACGGCTGATAATTCTTCGGTCAGGGCTGAGGATCAACCGAGCGTGGTTCGGCACAGACTTTCAGAGGGAACGCGGGGCGCGGAAGCGGTCATCGGGTTTCCCGCGGGTGTCGGCCGAGCGGGTAGGACGGAGCAGAACATGGACCAGGGCACCCGCGACGAGATGCTCGGCCGCCTGGCTGAGGCGGTCGGGTCCGTCATGGTCACACACCCGACGCGGGTTGCCGTCGACGGAGCGCCCGCCGCAGGCAAGACCACGCTCGCCGACGAGCTGGCCGTCGTCTTGCGCACACAGGGCCGCGACGTCATCCGCGCCACGATCGACGATTTCCTCTTCCCCCGGGCACAGCGCTACCCGCGCGGCGAGTACTCGGCCGAGGGCTGCTACTTCGACACTCACGACCACGACGAGCTGAACCGGGTCCTGCTCGATCCGCTCGGCCCAGGCGGAGATCGACGCTTCCAGCACGCGGTCTACGACCGCACGGCGGATACCGCGCTGTCCCCGCCGGTCACGACTGCCCCCGCCGACGCCGTGCTGGTCTTCGACGGCGTCTTCCTCATGCGTCCGGAACTGATTGACCGGTGGGACCTGCGCATCTTCGTGTCGACCGCGCTCGAGAAGACCGTGGATCGTGCCGTGATCCGAGAGCGCCGGGTGTCATCCCGGGCCGAAGTCGAACGGCGCTGGCGCGAGCGTTACATCCCCTCCCAACAGTTCTACTTCGCTACGGTCCGCCCGACCGATCACGCCGACATCATCGTGCACAACGACGAGCCCCAGCAGCCGGTCTGGGCGACCCAAACACACTGACCGCACCGGCCCGGGAGCGTCGCTACAGCCGCTGTGGGCCGATCCAACCCGCGTCAGCCGCGGGCACAGAGGAGTCAGTCGGCGGGTGGCCAGACGTCGGCTCAGGTGCCCCCGCCGAAGGCCGTGCGTCCGTAGCGGACGAGTTCCTGCAGTGCCGGATTCGTCGTGGTCGGCCAGATCAGGGCCAGTACGGCGTGCGTCTCGACGTCGTCGATCATCAGTACGGACAGGCGCTCCTGGTGCGGTACGGCCATGGACTCGCTGAGGATCGCGACCCCGAGGCCACGCATGGCGAGGTCCATGATGGCGCCCGGCGCGCTGGCCTGCAGGGCGATGTCGGGCTTCACCCCACCGTCGGCGCAGGCCTGGTCGAACACCGTCCGGATGCCGGTCCCCGGTGGCAGGCATACGATGGGGAACTCGGCGATCTCGGCCAGGGAGGCCCCGCGGCGCCCCGCCAGCGGATGGCCGTCGGCCACGATCGCGACGAGCCGCTCGCTGATGATCGGCATGGCCCGGACACCGTCCGGCGTGGCGACGGCCGTGCCCACGAGGGCCAGATCGGCGCTCCCGGTACGTACCCCCTCGATGAGCCGGTCGGAGTTGTCCTCGAACAGGACCAGTTCGACACCTGGGTGCGCGAGGTGGAACGCCGCGAGGGCGTCGAAGAACGGCGTGACCGTGCACGCGGTGACCATGCCCACCACGAGCCGGCCGCGGATCAGCCCGTTTACGTCGTCGACCGCCCGTCGCAGCGCCTGCGCGGAGGAGAGGACGGCTCTGGCGTGTTCGAGCACGACCGCACCGGCAGCGGTTAGGGTCGCGCGGCGTCCCGACCGGTCGATAAGAGTGGCGCCAAGGTCGTGCTCGAGTTGACGGATCTGGGCACTGACGCCCGACTGGCTGATCCGTACTCGTTCGGCGGCGCGGGTGAAGTTGGCTTCCTCGGCCACCGCCACGAAGTACTCGAGCTGCCTCAGTTCCATAAGCAGAAATTCTAGCTACGAGTAGTAGAAGCTGTTGGACTTCTAGTTCGTCACCGTGCAGGCTTAGGAGGGTTGCCCGACTTGATGCAAAAAGGATACTTATGTCAGCTATTGAGAAAGCAATGAAGCCTGAAGACCTGACTCGCCTCTTCGTAGAGCGCGCCAACGCCGGGGACGCGGCCGGCATTGCCGCGCTCTACGAGGAGAAGGCGGTCATGGCCTACCCGCCGGGCCAACAGACGGTCGGCCGGGAAGCCATCCGGGCGCTATGGGAGAAGATTTTGGCGAGCGCGCCGCGCTTCGAACCGGAGCCGCCACTGCCGACCCTGATCAGCGGCGACATCGCGCTCACCTCCACCCCGCCCAAGGACGGCGCCGGAGCCCGAGCGCAGGTGGTTCGCCGACAGGCCGACGGCAGTTGGCTACGCCTGCTCGACCAGCCCGAGTTCATCACACCGAAGCGCTGACCGGCCCGGCTGCCTCGTTCGGAAAGTGGCCACGTGCCGGACCGTCCGACGGATCCGGGCGTTGACCGATTCGATCGCCAGCCGCCGGCTGCGGAGACCGGGTTGGGATACTGCCGCGATGACGGTCAAGGCTCTCATCTTCGACTTCGACGGCCTGTTGATGGACACGGAGACGACGCTGCTGGAGAGTTGGCGTTGGGAGTGGCGGCGGCACGGCCTGGAGTTCGATCCGGTCGGGTTCTTCGCCGACCATGGCGGTGACGCGAACGAGCCGCGGTATGCCGCGCTTGCCGCGACGGTCGGATCGGCGTACGACCGCGAGTCCAGTCACGCGTTGCGGATGGCGTACCGGGCGGAGTTGAACGCGGCGCTGGAGCCGGCGCCGGGCATCGTCGGCTGGTTGGACCGGGCCGCGGAGTTGGGGCTGCGGTTGGCGGTGGCGAGCAGTTCCCCGGTCACCCATGTGGGGGCGATGCTCGATCAGGCCGGGCTGCGGGGGCGGTTCGAGGTGTTGGCGACCGGCGAGGAGGTGGACGCGCACAAGCCGGATCCGGCCGTGTATCTGCTGACGTTGCGGCGGCTCGGGCTGGCGGCGGGGGAGGCGGTCGCGTTCGAGGACACCGCACACGGCGTGGCGGCGGCGCACAGGGCCGGGCTGCGCTGCGTGGCGGTGCCGAACCCGCATGCGGACGACGCCCGCTTCACGGCTGCGGACCTGCTACTTACCAGTGCCGCGGACCTGTCCCTGGACGCGGTCATGGCCGCACTGGCCGGGCACGCGGGCCAACGCCGTTGAGCGGATGCGGCGGCGGCCGGCCGTGTTTTCCGTGGGCAGCCCGCAGCCGGTAGGCCAGGGCTCGTCCCCATGCGACGATTCCGCGCGGTACCTGCTGAAGGCGGGAGTGACCGAGCCGCACCCTGACCGGACAGCCCGTGCCACCTGGCTGACGATGGTGTACGCCAGCCCACGGCGCGCGTCGGCGGCATGGGCGTGCACCTGATCGAGCGCGGTCGTCGAATCGGTCAGGGGAGAAGGCGGCGTCCCTCCCAGGTTCCGTGTTCGGACAGGGGGCGGAACCGCATGAACGCGGATTCGTGGTGGAAGTCCCGGCGATGCTGTTCAGTCATGGCGACGGCGTGTGTATGGGCCTGTGGGACGGCGCTGCGGCCGTGGACCATGTCGGTCATCGCGCGGACGCTGTGCCAGATCGTGAAGGTGGAGAATGTGCGGGGCGGGCGTATCGCCGCAGTGGCGAAGGTGGTGCCCGGGTGGTGGGCGACCAGGCGTTCGACCGGCCGTCCCCATTTCAGAAAGCGGGGGAGTTCGGGGAGTTTGAGCCGGGCGAGGGTGACGGCCACGATCGGCTCGTCCGGATCCCACTTGCCCGCCTGCACCGGCAGGCCGGCGAGTGCGGCCACCTCGCCGTAACGTCGCAGGTACTGCAGTCGCACATGCCAGCCGTCGTTGAGCCGTCGCCCTAGATCGTCGTCTGCGAGGAACCGTTCCAGCGCCGATTCGTCGTCCCATTCGGCGAACATCGCGAGGCGTCGCAACTGCATCCGTTCCACCGACAGCGCCGGGGAGCCGAGTCGCATGAGCGCGAGACATTCGGCGTGCCGTAGCCCAGCCGCCCGGGGCCGGCGACGCAGTGTACGCATGGTCATGGCCGGCGGAAGCAGTGCGAGATGGAACGAATGCAGCATCGGCCCATCATCCCAGTTGCCCGTGCCCGCGACGGGGCAGCCTTGTCACCACCGTCGCCGTCTGACGCGTGCTCGGCCAGGTGCTATTCGCCTTCCAGCCGACCAGAGTTGCCGCGGTACGGCCGTCCTCCGTCGGTCGTCGGCAGGGCTGCGATTCTCGCAGCCCAGTGGTCGACGTACGTCTTCACGCCGTCGGCATTGCGCGGAATGCTCAACCAGTCCCAGGCAGCGTCGCGAATCTCCCGTTGGGCGATCATCTCGGTGCCGTCGCCGTAGTGGAACGGGTAGCCGTCGACGATGTCCGACAGGTCCGCGTAGATGCCGTACAGCCCGCCGGCATTGCCCACGTCGTCCCTGAGGAGCAGTTCGACCAGCGCGGACTTCAGCTCCTCGACGACCCCCACCGGATCCTCTCCGCCCTTCAGCACCCGATGCATGTATCCATCGATGAGGTCGATCACGGCAGTCAAGGAAGCCGATACGGCGTCGGTCACCCTCCCATGGTCGCTCGCCGTGTCACCCGCGCCGCTCCGGCCCCGGCAGCGGGAAACGTAGTAGAGCAACGGCTGCCTAAACCGTCGCGCTCTCCAGCCTCCGGACCGGCCGGGCGGCCAGCGGCGCGAGAGCCGCCACGGCGAACGCGATTCCGCACCACAGCGCCACGGTCGTGCCACCCCACCGTGCCGCCAGCGGACCGACCAGCACCTGGCCGACCGGGATCGCCGCGAACGACAACAGGTCGTCGATCGACGAGACGCGGGCGAGCGCGGCCTTGTCGACATGCCGTTGCAGCGCGGTGTCCCAGGTGATCCCGGAGGCCGCGAAGCCGACACCACCGAGGAACGCGAACGCCGCGAGCCAGTACGTGTCGAGCCCCAGCCCGAGCGCGATCAGCGAACTGGCGCCGAGGGCGCCGGCGAGCCGGCCGAAGCGCAGGGGGTGGCGGACGACGAGCCGGTACATGATCGCGCTCATCAGCAACAGCCCGACGGCACGCAGGCTCAGCACGACACCCCAGGCGGCCTCGCCGTCGCGCTGCCCGGTCAGCGCCGGCCCGAGGATCTGCCAGGGGCCGGTGTTGACCAGGTTGATCACAAAGTAGGCGAGCGCCACCGGCCACAGCCACGGGATCGTGACGAAGACCGTCCACCCGTCCCGGATGTCGCGCCACAGGCCCGGCCGCCGATCCGGTGCGGGAGCGGCGGGTGCGGGAGCGGCCGGGAGCCGGGCGAGGAAGGCGGCCGCAGCGAGGAAACCCGCCGCGTCACCGGCGATGGCCCAGCCACCGCCGGCGACGACCACGAGCAGGCCGGCGACCGCCGGGCCGAGCACCAGTACGGCGCTGCGGGTCGTGGCCAGCAGCGCGTTGGCCCGCTGGAGGTCGGCGGGCGCGACCAGTTCCGCCACGACGCTGCGCTGGGCGGGCGAGGTGAAGGCGTTGAGCGCGCCGCCGGCGAAGGCCAGCGCGCCGACGAGCCAGAGCCGGTAGTTGCCGGTCAACAGGACGAGCGCCACCAGGCCCTGGGTGAGGCCGGCGCCGAGGTGGGCGACCACGAGCACCGTACGGCGGGGCAACCGGTCGCCGACCGCACCGCCGACGAGCAGCAGGGCGAGGTGCGGCACCATCTGGCAGGCCAGCACGATGCCGAGATGGCCGGCGTCGCCGGAGGCGTCGAGGACCGCGAACGCGAGGGCGACC
Source organism: Polymorphospora sp. A560 (assembly GCF_045781765.1). Taxonomy (NCBI): domain Bacteria; kingdom Bacillati; phylum Actinomycetota; class Actinomycetes; order Micromonosporales; family Micromonosporaceae; genus Polymorphospora; species Polymorphospora sp. A560. Next base: position 4,714,240 of record NZ_CP122282.1, on the reverse strand, counting down.
GGGGTCATCGCGCTGCCGAGCATCGACACGAGACGGCCGAGGTAGAACGATCGGAACGGGGAGTGGAGGAGCACGACCGGCAGCGTTCCGGGCGGCGGCCGTCCTCACCAATCCTGCGGCGAAAGGCGCAACGAATGACCCTCCTCCGCTTCACCCCGGCCGCGTTGTCGCGGTCCCGGTTCGCCCTCTCGCCGCTCGCCGAAACGCTCGGCTCCCTGATCATGTTGCACCGCACCGACCCGGACCCGTGGCTGGCCGCCTGGCACACCCGGCACCGGCCCGGCTACCACGCCTGGCTGGCGGCAGACCCGGTGGCCGCCGGCCTGATGTCGCTGGTGTCGGCGACCAAGTGGCTGCCGGACCTGGTCGTGGTACCGCCGCCCGGTGGCACGGGTACGGGTCTGGCCGACGAACTCGCCGAGGTGGCCGCCTTCTCCGACGCGCAGACCCGGGCGACCGTGGCCGACGCCGTGGCGGCGAGCTGGCTGCCCCAGGACACGTCCTGGCTCGCCGGCGACCGACTCGCCGAACGGATCGCCGCGGTGCTGGAGGAGGGGTGGCGGCGGTTCGTGGCCCCGGACTGGCCGCGCCGGCGGGCGTTGCTCGAACGCGACATCATGCACCGGTCCGGCCTGCTGGCCGCGTACGGGTGGCGGCACGCGGTCGGCTCGATGACCCGGCGGTCGACCTGGGTCGGCGCCGACGGGCTGCGGTTCAGCGACCGGGAGCACCCGGACCGGTGGATCGGCGACGAGGGGCTGCTCTTCGTGCCGAAGACCGCCGGCGTCGGTTGGTGGACCTGCGAGCGGCCGCGCCGCGACGCGCTGGTCTATCCGGCGTACGGTCCGGCGGCGCCGGTCGACGTGCCGGCGGACGACGCGCTCGCGGCGCTGCTCGGCGCCGGTCGGGCCCGGGTGGTGCGCGAGCTGGTCCGGGCGGCGACCAGCACCCAGCTCGCGTACGCCCTCGGTGTCTCGCTGGGGACGGTCAGCGGCCATCTGGCGGTGCTGCGGGACGCCGGCGTGGTCACCGGTGTCAGGATCGGCCGCTCGGTCGTCTACCGCCTCACCGGACGGGGTGAGGGGCTGCTCGACCTTCTCGATCGCACCCCGTCCGCGTCGCCGTAGCCGGTGCCGCCGGCTTGACAGGGGAGCCTCATTGCCTCCATGGTTAGTTACATGAGTAATGAACCAGCGAACCTGGACCGGTCGGGCCCCGGGGGCCGGTGCCGGTGATGGACGACGGTCGGCCGATCTTTCTCCAGATCGCCGAGCTGCTGGAGAACTCGATACTCGACGGCTCGCTGGTCGAGGACACCCAGGTGCCGTCGACGAACGAACTGGCCGCCTTCCACCGGATCAACCCGGCGACCGCGGCCAAGGGCGTCAACCAACTGGTCGACGACGGAACGCTCTACAAGAAACGAGGGATCGGGATGTTCGTCGCCCCGGGCGCCCGCGAACGGCTACGGGGCCGACGCCGTGAGGAGTTCGCCCGTCAGTACGTCCAGCCGCTGCTCGCCGAGGCCCGCAAGCTCGGCATCGACCCGACCGAACTGAAGAAGATGATCGACACCTGGGAGGAGCGGCGGTGAACACCATCGTCACGGTCACCGACCTCGCCAAACGCTACCGGGGCGTGACCGCGCTGGACGGGGTCAGCTTCAGCCTGACCGAGAACCGGATCTACGGCCTGCTCGGCCGCAACGGGGCGGGCAAGACGACCCTGATGCAGTTGCTCACCGCGCAGAACATGGCCACCTCCGGCGACATCGCCGTGTTCGGCGAGCACCCGTACGAGAACGACCGGGTCCTCGCCCGCACCTGCTTCGTCAAGGAGAGCCAGACCTACCCGCAGAGCATGCGGGTCGGGCACGCGCTGCGGGCGGCCCGGCTGCTCCATCCCAACTGGGACCAGCGGTTCGCCGACTCCCTGCTGGAGGAGTTCCAGCTTCCGCCGCAGCGGATGGTCAAGAAGCTCTCCCGGGGCATGCTCTCGGCCCTCGGCGTCATCATCGGGCTCGCCTCGCGGGCCCCGCTGACGTTCTTCGACGAGCCCTACCTGGGGCTCGACGCGGTCGCCCGCCAACTCTTCTACGACCACCTGCTGGCCGACTTCGCCGAGCATCCCCGCACCGTGATCCTGTCCACCCACCTGATCGACGAGGTCAGCGACCTGATCGAGCACGTCCTGCTGATCGACCACGGCCGGCTCCTGCTCGACCAGGACACCGACGACCTGCGCGGTGACGTCGTCACCGTCTCCGGGCCCGTCGCCGCGGTGCACGAGATCACCGTCGGCCGTACCGAGCTGCACGGCAACCTGCTCGGTGGCACCGCCCGGGTGACCGTACGGGGGCGGCTGACCGAGGCGGAGCGGGTCCAGGCCCGTGCCCTCGGTCTCACCGTGGAGACCGTCTCGCTCCAGGAACTCGTCGTACGGCTGACCACCGGCGCCGGGAAGACCGAGCCGACCGCGAAGGAGTACGCCCTGTGAACCGTGTCCTGCCGGCCGCCCGACTCCAACTCGTCACCTGGCGCAGCATGGTCGGCTGGCCGTGGGGCATGCTCGCGGCCTCCTTCGCTGTCAACGTCTTCTTCTACGGAAGCATGGGTGACCTGGGGCGGACGACGGTCACCGGCGGCCTGATCTGCATCTACGCGGTGGTGCTGGTCGCCCTGGTCCAGTCGGTGACCCAGTGGTTCCCGTTCGCGCTCGGGCTCGGCGTGACCCGGCGGGCCTTCTACCTGTCGCACCTGCTGCTCCTGGCGGCCCAGGCACTGCTCTACGCGGTGGTGCTCTATCTGCTCGGCGTCGTCGAGGCGGCGACCGACGGCTGGGGGGTCAAGCTGCGCTTCTTCGGCATCCCGGCCCTGTTCCTGGACAACCCGGTGCTCCAGCTTCTCGGCTACGCGGTCCCGTTCCTGCTGCTGGGCATGCTCGGCACGGCCGTCGGGGTCGTCTTCAAGCGCTGGGGGACCAGCGGCCTGCTCGTCCTGGGCCTGGTCGGCATCCTGGTCGGCGGCGCGCTGGCGACCCTGATCACCTGGCAGGGCTGGTGGAACGCGATCGGCTCCTGGTTCGCCGCACAGGGCGCGACCGCGCTGATCCTCGGCTGGCCGGCCCTGCTGGCCCTGCTGCTCGCCGTCGCCGTCTATCCGGTCATTCGCCGGGCCACCCCGTGAGTCGTCGTCCGGTCTGATGTGGAGCGGGCTGATCCGGGCCGTCGTGCCGCGGCGCGCGACGCGACGGCCCGGACCGGGGTCAGCCGGCGCTGCCGTGCTTCTCCTGGCACGGCACGCAGAACCGGGCGTGCGGCAGGATCTGCAACCGCTCGGCCGGGATCTGCTTGCCACAGTGGACACAGCGGCCGTAGGTGCCGGCGTCGATCCGGCCGAGCGCGGCGCTGATCTGCTCCAGGCTCTGCCGGGTGGCGGCGATGAGCGCGGCCCGGGTGAGTTCCTGCGCCGGATCTCCGGTGTCGGCGGTGAGTTGGGTGAGCCTGGTCGTCTGTGCCTCGAACTCGCCGGTCAGGTTGGTTCGCAGGTCGCCGAGCCAGTCCCGGCCCGAGACGTCGTGCAGGTCGGTACTCATTGGTCGCTCCTCAAAAAGAAAAGGGCCGAAGCTGGATAGCTTCGCCCTGGTGGCCGTTCGTCGGGTGAGGAGCGGCACCGGAGGGCTACGACCGGTTGGCGCGGGGATCACGGCCCGGTTGCCGCGCGGGGTGCGGACGTGCGCCCCGACCGGCCGGGGCGCGGCAGCCGGGCACGCGGGGTTTGGCCGTGCCGTCGAGAGGCTGACGGCACCGCCCACCTGACGCCCGGCCGGATGCATCAGGCCACCGTAGGCGGCCCCGCTACCGGAAGCAACCAGGCTTCGGGTGGTGGCGCGGCTCAGTCCTCTTCGGCGAGTCGGGCCGGGCGCGGGCGCACCCGCTGGTCGAGCGGCGCTGATCGACCAGCGGGGCGACGGTCAGCTCACCAACTGGTAGCCGAACTGGACCTCGAGGTCGGTCACGCCCGACGCGCCGAGCACCCTGGCCCGGAGCCGGCGCGGACCGCCGACCCCGTCCACTGTGAACGGGGTGACGAGGCTGGTGGTCAGCACGGCGGTGGTGGCCGTGACGGCGGTGCCACCGGCGCTCGCGCCGTCGGCGTCCAGCCGGACGTCGCAGGTGCCGGAACCCACGACGCGGGTCACCCGGACCACCCGGATCCGCTGCGAGTCGAGGTAGAGCAGATTGCCGAAGTCGAACAGGCCGTCGGCCACCGGACCGGACACCCGGGCGGTCAACCAGCCGTCGATCTGCTCGACGCCCTTGTTGCCGGTGATCCGGGTCTGCGCGGTCGGGGTGCCGGTCAGTTGGTACGGGCCGACGGTGTTGCCGTTCAGGTCGTTGCCGCTGATCAGCACGTCGGCGGCCGCGTTGACGATGCCGTGGTCCTGGCGGTTGATCCCGTCGGCGAGACCGCCGATGGCGTTGCCGACGATGACGACCCGGCTGGCGGTGTCCCGGATGTTGATGCCGGCGCCGTGGCGGTAGCCGGTGCCGCCGCCGGCGTAGCCGTTCGCGAACGCGACGGCGGGCAGGTCGAAGGTGTCCTCGTCGACGACCTCGATCACCCACTTCCCGTTCGCCTCGGTGGTGCCGGTGACGCCCTGGATGGAGATCCGGTCGCCGGTCTCCCAGCCGTGGGCGGCGCCGGTGGTGATCCGTACCCGGCCGGCGCCGTTGGCGGCCGCGCCGGTGACCGTACGGGCGAAGGCCGGGTGCGCGGTCCGGCCGTTGTTGCCGATGAGGCAGCCGGTGACCGTGATCCGGGTCGAGGCGATGTCGATGCCGTTGCGGCCGCAGCCGCGGATGACGCTGTTGGTGAAGGTGGCGGTGCCGGTGAAGCCGGGGCCGATGCGGACGTTGTCGTCCTCGTTGTCGGCGGAGATGTAGGTGTTGGTGAACTGGGCCTGGGCGCCGGCCTCCAGCAGGACGGGTACGCCGTGGCCGTTCTCGAAGCCGCCGCCCTCGAAGTAGAGGAACTTGGGGATCGAGGCGCCCGGGGTGTTCTTCATCCAGATGCCGTGCCGGCCGAAGAGGATCGCGGTCGCGATGAACTTGATGGAGCCGCCGAGGCCGTCGATGACGAGGTTGTCGGTGTTCCGGTTGGCGCTGCCGGCGGCGATACCACATTGGACGAACTCGACCGGGTCGGCGCGGGAGTCGTTGTTGACGCCGTTGAGCAGGATCACCTGCTGGCCGTTGAAGCCGTTCCAGACGCAGTTGACGAACCGTACGGTGTTGGCGCCGCGCAGGGTGATGCCGTTGTACCCGTCTTTGAACCGGACGTTGGCGAAGGTCAGCATGTAGTTGCCGTCGGTGCCGTTGCGGCTGGTCATGATGATGCTGCCGCCGGTCAGGCCGGCGCCGCGCACCTGGAGGTCGCGCAGGCCGCCGCCGCGTACGCCGGACAGGTGGAAGCCGTCGTCGGCGCCGGTCGCGACGACGTACTGGGTGGAGTACTCGTCGTTGTCGGTGACCCCGGCACCGGCGAAGACGATCGGCACACCGACGACCTGGACGGTGTCCTCCAGGCGTACCTTGCCGGGGCCGGCCTCGATGGTGCCGCCGGCCGGCAGCGCGCCGACCGCGGCCTGCACCTTCGGCGAGTCGTTTCCGGTTCCGGTGCCGGTCCACCCGAACCAGGCCAGGTCGATCCGGGTCGCGTACGGGCGCTTCCAGCGGCCGGTGGCCACACCGGTGACGGCGAAGACGGTGCCGCCGTTGTCGGCCTCGGTCGCGTCGGCGTCCCAGTAGAGGACGCCGCCGCCGACGCCGGGTGTGCTGGCGTGGTAGCCGAGCAGGTGGATCTGGTCGCCGTCGGCGGTGCCGACGGTGCCGCGCAGGTCGGCGACGCTCTCGGTGGTGCCGGTGAGGGTGAGTCGGCGGCCGGGGCGGGCCTGCGCGGCGGTGGCGACGGCCTGCGAGCCGGCCACCGCCAGCCCGGCCAGGCCGATGGCGGTCAGGGCACGGCGGCGCGCGTTGCCGGTGGTCCTCTCGTCCATGGGGGTGCTCCTGTTCGACGGCAGCCGGCGACGCCGCGCCGGCCGGTGCGGGGGATGGGGGACGGTGCGGGGGATGGCGGACGGAACGGGGGAGTCAGCCCTTGACGGCGCCGATGACGACGCCCTTGGCGAAGTGCCGTTGGAGGAACGGGTAGACCATGCAGATCGGGATCAGCGAGACGACCAGGATCGCCATCTGCAGCGACTGCTGCGGTGGCACGACCTCGCCGGGCAGGTCGGTGCCGATCTGGGTGTTGTCGACGACGTACGTGCGCAGCACCAGTTGCAGCGGCCACTTCTCGGTGGAGTTGATGTAGAGCACGGCGTTGAAGAACGCGCTCCAGTAGGCGACCGCGTTGAACAGGCCGATGACCGCGATCACCGCCTTGGAGAGCGGCAGCATGATGCGGGTGAGGATCTGCAGTTCGCTGGCGCCGTCGATCCGGGCGGCGTCGACGATCTCCTTGGGGACCTCCATGAAGAAGGCCCGCATGATGATGACCTGGAACGCGGAGGTGAGACCGGGCAGGATCAGCGCCCAGTACGAGTCGATCAGCCCGAGTTCCTTGATCAGCAGGTAGTTCGGGATCATCCCGGCGTTGAACAGCATGGTCAGCAGCACCATGATCAGGATCGGCCGGTGTCCCCAGGTGCCGGGCCGCGACAGCGAGTACGCCAGCAGCGCCACGACCGCGACCGACAGTGCCGAGCCGACCAGGGTGATGCCGATCGAGACCAGCGTCGCCCGGGTCACCACGCCACCACGGAAGATCGCCGCGTACGCGTCGAACGACGGGTCGGTCGGCCACAGCACGTACCCGCCGGCGGCGGTGATCTGCTCCTGGTCGGCGAGCGACGTCGAGACGACGGCGACGAAGGGGAGCAGCACCACCGCGCAGCACAGGAAGAGCACGACGCCCTTGATGCCCCGGACGGCGACGTTCGGGACCGGGGCGCCGTTGACCGTACGTCGGCGCCGCTGCCGGGCCACCCCGGGCAGCAGCGGCGAGGAGCGCTTCGGGCGGGGTTTGGTGTCGGTCACCATTTCGAGTAGATCCCTCTCTCCCCGAACAGGTGCGCCACCTTGTTCGCGCCCAGCACGAGGATCGCTCCGACGAGTCCCTTGACCAGCCCCACCGCGGCCGACACGCCCCAGTTGCCGCCGACGATGCCGTAGTTGTAGACGTACGTGTCGAGCACTTCGGAGGTCTCCAGGCCGACTTGGTTCTGTTGCAGCACGATCTGTTCGAAGCCGACGGTGAGCACGTCGCCGAGCTTGAGGATGAGCAGCAGCACGACGACCGAGCGGATCGCGGGCAGGGTGACGTGCCAGAGTTGGCGCAGCCGGCCGCCGCCGTCGACCGCGACCGCCTCGAACAGTTCCAGGTCCACCCGGGAGATCGCGGCCAGGAAGATGATCGTGCCCCAGCCGGCGTCCTTCCAGACCGCCTGCGAGGTGATCAGGGCGAAGAACAGGTCGGGGTCGCCGATGATGTTCAACTGCGGGAAGTCGTGCTGGCGGGCCCAGTTGTTGTAGATGCCGGCGTTGCCCAGCATGTGCTGGAACAGCGCGACGACGATGACCCAGGACATGAAGTGCGGCAGGTAGAGGATCGACTGGACGACCCGTTTGATCTTTTCGCTGAGCAGGCTGTTGAGCAGCAGGGCGAGCGCGATCGGGATCGGGAACACCACGGCGATCTGGAGGAACGAGATGATCAGGGTGTTCTTGAGCGCGTTGAGGAACGCCGGGTCACCGTTGAAGATGACCTCGAAGTTGGCGAACCCGACCCACGGCGACTCCGCGATCGTCAGGTACGGCTGGTAGTCCTTGAACGCGATGACGTTGCCGAGCATCGGCACGTACTGGAACAGCAGCACCAGGGCGACGCCGGGCAGCGCGAGCAGCAGCAGGAAACGGTCCCGCTTGAAGCGCTGCCAGCCGGACGCGCGTTTCCCGGCCGATGCGGGTGACGCCATGCCTCCCCCTACTTCTGCTCGGCCAGGGCCGCCTCGTACTCGGCGCGGATCTGGTCCCCGCCGGCCGTCTTCCACTGCGCGACCGCCTCGTCCCAGGCGCTGATCGGCTTGCGGCCGGAGACGATGTCCAGCTCGACCGTGTCGATGATCTTCGTGAGTTCGCCGGACTTCGCGACCGACGTCTCCGAGACGAGGCCCTCGGACGGGTTGCGGAGCAGGTTCGGAATGACCTTCTCCTGGTACGCCCGCTGCGCGTCGACCCGGGCCCGGTCGGTGGGGCCGAGGATGTGTGGGGAGTCGCTGACGTACTCCAGCGGCAGCTTGACCTCGACGTTGCCGGCGTCGGTGCGGACCGGTACGCCGTCCTGCCAGTTCCAGTGCCGGCCCTCGACGCCGAACTTGCGGAACATGTACTCGCTGGTGCCGAGCGGGGCGGCCAGCCAGTCGCAGATCCGCAGCAGCTTCTCCAGCCGCGCCTTGTCGGTCTTCCGGAAGGCGGTCAGCGCGAACGACGGGGTGCCGGAGCGGTGTACGGGGGTGCCGCCGTCGTAGCCGGGGGCGGGGATGCCGCCGAACTGGACCTTGTGGGTGTCGGCCAGGATGTCCCAGGCGGCGTACCCCTCGGCGTTCAGCGCGATGGTGCCGTTGCCGAGCAGGTCCCGCAGTTGTAGCCGGCCGCCGATCGCGTCCGGGTGGAACAGCCCGGCCTTGTACATCTCGGCGACCCGGGCGACGGCCTCCCTGCGCTCCGGGGTCTCCATCTCGGAGGTGAACTTGCCGCCCTCCTCCCGCCAGACGTTCGGCACCCGCAGCATGTTGCCGACGTAGGCGATGACCTGCTTGGCGCTGCCGAACGCCCACCGGTTGTTTCGCGCGTCGGTCAGCCCCTGGGCCAGCGCGACGAATTCGGCGTAGCTGCCCGGGGCGGGGTTCAGGCCGCGCTGGGCGATCAGGTCGGTCCGGGCGAACATGATCGTGCCGACGATCGCCCGGGAGATCGGGATGGCGTAGATGCCGCCGCCGTACGCGGTCGACAGCCACGAGTCGCGGGGGATGTTGGCCAGGAACGGGAAGTTCGCGGCGTTTGAGTCGCCGATCAGCTCCGACAGGTCGGCGCAGAGCCGGGTGAGTACGTCGGCACGCCGGGCCAGCCGGGCCGAGATGAGCATGATGTCGGGCAGGTCGCCGCTGGCGACGGTGGTGGAGAGCTTGTTGAGGTAGTCGGCCGACGGGGTCATGGTGATGCCGAGGTTGGCCCCGACCCGGTTGTTCAGCTCCTGCCAGAACTGGTTGCTTCCCAGGGCCGGCGGCACCGGGTTGAACATGTTGGTGAGGATGCTGACGTCGCCGAGCCCTTCGCCGGGCTTGCTGTCGAACGCGTCGACCAGTTGCCTCGGGAACTGGTAGTAGCCGGCCATCACCCCCTCGGCGGTCGGCGGCAGATCCGGGCGGACCAGTTCGGACGGGACGTAGTCGGGCAGCGCCGCGCTACCGGCGCCGTCCGGGGTGCTCGGGGTGGACGAACTGCCGCAGGCGGAAAGCAGGCCGGCCCCGGCCGCCGCGACCGCCGTACCACCGGCGATCGTCAGGAACCGGCGCCGGCTCAGACTGTTATGCATCGTGGTCACTCTCCGGTGTGTGGTGGGGGTGCAGGATCAGGGACACGACCTGCCAGGCGCCGAGGGTGACCGGGACGGTGCCGGCGGCGTCGGCGGTCTGTTCCGCGACGGGGCGCTCGTCGGCGTGGCAGGGCTCGGCCCGGCCGCCGGGTCCGGCCGGATGCCGCAGGGGGAAGTGGCTGTCCCGGCCGGACAGGTCCTGGAGCCGGACGAGGATTCCGGCGCCGGACCGGGCCGGGGCGACGGTGACGTGCACCGACTCCGGCAGCCCGAGGTCGAGCAGGGGGGCGGCGGGCCGGTCGAGCGGGCGCGGTCCGACGTCGAACTTGTCGAGCCGGGTCACCTCGGAGACGGTGGCGGCGGCCCGCACCTCCCGACCGAAGCGGCCCGCCGCCACCGGGTCGAAGGTCGGCAGTGGGGTGAACGCGTAGCGCAGGGTCAGCCGGCCGGCCTGTTCCGGCGGCGTGTTCGTCGGCCAGTAGTTGTTGAGCACCCAGGAGAAGACGGCGCCGCCGGCCGGGGTGAACTCCTCGTGCCAGTCGCCGCGCCAGATGTCGCCGGCGGTGAACAGCGGGGCGTCCGCCGAGGTCCAGGCGACGGCGGGACCGTCCGGCCGGTCCTGCACGACGACGCCGTACGCGGTGGTGAACCAGTCGTGGCAGGCGCCCGGGGCGTGGTCGGTCGCCGGGTCGATCCAGCCCTGCTGGCGGTCGTAGCGGAAGACCGGCTCGGCGGCCGCGAACGGGAAGGCGACGTACACCGACTCCTTGGCCAGCACCGGCTCCTTGTCGACGTCGACGAGCACGTCGACCCGGTCGTCGGTGTCGCGCAGCAGGATGTCGACCTCGATCCGGGGCAGGGTCGGCGCGTCGCCGACGGTCCGCAGCCGCCAGCCGTCGTACGTGCGGCGCAGCCCGACCGGTCGCATCGCCGCCGGTACGACGGTCAACTGTGGACGGTTCTGGTCCGGGCGGCGGCCGAGCAGCGTGCTGCGCGGGTACGGGTCGTGGTGGTGCGGCTGACCGCTGTGGTGCGAATGTTCGTTACCGTGACCGTCCCCCCGGGTCAGCGCCACCGGGCCGTCGACGACGTACAGCACCTGGCCGAGCGTGCCGTGTGCCGGGTCGAGCAGGTCCCGGCCGGTCGCCCGGTGCCGCAGCCCGCGGACCGCGCCGGTGGCCGGGTCGAGGGTGACCTCCCACCGGTCGGTGACCAGGGCCGGCGGGACCGGTCGCCAGTCGTCGGCGCCGGCCGGTCCGGCGCCGGTCGCCGGGGCGCCGTCCTCCTCGCCCGGGGTCAGCGTGCGGGCCGCGTCCATCGGCAGGGCCCGGTAGCCGAAGCCGGGTACGTCCGGCACGGTGACCCGCAGCGTCCGCAGCCCGTTGCACTCGGCCAGCACCTCGGCCGGCAGCGGATTCCCGTCCGGTCCGACCGGATCGGCCCGGACCGTCTCCACCTCGACCTCGATGTCCCGGGCCCAGGCCAGCGGGTTGTGTACCAGCAGGGTCGGCCCGGTCGTGGTGACGAGTTCACCGAGCTGGCTCATGGCCCGTCGGACCTCGTCCAGCGCGCCCCGGTGCGCGGAGTGCACCTGGTGCCGCTTCCAGTCGAGCTGGTCGTCGACCTGGTGGCCGTGCGGGTGCGCGGTGCCGTGCGCCCACGTCCAGGTGTGCTCGCAGCCGAACAGTGCCCCCTCCCAGGCGGCGTCGAGCGCGGCCCGGTTGGGCCGGTAGGCCGGGTCGACCAGGCCGACGAGGGCGGCCAGCGCCTCGGCGGCCGGCAGCTCGGCCTGCACCCGGCGGTGCTCGGTGGTGACGGTGGCGCCGGTGCCGACGCCGTCCTCCCAGTAGCTGCCGCCGTCGCCGCGCCACACCGGCAGCCGGTCGGCGAGCGGACGGACGGCGGCGAGGTATTCCTCCATCGTGGACACCCGTAGCCGCGGGTACGCGTACACCGCGTTCCAGCGGGCGGCGAAGCCGGCGTCGCCGTCGGCCAGGTCCTCGTTGTCGGCGTGCGTGCCGATCACCGCCAGGTCCGCCGGCAGGTAGTCGGGCCGGTCGTAGCGGGCCAGCAGCCGGCCGAAGGAGTGCGCGCCGCCGACGACCGTCTGCGGGTCGCCGACCATGAACCGCAGCTGCGAGTACGTGTCGGAGAAGTGGGTCAGCACCCGCGACCCGTCGACCCCCTCCCACAGCACCGGGCTGGCCAGGTGCTGCCGGTCGCTGTCGGCGTTGCCGCCCCGGTGGTGGTTCTCGATGCCGACGAACGAGTCGATGCCCAGCGCCCGCAGCATCGACGGCACCGCCGCGCTGTACGACGGCACGTCGGTCAGGTTCGCGTACGTCACCGGCACGCCGTGCCGGTCCCGCAGCCGGCCGGCCAGGTATGCCGCCCGGTAGACCTCCTCCAGCGAGGCGACCCCGGACAGGAACAGGCTGTGGAACGCGTTCATCGCCAGCCGGCCGGAACGCAGCGCGGCCAGCACCCGTTCGGCCCGTTCCGGCGAGCGGGTCGCCAGGTACTGGTCGACGACGAGTGACCCGTCGACCGAGAACGCGAAGCCCCCGTCGCGGTCGAGCGCGTCCAGCGCCCGGTCCAGGTTGCGGCTGTGCAGTTCGAGGACCTTGCCCTGCACGTCGGTGTAGCCGACGTCGAGGTGCACGTGCGGGACCAGGTGCAGTGTCCACCGCCGGGCCGCGAGGAGTTCGAAGCTCCGCTCCGGGCCTTCGTCGACGGCCACCGTCGCGGTCGCGGTGTCGAAGGCGGGCACCGCGAACCTGACCCGTACCTGCCCGAACTCCCGGCCGGGGCGGCACAGGTCGAGGTCGTACGTGTGGTCGCCGACGGTGACCCGGGCGGCCCGCGGCCAGGCCGGCGTGCCGGCCGGCACGGACACGGTCAGCTCGACCAGTTCGTGCAGGCTCCCGTCACGGTCCAGGTAGAGCGGGGTCGGGACGAGGTCGACGCCGGCTGTCGCCGGCCCGGCACCCTCGTCGAGGGTGAGCCGGTGCCAGGTGATGCCGCTGCCGAAGTGGTTGCCGAACTGCTCCCGGTGCCGGCGCCGCTCGCCGGCCGGCGGCTCGACCGGGCCGAGCGCCGCCGCCGCGTCGACCGTCGTGGTCACCGCGATCACGTGCTCGCCCGCCGGCAGCCAGTCGGCCGGCAGCGGCACCTCCAGCAGCACGTCGCCGGCGATCGGTCCGTGCCGGTACGTCTCCGACCGGTCGTCGCGGCGCACCGCCGGGTGGAAGAACCCCCGGTGCACGCCGTCGACCTCGATCACGAGGTCGGGGCAGGGTCCGTGGCCGGCGGCGAACTCCAGCCGCAGCAGGTAGCCGGCGGCGGGCGGGTCGCCGACCCGGAACGGCAGCTCGATCCGGTGCGGCTGCCAGCCGGTGGACGCGTTGAGCGGTCCCGGCTGGAACGCCGGCAGGTCTTCGCCGGGTACGGCGAGGGTCAGCGGGCGCATGGCCGGTCAGTCCAGCCCCGGCAGGGACAGCACGGCGCCGTGCTCGACCAGGGCGGCGGCCAGCTGCGGGTAGTCGTACTCCTGGACCGGCCGGTTGGTCGACAGCGACTGGGCGGCGAGTTCGCCGCACGCCTCGCCGAGCATGCCGTAGTTCGGTTCCATCCGGGGCGAGGTGTAGCCGACGTGGCTGGCCGAGAAGCAGATCGAGACGGTGATGTTCTCGATCCCGCCGCGGGCGGGGAAGAGAACCTCGGCCGGCATCTGGTAGAGGTCGACCGGTGGGTTGGTCTCGTCGCCGCTGAGCGTGCCCTCGCCGACGACCGTGTCGTCGCCTTCGGGGTAGTACTGGACGAGGTGGCTGTCCATGCCGTACTTCCAGCAGCAGACCGGGTGCGTCTTGGTGTTGTCGGGCTTGAGCAGGTCGTGCTGGGTGAGCACGTGCGCGCCGACCATCCGGCGGGCCTCGCGGATGTAGAGGGCGTGCGGGAAGCCCTGCCCGTACGGGCTGTCGACGAACTCGTCCGGCGGCAGCCCGAAGGTCCGCGCGTCGGCCCGGAACGACTCCGGCAGCGACGGGTCGTTGGCCAGCCAGTAGAGCTGCCCCTGGTGCCAGGCCACCTGCTCGGCGATGATCTCCTCGCGGCGCCGCCAGCTGCCGTCCGGGTAGTCCCAGTTGACGCCGGGCAGGTCGAAGCCGAAGTAGAGCGCCTGGTTGGTCTGATACTTGCCGTTCGGCAGCAGCGCGGTGTGGGTGACGATCGACGACAGGCCGGGGATGTTCCGCTGCCGCAGCAGTTGACCCAGGTAGGTGTAGCGGGCCGGGTCGTAGTCGTCCGGCTTCGGGAACGGGATCCGGTCGGCGTTGGTCGACAGCACGCCCCGGAAGTTGTACGCCTGCGTCTTGTCGTCGCCCTCGCCGGCCGCCATCGCCGGCACGTCCCGGACCGGGTAGAGGGTGTTCGGGGTGAAGCCGTGCTTGCGGTAAGCCTGCACCGGCTGGAAGCCGGCGAACGGCTCGTCGTACTTCGCGCGGGGTTCGCGGCCGAACGTGTACGGCACCCCGGCGGCGGCCATCAGGTCGCCCTCGTACGAGGCGTCGACGAAGAACCGGGCCCGGCGCCAGCCCTGCGTGGTCCGTACGCCCCGGATCCGCCGGCCCTGGACGTCGACGTCGTCGGGGCCGTGGATCCGCTGGTGCAGCAGCACCGTCGCCTTGGCCTCGTCGAGCAGGTGCCGGGCGACCTTCTCGGCCACCTTCGGCTCGAACCGGTACTCGGGGCCGTCGAGGCCGTACTCGGCTCCGATGCCGTCGAAGAACCGGGTCTTGGTGAGGCCGGCGAGCGCCTCGGGCACGTTGGGGGTGTCGGACTTGACCAGGCCGCCGGCGACGATGCCGCCGACGTGGCCGGTCGGCTCCAGGATCAGGCTGCTCAGGCCGCGTAGCCGCAGGCGCAGCGCCGCCATGATCCCGGCGAGGCTGGCGCCGTAGATGATGACGTCGTAGCCGTCGTCGACGGTCGGTTCGGGGGATGCCATGTCCGCGAGGTCCTTTCGGGGGCGATGCGGCGGGTCAGGAGGTCGGGGTCATGGTCGGGACGCTGCGCTGGCGCGGCTTGGCGAGGACCGGGGTGGCGCCGGACACGGCCTGCGACGGCCGGGTGCGGCGGATGTCGTCGGGCCAGGCGACCGGGATGCCGAGCTTGCCGGTCAGCAGCCGCTGCACGTCGGCCGTACGCTCCGCCGAGTCGGCGACGGCGTGCGGTTCGGTCCGTTCGCTGACGCAGTACGCGGCCAGCGCGCCGATCGCCTCGCCGATGCTCCACTCGACCGGGTGCAGCCGGTAGCAGCCGTTGGTGATGTGGGTGGTGCCGATGTTCTTGTTGGCGGGCAGCAGGTTGCGGGCCCGGACCGGCACGAGCGCGCCGAGCGGGATCTGGAACGGGTAGCACTCCAGGTTGACGTAGTTGACGCCGGCGGTGCTCGGGTGCAGGTCGATGTTGTAGTGGCCGATGCCGACCGAGTCGGCGAACTGCACGGCGCCTTCGCCGTCGGGGCGGTCGACGACGGCCACGTGCTGTTCCAGCACCGTGAACCGGGCCCGGATCCGGCGGGACTCCCGGATGTAGGCGGACTTGGCCAGGCCGTCGTCGGTGCCGGTGAGGTCGGGCCGTAGCCGCAGGCCGGGATAGCCGTGTCCGCCGTCCGGCCGGGGCGCCTCGGTCTGCATCCAGTGCAGGTACGACAGGGACAGTTCGCGGCAGCGGCGCAGCGCGGTCCGCCGGGCTTCGTCGTCGATGCCGGCGCCGACCAGCGGCGCCTCCCAGTAGTCGACGTTGGGCCAGTTGACCAGGGTGATGTCGGTGTCGACCAGGGCCGGGTCGAACTGGCTGCGGGCCCGGATCCGCCGGAAGTGCCACAGGTCGGGTACGTGCACCGCGTCCAGGTCGGTCTCGAAGATGCGGTTGGTCCGGCCCTTCATGGTGTGGATGTCGATCTTCTCCCAGGACAGCTGCGGGCCGGGCCAGAACGGGTCGACGTGGGTCTTCCAGTGGTCGTACGACGCCGGCCGGTCCACGACGTGTTCCTCACCGGGCCGGTACTCCAGCGGGAAGCACCAGGTGATCGCCTGCTGGTCGGTCGGGTCGGCGACCGGGGACGCGTACGGCTCGCCGGTCTCGGCCTGCGACTCGGCGCCGACGACGTGCTCGACGCCGGCGAGTTCCAGCAGGTCGCCGAGTTCGGTGGCGTCGGCGACGAACGGCGCGGTGACCGTGGTCCGGGTGCCGGCCCGGCGGTTTTCCAGGGTGACCGCGGTGATCCGGTCGCCGTCGGTGTCGGCGGCGACCGGGACGTGTTCGAGCAGGACGGTGATCCGGCCGGCGGAGCGGTAGCCGGCCAGCAGCTCGTCGATGACGGCGACGCCGACCCGGGGCTCGTGGCAGAGCCGGCTGACGTTGCCGAGGCCCGGGTTGAGGGTGGCGATGTCGAGGGCTTCCGGCCGCAGCGGGTAGTTGCGCCGGTAGTAGTCCCGGATCCGGGTGCGCAGTTCGTGGTATCCGGGCGAGGTGTGCCCGGACTCGATCCAGGGGTGTTCGTCGGACGGTACGGCCTGGGCGGTGAGTTGTCCGCCCAGCCAGTCGGTCTCCTCGGTCAGCACGACCCGCAGACCCAACCTGGCGGCGGTCAGCGCGGCGGCGACGCCGCCGAGTCCGCCGCCGACCACCAGAAGGTCGGTCTGTCGTTCGTGTGTGCTGCCCATCGTCTGCGCTCCTCGGCTCGACTTCGGGGATGCCCGCCGCGTCCGCTGCTCCGGGTGGGCCGGGCGCCGGGTCGTACGGCGGTTGCTAATATTTGCCGGTCGATTTGCCGGCGATCGATTGCGGCTACGTTACATCTGATCGTCATTCCGGTGTCAAGACATGTCTGGCCAGGAATTCTGGTGACGATGCGGTAACGACGTATTACTAACTATTAGCAATTCACAACTTCGTCGTGGCGTGCTAGAAACCGAATCCATGAGACGAGCACCAGCGCTGCCCGGGCTGCACCACCATCTCCCGCCGCCCGTCGTGGCCGACCACGCCGAGCCGGTCCGCGCCGACCTGGTCGTCTACGGCGCGACGTCCGGCGGCGTCACCGCCGCCGTCCGCGCCGCCCACGAGGGCCTTTCCGTGGTGCTGCTCGCCTTCGACGACCACCTCGGCGGGATGAGCGCCGCCGGGCTCGGCACCACCGACGTCGGCCGCCCCGACACCGTCGGCGGCCTCGCCCGCCGCTTCTACGCCGACGTCGCCGCCGCCTACCACGCCGCCGATCCACACTGGAGTGTCGAGGCGCACGTCGCCGAGGAGATCTTCGCCCGCTGGCTCGACGAGGCCGGTGTCGCCGTCCGCCACCACCAGCACCTGAGCGACGTCACCCTGGCGGCCGGCCGGATCGTCGAACTGCGCACCGACGACGGCAACCGCTACCGGGCACCGGTCTACGTCGACGCGTCGTACGAGGGCGACCTGATGGCGGCGGCCGGGGTGTCGCACACGGTCGGGCGGGAGTCCCGCGACACCTACGGTGAGCCGCTGGCCGGTGTCCAGCACAGCGTCAACCACCAGTTCGAGTTCACCGTCGACCCCTGGGTCGAGCCCGGCCGGCCCGCCAGCGGCCTGCTGCCCGGCATCAGCCCCGACCCGTACGGCGCGGTCGGCGACGGCGACCGGCGGGTGCAGGCGTACAACTTCCGGCTGCACGTCACCACGTCGGCGCGGCGGCTGCCGTTCCCCGAACCCGACGGCTACGACCCGGACCGCTACGAACTGCTCCGCCGCTACGTCGAGGCCGGCGGCTACGAACTGTTCGGCCGTACCACCGAGGTCCGCCCCGGCGTGTTCGACATGAACAACCACGGCGCCTTCTCCTCCGACCACATCGGCGCCAACCACGACTGGCCGGAGGCCGACCACGCCCGCCGCGAGGAGATCTTCCAGGACCACGTCCGCTACCAGGCCGGTCTGCTGTTCTTCCTGGCCAACGACCCCCGGCTGCCCGACAAGATCCGCGCCGCCACCCGGGAGTACGGGCTCGCACCGGCCGAGTTCCGGGGCACCTCGCACTGGCCGCACCAGCTCTACGTGCGCGAGGCCCGCCGGATGGTTGCCGACTACGTCGTCACCCAGCACGACGCCGCCGGCCGGGCGGCCGCGCACGACCCGCTCGCCCTCGCCTCGTACGTGATGGACTCGCACAACGCCAAGCGGGTCCTGGTCGACGGGCAGCCGCGCAACGAGGGCAACGTGCAGCACCCGGTCACCGTCCCGTTCGGGGTGCCGTACCGGGCGATCGTGCCGCGCCGGGGCGAGTGTGCCAATCTGCTCGTCACGTGGGCGGTGTCGGCGTCGCACGTCGCGTTCGCCTCGGTACGGATGGAACCGGTGTTCATGATGGTGGGGGAGGCGGCCGGCTGCGCGGCGGCGCAGGCGGCGGCCGGATCGGTCGCGGTGCAGGACGTCGACTATGAGACCCTGCGCAAGGCTCTGCTGCGCGGCGGGGCGGTGTTGACATGGCCACCGTCGGCATGACCGGAGGGGAAAAGGGCGTGACGAAGCGACGGGGGAACGGTTCGCGTCAGGCCGACATCGCCCGCGAGGCGGGCGTGTCGCAGTCCACTGTGTCCATGGTGCTGCGCGGCTCCGGCGACCTGAGCCGGATCTCGCCGGAGACCCAGCGCCGGGTCATCAACGCCGCCCGCCGGCTGCGCTACCCGACGAACGCACCGCAGCAGCGTGACGGCGCCGAACGTCGGGCCACACCCCACCTGCTCGGCGTGCACACCTTCGAACCGATCTTCCCGACCAGCGCCTGGGACTACTACTTCGAGTTCCTGCAGGGCATCGAGGAACAGGCCGGCCTGGAGGGCTGCAACCTCGTGCTGTTCACCGCGTCCCGCGACGAGGACGGCGTACGCCGGATCTATCGCGACGGGGTCAGCACGCTGCGCCAGGCCGCCGGCAGCGTACTGCTCGGCCACCACGCCAACCGTGACGACCTGGTGCAGCTCGCCCAGGACGGCCACCCCTACGTCTACATAGGACGACGCGAGGTGCCCGAGGTCGACCTGTGCTACGTCGGCGGCGACTACCGGTCGGCGACCGGCCGGATCGTCGACGACCTGGTGGCGATGGGCCACCGCGGCTTCGCCTACCTCGGCGAGGCAATCCGCCACGAACCGCAGGTCGACCGGTGGGACGGGTTCTCGGCGACGCTCGACCGCTTCGGGCTGCCGGTGCCCGTCCCCGCCTTCGTCCAACCCGACCAGTTGACCGCCCAGTGGCTGGACGCGGCCCTGGCCGGCGGGGCGACCGCGATCCTGGTCGAGTCGGTCGGCCTGCTGCGGGTGCTCGCCGCGATGGCCGGCCTGCGCGGGCTGACCATCCCGGCCGACGTCTCCGTCGTGCTGCTCGTCGACGACCAGGGCGGCGAGTTCAGCCCCGGGCAGTGGGCGTCGCTCAGGGTCCCGCGCAACGCGATGGGCCGGCGCGCGGTGCGCATGCTGGCCGGCCTGCTCGCCGACCCGACCGGGGAACACGAGCGGCAGGTCCTGCTGCCGTGCGCGCACCACCTGGCGCCCACCGCCGCCCCACCCCGGCCGAAGACCTGACCGCGGCGAGCCAAGATCCGCGTGATCAGGGAGTACGCCGCGCGTGTCGTCGGCGGGTCGGGCCGGAATTTCCCTGATCACGCGGATCATGGTGCGGCAGGACCACGCCGTCCGGCAGCGCCGGTCAGCCCCGGTCCGGTCCGTCCGGAACGGCCCGGCGGAGCACCTCACTGGCCGCGCGGACCACGGCCCGGTCCAGCATCTGGCCACTGGCCTGGGTGGCGATCCCGGTTCCCTGCCGCTCCGCGGCGGCCAGCGCGTCCAGCACCTCGCGGGCCGCGGCGACCTCGGCCGCCGACGGGGTGAAGACCTCGTTGATCGTGGCGAGCTGATCGGGATGCACGGCCGTCCGGGCCCGGAAGCCCTGCCGCAGCAGCGCCCGGGTGGTGCCGGCCAGCCGGTCCGGATCACGCAGCACCGTCTCGACCGGCCCGACCGGGGCGGTGATCCCGGCCGCGGCCGACGCGACGACCACCTGGGACCGGATCGGGGCCAGCTCCGCCCCGTCCGGTCCCGGCTGGACGCCGATCTCGCCGGCCAGGTCCGCCTCGCCGAGCCCGAGCCGGAGCACCCGGGGCGCCGACGTGATCTGCTCCAGCCGGAGCACGCCCCGGGCGGTCTCGATCAGGGCGACCACACCGAACGTACGGTCGGCCAGGCCGAGCCGCCGCTCCGCCGCGGACAGCGCCGCGTCGACGGTGGCGAGCAGTTCCGGTTCCGCCTTCGGCACCCAGACCCCGGTCAGCGCCGGGCCGGCCACCGCGGCCACGTCCTGCTCGACGCGGTCGCTGTTGATCCGTACCCAGAACCGGCCGTCGGGCGGTGCCGCCAGGTACGCGGCGGCGGCAGCCCGGGCCGTGTCCTTGTTCGCCGGGGTGACCGCGTCCTCGAGGTCGAGGATGAGGGCGTCGGCCCCCCGGCCGTGCGCCTTGGCGAGCAGCCTCTCCCGGTCGGCCGGGACGTAGAGATAGCTGCGGGCGACCGGGTCCACCGCGGCTACCGGCCCGACCGGGAGACGTACCGGCCGGTGGGTTCACCGACCACCCGGCCGGCGGCGAGCACCTGCCGGCCGCGCAGGAACGTGTCGGTGACCCGGGCGGTCATCTTGAAGCCCTCGAACGGGGTGTACTCCTGCGTCGACTCGGAGTCCTGGGCCCGGACGACCCACGGGGTGCCCTCCTCGACCAGGCAGAGGTCGGCGTCGTAGCCCTCGGCGAGCGCGCCCTTGGCGGTCAGGCCGAACCGTCGCGCCGGGTTCCACGACGTCAACTGCGCGACCCGCTGGTGCGACAGGCCGCGCCGGGCCGCCTCGGTGAGCAGGCCGGGCAGCAGGTATTCGGCACCGCCGAAGCCGGACTTGGCCACGAAGATGTCGTCCCGGGGCTCGCCGAACTTCTGCTCGTCGCGGCAGCAGGCGTGGTCGCTGACCACCCAGTCGATCTCGCCGTCGAGTACGTGTGTCCACAGTGCCTCGACGTCCTCGCGTGGCCGCAGCGGCGGGTTGACCTTGCCGCCGAGCCCGTGTGCGGTGGTGATGTCGGCGACCAGGTGCCCGATGGTGACCTCCCGCCGGAAGTCGATGTGCGGGAACGCCTTCGCCATCCGCAGCGCCGCGTCGACCGCCTTCGCCGACGACAGGTGCAGCAGGTTGATGTTCGGCAGGCCGGTCTCGTGCGCCAGGTAGGCGGCGATCGACACCGCCAGCCCTTCGGAGTGCGGCGGCCGGGAGGCGTGGTAGGCGGCCAACCCGGACAGCGTGCCCTCCTCCTCGACCATCTTCGTGTACGCGCTCATGATCTCGGCGGTCTCGCAGTGCAGCGACAGCGAGATCTGGTCGGCGAGGTCGGGGAACCGTTCCCGGACCGCCTGCACGCCCCGCATGACGAACTCGAAGTGGGCGTAGTCGTAACGCTCGCCGTCGGGGATCATCAGGAACGAGTTCTGGTCGGCGGAGCGGCCGTGCAGGCCGTGGCTGCCGTAGAACATGAAGATCTTGAACGAGGTGACCCCGGACTCGACCAGGTGGGGGAGTTCGGTGATGTGTTCGCGCGACATCGGCGCGAGGTGGAAGGCGTAGTCGACGTACGACCGGCCCTCCGCCGCCGCCAGCACCTCGGGGAAGAAGTCGGCGTACGCACCGCCGCGGTTGAGGTAGTACTGGCCGGTCCGCATGTAGTTCAGCGCGGTCGTCACGCCGCCCTGCGCACTGGCGCGGCTCTCCGACGCGGTGTCCTCCGGCAGCGGGTTGTAGATCCCCCAGTGCTGGTGGGCGTCGACGACGCCGGGGAAGGCGAGTTTGCCGCCGCCGTCCACCACCGACGTCGCGGTGGCGGGATCGATCCCGGGCGCGATCCGCGCGATCCGGCCGTCGACCACGCCGATGTCGGTCAGCTCGGGTTCGGCGCTGTCGTGCCGGACCACCCGTACGTTGCGCAGCAACAGATCGAACGCCGTCATGGTGTCTCCTCAAGGTCGATGACCGGACCCGCGGCCAGGGCCATCAGTACGTCGATTCCGGCCGCCCGGTCGAGCCGGGCGACCTCCGCTTCGATCAGTTCCACGGTCGCGGCGGGCAGCCGGCCCGCGACGTTGTCCCGGAACTTCGTCGCCAGTTCCGCGTCGGACAGCGGCCGGTCCGGGCCGCCACGGTTGGTCAGCACCTCCTCGACCCATTCCCCGCCGTCGCGGGTGCGGACCCGCAGCACGGCCGGGAACTGGCTCGGGAAGATGGCGTCGCACCGCTCGTCGGGTACCACCTCGACCCGGGCCATCAACGCCCGGCGGCGCGGATCCCGGGCCAGCTCGTCGGTGAAGTCGCCGAGCCCCACACCCAGCCCGCCACCGCCGAGCAGCCCGGCGACGACCGCGTACGGGCCGCTGAACTGCGCCTGGTAACCGGTCTCCGGCGCCCGCTTGACCTCGATCGGCTGTCCGATCGTGCGGATCACCGCGGTCGGCGCGCCGAGCGTGATCGACTCGATGTCGTCGACGTCCAGTCCCCGGGCGCGCAGCGCCGTCGCGGCGTCGATCGCCGCGTGCGTGAAGTGGTTCGCCGGGTACGGCTTGAAGAAGATCCCGGGCACCGACCAGTCGGTGCCGAGCCCGTCGGTGACCGCCGCCGGGTCGTACTCGCCGCGCAGGAACGCCTCGAAGAAGCCGAACCGTCCCTCCAGCACCGTCGGTGGGCCGGTGATCCCGTGCCGGGCCAGCAGCGCGGCGCTCACCGCCGAGTGCGCCGACCATCCACAGTGGATGCGCTTGACGGTGCCGCCGGTGCGGTTCGCCTCGATCAGCCCGGACGCCATCGACGCGGCGACGCCGAGCGAGTCCAGGATGCCGTCGGCGGAGAGCCCGAGCAGCCGGCCCGCGGCGACCGCGCCGCCGAGCGCCCCGCAGATCGAGGTGGCGTGCTGCCCGTGCTCGAAGAAGACCGAGTTGCCGGCCTTGAGGTCGTAGCCGGCCATGCCGAGGCGTACGCAGACCTCCAGGCCGACCGCGACCGCCGCGACGGTGTCCCGGCCGGACGCCCCGGCCAGTTCGGCGGCGGCCAGCGCGGCCGGTACCACCGCCGCGCTCGGGTGCAGCACCGACGGCAGATGGGTGTCGTCGTAGTCGAGCGAGTGTGCCAGCACCCCGTTGCCGAACGCGGCCAGCGGCGCCGGCACCGCTTCGGCCAGCCCGATCACCCGGGCCTGCCCGCGCCCGCCCTGTTCGGCGACGTACGCCAGCGCGGCCCGGCTGGTCGGCAGCGGGCCGGCCGCGACGCACAGGCCGAGGATGTCCAGGATCCGCTTGCGGACGCTGTCGACGACCGGCTCGGGCAGCGCGTCGTAGCCGGTGCCGGCGGCGAAGTCCGCGAGCCTTCGGGCCAGGGTCTCAGCCACGGGAGACCACCGCCAGCGGCCGGACCGGCGAGCCGGTGGCGCCGAACAGTGGCAGCGGCGCCATGACGAAGGTGAACTCGTGCACCCCGGCGGCGGCGATCCCGTCGAGGTCCATCGCCTCGATCAGGTAGATGCCGTGCTCGACCAGCAGGATCCGGTGCGCCGGCAGCGCGCTGTGTCCGGCGCCGGGGGCGAGCCGCTCGAAGGCGATCGTGTCGGCGCCGGCGGCGTGCACCCGCCGGTCGGCGAGCCACCGGGCGCCGTCCGCACCGACCCCGGGTACGCCGGAGTCGTGCCCGACGTACCTGGTCCGGTCCGGATCGTCGAAGTGCCGGCCCCACCCGGTGCGGATCAGCACCACGTCACCGGCCCCGACGGGCGTGCCCTGGCGGGCCACCGTCGCGTCGAGGTCGTCCGGGGTGACCTCGTACCCGGCCGGGCTGAACTCCTGCCCGAGCGCGGCCGGTACGTCCAGCAGCACGCCCCGGCGGACCATCGGCGCGATCGTGTGTACGCCGAGTTCGACGTACCGGCCGCCGGCCCCGGCCGCCGACGCGTCGGCGCCGCCGTGCAGCCGGCCGTCCTGCGAGACGTGGGCCAGCGCGTCGACGTGCGTGCCGACGTGGGTGCCCATCACGAGCAGGTCGTTGGCCGCGGAACCGCCGTCGGCGCGCACCATGTCGCCGTGCCGGCGGGGCAGGGTCAGCAGGAACGCCGGATGGTTCGGCGACTGCGGCATGCCGAAGAAGAGCCGCCGGCCGAGGTCGTAGACCTCGACCCCGGCCTGGACGGCGGCGAGCAGGCGGTCGGTCGTGGTGGTGTGGCTGGTCGCGGTCACGGTTCCTCGCGTTTCTGTACGTCGCGTCGCCGACGGCTGGATCGCCGCCGTCGCCACGCGACCGGTGGGTCGGCTGTCGCCGCGTCGCGACAGGGGGTCCGCGTCGCTAGGCGACGATCTGACGGCTGCGGAGGTCGGCGATCTCGGACGGGTCACACCCGAGCTCGTCGACCAGCAGGGCTTCGGTGTCGGCGCCGGGCGCCCGGCCGGTGAACCTGATCCGGCCCGGCGTCCGCGCCATCCGCCACATGACGTTGTGCATCCGCATCGGGCCGAGGTCGGGATCGTCCACCGTGGTGATCATCTCGGTGGCCTGGACGTGCGGGTCCTCGACGATGTCCTTGGCGGTGTAGACCGGCGCGACGGCCGCGCCCGCGGTGGCGAAGGCGTCGGCGACCTCGTCGCGGGTCCGCTCGCCGATCCAGGCGCCGACGTACCCGTCGAGTTCGTCGGCGTGCGCGGCCCGCCCGGCGCCGGTGCGGAACCACGGTTCGTCGATCACCTCGGGGTGGCCGACCAGGTGCAGCACCCGTTCGGCGATGGTCTGCGCGCTGGTCGAGATGGCGACCCAGGCACCGTCCTTGGTCCGGTAGGTGTTGCGCGGCGCGTTGTTGACCGACCGGTTGCCGTTGCGGGTGCCGACGACGCCGAGCTGGTCGTAGACGGTCGGGCCGGGTCCGACGGCGGTCATGATCGGTTCGAGCAGGTTCATGTCGATGACCTGCCCGGTGCCGGTCGTGTCGCCGGCGCCGGGGCGGTCGCGGTGCCACAGCGCCATCATCACCGCCGACGAGGCGGCGATCCCGCAGATGCTGTCGGCCAGCCCGAACGCCGGCAGGGTCGGCGGCCCGTCCGGCGCGCCGGTCAGGTGGGCGAAGCCGCTCATCGCCTCGGCCAGGGTGCCGAACCCGGCCCGGGCGGCGTACGGCCCGGTCTGCCCGAATCCGGTGATCCGCACGATCACCAGGCGCGGGTTGACCCGGTGCAGCTCGGCCGGGCCGATGCCCCAGCGCTCCAGCGTGCCCGGCCGGAAGTTCTCCACCAGTACGTCGGTCCGCTCGGCCAGGCGTAGCAGCAGCGCCGCGCCGTCGGGTGCCGAGAGGTTGAGGCCGATCGTCCGCTTGTTGCGGGAGATCTCCTTCCACCACAGTGGATGGCCGTCCTTGGCGCTGCCGTGCCCACGCATGCTGTCGCCGGCCACCGGGTGCTCGACCTTGACCACGTCGGCGCCGAAGTCGCCGAGGATCTGGCAGCAGAGCGGTCCGGCGAGGATCGTCGAGATGTCGAGAACCCGGAGTCCTTCGAGCGGTCCGTCACCCACGGGTACCTCCCACACGGTCAGTCTGTTCGGCTGAGCGAAACGCCATTCCGCTGAACAGAATCGTCGTCATCCTAAACACGCTCACGTTCGAAGGACCAGGGGTTGCGGGTCCGAAACCGCCCCGTCACGGGCCCCGGCCTGCCGCGGCGCCGTACGGAAGCCGATCTCGGCCGAGATCTCGGCGGCGGCCTCCGCGACCAGCGCCCCGTGCGCCGCGCACGTCCGCGGATCGAACCGGTCCTGCGGCCCGCACAGCGACAACGAACCGAACACCTGGCCGGTCGAATACCGCACCGCCGCCGCCACACTGCCCGCCCCGGACTGCCGCTCACCGAGACTGACCGCGAAACCCTGCTCCCGGATCCGGACGATCTCCTCGCGCAGCCGGGTGACCGAGGTGATCGTCGCCGGTGTCACCCGCTCCAGTCCGTGGTTGTCGAGGTAGTCCTCGATCTCCGCGTCCGGCAGGGCCGCCAGGATCGCCTTCGACGACGAACCCGAGTGCAGCGGATGACTCGTCCCCAGCGACACCGACATCCGCACCTCGTGCGGCGACAGCACCTGGTCGACGTACACCCGCGACCAGCCCTGCCGCATCGACAGCGTCGCCGTCTCCCCGGTCGCCCGGACCAGCCGCACCATGTAACGCCGGGCGATGTCCGGCACGTTCAACGCCCGCAACGCGGCCAACCCCACCGCCAGCGCCCCCGGGCCGAGCCGGTACTGCTTGGTCTCCTCGTCGAAGCCGAGGAAACCGTCGCCGACCAGCTCCTTGAGGATCCGGTGCGCCACCGCCTTGGGCAGCTCCAGCTCACGCGCGATCGTCGACACGCCCAGCGTCTGCGGCGAGCGCTCGGCGATCATGTTGATCACCGCGAGCGCCCGGCCCAGACCGGAACGGGTACGGCTGTCCTCGCTGTCGATGGCAGTTGAGATGGTCATCGAGATCCTCGCTGTCTGTCCGATGTGTGCCAGGCCGGCAAACCGGAGCCTAGGTGGGTGCCGCCGGTGGAGGGGGCGACGAGGGCGACCGAGGCCGGGGACGTTCCACCGCCACGACCAGGGCCACCGAGGCGAGTACGAACACCCCGGCGAGCGCCTGTCGGCTGGTCAACCGCTCATCGAGCACCATCATCCCCAACCCGACCGCGACGACCGGATTGACGTACGCGTACGTCGCGACGAGCTGCAACGGCGCGTTGCGCAGCAGCCAGGCGTAGACGCTGTACCCGACGACCGTGCCGACCACCAGCAGATAGCCCCACGCCAGCCACGACCGCCCGGTCACCTCGGCCGGCCGCAGCCGGCCCAGCTCACCGGAGAGCACGGCGACCAGCGCCACCGCCAGCCCGCCGACCAGCATCTGCCAGGCGATGCCGACCATCGGATCCGCCGGCTGCGCCAGCCGCTGCGACAGCCACGAGCCGACCGCCCAGATCCCGCTGCCCAGCAGCACCGTCAACGTGCCGGCCAGGTGGATCCCGGTGCCCGGCGCGACCAGCAGCACGGCCAGCCCGGCCACCCCGCCCAGCACCCCGACCAGCACCAGCGCCGCCGGCCGCTCACCCGAACCGATCCGCAGCCCCAGCACCCACAGCGGCACGGCGGCCACCACCAGCGATGCCAGCCCGGAGTCGATGTACTGCTGGCCGACCGCCAGCAGCGTGCTGCCGGCCCCGATCAGCAGGATCCCGGTCACCGCCACACCCGCGAACTCGGCCCGGCCCGGCACGAGCCGCGCCGGGTTCCGCCGCAGCCGGGAGAGCAGGAGCAGGACCACCGCGGCGAGCAGGAACCGGCCCGCGGTCATCACCATCGGCGGCAGACTCTCCAGCGCCACCCGGTTGCCCAGGTAGGTCGAACCCCACAGCGTGTAGATCAGGGCGAGCCCCGTCACCAACGCCGCGCGTCCCCCGTCCCGGCCACCGCCGACGGCGGTGGCCGGCCCGGAAGGTACTCAGTCCTGACCATCGATCCGGATCGTCACCGGAGTGTTGCCGCGAACGGCGTTCGAGTACGGGCACAGCAGGTGCGCCGCGGCCACCGCCCGCTCCAGGTCCGCCCGGGGGCACGACGGAGCACTCACCTCCAGCAGTACGGCGATCGCGTACCCGCCGCCGTCGGTGGTGCCCAGCGACACCGAGGCGGTGACCTCGGTCGCCCCCAACGTGATCCGCTCCCGCCGGCCGACCGCCGCGAGCGCGCTGTCGAAGCAGGCCGCGTAGCCGGCGGCGAACAACTCCTCCGGATCGGTGCCCGGGGCGTCCGGGCCACGCTCCGCCGGCCGGGTCAGCGTCGCCCGGAACGAGCCGGTGAGCGACTCCGCCCTCCCGCCCCGACCACCGGAGACCCGCACCGACGCGGTGTAGACCGTGTCCCGGATCGCATGCTCGCTCACGGTGCCACCTCGCTGCGCTCGGCGTCGCCGTGTTCGAGCCTGTGCCTGATGGTTCGCTCGCTGCGCTCGCTCACGGTGCCACCTCGCTGCGCTCGGCGTCGCCGTGTTCGAGCCTGTGCCTGATGGTTCGCTCGCTGCGCTCGCTCACGGTGCCACCTCGCCGAGCACCTGGGCGGCGACCGCGTCGGCGAACGCCTCCGGCTGCTCGTCGGCGACGAAGTCCGTACCGCCGGGGATCGTGACCAGCGGCGCGTGCGGCAGCGCCGCCGTCACCACCGGCGTCATCCGGTCCACCAGGTCGTCGCCGCCGTGCAGCAGCACCGTCGGGATCGCCGCCAACGCGTCCGTGTCCATCCGGTGCGCGAAGACCGCCCGGTACGCGGTCGCGTAGTCCGGCCCGGTCATCAGGTACTCCGCCACCTGCCGGTCCGCCTCCGCCGGGGTCAGCCGCGGGTACAGCCCGTAGACCCGGTCCCAGATCACCCGCAGGTGGCTGCCGTCGCGGTCCGGCACGTACCCCGGCGCGTACGACTCCACCTTGGACTTCCGCTCGGCCTCGTCGTACAGCGGCAGGCCCTGCAGGATCAGCCGGTGCACCCGGCCGGGCGCCAGCAGCGCCGCCTGCGCCCCGATGACCGCCCCGGTGTGCTGGCCGAGCAGATGCACCGCGGTCAGGCCCAGCGCGTCGGCGATCTGCCACACCGCGTCGGCGTACTCCGGAATGGACCACGGTCGCGGCGGCGGATCCGACATCCCGAACCCGGGGGTGTCGACGGCGACCGTCCGCACCCCGCGCTCGGCCAGCGGTTCCAGCACCGCGTCGTACGTCGCCGACGACAGCGGCGACTGGTGCAGCACCAGCAGCACCGGCTGGTCCGGCTTGCCGCCGTGCCGGTAGTGCACCTGCCCCCACGGCAGGTCCACGTATCCCCGCCGGCCGTTCCCCCTGAACCTGGTCACGCCGTCACCTCGCTGCGCTCGGCGCCGTCGTGTCCGAAACCGAGCCTGATGGTTCGCTCGCTGCGCTCGCTCACGCCGTCCCTCCCATCGCCGCCATGACCTCGACCACGTGTCTGATGCCGTCCCGGTAGTCGTCGAGCCGGATCTGCTCGTTCGGACCGTCCACACCGGAGTCCGCGCGGGACACCCCCACACCGACGATCGGCCGGCCGGCCAGCACCCCCTGGTTGCCGATCCACTGCGTGTACGGCTCGACCACCGGCTCGGTGCCGTACACCCGGCGGGCCGCGTCGGCTACCAGGGTGACGAACGGGTCGCGGTGGTCGGTCAGGTTCGGCCGGCTGGTCGCCATCACCTCGACGTCGACGTCGGAGAAGCCGCTATCGGCCAGGTGCTTGCGCACCGCGTCCAGCACCCGCTGCGGGTCCTGGCCGGCGATCAGCCGGATCTCGACCTTGGCCCGGGCCAGGGACGGGATGCCCAGCGTCACGTCGTCGCGCATGTCGCCGCCCTCGAAGCCGGCCACCGTCAGCGTCGGCACGGTGCGGATCGCCACCGCCGCCTGCCGGTCGTCGAGCCCGCCGAGGAACCCGGTGACCCCGGCCCGGCCCCGCAGGAAGTCGCCGTCGAACGCGACCTCCGCCAGCAGGTCACGTTCGGCGTCGGTCACCGGCCGCGCCCCGTCGGCGAACCCGGGTACGAGCACCGTGCCGTCGGGGCGCTGCAACGCGGCCAGCGCGGCCGCCAGCCGGGTCGTGGCCGACGCCAGCAGGATCGTGTTCTGGCTGGTCAGGTCGCGCGGCAGGGTACGCACCGACAGCCGCAGGTAGAGCACGCCCTTCTCGCTGAGCTTCAGCAGCGGCCGTCCGTTGGCGTCGATCCAGGAGTTCTCCCACAGGGTGCCGTCGCTGGTCAGCCGGTCGGCGTGCGCCTCGACGAACGAGCCGAGGCCGGGGGAGTGCAGCCACTGCTTGCCCTCGATCAGGTAGCGACTGGTCACCGGCGGGGTCAGTCCGGCCAGCCGCCACGCCGCGGCGGCGTGGATCCGGGACATCAGCGCGCCCTTGTCGTCAGCGACGCCGCGGGCGTAGAGCTTCCCGTCGTGGATCTCCGCCGCGTACGGCGGGCTGATCCAGTCGGCGTCGTCGCCGGCCGGCTCGACCTCCACGTCGTAGTGGTTGAAGTGCAGCAGCGCCCGCTGTCCACCGGCGATCTCGCCGAGGACGTACGGGTGCGAGTCGGACCACGGCACGATGTCGGCGGTGCCGCCCCAGCGGCGCACCGATCCGGCGATGAACTCGGCGGCGGCCGCCATCTGCTCCGGCTCCTGCCGCCGGCTGCGGATCCGGCACAACTGTTGCAGTTCGTCGACGAAGGTGTCGAAGTGCGCGTCGACCGCGTCGAGGACCGCCCTGGTGTCCGGCGATGACATGGTTGCTCCTTCGCAGGGGTGTGGTCAGTGGATGGTGACGCCGCCGTCGACGAAGACCGTCTGGCCGGTCGTCATGGCCGCGGCGTCACTGAGCAGGAACGCGACGGCGTTCGCGACGTCCTGCTCGCCGGCCATCCGGCCGAGCGGGATGGTGGCCAGCTTGGCCGTCAGATAGTCCGGATCGTCGCGCAGGTCGCTGGTCATGTCGGTGGGGACGATGGTGGGGCCGACCGCGTTGACCCGGATCCGGTCGGGAGCCCACTCCAGCGCCAGCACCCGGGCCATGTGCATGACCCCGGCCTTGCTGACGCAGTAGCCGAGCGTGTCGAGTACCGCGATGTGTCCGTTGGTGGAGCCGATGTTGACCACCGACCCGCCGCCGGCACGCAGGGCCGGGTACGCGGCCCGGCACATCCGGAACGTGCCGGTCAGGTTGACGTCGAGGACGTCGGTGAAGTCCTGCTCCGACATCGTGGCGGCCGGCCCACGGCGGACCACGCCGGCATTGTTGACCAGCAGGTCGAGCCGCCCGTGCCGGTCGAGTACGGCGGCCACCAGGTCGGCGCACGACGCGGCCGACCGGACGTCGACCACGTGCCGGCTGTGCGGGCCGGGCAACTCGTCGGCGGGCCACCCGGTCGGGTCGAGCACGTCGGCCTGGGCGACTGCCGCGCCGCGTGCGGCCAGGGTCGCCGCGATCCGCGCCCCGATGCCCCGGGCCGCGCCGGTGACCAGCGCGACCCGCCCGTCGAACCGATTCGGGTCACCGGTTCGCTCGCTCACGCCCCGATCACCTTCGTGTCCTCGGCCCAGAACGCGACCTTGCGCTGAACCAGCCGGATCACGAAGTGCGCCAGCAGACCCATCACCGACAGCACGACCAGCACCGCGAACATCCCGGCGATGTCGAAGTTGTAGTTGGTCTGCAGGAGCAGATAGCCCAGCCCCTCCTTGGCGCCGATGAACTCACCGACGACCGCGCCGAGGATCGCGAAGACGATGCCGATGTCGAGCCCGGCGAAGATGAACGGCAGGGCGCTGGGCAGCCGGACCATCCGGAAGATCTGCATCTTGTTGGCGCCGAACACGGTCAGCATCTGGATCTTGTCGGCGTCGGCGGCCCGCAGCCCCTCGATCACGTTGACCAGCATCGGGAAGAACGAGATCACCGCGGCCATCACGATCTTGCTGGTCAGGCCGAAGCCGAACCAGACCACGAACAGCGGCGCCAGCGCGACCTTCGGCACCGTCTGGAAGGCCACGATGTACGGCATCAGGGTGGCCTCGACGATCTTGATCTGGGAGATGAACGTGCCCAGCAGGACCGCGGCACCCACCCCGATGGCGAAACCGACCAGCGCCTCCTGGGTGGTCACCCACAGGTGTCCCCAGAACAGGTCGTTGGTGAGCTGCAGCCACAGCGCGTCGACGATCTGCGTCGGGCGCGGCAGCACGTACTCGTCGACGCCGAGCACCTGGACGCCGTACTCCCAGAGCAGGACGACCACGACGAAGACCGTCGGGACGAGCCAGAGTTGCGGGCGTTCCCGCAGGTCGAGCCGCCGGGTCTTGGCCGGCTCCGGCGCGGGCGGCACGGGTCCGGTACGCGGGCGGTCCGGTGCCTTCACAGGATTCGTTGTTGCCATGACGACACCCCGTCAGTCGATAACGCCGGCGGCGTTGAAGTGGCGGCGGATGCGTTCCACGTAGACCCCGGCGCGGTCCGAGGACATCACGCCGAGTTCCCGGGGCCGCTCCAGGTCGATGGAGATGATCTCGGCGATCCGGCCGGGACGCGGGCTGAGCACGACGACCCGGTCGGAGAGGAAGACCGCCTCCGGGATCGAGTGGGTGACCAGCACCGCTGTCTGCCCGCTCTCCCGCCAGATCCGCAACAGCTCCACGTTCATGTACTCGCGGGTCATCGCGTCCAGGGCGCCGAACGGCTCGTCCATCAGCAGTACGGCGGGGTCGTGCACCAGGGCCCGGCAGATCCCGGCCCGCTGCTGCATGCCGCCGCTCAGTTCGTGCGGGTACTTCCGCTCGAACCCGTCCAGGCCCACCATCTCCAGCAGTTCCTGGGCCCGCTTGCGGTGCCGGGCCGGGTCGAGCTTCTGCACCTCGGCCGGCACCATCACGTTGTCGAAGATGGTCCGCCAGGGCAGCAGGGTCGGCGCCTGGAAGACCATCCCGACCTGGGGCAGCGGTTTGGTCACCTCCTGCCCGGCGATCCGGACCGTGCCCTGGGACTTCGGGCTCAGCCCGGCCAGGATCTTCAGCAGGGTGGTCTTGCCGCACCCGGAGGGCCCGACGACCGAGATGAACTCGCCGCGCCGTACGGTGAAACTGACGTCGCTCAGTGCGAGAGTCGGTTCGGACTTGCGGGGCTGGTACAGCTTGTGCAGGCCGTCGACCTCGATCCAGGAGCTTTCGTCGACCGTGGCGGGCGTCGGCAACTGGCGGGTCGCGGTTCGGTAGGCCATCGGGTTTCCCTCCGGGTGTCGGTCGGCTAGTTCGCGGTGTAGCTGCCGGCCTGCTGCAGCACCGCGGCCTTGTCGAACTCGTTGGCGCCGCTGAGCAGGCTCGGATCCCACACCTCGCCCAGGTCGACGTCACCGGTGATCTGACCGGCCTCCTTGGTGTAGGCCATGGTCTTGTTCCATTCCTGGTCGCTGATCGCGCCCCAGTCCGGGAACTCCTCCGGCGTACCGGTCGCCGGGGTGGCCGTCTTCAGCCACGCAACGAGGCTCTTGGTGTCGGCCTCGATCCGCGACTCGACCGACTGCCCGCCGAGGATCTGCGGGAACACCTTGTAGCCGATCCGCATCGCCGCCTCGGGGTTCTTCGCCGAGAAGAGCATCGCCTTGTACGAGGCCCGCAGGAACCGGGTGTTGGCGTCGCTGTTCTCGTCGAACGAGCGCGCGTTGACCGCCCACGACAGCGACCGGATGCCGGTCAGCGAGTCGGGGTTGGTCAGGTACTTCAGTTGGGTCCCGGTGCTCTCCATGACCGCGTACGCCTGGGTGTAGAGCGCCAGCGCGTCGACCTGGCCGCCGTTGAGCGCCGTCGCGGCCGGCGCGCCGACCCCGACCGGGAGCAGTTCGACGTCCTTCTCGGGGTCGAGGCCGGCGGCCCGGACGTACGCCCGCGCGTACGGTGCGGAGCCGGACGCCAGGCTGATCACGCCGATCTTCTTGCCGCGCAGGTCGGCGCCGCTGGCGATCGGGCTGTCCGGCTTGACCGCCATCACCCAGGGCCAGTTCTGCACCAGCCCGCCGACCGCCTTGACCGGCACGTTCTTCTCGACCGCGCCGAGGACCGAGCCGCTGTCGGCGGCGGTGACGCTGGCGCTGCCGGACGCGACCGCCTGCAACGCGGCCACCGAGCCGTCGGTGTTGATGGTCTCCACCGTCAGGTTCTCCTCGGCGTAGTAGCCGAGTTCCTGCGCGACCGCGTACGCGGCCACCTCCTCCTTCGGTCCGATCACCGCGGAGGCGATGGCGAAGGTCAGCTTGGCCGGGGCGCCGTCGGCGCCGCCGCTGCCGGAGTCGCCGCTGTTGCAGCCGGTCAGTACGAGGGTGGCGGCGAGGGCCCCCACGAACACCCGTATTCCATGTCTCATCTCGAAATACCTCGTCACGAGTCGGGATCGGCGATGGCCGGTCGTTCGACGGCCAGGTCGTTGTAGACGTGCTGTTCGGTGATCAGCCCGTCCTGGAGGAGGAACACGTCCGCGTAGCGGATGCGGTCGAAGGGCTCCCCGTCGTTGCCCTCCCCGTAGAGCGTCCCGAGCGAGGTGACACAGATCCGGTCGCCCTCGGTCCCGACCAGGTACCGGTCGCGGTGCTTGCGCACCCAGCGGTACCGTCCGGTCGCGGCGGCGGCCATCTCGGTCAGCGAACCGAAGACCCGGCCGCCCGGAAAGACGATCAGCGCACCGGGGGCGAGCAGCCGCCCGGCCTCGGTCAGCTCGCGGTCCTCGCAGAGCTGTAGATAGCGGTCGATCAGGCCGGCCGGGTCCTCGGTGCCCATCAGCGGCCGCGGGTCTCGATCGCGGCTTCCCACTGGTTGCGCAGCGGGTGCTCGGCCGGCCCGTCCTCGGTGAGGATGCGGATCAGCCGGGCCTGCAACCCGTCGCGGTCGGCGTCGAACGCCACCCGCTCGGCGCCGGTCGGCTCGAACCCGTCGACGGCGTCGGCGTCGAGCTGGCCGCCGCGCACCAGCAGCGTCTCCAGCGCCCGCACCCGCTGGCGGGTGACGTGCAGGTCGGTGGCGAGCTGGAGGACCAGGTCGAACAGCTTGCTGGTCTTCGGGTCGCCCAGATAGTCGAATTCGCTGCTCATCATGCCTCCGGCTTCGTGGCGGAAAGGACCGCCCAGGGGAAGTGCCACTCGACCCGGTCGCCCCAGCCCTCCGGCCGTACGCCGTGGGTGCGCTCGTCGAAGGGGGTCCAGGAGGCGTCGGTGAGACCGGCCTGCGCGCAGATCTCCAGCAGGTCGCTGCCGAACAGCGCGTGGAAGAAGGGTTCGTTGTTGCGCTCGGCGTGCTCGTACACCGTGGCGTCGCGCAGCGGGTCGCCGGTGAGCTGGAACTCCAGGAACCGCAGGGCGCCGCCGGGCTTGAGCAGGCGGGCCGCCTCGACGATGGTTTCCCGGATCGCCTCGGCCGGCATCTCGTGCAGGACCATCGTCCCGGTGACCACGTCGCAGCTGTCCGCCTCGATGCCGGTGGCGCGGCCGTCGGCCTGCCGGAAGTCGATCGCCAGGCCGGCGGCCTCGGCCTCGGCGTGCGCCAGCCGCAGCCCGGGGGCGGCGAAGTCGACGCCGATCACCTCCGCGCCCGGGTACCTGCCGACCAGCGGACGGGTGCTCTTGCCGAATCCGCAGCCGATGTCGACGACCCGGGTCGCACCGGGTACGTCCGGCAGCGCGGTGTCGGTGAACAGCGTGTGGAACTTGTAGCCGTCGTTGTCGCGCAGCATCACGATCCGGGCGCCGAACTCGTACACGTACGCCGACAGGTCGTCGGAGAAGAACCCGCCGGGCTGGATGTGGATGTCGTAGTCGGTGTACCAGGACGGCAGGTCCAGGCCGGCGTCGAGCGCCAGGTTGCCCTTCGGCCGCTCCGGCCGGTCGAGCTGGTCGATCAACTCGTCGGCGCGGCGCAGGACCGCGTCGCCGGCCAGCTTCCACAGCATCTTCTGCTGCACCCGCTCCAGGTGGCTGAACCACGGATAGAGCGGCAGGTCACGCAGCCGGGTCCCGGCGTCGTCGATGGTGGCCGCCGGCTCGCCGGTGGCACGGTACTCCTGCGCGAGTGCCGGGTAGACGGTGTCGGCCCAGCGCTTGCGCAGGTTCAGTACGAAGTCGACGGCGGAACGCTCGTCCAGGGTGAGCCGTTCCTCGACATCGAACATGTCGGGTCTCCTGTCGGTCGGTCGGTCTGGTCATGGCGGCGGTCGGAGTCGGGTCGGGCCCGGGCGCCGCCGGCGGGTACGCCCCCGGTCAGTGGGCGAGCAGCACCCGGCGGGCCGGGCCGGTGTCGTGGCGGCCGAGGAACGCGCCGGCCAGGCGTCCCTCGTAGACGGCTTCGAAGGCGGTGCGGGGCGCGTTGGCGTCGCCGACCAGGTGGACCCGTGGTCCGTCCGGCCGGGACTCCAGCGCCCGGTAGAGGTCGTCGTCGGCGGTCGCGGCGCCGGCGTCGACGACGGCGGTGATTCCGGCCAGCGGCTCCGCGTCCCCGGTGAGCGGGTCGATCAGCTCCACGGTGGACGGTCCGGCGGCGTGCGCCGTACGCATCAGGTGGAGTCGTACGCCCAGCTGGCGGAACCGGTCGAGCAGGGCGAGTTTGGAGTAGGTGGTGATCCGGGCGCTGACGCCGGCGGTCGGCGAGACCAGGTGTACCCGGGCGCCGAGCCGGGCGAGCTGCTCGGCGACCGAGGCCGCCGCCCAGGTGCCCTCGTCGTCGAGCACCACCACGTCGCCGGTGAGCGGCGCGGCCGGCTCGACCAGGTCGGCGACGGCGGTGGCGAGGTCGAGCACCGGCGGGCCGCCGGGCAGCTCGCGGCGCGCCGGGCGGGCGCCGGTCGCCACGATCACGTCCTGGAAATCGCCGGCGAGCACGTCGGCCGTGTCGATCCGCTCGCCGAGGCGTACCTCGACGCCGGCGGCCGTCACGGCGCGGGCCAGGTCGTCGGTGAGCAGGCCGAGCCGTTCCCGGCCGGGGACGCGGGCGGCCAGGGTGACCTGGCCGCCGAGCCGGTCGCCGGCCTCGGCCAGGGTCACCCGGTGGCCGGCGCGGGCGGCGCTCAGCGCCGCCTCCAGTCCGGCCGGCCCGCCGCCGACGACGAGTACCCGGCGGGCGGTGCCGGCGGACCGGTCCGACCAGGCGTCCGCCCATTCGCGTTCGGCGCCGACCTCCGGGTTGACCACGCAGGAGATCGGCAGGCTGCTCTCCAGCCGTCCGATGCAGCCCTGGTTGCAGGCCAGGCAGGAGCGGACCTCGTGGTGCCGGCCGGCCATCGCCTTGCGCACCAGGTGCGGGTCGGCGATGTGCGGGCGGGCCAGGCCGACCAGGTCGGCGTCGCCGTCCGCGACCAGTTCGGCCGCCTCGGGCAGGCTGTCGAGCCGGCAGACGGCGAGCACCGGCAGGTCCGGGAACTCGCGTTTGAACAGTGCCGCGTGGTGGCGGAACGGAGCGTGTCCGAAGCTCATGTCGGCCATCTGCGTCGCCAGCGAGTAGCTGCCGTGGTAGGCGGAGTGGCTGACGTGGACGAACGCCAGCGGGAACTCGGCGCGCAGCGTCGCGACGATCTCCACCACGGCGTGCGGGTCGAGGCCGCCGGGCAGGAACTCGTCGGCGCTGACCCGCAGGCCGACGGGCAGGTCGCCGGCGGCCGCGAACACCGCGGTCAGCACCTCGCGGGTCAGCCGCAGCCGGTTGGCCGGGCTGCCGCCGTACGCGTCGTCGCGCAGGTTGGTCTTCGGGGAGAGGAACTGTTGCAGCAGGTGGCCGTGTCCGGCGTGGACCTCCAGCCCGTCGTACCCGGCTTCGCGCATCCGGCGGGCGGCGGCCGCGAACGCGGCGACGACCACCGCGATGTCGGCGCGGCCCATCGCGTGCGGCACGTGGGCGCCGGTGGCCCACGGCAGCGGCGAGGCGGACCAGGCCGCGGTGCGGGTCGCGTCGCCGTTGGCCTGCCGCCCGGCGTGCATGATCTGGGCGAACAGCGCCGCCCCGTGCTGGTGTACGGCGTCGGCGACGGCGGCGTACGCGGGGATCGACGCGTCGTCGAAGCTGCCGAGGCTGATGTGCCGCCCGGCGCTGGTCGGGTGGACGCGGATCGCCTCGGTGACGATCAGGCCGACCCCGCCGGCGGCCCGTTCGGCGTGGTAGGCGGCGTGCCGTCGGGTGGGTTCGTTGGCGCGCCCGAAGTTGGTTGTGTGTCCTGGTACGAAGACCCGGTTGCGTAACGCCACCCGGCCAAGTTGGACCGGCGTGAAGAGCCGGTGCAGATCATCGACGGCCATGTCCGGACCCCCTCTCGAGGCTGTCCCGCTTGACCGAGCGGCGCTGGCCCTGTTCCGATCTGCCGTACGCCGTTCGATTGAGGGGAACGCTAGAACGGGCTCCGATCGCCAGTCAACAGTTCGTCGATTTTTAACTTTGTGTAGCGGCCCGGTGGCGGGCGCCTGTCACCGTTGTTGCCGTGCGTGATGTTTCGCCCTGGTCAAGGGCGTGATGCCGGCAGGTTCCGGGGGTGCCGGCCGGGATGCCGCGGTGCCGGAGGTGATCTCGGAGGGGGGTGGCGGCTCCCGCTGACCGGCGTTCGGCCTGGAGGTCCACGGTGTCGGCGTGCCGGGTTGCTGCGCTCCGGGCGCGGCCCGGTCGGCGGGGTGGCTTCGGTCTCGAATTCACATCGCCTTGTCTCAATTTTCTTTGTCATCGGAATTGCGAATGGAGCGGGCTGTGTAAGAAATGGCAATTGATCGGCGACGGCCAACTTGTCGATGGCTTCTGGCGTTCTTTCCGGGCCGGAAACGGCGCCCTTGCGGCAACTCCGGCGTCCCGGCGGCCAACACCTCCCCGGCCCGGTTTACCCAGGCTCTCACCGTCGGCGCGACCAACCGCACCGACACCCGCCCCACCTGGTCCAACTACGGCACGGCGCTCGACCTGTTCGCCCCCGGCGTCGACATCACCTCGGTCTGGCGGACCAGCGACACCGCGACGTACACCGGGCGGCACCTCGTTCGCCGCACCGTACGTCGCCGGTGCCGCCGTGATCTATCCCAGCGGCAACCCGACGGCCACCCCGGCCACGGTCAACTCGGCCGTCCCGACCGTCGGTTGCCACCCCGCCCGCGTCGGCAGGCGTGAACCGCGCATTTGCGGGAATGCGCGCCGCGCCGCCGGTGACCGGCGGCACCACCATCGGACCGAGGAGAGGCGAATGGGCGGTAGGAACAATGGGCGGTAGAGACTCGATGGACGTCCGCTCGGTGACGGACGCCCTCGGCATCCAGCGGGAATCCGAGGACCGCGAACCGCAGTCGATGGCACGCATCCTGGGCTGGTTCAGCCTCGGCCTGGGCGTCGCCGCCCTCGCCGCGCAGCCGGCGGTCAGCCGGCTCTGCGGTGTCGACGACTCCCCGACGGCGCGGACCGTGCTGCGAATCGCCGGCGCCCGGGAACTCGGCACCGCGGCGGCGCTGCTGATCCCGCGCCGGGCCCGGTGGGGGATGTGGGCGCGGGTCGCCGGCGACGCCGTCGACCTGGCCGCGTGCGCCATGGCGATGCGGGACCGGCAGGGGGACCGGCGGCAGCGCCTGACGTACGCGACGCTGGCGGTCGCCGGCATCGCCGCCGTCGACCTCTACACGGCCGTACGCACCACCCGGGGTGCCCGGCGCACGACCGGTGACCGCGTCCGTGCCTCGGTGACGGTGAACCGCGGCGTCGAGGACACGTACCGCTTCTGGCACGACTTCGAGAACCTGCCGCGCTTCATGTACCACCTCGAGTCGGTGCGGACGACCGGTGACCGGCGGTCGCACTGGACGGCGAAGGCGCCGGCCGGGCAGACCGTGGACTGGGAGGCGGAGGTCGTCGACGACCGCCCCAACGAGCTGATCATGTGGCGTTCGGTCGCCGGCGGCGGGCTGCCGAACTCCGGCTGCGTACGTTTCGTCCCGGCCGGCGGCGGGCGCGGCACCGAGGTACGGGTCGAACTCGGGTTCACCGCGCCGGGTGGCAGGTTCGGCGCGCGGATCGCCAAGCTCTTCGGTGAGAACCCGCACCAGCAGATCTGCGACGACCTGCGGCGGTTCAAGCAGGTCATCGAGACGGGCGAGATCACCCGGTCCGACGGCAGCCCGGAGGGGACCAGCCTGCGACAACAGATGATGCAGCGCCCGGCGCAGCCGCTCGCGACGCGTTGACCGGAAGGTGAGGGAACATGAGAGCGAACTGCTGGGTCGCCCCGAACAACGTGGCGGTCGAGGACGTGCCCGATCCGCGGATCATCAACCCGCGCGACGCCGTCGTACGCGTCACCTCGACGGCGATCTGCGGATCCGACCTGCACCTGTTGCAGGGCTACCTTCCGGCGATGAGGAAGGGCGACGTACTCGGCCACGAGTTCATGGGCGAGATCGTCGAGTTGGGCAACGGCGTACGCGACGGACTGCGCGTCGGCGACCGCGTCGTCGTCGCGTTCCCGATCGCCTGCGGGAACTGCACCTCCTGCGAACGCGGCCTCTACTCGCTGTGCGAGAACTCCAACCCCAACGCGGCGGTCGCCGAGCTGGCGATGGGGCACTCACCCGCCGGCATCTTCGGCTACTCGCACCTGCTGGGCGGCTACGCCGGTGGGCAGGCGCAGTACGCGCGGGTGCCCTTCGCCGACGTCGGCGCGCTGAAGATCGAGGACGACCTGCCGGACGAGAAGGTGCTGTTCCTGTCCGACGTGCTACCCACCGGCTACATGGCCGCCGAGATGTGCGACATCAGCCGCGGCGACGTCGTCGCCGTCTGGGGCGCGGGACCGGTCGGCTACTTCTCCGCCGTGAGCGCGTTCCTACTGGGCGCGGGCCGGGTCATCGTCATCGACCGGTTCCCGTACCGCCTGCGGCTGGCCCGGGAGCGGGCGGGCGCCGAGACCATCAACTACGAGGACACCGACGTCATGGACGCGCTGCGGGAGATGACCGCCGGCCGGGGGCCGGACGCCTGCATCGACGCCGTCGGGATGGAGGGCCATCACGCGTCGGCGGCGCTGCACGCGTACGACAAGGCCAAACAGACGGTGAAGGCGGAGACCGACCGGCCGCACGCGTTGCGCGAGGCGGTGCTGAGCTGCCGCAACGGTGGCACGATCTCGGCGATCGGCGCGTACACCGGCTTCATCGACAAGTTCCCGATGGGGTCGTTCATGAACCGGTCCCTGACCATGCGGTCGGGGCAGGCGCACGTGCAGCGCTACATGCGCCCGCTGCTGGACCGCATCCGCAAGGGCGAGATCGACCCGAGCGCCATCATCACCCACACCATGCGCCTGGACGACGCGCCGCACGGCTACGACATCTTCAAGAACAAGCGGGAGGACTGCGTCAAGGTCGTCCTGAAGCCGTGACCGAGGGTGGCGCGGGGCCGGGCGCACCGGCCCCGGCGGGTCTGTCCGGCCTCAGTGTTCCCGGTAGGTGGCGTGGTCGAAGTCGGCGTACGCGCCGTCGGCGCCCAGGTCCTGCACCCACAGGCCGAGGAAGGCGCCGGTGAAGCCCCAGGCGGCCGGCTCGCCGTCGACCATGATCGCGGCGTGCTCGTCGGACAGGGTGGTGGCGTCGAACCGGGCCGGCAACTCGTCCCAGCCGTCACCGAGGTCGTACGCGAAGTGCAGCACCGGACCGTCGAAGGTCACCCGCAGCCCCACCGGGCCGGCGGTGTCGGCGTCGACGCGCAGCCCGGGGTGGGCGGTCAGCCGGCCGCTGTCACAACTGAGCACCTCGAGCACCCGCCGGCCGTCGTCGGCCCGGGTGAGGTAGGCGTAGTACCAGTTGGCGGTGTTGTAGTAGCCGGTCACGCCGGCGAGTTTCCGGTGGTCGGCGGGGTCGAACTCCAGCACCGTCTCCAGTGAGCAGTGCGTGGCGCCGACCCGGCGGGCGACCAGGCTCGGTGCCTGCCGGCCGACAGGCGACTGCCCGCCGTGTATCCGCAGGTGGGAGGGGCGGCTGGTCAGGTCGACCCAGTCCGGGGTGGCCGGCCGGCGCAGCGTGGACCAGGCGGTGCGTAGGCGTGGCTCGTCGAAGTCGTCGCTCGCCGGCTCCGCCGGCCAGGGGTGTGCGGGCAGGTCGGGGGCGGCGATCTCGTCGGCGGGAACCCCGCCCGCGACGGCGGGCCAGTCGCCGGCCGGCCAGTCGACGGGCTGGAGCGCGGTCTCCCGCCCGAGCACGCAGTTGCCCAGCGGGCTGTACGGCCGCCCGACGAGGTGGGCCAGATACCACTGCCCGCTCTGGGTGCGCACCAGGCTGCCGTGGCCGGCCTTCTGCAACCGCAGGTGGGGGCGGCCGGCGGAGGTCAGCAGCGGGCCGGCCGGGTCGGTCAGGTACGGCCCGAGCAGGTTCCGGGACCGGGCGACGGTCACCTGGTGTTCCCAGCTCGTGCCGCCCTCGGCGGTGACCAGGTAGTACCAGCCGTCGTGCCGGTAGAGGCGCGGCCCCTCGGTGACACCGGCCTCGGTGCCGGCGAAGATGAGCCGGGCCTGGCCGACGAGGCGGCGCGCGGCCCGGTCGTAGCGCTGGATCTCGATGCCGCCGAAGCGGTCGCGGCCGGGGCGCCAGTCGGCGCTCAGGGCCAGCAGCCAGCTCGTGCCGTCGTCGTCGTGGAAGAGCGAGGCGTCGAACCCGTGGGCGTGCAGCCGGACCGGGTCCGACCAGGGGCCGCCGATGTCGGGCGCGGTGATGAGGTAGTTCTGCGGGTCCCAGTAGCCGCTGGCGAAGCTGGCCACGTCGCTGTACACCAGGTGGAACAAGCCATCCACATAGGACAGATCAGGTGCCCATACGCCGTTGGAGTCGCCGGCGCCGCGCAGGTCGAGCAGGCGCCGCTCGGTGATGATGCCGCCCAGTGCCCGCCAGTGCACCAGGTCGCGCGAGTGGTGCACCCGCACCCCGGGATACCACTCGAAGGTCGAGGTGGCCAGGTAGTAGTCGTCGCCCACCCGCAGGATGGACGGGTCGGGATGGAAGCCGCTCAGGATCGGATTGCGGATCGACGTGGCGGCCGTCGCCACCCCCGCGATGTCGGTCGACATGTTTCGGCCCTCCAGGTGTGCCGCTTCCGGCGACTTTCCGAAAGTTTTGATCAGTCGCGCTCAGGTCTTGGCACACGGTATCCGTCTTGTTCTATGCAGGACAGCCCTTGACCCGTGCTGTATCGGCGTCGTAACGTGCCGGTCATCGATGGAAGCTGCTGACTCCAGCCTGAAAGTTTCGGCCATTCTCCCCGTATGTTCCGGTGCTGAGCCGGCATCCGAGTGCCCTGCAACCACCCCCGAAGGGACGGATCAAGACAATGCGCCTCTCCCGTAGATCCCTCATGGGCCTCGCCGGTGCCAGCGCCGGCGCGCTCCTGCTCGGCGCCTGCAGCGACGACGCCACCGACCCCGACGGTGCCCAGACCGTCAACTGGTGGCACATCCAGAACACCGAGCCGATGCTCTCCGTCTGGGCGGCGATGGCCAGGGAGTACGAGGCGGCCCGGGGCAACCTGAAGGTCGAGATCCAGCCGCTGGAGAACGAGGCGTTCAAGGCCAAGCTCACCACCGCCACGCAGGCCGGATCCCCACCCGACCTGTTCCAGTCGTGGGGCGGGGGAGTGCTGCGGCAGCAGGTCGAGGCCGGCCTGGTCAAGGACCTCACCGCCGACGTACAGCCGTGGATCGGCAACCTGCTGCCGGTGTCGGTCGAGCCGTTCACCATCGACGGCAAGATCTACGGCATTCCGTTCGACGTCGGCATGGTCGGCTTCTGGTACAACAAGGACCTCTTCACCCGGGCCGGCGTCGCGGCCGTACCGACCACCTGGACCGAATTCCTCGCCGCCGTCAGCCGGATCAAGGCCGCCGGGATCACCCCGATCGCGCTCGCCGGCAAGGAGAAGTGGCCGGCCCACTTCTACTGGTCCTACCTGGCCATGCGGATCGGCGGCCCGACCGCCCTGCAGCAGGCCGGCACCGACGCCAACTTCGACACCCCCGACCTCGTCGCCGCCGGCACCCGCTTGAAGGAACTGGTCGACCTCGCCCCGTTCCAGAAGGACTTCCTCGGCGCCGACTACAGCTCACCGGACGGCCAGGCGGCCACCATGGTCAACGGTGGTGCCGCGATGGAACTGATGGGCCAGTGGGCGCCGTCGGTGCAGGCATCGCTGTCCGCCGACAAGAAGGGCCTGGGCGACAAGCTCGGCTTCTTCCCGTTCCCGGCCGTCGACGGCGGCAAGGGCACGGTGTCCGACGTGTTCGGCGGGGGCAACGGCTTCGCCGTGGGACGCGACGCCCCGTCCGCCACCGTCGACTTCCTGCGCGCCCTGCTCGAAGCGGGCAACCAGCGCAAGTCCGCGGCCACCGGCGCGGTGCTGCCGACCGTACGCGACGCGGTGGACGCGATCGCCGACCCCAACGGCAAGGCGGTCGCGGCGAGCCTGGCCGCGGCGACCGGCTTCCAGCTCTACCTCGACCAGGCATACCCGCCCGCGCTCGGCCAGCAGGTCAACGACAGCGTCGCCGAACTGGTCGCCGGGTCCAAGACACCTGAGCAGGTCGTCAAGGACATCACCACGGTGGCGAAGAACCAGTGACGTGACCCGCCTTCCCGATCCCGCCACCCCCGGCGACCGGCGAGCGGAGCGGTCACGGTGACCCGATCCGTGACCGGTCCGCGCCCCGACACCGCGGCCACGCCCGCCCGGCCGAAGCCGACGGCCGCCCCACGGCCCGACCGCCGGCCCGGCCTACGCCGCCTGGGCACGATCCTCTTCTTCCTCGCCCCGGCCCTGGTGCTGTTCCTGCTCCTGGTGATCGTGCCGATCCTGGTCGCCGGCTACACCAGCCTGTTCAAGTGGAACGGCTTCAACCTGCCCGAGGACTTCGTCGGCCTGGACAACTTCAGCCGCGCCCTCGGCGACCCGATCTTCCAGGGCGACCTGCGGCGCGCACTCGTCCTCATCGTCCTGTCGGTCGTCATCCAGTTGCCGGTGTCGCTCGCCCTGGCCCTGCTGCTCAACCAGCCGCTACGGGGCCGGGCCGTCTACCGGCTGGTGTTCTTCGCTCCGTACGTGCTGTCCGAGGTGACCACGGCGGTCCTGTTCACGCTCGTCTTCTCACCCAGCCGGGGCCTGGGCAGCACCGTGCTGGGCTGGTTCGGCGCCGCCGAACTCGGCGGCTCGATCTTCGCCGACCCCGGCACCGTCCTCTACGCGGTGTTCTTCGTGATCTCCTGGAAGTACTTCGGCTTCCACATGATCCTCTACCTGGCCGGCCGGCAGGGGATACCCCGGGAACTGACCGAGGCCGCCACCACCGACGGGGCCAGCGGATGGCAGGTGTTCCGGCACGTCACGCTGCCACTGCTCGGACCGACGATCCGGATCAGTCTCTTCCTGTCGATCATCGGCACCATCCAG
The DNA here is from genome assembly GCF_045781765.1 of Polymorphospora sp. A560. Classification (NCBI taxonomy): domain Bacteria; kingdom Bacillati; phylum Actinomycetota; class Actinomycetes; order Micromonosporales; family Micromonosporaceae; genus Polymorphospora; species Polymorphospora sp. A560. Next base: position 4,669,452 of record NZ_CP122282.1, on the reverse strand, counting down.
CTCTTCGACATGGTGTGGGTCCTCACCGGCGGCGGCCCGACCCACGCCTCCGAAACCCTCGCCGTGACGATGTTCCAGTACGGCTTCCGCCGCTTCGAGGTCGGCTACGCCAGCGCCATCAGCATCGTCATGTTCCTGCTCAGCCTCGTCTTCGCCCTGCTCTACCAACGCTTCGTCCTGCGCCGCGACCTTGAGGGCGCACTCACCACGAGGGGGGTCCAGCGGTGACCGGGACCCAGGCTCACCTGCGGAGAACCGTCCTGCACGTCGTCTCGATCGCCATCGGCGCGCTCATCGTCGTACCGATAGGGTTCGGGGTGCTCGGCGGGTTCAAGGACAACGGGCAGCTCTCCACCAACCCCCTCGGCCTGCCCGACCCGTGGGTGCCGGAGAACTACCTCGGCATCCTCACCTCCGAGGTCTTCTGGCGGCAACTCGCCAACAGCACGCTGATCGCACTGGCCACGGTGGTCGTCGTCGTGGGGGCCTCGGCGATGGCCGCGTTCGTGTTCGCCCGGTTCACCTTCCGTGGCCGGGAAGCCCTGTTCACCCTCTTCGCGGCCGGGTTGATGTTCCCCTTCACGGTCGCGATCCTGCCGCTGTTCATCCTGCTGCGCAGCCTGGGGCTGCTCGACAATCCGCTCGGGGTCATCCTGCCCCAGGCCGCGTTCGGGCTACCGGTCACGATCATCATCCTGCGGTCGTTCTTCCGCGGCATCCCCGGCGAGGTGGAGGAGGCGGCGACCCTCGACGGCTGCGGCGCGTTCGCGTTCTTCTGGCGCATCCTGCTGCCGATGGCCCGTCCGGCCCTGGCCACCGTCTCGGTCCTGGCGATCGTGGCGAGCTGGAACAACTTCATGCTCCCGCTGGTCGTCTTCACCGACCAGAGCTGGTGGACCCTGCCCGTCGGCGTGCAGGCGTTCCAGGGCCAGTACGCCGACGACACCGCCCGCGTGCTGGCGTACGTCGTCCTGTCCATGGTGCCCGCCCTGGCCTTCTACGCGGTCGCCGAGCGGCAACTGGTCGCCGGGCTCGCCGGTAGCGTTAAGGGCTGACCCCCGACCACCGGTGGCCCCGACCTCACCTACGGTGCGGTAGGGGCCACCGCCCCCCAGGCCCCCACCCGTGCCTGCGCAGCGAGAAGGAGCAAGCCGCAGTGGACGACAACCGCAGGGTCACCATCGCCGTGATCGCCCGCGAGGCCGGCGTCTCGGTACCCACGGTGTCCCGGGTCATCAACGGCCGGTCCGACGTCTCCCCGCAGACCCGCGAACGCGTCGAGGAGGTGCTCAACCGCCACGGCTACCAGCGCCGGCCCACCGCCGTACGCAGCACCTCCGGCCTGATCGACCTCGTCTTCAACGACCTCGACAGCCCGTGGGCGGTGGAGATCATCCGGGGCGTCGAGGACGTGGCGCACGCCGCCGACGTCGGCACCGTCGTCTCCGCCATCCACCGCAAGACCTCGTCGGCCAAGCAGTGGCTGAACAACATGCGGGCCCGTACGACCGAGGGCGTCATCTTCGTGACCTCGGTGCTGGAGCCACCGCTCCAGGCCGAACTGCGCCGGCTCAACATCCCCGTCGTCATCGTCGACCCGGCCGGCCTGCCCACCCAGGGCGCCCCGACCATCGGCGCCGCCAACTGGACCGGCAGTCTGCGCGCCACCGAATACCTGATCGGGCTCGGCCACCGCCGGATCGGGTTCATCGCCGGCCCCGCGCAACTGCTGTGCAGCCGCGCCCGCCTCGACGGCTACCGCGCCGCCCTGGAAGCCGCCGGGCTGCCCATCGACGACGACCTCATCCGTCCCGGCAACTTCTACCACGAGGCCGGCTTCACCAGCGGCAACGAACTGCTCGACCAGCCCGACCCGCCCACCGCGATCTTCGCCTCCAGCGACCAGATGGCCCTCGGCGTCTACGAGGCCATCCGCCGCCGCGGCCTGCGGGTCGCCGACGACGTCAGCGTGGTCGGCTTCGACGACCTGCCCGAGGTGCGCTGGTCGTCGCCCCCGCTCACCACGGTCCGCCAGCCGCTGGCCGAGATGGGCCTGCTGGCCGCCCGTACGGTGCTCCGCCTGGCCCGGCGCGAGAAGATCGAGAGCCCGCGGGTCGAACTCGCCACCGAACTTGTCATCCGCGACAGCACCGCACCCCCGCCGGGCAAGGCGCGCTCCACCACCGGACCGGTTGCCGGGACGACCTCCGGTGGGCACGTCTGATGACGGCACCCGCCGCCGGATGACCTTCCTCGCCGTGCCCGACATCGCGGATCACGGCAGGGTCGGGCTACCGGCTGGTCGGCGGGAATGCCGGCGGCCCTGGTGGGAAGTCGCAGGACTGCCGGTCAACCGGGGAAAGGTGGGTGTTCGATGGGACGAGGACCGAAGTCGGGCGGCGGCAGCGCACGGCTCGACGCGATACGCAACGGAACGAAACGGCGACGGGTTGCGTTCGCGATGCGGGCCGAGGAACTGGCGGCGCAACTCGGCGTCCTGGTGGGGCGCAAGGCGGCCAAGGCCGGCCGTAAGCGGCCGTTGCGGACCGAGCGTGGCGGCCAGCACGCGACGCGCAGCGCCGGCGCGGTCACCCGCGGGGTGAAGGGGACGAGGATGAGCCGGCGCAACGGCCGCAAGCTCGGGCTCGGCCGCAAGCGGGTCAGCCCGGTCTGAGGGCCGCAAGCGGGTCAGCCCGGCCTGAGGCGCCGGATCACGGGAACGCCGTCCCGCGTCAGGAGGCGCGGGACGGCCGCCCGGTCACCCGGTGCCCTGGCCGTGGACGCGGCCGTCCCGCCCGAGCTTGGACCGCCCCTGGTCGCGCTCGGTCGAGGCGGTGCCGGTGGCGGTCCGCTGGTGGCGGCCCTTCTCGGACTGCTCCACGGTCGCGCCCTGCCGGCCGCGGGCGCCGCTGCCCGGGTGGCGCCGGGCGCGGGCCGACTCCGTACGGTTCGCGTTCCTGCCGGTGTGACTGCTCATCGCGGGCTCCTCTCGAGGTGCCGGTCAGTCACCGCCTTCCCCACAGTCCCGGCGTCATTCCACCGGTGCCGGGGCAACTCGTCCCGGCGGGTCCACCAGCGTCTGTATCCACCGGCGCAGCGCGCTGTCCGGCACGGTCGCGCAGTAGCGGCGGAACAGGTCCCGGCTCTCCTCGCGGAGGATGCCGCCCACGATGCTCGGGGCCGAGAACCAGGCCAACTCGCGGTCCGGGCGCCAGTTCGCGGCGACCGCGACTCCTTAGTCGTCCGGGGACTCCAGCGCGAAGTAGACCTCGTCGACCCGCAGCGCCATGGCCGTCCCCAGGCACATCACGCACGGTTCGAGATTGACCGCCAGGCGTAGGGGGTGCGGCCGTCGGCGCCAGCCCAGCGCCTCGTCCGCCTCGATCATCGCCAGCAGGTCGGCGTGCACGAGCCGGCGCCCACGGGCCTTCTCCTGCGTGTAGGCCCGGCCGATGATCTCGTCTCCCATGACGACCACGGCCCCGATCGGTTGTTCGCCGGCGGCCAGACCCGCCTCGGCGACCTCCAGCGCGGCCCTGACCATCTCGTCCGGCGTCATCGGGTGAGTCTAGATCGGACAGTCCTGCCGGGACGGTACCCGAGGTCGTCGCGCACGGTGCGGCGGCGCGGTCGGGACCGACCGCGCCGCCTGGTGTCGCCGTGTCTACCGGCGGGTGATGTCGGATTCGTTGTAGATGCAGTTGACGCCGTCCGCGCCCTCACCGATCTTGGTCGGCTCGCTGCCCTTCGGCACACCCCGGTACTTCTCGCAGATGACGGTGTTGCCGTAGACAGTGATGTTGGAGAAGCGGGCCGTGTCACCCCAGTTGGTGTTGATACCGGCGAGCGCCTTCGTGCTGCGCGCCGTGATGTTCTGCATCACCACGTGCCGCTGGTACGACGTGCTGCAGTTACCGCACGCCCGGTAGAGCTTGCCGGCGTTCTCGACCTGGAAGTTGCGGATGGTGAGCGTACCGCCGCCGTTGTGCTGGAAGACCTTGTCGCTGGCGGAGCGGGCGCCACCGCCGTCGACGAGGTAGGTGCTGCCGCCGCGGAAGGTGGCGGCGTCCTCGCCCACGTCCTCCCACCAGACGTTGATCAGGGTGCAGTTGCCCTCGCAGTGCACGCCGTCACCGGCGGGCGCGCCGATGATGACGTTGCGCAGGGTCGCGCCGGGAGCCAGCACGAACATCGGGTCCTGGCTCTCGCCCTGGCCGCCGTCGCCGATGCCGTAGTAGCGCTTGAGACCGCCGTCGAGGCCGCTGCTCGGCACCTGGATGGTGTCGTTGACCTTGACCTGGCTGGTCGGCGACGGCCAGGCGCCCGGCGGCGGGGTGGTCGGCGGCGGGGTCGTCGGGTTCGGGCCGGGCGTGGTCGGCGTCGGGTTGGTACCGCCGCCGGTGTTGACCGACACGTCGTCGAACGACGCGCTGGCGTACACGGTCTGCAGGCCGATCCGGCCGGCCGAGATGGCGCTGTTGGACGCCGACGCGAACTGGGTGCCGTTGACCCGGCCGCGGATGGTGCTGCCGGACACCTCGATGGCCAGGGTGTACCAGGAGCCGGTGGAGACCGACTGGGTCGTGCTGCCGAGTACGGTCACCGAGCTGCCGCTGACCGCCTGCAACTGGACCTGGTTACCGGGTACGAGGGCCAGCCGGTAGAACTTCGTCGAGCCCGACGCGCGGGCCAGCAGTCCGACGTGGCCGTTCGATCCGAAGCTGAGCGGCTTGACCCGGGCCTGGACGGTGTAGTTGGTCCAGCCGGTGTCGCCGGCGAACTGGCGGGCGTTCTCGCTGCCCGCGTTGGTCTGCCGCAGGACGCTGGAGCCGTCGCTGACCACGCTCCAGGTGCCGCCGGACTTCGACCATTCGCTCGTGCTGCCGCTTTCGAAGGTGGCGTCGAAGACGGTGGCCGCGTTGGCCAGGTTGGTGAATCCGATGGACGCGACCGTGACGACGGCCGCGCTGCCGACAGCGAGGGCGGTTGTCCGCAATCGCCGGCGGAAGGTGGGGGAACCACCCATGGTGAACCTCCGGGAAACGGGCGCCTGTCAACCAACCCTGACAGGCTCGTGATGGGGGATGGCGTGCATTGGCCGTTGCCCCGACACGAGCGCACCACCTGCGGGAAAGCGCATTCCGCCGGATGAACGTAACGCCGCCGACATATTCCGTCAAGACAAGTGGATCGATGTCCCCTGCGGATCATGGCAGGGGTCGGGGGCGGCTGTCGAAGCATTGACGACCATTCGCCGCCGCCCTACCCTGACCGACGGGAAAGCCCTTTCTTGGCATCCTCGATCCGTCTGGCACCACCGGAGTCCGGGCCTCCGCGTACGGCGCCGATCGAGGGACATCCCCTGACCAGGAGGAACCTGTGCCCGACAAGCGCACCACCGGCCGCCGGGGCGTACTCGCCACCGTCGGCGCCGCGGCGACCGCCACCGCCCTGGCCGTCACCATGGTCTCGACGGCCCACGCCGCGACCGTCTACTCCGACAACTTCGACGACGGCGACAGCGGCGGCTGGTCGAAATCCGGCGGCACCTGGGCGGTCGTCACCGACGGCTCCCCGGTGTTCCACCAGTCCAGCGCCAGCAGCCAGCTCGCCCGGCAGTTCGCCGGCCAGACCGGCTGGACGGACTACACCGTCCAGGCCCGGGTCAAACCGGTCTCGTACGGCTCCGGCGGCCTGGCCGCCCTGGCCGCCCGCTCCAGCAGCGCCACCAGGATGTACCGGCTGGCCCTGCTCGGCAGCGGACGCGCCGAACTCCAGGCCGTGAACGGCAGCGCCATCACGTCGCTCGGCTCGGCCACCGGCTTCGGTGCCGCCGGCACCTGGCACACGCTGCGGATCGAGGTCAGCGGCAGTACGATCCGCGGCTTCGTCGACGGCACCCAGGTCGGCAGCGCCACGAACAGCCTGGTCACCGCCGGCCGCATCGGACTGGTCACCGCGTACGCCAGCGCCAGCTTCGACGACGTCACGGTCGACTCCGGCGGCTCGACCCCGCCGACCACCCCGCCCCCCACCACTCCGCCGCCGACCACCCCGCCACCCACGACGCCGCCACCCACGACCCCGCCGCCGGCCGGTGACCAGCTCGTCGTCGCCCCGAACGGCGACGACGCCGCGCCCGGCACCGTCGCGCAGCCGCTGCGCACCATCCAGCGCGCCGTCGACCTGGTCCGCCCGGGCGGGACGATCGCCCTGCGGGCCGGCACCTACGCCCCGACCAGCAACATCCAGGTCCTCAAGAGCGGCACCGCGTCCGCGCCGATCACCATCACCCGGTACGGCACCGAACGGGTCCTGATCGACGGCGAGCAGTTGCCGCACACCCCCGCACCGCTGAACGGCAGCATCCCCAACGCCGAGCGGGGCGTGTTCCACATCGAGGCGTCGTACTGGCGGTTCGTCGGCCTGGAGATCGCCAACGGGCCGTACGGCATCCTCTGCCGGGACTGCGGCAACAACGTCTTCGACCGGCTGGTCACCCGCGACAACTACGAGACCGGCCTGCACATCCAGGGCGCCTCCAGCAACAACCAGGTGCTGAACCTGGACGCCTACGGCAACCGGGATCCCCGCAAGAACGGGGAGAGCGCCGACGGGCTGGCGATCAAGGAAGGCTCCGGCTGCGGCAACGTCGTCCGCGGAGCCCGGTTGTGGAACAACGTCGACGACGGCTTCGACGCCTGGGAGTTCCTGTCCCCGATCCTGATCGAGAACTCGGTGGCGTGGGGCAACGGCGTCAACCGCTGGGGCTTCCCGAACTTCGCCGGCGACGGCAACGGCTTCAAGATGGGCGGCGGTGACCCCGACGACCCGGCGGTCGCGCACACCGTCCGCAACAGCATCGCCTTCGACAACGCCCAGGGCGGCTTCGTCGACAACGGCAACCCCGGGTCGATGACGTTCTCGCGTAACACCGCCTGGGACAACGGCGGCACCGGGTTCAACGTCTCGCGCTCGCGGTCGACGCTGACCGGCAACCTGTCGGTGAGCAACCGGACGGCGGTGTCGATGGGGACCTCGACCGGCAGCGGCAACTCGTGGAACATCGGCGGCACCTGGAACGACGCCAGCCTGGTCAGCACCAACCCGGCGGTGATCACCGGCCCGCGTACGGCGGCCGGCGCGATCCCGTCGTCGAACTTCCTGCACCCGGTCTCCGGGGCGGCGGTCGGCGCCCGGATCTGACCTCGGCCCGGCCGGCGACCGTGGTCGCCGGCCGGGCACCGTGCGGCTCAGCGGGCGAGCAGGTCGGAGATCGCCTTCACGATCTCGTCCGGCGCCTCCTCGGCCATGAAGTGACCGGCGGTGGTCGTCCGGTGCTCCAGGTCGGGAGCCCACGCCCGCCAGACCGCGCCCGCGTCGTAGCCGAGCTGCGCGCCCCAGTCCTGCTGGACGACGGTGACCGGCATCCGCAGCCGGTTGCCGGCGTCGAGGTCGGCCCGGTCGTCGTCGATGTCGACGGTCGCCGACGCCCGGTAGTCGGCCACGATCGACGGTACGGCCGCCGCGCTGGCCCGCAGGTACTCCGCGCGGACGTCGGCGGGAACGGCATCCGAGCCGGTGCCCCACGCGTCGAGGAAGTGGCCGAAGAACGCGTCGGCGCTGTTGGCGATCATCGTCTCGGGCAGTCCCGCCGGCTGCGCCATCAGGTAGAGGTGGAACGCGACCGAGGCCGACACGCCGTGCAGCACCTGCCACGTGTCGAGGGTGGGTACGACGTCGAGGCAGGCGAGGTGGCTCACCGCCGCCGGGTGGTCGAGCCCGGCCCGGAACGCGACGAGGGCGCCCCGGTCGTGGCCGGCCAGCGCGAACCGGTCGTACCCCAACGCGGTGGCGAGGGCTACGACGTCGGCGGCCATGGTCCGTTTGGCGTACGCCGCCGGGTCGTCCCCGGCCGGCTTGTCGCTGTCGCCGTAGCCGCGCAGGTCCGGGCAGATGACGGTGTGGTCGGCGGCGAGCGCGGCGGCGACGTGCCGCCACATGAGGTGGGTCTGCGGGAAGCCGTGCAGCAGGACGACGGGGCTGCCGCTGCCGCCGACGGCGGTGTTCAGCGACACCCCGGGGGCGACCGGGACCCGCCGGTACTCGAAGCCTGGGATCGTGATGGTCACGGTGTTCCTTCCGATGTCCGTGGTCAGGTGACCCGACCACCGTCGCGCGCCCCGATCAGCAACGGATCAGCACGACCACCGGGCGTTGGGAGGCGGACAATGGCGCGGTGACGGTCGTCTTCGAGGTGCTCGGGCCGGTCCGGGCGGTCGGCCCGGCCGGCGACCCGCTGGATCTGAAGGGGCCACGGCACCGCGAGGTGCTCGGCCGCCTGGTCGCCGCCGAGGGGCGGGTCGTGACCGTCGACCGGCTGGTCGACGACCTGTGGGCGGAGCCGCCGGCGGGCGCCGTGGGGGCCGTACGCACCTTCGTGGCGACCCTGCGCCGGGCCCTCGAACCGGAACGCGCCCCGCGTACGCCGTCCCGCCTGCTCGTCTCACGGGGCAACGGCTACGCGTTGTGTCCGTCTCGCGACGCCGTCGACGCCTGGCGGTTCGAGGACGCCGTCGGGGCGGCCCGGCAGGCACCCGCGCGGCGGGCGGCCGACGATCTCGACCGGGCGTTGGGCTGGTGGCAGGGGACCGCCTACGCGGAGTTCCCCGACCCGCACTGGGCCCGGGCCGCGCGCGGGCGGCTGGACGAACTGCGGCTGCACGCCGTCGAGTCGCGGGCGGCGGCGTGGCTCGACCTCGGCCGCGCCGCCGGGGCCGTACCCGACCTCGACGCCCTGGTCGCCGAGCATCCGTGGCGGGAACGGGCGTGGTGGCTGCTCGCCCTGGCGCTGTACCGCGACGGCCGCCAGGGGGAGTCGCTGGCGGTGTTGCGCCGGGCCCGGGAGACGCTGGTCGACCGGCTCGGCCTCGACCCGGGCGACGACCTGCGGCGCCTCGAGGTCGACGTCCTCAACCGGTCCCGCCGGCTCACGGCGCCGGTGCACGACCACGACCAGCCCTGGGCCCGCGCCACCGCCCAGTACGAGCGCACCGTCGCGGCCGGGTCGCGGACCGGGCTGCGGTCGACGGTCGACCTGCTGCGGACCCTCGCGGTCACTGGGGGCGAGAACCTCGTCGCCGCCCGCGAGCAGCGGTTGGCCGCGATCCTGGCGGCCGAACGGGCCGGCGACCCCGAGCTGACCGCGCGCATCATCGGGGCGTACGACGTACCCGCCATCTGGAGCCGGTCCGACGACGCGGCACAGGCGCGTCAGGTGGTCGACGCCGCGCGCCGTACCCTCGCCGCGCTCGGTCCGGCCGGCCCCGATCCGGTCCGGGCCCGGCTGCTGACCACGATCGCTATCGAGAGTCGCGGTACGGACGACCCGGACGCCCGCCGGGCCGCCGGGGAGGCCGAGCGGATCGCCCGTGAGCTCGGCGACCCCGCGCTGCTGGTGTTCGCCCTCAACGGCGTCTTCCTGCACACGTTCACCGAGGCGGGCGGTGCCGCGCGCCGGGACGGGATCGGAGCCGAGATCGTCGACGTCGCGTCCCGCCACGGCCTGACCACGTACGAGATCCTCGGGCACCTCGTACGGCTCCAGGCCCGGGCGGCGGTCGCCGACCCGGCCGGCGCGGACACCCACGCCGCCGCCGCCGAACACCTGGCCGAGCGGCACGAGTCGCCGCTCGTGGCCGTCTTCACGCGGTGGTACCGCGCCATGCGGGCCGCCGCGACCGGCGCGGAGCCGGGAACCGTCGCGGCCGCCTACCGGGAGGCGGCGCGGCTCCTGTCCGAGGCGGGCATGCCCGGGCTCGAACAGGGGCTGCTCCCACTCGCGCTGCTCTCGCTCCGGCTCCTGCACGGCCGGCCGGCACCGACCGGTCCCGGCCTCGACTACGGGCCGTACGAGCCGTGGGTCCGCCCGCTGGTGCTGCTGGCCGAGGGCGACCGGCCCCGGGCCCGGGCGCTGTTGCGTACGGTGCCGCGGCCGCCGCCGGACCACCTGCTCGAGGTGCGGTGGTGCCTCGTGGGTGAGGCCGCCGTCGCCACCGGCGACCGGGAACTCGCCGGCCGCGCCCACGCCGCCCTCGAACCGGCCGCCGGCGAGCTCGCGGGCGCGGGAAGCGGGCTGCTGACCCTCGGCCCCACGGCCCGCTGGCTGGGCCGGTTGGCCCGGGTCGCGTCGGCCTGACCCGGGCCGACCGCTCAGCGGGTCTCGGCCAGGATGGCGTCGATCTGGCCCATCGCCAGACGCATGCCCTCTTCCATGCCCATCGCCGCCATCTGCTCCAGTTGGTCGGCGTCGACGAACTTCGAGACGACGGTCATCCGGGTCCGGTCGCCGACGGCCTCGAGCGTCACGGTGCCGTGGGTGGGGGCGATGTCGTCCACCGGTTCGCCGTCCTCACCGGCGAAGCCGTCGTCGAACTCGAGCCGGTGCGGCGCGTCGATGGCGGTGATGGTCCACCAGCCGCGGGACTTCTCACCCTCGGGGCCGGTCATGTGGTAGCGGGACCAGCCGCCGACCACGAAGTCGTGCTGCTCGAAGGTGGCCGGCCAGGTCGGTGGGCCCCACCACCGCTCGAGCTGGCGCGGGTCCTCCCAGAGCCGCCAGACCCGTTCGACACCGGCGTCGAACTCGGCGACGAACGTCAGCGTCAACGCCTGGACGTCCTTGTCGATGCTTATCACGCTCACGGCTGTTCCCCTTCTCGGTCTTCGGCCAGGATCTGTTCCATTGCCCGGGCGCGGTGCCGCCAGAGCCGTTCGTACGCGTCGAGCAGCTCGGCCGCCCGCCGCAGCGCGGTGACGTCGATGTGCACGACCTGCTCCCTTCCGCGTCTCTGCTTGACGACGAGTGCGGCCCGTTCCAGTACCGCCACGTGTTTCTGCACCGCCGCGAAGCTCATCGGGTAGTTCCGCGCGAGGGCGGACACCGACTGCTCCTCGCGGATCACCCGGGTGAGGATGTCGCGGCGGGTGGCGTCGGCCAGGGCGTGGAAGATGCGGTCCACTTCCGCCTCGTCCAGCTCACCTACAACCATGTGGTTGTACGTTAGTGGCGGCGGGTGCGCGGCGCAAGCGGGTTCGAGAACTCGGGTTGCCGTCTCAAAATCCCGAAAATGGTCCCGTAATTAGTCTCGATTGAGGTGCCGGTAGAGGGTCGCCCGACCCACCCCGAACTTGGCGGCGATCTCGTCCACGGTGTGCGTGCCCGTCGCGTGCATCGCCCGGGCGCTCGCGATGTCGGCCGCCGACAGTGCCGGCGGGCGGCCGCGCCGCGTCCGGTCCCCCGCCCGCGCCGCCGGCCGGGGCTCGCCCTCCAGCAGCCGGTGTACGCCGTCGAGCATGTCCTCGCGCAGCGTCGCCGTGTCGGCGTCGGTGTAGAACACGATCGGGTCGCTGACCATCGCGATCGCCTGGGTGGCCCGCACCCGTTCCCGCTGGTCGGCGTCCGGCCCGGCCACCAGTTCGTTGGCCTGCGTCGCCACCGCGAGGATCCGCCGGTAGACCGAGTTGCGGTTCAGGATCGCGATGTCGTTGACGAGCATGCCCAACGGCTCGCGGTGCTTCAGCAGGGTGTCGAGCCAGCCCTCGATCATCGCCCACCGGCGCGGTCCGGGGGGTTGCCTGGCGGCGTGCGCGGCCACCGCCTCCAGGTCGGCGACGAACGGTTCGACCAGTTCGCCGGCGAGGTGCTCCTTGGTGGGGAAGTGGTAGAGGATCGCCGCCTTGGTCAGCCGCAGGCTGTCGGCGATCTCGCGCAGCGACGTGCGCTGGTAGCCCTTGCGCACGAAGAGGGCGGCGGCCGCGCGCAGGATGCGCGACCGGGTGTCCGTCGCCGGCGCCGTGGTGTCCATCGGTCGATCGTAGTCCCGCCCTGACCGATGGTCATCCAGGCCGAGTATTATCTGACCATCGGTCAGACGATTACGGAGGTGCCATGCCGGCCATCGCGGTGTCGCAACTGGTGAAGACCTACGGATCGACCCGCGCCCTCGACGGCTTCGACCTGCGGGTCGAGCCCGGCGAGGTGCACGGCTTCCTCGGTCCCAACGGGGCGGGCAAGTCGACCACGATCCGCATCCTGCTCGGCCTGCTGCGCCGGGACTCGGGCGACGTCACCGTCCTCGGCGGCGACCCGTGGCGCGACGCCGTCGCCCTGCACCGCCGCCTGGCATACGTCCCCGGCGACGTCAACCTGTGGCCCAACCTCACCGGCGGCGAGGTCATCGACCTGCTCGGCTCGCTGCGCGGCGGCCTCGACCACCGGCGCCGCGACGACCTGCTGGAACGGTTCGAACTCGACCCGACCAGGAAGTGCCGGACCTACTCCAAGGGCAACCGGCAGAAGACCGCCATCGTCGCCGCCCTCGCGTCCGACGTCGAACTCCTCGTGCTCGACGAACCGACCTCCGGCCTCGACCCGCTGATGGAGGCGGTGTTCCAGGACTGCGTACGCCAGGTCCGGACGGGCGGCACCACCGTCCTGCTCTCCAGCCACGTGCTGGCCGAGGTGGAGGCGCTCTGCGACCGGGTGACCATCGTGCGCGCCGGCCGCGTCGTGGAGTCCGGCACCCTCGCCGAACTGCGGCACCTGACCCGGGTGTCGGTGGCCGTACGCACCGCCCACCCGGTCGACCGGCTCGACGCCGTACCCGGCGTGCACGACCTGCGCGCCGACGGCGACACCATGCACCTCGAGGTCGACTCCGAACACCTCGGCGCGGTCCTACGGCTCCTCGCCGACCACGACATCCGCTCGCTGAACAGTGCGCCGCCGAGCCTCGACGAACTGTTCATGCGGCACTACGGCGACCGGCCGGCGCCGGCCACCAGCCCTGCCGGTGCCCGGTGAACGCGCTCGCCGGCACCGGCCGCCTCGCCCGGCTGGCGCTGCTCCGCGACCGGATCACGCTTTCGGTCTGGATCGCCGGCGTGACCGCGGTCGGGTTCGCCGTCGCCGCCAGCGTCGCCGACCTCTACGGGGCCGAGTCCGACCGCCTGGCGTACGCCGGCACCACCGCGGTCAGCGTCGTCGCCCGCGCCTTCAACAGCCCCGTTTCCGGCGCCAGCCTCGGCTCGATCGTCGTCGCCGAGACGTTCACCTCGCTGGCCGTCCTCGTCGCCCTGATGACGACGTTCACCGTCGTACGGCACACCCGGCAGAACGAGGAGACCGGCCGGTTCGAGCTGACCGGTTCGGCGATGGTCGGCCGGCACGCCCCGCTCGCCGCCGCGCTCGCCGTCGCCGTCGGCGCCGACCTGCTGATCGGGGCCTGCGTCGCGGCGGCCCTGGTCGGCCTCGGCCTGCCGCTCTCCGGGGCGCTGGCCTACGGGGCGGCGCTCGCCGGTGTCGGCGTCGCCTTCGCCGCCGTCGCCGCGGTGACCGCCCAGGTCTTCTCGACGTCGCGGGCCGCCAACTCGGCGGCCGCGATGGCGGTCGGCGTCGCCTTCGGACTGCGCGCCGTCGGCGACGCCCTCGGCACCGTCGACGCCGACGGGCTGGGGGTCACCAGCGCCTGGCCGTCGTGGCTCTCCCCGCTCGGCTGGGCCAACCAGGTACGCCCGTTCGACGCCGACCACTTCGGCCTGCTGGCGTTGCCGGCCGTCTTCGGGCTCCTCGCCGGCACCGTCGCCGCCGTGCTCGTCGAGCGCCGCGACGCCGGTACCGGACTCGTCGCCCCGCGCCCCGGCCCGGCCCGTGCCGGCGCCGGGCTGCGTACGGCCACCGGCCTCGCCTGGCGCCTGCACCGGGGCGGGCTGCTGGGCTGGGCGATCGGGCTGGCCGTGCTCGGCGTGGCGATGGGGGCCGTCACCGACGAGGTCGACGCCCTGGTCGGCGACAACGCCGGGCTCGCCGACGCGATCGCCCAACTCGGCGGCACCGGCGGACTCGTCGACGCCTTCCTCGCCACGATCATGTCGTTCGTGGCCCTGATGGTCGCCGGGTACGCCGTACAGGCCGTCCTGCGGGCGTACGTCGAGGAGGGCGCCGGCCGGCTGGAGGCGGTCGCGGCCGGCGCGGTGTCCCGCTCCCGCTGGCTCGGCGGCCACCTCGCGTGCGCGGCCGGCGGCGTGCTCGTGCTGTTGGCGCTGACCGGCGCGACCATCGGCCTGGCCTACGCGGCGACCGTCGACGGCACTGCCGGTGTCATGGCCGAGACGGCCCGGATGACCGGCGCGGCACTGGCCCACGCCCCGGCGGTGTTCGTGCTCGCCGGTGTCGTCGTCGCCGGGTTCGGGCTGCTGCCCCGCTGGTCGGCCGCGATCGCCTGGACCGCGCTGGCGCTGTGCGCGCTGGCCGGACAGTTCGGGGCCGTCCTCGACCTGCCCACCGCCGTCGTGAACGCCTCGCCGTTCAGCCACGTGCCCGCCGTACCGGTCGACGAGGTGACCGCCGGTCCGCTGCTGGCCCTGCTCGCGGTGGCCGCCGGCCTGCTCGCCGTCGGGATGGTCGCCTTCCGGCGCCGCGACCTGGCCCTTTGAGGCGCCTTCCGGCGCCGCGACCCGGCCCGGTGACGCGCCGGTCGCCCGTGCTGTGCCGGCCGGGATCGCGCGGTGATTCCGGGCCGCCGGCCGGACCAGGATGGCCAGGATGGCGGCGAGCAGCGGGAGCCAGCCGAGCCGGGCACCGATCCAGGCCGGGCCGGTCGGATCGCCGAGCAGGCCCGGGACGGTCGCGCCGCTGCCCAGCAGCGCGGCCGTCCCGGCAACCGCGACCAGCACCGGCTGGTGACACAGGTAGATTCCGGTTGCCGCGACGTTGAGCCGCCGCACCGGCCGCCACCAGCGCGGCCGGTGCAGCAGCCGGGCTAGCCGGCGGCGCAGCAGCAGGGCCACCCCCACCTGGGTGACCGCCAGCGCGACCGCGACGAGCGACGGCGGGGCGAGGTTGGACACTCCCGCTCCGGGCACTCCCACCGCGCTCGCCGGGTAGCCGGCCAGCAGCACCAGACCGGCCATGGCGGCGGCACCGCCGAGGGTCAGGGTTCGGGCCGTGCGCCGCCCGGCGAGCCGGCCCCGCGCCAGCAGCAGACCGAGCAGGTACGGCACCAGCCAGCCGGCGAGCACCGCGAGCGGGATCCGGAGGTCGGCGGCGAGCGCCACGATCCCCGGGCCGGCAGCGACGGGTGGACCACCGGCGAGCCGCCCGAACCCGTCGCTTGCGGCGACGACGGCGACGGCCGGCAGCGCCACCGCGGCCGGCCCGAACCGGCGGACCGCGTCCAGCAGCGGACCGGTCAGGCCGATCAGCACCGCGAACGGCAGCAGAAACCACAGTGGACTGACCACGAGTGTCGCGACGGTCCGCAGCGTGCCCGCCGGCATGCCGAGGGCGGCCGCCGCCACCAGCGCCCCGCACCCGGCCGCGAGCAGCACCGCGGCGGGCACGGCCAGCCGGCGCAGCCGCAGCAGCAGCCAGCGTCGCCGGCCGACACCCCGCTCGTCGGCCCGGCCCAGCGACCGGGCCGAGGCGTAGCCACCGGTGAAGAAGAAGAGGCCGAGGGTCTGCGACACCCAGGTCGCCGGGGCCAGCCACGGCATCGCGGCCAGTGGGCTGGCGTGCCCCAGCGTGCCGTCGGGGGCCACCACCAGCGCGGTGACGAGCCAGTGCCCGACGATCACCCCGAGGATCGCGTACGCCCGCACCCCGTCGACCGCCCGGTCCCGGCCGCCGTCCGGTTGAGCCGTCATCGGCCGACGGCCGGCGCGGGCCGGACCGGCGCGTTCGTGGCCGGTGCGTCCGTGGCCCGTGCGGCCAGGACGACATCGGCCAGGGCGCGCAGCGTCGTACCGCCCGGGACGAGGTAGTCGTCGTGGCCGGCACCGTCGTCGACCGGCAGCGGACGGGCGCCGAACGAGGGCGTGGCCGGTCGCGTACCGTGGCCGAGGCCGAGCAGCCGCACCGGTGGCAGCCGGCGGATCCAGTCGCCGGCTGCCTCGGCGGCCCAGATCCGGGCCGTGCCGCCCAGGCCGGACACGTCGTCGGCCCCCATCCCGACACCGCCGAGCGCGACCAGGTCGGTCACCTGGCAGGGCAGGTCGGCGGCGGCCATCCCGACGACGAGCGCACCGTAGCTGTGGCCGACCAGGGTGATCGCCACGCCCGGCCGGCGGGCGGCCAGGTCCCGGGCGAAGGCGGCGAGCAGGACGGCACCGTCCCGGGCGCTGTCCGGGCGGGCCGCCGCCCAGCCGATGCCGTCCGGCGGGTCGTAGCCGAGCCAGGCGACCACCGCGACCCGGGGATCGGCGGCGCGCAGTTGCCCGTACAGCGCCCGGGCCTGTACCGAAGGCGCGCGGTGGGCGACGCCGCCGAGCCCCCGGTCGAAGTCCCGCAGGGTGCTGGACACCCCGGGGACCAGCACCGCGATCCGGTCCGCGCCGGCGAGGTCGCCGACCACCTCGACCGCCCGGCCGCCGCCCCGCCGGTCGAAGACGAGAAGCCGTCGGCCGCTCGCGGCCCATTCCGCGTACGGGCCGCCCGCGGCCAGCATCGCCGCCGCCGGGCTCGGGGCAGCGTACGGATCCGCCGTCGGGCCGGCCCGCACCGGCTGCGCGGCCGGCCCGAGCAGCCCCAGCCCGAGCAGCACCGTCGTCGCGTGCGCGGCCAGCCGCCGCCTCGTCGGTCCTCGACCCATCGCCCCGTCCCTCCGGTCCGCGAACTACCGCGTCGACCGGAAGACTGCGGGGCGGGGCCGGCTCCGGTCGTCACCCCACGGGGCCGTTCCCGGCGTAGACCCGTGGAGCTACTCGCCGGCGGTGACCAGACCCGACTCGTACGCGGTCACCACCGCCTGGGCGCGGTCGCGCAGGTTCAGCTTGGCCAGGATCCGCCCGACATGGGTCTTGACGGTCTGTTCGGCGACCACGAGGTCGGCGGCGATCTCCGAGTTCGAGCGGCCCCGGGCGATCAGCCGCAGCACCTCGGTCTCCCGGGCGGTGAGCCCGGCCAGCGACACCGGACGCGGCCGGTCCCGGCCCGGCCGGGCGGCGAACTCGGCGATCAGCCGCCGGGTCACCGCCGGGGCCAGGAGCGCGTCGCCCGCCGCGACCACCCGGACGGCGTGCACCAGTTCGGCGGCCGGCGCGTCCTTGAGCAGGAAGCCGCTGGCCCCCGCCCGCAGCGCCGCGTAGACGTAGTCGTCCAGGTCGAAGGTGGTCAGGATGAGCACCCGGGGGTGGTCCACGGCGGGCCGGTCGCCGAGCAGTTGCCGGGTCGCGGCGAGGCCGTCCAGCACGGGCATCCGGACGTCCATCAGCACCACGTCCGGGTTCAGCCGGCGGGCGGCGGCGACCGCCTCGGCGCCGTTGGCCGCGTCGCCCACGACCAGCAGGTCGGGCTGGGCGGCGAGCAGGGCGCCGAAGCCCTGCCGGACCATCGCCTGGTCGTCCGCGATCAATACCCGGATCATCGATCCCGCCCCCGCTTTTCCACCTCGATACTCCCCGGACGTGGGCCGGCGGCGTACGGCAGCCGCGCGACGACCGCGAAGCCGCCGCTGTCCACCGGGCCGGCGTGGAAGCTGCCGTCGAGCAGCCGGGCCCGCTCGCGCATGCCGGTCAGCCCGTGCCCGGCCGGCCCGGTGACACCGGAGTACGGGCCGTTCTCGACCCGTAGCGCCAGCTCCCCGACACCGGGGAGCAGGGCGACCCGGACCGCCGCGCCCGGTGCGTGCCGGGCGGCGTTGGCCAGTGCCTCCTGCACGATCCGGTACGCGGTCAACCCGACCGCCTCCGGTGGCGCCGGGGCACCCACCGGATCACCCTCCAGGGTGACCGTCATGCCGGCCCGCCGGGCCGCCTCGACCAGTTCGGGTACGTCGACCAGGCCGGGCTGCGGCGCCGTCTGCGGATCGGTGGCGTCACTGCGCAGCACCCCGAGCAGCCGGCGCATGTCGGTGAGGGCGTCGCGGGCCGATCCGGCGATCGCCGCGAACTCGGCGCGCGCCGGATCGGGCACCGACTCCAGCCGGTACGGTGCCGTCTCCGCCTGCACCGCGATCATCGACATGTGGTGGGCCACCACGTCGTGCAGCTCGCGCGCTATCCGGGTCCGTTCCTCGAGCACCGCGCGACGGGCCTTCTCCAGCTCGCTCACCTCGGCCTGCTCGACCAGCGCCCGCTGGCTCTGCCGGCGCCGGCGGACCTGGTCGCCGACGACCAGGGTCACGACGACGAGAACCGTGACGCCGTGCGCGTTGGCCAGCGCCGGGACCGACAGGTAGACCGGCAGCAGGGTGAGCAGTCCGGCCCAGGCGGCGACGCCGGCGTCGGCACGGACGGCGAGCAGGACGAGCACGAACAGGAACCCGAAGATCTGCACCGGGTTCCACGGCCAGGACTCTTCCGGGCGGGCGTGCAGCGCGCCCAGGAAGAGCATCGGATAGCCGAGCCGCCAGGCCCAGAGCGGCGCCCGCAGGGCGATCCCGGCCGGCAGGGTGGCGCCGATGCCGAGCGCGATCGCGGCCGGTTCGGGCAGCCCCCTGGCGTCCTGAAGGTACTGCGCCGCCGCGACGGTCAGCCCGATCAGGCCGAGCAGCCCGGCCTGCACCAGGTAGGGCCGGAAGCGCCGCCACCGCCCGGCCGGCTCGGCGCGATACGGCGGGTAGTCCGGACCGACGAGCAGCCGCCGCAGGTCCCGCGGCGCGGCCCGGAGCGCGTCGATCGGATCGTCCATCATCCGCAGCGTACGGCCCTGGTGGCGGGCCGTCGTGCCACCACGGGACCAACCGGCGGTCATACCCGGGTAGGGGGTGCCGCGCCGGCCGGTCACCCGCGGGCAGGGAGCGCGGCTGTGGTACTGATGGATCATGAGTAGCGGGTTCCGGCGTTTCTGGGAGCAGGCCAGGGAGAACCGCCGGCAGCAGGACAGGTTCAACCGGCAGCACAAGTCCAAGAATCCGGACGGCTGCTGTGACTGCTGCGGGTTCGGGCTGTTCTCGACCCTGCTGATGCTCGGTTCGACGACGGCGGCGGTGACCCGGGCGCCGGCGGTGGACCGGGCGGGGGTGGCGGCGATCCGGGGCTACCGGCGGTGGCTGTCGCCGCACTGGCCGGGGCGGTGCCACTTCACCCCGACCTGCGGCGCGTACGGCCTGACAGCGGTGGAGCGGTACGGGCTGGCGGCCGGTGGCCGGATGGCCGCCGAACGGGTGCGCCGCTGCCGTCCCGGCGTACCGCACGGCACCCACGACCCGGTGCGCTGACAGTCGGGCGGGGTGCGCGGGGGAACCCGGTTTGGGACTCCCGTCGATCAGGGAAAGCGTGCGGCGCTGGCACTCGCGCGGAAGCCGAGCGTCCGGCGGCCGGGTATCACTGCCGGGGTCCACAGCGAATTCGCTGTTCCTACGCCGAATTCGCTGTGGACGGCGACAGCGACCCTGCCCCTCCCCGTACGGACACCGCCCGCCGAAGTCCGCCGGAACCGGTCACTGGTAGCCGCGGATCTCCTTGAACACCGCGCCGAGCGAGCCGGTCCGCGCGTCGAACGTACGTCCCCCGGTCAGCGTGGCGATCTCGGTCATCTCGCCGACGTTCCCCTCGCCGAACAGCAGGGTGAAGACCGGCACCGACCGGATCGTGGCCGGCAGCCCGGCGTGCAGGCTCCGGAACGCGTCCAGGCTCCGGCCCACCGTACGCTCCCCGTCGGTCAGCAGCACGACGCTGGTGAACCGGCCCGGATCGGCCGTGTCGAGGTCGCGGGCCAGTTCCAGGCCCCGGGCGAGCGCGTCGTAGATCGCGGTGTCGCCGTTGGCGGAGAACCCCTGTACGTCGGCGCGGATCCGGTCGAGGGTCGGCCGCGGGTCGTCGGACGGTACGTCGAACCGGCGCGGCTCCTGGACCGTGGTGCTGAACGGCACGAGGATCACCTGCTCGCGACCGTTGAACCGGGTCAGTTCGCCGGACAGCGAGGTGTCCGCGCCGGAGAGCCCGAGCAGGGCGGACTGCAGTCCCTCCAGGCGGTTGCCGCGCATCGACCCGGACAGGTCGAGCAGGTAGATGGTGCGGGCCGGTTTGCGCAGCGTGTCACCGAAGCTCGACACGAGCTTGTTCGCGACCTCGTAGCGGGTCGGGAACGGCAGCTCGACCAGGCCGCCGTCGGTGGGGCCGAAGTCGCTGGCCAGGCTGATCCCGGTGACGGCCGGCCGGCGGTGCGTCCGCTCCATGATCTTGGCCTGGGTCGACGGCCGGCGCAGGAAGTCGGCGATCGCGGCGTGGTTGGCCCGGGCCTGCTCGCCAGCGCCGGCGAGCAGGGTCAGCGGGTAGTCGGCGGTGACCACCCCGTCGGCGGGGTAGATCACGGTGAGCGGCTCGGCCAGCCGGCCGCCGGCGTTGAGTGACAGCAGCACCGACTCGTAGTTGATGAGGCCGCCCAGCGGGACGCCGGCGGTCTGCCGGTGCACGTACGCGTCCGCGAGCCAGCCGGACGACCCGGACGTCAGGGCGTGCCCGGTGAAGAACGACTGCAACCGGGGCGTCAGCGCGGTGATCTCGTCGGTGGTCAGCGCCCGGCCGGTGCCGGCCAGGGCGGCGGCCACCCCGACCAGGGCCGAGTAACCGGAGTTGGAGGTCGCCGGGCTGGTCATCCCGTACGTGAACTCGCCCTCGCCGGCCGCGGCGGCGATCTCGCTCCACGTCGGACGGTTCTTGTCCCAGCCGAGCCGTTGCGCCGTCGAGGTCCGCAGCCCCAGCACCACCGGCGAGTTCGCCACCTTGGCGTCGACGCCGATCTTGTCGCCGGCGTCCGGGTGCAGTTCGAGGTAGCGGTTGCTGGAGAACCAGATCGCGTCGTGGTCGCGCGCGGCCGCGCCGCTGGCGACCCGTTCGATCCCGTCGAGGGTGCCGATCTCGGTGAGTTGCACGGTGACGCCGGTCGCCTCCCGCGCCTCGTCGAGGATCGGGCGCAGGTCGGCCAGTTCGCTGCCGGCGAGCACCCGCAGGGTGCCCGAACCGCGCAGGTACGGGTCTTCGGATCCACTGGCCGGCGTGGTCGGTGCCGGGTCGGCGGTGCAGGCGGTCGCGAGTGCGAGCAGCACGGCGGCCAGCACCAGTCGGGGCGTACGGCGCACGGGAGTCCTCCTTGTCGTCACTGTCGTAGGTGCTGGTCGAGGGTGGTGAGCATGGCCTCGAACGCGGCCGGGTCGGGTGCGGGGGCGGCTTCGGGAAGCTGCGCGGGCAGCGGTGTCCCGGCGCCGGCCAGCCGGTCGAGCACGCCGGCGAAGGCGCCCTCGTCGCCGGTGCGGTAGCCGTGCTCGGCCGCGAGTGACCGCAGCGTCGGGTCGGTGGCCAGCAGCCGGCCGACCTCGTCGCCCTGTTCGGTGAACGCGACCACGGTGTGCGTGCTGAGCAGGGTGGGGGAGAGGTACATGAGGGTGGCGCCCGACGGCAGCGTCCCGGCGGTCGCCGCCTCGATGTACTGGGCCTCGTAGGCGAGCACCAGCGGGGCGAAGTTCAGGCCCTGGGTCAGGTACCTCTCGAACGGGTCTCCGGTGGACCGCTCGAGCCCGCCCTGGTCGGTGAAGAGCTTCGCCACCTGGTCGAGCCCGTCGGGGCCGAGGTGGGTGGCGGCGAGCCAGGCGTATCCGGCCGCCGAACCGGAATAGCCGGGGTGCGTCGTGGTCACCAGCACGTCCCGCCGGGCCGGGTAGGCGACGTTGCCGGCGATCTGGTCCCAGCGCAGGTCACGGCCGGCCAGGTCGAGGTACGCGGCCAGGTCCAGCACCCAGTGCCCGGCCCCGCCGCGCCGGGCGACGCCCTCCTGCGCGAGCAGGTCGACGATGGAGGTGAACGTGGCCACCGCCAGCGGCGACCCGAACGGCTCGTACGTGCCGCTGGCCGGCCGGGCCCGGGAGACGGAGTCGGCGGCCTGCGCGCTGGCCGGGAAGCCGAAGTCGTAGCCGGCCAGCGCGTCGGCGGTGGCCATCTCCCGGGAACCGCGCGCGTCGATCTCCAGCCGGAGCCCGTGTTTCTCGAACGCCTCCCGTACCCGTGGGTCGGCGAAGAACGTCGCCTTCTCGGTGCCGACGACACCGCGTACCGTCGCCGGGTCGGATCCCGCGAGCAGGTAACCGACGGCGGCTCCGAGCACCGCCAGGACGGTAACCACGATCACTATGTTCCGAGGCCGCATCACGGCCGAATGGTGGCCGCCCTCCAACCGCTCCACGGTGGACGGCCGGCGAACAACCGGTGAACCCTGCGGCTACCGCGGGTACGCCCCGGTCAGCGGTGCGGCAGCAGGCGTGGGACCGTACGGACGTAGACCACCATGCCGACCACCTCGACCAGGGTCTGGGTGACGACCACCTGGGCCGCGACCGCGAACTGGTCCGGCAGGGCCAGGGCCAGCGGCAGCACGACCAGCGAGTTGCGGGTCGCGCCGCTGAACACGATCGCCCGGCCGTCGGGGACGTCCAGCCGGAACAGCCGGGCGACGGTGAGGCCGGCGAACGCCATCACGACCAGGAACGCCACGTAGAACGGCACGACCCGGGCGACGTCGGCGACGCGGTCGTCGAGCTTGGGGACCTGCGAGGCGACCACGGTCAGCAGGGTCGCCGCCATCAGCGGCACCATCGCCGTGCCGGCGGCACCGGCGAACCGCCGCCCGGCCGGCCGCCGGGCGGCCCATGCCTGGGTCAGCCAGGCCAGCGCCAGCGGTACGACGATCAGCACGACGAACGCCTCGACGAACGGCCCCGTCTCGACGATCCCGGCCAGGTCCGGCCCCATGAACAGGTAGAGGTAGCCGGGCAGCAGCAGCAACTGGGCGAGCAGCAGCAGCGGCGTCGCCGCCAGCAGCCGCTGCCGGCTGCCGCCGGCCAGGCCACTGAACACGATGACGTAGTCGACGCACGGGGTCAGCAGGACCAGGAGCACCCCCAGCCGTACGGCCCGGTCGGCGGGGAGGAACGCGAACATCGCGGCGACCACCAGCGGCACCACCACGAAGTTGACGGCCAGCGCGGCCGCCAGGAACCGGCCGGCCCGCAGCGACCGGGCCAGGTCGGCGACCGGCACCTGCAGGAACGTCACGTACAGCAGGGCCGCCAGCACCGGGTTGATCGCGTGTTCGAGTCCCGGTCCGGCTCCGGGCAGGACCCGGCCCGCCACGGCACCGGCCACGATCGCCCCGACGTAGACCGCGACCTGGTGCCGTTCCAGGCCGGCCACCAGCCCCTGCGCTGCTCGCGACACCCGGGTCTCCTTCGGATCGGCCCGCAATTGTAGGAGACGACCGGCGGGTCAGGCGGTGGTGACCGGTCCGGTGAGCCGGACCTCACGCCCCGGCCAGCGGGCGCGCAGCCACCGGTCGTGGCTGGCGACCACGACGGCGCCGGGACCGGTGCCGAGCGCCTCCTCCAGTTCGTCGGCGAGCCGGGGCGACAGGTGGTTGGTGGGTTCGTCGAGCAGCAGCAGTTCGGGCGGGTCGGCCACGAGCAGTGCCAGCGCGAGCCGGCGGCGCTGGCCCACCGACAGGTCACCGACCGGGCGGGCGATGTCCCGGGGCCGGATCAGACCGAGCGACCGCAGCGGTACGGCCTCGGCGCGGGCGGGGCCGAGCGTCATCTCGTACGTCTCCCGCACGGAACGGTCCGGCCGCTCGAAGACGGTGTCCTGCGCCAGCAGGCCGACCTTCAGCCCGGACCGCCGCTGGATCCCGCCGGCGGCCGGCAGGTGTCCGGCCAGCACCGCGAGCAGCGTCGACTTGCCCGCCCCGTTCGCCCCGGTGACCAGCACCCGGTCGGTGTCCGACACGTCCAGGCGGTCGAGGCGCAGCCGGCCGGGCACCTCCACGTCGCGCAGCGACACCAGCAGCCCGGCGGCCGACCCGGTGGCGAGCGAGGTGGCCCGGAACCGCAGTGGCTCCGGCGGCTTGCGGACCTGGTCGCGTTCGAGTTCGTCGAGGCGGCGGGTGGCGTTGCGGACCCGGCGCGAGATCTGGTTCTGGACCCGGCCGGTGGTGTGGCCGAACCCCATCTTCTCGTTGTCGCGCCGGGCCCGGCCCGGCGCCACCTGGTGCGCGGTCACACTGGCGGAGCGCCGCAGCTCGGCGAGTTCCTCCTGCTCCTCGGCGAAGCGCCGCTGCCAGCGTTCCCGTTCGGCCCGCTTGTGCGCCTGGTAGTCGGTGTAGTTGCCGCCGAACCGGGTGGGGCCGTCCAGCGCCGGGTCGAGGTCGACCAGGTCGGTGCAGACGGCGTCGAGGAAGGCCCGGTCGTGGCTGGCCACCACGACCACCCCGGGCAGGCCGCGCAACTGCTCCTCGAGGAACGCCGCGGCGTCGTCGTCGAGATGGTTGGTGGGTTCGTCGAGCAGCAGCGCCACGGGCCGGCGGACGAGCAGCGCCGCCAGGGCGAGCCGGCCGCGCTGCCCGCCGGACAGCGACCCGAGGGTACGGTCGTGCGCCATCGCGCCGAGGCCGAGCCCGGCGAGGACGATCTCGGCCCGCCGGTCGGCGTCCCAGGCGTCGTGTTCCTGCGCCCGGTCGAGCCGTTCGCCGTACGCGGCGAGCAGGTCGGCGTAGCCGGGCGAGTCCGGCGGGAGGTCGGCGAGCGCGGCGGTGAGCCGGTCGAGTTCGGCGAGATCCGCGCGGGCCTCGCGCAGGGCGTCGTCGAGCACGTCGGCGATCGTCGCGTCGGCCCGGAACGGCATCTCCTGGTGCAGGAACCCGAGGTCGGCGGGGCGTACGACGGTGCCGGTGTCGGGCTCGTCGGTGCCGGCGAGCAGCCGCAACAGGGTCGACTTGCCGGTGCCGTTCTCTCCGATCAGCCCGATCCGGTGGCCGGGCGCGGCGGTCAGTGAGACGCCGTCGAGCACCCGGCGCGTGCCGAGGGTGCGGACGAGGTCATGGGCGAGCAGGGCTGCTCGAGGCATGGGACACCACCGACTGGAAGAGATCTTCCGCCCGCCGGGCAGTGCCTCGGGCGCGGGCGCGGGAAGGTGTCAGCGGCTCACATCGCGGCAAACGTACGTCGCCGCCGTCCGGTTCCGCAACCCGAATTACGCGGGGCCACCGGATCGGGTCGGCTGTCTCGTCGACGAGTGGTCGTCCAGGGTCCGGCGGTCGGCGCCCTGGAGCGCGGAGAGGGTGCGGGCCGCCCGGCGCGGGAGGCGGGTGAACAGGCGCATCAGCTGGGGTGTGGTCCGGGCGGCGAACCGGGTGCCGGGCACGAGTTGGCGTAGCGTGCTCGGCCCGACCCGACGGCCGCGCTCGACCGGCTCCCGCATCACCTGTTCGTAGCCGCGGAAGGCGGCGTGGTGGTCGCCGCCGGCGAGCGCGAGTTCGTTGGCGAGGACGTATCCGCCGAGGACGGCCAGGGCGGTGCCGCCGCCGACGGCCGGGCCGGGGGAGTAGCCGGCGTCGCCGACGAGGGTGACCCGGCCGCGTGACCAGGTGTCCATCCGGATCTGGCTGATCGAGTCGAGGTAGAGGTCAACCCGGACTCACCAACCGGGTGCTCGTCCCGGTCGAGCACACGGTGCCTGCCTCATCCCGTTACACCCTGTTCCACCAGGGGCGCGGCGACATGCTCGACCACATGCTCGTCACCCGCAACCTCCTGGCCCACTACCGGGGCTCGGAGATCCACAATGAGATCCTGCACGACGAGTCCGCCGCCTTCGGCACCGACCGGAAGTATCCGGAGTCCGACCACGCACCCGTCGTAGCCACCTTCGCCTTCTGAGCCCCGCCCGCCCTGGCGCCCTGCCCGTCAGGGGCGGCGGGGGTAGCGGGGTGGCGTCGATCATGGACAAACTGTGCCCGCTCTGTCGGGCTTGTCGCGCAACTAGTCCTTGATCAACGGGAGGTGGGGGCGGGGGGCGGGGGCGGGAGGCGGGTGAGGGTGGGGAGGCGGGCGCGGTGGTCGCGGTTGGCTTCGATGAGCCGGTCGAGGGCGTCCCGGGCCTCGGTGAGTTCCCCGATGTGGCCGGTGATGCGGTCCCGTTCCCGCACCATCCGTTCGAACGCCTCGTCGGAGTTCTGCTCGCTGGGTGAGTCGACGCAGGGCAGCAGTTCGGCGATGGTCCGGCTGGAGAGTCCGGCGGCGTACAGGCGCTGGATGAAGGCCACCCGCCCGATCTCGTCGCCGGTGTAGTGCCGCTGGCCGCTGGGACTGCGGGTGCTGACGAGCAGGCCCTGCTCCTCGTAGTAGCGCAGGGAGCGCACGCTCACGCCCGTCCGTGCCGCGAGGTCTCCGATCCGCATGCCGCCTCCGCGGTAACCCGTGTCTCAACGCTTGCATCTGACGTCAGTGTCAGGTTTTAGCGTAGCCGGGCGCCCGGTCGGCGGGCGTGCTCCCGTGAGACGTCTGGAAGGCAGTGCGGACTGTGACGACTCTTTTCGACCGCTACCGACTCGGCGAACTGGACCTGCCCAACCGGGTGGTGATGGCCCCGATGACCCGGGTCCGCGCGGCCGCGGGCGGCCTGGCGACGCCGTCGATGGCGACGTACTACGCCCAGCGCGCCACCGCCGGGCTCATCGTGACCGAGGGGGTGCAGCCGAGCCTGGTCGGGCAGTCCAACCCGGGAACGCCGGGGCTGCACACCGACGGGCAGGTGACGGCCTGGCGGCAGGTCACCGGTGCGGTGCACGCCAACGGCGGGCGCGTCTTCGCCCAGATCATGCACGGCGGCCGGGTGTCGCACCCGGAGACGACGGGGCTGCGGCCGGTCGGGCCGTCCGAGGTCCCGGCCGTCGGCGAGGTGTTCACCCCGACCGGACCGAAGCCGGCACCGGTCCCGCGGGCGCTTCCCACCGCGGAGGTGTCCGAGCACGCCCACTCCTACGCCGACGCCGCCCGGCGGGCCGTCGACGCCGGCTTCGACGGGGTGGAACTGCACGGCGCGAACGGCTACCTCATCGGCCAGTTCCTCTCCACCGACGCGAACCTGCGCACCGACCGCTACGGCGGGTCGATCGGCAACCGGATCCGGTTCGCGGTGGAGGCGGTGTCCGCGACCGTCGAGGCGGTCGGCGGCCACCGGACCGGCATCCGGCTGTCGCCCGGTGCCGGCATCTGGGGCGCGACGGAAACCGACGTACCCGAGCTGTACGGAGCACTGCTCGCCGAACTCGCGCCGCTCGGGCTGGCGTACGTCCACCTCGAGGCGACCACCGACGAGGAGGTGCTGCTCGGGCTCCGCGCCGCCTGGCCGGGCACCCTGGTGGTGAATCCGGCCTTCCCGATGGGGCCGCGTCCGACGGACCGGGCGGCCGCCGACCGCTGGCTGGGCCTCGGGGCGGACCTGATCAGCTTCGGCCGCGCCTTCATCGCCAACCCCGACCTCGTCGAGCGGCTGCGCCAGGGACTGCCGATCGCCCCGGACGACCCGGCGACCTGGTACGCCGGCGGCGACGCCGGATACCTCACCTACCCCGCGTACCGGCACGCGGTCTGACCCGTACGGCGCCGATGACAAAATACATCGAGCGAGATAGATTGATCCATCTCAACGAGGAGGGGTCATGGCGCTCGATCGTCGTTCGTTCCTGGGTAAGGTCGCCGCGACCGGAGCGGCCGCGGCCGTCGTGCCGACCCTGGCCCTGCCCGGCCGGGCGCAGGCCGCCACCTGGAAGAAGCGCCTGACCGGCGCCGACCTCGACACCAACAGCCGGTGGCGGGTCGCCGGCACCGACCTCGGCATCCCGTACGTGCTGGAGAACGGCTCGATCGGCTACCTGCTCGGCGACACGTTCGACACCCCGTGGCCGGAGGGGCCGCCGCTGCCCAACGACTGGCGTTCCCCGGTCATGCTGCGCTCCAACATCCACCCGGGAGCCCCGGGCGGGGTCGTCTTCGACAGCGCCGCCCGGGTCGCCGGCAACGGCCGGGCCCCGGAGCTGATGCACAACGGCCACAACGGGATCGGCATCGACGGCCTCTGGGAGGTGACCGTCATCCCCAACGACGGGATCAGCTTCCCCGAGACCGGCCGGCAGCTGATCTCGTACATGAGCATCGAGAACTGGCACTCGGCCGGGCCGGCCGGCCCGCAGTGGAAGTCCCGCTACGCCGGACTGGCCTACTCCGACAACGGCAACGACTTCATCCGTACGCCGCTGAAGTGGTGGAACAACGGCAACAACACCGACCCGTTCCAGATGTGGACGATGCAGCGGCACGGCGACTGGGTCTACGTCTTCTCGGTGCGGTCGGGGCGCCAGGACGGCCCGATGATGCTGCGCCGGGTGCGCTGGGACCGGCTGTTCTTCCCCGAGTCGTACGAGGGCTGGGGCTGGAACGGCAGTGACTGGGGCTGGGGCCGGCCGTGCACGCCGATCCTGACCGGCCGGTTCGGGGAGCCGTCGGTGCGCCGGCTCGCCGACGGCACCTGGGTGATGGCCTACCTGAACTGCGCCACCGGCAACATCGTCACCCGTACGGCGCCCGGCCCGGACCGGGTCTGGACCGCGGAGAAGATCCAGGTCACGCACTGGCAGGAGCCGGCCCTGTACGGCGGCTTCATCCACCCGTGGTCGGCGACCGGCACCAACAACCTGCACCTGATGGTCTCGAAGTGGACCCGGACCCCGGACGGGCGCAGCACCGCCTACCACGTGAGCCAGTTCGTCGGCACGGCCTGACGCCGGCGGTCAGTGGCGGGGGCCGGCCGTGTCGAGGCGGGACGTCTCGTTGTCGAGGATGATCTGCGCGTGTTCCAGCGCCCGGGAGCTGTAGACGCCCGAGGCGCGGGCGTCGAGCAGCGCCGTCTGCGCCGCCTGGAGCAGCAGCCGGCGCAGCTCGCGGCGCTGGTGCAGCCGGCCGGGTTCGGCCGGGTCGTGGGGTTCGGCGAGGGCCTTGGCGATCGCGGCGTTGTCGTGCCGGACCCGTTCCACCACCTTCGGGTCGAAGGGTTGCCCGTTGGCCTGACGCAGGTCGGGGTTGTCGAGCGTGGCGCCGCCGACGGTGGTGATCTCGTCGATCAGGCTGGCGAGTTCGCGCCGGTCGGCGTCGGCGTCCGAGCCTCTGATCCGTAGCTTTCGGATCACCAGGGGCAGGGTGCCGCCCTGGCCGAGCAGGGTGACGATGGCGACGGTGAACGCGATCAGGATGAGCTGCGGCCGGTAGGGCAGGTCAGCGGGCAGCGACTGGGCGGCGGCCAGCGTGACCACGCCGCGCATGCCGGACCAGCCGATGACGACGCCGCCGCGCCAGCCGAGTCCCTCGGCGGCCAGGAAGCTGGCGTCGGCCTGCTTGCGGCGCAGCCGCCGGGTGAGCCGGCGTAGCCGCCGGTCGTCGTCGGTGGTCCGCTGCTGAAGTTCGTCGACCCGGGCCAGGGCGTTCTTCAGGTACGGCGCGAGGCGGGCGGCCCGCCGTTGGTCGTGGCGCAGCGAGGCGATCAGCGGTACGACGTACGCGATCCGGACGACGACCAGTACGGCGGTCACGGCGAGGCCGACGGCGACGGCCCCGGCGACGCTCAGGTGCTGGTCCTCGACGTCGTGGACGATCGTGGTGATCTCGAAGCCCATCAGCAGGAAGACGCCGTTCTCCAGCAGCAGCTGGATGGTGCGCCAGTTGGTGCGGTCGCTGATCCTGGCCTGGGCGCTGAAGTGCCGGGCGCTCTGGTGCCCGGTGACCAGGCCGGCCACGACGACGGCGAGGACGCCGGAGGCGTGCAGTTCCTCGGCCGGGATGAAGGCCAGGAACGGCACCGCGAACGAGATCGCGGTGTTCAGCACCGGCTCGTCGACGCGGGCCCGGACCTGCACGGTGACCAGCCCGACGAGCAGGCCGACGACCAGGC
Source organism: Polymorphospora sp. A560 (assembly GCF_045781765.1). Classification (NCBI taxonomy): domain Bacteria; kingdom Bacillati; phylum Actinomycetota; class Actinomycetes; order Micromonosporales; family Micromonosporaceae; genus Polymorphospora; species Polymorphospora sp. A560. Next base: position 4,639,689 of record NZ_CP122282.1, on the reverse strand, counting down.
CGACGGCGACGGCGATGACGAAGTCGCCGAGTACGCCCCAGAACGACACCACCCCGGCGGTCGCGGCGACGGCCGAGCGCAGCATCACCAGGGCGGTCGCGTCGTTGACCAGCCCCTCGCCCTCGAGGACGGTGACCAGGCGGGGCGGCAGTCCGAGCCGCTTGCCGATCGAGGTGGCCGCCACCGCGTCCGGCGGGCTGACGACGGCCCCGAGCGCGACGGCCGCGGCCAGGCCGAGGTCGGGCAGCAGCAGGTGCAGCAGGAACCCGATGGCGAAGGCGGAGACGAGCACCAGCAGGACGGCCAGGCTGCTGATGGCCTTGAAGTTGCGCCGGAAGTCGCTGGCCGGGAGGTTGACGGCCGCCGAGTAGAGGATCGGTGGCAGGACGACCATCAGGATCAGGTCGGGGTCGACGGCGAACTCGGGCGTGCCGGGCAGGTAGCTGCAGACGATGCCGACGACGACCAGGGCGATGGGGGCGGCGACCCCGATCCGGGGAGCGAAGTACGCCACCGTCACGATGATCAGGATCGCGGCCACGCCGAGAACGGCGAGTTCCATCTCCACGGTGTCACCGGCCTTCCCTCGCCCGTCCGGCCCGCGACGGCTCGTGCTCCCGGGCGGACGCCGTGTGCACTATATGTGACCATCCGTGGGGAACTCCCTGATCAGCGGGTGTGTCCCGGGGAGGGCGTGGGGGGAGTGGTCGCGCCGCCGGTGCAGGATGGCCCGATGAGTGCTGCGACGGTGCCCGTGGACCGGCACGCCGAGTTCGTCATCGCCGGTGAGCGTGGCCTGCTGTCCCGGAGCATGGAGTGGGCGGCGCACAGCCATCCCGTACACGAGCTGTTGTGGGTGCGGCGCGGGTCGATGTCGGTGACGGCCGGTCACCGGGTGTGGATGCTGCCGGCCGGGATCGGGGTGTGGATGCCGGCCGGTGTGGTCCACGCCGGTACGGCGGCGGCCGGCTCGGACTTCCACGCCAGCTTCTTCACCCCGCACACCGCCCGGCCGGGGCCGGTGGTGTGCTCGCCGGAGCCGGTGGCGCTGGAGGTCACCCCGCTGCTCGAGGGGTTGTTGGAGCACCTGCTCGCCGACGACCTGACGACCGGCGCCCGGCAGCGCGCGGAGGCGGTCGTGTTCGACCTGCTGCGTCCGTCGAGCCGGTCGTGGGGGTGGGCGATCCCCGACGACCCGCGCATCGGCGACCTGGTCCGGGCGCTGGTCGACGACCCGGGCGACCGCCGTTCGCTGCGCGAGTGGGCCGAGTCGGCCGGCCTGAGCAGCCGTACGCTGGCCCGCGCGTTCACCGCCTCGGCCGGTGTCTCCTTCACCCGCTGGCGGTCGATGCTGCGGGTCTACCGGGCGCAGCAGTTGCTGGCCGAGGGGTTGTCCGTGGCGGACGTCGCCGGGGCTGTGGGGTACGACACGACGAGTTCCTTCATCGAGGCGTTCCGCGCCGTGGTCGGGCGTAGCCCGGGGGCGTACCGCGCCATGCTGTCTGATTAGCCGTATTCGCTGGCACCGGGCCGGGATTGCGACGCACCCCAGGACATCCTAAGTTAGGCAAGGCAAACCTGGCTTGGAGGTCCGGTGACGATTGGTGCCGTCGTGGGCGACGTGCCGCGCGTACGAAGCGGCGGCGGTCGCGCCGTCGTGCTCGCCGGCATCGCCGTGGCACTGCTCGCCCTGGTCACGCTGAGCCTCTTCGTCGGCTCCGGCGACATCACCGCCGCCCAGAGCTGGCAGGCGCTGCGCGGCGTCGACCCGGACTCCCCGGCCGGGATCATCGTCCGCGACTACCGCGTACCCCGCACGATCCTGGCCGTCCTCGTCGGCGCCGGACTCGGCGTCGCCGGCGCGGTCACCCAGGCGCTGACCCGCAACCCGCTGGCCGACCCCGGCATCCTCGGCGTCAACTCCGGCGCCTTCTTCTTCGTCGCCGTCGCGGCCGGCTTCCTCGGCGTGACCTCCATCGCCGGGTACGTGTGGTTCGCCCTGCTCGGCGCGATGCTCACCTCCGTCCTGGTGTACCTGGTCGGCTCGACCGGCCGGCAGGGGACGAACCCGGTCAAGATCGTGCTGACCGGCGTCGCCGTCGGCGCGGTCTTCACCGGCCTCAGCTACGGCATCACGCTCACCCACCCCGACGTCTTCGACCGGATCCGGTTCTGGCAGGCCGGCTCGCTGCAGGGCCGCCAGATCGACGTCGTCGTCGGCGTCGCCCCGTTCCTGGTGATCGGCGTCGTGCTCGCGCTCATGCTCACCGCCGGCCTGAACGCGCTGGCCCTCGGCGACGACGTCGCCCGGTCCCTCGGCGCCCGGACCGCCGTCGTACGCGCCACCGGCTTCGCCGCGATCGCCCTGCTCTGCGGCGCCGCGACGGCCGCCGTCGGGCCGCTGTCGTTCGTCGGCCTGATGGTGCCGCACGCCGTCCGGATGATCGCCGGCCCCGACCAGCGGCGCGTCGTCCCGCTCTGCGTCCTGACCGCCCCGGTGCTGATGCTCACCGCCGACATCGCCGGCCGGGTACTGCTCGCCAACGAGGTACCGGTCGGCATCGTCGTCGCCTTCCTCGGCGCCCCGCTGCTCATCTGGCTCGTCCGGCGCCCGCAGGCAAGGGCACTGTGAGCAGGCCGGGCGAGGGCGCTGTGAGCGCGCCGGCCACCGTCGGCCCGCCCCCGCTGTGGCCGCGCCGCGTCCGGGTGCTGTCCCTCGGCGACTCGTACTGGCTGCGGATCGACACCCGGGTCCTCACCGTCGGCGCGGTCCTCGCCGCCGTGGCCGTCGGCGTCGCCGCCTGGTCGCTGACCGTCGGGCAGACCGAACTGTCACCGGCCCAGATCTGGGCCGCGCTGACCGGCCAGGGCGAGACCACCGTACGGCGCACCGTCGTCGAATGGCGGTTGCCCCGCGTCCTGATGGCGGTGCTCGGCGGGGCCGCCCTCGCGCTCAGCGGCGCCCTGTTCCAGACCCTGACCCGCAACCCGCTCGGCAGCCCCGACATCATCGGCTTCAACACCGGCGCGTACACCGGGGCGCTGCTGAGCGGCGTCCTGGTCGGTGGCTCGTACCTCGGCACCATCGTCGGCGCGCTCCTCGGCGGGCTCGGCACCGGGCTGCTGGTGTGGGCGCTCGCGATGCGTCGGGGCCTGCAGGGCTACCGCCTGATCGTCGTCGGCATCGGGGTCAGCGCCCTGCTCGCCGCCGTCAACGCGTACCTGCTGATCACCCTCAGTCTCGAACAGGCCGCCGCGGCGGCGATGTGGGGCGCCGGCTCGCTGGACACGACGACCTGGTCGCAACTGGTGCCGGTCGCGCTCGCCCTGCTCCTCCTGGCCCCGGTGACCGCCCTGCTCGGACGCGGGATGGGACTGCTGCCCCTCGGCGACGACGCCGCGATCGGCCGTGGCCTCGACGCCGGCCGGCTGCGGGTGTGGCTCCTGCTCGTCGGGGTCACCTTCACCGCCGTGGTGACCGCCGTCGCCGGCCCGATCTCCTTCGTCGCCCTGCTCGCCCCGCAACTCGCGGTCCGGCTGACCCGTACCCCGCACATCCCGCTGGCCTGCTCGGCCCTGATGGGCGCGGTACTGCTGACCGTCAGCGACCTCGTCGCCCGGACCGTGATCGCGCCCACCCAGCTTCCCGTCGGCGTGGTCACCGTCGTGCTCGGCGGCGTCTACCTCGTCTGGCTGCTCGCCGCCCGGACCCGAAAGGCCTGACATGGTCACCACCGAAGCCGGGACCGCCCCCGCCGCTCCCGCCCCCGCCGGCGCCGCCGACCAGGCCCGCCGGCTGGAGGTCACCGGCCTGCGGATCGGCTACGACGCCCGCGTCGTCGTCGACGACCTCGACCTGGCCGTACCGCCCAACTCGTTCTCGGTCATCGTCGGCCCCAACGCCTGCGGCAAGTCGACCCTGCTGCGCAGCCTGGCCCGGCTGCTCGCCCCGCAGCGCGGAACCGTGCTCCTCGACGGCGCCGACGTACGCTCCATGGGCACCAAGGAACTCGCCCGCAAGGTCGGCCTGCTGCCGCAGAGCACCACCGCCCCGGAGGCGATCACCGTCGTCGACCTGGTGGCCCGCGGCCGCTACCCGCACCAGCGCCTCTTCCGTTCCTGGTCGGCACAGGACGACGCCGCCGTCCGGGCCGCGCTGGAGGCGACCCGGCTGACCGCGCTCGCCCCCCGGCCGGTCGACGAACTCTCCGGCGGCCAGCGCCAGCGCGTCTGGATCGCCATGGTGCTCGCCCAGCAGACCCCGATCGTGCTGCTCGACGAGCCGACCACGTTCCTCGACATCGCCCACCAGATCGACGTACTCGACCTGTGCCGGACCCTGCACCAGCAGGGCCGCACCCTGGTCGCCGTCCTGCACGACCTCAACCAGGCCGCCCGCTACGCCAGCCACCTCATCGCCATGAGGGGCGGCGCCGTCGTCGCCCAGGGACCACCGGGCGAGGTGGTCACCGCCGGCCTGGTCGAGGAGGTCTTCGGCGTACGCGCCCGGATCCTCACCGACCCGGAGACCGGCACCCCGATCGTCGTCCCGCTGGCCACCGGCGCCGTCATCGCCGAGTCCTGAGACCCACCCGCACCACTACGACTAAGGAAAACCCATGCGCATCTCCCGCCTGTTCCCGCGCTGGTCGGCCGCCGCCGCGGTGGCCGTCCTGCTGGCCACCGGCGCCTGCTCCACCGGCGACGACGGCGGACCGTCCGGCGGCGAACTGCTCGGCTCGGTCGAGACCAACTACGGCCTCGTCGAGATCCCGAAGCCGGCCGACGGCGACCTCAAGGTCGTCGCCCTCGGCTGGTCCGACGGCGAGGTCGCCCTGTCGCTCGGCGTCAAGCCGGTCGCCATCTACGACTGGCAGGACCACGGCGAGGCCAACAAGGGCGTCGGCCCCTGGGCCACCGCCGCCTTCGGCGACTCGACCCCGGCCCTCATCGAGCGCGGCGGCGAGACGCTCAACTACGAGCAGATCCAGTCCTTCGAACCCGACGTCATCCTCAACGCCCGCAGCGCGTTCGACGACCAGGCGTACGCCCGGCTGAGCCAGATCGCCCCGACCGTGTTCGCGCCCAAGGGCACCCCCGACTTCGCGCTCGACTGGCGTACCCACACCACGCTCATCGCCCAGGCCCTCGGCCGGGTCGAACAGGGCCAGGCGCTGATCGCCGACCTCGACGCCACCTTCGCGAAGTACGTCGGCGAGAACCCGACCTTCCAGGGTGTCACCATTGTCTCCGGCTCCAAGTTCGGCGACGCGTACGGCGCCAACCTGCCCGGCGACGCCCGCTTCGACATGTACGGCAACCTCGGCTTCACCCTCAACCAGCCGGTGGCCGCGCTGCCCGCCTCCGGCTTCTTCGCCCCGGTCTCCGTCGAGCAGGTGCCGGCGATGGACGCCCAGGTCGCCGTGCTGACCACGATCGGCTACCCGATCAGCGCCATCCAGCAGGACCCGCTGATCTCCTCCCTCGACGTCGTCAAGGACGGTCGGACCGTGTTCCTCGACCCGGAGGGCGAGGCGATGCAGGGCGCCACCGCCGGAACCGTCGCCGGCCTGAAGGTCGCGCTCGCCGCCGTCGTACCGCAGTTGCGGGCCGCCGTCGCCAAGCTCGACCGCTGAACCGCCCGGTCGCGGGCGCGCGCCCCGGCGCGTGCCCGCGACCGCCGCACACAAGGGACAACTGATGACGATCGCCACCTTCACCTCCACCGGACACCGCCGAACGGGTCGGCCGGGCAGGTGAGCGGAAAGACCAGTGCCGGTGGCCGCCGGCTCGTCACCGACGCCCGGCGCGAGAACCGTGGCCGCCTCGTCGCCTCGGCCGCCCTGTTCAGCGGACACCAGACCTGCGAAGCACTCGTCCCGGTCGCGATCGGTGTCGCCATCGACTCCGCCGTCGTCACCGGCCGCCACGACCTGCTCGCCGCCAGCCTCGCCGGTCTCGCCGTACTCTTCACCGCCCTCATCCTCTGCTGGCGCTGGGCGGCCCGGCTCGGGCTGGGCGCCGTACTCGACCGCGCCCACCGGCTGCGCCGCCGGCTCGGCCGCGGCATGCTCGACCTGTCCGACCCCGCCCGCACCCGCCCCGACGGCGAACTGCACTCGATCGCCTCCTCCGATGCCGACCGCGCCGCCCGACCCGTCGAATACACCAGCGGCCTGATCGCCGCCTCGGCCGCGATCATCGTGTCGTGCGCGATCCTGTTCGGCATCGACGTACGCCTGGGCGCACTCGTCCTCACCGTCGCCGTCGCCACCACCGTCGCGCTGAACCTGCTCTCCCCGACGATGACCCGGCGCAGCCACGACCAGCAGCACACCGCCGCACAGGCGTCGGCGCTCGCCGCCGACCTCGTCGCCGGCCTGCGGGTCCTGCACGGCCTGTCCGCCCGCGACCACGCCATGACCCGCTACCGCGCCGCCAGCACCACCGCCGCCCACGCCGCGATCCGGGCCGGGAACACCCTCGCCCTGCAACGCGCCGCGACCCTGCTCGCCGGCGGCCTCGTCCTGCTCGTCGCACTCCTGGCCGCCGGCGCGCTCGCCGTCGACGGCCAGATCACCGTCGGGGCACTCGTCGCCGCCGTCGGCGCCGCCCAGTTCCTCAGCGAACCGCTGGCCATGCTCGGCACCCACCTGCAGTTCCGGGCCGGCACCCGGGCCAGCGCCGAACGCGTCGCCGCCGTCCTGGCCGAAAAGTCCACAACAGACGGACCCGGTACGTCGACGGCCGCCCCGCCCCGGCCCGGCCCGCTCACCCTCACCGCGGCCGGCACCTTCACCGCCGCCCCCGGCGAGTTCGTCGGCGTCGTCGCCGACCCCGCCGACGCCACCGCCATCCTCGCCGCACTCACCCCCGGCACCGGCCCGACCCCGTTCACCGCCGAGCTGTCCGGCGTACGACTCGACAAGCTCGACCGCGACGACCGGCGCCGCCTGGTCCACGTCGAACCCCACCGGGTCGACCTGTTCACCGGCACCCTGCACGACAACCTCACCCTCGGCGCCGGAGCCGACACCGACGGGCTCGCCGCCGGCTCCGGCCTGGACGGGCTCGGCGCCGGCCCCGGCCTGGACGGGCTCGGTGACGCCCTGCGGGCCGCGGACGCCGACGAGTTCGTCACCGCCACCGCCGACACCCCGCTGCGCGACCGGGGCACCAACCTCTCCGGCGGCCAGCGCCAGCGCCTCGCCCTGGCCCGAGCCCTGCACACCGCCCCCGACCTGCTCGTCCTCGACCGGCCCACCACCGCCGTCGACTCCGTCACCGAACAGCGCATCGCCGACGGCATCCGCCGGCACCGGCACGCGAACGGCTCACCCACGACCACCGTCGTGCTCACCAGCAGCCCCACCCTGCTGGACCGCACCGACCGGGTCGTCCTCGTCGTCGCCGGGCAGGTCGCCGCCACCGGCCGGCACCACGACCTGCTGCGCACCAACCCCGACTACCGTGAACGGGTGCTCCGATGACCCGGCTGCCCATCGCCGACGCGAAGACCGTACGCACCGGACTGCTCCGCCAGATCCGGCGCCGCCCCGGCCCCACGCTCGCCGCCCTGGCCGTCACCGCCGCCGCCGCGCTCGCCGGCCTCGCCCCCGCCCGGATCATCGGCATCCTCGTCGACCGGGTCCTGGCCGGAACCACGTACGACGAACTCGTCCGCCTCCTGATCTGGACCGCGGTCGCCCTCGCCGCCGGCGCGCTGCTGACCGGACTAGCGGCCGCGCTCACCGTACGCGCCGGACAGCTCCTGCTCGCCGCCGTACGTGAGGACGCCCTCGACGCCGCCCTGCACCTGCCCACCGACACGATCGAGGAAGCCGGCCGCGGCGACCTGCTCAGCCGGATCAGCGACGACGTCGGCATCGTCGCCGAAACCGTCACCAACCTGCTCGCGGTCTGGGTGTCGTCGGCGGTCGTGATCCTGCTGACCGTCGCCGGACTCGCCACCCTCGACCCGTGGCTCGCCCTCGCCGGCTGCGCCACGATCCCGGTGTACGTCTTCGCCCTGCGCCGCTACCTGCCCCGCGCCGTCCCGCTCTACGCCGAACAACGCGTCGCGTTCGCCGACCGGGCCGAGACGATCCTGTCGACCCTCAGCGGCCTCGCCACGATCGGCACCTACCGCGCCGAACCCCGCTTCGTCGCCTCGATCGACGCGTCCTCGGAACGGGCCCGCGACATCTCCCGGCGCGCACTGTGGTTCGTCACCGGCTGGGTGAAGTGGCTCAACATCGCCGAACTCGTCGGTCTGTCCGCGATCATCGCCACCGGATTCCTCCTCGTCGACGCCGGCACCACGACCGCCGGTGCCGTCACCACCGCCGCCCTCTACTTCCACCGCCTCTTCGGACCGCTCGGCGTCGTCGTCATGAGCGTCGACGACGTCCAGTCCGCCATCGCCAGCCTGGCCCGCATCCTCGGCCTGGGCACCGTGCCGGGCCGGGCACGGCAGACCCCGGCACCGCCGCCCGCCGGCCCCGCCACCGTCGAGATCAGCGGCCTGCACCACACGTACGACGCGAACCCGGTGCTGCACGGCATCGACCTGCGGATCGCGGCGGGGGAGCGGGTCGCCCTCGTCGGCGCCAGCGGAGCCGGGAAGACCACCCTCGCCGGCATCGTCGCCGGCACCCTGACCCCCACCGCCGGCACCGTCGACGTACGCGACCCCGCCGGGCAGCGGCCCCGGGTGATCCTGGTCGCCCAGGAACCGCACGTCTTCGCCGGTCCACTCTCGACAGACCTCCGCCTCGCCCGGCCCGAGGCCACCGACCAGGAGATCACCGACGCGCTGGCGCTGGTCGGCGCCGACGGCTGGGTGCGGCAACTTCCCGACGGCGTCGACACCCGCATCGGACCCGGCCACACCCAACTCGACGACGAGCAGCGCGCCCAGGTCGCCCTGGCCCGGGCCCACCTCGCCGCGCCGTCCCTGGTCATCCTCGACGAGGCCACCGCCGAGTCCGGCAGCCACCACGCCGACGTGCTGGAACGGGCGGCGGAACGGGTCTGCGCCGGCCGGACCGCATTGGTCATCGCACACCGGTTGGGACAGGCGGCCCGCGCCGACCGGGTCGTGGTGATGGAGCACGGGCGGGTCGTCGAGGAGGGCACCCACGACGACCTGCTCGCCCGTGGTGGCCCGTACGCCCACCTCTGGGCAGCCTGGAAACCCTGACCGGCTGCCGGCGGGCCATCGGTGGTTTGCGTCTTCGCCCGTTGCTAGGACCCCAAACTCGGATAGATGCGGGCTATCAGCGACGGGTCCTGCACGCCGCGCTGAAAGCTTCCCTACCCGAGACCAACACGGCACCGTAGCACCCCGGACTGTCCCTGATGTACGTCGCCGAAGCCGGGACGATGACCGGCGACCGATACCCGTATCGGTGATGCTCAATTGTGGGTAGGTTGACTTCGGTTGCGGCCACGAGGGCTTCGTCAGGTGGCCGGTCTTGGGTGACGCTGAGCGGACCGGGGAGGCCCTTCGCATGAAGATCATTGCGTTGTCCTGCACACAGAGGCGGCTCCCGTCGCTGACCGACGCGCTGCTCGAGGCGGCGATCACCGGCGTCGTCCGGGAAGTCGGTGACGCGGAGATCCAGCGGATTCGGTTGATCGACCATCGCATCGAGATGTGCGAAGGCGAGGACACCTGCCTTGATCCGGAGGTGGGCCGGTGCACGCTCGACGACGACTTCGCGCATGTCGTCGATCTGGCCGAGGGCGCACAGGCGATGCTGCTCGCCATGCCGGTCTACGCGGGGAACGTACCCGCGGTGTTGAAGATCTTCCAGGAACGCCTGAAGAGCTTCATGAACGCCAGGCAACGCCCGTTCGGCAACCTGCTGGTGGGGACGATCGTTCACTCGCGCACGATGCTGACCGAGCCCGCACTGGCATCGTTGTTCCCGTGGTACCTGCGCCTACGGAACAGGAACGTGGCGTCGGCGTGCTTCAGCCAGAACGATCACCAGGACCTGACCCGCACCGCGGCGCTCGACCTGTGTGTGGCCGTGGGCCGGCAACTCGGCATGACGCTCGACGTCAGCCGGTCGCCGGCCGTCGACCGCACGGCACTGCCGGTGCTTCAATCGCCGGATCGCCCGCGGTGCGGTGATCCGGCGGTGTCCTCTCCTTCCGCGTGAGGGGATTCCGCGCGCCAGGTGCACCCGTCGCCCGCCTGTTCGCAGGACACCGTGACGTCCGTTTCCACGTAGCGGGCGGCGATGGCGGTGTTGAGTTCCTGGCAGTACGGGCACGGTGACGAGAAGGTGAGTACGACGCCGGCGCGGGCGGCCTGTTTGCGGTATCGGAGGATCCCACAGTCGGCGTTGCGCAGGACGGTGCCCGAGGGCTGGGGCTCACTGGTCACCGCCGAGTCGTACAGCAACAGCTGACGCTGCAGCCGGGTCATGAAGTGATCGGTGGCGGACACCCCGGCGGGCCGTTGTGCTTGCAGCAACTCCGCGGTGATGCGGGAGTTTGCCTGGATCCACGCGGCCAGGCCTTCTTCGCCGTGCTCTCCGAGGATGAACTCCTCCGCGGCCGCCTGGGCCTCGAAGAACCGTTGGCGCCACAGGTCGACCTTTTCGGCGGGGGCGAGGGAAGGCGGGTCACCGGTCATGGTCCGCCTCCTTCCCGGTGGCTCCGTCCAACTCGGCGAAGACCTCCTGGGCGACGCGCAGCCCGTTGTTGGTGACCGGCCAGCCACCGTAGTAGGCGAGCTGAATGATGACTTCGACGATCTTCTCTCGCGACATCCCGAGGTGCAGGGCGGCACCGATGTGGCCGCGCAACTCCCAATCGGTCCGTGCCAGCGCGACCGCGGTCAGCGCGACCAGTTCGCGCTCCTCGACGCTCAGGTGCGGCCGGGTCCAGATCTCGCCGAACAGGTGGTCGACGGTGATCTGCAGGAACTCCGGGTAGGAACCCGGGCGCGGTTCGCGGCCGAAGACCTGCTGGAACATGGCCTCACCCCGCTCCCGCCGGGCAGACGGCTGATTCATTGATCAACTCCTTCGTGTTGGCCGAACAGTTGTCAACGTCCGCGACGCCACGAAGGCGACGACCAGCAGCACGGCGCCGCTGCCGAAGGCGGCCGGAACACTCACCCGCTCGGCGATGAGCCCGACGGCGACCGGTCCGACCACGGCGCCGACATCGGTGCACATCGAGAAGACGGCGACGCCACTGCCGGTCCGGCCGGCGACGACGTCACCGATCAGCGCGGCCGGTGCGGCGTTGAGCAGCGCTGATCCCGCCGCGTACACACTGAGCAGGACGACGAGCCAGGCGTAGCTGTCCACGAACATCAGGGCTGCGATCGCCGCCGCTGCCACACCGGTGCCGGCGATCATGGCGAACCGGCGGCCGGCCCGATCGACGACCCGGCCGGCGGGCATGATCAGCAGTGCCTGAACGACGGCGGATATCGTGAACGCCCACCCGACCCACGCCACGTCGTATCGCCATGCCACGACCACCGTGGGAACCAGTGCGGAGCGCAGCCCGAACAAGACCCATCCCTGCGCCAACGCCGCGAGGCAGGCCACCACGTAGCGTCGGTCCCGCAGCAGGACCGGTAGCCGGACCACGTCACGGCCGGGCTCCGCGCCGGCGGTTCGGCCGGTGCGGAGCACCGCCAGTGTCAGCCCCGCGGCGGCCAGCAACAGCACGGCGTACGCCAGGAACGGCGCGGACAGGGCGATCAGCGCGAGGAGTCCGCCCAGTGCTGGTCCGCAGATCCCGCCGAGCAGGAAGCCCGCTTCGAACACGGCGCTGGCCCGGCCCCGCTGGTCGGCCGGCGCGATCGCCAGGAGTGTCGCCAGCGCGGACACCGAGAACAGCACCGAGCCGACGCCGCCGAGGCCGCGGAACACGAGCAGTTGCCCGTAGGACGCGGCGAACGCCGTCAGGGCCGAGGAGACCGCACAGAGCAGCAGGCCGGCGACCAGGACCCGCCGCTCCCCGAAACGAACTCCGAGCCGGCCGCAGAACGGACTGGTGACCAGCCGCATCAACGCGAACAGGGCGACGAGCACTCCGATCTGGGTGGGCCCGGCCCCGAACGTCGCCGCGTAGACCGGAAGCACCGGGAGCACCAGCCCCAGGCCCAGCATGACGCAGCCACCGACGACACTGAGGACGTAGACCTCGCGGGGGAGACCCGGCTGGGCGGCGGCAACGGATGGGACGCTGCCAGTGCCGGCCCTCGTCACTGTCCGGTCACAGGATGATGCTGAGCTTCGCGTGCTCGTACAACGTCTCGTGGTCGAGCACCACGACCCGTCTCCGGACCCGGAACGACCCGCCCTCGACGACGAGCTCGAACCGGTATTTTCCGACGTAGGCGTCAGTGCGCCCGTGCCCGAACCGGTACACGATGACATTCGCCGCCACGTCGAGGTGCGTGCCCCGATCGGTCAGGATCTCCACGTTGCTGATCATCCGATTGGTCCGCGACCGGGGGTTCTCGCACCACACCTCACCGTTGAGGATCTGTTCGATCCGCTGGCGTAGCCGGGCGGCATCATCGTCGATGAGCCCGAGCGCATCGGCCGTCTCGCCACGGACGTCGGTGGCCGGCACCGAGTAGCGGATGTCGTCGGTCAGCATCTCGTCGTACCACTCGCGCAGGCGCCACTCGTCGAGCAGCCGCGCCTCACGGAAAAGGAACTGGCTCACCCGGTGCCACAACCGCACCTGGGCCGCTTCGTCGACCGTCAGCTCGGTGGTCATCGGGGTTCTGCCCCTTGCATCTCGGCCCGGTGGGCGACCTCGAGGTGACCGTCGTCGCCGTGCATCAACCGGTCCCACTGCCGCCAGAACTCGCGGGCGGGAAGCTCGTCGGTCGTCTCCGGGACCTCCTTGTCCATACCGCGTGACAGATCCGAGTAGCGGACCGTGCGGTTGAGATAACCCCGCTGGCACGACTCGACGATCTCGATGTCGTCGGGGGTGGCGAAGCCGGCGGGGCCGAGGAACGTCAGGTAGTGACTCTTGCGGAGTTCCCGGATGTCCGGATCCTCGTCCTTGGGGGCCAGGGCGACCGAGGTGATGGCCATCTGGCCCGCGCCGACCGGGTCGATCTTGCGGATCGTGATCGCGATCGCGTCGATGATCATCAAGTTGGGGAAGATCAGCAGCGCACGATTGGTGCCGGTGATCCGTTCGGCGCGTTCGGCGCCGAACCGGTCGACGAACCGGGCGGCCGTCGCCTCGATCCGCGGCCGGACCTCGGCGCCGAACATCGGCGTCCAGTAGGCGAGCGGGCGGGCTGCCGCCGGTGGCAGCTCGTTGGCGCCATGGCCCAGTCCGAGGGCACGGCCGAAGCCACCTCGTCGTCGTGGCGGCACCGACCCCAGCGACTCCATGTAGCTGACGTAACGCTTGTGCAGGGCCCGGAAGTGGTAGATGTCGACGCTGTTCTCCATCATGAGCTTCCAGTTGGCCCGAGCCCCGTGGAGTTGCGCGCCTTGGATCACCTCCATCCCGACCTCGGACTGGTCGTCGATCAGGTCGAGGTATTCCGTCGCGCCCGCCAGGTATTCGGTCAGGGTGCGCGGCTGCTCCGGGTCGAAGGTGGCGAACACGAAACCCCGGTAACTGTCACTACGGTGCTGCGCCAGGCCGAAGTCCGCCTTGCGGAAGCCCGGCCCGTACCCGTCGGGGATCGGGACCCCGACCAGGTCGCCCTGGTTGGAGAACGTCCAGTCGTGGTACGGGCACCGGAACGATCTGGCCTGCCCGGCCGGCTGCGAGCAGATCAGGGCGCCGCGGTGGGTGCAGCTGTTCGCGAACACCCGGATCACCCCGTCGGACCCGCGTGCCATGACCACCGGACGCCCGCCGACGTCGCGTGCCACGTAGGAGCCCGGCCCGGGCACCTCCGAATCGTGCCCGACGTACAACCAGCAGCGATCGAAGATCCGGGTCATCTCCTGTGCGGCCAGGTCGTCGTCGGTGTAGGCGCGGCGGTCCACCCGGAACGAGAGACGCTCGAGATCATCGATCACGATCGGGTCGCCCACCGGCCGCTGCAGTTCGATCGTCACTGCTCTCCCTTTCGCTGTAGCGTCTCGACCGTGCCGATGACCAGCTCGGCCGTGCGCGCCGCGGAATCGCCGCACTCCGGCTGCGCGGCGCGCAGCCGGGCCCGGTAGTCCCGGGCGGGATCGAGCAGATCGGTGACAGCGTCAGCGACCGCCTGCTCGGTGACGCCGGCCGGCTCCAACGCCGTTCCGAAGCCCGCGCTGGCCACGAAGTGGGCCTGGACGGGCTGATCCACAGCCAGCGGGATCACCAGCATCGGTGTCGCCGCCCGGATCGACTCCGCCACGGAGTTGTATCCGCCATGGGTGACGAACACGTCGGCGCGCTCGAGCACCTCACGTTGCGGCAGGTACGGGGCGGTGAGCACTTCGTCGGGCAGCGCGAGCTCTTCGGCGAGGTCTCCTACCGCGGCGATCACCTGCGCACCGGTCGCCGCCGCCCCGGCGATCACCGTGCGCAGCAGGTCCGGTCGCCGGTAGAAGATCGTGCCGAAGGAGACGTACACCACCGGGCGGTCGGGGTCGATCCGATCCAGGCCCGAGAAGGCGACCTCGTCGCCGCGGGTCCCCGCCGCACCCGGCAATCCGACCAGTTGCACACCGTCGTCGGTGACCCCGTCGTCCCCGACGAGAGCGGGAATCGTCGGCATCAGATTGAGAATCGGTGAACGTGCCGAGTGGGTCCGGGTCGACCACAACACCCCGTGCCTGGTCAGATAGTCGCCGACCTGCTCGTCGTACGGCCAGCGGCCTCGTCGATGCTCGCTCGGGCATACGCCACCCAGGTTGGCCCAGATCATCCCGTACGGCACGCCGGACGCCTGTGCGCCGACCATCGCCGACGCCGTGACCGGCAGCGAATCGACGAGCACGAAGTCCGGCTCCGTCGCACGGATCGCGGCGGCTGTCTGGTCCGCCACCGGCGACGACTGGAGCATCGGGCCGATCTTCGCCGGGTCGCCGCTCCACGGCGCCATCTCGACCTGCCCGACCGCATGGACCTGCGCCTTGCCCAGGACCTGGCGACGCTGCTCGTCGAGCGCGCCACCGTCCGCGGACAACAGCAGCAGTGCGACCTCGCTGCCGGCGGTTTGGAGCGCATTGACCACCGGAACATACGGGTTCAGGTGACCATGCTGAGTCGTGGTGAGGAGGGCGACGCGCATCAGATCTCCGATCCATCGAAAAGAAGCCGACCCGGCCGAAGAACTTCGCCCCCGGACAGGCGAAAACGCCCGGTAGGCGAAAGGGGACCGTCGACGTCCGGGTACTGCTACGAGGCTTTACGTATTCCCCACCATCGCTGATGGACACATCGGTCGAGGCTGCTAGAAACAAGCTCGAAATAATCGACTCACCGTCGAGCAGGTCGGGTTCACCGCCTGCCCCCAGGCAGTTTCGTAAAGCCTGCCGGGATGTGCAATCGTTGTCAATGTCTCGCGCCTGCCAGCTACCACCACTCCGCTCGACACAACTTCGACCAGGCTCGGGACCGCCTCGCGAACAGCACTTCTCTGTGTCAAGACCTTGGCAGCAAAGAGATCTACGGCCGAACCGGGCAAGCGCCGGCGAGGAAGCAATGTGGACGCTCGCCCGAGGCTCGAGGCCGAGCGGTCGACAGGGCGTACGCCGAGAGTCGCAAGGTCAGGCCGTATCCAGGCCGCCAGGGATGGGTCAAGAGCAACGAGCGTCGATCACCGATGATCAATGAGCTGTCAGCTTTGGCGGCATCTTGTCCGTGTTAATCGACTATGCCCTCTCCTTGGCTGATGCAACACCAAGTGTCGACCGGGCCGCTTCTTCCGAAAGGTATGTGTGGGCGGAAAAGGGCGTTTGGGTGCCGGCTTCAAAGTGGTGGGAGACAATGCCCGACGTCCGGATCCCGGACCGTGACGCCAAAGCGGTCCCGGTACGCTCCCTGCGGGACGACACTGCCACCGGCCTGCTCCAGCCGGGCCACCAGGGCCTCGTCGACGGGGGCGCCCAGGTAGAGCACGAGCAGATCCTCGCTGGTGGGTGCCGGCCTCGTCGTGAGGTTGGGGCCACCGACCAGCTCCAGATGCCACGCCGCGTGACGCCACCCGAGGATGACGAGGTCGTGCTCCTCCGGACCGTTCGCGGCGATCCGGTGCGGCAGGTCAAGGCCGAGGCCGTGTACGTAGAAGCGCTCCGCGGCCGCGAGGTCGGTGCACGGGCGGGCGATACGGACCGCCACCTCGTTGATCACCAGGTCTCCTTCCTCTGCTTCCTGCCGGAGCGGTAGGCGGTGGAGCGGTGCCGATTGCCCGTAGGTCAGGGGTTCTTGTGCCGGTGGATGTCCGCGCCCGGAGCGTGGATCAGGGCGATCCGCCGGACGTCCGGGGAGATTGCCAACGCTTGTCAGCTGGTCAGGCGCAGTGGCGAGCGGTCGCGCCACACGGCCGCGACCTCGTCGAGCGAGAGGCCGAGCACCTCGCTCAGGGCCGCGATCGTGCCGAACGCCGGCGACGGCAGCCGTCCCGTCTCGATCTTGCGCAGGGTTTCCGGTGAGATCCCGGCGGCGAGGGCGACCTCGTTGAGTCCGGCCGCGCCGCGCGCCCGGCGCAGCAGTGAGCCGAGCCGTCGGCCGGCTTCGATCTGCTCGGGTGTCAGCGGGTTGCGAACCACGACGTCACTGTACCTCTGAGGGTCGAAGGGGGCGGTTGCGTGCCACGGGCGGACCATGGTTCGGTATTATAATACCGACAGGTCGCCAGAGGAGAGCTTCATGATCCATGTAAAGAGCCCGCAGGAGATCGAGCAGATGCGTCCGGCGGGACAGTTCGTCGCGCAGACCCTGGCCGACCTCCGTGACCGGGCCGCCGTCGGGGTCAACCTGATGGACCTCGAACACCACGCCCGCAAGCTGATCCGCGAGCGGGGCGCGACCTCCTGCTACTGGGACTACGCCCCGTCCTTCGGCAACGGCCCGTTCCGGAACGTCGTCTGCCTGTCGGTGAACGACGCCGTACTGCACGGGCTGCCCAAGAAGTACACGCTGCGCGACGGTGACCTGCTCAGCATCGACTTCGCCGTCTCGGTCGACGGGTGGGTCGGCGACGCCGCCGTCAGCCTCGTCGTCGGCACCCCGGCCGACGAGGATCTACGGCTCATCCGGGCCACCGAGGAGGCCCTCGAGGCCGGCATCGCCGCCGCGCGGCCGGACAACCGCATCGGCGACGTCTCCGCCGCCGTCGCCGCGGTCGCGGCCCGCTACGGCTATCCGGTCAACAACGAGTTCGGCGGCCACGGCGTCGGCCGGACCATGCACGAGGGACCGCACGTCTCCAACACCGGCCGGGCCGGTCGCGGCTACCGGATCCGGCCCGGGCTGGTCTTCTCGATCGAGCCGTGGTTCGCCCGTACCACCGACCGCGTCGTGTACGACCCGGACGGCTGGACCATCCGGTCGGCGGACGGGTCGCGTACGGCCCACTCCGAACACACCATCGCGATCACCGAGGACGGGCCGGTCGTCCTGACCCGGCTCGCCGACGCGGCAGTGCCGGCACCCGAGGCGGCGGCATCCGAGGCGGCGGCCCGGGGATAGCCGCCGTCAGCCGTCCGGGGCGAGCAGCCGCCGGACCTCGCCCGCCGCCGGGTGGCCGGGCGCGACGTCGAGAAACCGCCGCAGGGTTTCCGGTGCCCGGTCCGGGCTGGTCTCCCGCTGGGCCAGGCCGAGCACGAGCAGCGCGTCGGGCAGGTCGGGTGTGCCGGCCAGCACCCGCCGGGCCTCCTGCTCGGCGTCGGCCGGGGCGCCGGCGCGTACCAGGGTGAAGGCCAGCCGCAGCCGGACGTCCACGTCCGGCCGCGTCTCCAGCGCCTGCCGGTACATCCGCGCGGCGTCGGCGTACCGGCCCTGCTGCTCCAGGTCACGGGCCAGCAGCACGGCGACGGCGGCCGGGTCCGGTGGACCGCCGTCGCCGGCCGGCCGGCCGACCTGGGCCGCGCCGAACGCGACCGCGCCGACCATGGCGACCAGGCCGACGGCACCGAGCCGCCAGGCGGTCCGGCGACCCGGCCCGCCGGCCGGCCCCACTGGTACGCCGGTCCGGCGCCCGGCCGGTCGCAGGGTGCGTACGGCCGCGTAGCCGCTGCCCAGCAGCACCAGCGCCGGTACGCCCCACAGCAGCACTCCCGGCCCGCTCAGCGGCGGGTCGGCGAGCACGTCGTCGCCGTAACGTTCGGTGAACCAGTGCCGGATCTCGTCCGGGCTCCGTCCCTGCGCGAGCTGGTCGGCGACCACCTGCCGCATCGCGGCGGCGACCGGCGAACTGGAGTCGGCGACGGACTCGCCCTGGCACGACGGGCACCGTAGGCCGGCCGCGATCGACCGGGCTGGGTCGTCGCCGGCGGCAGCCGACCGGAACAGTGCCACGCCGGCCGCGACGGTCAGCAGCACCAGGACCGCGGCGCCGAGGGCGCGGCGCCGGTTCATCCGGTCAGCAGCGGCCCGACCCGCTGCTCCAGCCACTGCCGGGTCACCTCGCCCCGGCGCCGGTCGACGATCCGGCCGTCGCGGTCCACCACGAACGTCTCCGGTACGCCCCGGGCACCCCAGCCGACGGCGAGCGTGCCGTCGGGGTCCCGGAGCACCGTCATCGACTCGGCGCCGGTCTCCGCCAGCAGCGCCCGTACGGCCGCGGTGCCGTCCTTCACGTTGATCCCGACCAGTTGCACGCCCTGCGCCGACCAGCGCCGCGAGACGTCGACCAGCAGCGGCAGCTCGCGCCGGCACGGCCCGCACCACGAGGCGAAGACGTTGACCAGCACCACCCGGCCCCGGGCGTCGGCCAGGTCGAAATGGCCGCCGTCGAGGGTCGGGCCGGCCAGCGCGGGGGCGGGTGCGCCCGGGGCCGCGCCGGCCGCCGCGTCCGGTGCCGAGCCCGCCGCCCGGTGCAGCCCGACCGCGAGAACGATGCCGAGTACGGCGGTCAGCAGCAGTGCCAGCACCGGCGCCGGCCGCCGGAGCAGGGACACCAGGGCCCGCCCGGTCACACCGGGGTCCGTTCGGCGGGGGCGGCGTCGACCGCCGTACGGCGATCCGGTGGCCGCCGGACGCCGGGCCGGCGGCGTACGGCACCGGCCATCGCCACCACGCCCCCGGCCGTGGTCAGCAGCCCGCCGGCCCAGAGCAGGCCGACGAGCGGGTTGACGGCGAGCCGCACGGTCGCGCTCGTGCTGTCGGCGGCGACCGCGATGAGCGTGACGTAGCTGTCCCGCAGCGGGTCGGACACCACCTCGGGGACGGTGACGGCGGTGTCCCGGCCCGGGTAGTAGCGCAGGGTCGGGCTGGCCGTGCGCTCGTGGCCGGCGGCCGTGACGAGCCGCAGGCGGGCGTCGACCGACATGACCCCGGGGTCGGCGTCGCGCCGGATCTCGACGAGCCGCACCGACGTGGCGCCGAGCCGCAGCGTCTCGCCGACCCGCAGCTCGCGTTCGACGCTGTCGCTGTAGGCGGCCGAGCCGGCCACCCCGAGCGCGACGACGGCGATGCCGGCGTGCGCGAGCAGCCCGCCGAGGCCGGCGGCCCGGGGCCGGCGGCGCACCCGTCGCGCAAACTGGCCGGCGAGCCCGGTGAGGACGAACGCGGCGGCGGCGAAGGCGGCCAGCGCGGGCAGGCCGGGCCGGCTGAGCGTGCCGGCGGCGGCGACGGTGGCCAGCGCCGCCCCGGCCGGCACCGCCAGCCGCCGGTACGTCCCGCGGCCGGCCGACCGCAGCACCGGCGCCACCCCCATCACCAGCAGCAGCACGACGGCCAGCGGTACGGCGGTGCGGTGGTAGTAGGCCGGCCCGACCGCCGTCCATGGCCCGCCGAGCGCGTCGGAGAGCAGCGGGAAGACGGTGCCGATCAGCACCATCGCGGTGACGGTGAGCAGGATGACGGCGTTCGCCAGCAGCGCCGTGCCCGTCGACAGCGCGGCGGTGCGGCCGCGCGCCGGCCGGGTGCCGCCGCGCAGTCCGAAGAGGACGGTCGGTACGACGACCGCGAGCAGGACGGCGCCGAGCAGCATCGGCCCGAGCGGGGAGTCGGTGAACGCGTGGACGCTGGCGACCGCGCCCGACCGGGTCAGGAACGTGCCGAGCAGGACGAGCGCGAAGCTGGCGCAGGCAAGCAGCACGTTCCAGGTGGGGCGGGCGGCGGACCGCCCGAACGAGGTGTGCAGGAACGCGGTCGCGGTCAGCCACGGCAGCAGCGAGGCGTTCTCGACCGGGTCCCACACCCAGTAGCCGCCCCAGCCCAGCACGGTGTACGACCACCAGGCGCCGAGCCCGATGCCGGCGGTCAGCGCCGCCCAGGCGAACAGCGTCCACGGCCGGACGATCCGCGCCCAGTCGTGCGCCGTACGGCCGGTGATCAGCGCCGCGACCGCGAACCCGAACGGCACCACCAGGCCGATGTAGCCGGCGTAGAGCAGCGGCGGGTGCAGGCCCATCGCCGGGTGTTGTTGCAGCAGCGGGTTCGGGCCGGGACCGTCGGGCGGGACCGGGAACACCTCGCCGAAGGGGTTCGCCGCGAAGTGCGTCAACGCGAAGAAGAACGTGCCGGCCGCGCTGACCACCACCATCGCGTACGCGTGCAGCCGGGGCGGGTGGCGGTGGGCGTACCGGGACAGCCACCACGTGTATCCACAGTGGATGAGCAGCCACAGCAGCAGCGACCCCTCCAGGCCGGCCCACAGGCCGGTGACGGTGTAGTAGAGCGGCACGCCCCAGCCGCCGTTCTCGGCGACGAACCGCACGCTGAAGTCGTGCCGCAGCAGCGCCCACTCCAGCAGCGCGCAGCCGGCCACCGCGGCGGCCAGCGTCGCCGTGGTCGCGAACCGGGCCGGGCGGCTCGACCCGCCGAACAGCGCGGTGCGCAGCCAGAGCAGGGTGGACAGGGTGGCGGCGAGCATCCCGCCGGCGAGGACTGCGGTGCCGGCCTCAGCGAGCACCGCCGGCCCTCTCCGGCCCGGACGGCGGCGCGGGGGAGGGGCCGTACTCGTTGCCGTGCTGCACGACCACCCGGTCGGACTCGAACACCCCGCCGGCCGAGAGCCGGCCCTCGACGATCGCCCCCTGCCCCTCGCGGAACGTCTCCGGAGGCATGCCGCGCTGCGTCACCGTGATCTCGTGCCCGTCGCCGCCGAGCCGGAACGTGACCAGGTCGCCGTCGTGCCGCACCGACCCGGGCACGACCTCGCCGCCCAGCCGGGTCGGCCGCCGCCCCGCCGCCGGGTCGTCGAGCACCTCGCCCGGGGTGCGGTAGTAGGTGAGGGTGTCCTGCAACGCGCTGGTGACCAGCAGCCCGCCGGCGGCGAGGAGCACCGCCACGACGGCGATCCGGCCGACCCGCGGCCGGTTCATCCGGCGCCGACCGGCGTGCGGTCGGCCGCCGGCCGCGCGGCGAGCCGGCGTTCCAGCACGACCACCCGGTGGACCAGGACGCAGAACGCCCAGGCCGTGGCGGCGGCGACCGCCAGCAGCAGCGCCGCGCCCATCCGCGGGTCGATCGGCGGGCGTTCCGGGGCGAGCACCGTCGCCGGCTGGTGCAGCGAACGCCACCAGACCACGGAGAAGTGCACGACCGGCACCAGCAGGAAGCCGGCGATGCCGGCGTACGCCGCGGGCCGGGCGACCCGGTGGTCGGCGCCGTCCGGCCCACCGACCCGCTCCGCGAGCAGGCGCCGCAGGGCGAGGTAGCCGGCGTACGCCAGCAGCAGCAGTGCGGTGGTGACCAGCCGGGGGTCCCACGCCCACCAGGTGCCCCACACCAGTTGGCCCCAGAGCGCGCCGGTGCCGATCGCGGCGGCCGTCAGCACCACGCCGATCTCGGCGGCGGACCGCGCGAACCGGTCCCACCGCAGGTCACCGCCGACCAGGTACGCCCCGCCGGCCAGCAGGACGACGGTGAACGCGGCGTACGCCACCCAGGCGGCCGGCACGTGCAGGTACATCAGCCGCTGTGCCGGTCCCTGCAACCCGTCGACGGGCGCCACCACGATCCCGGTCACCGCCGCGGCGGCGGAGAGTCCACAAGCGAGCCACACCGCCGTACGGCGGCCGGCCCGGCCGGTGTCCGACAGGAGGTTCATGCCGGGCCTTCCCATGATCTTCCCTGTCCGCGCCGCCGCCCCGGCACTGGTACCCGATGGATCCGTCGCCTCGTACCTTAGGGCGATTCATTAGGCCAAACCGTTTATCCGCCATATCAGGACGCAAAGTGGCGGTACTGGCTACTGTCCGTGCTGGTGGACACGACCGAGGCAGCACGCAGACCCCGAACCGGGCCGGACCGCCGGCGCCGGACGGGGCGGGCGGCAACGGTGGTGACCCTCGTCCCGCTCGCCGGCTGTGCGGGGCAGGCGCCCTCGGCACTCGATCCGGCGGGCGCCGGGGCGCAGCGCGTCGAGGGCCTGTGGTGGCTGCTGTTCTGGATCTCCGTGGTCGTCTTCGTCGAGGTCATGGCGCTGCTCGCCTGGGCGCTGATCTTCCGCCGGGGCGGCCGGACCCGGGTCCGGCACAGCCAGCCGCTGCGGTTCGTCACGATCGCCGGTGCCGGACTGCCGCTGGTGATCCTGGTCGCCGTGTACGGCGTCAGCCTGCGCGACCTCGCCGCACTCGGCACCGACCCCGGCCGCGACGCCCCGACGGTCGAGGTGACCGGGCACCAGTGGTGGTGGGAGGTGCGCTACGAGGGCGTCGCCGGCGCCACCGCCAACGAGATCCACATCCCGGTCGGCGAGCGGGTCCGGGTCCGGCTGCGCACCGCCGACGTACTGCACAGCTTCTGGGTCCCGCAGTTGATGCCGAAGACCGACCTGATCGCCGGCGAGACCCGCGAGACCTGGCTGCACGCCGACCGGGTCGGGCAGTACCGGGGGCAGTGCGCCGAGTACTGCGGGTTGCAGCACGCCCACATGGCCCTCATGGTCATCGCGGTGCCCCGGCCCGAGTTCGACGCCCGGCTGGCCCGGTTGGCGGCACCCGCCCGGGCGCCGAGCACCGACGCCGAACGGCGCGGGCAGCAGGCCTTCGTCCAGGGCACCTGCGCGGCCTGCCACACCGTACGCGGCACCGGCGCGCAGGGCCGGGTCGGTCCCGACCTGTCCGACGTCGGCTCCCGCTGGAGCATCGGCGCCGGCGCCGTCCCGAACGACGCCGGCCACCTCGGCGGCTGGATCGCCAACCCGCAGACGGTCAAGCCCGGCAACCAGATGCCGCCGCAACCGGTCGACGCCGCACGGCTGCCCGACCTCATCGCCTACCTGCGGTCCCTGGGCTGACCATGTCGATAGTGGACACACCGGCGCCGGGCGCCGACCGGGCGGACCTCGACCGCCTCGATGCGAACTGGGCCGAGCGGCCGTCGCTGCGGTCCTTCCTCACCACCGTCGACCACAAGCGGATCGGCCGCCGCTACCTGGTGACCGCCGCCGTGTTCTTCGCGCTGGCCGGCATCAGCGCCCTGCTGATGCGAACGCAACTCGCCAACCCCGGCGGCGACCTGCTGTCGCCGGAGCAGTACAACCAGCTCTTCACCATGCACGGCACGGCGATGATCTTCCTGTTCGCCACCCCGATGCTGTTCGGCTTCGGCAACTTCCTCGTCCCGCTGATGATCGGCTCGCGGGACATGGCCTTCCCCAGGCTGAACGCCTTCGGCTACTGGGTCTTCCTCTTCGCCGGCATCTTCATGTGGGCGAGCCTGCCGTTCGGCGCCGCCCCCAACGGCGGCTGGTTCGCGTACGTGCCGCTGACCGGCGGGCAGGCGACCCCCGGCCTGCACCTCGACGTCTACGCCCTCGGCCTGCTCTTCCTCGGCGTCTCGACCACCGCCGGCGCGATCAACTTCATCGTCACCGCGCTGAAGATGCGCGCCCCCGGCATGTCGCTCAACCGGCTGCCGCTGTTCGTCTGGGCGATCGTGGCCACCGCCTTCATGGTCATCTTCGCGCTGCCGGCGCTGAACCTCGACAACGCCATGCTCTTCCTCGACCGCCGCTTCGGCGCCGGCTTCTTCGACCCGGCCGCCGGCGGCAACGTGCTGCTCTGGCAGCACCTGTTCTGGATCTTCGGCCACCCGGACGTCTACATCATCGTCATGCCCGGCCTGGGCATCGTCTCCGCCGTCCTGCCCGCCTTCACCCGCCGTGGCGTGGTCGGCTACCCGCTGGTCGTCCTCGCCATCGTTGCGATCGCGATCATCTCGTTCGGCGTCTGGGCGCACCACATGTTCGCCGTCGGACTGCCCCAGGTGTCGTACGGCTTCTTCAGCGCCGCCAGCAGCATCATCACCATCCCGTCCGGCATCCAGATCTTCGCCTGGCTGGCCACCATGCTGCTCGGCCGGCTGGTGCTGCGGACCCCGCTGCTGTTCGTGATCGGCTTCATCATCACCTTCGTACTCGGCGGCGTCACCGGCGCCATGTTCGCGCTGACCGCCTTCGACCAGCAGGTCACCGACTCCTACTTCGTCGTGGCGCACTTCCACTACGTCCTCGTCGGCGGCGCGGTCTTCCCGATCCTCGCCGGCATCTACCACTGGCTACCGAAGATCACCGGCCGGATGTACGCCGAACGGCTCGGCCGCTGGGCGTTCTGGCTCGTCTTCGCCGGCATGCACATCACCTTCTTCCCCATGCACCTGTACGGGCTCTTCGGCATGCCGCGCCGCGTCTACACGTACCCGGCCGGCCTGGACTGGGACGGCTGGAACCTGGTCAGCACCGTCGGGGCGTACCTGCTGGCGGTCGGGTTCCTGGTCGTCGTGGTCGGGGTGGTGCACGCGATACGGCGCGGCCGGCCGGCGCCGCCCGACCCGTGGGGCGGCGACACCCTGGAGTGGTCGACCGACTCGCCGCCGCCGGCATACAACTTCCCGGTGGTCCCCCGGGTGCACAGCCTGCACCCGACCTGGGACGCGCGCACCGCGGAGTCGACCGGGCCGGGCGCGACCGCGGACCGCGTCCTCAGCGAGGGCCGCCGCACCCCGCTCACCAGCGAACTGGACGGCCGGTACGAGCGCCCGGTGGAGATGCCGGAGGCGAGCGTGAAGCCGCTCGTCCTCGCCCTCGCCCTGCTCGCCCTCTTCGTCTCGCTGCTCTTCGCCTGGTATCCGGTCGCCGCCGCCGCGGTGGCCGTCGTCGCCGGCACCGTCGCCGCCTGGCTCTGGCCCGGCCGCCGCCCGGAGGCCCGCACATGACCCCGCCCGGCGGGATCGCGACGACGACCAGCCCGGAAGCGCTCAGCGCCGAGCTGCCGGTCGGCCGCTCCACCGGCTGGTGGGGCATGGTGCTGTTCGTCACCACCGAGGCGACCCTGTTCGCCTGCCTGCTCGGCAGCTACTTCTACCTGCGCTTCCAATACGGTCCACAATGGCCGCCGGGGGACATCCCCGACCCGGCCCTGCTGCGCCCGCTGGTGATGACCGCCGTACTGGTCCCCAGCAGCCTGCCGATGCTCTGGGCCGAACGCGGCCTGCGCCGCGGCCAGCTCTGGCGGGTACGCGCCGGACTGACCGCCAGCATGCTGCTCGGCCTGACGTTCCTGGCGTTGCAGGCCACCGAATACGCCGAGCTGCTCACCGAGTTCACCCTCACCACCAACGCCTACGGGTCGCTGTTCTACGTGATCACCGGCTTCCACGGCCTGCACGTCCTGATCGGCGCGACGATGATCGCCTGGGCGCTCACCACCACCCGCGGCGGCCTCGACGCCCGACGCGACGACCGGGTCCGCAACGTCGCCATCTACTGGCACTTCGTCGACATCGTCTGGCTCGGCATCCTGTTCACCATCTACCTCTCGCCCCGGCTGTGATGAGCGCGGCACCCGGTCACCGCGCCCGCCTCGCCGGCGGACTGCTCGCCTGGTACGGCGTCCTCGGCGGCGCGGTCGCCTGGGCGGTCCACCTGTTCGTCGGCTGGGGCGTCGACGAACTCACCTGCGCCGCCGGCATCCACCGCGTCGCCGGCCTCCCACCGCGGGCCGTCATCGGACTGGCCGTGGTCGTGCCGGCCCTGGTCACCGTCGGCGCGTTGCTGGCCGCCGTACTGACCTGGCGCCGCACCGGCCGGCCGGCCCGGGCCGGCGGCGACCCGCGGTTCGCCCGCGCCCGGATGCTCGCCCTGCTCGGGATCTGGGGCAACCTGCTCTTCCTCGCCATCATCGTGCTCGGCGGGATCGCCGTGCTGGTGCTGCCGTCATGCCACTGACCGCCGCGGACCCCGCGCCCGCCGCCGTGGCCGGCGGCCTGCTGTCGACCCTGGTCGTCAGCCTCGTCTGCCTCGCCGTCGCCGGCTACGGCCGCGGCGTACACGAACTGTGGTCCCGGCACGGCACCGGCCGGATCGTGCCGGTCCGGCGGGCCGCGGCCTTCGCCGGCGGCGCCCTGATCGTGCTCGCGATCGAGGGCGGGCTGCTCGACGACCTCGCCCACGGCTCGCTCGCCGGGCACATGACCCAGCACATGGTGCTGCTGCTGGTGGCCGGCCCGCTGCTCGCCGCCGGCGGCGCCGGCCTGCCGCTGAGCCTCGCCACCCCGCTGCGGCTGCGCCGCCGGCTCGCCCGGTGGCGGGCGGCCCCCGCCGTCCGGTCGCTGCGCCGCCCGGTGGTGTACGCGTCGCTGGCCGGCGCCGGGCAACTGCTGGTGCTGTGGGTCTGGCACCTGCCGGTCCCGTACGTCGCCGCCCTCGAACACCCCGTCCTGCACGGCGTCGAGCACCTGTGCTTCGTCTTCGCGGCGTGGCTGCTCTGGACACCGGTGGTCGGCCCGCCCCGGCACCGGCCGCCGGCCCCGGTCGGGACGCTGCTGCTCGTCACCACCATGCTGCCGGCCACCGCACTCGGCGCCGTGCTCACCTTCGCCACCCGGCCGGTCTACCCGGCGACCGTGTACGGCGCCGACCCGCTGGCCGACCAGCAACTCGCCGGCCTGCTGATGTGGGTGCCGATGGACGTCGTCCTGCTGGTCGCGGCGCTGGCCGGACTGCTGCGCTGGCTCGCCCGCCCGGACGGCGACCCACCGGTGCCGGCCGACGACCGGGTCGCCGTGCCCGGGGCACCGACCGAAGGGGCAGTCCGTTGAACAACCGGATCCTGTGGCCGCTGCTGGCCGTGCTGCCGATCGTCGCCGCCGTGCCCGGCTGCGGCCGTACGACGCCGCCACCGGTGTCCCGGCCGGACAGCGGCCACCCCGAACGGGGCGCCGAACTCATCGCCCGGTACGGCTGCGGCTCCTGCCACACCATCCCCGGCATCGACGGGGCGGACGGTCTCGTCGGACCGCCGCTGACCCGGTTCGGCGCCCGCTCGTACATCGCCGGCGAACTGCCGAACAGCGCCGAGAACCTGAAACGCTGGATCACCGACCCGCAGTCGGTCGAGCCGGGCACGGCCATGCCGAACCTCGGCGTCGACCCGATCGACGCCGAGGACATCGCCGCCTACCTGCACACCCTGGACTGAGCGATGGAGATGCCGCAGCGCGGGAACCGGCGCCGGGCCCTGGCCGTGGCGGCGGTGGCCCTGCTCGCCCTCGGCCCGGCCGCGATCACGCCCAGCACGCCGGCTCCCGCCGCGATCACGCCGGCTCCCGCCGCGATCACGCCGGCTCCCGCCGCGATCACGCCGGCTCCCGCGGCGGTCCGGCCGGCCACGATGGCCCCGGCGGCGGTCCCGCCGGGCGCCAGAGCGCCGGCACCGACCGGTGCCCCGGCACCCGACGGCGCCGACCTGTACCTGCGCACCTGCGCCAGCTGCCACGGGGTGCAGGGGCAGGGCACCCAGCGCGGGCCGTCGCTGGTCGGCGTCGGCCCGGCCTCGGTCGACTTCCAGCTGGGCACCGGCCGGATGCCGCTGAAAGACGAGCGACAGCAGCCGACCCGGCACGAGCCGGTCTTCTCCGCCGCCGAGATCGCCGCCCTGGTCGACCACGTCGCCAGCTTCGGCGGCGGCGGGCCGCGGATCCCGGACCCCGCACCGGGCGACGTCGCCGCCGGCCGGCAGATCTTCGCCGCCAACTGCGCGCCGTGCCACTCCGCCACCGGCTCCGGCACCGACCTGACCAACGGGCTGGTGGCACCACCGCTGTACGAGGCGACGGCGGTGCAGATCGCCGAGGCGGTCCGGGTCGGTCCCGGACCGATGCCCGCCTTCCCCGCCGAGGTGCTCACCGACCGGCAGGTCGACGACCTGACCAGCTACGTACGCCTGCTCCAGAGCGAGCGGCTCGACGTCGGCGGCAACCCGCTGGGCCGGCTCGGGCCGGCCGCCGAGGGCCTGGTCGCCTGGCTGATCGGGCTGAGCCTGCTGGTGCTCGCCGTCCGCTGGCTCGGCACGAGGGCCGACCGGTGACCGCCCGCCGGATCGGCGCCGCGTTCCTGGTCAGCACCCTGGGCGCGGTCGGCTTCGCGACGACGTACGCGCTCGGCGGGAACACCCGCTGGGAAGGCGTCAGCCTCGCCGTCGCCTTCACCGGACTGGCCCTGGGGCTGGCGATCTGGGCCCGCCGGCTGATCCCGACCGGCGGCCACGTCGAGGAGCACGAGTCGTTCAGTCCGCCGCCGCAGGAGCGGGTCCTCGCCGCCGCCGCACTGACCACCCCGGACAGTCCGCCCCGCCGGCGCGGGCTGCTCGCCCTGCTCGGCCTCGCGGTCACCGCGATCGGCGCGGCCGCGCTCTTCCCGCTGCGCTCACTGCTGCCGTACGACCGGACCCGGCCGCAGCAGGCGCTGCGCGACACCCCGTGGGCGGCCGGCGTCCGGCTCGTCGACACCGACGGGCGGCCGCTGCGCCCCGCCGACGTACCGGCCGGCACCATCGTCGGCGTCTTCCCCGAGGGGCACGTCGACACCGGTGACGGGCCGGCGTTCGCCGTACGCCTCGACCCGCGCCGCTTCTCCCGGCCGCCGCCCGCCGGCGACCTCGACGGCCTGGTCGTCTACTCGATGCTGTGCACCCACGCCGGCTGCCCGGTCCGCCTCTACCTCAACGGCACCGGCCGGGTGCTGTGCCCCTGCCACCAGTCGTCGTTCGACCTGCTCGCCGCCGCCCGCCCGGTCAGTGGGCCGGCCGCCCGCGCGCTACCCGGCCTGCCCGTCGAGGTCGACCCGGACGGCTTCCTGCGCGCCACCGGCGACTTCACGTCCCCGCCCGGCGCCGGCTACTGGGGCCGGCCGTGATCGTCGGCCGGTTCGTGCGCGGGCTCGACGACCGGCTGCGGGTCTCACCGGTCGCCCGGCGGGCCCTGGCCAAGGTCTTTCCGGACCACTGGTCGTTCATGCTCGGCGAGATCGCCCTCTACGCGTTCGTCGCGCTGATCCTCACCGGCGTCTACCTGACGTTCTTCTTCGAGGCGAGCACCGCCGACCGGGTCTACGAGGGCGGCTACGCCCCGCTCGACGGCACCACCACCTCGGCCGCGTACGCGTCGACCGTGCGGCTGAGCTTCGACGTACGGGCCGGGCTGCTGGTCCGGCAGACCCACCACTGGGCGGCGCTGGTCTTCGTCGGCGCGATCGTGCTGCACCTGCTGCGCATCTTCTTCACCGGCGCGTTCCGCCGGCCCCGCGAGATCAACTGGCTGGTCGGCGTCACCATGCTCGCGCTCGCCCTGCTCAACGGCTTCACCGGCTACTCGCTGCCGGACGACCTGCTCTCCGGCACCGGACTGCGGATCATCTACTCGGTGGTCGAGTCGATCCCGGTCGTCGGCGCCTGGGCGGCGTTCCTCGCCTTCGGCGGCGAGTTCCCGTCCGACGAGATGATCCCGCGGATGTTCGTCAGCCACGTCCTGCTGGTCCCCGGCATCCTCGTCGCCCTCGTCTCGATCCACCTGGCGATCCTGGTGCGGCAGAAGCACAGCCAGTTCCCCGGCCCGGGCCGCACCGAGCACAACGTCGTCGGCTCCCGCTTCTGGCCCGGCTACACCCTGCGTACGCTCGCGCTCTTCGCCTGGGTGCTGGCGGTGCTGTTCGCGCTGGGCGGGCTCGCCCAGATCAACCCGGTCTGGCTGTACGGCCCCTTCGAACCGTCCCAGGCCACCTCGCCCGCCCAGCCCGACTGGTACGTCGCCTGGGCCGACGGCGCCCTGCGCCTCTTCCCGCCGGTGGAGTTCCGGATCTTCGGCCACCTCGTACCGGCGCCGTTCTTCCCCGGCGTCGTGCTCGGCGGCCTGACCTTCGCCGTCCTGTACGCCTGGCCGTTCCTGGAACGGCGGTTCAGCCGCGACGAACTGCCGCACCAGTTGCTCGACCCGCCCCGCCGGCACCCGGTACGGCTCGGCGTCGGCGTCGGCGCGATCGTCTTCTTCACGCTGCTGGTGCTCGCCGGCGCCGACGAGATCATCGCCCGGCTGCTGCGGGTGCCGCTGGCCGACGTGGTGACGGTGCTGCGGGTGTCGGTCCTCGTCCTGCCGGTGGTCGCGGGACTGGTCGCCTACCTGGTCACGCGGGCGCTGCGCGGTGGCGACGCGGCCGGGTTCGGCGACCTGACCCGGGCCGAACTGCGGCGGGCGGCCACCCGCCGCCGTACGGCGGCCGCGCCACCGCCCGCGTCAGCGCCTGCCGAGAAGGCCACCGGGCGGGAGCCGGGGGAGCGGGTCGAGGTGTGGCCGGAGCGGGGTGTCTGGAGGTGGCGGTACCACGCGGCGGACGGCGGCGTCGTCCTGACCGGCAACCGCGCCGCCACGTCCGAGGCGGCGGCCACGACGGCCGCCCGGACCGCCTACCCCGGCGTGCGGACGGTACGGGTACCCGGACCGGGGCCGGTCGGTCGGCCCGCCCCGGTACGGTCCGGGCTGCGCCGGTGGGGGAGACGCGTGGCGTGGGGCGCCCTGCTGGCGGCGGCGCTACGCCGCGGGCGCGGCGGGCGGGGCCGCGACCGGCGCGGCTGAGCGCCCGGCACGACGCTAGGCCCGGACCACCCGGCGCCTCGCCGGCCGGGCCGCCGCGACCAGCACGGCGGCGGTGACCACGGCGAGCGCCAGCGTGGCGACCCCCGAGACGAGCAGCGTGCCGGCGGCACCCAGCACGGCGGCGAGCGGACCGCCCACCGCGGCACCGGCCGGCATGACGGTCATCGTGATCGCGCCGCGGGCGGCCAGCAGCGCGGGCAGGTCGGCCGGGTCGGTGGCGTTCTGGAACAGGGCCAGGGTGAAGGCGGGGAACGGGCCGTAGGCGAGCCCGCCGAGGGCGAACAGCGCCAGGGTCGGCGCCGCCGCGTCGAGGAAGCCGAACGGGATCAGCGTGAGGCCCCACCCCGCGATGACGGCGACGACCAGCGGCCACTGTCGCGTCGTACGCAGCATCCCGCCCAGCAGCCCGCCGACGATGGCCCCGACCCCGAAGACCGCCCAGTACGCGCCGAGCAGGCCGGCGGACCCGTGCAGGTCGTGGGTGACGTAGAGCGGGAGCGCGACCTCGACCGGACCGTAGAGGAAGACGAACCCCGCGGTGACCGCCAGCAGGCCGGCGAGGTGCGGGCGCCGGGCGAGGAGCCGGAAACCGGTGGAAAGCCGTGGCCGCCCGGATGCCGCCGCCGTGTCGGGAAGGTTGATCCGCAGGACCTGGACGCCGAGGAAAGCCCACGTGAGAGCGTCCAGGCCGAGTACGACGGCGGCGTCCACGAATCCGACGAGTACGCCCGCCAGCGCCGGGCCGACGACGATGCTGACCTGCTGGGCGGTGCTCACCAGCGAGTTGGCGGGCAGCCGGCGGCCGGCGTCGAACAGCCGGCTGACGATGGTGTAGAGCCCGGCGTTCCCCCAGGCTCCGAGTACGGACGAGACGGCGAGCAGCCCGATGTAGCCGGCCACCCCGAGACCGCCGGCGAGGTGCAGGACCGCGACGGTGCCCAGGGCCACCGCGCGCAGGCTCGCGCTGAGGCTGACCAGCCGCCGGGCGTCCAGCCGACTGAGCCAGGGGGCGAGCAGGACCGCGCCGACCGCGGCCGGCAGCGCGTACGCCGCGACGGCCGCTCCGACGACCAGCCCCTCGGTGCCGGGCGGGGCGAGGGTGAGTGCCACCCAGACCAGCGCCACGACGGACAGGCCGTCACCGAGGAAGGAGACGAGGGCGGCCGTGGCGAGCCGCCGGAATCCGGGGTCGCTCAACACGGTGCGGTAGCCCTCGGGGAGGAGCCTGCCGGGTGCGGTCACCGGTGCACCTTCGTACCTGAACCCGGGTTGAGGTCAAGCGCGGTGTGCACGACACCGTCCACGCCGGACGAGCCGACCTGAGCCCGGGGTGTTCCGCGCGGACGTCGCCGTCGGGCGCGGATCCCGGGGCAGGTTGGTGTCGGGGTCCACAGCGAATTCGGCGTAACCACAGCGAATTCGCTGTGGGGCAAAACAGCGATACCCCGTCCCTACGGCGGCCGGCGGGTGGCCCGCCCGACCCGGCACGCCGGACGTCCCGGAGACCGGACGAGCGACAGTAACATCAACATCCATCTCTGGCCCTGTCGCTCCGTCCGAAGGACCCCCTCCATGACGAGCAAGCCCGCGCGTACCCTCGCCGCCGCGTTCCTGGCCCTCGCCACCGCCGCCACGTCGGCGCTCGCCGCCGTGGCCGCCACCGCGGTCGTCGCCACCCCGGCCCACGCCGCCGGCCCGCAACCCCACTTCCAGCTCCCGTTCCCCTGCGGTGAGACCTGGCGGCTCGCCACCTACTACGGCCACGACGACTACGACATCGACATGACCTTCACCGGAGGCGGCAGCAGCGGCCGGCCGATCCTCGCCTCGTACGGCGGCACGGTCACCTTCGCAGGCTGGGGCAGCAGCGCCGGCTGGCACGTCGTGATCGACCACGGCGGCGGCTGGCAGACCCGCTACATGCACATGATCGAGCGGCCGCCGGTCGCCGCCGGCCAGTGGGTGGCGACCGGCCAGGGGATCGGCCGGGTCGGCAGCACCGGCAACTCGACCGGCCCGCACCTGCACTACGAGCAGATCCGCGACGGGGTCCGCAGCGAGGCGTGGTTCAACGGGGTCCCCTCCGGCATCACCTCCGACGGCAGCCCGCACACCGGACCGCTGTACGTCTCCGGCCCCGTCTCGGCGCCCCGCAACGTCACGAGCAACAACTGCGGCAGCACGGCCCGCCAGGTCTGGGAGGCGGCCAGCAACGCCGGCTGGCGGCCCCTGCCGGTCAGCGGCAGCGCCGGCTCGGTCACCGGGTCGGCGACCGCCGCCATCACCCTCGGCGGCACGAAGCTGATCTACACCGTCAACAACGGCAACGT
This sequence comes from Polymorphospora sp. A560, assembly GCF_045781765.1. Taxonomy (NCBI): domain Bacteria; kingdom Bacillati; phylum Actinomycetota; class Actinomycetes; order Micromonosporales; family Micromonosporaceae; genus Polymorphospora; species Polymorphospora sp. A560. The sequence goes on along the minus strand of NZ_CP122282.1, from coordinate 4,606,366 downwards.
CTACGAGGCGGCCAGCAACACCGGCTGGCGCAACCTGTGGACCGGCATCTCCGGCGTCAGCGGCAACGCCCTGGCCGCGATCACGGTCGACGGCGTCAAGTACGTCTACACCGTCGCCGGCGGAAACGTCTACGAGGCGTCCAGCGCCAACGGCTGGCGCAACCTGTGGACCGGGATCTCCGGCGTCAGCGACAACGCGCTCGCCGCGATCAACGTGAACGGCGTCAAGTACGTCTACACGGTCGCCGGCGGGACGGTGCACGAGGCGTCCAGCGCGAACGGCTGGCGCAACCTGAACTCCGGGATCTCCGGCGTGAGCGCGAGCGCGCTGGCGGCGTTGAACGTGGGTGGGGTCAAGCACGTCTACACGGTCGTCGGCGGCATGGTGCACGAGGCGGCGAGCAACAACGGCTGGCGCAACCTCAACTCCGGGATCGGCGGGGTGAGCGGGAGCGCGCTGGCGGCGTTGAACGTGGGTGGGGTGAAGCACGTCTACACGGTCGTCGGCGGCATGGTGCACGAGGCGGCGAGCAACAACGGCTGGCGCAACCTCAACTCCGGCGTCGGCGGCTCGGCCGTCTCCGCGACCACCCTCGACGGGGTGAGGATCCTCTACACGATCTGACCGTGCCCGCCCGGCCGGCCCGGCACCGGGCCGGCCGTGGCACGGCTCCGGGGCCGGCCACGGCCGGCGGGACCGGCTACGCGGGAGGCTCGGCGGCGGCGGTGGTGCTGGACCGGGCGGTCAGCGCCGGGGCGAGCAGCGTCGCGTCCGGCACGGCCGTGCCCGCGAGCTTGCGCATGAGCAGCGACACCGCGTTGCGGCCCACCTCCTCGGCCGGGATCGGCACCGACGCCAGGGCCGGGCGGGTGCGTTCGGCGACCTGGTCGGGGCAGATCGCGACCACCGACACGTCGCGGGGGACCCGCCGGTCGAGCATCGGCAGGACCGCCATCACGTGGTCGACCGCCGCCTCGTTGTGCACCACGATCCCGGTCAGTGCCGGGTCGCCGGCGAACAGGTCGACGAGCGCCTCCCGTACGGCGGGGTAGTGCTCCTCGCACGGTCGGGCAACGGCGGCGACGCCGTGGGCGGCGGCGGTCTCCAGGAAGCCGGCCCGGGTGCGGTGGGCGAAGCCGGTGTCGCGTTCGTAGACGACGCCGGGGGCGCCGAGCAGGGCGAGCCGGCGGTGGCCCAGCCGCACCAGGTGCTCGACGCACAGCGCGCCGGCCCGGTGGAAGTCGAGGTCGACGCAGGTGAGGCCGCGCGCGTCGGCGGGGAAGCCGATCAGGACGCTGGGCCGGCCCAGTTCGCGCAGCACCGGGACCCGGGGGTCGGTCATCTCCACGTCCATCACGATGACGCCGTCGACCATCGCGCTGGCGGCGATGCGGCGCAGCCCGGCCGGCCCCTCGTCGGCGGTCATCAGCAGCACGTCGTGATCGAATTCGCGGGCGCCGGTGACCACCGCCGTCACCAGTTGCATCAGCACCGGCAGGTGCATGCCGGTGCGCAGCGGCAGCACCAGCGCGATCACGTTGGCCCGCCGGCTGGCCAGCGCCCGGGCCCCGGCGTTCGGGTGGTAGCCGAGCGCGCTGATGCTGCTCAGCACCCGTTCCCGGGTGGTGGCGGAGATGGCCCGCTTGCCGGACAGGACGTAGGAGACGGTGCTGACGGCGACCCCGGCGTGCCGGGCCACGTCGGTGATGGTGACCAGGTCGGCGGGTTTGGGTGCCGTGGCGGCGGGATCTGACGAGGTCACTGTGCGCCCGTACCCTTTCCGACCGGATCCGGGGCGCCCCCGGCGAACGCCAACGTGCTCACCGTAGCGCCCGGCGCGCCGAGGGTGAGGTAGAGGTCGTGGACACCGGCCGCCCCGGTCAGCGCGGCGGTGACCTCGGTCCAGCTGTGCCGGGTGGCGGTGGCGGGCACCTCGAACACCGCGGCGACGGGACCGGACAGCGGGTCACGCAGGCGCAGTTCGACGCGGGCGCCGCCGGCGGGGGCGGCGGCCCGCAGGGTGGCGGACCGGACCCCGGCCCCGATCTCGACGTCTTCGAAGGCCAGCCAGGCACCGGCGCGTACGGCGGTGGCCGCGTCGCCGTGCTCCGGCCCCTCGTCGGTGAGCACCGTCGCGTACTCGCCGTCCCGGCCGGCCGCCCGTACCGGCGCCGCCGCCGGGTCGCGGGGCGCGACGACGTCGCCGTGCACGGTCAGCGTGGCCGTCGCGGTGAGGTCGACGCAGGAGCGGCCGACGGCCACCGTGTGCCGGGCCGACTCGACGACCGGCCGGCCCGACGACACGTCGAAGAAGGCGAGGTCGGCGGCGCGCAGTGGCAGGCTGACGGTCACCCGCTCGCCGGGGGCGAGCCGGACCCGGCGGAAGCCGCGCAGTTGACGCAGCGGCTGCTTCACCCGGGACCGCCGCTGCCGGGTGTAGAACTGCACGACCTCCTCGCCGGGGCGGTCGCCGACGTTGACGACGTCGACGCTGATCTCGACCTGCCCGTCGGCGTCGACCGTGTCGGCGCTGAGCCGCAGGTCGCGGTGCGCGAACCGGGTGTAGCCGAGGCCGTGCCCGAACGGGTAGAGCGGGGTGCCGCGGAAGTAGAGGTAGGTCGCGTCCGAGCCGATGATGTCGTAGTCGAGCAGGTCGGGCAGGTCGGCGTCGGAGCGGTACCAGGTCTGCGGGAGGCGACCGGTCGGCTCGACCGGCTCCCCGTCCGGGGTGCCGCCGAGCAGTACGTCGGCCAGCGCCGACCCGTACTCCTGGCCGCCGTGCGCGGTCCACAGCACGGCCGGCAGGTGGTCGTGCGCCCAGCCGACCGCGTACGGGTAGCTGCTGGTCAACACGAGCACGGTGCGTGGGTTGGCGGCGTGGACCGCGCGCAGCAGCGCCTCCTGCGTCGGCGGGAGGGCGAGGTCGGCGCGGTCCTCGGTCTCCCGGCCGCCGACCATCGGATGGTTGCCGAGCACGACCACGGCCACGTCGGCGGCGCGGGCGGCCGCGACGGCCGCCTCGATCCCGTCGGTGACCAGGTCGACGACGAACGCGGTGGCCTCTTCCGGCGTCGCCGCGTCGGCCCGCAGCGCACCGTCGTCACCGGCGCGCACGTAACGGTCGCCGGCCACGTGGCGCAGCAGCGTGCCGGTGCCGCACCGGACCGGTTCGAACGTCTCGCGCACGATCCACTCACCGGGGCCGGGCCGGTCGTCGACCAGCGCACCGGTCTCGTCGGCGCGTACGTAACGGCCGCTGTCGACGGCCCGCAGCGTCACCGTGCCGGCACCCCAGTCGACCACGTCGAACTCGGTGCCGGTGGTGCCGTCGCCGACCCGCAGCGGCTCACCGGCCGGCCCGGCCTGCACCGGTCCGGCGGTCGTCGACAGCGTGATCCGGTCGACGCCCTCGGCGAACCGTACGGCGTCGGCGCCGAGGCGGTCGGCGAGCCCGGCGCGGGCGGTGACCGCGTACGGCAGGGTGCCGCTGTACCAGTCGGCCAGGACGGTGTCGCCGAGCGGTCCCAGTACCGCGACCGCCTGCTGTGGACGCAGTGGGAGCAGCCCGTCGGGGTTCTTCAGCAGTACGGTGCCCCGGCGGGCCGACTCGCGGGCGAGCCGCTGGTGGTCGGTGCAGTTGACGACGTCGGCGGTGGTGGCGGCGTACGGGTTGCCGGCCGGCGGGTCGAACTCGCCGAGCCGCATCCGGACCGCCAGGATGTGCCGGACGGCGGTGTCGACGTCGGCCTCGTCGATCAGCCCGCGCTCCAGCGCCTCGGTGATCCGCTCGACGGTCGGACCGCTGCGGTCGTCGTCCTCGGTGAAGCAGTCGATGCCGGCGCGCAGGGCGGCGCCGAAGCCGGTGACATGGTCGGGGTGGTATTTCTGGCTGGCGGCGATGTTGGTGACGGCGCCGGCGTCGCCGACGACGAGGATGTCGTCGGCCGTCCAGGTGCGCAGTTCACCGGCGATCAGCGGGCTGAGGTGGGCGGGCCGGCCGTTGACCAGGTTGTAGGAGGCCATCACGGCGACCGCCGCCCCGGCCGCGATCGGGGCCCGGAACGCGGGCAGTTCGTACTCGTGCAGCACCCGCGGCGGCAGGTCGCTGGAGGTGCGTTCGCGGTCGGTCTCGTTGTTGTAGCCGAGGAAGTGCTTCAGGGTCGGGGCGGTACGCAGGTAGACGGGGTGGTCGCCGCGCAGCCCGGCCGCGTAGGCGGTCCCGAGCAGGCCGGTCAGCCACGGGTCCTCGGCGTATCCCTCCTCGTTGCGGCCCCAGCGCGGGTCGCGTAGCGGGTTCACGACCGGGGCCCAGACGTTGAGGCCGACGGCGTCGGGGTCCTTGTGGTGGAAGGCGCGCACCTCCTCGCCGACCGCCGCGCCGACCCGGCGTACGAGGTCGGGGTCCCAGCTGGCGCCCAGGCCGACGGCCTGCGGGAAGGCGGTGGCCGGGCCGAGCCAGGCGACGCCGTGCAGGGCCTCGGTGCCGGTGCGGAACCCGCCGACACCGAGCCGGGGGACGGGGGCCTGGTTCTGGTGCAGCAGGGCGATCTTCTCGGCACCGCTCAGCCGGGAGAGCAGGTCGGCCACCCGGTCCGGCGTCGGCAGGTCGGGGTCTCGGAAGGTGCCGGGTGCCGTGTCGTCCATGGTGGTGCTCTCCTCGGCCTGCGAACGTCGAACATTCGAAGCGCTTCGACAATGATCCGGAAAGTGCTCCGCCGAACACGCGGTTACACCCGTGTTTCGAACGGAGCACTCTGAGGCTGACACCGGGCGTCGGCCCAGTCAAGAGAACCGGGACGAATCCCCGATGTCAGGGAACGGCGGGCAGGTGCCCGGCCTCCACCCGGTCGAGCGCCCGGGCCGCGCCACCCACCGCGGCGGCGCCCGCGCCCAGGGTGGACACCGCGACCCGGCACGCGTCCGGGGTGGACACCCGGGCCCGCACCTCGGCCTCGGCGGCGGGCAGCAGCCACGGCGCGAGCGGCACGAACGACCCGCCGAGCAGCACCACCCGCGGGTCGAGGAGGTCGGCCAGGGTGGCGACGGCGTGGCCGAGCCGGCGGCCCGCCTCGGCGAGCGCCGCGTTCACGGTCGCGTCGCCGGCCCCGGCCAGCGCGACGATCCGCTCGATCTCCGGGGCGTAGTCGACGACCGGGCCGTCCGCCCCGGTGTCCGGCAGCGCCCGGCGGACCAGGGCCGGCAGCCCGACGTACGCGTCCAGGCAGCCACGCCGGCCGCAGCCACACTCCGGGCCGGCCGGGTCGAGTTGCAGGTGGCCGATCTGCCCGGCCCGGCCGTGCCCGCCGCGCAGCGGCCGGCCGTCGACGATGATCCCGGCGCCGACGCCGACGCCGCCGAGCAGGTGGATCAGGTCGGGGATATCGGCGTAGCCGCCGTCGCGCTGCTCGGCCAGGGCGGCCAGGTTGGCGTCGTTGTCCACCGCCACGTCGTACGCGGGGCGGCGCAGTGCCTTGACGAGCTGGGCCCGCAGGTCCAGCTCGGGCCAGCCGACGTGGGGCGCGAAACGGACCGTGTCGTCGGCGGCCACCAGCCCGGGTACGGCGACGGTGAGACCGAGGATCTGCCGCCCCTGCCCGGTCACCTTCCCGACGACCCGACCGGCCAGCGCCGCGACCGCGGCCACCGCCTTGCCGGGCGGTCCGGTCAGGGGAGAGGCGCGCCGCCAGGACAGCAGCCGCTCGCCGGCCAGGTCGATGGCGACCGCGGTCATGTGGTCGGCGGCGACCTCGATGCCGACGGCGGCGTACGGCCGGCTCTCCAGGGTCAGCATCGTCGCGGGCCGGCCGATGCGGTTGGCCACCAGGCCGGTCTCGCGCAGCAGCCGGCGGTCGAGCAGGTCGGTGACGAGGCTGGACACCGTCGCCTTGTTCAGCCCGGTCGACGCGGCGATGTCCGCGCGGGAACAGGGTGCGTGTGCACGTACATAACGCAGGACGACGGTGAGGTTCGTCGTCCGTACGTCGGTCAAGTCGGCCGCCTGTGCGGCGCCCCGCGTCCCGATCACGTCAGCTCCGCCTTCCGCCCCGGCCCGGTCGGGGCACGTCCACTATGCCGCACCCGCACCTCCGGCAGGAAACCTCTCCCGCGGACGTCCGGGCCACGACACGCTCACTTGTGAGCCTCTTGACCGTCGACTATTTTGTTTGGCTACCAGCCAAACAAAGTCTAGCGGGAGTTCCTGCCCCGTCGACCCGTTTCGAGAGGAGCGCGCCGTGACGACACCCACGGGCGCCGCAACCAACCGCCGGACCTTCCTGAGCCTGCTCGGCCTGGGCGCCGCGGCCGTCGCGGGCGGGGGACTGCTCACCGGTTGCAGTGAGAAGTCCGCCGGCGGTGGCGCCACCCAGAACCTCGACCGGCTCGCCGGCCTGCTGCCCGAGCAGCGGGCACTCACCCTCGACATCCCCAAACCCGACATCGTCGGCACCCGGCCGGTGCCGGACGGCTACTCCCGGTTCCCGGCCAACCTCTTCGACGCCATCACCGACAAGCCCGGCACCAGCGGACAGCAGATCAGCGCGATGATGCCGGCCTGGGGCCCGGCACCGCCCAGCGGGGCCAACAACGCCTACCTCACCGCCGTCAACGCCGAACTCGGCACGCCGATCGACTTCAGCGTGCAGGACGGCAACACGTACGCCGAGAAGCTCGGCGCCCTCCTCGGCGCCCGGGACGTACCCGACCTGCTCTGCGTGCCCGGCTGGGAGATCAACAAGCTGCCCCGGTTCGCCGACGCCGTCGGCGCGCTGTTCGAGGACCTGACCCCCTACCTGCAGGGCGGCGCGGTCGGGGCGTACCCGATGCTGGCCACGTTCCCCACCGGCGCCTGGCGCCACGCGTGCTGGAACGAGCGGCTGATGGCGATCCCCAACCCGACCGACGGGCCGTTCCCCTGGATGCTCTTCCACCGCCGCGACCTGCTCACCCAGCTCGGCCTGGCGGCGCCGAAGACCATCGACGAACTCTTCGAGATCGGCAGGCAGGTCACCGATCCCGCCAAGGGCGTGTGGGCGTTCGACGACATCTTCCCGATGGTGCAGATGTTCCACAAGGTGCCCGGCAGCAAGGAGGGCTGGCGGCTGAAGTCCGACGGCACCCCGGAGTTCAAGTACGAGACCGCCGAGTACAGGCAGGCCGTCGAGTTCATGGCCAAGGTCTACCAGGCCGGCCTGGTCCACCCCGACATCGTCGCCAGCAAGGGTGCCGACGCCAAGCAGCTGCTGCAGAGCGGCAAGATCCTGTTCAAGCAGGACGGCACCGGCATGTGGCAGCCGATGCAGGCCGAGCAGCAGAAGGTCACCCCCGGCTTCGACATCCAGCCGGTGCCGCTGTTCTCCGCCACCGGCGGCGACCCGCTCGCCTGGGGCAACGACGAGCCGATCTCCTACACCTTCATCAAGAAGGGACTCGGCAAGGACCGCGTCGAGGAGTTGCTGCGGGTGGTCAACTGGTGCTCCGCGCCGTTCGGCACCAAGGAGTTCGACCTGCGCGAGTACGGCGTCGAGGGCGTCCACCACACCCGCAGCGCCGACGGGCCGGCCAAGACCGAACTCGGCTTCAAGGAGATCCAGAACCAGTACTTCTTCGTCAGCGGCCGCAGCCCGGTCATCCAGCCGACCCCGCAGACCCCGAACTTCGTACAGGACCTGCTCACCTACTCGAACACCACGGTGCGCCACCTGGAGAAGGACCCCTGGGAAGGCCTGAAGTTCGAGATGCCGGCGAAGTACAAGGCCGCGGCCGTACCCACCGAGGACAAGATCACCGACATCGTCCGGGGCCGCCGGCCGATCAGCGACCTCGACGCGGTCGTCAGCGAATGGCGGGCCGGCGGCGGTGACGAGGCCCGCGAGATGCTCGGTACGGCGCTGTCCGACGGCAAGTGAGCAACGACCAGGTCAGCCGGACGCCGGCGGCGGTGCCACCGCCGCCGGCCACCCGGCCGGCCGCCGAACCCGGCACCCCGCCGGCCGACGTCGCGCCGGCCGGCCGTAAGCGGTCGTCCCGCCGCCAGCCCCGCCTGCCGCTGCGGGCCCGGCTGCGGCGCGACTGGCCGCTGCTGGTCATGGTCGCCCCCGGCGCGCTGCTGCTGCTGGTCTTCCACTACCTGCCGGTCCTCGGCAACGTCGTCGCCTTCCAGGACTACAACCCCTACCTCGGTGACAGCTCCCTGGAGGCGCTGTTCCAAAGCCCGTTCATCGGGCTGGAGAACTTCGACGCGCTCTTCTCCGACCCGGCGTTCTGGGACGCGCTCTGGAACACCCTGACCATCACCGCGTTCCAGCTGGTGTTCTTCTTCCCGCTGCCGATCGCGCTGGCGATCGTGCTGCACAGCATCCTGTCCACCCGGCTGCGCATGTTCGTGCAGACCGTGGTCTACCTGCCGCACTTCTTCAGCTGGGTGCTGGTCGTGACGTTCTTCGTCCAGATGCTCGGCGGCGCCGGCCTGCTCGCGCAGGAACTGCGCGAGGCCGGGCTCACCCCGCCGGAGATCATGACCAACCCGGACACGTTCATCGTGCTGGTCACCGCCGAGGTGGTCTGGAAGGACGTCGGCTGGGGCACCATCGTGTTCCTCGCCGCGCTGTCCACCATCGACCCCAACCTCTACGAGGCGTCCGCGGTCGACGGCGCCGGGCGCTGGCGCCGGCTCTGGCACATCACCCTGCCCGGCCTGCGGCCGGTCATCGTCCTGCTGCTGATCCTGCGGCTCGGCGACGCGCTCTCGGTCGGCTTCGAGCAGTTCATGCTGCAACGCGACGCGGTCGGCCGGCAGGCGGCCGAGGTCCTCGACACGTTCGTCTACCACCACTCGATCATCACCGGTGACTACGGCTTCGGCGCCGCCGCCGGCCTCTTCAAGGCCGTGGTCGGGCTGATCCTGATCCTGGCCGCCAACAAGTTCGCCCACGCGCTCGGCGAACGGGGGGTGTACTCGAAACAATGACCGCCACGCTGCCGACCGTGCCCCCGGCCACCCGGCCGCCACGCCGCCGCCGCAACGCCCGCCCCGCCTGGGAGGAGAAGCCCGGCGTCGTCGGGCAGACCGCCAAGGGCGGCGTCCTCGCCGTCGTGGTCCTCGCCGTCCTCGTCCCGATGTGGGTCGTCCTGGTCACCAGCGTCTCCTCGCAGGAGACCATCAACGCCGCCGGCGGCCTGGTCGTGGTGCCCCGCGAGATCGACCTGTCGGCCTACCGGACGATCTTCTCCGGCGGGCAGATCAGCCAGGCGCTGTGGATCAGCACGCTGGTCACCGGCGCCGGCACCGCGGTCAGCCTGGTGGTGACCGTGCTCGCCGCGTACGGGTTGGCCCGGCCCGGCACGGTCGGGCACCGCGGGCTGCTCTTCTACTTCCTGCTGACGTTCCTGGTCTACCCGGGGCTGGTGCCGAGCTACCTCGTCGTCACCGGCATCGGGCTCAAGGACAGCCTCTGGGCGCTGATCCTGCCGACCGCCCTGAACGTCTTCAACTTCGTCGTCATGCGGGCGTTCTTCCAGAACATCCCCGGTGAACTGCTCGACAGCGCCCGGGTCGACGGGGCGGGGGAGTTCCGCATCCTGTGGCGGATCGTGCTGCCGCTGTCGAAGGCGGTGATCGCGGTCGTCGGCCTGTTCTACGCCGTCGGGTACTGGAACGTCTGGTTCAACGCGCTGCTCTACATCGACGACAACGAGAAGTTCCCGATCCAGCGGGTGCTGCAGAGCTTCATCCTGGCCGGGCAGACACCGCAGACCTCCGGCGCCACGGTCGGCGTCAGCATGCCGCCGACCCTGGCCATCAAGATGGCCGTGGTGGTGGTGACGGTCGCGCCGATCGCCCTGGTCTACCCGTTCGTGCAGCGGCACTTCACCCGCGGCGTCATCATCGGCGCGATCAAGGGCTGAGCGGGTACGGACGGCGGCGCCGGACCGGCCGCGTGGCCCGCGAATCGGTGATCGCGGGCCACGCGGCTCTGCTCAGTGCCGCTCCGCCACCAGGGTGCCGTCGGTGACGGAGAGCCGCGCCGCGGCGCCGTCGACCACCACCCGCCCGGGCGCCGTCGCGCCGCTCACCGCCGGCAGCGCGATCCGGCGTACCCGCGCCGGGCCCTCGACCGTCACCGTCAGGGTGTCGCCGTCGCGGATCGCGGTCACCGTCGTGTCGCCGTCGACATCGCTGATCACCGTACGGCTGTCCACACCGCCCCAGCTCACCACGGTGATGTCGGTGAACGGGCCGTCCGGGATCGTCTCGGCGACGGCGACGGTCGGCACCAGGGCGCCGTACCGGACGAAGAGCGGGACGCGGTCGAGTTCGGCGCGGATCCGGTGGTGCCGGCCGCCGGTGACCACCTCGCCGGTGTCGAAGTCGATCCAGTCGCCGGCCGGCAGGTAGGCGAACCGCTCGGGCTCCGGGGTGACGATCGGGGCGACCAGCAGGTCCGGGCCGAGCAGGTATTCCAGCTCGGCGGTCCAGGCCGCCGGGTCGTCCGGCGCGTCGACCAGCAGCGCCCGCATCATCGGCGCCCCGGTGCGGGCCGAGGTGACCGCCGCCGAGTACAGGTACGGCAGCAGCCGGTAGCGCAGCTTCAGCGCCTCGACGGCCAGCGCGGCGGCGTGGGCGGGGAAGTTCCACGGCAGCCGGCTGGTGGTGCCGTGGAAGCGGACCAGCGGCGACAGCGCCGCGAACTGTGCCCAGCGCACGTAGAGGTCGTCGGTCGGCGTACCGGTGAAACCGCCCGCGTCGTGCGACCAGAACGGCACCCCGGACAGGCCGTGCGACAGCCCGCCGCGCAGCGTGCTCGCCATCGCCGGGTACGTGGCGCTGGTGTCGCCGCCCCACTGGGCGGAGTGCCGCTGCCCGCCCAGATACGACGAGCGGGCCCAGACCATGCCGTGCCCGGCGACCTCGCGGGTGACCTGCGCGGCGGCGTCGTTGAACAGCAGGGTGTAGACGTTGTGCAGTTCGGTGCCGGTCATCCCGTTGGCGGCGACCGCGTCGGCCGGCACCCCCTCGGCGAAGTCGGTCTTGAAGACCGCGACGCCCTGCTCGAGCAGCGGCCGCAGCAGCCCCTGGTACCAGGCGGTCGCCTCGGGGTTGGTGAAGTCGACGATGCCGCAGGCCGGGTACGACCCGTGCCACACGTCGGCGACGTACGTCGAACCGTCGGGCCGCCGCAACAGGTAGCCGGCCGCCTCGGCGGTGGCGAACAGCGGGCTGAGGTGGCTCAGGTACGAGTTGATCCACAGGCAGACCCGGAAGCCCATCCCGGCCAGTTCGGCGAGCATGGCGTCCGGGTCCGGGAACGCCTGCCGGTCCCAGGCCAGGTCGGACCAGTGGCCGTCGGTCTGCCAGTAGCAGTCCAGGTGCAGCACGTCGCACGGGATGCCGTCGGCGCGCAGCCGCCGGGCCCGCTCCAGCGCCGCCTGCTGGCTGTCGGCGAAGAACCCCGACGACATCCAGGTGCCGAACGCCCACTTCGGCGGCAGCAGCGGCCGGCTGGTCAGCCCGTCGTAGCGGTCCAGGACCTCCGCCGGGGTCGGGCCGGCGATGACGTAGTAGTCGAGCAGGTCGTCCGGTACGAGGATCTGCACGCAACTGTGCGTCGACTGGCAGATGTCGAACTCCACCGGCATCCCGCTGTCGACCAGGATGCCGTAGCCGCGATTGGACAGATAGAGCGGGACGTTCTTGTAGGCCCGGTCCGACTCGGTGCCGAAGGCGTCGAAGTTCCACATCAGCGCGCGCTGGCCACGCTTGTCCAGCGGGGTGAACTTCTCGCCGAGCCCGACGAACCGTTCGTCGGCCTGGGCGGTGAAGCTCTCGTGGTACGCCACGACGGCCCCGCCGGACAGCGACCGGCCGAACGGCAGGGTACGCAGCCGTCCGCTGATGTCGCGCTCGCCGCCGTTCTGCTCGACGAGCGGCCGGCCGGTCCGGTCGAGGAACCGCAGCCGCCACGGGTCGAGGGTCACCTCGGCGACGACCCCGCCGGCGTCGATCAGGACGCGGCCGTCGACACCGCGTACGTCGGCGGCGTAGCTGCCCGGGGTGACCAGGGTCGCGACGCGGGCGGAGCGGGAGCGGGCCTGCGGGTCGTCGCTGAGGCGGACCCGGACGACGCCCTCGCCGGCGGCGTCGAGCCGGACCAGCAGGGTGCCGCCGTCGGAGGTGGTGGCCTTGACCACCGCTCCGGTGGCGTCGAGCGACACCACCTCCGCGCGGGTCACGGCGGAGAGTCCCTGCTCGCCGGGCGGCCGTACCGGCAACTCGGGCGGGTCGGCCACGAAGACCTCGTGGGGGACCAGGGGCGGGCGGTACGGCATGCGTGCTCCTCAGTTGTTGCAGCGGCTCTAGCTGCACATAGTTTTTCTTGAAGCGCAACTAAGTGTCAACGGCGCGTAAGGGCACCGATACTCCCGCCGGCAACGTGAGGTCCATCGCTGGCGCGCCCTCGAATCCCCTTCCAGGCGGCGCTGGCGCGCCCTCGAATCCCCTTCCAGGCGGCGCTGGCGCGCCCTCGAATCTCAATCCCGGCGGGGCGCCGACGACCAGGCGCGCCCCGCCCGCCGACCACAGCACCGCCTCGACCGTGCCGGGCGCCCAGCGCAACTCCCGTACGGTCACCGCGCCCCGCACGGCCAGCCCGGTCACCCGCCCGCGCGGCCAGGCGGCGGGCAGCGCCGGCAGCAGGTCGAGCCGCCCGTGCGCGCCGCGCACCAGCATCGCCGCGACGACCGCCGGCAGCCCACCGGCGATGTCCACGTTGAACAGCGCGTCCCGGTTGTGGGTCGGCACCAGGCTCGGCCGCCAGTAGAGCCGGGCCATCCGCTCCACGCACGCGTACGCCTCGTCGGCCAGGCCGAGGGCGGCGGCGGCCAGGCCGAGCTGGGTGAGCCCGTACGCCATCTCGTCGGAGTCCGCGCCCGCCCACCAGGCCAGCCGGCGGCGGACGGCCTCCACCGCGCCGGCCCGTAGCACCGGATCGCCGGTGATCGCCGGGTCGGGTTCGTACCACAGTGGCCAGAGGTGCGAGGCGTGCCGGTGCGCCGGCCGGTCGGTGAGATCCGGATGGCACCACTCGGCGAGCGCGCCGTCGGCGACCCGGTACGGCGGCAGCGCGGTGAGCAGTTCCCGCCAGCGTGACGCGTCCGGGTCGTCGACGCCCAACTCGGCGGCGACCGCGAGCAGGTTGGTGAGCAGGTCGCGGGTCACCGCCACATCCATCGTCGCGTCGACGCACGCCTGCGCGCCGGTGCTGGCCGGGGCGTTCTCCGGCGAGTACGACGGCGTGAACCGCGCCGTGCCGTCGCGTACCGGCACGAAGTCCAGGTAGAAGGCGGCCGTCTCGCGCAGGAACGGCCACGCCCGGCGGGCCAGGAAGTCCCGGTCGCCGGTGTAGCGCCAGTGGTCGACGTACAGCCGGGCCAGCCAGGCCGCCCCGGCGGTCCAGAACGTCTGGCACCACACCGGCCCGAAGTGGTTCTGCCGGCCGTGCGTCGACAGGTGCACCGGGGTGAGCAGGCCATCGGCGCCGTACAGTCGCCGGGCGTTGCGGCGCAGGTCGTCGCGGACCGCGTCGAGCAGGTCGAACAGCGGCAGCATCAGTTCCGGGGTGCCGGTGGGCAGCAGCGCGGCGACCGCCGCCGGCAGGTTCCCGTCGAGGGTGTAGCCGCTGGACCACGCCGGTGTCCAGGTGCCGCTCCAGACCCCCTGGAGGGTGGGCGGCAGCGTGCCGCTGCTGCTGACGATCAGGTAGCGGCCGGCGTCGAACAGCCGCTCGACCAGGGCCGGCCCGACCGGGGCGGCGAGCAGGTCCTCGGTCGGCGCGGCCCGGTCGGCCGGGTCGGCGGCCAGGTCCAGGCACACCCGGCCCATCAACTCGCCGTGCTCGGCGGTGTGCGCGGCCAGCAGCGCGTCGAAGTCCACCGCCGGGTCGGGGTCCGGGTCGGGGTCGCCGGGCAGCAGCGTACGGACGACGAGCACGGCGTCGGACCGCAGCACCGGCCCGTCGACGTCGGCCCCGGACACCCGGCAGCGGACCCGGTAGCCGGTCAGCGCGCCGGGCCAGGTGGCGTGCGGGAAGCGGGCGGCCAGCTCCAGCCCGTCGACGGTGGTCTCGACCGGGCGCGGCGGTACGCCGTCGACCGGGGCCAGCGTCACCTGGCCGGCGAAGCCGCCGGTCGCCGACAGCCGCACCACGACCGCGTCCGCCGGCCGGGACACGAAAACCTCCACCCGTACGTCGCCGGCGGCGTCGCGCCACTCCTGGGTGACCAGGCCGGTCGCGGTGTCGACCGTACGCCGGTGGTCGCGCACCGGGCCGGGGCGGTGCGTCGTCACGGTCAGCGTCGCGGCACCGACCAGCGGGTCGATCCAGACCGTCTCGGCGTACGCCGGCTCGTCGTCGGCGGCGAGCCGGCACACCCGCGCGGCGGCCTCGGCGTAGTGGCCGGTGTCGAGCAGGTCGCGCAGCCGGGGCAGGATCCGGGCGGTGTCCGGCGGGTCGAGCGGCGGGTGCAGCGGCAGGAACAGCCGCTCGTGGGAGACGGTCAGCCGCAGGCCGCTCTCCGGCCGGCCCCAGCACAGGGCGCCCTGCCGGCCGTTGCCGGTGGCCGTCGCGTGTTCCCAGGTGTCGGCCGGCGCCCGCGACGCCGATCCGTTGACAGGTGCCCGCACCGGCTCTACTTTGGCTGGATTCCAAACAAACCACAACGGTGCGGGAGCGCGATGTTCTTCGGGGGCGACTACAACCCCGAGCAGTGGCCGGAAGACGTGTGGGCACAGGACGTCGAGCTGATGCGCCGGGCCCGCGTCACCATGGTCACCGTCGGGGTCTTCTCCTGGTCCCGGCTGGAGCCGGCACCCGGCCGCTACGACTTCGGCTGGCTCGACCGGGTCCTCGACCGGCTCGCCGACGGCGGGATCCGGGTCGCCCTGGCCACCCCGACCGCCTCGCCGCCACCCTGGTTCAGCCTCGCCCACCCCGAGGCGCTGCCGGTCGACGCCGCCGGCACCCGGCTCAGCCACGGCAGCCGCGACACCTACTGCGCCAGCGCGCCGGCGTACCGGACCGCCGCCCGCGGCATCGCCGCCGCCCTCGCCGGCCGCTACCGCGACCACCCCGCGCTCGCCCTGTGGCACGTGCACAACGAATACGCCACCACCTGCCACTGCGACCTCACCGCCGAGGCGTTCCGCCGCTGGCTGCGGCACCGCTACGGCGACCTCGACACGCTCAACGACGCGTGGACCACCGCCTTCTGGAGCCAGCACTACACCGACTGGGCCCAGATCCGGCCACCCCGCGCCACCCAGTACCTGCCGAACCCCACCCAGGTGCTCGACTTCCGCCGGTTCACCTCCGACGAGTTGCTCGCCGCGTACGTCGAACAGCGCGACCTGCTGCGTGCCGCGACCCCCGGCGTGCCGGTCACCACCAACTACGTGCTCGGCGGGTGGGTGCCGGTCGACCACGCCCGGTGGGCGGCCGAGGTCGACCTGGTCGCCATCGACCACTATCCGGCCGACGCCGGCCCCGCCGCGGAGGAGGAGGCGGCGTTCGCCGCCGACCTGGCCCGCGGCTGGGCCCGCCGGAGCCCGGGCCGGCCGGACTGGCTGCTGATGGAGACGGCGCCGAACCTCATCTACACCGGTGACCGGATGCACACCAAGGAGCCCGGCCGGATGGCCCGCCACAGCCTCGCCGCCATCGCCCGCGGCTCGCGTGGCGCGATGTTCTTCCAGTGGCGGGCCCCGCGCGGCGGCGCCGAACTCTTCCACTCCGCGCTGGTCCCGCACGCCGGCCCGGACAGCCGGGTCTACCGCGAGGCGGTCGGGCTCGGCGGGCAGCTCGACCGGATCGCCGAGGTCGCGGCCGGCGCCGTCGAGGCCCGCGTGGCCGTGGTGTTCGACGAGCCGTCCGCCTGGGCGCTACAGGCCCAGGGGCTGCCGTCGACCCGGCTCGACCACCTCGACGACGCGCGGCGGGCACACCGGGCCCTGTGGCACCGGGGCATCACCGCCGACGTCGTGGGGGCACTCGACGACCTCTCCGGCTACGCCGTCGTGGTGCTGCCCGGCCACTACCTGATGGCCGACCGGCAGGCCGCCGCGCTGCGGTCCTTCGTCGAGGCGGGCGGGCACCTCGTCGTGACGTACCTCAGCGGGGTCGCCGACGAGCACGCCCGGGTCCGCACCGGCGGCTACCCGGGTGCGCTGCGCGACCTGCTCGGCGTACGGGTCGAGGAGTTCCACCCGCTGGCCCCGGACACCTCGGTGCGGCTGTCCGACGGCACGACCGGCGACCTGTGGAGCGAGACCGTGCACGCCACCGGGGCGCGGGTCGTCGCCTCCTACACCGGCGGAGTCCTGGCCGGTCGTCCGGCCGTCACCCGGCACCCCGTCGGCGCGGGCGTGGCCTGGTACGTCTCCACCCGCCTCGCCGCGGACGCGTACGCCGACCTGCTGGGCGCGGTGGCGGCCGAGGCCGGCGTCGAACCCGTACGGCCCGACCTGCCGCCCGGGGTGGAGGCGGTGACCCGCCGCGCCGGTGACCGCTCGTGGCTTTTCGTGCTCAACCACACCGCGACCGCGCACGAGGTGGCCGCGACCGGCGTCGACCTGCTGACCGGCGGCACCGTCGACGGCACCGTACGGGTGCCGGCCGGCGGCGCGGTCGTGGTGCGTGCCGGCTGACCCGGCGGCGGGCTCAGGCGTGCGCCTCGTGCAGCCCGTGCGCGGACGACGGGCTGGCCTGCCCGAGGCTTTGGGCGAGCAGGGCGTCGTAGTCGACGGCGATCCCGCGCAACAGCGTCTCGACGGCGTCCTCGATGTCGGTGCCCGTCAACGGTGCGTGGCCGAAGAGGGTCCGGTAGTGCACCAGCGACGCCAGCAGGTCGACGGCCAGGTCGAGGCTGAGGTCGGGGCGCAGGTCGCCGCGGGCGACGGCGGCGCGCAGCGTCTGCCGTACGGCCTGCCGCGGCGGTTCGAACAGGGTGGCCATGAAGGCGTCCCGCAGATCGTCGTGCCCGGCGCAGTCGGCCAGCAGCGGCGCGAGGACGTTGGGGCGCAGCCGCTGGAACGCGTCGACGAAGAGGCTGATCGACTCGTGCAGGTCGCATAGCGTGCACTCGGTGTCGACCGGCTCGATCCCGCCGAGCTGGCGGGCGAGCGCGGCGAGGACCAGCTCCTGCTGCGACGACCAGCGCCGGTAGAGCGCGGGTTTCGTCGTGCCGGCCCGGGCGGCGACCTCGCCCATGGTCAGGTGCTTGTAGCCGACCTCGCCGAGCAGGGCCGTGGTCGAGTCGAGGATGGCGGCGTCGATGTGGGTGTCGCGGGGGCGCCCGGTGCGGGCCCGGGCACCGGATCGGTCGGCCATGGCCGAACCTTACCAGCGCCATTACATTGCGGCCCGTAATGCAGTGGGTGCGGGGCCGCGGGCGGACGGCGCCGGCGGTACTGTCTGCCTGGACGGCCGCGCTCCGCGCGGGTCCGGGAGGGGGGACGGGCCGTGGTGTCGTGGGCCGCCGTGCTGGGAATGGCGCTGGTCGCCCTGGGGATGGTGCTCACCCCGGGGCCGAACATGATCTATCTCGTCTCGCGGAGCATCAGCCAGGGCCGCCGGGCCGGACTGATCTCGCTGGGCGGCACCATCGTCGGCTTCGTCGTCTACATGACGATGGCCAACCTCGGCCTCGCCGCGGTCTTCGTCCTCGTGCCCTGGCTCTACACCGGCCTCAAGGTGGCCGGCGCGGCCTACCTGCTCTACCTGGCCTGGAAGGCACTGCGGCCGGGCGGGGCCTCCATTTTCGAGACCCGGGAGCTGGCCGGTGACCCGCCCGCGAAGCTGTTCCGGATGGGGCTGCTGACCAACCTGCTCAACCCCAAGGCCGCCATCATGTACATGGCGCTCATCCCGCAGTTCATCGACCCGGCCGCGGGCAACGTGATGCTGCAGGGGTTCCTGCTCGGGAGTGTGCAGATCACGGTCAGCCTGGTCGTCAACGCCATGTTCGTGATCGTCGCCGGGAGCATCGCGGCCTTCCTCGCCACCCGCCCCTCCTGGAACAAGTTCCAGCGGTGGGTGACCGGCACCCTGCTCGGTGCGATCGGCGTGAAACTCGCCATCGACGCGCCGGCCCGCGCGAGCGCCTAGCCACCGTCCCCGCCCCCGCCCCCGGAAACGCTGCGCGCGGTCCGGCCCCCTGCCAGACTCGGGCGGTGAGCGCAGCGCCGACCCTCCGCCGGTCACGGTGGCTCCTGCCGGTGGCTCCGGGCTCACGGGTGACCAGGCTCGAACTCTTCTACGATCTCATCTTCGTCTTCGCCTTTCTGAACGTGACGGGCCTGGTCTCGCGGCACCTCGACCCGTTCGGCCTGCTGGCCGGGGCCGTCGTGCTCGCGCTGCTGTGGTGGTGCTGGACCGGCTTCGTGGCGCTCGGCAACGCCGTACGCGCCGACCACGGCATCCTGCCGCTGATCGGGTTCGCTACCATGGCCGCCGTCTTCGTGCTGGCGCTGTCCATGCCGCAGGCGTTCGTCGACCGCCCCGGTGACCTGTCCGGCCCGGTGGTGTTCGCCGCCTGCTACCTGGTCGTACGGGCGCTGACGGTCGGGTCGCTCTGGTACGTCTTCAGCGCGACCGACCAGCCGCGCCGGCGGCTGTGGCTGCTGACCCTGCCGGCGGTCGTGGCGGCCGGGCTGATCGGGCTCGCCGCGTTCACCCCGCTGTGGCTCGACGACGGCCAACTCGCGGCCCGGGTCCGGCTCGGGCTGTGGCTGACCGCCCTGGTCGTGGAGTACGGCGCCGGCATCCTGCTGCCGTACACCGCGTGGTCGGTCGTCTCCGCCGGGCACTTCGCGGAGCGGCACGGGTTGATCGTGCTCATCGCGCTCGGTGAATCGGTGCTGGGGCTGGGGCTCGGACCGGGCCGGTTCGCCGATCTCACCCTGAACGTGCCGGTGATCATCGCCGGTGTGCTGGGCATCGGCCTGATCTCCGCCCTGTGGTGGCTGCACTTCGACACCCTCGCGCTCGCGATCGAGCAGGCCATGCACGGCACCCGGGACCGGGTCCGGATCCCGCTCGCCCGCGACGTCTACACCTACCTGCACCTGGCGATCATCATCGGGATCATGTTCACGGCACTCGGGCTCAAGGTCGTCCTCGAGGTGGTCGCCGCGCCGGGCGACCACCGGTCCAGCGGTGCGGTCACCACCCTCTACGGCGGGGTGGTCCTCTTCCTGCTGGCCGGCGTCGCCGCCACGCTGCGCACGTTCCACCGGGTGCGGCGCTCGACGCTCGTCGCGGTGGCGCTGATCGCCGGGCTCGCGGTGGTGGCCGTACGGATGCCGGTCCTCGTCGCGCTCGGGCTGCTCGTCGCGGCGTGCCTGGCCCTGGCGCTGGTGCAGCGGCTGACCGGGGTGACCGAGCGGAACCGGATCCGGGAGTTGGCGCTGCACGAGGAGGAGGCGTCGGAGGCCGAGATCAGCCGGTGGCGCGGCGGCCACCTCTAGGACCGATCCCGCCTACCGCTGCCCGGCGGCCGCCTCGCGGATCATCACCCGGGCCTCGTTGCGGCCCACCCCGGTGGCCCGGAGCAGGTCGTTGCAGGCGGTCCGAAGCTGCGAGACCGCGACCGTACCCGAGAAGCCGATCTCCTCCCGGCAGGCCCGCCCCGCCTCCCGCGCCGCCCGCAGCACCCGCTCGCGGGCCCGGTGCGGTTCCCGCTCGTCGAGGAACTCCCGGTGCAGCAGCCGGACCGCCTCGCCGAAGTGCTCGATCGCCGCCGGCAGGTCGGGTGGCACCGGTTCGTTGTCCCGCAGCGCGGTGCCGATCCGGCGGACCAGGCCGCGACTGTTCCGGAACGCCCGGTCCATGTGCTCGACACCCCGCCGGTACGCGGCCAGCGTCCGGCGGCGGCGCCAGCGCACCGGGGAGTACCGGACCACCTCGTCCGCCGCGGCGACGACCTCGCCGAGCCGGCCGAGTTCCTGCTCGGCGTCCCGCATCCGCTCCAGGACCCGTTCGGCCCGTTTCGCGTCGCCGAGGGCGAGCGCCTCCGCCGAGTGGGTCATCTCCCGGGCGAACAGGTCCAGTGCCGGGCTGGCGACGCGCCGTACGGTCCGCAGCGGGTTGAGCGGGACGATCAGGAGCACCACCAGCAGCCCGACCGCGCCACCGACCAGCGCGTTGATGGTCCGGGGGACCTCCAGGTCGGCCACCGTCGGGGTGAGCGTCGCGATCAACACCGCCGTACCACCGGCCTGGGTCATCAACGCCCCCGTGCCCCGGACCACCGCCGCCGCCGTGATGGCCAGGAAGACGATGCTCCCGGTCTGCCACGCCCCCGTGCCGATCAGGAGGATGAGCAGGTCACAGACGGCGATGCCGAGCACCACGCCGGCGATCAGCTCGACCGTGCGGCGGGTCCGGTTGCCGAGCGCGGCGGCGATCGTACCGACGGCGGCGGCCGGCGCGAACGTCGGTTCCGGGTTGCCGAGCACCTGCGCGGCCACCACCCAGGACAGCGCGGCGGCCACCCCGGCCTGGACCGCCACGATCAGATACGTCTGCAGGCGCCGGTAGCTGTCGCGGCCCGTACCCTTTGCCCGGGCCCGGAGCCGGGCCCGCACGCCGCCGGTCCGGCGGCCGGACGAGTCGGAAGTCGGCATGAGCGCGGTTACCCGCTGCCGCCGTACGCCGAACGTCGACGCTCAGGCCGGATAGGCCAGGGTGGTGGCCAGCCCCAGCGCACCCGGCAGCCGGGTGTCCTGGCGCAGGAACTGGACGACCACCGGGACCGGTGACCGCACCAGGCAACCGTACGGCCGGTCGAGGCGGATCGCCTCCGGGTCGATCAGGTCGTTGAGCCGGACCTGCCGGATCCGCCGGGCGCCCACCGGGATCAGGTACGGCCCGACCGGCTCGGCGTCCTCGTAGTAGACGTCCACGCGCACCTCGGCCGTCTCGTCGGTGGCGTTGAGGACGCAGAGCTGGTCGAAGCCGGCAAACTCCGGCTCGGCCCCGTGCGCGGGGAACGGGATGCGTCCGCCCGGGATCACCCAGACCCGCCGTCCGATGTCCGGCATCACGCCTCTCCCAGCAGCCGGGCCAGGTCGGGCGTGAGGAACACCCCGTCCGGGTCGAGCCGGCGGCGGGCCGCCTGGAAGTCGTCCCAGCGCGGGTAGAGCGGTCGCAGCTCACCGGCGGCCAGCCAGTGCTTCTTGCCCCAGTGCGGGCGCCCGCCGTACTGCCGGAACACCGCCTCCATGTCCCGGAAGTACTCCTCGTAGGGCAGCGAGCTGTTCTGCAGGCAGGCGATGGTGGTGGTCGCCCGGCCGTGGGCGTTGCTCAGCGCGATGTCGTCGGCGGCGATGGTGCGTACCAGGACCCGCCACGCCGCCACCCGGCGGTGGTGGTCCCGGATCCGCCGCCGGACCTCGGCGAAGCAGGCGGGGAACGCCTCCGACGGCAGCATGTACTCGATCTCCTCGAAGCGCAGCTCCCGGTGCCGGGGGATGGTGCGATGGGTCGGCCCGACCTGGCCCTCGGCGGGATACCCGCCCGGACCCGGCTCGCGGCCCGCCCACGGTTGGATGTCCGGCTCCCGGTCCCGCCGGTTCATCGTCCGGATCTGGGTCTGGTCGCTGCGCGGATACCAGTAGAAGTCCATGTTGCGGTTGGTGTGCTGGAGTTCGGCCAGGTGGTCGAGCGTCCAGTCGACGTGGGCGCACCACGCCCGCCGGCGCAGCTCGTAGCGCGGCTGCACGTGCAGGGTGATCCGGGTGACCACCCCCAGCGCGCCCAGCGACAGCCGCGCGGCGGCGAACAGTTCCGGGTTGTCCCGGGCCGAGATGTCCAGGATCTCGCCGCCGCCGCTGACCAGCCGTACGCCGGCCACCTGGGTGGACAGGTTGCCGAAGCCGAGCCCGGTGCCGTGCGTGCCGGTGGCGGTCGCCCCGGCGATCGACTGGTAGTCGACGTCGCCGAGGTTGTCCATCGCCAGGCCGGCGTCGTACAGCCCCTCGCCGAGCGCCTTCAGCTTGGTGCCCGCCCACACCGTCGCCCGGCCGGCCGCCGGGTCGTTCCCGATCACGCCCGCCATCCGGTCCAGGCCGACCAGGGTCCCGTCGGTACGTACCAGCGGGCTCGACGAGTGCCCCGAGCCGACCGGGCGGATCTTCGTCCGGTCCTCGCGGGCGCGCCGGACCAGATCCCGCACCGCCTCCTCGTCGGCCGGCTCGGCGTACCCGCCCGGCGTGAAGGCCAGGCTGCCGGACCAGTTGACGAACTGACGTGTCACCGTCGGCGTCTACCCACGGTGCCGGTGGCTAGTCCCGGCGTCGGGTGGACGGGTTTGCCGGCGGCGCTGGCGGGAAGTCGCCGCGCGTCCGGCCGGGTGCCGGACCTGACTTCGGCCGGCGGGAGGCGACGTGCAGGAGATCGTTGGCGAGAGCCTGGCCCGGCGGCTGGTCGACTGGGGTGTCGACACCGTGTTCGGCCTGCCGGGCGACGGCATCAACGGCCTGATGGAGGGGTTCCGCCGGCAGCAGGACAAGCTGCGGTTCGTCCTGGTGCACCACGAGGAGGCGGCGGCGTTCATGGCGACCGGTTACGCGAAGGCGACCGGCCGCCTCGGCGTCTGTGTCGCCACCTCCGGGCCGGGCGCCATCCACCTGCTCAACGGCCTGTACGACGCCAAGCTCGACCACGTCCCGGTGCTGGCGATCACCGGCATGCAGGAGTCGTCGGTGCTCGGCTCGCGCTACCAGCAGGAGGTGCACACCGAACTGCTGTACCAGGACGTGGCGGTGTACAACCTGATGGTCACCAACCCGCAGCAGATGCCGGGCGTCGTCGACCTCGCGATCCGCAACGCGCTGGCCAAGCGCACCGTCGCGCACCTGACGTTTCCCAACGACGTCCAGGTCGCCCCGGCGGTCGAGGACCCGTACCGGCACGTCAGCCCGGGCAAGCCGGCGATGAGCCAGTCGACCCTGTCCCGGCCGCCGATGCCGGCCGCCGAGCCCGACCTGGCCCGCGCCGCCGAGGTGCTCAACGCCGGCCGCAAGGTCGCGATGCTGGTCGGCATCGGCGCCCGCGACGCCCGCGACGAGGTGCTCGCCGTCGCCGAGGCGCTGGCCAGCCCGATCGTGAAGACGCTGTCCGGCAAGCAGGTGGTGCCCGACGACCACCCGCTGACCACCGGTGGTCTCGGCCTGCTCGGCACCCGGCCCAGCGAGGAACTGATGGAGGAGTGCGACACCCTGCTGATGGTCGGCACCTCCTTCCCGTACGCGAAGTACCTGCCCGCCCCCGGCCAGGCCCGGACGGTGCAGATCGACGTCGACGCCAGCCTGATCGGCATGCGGGTGCCGGTGGAGGCACCCGTCAACGCCGACGCCCGGCTCGCCCTGAAGCAGTTGCTGCCGAAGCTGCGCGACCGCCCCGACCGCTCGTTCCTCAGCCGCTACCAGGCGGAACGGGACGCCTGGCGGTCGGACATGGAGTCGCTGGAGAACCCGGACCGGCACCCGATCGCCCCGCAGTACCTGATCGGCTGCCTCGACGCGGCCGCCGCCGACGACGCGGTCCTCACCTGCGACTCCGGCACGATCGCCACCTGGGCGGCCCGGCACTGGACGATCCGCGGCGGCCGGGAGTTCTACCTGTCGGGCAACCTCGCGACGATGGCGCCGGGGCTGCCGTACGCGGTGGCCATCCAGCACGCCCACCCGGGGCGGCAGGTGATCGCCTTCGTCGGCGACGGCGGTTTCGCGATGCTGATGGCGGAGTTCCTGACCGCCGTACGGCACGAGCTGCCGATCAAGGTCGTGATCAACAACAACAACTCGTACGGGCAGATCCTCTGGGAGCAGATCATCCTCGGCTACCCGGAGTACGCCGTACGGCACCGGCAGCCGGAGGCCGACTTCGGCGCCTGGGCCCGCGCCTGCGGCGGGTACGGCGCCAAGGTGACCGAGGCCGGGGCGCTGCCCGACGCGATCCGGGCCGCGCTGGCGCATCCGGGGCCGGCACTGGTCGACTGCGACGTCAACCCCAACGAGCCGCCGATGCCCGGCAAGGTCCGCTACGACCAGGCCAAGCACTTCACCCAGGCGTTCCTGCGCGGCCAGCCGCACAAGGCCGCCACCGTGGCGACGGTCGTCCGCGACAAGATCAACGAGCTGCGGTCGTGACCGGCCGGCGGTGGCCCGCCGCGACCGGCGGTCCCATGGCCCGCGTCGGCGGGGGAGTCGTCCCCCGGCTCAGCCTGCTCACCCGGATGTGCTGGGGTGGCACCCTGCTGCTCGCGCCCCGTCCGGTCCTGCGCCGGCTCGGCCGGCCGAGCCCGCTGGCCGTGGCCACCCTGCGGGTGCTCGGCGCCCGGCACCTGGTCCAGGCGGCGCTGCTCGCCCGGCGCCCGGCGCCCGCCGCGTTCGGGGTCGGCGCCGGCGTCGACGGGCTGCACGCCCTGACCACGGTCGCGCTCGCGGCCGTCGACCGGCCGCAGCGCCGGATCGCGCTCAACGACGGCGCGGTCGCCGTCGTCCTGATGATGCTGGACCTGTGGACCGCCGGCGGGCCGGTGGCGAAAGAGGGTAGGTGAGCCCGGCATGAACGCAGCGGCCGGAAGCGACGGCACGGGACGCGGCCCCGGGCGGGTGGTGGTGGTCACCGGGGCCAGCGGGGGAGTCGGGCGGGCCACGGCCCGGATGCTCGCCGGACCGGGTACGGCGATCGCCCTGCTGGCCCGCGGCGAGAGCGGGCTGCGGGCCGTCGCCGACGAGGTGGCGGCGGCCGGCGGGCGGGCGCTGCCCATCGAGACCGACATGGCCGACTTCGCGCAGGTCGAGGCGGCCGGCCGGCGCATCGCCGCCGAACTCGGCCCGATCGACGTGTGGATCAACAACGCGTTCAGCGCCGTCTTCGCCCCGTTCCTCCAGATCAGCCCGGACGAGTTCCGCCGCGCCACCGAGGTCACCTATCTCGGGTACGTACACGGCACCCGGGTCGCGCTCGACCACATGGTCCCGCTCGACCGGGGCGCGATCGTCCAGGTCGGCTCGGCGCTGGCCTACCGGTCGATCCCGCTCCAGTCGGCGTACTGCGGGGCCAAGCACGCCGTCGCCGGCTTCACCGAGTCGCTGCGCTGCGAACTGCTGCACGGCCGCAGCAACGTCAAGGTGACGATGGTGCACCTGCCGGCGGTGAACACCCCACAGTTCGACTGGCTGCTGTCGCGGCTGCCCCGGCCCGCCCAGCCGGTGCCGCCGATCTACCAGCCCGAGGTCGCGGCCCGGGCGATCGTCGCCGCCGCCGCCCGGCCGAACCGCCGCGAGTACTGGGTCGGCGCCCCGACCGTGCTCACCATCCTCGCCAACCGCCTCGTACCCGGACTGCTCGACCACTACCTGGCCCGCACCGGCTACCGGGCACAGCAGACCGACCGCCCCTCCGACCCGGACCGGCCGACGAACCTGTGGCGGCCGGCGGACGGTCCCGGCCAGCCCGACCAGGGCGCCCACGGTGCCTTCGACGACCGTTCCCACCCGCACAGCCCGCAGGCCTGGCTCTCCCGGCACCGGCGGCTGGCCCTCGCGCTCGGCGGGGTGGGGGCCGTCCTGGGCGCGTACGCCTGGCGCCGCCGCTGAGCCACGGCCCGGTGCCGGCCGCCGGCCGGCCGGCCGCGGCTAGCATCGCCGGGATGTCGATGCCCGCGCGATCCGTCCGGCTGCTCATGCTCGCCGCCGCCGCCCTCGTCCTGGTCGTCGCCCTCGGCATCCGCGCCCTGAGCGACGGTGCCCTGGAGCAGCACTCGGGCACCGCCCTCTACGCGTCGATGGTCTACGCCGGCGTGCTGTTCCTGTGGCCGCGCCTGGGTCCGCTGCCGGCCGGCGCGGTCGCGGTCGGCTTCTGCTGGCTCGTCGAGTTCTTCCAGTTGACCGGGATCCCGGCCGCCCTGTCGGCCCGCAGCCTGCTGGCCCGGCTGGCGCTGGGCGTGCAGTTCGATCCGACCGACCTGGCGTGGTATCCGGTCGGGGTGGTGCCCCTGGTCGCGCTGCACTGGTTGCTGCGGGCCCGGTCCCGGGCCGCGCGCGGGGCGACCGCCGGCCGGGCCGGCTAGCCGGTCCGTCGTCACTCCTTGCCAGGAAGCCGTCCACGGAGCGCTCCTGAAGGGCCGTTCAGCCAGACGGCCCTGAATGAAGCTCGTTACATTCAGCTCCGCTCCAGGGTGCCGGAACGGTGTCGCCAGTAGCATCCGGGCATGACGGTGCCGCCCGAGGACATGCGCCTCGCTGCCGACTTCCCGGCCGCCACCCTGGAAGAGTGGCGACTGCTGGCCCACTCGGTGGCGCGCAAGGCCGGACTGGCCGACGAGGACAGCGAACCCGGGACGGTCGAGGACCTGCTGTCGACCACCACGTACGACGGCCTCCGGATCGCCCCGCTCTACACCGCCGACACCGAGACGGTGCCGACCGGCCTGCCCGGGATGTTCCCGTACACCCGCGACAGTCGCACCGCAGGCGCCGCCGCCACCGGCTGGGACGTCCGCCAGCGGCACGCCGACCCCGATCCGAAGGCGACGAACGCCGCCGTCCTCGCCGACCTGGAGAACGGGGCCACCTCGCTCTGGCTGGTGCTCGGCGACAGCGGCATCCCGCTCGACGGGCTCCCGGCCGCGCTCGACGGCGTACACCTGGACCTGGCCGGCGTGGTCCTCGACGCGGGAGGGCAGTCCCTCGCCGCCACCGAGGCCTGGTTCGACCTGCTCGACGCCCGCGGTGTCCCGGCCGGGGAGGTCGCCGGCAACCTCGGCCTCGACCCGCTCGGGCTGCGCGCCGCGACCGGTACGCCCACCGAGCTGCCGCTGACCTCGGTGGCCGGAGCCGCCGCGCGGTGCGCCGCCGACTTCCCGCGGCTGCGGGCCGTCACCGTCGACGCCACCGGCTACCACGACGCCGGCGGCAGCGACGCCGAGGAACTCGGCTGCGCGGTGGCGACCGGGCTGGCCTACCTGCGCACCCTCACCGACGGCGGGCTCGGCCTCGCCGAAGCCTTCGACCAGCTCGAGTTCCGCTACGCCGCCACCGCCGACCAGTTCGGCACCATCGCCAAGCTGCGCGCCGCGCGGCGGCTGTGGGCCCGGGTCGCCCAGGTGTGCGGCCTGCCGGCCGCCGGCGGGCAGCGGCAGCACGCCGTCACCTCGGCGGCGATGATGACCGCCCGCGACCCGTGGGTGAACATGCTGCGCACCACCGTCGCCTGCTTCGCCGCCGGGGTCGGCGGCGCCGGCGCGGTGACCGTCCAGCCGTTCGACCTCTCCCTCGGCCTGCCGGACGCGCTGGCCCGGCGGGTCGCCCGCAACATCCAGTCGCTGCTGCTCGACGAGGCCAACGTCGGCCGGGTCGTCGACCCCGCCGGCGGCTCCTGGTACGTCGAACGGCGTACCGAGGAACTTGCCCGCGCCGCCTGGGACTGGTTCACCGAGATCGAGCGGGCCGGCGGCATGGCGGCCGCGCTCGACAGCGGCCTGGTCGCCGACCGGCTGGCCGCGACCTGGCGGCGACGCGCCGACAACCTCGCCCACCGGCGCGACCCGATCACCGGCGTCAGCGAGTTCCCCAACCTGGACGAACAGCTCCCGGTGCGCGAGCCGGCACCGTCACCACCGTCCGGCGGGCTGCCCCGGCACCGCTACGCCGAACAGTTCGAGCGGCTGCGCGACCGGGCCGACGCCCACCGTACGGCCACCGGCGACCGGCCCACCGTCTTCCTCGCCGCGCTCGGGCCACCGGCCGTCCACAGCGCCCGGACCGGCTTCGCCGCCAACCTGCTCGCCGCCGGTGGCATCGCCACGGTGACCGGCACCGGCGACGATCCCGCCACGCTCGCCGCCGAGTTCACCGCGAGCGGCGCCACCGTGGCCTGCCTCTGCTCCAGCGACAAGCTCTACGCCGAGTCGGCCGGACCGGTCGCCGCCGCGCTCACCGCCGCCGGCGCCGTACGGGTGTGGCTCGCCGGCCGTCCCAAGGACTACCCCGGCGTCACCGGCCACCTGTACGCCGGCTGCGACGCCGTCGAGGTCCTGACCGAACTGCTGCGCGACCTGGAGGTGGCCGGATGATCCCCGACTTCTCGACGGTGGAACTCGGCGGGCCGCCCACCACCGACGGCGACCTCGACGCCTGGCGGGCCGCGGCCGGCGCCGACCAGCTCGTCTGGCACACCCCGGAAGGGATCGACGTCCGGCCGCTCTACACCGCCGACGACCTCGCCGGCCTCGACTTCCTGCGCACCTACCCCGGCATCACGCCCTACCTGCGCGGGCCCTACCCGACGATGTACGCCACCCAGCCGTGGACGATCCGCCAGTACGCCGGCTTCTCCACCGCCGAGGAGTCCAACGCCTTCTACCGGCGCAACCTCGCCGGCGGGCAGAAGGGCCTGTCGGTCGCCTTCGACCTGCCCACCCACCGCGGCTACGACTCCGACCACCCGCGGGTCGCCGGCGACGTCGGCATGGCCGGTGTCGCCATCGACTCCATCTACGACATGCGCCAGCTCTTCGACGGCATCCCGCTGGACCGGATGAGCGTGTCGATGACGATGAACGGCGCCGTGCTGCCCGTCCTGGCGCTCTACGTCGTCGCCGCCGAGGAGCAGGGGGTCGCGCCGGAACGGTTGTCCGGCACGATCCAGAACGACATCCTCAAGGAGTTCATGGTCCGCAACACCTACATCTACCCGCCGGCACCGTCGATGCGGATCATCTCCGACATCTTCGCGTACACCTCGCAGCGGATGCCGCGCTACAACTCGATCTCCATCTCCGGATACCACATCCAGGAGGCCGGCGCGACCGCCGACCTGGAGCTGGCGTACACGCTCGCCGACGGGGTGGAGTACCTGCGGGCCGGCCGCGAGGCCGGCCTCGACATCGACGCGTTCGCCCCCCGGCTGTCGTTCTTCTGGGCGATCGGCATGAACTTCTTCATGGAGGTCGCCAAGCTGCGCGCCGCCCGGCTGCTGTGGGCCCGGCTGGTCCGCGAGTTCGGGCCGAAGAACCCCAAGTCGCTGAGCCTGCGTACGCACTGCCAGACCTCGGGCTGGTCGCTGACCGCCCAGGACGTCTTCAACAACGTCGGCCGCAC
The DNA here is from genome assembly GCF_045781765.1 of Polymorphospora sp. A560. Taxonomy (NCBI): domain Bacteria; kingdom Bacillati; phylum Actinomycetota; class Actinomycetes; order Micromonosporales; family Micromonosporaceae; genus Polymorphospora; species Polymorphospora sp. A560. The sequence goes on along the minus strand of NZ_CP122282.1, from coordinate 4,577,201 downwards.
CTGCGTCGAGGCGATGGCCGCCACCCAGGGCCACACCCAGTCGCTGCACACCAACGCCCTCGACGAGGCGCTCGCCCTGCCGACCGACTTCTCCGCCCGGATCGCCCGCAACACCCAGCTCCTGCTGCAGCAGGAGTCCGGCACCACCGGTGTCATCGACCCGTGGGGCGGCAGCGCGTACGTCGAACGGCTCACCCACGACCTCGCCCGCCGGGCCTGGGAACACATCAGCGAGGTGGAGGCGGCCGGCGGCATGGCCCGCGCCATCGACGAGGGCATCCCGAAGCTGCGCGTCGAGGAGGCCGCCGCCCGCACCCAGGCCCGCATCGACTCGGGCCGGCAGCCGGTGATCGGGGTCAACCGCTACCGGCCCGACGGCGACGACGCGATCGACGTGCTCAAGGTCGACAACAGCGCCGTACGCGCCCGGCAGCTCGACAAGCTGCGCCGGCTGCGCGCCGAGCGCGACGAGGATACCTGCCTCGCCGCCCTGGACGCGCTGACCAGGGGCGCGGGCGCCGCGATCGCCGGCACGCGCGGGCCGGGACTGGACCAGAACCTGCTCGCCCTGGCGATCGACGCCGCCCGCGCCAAGGCCACCGTCGGCGAGATCTCCGACGCGCTGGAGAAGGTGTACGGCCGGCACGCCGCCCAGATCCGTACCATTTCCGGGGTGTACCGCAACGAGGCCGGCGGGGCCGGGAACATCGAGGCGGCCCGGGCGGCCACCGCCGCGTTCGGCGACGCCGAAGGGCGCCAGCCCCGGATCCTGGTCGCCAAGATGGGCCAGGACGGCCACGACCGCGGCCAGAAGGTCGTCGCCACCGCCTTCGCCGACCTCGGCTTCGACGTCGACGTCGGGCCGCTGTTCTCCACCCCGGCCGAGGTCGCCCGGCAGGCCGTCGAGGCCGACGTCCACGTCGTCGGCGTCAACTCGCTGGCCGCCGGCCACCTGACCCTGGTGCCGGCGCTGCGCGACGAACTCGCCGCCCTCGGCCGCGACGACATCATGATCATCGTCGGCGGGGTGGTCCCGCCCCAGGACTTCGACGCGCTCCGGGCGGCCGGCGCCGCGGCGATCTTTCCGCCGGGGACCGTCATCGCCGACGCCGCGCTCGACCTGCTCACCGAACTCGGCCGCCGGCTCGGCCACCCCGAACCCGCCGCATGACGTCCCGCCCGATCGACGTCCAGGCATACGCCGACGGGGTCCTCGCCGGATCGACCGCCTGGATCGCCCGCGCGATCACCCTGGTCGAGTCCCGCCGCGCCGACCACCAGCCGCTGGCCCAGCGGCTGCTGATCGCGCTGACCCCGCACGCCGGCAAGGCCCGCCGGGTCGGCGTGACCGGGGTGCCCGGCGTCGGCAAGTCCACGTTCATCGACGCGCTCGGCAGCGAACTGACCGCCGCCGGACACCGGGTTGCGGTGCTCGCCGTCGACCCGTCCTCGACCCGCACCGGCGGCAGCATCCTCGGCGACAAGACCCGGATGGCCCGCCTCGCCGTCGACCCGAACGCCTTCGTCCGGCCGTCACCGACCGCCGGCACCCTCGGCGGGGTGGCCAAGGCGACCCGCGAGGCGATGGTGGTCGTCGAGGCGGCCGGCTACGACGTCGTACTCGTCGAGACCGTCGGCGTCGGCCAGTCCGAGACCACGGTCGCCGACATGGTCGACTCGTTCCTGCTGCTCACCCTCGCCCGCACCGGCGACCAACTCCAGGGCATCAAGAAGGGCGTCCTGGAACTGGCCGACGTCGTCGCGGTCAACAAGGCCGACGGCCCACACGCCGACGACGCCCGCAAGGCCGCCCGCGAACTGTCCGGCGCGCTCCGCCTCCTCCAGGTCGCCGAGGGCACCTGGCGGCCGCCCGTGGTGACGTGCAGCGCCCGCGAGGGCACCGGACTCACCGGCGTGTGGGAGCACCTGGTCCGCCACCAGGACACCCTGGCCGAATCCGGGGAACTCGCCCGGCGCCGCCGCCGCCAGCAGGTCGACTGGATGTGGGCGATGGCCCGGGGCGCGCTGATGGACCGGCTGCGCGGCCACCCCGAGGTCGTCGCCCTCGCCCCGGCGCTCGAACGCGAGGTGCTCGACGGCACCCTCACCCCGGCCCTGGCCGCCGAGCGACTGCTGGCCGCCTTCACCGGCCGGTCCTGAGACCGCCGCTCAACCGCCCCGCAGCGCGTCGCTGACCGCCGGGTCCGGGGGCGAGTCGACCGCCGGCGGCCGACGCCGTACCGCGTCCCACGCCGCCTTCCCGCTGGCGAGGTAGTCGCGTACCGTCTTCCCGGCGATCAGGCTGGTCGGGCAGTCGGCGCAGCGTGCGGTCACCCCGTCGGCGTCGACGCCGAGGTGCCGGCACAGGGTGACCGCCCGCGGCAGGTGCCACGACTGGGTCACGATCAGGGCCCGGGTGATGCCGTACACGTCGCGGGCCCGGGCACAACTGTCGTAGGTGTCCAGACCGGACGGGTCGGCCACGATCCGCTCCGGCGCGACCCCGAGCGTCCCGCTCAGGTACGACGTCATCGCCGCCGGCTCGTCGCCGGACACCCCGCCACCGTCGCCGGACACGAGGACGACGCGGGCCCGGCCGGCATGCACCAGGGCGGCGGCGGTCTGCAGGCGGCCGGCGAGCCGTGGCGACGGCTGGCCGTCGGTCGCCACCTCGGTGCCCAGGACGATGACGACGTCCGCGGCCGGCGCGTCCGCCTCGTCGTACACGTGCCCGTTGGCGGAGACGGTGGTCCACAGCCAGGGGATGCTGGCGAGGATCGCCGCGACGACGGCGACGAGGGCCAGCCGTAGGAGGAGGCGACGCCAGCGGACCGGGCGGCGCGACCGACCGGCCGACCCGGTCACCGACGACGCCCGACAAGAACCGCGTAACGCATCAGAACGACCTCCGCCCCCGACTTCCCGATGATGCTAGCGGCCGCCGGGAATCGCCACGGCCCGTCGCACCGACCTATTCCGCGCAGGTACGGCCAACGGGCCGGGCAGGGGCATCGGGTGCGCTGGCCGGGAGGGTTCCGTCCTACTTGTCGCCGAGCGGTTCGGAGACCAGCACCCACATGAGCGGCCCTTCCGATCCGTCCGCCTCGAACCGCGTCATCAGCTCCCAGTCCGGGTCGGCGGACGGGGGAGTGACACCGAGAGAGATCGCGTACTGGGTTGCACGGGCGGTGCTCATCCCGTCGGCCGCCCGGCGGAGCCGCTGAAGAGTGTCAGGATCGTCGACGACTACCGGTACCTGTTGCACGTCTTGAGTTGTCACTTTTCGAGCGCCTCTCCATTGCCTTCATATCTGCGTCGCAGGGTACTGCCGTCCGCGTTGACCACCCACACCGTAAGTCGGGAGCCCGGTCGGAGTGCCTTGTCGATGTTTCGGTGACAGCCCTCGGGCTTGCGGCAGGGGTGCATGTTCAAGTAGGGCGCAGCATCCTCGATACCATGCTCACGTACGAGTGCGGCTGCGTGCCCTTCGGTGTGTTCGGTCAGGGACTCCAGGTGTCTCCACCGGCCGGCCAGGCCGGGACCGCCTTTGCCCGGCCCGGACTGGCCGCTGAAGAGCAGGTCACCAACCGGCTCCCCGTCAGATCCGTAGAGCCGGCCCACGGCCTTGTCCCGCCCGACGTACGGTCTGATTTCGTCGGCTTTGGCGGGGTCGTAGCGAGACGGCAGGGGTGCGTTCGCTGACCGGTGGCCAGGGGCCGGAAGCGGTCGCTCTGTGCCTGTGTCGTCGCTCTGCGTCGGTCCCGCGCCACCGGTCTTGCGGGCTTCGCTCAGCAGGGCTTCGGCATGCACTTTGGTCGCATCGCCACGCTGTCCGGTTCGCGCCAGGAGTTGCTTGACCGCGTCCAGGCAGGCCAGAATCGGACCGGGCTGGCCGCCGCGTAGTAGGTCGATTGCCAGGTACTGAACTTCCGTGGCCTTGGTGATCGTCGCACCGATGCCGTTCCGCATTGCAGTGAGCGCGTCGAGTACCGGGGTCAGCACCGAGATGATCTCTTGTGGTGATGGCTGATCGGGTATCTGAGCGACCCTCGTCCGTGTCGTGTTGATCGACTCGCCGAGGGCGGCGACCCGTGCCTGGAGTTCCCGTACCGCCGCCCGCAACTGGACAATGCCATGGCCGATGTGGGTGAAGCCCGACCGTGCCACATCCTCGACCATCTGCCCGGCGATGTTGTCGGCTGCGGTGATCGCCTCCAGTGTCCTGGTGATGCCTTCGGTCATTGATCGCAGTTTGTCGCCGATACCTTCGACAGGCGACACGTTGGCCTCCCCGTGTGGTTAGAGACTCACGGCCTGTTATCGATAGCACGTACCTCCGCTCTGTGGAGTCTCAGAGCAGGGTCGGGACGGTGCCGTCGTCGGTCGGGTCGACGCGTACGCCGGGCACGCCGTCGAGCCAGCCGGCGGTGATCCCGGCCAGCCGGATCGGGTCGTACGGCTCGCGGCCCAGCCCGATCGCGTAGCGGCGCCGGGCCGGGCCGGCCTCGTACGGTCGTGGCCAGGCGTGGACGTCCACGGTTCCGTCCCGCTCGATCGCGGTCAGCAGGGCGCGTACCCGGCCCCGGAACCGGCCGACCGTCACCTCGAACGCCTCGCCGGCCACCGCCGACACGGTGACGACCGCCCAGCTCGCGTGCCGCCGGTGTGACGGGGTCGGCGGGTGCCCTTCCCAGGCCCGGTACAGCTCCTCGGTCAGCAGGTCGCGCAGGCCGGGGCCGACTTGGTCGGTGCAGCTACGGGCCGGGGAGGACGGGGTCAGGACCGTCACGGCGGCGTCCGCCGGCGGCACGGTGCCGCCGTCGAGGGTGACCGGCCGGCGCCAGTCCCACGCGGCCCAGGTGCCGAAGAAGTGCTGGAGGAGTTCGTCGCCCCGCAGGTCACAGGCGTCGAGTACGGTCCGGGCGGCGAGCACCGTCCAGGCGAGGCCGGGCAGCCCGCCGAACGGGGCGGAGTCGAGCCCGCCCGCCCTCGCCCACGCCTTGACCGCCCGGGCGAGGTCCGGGAAGCGCGCGTCGGTGCCGACGGCCCGCCGGACCGCCTCGGCGTCGGACACCGCGCTGAGTGCGGTGGCCGCTGCCTCGCCCAGTTCGGCCCGGCGGTCGACCGCTTCGGCGGGCGGTACCCGACCGGTGCCGACCACGACGAGGTCCACGTCGAGCCCGTCGACGTGGGCCCGCAGGCCGGGCACCCGGGCCCCGACGACGGGGCGCACCGACGACGCGTGCGGGAGGGCGGCTGCCAGCCGGGCCCGCAGGTCCGTGAGGTCGGGACTGCCCGGCAGCGCGGCGACGAGATCCAGGTCCGCGCCGGGCAGCGCGCATCCGAGGCGGCGTGATCCGGCGACATGCACGGCACCGTCGCGCAGCGCCTCCCGGATCGCGGTGACCAGACGGTGCCCGCTGCCCGTGGCGGGCGACGGCGCGGTGGGCTCCGGCAGCCAGCGGACCGCACCGGTGCCGAGCGTGACGACGGCCCGTGGGCGCATCGGCTCGTCGCCGCGCCGGGAGAGCAGCACCAGTTCGCCGACCTGTGCCGGCATCGGTCCGAGGCGGGCGGTGCAGGCGGCCGCGACCCGGTTCGGATCGCGGCCGCGACCGAGCGTGAGGTGCGGGGTGTATCCGTCGGCCCGGCCCCGGCAGCGCGGGAACCGTCGCACCAGCGCCTCGTGGAGGGCGGCCCACGGCGCCGGATCGGCGGCGGCCGGGTTCAGCCATACGGTGGCGTCGTCGCGGTGCGCGAAGGTCCGCACCCCGGCCAGCCGTACCGGGAACGGTGGCGTCGCCGCGGCGACGGCCGACAGCAGCGGTGCGGCCTGCTCGAAGGCCGGCTCCGGCACGAATCCGAAGAGCAGGTTGACGTGCGGCGGCCAGCGGTCGACCTGCGGATCGTGGTCGGCCCGGATCGGTTGGATCGCCGGCCACAGCTCGTCGGGTGGGAGCCAGGCCAGCGCCGTACGGGCGGTCGGCGGCAGGTCCAGCACGTCACCGTCGACCGGCGTGCACTCCGCGGCCAGGTCGACCGACACTCCGAAGTGGTCGGACGCGAAGAGCCCGTCGGTCGGGGTGTCGCCGACGAGGGTGGCGGCGACCGCCCGGAGGTTGCCGGCGCCCAGCAGGACGCGGTCCAGTCTCGACGCCCGTCCGCTCAGCGACGACACGGCGGCCAGCGGGTTCACCGCCGGGTCGAAGGTCACCGTACGGTCGGCGGGTCCGTGCACATCGGTCCAGGTGTCGCGCAGCCGGAGCGTACGCTGCGGCGTGTCGCCCCCGTCGTTGAAGTCGCCGGCCAGGATCACCTGACCCTCTACAGCGGACAGCGCTTCGGCGAGGCTGGCGAGTTCGACGTCGCGGCGCCCCGGACCGTCCTGCGCCCGGTCGCTGCTCAGGTGCGCGGCGGCCACGACGACCGGCCCGTCACCACAGTCGACGGTGATCGCGCTCACCGTCTTGTGTGGACCGAGCAGGTGCCGGCCGGCCTCGCGCACCGGCAGCCGGCTGAGCAGCAGCACGCCGCCGTCGTCGATGTCGCCGCCGGCCGGGTCGGTGCCGAGGGTGTAGCCGGCGCGTACCCAGTCGGCGCCGAGAAGCCGGGTCAGCAGGTCGCGCTCCACCTCCTGCAGCGCGATGACGTCGGCGTCGGCGCGCTCCAGCGCGGCGATCAGCAGCGGGCGCCGGCGCGCTGTGTCGATCCGGTCGCTGTCGTAGCGGTCCCACAGCGTGTTCCAGGTCAGGACCCGCAGCCGGGCGGCCGGCGCCGCGGGCTGCTCCGGTGCCGGCGCCCAGCCGTCGACCGGGTGCCACGCGTGCGGGGTGGTCGCGACGAAGTGCGGCGCGCGGAGCCGGCGCGGCGCCCGGACCCGGCCGGCCGCCGAGGCGTCGATCCGGTCCAGGCCGGTCGCGCGGTCCCAGACGACCTCGCCGTCGGCCTCGACGAAGAGCACGCGGTGCCATGGGATGTCACCGCCGGGCACGAAGGCCGGCAGGGGGATCCGCTTGGGCTCCCGGCCGCGCGCGTTGACGCCGATGACGAACCGGGCCGGGTCGAACCGGGGATCCCACCGCGCGCGGTGGTAGATCTCCTCGCTCGTACGCATCGACCCTCCTCGACCCGCAGGGCGTCCGTGGCGGTCCGTCGCCGGGCCCGGGACACCGCCCGAGGGTAGGGGTGGCCGTGGTCCGGAGCCACCGAATAGCGATGCGGCCGTCACTTCCGTGTTACGACCGTGTGTCGCCCCTCGGAGGATGGCTGGCTGTCGCGGACCCGCTCACGCTGCGTCTACCAGGGGCTTTGTCTTCGAAGGTGTCCTCGCGGGACCCCTTGACGGCCATTCTTGTTACGGCTACGTTTCCGTCTACCGTACACCGTCGACGATAAATCGCCGGACTTCACCGAGTCCGGACGACCCTCCGGAAGGTTGTCGCATGGTCAAGTCAGCCGAACCCGCCTCGTCCGTCGCCGCGCTCCGGGTGCCGCAGAAGGTCGTGCTGAGCGAGTCGACGTACGACGTCCTGCGGGCGGCGATCCTCGACGGCACACTGCCACCCGGCACCCGGATCGTGGAGGAGGCGCTGGCCCGGCAACTCGGCGTCAGCCGGGCCCCGCTACGCGAGGCGATCTGGCTGCTCAAGCGGGACGGCCTGCTCGTCGAGGAGTCGGCGCGCACCACCCGCGTCGTCCAGTTGACCGAGGACGACGTACACGAACTGCACATGATCCGCACGGTCCTGGAGACGCTGGCCTACCAGCAGGCGTCCCCACGCCTGCGGCCGTCCGACGTGGCCGGCCTCGAGGACCTGATCGACCAGATGCACGACGCGTCGGTGGCCGGCGACGCCCGCCGCATCGCCGAACTCGACTACCGCTTCCACCGCGCCCTGTGCGAACCGTGCGGGCTGCCCCGGGTCATGAAGGCCTGGGACGAGCAGCACGTGCTCTTCCGGATGTGGCTGAACATGGTCGGCCCGACGCTCGGCGTGCAGGACATCGCGGAACCGCACCGGGTCCTGCTCGACGTGGTCCTCGCCGGCGACGCCGAGGCCATCTCCGAGCAGGTCATCGACCACGTCTACCTGGTCGGCGGCGTGATGTCCGACCAGCGCCGCCGCTGGGCGGCCCAACAGCCCCGGCTCTGCTTCCCGCAGTCCGCCGGCGACGCCTGACCGGACCAGACCCGACACCGGCCCGGACCCACTGCCGGCCCGGACCCACTGCCGGCCCGGACTCGACACCGCGCCGCCCGACACCGGCGCCGACAGACCCGACAACGGACCCGACAGACCCGACACCGGACCCACCGCGTACGGCCCCAGGCCGGCGACCCGGACCGTGCCGGGCGTCGGACCGTACCCGAAAAAGATGCGAGGCCCGATGAGAACAGTCAACCTGACGCTGCCGCTCTACCCGTTCATGCCGGTCGGCAACGTGTGGGCCTGGGACTCCCCGTTCCAGCTCACGCCGGTGACCACCCACGAGCGGCAGGGCGTGGCGACCCACCAGATGAGCTTCCACAGCGAGGCCGGCACCCGGCTCATGCTCGGCGCCTGCTACGACGACGACGCGCCCCGCATCCACGAACTCGACTACGGCACGCTGGTCAACCGCGAGACCGTCGTCATCGACATCCCGAAGCAGGCGGGCGAGGAGATCGAGCCCGACGACATCGACCGCGCCGTGGCCAAGGACCCCGACTACCGCGACGGCGACGCCGTGCTGCTGCGCACCGGGTGGGGCGACGACGAGCGCTACCGCGCCATCGGCGACGAGTACGCCACCACCAGTCCACACTTCTCGCTGGCCGGCGCCAAGCGGCTCGCCGAGGTGATGACCGAGCGCGGCAGCGACCTGATGCTCACCGACTGCGCCTACATCGGCAACCTCGGCGAGGGCTTCATGTTCCCCGAGTGGGCGTCGCGCAAGCCGTGGGACCGCCCACCGTTCCCCTCCCAGCAGGCGCGCATCTACATGCGGCACTACACGCCGGCGCGCGGCGCCGGTGGTGGCGCACCGGACTGGGGGTCGTCGGTGGTCCTGCACCTCGCGATGTCCCCGGTCGCGGCCGTCGCCAACTGCGGCGCGCTGCGCGGCAAGCGGGTACGGGTCACCGTCCTGCCCCTCTTCCTCGCCGGAGCCGAAGGGGCTCCGTGCACCGTACTGGCCGTCGACGGCGACGAGGCGGGAGACGCCCGATGACCCTGCGAACCATCAACCTGACCCGCCCGATCACCACCGAGTCGCCGGCCGGCAGCCTCTTTCCGTGGGAGGCGCCGTACCGGACCGAGGAGATCGCGACGCTGACGTACAACGGCGCGAACCTCTTCCACATCACGATGGGCAGCGGCTCCGCCACCCGGCTGCTCGGGCCGGCGCTCGGCTCGCCGACGGGTGCCACCACCGACCGGTTGCCGCCGGAGCGGCTGGTCAACCGGGCGGCGGTCGTCGTCGACTGCCCGGCCGGGCCGGGCGGCGAGATCTCCGCCGACCAGGTCACCACGGCCCTGGCCGGCGCCGACCTGCGCACCGGTGACGCGGTCGTCCTCGTCACCGGCTGGGGCGACGACCCGGCCCGGTTCACCACCGAGGAGTTCTACCTCGACAGCCCGTACCTGAGCGTCGAGGCGGCGCGGGCGCTCGCCGAGGCGCTCGACCGCAACTCCTCGGACCTGCTGCTGACCGACTGCGTCTACCTCGACCGGCCCGGCGGCGAGCACGCCCGCACCGAGTGGACCGAGCTGCGGCCCTGGCTGCGGCCCGCGTTCCCGTCGGACGCCGCGAAGACCTACATCGCCCACTACCGGCCGGAGAAGGTACGGCAGGACTGGGCCGCCACGCTGGCCCTGACCGCGTCCACCTGGACCGTCGCCGGCCTCGTCGGATGCGGTGCCCTCACCGGGCGCCGGGTCCGGCTCACCCTCGCCCCGCTGCCCGTCCAGGGCGTCGGCGAGGTCCCCTGCACCGTGGTCGCCCAGGTCTCGGCCGACACCGGTGCCCCCGCAGAACCGGTCTTCTCGTCAGGAGATCAGACATGAAACGCTCGATAGCAAGGAACGTGGCGATAGCCCTGGCCGCGACCCTGGCCCTCACCGCCTGCGGCGGGGGCGGCGGCGGAAACCAGGGCCCGGAATACACCGGTGACACCTTCGACTGGAAGCGCTACGACGGTCAGTCGATCAAGGTCTACGTGGCCGACACCGGCCAGGTGGAGAGCCTGCGCGCCGGACTCGCCGAGTTCACCGAACTCACCGGCATCACCGTCGAGATCGAGGGTTCCGACGTCACCAGCTACCGGCAGAACCTGCCGGTCCGGCTCACCTCGCGGGCCTCGGACTTCGACGTCATGGCGACCTTCCCCGAGGTCGACGGCCTCCAGTTCGCCAAGAACGGCTGGTACACCGACCTCGGCCCGTACCTCACGAATCCGGGCGTCACCGACCCGGAGTACGACTTCGAGGACTTCGGCGCCGGCATCCGCGAGGCGATGACGGTGGAGGAGCAGACCGTCACCGTCCTGTGGGAGATGCAGACCGACCTGGTCTACTACCGCAAGGACCTGCTGGCGAAGGCCGGGCTGCCGGTGCCGACCACGTTCGCCGAGTGGGAGGCGGCCGCCGCGGCGGTGCACGACCCGGGCAACCGGACGTACGGCTTCGCGCTGCGCGGCATCCCGTACCAGACCACCACCCCGTTCTCGTCCTTCCTGTACGCGCACTGCGGCGAGTGGGTCACCGACGGCAAGGCGGCGATCAACACCCCCGAGGCGCTCAAGGCGTACGAGGTCTACGGCCAACTCGGCAGCAAGTACGGCCCGCCCGGCATCTCCGGCTTCGACTGGCCCGTACCGTCGCAGCAGTTCGCGCAGGGCAACGTCTTCGCGTTCCTGGACGTGAACCTGTTCGTCAAGGACCTGGAGGACCCGACCAAGTCCCGGGTGGCCGGCAACGTCGGCTACACCACCGTCCCGCGCGCCGACTGCGACGCGGCACCGTTCATCGGCGGCTGGGGCTACGGCATCAACCCCTTCTCCGAGAAGGGGGACGCCGCCTGGTACTTCATCCAGTGGGCCACCAGCAAGCAGATGAACCTCGACCTGAAGCTCACCGGCTGGCCCAGCCCGCGCGGTTCGGCGTGGGAGTCGCCGGAGTTCAAGCAGGCGGACAAGACGCCCGAGTTCACCCAGGTCGTACTCACCAGCACCGAGACGGCCCGGGCCCGGATGAACCCGCCGGTGACCCCCGGTGTCGAGGCCCGTGAGATCGCCGGCCTGGTCGCCAACAAGGGCCTGGAGGGCCAGACCGGCGGCGAACTGAAGCGGACGGCGGACCAGCAGAACGACAAGCTGCAGGGCCTGCTCGACGCGATGCGTTAGTCACCCGCCGCGGCCGGAGGCGCGAGCCTCCGGCCGCGGACCCCGCAAGGGAGGACCTGGTCCCGATGGCCCAGCTCACCGAAAGCCCACCGCGGCCCCCGCGCAAGGCCCAGGCGCCGCAGCCGCCTCCACGCCGCAGGCTGCTCGACGTCCTGGACCGCTACGACCGCTACATCCTGCCGGCGCCGGCCCTGATCGTCGTCGTGGCGATGCTGGCGTTCCCGATCGGCTACACCATCTATCTCAGCTTCCACGAGTGGTCCGGCGGGCTGCGCCCACCGGAGTTCGTCGGCCTGGACAACCTGACCCGGTCGCTGACCGACGGCCAGTTCTGGGGAAGCATCTGGCGGACCGTCTACTTCGTCACGCTCTCGGTCGGCCTGCAGGTCATTCTCGGTGTCGGGGCGGCGCTGCTGTTCCACCAGCGGTTCCCCGGCCGGGGGATGGCCCGTACCTTCTTCATGTTCCCGATGATCGCGACGCCGGCCGCCGTCGCCCTCGTCTGGAAGATGATGTTCGACCCGACCATCGGCATCCTCAACTACATCGTGCAGTCCGTCGGTGGGCCGACCCTGCTGTGGATCAGCGACGCCAACCTCGTCATCCCGGCACTGGCCATCGTGGACACGTGGATGTGGACGCCGCTGGTGATGCTGATCGTGCTGGCCGGGCTGGCCGCCCTGCCGCAGGAACCGTTCGAGGCGGCCAAGGTCGACGGCGCCGGGCCGATCCGCACCTTCGTCAGCGTCACGCTGCCGCTGCTGAGCCCGGTCATTCTCGTCGCCGCCCTCTTCCGGCTCATCGACGCCATCAAGACGTTCGACATCATCAAAGTCATTACCGACGGCGGTCCCGGCACCGCGTCGGAGACCCTCAACCTGTACGCCTTCAAGCAGGGCCTGTCGTACCTGCACTTCGGGTACGGGTCGATGCTGCTGGTCTGGCTGACCCTGCTGGTCTTCGTCGTCGCGATCGTCTTCACCCGCCTCCGGGCCCGTACCGACCAGGGGTGAACCGATGTCCCAGACCCTGACCCCGCACCGACCGGCCGCGAAGCCGGCGGCCAAACCCCGGCGCCGGGGCTCGATCCTCGGCCGGATCGGGCTCGCCGTCGCCGTCACCGTCGCGCTCGCCCCGGCCCTGTTCGTGTTCTTCTGGATGCTGACCTCGTCGTTCAAGCAGCAGGTCGACATCTACACGATCCCGCCGAAGTGGTTCGACTTCACGCCCACCCTGGACAACTACCGGGAGGCACTGACCCGCACCCCGTTCGGCCGCTACATGACGAACAGCCTGGTCGTCGCCGCCTGCTCCAGCCTGCTCGGGCTGGCGATCGGGGTGCCGGCGGCGTACAGCATCGCCCGCTACCGGCAGACGAAGCTGTCGCTGTCGCTGCTGACCGCCCGGCTGCTGCCCGGCGTCGCCTACCTGGTGCCGTTCTTCGTCGCGTTCACCGCGCTGCGGATGGTCGGCACCTACCCGGCGCTGATCCTGTCGCACGTCATCATCACGTTCCCGCTCACCGTCTTCATCATGGTGAACTTCTTCGCCGCCCTGCCCGAGGAGGTCTACGACGCGGCGCAGGTCGACGGGTGCGGGAAGCTGGAGACGTTCTGGCGGATCGCCGTGCCGCTGACCCGGCCCGGCATGCTCACCGCCGGAATCCTCGCGTTCATCTTCTCCTGGAACGACTTCAAGATGGCGCTCATCCTCTCCGACGGCGACAGCCGCACCCTGCCGGTCGCCGTCTTCAACTTCGTCCACGAGGCGTCCCTGGACTGGGGGCCGATGATGGCCTACGCCTCGATCATCATGCTGCCCGTCTTCGTCCTCACCCTCGCCGCGCAGCGGCACATCGTCACCGGAATGACGATGGGCAGCGTCAAGTGACCAACACCTCGGGAGGCACCATGACCAGCACCGTACCCAGCGTCGTCAGTCGCGCCGCCGGCAACGGCCGGGTGATCGCCGCGAGCATCAAGCCGGGCGCCCAGCTGACCGACTCGATCGAGCAGGTCTGCCGCGACCATGGCGTGCACACCGCCGTCATCCTCTCGGTGATCGGCACCATCCAGGAGGTCTACCTGCGCAACCCGCGCGACATCACCACCCTGCCGATCCACCGCGAGCACGAGTTCGCCGACGAGATCGACACCGTCGTGCTCCAGCGCCCGATGGAGATCCTGTCCATCCAGGGCAACGTCACCACCCTCGACGGCAAGCTCTGGGCGCACTGCCACGCCCTGTTCTCCGAGGCCGGCGGCAACGTACGCGGCGGGCACGTCTTCCGGGCCACCATCTGGAGCCAGGGCGAGGTCTTCCTCCAGGAACTGACCGACATCCGCATCGACCGCGAGTACGACCGGGAGGTCACCGGCCTGCCGCAGATCCGCCTGCACGGCTGCGACGCCGGACCCGCCGATGGCCGGTGACCCCTGCCTGCTCGGCGTCGACATCGGCACGTCGAGCAGCAAGGGCGTGCTCACCGACCCGGCCGGCACGGTGCTGGCCACCGCGACCCGCCCGCACGGCGTGTCGCGGCCCCGGCCGGGCCGGGTCGAGCACGATCCGGAGGCGGTCTGGTGGGCCGACTTCGTCGCCGTCGTGGCGGACCTGCTCGCGGCGGCGCCCGGACCGGTCGCCGCCGTGGCGGTCAGCGGCATCGGCCCGTGCGTCCTGCCGGCGACCGCCGGCGGGCGGCCGCTGCGCCCGGCGATCCTGTACGGCGTCGACACCCGGGCCACCGCCGAGATCGCCGAGCTGACCGACCTGATCGGCGCCGACGAGATCGTCCGGCGCGGCGGCAACCGGCTGACCAGCCAGGCCGTCGGCCCCAAACTGGCCTGGATCCGGCGGCACGAGCCCGACGTCTGGTCGCGTACCCGCCGGTTCTTCATGGCCAGCTCGTTCCTGGTCCACCGGCTCACCGGCGAGTACGTCCTCGACCACCACTCGGCGAGCCAGAGCGACCCGCTCTACGACCTGCACGCGCAGGCGTGGCTCGACGACCTGGCCACGGAGATCGCGCCCGGGCTGGAACTGCCCCGGCTGCTGTGGCCGGCCGAGACCGCCGGCACGGTGACCGCCGCCGCGGCCGCCGCCACCGGCCTGCCCGCAGGCATCCCGGTCACCGCCGGCACCGTCGACGCCTGGGCCGAGTCGGTCAGCGTCGGCGCCACCCGGCCCGGCGACCTGATGCTGATGTACGGCACCACGATGTTCCTCACCCGGGTGGTGCCCGCGCCGGTGGTCCACCCGAGGATGTGGGCGACGACCGGGGTCTTCCCTGGCAGCTTCTGCGTCGCCGGCGGGATGGCCACCTCCGGCGCGGTGGTCGAGTGGCTGCGCGGGCTGACCGGCGGCACCGACTACGAACGGCTGACCGCCGAGGCCGCCGCCGTGCCCGCCGGCGCCGACGGGCTGGTGGTGCTGCCGTACTTCGCCGGGGAACGCACTCCGCTGTTCGACGAGCGGGCGCGCGGTGTCGTCGCCGGGCTGACCCTCGACCACGGGCGCGGGCACCTCTACCGGGCGGTGTTGGAGGGGACCGCGTACGCGGTGCGGCACCATCTGGACGAGATGGCCGGCTCGCTGGCGCCGCCGGACCGGGTCATCGCGGTCGGCGGCGGCGCCCGGTCGCTGTGGACCCGGATCGTCTCCGACGTCACCGGCCGGCCGCAGCTCGTCCCCGAGCAGACGATCGGGGCCAGCTACGGCGACGCGTACCTCGCCGGGCTCGCGGTCGGGCTGGTCGGCCGCGACGAGGACTGGACCCGGTGGGCCGGCCGGGTCGAACCCGATCCGGCCACCGCCGACACCTACCGGCGCGGCTACACGGCCTACCGCGACCTGTATCCGGCGACCCGGGACATCGTCCACGCGCTGGGGTGAACGGCCGGCCGGCGTCAGGCGGCGCCGGGCCGGCGGCCGGGCTGCCAGAGCACTTCCGGCGCCCCCTCGGCGGCGGCCCGGGCGAGGATGAACAGCAGGTCGGAGAGGCGGTTGAGATACCGGGTCACCTCCGGGTTCACGTCGGGCACGGCCAGCGCCCGGCGCTCCGCGCGCCGGCAGACGGTCCGGCACACGTGCAGCCGCGCCGACAGCGGCGTGCCGCCGGGCAGCACGAACGACCGCAGCGCGGGCAGATCGGCGTTGACCCGGTCGCAGATCTCCTCCAGCCATGCGACGTACGACCCGTCGACCCGGGGTCCGTCGTCCGGCGCCGGCCCGGCCGCCGGCCCGCCGCCGGGGCGGCTGACGTCGGCGCCGATGTCGAACAGGTCGTTCTGGACCTGGCGCAGCCAGCCGGCGTACCCGTCGGGGAGGTCACCGGGCGTGGCGACGGCGACGCCGACGGCGGCGGTCAGTTCGTCGACGGCCCCGCCGGCCTCGACCCGTGGGTCGGTCTTCGGCACCCGGGTCAGGTCGGCGAGGTGGGTCCGGCCGTCGTCGCCGGTGCGGGTGTAGATGCGGGTGAGATGTACGGACATGGCCATCGTCTCCAGGGTGTCGAGCAGGTCGTCGGTGGTCGGGGCCCGGTCGTGTTCGAGCTGGTCGATCACGTCGTCGAGCCGGCCGTGCAGCCGCCGGGTGTGCGCGAGCTGCTCCCTGATCCGCTCCCGGTGCAGCCGGGCGGTGGTGAGCAGCGAGTCCGGGTCGTCGGCGGCGAGCACCGCCTCGATCTCGGGCAGCGGCAGGCCGAGCCCGCGTAGCGCCAGCACCCGGTAGAGGCGGGTGACGTCGTCCCCCGTGTAGCGCCGGTGCCCGCTGCCGGTGCGTCCCGAGCACGGCACCAGCCCGGTCCGGTCGTAGTGGTGCAGGGTACGGACGGTGACGCCGGCGGCGCGGGCGAGCGCACCGACCGACCACAGGCGTTCCGGTCGGCTCATGCGCCGAAAGTTACGACATGACGCAACGTCAGGTTCAACGGTGGAATCGGACATGCCGCTACGTCAGGTTCGACGGCGGTACGGCCGCCGACACGTACGTTCGTACGCATCGACGGTCCGGGCGGCGCGGACCGGGCCGCCTAGGCTGACCGGCATGGGGACACGACGGGTGGATCCGGAACGCCGGGACCGCATCATCGACGCCGCGCTCGCCCTGATCGCCGAGGAGGGGGTCGCCGGCATCTCGCACCGCAAGGTCGCCCGGCGGGCCGACGTCCCGCTCGGCTCGATGACCTACCACTTCGAGGGGATGGGCGAACTGCTCCGCGAGGCGTTCACCCGGTTCGCCGGCACGGTCAGCGCCCGCTTCGAGGAACGGCTGGCCACGGCCCGCGACGCCGACGAGGCGCGGGCGGCCGTCGCCGACTTCGTCCACCACGACGACCCGGGCAACCCCCGCGAACTGGTGCTGACCCACGAGCTGTACACCCTCGCCGCCCGCGAGCCCGCCTACCGGGAGCTGACCCGGGCCTGGATGGGACGCAGCCGCGAGATCCTGGAACGCCACTTCGACCCGGCGACGGCCCGGCAGTTGGACGCGCTCGTCGAGGGGCTGACGATCCACCGGGCGCTGGACACCACCCCGGCCGACCGCGCGCTGACCGTCGACGCCATCGCGCGGATCACGGCCGCACCCGTGGCGCGGCGGCCGGACGGGCCGGAGCCGGCGGGGCTGGAGGCGCTCCGGACCCGGATGCTCTCCGGCCGGATGTACGACGACACCGCGCGGGAACTGGTCGAGGCCCGGCGGCGGACGGTGCTGCTGACCGACGAGTACAACGCCAGCTTCGGCCGGCCGCCGGCCGACCGCGAACGGATCCTGCGCCGGCTGCTGGCCGCCGTCGGCCGCGACTGCCACTTCGAGCCGACGTTCCGCTGCGAGTTCGGGTTCAACATCCGTATCGGCGACAACTTCTACGCCAACTTCGACTGCGTCCTGCTGGATGGCGGCGGCATCACCATCGGCGACGACGTGCTGTTCGGGCCACGGGTCGGCGTCTACACCTCGAACCACGCGATCGACGCGGCCGAACGCGCCGCCGGCGCCTGCTACGCCAAGCCGGTCGTGATCGGCGACCGGGTGTGGATCGGCGGCGACGTCACGGTCAACCAGGGCGTGACCATCGGGGCCGGCTCGATCGTCGGCTCCGGCAGCGTGGTCACGAAGTCCGTCCCGGCCGGTGTGGTCGCCGCCGGCAACCCGGCCCGGGTGCTCCGCGAGATCACCGACGCGGACCGGACCGGTTTCCGGGCGTGAACAGCCGGCGGTGTGTACGATCGTACGCATGACTGACGGTCGGTCCATGCGGGAGCGGATGCTCGCCGGCGATCTCTACCTCGCCGACGACCCCGAGCTGGCGGAACTCCTCCACCGCGCGGCCGAGCTGACGGAGGCGTACAACGCGACCCCGGCGCGGCGGTCCGACGAACAGCGCCGGCTGCTGACCGAGCTGCTGGGCGAGATCGGCGAGGAGACCGTGATCCGGCCACCGCTGCGGGTCGACTACGGGCGGCACATCCGCATCGGGGCCCGCTGCTTCGCCAACTTCGGACTGGTCGCGCTCGACGTCGCCGCGATCACCATCGGTGACGACGTCCAGATCGGGGCGAACGTCCAGCTTCTGACGCCCACCCATCCGGTCGAGCCGACGCCGCGCCGGGAGAAGTGGGAGGCCGCCAAGCCGATCACCATCGGCGACAACGCCTGGCTCGGCAGCGGGGCCATCGTGCTGCCCGGGGTGACGATCGGCGCGAACACCGTGGTCGGCGCGGGCGCGGTCGTCACCCGGGACCTGCCGGCCAACGTCGTCGCGGTCGGCAACCCGGCCCGGGTCGTACGCGAGATCGACCCGGGCGCCCCGGTCGCCGACCCGACGCGGCCAAGCTGACGCGGGCGGCGGTCAGCGGTAGCCGGTGACGTCGGCGGGTTTCCCGGCGTCCTGGACCTCGACGATGTACCGCCAGCAGTCCGGCCGGGAGCCGTCGAGGTCGGTGAAGCCGTACGTGGCGGCGAGCCCACCGCTGGACAGCGACCGCCCGTTCCACCGGGCCCGGTCGGGGTCGGTGGCGAGGGCGGCGACGGCGCGGCCGACGAACCGGGGCGTCTCCGAGATGGCGAAGTGCGGTTCCCGGTCGAGGGCGTCCCGCCAGTTCTCCTCGGCGACGCCGAACATGTCGAGCATGATCTCCGACCGCATCCAGCCGGGGGTCAGCGCGACGGCGGTGGCGCCGTACGGGGCGAGGTCCTTGGCGTGTGCCCAGCCGAGCCGGCCGACGGCGGTCTTGGCGAGGTCGTAGAACGGCGACAGCCGGTAGTTGGCGGCGTTGTACTCGGCGGTGCCGTCGGTCATCTCGACGAGCAGGCCGCCGGGCCGCTCGATGAGCAGCGGCAGCGCGTGGTGCGCGGTGATCAGGTGGGTGTCGATCGCGAGCCGTAGCTGGCGCAGCCCCTTGTCGAGATCGTGCTTCCAGACCGGGGTGTTCCACTCCGTCAGGTATTCGCCGCCCCAGATGTCGTTGACCAGGACGTCGAGCCGGCCGGACTCGGTGCGGATCCGGTCGACCAGCGCGGCGACCTCGGCCGGGACGAGGTGGTCGACCCGGACCGGGATGCCGACCCCGCCCGCCTCGTCGACCAGGGCGGCGGTCTCCTCGATCGTCTCCGCGCGGCCGTACTCCGACCGTTGGGCGGCGGTGGTGCGCCCGGTCACGTACACCCGCGCGCCGACCGCGCCCAGTTCGACGGCGATGCCGCGCCCGGCCCCGCGGGTGCCGCCCGCCACCAGGGCGACGATCTGAGAGTCGGTCATGTGGTGCCTCCCCGCTTTTTTGTAAACGACCGTTCGTTTATATGCTGGCGTCATGCCACGCCGCAAATCAGTCCCCGACGAGCGGGTCCTGGACGACGTCCTCGGCCTCATCGAACGCGATGGCGGGGCACCGTCGTTCGCGACCGTCGCGGCCACGTCCGGGCTTTCCCCCGCCACCCTCGTCCAGCGCTTCGGGACGAAGGAGGCCATGGTCACGGCCGCGCTCGGCCGGGCCTGGGACCGCCTGGAGGCGCGGACCGAGGGGGCCGTCGCCGCCATGGCACCCGGCCCGGCCGGGGCCGTCGACCTGCTGGTCGAACTCAGCGAGGACTACGACACCGATCGCTACGTGGACGGCCTCGTGCTGCTGCGCGAAGACCTCCGCCGGCCGGAGACCAGGGCCCGCGGGCTCGCCTGGCTGCACCGCCTGGCGGCCGTCGTCGACGCGGCCGTCGCCGGCCACACCGGTGCGGACCAGGGGGTCGGGCGGCTGCTGGTGTCGTTGTGGCAGGGCGAACTCGCCTGGTGGGGATTTGCCGGGCAGGGGCGGGCCGGCGAACACGTACGGCCCCGGCTCGAACAGCTCCTGCGATCCGTCCTGTCACCGCCGGAGCCCGGGGTGGACCGCCGGTAGCCCGTCGCGCACGTTCGGCGGGCCACCGGCGGCGCGGGGTCACCGGCCCAGCTCCGGCCCGAACAGCTCCGATGTGGACAGCGGCAGGTGGGTTTCGAACGGCAGGTACGGCAGGGTCGCCCGGTCGGCGTCGACGTCGTACCGCGGTTGGTAGCCCAGGCGCAGGTAGAGCGCCTCGGCCTCCGGCTGGCGGGGGCCGGTGGTGAGCCAGATCCGGCGGTAGCCGCGACGGACCGCCTCCGCCTCCAGCTCGCGCATCACCTGGCGGGCCAGGCCCTGGCGGCGGTGTCCCGAGTCGGTCCACACCCGCTTGATCTCGGCGGTCTCGCGGTCGTGCCGGCGGAAGGCGCCACCGGCCACGGCCGTGCCGTCCGCCGTGACCAGCAGCAGGAACGCGCCGTGCGGCGGGGCGAAGTCGCCGGCCGGGTACCGCGTCATCTCCTCGTTGGGGCCGTACCGGCTGCGGTATTCGTGGGTCAGCTCGTCGAGCAGCGGCCGGGCCGCCGGGTCGTTCGGGCTGGTGTAGCGGATGGTCAGTCCCCGGGCCGGCACGTCAGCTCCGCGGCAGCCCGGGCGGATTGATCTCGGCGGCCGGGATCGCCTCGCCGCCGAGCCCCCACCGGGCCAGCACCCGCGCGTACGTGCCGTCCTGGATGACCGCGTCGAGGGCGGCGTCCAGCGCCTCGACGAACCCGTTGCCCTTCTGCGTCATCGCCGCGATCTGGGCCGGCACCTCGCCGCCGCCGGGAACGATGCCCACGACCTTGGTCCTTCCGCTGACGGCCGCGTGGTAGGCGACCGACGGGTTCGGCCCGAAGAACGCGTCGATCCGGCCGGACAGCAGGGCGAGCTGGTAGTCGGCCGAGTTCTGGTAGTAGGTGATCTTCACCGGGGCGAGGCCGGCGGCCCTGTTCTGCTCGTCCCAGCGCAACAGGACCTCCTCCTGGTTGGTGCCGGAGCCGACCGAGACGTTCAGCCCGGCGATGTCGGCCGGCTTCTCGATCCGGTCGATGCCGCCGTCGACACGGACCTCCCAGCCCAGCGAGTCGACCCGGTAGGTGGCGAAGTCGTAGAGGTCCTTGCGTTCCTCGGTGACCGTGATGTTGGAGAAGCCGACCTCGTTCTGCCCGGAGCGCACCGCCAGGAAGATGTTGTCCCAGGAGGTGGGGCGAAGGTCCAGTTCCAGCCCCAGTACGTCGGCGACGAGTTGGGCGATGTCCGGCTCGACCCCGATCAGGGTGCGGTCGTCGTCGGCCCGGAAGAACAGCGGCGGGGTCTGCCCGGCGCTGATCCCGACGCTGAGTTTGCCGTCCGCCGCGATGGCCGCGGGCACCTTGGCCGCGACGGCGTCGACCTTCGTGCCGCGTACCCGGTTCTGTTCGGGACTGGTGTTGATCACGGTCGAGCCGGGCCGGTCCCCGGCGGTGGCCACCGGCTCGTCGTCCGGGGTGCCGCAGGCGGCGAGCGCCAGCAGGGTGGCCAGGGCCAGCGTGCCGGCCAGGGACCGGCGTGGTCGGGTGCGGGGCATGCGGACTCCTTGGAGGGGGGATCGGTGGGTCACAGGACCTTCGCCAGGAACGAGCGGGTCCGTTCGTGCTTCGGTCGGTCGAGCACCTCGTCGGGCGGGCCCTGTTCGACGATCACGCCGCCGTCCATGAAGACGACGGTGTCGGCGACCTCACGGGCGAAGCCGATCTCGTGCGTGACGACGACCATCGTGGTGCCGGCCCGGGCCAGGTCCTTCATCACTTCCAGGACCTCGCCGACCAGTTCCGGGTCCAGGGCCGAGGTCGGCTCGTCGAAGAGCAGCACCTTCGGGCGCAGGGCGAGGGCGCGGGCGATCGCGACCCGCTGCTGCTGCCCGCCGGACAGCCGGCGCGGGTAGGCGTCGGCCCGGTCGGCCAGGCCGACCCGGTCGAGCAGTTCGGCGGCGAGTTCGCGCACCTCCCGCCGGGGCCGGCCCTGCGCCGCCACCGGTGCCTCGGCGACGTTCTCCAACGCGGTCAGGTGCGGGAAGAGGTTGAAGTTCTGGAAGACGAACCCGATGTGGGTGCGCTGGCGCAGGATCTCCCGTTCCTTCAGTTCCCGCAGCCGGTTGCCGGTACGGCGGTATCCGATCAGCTCGCCGTCGATGCGTACCGAGCCGCGGTTGACCTTCTCGAGGTGATTCACGCAGCGAAGCAGCGTGGACTTGCCGGATCCGGACGGGCCGAGGACGACGACGACCTCGCCGGCCCGGACCCGTAGGTCGATTCCGCGCAGCACCTCCAGCGGGCCGAAGCTCTTGTGGATGCCGCGCAGTTCGACCATCGGCCGTGGCGGGGCGCTCACCGCTCACCCGCCAGGTCTGCCGCGAACTGCTCACGGCCGGCGCGGCGTTGCCGCCGGGCCGCCGCGACGTTGCCGGCGAACCGGCGGACCCGTTGCAGCGGCGTGGGTGGGAGCGTCCGTACCGCGCCGCGGGCGTAGTGCCGCTCGACGTGGTACTGCACGATCGACAGGACGGTGGTCAGCAGGAGATACCAGATCGCCGCGACCAGCAGCAGCGCGATGACCCGGCCGTTGCGGGCGTAGATCACCTGCACCTGGTAGAAGAGTTCCGGGATGGCCATGATGTAGACGACCGAGGTCCCCTTGACCATGCCGATGATCTCGTTGCCGGCGTTGGGCACGATGCTCCGCATCGCCTGTGGCAGCAGGATCCGCCGGACCTGACGGCCGCGGGGGATGCCGAGCGCGGCGGCAGCCTCCAGTTGCCCCTGGTCGACCGAGAGGAACCCGGACCGGACGATCTCGGCCGCGTAGGCCGCCTGGTGCAGGGCCAGCCCCAGGGTCGCGGCGGTCATCGGCCCGATCAGGTCCATGGTGCCGACGGCGAAGAACGACGGGCCGAACGGGATCCCGAACGAGATCTGGTCGTACAGCAGTGCCAGGTTGAACCAGAAGAGGAGTTGCAGGATCAGCGGTACGGAGCGGAACAGCCACACGTAGCCCCAGGCGACGGTGGTCAGCAGCGGGCTCGCGGACAGCCGCATCAGGGCGATCACGGTGCCGAGCAGGAATCCGAGCACGATGCCGAGCACGGTCAGTCGCAGGGTCACCCCCACCGACCGCAGGACCGTCTCGTAGAAGAGGTACTGGCCGACGAAGTGCCAGTCCCAGGCCGGATTCGTGACGAGTGCGTTGCCGGCCATGGCGACCAGCACCAGCGTCACGGCGGTCGCCGCCCAGCGCCACGGGTGGCGGGCCGGCACCACCTTCAGCGGCTTCTCCCCGGGCTGTGCCTCGGGTGGCCCTGGCCGGTCGATCGCGGGTGCGGGGGCGGTCATCGTGGCCTCCAGGAAGGCCCCGGGCCGGCCGGTGGTCGGGCGGCACGAGACGGCGCGATGCGGCGCCGGACCCGTCGGGGCAGGGGAGAGGTGGTGGGTGGGCGGCGCTTGCGCCGGTGGCTCAGGCGCGGCGTCGGCGGACTGCCCTGTCGCCGACGGTCAGTGCGGACACCGCCCGCCGGCGTATCGCACGAGGTCGATGACGAGCCGGGCGACGAGAAACTCTGCCGCGCGCTTCATGGGCTCGATGTTTGTCAATTACGTGGGCCGTGTCAATGGGTGTCTCAGATTTGGTATCCGGACTGGTCATCAAGGTCGATGACAGTGCTGGCCAGGATGAATGTCGCCCTATATTCCATGGGGTGAGTGGGAGATGGAACTGTTACGGCGATTGCTGGAATGGGAACATCGTTAAATGCGCAGGTCGGGGTGATTGTCGGCGCGGAAATGCGCTGTCCGGGGCGCCCGGGCTACCGCTCGACGCGTCCGAGCCAGGTGGTCAGCAGCGCCTCCAGGTGGGCCGCCTCCTGCGGGGTGAGGGCGTCGAGCAGGCGGCGCTCGTTGCGCATGTGCTCGGTGAACGCCTGGTCGATCAGCCGCCGGCCGGCCGGGGTCAGTGCGACCACCCGGCCACGGCCGTCACTGCCGCTGCGGCGCCGGGTGACCAGGCCGTCGCGTTCGAGCCGGTCGATGCGCTTGGTCATCGCCCCGGTGGTGACCATCGTGAACCGGGCGAGTTCGCCGGGGGCCCGCTCGTACGGTTCGCCGGCCCGGCGCAGGGCGGCGAGCACGTCGAACTCGCCCTCGCCGAGGCCGTGCCGGTGGTAGACGACGCAGAGTTCCTCGGTCAGGTGGGCGGCGAGCCGGTGCAGGCGTCCGATGACACCCTGCGGCGCCACGTCGACGTCGGGCCGCTCCCGGGCCCACTCCCGCTGGATCCGGGCGACGTGGTCGAGGCGCTGCTCACTCATGGTCGCAGTGTACCTTCCATGGAAGCTACATTGCTTCCATGGAAGGTAATTTCCGGTGGAGCCTGGTGACCGCGATCGCGCCGGTGGCCTGGGGCACGACCTACTACGTCACCCACCAGTTCCTGCCCGCCGACCAGCCGCTCTACGGGGCGGTGATCCGGGCCCTGCCGGCCGGCCTGCTGCTGCTCGCCGTACGCCGGAAGCTGCCGAGCGGCTCGTGGTGGTGGCGGTCCGCGGTGCTCGGCACGCTGAACATGGGTGCCTTCTTCGCCCTGGTGTACCTGGCCGCACAGGTGTTGCCGACCAGCGTCGCGTCGACCGTCATGGCCACCTCGCCGGTCGCCATGATGATGATCGCCTGGGCGTTGCTCGCCGAACGCCCGCACCTGCTCGCCCTGGCCGGCGCCGGAATGGGGATCGCGGGCGTCGGTCTCATGCTGTTCGCCGGTACGTCGACCGTCGACCCCGTCGGCGTACTGGCCTCGGTGGCGGCGATGGTGATGTCGTCGTTCGGCTACGTCCTGGCCAAGCGGTGGGGCGGTCAGGTCGACGTGCTGGCGTCGACCTCGTGGCAACTCGTGGCCGGCGGCGCCGTCCTGCTGCCGGTCGCGGTCGCCGTGGAGGGGGCGCCGCCGGACCTCGACGTCGCGGCGGTCCTCGCCTTCGGATACGTGACGGTGGTCGCCACCGCGCTCGCCTTCGTCGCCTGGTTCGCCGGCCTGCGGCACCTCAGCGCCGCCGCGGTGGGGCTGATCGGCCTGCTGAACCCGGTGACCGGGGTGCTGCTCGGCACCCTGCTCGCCGCCGAGACGCTCACCGTGCGGCAGGCCGGCGGCATCGCGCTCGTGCTGGTCGGGATCGTCCTCGGGCAGCCGGCGGTGGCGGCCCGGCTGACCGGCCGGCCGGGACGTGGCCGGCGGGTCGGTCCCGGGACCCCGGCGCCCGGCGGGCGGCGCCGCCGGTCGGCACCGACAGCGTGACCCTTCGCAAGGTCGATCGGATCGGCCGAACGGACATTGGAATGCGCTTTCTTGTGGATGGTCAAGACCGGTCCCGGCAAACAGATACTTGTCGAAACATCCGGGCCGTGCGTCGCGGTGCACCGACCACAGTCGACGGTCCATTCAAGATCGGCGGTATCGATGATCGAGGGTACGGTTCTGCCGACCGGCCCGACCACGCACGGGTGGACCGCTGTCGACTTCGCCGCCACCCCGACCGCCTCCGCGCCGATCACCTGGGGACAGCGGGCGCTCTGGATGGCCATCCTGCGCAAGCCCGACTACCAGCCGAAGATCAACCTGCGTCGGGTGGTGGCCGTGCCCCGCCGTGCCCCGGCGGACGTGCTGCGGGCCGTCGGCGCCCTGCTCACCCGGCACAGCTCGCTGCGCACCCGGCTGCGTACGGTCGACGGCGAGCTGCGCCAGGTCGTCGCCGACCGGGGCAGCCAACCGGTGCTGCTGGTGCCCGCCGACACCACCGCCGACGGCGTCCCGACCGACATCCGCGCCGCCGACGGCGTCCGGGCCGACACTCGCGCCGCCGACGTCACCCGGGTCGCCGACGAGACCGCCGCCACACTGGCGTCGACCGCGTTCGACCATGCCGAGGAGCTGCCGCAGCGGATCGCGCTGATCCTGGTCGCCGGGCGGGTCCGCCAGGTCGTGATCGTCTTCAGTCACACCACGGTGGACTTCCGGGCCGCCGAACTGGTCCTGCGCGACCTGCGGCTGCTGCTGCTACGCGGATCGATCGACACCCCGGCCGGGATGCAGTCGGTCGACGTCGCCCACCGCGAGCACGACACCGCACACCGCCGGCGCGGCGAGCGGGCGGTCACGCACTGGGTGGCCGGCTACGGCCGCCTGCCGCAGGAGACCCTGCCCCCGGTCGGCCCGCCGCACTCGCCCCGGTTCCGGCGCGGCGTGCTGGTCTCGGCGGCCGCCGACACCGCCGTACGGATGATCGCCAACCGGCACCAGGTCACCAGCTCGACGGTCATCCTCGCCGCCACCTCGCTGGTCCTGGCGAAGTGGTCCGGCAACGACGTCGTGGGCGTCTACACCATGGTCAGCAACCGTTCGCTGCCCGGCTACGACGAGGCGATCGCCAAACTCAACCAGCTCGGCATGGTCGTCGTCGACCTGACCGACCGGCCCGCCTTCGCCGAACTGCTGCCCCGGGTCTGGTCCGCCGCGATGAACGCCTACCGGTCGGCGTACTACGACCCGGCCGACATGCGCACCGCGTTCGAGGCGGCCGGCTACCCGTACGCCACCGGCATCAACGCGCACTGCTACCTCAACGACATCCGGCTCACCACCGACGCCGACCTCTTCGGCCACGACACCACCCCGGCCCGGGTCCGCGCCGCGCTGGCCGGGTCGTCGTTCGACTGGACCGAGTCGTTCGACGCGTTCACCTGGCGGACCCGGATCGAGATCGTCGACCGGCCGGGCGGCCTCGGCCTCGCGCTGACCGCCGACACCGCCCACCTGCCGCCCGACCGGGCCGAGCGCTTCCTGCGCGACCTGGACCGGCTGCTGGTCGAGGCTGCCTTCCACGACGTGCCGTGGCCATGGCTCTAGCGCCGGCCACCACCCGACCGCGACCGGCACCCACCGCGGCGGTCACCCCGGCCCGTCCCGGCCGGACACCCACCGGCCAGAAGTCACCCGAGGAGTGTGGCGAACGATGATCGAGCTGCCGCTGTCGCCAGCGCAGGAACGACTGTGGTTCCTCGACCGGTTCGATCCGGGCCAGCCCAACAACGTCGCCTTCGCCCGCCGCCTGCACGGCCCGCTCGACCCGGACCTGCTCGCCCGGGCCCTGGCCGTGGTCACCACCCGGCACGAGGCGCTGCGGGCCACGTTCGTCGAACGCGACGGCGCCCCGGTGCAGCTGATCGCCGACCCCGGCGAGTTCGACCTCGAACGCGTCGACCTGTCCGCCGAGCCCGAGCAACTGCGCGAGGACCGGGCCCGCGAGATCGGCTGGGACTACTTCGACACCCGGTTCGACCTGGCCGCCGGGCCGCTGATCCGGGCCGCGCTGCTCAGGTTCGCCGCCGACGACCACCTGCTGGTCATCGTCGTCCACCACGTCGTCTTCGACGGCGCCTCCCAGGCGATCCTGATCGCCGACCTAGGCATCGCCTACGGCGCCCTGCTCACCGGCACCGAGCCGGTGTTCACCCCGCTGCCGGTCGGCTGGGGCGACTACGTACGCGAGCAGGCCGACCAGCCGCCCGGCAAGACCGAACAGGACCTCGCCTACTGGCGCGAGCGGCTCGCCGACGCACCCGCCCTGACCCTGCCGACCGACCTGCCCCGGCCGCTGTTCAAGACCCCGCGCACCGAACGGGTGCACCACCGGATCGCCGGCGACCTGGCCGGTCAGGTGCAGCGGCTGGCCCGCAGCCAGCGCTGCACCCCGTACATGGTGCTGCTCACCGCCTGGCAGCTGCTGCTCGGCCGGCACGCCGGACAGACCGACGTCAGCGTCGGCTCGGCCAGCGCCGGCCGGTCCCGCACCGAACTCGAACCGCTCGTCGGCTGCTTCGTGCACACCCTGGTCATGCGCGGCGACCTGTCCGGCGACCCCACCGTCGCCGAACTGCTGCGCCGCACCCGCACCACCGCCCTGGAGGCGTACGCGCACCAGCAGATCCTCTTCGAACGGCTGGTCGGCGAACTCGACGTGGCCCGCGACGT
Organism: Polymorphospora sp. A560; assembly: GCF_045781765.1. NCBI lineage: Bacteria > Bacillati > Actinomycetota > Actinomycetes > Micromonosporales > Micromonosporaceae > Polymorphospora > Polymorphospora sp. A560. The sequence continues at coordinate 4,549,412 of NZ_CP122282.1, read as the reverse complement.
CAGCCGCACGCCGCTGTTCGAGACGATGTTCATCCTGCACACCCAGGACAGTCCGGAGATGGACATCCTGCCCGGGATCAAGGGCGCGCCGTTCTCGATCGGCATCACCCAGGTCCTGTTCGACCTGGTGCTCGACGCCTGGATCGGCCCGGAGATGCTGGCCCTGTCGCTGCGCTACGACACCGGCCTGTTCACCCCGGACACCGTGCGCGCCTACCTGCAACGCTACGAGGTGCTGCTCCGGGCCATGATCGCCACCCCGGACGCGCGGCTGTCCGAACTGCCGATGGACGACGTCGCCGGGCAACGCCAGGTCCTCGCCTGGGGCCAGGGGCCACGCCGCCGCTACAGCGGCACCGTACCGGGCCTGTTCGCCGCCCGGGCGGCCGCGCACCCGGACGCGCCGGCCGTCGACGACCAGACGTACGGCGACCTCGACGCCCGGGCCAACCGGACCGCCCGGCACCTGGCCGGGCTCGGCGCCGGGCCGGGCACCGTCGTCGGCATCTGCCTGGACCGCGGCCCCGACCTGGTCGCCACCCTGCTGGCCGTCTGGCGCTGTGGCGCCGCCTACCTGCCGCTCGACCCGAACCTGCCGGCCGCCCGGCTGTCCTGGCTGCGTGCCGACGCCGGCGCCACCCACCTGGTCACCAGGCGCGGCGTGGCTCCCGACCTCGACCCCGCCGGGTACGCCCACGTCGTCGACCTCGCCGACGACCCGGCCGCGGGCGAGCCGGCCGACGCCGTCGAACCCCGGTACGACCCGCAGGCGCTGGCCTACGTCCTGCACACCTCCGGCTCCACCGGCCGGCCCAAGGGCGTCGAGGTGTCGCACGCCGCGCTGACCAACCTGCTGCTGTCGATGCGCGACACGCTCGGCAGCGGCCCGTCCGACGTGTGGCTCGGGATCACCTCGCTGTCGTTCGACATCAGCGGCCTGGAGCTCTACCTGCCGCTGGTCACCGGTGCCCGGCTGGTCCTCGTGCCCGAGGACAGCCTCCGGGACGGCGTCGCCGTCGTCCGGATCGCCCACGACAACGCGGTCACCCACGTGCAGGCCACCCCGTCCGGCTGGCGGATGCTGCTCGACGCCGGCTTCAACACGCCGACGGTGACCGCGCTGACCGGCGGCGAGGCGCTGCCGCCCCGGCTCGCCCGCGAGCTGCGGCCCCGGGTGCGCCGCCTGGTCAACGTGTACGGCCCGACCGAGACGACGATCTGGTCCACGGCCGGCGAGATCGCCGACGCCGCCTCGGAGATCACCCTCGGTGGCCCGCTCGCCAACACCCAGCTCTACGTCGTCGACGCGGCACTGCGGCCGGTGCCGGTCGGCGTACCCGGCGAACTGCTGATCGGCGGCGCCGGTGTCGCGCTCGGCTACCGGGGCCGGCCGGAACTGACCGCGCAACGGTTCGTCCCGGACCCGTACGGGCCACCCGGCGCCCGCCTCTACCGCACCGGTGACCGGGTCCGCTGGCTGCGCGGCGGCAAGCTGGAGTTCCTCGGCCGGGTCGACCACCAGGTGAAGATCCGCGGCCACCGCATCGAACTCGGCGAGGTCGAGACCCGGCTCGGCGGACACCCCGACGTGCACCTGGCCGCCGTCGTCACCGCGGGGGAGGGACACGACGCCCGACTGGTCGGCTATGTCACCGCCGCCCCCGGCGCCGAGCCGTCCAGCCGGCAGCTGCGCGCCCACCTGGCCGAGGAGCTGCCCGCCTACATGGTTCCCGGCCAGGTCGTCGTGCTCGACGCCATGCCGCTGAACACCGCCGGCAAGATCGACCGCCGCAACCTGCCCGCCGCCGAGGCCGGCGACCTCGAGGTACGCGAGTACGTCGCACCCCGTACCGAACTGGAGGAGATGGTCACCGCCACCTGGGGCGAGGTGCTCGGCCGCGAGCAGGTCGGCGTCCTCGACGACTTCTTCGACATCGGCGGCCACTCGCTGCTGGCGACCCGGGTCGTCGCCCGGCTCGGCGCCGCCCTCGGCCTGGAGGTGCCGATCCGGGTGCTGTTCCTGCACTCCACCGCCGAGACGTTCGCCGCCGCCGTCGAGGAACTGCTCGTCGCCGACGTCGAACAGCTCTCCGACGACGAGGTCGAAAGCCTGCTCGACGGCGGGGTGGCCCGGTGACCGTCACCGCACCCCGGCCGGGCGGCCTGTCCGAGCAACGCCGGGCCCTGATCGCCCAGCGGCTGCGCCGGGCGGCGGCGGCCACCGCCACGGCGCCGGCGGCGATCCCGCGCCGGCCGGACGGCGAGCCGCCGGCGGTCTCGTTCGGGCAGGAGCGGCTCTGGTTCATGGAGCAGCTCAACCCGGACACGACCGCGTACGTGATGCGGGCCGCCGTCCGGCTCCAGGGCCGGCTGCACCTCGACGCCCTGCGGGCCGCCCTCGGCGACCTCGCCGACCGCCACGAGAGCCTGCGTACCAGCTTCCCAATCTCGGACACCGGCCTGCCGACCGTCCACATCGCACCGACCGTGGAGATCCCGTTCCGGTTCGTGCCGCACGACCCGGCCGCCGGACCCGACGTGCTCGGCTGGGCCCGGATCCTGACCACCCGGGACGCCGGCCCGTTCGACCTCACCCGGGCCCCGCTGCTGCGGGCCATGGTCGTTGAGATCGGCCCCGACGACCACGTGCTGCACATCGCCATGCACCACGCGATCAGCGACGGCTGGTCGCGTCCGGTCCTGCTCGGCGACTGGGCCGCCCTCTACGCCGCCCGGCTCGGCCGGTCCCCGGCGCCACCACCGCTACCCATCGGCTACGCCGACTACGCCGCCTGGCAGCGCGAACGCCTGGACGGCCCGGCCGGCGAGGCGGACCTCGCCTACTGGCGGCGGACGCTGTCCGGCGTACCGCCGCTGGACCTGCCGACCGACCGGCCCCGCCCGCCGGAGATGGGCATCGACGGCGCCGGCCTCAAGGTCCGCTTCCCGGACGAGTTGATCGAGGCGCTGCGCCACCTCGGCCGCGAACACCAGGCGACCCTGTTCATGACCCTGCTCGCCGGCCTGCACACCCTCCTGCACCGGGCCACCGGGCAGCGCGACTTCGCGGTCGGCTCACCGGTCGCCGGCCGGATCCGCCCCGAGTTGGAGAACCTGGTCGGGCTCTTCGTCAACATGCTGTCGCTGCGGGCCGGCATCGGCGCCACGACGACCTTCGCCGACCTGCTCGACCAGACCCGCGACCGGGTCCTGGAGGCCCTCAGCCACCAGGAACTGCCGTTCGAACGGCTGGTCCAGGACCTCAACGTCGAACGCGACACCAGCCGGTCCCCGATCTTCCAGGTCCTCTTCGGCATGCACAACTCCGAGGGGCCGGCCGGCACCTGGCCGGACGGCCTCACCGCGCTGCGCTACGGCCTGCAGATCACCAGCACCAAGCACGACCTCTCGCTCTACGTCGACGAACGCTACGACGGCATGTGGGCCGTCTTCGGCTACCGCACCGACCTGTTCGACGAATCCACGATCGCCCGGCTCGCCGCCCAGTACGTACGGCTGCTCACCCACGCCACCCGCGACCCCGAGGCGCTACTGTCCGAACTGGACCTGATGAGCGCCGAGCGGCGGTCGGCCGTGCTCGCCCTCGGCACCCCGCCGCCCGTACCCGCCGCCGCCGGCACCCTCGCCGACGTCGTCAGCCCGCACGTCACCGCGACCCCCGACGCCCCGGCGATCGTCGCCGCCGGCACGACCACCAGCTACCGCGACCTCGACGCCGCCGCCAACCGGCTCGCCAACTGGCTGCGCGGCCGGGGCGTCGGGCGCGGCGCGCTCGTCGGCGTCTGCCTCGAACAGTCCGCCGAACTGGCCTCGGCGCTGCTCGGCGTGCTGCGTGCCGGTGCCGCCTACGTACCGCTCGACGCCGAACTGCCGCCGGCCCGCCTCGCCGCCATGGTCGACGACGCCCGGCCCGCCCTGGTCCTCACCACCGCCGAACTCACCGACCTGTTCGGCGCCGCACCCACCGTCGCCCTCGACCGGGTACGCGACGAGATCACCGCCCGGCCGGCGACCCACCCCGGACCGGTCGCCGGACCGGACGACCTCGCATACGTCATCTATACCTCCGGCTCCACCGGCCGGCCCAAGGGCGTCGGCGTCGCCCACCGGCAGGTCCGCAACTACCTCGCCGACGTCGCCGAACGCTTCGCAGCCGTACCCGGCGCCAACTGGGCCCTGCCACAGTCGCTGTCGTTCGACTTCGCCGTCACCGTCTTCTACCTCGGCCTGGCGACCGGCGGCGCCGTCCACCTCGTGCCGCGCCGCTGCACCGGCGACGAACTCGCCACCTACCTGCGGGAACACCGCGTCGACTACCTGAAGATGACCCCGTCGCACCTCGCCGCCCTCGCCGTCGAGGTGCCGCCGGCCGACCTGGTCCCGGCCCGCGCGCTGATCCTCGGCGGCGAGGCGTCCCGGCTCGACTGGGCCGCCTCCCTCGCCACCGGCGGCGCCCGGGTCGTCAACCACTACGGCCCGACCGAGGCCACCGTCGGCGTCACCACCTACCCCGTTCCCGCCGGCGCCGACGGGACCGGTGCCACCCCGATCGGCACCCCGCTGCCACACGCCCGGGTCTACGTCCTCGACGACCGCCTGCGCCCCGTCCCGGTCGGCGCCACCGGCGAGATCCACCTCGGCGGTGACCGGCTCGCCCGCGGCTACCTCAACCAGCCCGGGCTGACCGCCACCCGGTTCGTCGCCGACCCGTACGCCGCCGAGCCCGGCGCCCGCATGTACGCCACCGGCGACCTCGGCCGCTGGCGCCCCGACGGCCAGCTCGAATTCCTCGGCCGCCGCGACGGGCAGGTCAAGGTGCGCGGCTACCGGGTCGAACTCGGCGACGTCGAAGCCGCCCTGACCGGCTGCCCCGGCGTCGGCGCCGCCGTCGCGACGCTGCGCGACGACCGGCTCGTCGGCTACCTCCAGCGCGAACCCGACCGGCCCGACACCGACCCCGCCACCCTGCGCCGGCTGCTCGCCGAGACCCTGCCGGAATACATGATCCCCAACCTGTTCGTCTGGCTGGACCGGTTGCCGCTGCAGGAACACGGCAAGGTCGACCGGAAGGCCCTGCCCGAGCCGGCCGCCGCCGTCTCCACCGTCGAACACGTCGAGCCGGACGGGCCGGTCGAGACCGCGATCGCCGAGATCTGGGCCGAGGTCCTGCGCGTCGAACGGGTCGGCGCCCTCGACGACTTCTTCGACCTCGGCGGCCACTCCCTGCTCGCCACCCAGGTCGTCGCCCGGCTGCGCCGCACACTGACCACCGACCGGCCGATCAGCGTCATGGACGTCTTCCGCTGCCGCACCGTACGCGCCCTCGCCGCCCTCGCCACCGGCGAGGACACCTCGACGACCGGCCGGCTGCTGCACGAACTGACCCGCCGCCCCACCGGCCCCCGGCTGCGCTCCTACGTCTGCGTCCCGTACGGCGGCGCCAACGCCGTCGTCTACCAGCCGCTCGCCGACGCGCTGCCCGACGGGCACAGCCTCTACGCCGTCGCCGTACCCGGCCACGACATCGGGCTCGCCGAGGAGATCGAACCGGTCACCGTCACCGCGCAGAAGTGCGTCGACGAGATCCTGGCCACCGTCACCGGACCACTCGTCGTCTACGGCCACTGCGGCCCCGGCGGCGCCCTCGCCGTCGAGATCGCCCGCCGGCTGGAGGAGGCCGGCCGCGAACTCGACGCCGTCTACCTCGGTGGCATCTTCCCGTTCGCCCGGCCGGTCGGCGGCCTCACCGGCTGGCTGTCCAGGCTACGGCTGCGGGAACGGTTCCGCGGCGACCGGGTCTACGCCAACTGGTTGCAGGGCATGGGCGCCGACCTCGGCGCCCTCGACGAGGAACAGCGCCGGTTCCTGATCCGGGCTATGCGGCACGACGCCGAGGCCGCCGAGGACTACTTCACCGACCTGCTGCACAAGCGGGTGACCCCGCTGCGGGCACCGATCATCTCGGTGGTCGGCGACCGCGACCCCGGCACCGAATACCACGAGGAACGCTTCCGCGAGTGGCACTTCCTCTCCGGCACGACCGCCCTGGTCGTGCTCGCCGAGGCCGGGCACTACTTCGCCAAGTTCCGGGCCGGCGAACTCGCCCGCATCCTCACCGGCGTCGACCGGGAGCTGACCGCCGGTCCGGCCGGCACCGTCGAGCGGCCCGCGCCGGCCGGACCCGCGCCGGCCGCCTCCTGGGAACTGGCCGACGTCTCCCGCACCGCCGCCGCACCGGCCGACACCGGACGGCAGCCCGGAATGCGCCGCTTCCTCACCGTCGCCACCGGCCAGATCGTCTCGGCCACCGGCTCGGCGCTCACCGGCTTCGCCGTACCACTGTGGACATACCTGGAGACCGGCTCGCTGATCCGGTTCGCGCTGTTCGCCGTACTCGGTCAGGTGCCCGGCATCCTCGTCGCCCCGATCGCCGGCGCGATCATCGACCGCAGCGACCGCCGGCTGGCCATGCTCGCCGGCGACATCGCCGCGCTCGCGGCCATCGCCACCTTCGCCGCCCTCTACTGGACCGACAACCTGGTGCCCTGGCACATCTACGCCTTCGTCGGCTGGCTGTCGGTCGCATTGACCTTCCAGCGCCTGGCCTACCTGTCGGCCGTACCGCAGCTCGTCCCCAAGCGATACCTCGGCCACGCCAACGGCATGGTGCAACTCGCCGGCGGCGTCGCGCAGTTCCTCGTGCCGCTGGTCGCCGTCGGCCTCATCGCCAGCATCGGGCTCGGCGGCATCCTGCTGATCGACCTGGTCAGCTACGCGTTCGTGACGACCGTCCTGCTCATCGTCCGGTTCCCGAGCACGATGGCCCGACGGCGCCGGGAGAGCCTGCTCGCCGAGATCACCGGCGGGCTGCGCTACACCGTACGGCACCGCAACTTCCGCGCCATGGTGCTCTTCTTCGCCGCCTTCAACCTCTTCCTCGCCCCGATGTTCCTGCTGCTGTCGCCGCTCGTGCTCGCCTTCGCCCCGCTGGAGTCGGTGGCCCGCGTCTCGCTCGCCGGTGGCGCCGGCGCCCTGCTCGGCGGCGGCATCATGGCGATCTGGGGCGGCCCGAGTCACCGCCGGATGCGCGGCATGCTCCTGATGACGTTCGTCTTCGCCGGAGCCGGCCTGCTCACCGGCCTGCGACCCAGCATCGCCATGGTCGCCGCCGGCGCACTGGGCATGTCACTGTCGCTGTCGGTGATCAACGGCATCTGGCTGACCATCATCCAGACCAAGGTGCCGCAGCGCCTGCACGCCCGGGTCATCGCCCTCAACATGGTCATCGCGCTGTCCACGATGCCGCTCGGCCAGGCCGTGCTCGCCCCGGGCCTCGTCCCGATCTTCGAGCCGCTGCTCGCCGACGGCGGTCCGCTCGCCGGCACCGCCGGCCTGGTCCTCGGCGTCGGGGAGGGGCGGGGCACCGGCCTGCTGTACGTCGTACTCGGGATCTGCGTCGCCGTCGTCGTCGCGGTGTCGTTGCGGATCCGCAGCCTGGCCCGCTTCGACGACGAGGTCGCCGACGCGACACCGGACGACCTGGTCGGCCTGCAGACCTTCGCCGAGCGGACCGCCGCCGACGCGGGCGGCGAGGCGGTGACGGCGGCCGAGTCGCGCCAGCCGGTCAAGGTATGACCGGACTCCCGGGCCGGTAGCGGGCCCTGACGTTGCAGCGTTCGCGGGAGGTGGGTGTCGAAGTCGGTGGTCTCCGACAGTGCGGTGAGGGTGACCCCGCGGCGGCGGCGTAGCTCGCACAGCCGTGGTCCGACCGCGGCCAGCGCGGCATCGAATTCGTGGCTCATCCGGCTCGTCACGGGCGGGCCGGGGTGGAGACTCCCGCGGCGGCGGGGGTACCACTGTTGGTCTCCACAGCGAATTCGGCGTATCCACAGCGAATTCGCTGTGGAGACCAACACCGACCGGTGCCCGTCACCAAGCTGATGGCGTCACGCCTGCGGCCCGGGCGCTGCTGACGGCCACGGAACCCACGGCAACGCGTCCCGCCACCCTGGCCGGTCGGAAGCCCAGTCGGCGAGGATCCGCGCGACCGACTCCACGCCGATGACGTCGGGCCGCCTGGGTACCTGCGCCTGGAAGTGCCGGTCCGCGCCGCCCTCCCGGTACTCCACCTGGTAGCTGAGGTCGTCGTTGAGATAGACCTGCATGTAGTGGTGTCCGGCCGGCTCCCGGTCGAGCCGCTCGACGATGACGAACCGCTGTCTCAGGTTCATGTCGGCCAGCAGGTCGTGCAGAGCGACCTCCGACGGGTCGTCGAAGACCTGCTCCGACGCATCGATCGCGCGTACGGTCGGCATCGTCACCACCCGAATCTAGCCGCCGCGCAACCATGGCACCCGGCGGCCGGGTTCATGGACGACGTCGAGAAGGAACGGCGGCGCTGGACGTAGCCGGCAACTGCCGGGGCGGGCGCCGGCGCAGGATCTGGGCGGCGTTGTTCGCGGCCCGGCGGGCGGCCGTGGTCAGTCGCGGCCGCAGGAAGTGGTCCGGGAAGCCGGCGATCTCGATGACGGCGACCGGCCGGCCGGCCGGACCGAGCACCGGCACGGCGACCACCTCCAGCCCGGCCGGCCCGCCACCCGCGTCCGGGCCAGGGTCGGCGGCCGGGCCGCGACCCTCCGACCCCACCGGGTCCGGCGCACCGGCCAGCAGGAGTTGGCCACCGACGCTGTCCGGGGCGGGGGACCGGTCGGGGTAGCCGCGCATGACGGCGGCATACCTCCGGGTGAACAGCCGTTCGACGGCGACCGCCTCGTCGCCGCGCAGGACGAGCAGCCGGACGACCTGGTCGGTGTCGTAGGCCAGTTCGATCAGGTACGGCATCAGGACCCGACGCAGCTCCTGCTCGTCGGCGGTGACGGTGGTGACCAGGCGGAGCAGCCGGGGCCCGGCCAGGTAGCGGGTGCCGTGCCGCTGGACGACGTCGAGGCGCTGGAGCGTACGCAGGAGCCGGTAGGTGGTGGTCTTCGGCAGACCCGCCCGGTGGACCAGGTTCGCCAGCGTGTGCGGCGTGCCGCCGGTGGCGACGAGTTCCATCAGGGTGACGAGGCGTTCGGCGACCTCGGTGCGGGCGTCGGCGGGTGGGGTGGGCAGGCTGGACATGACCGCTCCAGACCTATCGGTCGGGTACGTCGGGTGGCTGGTCGCGAAGCCGGTCCAACTCTGCCCGAGACGCCGTTCACCTGCCAAAACGCCGGTTCCGGCAGCCGGAACCGGCGGCTGTCGCGATCCCGACCGGGCCGGCGTCCGCCGTCGGCGCGGGAAGTTCCTCCACCGGTACGCACGACGGCGGGGGAAGAGGGCCGCTGGGGTAGCATCTCCTGTCGAAAATCGCCGCCGGAGAAGGATTCGATGAGTACCCAGACCGAGACTCTTGAGTTTCAAGCTGAGGCGCGCCAGCTCCTGCACCTGATGGTCCATTCGATCTATTCGAACAAGGACACCTTCCTGCGGGAACTGATCTCCAACGCGTCCGACGCGCTGGACAAGCTGCGGCTACAGGCCCTGCTCGACAAGGAACTCCAGGTCGACACCTCCGACCTGCACATCGACATCGAGATCGACGCCGAGCGGCGTACGCTCGCCATCCGTGACAACGGGATCGGCATGTCGCGCGACGACGTGGTCAGCCTGGTCGGCACGATCGCCAAGTCCGGCACCGCCGAGTTCCTGCGCAAGCTCAAGGACACCAAGGACGCCGCCGCGTCGAAGGACCTGATCGGGCAGTTCGGGGTCGGCTTCTACTCCAGCTTCATGGTCGCCGACAAGGTCACCCTGCTGACCCGCAAGGCCGGCGAGCAGCAGGCGACCCGCTGGGAGTCGACCGGCGAGGGGACGTACACGATCGAGCAGGTCGACGACGCGCCGCAGGGTACGACGGTCACCCTGCACCTCAAGCCGGCCGACGAGGAGGACCAGCTCTTCGACTACACGAAGCCCTGGAAGATCCGGCAGTTGGTCAAGCAGCACTCGGACTTCATCGCCTGGCCGATCCGGATGCCGGTCGACCAGCCGCCGGCCGGCGAGACCGACACCGGGGCCGAGGGCGAGATCACCGCCCCGGCGACCGAGACGGTCAACTCGATGAAGGCGCTCTGGGCCCGTCCGAAGGACGAGGTCGAGAAGTCCGAATACCACGAGTTCTACAAGCACGTCAGCCACGACTGGACCGACCCGCTCGACATCATCCACCTGCGGGCCGAGGGCACCTTCGAATACCAGGCGCTGCTGTTCATCCCGTCGCACGCGCCGCTCGACCTCTTCACCCGCGAGGCGAAGCGCGGCGTCCAGCTCTACGTCAAGCGGGTGTTCATCATGGACGACTGCGAGCCGCTCGTCCCCGAATATCTGCGGTTCGTCAAGGGTGTCGTCGACGCCCAGGACCTGTCGCTGAACGTGTCGCGGGAAACCCTGCAGCAGGACCGCCAGGTGCAGCTCATGCGGCGCCGCCTGGTCAAGAAGGTGCTGTCGTCGATCAAGGACCTGCTGACCTCCGACGCCGAGCGCTACGACACGTTCTGGCGCGAGTTCGGCCGGGCCGTCAAGGAGGGCCTGCTCAGCGACGTCGACAACCGGGACGCGATCCTGGAGATCACCTCGGTCGCCTCGACCCACGACGCCGACAAGCCGACGACGCTGCGGCAGTACGTCGAGCGGATGAAGGACGGCCAGGAGCACATCTACTACGTGACGGGGGAGTCGCGGTCGGTCATCGAGAACTCTCCGCACATGGAGGCGTTCCGGGCCAAGGGCTACGAGGTGCTGCTGCTCACCGACCCGATCGACGAGCTGTGGGTGGAGTCGGTGCCGGAGTTCGACGGCAAGCGGTTCCAGTCGATCGCCAAGGGGCAGGTCGACCTCGACACCGACGAGGAGAAGAAGGCCGCCGAGGCCGAGCGGGAGCAGCGCAAGGAGGAGTTCGCCGACCTGCTGTCGTGGATGACCACGACGCTGCAGGACGACGTCAAGGAGGTTCGGCTCTCGTCCCGCCTCACCACCTCGCCGTCCTGTGTGGTCAGTGACGAGCACGACGTCACGCCGACCCTGGAGAAGATGTACCGGGCGATGGGGCAGGAGGTGCCGCGGATCAAGCGGATCCTCGAACTCAACCCCAGCCACCCGCTGGTGACCGGCCTGCGTACGGCCCGCGCCGAGGGCAAGGACGAGGCCACCCTGGCGCAGACCGCCGAACTGCTCTACGGCATGGCACTGCTCGCCGAGGGTGGCGAGCTGAGCGACCCGGCCCGCTTCATCCGCGTACTCTCCGAGCGCCTGACCACGGCGCTCTGACCCGTCGCCCGGGCCCGGCGCGACGGCGCCGGGCCCGGCCCGGGCAACACGGCCGCGCCCGGCGTGTGGCTGACCGGCCGGTCAGCCGCCGCCGAGCGCGGTCTTCGGTTCCGCCCGGTACGTCGTCGTGTCCTCCCGGCCCTTGCCGAGCACGCCGCCACCGGGCGTCTCGACCACGAACACGTCCTCGTCGGTCAGGATCCGGCGCTCCCCGTCGGCACCGGCGGCCGGGGCGCGGGCGGCGTCGACCGGCTGCCCGTCGGCGCTGGTCCGCCGGGTGGCCAGCTCCGGCGGTACGGTGCCGCCGCGGTTGCCGCCGGCCGGGAAGGCCGAACCGGTCGGGGCACGACGCAGCGAGGTCGGTACCTCTTCGAGCCGGGACACCGCCGAGCCGGACGGCGGCAGCGCGGGCGCGTCGAGGACCGGCTCGGACGTGTCGGCCCGGGCCTCCTCGGTGCCGACCCACTGTGCGTCCGGGTTCGACCGGCGCCGGTCCCGCGCGGTCGCCTTGCGCCGGTCACCGGTGGCGGGCGGCGGGGTGGCACCCGCCGCCGGACGCCCGAGAACCGGCGGGGTGGTGCCGGGCCGGGCCGGGGTGTTCGGACCGCCGATCCGGTCGCCGCGCGTCGGCTGCGCCGTCGGCGTCTGGCGTAGGACCGGTGGCGCGAGCCCGGCCGGCGGGCGGCCGAACGGGCTGTCCCGGCCCGGCTGCTGTCGCAGCTGCGTGCCGTCCTGGGCGCCGCCGTCGCGACCGGGTAGCCGGCCACCGGGCGGGACCGCCCCCGGCGTGCGGGCGGCCGGCGACGTGAGTGCCGGCTGCGCCGGCGGTTGCGGGATGCCGCCCGGGCCGCGGCCCTGGAGGACTCCGTTGCGCATGCTGGCCGGATTGGGCGGCAGCGCGGGTGGCGCGGCGCCCGGCCGTGGAGCGCTCGCCGGGGCGGTGCCGGGCGGCGGGCTGCCGGCCGGAAGCTGCCCCGGGTTCGCACCGGGGTTCCCGCCGGGGTTGCCGCCCGGCAGCCCCGGTGCGACCGGCGGCCGCAGTGCCGGCATGGCCGGCGGGGTGCGGTTCGGGGCGACCGGTGGTGACCCGGCCGGCATGACCGGTGCGACCGGCCGGGCCTGGTCGGGCCGGGTCGGCACGGCCCGTGGATCGGTGACCCGGCTGGGGTCGGGCGCCCGGGGCGGTGTCGGCCGCGTCGGATTGTTGGTAAGTGCGGTCGGCACCACCGGTGCGGGTGGCGCGACCGGCGGGGTGGCGGTGATGCGCGGCACCCCGGGCGGCGGCGGAGCGCCCAGGTTCGGGCCACCCCCGGGAGTACGCCAGGGCGGGTGCCCGACGACGTTCATCACCGCGTTCGGCGGCATGAAGGGTGGACCGTGCCCGCCGCTCATCTTGCTGAACGTGTCGAAGTACTCGCCGGCGACCCGGTAGGCGAGCTGCTGCGCCTTGCGGTTGTATTCCTGCTGGGTCTCGTTGACGGCCTCGGACTCGGCGGCCTTCAGCCCGGCGTCCCCGTCGTAGATGCCGAGGGTGATGCCGGTCTTGAAGCCCTCCATGAAGGCGGTGCCGCCGCTGGCGGTCTTCGCGTCGTCGATCGCCGCCTCGTACTCGTTCCAGAGATTCTGCACGTCGGTCCGGGACTGGCGGGCGATGCCGACCTGGGCGCGCAGCGCGGTCTCGTTGTTGAGCGCCGCGTCCATCCACTCGTCGAGGTAGGCCAGGGTGGTGCCCGGCCCCATCTTCATGAACGCGTCGCGGGCCTCGGCCGACTTCCACGTCTCGTCGTACAGCGTCCGGCTCTGGCTGTACAACTGCTCACGGATGCTGGCGAGCAGGGCGTACGCGTTGTGCCACTGGTCGGCCAGGGCTGAGATGTCCTCCGGATGCTGCCCCATGAGCTGCTGGTAGACGACCTCGATGGTGGCGCCGCCGTCGCCCGCCGGCGGGGTGAAGGACAGGTTGGGGTTGGATTCCGGCTGGTGGTAGCGGGTGCCCTCACCGTTGGGTCCGCCGGAGCTGTAGATGGCCCGGGCGCCCCAGTATTCGGCCATGACGTCTCCCCTCGGATCGCGGTGGTGCCGCTACCAGCTCGGCAGGTAGTTGCGGTCCTGGATCTCCTCCAGCGCCTCGGCGCCCGGCGACTCCGGAGTGCCCTCGACACCCTCGGTCTGCTCGCCGATGACGACCCGCTGGGTCTCGTTGCCCTGGCCGTCGGCGCTGGTGATGGTCTGCACCCCGGCGGCGTTGGTGGAGTCGGTGTTCGTCGAGGTCACCGCCCCGTCGGCGTTGCTCCGGGTGACCGTGGTCGACTGGCTGCCGTCGCTCCCGTAGCGGCTGGTGGTGGTCTCGCTGCCGGTCACGTTGCCGTTCCCGTCGTACGACGTCTGGGTGGTGACGTAGCCGTCGGCGGTCGCGTAGCCGTTCGTCCGGCTCGAACTGCGGCTGATCACCTCGCCGTTGGCGCCGGTGACGACGATCGTGGTCATCGTGCCGCCACCGGGGATGTTGAACTCGGTGATCGAGCGGGTGGTGCCCGCCGAACCGACCGTGCTGGTCGTGGTGCTGCCGTCCGGGTTGTGGGTGATCTCGGTCGGGCCGTTGAACGACTCACCGGCGGTGTATTCGCCGGTGCCCTCCTGGATGGCCTTGCTGTAGGCGTCGAACCAGGTCTCGCCGGTGACCCACGGCGGCAGGCCCGCCGGGCGTTCGGCGCGCGAGTCGCCGAACGCGAACAGCACCGAGTCGAGCGAGGCGGCCGACCAGCCGTCGGTCGAGGAGTAGGCGTCGGCCACGGTCTGGGCGGCCATCCCGATGTTGTTCAGCGCGGTGCCGAGGAACAGCAGGTACTGCTGCAGCTCGCCGTAGTTGGCGGTCATCTGCGACATCGCGTACGCGCCCTCGGGCAGGACGTTGCCGGTCCACGCGCTCGCCGGCAGCGAGCCGAGAAGGTTCAGCCGGGGGGTGAGACCGTTGAGGTTCTCCTCGATGGTCTTCATGTCCTTGCCGTAGTCGACCAGGCCGTCGATGTCGACGTCGAGCGGTTCCTGGCCGTCGAGCCAGGTCCGCGAGGTGTTGGCCCGGGTCTGCTCCCCGTACGGATTGTGGACGCCGCCGCCCCCGTCCTCTGCCACCGACCCTCCCCAATGGTCCGGCGCGCCCGATGGTCCGGCGCCCGATCGTCCGGCGCGCCCGATGGTGTCCGGCGCCTCGGCCGGGTCGTCCCCGACCGGTATCCATGATCCGGAACGAGTCTAGTGCCGGCCGGCAAGCCACCCTACCCGGCGTGTTGGCCGCCTCTCGTACGCTACCCAGGGTGGATCGATCGGACGAAGGACGCTACGTTCGGATCTCTGCCAGACGCACCGATATGTCGATACAGGCTGGCTCCGCCAGGGGAGCCGGGTGAAAAGGAGCGGGGTGACACCACGATGACGGCGACTCCGGGAATGGGCCAGGTCCAGGCCACCCAGGCGCAGCTCGACGCGATGGCGCAGAAGTGCCAGGAGACCCGGGAGAGCTTGGCGACCGGTATGGCGCAGCTCGTCGGGCGGATCGAAGGGCTCGGCGGGGCCGGCATGCGCGGTTCGGCGAACGCCGCCCTGCAGGACGTGTCGGTCCAGCTCAACGAGGGTCTGAAGAAGATCCTGAACGCACTCGACGAGCTCTCCGGGAAGATGAGCAACGCCTCGACGCTCTACGGCGTCAACGACGAGGAGGCGGCCGCCGACATCCGCGCCGCCGCGGCCGAGACCGGCAGCAGCACCGTGATGAGCGTCCTGCGGGGCTGAGACCCGCTCCATACTTCGGCTATTCGACTGGGGAAGGCACGACACGATGAGTGGTCCGAGCTACGGTGCCGACGGCACCATCACCTACAACTTCGGCCAGATCACCGACGTGGCGACCGCGATCGGCACCTACCAGGGTGCGATGGACGGATCGCTGCAGGATCTCTACACGCAGTTCACCCAGCTCTTCGCCGCCGACTGGCAGGGCCCCGCGGGCGAGGCCTGCGACGAGGCGCGGCGGCAGTGGAACCAGGGCGCGTCCGAGGTCAAGGAGGCGCTGTCGCGGGTCGGCGTCAAGCTCGGCGCCTCGGCCGACCGGATGCAGGCGATCGACCGGCAGATCGCCGCCGGAATGTGACCGTCGGTGACCGGCGTCGGCCCACGGTACCGACAGTGGGCACCCGCCGGTCACCGCTGGCCGCACGCTACTGACCCTGGGGAGGGGCGGTGACCGACAGGCCCAACTGGGGCGCGCTGGAGGGGATGCTCAAGGACCTCCGGCGCACGATGTCCGGCATGGACGAAACCCAGAAGCGGATGCTGCGGGTCACCGGCACGGCGTGGTCCGACGACGGCATGATCAGGGTCGTCGTCGGACCCCGCGGCCACCTGCTCGAACTCGACATCGACCCGCGGGTGCTGCGCCGGCCCGACTCCAAGGCCCTGTCCACGGCGATCCTCGCCACCACCAGGCTCGCCGTCGAGGACGCCGCCGCGCAGAGCCGGGCGATCCTCGACGACGTCGTACCCCGCGACCTGCGCGACGTCGCGGGCGCCGACGGCACCGACCTGACCCGGATCATCGGCAGCCATGACGCCGACGTGCGCCTGACGAAGGACGACGATGAGTAACTACGTCGACATCCGGTCGAGCATCGCCGACATCATCGGCCTGGCCAACAACATCAAGGTCTCCGGCGAGCAGCTGGACAGCACGATGACCACCGCGATGTCGACCATCACCAACCTCGAGGGCGGCCCGGAGACCTTCCCGCGCGACGAGTTCACCGACGCGTTCCTCGAGCACTACCACAAGTCCGTCGAGGCGTCCGACGGCACCAGCCTGCCCGCGAACGACGCGATCAAGGCGTCCGCCCCCGAACTCGGCAAGGCGATGGTCGCGCTCGGTGACTTCGTGACCAACGCGATGTGGAGCTACAGCGCGGGCGACGACGGCAACGCCGGCGACATCGCCGGATCGACCAGCGTCTGACGGGTGGGACGGCCAGGCGGGCACCGCGGGGGACCGGGTGTCGGATAACGACCGGTTCTTCGCCGAGGCGATGGACATGATCGCCGACCTCATCGAGTGGATTCCCGGGATCGACTCGACGGTCGGCGAGGTCCTGATCGGCAAGATCCCCAAGTCCAGCGCGGTCGACGTCTACGAACTCGCCGACGCCTGGGGGGCCGCCGCCGAGTCGCTGGCCGAGTCGTACGAGACGGCGCTGCACGCCGCCGACGGCATCCTGCAGAACTGGGCCGGCGACGGCGCCGCCATGGAGTTCCACCGGGCCTGGGCCGACTACCTCCAGTCGCTGGGACAGATGGTCGGCACCCTCGGCTCGATGCAGCAGGGCGTGCAGAGCTTCGGCCTCCAGATCGAGCTGATGAAGTTCATGGCGCTGCTCGGCCTGATCATGCTGATCGTCTCGCTGATCATGCTCATCGTCGCGGCGATCCCCACCGGCGGGCTGTCGCTGGGCGGCGCCGCCGGCGCGATCGCCACCTTCCGCGGCGCGCTCGCCGCGGCCGCCGCCCTGGTCCGCTCCGCGATCAGCGCGATCACGATCCGGGCCGCGATCCGGGCCGTCAACCTCGCCGTCGCCCGCGCCGTGCCGACCGTCGTACGGGCCGTCTCGCCGAGCGTGCTGCGGGTGACCGTGCCGACGTTCGCGCGTACGACGCTGCCCCGGGTCGTCACCGCGATCCCCCGGGCGGCCGCCACGCTGCCCCCGCTGCGGACCGCGCTGACCACCGTCGCCCGGCAGACCAGCAACACCCTGGCCCGCAACATGCTGCCGCGCCACGTCATCGCCCGTACCGTCGCCGACCGGATGGCCGGCCAGTGGCTGCGCCAGGCGACCAACCGGGCCGTACAACGCGAACTCCAGCGCCAGCTCGGCACCCAGGCCCGGATCCTGGCCGGCCGGGGCCTGCTCGCCACCCGTGCCCAGCTGGTCAAGGAGTTCGAGCAGCAGCTCCTGACCAGGTTCGGCGCCCAGACGGTCGCCGGTCAGACCGGGGCGCGGCTCGCCGTCAACGAGACGTTCGAACAGATCTCCCGGCAGAGCCTGAACCAGTACGTCGCCCGCGAGATCGCCGAGGTCTCGTTCACCCGCGAACTCGCCAAGTACGTCGGCGCCCGGGTCGCGATCGGCGCCGGCTTCATGGGCGGCGGCAACATGGTCGGCCAGCTGATGCAGATCGCGCAGGGCACCCGTACCGACCTCGACGTCGGCCAGATCGTCACCGGCACCGTCCAGGGCGGCCTCTTCGGCGCGGCCATGTTCGGCGGACTGCCCGGCCAGGTCGTCGGCGGCACCACCGCGGGCGGCCTCATCGGCGGCGGCACCACGCTGCTGGCCGGCGGAAGCTGGTCCGAGGTACGCGACCAGGCGCTGCTCGGCGCCCGCGACGGCGCCATCGAGGGCGTCTTCAACGGCATGCAGACCCACCTCGAACTCGCCCACCCCAGCGGCGGCCTGCGTATCGGCCAGGAAACCCTCGCCCTGCCCCGCGAAGTCGGCATCGTCGACCGCAACTCCGGCGTCCAACTACGGTTCAACGACAAGGGTGTGCAGTTCGCCCGCGTCGACGCCGACGGCGTACGGGTCGAGTCCGGCGCGATCGACCGGCAGGGCAACGTGCTCGACCGGGAGACGTTCACCCCGGCGCCGCCGGAACCGGCCGATGGATCCGTACCGGCCGGGGTGCCGCAGTTGCCGCCGGCCGACGCGCCGCGTGGAGCGGGTGACGCCGCACCGCGCCCGACCGGCCCCGCCGACGGTGGCCCACGCCCGCCCGGCCCCGACGGCGGCCCGCGCCAGCCGGCCACCGGGGCGGCCCACGGGTGCCGGAACCGACCCGGCCCGCCGACGGGGACCCCGGCGTCATCGAGCGTCCGCCGCCGGCCGCGAAGACGCCCGCCCTCGACCCCGCCCCGACCCCCGACGGGACACCCGCCGACCCGCCCCTCACCGACCCGGCCCCGACCCGGTTGCCGACCGCTCCGGTCCCGCCCCGACCCCGGACCGCCCCGACCCGGGCGCCGACCGGCCGGACCGGTCCGACGCCGACCCGGGCACCGACCGCGGTGCCCCGCAACCGACCGCCGACCGGGGCGACGCCGCGGCGATACCCGGGCCGCGCGGGCCCGAGTCGCACGTGGACACCGCCCCGCCGGCACCGGCCACCCCCGACGGACCCGGCGACCGGCCGTCCAGTCCGGGCGACGCGCCCGACCACGGCCCGGCCGGACCCATCGTCGCGCCGGAGGCGATCCCGGCCGACGCGCAACGGGACCCGTTCCAGGTCGTACCCGCCGAACCGGTGGCGTTCGGGCCCGGCACCCCCGCGCCGGACGTGGTCGCCGACCGCATCGACGGGCACATCGGCGGCCTGCTCGACGGGCGTGGACCGGACACACCCGACCAGCCGCACCGGGCCACCTGGCACCCGGACAGCCGCACCCTGACCGTGCACTATCCCGACGGGCTCGCGGTCCAGGTGGCGATACAGGTCAACACGGCGCTGCCGGCGGGGCAGCCGGTCGTCGTCCGGCCCAACCTGGCGGTCGTCGACGGCCGTTGGGCGCAGGCCGGTCCGGCCGGCATCGTCCTGCCCGGTGACCTGCCGGTCGACCCGGCCGGCCGGGCCGCCGCCGTCGACCGGCAGCTCGCCGCCGGCTGGCGGACCCTGCACCAGGAGCTGCACGGCATCCTGGAACGCCCGCCGGCGGACCCGACCGGGTCACCCGATCCCACCGTGGTGCCGGACTCGACCGTGGCGCCCGACCCGACGGCGGCGCCGGATTCGGCCGTGGCGCCGGATTCGGCCGTGGCGCCCGACCCCACGGCGACGCCCGACCCGACCGCAGCGCCGGACGCGACCGCGCCGTCCGCACGCCCCGAACCCGGGCCGGACCACCGTCCGGACGAGGCCACCGACCAGGCCCCGCCCCCGGACCGCACGCCGCCGGACCACGTGCCGCCGCCGGAGCCGGCTCAGCCGCACCAGCCGCCGGCACCCACCCCCGACCCGGCCGGCACCGGGCTGCCGCTTCCCGACCTCGTGCAGCCGGGCGACGTACCGGTGCTCGGGCTGGACCAGGTCACCTTCCGCGACGCCGGCCCCGCCGGCCGGGACCTGCCGCCGCCGCTGACCCCCGACCGGGTACGGGCCATCCTGGCCGACAACACGCTGCCGGAGCCGGTGGTCCGATGGGCCACCGAGCAGCTCACGGTCACCACACCCGACGGGGCGGTCCAGCCGAAGTCCGCCGCCGAGATCGCCGAGACGCTGAGCCGGCTCCAGGAGGAGGCCACCCGCCTGACCACCCCGGAGCCGGTCCGTACGGATGCCGACGAGGCGGTCGGCCCGGCCGGCCGGCCCGACCAGGAGCCGGTGCCGCCTCCCGTCGACCGCGACGGCCCGGATCCGTCGGTCACGCGGCTGGAGGAGCTCACGCCGAGCGTGAACTTCCCGGAGCACCTCACCCGCTACGGCGCGGACCTGCCGGCGCAGGTCCACCAACTCGTCGACCAGGCCACCGAGCGGCTGCGCGCGAACTACCCCGAATCCGTCGTCGCCGCGCGGATCGCCGACCTGCAGGCGGTCGCCGACCAGGCCGACCGCCTGCAGGCGGTCGCCGACCGGACCCGTGGCGTGGCCGACCTGCCGGCCCTGGTCACCGAGGTACGCGACCTCAGCCGGATGGTCGACGAGTACGGCGACCGCTACTCGAACTGGCGCAACTTCGACCGGAACGGCGAACTGGCCGATCCCGGCTGGCGCGACCTGCACGGCGTCGACCCGCTCAACTCGGTCGAGATGGCGAACCGGGCGGTCAGCGTCGACCCGACCACCCACCGGTTCCACGCCATCGACCAGGCAATCATGGTCGCCAAGATCGGTGATGTGCTCGGCGCGGGCTTCGAGCAGCACGCGATCGTGAGCCTGGACCGGCTCGTACCCAAGGACCCCGAATCGGCCCGGGCCCTCGTTCCCGAGCACCTGCTCGACGAGGACCTGCGCGGCTGGATCGCCGGGTCGGCCCGGGGCGGCTTCATGTCCGAGACCGGGCTGATCTTCGTGGCGCCGCACTCCGCCGACGGCCCCCGGCCGATCAGCGCGGTCGCCGCCACACTGGTCCACGAGGGCATGCATCTGCTGCAGCCGAACTCGGCGCTGCTCGGTCCGGCGGTGCAGGCGGCGGCCGGCGCGCTGCCGGACGCCGACGTCGTCACCACCCGGGCACTGGCCGACATCCGGCTCGACGGTGAGCTGGCCGCCTTCACCGTCCAGCAGGCGTTCCTGCGCGGCCTCGCCGGTCACCACGCCGGGGCCGACCTGTCCGCGGATCCCCGGGTGCCCCGCAGCGACGACTACCGGAACCTGGCGGCGAGCCGGCCGGAGGAACTCGAGGCGCGGGTACGGTCCGACTACCGGACCGGCGAGAGCGACACCCCCGGCCGTGCCCTCGTCGACCGCTATCCCGAGATGACCGCGGCGGCGACGGTGGCGCGGGCCGACACCGCGATCGCCAACAGCACCCATCCGCTCGCGGGGGAACGGCTCCAGGGAACCTTCCACGGACCGCTCACCACCCGGGTCGTCGAGCAGTTCGGCATCGACCTGGCCGCGATCCAGCGCCAGCAGACCGACCAGGGCTGGCCGCCGATGCGCGACGACGGCACCGCGTCCCGGTCCGACGGGTCCGCGCCCCGCACACCCGACGCCGGCCGGGTCGAGCCACCGGATCGAGGCGATCGGGTCGGCCCGCCGGTGCAGGAGGAGCGGTCCTCGCCCGGTCCGACGCACGCCGCGGCGCCGATCGAGGGCACCGGTTTCGTGCCCGACGGCCGTCCCGGCTACGTACCGGACGTCTCCGTGTTCGAGCTCCAGGGCGCCACCCAACGGCTGTCGCCGGACGACTTCGCCGGCTCGGTCGCCTGGATCCAGCCGGAGGGGCCGCTGGTCCGGGTGCAGGGCACCGACGGCCGGCCGCACTACTTCCGTCCCG
The DNA here is from genome assembly GCF_045781765.1 of Polymorphospora sp. A560. NCBI lineage: Bacteria > Bacillati > Actinomycetota > Actinomycetes > Micromonosporales > Micromonosporaceae > Polymorphospora > Polymorphospora sp. A560. The sequence goes on along the minus strand of NZ_CP122282.1, from coordinate 4,528,051 downwards.
AGATCGGGCGGGACCTGCCGAACGTCGCCGAGACGTCGGTGCGTGCCGGTACGCCCGACGACCCGCACCGGACCGTGGTCAACAACCGGGTGGCGGCCGAGAACCTGCCCCGGGTCTGGGTGCAGAGCATCACCGAGACGCTGCAGGAACGTACGGCGACGGCCGAGCGGGCCCAGCCGCAGGGTGTGCTGCGCCGGGCCATCAACCGGATCGGCGGGTTCTTCGGCCGTACCGAACCGCATCCCGAGCCGCTGACCCGGCCGTCCGCCGACCCGTACCGGACCGGGCCGGGAACCGACCCGGCCACCCGGCCGGCCGGCGATCCGCACACGCGGGCCCGGCTCGGCGAGCGCCGTTTCCTGCTGCGCGAGCTGAACGAGTCGTGGCACCCGGACGAGCAGGCCCGGCTGCGCCAGGAGATCGCCGCCGTCGACCGGGAGGTGGCCCGGCTCGGCCATCCGCTGGCTGAGCTGGACCCGCTACCCGAAACCGGAGCGGTGCCGGACCCGTTCGGCGCCGATCCGCGGCCGTCGACCGAAGCGACCAACGACGGCGTCTGGATCGACCCGGCCTGGCGGCGCGACGACCGGCCGCCGTCGCTCGACGAACTCCTGCCGACGACCGACGCCGAGGCGACGAAGTGGGCGGACACGATCCGGCAGACCGTCGCCGACCTGTTCGAGGGCCGGGAGTTCGCCGGCATGCGGCTGCGGTTCGACCTGACCGACGAGCACAGCGTCAGCGTCTACCGCAACGACGTCACCATCCGGGCCGACGTCGTCGACCCGGAGCGCGGGGTCGTCGGCCGGGTCGTACGCGCGTTCCACCGTGACCACGACGGCAGCCTCTACGCCGAGCACGTCTCGCTCAAGCTCTACGAGAGCGCGCAGGGCCGGGGCTTCGCGAGTGCGTTCAACCGATACCTGGAGCAGTGGTACCACTACTCCGGTGTCGACCGGATCGAGATCCACGCCGCCTCCACCGTCGGCGGCTACGCGTGGGCCCGGGCCGGCTACGACTGGGCGCCGAACACCGAGCACCGGGCCGACGCCGTACTGGACCGGCTGCGGTCCGAGCTGCGTGACGTCGACGCCGACCTGGACCAGCTCGCCCGCTGGACGGCCGGCGACGACACCGTCGACGCCGACCGGCTCCGGCAGCGCTATCCCGGCCCAAGCCCGGAGGAGATGACGGCCGACGCCCACCGGCAGCGGGCCGCGGGGCAGCAGATCCTCGACCGGGCCGCCGGGCACCGGTTCGGCAGCGACGGCTACCCGACCCCGTTCGACATCAGCCAGGCCGGTTGGCACGACCAGCACGGCCGGGACGCCACCTGGATCGGCAAGCGGGCGTTGCTCGGCGCCGACTGGAAGGGCGTCAAGCCGATCGCCGACGAGGGTCCGCGATTCACCCGCGACCCGGCCGCCGTACGACCGCACTCCGATCTCCCGGTCCGACCGATCACCGCCGCGCAGGTGCCCGACTCGCAGTTCCACGGCCACCTGCGCGACACCCCCGAGCCGGAAACCGTCGGCCGGGCCGGCCGCGACGCCCTCGACCAGATCCGGCACCGGCTGCCGGTCGGCCACCCGCTGCGGACGACGCCGATCGAGGTGACCACCGTGCCGGCCGAGCGGCTGCCCGACCGGGCGGTCGCCCGCAGCGTGCCGGTCGACGCCGACGGGGTGGACCTGCCCGCCGGCCGGGTCCCGCCCGAGGACGGCGGATACCGCGTCGAGCTGTCCGACCGGGCCGGTGAGCATGCGATCGCCCGCGCCGTGGCCCATGAGGTCGCCGAACTCGCGGCGATCCGGCAGCGGGCCGACGCCGGTCTCGACCTGTCGGTGCCGGACGTCCTGCGCCCTGGCGAACACGTCGACGGCGCCACCCTCAGCCCGCACGACCTGGGCCGGCTGGCCGAGGTCGAGGTGCTCGCCGACCTGCTCGACGACCCCGCGACGGCGGCGCACGCCCGCTCCGAACTGGACCGGCTGCGCGACCACCTCGGGCTGCGCCCCGACGATCCCGGCGCCGCCGACCGCTTCGCGCTGATCGGCCCGCACCTCGGCGACGCGGGCCGGGCCGCCCTGCGCGCCGACGGCGGGCCGCCGCCGACCCGTACCCTGCGGATCATCGCCTACGACGGCGGGCGGGGCGGCGATCTGCCGGCCCGGCTGGCGACCGAACTCGGCGCCGGTGGCGACCGGGTCGTCGTCCGTACGCCGGGGGTGGGGTCGCGCGACCTCGGCCCGGGCGCGCGGGTGTCCGGCGCCGACCCGATCCCGGGCGTCACCGGGCCGATCAGCCCGCTGCTGCGGCTGGACGGGCAGCCCGCCGACGCCGACGTGGTGATCGGCTTCGGTGAGACGGCCGGCATCGCCGACGTGCGCCGGGACGCGTACCCGCACGCCCGGATCGTGCAGGTGGTCGACACCGTGCCGGACGCCGCGCACCTGGCGGTGCTCGCCCGGGCCGACCTGATCGTGACCGCCGACCCGCGACTCGCCACGGAGATCCGGTCCCAGCTCGCCGGCCTCGGCGCCGACCGGGTCCCGCCGGTGCACGTACTCGGCCCGGACGGGGCCGCCGGCCTGCACGACGCGATCCACGGTCTCGGCGACGGCGTCGCCCGGGTCGACGAGGCCACCTGGCGGCAGGAGATCTCGCTACGCGACGTGGTGCTGCGCAGCGCCGCCGCCGAGCCGTCCGACGGCGCGACCCGGGTGATGACCGTCTGTACCGAGTGGTGGTCGAGCCGTGGCGGCATCCCGACCGCCAACCGTGAGCTGACCGAGGCGTTCGGCTCCGCCGGCACCGTCACCTTCGCCCGGGTGTCCACCGTGGACTCCGGCGACCTTTCGGTCACCTCGGCCGAACCCGCCGGCGTACGCGTCGTCGGCGTCGACCACGTCTGGGGCGTGCTCGACGCCAAGGGTGAGCCGGACACCCGCGCGATGACCCTGCTGCCGCAGAACCTGCCGGCACACGTCGACGTCGTCGTCGGGCACTCCCGGTTCGGCGGCGGGGTGGCCCGGCTACTCGTCGAGCAGGTGTATCCCGGCGCCCGTTACGTGCACGTGCTGCACACCTCGCCGGAGGTGCTCGACGCACTGCGCGGCAACCCCGCCGAAGGGCTCGGCCACGCGGCCACCGAGCGGATCCTGATGTCCGGCGCGGACGTGGCCGCCGGGGTCGGCCCGCTGCTCGGGCTGGAGGCGGGCCGGCTCGGCTCGGAGGCGCAGGTGCCGCCGCCGACCGTGCACCGGATCATCTCCGACATGCCGCGCATCGAGGGCGATCCGCCGCCGCGTCCGGCGGACCGGACGCACTTCGAGATCGCGGTGCAGGGGCGGGCCGGTGATCCGATCAAGGGCATCGAGTTCGCCGCCAGGCTGGTGCCGCTGCTGGCCGAGGAGGGCGTGCCGGTCCGGTTGACCGTACGCGGCGCGCCGACCCAGAAGGCGGCGGACGAGCAGGCCGCCCAACTGTCCGAACTCGCCGGTGCCGAGGTGGTCGTCAAGCCGTTCACCCGCGACCAGGCGGCCCTGCTCCAGGACCTCTACGACGCCGACCTGGTGATGATGCCGTCGATCCACGAGGGTTTCGGGCTGGTCGCCAGCGAGGCGGCCCGGGCCGGCGTACCGGTCGTCGTCGGCGAGGGCACCGGTGCCGGACTCTTCTTCGGCGACCCTGGGCAGGTGCCGGCCGGGCTCGGCGAGCCGGCCACCGTACGCGACGGCATCACCGTCGACGTGCTGCGGCAACTTCTGCTCGACGCCGCGGACCCGGACGGTGTGGTGGACGGGCCCGCGATGCGACGGGTGCTCGACGAGATCGACCAGCGGCGGACGCCGGCCTGGGTCGATCACGTCGGCACGGCGCTGCGGAACCTGGCCGAGCACCGGGCCCGGGCCCTGGACCTGCGCGACTACCTGGCCGAGACGTTCCCGCCGGGCAATGCCGCGCAACGGCTCATCGCGGCGATGCGCGGCGAGCCCGCCGCCGACGGTGCTCCGCCCCAGCAACGGGCGGCGAACGGCGCCGGCCCGCGTGGGGCGCATGTCGCGGACGGTGCCGGGCCGGCCGCGGAGCGGTCGGCGCCGACCGGCGCCAACCAGCGCGGCGGGCATGTCGCGGACGGTGCCGGGCCGGCCGCGGAGCGGTCGGCGCCGACCGGCGCCAACCAGCGCGGCGGGCATGTCGCGGACGGTGCCGGGCCGGCCCCGGACCGGTCGGCGCCGACCGCCGACCGGCAAACCAAGGCCGACGGTACCGTCGACCGGCCGCCGGCCGTGGCCGGACCCGAGACGGCCGCCACCCGGCCGGGCACGGCCGAGTCCCGGCCGGTGTCACCCGGCCGGGTGCCGGTACGGGAGACCGCCGTGCCGGCCCAGCCGGGTCCGCGATCCGATGCCGGACCGCCGGCCGACGCCACGCCCGAGGTGGCCCCGGCGCTGGACGAGCACTCCGACCTGGCGCGGATCCTGCGGGCGTCGCCGGAACTGGCCCACTCCCTGGCCGCCCGACCGGCGACCCGGCAGCACCTGGCGAGCTATCCGCAGGCGATCGAGGTGCTGCAAAGGGTCCTGGACGACATCCGGACCCGGGGGGCCGAAGCCGTCGTCGCGGACGGCACCCCGGTCCCGGAATCGACGCCGCTCACCCCCGAGCAGCGGGCGATCAGCGCGGCCGTCGAGGTGCTCGGCAGCCGCTACCAGACCGGATTCGACCACCGGCGGATCGGCGACGCCGAGTACCGCTCCGCGTTCCTCGACCGGATGTACGAGCAGGCGGCGGTCGCCCAGGACGAGCTGCGCGGGATGGTCGTTCGGATCGCGGCAGAGACCGGCGGTGAGCCGGGCTGGCGACCCGGCCCCAAGGACCGGGTACGGGCCGAGGACAAGATCCGCGAGTATCGCGGTGACGTGTCGAAGCTGACCGACCTGGCCGGCGCGAAGATCGAGTTCAGGTCGTTGGACGACCTCTACCAGGCGTTGGCCCGGCTGATCGACGAGCCGGGGGTCAGGATCGTCAAGTTCAAGGACCGGTTCGAGAATCCTCAGGACAGCGGGTACCGGGACGTGCAGATGTCGGTCCGGGCCTCCAACGGCCACGTGGCGGAGTTGCGGCTGCACCTGACCTCGCTCGACGAGGTGGCAGCCTGGGAGCACGCGTTGTACGAGGTCAGGCGTGACCTGGACGCCCTGGCCGAGGAACTGGGCCGGGTGCTGAGCGTGGCTGAGACCGCGATCAGGGACGGAATCCTCCGCGAGGAGCAGCGCCTATTCTGGGAGGCGCTGCGAACGGCGCTACGGGGAGAGGGCGGAGAGTGACGTACCAGCCTGGGCTGCGGTTGCCCGGATACTACGAGTACTACGCGGCGCCGTTGAAGATGGTCTCCACGCTGGACGGCGGTATGGCGGCGTGGCGTATGTCGATCGAGACCGGCGATTGGGAGCCGGCCAACCACCTGATCGACAAGGTCCTCTTCGCCCGGGGTGGCGAGGTCGACAGATTGTCGAAGCAGGAGTTCATCGAACTGTGCGAGGAGACCCGGGCCCGATACCTGCAGGGGACGGGACCGGTCTACGCGCTGTACGAGACGCGGCGGGCGATCACCGATACCGTCGAGCGGGAGAACCGCCCGTACACGCTGCCGGAACGGGCACTGCTCGCCGGACTGTCACGCGAGACGTACGTGATGTTCGAGGAGGAGCTGCGGCGGGCGGGCAGCCCCGCCGCCGACCCCTCGCTCGGCCGGGACTGACCGGCTTCCCGGCGGCCCGGACCCGGTGCGGTTCGCGGCGGGAACGCCGGCCGGTGCGACAATGACCGCCCACACGACCGACGGGCTGGAGGCCACAGGGATGCTGGGGGAGCGGATCGCGGCGGCGGTCCAGCGACACGTCGCGCGGCGGGACGAGACGGTCGTGCGGCACATCGAGCATCCGGAGCTGGTCACCGTGCAGACCACGGGGTGGACCTACTACGCCCGGCGGGCCGACTGGTCCGTCGCCGCTCACCCGGGTGTCGAGGCGGTCTTCCGGGTCGTCGTCGACCGGATGATGGACAACTTCGTCATCACCTACGGTCTGCTGGTGCCGCCCGGCGAGGAGGCGCTCCTGCTCAACGACGTGGCCGTGCTGCGTGACCTGCAACGGCGGCTCGGCGGGCCGGTCGACCCGCTGGCGTACGCGGAACTGCTGGCCGAACTCGGCTCGACGGCGGACATCACCGGGCCGCGCCTGACGCCGATGGCCGCCACGACGGCCTACCGGGCCGGCTGGCTGATCCGGGACGTGGACGGGTTCCGCCGGCGTTACCCGGAGGTGGACCCCGGGCTGGTCGCGCCGCCCGTCGTGCGTCCGGATCCGCCGTCGGTCGAGTTCCACAGCCACAACTACGTGATCCACCACGCGGTGTCGGGCATCGACATCTACCGGTGGACGGTGCGGTTGCCGGCGGATGCCCCCGCCCACTGGGACCGCCAGGTGGTCGAGTCCGACCTGGCGGTCCGCCCCTGGCTGCACGAGCGGCCCGACCCGGAACCGGCCGGCTAGTGCCGGGCTGTCGCGGTGACCGGCGTCCCGGCCGTCACAGGTCGGTGCGTTCGGTCTCGGCGTAGCCGATGCCGTGCCGGTCCAGCCAGGCCACGAAGCGGTCGATGATCGTGGTTCCCTCGTCACCGTCCCGTACGTCGAGGACCTGGCGTAGCCGGTCGAGCGGGTCGCCCGGGGGCAGCGCCCGGGTCACCGCGTCGACGTCGGTGACCGCGTACTCCCGGCGGTAGAGCGAGACGTCGTCGCCGAACTGCAGCTGCACCGCGCGGCCACCGGTGTCCACGCGCAGCGCCAGCGCACCGTCACCGGTCAGCCGCAACGTCACCCGCTCGGACGACCAGCCTTCGGCGTCCATCGGGTGGTCGAGCAGGGTGATGGTGGATTCGTCGGCGACCATGTGGTTCCCTCCTGCCGCCGGGCTCACGACCGGCGTAACGTCCCAACTGAGACAATAAGTGTCCCGCTCACGTCGACGGCCGCAGGAGTGGCAGGAGTGCCGGGCGTCTCGGTGTGGCCGGTCCGGTCGGCCCGGTGCGGTCGGCCCGGTGTCGGCCCGACCGGCTAGAATTCGGGGCCGGCGGAGGCGGTCGACAGGGAGGTCCGATGGCGTTGCGGATGGACCCCGCCCGGCGGCGCCGGCTCCAGGAACTGGCCCGGATCCACGACCGGTGGCAGGCCGCGCACGGGGTCGACGACGCCGACTTCACGCCCGACGGGGCCGATTCGACCCGCCGCCGTACCCCGTCTCCCGAGGCGGAGCGGGAACTGATGGCCCGGTCCCGCGCGGTCATGGGGCTCGACCCCGAGACCGGCCACTACCGGGACTGAGTGCCGTGGTCCTGCCGGCGGCCCGCACCCGCGACGAGGCGCACCTCTACCTCGACCTGCACCCGTGCGACCGGTGCCTGAGCGTCTCCACCACCTGGGACAGCACCCTGACCAGCGTGGACGGGATCCCTGCCCGGCGCTACGCCGGGGTCTGCGACGACTGCGGCACCGGGCGCGAATACCTCTTCGCGCTGCCGGAGCACGCCGCCGGCACCCGGTCCGGCACCGTCCACTTCGGTGGGTCGAAGCCGTCGGAACTGCTCGACCCCGGAGAGTGGCTGCTGGTCGCCGACCTGACCGCCGAGGCCGCCGCGGCGGCGACCGACCCGGCCGAGGCCGCCGAGTCGACCGGTATCGCACTGGCCGCCATGGTCGAGATCCTCAAGTTCGTGCCGGCGGGCGCCGACGCCGTACCCGCCGACCTGTTCCGTACCGAGCGTGGCCGCACCGTCTACCGTCAGGAGCCGGGCCGGTTCCGGCGGCGCCGGCTGGAGATCGTCCGGGACGCCTACCGGGACGCGCTGGACCGGATCGGGCCCCGATGACGCCGATGCTGGCGCGCACCAACCACGAGGCGCACCTCTACATGGACCTGCGGCCGTGTGCCTGCGGGGCGACCGCGTTCGACCGGGCCAGCAGCGTCGTCCTGCTGCCCGACGGCGACCTCGGCAGCCGCTACGCCGGCACCTGCGCCTGCGGCCGCGAACGCGAGTTCCTGTTCCGGCTGCCCGCGCAGGTCGAGCTGCCGACGGCCGGGGCGCGCTACGGCGACGCCGGCCCGTCGCAACTGCTCGACGCCGGCGAGTGGCTGTGGGTCGCCGACCGTTACGCGCAAGCCGTACCCGCCGACCCGCACACCCTGCCGGCCTCCGCCCGGGCGACGGCCCGGGCCCGGCTCGCCCAGGCGCTGGCCGCCGTCGACGAGGTGCTGAAGTTCGCCGGTACGGACCCGGCGGTGCCGCCGGACGCGTTCTGGACCGGGCGGGGCCGGGCGGTCCGGGACCGGGAGCCGGGCCGGTTCACGGTCGCCCGGCTACGCGCCGTACACGACGCCTACGCCCGCGTGCTGCGGCAGATGGACGGCGCCGGCGGTCACTGACCGACGAGTGCCTGGCAGTGCGCGATCGTGCCGGTGTTCTCGGCGACCTTGCGCCCGTCGACGTGGATCGTGCAGGTCGTCCGCGGCGTGGCCGGCCGCCCCGGCCGGTTGCGCATGAACTCGCGCAGCTCCGGCTGGCCCATCACCTCGGCCACCCGCGCCGGCGGGCTCTCCACGACGACCCGGTGCTCCCAGGCCGGCAGCGAGACCCGTTCTTCGATCCGGTTGCCGTTGTCGCGGTAGTGGAACTCGATGCCCCAGAGCGCGCCGTCGCCCTCCAGCGTGAGCGAGTAGTCGATGGTGTGCGTCACCTTCTCCTCCCGGACCAGCCCACAACCGCCGAGTAGCAGGACGACGGTGACAAGCGCTGCGGCACGGCGCATCGGCGACCTCCCCTGATCCACCTGCCCGGTAGCCTATGGCCTGGCCGCCCGGCACCCGGATCGCGGTCCGGACGGCGGCGGCCGTCGAGGTGGGTCGACAGGGGAGGGGCGGCATGGTCATCGCCGGCGCGCGGCACGCGTTCCAGGTCCGCCGCCCCGGTTCGTCGATGCTGCGGGTGCGCTACCGGGCCGGGGTGCCGGTCGACCCGTACGGCTTCCCCGACTGGGTGCCGTACGCCCGCGCCGTGGTGCGGCTGCCCGACGTACCGGACGGGGTGGGCCTCGACGAGGCACGCGTGCTCGGGGTGCTGACGGCGAACCTCGTGCTGGCCGGCACCGGCGACCCGCTCTGCCCGGTCGGGCCGACACCGGACGGACCGGTGGCCACGCCGGCCGGCTGGACCTGGGCCTTCCTGGCCCGGACCCGGCTGGTCGCGCTGGTGCCGGTCGAACTGCACGCGTCGTTCCGGCACCTGGGCGGGATCAGCACGCTGACCGCCCCACGCCGCGGCCTGGGCGTGCCCGGCACCACCGGCGGCCCGCCGCGGATCGGCCGGTCGGCCCGGCTCGCCGACGACGCGCTCGCCGTCGTGCAGGAGCGCCTCGGGCACCCGCTGCCCGCCGACTACCGCGAGTTCCTCGCCGGCACCAACGGCGGCTGGCCGGTGCGGCCCGCCGTACACCCGGGGTTCGGGTTCGTCGTCGACCAGCCGATGTTGGGTGTGGCCCGGGCGGACTGGCTGCACGACCTGGTCTACGTCAACTCGCTCGACGCCGAACTCCTCCCCGGTCACCTCGCCATCGGCTACGTCCAGGGTGGACTGATCACGCTCCGGGTGGCGGACGGCTCGGTGTGGTATCTCGACGACGACGACCACCGGGACACCGACGGCGACCCTCCGGCCCGGCTGCTGCGGCGCTGCGCCGACGACTTCACCACCTTCTGGCAGGCGCTGCGGGAACCGCCGGCGACACTGACCGGTCGCGCCGAATCCGACATACGTGCCGGTGCGGCCGCCCCGCACCGGCTGCCCGGCACCGGGACGGCGTTGCCGCCCGCCCGCCGCGGCCCGCTGACCGGGGGGCCGGCCGCGTGACCGGATGGCAGCCCGCGAACGACAGCGAACGGGAGATGGCGCGGGCCCTCGCCGCCGACGACCGGGCCGGCTTCTTCCGGATCGTCGCCGAGACCACGCTCTACCTGCCGCAGAGCGCCACCGCCCGCGACGAACCCGGCGCGCAGACGTTCGTCACCGCCGACCTCTTCGGGCAGACCTTCCTGCCCGTCTTCACCTCGATGGAGGCGATGCTGCCGCAGGTGACCGGCATCGCCGACGCCTACACCGTCACCGACTACACCGAACTGCGCGAGAAGTGGCCGTCGCCGGCGTGGCGGCTCGCCGTCAACCCGGGCACCCCACTCGACGCGTACGTCGCCGTCGAGACGGTCGAGGAGGCCGCGGCCGGCCGGGCGACCGTTCCCGACGCCGCCGAGGCGCTCCAGGGGGTGGCCGAGGAGGACGCGCTCGCCGAGATGGACGACGCCGACCGCGTTTCCGCCGAACGGCACCTGGACACCCCGGACGGCCTGCTCGCCGACTTCGGGGCGGCGACGGCCGGCACCCCCGGCCCGACCCCGGACACCGACGCGCTGCTGCGGGCGGCCGCCGGGCGCGGCGACGCCGTCGCCTTCATCGCGGCGCTGCTCGACGCGATGGTGCACCTGCCGACCACCGGCCCGGTCGACGATCCGGCCCGCGTCGTCGACGCCGACTTCCCGTGGCGGGTGGTCGGTCACGACGGCGAGCCGGCGGTCGAGGTCTTCACCTCCGAGCGGCTGATGACCGCGGCCCACCCGGCCCGGCCCCCCTACCTCACGGTGACGCTGGTGTCGCTGCTCACCGTCTGGCCGGAGGAGCACCTGCTGCTGGTCAACCCCGGCACCGACCTGTCGGTCACGGTGCCGGCCGACCAGGTGCCGGCGATGCTGCTCTTCCCCGACCAGGACCCGACGAGTTGACGGAGGATCCGCGTGTTTCGCGTACCCGGTGACCGGGCCGGCCGAGCCGGTCTGGTCGGCGTGCTGGCCGGCGCGGTCCTCGCCGGACCGGCCCTGGCCGCGCCGCCGGCCGCTGTCCCGGCGCCGGCCGCTGTTCCGCCGCCCGCGCGGGCGCCGCAGAACTGCGCCGACCCCGGACAGGCCGTCACCGAGGTGCCCTGGGCACAGTTGACGCTCACCCCGGAACGGGTCTGGCCGTTCACGACCGGGGCCGGCACGACGGTCGCCGTACTGTCGTCCGGGGTCGACGCCGACCACCCGCAACTGCGCGGCCGGGTCGCCGCCGGCCTGGACGCGGTCGCCGGCAGCGGCCGCGCCGACGACGACTGCCTCGGCCTCGGCACCCAGGTCGCCGGGCTGATCGCCGCCCGGCAGACCGACTCGCAGGGCTTCGCCGGGCTCGCCCCGGGCGCCCGGATCCTGCCCGTACGCGTCGTCGACGACGCCGGCTTCGGCCGCCCCCAGGTCCGGGCCGCGGTGCTGGCCCGCGCCATCACCTGGGCCGTCGACCAGCGCGTCGCGGTGATCGCGGTCCCGATCCCGGTGTACGACGACGACCCTGCGGTCCGGGCCGCGGTGGCCCGGGCCGTAGCGGCCGGAATCGTGGTCGTCGCCGCCGCCGGTGACGAGGGCGGCACCAACGCGGCGAACCCGACCCCGTACCCGGCCGGCTACGAGGGCGTGCTCGGCGTCGGCGCGATCGGCCCCACCGGCGCCCGCTGGGACAACTCCCAGCACGGCCCGTACGTCGACCTCGTCGCTCCCGGTGACCAGATCCTGACCCTGCAGCGGGGCAGTGGGCTGACCGGCGCCAGCGGCACCGGACTCGGCACCGGCTTCGTGGCGGCGACGGCGGCGCTGGTCCGCAACAAGCGCGGCGCGCTCGACCCCGGGCAGATCGAGCGGCTGATCCTCGGCACCGCCGTACCGGCCCCCGGCGGCCCCGGGTTCGGCCACGGCATCGTCAACCCGTACGCCGCCGTCAACGACCAGTTGGCCGGCGGCGGCCCCGCCGCACTGCCCGGCCTGACCCCGTCGGAGCCGGTGGTCGACGCCGCGTGGCTGCGCAGCCGAAACGTCGCCGTGCTCGGTGCGCTGGTCGCGGTGCTGCTCGTCGGGGCCGTGTGGGCCGGGGCGGTGGCGCTGCCGCGAGCCCGGCGCCGGTCCTGGCGGGCGGCGGTGGCCCCACCGACCCCGCGCGGCGGCGAGCCGGTCGAGCCCGGCCCGCCGCTGCAACTGTTCGACGGGGCGTCCGGCGGCCGGCGGTGACCGTCCACCGGCCGGACCCTCCCGCCCGGCACCCCGACGGACGATCACCGGAGCATCCCGCCACCGGGGATACTGTCCGCATGACCACCACCGCCGAGCGTCTTCCGGACGTTCTGCCCATCACCCCGCTGACGGCGCCACCGGTTGCCACCATGCGGCCGCCCGGCTCGAAGAGCATCACCAACCGGGCGTTGCTGTGCGCCGCCCTCGCGTCCGGCACGAGCACCCTGCACGGTGCGCTCTTCGCCGACGACACCCGGGCCATGATGGACGCCGTCACCGCGCTCGGCGCCACGGTCGTGCCCGACCAGGACTCGAACACGGTCACCGTCACCGGCACCGACCCGCGCGGGTCGACCGGAGCCGCCACGGTCGACGCCCGCCAGTCCGGCACCACCTCCAGGTTCGTCCTGCCGGCGGCGGCCCTGCGCCCCGGCCGCACCGTCGTCGACGGCACCGCCCAGTTGCGGGCCAGGCCGTTCGGGCCGGTGCTCCAGGCGCTGCGCGACATCGGCGCCGCCGTCGAGGAACTCGACCACCCCGGGTTCCTGCCCGCGGCGGTGCGCGGGCCGGCCCGGGGCGGACCGGTCCGGGTGCCCGGCCACCTGTCGAGCCAGTTCCTGTCGGGCCTGCTGATGGCCGCACCGCTGATGGCCGACGGGCTGACCGTGGAACTGACCTCACCGCTGGTGTCGGTGCCGTACGTCGACATGACGATCGCGGTGATGGCGGCGTTCGGCGTCGAGGTGCGCGACCTCACCGTGCCGCCGGGCACCTACCGTCCGACCGAATACGTCGTGGAGCCGGACGCGAGCGCCGCCTCCTACTTCCTCGCCGCCGCGGCGATCACCGGTGGCCGGGTGACCGTGCGGGGGCTCGGGTCCGCGAGCCTGCAGGGCGACGTCGGGTTCGCCGACGTGCTGGAGCGGATGGGGGCCCGGGTGGACCGTGGCGCGGACGAGTTGACCGTCACCGGTGGTGGCCCGCTGCACGGCATCGACGTGGACATGGCCGACATCTCGGATACCGCGCAGACCCTGGCCGCGGTCGCGGTCTTCGCCGACGCCCCCACCCGGGTGCGCGGGATCGGCTTCATCCGGGGCAAGGAGACCGACCGGATCGGCGCGGTCGTCACCGAGCTGCGCCGTGCCGGCATCGACGCCGTCGAGGACGACGACGGCTTCACGATCCGGCCCGGGACGCCCCGGCCGACCCGCTTCGCCACGTACGACGACCACCGGATGGCGATGAGCCTGTCGCTGGTCGGCCTGCGGGTGCCCGGGATCGAGATTGCCGACCCGGCGTGCGTCGGCAAGACGTACCCCGGCTTCTTCACGGACCTGAGCCGCCTGTCCTGACCGGACCGGCTGTTTCTGACCGCACGGGTGGTCCGGCCGTCAGCCGCCGGTGAGCGCGGGCCGGATCGCCGCCTGCGGGTCCAGGGTCGGGCCCTGCGGGATGCGGCTGACCAGGGCCGCCGGTACCGCGACCGCCTCGGCCGCCGGATAGCCCAGCATCTGTAGCGCGGCGTCGCTGACCACCGGGTAGCGGATGCCGAGGTCGGTGATCACCTGGTAGCTCGCCGGCGAACCGAGCACCCGTACGACGGCGACCCGACCGGACGGCACCAGGATCCGGTCGGCCAGCCGGGACCCGTCCGGCGCCGCGCCGACGGTCGGGATCGAGGCCCGCACGCCGGGGAGTTCCCCACCCGTGGTCAGTGCCGGTACGCCGTCCGGCTCGCCGGTCACCGCGCACAACTGGTCGGCCCCCGGCGCCGACAGTTGCGGCGGTGCCGGCGGCGGCTGCACACCACCCGACGGGCGCCGCAGCTGGTCGCTCTGCGGCGCGGAGGTGGCCTCGGAGACGGCGATCGGCGCCGGCTCGCCGGCCGACTCGGCGTTGAGGATGGCCCGCTGCAACGCGGTGATCGGGGCGAGGCCGTCGCCGAGGACGAGGTAGTACTGCGGCCCGGCACCGGTCTGCGCGACCAGGATGTCACCGACCGTACGACCGGGCAGCGCGGCCGACGCCCGGCCCCGGTCGCGGACCTGCACCGGCGCGATGTCCGCGCCCGCCGGCAGCGCGTTGATCCAGGCGGTGCCGACCGGGGTCGCGGTGACCGACCCGAACAGGGCCGGGATGACCACCCGGGACGACTGGATCAGGTGCCGGTGCCCCTGCCAGACGAGGTAGTTCATGCCGAGTTCGGCGTCGCGGACGAGCAGCCCCTGCTCGCCGGTGCCGCGGCCGCCGGTCGGCGCGACACCGACCCCGAGCACGACGGTGCTGACCGGCCGGCCGGCGTCGTTGGTGCCCGGTACGGCGCACACCGTCCACGGCAGGCCGATCCGCTGCTTGGCCACCGGCAGCGACTGGGGTGCGCCGACGATCCCGACGGTGATCCCGCGCGGCACCCCGGCCAGCGACGCGGCGGCGACCCGGGCGGCGGCCTGGCCGGGCCGGCCGGCGGCGAGCAGCGCGGAGGCGTAGTTGACGGTGGGGTGCAGTTGCCCGTCGAGGAAGACGAACGTGGCGCCGGTCTCGCGCTCGATGACGACCGAACCGTCGGTCTTCCACCGGTCGCCGCCGACCTTCGTGATCAGCCCGTAGATGCCGACCCCGGCGGCGATCAGCACCGCGACCATGACCCCGCCGAAGACGGCGCCGATGCCGCGCCGCAGCGGCGACTGGGCCGGGTCGGTCTCGCGCATCACGAAGGCGGAGATGACCCGCTGGGTCATGAACTGGTAGGAGTGCAGCTGGTCGCGGCGGGACGGCATCGCGGCGTCACCCGCCGATCGAGGCGAACAGGGCCCGGATGGCGCCGAACAGGCCGGTGACCGCGCAGGTCAGCGGGATCAGCGCCATGATTGCCAGCACGTCGGCGATGTCGGCGGCCCGTCCCACGTACGGGGTCGGCGACCGTCGGCTGTAGACCAGGCCGGCGGTCAGCGCGACGGCCGCGGCGGCGATCACCACACCCAGCAGCACGATCCGGGTGCCGGCCGACCCGGCACCGAGCAGGCCGCCGAACACCAGCGCGGCGAGGGCGGTCAGGCCGCCGACGATGAGCGGCACCCGCTGCTGCGGCAGCGGGAAGAGCCGGGCCCGTAGCAGCAACGCACCACCGGCGCAGACGGCGAGCAGGACGCCGGACACCGTCCCGTCGCGGGCGACCACGAGCGCCACCGCGCACGCGCTGGAGACGGCCGCGCCCAGCAGCATCCCGGTCAGCAACTCGGTCGACCGGGCCACCGTCGCGAAGACGTCGGAGCGGCGGGGGACCGGCCGGTCGGCGAGGATCTCCTCGGGCCGCCCCGGCAGCTCCGGCATCGGCATCCGGCCCATCCAGCTCGCCATCAGCGGATAGCTCGGCAGCAGCCCGATCGCCACGGTCAGCGCGACCGCCGCCGCCCCGGCGGCGGACAGCCCGACGAGGCAGAGCAGCCCGGCGAGGCCGCCGACCAGACCGGTCACGATGCCGGCCATGAAGAGCCGCTGTACGGCGGCGACCGCGGTGTAGCCGACGACGGCGGTGACCAGGAGCGCGGCACTGCCGAGCAGCACGCTCGGCGCACCGAGGGCGGCCAGCGCGGCACCGGACGGGGCGGCCAGCAGCGCGCCGCCGGCGAACGCGTACGGCAGGCCGGCCGCCGCGACGACCGCCCCGGCGGAGGCGTCGGAGAACGCCCGCGAGAGCAGGACGCCGACGACCGCGAGCAGGGCCGCGACACCGAGCGCCACGCCGCCGGCTGAGCTGTCCGGCCGGGCCGGCGGTGAGCAGCCCGACCAGGCCGGCGCCGAGCGCCGCGGCGGCGACCGCCAGGCCGCAGCGGCGGGTGGCGAGGCCGCCCCAGGACCGCCCCGACCGCCGCGCGCCGCCGGCGATGATCTCGACGACGTCGTCGTACGCCATCTCCGGCCAGTCGTCGCGGCCGGGGGCCAGGTGCAGCACCTCGCCGTCGCGTACGCCCTGCACGGACAGGCTGCGGCCCGGCTCCAGGAGTGCGCCGGTGGCCCGCCGCAGCACCCAGCCACCCTGCTGCTCGCCGGTGTCACCGAGATCGTCGCCGGCATGCCGCAGCAGGTGCGGCATGAGTTCGGCGAGGAGCATGTTGTCGGGCAGGGCCACATCCATGCGCCGTTTCGGCGCCGCGACCGTCACCCTGGCCAGACTGAGGCCGCCGGGGGCCGTCACGCTGGTCACCTCCCCGTCACCCTGCGTCTTTGCCCGTCGCCCGGTCGTCGCCGGCCGGGCGGGCGGTCCCGCGCGGGATCGCGGACCGGACCCGCGGACGGTCAACCTAGCACCCGCCCGCTGCCGACGGTGCGGGTGCCGGTGCTGGTTAGGATGGCGCGGCTGGTTCGCGGTTGACTGGGGGGGCAGGGCAGGTGGCATCGACGATCGTCAAGCGTCCACCCCGCCGGCCGGCGCCGGCCCTGCCCAGCGGCGAGGTGCTCCTCGATCCACCACCGGAGATCCCGCCACCCGGTGGCAAGGCGTGGGGCCGGCTCCTGATGGTCCTGCCGATGGCGGCGGGCGCCGCGGCCATGGGCCTGATGATGGGCATGCAGCGCGGCGGCCCGATCACCTACGTCGTCGGTGCCCTTTACGGCGTCTCCATCCTCGGCATGATCGCGATGATGGCCACCCAGCAGAGCGGGCCGGGCAAGAAGGAGATGGTCGAGGCCCGCCGGCAGTACATGCGCCGGCTGTCGCAGTTGCGGGCCCAGGTCCGGGCCACGATCCGGGCCCAGCGGGAGGCCATCCACTACCGGCACCCCGACCCGGACAAGCTGTGGTCGACGGTCGGCAGCGGCCGGTTGTGGGAGCGCCGGCGCGGCGACGCGGACTTCGGCGTCGTCCGGATCGGCCTCGGGCCGCAGGAGGTCGCCACCCCGCTCGTCCCGCCGCAGACCCGCCCGGTCGACGAACTCGAACCGCTGTGCGCGATGGCGCTGCGCAAGTTCGTCTCCACCTACTCGGTGGTGCCCGACCTGCCGGTCGCCATCGCCGTACGCGACTTCTCCCACGTCTACCTGCGCGGATCCGACGCCGCCACCCGGGACCTGGTGCGGTCGCTGCTGGCCCAGATGGCGGCCTTCCACGCCCCCGACGACCTGCTGATCGGCCTGTGCGTGCCGGACGCCAACCGGGCCCAGTGGGAGTGGGCGAAGTGGCTGCCGCACGCCCAGCACCCGAGCAAGCTCGACGCCGTCGGCCCGGTACGTCTCTTCGCCACCGCGGTCACCGCGCTGGAGGCGATGCTCGACGACGTGCTGGCCAACCGGCCCCGGTTCGACCCCTCCACCGCCCGGCAGTCGCCGGGGCCGCACGTCGTCGTGCTCATCGACGGCGTACCGACCGCCGGCTCCGACCACCTGATGACCGAGGGCGGGGTCCAGGGCGTCACCATCCTCGACCTGTCCACGCCGCCACCCCGGCTGCTCGACGAGTCGTCGGTGGTCCTCGACATCGCCGACGACGGCACCGTCAGCGGCACCACCATGGACGGCAGCACCCAGGTCGGCCGCGCCGACGCGCTCGGCCCGGCCCAGGCCGAGGTGCTGGCCCGCGAACTCGCCCCGCTGCGGCTGTCGGTGTCGTCGTACGCCGACCAGCCGTCCGCCGTCGCCGATCTCGGCCTCGCCGACCTGCTCGGCATCGACGACCCGCAGGAGTTCGACCTGGCCCAGCTCTGGGCCAGCCGGCCCAACCGCGACCGGCTGCGGGTCCCGATCGGCGTCGGCGCCGACGGCCGGCCGATCGAACTCGACCTCAAGGAGTCCGCGCAGGACGGGATGGGGCCGCACGGGCTGCTGGTCGGCGCCACCGGCTCCGGCAAGAGCGAACTGCTGCGCACCCTGGTCCTGGCCCTCGCCGCGACGCACAGCTCGGAGATCCTCAACCTGGTGCTGGTCGACTTCAAGGGCGGCGCCACCTTCACCGCCCTGGACCGGCTGCCGCACACCAGTGCCGTCATCACCAACCTCGCCGACGAGCTGTCGCTGGTCGACCGGATGCTCGGCGCGATCCAGGGCGAGCTGACCCGCCGCCAGGAACTGCTGCGCCGCGCCGGCAACTACGCCTCGCAGCGCGACTACGAACGCGCCCGCGCCGCCGGGGTCCCGCTGGCGCCGCTGCCCAGCCTGCTGATGATCGTCGACGAGTTCAGCGAGCTGCTGACCGCGCGCCCCGACTTCATCGACATGTTCGTCCAGATCGGCCGGGTCGGCCGGTCGCTCGGCGTCCACCTGCTGCTCGCCTCGCAGCGGCTGGAGGAGGGCCGGCTACGCGGCCTGGAGACCCACCTGTCCTACCGGCTCAGCCTGCGTACCTTCTCCTCCATGGAGAGCCGGGCCGTGCTCGGCGTCGCCGACGCGTACGAACTGCCGCGCTCGCCCGGTCACGGCTACCTCAAGGCCGGCACCGAGGGCCTGGTGCGGTTCAAGGCCGCGTACGTCTCCGGCGTCGTCCGCCGCGACGGGCAGCTTCCCGTCGTCGGCGGGCGCACCATCGACCCGGTACGCGAATACAGCACCCGGTTCCTCCCGCTGCCGCACGACGACCGGCCCGCCGACGCCCCCGCCGAGGTCGAGGAGACCGTCGTCGGCGACACCCTGCTCGACGTACTCGTGCGCCGGATGGAGGGGCAGGGCCCACCGGCGCACCAGGTGTGGCTGCCGCCGCTCGACGACTCGCCGACCCTCGACCAGTTGCTGCCGCAGATCTGGCCGACGCCGGAACGCGGTCTGAGCGTCGACGACCAGGCCCTGCACGGCGCCCTGCGGGGCATGGCCGGCCTCATCGACAAGCCGTTCGAGCAGCGCCGCGACCCGATGTGGCTCGACCTGGCCGGTGCCGCCGGCAACGTCATGGTGGTCGGCGCCCAGCAGAGCGGCAAGAGCAACCTGCTGCGTACGCTCGTGCTCAGCCTGGCCCTGACGCACACGCCGCGCGAGGCGCAGTTCTACTTCCTCGACTTCGGCGGCGGCACGTTCAGCGCGCTGGCCGACCTGCCGCACGCCGGCGGCCTCGCCACCCGCCGCGACGTCAACAAGGTCCGCCGTACGATCGCCGAACTCTACGGCCTGATGCAGGCCCGCGAGTCGCTGTTCGCCAGCCGGGGCGTCGAGGGCATCGCCGCCTACCGGCGGGCCAAGCGCGACGGCCACTTCACCGAGGACCCGTTCGGTGACCTCTTCCTGATCGTCGACGGCTGGCCCACCCTGCGCGGCGAATACGAGGACCTCGAACCGCTGGTCACCGAACTGGCCAACCGGGGCCTCGGGTACGGGGTCCACATCCTCGCCTCCAGCAACCGCTGGATGGACGTACGCGCCGCCGTCCGCGACATGTTCGGCACCAAGATCGAACTGCGGCTCGGCGACACCAACGACTCCCTGATCAACCGACGGGCCGCCGTCAACGTCCCCGAGGGCCACGGCCACGGCCTCACCCCGGACGCGCTGCACTTCCTCACCGGCCTGCCCCGCATCGACGGCCAGCAGCGCGTCGACGACCTCGCCGACGCCGTCGCCGACCTGGTCAAGCGGGTCCGGGCCGGCTGGACCAGGGCCGGCGCGCCACCGGTGCGGCTGCTCCCCGACGAGCTGCGCCTCGACACCCTGCCCGCACCGCAGCGCGGCCGGATCCCGATCGGCATCGCCGAGATCGACCTCCAGCCGGTCTTCCTCGACTTCGACGCCGAGCCGCACGCGATCCTGTTCGGCGACATCGAGGCCGGCAAGAGCTCCTTCCTGCGCAGCCTCGGCCGCGGCATCGCCGCCAGCTATCAGCCGCACGAGGCACGGATCATGCTGGTCGACTTCCGGCGCAGCCTGCTCGGCGCCCTACCCGAGGAGAACATGCTCGGGTACGGCACCTCGCAGCAGGTCACCGCCGACCTGATCAAACAGGTGGCGACGGTGATGAAGGAGCGGCTGCCCGGCCCCGACGTCACCGCCGAACAGCTGCGCGACCGGAGCTGGTGGAAGGGGCCGGAACTCTACGTCCTCGTCGACGACTACGACCTGGTCGCCGGCGCCGCGGTCAACCCGCTCGCCCCGCTGATGGAGTTCCTGCCGCAGGCCCGCGACGTCGGCCTGCACGTCGTGCTGACAAGGCGCATCGGTGGCGCCAGCCGGGCCATGTTCGACCCGTTCATCGCCCGCATCCGCGAACTCGCCTCACCGGGCCTGATGATGTCCGGCCCGAAGGAGGAGGGGCCGCTGCTCGGCAACATGAAGCCGCAACTGCTCCCGCCCGGCCGGTCCTGGCTCTTCACGCGGCGTGAGGGCGCCCGCCTGGTCCAGCTCGCCTGGACCGACCCCCCGAACTGAAACGGAGCGACCAGGGCGTCAGGCGCCGTCCGTGGTCCTCCAGAGCACGCTCGCGGGGCGGTCACCCGTGGCGGCGTAGTCGACGACGACCTGCCGTGCCGCGGTGGTGTCCAGCCGTACGAGGTCGGCGGGGATGTCGCACAGACCGGCGTCGGGGGATTCGTAGACGGTGATGGGGCGGTCGGGGTCGAGGGCGACGGCGTGGCTGCCGTCCGGCAGCCAGCGCACCGCCGCCCGGTCGGCGTCGATGTCGATGTCGACACGCAGGACCGGGCTTCCGGCCGGTCCGATGGTGATCGTCTGTCCGCACCCGCCGTGCGGCATGATCGTCTCGATCTGCTCGTCGAATCGGCGTCCGGCCTCGTCCGCGCTGGTCAGCTCGTAGGAGTGGCCGTGGTAGTCGCGCAATAGCAGAGTCATCGGACGATCCTCTCTCCCGTGCCGGTGTAGATACGGTGCCACCAGGTCTCGCCGCCGTCGCGGGTGACCCAGACACTAGTCGGCTTCCCGCCGGAAGGATGGCAGGCAGGATCTTGTCACAGGTCCATGGATAGCCCTGGTCGCGCTCGTTCGTACCGCAGACGGTGTTGTCGATGGCGAGGTCGGCCCCGGTGCCGCCGCTCCGGCGCAGGTGCGCGGCGGCCTTCGACTCCGCGTGGTCGTAGAAGGTGACCGGGGGACCACGCAGCGGGTCGTGGTCGAGATCCGCAGCGAGCGACCGGTCTCCCGAGCCCGAGGTGACGGGCGCTCCGTTGAGCAATCCCTGCGTGGGTCGGGTACTGCCGGCCGGCCGTGGAGCCAGGCGGCCGGCCGCCGCCCGGACCGTGTCGGGCAGTGTCGAAGGGGCGGCCCGCACCCAGGCGGGTCCGACCGGTCTCGGGGCGTCCGTCGACAGTGGATCGGCCGGCGGGGCACGGGAGGCGGTGACCTGTCGTCCGGCCGTGTCGGAGTCTGCCCCGGTGGCCGGTACGGGGACGACCCCACCGCCGGGCGGCCCGGCGGCGCCGACCTGGCGGGCCCGCGCCAGTGCCGCCTCGACCTGACCTCGGACCCCGTCGGCGAGGCCGCCCGCCGATGCGAGATTTCGCCCCAACCGTCGCAGGTGGAAGAGGGCGGGGCCAGGTTCACCACCCCGCAGTGCCGCCACGACGAGCCGTCCGGATTCTTCGACCCCTGCTTCGGCCGCGCTGATGCCGTCGGCGGCGGTCGTGAGGGCCACGACGACGGATGTGAGCATCCTGTCGATCTCCTGGACGGAGGATTGCCGCGGGACGTCGGCAACCGAGCGGGACGCTTGGCCGAGCACGTCTTCGACGGCGGCCAGCCGGGCGCGCACGCGCCCGATCGCCTCGCGTACGGAGGTCAGTCGTACCGCGATGCCCGCGAAACCGGCCCCGTCCGCCCGGACGACGATCCGCGCGACGAGGCGGTCGACCGCCGTCGCCTCCCGCCGGGCCGCCCGCACGCCCATCGACAGCGTGTGGAGGTGACCACCGACGGCGTCGGCGAACGACACGGCACCGCCTCCAACCGGGTGAGCCGCCGCCGCACAGCACGGGCCGGCCGCGTACCCGCCGCCGGATCGTCCCAGCGTGGCTCGCCCGCCGTCAACGACCTCGCGGGCGCCGGGGCGCCGGTCTGGCGGCCGCGAGGTCGCCCGCGGCCGTCAGCGGCCCGGCGGGCCGGTGAAGTGACGCTCGATCTCGGTCTGCGCCAGCCACAGGTAGCGGCTCGTGCCGTCGCCCATGACCGCCACCATGTCGTGCGCCATCACCTGGAGGAACTGCTCGCTGTGCGCCGCCAGCCGCAACGTCGACGCGGCCAGCGGCGCCTCCAGGCCGTCGAGGCGCTGCATCAGCACCAGCTGGCTGTCCTGGACCGTGGAGACCGCGGACTGGTCGAGGCGGCGCAGCACCGTCAGCCGGGTCTGCCAGGCGCCGAGAGGTGGGGCGGCGGCAGTGGCCGCCAGGCCGAGATCCTGGACCAGCAGGGCCGGCTGCTGCGGATTGCCCGCCGGCAGCTCCGGCTGGCCGCCGGGATGCACCTGCAACCGGTCGTCGTGGCCGGTGACCCGCTCGCCGAAGCCGTACCAGGCCGCCGGGTCCGTGGTCACCACGACGACGCGGGCGCTGAGCGCGAGCGCGCGCAGCACCACGAGCTGGGCCGCCCAGGTGCCGCCGACCAGGGCGGTCCGGGTCGGCTCCGGGCGGAAGAACCGGACCGGCACCGGGATCCGGTTGCGGTCGACGCCGAGCACCAGGCCGGCCGTCGCGGTCGGGACCTTCAGCCGGGACAGGGCGGCCCGGGACACCGTGTGCGAGCCGATCCGCAGCCGGGCCAGGCGTCCGGCCGGCCCACGTCGGGGGTCGCCGGGCGGCGGCTGGCCGTAGACGGTGCCGGTCGTCGCCGGGGCCGGTGGCGCGGCGGCGGCGACCGCGGCGGCCCGGCCGGTGGCCCGGGTCACGGTGGCGGCCGCGACGGCCGCCTGGGCGGCGGCGGCCGGCGCGGCGACGGCGGCGGTTCCGGCGTCCGCCCCGGCCGGTGCGGCCACCTGCCGGTCCGCCGGCCCCACGGGTACCGGGTACGCCGCCGCGGCGTCGGGCTCCGCCGGCTGCCGTATCGCCGGCTCCGGGGCCGCCTGCACGGCGGCCGGGTACGGATGCCGTTCTTCGCGGGGGCCGGTCACCGGGCACCTCCACCGGTCGGGGCCGACGCGTACACCGCCGGGCCGTGTTCGCCGTCGAGCGGGAACAGGTCGGCGCCGGCCAGTTCCGCCGCCCGGGCGGCGGCCAGGCACACCGGGCCGAGTTCGGGGGGCGGCGCGGCCAGCCGGACCAGGCCGCGCAGGTCGACGCCGTCTCCGTCGCCCTCGGCGGCCAGCGTCAGCGCGGCACTGGTCAGCGCCGACGGCGTGGCGCCCACCGCGTCGAGCAGCGCCCCGATCTGGTCGGTCGCCGGCCACCGGCGGACCCAGAACGTGCGGTGCGCCAGCCGGCCGGAGTGCCAGCGCGACCATTCCTCACGCGGTTCGCCGCGGCCGTTGCCGGGGGCGGCCGCCCCCTCGAGGTCGCACGACTGCACCAGCGCGTCGAGCAGGCCGGCGTCGTCGAGCGGCTGGACGGTGAACCCGGCCCGGCGCAACGTCTTGGTCACCCGGTGCAGCAGCGCGGCGACCAGTTCGGGTACGTCGTCGAGCGCCGTACCGTGCTCGTCGACGACCGCCTCGGCGAGCGCCCACGCGTCGAGCCGTACGGTGATCCAGACCGCGCGGTGCGCCGGCACGACGGCCGACCCGAAACCGGTCAGCAGCTGCCGGTAGGACTGGCCGGCGTGCGAGGCGGGCGGGGTGTCCATGCCCGGTGCCGGCACGGTGAGGGTGACGACCTGGAGGACGGCACCCGGCTGCCCGGTCTCGGCCAGTGCCGCCACGAGCTGGTCGAGCGGCAGCGCGCCGTCCTTGCGCCGCCGGCCGGTGGACACCGCCGCGCAGGC
Organism: Polymorphospora sp. A560; assembly: GCF_045781765.1. Classification (NCBI taxonomy): domain Bacteria; kingdom Bacillati; phylum Actinomycetota; class Actinomycetes; order Micromonosporales; family Micromonosporaceae; genus Polymorphospora; species Polymorphospora sp. A560. The sequence continues at coordinate 4,504,015 of NZ_CP122282.1, read as the reverse complement.
GTACCAGCCGGCGTCGTCGCGGGCCACGCCGATGTCGGCGCTGTCGCCGACGGAGGCGTTCTGCACGGTCAGGCCGGGAGCGAGGTGGCGTAGCGCGGTGACCCTCGGGTCGCCGTGCGGGATCGGCCGGCCGCGCCGCCGGCGCCGCTGGGCCACGGACATCATCCAGCGTTCGAGCCACCAGCGGCCGCCCCGCCGGGCCAGGGTCGCCGCGACGACGGCGGCGCCGGCGACGCCGGTCGCCACGGCCGGCACCGCGCCCTGGGTGGCGGCGGCGAGCGTGCCGACGACGGCCGCCTCGATGAGCAGCAGTTGCAGCAGGTGGACGCGGCCGAGGTGGCTGGGGCGTCGGCGCGGGCGGGGCACCTCGGCCGGGCCGCTCGGCGCCGGTTCGCCCGGGGCGACCCGGGCGACGGCGCGGACGGACTGTGACGGTGCGGTCATGTCCGGCTGCAACCTCCACGTCGTCGGTCCGCCCCGGGGGCGGAGGGCGCGGCCCCCATCATAGGAACCGGTCCACCCGTGCATTCCGGACCCTTCGCGCCATGATCGTCGGGCGGGCGCCGGGGCGCCGGGCCGCACGTCGACCGGCCGCCACCTGACGATCACCCGCCGCCCGCCGCGGTCACCGTACCCGGAAGCCCAGCCGGTCCCCGCGTGCCGCCTCCCGCCGGTACGTCGCCAGCGCCCGCTGATCCCGGTCGATCACCCAGTCGCCCGAACCCTTCTGGTTGAAGTAGACGAACCCGAGCAGCTTGGGTTCGGTGCGTACGGCCTCGAACAGTTCGCGTACGGACCGTTCCCGCATCGCGCCGGGCTCGGAGCCGGTCTCGACGACGAGGAACGGCCGGTCGGTGAACTCCTCGACCTCGCGCATCGTCGGTCCGAACAGGCCCTCGAAGGTCTTGGCGCCGGAGTGCGTGAAGTAGCCGTCGATGCCGATCCAGTCGACGTAGGCGTCGCCGGGGTAGAGGGGTTCCAGCGGCACCGTCGGCACCGGGTTGACGACGTTCGGGGTCCAGGTCCAGATGACGTTCGTGGCGCCGGCCTCGGCGTAGAGGGCGTGGATGTGCCGCCAGGCGGCGACGAAGTCGGCGGGGTCGTTGGTGTCGGCGCCCCACGGGTACCAGTGCCCGTTCATCTCGTGGGCGATGGTGAGCGCGATCGGGAGATTCACCCGGCGCACCTCGGCGGCGAACCGCCGGATGTACGGGTCGTGCCGGCCGGCGGCGATGTCGGCGAGTTTCGCCTTGTACGGCTCCCAGCGCAGGATCGGCAGCGCCCCGTACTGGAAGATCTTGCGGATCTCGGCGGCGGCGAACTCGTCGTCGAAGCTCTCGTAGATCGTGATCATGTTGGGTCGGTGGCCGGTGAGGTCGGCGAACCCGTCCACCTTGCCCATGTCCCGGGGCGCGCCGGCGAGGGCGACGCCGAGGTACTGACCGGGTGGTTCGCGCAGGTGGCTGACGTCGTACGCCGGTGCCGGCCCGACCGCGGCGGTCGGTGCCGCCCCGGTGGACGCGGCCGGCGGCGGCCCGGGGGTGTCGGGGGCGACCGCGGCGTAGCCGAAGACCAGGGCCACGAAGAGGACCATGGTGACGAACAGGTGGCGCGACCTCACCGCGAACCGCCCGCCGGCAGGTCCTTCGCCGGGTCGACCAGCAGCGCCTGCATCGCGATCGTCAGGAAGAACACCCCGCCCAGGAAGGCCGGTGCGAACGCCGCCAGGTCCGTGTGGACCATCTGGTACGCCGCGGCCAGCGTCCACACGATTCCGCTGCCCGCCGTCCACACCGCCATACCGGTCCACAGCCGTCCCGTCCTGTTCTTGCGTGCCGTACCACCGGTCGGCTGCCAGCCCATGCTCTGCCCGCGCAGCAGGTCCCAGACCGCGACTGCGTGCGACCAGCCGTAGATCATCTTGGTGGTCCAGGCCTCGAAGCCGTACGCGCAGCGGTGCCAGGACGGGAAGACGACGACGTTGTAGACCAGGCTGGGTGCGATCAGCAGGTAGTTCGAAAGCTTCACGTACTGCGGGAACACCAGCAGCATCAGGATCGGGATCAGCGGGCCGACGAAGGTGAACAGCGCCGTGTGCAGGTAGTAGAAGAAGCCGGACAGGTACGACAGGCGCTGGCGTACCGGCATCCGGGTGTTCCAGAACTTCGTCGACCCGAGCAGGCTCATCGACCCGGCGCACCACCGGTACTGCTGGGTGAAGAACGAGTTGACGTCGGCCGGGCACAGCCCGGTCGCCAGCGGCACCGGCACGTACCGCAGCCGCCAGCCCCGGCGGCGCATGTCGAACCCGGTGTGCACGTCCTCGGAGTGCTCGATCAGCGTCGACCCGCCGATCGCGTCCAGCGCCGTACGCCGGTACACCGCGCAACTGCCGACGCAGATCGCCGCCTCGTGGTGCTGCCTAGACACCTGCACCGACCGGTAGAACAGTTCCTGCACCGCGCCGGCGCCGCGCTCCAGCCAGCCCTGGTCCTGGTGCACCCGGAAATACTGCGGCGACTGCACGATGCCCACGTCCGGGTACGCGTCGAAGTACGGCATCAGTTCGTCGAGCAGGTCGTGACGCGGGGTGAAGTCGGCGTCGAGCACGAGGATGAAGTCACCCATGGTGCGCTGGTACGCGTACCGCATGTTGCCGGCCTTCTTGTACCACCCCCGGTTGGGCCGGCGCTGGTAGACGAAGCCGAAGCCGAGCGCCATCGCCTCGCGTTCGGCGGTGGCCGAGTCGTCGAGCACGTAGACGTGGACCGGCCCGGGATAGTGCCGGGCCATCGCGGCCACGTGCTCCCACGTGTTGCGCAGTACGTCGATCGCCTCGCCGCACACCGGCAGGAACACGTCGACCGGCGGATGCTCGTCCGGCGCCCACGACGCCACCAGCCGGCGGTGCCGGTCCAGGTCGAAGTCGGGGGTGAACAGGTTGACGCACAGCGAGACGAGGTAGTACGCGATGGTGAACGCCATCAGCGGCAGGAGCAGCAGCAGCCACGGCGACATCCGTACGAACAGCACCTGGCTCACGGTCAGCGCGGTGAAGCTGACCGCCGAGGCGACCATGAGGTACGGCAGCCGCCGGTGGCGGTAGGCGGCCTTCTCCCGTCGGGAGGGCGGCTGCGGCAGCGCCGGGTCGACCGGCACCACCGGCGGTGTGGTCCGTCGCCGCCGGGCCGGCGGCGGGGTGGCCGGGGCCGGCGTCGCCAGCCGGTCGTGCAGAGCCGTCACCGCGGTTTGCTCACGTACAGGACGATGGTGAACGCGCGCACCCGCCAGGTCTGCATCACCACGTAGCCGGACTCCAGCACGCCCGTCTTCCCGGCACCGAGCCCGGCCAGCGGGTCGTCCCGGTTGCCCTTGCGGACCAGCCAGATCCGGTCCGGCTGGCCGAGACAGTCGGCCACCTCGCCCGCCGCGCACTCCCGCGCGCCGACGCTGCCGCCGGTACGCGGCCGGGTGCGGGCCAGCCGGTCCTGCGGCGCGATCCCCGGTGGTACGTACCGCAGCACGGCGTCGCGGGCGAGTCGCTGGTCGCCTCCCTCGGTCGGGCCGTAGACGACGGTGTCGCCGGGGGCGGCGTGCGCCCGCATCACCGCGGCGATGTCCCGGGTGCCCTGCCCGTGCCCGGTCGGGGTGCGGATGTCGAGGTGGCCGGGCAGCCCGAGGAGGCCGATCGCGAGCACCACGCCGACGCCACGGGCGATCGTGGTGCGCCGTACCGCCAGCGAGGCCAGCAGCACCCAGGCCGGCAGGGTGAAGAGCAGGTAGCGGGGCAGCCAGGTCGGGACGACCAGGCTGACGGCGAGCAGGCCGGCGGTCGGCAGCAGGGCCCAGGCGGTCGCCACCGCCGCCCGGCCCCGCATCGACATCGCCAGGAACGCGCACGCCAGCAGTGCCCCGCCGATGAGGAGGTCGCCGAAGAGCACGGCCGGGGCCTCGGCGACCCGGGCCAGGCTCACCGGCGGAATCCAGTCGCCGTCGCCGCCGGCCTGTCGCCTCGCGAAGTGGACGACCGGTCCGACGAGGACGACGGCGAGCACCGCGGTCAGCGCCCAGCCGGCCACCGTACGGCCGTCCGGCCGCAGCCGCCAGGCGATCACCGCGTGTGCGAGCAGCAGGAGCAGACCGAGCACGTGCCCGAGGCCGAGCAGCACCAGCGCGGCGAGGTAGCCGAGGTAGCGGCCGATCCGGGGCCGGTCGAGCAGGCGGACCAGCAGCAGCGTCGCCAGTGCCGCGGCGAGGACGGTGAACGCGTCGGGGCGGGCCTCCTGGGCGTAGCGGGAGGTGGTCGGCAGGACCGCGAAGAGCAGCCCGGCGGCCAGCCCGACCCGCAGCCCGCCCAGCCGGACCCCGAGTGCCGCCACCAGTCCGGTCGCGCCCACCATCGCCAGCGCCGACGGCAGCCGCAGCATGGCGTCGGAGGTGCCCGCCAGGTCGGTCCAGACGCGCAGCAGAAGGTAGTAGGGCGCCGCCCCGGCGTCGGTGCCGGCGAGCACCGACCGGAAGTCGGGCCACGACGCGGTCACCATGCCCCACGTCTGGAGTTCGTCCTCCCACAGCCCGGGCGTGCCGATCCCGATCAGGGAGAGTATGGCCACGACCACCATCGGCGCGGCCCACGCGACGACCCTCAGCCACGGCGCGTCGAGCGGCTCGGGTGGTGGCGGGCCGTCGTCGGGGCCGGGGCGCCACGGCTGTGCGGGCGGTTCGGAGCGTACGGGAGCGGTCTGGCGGGGGATGAACGCGGTCAGATCATTGCTTTTGACAGGCATCTTCTCGAGCGATGACGTGGCCGCGGAGGACGACGCCGTGGTTGACGGGCGGACTGTCGAATCTTCGACAGGCTAGTAGGCGAATGCCGCCAAACCGGCGCCGAGCCCGTGAAATGTGATCAACTCGTCGCGGCGAGCAGGTCGTCCAGGGTGAGGGTGCGCAGGTCGTCGCGGGTGGGTCGGCGGCCCAGCGCCCGCAGCCGGCCGGACTGCGCCTTGCGCATGCCCTCGAGCAGCTTGCGCGCCTCGCGGGCGTTACCGAAGTTGCGGTCCCGCTCGACCTGCCCGAACCATTCCAGCAGCCCGTCGTCCAGGCCGTCGGCGAGCAGGTAGTCGTCGTTGCGCGCGATCCGGTCGACGATCATGACGAGCTGGTCGGCGGTGTAGTTCTCGAACTCCAGCGTCTTGGCGAACCGGGACGCCAGGCCGGAGTTCGCGTCCAGGAAGTCACTCATCTCGTGGGTGTAACCGGCCACGATGACGGCCACCCGGTCGCGGTGGTCCTCCATCAGCTTCACCAGCGTGTCGATCGCCTCCTGGCCGAAGTCGGCGTTCGCGCCACCGGCCCGCGACAGGGTGTACGCCTCGTCGATGAACAGCACCCCGCCGAGCGCCTCCTCGAACACCGACGTCGTCTTCTCCGCCGTGTGGCCGATGTACTGCCCGACCAGGTCCCGCCGGGACACCTCGCGGAACTGCCCGTTCGGCAGCACACCGAGCGCCTTGAGCAGCTGGCCGTAGACGCGGGCCACCGTCGTCTTGCCGGTGCCCGGGGCCCCGGTGAAGATCAGATGGTGGCTGGCCGCGCCGACCGCCAGCCCGGCGTCCCGCCGCCACTCGTTGACCTGCAACTCGTCGATGAGCGCCCGCACCTCGGCCTTCACCCCGGGCAGGCCGATCATCGAGTCGAGTTCGGCGAGCAGCGTGTCCATCTTCTCGGCGTCCTGCCGGACCGCGCCGTCGCCGGCCTTTGCCCCGGCCATCGGGGCGGCACCGCCCGGCTCGGCCGGTTCGCGGACCACCGGGGCCGCCCCCTCGTCGAGCCGGATCGCGGGCGCGGCGGTCTGCTCGATCCGGCAGCCGTCGACCAGCCCCGTGCAGCCACGGCCGAACGCGATCCCGACCCCGCGGGTGTCGTGCACCCAGCACTCGGCGATCGTCGGCGCGCTCTGCAACGCCACCGAGATGCCGGCGTCGCCGGTGCCGGAGATGTCGCACCGTTCGAGCACCGGCCGGGCGGCCTGGTAGACGTACACGCCACGGTAGCCGCAGTCGGCGACCGTGCTGTTACGGATGGTCGGGTCGGCGCCGAGCCGGACGATGATGCCGTCGTCGCTGACCCCCCGTACCTCGCACTGGTCCAGGGTGCCGCCGGAGTCGTCGACGACGATGCCGTACTGGCCCTTGGTGACCTTCAGCCCGGTGGCCCGCAGCCGCGAACCGTCGGTGACGCTGGCGCCGGCCGCGTAGCCGGCCCGCAGTTCGCAGCCGTCGATCCGCAGCTCGCAGCGGGCCGCGTGCACGGCGGGGTAGTCGCCGGCGGCGACCACCAGCCCGCTCAGGGTGACCTCACCGCCGGTGCAGCTCACCCCGGGGGCGCCGTGGCCGGTGGCGTCGACGGTCACCGTGCCCGGCTCGCGGGCCGCCAGGGTAAGCCGCCGGCCCGATATCCGCAGCGACTCGGCGTAGACGCCGGGCTCGATCGAGATGACGGCGCTGTCCTCGGCCACCTCCAGCGCGTCGGCGATCGACGGGAAGGCTCCCGGCTGTTGGGCAGAGACGGTCAGTGTGCGTGCCATGGCCCCGCTCGTTCGGTGAGAGACGGTCGGTCTGGGTCGCCCGGCCCACCGCGGACCGCCGTACGGCCGCGGCGGAGCCGGTCAGATCGTGAACGTTACATCCCGGATCGAATAGGTCAGCTTCCGCAGTTCGTCGGCCCGCTCCGGCGGGGCGGTCATCCGCAGCACCAGTTGCCGGTCCAGCACCCCTTCGGGGACGCTGCGCCAGTAGCTCAGGTAGACCATGCCGTACTGCGGTGCGTCGTCGACCCGGTCGGTCTGCGCCCAGGTCGTGAACGGTCCACTTCGGATCCACTGGAGGCCGAACGCCTCCTCGGCCGTACGCAGTTCGGTCCGCCGCCCCTCGTCGCAGGGGACCGGGCAGTGCCGCACGATCAGGTCGCCGCCGGCCTTCGGCCCCTGTCCGGCCGGGGTGCCGCAGGAGTAGTGCGCGAAGCCCGACGTCGACGCCACGGGTTCGCACCGCCAGGTGTCCGGCATCCGGAACGAGAAGCCGAGCCCGGGCAGGTCGGTGACCTGCTGCGTGCGGTCCGCGGGACCGAACCTCGGGAAGTCCGCCGGCCAGCCGCCGCCGACCGGCGGCTCGATGCCGGGCGCGGCCGGCGCCGTGCCGGGCAGTGCGATGTCGACCGACGGCGTCGGGCTGGCGCCGGGCGCGGGCGCGGCGTCGCCGCCGAGGGCCGACATGGCGGCGGCACCGCCGGCCGCGCCCAGCGCCAGCGCGAGCACCGCGACGAGAACGGTGACCAGGATGCCGCGCCCCGGCGCGGCCGGGCCGGTGCGGGTGGGAAGAGCGGCGGGTACGGCGCCGGGTACCCGGCCGGCGCCGGCTGGGGTGGTCCGGCCACGGGCGGCGGCCCGGGGAGCGCCGCGCGGCGCCGGGAACGGGCCGGCGAGCGGCTGCGGAGGCGGGCCGGCCGGGCGCGGCGGGAACGGCCCGCTCGGTGCGGCCTGCGCCGGGGAGCGGCGGCCGGCGGCCAGCTCGGCGGTTCGGCGGCCGGCGACGCCGGACCCCCGGAGACCGGGCCGCCCGCCACGGGACCCCCGGAGACGGGACCTCCCAGCGCGGGACCTCCGGAGACGGGACCGCCCGACACGGGAGCGGGTGGAGCCGAGACCTGGGCCGGTTGGCCGCTCACCGGGGCGGCCGGTCCGGTCGGCCGGGTGGTGGTCGCGTCCGGCGCGGCCAGTGCGACGGTCGGCGGCTCCGGGCCGCTGTCCGGCGGCTCCGGTAGCGCGGGAAGCTGGCCGGCCAGCGACACGGTCGGCTGGTCGGCCGGACCCGGGTCGGGCGGTGGGGCGGCGACGAGGTGCTGCCCCAGGGCGGTGAATATGTTTCCCGCGCCCTGGCCGGCCTCGGCCGCGCAGGCGACCCAGGGCGTGGCCGCGACATGGTTGGCGCCGACCACCGGCAGGTCGTCGGCCTGGGACAGGGTGTTGGCGGTCGCGGCGAAGGCCGCCCGCCAGCGTGGGTCGCCGGCCACCGCCGGGTCGAGCACGGCCAGTGTCACCCGGCGGCCGGCCGAGTCCGAGGCGGCCCAGACGGTGCCGACCGGGCAGGTCGCCAGCGCGCCGAGCAGCCGGTAGGGACCGATGTGGTGCATTCGTTTTCCTCCCCGCTGTACCGGTCGGATGCTATCGACCCGGTCCGACGCCGTTCCGATCCGTCCCGCCCGACCCTTCCGCCGGCATCCGCCGCACCGGGGTGCGGGCTGCACGGCCACGGGACGTGCCCGGGCGGCCCCGGCACCGGCCGGGGATAATCGCCGCGGCGGATGCGTGGGTACGAAGGGACAGTACGGGCGGATGACGGCACCATCGATGGACACGAAGCTCTGGATTCGACGGTTCCACCCGGGGCCGGCGTGGGGACCCCGGCTGGTCTGTTTTCCGCACGCCGGCGGCTCGGCGGTCGCGTTCCACCAGACGTCCAAGGCCCTGTCGCCGGTCGCCGAGGTGCTGTCGTTGCAGTATCCGGGCCGGCAGGACCGCCTCGGCGAACCGTGCCTGGACAGCATCGGGGACCTCGCCGACGCGATCGTCGCCGTGCTGTCGCGCACCCTCGACCGGCCGCTGGTGTTCCTCGGGCACAGCATGGGCGCCGTGATCGCCTTCGAGGTCGCGGTCCGGCTCGAACGGCAGGGGGTGGTCCTGCGCCGGCTCTTCGCGTCCGGCCGGCGGGCGCCGTCGCGGGTCCGTGACGAGTCGATCCACCTCGGCACCGACGACGAACTCGTCGCCGAGGTGCAGCGGCTCAGCGGCACCGAGGAGTCGCTGCTGACCGACCCGGTGGTGCTGAGCATCGTGCTGCCCGCGCTGCGCGCCGACTACCGGGCGGTGGAGACGTACCGGCACGGCGGCGGGGCGCGCCTGAGCTGTCCGGTCACGGTGCTGACCGGCGACCGGGACCCCCGGGTCAGCATCGACGAGGCGCGCGACTGGGCCGGGCACACCACCGCGGACTGCGACGTGAAGGTCTTCACCGGCGGCCACTTCTTCCTCAACGACCATCCGGCGCAGATCAACGACCTGCTCGCCGCCGAGCTGACCCGGCCCGCCGGCTGAGTCCGGCCCGGGTCAGCGCCCCGCCGCGGTGCCGGGGCCGCCGGTGGCCGGGGCCGGCGTGACCGGCACCGGGGTGGCCGGCAGTGGCGTCGGTGGCCGGTCGGGGTGCCGCCGCCGGGCGAGCCGGGCGCCGAGCAGGACCGCGCCGGCGACGGCGAGTTCGGTGAGCAGGCAGACCGCCCGGCTCGCGATCGCCGCCGCGCCCGCCCCGGTCGCCGGCAGGAGGCCGACCAGCGCGACCGCGATGAGCACCTCGCGGACCACCGCCCCGTCGGGCACCACCACGACCAGCGTGCTGAGCACGGTGGCCAGGGCGAACCCGCCGACGCCGGCGACCAGCGCCGGACCCGGCGGCGCGCCGAGCGCCATCAGCAGCAGCCACAGGTGCAGGCCGGAGACCAGCCAGCAGGCCAGTTGCCAGCCGACGGCGGCCCGGGTGGCGGTGCCGGTGCCGACGGCCGGCAGGTCCCGGCGGACCAGCCGGGCGCCGACCGCGGCGAGCCGGCCCACGACGCCCGGCCAGGCCAGGAGGGCGACGACGAGGGCGGCCGGGGCGAGCAGCCACCAGCCCCGGTCGCCGAGCACCGCCGGGCCGGCCAGGGCGCCGACGACCAGTCCGGTGAGCAGCATGACGACGACGTTGAGCAGGAAGGCGGCCACCGTCGCGGTGCCGGGCACCCCGGCGTCCGCGGCCAGCCGGGCCTGGGTGACCACCACCCAGACCCGCCCGGGTACGTACTTGGCCAGCACCCCGACGAAGTAGATCCGGGCGGCGGCCAGGTTGGGCAGCCGGTGCCCCAGGTCGGCCAGGGTGCTCGCCCACGACCGCATCGCGCACAGCAGCGCCACGATGTTGCACCCGGCGGCGGCGAGCAGGTACGGCACCGCGTGCCCGGTCACCAGCGGGCGGGCGACCGACCAGTCCTGTCCGCGTACGGTCCACCAGACCCCGGCCAGGATCGCGACCACGAGGACGGCGGTGAGCAGCGGCCGGAGCCGGGCGAGGCGGCGGGTCACCGGTGCTCCCCGGCCGGGTCGGCGACCGCCGGCCGGCCCGCCTTCCCCGGGGCGGGCACCGGCCGGCCGGCCCGGCGGGCGGTGACCGCCTCCTCGTAGACGGCGACCGTCGCGTCCACCGACGCCGACCAGCCGAACGAGCGCTCGACGTGCCGGCGGCCCCGCGCGCCGAGTTCGGCGGCGTACTCCGCGTCGGCGAGCAGGTTGCCGGCGAGCCGGGCCAGCTCGTCGGGGCGGTCGGTGGTCAGGCGCAGCGCGGTGGGACGTACGCCGTCGGTGCCGATCGTGGCGGAGAACCCGGACCCGAGCAGCACCGGCGTGCCCAGCGCCATCGCCTCGACCGAGACCAGCCCGAACGGCTCGTACGTGGACGGGAACAGGCACAGGTCGGCGGCCAGGTAGTGCCGGCGGACCTGCTCGCGGGACAGGTGCCGGTGGTAGACCCGGGTCCGGTCGGCGATGCCGAGCTGGGCGACCAGCCGGTCCACGACGGCGTCCTGGTCGGTGCCGGGCAGGCCGGTGCCGAGCAGGAACAGGCGGGCCGCCGGGTGCCAGCGGGCGATGTCGGGCAGTGCCCGCAGCAGGGTGTGTACGCCCTTGACCGGGCTGAGCCGGCCGGCGAAGACGAGGACCAGCGAGTCGGCGGGAAATCCGGCCTCGGCCAGCAGTTCGGCCCGGGTCGCCGCCCGGTCGGCCGGCGCGTCCCGGTCGGTGCCGGGCGGGTCCTCGTAGCCGTGCGGCACCACCCGGATCTTGTGAGCCGCGAACCCGTGCCGGACCAGCAGGTCGCCCATCTCCGGGGTCGGCACCACGACGAGGGCGGCGAGGCCGGCCATCAGCCGCTGGCAGGCCCCGATGATCCGCAGCGGGTCGGCGACGTCGGGCTGCGGTGCCATCGTCTGTTCGGTGTTGTGCACGTGGTAGACGACCGGCAGCCGCAGCAGGGTCGCGGCGAGGATGCCGGCGGGGGTGCTCTGCCAGTCGTGGACCGCGACCACCGAACCGCGCCGGCGGCCCCGGCACAGCCCGAGGAACACCCCGAGGTTGAAGGCGATCAGGGCGATGGCGAACAGGCCCTGCCCGCGGGCGGACAGCGCCCGGTGCGGGTCGAAGAGCCGCCGGCCCAGCCAGCGCGGCATCCGGGGCCGGACCACCGGCACCCCGCCGCTGACGCCGTGCCGCGGCTGGTCGCCGGGGTGGTTCATGGTGTAGAGCCGCAGCCGCAGGTCGCCGCGCCGCCGGTGCAGGTGGTGCAGGCAGCGTTCGGCGTATTCGGCCAGCCCACCCATCCGCCACGGCGGGAACTGGTGGCAGACGACCGTTACCTGGTGCAGTACCGGCACGGTGGCTCCTCGGTCACGATGCGGGCGCGACGGGTGTGGCGACGGTGCCCCATTGATTGAGGGGTTGACTGTCGACAATGTCAACCCCCGCGCCGAATTGTCTCGGTCGAGGTCGTACGCGCCTCGTGGGCGGTGGTCGTACGACGGTCGTAGGCCGGTAACTGCTACCTGGGCGGGCCGGTCGGGCGTACCTAGGATGCGAATGCCGCGCTATTCGGAACCCGCTTTGTGGAGGGTCGATGGCTAGTGAACAGGGCTCGTCCTTGATTGGGCTCGACTCCGCTGATCGGCTCTCCGTCGATCAGGTGCAGGACATGTACCGCAAATACATCAATTCGAGCCAGGTCAATCTGATGACGTCGTTCGGTTTCGGGCGCGAGCTGATCGACCATGCCGAGGGCAGCTACATCTACACCCGGGACGGCCGGCGGATCCTCGACTTCACCGGGGGAGTGGGCGTGCTCAACCACGGCCACAACCACCCGCGCATCATCGCCGCCCGCCAGCGTTTCCAGCAGGAACGCCGGATGGAGGTGCACAAGACGATCTTCTCGCCGTACCTGGCGGTGCTCGGCCACAACCTGGCGGCCGTGCTGCCCGGCGACCTCAACAAGTCGTTCCTGCCCAACTCCGGCGCCGAGGCGGTCGAGGGCGCGGTGAAGCTCGCGTACAAATACCACGGCGGGCGGCGCAACACCGTGCTGCACTCCGACATCAGCTTCCACGGCAAGCTGCTCGGTTCGGGCAGCCTGACCGCCGCCCGCAACACGTTCCGGTTCCCCGGCATCCCGGGCGTGGTCAGCTACCCGTACGGCGACCTGGCCGCCCTGCGCGCCGAAGTGGACGCCGCCCGCGACGCCGCCGGCCGGTGCGACGTGTACGCGATCCTGGTCGAGCCCTTCAGCGCCTCCACGATGCGCTCGTGCAGCGAGGAGTTCCTGCGCGGGCTGCGCGAGCTGTGCACCGAGCGCAACATCGTGCTCATCTTCGACGAGATCTACACCGGCTGGGGCAAGACCGGCACTCTGTTCTACTTCATGCGCTATCCCGGCCTGCTGCCGGACGTGCTGACCACCTCGAAGTCGTTCGGCGGCGGCAAGTCGTCGATCTCGGCGTACGTGGCCCGCGACCCGATCTTCCACAAGGCGTACGAGAACCTCAACGACGCCCTGCTGCAGAGCACCAGCACCACCTACTACGGCTTCGGCGAGGAGACCGCGACCGCCATCGAGGCGATCAACGTCGCCGTGGAGGAGGACTTCCCGGGCCGGGCCCGCGAGATCGAGGCGATCCTCGCCCCCGGACTGCGCCGGCTGCGGGCCGACTATCCCGACCTGATCGCCGACGTGCAGGGTGCCGGCGCGCTGTGGGGCGTCTTCCTCCAGAACAACGTCAAGGTGCTCGACCTCGTCACCCGGCTGCTGCCGGTGGGATTCGCCAAGGACCCGCAGTTCGCCACCAAGGTCATCACCGGCGCGGTCATCGACACCCTCTACCGCGACCACGACATCTACGCCTACTACACCCTCAACGGCCGCAACCCGCTGGTGGTCGGACCGCCGCTGGTCGCCACCGAGGCCGACGTCAAGCACTTCCTCGACTGCTTCGACGCCACCCTGGCGATCGGGCTGCCCCGGCTGCTGAGCCGGTTCGTACGCGAAAGGTTGTCGACACTGTGGTGACCCGGGTGCTGGTGACCGGCGGCTGCGGCATGCTCGGACTGAACCTGGTCCAGCGGCTGCACGCCGACGGGTACGCCGTACACAGCCTCGACCTGCGCGAACCGGCGGAACCGCTGCCCGGGGTCCGCTACACGGTCGCCGACGTCCGTGACGCCGGGGCGGTGGGCCGGGCGGTGGCCGAGGTCGACGTCGCCGTCCACACCGCCGCCGCGCTGCCGAGCTATCCGGAGCCGGAGATCCGGTCGGTGATCGTCGATGGCACCCGTACGGTGCTCGGCGCCGCCGTGGCGGCCGGGCTCGAACGGGTCGTGCACATCTCCTCCACCGCCGTGTACGGGCTGCCCGACGTCGTACCGACCACCGAGGAGCACCCCCGGGCCCCGGTCGACGCCTACAGCCGGGCGAAGGCCGGCGCCGAGGAGGTCGCCGAGGAGTTCCGGGCCGGCGGGCTCTGCGTGCCGATCCTGCGCCCGAAGACGTTCCTCGGACCCGGCCGGCTCGGACTGTTCGCCATGCTGTTCGAGTGGGCCGACGAGGGCCGCAACTTCCCCGTCATCGGCCGGGGCGACGTACGCATCCAGATGCTCGCGATCGAGGACCTGGTCGACGCGGTGACCCGCGCGCTGACCGCGCCCGCCGAGGTCGCCAACGACACCTTCAACATCGCCGCCGCCGACTTCGGCACGCTGCGGGAGGACTTCCAGGCCGTGCTCGACGCGGCCGGGCACGGCCGGCGGATCGTCCCCGTCCCGGCCGGCGCCGCGGTCGCCGTACTCGACCTGCTGCGCCGCGCCAGACTGTCCCCTGTGTACGGACGGCTGGTGCACAAGCTGCGCGCCGACTCGTACGTCAGCGTCAGCAAGGCCCACGAGCGGCTCGACTTCCGGTCCCGGCGCTCCAACCGCGACGCGATCCTGGCCACCTACCGGTGGTGGCGGGACCGGGCCGCCGCCGACACCGCCGACGGCACCGGCCCGGCCGCGCCCGCCGGCCGCACCAGCCGCGAACCGTGGCGGCAGGGTGTGCTCTCGCTGGCCAAGGTCTTCTTCTGACCACCGCTTCGAGCCGCGTCCAGGAGGAGGTCACGGTGTATTCGACGAACCTCGGCCAACCCGTGCCGCCGGTGCCCGACGTGCCGGCCGCGGCGGTCGGCGCGACCGCCGCCGTGACCACCGGCGTGCGGACCGGGCTGCTGCGCGACCTCGTCGCCCTGGCCCGCCCCGCCCAGTGGCCGAAGAACCTGCTGGTCGTCCCGCTGGCCCTGATCGACGCGCCCCACCTCGGCCTCGGCGCGCTCGCCCGGATGGGGCTCGCCGTCGTGCTGTTCACCCTGCTGTCGGCGTTCGTGTACGTGTGGAACGACATCGCCGACCGGCACCGTGACCGGCTGCACCCGGTGAAGCGGCACCGGCCGATCGCCGCCGGACGCATCGGCGTCGGCCCGGCCCGGGCGTACGCGCTCGGCCTGATCGTGCTGGTCGCGGTCCTGCTCGCGGTCGGCCCGGCGATGTCCTGGTGGCCGCTGTTCGGCTATTTGGCGCTCAACCTGTCCTACGTCCGCTGGCTCAAGCACCTGCCACTGCTCGACGTCTTCGCCGTCGCGGCGGGCTTCGTGCTCCGGGTCGTCCAGGGCTATCTGGCGGTGCCGGCCCGCGCCTCGGTCTGGCTGCTCGCCTGCGTCTTCACCCTCTGCCTGCTGCTCGCCGCCGGCAAGCGACGGCACGAGATGTCCGTCGGCGGCACCGCCCACCGGCCGTCGCTGGCCGGCTACACCACCCAGTACCTGGACTACCTGATCATCCTGTACGCCACGCTGACCGTGACCGTGTTCCTGCTCTACCTGGTGAACGGCCGGTTCGCCGCTCCCTACACCGACGCCTCCCTGCTCGTCTCGCTGCCCTGCGCGATCTTCGCGGTCGCCCGGCACCTGCACGTCGTGGTGGTCGGCAAGGGCGGCGGCGACCCGGTACGCCTGCTGCTGCGCGACCGCGCCATGGTCGTCAACACGCTGATCTGGGCGGGCGGGCTCGCCGTCATCCTGGTGGCGGCCCGGTTCCCGGTGCTGGTCGAATTCGCCGGACAACTCCTGGAGGGCCGATGAGCCACCCCCCGCACACCCCGCGGCTGCTGCCGGCCTCCGCGGTGCAGCCGACCGGTCCGGTCGACCACCCGGACTGGAACTACCGGCCGGTGCTCGGCCGGGTCCAGCGGCTGCGCTTCCGGATGGTCGTCGACCTGCTCGGCGGCGACCGGTTCGACCGGATCCTGGAGATCGGCTACGGCAGCGGCGTGTTCCAGCCGGAACTCGCCCGCTGGTGCCGGGAACTGCACGGCATCGACGCGCACCCGCTGACCGGGGAGGTGGCCGGACGCCTCGCCCAGCACGGCGTCACGACCACGCTGACCCGGGGCAGCGCGGAGGCACTGCCGTACGACGACCGGTTCTTCGACTGCGTCGTCGCGGTCAGCACCCTGGAGTACGTCGAGTCGATCGACACCGCCTGCCGCGAGATCGACCGGGTGCTCGCCCCCGGCGGGTCGCTGATCGTCGTCACGCCCGGAGCCAGCGCCCTGTGGAGCCCGGTGCTGGCCGTCGCCACCCGCCAGGGAGCCAGCCAGTACGGCGACCGCCGGCAGCGGCTGCAGCCGGCCCTGTACCGGCACTTCCGGCCGGAACGCGAGGTCCGGGTGCCCCGGTTCGGCGGCAGCGTGCTGCGGCTCTACACCGGCCTGCGGTTGCGGGCCGGCGGGACGGCCGCGTGATGGCGACCCGCCCGCTGCACCTGCTGCCCCGGTCCGCGCTGCTGCTCACCGGTCCGGTCGACCACCCGGACTGGAACTACCGGCCGCTGCTCGGCCGGGTCCAGCGGCTGCGCTTCCGGATGATCCTCGACCTGCTCGGCGACACCCACCACCGGCGGATCCTGGAGATCGGCTACGGCAGCGGTGTCTTCCTGCCCGAACTCGCCCGCCGGTGCGACGAGATCCACGGGGTCGACATCCACCCGCACGCCGGCGAGGTCACCACCCGGCTCGCCGCGTACGGCGTCGCCGCGACCCTGGCCCAGGCCGGCGCCGAGGACCTGCCGTACGCCGACGGCCACTTCGACTGCGTGGTGGCGGTGAGCACGCTGGAGTGCGTGCCACGCATCGACGACGCCTGCCGCGAGATCCGGCGGGTGCTCGCCCCCGGCGGCACGCTGGTGATGGTGACGCCCGGCGTCAGCCCGTTGTGGGACCTGGCCCTGCGGATGACGACCCGCGTCGATGCCAGCCTGTACGGTGACGGTCGGCAGCGGTTGCGGCCCGCCCTCGACCGGCACTTCCGGCCGGCCCGGGAGATCGCGGTGCCGAGGGTCGGCGGCCGGCCGGTGCGCCTCTACACCGGTCTGCGACTGGAGGCACTGTGAACGACGACCGGGCCGGTGCGCTGACGGCGGGGGAGCCGGACACCCTCGCGGACCCGGCCCCGCCCGGTGGTCCGACCGGGGCCGGCCCGGATTCCGCCCCGGCTGACAGCGCCACCCCCGCCGGCGGGCCCGGCCAGGCGGTGGACGCCGCCTCGCCGGTACGACGGCGGTGGTGCCTCGGCACCCGGCTGGTGGTCGCCGGCACCGCACTGTGGACCCTCTTCCTGGCCGCCCACGTCCTGCTCACCGGTCGCTGGTGGCCGTGGCTGATCGTCGAGTCGACGCCGCCGGTCGCGCTGGTCGTCGTACCCCTGCTGTTGCTCGCCGTGTCGCCGCTGGCCCGGCCGGTCCGGCGGTGGCTGTCGCCGCTGCTGGCCGCCCTCGTCGTGGCCGGCCTGTCGCTCGGCGGCCTGCACGTGCGGGTGCTGGGCGGCGAGCCGACCGGGACCACCCCGCCGGCCCCGTCGGTCAAGGTGATGGCCTGGAACACCGACATCTGGACCATGGACGACGACCCGGACGCCTTCTTCGCCTACCTGCGCGAGCAGCGGGCCGACGTCTACCTGCTCCAGGAATACCTGCGATGGGAGGACGACGCGGTCCGGGTCGACGACCTGGCCCGGATCCGGGCCGCCTTCCCCGGACACGAGGTCGTCGTCGAGGGCGAACTGGTCACCATCTCGAGGCTGCCGGTGGTCGCCACCCACCCCCGGCCGGTGCCCGGCGAGGGCACCGACTGGTACTGGCGGGGCAACAAGGCCCAGCGGGTCGACGTACGGTTCGGAGACGGGGTGCTGTCCATCTACAACGTGCACCTGTTCGTGCCGCTGCGGCGCGAGCTGAGCCCGCTCGGCCGCGAGTTCTACGACTTCGTCCGCGACCAGTACCACCTGCGGCAGGCCGAACTGGCGACGCTGCGCGCCGACGTCGCCGCCAACCCGAACCCGGTCGTGGTCGCCGGTGACTTCAACACCCCCTGGGTCGGCAGCCTCGTCGACGTCGGGCCGGGCCTGCGCCGGCACGACCCGGCCGGGGGATCGGTGCTGGCGTCGAGCTGGCCGACGGCGAGCTACAACCTGCCCCGGCTGTGGCGGCTGGACTGGCTGCTGACCACCGACGACCTCGACGTCGCCGGCTACCGCTTCGCGCCCAACCCGGGCTTCTCCGACCACCTCGCCCAGCACTTCGTCGTCTCGCAGTCCTGAGACCTGAGAGGAAACCCGTGATGCGGCCGGACGACCGGTTCGACGTGACCGTCGCGCTCGACTACTACGCGCCGTACGTCAGCGGCCTGACCGAGACCGCGCGGATGATCGCCGAAGGGCTCGCCGCGCGCGGCCTGCGGATCGCGGTCGCCTGCTCCCGGCACGACCGGTCCCTGCCGCCGTACGAGGTCATCGCCGGCGTGCACGTGTTCCGGGCACCGGTGCTCGCCCGGATCCGCAAGGGTGTGCTCAGCCCCGGCCTGCCCGCGCTGGTGGCCCGGCTGGCCGCCCGGTCCGCGGTCCTGCACATCCACCTGCCGATGCCGGAGGCGGTCGCCGTCGCGGCGCTGACCCGCCGGGTCCCGCTGGTGGCGACCCACCACATCGACGCGTTCCTGCCGGCCGGGCCGGTCAACGACATCGGCATGCGGCTCGCCGACGCCTCGGCCGGCGCGGCGATCCGGCGGGCCGCCCTCGTCGTGGTCAACAGCGACGACCAGGCCCGCGGCTCGCGGCTGTGGCCGCTGCTGCGCCGCCGGCCGACGCTGGCCGTCCCGGCACCCTGCGCCGACCGGGGTGGCGGCCGGCCGGCGCTGCGGGACGGCTCGGGAACGCACATCGGCTTCCTGGGCCGGATCGCCGACGAGAAGGGGATCGAATACCTGATCCGCGCCTTCCGTACGATCGACGACCCGGCCGCCCGGCTGCTGGTCGGCGGCGACTACGAGGGCGTCGCCGGCGGCAGCAACATCGGGCTGCTGCGCGCCGAGGCGGCCGGCGACCCACGGGTCCGGTTCCTCGGCCTGCTGCAGGGCGACCGGATCCGCGACTTCTACGCCTCCATCGACGTCTTCGCGCTGCCGTCGATCGCCGAGTCGTTCGGCATCGTCCAGGTCGAGGCGATGATGGCCGGCATCCCGTCGGTCACCACCGACCTGCCCGGCGGCCGGTTCCCGGTGCAGGCGACCGGATTCGGGCGGGTGGTGCCGCCGCGTGATCCGGCCGCGCTGCGCCGGGCCGTACTCGAACTCGCCGCGTTGCCGGCCGAGGCGCGCGAACTCGGCCGCAAGAAGGCCAACGAGCTGTTCGGCCTGGAATCCTGCGTCGACGCCTACGAGACGGCGCTGCGCGCGGTCATCGCCGGCCGCACCCCGGCCGGCGCGACCGGCCAGGGCTGACCCGGCCGCCGGCCGGCGGGAGCGGTCAGGGCGTGGTATGCGCCGGCAGGCGGCCGGCTGGGGCGTGGTATGCGCCGGCAGGCGGCCGGCTAGGGCGTGGTACGCGCCGGCAGGCGGCCGGCTAGGGCGTGGTACGCGCCGGCAGGCGGCCGGCTAGGGCTGGTAGAAGTTCCGCTCCCAGCGGTGCTTGGCCAGCGTCGCCCGCTGCTCCGCCGGCAGCGGCTGGCCGTCGCTGACCGCGACGTTGCGCTGCACGTTGCGGACCGAGCGCATGCCCGGGATGATCGTCGACACCTCGGGCGCGTCGAGGACGAACCGCAGCGCGAGTTCGGCGAGCCGGTCGCGGGGCACCCCGAGGTCGGCGACGAGCGCGTCGACCCGCTGTTCCACCTGGGCCGGCCGGTCGCCGGCGAAGTAGTTGTTGCGGAAGTCGTCCGCGGGGAACGTCGTCGACGCGGTGATCTGCCCGGTGAGGCCGCCCTCGTCGAGCGGCACCCGGACGACGACACCGACGCCGTGCTCGGCGCACGCCGGCAGGAAGCTCTCCTCCGGGGTCTGGTGGAACACGTTGTAGATGAGCTGCACGGCGTCGACGTGTCCACTTCGGACCAGGTCGAGGACGCTCTCCGGCTGGTAGTCGTTGATGGACACTCCGAAGAAGCGGATCTTCCCCTCCTCCTTGAGTGTCGCGATCGTCTCCAGCCAGTCGCCGCGCCCGATCCACTCGTCCTGCCAGACGTGGAACTGAAGCAGGTCGAAGGCTTCCAGGCCCGACGCGCGCAGGCTGGTCTCCAGGCTCTCGCGGATGTGCGCGCCCGGGAACGCCTCGTCGGGGTGGACCCCGGTGGGTGCCGGCCAGATCATGTTCGCCGGCGGGACCTTGGTCGCCACGTAGACCGGGTCGCCCCGGTGCTCGCGCACGACCTGACCGACCAGGCGCTCGCTCTCGCCGTATCCGCGGGCCGTGTCGATGAAGTTGACGCCCTGTTCGATCGCGGTGTGCAGGGCGCGTAACGACTCCTGCTCCTGCGCGCCGACCCAGTAGAGGCCGCCGATACCCCAGGCGCCGTAGCCGATCTCGGAAACCCGCAGGCCGGTCCGGCCCAGTGGACGGTACTGCACGTGGAACCTCCAGGGGATTGGGAAGGCTGGGAAACTGACCCCGCCGGGCGCCGACGATAGCAACGGTGGCACCACTTTCAGTGACCTGACTCGCCATCGGCGGTGATGATTCCGGCCGCCGCCGCGCGGTGGACCGCGTCCATTCGCGACCGCGCGTCGAGTTTGGCGTAGATGTTCGTCAGATGCCGTTTCACGGTCGCCTGGGTGACCCCCAGCCGCGCGGCGATCTGTGCGTTGTTCATCCGGGCCGCGACCAGCCGGAGGATCTCGCGTTCGCGGGCGGTCGGCGCCCGGTCGGCGGCCGGCCCGCCGGCACCGGGATCCGGTGGCGGGCCCGCCGGGTGACCGCCGAACCGGCCCAGGGTCCGCCGGGAGACCGACAGCAGCACCGTCTGCGCGTCGCGGCAGACCGACCGCGCGGCGGCCAGCAGTTCGTCGAGCAGGATCGCCTTGGTCAGGTAGGCCGCCGCGCCGCTCTCGAACACTTCGCGCATCAGGCCGTCGTCGTCGTGCATGGTGAGCACGATGACTCTGGTCTGCGGCCGGGTCCGGTGCACCTGCCGGATGACGGCGGCGGCGCCCGGCCCGGGCATCTCGACGTCGAGCAGCAGGACGTCCGGGCGATGCTCGACGGCGACGGCGACGGCCTGGTCACCGGTGGCGGCTTCCCCGACGACGACGAACCCGTCGTCGGTGGACAGCAGTTCGCGGATTCCCTCCCGGAACAGGGCGTGGTCGTCGGCGAGCGCGACGCGGATGGGGTCCGCGACGACGGGCGCGCTCACGGCCGCGCCCCGGGCATGGGTACGGTGACGGCGACGGTGGTGCCGTGGCCGGTCATGCTCGACAGGCGCAACCGGCCGCGCAGCAATTCGGCCCGGTCCCGCATCGACAGTAATCCGCCGTACGAGGTGGCGATCGCGGCTTTTTGATCGAACCCGCTTCCGTCGTCGGCGACCGAGGCGTCGACGCGGTTTCCGTTGATTCCGAGCTGGATTCGAAGTGTCGCCGGATGCGCGTGGCGGACGGCATTCCGGATGGCTTCGCAGAGAATCAGATACAGTTCCTCGGCGACTTCGGGCGGTAGTGTGTCCACCCGGTCCGAAACGGTCAGGTCGACCCGTACCGGTGGTGGGACATGGTGGTCCAGATAGGTCCGCAGGGCGTGTTCGATTCCGCGGTCGCTCACCGACCGGCGCAGTTCCGAGGAGAGTTGCTGGATGGTCCGGGTGGTCTCGCCGATGGTGGTGATCGCCCTGGTCAGCCTGGCCGCCGCCCGGTCCGCGTCGGTGGCGAGATAGCGCCGGTGCAGGTCCAGGTTCTGTAGCGCCAGCGCCATGCCGTGGCCGACCCGGTCGTGCAACTCGCAGGCGATCCGGCGCCGTTCCTCCTGGCGCGAGGTGCGCAGGCGCGCGGTCAGCAGGCTGTCGTGGGCGGTCGAGGCGAGCGCGGCCCACTCGGTCACCGCCCGGTGCAGGGTGGTGCTGGCCCTGACCAGCAGTTTCTGGTCGCCGCCGGCCCAGCGGGCGGCCAGGATCGGCAGGGCCACCTCGAAGAGCAGCGTGCCGGCCCGCAGGTAGTCGACCGGGTGGCCGGGATAGTCGGTCTCGTCGGGTGGGGCGTCGCCGGTCCGGGCGCTGTTCCTGGTGGGGCCGGCGGCGGGTGGGACGGTCCCGCCGCCGGTCGTCCCGGCCGGTGCCGCGGCGCCGTCGACGCCCGGCGGGGTGCCGAGTTCGCGGAGCACCTCGTGCACCACCCGTGCCGCCCCGCCCGCGATCGGGCCGGAAATGTCACCGGCCGGCAGGCGTCGGAGGAATTCCCGGACAACGTGCACGGCGATCGCCGTCCCGTCCACATGGGTGATTGCGTCCGATTGTTTCACCACGAAACGGACCTCCTTGGGCGGCGCCGAACGGCGTCGCCTGACACTCTGGGACACGGTAGCAGTCGTGCTGACGAGCGTCGATGAATGTCCCATTGGTGGCATGGTCCGATGTATCTGTGGTGAAGCGCTTTCCGGCGCGTCGGCGGGGTGCGTTTCCGGACGTACGCCCGCCGGGTCGCAATAGTGGTTGATGAAGCTGCATAAGCAGTGAAACGGGTGGATATCAGGGGTTGCCGCCGCCGGTCGCCGCGGCCGTCCCCGGTGCCGGACCGTGCGGCTGCGGTGCCGGGGTGACCAGGGGATTCACCCGACGGGAGGATCACGTTCACCTGGCCGGGAGGACCTGGACAGCCGGCTCCGGTTGGGTCCGGCCTCATGACCGATCCAACCGCGAACGAAACCCTTCCGACGACGGAAAACCCCGCGCCGGGCAGCCTGTCCCGCCGTACGGTGCTCGGCGCGCTCGCCGGCGGCGCCGCGGTGGCGACCGGGGTGGCCGTACCTGCCGCGCCGGCCGTGGCGGCGGCCCCCGGCACGGACCCCGACGACGTACCGGCGCCCCGGCTGGGCGGCCGGCCGCTGCTGTGCGAGCCCTACCTGCTCGACCCGCAGGCGTCCACCGTGTACGTCGTATGGCACACCGAGGAGGCCGGCACCGCACAGGTGGTGCTCGTCGGCGCCGGCGTGACCACCCTCGACGACCAGCAGGCCCTGGACGCCGCCACCGGCAGCCGCCGCAACGGCCCCGGCTGGCGGCGGATCACCGCCACCACGAAGCGGCTGACCCGGACCCGGGAGGACAGCGCCTCGGCGGTGCCCGGCCGCAGCTTCTCGGCGGTCGTCGACCGGCCGGTGCACCGGCAGCTGGCGTTGGTCGACAAGCTGCCCGCCGGCCGTACGCCGTACCGGGTGGTGTCGGTCGACCACGCCGGCCGGGCGACGGTCACCGCCGTCTACACGCTGGCCCCGGTGGCACCCCGCAAGCAGGCGGTGAAGCTGCTGCTGACCAGCGACCACCAGCTCAAGAACATGACCCCGGCCAACCTGGAGAAGGTCGCCGAGACCGTCGGCGTACGCCTCGACGGCGTGCTCGTCGCCGGTGACCTGGTCAACGTGCCGGACCGGGCCAGCGAGTGGTTCGACAGCACCACCGGGCTCGCGTTCTTCGCCGGCCTGACCGGACGGGCCAGCAAGACGCTGCACGGTCGCACCTGGCGCGGCGCGCCGCTGCTCCAGCACACCCCGATCTACCCGGCGATCGGCAACCACGAGGTGATGGGCCGCTGGTCGGACACCGCCGGCCTGGACAGCCAGTTCAACGACCCGCAGCCGCTCGAGGTGGCCCGCCGGAAGTGGCGCGACAGCCGGCCGTCCGGTGTGGACGAGGCGACCTGGCTGGCCGAGCAGTCCTGGGACGTCACCACGTACGAGGAGATGTTCCCGTACCCGAGCAGCCCCAACGGCGGCCAGCGCTGGTGGGCCCGGACGATCGGCGACGTGCACCTGGTCACCCTCTTCGCCACCCAGATCTGGCGCTCGGCGTCGCCGACCGCCCGGGGCAAGTTCCAGGAGGCGCCGGCCGACCTGGAGAACGCGGAGAAGTGGGGCTACGGACAGTTCATCTTCGAGCCGGTCAAGCGCGGCTCGCGGCAGTACAAGTGGCTGGAGCGCGAGCTCGCCTCGCCGGCGGCGCAGCGGGCCCGGTACCGGGTCGTCATGTACCACCACCCGGGGCACGGCCTCGGCGACAACTCCGCGCCGCCGTTCACCGACCCGGTGCAGACCGTCACCCGCGACCCGCTGACCGGCAAGGTCACCGCCGTCACGTACGACTACCCGCTGGCCGACGACCACATCCTGCGCGACCTGGAGCCGCTCTTCTCCGCCAACGGCGTGCACCTGGTCCACAACGGACACTCCCACCTGTGGAACCGGTTCCGCAACGCCGCCGGCGTCAACTGGCTGGAGACCTCCAACGTCGGCAACAGCTACGGCGCGTACGACGTCTCGTCCGGCGCCAGCCGCAACCTGCCCGAGGACCCCGACCACATCCGGCAGGGCGACCCGGGTGGCCTGGCCCCGATCGTGCCGACGGTCGCCCCGCTGACCGACGCCGCCGGCAAGCCCCTGCCGTACGTCGCCAGCAACGACATCACCGTCTTCTCGGTCCTCGACTCGGGGGCGGGCGTGGTGCGGTCGTACCGGTTCGACACCCGTGACCCGGGCTCGGCCGTCGTGCTCTTCGACGAGTTCCCGCTGGCCTGACCCGACGGGGCCGGCGCGGTGGACACCGCGCCGGCCCCGTGCGACGGTCAGCTTGCGCAGATCGCGAACGCGCGGACCTTCCAACTGCCGCTGAAGCCGTCCTCGTCCTCGACCGCGCTCGCGGTCACCGAGGTGGTGTCCGGGGCGTGTGCGGCGGTCAACCGGACCTGTCCGTTCCCGCCGAGGATCTCGGCGCCGATCCCGTGCACCTGCCGACCCGGCGAGCAGGTGACGGTCACCGACTTGCTGGAGACGGAGTCGTAGTCGCTGTCGTCGAGCAGCCGCTCGTAGCCGGCCGGCTGGTTGGCGCACATCGCCCGGGCGTGGATCTGCCAGTTGCCGGCGAACCCGGTGCCGTCCTCGGCACCGGCGACCGTGACACTGCCGGTGTCGATGCGCAGATCCTCCAGCAGCACCTCGCTGTTGCTGGCCCCGATCACCGCGCCGCCGACGCCGAGCGCCACCTTGCCGAGCGGGCAGGGGATGGTGAGCCAGTCCTCGTCGACCGACGTCGGGCTGGAGGTGCCGGAGACCACCTCGAAGCCGGCCGGTGCGGGGGCGCACAGCGCCGTCGCGGTGACCGACCAGGTTTCGTTGGTGCCGGTCTCGTCCTCCCGGCCGGTGACCGAGAATCCGGTGCCGTCGACCAGCGGCAGCATGAAGTCCATGCCCACCTGCTCGGGCACCGCGCCGCCGATCCGGCCACCGCCGCCGAGCACGGTGTCGCCCGGAGCGCAGAAGGCGGTCCGGCTCTTGGCGTCGCTGTTGCGGGGGCCGACCGAGTTGACCCGGTCCAGGCCGGGTACGGCCGCCGCCGGTGCCGCGCCGAGCAGCGGCGTGATCAGTACGGCGGTCGACAGGACCGCGCCGGCGATGATCCGGCGGCGTCCCTGGGTCGTCTCGTGCTGCATCTTGGTCCTGGTTTCCCTTCGTGGTCGCCGGCTGCTCCGAAGTAGACGGTCGAACGCCGGGCGGTGGTGGGGTGCGACCCGGTCAGCCCCGGGCACGACCCAACGTAGAAGACCCCCGCAGGTGCCGACGCCCCCCGCCATGCCACCCGAGCAGCCAAGACGCCAATCGATCTATCTGAATCGCCAACCCGACTGTCGCACTGTCGACATCCCCTTGATCACGGTGATCAGGGACTCCGTCTCGCGTTTCGTCGGCGTGTCGTGCCACGAACTCCCTGATCACGCGGATCTTCGGGGGAGCGGGGTGCTATAGGCTCGATCACATGTCGACCGTGTCCGCGGACGGCGGCCGCCCGCCCACCCTGGAGCAGGTCGCCCGCTACGCCGGCGTGTCCCGGTCCACCGTGTCCCGGGTCATCAACGCGGTGCCGACCGTCGCCCCGGAGATCCGGGAGACCGTCGAGCGGGCCATCGCCGCCACCGGGTACGTCCCCAACCTCGCCGCCCGCTCGCTGGTGACCCGGCGCACCGACTCGGTCGCGATCGTCATCTCCGAGCCCGACCGCACCAGCGGCACCCCGTTCCTCAACCGGATGTTCACCGACCCCTACGTCGGCCGGGTCACCGCCGGCGCCCAGGAGGTGCTGCTGCCGCAGAACATCCACCTCGTCGTCATCCCGGTCGACCCACCGGCCCGGCACCTGGTGCTGCGCTACCTGCGACAGGGGCACGTCGACGGCGTACTGCTGGTCAGCAGTCACATCGACGACCCGATGCCCGGCCTGCTCGACGACCTGGACATCCCGACCGTGCTGTCCGCCCGGCCCGGTCCGCCGGTACGCGCCAGCTACGTCGACGTCGACCAGCGGGCCGGCGCCCACCTGGCCGTCGAGCACCTGGTCGGCCGCGGCCGCCGGCGGCTGGCGACGATCTGCGGGCCGCTGGACATGACCGCCGGCCAGGAACGGCTCGCCGGCTTCCGCGCGGCCCTGCTCGGGTACGGGCAGCCGGACCCGCCGGTCGTCGAGGCCGACTTCACCCGGGCCGGTGGCGAGGCGGCGGCCCGACGGCTGCTGGCGACCCACGCGGACGTCGACGGCCTGTTCGTCGCCAACGACCTGATGGCCGAGGGCGCGGTACGGGTGCTACGGGAACTCGGCCGGCGGGTGCCCGACGACGTCGCGGTCGTCGGCTTCGACGACAGTTCGGCGGCGGCGGAGGCGCACCCGGCGCTGACCACGATCCGGCAGCCGGTGGAGGAGATGGCCGCCGAGATGGCCCGCCTGTTGCTGGCCCGGATCCGTGACCCGCGCCGCCTGTCCCGCGCGATCCTGTTCCACCCCACCCTGGTGATCCGCGCCTCCACCTGACCCGCCCTCACCCGCGTCCCGCCCGCGCGTCGTCCGCCCGCGCGCCGCCCGCCCTGCGCGCCGCGCCCCCGTCGCGCGCTGCCCCCCGCGCAGCCGCCCGCGCCCCGCGATCATGGGATCAATGCCGCAAATTGGGGCGCGATCTTGGCAACAACTCCTTGATCAACGCGGCCGGCGGCCACCCCCCGCCCCGGGCAGTCCCGGGGGCAGGGCAGGGCCGCGCCCGTGCCCTCGGCGTGGGCACGGGCGCGGCGGCTTGGGGCGACCGGGGTCAGGGGCGGCCGTTCACCCCGCACTTGATGATCGGGCGGATGCAGTCGTTGACCCGGCGGGCCATCTCCGCCTCCGGCCAGGCGTTGAAGAAGTCGCCGTGCATGGTGTAGCCGGGTCCGGACGCCAGCCGGAACCGGGCCGGGTCGCCGTTGACCGGATAGCGCAGTACCTGGCGCAGTTTCGGCACCGGGACCGGGTGGCTGGCCGGGCAGGCGCCGGCGACCGGATAGGCCATGTGGCTCTTGTGGTCGGGCGAGTCGAGGTCGCGGCCGTTCCAGCACTGTGGGAAGTCCAGATAGGACTCCAGCATGGTGCCGGTCGGGCAGTTGACGAAGTTCGTCGACGCCCCGACGTGACCGGCGTGCAGGCACGACCAGCGGGCGATGGTGTTGTCGCCGGGACCGGTGGCCCGGGCGTTGCCGGCGACGATCCGCAGGCCCAGCGGCAGCGGCTGGGTGCGGGCGATGATGTCGTCGCGTACGCCCTCACCGAGGTAGTAGAAGGTGGTGCCGGTCGGTTCCACCGGCACGTTGTCCACGTACAGGGTCGGTACCCAGTACGACGACACGTCGATGCTGGGCGAGCAGGTGCTGGTACTGCCGAGCAGGTCGTCGAGGTCGGTGTGGGCGTTGGTGACCCGGCTGCCGAAGAAGCTGTGCATGTGCGAGGCGCCGGGCAGTCCGGGGAAGATGATCGGGTCGTCGGGCAGCCGGTGGCTGTACGGGCACTCGGCGAGGAACTCGGCGACGCGGACGATCGGGCCGCCGGGCGGCGGGGTGCTCGGCGGTGGGGTGCCGCCGCCGGTGCCGTACACCTGGAATTCCCACAGCGAGACGCCGTACGGGGTGGCGCGGGCGGTGGTGTGGACGCGGACGTACCGGCCGGTGCCGGAGACGGCGAGGTCCTGGACCCCGCCGTTGCCGTTGGTGGTGGTGTGGACGGTGGTCCAGTTGGTCGCGTCGGTGGAGGTCTGGACGGTGAAGGCGCGGGCGTACGCGCTCTCCCAGCGCAGGACCACCCGGTTGACGGTGGCGGTCCCGCCGAGGTCGACGCGTATCCACTGTGGATCGGCGAACCCGCTGGACCAGCGGGTGCCGTTGTCGCCGTCGACGGCCGCGGCGGCGGGCGTGCCGCCGTTCTCCGTCGACGACGCGGTGGCCGACCGCCCCTGCGAGAGCAGGGTGTCGGCGGCGCCGGCCGGTAGGGCGGTGCCGGTCAGGTAGCCGGCCAGCAGGACGAACAGCGCGCCGGTGGCGGCCGCCCTCCTGGTCCGGATCTTGCGGGGTGCCCGTCGCATGGTTGCCTCCTTGGCGTCGATGGCATACGAGGGGGCTTGTGCATCCGGTGGCCGGTGGCCGGACGCGTCCGGCCACCGGCCACCGCCGTCACTGGTAGACGCGGACGTAGTCGACGTACATCCGGGACGGGAACGGCGTCGTGCCGTCGACCGGTCCGGGGAAGTCACCGCCCACGGCCAGGTTGAGGATGATGTAGAAGGGGTGGTCGTAGACCCACGGGCCGCGGGTCGACTCGACGGTGTCCTTGCTGGCGTAGAAGACGGTCTGGCCGTCGACCTTGAAGGTGATGCCGCGGCTGTCCCACTCGGCCGACCACACGTGGTAGTCGTTGGCGAAGTCGACGCCGCCGGGTGCCGGATACTTCAGGCCGTAGCCGCCGGCGCCGTTGTACTGCGGGGCGTGCAGCGTCGAGTAGCCCTCCAGGGTGTTGCGGCCGAGCACCTCCATGATGTCGATCTCGCCGTTGTACGGCCACGGCCGGCCGGTGAGGAAGTCGGCGCCCATCATCCAGAACGCCGGCCACAGGCCGTTGCCCTTGGGCACCTTGACCCGGGCCTCGATGCGGCCGTACTGGACGTGGAACTTGTTGCCGGTGTTCATCCGGTGCGAGGTGTACTCGCGCCCGCCGGCGCTCTGCCGCCGGGCCTCCAGCACCAGCGAGCCGGTGCCGTCCATCGACACGTTGTCGTTGTTGGTGTAGTACTGCAACTCGTTGTTCTGGCCGGTGCCCGGGTCGATCGTCCACTTCGTCGGGTCGGGCTTGCTGCCGGCCGGACCGTTGAACTCGTCGCTCCACACCAGACGCGTCGCCGGGAAGACCGGGTCCGGCGGCATCGGTGGCGGGGCGACCGGGTTGCCGCCGGTGCCGTACACCCGGAACTCGTAGAGCGAGTAGCCGTACGGGGTGGCCCGCGCGGTGCCGTACATCCGCACGTAGCGGCCGGTGCCGGTGGTGTTGATGGTCTCCTTGAAGCCCCGGCCGCTGGTCGTCGAGTAGATCGTGGTCCAGGTGGTCGCGTTCGGCGAGACCTGGATCTGGTACGACGTCGCGTAGGCCGGGTCCCACTGGAGCACGACCTGGGTGATGGTGGCGGTCGCGCCGAGGTCGACGTAGATCCAGCCGGGGTCGACCCAGCCGGTGGTGGAACTGGTCGCCCAGCGGGTCGCCGGGTCGTTGTCGAAGGCCCGGGCCGGCACACACTCGTAGCAGTTGACGTCGCTCTGGTCGGAGGAGGCGACGGCGGGCTTCTGGTACGACAACAGCCGGCTGCCGCCCGGCGGGGGAGTGGTCGGCGGCGGCGTCGTGGGTGGCGGGGTGGTCGGCGGCGGGGTGCCGGTGGTGCCGGTGCGGATCTGGAACTCCCACAGCGAGTAGCCGTACGGGGTGGCCCGGGTGGTGCCGTGCACCCGGACGAACCGCCCCGACCCGGTGACGGTGAGGTTCTGCACGCCGCCGGTGCCGTTCGTCGTGGTGTGGACGGTGGTCCAGGTGTTGCCGTCGGCGGAGGTCTGGATCGTGAAGGCGACGCCGTACGCCGCCTCCCAGTTCAGGGTCACGCCGCAGATCGCCTGGGTGCTGCCGAGGTCGACGCGCAGCCACTGCGGGTCGGCGGCGGCGCTGGACCAGCGGGTGCCGGTGTTGCCGTCGACGGCCGCGCTGGCCGGGTAGGCGCCGGACTCGACCGAGGAGGCGAGTGCCGGGCGGCCCTGGGCGGCGTTGGTGGTGCCGCAGCCGCCGGGTGCGCTGCCGCCGTACACCTGGAACTCGAACAGCGACACGCCCCAGGCGGTGGCCCGCCTCGTGGTGTGCAGCCGTACGTAGCGGGCGGTGCCGGCCACGGTCAGGCTCTGGTCGCCGCCGGTGCCGCCGACGGTGGTGTGTGCCGTGGTCCAGGAGGAGCCGTCGGTCGACAGTTGGATGGTGAAGTCGCTGGCGTACGCGGTCTCCCAGCGCAGCGCGACCCGGCTGACCGCGACCGGTGAGCCGAGGTCGACGCGTAGCCACTGCGGGTCGGCGGCGGCGCTGGACCAGCGGGTGCCGTTGTCGCCGTCGACGGCGGCGGAGGCCGGGAACGCGATCGACTCGGTCGACGACGCGGTGACCGGCCGGCCCTGCGAGAGCAGGATCTCCGCCGCGCTGGCGGTCACTGTGGTGGCCACGACGTATCCGCCGAGCAGGGCGACGAGGGCGGCGCCCAGGGCGCCGAGGCGTAGCCAGGTGGGGCGGGCGGGCCATCGGCCGGTCGGGGGCGGGGTGGGACGCATGGCAGCTCCTCTTCGACAGGGCGTGGTGTGTCGACCCGGTTACCAACCGATGACGACCGCATGAGAGAGCGCTCTCTTAATCGGACACTCTGAACCGTGTTTCGAGGTATGTCAATGCCTAGTCAACGCTCGGGGAGCGCTCCCCGACAAGATCAACTATGCTGACGGCCGGTTCCCGGCGCCGGGCGGGGTGGTTTCAGGAGCCGTCGGGCAGCGCGGCCGCGTCGCGGGTGGCGTACGGGGCACGGTCGGCCGCCACCAGCAGCACCCCGATCGTCAGCCCGGTCGCCGACCCGACGGCCGCGTACAGCGAGTCGGTGTCGGCCGAGTTGACCGGGACACTGCCGGCGAGCGCGGTCGGCAGGGTCGCGATCGGCGTACCGAACATCAGCAGGAACAGCCAGAACATCGTCAGCACCGGATAGCCGATGGCCAGGAGGATGATCGTCGCGCCCTGCGCGTCCCACGCGGGCCGGCCGGCGGGCCAGCGCGCGGACAGCAGCGAGAGCCCGGCCAGCAGCACCACCCCGAGCAGCAGCGACGGACCCAGCCGCTCGTACGGCTCGACCAGCCGGATCCAGGCCGCACCGGCCGCGCCGAGCGCCAGCACGGCCGTGGCCGGCGCCAGCCGGCGGAGCAGGTGGTTCGGGATGGCCCGGTCGGCCGCCACGGTGCCGACACCGGCCGGTGCCGTCAGGACACCGGCGGCGAGCGCCGAACCGACCGTCAGCACGAGCAGTGTCCCGCTGACCGTGAGCGCGGCCGGCGTGAGCGCCGGCTCGGTGTCGGTCGGGGATTCGATGAGCGCCGCCAGCGGTGTCAGGGCCACGCCGACCGCGGCGGCGACGACCAGCGCCCGGCGGTCGGGACGGCGGGACCGTCGCCCGGTCGCCGCGACCGTGCCCACGGCCAGGCAACCGAGCACCGCCAGCGCGGTGGCCGCCGGCCAGCCGGCCAGGTCGGAGCGGTCCAGCGCCACGTCGGCGCCGATCCAGAGCAGGCCGGCGGTGACACCGGTCCGGGTGGCCCGCCGATCCCCACGAGCGGCCAGGACCAGCCCGAGTATGACCGCGACGATGGCCATGAAGCGCAGGTCGCGCACCCAGTAGGTGTTGTTCTCCGCGTACGCGTCCGGGCCGCTCGGCTCGGTGAGCGGCTGCAACACCGCCAGCCCGACCGCCCAGCCGACCGCTGCCGCGGCGGCGGCCACGATGCCGGCCAGCGACACGGCGCCCGCCGGCGACACGATGCCGGACCGGCGTGGGGCCTCGGTCGGGGGCGGGGGTTCGGACCCGCGTCGCCATCCTGCGCGCACGCGTGGACCGTACCGCACCGCGGTCGGTTCCGGGGCGCCCCCCGGCTCGGTCGTTTCGTGTCTCACGCGACACGCCGCGCCTAGATGTTGGGTGTGACTTTTGCGGGTCCCCTATATATGGTGTCCCCCGTAGCTGGTTCGGCCGCCCGTCCGGGGCGGTCGAGGCAAGAGGGAACCCGGTGCGAGTCCGGGACTGCCCCGCAGCGGTGAGTGGGAACGACAGCCGTCAGAAGCACTGGGCGCCACCCGGCCACGAGCCGGGCCGCCTGGGAAGCGACGGCCGGTAGGCGAACGCGGAGACTCCGCGCCGGCCCACGAGTCCGAAGACCTGCCAGCACACCGCGCACGCCCGTGCGCGGTGGTCCGAGGCCGCGCGGGACGGCCGACGCCATCGTGATCCTCGCCGGCCCGGCGGGGCCGTCGGTGTCGTCCGCGCGCCGCCATCCGGACCCCTGGACCGAAGTCGCGAGGAGAGTGTTGTGACGGTCACCGAGGTCGCCCCGGCACCGGCGGACGCCGGAGCGCCCGCTGCCAGGCGGACCCAGATGCAGGTGCGCAAACGTAACGGCTCGACCGAGCCGGTCGACGTCAACAAGATCGTCCGGGCCGTCGACCGGTGGGCCGACGACCTCGCCGACGTCGACCCGCTGCGGGTCGCGACCAGGACGATCAGCGGCCTGTACGACGGCGCCACCACCGCCGAACTCGACCGGCTGTCGATCCAGATCGCCGCCGAGATGATCGGCGAGGAACCGCAGTACTCGCGTCTCGCCGCCCGGCTGCTCGGCGCCTACGTCGACAAGGAGGTACGCGGCCAGGGCATCGCCTCGTTCAGCCAGGCGATCCGGCTCGGCCACGCCGAGGGGCTGATCGGCGACGAGACCGCCGAGTTCGTCCGGATCAACGCCCGCAAGCTCGACGACGCCATCGACCCCGACGGGCACCTGCGGTTCGAGTACTTCGGACTGCGCACCGTCTACGACCGCTACCTGCTGCGGCACCCGACCAGCCGGCTGGTCGTGGAGACCCCGCAGTACTGGCTGCTGCGGGTCGCCTGCGGACTGTCCACCAACCCGGCCGAGGCGATCGCCTTCTACCGGCTGATGTCGTCGCTGGCCTACCTGCCCAGCTCGCCGACGCTGTTCAACTCCGGCACCCGGCACACCCAGATGTCGTCGTGCTATCTCGTCGACTCGCCGCGCGACGAACTCGGCTCCATCTACGAGCGCTACGCCCAGGTCGCGCACCTGTCGAAGTTCGCCGGCGGGATCGGCATCTCGTGGTCCCGGGTCCGCTCGCGGGGAGCGCTGATCCGGGGCACCAACGGCAAGTCCAACGGCATCGTCCCGTTCCTGCGTACCCTGGACGCCTCGGTCGCCGCGGTCAACCAGGGTGGCCGACGCAAGGGCGCCGCCTGCGTCTACCTCGAACCGTGGCACCCCG
This sequence comes from Polymorphospora sp. A560, assembly GCF_045781765.1. Classification (NCBI taxonomy): domain Bacteria; kingdom Bacillati; phylum Actinomycetota; class Actinomycetes; order Micromonosporales; family Micromonosporaceae; genus Polymorphospora; species Polymorphospora sp. A560. Next base: position 4,470,882 of record NZ_CP122282.1, on the reverse strand, counting down.
ACATCGAGGAGTTCCTCGAGCTGCGCGACAACACCGGCGAGGACGCCCGCCGTACCCACAACCTGAACCTCGCCAACTGGATCCCCGACGAGTTCATGCGCCGGGTCGAGGCCGACGGGGTCTGGTCGCTCTTCGACCCCGACGAGGTACCGGAACTGCCCGACCTGTGGGGCGAGGAGTTCGACGCCGCCTACCGCGCCGCCGAGGCCGACGGCCGCCACGTGCGCCAGGTCAAGGCCCGCGACCTGTACGGCCGGATGATGCGCACCCTCGCCCAGACCGGCAACGGCTGGATGACCTTCAAGGACGCCGCCAACCGGCTGTGCAACCAGACCGCCGAACCCGGCAACGTGGTGCACCTGTCCAACCTGTGCACCGAGATCATCGAGGTCTCCAGCGACACCGAGACCGCCGTGTGCAACCTCGGCTCGGTCAACCTGGCCGCCCACGTCGCCGGCGACGACATGGACTGGCCGAAGCTGCGCGCCACCGTACGCACCGCGGTCACCTTCCTCGACCGGGTCATCGACATCAACTACTACCCGAGCCCGGCGGCGGCGGCGAGCAACCCCCGCTGGCGCCCGGTCGGCCTCGGCGTCATGGGCCTGCAGGACGTCTTCTTCGCGCTCCGGCTGCCGTTCGACGCGCCCGCCGCCCGGGAACTGTCCACCCGGATCGCCGAGGAGATCTACCTGACCGCCCTGGAGACCTCCGCCGACCTCGCCGAGCGCGCCGGCCCGCACCCGGCGTACGGCCAGACCCGCGCCGCCCGCGGCGACCTCCAGCCCGACCTGTGGGGGGTCACCCCGACCCAGACCGACCGCTGGGCCGCGCTTCGCGAGCGCGTCTCCCGCTACGGCCTGCGCAACTCGCTGCTCGTCGCGATCGCCCCGACGGCCACCATCGCCTCGATCGCCGGCTGCTACGAGTGCGTCGAGCCGCAGGTCTCCAACCTGTTCAAGCGCGAGACGCTGTCCGGCGAGTTCCTCCAGATCAACACCGCGCTCGTCGGTGAGCTGAAGGCCCGGGGGCTGTGGACCGAGCCGGTCCGGGCGGCGATCCGCCGCGCCGAGGGCTCCGTGCAGGGCATCGCCGAACTGCCCGGGGACGTCCGCGAACTCTTCCGCACCGCCTGGGAGCTGCCGCAGCGGGCGCTGATCGACCTCGCCGCCGAGCGGTCGCCGTACATCGACCAGAGTCAGTCACTGAACCTGTTCATGAGCGCACCCAGCATCGGCAAGCTCAGCTCGATGTACCTCTACGCCTGGAAGTCCGGGCTGAAGACGACGTACTACCTGCGGTCGCGACCGGCGACCCGGATCCAGCAGGCGACCGTCGCGGTCACCCGCCCGGACGCCGCCATCCCGGCGCCGGCCGTGATCGTGCCGCCCGTCGACGAGGCGCTCGCCTGCTCCCTGGAGAACCCCGAGTCCTGCGAGGCCTGCCAGTGACCACCGAAACCCGTACCCCGATGCTGCTCGACCCGGGCATGGACCTGACCCTGCGACCGATGCGCTACCCGCACTTCTTCGACCGGTACCGCGACGCGATCAAGAACACCTGGACCGTCGAGGAGGTCGACCTGCACTCCGACCTCGCCGACCTGGCCAAGCTGTCGCCGGCCGAACGGCACCTGGTGAGCCGGCTCGTCGCGTTCTTCGCCACCGGCGACACGATCGTCGCCAACAACCTGGTGATCAACCTCTACCAGCACGTCAACTCCCCGGAGGGCCGGCTCTACCTGTCCCGGCAGCTATTCGAGGAGGCGGTGCACGTCCAGTTCTACCTGAACCTGCTCGACACGTACGTGCCCGACGACGAGGAGCGGTTCGCCGCGTTCGCCGCCATCGAGAACATCCCGTCGATCCGGCGCAAGGCCGAGTTCTGCTTCCGCTGGATCGACTCGATCTTCGAGCTGCGTGAGCTGCGGACCCGGGAGGACCGGCGGGCGTTCCTGCTCAACCTGATCTGCTTCGCCGCCTGCATCGAGGGCCTGTTCTTCTACGGCGCCTTCGCGTACGTCTACTTCCTGCGCTCGCGCGGCCTGCTCAACGGCCTGGCCTCCGGCACCAACTGGGTGTTCCGCGACGAGTCGATGCACATGGCGTTCGCGTTCGACGTGGTCGAGACCGTACGCCGCGAGGAACCCGATCTGTTCGACGACGACCTCGCCGAACAGGTCCGGCGGATGCTCGCCGAGGCGGTCGAGTGCGAGGTGCAGTTCGCCGAGGATCTCCTCGACGGCGGGGTGTCCGGGCTGTCGCTGCCGGACATGCGCGAGTATCTCCAGCACGTCGCCGACCGGCGGCTGGCCCAGCTCGACATCGCCCCGCTCTACGGCTCGTCGAACCCGTTCGCGTTCATGGAGTTGCAGGACGTGCAGGAGCTGTCGAACTTCTTCGAGCGGCGGGTGTCGGCGTATCAGGTCGGGGTGACCGGCGCCGTCACCTTCGACGACGACTTCTAGCCAGCCGTCGCCGGTCGCGCCCCCGGGTGCGGCCGGCGACGGCTAGCCGGAGGCGCGCAGGTGGCGGCCGTCGCGGCGGCGCTCCTGGACCAGGGTGACGAGGTCTTCCCGGGCCCGGGCGACCCGCGACCTGATCGTCCCGACCGGGCAGCCGCAGACCTCGGCCGCCTCGGCGTAGCTCAGCCCGGCGACCTGGGTGGCGACGAACGCCTCGCGCCGGTCGGCGGGCAGCGCGTCGAGCAGGTCACGCAGCACGATCTCGTCCTCGAACCGGTGCGGGGCGCTGCGGGCCAGGGTCGCCTCGGCGGCGTGCTCCCAGTTCTCCAGGGCGGCGACGCGCGGCCGTACGGTGACCGCCCGGACGTGGTCGACGGCGACCCGGCGGGCGATCGCCAGCAGCCAGGTCTTCGCCGACGACCGGCCGGCGAAACGGGGCAGCGACCTCATGGCCCGCAGATAGGTCTCCTGCGCCAGGTCCTCGGCCTCGGAGGCGTCGGTGAGGTGGCCCAGGAAACGGATCACCTGTTGCTGGGTGGCCTGGATGAACGACGACGCGGCGGCCCGGTCACCGCGGCCGGCGGCCAGCGCCCATCGGGTGATCTCGTCGTCGCTGTCCGGCGTCTGCATGGGGAAAGGCTAGCCCCCTGATCCGCGCTCCGGACAGGTGTACCCCGGATGGAACCGGCGTGCGGTGCCGTCCGACTATGGGGTGATGGGGTGCGATGAGTGTCGCGAGGCGCTGTCAGCCGGCCTGGATGGCGAGGACGGTCCGGTCGAGCGGGGGGCAGCTGACGCACATTTGGACATTTGTCCGCAGTGTCGGGAATGGTACGACAATGCGGCATTGGTGACACGGCTGACCCGTACCAGCACGGTGCCGGTCACGTTCCAGGTCGACGACGCGGTGCTGGCCGCCCTGCCGGCGCGCCGTACGGCGCGCGCCGCCCTCGGACACCTGCTGGCCCGGGCGGGCCGGCCGGCGGCGGTGCCGCTGCGGGTCGTGCTCGGCGTGCTCGGGCTGGCCCAGTTCCTGCTCGGGGCCGCCCAGATCGGCGGGCTCACCGCGACCGGCCACCTGCACGGCGTAACCGGCGTCGAAGGGGCCAACCACCTGTGGCACGAGTCGGCGGCCTGGAACGTCGCCCTGGGCGCCGGGTTCGCGTGGATCGCCCTGCGCCGGGTACGGCCCACCGGCATCCTGCCCACCCTGACCGCGTTCGTGGTCGTACTGACCCTGCTCACCACCGACGACCTGATCGGCGGCCGGGTCGAGTTCACCCGGGTGCTCAGCCACAGCCTGATCGTGCTCGGCTTCCTCGTCGTGCTGGCCCTGTCGCGGGTGCTGCCGGACCCGGCCACGCCACCGGTGCGCCGCCCGGACCGTGGCCGCTGGCGGGCCACCTTCGACGACGTCGCCGAGCCGGCCGAACCGGCACCCGGCCTGCGGATCGTACGTTCGGTCTCGTCCGCCCAGGTCACCGCCGACACCCGCCGCGCCGCCTGACCGGACGCCCGCCCGAGGCGCCACTCGCCGACTGCGACCTGACGTCGTACGAGGATGCGCTGCCGACCCTCGCCCGGGACATCGCGGCCTGCTGGCGGGCGGTCCTGGCCCAGCGCTACCCCGGCCGTGCGATCCAGGTCGAGATCGCGGACGGCCCGGCCGTCACCTTCTGGACGGCGGCACCGCAGGCCTGACGGTCGTACGTCAGGCCGGGCGGTCGGGGTCGCGCCCGGACCGGCGGGCCAGTTCGGCCAGCATCCGGTTGTAGGCGGCGTGCGCGTCGTCGACCCCTTCGGCCTCGGCCCGGTCGGCGGCCCGGTCGACGCGGCGCTGTTCCCGTTCGTCGGCGCGGATCCACTGCCGCAGCAGGGCCAGGATGACCAGCAGCGCCGGCACCTCGCCGAACGACCACGCGATGCCGCCGGCGGTGTGCTGGTCGTCGAGCGGTGACGGCCCCCACGGCCGGGGCAGTGCGGTGAACCACTCCGGGGCCAGCAGCGTGGTCGACTGCATGATCGCGACGCCGAGGAAGGCGTGCAGCACCATGCTGATCAGCACCAGCAGCATCCGCAGGGGAGGGGTCGGGCGGGGCCGGGGAGTGGGGTCGACGCCGATCGCGATCCAGAAGAAGAGATAGCCGGCCGCGAGGAAGTGCCCGACCATGAACAGGTGCATGGCGTGCGAGCGCAGCGCCAGGTCGAACAGGCCGGTGAAGTACATGACGTACATGCTGAAGACGTAGATCGGCAGGGCGACCAGCGGATGTGACACGGTCACCGCCCACCGGGAGTGCATCACCGACACCAGCCACTCGCGGGGGCCGGGCCACGCCGGGTCGGCCGACGGGGGCAGGGCCCGCAGCGCGAGGGTGACCGGGCCGGCCAGCACCAGCAGGATCGGGGCGACCATGGTCAGCAGCAGGTGCTGGGTCATGTGCATGGAGAACAGCACCGGGGCGTAGCGGGCGAGCCCGCTGGAGGTGGCCGCGACGATCACCGCGCAGCCGGCGAGGAACGCGGCCGTGCGGGCCGCCGGCCAGGCGTCGCCGCGGCGGTGCAGCCGCCACACCCCGGCGACGTAGAGGCCGGCGGCGGCAGCGGCGAAGGTGATGAAGAGCGGGTCGGGCAGCCACTGGCCGACCAGCCGGCCGGCGGTCATCTCGGGCGGCATCGGGAAGCCGAGCAGGGCGGTGGCGAGGTCCTCCTCCGGCACGTCGCCGGTCGGGGCGGGGGTGCGGCCGAGCGCGACCGCGGCGCCCATCGCCGCGCCGAAGAGCAGCACCTCGACGAGCGCGACCCGGGCGAAGGTCCGCCGGTCGCCGCGCCGCAGCGCGGGCAGCGCCGCCCGGCGCTGCCACCAGCCGGCGGCGACGAGGCCGAGCAGCAGCAGCGTCTTGAGCACGACGATCTGCCCGTACCGGGTGCCGAAGAGGTCACCGGGTCCGGCGAGGCGTACCCCGGCGGAGAGCAGGCCGGACAGTGCGACGGCGGTGACGCACCAGGCGGCCAGCGGCGAGAAGCGGCGTACGGCGACCGGCAGGTCCGCCGACCGGGACCGGCCGGACAGGGCGAGGGCGAGCAGCCCGCCGGCCCACAGGGTGACCGGCACCACGTGCAGCAGCAGGGCGGAGACCGCGAGCTGGTGATCGCTGGCCGCGGCGGCGTGCCCGGTGAAGACCGGCGGCACCACGGCGAGTACTGCGACGGCCAGCGCGACGGCGGCGCCGGCCGGTCGCAGGCTGGTCCGGCCGAGCACGAAGACGGTGCCGGCCAGCGCGGCCGAGACGGCGAGCGCCTTGCCGAGGTCGACCGAGGTGGCGAAGTTGAACAGCGAGGTCGTCGACACCGCCCGGGACACGGGCTGCCCGAGCAGGTCGGACAGGGTGAAGCAGAGACCGGCGACCGTGCACAGGCACCAGGCCAGCGCGGTCCAGCCGGCCAGCCGCAGCCGCCGGTAGCCGATCGCGGACAGCCCGCCGTCGGAGCGGGGGGACAGCACGACGGCGGCGAGCAGCAGGCCGATCGTGGCGACGGCCGAGACCTGTGTGCCGAGCCGGGCGACCGGCAGTCCCCAGGCGGTCAGCGGGCCGGGGTACGGCAGCCCCGGCAGTGCCTCGTCGACGACCGCACCGCCGTACCGCAGCAGGATCAGCAGCGCGGCCAGGGCCGCCGCCCCGCCGGCCAGCACGGTCGGCCAGCGCCGCCCGCCGGCCGGTGGCGCGGCGACCTCCGGTCGGGGCGGGGCGAGCTCGGTGGTCACGGACGGGCCCGCCGCGCCCGCCAGACGCCCGCCGCCACCACGGCGACGACGAGGGCCAGCCCGGCGCCGGCCAGCGCGAGGAGGGTGCCGGAACCGCCGCCGTCGTCGACGACCGACGCCGCGTCGACCGGGGCGTCCGTCGCCGGCGCCGAGACGGCGTCGGTCGCGTCGGCGGCCGGTTCCGGGCCGGCGACGGTGAACGGGTACGACCCCTGCACGGGGTGTCCGTCGAGCGAGACGACCCGGTACGCGACCGTGTAGGCGCCGCCGGCCAGCGGCGCGGCGAACGTGACCGCGCCCCGGTTGCCGGTGATCTCCGGCTGGCCGTCGGACACGGTCATACCGGCGGCGTCGGTCACCACGATCGCGGTGTACCGCGGGTTGAGCGGCTCGACGAACTCCAGCACGACCTGTTCCGGCGAGGTGTCGAGCGTGCTCTGCGGCGCCGGCTCGGCCGTCGTGAGCTGGTTGTGCGCCCACGCGGGCGCGGCCGGCAGCGCGGCGGTGGCGATCACGGCCAGGGCGGTCGCGGCCAGCGCGGCGAGGACGCGCGCCAGCACGGTGCGGCGCGGCCCGCGGTACGGGTGGGTGGTCATCGGAACTCCATTCACGGCTTCAGCCGAGCAGTTGCCGGCCGATCCAGCCGCCTTCGTCGCAGCCCGGCGGGATCGCGAAGACCGCCGACCCGATCGGGGTGGTCCACTCGTTGAGCAGGTCCGACTCGGCGAGCCGCTGCTGCACGGGAAGAAACTGCCGCGCGACATCCGCCTGGTATGCGGCAAATATCATACCGCTGTCGGCCTGGCCAGCGGCGTCGGGTTGCCCGTCGTAGTTGTACGGCCGGCGCAGCATCCGCGTCCCCTCGTCGGCCACGTGTGCCCGTGCGACGTGCGAGAACTCCGGGATGACGGTGAAGCCGGTCGGGTCGGTGGCGGTGAAGTCGGGTGCGTCGTGCTCGGCCGTACCGGTCAGCGGGGCACCGGTGTCGAGCCGGCGCCCGACCGCGAACTCCTTGTCGGCGCGCCCGAGCAGGTCCCAGGTCTCCAGCTCCAGCCGGATCCGGCGGATCACCACGGTGGTGCCGCCACGGAACCAGTCCGGCCCGTCGGTCGCCCAGACCGCCCGGTCGAACCCGGCGTCGCCGGGCGCCGGGTTGGTGGTGCCGTCGAGCTGGCCGAGCAGGTTGCGTTGGGTACGGCCGGCCGGTTCGACGCCGTGCCCGCGGCGGAAGCCGAGCTGGGTCCAGCGCGGCGTGCCGAAGGCGCGGGTGTCCTTGACCAGCATCCGCTGGGCGTGCGCGACCGTGACCGGGTCGTCGGCGCAGAGCTGGATCAGCAGGTCGCCGCCGGACCAGCGGTCCTCCAGCCGGTCGATCGGGTACGCCGGCAGCGGGGCGACCGACGGCGGCCGCAGCCCGTCGAGCCCGGCCGCCCGGAACAGCCCCGGCCCGAACCCGAAGGTGACGGTCAGCCGGGCCGGGAGGACGGCGAGTTCGGGCTCGGTGTCGGCCAGCGCCGGCCGGCCCTGGGTGAGCCGTACGGCGTCGTCGGTCAGCAGCCGCATGAGCCGGCCGAGCGCCGCCCGGTCGGTGCCCGGGTGCAGGTCGAACGCGAGGAAGCTGGCGTGTGCCTGCGGGCTGGTGGCGACCCCCGCCTGGTGCGGGCCGTGGAACGGCTCGACGGCCGTACCGGGGTCGGCGGGAAGCGGCGGGGCGGGTGCCGGTGCGCCGCGGGCGGCGGCGGTGACGGTGGCGCCGGCCACCGCGCCAGCCGGCGGCGAGGCGCCGCCGGCGAGCAGGTGCCGCCGGCTGACCGGCGCGGAGAAGGTGCCCATCTAGCCGGCGTGCCCGCTGGGGCTCGGGGTGCCGCCGTGGCCGGGGTCGTAACTCTCCTGCGCCCCGGCGAACGGCTTGGCCAGGGCGGTGAACGCGACCGTCCGGCCGTCGGCCAGGGTGAGGGTGATGTCGACCTCGTCGCCGGCGCGGACCGGCCGGCCGAGCGCCATCAGCATCAGGTGGTCGCCGCCGGGTTCGAGGACGTGACTGCCGCCGGCCGGCACGGTGAACCCGTCCGGCTTGGCCCGCATGACCATCTCGCCGTCCCGCATCGCCATCTCGTGCAGTTCCATCGGCGAGACCGGCGAGGTGGCGCCGGTCACGGTCACCGGCGTGGCCGACTCGTTGACCAGTGTGGCGAAGGCCGAGGTCATGCCGCTGTCGGCGACCTTGACCCAGGGATCGCGCACGGTCAGCGCGGCCGCCGCCGTGGGCGTGGCCGACGGTTCGGGGTCGCCGGCCGTCGCGTCGTCGGTGCCGCAGGCGGCGACGGCCAGCAGGGCGAGTACGGCGATACCGGTGCCCAGCCGGCTCGCCGGTCCCGGCCGCCGGGTGGGTACGGGGATGCGCGCCATCGTTTCTCCAAACTGTGTGTGCACTGGTGGTCGGCCGGCGGCGGCGGCTGGTTCCGGCGGGCCGGAAAGTCAAGGCGTGACGCGCGAGACTCCATCGTGGATGATCGATGGTGGCTCCTCGTGGCCGTACCGGATCGGCCCGGGCGTGTCGGTCACGCCCGTTCGCGGGGGCCGGACCGGGAGGGTGCGTGTGGCACACATCGACCTTGGCGTGGACGAGCGGAGCTACCCCGGGATCAGCGGACCGATGCGATACCGCCCGGAGACCGCGAAGCCCCTCAACGATCTCGTGAACGTGCTGCTGCGCGGCGAGCACCCGTTGACCCCGGGGGAGCGGGAGCTGATCGCGGCGTACGTCTCCGGGCTCAACGAGTGCGAGTTCTGCTGCTCCTCGCACTCGGCGTTCGCCGCGGTGCAACTCGACGAGGGGATGGCCCTGGTCGACCAGGTCCGCGCCGACCTGGACTCGGCGCCGGTCAGCGAGAAGCTGCGGGCGCTGCTGCGCATCGCCGGCGCGGTGCAGGAGAGCGGCCGGAAGGTGACCGCCGACCTGGTGGCGGCGGCTCGCGCGGAGGGCGCGACCGACCTGGAGATCCACGACACGGTGCTGATCGCGGCGGCGTTCTGCATGTTCAACCGCTACGTCGACGGCCTGGGCACGGAGCCGGCCGCCGATCCGGCCGCCTACCTGCGGACCGCGGAGCGGATCGCCGAGTTCGGCTACAGCTCCTGACCTCGATCGAAGTACACCCATGCAGGTACTTGTCTAATTGACCAACATCATTGGAGGATATTTTCGCCCGGCCAACCCGGCTCCGGGTGCCGCGACGACGCGGCGGTGGTCGGCGGCGTGCGGGGATCCCGCCGGTGTGCCGGACAGCCGGCCGTGCGGGCGGCAGCGTGCCCACCTGAAGGAGCACCATGGACACTGCCCGCACCATCCGGCTGCCGCGCCGCATCCTGCTCGGCGCGTCGGCCCTGATCGCCGCGACCGCCGCCGCCGTCGGCCTGACCGGCCGGCCGGCGCAGGCCCGCCCCCGCGCCGTGGAGTGCGTCGCCGACCTGATCGAGACAGCCTGATGGCCACCGTCCCCTGGCTCGCCGACGTGCTGCGCGGGGCCGGCGTCCAGGTCGTCGAACACGGCGACTGGCGGGCCCGGATGCGCCCCGGCGCCTTCGACCCGATCGGGGTGCTGTGGCACCACACCGCCGCCACCTCCAGCCCCACCAACCCGCACCCGGCGCTCAACATCTGCATCAACGGCCGGCCCGACCTCGCCGGCCCGCTGTGCCACGCGCTGGTCGACCACCACGGCGTCTTCCACCTGATCTCCGCCGGCCGGGCCAACCACGCCGGTGCGAGCCGGGGCAGCGGCCCCATCCCGGCCGGCGACGGCAACACCCTCATGATCGGCTGGGAGATCGACTACAACGGGGTCAACCAGCAGATGACCCCCGCGCAGTACAACGCCTCGGTCGCGGCCACCGCCGCCGTACTGCGCCGGCTCGGGCGCGACGCCAGCCACGCCCGCGGCCACCGGGAGACGAGCACCACCGGGAAGATCGACCCTTCGTTCATCAACCTCGACACGATGCGCGCCGACGTCGCCGCGCGGATGGCCGGCGGTGGCGCCGCCCCGGTCGCCGGCCAGGCCTACCTCTACGGCGACCAGCAGCACTTCGTCGCGGTCGGCACCGGCGGGGCGCTGGTCAACCTCTCCTGGTCGCCGTCGACCGGCATCATCCGGCCGGAGTGGGGCGGCGCCGCACTGACCGGCAAGCCGGTCGGCTACGTACACAACGGGCAGCAGCACGTCTTCGCCCGCGGCACCGACAACACGCTGCGACACTGGTGGCAGAGCGGCGGCGGGGCGCCGGGACGCGACAACTGGGGCGCCGTCGGCCGGGTGATGTCCAACCCCACCGGCTTCGCGTACGGCAACCAGCAGCACGTCTTCTACCGCAACCCCGACGGGCTGCTGGAGCACAAGTTCTTCGACCTGGTCAGCGGCCAGGTCAGCGGCGGGGTGTGGGCCGGGGGACCGTTCGTCGGCAACCCGTACGCGTTCGTGCACAAGGACCAGCAGCACATCTTCGCCCGCAACGCCGCCGGCGGCCTCGTCCACTGGTTCTGGTGGCCCGGCATCAACCCGAGCAGCGACAACTGGGGCATCACCTCGGGCATCGCCTCCGACGTCACCGGGTTCTCCACCCCGACCCAGCACCACATCTTCTACCGCAACACCGGCGGTGCGCTGCAGCACCGCTTCTTCGACGACCCGTCCGGCACCCTCAACGGCGGGGTGTGGGCCGGTGGCACCTTCGCCGGCAACCCGCACGCGTTCGTCCACCGCGACCAGCAGCACATCTTCGGCCGGCGGGCCAACGGCGACCTGGCGCACTGGTTCTGGTGGCCGGGCATCAACCCGAGCAGCGACGACTGGGGCGCCCGGGGCGTGGTCGCCGGCGACCCGGCCGGCCTGACCACCGGCGGCGGCCACCACGTGTTCTACCGGACCAACAACGGCACCCTCGAACACCGGGTCTTCCACGACGCCGCGGGCCACCTCGCCACCGACAACTGGGGCGGCTCGCTCGCCGCCTGAACCCCCGTACACCCGTCGGGTCCGGCGCCCGCCGAGCCGGGCGCCGGGCCGGATCGGCCGGCGTGCCTCTTCTGACGGTGCGAGGGGTTTCACGAGAGATAACCGGACTCAAGCCTGCTTGTCCGGATATGGTGCCCACCGTCGTGCCACGAGGAATTCCCAGCTTGAGCACGTACCGTGGGTTTGGTGATCAACTTTGCGAGTGATGTCGCCTTTCGGCATGGCGTCCGCCCAACCGGGGTAGTGCGCGTCGCGGGAGGTAGGCCAGATGCTTGAGATCAGTACCGGGGTGTGGCTGCTCACGATCGGCGTGATCGTGGGGCTGCTCGCCCTCGACCTGGCGGTCGCCGCGGCGAAACCGCACGCGGTCGGGTTCCGCGAGGCGACCGCCTGGTCGGTGTTCTACATCGCCGTCGCGATCGTCTTCGGCCTGGTGTTCATGAGCCAGGCCGGCACCGACTTCGGCGTCGAGTACTTCGCCGGTTACCTGGTCGAGAAGAGCCTGTCGGTCGACAACCTCTTCGTCTTCGTCATCATCATGACCACGTTCGCCGTGCCGGCCGAGCACCAGCACAAGGTGCTGACCTTCGGCATCATCATGGCGCTGATCCTGCGGGCGATCTTCATCGTGGTCGGCGCCACCCTGCTGAACCTCTTCACGTTCATGTTCCTGCTCTTCGGGCTGCTGTTGATCTGGACCGCGATCCAGCTCTTCCGGCACCGGGACGAGGACCCCGACGTGCAGGAGAATGGCCTGGTCAAGCTGACCCGCCGGGTGCTGCCGGTGACCACCGACTACGTCGGCGGCCGGCTGACCGTACGGCACCAGGGCCGGCGGATGGTCACCCCGCTGTTCATCGTGCTGATCGCCATCGGCAGCTCCGACCTGCTCTTCGCCCTCGACTCCATCCCGGCGGTCTTCGGGGTGACCGAGCAGGCGTACATCGTCTTCACCGCCAACGCCTTCGCGCTGCTCGGCCTGCGGGCGCTGTTCTTCCTGGTCAAGGGCCTGCTCGACCGGCTGGTCTACCTCTCCACCGGGCTGTCGGTGGTGCTGGCCTTCATCGGCGTGAAGCTGGTGCTGCACTGGGGGCACACCGTCTGGGACTGGGTGCCGCAGATCGAGACCGTGTTCTCGCTCGGCGTCATCGTGGTGGTCCTCGCCGTCACGACCATCGCCAGCCTGGTCAAGACCCGGCGTGACCCGTCGGCCAAGGCCCATCCGGGCGCGCTGCGCGTGACGAAGACGCCGCCGCAGGAGGGGGCGGAGGAGGAGCCGCGACCGCCACGGTAGCCATCGAAGTTCGTGCTTGTCTCATGGTCATTTTCTTCCTAAGGTGAATATCCTTCTGAAGAAAGGTGCCACGATGAGAGCAAGCACGGTACTGACCAGAATCGCCACCGTCGCACTGCTGTCGGCCGCCGCCGCGGTGCTACCCGCCGCGGCGGCCCAGGCGGCGCCCACCGGCTGCAGCACGTACGCCAACCTGGGGACCGGCTACGCGTCCTGCACCGGCGGGACCGGCGAGGTCCGCGTGGTGATCCACTGCGTCAGCGTCTGGGGCGACGAGACCGTACGCAGCGGACCCTTCGTCCCGGTGGGCCAGACCTCGTCCGTGTCCTGCCCGTCGTCGACCTGGTCCCTGCAACCCGACCCCTGGTACGTCACCCGGGGCTGACGCCTCCGGTCCGGGCCCCCGCCACCGGCGCGGGCCCGGACCTCAGTTCCGCGGGCAGGTCGCCGCCAGCCGGCAGGCGACCTCGTCGGCGACCCGCCGGTGCAGGTCGGCGAGTTCGGCGTCGGTCAGCCCGCCGAGATCACCCGACGGCGCCCCGCCACCCGGGGCACCGGCGTCGCCGTACGCGCCACCGGGCCCGCGGCCGTCCCGGTCGGCGGCACTGCCGCAGCGGATCTCCGAACCGTCCGCCCGCTGCAGGCACGTCGCCCGCTCCCCGGAGAGGTCACCGGTGCCGGACGCCCGGTAGAGGATGTTCTGCCCGGTGCCCAGGGTGGCCGCCCAACCGTCGCCGCCGGTCGGCACCACCTCGTAGACGTTGATGTTCACCCAGTTCGGAATGTCCTGGTAGTCGGCCTTGATCCGGTCGACGATCGCGCCCGGCGACACCCACACCGGATCGAGCCGGTGCACCGTGACCGGTGCCAGCCCCAGCCCGGAGTGCCGCGCCGGCACCACCGACACCACCGAGATCGCGGTCGCCGAACCCCGCCCGGTCATCGGGGTCACGTAGACCGGCCGCCGGTCGGCCACCGTCGCCAGGGTGAACTCGGAGTCGTTGCCGGCATTGGCCTGGTCGTCGGGGACCTGCCAACCGACCCGCCCGAAGAACCAGTCGGCGAACGAACCCATCGCCCCGGTCGACTCGCGTTGCCAACCGGCGATGCTCAGCGGATAGGACGGGCACCCACCGGCGCTCCGAGGAGATCTGCCGGCCGAGGTTGTGACCGAACCATCCCGCGACCCGGCGCGCGGCCCGGTCCCGGTCGAACTGGCACTTCTGGTCGGTCGCGCCCCGCCCCTGCAACGGGATCTGCTGGGTGAACGCCACCTCGTAGCCGGCGAGCCAGCCGCGCCGGTTCACCAGGGTCGCGAACCGGTCCTCGCCCGGCAGGTAGCTGGTGCCGGCGATCTCGCCGGTGGTGTCACCGAGGTTCGGCCGGGCCTGCGCCACCCCCACCTGGTACGGCGCCCGTGCCGTCACCGCCGGCAGCGCGCCGTCGACCACCTGGACGCCGGCCAGGTAGGTCCGGTCCTGCTCGTAGAACGTGTGCAGCATCCACCAGGCACCGCCGGTCAGGCCGAGCAGTCCGGCCAGCAGCGCGACCCCGGCGCCGTGCCGTGGCGCCCGGGCACCAACGAAACACCCCCTGGATCGCCTACTTCTTCGGTCTGCCGCCCACGCCCGCCAACGGACAGGGTGGACGCACCGTGCGCGACCGGCGACCTCGACGGGGGAACGATGGGAAGCTCCGACGCCCGGCCGCCCCGGGCTGCCCGGCACCCGGCCGGCCGGGAAACCGACGACGTACGCCACCCGCTCGCCGACGACCTCTTCCGGCTGGCCCACCATCACCTGCTCGGCCGGCCCCTGCTGCACCCCCGGGCCACCACCTACGGACTGGCCTCGGCCCTGCTGGCCGAACTGCTCTACACCGGCCGGATCACCGTCCACCACGGCGACGTGTACGTCGTCAGCACCGAACCACCCGCCGACGGCCTCACCCACACCGTCCTCGACCAGCTCGCCGCCGAACGCGGCGCCCACCCGGTCGGCAACTGGCTGGCATACCTGTCGGTCGCCGTCGTGGACCGGGTCGCCGGCCGGCTGCACCGGGCCGGCCACCTCCGGCGGGAGACGTCCCGGTTCCGCATGTCCCGGACCGTCATGTGGGTGCCGGTCGAACCGACCACCGCCGGCTGGCCGTCCGCCCGGCTCGCGATGGCGCTGCGCGGCGCCCGCCCGCTCGCCCCCGCCGACCAGGGCCTGGCCGCGCTGGCCTGGGCCACCGGCCTCGACCGCCAGGTCCTCGACGGCGCCCCCGCCCGGGCCCGCGACAACCTGCGCGCACTGCTCGACCACGGCTGGCCGCCGATGGCCGAACTGGCCCGCCTCACCCACGCGGCGATCGGCCGCTCGGTGGCCGCGTACCGCATCTGACCCTTCCACCCCTGGAGCACACATGCCGACGAGGGCAGCCCCGCACAGCCCGGTCACCCAGGCCCTGGCCCGCAACCGGCTCGGCGTACCGGCCGTGACCGCGTTCGTACTGGCCGCCGCCGCCCCACTGACCGTGGTCGCCGGCTCGGCCGGCACCGGGTTCGCGGTCACCGGCTTCGTCGGGGTGCCGGTCGTCTACCTGACCGTCGGCGTGCTGCTCGCCGTCTTCTCCGCCGGCTACGTCGCCATGGCCCGGCACGTCCGGCAGGCCGGTGGCTTCTACGCCTACGTCACCCTCGGCCTCGGCCGGGTCCCCGGCGTCGGCGCCGCACTGGTCACCCAGCTCGGCTACAACTGCCTGCAGATCAGCCTGTACGGCGCGTTCGGTGCCGTCGCCGCCGATCTCGCCGCCACCCGGGGCTGGTACCTGCCGTGGTGGCTGTGCGCCGCCGCCGGCTGGATCCTCGTCGCCGTACTCGGGCTGCGGTCCGTCCGGGTCAACGGCCGCGTCCTCGCCACGCTGCTGCTGCTCGAACTCGCCGTGGTGGTGGTCTTCGACATCGTCATGCTCGCCCACCCGGCCGCCGGCGGCGTCACCCTCACCGCGCTGTCCCCGGCCCGGCTCGCCGACCCCGCCGCGGTCGCGATCCTGGTCGGTGGCCTCGCCGGATTCGTCGGATACGAGGCCACCGTCGTCTTCGCCGAGGAGGTCCGCGACCCGCGCCGCACCGTGGCCCTGGCCACCTACCTCGCGCTCGGCCTCATCGCCGGCCTGTACGCCCTGTCCACCTGGGCGATGACGGTCGCCGCCGGCCCGGCGGACGTCGTCGCCGCGGCCCGCGCCCACGACGCCGACCTGTTCTTCGTCCTCGCCGCACCGCACCTGCCGGCGGCCCTCGTCGACCTCGGCCGGCTGCTGCTGTTGACCAGTCTGTTCGCGGCCCTGCTCGCCTTCCACAACATGGTCGCCCGGTACGCGTTCTCGCTCGCCCGTGAGGGCCTGCTGCCCGCCGTACTGGGCCGCACCGGGCGGCTCACCGGGGCGCCGGTCTACGGCTCGCTGCTGCAGAGCGGCCTGGCCCCGACCGCCCTCGGGACCTTCGCCGGCGCCGGCCTCGACCCGATCCGCCACGTGTTCTTCACCGGCGGCGTCACCGGCGGGCTCGGCGTGCTCGTCCTGATGGCCGCCACCAGTTTCGCGGTGCTCGGCTACTTCGCCCGCGACCGGCGCGGCGAGCCCGCCTGGCGCCGCGTCACCGCACCGGCGGTCGCCGCCGTGACACTCACCGCCGTCCTGGTCGTCACCGTGGCCGGCTTCGGCGCGTTGCTCGATCTGCCGGGGGACTCGCCGCTGCGGTGGCTACTCCCCGCCGGATACGCGGTGGCGGCCGTGGCCGGTGCCGGCTGGGCGCTGATCTTGCGGGCCACCCGACCACGGGTGTACGCCGCGATCGGGCTCGGCCCGGACAGCGTCACCGCCGTGCCGGCCACCCCGTCCGGCGTGTCCCGGTCCAGCCCTGTCCACGCCTGAACCGCCCCGAGCCCGACCGACCCAGCGAGGAGCCGTACCGATGCGACACCCACCCACGGCCGTGACCGTGCGGACCGCCACCACCGCGGACATCGGTCCGCTCGCCGTCACCCTCGTCGACGCCTTCCTCGACGGCCCGGACGGCGTCTGGCTGATCCCCGACCCCGTCGAGCGGCGGGCCGTCTACGAACGCTTCTGCGCCGGCCTGATCGGCGAGGTGCTGCGGCACGGCGCGGTGCTGACCACCGACGACCACAGCGCGATCGCGATCTGGCAGTCGTACGTCGGCGGACCACCCGACCTGAGCGGCTACGACCGCGTCGTCACCACCGCCTGCGGCCCGTACGCCGACCGGTTCCGGCGGCTCGACGCGGTGTTCGCCGACCACCACCCCACCACCCCGCACCACTACCTCGCCTATCTCGGCGTGGCGCCCACCCGGCAACGGGCCGGCCTCGGCGGTGCCCTGCTGGCCTGGCGCAACACGCTGCTCGACCGGGCCGGGGTCGCCGCCTACCTGGTCGCGACCAGCCCCGGCGCCCGTGACCTCTACCTGCGCCACGGCTACCGGCCCTGTGCCGCCCCGTTCCACCTGCCCGACGGCGGGCCACCGATGTGGCCGATGTGGCGCAACCCCGGCGGGCTGCGATGACCGTGTCGACCGACGACGCGGTCGCCGACACCCGCCGGGCGCTGGGCCGGCGGCTCGCCGCCGCCCGCCGGTGGATCGGGATCACCCAGGTCGAGCTGGCCCGGCGGCTCGCCTACAGCCGCAGTTCGGTGGCGAACGCCGAGATCGGCCGGGCGTTGCCGGAGCGGACCTTCTGGGGGTACGCCGACCGGGTGCTCGGCACCGGCGACGAGTTCGTACGCGCCTACGACGCCCACCGGGAACTGGTGCTCGCCCAGCTCCGGCAGTCGTGCCCCGACCCGCCACCGGCTCCCGCCCCGGCACCCCCGGCCGTTTCGCCGGCCCGCCCCCGGCCGGCCGTCCCGCCGGGGTCGCCTCCGGTGGCGGCCCCACCGGAGCCGGTCCGGTCGGACGGTGTGCACCGGCCCGCCGTCCGTGGTGGCGCCCCGGACGAGTCCGGATGGCGCGGTACGGGCGGGACCGGGCCGGTCGAGGCAGGGCCCGTCGAGCTGGTCTGGGGCGGCTACCTGATTCCCGCACCCGACGGTGACCACCGGTCGCCGCAGCGCCCGGCGGCCCGGGTGCCGGGCGGCTGACCTGCGAAGGGCGCCCGCCGGACGTAGCATCGGCTGATGCCGGACGAGAAGGTCGAGGTCCACCCGGCGACCGCCGATCGGTGGGACGACGTGGCGACCCTGCTCGGCGCGGGGCAGACGAAGCAGCACTGCTGGTGCACCTATTTCCGGATGTCCTCGGGCGCCTATTCCCGCGGCTCGGACGAGGAACGGGAGCGGTTGCTGCGCGACCTGACCGGCCGGCGGCCGGCGCCCGGGCTGATCGCGTACGCGGGCGGCGAGCCGGTCGGCTGGATCGGGCTCGGACCCCGCGCCGACCTGGAACGGCTCAACCGCTCGCGGACGATCCCGAAGATCGACGATCGTCCGGTGTGGTCGGTGGTGTGTTTCCTCGTCCGTCCCGGTCACCGCCGTCGGGGGATCGCCCACACCCTGCTGGCGGCGGCCGTCGACCGGGCCCGTGCCGAGGGGGCCTGCGGGTTGGAGGGGTATCCGGCCGATCCGGACGGCGGCCGGCTGGACAACACGTTCGCCTACTTCGGCACCCTCGGCCTGTTCGAGGCGGCCGGCTTCCGGCGGGTCCGGCCGACCGCGTCCCGCGCCAGCGGCCGTACCCGCTGGGTGGTCCGCCTGGACCTACCCTGAACCCACCCGTAGTCGCACCGACCGCAGCCGCCGGCACCACCTCCGCGATCAAGGGGATGTGTCACGCAAATCGGGCACCCGAGGGGACGACTTCCCCTTGATCGCGCCCCAAGGGCCGGCCCCGGCCCGGGGCGGGGTCAGGCCAGGTACGGGGTGTGGGTGCGGGCTTCGCGTAGGGCGTTGGCCCACCAGGTGAGCCGGTTCAGGAGCACGTCGGCGGCGTCGACCGAGGCCCGGTCGACCGGCTGCCCCTGTGGGTCGAAGCACTGCTGGATCCGGTGGAAGCTGACCGTGTCGCGCACCGTCATCGCGTGCAGTTCGGCGAAGACGCCGCGCAGGTGTTCGACGGCGCGCAGGCCCCCGGAGATCCCGCCGTACGACACGAACGCGACCGGCTTGGCGTGCCACTCCTTGTAGTGCGCGTCGATGGCCTCCTTCAGCGGCCCCGGGTAGCTGTGGTTGTACTCGGGGGTGACGACCACGAAGCCGTCGGCGGCGGCGAGGGTCGCGCTCACCGGTTGGGGATCGGCCAGGTCCACGATCTCGACGTGCAGGTCGGGACGTCGGGCGGCGTGACCGGTGAACCAGTTCGCCACGATCGGCCCGAAGCGGCCGTTGCGGGTGCTGCCGACGATCACCGAGATGCGCAGGGGAGGCATGGTCATTCCGGAGGCCCTTCAGATTCGCCGTGAGCAGGTGCTTCGAGGCTAAAACTGAAACCAAGCTTGAGGTCAAGGTGCTCTTCGGCGACGGCCCTCCGCGCCGGTGCGCGGAGGGCCCGGGCCGGTGCGGAGGGCCCCGGTCGTGCGGTACGGGTCAGCAGCGGCCGATCTCACGCCACTGGGCGGTCAGTCCGGGCTCGGAACCCTGCGTCCACCAGTTCGCCTGCCACAGCCTGCCGTTGTGGCGTACCCGCTGGCCCTCGAGGTAGACGGTGCCCCAGTTCCAGGCCGGTACGCCGGCGCAGCCGACCGGGGGGTTCGTCGGTGTCCGGGTCGGCGTCGGCGAGACCGTCGGGGAGACGGTGGGCGACGGGGTGGGGGAGGAGGTCGGGCACGGCCCGCCGGTGCCGACCGTGTCGACGTGGCTGGTGCCGGCCGTGCGGTAGGCGTTGACCCGGTTCTTCGCCTCAACCGTGGTGATGGCCTGGTCGGCGATGAAGTAGAGGTAGTCGACCTGCTGGACGTAGGTGGCCAGGCCCGGGGTGCTGCGGCCGTTCAGGTCGATGAACCACAGGTTGAAGTTGATCGACATCGGGGTCTCGGGGTAGTAGCGGTCGCCGTGGTCGGCCACCAGTTGACCGTCCACATAGTATTTGACCCGGCCGTCCTTGACCGTGAAGACCAGGTCGTGCCAGCCGGCGTGGCTGGTCCGCTGGGCGGTGTGCGTGTTGTCGGCCACCCACGGCTCGTTCTGGTACGTCTCCCACGTCGTCTGGTAGAGGATCGGGCCCTGCTCACCCCAGCCGCCGTTCGGCAGGTACTCGAAGTCGATCTCCCCGTAGTTCGGGTCCATCGGCCGGTCCAGCGGGGTGATGGTGAAGAACGTCTCGACCAGCCGGTCGCCGTCCGGGCCGGACACCGGGGCGTCGGTGAACTTCACCCGCGAGGCGTACGTGCCCTCGTAGAACTTGCGCTGGTGGAAGAACTCGGCGTGGCTGGTGCCGGCGGCGGTGCCGTCGGTCTTCGCGGTCAGTTGCAGGACCTTCTGGCCGGCGTCGGTCGGGAACGAGATGTTCGACGCGGGCCAGGCGGCGCCGGGTACGCCGGGACCGCCGGCGTTGGTGCGGACGGTCCAGTTGCGGGCGGCGATCGCCGGGTCGGACGCCGACGAGTAGTTGAAGTCGTCGAACAGGATGCCGCAGGTGGCGGCGGTGCCCGGGGCGGCGGCCGGGGTGGTGCCGGCGGTCGCGGTGGCCGCGACCCCGGCGAGCGTGCCGGCGGTCAGCAGGGTGGCGGCCGCGGCGGCGACCGTGCGGACGGTGGGTCTCCGTGACATCGGAATCTCCTCACGGTGGGACAAAAGGGGTACGGGTGGCCGGACGGCTCCGGCCGGTCACCCGGGTGGCGCCGGGGATCAGCGGACCGCGCCGGCGGTCAGGCCGGTGCGGATCTGGCGCTGGAAGAGCACGTACGCGGCCAGGACCGGGACCATCGCGATGGTCAGCCCGGCGAACAGGCCGCTCCAGTCACTGCGGTAGCCCTGGCTGACCGACAGCGCGGCCAGGCCCTGCGCGAGCACGTACCGGTCGGGGTCGGGGTTGAGCACCAGCGGCAGCAGGTACTGGTTCCACAGCCCCAGGAAGTTGAAGATCGCGATGCTGACCAGCCCTGGGCGGGCCAGCGGCAGCATCACCCGGAAGAACACACCCCAGTGCGAGCAGCCGTCGAGGAAGGCGGCCTCGGCGACGGCGGACGGCAGTGTACGGAAGAACGAGTGCAGGAAGAAGACCGTGAACGGCAGGGCGTACGCGGTGTAGACCAGGATCAGCCCGTGGTAGGTGCCGAGCAGCCCGAGCTGCCTGACCACGAAGAACAGCGGAACCAGGGCCAGGAACACCGGGAAGAGCAGCCCGGCGACGAAGACCAGGTGGACGATCCGGTTGCCCGGGAACGGGTAGCGGGCCAGGGCGTACGAGATGGTGGCGCCGAGCAGCATGGTCAGGACCAGCGCACCGCCGACGACGATCGCGCTGTTGAGCAGGTAGTCGCCGATCGACGCCTGGTTCCAGGCCCGCGACCAGTTGTCGAGCCGGGGCGTGGCCGGCAGGCTCCACGGACTGGTCAGGATCTCCCGGTCGGTCTTCAGCGAGCTGACCACCGCCCACAGCAGCGGCAGGGTGACCACCGCCGCCCAGGCGAGCAGGAACAGGTGCGCCCCGCGCCCGCCGCCACCGCCGCGCGTGGCCCGCCGCCCCTGTGGCGCCGGCCCGGTCCACCGGTCCGGCCGCACCCTGTCGACGGTGGTCGTCATGACAACTCCACGGGTTCTCGCCGGCCGGCCCGCATGGTGACCACGGCCAGTGCCAGGGTGAGGAGGAACAGCGCGACGCCCATCGCGGCGGCGTAGCCGAACTTGCCGTAGGTGAACGCGTTGCGGTAGAGGCCGAGCCCGATCACCTCGGTCGAGCCGTCCGGCCCGCCCGGCCCGACCGTCATGATCTGTACGACGGCGAAGCCGTCGAGCGCGAGCACCCCGAGATAGACGAAGGCGACCTGTACGTTGTCGCGGACCAGCGGCAGGATCACCCGGCGCAGGGTGTCGAGCCGTCCGGCGCCGTCGAGCACGGCGGCCTCCAGCACGTCGCGGGGGATCGACTCCATGGCCGCCGAGAACAGCACCATGTAGAACCCGACCGACGACCAGACGAGCACCGCCATCACCGCCCACAGCGCCAGCCGGGGATCACCGAGCCAGGTACGCGCCAGCGCGTCCAGCCCGACCGCCCGCAGCACGCCGTTGAGCAGCCCCTCGTTGGGGTGGTATACGAACTGCCAGAGCACGGCGATGATCGGCAACGACAGCAGTTGCGGGAAGAAGTACGCCGTCTTGTAGAACTCGCCGCCGCGCACCGCCGACAGCATCGTGCTGCCGCCCCGGCCGCCGAA
This sequence comes from Polymorphospora sp. A560, assembly GCF_045781765.1. Taxonomy (NCBI): domain Bacteria; kingdom Bacillati; phylum Actinomycetota; class Actinomycetes; order Micromonosporales; family Micromonosporaceae; genus Polymorphospora; species Polymorphospora sp. A560. The sequence continues at coordinate 4,448,969 of NZ_CP122282.1, read as the reverse complement.
GTTGACCAGGGTGGCCAGCAGCAGGCCGAGCGCGATCGTCGCCGCCGGCACCACCAGCAGCATCAGGGCGTTGTTGCGCAACGCGGCCAGGAAGAGCGGGTCGGACAGCAGTTGCCGGAAGTTGGCCAGCCCCACGTAGTCGACCTGACCGGAGACCCCGGACCAGTCGGTGAGGGCGAGGTAGAACGCCTGCGCGTACGGCGACAGCACGAAGACCGCGTACAGCGCCAGGCCGGGCAGGATGGCCGCGGCGAGGAACCGGTGGCGACCGTGCCGGATGGCCGTCATCGCCGGCTACCGGGTGTATTTGGTGACGGTGGTGTCCCGGGCGAGCGTGTCGGCGGCCCGCTGGATCCGGTCCGACCACTGCGCCGGGGTGGCCCGACCCGTCACGAGTTCGCCGGTGGCGTCGTCGACCGCCTTGGCCAGCGGCGCGTACCAGGTCCGGAACCGGAAGGTGAAGGTGTGCGTGCCGGCGGCGGCGACCGCCTCCCGCACCGATGCGAGGCCGCTGCTGACGGTCAACCCGTCGGTGGCGCCGGCGACGGTCGGCAGGGTGCTGTTGAGTTCGGCGAACCGGCGCGCCGACCGTTGCGAGAACAGGATCCGCAGGTATTCCAGCCCGCCACGCGGGTTCTTCGCCCGGCTCGGCACCACGAACGACTCGCTGCTGGCCGCCTGGAGACCGGCGGCCGGCACCCGGTCACCGGTGCCGAGCGCGGGCACCGCGCCCATCACCATGTCGAAGCCGTCCGGGGTGACGCCCTTCTGTTCGGCCTCCAGCCACGACCCGCAGGGGATGATCGCGGCCTTGGACTGCGACCAGGCGGCCTGCGCCTCGGTGTGCGACAGCGCCTCCGAACCGGACAGCAGGTAGCCCCTGGCGGCCAGCTCGTGCAGGGCGGTGGCGGCGTCGACCAGCTCCGGCCGCTTCCACGCGCCCGGTTCGAGGTTGTCGACCGCCTTCAGCAGGTCGGGGCCGCCGGCCTTGGCCGCCATCGACAGCAGCGGGTCGTTGATGTACTCCGGGTACTTGCCCTGGTAGGTCCAGGGGGCGAGGCCGGCGGCCTTGATCTGCCCGCACAGTGCCAGCATCGCGTCCCACGTCGCCGGCCAGGTCCAGCCGTGCCGCTCGAACAACGGCTTCGAGTACCACAGGCCCCAGACGGTGTAGGTGAAGTTGAGCGCGTAGACCTTGCCGTCGAAGGTGCCGTCCCCGGTCACGCCGGGCAGCAGCGTGTCCCGTACGGTGCGGGCCGGGTCGTCCAGCGTCGGGGCGTCGAGCAGTTCGGCGAGGTCGGTGAGCTTGCCGGCGGCGACCAGGGTGGCCAGGTCGAGGCGGCCGGCGCCGGTGTTGTCGACCACGTCCGGCGGGGTGTCGGCGACGAACCGGGGCTGCAGCGCCTCGCCGACCTTCTGGATTCCCTTGTGGTCGATGGTCGCGCCGGGGTGCCGTTCCTTGTAGACGGTGCCGGCGTCGATGGCGTACTGGTCGCCGTACCCGCCCTTGAAGATCACCACCTCCAGCGGGGTCGAGTCGGGTACGCCGAGCGGGTTGCCGGCGTCGCGGGCACCGGTCGGTGCCGGGGCGGCGGGTCCGCCGCCGCTGTTCGTGACGCAGCCGGCGAGGGCGGGGGTGGCCAGGGCGGCGGCACCCGCGGTGCGGACCAGGGTCCGCCGGGTCAGCCGGCGGCCGGGGGACGGGGAGGCGGTCATGGGGGTGCCTCGACTTTCTTCGGTCGGGCGGCGCGGGGCGCCGGGGCGAGCCGGCGCGGGGACGCCGGTCTGGGTACGGCGCGCGGGCGCGCCGGGGTGCGGCACGCCGGCGCCGACTCCGGCCCGGCGCGGGACGCCGATCGGGTCGCGGCGCGCGGGCGCCGGTTCGGGTGCGGCGCGGGCGCCGCCTTGTGTACGGCGCGGGGGCGCCGTTTCTGGTACGGCGCGTAGGCGCCGGTGGAGGTGCGGCGCGGGCGGCGCCGGTCAGGCGGTACGCCGGATGCGTCCGGCGTACCGGGCTTCCAGTTCGTGGTTGTGCGTGTCCCCGCCGGGCACGTTCGCCGACAGGTAGACCGGTGGCGTCTCGCCGGCGGCGAGCAGCCGGGCGACCACCTCGCAGACGATCTGCTGGGCCAGCAGCGCCCCGGTGATCGACGAGATCGCGCCGACGGCGCCGCCACCGGGTAGCGGCAGGGCCGCGTCGCCGTACGGGGCGCCGTTGTCGAGCACCACGTCGGCGATGTCGGCCAGCCGGCGGCCGGACGGGTGCCGGGAGGCGACCCTGGCGCTGTGGGAAAGCGAGGTGATCCCGATGACCCGGTGGCCCTGCTCCTTGAGCAGCAGGGCGAACTCGACGATGACGCCGTTGACGCCGGAGTTGGAGGTGACGACGAAGACGTCGTCGGGCTTGACCGGGGACAGTTCGTAGAGCCGGCGGGCCACGGCCGGGTCGCGTTCGAGCAGCGGGTCGTCGAGTACGGCCCGGTCGGCGCCGCCGTACAGCACCAGGTCGCGAAGGGCGATCCGGTTGGTCGGCACCAGTCCGCCGGCCCGGCCGGCGATCTCCATCGACAGTGCCTCGGAGTGCCCGCAGCCGAACGCCTGGAGCACCCCGCCGGCCCGCAGGCCCGCGGTGACCAGGTCGGCCGCCCGCCGTACGCCCTCGGTCTGGCCGGCGGCGACCCGGCCGATCGCCGCGGTGACCGCGTCGAGGTAACCGTGCGCGCTGATGCTCATCAGACCTCCGATCGGGGGCGCCGGCGGCCGGCGCGATTGGCTTCGTCGGGCAGGCGGTGGGCGTCGACCGCGCGGGCGGTCACCTCGAACGCCTCGGTGGTGCGCTGGTAGGTCCGCTGGGCCACCGCGACGTAGATGAGGTCGAGGACCAGCAGTTGGGAGTGCAGGGCGGAGAGCGCGGCGAACCGGAACGTGGTCTCCTGCACGGCGGTGGTCATCACCACGTCGGCGGTCTCGGCCAGCGGCGAGCGGGGGAACGAGGTGACCGCGACGGTGAGCGCGCCGTGGTCGGCGGCCTCGGCGAGCACTTCGATCACCTCGCGGGTACGGCCACTGTGCGACAGGCCGATCGCCACGTCGCCGGGGCCGAGCAGGGCCGCGTTGGTCAGCGCGGTGTGCGGGTCGGGCCGGTGCCAGCACGGCACCCGGATCCGTTCCAGCCGGAACGCCATCTCCCGGGCGGCGTTGCCGGAGCTGCCGAGGCCGAAGAGTTCGACCCGGGTGGCGGTGGCGACCGCCGACGCGACCCGGTCGACGGCCGCGAGGTCGACCTGGCCGGCGGTTTCCTGAATGGCCCGGGCGTCGGCGCTGGCGACGACGCCGAGCAGGTGGTCGAGCGGGTCGTCGGGGCCGATCTCCCGGTCGATGTCGGTGTCCCAGCGGGCCTGCGCCGCCCGGCCGGTCTCGGTGGCCACCGCGACCCGCAGTTCGGCGTAGCCGCGGTGGCCGAAGAGCCGGCAGAACCGGGTGACCGTGGCGGTGGAGGTACCGGCCCGTTCCGCCAGGTCGATGATCGTGGCGCGGGCCGTCTCCTCGGGGGCGATCAGGATCTGCTCGGCGACCCGTTGCAGGGCGACCGGCAGGGTCGGTAGCTCGGTGCGGATCCGGCCGAGCAGGCCACTGTCGGTCATCAGCATTCCTTTCACCAAACCTCGTTGGTGATGAAAAGTATGACCATCGACGGTGTTCTGTCAATACTGTTAACGATTGGCGGGGGTGGCCGGGGGTGCCGTGCTCAGTGGTGGACGCGGTACGTCAGGTGGGTGACCAGCGACGCCTGGCGGGCGGACACCTGCTCGAGCCGCAGTGGCGGCACCCCGTCGAAGAGCCGGTCGCCGTGCCCGAGCGTGACGGGTACGACGTGCAGCCGCAGCTCGTCGATCAGGCCGGCGGTCAGGTACTGGTTGACGGTCGCCGCGCCGCCGGCGATGGAGATCCGCCGGTCGCCGGCCGCCGCCCTGGCCTGTTCGAACGCGGCGTGGATGCCGTCGGTGACGAACGTGAAGGTGGTGCCGCCCTTCATCGTCAGCGGCTCGCGTGGCTGGTGGCCGAGCACGAACACCGGCGCGTGGTACGGCGGGGGCCGAACATGTTGCGGCCCATGATGTAGGCGCCGGCCCCGGTGACGGCGGCGATCTCGGTCGCGTTCTCGTCCGGGGTCTCGAACATCCAGGTGTGCAGGTCGACGCCGGTGCCGAACGGGTGTTCGCGGGACTGGTCGGGGCGGGACGAGAAACCGTCGAGGGAGATCGCGATGTCGGTCGTGACAGGAGACATGATCCACCTTCCAAACTGATTGCAGATTACAACCGGTTACGCTAGACGTGCCGGTTGTAGGATGCAAGCGGTTTGCGGGAAGGAGGCGCCGTGGAGGAGCACCGGTCGGGCTGCCCGATCAACCTGTCGCTGGAGGTCTTCGGCGACCGGTGGTCGCTGATCGTCATCCGCGACATCATGTTCGGCAACCGCCGGCACTTCCGCGAGCTGCTGACGAACAACAGCGAGGGCATCGCGTCGAACATCCTCGCCGACCGGCTGCACCGGCTCGTCGGTCTCGGGATGGTGTCGCGCGCGCCCGACCCGGGCCACAAACAGAAGATCGTCTACCGGCTCACCGAGCCGTCGATCCAGCTCGTCCCGGTGCTCGCCCAGCTCGGCGCGTGGGGCGTCCGGCACCTGCCGGTCAGCCCCGAACTGGCCGTACGCGCCCGGCTGCTCGCCGACGGCGGACCGTCGCTGTGGGACGACTTCATGGACGAGCTGCGCGAACTCCACCTGGGCATCCCACGGCCGGCGGGGGTGGAGCCGGTGTTCGACCGGCTCACCGCCGCCTACCAGGCCGAGCTGGCCCGCGCCGGCAACTGACTCCAGCTCGGTTGGCGGCCGGGGATGGTCGCTGTTCCGCTCCACAGCGAATTCGCTGTTGCTACGCCGAATTCGCTGTGGAGCGAAACAGCAGTACCCCGCCTGGCGACCGGCACGAGCGCCACCGTTTCACGAGACGTGTTCCGGGACGGGAGCCGGTCGGGCCGGGGCCGGGCGGGACATGTCCCGCCACGGGCCGCCGAGCAGCGGCGTCAGTGAGAGCAGCAGGTAACAGCAGCCGGCGACGACCAGGGTGGCGGTCGTACCGAAGGCGTTGACGGCCAGGCCGGCGCCGACCGAGCCGACCGGCATCGCCGCCCAGCAGCCGGCGCCGATGACGCCGTACACCCGGGCGCGCATCCCGGCCGGCACCCGCTCGAGCTCGATCGTCCCGATCATCGGGTTGATCGCGCCGGCGGCGAAGCCGGCGACGACGGTGACCGTGACCAGCGCGGGCAGCGGGAGCCCGGCGGCCAGGGCCAGGAACGGCGGGGCGCCGGCGATCAGGAAGGCGACCACGTACGTGGGCCGGCGCGGCAGCCGGTGGCCGATCGCGCCGAAGACCAGTGAGCCGGCCAGCGCGCCACCGCCCATCGCGCCGACCAGCAGGCCGAACGCGGTCGCCCCACCGAGTTCGCGGTCGGCGACGACGGGCAGCAGGACGGTGCTCTTCGCGGCGTCGAGAAGGTTGGTGAACAGCACCATCAGCACGATGAGGCGCAGCAGCGGCTCGCGGAGCAGGAACCGGACCCCGTCGGTGAACTCCCGCCAGTAACCCGCCGGGCGGGCGTCGGCACCCGGCCCGGCGTCGGCCGCCGGTTCCGTGGCCGGCCGCAGCCCGCGCGGTACGAGCACGGCGACCACGGCGGCGGAGACCGCGAACGTGACCGCGTCGATGGCGAGCACGGTCAGCGCGCCGAACGCCGCCACCAGCAGCCCGGCGACCGGGGCGCCGACGAGCCGGGCACCGCGGCTGGTCGCCTCGAGCATGGCGACGGCCCGCTCGACCGGCATGCCGGCCGCGGCGGCGGCCTCGGGCAGCAGCGCGATCCGGGCGGTGTGCCCGGGGGTGTCCAGCAGGCCGGTGGCGAAGACCAGCGCGAGCAGTGCCCAGAACGGCAGGCCGACCGTACGGTCGAGCAGCGGTACGGCGGCGATCGTCACGCCCGAGACGAGGTCGGCGGCGACGCTGGCCCGGCGGTAGCCGATCCGGTCGACCAGCACCCCGCCGAAGGCGCCGCCGATCACCATCGGTGCGGTGGCGAAGGCGCCGACGAGGCCGGTCGCCGCCGCCGACCCGGTCTCGGCGAGCACGTAGAGCGGCAGGGCGATGATGGTGAGCATGTTGCCGGTCAGTGACACCGCGTGGCCGATGACCAGGCCGAGCAGTGGGCCGTACCGCCGGTCGGGGGTCCGTTGCGCCGGGACGCGCGCGGCGGTCTTCATTCCGGCCGCCGGAACGCGTGGAACATCAGGGTGACCGCTTCGGTGCCGGCCCGACCGGCGGCGCCCCGGGCCTCCCACCGGTCGACGAGCGCCTTCAGGTCGGCCTGGAGTTCCGTCAGCTCGTCGCTGGTCAGGTGCAGCTGGGTGTCGCCGCTGGTGGCGCCGGCGACCCAGGCCGGGGCGAGGGTCGCCTCGGATTCGAGGTAGCGCTCCAGGACCTCGACATAGCGGCGCAGGACGGTGCGGCGCAACGAGTCCAGGGCGGCCCGGCGCTCCGGGTCGTCGAGGACCTCCACCGGCTTCCACGCGGTCCGCTCGTGGGTTGCCCGCCACCACCGTTCCCGCCGGTCGCGGGCGAGTTCCGGAACCTCCTCGACGAACCCGAACGACGCCAGCTTGCCGAGGTGGTAGCTGACCGAGCCGACCGCCTCGTCGACGATCTCGCTGAGCATGCCGACGGTCTGCGGGCCCCGGCCGCGCAGTTCGCCGAGGAGCCGCAGGCGGGTCGGGTGGGCCAGGGCACGCATGGCCCGCGGATCGGTCAGGTGCACGGTCCGGCCGTCGTCGGACGGCCCGCCGGCCTCCTCGCTGCGTTCGGTCATGCGGTTCACCGTAGACCCACAAGAAATGATGTACAAGAGATGACGTACAAGAAGTCTTGTCAATCTTGGTAGGTCAGGCCGTGGCCGAAGCGGAAGACCGGATCGGCGGTGTCGAAGGCGACGTCGGGCCGGCCGGCCCGGACCGCCGCCGACGAGCGGGGCAGGTCGAACGGCAGCCGCCCACCCGGCGCCGCCCGCCCGGCCAGCACGTCCGTCAGCGCCTCGTCGCACACCCCGAACGACACCGTCAGCGCCGCCACCCGCGCCGCCAGCCGGGACAGCACCGCCGGCCGGTCCAGGTAGACGTCGACGACCGTCGGTACGGTCTCGGCGATCGTCAGCACCCGCGCCATCTCCCCGGCGGCGAACTCCAGCGACCCGGCGTGGAAGAACGCCTCGAACTGCCCGGGCCGGTGGTCGTACGGTGCCTGCAGGCGAAGGAGCGCCACGTCGGCGTCGGCCAGCCGGTCCACCACCCGCCAGTCGCGGGCGACGACCTCGGGGGCCACCCCGTCGCACCAGACCCGCAGCCCGCGCCGCAACGGCAGACGCGCCGCCCGGTCCGGGGCCGCGTTCGACAACAGCGTCACGCAGGCCCGCTGGGCGGCCAGCCCCGCCGCCCGGAACCGCGCGCACCCGACGACGGCAGCCGCCCGGTCCGGGTCCACGTACGGCCGGTCGAAAAGCCCGAGGGTGAACTTCTCCCGCAACACCCGCCGCACCGACGCGTCCAGCCGGGCCACCCCGACCCGCCCCGCCCGCACCAGGTCGACGACCAGCCCCGGTACGGCCTCGCCACCGATCTGGTCGGCGCCGGCGTCGAGAACCCGGTGCGCCCGCCGCGCGGGGGAGAGGTGCTCAAGCCCCCAGGCCCGCGCCGGCCGGACCTGCCCCCGGAACACCGCCCCGGTCAGCACCCCCCAGTCGGTGCAGACGATGCCGCCGAAACCCATCCGCCGCCGCAGCAGCCCACCGACCACGTCCCGGTTGAAGCTGAACCCGACCTCTGCGTAGCCGGTCCCGCGCGGCATCCCGTAGCCGAGCATCACCTGCGAGCAGCCGGCGTCCAGCGCCGCCACGAACGGCCGCAGGTGGTCGGCGAACCGACCGCCGGGATAGACCTGCTCGCGGCCGTACCGGAAGTGCGGGTCCTCGCCGTCGTGGGCGGCACCGCCGCCGGGGAAGTGCTTCACCATCGCGGCGACCCCGTCCGGCCCGAGCGTCGGCCCCTGCAACCCGCCGACGTACGCCCGCACCAGCTCGGCGGCGAGCCCCGCGTCCTCGCCGAAGGTGCCGAGCGTACGCGGCCAGCGCGGTTCGGTCGCCAGGTCCGCCTGCGGGTGCAGGGCGACCCGGATGCCGACCGCGGCGTACTCCTGCCGGACCACGTCCGCCCACCCGCGTACCAGTGCCGCGTCCCGGGTCGCGGCCATCCCCAGCGGCTCCGGCCACACCGAGAACGCACCGGCCAGCGCGGCGGTGTTCGGGTTCGCCGAGTACGCGTGCCGGGGGTCGGACGACACCGTGACCGGTATGCCGAACGGGGTCGCGGCGGCCAGGTCCTGCAGCCCGTTGTGCCAGCGGGCCAGGTCGGCGGGCGCGGCCGTACCGAGCAGGTTGAAATGGTTCATCCGCCGGTCGCGCACCATCTCGGCGGCCGACAGCAGCCCGGCGTCCGGGTCGGCCGGGGCCAGCGAGCCACCCGGCCCGATCCCGACCATGGTGTGGAAGAGCAGCCCGGCCTTGTCCGGCAGCGTCATCCGGCGCAGCAGGTCCTCGACGCGCACCGCCACCGGCAGCCGCGCGTCCCGGTACGGCGGCCCGTCCACCACCGCCACCGTACCGGCGCACCCGGCCGCGGTCCCCCGTTTGGAGCACGCCCGACCGGGCATTCGCCGCCGACGCCGACTGGCCTAGGGGGCGCGATGGCGGGTAAGCGGATCATGGTCTTCACGATCCCGAACGACGGGCATCTCAACATCCTCAAGCGGATGATCCGCGCCTACCGGGCCGAGCACACCTTCCGGCTGGTGCTGGTCGACCGGCAGACCACCGCACCCGACCTCGGCGACCTGGCCGGGCTCACCGACACCCTCGACGGCTCCCGCCACTTCCTCAACACGCCCGCGCCGGACGTCCTGCACCGGGTCTGTGAACTGCTCGACGAGAGCCTCGCGATCACCCGCGACTTCGATCCCGACCTGGTCGTGCACGACTTCTGCGCGCTGGAGGGCCACTTCGCCGCCCGGCTGGCCGGGGTGCCGTACTGGGCCTCCGTACCCGGGCTGATCGGGCCGATGACCGACCGCCGGTACCTCACCGAATGCCTGTCGTCGGGCACCAACCGCGCCGCGCTGGACACCCTGCGGCAGAGGTACGGCCTCACCGTCGCCCCCGGCGACGTCGAACTCGTCTCCAACAGCCTGCACATCCCGGCACCGACGAACCTGCTGTGGTCGTACCCGGCGGTGACGCCCGCCGACTTCCGCCACCACCGCCGGCCGGCCCACTACCGGTTCGCCGGCTACCTCTCCGACGGCCACCGGCGCCCGGCCCGGCCCGCCGGGCGGCCGCTGGTCTACCTGTCGTTCGGCACCGAGGTGATGGACAACCTGTGGCACGCCGATCCGACCACCCGCGACGGTGTACGCCGCTGCGTCGCCGGCCTCGCCGCCCGCTGGACCCGCGACGTCGACGTCGTCTTCGTCACCCGCGGCCGGCCGGTGCTGCCCACGTATCCGGCGAACTGGGCCGTGCACGACCGGGTCGACCAGCAGCGGATCCTCAGCCGGGCCGACGTCTTCGTCACCCACGGCGGCAGCAACAGCTTCCACGAGGCGCTGCTCGCCCGGGTGCCGGTCGTCGTCGTACCGTTCTTCGGCGACCAGCCGCTGGTCGCCCGGCGCGCCGCCGAACTCGGCGTCGGCATCGCCCTCGACGGCGGCGCCACCGTCGAACGCGGCGCCGCCGCCCGGTTCCTGCACCCCGACCTGCCGGTGCTGATCGCCGCCGCCGTCGACCGGATCCGCGCCGACGGCACGTACCGCCGCAACCTGCGCGACCTGTGCACGTCGGTCACGCCCGCGCTGGCCGGCGTCGACCGGCTGCACCCCACCGGACCGGTCCGGGGCACGGTGCCGCCGGGTGCCGCGTCCCCGGTCCCGGCCGGACCCGGCGGTACGTGGTGACCGCCGGCCCGCCGGAGATCAGCGACTACGGCCTGCTGTCCGACTGCCACAGTGCCGCCCTGGTCAGCTCGCACGGCTCCGTCGACTGGTGGGGCCCGCCCCGCTTCGACTCGCCCGCCGTCTTCGGCCGCCTGCTCGACCCGGACGCCGGGCACTGGTCGATCGCCCCGGTCGACGCGCACACCGTGACCCGGGACTACGTCGGCGACTCCCTGGTGCTGCGGACCGTGCTGCGGACCGCCACCGGCGCGGTCGCGGTCACCGACGCGCTCGCGCTGCACCCCGGCAGCCGGGGCCACGAGATCGGCTTCGACGCCCCGCACACCCTGCTGCGCACCGTCGCGGGCCTCGACGGCACCGTCACGGTCGCCGTCGAAGTCGCCCCCCGCCTCGAGTACGGCCTGACCGAGCCCCGGTGGTACCGCGACGGCCGGACCTGGATGGCGCGGGCCGGACCGGTCGGGCTGCGGCTGACCGACGACTCCGAGCTGACGGCCACCGGCGGCACCCTCGCCGGCCGCTACCCGGTCGCCGCCGGCCAGCGGGTCAGGTTCCGGCTGGCCTACGAGCCGACGTACGAGCCGGTCGACCGCGGCGGTCCGGAGCCGTCGGTGCACGACACCCTGGAGGCGTGGTACTCCTGGGCCGCCCTGCACCGCGGCTACCAGGGCCGCTACCTGCCCCAGGTACGCCGTAGCGCCCTGGTGCTGCAGGGCCTGACCTTCCAGCGCAGCGGCGCGGTGGTCGCCGCCGCCACCACGTCGTTGCCCGAGCAGATCGGCGCCGACCTCAACTGGGACTACCGCTTCGCCTGGCTGCGCGACGTCAGCCTGACCATGCAGGCGCTGTGGGTCGCCGCCTGCCCGGACGAGGCCGGCCGCTTCTTCGACTGGATCGCCGACGCGTTCGGCCCGCTCGGCGGCGCACCACTGCAGATCATGTTCGGCGTCACCGGCGAACGCGACCTGACCGAACACGAACTCGACCACCTCGCCGGCCACCGGGCCAGCCGCCCGGTCCGGGTCGGCAACGACGCGTGGAAGCAACGCCAGCTCGACGTCCTCGGCGAGGTCCTGTTCGCCGCCGAACTGCTGCGCGAGCGGATCGGCGAGCTGAGCGACGCCACCCGCGAACTGCTCGTCTCCCTCGCCGACCAGGCGGCGGACAGCTGGCGGCTGCCCGACTCGGGGATGTGGGAGTCCCGCGAGCACCCCCGGCACTACACCTCGTCGAAGGTGATGTGCTGGGTGGCCCTCGACCGGGCCGTACGGCTCGCCGGCGCGCTCGGCGTACCCGGCCGGGCCGCCGGCTGGGCCACCGCCCGCGACGAGATCCGCGCGGCCGTGCTGCGACGCGCCTGGTGCGAGCGGATCGGGGCGTACGCCGGCGCCTTCGACTCCGACCGCCTCGACGCCTCGGTGCTGCTGCTGCCGCTGGTCGGGTTCCTGCCCGCCGACGATCCGCGGATGCTCGCCACCATCGAGGCGGTCCGCGACCGGCTCGCCGACGGCCCGTTGGTGCGCCGCTGGTACGGCGACTCCGCCGCGTTCGTCGCCTGTGGCTTCTGGCTCGTCGAGTGCCTGGCCCTGGCCGGTCGGGTGGACGAGGCCGGCGTGCTCTTCGACGACCTGCTGGGCCACGGCAACGACCTCGGCCTGTTCGCCGAGGAGATCGATCCGGCCACCGGACGGCAGCTCGGCAACCATCCGCAGGCGTTCTCGCACGTCGGCCTGATCAATGCCGCCTGGCGCCTGACCGGGGCGTCGGCTGCCGGCGGCGCACCCCGGCCGGCTTGATCGTCTGCGGCTCAGACACCCGACACGCCGTGAGTGCCGCGCCTGAACCGCAGACGATCACGCGGTCGGCTCGGCCCGCGTTCCCGGGTTGGCGGTTGCCGCCCGGCGAGGTTGGCCGGCTGCAAGACTCGACCTGGTGAGCACCGAAGGCGAGTTCCGCTGGTCGCGGTGGATCCGGCTCGGCGCGCCGGGATCGCGGGTCACCCGCCTCGAACTGTTCTTCGACCTGGTCTACGTGTTCGCGTTCCTCAACGTGACCCAGCTGACCGGCGAGGAACTGGGCCTGCTCGGGTTGCTGCGCGCCCTGCTGGTGCTCGCGCTGCTGTGGTGGTGTTGGACGAGCATGGCGGCACTGGGCAACCTGATCCGGGCCGACCAGGGGATCGTCCCGGTGATCGTGTTCATCAACATGGCCGCCGTGTTCGTGCTGGCGCTCACCATCTCGGAGGCGTTCGTCGACCAGCCGGGCGGGCTGCACGGGCCGCTGCTCTTCGCCGCCTGCTACTTCATCGTCCGGGCCATGCAGGTCGCCATCGTGTGGGGCGTGAACCGGGTGACGCCCGGGCCACGGCACGGAGTACTGCTGTTCGCCGCGCCGATCCTGATCAGCGCGACGCTGATCGGGATCGCCGGGTTCGTGCCGGCCCGGCTCTTCGCGGGCGATGCCGAGTACGCCGTGCGCCTCAGCCTGTGGCTGGCCGCGCTCGCCGTCGAGTACGGCTTCGGAACGAAGATCTACACCAGCCGGTGGACGCTCACCTCGGCCGGGCACTGGGCCGAGCGGCACGCGCTGATCGTGTTGGTGGCGCTGGGCGAGTCGATCATCTCGCTGGGCGTCGGCGCCAACCTCATCGGCAGCGCGCCGGTCTCGTGGCAGGCGGTCGCGGCGGCGGTGTTCGGCATCGCCGTGATCGCGGCGCTGTGGTGGGCGTACTTCGACGAACCGGCGCTCGCCATCGAGCAGGTGCTGCACGGCACCCGAGAACGCCGCGCCCGGATGAGGCTGGTCCGCGACGCGTACACGTTCCTGCACCTGCCGATGATCATCGGGATCATCCTGTTCGCCCTCGGCCTCAAGAAGTACCTGACCGACATCACGGCGGACACCTCGACCGGCTGGCAGCACCGGATCGGCGGCATCGAACTCGACGTCCTGTACGGCGGCGTCCTGCTGTATCTGACGGCCCTGGTCGCGATGGCGTGGCGGGTGCTGCCCGGGTTCCGGCCGAGCCTGATCCTGCCGTTCGTGGGGATCCTGCTGCTCATCACGGTGGTGCTGCGTCCCCCGGCGCTGATCGCGCTCGGCATCCTGGCGGCGGGCAGCGTCACGGTCGCGGTGACCCAGATCCGGCACCGGGAGCGGCACCGGTCCAGAATCCGGGAAACCGCGCTGAACGAACAACTGGCCAGCGAGGCCGACCAGAGCGAGTGGCGCCGCAAGCACCTGTGACCGGCCCGCGCCGGCGGGAAAAGCGGTATCCCGCAACACCTTCCGGCCGCGATCATGTCCGGGTGCGTATCCCACGGCAGATCCCGCTCGAAGTCGGCGCTCCCGGCCCCGCGCCGGAGTCGCTGCTGCCCGTCGTCCTCACCGTGGACGACTCCGATTCCCCGCGCGACGTCATCGACGCGCTCGGGCTGACCGCGTTCGTCGCCGGCCACCAGCCGTACGCGACGTCGAAGAGCCTGAACAACGTCCGCGACGACGCGACGCTGCTGCCGCCCGACGTACGGGTGCTACGGGACAGCCGCAGCGACACCGAGCACGCCCGGCTCGCCGCCGGGGACGGCTGGACGCTGCGCGCGGTGCACTGGCCGCGTGGCAGGACCGCCCACGTCGCGGTCACCGCGACCACCGCCGAGCTGGGCGACGAGATCCTCGCCCGGGCGACCGACGGCATGACGGAGCCGCCGCCACCGGTCGAGGAGGCCGTGACGATGGGCTTCTGGTACGCGTCGTCGAACGGCCCGCAGCGCAACCCGCGCTCGATCAGCGTGGGCTCGTGGGCGGACATCCGGGGCAACTACGCCGCCCCGGCCCGGGCCGAGTTCGACCGGCTCGTCAAGGTCGACCGTGACTCGGTACACGGCCGGCTGGTGCTGCTGCACGGCCCGCCGGGCACCGGCAAGACCACGGTCCTGCGGGCGTTGGCCCGCGAGTGGCGGGACTGGTGCCAGTTCGACTGCGTGCTCGACCCGGAGGCGCTGTTCAACAGCCCGGCCTACCTGATGGAGGTCGCGCTCAACGGGGGCCGCGAGTGCTCGTGCCCCGACCGCAAGCACGACAAGTGGCGGCTGCTGCTGCTCGAGGACTGCGACGAGCTGATCCGCGGCGAGGCGAAGCAGACCACCGGGCAGGCGCTGTCCCGGCTGCTCAACCTCACCGACGGCCTGCTCGGCCAGGGCCGCAAGGTGCTGGTGGCGATCACCACCAACGAGGATCTGGCCCGGCTGCACCCGGCCGTCGTACGACCGGGGCGCTGCCTGGCCCGGATCGAGGTGCCGGCGCTGTCGCCCGCCGAGGCGCAGACCTGGCTGGGTACGTCGGCCGGCGTGCCGGCGGCCGGCGCGACGCTGGCCGAGCTGTACGCGCTGCGGGACGGCTACCAGGTGGCGGTGGAGCCGGAGCCGCTGCCCAGCGGCCAGTACCTGTGACCGGGTCCGGGGCGCCTGCCCCGGACCCGGCATCCGGCCCGGAAAACCCCTGGAACCCGGCGACCCCGGCGCCCACACTCATCGGCGTGGATCACGAACGGATCGTCAGTCTGAGCAAGCGGATGTCGCGGTTGTTGCGGCACGCCCCGGAGCGGGTCGGGCTGACCCTCGACGCGGCCGGCTGGGTGCCGGTCGCCGAGTTCCTGGCCGCGACCCGGATCGGGCGCGACGAACTCGACCTGGTGGTGGCCGGCAACGACAAGCGCCGGTTCGCGGTGGAGCGTGGCCCCGACGGGGTGGAGCGGATCCGGGCCAACCAGGGGCATTCGGTCCCGGTGCAACTGGGCCTCGCCCCGGTGGTGCCACCGGAGCGGCTCTTCCACGGCACCGGCGCCGCCGCGCTGGAGTCGATCCGGGCGACCGGCCTGGACCGGGGTGGCCGGCACCACGTGCACCTTTCCGCCGACCGGGCCACCGCCCACCGGGTCGGCGCCCGCCGGCGCGGCGCCGTCGTGGTCCTCACCGTCGATTCGGCGGCGATGCACCGGGCCGGCCATGAGTTCTTTCGCAGCGCGAACGGCGTCTGGCTGACCGACGCCGTACCACCATCCTATCTGGACGTGCTTGGCGCGGGCTGACGTCGCGACCTCCTCGGGCGGTGTGGTGGCGCCACGCCGATGATCCGGATGAGCCGGTCTGCTGGATGTCAACTGTGAGCCTGCTGTAAAACTTCTGACAGAGTCGCCTTGGTCGAGGTCAGCCCGGTGATGGCCGGCCGTGTGGGGTGAAACGGGGTTCCGCCGTCGACCGGCGGTGGGCACGATCGATCCGACCGAAGGCGACGCCCCGCACACAGCCGGCGACCGTCGCCCGGAGCGGACCGGAAACCTGCCGGCTCCACCCACAGCCCCACCGAGCCGGACGCCGGCTCGCCATCGCTTTGCCGAGAGGACACGCCTTGTCACGAGAGACCCTCCGCCGCAGGACGTTGCTGACCGCCGGCGGCCTCACCGCCGGCGCGATCGCCGTCGCCGGTGTCGGCGCCCCGACCGCCGCGTCCGCCGGCGGCCCGGCACCGTCGACCCCGGCCGCCGCTGTCGCCCACCTGCTGGCCGGCAACCGGCGCTTCACCCGCGGCCACGCCCGGCACCCGCACCAGTCCGTCGCCTACCTGCGCCAGCTCGCCAACGGCCAGGACCCGTTCGCGATCACGCTCGGCTGCGCCGACTCGCGGGTCTCCCCGGAGATCCTGTTCGACCAGGGGCTCGGCGACCTGTTCGACAACCGGGTGGCCGGCAACATCGTCGACGACCTGCTGCTGGGCAGCATCGAGTTCGCGGTCGAGGAGTTCGCGCCGCCGCTGATCATGGTGCTCGGCCACGAGCGGTGCGGCGCCATCACCGCCACGATCGAGGCCATCGAGCACGGCGGTCACGCACCCGGCCACATCGGCACCATCGTCGACGCGCTGCGGCCGATCGTCGAGCCGCTGGTCGGCGGCCCCGGCGACGTCGTCGACCGGGCGGTCAAGGCCAACGTGCGCGCCCAGGTCCGGGCGCTGCTCGACCGCAGCGAGATCATCCGGGAGAAGGTGCGGCACGGCCAGCTGGCCGTCGTCGGCGCCCGCTACGACCTCGACAACGGTCACGTCACTCTCGTCTGAACGGCCGGTGGCGCCGCCCGGGCGGCGCCACCATGCCGGCCGGCATCCCGCCGGCAGGCTGCCGGCACTCCGCCGGCAGGACCAGGCCCGGCCGGAGCCGACCCGACCCGGCCGGGCCACGCGCGGCACCACCGGCCGCCCCGCACGGCCGGCCGCCGCCGCCCGGGTCAGGCGGCCAGCACCCAGTGGTCGTCGGCGCGTACGGCGGCCTCGGCGATCCGGGCCAGCCGGCGCCGGGTGGCGGCGTCACCCGGGTGCAGGGCGGCCCGCGCGGTGGCGGTGACGGTCAGGTCCGGCGCGGCCAGCACCCGCCGTACCGAGGCCCACAGCGTGTCGTCGCCGAGGAACGCGGCCACCGTCGTCGCCGTACCCGACGACCGCCGGTAGGCGAGGGTGACCGGGACGACCGGCGCGCCGGTGTCGACCGCGGCCTGGAACATCGCCGGCCGGAACCGTCCGGCCTTCCGACCGCACCAGGTGGTCCCCTCGGGGAAGACGGCCACGACGGCGTCGCCGGCCAGCGCCGAGCGCACGGCGGCGACGGTCGCCGGCAGCGTCCGCGGCCGTTCCCGGTCGACGAAGATCGTGCCGCCGGCGTCGACCAGGGCACCGATGACCGGCCAGTCGCGTACCTCCCGCTTGGCCGTCATCCGGGCCGGCGCGACGGCCAGCACCACCAGCGCGTCCAGCCACGACACGTGGTTGGCGACCAGCAGGGCGCGGCGCTGCGGCAGCCGGCCCCGCACGACGAGGCGTACGCCGGCCGCCCGCAGCAGCGCGCGGGCCCAGCCCCGGGCGACCGCGTGTCGGCGGTGTCCCGGCAGCATGGGCAGCAGCAGTGGCAGCGGAAGGCCGGCGAGCAGCACGGCGACCAGCGCCGCGAGGCGCGCGGCGAGCCGTACCGTCCCGACCCGGGGCGCGCCGGCGGGCGGCAGGCACTCCGGACCGCAGGGCGACGACGGCCGCCAGAGCGGGTTCACCCCTGCCCGCCGAGGAAGTGCCGCAGGTAACGCGGGTGCATCCGGTCGGTCGACAGCAGCACGTAGAAGTCGGCGACGTCGAAGTCCGGGTCGTGGGCGGGCGGGCCGCACACCCACGCCCCGAGGCGCAGGTAGCCGCGCAGCAGCGGCGGGATCGCGGCCCGGTCCCCGTCCGAGGTCGCGACGCCGGCCGGCAACGGCCGGCGGGGGCGTACCCGCAGCAGGGGCGGGGACAGGTGTTTCGCGGCGACCCGGGTCCAGACCGCCGCGGCGGTCGCCCCACCGTCGGCGAGCGGCACCGAGGCGCAGCCGCCGAGCCAGCGTCGCCCGCTCAGGTGCAGGTAGCGGGCGATTCCGGCCCACATCAGGTTGATCACCGCACCGGACCGGTGGTCCGGGTGCACGCACGAGCGCCCGGTCTCCACCAGTACGTCGGCGAGCGGTGCCAGCGACGACAGGTCGAACTCGGTGTCGCCGTACCGGCGGGTGGTTCGGCCGGGCGGCAGCATCCGGTAGGTGCCGACGACGGCGCCGGTGGTGTCGTCGCGGACCAGGAGGTGGTCGCAGTGCTCGTCGAACTCATCGACGTCGAGCCCGGCGACGGGGGACCGCAGGGTGGCGCCGAGTTCGCCGGCGAAGACCTCGTGGCGTAGCCGCTGCGCGGCGGCCACCTGCGCCGAGTCGTCGGCGATCAGCAGCGTGTACCCGCCGGTCCCGGCGGTTGCCGGGCTGGTCAGGAGCAGTTCCATGCAAGATGTGTACGGCCGCTCCCCGGCGACCGTGTGTCGCCGGGGAGCTGCATGGGTGTCGATTCAGTGAACGGCGCACGCCGGACGCGCGCACCGCCCGGTGGAGCGGATCGCAGCAGGTCAGCGCCCGCGGCGACGCCGGCCGGGAGCCGATCCGGCGGTGGGTTGCGGCTTCGGGACGACCGGTACGCCCGAGGGGGTGCGGGCACCGGTTATCCGGGCGAGTTCGGCGTCGCCGGGGCGTACCCGCAAGGACTGGGCGGCGATCCCGGCGGCGGCGAGCAGCCGGGTGGTGTCCCGGTGCTGGTCGGGCAGGACCAGGGTGACGACGGTGCCGGACCGTCCCGCCCGGGCGGTCCGGCCTCCCCGGTGCAGGTAGTCCTTGGCGTCGCCGGGCGGGTCGACGTTGACGACCAGGTCCAGGTCGTCGATGTGGATGCCGCGGGCTGCCAGGTCGGTGGCGATCAGGGCGTTGATCGTCCCGGTGCGGAACTGCTCGAGGGCACGGGCGCGCTGTGGCTGTGACTTGCCGCCGTGCAACGCCGCGGCGGGTACGCCGCTCGCGAGCAGTTGCCGGGCCAGCCGGTCGGCCCGGTGCTTGGTCCCGACGAACATGATCACTCGCCCCTCGCGGGCGCCGATCTGCGCGGTCGTCGAGGTCTTGTCGGCGGCCTCGATGTGCAGCAGGTGGTGGTCCATCCGGGGCACCACAGCGGCCGGCAGGTCGACGGAGTGCCGGGCCGGGGTGGTCAGGAAACGGCGGACGAGCTTGTCGACGTCGCCGTCGAGGGTGGCCGAGAAGAGCATCCGTTGCCCGGCCCGGTCGGTGCGGGCGAGCAGTTTGCTGACCTGTGGCAGGAACCCCATGTCGGCCATCTGGTCGGCCTCGTCCAGGACGCTGACCGTGATCTTGTCGAGGAGACAGTCACCGCGTTCGACGAGATCGTTCAGTCGACCCGGGGTGGCGATGACGACCTCCGCGCCCCGCCGCAGCGCCTCGGCCTGCCGGTTGAGTGACAGTCCGCCCACGACGGTGCAGGTGCGCAGCTTGACGGCCCGGGCGTACGGTTCCAGCGCGGTGGTGACCTGCGCGGCGAGTTCGCGGGTGGGCACCAGCACCAGCGCGATCGGCTGGCGTGGCTGGGACCGCTGCCCGGCCAGCCGGGTCAGCAGCGCCAGCCCGAAGGCCAGGGTCTTGCCGGAGCCGGTGCGGGCCCGGCCGAGGACGTCGTGTCCGGCGACGGCGTCGGGCAGCGCCGCGGCCTGGATCGGCGACGGCACGCCCAGCCCCTGTCCGGCCAGTGTGGCCAGCAACGCCGGGTGCAGCGGCAGGTCGCCGAACGAGGTGGCCGGTGGGGCGGTCGGGGCCGGGGAGGGCGGGGTGGCACCCGGTGTCTGCCGGTTGGCCTCCGGCGGCTGTCGATCAGCGGCGGGTGAACGCCGACGGTTATTACGGGCACGCGTAGGCGTGGTCAATACCAGAACCTTCCGTTGTTGGAACGCCACCGGAAGGCCCCGGTCTGCTCGGGGGTCACAGGAACGAACCGTCGGCGGTGGCGGGTCGGCCCGCCACCGCCGACGGTACACGGCCTGCCCGGCCGCCCCGTCATACGCCGCGGGAGGTCAGGCCGCCAGCCAGACCGGCTGCCAGTTCGGCAGCTCGTGGTAGCGGCGCAGTTCGGCCAGGCCGGACAGGGTGCCGGCCCAACCCGCGTACGGCGGCCGCCCGGTGTCGAACCCGCTCTGCACCAGGGTCAGCCGGGTCCGGCCGGCGGAGCCCTCCAGTTCCCAGGTGTTCACCCCGGCCGGGCCCCAGTCGACGGTCAGCCGGCGGCCGGGCGTGAGGTCGACGATCTTCGCCGGGTTGGGGTTGTCGTCGAAGCCGCCCATGGCGTACCGGCCGCCGACGTGCGGCTCGATCTCGATCGGGTAGCCGAACCAGCTGCTGGCCGCCGCCGAGTCGGTCAACGACTCGAAGATCTTCTCTGCCGGCGCGTCGATCTCGACCTCGGCGCGGAGTTCGGCGGAGGTGAAGTCGACCCGCGGGGTGAGCGGCCGGCCCTCGAGGTGGTCGATCAGGTTGGCGACGGACAGCGCCCAGAAGGTGTTCAGGACGCCGCGGATGCTCTTGCCGGTGATCACGTCGGAGAAGTCGAAGTGGGTCTGCGAGAGGGTGATCAGGGTCGAGTCGGCGGACTCCGCGGTCAGGTCGATCGCGAGGGTGGTCTCCTCGCCGTCGAGCACCCAGGCCAGCCGCAGGCTGTGGTCGTCGACGTGCAGCAGCCGCTGGTGCGGTGCGTCGCCCTCGGGGGTGTGGCGGCCCCAGAACTCGTAGCGGTGCGGCAGTTCGACCTCGGCGTGCTCGGCGAACCAGGTGCGCAGCGCCCCGGCGTCGGTCAGTGCGGTGTGGACGGCGGCGAGCGGGGCGGCGACCCGGGCGCGCAGGGTCATCGGCTCAGTCACGGTCTTCTCCCTTGGGATAGCAGGCGACGGCGAGTTTGAACGCGTCGCCTTCGGCTCCGCCGTAGCGGGTGAACAGGTCCTGCAGCGCGGACTGCAGGTCGTTGAGGAACTGTTGGCGCTGTTCGGGTGGCACCCGGATCTCGCCGGACAACCCGACCGACGGCAGTTCGGGCGCCGTGCGGTCGAGGCCGGCGATGTCGGCCTGGACCTCCTCCATCAGGTCCAGCAGGTAGCCGAGGCTGAACTCGTCCTGCACGCGGCGCAGGCCGAGCCGGCCGACCAGGCGCGGGGACAGCCAGTAGGTCCGCGCGCTTGCCTGGTAGATCCCCTCGTGGATGCCCCGGACCTTGCGTTCGGCGACCTGGTCGACCAGTCCGGCGTCGACCAGGCGTTTGACGTGGTAGTAGACCCGCTGCGGGGTCTGGCCCAGCCGGGCCGCGACTTCGCCGCAGGTGCCGGGTTCGGCCAGTTCCCGCAGCACCTCGATGCGCTGCGGCTTGAGCAGGGTCTCGGCCTGCTCGATCTGCTCCAGGTACAGGACGTCTCTCATGGCAAAATCAGTTTGTATGTAAAACCAAATTTTGTCAATCGGTTCGTCGCGGCCGGACCGGGGGCGTCGCGGCCCGGAGCCGGGTACCGTCCGGACATGCGCTTCGCTGAACTCGACACCGCCCGACCCATGTCCAAGATCGGTCTCGGGACCTGGCAGTTCGGTTCCCGGGAGTGGGGCTACGGCCCCGAATACGAGCAGATCGCGCGGGTGATCGTCCGCCGGGCGCTCGACCTCGGCATCACCCTCTTCGACACCGCCGAGGTCTACGGCTTCGGGCGCAGCGAACGCATCCTCGGCGCCGCCCTGGGCGACGAGCGGCCCCGGGCCGTGGTCGCCACCAAGCTCCTCCCGGTGCTGCCGCTACCGCCGATCGTGCAGCAGCGGGCCGTCGCCTCCGCGGCCCGGCTCGGCGTGCGGACCATCGACCTCTACCAGGTGCACCAGCCGAACCCGCTGGTCAGCGACCGGACCATCATGCGGGGGATGCGGACGCTGCAGGGCGTCGGGCTCGTCGGCGAGGTCGGCGTCAGCAACTACGACCTGCGCCGCTGGCGGATCGCCGAGGCGGCGCTGGGTGGCCGGGTGCTGTCGAACCAGGTCCAGTACAGCATCGTCGCCCGCGCCGCCGAGGACGACCTGATCCCGTACGCGGAGAAGGCCGGCCGGATCGTGATCGCCTACAGCCCGCTGGCGCAGGGCTTCGTCTCCGGTCGGTACGACAGCGCCAACCCGCCGCCGGGCGCGATCCGCCGGGCCAACCCGCTGTTCCTGCCGGAGAACCTGGAGCGTGGCCGGGGGCTGCTCGACACGCTGCGGGCGGTCGCCGACGCGCACGACGCCACTCCGAGCCAGATCGCGCTGGCCTACCTGATCCGGCACCCCAACGTGGTGGCCATCCCCGGCGCGTCCTCTGTGGAACAGGTGGAGGCCAACGCCGCCGCCGCCGACATCGAACTGCGCGACGACGAGTACGCCGCCCTCGCCACCGCCGCCCGCGCGTTCCGTCCGGTGACCGGGCTCGCCGCCGTACCGGACCTGGTCCGCGCCCGGCTGCGCCGCTGACCGCCTCTGCCGGAGTCAGCCGCTGGCTGTCCCTGCCGGAGCCAGCGGCCGCTGGGCCGTTGGCCGCCGCCGGCCGGAGTCAGCGGCGGCGGGGGAGCGGGAGCCCGCGCAGCAGCGTCCGCAGGTCGGCCGCGATCAGCACCAGGAGCAGGAGCAGGGCCAGCCAGAATCCGATCCCGACACCGACGTAGTCGGACGCGTCGCGGTTGGCCGGCACCGTACCCAGGGCGTCGACCCGCGCGGTGAGCTGGCGCAGCACCAGCAACTCGCCGGCGACGAGCAGGACGGCGGCGGCGACGCAGAGCCGGCCCGGCAGGTCGGGCCGTGGCCGGCGGCCCGGTGACGGGCCGGGCTGCCCCGCCGGCCGGGCCCGGAGGCGGAGCGTGACGACGAGCGCCCCGATCACCGCCAGCGCGGCGGCGAGCAGTGGTAGCTGCGGCGGAAGCCGGTCCGGCCGCCGGTCCGCCGGTGCGGCGAGATGGCCGTCCGACACCTCCGGAGCCGTGCCGGTGACCAGGGTGCCGCCCCGGTAGGTGGTGGTCCCGCCGGCCTCGGCGCGACCGTAGCCGCCCGGCAGCCCGCACGAGACGGTGGCGAACGGCAGCCCGAAGCAGAGCACGACGGCGGCCAGCAGCACCGGGCGGGCCCACCCGTGCCGCGCGCGTACCGCCGGCGCCGGTGGTGCCGGCGGTGGCGGTGCCGGCGCTGGTGGTGCGGGAACCCGGTCCGTCGGGGGTGCGGTCGGCGGCTCGCCCGTGGGCGGCGCAGGCATCCGGTCCGCGGGCCGGGGCGGTACGGCGACCAGCGCGCCCTCGACGACCGCGGTCTCCGGCCGTTCGACGGTGGTCGGGGCGATGCCGAGCCGGCTGTGCAGCACGTGGGCCGCCAGCGGGATCCGGCTGCCGCCACCGACGAGGAACACCCCGGCGAGCCGCTCCGGCGCCACCCCCGACGCCGTCACCACCCGTTCGGTGAGCGCGCCGACCCCGGCCAGGACCGGGGCGGCGACCGTTTCCAGTTCGTCGCGGGTCAGGTGGGTCGCCGCCGGCCGGCCGGGCAGCCGCAGCGGGGTGTGGCTGGTGCGCGACAGGCTCTCCTTGGCCGCCCGGACCTCCTGCCACAGCGGTACCCGGTCGCCGGCGTCGGCCGGGACCGGCCCGCCGACCAGGTGTGTGACGAGGGCGGCGTCGATGTCTGCGCCGCCGAGGTCGGCCCCGGCCCGGGCGACGACCTCGAGGTCGTCGCCGCGCCGCACCACCGCGACATCGGTGGTGCCGCCGCCGATGTCGACGATCGCGAGCGCCGTGCCGGCCGGGTGCGGTCCCAGCCGGGCGGCGAAGTACGCCGCGGCGGCGACCGCCTCGCCGACCAGGCGCACCGGGCCGAGCCCGGCCCGGTCGGCCGCCTCGGCGAGCACCCGGCGGCGGGCCGCTCCCCACCCGTCCGGGCAGGTCAGCACGGTGTCGATCCGGCGGTTGGGCAGGCCCGCCTCGGCGCGTACCCGGGCCAGGACCGCCGCGAGCGCGTCGCGGACGTCGACCTGGTGCGCGCCGAGCAGGAGCATCCCGTCGTCGATCCGCCGTTTCGGGTGCGGCTCGAACCCCGCCGGGTCGACCCGGCCGAACCGCTCGGCGTCGCGGCCGGTCAGCAGGTCGGTGCCGGTGCGGGCGAAAACCGCCGACGGCAGCAGTTCCGACCCGTCGAAGAGCAGGGGCCGGGGCGCGGCACCGGCACCGTCGAGCACGGCGACGGTGTTCGACGAGCCGAGGTCGATCGCCAGCCGGTACGCCCCCACGGCCGCCGAGCCTACGGCAGCCCCGCCACCGCGTCCCGGTACGCCGGCCATGACCATCGGCACTTCCGGCCGGCTCGCGCCCGGCGCAGGCTGGGCCGTACGCCGGAAACGCCGGCCCGTGACGAGGAGCCCGAATGCGCCGCTACAGTCCGACGGAACTGCTGCTGGTGGCGGGAATCGCGGGCCCGGTGCTGTTCGTCGTGGTGTCCACCGTCGACGGAGCGACCCGGACCGGCTACGACCCCGCCTACCACCCGATCAGCGCCCTGAGCCTCGGCGACCGGGGCTGGCTGCAGATCACCAACTTCATCGTGTCCGGCCTGCTCGTGACGGCCTTCGCGGTAGGTCTCCGGCGCCACTGGCGGCCCGGCCCCGGCGCCCGGTGGGGGCCGGCCCTCGTGGGCACGTTCGGGATCGGCCTGGTGCTGTCCGGGGTCTTCGTGATGGACCCGATGCGCGGCTATCCGCCGGGTGCCGTGACCGGTGACCCGGCCACGTTCAGTTGGCACCACACCCTGCACGACCTCTTCGGCATGGTGGTGTTCCTCAGCCTGCCGCTCGCCTGCTTCGTCGCGGCGCGCCGGTTCGCCGCGCGGCCGGGCCGTCGGGGCCGGGCCGGATACAGCGTGCTGTCCGGGGTGGCCGGTCTGGTGCTCATGGGTTTCTTCGGCACGGCGTGGGAGACCGACGACGCGCTCACCGGCGTCGTGCAGCGGGTGATGATCGTGGTCGATTGGCTCTGGCTCGTGCTCCTGGCGTCGTGGCTGGTGGCCGACGCGCGCCGCGCGCGGGACGCGGACCCGGACGTGTTGCGGGCGGCGGACCAGGGGCGCGAGGGGTCCAAAACAGATCGAGGCTAACCCGATTGCAGTAGGTACACCTGGCGCGCGCACACGGTACGGTGACTCCGGTCCCGTCGATCGACGCCGGTGAGCTGGGCTCCGCGCGCCCGTCGATGGGCGATGGCACACCCCCAAAAAGGAGGTTTCATGGCACGTAGCCGTATTGCTGGGGCAGCCGCCACAGTAATGGTTCTGCCGTTCCTGACCGTCGTGGCCGCGACGGCGCCGGCCGCGGCGGCACCCCCCGCCGCGCCGAAGACGAACCTGCCGAGCGACACCCGCTCGTTCGTCCCCAAGGCCGAGACGGTCGACGGCAAGGCGATCGAGGTGCCGCGGGAATACCAGCCGAAGTCCAGCGCGCGCAACCGGGCGCAGACCCAGGCCGCTGGCACCCCGGCGGTCGGTACGGTCCGGCAGTGGGTCGCCCTCGACGACGTCCAGGGTGGCGCCTACCGCAAGGACTACACCCTGCGCGGTGTCGGCGACAAGATCGAGGTCTGGGTCGCCAACGACCTCGCGTTCCTGCCCGGCGACTGCCGTCTGCAGATCCCGTCGTCCACCGAGGTCACCGACGCGCAGGTCGCGCGGCTGATCGACGAGTTCGACAACAACATGTACCCGAAGGAGACCGCCGCCTTCAGCACCCCGCCGGACCGGGACGGCAGCAACGCCGTTCTCGGCCCCGACGCGAACGGCAACGGCGGCGACTACACCGGTGACGGCGACAAGACCGTCGCGCTGATCGACAACGTCCGGGACGACAACTTCTACGACTTCCCGGCCGCGTCGTCCTACATCGCCGGCTTCCACTGGTCGTACTTCAACGAGCTGCTCGACCGCAACGTCATGACCATCGACGCGTACGACTGGGCGCACCGCACCGGTGACAACCCGCCGAACGAGCCGACCGACGACGTGTGCACCAGCCGGCCGGCCCGTCCGAACCTCTACGAGGGCACGTTCGCGCACGAGTGGCAGCACCTGCTCCACTACTACACGGACCCCTTCGAGGGCATCATGATCAACGAGGGGCTGTCGGACTTCGCGCAGACCCTCACCGGCTACACCGACGCCACCAAGACCGTGTTCGACCTGGGTGGTGACGGTCACCTCTACTGCTACCAGGGCTTCGGCACGGTCCAGACGCCGAACAACACCAACCCGCGCGACTGCGGCGGCCCGGAGAACTCCCTCAACCTGTGGAACGAGGGCAGCAACCCGAGCGCCGTGCTCGCCGACTACGGCAACGTCTACCAGTTCATGCTGTTCCTGTACGACCGGTACGGCACGGAGTTCATCTCGCGGCTGCACCAGGACGGCGACCTGCAGGGCCTGGCCAGCGTCGAGGCGGCCCTGGCCGCCGAGGGCGAGAACGACCTCTACAAGGTCATCCACGACTACCAGACGATGACCCTGGTCGACAAGATCATCGGCGACTCGCGCTTCGGGCTGTCGCTCGGTGTGCCGAAGGGCCGGGTCACCTCGCCCAGCCTGCGCTCGACGGTCAACCTGGCCAACCCGGCGGCGAACATCACCCCGGGCGCGGCTCCGAACGGCGCGGACTTCGTGCCGCTCCAGAAGGCCAACGGTCAGGTCCTGCGCGGCCGTGACCTGCGGTCGGTGAAGTTCAACGGCTCGCCGTCGCTGCCGGCGGTCCCGCTGGCCTGGACCCTGGTCGACAACGACCCGGACCGGCCGGGCAACTCGGTGCTGTGGTCCGGCAACGGCAACAGCCTCGACGTCGGCGCGATCGCCTCGGTGGCCGTCCCGACGACCGACCCGACGCTGCGCTTCCTCGCCAAGTACGGCGCGGAGGCGGGCTACGACTACGGTTACGTGGTCGTGTCCACCGACGGTGGCGCCACCTACACGGCCATCGCCGGTGACAAGACCATCGACGGCCCGCTCGGCCCGTCGCTGAACGGCACCACGAACGGGTTCGAACCGCACTCGTTCGACCTGTCCGCGTACGCCGGTCAGACGATCCTGGTCGGGTTCCGCTACGTCAGCGACGGCGGCGTCAACGAGGGCGGTCTGCTCGTCGACGACGTCACGGTCGGTGGCACGACGGTCAGCGACGGCTCCAGCCTCGCCGCGTTCGACTCGCCGAGCGAGATCCGGCCGACCGACGTCCACAACTGGAACGTGCGGCTGATCGGCATCAACGAGCAGCTCAACCTCACCTGGCAGTTCGAGTTCGACGGCAAGGACAACTTCTCCGTCGGCTGGGCCCAGCTGCTGCTGCTCAGCGCGTTCCCGAAGGTCGTCGCGATCGTCGCGTACGACGAGCCGACCGAGCAGGTCACCCAGTACGCGCCGTACCAGCTCACGGTGAACGGCGTCGTGCAGCCGGGGGGCCAGGCTTTCTGAGCCTGACCCGCTGACAAGGTTGCGGGCACCCGTCGTCGCTTGCGGCGGCGGGTGCCCGTAGTCCTTTCCGGAGGACGGACCCGCGATACCCGTCAGCGGCGCGCCCGCCGGCCCGCTAGCGACGGAGTGCGGCGAACCGCGCCGGCCCGGTGTGCCGGACCGCTGTCGTGGCCAGGCCGACCGTCACCAGGTCCTCGGCGAGCGCGGCCAGGGTCGGATGACCGCGCCGGCTCGCGTACGCCCGAAAGCGGACCCCCACCATGCTGGCGGCGACGACCCCGGCACAGGCGAGCAGGACCGGCAGTAGCGGCCGGGTGCCGTCACGCCGGGCGAGCGCGGTGGCGGCCACGGCACCGGTGGCGAGCCGCCCGGCCAGCGGGGCCGGGGCGAGTCGACTCGGCGTCCGGGGACTCTTGTCGGCGGCGAGTTCACCGGCGGCGGCGAGGGTGGCCAGGATCCGCAGCGGTCTGGCGACCGGGGGTCGGGCGCTGAGCGTGATGCCGGCCAGCCCGGTCATGCTGCGCCCGCCGGTCGCCGCGCCCAGCACCACCGCCCGCCACGCCGTCCCCGCCCCGGCCCGGTGGCCGTTGCGGCGCCGGTGGCCGTCGCGGCGGAGATGGCCGCCGGAAATGTGCCGGCCGTGGGTGCGGATCCGGCGGGCCGGTCCGGCCACCGGTCGGGTGCGTCTCACCGCCGGCTCCGCCGGTCCGTGGCGGCGAGCACGGCGCTGGTGACGGCGCCGTACGCCAGGTGCGGGATGATGTCGCTCAGCCACGAGCCGGCCGACCAGGTGCGCGGGTCACTGACCTTGAGCCCGGCCATCGGTACGTCGCTGGCGGCCATCGCGGCCAGCCCGATGACCACCGACGCGAGCAGCGGGTGCGGGCGGAACCCGACGGCGCGCAGGGCACCGAAGGCGGCACCGACCGCGACGCCGGTCCCGATGCCGGACAGGGCGCCGAGGCCGGTGAGCCGGTTCTGCCGGGTGTCGCCGTCGCCGGGGACGTCGACCTTCAGCCGTCCGGTGATGGCTTCGACCGTCCGCTGCGGGGTGCTGCTCGCGGGGCGGCCGCGTTGGGCCATGTCGAGGTAGGTGACGGCGTCGAGGGCCGTGGTGCCGGCGGCACCGGCGGCCGCGCCGGAGAGGAGTCCTGACCACATGCTCTCTGGCTTCCCCGGCGTGACCGGGGCAAACGACCACCGGGTACGGGCGGGTCGCCGACGGGCCGAAAACCGGTGGGCCGGTCCGGGCCGGTGCGCCGAGAATGGCGCGGTGCGTATCCGGACGGTCGGCGTGGACGAGTTGGAGATCCTGCGGGACATCGAGCGGGTGGCCGGCGCCTGCTTCCGCGAGGTCGGGATGCCGGAGATCGCCGACGACGAGCCACCGCCGGTGGCGGTCCTGGCGGCCTACCGGCGGGCCGGCCGGGCCCGGGTGGCGGTCGACCCGGCCGACCGGCCGGTGGCATACCTGCTCACCGATCCGCTCGACGACAACGTCCATGTCGAGCAGGTGTCGGTGCGTCCCGACCACGCGCGGCGCGGGATCGGCCGCGCGCTGCTGGAGGACGTGGCGCGGCGGGCGGCGGCCGACGGGGTGCCGGCGCTGACCCTGACCACGTTCGCCGAGGTGCCCTGGAACGCGCCGTACTACCTGCGGTGCGGGTTCCGGGTGCTGGACGAGGAGCGGTGGACGCCGGGACTGCGGGAGATCCGGCGGCGGGAGGCCGGCCACGGGCTGGACCGGTGGCCGCGGGTGTGCATGCGCCGGGAGCTGGTGAACCACCGCTGACCGGGGCGGCCGCCGGAAATGGCCTCGCGATCTTGCACTTGCGGCCCGTTGAAGGCGGACGGGGTGGACAAGCGCAAGATCGCGAGGGGTCGGTGGGTCAGCCCGCGGCGGGGGCCGGCAGCGGCAGCCGCATCAGCCGCAGCACGTTCCCGTGGTAGATCCGGTCCCGGTCCTCCTCGGTCAGCCCCAGCGCGTCGATGACCTTGATCGTCTCCCGGATGTACATCGGGCCGCCCTCCGGGTCGAAGGGGCAGTCGGTGCCGAAGAGGACCCGTTCGGCGCCGAAGAAGTCCAGCCCGCACCGGGTGCCGATCAACGACCCGGACAACGCCGTGTCGGCGTAGAACCGGCGGAAGTAGTCGACCGGCCGCAGCGGCATCCGCTCCCGGAGCGCGGCGTAACCCCCGGGTGTACGGCTGCCGAGCTGGTCGCTCCAGCCGAGCCCGACCCGCCCCTCCAGGAACGGGATCATCGCCCCCATGTGGTGCGTGATGATCTTCAGGTCGGGGTTCTCGACCATGATGCCGGAGAAGACCAGCCGGGCCATCGCCGCACTCGTCTCGTACGGCCAGCCCAGCGCCCACCAGATCTCGAACCGCGACGAGTCCTCGCTGGCGTAGTCGGCGGTGCCGGCGCCGCGGGTCGGGTGCATCCAGATCGGCAGGTCGCGGCGGGCCATCTCGGTGAAGATCGGCCGCAGCGGCGGATCGTCCAGCGGCCGGCCGTTGACGTTGGTGAAGACCTGTACGCCCCGGGCGCCGAGCTGATCGATGGCGAAGGCGAGTTCGTCCAGCGCGGCGTCCGGGTTGTTCATCGGCAGCGAGGCGACGAACGCGGGGAACCGGTCCGGATAGCGGTCGCACAGCTCCCGCATCGACTCGTTGGCCAGTCGGGCCAGCGCGGGGGAGTCGGCCGGCCCGGCGAGCAGTTCGATCGGCGGCGACGAGAGGGTGAGGATCTGCTGGTAGTCGGCGCCGAACTCGTCCATCATCCGCAGCCGGGCCTCGACGTCGTGCAGGGCCGGCAGTTCCAGCCAGCGGCGCAGCGCGCCGGCGTCGACGACGAGTTCGCGCATCCGCTCGAAGTAGCGGGCCGGCAGGATGTGGCTGTAGGCGTCGAGTTTCACGGGGTTCCTCCGGAGGTCTTGCGGGGCCGCCCCCCGGCCGGTGCCGGCCGGCGGGACGTGGTGGCAGGCCGCGACGTGGTCGGCAGCCAGCGGGTGAGCCGGCGGTCGACGGCCTGCACCAGGGCGACCGCGCCGAGCGCGACGGCGATGATGACCAGCAGGATGGCGAGCACCCCGGCGCCGTCGAAGCGGCCGCCGGCCTGGGTGACGATCCGGCCGAGGCCGATGACGGAGATGAACATCTCGCCGTTGATCATGCCGACGACGGCCCGGCCGACGCCGAGCCGGACCCCGGCCATGATCAGCGGGGCGGCGGCGGGCAGCATGATCTGCAACAGCACCTGGCGCTCGCTCGCTCCGTAGGAGCGGGCCATCTCGACCAGGTGGCCGGGAACCGTCTGGATCGCCGACGCGGTGTTGATGATCATGATGAACGCGGAGTACATCACCACGACCCCGACGATCGACCCGCGGCCGTCACCCAGCAGCGAGAAGAAGATCGGCGCGAAGACCAGCGACGGCGCGGTCAGCAGCGCGTAGACGTAGACGCCGAGCGCCGCCTCGACCTTGCGGTAGCGGCCCATCGCCACCCCGACGACCAGCCCCAGCGCCAGCGAGATCCCGAAGCCGAGGGCGAGGTTGGTCAGGCTGGCCCCGAGACTGCTGACGATCATCCCGCTGCCGACCATGTCCGCCAGCCGGGCGACCACGGCGCTCAGCGGCGGCAGGAACGGCTGGTCGACGATCCGCCCGGCGATCTCCCAGACGACCGCACCGACGGCCAGGCTGATCACCCCGGCCGGCAGCCGCCGCGGCGACAGCAGCCCGGGCGCCCCGGCCGAGGTCAGTTGCCGCCCACCCACCATCGTGCTCACGCCGTCACCTCGCTTCGCTCGGCGCCGTCGTGTCCGGCACTGAGCCTGATGGTTCGCTCGCTGCGCTCGCTCACGCTGTCACCTCGCTTCGCTCGGCGCCGTCGTGTCCGGCACTGAGCCTGATGGTTCGCTCGCTGCGCTCGCTCACGCTGTCACCTCGCTTCGCTCGGCGCCGTCGTGTCCGGTACTGAACCTGATGGTTCGCTCGCTGCGCTCGCTCATTGGTGCACCCTTGTCTCACTCGAGCTGATGTTGGTTCGAGTGCACCGGTGACCGTCGGGCCATCGCCCAGCTCGCTCGACCTTCGAGGTCCAGCGTGAGTTCTGCGAGGCCCGGCGGCCCGGGACACCCCGACTGGCAACAGGGCTATGCGCCATCGAGCGCCGCTCAATGAGCGACCGGCAGTGGTG
The DNA here is from genome assembly GCF_045781765.1 of Polymorphospora sp. A560. Lineage (NCBI taxonomy): Bacteria > Bacillati > Actinomycetota > Actinomycetes > Micromonosporales > Micromonosporaceae > Polymorphospora > Polymorphospora sp. A560. The sequence continues at coordinate 4,417,724 of NZ_CP122282.1, read as the reverse complement.
TCCCGAAACCACCAGGTGCTTCCCCACTGGTAGCGCAGCGGAGAGGCAACCATGAGTGTGACCGACACCGCCGCGCCGGCGCGAGGGAACTCGGCCGGGGTGGACTGGGCCAAGGACGACTACGCGGTCTGCGTGGTCGACGCCGACGGTGAGCCGTTGGAGCGGCTGACGCTGAAATACACCAAGACTGGCCTGAGACGGCTGATCGACCTGCTCGACCGGCATCGGGTGGACGCGGTCGGCATCGAACGCCCGGACGGGCCGATCGTAGATGCGTTGCTGGCCGCAGACACGACCGTGTACGTGATCCCACCCTCGCAGGTCAAAGCACTGCGCCGACGTTACGGCTCGGCCGGGAACAAGGACGACCGGTTCGACGCCCATGTCCTGGCCGACACGGTACGCACCGACCGACGCCGGCTGACCCCGCTCGTGCTGGACAGCGAGACAACCACCGGGCTGCGTAAGCTGTGCCGCGCTCGCAAAGACCTGGTCGCCCACCGCATCGCGGTCGCCAACCAGCTGCGCGCTCACCTGACCACAGCGCTGCCGGCCACCGTCCAGCTGTTCAACGAGATCGACTCGTCGATCAGCCGGCAGTTCCTGACCCGGTTCACCACCCAGGACGCCCTGGACTGGCTGTCGCCCAAGCGCCTGGCCGCCTGGCTGAAGAGCGTGAGCTACTGCGGCCGCGCCCACCCAGCCGTGCTGCACGCCCGCACCAACGCCGCGCCTCGCGGCGCCACCGGTGACCACGGACAGACCCTGGCCGGCATCACCCGCGCCTACCTCGCCACCCTGGCCGCCATCGTGCCCCAGATCGACACCCTCAACCAGCAGATCACCGCTGCCCTCGACCTGCACCCCGACCGGGACATCTTCACCAGCCTGCCCCGCTCCGGCACCGTCCGCGCCGCCCGGCTGCTCGCCGAGATCGGCGACGCCCGCGGCCGGTTCCCCACCCCAGCGTCCCTGGCCTGCCTCGCCGGCGTCGCACCCTCGACCCGCGAATCCGGCAAAGTCCGCATCGTGGCCTTCCGCTGGGCCGTGGACAAACAACTGCGCGACGCCGTCTGCGACTTCGCCGGCGACAGCCGCCACGCCAACCCCTGGGCAGCCAACCTCTACACCCAAGCCCGCGCCCGCGGCCACGACCACCCCCACGCGGTCCGCATCCTGGCCCGCGCCTGGCTGGACATCATCTGGAAGTGCTGGACCACCAACACCCCCTACGACCCGGACCGCCACCGAGCCCTCCAACACCTGCTCACACAAGATCATCAAGTGGCGGCTTGACACAGGGCAACTCACGCCGTCACCCCGGCGCGGACGTCGCGGTGCTCCTCGTGCATGTCCCGCAGCCGGTCCCACAGGTACGCGGTGATCTGCACGTACTCGGGGGAGCGGCCGACCGCGCCGATGTCGTGCGAGCGGGGGCGGGCCATCGGCACCGGCACGATCTCGGCGATCCGGCCCGGCCGGGCACTCATCAACACCACCCGGTCGCCGAGCAGCACCGCCTCCTCCATGCTGTGCGTGATGAAGACGACGGTGAGCTGCTGGCCCTCCCAGATGCCGAGCAGTTCCTCCTGCAACAGCCGCCGGGTCTGCTCGTCGACGGCACCGAACGGCTCGTCCATCAGCAGGACCTTGGGGCATACGGCGAGGGCCCGGGCGATGCCGACCCGCTGCTGCATGCCGCCGGACAGTTCGCCGGGCCGCTTGGTCTCGAAGCCGGACAGCCCGACAGTCTTGATCAGCGTACGGGCCCGCTCCTCGCGTTCGGCCTTGCCGACGCCGCGCATCCGCATCCCGAACGCGACGTTGTCGAGAACCGTGGCCCAGGGCATCAGCGCGAAGTTCTGGAACACCATGCTGCGGTCCGGGCCGGGGCCGCGCACCGGCTGCCCGTCGATGACGATGTCGCCGCTGTCCCAACCGATCAGCCCGGCGATCGCCTTGAGCAGGGTGGTCTTGCCGCACCCGCTCGGACCGAGCACGGTGAGGAACTCGTTCTCGTTGACGGTGAGGTTGACGTCGTCCAGGGCGTTGACCGTGCTGCCGTCCTGGCCGACGAAACTCTTGTGCAGGCCGCTGATTTCGATCATCGGGGGTCCTTCGCGGAGTTGGTCCTGGCCCACGGGGTGAGCTTGCGCTCGCACCACCGGGCGACGGAGATGAGCAGCAGCGCCTCGGCCAGGATGATCACGATCGTGCCGTAGAGCAGCGGGGCCATGAACAGCCCGCGGTATTCGAGGATCAGGCCGCCGAGGGCGACCGAGACCATGAGCAGTTCGACGATGACCATGCCGGTGACGGCGCGGCCGAGGCCGAGCCGGATTCCGGTCATGATGGCGGGCAGGGCGCCGGGGAGCAGGATCTCCCGCCAGATCTGGCGCTCGGAGGCGCCGAACGAGCGGGCCATCTCGATCAGCCCGGGGTCGACGCCGCGCACCCCGGTCCGGCTGTTGACGATCACCATCACGATCGAGAAGACGGTGACCAGGATGACCCGCGAGGTCAGCCCGAAGCCGACCGACATCACCAGCAGCGGGATGATCGCCGCCATCGGGGTGACCAGCAGGATGTTGAGGTAGACGTCGCTGAACCGCTCCAGGGTCGGGAACCGGCCGAGCACGATCCCGACCGGTACGCCGACCACGACCGCGATCCCGAAGCCGATCGCCAGCGCCTGGTTGCTGACGTACAGCGCGTGCCACAGTTCGGGGTCGCCGAGCAGTTCGAAGGTGGCGGCGACGGTCTCGCCGAAGGTGGGGATCAGCAGTCCGCCCCACTGTCGCGCGTAGACCTCCCAGACGACGGCGAACACGACGAAGGTCAGGATCTGGTACGGCCGGTCGGAGTCGGCGATCCGGCGCAGGAGCCCCCGCCGGCGTGGCGGCAGCGGGCCGGCGAGGGTGCTCACGAGGTCGCCTTGACGAACGACAGGTCGGCGGCGTCGGCGGCGGTCATGCCGTCCTTGAGTACGCCGGCCCGGACGAAGAAGTCGATGGTGCCCTGCACGTTGGTGTCGGTCAGCGCCGCCGCGTCGAAGAGCCCGCCGTCGACGTAGCGCTGCGCGATCTGGGCGACGTTCGGGTCCTTGGTGTCCGGAAGGTGTTTGGTGACCAGGTCGACCAGGTACTGCGGGTTCTCGTTGATCTTGCGGTGTTCGGCGACCAGGGCGTCGACGAAGAGCTGGGTCACCTCGCGGTGGTCGCCGATGAAGTCCGCGTTGGCGTAGACGGTCTGCGGGTGCAGGTCGGGCAGGCTGGTGGCGAAGTCGGCGATCCGGGTGAAGCCGGTCTTGCCCGATGCCTCCAGGGTCACCGCGTCGGTGATCTCCAGCGGTGTCGCGTCGATCTCGCCGGCGAGCAGCGCCTGTGCGCGTACGTCGGAACCGCCGATGGTCAGGTAGCGCGGTTCCTTGCCGGCGGCGCAGGTGCCGCGTACCCAGTCCTTCGCCATGGCGGTGGCGACCGCGCCCTCGCTGAAGATGCCGAACGGCCGGCCGGCCAGGTCGTCGCAGGTGTTGACGCCGGTCGTGCCGTAGACGGCCCACTGGTTGCCGACCACGTCGGCGATGATCCGGATCGGGGCCCCCTGCTGGATGGCGATCAGGGCCGGGCTGGTCGCCTCGGCGGAGAACGCGTAGTCGCCCTTGGCCAGGCCCTCGATGGCCAGCTCCGGTTCGGCGAGTTCGACGACCTTGACCTGGTGCCCCTCCTGCCGTACGGCGTCGAGCGCGGCCAGGATCGGGACGGTGGTGATGTCGGGCTCGATCAGGGCGACCGAGAAGGTCAGCGTGCCGTCGGCGTTGGTGGTGGCGCCACCGCCACCACCGCAGGCGGCGACGGCGGCGGTCAGCAGGGCGGCGGTGACCGCGGCCAGGGTGCGGCGGGTGGCCCGGGCGGTTCGTGTCGAGAGGCTTCGGTGGCTCATGGGGGTGCCTGCTCTTCCTCTGGTCACTCAACGTGAGTGGAAAGCGTTTGCCGTTTCCGCATGCTAGTGGCCCACCTAACACCGCCGTCAAGAGTCTGACATCAGCCCGTTACCTGAGCCGGGCCGCCACCTGCGGTTTTCCGGACCGATCGGGAGTGTGGGCAAGGGCGGCCGGTGTCGGGGTGGCTTCGGTGTGGTCGGGTGTGGCAAAGTAACGGCAAACGTTCTCCGAACCGAAGTGAGGGTGCGATGGCCTCGCTCGCCGACGTGAGCCGGGAGGCCGGCGTCTCCGTCGCCACCGCCTCCCGGGTGCTCAACGGCGCCACCCACCCGGTCTCCGCCGACACCCGCTCGCGGGTCCTGGCCGCCGCCGAGCGCCTCGGCTACTCACCGAGTGCCCTGGCCCAGGCGCTGGTCACCCGCACCAGCCGGCTCATCGGGGTGATCGTCAGCGACATCGTCAACCCGTACTTCTCGGTGATCGCGCGCGGCGTCGACGACATGTCGACCCGGGCCGGATACGTCACGATGCTGTCCAACGCCGACCGGCGGACGAGTTCGGAGATAACCCGGCTGCAGACCATGCGTGACTACCGGGCGGCCGGGGTGATCTTCGCCGGTAGCGGCTACGTCGACGACCCGCGGACGCCGGAGCTGGCGAAGGCGGTCGCGGCGGCGCGCGAGCGGGGCGTGCTGTCGATCTCGCTGACCGAGCGCGACATCGACTGCCCGGTCATCACCGCCGACAACCGTGCCGCCGCGTACGACCTCACCGACCACCTGGTGTCCCAGGGGCACCGGCGGATCGTCTTCGTCGAGGGGCCGGCCGGCATGGTCGCCACCGAGCAGCGGCGCGCCGGGTTCCTCGACCGGATGACCGAGGCCGGTCTGCGCGACCTCGCGGAATGCGTCGAGGGCGGTTTCGACTTCGAGGCCGGCCACGCGGCGGCGCTGCGGGTGCTGGCCAGCCGGGACCTGCCCGACGCGATCGTCGCCGCCAACGACGAGGCCGCCGTCGGCGCGCTCAACGCCCTGCGGCAGGCCCGGATCGACGTACCCGGGCAGGTCTCCGTCGCCGGCATCGACGACCTGCCGGTGGCCCGGTTCGTCGGCCTGACCACGGTCAGCCTGCCGCTGTACGAGTTGGGCGCGATGGCCGCCCGGCGGGTGATCGACGCCGGCACCGCCGGCCCCGCCCCCGAGCCGGGACCGCCCGTGGTCCTCCCACACCGCCTGGTCCCCCGCGAAACAACGGCCCGCCGCCCCTGACCCCGCCGCCCCTGCCCCCGCGATCTTGCACTTGTCGCCCGACAAACCCGAGCAAAAAGGGAGACAAGTGCAAGATCGCGGGGAGGGTGGGGCGGGGCGGGCGGGGAGGGATCAGAAGGCGGTCAGGGTGATGCGGGCCGCGACCGGGGAGCCGTTGTGGACCAGGGACTCGAAGCCGCCGACGTCGTCGAAGGCGAAGCCGTACGCCCGGCCGTCGACCATGTGCTCGTGGACGACCCGCGAGTAGTGGTCGGTGACGTCCCGGGTGTAGAAGCCGGTCGGGTCGTACGTCGGCTGGGTGTGCGCGAACCCGAGCGTGGAGCGGTGCAGCGCGGCGCACAGCGTACGCGCGATCGGCCCCACCACGTGGTCGTTCGGGGCGTGCAGCCGGCCGTCACAGCCGAACACGTCCTTTGTGGTCGGTCGCTGGAACGAGGCCACCTCGGCGCCGCCGCCGTCGGTGAACCGCAGTACCCCCGCGCCGTCGGTGCGGCCGTGGAACCTCTTGTCCGGCTCGTGCTGGAACGGCACCACGGTCAGCGTGGTGTCCCGGTAGGTGTCCCACGCCTGCGCGATGTAGCCGTCGAGGTAGGTGTCGCTGAAGACGGCGGTGTCGATGCCCTTGTGCGGTGACAGCACACGCAGCCGGGTGCCGTCGGCGCGGGTGTGGATCAGCCGGCCCCAGTCGCCGGGCTGGCCGGCCAGCGCGTCGAAGATGCCGTCGCGGCCGCCCGCGACCAGATCGCCGGCGGTGCTGCTGCCGCCGTCGGCGCCGGTGACCCCGACCGAGTGCGGCACGCTGAACATGTCGACCTGCGAGCTGTTGAGCCACAGCCCGTCGTCGTTGTAGGTGAACTCGCTCCAGTCGAACAGGATGCCGTGGTTGGGGTCGCCGGACGCCCATGGCGCCGGCTGCACGAGCCCGTCCGGGCTGAGGAAGAACTTCAGCTTCTCGCCGAACGACATGTAGACCCGGCCGGACAGGCCGCGCGGGATCTGCAGGATGGTGGTGCCGCCGCCGGCCGGGCCGGCGATCGCGACGTCGGGTGCCGGGCTCGGCGGCAGCGACCCGCCCGACCAGGCGGTGAAGGTGCCGCCGGCGTCGACGTATCCGAGCCGGCCGGTGGCCAGGTTGACCCCGAGGACGTAGAGGTGGATCTGCTCGCCGCGGCCCGAGTTGTTGGTGACGTGGAGCGGCAGGTGGTCCGGCGGTAGGGCGGACGCCGGTGCCGCCCCGCCGAGCGCGACGGCGGTGGACGCGGCGGCCGCGACCACGGCCAGTCGGTGGAGCAGTTTCCGTCCTGTACGCATGTATCAACTCCTTACGCTTGCGGCCTCCGGCCGCGCTCTGGGCACACTCATGCCCCGAACGAAATGCTCCTTCCTGGCCTGATATGGCCTGCCTGAGAGCGCTCTCTCGCTCGAATCCACCCTTACCCGGCAAGCGACCCATGTCAATAGATAGGGGTCCTAAAAATTACCCTCGCGTTACGGCGTCGCATGGCGACGCGGCGTCACCCGGCCGGTGGGGGTGCCGGCGGCAGCCGGTCGGGCAGCAGCGCCAGGGTGGCCATGAGCTGGGAGTGGGCCGGCCGCGGCAGGTCGTCGGGGGCGAACCAGTCGAGCCGGTCGAACTTGTGCGGCTCGCCGATCTCGACCCGTGCCGGGTCGACGCGTACCGCGAAGACCACCGCGACCCAGTGCGACGGCGGGTCGTCGCGCAGCACGTTGCGTACGCCGAGCAGGGTGATCTCCAGCGGGTCGGCGGCGTACTCCTCGCGCACCTCGCGGGTGACCGCGTCCTCGAAGCTCTCGCCGAACTCCAGCGCCCCGGCGCCGGTGTCCCAGGTGCCGGGCTCGTCGCGGGCGCCCGGCCCGCGCCGGGCCAGCAGCAGCCGCCCGGCGCCGTCGTGACACACGAACGCACAGGAAACCGACGGGGTACGTCGCATCGCCAACTCCATTTCTCGCGAACCGCCTCGGTGATCCGGGCGTCAGATCTGCACACCGGGCACCCGTCAGCCGCGGGCGGCGCGCAGCAGGCGGAGCTGGCCGATCTCGGCGACGTTCTTCATCAGTTCCGCGTTGGCCCAGCCCACCATGTGGGCGACGGTGAGCCCGGAGCCGGCCGGCCACGGGAACGGGGCGGGCCGGTCGAGGTCGGCGTCGGTGAGCCGGTCGAGCACCGCCAGCCACTCGGTGCGCAGGTCGCGCAGCCACGCCACCGCCGCGGCGCCGTCGCCGGGCCACCGGACCTCGGTGCGGTCCTTTGGCGTACGACCCCGGGCGTGGTCGATCGTCACCGTCCACCACCAGCCGAGATGCCAGGTGGTCCAGGCGATCGTGGGCACCGGGACCGGCTCCGGCTCGGACTCCGCCCAGTCCGGCACCCACCGCCCGTCGGCGTCCGGACGTACGGTCCAGTGGATGCCGGCCGGCACCCAGAGGTGGTCGTCCGGCTCCAGCCGCTCCAGGTGGTATTCGAGCAGCGACCAGGTCAGGTCGAACTGCCAACGGAGCAGGTCGGTGCGGGATGCCGGCATCCGCCGATCCTCGCACCCGGGCAGGTTCGCGCTCGATCGCATTTCCGTGCCGCCGCCCGGGGGACGCCGGCCGGGGACGGTTCAACGCGGTTTCAGCGGGCACACCTTATGTGAAGAGGAAGCGACGCAGGGGGTGAACGACGTGAAGGCAGTGGTTTACGAGGGACCGCGTTCGGTGGCGGTGCAGGACGTACCCGATCCGAAGATCAAGAAGGACACCGACGCGATCATCAAGGTCACCTCGACCAACATCTGCGGATCCGACCTGCACATGTACGAGGGGCGGACGAACGTCGAGCAGGGCAAGATCCTCGGGCACGAGAACATGGGCATCGTCACCGAGGTCGGCAGCGGCATCGACCGGGTCAGGGTCGGCGACCGGGTCTCCGTACCGTTCAACATCGCGTGCGGGTACTGCCGCAACTGCCTGACCGGCTGGACGTCGTACTGCCTGCGGATGAATCCCATACCGGGGCGGGACGGCGCCGCCTACGGCTACGCCGACATGGGCCCGTACGACGGTGGCCAGGCCGAGTACCTGCGGGTCCCGCACGCCGACTTCAACCTGCTCGAACTGCCGCAGGGCGACGAGCAGGAGAACGACTTCACCATGCTCTCCGACATCTTCCCGACCGGCTACCACGGCACCGAACTGGCCGGCATGGAACCCGGCGACACCGTCGCGGTCTTCGGCGGCGGCCCGGTCGGGCTGCTCGCCGCGCACAGCGCGATGCTGCGCGGTGCCACCCAGGTCTTCGTGGTCGACAAGGAGAACGACCGGCTCGCGCTGGCCGAGAAGCTCGGCGCGACCCGGATCGACTTCACCGTCGCCGACCCGGTCGAGCAGATCGTCGACGCCACCCATGGGCGGGGTGTCGACCGGGGCGTGGACGCCGTCGGCTACCAGGCCCACGGCAAGGAGGGCGAGCAGCCGGCACGGGTGCTCGACAACCTGGTCGACGTCGTACGCAGCACCGGCGGCATCGGCGTGATCGGCGTCTACGTGCCCGAGGACCCGGGGGCCGTGGACGAGGGTGCCAAGCACGGCCGGATCGGCTTCAACTTCGGGAAGATGTTCTCGAAGGGCCAGCGGATCGGGACCGGGCAGTGCCCGGTGATGCGCTACAACCGGCACCTGCGGGACATGATCATCAGTGGCCGGGCGACCCCGTCGATCGTGGTGTCGCACGAGCTGCCGCTGACCGAGGCACCGGACGCGTACGACAAGTTCGACCGGCGCGTCGACGGCTACACCAAGGTCGTCCTCAAGCCCGAGATGACCGGCTGACCCGTACGGCACGGAGCTGGCCGCCGTCCGGCGGCCAGCTCCGCTAGCCGACCAGGGTCTCCCACAGGGGCCGGTCGGCGCCGTGCACCAGGGCCGACAGCCGGCGGGCCCAGAACTCCTCGCCGCCGGACTCGTCCCGCCAGGCCCACAGCCGGCGGGTGTGCCGGTGCAGCGGGTACTCGCGGGTGACGCCGATCGCGCCGTGCACCTGGTGTGCCGCGCGGGCCACCGCGGTCGCCGCCGTCCCGGCCTGCACCTTCGCCGCGGCCACGGCGAACCGCGTCGCGCCGGTGTCGTCGGCGAGCAGCAGCTGGTCGATGGCCGCCCCGACGGCGGCCGAGGTCGCGGCGACCTCACCGGCCATCAGCGCGACCTGCTGCCGGACCACGTCCAGCTGGGACAGCCGCCGGCCGAACTGGACCCGGTCGGTGCTGTAGCGCAGGGTCATCCGCAGCACCGCCCGCAGCGAGCCGGCGATCTGCACGGCGCGGACGAGCGCCGCCCGGTGCAGGAGGATGTCGTGCGCCGGCACCGCGACGGTCCGGCTCTCGTCCGGTACGACCGCGACGAACTCGACGTCGTCGCGGGGCTCGTCGGCGAGGTTCCGGCCGGGACGCACCCGGACCTGCTCGACGCGGACGAGGGCCACCGCGGTCCGGTCCGGCGCGGTGGCCATCGGGACGAGCAGATGCCCGGCCCGCGACGCCCACGGCACCCGCCGCGCCGTGCCGTGGATCCGACCGTTCTCGGACCGTAGGTCCGCGTCACCGGCGACGACGACCAGCCCCGCCGGCAGCCGGATGCCGGCGCGGGCGGCCAGCCAGCCGGCGAGGACGGACTGGTCGGCCACGGGCGTGGCCGCGCCGTGTTCGGCCAGCGCGGCGGCCACCGCGAGGGCGTCGGCGGGATCGCCGCCGGTGCCGCCGAACCGCTCCGGGATGCCCGCCCGGTCGAGTCCGGTTTCGGTCAGCGTCCGCCAGAGACCGTCCTCGTCGTTGTCGTGGTCGAGGCAGATCCGCCCGATCAGCTGGTGCAGCTCTTCCATGGTTTCCTCGCTATCGCATGCCGATCGCGCGGGCCACCAGCCCACGCAGGATCTCGCTGGTCCCGCCGCGCAGGGTGAAGCCCGGAGCGTGCAACTGGGCCTGCGCGAGTAGCCGGTCGTACCCGTCCGGGGCGTCGGGCGCCGGAGCGCTCGGGCGCCACCGCCGGGCCTCGTCGACGATCTCGTTCTCCAACCGGGTCCCCATGTCCTTGACCAGCGCGGTGACCAGCGACGACGCCGTCCCGGCGTCGATCGAGCGGGCCACCCCGGTCGACATCTGGCGCAGTACCCACAGCCGGGCGTACGCGCGCCCGAGCACGCCGCCCACCTCGTCGCCGCCGCCGGCCAGCGCCGCGCTCATCCGTTCCAGCAGCGGGAACGTGGACAGGTAGCGCTCGGGTCCGCTGCGTTCGTGGGCCAGCTCGGCGGTCACCTGCGTCCAGCCCTGCCCGGGGGTGCCGACCACCATGCCGTCGGAGACGAAGACGTCGTCGAGGACGACCTCGTTGAAGTGGTGGCCCCCGTCGAGGTACGGGATCGGGTTGACGGTGACGCCGGGCGCGGACAGGTCGACCAGGAGCTGGCTGAACCCGGCGTGCCGGGACCCCGGGTCCGGGGCGGCGGTGCGGACCAGCGTGAGCATCAGGTGCGACCGGTGGGCGTGGCTCGTCCAGACCTTCGTGCCGGTGACCCGCCAGCCGCCGGCCACCTGCCGGGCCCGGGTCCGTACCGAGGCGAGGTCCGAGCCGCTGTCCGGTTCGCTCATCCCGATGGCGACGTACAGCTCGCCCCGGGCCATGGCGGGCAGCAGCTGGTCCCGTTGCTCCTCGGAGCCGTAGCGCAGCAGCCCGGGGCCGACCTGCCGGTCGGCGAACCAGTGGGCGGCCACCGGCGCCCCGGCGGCGAGCAGTTCCTCGACGACCGCCTGGCGCAGCAGGTTCGACGCCGCCCGCCCGCCGTACCGGCGGGGCCAGGTCATCCCGATCCAGCCGCGTACGGCCAGGGCCTTCGAGAACTCGGGGGAGAAGCCGCCGAGCCAGCTGTCACATCGCGGCGCGAAGAGTCCCCGGTCGAGGGAGCCGGCGAGGAACTCGCGGACCCGGACGCGTTCCGCGCGGATCGCCGCGGCCTCGTGCTCGTCGGGTGGTGCGACGGGCCGCCACAGTTCGTCGAGGGGCGTGGTCACGCGGCGCTCCCGGCGCTTCCGGCGCTTCCGGTGGCGAACCGGCTCTGCCCGAGGGACCACAGCTGCTGGCCGAGTTCGAGTTCCACGGCCTCGGCGTGGTCCCGTACGGCGGCCGTGCCGGCGAGCGTGGCCTTCGTCCGGGTCAGCAGTTCCCGGTGGGTGCCGGCCAGCCGGGCCGCCAGGGCGGTCGAGTACGCGACCACCTCCGCATCGGCGACGCAGCGCCAGGCCAGGCCGACCGCTTCGGCGCGGGCGCCGTCGAGGACCTCGCCGAACAGCACGATGGCGGCGGCGGCCGAGGGGCCGACGGCGCGCCGCAGCAGCCAGCCGTGACCGCCACCGGGGTGCAGCCCGACCCGCAGGAACCGGGCGTCGAAGCGCGCCGACCCGGCGGCGACCCGTACGTCGCAGGCCAGCGCCAGGTTCATGCCGGCGCCGACGGCCGGCCCGTTGACGGCGGCGATGGTGGGTAGCGTGATCCGGCTGACCCGCAGGAAGCTGGCGTAGATGCCGCGCAGGGTCGCCTCGTCCGCCCCGTGCAGCGCGCCGAGGTCGGCGCCGGCGCAGAAGGCGCTGCCGGCGCCGGTGACGACGATGGCGCGGGTGGCGGGGTCGGCCTCGACGGTGTCGATCGCCGCGACGAACTCGTCGACCAGTTCGTGGGTCAGCGCGTTGCGGCGGTCCGGTCGGTTGAGGGTGATCGTGGCGACCCCGTCGGTGACGGAGGTCTGGACCTCGGGCATGGCGGTCTCCTGCGGTCGGCGGATGGGGGGCGGGGGGTCGGCGGGGGCGCCGGCCGGGGTCAGCGGGGCGGCATCCGGGTCGCCGCGTCGAGGCGTACCACCTCGCCGTTGAGCAGCCGGATCTCCAGGCAGGTCAGCACGAACTCGGCGATCTCGGCCGGGTCGGCCAGCCGGCGGGGAAAGACCGGCAGGGCGGTCAGCCGTTCCCGCAACGGTTCCGGCATCCCGGCGAGCATCGGGGTGTCCACTATGCCCGGACAGAGGCTGAGTACCCGGATGCCGAGGGCGCCCAGTTCCCGGGCCAGGGGCAGGGTCATCGAGGCGATGGCGCCCTTGGTCGCCGCGTACGCGGACTGTCCGATCTGGCCGTCGAACGCGGCGATGGAACTGATGTTGACGATGACGCCGCGTTCGCCGTCGGGGCCGGGCTCGTTGTCGGCCATCGCGTCGACGCAGTGGCGCAGCACGTCGTAGAGCCCGACCAGGTTGACGGCGACGACCGAGCGGAAGCGGTCCAGCGGATGGAGTTGCCCGTCGGATCGCCGGACCGGGGTGGGTGTGGCGACGCCCGCGCAGCTCACCAGGGCGTCGATGCCGCCGAGTGCCTGCCGGGCGGCGCCGGTCGCGGCCCGTACCGAATCCGGGTCGGTGACGTCGACCGGTACGAAGGTGGGCCCGCCGGCTGCCGGTGGCGGCGCGCTCGACGGCAGGTCGAGGACGGCCACCCGACTTCCCGCGTCGTGCAGCCGCCGCGCGACGGCCCTACCGATGCCGGAGGAGCCCCCGGTCACCACCACCCGTGCGTTTGTTGCGTCCACGTCACACCGCCTTGAAGTCTTTGTTAGGTGCATCTTGCGTCTTAGGCATATTAGGCGCATGATTGCCGTCACATCACTAGTCCGTACGGCCCAAGCCGCTCCAGAAGCCCCCTGAGCTGCCCGGACTCGACCCCGACCCGATGGAGGCGTGGTGCATGCGCTGACCGAGGAAGCCCTCAAGGCCCGGCTCTCGACGCGCCGGGTACGGGTCCCCGAGCACACGGTCATCGGTGCGACGGACGACGTCGAGGCTCTCGCCGGCCGCCTTCCCGGCCCGACCATGGTCAAGGCCCTGGTGCCGCTGACCGACCGGGCCCGCCGCGGGCTCGTCGTCCGGGCCGCGGACCCGGGGGAGGCGGCGACCGCCGCCAGGGCGATGCTCGGCTCCACCGTGGCCGGTCACCGGGTCGACCGGGTCCTGGTCGAAGAGCTCGCCCCGGACGGCACCGAGTACTACCTCGCGGCCGGCTTCGACTACGCGCACGGGGTGCCGGTGCTGCTGTTCGGCCCGGGCGGCTCGGGTGTCGAGGGGCGGGCCGCGCCCCGGCGGATCCCGTTCGCCATGGCCGACCCCGGCGGCCTGGCGGCGCTGCCCGAACCGCTGCGCCCGGTCGCCCGGGCGCTCGTCGAGGAGTTCCTGGACCTGCGGGCGAAGCTGGTCGAACTCAACCCGGTACGCGTCGGCCCGGCCGGCGCCATCGTGCTCGACGCGAAGGCCGCCCTCGATCCGGACGTGCCGGCCCCGGCCGGGGCGGTCGAGGTCGGCGTACCCGACGAGGCCGACCGGCGCCTGCGGGAGCTGGCGCGCAGCCTGCCCGGCGGCACCGAGGTCCGGTTCGGGCGGCTGGACGGCACCGTCGGGCTGATCAGCGCCGGCGGCGGGGTGCTCGCCATCGTGCACGACGCGCTGCGCCGGCACGGCCTGCGCCCGGCCAACTTCTCCGACGTCTCCGGCGGCAGCGCCACCACCGAACTGCTGGGCGCCGTCGCCGGTGAAGTGCTCGCGCTGCGGCCGGAGGGCATCCTCATCGTCACCGGGATCACCTCCAGCATCTCGGTGACCGGGTTCGCCGAGGCGATGGTGGCGGCGCTGGCGCCGCTGCGGGACCGCCCCGACGACGAGCGACCGGTGATCGTCGCCCGGATGGCCGGCCCGGACGAGGCGGACGCGGCGCGGATCATGAGCGCCCTCCCGCACTGCGTCGCCGTCGGCCGGGACACCGCCGTGGACAGTGCGGTCGCGCTGCTGGCCGACCGGATCGTGGCGAGGAGGGGCGATGGGAATCCTGCTTGACGCCGAAACCAGGGTCTGTGTCGTCGGCATCACCGGGGGACGGGCCCGCGCGGACACCGAGCGGAACCTCGCGTACGGCACCCGGATCGTGTGCGGGGTCGCGCCGGGCCGGCGCGGCCAGCGGGTCGCCGGGGTGCCGGTCTACGACAGTTGCGCCGAGGCCGCCGCCGACCACCGGATCGACGCGGTGATCGCCTACCTGCCGCCCCGGGTCTACCGGTCTGCGCTCGACGACATCCTGGCCGTCGGTCCGGCGTGGGTGCACGTGGTCACCGAGGGCATCCCGCTGCACGACAACGTGGCCGGGCTGGCCGCGGCCCGCGCGGCCGGGGTCCGGCTGATCGGGCCCAACACCAGCGGCATCATCACCCCGGGCCAGGCCAAGGTCGGCTTCCTCGGCCACGCCACCTGGCTGATGAGCCCCGGTCGGGTCGCCGTGCTGTCCCGCTCCGGCGGCTTCACCCACGACCTGGCCTACCTGGTCAGCCAGGCGGGCTACGGGGTGTCGACCGCGGTCGCGATCGGCGGTGACGCGGTCGTCGGACAGTCCTTCGCCGACCTGATCGAGCTGTGCGAGGCCGATCCCGGCACCGACGCCGTGGTGATGTACGGCGAGGCCGGCCCCGCACTGGAGCACCAGGTGGCCGACGCGATCGCCGCCGGCCGGTTCGGCAAACCCGTCGTCGCGCTGATCGCCGGCGACTTCCTCGACGACCACGAGCGGGGCAGCGTCTTCGGCCACGCCGGCGCCTTCCTGGAGGGACCGGACACCCGCGCCGCCGCGAAACGCGACGTGCTGCGCGCCGCCGGGGCGTACGTGGCCACGTCCGTCGACGACATCCCCGGCCTGCTGCGGGCAGCCGGAGTTCCGAGGAACCAGCAGTGACGACCGGAGGTGACGACATTCCCATGCATACAACGACCGCGTCCGACGCGGCTGCGCGCGGCTCCGCGCGGAGCGGCGATGACGTGCACATCTCGTTCCAGGACATCGGCATCGTCTTCCCGACCGGGACCCGGGCGCTGGCCGGCGTCACCCTCGACGTGTACGAGGGCGAGTTCCTGGCCATCGTCGGGCCCAGCGGCTGCGGCAAGTCCACCCTGCTCAACATGGCCGCCGGCCTGATGACGCCGACGGTGGGCCGGGTCGAGTACCGGGGCCGGCAGGTCCGCGGCCCGAACCGGCAGGTCGGCTACGTCACCCAGAAGGACCAGTTGCTGCCCTGGCGGACCGTCGAGAAGAACGTGATGCTGCCGCTGGAGTTCCGGGGGGTGACGGCGGCCGAGGCGAAGCGTCGGGCCGGTGCGGTCATCGAGCAGGTGGGCCTGCGCGGGTTCGAGAACAGCTATCCCGGCCAGCTCTCCGGCGGAATGCTCAAGCGGGCGTCGCTGGCCCGCACGATGGTCTACGCGCCGGACACCTACCTGATGGACGAGCCGTTCGCGAGCCTGGACGCGCAGCTGCGCATGGTGATGCAGGACGAGCTGTTGCGGATCTGGCGGGAGACGAAGAGCACCTTCGTCTTCGTCACCCACGACCTGGCCGAGGCGATCAGCCTGGCGGACCGGGTCGTGGTGATCAGTGCCCGGCCCGGCGTGGTCAAGATGACGGCGGAGGTCCACCTCGGCCGGCCGCGCAGCGCGATCACCGCGCACGAGTCTCCCGAGTTCGCCGGCCTGCTGTCGCGGCTGTGGAAGGCGCTCGACCAGCCGAGCGAGGAGGTCCGTTCATGACGACCGTCACCGAGGCCCGGCGTACCGGCGGCCTGGAGGCCGAGATCGCGGCGGTGGAGACCCGGGTCAAGCGCAACGCCCGGCGGCGCTCCCGGCTGATCCTGCTGATCCAGGTCGTGATCGTGGCGACCGGTCTGACCCTGTGGGAGGTGCTGTCCCGTGCCTTCGGGTGGGAGTTCTGGGTCTCCAGCCCGTCGGCGGTCTGGGAGCAGCTGACCACCTGGGCGCGCACCGACGAACTGTGGAGCGGCCTGCGGGCCACGCTGCTGGTCACGGTGCTCGGCTTCGTTCCGGGGGCGTTGATCGGGGCGCTGACCGGCTTCCTGTTCGGTTGGTTCCGGACGCTCGGCCGGATCTGCGAGCCGTTCGTGCTGGCGCTGTACACGCTGCCGAAGATCGCGCTGGCGCCGCTGTTCGTCCTGTGGTTCGGCATCGACCTGCTGCCGAAGGTCGTCCTGGCCGCGGTGCTGGTGTTCTTCCTGGTCTTCTTCACCACCTTCCAGGGCGCCAAGAGCGTCGACCGGTCGCTGCTGGAGATGGGCTACCTGATGGGCGGCGGCAAGCTCGCCGTCTTCCGCAAGATCGTCATCCCGACCTCCGCGGTCTGGGTCTTCTCCGGCTTCAAGATCTCCCTGCCGTACGCGCTCATCGGGGCCGTGGTGGGTGAGTTCATCGCGGCCACCGAGGGCATCGGATTCATGATCAAAAACGCGACGAACGAGTTCAACACCGCCGGCGTCTTCGCCGGACTGGTGATCCTCATGGTCGTCGCGACGGCGCTGACCCAGGCGCTCCGTCTCGCCGAACACAAGCTCCTGCACTGGAACGAGGGGAGCTGAGCGCCACCCGCGATCCGCGGGCGGCGCACGGGGGCACCGATCTGTCTCACCATCACTCAGGCGACCGAAGCGTCGCCCGGGAGGCCGCTCCATGACACACACGACAACCACCGTTCCCGCCAGATCCCGTCGACTCCGGGCCGTCGCCCTGGCCGCGGCCGTACTGCTCGGCGCCGGCGGCCTCGCCGCCTGCGGCTCCGACGAGGCGGCCGGCCCGGACGGCAGCCTCAAGAAGCTCGACATGACCTTCACGATCTCGTCGACCAGTCTCGCCCACCAGCTCGTCTTCGCCGCGCGCGACGGCGGTTACCTGGAGAAGTACGGGATCGACGCCCGGTTCGTGACCGCCGAGTCGTCGTCGGTGGCGATCGCCGCGCTGGCCTCGAACTCCGCGCAGGTCGCGTTCGTCGGGCGTACCGACGCCCTGCTCACCACCGCTCAGGGCAAGCAGATGGTGTACGCCTACAAGCAGTCCACCGGCTTCCTCACCAACGTCACCGTCTCCAAGGCGTTCGCCGACCGTAACCCGGGCTGGGAGTCGAAGTCGGTCGAGGACCGGCTGCGCCTGCTCAACGGCGCGACGATGGCACAGGCCTCGGCGAACGGCGTACTGACCCGGGTCTTCGACGACGCCATGTCGTCCGTCGGCGGCAAGGTCACCAACACCTACATCGCCGTCAACACCATGCCGACCGCGCTGACCCGCGGCTCGGTCGACGCCTACATGGCCCCGTCGCCGTTCCAGGAGACCTCGGTGCAGCGGGGTGAGGGTGTCATGTTCATCAAGGGCACCGACCTGCCGGCCTCCGGTGGCGAGACGATCGTGCAGGGCGCCACCGTGGTCAGCAAGAGCTTCCTCGACTCCGACCGGGAGAGCGTCGTGCGGGTCATGGCGGCGTTGCAGGCCACCGCCGAGGCGATGAAGGCCGACCCGGACAGGGCCAAGCAACTGGCCAAGGAACGGCTCAACACCATCGATGCGTCGATCTTCGACGTCATGTGGCCGGACGCGTACAAGGTGATCATCGGCCCGCTGGAGCACCCGATCTCGGCCGAGGACATCACTTTCATGATCGAGCACGACGCCGCGGGCGTACCGGAGGCACAGAGTCTCGACCCGGCGGCGCAGATCGTGCCGGCGGACCTGCTCACCGACGCCAAGGCGCTGGTCAGCGAGGTCGGCTTCTAGGTCGTCGTCCGGCCGGAGCGGACCCGCGCCACCGCTGCGGCCGGACGCCCCGACGACCACCGACCCGCCCGACACCACAGGGGAACCATGAATCTCGATGACGCGCCCGCCCAGGCCGAGCTGCGGGCCCGGGCCCGCGCCTGGCTCGCCGCGCACGCGGCACCCCGTACCCCGGCCAGCGTCGACCGGGCCGACGACGACGCGGCGGTGGCCCGCGGCCGGGCCTGGCAACGGACCAAGTTCGAGGCCGGCTGGGCCGGCCTGACCTGGCCCCGGCCCTTCGGCGGGGCGGGTCGGCCGCTGATCGACCAGATCGTCTGGGACCAGGAGGCGGCCCGGTTCGACGTGCCCGAGGAGACGTTCATCGTCTCCACCATGCTGGCCGGCCCCACCATCATCGACGCCGGCACCGACGAACAGCGGGCCCGGCACCTCCCGCCGATGCTCGACGGCCGCGCCGTGTGGTGCCAGCTGTTCAGCGAGCCGGCGGCCGGCTCCGACCTGGCCGGGGTGACCACCCGGGCGGTCCGTGCCGGCGACGGCTGGGTGGTCACCGGGCAGAAGGTGTGGAACTCCGGCGCGCACTACGCCGACTGGGGACTGCTGCTGGTCCGCACCGATCCGGCCGCCCCCAAGCACGCCGGCATGAGCTACCTGCTGCTGGACATGCGCAGCCCCGGCATCACCGTCCGGCCGATCCGGCAGATCACCGGCGCCGAGCACTTCAACGAGGTGTTCCTCGACGAGGTGTACGTGCCGGACTCGGAACTGCTCGGCGCGCCCGGGGACGGCTGGCGGATCGCCCGGCTGACCCTCGCCCACGAACGCGAGGGGCTGGTCGTGCGGCGCCGGGTCGACGTCGACGCCTTCCTGGAACTCGTCCGCGCGGCCCGGATCGACGGCGAGCCGGCCGCCGGCCGCGCCGACGTCCGACAGCAGGTCGCCGAGATCTGGATGCGGGCCCAGGCCCTGGAACTGCTCAGCAACCGGGTCACGACCTCCATTGCCCGGGGTCGTGCACCGGGGGCCGAGGGCTCGGTGGGCAAGCTGCTCGGCGCCGCGCTCGTCAACCGGGTCGGCCGCCTCTCCCTGTCGTTGCAGGGCGCCGACGGTCTGCTCGACGGCCCGGAGGCCCTCGACGGCGGCAGGTGGCAGCACGCCTTCCTGGACGCCACCGCCCGCCGGATCGCCGGCGGGAGCGACGAGATCCAGCGGGACATCATCAGCGAACGTGTGCTCGGCCTGCCCCGGGAGCCGCGTGTGACCAAGGATGCGAGGACGTCATGAAGGACTCCGTGGTACTCGTGACCGGAGCCGGCCGGGGCATCGGCCGGGGCGTCGCGGTCGAACTGGCCGCCGCCGGGGCCCGGGTCGTGGTCAACGACCTCGGCACCGACGCGGCCGGCGGCGGCAACGACGACACACCAGCGTCCTCCACAGTGGACGAGATAGTCGCCGCCGGCGGCGAGGCGGTCCTCAACGGCGCCGACGTGGGCGACTGGGCGGCCGCCCGGGCCGCCGTCGACCAGGCGATCAGCACGTACGGGCGGCTGGACGCGGTGGTCAACTGCGCCGGCTTCCTGCGCGACCGGATCTTCCACCGGATGAGCGAACAGGAGTGGGACGACGTCATCCGGGTCCACCTCAAGGGCTCGTTCAACATCAGCCGGGCCGCCGCCGAACGGTTCCGCGAACAGGGCTCGGGCGCGTTCGTGCACATGACGTCCACCGCCGGGCTGATCGGCAACTTCGGCCAGGCCAACTACTCGGCGGCGAAGTTGGGCATCGTCGGGCTGTCCCGGTCGATCGCGCTGGACATGGCCCGCTTCGGCGTACGCTCCAACGCCATCGCGCCGTTCGCCTGGAGCCGGCTCATCGGCACCCTGCCCGAGGAGACGCCGGAGCAGCGGGCCCGGGTGGCGAAGTTCCGCGAGATGCGCGCCGAGATGGTCGCCCCGCTGGTGCACTTCCTGCTCAGCGCCGACGCCGCCGACGTGACCGGCCAGGTCTTCGTGGTACGGCGCAACGAGATCTTCCTGATGAGCCAGCCCCGCCCGATCCGGTCCATCCACCACGGCGACGGGTGGGACGTCGAATCGCTCCGCGAGCGCCTGGTGCCGTCGTTCCGCACCGGCTTCACCCCACTGGAGCGCTCGGGCGACGTCTTCTCCTGGGATCCGATCTAGGACGGGATGACCATGACCATCGACCTCGACACGCTCCTGGGCTGGCAGTTCCCGGTCATCGAGCAGTCGTACGACGAACGTGACGCGATCCTCTACGCGCTCGGCGTCGGGCTCGGCACGGACCCGACCGACGAACAGCAACTCCGCTTCCTCTACGAGGAGGGCATGGTCGCCTTCCCGACCCTGGCCCTGGTGCTCGGCCACCCCGGTCCCTGGTACAGCGACCCGGCCACCGGCATCGACTGGATCCGGGTGGTGCACGGCGAACAGGACCTGCGCATCCACCAGCCGCTGCGGCCCCGTGACGACATCGTCTGCCACACCCGGGTCACCGACGTGATCGACAAGGGCCCCGGGCGGCCCGCCCTGGTCTACTGGGAACGCCGGGTGAGCCGGCGGGACACCGGCGAGCCGCTGTGCACGCTCTCCTCCACCCTGGTCTGCCGCAACGACGGCGGGTTCGGTGGCCCGCCCGGACCGGCCCGGCCCCGTGCCGCCGTACCCGACCGGCCGGCCACCACCTGGTGCGACCTGCCGACCTCGCCGCGCGCCGGGTTGATCTACCGGCTCAGCGGCGACCGCAACCCGCTGCACGTCGACCCCAGGGTGGCCCGGGAGGCCGGCTTCGAACGGCCGATCCTGCACGGGCTGTGCACGCTCGGCGTGGCCGCCCACGCGATCCTGCGCAGCGTCCTCGACTACGAGGCCGGGCGGCTGGTCGGGCTCTCCGGGCGGTTCTCCGCGCCGATGCTGCCCGGTGAGACGGTCCGCACCCACCTGTGGCTGGAGGACGGGAACGTCGCCTTCCGGTGCGTCAGCCTGGACCGGGACCTGACCGTCATCGACGGCGGCCTGGCCGTCCTGGCCGGCGCCGCCGAGACCGTCGGGGCGACGGCATGACCGGCTACCGGCATATGCACTACACCGTCGCCGACGGGATCGCCCGGATCCGCCTCGACCGGCCGGACCGGCTCAACGCGCTCACCTCGGTGATGGCCGACGTCGAACTGCCCGAGCTGTGCCGGCGGGCCAGCGCCGACCCGGCGGTGCGGGTGGTGGTGCTCACCGGTACGGGCCGCGGCTTCTGCTCCGGCGCCGACCTCGGCGAACGCATCGACGCGGTCACCACCGGCGCCGACCCGACCCGGCTCCAGCAGCCGCTGGGCAGCTTCGTCCGGGCGGTGTGGGACATCCCCAAGCCGGTCGTCGCCGCGGTGAACGGGGTCGCCGCCGGCGGCGGCATGTCCCTGGCGACCGCCGCCGACTTCCGCGTCGTCGCCGAGTCGGCCCGGTTCGAGCCCGCGTTCGTACGGCGGGGACTGATGCCCGACGGCGGTTTGACGTACACGCTGCCGGCGCTCGTCGGCCGGTCCCGGGCGCTGGAGATCCTGATGTTCGGCACCCGGGTCGACGCGGCGCGGGCGGTGGAGATCGGGCTGGCCGACCGGGTGGTCCCCGACGACCGGCTCGACGAATCGGTGACGGAGTTCGCCGGCCGGCTCGCCGCCGGACCCGCGCTGGCGCTGTCGTTCACCAAACGCGCCGTGCAACGGGCCGACGGCGGCGACCTGGCCGGGGCGCTGGAGTTCGAGAGCTGGGGGCAGCGGGTCTGCCTCGGCTCGCGGGACTTCGCCGAAGGCCGGGCCGCGTTCGCCGAACACCGCACACCCGTCTTCGAGGGGCACTGAATGACGTACACCGACATCCTGGTCGGCCACGACGGCGGTACGACCACGATCACGATCAACCGTCCCGAGGTGCTCAACGCCCTGCGGACGGAGACCATCGAGGAACTGACCGACGCGTTCACCCGCGCCGACGCCGACCCGACCGTGGGCGTGGTGGTGCTGCGCGGCGCCGGCGAGCGGGCCTTCTGCGTCGGCGGCGACCAGAAGGTGATGGTGTCGGCCCTGGACCGGGCCGGCTGGCTGCGGCTGGCCGGCAGCCTGCGGGACCTGTTCGCCGCGGTCCGCCGCTGCGGCAAGCCGGTCATCGCCGCGGTGCAGGGCTGGTGCATCGGCGGCGGCCACGAACTGCACTGCTTCTGCGACCTGACGATCGCCTCCGCGTCGGCCCGGTTCGGGCAGGTCGGGGCCCGGGTCGGCGGCGCACCGATCTTCAACACGAGGCTGCTGCCGCGGCTGGTGGGGGAGAAGCGGGCCCGGGAGATCCTGTTCCTCTGCGACACCTACACCGCCGACCAGGCCCGGGAGATCGGCCTGGTCAACAAGGTGGTGCCGGACGACCAGTTGGACGCCGCCGTCGACGCGATGTGCCGGGACCTGCTCGCCAAGAGCCCGACCGTGCTGCGGGCGCTGAAACTCGGCGTCAACGTCGACGACGTCCTCTCCGACGCGTACCTGCCGCTGATGGTCGACTCCCTCGCCGGGTTCTTCGGCTCGCCGGAGCAGCGCGAGGCGACCACCGCGTACGCCCAGAAACGGCAACCCGACTTCTCGCCCTACCGGAGTGCACCGTGACGACGACAGATCGCCCGCTCGAAGGGGTCCGGGTACTTTCCTTCGAGCACGCCTGGGCCGCGCCCTACGGCACCATGATGCTCGCCGACATGGGCGCCGACGTGGTCAAGGTCGAACCGCCCGGCGTCGGCGACCACGTCCGCGCCTGGACCCGCAACGACCTGCAGGGGCTGAGCCCGCACTTCCTCGCCGTCAACCGCAACAAGCGGTCGGTCGTGCTGGACCTGAAGACCCCCGACGGGCTGGCCACCGCCCGCGGCCTGGCCGCCCGGGCCGACGTGGTCGTGGAGAACTTCTCCCCGGGCAGCCTGGACCGGCTCGGGCTGGACTACGCGACGCTGAGCGAGGCCGACCCGGCCCTGGTCTACTGCTCGGTCAGCGGCTTCGGCACGTCGGGGCCGTACCGCGACCGACGGGCGTACGACCTGCTGATCCAGGCCGAGGGCGGGCTGATGTCGGTCACCGGGGAGGGGCCCGACCAGCTCGCCAAGGTCGGCGTACCGGTGGTCGACATCATGGCCGCGATGGTGGCCGCGTTCTCCGTGGTCTGCGCCGTCCGCGACCGCGAACGGCACGGCCGGGGCCGGCACATCGACGTCGCCATGCTCGACGTCGCCGCCTCGGTGATGGCGTTCAACGTGTTCAGCCACGGCATATCCGGTGTGGTGCCGCAGCCGCTGGGCACCGCGCACCCGCTGCTCGCCCCGTACGAGATCTACCCGACCCGGACCGGGCCGGTCGCGATCGCGATCCTCACCGAGGCGCACTGGGCCGTGTTCTGCACCCTGCTCGGCCGGCCGGACCTGCGCGACCGGCCCGAGTTCGCCACCGCGCCGATGCGGGTGGAGAACCGCGACCGGCTCAACGAACAGCTCCGGCCGCTCCTCGCCGACCGGGACCAGGGCGAACTGGTCGACACCCTGGCCCGGCACGGGCTGGCCTGCGCGCGGGTCAACGACGTACCGGCGCTGGTGGAACATCCGCAACTCGCGCACCGGAACTTCTTCTCCTCCTGGGAGCTGGCCGGACGACAGATGGTGGCGCCCGGCGCCCCGTGGCGGGCCGTCGCCGAAGCCGGGGGCGGCCCGCCGGTCGCTCCGGTCGCCGACCGGTTGCCGGCCGAACGCCCCGGCCAGGACACCGACGCGGTGCTGCGGGACTGGCTGGCCCCGGCGGCGGAGACGACGGCGTGAACGCCGGGATCGTGGCCTACGCGGCCTACCTGCCCCGGCACCGGCTGACCGCGTCCGACGTCGCGGCGGCCCGCACCGGCACCCCCGGCGGCCGGGGCGAGCGGCGGGTGGCGGCCTTCGACGAGGACGCGCTGACCATGGCCGTCGAGGCGGGCCGCCTGGTGCGCCGGCTCGGCGGCACACCCGCCACGGTCGTCGTCAGCACCACCAACCCGCCGTACGCGGGCAAGAACAACGCCAGCGCCGCGCACGCCGCGCTCGCCCTGCCCGACGACGTACCCGCGTACGACCTCGGCGGCTCCTACCGGTCGGTCCCCGGGCTGCTCGGCACGGCCGCGCCCGGCACCCTGCTGCTGGCCGCCGACGTCACCGTCGGCCGCCCCGGCGGCACCGACGAACTGGACCGTGGCGACGCCGCCGCGGCGGTGCTCCTCGGCCCGGCCGAACAGGCCGCGGTACGGGTGGTCGAGCGGGCCACGGTCACCGAGGAGTTCCTGGACCACTGGCGGGCACCGGGCACGCCGTTCGCCAACCAGTGGGAGGAGCGGTTCGCCGTCGAGCGCTACCTGCCGCTGCTGGACCGGGTCCTGGCCCGGCTCACCACCGCCTCGGTCGACCACGTGGTGATCTCCTCGCCCGGGCCCCGGACGGCCCGTACGGCGGCGAAGCGGCTCGCCCCGTACGGCCCGGTCCGCGACCTGGCCGGGGTCGGGCACGCCGGCGCCGCCGACCCGCTGGTCCGCCTGGCCGCCACCCTCGACCGGGCCGAACCGGGGCAGACGATCCTGCTGCTCGTCCTGGCCGACGGCTGCGACGCCCTCGTGCTGCGCTGCACCGACCGGCTTCCCGCCGCCCGGGCCACCCCGACGGTCGACCGGCAGCTCGCGGCGGCCCGCCCCGTCCGCTACCTCGACTACCTGGCCTGGCGAGGGCTGCTGGACCGGGCCGGTCCGCGCCGGCCCGACCCGGCCGTCGCCAGCGGCCCGGCGAGCGCCCGCAACAGCCGCTGGAAGTTCGGCCTGGCCGCTTCGCGGTGCGGCTCCTGCGACGCGGTCCAGGCCCCGCCGCAGCGGGTCTGCGTGCGCTGCGGCGCGGTGGACGGCGCCACCCCGGTGCCGCTCAGCGAGGCCGGCGCGTCGATCCGCACCTTCAGCGTCGACCGGCTCGCGTTCAGCCTGAACCCGCCGGTGGTCGCCACGGTCGTCGACTTCGACGACGGCGGCCGGCTGGAGATGGAACTGGCCGACCCGGACCCCGACCGGCTGCGGGTGGGGGGCCGGGTGCGGATGGTGTTCCGGCGCCGGCACGCGAGCGGTGGGGTGCACAACTACGCGTGGAAGGCGAGCCTGGAGGAGGAGACCGGTGACTAGCAGAGGTTTGCGGGACCGGGTCGCGATCGTCGGCATGGGCTGCACCCGCTTCGGCGAGCGGTGGGAGTCGTCCGCCGGTGACCTGCTGGTCGACGCGGCAACCGAGTGCCTGGCCTCGGCCGGGGTCACCGGCCCCGACGTCGACGCGTACTGGCTCGGCACGATGGACTCCGGCTACGCCGGGCTCACCCTGTCGACCGCGCTCAAGACCGACTACCGGCCGGTGACCCGGGTGGAGAACCTGTGCGCCACCGGCTCGGAGGCGTTCCGCAACGCCTGCTACGCCGTCGCGTCCGGGGCGTACGACGTGGTGATGGCCGTCGGCGTGGAGAAGCTGAAGGACTCCGGCTTCTCCGGCCTGGTCCGCCGGGATCCGCCCGACGACGGTTCGGCGGTGGAGAGTTCGGCGCCGGCCGCCTTCTCCTACCTGGTTCCGGCCTACGCCGCCGCGTACGGCGTCGACGACGCCACCATGCGCGAGGTGCTCACCCACATCGCGGTGAAGAACCACGCCAACGGGGCGCTGAACCCCAGGGCCCAGTTCCGGACGCCGGTGTCGGCCGAGACGGTGAACCGGGCCCCGCTGGTCGCCGGAGCCCTCGGCGTCTACGACTGCTCCGGGGTCGCCGACGGCGCCGCCGCCGCGCTGATCGTCCGCGCCGAGGACGCCCACCGCTACACCGACCGGCCGCTGTACGTCAAAGCGCTCGCCGTGGCCAGCGGCCGGGGCGACGGGGCGCTCGACGACCGGGTCTCCTTCACCAGCTTTCCCGAGGTGGTGCGCTGCGCGCAGGACGCGTACCGGCAGGCCGGTGTCACCGACCCGCGTAACCAGATCTCGCTGGCCGAGGTGCACGACTGCTTCACCCCGACCGAACTGGTCCTGATGGAGGACCTGGGCTTCTCCGAACGCGGGCAGGCGTGGCGGGACGTGCTGGACGGCGCGTTCGACCGCACCGGCCGGCTGCCGGTCAACGTCGACGGCGGGCTCAAGGCGTTCGGGCACCCGGTCGGGGCCAGCGGGCTGCGGATGCTGCTGGAGTGCTGGCTGCAGATGCGCGGCGAGGCGGGCCGGCGGCAACTCGACAACCCGACCCTCGGCCTGACCCACAACCTCGGCGGGCGGCCCGGAAAGTGTGTGTCCTTCATCGGCATCGTAGGGAGTGAACTGTCGTGAGCGAGACCCGACGGGTGGCGGTGGTGACCGGGGCCGGCGGTGGCATCGGCGCCGAGATCGCCAAGGCACTGGCGGCGGCCGGCTTCGCGGTCGTGGTCAACGACATCGGTGCCGACCTGGCCGGCACCACCTCGGACGCGGCCCCGGCGAACACGGTGATCGACGAGATCACCGCGGCCGGCGGCACGGCGGTGGCGAGCTTCGCCGACGTCGGTGACTTCGACCAGGCGGCGGGCATCATCGACACCGCCGTCGACGAGTTCGGCCGGATCGACGTCCTGATCAACGCGGCCGGCATCGTCCGGGACCGGATGATCTTCAACCTGGCCGAGGACGAGTGGGACGCGGTGATCCGGGTCCACCTGAAGGGCACCTTCAACACCACCCACCACGCCTCCCGCTGGTGGCGGCAGCACCGCGGCGGGGACTACCGGCTGCTCAACCTCATCTCCGGGGCCGGCCTCTTCGGCGCCCCCGGCCAGCCCAACTACGCGGCGGCCAAGATGGGCATCCTCGGCCTCACCCTGTCGTGCGGCAACGCGCTCAAGCGCTACGGCGTCACCTCGATCGCGGTGTCGCCGGGCGCGGCGACCCGGATGACCGAGGCGGTGCCCGGCGACCGGGCCGCGCAGGTCGGCATCCGGCACGACGACGAGATGGCACCGGCCAACGTGGCGCCCGGCGTGGTCTACCTGGCGCAGCCGGACCGGGCCTGGCTCAACGGGCAGACCGTCGGCATCCGCGGCTACCGGCTGATCCTCTACACCGGCCACGAGGTGAGCCGCGAGATCGTCGGCACCCGCCCGTGGAGCGTCGCCGAGGCCGGCGAGGCGATGGAACGCGTCTTCCGGCCCGCCCTGGAACGCCGGGGCATCTTCGACACGCAGGTCGCCTGATGGCCCGCGGAGCCGCCGTCGTCGGGATCCACGAGCACCCCGACCGGCTCAGCCCGTCGACCAGCGCCATGCAGTTGCAGGCGATCGCGGCGGCCGCGGCGCTGCGCGACGCCGGCCTGAAACCATCCGATGTGGACGGGCTGTTCAGCGCCCTGGACGGCGGCCTGACCAGCCGGCTGGCCATGGCCGAATACCTCGGGCTGGCACCGACGGTCGTCGACACCACCATGGTCGGCGGCGCCTCGTTCGAGTTCCACGTCGCACACGCCCGCAGCGCCATCCTGGCCGGCAAGTGCGAGGTCGCGCTGATCACGTACGGTGCGACCAACCGCAGCGCGGCCGTACGGATCGGCACCGGCGCCCCGCCGAGCTACGGCGACGACAACCCCGGCGAGAACATGGAGGCGCCGTGGGGGGCCACCCTCATCGCCAACTACGCCATGGTCGCCACCCGGCACATGCACGAGTACGGCACCACGCCGGCCCAGCTCGCCGAGATCGCCGTCGCCACCCGGCACCACGCCGTACGCAACCCGGACGCGGTCGCCGCGATGAAGGCGCTCGGCTTCCGGCACACCGGCCCGCTGACCGTCGACGACGTGCTCGCCTCTCCGGTGGTCGCCGACCCGCTGCGCAAGCTGGAGTGCTGCATGGTCTCCGACGGCGCGGGAGCGGTCGTGCTCGCCTCCGACCGGGTGGCGGCGGCGACCCGCAAACCCCCGGTCTGGGTGCTCGGCAGCGGCGAGGCGGTCAAGTACACCACCAACGGCGGCGACATCTGCCGAACCGCCGCCGCCCGGTCCGGGCCGATCGCGTTCGCCGAGGCGGGGGTGACCCCCGCCGACATCGACGTGGCGATGATCTACGACTCGTTCACCGTCACCGTGCTGACGGTCCTGGAGGACCTCGGCTTCTGCGCCAAGGGCGAGGGCGGTGCCTACGTCGAGGGCGGCCGGCTGCGGTTCGACCGGCCCGGCGGCCCGGCACTGAACACCGACGGGGGCGGCCTCTACTCCAACCACCCCGGCATGCGCGGGCTGTTCCTGCTGATCGAGGCGACCCGGCAACTGCGCGGCGAATCCACCGCCCAGGTTCCCGGCGCCCGGCTCGCCGTCGCCCACGGCAACGGCGGCATGCTCGGCAGCCGGCACGCCGGCGGCACCGTGATCCTCGGAAGTGAGCGGCCATGAGTGACCGGACGACCCCCACCGATCCACCGTCCTTCGCCGCCGGGCTGCTGCCGGCGGTCCTCGACCGGGACACCGCGCCGTTCTGGGCGGCCGCCCGGCAGCGGCGGCTGACGTACCAGACCTGCGACGCGTGCGCCGCCGTGGTCTTCTTCCCGCGCCGGCACTGCCCCGGCTGCCTGTCGGCGGCGCTGACCTGGCACGACTCCGCCGGGCTGGGCGAGGTCTACACCTACTCGGTGGTCCGCAACAGCCGCGATCCGCGCTTCGCCGACCGGGTGCCGTACTGCGTCGCCTGGATCGACCTCGACGAGGGCTTCCGGATGATGTCCAATGTGGTCGAGGTCGACCCGGACGCGATCACCGTCGGGCTGCGGGTCAGGGTCGACTGGCGGGCCTCCGGCGACTGGCTGCTCCCGGTCTTCGTCCCGGCGGACCCCGCTCTCCCGGCGGACCCGGCCGTCCCCGCGGAGCCGGCGGACGGTGCACCGGCGGTTGGGTCCGGCGATGACTGACCCCACGACCCGGCCCCTGGGCACCCTCACCCTGCCGGTCGACCGGATCAAGGTCCGCGAGCTGGCCCGGGCGCTGCGCGCCGACCCCGGGACCGTCCCGCCGACGTTCACCGTCGTCGCCGCGCACCACACGCCGGCCGGCGGCTCGCCGAACGAGCTGATCATCGCGGCGGCGGGCCTGGACCAGCCGCGGGTGCTGCTCGGCGAGCTGTCCTGGACCTACCGGCGCCCGCTCCGGACCGGGGAGACCCTGACCGGGACGGTACGGCTGGACGACCGCACCGTCCGACGGGGCCGGCGGGGCGGGGAGATGGTGCTGGCCACCGGCACCACGATCTGGTGCGACGAGGCCGGGGCCGAGGTGCAGCGCGGCCGGGTGGTCCTGATCCAGCCGGAGGCGCCGGCGACCGGTGGCAGCAGCACCGTCACCCGGGCGGCCGCCGACGGGCCGCCGGCGCCCGCCGACCCGGCCGCCGCCGACCCGGACACGCTCCGGCTGTCCCGGACCGACATCGTGCGCTACGCCGGTGCCGCCGGCGACTTCAACCCCGTACACCACGACGAGGGCCACGCCGTCCGGCTCGGGTTTCCGGGGGTCTTCGCGATGGGCCTGCTGCCCGGCGGGATCCTCGCCGCCGAGGCGGCCCGGGTCCTGCGTCCCCGGCCGCTTTCCGCCGTGGCGATCCGGTTCACCGGGCAGACCTGGCCCGACGTGACGTACCGGCGGCACCGTGACCCGCTGCCGGCGACCGACGACCGGGGCGGGGGAATCGAGCTGGGCCTGACCGGACCGGCCGGCGAACAGACCGTACGGGTACGCGCGTACCCCGGACCACAGGGCGGTGCGTGATGGACTTCGCCTACTCGACCGACCAGGAGGCGTGGCGGGACGTGGTCGCCGCCTTCCTCGACGACCGCGCCCCGCTGGCGAAGACCCGGGTACGCGCCGAGCGGGGCGACGGCCCCGACACCGACCTGTGGCGCCGGATGGCCGACCTCGGGCTGCACGGCCTCCACGTACCGGAACACCACGGCGGCCAGGGCTTCGGCGTGGAGGAACTGGCGATCGTGCAGGAGGAGATGGGCGCCCGGCTGGTCGGCACCCCCTACGTCGCCTCCACCGTGCTGGCCGCCACCCTGCTCGCCGCGCTCGCCGACGCCGAGCCGGCGGCGGCCGACCTGCTCGCCCGGGTCGCCACCGGGGACCTGACCGGCACCGTCGCGCTGTGGGGGCCGGGCACCGGATGGGTCGACGACGGCCCCGGCGTCCGCGCCGCCCCGGCCGGCGCCGGAACGGTCACCCTGACCGGAACCAGGACGCTCGTGCCGTACGGCGCGGACGCGGACCTGCTCCTGGTCACGGCCCGGCACGACGACCGCCCGGCGCTGGTCGCCGTGACCGGTGCCGCCGCCGGGCTGGACCGGCGGACCGTCAAGGGGCTGGACCTGACCACCCGGTACGCCACGGTGACCTTCACCGACACCCACGGCGTCCTGCTCGCCGAGGGGGAGGCGGTCCGGGCCGCCCTGGACACCCTGGCCGACCACGCGTACGCGCTGCTCGCCGCCGAGATGGTCGGCGGTGCCCGGGCCTGCCTGGAGAACGCGGTGGAGTACGCCGGGCAGCGGCACCAGTTCGGCCGGCCGATCGGCTCGTTCCAGGCGGTCAAGCACCTCTGCGCCGACATGCTCGCCGAACTCGAACTGGCCCGTTCGGCGGTGCTGTTCGCCGTCTGGGCCGTCCGGACCGGCGATCCCCGGGCGGCGTCGGCCGCCAGCACGGCCAAGGCCCTGGCCGGCGACGCCTACCTGTTCATCGCCGATGCCGCCCTGCACATCCACGGCGGCATGGGCTTCACCTGGGAACACGACTCGCACCTCTACCTGCGCCGGGCGCGGGCGGCCAGCCTGCTGTTCGGCGACGCCGGCCACCACCGCGAGCGGTTCCTCCGGCACGCCGGCTTCGGTCCCGACCCTGTCCCCGCTCCCGTGACGAAAGGAACGCCATGAGCATCCTCACCCCGACCCAGCTCACCGCCGAACTCGAGGGCCAGTACTACAGCCCGAAGATGCAGTGGTGGTGCGCCCACGCCGACCTCGTCGACTCCGACGGCGTGTCCTGGTCGTTCTACTTCTGGCCGGCGCTGGGTTCCCTCGACGAGGCGTGGATCGCCACCCTGTACGTCGGCGACGAGGTGGTCGACCTCACGTCGCTGCACCTGCCGGTCGGCACCCTGAAGGCGTCCCGCGACGGCGTCGACGTCGCCTTCGGCGACCAGTACATCCGGGGTACGTATCCGGACTACGAAATCCATGTCGAAGGCGTCCACAATGGTGAGCGGGTATCGTTGACCCTGCGGATGTCGGCCCGGATGCCGGCGTTCGAGGCGCTGCCGAACCTGCGCGGCATCACCTGGCACTACGTGCCCCAGTTCAGCACCACCGGCACGGTGACCCGGGGCGACCGGGCCCGCGAGGTGACCGGCTCGGGCTACCTGGAGCGCCGGCGCGGCCGGTTCTGGGCGCCGGGGGTGGCCCGGGGCATCTGGGAGAGCATCCCGGCGGCCTCCACCGGAGGTCTCAGCGTTCCGCTGTTCTACAAGGTGTGGCGCGACGACGGCACGGTCCAGCTGGAGACGCTGACCTTCACGGTGGACGGTAAGGACCTGGTCGATTTTGGAGACGTCGAAGTGGACATCCTGGAGACCGCGAAGCTGCCCGGCTTCGAGGACATCGACCACCCGATGCGGTTCCGGCTGCGGGCCGAGGGCGACGGCGGCCGGGCCGAGCTGGAGGTGATCCGGTCGCCGCACCGGCTTATGATGCGAGACTATTTCGTCGACCCCGACCGCGACGCCAAGTTCACCGGGTTCTATGGTCCGGGCGAGACCCGCGGGACGATCGAGTACGCGGGCGAAAAATACGCGGTCCAGAGCAGGAGCTTCGGAAGTGCTCTCTTCTTCACCCGCCGCAGTGCCTCCTGAGCGGCGCGCATCGGTGGCGCCCGGCCCGCACCGCGGGCCGGACGCCGGCGTACGCCTCAAGCGTGACCGGCGCCCGCCCAAGGCGTCGGTCATGCTCGCGGCCGACATTCGGGCGCACATCCTCGGGCACGCGCTGCCGGCGGGCAGTGTCCTGCCGTCCGAGGCACAGCTGGTCAGCGACAGCGGGCTGGGGCGGGCGACGGTGCGCGAGGCGCTGCGGCTGCTGGAGGCCGAGGGCCTGATCGCGATCAAGCGCGGGCCGCAGGGCGGGGTGACGGTCCAACGGCCCGACCTGTCCCGGCTCAGCCGGTCGCTGGCACCGTTCCTCACTCTCTCCGAGGCGCCGCTGCGGGACCTGTTCGTCTTCCGCAAGGCGGTGGAGCCGACGGCGGCGTCGCTCGCGGCGGTCCACGCCACCGACGAGCAGCGGGACCGGTTGCTGCGGCTGGCCGACCACGATCCGCACTCCGGCTACTCCAACGAGATCGCGTTCCACGAACTGGTCGCCGAGTCGGCCGGTAACGAGCTGATGCGGGTGCTGCTGCTGGTGCCGTACGACCTGCTGCGGCTGCACCTGGACGTCGAGGACATCACGGCCGACGACGTCGGGGAGGCCAACGCGGCGCACAAGGCGATCGCCACCTTCATCGCCGACGGCGACCAGCAGCGGGCCGGCCGGGCGATGCTCAAGCACGTGGAGAGCTTCGAGGAGATGATGCAGCGGCACAACCGGCTGGACCAGCCGATCGTGCCCCGGGAGCGCTGGCTGCGGGAGTGGCGGACGGCCAACGGCGGCCTCGGTGACGGCGGTGACCTGGGCGACTGACACCGGCGCCCACGACCACCGGGCCGGCGAGCGGACCACCGCCCGCCGGCCCGTCCGTGTCGGTGCCTGGCCGACCGGTCCGTCGTGGCGCCGGTCGGGCGGGTCGGTCACGGAAAGAGGGACCGGCCACCGCGGGAGGAGGATCCACGGTGGCCGGTCCGTACGGCCCCCGCCCGGACCGGCGGGGGCCGCACCTGTGGGGTTGCCTATCGGCGGGTGGGCTTGTCGCTGGTCACGTGTCCGGTGAGCCGTCCGACCACGTTCAGGTGGACGAGACCTTCCTCGATCTCCGGAAGGCCCTCGACGTACACGCCGGTGGCGAGGTACGTCGACTGCCGCTGGTATTCCTGGGCGAGCGCGTCGGTCCGCAGGTAGCCCTGCGTCGCGATGCAGTTGCCGACCGGGTCACCGGCGAGGGTCGCGGGCAGCGGCCCGGTGGGGCAGTTCGCGCCGTACTGGGGGATGGTGTCCGGCCGCGGGTCGATCCAGGGCGTGCACGGCACCCCGCCGTCGGGGCACCGGTCGTACTTCTTGAGCGCGCCCAGGAACGTCGACATCAGGTGGTCCGACCCGGTGCTTCCGAGCAGGAACTTGCCCGGGAGGTGCTCCTCACCGAAGAGCAGCCCGTTGAGCCGGTCGTTGGTGCGCAGCGCCTTCGGGAACCCGGCCTCGGTGTACGCCTGGAGGAGCATCAGCCGCTCGTTGAGCTTGTCGGCCGCCTTGGCCAGGTCGCTGGTCGGGTCGGCGAGGGCGGTCACCACGTTCTGGTAGTAGACCTTCTGCTTGCCGTGCAGCAGGCCGACGACCGAGAGCCAGGTCGCGTCCTGGGCGCCGGACACGGTGGCGAGCCGGGTGCTCCGCTCCACCTGCGACTTCATGGTCGACCACTTGTTGTAGACCATCTGGTTCGGTTCGACCTTGCTGTGGTGGCCGGTCCGGTTGTTGGTGAACTCGACCTTGCCGGCGGGGCCGGTGTACTGCACGGTCCGGACGTCCTGCCAGGCCGCTCCCGGCCACCGCTCCTTGGTCCGTACCCGGATCGTCAGGTCGATGTCGGCGGTGAAACCCGTCTCCATCTGCGTCTCGTACCACTCGTGGTTGACGTACGAGGCGTCGTAGCAGGCAGTCAGGATCGGGCGGTCCTCCTCCGGCAGCATGCTGTACGCGGTGTGGTAGGCGTGCGGCAGCCCCTGGAGCAGGGCGCCCTCCGGGGTCGGCACGCTGGGGCCGGTCCCCGAGCAGGGCAGCACCCTCGGCACGGCCACGGTGGTGATCCGGTCCGGCGGCGCCTGGTCGCCCGGGCCGAACGGGTCGACCTTGTTGTCGCCGGCGGTGGCCCGCAGCGCGGCCAGCTCGCGGCTGACCCCGTCGAGCGCGGTCCGGTACTCCTTGATGAGGTTGGTGTAGAGCTCGTTGGTCTTGCCGTCCTGCGGATTGCTGAACGACCGGACCACACCCGTGATCTCGGTGCCCCGGCCGCTGAGCGCCGCGAGGAGGTTCCTGACGTCGGGGGTGGTCCGGCTGAACTCCTCGCTCTGGTGTGCCATGCCGTTGAAGGCCCGGGCCGCGGACAGCCACATTCCGGCGTTCGGTACGCCCTGGTGGACGGTGTCCACCCGGGGGAGGGGGAGCCCCGGTGCCCACCCCTTGTTGCGGGCCAGATCCGCCAGCAGGTAGAGAGATCCGTGGGTGGAGTAGTTCAGCAGCGTGTTGCGCAGGTTCGCGGCGGCCGGCCCCGACTCGAGCTGGGTCAGGGTGAGCGGGGACATGCGGGCGTTGTTCTCGCCGTAGTAGTAGAACGTCGTCAGGGCGTCCCAGTACTTCTCGTATTGCAGCTCCCGCCCGGTCCGCTGTTCGTAGCGCAGATTCTGCACGCCCGTGACACCGAAGTCCTGCAGGATGACCTGGCTCAGCGCGAGGTGGGTCGAGTTGGCGGCCGCGTCCATCTTCGCGTCCAGCGACAGCAGGGTGTTCTGGATGTCGGTGAGCTGCCGGCGGATCTCCTCGATGTCGCCCTGCATCCGGCCGAGCTGCGTCACGATGTCCTCGTGGATGGCGACCAGCGCCTTCTCGATGCGGTCGAACCGCGTGTTCATCTGGTCACGCAGCTCGGTGATGTCCTGCCGGACCCGGGCGACCTCCTCGAGGATGAGCGTGGTCGGGTCCGGCCCGGGAAGGAACACCCCGGTCAGCGACACCACCGCGCCGAGGATGTTGCCGGTCAGGGCCATGGTGCTCAGTGACGTCAGCGCCCCGACGACGCCCTTGCCCACGATCTTGGGAATGTACTCGCTGATCGCGGTGGCGATCGTCACGCCGGCCTTGCCGACCGCGGCGACCTTCTGGGCGATGGCCTTGTCCTTGAAGCCGATCAGATGGGCCAGGGCCTCGATGCCCTTGCCGAGGTCGTCGATGACCGCTTTGCGTTCCTTGGCCGCGGCCTCGGCGAGGGCGAGTTCCCGCTTGGCCCGCTCATCGTCGGTGGGGGCGGTCGGCGGGTTCTTCGCCGCCTCCGCGGCCGCCTTCTTGGTGGCGTCGTCGGTCGCGGCCGCCAGGGCGTCGAGCTGGTTCTTGAGCTGGGCGTTGGCCCGGGCCTCGTACTCCACCGGGTTGTTGCGGGCCGACTCGAGTTCGGCGAGGTCGAGGCCGGGCACCTTGGCGGCCAGCGTCTCGACGTCGTCGTCGACGGCCACTCCGGCGGCCGCGCCGATCCGCGCGTCCCAGGCGTCCCCGAGGGCGCTGTCGGTCCGGCCGGTCCGGGCGGTCTCGATGAAGACCCGGTTCTGCTCCTCGTAGAGGTGGTTCAGGTAGGCGTAGTTCTGGTAGGAGCCGCTCACCTGGTGCCGCTGGAGGGCCTGGGCGTCGAGGCCGGCGCCCCAGGTGCTGGCCACCACCTTCGAGACCTGCGGGGTGGCGATCTTCGACATGGCCGCTACGGCGAGCACCGCGTCGACGCCGTTGACCATGAGGCCGTAGCTCGACCCGATGGTGGCGATGCGGTCGTGCCGTGCGGTGACCGCGGCGTCGAGCTGGTCGATCAGCGCCGTGATCTGCTCGGTGGTGGCGTCCGGGTTCGCCGCCCGCCAGTCGAGCACCGCCGCCGACACCACCATGTGCCGGATGCTGGCCGGGTCACCACCGTGGTTGCTGAGCTGGACCGCGAAGAGCTTGTCGCGCAGGTCGGCCTCGTCCCAGGCGACGGTGGAGCCGTGGGCGACGGAGGCGCTGCCGGTGACGAGGGCGGTGACGACGGCGCCGGTGGTGACGGCCCGCTGCCACCACCGGCGCCTTGAGGCTCTGGTCGGTGGCCGCAGGTCCGGCGGATCGTGTGCGGCGGTGCCGGCGGACAAGGATGTTGACACGCGGATTCCCCCAATCTTTCGACGGATCACGCTGGATCCGGATCGGCTCAGGGTGCCGTCCGGCACTGGAAACCCGGTTAAAAGTCACTGGTACGGATGATCACGATGTCCTTCCAGCGACCAATACGTCAGCCTGTTGCAATGGTGTGTGTCGCACAGTATCGTGTTGGGCATGGACGAAGTAACGGCCGGACACCTGCAAGAGCTGCGACGCGGCACCGTCGTGCTCGCCTGCCTGGTGCTCCTGGAAACCCCCGGCTACGGCTACGGCCTGCTCGAACGCCTCAACGAGGCCGGGTTCGCCGTCGACGCCAACACCCTTTATCCGTTGCTGCGCCGGCTCGAGAAGCAGGGCCTGCTCACCAGCCTGTGGAACACCGACGAACCCCGTCCCCGCAAGTACTACCGGGTCAGCGACGACGGCCGCCGCGTCGCCGAGACGCTGCGCGCCGACTGGGACGCCCTGCGCGCCTCGATCGACGCCCTGCAGGTATGACGCCACAACACCCGACCCGACCGCCGCGCGGCCGCGCGACCCGCGACCACACCCCGCCGAAGAGGATCGTCATGACCGACACCAACACCCTCACCGACCGATACATCGCGGCCGCGCTGCACTCCGTGCCGACCGCCGAGCGCGACGACCTCGAGCGCGAGCTGCGCGCGTCCATCGCCGACGCCGTCGACGGACGCGTCGAGGCCGGCGAGACCCCGCCGACCGCCGAGCGCGCGACCCTCGAGGACCTCGGCGATCCCGCCCACCTCGCCGCCCGCTACCTCGACCGGCCCACCTTCCTGCTCGGGCCCGCCTACTACTTCACCTGGCTGCGCCTGCTCAAGACGCTCCTGCTGATCGTGCTGCCGATCGGCGCGATCGCGGCCGTCGCCGTCGACCTGCTCGACGGGATGCCACCGCAGCGGATCGTCGGCACGGTCGTCACGTCGGTGCTCGCCATCGGCGTGCACCTGACCTTCTGGACCACGCTCGTCTTCGTCGTCCTCGAACGCAGCGGGGCGAAGAACGCCCGGCCGGCCGGTGCCAAGGGCGTCCCGTCCTGGTCGCTGGACATGCTGCCGGACGTCGCCCGGCGTACGACCGGCGTCGCCGAACTCGTCGTCATGATCGTCGGCACCGTCCTGTTCGCCTTCGTCGTCATCTGGCAGCAGCAGGTCGGCTTCGTCCGGGACGACGCCGGTGACCCGGTGCCGTTCCTGCGGCCGGAGCTGTGGGGCTTCTGGATCCCGGCGCTGTTCGTCCTGCTGGCCGTGTCCGTCGCCCTCGCCGTCGCCCGCTACCGGGCCGGGCGCCCGACCGGGACGCTCGTGCTCGCCGGCGCCGCGCTCAACGTGGTCGGCTGGACGGCCGCCCTGGTCCTGCTGCTGCGCGGCGAACTCGTCGACACCCGGTTCTTCGACCGGCTCGACGTCACCGCGGCGACCGGCGACTGGAACGTGGTCTACCAGGTCACCGCCGTCATCATCGCGGCCACGGTGCTCTGGTCGATCGTCGACGACGTGGTCAAGTGGCGCCGCGCGGCGCGCGACGCCGGCTGACCCGGACACCCGCGGCGGCCGGCCGCACCACGCGGCCGGCCGCCGGCGCGTTCAGCCGTGGTGCCCGTCCCCGGGCGGGTCGTCCGCGCGCGTCGGCGCGACGGAGTTGCCGGTGAGGTCGTTGTCCCACATCCGGCCGGCCGACCGGGTGCCGGCCCCGGTCACCCACAGGCCGTGCGTCTGGGTGGCGTGCGCCGGGTCGTCCCAGATCCGGTTCCGGCTGACCGTCGACCGCACCAGCGGCGCGGCGACGGCGATGCCGGCCCGGACCGTCGGCGGGTCGGGCAGCCGGTACGCGGTACCGGCCGCCGGCACGGGGCCGTGCCACCCGTGGCGGGCCCCGTGCGGCCGGGCCAGGACGAGCGTCGTCGCCGAGTTGGCGGCGACGAACGCGGTCACCGAACCGGCGGTCACCGTCTTGCCCCGGTGGCCGTCGACCGGCCAGTGGGCCGCCGTGTCGGTCAGCGACGCCGGCCCGTACGTCACCGTGGCCCCCGAGCCGGCACCGGCCGGCGCGGTCTGCATCCCGTTGTGACGTATCCGGTTGTTCGTCACCACCGCGTCGGTGAGCGCGCAGTCGAACCGGATCCCGTCCAGGCCGTTGGCCCAGATGTCGTTGCCGTCGATGACGATGCCGCCCGCCGGCCCGATCGAGCGGGACAGGTTGTGTTCGCGGTAGCCGTGCCGGCCGTTGCCGCTGATCCGGTTGCCGCGCACCGTGTACGGGCCGGGCGTGTTGCCGATGCTGACCCCGTCGAGGGTGTTGCCGTCGATGAGACAGTCGCTGACGATCCCGCCCCGGCCGCCGACGCCGACGGTGCCCTCCCCGGAGACGTCGAATCCGGCCTCCGCGTTGCCGACCAGGGTGCAGCCGGAGAGCAGCAGCCCGTCGGCGCCCCAGTCGGAGATGCCGAACCGGTTGCCCTCGGCGTGGCAGCCCGACACGTGGATGCCGCGCGGCCGGTCCCAGGCCGCGTCCTGGAGCTCGAAGAAGATGCCGCTCTGGCCGTTGCCGACGGTGGTGCAGTTGGTGATCGTCAACCGCTCGACGTCACCCCACCCGCCGATCCCGACACCGATGCCCGCGCCACCCTTCTCGTGGTGGATGTCGAGCCGGCCGCAGTCGATCGCGATCACCCCGTCGATCACGCAGTCCTGGAGAAAATCGCAGCCGAGCCCGGTCGCCGCCGTGCCGTGGATGTACAGGTCACGGAAGCGGCCGCGCAGCACGTACTGCAACCCCAGGCCCTTGGCCTGTACGTCGTACTCGGACAGCTCCACGCCGGTGCCGTCGATCTCGAAACCGGCGAACGTGCAGTCGACGATCGGGTTGCCGCGCCCGGCGCCGTGCCACAGCGTGGTGAAGAACGCCAGCGGCGTCGGGTCGGCGCGGTTGCCGGGATTGGCCAGCACGAACCGGGTCAGCCCGATCCCGGCGCCGATCAGCGACACGCCACTTCGCCACACCGTGCCGGCGTCGCGGATCGAATAGACCCCCGGCGGGCAGCGCAGCACCCGCGGCCGCCCGTCGGCGGCGTACCCGGCGCCCAACTCGTCCACGGCGCGCGCGAACGCGGGCTGGTCGTTGGTGACCCCGTCACCGGTCAGCCCCCGCTCGTGGGCGTCGTACGTCAGCGGAACGTCGATCGTGCGCCCTCCCGTCACCCGTCGCCGCCGGGGGCGACCCGGGGAGTTCCCGGCGACCCGGAACGCACACCTGCGGGGTGCCGGCGACCCGCGCCGGCACCCCGGGCGCCGTCACAACTGCGGCGCCACCTCGGCGGCGACCAGCTCGATGTGGGCCAGGTCGTCGAGGTCCAGCACCTGCAGGTAGACCCGCTCGGTGCCGACCTCGGCGTACCGGCCGATCTTCTCCACGATCTCGGCCGGCGAGCCGGCCAGCCCGTTGGCGCGCAACTCGTCCGGTTCCCGGCCGATCGCCGCCGCGCGCCGGTTCACCTCCTCGTCCGTACGCCCGCAGCACAGCACCAGCGCGTTCGACAGCCGCAGGCTGCCCGGATCTCGGCTGCCCTCGGCGCAGGCGGCCCGGACCCGCTCGAACCGCGTCCGGGTGTCGTCGA
Source organism: Polymorphospora sp. A560 (assembly GCF_045781765.1). Taxonomy (NCBI): domain Bacteria; kingdom Bacillati; phylum Actinomycetota; class Actinomycetes; order Micromonosporales; family Micromonosporaceae; genus Polymorphospora; species Polymorphospora sp. A560. Next base: position 4,378,023 of record NZ_CP122282.1, on the reverse strand, counting down.
CACCGGCGAACGGCACGTTGAACTCGTCGGCGTACCGGGCGGTCAACTGCGGGGTGCGCTTCGCGCCGTGGCCGCCGAGCAGCACCGGCGGGCGCGGCGACTGCGCCGGCTTCGGCAGGGCGGGGGAGTCCGACAACTGGTAGTACTTACCGCTGAAGTCGAACGTGTGCCCGACCGGCGTGTCCCACAGCCCGGTGATGATCGCGAGCTGCTCCTCCAACCGGTCGAACCGCTCCCGAAGGGGCGGGAACGGGATGCCGTACGCGGTGTGCTCGGTCTCGAACCACCCGCTGCCGATCCCGAACTCGACCCGGCCACCGCTCATCCGGTCGACCTGCGCGACCGCGATCGCCAGCGGCCCCGGCAGCCGGAACGTCGCCGCGGTCATCAGCGTCCCGAGCCGGATCCGGCTGGTGTCGCGGGCCAGCCCGGCGAGCGTCACCCAGGCGTCGGTCGGGCCGGGCAGGCCGTCGGCGTCGCCCATCATCATGTAGTGGTCGGAGCGGAAGAAGGCGCCGTACCCGGCGTCCTCGGCGAGCCGGGCGACGGCGAGCAGCTGGTCGTAGGAGGCACCCTGCTGAGGTTCGGTGAAGATCCGCAGTTCCATACGGCGAGCATACGAACCGGGCCGGGACGCCGCCCCGCACGCGCCGCGACGGTGACCGGTCATCCTCCGCCGACCGGCCCACCGTCGCGGTAGCTGGCCGTGTAGTAGTCGCCGACCTGCTTGCGGAAGTCGACGGCCTTACCGGTGTCGGGGTCGAACTGGGGGGCCTCCTTCACCTGGTCCCTGGTCCGGTCTAGATACACGGTCCGGTTCAGGTGGTCGACGTGGTTCACGGTGCCGACCGGCAGCATCACCCGCCGGCCGAAGATCCACGGCCCGGTGTCGACGATCAGGTGCCCGGCGTCCGGCGGTGCCTCCTCGACCGAGCCGATGCCGCCGTCGGTCGCCTCCACCTCGTAGCCGACCAGGTCGACCTCGGTCCCCGGCCCGCCCTCGTCGGTCTCCGCCTCACGGCGCTGCTCGGTCGGCCCCTCGTCCGCCGCCGCGCCGCGGTAGCCGCCGGCGAGGATGGCCTGGTCGCGCCACAGCCACGGATCGAAGATGAACGGCTGCATGGTCGCCTCCGGATCGGCTCGTCGTTCCCCGCGTCCTACCCGCCCGCCGCCCCGATCATGCCGGCCGGGTGGGTCCGGACCGGTCCGGCACCGCCCACCGGCCCGGTCCGGCGCCGTGATCTCGACCTGGTCCGGCGCCGCGACACCCGACCGGACCCGCCGCCACGCCGCTTCGCCGGGAACCCGCCGCCACGCCGTGACCCCTGACCCGTCGGCGGGGCATCGGGCACTACGCTCTCGTCGGCGGATCGGCCCGACGGGGGAGGCGCGCATGAAGGACCTGAAGGCACTCGACGAGATCGACTGGACCGGGCTCGAACACGCCTACGGCCCCGCCGGTGACGTCCCCGACCAGCTGCGGGCGCTGGCGGCCACCGATCCATCCGAAGTGGACAAGTCCCTGCACGCCCTGTACGGCAACATCTTCCACCAGGGATCGCGCTACCAGGCGACGGCGTACGCGGTGCCGTTCCTCACCGGACTCGCCGCCGACCCGGCCACCACCGGCCGGGACGAGATCCTCAGCCTGCTGGCGAGCATCGCGATCGGCTACGACGAGTCGTGGCTGCCCGACGGCCTGCCGATCCTCGAACACCGGGCCGAACTCGACCGGCTGCGCGCCACCGACCCGGAGACCGAACGGGCCAGGGTCGCCGCCTGGGTCGAGGCCGCCGCCGACGAGAGCGAACGCACCTCCCGCGAGTTCGAGGCGTCGCTGTTCGACCCGCAACTCGTCACCGCCAACCAGCAGTGGGCGGTCGACGCCTACGACGCCGTCCGCGCCGACCTGCCCCACCTGCTGCCGCTGCTCGGCGACGCCGACGCCGACGTCCGCACCGCCTGCGCCTACCTGCTCGGCTGGTTCCCCGAGGACTCCGCGACGCTGGGCCCGGCGCTGCTGGACCGGATCCGCGAGGACACCTCACCGGTGGTCCGGGGCACCGCCCTGATCGCGTACGGGCTGCTGGCCGGCCCCGCCGCCGCCGACGTGGTGGCGGCCCTGGACGACCCGGCCCCGGTCGTACGCGCCGCCGCCGCGATCGCCGCCGCCCGGCTCGGCGCGGCCGACAGCGACCGGGTGGTGGCGGTGCTGGTCGAGACGATGACCGCCGAGGCGACGACCCGTCGCAACCGGCTGCCGTTCCTCGACGGCAACCTGCCGGGCTACGCCGCGCTCGCCCTCGCCCAACCCACGCAGCACGTCGACCGGGCCGTCGACGCGGTGCTGACCGTGCTGCCGACCACCGCGCCCTACCCGGCCGTACCGCTGGTGTCGGCGCTGCTCGGCGCCGTGTTCCCGGACGGGCGGGTGGCGCCCGGCACCCCGTTCGGCGGGTTGACCGACCGGCAGCGGCGGGCGGTCGCCGGTCTGGCCGCGGCCGACTTCGCCTGGCACGGCGGCCAGCCTGGCACCACCTACGTCAACCTGAACGAGGTGGTCCGCGCCTACGGCCTCCCCGACCAACTCGAGGCCCTGAAGACCTACACCGCATCCTGACCCACCCCGTCCGCCCTGGGCCGCCGCGCCCGCGCTGGGCCGCCGCGCTGATCAAGGGCTAGTCGTGGCCGTCCCGGGGTGGAATGCCCGGGACATCCCCTTGATCAGCGCGGGTGGCGGTCGCGCGGGGTGGGGATCGCGCGGGTGGATGTGGGGGCGGTCAGGGGGTGAGGTCGTGGCCGTCGATGGCGGACTGCTCGGTGGACCGCCATGCGTCGCGGTCGAGCGGGACGGTGCGCTCCGCCAGCCGGCGCAGCGCGGCCGTGGCGGCGTCGTCCCAGTTGGCGCCGCTGTAGAGGACGTAGCCGACCAGGCCCGGAGCCGGTTCCCAGGCGATGGCCGCGTTGCCGCCGAGCAGTCCGGTGAACACCCGCGCCGGCCGGCCCGCGACCAGGCCGGCGTCCACCGTGTTCGTCACGTACATCTGGTCCTCGAGCCCGCCGCCGGTGCGCAGGCCGACGACGACCAGGCCGCTGCCGAGCGCCGCCTGCTCGTCCAGGGTGGCCGCGCCGTAGCGGACCTGCCGGATGGTCGGCGACGCGTACGGTCCGGTGTGGACGACCCGGAACCCGGCCGGCGCGGTCACCACCGGCCGGCCGCCGGTGGCCGTGGTGGCCGCCGCGATCCGGGCGAGGTCCGCCTCGGGCAGGTCGCCGCGGATCCGCGCGTGCCGGTCGCCGAGCGGCCACACCAGCCAGCCGGGGCCGGCGTCGGCGTCGACCCCGCCGACCGGCACGGTCCGGGCCGGGGTCGGGGCGCGGTCGACCGGGTACGTCACGACCGCGCCGCCCCGGCCGAGCACGCCGGAGGTACGACGGACGACCGCGGTCCACGGGCCGTCCTGCGCGTCCAGGACGCAGCGTTCGAGGCCGTGCCCCGGCGGGGTGCCGGGGGCACCGATGGCGAGCGCGGCGACCGGGGGCCGGCGGTGGTGGCCGGCCCGGCGAGGTCGACGGGGCACGGCACGGCCCGGGGTGTGGCCGCCGGGGCGGTGGTCCCGGCTGATGCCGTGGCCGGGCCGGGGCTCGCGGCGGCGGGCCCGGCGGCGCCCGGCGTGTCCGGGCCGGAAGCGGCCGGTGTGTCCGGGCCGGAGCCGCGCAGGCCGAGGAAGCCGGCCACGATCACCGCCGCCACCAGCGTCACGGCGATCGTGGCGAGCCAGCCCGGCGGTGTCCATCTCGGCTCCGGCGGGCCGTTCTCGATGACGTCCACCCGTCCCACCCCTCTTCCGGCTGCCGGGATTATCCCCGGAGCGGGGGCCGGCCGCATCACCGGATCCCGGCGGGTGGTGCCGGTGGACCGTTCCGGACGGGTGGGGAAACAGTTTCCGCAATCGGAATCCGCGGTCACGCACGCATTTCAATTTTCGCCTGGCCGGATCGATTTCCCGGCCGAGTCGATTTCCACCTGGTCGGATCGATTTTAGTCAGGCCAAGTCAATTCCATCCGGCGGCATCGCGAATGGACGGTACGGGCGGATTGGTCAGCCCTGTTCCGTACGCCGTCGCCCGACCCAGATCAGCGTCGCCACCCCGGTTCCGAGCAGTGCCGTACCGGCCAGCAGGAAGGGCGTGACCCCCATTCCGGTGCCGGTGGCCGGCAGGCTCTTGGTCGACGCGCTCGGGGTCTGGTCCTGCGGTGCCTCGGTCGCCTCGTCGGCCCAGGGGTCGCCCTCCCACTGCGACTCCTCCGCCCATGGGTCCGCCTCCCCGGGGGTCGGCCGGTCCTCCTCGACGGCCGGCGTCGGCTGGTCGGGCTGGTTGGGATCGGGTGGCGTGATGACGATGCCGGCGACCGACGAGCTGGTCGCGGAGTGGTCGGGGTGCACCTCGAGGGCGTCGAAGCGCCAGGTGCCGGGCGGGATCGGGTTCATGAAGGTGCAGGCCCACTCGCTGCTGGCGGGCACCAGCACCGAGCAGCCGAAGACCTGGTCGCTGGCCTGCTTGGCGTAGACGGTGACGGTGCTTCCGGGCGTGGCGTGGCCGCTGACCTCCGGGTGCTCGACGGCGCGTGTGGAGCCCGAGGGCGGATAGTTGATTTCCGCCCAGGCGGGGCCGGAAAAGGCGATCGCGCCGGTGGCGATGGCAGCGCCTATTGTGATCCGCAGGGTTGATCGAGAACCATTCATCGGTGCCTCCTTGGCCGGGCCGCTTCGTTTCGGACATTACTTCCGGAAGGGCCTGGATTTCGGAGAAGGAATTGACTCGCGCGGGACATACAGCGGTCGACGTAGCAGGGCGACATTCCCGGCAATAGGTGTATTTTGCTACGGGGTCTGGCGGCCGGGGAACATGTTCGGTCGATCCGCGGCCCCGGCGCCCGTAGGCTCCCGCCATGACACACGCGGAGCGGGCCGTCGTGGTCGGCGCCAGCATCGCGGGCCTGCTGGCCGCCCGCGCTCTCAGTGAGACGTACGCCCACGTCACCGTCGTCGACCGTGACCCGCTGCCCGACGCCTCGGCCGCCCGCCGGGGCGTACCGCAGGGCCGGCAACTGCACGTCCTGCTCGCCCGGGGCCGGGAAGTGCTCGAGGAACTCTTCCCCGGACTGTCCGAAGAGGTCGCCGCGCTCGGCGGTGCCATGGTCGACCTCCAGGACGACGTCCACTGGTACAACGACGGGTTCCGGATGCGCCGCGCTCCGTCGCAGATGACCGCGTTCGGGGTGAGCCGTCCGCTGCTCGAACACGTCGTCCGGACCCGGGTCCGCGCACTGTCCAACGTGACCCTGCTGCCGGACACCGAGGTGATCGGCCCCACCGCGACGCCGGACGCCCGCCGGGTCACCGGGGTGCGGGTACGGGCACGTACCGCCGACGCGCCGGAGTCCACGATCGACGCCGACCTGGTCGTCGACGCCGGCGGGCGCGGCTCCCGCAGCCCGGTCTGGCTCGACCGGCTGGGCTACGCGCCCGCTCCCGAGGAGCGGGTACGGGTCGACGTCACCTACGTCACCCGCACCTACCGCCGCGAACCCGACCAGTTGGAGGGGCTGCTCGGCGCGCTGACCAACGCCACCCCCGCGCTGCCGCGCGGCGGTATCGTCGCCGTGCAGGAGGGGGACAGGTTCGCCGTCGCCATCTGCGGCATGCTCGGCGAGGAACCGCCGCACGACGACGAGGACCTGGTCCGCTACGCCGAGACCCTCGCCGCCCCGCAGATCGGCGCCCTGCTCCGGTCGGCGGTTCCGGCGTCCCCGCCGGTCCGGATGCGCTTCCCGGCCAGCCTGCGCCGCCGCTACGAACGGCTGCGCCGGTTTCCCGACGGCTACCTGGTCATCGGCGACGCGCTGTGCAGCTTCAACCCGATCTACGGGCAGGGGATGACGGTCGCCGCGCTCGAGGCGCTGTTGCTGCGCGACCTGCTCGCCGCCGGCGGCACCCGGCTCGCCCGACGGTTCTTCCAGGGCGCCGCCAGGGTCGTCGACGGCCCGTGGGCGATCTCGGTCGGCACCGACCTGCGCTTCCCGGCGGTGCCCGGTCGGCGTACGCCGAAGGTGCGGTTCGTCAACGCGTACGTGGAACGGGTGCACGCCGGGGCGGTCGCCGACCCGGAGCTGGGGGCGGCGTTCCTGCGGGTGCTGAACCTGATCGACCCGCCGACCCGGCTGCTCGCGCCGCGTACGGTCTGGCGGGTGCTACGGGCCGGCCGGCGCCGCCCGACCGTGCCGGTCGCCTGAACGCCACCGCCGGCCCGGACCGGCCGGTCCGTCCCCGGGGACGGACCGGCCGGTGCTGTCACGCGCAGTTGGTCGGCGGGGCGACCGGTCGCGCGGTGTCCATCGGCCAGTTCCAGCGGATGTCGTTCTGCCAGCCGGAGTTGCCGCCGCCGTCGGTGATCTCGAACGGGTCGCCGCGCCAGGTGCCCCCGACGCCGAGGTTGCGGGCCTCCACGCCGGTGAAGCTGCCCGCGCCGGCTACCTGGAGTTGCAGCGCGTACGTGCCGGCGCCGTCGATGCAGGCCCCGTCGACGTGGATGTTGCTGACCGAGTGCGCCTCCGGATGCCCCTTCACCGCCATGATCGCCGAGTAGGTGCTGTCCAGGAACGAGTTGTCGACAACGTCGATCCGGGCGTCCATCGGACCGTCCAGCGAGTAGAACCACAGCGCCCCCACGCCGAAGTTCCAGTTCAGGTCGAGCACGCCGGCCCGTACGGTGGTATTGCGGGCGAACGTGAGCGTGCCGGAGAACCGGGTCGACCCGTGCCGGTAGCCGGCGTGCAGGCCGCCGCCCTCGCGCACGGTCTCGGCGACGACGTTGTCGGACACCACGTTGTCCCGGCCGCCGTAGATCGCGATTCCGTTGGCCAGCACCGGGGCGATGACGGTGTTGTGGTCGTAGACGTTGTCGTGGTCCTGGTCGGCCTCCTCCGACGTCTCCGGGGTCCCGTCCGGGTTCTTGACGAAGTGCGACCACATGGCCAGCCCGTCGTCGCCGAGGTTGCGCAGGAAGTTGTTGGTGACCCGCACGCCGGAGATGCCGCGCCGCAGGTTCAGCCCGTCGGCCATCTGGTCGACGATCATGTTGTCCCGCACGGTGAGCCCGTGGAACGGGCCGTCGAACCACATCCCGACCTTGGTCCGCTGGATGTAGAGCCGCTCCACGGTGGACCCGCCGCCGAGCGCCCCGCCGATCCCGTTGACCTGGAGGTCGTCGCGGCGTTCCCGGATGTTGCCGATGATCGCGAAGTCGGACAGGTGCACGTCGTGGCTGCCGCCGTCGGCGGCCCACTTCCCGTAGAACCCGACGCCGTCGCCGCGTACGACGCTGTGCCAGTTGCCGGCCCCGGTGACGGTCACGTCGTCGACGACGACGTGCCGGTTCACCTGGTACGTCCCCTGCGGGATGAACACCGTACGGCCGCTCGCCCGGCCGGCGGCCACCGCGGCGTCGAACGCGTCGGCGGATTCCCGTACGCCGGTCGGGTCGGCGCCGAAGTCGACCACCGACAGCGCCCCGCGCGGCATCTTCTTCGGCTTGGCGACCATCTCGAAGTCGACCAGGTCGATCACCGCCCACGGCAGCGTCGAGTCGTGCGGCAGCTTCAGCTTGATCTTCTGCCCGGCGTGCAGGGTCTTGCCGAGCAGGAGCCGCTGCTCGGCGTAGAAGTGGTGCGGCCGGAACGGGGTCTTGACCGGGCGCGGCTCCGGAATCCACCAGTCGTCCGGCGGGACCGCCCTCGGGTCGTTCGAGAACGGGTACGTGCTGTAGAGCCAGGAGAACTCCGACGTCAGCGTGATCGTGTGCCGGCGCTGGTTGTTGAGGTAGACGTCCAGCGGGCCGGTGATGCCGCCGCCCTGTTCGGCGTCCGGGACGGCGTACCGGACGTTGAGCGAGTTGGTGTCGCGGGTCAGGGTGAACTCCACCCACTCACCGGGGGCGTCGAGCTTGACCGCCCGGCGCCCGGACGCCTCCGACGGCAGCGTGTAGGCGTTGCGGTCCGGGCCGATGATCTCCCCGGTGGTGGCGGCGTTCTCCGCCTCCTGCTCGACGAACGGCACGGTGGCGCCGCGGCCGGCGGTCAGGTGCGGTGGCAGCCCGGCGACGGTCTCGACGCCGGCCGGGCCGGGCGGGTCGGCGGTGGCCAGCGCGGGGTGCGCGCCCAGCGTGCCGGCGCCGAGCGCGACCACGAACGATCCGGCCACGACGGCCCGGATCCGGCGCCGCCGGGCGGGCCGGCGGGGGTGTTGCGAATGCTGGTCAGACATCGATGGCGACTCGATTCTCGCGGGGCCGGCCGGCGCGCACTGGGGGACGGGCGGCGCCGATCGGCGGCGGTGGTTGCGATGACGTTAAATCTCGACGCAACGTCAGACAAGACCCGATCGGACAGTGAAAGTTCCTGGCTTCGCCGTGCAAGAACGGGACGCTCGCAGCTCGACCCGCTGACCTGTCCGGTCGAAGGGCCGCCGGGCGGGGCGGGCCGGTCGGCCGGCCGGCGCGCGGATGTGGGCGGTGGGCGCGCGGGTGTGGGCGGTGTAGGTGCGCCGGCCCACAGCGAAGTCGGTGTGGAAACAGCGAATTCGCTGTGGGCCGCGACAGCGATACCCGGGGCGGCGCGGCCCACCCGGCAGCGGCCGCCGGGCCAGAGAGTGCCGCCGGGCCAGAGGCGGCCGCCGGGCAGCAGACAGCCGCCGGGCAGGGACAGCCGGCGGAAAGAGCTCCGCCCGGCTCGGGCGGGCCGAACCGGGCGGATCAGGTCGGGGTCGGGCTCAGCCGAGGTCGACCGAGGGGTAGAGCGGGAACCCGGCGAGCAGTTCGTCGGCCTGCTTGGCGATCCGGTCGGCGACGGCGGGGTCGAGGACGTACTTCGCCTTGGAGGGCGCGCCGTCCGGGCCGACGCCCGGCTTGGTCTGGCCGAGCACGGTGTTGATCAGGTCGGCGGTCTCGTCCATCTGGGCGGTGCCGAGCCCACGCGTGGTCAGGGCCGGGGTGCCGATCCGGATGCCGGAGGTGTACCAGGCGCCGTTCGGGTCCTGCGGGATCGAGTTGCGGTTGGTGACGATGCCGGCGTCGAGCAGCGCCTGCTCGGCCTGCCGGCCGGTGAGCCCGAAGCCGGTCGTGTCGATGAGCACGAGGTGGTTGTCGGTGCCGCCGGTGACCAGCCGTACGCCCCGGCGCAGCAGGCCCTCGGCGAGGGCCTGGGCGTTGTCGACGATCCGCTGGGCGTAGTCGGCGAAGGCGGGCTGGCGGGCCTCGGCGAGCGCGACCGCCTTCGCCGCCATGACGTGCGGCAGCGGGCCGCCGAGCACCATCGGGCAGCCGCGGTCGACCTGGTCGGCGAGTTCGGGCTGGCAGAGCACCAGGCCGCCGCGCGGGCCGCGCAGCGACTTGTGGGTGGTGGTGGTGACGATGTGGGCCTGCGGCACCGGGTCGAAGTCGCCGGTGAAGACCTTGCCGGCGACCAGTCCGGCGAAGTGGGCCATGTCAACCATGAAGGTGGCGCCGACCTCGTCGGCGATCTCCCGCAGGATGCGGAAGTTGACCTTGCGCGGGTAGGCCGAGTAGCCGCCGACGAGGACCAGCGGCTTGAACTCCTTGGCGGTCTGCCGCAGGGCGGCGTAGTCGATGAGCCCGGTGGCCGGGTCGGTGCCGTAGCTGCGCTGGTCGAACATCTTGCCGGAGATGTTCGGGCGGAAGCCGTGGGTGAGGTGGCCGCCGGCGTCGAGCGACATGCCGAGCATGCGCTGGTTGCCCAGCTCGCGGCGCAGCGCGAACCAGTCCTCCTCGGTCAGGTCGTTGACCTGCCGGACCTGGGCCTTGCGCAGGGCCGGTGCCTCGACCCGGTCGGCGAGGATCGCCCAGAACGCGACCAGGTTGGCGTCGATGCCGGAGTGCGGCTGCACGTACGCGTGCGGGGCGCCGAACAGTTCACGGGCGTGTTCGGCGGCGATCGCCTCGACGGTGTCGACGTTGCGGCAGCCGGCGTAGAAGCGGCGGCCGATGGTGCCCTCGGCGTACTTGTCGCTGAACCAGTTGCCCATGGCGAGCAGGACGGCGGGGGAGGCGTAGTTCTCGCTGGCGATGAGTTTGAGGGACGCCCGCTGGTCGGCGAGTTCGGCGGCGATCGCGTCGGCGACCCGGGGCTCGACCGTGCGGACGACGTCCAGGGCGCTGCGGTAGGCGGTGGACTCGGCGTTGAGCGACGACATGGCACCTCCGGTTGCGGTTGAGGGCCCAGGCGCTCGGCATTCGTCGTGGTGACGGGGCCGCTCCCCGATGGTTTGTGCCCATCCCAGCGCGCCAGTCACGGCCCAGGGAAGACCTTACCGAATCGTGGTCGGGGGCCGTCGCGGTGTCCGGCGGGGTGTCGGGGCCGCCGCCCGTGGGCGGGGGTCCGGTGGCTGTCGGGGGCCGGGGGGTACGGCCGGGTTGGTCAGGCCCGGCCGGTGTGGGGTGGTCAGCCGTTGGCCGGTACGGGTTGTGCCCCGGCCCGGTTGCCGCGCCGGCTCAGCAGCGCGTCCAGGGACCACGGCCCGGCACCGAGTACGGCGATGACCAGGAACGCCCACGCGTAGAGGGCGGAGGTGACGCCGCCGTTCTCGATGGGGAACAGGTTGGTCGGCTGGTGTACGACGAAGTAGGCGTACGCCATCGAACCCGAGCTGAGCACGGCGGCCGGCCGGGTGGCGAACCCGACGAGCACCAGCAGCCCGCAGACGAGCTGGATCAGGCCGGCCCACCAGGCGGGCCAGGCGCCCACCTCGACGGCCTGCCCGGTGCCCCGGGCCCCGCCGAAGAGGCCGAGCACGGTGGCGGCCCCGTGGCAGGCGAAGAGCAGGCCGACCACGGCGCGGAACAGCGACCACACGGGCGCTGCGATGCGGTTTGACGTCATTCGTGACCCTTTCGTGAGGCGGACCGTGAAGAGCAGGATGGCCTGTCCACCTGCCTCCTCCGTGTCCGGGACGTAAATATCTATCGATATATTGCCCGGCCGGCACCGCCCCCCGCACGACCGTCCCATCGGGCACACTTTGCGTGGCGACGCGAGCACGTGTTCATGGGCTGACGCCGGCCCCGGCCTGTGGTGGTGAATGAGGTGGCGAGTGCGCCGGTCAGCGGGGCCGACCAGGACCGGGTCGAACTGCTCAGATCATTTCTCCGGGCCCGCCGGCTGCGGCTCGACCGGCCCGACGCCGGCCTGCTGCCCCGGGTCGGCGGCCGGCCGGGGCTGAGCCAGGACGACCTCGCCGAGGCGACCGGCTACTCCGCCCGCATCATCAGCCAGCTCGAGCAGGGCCGGCTGCGCTCGCCGTCGGCGCAGCTTCTCCAGGCCGTCGCCACCGCGCTGCGGCTCGACCCGGACGAGCGGCACGTCCTGTGGATGCTGGCGACCCGCTCGGCCCCGCCCGCCCAGCGCTACGCCACCGCCGCCGATCCCGTGCTGACCCGGCTCGCCGACCAGCTCAATCCCCATCCGGCGCTGGTGACCGACGTGGCGTGGCGGGTGCTCGCCGCGAACCGCGCGGTCGCGCGGTGGCTCGTCGACTTCGACCGCCTCGAGCCGGACCGGCGCAACTTCGCCCGGTGGTTGTTCTGCGACCCGCACGCCCGGCACGCGATGGTCGACTGGGAGTGCGACTTCGCCGCCGACCTTCTCGACGACCTGCGGGCCGCGTGGGCCCGCTGGCCGGACGATCCGGCGCTGCGGTCGCTGGTCTCCGGCCTGCGCGCGCAGAGCCCGCTCGTCGACCGGGCCTGGCGGGACGGGGCCGGGATCCACCCCCGGCGGCCGGGCCGTACCCGCGCCCTGCGCCGCCCCGGGCACACCGATCCGGCCCGGGCCGGCGACGCCGGACACCACGTACGGGTCGAGATGACGACGCTCGCCCCCGGCCGCCCGGACGACGAGCGGCGGCTGCTCGTGTTCCTGCTGCCCGAGGGTGAGGAGCCCGCCGGCCCGCTCTCCCGCGACGCCTGCTCCGCGTGCGGGCCGTCCGGGGGTGGGCGATGACGCTTTCCGAGGTCGGGCCGCCGGCCGTCGATCCCCGGCTGGGGCACTGGCTGCGCCGGCTCCGCCGGACCACCGACCGGGCCGGGCTGGGCCTGCCGCCCGGTCCACGGTCGAGGGGAAACTGGCTGACCCAGGTGGAGGTGGCCCGGCTCGCCGGCTGCACCCCGCGCGCCTACCAGCTCGTCGAACAGGGCGTACGGGTGCCCGGGCCGCGGCTGGCCGAGGGGATCGTACGGGCGCTGCGACTCGATCCCCAGCAGCAGGCCTACCTCAACAGCCTGCTCAACCCGGTCACCGATCCGCCGACGCTGCTCGACCGGGCGGTGCTGCAACGGCTGGTCGACGCGAGCGCGGCGCCCGCCATGGTCTTCGACCGGTACTGGACGGTGGTGGTCGTCAACGCGGCGATGGCGCCGGTGTCGCCCTACGTCGTACCCGGGGCCAACCTGGGCGCGTGGCTGTTCAGCCGGGTGGGCCGGTCGATCGTCGGCTGGGAGCGGGAGACCGAGGAGTTCGTCGCCCGCTACCGGCTGGCGCAGGCGGCGTATCCGGCCGCCGGGCTGACCGACCCGGTGATGGAGCGGCTGTGCCGGGTCAGCGAGCGGGCCCGGCTGCTGTGGGCCGGCGCCGGCGTCGCCGCCGACCCGGTCGGCAAGCGGTGGCAGGTGCGTACGCCCTCGGGGCAGTTGCGGACCTACGAGGTGACCGTGGCGCAGTTGGCGTCGTACGCCCCGGGGCTGCGGCTCGCGTTCTGCCTGCCGGTGTCCGGCCCGGCCTGAACCGCGACCACGCCGACGGCGCCGTACGCGAAATGCTGTTTCTACCAGTGGTTGGTGCTGGCTCCAATGGATCGTCGCATCGGACACTTTGGGTCGCCGTGGGAGCACTTGCAGTGAGACGTTCGTCTTGCGGTGTCCTGTGGTGCAAAACCCCTTTGCTGCGGGCGACGGTCGTACGTCAGGCGACCGGCCGCCCGTTTGCGTCCCCCGGGTGTCTCGTCACGCGGTGGGACGCCCCGTGCAGACCCGCCGAGGTCGGCGCCGGTTCGGCGTCCGGCGGGGTCCCGCGAGAGCGCACGCCGCAGCACGCCCCGCAGGGGGCGTGACGGGGGGCGGCGGGCGCGTACCGGCGGGCGAGCGGGGTGGCCGGCACGCCGTGGCGGACGCCGGCCGCCCGCCCGCGCGGCCGTGGGAGCACGACGCTCGCGCTGGGCGCCCGACGCACGGGGCGCCCAGCGTGGGCGGGGCGTCGTCGGCCGTACGATCCGATCTTCCCGCTGATCCGTACGTCAGGCTTTGCCGAACCGGTTCGTGTTCTTGACGACAAGATTTGTCGGTGGGACGGTGGTGCCATGTTCGACGTCGCAGTGATCGCCGACCCGGCCGCCGCCGAGGTGTCGTTGGACCCGGTCCGGGCCCGCCTGCTGGCCGCGCTGGCCGAGCCCGGCTCGGCCAGCAGCCTGGCGCCGCACGTCGGGCTTACCCGGCAGAAGGTCAACTACCATCTGCGGGCGCTGGAGCGGCACGGCCTGATCGAGCTGGTCGAGGAACGCCGCAAGGGCAACTGCACCGAGCGGGTGATGCGGGCGACCGCCGCGTCCTACGTGATCTCGCCGACCGCGCTGGCGGCCGTCGCGCCCGATCCCGGCCGGGCCCCCGACCGGCTCTCCGCGCAGTGGATGCTCGCCCTCGCCGCCCGGCTGGTGCGCGAGGTCGGCGAACTGATCACCGGAGCCGCCGCGGCGAAGAAGCGGCTGGCGACCTTCGCCATCGACAGCGAGGTCCGGTTCGCCTCGGCCGCCGACCGGGCCGCCTTCGCCGAGGAGTTGACCGGGGCCGTCACCCACCTGCTCGCCAAATACCACGCGCGCGACGCCGAGGGCGGGCGCGAGCACCGCCTCGTCCTCGCCCTGCACCCCAGCCTCCGGCCGGCCGTGCCGGACGGCGTCGACACCCGCGCCGGCGAGGAGAGCTAGGAAAGGCGCGCGGTCAGGAGGTCAGCAGCGCGACGCCGTACGCGGCCAGGGCCGGCCGGACCGGCAGGAAGTAGCTGGTCCCGGCGGCCGGGCAGGTGCCCGACCCGCCGACGTGGACGCCCTGCGCCTGCCCGCTCGCCGTCAGGTAGGGCGTGCCGACCTCGCCCGCCTCGGCGCAGATGTTCGCCCGGGTCAGCCCGGGGACGGCGCCGCCGGGGAAGTTGACCGTCTGGTTGAGTCCGGTGACCGGGCCGCACCGCCAGCCGGAGGTCGGCCCGGAGCGGCAGACGAGCGCGCCGACCGGTGCGGGGTTCGCGCCCTTCACCGCGACGGCCCCGCCGGCCACCCGTACCTGGCCGACCGGCACCCAGCCCGGGTTCAGGTCGACGAGGACGTAGCCGACCTGCGGGTAGGCTGAGGCGACGATCTGGCCGACGGCCACCCCGCCGGTGGTGGTGATGGTCGTGCCGGCCGGCCCGCAGACGCTGCTGGCCAGGAAACCGTCGGGCACGGTGAAGCCGACGACGCAGCGGCCGCCCGCGCCGATCAGCGTGTCGCCGCCGCGGATCTGGCCGCTCAGCGTGGTCGGTGGTGCCGCCCCGGCGGTGGCCGCCGACGCGGCGGTCGCCGGCGGAACGGCGGCCGACAGGCCGGCGGCGAGCAGGGCGGCGGCGAGGATGCGCGGGAGTCGGCGGGCCATGCCAACCAGGCTAAGCGACGATCCTCGATGTCTCCACCCGGCGGGTCAGGTTCGGGGCCGGTGCCGTGGCGTCCAGCGGTGGAGGGCCGCGGCACCGGCGAAGCCGACCAGGCCCATCCCGGCGATCCCCGCGCCGAGCGCGCCGAGCGTACCGAGCACGCCGACCAGCAGCGGCCCGGCGCTGCCGCCGAGGTCGTTGCAGAGCCGCCATGCGCCGAGGAAGGTGGCGCGGTGCTCCGCCGGTGCGATGTCGGCGCCGATCGTCATCATCACCCCGCTGCCGATGCCGTTGCCGAGACCCATCAGCAACGCCACCACGGTCAGCGTCGGCACCGTCGAGGTCAGCGGCAACGCCAGATGGGTGACGCCGAGGACGAGCATCGACGGCACGCCGATCCAGCGCCGCCCGTACGTGTCCATCACCTTGCCGGCCGGGTAGAACAGCAGCATGTCCATCGCCGCGGCCGCGCCGTAGATCAGGCTCGCCGTCGTCGGATCCAGACCGAGGTGGTCGGCCCACAGCGGCAACGCCACCTGGCGGGCCCCACGGACCGCGCCGACCAGGACCGCCGCCACGCCCAGGGTGCGCAGCAGCGGCAGGCTGGTGCGCAGGATCGCCAGCAGTCCGGCGTCCGGCGGGCCGCCGGGCACCCGCCCGGTGCCGACGTCGGGCAGCGTCAGCACCGCCGCGCCGGCGGCGGCGACCGCGACGACGAACACCCAGTACGCCCCGTCGGTGCCGGTCCACCCCATCACCGCGGCCCCGACGAACGGGCCGAGGAAGTAGCCGATCCGGTTGGCCCCGCCGAGGGTCGACATGGCCCGGGCCCGCGCCACGTACGGCACCGTCTCGGACAGGTAGGTCTGCCGGGCCAGCCCCCACACCGAACCCGCCACGCCGATCACGACGACCCCGGCGGTCAACACCCACAGCGCCGGCGCCAGCGCGCAGGCCAGCGCACCGGCCACCGACACCACCGCGGCCCAGATCATCGCCGACCGCTCACCGATCCGGGTGATGATCCGCCCGGACGGCAGGTTGCCGACCACCTGGCTGACCCCGAGCAGCGCGGCGACCAGCCCGGCGACACCGATCGACGCGCCCAGGTCGCGGGCGCTGAACACGATCACCGGGGTGATCGCGCCGACCCCGACCCCGTACAGCGCGGTGGGCAGCAGGACCGGCAGCGCGATCGTGCGCAGGATGGAGCTGATCTCTGACGACACGGCTCCCGGTTATACCCGCTGCGGCGCGGGCGCGCGCATCGCTGTGGCGAACGCCCCGATCGCCGCCGCGGTCGCGGCCAGCCCGGCGGCCAGCACGAACACCCAGCCGTACCCGATCAGCGCGACCGCGCCGGTGACGAGGCCGGCGACCCCGAGCCCCAGGTCCCAGAACGAGGTGTACGCGCCGAGCGCCGTACCCCGGTCCCGCTCCGCCGACCGGCGGATCACCAGCAGCGCGAGCGCCGGATAGAGCAGCGTGAACCCGCCGCCCATGACCAGCGCGCCGACCGCGGCGACCCAGAACGTCGGGGCGAGGGCGATCAGCAGCAGGCCGGCCGCCTCGGCGAGCCCGCAGAAGACGACGACGGGGCGCGGCCCGACCCGGTCCGGCAGCCGGCCGAAGACCAGCCGGACCAGCACGTACGCGGCGCCGAAGAGGCTGAGCAGCACCGCGCCGTGGCCGATGCCCCGGTCGGCCAGGTGCAGGGCGACGAAGCCGGTGAGCGCGGCGTACCCGAACGCCGACAGGGCCAGTGCGGTCCCGGGCAGGACGACCGGCCGGGGGAGCAGCCGGGCCGGCCCGGCCTCGCCGGGCACCGTACCGGGCAGGGCGGCGACGACCGCGACGGCGGCCAGCGGCGCCAGCGCGGCCAGGGTCCACACCGCCGGGTAGCCGACCCCGGTACGCAGCAGGTGCCCGACCATCGGGCCGAGGGTCCAGCCGCCCCACATCGCCAGCCCGTAGTAGCCGACGATCTCGGCGCGGCGGTGCGCCGGGGCGAGCGCTACCACCCACACCGAGCCGGCGGTGAAGACGACCGCCTCGGCCAGCCCCATCAGCACCCGGGTGGCCAGCAGCCCGGGCAGTCCGGCCGGCACCGCGTAGGCGGCGCCGACCAGGGCGGCGAGGACGCAGCCGGCGACCATCACCGGACGGCTGCCGTGGCGCTGGGCCAGCCGGCCGGCGTACGGGCGGCCGAGCAGCGCGGCGATGCCGGACAGCGCGAACGCCAGCCCGACGGTGAACTGCGAGCCGGCGAGCCGGTCGAGCACCAGCGGCGGGAGCACCGGCACCACGGCGCCGAACGCGACGAAGACGATCAGCAGGGTGACCAGCAGCCCGCCGACGACGACGCCCCAGCGCGGCCCGGTGGTCGGTACGGCGGTCACCCGATTCCCCGGGTCGCGCCGCCGTCGACCAGCAGGCAGGTGCCGGTGACGAAAGCGGCCGGCCGCCCGGCGAGGAAGGCGACGACGGCGCCGAAGTCGGCGGCGTCGCCGACCCGGCCGAGCGGGATGCCGGCGCCGATGTCGGCGAGCCGGGCGTCGGCGTCGGCGCCGAACTGGCGCCGTAGCCCCGGTGTGTCGTGGTAGCCCGGCGCCAGCACGTTGACGGTGATCCCGCCGGGGCCGAGCGAGGTGACCAGCGAGCGGGCGAAGCCGAGCAGGCCGGGCCGTACGGTGCTGGACAGGCCGTAGTGCGGGATCGGCTGGCGGACGGTCTCCGAGGCGACCAGCAGGATCCGGCCCCAGCCGGCGGCCCGCAGGTGCGGCAGGGCGGCCAGGGCGAGCCCGATGTGCGGCAGCAGCGCCGTCTCCACCGCGGTGCGGTAGCCGTCGAGACCGAACGCGTCGACGGGGCCGGGCGGTGGGCCGCCGCCGTTGCTGACCACGATGTGCACCGCGCCGAAGTCGCGGGCGGTGGCCGCAACCCAGCCGGCGACGGCGGCCTCGTCGCCGATGTCGACGGCGTACGCGCCGACCTTGCCGGCCCCGGCGGCGGTCAGTTCCGCCGCGGTGGCGGCCAGCCGGTCGGGGTCGCGGGCGCAGATCGACAGGGCGCAGCCCTCGGCGGCCAGGGCGTGGGCGGCGGCCCGGCCGAGCCCGCTGGTGGCGCCGGCGACCAGCGCGACCCGGCCGGCTATTCCGAGATCCATGGGTGGCCTCCCTGGCGGCGGAAGGGGTAGCCGTACCGGCTCAGCACCGGACTGGCGATCAGGGTGGCGAGCAGCCCCGGCCCGGCCGGCAGCCGCGCCTTCCAGCCGTCGTCGGGCCGGATCCGCACCGGCCCGTGCACCAGCCGGTCGGGGTTGCCGGTGACGGTGTGGTTGACGCCGAGCACCGCCTCGCCGTCGGCGGTCACCGGCGGCGGGTCGGGCAGCCCGGCCAGGGCCAGCACCCGGGCCAGCGCGGCCCGCGGGTCGCGGGTGAAGTCCTCGTAGCGCAGCCGCAGGTAGCGGTCGGGGGCGGCCCGGCCGATCCGGTCGGAGGCGACGTTCGCGGCGGTCCAGTAGCCGGTGCTGCGGGTGACGCCCATCGCCGGAATGTACGCCTTGGGCCGCCGCCAGGAGTGTGCGCTGGCCCGCGGGTCGCGGATCAGGTGCAGGATCCGCAGGTCGAGGTCCTCGCGGCGGAGCAGGGCGGCGGCCTCGGCCGGGTATTTCGAGCCGTCGACGACGAGCCGGGCGCCGGTCTGGGCGGTGATCGCCCGGTAGCAGCCCACCATCCGGTCGAGGGCGGCGGTCACCGCCGGCGCGCCGTCGGCCGGCGCGGTCCGGTGCGCGACCGACTCGCGCAGCCGGGCGCCGGTGTGCCGGGTACGCAGGTAGCCGCGCTGGACGTCGAGCATCCGGCGGGCGACCCGCGCCGGATCGGGGGTGGCGACGGTGGCCAGCACCTTGCTCCACAGTGGGCAGTCGGCGACCTGTTCCCCGCAGCCGCAGGAGGTGTTGGTGCCCTGCCGCAGCACGCCGTTGCGCCACAGGTAGTGCAGCTCGCCGACGTGCACCACACCGGTGAGCTCGCCGAGCAGGTTGCCGAGCACGGTCGAACCGCTGCGGCACCAGCCGGTGACGTACAGGACCCGGGGCGGCCCGGCCGCCGTCACTGCCGCTCCAGCAGCAGGAAGTGCTGTGGCAGGTGCACGGCCAGCCCGACCGGCAGCGCGGCGGTCACCAGGTCGGCGCCGTCCGGCCCGGCGCCGGGCCGCAGCGACAGCGTCGACACGCCCGGCTCGACCAGGGTCACGGCGGCCCGGAAGTCGCCGAACAGCATCAGGTCGGGCGCGATCATCCGGGTGCGGCTGACCCGTACGCCGGCCTCGGCGAGGCGGCCGAGCAGCCCGTCGTGGACCAGCTCCCAGTAGCGGTCGGGGTGCACCACGATCCCGTCGCAGGAGCCGCCCATCTCCTCCACCCGCGCGGCGGCCCGGACCACCTCGGCACCCAGCGGTCCGGGCGCCGCCCGGCGGCGCAGCCCCGGCAGGTGGAGCAGGCCGGTGATCGCGCCGTCGGCGCTGCCGTGCAGGAAGACCTCGTTCTCCACCGTGCACAACCGCACCACGACCCGGTGGTCGACGAAGGCGGCGAGCAGGGCGGGATCGTCGGTCAGGCCGGCCGGCAGCGGCACAGCGGCGGCGAGTTCGGTCAGCTTCGTCTGCGCCAGCCGCGGGCGGAACCGGGCCTCCGGGGTGGCGCCGTAGCGGTCCCCGGACGACTGCGGGCCGTCCGGGGCCGGGGGTTCGGCGACGAACCGTACGGTCTCGTCGACGACGGTCGCGGTCTTCAGCAGGTGCCGTACGGTGTAGCGCGGCCGGTGCGCGGCCAGCGGGAACGTGGTCGGCAGCGACACCGCGAGCCGGACGGTGACCGGCCCGCCCCGGTCGGCGGCGACGGCGCGGGCGAGCTCCTCACCGGGGCCGCGGTGGGTCAGGTTCGGGTCGGCGAGCAGATAGCGCATCGTGGTCCCCGTTCAGCCGGGCGGGAGGGCGGGCAGCACCCGGGTCACCGCCGCGACGAGCTGGTCGCAGTCGTCGGCGGTGAGGTTGGCCGACAGCGGGATGTCGATGGCCTCGTCGAGGTGCCGGGCGGTCCTGGGCCAGCGGGCCCGGGCGGCGGCCGGGTCGGGGCCGACCAGGAACCGCCAGTTCCAGAAGACCCGTACGTTGGTGTCGCCCGGGTCGGCCAGGGCGCGGGCGTCGATCCCCTCGGCGCGGATCGCGGCGGCGAACCACGCGGACTGGGCCGCGGTGGCGCCCGGCAGCCGGAAGACCAGCGCCTCGCCGAGGTAGGCGCCCGGGGCCACCGGCCGGCGCAGCGCCACCCCGGGCAGGTCGGCCAGGCCGGCGGCCACGTGGGCGTAGTTGCGGTGGTGGGCGGTGAGCTTGGCGGGCAGCCCGGTGAGCAGCGCGCCGGCCAGGGCGGCCCGGATCTCGTCCATCCGTACGCCGAAGATGGGGTGGGCCAGGTCGTCGACGGGCGGGCGGTCGCCGCCGAAGTGCCGGGCCAGCCGCCCCTCGTACGCCCCGCTGAACACCACCGCGCGGGCGTAGAGTTCCGGGTCGTCGGTGAGCAGGAAGCCGCCCTCGCCGGTGTTGAGGGCCTTGTCGGACTGGGTGGAGAAGGCACCGGCCCGGCCGAACGTCCCCAGTGGACGGCCGTCGAGCGCGGCGCCGAGCGCGGGCACCGCGTCCTCGATCACGGGTACGCCGTATTCGGCGGCCAGGGCGCAGATGGCGGGCATGTCGCCGGCGAAGCCGCGCATGTGCACCACGACGATGGCGGCGACCCCCTCGGCGAGCGCCCGGCGCAGGTCATCGAGGTCGAGGTGCAGGTCCTCGTCGCACTCCACGACGACCGGCCGGTGGCCGGCGAGCAGGATCGCGCTGGGCGTGGCGGCGAAGGTGAACGCCGGGCAGGCGACGGGGGAGCCGGCCGGCAGGCCCAGGCCGAGCAGGCCCAGCGCGATCGCCGTGGTGCCGCTGGCGCAGGCCAGTGCGTGCCGTACGCCGAAGTAGTCGCACAGGCCCTGTTCGAACCGTCCGGTGTGGGTCTCGGCGTGCGGGCGGGTGTCGTAGCGGAAGTAGCGCCGCTCGCGGATGGCGCCGATGGCCGCCTGCTCGTCGGCCTCGCTGATCCAGACGTCGCCCTTGTCGTACGTCGGCCAGGGGCGGGTCCGGATGGGGGTGCCGCCGAGGACGGCCGGTGGGCCGGGCGGACCGATGGTCGGGGGACTGGTGGCGCTGTCGCCGTGGGTCAACATCGGAACCTTCTCCTGGTCAGAGTCGGGCCCTGCTCCGCGTGGTGGGCGGGATACGCTCGGCGACGTTACGCGGGGTCGTTAACAATTGCCAGTCCGCAAGTTTCCTGTTGATTGCAGATCTTGCATTGATGCTGGTCGTTGCAGGCAATCTTTTTTGCGAAAGTCCTTGATCGCGGTCAGCTCTTGCTTGATCACGCTGTGTTGGTCAGGATGGGCGGGCGGTCCACTGGCGACACCCCCACCGCCGCGAGGTGGCACCGCCGACGCTCCACGTCAGGAGGCGACCCCCGATGACGACCCCCCTGCCCGACCACAGCCCGCCGGCCTACCGGGCGGCCGGCTGGTGGCGCGACCGGACCATCCTCGACGACCTGCGCGACGGCGCCCGCCGCCACCCCGACAAGCCGGCCGTCGTCTGCTACCACGCCGACGGGGCACCCACCGAGACCGTCACCTACGCCGAACTGCTCGCCCACACCGGCCGGTTCGCCGCCGCACTGCGCGACCTCGGCGTCGGCCCCGGCGACGTCGTCACCCTCCAGATGCCCAACTCCTGGCAGTTCGTCGCCCTGTGCCTGGCCACCTTCCGGCTCGGCGCGGTCGTCAACCCGGTCATCCCGATCATGCGGCGCCGCGAGGTCGAGCACATGGTCGGCCTCACCGGCAGCCCCGTCTACGTCGCTCCCGCCCGGCTGCGCGACTTCTCGTACGCCGACCTGGCCGCCGAGGTGGCCCGGGCCGTACCGGGCCTGCGCCACCGGGTGCTGCTCGACGCCCCCGCCACCCCGCCCGGGACCGGCGGCGACCCCGCGGTGGTCGACTTCGCCGCCGCCTTCCTGCGCGCCGACCTGCCGGCCGACGCCGACCACCCGGAGGCTCTCCCGGACGACCTCGCCCAGATCATGTTCACCTCCGGCACCACCGGCGAGCCCAAGGGCGTGATGCACACCCACAACACGCTGCACGCCCTGGTCCGCACCGAATACGAGGCACTCGGCCTGACCGGCGACGACGTGATCGCGATGGGCTCGCCCCTGACCCACCAGGCCGGATTCGCCTACTGCTTCCTCATGCCGCTCACCCTTGGCGCCACCGCCGTGCAACTCGACGCCTGGCGGCCAGACCTGATGCTGCGGGTGATCGAGGAGCGGCGGGTCACCTTCTCGATGGGCGCGCCGACCTTCCTGGTCGACCTGATCGACGCCCAGCGCCGCGCGCCGCGCGACCTTTCGTCGCTGCGCAGTTTCGCCTGCGGCAGCGCCCCGATCGCCCCGGTCGTCGCCGAACGGGCCGCGGAGGTGCTCGGCACCCGGGTCTACGCGCTGTGGGGGATGACCGAGAACGGCACGGTCACCATCACCCGGCCCGCCGACCCGCCCGACCTGGCCACCCGCAGCGACGGCTCGCCGCCGCCGTGGATGGAGGTCCGCATCGCCGACGACGCCGGCGACCCGGTGCCCGCCGGGCAGACCGGCCGGTTGCTCGTCCGCGGCGCCAACCAGTGCCTGGGCTACTACCGGCGCCCCGAACTGTACGAGTCGTGTGTGGACGCCGACGGGTGGTTCGACACCGGCGACCTGGCCCGCGACGACGGCCACGGCGGCATCCGCATCGCCGGCCGGGTCAAGGACGTCATCTCCCGCGGCGGCGAGAAGATCCCGGTGGTCGAGGTCGAGGCGGCCCTGCTGCGCCACCCGGCCGTACGCGACGTGGCCCTGATCGGCTATCCCGACGAGCGGCTCGGCGAACGCGCCTGCGCGGTCCTGGTCGCCGACGCGCCGCTGACCGTGGCCGACCTCCAGGCACACCTCGGCGCGCTGGACATGGCCCGGCAGTACTGGCCGGAACGGGTCGAGGTCGTCGACGCCCTGCCGCGCACCCCGTCCGGCAAAATCCAGAAGTTCATCCTCAGTGGACGGTACGCGGCCGGCCCGGCCCGGGCCGACGGCGCCCCGGACGGACCGGCGGTGGCCGCGTGAACTTCGACCTCACCCCCGAGCAGGAAGAGTTGCGCGCCCGGATCCGGGCCTTCGCCGCCACCCACGTCGCACCCGACTACCAGGCCGCCGACGCCCGCGGCGCCCCCCGCCCCGGCCTCTACGCCGACCTGGCCGGCGCCGGCCTGCTCGGGCTGCGGATCGCCACCGGGTACGGCGGGCTCGGCCGCGACGCGGTCAGCACCGGCGTCGCCCTGGAGGAGTTGGCCCGCGCCGACTTCAACGCCTGCTACCCGGCGCTGAACGCCGCCCTCATCGCCGACGTGCTGGCCGCCAACGGCGACCAGGCCCAGCGCGACCGCTGGCTGTCCCCGATCGCCGACGGCTCGGCGATCGTCGCCCTGTGCCTGACCGAACCCGACCACGGCACCGACGCCGCCGCCGTCGAGATGCGCGCCGAACCCGACGGCGACAAGGGCTGGCGGCTGTCCGGCGTCAAGAGCTCCATCATGCTCGGCGGCTACGCCACCCACGGCCTGGTCTTCGCCCGCACCGGCGCGGCCGGCCCGCACGGCATCACCGCCTTCTACGCCAGGCTCGACGACGCCCACGTCGCCCGGCGTACGACAACCGACGTCGGCAACCGCTCGGCCGGCCGGGCCGAACTCACCTTCGACGCCCTGCCGGTCGACGCCGACGACGTCGTGGCCGGCCCCGGCCTCGGCTTCGTGCAGGTGATGCGCGGCTTCGACTACTCCCGCGCCCTGATCAGCCTGATCTGCGTCGGCGCCGCCTCCGCCTCCCTCGACGAGGCGTTCGACCACGCCCGCGAGCGGCACGCCTTCGGCCAGCCGATCGGCCGGTTCCAGGGCCTGTCGTTCCCGCTGGTCGAACACGCCACCTACCTGCACGCCGCCCGGCTGCTGGCGTACGAGGCACTGTGGCGCAAGGACGCCGGGCAGGACCACCGGCTGGCCGCCAACATGGCCAAGTGGTGGGCGCCCCGTGCCGCGTTCGAGGCGGCCCACCAGGCGCTGCTCACCTTCGGCCAGCACGGCTGGGGCGACGAGAGCCCGCTCGGCCAGCGGATGCGCGACGTGATGGGGCTGGAGATCGGCGACGGCACGGCCCAGGTCACCAAGCTCGTGGTCGCCCGCCTGCTGCTCGGCCGCGACAGCGCGCCCTGACCCGCCGACCACACCCGCCGGCCGCTGGCCCGCGCTTGACGTCCGCTATTCATTCAGTGAATAGTGGCCCGCATGTCGACGGCACACGTGCTGCTGGGCCTGCTCGCCGGGGGCCCGCAGCACGGATACGAGCTGAAGCGGTCCCACGACGAACGGCTGCCCCGGGTCAAACCGGTGGCCTACGGCCAGGTCTACGCCACCCTCGGCCGGCTCGAACGTGACGGCCTCGTCGAACCGGCCGGCCAGGACCGCGACGGTGGACCCGACCGCACGTCGTACCGGCTGACCGAGGGCGGCGAGGTCGCGCTGTCCGACTGGCTCGCCACCGTCGAGCGGCCGGCGCCGTTCGTCACCGGCGCCCTGTTCGTCAAGGTCGTCGTCGCGATCCTGGTCTCCGGCGCCGACCGGGCGCGGGCCTACCTGGTCGCCCAGCGCCAGGCGCACGTCGACCGGCTGCGCGAACTCACCGCGCTCAAGACCGATCCCGGGGCGAGCCTCGGCGAGGTCGTCGCCGCCGACTACGCGATCGTCCATCTCGACGCGGACCTGCGCTGGGTGCAGAACACCCTCGACCGCGTCACCGAACTGCACCGGGAGATACGGGGATGACTTTCCTGCGGGCACGAGGAGTGGTCAAGTCGTACGGGCACACACCCGCTCTGCGCGGCGTGAGCGTCGACGTCGACGAGGGTGAGATCGTGGCGGTGACCGGGCCGAGCGGGTGTGGCAAGTCCACGCTGCTGCACTGTCTGGCCGGAATCCTGCGCCCCGACGCCGGCGAGATCCGCTACCGCGACCAGCGCGTCGACGCCCTGCCCGAGGCGACCCGCTCCCGGCTGCGCCGTACCGAGTTCGGCGTGCTCTTCCAGTTCGGTCAGCTCGTCGCCGAACTGACCGCCGCCGAGAACGTGGCCCTGCCACTGCTGTTCGCCGGCACCGGCCGGCGCGAGGCCCGCGTCGCCGCGCTCACCTGGCTCGACCGGCTCGGCGTCGCCGACCTGGCCGACACCCGGCCCGGCGAGATGTCCGGCGGCCAGCAGCAACGGTGCGCGGTCGCCCGTGCCCTGGTCACCGAGCCACGGGTGCTCTTCGCCGACGAACCCACCGGTGCCCTCGACTCGCTCACCGGCGAGCAGGTGCTCATCCAACTGGTCCGGCTCGCCCGCGAGCAGCGCACGACGGTCGTCCTGGTCACCCACGACGTCCAGGTGGCCGGCTACGCCACCCGGGAGGTGACCATGCGCGACGGCGGCATCGACCCGACCGGCCTCGGCCTGGCCACGTCCGTCCGGTACCCGCGATGAGGCCGTCGGTCCTGCTCCGGCTCTCCCTGGCCGGCACCCGTACGGACCTCATGCGGGTCGTGCTCACCGCCGTCAGCATGCTGCTCGCGACGCTCGCCGTACTTGCCGCGCTGAACGTCCTGGCGATCTCGACGCCCCTCGCGGTGGCCGACGAGACCGGTGCGCGGCTGTCGACGCAGTATTCCAACGCGTTGCTGCGCGAGCCCGGGCTACGGGGCGGCACCGCGCTGGCCCTGGTGCTGCTGACCATCCCGATCCTGGCCCTTGCCGGGCAGTGCTTCCGGGTGGGTGCGCCGGCCCGTGAGCGGCGGCTGGCCGGCTTCCGGCTGGCCGGTGCCTCGCCCCGGCAGGCGGTGCTGGTCGCGGTCGCCGAGACCGGGATCGCAGCCCTGCTCGGCACCCTCGCCGGGCTCGGCGTGTTCCTCGCCGGCCACGAACTGCTGCACCGACCGGACAGGCGGGGGCAGCTGCCGCTGCCGACCGACGTGCTGCCCGCCGGGCCCGGGGTCGTCGCCACCGTGGTGGGGCTGCCGTTGCTCGCCGCCCTGGTCACCGCACTGCTGATGCGCCGGGTCGTGGTCGGCCCGCTCGGGGTCGTCCGGCGGTCGGGGCGTACCGGCGCACCCGCGCCCTGGCCCGGCATCCTCATCGCGGTCGGCGCCGCCCCGTTCGTCACCCTGATGCCGCTGAGCCGCTGGCTCGCCGAGCAGGACGTGCCGAACTGGCTGGCACCCCTGGCGCTCTTCCTCGGCGCACTCTTCGCCGCCGCCGGCGTGATTCTCGGGACCGGATGGCTCTCGTACACCGCCGGGCGGCTGCTGCTCCGGATCGGCCGGGGACCGGCGACGCTGCTCGCCGCGCGGCGGCTCGTCGCCGACCCGTGGACCGGCAGCCGTACCCTGGCCGCGCTACTGGCCTGCATGCTCTTCGCCGGCGGCGCGGCCGGCGTGCGGGCCTGGATCACCACCGGCCGCGACGTGCAGGAGGAGGCCAGCCGGGCGGACGCCGCCGCGCAGGGCTACCCGTACGACCCGAGCGGCTCGGACTTCTACTCCCGAACCCTCGACCTGGTCGACCTGGCTGTCGGGGTGGGGGTGGTGATCGCGGCCGGTGGCCTGCTCGTCGCGCTCGCCGAGAGCATCGTGGCCCGGCGCCGCGCCTACGCCATGCTCGTCGCCACCGGTGTGCCCCGCCGGACCCTGGCCGCCTCGATCGTCTGGCAGGTGGCGGCCCCGGCCGTACCGGCGGTCGGGCTCGCGCTGGTCGTCGGCGCGCTGCTGCCCCGCGGGATCGCGACCGAGGTCGGCGTCGTCCGGATGGAGGGCTGTGTCGACGGCGTGTGCGCCCGGTCCGAGGAGTCCGTGCGCGCGATTCCGGTGCTGTGGGACCACCTGCTCGTGTTCGGTGCCGGCGGGGTGGCGACGGTGCTGTTCATGACCGCGGTCGGGCTGCTCTTCCTGCGGGCGAGTACGGCTGTCGAGGAGTTGCGCGTCGGCTGACCCGCCCCGGTTCTCGCTCGGGGGTCCTTCCTCGGCAAACCGCCAGGGAACCCGTGATCATCAGCTGTCCGGCAGCTCGACACGCCGTACCTGTGCCGGCGGAACGACTAACGATCACCACGCACCCCTGGCCCATCGCCGCGAATCGGTGCGGATACGGCAGAGATCGATGTATTGACGTCTCGCAACATGGGCGTAACCTTCTTTGGAGAGCGCTCTCCAAACACATCGCCTCCCATCACACCCCGCAGGAGATCTGATGTCATCCACCCCCATCGCGGCACGCCCGCGGTATCCAGGGCTCAGGCGGCTCGTCGCGCCGCTGGCCGTCACCGCGCTCGTCGCCTCGGCACTCGTCGCCGGCCCGCTCAACTCCGCCGACGCCGCGGCCGCCCTGCTCTCCCACGGGCGCCCGGCCGCATCCTCGTCCAACCAGGGCGCCGGAACCCCCGCCTCGGCGGCGTTCGACGCCGACGTCCACACCCGCTGGTCCAGCGCCGCCGCCGATCCGCAGTGGATCCGCGTCGACCTCGGCACCCGGTCCACGATCACCCGGGTCGAGTTGCAGTGGGAGGCCGCGTACGCGACGGCGTACCAGATCCAGACCTCCGACGACACGTTCACCTGGAGCACGATCTACTCGACCACGACCGGTACCGGCGGCAACCAGACCCTGGACGTCACCGGCACCGGCCGCTACGTACGGCTGCTCGGCACCGCCCGGGGCACCATGCACGGCTACTCCCTGTGGGAGTTCCGGGTCTTCGGTACGACGGGTGGCGCCCCGCCGACCACCCCACCGCCCGGCAACGGGTACGTGCCGGCCAACCCGCCGGTGACCGGCGTGGTGCCGTCGACGCACCGCCCGCCGAACAAGGAGCACCGCGAGTTCCAGGCGAACTGCGCCCCGACCCATCACCTGCCGGACGACCCGATCGTCTTCCCCAACCTGGCGGGTGCCTCGCACTACCACACCTTCATGGGCAGCCCGACGACCAACGCCTACAGCACGCTGGCGTCGCTCCAGGCCGGCGGCACCTCGTGCCGGGTGCCGGCGGACCGGTCCGGCTACTGGATGCCGACCATGTACAACGGCAACCAGCTCATCTCACCCGCCGGCCACCAGGTCATCTACTACAAGTCCGGGGTCATCGACTACACCAGCGTCCGGCCGTTCCCGCCCGGCCTGCGGTACGTCGTCGGCAGCCCGACCGCCACCGCCGCCGACTTCATCGCCGGCTCGGTCGAGGGCTGGGAGTGCGGGGACAGCTACGACAACGCGGACTTCCCGGCGTGGTGCCCGCCCGGCACCCAGCTCAACGTGCGCTACCAGTCGCCGAGCTGCTGGGACGGGCGCTGGCTGGACACCCCTGACCACAAGAGCCACATGGCCTACCCGGTCAACGGGATCTGCCCGACCAGCCACCCGGTTGCCGTGCCGATGATCGAGTTCAAGATGGCGTTCCCGGTCAGCGGGGACATGTCCCAGGTGCGGCTGTCGAGTGGACGCGGCTACTCGTTCCACTACGACTTCTTCAACGCCTGGGAGCCCCCGACCCTGGCCGCCCTGGTCAACCACTGCATCCGCGGCGGCCTCCAGTGCGACGCCCGTGGTTTCGACCTGTACAACCCGCAGGCCGGCGCCGCCCTGAACGAGGACTACGAACTCCCGTAACTCTCTCGATGATCCGCGTGATCAGGGAGTAGGTCCGGCGTGTCGCCGGCGTGCCGGGCCGCAAACTCCCTGATCACGCGGATCTTGCGCGGGGGCGCGCCGGGCGCGCGCGGCGCGCTGCGGGGTGGGTCAGGGAGCGGTGAGCTGGTCCAGGCGGGTGAGGTAGGTGGTGCGGGCCCGGGTCATCTCCCCGGCCAGCGCGACGGTCGCGGCGTCGGCGCCGGACTCCTGCTCGCCGCGCGAGACCCGGGCCGACTGGTCGACGTGTTCGCGCAGGCGGTCGTGGAACAGCCGGTCGAACTCGGCGCCGGTGGCGGCCCGTAGGGCGTCGAGCTGCACGGCGGTCACCATGCCCGGCATGTCATGACCCTCGTGCGGGTTGGTCCCGTCCAGCCCGGCGAGGGTACGCAGGTGCCGCAGCCGGGTCAGCTCGGCCAGGTGGGCGGCGTGGATCTCACCGGCGAGCCGGCGCAGGTCCGGATCGGTGCCCCGGGCGACGGCCAGTTCGAGCAGCGGCAGGGTCCGCTCGTTCATCGGGATCATCAGTTGCACCCAGGCGAGGTCGGTGCCGTTGAAGCTGGTCGAGGGCGTGGCCGCGGCGGGCGGTCCGGGGTCCGCGCCGGGTGCGCCGCCGTTCGTCGTGGCGCAGCCGCCGGCGAGCAGCGCGGCCAGGCAGGCGACCGCGACGACGGGGGGAGTGGTCGACCGGTGCATCACGATCACCTTCTCGGTGCGCTGATGGGAGAGCGCTCTCGCCCGCCAGTCTCCGAGTCTTGGCGACGGGTGTCAATGTCCGGGGCGCGGCCGGCGCCGACCTGGGAGAGCGCGGCCGGAAGGTCGGACACGTATTGACGTGGGCCGTGGTCCGGCGCAACACTCGGGTTCTGTTGGAGAGCGCTCTCCAATCTTGTTCCCGTCCCCGTCCGGCGGATCCCGACCGGATGCCCCTCGTCACGACAGGTAGGAAGACATGAGAACAGGAGCACTCCCCGTACCCAATGCCCGACGCCGCCGCCGACGCTCCGGTGCCGTGCTGGCGGCGGCCCTTGCCGCCGTGCTGGCCGCGGTCGGCGTCGTCGGCTCGGTCACCGCGGCCAGTGCCGCGGATACGTTGTTGTCGTTGGATCGGCCGGCGTTGGCGTCGTCGGTGCAGGGTGTGGATCTGGCGGCGTCGAATGCGTTCGATGGTGATCCGGGTTCGCGGTGGGGTTCGGTGTGGGCTGATCCGCAGTGGGTTCGGGTTGATCTGGGTGGTGTGGCGTCGGTGTCGCGGGTGGTGTTGCGGTGGGAGGGTGCGTTCGCGCGGTCGTTCCAGGTTCAGACGTCGGATGACGGCACCACCTGGACGTCGATCTACTCGACGACGTCGGGTGTGGGTGGTGTGCAGTCGCTTGATGTCAGCGGCACGGGTCGGTATGTGCGGATGTATGGCACGGTGCGGTCGTCGGGGTACGGGTATTCGTTGTACGAGTTCGAGGTGTACGGCACGCTCGGCGGCGGCCCGACCCCGACCCCGACTCCCGGCGCGTGCGGCACGACGAACGCCGCCCAGGGCCGCCCCGCCACCGCCTCGTCCGCCGAGAGCGCCGGCATGGCCGCGTCGGCGGCGGTGGACGGCAACACCGGCACCCGCTGGTCGAGCCAGTTCACCGACCCGCAGTGGCTGCGCGTCGACCTCGGCCAGACCCGCACCATCTGCCAGGTCGTTCTCGCGTGGGAGGGGGCGTACGGCCGGGCCTTCCAGATCCAGACGTCGAATGACGGCAACACCTGGACGAGCATCTATTCCACGACGACCGGTGCCGGCGGTACGCAGACGTTGAACGTGACCGGTTCCGGGCGTTACGTTCGGATGTACGGCACCGCGCGGGGCACCGGATACGGCTATTCACTGTGGGAGTTCAGGGTGTTCACGACAGGCGGTGGCGGTGATCCGGTCGAGCCGACCGACCCGCGCAACCCCAACTTCGGCCCCAACACGTTCGTGTTCGACCCGTCGACGCCGACGTCGACCATCCAGAGCCGGCTCGACACGATCTTCACCGGCCAGGAGACCAACCAGTTCGGGCCGCAGCGCTACGCGGTGCTGTTCAAGCCCGGCAACTACACCGCCGACGTCAACCTCGGCTTCTTCACCCAGGTCGCCGGCCTCGGCTTCTCACCCGACGATGTCAACCTCAACGGCCACGTACGCGTCGAGGCGGACTGGTTCGGCGGCAACGCGACCCAGAACTTCTGGCGGGCCGCCGAGAACCTGTCGGTGACCCTGCCGTCCAATGTGCAGGTCGAGCGGTGGGCGGTGTCGCAGGCGGCGCCGTACCGGCGGATGCACCTGCGCGGCAGCCAGAACCAGATCCAGCTCTGGAACGGCGGCGACGGCTGGTCGAGCGGTGGCCTGATGGCCGACACCAAGATCGACGGCCTGGTGGTCTCCGGCTCGCAGCAGCAGTGGTTCTCCCGCAACAGCGAGTTCGGCGCCTGGACCGGATCGGTCTGGAACATGGTCTTCACCGGGGTCACCGGCGCCCCGCCGCCGCACTTCCCGAACCCCTCGCACACCGTGATCAACCAGACCCCGGTCGTACGGGAGAAGCCGTTCCTCTACGTCGACGGCACCGGTGAGTACCGGGTCTTCGTGCCGGGGCTGCGTACCAACTCGCAGGGCACGAGCTGGTACGGCAAGACCCCGGTCGGTACGTCCATCTCGCTGAGCCAGTTCTTCATCGTCCGGCCCGGCACCGCCGCGGCGACCGTGAACGCGGCCCTGGCCCAGGGGAAGAACCTGCTCTTCACCCCCGGCGTGCACCGGGTCGACCAGACCATCCAGATCAACCGCGCCGACACCGTCGTACTCGGACTCGGCCTGGCCACCCTGCAGCCGCAGGGCGGCGTCGTGCCGATGAAGGTCGCCGACGTCGGCGGGGTCAAGGTGGCCGGCATCATGTTCGAGGCCGACCAGGTCAACTCGCCGATGCTGATGGAGGTCGGGCCGCCCGGCTCGTCCGCCGACAACTCGGCGAACCCGATCTCGCTGCACGACGTCTTCTTCCGGATCGGCGGCCCGGGCGTCGGCCGGGCCACGACCACGCTGACCATCAACAGCGACGACGTGATCGGCGACCACCTGTGGCTGTGGCGGGCCGACCACGGCGCGGGCGTCGGCTGGACCGTCAACACCGCCGACACCGGACTGATCGTCAACGGTGACGACGTCACCATGTACGGCCTCTTCGTCGAGCACTACCAGAAGTACCAGACCATCTGGAACGGCAACCGTGGCCGGACCTACTTCTACCAGAACGAGATGCCGTACGACCCGCCGAACCAGGCGGCCTGGATGAACGGTTCGTCGCGCGGCTACGCCGCGTACAAGGTGGCCGACACCGTCGACACCCACCAGGCGTGGGGCCTCGGCAGCTACTGCGTCTTCACCTCCGACGCGTCCATCGTGGCCGACCGTGCCTTCGAGGTGCCCAACCGGCCCGGCGTCCGCTTCACCAACATGGTGACCGTGTCGCTGGGTGGCGTGGGCACCATCAACCGGATCATCAACGACACCGGCCCGACGGCGAACTCGACGACACCCACGGTCTACCTGACCAACTATCCGTAGCCGTACCCGATCGTCCGCCCGGGACCGTGACGCGGTCCCGGGCGGACACCGTTGATCCGGCCGACATTCTCTGACTAGAGTCAGAGAATGCACGCTGAGTGGATCGAACAGGTCCGGCGCTTCAACCGGACCGTCACCCAACGCGTCGGCGCCCTCGACGACGCCTTTCTCTCCCGCGACCGGCCGCTCGGCCAGGCCCGGCTGCTCTGGGAGATCGGCACCGGCGCCAGCGAGGTACGCGACCTGCGCGCCCGCCTCGACCTCGATTCCGGCTACCTCAGCCGGCTGCTGCGCGCACTACAGGCCGACGGGCTGGTCGTCGTCGAGGCGGCCGACGCCGACGGCCGCGTACGCGAGGTCCGGCTCACCGCCGACGGCCGGACCGAACTGGCCGAACTGGACCGGCGCTCCGACGAACTCGCCGCCTCGATACTCCAGCCGCTCAACGAGCACCAGCGCGACCGCCTCGTCACCGCCATGGCCGATGTCGAGCGCCTGCTCACCGCCTCCATGGTCCGCATCGACCCCGTCGACCCCGGCCACCCGGCCGTGCGGCACTGCCTCCAGGCGTTCTTCGCCGAACTCGCCGGCCGCTTCGAGGAGGGCTTCGACCCCGGCGTCAGCCGCACCGCCGACCACACCCAGATCACCCCACCGGCCGGGCTGCTGCTCGTCGCCACCCTGCACGACGAGCCGGTCGGCTGCGGCGCGTTCCGGCTGCGCCTGGGGCCGCCCGGCACCGTGCCGCCCGGGCCCGACGGGTACGCCGAACTGAAGCACATGTGGGTGTCACCCGCCGTACGGGGGCTGGGACTCGGTCGTCGCCTCATCGCCGAACTGGAGGCCCACGCCGCCGCGGCCGGGGTGCGTACGGTCCGGCTCGACACCCACCGTGCCCTGGTGGAGGCGGTCGGCCTCTACAAGGCGGCTGGATACCGCGAGATCGACGCGTACAACGACGAGCCGTACGCCGACCACTGGTTCGAGAAGACCCTCTGAAAGGAGCGGGTGGCATGGACCACCAGGAACTCCAGCGCCGGTTCGCGACCCTGACCACCGCGCACGTCGCCGACGCCTGCATCCGGGCCCAGGTCCCGGTACGGTGCGCGCCGGCCGCCGTGCGGGCCGTCGACCCCGGCAGCCGGGTGGCCGGACGGGTGCTGCCGACCCGGCACGCCGGCAGCGTCGACATCTTCCTCGAGGCGTTCGAGAGCGCCGCGACCGGTGACGTCCTCGTGGTCGACAACGGCGGCCGGCTCGACGAGAGCTGCGTCGGCGACCTGGTGGTGCTGGAGGCCGCGAGCGCCGGCCTGTCCGGCGTCGTCATCTGGGGGCTGCACCGCGACACCGTCGACATCCGGGCGATCGGGCTGCCCGTCTTCAGCGTCGGCACGACCCCGACCGGCCCGCAACGGCTCGACGACCGGCCGTACGACGCCCTGAAGTCCGCGACGGTCGGCGAGTGGACGGTCGACGGTGCCGACCTCGTCCTCGGCGACGACGACGGGGTGCTGTTCGTGCCGGCCAGCAGTGCCGGCGACGTCCTTGCCCTGGCCGAGAAGATCCGGGACACCGAACGCCGCCAGGCCGACCGGATCCGGGCCGGGGTGTCGCTGCGCGAGCAGGTACGGTTCGCCGACTACCTCGCCGACCGCCGGGAGACGCCGACCCGGACGTTCCGCGACCACCTGCGCGCCGTCGGCGGCGCCATCGAGGAATGACGCACCCGGCCGCTATGGTGCCGGGGTGCGCGACGACGAACTGCTCGGCGTGATCCGCGACACCCCCTGGATCGCCGAACTGCTGGCCCGCTTCGACTTCGACACCGGCCGGGTGGAGAACGGTCCACCCGAGCCGGTGCGCCTGCCGAACGGCGCCCCGCTCGAGATGGTCGCCGGTGACGCCTCGGGCGGGGCGCTCCTGCTCGCCGGCACCGGCGATCGGCGGCCGGTGGTCTACGCCGGCTCCGAGGGGCAGGGTGGCCTCGTCGCGGCCGGCCTGCGCGACGCGCTCGCCCTGGTCGTCGGGCTTCCCAGCATCCACGACGCGCTCGGCGTCCCCGTCGGCGAGGACGGCGGCCGGAAGCTGCGGGCCTGGCTGGCGGAGGCCGACGACGAGATCCGCGAGGACCTGCCCGACCTCGACGCCGACCGGGCCCGGTTGCGTGCCGCGCTCGATCTTCCGGAGGCCGACGGCCTGCTCGAGGCGCTGCACGCCGCCGCGGCCGACGAGGCATACCGGCCGGTCAGCGACCGCGGTGATCGTTACGAATCGATGCTCTGACCGGTGCGGCGGGTGTTTGAAAGCTGATCGATGGAGGTGGATGCTGTATTGCATCCACCTGCATCGATCAGTCGGAGGTCCGTATGCGCCGTCTCCCGATCCTCGCCCTTCTCACGGTGGTGCTGCTCGCCGTCCCGACCGCGGCCCACGCCAGACCGACCGCACCCGATCCGGCCCGCGCCACGGCGATCCTCGCCGAGGTGCGCACCGCCGGCACGGCCTGGCTCCTCGATCCCGCCACCGGGCGGATGACCCTCACCGTCGACGACACGGTCGGTGCCGCGCGGCTCGCCGTGCTGCGGGCGGCCGCCGGCCGGGCCGGCGCCGTCGTACGCCACGAGCCCGGCCGCCTCACCACCCTCATCGCCGGCGGGGAAGCCATCTACACACCCCCGGCCGGGCGGTGCTCGCTCGGCGCGAACGTCAGCCGCGGCGGCGTGGCCTACTTCGTGACCGCCGGACACTGCACCGCGGCCGGCAGCACCTGGTACGCGGCCGGCGATCCGATGCCCCAACTCGGCACCCGTGTCGGGAGCAGCTTCCCGGTCGACGACTACGGTCTGGTCCGCTACACCAACACCGCCGTGCCGCATCCGAGCGCCGTCCACACCTACCCGGGGCAGCTCACCCTCACCGGGGCCGGCGGCGCCTACGTCGGCCAGCGCGTGTGCCGCAGCGGCTCCACGACCGGGGTCCGGTGCGGGACGGTCACCGGCCTGAACGTGACCGTGCACTACGCCCAGGGCTCGGTGTACGGACTGATCCGCACCAACATCTGCGCCGAGCCGGGCGACAGCGGCGGGCCGCTCTACGACCCGGCCACCGGCAAGCTGCTCGGCATCCTCTCCGGCGGCAGCGGGAACTGCATCTCCGGTGGCACCACCTACTACCAGCCGATCCTGGAGGTCCTCGCCGCGTACGGCGTGACCGTCCCCTGACCGCACCGCCGCCCCGGTCCCGC
Organism: Polymorphospora sp. A560; assembly: GCF_045781765.1. Lineage (NCBI taxonomy): Bacteria > Bacillati > Actinomycetota > Actinomycetes > Micromonosporales > Micromonosporaceae > Polymorphospora > Polymorphospora sp. A560. Next base: position 4,342,546 of record NZ_CP122282.1, on the reverse strand, counting down.
CGCCCCGGTCCGCCCGGACCGGGGCGGCGCAAGGCCGTGTGCGACCTGCACGGCGTCCCGCTCGGCGCCCGGCCGGGGATCCGGATGCCGGCCGCCGACCACCTGCGCTGGCATCGCCGCTGGGTCTTCAAGGGTGAGGCGCTGGCCGCGTAGCCGGGCGGACGCCCCTCGTCGTGATCGTGTTCCCGCGACTTAGTTGTACGCTCAACTACAGGCGCGGGTCGCGCGCCGCCGCCCGACGCCCTGCCGCGACGAAGGGATCACACCCCGTGCCCAAAGCCACCCGCCGTCCGCCGGCCAGAACCTCCGCCGCCCGCCGACCCCGCCGACGCGACCGGAAACGGTCCTGGATCTCCGGTGCCGCCGTGCTCGTGGTGATCGGCGTCGTGGCCGCGCTCGGGTGGCACCTCACCCGCCCCGGCGCCGCCGACGAGGGCACGCGGCCACCGGTGAGCGCGCTCGGCGCCGGCACCCGGATGGGGCCGGTGGAACTGCGTACCGCCGACCTCGACGCGCTGCGCGGGTTCTACACCGAGGGCGTCGGGCTCAGCGTGGTCAGCCAGGACGACCGGGAGGTGATCCTCGGCGTCGACGGGAGCCGGCTGCTGCGGCTCGTCGCCGCGGAGGCGCCCGCCGACGACCCCGGGCAGGCCGGCCTCTACCACTCGGCGTTCCTCTTCGCGGACGAGGCGGCCCTCGCCGAGGCCCTCCTGCGTACCGCCCGGGTGGCGCCCACCGCCTTCCAGGGCGCCTCCGACCACCGCGTCAGCCAGGCGTTCTACTTCGCCGACCCGGAGGGCAACGGCGTCGAACTCTACGTCGACCGGCCGCGCGAGCAGTGGCGCTGGCAGGACGGGCTCGTGGTCATGGGCAGTGCCGCCATCGACCCGAACGCGTTCGTCGCCGAGCACCGGGGCCGGGCCGCCACCGGGCCGGACGCGGGCGCCGTGACGATGGGGCACGTCCACCTGCGCGGCGGCGACCTGGCACAGGCCGAATCCTTCTACGCCGACACCCTCGGCTTCGCCGTCACCGCCCGCAGCGACGGCGCGCTGTTCCTCGCCGCCGACGGATACCACCACCATCTGGCGGTCAACACCTGGTCGTCGGCCGGGGCCGGCACCCGGCCGGACTCGCTCGGGCTCGGGTCGGTGGCCGTCCACGTCGCCGGGAGCGGCGAACTCGACGCGCTGGAGCGGCGGCTGACCGGCGCCGGGCTCGCGTACGAGCGCGGCGACGGGTCCGTCGTCGTCCACGATCCGTGGGGCACCCGGGTGACGGTCAGCGTGGCCGGCTGACCGGTGGGTGGCCCGGCCGCCGTGGGAAGCGGCCGGGCCACCGGGCGGGTGCCGCTCGCCCTTTCACGGCACCCTGCGAAGCCGCCCGCCTACCGGTGGGGGAGACCGCCGGCCGCGATCACGTCCCGGTACCAGTGGGCGCTGTCCTTCAGCGTCCGTACCTGGGTGTCGTAGTCGACGTGGACGATGCCGAACCGCTTGCTGTAGCCGTACGCCCATTCGAAGTTGTCCAGCAGCGACCAGACGAAGTAGCCGCGCAGGTCGACGCCGGCGGCGATCGCCTCGTGCGCGGCGGCCAGGTGTGCGCGCAGGTAGGCGACGCGGTCCGGGTCGGCGACCCGGCCGTCCGGGCCGACCTCGTCGGGGAACGAGGCGCCGTTCTCGGTGACGTACACCGGCAGGTCGCCGTAGTCGCGCCGGAACCGCAGCAGCAGGTCGCGCAGCCCGGTCGGGTCGATCGACCAGCCCATGCCGGTGGTCGGCCCGGGCGTGGGGTGGAACGCGACGTCCTCGCCGGTCGGGTACGGCGTGCCGGCGTCGACCCGGCCGGCGGGGGCGGCCCCGACCAGGTCGGGCTGGTAGTAGTTGACGCCCAGCGCGTCGACCGGGGCGGCGATGACGGCGAGATCGCCGTCGTGGACGTACGACCAGTCGGTGAGTGTCGCGGTGTCGGCCTGGATGTCGGCGGGATAGCCGCCCCGGAAGATCGGGTCGAGGAAGAGCCGGTTGAGCAGGCCGTCGATCCGCCGGGCGGCGTCGAGGTCGGCGGGCGCGTCGCTGACCGGGCGGACGGCACCGGCGTTGAGCGCGATCGAGACCTGGGACCCGGGGGCGGCGGCCCGCAGGGCCTGGACGGCGCGTCCGTGGGCGAGCAGCAGGTGGTGCGCGGCGGTCAGCGCCTGCCGGTGACCCCGCCGGCCGGGGGCGTGGCCACCGGAGCCGTAGCCGAGGAACGCCGAGCACCAGGGCTCGTTGAGCGTGTTCCACATCGACACCCGGTCGCCGAGCCGGCCGGCGACGGCGGCGGCGTAGTCGGCGAACCGGCCGGCGGTGTCGCGGTTGGTCCAGCCGCCGGTGTCCTCGAGTTCCTGCGGCAGGTCCCAGTGGTAGAGCGTGGCGACCGGGCGGATGCCGGCGGCGAGCAGGGCGTCGACCAGGCGTTCGTAGAAGTCGAGGCCGGCCGGGTTGATCCCGCCGCCGGCCGCCCGGACCCGGGGCCAGGCGATGGAGAACCGGTAGGCCGCCAGCCCGATTCGGGTCATCAGGCCGATGTCCTCGGGGTATCGGTGGTAGTGGTCGGCGGCGCGTTCCCCGGTGTCGCCGCGGTCGGTGCGGCCGGGGGTGGCGGCGAACGTGTCCCAGATGGACGGGGTACGGCCGTCGGCGGCCACCGCGCCCTCGATCTGGTAGGCGGCGGTCGCCGCACCCCACCAGAACCCGGGCGGGAACCGCAGCTCGGCAGCCTGTGCCGCCGGCACCGCCAGCGTGCTCATCCGATCACACCACTTTCCTTGTCCGACGGAGCCTTGGGCGGGCCGGGTGGGAGAGCGCTCTCCAGCCAGCCTCCAGATTGCCGGGCGGACGGAACCCGTGTCAAGGAGGCGTTCCGGGCCGGCCGGCGCCCGCGAGGGCGGGCGGTCGCGTACATCGATGCTCTTGACATGCCTGAAAAGTGGGCGTAACACTTCCTGCAACTATGGAGAGCGCTCTCCGACTCCGGTCGCCGCCTCCCCGCCCGCGTCGTCGCACAGGCAGGAGTACCCCCGTGAAACCGGCATCCCCGCATACCACCTGGCCACGCCAGGCCCGGTCACCGTCCCTGCCCCGCGGGTGGCGGGCCCTGATCCCGGTCGTCGCCCTCGCGGTCGCGGCCGTCTACGCGCTGGTCGCGCCGCCGCGCGCGGTCGCCGCGGATACGTTGTTGTCGTTGGATCGGCCGGCGTTGGCGTCGTCGGTGCAGGGTGTGGATCTGGCGGCGTCGAATGCGTTCGATGGTGATCCGGGTTCGCGGTGGGGTTCGGTGTGGGCTGATCCGCAGTGGGTTCGGGTTGATCTGGGTGGTGTGGCGTCGGTGTCGCGGGTGGTGTTGCGGTGGGAGGGTGCGTTCGCGCGGTCGTTCCAGGTTCAGACGTCGGATGACGGCACCACCTGGACGTCGATCTACTCGACGACGTCGGGTGTGGGTGGTGTGCAGTCGCTTGATGTCAGCGGCACGGGTCGGTATGTGCGGATGTACGGCACGGTGCGGTCGTCGGGGTACGGCTACTCGCTTTACGAGTTCGAGGTGTACGGCACGCTCGGCGGCGGCCCGACCCCGACCCCGACGCCGACCCCGGGCGCGTGCGGGACCACCAACGTCGCGCAGGGGCGGCCGGCCACGGCCTCCTCGGCGGAGGCCGGTGACACCCAGGCCGGTGCCGCGGTCGACGGCAACACCGGCACCCGCTGGTCGAGCCAGTACGCCGACCCGCAGTGGCTGCGCGTCGACCTCGGCCAGACCCGCACCATCTGCCAGGTCGTTCTCGCGTGGGAGGGGGCGTACGGCCGCGCCTTCCAGATCCAGACCTCGAACGACGGCAACACCTGGACGAGCATCTACTCCACCACCACCGGCACCGGCGGCACCCAGACCCTGAACGTGTCAGGGAGCGGCCGCTACATCCGCATGTACGGCACCGCGCGGGGCACCGGATACGGCTATTCACTGTGGGAGTTCCGGGTCTTCGCCACCGGCGGCACCGGCCCCGGCCCGACCGACCCGCCCGGCAACTGGCAGACCGTCTGGAGCGACGACTTCACCGGCGCCGCCGGCACCTCGCCGTCGGCCGCCAACTGGCTGCTGCGCACCGGCACCCAGTACCCCGGCGGGGCCGCCAACTGGGGCACCGGCTCGGTCGAGACCGCGACCGCGTCGACGAACAACGTCTACCTCGACGGCGGCGGCCGGCTCAACATCCGCGCCATCCGCGACGGCGCCGGCAACTGGACCTCCGGCCGGATCGAGACGCAACGCGCCGACTTCACCCCGCAACGCGGCGAAATGCTGAAGTTCAGCGCCGTCGTGAAGCAGCCGGACGTCGCCAACCAACTCGGCTACTGGCCGGCGTTCCGGGCCACCGGCGCGGCGTTCCGGGGCAACTTCAACAACTGGCCGACGATCGGCGAGACCGACATCCTCAGCGGCGTCAACGGCCGCAACCAACTCTCCCAGACCCTGCACTGCGGCACCGCCCCCGGCGGGGTCTGCAACGAGTACGACGGACGGACCAGCGGCCTGGCCACCTGCTCCGGCTGCCAGACCGGATACCGCGAGTACAGCCAGGTGATCGACCGGACCAAGACCGACGAGGAGATCCGCTTCTACCTCGACGGCCGGCAGACCTGGGTCGTCCGGCAGAGCCAGGTCGGCGTCGCCGCCTGGCAGGCGGCCGTACACCATGGCTTCTACCTGCGGTTCGACCTGGCGATCGGCGGCCTCTACCCGAGCGGCGTCGCCGGGTTCACGGTGCCCACCCCGGACACCACCTCCGGCGGCATCCTGAGCATCGACTCCGTCTCGGTCGCCCGCGCCACCGGCACCACCGCGCCGGCGATGACCGACCCGCCGGTGCCGGCCGGACCGAGCGTCGTACGGGTCACCGGCGGCCAGGGCAACTGGCAGCTCCAGGTCAACGGCGCGCCGTACGAGGTCAAGGGGTTGACCTGGGGGCCGCCGCAGAACGCCGGCGACGGCTACCTGCGCGACCTGGCGAACATGGGCGTCAACACGATCCGCACCTGGGGCGTCGACGACGCGCAGACCCCGGCGCTGCTCGACACCGCCGCCCGGCACGGCATCAAGGTCATCGTCGGGCACTGGCTCAACCAGGGGGCCGACTACGTCAACGACACCGCGTACAAGACGTCGGTGAAGAACGAGATCGTGGCCCGGGTCAACGCGCTCAAGGGCCGCCAGGGCGTGCTGATGTGGGACGTCGGCAACGAGGTCATCCTCACCATGCAGGACCACGGGCTGTCGGCCGCCGAGGTCGAGGCGCGCCGGGTCGCGTACGCGCGGTTCGTCAACGAGGTCACGCTGGCCATCCAGGCGGCCGACCCGAACCACCCGGTCACCTCCACCGACGCCTACACCCACGCGTGGACGTACTACAAGGCGCACTCGCCGGCGCTGAACCTGCTGGCGGTCAACTCGTACGGGGCGATCGGGACCGTGAAGCCGGACTGGATCGCCGGCGGCCACACCAAGCCGTACATCGTGACCGAGGCCGGGCCGGACGGCGAGTGGGAGGTGCCGAACGACGTCAACGGCGTGCCGACCGAGCCGACCGACCTGCAGAAGCGGGACATGTACACGGCGAGCTGGAACGCCGTGAAGTCGCACCCCGGCGTGGCGCTCGGTGCCACCGAGTTCCACTACGGACTGGAGAACGACTTCGGCGGCGTCTGGCTCAACGTGACGACCGGCGGCTGGCGCCGGCACGGCTACCACTCGCTCAAGCGCGCCTACAGTGGACAGACCTCGGCCAACACGCCACCGGAGATCACGAGCATGACGGTCGGCTCGCAGACCGCGGTGCCGGCCGGGGGAGAGTTCACCGTCTCGGTGAACGCCACCGACCCGCAGGCCGACCTGATCCGCTACAACCTGATGTTCAGCGACAAGCACGTGACCGGCAACCGCGGCTTCTCCAACGTCACGTTCACCCAGACCGGCGACGGCCAGTTCCGGGTCCGCGCACCCGAGCAGCTCGGCGTGTGGAAGGTCTACGTCTACGCGTACGACGGCCACGGCAACGTCGGCATCGAGCAACGGTCGTTCCGGGTGGTGCCGCCGACCCCGCCGGGCACCAACGTGGCCCGCGGCCGGCCGGTCACCGCGTCGTCGTACCAGCCGACCGGGACCAACGGCCCGCAACTGCCGGCGTACGCCGTCGACGGCGACCACAACACCCGGTGGGCCAGCGAGTGGGTGCCGACCGCGTGGTTGCAGGTCGACCTCGGCGCGGTCACCAGCTTCAACCACGTGCAGCTCGCGTGGGAGGGCGCGTACGCCAGGGCGTACCAGGTCCAGACGTCGAACGACGGCAGCACCTGGACCACCGTCTACGGCACGACGTCCGGCAACGGCGGGTTCGACAGCCTGAACGTCACCGGCTCCGGCCGGTACGTGCGGGTCAACGGCACCGAACGCGCCACGACGTACGGCTACTCGCTGTGGGAGTTCGGCGTCTACCGCTGAGGTCCACGTCTCCGTCTCCGGTCCGCCCGCGCCGGGCGGGCCGGAGACGTGCGGCGCGGCGGTTCAACCGGCCGGGCGATGACGTAGGAGAGCGCTCTCCTTACCGCGTGCTATAAATGCCGCCATGAGCAGTGGGGGGACGAGTAACGCCACGCCCGGACAGCGCCTGCCCACCCTCGAGGACGTCGCCGCCGTCGCCGGCGTCTCGCGGGCCACCGTCTCCCGGGTCATCAACGGCATCCGCAACGTCGACCCGCAACTGCACGAGGTCGTCTGGAACGCCGTCGCCCAGACCGGGTACGTACCCAACCGCGCCGCCCGGTCCCTGGTCACCCGGCGCACCGGCACCGTCGCACTGGTCGTCTCCGACTCCGAGACCCACGACGACGACCCGTTCATGAGCCGGTTCTTCGCCGACCCCTACTTCGGCCGGGTCGTCGGCGGCCTGATGAGCGTGCTGCGTCCTAAGGGGATCCAGCTCGCCCTGCTGATGGTCGGCACCCCCGACGCCCACGCCCGGCTCGTCGGCGACCTGCGCCAGGGCCAGCTAGACGGCGCCGTGCTGCTGTCCATGTACGCCGAGGACACCCTGCCACGGTTGCTCGCCGACGCCGGTGTCGCCGCCGTCATGATCGGCCGTCCGGCCCGGCCGATGCCGCTCAGCTACGTCGACCTCGCCAACGACGCCGGCGGCGCGCTCGCCGCCGGCCACCTGGTCGCCCGCGGCTGCCAGCGGATCGGCATGATCTCCGGCCCGGTCGACGTACCCGCCAGCCACGACCGCAGCACCGGCTTCCGGCAGGCCCTCGCCCGCCACGGCCACGCCTACATCCCGTCGGTCGCCGGCAACTTCACCCACGACAGCGGCGAGCAGGCAATGCGCCAACTCCTCGCCGGGAACCCCGGCCTCGACGGCGTCTTCGTCGCCAACGACCTGATGGCCACCGGGGCGCTCGCCGCGCTGCGCGAGGCCGACCTGCGGGTGCCCGACGACATCGCCGTGGTCGGCTTCGACGACAGCAGCGCCGCGCTGGCCGCCCGGCCGCCGCTGACCACCATCCGGCACCCGCTGGAGGACATGGCCGCGCAGGGCGCCCGGCTGCTGCTGGCCCGCGTCGACGACCCCGACCTGCGGGTCACCTCGGCCATCTTCGAGCCGACCCTGGTCGTCCGCGGCTCCGCCTAGCGTCCGCCGCCCGCTCCGGCGGCTAGCATCCGGGGATGCGGCACGCGGAGTTCACCGATCCGCGGCTGGTCGTGGTCTACGACGCGGAGTGCCCGTGGGGGCGCGACGACGACTTCTTCCTCGCCGAGGTCGGCGGCCCGGCACCGCTGCGGGTGCTCGACCTCGGCTGCGGGACCGGCCGGCTGGCACTCCGCCTCGCCGCCGCCGGCCACCGCGTCACCGGGGTCGACCCGGCCCACGCGTCCCTGGCCGCCGCCCGGGCCAAGCCGGGCGCCGACCGGGTGACCTGGATCGAGGGTACGGCCGCCGTCCTGCCCCGGCGGGCGTTCGACGTCGCGGTCATGACCAGCCACGTCGCGCAGTTCCTCGTCACCGACGCGCAGTGGCGGGACACCATCGGGGCCGTGGCCGGGGCGCTGGTCCCGGGCGGGCGGCTGCTCTTCGACTCGCGCGACCCGGCGGCCCGGGAGTGGGAGCGGTGGAACCCGGTCGACTCCCGCCGCCGGGTGTCGCTGCCCGACGGTTCCCGGGTCGGGATCTGGACCGAGGTCACCGCCGTACGAGACGGGGTGGTCAGCTTCACCCGGCACTACACCCTGCCGGACGCCGTGCTGCGGAGCACCGCGACGCTGCGGTTCCGGACCGAGGACGAGCTGCGGTCCACACTGGAGGCGGCCGGGCTGGTGGTAGAACGCGTCCACGGCGGCTGGGAGCGGCAGCCGGTGGGCGCCGGCGACGGGGAGTTCATCGTCGTCGCCCGCCGGTCCGCCGGGTCGCGCGACGGTGACCGGCGCGGCCGGTGGATCGTGTGGCGCCAGGACGACAACGGCAACCGCTACGAGGTCGCCCGCCGGGAACTGCGCGCCGACGCCGACGACCTGGCCGCCGCGATGGAGGCGCGTGGGCACAAGCAGACGTACTGGGTGGCGGCCGCCGACCGGCCGGGGTAGGGGCGCCACCGGTCAGCGCGGGCCGGCGAGTGCTCCCTCGAAGGTGCGCAGGGTCAGCCGCAGCACCTCGTACCGCGCCAGGTTGCCCTGCGTCGTCACGCTCCACGCGGTGTAGAGATGCGCCCACAGGATGCTCTCCAGCCAGTACGCCGGCAGGCCGGGATCGATCGATCCGTCGTGCTGGCCCCGCCGTACGGCGGCCTCGAGCGCCGGGGTGCACTGACCGGCCGGCTCGGACCCGCCGGCGCCCGTAGCCGGCTCGTCAGGCCCGGGGCAGGGCACCTCTGCCGTCCCCTGCAGTTCGTCGAACACCAGCGAGAGCAGGTCGCCGAGTTCGAAGTACTCCTGGCAGAGCCGGAGCAGCGCCTCGGCGCCGGTGCCCTGGTCGAGACGGGCCCGGGTGATCGCCTGTTCGAGCCGGAGTTCGCCCTCGGCGTCGATCGCCGCGATCAGTTCGGCGCGGTCGGCGAAGTAGCGGTGCAGCGTCGTCCGGCCCACGCCGGCGGCGGTGGCGATCTCACCGAGGGTTGCCGCGCGGTCCTGCGCGAGCAGCCCGATCGCGGCGTCGATGATCGCCTGCCGGGTGCGGGCGCGGGTGGCGGACTGCTGCTGATCACTCACGTGATGAGCGTATAACGTTCCTATCCGGTAATCCACTTGACCGTAGTGGAACATCTGTGTTCCAGTTGGGCAGTGACTGATACCGCGCCTCCCGTACCGTCAGCTCCGACCGCACCACCCGACGCCGGCGGCCGGTTCCCCCGGCTGCGGCTGCTCGCCTCGTTCGTCGCCCCGCACTGGCGGGTGCTGCTGCTCGGCCTGGTGCTCGGCCTGATCGCCAACGCCGCCGGCCTGGCCACCCCGATGGTCACCAAGTGGGTCCTCGACTCCCTCGGCGCCTCCGCGTCGATGACCGGCCCGATCAGCGTGCTGCTGGTCCTCGTCGTGGTCGGCGCCGCCATCTCGCTCTGGCAGTGGATCCTGCTCGGCACGCTCGCCGAACGGGTCGTGCTCGACGCCCGCACCTCGATCGTCCGGCGCTACTTCGCCGCCCGGATCGGTGCCCTCACCCGGCGCCCGACCGGTGAACTCGTCACCCGGGTCACCTCCGACACCGGGCTGCTGCACGAGGCGTCCAGCAGCATCGTCGGCCTGGTCAACGGCGCCCTGGCCCTGGTCGGCACCCTCGTCCTGATGGGCGTGCTCGACCTGGTCCTGCTCGGCTGCACCATCGCCGCCGTCATCGTCGTCGGCATCATCATGGCCACCCTCATGCCCTCGATCGCCAAGGCCCAGGAGCAGGCGCAGGAGTCGGTCGGCAAGCTCGGCGGCGCGCTCGAGGGAGCCCTGCGCGCCATCCGTACGGTCAAGGCCAGCCGCGCCGAGGCCCGCCAGGGCGACAAGATCATCACCACCGCCCGGGAGTCCGCCAGCCACGCCGTCCGCGCCGCCCGGCGTACGGCCCAGGTCTGGACCATCGCCTGGACCGGCATCCAACTGTCGATCATCGTGATCCTCGGCATCGGAGCCTGGCGCGCCGAACTCGGCCTGCTGGAGATCTCCAGCCTGATCGCGTTCCTCCTCTACGCCTTCCAGCTCATGGGCCCGATCACCGAACTGACCCAGAACGTCACCGCGCTCCAGGCCGGCATCGCCGCCGCCGCCCGCATCCGCGAGATCGAGGCGATCGAACTCGAACACCGCGACCCGGTCCGGCCCGCCGGCCCGGCCGCCGCCGAACCCGCCCGCCCCGACGGGCCCGTGCTCGCCCTCCGGGGCGTCTCCGCCCGGTACGGCCCCGACAGCCCGCACGTCGTCCGCGACGTCACGCTCGAGGTGCCACGACGCGGCCACATCGCGATCGTCGGCCCCTCCGGCGCCGGCAAGACCACCCTGTTCTCCCTCCTGCTGCGCTTCCTCGAACCGGAGCACGGCGAAATCCAGCTCGACGGCCGGCCGTACGCCAGCTACACCAACGACGAGATCCGGGCCCGGCTCGCGTACGTCGAACAGGAAACCCCGGTCGTGCCCGGCACCATCCGCGACAACCTGCTCTTCACCCACCCCGACGCCAGCGACGACGAACTGCGCGCCGTACTGGCCGCCGTGCAACTCGACGAGAAGGTCGCCGCGCTCGACGACGGCCTCGACACCGACCTGACCACCAGCCAGGTCTCCGGCGGCCAGCGGCAACGCATCGCCCTGGCCCGGGCCATCCTGCGCACCCCGGACGTGCTCCTGCTCGACGAGGCGACCGCCCAGGTCGACGGCCTGACCGAGGCGGCACTGCACCGGTGCATCCAGGAACGGGCCGCGACCGGCGCCGTCGTCACCATCGCCCACCGGCTGTCCACCGTGCTCGACGCCGACCAGATCGCGGTCATGGAGGGCGGGCAGATCCGGGCCCGGGGCACCCACGCCGAGCTGTACGCCACCGACGACCTCTACCGCCAGCTCATCGAGGCCCTGCGGATCGCCGCCGACGGCGGCAAGCCACCGGCCCACGTCCCCGCGGAACGCATCACACCCGTCGCCGACCCCGTCATTCATCCCGACCCCGCCCTGGCTTGATGGCCGGCCCCGCCTCCGGCGGGGTTGGTTCGCTCCAAGTTGGCTGGTCCTGCGTCCAGCTGGGCCCGCTCGCTCGGAGTTGGCTGTGCCTCGTTCGGAGTTGGCTGGTCTTCGCTCCGTTCGGCCGGGTCGCTCCGCCTGAACGCGCTGTCTTCGCGCTCGCTGCGGGCATGACGGCTTCGCGGCGCGGTCCTCGGGTTCCAGACGGTGCGGCGGCGCTCGGTCGACTCGCGACCTGGGGCGCCGGCGCGGTCCAGGGCCGTCCGCCGCTTGCTGCGCCGGGCGGTCCTGGTGCTGCACCCGCGGCTCCCCGCCCGCGCCACCACCACCGCGCCCTGCGGCCCTGGTGCGCGCACGCCACCACCCGCGCGCCGATCTGGCCCGGCGCAGCGCGGTGGCCGTCTCCGGTTCGGGTGGGGTGTGGAGGGCGCGACCCGGCGCCGTCGACAGATTGATCTGGGCGCCAGCCACCTTATCCGTCGCCGATTAGGTGGCTGGCGCCCAGATCACAACGAACGACGCAGCGCGCACCCACATCGGCCCTCGTTCGACGGCCCGGCCGAGGGACCGCACGGCAGGAAGAATGCTGATCTGAGCAGCAGGGACCTTACCCGTCCGAGATAAGGTCTCTCCCGCCCAGATCAACAGATGGCACGACGATCCCGACCAGCCTGACACCTGACGATCAGGCCAGGGCGCTACCAACGGCCACGATCGGCGGAGCAAGCGGCGGACCGCGGTAGACCGCGCCACAGTCGCGAGTCGACCGAGCGCCGCCGCACCGTCTGGAGCCCGGGAACACGCGGCGAAGCCGTCATGCCCGCAGAGCGAAGGTGCATCAGGCGGAGCGAGCCGGCCCCGCCGGGGGCGGGTCGGCCAACTCCGGGCGGGGACCAGCCAACTCGGAGCGATGCAGCCCTGTCGGAGGCGGGACCAGCCAACTTGGAGCGAGCCGGCCCCGCCGGGGGGCGGGGCCGGCCAGCTCAGCCGGGGTCAGCCAGCTCAGCCGGGCCAGCAGGCTCAGCCGAGGGGGCCAGCAAGGTCAGCTTGGCAACACCCAGCGTTGGTTGGCGCCGGCGAAGCAGTCCCAGATCTGCAGGCGGGTGCCGTCGGCGGAGCTGTTGTTGGAGGCGTCCAGGCACTTGTTGGACTGCGGGTTGCGCAGGGTGCCGTTGGACTGGGCCTGCCAGACCTGCGCACCGGTGCCGTTGCAGTCCCAGAGTTGGACGAGCGCGCCGTTGGCGGTGGAGCCGCTGGCGACGTCGGCGCACTTGCTCAGCGCCCGCAGGGTGCCGTCGGTGCCGACGGTCCAGCGTTGCGCGTTGGTGCCGTTGCAGGTCCAGAGCTGGATGGCGGTGCCGTTGGCGGTGGCGGCGGAGGCGACGTCGACGCACTTGCCGGCGATGCCGGTGATCTGGCCGGTCCGGCCGCCGGGCGGGTTGCCGCCCATGATGGTTTCGTAGATGGCGCTGACCAGCGACGTCGAGTTGTTGGTGTCCTGGGACAGTTCCCAGTTCATCATGCCGCCGGCGTTGGCCAGGGCCCACTGGGTCTTGCGGCGGATCGTCGGCAGGCCGTTGTAGCACTGCTGGGCGCCGTTGACGGTGGTGCAGTCGCGGTTGGCGTTGGCCGGGTCCATCGCGACGAGGCTGGCGTAGGTGTGGTAGCCGGGGCGGCTGTAGAACGGCACGCCGAGGACGGCCTTGCCGGCCGGGAGGCCGCGGGACTTCCAGAAGTTGACGCTGTTGATCGACCAGTCGTAGTTGGCGTGTGGGCTGCCGCCGTCGTACGCCATGATGTTGAGCCAGTCGACGTAGCCGAAGACGGCGGGCTGTACGCCGTTGGCGGTGCCGCCCTCGGAGACGACGGCGGCGGTCAGGAGTTTGCCCTGGGGGCGCAGCGCGTTGCTGAGCTGCTGCATGAGCAGTGTGAAGTTGTTGGCCGAGGTGCCGGGGTCGGGATACTCCCAGTCCATGTCGACGCCGTCGAGGCCGTACTGGTTGACGAAGCTCACGACGCTGTTGACGAAGGTGGTGCGGGTGCCGGCGCTGCTGGCGAGGGCTTCGAAGGCGGAGTCGTCGCCGTTGTTCCAGCCGCCGATGGCGATCGACACCTTGACGTTGTTGGCGCGGCCGAGCGACACCAGTTGGGTCAGCTTCGACGGGTTCTCCACCGGCCGCAGGGTGCCGTTGGCGTTGGGGAGGACGAACGCGTAGTTGATGTGGGTGAGTTTGCCGTACTGCACGCTGTTGACGTTGCCGGCCCAGGACGGCATGTAGCCGACGCTCTTGAAGCCGTTGGGGAGGACGACGGCTTCGGCGGGGGCGGCCGGGGCCAGCGCGGTGAGTGCGCCGGTGGCGGCCGTCAGCAGCGCGACCGCGCCGGCCAGGAGTCGGGTACGGGACGGGCGCGGCCGGTGTGGGGCGGCGCCGCCTGGGTGCGTGGATCCGGACATCGGCGATCCCTTCAGGGACGGGAAGAGGGAACTGGCTGGGCGTACGCCGATCGCCGCATCGGTCGTACTCGATTGATGCCAGAAATATTAGGAAAGTTAACTATTGAAGTCAATGTGTGCCGGGCGCGCGAAAGGGGCGCCGACCGGTGGCCGGCGCCCCTGCGGTGGTGGATCGTCAGCTCTTCGCGGCGAGGGTCGCGGCGCTCCGGAAGACCGGCAGGTAGCCGCCGGACTGCCCGTTGGCGGTCGGGTGGTAGGAGACGCCGATGTCGGCGAAGTTGACCGCGTGCAGCCACTTGTCGCCACTGCACAGCTGGTGGCCGATGAAGCGCGGCCGTACGTCGCCGAAGGTGAAGCCGTGCCGGGCGGCCGCCGCCGAGATGATGTCGTTGGCCAGGTTGATGCCCGAGTTGATCTTCGCGCGGGACTGCTCGCTCAGGCCGAGGCAGATCGGGGTGCCGAGCTGGTAGAAGGTCGGGTAGCCGAGCACCACCACGTCGGCGTTCGGGGCCCGGTTCTTGATTCCGTTGTAGACGTTGTCGAGCCAGCCCGGCAGTGAGGTGCGGGCCAGGTTCTCCGCGTTGGTCACCGCGGCGAGGCAGGCGTTGGTGCCGGCCAGCGCGCAGGTCGTCATGATGTTGGCGAACCCGACGTCGTTGCCGCCGATGACCACGCTGACCAGCGTGGTGGTCGCGCTGAGCGCGGAGAGTTGGTTGTTGACGACGTCGCCGGTCTTGGCGCCGGAGCAGGCGACCGAGCGGTACGAGGCGGGGGCGTTCGTGTTGGCCCAGAGTTGGGGGAACGCGTTGAGGCTGCGCTTGCAGCCGCCGCTCTCGGCGGTGTAGCTGCCGGCACCGACGCCGGAGGCGTACGAGTCGCCGAGGGAGACGTAGTGCTCGCCGGCGGCCTGGGCGGGGGTCGCCAGTCCGAGCGCGACGACGGCGCCGGCCACGAGACCGGCGAGCAGTGTGGCGGTGCGGGTACGGGCCATGTGTTTCTCCTGGTCTGGGTGGGGGACGGCGGTGGTTATTTCATAGCATTTGACCGATGGATTGGGAAGCATCCCATTTGGGATATTCCATTGAGGTCAGTCCCAGCGGTCCTCGTTGAGGAACCGCGCCACGCCGCGCCAGGAGTTCGGTCCCATCACCCCGTCGATCGGGCCGGTGTAGCCGTAGCGCGCGGCCAGGCGCTGCAGTGCCGCCCAGGTGTTGGGCCCGGGTACGCCGTCGATCGGTCCGGTGTAGCCGTGATGGTCACGCAGTTCGCGCTGCATGGCGGCGTACGTGTTGACGCCCGGTACGCCGTCGATCGGCCCGGTGTAGCCGGCCTCGATCCGCAGCCAGTTCTGCGCCCGCTTCCAGAAGATGGTGCCGGGGATGCCGTCCTGGGCGGTCGACGTCTTCGGCAGCCGGCCACCGCCGCCGAGCCCGGCCAGATAGTCGAGCGGGTTGATCCGCTGGCCGCTCGGGTTGATCATGTGCCAGTGCACGTGCGGTCCGGTCGATGACCCCGACCCGGGCGCCCCGGCGGCGCCGCCGGAGCGTCCGACGACCACGCCGGCACCCACCACCGCGCCGTTGCCGAGGACGAAGGCCGACAGGTGCATGTACTGGCTGCGGTAGCCGTTGGGATGGTGGATCGTGACGGTGTGCCCGCCGGTGCCGTTGTTCGGGATGTTCTGTATCGAGCCACCACCGCAGGCGGGCAGGTTGGTGCCGACCGGCATCGGGTAGTCGATGCCGCCCAGCGACCCGCGGTTGAGGTGCGCCTGCCAGCCATCGGAGATCGGCCGGCCGGCGAACGGGTTGTAGAAGTTCGAGGCGTGCGCCGGGGTGGCGACGGCCAGGCCACCGCCGACGACGGCGATGCCCGCGGCCGTGCCCCGGAAGAGGGTGCGTCGGCTGAATCCGGGGGTCGGTCCGGCCATGCTGCGCTCCTGTCGGTCGTGGCCTCCCCGTCACGGCCAACCAGGGCTGCGCCAGCCCTGAACGAGCGCTAACCCTATCGATATGTATGAGTGTGGATCAACCCTTTGGTCGCCCCCGATCGGCTGGATATCCGGTGGGAGCGCTCCGGGCGGTCAGGTCGTGGGGAGTACGCCCGCGGCGCGGGCCGACACCAGCCACTGCGGGAACTCGCCCATCAGCTGGTCGTAGAGTGAGCCGGCGGGGATCGACCGCGGCTCGGTGCCGGCGGCGAAGAACCCGGCGTTGTCGACGATCCGCTTCCCCGGCACCGGCAGGTCGTCGAGCCGGCGCAGGAACGTGAACTCGTCGTCACCGAAGCCGATGAACTGCCAGAAGATCGGGAGCCGGGCGGCGTCGCACAGCGTACGGGTGGCGGCCGTGCGCGACGTCGGCGATCCGTCGGTCTGGAAGACCACGAACGCCGGTGCCCGGCTGCCCGACGCCTGGTAGTGCGCGATCACCGCCTGCATCGCGGCGGCATAGTCGGTCCGGCCCATCGGGCCGATGCCGGCCCGGATCCGGTCGACGGCGCCGGCGTGGTCGCCCACCGACACCTCGACCGGCCGGTGCGCCACGGTGTCGAAGAAGACGACCGGCACCGAGCCGTCGTCGTCGAAGTGGGCGGCGAGGGCGAGGACCTGTTCGGCGAGCCCCTGCACCGAGCCGTCGCGGAAGTACGGGCGCATCGACCCCGAGTGGTCGATGACCAGGTAGACGGCGGCCCGCTGGCCGGTGAGCCGGAACTTGTCCAGGCTCACCCGCGCGCTCTTGTAGAGGTCGACCAGGGCCGGGGCGGCGGCCTGGAACTTGTCGAGGCTGATCGCCGGTCCGCTCGTGGTCTTGTCGTGGTCGATCGGCATGCTGTCCTCCGGGGGCGGCTGCGGTCCGCCCATCATGCGCGAGGGCCGGTGCGACCGCGGCCACCCGGCCGTCCGGCGTGTCGGTCGCCCGGGTCCGCCCGGCGCATGTCCGTCCAATCTGGTCAATTGCCGACGGTGAATGTCTGCGAGTGATCGTGGATTCGTCTGTCGTTAACCGCAGAGATTCCCACCTAACAATGTTTACATTATGTCCTGTCAATGTGTATGTATCTGGCATGAGGGTCGTGAAATTGCATCGGAGTCTGGTCTGAGCGCTTCCCAGAGCGGTTATCGGCTCGGTACCATCTGCGACGCCGAATGCTTGCCGCGAATGCGTCCGACCGGTCACCGACCAAGCGGTATCCGCCGACCATCGCCCTCCCCGGGCGAGCTGTGGAGGTTTCGTCATGCCTGCTCGCATCCAGCACGCCGCAGCGGCCCGGCGGCCCGATCCGAAACGCCGGCCGGCTGCAGGCACCGGGGTCGCCGGATGACCACCCTCCTCATCGGGCACGCCCCGCAACTGCTGCGCGACCATCACCATCCGCCCCGCTCTGTGCTGCTGGTGGAGACGCCGCAGACCATCGCC
Organism: Polymorphospora sp. A560; assembly: GCF_045781765.1. Lineage (NCBI taxonomy): Bacteria > Bacillati > Actinomycetota > Actinomycetes > Micromonosporales > Micromonosporaceae > Polymorphospora > Polymorphospora sp. A560. Next base: position 4,325,428 of record NZ_CP122282.1, on the reverse strand, counting down.
CGCCGCGGCCTCTACCGGGCGCCCGCCGACCACGCCGCCGTCGCGGCCGTGGTGCCGGTGCGCCGGCTGGAGACCGAGACCGTCCTGTCCGCGCTGACCGCCTTCGCGCCCGATGCCGCCGTCGACCGGGTGGTGCCCGGCACCGAGGCCGGGGTGCTCGCCGCCGCCGGGGTGGCCCGGTTCCTGAGCCTGCCCGGGGCCGGCCTGCGGGCCGCCACCGTGTTCCGCGACAAGATCGCGTTGCGCGAGACGGCCGTCGAGGCGGGACTGTGCCAGCCGGCGTGGGCCGAGGTCACCCCCGCCACCGACCTCCGCGCGGTCTGCGCCGAACTCGGCGGCGACGGGTTCGTGCTCAAGCCCGCCGCGGCGGCCGACCGGGTCGGCGTCACGTACTTCGACCCGGCCGCCGACCCGGCCGCCGCCTGGCACGAGACGACCACCGCCGTGCCGCCGGGGAACGGCCGGCGCCGGACCCGCTACCTGGTCGAGCAGCGGCTGACCGGCGCCGGGGTCGGCGTCCAGTGCCTGGTCCACGACGGCGAGATCGTCTTCACCGCCGTCACCGACCGGCACCGCCAGCCGGGTGGGCATCCGGCCGAGATCGGCCACCAGGTGCCCGGCCCGCGCGGCTCGGCCCAGCGGGACCGGCTGACGACGTCGATGCGGCGCCTGGTCGAGGCGGCCGGGCTGGGGTACGGGATCCTGCACGGCGACTGGATCCTCACCGACCAGGGGCCGGCCCTGCTCGGCTGCGCCGCCCGCATCCCCGGCGACCGGATCATGGAACTGCTCGAACTCGCCTACGAGAGCCCGCTGACCGCCCACTACCTCGAACTCATGGCGGGCAACCGCCCGACGCCGCCCCGCGACGCCACGCGCGGCGCCGCCATCCGCTACCTGACCGCCGATCCGGGCACCGTCCGCGAGGTGATCGGCGCCACCGACGCCGGCGGGCTGGCCGGCGTACACGGGCTGGTCGTCGACGCCACGTACGGCCGGCGGATCGGCCCGGCCCGGCCGGCCGGGAACCGGGTCGGATACGTCGTCACCACCGGTCCCGGTGCCGACGACGCCTGGGACCTCGCGGGTCAGGCCGCCGGGCTGGTGAAGATCGCGGTACGGTGATCGACGGCCGGAGCCGACCGGCGGCACCGCGACAGGAGCACCACTGATGCGAGCGAACGGCGTCACCCGCACCGACCGGCCGGCGGGTGTCCGGTGAGCGGTCCCGGCGTCCTGGTCGACGGGGCGGCGTCCGGCGCCGACGGTGTCCATCCGCTGGACAACCCGGTGTGGTCGGCGCTGACCGGCCCGCACGCCCCGCTGGCCACGGCGCACGGCCGGGCGGCGGCCTACCCGGCCGAGATCACGCCGTTCGTCGGCCTCGCCGACGCCCGCGACCCCGCCGCCTGGGCCGACCTGGCGGCCCTGCTCGCCCCCGGCGTGCGCGTCCTGCTGCCCAGTGTCGACGCGGTCGTACCGGCCGGCTGGGAGATCGCCCGCGAACTCGGCGTGCAACTGGTCGACGTGGCCCTGGCCACCGCCGAGGAGCCGGAAGCGGTGGCACTCGGCGTCGACGACGTACCGGAGATGCTGGCGCTGGTGGCCCGGACCAAGCCCGGCCCGTTCCTGGCCCGGACCGTCGAGACCGGCCGCTACCTCGGCATCCGCCGCGGCGGCAGGCTGGTGGCGATGGCCGGCGAACGGATGCGGCTGCCCGGCTGGACGGAGATCAGCGCCGTCTGCACCGACCCGGACCACCGTGGCGCGGGGTTGGCGACCCGGCTGGTGCGGGCGGTCGCGGCCGGCATCCGCGCCCGTGGCGAGGTGCCGTTCCTGCACGCCGCCGCCAGCAACACGGGCGCGGTCCGGCTCTACGAGCACCTCGGCTTCCGGCTGCGCGGCACGATGACCTTCCACCTGTTGACCCGGCCGGACGACGGTCCCGCACCGCCCGGCTGAGCCGGCCCGGCCTACGATTGCGGGCGGTCGTGGCGGAGGGAGTGACGATGGACGTGATCCGGGTCTCGCGGACCGGTGACGCCGGGGTGCTGACCCCGCAGCGCCTCGACCCGCCCGAGCCGGGCCCTGGTGAGGTGCTTGTCCGGCTCGCCGCCGTCGGCGTCAACTACATCGAGGTCTACCACCGCACCGGGCTCTACCCGATGCCGCTTCCGTTCACCCCGGGCAGCGAGGGCGCCGGTACGGTCGTCGCGGTCGGTGCCGGCGTGACCACACCCGCGGTCGGTGACCGGGTCGCCGGAGCCGACTTCGCCGGCGCCTACGCCGGGTACGCGCTCGCCCCGGCCGACCGGGTCGTACCGGTCCCGGACGGTGTCGACGACGAGGTCGCCGCCGCCGCCCTGCTGCAGGGGCTGACCGCCCACTACCTGGTCTTCGACGCCTACCCGCCGCGGCCCGGCGACATCGTGCTGGTGCACGCCGCCGCCGGTGGCGTCGGGCTGCTGCTCACCCAGCTCGCCACCGCGCTCGGCGGCCGGGTCGTCGCCACGGCGTCCACCGAGGACAAGCGCCGGCTGGCCGCCGACGCGGGCGCCGAGTGGACCGTCGGGTACGACGAGTTCCCCGACCGGGTTCGGGAGCTGACCGGGGGAGCGGGCGTCCCGGCCGTCTACGACAGCGTCGGGCAGGCCACCTTCGACGCGAGCCTGGCCAGCCTGCGCCGGCGCGGCACGCTGGTCCTGTACGGCCAGTCCAGCGGCCCGGTGCCGCCGTTCGACCTGTCCCGCCTCGCCGCCGGCGGATCGCTCTACGTGACCCGCCCGACGCTGGGCAGTTTCGTGGCGACCCGCGACGAACTCGTCACCCGGACCGACGACCTGTTCCGGCGGATCGCGGACGGGTCGCTGCGGATCACGATCGGCGGCCGCTACCCGCTGACCGAGGCGGCCCGCGCCCACACCGACCTCGAGTCCCGCCGGACCACCGGCAAGCTCCTGCTGATCCCGTAGCCGGGCCCGGACACGACGGTGCCGCCGGGAGGGGCGTCCTCCCGGCGGCACCCATCGACCGCGCGGTTACGGGTTGATGTTGATGGTGAACGTGCTCGTGGTGTTCCTGATGTTGGTGTGGTTGTTGCTGAACCGCAGGTTGTTGAAGGTCACCGAGCCGACCGCCGGCCCCTGACCCGGTTCGGGCATCTCGTTGGCCCACAGGCCGAACCCGGACTTGGCGTCGAACGCGTCACCGCTCTTCTGCGCCCCGGAGATGGAGATGTTGGTCAGCACGGTGTCGGTGATCGGGTTCTCCGGCTGGCTGCCGTTGTACTTGGTCTGGAACATGATGCCGGAGTACGTCGGATCGACGATGTCCACATCGGAGACCCGGATGCCGCGGAACTCCTTCGAAGCGGAGAACATCCAGATCGCGCCGAAGGTCTGCTGACCCCAGAAATGGCCACCCGCCCGGATCAGCGAGATGTTCTGGAAGTGGGTCAGACCAGGCCCGAACCCGACGAACGCGTACCCGAAGTCCAGCGAGCTGATGGTCAGCCCGGAGTACGTCAGCATGTCCGCGATGTAGAGGTTGCGGAACGTGTTGTTGTAACCGCCGTACACCGCGACGCCGGCGGCCCGCCAGGTCAGGGTGGCGTTCAGGTTCTCGAACACGTTGCCGTTGTTGGCGCCCCCACCGCCCTGGTCGACGGCGGAGAACAGCGCGAACGCGTCGTCGCCGTTGCCCCGGCCCTCGGAGTTGGTGATGGTGTTGTTGGTGCTGCCGTTGGTCAGGTTGACCGCGTCGGCGAACGTGTTGCGGAACCGGCTGTCCTTGATGGTCAGGCCGCTGACGCTCACGCCCCAGTACGCGCACACGGTGTGCTCGACCCAGACGTTGTCGATCGTCATGTTGTCGACGTCCTTCAACTCGCCCCAGACCTTGCCGGGCCCGTCGATACGCGACACGTAGTTGCCGAAGAACGCCAGGTGCGAGAAGGACGACCCGCTGGCCGAGGACTGCACCCCGAAGCCGGCGTCGGTGTTCTCCTGGCTGGTCGGCGTCTGGAACCTCGTGTACCAGATGCCCGCGCCGACGACCTTGACCGGCTTGCCGTAGATCTGGAACTTCTGCGCGGTCTCGTACGTGCCCGCCGGCAGGTAGACGCCCTCGAGGTTGCCGGTGGTGTCCATCCGCACCCGGTCCAGGGCGTTCTGCACGTCGGAGTGGGTGAAGCCGGTCGGCACCGCGTACCGGGCCGGGTTCGGGTTGGCCCGCGGCGACACCAGCTCGGTGTTGACGAAGTCGACGGCGTACGTGGTGCTGTTCGCCGGGTCCTTCTGCAGGCGGATGGTGCTGCCGGCCGGGATCGTCGAGTTCAGCATCACGTTGGCCTCGTCGTAGATGTGGCGCGGGCCGCCGGCACCGGGGGAGTTGCCCGGGGCCGCCTCGTTGCCGTAGAGCCACGAGTACTTCGAGGTCACGTTGAGCGCCTTGTGGAAGGTGCCGTTGACGTAGATGTTCAGCGTCGAGTTGATCCCGCCGCCGCCGGGCGCGTCCGGGATCGAGACCCGGGCGACCAGGGTGTTCGTCGCCGCCCTGGTGGTCCACTGCACGTAGGAGCCGGTGCTGTTCAGCGTCACCGCGCGCCGGCCGGACGCCTCGCCGGCGATGTCGCCGATGGTCCGGTTCGGGCCGACGATCTGCGCGCCGCCGCCGACCGTGCCGTCCTCCGCCTCGTACATGTCGTACGGGAGGTTGGCGCCGCGGCCGACGAACAGGGCCTGCTCGCTGGTGTTGTTCTCCCGCTTGACCGGCAGTTCGTTGCCGTCGGCGGCGAGCACCACCCGGACGGTGTGCCGGCCGTTGGCCGCCGTCCAGGTGCCCAGGTTCACCGGCGCGGTGGTGGCACCGGCGGCGATCGTGCCGGTGTACGAGCCGGTGAGGGTGCGTACGGCGGTGCCGGCGTCGTTGAGCACGGTCAGCGTGATGCCGTGCGCGCCGCCGGTCGAGGCGACCGTGCCCTGGTTCCTGATCGTCACCGAGAAGTTGACCGTGTTGCCGGCCGACGGGGTGCCCGGTGACCAGGTCACCGCGCCGGCGACCAGGTCGGAGCTGTCGACCGGCCGGACCGTCAGCGGCGTCGGGCTGGTGAACTCGTTGTTCGCGTCGTTCTGCTCGACGATCGTGTTGGCCTCGTCGACCCGGCCGACGACCTGGTACGTGCCGGCGTTGCGGGCGCCGATGTTGGCCGTCACGGTGGTCTGTGCCCCGGCGGCGAGCCCGCCGACCGCGGCGGTGCCGACCCGGGTCGTACCCAGGTAGAAGTTGACGTTCGTGGCGCCGGCCGCCGCGGTGCCCGCGTTGCGGACGGTGGCGGACAGCGTCACCGCGTCGGTCTCGACCGGCGACGCCGGCGAGGCCGTGATGCCGGTGATCGTCAGGTCCGGGTTCGGCGCCGGTGTGCCGATCACCTGCAACTCGGCGACCTGACCGTTCGACGACCCGCTGTTCGCGGTGAACTGGAGCCGGACGTCGGCGGCGGTGGCCGAGACCGGGATCGTCACGATGTTGCTCGACGCCGGGTTGAAGGTGTACGGCGCCGACGCGACCAGGCTGGTGAACGACGAGGAGCTCTGCTCCCGGCCCAGCACCTGCAACGTCTGGGTCCGGGTGCCCCACGCCGTGGACGGGCTGAGCTTGAGCACGACCGCGGTGATGCTGGCGTTGGCGCCGAGCGAGACGGTCAGCGTGCTCGGGTAGGCGCCGGGGGCACCCTCCCAGTAGGTGTTCACGTCGTCGTCGTTGGCGTTGGCGGCGTTGAACACGTGCACGGTGGACGACGCGGTGATCGGCTTGCCGACCGCCAGGTTCGACCCGGGCGGGTTGCTGCCGGTGCGGGTGACGGTGTTGCTGTTGGCCGACTGGTTGCCGGCGGCGTCCTTGGCCCGTACGTGGTAGGAGACGGTGGCGCTGGCGGGCTGGTTGTCGGTGTACGCCAGCACGTTGCCGGCCACACTGCCACGCAGGCTGCCGTTGGCGTAGATGTCGTAGCCGGTGACGCCGACGTTGTCGGTGGCGGCGTTCCAGGTGAGCCGGATCTGTCCGGTGGCGGGCTGGGTGTAGGCGAGGTTCGTCGGCGCGGTCGGCGCCTGCGTGTCCCCGGTCGACCCGGTACGGGTGACGGTGTTGCTGTTCGTCGACTGGTTGCCGGCGGCGTCCTTGGCCCGTACATAGTACGAGACCGTCGCGCTGGCCGGCTGGTTGTCGGTGTAGGTCAGTACGTTGCCGGCGACGCTGGTGCGCAGGGTGCCGTTGGCGTAGATGTCGTAGCCGGTGACGCCGACGTTGTCGGTGGCGGCGTTCCAGGCCAGCCGGATCTGGCCGGTGGCCGGCTGGGTGAAGGCGAGGTTCGTCGGGGCGGACGGCGGCTGGGTGTCCCCGGTCGTCGGGCCGTAGACCTCGAACTCCGACAGTTGCGCGGCCGGCCACACGTTGTTGGCCGTCACGTGCACCCGCAGGTAGCGCACCGTGGTGGTGTTGAAGTCGATTGTCACGGTGTTGTTGGCCGCCGGGTTGAAGACCCGCCCGGCCGACGCGGACACGGTGCTGAAGGTGCTGCCGTCGGTGCTGCCCTGCACGCTCAGCGTCTGGGTGCGGGTCTCCCAGCCGGCCGGCAGCTTGAGCACGGCCCGGTTGACGGCGACGGCGGCGCCGAGGTCGACGCGGAGCCACTGCGGGAAGGCGTTGTTCGCGCTCTCCCAGTAGCTGGCCTGGTTGCCGTCACCGGCGTTGCCCGGCCCGTACGGCGCGTTGCTGCTGCTCGATGTCAGCGGCCGGCCCTGGGCCAGGTTGCCGCTGCCGCCGGTGGTGGCGCCGTAGACCTCCAGTTCGGCGATCTGCGCGGCCGGCCACCCGGTGTTGGCGGTGACGTGCAGCCGTACGAAGCGGGTGCTGGTCGCCGGGAAGTCGATCGTCACCGTGTTGCCGTTGGCGGGGGTGAAGGCGTACCCGGTCGAGCCGACGATGGTGGCGAAGCTGGTCCCGTCCGGGCTGCCCTGCACGGCCAGGGTCTGCGTCCGGCTCTCCCACCCCGCCGGGAGCTTGAGCACCACCTGGTCGATGCCGGTGCTGGTGCCCAGGTCGATCTGGGCCCACTGCGGGAAGGCGTTGTTGGCGCTCTCCCAGTAGGTGCCCGGGTTACCGTCGTTGATCCGGTTGGCGGTGTGCTCGGCGTTGGAACTGCTGGCCGTGGCCGCCTTTCCCGCCGCCAGGTTGGGGCCGCCGGCCGCCGCGGCCGGCAGGGCCGGTGCCGCCGACACGGCGAGCCCGGTCGCGAGCGCCGCCGCGATCAGCCGCCACGCTGCATGTTTCCTTCTCATTCGTTCCTCAAGCTCTCATGGTCTCGGGGGTGTGCGAGGAGCCGGGACCTGGTCGGGTGGTGGCCGGGCGTCGCCGGTCGGGCCGACCGTCTGATGCGGTTCGCCGTGGCGCGGATCGTGGCGGCCGGGGGAGTGCCACGTGGTGTCGGGGGCGGTGCCCACGGTGGGCCCCGGTCGCGCGGCGGGTTCGTCATCGCGGGCCTCCCGGTGACGGTCCTGAACGGACGTGAACATGGATGGTGAGCCTGTCCAGAAGTTGCGGACAGAAGTTCGATGTCAAACATGTCCTTGCCGCAATTTTGCGGAGGGTCGGCCAAATGTTTCAGACGCGCGACGGTCGCGTCAACGGTTGAAGTCGATGGATGTAGTCCTGGCCGGACCGTGGCGGCGATTCATGGTGATACGTCACGATCGAAGTCCCGCCGGCCCGGCCCGGTGGCCTTCCTGCGGCACGATGTGCCGGTGATCCTGCTGCTGCCCGCCGACCCGATGCGCCCGCGCCGACCCGACGAACACTTCGCCGCCGAGGCGGCGGCAGCCCGCGACCTGGGCTTCGACGTCGTCCTCGTCGACCACGACGCGCTGGCCCGGCCCGCCGACCCCGAAGGGCCGGCGCCCGTCCGTACCGTGGCCCGCACCACCGCGACCGGCGCCGCCTTCTACCGGGGCTGGATGCTGCGCGCCGGACGGTACGCCGCCCTCGCCGCCGTGCTGCGCGAGCGGGACATCGCCCTGCGCACCACGCCGGAGCAGTACCGCCGGGCACACGAGTTGCCCGGCTGGTACGCCGACCTGGCCGACGTCACGCCGTACTCGGTCTGGACCACCGGCGCCGACCGGGCCGGCTTCGACCGGGCCCGCGCCGCGTTCGGGTCCGGTCCGGCGGTGCTGCGCGACTACACCAAGTCGATGAAGCACCACTTCGACGAGGCGGCCTACATCGCCGACGTCGCCGACGCCGACGCCGCGTGGCGGGTCGCGTCCCGGTTCCTGGAACTGCGCGACGACGAGTTCGTCGGCGGGCTGGTGCTGCGCCGCTTCGAGCGGTTCGTCTCGGCCGAGGTGCGCACCTGGTGGGTCGACGGGCGGCCGGCGCTGGTCACCGCCCACCCGGACACCCCGGGCCGGCCGGTGCCGGCGGACGTCGACCTGTCCGAGGTCGCGCCGCTGGTCGCCGCCCTCCGGCTGCCGTTCGTCACAGCCGACCTGGTCCTGCGCGACGACGGCCGGTGGCGGGTCGTCGAACTCGGCGACGGCCAGGTCAGCGACCGCCCGGCCGGCACCGACCCGGCCGACCTGCTCGCCGCCCTGCGGCCCGCCGCCCGCTAGCCGGCGTCGAACCGGGCCACCGGCCACCCGGGCGTACGGCAGGCCGACCGCCCGTCGATGCGGTGGTCGGCGGCGCGTACGCTTGCCCCACAGCAACTATCGGGACGAGGGAGAGCGGTCTTGACGCTGGCCATCACGCGCGGTGAGTCCGACGGCACGGCCGTACTGCGCCTGTCCGGCGAACTGGACATGGCCACCGTGCCCGTGCTCAACTCCGGTGTCGACGAACTGCTGGGCGACGGTCGGCACCACATCCTTCTCGATCTGGAGGGGTTGGCGTTCTGCGACTCCGCCGGCATGGCCAGCTTCGTCCGGGGCGACAACGAGTGCGCCGCACGTGGCGGCTGGCTGCGGCTGACCGGCTTCACCGGTCCGGTCGAGCGGGTCCTGCGGGTCACCGGGCTGGTCGAGGTCCTCAACTACGAACACTAGGCAGGTAGCAACGATGGTCGAAGCCCCCGCCACCCCCGTCCGGATTCTCGTCGTCGACGACGACGCCGGCGACGTGCTGATGATCGAGGAGGCGCTGGCGGACTCCGGTATCGACAAGACCATCGACATCGTCGGCGACGGCGAGGAGGCCATGGAGTTCCTGCGCCGCGAGGGCCGCCACCACGACGCCCAGCGGCCGGACATGATCCTGCTGGACCTCAACATGCCCCGGATGGACGGCCGTCAGGTGCTGACCCAGGTCAAGAGCGACGAGAGCCTTCGGACCATCCCGATCGTCGTGCTCACCACGTCCAGCGCCGACAACGACATCCTCGGCAGCTACACGCTCCAGGCCAACGCCTACGTCACCAAGCCGATCGACCTCGACGAGTTCAACGAGGTCGTACGGCACATCGACCAGTTCTTCGGCCGGATCGTGGTGCTGCCCCGGCGTCAGTGACCCGGCGCGCCGCGCGCCGGCTCCGGCCGACCCCGGCGGAACCGCCGCCCCCGGCCGTCCGCCGGGGGCGCGGCAACCGGGCGGTACGACATCTCCACCCGCGCCCCACCCAGCACGTCACCACGGTCGATGACCAGCCGCCCGCCCGCCTCGGCGGCGACCCGGCGCACGATGTCCAGCCCCAGCCCGGTCGACCGGGCCCCGCTGACCCCGCGCCGTACGGCCGACGCCGAGTCGGCGATCCCCGGCCCGCCGTCCTCGACGGTGAGCGCGTCGCGGGTCAGCGTGATCCGGAACGGCGTGCCGGCGGCGGTGTGCCGGAAGACGTTGCCGAGCAGGGCGTCGACCGCGCCGATGACGTCGGCCCGGCCGGCCGCCAGCCACACCGGCTCGGACCCGCCCCGCACCTCCCACCGCCGGCGCTGGTGGGTCGCCGGCACCGTCCAGAACGCCAGCCGGTCGGCCAGCACCTCGGTCAGGTCGGTCACCTCCGGTTCCGCGCCGGGCGGCGGCCGGCGGGCGCTGAGGATGATCGCGTCGATCTCCGCGTCGAGCGCGTCGACCGACTCGCGTACCCGGTCGGCCGCCCCGCCGGGCGGTAGCGCGTCGGCGTCCAGCCGCAACGCGGTCAACGGTGTACGCAGCCGGTGCGACAGGTCGGCCGCCCGCTCCCGTTCGGCGTCGACCAGCGACACGATCCGGTCCGCCATCGTGTTGAACGCCGTACCCGCCTCGGCCAGCTCGACCGGGCCCGCGGGGCGTACCCGGGTGGTCAGGTCCTCGGCGCCGAACCGGCGGGCGGCGCCGGACAGTTCGCGGGCCGCGGTCACGACCCGGGCGCCGAGCCGGTCGGCGAGCGCCACCGATCCGGCCACCAGGACCGCGGCCAGCCCGGCCATCGCCAGCCACGCCGTGCCGACCCCGCGCCGCAGGTCGGCCGTCGGCACGAACACCTCGACGACCGCGGTCCGGCCGCCGTCGAGCGCCGTCGGCTGCAGGTAGGCGAGCCCGCCCGGGACGTGCGCGGTCACCGGGTGGCGGCGGTCGCGGACCAGGGCCACGTCGGCGGTCGCGGCCCGGGGCGTGCCGACCGGTTGCTGGTCCGGCAGGTGCAGGACCAGCCGGTCGTCGGCGCCGGCGGCGGTCGTGGCGGCGGCGCGGGCCAGCACCGCCCGGTCGTCGGTGACCGCGATCGCGGCGACGATCGCGGTGGCCTGCTGCCGGGCGTCGGCCAGCGCCCGGTCGTGTGCGATCTGCTGCGCCAGCAGGGCCAGCGGCAGCAGGAACGCCAGCGCCACCATCGACGTCGCCGCGAGCGCGCCGCGGACCAGCGCCGACCTCACGACGGACCGACGAGCATGATCCCCACGCCACGTACGGTGCGCAGCAGCCGGGGCTGCGCCGCCGTCTCGCCCAGCTTGCGGCGCAGCAGCGAGATGTGCGCGTCGAGGGTCTGGTCGCCGCCGACGAACGGCTGCCGCCACACGTTGACGAACAACTCGTCGCGCGGCACCACCCGGCCGGCCCGCTCGCCGAGGTACGTCAGCAGGTCGAACTCCTTGCGGGCCAGCGGCAGCGGCTGCCCGTGCAGGGTCGCGGTGCGGGTGTTCGGGTCCAGCCGCAGCGGCCCCACCTCGACCGGCGGCGGCAGCTCCGACCCGGCCGGCACCGGCCGGCCCCGGCGCAGCACCGCCGCGATCCGGGCCTGCACGTGCGCGGCCGAGAACGGCTTGGTCACGTAGTCGTCGGCGCCGGCGTTGAGCAGCCTGATCACGTCGTTCTCGCCGCGCCGGGCCGTCGCCACGATGATCGGCACGTCGCTGACCGCCCGGATCATGACGAGGGCGTCGGCACCGTCCATGTCGGGCAGTCCCAGGTCGAGGATGACGACCGCCGGTGGCCGGGCGGTCACCTCACGCAGCGCCGCGAGGGCACTGTCCACCGGGCAGACCGCGTAACCGGCCTCGGACAGCGCGTGGGTCAGCGCGCGCCGGATCGCCGGGTCGTCTTCGACCAGGAGCACGAGGGGCATGGTGGCACCGTACCGACGTTGACAAGATGGGCGGCATGGGTGGATGGCGGGCGGTGGGCCGGTTCGCGGCGTGGGCGACGGCCACCGCGCTCAGCGCCGGGCTGGTCTGGCTCGGCCTCCAACCGGTGCTGCGGACCGCCGTACCCGACCGGGTCGAGGTCGAGACCGGCGCCGCGCTGCGCGGTGCCGGCGACGGGGTGACCGCGCCGCCCACCCCGACGCCGCCGGTGCCGGTCACGCCGCCGACCGGCACCGCGTCGCCCGGACCGGCCACCCCCACCGCGACCGGTCCGGGCACCCCGACGCCGCGCCCGTCCGGCTCCCGGTCGCCGGAGCCGACGGTGGTGCGTACCACCGCGCCCGCGGCCACCGTGGACGGCTGGACGGTGATCACCGAGCGCGACGGGAGCACGTCCTACCTGCGCCAGTTCGACGTGCCCGGCGGCACGACCACGATCCGGATGACGCCCAGGCGGGTGCACCTGGTCTCGGCCACGCCGCGTCCGGGGTACACGATGGACACCCTCCAGGGGCAGCCGGACCGGCTGGTCGTCCGGTTCTGGACCAGCGACCGCATCCACACCGTCGACGCCATCTGGTGGAACGACCGACCGTACGCCGAGGTCTCCGACAACGCCTGAGCCGGTCCGGCTACCGGGCCGGCTACCGGGGCCGGCGGTGTCGGAAGAGGACGCTGGACGCGGCGTAGCCGACCACCAGGAGGCCGCCGAACCAGGCGACCGCCGCCGGGACCGGGTTGTCGACCGGTACGTCGGTCAGCAGCCCCCGGATCGCCTCGATCATCGGCGTGATCGGCTGGTGCTCGGCGAACCCGCGCAGGAACCCCGGCATCGTGTCGGTCGGCACGAAGCCGCTGCTCAGGTACGGCAGGAAGAGCACCACGAAGGTGAACGCGCTGGCCGACTCGACCGAGCCGGCGAGCATGCCGAGGAAGACCGACACCCAGGACATCGCGAGCATGAACAGCACCAGCAGCCCGATCGCGGCCAGCCATTCCAGCGGCCCGGCGGTGGGCCGGAAGCCGGACGCGAACGCCACCGCCAGCACCAGCACGGTGGCGAACAGGTTGCGGGTGACGCTGGCGACGACGTGGCCGGTCAGCACCGAGGAGCTGAGGATGGGCAGCGACCGGAACCGGTCGACGATGCCGTTGACCATGTCGGCCGCGACGGCGACCGCGGTGTTGGCCGACCCGTAGCCGGCGCAGAGCAGGATCACCCCGGGCACCACGTACGTGACGTAGGCGGTGCCGGTGTCGATCGCGCCGCCGAAGATGTGCACGAACATCAGCATCAGCATGGTCGGCAGGAACGCGCCGAGCAGCAGCGTGTCGACACTGCGTACGGTGTGCCGCAGGCTGCGCCCGATCATGACCAGCGAGTCGCTGGCCGCCCAGTAGAGGCGGGCGTGGGTGCTCATCGGTTCTCCTTCACGGCGGTGGATGCGCCGCCGCCGGTCCGGGCCGGGGCGGTGGCGGGGGTCGGCCCGGCGGTGGCGGTGCCGGTCAGGGCCAGGAACGCGTCGTCGAGGGTCGGGCGGTGCAGTTCCACCCGGGTGACGGCGACGTCCCGGGCCGCCATCGTGTCGAGCAGGGCGCGGAGTTGGGCGGCGGTGCCGTCGGTGGGCACGCTCACGGTGCGGCTGTCGCGGTCGGGGCGTACGGCCCGGTCGCCGAGGTCGCGTACGGCCCGGTCGAAGTCGTCCAGGCCGGCCAGCCGCAGCTCCACCCGCTCGTCACCGACCTGCGCCTTGAGCTGTTCGGCGGTGCCCTCGGCGATCACCCGGCCGCCGTCGACCAGAGTGATCCGGTCGGCGAGCCGGTCGGCCTCCTCCAGGTACTGGGTGGTCAGCAGCACGGTGACGGCGGTGGCGGCGAGTTCGCGGACCATGTCCCACATCGCCTGGCGGCTGCGCGGGTCGAGGCCGGTGGTCGGCTCGTCGAGGAAGATCAGCGGCGGTTCGGTGACCAGGCTCGCGGCGAGGTCGAGCCGGCGGCGCATCCCGCCGGAGTAGGTGCGGACGATCCGCCGCCGGGCGTCGGTGAGGTCGAAGCGTTCCAGCAGTTCGACGGCGCGCCGCCGGGCGGCCCGGCCGCCGAGGCGCCCGAGCCGGCCCATCATCACCAGGTTCTCCTCGCCGGTGAGCAGTTCGTCGACGGCGGCGTACTGGCCGGTGAGGCTGATCGAGGCGCGTACCCGGTCGGGGTGGCGCAGCAGGTCGTGGCCGGCGACGGTCGCGTCGCCGCCGTCGGGGCGCAGCAGGGTGCTCAGGATCCGGACCATCGTCGTCTTGCCCGCCCCGTTGGGGCCGAGCAGGGCGTGGATGCTGCCCCGGGCGACGGCGAGGTCGACGCCGCGAAGCGCGGTGAACTTTCCGAAGGACTTCGTGATCCCGCTGGCCCGGATGATCGGGTCGTCGGTCATGGCAACCTCTCAGGAGCGAAACTGTGTATGTCGTACACGTATCTGTGTAGGTTATACGCAGTTTTAGGATGGGGGTCAAGTGCCGACCGACCGACGCGGGTGACGATGGACGACAACGCCATGACCGAGCTGCCGCCGACCCTCGAACTGCTCTGGGGGCGGCGCGAGCGGCCCCGCCGCGGTCCCAAACCCGGGCTCAGCCTGGAGCGCATCGTGGCCGCCGCCGTCGAGATCGCCGACCGCGAGGGACTCGCGGCGGTGTCGATGAGCCGGGTCGCCGAAGAGGTCGGGTTCACCACGATGTCGCTCTACCGGTACGTCGCCAGCAAGGACGAACTGCTCGCCCTGATGGCCGAGACCGCGATGGGATCGCCGCCCGCACCGCCACCGGCCGAACAGGGCTGGCGGGCCGGCCTCGCCGGCTGGGCGCGGGCGCTCATGGCCGGATACGAGCAGCACCCGTGGTTCCTGCAGGTCCCGATCAGCGGCCCGCCGCTCGGCCCGGTCCAACTGTCCTGGCTGGAGAGCGGCCTGCAGATCCTCGCCCCGACCCGACTGGAGGACTACGAACGGGTCGCCGTCATGCAACTGCTCAGCGGCTTCGTACGTAACGAGGCGCAACTGCGGATCGACCTCGTCCGGGCGGCGACCGCCGCCGCCGCGCAGGAGGGCGGCCCGCCCCCGTCGTACGGGCAGATGCTGCGCCTGCTCGTCGACGCGCGGCGGTATCCGGAACTGTCCCGGATCACCACCGCCGGAAGCTTCGACGACGCCGGGGGATACTCCGACGAGGAGTCGGAGTTCGGCCTCCAGCGCATCCTCGACGGCATCGCCGCCCTGGTCGACGCCCGCGAGCGCGAGCCGGCCGCCGGCTGAGGGCGGCGCTGCGGCCGCCGTGTCGCACCCGCACCGCTAGCCTGGCCGGCGTGTCGAACCGGTCATACCTGTGCGTGAGCACCTACCCGAGCATCTATCCCGCCTTCGCCAAGTCCGACTACGACCCGAAGCTGAACACCGTGGCCGCCGACGTCAACTGCGTACCGTTGCTGTGGCTGGCCATGTTCCGCGCCGCCGACCTGCGGACCGAGACCTTCGAGGTGACCGAGGGCAGGCACACCGAGAAGGTGGTGGCCACCGCGCCGGTCGCCCCGGTCGAGCGGGCCCTGACCCAGCTCGACGCGGCGGTGCCGGTGTTGGAACGGCTGTTCGGCGAGCCGCTGGCGGCATACGCCGCGCTGCTCGGTGCCGGCGTACGGGCCGGCGAGGGCGACCACGTCACCATCGAGCTGGAGGAGATCGCCGTCCTCGAGGGCGACGAGGAGGGCTACTACGACAAGCTCCGGCTGGCACTGGCCAGCCTCGACGGGTCGGGCGACGCCACCGCCGACCGGGACCGGCTGGCCGATCTGGCCCAGCTCGGCCCGGCCCGGCCGTTCCCGCCGGCCCGCCTCCTGCTCGACGACATGGACGCGACCGACGACGACTACTGGAACCACTGCCGGCTGATCGGGGCGAGCCACCTGCGCCCGGTGCCCTGGGAGACCGAGTCCGCCGGACGGCCGGGCCGGGCCTGACCCCGGTCCGGCCCGGCCGCCCGGCGGACCGCGGCGGCGACCGTGCCGGGGTCGATGTCGGCCATGCACGCCGGCCCGGCCGGCGACAGCGGGCAGTCCGCGGTCCACCAGCAGCTCTGCTCGCTGATCGTGGTCGGCTGCCGGTGCGGGCAGTCCGGCCGGCCCTGCAGGTCGACCGACAGGCCGCCGGGCGACGCCGGGCCGGTTCGCGCGGGGTTGGCCGGCGCCCCCGTGCCGGCCGCCACCGGGGCGGCGGCGGCCAGGCCGTACCGGCGGGCGTCGGTCGGGCCGAACAGGGCCACCGTGCCGGCCCCGGCCGCTGCCGCCACCCGCACCGGTCCGGTGTCGGCGCCGACGACCACCCCGCCGCGCCGGCCGGCGGCGGCGAACAGCGCGGCCAGCCGGCGCAGGCCGGTCCGGGGCAGCAGCGGGCACGGCGGCGGCCGGCCGTCCGGGCCGCCGACCGCGAG
This sequence comes from Polymorphospora sp. A560, assembly GCF_045781765.1. NCBI lineage: Bacteria > Bacillati > Actinomycetota > Actinomycetes > Micromonosporales > Micromonosporaceae > Polymorphospora > Polymorphospora sp. A560. The sequence goes on along the minus strand of NZ_CP122282.1, from coordinate 4,309,350 downwards.
CACCGGGTAACCGTCGTGGCGCAGCAGCCGCACCAGTGCCTGCCAGTGCCGCCGCGGCCAGCGCTTGACCCCCATCCCGGCGTCGACCACGAGCAGCACCGGCGGCCGGCGGTTCTCCCGGGGCAGCCACGACGCCATCATCAGCTCGCCGGCGTCGAGTTCCTCGGGGCGTAGCCGCAGGCGGGGGCGGGCACCGACGTCGGCGGCGTCGATCAGCCCCTCGGCGTACAGGATCCGCAGGTAGCGCTCGCCGACCGGCTGGTCCGGCGGCGGCCGGCGCCACAGGTCGGTCACCGCCCGCCCGGCACCGTCCTCGAGCAGGGCGGGGATGGCGTCGTACCGGGTGGTCGTCACCGCCAGGTCGGGCCGGTGCAGCGCCAGCGCGTCGACCACCGCGGCCCGCTCGGCCCCGGAGTGCCCCTGACCGATAGTGATCACTTCGGTGACCGCCGGGTCGCCGCGCAGCAGGTCGCCGCCCGGTTCGTGGGTCAGCACCCGCAGCGCCGCCGCCGGATGCCGCCGGGCCAGGGCGTGCACCGCCGGGAGCAGCATCACCAGGTCGCCGAGCCCGCCGAGCAGGTCGACGACCAGGATCTCCCGGTACGGCTCAGTCATCGCCGACCCCCAGCAGACGCTCGTACGCGGCCCGGTGCGCCGCGGCGATGCCCGGCCAGGAACGGCGGGTCGCCACCAGCCGCCCGGCGCGGGCCAGCCGCCCGCGCAGCGCCGGATCGGACAGCAGCCGGTCGGTGGCGCGGGCCACCGCGGCCGCGTCCCGCCGCCGGTCGATAACCGCCACCGTCACGCCGTCGACCAGGTCCGGGTCACCCGCCGGCGCCGTGGTGACCGCCGTCGGCAGCCCGTGCGCCAGCGCCGCCACCAGCGCCCCGCTCTTGGTCGTCACCCCCTCGCAGAACGGCAGTACGGCGCCGTCCGCCGCGTGCAGCGCCTCCGACACCTCCGGCGCCGGCAGGTAGCCGGTGAACGTGACCGCGTCGCCGACGCCGTGCGCGGCCGCGATCCCGGCCAACTCGGCCCGGAAGGCGTCGGCCTGCGGCTCCGGCAACGCCCGCGACGTGAAGCCGCCGACCACCGCCAGGTGCAGCGCCGGATGCCGGGCCCGCAGCCGGGGCAGCGCCTCCAGCAGGTAGCGCACCCCCTTGACCGGATGCACGAACCCGAAGAACACCAGCAGTACGGTGTCGGCGGGAAGCCCCAGCCGGCGGCGGAACCGGCGCCGGGCACCGGTCGCCGCACCGTGGTCGTCGACGTTCGCCGGCACCGGCACCCGCAGCGGGCGGCGGCCGGTCCGCTCGGTCACCACCGCCGCGTGCGCGTCGTTGGTGACCAGCACCAGCTCGCTGCCGGGCACCAGCCGCCCGCTCTCCCGGTCGACCCGGGCGGCGCGCTCCAGCCGCCGCCACACCCGGTCGGGCAGCCACGACGGCGCCGCCCACGAGCCGTACTCGTGCAGGGTCGTCACCAGCGGGACCGAACGGGGGAGCAGCGGCGGCAGCAGCAGGCCGGGGCGGCCGGAGAACCGGAACGCCGACGGGGCGAACTGCACGTGCACCAGATCCGGGGCCAGCCGGCGGACACTCCTCGCGGCCCCCCGTACGGCGCCGAGCCAGCCCCCGGCCCGGCCCGGTGCGACGGACACCCGCGACACGTGCACGTCGACCTCGCGCAGGGCCACCTCGAGCCGGCGGGTGTAGTCGGCGACCCCGTCGAGGGTCGGGTCGCCCGCCCCGCACACCATCGCCACCCGGACCGGTCGCACGCCACCCCCGTCCACCGGCGCCGGCTTCCCGTACCGGGGCCCGGCAAACCACCCCGGGGACGCGCCGAACCTCCGACAGGGCCGCCTCGGTGGTCGCGCTACTCGATGTACTGGCGTACGTTGGCGACGCGGCAGCCTGGGTGGGCCGCGCACCAACGGACCTCGGAGACCACGTGAACGGACCGGACGACTCGGTGACACTGCGACGTGACGGGAGGCTGGCCAGCGTCATCCTCAACCGTCCCGCGCGCCGCAACAGCTTCGATCTGGCGATGCTCGGTCGCTTCGAGGAGGTGTTGCACGAACTGGGCCGGGACTCCCGGGTGGAGGTGGTGGTGCTCACCGGCGCCGGCACCGAGTTCTGCGGCGGCACCGACCTCGACGCGCTGGCGACGCTGGACGTGGCCACCACGATGCACGTGCAGCGGCGCACCGCCGAGCTGGTGGAGCGGTGGTTCCGCCTGGAGCAGACGACGGTGACGGCCTTCAACGGGCCGGCGAGCGGGGCGGGGGCGGTGCTCGGGCTGGCCAGCGACCTGCGGGTCGCCGCCGACACCTGCTTCTTCACCTTCCCGGAGGTGACCTTCGGCGCCCCGCTCACGTGGAGCGGGATGGCGATCCTCGCCGACCTGGTCGGTGCCGACCGGGCCAAGCGCTGGCTGCTGCTCGGCGACCGGATCGAGCCGGCCGGGATGCTGCGCTACGACCTGGTGACCGAGGTGGTGCCGGCCGAGCGGCTGGCGGTGACGGCGGCGGTGCTGACCGACCGGCTGCTCGGGGTGTCGCCGGTGGGCCGTTCCATGATCAAGCGGGCGGCGCGGCTGGCCGGTCCGCGCTTCGAGGCGTCGGCGGCCGACTCCTACCTGGGCGCGCTCAGCCTGGCGCTGCTGCCCGCCGGTGAGAACGGCCACGAGGTGGTGACCCACCGGCGGGCGGCCGGGTGACGGCCGGCCTCAGGTGATGACCAGCCGGGCGGCCAGCGCGAGGAAGACCGTGCCGGCGATGCGGTTGAGCAGCTTGTCGACCTGCCTGCGGCGCAGCAGGAACGCGCTCGCCTTGCCGGCGACCAGCGCGATCAGCGCGTCGATGACGAAGCCGACGATGACGAACAGCAGGCCGAGCACCAGCAGCTGCACGCCGGTGCCGCCCCGCTCGCGGTCGACGAACTGGGGCAGGAACGCCAGGTAGAACAGCACGATCTTGGGGTTGAGCAGGTTGGTGACGGTGGCCCGCCAGAGCACCGTACGCAGCGGGACCCGGGGGCGGTCACCCACCACCGGGGGCTTGCCGCTGTCGATCCAGGACCTGATTCCGATGTAGACCAGGTAGGCCGCGCCGGCCCATTTGATGATGTCGAAGAGCACGGGTGCCGCCGCCATCAGGGTGGCCAGCCCCAGGGTGACGGCGAGGGTGTGCACGAGCATGCCGACCGCCATGCCCGCCGACGCGACGACCCCGGCCATCGGCCCCTGACTGATCGCGTGCGCCAGCACGTAGATCATGTCCGGCCCCGGGGTCAGGCAGATGACGACGATGGCGACGACGAAGATTGCCAGGACCCCGGGGTCGATGGGCATGAGTTGAACACCGTTTCACTGGGCGGGTCGGGCGGACGCGCGGCGCTGTGCCGGCGGCCGGCGGGTGATGTTATCGATGTATCACCTCGTCGGCCAGCCCCTCGACGAACGCGGTGAGATCGTCCAGCGGCGAACCGGTGAGCAGCGTGACGCCGGTGGCGGCGTGGTCGTCGGCCCGGCGCACCGTGAACCTACCCGAACTGTCGGTGAAAAGTGTGTCCACGGCGGCCGGCGTCTCGTCGCCGTCGCCGTCCGGCGCGGGCAGCAGCATGGCCACCCGGACCAGCCGCTGGTCGGCGCCGTGCCGCTCGACCAGATCGGTCAGCCGCTCGTGGAACAGCGCGTAGCCGCCCCACCGGGCGCCGGTGCGTTCGACCAGCCGGTCGAAGAGGTCGCCGAAGCGCAGCGACACCGGCCGCAGCAGGTGGACCCGGTCGCCGCCGGGCCGCCGGCCGCAGGCGGCCTCGGCCAGGAAGCGGCCGATCAGGTCGGCCGGCAGGTGGTCGATCACCGCCGAGGTCGGGAAGACGATCCCGGTACGGGCACACGCGTAGACCAGCGACTGGGCCAGTGACGCCGGGTTGGCCACCCCGGTGCGCCGCGACGGCCAGACCTCGCCCAGCCGGTAGACGACCGAGTCCAGCCCCTGCGCCCGGGCGTTGTCCAGCAGTTGCTCCATCACGTACTTGGACTGGCTGTAGCCGTCGGACGGCAGCAGTTCCGGCACCGGTGCCTGGTCCTCGTCGAACCGGCCGGCGGCGTCCGGAACGTGCCCGGCGGCGAGCGCGGAGAACGTCGACACCGCGTGCACCCGGCAGCCCCGCCCGCGGGCCGCCAGCCGCAGCAGCTCCCGCGTGCCGAGCACGTTGGGGGCCCGGTGGTCGGCGTAGTCGTGCAGGAAGTTGACCAGCGCGCCGGCGTGGACGATGCCGTCGGTCCGCTCGGCGATCCGGTCGAACGCCTCCGGCGCCAGGCCGAGCCCGGGCGTGGCCAGGTCGCCGGCGAGCACCCGCAGCCGGTCCTCGGCGAACGCCTTCTCGGCGTGGGCGAGCGCGTCGAACAGCCCGTAGTCACGCAGCGCGGCGGTCAGCCGGTGCCGGGCCGCCTCGTCGTCGCGGGCGCGGACCAGGCAGGTCAGGTCGACGTCGGGCCGGCCGAGCAGGTCGGCGAGCAGGTGCGCGCCGACGAACCCGGTCACCCCGGTGACCAGCAGCCGCCGCGACCGGTCCGGCGGCCTGGGCAGGCCGGTGGCCGGCGGCGGGTCGGGCAGCGCGTCGCGGGCCAGCGCGGCCGGGTCCAGTTGCGCGCGGACCGGTGCCCCGCCGGCGACGAGTTCGGCCTGGGCCCGGACGGTGTCGGCGGCGAGCAGGTCGGCGATCGCGACGGGCCGGCCGAGCCGTACGCCCAGCAGCGCGCCGAGCCGGTGCGTGAGCAGGGAGGTGCCGCCCTGGTCGGCGAACCGTTCGGTGACCGACACCCGGTCGCGGCCCAGCACCTCGCGCCAGACCGCGGCGACCAGTTCCTCCTCGGGCGACCCGGGCGGGGTGTACGGCAGGTCGGGCGCCTCGGTGTCCGCGTCGGCCCGTAGCGACAGCGCGCGCCGGTCCACCTTGCCGTTGGGGGTCAGCGGCATCCGGTCGAGGATGGTGAGTCGTTTCGGGACGGTCTCGGCAGGCAGGTGCTTGCCGGCGCTGAGCAGCAGTTCGGCGGTGTCGACCGGGGGCTCGCCGGCGCGCAGGGTCACGTACGCGACCAGGGCCCGGCTGTCCTGGTCGCCACGGGCCACCACGACCGCGTCGCGGACCGTCTCGTGCTCGCGTAGCGCCCGCTCGATCTCGGCCAGCTCGACCCGTACCCCGCCGATCTTGACCTGGTCGTCGCGCCGGCCGCCGAACATCAGCAGGCCGTCCGCGGTGACGTGGCCGAGGTCGCCGGTGCGGTAGATCAGCGGCCCGGTGATCTGGGGGAACGGGTTGGGCACGAAGACCTGGTCGGTACGGGCCGGGTCGCGCAGGTAGCCGGCGCCGACGCACTCGCCGCCGATCCAGATCTCGCCGCTGACGCCGGGGGCGACCGGGCGGAGCTGGTCGTCGAGGACGACGGCGGCGGTGTTGGGGATCGGCCGGCCGAGCGGGACCGGATCGTGGTCCGGTCCGATGTCGTGGAAGACCGACCCGATCGAGCACTCGGTCGGACCGTACGTGTTGGTGATCCGCAGGTGCGGCACGAGCTGCTGGAGGCGGCTCAGTACGGGCAGGGTGGCCGCCTCGCCGCCGACCAGCATCCGGCGCAGCGGGGCGAGTTCGGCCCGCAGGTCGGGGCGGACCTCGATCAGCGTGACCAGCGCGCTGAGCACCGACGGTACGAAGTCGGTGATGGTGACGCCGTAGCGGCCGATGGTGCGGCAGGTGCCCTCGAGGTCGAGGATGCCGTCGCGGTCGGGCAGGACGACGGTGCCGCCGGTGACCATCGGCCACAGGATCTGCCACATCGAGGAGTCGAAGGTGGGCCGGCTGTTCTGCAGGACGATCTGTTCCCGGCCGTCGCCGAAGTGGCCGGACATCGCGGTGAGCCGGTTGACCAGACCGCGGTGCCGGTTCAGCGCGCATTTCGGGGTGCCGGTGGAACCTGAGGTGAAATAGCCGTAGATCAGGTCGTGCGGGGCGGGGCGGGGCACGTCCGGCCGCTCGGCGTCGAGGGTGCGCAGCGGCTCGCCGGCCGGGGTGACGCCCTCGTGGTCGAGCAGGACGGTCCGGTCGCCGAGGTCGAGCGCGCGCAGCGGGTCGAGGGTCGGCGGGACCGCCAGTACGGCCCGGGGGGCCAACTGCGAAAAGATGACCTCGAGCCGTTCTATCGGCCAACCTGGATCGATTGGAACGAATGCTGCGCCGAGTTTGACTGTCGCGAGTAGACCGGCGACGAAGTCGGGTCCGTCGGCGATGAACAGTGGGACGAGGTCGCCGTGGCGAACGCTGATTCGGTCCAGTCGTTGTGAATATAGGTTGGCAATGTTGTTAATTTCACGGAAGGTCAGTTGTAGGTCCCGGTAGCGGACCGCGATCCGGTCGGGATTCGTGGTGACCTGCTGTTCGAACAGGTCAAGGACGGTCAGGTGGCCGGGGAAGTCGCGTTTTGTGCCAATTCCCGAGCGCAGTACGCCCTCGTAAGGCGTATCGGGCAAATGAACATCCATGCCTCATACCTCGGCTATTGTTAAATGTCCTCTAGGTGGCACGTGCTATCGCTGATGATGGGCGGCGCGGACCTTCGAACAGTAGATATGTATCTATGTTGATTGCAATATTGACATCCGGCTATGGCGCTGTTAGCGTGGCGCAGCAGTGATTCCGGCACGCCCTGACGCGTGTCCTATTTGTCAGCTCGAAGTGCGGAGGCGTCCGGCTGTGATCATCGAGGATCTCGCCGCCCAGCGGGTGGGCGTCGTCCAGGGCGGAGGGCTGTCCAGCCTCGCGCTCGGGCTCTGGCTGCGCGAGCGGGGCGTCGACGCCCATCACTACGTCGCCGACATCGGCCAGGGCGGTCCGGACGACCTCGCCGCCCTCGTCGACTCGCTGCGCGGCGCCGGCCTTCCGGCCACCCTCGTCGACCTGCGCCCGGCGATGGCCGAACTCGGCCTCGACCTGCTGCGCTACCAGGCCCGCCACGACGGCGGCTACTGGAACACCACCGGCGCGTCCCGGCTGGTCCTGGTCGAGCGGCTCGCACCCGTGCTGCGGGCCGACGGCCGCACCGTGCTCGCCCACGGCTGCGTCGGCGGCGGCAACGACCAGCGCCGCTTCGCCCGCTACGGCGCCCGGCTCGCCCCCGACCTCGGCGTCTACGCGCCCTGGATCGACCCGGCCGCGCTGGCCCGGTTCCCGAACCGCGCCGCCATGTACGCCGCCGTCACCGGCGCCGGCCTGTGGCTCGACCCCGGCAGCGACGCCGACCGCTCCACCGACGCCAACCTGGCCGGCGCCTCGCACGAGTCGACCGAGCTCGAAGACCTCGCCACCCCGGTCGCCCCGAAGACCCTCGCCCCGCGCTGGAGCGCCTGGCCCGCCGACGCGCCGGCCGACGGCGGATCCGTCACGGTCACCATCGAGGCCGGCCGGGTCACCGACGTCGACGGCCAGGGGCCCGACCCGGTCGCCGTGCTGACCGCCGCCAACACCCTCGGCGCGACGCACGGGAGCTGGCTGCGCGACGTCGTCGAGCGCCGCATCATCGGCACCCGCTGCCGCGGCGTCTACGAGGCTCCCGGCCTGGAGGTGCTCGACGTCGCCTGGCACAAGGCGCTCGAGGTCACCCTCGACCCCTACTCCCGCACCCTCTACGAGCAGCTCGCCGGCGCCCTCGGCGCCGCGGTCTACGAGGCCCGCTACCGCGACCCGGTCGCCGCCGCGGCCCGGGCCGCCCTCGACGCGCTGACCGGATCGGTCAGCGCCACCGTCGAGCTGACCCTGCGCGGCGGTGCCGTCACCGCGGCCGGGGTGCACACCCCCGGCGGCGACGCCGACCGGCAGACCCGGTTCGGCACCGGCGGCCACCAGTGGCGGAACCTCGCCCCGGCCGCCGCCTGACAACCTCTCACCGGGCGACCCCCGGAAACACTTCCACGGCACGGAGGCGATGCATGCGTTACCGCAGGTTCGGGCGGCTCGGCTGGTCGGTCGGCGAGGTCGGCTACGGGATGTGGGGGATCGCCGGCGGCGAGGGCGGCTGGAGCGGCGCCGACGACGAGACCGGCAACGCCGCCCTGCGCGCGGCCGTCGAACTCGGCTGCAACTTCTTCGACACCGCCTGGATCTACGGGCGGGGCCACAGCGAGGAACTTCTCGGCGACCTCCTGCGGGCGGAACCCGACCGCCGGCTCTACGTCGCCACCAAGATCCCGCCGAAGGACCGGCGCTGGCCGTCCACCCGCGAGTCCCGCCTCGAGGACGTCTTCCCGTCCGACCACATCCACGAATACGTCCACAAGAGCCTCGCCAACCTCGGCGTCGAGCGGATCGACCTGCTCCAGTTCCACGTCTGGGAGGACGCCTGGGCCGACGACCCCAGTTGGCAGAAGGCCGTCGCCGACCTGCGCGACCAGGGCCTGGTGGAAGGGATCGGGATCAGCATCAACCGGTGGGAGCCGACCAACGTGGTCAAGGCCCTGCGCACCGGGCTGATCGACGCCGTCCAGGTCATCTACAACATCTTCGATCAGGCGCCCGAGGACGAGCTCTTCGGCGTCTGCGACGAACTCGACATCGCGGTGATCGCCCGGGTGCCCTTCGACGAGGGCACGCTCACCGGCACCCTGACTCTCGACAGCACCTGGCCCGAGGGCGACTGGCGCAACAGCTACTTCGTACCGGAGAACCTGGCCGCCAGCGTGGCCCGCGCCGAGGCGCTCGCCAAGGACGTACCCGACGGCTGGACCATGCCCGAACTCGCGCTGCGCTTCATCCTCCAGCACCCGACGGTGAGCACCGTCATCCCGGGCATGCGCAGCCTGCGTCACGTCCGCGCCAACCTTGCCACCAGCGGCGCGGCGCCGCTCGACGACCAGCTCATGGCCACCATGCGCCAGCACCGCTGGGACCGCGAACCGACGGAGTGGTCGCAGTGACCGACCCCGTCATCGCCCTCTGGGCGGCACCCCGCACCAGGTCGACCGCCTTCCTGCGCATGATCATCGAACGCGGTGACCTCGTCGTCGTGCACGAGCCGCTGTCCAACCTGGCCGCCCTCGGCACGGTCGACATCGGCGGCACCCCGGCCACCTCCGAGACCGAGGTGCTCGACCTGCTGCTCGACCTCGCCGCCACCTCCGGCAAGCGGGTCTTCGTCAAGGAGACCACCGACTACCGCTACCCGGCCGTGCTCGCCGACCCCCGGCTGCACACCCACCTCGTCAACACGTTCATGATCCGTGACCCGGCCGCCGTCGTCGCCTCGCACTACGCGATGAACAAGTCGGTCGACCTCGACGAGATCGGCTTCGAGCGGCTGCACGAGATCTTCGAGGCGGTGCGCCTGCCGCTGGGCGAGGCCCCGGTCGTCATCGACGGCGACGACCTCGTCGCCGACCCGGAGGGCGTCGTCGCCGCGTTCTGCGCCCGCACCGGCCTGCCGTTCGACCCGGCCGCCCTGCGGTGGGAGCCGGCCCCACGCAAGGAGTGGGACCGCACCCGCGACTGGCACCAGGACGTCGAACGCAGCACCGGCTTCACCAGCCAGAGCACCGCGCACGCCGTACGCGTCGACAACGACCCCCGGCTGGCCGCGCTCGCCGCCCACCACCGGCCGTTCTACGAGCGGCTCCACGAGCACCGGCTGCCGCCGCGTGCCGCCGCCGGGCAGCCCGCCGGCTCCTGACCCGTACCGCCGGCCCGTCTCCCCGCGGGCCGGCGTCGCACGAGGCACCCCACCGACCGGTCACCGGTCCGTGGGGTGCCTCGCGGGTGCCGGAGGATCCGCCCGACCCGCCGATCCGTCCGGCCCCGTCGCGGGGTGATCGCTGGCCGCCGGGGTCGCCGGGGGAGTCGGACCGCGCGGCGGCCAACGATCACCAGGGCCCGACCTGGCCGTGCGGTCGGGCCGGGGCGGGGCGCCGGTCGGCAACCCGGCGCCGCCCACCCGTCACAGGTCGTCCATCGCCCGCCCGCCGGGCAGTTCGCGTACGACCGCCACCGGGCAGTGGCTGTGGTGCAGGAGCTGCTGGCTGACCGAACCCATCAGCAGCCCGCGGAAGCCGCCCCGGCCGCGCGAGCCGACCACGACCAGCTGGGCGTGCCGGGTCGCGTCGATCAGCGTCCGGCCGGGGGCGTCGGCGACCACCTCGCTGGTCACCCGCACCTCGGGCCAGCGGTCCTGCCAGCCGACCAGCAGGTCGCGCAACTCGGCCCGCTCCAGGGCGCCGACCGCCTCGGGGTCGAAGGCGACCGGGGGCGCCTCCGCCGCCGGCGGCTTCCAGGCCCGCACCACGTGCAGCGGTACGTCCCGTCCGGCCGCCTGCGCGAACGCGTAGCCGAGCGCCAGCACCGAGCACGGTGAGCCGTCGACGCCGGTCACCACGTGCCCGCCGGCGCGGGGGGCGGTGCCGCGGACGACCACCACCGGGCAGTGCGCGTGGGCGGTCACCGAGACCGTGGTCGAGCCGACCAGCAGGCCGCCGAAGCCGCCGTGCCCACGGCTGCCCAGCACCACCAGCCCGGCCCGCCGGGACAGCTCCTGCAGCCGTACGCTCGGCGGCCCGTCGACGGTGCCGGCCCGTACGGTGACCGTCGGATGGCTGGCCGCGGCGGCCGCGACCGCCTCGTCCAGCATCGACGCGATCTCCTTGCGCGCGGTGTCGTCGGGCCACAGCAGCGGCGCCGGTGCCAGCGGCGCGGAGGCGCCGAACGGCTCGAACGCGTACGTGGGGTGGACCGGCGCGCCGGTCCGGGCCGCCTCGTCCAGCGCCCACCGCAGCGCTACCCCCGCACCGGGGGAGCCGTCGTAGCCGACGACGATCGGTCGGATCTCCATCACTGCCTCCTACCCGGCGGGCCTTCCGTGGTCACCTCCATCAGACGCCCCGGGCCGGCCGGCGGGGCAGAGGCGTACGGCCCGGCCGGTCCGGGCGCAGGTCCCGACCTCCCGCGGACCGCCGGCCCTGGGGCACCGGCCCGTCACCTGCGTAAAGTCGGGCGGTGGCCGGCAAAGGGGCCGGGCCACGGGACCGGGGAGATCGGGATGCGAACCTGGCAGGTGCGGGACGTGATGACCACCGACGTGGTCGCGGTGGCGGAGGAGGCCGGCTACCGGCGGATCGTCGACGCGGTGGCGGGTCGCCGGGTCAGCGGCGTGCCAGTGGTCGACCTGGATCGGCGGGTCGTCGGCGTGGTGTCCGAAAGTGATCTGCTGCACCGGGCCGGTGCCGGCCTGCGCCGGCCCTGGCGGGGCCGCCGCAAGCCCGCCGGCGCGCTCACCGCCCGCGACCTCATGACCGCCCCCGCGGTCACCACGTACGGCGACACCACGCTGGTCGACGCCGCCCGCCGGATGGACCGCGAGCGGGTCCGCCGGCTGCCGGTGGTCGACGACCTCGGCCGGCTGGTCGGCATCGTGACCCGCGGCGACCTGCTGCGGGTGCACCTGCGCCCCGACGAGGACATCCGCGTCGACGTGGTGCGCGAGGTGCTGCACCGCATCCTCGCCCTGCCCGACGTACGGGTCGAGGTGCGCGACGGGGTGGTGACGCTGGCCGGCCCGGTGCCGAGGCGGGCCAGCGCGGTGCATGCCGTGCGGCTGGCCGGCCAGGTCGGTGGCGTCGTACGCGTCGTCGACCGGCTGCACGCCGCCCCGGCGCCCGCGCCCGGCACGGCGGCGACACCGGCCACCGGCTGAGCCGGCCGGCCTGTCCGCCGGCCGCGCTGGTCACGCCGACGTACCCGCCGGTCGAGCCGTTCCGGCCGCCCGCAGCCCTCAGCCGAACCGGCCGGGCCGGCCCCCACCCTCAGCCGAACCGGCCGGGCCGGCCCGGCGGCCGCTCTGCCCGGTCGCCGGGCCGGCGGCTCAGGCGGCCGGCTCGGGCTGCCGCTCGTGTACGACCGCGACCGGGCACCGGGCGTGGTGCAGCATCTGCTGGCTCACCGAGCCGAGCAGCAGCCCGCGCAGCCCGCCGCGCCCCCGTGACCCGACCACCAGCAGTCGCGCCCCGGCACTGGCCTGCATCAGCGCGTGCGCGGGGGAGTCGGCGACGACCTCGGTGCGTACGGCCACCGCCGGGTGCCGGTGCCGGCGCTCCTCGACCAGTTGTTCGAGGGACCGCCGCTCGGTGGCGGCCATTTGTTCGACGTCGACACCCGGCGGCCGCCACGGCACCGACGGGATGTTCCAGGCACCGACCACGAGCAGCGGGGCGTCCCGTTCGGCGGCGGTGTCGAAGGCGAAGTCCAGCGCCGTCACCGAGCACGCGGACCCGTCGACCCCGACGACGACGTCACCGGTGGCGACCCCCGGCTCGTCGGGGCGTACGACGATCACCGGGCAGTGGGCGTGGGCGGTCACCGAGACCGAGGTCGAGCCGAGGAGCAGCCCGCTGAAACCGCCGTGTCCCCGGTTGCCGAGGACGGCCAGCGCGGCGTCGCGGGTCAGCTCGGTCAGCCGTTGGTTCGGCGGCCCGTCGGCCAGTACGCCGCGGACGACCACGCCGTCGCGGCGTTCGCTGGCCGCGGCCACGGCCGCGTCGAGCGCCTGCTGGGCGGCTTCGCGGGCCCGTTCGTCGGGCCACGGCTGGGCCCCGATGATCACCGGCGGGCTGATCGTGAGCCACTCCGAGGCGTGGGCGACCAGCACGGACCGGCCGGTCCGTGCGGCCTCGTCGAGCGCCCAGCCGAGCGCCGCCTCGCTGCCGGGGGAATGGTCGTATCCGACCAGGATCGGACGTTCCGCCACGGTTACCTCCTCCGCCGCCCGGATACCCCCATCCTGCGTGGCCTACGCCCCCGACGTGCGGCTTTCCCCGCCACTCCTCCGTCCGCCCGCGGTCCCACGCTCCGCGATCTTGCACTTGCCGCCCGACAAATCACAACGAAAGGGGGAGACAACCGCAAGATCGCCGGGAAAGGGGAGAGGGGGAGGGGAGGGGGGAGCGGGTCAGTCGTCGGAGATGGAGATCGATCCGGAGGGGCAGGTCGTGGCCGCCTCGCGGGCGTCGTCGAGCTGCGACCCGTCGGGTTCCTCCCGCAGCAGGCGAACGATGCCCATCTGGTCCTGGTCGAACACCTCCGGCGCCAGGAACGCGCACTGGCCGGCGCCGATGCAACCGTCAACGTCCACAGTGACCTTTGCCATGCCCACTCCTACCAGCGGGGCCCACTCCGACCGGCGGGCCGTGACCGGGTGCACGCCGAACAACACGCATCGTACTTCAGTGGCGGCCCGGCGCCAGGGGCCGCGAGTGCCAGGGGCCGCGAGTGCCGGTGGCCGCGCGTCCGGCCGCAGCCCGTCCGGCCGCAGCCCGTCCGGCCGCAGCCCGTCCGGCCGCAGCCCGTCCGGCCGCAGCCCGTCCGGCCGCCGACGGCCGGGGCGCGGGTACACGTTGGACCGGGCCCCCGCGCCGGTCCGGCCGCCCGCCGCAAGATCGAGTCGAACCGGTTTGCCCTGCGTGCGCCCAGGGTAGGGGCTTCGACGGCGGCCGTGTCGCCGGGCAGGAAGGCGGGGTGGGACCGGATGCGGACGTTGGGCGGGCGGTACCAGTTACGGCAGCGCATCGGTGTCGGCGGGATGTCGGAGGTCTGGCGCGGACACGACGAGGTGCTCGACCGGCCGGTCGCGGTCAAGCTCATCGCGCCCGGCGACCGCGACGACGGCACCGGTGTGGATCCCGTCGAGCGGGTCCGGGCGGAGGCCCGGTCGGCGGCGCGGCTGGCCCATCCCAACGTGACCGGCGTCCACGACTTCGGCCTGTCGACGCCGTACCCGGGCGCGCGGGCGCCGTACATCGTGATGGAACTGGTCGAGGGGGAGACGCTGGCCGACCGGCTCGCCGGTGGGTCGCTGCCGTGGCGCTTCGCGGTGCGGGTCTGCGCACAGGTGAGTGCGGCGCTGGCCGCCGCGCACCTGCACGGCATCGTGCATCAGGACGTGAAACCGTCCAACGTGATGCTCACCCCGACCGGTGTGAAGGTCCTCGACTTCGGCATCGCGGCGTCGGCCGGCGAGTCCGATCCGCGACTCGACGGCATGCTGCTCGGCACCCCGGCCTTCCTGCCGCCGGAGCGGTTCGGCGGGGCCCCGCCGGCGCCGTCGAGCGACATGTACGCCATCGGCGTCCTGCTCTACCTCTGCCTGGCCGGCCGGCTGCCGTGGCCGGTCGATCCCGAGATGTGGCGGCTGGAGCGGTACCGCGAGCCCGAGCCGCTGCCGCATATCGACGGCCTGCCGCCGGAGGTCGCCGACCTGTGCTTCGAGTGCCTGGCCGCAGACCCGGTGGCACGGCCGAGCAGTTTCGTCGCCGCGCTGCTGCTCGGTGACGTGGTCGACGCCCGTGTGTACGTGCCGACGGTGGAGCCGACGGCCCTGCCGGGGCGGGTCTCGCCGTGGAACAGTCGGGCCGCGGCCGAGCCGACCGACGCCGTGACGGTACCGGGGCACGTGGGTCGCCACCGCGCCTGACGCGGGGCGCAAGGCGTTTTCCGGGTGGTCGGCGGCGCCCGGTCCGGGTGTCCGGAGGCCCCGCCATCTCGGCTTACCCGGTCGAGCCGGCCCGGGTGGGCCGGCGGTGCCGTCACCGACCCGACAGTCGGGTTGCGGCGCGCGAACTGTCGAGGAGCCGATTTCAGTCGCGGACCGTCCACCGGCCGTGCGACCTTCTTTCCGGACCCGCCGAACGTCCTAAGTGGACATTGCGGGTGCCCGGGCGGCGCTGGGGGGTGCCGCCCTCTCCACGAGAGAGGAACAGCGTTGAAACGACGTATCCATGCCGCCATCCTGGCGGTACTGGTCGCGAGCGTGGGGCTGGTGGCGCAGGCGAACCCTGCGTACGCCCGCCCCGACTGTGACGTGCCGGATCCGCCGCCGATCTGCGACGGGCCCGGCTCGCACGACCCGGAGGGCAACCTGACCGGGGCGACCCGGGTACCGGCCGGCGTGTCGGTCACCGGCTGGGCGACCGACCCCGACGGGGGCGCCGTCCGGGTGGACATCACCATCGGCGGCACCAAGGTCGCCACCCTGACCACGAGCGGCGGCAACTTCTCCGGCACCGTGCCGGCACGCGCCGGCGGCACCGTCTGCGCCAAGGCGATCAACAACGGCGCGGGGACCAGCAAGCTGATCGGCTGCGTCAACCTGGCCGTCGCCGTCGATCCGGTCGGCTCCTTCGACCGGATCGAGCGGTCCGGCACCAACCTGGTCCTGCACGGCTGGGCGATCGACGGGGACACCGTCGGCGCGGTCGACCTGCACGTCTACCAGGACGGTGTCTTCGCCACCACCGGCCGGGCCGACCAGCCGCTGTCGGCGCCGCCCGCCGGCTACCCCGGCTACGGCACCGGCCACGGATTCGCGGTCACCGTCCCGGAACGGCCGGGCGACGGCGAGCACAACGTCTGCGTCTACGCCATCAACGTCGGCGCGGGCACGGTGAACACCGAGCTCGGCTGCCGTACGTACACTGTGCGGCACGACCCGACCGGTGCGCTCGACGAGGTGACCCGGACCGGGAACACCCTGCGGGTGCGCGGCTGGTCGGCCGATCCCGACGAGCCGCAGACGCCGACCGAGGTGCACATCTACGACAGCGGGGTCTTCGTCCGGTCGGTGACCGCGAACGGCCACCGGCCCGACCTGCCGGGCGAGTACGGCCCGACCCACGGGTACGACGTGACCGACCTGCCGGCGAACATGACGCCCGGGCCGCACACCGTCTGCGCGTACGCGCTCAACCGCTCGCACGGCACCACCAACACGCAGCTCGGCTGCCGGAACTACTCGGTGCCGGCGCCGGTCGCCGCCCCGACGATCGAGCCCTTCGACGAGTGGGACGTCTACTCCGACTCCATCCGGGTGGGCTGGACCGACAACTCGACCAGCGAGGACGGGTACCGGGTGGAGCGCTCGGTGGCCGGCGGGCCGTGGGTGGAGATCTGGCGGCGTACCGACGCGGCCCGCTCGCTGACCGACACCGGCCTGACCCCGAACACCCGTTACTGCTACCGGGTCATCGCGTTCAACGAGCTGACCGAGGCGGCGGCGGAGGTCTGCGCCACCACCAAGCACCCGGCCCTGCCCGAAGCGACCGGGCTGACCGTGGTCGGCCGCACCGACACCACGATCACGGTGCGGTGGACCGACAACGCCGAGGGGGAGGACCACTACGTCTTCGGCTGGGGCCGGCCGAGCGACCAGATCCTGCCGCAGATCATCACGCTTCCGGCGAACCCGGGCACCGGCGAGATGACGTACACGATCACGAACCTGGCGTCGTCGACCGACTACCGGATCGCGATGGCGCCGCGGAAGGCGGGGCACGACGGGACGCGCGCCCTCGAGACGGTCGCCTGGACCACCGGGGGGCCTGTCGTCAACGGCTTCACCTCGTCGGTCGGGGCGGTGCAGGCGTGTGCCCCCACCGAGGTCACCCTGAACTGGAAGACCACCGGGGCGACCCGGGTCGTGGTCAAGCGGGGCGCCACCACGCTGGCCGACCGGACCCAGTCCGGGCCGGGGATCTGGGAGGGCTCGGTCTCCGGCGGCAGCCACGACGGCAACGTGCTCTACACCCTGACCGCGTACGCCGCCGACGGCCGCACCGCGACGGCGAACGTCACCGTGTACCGCTCCACCGCGTACCCGCTGGTCAAGAGCATCGAGTTCAACAACACCGGTTGGTACAAGCTGGAGGCCTGGTACTACGACCTCTACGACAACCGGCTCCAGAAGATCGGCGACGTGGCGTCGGGCGGAAAGATCAACATCACTCCGGGTCACTGCCAGTTGCGGCGGATCAAGGTGATCGACCCGAACACCGGGCGGGTCGCCTTCATGACCAACCCGCAGATCGTCCTCGGCCACAACGAGGGCGGCACCAGCCAGGTCGCCGCCGGCTGACCTGAACCGTACGCTCCGGCGGGTCGCGCGTGTCGCGGCCCGCCGGTCTCGTCGTGTCCGGCCGCCGTCGCCGCGGCCGGTCGGCCCGGGTCAGACCAGGGTGAGGTTGCGGACGTCGCCGCTCTGCGCCGACCAGCAGAAGACGTCGGCGTAGCCGGTGCCGAAGGTCGTCGGGCTGGTCACCCAGGTCCCGTCGGCGCACTGGCCCTGGAGCTTCCACGGGATGTTGCCGGACCAGGTGCAGTGGGCGTGGGCGTGCCACCCGATGACCACCGCGGAGCAGTTGCTGGGGATGTAGGCCTGGGCCGGGGCGGCGGCGGCGAGCGCGCCGGCCGTGCCGAGGACGGTGGCGGCGGCAAGGGCGAGGGTACGTCGGAACATGCGGTCCTCCGGTGTCGTGCGGGTGCGGTGCACTCATCCAAATATCAGTTAACAAACCTGTCGATAAGCGCTCACTCCTTGGGATCGGCTGGCGACCGCATGTGATCAAGCTCTGCAAGTACTTGCGGAGTTTGCAGTAGCGCGGTGGGTGATAGTGCCGTGATGTCGCATCTTGCGGGCGCGCTCCCATATCCGGGCGAGGTCGATCTGCTGGTGTTCGCCCTGCTGTGCGGCCTGTGGGGAGGGCTCCTCTTGACTTAGGTGGCGGTCGATGTCTACCTTTCCCGGCAAGCATTTCCAGCAAGTTTCAGTCTCCTTGCTGAAATGTGGCCCGCGTATCCCTCGAACTCCCGTCCCCGAGGAGAACCGCCGTGATCGCAGCCCCGCGTGTCCGCGACCGGGCCCGCCCCCGCACCTCCCGGCTCGGCGCCGCCCTCGCCGTGGCCGCCCTCGCCCTCACCACCGGCCTCGCCGTCACCGGCGCGGTCACCGGGCCGCCCGCCCGGGCGGCCGCCCCCGGCGACAAGAAGGTCACCGCCGTCCTCTTCGAATGGCGGTTCGACTCGATCGCCCGCGAGTGCCGGGAGACCCTCGGCCCCAAGGGCTACGGCTACGTCCAGGTGTCCCCGCCCCAGGAGCACATCCAGGGCCACCAGTGGTGGACGTCGTACCAGCCGGTCAGTTACCGCATCGCCGGCCGGCTCGGCGACCGGGCCGCCTTCGCCAACATGGTCGCCGCCTGCCGGGACGCCGGCGTCAAGGTCATCGTCGACGCGGTCGTCAACCACATGAGCGCCGGCTCGGGCACCGGCACCGGCGGCACCGCCTACACCAAGTACAACTACCCCGGCGTCTACCAGGTCCAGGACTTCCACTCCTGCCGGACCGCGATCAACAACTACCGCGACCGGTACGACGTGCAGAACTGCGAGCTGGTCGGGTTGTCCGACCTGGACACCGGCAGCGACTACGTCCGCGGCCGGATCGCCGGCTACCTCAACGACCTGCTGTCGCTCGGCGTCGACGGGTTCCGGATCGACGCCGCCAAGCACATGGCGGCCGGCGACCTCGCCGCGATCAGGTCCCGGATGTCCAACCCGAACGCCTACTGGGTGCAGGAGGCGATCCACGGCGCCGGCGAGGCGGTCAGCCCCAGCGAATACCTGGGCAACGGTGACGTACAGGAGTTCCGGTACGCCCGTGACCTCAAGCGGGTGTTCCAGAACGAACGGCTCGCCCACCTCGACAACTTCGGCGAGGGCTGGGGCTACCTGCCGGGCAACCAGGCCGGGGTCTTCGTCGACAACCACGACACCGAGCGCGGCGGCGACACGCTGAGCTACAAGAACGGCGCGCAGTACACGCTGGCCGGCGTCTTCATGCTCGCCTGGCCGTACGGGTCGCCGCACGTGCACTCCGGCTACGAGTTCACCGACCGCGACGCCGGCCCGCCGAACGGCGGCACGGTCAACGCCTGCTACGCCGACGGCTGGAAGTGCCAGCACAAGTGGCGGCAGCTCGCCAACATGGTCGGCTTCCGCAACGCCGCCGGCGACGCGGCCGTCACCAACTGGTGGGACAACGGAAACGACCAGATCGCGTTCGGGCGCGGCAACCGGGCGTACGTCGCGATCAACGCCGAGGGCGGCACGCTGACCCGTACGTTCCAGACCTCGCTGCCGGCCGGCACCTACTGCGACGTCCAGCACGGCGACCCGACCCCGGGCGGCGGCTGCACGGGCACGACGTACACGGTCAACTCGTCCGGCCAGTTCACCGCCAGCGTCCCGGCCAACGACGCGGTGGCGCTGTACGTCGGCGCGACCGGACAGCCGAACCCGAACCCGACCACCCCGCCGCCGGCGGGCGGCAGCGGCGCGTCGTTCGCGGTGAACGCGACCACCTCCTGGGGGCAGGACATCTTCGTCGTCGGCAACGTGCCCGGCCTGGGCAACTGGAACCCGGCTGCGGCGCTGCCGCTGTCGTCGGCGACCTACCCGGTGTGGCGGCGCGACGTCGACCTGCCCGCCGGCACCAACTTCCAGTACAAGTACATCCGCAAACAGGGCGGCGGGGTCACCTGGGAGAGCGGCGGCAACCGTACCGCCACCGTCCCGGCGTCGGGCCGGGTGAACCTGAACGACACCTGGCGCAACTGACCCCCACGTCACTCTGGTCGCCGGTCGGGTGCGGACCCGGCCGGCGACCGCGTTTACCGGGTGAGGCGCCGGGGACTCGACGCGGGATCGGCCGCGTGACACGGGGCGGCGTACCGCCCGGCGCGGCACCGGAGCCGGCGGTCCTCGGGCGTGCCGGCGGATCGGCCGCAGGGAGGACCTATGCGTGATCAACTAGCCATACCCCAGGTGGACATCCGCACCGACGTGAACAACGCGGTCGGCGACATCGTGCGATTCGTCCCGCGGGCGATCGCCTTCATCGCCATCCTGGTCATCGGGTGGATCATCGCCCGGCTGCTGGCCAGGGCCGTGAACGGCATCCTGGAGCGGGTCGGCTTCGACCGGGCCGTCGAGCGTGGCGGCATCAAGCGGGCGCTGGAACGCAGCAAGTACGACGCCTCGGACATCGTGGCCAAGCTCGTCTTCTACGCCGGTGTGCTGTTCACGCTGCAACTGGCGTTCGGGGTCTGGGGCCCGAACCCGGTCAGCAGCCTGATCAACAACATCGTCGGCTGGCTGCCACGCGCGGCCGTCGCCGTGATCATCATCGTCGTGGCGTCGGCCATCGCCAGCGCCGTACGCGACCTGCTGTCCAGCGCGCTGGGCGGGCTGTCGTACGGCCGCGTCCTGTCGGACGTGGCCGGCTGGTTCATCGTCGCGCTCGGTGTGATCGCCGCGCTCAACCAGATCGGGGTGGCGACCACCGTCACGACCCCGGTGCTGGTCGCGGTGCTGGCCACCGTCGGCGGTGTGATCGTGGTCGGCGTCGGCGGCGGACTGATCCGGCCCATGCAGACCCGCCTGGAGCGGGCGCTGCAGAAGACCGAGCAGGAGGCCGGCCGCGGCGGCGCACAGCAGGGTGGTGCGCAACAGGGCGGCGCCCAGCAGGGCCGTGGCGACATGCGGCAGCCCGAGCCGGCCGGCGCGTCCGCCGGCGGGGGCGACGGTCACCGTTCCGGCGACGGGGTGCGGCGGCCGCATTCCCAGCCGGCCGGGCGGCAGTGAGCCGCACCCCGGCCCAGTGGGGTCGGGGCGGTAACCCGGTCGGGTGGCGCGATCCCGCGCCACCCGACCGGTCTGTGTAACCGGGTGGACACGTACCGCTGCGAGACTCGGCGGGGCGGTGGTGTTGACAGGCCCGGTCCCGGGCCTGTCCAGTAAAGCAATGAATAGACGATTATCGATCTTATTGTCCCCTTCCGGCTCCCCCTACCGGCCGGTGTTCACCCATCCCGTCCTGCGCCGGATCCTGCCGGGTTTCGCGCTCTCGTCGCTCGGCGACGGGATGGCCGTCGTCGCGGTGCCCTGGCTGGCCCTCGAACTGGCCCCCGCCGACCGCCGGGGCACCTGGGTCGCGGTCGCGGTGGCCGCGTACACACTGCCGGCCGCCGCCGGGGCGGTGCTCTTCGGCCGGTGGCTGCGCCGGCACGGGGGAGCGCGCCTCGCCGGCTGGGACGCCGTCCTGCGGGCCGGGGCGCTCGGCGCCATCCCGGTCGCCCACCTGCTCGGCGCGCTGAGCATCGGGGTGTTCGTCGCGCTGCTCGCGCTCTCCGCGCTGCTGCACTCGTGGGGTACGGCCGGCCGCTACACGCTGCTCGCGCAGGTGCTGCCGGCACGGCACCACCTGGCCGCGAACGCCGTGCTCACCACGCTCGCCGAACTCGCCATCGTGCTCGGGCCGCCGGTCGGCGCCGCGCTCATCGGCGGGATCGGCGCGGTCGGCGTACTCGCCGTCGACGCGCTCACCTTCGCGGTGCTCGCGCTGACGTACCGCTGGGCGATCGCCGCCGGACGGGCGAGCCCGGCGCCGGTCGGTGCCGGCGTGCCGGACGCGCCGGCGGTGCCGCGCCCCGAGCCGGCCCCCGCCGGGGCGTCCGGCTGGCGGACCATCCGGTCGGATCCCCGGCTGCTCGGGCTGCTGCTGCTGTCGTTCGGCTTCTTCGCGCTGTACGGCCCGATCCAGGTCGCCCTGCCGTTGCACGTCAGCCAGGACCTGGGCGGCTCGGCCGGCGACCTCGCCGCCCACTACACCGCGTTCGGCGCCGGCGCGGTGGCCGGCGGGCTGGTCACCGGCTACCTGCGCCGGTGGCCGCTGTGGCCGCTGACGGTCGGTATCGTGGTCTGCTTCGGGCTGACCCTGCTCCCGCTCGGGCTCGGCGCCCCGCCACCGGTGGCACTGGCCGGCTTCGCGCTGGCCGGGCTGTCCTGGGGGCCGTACCTGTCGACCTCGATGGCACTCTTCCAGCGCGTCACGCCACCGGAGTCGCTGTCGCCCGTGCTCGCCGCGAACGGCGCGGTGACCGTCGTCGCGGTGCCGCTCGGGGTGCTGGCCGGTGGGCCGCTGACCGCGCTCGTCGGCGCGCGGTCGACCCTGTTGCTGACGGCGGTGGGGACCCTCCTGCTCGGGCTCGTCGCGCTCGGGTACACGGTGCTGCGGCGCCGGGCCGGCCGGATACGGTAGCAGTTCGCTGTTTCGATCAGCGCCGATAGCAAATTGTGAACATGAGGTTCCGGGGCTCCGCTCTGGAACTGGGGCGAGGTGGCGTGGCCCCAATCGAAGGGCTATGGTGGAAGCGCTTCTACCAGGACACTACGGGCACACCACGACACTCCGAAAAGGGCGATCTTCCGGAGATCGCGACACCCCGAAAAGGTTGTGGAATGTGAAAGTGGTCGAGGAAACCTGCGGCATCCGCGTGGATCCCGGCTCGAATCCGACGGGGCCCCCGGGTGCGACCGGCACGATCCGGCTGCTGCTGCTGGTCGACCGGCCGATCATCCGGGACGCCATCCGTGCGCTGTTCGAGGCGGCTCCCGACTTCGTGCTGACGGCCGGTCACGACGCCGGCCGGCCGGTCCCGGCCGGCGTCGACGTCATCCTGGTCGACCTGCAACTGCGCGACCGCGACGGCATCGCCGTCGCCGCCGACCTCGTGCGCGGCGACGGTCCCGGCGTGGTGATGCTCGCCGACACGGCCGACGACGCCGACGTCGACCGGGCCGCCCGCGCCGGGGTCCGCGGCTACCTGCTGGAGGACGACGAGACCGCACTGCTGATGGCCGGGGTCAAGGCCGTGGCGGCGGGGGACGCCTGGTGGTCGCCGCGGGCCGCCCGCCACCTGCTGGCCGCCTACCGGCGGGTCGCCGCGGCCGACACGCCCCGCCGCGACCCGCAGGTGGCCGGCCTGACCCCGCGCGAGCGCGGCGTGATCCGGCTGATCGCGCTCGGCCGCTCCAACGCCGAGATCGCCACCGAGCTGCTGCTCGGCCGGGCCACGGTCAAGACCCACGTCTCGCGGGTGCTGACCAAGCTCAAGCTGCGCGACCGCACCCAATTGGCGGCGTTCGCCCACCGCAACGGGCTGGTGTGAACAGTTCGTTTCGGCGCGGTGGCCTGAGCGTTTCTGGAATGTTCGCGGCCGGTCGTTTTTCTCCGATGGTCGGAATGCGGTAGCCGGCATTCCGTCTGCCGATGGAATGACAATTCGTCGCACGGCTCCTTCCCGACCCGGGGCAACGGTCATAGGTTGAGTCCGGTCGATCGAATCCACGATCGATGGAATTCCTCGATCAATTGGAAGGGGCTGTTGCATGTCAGTTTCCCGCGTAGCCGGGTCGGTCGCGACCCGTACCGTAGCCGGACCGGACGCCCCGCCCCCACCCACCCCGGCCCCCGGCGCGGACCCGGCGCCGGCGGTCCTGACGGCCGTCGAGCCGTACGTGGTCCGGGCGACGATCAACCGTCCGGCCCGCCGCAACGCCATCGACCTCGCCGTGATCGAAGGACTCGAACGCGCCATCGACCTCGCCGACGCGACCGGCGCCCGGGCCCTGGTGCTGCGCGGCGCCGCCGGCACGTTCTGCGCCGGCGCCGACCTGCGCGTCCTGGAGGAGATGAGCGTCGACCCGCACCGGGTCGAGACCTTCATGGTGCGGCTCGCCCTCGTGCTGCGCCGGCTGGAGACCGCCCGGTTCGTCTCGGTCGCGGTCGTCGAGGGGCACGCCGTCGCCGGCGGCTGCGAGATCCTGCTCGCCTGCGACATCTCCGTCGCCGCCACCGACGCCCGGATCGGCGACCGCCACCTGGAATACGGGCTGGCCCCCGCCGCCGGCGGCTCGGTACGGCTGGCCCGGACCCTGCCCAAGGCCCGCGGCAACTACCTGCTGCTCACCGCCGACCTGCTCACCGGGCGGGAGGCGGCCGACTGGGGGCTGGTCAGCGTCGCGGTGCCACCGGCCGACCTGGAGTCGCGGGTGGACGCCCTGGTCGACCGGCTGGCCGGCCACAGCGCGGACGCGCTCGCCGTGGTCAAGAAGATGGTCTGGACCGCCGACCACGAGCCCCGGCCGGACGCGATGTCCTGGGAACGCCGCCTCTTCCTGCGCCACCTCGGCTCCGACGACGTGTCCGAGGGACTGCGCGCCTTCCGTGAGCGGCGCCGACCGGCGTTCCGCGCCGATGACTGACCCCGCGCGTCCGCCCGGCCCGACGGCCCGACCGCAAGGAGACCCCATGTCGACCTCGACCGTGATCGGAACCGGATCGTACCTGCCCCGGCGCGTCCTCGGCAGCGAGGAACTGGCCCGCCGGGTCGGCGTACCGGAGAACTGGATAGTGGACAAGACCGGCATCCGGGAACGCCGGGTGGCCGCCGACGACGAGGCCACCTCCGACCTGGCCACCCGGGCGGCCCGGCGGGCGCTGCGGACCGCCCGGCTCGACCCGGCCGACCTCGACCTGATCGTGCTGGCCACCTCCACACCGGACCGGCCGATGCCGGCCACCGCCAGCACCGTGCAGGCCAACCTCGGCGCCCGCCAGGCGGTGGCGTTCGACGTCGACGCGGTGTGCAGCGGCTTCGTGTACGCCCTCGTCGTCGCCCACTCGATGCTGAACAGCGAGGGCTGGGCCCGGACCGCGCTGGTGGTCGGCGCCGACACCTACTCGCGGGTGCTGGACTACACCGACCGGCGTACCGCGGTGCTCTTCGGCGACGGGGCCGGCGCGGTCGTCCTCGGCCGGGACACCAGCGGCGGGAGCGGGATCCGGGCGACCACGCTGGGCACCGACGGCACCCTGGCCGACCTGGTCCAGATCCCGGCCGGGGGCAGCCGCCGGCCGGCGAGCGCGCAGACGGTCGAGGCCGGCGACCACTACTTCGCGATGCGCGGCGGCGACGTCCGGCGACTGGCCAACCAGGTCTTCCCGGCCCTGGTCGGCCAGCTGCTCAAGGCGGCCTCGCTCGAACTCGACCAGGTCGACCTGATCGCCGCCCACCAGGCCAACGGCATGATGCTCACCGACTGGTCGCGCGAACTCGGACTGCGGCCCGGGGTGCTGCACCGCACCGTCGAGCGGTACGGCAACACCGGCGCCGCCTCCGTCCCGGTCACCCTCGACGACGCGGTACGCGCCGGACGGCTCGGCGCCGCCGCCAAGCTGCTCATGGTCGCCTTCGGCGGCGGGATGACCTGGGGCGGCGTCGCCCTCGACTGGGCCGCCGACCCGGCGGTCCTCCGTTCGAACTGTGTGAGGTGAGCCAGTGACCACGTCCGCCCTCGGCGCCGAACAGGGCGCCACCCAGCCGCCGCCCGCCCCGCCGGTCGCCCACGACCTGTCCGGCCGGATGCCCCGCACGATCAACCGGTGGCCGCGCCCGTTCGCGCCGCGCAACATCCTCGGCGTGCTGCGCGCCCGCGCCCGGGGCGCCACCATCAGCCTCAACCAGGTCAAGCTCGACGAGTCCACCGTGGAGCGCAACGGCCTGGTGATGGAGCACGCCCTGCTACGGCACAGCCACGTCGCCCGGTACGCGATCGTCGGCCCGTTCACCTCGCTGTTCAAGGTCCGGGTCGGCCCGTACGCCGGCATCGCCGAGAAGGTGACCGTCGGCGCCCTGCCGCACTGGCCGGAGCTGCCGACCAGCCACGTCTTCCCGGTCAACGCCGAGTTCGGCTTCTGCACCGGGGAGTGGCCCGAGGTTCCGGGCACCGAGGTCGGCGCCGACGCCTGGATCGGCGCGGGCGCGGTGGTACGCGCCGGCGTACGCATCGGGCACGGCGCGATCGTCGCGGCCGGCGCGGTCGTCACCCGCGACGTCGCCGACTACGAGATCGTGGCCGGGGTGCCGGCCCGCCGGCTGCGCGCCCGGTTCCCCGACGACCTGGCCGGACGGCTGGTCGCGCTGCGCTGGTGGGACTGGCCACCGCCGTTCCTGAAGGCCAACATCGACCTGTTCCAGCGGCCGCTGACGGCCGACACCCTGACCGCGCTGGAGGAACGGGCCCGGTCCCTGCCCGGCCGTGCGACCGACGGCGGCGCGCGGTGACCGCCGGCACCGGCCAGCCGGTCGTCGCCCCGCCCGCCGGGGCGGTCGCCGACCGGGTGGTGGTGGTGACCGGCGCCAGCCGGGGCGTCGGCCGCGACCTCGCCCGGGTCTTCGCCGACCACGGGGCCCGGGTCGGCCTGCTGGCCCGCAGCCGCGACGCGCTCGACGACCTGACCGGCACGCTCACCGCCGACGGCGCCGACGTCTTCGCCGCCGCGTGCGACGTCGGCGAACCGGACTCGCTGGCCGGGGCGGTCGACGCCGTGGCCGGCCACTTCGGACGGATCGACTCGGTCGTCGTCAACGCCGGCATCTCGCCGGTCGCCCGCCGGGCGCACCACCTGCCGATCGAGGCGTGGCACGACGTGCTGGCGGTCAACCTGACCGGCGGGTTCGTCACGGCGCGGGCGGCGTACCCGCACCTGGCCCGCTCCGGCCACGGCCGGCTGGTGTTCACCACCTCGGTCATGGCGGCCACCCCGCGGCGCGGGCTGAGCGCGTACGCGGCGTCGAAGGCCGGCCTGGAGGGGCTGACCCGGGCGTTGGCCGCCGACTGGGCCGGTGACGGCATCCTGGTCAACGCGGTCGCGCCGGGCTTCTTCGACACCGGGCTCGGTGCCGCGTTCCACACCTCGCAGCGCCTGCGCGAGCAGGTCGTGGGCCGCACGCCGGTGGCCCGGTTCGGCCGGGCCGACGAACTGGCGGCGGCGTTCCTCTTCCTCGCCGGCGACGCCTGCGGCTACCTGACCGGCCAGGTGCTCGCGGTCGACGGCGGCTACGGACTGGGCTGACCGGCCCGGGCACCCCCCGCGCGGGAGCGGTACGTTCCCGCGCGGGGCCGCCGGTCCCGCGACCGCGCGGGCAGCCGCCCGCGAACGTGCGGAACTGCCCGCCCGCGACCGCCGGCCGCCGGCTCACGTCGTGTCGCGCTCGACGAGCGTGAGGCGCAGCACGATGTGCCGCATGCTGCGGTCGGGATCGGACAGTTGGTCGAGCAGCGTCTGGACGGCGATCGTTCCGCTCTCCTCCAGCGGCTGCCGGACCGTGGTCAGGCCGAGCGGCTCGGCGACGTCGCTGTCGTCGAAGCCGACGACGGCGAGGTCGCCGGGCACCCGGAGGTCACGTTCCCGGGCCGCCTTGAGCACCCCGACGGCGATCAGGTCGTCGTGGGCGAAGATCGCCGTCGGCGGCTCCGGCAGGTCGAGGAGTTCGTGCGCGGCCCGGCGGGCCGGCTCCACGCCGTAGTCGACCCGGCGGACCAGACTGTCCGGCAGTGGGGTGCCGAACCCGGCGAGGGTGCTGCGGAACGTGTCGAGCCGGGCCTCCTGCGGCAGGGTGGCCCGTTGGCCCTTCTTGCGTTCGGTGACGCAGCCGAGCCGGGTGTGGCCGCGGGCGTGCAGGTGCTCGGCGACGATCCGGCCGCCCTCGGCGTCGGCGATGGCGACGCTGCTGAAGCTGGGATGTTCGAGGTCGACCAGCACCGTGGGCAGCTTCTGCTCGACCAGCCGGTGCGCGACCTTGGGGTCGACCGGCAGCGACATGATGACCAGCCCGTCGAGGCGGCGGGTCAGCGGGATGGTGGACAGCGTCGGTGAGGTGGCCGCCGCCGAGCCCTGGTCGTAGACGACGATCTCCCAGGGCAGGTCGCGGGTGGCGCGCAGGACGCCGTTGAGCCGCCGGGCGAACGACGGGTACGACGTGAACGGGGCCATCACCCCGATCCGGCCGACCCCGCGCCGGGCCCGGGTGACCGCCTCCGTCTTGGGCAGGTACGACAACTCGTCGGCGGCGGCGAGCACTCGGTCCAATGTGGACTGGGTGACCCGTACCGGGTTGTTGAAGGCGAGCGAGACGGTGGAGATGCTCACGCCCGCCCGCCGGGCCACGTCGTAGATCGTGCTCGCCGCCAAGCCGGTCTCCTCGTCTCTTCGAAGCCGTCGTCCGTCGAAGCTGTCGGGTCACGAGGCCGCCGTCTGTCGAAGCCCTCGCCCGTCGAAGTTCTTCGACAGTCACTCTACTCGACGCTTCGACGATCCCGGCCGGCGGCGTTAGCCCGCCCGGCGTACGTCTCCGGACGGACGTGCGGGAGCGGTCTTCGCAGCTAACCGCCCGATTTTCAGGTGAATTGCCCTGATCATCCGGCGTCGGCCCGGACTCTTGACGGTCTGAGTAACTCCGGCGTAACCTCCACGACACGCTCGAAGTCCTTCGATCGTAGTAGTTCCGTCGAGGTCGATCCCGCGAACTACCTCTCGGGATGGAGGTCGCCATGACCCAACAGCGTCTTCACATAACCCCCGCGCCGTACCTTCCGGGCCTGTCCCGGCGGCGCCTGCTATATCTGGGCGCCGCCGCGTCCGGCGCCCTGCTCACCGGCTGCACCGGATCCGGTGCCGGCGGCACCGGCGGTCCGGCGACCGGCACCCCCCGCACCGGCGGCGCCGCCGTCGTCGGCGGGCTCGCCCCCTTCACCACCTTCGACCCGCAGAACGCCTCCGACGCCATCGGCGTCACCCGGCACCTCTTCGACTCGCTCTACGAGGTCGACGAGACCTCGCCCGAACTGGCCGTCCGGCCGGTCCTCGCCACCGGCCCACCCACCCGGACCACGCCGACGACCTGGCAGGTCACCTTCCGGACCACCGGATTCCACGACGGCACCGCGATGACCGCCGACGACGTCGCCTTCTCCGTCCAGCGGGTGGCGGCCCCGCCCGACGGCCAGGTCTCCTTCTACAGCCAACTGCTCGGCTTCGTCACCGGCGTCCGCGTCGTCGCCGCCGACACCATCGAGATCACCACCGCCCACCCGGTCAACGCCGACGTCTTCGCCCGCCGGCTCGCCCTGCCCGCCCTCGGCATCGTGCCGAAGGCGCTGGTCGAGGCCCAGGGGGCCGAGTTCGGCACCCGGCCGGTCGGCAGCGGGCCGTACGAGTTCGTCAGCTACCGCGAGAACCAGAGCGTCGAACTGCGCCGCTTCGCCGGCTACACCGGCCCCAGCGGCGGCTGGTTCGACACGATCAGCTGGCGGGTCCTGGTCGACGACACCGCCCGCGCCTCCGCGCTGCGGGCCCGGCAGGTCGACGTCGCGCAGAGCCCGCCGTTCCGGGACCTCGAACTGCTGCGCGGCAGCGGCTTCGAGGTGGTCATGGCCCCCACCCCGGCCGCGGTCTTCCTCACCTTCAACTGCGCCAAGGCCCCGTTCACCGACCCCCGGGTCCGGCAGGCCCTGCACTACGCGATCGACCACGACTCGATCACGCGGATCGCGTACGCCGGCAACGCCGCCTTCGCCACCTCGGTGCTGCCCGACTGGCACCCCGACCACGCCCGCCCCACCGCCGTCTTCGACCGCGACCCCGACACCGCCCGCTCGCTGCTGGCCGCCGCCGGCGTACCCGCCGGGCTGAAGGTCGTGTTGCAGGCGCAGCAGACCGGCTACATGCAGCAGACCGCCACCGTCATCCGGCAGAACTGGCAGGACCTCGGCCTCGACGTCGACCTGCGCATCGAGGCCGGCACCACGCTCGCCGGCAAGATCCTCGGCGGCGGCGACTTCGACGCGGTGATCAGCAGTGGCAACCCGGTCGGCCAGTCCTTCGACGTACCCGGCGCGCTCAGTTCCTTCTACGCCCCCGGCGCCTTCCGCGACAAGTTCCTGCGCTGGTCCGGCCCGGCCGCCGACCGCTTCGCCGAACTGCTCGACACCGCCCCGGCCCTGCCCGCCGACCAGGCCCCGGCCCGCTACGCCCAACTCCAGCAACTGCTCGCCGACGAGGTGCCGACGTACCCGATGCACTTCCTGTCGGTGCCCAACGTGGTCGACACCGGGGCGGTCGCCGGCCTGGGCGCCCAGCGCTGGGAACACCTCGACCTGCGCCGGGCATGGCGGGCATGAGCGGCACGGCACGCGCGCTGACCGCCGTCGCCCGGCGGGCCGCCTCCGGCGCCCTGCTGCTGGTCGGCGCATCCGTCCTGCTCTTCGCCCTGGTCGACCTGGCCCCCGGCGACCCCGTCCTGGCCCGGTTCGGCTTCCAGGCCGCCGGCCTGTCCGACGAGGACCTGGCCCGGCTGCGCCACGAGTACGGGCTCGACCGGTCGCTGCCGCAGCGGTACGTCGACTTCGTCCGCGACCTGTCCGCCGGCGACCTCGGCACCTCCGCCCGCAGCGGCCAGCCGATCGGCGACCTGGTCGCCCAGGCGTTCCCGGTGACCGCGTCGCTGACCCTGGTGGCCGCCGCCGTCACCGCCGTACTCGCCCTCGGGCTCGGGATCACCGCCGCGGTGTACCGGGGCCGCTGGCCGGACCGGCTGATCACCGCCGCGTCCGCCGTCGGGCTCGCCGCCCCGGTGTTCTGGGTCGGCCTGCTCGCCATCGACACGTTCGCGATCGACCTGCGCTGGCTGCCCGCCGGTGGCTACCAGCCGGTCAGCGCCGGCCTGTGGCCGTGGCTGTCGACCCTGCTGCTGCCGGCCGTCACCCTCGCCCTCGGCGTCGCCGGCATCCTGGTCCGGGTGGTCCGCGCCTCCGTCGCCGACCAGCTCGACCAGGACTACGTACGCACCGCGCTGGGCGCCGGCCTGTCCCGCACCCGGGTGCTGTGGCGCAACCTGCTGCCCAACGCGCTGGTCACCCCGCTGACCGTCTTCGGCCTCTACGTCGGCTACCTGCTCGCCGGCGCCGTGCTGGTCGAGGTCGTCTACGCCCTGCCCGGCATGGGCCAGCTCCTGGTCAACGCCGCGATCGACGGCGACTTCGCGGTCACCCGGATCGTCGCGCTGGTCACCATCGCCGTCTTCCTGGCCGTCAACCTGTGCACCGACGTCGTCGCGATGCTCATCGACCCGAGGACCCGGACATGACGCCACTCTCCGCCCGCAAGCTGTCCGGCCGCATGCGGCGGCTGCTCGCCGCCCCGACCACCGGCCTCTGGCGGCGGCTGCCGACCGGTGCCCGGGTCGCCGCGTTCGTCGTCGCCGGCCTGGTGCTGCTCGCGGTCCTCGGACCGGCGGTCGCCCCGTACCCGGCGACCCGCAACCTGGTCGGCCCGCTGGCCGCCCCGCCGGACGCCGCGCACTGGTTCGGCACCGACGTGTACGGCCGCGACGTGCTCTCCCGGATCATCCACGGCACCCGGGTCTCGGTCGTCGCCGGCCTGGTCACCCCGCTGCTCGCGCTCGCCGCCGGCACGCTCGTCGGCGCCGCCGCCGCGCTCGCCCCCGGACCGCTGCGCCGGGTCCTGGAATGGCTGCTCGACCTGCTGGTCACCTTCCCCGGCATCGTGCTCGCCGTGGCACTGGCCGCCCTGCTCAGCCCGGGCCTGCCCACCACCGTCGTCGTACTCGGCCTGCTGTTCGCCCCGGCCGTCGCCCGGGTCGTCCGGGCCGCCGTCGTCGCCGAGTACGGCAAGGACTACGTCCTCGTCGGGCGCTTCATGGGCGCCGGCCCGGCCTGGCTGCTCGCCCACCACGTCGCCCGCAACGTCGCCGGCCCGGTCCTGGTCTTCACCAGCTCGCTGGCCGGCACCGCCGTGCTCACCGAGGCGTCGCTGTCGTTCCTCGGCCTCAGCGTGCAGCCACCGACCCCGTCCTGGGGCAACGTCGTCAACGACGGCCGTGACCTGATGGCCTCCGGCGGTTGGTGGGTGACCACCTTCGCCGGCCTGGCCACCCTGGTCGCCGTACTCGCCCTGTCGGTGCTGGCCGACGGCCTGGCCGCCGCGCTCGGCACCGCCGCGCCGGGGAGGCGGCCCGCGCCGGCGGCGCGGTCGCCGCCGGACCGGGCGGCGCACCGGCCCGGTCCCGCCGTCCGTCCACACCCGGGGGTGCCGGGCCGGCGGCCCCGGCCGGACCGCGGGCCGCCGTACCGGCCCGCCGCGGCGAGCCGCTACTGGCCGTACGCGACCTCGGCATCCGCTTCCCGGCCGCGAACGGTGGCGCCGAGGTGCTGTCCGGCGTCTCCTTCGACGTCCACGAGGGCGAGAGCGTCGGCCTGGTCGGCGAGTCCGGCTCCGGCAAGTCGCTGACCACGCTCGCCGTCATGGGGCTGCTCCCGCCCGGCGCGACGGTCACCGGCTCGATCCGCTTCGCCGGCCGGGAACTGACCACGATGCCGGCCCGGGAACGCCGCAGGCTGCTCGGCACCGGCCTCGCGATGGTCTACCAGGACGCGCTGTCGGCGCTCAACCCCGCCATGCGGGTCGGCACCCAGCTCCGCCAGGTCTGCCGGCGCAGCGGCCGGCACCGCCCGGCCGACCTGCTGAGGAGAGTCCACCTCGACCCGGCCCGGACGCTGCCGGCCTACCCGCACCAGCTCTCCGGCGGCCAGCGGCAACGGGTGCTGATCGCCATGGCCCTCGCCGGCGACCCGGCCCTGCTGCTCGCCGACGAACCGACCACCGCCCTCGACGTCACCCTCCAGGCCGAGATCGCCGGCCTGCTGCGGGAACTGACCGCCGGCCGTGGCCTGTCGATGCTGCTCGTCTCGCACGACCTGGCGTTCGTCGCCCAGCTCACCAGCCGGGTCAACGTCATGTACGCCGGCGAGGTCGTCGAGGTCGGCCCGGTCGCCCCGGTGCTCGCCGACCCCCGGCACCGCTACCTCGCGGCGCTCACCACCGCCATCACCAGCCTGGAACGCGGCATCCGCGCCGACCGGCCGCTCGGCGGCGCCGTACCGCAGCCCGGGCGCTGGCCGGCCGGTTGCCGGTTCAGCGGCCGGTGCCCGTACGCGACCGCCCGCTGCCGGGACACCGCACCGGGATGGGCCGGCGACGGCGAGCGGGGCTTCGCCTGCCACCACCCGGCCGGGCTGCCGGCCGGCCCGCGACCGGTCGCCGTGACCAGCGGAGGTGAGGCCCGGTGAACGCCACCGGGACCCCGGTCGCCGGCCCGCTCGGCGTCGACGGGGTCGGTGTCGAGTTCCGCGGCCGGGGCGGCCGGGTCACCGCCCTGCGCGACGTCCACCTGCGGGTACGCCCCGGCGAGGTGCTCGGCGTCGTCGGCGAGTCCGGCTCCGGCAAGACCACCCTGACGAAGGTGCTCGCCGGGCTGCACCGGCCCACCACCGGCGACGTCACCCTCGCCGGGCAGCGGCTGTGGACCATGCCGGCCCGGCAGCGCCGCGCGCTGCTCGCCCGGACCGTCGGGCTGGTCTTCCAGGACCCGGCGTCGTCGATGAACCCGCGACTGACCGTCGGCGCGATCATCGAGGACCCGCTGCGGATCCAGCGCCGCGGCGACCACACCGACCGGCGGCGACGGGTCGGCGAACTGCTCGACACCGTGCAACTGCCCCGTACCGTCCTCGACCGGCGGCCCGCCGAGATCTCCGGTGGGCAGCGGCAGCGGGTCGCGGTCGCCCGCGCGCTCGCCCTCGGACCGGCGTTCCTGCTCGCCGACGAACCCACCTCCGCGCTCGACGTGTCGCTGCGCGCCCAACTCCTCGACCTCCTCGCCGACCTGCGACGCGACCACGGGCTCGGCATCCTGCTCGTCTCGCACGACATCCAGGCGGTGCGCTACCTGGCCGACCGGGTCGCCGTGATGTATCTCGGCCGGGTCGTCGAGTCCGGGCCGGCCGCCGCCGTCATCGACCGGCCCACCCACCCGTACGCCGGGCGGCTGTTCGCCGCCGTACCCACCCTCACCGGCGCCCGGACCGGCCCGGCGGACGGCACCTCCCTCGACAAGCCAGGCACCGGACGGAGCGAATGACCATGACCGACAGCGACCGTGAGCCGTCCGCCCGCTACGGCGTACGGGTCGTACGCGACGTACGCATCCCGACCGACGACCCGGCGGTGACCCTCGCCGGAGACCTGTTCCTGCCCGACGGCGCCGGTCCGGTCCCCGCCCTGGTCTCGGTGCTGCCGTACCGCAAGGACGGGCTCGGCGGCATCGGCGGCTGGGCCTCCTACCACTGGTTCGCCGAGCGCGGCTACGCCAGCCTGCTCGTCGACTTCCGCGGCACCGGCTCCTCCGACGGCGAGCCCCGCCCACCCTTCGACCCGGCCGAGGCCGACGACGGTGTACGCGCCGTCGGGTGGGCCGCCGCCCAGCCCTGGTGCGACGGCACGGTCGGCATGTGGGGCGTCTCGTACGGCGCGGTGATGTCGCTGCGTACGGCGGCCCGCCGCCCCCCGGCGCTGAAGGCGATCATCCCGGTGCTCGGGATGATCGACCCCGAGTACGACTTCGTCCACCCGCACGGCGCCCGCGGCTGCCTCGGCTCGCTCGGCATGTGGGGCCTGAGCACCCTGCTCAGCCAGTTGCTGCCGCCGCTGCACGGCCACGACACCGTCGACGAGCAGCGGCGCTGGCGGCGCCGGCTGGAACACGCCGAGCCCTACCTGCTGGACCTGCACCGGCACGGACCCGGCGACCCGGTGTGGCGGGAGCGGGCGGTCGACCCGGCGGCGGTCGAGGTGCCGGCGTTCTGCGTCGCCGGCTGGCGCGACCTGTTCTGCGACGGCTCGATCCGCGCCTTCGAACAGTTGCCGGGCCCGAAGAAGCTGCTGGCCGGCCCGTGGATGCACACCCCGCCGCACGAGTCGCCGTTCGAACCGGTCGACTTCCACACGCTGGCGCTGCGCTGGTGGGACCGGTGGCTGCGCGGCGTCGACGCGGGGACCGGTGACGAACCGGCGGCGACCGTCTTCGTGCAGGGCCGGCCGGATCCGGCGGCCCACGACCCTGCCACCGACAGCTCTGTCACCGACGGCCCCGCCGGGCGGTCGGCGTGGCGGGCGTACGAGTCGTGGCCGCCGCCGGCGAAGGAACTGGCCCTGGCCGGCACCCCCGGCGGCGGCCTCGGCCCGGCCACCGACACCGGCCACGACCCCGGCGCCCCGGTCCTCGGCACGGTCCGGCCCGATCCGACCGTCGGGGCGCTCAGCGGGCTGTGGGGCGTCCCGACCACCGGCTTCGGCCTGCCGCTGGACCAGCACGACGACGACCTGCGCGCCCTCGCCTTCACCGGTGACCCGCTCACCGCCCCGGTGCTGGTCGCCGGCCGGCCGGTGGTCACCGTCGAGGTCGCCGGCGCCGCCGGCGACCTGGTGGTGAAGCTGACCGACGTCGACCCCGACGGCCGGTCCACGCTGATCACCGCCGGCCGCGCCGGTACCCCGCCCGGTCCGGCCGGTGACGCCGGCCCGGCACCGGCCGGCGGACCGGTCCGGGTCGTCCTGGTGCCGACCGCGTACCGGCTGCCGGCCGGGCACCGGCTGCGGGTCGTGGTCGGCGGGACCGACTTCCCCCGGCACTGGCCGGGCGCCCCGACGCGGACCCGGCTCACCCGGCTCACGCTGGCGCTGCCGGTGGTGTCGGAGACCGAGGGCACGCCGGTGACCCCGCCGGTACCGGGACCGCCGCCGGCCGGCACCGCGTCCCTGCACCTGCGCGGCACCCCGCGCTGGGACGTCACCCGCGACCTCATCCGCGACGGCGTCACCGTCACCGTCGGCGAGGACGTCGCCGCGTACGCCCCGCAGCGCCAGCACGTCCTGGAGGTGTGCAGCACGATCGCCGCCAGCGCCCAGCGGGACCACCCGGCGGCGGCCCAGGTCCGGGCGACATCGACCGCGACCGCCCGGATGAGCACCGGCGAGACCGTCGTCGTCGAGGTCGGGGTGCACGTCACCGCCGACTCGGCCGACGCGACCGGCCGGGTCACCGTCGACGGCGTCGAGACGTTCGCCCGCCGCTGGACCGCCTGACCCGAACCCTGGAACTGCGACCGAGAGGAAGTCCGATGACAGCCACCCCGGACCGGTTGACCGCCCACGTCCACGACCTGCTGGCCCGGTACGGCGACCCGGGCGCCAGCGTCGCCGCGCTGCTCTGCGACGACCATCCCGCCGACGCGGTCGCGTACACCGTCGTCGAGCCCGACCTGTCCCACACCGTGCTCACCTACGGCGAGTTGCGCGAGCGCTCCGAGCGGTGCGCCGCCGCCCTGGCCGGCCTCGGCGTCGGCCCCGGCGACCGGGTCGCCACCCTGCTCGGCAAGAGCGTCGAATACCTGGTGACGCTGCTCGGCATCTGGCGGCTCGGCGCGGTCCACGTGCCGCTGTTCACCGCCTTCGCCGCCCCGGCGATCCTCGACCGGCTCGCCGACAGCCGGGCGAAGGTGCTGGTCTGCGACGCCGACCAGCGGACCAAGCTCGCTCCCGGCGACGGCGTACCGGCCGACCCGCCGTGGCGCACCGTCGTCGTCGGCGGGGCCGCCGCACCCGACCTCGACTTCGCCGACCTGCTCGCCGCGAAGCGCCCCGCCCGGCCGGCCGCCGCGCTCGGCGGCGCCGCGCCGATCATCCACATCTACACCTCGGGCACCACCGGCCGGCCGAAGAGCGTCGTGGTGCCGACGGTGGCCCTGGCCGGCTTCCGGGCGTACGCCGAGTTCGGGCTCGACGTCCGCCCCGGCGACGTCTACTGGTGCGCGGCCGACCCCGGCTGGGCGTACGGCCTGTACTTCGGCATCCTCGGCTCGTTCACCCTCGGCGTGCCCAGCGTGCTGCTGCGCGGCGGGTTCTCGCCGGCGGCGACCTGGCAGGTGCTGGACCGGTTCGGGGTCACCAACCTGACCGCCGCGCCGACGGTCTACCGGGCGCTGCGGGCGGCGGACCTGCCGGTCCCGGACGGGCTGCGGCTGCGCTGCGCGTCCAGCGCCGGCGAGCCGCTGACCCCGGACGTCAACACCTGGGCGCGCGACGCCCTCGGCGTGCTGGTGTACGACCACTACGGCCAGACCGAGGCCGGGATGCTGATCAACAACCACCACCATCCGCTGCTGCGCCGGCCGCCACGACCGGGCTCGATGGGACACCCGATGCCGGGCTGGTCGGCCGCCGTACTGTGGCCGGACCGCGACGACGTGGCCCCGCCGGGCGTGCTTGGCCGGATCGCGATCGACCGGGCCGCGAGCCCGCTGGCCTGGTTCACCGGGTACGGCGTACCGGCCGACGGCACCGCCGGGACGGCCGGGACCGACCCGCGGTTCGCCGCGGCGACGGGGGAGAAGTTCACCGCCGACGGCCGCTGGTACCTGACCGGCGACACCGGCAGCGTCGACGACGACGGCTACTTCCACTTCTCGGCCCGCGACGACGACGTCATCATCATGGCCGGCTACCGGATCGGCCCGTTCGACGTCGAGTCGGTGCTGTGCACCCACCCGGCGGTGGTCGAGTGCGCCGTCGTCGCCGTACCCGACCAGGTCCGTGGCGAGGTGCTGGAGTCGTACGTCGTGCTGCGCGACCCGGCGCGGGCGTCGGCCGACCTGGCCGGGGAACTCCAGCGGTGGGTCAAGACCCGGTTCGCCGCGCACGCCTACCCGCGCACCGTCCACTTCGTCGACGCGCTGCCGAAGACACCGAGCGGCAAGATCCAGCGGTTCGTCCTGCGCGCCCGCCGCCGCGCCGAACTCGACGCCGTCGCGGCGGGACCCGCCGGTGGCCCGCCGGTCACGGACGGCGCCGTACCCCGGCCCGCCGTGCCTCCCACCGCCGCGTCCGCCATCGCCGCCGCCGCGCCCGCCGCCGGGGACGCCGGATGACCGCCGACCGTACCCTCACCACCGCGGACCGGCCGGCGGCCGGCACCGGCGACCCGGGTCCGGTGGGCGGCACCGGCGACCCGGGGGCGCCGGTGCTGGTCGAGCAGCGGGGCGAGGTCCGCTGGCTGCGGCTCAACCGGCCGCGGCGGCGCAACGCCATCGACCCCGCCCTGCTGTCCGCGCTGGACGCCGCGGTCGCCGCCGCGGCCACCGACCCGGACACCGCCGTCGTCGTGCTGGCCGGCACCGGCACCAGCTTCTGTGCCGGTGCCGACCTGCGCCACCTGCGGTCGGTCGCGGCCACCGGCGCCGACCCGCTCGACTTCCTCGGGCGGGTGTCCGCCTGCCTCGACCGGATCGAACGCGTCGGCAAGCCGGTCGTCGCCGCCGTACACGGGCACGTCGTCGCCGGCGGCCTCGAACTCGCGCTCGTCTGCGACGTCGTGGTCGCCCGTGAGGGCACCCTGATCGGCGACGGCCACGTCCGAAACGGGCTGCTGCCGGCCGCCGGTTCCAGCGTCCGGCTGCCGCGCCGGGTAGGCGAGCCGCTGGCCCGGTGGCTGGCGCTCACCGGCGGGCTGCTGCCGGCCGAGGCGTTCACCGCCTCCGGGTTCGTGCACGCGGTGGCACCGGCGGACCGCTTCGACGAACTGGTCGCGGCCACCGCCGGGCGGCTGGCCCGCGCCGCCGGCCCGGCCCAGACCGGGTTCAAGAACCTGCTGTACGACGTACGCGACCTGCCGGCCGGTCCGGCGCTGGCCGCCGAGCTGGACGCGTTCGGCGCGCACTGGGCGGCCACCGACATGACGGCCGCGCTGGACCGGTTCCTGGGCGCGGCAACGGGAGAGGGACGCCGATGAACCGCTACACCGGCCGGGTGGCCATGGTGACCGGCGCCGGCCAGGGCCTGGGCCGGGCGATCGCCGAACGGCTGGCCGCCGAGGGCGCGGACCTCGCCCTCGGCGACCGCAACGCCGGCACGGTCAAGGAGGCCGCCGCCGCCATCGCCGACTCCACCGGCGCCACCGTCGTGCCGTCGGCGGTCGACGTCACCGACGCCGCCGCGGTCCGGACCTGGTTCGGGTCCACGCTGGACGACTTCGGTCAGGTCGACGTCCTGGTCAACAACGCCGGGGTGTTCCGCGACAGCCGACTGGAGTTCATGACCGACGACGACTGGACGACCGTGGTCGACGTCAACCTGCGCGGCGCCTTCCACTGCGGCCGGGCCGTCTTCGGCCACATGAAACAGCGCGGGTACGGCCGCATACTGTCCCTGTCGTCGATGTCCTGGCGCGGCAACTTCGGCCAGGTGAACTACGCCGCCGCCAAGGCCGGCGTGGTCGGCCTGGCCCGTACGATCGCGCTGGAGGGCGCCGGTCACGGCGTCACCTCCAACGTCATCGCCCCCGGGCTGATCGACACGCCGATGCTCGCCGCGATGGACGCCCGCGCCCGCGACAAACTCGCCGGCCGGGTGCCGGCCCGGCGGATCGGCCGACCGGCGGAGATCGCGGCGGCGGCCGCGTACCTGTGCGCGGAGGAGGCGGCGTTCGTCACCGGCGTGGTCCTCGATGTCGACGGCGGCATCAGCATCGGCTCCAGCCTGCGCTGACGCGCGCGGGTCTACCGGTCCGTTCTCGATCGTCTGCGGTTCAGGCGCCCGACACGCCGCTCCGGGAGCGCCTGAACCGCAGACGATCACGACGGCCGTGGGCGAGGGCGCGACGGCCGGCGAACCCGGGCGCGGGGCCGTCCGGGCGGTGTTGCTGTTTCGGTCCACAGCGAATTCGCTGTGGATACGCCGAATTCGCTGTGAACCGCGACAGCGGTACCCGCCCCCGGCCGGCCGCCTGGACCGCCTGGCGGCAAGGAGGTCCTTGCCGCCGGGGCCGACGCCGGTCACGGGCTGCGACCCGGGGTCCAGGGGTCGTCGGTTCGAATCCGGCCGTCCCGACAGCGTGAGGGTTCTCGCAGGTCAGAGGCTTGCGAGCCTGCTACAAGCTGAGCCGTCGTGTCGGGCTGGCCAAGTCCAACGTGCTGCGCTACTTCGAGTCCCGCGAGGAGGTGCTGCTCGAGCTGCTTGACGCCGAGCAGCAGGACTGGCTGGCCTACCTTGATCGCACGCTGGAGTCCGGTGGCGGGACCCCGCGTGAGCGTGGCGATCGGCTCGCCGTTGTCCTGGCCGAGTCTCTCGCGCAGCGGCCTGTGCTCTGCGATCTGACCAGTGCGCACGCCAGTGTGCTCGATCACAACGTCTCCGCCGAGGTCGCCCTGCGCCACAAACGGGCTTCACGACGCACGGTCGAGGCACAGGCCCGGCTCGCCCTGCGCTACCTGCCAGAATTCGGCACGCAAGACGCCATCCGACTCGTCGCGACGACCACCCTCGTTGCCGGCGCGGCCTGGCCCTACAGCCAGCCACCCCAAGCCATGCCCGCCGCCCTACGCCGCGGACCCCGCCGTGGCGGCCATGCGCGCCGACTTCACCGACCTGCTCCGCCAAACCGTGGCAGTGACCATCTCCGGGCTCCTCGCCCGCCGCGAAAACCTGCCGGTCGGCCCCACGCCCCTCGACCCGATCCGACCCGAGCCGACCGCCGTCAGCCGAAGACCAGGCGCAGGGCGCCGAGCGTGACCAGGACGGCGAGCGTACGGCGCAGCAGCCGGTCGGGCAGCCGTCCGCCGTACCGGGCGGCGAGCCAGCCGCCGACCAGGCCGCCGGTGCCCAGCGCCAGGCCGAGCGGCCAGTGCGGGGTGTCGACCGTGGTCTGCCCGGCGATGTCGAGCGTGGCGTACGTGACCAGCCCGGTCACCGACACGGTCAGCGTGGTGACCAGGGCGGCGCCGGCGACGCGGGCGACCGGCCAGCCGGTGAGCAGCAGTGCGGCGGGCGCGGCCAGCACCGCGCCGCCGAGCCCGTAGAAGCCGCCGAGGAGCCCGCTGGCCACGCCGGTGAGCAGCAGTGCCCGCCGTACCACCGGCGACAGCTCCACATCGGACGGCCGGGCCGGACGGCGGCGCGCGAGCAGGCTGCCGCCGACGGCGACGAGCAGCACGGCGACCAGCACCCGGAAGGCGGGGGAGTCGCCGAGCAGGAAGACGTTGACCAGCGCCCCGGCGACCGCGGCGGGTGTCGCGGCGCCGACGAGGAGTCGCGTCAGCGTCCGGTCGATCCGGGGTTGCCGGAGGATGCCGACGGGGGTCGAGACGACGTTGAACAGCAGGTTGGTGGCGCTGGCGACGGTGCCGCCGAGCCCGAAAACGGTCAGCAGCACCGGCAGCAGGAGCAGTCCTCCGGAGACCCCGGTCGGGGTGCCGACCGCGGCGGCGAGGGCACCCAGCCCCACCGCCGCGACCAACTCGTAGGGGCTCAACTCTGGGTCAGGCCCCAGCGCCGGCGCAGCGCGTTGTCGAACGCGTTGAACGCGATGTCGACCAGGATGCCGATGACCAGCACCACGATGATCCAGGAGAGCAGCCGGGGCGCGTTGTTGAACTCCCGGGCGCCCTGCATGAGTACGCCGATCGACCCCTGCCCGGCGACGATGACCAGCAGCTCACCGGCCATCAGGCTGCGCCAGGCGAACGCCCAGCCCTGCTTGAGCCCGCTGACGAACGACGGCAGCGACGCCGGCAGGATCAGGAACCGGTAGAGGTTGAGCCCGCGCATGCCGAGCACCTTGCCGACCCGCAACCAGACCCGCGGCACGTAGTCGATGCCGCTGATCAGGCCGTTGGCGATCGACGGGGTGGCGCCGATGATGACCACGAACATGATCGTCGTCTCGCTGATCTGGAAGAGCAGGATCGCGAACGGGAACCAGATGATCGACGGCATGGTCTGCAGGCCGGTGATCAGCGAGCCGATCGCGGCCCGCAGCGGCCGGAACCGGGCCACCGCCGCGCCGATCAGGGTGCCGATCACGACCGCGATCAGGAAGCCGATCACGGCCCGCTGCATGGTGATGCCGATGGCCCGGGCGAACTCGGCGGTCGGGATCAGCTCCCCCATCTCCGCGAAGACGGTCAGCGGGTCGGGCAGCGCGAACGGCGGCTTCCACTCGGTGAGGTAGACGATCTGCCAGCCGGCGATGACCAGCGCGACGGCCAGGAGCTTGGGCCACAGCGAGTCCCAGACCCGGCGGCCGAGCCGGGCCGCCCGGCCCTCCTTGCTGGCCGGTCCGAGTTCGAGGGCGTCGAGCCCGGCGACCTCGTCGGTGGTGGCGGTCCGGGCGGCCGGCGGCTTCGCCAGTTCCGTACGGGACTCAGTGGGCATGGCGGGACACCTCCGTACGCAGCCGGTCGGTGATCGTCGCCGCGAGTTCGGCCACCTCGGCGGAGTCGATGCGGCGCGGTCGGGGCTGGTCGACCGGGAAGTCCTCGATGATCCGGCCGGGCCGGCTGCTGAGCAGGATGACTCGGTCGCCGAGCCGTACGGCCTCGCGGACGTTGTGGGTGACGAACAGGACGGTCAGCGACCGTTCCCGCCAGATCCGTTCCAGTTCGTCGTGCAGGATGTCGCGGGTCATCGCGTCCAGCGCGCCGAACGGCTCGTCCATCAGCAGGACGTCGGCGTCCTGGGCCAGGGCCCGGGCGAGCGCGACCCGCTGCCGCATGCCGCCGGAGAGTTCGTGCGGCCGCTTGCGGGCGAAGCCGGACAGCCGCACCGTCTCCAGCAGTTCCTCGGCCCGGCGGCGGCGCTCGTCGCGGCCGACGCCGCGCAGCCGCATGGCGATCTCGACGTTCTTCGCCACGGTCAGCCAGGGGAACAGGGCCGGTTCCTGGAACATCAGCGACACCCGGTGGCCGCCGGTGTCGATGCTTCCGCCGGAGGCCGCGTCGAGCCCGGCGACCAGTGACAGCAGCGTGCTCTTGCCACATCCGGAGGCGCCGAGCAGGCAGACGAACTCGCCACGCCGTACGTCGAGGGAGACCCGGTCCAGCGCGAGCAGCGCGGAGCGGCCCCGACCGTATGCCTTGGACACACCGTCGAGACGGACGGCCACGTCGGTGTGGCGGCCGTCCGTCCCCACGGCGGTCTGGTCGACCAGACTCACGAAGCTGTTCCCTCTCCGCTGACCTCGGGCTTGCCGCCCGCCTTGAGCAGTTCGTTGAGCGGGCCGAGGTGGTAGATCCCGGCCAGGTCGACCGGGTCGAGCAGCCCGACCTCCTCGGCGTGCTTGGCGCTGCCGTACAGCGAGGGGGCGATCGGGTCGACGGTGAACGTCAGGTTGGCGAACGACGCGGCCAGGATGTCGTCCTTGAGCGCGCTGCCGGACAGGGCCTTGAGGTGCTCGTTGGCGGCGGTCGCGGCGGCGTCGCGGTTGGTGTTGACGTAGTCGACCGCGGCGATGTGGCCCTCGAGGAGCTTCTTGACCGTCTCGGGGTTGGCGTCGAGGAACTTCTTGCTGACGATCAGGTGGGTGGTGACGAACTCGCCGCCGGGCCACTCCTCCTTCTCGTCCTTGAGCACCTTCGCCCCGTGTTCGATGATCAGCCGGCTCAGGTGCGGTTCGGGCACCCAGGCGCCGTCGAGCGCGCCGCTGCCGTACCCGGTGATGATCTCCGAGTTGGGGGTCGGCAGGATCGAGACGTCGCCGCCGCCCTGGGTGTCGGCGTTGAGCCCCTGCTGCTTGAGCCAGTAGCGCAGCGCCACGTCCTGGGTGTTGCCGAGCTGCGGCGTGGCGATCTTCTTGCCGCGCAGGTCCTGCACGCTGGTGATCTCGGGCTTGACGACCAGGGCCGCGCCGCCGGAGGTGGTGCCGGCGATGACGTGCAGCGCGCTGCCCTTGGACTGGGCCCAGCCGTTGATGGCCGGGTTCGGGCCGATGTAGGTGGCGTC
This sequence comes from Polymorphospora sp. A560, assembly GCF_045781765.1. Classification (NCBI taxonomy): domain Bacteria; kingdom Bacillati; phylum Actinomycetota; class Actinomycetes; order Micromonosporales; family Micromonosporaceae; genus Polymorphospora; species Polymorphospora sp. A560. The sequence continues at coordinate 4,266,108 of NZ_CP122282.1, read as the reverse complement.
GATGGCGCCGGAGAAGAGCGCCTCGATCGCCGACGGGCCGGCGTTGAAGGTGGTCGTCTCCAATGTGGTGTCGCCGAGCTTCTCGGCGAAGATCCCGTTCTGTACCCCCACCAGCGCCGGCGCGTGGGTGATGTTGGGGAAGTAGCCCAGCCGCAGCTTGGTGGCGGCGGCACCGGACCCCTCCGAGTCGCCGCCGCAGGCCGCGAGGGCGGTGGTCGCCAGTATCGCGGCCGCGGTCGCGGCGAGCAGGCGAATGCTGCGCGGAGTCATTCCATCTCCTGTTTCGTCATTGGTACGGGGGGTGTCGTGCCCGCCGGGGGAGCGGGTACGGAACGTCCGGTGAGCAGGTCGGCGAGGCTGGTGCGGTCGACGATCGCCTCGATCGCGCCGTTGACCGCGAGCCAGACACCGCCGAGGCGGGCCGCGACCCCGTGGTACGTGGCGCTCTCGGCCGGCAGACCGCGCACGGTGGTGAGCGTGCCGCCGACGGCGCGCAGCACGTCGCCGACCGAGATCGCCGTGGACGGCCGGGCCAGTGTGTAGCCGCCGTCGACCCCGCGCTGGCTGTGCAGGAGTCCGGCCCGACGCAGGTCGAGCAGGATGCCCTGCAGGAAGCTCAGCGGGATGGCCTGGTCGGCCGCGAGGTCCGCGGCCTTGGCCAGGTGTTCCGGGGCGGCGGCCACGGAGAGCATCGCCCGTAGGGCGTAGTCGCTGCGGGCCGAGACATGCACGGCGCTGGGCTCCTTCTTGCGCGATGCCCGCACCGCCATGGCTAGCGCTGACATCGCATCGCCGGTCCAATCCCTGTTTTCCCTACTTGATTGATAGGAACAGTGGACTGGGTGGGTGATCGGGTCAAGAAGGCGTTCAAATGGTGGGACGGCCGGCCCGGCCGAGGGTGACCGCTACCGCTCGTCGACGACCTCGTCGACGCCGCGCCGCGGGGTCGGCCAGCCCGGCTGGCCGTACCCGACCCGCAGCACCATCTGCGGTACGCCGACCCGCCCGCCGAGCGCCAGCCGTAGCTGCTCGCGGGCACCGGGCACCTCGATCGGCTGGGACAGCATCGACACGGCCAGCCCGGCGTCGGTGGCGGTCAGCAGCACCCGTTGCAGCGCCGCGCCGGCGGCGATCTGGTCGGTCGCGGTGTCCCGGGGCGAGCCGAGCACCGCCACCACCGGCTCGGGCTCGAAGTCGCGGCCCGGCGCGCGGGTCCGCACCCCGAACGGGCGGCCGGGCAGCAGGTCCTGCGGCTCGGTGGCCGGCCCGCCGGAACCGACCGGAACCCCGTCGTCGGCGTCGGCGTACCGGGTCCAGTTCCGCACCTCGGCCGTGTAGCCGGGCGCGGCCGTGAGCACCCGGTTGGCGGTGTGCGCGATCTCGGCCAGCGCGCCGACCGGCGCGGCCCCGACGAGCAGTTCCAGCTGGGCGTTCTCGGCCCGGGCCGCCTCGACCAGCTTCCAGCGCTGCCGGGGCGAGACCGGCACCGGCCAGAACGGGGCCCGGTTGCTGTGCCGGCGCGGGACAGCGGCGAACAGCGCCTGTTCGGCGACGGTCGGCGGGCGTGGCGGGCCGGCCACCACCCGGGCCACGACCAGTGGCTGCGCCGGGTACGGCCGCAGCCGCACCGTGCCGGGACGACCCGCCACCGCCAGCGCGAGCCGCAGGTTGAACAGCGCGGCCCCGCACCCGATCCGGGCCGCCCAACCGGTCGGGTCACCGACCGGCAGCCGCCGCGCCGGATCGAGGAGCAGTTCGATCGCCCCGTCGCACAGCCGGAACCGCCACGGCTGGGTGTTGTGCATCGACGGCGCCCGGATCGCGGCGGCCGCCGCCGCCCGCAGGTCCGCACCGGTGTAGGTCGTATCCGGCACGGCCGCCTACCCGCTGATCTCGATGACGTCGGCCGGATCGCGGCGCGGCGTGGCCGGCAGCGGTGCCGCCTCGACCGGCAGCCCGATCCGGACCGCCAGGTACGGCGTACCGACCGCGGAAAGCAGTTCGCCCAGCAGGTGCCGGGGCCACTCCCGCTCGACCGGGTCGCTGAGGACCGCCGCGGCCAGACCCGCGTCGGTGGCGGTCAGCAGCAGCGCCGACAGCGCCTCGCCGGCCCGCAGCCACGCCTCCGGCTCGTCGGTGCTGCCGAAGAGGATCCCGTACGACGCGCCCCGGTCGGTGCCCGCGCCGACGTCGAGCCCGGCCGGGTGATGGCCGATCGTGTGGTCGCGTACCGGGACCCGGCGCGGCGCCTGCCGGACCGCCGACGCCGCCGGCACACCGTCGCCGCTGCCCGCCGGCCGGGTGGTCCACCGGATCAGCTCGGCGCGGTAGTCCGGGTCGGCCAGCTCGTCGGCGGCCGCGCTGGCGGTCGCGATGGCCAGCATCGGCAACTGGTCGGGCCGGACCAGGTGCAGGTAGGTCCCGTGCAGTTCGACCGTCCGGCGCAGCCGGTCGAGCAGGACGGCCGGGACCGGGGTGTCGGCGAACGCCCGGCGGTCGGTGCGCCGGCGGCCGATCGCGTCCCGCAGCGCGGTCGCGGTCGCGCCCGGCATACCCCGGCCGATCAGGGTGATCCGGGCCAGCAGCTCCGGGTCGCCGGCCGGGTCCGGCCGCAGCGCGATCCGCACCTGCCAGCCGTCGGCGAGCAGCGCGACGTACGCGTGGTGCAGGGCGGCACCGCACGCCAGGTGCAGCAGCCGGCCGTCCCGGTCGGTCGTGCCGAGCCGCCGGCCGGGGTCGGCGCGCAGTTCCAGCGTCCGGGCCGCCGCCCGCCACCGCCAGGGCTGGGTGTTCAGCGCCGACGGGGCGCGCAGGGCGTGCCACGCCGCGGTGGCGAGCACCTGTGCGGTGGCGCTGCCGGGAAGGTCGACAGGCTCGAACATCGTGGCCTCCTGCGGGTGGACGTGCCTCCACCATCGCGCCGGCGGCCGCTTCCCGGCAGGGCCGGAAGACCTTTCCTCGTCGTACCTCCCGGCCCCGTTCAGTTACTCCCGGTGAGGGCGAGCCGGTCCGGGTGATCGGCGCCGGCCGGGTGCGGGTGCACGGTCGCGGCCGTCAACCGCGGTACGGCGTGCGTCAGCGCGTGCTCGACGTCGTGCGCGATCCGGTGTGCCGCCGCGACCCGCAGGCCGCCGTCGACGGCGACCTCCACCTCGGCCCGCAGCGTGTGGCCGATCCAGCGCAGCCGCAGCCCGTCGAGGCGTACCACGCCGGGGGTGGCGGTGACGGCCCGTTCCGCGGCCGCCGTCACCGCCGGGTCGACGCCGTCGAGCAGCCGGCCGGCGACCTCGCGGACCGCGGACCAGAGCACCGCCACGATCGCCGCGGTGATCCCCAGCCCGACGACCGGGTCGGCCCACCACCAGCCGACCGCGACGCCGCCGGCCCCGAGGAGTACGGCCAGCGACGTGAACCCGTCGGTACGCGCGTGCAACCCGTCCGCGACCAGCGCCGCCGACCCGATCTCCCGGCCGACCCGGATCCGCCACCGGGCCACCAGCTCGTTGCCGACGAAGCCGACGAGGCCGGCGAGGGCCACCCAGCCGGGATAGCGCACCGGTCGCGGGTCGAGCAGGCGGTCGACCGCCTCCCAGCCGGCGTAGACCGCCGACCCGGCGATGACCAGCACCACGAACAGGCCGGCCAGGTCCTCGGCCCGGCCCAGCCCGTACGTGAACCGCCGGGTCGCCACCCGGCGGCCGAGCAGGAACGCGATCGCCAGCGGTACGGCGGTCAGCGCGTCGGCGAAGTTGTGCACGGTGTCGCCGAGCAGGGCCACCGAGGCGGTCGGGATCACGACGGCGACCTGGGCCAGCGCGGTCACCATCAGGGCCGCGAACGACCACCAGAGCACCCGCATCCCGCGCCGGCTGGCGGCGAGCGCCGGGTCGACGACGTCGCCGGAGTCGTGGCTGTGCGGGGTCGCCGCGTGCCGGACCCGCGCCCACCACCCGCCGTGATCGTGCTCGTGGCCGTGGTCGCCGTGCCGGTGGTGCTCGCCGTGCCGGTCGTGGTCGTGCTTGTGGTCGCCGTGTGGGGCGGGGTCGCCGTGGTGGTCCGGGCCGGTCCGGTGGTCCGGTGCGTGGGTGTGGTCGTGGTGCATCGGGTGCCTCCCGGCGTCGTACCCGTCTGGCGACCGTGACACCATATGTGCTCATGTACGCACGCGACAACGCGGCAACTGCCAACGATGGGCATCAGGACCCCACGGATGCCCAGTTCGAGGCGGCGGCCACCGCCTTCCGGATGCTCGCCGACCCGACCCGGCTGCGCCTGATGTGGCGGCTACGCCAGGGCGAACACGACGTCGCCACGCTCACCGCGGCGCTGGGGGTCGCCCGGCCGGCGGTTTCGCAGCATCTGGCGAAACTGCGCCTGGCCGGCCTGGTGGCGTCCCGCCGTGACGGCCGCCGGGTGCTCTACCGGACCCGGGGCGGCCACGTACGGGCGGTGATCGCCGAAGCCCTCTTCCAGGCCGACCACCAGCTGGCCAACCACCCCGAACACGACTGACCACCAAGATCCCCGTGATCAGGGACCTGTTCCGGTGTGTCGCCGGTGTGTCGAGGTACGCCGTCCCTGATCACGAGGATGGTGAAGCCTGACGTCACCGGCCGGCGGTGTGCCGGGACAGGGCGAGGTGCATGGCGACGAAAAGGCCGCCGGCGACGAGGTGGAGCAGGATCAGCGGGCCGGCGGCGGCGCCCCGGCCGAAGGCGAACAACAGTGCCGCGGCCCCGAAACCGGCCCACCAGGCCCAGACCAGCACCGCCGGAAGACGGGTTCCCGACGCCCGCGCGGCGACCCGGGCCAGGGCCGACGGACCCAGCACCAGGTTCGCCACCGGGACGAGCCAGCCGAGCGGTGTGGTCCAGGCCGGCAGGCGGGGATCCGCGCCGCGCACCGCGTCGACGTACCGGTGCAGCCGGTACGCCCAGACCAGGTGCAGCACGACCGCGGCGGGCCCAGCGGACACGACACCGACCGTCGCCACGGCCAGGAGCGCCATCGCGAGCCGCCGCGGGGGCGGGTTGTCGAGGAAGTCGTTTACGAGATTCCCGTGCAGGTGCGGCTCGGGCAACAGCGTGAACGCGGCTCCCGCGACCATCGACACCGTGAACGCCACCCCGGACGCCAGGGCGAACCGGCCGAGGATCCGTGGCGGGCGGGCGCGCGGGGCGGCGGGTCCGACGTTCGGGACGGCGGCGGTCATCGGGTGCTCCACTTCGGACGGCGTGGTCGTGCGTACCGCACGCTAGGCACGCCCACCCGCCGTCGCCCGGGTGGATCGGATACCGGACACCCCGCCGACCCTCCCGCGACCTTGCACTTGTCGCCGGGCAAAACCGGCGAATGGAGGAGACGAGTGCAAGATCGCGGGATGAAGCGGGTCAGTTGCGGATGCGGACGGCGTCGGCGATGACGTAGCCGGCCGCCGACGTCCAGCGGCTGACCCCGACCACGTTGTAGTCGCCGGCGTTCAGGTGGAAGCTGCCCAGGTTGCGCCACTGGCCGCCGTTGATCTGCTGGTTCATCCGGATCGTCTGGTTGCCGCCGCTGGTGGCCACGATGTACGGCGTGGAGCTGTTGTAGCCGGCGTTCGCCGCCCACCAGGCGTCGACCTGGTACGTCCCGGCGCTGGGGATGTTGACCTTGAACCAGGCGGTGTCGCTGGCCAGCACCGGGTCGGCGAAGCGGTAGTCGGTGCCGTGCCGCTGGGTGGAGAAGCTCGACGTGCCCCAGTTGCCGCTGGCGGTGAACCGGCCGGCGGTGGTGTTGTCGACGATCGCGGTGAACCCGCCGCTCCCACCGGACAGCCGCGCCGCCACGTCGGCGCGCAGCTGCGGCAGCCGGGCGTAGAGCACGTCGCCGGGGCAGGCGGTCGCCATGAAGTCGCGGTGGCCGTAGATCTGGCTGGCCGGGATCGAGTACTGCTGGCAGGTGTAGGCGACCAGGTTGACCAGCGAGTTGTACAGGGCGGTCGTCGGGCCGACCGTCATGTACGTCCCCTCGTTCTCGATGCCGATCGACTGGTTGTTCTGCGCCCCGGCGTGGGTGCCGAAGACGAAGCTGCTACCACCGTTGAGTGTCTCGATGCTGCGGTGCCGGCCCTCCATGATGTGCCCGCCCCGGCTGACGGTGAACTGCTGCCCGCTGTCGATCCAGCCGTTGCTGTCCATGTGGAAGTTCTGCACCGCGCGGGCCAGCGACTGGGCGCGGGCCAGCGAGTAGTCGGTCTGGTTGGCGGTCGCGGTGTGGTGGATGATCACCTTGTTCGGCCGGCCGCTGATGAGACTGACCGGCGTACGCGGCGCCCGGGCGCCCCAGGAGGCGGTGCCGTGCATCGTCGGGCGGGCGACGGCGGCGTGGGCCGGGCTCGAGGTCAGGGTGTGCAGGCCGCCGGTGGCGGCACCGACACCGACCAGCACCGCGCCGCGCATCATGGCACGCCGGGACAGCGGGGGAAGGGACATCGATTCTCCTTGCCGTGGGGGTGGGGGTGGGGGTGGGGGTGGGGGATCAGACCTTGGTGATGCGTACGGCGTCGGCGACGACGTAGCCGGTGCCGGTGGTCCAGCGGCTGACCCCGACGACGTTGCGGTCACCGGCGGCGAGGCTGAACGTGCCGAGGCTGCGCCACTGGCCGCCGCCGGTGCGCTGGTCGACGGTCACCGACTGGTTGCCGGTCGTGGTGGCGACCAGGTACGGGGTGGCGCTGTTGTAGCCGGGGTCGGCCGGGTACCAGACCTCGACCCGGTAGCTGCCGGCGCTGGGCAGGTTGGCCGAGAACCAGGCCGGGTCGCTGGCCGCGACCGGGTTCGCGAACCGGTAGTTGGCGCCGTGCCGCTGGGCCGAGAAGCTCGACGTGCCCCAGTTGCCGCTGGCGGTGAACCGGCCGGCGGTGGCGTTGTCGACGGTGACGGTGAACGCGCCGCCGCTGCCCGGGTTCACCACCCGGCCGGCGCTGGCCGCGCTCTCGTGGTGGCGCCGGTCGAGCGCGGTCACGACGTACGTGTACGTGCCGCCGGCCGCCGCGGTGGTGTCGGTGTACGTACCGGTGGTGCCGCCGGCGCGTACGGTGGCCAGCAGGTTGCCGCCGTCGGCCAGGTCGCACGGGTCGGTCGTGCTGCCGTCGACCCGGTAGACCGCGTACGCGGCCGGGGTGGTGGTGCCGCCGCGCTGGAAGGTCAGCGAGACACCGTTGCTCACCCGGGTGGCGGCGGTGATGGTCGGCGCGGGCGGGGCGGCGCCGCCGCGACCGGCGGCGACCGGCACCAGCGCGGGCCGCCGGTAGTGGTCGTTCGCGACCCGGTCCATGCCGCCGAGCCGGTTGGCGCGGACGTCCTTGGCGCTGAAGTGGATGTCGCCGACGACCTGCGGGTGGGCGCGGTTGAGGGTGAGGTGGTTGGTGAGTTCGGCGGCGTTCTGCCAGGCCGCGTCCTGCCCGGACGCGCCGACCCGGTAGGTGGCCTGCCCGATGACCAGCTGCACGTTGGTGCCGGCGACGACGTTCGACCACCAGGGCACGAGTCTGGCGTAGTCGGCGGTGGCGAACCCGATGTGCCAGTAGACCTGCGGCGCGACGTAGTCGATCCAGTTCTGCTTCACCCAGCGCCGGGTGTCGGCGTAGATGGCGTCGTACGACTGGAGGCCGGAGGTGGGTGAGCCGAGCGGGTCGGTCGAGGCGTTGCGCCAGATGCCGAACGGGCTGATGCCGAACTTGACCCACGGCTTGGCGGCCCGGATCTTCTGGCTCATCTCCTGCACCAGCCGGTCGACGTTGTTGCGCCGCCAGTCGCCGATGTTGGCGAAGCCGGACCCGTGCTGGGCGTAGGTGGCCTGGTCGGGGATCTGGGTGCTGCCCGACGGGTACGGGTAGAAGTAGTCGTCCCAGTGCACCGCGTCGATGTCGTACCGGTTGACGGCGTCCATCATGGCGTCCTGGACGAACGCGCGGACGGCGGGGATGCCGGGGTTGTAGTAGAGCTGGCCGTTGTAGGCGAAGACCCAGCTCGGGTTGCGGCGGGCCGGGTGGCTGGCGACCAGCCGGGACGGGTCGGCGTGGGTGGCGACCCGGTACGGGTTGAACCAGGCGTGGAACTCGATGTTGCGGGCGTGTGCCTCGGCGACCATGAAGGCCAGCGGGTCGTAGCCGGGGTTGCCGCCCTGGGTGCCGGTCAGGTACTGCGACCAGGGTTCGAGGGTCGACGGCCAGAAGGCGTCGGCGGTGGGTCGGACCTGCACGACGACGGCGTTCATCTTCCGCTGCTGGGCCAGGTCGAGCCAGGACCGGAACTCGGCCTGCTGGGCGGCGACCGACAGCCCGGTGCGGCTGGGCCAGTCGATGTTGGCGACGCTGGAGATCCACATCGCGCGGAACTGCCGCTTGGGGGTGGCGGGGTCGGTGGCGCAGGCGGCCGCGACGACGGTCCCCGCGGTGGTGGCACCCTGGCCCGCGCCGGCCGGTGCCGCCGGGCCGAGCACGGTCGGGAGCATGACGGCGGCCAGTACGGCGGCCGCGAGTCGGAACGATGATTCTCGATTCGTCCGCATGGGAGGAAATCTTCATCATCGCCCCTGTTGTTGGCAAGACTTTTCCATGACAAAGTTTCGGCGCCTGCCCGCCGCCGCACCACCGCCCCCCGATCTTGCAGATATCTCCTCCCTTCATCGGATTTGTCGGGCGACAAGTGCAAGATCGCGGGATGCCGGTGCGACACACCGGCCCGGCCGGACCTGCCGACGCGTTCGCACACCTGTCGGGTAGCTTCGTCTCCGGTCCTGACCGCAGCGTTCGACAGGAGAAGTTCTTTCGCATGGGTAAGAAGACGGTTCATGTCTCCGACTTCAGTGGCGAGGTCATCCCGCCCGGCGACCGGGTGGTGTCACTCGTCGTCCTGGAGCATCCCGACCTGGTCGCCGGACCCGTGCGGTTGGACGCCCGACCGGTCGAGATCGAGAGCATCGACGACGCGGCCCTCGACGTCGCCGTCGTCGAGATCCACGACGGTCCCGATGGCAGCGAGCCGCGCCGGGTCGTACTGACCGCGAGCGAGTTCGACGAGCTGGCGACCGACACCCAGATGGCGCAACTGCTGCGGACCGCCGAGCGGGTCCGGCCGGCGAAGACGACCCGCCGGACCGAGCGGATCGACTACGGCACCCTCGAACACGCCGGCAAGCCGCATCGGGGCAAGGTCACCGACGAGGAGGCCCGGCTGGTCCGCGAGCACCTGGACGAGGTCAACAAGCGGCTCGCCGACGAGGGCGTACGGCAGATCGACCCGGACGACCCGGACCTCGCCGCCCGCTACGGCTTCCCGGCCCCGCCGCCGGCCGCCGTCGTGGCCTGACCCGGTTCACGATCGCCCGCGGGTGCCTCCCCGGCCGGGGAGGCACCCGCGACGGTTCAGTCCAGGTACGCCAGCATCTGCTGGATCTGTGCCGTACGCGACAGGTCGACCCGCTCGGCCAACTGGCGGGCCTCCGGGTTGGTCCCGTACTTGGTCTGGTTGCGGGCCATCTCGACCGCGTTGTGCTGGTGACCGATCAGCAGGTTGAGGAACCGCTTCTCGAACTCCGCGCCGGAGACGGTGTCCAGCGCTCCGATTAGGTCCTCGCTGGTCAGCGGCAGGCCGCCGTGGTCGGCGTGCAGATGCTCGGCCGGATCCGCCTCCGTCGCCTCGCCCCAGCCGCGCAGCCACGACCGCATCGTCTCCACCTCGGCGGCCTGGGTCACCTCGATGGCCGCGGCGAGGGTGCGTACCTCGTCCCGGGTCGCCCGGTCGGCGGCGAGCCGTACCACGGTCAGGCCCTGCTCGTGGTGGGTGACAAGCATCTGCAGGAACATGACGTCGGCCGCGTTGTGCGGCCCGGTGTTCGGCGCGTGCGTGGCTGACTCCGTGGCCGGCGCGGCCGGCGGTGGCGGGGCGGCGGGCCGGCCGGCCGGGGCCGCGGTGCCCGCGCAGCCGGCGAGCAGCAGCAGCGCCGCGAGGGCGGCGGTTCCTCGCGCCAGCGCGTACATCGGTGTCTCCTTCCGGACCGGCGAACCGGGTGGGTCCGCGGGGACCCACCCGGTCGGTGTCAGACCTGCTGCCAGAGGGCGGCCACGTGCGGCGGCTCCCAGCCGGCGATGGCGGTGTGCGCCTGCCGGCAGCGGTAGGTGACGCCGTTGTAGGTCACCTGGTCGCCGACGCGGTAGGCGGTGCCGGCCCGCCAGGTGCCGCCGGTCTGCGGCGGGTTGGTGGGGCCGGTGGTCGGCGGCGGGTTGGTCGGCGGCGGCGTGGTCGGCGGCGGGTTGCCGGTGCCGCCACCGATCTGGAGGTCGACGCAGACGTAGAACGCCATCGGGGTGTCCGCGACGTTCCAGACGGCGAGCAGCTTCTGCCGGCCGGAGAAGCCGCTCAGGTTGACCTGGTGCGTCACGGTCGGACCGGGCTGCCGGCCGCCGTCGTTGAACTGGGCCACCCGGGTGTTGCCGATGTAGTACTCCCAGGTGCTGGTGGCGTGCCGGGCGGTGATGACCCAGTTGAACGTGGTCGTACCGCTGACGTTGGTGACCCGCCAGCCCTTGCTGTCGTTGTCGAGTACGGAGAAGCGGGCGTTGCCGCCGCTGCAACTCCGCAGGCCCTTCGGGCCCTCGACGCTCTGCGGCTCCCACTGGATGTCGCCGCAGTTCGTGACGATCCCCTGCGCGCACTGGGCCTGACGGCTCGGTGGCGAGGAGATGTAGCCGTGCGCCTGGGCCGGCGCGGCGATCGCCAGTGAGGTGAGCACGGTGCCCACCACCAGGATCGGTAGTGCGATCAGTCTTCGCATGGACGAACTCCTTCTCCGCGGGGGTACGGACCCTCCTCGGCGCGGTGGCCGACGCGCCGGGAGGGCTTCCAAGGGGTGTCGAGAGCCGTTCGGCCGGAATGCGTCACCCAACCGGCTATCGATCGCCATGCATCACAACATAAAGTAAACAATCTTAACAGTAAATACCCATTTCTGTTTGCCGCCGCTGCGCTGCTCCGTGGGTCGCGGGGCTCTTCTCGTTGATCAAGGAGTTGTCGTGCGGCAAAGCGGTCAGAACGGGCACGGTTTCCCCTGGATCGACGCCCGCGCCGGGGCGGCCGTGGACGCCCCGCCCGCCCCGCCCGCCCCGCCCGGGCGGGCCGGGGAGGGCGGGACGGGCGGACCGCCCGGGGAGGGCGGGGCGGACGGACGGAGGGGCGGCGCGGGTGGGTACGGCGCGGCTAGGCTGCGGATCGGAAGGCGGAGGGCGGGATGAGCAGCGGAACTGTGATCGACCTCGGGACGCGTGACCACGAACTCCCGGCCGAGCCCGAGCCGCCCCGCCCGGTGCTGCTCCGACATCTGCGTACGGTCGTGACGGCGCTCGCCGTCGCGCTCGTGCTCGCCACCGGTGGATCGGGCCCACCGCCCGCCCCCGTCCTCGCGGAGGTGGCCGTGCTGCCGACCGCGGGCGCGCACCAGCACTTCCTGTTCGGCGACCGGCTCTACACCCTCGCCCCCGAGCCCGGCGGTGCGCGGCTGGTCCTGAGCGCGCACGACCTCGACCGCGACACGCCACTGTGGAGCGCCCCGGTCGGGCCGGAGGTCCGCGTCACCGACTATCCGCGGCCGGCGGCACAGCTCCAGCCGGTCGGCGATCAACTGCTCGTCCACATCAACGACGGCACGTCCGCGGTCGACGCCGCCAATGGCCGTACCCGGTGGTCGGTGCCGCACCAGATCACCGACGTCAGGGGCGGCGGGGTGGGGCTGAGCAGCCAGCCGGTCTGGTCGTCCACCCGGGCTCCCGCCGACCGGCGGGCCGTCGTCGCCCGGGTCGACCCGGCGACCGACCCGGTGACCGGTTCGGTGCCATCGCCCGACGAACCCCGACGGTTCCAGCTCGACCCGGCCACCGGCATGGTGATCGCGGTACCGCCGGCCGGCATGTCCGTGCGCGCCTTCGACCTCGCCGACGGCGCCGAGCTGTGGACCGCCGACCTCGTCCGGTCCGGGGTGCTCCTGGCCGGGGCGGCCACGCCGACCGTCGCCGTGGTGACGATGGACGGCGGGATCGAGCTGCGCGACGCGCGTACCGGGGCGGCACGGCACCGGCGACCCGCCGAGCCCGGCCGCCCGGCGACCAGCGCCGTCGGCGCCGGCGGTCTGGTCCTGGTCCGCGACACCTCGCCGGCCGTCGACGCGTACGACGCCGACACCCTGGAACCCGTCTGGCGTACGCCGGTGCGGCCGGACGAGGAATGGGCCCTGGTCTGCGGCACCCGGATCTGCGTCCGCAGCGAGGTCCAGACGTCGCTGCTCGACCCGATGACCGGGGTGCTGCTCGGCCGGGTGGCGCTCGACGGGCACCTGACCAGCCGGGGCGGGCACCTGATCGCGCTCGCCTCGCTCGGCGAGGGCTTCGTGGACCACACCGTCGACCCGGCCACCGGAGAGCGCCTGGTCAGCCTGTCGGCCTGGCCGAAGATGGCCGTGGCCCTCGACGACTCGCCGGCCGTGCTGACCAGGTTCGCCGGCGGGCCGCGGCGGCTGTGGTTCGCCGTACTCGATCCCGGCGCGACCGCCGTCCGCCCGCTCGGGGTGGTCGCGCACCGGTCGTACGGCTGCCAGTCGTCGCGTACCCACATCGTCTGCCGGACCCGCACCGACGAACTACGCGCCTGGCGCTACCGCTGACCCGCCGGGGCACCGCGCGCCCGGCCCGCGTTCTAGGCTGCCCACGTCGTCGGCGGAGGGGGAGCGGATGAGCGCCGGACCGGTAGTGATCGACCTCGGGGTACGCACCCACGAACCGCCGGCCGAGCCCGCACCGTCCCGCCCGGCGCTGGCCAGACACCTGCGTACGGCGGTCACCGCGCTCGTCGTCGCGCTCGTGCTCGCGGTCGGTGGGTCGGCACCACCGCCCGGGCCGGCCCTGGTCGAGGTCGCGGCACCACCGACCTCGATCTGGCAACAGGAACTGCTCGTCGGTGACCGGCTCTACGTCGTCCACCCGCCGACGGCGCGGTCGTCGCGGCGCACCGTCACCGCGTACGACCTGACCCGTGGCGCCGATCTCTGGACCACCCCGATCGGCGTCGAGATCCGTGCCCTCGGCCCCGAGGGTGAGGCGGCGCTTTCGATCGCCGGAGAGCGTCTGCTGGTCCACACCGAGGACCGGACGTTCGTCCTCGACACCGCCAGCGGTCGGCTCCGGGCGTCGGTGCCGCACCACGTCACCGGTGGCGAGGCTGGAAACGTCGGCCTGGTCCGCGAGCCGGTCTGGAGTTTCGCTTCCGGTGACCCGGCCTCGGACGCCACCGTCCGGGTCGTCAGCGGCGCCACCGGAGAGATCCTGCACGTGACCGCCGTCCGGCCCGGCGAAGCCCCGCGGTTCAGCGTGCAGGTCGACGGGGTGTCGGTGCGGGCGTTCGATCTGGACACCGGCACCGAGCTGTGGGCCACCGGACCGGTCACCGCCGGGGAGTTGCTGCCGGGTGAGCCGCCGTCGGTGGCGGTGCTGACACGCGACGGCGTCCTCGAGGTACGCGACGCGCGGACCGGCGCGGTACGGCACTCCCGCGCCGGCGCCGTGGACGGGGCGACGGGCTGGCTGGGGGTCGCCGGCGACCTGGTCCTGGCACAGACCGAGTCGTCGGAGGTGACCGCGTATGCCGCCGGCACGCTGGAAACGGTCTGGCGCGCAACGCTGCCCGGGCGCGGAGCGGCGTACGGCTGCGGTGCCGTGGTCTGTGTCGCGATGGCGGGCCGGAGCCTGCTGATCGACGCCGGCAGTGGCCGCCCGCTCGGCGAGGTCGTCGCCAACGGCCATCTCGACAGCCGGGGCGGGCACCTGCTCCGGCTCGGTCCACGCGAGGGAGAACTCGACCACACGGTGGATCCGTACTCCGGCCGGCCGCTGGTCGACCTGTCGGACTGGCCGGAGCCGGTCGTCCCCGGCGACGAGTCGCGGCTCGTCCTGACCCGGCTCGACCGGCGGCTGGACCGGGCCTGGTTCGCCGTCCTCGAACCGGGGGCGACGCGGATCCGGGTGCTCGGGACGGTGCCGCACCCGGCCACCGGCTGCCAGTCGTCGGCCACCCACATCGCCTGCCGGACCGAGAACGGGCTCCGCGTCTGGACCTACCGCTGACCCGCCCCGTTCCTTGGTCGACGGGCGGCTTCGCCTCGCCAAGATCCGCGTGAGCAGGGGGTTTCGCGGGCGACTCGCCGACGACACGCCCGACGTACTCCCTGATCACGCGGATCTTGGGGCGGCTCAAGCGGCCTTGCCGTCAGTGGGTGGGGATGTGGGTGGTGTCCAGGCGCTTGCGGAAGACCCAGTACGTCCAGCCCTGGTAGAGGAGCACGATCGGGGTGAAGACCGCCGCCACCCAGGTCATGATGGTCAGCGTGTACGGCGTCGACGACGCGTTCGCCGTGGTCAGCGTCCCGGCCGGGTCCAGTGTGGACGGCATCACCTCCGGGAACAGGGCGGTGAACAGGGTCGCCACGGTCAGCGCGATCGCGGTCGCCGTACCGGCGAAGGCCCAGCCCTCCCGGCGTACCCGGTTGGCGGCCAGGCCGGCGACCAGGGCGACGGCGGCGAGCACCGCGAGCACGACGGCGGCCGGGTTGGCCCGCAGCACCAGCGACCAGACCAGGAACGTGCCGGCGAGCAGCACCGCCACCAGGCCGGCCCGTCCGGCCAGCCGGTTCGCCCGCTCGCGGATGTCGCCGGCGGTCTTCAGCGCCAGGAACAGCGCACCGTGCGTGACGAAGACCGCGAGGAACGTCGCCCCGCCGAGCAGCCCGTACGGGTTGAGCAGGGTGAGCAGCCCGCCGGCGTACTCGTGGTCGGCGGTCAGCGGCACGCCCCGGAAGATGTTCGCGAACGCGACGCCCCACAGCACCGCCGGCGCCACCGAGCCGATCGTGATCGCCCAGTCCCAGCGGTCCTTCCAGCCGGCGTGGTCGCGGCCGTGCCGGTATTCGAACGCGACCCCGCGCACGATCAGCGCGAGCAGGATCAGCAGCAGCGGCAGGTAGAAGCCGGAGAACAGGGTCGCGTACCACTCCGGGAACGCGGCGAACATGGCGCCGCCGGCGGTGATCAGCCACACCTCGTTGCCGTCCCAGACCGGGCCGATCGTGTTGATCAGGACGCGGCGCTCCCGGTCGTCGCGGCCGAGCACGCGCAGCAGCACGCCGACCCCGAAGTCGAAGCCCTCCAGGACGAAGTAGCCGGTGAACAGGACGGCGATCAGCAGGAACCAGAAGGTGGACAGTTCCACGGGATGCTCCGGGGTCAGTAGGCGAAGGCGAGCGGGCGGTCCTCGTCGGCGTCACGGTCGCCGTCGTGGTCGTCGTCGGGCGGCGGCGCGACCGCCGGCAGCCCGCGCCTGGCGTACGTCAGCAGCAGCCGGACCTCGACGACGGCGAGGATCGCGTAGATCAGGGTGAACGCGGTGAACGAGGT
Source organism: Polymorphospora sp. A560 (assembly GCF_045781765.1). NCBI lineage: Bacteria > Bacillati > Actinomycetota > Actinomycetes > Micromonosporales > Micromonosporaceae > Polymorphospora > Polymorphospora sp. A560. The sequence continues at coordinate 4,250,630 of NZ_CP122282.1, read as the reverse complement.
CAGCACCTCGGTCAGCGACACGCTGCGGGACACCCCGTCCCGGGTCAGCATCTCGCCGAACACGATCCACGGCTGGCGGCCCATCTCGGTGAAGATCCAGCCGAAGGCGTTGGCGGCCAGCGGCAGCAGCGGCAGGACCAGGCCGGCCCGCAGCAGCCACTTCGACGACGGGGTACGCCCGCGCCGCTGCGCCCAGAGCACCAGCAGCGCGACCAGTGCCGCCGCGAGCCCGAAGCCGATCATGAGGCGGAAGCTCCAGTACGCGACCGGGATCATCGGCGCGTAGTCGCCGGGCCCGTACTGCGCGGCGTACTGCGCCTGGAGGTCGTTGATGCCGTGGACCTCGCCGTCGACGTCGCCGGTGGACAGCCAGGAGAGCAGGTACGGGATCTTCAGCGCGAACACCTCGCGCCCACCGTCCAGGCTGCCGACGGTGAGCACCGAGAAGGCGGCCGGCGACTCGGTGTCGTAGAGACCTTCGGCGGCGGCCATCTTCATCGGCTGCACCTGCGTCATGATCTTGCTTTGGATGTCGCCGGTGACCAGTACGGCCGCGGTGGCGACCAGCGTGACGACCGCGCCGAACCTCGTCGCGAACCGGTGCGCCGGCGTCTCGTCGGTCACCCCCCGGCGCATCACGTGCCACAGCGACACGCTGACGATCAGCGACCCGGCGACCAGGAACGCCCCGGCGATCGTGTGCGGGAAGGTGATCAGCGCGACCTTGTTGGTCAGCACCGCCACGAAGTCGGTGAGTTCGGCCCGCCCGCTCTCCGGGTCGATCCGGTAGCCGACCGGGTTCTGCATGAACGAGTTCGCGGCCAGGATGAAGTACGCGCTCAGCACACTCCCGATCGCCGCCGCCCAGATCGTGGCCAGGTGTACGCGTTTCGGCAGCCGGTCCCAGCCGAAGATCCACAGGCCGAGGAAGGTGGATTCGAGGAAGAACGCGAGTAGTGCCTCGATCGCGAGGGGGGCGCCGAAGATGTCGCCGACGAAGCGGGAGTAGTCGCTCCAGTTCATCCCGAACTGGAACTCCTGCACGATGCCGGTGACGATCCCCATCGCGAAGTTGATCAGGAAGAGCTTGCCGTAGAACTTGGTGAGCTTGAGGTAGCGCTCGTTGCCGGTGCGCAGCCACATCGTCTGGAGCACCGCGACCAGCGGACCGAGTCCGATGGTCAGCGGCACGAACAGGAAGTGGTAGACCGTGGTGACCCCGAACTGCCAGCGGGCCACGTCCAACGCGTCCATGCCTTCGAAACCCCTCGTCGCGCGACCGGCCACCTGCCGGCGATCCTCAGCGATCGTCCGCGCGGCGGGCGGTCACCCGGCAGGGCCGAAGGTCACCCACCCAGGGGACTCAGGCCCCCGGTGTGCGCCCGTGCCGGTCACGGGCCTTGAGCCGGGTGGTCGGCATCTCCGGCGCGGGCAGCGGGTCGCCGGCGTATCCGTGGACGGTGCCGAAGCGCCGCCCGGCGGCCCAGTCGTCGCGGGCCGCCACGATCTCCTCGTGCGAGCGGCCGACGAAGTTCCACCACATGACCAGCGGCTCGTCGAACGGCTCGCCGCCGAGCAGGAACAACCGCGTCGGGCCGTCGGCGCCCGGCGCGTCGGCGGTCACGGTCAGGTCGCGGCGACCCCGGCCCAGGTGAAGCAGGTCACCGGGCGTCAACTCGGCGCCGGCGACGCGCGCGGTGCCGGACATCACCACGGCCGCGTACTCGAAATCCGGCTCCAACGGCAGGCCGACCCGGCCGCCTGACCCGGCGTCGAAGGTGATCTGCGCGCCGACCAGCGGCGTGTATGTCACCGCGGGCGACGACACCCCGGCCAGCGTCCCCACCACCACCGACATCTCCACGCCGTCCTCCCGCCACCCCGGTACCGACGGGTGGTGGGCGAAGTCGGCCGCGCCGTGCCGGGCGCTGTCCGGCAGCGCCACCCACAGTTGCAGGCCGTGCATCGACGGCGGATGGGCGGCCGGCGACTCCTCGGAGTGCGCGATGCCGTGACCGGCCGTCATCAGGTTCAGTTGCCCCGGCAGGATCGTCTGGAGGCTGCCGAGGCTGTCCCGGTGCAGGATCTCGCCCTCGACGAGCCAGCTCACCGTCTGTAGCCCGGTGTGCGGATGCGGTGGCACCTGCATCCCCGGCCGGCCGGCGACGTCGTCCGGCCCGAAGTGGTCGACGAAGCACCAGGCGCCGATCATCCTCCGCTGCCGCTGCGGGAGCAGCCGGCGCACCGTCGTGTAGCGGCCCAGCGGCACGTCGTGCCCGGGCAGCAGCACGCTGGTCGGCTCGGCGGTGTCCGCCGGGCCGGTGGGTTGTGCGGCCACCGTCGTGGCCCCGGTGAGGACGGTGCGTTCCGGCTCGCGTGGTTCGGTCACGACCCCGACTGTACGACCGCACCCCGCCCGTCCGTGTCGCTGGCCCGCCCGTCCGTGTCGCACCACCGCGACCGTCACCCGTCGCGCCGGCAGCCCGCCGGCGGGCCAGTAACTGTTCGGCCCCACAGCGAATTCACTGTTCTTACGCCGAATTCGCGGTATCCCTCGACAACGGTACCCGCCCGGAGGGGAGCGCCGGCGTCGTCCTAGATCGCCGTGATCAGGGAGTTCGCACCTCGCCACGCCGGCGACACGCCCGTCGAGATCCCTGATCACGCGGATCTTGGGGCGGGGCGGGCGGGTCAGAGGGCGGAGAGGGTGGCCTGGAGTTGGTCCGCCGTCTGGTCGGCGAGGAAGGCCGGGGAGCCGGGTTGCTGCTTGCGGCCGCCGGTGGCCAGGTCGCCGGAGTCGACCGGCGCGAAGCCGATCTCCTCGATCAGCTGCTGTACGCAGCGTTTGGCCTGGACGTCGTCGCCGGCCAACGGGATCCCGTAGCGCACCTGCGCCCCGGCCTCGTGGTGGTAGTCGCGCAGGTGGTCCCAGCGCATCGTGTTGAACGCCTTGACCACGTGCGCGTCCCGTAGGTGTGCCTGCACCATCTCGCTGGAGGTGATGCGGTCCTCGTCCAGTTCCGCGATGTGGCCGTCGCGGTCCGGCATGTAGTTCGTGGTGTCGATGACCGTCTTGCCGGCCAGTCCGCCGGTCGGCAGGTCGGCGTACGCGCGGAACGGCACCGAGACGACGACGACCTCGCCGATCCGGGCCGCCTCGGCCGGGCTGACCGCCTCGCCGCACCCGCGCAGGTCGGCGAGGAGCGGGTCGAGTTCGGCCGGGTCGCCGGAGTGGGCGACCGCGACGTGGTGTTCGGCCGACGCGAAATGCCGGGCCAGGGTGCCGCCGATGTGGCCGGTGCCGATGACGCTGATCTGCACGATCCGCTCCCTCCGTCCGCGGAACGGTCGACTTCCCGTGCCACCCCGCACCAAACCCGGCCGCTCGCCGGCCGTCCGCCCCGGGCAGCGGACGGCCGGGCATGGGCCGGGGCCGACCGGGTACGCGCGGTCAATGACCGTCGTGCTCACCGTGAACGCCGGATCGTCCAGCCTGCACCTGGCATACGTCGACGTCACCGCTGGCGACGGCGGAACAGGCGGCCCCGGCGGCGACGGTGTCGGCGCCCGGCTGGACCGGTCCACCCCGCCGGCCGACGCCGAGGCGGCGGTGCGGGACTTCGTCGCCGGCCGGCCCGCCCCGGACATGGTCGCGCACCGGCTCGTGCACGGCGGGGAACTCGTCTTCCGGCCCACCGTCGTCGACGACGGGCTGCGCCGTGCGCTGGACGACGTGGCCGCGCTCGCGCCGCTGCACCTGCCGCCGGCGCTGGCCCTGCTCGACCAGTTGCGGCGGCTACTGCCGGACGTGCCGCACCTGGTCTGCCCGGACTCGGCGTTCCACGCCGGGCTGCCGGAGCCGGCGCGGACGTACCCGGTGCCGGCCCGCTGGCGGGAGCGGTTCGGGTTGCGCCGGTACGGCTTCCACGGCCTGTCGTACGCGTACGCGACCCGGCGGGCCGGCGAACTGCTCGGCCGGCCGGTCGCCGACCTGCACCTGCTCCTGGCGCACCTGGGCGGCGGGGCGTCGGTGTGCGCCGTACGCGGCGGGCGCAGCGTCGACACGTCGATGGGCTTCACCCCGCTCGACGGGGTGCCGATGAGCAAGCGCAGCGGCGCCGTCGACCCCGGCATGCTGTTGTGGCTGCTCGACGGGCGGCTGACGTACGACGAGGTGTTCGACGGCCTTTACCACCGGTCCGGGCTGCTCGGCCTGTCCGGCGGCCGGTCCGGCGACACCCGCGACCTGGTCGCGGCGGCGCCCGGCGACCCGGCCGCCGCGCTGGCGATGGACACCTTCGACCATCGGGTACGCCGCGAGATGGCGGCCGCCGCGACCAGCCTGGACCGGCTGGACGCGGTGGTCTTCACCGGCGAGATCGGCTGGGACCAGCCGGAGGTGCGCCACGACGTCTGTGCCGGCCTGCGCCTGCTCGGTGTGGTGCCGCCGACCGGCGGGAACCGCGACGACGACGGGCCGGTCAGCGTGCCCGGGGCGGCGGTGCCGGTGCTGGTGGTGCGGCCGCGCGAGGAGTTCGAGCTGGCCCGCGAGGCCGCCGGCACGCTAGCGCGGGTGTGAGTCCGGGAGAATCACCCGGTCCAGGGCGCGGACGAGGTTGCCGCCGTACACGGCGTCGCGCTTGGCGGGGGAGAGGCCGGCCAGGGCGGGCAGGTCGAGGGTCTGCGGGAACGACACCGCGTCGAGGCTGGGCGCGAAGTCGGACCCCCAGTAGAGCCGCCCGGGGCCGAACGTGTCGAGCAGTACCCGGACGAACGGTGCCGCCGCGGCGTGTGGCCAGGCGTGCGACGGGTCGCTGACCGCGTACAGGCCGGAGATCTTGACCCCGACGTGCGGGAGGCCGGCCAGCGCGCGCAGCGGGGCGAGGATTTCGGCGGCCCGGTCGACGGACGGCGGTTCGGGATGCGGGCCGGGCAGGCCGAGGTGGCTGAACAGCACGGTGCAGCCGTCGAGCCGGGCCACGGCGTCGGCGAGGCCGGTGGCCGCGGCGGGGGTGGCGTTGAGGCTGACCACCGCCGCGGCGGCGTTGAGCGTGGCGGCGGTCCCGGCGGGCCAGCCGGCGAGGGCGGCCGCCTCGGCGGGGCCTGGCAGGTAGGCCGACAGCCCCACGAAGCCCTGCCCGAGCCGGGCCCGTAGCTCGTCGACAGTGGACGGTCCGGCGGGTGGTACGTAGGCGACCGGCGCGATCCACGGCTGCCGGGCGGCCAGCGCGGCGAGGTGGTCGTTGTTGCCGACGAACCGTGGCCCACCCTCGTAGCCGACCACGAGCGCCCGGTCGATGTCGTGGGCCTCCCGCAGCCGCAGGTACGCGGCGAGTTCGTCGCCCCCGGCGGGGGAGTGTCCGTAACGGCCGGGATAGCCCCCGGCGAAGAGGTGGATGTGCGCGTCGCTGGCGGTCATGGCCGGCAACCCTAGCCGAATCCTGAACTGGTTATTGACGCCACACACCCACTCACCTAAGTTCTGTCTTAATTAGGGCCGGATTACCGGCGAGAGCGAGGGGCGCGACACGTGGAGTTGGTTGGCGACGGGATTGACCGGCTTGTCGAGCTGCGCCGGCATCTGCACCAGTACCCCGAGCTGCGGTTTACCGAGCACGGGACGGCCAAGGTGCTGGCCGACCGGATGGCCGGTCTGGGCGAGATCCGGACCGAGGTGGCGCGTACGGGTCTCGTCGTGCACCTTCCGGGCATCGCTCCGGGGCCGGCAGTCTTGCTTCGGGCCGATATGGATGCCTATCCCGTCCAGGACGCCAAGGACGTCCCGTACGCCTCGGTCCACCCCGGCGTCTGCCACGCCTGCGGACACGACGTGCACATGACCGTGGCGGTCGGCGTCGCCCGCCGCTTCGCCGCCGACCCGCCGCCGCGCGGCTCGCTGACCGTGCTGTTCCAGCCGGCCGAGGAGATCCCGTTCGGCGAGGAGTCCGGCGCCGCCCTGGTGCTGGCGGAGGAGCCGTTCGGCCGCCCCCGGTTCGACGCCGTACTCGGACTGCACTGCTGGCCGGAGCTGCCGGCCGGCACGGTCGGCGTCGACCGCGAGACGGCGATGGCCGCCAAGGACGCCTTCCGGGTGCTGCTGCGCGGCCGGCCGGCGCACGCCGCCACCCCGGCCCGCGGACGCGACGCCATCCTCGGCCTGACCACCCTGGTCAGCAGCCTGCACGCCGCCGTCGCCCGGTCCCGCGACCCGCACGACCTGGTCGCCTTCAACGTCGGCACGATCGCCGGCGGCCGGACCCAGAGCCTGGTCGCCGACCGGGCCGAGGCGACCGGGACGCTGCGCACCCACGACCCGGCCGTCCGGGCCCGCCTCAAGGAGGTCGTCGAGCGGGTGGCCCGCCAGCAGGCCGCCGCCTTCGACCTCGGCATCGAGTTCACCTGGGCCAACGAGATGCCGGCGATCCGCAACACCCCCGAACTGGTGGCCCTCGCGCACCGCGAACTGCCCGGCCACGTCGAGGTCGCCGACCTCGCCGAACCGCCACTGACCACCGACGACTTCGCGCTGCTCGGCGCGCTCGGCCCGAGCCTCTACGTCAAGCTCGGGGTGCGCGGCGCGGCCGGCGGCGCCCCGCTGCACTCCGCCGAGTTCGACGTCGACGAACGGTGCCTCCACACCGGGGTCACCGCCCTGGACCGGCTCACCCGCGCCGTGCTCGCCGGCGCCCTGAGCGCCGCCGACTCGCAGGCCGGCCCGCCGGCAGAGGACGGCCGGGGCGGCGGTGCCGCCGACGCCGGTGCCACCGGCCCGGTCCCGGCGGTGGGCGCGTGAACCCGGTCGCGGTCGTCGGCGCCGGCGCCTTCGGCGCCCGGCACGTGGCGGCGTACCGCTCGCTGGACGTGCCGGTCGCCGCCCTGGTCGATCCGGACCGCGCCGCCCGGGAACGGCTCGCCGCCGAGCACGGCGTACCGCACACCCACGCCACCGTCGACGAGCTGCTCGCCGCCGGTCCGGTCGCCGCCGCCTCGGTCTGCACCCCCGGCCCGACCCACCGGGCCGTGGCGACCGCGCTGCTGACCGCCGGCGTACCGGTGCTGGTCGAGAAGCCGCTGGCCACCACCGTCGCCGACGCCGAGGCGATCGTCGCCGTCGCCGGGTCGACCGGCGTCCTCTGCCAGCCCGGCCACATCCTGCGCTTCAGCGCCCCGCACCGGGCGCTGCACGACGCCGTACGCGCCGGGCGGCTCGGCGACGTCCTCGCGGTCTCGTCGCGCCGCGACCGGCCCCGCACCCTGAGCCGGCTCTTCCCGGGCGAACACCCCGCCCTGCTCACCGCCGTCCACGACGTCGACCTCGCGCTCTGGTACGCCGGCGCGCCCGTGGTCGAGGTGCGGGCCACCGCCCGTACCCGTACCGGGGCCGAAGCACCGGTCCTGGTCTTCGCGGAACTGCGGCACGCCAACGGCGTCGTGTCGTCGATCCGCAACAGCTACCTGCTCCCCGAAGACGCTTCCAACCACACCTCGGACCTGGTCGAGGTGTACGGCACCGGCGGGGTCGGTCACGTCGACCTCGCCCAACCCACCCTGCTCGTCCAGGCCGAGCAGGCGCAGGCGCCCGACTGGCTGCTCTCCCCGTCCGGAGGCGGTGGGGCGCTCGCTGCCGAACTGCGGCACTTCCTGGCCCGGGTCACCGGCGCGCACCCGACGGCGGTGGTTCCGCTGGCCGACGGGCTGCACGTGGTGCGGGTGGCCGCCGCCATGGTCGACAGCGCCACCGCCGGCGGCGAGACCCGCCGGATCACTTCCTGAACCACCCTCGACAGGAGCTTCAACCGATGTTGCGACGCAAGATAGCGGGCGCGCTCGCCGCCGGTCTGGCAGCCGCCACGCTGCTGACCGCGTGCGGTGGCGACGACGCCGCCGACGGTCCGGTCACCCTCAAGGTGCTGACCTGGGAGCCGGGCGGCACCGAGTACTGGGCACAGGTCAAGACCGCGTTCGAGGCCGGCCACCCGGACATCAGGCTGGACATGGAGGCGGTGCCGTTCGACCGCTACCCCGAGGTGCAGGGTCCGTACATCACCTCGCAGTCCGGCCCGGACGTGATGGCCAACAACGCCGGCCTCGAACTGTTCGACCGGCGCGGGGCGTACGAGCCGCTCGGCGAGCGGGCCGCCGAGATCAACAAGGACCTCGTCACCTACAGCGGCGCCTGCGAGGGCTTCGACACCAGCAAGCCCTGCTACGGGGTGCCGTTCTCCTACCAGGGCAACGTCCTCTACTACAACAAGTCGGTGCTGACCGCCGCCGGCCTCGACCCGGAGAACCCGCCGGCGACGTGGGCCGACTTCGCCGCCGCCTGCGACGCGGTCAAGAAGTCCGGCAAGACCTGCCTCGCCCTCGGCCTGTCCGGCACGTTCCCGGCGTACTGGGACTTCCCGGAGATCGCCCGCAACTACCTGACCGAGGACGACATCCGCGGCCTGCTCGCCGGCACGCTGTCGTGGACCGACCCGAAGCTGGTCTCCAGCCTGGAGAAGCTCGCCGAGATCACCACCAGCGGCTGGACGAACAGCAACGCCCCGTCGATCACGATGCTGCCCGACGGCGCCGACATCTTCCAGCGCGGCGACGCCGCCTTCGCCGGCACGATCATCTCCGACGCCGTCAACTGGGAGGCGTTCGGCAAGGCCCTCGGCGACGACAACCTCGGCGTCACCCGCTGGCCGGTGATCAACCCCGACGCGCCGCTGGCGCAGAAGTTCTCCGGCATCGAGGGCGCCGTCTACGGCGTCACCAAGTGGAGCGAGAAGAAGCAGGCCGGCCTGGAGTTCATCAGCTGGCTCGCCGGCAAGGAGAACGGCGAGCTGTGGGTCCGCTACGGCAAGGGCCAGCCGCTGAACAGCACCGTCGACAAGGCGCTGCTGCCGACCTCCCCGTCCTTCCTGAAGATCCAGGAGTTCGTCGCCCAGCCCACGCTGCACGCCGGCGTGATGCTCTCCGGCCCGGAGACCGACGCGCTGGCCCGCGGCTGGCAGCAGGTCACGCTCGGCCAGTTGACCGTCGACAAGTGGGCCGAGCAGATGCAGCAGGCCCTCGAACGCAGCCCGACCAAGCGGCAGGGCAGGTGATCCCGCCGGGCGGGGCGGTCCCGCCGCCCCGCCCGGCGCCGATCGGAGGGAAGAAGATGTCGATCTCCACCGCACCGGTGGCGAAGACCGACCCGACCACCGCGACGCCCGGCCCGTCCGGCCGGGCCGCGATCCGGACCGCCCGGGTACGCCAGTGGTGGCTCGCCGCCGCCCTGGTCTTCCCGGCGGTGGCGCTCGCCGTCACGTTCAAGTTCGTGCCGCTCGGCCGGGGCGTGGCGACCAGCCTGGAGTCGTCCAGCGGATTCGACGGCACCTCGTTCGCCGGTGCCGACAACTACACGCGGATGCTCGACGATCCGATGGTCCTCACCAGCTTCCGCAACGCGCTGATGGTGGTGGCGACCCTGCCGGTGTGGGTGGTGCTGCCGCTGGTGCTGGCCCTGCTGATCCACCAGCGCACCCCGGGCTGGAAGCTGTTCCGGGCGGTCTACTTCATCCCGTACACGATCGCGCCGATCGTCGTCGGCATCATGTTCCGGCAGATCCTGGCCCCGGACGGCCCGCTCAACGCCGGGCTGCGCGCGGTCGGGCTCGACCCGCTGGCGACCGAGTGGCTCAACGGCCGCTACAGCGCGCTGTTCTCGCTGGTGGCGGTCGCCCTGTGGAGCTTCTTCGGGCTCGGCGTGATGACGTACCTGGCCGGGCTGGCCACCATCCCCGGCGAGGTGCTGGAGGCCGCGTACCTCGACGGGGCCGGCTTCTGGCGGCGGCTGGTCTCGGTGGTCGTGCCGATGCTGCGCCCGACCGTGGCGTACTGGACCGTGCTGTGCGCGTCCGGCGTGCTGATCTGGCTGTTCCCGCTGATCTACGCGCTGACCCAGGGCGGGCCCGGCGACGCCACCATGCTGCCGGAGTATCTGGTCTTCCTGACCACGTTCCAGTTCCTCGACCGTGGCTACGGCTCGGCGATCGGCGTGGCGCTGTTCGTCTTCGTCGCCCTGATCTCGGTGTTCAGCGTGCGGCACATGTTCAAGGAAGGGACGCGCAAAGCATGACCGAGCGCAGCGAGGGAATCAGTCGGCGCGGGTCAGGGTCATGGCCGGCCGAGCGGAGCGAGGTCGGACCATGACCAGGCGTTCGGCCGTACGGGCGGGGCGCTACCTGCTCACCTTCGTGCTCGTCGTGGTGGCGGTGGCGGCGATCTATCCGCTGCTGTTCACCATCGTCAGCTCGCTGAAGACCCAGGGCGGGTTCGCGCAGGACCCGCTCGGCCTGCCGACGTCGGTCACGTTCGGCAACTACGTCGAGGCGTTCAACCGGATGAACATGCCCCGGCTGCTGCTCAACTCGCTGATCGCGACGCTGGGCGGGCTGGTGCTGTCGGTGCTGGCCGCCCTGCTGGCCGCGTACGCGGTCACCAAGCTGCGGTTCCGGGGCGGCAAGCTGGTCTTCCTGCTGATCATCGTCACGCTGACCATCCCGAGCCAGGCGATCATCTACCCGCTCTACCAGACCGTGCTCGACCTCGGGATGTCCGGCCAGTACCAGGGGCTGATCCTGGCGTTCGCCGCGTTCGGCCTGCCGCTGGGGACGTACCAACTCGCCGGCTACTTCCAGCAGGTGCCCGACGAGCTGATCGAGGCGGCCCGGGTCGACGGGGCCGGCCACTTCACGATCCTGTTCCGGCTGCTGACGCCGATCGCGGCACCGGCGCTGTCGGCGCTTGGCATCTTCAACTTCGTCTGGATGTGGAACGACCTGCTGCTGCCCCTGGTCATCATGGGCGGGTCGGACCGGAAGACCCTGATGGTCGGGGTCTCGCTGCTCACGGGCCAGTACGACGTGTCGGTGCCGCTGGTCAGCGCCGGCCTCATCGTCGCGCTGCTGCCGGTGCTGATCATCTACCTGGTGTTCCAGCGGCAGCTCGTCTCCGGGGCACTCGCCGGCTCCGGCAAGTGAACCCGTGACCAGCGAGCCTACGCGGCCGGCCCCGGAGTCCGGGGCCGGCCGGGCGCGTCCCGGCGTCGGACGACCGGACCCGGCCCCGGGCGAGCAGTTCTGCTACCTCTACCGGCTGCGCGACGGCGCCGGCCCCGAGTACGACCGCCGGCACGCCGAAGTCTGGCCGGAGCTGTCCCGGCTGCTCGACGAGGCCGGCATGTACGACTACTCCATCTTCCGCCGCGACACCCTGGTGATCTGCGTGCTGCGTACCCGGGACGGGTTCGACCGGGCGCGTACCCTCACCGCCGGCTCCGCCGTGCAGGCGCGCTGGACCGCGTCGCTGGCCGGCCTGTTCGCCGAGATCGCCGACGCCGAGGGGGAGCCGCTGTGGGCGCCCCGGGTGTTCCGGCACGCCGGCCACCCGGCCTGACCGGCCGCCCGCCCGTCGGCCCGACCGCGACCCGCCGCCCGGGCGTGGTCGCCTCGCTGTGAACAGCCTCTTGTATCTCGCGTGTGAAATCTGGTGAACAACCTGCGCATCTGACCATCCCCTGTTTAGCTCTGTTCCTGGCCAGGGGGACGATTCTCGGGGTGAACAGTGGTTTCACCCTTGTTCACATTCTTGCAGCCTGATAGAACACCAGCAGGTGGGCGCGTCGTCCGCGGTCCGCCTCGTCGTGGTTCTTGGAGGACTTCCCATGGCCGGATCAGCGCGTCCGTTCGGACCCGGATCGCCCGCACTCTCCCGTCGGTCGGTGCTGCAGCTCGGGGGTAGCGTCGCCCTCCTGCTGACCACCGGCGCCTGCGCCGCAGGCTCCCAGTCCGGCTCGTCCGGCCGGTCCGCCGACCCGGCCGCGTCCACCCTGCGGATCGCGGTCTCCAGCTACCTCAGCAGCTGGGACCAGGACTTCGTCGGGTTCGACCCGACCGCGCTCATGCTCTACAAGAACGTCTACCCCTACCTGGTCGACTACGGCGTGACCGAGGTCAGCGGCTCGAAGATCCTCGACACCACCAACGTGATGCCGACCTTCGCCGAGTCGTTCGAGCCCAGCGCCGACCAGAAGACCTGGACCCTGAAGCTGCGCAAGGGCGTCAAGTTCGCCAGCGGCAACGAGATGACCGCCGCCGACGTCAAGTGGTCCAAGGACCGGGCGTTCGCCGCCAAGGCCAACGTCGCCGGCGTCTACCGGACCATCGGTCTCACCGAGCCCGACCAGGTCCGGGTCGTCGACGACCACACCGTCGAGTTCGCCCAGGCGTTCCCGAGCGCGCTCACCCCGCAGATCCAGGCGATCTCGCTGTACGTCTTCGACTCGGTCGAGGCCAAGAAGCACGCCACCGACGCCGACCCGTGGGCCCAGGAGTGGTTTGCCAAGAACGCCCCGACCGGCGGCTACTTCAACGTCACCAAGGCCACCCAGGGCCAGGAGATCGTGCTGGAGGCCAACAAGGGCTACCCGGGCCCGGACCCGGCGCAGACCGGCACCATCCGGATCTCGGTCGTCCCGGCCGCCGCCAACCAGCGGCTGCAGCTCCAGAACGGTGACATCGACATCGCGCTCGGCATCAGCCGCCGCGACATCGCCGACCTGAAGAACGCCGACGGCATCAAGGTCCTCTCCGCGCCCAGCAACGAGCAGGTCGCGATCCAGATGTCGGTCACCACCGCGCCGTTCAACGACGTCAACGTCCGCAAGGCGCTGGCCCAGGCGGTGCCGTACGAGCAGATCATCGCCAACGTCTACGGCGGCGACGCCCGGCCGACCAGCAGCCTGGTGCCGCTGGACATGCCCGGCTACGACCCGAGCGGCTACCCCTACAAGTACGACATCGAGGCGGCCAAGGCCGCGCTGGCCGCCGCCGGCCAGACCTCGATCAGCTCGGAGCTGGTCTTCCAGACCGACAACGACACCCAGCAGCAGCTCGCCGTACTGGTGCAGTCCGAGGCACGCAAGGCCGGCATCGAACTGAAGCTCACCCCGCTCGACCCGGCCACGCTCGCCGAGCGGCGGCAGCAGAAGAACATCCCGCTGCAGATCACCTCGGGCCAGCTCTGGGTCAACGACGTCGAGTACATGCTGGCCACCAGCTTCGTCTCCGGCGCCAACCTCAACTACTCCAACTACACCAACCCGGAGATCGAGCAGATCTACGAGCAGTCGCACACCACCGTCGACGAGAACGGCCGCCGGGCGCTGTGGACCCGGGTCCAGCAGATCCTCGCCGCCGACGTGCCGTGGGTGATCGTCTGCCAGCCCAACTTCAACCTGCCGGTACGCGAGGAGGTGGCCGGCTGGGTCCAGCCGATGGACGGCCTCGCCCGCCTGCGCTACCTCAGCACCTCGGCCTGATCCCGGTACCCATGCGGATCCTTCGTTTCGTCGGCAGGCGGCTGCTCCAGCTCATCCCGGTGCTGCTCGGGGTGGTCGTCCTGACCTTCCTCCTGGTGCGGGTGCTGCCCGGCGACCCGATCCGGACCATCCTCGGCCCGAACGCCACCGAGGAGGACGCCGCGGCGGCCCGGGAACGGTTCGGGCTCGACCAGCCGATGTGGAAGCAGTTCCTGGACTACCTCGGCGGGCTGGTGACCGGTGACTTCGGCACCTCGATCCAGAGCGGCGGGTCGGTCACCGCCGAGGTCGCGGTGCGGATCGGGCCGACGCTCGAACTCGTCGTCTTCTCGGTGTCGCTGGCGCTGGTCGTCGCCGTCGTACTCGGGATCTGGTCGGCCCGCCGCGCCGACCGGGTCGGCGACCACAGCATCCGGATCTTCGCCCTGATCGGCAACTCGATGCCGGAGTTCTGGCTCGGCCTGGTGCTGATCCTGGTCGGCTACAGCGTGCTCGGCTGGTTCCCGGCCCCCAGCGGCCGGGTCGACCCGGACACCAACCTGACCCCGATCACCGGAGCCGACCTGGTCGACGCGGTGCTGACGGCGAACTGGCCGGCGTTCGGCTCGGCCGCGGCGCACCTGGCCCTGCCGGTCGCCACGCTGGCCATCGTCATCGTCGCGCCGCTGCTGCGCAGCGTACGGGCGTCGGCGCTGGAGGTGCTGCACTCCGAGGCGTACGTCGCCGCCGGCGCCCACGGGCTGCGTCCCCGAACGCTGCTGCGCGGCTACCTGACCCGGGCGACGATGGTCCGGGTGCCGTCGCTGGCCGCCCTGGTCTTCGGCACCGCGATCGGCTCGACCGTGCTCGTCGAATACGTCTACTCCTGGCAGGGCTTCGGCCAGTGGGCGCTGCGCGGCCTGCTCTACCGCGACTACCCGGTCGTCCAGGCGTCCGTGGTGATCATCGCCCTGGCCTACGTGCTGGTGTTCCTCATCGCCGACGTGGTGCACGCGATCCTCGACCCGAGAGTGAAGATCTGATGGTTGATCTGCGCGCCGCCGGCGGTCCCGGCGAATCCGCGGACACCGCGGCCCCGGTCAAGGGCCGCGGGGTCCGGGGCGGCCGGTTCGCCAACGTGCTGATCGTGGTCGGCGCGACCATCCTGACCGTGGTCACGCTCGCCGCGATCTTCGCCCCGCTGCTCGCCAACTGGGGCCCGGAGGAGATCGATCCGGCCGCCAACCTCGCCGCGCCGGGCGGCAGCCACCTGCTCGGCACCGACAGCAACGGCATGGACATCTGGAGCCGGCTGCTCTACGCCGGCCGCCTCGACCTCGGCATCGCGGTGGCGGCCGTCGCCCTCGCGGTCGTGGTCGGCACGATCGTCGGCCTGGTCGCCGGCTATCTCGGCGGCTGGGTCGACGACGTGCTGATGCGGCTGGTCGACATCTTCCAGGCGTTCCCGACCTTCATCCTGGCCCTGGCCGTGGCCGCCCTGCTCGGCAACGGCACGGTCAACCTGATCATCACCATCGCCCTGGTGAACGCGCCCGCGTACGCCCGCCTGGTCCGCGCCGAGGCCCGCTCCGTACGCGAGCTGCCGTTCATCGACGCCTCGGTGACCTCCGGCTCGTCGACGTTCGGCGTGCTGTGGCGGCACGTCCTGCCCAACAGCCTCACCCCGGTACGCGTCATCGCACCGCTGAACTGCGGCTGGGCCATGCTGACCCTGGCCGGCCTGTCCTTCCTCGGCCTCGGCGTCAGCATCCCCACCGCCGAGTGGGGCGCCATGATCAGCCTCGGCAACCCCGACGTCGTCGCCGGACGCTGGTGGACCTCGGTGCCGCCCGGACTCTTCCTGCTCATCTGCGTGCTCGGCTTCAGCCTCCTCGGCGAGGGGCTGCAGGAACGCGCCGACGCGAAGCGGAGATAGCCATGCTCTCGATCGAGAACCTGTCGGTGGTGATCCGCCGGCGCGGCCGCGAGGTCGCCGCCCTGAGCAACGTCAACCTGCGCGTCGACGCCGGCGAGGTGGTCGGCCTGGTCGGCGAGAGCGGCGGTGGCAAGAGCATGGTCGCCCGCTCCGTCGTCGGCCTGCTGCCCGGCGGCGCGGACGCCACCGGCGCGGTCCACTTCGACGGCGCCGACGTGCTGCGGATGGACGACGAGGCACTGCGCACCCACCGCGGCCACGGCGCGGCGCTGTGCTTCCAGAACCCGCGCGGGGCGCTCATCGCCACCCGCACCGTCGGCCGGCAGCTCACCGACCGGCTCACCACCCACCAGGCGATGGACCCGAAACGGGCCCGGGAGGCCGCCCGCGAACTCTTCGAACAGGTCGGGATCCGCAACCCGGCCCGGCGGCTCGACGCGTACCCGCACGAACTGTCCGGCGGCATGGCCCAGCGGGTGATGATCAGCCTGGCCACCGGCTGCGCGCCCGGCCTGCTGATCGCCGACGAGCCGACCACCGGCCTCGACGTGACCCTGACCCGGGAGATCCTGCGCCAGTTCCGGCTGGCCGCCGACGCCGACCGGCGCGGCGTACTGCTCATCTCGCACGACCTGGCCTCCATCGCCGCGGTCTGCGACCGGGTGGTGGTGCTCTACGCCGGCACCGTCGTCGAGAGCGGCCCCGCCGACCAGGTGCTGCGCGAACCGTCCCACCCCTACACCCGCGCCCTGCTCGCCTCGGTGCCCGACATCGACGGCCGGCCGGTCGTCGCGACCGCCGGGGCGATGCCGCTGATGCGGGCCGCGCCGGACGACTGCCCGTTCGCGCCCCGCTGCGCGCACGCCTCCGACACCTGCGGGCAGCGCCGCCCGCCGACCATGCCGGTCCCGCACGGCTCGGGCGACTGGACGCTGGCCTGCTTCCACCCGCAGAGCGGCCCGATGACCGCTGCCGCTTCGACCCTGCGCGCCACCGCCAAGACCGCGGCGGCCGACCCGACCCTGCCCGCCACCGCCAAGACCGCGGCGGCCGACCCGACCCTGCCCGCCACCGCCAAGACCGCGGCGGCCGACCCGACCAGCACCACCGCCGAAGCCGCGCCGGCCGGCCCGACCGTGCCAGGCACCGGCCCGGTCGGGCCGGCGGGCGCTCTCACCAAGGACCGGGCCGCCGGTGCCGCGACGCCGGCGGCCGGCACGCCCGTCCTGGCGATCGACGACGCGCACGTGGTCTACCGCAGCCGCTTCGGCCGCGGCGGCCACCACGCGCTGCGCGGCGTCAGCCTGACCGTCGCCGCCGGCGAGACCCTCGGCGTCGTCGGCGAGAGCGGCTGCGGCAAGAGCACCCTGGCCAAGCTCATGCTCGGCCTGGTCGACCCGGCCAGCGGCAGCGTCGAGGTCGCCGGCCAGCGCTACGCCGGCCTGCGCGGCCGTAAGCTGCGGCAGCTGCGGACCCGGGCCCAGATGGTGTTCCAGGACCCGATCGGTTCGCTCAGCCCGCGCCGCACCGTCGGCGACTCGATCGCCGAACCGCTGCGGGCCCTCGGCGTACCGGCGGCCGAACGCGCGCAGCGGGTCGGGGCCGTGCTCGACCGGATGGAACTCGACCGGTCCATCCTCCAGCGGCAGCCGCACGAACTCTCCGGCGGGCAGGCCCAGCGGATCGGCATCGCCCGGGCGCTGGTCGGCCGCCCCGAACTGATCGTCTTCGACGAGCCCACCTCGGCGCTCGACGTGACCGTGCAGGCCCAGATCCTCAAGGTGATCGCCGACGTCGCCGCCGACTCGTCGCGCGGCTCGGTCTTCATCTCGCACGACCTGGCCACCGTACGCGGCTTCTCCGACCGCGTCGTCGTGCTCTACCTCGGCCGGGTGGTCGAGGAGGGGCCGGTCGACGAGGTCTTCGACAACCCGAAACACCCGTACACCCGGGCGCTGCTGGCAAGTGCCCCCAGCCTGGGCACCGGCTTCGGCGGGCCGCGGGTCGAGCTGACCCGCGACCTGGAGGAGGCCGACGCCGCCACCGGGTGCCCGTTGGCCGCCCGCTGCCCGTTCGTCACCGACCGGTGCCGCTCCGACGACCAGGAACTCCAGCCGTACGGCGCGAGCCGGGCCGCCTGCTGGCGGGTACCGGAGATCCCCGCCCTGCTGAAAGGTAGTGACATCCGTGTCTGAACCGCACATCCGGCTCGCCGTCGACATCGGCGGCACCTTCGTCGACGCGATGGAGTTGGACACCCGCACCAACCGGGTGCGCTTCCGCAAGGCGTCGACCACGCCCGCGCGGCCGTGGGAGGGTGTGCTCGACGCGGTCACCGCGCTGGGCACCGACCTGTCCCAGGTGGAGCTGTTCATCCACGGCACCACGCTCGGCCTCAACGCCGTCCTCGAACGCCGCGGCGGCGCCACCGGCATCATCACCAACGACGGCTTCCGCGACATCTTCCTCATCGGCCGCGGCAACGTGCCGTCGGACCACATGTACGACTTCAAGTACCAGCGCCCGGAGAGCCTGGTCCAGCGCCGCTACACCGCCGGGGTCACCGGCCGGCTGGACCACAAGGGCCGGGTCGTCACCGAACTCGACCCGGACAGCGTGCGCGCCGCCGCCCGCGAGCTGGTCGAGGCGCAGGGCGTGAAGTCGATCGCGATCTGCTTCCTGCACTCGTTCCTCGACCCGACCCACGAGCGCGCCGCCGCCGAGATCATCCGGCGCGAGTACCCGGACGTCAGCCTGTCGCTGTCGACCGACATCGTCCGCGAGTACCGCGAGTACGAGCGGACCAGCACCACCGTGCTCGAGGCGTACATCCGGCCGATCTTCGAGCGGTACGTCGACGAGCTGGAGAGCGGCCTGGCCGCCCGTGGCTTCGCCGGCCGGTTCCTCATCATGCGCTCCGGCGGCGGCTCGATGACGTCGACCGTCGCCAAGACCTCGCCGACGCACACCGTGCTGTCCGGCCCGGCCGGCGGCATCGTCGGCGCCGCCTACCTGGCGAACGAACTCGGCCGCGACAACCTGCTCACCTTCGACATCGGCGGCACGTCGCTGGACGCCTGCGTCATCGAGCGCGGCTCGGCCGTCGCCGCGTACGAGGCGCAGCTCGAACACTTCCCGCTGCTGATCCCGACGTACGACATCCGGACCATCGGCGCCGGCGGCGGCTCCATCGCCTGGCTCGACCGTGGCCTGCTCAAGGTCGGCCCGCACAGCGCCGGCGCCGACCCCGGCCCGGTCTGCTACGGCCGCGGCGGCACGAAGCCGACCGTCACCGACGCCTCGGTCGTCCTCGGCTTCGTCGACCCGGCGCGCTTCCTCGCCGGCACCATGGGCCTGGCCGACGACGCCGCCCGCGACGCGGTCCGCGAGCAGGTCGCCGAACCGCTCGGCCTGTCCGTCGAGGCGGCCGCCGCCGGCATCTACGACGTGCTGCTGGCCAAGACCGTCGGCGCGGTCCGGCAGATCACCGTCGAGCGCGGCCACGACCCGAGGGTCTTCTCACTGCTCGCCTTCGGCGGCGCCGGCCCGCTGCTCGCCCCGCTGCTGGCCCGCGAGATGGGCATCCGCGAGGTGGTCGTGCCGTTCGCCCCGTCCGGCTTCTCCGCCTGGGGCATGCTGTCCGCCGACATCGTCGACGACTTCGCCCGTACGGTCATGGCCACCCTCGACGACGCCGACCTGGACCAGATCGAGGCGCTGTTCAAGAGCGTGGAGGCCGAGGCCCTCGCCTCGCTGCGCACCCAGGGGGTGGGCGAGAACGACGCGCTCCTGGAGCGGCAGTTCGAGCTGCGCTACCTCGGCCAGGAGCACAGCCTGATGGTGACCGTCGGCCACGACCTCGACCCCGACGCGGTCCGCGCCTCGTTCGAGGAACTGCACCGGGCCCGCTACGGCCACGCGATGGACAACCGGCTCCAGATCCTCAACCTGCGGGTACGCGGCATCGGCCGGACCCGTCGCCCGGAGCTGGCGACCGCGCCGGCCGGCGACGGCGACCCGACCCGGGCGCTGCTCGCCCCGCGCGACGCGTACGACTTCGGCACCCGCGAGGTCGTTCCGTTCGCCGTCTACGACCGCTCGCTGCTCCAGCCCGGCGACGTCTTCTCCGGGCCGGCGCTGGTCGACGAGGGCACCTCGACCACCGTCGTCCCCAGTGGACAGCGCGTCGAGGTCGACCCGCACGGCTACCTGCTGGTGACCCTCGAGGAGGCTGGCGCATGACCACCCTGGACGGAGCCACGGTCGAGGTCGTCCGCAGCTACCTGCTGTCGGCGGCCGAGGAGATGCGGGCCACCCTGATCCGCACCTCGTTCAACCCGGTCATCTACGAGGTCCACGACTTCGGCATGTCGATGTACGACGCCGGCCTGCGGCTGGTCGCCGAGGCGACCGGGCTCACCTTCTTCCTCGGCGCCAACGACTTCTCGCTGCGCAAGGGCGTCGAGTACGTCGGCCTCGACAACCTGCACCGCGGTGACGTGGTGCTGCTCAACTTCCCGTACTGGAACGCGGCGCACGCCTCCGACGCGACCCTGTTCTCGCCGGTGTTCCAGCCCGACCCGGCCGACCCGGACGCCGACGGCACCCTCGTCGGCTTCCTCTGCGTACGCGCGCACTGGATGGACCTCGGCGCCAAGGACCCCGGCTACGTCCTGGACTCCACCGACATGCACCAGGAGGGCCTGATCTTCCCGGGCACCAAGGTGGTGTCGAAGGGGGTGCCGGTCCACGAGATCCACGAGCTGATCCGGTTCAACTCCCGGATGCCGGCCGAGGTCCTCGGCGACCTGCACGCCCAGATCGCCGCGCTGCGTACCGGCGAACGCCGCTACCTGGAGATCCTGGCCAAGTTCGGCCGGCCCACCGTCGACGCCGCCATCGACGCGATGATCGCCGACGGCGAGGCCCGCAGCCGGGCCGCCCTGGCCGCGCTGCCGCAGGGCACCTGGACCGCCGAGGACTGGGTCGACGACGACGGCATCACCGAGGACCCGGTGAAGATGCGGGTCACCGTCACCATCGCCGACGGCGAGTTCACCGTCGACTTCGCCGGCTCCGCGCCGGCGACCGCCGGCCCGATCAACATGCCGTACGGCGCCACCGAGGCGATCTGCAAGGTGATCCTGAAGTCGCTGACCTCGCCGGACCAGCCGTCGAACGCCGGCACGGTCGCCCCGCTGAAGGTGCTCGCCGAGCCCGGCACCCTCTTCCACGCCGTCTACCCGCAGCCGACGTTCACCCTGTGGACCGGCATCGTCGCGGTCGAGCTGATCCTCAAGGCGCTCGCCCAGGGCATGCCGGAACTGCTGCCGGCGTCGTCCGGCGGTGACGTACCCGGGTTCATGATGGTCGGCATCCATCCCGACACCGGGCAGATGTTCGCGGTCAGCAACAACGACCCGGTCGGCTGGGGCGCCACCACCGACCACGACGGCATGAACGCCGCCACCCACGTCTCCGGCAGCACCGGCCGGATCACCCCGATCGAGGTCCTCGAGGCCCGTACCGGGATGTTCTTCGAACGGATGGAGTTCCGCGCCGACTCCGGCGGGGCGGGCCGGTTCCGCGGTGGCGCGGGCCTGCGGCGTGACATCCGGTTCGTGACGCCGGGCGAGTTCCTGTCGGTGATCAAGAAGACCCGCAGCCGGCCGTGGGCGCTTTCCGGTGGCCACGAGCCGGACCCGAACCAGGTGGTCGTCTTCCCGGGTACGGACCGGGAGGCGCGGGTTTCGACGAAGCGGACCCGGGTCGAGGTGGGGGACCGGATCACGCTGCTCACCGCCGGCGGGGGCGGGCACGGCGACCCCCGCGACCGCGACCCCGACGCCGTACGCCTCGACGTCGCCGAGGGCTACGTCAGCCCGGCCGCCGCCCGTGACGTCTACGGGGTGACCGATGGGTGAACCCGGGGCCGGTCGGACCGCGACGACACCGCCGGACGGCGCCACCGTCGAGGTGGTCCGCAGCTATCTCGTGTCGGCCGCCGAGGAGATGCGGGCCGCCCTGGTCCGCACCGCCTTCAACCCGGTCATCTACGAGGTCTACGACTTCGGCATCTCCATCTACGACGCCGACCTGCGCCTGGTCGCCGAGTCGACCGGCCTGAGCCGGTTCCTCGGCGCCAACGACTACTCGATCGGCAAGGGCGTCGAGTACGTCGGGGTCGACAACCTCGAACCCGGCGACGTGGTGCTGCTCAACTACCCGTACTGGAACGCGGCGCACTCGTACGACGCGACCCTGTTCTCGCCGGTGTTCCTGCCCGACCCGGACGGCGACGGCACGCTGATCGGCTTCCTCTGCGTACGCGCGCACTGGATGGACCTCGGCGCCAAGGACCCCGGCTACGTGCTGGACTCCACCGACATGCACCAGGAAGGCATCATCTTCCCGGGCACCAAGGTCTTCCGCCGCGGCGAGCCGGCCCACGAGATCGTGGAACTGATCCGGTTCAACTCCCGGATGCCGGACCTGGTCATCGGCGACCTGCACGCCCAGGTCGCGGCGCTGCGCACCGGCGAGCGCCGGCTGATCGACGTCTACACCCGCTACGGGCGCGAGACCGTCGACGCGGTCGTCGACACCGTCGTCGCGGCCGCCGAGGCGTCCACCGCCGAGGCGGTCGCCGCCCTGCCGCAGGGCTCGTGGACCGCCGTCGACTGGCTCGACGACGACGGCATCAGCGACGAGCCGATCCGGATGCAGGTCACCGTGACCGTCGCCGACGGCCGGTTCACCGTCGACTTCGCCGGCTCGTCGCCGGCCGTACCCGGCCCGGTGAACCTGCCGCTCGGCGCGACGATCGCGACCGCCCGGGTCGCGTTCAAGGCGGTGACCACCCCGACCGAGCAGACCAACGCCGGCCACTTCGCCGCCCTTTCGGTACGCGCCGAGCCCGGCACCCTGTTCCACGCCGTCTACCCGGCGGCGACGTTCACCCAGTGGACCGGCACCGTCGCCCTCGAACTCATCTACAAGGCCCTCGCCCAGGGCATGCCGGACCGGCTGCCGGCGTCGTCCGGCGGTGACGTGCCCGGGTTCATGATGGTCGGTATCCACCCCGACACCGGGCAGATGTTCGCGGTCAGCAACAACGACGCGGTCGGCTGGGGCGCCAGCCCCGACCATGACGGCATCGGCCCGGTCAACCACCTGTGCCAGACCCAGGCCCGCAACACCCCGGTCGAGGTCCTCGAAGCCAAGACCGGGATGTTCTTCGAACGGGTCGAGATCCGCGCCGACTCCGGCGGGGCGGGCCGGTTCCGCGGTGGCGCGGGCCTGCGGCGTGACATCCGGTTCGTGACGCCGGGCGAGTTCCTGTCGGTGATCAAGAAGACCCGCAGCCGGCCGTGGGCGCTTGCCGGCGGCCACGAGCCGGACCCGAACCAGGTGGTCGTCTTTCCCGGTACGGACCGGGAGGCGCGGGTGTCGACGAAGCGGACCCGGGTCGAGGTGGGGGACCGGATCACGCTGCTCACCGCCGGTGGGGGCGGCCACGGCGACCCCCGCGACCGCGACCCGGCCGCCATCCGCGCCGACATCGCCGAGGGCTACGTCACCCCCGCCGCCGCCCGCCAGATCTACGGATTCGAGGACTACCCATGAGCGAAAGTAGTGGTGCGGCGTCGACCGTACTGGTCAACTGCACCGTCGTCGACGGCCGGATCGTCGACGGCGTCGGCCCGCTGCCCGACGCGGCCGTCTGGGTACGCGACGACCGGATCGCCGCCGTCGGCCCGCGCGACGAGGTGCTCGCCCAGGCCGGCGAGCAGGGCGGGTTCGCGCGCGTCGACCTCGACGGCGCGTACGTCACGCCGGGCCTGACCAACATGCATACCCACCTGTCGCTGTCGCTGCCCGGCAGCGGCGGCGACGGGGTCAAGGGGATGAGCCCGCACGAGCTGGCGTTCTACATGGCCGACGGCGCCCGCCGCACCCTCCTGTGCGGAGTGACGACGGTCCGTTGCGTGGCCGAGAAGGACCACGCCGACTTCGCCCTGCGCCGCGCGATCGCCGCCGGCCGGGTCGTCGGCCCCCGGATCTTCACCGCCGGCCGGGCCCTGGTCTGCACCGGCGGCCACGGCCACGAGAGCGGCGACACCATGGAGTGCGACGGCGCGGACGGCTTCCGGCGCGGCGTACGCAGCCAGGTCAAGGCCGGCGCCGACCTGATCAAGGTGATGATCTCCGGCGGCATCGCCGGCGAGCACGAGTCGATCCACACCCGGCAGCTGTTCACCGACGAGCTGCGCGCCGTCATCGACACCGCGCACGCCTGGGGCCGGCGGGTCACCGCCCACGCCGGGCCGGCGCCGGTCATCGCCGAGGCCGTCGAACTGGGCCTCGACTGCGTCGAGCACGGCTACCAGCTCACCCCCGAGGTCGTCGCCCGGATGGCCGAGCGCGGCACCGCCCTGGTGCCGACCCTGCTGGTCACCCGCTGCAAGGAGTTCTTCGACGAACTCGGCGTACCGGAGTGGATGCAGTGCCGGTCGCTCGGCGCCGGACCACGACACCTGGAGAGCTACGCGATGGCGCTGGAAGCCGGCGTCGAGGTGCTGCTCGGCAGCGACATGCCGCCGTTCTGGCACTTCGAGGGAACCAACGCCTCGGTACGCGAACTCGAATACATGTCCGAGGGCGGCATCGGCCCGGCCCACGCGCTGTACGCCGGCACCCTCGGCCCGATCCGCTGGCTCGGCGCCGAGGCCGACCTCGGCACAGTGGAGACCGGCAAGTACGCCGACCTGGTCGCGATGGACGCCGACCCGACCGCCGAGACGTCGGCGTTCCGCGGCATCCGCTGGGTCATGAAGGGTGGCCGCGTCGTCCGCGACGACCGGTCGGGATGGAGCGCACAGTGAGCACCGAAACCGAAGACCGCGGCGGGGCCGACGCCGACCTGATCCGGGCCGGCATCGACGACCTGTACGACGCGTTCCTCGCCGGCGACCGGCGGCGCTTCGACAGCCACCTGCACGCCGACGTGACCACCTGGGAGACCCACCTGCCCGGGCCGCTGCGGACCCGCGCCGAACTCGACTCGTACCGCGACCGGCGCGACGCCGCCGGCGCCCGCCCGAACCTCGCCGTCCTGGCCGCCACCGACCTGCGTGTCGACGTCTGGGACGACACCGCCGTCGCCCGCTACGTGCTGGTCGCCGAACCGAAGGACGGCTCCGCCCAGCACAGCCGGGTCACCGACGTGCTGCGGCGCACCGCCGACGGCTGGCGCATCGTGCACCACCACTCCGAACTGCTCGTGCCGGCCACGGCATGATCCGACGACTGGTCGCCCACCGTGACGGTGAGCCCGCCGACGTGCTCACCGTCGCGGAGGTGCCCGACGACCCGCCGCCCGGCCCCGGCGAGGTGACCCTGGCCGTGGACACCGTCGGCCTCAACTTCCTCGACGTGATGCTGTGCCGGGGCACCTATCCGGTCCGCCCCGACCCGCCCGTCACCCCGGGCGTCGAGGTCGCCGGCCGGGTCGTCGCCGCCGGCCCCGGCGCCGACCACCTGCTCGGCCAGGACGTGCTCGCCTGCCCGGCCCTGCCGCACGGCGCGCTCGGCGACCGGGTCACCGTCGAGGCCGGCCTGACCGTGCCCCGGCCGGCCGGGATCGGCCCGGTCGAGGCCGCCGCCCTGCCGGTGACGTACCAGACGGCGTGGTTCGCCCTCGAACGCGCCGGGGTACGCGCCGGCGACCTGGTGCTGGTGCACGCCGGTGCCGGCGGGGTCGGCATCGCCGCCACCCAGCTCGCCGTCGCCCGGCGGGCCCGGGTGATCTGCACCGCCGGCGGCCCGGAGAAGGTCGCCCGCTGCCGGGAGAACGGTGCCAGCCTCGCCATCGACTACCACGCCACCGACTTCGTCGAACAGGTCCGGGAGGCGACCCGGGGGACCGGGGTCGACGTCGTACTCGACCCGGTCGGCGGCGACGTCTTCACCCGGTCGCTCGACTGCCTGGCGTTCGAGGGGCGGATCGTGGTGATCGGCGCCGCCGGCGGGCCACCGCCGCCGGTCGACCCGATGCGGCTGACCGCCGCGAACACCACCGTCATCGGCCTGTCGTGGGGGTCGACGTACCCGTGGCGGCGCCCCGACGCGGTCCGCGACGCGTACGCCCAGCTCTTCGACCTGCACGCGGCCGGCGCGGTCCGGCCACCGGTGACCCGGGTCGTGCCACTGCACGAGGCGCCGCGGGCGCTGTCCGACCTTGCCGCCGGGCGTACCGTCGGCAAAATCATTGTCCAGGTAGGAGGGAGCTGACCATGACCGAGGACGGGACGCCCACCGAGGGCGACATGGACATCTACGACCTGCGGGTCACCGTCGACCGGATCGAGGGCCGCTCGGTGTGCGGCATGGACGTCGGCGACCACTTCGACCTGACCGACAGCGCACACCTCAAGCTGCCCGAGGGCAAGCACTTCTGCGTGTACGCCCTCGCGTCGGTGCTGCCGTTCCTGGCCGCCAAGCAGCGCGACGTGCCGCCCGGCGACTGGCTCGCCCAGGACTCGCTCTTCGCCTGCCCCGACCCGGAAGAGCGGCTGATCATGCGGGTCGAGCGGACCTGCCGGCGCCGGATGAACTCCGCCGACCTGACCTGATCCCCGCCGGCCGGACCCCACCGGCCTGAACCCCGCCGGCCGTCCGGCCGCGCCGCAACGTCCCGCCGGCCGTCCGGCCACCCGCAGCGTCCCGGCGGACCGCCGTCCGGCCGCCGTCCACCAAGGAGGAACCCCGTGGCACCCGTCGAGATCGGGCTCGGCCTGCAGAGCGACAAGCGGGCCGGCGACTACGCCCGGCTGGCCCGCCGCGCCGAGGAGGACGGCTTCGACGTACTCACCGTCTTCGGTGACCTGATGTACCAGCCACCGATCTTCCCGCTGCTGGAGATGGCGGCGGCCACCACCCGGGTCCGGCTCGGCACCGCCTGCCTCAACCCGTACTCGATGGCGCCGTACGAGATCGCCGGCCAGGCCGCCGCGCTCGACCTGGCCTCGCACGGGCGGGCCTACCTGGGCCTGGCCCGCGGCACCTGGCTCGGCGCCGTCGGCATCGACCAGCCCCGCCCGCTGGCCGCCCTGGAGGAGGCCGCGCAGGTCGTCTACCGGCTGCTCGGCGGCGACACCACCGGCTTCGAGGGCCGGGTCTTCCGGCTCGCCCCCGGCACCGCCCTGCGGTACGCGGTGCACCGCCCCGACCCGCCGCTGCTGCTCGGCGCCTGGGGCCCGCGCGGCGCCGCCCTCGCCGGCCGGATCGCCGGCGAGATCAAGGTCGGCGGCAGCGCCAACCCGGCGATGGTGTCGGTCATCCGCGACCGGGTACGCACCGGCGCCGAGGCGGCCGGCCGCTCCGTCGACGACGTCGGCATCGTGCTCGGCGCGGTCACCGTCGTCGACACCGACGGCGCCGCCGCCCGGGCGAAGGCGCGCACCGAGGTCGCGATGTACCTGGCCGTCGTCGCCGACCTCGACCCGACCGTGGAGATCCCCGCCGACCTGCTGGCCCGGGTCAAGGAGCTGGTCGACGCCGGCGCCGACACCGAGGCCGGCCGGCTGATCCCCGACGACCTGCTCGACCTCTTCGCCTTCTCCGGCACCCCGGAGCAGGTCGCCGCGCAGGCGCAGACCCTGATCGACGCCGGGGTGCGGCGGGTCGAGTTCGGCACCCCGCACGGTCTGACCGACGACCGGGGCGTGGCCCTGCTCGGCTCGGCCGTGCTGCCGCTGCTGCGCCGCGAACCGGCGCCGGTCCGCCCGGCCGCGACCGGGCCGGGGAGCGGGTCGTGACCGGGCCGTCGGCCAACCAGCCGGCCCCGCCGTACGTGCTGGTCGTCGCGGTGGCCGGCCTGGTCGCCGACCGGGACCTGCTCACCGAGGTCGCCGAGGGCGAGTTCACCACGCTGGGCGTCGCCGGCCGCTTCCTGACCGTCCCGGACGCCGCCGGGCTGCGCCGCGCGCTCGGCAGCGTCGGCCGCGACCCGTCGACGGTCCTCGTCGTACTGCCCGGCCCCGATCCCGCCGTACGGGCGCTCATGGCCGTCGAGGGACCGCACGCGGCCCGTACGGTCTGGTTCGACCTGGCCGTGACCGGGCCGGCACCGGTCGCCGCCGGCTCGGCGCACCTGTGGGGCCGGGGCGTCTGGGGCCTGGGCTGGGCGGTCCGGCACGCGGTGTACCGGCGGCGCGACCCGGCGATCCGGATCGCGTACGGTCCGCACCCCGAGCAGTGGGGCGACCTGCGACTGCCGGCGGGCGCCGGGCCGGCCTCCGGTTCGGGCGGTCCGTCGGCGACGGGTGCCGGGCCGGCACCGGTCGCGGTGCTGCTGCACGGCGGCTTCTGGCGGTCCGTCTGGGGCGCCGACCTGATGGACGCGCTCGCCATCGCCCTCGCCGGCCGTGGCTACGCGGTGTGGAACCTGGAGTACCGCCGCCCGGACCGGCACGGCTGGGACACCACCGCCGCCGACGTCGCCGCCGGCCTCGACGCGCTGGCCGACCTCGACCGGCTGGCCGCGACCGGCCACGCCGGGGAGCCAACCCTCAACCTCGACCTCAACCTAAACCTCGACTTGAACTTTAGGGTCGACCTCGACCGGATCGCGGTCATCGGACACTCGGCCGGCGCCCAACTCGCGCTGCGGGTCGCCGCCGACACCCGGCGCCCCGCGCTGGTCGTCTCGCTGGCCGGGGTGCTCGACCTCGCCGAGGGCGACCGCCGCGACATCGGCTCGGGCGCCGTCGCCGGCGCGCTCGGCGGCCGGCACGACGACCTGCCGGCGGTCTACGCCGCCGCCGACCCGATGGCCCGGCTGCCGATCGGCGTGCCGCAACTCGTCGTCCAGGGCCACGCCGACGACCTCGACCTGCGCGACTTCAACCGCCGGTACGTCGCCTCCGCGCGGGCCGCCGGCGACGAGGTGGTCCACCTCGAACACCCCGGCGACCACTTCTCGGTCATCGACCCGGGTGCCTACGTGTGGCGGGCCGCGGCGGCCGAACTCGACCGCCGCCTGAACCCGTAGGAGCGCTCCCGCCCTGTTACGTGTGAGTGAACACGGCGATCAGAACAGCCGCGGCGTGACCACCGAGACGACCGTTGTCACCTTGTCGGTGTCGTTGTAGAGCCGGTGCGGCGCGTTCGACCGCAGATGCAGGCTGTCCCCCGGGTGCAGCCGGTGCTCCACCCCGTCGACCTCGTAGAGCAGCTCGCCGCTGACCACGTAGGCGAACTCCTCACCACCGTGCCCGTACGCCTCGTCCCGCCGGCCACCGGGCGCTATGTGCACCAGCATCGGCTCCAGCACCAGGTTGGGGCCCCGGTCCGACAGCATCCGGTAGGTCTGCTGGCCGGAGACGTATTCGGTGGCGCCGCTCGCCGCCCGGGTCAGCGTGAAATGGGTGGGCAGCCGGGCCGACGGCACCTCCTCGGCGGGGGCCGGACCGTCGTCGAAGAACTCCGCGACCGGCCGGTCGAGGGCGGCCGCCACACTGTTCAGCGCGGTCAGCCCGATCGATGAGACACCCCGCTCGACCTGCGACAGGAAGCCGATCGACAGGCCGGACCGGGCGGCCAGGCCGCGCAGGGTCAGGCCCCGTTCGGTGCGGAACCGCCGCATCCGTGCGCCGACCAGATCCGGTCGGGCGTCGTCCTGCCGGGTGTGGCGTTCCGATGTGTGCACGGGTCCTCCTGGAAAGGCCGGCGCGGGCGGGGGCAGCCCGGGCTAGTCTTGTTCGATCCTATCGAACTTGACCTGCGTGAGGGTATGGCCGAGTCGGTCACAACCGACCCTCCGGTCATCCGGATCCGGCCGGCGGCCGGCACGGGACACCCCTGCCGGCCGGGTCGTGGCGACACCCGGCGCCACCGGCCCGCCGGTCGGCGGTGGAGCGTCCCCGGTGGCCGACCACCCCCGTGGCGTCAGCCCGCCTCGACGGCCTCGCCGCGCAGCCGTGCCCCGATCTCGTCGAGCAGCCGCCCGACCGTCGACGCGTCGTGGACGGCCGGGTCGTGGTGGATCGCGAACCGGACGGCGCCGTCGGCGAATCCCGCCGTGACATCCAGCAGGTACGGCCGACCACCGGCCGGCGCGGGCTCCGGTCCGGCCGACCCGGCGACCGGCACCAGCAGGCCCGCCGGGCGGGTCGCGTCGGATCCCGCCAGATAGCTGAAGCTGACCTGCGGCGCGGCGACGTCGGCCAGCCGTTCGTCGCCCCGGGTACGCAGCAGCAGGCCGTGCCCGAGACCGTCGAGCGGTACGGCCGCCACCTGGCGGCGCACCTCGGCCGCCGCCGACAGGCCGGTCAGGCCCGGGTCGACGTGCAGGCGCAGCGGGTAGCGGAACTCGAACCGGCCGATCGTCCGGCTGACGTCGATCCCCGGTGCCGGAGACCGCCGGCCCGGCGACGCCACCGCGAGCGTGCAGTGTGCACCGCCCTGCCAGCGCGCCACCGTCGCGGCCACGGCGGCCAGCAGCAGATCGGCGAGATCGAGCCCGGCCGAGCCGGCGGCCCGTGCCGCGGCGCCGGTCGCCGCCCCGGACAGTGTCGTGGTGAGCACCGCCCGTGGTCCGGTCGAGCCGGCCCCCTCCGACCGGTCGACCGGTACCGACTCGCGCCGCCGCTGGGCCAGCCAGAACGGGACCTGCTCGGCCAGTGCCGCCTCCGACGCGTACCGGTCCAGGGCCGCCGCCCAGATCTGGTACGGCGTGGTGGGTGCCGCCGGCCCGTTGCCGTCCAGCCACCCCTGGAGGTCGTCCAACACCAGCGCCAGGGACAGTTCGTCGACGACCAGCGGATTGCAGATGACGAGCATCCGGTCCCGGCGACCGCCGCCCAGCCGCAGGTGCTCGACGCGTACCGGGGCGGTGTGGGAGGTCCGGGCGCCGGCCGCGACCGCCGCCACGGCCGACTCCACCTCGTCGTCGCCGACACCGGACAGGTCGTGGCTCTCGAACGGGGGGTCGCCCGGATCGGCGCAGGTCTGCCACCACCGCGAGCCGTCGTGGGCCAGGCGCAGCCGGAGACCGTCGTGCCGCAGCATCGTCCGCCGGACCGCCGTGGCCACCCGCGCCGGCGCGATCCGCCGGGTCAGCTCCACGTGGAGGACGTGGTCGGCGTGGTCGGGACCGGACGGCGGCGTGATCTCGTCGAGGAAGACGGCCTGGGCGGGGGTGACCGGGAACGCGGCGTCGCCGAACGGGTTCGCGTCGACGTACCGGTCGACGTCGGTAACGGACATGTGCACTCACCTCGCCGGTCTCGGGAAAGGCTGGTCAGCGGATGCCGGTCCGGTTCGCTGCGCAAGGGACCACCGGGTGGCTGCCCGGCTGCCGAACAATGTAGACAACAGGGCCGGCCTCCTCGCGGAACTGTGGCAACGCTCCGAAAGGTGCTCGACGCGGCGGGCGGCGTCGTCGCCGTCGAGGTGACCGTCAGCGGCGAGCCACAGCCGTAGCGGGCGCCCCGGAAAGGGGCACCGGGCGCGACGTGGGCCGCCGTCGTCGTACGTCTCAGGACTCCGGCCGGTCGGCCCGGGTCACCGGGCGCCAGCCGAGCGGCGTCGACAGCACCATCGTGCTCGACGGCTGGCCGTACGGGGCCAACCGGTCGATCACCCGCTCGAAGTGCTCCATCGAACCGGCCGCCACCTTCAACAGGCTGCACGCGTCGCCGGTGATCCGGTGGATCTCCAGGATCTCCGGCCACGTCGCCACCTCCGGGTCGCGCAGGATGCAGTGCGCCCCGTAGCAGGACATCCGGATCATGGCCACCACCGACCAGCCGGCCCGGGGCAGGTCGACGTGCGCGTGGTAGCCGCCGATCACCCCGGACTCCTCCAGCCGGCGGATCCGCTCGGCCACCGCCGGCGGCGACAGGTGCACCCTGCGTGACAGCTCGCTGAAGGAGAGCCGGGCATCGCGCTGCAGCTCCCCGAGGAGCGCCCAATCCATCTCGTCCACGTTCACTTTTCCTTCGTTAAGTCAGTACCTCAATCTAGCTCCTGATCCAGAGGTCTAGCAGCGTGAACACCGTTCATCCGGTCTTCAAGATTCACCCCGATCAAGGAGATCATGGGGTAACTCAGCGCGAGGGAGGGACGCAGCGCATGAAGAGCACCGAACTGGCCGAGCCGGACGTACGCCCGACCGACCCGTCCGCCCCGGCCGTACGGCCGGCGACTGCCGACGAACGCGAGCGGCGCGCCGCGGCCAACGCCGGCGAGCCGACGGTCGAGTTCACCGACCGCGTGCCGTACGACGCGTACGTGCATGCCAGCACCCTGCACAGCCTCCAGCAGACGTTGAGCAAGGACCCGGGCGAGATGTCCTTCCTCATGGTCAGCCAGATCATGGAGCTCTACTTCGGCCTCACCCGCTTCGAGCTGCTCGAGACCCAGCGGCTGCTGCGCGCCGACGACGTCTGGGGCGCGCTCGCCCCGCTGCGCCGCGCCGCCCTGCACCTCGAGGGACTCAACGCCTCCTGGCAGACGCTGCGCTGGATGACGCCCGCCGACTTCAACCGCTTCCGCGACCTGCTCGGCGAGGGCTCCGGCTTCCAGTCGGCGATGTACCGGCACCTGGAGTTCCTGCTCGGCCTGAAGACCCCGTCACTGGTCCGCCCGTTCCGCCGGCAGGCCGAGGTGTACGCCGAACTCGTCGAGACCCTCGAGGCCCCGAGCCTCTGGGACGACGTCATCGCCGTACTCGCCCGCCGCGGGCACGCGATCCCGCAGGCACTCCTTGATCGGGACACCGCGCAGGAGCACGAGGCGCACCCGGCCGTCGAACAGGCCTGGGTACGCGTCTACGAGCAGAACACCCCCGACAACCACCTGCGGATGCTCGGCGAAGCGCTGACCGAGGTCGCCGAACAGTTCGGTGACTGGCGCTACCGGCACCTCAAGGCCGTCCAGCGCACCATGGGCGCCAAGGTCGGCAGCGGCGGCTCGGCCGGCGTGACATGGTTGCAGCGCAGCATGGCCCGCGTGGTCTTCCCCGAGATCTGGTCCGCCCGGACCTCCATGTGACCGGAGACAGAAACATGAGCGAGCGCAGTGAGCGAATCAGTCGGCTCAGGCGGTCTCATGGCGGCCGCGAGCGTAGCGAGTGGACGTCATGAGACAGCGTAGTGAGGAAGACGCCTACCGGCGTGACGCCGCCGACCCCGGCCACCGCGAACTGTTCCACGTCCCACCCGCCGACGGCGGCCGCTACGCCGAGGTCGCCTACTTCGCCGGCAACTCGCTCGGCCTGCAACCGCGCGCGACCGTCCCCGATCTGCTCGACGATCTCGGCGACTGGGCCCGGCTCGGCGTGGAGGGGCACCTCGAGGCCGGCCGGCCGTGGCTGCCGTACCACGAGTTCCTGACCGGGACCGCGGCCCGGCTGGTCGGCGCCCTGCCGTCCGAGGCGGTCGTGATGAACTCGCTGACCGTCAACCTGCACCTGCTGATGGTCTCGTTCTACCGCCCCTCGGGCATCCGCACCCGGATCGTCATCGAGGACACCGCCTTCCCGTCCGACAGCTACGCCGTGCGCAGCCAGGCCGTGTTCCACGGCCTCGACCCCGACAAGACCGTCGTACGGCTGCGTCCGCGCCCCGGCGAGGAGAACCTGCGCACCGAGGACGTGCTGGCCTACCTGCGCGACGAGGGCGACCGGGTGGCACTGGTGCTGCTCGGCGGCGTCAACTACCTCACCGGCGATTTGATGGACATCGAGACGATCACGGCCGCCGGCCGGGCCGCCGGTGCCGTCGTCGGCTGGGACCTCGCGCACGCCGCCGGCAACGTGCCGCTGAAGCTGCACGACTGGGGCGTCGACTTCGCCGCCTGGTGCTCCTACAAATACCTGAACTCCGGCCCGGGCGCGCTCGCCGGCGCGTTCGTCCACGAACGCCACCACGGCGCCGACCTGCCCCGGTTCGAGGGCTGGTGGAGCACCGAGCCGGCGACCCGGTTCGAGATGACCCCGGTGTCCCGCCCGCCGGCGACCGCCGACGCCTGGCAGATCTCCAACCCGCCGATCTACGCGATGGGTCCGGTACGCACCTCGCTGGAGATCTTCGACCGGGTCGGCATGCCCGCCCTGCGCGAACGCAGCCTGCGCCTCACCGGCTACCTCGAGGAACTGCTCGACGAGGTCACCGCGAACCGGCCGCTCACCGTGATCACCCCGCGCGACCCGGCCCGGCGCGGCTGCCAACTGTCGGTACGCATCGGCGACGGCAGCGCCTCCGACCTGACCCGGCGGCTCCGGCACGAACACGGCGTGATCGCCGACGCCCGCGAACCCGACGTCGTACGGTTCGCGCCGGTGCCGCTCTACTCGACGTACCACGACTGTTGGCGGGCCGCGCAGGCTCTCGCCGCGACGGTGAAGGAGTTGGGACGTGACTAGTCGATCGCGGGTCGCGGTCGTCGGCGCGGGACTGGCCGGCTGCCTGCTCGCCTGCTACCTGGCCCGGCGCGGCCACCGGGTCACCGTCTACGAGCGGCGCCCCGACCCGCGCAGCGGCACCGCCGAACGCGGGCGCTCGATCAACCTGGCGCTCTCCGAGCGCGGACTCGACGCGCTGCGCCGCATCGACCTCGACAAGCAGGTGATGGCCGACGCGCTCCCGATGCGCGGCCGCATGATCCACCCGATCGCCGGGCCGCTCGACCTCCAGCTCTACAGCGCCGGCGGCGACCGCGCCATCAACTCGATCAGCCGTGGCGCGCTCAACAACGCCCTCCTCGACGCCGCGCAGGCCGCCGACGGCGTCGAGATCGTCTTCTCGCACCGGCTCGTCGGCCTCGACCCGGCGACCGGCGCGATGACCTACCAGACCCCGGACGGCGAAGCCCACGCCGACGCCGACGTCGTGATCGGCACCGACGGCGCCGGTTCCGCCGTACGTGGCCAACTGCTCGCCCACGACCTGCTCACCGAGAGCCTCGACTTCCTCGACTACGGCTACAAGGAACTCACCATCCCGCCGGTCGACGGCGACTTCGCCCTCGACCCGGGCGCGCTGCACATCTGGCCGCGCGGCACCTCGATGATGATCGCCCTGCCCAACCCGGACCGGTCGTTCACCTGCACCCTGTTCTGGCCCACCGGCGGCACCGGCAGCTTCGCGTCGCTGTCCAGCCCGGCAGCCATCGAACGGCACTTCGCCACCCACTACCCGGACCTGCCGCCGATCGCCCCGAACCTGGTCGACGACTACCAGCACAACCCGGTCGGCCTGCTCGGCACCGTACGGTGCGGCCCCTGGCACGCCAACGGCCGGGTCGCACTGCTCGGCGACGCGGCGCACGCCATCGTCCCGTTCTACGGCCAGGGCGCCAACTGCGCCTTCGAGGACGTCGTCGTGCTCGACCGCTGCCTCGACGACACCGGCGACGACTGGGCCCGCGCACTGCCGCTGTTCGACGAGCGCCGGCGCGACGACACCGAGGCGATCGCCCAGATGGCACTCGCCAACTTCGTCGAGATGCGGGACAAGGTCGCCTCACCGGTCTTCCAGTACGGGCGCAAGGTCGAACACGCCCTGGAGAAGGCCCTGCCCGGCCGCTACGTCTCCCGCTACGAGATGGTCTCGTTCTCCACCACGCCGTACGCCCAGGTGCGGCGACGGGTCCGCACCCAGCACCGGGTGCTCGGCGCGGCGGTGGCCGGTGCGGCGGCGCTCCTGATCGGAGCTCTGGGCATCGCCACCAAGCGGGCCACCGGCAACGGCGGCACCAGCCGGCGCCGGCGGCCCGGCACCGGAGAGGGGGAGGCATGAACCTCTGGCATCCCGAACTGATGTCGGGACGGCCGTCCGGCTCGCCCGGCCTGCTGCGCAACTACGTCGGCGGCGAGTTCGTCGACACCGGCAACCGGTTCCCGAAGATCTCCCCGGTCACCGGCCAGACCATCTTCGAGGTCGCCGAGGCTGATCAGTCCACGGTGGATGCGGCGGTGGGTGCGGCGCGGTCGGCGTTGCGGGGGTCGTGGGGTCGGATGGGTGAGCGGGAGCGGGCAGCGGTGTTGTATCGGGTCGCCGACGAGTTGGAGCGTCGGTTCGATGATCTGGTGGCGGCGGAGGTTGGTGATACGGGTAAGTCGATTTCGCAGGCGCGGAGTCTGGACATTCCCCGTGGTGCGGCGAACTTCCGGGCGTTCGCGGAGATCGTTTCCACCACGCCGACGGAGTCTTTTACGACGGTGACCCCGTCCGGTGGTCGGGCACTGAATTACGCGGTGCGTAAGCCGGTGGGTGTGGTGGCGGTGATCGTGCCGTGGAATCTGCCGCTGTTGTTGCTGACGTGGAAGGTGGCGCCGGCTCTGGCGTGTGGGAATGCGGTGGTGGTGAAGCCGTCGGAGGAGACGCCGTCGTCGGCGACGTTGTTGGCCGAGGTGATGGCGGCGGCGGGGGTGCCTGATGGTGTTTTCAATGTGGTGCATGGGTTCGGGCCGGGGTCGGCGGGGGAGTTTTTGACCCGGCATCCGGGGGTGGATGCGATCACGTTCACGGGTGAGTCGGCTACTGGTGGGGCGATCATGCGGGCGGCTGCTGATGGGGTGAAGGCGGTGTCGTTCGAGTTGGGCGGTAAGAACGCCGGCCTTGTCTTCGCGGACGCTGACCTGGATGCGGCGGTGGAGGGTTCGGTGCGGTCGTCGTTCACCAACGGTGGTCAGGTGTGTCTGTGTACGGAGCGGTTGTATGTGCAGCGGCCGGTGTTCGAGGAGTTCGTGGCCCGGTTGGCGAAGCGGGCGGATGAGTTGAGCTTCGGCTGGCCGGCGGACGAGGTGACGGTGAACATGCCGTTGATTTCGCACAAGCATCGGGAGAAGGTCCTCGGTTACTACGACCTGGCCCGTACTGAGGGTGCGACGGTCCTGGCTGGTGGTGGGGTGCCGGAGTTCGGGGATGGCCGTGATGGTGGCGCGTATGTGCGGCCGACGGTGTTGACCGGTCTCGGCCCGGATGCGCGGGTGAACCGTGAGGAGGTGTTCGGGCCGGTGTGTCATGTGGCGCCGTTCGATGACGAGGACGAGGCGTTCGCTCTGGCCAATGACAGTGAGTACGGGCTTGCGGGGACGGTGTGGACGCGGGATGTGGGTCGGGCGCATCGGGCTGGTGCGCGTTTGGAGGCGGGGATCGTGTGGGTGAACACGTGGTTCCTGCGGGATCTGCGGACGCCGTTCGGTGGGGTGAAGGCGTCTGGTGTGGGTCGTGAGGGTGGGACGCATTCCCTGGACTTCTACTCGGAGCTGACGAACGTGTGTGTGGATCTGTCATGACCTTTGTGGATGATGCTGCGGCGCTGCTGCGGGGCGCTTACGAGACCGGGACTCCCGTGCCTCCGTTGCGGGAGGCGGTTCTGCCGCTCGGCGATGTCGATGCCGCGTATGCCGTTCAGCAGGCGCAGGTCGCCGACTGGTTGGCGGCTGGTCGGCGTCGGGTCGGGGCGAAGATCGGTTTGACGTCGCCGGCGGTGCAGCAGGCGTTCGGGGTGTTCCAGCCGGATTTCGGGGTGTTGTTCGCTGACATGGCGGTCCCGGACGGCGCCGAGGTCGACCTCGGCGGGTTGATCCAACCGAGGGTGGAGGCGGAGGTCGCGTTCGTCCTCGGTGCGGATCTGCCGTTCGAGCGGGTGACGGTCGCGGATGTGGTTCGGGCGACGGATCACATTCTTCCGGCGGTCGAGATCGTGGATTCGCGGATCGCGGGTTGGGACATCTCGATCGTGGACACGGTCGCGGACAACGCATCCTCGGGTCTGTTCGTGCTGGGTAACCAGCCCTGCCGTCTGTCGGACGTCGACCTTCGGGTGGCGGGCATGGTGCTCGAACACGCTGGTGAGCCGGTCTCGGTCGGCGCTGGCGCCGCCTGCCTCGGTAACCCCGTGCACGCGGTCGCCTGGTTGGCGCAGACGCTCGCCGTCGCGGGTAGCCCTCTGAGTGCTGGCGATGTGGTGTTGTCCGGGGCGCTCGGCCCGATGGTGTCGGTCACCGCAGGCGCCGCGTACGAGGCGCGGATATCCGGCGTGGGTTCGGTGCGGGTCTGCTTCTCGGGAGGGTCGTGATGGGCGGACGGGGTGACCGGATCGGCTGGCCCGTTGTGGGCTGTGCCGGCCGTGGACTAAGCGAGGAGACGTCATGACCACGGGTGTGGCGGTGATCGGGTCGGGGAACATCGGTACCGATCTGATGATCAAGGTGTTGCGGTTGTCGGAGTCGTTGCGGATGGTGGCGATGGTCGGTATCGACCCGGACTCCGACGGTCTGGCGCGGGCGCGGCGGCTTGGTGTGGCGACCACGGCCGAGGGCATCGACGGCTTGTTGGCGATGCCGGAGTTCGCCGATGTGGAGGTGGTGTTTGACGCGACGTCGGCGGGTGCGCACAAGCGGCACGCGGAGTTGTTGCGGGAGCGCGGTCGTCTGGTGGTGGATCTGACGCCGGCGGCGGTCGGGCCGTATGTGGTGCCGCCGGTGAATCTGGATGAGCATCTGGGCGAGCCGAACGTGAACATGGTGACGTGTGGTGGTCAGGCGACCGTGCCTGTCGTGGCGGCGGTCGGTCGGGTGACGCCGGTGGCGTATGCGGAGATCGTGGCGTCGATCGCGTCGAGGTCGGCGGGTCCGGGGACGCGGGCGAATATCGACGAGTTCACCGAGACGACGGCGCGGGCGATCGAGGTCGTCGGTGGGGCGCGGGCGGGTAAGGCGATCATCGTGTTGAATCCGGCTGATCCGCCGCTGTTGATGCGCGACACGGTCTACTGCCTGTGCCCCGACCGGAATGTGGACCGGGATGCGATCGCGGCCTCCGTCGAGGCGATGGTCGCCACGGTCGCGGAATACGTGCCGGGTTACCGGTTGAAGCAGACCGTGCAGTTCGATGAGGTCGACGCCTACGTGCCGGCTCTTGGAACGTCGTTCGCCGGGGTGCAGGTGTCGGTGTTCCTGGAGGTGTCCGGGGCGGGGCACTATCTGCCGGCGTATGCCGGGAATCTGGACATCATGACGTCGGCGGCGTTGCGGACGGCGGAGCGGATGGTGGCGTTGCGGGCCGAGCGGGGAGTGGCGGCGTGAACCTGTATATCCAGGATGTGACGTTGCGGGACGGGATGCACGCGGTCCGGCATCAGTTCACCGTGGACCAGGTCCGGTCGATCGCGGCCGCCCTCGACAGTGCGGGTGTGGCGGCGATCGAGGTCGCGCACGGTGACGGTCTGGCCGGCTCCAGCGTCAATTACGGGCATGGTGCGGCGTCGGACGCGGACTGGATCGCCGCTGCCGCCGAGGCGGTGACGAACGCGAAGCTGACGACGTTGCTGCTGCCCGGGATCGGCACGATCGCCGATTTGAAGGCCGCCCGCGATCTCGGGGTGACCAGTGTGCGGATCGCGACGCACTGTACGGAGGCGGACATCTCCGCGCAGCACATCGGGTGGGCGCGTGAGAACGGTATGGACGTGTCCGGGTTCCTGATGATGTCGCACATGAACGACCCGAAGGGTCTCGCGCAGCAGGCGAAGCTGATGGAGTCGTACGGGGCGCACTGTGTGTATGTCACGGATTCGGGTGGTCGGCTGCTGATGCGTGACGTCGCGGAGCGGGTGGACGCGTATCGGCAGGTCCTCGACCCGGGTACGCAGGTCGGGATCCACGCTCACCACAACCTGTCGTTGGGGGTGGCGAACAGTGTCGTCGCGGTCGAGCACGGCACCACCCGCGTCGACGCGTCCCTTGCCGGGCACGGTGCCGGGGCCGGGAACGCGCCGCTGGAGGTGTTCGTCGCGGTCGCGGAGTTGCACGGTTGGGAGCACGGTTGTGACGTGTTCGCGTTGATGGATGCCGCCGAGGACCTGGTCCGGCCGTTGCAGGACCGGCCGGTGCGCGTGGACCGGGAAACCCTGACGCTGGGCTATGCCGGGGTGTATTCGAGTTTCCTGCGGCATGCGGAGCGGGCGTCGGACCGGTACGGGGTCGACGTGCGGTCGATCCTGGTCGAGCTCGGCCGCCGTCGCATGGTCGGTGGGCAGGAGGACATGATCGTGGACGTCGCCCTCGACCTGGTCGGTGGCGGCGGGGAGGGCAAGCCGTGACCGACCTCGCCACCATCGCCGAACGACTCGACAACGCCGCGCGGACCGCGACCGCGATCCCGCAGCTCGCCGCCGATGCCGGCATCGACGTCGACACCGCGTACGCCGTCCAGGAAGCCCTGGTCGGCCACCGCCTCGCCCGGGGCGAGACCCTGGTCGGGCTGAAGATGGGCCTGACCAGCCGGGCCAAGATGGCACAGGTCGGCGTCGACGAGGTCATCTGGGGCCGGCTCACCGACGCCATGCGCGTCGACGACGGCGGCACCGTAACCGTGGGTGGCCTCATCCACCCGCGGGTCGAACCCGAGGTCGCGTTCCTGCTCGACCGCCTCCCCGAACCCGGCGAACCCCTCGCCGACTTCGCCTCGGCGGTCCGCGCGGTCGCGCCCGCGCTGGAGGTCATCG
The DNA here is from genome assembly GCF_045781765.1 of Polymorphospora sp. A560. Lineage (NCBI taxonomy): Bacteria > Bacillati > Actinomycetota > Actinomycetes > Micromonosporales > Micromonosporaceae > Polymorphospora > Polymorphospora sp. A560. The sequence continues at coordinate 4,210,839 of NZ_CP122282.1, read as the reverse complement.
ACTCCCGCTACCGTGACTTCACGTTCTCCCTGCCCGACGTCATCGCCGACAACACCTCCGCCGCCGCGTACACCATCGGCCCGTGGCAGCCGGTCCCGGCCGGCATCGACAACCTCGGCGTACTCCTCGAGGTCGACGGCCGGGTGGTCCAGACCGGTTCCACCGCCGCCATCCTCGGCGACCCCCGCCGCGCCCTGACCGAAGGCGTCCGGCTCGCCGGCCGGTACGGCGTGCAGCTGCGTACCGGATGGGTGTTCCTGGCCGGCGCGGCGACGGCCGCCGTGCCGCTCAAGCCCGGTGCCCACGTCCGCGCCGTTGTGGAATCGCTCGGCACCGCGTCGCTGAAGGTGACGCCGTGACCGAGCGGAGTGAGGGAACCATGAGGCTCAGTTTTCGACACGGCGGTGCCGAGCGCAGCGAGGTGACGCCGTGACCGCCGGGAGCGCACCGGACAACGGCGCCAAGGCCGGCGGGGTCGTGGCCGGCAAGGCCACACCGCGCGGCCGGTTCCCGCACGTCCGGGTCGCCGGCGACACGGTCTTCGTCTCCGGCACGTCCAGCCGGCGGCCGGACAACACCATCGCCGGCGCCTCCGTCGACCCGATGGGCACCACCGACCTCGACATCCGCGTCCAGACCCGGGCCGTCATCGAGAACATCCGCGACATCCTGCACTCCGTCGGCGCCGACCTGACCGACCTCGTCCAGATCACCACCTACCTGGTCAACATGAACGACTTCGGCGGCTACAACGAGATCTACGCCGAACACTTCGACGAGACCGGACCCACCCGCACCACCGTCGCCGTACACCAACTCCCGCACCCGCACCTGCTCATCGAGATCCAGGCAGTGGCCGTACTTCCGGAAGGAGCCCGCGCATGACCGAGATCGCCGAGCCGGTGAGCTTTCCCGGCTGGATCGACGAGAACCAGCACCTGCTGAAGCCGCCGGTCAACAACAAGCAGATGTTCCCCACCGGCGCCGACTTCATCGTGCAGGTCGTCGGCGGACCCAACCAGCGCACCGACTTCCACGTCGACCCGTACGAGGAGTTCTTCTACCAGGTCAAGGGCAACATGCACGTGAATCTGATGACCGAGGACGGGCCGCGTACGGTGCACATCCGCGAAGGGCAGATGTGGGTGCTGCCGAGCAACGTCCCGCACTCGCCGCAGCGGCCCGAGGCCGGCTCGATCGGCGTCGTCATCGAGCGGGTCCGCGAGGAGGGCACGCTGGAGCGCTTCCAGTGGTACTGCCTCGACTGCGGCAACAAGGTCCACGACGTGGAACTCCAGGTACGTGACATCGTCGCCGACCTGCCGCCGGTCTTCCAGGCGTTCTACGCCGACGAGAAGGCCCGGACCTGCGACCGGTGCGGCGCGCTGCACCCGGGTAAGGGCTGATGGCCGGCCCCGTCGTCGACCTGCACTCCCACCTGGTGCCGAAGGGCTGGCCGGACCTGTCCGCCGCGTGCGGCGGCTCCGGCTGGCCCTGGCTGCGGATCGACTCCGAACGCGCCGCCATGATCATGGTGGGGGAGACGGAGTTCCGGCCGGTCGGCCCGCAGGCATGGGACGCCCCGACCCGACTGTCCGACATGGACACCGACGGGGTCGACGTGCAGGTGGTATCGCCGACACCGGTCTTCTTCTCGTACGAGCGCCCGGCCGGCCAGGCCGCCAAGGTCGCCCGGATCTTCAACGACCTGACCCTCGAACTCACCTCGGCCGGCGGCGGCCGGCTGGTGCCGTTCTGCCAGGTGCCGCTCCAGGATCCGGACGCCGCCTGCGCGGAGGTCGACCGCTGCCTCGCCGCCGGCCACGCCGGTGTCGAGATCGGCAACCACGTCGGTGACCGCGACCTCGACGACGAGGGCGTCGTCACCTTCCTCCAGCACTGCGCCTCGGTCGGCGCCCCGGTGTTCGTGCACCCCTGGGACATGCCCGGCGGTCCCCGCCTCGACCGGTGGATGGCCCGCTGGCTGACCGGCATGCCCGCCGAAACCCACCTGTCGATCCTCGCGCTCATCCTCGGCGGCGTCTTCGACCGGGTGCCGGACACCCTGAAACTGTGCTTCGCCCACGGCGGCGGCAGCTTCCCGTTCTGGCTCGGTCGCGCCGACAACGCCTGGCACCGCCGCGGCGACCTCGTACGCGGAAAGTCCGAACACCCGCCGAGCCACTACGTGAACCGCTTCCTGGTCGACAGCGTGGTGTTCGAGCCGGCCGCCCTGCGGCTGCTCGTCGACACGCTCGGCGCCAGCCAGGTGGTGCTCGGCAGCGACTACCCGTACCCGCTGGGGGAGCGCCCGGTCGGTGACGTGGTCCGCAGGTCCGACTTCCTGACCGACGACCAGCGCGACGCCATCCTCTCCGGCAACGCGTTGCGCTTCCTCGGCCACCGCCCCTAGTCGTCCGCGCCCCGGCCGGTCCTGCTGTCCGGAGCCGAACCCGCGGGCCGGGTCCGAGAGGGGGCCTGGACCCGGCCCGGCGCCAGTGGAACTGTCCTATGCGGACTCACCGCGTAGTAGGGTGATCGACGACGAGGCACATGTCCGGCGCGAGGAGCGACGAGATGGCCGACCTGCCGGCGATAGCCCGTGGGACCCCCGATCAGATCCGGCGGGCGAACGATCTCCGATCGGCGTGGCTCCGGCGGCACCAGCGGGCGGCGGCCATGCCCCGCGAGCTCAGACTGGTCCTCCTCGGACTCACCGACGCGAACTGGTGGATCAGGAACGACGAAACGGGACCGGACGGCTTGACCTCGGCCATCCGTCAGCGGCTCGGTCCGCACGGGCACCTGCTGGGAGCCCCGGTCGGTGCGCCGCAACCACGGACGGCCGTGCCCGTGCAGCGAGCGAAGCCGCCGGTCCAGCCGGCCCCGACGGCCCCGCCCCGGGACGACGACGAGGACTGGGACCTCGGTGGGGCCAAGGAGCCGTACACCTATACGGCGGGATTCGCGTTCATCGGCAGGGACAAACGGCCACAGGTCCGTATCGACTGCTACGTGGGCGACGAGTGGGTCTCGGAGTACGGCTACCGGTTCACCAACCGCGAGGTCACCGAGCCGACCGACAGGCGTGTCACCTGGGCGATCAAGCAGCTCGGGTTCCGGATCGAGCGCGGGTCCACCTGGAAAAAGGTCGAACACGAGGAATGGATGATCGACGTCGAGGAGACCGGCGAGCCCGGTGTGGGGTCGTTCCCCAAGGTCCAGTCGGTGGACGAGGTCGTCTCCAGAATCCTGCGTTGACCGGGGCGGCCGCCCGTTCGGGCTGCCGAGATGGCGGGACAGCGTCAGACGGCGTACGCGATGGAGCCATCAGAGCGTAGCGGGATGCGGGTCAGCGGCCGTCCGGTCAGGTCCTGCGGCTGCGCGCCGGCCAGATCCAGGGTGACCCCGAGCCCCGGTTCCTCTGGCACCGGCAGGTAACCACCCTCGCGGCGTACGCAGGCTCGCGCCGGCCCCTCGGCAAGCTCGTCGTCGAGCGGCGAGTACTCCTGGGTGACGAAGTTCGGGATCGCCACGTCGAGGTGCACCGACGCCATGGTCAGCAGCGGCCCGAGGCAGTTGTGCGTCACCACCGCCGCATGATGCGCCTCGGCCAGCGCGGCGATCTTCCGGCCGTGGCTGAGCCCGCCGGCGAGCCCGACGTCGGGGCGTACGTACTGGGCGCCGCCCTGGGCGAGCAGTTCCTTGAACTCCCAGATGGTGTGCAGCCGCTCCCCGTTCGCGCTCGGCACCCCGAGGGCGCGCCGGGCCACCTCGGCCTGGCTGCTGACGCTGTCGATCTGGATGGCGTCCTCGACCATCAGCGGGTGGTGCGGGGCCAGGGCGGGGATGACCGCCGCCGCCTGGAGCGGGGTGAGCTTGCGGTGGAGTTCGATGAGGATGTCGACGTCCGGGCCGACGGTGTCGCGTACGGCGGCGGTGGTCTTCGCCGTTTCGGCGACGAGCCGGGCCTGTGACAGGTCGCCGTAGTTGGCCGGCAGCGGGTCGAACTTGACGGCGGCGAAGCCGTCGGCGACGGCGGCGGCGGCCTGGGCGGCGAGGGTTTCGGCGCCGGTGCCGGGCAGCAGCAGGTGCAGCCGTACCTTGTCGCGGTAGCGGCCGCCGAGCAGGTCGAAGACGGGTACGCCGAGGGCTTTGCCCTTGATGTCCCACAGGGCGATGTCGATGGCGGAGACGGCGCCGCCGAGGACCGCGCCGCGGAACGGGCCCATCCGGTAGAGGTGCTGCCAGTGGTGTTCGATGCGGGCCGGGTCGGCGCCGACCAGGTGTGGCCGGAACGTCTCGACGACGGCGTGTACGGCGGTCGGGTAGCCCCAGCAGGCGGACTGGCCGACGCCGACGAGTCCGGTGTCGGTGTGCACGGTGACGAAGTGGGCGTCGCCCAGTACGACCGACTCGACCTCGGTGATCCGCATCATCGCTCCCTGTGCCGCCGGGGCCGGCGCGGCGCCCGGGAGAGCGCCCGCACCGTGGCCGGCAATTTAAGTCCAATAACGGCCACAACCTTGCACCTGCACTCTTCCATAGCTTCGCGGCGTGGTCTAGGCTCCCCAACGAACGAGCCGCATTACGGCTCATACGATCCCAGGGGGTGTGATGGGTCTGGCGGACGACTACCGGTCGATGGCGCGGATCCGCCGGTTCGAGGAGCGGCTGATGACGCTCAAGGACGAGGGCGAGGTTCCGGGCTCGATCCACCTGTGCAACGGCCAGGAGGCGATCCCGGTCGGGGCCGCCCGGGTCCTGCGCGACGGCGACTACGTGTCGGCCACCTACCGCGGCCACGGCTGGGCGCTGGCCCGCGGCGTCGACATGGCCGCCCTGTTCGCCGAGATCATGGGACGCGACTCCGCGCTGTGCGGCGGCCGTGCCGCGTCGCCGTACCTGTCGGACGTCTCCCGGCGCTTCGTCGGCGAGAACTCGATCGTCGGCGCCGGTGTGCCGGTCGCGGCCGGGGCCGCGCTGACCGCCCGCCACCAGGGCACCGGTGACGTGTCGGTGGCGTCCATCGGCGACGGTGCGATGAACCAGGGCAACGTGCACGAGGCGCTCAACCTCGCCGCCGTACTCGACCTGCCGCTGATCCTGGTCGTGGAGAACAACGTCTACTCGGAGATGTCCCGCATCGACGACATGGTCCGGGTCAAGCAGCTCGCCGAGCGGGCCGCCGGCTACGGCATCCCGGGCACCGTCGTCGACGGCAACGACCCGGACGCGGTGGCCGCCGCCGTGGCGACCGCCGTCGAGCGGGCCCGCGTCGGCGACGGACCCTCCATCGTGGAGGCGATGACCGAGCGGCTGGTCGGCCACTACAGCGGCGACGCCCAGCACTACCGGCCGGCCGGCGAGATCGCCGACGCCCGTACCCGGGAGCCGTTGGTCCGGATCCGCAACGCCGCCGACGCCGCGCTGACCGCCACGCTCGACGCCATCGACGCCGAGGTGGCCGCCGAGGTCGAGGCCGCCGTCGCCGCCGCCCGCGCCATCGCCTTCCCCGACCCGGCGACCGTGAAGGAGCACCTCTATGCCTGAGTCGCTGCGCTACATCCAGGCCGTCAACCACGCCCTGGCCTGGGCGCTCGACAGCCGCGACGACACCGTCTACTTCGGTGAGGACGTCGCCCTGCCCGGCGGGCCGTTCGGCGCCACCAAGGGGCTGCACAAGCGGTTCGGCGACCGCCGCATCTTCGACACCCCGATCTCCGAGACCGGGTTCCTCGGCATGGCGCTCGGCAGCGCCATGACCGGCCTGCGGCCGATCGCCGAGATCATGTACGCCGACTTCGCGTTCGTCGCGATGGACCAGATCGTCAACCAGATCGCCAACACCCGCTACTCCAGTGGCGGCCGGTGGACCGCGCCGCTGGTGATCCGGATGCAGCAGGGCTACTCGCCGGGCGCCTGCGCCCAGCACTCGCAGTCGATCGAGGCGTACCTCGCGCACACCCCGGGACTGCGGGTCGCGCTGCCGGCGACGGCCGACGACGCGTACCAGATGTTGCGTACCGCCGTGACCAGCGACGACCCGGTGGTGGTCGCCGAGGCCCGGATGCTCTACCCGACCCGGGGCGAGGTCCGCCTCGACGCGCCGGTCGAGCCGGTCGGCGGCGCGAGGGTGGTCCGCCCCGGCACCGACGCGACCGTGGTCGCCTGGTCGCGGCTGGTCCCGGTCGCCGTCGAGGCGGCGAACCAGCTCGCCGCCGAGGGGATCGAGGTCGAGGTCGTCGACCTGCGCTGGCTCAACCCGCTCGACTTCGACACCGTCGCCGCGTCGGTCGGCCGCACCGGCCGGCTCGTCGTGGCGCACGAGGCGAACCTGACCGGCGGCTTCGGCGCCGAGATCGCCGCCCGCGCCGCCGACGAGTGCTTCGCCGACCTGCGGGCCCCGGTGCGCCGGGTCGCGGCTCCGGACGTACCGATGCCGGCCGCGCCGTCGTTGCAGGCCGCGGTGGTGCCGGAGGCGGCGGCCGTGGTCGACGCGGTCCGCCGGACCCTGGCGTGACCACCGCGACCGGACCCGGCCCGGCCGGCGGCGACCCGAACGCCGCCGACGCCGGACCCGGCCGGGGACGGCCGGGAACGGCGCCGGGCTGCTCGCCGGGCGGCGGGTCGTGGTCGTCGGCGGCGCGTCCGGGATCGGTCTCGCCACCACCCGCGCGGCCGCGGCCGCCGGCGCCGCCGTCGCGGTCCTCGACCTCGACGGCGACGGCGCCCGCGCCGCCGCCGCGCAGGCCGGCCCGGGGGCGTACGGGTACCAACTCGACATCACCGACGAGGCGGCGGTCGCGGCCACCCTGGACCGGGCCGCCGCCGACCTGCGCGGAATCGACACCGTGCTGCACGTCGCCGGGATCATGCGCGGCCAGGGGCTCGACGTACGCGAGGTGACCGCCGACCTGTGGGCGCGGGTCATCGCCGCCAACCTCACCGGCCCGTTCCTGGTCGCCAAGCACGCCACCGGGCACCTCGAGGCGGCCGGCGGCGGCGTACTGGTCTTCGTGGCATCGAAGGCGGGCATCGTGACCGGATCCGGGTCGGTACCCTACGGCGCGAGCAAGGGAGGGCTGCACGGCCTGGCCCTGACCCTCGCCCGGCAGTTGCGGCCACGCGGCATCCGGGTGCACACCCTGTGTCCGGGCGACATCGACACCCCGCTGATGCGCCGGTCACTCGACGAGGCGGCGCGCAACGGCGCCGACGCGGCGGGGGTGGCGCGGGTCCGGGCCGGGCTGGGCCGTCCCGAGGACGTCGCCGCGGTGCTCACGCTGCTCGCCGCGCCGGCGGCCGACGCGCTCGACGGCACGGTCTACACGAGCTGAGCCGGGGCGGCCGTGTCGCGGCGGCCCCGGAGCAGGCGTACGACGGAAGGGCAGGGACCTTGATCGGGATAATCGGTCCGGAGGACTCGATTCGACTCGTGCTGGCGGTCGCCGAGGCGGAGGGGCGCGCCGGCGAGGTGACCGCCCGCGCCTACACCGACCCCGAGCAGGCCCCGGAGCTGGCCCGCGAACTCGACGACCTGTGCCAGGTGCTGCTGTTCACCGGCCGGATCCCGTACGCGTTCGCGGCCGCCAACGGGAACCTGCGCGCCGAGATCGACTTCGTCCCGCACGGCGGCATCGACCTCTACCGCACCCTGTCCCGGATGCTCATCGCCGGGGCCGGCCGGCTGCCCCGGGTCAGCGTCGACACGATCGAGGCGGCGACCGTACGGGAGACGTTCCACGACATCGACGTCGAGCCGCCGACCGAGATCCGGCCGATCGCCGACGCCAACGGGCTGCTCTTCTCCGGCCTCGACGAGATCACCGCCTACCACCGGGAACGCTACGAGTCCGGCGCCGTGCAGGCGTGCCTGACCTGCCTCGGCGCCGTGCACCGGGAACTGGCCGCCGCCGGGGTGCCGGTCTGGCGCGTCGAGCACACCCGGGCCGCGGTCCGCGACGCGCTGCGCCGGGCCTGGCTGGCCGCCGAGGTACGCCAGTCCCGGGCCACCCAGATCGCCGTCATGATGATCGAGGTGTCCGCGCCGCCCGGCCGGCAGCGCGACCCCTACCAGGTCGAGCGGCAGCGGCTGCGGCTGCGCGAGGCACTGCTCGAACACGCCCAGCGGATGCGCGGCCGGCTCACCACCGTCGACGACAGCACCTTCGTCATCACCACCACCCGCGGCACCATCGAGGGCGCCATCGCCCGCCAGCGGGCCGGGCACGCCTCGCTGCTCGCCCTGCGCAACGTCGACCTGCCGCACACCGTCGGCTTCGGCGCCGGCACCACCATCGCCGCCGCCGAGGACAACGCCCGCAAGGCCCTCGCCCTCGGCCGCCAGGACGGGCACGTCCAGGTCGTCTTCCCCGACGGCGAGGTGTACTCGTCCGGTGACGCCGCCGTACCGCGCCGGCTGCGGGAGACCGCGCCCGGCGTGCTGCGCGTCTCCGAACAGCTCGGCCTCGGTCCACTGTCGACGCGGCGGCTGCTCGACGCCCTGCACCAGATGGACCCCGCCCAGGTGACCGCCCGCGGCCTCGCCGACGCGTACGGGGTGGAGGCCCGCTCCGCCCGCCGGCTGCTCAACGCGCTGCGCGCCGCCGGCTTCGCCGAGGAGGCCGGCGTGCACGTCAGCACCGGCGCCGGCCGCCCGCAGACCGTCTACAAGGTGCAGCTGCAGCGGCTGGTCAGCGCCCTGGACGGCGACGCGTCGTGAGGTTCGACCCGTGCTTCCTGGCCACCGCGACGTTCGCCGCCGACGCGGCGACCCGGCGCGAGCCGCACCGGGCGGCCCACCTGGCGTACGTGCGGGAACTGCTCGCCGACGGCACCGCGCTCGTCGCCGGGGCGCTGGCCGACCTGTCCGCCTCGGTGCTGGTGCTGCGCGCACCCGACGAGGCGGCGGCCCGCGCGGTCCTTTCCCGCGACCCCTACCGGGCGCACGGCGTGTGGACGTCGATCGAGGTCGTGCCGTACCTGGCGGCGACCGTGGACACCATCGGGAGGTAGCAGTGACAGTCCGGCCCGTCAACGGCATCCAGGTCGTGGGTGCCGAACACGCCCCGTACGCGGCCGAGCTGCTGCGCGCGGCGGGGCCCGACCCGCTGACGGTACGGCTCGTCGCCGACCCGGCGCTGGCCGAGGGGGCCTTCCGGATCGACGTACCGGAGACCGGCGACGTGGTGCTGACCGGTGACCCGTTCGCCGGCCTGGTCCACGCCGCCCGCGAACTCGCCGCCCGGATCACCCCGGCCGGGCTGCCGGTCGGCGTCCACGCCGACGAGCCGGGGCTGCCGCTGCGCACCCTGTGGACCTGGGACCACTCGACCAACTGGGACGAGCGGCAGCTCGGCCAGCAGGAGATCGGGGCGCTGAACCCGTACGGCAAGGGCGCCGACGCGTTCGGCGAGGACTACCGCCGGCTGGTCGACTTCTGCAGCCGGGAACGGATCGGCGGCATCGTCGTCTACGGGCTGCTGCGCGACGCGCACGGCGGCGTCGACGCCGCCCGCGACCTGTGCGAATACGCCAACGCGCGCGGGGTGCGGATCATCGCTGGGATCGGCGTCAACGCGTACGGCGGCATCTACTTCGACGGCCGGCACCGGTTCAACCTCGCCACCCACCTGCGGCGGCGTCCCGAACTGTCGGCCGTCCTGCCGCAGAAGGTCGGCTTCGACATCGACGAGTTCGGCGACCTGCACTTCCCGGCCAGCGAATACATGATGGCCGCCTGCCCGTCGCACCCGGACAACCTGGCCTGGCACCGCGACGCCATCGACTGGCTGCTCGACACGCTGCCGGTCGGCGGGATCAACTTCGAGACCGGCGACTACGGCAGCTGCGCCTGCGAGCGGTGCGCCGCCCGCACCGGCGGCGAGCGCACCTCGTGGTCGTACGAGGCGATGCGGGCGGTCTACCCGACGCTGCTGGAGACCGCCCGGCGGACCGGCCCGGCCGGGGTGCCGCTGCGGCACCTGGTCGAGGTCTACTGGGACAACATCTTCGACCTCGACGCCCAGAAGCCGCTGGCCGACCTGCCCGACGACGTCGCCTACCAGTACTGCGTCAACCGCGGCTTCTGGTACGACCACCGCGACCGGCTTACCGCCGGGCACGTCGCCGCGCTGCCGCACACCACCAACGTGCTGCGCACCCACGGCGGCTCGCAGTGGAACCGGCAGCGGCACTCGCTGGTCGCCGACATGTACGCCGACATGGCCGCCCGCGGCGGCGCGGCCGGGATGCGCGGGCTGACCATCTTCGCCGAGCCGTCCGCCTACCACCCGACGAACGAGATCAGCTACCTGGCGTACGCCCGGTTCACCTGGAACCCCGACCTGGCCTGGGACGACTTCTGGCGGGCCGAGGTCGTGCCCCGGCTCGGCGGCGCCGACCAGGCCGAGGCGTTCCGGGCCGGGGCGGCCCTGCTCGACGACCCGACCGCCACGGCCGGGGACCTTTCCCGGGTACGCGGCGAGGCGCTGGACGTGGTGGCGTCGACGACCGGCGAGGTGCAGCGCCGCTGGCTCTGGCTCGCCGAACGCACCGCCCGCTTCGCCCACGCCCTGACCCCGTACCACTGACGGTCTCTCCCCGCGATCTTGCACTTGTCGCCTCCCAGAAGGGACGAATGGAGGAGACAACCGCAAGATCGCGGGGACGGGGCGGGCTCAGCAGCGGGGGAGGAGCCAGTCGCCGGTCTCCGGGCTGACCAGGCCGAACCGGACCGCCGTCGTCGCCGCCTCCAGGCGCGAGTGCGCGCCCATCTTGGTCAGCACCTGCTGGATGTGGCAGCGGGCCGTCGCCGGCGCCACCCCGAGCGTGCGGGCCAGCTTGCGGGTGTCGTGCCCGCCGACCAGCGCCCGCAGCGTCTGCCGCTCGCGCGGGGTCAGGAACGCCGCCATCCGCCGGGCCTCCTGCGCCCGGTCGTGGTTGGCCGCCCGGGGCACCGGCACCGGCGTCGGCTCCGCGGGAAAGACCGTCTCGCCGTTGTACACCCGGTGCAGCAGGGCGGTGATCTCCCGGGCCGGCTGGCGCTTGTCGGCGACGCCGCGCACCTGCGCCTCCCGGGCGGCGGCGAGCAGGTCGGCGTCGACCCGCCCGGTCAGCAGCACGATCCGGGCGCCGGGGGCGACCCGGCGGAACTCGGCCAGCCGGGGCAGCACCGACTCGCGGCCGAACGTCACGTCGAGCAGGCAGATGTCGACCGCCTCCCGGCGCAGCACGGCCAACGCGCGGTCGGGGTGCCCGGTGACCGCCGTGATCCGCATCCGGGCGGCGGTCAGCAGTTCGGCGAGCGACTCGGCGAACACGGTGTGGTCGTCGCAGACCAGTACCCGGATCATCGGACCGCCCCTTCCCGGTTGTTCTCCCGGGTGGCCGCCGCGTGGACCGGGGTGAGCAGCACGACCCGGCCGCCGCCGAGCGGGCCGGATTCGATCCGTACGCCGCCGCCCCAGCCGGCGGTCAGGTCCCGCACGATCGACAGGCCCAGCCCGCCGGTGCGGGCGGCCGCCGCGTTCAGGCCGGGGCCGTCGTCGTCGACCCGGGTCACCGCCCAGCCGTCCTCGACCGCCAGGGTCACCTCGACCAGGCCGCGCGGCCCGGCGGCCCGTACGGCGTTCTGCACCACGTTGCGCAGCACCCGCCAGTACGCCAGCCGGTCGGCGTACGCCGACAGCTCCCGCGCCCGCACCCGTACCCGGGTCGTGGTGGCCGGGGCGATCGCCTCGACCACCTCGGCGGCGACGAGGTCCAGCCGCACCGGTGCGGCCGGCCCTCGGCCGGCGGGCAGTCGTCGTAGGCGCGTTGCAGCCGGTCGAGGCGCTCGACCTCGCGCAGGATCAGCCCGGCCCGGGCGCGGCTGTGCGGGCCGACGTCGGCGGCCTCGCCGAGCAGCGTGGCGAGCAGCGAGATCGTGCCGATCTGGTGGTGGATGTCGTGGCTGAGCTGCCGGCGCCCGGCGTCCGCCGCCGCGGCCCGCCGTCGTGCCGCGGCCGCGCGCGGTGCCGGCACCCGGCCGGCGGCCGGTCCCACCGCCTCCGGCCGGCCCGTCGTGCCGCCGGTCACCTCGCCGTCCGGTCGGCCGCCACCCGCCGGCGTCCTCTCCTGGTCCACGGTTGACCCTCTCCGTGTGGGTTCGTTACCAGACGTAACGCTACAAGCGGTGATGCTGCGACTACCCAAAGCGGCGACCTTGTCCGTCATTCGTCGTATCCCGGCTACGTACGGCCGGCGCCCGGCGCCGCCGGGCGCGCCCCGCGGCGCGCTCCGGTCCCCGGGGCGCGGGCGCGGCCGGCCCGCTGTCGCGGGTGATCCGCGACAGCAGGGTCCAGTGGTCACGGGCCGAGTCGAAGTCGGCCGTCGTCGCCGCCACGTCCGCCACCCCCGCGACCAGCACGTCACGCCACAGCTCCGGCGGCAGGCGCAGCCGGTGCAGGGCGTCGCCGAGGTAGTCGCGCACCAGGTCCGCGAACCAGCCGCCGCCGGCGAAGGCGTACGCCAGCCCGGCCCCCCACCGGTCGGCGACCAGCCCCGGATGGCCCGGCACCCGCCGGCCCGGCCGGACGTGTCGGTCCAGGCACAGTGCGTAGCTGACCGCGAACCGGGCCACGTCCCGCAGCGGCTCGCCGGAGAGTTCCGCCGCCTTCCACTCGACCACGCCGGTGACCCGCCCGTCGGTCAGCAGCAGGTTGCCGAACCAGAACTCGCCGTGCACCACGGTGCGTGGCGTACGGTGCCCGGCCAGCCGGTCGGCCGTCGGGCCGAGCCGGTCACGCAGTCGCCGGCCCAGCGCCGGGAACCGGTCCTCGCACTCGTCCAGCGCGTCCCACAGCAGGGTCACCGGAGCCGGCCGCCCCGCCGTCGCCTCCCGCAGGTCGGCCAGCCACTCCTTGGCGGCGGCGAAGTCGGCGCGTACCGCCCTGGGTCGGGCCGTGTGCCGCCAGCCGTGGAAGCCGGCGGCCATCGGCGTACCCGGCACCGCCGTCGTCAGCAGCGCCGGCCGCCCGTCCACCGGCAGGAAACCCACCGCCTCCGGCACGCTGCCGGCGACCCGGCCCAGCGGGCGGTCGCGCAGCGCGGCGAGCAGCCGGCCCTCCCGCTGGATGCCGTCCTGGGCCGCCGCCGTGGTCGGCGCCCGCAGCACCAGGTCCGGGCCGATCCTGTCGTGGATCACGAACACCGCGTCGGAGTCCGCCGACCGGCCGCCGGTCAGCACCACCGACACCCCGGGCCGGTCCAGCAGCCGCGACAGCTCCATCCCGCCCAGTAACCGCGGCTCCGGATGCCGCGCCAGTTCAGTCACGACGCCCACCCCCCTTCTCGCCGCTCTTCCTGCCGCCCTTCTCGTTGATCAAGGAGTTGTTGTCATGATCACGACCTGGTTTGTCCGGTACATCCCCTTGATCAACGAGGCCGGCGGGACGCGCGGGACGCGTGGGGGTATGGGTTGCGCCTACCAGGAGGCGGTCACCGGTCGGGGCGAACCGCAGCAGGCCGGGTGCGGCGCGGACCAGCCGTACGGCCGCCCACATCGGGGCGTGCCACAGCGTCACCCCGCTCGGCACGGTCAGCATCCGCGCCGTCCAGCGCAGCGCCGGCACCGTCACCTGTGTCACCGCCAGCGGGGCGGCCAGCGACGGCAGCGCCACGTACTCGACCTGTGGCCGTACCCCGGCCCGCCGGGCGAGCGGCCGTAGCCGCCGGCCCAGCAACGCCACCGGCGTACCGGGCGGCAGTTCCCGCAGTTCGCGCAGTGCAAGGTCGCGCCGGCCGGCGTCGACCACCACGGTCCCCGGCGGCAGCAACAGCCGCCACCGCTGGTCGCAGTACCTCACCCGGACATCTCCCATCGCCATCAGTCGGAGCCCATCGCCGTCACTCGGAGCCCACCGAGCCCGTCACCGTCACTCGAATCCCCATCCCGTCACCCGGCCCACCCGCCGGTCACCGCCACGGCCGCCCGTCCCGGTACGTGTGGTCCAGCACCCGCCCCAGCGCCCGCGGCGTGAACCGGTCGCCGATCCGCTCCCGGGCCCGGATCGCCATCCGCGCCGCCTCCGCCGGCCGGTCGAGCAGGTGCCGGACCGCGCGGGCCAGTTCCCGGGGCCGCCCCGGCGGCACCAGCAGGCCGGTCTCGCCCGGCACGACCACGTCGGGTACGGCGTCCACGGCGGTCGCCGCGACCGGCAGCCCGGCCCCGATCGCCTCGATGACCGTGCACGGCAGCCCCTCGTGCCGGCTGGCGAGGGCGAAGACGTCGAAGGCGGGCAGCAGGTCGGCGACGTCGTCGCGGTGCCCGAGCAGGCGGAAGCGCGCGGCGACCCCGCGGGCCCGCGCCCGGTCGAGCAGCCGCCCGCGGCCCGGCCCGTCGCCGACCCACACCCCCCACACGTCGTCGCCGCCGAGCGCGGCCAGCGCGTCGATCCAGTCGTCGGGTGCCTTCTGCCTGCCGACCCGCCCGACGGTGCCGACGACCCGGACGCCGGGCGGTACGCCGAGCGCGAGCCGGGCCAGCCCCCGGGCGGTGCTGCCGGGCGCCCGCCACACCGGTTCCACGGCGGGCATGATGGTGCGGATCCGGTCCGGGGCGGCCACCCCGTGCCGGATCGCCGAGGCGGCGACCGCCGGGCCGACCGCGAGGAACGCGTGCGTACGCCGGGCCAGCCAGCGTTCGGCGGCCAGGTGCGCCCGTCGGCGCCAGCCGGCCTGGAACGGGTGGAACGGCAGGCCGTGGAAGGTGTGCACGACACGGGGCGTGCCGGCCCGGTCGGCGGCGGCCCGGCCGAGCGCGCCCGCCTTCGCGGTGTGCGTGTGTACGACGTCGTAGCCGCCGTCGGTGATGATCCGGGTCAGCGCCGCCAGCGCCGTCCGGTCGGCGCGCGGCGCGACCCCGGGCACCAGGGCCGGCACCCGGGCCACGTCGAAACCCGCCGTGTACGCCTGCCCCAGCAGGTCGCCGGGCGGCACCTCCTTGACCGCCTCGGCTCCGAACAGGACGTCGTCACCGCCCGGGTCGTCACCGGGCGTGCGACCGCCGGCGACGAGGGTGATCTCGTAGCGGGCGGGGTCGAGCGCGAGCGCACCGCGCAGGGTGACCCCGCCGGCCCCGTCGGCCAGCCGGGTGATCATCAGGGCGACCCGCAGCCGGCACCGCGTCACCGGCCCGCCCCGGCCGGCACACCGGCTCCGGCGGCCCGGGGCAGCCCGGACCGGGCGGCGGTGCCGGCGGCACACAGTTCCGACATCGACATCCGGCCGCCGCGGCGCAGGCCGATCCGCAGGCAGGGCAGCCGCTGGGCGTGCGCCTGCGCGATGTCGGCGACGGCCGGCTGGGCCGGCCCACGTCCGGTCGCCGACGCCAGCGTGGCGGCGAATCCCCAGTAGCCGGCGAGGCGCGGGGCGGCGTAGGTGGTGGCGACCAGCGCCCGGGCCGCCTCGTCGGCCTTGGCCTCCTCGATCGTGGTCCACAGCGCCTCCTCGACCACCACGACCCGGTCGGGGGCCAGTTCGGCGACCCGCAGCGCGGTCGCCGGCCGCCGGTCCGGCAGCCACCGACCGGCGGATCCGTCGTCCAGGCCGGCGCCGGCCCCGGCGGCCGGGTGCGCTTCGGCCAGGCCGAAGCAGCGCTCGTCGTCGGCGACGCACAGTTCGGGGGAGGTGACCGGTCCGGTGGTCAGCGCGGTCGCGACGATCCGGGACCGGCCCAGCTCGCCGGCGCCGACCAGCATCGGCGTGCCGGCCGGACCGCGTACGACGGTGGCGAGCAGCGGCACCCGCCCGCGCCAGCCGGCCCGCCACAGCACGGGGTAGTCGAGCAGGACGGCGGCGGCGAGCCGGCGCGCGGCGTCGCCGTACAGCCGGTTGGCCAGCCGGGCCGCCGGCCGGGGCCGGTAGCGGGCGACGACCTCGAGTTCGTCGCCGGCCACCACGGTCAGGTCGAAGCCGGAGCCGGCGGCGTCGCGCAGGACGGTCCGCTCGCCGTCGGACCACGCGTCGTCGCCGACCCGGCGCAGGCCGCGGACGTCGAAGGCCGACCGGTTCGGCTGCACCCGCAGCCGTACCGTGGGCGCGGCCGGGCCGGGCGGGGCCACCAGGCCGACGGTACGGCCGACGAGCCGGCGTACCCACGCCGGCCCGGGTTCGACCCCGACGATCTCGCCACCCGATCTGAACAGCATCGATGGATTCCCTTCCGGTGGGGAGGACGGCCGGCCGGCGCGGTCCGGTCGGCGGGCGGTGCTGGCGGGATTCAGTGGTCGGTGGCCCGCATGCCGCTGCGCAGCGCCAGGGCGACCGACTCCAGCGTCGAGTGCACGCCGAGCTTGGAGAGCATGTTCTGGGTGTGGGTACGCACGGTGTTGGTGGACAGGTGCAGCCGGGCGGCGATCTGCACGCGGCTGAACCCGTCGACCATGGCCTGCAGCACCTCGCGCTCGCGCGGGGTCAGCACGGCCAGCGGGTCGGCCTGCTGCGGTTCGAGACCGACCAGGGTGTTGAGCACCTGGCCGAGCACGTCCGGCGGCACCCACGCCTCGCCGCGGGTGACCCCCCGGATGGCCCGGACGAGTTGCTCGGGCTTGACGGTCTTGGGCAGCCAGGCGCGTACGCCGCCCTGCAGCGCCGACACCACCGAGTTCGGCGCGTCGACGCCGGTCAGCATCACGACCCGGGTGGTCGGGGAGGCTTCCCGGGCGAAGCCGGCCAGCGCGACCGCGCTGTCGTTGCTGAAGGCCATGTCGAGCACGAGTACGGCCGGGTGGTCCCGGGAGATCCGGGCCCGCACCTGCTCCGCGTTGTACGCGACCCGGACCGGACGCAGGTCCGGCTCGCGGGACAGCCGGGTCTGCAGCGCCTCGGCGAACAGCGCGTGGTCGTCGGCGAGCAGGACGGAGATGTCGCCGACATCCGGGGCCGCCCGCCGCATCCGCGGCAGGTCGGTGGAGACGTGCACAGGAATGACGCCCATGTCAATGGCGTACTCCTTTCGTGCGCGTTCCGCTGGCGAATGCGCCGAAGCGACATCGATGTACGAGAACGGGCCTACGCAAAACGCATGAACCGTGTCATCCAGTTCGGTCCACGTCGTTACATTGACCGCGTGGACCGTGCGGTCGTCCCTGGCATCCCGCGGCCGGCACCACGACCGCCGTCGTACGGCGGTGTTCCGCAGTCCGGTGCGGAGGGCGTGGCCGGCGGCGCGTCGTCGGCCACGCCGGCCCGGCCCCGGCGACCGTCCACTTCGACCGGCGCGGGTCCCACGGCGCTCCGCCGGGCGGCTAACCTGTCGGGCGTGGCGGCGCGGTCCACCGTCGACCGCCGGCCGGTCGCCCGCGTCGCCGTGGACGGAGGCGTGGCAATGTCCGACCTGACCACGGCGGGAGCGGGCGCCGATCCCGCGGCCGCGCCGCAGGTGCCCAGCACCGCCCGGATGATCGACCACTGGCTCGGCGGCACCGACCACTTCCCGGTCGACGTGGCGGCCGCCCGTGCCTTCGAGGGGGCGTACGGGCCCTGCGCCGAGATCTTCCGGTCGCTGCGCGGCTTTCTCGGTCGTACCGTCCGGCACCTGGGCGCCGCCGGCGTCGACAGCTTCCTCGTCTTCGGGGCCGGCGTGCCGACCCGGGGCAACGTGCACGAGGTCGCCCCGGCCGCATCGGTCCTCTACACCGACATCGACCCGGTCACGATCGCGCTCGGGCAGCGGATCCTGGCCGGCAGCGACCGGGCGGCCTACACGTACGGCGACGCGACGGACCTGTCGACGATCGACCCGGCGCTGCTGGGCCGGTACGTGCCCGCGTGGGGCCGGGCGCCGGTGGGAGTGGTGTTCCTCGGGCTCGCCGCGTTCCTCGACGACGCCACGCTGGCCCGGACCCTCGACGACCTGTACGCCGCCGTCCCGGCCGGCAGCCGGCTCGCGTTCGACTTCGACGGCATGGAACTGGCCGGCCATCCGCAGGCGCTGGCGCTGATGGGGGAGGGGTTCCACATGCGTGATCCGGCCGCGTTCCCCGACCTGCTCGGCCGGTGGCGGCCGACCGCCGACGGGATCGCCCCGGTCGCCCTCTGGCGCCCGGACGGCCCGCCGGAGGACGTCCCGGACGCCTTCCACGGCGGCGTCGCGGTGAAGTAGGGGCGGGTTCGACCGGCCCGCAGGGGCGCCGTCAGGCGGGTTCGATCCGGCCTGGAGAGCGCCGCGGGTGGGTTCGACCCGCCTGGAGGTGGCGCCCGGCGGGTGGAGGCCCGCCGGGCGGTCAGCAGTCGCGCAGCTCGGGCGTCTGGTTGAGCAGTTGCCCGCGGGGCGAGACGAACCGCTGGTAGGTGGGGCCGTAGGCGGCCGACGGCCGGAACGCGGCGACCCGGTGGCAGTTCTGGAAGGCCAGCTTGACCTGGAAGTGCCGTTCGAGGCCGGTGCGGATGGCGTCGCTGGCCAGGGCGCGCAGCAGTTGGCCGCGCTCGGCCTCGCCGGGCGGCGGGACGACGTTGTCGGCGTAGTCCGCGTCGTCGGCGCGCAGTTCGGCGACCACCCGGCTGACGGTCTCCCAGGCATACGGGAGGGAGGTGCGGACGCACTCGATGAACGCCTCGTCGTCGACCTCGCCGTACTCGGCGGCCTCCAGCAGTGTGGTGGGAACGGTGAGCGACATGGTCCTCCTCGGGTGACGCGCATCCTGCTGGCTTTGGGTAGCCGATCGAGAACATCACGTGACTGTCACTCACGTCAATTCCTTCGCTCGATAGTGAGTGGCCTATTGTCCTAGGATGCCCTACGGGGAGTGACGTACCGCACCCCGGCACCGCCGCGTCGCGGCGTACCCGGCAGCCGGAGAGGGGTCGGTTATAGTGGCTGCGCAACTGATCAGGACGGACGGCGACGCTGACGGCATCACCGCCACCGCCGTCCAGAGGCAGCCGTCATCCAGGCCCGTCACCACCCAAGTCCAGAGGGCGCCCGGAGGCGGGCCCGGTGCCGGCGGGTTCGGTGCGTACACCCGACCGCGGCGTGCGGGCGGGACGGGGGAGGAGCCACGGTGCCGCGTCCGCCGGCCGTCACCACCCACCGCGTGCTGACCGTCCCCAACCTGATCAGCTTCGTCCGCCTGCTCGGCGTACCGCTCTTCCTCTACCTGTTCCTGGTGCCCCGCGCCGACGTGGCCGCGCTCGTGGTGCTCGCGATCGGCGGCACCACCGACTGGGTCGACGGCTTCGTCGCCCGCCGGCTGCGGCAGGTCAGCCGGCTCGGCGAGGTGCTCGACCCGTTCGCCGACCGGCTCTACATCCTGGCCGTCCTCGTCGCCTTCACCGTGCGCGAGGTGGTGCCCTGGCAGTTCGCCGCCGCGCTGCTGGCCCGCGAGGTCCTGCTCGGCGGCTGCCTGCTGGTGCTGCGCCGGTACGGCTACGGCCCGCCGCCGGTGCACTACGTCGGCAAGACCGCCACGTTCCTGCTCCTCGCCGCCTTCCCGGTGCTGCTCCTCGCGGCCACCGTGCCGGCCGCCGCGACGGCCGCGTACGCGATCGGCTGGGGGCTGGCCTGGTGGGGCCTGGTCCTCTACTGGATCGCCGGCGCGCTCTACGTCGTCCAGGCCGCCGGCCTGGTCCGCGCCGCCCGCGCGGACGGCGGCGGGCGATGACCGACCGGGAACCGGGCAAGGAACCCGACGGTCGTGAGCCCGACGGCGGCGGGGCCGAGCAGCCGCGGACCTACGCCCCCGACTTCCTGACCCAGTTGTTCCGCACCCCGCTCGATCCCGGGTACGCCGACGCGGCGGCCCGCCGCGCCGAGGTCGGGCCGGTGACCGGCTGGCGGCGCAACACCCGCCGGGCGGCGATGGTCGCCACCATGCTCGTCGTCGGGGTGCTGCTCAGCGTCGCCTACCGGCAGACGATGCACGAGGAGCCCAGCCGCAGCCAGGCCCGCGCCGGCCTGGTCGGACAGATCAGGCAGAGCGAGGCGGACACCGCCGAACTCCAGCGGCGGGCCGAGTCGCTGCGCGCCGAGGTGGCCCGGCAGCGCGCCGCCGCCCTCGACGACCGGGACGCGGCCCGCCTGCGCGAACTCGAGGCGGTGACCGGCCTGGCCCGGGTGCGCGGGGACGGCGTCGTCGTACGGGTCGCCGACGGCCCCGCCGCGGTCGACGCGGTGACCGGTGCCGGTGGGGCCAACCTCGGCCGGGTGCTCGACCGGGACCTCCAGGACATCGCCAACGCCCTGTGGGGGGCCGGTGCCGAGGCGGTGTCGATCAACGGGCAGCGGCTGACGGCGACGTCGACGATCCGGGCGGCCGGCAGCGCCATCCTGGTCGACTTCCGCCCGGTCACCGGCCCGTACGAGGTCTCCGCGATCGGGCCACGGGACATGGACCGCAGGTTCAACGCCAGCGGCGCGGCCCGCCTGCTGCGTGCCGTCGCCGCCGACCACGGCATGTCGTTCGAGGTACGCCGGGTCGACGACCTGGACCTGCCGGCGGCCGGTGAGCCCCGGCTGCGGCACGCCGTACCCTCTCCGTCGGTGAGTCCGACACCGGTCTCACCCGGGCCGTCCGGCAGCACCGGGCAGCCCGCCGGCACCCCGTCGCCGTCCGGGGCGGGGCCGTCCACCAGCGCCCCCGGAGGCGGTTGATGATCGCTGTACTCGCCCTGATCGCCGGGGTGCTGCTCGGCCTGATACTCGACCCGACGGTGCCCCCCGCGCTGCAGCCGTACCTGCCGATCGCGGTGGTCGCGGCGCTCGACGCGGTGTTCGGCGGCATCCGGGCCCGGCTCGACGGGATCTTCGACGACAAGCAGTTCGTGATCTCGTTCATCTCCAACGTGCTGGTCGCCGGCGTGATCGTCTACCTCGGGGACCAGTTGGGCGTCGGCGGCCAGTTGTCGACCGGGGTCGTGGTCGTGCTCGGCGTACGGATCTTCGGCAACGTGGCGGCGATCCGGCGACACCTCTTCCGGGCGTAGGTTGGAAGCGATGACCGACCATCCCTACACCGGATCCGGCTGGCTGTCCCCGCGCGGTTCGGGGCCGTCCGACGAGCCCACCGTGCCGTTGCGTACCGGCGCGGCCACCCCGCCGCCCGGCACCGGACCGTCCGGGGCGCGGCCCCCGGCCGCCCGGGCGAGCGATGCCGGCGACCCGGCGGCCGACGAGCCGACCGTCCCGCTGCGGCCGGCGGCGGGTACGCCCATCCTGGCCACGGGTGCGCCGGCCGGCGGCGGCGCGGGCGACCCGGACGAGCGGCCCCCGGCGGCACCGGCCGCCGATCCGGCCGAAACCGGCGCCACAGGTTCGGCCGCGCCCGGTTCGGAACCGCCCGGTTCCGGCCCGGCCGGTGCCGGCGACGCGCCGGGCGGTGACCGGCCGGTGGGCGGGGAGCCGCCGGCCGGCGGTCCGGGCGCCGTTGCCGGACCGTCCGGCGACGGGGCGCCGAAGCGCGGGATCAGTTCGGCCGGGGCCACGATCGCCGTGCTGCTGCTGCTGCTGGGCTTCACGATGGCCGTCCAGCTCAAGAACAACTCGACCGACTCGGGCCTGACCGCCGCCCGGCAGGAGGACCTGGTCCGCATCCTGTCGGACCTGGAGAACAGCGAGGAGCGGCTGCGGCAGGAGATCGCCGCGCTGGAGGAGAGCCAGCGGCAGCTGAGTTCCGGCGCGGCCGGCCGCGAGGCCGCGCTCGAGGAGGCCACCCGGCGCGGCGACGACCTCGGCATCCTCGCCGGTACCCTGCCCGCGCGCGGCCCCGGCCTGTCGATCCAGTTCTCCGCCGGCGGCCGGCCGGTCAAGGCGTCGGCGATCCTCGACGCGGTGCAGGAACTGCGCGGTGCCGGCGCCGAGGCGATGCAGATCACCGGCGGCGACGGGGCGTCGGTGCGGATCGTGGCGTCGACGTACTTCGTGGAGGCCGACGGGCGGATCGACGTCGACGGCCGGCGGTTGCCCGGACCCCACACGATCACCGTGATCGGTGACCCGCAGACGATGCTGACGGCACTCAACATTCCCGGCGGGGTGGTCGCGTCGGTCACCGGCGACGGCGGTAACGTGACCGTCCAGGAACACGAGGTGGTCGACGTGGCCGCCTTGTCTGAACAGACCGACCTGCAGTACGCGCGCCCCGGCACCTGAGCGGCCGGGCGCGACCCGTGCCGGCCCCGGCGCGGCAGACCTGCCCGTTCGACCACGAAGGACGATCCGTGATCCCTGACGAGTTGCGTTACACCGCCGAGCACGAGTGGGTGGCCGGTGCGGACGGCACCGTCCGGGTGGGCATCACCCACTTCGCGCAGGAGGCGCTCGGCGACATCGTCTTCGTCCAGCTGCCGGAGGAGGGTGCGACGGTGGCGGCCGGCGAGTCGTTCGGCGAGGTCGAGTCGACCAAGAGCGTGTCGGAGATCTACGCCCCGCTGTCGGGGCGGGTGGTGGCCCGCAACGAGCGGCTCGCCGAGAACCCCGAGGCGATCAACACGGATCCGTACGGCGACGGGTGGCTGGTCGAGATCGCGCTCGACGACCCGTCGGCGGTCGACGGGCTGCTGACCGCGGCCGCCTACCGGGAGCTGACCGAGAGCTGAGCCGGGTTCGCGCTCCCCGCGCGTCTGGTTGCCCTGCATTTCCGGGCTGGCTACGCTCGCTCAGTCGACCGAGAACCGATAGTTGCGCGTTGCGGAACGCATTCCCGGGCACGGGATAGCTGTCCGCTGGGTCGGTGGCATCCCCCAGCGGGTGCTCCCGGCACACCAGACGCCGACCGAGACAGATCCGTGAGGTGGTCCGCATGACGCGCCCAGACGACGAGTTTCCGCCGCTCGACGTCACGTCGACGCTGAACCTTGGTTCCCTCGACGAAGTGCTCGAGGGGCCTGACGCCGACGTGGTTCCGAGCCGGATGTCCGGGTCGTTGCCGCCGGGCATGGCGCTGCTGGTGGTCCGCCGCGGTCCGAACGCGGGTGCCCGGTTCCTGCTCGACCACGACGTGACGACCAGTGGCCGGCATCCCGACAGTGACATCTTCCTCGACGACGTCACCGTGTCGCGGCGCCACGCCGAGTTCCACCGTGACGGTGGCACGTTCACCGTCCGGGACGTGGGCAGCCTCAACGGGACGTACGTCAACCGGGAGCGGGTCGAGGCGGCGACGCTCAGCAACGGTGACGAGGTGCAGGTCGGCAAGTTCCGTCTGGTGTTCATCGCGGGTCCGCGCCCGGAGGAGGCCGGCCGGGGGTGACGCGGCGCAGCGAGCGTGCTTTCCGGTGGTCCGGGCGGGTGCCGGTCACCGGTCCGGGGAGTGAGGTGATGGCGTGAACGAACGTGCGGTGGCGGCATCTCACCCTGCGCCGCGGGCGCAGCCGCTGATGAGCATCGGCGAGGTCCTGGCGCAGCTACGGGTGGAGTTTCCCGACACGACGATCTCGAAGTTGCGGTTCCTGGAGGCCGAGGGGCTGGTGGAGCCGCAGCGCACCCCGGCCGGCTACCGCAAGTACAGCTGGGACGATGTCGCGCGGCTGCGGTTCGTGCTGACCGCCCAGCGTGACCAGTATCTCCCGCTGCGGGTGATCCGGGAGCAGTTGGCGCAGCGGGAGCGTGAGGACGCCGAGCCGACGGAGCGGCCCCGGCCGGCGCTGGTGGCGGTCGGCCCGACCGGTGAGGTGCCGGGGCGCGGCGGCGAGCCGGTGGCGGCGGAGCCGGTCGACGTCCGGCTGACCCGCACCGATCTGCTGTCGCGCGGCGGGATCGAGGAGTCGGTGCTGGCCGAGTTGGAGCGCCTCGGCCTGGTGGTGCCCCGGTCGCCGGGGCTGTACGACGCCGACGCCCTGGTGATCGTGCAGGCGGTGGTGGGGCTGGCGGCCTTCGGGCTGGAGCCGCGCCACCTGCGTGCCTACCGGACGTCGGCCGATCGCGAGGTGGGTCTGTTCGCCCAGTTGATCGCGCCGTTGGCCCGGCAGAACGACCCGGCGGCCCGGGCTAGGGCGGCCGAGACGGCGCGGGAGCTGGTGGGGCTGTCGCAGCAGTTGCACGCGGCTCTCGTCCGGACCGGTCTGCGGGCCCCGCTGGGCCGGTGAGCCGGGCCGCTCCCGGCGGTGCGCGAAGGTGGGTTGCGACGGGCGTGCCGTAGGCTCTGCGGGGTAAGCGGTGTGGGCGGCGGGAAACGGGCCCGATGCGCGGGAGACGGTCGTCGCGGGGCACGTGTACCGTGCAGGAGAAGTGCCCGGTGCCGGGGAAGCAGACAACGACACGGAGGCGGCGGTGCGCGAGCTGAGCGTGGTCGGGGTTCGGGTGGAACTACCCAGCAACCAGCCGATCGTCCTGCTCAGGGAGGTTGACGGCGACCGCTACCTGCCGATCTGGATCGGTGCGGTGGAGGCCACCGCCATCGCCTACGAGCAGCAGGGGGTCAAGCCGGCCCGGCCGTTGACCCATGATCTGTTGCGCGACATCCTGGCGGCGCTGGAGGCGCCCCTGCGGGCGGTGGAGATCACCGAGTTGAAGGACAACGTGTTCTACGCCGACCTGTTGATCGGTGACGGTCTGCGGGTGTCGGCGCGGCCGAGTGACTCGATCGCCCTGGCGTTGCGGGTGGGGGCGCCGATCCGCTGTACGGACCAGGTACTGACCGAGGCCGGCATCGTCATCCCGGACGAGCAGGAGGACGAGGTCGAGCGGTTCCGGGAGTTCCTGGAGCAGGTCCGGCCGGAGGACTTCGCCGGCTGACCTGACCGTTCGGCTGATCCGGCTGGCGCCATCCGGACCATACGCGGGGCGTGGTCGCCCATACGCGGCGTGTCGTGGCAAAGCTTGCCCGGCGCCCCTCCTTCTGAGCTATAGGGTTGGCCTGTCGAGGGGTGCACGTCCCGGAAACGACGTGCCACCGCACTGGCGGGGAGGGTGTCCGCATGCACGAGTCCCGAGAACCTGAGCCCGGTCCGTCTGATCATCCCGGGGTCGGCGGAGTGCCGGGCGTTGAGATCGCGTTCGACGACGAGTCGGTCGGCTACCGGGGTGTGACGGCGTGCCACGCGGCCGGGATCAGTTACCGGCAACTGGACTACTGGGCGCGTACGCAGCTTGTCGTGCCGAGCGTCCGGGACGCGTCCGGCTCCGGCACCCAGCGGCTCTACTCATTTCGTGACCTGGTCGTTCTCAAGGTCGTCAAGCGGCTGCTCGACGCCGGGGTGTCGTTGCAGAACATCCGCCGGGCGATCGAGGCGCTGCGTTCGCGCGGGGTCGCCGACCTGGCCGGCATCACGCTGATCTCCGACGGGACGACCGTCTACGAATGTCGGTCGCCGGAGGAGGTCGTCGACCTGCTGCAGGGCGGTCAGGGCGTTTTCGGCATCGCGATCGGCGGGGCGTTCAAGGAGATCCAGGGATCGCTGTCGCACCTGCCCGCCGAACCGGCGGCCGGTGCCCGCTCGGTCGACGACCTGGCGGCCGACCCGGTCGACGAGGCCGGGCACGACGAGCTGGCGGCCAGGCGGGCCCGGCGGCGCGCCGGCTGAGCGGCGCGGACGGCCGCACGCCGACCGAGGGTCGGTTCGCCGGTGCGGTCCGGTGCCCTCCGGGCCGAGCGGCGTGGCCGACGGGCGGCACAATAGGGTCATGATCGACCCTTCGGCCCGGCCCGTTCCCGCACCGTCCCGGCGCCGTCGGTGGATCGTACGGCTGGTGATCGCCGTCGTGGTGGCGGTCGTCCTTGTCGTCCCGGCCGCGGTGGCGGGCAGCGGGAGCTGGATCAGCCGGGCCGCGCGGGGCCACGTGTACGACCTGGAGTCGGTGCCGCCGGCACCGGTCGTTCTGGTGCTGGGCGCGCAGGTGCAGCCCGACGGCCAGCCGTCGCAGTTCCTCGCCGCCCGCCTCGATCTGGCCCGGCAGCTGTTCGAGCGGGGCACCGTCCGGGCGGTCCTGGTCTCCGGCGACCACGGTCAGCCGGAGTACGACGAGCCGGGCGCGATGCGTCGGTGGCTGGTCGACCACGGCGTCCCCGACGAGAAGGTGGTCCTGGACCACGCCGGCTTCGACACGTACGACTCGTGCCTGCGCGCCAACCGGATCTTCGGTGTCGAGCAGGTGATCGTGGTGACGCAGAGTTTCCACATCGAGCGGGCGGTCGCGGTGTGCCGGCAGGTCGGGCTGGACGCGGTCGGGGTCGGCGACGACTCGGTCAGCCGTTTCGAGCGGGCCTGGCGGTGGGGTTCGTTCCGGGAGCGGTTCGCCGGGGTGAAGGCGGTGTGGGACGTGTACACCCGCCGGGACCCGGTCTTCCTCGGCCCGCGCGAGACCGGCGTGGACGACGCCCTGCGCTGACCGCCTCGCGCTGACCGCCCACCCCGCGTGTCGCGGGCCGGCGCGCGCCGGCCCGCAGGCGCGATCAAGGACAAAGCGTGCCCGGTCTGTGTGGACCTGTCGCGCGACTTGTCCTTGATCAACGCGGCCCCCGGGTCGGAAGGCGGGGGCGGGGATTCGGGGGCGGGAGCCGCTCCCGGGGCGGAGACTGGGGCGGTGACGGGCGGGGGCGACCGGGCTGATCTGCTGCGCGGGGACGTACGTCAGGTCACGCCGATGGAGCTGTTCTTCGACCTGGTCTACGTCTTCGCCGTCACCCAGCTCACCGACCTGCTGCTGGCGGACCTGACCCCGGCGGGGGCGCTACGTACCCTGCTGCTGCTCGTCGTGGTGTGGTGGGCGTGGGTCGACACCGCGTGGGTGACCAACTGGTTCGATCCCGGGCGGGCCACCGTACGGCTGATGCTGGTCGCGGTGATGCTGCTCGCGCTGGTCATGTCCGCGACGCTGCCGCAGGCGTACGGCGACCGGGGGTGGTGGTTCGCCGGGGCGTACGTCGCGATGCAGGTCGGCCGGTCGACGTTCGCGGCGGTGGAGAGCCGCGGCCGGCCGGACCTGCGCCGCAACTTCCAGCGGATCACGGTGTGGCGGGCCGCGTCGGGGGTGCTGTGGCTGGCCGGGGCGTTCGCCGACGGGCCGTCGCGGGTGGCGTTGTGGACGGTCGCGGTCGTGGGGGAGTACTTCGCGGCGGCGTCGGGGTTCTGGATCCCGGGCTGGGGGCGGTCGACGCCGGCGGACTGGCGGATCAGCGGCCGGCACCTGGCCGAGCGCTGCCAGTTGTTCATCATCATCGCGCTGGGCGAGTCGATCCTGGTGACCGGTGCCGCCTTCGCCGGGCTGCGGTTCGGGCCCGCCGCCGTGGCCGCGTTCGCGGCGGCGTTCCTCGGCAGCGTCGCGTTGTGGTGGGTGTATTTCGGCCGGGTCGCCGAGGCGGCCGGCGGGGTCATCGACCGGGTACGGGAGCCGGGCCGGCTGGGCCGGTCCGCCTACACGTACGGCCACCTGCCGATCGTCGCCGGCGTCATCGTGACCGCCGTCGGTGACAAGCTGACCCTCGCCGGGCCGACCGGCCGGAGCGACCTCGCCGTCGTCGTGACGGTGCTGGGCGGTCCGGCGCTGTTCCTGGCCGGGCACGCGCTGTTCAAGCGGGTGGTGTTCGGGCGCCCGTCGCGGGACCGGCTGGTGGCCGTGGCCGTGCTCGTGCTGCTGGCGCCGCTGGGGCTGCTGGTGTCGCCGCTGCCGCTGTCGTTGCTGGCGACGCTGGTGCTGGCCGGGGTGGCGGTGTGGGACACCCGGCTGGCCGGCGTCAGGGCCGGCGGGCGGTGAACGTGTGCTCGGCGTACCGGGCCGCCACGGTGAAGCCGAGCCGGGCGTAGACGGCGCGGGCGGCGGCGTTGTCGGCCCGTACGTTGAGGGTGACGTGGTCGACCGAGTCGGCCAGCCGGCGGCAGAGCGCCGCGACGACGGCGGTGGCCAGCCCGGTGCCCCGGGCCCGCGGGTGGGTGGTGACGTTGCCCAGGGCGGCGACCCGGTGGACCGGCGACCACACGTGCACCCCGGCCACGGCGAGCAGTTCCCCGTCGCGGCGCAGCCCGACGTAGTGGCCGGTGTCGAGCATCCTCGGGTCGAACCAGTTGTCCGGGTACGCGGTCGCGTACAGCCCGGTCAGGTCGGGCAGGTCGGCGCGGGTCAGGACGTCGCCGGCCGGTCGCGCTTCGGCCAGCCGTACGGGGTCGGTCAGCGCCATCTTCAGGTGCGGGCCGTGGTCGTGGCCGGTGAACCGGGGGTGCAGCGCGGTCTCGGCGCCGGGGGACAGGTGGGCGTCGAAGTGCGCCGGGAGCAGCGGCGCCAGCCCGTGCAGCAGGTCGGTGAGCTGGTCGGTGCCGTCGTCGGGGTGCAGGGCGAGCACGGTCGGCACCGCGCCGCCGTGGTAGACCAGCGCGACCGCGTCGGCCCGCCGGTACCAGGTCGTGTACGGCCAGAAGAAGTCGTCGAGGTCGCCGAGCTGGTACGCGTACAGGGCGGGGTGGCGGGCCAGCAGGCCGGCCAGTTCGGTGCGGTCGTGGACGCTGCGTACCGGCATCCGGCCATGATCACACGCCGGTCGGCGGGCGCGCGGTCCGCCCGCCGGTGGCAGACTGCTCGGCATGGTCGACGAGGTACGTGTCCGCGGCGGCGGGAGCGGGCACCGGGTGCTCCTGCTGCTGCACGGGATTGGCGCCACGGGCGCGGTCTGGGAGGGCTGGCGTACGCCGCTGGCGAGCGGGTGGCCGGGCCGGTGGCTGGCTCCCGACCTGCCGGGCCACGGTCGTGCGGCGCCGCTTTCCGGATACCCGTATCCGGCCGTGGCGGCCGAGGTCGCCGCCGCGCTCGGACCCGGTGACCGGGTCGTCGTGCTCGGCCACTCGTACGGCGGGGTGGTCGGCCTGGCGCTGGCCGGCGCGGGGGTCGGCGTCGAGGCCGTCGCCGCGCTGGGCGTGAAGGTCGCCTGGACGCCCGACGAACTGGCGCGGATGACGGCGCTGGCCGGCCGGCCGGTCACCTGGTTCCCGTCGCGGGCCGAGGCCGCCGCCCGTTACCTGCGGGTCTCCGGGCTGGCCGGGCTCGTCGACGAGGCGGACCCGGCCGTTGACGCCGGCCTGGTCGAGCGGGACGGCCGGTGGCGGCTGGCGATGGACCCGGCGGCCTTCGCCGTCGACGCGCCGGACATGCCGGCCCTGCTCGCCGGCTGCCGGGCGCCGGTGGTGCTGGCGCGCGGCGAGCACGACCCGATGGTCGGCGACGCCGAACTCGCCGCGCTCGGCGTCCCCACCGCGACCCTGGCCGGGCTGGGGCACAACGCGCACGTGGAGGATCCGGCGGCGGTGCTCGACCTGCTCGCCCCGTACCGGTGAGTGGGCCGGGCCCCGGACGCCGGTCCCACATCGGTGTGGGAGGCGTCCGGGGCCCGGCCCTGGCGCCGGTGGGGCGGCGCCGTCAGCGCGGCCGCCGTGCGGTACGGCCCTCAGTCACCGGCCCCGGCGGGGGTCGGGGTCGCCGGGGCGGCCGGTGTGGGCGGGCCGGCGGGTGGCGCGCCGGCCACCGGGGCGCCGGGGTTGGCCGCCTGTTCGCCGGCCGGGCGCAGGTCCGGTGGCACCGGAAGCGCGCTGCCCTTGACGTACTCGTCCCAGGTCATGTTCCACGCGGTCCAGCCGTTGCCGGGGTCGAGCGTGACCTCGGTGCCCTTGATGGTGACCAGGTCGCCGACGTTGGTGTTCTTCATGAGCCAGTCGGCGTTGGCGTTGGAGACGTTGGTGCAGCCGTGCGAGACGTTGCGCTCGCCCTGGTCGCCGACGGACCACGGCGCGGCGTGGATGAACTCGCCGCCCCAGGTGAGCCGCTGGGCGTCGTTGACCTGGACCACGTAGCCGCCGTTCGGGTCGCCACGGGTGTCGAAGACCGTGGTCTCGAACTTCTCCATGATCACCATCTTGCCGCTGGACGTCGGTGTGCTCGGCTTGCCCATGCTCACCGGGATCTTCTTGACCAGCTGGTTGTCCTTGAAGACCGACATCTCCTTGGTCGCGTTGTCGATCTCCATCGTGACGTGGTCGCCGACGGTGGCCGAGGCCGTGCGGTCGGCGTCGCCGTGACCGTTCTTGCCCATCGGCACGCCGGTCAGCGCCGACCGTACGCTGATCTTGGTCCCGGTCTTCCAGAAGTCCGGGGCCCGGTAGTAGACCTGGCGGCCGGACTCGTCCCAGTGCCAGGCGCCCGGCTGCGGCGGGTCGGTGGTGACGAACAGACGCTTCTGTACGTCGGCCCGCGACTCCTTGGGGATGCCGGGGTCGAACGCCACCGTCACCGGCATCGCGACGCCGTACGTCATGTTGTTCTGGAAGTAGAGCGTGCTCTGCTGGAGCTTGGTCGGCTTGGCCATCGTGGTGAACGCGCTCGACCAGGTGCTCGTCTGCCCGGTGTCGTTTGCGGCCGTGACCTGCACCGAGTACGCCTGCTTGGGATTCAGCGGGCGGTTCGGTATCCAGGACGTGCCGTCGTCGCGCATCGCGCCGTCGACCGCGGCCCCCTTGCTGTCGCTGAGCGTCACGGCGGTGATCTTTCCGCCGGCGACCGCCAGGCCGACCTCGGCACTGAGCGGTACGTCGCGGGCGTCGGCCGCGGGGGTGACGGTCAGTGTTGGTGGTGGTGGCGGGGCCTGCTGTGCGGACTTCGACTCGGTCCGGCTCGTGCAACTCGACAGGATGAGTGGCAGGGCGGCGGCGACGACGATCACCGGCCCTGCGGTGCGTTGCCGTACTCTCACGATCTCCACCTCGTTCCCTCGATCATGAGTCACATTCTGTAACGGTCTGATCGCGGTCGAGGCGCTTCATCGCGGACCCGCAAACTCTCCGTAATGCCCCTTTAGTCCCAATGCTCCGCATTGGCACAGGTGGCTCACCGTCCCCCTCCGTCTCGGGCGGGCGGTCCCGTCGCTCGCGTCGACCGCCTGTTCCGTCCGGCGGTCCCGGCCCGGGTGTCGTCGGCGGAAAAGCGGCATCGTCGGGATGCGTGCCGGTTGAGCTGTCCGTATCCTCGAAATGGCATCGATGGATGCCGATAGATGATCCGGTTGCCTTTCCGATCTCCCACCCTCCGAGGAGAAGGCATGAGAACCGTCCGAACCACGTCGTACGCGGCCGCCCTGCTGGCCGCCGTCATGGTGCTCACGTCGGCCGCCCCGGCGAGCGCCGCCCCCGCCCGCGACCCCGGCCACGGTGCGTCGATCCTGGCCGTGCCGCAGACCCCGACCACGCTGACCAGCGGCCTGACCATCCCCTGGGACGTCTGCTGGCTCCCCGGCGGCGCGGCGGCGCTGATCACCGAACGCAACAGCGGCCGGGTATACCGGCTCACCCCCGCCGGAGTGCGGACCCTGCTCGGCACCGTGCCCGGCGTGCTCGCCGGCGGCGAGGGCGGCCTGCTCGGCTGCGCCGTGTCACCCACCTGGAACGGCGGCACCGACCGGGACGTCTTCTTCATGCACACCAGCAGCAGCGACAACCGGGTCGTGCGGATGGCCTACACCGGCGGCAGCAGCCTGACCGCCGGCTCGACGCCGATCCTCACCGGCATCGTCCGCGCCTCGACCCACAACGGCGGCCGGCTCAAGTTCGGCCCCGACGGCAACCTCTACGTCACCACCGGTGACGCCCAGCAGACCAACCTGGCGCAGAACCCGTCCTCGCTCAACGGCAAGATCCTGCGGATCACCCGGACCGGCGCCGCCGCCCCCGGCAACCCGACCGCCGGCAGCCGGGTCTACAGCCTCGGCCACCGCAACCCGCAGGGCATCTCGTGGGACTCCGCCGGCCGGCTGTGGGCGGCCGAGTTCGGCCAGAACACCTGGGACGAGATCAACCTGATCCTGCCCGGCCGCAACTACGGCTGGCCGGTCTGTGAGGGAACCTGCGGCAACCCGGCGTACGAGAGCCCGAAGTGGCAGCGCAGCACCGCCGAGTGCTCGTGCAGCGGCCTGGCGATCGTCGACGGCGCGATCTACCTCGGCGCACTGCGCGGCCAGCGGCTGTGGCGGCTCGAACTGAGCGGCACCAGCATCGGCGCGTCGTCGGTGTACTGGCAGGGCACGTACGGCCGCATCCGCGCGGTGGAGAAGGTGCCCGGCACCAACGCCATCTGGTTCACCACCTCCAACGGCAACGGCACCGACACCGTCCGCCGCTCCACGATCGCCTGACCCGGCCCCGCCCTACCCGCCCCGTCCGCCGCGTGTCCGCCCCGCCAGTCCGTCCGCCCCGTCCGTCCGCCGTGTTGATCAAGGACTTGTTGTCAAGATCTTGACCGGGTTCGTCTGATACATCCCCTTGATCAACGCGGCGGGGTGCGGCGGCGGGGCGGGGGCAGTGCCCCCGCTACGGCCGTTGCGGGGTGCCCAGGTAGCGGTTCAGGAGGGTGGTGGGGGAAGGCGGGGCGGGGATGCCGGCCGCCGTCGTCGACCGTCGGGTGTCGGCGCAGTCGAACAGCGGGTGGTCGCGTGGACCGTCCTCCTCCGGCAGCGTCGGCACGAACGGGCCGAGCGCCACCCCGGCCCCGGCCCGCACCACCTCGGCCCGCCACTCCCGGTACGGCAGCAGCCGTACCGGACGGCCGAGCCCGCGCAGCACCTCCGCGATCGCCGGATACGACAGCCCCGGCGTGTAGTAGTGCCGGTCGCCGGCCAGCGCGTCCGGCCGCCGCGACAGTCCGCCGATCGCCGCCGCCACCAGGTCGACCGGTGCCATGTCCTCGTCGTACCCCAGTTCCGGCACCGCACCGACGTCGACGAAGGTCCGCAGCAGCCGGCTGAAGTAGTCGTCGTCGTTGCCGGCGCCGGTGCGGCTGTCGCCGGTGATCCGCGCCGGCCGGTGCACCGACACCGGCAGGCCCCGTTCCCGCGCGGCCCGGACCAGCCGGTCGGCGACCCACTTGCTCTCGTTGTAGCCGCCGTGCAGGCCGTCCGGCTCGTCCGGCGGCACCGCCTCGGTCACGGTCCGTGACGCGTACGCCGGGCACAGGTAGACGCCGAGCGTCGACACGTGGTGCACCGCCTTCGGCCGCCCCCGGGACGCCAGCCGCAGCACCTCCACGGTCCCGGCGACGTTGGCCGGCGCCAGCCGCTCGTACGGCTGCACGAAGTGGACGGTGCCGCCGTTGTGCAGCACCACGTCGACCCGGTCGGCGAGCGCGTCGAAGTCCCGCGCGCGAAGCCCGAGCCGGGGCGTGGCGAGATCACCGGTGACCGGGACGATCCGGGCCGGGTACGCCGGCCGCCAGAGCCCGTACCGGCGCAGGTTCGCCTCGATCCGGGCCACCGCGGCGGCCTCGGACCCGGCCCGGACCAGGCAGTACACGTCGGCGGTGGTGTGCCGCAGCACGTCGTCGAGCAGGTATGCGCCGAGGAACCCGGTCGCGCCGGTCAGCAGCACCCCGGCCGGGTCGGCCGCCGGGACGTACCGGCCGGCGGGGCGTACGTCGTCGGGCAGGTCCGCCTCGGCGCGCAGGTCGACCCGCCGTGGTGCCGGGGCCGCCGGGACCGGGCCGGCCGGGGCACCGCCGGTGTCGGCCGTGCCGGTGTCGGCCAGGGCGGCGTCGACCAGGGCGGCGAACGTGTCCAGCCGAGGCGCCTCGAACAGCGCCCGCAGCGGCAGCCGGGTGCCGAAGCGCCGGTTCACCTCGCTGAGCACCGGCGCCGCCAGCAGCGAGTGTCCGCCCAGGTCGAAGAAGCCGTCGGCGACCCCGACCCGGTCGCGGCCCAGCGCCCGCGCCCACACCCGCGCCACCGTGACCTCGGCGGGGGTGCGCGGGGCGACGTACGGCGGCCCGTCGTCCGGGACCTCGGCGGGCAGCCGGTCGTGGTCGACCTTGCCGTGCGCGGTCAGCGGCAGCCGGGGCAGTGCGGTGAACGTCGCCGGGACCAGGTATTCCGGCAGCCGCGCCCGCAGGAAGGCGCGCAGGTCGTCGGCGTCGGGCGCCGCCCCGCGCGGCACGACGAAGGCGGCCAGCCGCTGCCCGCGGGCCACGACGACCGACCGGGCGACGGCCGGGTTCCCGTCGAGGACCGCCTCGATCTCGGCCGGTTCGATCCGGTGCCCGCGGATCTTCAACTGCCGGTCGACCCGGCCGAGGAACTCGAGCTGGCCGTCCGGCCCGACCCGGGCCAGGTCACCGGTGCGGTAGAGGCGCGCGCCGGGGACGGCCGAGAACGGGTCGGGTACGAACGCGGTGGCGGTCAGGTCGGGCCGGCCCAGGTAGCCGCGGGCCAGGCAGTCGCCGCCGAGGTGCAGTTCGCCGGGGGCGCCGTACGGCGCCGGCCGCATCCGCCGGTCCAGCACGTACGCCCGCACGTGCGGCAGCGGCCGGCCGACCGGCAGGTGCCCGCCGGGGGCGTACCCGTCGGCGGGACCGGCGGACCGCAGCACGGTGGCGCACACCGTCGCCTCGGTCGGCCCGTAGTGGTTGTAGAACGTGGTCCGGCCGCCGGTCAGCCGGTGCCAGGTGTCGAGCTTGTCGGCCGACACCCGCTCGCCGCCGACCATCATGACCGTCAGCGGCAGGTCGGCGGGGACCTCGTGGCCGGCGAGGTCGTCGACCCAGCGCTGCCACAGCGCCGCCGGGGCGTCGACGGCGGTGATCCGCTCGGCTACGCACAGGTCGAGCAGCGCCGGCCCGGTGAGCGCCGCCGGGTCGGGGTGCACCAGCAGCGCCGCGCCGCTGATCAGGGCCGGGAACACGTCACCGACGGAGGCGTCGAAGGTCAGTGGCGGGATCATCAGGATCCGCTGCCCCGGCCCGAACGCGTGGACGTCGCGGAACGAGGTCGCCAGGGCGGTCAGCGTACGGTGGGTCACCATCACGCCCTTGGGCCGGCCGGTCGACCCCGACGTGTAGACGACGTACGCGAGGTCGTCCGGCCGTCGTTCCCGCTCCGGGCCGGCGTCGTCGGCCGTATCCCCGGTGTCCGTGACGTCGACGAAGGTGACCGGCAGCCCGGTCAGCCGCTCCCGGCCGGCCGCGTCGCCGACCAGGACCGTCGCCCCGGCGTCGGCGAGCAGCCCGCCGATCCGGTCGACCGGGTGGCCCGGATCGAGTGCCAGGTAGGCGCCGCCGGCCCGCAGGATCGCCAGCAGCGCGACGATGCCGTCGGGCCCGGCCCGCAACGCCATCCCGACCGGCGTCCGCCCGCCGACGCCGGCCGCCCGCAGCCGTCGGGCCAGCCGGTCGGCCCGCGACAGCAGGTCGCCGTACGTCAGCTCCTGGCCGTCGCCGGTCACCGCCGGGGCGTGCGGGGTCCGGGCGGCCTGCGCCGCGATCAGGTCGTCGACGTATCCGGCCGGGGCGGCGGGCCCGGGGCCGGCCGCCGGGGACAGCCCGGAGCGCAGCAGTTCCAGATCGGCGGGGGTGTGCAGGGCGAGGTCGCCGAGCCGCAGGTCGGGGGTGTCGACCAGCGCGGTCAGGGCCAGCTCCAGGTGGGCGGCCAGCCGGGCGACGGTCGCCGGGGTGAACAGTTCGGCGTCGTAGTCGAGCTGGCCGGCGAGCGGCCCGGCGCCGTCGACCATCAGCAGCGTCAGGTCGAAGCGGGCGGTGCCGCCGCCGAGCCCGGCCGGCGCCACGGTCAGGCCGCCGCCCGGTGCCGGCGGCCGCTTCGCCCCCGGCCCGCCGTTGAGCACGAACATCACCTGGAACAGCGGCTGCCGGCCGGCGCCCCGGTCCGGCCGGACCAGTTCGGCGACGCGTTCCAGCGGCACGTCGCGGTGACCGAGCCCGCCGAGGCCGGTCTGCCGGACCCGGCGCAGCACCTCGCGCAGCGTCGGGTCGCCACCCAGGCCGGTGCGCAGCGCCAGGGTGTTGACGAACATGCCGACCATCGACTCGAGTTCCGGCAGCGACCGGTTGGCCGCCGGTACGCCGACGACGAGGTCGTCCTGGCCGCTGTGCCGGGCCAGCACGATCTTGAACGCGGCCAGCAGCACGGTGAACGTGGTGCAGTCCTCGCGCTGGCGCAGCGCCTCGACCGCCGCGGTGAGCCGGCCGGACAGCCGGAACGGGTGGCTGCCGGCCGGTGACCGGGGCCGGTCCGGCCGGGGCCGGTCGGTCGGCAGGTCGAGGTGGGCCGGGGCACCGGCGAGCCGCTCCCGCCAGTACGCCTCCTGGCCGGCGACGACACCCGGGTCGCGCTCGCCGAGCCACCGTACGTAGTCGGCGTACTGTACCGGCAGCGGCGGCAGGTCCGGGGCGCGGCCGGCGGCCAGGGCGGCGTACCCGGCCATCAGGTCGGCGAACAGCACCCCGGCCGACACGTCGTCGCAGACGATGTGGTGGAAGGTGAGCAGCAGCACGTGGTCGTCGGCGGCCAGCCGGACCAGGACGGCCCGCACCAGCGGCGCCTCCCGCAGGTCGAACGGGCGGCCGAGTTCGTACCCGGCCAGCCGGCGCAGCCGGGTGTCGCGCGTCGCCGCCGGCAGGTCGCCCAGGTCGACGACCGGCAGCGGTACGACGGCGCGCGGGTCGGTGGCGGCCAGGATCCGCTGCACCGGGTGGCCGTCGTGGTCGGTGAACCGGGTCCGCAGCGGCTCGTGCCGGCGCACCAGCAGCCGCAGCGCCCCGGCCAGCGCGTCCGGGTCGACCGGCCCGGTGAGCCGGTGCGCGCCACCCATCAGGTAGGTCGAGTCGCCGACGCCGAGCCGGTCGAGGAACCAGATCCGCTGCTGCGCCGGGGACAGCGGCAGGTCCCCGCCGCGGTCACCGGGCCGGATCGCCTGCGTGCCGGCGACCTCGATACCGCGCCGGGCGAGCAGTACGGCCAGCAGTTGGTCGGTCGACGCGGTCACCGACCGCCCTCCTCGGCGAGCATGAGTTCCACTGCCTCGGGCGACATCGACTCGATCTGCGCCCGCAGTTCGGCGACCGCCGCGACCTGGCCGGGCACCGGTTCGAGGTCGGCCAGCGCGGCGGCCAGACCGGCCACGGTCGGTGCCTCGAACAGGGCCCGGGTCGGCGCCTCCAGCTGGAAGTACGCCCGTACCCGGGCCAGCACCCGCTCGGCGAGCAGCGAGTGCCCGCCGAGGGCGAAGAAGTCGGCGTCGACACCGATCGGCCGCACGTCGAGGACCTCCTCCCAGATCCGGACGACGGCCGCCTCGACGAGGTCGCGCGGGGCGACGTACGGGGTGGCGTCGGCCGCGCCCCAGTCGGGTGCCGGCAGCGCCCGCCGGTCGACCTTGCCGTTCGGGGTCAGTGGCAGCGCGTCGAGGACGACCAGGGTCGCCGGCACCATGTAGCCGGGCAGCCGGGCGGCCAGGCCGGGCTGGACGGCGGCCCACAGCGCCGCCGGGTCGGCGCCGGGGTCGTCGGCGACGGCGTACCCGACCAGGCGGGCGTCGCCGTCGGCGGTGCCGTGCCAGGCGGTCACCGCCGCGTCGCGGACGCCGTCCTGCGCCCGCAGCGCCACCTCGATCTCGCCGAGCTCGACCCGGAAACCACGCACCTTCACCTGGTGGTCGCCGCGGCCGAGGAACTCCAGCCGCCCGTCCGGCAGGTAGCGGGCCAGGTCGCCGGTGGCGTACAGGCGGCCGCCCGGCGTGTCGCCGAACGGGTCCGGCACGAAGCGTTCGGCGGTCAGCGCGGGCCGGTCCCGGTAGCCGCGGGCCAGGCCGAGCCCGCCGATGTGGACCTCGCCGGCGACACCGACCGGCACCGGCTGGCCCCGGCCGTCGAGCAGGTGGACGCGGGTGTTGTCGATCGGCGGCCCGATGGCGATCGGCCCGTCGCCGGGCTCGACGACGCCGGCCGCCGACCACACCGTCGTCTCGGTCGGGCCGTACACGTTCCACAGCCGGCCGCCGGCCAGCTCGGCGGCCAGGTCGCGGGAGAACGCCTCGCCGCCGCACAGCCGGTGCCGTACGCCGGCCGGCACCCCGCCGGCGGACAGCAGCATCCGCCAGGTCGCCGGGGTGGCCTGCAACACCGTCGCCTGTTCCCGTTCGGCCCGCGCCCGCAGCGCCGCTCCGTCGACCACCTCGGCGGAGGTGGCGACCAGGACCCGGGCCCCGCAGACCAGCGGCAGCAGCAGTTCGAGCACGGAGATGTCGAACGACAGCGTGGTGACGGCGAGCAGCCGGTCGTCGTCGGTGAGGCCGAGCCCGTCGCGGAACGACAGCAGCAGGTTGGCGACCGCGCCGTGGGTGACCTCGACGCCCTTGGGCCGGCCGGTCGACCCGGAGGTGTAGATGACGTACGCGAGCTGGTCGGCGCGGGGCGGGGTGGCCGTGGGCACGACGTCACCGGGGGCGGCGTCCGGCCCGTCGTCGAGGCAGACCACGCCGGGGCCGGCGCACAGGTCGGGCAGCCGGTCCCGGACCGACCGCTGGGTCACCAGCACGTCCACACCCGCGTCGTCGACCATCAGCCGCAGCCGGTCCGCCGGGAACGCCGGGTCCAGCGGCACGTACGCGCCGCCGGCCCGCCACACGCCGAGCATCGCGATTAGCATCGCCGCCGACCGGTCCAGGCAGATCCCGACCGGGGTCTCCGGTCCGACCCCGCGCCCGCGCAGCAGCGCGGCGAGCCGGTCGGCGCGGGCGTCGAGTTCCCGGTACGTCAGCTCGCCGCCGGCGTCACCGACCGCGACCGCGTCCGGGGTGCGGGCGCACGAGGCGGCGAACAGCTCGGTGAACCCGGCCGCCGCGATCTCGCGTGCCGGCCCCTGCCAGTCGGACAGGGCGCGTCGCCGCTCCTCGTCGGTGAGCAGCGGCACGTCGCCGAGCGGCCGGGCCGGGTCGGCGACCACGGCGGCGAGCAGTTGCCGGAAATGCCCGGCGAACCGGTCGACGTCGGGCGCGTCGAAGACCTCGGTGCGGTAGGAGAAGGTGAGTTCCAGCCCGCCGTCGGGCTGCGGCACCCCGACCAGGGTCAGGTCGAAGAGCATGTCGTCGAGCTGGCTGTCCCACCACGACACCGCCAGGCCCGGCCACGCCGACGGGCCGCCGCCGGTGAAGTTGTGCAGGATCACCGCGGTCTGGAAGAACGGGTGCCGGTCGGCGTCGCGGCGCGGCGCCAGTTCCTGCACGACCGTGTCGAACGGCACGTTCTGGTGGGCGAAGCCGTCGATGACGGCCCGCCGTACCCGGCCGGCGGTCTGCGCGAACGTCAGGTCGGGGTCGACGTCGGTGCGCATCGCGATCGGGTTGGCGAAGTAGCCGATCAGCGGCTCCAACTCCACGTGGGTACGGGCCGCGACCAGGGTGCCGACGGTGACGTCCCGCTGCCCGGTGTAGCGGGCCAGCAGCGCCTTGAACGTGGTGAGCAGGGTGACGAACGGGGTGGTGCCGCGCGCCCCGCCGGCCGCCGTACGCAGTCCCTCGACCAGGTCCGGGCCGATCGTCAGGTGCACCTTCGCGCCGCCGGCGCGGGCCGGTCCGGCGTGCCTGCGGGCGATCGGCAGGTGCGCGTCGGCCCGGGGCGCCGCCAGGTGCTCGCGCCAGTACGCCAGCCCCGGCGTAAGGGCGCCGCCGGCCGTGCCGTCGTGCTGCCACTGCGCGTAGTCGGCGTACTGGACCGGCAGCTCGGGCAGGGGCGGGGTACCGGTGCCGCCGTCGAGCCGCCACGCGTAGAGGGCGGCGAGTTCGCGCAGCGCGTTGCCGATCGACCAGCCGTCGATCGCGATGTGGTGGCTGGTCGCCAGCAGCACGTGGTCGTCGTCGGCGAGCCGGAACAGCGATGCCCGCAGCACCGGGCCGGCGGCCAGGTCGAACGGCACCGCGAAGGCGTCCCGGGCCAGTTCACGGGCCCGGTCCTCGCGCCCGGCGGCCGGCAGGTGCCGCAGGTCGACCTCGGTCACCGGCACGTCGCCGGTCGGCCGGACCACCTGGCGGGGCTCGCCGTCGACGCCGACGTAGACGGTGCGCAGCACCTCGTGCCGGGCGACCAGGTCGCGCAGCGCCGCCCGCAGCGCGCCGACGTCGAGGGTGCCGGTGAGCCGCTGAGACATCGCGACGTGGAACGACGGGTCGGCCGGGTCGTACTGGGCGGCCAGCCACATCCGCTGCTGCCCGGACGAGCACGCGAAGCTCTGCTCGCCCCCGGTGCGCGGCACCCGCGGGATCGCCGGCTCGGCGGCGCTGCCCAGGCCGAGCTGGGCCAGCCTGCGGGCCAGGAGCTCCTGGCGCTGCGGTGACAGGGCGGCCACGCCGCCGTGGCCGGGTCGGTCCGCGCCCGCCGGGGTGGTGGTGGTCGTCATGGGACGGCCTCCTCGGTGATAGTGGTGTTCGTTCATGGCCGTCGTGGCTCGTCGGCGTCGGGCGGGCTGTCGTCCCCGGCGACGGCGGCGAGGACGCCGGCGACCGTCGGGGTGTCGAAGAAGACGTGCAGCGGCAGGTCGACGCCGAGCTGCCGGCGCATCCGGGCGGCGATCTGGGTGACGCTGAGCGAGTGCCCGCCCAGGTCGTCGAAGAGGTCGTCGTGCGGGCCGATCCGGTCCACCCGCAGCACCTGCCGCCAGATCTCGGTGACGGCGGCGCCGAGCCCGTCCGGCTCCGGCTCTGCCCCGTCCGTCGCCGGCTCCGTCCCGGCCGGCGGCGGCACGGTGGCCGGGGCCGGCAGCGCGGCCCGGTCGAGCTTGCCGTTCGGCGTGGTCGGCAGCGCCGCCAGCGGCACCACCACCTCCGGCACCATCCAGCCCGGCAGCGTCTCGCGCAGGAACCGGCGCAGGTCGGCGTCGGTCACCTGCCGGCCGGGCCGGAACTCGACGTACGCGACCAGGCGCGGCCGGCCGTCGTCGGCGCGGAGCACGACCGCGGAGCGGTGCACGTCCGGATGCCCGTCCAGGGTCGCCTCGATCTCGCCCGGCTCGACCCGGTGCCCGCGTACCTTCACCTGCCGGTCGATGCGGCCGAGGAACTCCAGCCGCCCGTCCGGGCGCCACCGGCCCAGGTCACCGGTGGCGTAGAGGCGTGAGCCGGGCGGGCCGTACGGGTCGGGCCGGAAACGGGCCGCGGTCAGCCCGGGCCGGTGCAGGTAGCCGCGCGCCACCCCGGTCCCGGCGATGTGGATCTCCCCGGGCACGCCGACCGGGGCCGGCCGCAGCAGCGGGTCGAGCACGTAGGCCCGGGCGCCGGGCAGCGGCCGGCCGATGGTGACCGCGTCGACCGGGTCGGGCAGTTCGGCCACGGTCGCCCAGACGGTGGCCTCGGTCGGCCCGTACAGGTTGAACAGCCGGCGTACCCGGGGCCGCAGCTCGCGGGCGAGCGCGGGTGGCAGCGGCTCGGCGCCGCACAGCGCCACGACCGGCTCGGCGAGACCGGCGTCGAGCAGCAGCCGCCACGTCGTCGGGGTGGCGTGCACGTGGCTGACCCCGTGCCGGCGGACCAGGTCGAGCAGGGCGGCGCCGTCGCGGGTGTCGTCGCCGGCGGCGAGCACGATCCGGCCGCCGGTGACCAGCGGCAGGAACAGTTCCGGCTTGGCCATGTCGAACGTCGCCGAGGCCAGCGCCAGCCAGCCGTCGGCGGGGCCGCTGGTGAGGACGGCGCGCATCGCGTCCAGCAGGTGTGCCAGCGACCGGTGGGTGACCTCGACGCCCTTGGGCCGGCCGGTGGAGCCGGAGGTGTGCACCACGTACGCGACCGCGTCCGGGTCGGCGGCGAGCACGTCCGGTCCGGTGGCCGGGCCGGTCGGGGCGTCGACGTGCACCACCACCGGCCGGTGCGTGGCCGGGTCGTCGGCGGTGCCGGCGGCGGTCAGCAGCACCGCCGGGGTGGTGTCGTCGAGCACGTACGCCCGCCGGGCCGGCGGGTGGTCGGGGTCGAGCGGCACGTACGCGGCACCGGTGCGCAGCACCGCGAGCAGCCCGGCGAGCAGGTCCGGTGACCGCCGCAGCCGGACCGCGACCCGGGTGCCGGGGCCGGCGCCGGCGGCCCGCAGCCGGCCGGCGAGCGCGGCGGCGGCCCGGTCCAGTTCGGCGTACGTCGTCACCGCGCTCGGCGAAGACGACCGCGGGCGCGTCCGGGGTGGCCGCCGCCCAGCCGGCGACCAGTTCCGGCACCGTCCCCGTCAGCGGGCCGGTCGCCCGGCCGGTCGCCGGGACGAGATCGCCGCGCGGCCGGGTCGAGGCGGTCGGTGGCGGGCGCGGCCGGCCCGGCCGACGACTGCCAGCCGGCCAGCAGCAGGCGGCGTTCCGGCTCGCCGAGCACCGGCAGCGCGCGCAGCGGCGTGTCCGGTGCGGCGGTCGCCGCGTCGAGCAGCGTGGTCAGGTGTCCGGCGATCCGGTCGACGCTGTCCCGGTCGACGCCGCCGGCGGCGTGCTGGAGGTTGACCGTGGTCCGGTCCGGGCCGTCGACCACCTGCACGTGCAGGGCGTTGCGGGCGGCGTGGTTGAACGCGGTCCAGCGGACCTCGGTGCGCAGCCCGGCGAAGACCGGGTCGGGGCCGGTGCGGCGCCGGTAGCTGACCGACACCGGGGCCAGTGCCGGCCGGGGCCGCAGCCCGTCGACGGCGCGGGCCAGCGGCACCACCCGGACCGGGTAGGTGCGGCGCAGTTCGGCGCGGGTGGCGGCGACCAGGTCGGCGAACGGCCGGTCCGGGTCGGGGCGGACGGCCACCGGCAGCTCGTTGACGAACAGCCCGATCGCGTCGCGGGTCGCGGCGGTACGCGTACCGAGGTCGACGGCGACCGTCGGCGCGGCGTTGCCGTAGCGGTGCAGGACGGCCTGCACCGCGGCGAGCAGCACCTCGAAGCGGGTGTGCCCGGACCGGTCGGCGCAGCCGGCCAGCGCCGACCGCCGGGCCGGGGTCAGGTCGAACTCGACGGCCTCGCCGGGCTCGACCCCGTCCGGCACGCGGGTCAGCCCCGGCAGCACCACCGGGGCCGGCTCCCACCAGCGGTCCGCCCAGAACTCGCGGGCGGCGGGCAGGGCGGCGGCGATGCGGGCCGCCTCGTCGGCGGCGTGCCCGGCGTACGGCACCGGCGGGATGGGCGCACCGGTCGCGCCGGTGACCCGGGCGCCGTACGCCGCCGCCAGCTCGCGCAGCAGCACGTCCTTGGACTCGCCGTCGAAGACCAGGTGGTGGGCGACGACGAGCAGCAGGTGCTCGGTCGGGGCCAGGCCGAGCAGGGTGAAGCGGACCAGCGGGCCGCGCCGCAGGTCGAACGGGCGCAACGTCTCGGCCCGGACCACGGCGGCGACGTCGGCGGGCCGCACCTCCCGCCGGGTCAGCCGGGGCGGGCCGGCGGCGACCAGCGCCAGCTCGCCGTCGGTGTCGTCGAAGGCGTACGCCAGCACCGGATGCCGCCGTACGACGGCGTCGCAGGCGTCGGCGAGCGCGTCGGCGTCGAGCGCGCCGGACAGCCGTACCGGCAGCGGCATGTGGTAGGCCGAGCCGGCCGCGCCGATCCGCTCGGTGAACCACAGCCCGTGCTGGGCGGCCGAAGCCGGACCGAGCCGCGGTAAGTCCACAGTGGTCACACTACCTCCGTCTCCGGGAAGCGCTCGCCGGTCAGCTCCGACACCGGTGTCGTGGCGCCGGCCGGCAGCGCGTGCAGCAGGCGCAGCAGGCCGGCGGCGAGCCGGCGCGGGGTGGACCGGTCGAAGGCGTACGAGTTCCACAGCAGCCAGCCGGACAGCGAACCGTCCGGCTGTTCGACCACCGCCAGCTCCGGCACCCCGAGGTCCGGCTGCCCGTCCGGTGTCGGCCAGTCGGCGTCCAGCGCGCGCGGCAGCGGGAACCCCTGCGAGATCAGGCCGGGAAAGTGCGGGTCGCCGCCCCAGCTCTCGAAGCGCAGCCAGGCGGCGGCCGGGAAGCGGGCGTAGAACTCGGCGAACGGGTAGTACTGGTGGTCGACGGCGGCGAGCGTGGTGGCGCGTACCCGGTCGAGCAGGTCGGCGAAGGTCGGGTCGCCGCCGGCGTCGATCCGCAGCGGCAGCGACTGCACCAGGCAGCCGACCAGCACCTCGAACTCCGGCCGGCCGCGCCCCGGGACCGGGGACATGACGACCAGGTCCGGCACCCCGCTCCACCCGGTCAGCACCGCCGCCCACGCCGCCGTGACCAGCATCGCCGTGCTGGCGCCCCGGTCCCTGGCCAGGGACCGCAGCCGGCCGGCGGCGTCCGCGTCGACCCGGAACTCCAGCGAGTCGCTGTGCAGCCGGACGGCGTGCCGCCGGCCCGGGAACGGCGCGACGACGGCCGGCGCCCCGTCGAGGCGGTCCAGCCAGTAGCGGCGGGTGCGCGGCCACTGCGCCCGGGTCCAGGCCACCGCCTCGACGTACGGCACCGGCGGCGCCGGCAGGACGGGTCGGCGGCCGGTGCGCAGCGCCGAGTAGACCAGGCCGAGTTCGCGCAGCAGCACCCCCATCGACCAGCCGTCGAAGACCAGGTGGTGCACGGCGAGGCCGAGCACGTGGTCGGCGTCGCCGAGCCGGACCACGACCGCCCGCACCAGCGGCCCCTGAGCCAGCCCGAACCGCAGTTCCCGGTCGGCGCACACCAGCCGCGCGGCGTGTGCCTCGTCGGCGGCGGCGGTGACCGTCACCGCCGGCGGGCAGTCGGCGAGCAGGTGGCCACGCGGTGCCCCGCCGGCCGCGCGGAACACGGTGCGCAGCGCCTCGTGCCGGGTCACCAGCACGCCCAGCGCCGCCTCCAGCAGGGCCGGGTCGAGGTCGTCGGTGATCCGGATCGCGACGCTGATCGGGCCCGGGTCGCGGGGCTCGTCGGTGGCGTACATCCAGGCCAGGAAGTTGTCCTGCTGGGCGGTGAGCGGCATGTCCCGCCCGCCGTCGCCGTTCGTCTCCGGCGCGGCCGTCGTCGCCGTCTCCGCGATCTCCGCCGCCGGCCCTGCGGCGCTCGCGGCGGCCAGCCAGCCGGCCTGCGCGGCCAGCACCGGCCGGTCGAACACCACCGAGGCCGGTACGGCGACGCCGAACTCGGCGGCGGCCAGCGTGGCGATCTGGGCGGCCTTGAGCGAGTCGCCGCCGAGCGCGAAGAAGTCGTCGTGCCGGCCGGCCGACGGCACCCCGAGCACCCGGCCCCACAGCGCGGCGAGCGTACGTTCCGCCGCCGTCACCGGCGCCCC
Organism: Polymorphospora sp. A560; assembly: GCF_045781765.1. NCBI lineage: Bacteria > Bacillati > Actinomycetota > Actinomycetes > Micromonosporales > Micromonosporaceae > Polymorphospora > Polymorphospora sp. A560. The sequence continues at coordinate 4,165,891 of NZ_CP122282.1, read as the reverse complement.
GTCGCCGTCGTCGGGCCGCCGGGCGAACAGGTCGCGCAGCGCGGCCCGGACCACCTTGCCGCCGTCGTTGCGCGGCAGCGCGTCGACCAGCAGCAGCCGCAGCGGCCGTTCCTGCGGGGCGAGCCGCTCGGCCAGGTGGGCCCGCAGCGCGTCGGCGGTGACCGGGCGGCCGGGCACCACCGCGGCGGCGACCATCGCGCCCAGCGTGGCGTGCGGCAGCCCGACCACGGCCGCGTCGGCGACGTCGGGGTGGTCGAAGAGCACCGACTCGACATGCAGCGTCGACACCTTGAACCCGCCGGTCTTGACGGTGTCGCCGTCCCGGTCGACCAGGTGCAGGTAGCCGTCGGCGTCGAGGTGGCCGAGGTCGCCCATCCGGACCCAGCCGTCGCGGAAGACCCTGGCGCTGGCCGCCGGGTCGCCGAAGTACGTCCGGGGCACGGTGTCGGCCCGCAGCCACACCTCGCCGGTCGCGCCGGCCGGCAGCGGCACCCCGTCCTGGTCGGTGATCCGCAGTTCGGCACCGGCGGCCGGCCGGCCGAGCGCGGTCGGCCGGTCCGGGTCGTAGACGACGGTGGTGTGGGCCGGGGCGGCCTCGGTCGAGGTGTAGTTGTTGACGACCGTGGCGCCGGGCAGGGCGGTGGTGAGGTCGCGGGCCACCGCGGGTGGCAGCGCCGCGCCGGTCGAGGCGACCAGCAGTACGTCGGACAGGTCGTGCCGCTCGGCCGCGCGGGCGCGCAGCAGGTCGATCGCCATCGACGGCACCACGAAGACGGTCCCGGCCCGGTGCCGGGCGACCAGCGCGGCGAAGCCGTCGGCGTCGAAGCGGGGCGCCACCACGGCGGCCGGCCGGGCGGTCAGCGCCTGGACCAGCATGGTCTGCGCGGCGTTGGTGCCGATCGGGAAGGCGTGCACGAAGTGGTCGGAGTGCGCCAGCGGTCGGCGCCGGGGGCGCGGGGCGGCGCCGAACGTCAGGTTGGCGTGGGTGGCGGCCACCCCCTTCGGTCGGCCGGTGGTGCCCGAGGTGTGCACGATCTGGGCCAGGTCGCCGGGGCGTACGTCGCCGTCGGGCGGGCCGGGGGAGGCGGTCCGGCCCAGCCCGTCCGCGTGCAGTGTCCACCATGGACCTCGCGGTGCCGTGCCGGCGTGCAGCACGCCGGTGGCGCCACAGCCGGCGAGCAGGTCGGCGGCGGCCGGGGTCCGGTCCGACAGCGGCACGGCGACCGCGCCGGCCGCGGTGACCGCGGCATACCCGACCGCGAAGTCGAGCCAGTCCGGCCCGCCGAAGACGAGCCCGATCCGGTCGCCCCGGCCCACGCCGCGGTCGCGCAGTTCGTGGGCGCCCGCGTCGGCACGGGCCCGCCACTGTCCGAAGGTGAGGGTCCCCACCCCGTCGAGCACCAGCGCGACCCGGTCCGGCTCGTCGTCGGCCCGCGCCGCCAGCAGGGCCGGCACCGTCGTCGGGGGCTCAGCGCGCACCGGCACCGCCGGCGACGGGCTCGAGTCCGAAGCGGTCGACGGCGTCGCGTACGGTCGCCCGCAGGTGCGGCGGGACCTGGCCGGCGTGGCGGGCCAGGTAGGCGCGTACGTGGTCCGGGTCGTCGCGCAGGAAGAGGAAGTCGGTCGGCACCATGTGCCGGATCGCCAGCAGCGGGACCGGGCAGCGCAGTGCCGGGAAGTCCGGGTTCCACAGCCCGCCCTTGGCCGGCGGGCCGTCGTGGAACTCGCCGAGCATCAGCCCGTGCGCCACGAACCGCGACTTGAGCCGCTCCTGGGTGCGGTCGACCACGAGCGGTACGTCGTCGGGCAGCAGGTCCGGGAAGACGATCAGGATGGTGGAGAACTGCGCGGCGGACCCGCGCCGCGCGGCGAGGTCGACGAACCAGTCCCGGTAGGTGACCAGCAGCCGGTCCAGGTCGGCGGGGGCGTGTGTGCGGCCGGGGGCCACCGCCAGGTGGAAGACGTCGCGGTCCAGCGAACCTTGGGCGTACGGGCAGACGTTGCCGGTGCGTCCGAGGTCGGGGTGCGGTTGGCACAGGTACTCCCGGGCCCAGTCGACGACGGTGCGCAGCGCCCGCTCATGGCCGCGTACCGCCTGGGGCGGTGGGTCCTGCCGCAGGTCCGCGACCTCGATCAGGGTGTGGCGGGCGTGCGCCGGGTGGGTCAGCATGTCAGCCCCTCGTCTGCGTACGCGGCCGGGCGATCCGGTTGCTCGGGCGACCGGTCCGTGCGCGCTGGCAGTCACGCTAGTAAGAGGCATGTGAATTAGTAAGTAGTCCTTACAGTGAAGTTGCTCGTCCTAACAGCCGGTGTCGGGATCGGACGAACCCCCGACTCCACCTCCACCGTCCGGCGGGCGCTACCGTGTCAGCCATGCCCGAACTGGTGGTGGAGGGGCGCGAGTTCGCCGACGAGGACTGGTACGGCGAGGACATGGTCGACCGCGTCTACTCCGGATGCACCTTCCGCCGCGTCGACCTGACCGAGGCGACCACCCGCCGGGTCACCTTCACCGGATGCACCTTCGCCAACGTACGGTTCAACGCCTCCCGCCACCACGACACCGCCCTGGTGCGGTGCGTCATCGAACGCAGCGAACTCTTCGACGCCGAGTTCACCGGCTGCAAGCTCACCGGCAGCACCATCACCGACTGCGGCACCCGCCCGCTGCGGGTGACCGGTGGCGACTGGTCCTTCGTCACGCTGACCGGCGCCGACCTGCGCGGGGTCACGTTCACCGACGTACGCATGCGCGAGGTCGACCTGTCCCGCGCCGACTGCACCGGTGCCACCCTGACCGGCGTCGACCTGTCGGCGGCCACCCTCACCGGCGCCGACCTGTCCGGCGCCGACCTGCGCGGCAGCGACCTCACCGCGCTCGACCCGTCGGCCGTACGCCTGTCCGGCGCCGTCATCGACGCCGCCCAGGCCGTCGTCATCGCCCAGGCCCTCGGCCTGCGCATCGGCTGACCCGCCGCACCTCGCCCGACCGGCGGAATAGACCGCCCGGAACTGGGAAGCCCACGGGCCTACCGACAGGCGTGGGAGGCGACATGGCGTGGGGCACGGAGCCGCAGGCAACCGACAGCGATCGATGATTCCGACGGGGTGGCGACCCCTGGCGGCCGTCGGCCGTACGGCCGTCGCGCACGCCGGCGCCGTCGTGGCCGGACTGGCCCGGGCCGCCGGGATCAACCAGCGGGGTGTCTGGTCCCGGCCCGGCCGCCACCACATCGAGGTCCGGGGCGTCGCCGAACCGGCCGGCGGCCGGCTGGGCCGACGGGTCGAGGCGGCGCTGTCCAAGGTCCCCGGCGTGGCCTGGGCCCGGATCAACCCGCCGACCGGTCGCGTCGTCGTCGCCGTCGAGCAGCCGGGGCCGAGCCTCGACCAGCTGATGTCGGTGATCAGCGGCATCGAGCGCAACGACGGCTACGCCCCCGACCCGGACATCGACCCGCCGCACCCGCCGGAGGAGGGGCCGCGTACCGGGCGGGCCGTCACCACCCTCGCCGCCGACACGCTCGGCCTCGGCCTCGCCGTCGCGACCCGGGTACTGCCGTTCACCTCCCTACCCGGCGAGTTCGCCGGCCTGCTCAAGGTCGTCGACCTGCACCCCAGGCTGCACATGCTCGCCGGCAAGGGACTCCAGGGCGCTCCGCGCGCCGACTCGGTGCTGCCGCTGGCCGAGTCGCTGGCCCACGGACTGTCCGGCGGCTGGCCCAGCATCGTGCTCGACACCGGCAGGCGGCTGCTGGAATGGCAGGAGGCCCGCGCCGAACTCGCCGCCTGGGAGAAGGCCGAGGCACGGCTCACCGGCACCCCGGAACGGGCCGCCGCGCCGTGCATCGCACAGGACCGGCCGGTCGCCAAACCGGACGGCCCGGTCGAGCGGTACGCGGTCCGGGTAATGGCCGCCGGGGCCCTCGCCGGCGCCGCCACCCTGCCGTTCGGCGGCGCCAAGCGGGCCGCCGCCGTCGCCCTGTCCACCCTGCCGAAGGCCGCCGCCGCCGGCCGGGAAGGCTACGCCGCCCGGCTCGGCGCGCTGCTCGCCCGCCGGGGCGTGGTCGTGGTCGACCGCGACGTGCTGCGCGAACTCGACCGGATCGACACCCTCGTCGTCGACCCCGAGGTGCTGCGGTCCTCGCGGGCCGTGCTCACCGACCTGGTCCCGCTACCGGCACCCGACGACCGGGCACCCGACGAGCAGGAGACCGTCGCCCGCGCCTTCGCCCTCTTCGACGCCGACCACCCCACCGGCCGGCACACCGCCGACGGCTGGGAACTCGCCCCGGTCGGCGACCTCGCCCCCGGCGCCGGCGCCGAACAAGTCGGCGAACTGCGGAAACGGGTCGACACCGTGCTCGGGCTCGCGCACGACGGGCGGCTCGTCGCGCTCGCCGGCGCCACCGCCGAACCCGCCCGCGCCAGCCAGATCCTGCCCGACGCCGCCCGCCGGGCCGGGCTGCGACTGGTCGTCGCCACCCCGGACACCGTCCCGCTGGCCTCGACCGTACGGGACCTCCAGGCCGACGGGGCGATGGTCATGCTCGTCTCCGGCGACCGGCGGGCACTGGCCGCCGCCGACTGCGGCATCGGCACCGCCCGCACCGACGGCCTGCCCGCCTGGGGCGCCCACCTGATCGTCGACACCGACATCGACGTCGCCGCCATGGTGGTCGAGGCCGCCGGCGGAGCCCGGCGCATGATCCAGCAGTGCATCGTGCTGTCCGGCGCCGGCACCGGCCTCGGGGCGGTGACGGCGCTCACCAGCCCGCCCGGGGACCTGCCGGGCCGGTCCCAGATGCCGCTGCACGTCACGGCCGCCGTCGCACTCGGCAACGGCGTCTGGCGCGCCAACGAACTGCCCCGCAACCCGCCGACGCCGCCCGCGCCGACCACGCCGTGGCACCTCATGCCGGTACCGGTCGTCTTCGACCGGCTCGGCAGCGGGCCGGCCGGCCTCACCGAGGAGGAGGCCGGCCGGCGGGTCCGGCAGACCGGCGGCGAACCACCCGCCGGCGCCGGCTTCGCCCGCGCCTTCGTCGACGAACTCGCCAACCCGCTCACCCCGGTGCTGGCACTCGGCGCCGGCCTGTCCGCGGCCGTCGGCTCGGTCGTCGACGCCGGCCTCGTCGGCGGGGTCCTGGCCCTGTCGGCCCTGGTCGGCGCCGCCCAGCAGGCGGCCACCGAACACGCCCTCGGGCGGCTCTTCGCCCGCGCCGAGGTCACCGTACGGGTCCGGCGCGGCGGCACCGAACAGACCATCAGCGGCGCCGACCTCGTCCCCGGCGACCTGGTCCTGCTCTGCCCCGGCGACGCCGTACCCGCCGACTGCCGGGTGATCGAGGCGGTCGGCCTGGAAACCGACGAGTCCTCGCTGACCGGCGAGTCGCTGCCGGTGGGCAAGGACACCGCCGCCGTCGTCGCCGGCGAGGTCGCCGACCGCAGATCGATGGTCTACCAGGGCACCAGCGTCGCCGCCGGCCACGGCGCCGCGGTCGTCGTCGCCACCGGCGCCGACACCGAGGCCGGCCGCGGCATGGCACTCGCCCGCGGCGCCGCCCCGGCCAGCGGCGTCGAGGCCCGCCTCACCCACCTGACCAGTTCGTCGCTGCCACTGGCCGCCGGTGCGGCGGTCGCCGTCGCCGGCGCGGGACTCCTGCACGGCGTACCGCTGGCACAGACCGCGGCGACCGCCGCCAACCTGGCCGTCGCGTCCGTACCCGAGGGCCTGCCGTTCCTGGTCTCCGCCGCGCAGCTCGCCGCCGCCCGCCGGCTCGCCTACCACGGCGCCCTGGTCCGCAACCCACGCACCATCGAGGCGCTCGGCCGGGTCGACGTGCTCTGCTTCGACAAGACCGGCACCCTGACCGAGGGCCGGTTGCGGCTCGCCGGGGTCGGCGACCCGGGCCGGTACGCCGCCCTCGACGAACTGTCCGACGAACTGCGCCCGGTGCTGGCGGCGGCGCTGCGGGCCACGCCCGAGGCCGACGAGCCGGCCGACCTGCCGCAGCAGACCGACGCCGCCGTACTGGCCGGTGCCCGCGCCGCCGGGATCGGGCCGGACACCGGTTCGCCCGGCTGGCACCTGACGGCGGCACTGCCGTTCGAGGCGTCCCGGGGCTACCACGCCACCGTCGGCGGCCCGGACGGCGCCCTGCTGCTCAGCGTCAAGGGCGCCCCGGAGGTGGTGCTGCCACGCTGCTCCCTGCGGCGCGACCCCGGCGGCGACGTACCGCTGGACGCGGCCGGCCGGTCGGCGCTGCAAGAACTGCTGACCGGGCACGCCGCCGCCGGGCAGCGGGTCCTCGCCGTCGCCGAGTGCCCGGTCGCCACCACCTCGTCGGTCGCCGACGGCGACGTCGAAGGGCTGACGTTCCTGGGCTTCGTCGCCCTGGCCGACGTCGTACGCGACAGCGCGGCACCGGCCGTCCGGCGGATCCGGGAGGCCGGCGTGCACACCATCATGGTGACCGGCGACCACCCGGCCACCGCCGCGGCGATCGCCGCCATCATCAGCACCGACGGGCCCGGCCAGCGGGTCGCCACCGGAGCCGAACTCGACGCGCTCGACGATCCGGCGCTCGCCGAGCGGCTGGCCGCGACCGACGTCGTGGCCCGCTGCACCCCGGCCCACAAGGTACGCATCATCCAGGCCCTGCGCGGCGCCGGCCGGACCGTCGCGATGACCGGCGACGGCGCCAACGACGCCCCGGCGATCCGGCTCGCCGACGTCGGGATCGCGCTCGGCCAGCGCGGCACCCCCGCCGCGCACGCCGCCGCCGACCTCGTCGTCACCGACGACCGGCTCGAGACGATCATCGCCACCCTGGTCGAGGGACGGGCCATGTGGTCGTCGGTACGGCACGCGCTGAGCGTCCTGGTCGGCGGCAACCTCGGCGAGATCGCCTTCAGCGTCGTCACCGCCGCCGTCACCGGCCGCTCCGCGCTGAGCTCCCGCCAACTCCTGCTGGTCAACCTGCTCACCGACCTGGCACCGGCGATGGCGATCGCGGTCCGCCCGCCCCGCCCGGAGGCCGGCGTCGACCTGCTCGCCGAGGGCCCGGACGCGTCGCTCGGGGCCAGCCTCAACCGGGAGATCGGACTGCGGGCCGGCGCGACCACGTTCGGCGCCACCGCCGGCTGGACCCTGGCCCGGGCGACCGGCCGCCGCAAGCGGGCCGGCACGGTCGCCCTCGCCGCCCTGGTCGGCACCCAGCTCGGCCAGACGGTGCTGACCGGCGGCGCCAGCCCCGCCGTCCTGGCGACCGCGGCGGTGTCCGTTGGAGCACTTGTGGCGGTGATCCAGACGCCGGGGCTGAGCCAGTTCTTCGGGTGTACGCCGCTCGGCCCGGTCGGCTGGGGGATAGCGACCGGCTCGGCGGCCTGCGCCACGGTGGCGAACACCGCCCTGGGCCGCCTGATCCTCCCCGGCACGAACCCCCGCCCCACCCCCGGTCAGGCCGCCCCGGACGGCGCCGCCCCCGGTGCTGCCCCCGCTCCCGCTGGTGCCGTTCCCGCTCGCGCCGCCGCTCCGGATGGCCGCGCCGCTCCGGATGGCCGCGCCGATCAAGGGGATGTCTCGGGCATTACGGGGCAGGAGTCCGGCAACAAGTCCTAGATCGGCGAGCCCGGCCGGCGCGGCGTACGGCCCGGCGAGGCCGACCGCCGAGTCGATCAAGGCCGAACCGCCCCGGTCGCGCCGATCGAGGGGATGTTTCAGGCATTACGGGGCACGATTTCGGCAACGAGTCCTCGATAGCGCATCACTGCAAGCGGATGGCGGCGGCCGAGCGTGATGGCAAGGTCGAGATCGATCAGGCGGTCATGACAGCACTGAAGTGGTCGGCTACCTCGTCGGCGATGGACTCCGCGTTCTCGGTACCGTCCACCTCGATCACCCGTATGCCCAGGGCGGTGGCACGCTGAGGTGGTTGCCCCTGACGGGCGCGGGCCGCGTTCCGGCGATCCTCGTGGGCTCGGGAATCATGGTAGTCGCAGTGGTAGTGGGTGAGCCCGTACCGGCTGGTCAGGATGGCGGCGACCGTGGTCTTGCCGGCCCATTGCGCGCCACCGATCCAGAGCACGTTCCTGATGGTCCCGTCGTAGGTCCAACGCATGGCGCCGAGCCTGCACCCACGAGCACCAAAGAGAAAGTTGTTGCGTGGGTGGGCAACGCGCGGACGGCCCGTACAGGCGGCGCGGGGCACGGGCGGTGGGCGGCACCACGGCCGCCCACGTACCCCACAGCCCACGTACCCCGGCCCACCTCCCCTAACGGACCGGCGTCGGGGGAGCGCCGATCGCCGCCGCCAGTTCCCGGCGGTCCCGGATGCCGAGTTTGCCGTACGCCCGTTGCAGGTGGTTCTCGACCGTCCGCACCGACAGCACCAGCCGCTCGGCGATCTCCGGGTTGCCCAGCCCGGCCGCCGCCAGCGCGCTCACCTCCCGTTCGCGCGGGGTCAGCGGGCCGGCCGGGTCCGGTTCGTCGAGCCACGCGGGCCAGAACCCGGCGCACTCCTGGCGCAGCCGCTCGACCCGGCGGGCCAACCGGCTCGCCGTACGGCCGTCCGGCGGCTGGCAGCGGGCCGCCTGCACCGCCGCCTCCAGCGCCAGCAGGTCGTACCGGTGCTCCTCCCACGCCTGGCTGATCTCCTCCAGCCGCAGCGGGTCGCCGGCCGCCAGCGCCTCGGCGTAGTCGGCGTACCAGCCGAACAGCGGGGTGTCGCACAGGTCGGCGATCCGGCGGGCCTCGGCGGCGACGGCCGCCGACGGCTCCAGCCGCGACCACAGGTGCACGGCGTCCATCCCCACCGACAGTTGCCCGCCGGCCAGGAACGCGTCCGTCAGCTCCCGCAGCAGCGTCACCGCCCGGGTCTGCTCGCCCGACATCGCCAGCAGCCACGCCTCGCTCAGCCGGGCGTAGTCGCCGGCGGAGCTGCCGTCCGGGACCAGCCGGGTCACCTCATCGAGCGCCGCCCAGCCCTCGTCGAACCGGCGCCGGTGCGCCGCCCACCAGGCCCGCATCGCCAGGATCTTCACCCGGATCGGGAACACCGTCGCCGGATCGGTCACCGCCAGCGCCTCGTCGATCCAGCGGGAGGCCACCTCGATCTGGCCGCGTTCGCCGGCGCAGATGCCGCGTGCCATCGCGATCAGGCCCACCCCGTCCGGCGCGCCGTGGGCGACGGCGTCGGCGTAGTAGCGTTCCGCGGCCTCGGTCGCCTCCACGATGCGACCGGCCATCACCAGCGCCTGCACGTGGCAGGTCTGGGTGGCGGCCCGCATCGTCGGCCACACCTCGGGCAGCGCCGGGTCGCCGGCCGCGAACGCGGCGGCGACCTGGCCGGGCGCCCCGGCGAAGACCATCACGTACGGCCGCAGCGGCGCGATCGCGGTGGCCAGCAGCGGGTCCTGCGACGGCTGTTCCAGCGCGGTCGCGATCGTCGCCAGCGCCTCGTGGCCGCGACCGCAGAACACCGCGATCCCGGCCTGCGCCGACAGCAGCTCGTGGTGCACCCCGTCCGGTAGGGTCCGCTCGGCGTCGGCCAGCACCCGCAGGGCGTCGTCGGGGCGGCGCAGCCCCCAGAAGAGGTTCAGGGCGCGCAGCGCGGCGGCCTGCGCCCGGTCGCGGGGCACCTCCATCTCCGCGTGGCCGCGCCGCAGCCGGTCGTCGGCTTCCTGGTGCCGGCCGAGCGCGACCAGGGCCCGGCCGGCGTGCCACGCCCCGGCGGCGGTCGGCACCCGTTCGGCCAGCCGCAGCGCCAGCCCGGCGCCGCCGCGGCGCAGCGCCTCGGTCGCGGTGCCGAGCAGTTCGGCCGGGTCGACCTCGAGCCCCGCCTCGACCCGCCACGACACCACCTGGATGCGGTCCTCGACGCCGGCCGTCTCCGGTTCCAGGGCGTCGGCCAGTTCGCGCAGGATCCGCCGGGTCCGTAGCCGGCCGGTACGGGCCCGCACCGCCTCGCCGTACAGCGGGTGGCCGAGCCGGACCACGGTGCGCTGGCCGGTCTGGTCGAGCCGGATCAGGCCGCGCTCCTCGAGGTCCTCGGTGACGTCGGCGGGCACCAGCCGTTCGAGCAGCGGCAGCGGGACCGGGGCGCCGTACGCGACGTACGCCAGCGCCGACGACTCCGCGGTGGTCAGTGCGCCGACGGTCAGCCCGACCACCTCCGGCAGCCCGGGCGTGCCCAGGTGCTCGGGCCGCCAGTGCCACATGCCGTTCTCCCGGCGCAGCGCCGCGTCGGCGAAACCGGCCCGCAGCACCTCCCGTACGAACAGCGGGTTGCCCAGCGTGAGCCGCCACAGCGCGTCGAGGGTGAGCCCGTCGGCCGGGCCGTCGAGCAGCGCCGAGACCAGATCACGGAAGTCGGCGAACGCCAGCGGTGCCACCTCGACCCGGGCCAGCGCGCCGGCCCGGCGCAGCAGCGCGACCGGCGGGGCGTCGACGGTGGCGTCGAGGGTGCTGGCCAGCACCTGCACGGAGCCGCCGACGACGAGCCGTTCCAGCAGGGCGGCGGAGGCGTCGTCGAGGAAGTGCAGGTCGTCGACGCCGACCACGACCGGCCGGCCGGCGGCGATGGCGTGCAGGCGGCGCTCCACCTCACGGAACACGTCCGTGACGCCGAGGGCCGCGCCGGGTAACAGGTCGACGACCGCGCCGAACGGCACCTCCCGCCAGCCGGGCGTCGCGGCCAGCCGGACGACGGCGGCACCGGCCCGCTCGTGGTCGTCCAGGGCCGCCGCGGCGAGCCGGCTCTTGCCCACCCCTGGCCGGCCGACCAGCAGCACCCCGGAGCCCGGCACGGCGGTCAGCGCCCCCGCGATCCGCTCCCGTTCGTCGTCGCGCCCGACCAGCGGGCCGTCCACCGACAACCGATCCGCAACCATCCGCATCCCCGCGTCCTCCAGCTACTCATGCGGTTTACCGGCAAGTTAGACAGCGGCGTCTAGCGGCTGAACGGGGCGGGTGCGTGCGGGTCGTATCCTCTTCGCCCGCCCCGGCCGGCCGCCGCCGGTCGGCCCGGTCCGGATGAGTAACCGCTCTCCGGCCGCGCCGTGACTTTTGAGTACCCGGCACTCAGGCGGGGGGCCGCCGGGCCGCCCACACTGGGTCGGCATCCGAGGTGGACGACGACAGGCGGCGACGATGAACCCAGCGGTGACCGGGATCCACAGCGGACCCGACCGCGAATCGCGTCCGCTATCCGACACTTCGACCGTACCGACCGGCCTGCGCCGGTTCGGTGCCCTTGTCTCGCCGTACGGGCTGGTCGGCGCCGTGACCCGGCTGCCGGCCGCCGACGGGGAGGCCGACCTGCCGACCTTCGTCGCCCGGCTCGGGGACCCCGGCCCGGTGCTCGACCCGCACCGCCGCTGGTCGCACCGCCCCGAGCACGGCAACCTCGACGGCGCGGGCGGCGACCTCGACCCCGCCCGGGCGGCACACCTGGCCGTCGCCGAGGCCGTCGAGCGGTACTCCTCCTGCGCCGTGGACCCCGACCGGACCATCCGGGCCAGCGCCGACGAACTCGGCGCCGAGGCGGTCGACCTCGACTCGTGGCCGCGCTGCTCGCCGGCCGAACTCGCCGACCCGCGCTGCGGCCTGGTCGCACCCGACCGGGCCGCCCCGCGCCGCTGGGTACGCGGCTGGTCGCTGACCGCCGACCGGCCGGTGTACGTGCCGGCCGCCCACGTCTGGCTGAAGAACCCGCCGGAGTCGGCGGCGGAGGCGGTCACCAACCCGACCTCGACCGGCTGCGCGGCGCACACCGATCCGGTCGCGGCCGTCGTCGCCGGCCTGCTGGAGGTCGTCGAGCGCGACGCGGTCAGCCTCGCCTGGCTGCAACGTCTCCGGCTGCCCCGGCTGGCCGTCGACCCGGCCGACCTCGACGACCGGTCCCGGGAGCTCGTCGGCCGGGGCCGGGTGCCGTACGTGCACACGCTGCTCTTCGACGCGACGACCGACCTCGGCATCCCGGTCCTGTTCGGCCTGCAGCTCGCCGACCACGACCGGCACCTCGCCCAGCTCGTGGCCGCCGCCTGCGTGGCGGATCCGCGCGCGGCGGTGGCCAAGGTGTACCGCGAGGCCGCCGCCCTGCGGATCGCGCTGCGGGCGGCGGCCGCCGCCCGTACGCCGCCGGCCGGGCCGGACGTCGCCAGCGTCGTCGACGGGGCGATCGCACTCGGCCGCCGCGACCGGCGGCACCACTTCGACTTCCTGCTCGACGGCGACCGCCCGGTACGCCGTCTCGCCGACCTGCCGGCGCCGCCGCCGGGGGAGCCGATCACCGTCCTGCACTGGCTGCTGGCGCGGCTGCGGGCCGGTGGCTGCGAGGTCGTCGTCGTCGACCTGACCACCGACGAGGCCGAGCAGGCCGGCGCGGTCGTGGTCCGGGTGCTCGTACCGCAGCTCATGCCGCTGTCGTTCGTGCACCGGGCCCGCTACCTCGCCCACCCCCGCCTCTACGCCGCCCCGGCCGCCATGGGGCATCCGGTGCGCGCCGAGGCCGACGTCAACCCCGTACCGCAACCGTTCGCCTGACCGACCGCACCACGGAGGACCACGATGTACGCCACCGTCGAGCGAGACGTGCGCGATCAGGGTGCCCGGCTTGAGCCAGCCACCCCGACGCTGCTGGTCGTCGCGTCCGGCGACTTCGGGCACCGGGTCGCCGCGCGGCTCGCCGCCGGCCATCCCGGCTCGACCGTCACCGACCGGCCGGTGAGCCGGCCGGCGGCGGACATCGTGGTGCTGGCCGCCGGCCACGACCGGCCCGCGCTGGCCGACGCCGTCGACCGGGCCGCGTACGCCGCCCGCCGGCCCTGGTTCCCGGTCCTGCTCGACCACCCCCACCTGCGCTGCGGCCCGGTCGTGGTGCCCGGGCGCACCGCCTGCCACGACTGCTTCCAGCGCCGCCGCCGGCAGCACGGCGGCCCGGACACCGGGACCGTCGAACGGCCGATCCCCGGATACGCCGACCACCACGTCGGGCTCGCGGTGGCGCTGGCCCGCCGCGCCGTCCGCGACGCCTGGGCGCCGTCCGGCGAGCGGCCCGGCGGCTGGGTACGTACCGTCGACCTGGTCACCGGCACGACCGGGCGGCACGGGGTGGTGGCGGTCGACCGCTGCCCCCGCTGCCGGCCGCCGCGCGACCACGCGGCACGACTCGACGACCTCGCCGCGCGCCTGCGCCGGCCCGGGGAACCCGGTGTGCCGGACGCCCGCCGCGAGGGGACCGGGGGCCCGGCATGAGCGGCGTCGTCACGGCCGGGTTCGTGGCGCGGGCGGCGCTGACCGACCGGCGGTTCGCGGTGCCGGTACGGCCGCGTACCCGGCGTGGGGTGCTGACGTACCGGGCCGGGGACGGGCTGGTCATCGACGGCGTGGCGCGCCGCAAGCGCCTCGGCGGGGCCGCCGTCGAGCTGGTCGCGCGCCTGCTGCCGTTGATGGACGGCAGCCGCGACCACCCGACCCTGGCCGCCACGCTCGGCATCACGCCCCGGGCACTGTTCCAGGCGGTGACCCTGCTGTGGGCCTGCGGAGCCGTCGAGGAGGCCGCGCCGGCCGGTGCCGACGTGACCGCGGTGCCCGACCACCTGGCCGACTTCCTGTCCCGGATCGGTGACGCGACCGGCGCCGACGCCGCCTGGGAGCTGACCGCCGCCCGGCTCGCGGCCGCGCACGTCGAGGTACGCGGCGACGGCCCGCTGGCGGCGGCGCTGGCCACCGAACTCGGCGCGCACATCGCGGTGAGCCGGGGCGCGGGGCCGTTCCCCGCCGGTGCCGCCACGCTGGTCGTGCTGGCGGCACCGGGACCGGACGACGACGCGGACACGGTCGCCGACTGCTGGCGGAGCGGCATCCCGCTGCTGTGGGTGTCGGTCCGCGACGGCGTCGCCCACCTCGGCCCGTACGTCGATTCCCGGTTCACCCCGTGCCCCGCCTGCGCCACCGGGCGCCCCGCCGGCCCACCCGATCCCGCTGGCCCACCCGACCCCGACGATCTCGCGCTCGCCGCCGCGCTGGCCGCCAACGAGATCTTCGGGCTGGTCGGCAGGGCCACCCAGGTCGCCCTGCCGATGCGGTGGCGCGGCGTCGACCTCACCGATCTCACCCAGGAGCGGCACGCCGCCACCACCCGCCCCGGCTGTCCCGACTGCTCGGCCGAGCCGGGCGAGCCGGGCGAGCCGGGCGAGGCGCCGCCGGCGGCCCGCTACGAGGCGGCGGTCGGCCGCGCGCCCCGGGACTTCCCCGACGCCGGGCGGCACCGGGCGCACTACCGGCCGGCCGGGCCGGCGTCCCGCCGCGCCGCGAAGACGTGGCCGCTCGCGCCGCGTACGCCGCTGCCCGCGCCCGCGACGGACCTGCTGCGCGACGGCCGGACCGGCGACCGGGTCGACCTGGCCGCGGTCGGGGTGCTGCTGGCGGTCTGTGCCGGCTGGCGCGGCGAGACCCCGGACCGGGTGCTGCGCTGGACCGCGACCGCCGGAAACCTCGGCTCGGTCGTGGCGCACCTCGTGGCCCGCGACGTCGCCGGCCTGCCCGCGGGCGTCTACGGCTACGTCGCCGACCGGCACGCGCTCGCCCGCCTCGCGGACCTGACGGACGGCGTACGTGGGACCGCGCCCGCCTCGATCGTGCTCACCGCCGACCTGCGCCGGGCGGTCGGCGAGTACGACGCGACCGCGCTGCGCCTGGTGCTGCTCGACGCCGGCTGCGCCCAGGCCGCCACCGGCGCCGCCGCGATCCCGCTGGGCCTGACCGCGCCGCCCCGCCCGGAGTGGGACGACGCCGGGCTCGCCGCCGTGCTCGGCGTCGACCGTGCCGCCGAACCCGTCACCGCCGTGATCGACCTGCTGGAGCGGGCGGTGGACCGGCGCGCCCCGGGAGACCGGGAGGTGCCCGCGTGACCTCGCCCGCCGGCCTCGCGCTCGCGCTGCTGCGCTCCTTCGACGCCACCCGCCCGCCCGCCGAAGGGCTCCCGGCCCTGCCCGCGCTGCCCGCCACCGGGCCGCCGGTGGCCGTACCGGCCGCCTTCGGACGACGGTCCGACCTGCTCACCGCGCTGTCGCGCCGGCGGGCGGTACGACGGTTCGCGGCCACCCCGCTGCGGCTGCCCGAACTCGGCGCGGCCGTCGCGGCGGGGATCGCGGCGGACCGCCGGGACCGGCCGACCGAGGTCGACCACGACCCGCTGGAGGTGCTGGTCGTGGCGTTGCGTGTCGACGGCCTCCGGGCCGGTGTCCACCGCTACGACGCGGCCACCCGGACCGTCACCCCGGTGCTGCCGCTGCCGAATCGGGACGCCGGCGCGGACCTGCTCGCCGACCCGGAGTTTGCCGACGCCGGCGCGATCGTCACGATCCTCGGCGACATCGGGTCGGCCACCGCCCGCCGCGACGGGCACGGCTACCGACTGCTGCTGGCCCGCGCCGGCGCCGCCGCGTACGCGATGTGGCTCGACGCGGTCGCCCGTGACCTGGTCGGCTGCGTCTTCGCCGGCCTGGTGCCGGCCGCCGTACGCCGGCCGTTGCACTGCGACGGCGTACGCCGGCAGCCGTTGTTCGCCGTCGCCCTGGGAAACCCCACAGCCACCGGGTGAGCGCCGACCCCAGCGGGCGCTCACCCGGTGTCCCGGCCGGTCACGGCCGGGACGGTCCGATCAGAAGGAGGCAGTCATGGAGCTGACGAACCCGGTGGAACTCGACCTCTACGCCGAGGACCTGGAGGAGTCGGAGTACGGGGCCGGCAACGGCGTGAGACCGGCGGCCCGCACCGCGCCGTTCTGCGAGGGTCCGCTCGGCAGCGCCGGGTGGGCGCCGTTCGGCAGCCCGGCCTGACGCCACGCGCGTGGGTGGATCAGCCGACCTCGAGCGGCAGCCGGGGGTCGCTGGTCCACTCGCGCAGCGAGCCGTCGTAGACGGCGACGTCGGCCTCGCCGAGCAGGGTCAGCGCCAGCGCGTCGCCGGTCGCCGCGATCCCGCCACCGCAGTACGTGACCTTGCGGCCCGGCCGGGCCAGTACGTCGGCGAAGATCTCGCGCAGCTCGTCGACCGGCCTGAACGTGCCGTCGGCCGGGTCGAGCAGCGCGCCGACGAACACGTTGACGCTGCCGGGGATCCGGCCGGGGCGGGGGTAGCTGTTGGTCTGCGTCGCGTGGTGGTCCTGCGGCGACAGGCTGTTGATCAGGCATGCCCCGGAGCCGCTCTCGACGACCCGCTCGACCTCGGCGAGTTCGGCGAACAGTTGCGGGCGTGGGCTGCCGACGAACCCGGCCGCCGGGTAGCTCTCCGCGCCGGCGCGGGTCGGCCGGCCCTCCGCGGTCCACTTGCGGAAGCCGCCGTCGAGCACGGCGACGTTGTCGAAGCCGTTGGCCCGCAGCAGCCACCAGACCCGGGTGGCCCAGAACGGGTCGAGCGAGTAGACGACGACGCGGCTGTCCGGGCCGATACCGAGGCGGCCGGCGGCGGCGGCGAACCGGGCCGGGGACGGCTTGGTGAACCAGCCGCCGTCGGGCTCGGACAGGTCGTCGATGATGTCGGCGAACGCCGCGCCCGGGATGTGGGCGGCGAGGTAGTCGTCGTGTCCGGACCGCTGGCTCCACTGCGTGCTGCCCGGCTCCGGCGCGGCCAGGTGCACGGTCGCGTCGAGGATCCGTACGTCGGGGTCGTCGAGGTGATCGGCGAGCCAGTCGGTGGAGACCAGTGGGGTGGGCAGG
Source organism: Polymorphospora sp. A560 (assembly GCF_045781765.1). Classification (NCBI taxonomy): domain Bacteria; kingdom Bacillati; phylum Actinomycetota; class Actinomycetes; order Micromonosporales; family Micromonosporaceae; genus Polymorphospora; species Polymorphospora sp. A560. The sequence goes on along the minus strand of NZ_CP122282.1, from coordinate 4,149,170 downwards.
GCCGTCATCGCGTCACTCCGTCACAGTCGTCGATCGCCTACCGGAAAAGTAGGGTCTATTCGACGTACAAGCTGGTCCAGAGCTTGATCATTCCGGAACGTGTCGCCGGTCACCGCAGGTGCCGGCCCGGCCCCGGCGCTGCCGTAGGGTGACCCGGTGTCCCTGTCCCGACCGCGAACCCGACCGGCGCGGGTGCCGGCCGAGCCGGCCCGGCCGCGGCCGCCGGCGTCACTCGACCCGGCCGTGCTGCCCGACCACGACCTCGACACCGAGGCCGGCTACGAGCGGCTCGGCTTCGTCGACCTCGACCTGTCCGGCCGGCGGGCCGAGGCGGTCGAGTTCACCCAGTGCCGGATGCGCCACACCACGCTGGCCGGTACGACGCTGTCCCGGGCCCGCCTCACCGACTGTCTGGTCGAGAGCGGCGACTGGGCCAACCTGCGGATGCCGTCGGCGACCCTGCTCCGGGTGCGGGCCGCCGACTCGCGGATGACCGGCTTCGCCCTCGTCGACGCGGTCGCCTGCGACGTGGTGTTCGAGGCGTGCCGGATGGATCTGTCGGGCTGGCGGTTCACCCGCTTCACGGCCGTACGCTTCGAGGGCTGCAACCTCACCGGCGCCGACTTCACCGGTGCCGACCTGGGCGGGGCGGCGTTCGTCGGCTGCGACCTGACCGGCGCCCGGTTCGACAACGCCACGATGACCGGCACCCGGTTCCGCGACTGTGTGCTGCTGGACGTGGCCGGGGTGACGAACTGGCGGGGCGCGGTCGTCGAGGCGGCCGACCTGATCCAGTTGGCCCACGTCTTCGCCGCCGCCCTGGGCGTACGCATCGCCCCCGAGCCCTGAGCTTCGGGGCGCCCCGGGCGCCCCCGAGCCCCCGCGATCTTGCAGTTGTCTCCCGCCTTTGTCTGGGTTTGTCGGGTGACTAGTGCAAGATCGCGGGGGAGTGGGGGTTACATGCCGCAGGACGGGGCGGACCAGCCGCCTACCGCGGCGACGTGGGTGTGGTCGTTGTGGCCGGGGTAGCCGGGGCCGAGGATCTGCCGGAAGCCGTGGTAGCGGGCCTGCTGGGCGAGGCGGCACAGGGTGTGCGGGCCGGCGCCGAGGTCTACGGCGTCGCCGTAGAGGTGCCGGCTGTTGCTCGCGCCGCCGACCGCGCTGTTGCACGAGTAGCTGCGGAAGCCGCTGGTCACCCGGATCGGCTGGTCGCCCAGCGCGCGCCGCAGCGCCTGGAGCTTCCACATGCTGACCAGCGCGTTGGCGCGGGCGGTCGCGGCTGACACCGCACCGCCGGACCAGGTGCTGTTGCACTTGTTGAGTTCGGCGTAGCTGAAGTTGACCGGGGTGCAGTCGTTGTCCTGCAGCGCGTAGATGCGGTTGAACGTGTTGGGGCCGGCGACGCCGTCGGCGGCCAGGCCGTACGCCTGCTGGAAGCGGATGACGGCCGAGCGGGTGGCCGGGCCGAAGACGCCGTCGATGGCGAGCTGGGCGTTGTAGCCCGGGTAGCCGGCGACCCGGATCTGGAGCTGCCGTACGTCCTCGCCCGAGGCGCCCTGCTGGAGGGTGCGGCCCCAGGTGTAGCAGCCGTCGGCGTAGGCGGGGGACGCGCCGACGGTGGCGCCGACCAGTGTGGCCGCGGCTGTGAGGACGAGCGCCGCCAGCATCTTCGAAGCACGTCTGAACATTCGTGAGCCTCCATTTGTGGTGGGGATCAAGCGCATCGACGAGCGTGACTGAGAAGGGGATCTATGTCAATATCTGACAGCCGTTCGTAACATTCGGAAACTTTCCTGCCCGAGAGTGCCGGTGCGGCGCCGTCCCCCAGGGGCCGCCGGATGCCGTTCGGTGGGCGGTCGACAGCCGCCGTTGCGGGATTCTTCGCCCGTGCAACGAGGCCGGTCCGGCCGGCCCGCGCAGACCTAGCGTCGACACCGGGTCGAGCGGTCGCGGCGACGGAGGGTCGCCGGATCGGCCGGACCGGAACGGAGAGATGGATGGGATTCGGACGATCGGCGTCGGTGGCGGTCGCCGTGGTCGCGGGCCTCGTCGCCGCCCTCGGCGGCGCCGCCCCGGCCGCCGCGCGCAGCGGATACGGATACGACAACCAGGACCCGTACGACAGCGGGTGTGCGTCCTCCATGGTCCTGCTCCAGACGGTCGACATCGTGACCTTCTCCGCCACGAGTGTCGGCACGGGATACCTCTGGTACAGCAGGAACTGCGGGACCAACTGGATCTCCGTACGGACGAGGTTCGCGGCGCCGACCGGATGGCCCGGCGGGATGACGACGAACATCTACCGCGACACGCCGCCCGGGGAAGCCCGGTTCACCTGGACGCAGCCCTGGGTCGCCGGCGCGGTGAGCTGGGGCGACATGCTCTACGCCCCGGTCGAGTGCGTACGGACGATCGGCGCCGTCGACTCCGTCCACGGCGTCGGCGTGGGGTGGATCCACCAGCCCGGGTGCTGAGCCGGTCCGGTGCCCGCCGGCCCGGCGTCGGTGAGCGCTCACATTGCATCGATCAGCCTCGACGCGTAACCTTCGTCCCCGAGCCGGGACAATCGTCACACGTCAGCGGGCCGGGCACGTCCGCGAGCGCAGGGGCAGCGCTCGCCGGGGCCCATGCCCGTGGCGTACGCCGTCGTGCCCCGGCTCCGGGGCCGGCCCTCACCTTCGAGGCAGCTCATGAGAAGACCACTCACCGTCGTCGGCGCCGCGATCGTCGCGCTCGCCGCCTCCGCCCTGATGTTCGTACCACCGGCCCACGCCGCGGTCGGTCTGCACATCGACGGGACCACCATCGTCGAGGCCAACGGCGAACCGTTCGTCATGCGTGGGGTGAACCACCCGCACGTCTGGTTCACCGGCGAGACCGACTCGTTCGCCGACGTCAAGGCGCTCGGGGCCAACACCGTGCGCGTCGTGCTGGGCACCGGCAAGCGGTGGGGCCCGTCCAACGACGTCGCCGCCGTGATCGGCCTGTGCAAGCAGAACAAGCTGATCTGCGTGCTGGAGGTGCACGACACCACCGGGTACGGCGAGGAGGGCGCGGCCGCCTCCCTGGACGAGGCCGTCGACTACTGGATCAGCCAGAAGAGCGCCCTGGTGGGCGAGGAGAACTACGTTGTGATCAACATCGGCAACGAGCCGATCGGCAACGTGAACGCCGGCCAGTGGACCGCCGCGACCGCCGCCGCGATCCAGCGCATGCGTGCCAACGGCTTCCAGCACCTGCTGATGGTCGACGGCCCGAACTGGGGCCAGGACTGGCAGTCCGTCATGCGGAACGACGCGCAGACGATCCTCGACGCCGACGTGCGGCGGAACACCGTGCTGTCGATCCACATGTACGCCGTCTACAACACCGCGGCGAGCATCGTCGGCTACCTCGACCACTTCGAGGCCAACGGCTGGCCGCTGGTCATCGGCGAGTTCGGCTGGCGGTTCAACGCCGGCGAGGTCGACCACGAAACCCTGCTCGCCGAGGCGGACGCCCGCGACCTCGGCTACCTCGGGTGGTCGTGGAGCGGTAACACCGACCCGATCCTGGACATGGCCACCAGCTTCGACCCCGCCCGGCTCACCACCTGGGGCGAGCGCATCTTCAACGGCCCGCACGGCATCCGGGCCACCGCGCGGGAGGCGACCATCTTCGGCGGAACGACGCCGACCACGCCGCCCACGACCCCGCCCACGACCCCGCCGACGCCCACGCCGCCGGCCGGTGCCTGCACCGCCACGTACACGGTGCTGAACCAGTGGCCGGGCGGGTTCCAGGGTGAGGTGCGGGTGACCGCCGGGAACACGGCGTTGCGGCAGTGGACGGTGACCTGGACGTTCGCCGACGGCCAGACCGTCTCCAACGCGTGGAACGCGACGGTCACCAGCAGTGGGTCGGCGGTGACCGCCCGCAATGTGAGCTACAACGGCACCCTTGCGGCCGGCGCCAGCACCACCTTCGGCTTCCTCGGATCGTGGACCGGGGCCAACCGTGCTCCGGTGGCCTCCTGCTCCGGGAGCTGACCCGGACGGCGTGACGGTCGGGGCCACGGTGCCCCGGCCGGCACGCCGCCGACCTTCCCGAACCCCGCCGTACGGGTGAGTTGCCATCATGGAAACTCACCCGTACAGTTTCCGTCATGGAAACAGAGTCGAACCCTTCGCCCCGGCAGGCCCGGGAAATGCTCCGCCAACTCGCCGACGACGAGGACGCCGTCCGCTACCCGCCGATCCCGCGCTGGTTCTTCGTCGCGATGGCGGCCCTCGTGGCCGGACTCCATGTGGTCCGCCTCCTGCCGCCGTCCGACGCGGGCAAGGCGAGCCTCGCCCTGACCGTCGTCGCGATCGTTCTCGGGGCGAGGTACTGGCTCAACCGCGAGGGAGTGTCGTGGGCCGCGGTGAAGTTCACCGACATGGCCCCGTTCCTGGCCGTCATGCTCGCCACCTTCGGCGGATGCTGGGCCGTCTCGGCGCTCACCGGCGCCTGGTGGATCTGGATCGTCGGAGGTGTCGTGGCGGCCGCGGTCGTCCTGCGTACCGGACACGTCTACCGGCGGGCGTACGGCGATGGACGCTGAGATCCCCGCCTTCAACGAGATGATCCACGCACCCCACCGGCTGCGGATCTGCGCCATGCTCAGCGCCGCCCGCAAGGTGGAGTTCCAGCACCTGCAGGACCACCTCGGACTCTCCAAGTCCGCGCTCAGCAAGCACCTGACCCAGCTCGCCGACGCCGGCTACGTCCGGCAGGACCGGGCGACCCGCGACCTGCGCAGCAGGGTGTGGCTGTCGCTCACGCCCGAGGGTGCCCGGGCCTACTCGGCCCACGTACGGGCGTTGCGGCAGATCGTCGCGGCCGACGGGAGCTGACCGCGGCGGACCCTCACGCCCGGTACTTGCGCAGTACGGTCTCGATCCACTCGCGGGCGGCGGCCTTGTCGACGCCGAGGTCGGCGAGCACCCCGGTGCCGTTCTCGAACTCCAGCAGGGCGAGCAGGATGTGCTCGGTGCCGATGTAGTTGTGACCGAGCCGGATCGCCTCCCGGAACGTCAACTCCAGCGCCTTCTTCGCCTGCGCGTCGTACGGGATCAGCTCCGGTACCTCGGCCGTCGCCGCCGGCAGGGTGGCGGCGGCGACGTCGCGCACCCGCTCCGGCGGTACGCCCTGGGCGGCGATCGCCTTGACGGCCAGCCCTTCCGGCTCGGCCAGCAGTCCGAGCACCATGTGCGCCGGGCGGATCTCGTCGTTGCCGGCGGCCCGGGCCTCCTCCTGCGCGGCCATGACCACGTTGCGGGCCCGGTCGGTGAAGCGGTTGAAGCCCTGGCTGGGATCGAAGACCGGCACGTCGCCGGCCTTGGCGACGAAACGCTTCTGCGCCGCCTGCTTGCTGACCCCCATGCTGCGGCCGATATCCGTCCAGGAGGCGCCGGAGCGGCGGGCCTGGTCGACGAAGTGGCCGATGAGGTGGTCGGCGATCTCGCCGAGGTGGTCGGCGGCGATGACGGCGGTGGAGAGCCGCTCGAGCGCGTCGGTGTGGACCTTCTTGATGCCCTCGATGAGGTCGTCGAGGCGTACCTCGGCGGGCATCTGAACAGGGTTCGTCATGCGTCAACCATAAGTTGACGACGAACGGTCGTCAACTGGCAGTTGACGCTTTCTCAGTCCGTCAGGAATCCGGCGAGGGTGTCGGTCATCGCGTCGAGCTGCCAGCCGTGGTCGGTGCCCGGCACGGTCACCCGCCGGGCGCGGGGGAGCGCGGCCACCAGCGCGGCGGCGGCCGGCGGGAAGAGCGGCAGCGTCCGCTCGCCGACGATGGCCAGCACCGGCACGTCCACCGCCGACCACTGCCGCGCCCACGGCGCCTCCTGCGCCCTCGTCAGCGCCGCCGCGTCGGCGACCAGCGACGGCGCGATCCCCACCATCACCGGCCAGGCCGGGCCGGCCTTCGAGCCGGCGAGCCACTCCGGCGGCATGTCGCGCATGAAGAACTCGACGGCGCCCTCGTGGTCACCGGCCGCGATCCGCTCCCGCAGGCCGCGAAGGGTCTCCCCGCCGTCGCCCTGCCCCTCCAGCGCCAGCGGTGCCTCCCACAGCGCGAGCCGGGTCGCGCCGACCCCGGCCTGCGCGGCCCACAACGCGATGACCGCGCCCGACGAACTCCCGTAGAGCGCGGCCCGGCCGCCGACCCGCCCGACCAGCGCCGCCAGGTCGTCGATCTCGGACTCCAGGGCACCGACCGACCCGGCGCCGCTCTCCCCGCGCCCGCGCCGGTCGTAGTTGACGACCGTGAAGCCACGGGCCGCGAGCCGGTGGGCGAGCTGGACGGTGTCGGGGTCGAAGGCGCGGAACTGCATCGCCCCGCCGATCAGGATGACCGGCGGCCCGTCACCCTCGACGTCGAAGGCGATCCGGGTCCCGTCCGCAGAGGTCACGAATTCGGTCATGCCCACACGGTGGCACGGCCGTACGACACCTCGCGCCGGGTGACCGGTAAGGCCACCTGAAGGAAACCGTAAGGGGGAGCGGGCAGTGTTCCGGGTGTCAACGGAGAACAGCCTGGAGGAAGCAATGCGCAAGATCATCGCGTCGACGTACATCACCCTCGACGGTGTCATCGAGAACCCGATGTGGACGATGCCGTACTTCGACGACGAGGCCGGTGCGTTCGCCGACTCGTTGCAGAAGGGCGCCGACGCCCTGCTGATGGGCCGCGCCACCTACGAGGGCTTCGCCGAGGCGTGGCCGAAGATGTCGGAGGCCGACGGCGCCGGCTACATGAACGGCGTCCGCAAGTACGTCGCCTCGACCACCCTGACCGACCCGGCCTGGAACAACACCACGGTCCTGCGGGGCGACCTGGTCGAGGAGGTCACCAGGCTCAAGGCCCAGGACGGGAAGAACATCCTCATGTACGGCTACGGCCCGGTCGCCCACACCCTGCTCGCCGCCGGCCTGCTCGACGAGGCCGTGTTCTGGATCCACCCGGTCCTCGTCGGTGGTCCCAGCGTCACGTCCCCGCTCGCCGACGCCACGGCGACCCTGGAACTCGCCGACACCCGGGTCATGAAGAACGGCGTGATCATCGCGACGTACCGGCCGGCGGGGCGGTAGCCGGCGACGGCCGGACCAGGGCCCGGGCCTCCGCCGGGCCCAGGTCGCGCCCCCGCGCGACCAGGGCGTCGAACTCGGCCCGGCCGAGCGCGGCGACCAGCCGGGCGGTGATCCGGTCGAGTGCGTCACGCTCGGCCGGCGCCGCCCCGAAGTCGGCCGCGGACCGGGCCGCCCGCGCCGCGCCCAGCAGCCGGGCCGCCACGCCCGGGTCACCCGCCGCCGACGCCATGCCCTCCAGCGCGCCGACCGCGTCCCGCTGGGCGGCCATCGCCCACGCCAGGTCGAACGCCTCGGCGTGCAGCGCCAGCGCGGCCGCCGGATCGCCGCCCTGCTCGGCCGCGTAGCCCAGCTCCAGCAGGACCATCGGCAGGAACAGCGCCGGCTGGGGGTCGCGGCGACCCATCTCCACCAGGTGCTCCAGGTGGGTGACCGCCACGTCGAGCTTGCCGTCGCGACGGGCCGCAATGCCCAGGCTCAGTTCCGCGAAGACCATCGCCGCCGGCGCGGCCTGCTCGACCGCCAGCCGGTAGGCCTCCTCACCCAGCTCGCGGGCCCGGGCGTAGTCGCGGGTCTGCACGGCGATCCACGCCAGCCAGGAGAGCTTGCTGCCCACCTCCGGCCACAGCGTCAGCTCCCGTGCCCACCGCAGGCCCTCGTGGTGCATCGCGGCGGCGCGGTCGTACTCGCCCCGCAGGTCGGCGAGGCCACCGACCCAGTCGGTCGCCTGGAGCCGACCCCACCGGTCGCCGAGTTCGGCGAACAGCCGGGCGCAGCGCGTGGCGTCGCGCTCGAGGGCGGCCAGGTCACCGGCGGCGTGCGCCAGCTTGGCCCGGGAGCTGAGCACGGCGGCCTCGGTCCAGCGGTCGCCGGCGTCGGCCGCCACGGACAGCAGCTCCGCGGCCAGGTCCAGCTCGCCGCGGTCGACCAGCGCGTACGCGACGAACCAGGTGACCCGCGGGTCGGCGGCGCGGGCCACGGCGGCGCGGGCCTCGGCGGGCGACACGTGGGCGCCCTGCAACAGTGCGAAGCCGGCCCGCCAGGCGACCGCCCGGGCGTCGTCGCCGGCCGCCGACAGCGCCTGCGCCGCCTCGGTGAACCGCCCGCGCAGAAACCAGTACCAGGTCAGGGCGACGGCGAGGCGGGACCCGTCGCCGTACGCGAGCGCCAGCCGCAGGTTCGCGTCCTCGGCGTCGAGCCGGGCCAGCCACGACCGCTGTCCGGGGCCGCGCAGGGCCGGATCGGCGCGCTCGGCCAGCTCGGTGTGGTACGAGGCGTGCCGGGCCCGTACGGCGTCGGCGTCGGCCAGCCGCTCCAGCGCGAACGCCGCGACCGACTCCAGCAGCCGGTAGCGCGGGCCGCCGGCCGTCTCGTCCAGGACCAACAGCGACCGGTCGACCAGCCGGCCCAGCACGTCGGAGTCGGCGGCGCAGACCGCCCGGGCCGCGTCCAGGGTGCAGCCGTCGCCGAACACGGCGAGCCGCGCGAGCACCGCACGTTCCCGGTCGTCGAGCAGGTCCCAGCTCCAGCCGATCACCGCGGTCAGCGTGCGCTGCCGGGCCGGCACGTCACGGGCGGAGGTGGCGAGCAGCCCGAACCGGTCGTCGAGCCGGTCGACGACACCGGCCAGGCCGAGCGACCGGACCCGGGTCGCCGCCAGCTCCAGGGCCAGCGGCAGGCCGTCGAGCCGGCGGCAGAGCCGCGCGACGGCCGGCGCCGTCCGCTCGTCGAGGCGGAAGTCGCGCTGCCGGGCGGCGGCCCGGGCCGCGAACAACCGGGCCGCCGCCGACCGGCGTACCGCGTCGACGTCGCCGTCGTCGGCGGGCACGGCGAGCGGCGGTACGTCCCACAGCAGCTCCCCGGTCAGCCCGAGCGGCTCCCGGCTGGTCGCCAGTACGGTGACCCCGGGCGCGTCGCGCAGCAGCCGGGCGACCAGGTCGGCGGCCGGTTCGACCACATGTTCGCAGTTGTCGAGCACGAGCAGCAGCCGCCGGTGCCGCAGCGCCGCCAGCAGCCGGCCCCCGGCGGCGCCGCCGGCGCCCGTGCTCTCGTGGACGTCCAGCGCGGCGAGGACCCGGTCGGCGACGCCCGGGTCACCGGCCGGCAGCGCCGCCAGCTCGACCAGGTGGACCCCGTCCGGGAACACCGGCCCGTCCACACCGTCCGGCGCGGTGCCGGCCTCCCGGGCGGCCTCGGTCGCCAGCCGCGTCTTGCCGACGCCGCCCGGCCCGACGAGCGTCACCAGCCGCCGCCCGGCCAGCAGGACGCGCAGCTCGGTCAGCGCCTCGGCCCGGCCGACCAGTTCGTCCAACCGGGCCGGGATGCTGTTCCGCACCAGTGCGGCGGCCGGCGGCGGCCCAGGCATCACCAGTGCGGCGGCCGGCGGCGCGGACCTCGGTGGCGCGCTGAGGCCGGCGTCCTGCGCCAGGATCCGGCGGTGCAGGGCGACGAGGTCCGGACCGGGGTCGAGACCCAGCTCGTCGGCGAGCCGGTCGCGCAGGTCGGCGTAGCTGTCCAGGGCCTCGGACTGGCGGCCGGCGGCGTACAGGGCGCGCAGGTGCAGTGCCCGCAGGCCCTCCCGCAGCGGATAGCGGGCGACCAGCGCGGCGAGGTCGGCGGCGACCAGGTCGTGCTCGCCGCGGGCGAGCCGGGCGTCGGCCAGCCGCTCGTGCACGGCGAGCCGCCGCTCGGCCAGGCCGGTCGCCTCGGCGCGGACGAACTCCGCGTCGGCGATGTCGGCGTACGGCTCGCCGCGCCACAGTTCGAGCGCTGCCGCCAGCCGCTCGACGTCGCCCGCCCCGGACAGTTCGGCGAAGCGGTCCGCGTCGACCGCCGTGGTCCGCAGGACGTAGCCGGGCGGCCGGGACTCGACCAGATCGCGGGCGCCCGGTTCGGCGTCGTCGAGGGCCTTGCGGAGCTGCGAGACCCGCACCTGGAGCGCACCGGCGGCGTTCGCGGGCGGGGCGTCACCCCACAGGTCGTCGATGAGCCGGTCGGCGGAGACGACCTGGTTGCGGTTCGCCAGCAGGTCGGCGAGCAGCGCCCGGACCTTGGCCCCGGGTACGGTGACCGGCCCGCCGGCGTCGGTGGTGACGGCGAGCGGCCCGAGTACGCCGAACTGCATGCCGGCCACCCTACAAGCGGTAAGCCGAGCTGAAGCCGGCCGTAAGCGGCGTGCCGCACGGTGTGGACGTCGCCCGCACCGCCACACCGAGGGGAACCCGCCATGAGCTACGCGACCGTCGACGACCTGCGCATGTACTACGAGGAGCACGGCACCGCCGAGGGCCGGCCGCTCGTCCTGCTCCACGGCGCGCTCTCCGCGATCGGCACCTCGTTCGGCGCCCTCCTGCCACTGCTGGCGAGGACGAGACGGGTCGTCGCCGTCGAGTTCCAGGCGCACGGCCGTACCGCCGACGCCGACCGGCCGCTGACGTACGAGAGGTTCGCCGCCGACGTCGTCGGCCTGCTCGACCACCTGGGCGTCGACGTCGCCGACGTACTCGGGTGGAGCATGGGCGCGGGCGTCGCCCTGCGGCTCGGCACCGACCACCCCGACCGCGTCGGCCGCCTCGTCCTGGCCTCGGGAAGCTTCGACGAGTCCGGCCTGCACCCCGGCCTGCTCGACGGCATCCAGGACCTGCGGCCCGAGCACCTGCGCGGCTCGCAGTTCCACGAGGAGTACCTGCGTACCGCCCCGGACCCGGCCGGATGGGCGAACCTGGTCGGCAAGGTGAAGCGGCTCGACGCCGACCCGCCGCGCTGGTCCGCCGACCAGATCCGCGCCCTCGCCGCCCCGACCATGGTCGTGCTCGCCGACTCCGACATCGTCGTGCCGGAGCACGCGGTGCGGATGTTCCGGCTGCTCGGCGGCGGCGTCGCCGGCGACCTGGTGGGGTTGCCGCGGTGCCGGCTGGCGGTGCTGCCCGGCACCACGCACACGAGCCTGCCGCAGCGGGCCGAGTGGCTGGCCCCGATGGTCGACGAGTTCCTCGACGCGTAGGCCGGCCGGCGCCGGACCGGTGCCGCAACGCACTGGTCGGGCGCTGTTACCGTCGACCGCGATGACTGCCCACGAGCGGCCCTACCGGCCCGCGCCCGACGCGGCGATGCTGGTCGGCGCCGTCGCCGCCCTCGCCGGCTACCTGCTGCCGTGGTTCAAGGTCGGCCCGTCGTACCTGTGGTGGTACTCGGGATGGGAGTACGCGACCCTGAGCACCGGCGGCGGGTGGACGCTGCTGACGATCCCCTTCCTCGCCGGGGCGGTCGTGGCCAGCCTGTGGGCCGGCCGCTCGGTGGCGGCGGCGATGACGGCGGTGACCGCCGGGGTCGCCGGCATGTTCCTCGCGCTCGCCGTGGTCGCGGTCAGCCTCGGGGCGATGCCCGAGCGGAGCAGCAGCAACTGGGTCGGCGAGCTGCCGTTCGGGCCCGGGCTGCCGCTGATGGCGCTCGGCTTCGGCCTGCTGTTCGCCGCCGTCCTGCGCGGCCGCCCGCTCCCGCCGCTGGACCCTCCGCCGGCACGCCCCGCCACGCCGCCCGGCGGTTAATCCGTCGAACCCACCGGGGTCGGGTTTGTACGGTGCCGGCATGTCTTCGTCATTACGGCTGGAGAAGGTCACCCCGGACAACGTCGAGGCGGCCTGCCGCCTGGCGATCCGGCCCGAGCAGGAGCGTTTCGTCGAGCCGGTCGCATGGTCGCTGGCCGAGGCGTACGCGCGGCCCGAGGTCGCCTGGCCCCGGCTGGTCTACGACGGCGACCGGCTCGTCGGCTTCGTGATGGGATTCCTCGCCGTCAGGTGGACCCCGGACGACCCGGGCGACGTCCGGTCCGGCATCTGGCGGCTGAACATCGCCGCCGAACACCAGGGCCGGGGATACGGCCGCTTCGCCGTCGGCGCGGTGTGCGACGAGGTACGCCGGCGCGGCGCGGACCGGGCGACGGTGACCTGGGAGCCGGGCGAGTCCGGGCCGGAGGGGTTCTACCTGCGGCTCGGCTTCCGCCCGACGGGGGAGACCAGCGGCGGACAGACCGTCGGCGAGCTGCCCCTGACCGGACGCTGACTCCCGGCGGCTCAGCCGGGCAGCCGCAGCAGCCGGGCGCCGGTGTGCCACAGCACGTCGCGCATCCAGCCGTCGCCGAGATCCAGCCGGGCCAGCGCCGCGAGCTGGTGCGCGTACGGGTAGGGGATGTTGGGGAAGTCGCTGCCGAGCGCGACGCGGTGGCCGAGACCGGCGAGCCGGTCGACGTACCGGCGCGGCAGCGGGGCGAACCGGTCGCTGAAGTCGGTGCCGGCCATCGTGGTGTCGAGGTGGACGTTCGGGTACGCCTCGACGAGGTCGGCGAACCCGTCGTACTCGGGCATGCCGAGGTGGGCGATCACCAGCGTGAGCCGCGGGTGGTCGGCGAGCAGCCGGCGTACGGGCGCGGTGCCGGTGTGCTCGCCGGCCAGCGGCGCGGAGCCGGCGTGGATCACGACCGGGACCCCGGCCGCCTCGAGCAGGCTCCAGGCGTCGCCGAGGCGCGGGTCGTCCGGGGCGAACCGGCCCACCTGGACGTGCACCTTGAACAGTCGCGCCCCACGCCGCAGCGCGTCGCGGACGACGTCGGTGACGTCCGGCTCGGGGTAGAAGGTGGCGCAGTGCAGCCCGCCGGGGACCCGGCCGGCGAAGTCCGCGGCCCAGTCGTTGAGCCAGCGCGCCATCCCGGGCTTGTGCGCGTACGACAGGGCGGGGATCGCGTGCAGGCCGAGGGCGCGCAGCCGGCGCAGACGGTCGGCCTCGTCGGTGCGGTAGTGGATCGGCCACGGCAGGCCGTAGTTCCGCTCGGCCCGGTCGAAGTACGCCCACACCTTGCGCAGCATCGGCTCGGGCAGGAAGTGCACGTGCACGTCGGCCAGCCCGGGCAGGCCGAGTCCGCGCACGTAGCCGGGCACGTCGGCGTCGGTGCGTGGACCGGGCGTCGTCACCGGCGCTCTCCCTTCCCGAGTGCCCGCCGGCGTCGCGGGCGTCCCTGGACCCTAGCCCCCGGACGGGGCACACGGCCGGGTCCCGGGCGGTCCGCAACGGACCTGCCGACACCCCGGACCGCCCCACCCCCCGGATGGGGTTCCCGACGCCCCCGGCATCCGGAGACCGCCGCGATCGTGGGAGGCAGCGGGTGGGCGAGGTCAGGGTGGGCGACGACCACGGGCCGGCGGTGCGGCCCCGGACGGGATGACGGCGAAGTGTCGGAAGCGGCGTGGCTGGTCTGCTGGGAGTGCCGGGTGACCCTCTGCCTGGGCAAGGCGGTGAAGGAGGAGCACTCCGATCGCGTCACCGTGTACGTGACCCCGGCGGGGGTGGGTTCGGTGGATCCGGTTCGGACCAGGGCGCTCTGGCGGATGATGGCGGACCACGTCGGCCACCCGCTGGAGGTGGTCCGTGAGTTCAGCCGGCGGTTCGACGATGTCGGCGAACTGGACGAGAACGGCGACGACGTCTACGCGGACATCGGCGCGGAGGAGTTCGCCCTGGACCATGCCGGTTAGCCTGGCGGGCCGCGTCCGCTCACCGTGCCCCTCTCGCGCCGGCGGGGCTGCCGGCGGGACTGAGTGCCGGCTAAGGTCGGCTGGATCGACGGCGATGCGACGGGAGGCGTGATCGTGGCTCAGGACAGCGGTGCGGTGGCGGCGCGGGACACCACAGTGGACGACTCCGGTGATCGGGACGTCCGGGCCGATCGCGAGATCGCCCCGCCCGGCGTCGACATCACGGTGGCCCACTCGGCCCGGATGTACGACTGGTGGCTCGGCGGCACCGACAACTTCGCGGTCGACCGGGCGGTCGGCGCCGCCTTCGCCGAGGCGATCCCGGACATCCGCACGATGGCCCGGGAGAACCGCCGGTTCCTCGACCGGGTCGTCGACCACCTGGTGCGCGAGGCCGGCGTACGGCAGTTCCTCGACATCGGCAGCGGCATCCCGACCAGCCCCAACCTGCACGAGGTCGCCCAGCGGAACGTCCCCGACGCCCGGGTGGTCTACGTCGACAACGACCCGATCGTGCTCGCCCACTCCCGGGCGCTGATCGGCGACGCCGGTGCCGGTGCGACCGAATACATCCACGCCGACCTGCGCGACCCGGCGTCGATCCTGGCCGACCCGGTGCTGGCCCGCACCCTCGACCTGGACCGGCCGGTGGCCCTGATGCTGGTCGCGATGCTGATGCTGATCGCCGACGAGGACGACCCGTGGGGCACGTCCCGGGAGTTGATGGACGCCCTGCCGCCCGGCAGCTACGTCGTCGTCACCCACCCCGGCCAGGACTTCGACCCGGCGGCGATGGCGAAGGTGGTCGAGGCGGCCGGCCGCGGCGGCATGACCCTGGTGCCCCGCACCCGCACCGAGGTGGAGCGGTTCTTCGGCGACTGGGAACTCGTGGAGCCCGGCGTGGTGCCGGTGCTGGCGTGGCGGCCGGACGGCCCACCGCCGGCCGACCCGAACGCCGCCTACTACTGGGCCGGGGTCGCCCGCAAGCCCGGCTGAGCGCCGGGACTCCCGGGTTCGCCGGCCGGCGAACCTGGGAGTTTCCTGTCACCCGCCCGGTGGTGGGATTCAGCCGGCCCGCGAGTGGAGATGTTCCGGGGCATACCGATCGCACCCGACCGGAAGGCCCCACCGGATGGCAAGTCCCGCCGCACCAGCCCCGTCGCCCGGTCCCGCCGCGCCCGGAGCGGCCCGATGAGGGCGCGGCCGCGTTTCCCGGTCGAGCCGTGGCAGGTCCGCGAACCCGACCTGGACCTGGACTGGCTGGCCGAGGCCGAGTCGACGTTCGCGCTGTCGAACGGGCACGTCGGCCTGCGCGGCAACCTCGACGAGGGCGATCCGGCCGGCGTGCCGGGCACCTACCTCAACTCGCTGTACGAGGAGTACGACCTCGACTATCCGGAGAGCGGCTACGCCTTCCCCGAGCGGGGCCAGACCGTCGTCAACGCGCCGAACGGCAAGCTGATCCGGCTGTACGTGGACGAGGTGCCGTTCGACGTACGCACCGGGACGTTGTCGCACCACGAACGGGTCCTCGACCTGCGGGCCGGCACGCTGCGGCGGACCGTGGAGTGGATCAGCCCGGCCGGTGCGGCGGTCCGGCTGCGCAGCACCCGGCTGGTGTCGCTGACCCGGCCGGCGGTGGCGGCGATCGACTACGAGGTGACCGCCGTCGACCACCCGGTCCGGCTGCGGATCGAGTCGGACCTGCTCGCCGACGAGGACACCCCGGGGGACCGCGACGACCCGCGGGCCGCGACCGCGCTCACCGCGCCGCTGAGCGCCGTACGGCACCGGGCCGGGCGCACCGGCGGGCTGCTGGCGCACCGTACGCGGCGCAGCCGGTTGCCGGTCGTGTCGGCCGTCGACCACGACGTCACCGGCCCGGACGGCGTGACCTGCACGTCGACGGCGCGGCCGGACCTGGTGCGTACGACGGTCACCGCCGACCTGCCGGTCGGCGGCACGCTGCGGATCCGCAAACTGATCGGGTACGCGTGGGCCACCACCGCGGTGGACGGGACGGCGCCGGTCGACGCGCTGTGTGCCGAGGCCACCGCGGCGGTCGACGACGCGCGCCGGGCCGGCTGGGACGCGCTGGCCGCCGAGCAGCGGGCCCGGCTCGACGACTTCTGGGACCTCGCCGACGTCGAACTCGACGGCGACCCGGAGGTGCAGCAGGCGGTCCGGTTCGACCTGTTCCACGTGCTGCAGTCCGGCGCCCGGGCCGGCGTCGCCCCGATCCCCGCCAAGGGCCTGACCGGCAACGGCTACGACGGCCACGTGCTGTGGGACACCGAGAGCTTCGTGCTGCCGGTGTTGACGTACACCTGCCCGGACGCGGTCCGGGACGCGCTGCGGTGGCGGCACGCCAACCTGCCGACCGCCCGTGAGCGGGCGCGCGAACTGCGGCTGGCCGGGGCCGCGTTCCCGTGGCGGACCATCGGCGGCCCGGAATGCTCCGGCTACTGGCCCGCCGGCACGGCCGCGCTGCACATCAACGCCGACATCGCCGACGCGGTGCTGCGCTACGTCGCCGCGACCGGCGACACCGGGTTCGCGCGCGGGCCGGCCTCGAACTGCTGGTGGAGACGGCCCGGCTGTGGCGGCACGTCGGCCGCTACGACGACGAGGGCGGCTTCCACCTCGACGGGGTGACCGGGCCCGACGAGTACACCGCGGTCGTCAACGACAACCTGTTCACCAACGTCATGGCCCGCCGCAACCTGCGGGCCGCGGCCGACGCCGCCGACCGGTATCCGGACCGGGCCGCCGACCTCGGCGTCGACCGGCACGAGACGGCCGCCTGGCGGGCCGCGGCGGCGGCGACCCACCTGCCGTACGACGACAAGCTCGGCGTGCACGAGCAGGCGGCCGGGTTCACCCGGCTCGCCGAGTGGGACTTCGCCGGCACCGGCGCCGACGACTATCCGCTGCTGCTGCACTACCCGTACTTCGAGCTGTACCGCAAGCAGGTGGTGAAGCAGGCCGACGTGGTCCTCGCGATGCTGTGCTGCGGCGAGTCGTTCACGCCCGAGGAGAAGGCCCGCAACTTCGCCTACTACGAGCAGCGCACCGTACGCGACTCCTCGCTGTCGCCGTCCAGCCAGGCGGTACTGGCGGCGGAGGTGGGGCACCTCGAACTCGCCCACGACTACCTGGCCGAGTCGGCGTTGCAGGACCTGCGCAACCTCGGCGACAAGACCGGCGACGGGCTGCACGTGGCGTCGCTGGCCGGGGCGTGGACGGCGGTGGTGATGGGTTTCGGCGGCCTGCGCGACCACGACGGCACCCTGTCGTTCGTGCCCCGGCTGCCCAGTCACCTGCCGGCGCTGCGGTTCTCGATCGCCTGGCGTGGGCTGCGGCTGCGGGTGGCGGTCACCGCCGGCACCGGCCCCGGCAGCCCCGCCGGCTCGGTGACGTACCGCCTCGACGGCGGCGGGCCGGCCGCGTCGGTCGACCTGTGCCACCACGGGGAGCCGCTCACGGTGACCGGCGCCGCGCCGGTGACCCGGCCGGTGCCGCCGCTGGCCGACCCGGGCGCCGAGCCGCCCGCCCCGGCCGGCCGGGCCCCGACCCGCCGCCGCGACACCCTCGACCACCTCGTCGCGGCGGATCGAGGCGGCGCGGTGGATTAGGGGCCGCCGGCGGATCGAGGGTGCGCGGCGGATCGGGGGATTGAACCGGTCCGGACAGGAAAGGAAGAAGATCAACCGCGGTGCGTCCGGCACCGCCCGGCGAGACGAGGAGATTCGGAGCATGCCCGACCAGTTCACCCGGCAGGACCCGCGCACCCAGTACCCCCGGCCGCAGGCGCAGGGCGCCGAACAGCAGTCCGCACCCGGCTCCGACGAGGCGATGCGGCTGGAGGCCGACCACGGCGAGGAGACGTACCGGGGCAGCGGCCGGCTGACCGACCGCAAGGCGATCGTCACCGGCGCCGACTCGGGAATCGGCCGGGCCGTCGCGCTCGCGTTCGCCAGGGAGGGCGCCGACGTGCTCCTGTCGTACCTGCCCGAGGAGGAGGACGACGCGAAGCGGACGGTGGAACTGGTCGAGGCCGCCGGCCGGCGCGCGGTACCGGTCCCCGGCGACGTACGCGACGAGGCGCACTGCGGCCGGCTCGTCGAGCGGGCCGTCGAGGAGTTCGGCGGCGTCGACATCCTGGTCAACAACGCCGCCTACCAGATGTCGGTCGACGGGATCGCGGAACTGTCCACCGAACAGTTCGACCGGGTCTTCAAGACCAACGTGTACGCCATGTTCTGGCTGTGCCGCGCCGCGCTGCCGCACATGCCGCCCGGCGCCACGATCATCAACACGTCGTCGATCCAGGGCTTCGAACCGTCGCCGAACCTGCTCGACTACGCCTCCACCAAGGCGGCGATCGTGAACTTCACCAGGGCGCTGGCCAAGGAGGTCATCGGCCAGGGCGTACGGGTCAACTCGGTGGCGCCCGGTCCGGTGTGGACGCCGCTGATCCCGGCGACGATGCCGCCGGACAAGGTGGCGTCGTTCGGCGAGCAGACCCCGCTCGGCCGGGCCGCGCAGCCGGCCGAGCTGGCGCCGGCGTACGTCTTCCTCGCCTCGCAGGAGTCCAGCTACATCACCGCCGAGACCCTGGCCGTGACCGGCGGCCGCGTAGCAAGCTGACCGCCCCGGCCCCTGGCCCGGCGCCCCGCGCGAGCGCCGGCTTGCCGCGCCGGCGCCGGCTTGCCGCGTCGATCAAGGAGTTGTCGCGCGACATACCGTGCGGACCGGGCACGGTTTCTCCGTGATCGGCCGGCGCTCCACTTATGGCCGGGCGGTCAGTCCGGGGCGTCGGGGTGGCGGTCCGGGGGAGGGGTCGGCAGCAGCGGGCCGCCGAGCAGGTCGACCAGCCGGTTCTTGCGCCGGGTCCACCGTGTCGCCCGTACGGTGGCCCGGCGCCGCCGATCCGGCCGGTCGCGGTAGAACCGCCGGGCCCACGGGCTGTCGGGCGCGGCCAGCCGGATCGCGCCCAGCAGCCCGGCCAGCGACACGGCCACGCTGAGCAGCGCCAGCCACGGCTTGCCCTTCAGCGCGGTGACGACGCTCAGGCTCAGGTTGACCACGACACCCGCCACGGCGAGCCAGCGGGCCGAGGCCTCCGCGTCGCTGATGCCGGAAAGCCCGAAGGGGACGGCACCGACCAGGAGCATGCCGGTGCCGGCGACGGCGACCAGGACCGCGTCGATCGAGGTCCGGCCCTGCCGCGTCCAGTAGACGTCCTCGAGGTGCAGCAGCAGCGCGAACTCGTCGAGCACCAGCCCCGCACCGACCCCGAAGGCGAACGCGAGCAGGTCGCGGGCCGGCCCGTCGGTGCGTACGGCGAAGTTGACGGTGCCCGCCACCAGCATGATCAGTACGCCGAACAGTTCGTGGTGCAGGTGCACCCCGCCGGCCGACACGTTGCCGGGCCACCAGCGGACCTGGGCGCGGATCAGCCGGGTGCTGGTGCGGATGAAGGCGAAGCCGAGGACGAGTCCGACGAGCAGCAGGAGGACGGCCTGCTTGCCGGGCGCGACGATCTGCTCCTGGTAACTGTGGGTCAGCCAGGACCACGACCATGCCATTCACCCTTTATAGCCCTTTTGTCGCCGCGTACCGCGCTGCCCCGCCCTCGCCGCGGCCCGCTGCCTCTCGCCCGGGCGGCGCCGCCCGCCAATGAGGCTCGATCGAGGACAAAGCGTGCCCGACTCGCACCATATGTCGCGCAACAAGTCCTTGATCAACGCGTCGGCGGCCGCGCCGCCGGCCGTGCCGGCCGCCCGCGACCCCGCCCGCGGCGCCGGCGCGGGCGGGGTCAGCGCGCGGCCGGCGCCAGGCCGGGGACGCGGGGGGTTTTGTGGCGGGCGGTGGGGCCGTCCGAGGTCACCAGGACCGGGGTGCCGAGATGCTGCTCCACCGCTGTCGGCCAGTCGGTCGGGGGCGGTTCGGCGTACACCGGGCGGCTGGTCAGCAGGCGGCGGGTCAGTGCCTCCTGGCGGGCCAGGTCGCCGGGCGGCCCGGGCACCAGCCGGTCGGTCCAGTCGTACCCGGCGCAGATCCTCGGCCGGTGCGTGCGCGCCACGTCCAGGTGGGTCAGCGCCAGCCCGTCGACACCGCCGGCGACCTCGATCGCGTACCGGTGGGCGACCGCGTCGAAGTGCCCGAACCGGAAGCGGCCCTGCCAGGCGTTGGTGTGGTTGTGCGGCTCGGCCGGCGCCAGCGCCGGGTCCTCGGTGACCAGCGGCCCCGGCCCGTGCCGTGGGGTGACGGTCCGCAGCACGCCGAGCCGGGTCGCCGTACCGGCCAGCCCGGCCTCGGCGAGCAGCGCCTCGGCGTTGGCGAACGTGGTCGTGCTCCACGTCGTGTACGGGTGGAACCCGTGCCACTCGTCGAGCAGCACCCCCTGGGCGCCCTCGAAGACGACGGTCCCGGCCCGCAGCAGCCGCCCGGTGAAGTCGCCGTCCACTACCGACACCTGCTCGGCGAAGGCGGTGAACGCGGCCACGCAGTCGTCGACCGGCGGCGCGTCGAGCGGCCCGACTTCGGCGGCGAGCCGGTCGCGCAGCGCCGCCAGGCGGGTACGCAGCCGGGCGGGGGACAGGCAGTCGGCGACCCTCGGCGCGTCGTCGGGGTACGCGAGAGCGTACGCCATCGTCTCGCCGACCCCCATCCCGCACGACCCGTGCCGGTCGCCGCCCCGGGCCAGCTCCCGGGCCCGGTTCGCGGCCCGGTGCCACGGGGTGGCGAGCAGCGCGTCCCGGTCGACGGTCAGCCGGGGAAGCGCGTCGGTCACCCCGAGGGCCGCCAGATGGTCGGCCTCGCCGGCCAGGGCCAGCGGGTCGACCACCATGTGCCGGGACAGGTGGGTACGCACCCCGGGCCGGAACGTCCCCGACCCGAACTGCGCGAACGTGTGGTGCCGCCCGTCCGGCAGGACGACGGTGTGCGCCGCCTGCGCGCCGCCGTTGAAGCGGACCACCGCGTGGACCGGCCGGCTCGCGCACAGCCAGTCCACGACGGTGCCCTTGCCCGCGTCGCCGTACCCGAGGTCGACGACGATGACGTGCTCCACGGTGTGCTCCCTAGCTGCCGTTTGGTTCGTGCTGCGGTGCTCCGCTGCGCTGCGCTCTCGCACTCAGCTGTTTGGTTCGTGCTGCGGTGCTCCGCTGCGCTGCGCTCCTCGCACTCACAGCCGGGTGACGCGGTCGGTGGTGCCGGTGCGGGCCGGCAGCGCCGAGCGGGTCGCCGGCGCGCGGTCGGCGCCGATGCGGACGAGGGCCTTCGACACCGTCGCCGCCGCGTCCGAGCCGACCTCGCGCAGGTCGTCGAGCGCCTCGTCGAGGTCGACGGTGCCCTCGCCCAGCCCGACGGTCAGCGCGATCGTCTCGCACGCCGCGTCGAGGTCGTCGAGTTCGATCGCGTTCTGGCCGAGCAGGTCGCGCCAGAAGCCGAGCACCCGCGGGTCCTTGGCGTGCGAGCTGCCGGCCGGCAGCAGGAAGTAGGTGTCCCACTTCTGGCGCACCTCGTCGACGATGCCCGCCAGCGGCACGTTCTCGGCGATGCCCTCGCCCAGCACCGCCCGGACCTCGCGCCGCTTCACCTGCGGGTACGCCATCTCGTCGCCGATGATGAACAGGTAGCCGCGCCGGCCCCGCTTCTCGTGGCAGTCGATCGCGGTGTGCCGGGCCATGAAGTACATCGCCAGCTCGTACGACTCGGTCATCTGCCCGCCGCCGCCGCCTTCCAGCACCATGTTGCCGAGGTGCTCGTCCATCCGGTTGTCCGACTCGAACTGGCCGACCTGCAACGGCACCCGGTCGCAGGTGGCGTCGCCGATCGCGCCGAACATGATCTGCGGGTCGGTGGCGTAGCCCTTGCGCAGCAGCAGGCCCAGCAGTTGCGGCAGCTTCTCCTGCAACACCCGGGGCACGTTGCGCATCGAGCCGGTGACGTCGAAGAGCACCGCGATCGCGACCGACTCGGGGTGTTCGGCGCTGTCCCGGCTCTCCCGTGCGGTCACCCCGCGCGGGTCGAGCGACGGGTGCACCGTACGGGCACCGCCGTCGCTGTAGGCAAAGGCGCTCTTGCCGCTGGCGCGGCGGTAGCTCTTGGCGGCGTCGTAGACGTCGGTGGACCAGATTCCGCTTCCCATCTCGGGCCTTCCTCTCTAGAGCGTGAACGGTCGGAACGTGCGGGGGCCGTAGAGGTCCGCCAGCACGTCGTCGAATTCGTCGAGCAGTCGCCAGGCGTCGTCGGGACGCTGGCGCGGGGACGGCAGGGTGCAGCCGGCGACGAACCGGCGCAGCGCCGGCGGGGCCAGGTCACCCATCAGGTGGGCCATGCACCGGCTGGCCATGGCGATGTCGGTGGCCGGGCCGGGGCGTTCCCGTCGGGTGACCTCGACCGGATACCAGTCGGCGTACGCCGGCACCAGCGCCGGTATCCGTTCGCCCTCGTCGCTGGCCGAGTAGCACCAGTCGACGAGGACGACGCCGTGCGCGTCCGGTTCGATCAGTACGTGTTCGGGCAGCACCGCGCCGTGCACGACACCGGCCCGGTGGGCCAGGCCGAGGGCGGTGAGCAGCCGTCGCCACATCCAGGCGGCGTCGCGGGCGTCGAGCCCGTCCGGGCGGCGGCGCCGGACCTCGGCGAGGCTGTGCAGGTTGCCGACGGCGGCGACGACGTTGACGCGGCGCTGGGTGCCGTCGGCGGTGTCGGTGTGCTGGAACGTGTCGACCAGCCGGGGCACGTACGGCAGGAACCGCGGGTCGCCGCGGTCGGCGAGCGCCCGCAGGGCCCGGGCCTCGCGGGCCATCAGGTCGTTGTTGGCCGGGTCGCGGGGCAGCTTGAGCAGCCGGTCGGCACCGACGTCGTAGAGGTCGGCGAGGTCGCCGCGGTGGGTCGGGCTCCCGGTGAGGCGGTAGCTGTCCCGGCGGGTCCGGATCACCACGCTCCGCCGGTCCTGCCACAGGCCGCTGAGCCGGACGAACGCCTCGGTGGCTGCATCCGGTCCGGTCCCGGCGGCCGGCCGCCGGTCGGGGTGCAGCACCCGGGCCAGGTCGCGGTAGCGGCGGGCCGGGTCGGCGTCGCCGAACAGGTCGTCGGCGTCGCGGGCCGACATGACCAGCCGGATCGCCTCGGCGACCGTCGTCATCGGACGGCCTCCTCTCGGGAGGGCCGCAGCAGCGCCGGGTGCAGCAGCCGGGCGTCGCCGGCCCGGTAGAGCCGGGCCCGTGGCCCGCCGCGCGCGCCACCGCGGTCGGTGGTCGCGCCGACGCTCTCCAGGAACCCGGGTACGGACAGCACCTTGCGGTGGAAGTTGCCGGCGTGCAGGGTGTCGCCCCAGACGGTCTCGTAGACCGCGCGCAGTTCGGCGATGGTGAACTCGGGGCCGACGAACCGGGTGGCCAGCGGCGTGTACTCCAGCTTGGAGCGGGCCCGGTCGAGGCCGTCGGCGACGATCCGGGCATGGTCGAAGGCCAGCTTCCGGGTGGTGCCGGGCCGCTGCCGGACCGGGCGGCCGGGCAGCGCGGCGGCGTCCGGCAGCCCGAGGCTGTCGACGGCCACCCAGGCCGCCTCGTCGGCGTCGGAGCCGGCCGCCGGGTCGGGCAGGTCGGGGGCGAAGGCGAGGTAGGCGACCGAGACGACCCGCATCCGCGGGTCCCGTCCCGGTGTGCCGTACGTGCCCAGCTGTTCCAGGTGGACCCGGCCGAGCCCGCCGGCCTGTACGCCGGTCTCCTCGGCCAGTTCGCGGCCGGCGCCGGTGGGCAGGTCCTCGTCGGGGTGGACGAAGCCGCCCGGCAGGGCCCAGTGTCCGGCGTACGGCGGGGCGGCCCGGCGTACGAGCAGCAGGTGCAGCCGTCCGTCGCGGATCGTGAACGCGACGACGTCGACGGTCACCGCGACCGGCGGGTAGGCGCGCGGGTCGTACGCGGCGAGGAAGTCCTCTTCGGTCATCGGGCGTCCTTTCCGGTCGGGCGGTACGTCGAGAACGTTACTCTCACTCTGAGTCTTTCTCAACCCGTGAATAACCCTGATCACAGTGGACGACTGCAAAACTGCCCGGCTCGCGCTGCAAGTTCCGGAGTCGCGCCGTAGGGTGGAAGTGGCGCTATTCGGATGCAACCCGGCAATTCCACGGCCGGGTTGGCCGATTAGCGCTAATTCCACCTCAAATTTCCTGCAATTCCGTCTTATTGACGCATATATTTCTGCCTGCCTACGGTGAATGCGAAGGTCCCGTTCGGATCGTGGACCTTCATCCCACGCACGAAGGCAGTGCGGCGGTGGCCCGACGGCCCGCCGCCGCACCGGCGACCCCGCGTCGCCGGGACCCAGGCAGAGGAGAACCCATGCACACCACGCAACCCACCACCCGGCACCGCAGATCCCTCCCGGTGCTCCTCGGCGCGTCACTCGCCGCGGCGACGCTCACCCTCGGTGCGGGAGCGATCGCGAACGCCGGCCCGGCGCCCGACCGCGTCGAGGCTCTCGACGCACCCGGACTCGTGGGCTGGGCGACCGAGAACGGCGGCACGACCGGCGGCGCGGGCGGCCCGACCGTGACCGTCACCGACGAGGCCGGCCTCGCCGACGCCGTACAGCAGGACGGGCCGGCGATCGTCCAGGTGAGCGGCACCATCAACCTGTCCGACATGGTCCGGGTCGGCTCCGACAAGACCATCACCGGCGGCGGCACCATCACCGGCAACGGCTTCACCCTGCGCGAGTCGCACAACGTCATCATCCAGGGCCTGTACTTCGACGACTGGGACGACGACGCGATCAACGTGGAGACCGAGTCGACCAACGTGTGGATCGACCACAACACGTTCGGCGTCGGCTACGACGGTGCCGTCGACGTCAAGCGCGGTTCCGACTTCGTCACCATCTCGTGGAACCACGTACGCGGCCACGACAAGACCATGCTGCTCGGCCACAGCGACGACAACGGCGGCCAGGACATCGGCCACCTGCGGGTGACCTACCACCACAACTGGTTCGACGGCACCGAGCAGCGCAACCCACGGGTGCGGTTCGGCAATCCGGTCCACGTGTTCAACAACTACTACGCCTCGGTCGGCGGGTACGGCGTCGCGTCCACCGAGGACGCCGGGGTGCTCGTCGAGGGCAACTTCTTCGAGGACACCGACGACCCGTTTCACCTCGGTGAGGGCTCGTCCGGGCCGGGCACGCTGGTCGCCCGGGACAACCACTTCGTCAACTCGGGCGAGGGCGAGCAGGGCGGTAGCGTCGCCGCGATTCCGTACGCCTACACCCTCGACCCCGCCGCCGAGGTGAAGTCGATCGTCAGCGCGGGCGCCGGGGCGGGCAACCTCTGACCCGCAATCCCCCGTCGTCGCGGCATCCCGTCCCCGGGGTGCCGCGCCGGGGCGTCCGGCGGGGTCAGCGCGGGCGCTGGGCGCAGGTGGCGGCGTGCTCGACCTGCCAGCGGTAGAGGGCCTCCTTGACCCGGATCGACTCGCTCGTCGCCTCGGCCAGCTCGCGCTCCAGGCGGAGCATCTGGTCGGCGACCTGGTGCAGGAAGGCGCGTACCTCGTCGGGGTTGAGGCCGCCGCCGCGGCGGGGCGCCGGTCCGAAAGCGGCGTCGCGGATCTGCTGATGGCCCATCCGCGCCGGTCGTTCCGCTGTGGACCAGTCGTCTGTCCGCATCCGCTCTGCCTCCGGTGGTCGGTTGTCGTGGCCGTACGAGCGACACCACTCTATGTGCCTGGTAACGGTTGTGGAATGCCCCCGATCCGTTCCGTAACCGGTATGCGACCTGCGGCGTTGCCGGCCAGATCCCGGCGTCCGGCGGTCACCCGGCGCCGGACCCGTTGCGCCGCAAGGCTTCCCGTCGCCCGGGCGGCCGGGGGAGTCGGGCACCGATCGGTGGTGATCACGCCACCGTCGCGGGTATCCGAGGGGAGCGCCGAACCGGCGGGAGGTGGTTCGAATGTGGCAAAACGTACGAAACCTCGCAATAACCGGTATAGCCGCGATAGTGCTGTCAATCCCCGTACCCGCGCCGGCCGCGCCGCCATCCGGCCACCCGCCGACCGGCGGCGCCGCCCCGACGGCCGTCACCGGACCCGCCGGTGAACGTGACCGTCCCGCCCGGCACGACGCCCGCTACCTGCGCGCCGCCCACCAGGCCAACCTGGCCGGGATCGAGGCCGGCCAGCTGGCCGGCACCAAGGACGTCGCACCCCAGATCGCCGACCTCGGCGCGCAGTTCGTCGCCGACAACACCCAGCTCGACGTGGAACTGCGCCGGACCGCCGCCGCCGTCGGCGTCGAACTGCCGGACAGGTTGAACCGCGACCAGCAGGTGGTTCTGGGCCGACTGCGCGACGCCGACGGCGACCGGTTCGAGCGGCTCTTCATCGCGTCCGAGGCGTCAGCCCACAAACGCGCCATCCGCCGCAACAAGACCGAACTGGACAGAGGGACCGAAGCAGAGGCCAAGCGGTACGCCCAGGAGTCGACGCCGATCCTCCAGACCCACTACGACGACCTGCGTGCCGTCGCGACCGAACTCGGCCTGCCCCGGCCGGGCTGACCGCCACCGGACCCGGTGGGTCGCGGCGACACGGCCGTCCGGTCCTGCGTACGGTAGGCGGAAACCTGGAAGGGGAGCGGCTTTGGGACGTACCGCGCTGGTGACCGGTGGGACCGGCGGGCTCGGCACCGCGGTCACCGCCGCCCTGCTCGCCGACGGCTGGCGGGTCGTCGTGCCGTGGCTGGTCGAGGACGAACGCGACCGGCTCGAACCACACCCCGACCTCGTCCTGGTCGAGGCCGACCTGTTCGACACCGACGCCGTACGCCGCTGCGTGGCACTGGCCGCCGGAACGCAGGCGGCACCGCTGCGCGCGGTCGTCAACCTCGTCGGCGGCTTCGCGATGGGCGGCCGGGTGCACGAGACCGGCGTCGAGGAGTTCGAGGCGCAGCTGCGGCTCAACGTGCGGCCGACGTACCTGGTCTGCCAGGCGGCGCTGCCGCACCTCGTCGCGGCCGGCGGCGGGTCGGTCGTCTGCGTGTCGAGCCGGGCCGCGACCCGGCCGTTCGCCGGCGCGGCCGGCTACATCACGGCGAAGTCGGCGGTGCTCGGCTTCGTCGGCGCGCTCGCCGCCGAGTACGGCCGGGACGGGGTGCGCGCCAACGCGGTCGTGCCCGGCACCATCGACACGCCCGGCAACCGGGCCAGCCAGCCCGACGCCGACCGGCGCGGGTGGGTCGACCCGGCCGAGATCGCGAAGGTGGTCCGGCACCTGTGCGGCCCGGAGTCGGCGGTCGTCAACGGCGCCCAGATCCCGGTGCACGGCCTGACCTGATTCCTGATTCCAGGCCGCTCGCGCGGCGGCACCTGATTCCCGGCCCCGATCCGATCCCGGCCCGGCCGGGGCCGTCGTCCGCCAGACCGCCGGGCCCGGGTCAGGGGCCGCCGTCGAGCAGGGTGTGCCCCAGCGGCGCCAGGGTGTGCCGGACCGTGTTGCCCTGCCGGGTGCTGACCACCAGGCCGGCGTCGCGCAAGACGGTCAGGTGTTCGCTGGCGGCCGGTGCCGAGATGCCGAGCCGCCCGGCCACCGTTCCGGTCGACGGGCCGTCGGCGGCCAGTTCCAGCACCGCGGCCCGGGTCCGGCCGAGCAGCGCCGAAAGCGAGGCCCGGCCCGCCTCGCCGGCGACCCGGGCCGACCGTTCGACGGGATAGACCAGGACCGGCGGCAGGTTGGGGTCGACCAGCGCCATCGGCCGGCTGGCCGCCTTGAAGTAGCTCGGCACCAGCACCAGTCCGCGGCCGTCGAGGTGCAGGTCGCGGTCTGCCCGGTAGTTGGCGATCTCGAGGACCCCGTCGGTGAACCGGGCGGCCGGGTGCAGACCGTTGAGCAGCGCGACGGCGCCGCCGTCGAGCACGGTGCGGGCGCGCAGGGCCCGGTCGGCGTCGAACGAGGCCCGGATCCGGTCCCACATCGGTGCCACGGCGACGTCGTGGTAGCGGCGCAGCGCCCGGCCGAGGGTCCGCAGCGCGGCCGGGTCGCCGTCGCCGATGCGTAGCGCGGCCGGGTCGAGCCGGTGCCGGTCGGTGCCGAGCAGCGCGATCTCGGCGCGCAGCCGGTCGCGCGGGGTGTCGAGCAGGGCCTGCAACCCGGCCTCGAACCCGTCGGCGGCCTCGGCCGGGGTGAGGAAGTCGGGGAAGTAGCCGGTCGGCGGGTTGAGGGCCAGTGCCGGCGAGATCTCGTGCCGCAGGGTGGTGTCGGGTCGCAGCCGGTGGGCGAGGTCGGCCTTCCAGCCGGCGAGCAGCGGCGGGGAGCCGCGCCGGCGCAGGTGGTGCATGCTCAGCGTCAGCTCCCACAGCGGGTCCGGGGCGGTGGCGACCCGGGTGCGGTTCAGGTCGGCCACCGTGAAGTGGATTCTGAGCATCTGCACTCCTGGCCGGCACCCCTCGGCACCGGCGCTGCGCCGCCGGCCCGGCAGGGGTGTGGACGTGGGACTACGGGGCTCGCCACCCTACCCAACGGGTACGACAGAAACGTCGGGGCCGGTCCATGGCGGACCGGCCCCGACCGGGCGGGGGCGGAGGTCAGGCCGGGACGGTCCACTTCTGGTTGCCGGCGCCGGTGCAGCTCCAGATCTGCAGCGGGGTGCCGTCGGCGGAGTTGTTGCCGGTCACGTCCAGACACTTGCCGGCCTGCGGGTTGACCAGGTCACGACCGGCGGTGTACGTCCACTGTTGCGCGGGCGTGCCGTTGCAGGTCCACAACTGCACCCGGGAACCGTCGGCGGTGGAGCCGCCGCTGACGTCGAGGCACTTGCCCAGCGCCCGTACGGTGTCGTCGCCGGGACGGGTCCAGCGCTGCGCGTCGGTGCCGTTGCAGCCGTACAACTGCACGGTGGTGCCGTCGGCGGTGCCGGCGGCGGCGACGTCGACGCACTTGCCGGCCAGGCCGGTGATCGGCCCGCCGGCCGGCGGGTTCGGGCCGCCCGGCGTACCGGACCAGGTGAACGTGGCCGAGGTCCGGGTGGGCAGGGTGTAGACGAAGGACTGGTTGCCCCAGTTGACCCGCATCGACTGGCTGCCGCCGGTGGTGTTGTGGACGATCAGCGCCTTGGACCCGTCCGGGTTCTTCCAGGCGACGTTCTTGACCGAGCCGTTGGCGGTGGACGCGATGCGTACCGCGCCGGGTTTCACGAACTTGGTCAGGTGGCCCATCGTGTAGTACTCGACGGTCTTGTCGACCTGGCCGTGCCGGCTGCCGCCGCGCTGCACGGTGACCAGGCCGGTGCAGACGTTACAGCCGGCACCGACGTACGGCAGCATGTTCTGGTCCAGCGCCAGGCTCCACTTCACCCACGACCGGCTCCAGTTGCGGGTGTAGTCGATCAGGTTGTGCATGTCCTGGGCGTGCTGGTCGCCGACCCAGGTGCCGCCGGAGTGCTCGGTCATGTACTGGTTGACCGCCGGGTACTGGTTGCGGATGGTGCTCTGCAGGTTGACGTCGCCGCCGTACCCGTGCCAGGCGATGCCGCCGAAGAGCGGGTCGCCCCGCAGCGCGGCGTCGGCCAGCGGCACCGAGCCGAGGTCGTCGTAGTTGCCCCAGTTGTAGTCGAGGATCAGCACCTTGGTGGTGATGCCGGCGGCCCGGAAGGCGGGCAGCAGGTGGTTCTTGGTGAACTCCAGCAGCCCGGAGCCGTTCCAGTTCATCGAGGCGTAGCCGGTGGCGTCGGTGCCGCAGCAGGTCGGCTCGTTCTGCACCGACACGTAGTCGATCTTCAGCCCCTGGGCCTGGTTCTGCTGGATGTATTTCACGAAATACTGCGCATAGGTCGGATAATGCTCCCATTTAAGCCAACCCCGGTTCGTGAACCGGTTGTTGTCCTTCATCCAGGCCGGCGCGCTCCAGGGTGCGCCCTTGACCTTCAGTGCCGGGTTCAGGGCGCGCGCCTGCCTGGTCAGCGGCACCACGTCGGCGAGGTCGTGGCCGATGCTGAAGTCGCCGAGGTCGCAGCAGGTGTCGTCGTACGAGTAGTTGAACCGGGCCAGGTCGGAGGCGCCCATCGGGTTGCGTACGAACGCCAGGCCGATGCCGTCGACCGGGTGGAACAGGTCGCGCATGACCCGGTCCCGGGTCGTCGCGCTGACGGTGTTGCTGCTGCCCAGCAGCCAGGCGGCGCTGTCGGTGAACGACGCGCCACCGCCCTCGAAGCTCTGGTGGGTGGTGTTCTCGTCGACGGTGACGGTGTGGGTGGCGCTGCCGGCGCCCGCCGAGAACGCGGTCGGGGTCTGCGGTTGCAGGCCCCGGGTGACGACCCGGCCGCCGGCGTCGGAGGTGGTGGTCAGCCAGACGTCGACCCGCTCGTTGGCGGCGTGGGCGGGTGGGCTGGCCGCCAGGGCGAGGCTGGTGGCGGCCAGGCAGGTGGCGAGTGCGGTGGCCGCGGCGGCCCGGCGGCGGGTGGTGCGCCGGCCGGTACGGACGGTGACGGGTGGTGGGGTCCCGGTCGATGGCACGGGGATCTCCCCCTTCCTGAGAAGGGCTTTCGGTGGGTGGGCGTTGCCGCACCTGTGTTTGGTCACGCACGGTGACCTTCGGGCCCCGGGGTGGTGGGCGAGACATCGACGCTGATATGAGGTAACACCAGGATCTAACTGTTAGCAAGGTTTGCTATACATTTAGTTTCGTTATCCGTGCGTTATTGACGTGGTGCGCGTCACTCCGGTTGACTCGGCCCGGAACCGGTTTCGAAACCGGTTCCGCATCCGCGGTTAACCGCCGTGACACACGAGGGGGTGTCGTGCGTATCACCATCGCCGATGTCGCCGCGCGAGCCGGGGTCAGCAAGACCACCGTCTCGCGGGTGCTCAACGGCCGCGGTGAACTCGACGACGACACCGCCGCCCGGGTACGCGCCGTGATCGAGGAGCTGGGCTACGTGCCCAGCGCCCGCGGCGTCGGCCTGGCCCGGGGCCGTACCCGCATCGTCGGCATGCTGGTCCCCTCGCTGATCTGGCCGTGGATCGGCGAGGTCGTCCAGGGCGCCGTCGACGTGGTCGAGAGCGGCGGCTACGGCCTGCTGCTCTTCACCTGCAACCGGGGTGCCCAGTCGATGCGCCAGTTCGCCGCCCAGGTGTCGGCGAAGTCGTTCGACGGGCTGCTGGTCATCGAGCCCGAGGGCACCCTCGACTACATCACCCAACTGCCCGGACGTGGGCTGCCGGTCGTGCTCATCGACGACCGGGGCAGCCGGCGGGTCTTCCCGTCGGTCGCCACCACCAACCTGGCCGGGGGTGCCGCCGCCGCCGGGCACCTGCTCGGGATCGGCCGCACCCGGCCGCTCGTGGTGACCGGCAGCCGGCGGTTCGGCTGCACCCGCGACCGGCTGGCCGGCTTCGTCGAGACGTACGCGGCGAACGGCCACCCGCTACCCCCCGAACTCGTCGTCGAGGGTGACTTCACCCTCGAATGCGGCAGCCGCGCGGTCCAGCGGCTGCTCGAGGGCGGCGTGCACTTCGACGCCGTCTTCGCCCACAACGACCTGTCCGCCGGCGGCGCCATCCGCGCCGTCCGCGAGGCGGGCCGGTCGGTGCCCGGCGACGTCGCCGTCGTCGGGTTCGACGACGTGCCGTACGCGCAGCACACCGACCCGCCGCTGACCACCGTGCACCAGCCGATGCGCGAAATGGGCGAGGCGGCCGCCCGGATGCTCATCGACCACTTCGCGGGCACGCCCCTGCCGGAGACCCCGCAGGTGCTGCCCACCACGCTGATCGTCCGCGGCTCGACCGTACCCACCACTCCCGTCCCGAACCCGCCCGGCCAGACCGGGCCCGCCGTTCCGGCGACCCCCGCAGTTCCCGTCTGACAAAACCCCGGCACACCCTGCCGGGGTTTAGCTGTACCCGATCGTGAGAGCGCTCTACGAGCCATCTCCAGCACACATATCACCCACACCACACCACAACCGCACCACCCGACCATCAGGAGGAACCAGATGCGCGCCAAGCGTTTGGCGGCGGCGGCCGTCGCGGGTCTCACCGCGATGAGCCTGCTGGCCGCCTGCAGCGGCGAGTCGCCCAACAGCAACAACAACCGGGCCGGCTCGACCACCGTGCTCAAGGTGGGCATGCCCAACGGCCCGCAGACCGAGAACCACAACCCGTTCCTCGGCTCGTCGTCGGGCGCCTCGCTCGGCTACCGCTGGCAGATCTACGAGCCGCTGGTGATGACCAACGCGATCCGCCCCGCCGACCCCGCCAAGCCGTGGCTGGCCACCAAGTGGGAATGGACCGACGGCTACAAGGCGGTCGCGCTGACCATCCGCGACGGCGTCACCTGGTCCGACGGCAAGCCGTTCAGCGCCGAGGACGTCGCGTTCACCTTCGAGCTGATCAAGAAGCACGAGGGGCTCAACGGCGCCGCCGTGCCGTACGGCGACATCACCGTCGCCGGCAACGTGGTCAACATGACGTTCGGCTCCCCGCAGTTCGTCAACCAGGCCAAGATCCTCAACTCCATCCCGATGGTGCCCAAGCACATCTGGTCGGGCATCGCCGACCCGACCACCGACATCAACAAGAACCCGGTCGGCACCGGCCCGTTCACCCTGAAGTCGTTCACCCCGCAGACCACCACGCTGGTGGCCCGGGACGGCTACTGGCAGGACCCGCCGGCGGTCAAGGAACTGCGCTACACGTCGTACACCGACAACAACGCGCAGACCACCGCCCTGGCCAACGGCGAGGCCGAGTGGAGCTTCGTCTTCATCCCCAACTACAAGGCCGTCTACGTCGACAAGAACCCCGAGCACAACAAGGTCTGGCCGGCCTCGGTGCTCGGCATCCACGGCCTCTACATCAACACCACCAAGAAGCCGTTCGACAACCCGGCGCTGCGCCGGGCGATGAACATGGTCATCAACCGCAACGACATCTTCGTGCAGGCCGAGGCGGCGTACTTCCACCCCGAGGTGACCTCGGTGACCGGCATCCCGACCCCGGCCGGTGAGTCGTTCATCGCGCCGGAGTTCAAGGGCCAACTGCACAAGGTCGACGTCGAGGGCGCCAAGCGCGAGCTGACCGCCGCCGGCTTCACCTTCGACGGCAACACCCTGAAGGACCCGACCGGCAAGCCGGTCACGCTGACCCTGACCGACCCCGCCGGCTGGTCCGACTACATCACCAGCCTCGAGATCGTGAAGGACAACCTGTCCCAGATCGGCATCGCCGCCACCGTCGACAAGGCCAACCAGGACGCCTGGTTCCAGGCCGTCGAGGAGGGCAACTTCGACGCCACCTTCCGGTGGACCAACGGCGGCACCACGCCGTACGACATCTACCAGACCATCATGGACGGTGCCCTGCTCAAGCCGATCGGGACCCCGGCGGCGGGCAACTTCGGCCGGTTCGACAGCCCGGAGGCGACCGCGGCGCTGGCCGCCTTCGCCAACGCCGCCGACGACGCGGCCCGCACCACCGCGATGAACACCCTCCAGAAGATCTTCGTCGAGCAGATGCCGATGATCCCGGTCGGCGCCGACAACGCCGGTGGCGCGTACGTGACGACGAACTGGGTGGGCTGGCCGGACGACGCCAACCCGTACGCCCCGGCGCAGCCGACCCAGCCGAACGCGGTCGACGTCGTGCTCAACCTCAAGCCCGCCAACGCCTGATCCGACCTGTTGACCCCTCCCGGGCGGCGCCACGGTGCCGCCCGGGAGGCCCCAGGCGGCGACAGGCCCGACCCGGCACAGGAGCCTCGGCACGATGACCACAACCAGCGTCCCGACGCCCGCGGCGGCCCCGACCACCGAGGTGGTCCTGGAAGCCGAGGGCCTCACCAAGCACTTTCCGGTCCGGCGGGGGGTCCGCGACCTCTTCCGCCCGGCACTGCACGTGCACGCCGTCGACGACGTGCACATCACCCTGCGGCGCGGCCGGGTGACCGCCCTGGTCGGCGAGTCCGGCTCGGGCAAGTCGACCGTCGCCCGGCTGCTGGCCCAACTCTTCCGGCGTACGGCCGGCGACATCCGGCTGCGCGGCGAGTCGGTCACCGTACGCGGCGGCCGCCGGTTCCGGGCCTACTGCCGCCAGGTGCAGATGATCTTCCAGGATCCGTTCGCCTCGCTGAACCCGGTCCACACGGTCCGCTACCACCTCACCCGGGCGCTGCGCATCCACGGCCGGGCCGGGAAGACCGCCGCCGACCTCGAGGCCAACCTGCACGACCTGCTCGGCCGGGTGCAACTCACCCCGCCCGAGCGCTATCTCGACAAGTTCCCGCACGAACTCTCCGGCGGGCAGCGGCAACGGGTCGCGATCGCCCGCGCCCTCGGCGCCGACCCGCAGGTGCTGCTCGCCGACGAGCCGGTGTCCATGCTGGACGTCTCGATCCGGCTCGGCGTGCTCAACCTGCTGCGCGACCTGAAGGAACGGCTCAACCTCGGCATCCTCTACATCACCCACGACATCGCCTCGGCCCGCTACTTCGCCGACGAGACCCTGGTCATGTACGCCGGCCGGATGGTCGAGGGCGGCGACAGCGAGACGGTCACCCAGCGGCCGGCACACCCGTACACCCGGCTGTTGATCGAGTCGGCGCCCGATCCCGACCGGTTGCAGGGCGACGCGCACGAACTGGCCGAGACCACCCCGGTCGACCGGGCCGGCGGCGAGCCGCCGAGCCTGATCCGGCCGCCGGCCGGCTGCCGGTTCAACCCCCGGTGCGTGCACGTGATGCCGAAGTGCCGCACCGACCTGCCGCCCCGCTTCGACCTGGCCGACGGCACCGGGCACTGGGCGGCCTGCTGGCTCTACGAGAACGGCGCACCGGCGACGGACGTCGCGCCCGGGTCCGCGGACGACGGGGACGCCGCACCGGCGGCCGGCACCGACAACGGCCGGGTGGTGAAGCCGTGAGGTTCCTGCTGCAACGCGTCGCGTTCTACCTCTTCACCGCGTGGGCGGCGATCACCCTCAACTTCTTCATCCCCCGGATGATCCCCGGTGACCCGGTCCGCTCGCTGATCGCCCGCTACCAGGGCCAGCTCAGCACCGAGGCGATGGCCTCGCTCTACGTCCTGTTCGGCCTCGACGAGGACAAGAGCCTCTGGCAGCAGTACGTCGAGTACTGGGGCCAGCTCTTCCGCGGCGACCTCGGCATGTCGTTCACGTTCTTCCCGGCCCCGGTCTCCCAGGTGCTCTCCGACAGCCTGCCGTGGACCCTGGCCCTGGTCGGCATCACCACCATCATCAGCTTCTTCGTCGGCACCTCGCTCGGCGTGCTGGCCGGCTGGCGGCGCGGGTCGTGGGCCGACGGGCTGCTGCCGGTGACCACCTTCCTCTCGTCGATCCCGTACTTCTGGCTCGGCCTGATCGCGATCGCCCTGCTCGCCGGGCCGGGCAGCTTCTTCCCGTCGTCCGGCGGCTACGCGCCCGGCCTGGTGCCGGCCTGGGACCAGTACTTCATCCCCAGCGCCATCCAGCACAGCCTGCTGCCGGCACTGACCATCCTGGTCTCGTCGGTCTCCGGCTGGATCCTCAGCATGCGCAACATGATGGTCACCGTCGCGGCGGAGGACTACATCACCGTCGCGCACGCCAAGGGCCTGTCCGAGCGGCGGGTCGCGGTCAGCTACGCCGCCCGCAACGCGCTGCTGCCCAACGTCTCCGGCTTCGCCCTGTCGCTGGGCTTCATCGTCGGCGGCACCCTCCTGGTCGAGATCGTCTTCTCCTACCCGGGCCTGGGGTTCCAGCTCTTCCAGGCGGTCGGCGCCAAGGACTACCCGCTGATGCAGGGCATCTTCCTGATCATCACGATCTCCGTGCTGGTCGCGAACCTGCTGGCCGACCTCGCCTACCTCGCACTCGACCCGCGTACCCGCAAGGAGGGCTGACCGGTGTCCATGCCCGCCACCACGATGACCGGTACGGTCACCGGCGACGGCGCGCCCGCCGCGCCCGCCCAGGCCGCCCCGAAACGGCGCCGGCTGCGGTTCGTCGCCAACCCCAAGGCGGCCACCGGCCTGGTCGTCCTCGGCTTCTTCCTGCTGCTGGCGGTCATCGGGCCGTGGATCGCCCCGTACGACCCGTCGGCGCGCGGCTCCGACCTGGTCGCGCCGCCGTCGGCGGAGCACTGGTTCGGCACCACCCACCTGGGGCAGGACATCTTCAGCCAGGTGCTGGTCGGCACCCGGGGCGTCATCTTCGTCGGCTTCCTCGCCGGCCTGGTCGCCACCGTGCTGTCGGTGCTCGTCGGGGTCACCGCCGGGTTCCTCGGCGGCGCCGCCGACGAGAGCCTCTCGGCGCTGTCCAACGTGTTCCTGGTGATCCCCGCCCTGCCCCTGATCATCATCGTGGCCTCCACCATCCCGGGCGCCGGCGACCTGATGGTCGCCCTGGTCATCGGCGCCACCTCGTGGGCCTGGGGAGCCCGGGTGCTGCGTGCGCAGACCCTGTCGCTGCGCCGGCGCGACTACGTCGAGGCGGCCCGGGCCACCGGCGAGAGCACCTGGCGGATCATCATCTTCGAGATCCTGCCGAACCTGACCGCGATCATCGCCTCCGGCTTCGTCGGCACGGTGATCTTCGCGGTGATGACCGAGATCACGCTGGCCTTCATCGGCATCTCCACGGTGTCGGAGTGGAACTGGGGCACGATCCTGTTCTGGGCCCAGTCCCAGCAGGCCCTGGCCCAGGGTGCCTGGTGGTGGTTCGTCCCGGCCGGCCTGGCCATCGCCCTGCTCGGCACCGCCCTGTCACTGGTCAACTTCGGCATCGACGAGTTCGTCAGCCCCCGGCTGCGCAGCAGCGGCAAGACCAGTGTCAAGACCGCGGACGGCCGCACCGTGCGGATGCGGGTCGGGTTCACCCCGGTCCTGCGCACCGCGCCCCCGCCACCGGCGCCCCGCGGCGCCGACGTGCTCTCCAGCGAAAGGGTCGGCCAGCGATGACCACGCCCGTACTCGAAATCAAGCACCTCGACGTCGACTACGGCCTCGGCGACCAGGCGGTACGCGCCGTACGCGACGTCAGCCTGACCCTGCACCGCGGCGAGGTGCTGGGCCTGGCGGGGGAGAGCGGCAGCGGCAAGTCGACGCTGGCGTACGGCCTGACCCGGCTGCTGCCGCCGCCCGGCGTCGTCAGCGGCGGATCGGTGGTCTACCACCCGCCCGGCGGCGCCGAACCCTTCGACGTGATGGCCCTGACCCCGGCCGAACTGCGCCGGTTCCGCTGGGCGGAGACGTCGATCGTGTTCCAGGGGGCGATGAACTCCCTCAACCCGGTCCACAAGGTCGCCACCCAGCTCCTCGACGTGATCAAGGCGCACGAGCCGCGACTGAGCCCGGCCGCCCGGCTCGACCGGGCCCGCGAACTGCTCCGGCTCGTCGGCATCTCCGCCGACCGGCTGGACAGCTATCCGCACCAGCTCTCCGGCGGCATGCGCCAGCGGGTCATGATCGGCATGGCGCTGGCCCTCGAACCGCAGATCGTCATCATGGACGAGCCGACCACCGCGCTCGACGTGGTGATGCAGCGGCAGATCCTCGGCCAGCTCGTCGAACTGCGCGAACGGCTCGGCTTCGCGGTGCTGTTCATCACCCACGACCTGTCGCTGCTGGTCGAGTTCTCCGACCGGATCGCCATCATGTACGGCGGGCGCATCGTCGAGGAGGCACCCGCCGCCACCCTCTACCGTGACTCGCTGCACCCCTACAGCGAGGGGCTGCTGCGCTCGTTCCCGGCGCTGCGCGGACCGCGCCGCGAACTGTCCGGCATCCCCGGCTCACCACCGGACCTGCGGGCGATGCCGACCGGCTGCGCCTTCCACCCACGCTGCCCCAAGGCGTTCGACCCGTGCCACGAGAAGATCCCGGTGCTCGGCCCGCCGCCGGACCGGGCCGGACCGGCCCGCACCGTCGCCTGCTGGCTGCACCCGGCCGCACCGACCGGCTGACGGCCGGCCACCCGCTTCCCGTACCCACCGACCCGGTACCCGTCCGTCGACCGGGTACCCATCCATCGAACCGATCAGGAGCAGCATGGACACGACCGCCACGACACTCGATCCCGGCCACGTGGAAAGCGGTCAGACCGACCCGATCGACACCCTGCCACCGAACTTCCGGTGGGGGGTGGCCACCTCGTCGTACCAGATCGAGGGCGCGGTGGCCGAGGACGGCCGTACGCCGTCGATCTGGGACACGTTCTGCCGGGTACCCGGTGCGATCGACGGCGCCGACAACGGTGACGTCGCCTGCGACCACTACCACCGGATGCCGCAGGACGTCGCGCTGATGCGCGAACTCGACGTCGACACGTACCGGTTCTCGGTGGCCTGGCCACGGGTGCAGCCGGGCGGGCGCGGCCCGGTCAACCCGGCCGGCCTGGCCTTCTACGACCGGCTCGTCGACGAACTGCTCGGTCAGGGCATCGACCCGTGGATCACCCTCTACCACTGGGACCTGCCGCAGGAACTCCAGGACGCCGGCGGCTGGCCGGCCCGGGACACCGCGTACCGGTTCGCCGACTACTCGATGCTGGTCTTCGACCACCTGAAGGACCGGGTACGGACCTGGACCACGCTGAACGAGCCGTGGTGCTCGGCGATGCTCGGCTACGCGTACGGCAACCACGCGCCCGGCATCAAGGACTTCCCGGCGAGCATGGCGGCGGTGCACCACCTGCTGCTCGGCCACGGCCTGGCGACCCAGCGGATGCGGGCGGCGGCGTCCGGCCCGGTCGACCTCGGCATCACGCTCAACATGGGCTCGTCCAGCCCGGCCACCGACACCGAACTCGACCGGGAGGCGGCCCGGCGCGCGGACGGCCTCGGGGTCCGGATCTACCTCGACCCGCTGCGGTACGGCCGCTACCCGGCCGACGTGGTCGAGGACCTGGCCGCCCAGGGGATCACCATCCCGGTCCGCGACGGCGACCTGGAGATCATCTCCACGCCGTTCGACGTGCTCGGCGTCAACCACTACTTCAGCTCGGCGTTCTCCGGCGTCGACGAGGACGGCAACACCACCGACGCCGACGGCAACCCGGTGGTGCGGGAGGTGTCGACCGGCCGGCCGCGTACCGCGATGGGCTGGGAGATCGTGCCCGAGGGCTTCACCGAGCTGCTGGTGCGGCTCGGCCGCGACTACCCCGACCTGCCGATGGTGGTGACCGAGAACGGTTCGGCGTTCGACGACGAGCCCGACGAGAACGGGTTCGTCCGCGACGACGAGCGCACCGCCTACTTCGTCTCGCACATCGGCGCGGTCGCGCGGGCCCGCCAGCAGGGCGCCGACGTACGCGGCTACTTCGCCTGGTCGCTGCTCGACAACTTCGAGTGGGCGTACGGCTACGCGAAGCGGTTCGGGATCGTCCGGGTCGACTACGACACCCAGGTGCGTACGCCCAAGCGCAGCGCCCTGTGGTATCGCGACACGATCCGGCGGGTCCGCGGCAACCGGGCCTGAGCCGCCGGGCCACCCCGGACGCGCCGGCGTCCCGGGGCGGCCCGGTACGCCGGTCGGTGGCCGTCCGGGCGGCCACCGACCGGCGCCTGCCGCCGCCCGGCCGAAGGCACCCGGCCGGGCGGCCAGGCGTCAGATCCGGTACGGGTTCACCGACTGCGCGCCCATCAAAAACCAGGCGGTGGCGCCGACGTGCTGCCGCTGGAAGTACGCGAACCCGAACCCGGTGTCGAAGGCGCTGGTCGCCGAGACGATCCCGGACCGGGCGGGCAGCCGCCGGCCGGTCCAGGTGCCGCCGGCCGCCGGGTCGGACAGCCGGCCGCCGTTGGGGTCGTCGGTCAGCCCGACGGTCTGCCCGCCGCCGAGCCGCTCCTGCGCGACCACCGTCTGGCGCAGGTGGTGCACCGCCCGGGTCCGGTCGTCCGGGCCGCGCCGGGGCCGGTCGCCGCGCTCCAGCAGGGCGGCGGCGAGGTGGCCGTTGCCCTCCAGCCACACCGCGTCGCGGTTGTTGGGCCGGTCGCCGCCGGGCACCGTGCCGGTGAGGACCTTCGACAGGTCGCTGAACGTGACCCCGGAGACGGGCCGGCCGGGTGGCATCTCCGAGTTCGGGCCGGCGGCGTCGGTGACGGCCAGCTCCCGCGCGGTCCAGTCCAGCCCGCGGGCGTGGGTCCGCTCGCGCAGCGCCAGATAGCCCCACGTGTTCGGGTCCTCCGGCCGGACCGCCCGGTTGATCTCGTCCGGGTCGTCGGCGGGACCCGCGCCCTGCGTACCGGTCCAGAAGTGCCCGTCGACCGGGTTCCACATCGACCGGACGAAGTCGCCGGCCACCTTGGCGTGCCGGTGCCAGGCCCGGTCGCCGGTGTAGCGGACCAGCAACGTGAACAGTGCGTACGCGTCGATGTTGTGCTCGGTGGAGCACCAGCGCTGGTGGGTGACGCCGTCGCCCTGCACGCCGCCGTGGTAGCCGCCGTACCGGTAGGGCGAGACGGTGTTGTCCACCACCCAGCGGGCGGCGGCGACCGCGCCGTCGAGATACTTGCGCACCCGGGTGTGGGCGTAGACGTGGGTCAGCGCGAGCGCGGCCCACGACACGTCGCCGACCGAGGAGCCACTGAAGCCGTACGGCCACAGGAACGCCGCCTTGCCGTCGGCGCGGACGAGTCCGGGGAACTCCGGCGAGCCGCCGTAGAACAGCATCGGCCCGGCCGCGTACGCCTGCCGCAGCCGACCGTCGGCGTACGCCTCGTCGTTGCCCTGGGCGAAGAGCAGCGCGTCGCCGATGATCCGGGCCCGGCGTACGTTGTCGCGGGTCGGGCGGGCCAGGTAGGCGATCGCGGCGAGCGCGTTGTCGTAGATGAACGCGGTCGTCATGAGCTGCGACTCGTTGTTGTAGCTCTGGAGCAGGCGCGGGGTGTCGCCACGCTGGTAGGCGTCCTGCACGAAGTCGAGGTAGTGGTAGGCGCGCTCGACCGGGGCCTCGAGATGGCGGTCGACGACCCGGCCGGGGCGCGGCCGGTCGTGGCCGCCGCCGGCCAGGGCGCTGCCGGGCGTCGCGACCTGGACGCCGGTGGCGGCGACGGTCGCGGCGGTCGCGGACAGGGCGAGGACGTGCCGGCGGCGCAGCGCGGGCCGGGGGAGCGGGGCGGGCTGGTCGGTTGGCATGGACACACTCCGCGTGGATGTCGGTGGTGGGGGAACCAGCGGATCTGAGAGCGCTCTCTCAGTCGGGTCGACCAATTGAAACGCACGGGTCATCCCGGCGCAATACAACGTGCCGCCGGACGGGAGGGGCGGGCGCCGCCGGGCCGGGCCGCGGGGCGGCGCCGCTGTTGATCTGAGCGTCGGCCACCTTGTCGACGCCGCGTAAGGTGGCTGACGCTCAGGTCAACTCACGTACGGCCGCCGCGCGTCCGGCCATGGGCCCGTGTCGCGGGTGGGGCGGTCTCTTCGTGTCGGCGTTGCCGCCCGCCGCCGGGCGGCGTCGACCGTCCTCTTTCGACCGTCCTCTTTCGACCGTCCTCTCTCGGCCGGCGGAACGCCTACCCGACGCGGTTGCCGTCCTCCAGGTAGGCCGTGCCGCCGCCCACCGCGGCCAGCGCGGCCGCGGCCCGCCGGGCCAGCAGCGGCGAGAGTCGCTGTCGCGCCTCGGCCGGAGTCGACCAGGCCCAGCTGCGCAACTCGTCGGCCGGCAGGCGGATCTCCGCCTCGCTGGCGGGGGCGAGTACGCCACCGTCGTAGACGAACATGACGCCCTCGGTGCGGCCGGCCTGCGCCGGGACCCAGTCGACCACCAACAGCCCGCCGGGCGTCAGCGACAGGCCGAGTTCTTCGTTCAGCTCCCGCATCGCGGCCGCGTACGGCGACTCGTCGGCTTCGACGCATCCGCCCGGCAACTCCCAGTCGTCCTTGTACCGGGGTTCCACCAACAGGATCCGGCCTCTGACGTCGCGGAACAGCACGGCCGCGGCCATCCGCTTACGCGGCAGCGTCGCGGTGCAGTCGCCAGACGCTGTCGCGGTGTCGTCGTCGGACGCTGTCGTCACGCCAGGAGGCTACCGTGGACGCGCCGCCACGGCCGCTCGCCGCCGCCACCGACGGGCTGGAGGTGGCCGGCCCAGCGATCCTCGCGGCCGGCGGCCGTTCCCGCGCCCCAGGCGTCGATCACGGAGGAATCGTGGCGTTCCGCGCCCGGCTTGCGAACATCATCCCCTTGATCGTGCGGGCGCTGCGGGCGTGGCGGGCGTGGCAGGGCGGGCGTCGCCGGGCCTCGCCGCAGGGCGCGGGTGGGTGCCGCTGTTGATCCGAGCGTCAGCCACCTTATCGGCGCCGCGTAGGGTGCCTGGCGCTCAGATCAACTCACGTGCGGCTGCCGAGCGCCACCGACGCGGCCAGCGCCACCTGCCGGTGTGCGGTGGCGACCTCCCGGGGCCGGAACGCCGCGTCGCCGACGATCTCGATGGCGGCGACGACCGCCCGGTCCCGCCCCAGCACCGGCATCGCGACCGTGACCAGGCCGAGCCGCTGTTCCTGGCTGGCCGTCGCGGCGCCGGTACGCCGTACCGCCGTCAGTTCGTCGCCGAGCCGGGCCGGGTCGACGACGGTGAACGAGGTCAACCACGGCAGCGGGCGTTGACGGGGGACCCGACCCGCCGTGTACGCCAGCAGCACCTTGCCCGCCGCCGTGCTGTGCGCCGGACCGTGGTCGCCGGCACCGCGCACCGCCGCCGCGTGCCGGGCGCCGTACACGGTCTCCAGGTAGACGCACTCGTCGCCACGTAACACACCGAGCCGTACGGCGTGGTCGGTGCGCTCGTAGAGGTCGACCAGGAACGGCATGAGGACGCGGCGCAGGTCGTCGTGCTGGCCGACGATCAGGTTCGCCAGCTCACGCATCCGGCGGCCGACCTCGTAGCCGGTGGGCCCGTGCGCGACCAGGTCGTGCGCCACCAGCATGCGCAGGACGCGGTGCGCGGTGGTCTTCGGCAGCCCGGTGTCGGTGACCAGCCGGGTCAGGCTGCGTGGGCCGCCGCTGGCCAGCAGCTCCAGCAGGCGTACGGCGCGACCGACGGCGCCCGTCGGCGGCCCACCGTCAGGGCCGGGTGGCTCGGGCCGCATCCCGACCTCCTGGGG
Source organism: Polymorphospora sp. A560 (assembly GCF_045781765.1). Classification (NCBI taxonomy): domain Bacteria; kingdom Bacillati; phylum Actinomycetota; class Actinomycetes; order Micromonosporales; family Micromonosporaceae; genus Polymorphospora; species Polymorphospora sp. A560. The sequence continues at coordinate 4,106,433 of NZ_CP122282.1, read as the reverse complement.
TGGGCCCGATGCCCACGGCTGACTCAACGTACACCGATCGACTGCGGTCAGCTACGGATCGTCACCAAACGGGGGACGGTCGGCCCGGTGGTTCCGGGCCGTGGAACGGGGTGGGCCGGCGCGGCCGGGCGGCGGCGCATGCTCGGCGGCGGCACCGCCCTCGCTGCCCGGAAGGAGCGATCATGCCGTCCACCACCGCCCGCCTGTTCACCGTCGCCACCCTGCTGCTCGCCGGGGTCGCCGTACCCGTGGCTCCCGCCGGGGCCGCGCCCGCCGATGTCGTGCCGCCGGCCGGCGCGGCGCCGACGCGCGGCGGTGCCGACTGCCCGCCGGCCGCATCCGCCCTCGCCTTCAGCGACGCCCTGGACAAGACGACGTTCGCCGGCGTACCGGTCACCGAACTGTCCGCGTTCGCCCCGGACGTGCGTACCCTCGGGTTCGTCACGGTCTCCGACGACGACCCTCGGCTGTTCTTCGTCCGCGACCCGCTGGACCCGCGGGTGAGCGCCACGGTGCCGCTGCGCCGCCCGGACGGCACCCGCTACGACGGCGACACCTTCGACGGTGAGGGCGTCGCCGTCCTGCCCGACGGCCGCCTCCTGGTCAGTTCCGAGGTCGAACCGTCGATCCGGCTCTTCGGGCGGGACGGGGCAGAGCGCGGCGCGCTGCCGGTGCCGGCCCGGTTCCGGGTCGCGCCAGCCGGTGAGGCCCGCGTCAACGGCACCCTGGAGAGCCTGTCGATCTCGCCGTCCGGCCGCCACGTCTACGCCGCGATGGAGGCGCCGCTGTCCGGTGACGCGCCCGCGTCCGGCGAGTCGCTGATCCGCCGGATGCTGGTCTACCGGAAGGCCGGCGCGGGTTATGCGCTGGACCGCCAGCTCGGGTACGCCGCCGACCCCGGGCACCGGATCTCCGAGGTCGCCGCGTACGGCGACGGCCGCCTGCTGGTCCTGGAGATCCAGTTCACCCCCGGTGTCGGCAACGACGTCAGGCTGTACGCCGTCACCGGCGTGAACAGCGCGCCCGACGTCTCCGGCATCGCCAACCTGTCCACCGCGCCACCCGGCACGCTGGTCACCAAGCGGCTCGTCGCCGACCTGACCGCCTGCCCCACCCTGGGCGCGACCACTCCGGGCAGCCAGGTCAACCCGCTGATGGACAACTACGAGGGGATGGCGGCCCTCGCCCCGCTCGGCCGCGGCCCGGCCGTGGTGCACCTGATCAGCGACGACAACGGCTCACCGACCCAGGTCACCCGGGTGCTCACGCTCGCCGCGACGTTGCCCTGAACCGGGCCCCGGGCCGTCCGGCGCTCCCACCCCGTCCCGCCGGACGGCCCGGCGGTCCGCCCGTTCAGGGCGGCCCGGCCGGGTCACGGGCGTCGAGCGCCGCGCGGACGGCGGCGAGGTGACCGTCGTACCGCCCTTCGGCGAGGCCGGCGAGCAGCGACCGCAGCGCGCGGTCGGCGGGTCCGGCCGCCAGCGGGTCGGTGCCCTCCAGGCCGGGGGTGGCGTCGACGGCCGCGGCGACCGCGTCGACGATCTCCTGTACGCCCGGTTCGGCCTCGCGGTGGGCGCGGGTGGTGACGTAGACGCCGTGCGTCAGGTAGGTGTCCGCCCCGGTGACCAGCGGCACCCAGGCGAACCGGTCGGCGTCGGGGCCGGCCGAGTAGTTCCCCGCCTTGAACGGCAGCGCGATGTCCGAGGGCAGCACGACGGTGCCCAGCCCGTCCCAGCCCATCTTGACCAGCACCCCGGTCACCTGTGACGGCTTGACCACCCGTAGCCGCAGCCCCCGGTCGGCCAGGCCGCTCTCCGCGAAGCTGGTGTCGAGGATGTCGCGGGACCGGAAGCCCGGTGGCGGCAGCAGCAGTTCGTGTTCGGCGAGCCGGTGCAACTCGAGGTGGCCGTCGCCGACCCGCTCCACCGGCACCATCGCCTCCAGCCGCGCGGTGTAGAGCAGGTTGGTCTGCAGACCCTTGCGGCGCCGGTCGCTGGCCCGCCGCTCCGGCGGCGGCCCGAGCACCAGGTCGTAGACCCGCCGCCGGACGTTGTCGAGCACCCGCTCCTCGAAGCGCCCGCCGGCCCGGTCGAGTTCGTCGAGGGTGTGCGGTACGACGAGGTCGCGGTCGCGCAGCGCGACCATCACCTTGGTGACCAACTGGGTGTGGTGGGGCAGGAACGCCAGCAGCCGCTGCTGGCCGGTCGCCGCGCCCCGCAGCCGTTCGGCGGCGTCGAGCAGGTTCAGGATCTGCCCGAAGATGTCCCGGGCCTGCTCACCGGCGGGGGTGGGGACGTACGCGCCGCGGGCGCCGGCGACCTGGGTGACCAGGGTCCCGGGTCCGCCGCCGAACGCCTGTTCGAGGTCGTCGACGAGGTCGCGGATGTGCTGGTCGGTGGCGCCGAACTGTTCGGCGGTGCTGCGGTAGCGACCGCGCCGCACCAGCGCGTCGAAGACCCGCAGGTGCTTGATACGCAGGCGGTCGAACCGCCGGTCGGGGGACACCCGGGCAAGGGTAGCCCTCCGGCCCGCGCCGTATGCCAACAGATCGTTGGCCGAACTCGCGTTCCGAAGGCATCAGGGGGTGGTTTCGTTTGCTCGGCCGGGCCCCGGTCACTCAGGGTGGAGAACGTGTTCTGGACGCCCCGCACCGCCCTCGGCCGCCTGCACGACGCCTGCCTCGACGTCGACGCGGCCACCGTGGCCGCCGACGAGGTCCGCGCCGCCCTGACGATCGACGACCCGCGCCGACCGCAGACCCCCGTGGTGGTCCCGATGACCGAGGAGGAGGCGCAGGTCCTGGCCCGTACCTGGCAAGAGCTGGCCGACCTCGCCGCCGACCTGGCCGGACGGGCGGCCCGGGTCGCCGACGCGTGCGCCGCCACGGCAGCCCACCGGTCCCGCTGACCCGGCCCCGGCCGGTGCCGGGCGCCGCTCAGCCGCCCTGCCGGATCCGGTCGACCAGCTCGCCGACCTCGGTCCGGATGCGGGCCAGCTGCGTCAGGTAGGTCCAGTAGTCCGGATGTGGCACGTCCAGCTTGCCGACCATCGTCTGGAGCAGCGCCGACCGGCTGTCGAGTTGTCGCGCGCTGTCGCCGGGCGGCCCGCCGGGCAGCCCGAGCACGAACCGCTGCGCGTCGCGGATCACCCGCCGGGTCCGTTCCGACTCGGCCCGCGGGTCGTCGCGTACGGCCCGCAGCGCGGCCAGCCGCTCGCCCGGCGCGTCGACGGTCTCGGTGACCCGCTCCAGGTGGCCCCGGGCCCGGGTGACCGCGTCCCAGGCCGCCTCCCACTCGCCGGCGGTCACCCGCCGCTCCGCGTCGCCGACCGCGGCGACCGCCGCGTCGAGTTCGGTGTGTGCCGCCTTGGCGCCCCCGGTCAGGTCGGTCCAGCAGGCCGCCACGAACTCGCGGCGCAGGTCCGACATCCGCTCGTCGAGCTGCCCGATCCGGTAGCGCAGCCCGTCGACCCGGGTGCGCAGGCTGCCCAGTGCCTTCGGCGTGCGCTCGGGCAGCGTACGCGCCTCGTCGGCCAGCCGGCGGGCCTGCTCGGCCTGGCGGCGGGCCTCGGCGACCGCGGCGCGTATGCCGACCGTGGCGCGCCCGACGGCGGCCTCGGAGATCTGGTGGTACGCCTCCCGGGCACGGGCGAGCTGCTGCTGCGCGCCGGTGGTGTCGCGGCCGGCGGCCCGGGTCGCCTCGATCGCGGCGGTCGCCGCGGCCAGCGCGTCCCGGGCGTCGCCGGCCTGCTCCTCGGCGGCGGTGATCGCGGCGGCGGCGTGCGCCATCCGGGTCCGGCACCACTGCGCGAACCGCGTCAGCGCCGCGCGGGCGGCGTCGAGGTCGGCCCGGGACCGCTCCAGGGCGGCGGTCGCCGGCGGGGGCGCGTCGGGCGCGTTCAGCGCCAGGTAGGCGGCGATGGCCCGCTGGCACTGCCCGGCGGCGGCGTCGTACGACCGCCGGGCGGCCGGGACGTCGGCCGGCGCGAGCACGCCGAGCAGCAGGTCGAAGTCGGCGGCGACGGAGGTCTGCTCGGAGTCGAGGGTGAGGAACGCGTCGGCGGCCCGGGCGGCGGCCTGCTCCGCCTGCCGGGCCTCCTCGGCCCGCTGTCGTCGACGGTTGCTCCACACAGTGTGCAATGGTGCCCGATCGGCGCACCCGGTGCGCAACGCGTGGCCCACATCCGATGATCGTCCGGACCCGGCCGGCACCCGAAGCGGTGGACGACCCGTGGCGGCATTTGTGTAACGTTCAGTCACGTTCGCAGAATCATCGCGTGTGTGGGAGGGCTCTTCGTGGGTGTAACTCTGTCCAAGGGTGGAAATGTCAGCCTGACCAAGGAGGCGCCGGGCCTCACCGCCGTCAACGTGGGTCTCGGCTGGGACGTGCGGACCACGACCGGCACCGACTACGACCTGGACGCCAGCGCCCTGCTCTGCGGGGACGCCGGCAAGGTCCTTTCCGACCAGCACTTCGTTTTCTACAACAACCTGACCTCGCCCGACGGCAGCGTGGAGCACACCGGTGACAACCTCACCGGTGAGGGCGACGGCGACGACGAGACGATCAAGGTGAACCTGGCCGGCGTGCCGGCCGAGGTGACCCGGATCGTCTTCCCGGTCTCGATCCACGACGCGCAGGCCCGTAACCAGTCCTTCGGCCAGATCGAGAACGCCTTCATCCGGGTGGTCAACCAGGCCGACAACCGGGAGCTGGCGCGGTTCGACCTGTCCGAGGACTACTCGACCGAGACGGCGATGGTGTTCGGCGAGCTCTACCGCCGGGGCGCCGAGTGGAAGTTCCGGGCGATCGGCCAGGGGTACGCCTCCGGCCTGCACGGCATCGCGACCGACTACGGCGTCAACGTCTGACGGTGTGATCGATGGGCGCGGGAGGGGCCGACCGGCTCCTCCCGCGCCCTTCGTGTCGCTGCGGCCCAGGTCGGTCCGCTTTGTCGGACGGCACCGCTACAGTGTGGCCCGACAACGCGGATGATCAAGGAGATTCCCCGTGCGAGCATTCGAACCGGGCGGTGGCACCACGACGGTCCCGCGGACCGCCCGCGCCGACGCGCCGGTGCCGGTCCAGACCGGACGGTCGCAGCCGCCCGCGCCGGCGGCCCGCGTCGACGAGGACCGGTTCGAGCTACCGCCCGCGTGGCGGCGCACCATCATCCCGCGCCGCGGCGGCGCGGCCGGCCCGCCCGTGCACGCCGGCCCGGCCTCCGTCGCCGCCGCCGACGAGTTCCTCGCCCCGCTGCGCCCCGGCATCGACACACTGCTCGCCGACCCGCACACCGATCCGCGGATCGCCGCCGCCGCCCGCGCCCACCTGACCGGTGAGCCGACCGCGGCCGGCGCCGCCGCGGTCGCCGCCGCCGCCAGCCACGCCTACGGCTGGGGCAACATCGACCGGATGCGGGCGCTGGCCGACGGCTGGGTCGCCGCCCACGGCGTGGTGTTCGCCGCCTCCGCCGTCGTCGAACTCAGTGGACTCGTGGTCGACCACGGGCCGTACCCGCCGCGCGGCGGCCGGGTCCGGATCGGCCGGCACACCGACCTGTCGGCGACCGGCTGGAGCCACCACGCGCACTGGCTCGCCGTCGCCGCCCGTACCCGGGCCCATCTGGCCGCCGCCACCGGCGCCGACCACGCGGCCGCCGTCGACGCGCTCGCCGCCCTGCGCGCCGGCTCGGCCCGGCAACGGGTCGCGATCTGCTTCCTGCTGCCCACCCAGACCGCCTGGGTCGACCAGGAGTGCGCCGCGCTGCCGGCGACCAGCGACTACGCCGTGGGCGGCCTGCTGTGGTGCGCGGTCGGGTCGCTGCCGCAGCTCGACCTGATCGCCGAACACGTGCGGACCTGGTGGGTGATCCAGCACCAGAGCCTGGTCACCACCGCCGTCGACGGCATCGGGCCGGCGATCGCGCCGCGGCTGGCCGACTGGTTCGACCGTGACTACGCCGACGCCGACGCCCGGCAGCGGCTCCTGGACGCGCTCGCCGTCCTGCCGACCGACGAGGCGCTGCGGCTCCAGCTCGACCGTCTCGACCAGCCCCGGGTGGCGGCGTCGGTGCAGGCGACCGCCCGCCGCTTCCCGGTCCGGGCCGTACGGCTGCTCGCCGAGGCGGCCGGCGGTCCGACGGCGGGCGCCCGGACCGCCGCCGAGCTGCTGCGCGCGCACGTGCTCGCCCACCCGGCGGCCACCGCCGCCGCCCTGCCGGCCCTGTCCGCCGACGCCCGTCGCCGGGTCGCCGCGATCCAGGACGCCGGCACCGACCCACGCAAGGAGATGCCATGAGCGAGCGCGGCGAGGGGGCGGCGTGAGCGGGCGGAGCGAGCGAGTCGGTCGGCTCGGTGTGACTCATGCCGGCCGTGAGCCCAGCGAGGGGGCGGTATGAGCGGGCGTGGCGGCGTGAGTGCGCCGGTCGGGGTGCAGCGGCCGCCGGCCGAGGTCCGGTACGCCGACGAACTGGCCCGGCTGCGCGACACCGACCGTGGCGAGCGGCCACCCGGCTGGGCGCTCAGCCTCCAGGCCGCCCGCACCTTCGTCCTCGGCGACGAGCGGGCCGGTATCAGCGCCAAGTTCGTCGGCGACCCGTCGCTGATCGACCGGGCCCTGGTGGCGCTGGCCACCAGCCGTGGACTGATGCTGGTCGGCGAGCCGGGCACCGCCAAGTCGCTGCTGTCGGAACTGCTCGCCGCCGCGGTCAGCGGCGACTCGACGCTGACCATCCAGGGCGGTGCCGCGACCACCGAGGACCAGATCAAATACTCGTGGAACTACGCCCTGCTGGTCGCCGACGGCCCGTCGACCCGGTCGCTGGTGCCGGCTCCGTTGCTGCGCGGCATGGCCGAGGGCCGGGTGGTCCGCTTCGAGGAGATCACCCGGTGCCCGCTGGAGGTGCAGGACTGCCTGCTGTCGCCGCTGTCCGACCGGGTGCTGTCGGTGCCGGAGCTGTCCGGCGCCGACGCGATGGTCTTCGCCCGGGAGGGCTTCAACATCATCGCCACCGCCAACACCCGGGACCGGGGCGTCAACGAGATGAGTGCGGCGCTGAAGCGCCGGTTCAACTTCGAGACCGTCTTCCCGATCCCCGACCTGGCCACCGAACTCGACCTGGTGGAGGCCGAGGCCGGCGCGCTGCTGCGCCGCTCCGGGGTGACCGTGCCACCCCGGCGGGACGTACTCGAGGTGCTGGTCACCACGTTCCGTGAGCTGCGGGCCGGCACCACCGGCCGGGGTGAGCCGGCGGACCGGCTGTCGGCGGTGATGAGCACCGCCGAGGCCGTGTCGGTGGCGCACGCCGTCGGCCTGCGGGCCTGGTTCCTGCGCGGCGACGCCGGCACCCCGGCCGACATCGTGCCCTGCCTGGCCGGCACAGCCGCCAAGGACGACGCCGAGGACCTGGCCCGGCTGCGCCGCTACCTGGAGCAGCGGGTGCCCCGGCACGCCGGCGCGCACTGGAAGGCGTTCCACGACGCCCGGCACCTGCTGCCCGGCTGATGACCGCACCACCCGCCGGCCCGGTCGCCGGCGTGACCTACCTCGGCGTACGCCATCACAGCCCGGCCTGCGCCCGGCTGGTCGCGTCCACGATCGAGGCGCTGCGGCCGGCGTACGTGCTGGTGGAGGGGCCGGCCGACGTCAACGACCGGCTCGACGAGCTGCTGCTCGGCCACCGGCTGCCGGTCGCCGTCTTCACCTCCTACCGCGACGGCACCCGGGCGCACGCCTCGTGGAGCCCGTTCTGCGACTACTCCCCGGAGTGGGTGGCGCTCACCACCGGCCGGCGGCTCGGGGCCGAGGTCCGGTTCATCGACCTGCCGGCGTGGCATCCGGCGTTCGCCGACCGCACCAACCGCTACGCCGACGCCGAGCGCCGCTACGCCGAGGTCGTCGACCGGCTGTGCCGTACCTTCGCCGTCGACAACGTCGACACGCTGTGGGACCACCTGTTCGAGATCCAGCCCGACGACGGACTCGCCGAACGCCTGGCCACCTACTTCGACCTGCTGCGCGACGAGTCGACGGCCGGCGACGACGACTGCGCCCGCGAGGCGTACATGGCCCGCTGGGTCGACGCGGCGGCGACCCGGGCCGACGGTCGCCCGGTGGTCGTGGTGTCCGGCGGCTTCCACCGGCCGGCCCTGATGCGGCTCGCCGGCACCGGCGACGGCCGCTGGCCGGACGTACCCCGGCCGCCGGACGGCGCCCGCGGCGGCAGCTTCCTGGTGCCGTATTCGTTCCGCCGGCTCGACTCGTTCGACGGCTACCAGTCCGGCATGCCGTCGCCCGACTACTACCAGCGGCTGTGGGAGCACGGCCCGGCCCGGGCCGCCGACGACCTGACCGCGTCGGTCGTCGCCCGGCTGCGTCGCCGCCGCCAGCGGGTCTCCACCGCCGACCTGGTCGCCGCCCGCACGATGGCGGCCGGCCTGGCCCGGGTACGCGGCCACCGGCCGCCGGCGCGCGTCGACATCCTCGACGGCCTCGTCTCGGCGCTGGTCGACGAGGCACTCGAGGTGCCGCTGCCGTGGACCAGCCGGGGCCCGCTGCCGGCCGGCACGCACCCGGTGGTCGTCGAGATGGTGGCGGCGCTCAGCGGCGACCGGGTGGGCCGGCTGCACCCGGACACCCCGCTGCCGCCGCTCGTCGGCGACGTCACCGCCGAACTGGAACGCCACGGGCTCGGCACCGCCGGCGAGGTCCGGCTCGACCTGACCGCCCCGGCCGACCTGGCCCGCAGCCGGGTCCTGCACCGGCTGCGCACGCTGGGCGTACCCGGGTTCCGGCGGGAGTCCGGCCCGACCGCCGGCGTCGACGCGGTGCTGGTCGAGCGGTGGTCGGTCGAGGTGCCCGAGGAGCGGCTCAGCGCCCTGATCGAGGCCAGCGGCTACGGTGCGACGCTGCGGGACGCGGCCGTCGCCCGGCTCGCCCAACGGGCCGCCGTCGTCGCCGGCGACGCGGGCCGGCTGGCATCGGTGCTGTTCGACGCCGCCCTGTGCGGGATCGCCGACCTCTCCGGGGACGTGCTCGACCGGGTGGCCGGGGCGGTCGGCGCGGTACGGGAACTGGCTTCGCTCGGCCGGGTGCTCGCCGTCGCCCTCGGCCTGTGGCGGCACGACCGGTTGTTCGGGGTGGCGCGCACCGGCGTGCTCGGCGCGGTGATCTCGTCGGCGACGGTCCGGGCGCTGTGGCTGGCGGAAGGCATCCGGGGCGGGCCGGCACCGGCCGAGCCGGCGCGGCTGGCGGCGGTGGCGGCGCTGCGCGACGCGGTCGTGCACGCCGGGCCGGTGCTGGAACTCGACCGGCCGGCGGTGCTCGCGGTCGCCGGCCGGCTGGCCGCCGACCGGGGCGTGCCACCGGACCTGCGCGGGGCCATGTTCGGCCTCACCTGGGCGCTGGGCACCGGCGCCGACCCGGTCGCGGCGGTCCGCACCGCCGGCGGCAGCGACACCCTCGGCGACTGGCTGGCCGGCCTGTTCGCGCTGGCCCGTGAGGAGATCCTGAGCGCCGACACCGGGCCGGGCGACGGCCGGCCCGATCTGCTCGGGGTGCTCGACGGGCTGGTCACCGCGATGCCCGAGCGCGAGTTCCTGGTCGCGTTGCCGGGCCTGCGGCAGGCGTTCGCGTACTTCCCGCCCCGGGAGCGGGAACGGGTCGCCGGGCGGCTGCTGGACCGCCGGGGGGTGGCCGGTTCCGGCGGTGCCCTGCTGCGTACGGCCGGTGACCCGGTCCTGTTCGCCCGGGGCCGCGAACTCGACGCGGACGTCGAGGCGGTCCTCGCCCGCGCCGGCCTGCTCCCGGAGCGGGCACTGTCACCGAACGGGAACGGGGTGGGGACGTGAGCGAGGCGGTCGCGTGACCGACGAGGGGCTGGAGCGGTGGCGGCTGGTGCTCGGCGAGCCGGCCGACGCCTGTGCGGGGGCGGGCGGGCTGACCGGGCGGGCGGCGGCCCGCGACGCCGCGCTCGGCTGGCTGTACGGCCGGGACGAGGACCTGGCCCGCCGTGACGTACGCCGGGGCGGTGGCCGGGCCGGCGGTGACGGTCCGTCGGCGCTGACCACCATCGACTGGCTGGACGAGATCCACCGGCTGTTTCCGAAGGAGACCGTCGAGCGGCTGGAACGTGACGCGGTCGAACGTTACGAGATCCACGAGGTGGTCACCGACCCGGCGGTGTTGGCCCGGGTCGAGCCGAACGCGACGCTGCTCAAGGCGGTGCTACGGACCCGGCACCTGATGAACCCGCGGGTGCTGGAGCTGGCCCGGCGGATCGTCGCCGCCGTGGTCGCCGAGCTGCTGGAGCGGCTGGCGGCGGAGGTCCGGCAGGCGTTCGCCGGTACCCGGTCGCGCCGGCCGAGCCGGTTCCGGCAGTCGCGCAACTTCGACGTACGGCGGACCATCGCCGGCAACCTCGCCCACTACCAGCCCGAACACCGCCGGTTGGTGATCGAGACGCCGTACTTCGTGTCCCGTACCCGCCGGCACCTCGAGCGGTGGCAGGTGATCCTGCTGGTCGACCAGTCCGGGTCGATGGTCGGCTCGGTCATCCACTCGGCGGTCACCGCGGCGTGCCTGTGGGGGCTGCCGGGGGTCAAGACGCATCTGGTCGCGTTCGACACGAACGTCGTCGACCTCACCGCCGACGTCGACGACCCGGTGGAGCTGCTGATGAAGGTGCAACTCGGCGGCGGCACCAACATCGCGCGGGCGGTCGCGTACGCCGCCGGCCTGGTCGAGAACCCGCGCCGTACGATCGTCGCCCTGGTCAGCGACTTCTACGAGGGCGGCGACCAGGGCCAGCTGGTCCGGGGGGTCGCCCGCCTCGTCGAGCAGGGCACCCACGTCCTCGGCCTGGCCGCGCTGGACGAGGATGCCAACCCCGACTACGACCGGGCGATGGCCCAGCGGCTGGCCGACGTCGGGGCCGGGGTGGGCGCGATGACGCCCGGGGAACTCGCCGCCTTCGTCGCCGAGCACGTCGGCCGATGACCGCGACCCGCGCCGACCTGCTGGCGCTGACCCCGGACGCGCTGGCCGCGCTGACGAACCGCGGCCTGCTCAAGCGTGCCGCGAAGGCGGTCGACGCCGGCGACGGCCCGGTGGTCGGGGTCGAGTCGGACGGCACCCTGACCGGGGAGCACCCGGACGGGGTACGGACCCGGATCGGGCCGGGCGCCGCCCTCGACGCGGCGGACTGCGACTGCGGCGCTCCGGGCGCCTGCCGGCACGTGCTGACCCTGGTGCTGGCCTACCAGGCCGCCGCCATGACCGGCTCGCCGGCCGGGCCGGGCGCCCCGCCAACCCCGGCTCCTGCGGCACCGGCCGGCGACCCGCCGCCGGCCGCCCCGGCGGTGCTCGACTGGTCGCCGGGAACGTTCGGCGACGACGAGATCGAGGCGCTGATCGGCAGTCGGGCGCTGGCCCTGGCCCGCCGTACCCACCGGCGCGGCTTCAGCGCGCTGGTGCGCCGTCCCGGGGCCGCCGACCCGGCGCCGCTGGTGGAGCTGCCGTCGTGCACGGTCCGGTTCCTGGTGCCGCACCAGCTCGGCTACGCGCACACCGCGGCCGCCCCGGGCGCCCACCAGGAGGCGGTCGCGCTGGCGGTGTGGGCCTGCCGGGTCGCCGACGAGACCGCCCCGGGGGTGCCGGAGGTACGCGTCGAGGTCGGCGGCGCCATCGTCACCGTCGGCGGTTCCGGTCTCGAGGCGGCGCTGGACCTCGCCGACGAGGTGCTGCTCGAGGGGGCGGTCAACTCCGCGGGGCTGGCCGGCGCGTTCGCCGTCGTACGGCGTGACCTCGAGGCGGCCAACCTGCGCTGGCCGCTGCTCGCCCTCGACGACCTCGCCGGCCAGTTGACCGCCTACCGGGAGCGCAGTGCCCACTACCATCCCGAGCGCGTCGCCGACCTGCTCGCCGAGCTGCACGCCCGGCACCGGGCGGTGACCGGCGCCGCCGCCGGCCCGCGCACGCGGGTGCTCGGCACCGAGGAGGCGGCCGAGACCCCGCTGCGCCGGGTCCGGCTCACCGGTCTCGGCTGCCGGATCACCGGCACGGCCGAGGACCGTACGGCGGAGGTGTTCCTCGCCCAGGCGGATTCGGCGACCGTGCTGGTGCTGCGCCACCGGTGGCCGGTCGCCGAGGGCACCGATCCGACCGGGCCGGAACTCGCCGGCCGGCGGGTCGGCGGGGCCACCGTCGGTGCGCTGGCCGCCGGCAACCTCGTCACCGAGTCGGCGGCGCGCAGTGCCGCGCACCGGGTCCGGCTGGCGACCCGGCGGATCGCGGCGACGACCGTGTCGCCGTCGTCCGGCGGCTGGCGGTCGCTGCCCGACGGGCTGGTGGTCCGGGACCTGGCCGGGCTGGCCGTCACCCTCGAGGCGCTGCCGCCACGGCTGATCCGCCCGCGGGTCGACGCGGAGGCGTTCCGGGTGGTCGAGATCGCCGAGGTACGGTCCATCGGCTACCGGCCCGGCGACCAGCGGCTCGACGCGGTGGTCGCCGACGCCGCCGGTGGTACGGCCACGGTGTCCGCCGTACACCGTGGGGTGTGCCCGGGGGCGCTGGACGCGCTGGCCGGGGCGTTGCGCGGCGAGCGGGGGCGGCCCCGGTTCGTCAGCGGGGCGGTGCACCGTACCCGGGGTGGTCTGGTGGTGGCGCCGGCCGCGGTCGCGGTGGAGGGCGCGGTGGTGGTGCCGGATCTGGCCGAGGGCGACGACCGTGGTCACCTGGCCACCGGGGCCGACGCGCGGGTCGACGAGCTGGGCGCCGCCGTCGACGCGGCGCTGGGGCTGCTGGCGGAGCTGGCGCATCGCGGGGTCCGGCACCTGCCGCCGACGTTTCCGCAGCGGCTGCGGGCCGCCGGCCGGGTGCTCGCCGGGGTTGGGCTGCGCCGGTCGGCGGACGCGGTGGAGGAGGTGGCGGCGGGGCTCGGTGCCGACCCGCCGGCGGTGTGTGGGCCGTGGGTGGACGCGCAGATCCGGCTGTCGGTGACCGCCGACCGTCGTTGACGGGTCCCGAGCGCATTGCATTGGTGTCCCGGCCCTATTGGAATGGGACCGGGGCCGGGCTCAGGGCGAGACGAGCTGGCCGTAGACGCCGGTGAGCCGCAGTTGCCGTTCGACAAACGGGGCCACCGCCCGGACCTTGTAGCCGACGCCGGAATCGATAGCGGCGTTGTAGCCGGCGAGCAGCGCTCCGATTCCGGTCGAATCGACGAAACTGACGTGTAGCAGGTCGACCACGATACGTGGCGGGCGCTGTGCCTCCACCAGGTCGACGAGCATTGCCCGCAGGGCGTCGTTCGTCGCCAGGTCCAGCTCGCCGCGCAGTTCGACCACGACCGTGCCGTCGTCGAGTTTCTGCTGGTTGACCACTGCGTCTCCCATGCCTTGCCCCCTCCGCGCGATCGTCTTCCTCTTTCCCAAGGTAGGCGACGATCAACCCCGGCGCAGGGAGCGCGGCCCCGCCCACGGCCGTCCGGCCGCGCCCGGACGGCCCGGTAGGGGGTCGGGCGATTACCGCATCGGCGCCCGGGCGCACCTGCCATTACGCGTACGGTGAGGCTGTGATCGCTATTCGTCATTGCGGATCGACGTGAATGGCGCCTCCGTGTCGCAACAGAAGCGTAATCTGGCACGCACACCTCGGATTTGCTCTTCGACCTCGTGCTACGCGAGACTTGATCTCCGCCCTGACCACCTTTCTAGGAGATTCCATGGCCCGACAGGTAATTACCACACTCATCGACGACCTCGACGGTCAACCGGCCGACCGCACGGTCGAGTTCGGTATCGACGGCGTCAACTACACGATCGACCTCTCGGACGCCAATGCCGGCAAGCTCCGGGCGGCTCTCGACGAGTTCATCAAGGCCGGCCACCGTATCGGCCGGGGCGGCGTGGTGCGTCCGGTGAACCGTCCGGTCGGCCGTTCGACGGCGACCAGTAGCAGCGGTCGCGACGAGAACCGCGCGATTCGTGCCTGGGCGGCGGAGAACGGTTTCGAGGTTTCCGACCGGGGCCGCATTCCGCAGGAGGTCAGCGACGCCTACCGGACCGCGCACGGTCGGTGATCTGCCGGCACGGGTTCCCGGGACGGAGCCGTCAGTCGGGCGGGGAGCGCCTGGCGGCTCGGCCGGTACCGCGTCCGTCCGGACCGTGACGGGCGGCCGCGCGATGTCACCGAGGGCGATCGTCCGCCGCCGCCGTCGTGCGGTGACCGGTCCGGTCGCCCCCGTGTCCCGCCCCGCCGTGGTGCCGGCGCGAGACGGCGGGACATTCATTCATTTCGGGATCGCCCGACACGGCCGGGAACGGTAGGTTTCTCGCCGTGGAAGAGATCGACCGCGCTATCGTCGCCGCCCTCACCGCGGACGGCCGACTGTCCTACACCGATCTGGCGGAAAAGGTCGGCCTTTCCGTGTCGGCCGTGCACCAGCGGGTGCGCCGGCTGGAACAACGGGAAGTGATCAAAGGCTATTCGGCCCGGGTGTCGTTCGAGGCGCTCGACCTGCCGTTGACGGCGTTCGTGGCGATCCGGCCGTTCGATCCGTCGCAGCCCGACGACGCGCCGGAACGGCTTTCGCACCTGCCGGAGATCGATTCCTGCTATTCGGTGGCGGGGGAGGACTTCTATCTGCTGCTGGTGCGGGTGGCGGGTCCCACCGACCTCGAACGGGTCCTTCAGGAGATCCGCACCGCGGCGAACGTGACGACGCGTACGACGGTCGTGCTGTCGACGCCGTACGAGAACCGGCCGCCGAAGGTGGCCCAGCAGCCGGCGCCGTAGCCCCGGCGCCGCCCTGGGCACCGGGGCCGGGTACGCCGGATCAGTCGGCGACGACGTCCGCGACCACGCAGGCGATGTTGTCGGGGGCGCCGTTGTCGTAGGCGAGGGCGATGAGCGCGTCGACGGTGCGCGCCGGTTCGCCGGCGTCGCGCAGGGTGGTGTGCAGCGCGGCGGGCGGTACGACCCCGGACAGCCCGTCGGAGCAGAGCAGGTAGCGGTCGCCGTCGAGGGCGCGGTGCAGCGACAGGTCGGGTTCGGTGCCGGCGGCCCCGGTCAGGGCGCGGGCGAGCAGGGCCCGCTGTGGGTGGGTGAGGGCCTCCTGCGGGCCGAGCCGTCCCTCGTCGACCTGGGACTGCACCCAGGTGTGGTCGTGGGTGAGCTGGCTGAGCCGCCCGTCGCGCAGCAGGTAGACGCGGGTGTCGCCGATGTGGGCCAGGGCGAGGTGCGAGCCGTTCCACAGCATGGCGGTCAGGGTGGTGGCAGCCTCGCCGTCGCCGGCCGGGACGTCGGCGCCGACGTGGTCGACGGCCCGGTTGGCGCGGGCCACGGCGTCGGCGAGGGCGCCGAGCGGGTCGTCCACGGTGGCCGTCTCCAGGGCGGTGAGCGCCTCGACGGCGGCGGTGCTGGCCCGGCCACCGGGGCCGCGGGTGCCGTCGGCGACGGCGAGCAGCCGGGTGCCGGCGTAGGCGACGTCCTCGTTGGTGTCGCGCCCGTGGCCGGCGTCGGTACGGGCGGCGGGGCGGATGCCCAGTGCGGTGTCGTGCATGGTGACCCTTCCTGACAGGTCTTCCACGAGGCGGGTGGCGAGCCGCTGGCGTACGGCGGTGTCGGCGGCGACATGGGCCCAGTAGGCGGCGACCTCGTCGGCGGCCGCGGCGGGGCCGAGGTCGCAGACGGCCCGGATCCGGGCCAGTGGCATGCCGATACCGCGTAGCCGGGCGATGAGCCGGGCACGGTCGAGTTGCGCCTGGTCGTAGTACCGGTATCCGGTGTCGCCGTCGACGGCGGCCGGCGGCAGCAGGCCGAGTTCGTCGTACAGCCGCAGGGCCTTGGCCGACAGCCGGGCGGCCGCGGCGAAGGCTCCGATGGTCAGCAGTGGCACTCCCGCCCCCTCCTCGTGCCGGCCGGTCGGCCGGTCACCCGATGCTGCGGCTTGCCCCAGGGGAAGGGTCCAGTCCGCGTTCTCAGGTGTTCCAGCGCAGGATGACGGGGCGGGAGTGTTCGTGGCCGAGGGCGGAAAGGGTGGCGGTGTCGAGGCGGAGCCGGCCGCCGGCGGCCGGGGGCAGCGCGATCCAGCGGGCGCCGGTGACGCGCAGGCAGTGTCCGTGGGCGACGAGGGCGACGTCGCCGCCGGCGAGCAGGGTGGCGGCGCGGGCGAGGACCCGGTCGACGCGGGTGCCGATCCGGTCGGGGGTCTCGCCGCCGGGGGCGCCGTCGGTCCACAGGTTCCAGTCGGGGCGGTCGGCGTGGATCTCGGCGGTGGTGCGGCCCTCGTAGTCGCCGTAGTTCCATTCGGCGAGGTCGTCGTCGACCGTGGTGACGGTGAGCCCGGCGAGTTCGGCGGTGCGCAGGGCCCGCCGGCGGGGGCTGGCCAGGACGGCGGCGAAGGTGCGCCCGGCGAGCCGGTCCCGCAGGTCGCGGGCCTGGCGTTCGCCGTCGGGGCTGAGGTCGAGGTCGGTGTACGAGGTGTGCCGGTGCGCGGCGCTCCACTCGGTGTGGCCGTGCCGGACGAGGACGATCTCCGCCATGCCCTCAGTCAACCACCGACGGCTTCCCGGTGTTGACCTAGCGTCCTAGGATGCGATAGCGATGGTCTCCCCCGCCACCGAACATGTTTCCGGCACCGGACCAGGGGGCATGCCAGGAGTCAGGACCAACCGACACCGGCACGACGGAGGAGTCGAGATGAGCATCGCCGACAAGGCCCGGAACAAGGCCGAGGAGATGAAGGGCGCCGCCAAGGAGAAGTTCGGCGACGCCACCGACAACGAGCGCATGCGGACCGAGGGGGCGGCGGAGAAGACCGGTGCGCGGACCAAACAGGCCGGTGAACACGTGAAGGACGCCGGCCGCGACGTACGGGACGCGTTCCGGGGCTGATCGTACGAACGACGAGGAAGGGGACCCCCGACGTCGGGGGTCCCCTTCCTCGTGCGCGGGTCAGGCCGCCGTCTGCTTACGCCACCAGCGCTGGCCGGACTCGGGCAGCGTGTCGATCGGGTCGTAGTAGGCGTAGCGCTTGTCGTAGACCTCGTCGTCGTCGGTCTCGATCGAGGTGCGGTAGTTCTTCGTCCAGTAGGAGATGCCGTGCTCGCGGTCGTACTCGGTGAGCATGTGGACCCAGCGCTTGCCGACGAACGGGACGTCGCAGACGATCCGCGGGGTGGCGTAGCCGGGCAGGTAGCCCATCAGGTCGTGCTGGAGCTGCTGGGCGTGCCAGACCGGGACCCGCCAGTGTTCGGCGTTGGGGATCATGTCGCACATGTAGAAGTAGTACGGCAGGATTCCGGCCTCGCCCTGGAGGGCGAAGCAGAGGTCGAGCAGGTCGGTGGCGGTGGCGTTGACGCCGCGCATCAGGACGCCCTGGTTGCGTACGTCGCGTACGCCGACGTCGAGCGCGGTCTGGGCGGCGCGGGCGACCAGCGGGGTCAGGGACTGGACGTGGTTGACGTGGGTGTGGATGGCGAGGTTGACGCCGCGGCGGGCGGCGGTGCGGGCGACGCGTTCGAGTCCTTCGACGACTTCGGGCTGTAGCCAGTGCTGGGGTAGGCCCATGAGGGCCTTGGTGGCGAGCCGGATGTCGCGGATGGTTTCGATGTCGAGCAGCCGCATGAGGTAGTTCTCGAGGTTGCGCCAGGGGACGTTGGCGACGTCGCCGCCGGAGACGACGACGTCGCGTACGCCGGGGTGGGCGCGTAGGTAGGTGATGTGGGCGTCGTAGCGGTCGACGGGTTTGAGGGTGAGTTTGAGTTTGTCGACGGCGGGGGTGGAGTTGCCGACGAGGTCCATGCGCGTGCAGTGGCCGCAGTACTGGGGGCAGGTGGAGAGCAGTTCGGCGAGGACTTTGGTGGGGTAGCGGTGGGTGAGTCCTTCGGCGACCCACATGTCGTGTTCGTGGAGTGAGTCGCGGCTGGCGTTGGGGTGGGACGGCCAGTCGGTGCGGCGGTCGGAGGCGATCGGGATCATGTAGCGCCGGATCGGGTCGGCGCGCAGCGTGTCGGTGGTGACGGGGCCGGTGGGGACCATGGTGTTGATCATCTGGGGTGGGATGAGCATCGACATGGTGGCGTGTTCGGCCTGGTCGGCGGTGAGGTCGGCGTAGAAGGTGTCGTCGACGAGGTCACCGAGGACGGCGCGGAGCTGTTTGGTGTTCCTGACGCAGTTGACGCGTTGCCATTGGGCGGATTCCCACTGTTCGCGGGTGATGTCGCGCCAGCCGGGGAAGCGGGTCCAGTCGGGTTCGGTGAGTTCGCGGCGGACGTAGTCGTACGGCTGTCCGGCGGTGGGGCGCGCTCCGGGGGTGGTGGGCGCGGGGTGCGTGGGGCGGGGTGCCGCCTCCTTGGGGTGCGTCACGGACCCTCCTGGTGGGTGCGCGCCCGGGTGGGTTACCCGGGTCGGGGCCGCCTGAGGCTACTGGAAATCCTCCTGTCGAGGAACTATTCTGCCGGAAGTTTTCCCGCGTTGCGAGTTGGGTTGGCAGATGAGAGGGGTCGCGATGACGTCGCCGGTCGGGCTGCACCGGGTGATCGAGCCGGCGGGGGTGTTGCCGCAGGCCGCGTGGCGGCTGGACGCGACCCCGCGGGCCGGCGCGGACGAGGTGCTCATCGGTGTGGAGCGGCTGAACCTGGACGCGGCGAGCTTCCGGCAGTTGTCGGAGAAGCACGGTGGTGACGGTGCGGCGGTGCGGGCCGAGGTGCTCGGGATCATCCGGTCGCGCGGCAAGATGCACAATCCGGTCACCGGGTCGGGCGGGATGCTGGTCGGTACGGTCCGGGAGGTCGGTCCGGAGTCGCCGCTGGGACTGAAGGTCGGTGACCGGGTGGCGACGCTGGTGTCGTTGACGTTGACGCCGCTGTCGGTCGACGACGACCTGGCCGGCTGGGACGGCCTGGGTGAGCAGGTGCCGTGTGCGGGGCACGCGGTGCTGTTCGCGCGGTCGGTCGCGGCGGTGCTGCCGGACGACCTGGATCCGCGCCTGTCGTTGTCGGTGCTGGACGTGTGTGGTGCGCCGGCGCTGACCGACCGGGTGGTGCGCGGGTATGCGGCGCCGACGGTGGCGGTGCTCGGTGGTGCGGGCAAGAGCGGGTCGCTGGCGCTGGCGGCGGCGCGGCGGGCGGGTGCGGCGCGCACGGTCGGGGTGGTTCCGGTGGCCGGTGAGCGGGAGCGGCTGGTGGCGGCGGGGCTGGCGGACGAGGTGGTGCTGGCGGACGCGCGTGATCCGGTGGCGTTGTCGGCGGCGGTGGCGGGTGCGTTGGGTGGCCCGGCCGATGTGACGGTGGTGTGTGTGGACGTGCCGGGTTGCGAGCACGGGGCGATTTTGTCGACGGCGGAGCGGGGCACGGTGGTGTTCTTCTCGATGGCGACGAGTTTCGCGGCGGCGGCGTTGGGGGCGGAGGGGTTGGCGGCGGACGTGTCGATGCTGGTCGGTAACGGTTACGTGCCGGGGCATGCGGAGTTCGCGTTGGGGTTGCTGCGGGCGGAGCCGGGTGTGCGTGGGTTGTTCGAGGCGCGGTTGGCGGCAGACTGATGGGCATGACTGATGCCTCTGTGCGCGAAGGTGGCCGTTCGGTGCTCTACCGGGGTGGCCGGTTCTACTGTCCGGCGGAGCCGACGGCTACGGCGATGCTGGTGCGGGACGGGTTGATCGCCTGGTTGGGGGTGGACGCGGAGGCGCCGTCGGCGGATGCGGTGGTGGATCTGGGTGGGGGGTTGGTGACGCCGGCGTTCGTGGACGCGCATGTGCATGCGACGGACACGGGGTTGGCGTTGTCGGGGTTGGACCTGTCGGGGGTGCGGTCGGCGGGGGAGTTGTTGGCGGCGGTGGCGGGGTTCGCGGCGGGGTTGCCGGCGGATGCGGTGGTGATCGGGCACGGGTGGGACGAGTCGACGTGGTCGGATCAGGTGCCGCCGGGGCCGGCGGAGTTGGATCGGGCGGCAGCGGGGCGGCGGGTGTATCTGTCGCAGGCGTCGATCCATTCGGCGTTGTGTTCGTCGGCGTTGTTGGCGGCGGCGCCGCAGGTGCGGGCGGTGGAGGGGTTCGACGGGTCGGGGTGGGTGCGGGAGGCGGCGCACCATGTGGTGCGCGGGGTGGCGTTGGGGTCGGTGTCGGCGGCGCAGCGGGGGTTGGCGCAGCGGGCGGCGTTGCGGCATGCGGCGGGGTTGGGGGTGGCGGCGGTGCACGAGTGCGGTGGGCCGGGTACGTCGAGTGAGGCGGATTTCGTGGGGGTGTTGGGGTTGTCGGGGGTGGGGTTGCCGGAGGTGTACGGCTATTGGGGTGAGTTGATGGGTGGGGTGCGGGCGCGGGAGTTGGGTGCGGTGGCGGCGGGTGGTGACCTGTACGCGGATGGGGCGTTGGGGTCGCGTACGGCGCATGTGTCGCAGGCGTATCTGGATGGTGACCGGGGTTGCGGGTTGGGGTTCGTGTCGGTGGATCAGGTGCGTGACCACCTGGTGGAGTGTGTGGGGTTGGGGTTGCAGGGCGGTTTCCACGCGATCGGTGACGAGGCGATCGCGACGGTGTTGTCGGGGTTCGCGGCGGCGGCGCAGGAGGTGGGGGTGGCGCGGTTGCGGGCGGGTCGGCATCGGATCGAGCATGCGGAGATGGCGGACAAGCCGATGATCGGGCGGTTCGTGGAGTTCGGGATCGTGGCGAGTATGCAGCCGGCGTTCGACCGGTTGTGGGGTGGTGGGGAGCGGATGTACGCGCAGCGGTTGGGGGTGGAGCGGTCGTTGGATTCGAATCCGTTGGGTGCGATGCACGGGGTGGGTGTGGCGTTGGCGTTCGGGTCGGATTCGCCGGTGACGCCGGTGGATCCGTGGGGTTCGGTGCGGGCGGCGGTGTCGCATTTCAATCCGGTGCATCGGATGAGTGTGCGGGCGGCGTTCGCGGCGCACAGTCGGGGTGGTTGGCGGGCGTTGCCGCCTGGGGCGGGGCGGGTGATGGACGGGGTGCTGGCGCCGGGGGCGCCGGCGACGTTCGCGGTGTGGGACGTGGCGACGGAGGTGGTGGGTGGGTTGCCGGTTCTGGTGGCCGAGGACCCGGATCTTCGTGGGCCGGCGGATCCGACTCCGCTTCCGGTTTGTCGGCGCACGGTGTTGCGTGGCGACGTGATTTTCGGCGAGGGGTGAGCGTGGGCAAGCTGGATCTGGACCCGGTGCTGGTGGGCCGGGCGCGGGAGTTGGCGCGGCGGGCTGGTCAGCCGGTGGTGGATCTGGCGCGCGGTCATACGACGGTGTCGGTGGAGCGGGCGGTGTTGCGGCTGGCCGGGGTGTCGGGTGCGGATCCGGACGGGATTCCGTGGGTGAACCGGTTGGTGGACGCGGTGGTCGCCGATGTGGGGTTGGGGCATGGGGTGGCGGTGCCGGTGTTCGAGGCGATGGCGCGGGAGGGTGTCGACGATGTGACGTTGCTGGCGCAGAAGGCGGCGGCGGGGTCGGTGCGGTTCGTGGTGCCGTCGGGGCGGGGGGCGTCGGCGGCGCGGCGGGCGTCGCGTCGGGCGGTGGCGGCGGGGGTGCGGTCGATCGACCGGCGGCGGGCGGAGCGGGAGCGTCTGGTGCGGCGGTGGGGGGATCCGCCACGACGGCCGTGGGTGTATCTGATCGTGGCGACGGGTGACATCTACGAGGACATTCCGCAGGCGCAGGCGGCGGCGCGGGCGGGTGCGGACGTGATCGCGGTGATCCGGTCGACGGGGCAGTCGTTGTTGGACTATGTGCCGGAGGGGGCGACGCGGGAGGGTTTCGCGGGGACGTACGCGACGCAGGAGAACTTCCGGTTGATGCGGGCGGCGTTGGACGAGTCGTCGCGGGAGTTGGGGCGTTATGTGCGGTTGACGAATTACGCGTCCGGGTTGTGTATGCCGGAGATGGCGACGCTCGCGGGTCTGGAGCGGCTGGACATGATGTTGAACGATTCGATGTACGGGATTCTGTTTCGGGACATCAATCCGGTGCGGACGTTTGTCGACCAGCGGTTTTCGCGGCAGGTGCACGCGCGTGCGGGGATCATCATCAATACCGGTGAGGACAATTATCTGACGACGGCGGATGCGGTCGACGAGGCGCACACGGTGACGGTGTCGCAGTTGTTGAACGAGTTTTTCGCGCATGAGGCGGGGTTGGCGGACTGGCAGTTGGGGTTGGGGCACGCGTTCGAGATCAATCCGGATGTGCCGGAGTCGTTGCGGTTGGAGTTGGCGCACGCGTTGCTGGCGCGGGAGTTGTTTCCGGATGCGCCGTTGAAGTGGATGCCGCCGACGAAGCACATGACCGGGGACGTGTTCCGGGGGAATCTGCTGGACGGGTTCTTCAATCTGGTGGGTGCGCTGACCGGTCAGGGGATCCTGCTGGTGGGGATGATGACCGAGGCGGTGGTGACGCCGTGGTTGTCCGACCGGGACATCGCGTTGCAGAACGTGCGGTACGTGCTGGGTGCGGCGGGCGGGTTGGCGGAGGATTTCGTGCCGGCGCCGGGCGGGTTCATCCAGGCGCGGGCGAACCAGGTGTTGGGTGAGGCGGTGTCGTTGCTGGAGCGGATCGTCGACGACACGTTGTTGCGGGCGATCGCGGAGGGGACGTTCGGGATCATGCGGCGGCCGGCGGACCGGGGCAAGGGCCTGGACGGGGTGGCGCGGCACGAGGCGGGCTACTACAACCCGGCGACGGAGATCCTGGAGGGGCCCGTGGGCGCGAGGAGTGAGCGAGCGCAGCGAGTGAGCCCCGCAGTCGCGAACGAAAGGTCGGCACCGTGAGCGCGAGGAGTGCAGCGAAGCGGAGCCCCGCAGTCGCGAACGAAAGGTCGGCACCGTGACGGATGTGGTGGGCAGGCAGGTCGTGCGGCCGTACGGGGACACGACCGGGGACGGCATGGTGCAGGTGTCGTTCACGTTGCCGGTGCGGTTGGACAAGCGGGCCGAGGGTGCGGCGTTGCAGTTGGCGGCGAAGATGGGGCTGGATCCGGCGATGCTGGTCCATTCGCGGCAGATGGGGGACGGTTTCACGTTCTTCGTGGTGTACGGGCGGGTGAACCATCTGGTGGATCTGTCGAAGGTGGAGGTGGTGGAGAGGGACTTTCCGCTGCTGTCCGCCAAGGAGGTCAACGCGGTGGTGAAGCGCCGGATGCGGCGCAAGTTGTCGGTGGTGGGGGCGTGTATCGGTACGGACGCGCACACGGTGGGCATCGACGCGATCCTGAACGTGAAGGGGATCGCGGGTGAGAAGGGGCTCGAGTACTACCGGGAGTTGCGGGTGACGAACCTGGGTGCGCAGGTGAGTGTGCCGGATCTGGTGGAGGCGGCGCGGGCGGAGCGGGCGGACGCGGTGCTGGTGTCGCAGGTGGTGACGCAGCGGGACGCGCATCTGCACAACACGCGGGAGATGTCGGCGGCGTTCCGGGAGGCGTTGCCGGCGGGTCGGCGGCCGTTGCTGGTCGTGGGTGGGCCGCGGTTCGACGAGAAGATGGCCGGCGAGTTGGGTGTGGACCGGATCTTCGGTCGGGGTACGACGCCGGGTGAGGTCGCGAGCTACCTGGTGCACGCGTTGATCACGAAGAAGGTGGGGGCATGAGCGAGCGCAGCGAGAGCGGTGACGGGCGGTTGGGGTTGACGGTGACGCACCGGCGGTATGTGCCGTACTCGCACGCGCACTACGCGGGGAATCTGGTCGACGGGGCGTACGCGTTGGGGTTGTTCGGTGACGTGGCGACGGAGGTGTGTATCCGTACCGATGGTGACGAGGGGTTGTTCGCGTCGTATTCGGATGTGCAGTTCCGGGGGCCGGTGCGGGCCGGTGACGTGGTGGAGGTGTCGGCGACGGTGACCCGGGTGGGGACGCGGTCGCGGACGCTGGATTTCGTGTGCGCGGTGGTGTGCCGTGGTGAGGGTGTGGGGTCGGCGGCGTCGGTGCTGCCGGAGCCGCTGGTGGCGGTGACGGCGACCGGTACGGTGGTCGTCCCGCCCCGCCCGTGATCCGGGTCGGTTGCCGGTGACGTACGCGGTCTGTGCCGATGTCGGGTCGACGTTCACGAAGGTGGCGGTCGTCGACCTGGCCGGTGGTGGTCTGGTCGGGTCGGCGTCGGGGCCGACGACGGTGGGTTCGGACGTGTTGCACGGCCTGGACGCGGTGGTGGCGGCGGCGACCGCCGGTCTTCGGGGCACGGATGTGCCGTGGCTGGTGTGTTCGTCGGCCGGTGGTGGGCTGCGGCTGGCGGTGGTCGGTTACGAGGAGTTGGTGACGGCGCAGGCCGGGGCCCGGGTCGGGTTGTCGGCGGGGGCACGGGTGGTGCATGTGGCGGCGGGCCGGCTGGATGCGGCGGGGTTGTCGGCGTTGCGGGCGGCGCGGCCGGACGTGGTGTTGCTGGTCGGTGGCACCGATGGTGGTGACGCGGAGGTGCTGGTCCACAACGCGGGCCGGTTGGCGCGGTGGCGGGTGCCGGTGGTCGTGGCCGGCAACGTCGAGGTGCGTGACGAGGTGGTGGCGGTGCTTTCCGGGCGGGGGGTGCCGGTGTCGGCGGCCGACAACGTGTTGCCGCGGATCGGGGTGCTGGCGCCGGGTTCGGCGCGGGCGGCGATCCGGGGGGTGTTTCTGCGGCATGTGATCGGCGGTAAGCGGTTGTCGCGGGGGCCGCGGTTCGCGTCGCTGGTGCGGGCGGCGACCCCGGACGCGGTGTTGACCGGGGTGGAGGTCCTTGCCGGGCAGGTCGGTGGTGACCTGCTGGTGGTGGATGTGGGTGGGGCGACCACGGACGTGTATTCGGTGTTGACTCCGGACGAGCGGGCGACGGGGCCGGGGCGGGAGGTGGCCGGCATGTGGTGGCGGGCCCGGACGGTCGAGGGTGATCTGGGGATGCGGTGGAGTGCGCCGGGGGTGGTCGCGGCGGCGGAGCAGGAGCGGTTGCTGGCCGCCGGTGAGGGTGAGGGGTTGGTGGTGGCGGCGGCGGGTCTGGCGGCGGATCCGTCGGCGCTTGCGGGGGCGGGTGGTGTGGTGGATCTGCGGATCGCGGAGTTGGCGGTGACGGTGGCGTTGCGCCGGCATGCCCGTGGCGGTGGGCGTGGCGAGCGGGCGGCGCGGGATCTGCGGGACGTGCGGCTGGTGGTCGGTTCGGGCGGGGTGTTGCGGCACACCCGTGGTGGTGCGGGGGTGCTGGCGGCGGCGTTGGCGGATCATGCCGGTGGGTGGGCGGTGCCGCGGGCGCCGCGGACGGTTGTCGACGTCGACTACGTGTTGGCGGCGGTGGGGTTGTTGGCGGAGGAGTTTCCGGTGGCGGCGGCGGGGTTGGCGCGGGGGTTGGCTGGTACGTCGGACAGGTGATCCGGGCGCAACACGCCAGGGCGACACGCCGGTGTTCGCGATGTCTGCCGTTGCGGCTGTTGACAGGTCCTGGGGGGTGGCACGTACCGTCTTTGAGTCCTACAACGGGAAGCGGCTGTTGTTCGCTTCGTCCCTTCGTCTGCTGGCCGCGCGGCAACTGTCGCCACGGCCAGGTCCAGTGGGCGGGGGTCGGCGGGGCGGCGCGAACCGGCTGCGACTTACCGGTGTACGGGCAGGGGGAATTACGCGGCCAGTAGACAACGGCCTGACGGGGGCAGCCAGCCACCGTCTTGTCGGTCCGAAGGTCGGGTGGGTCGCCACTGCCGCACCGGCCGGGAGGGGCCTGGGAGCATCGGGGCGTGACCGTAACGGTCACGCCCCGATTTCCGTTTGTGGTGGTGAACCCGCTGGTCGTCCGTTGCGTGCGGCTTTGTGCGGGGCGTGGTTTTGCGGCCCGGTAGCGTTGCGGGGATGGACCGTCGCCGGGGTGTGCCGGCGCGGCCGGGTCATGGGTGAGGCGCGGGTGGCGATGGTGCGGACGGCCGGTGTGGACCGGTCGGGTTCGGGTGACGTCGGTGCGGTGGGCGGGGGCGTGCCGGGCCGGCCGCTGCCGTGGTGGTTGTCGCTGCTGGCGGCGGTCGGGGCGGGGCTGGCGCTGCTGGTGTCGTTTCCGCCGTACGGCCGGTGGTGGCTGGCGCCGGTCGGGGTGGCGTTGTTCGCGGTGGCGGTGCACCGGCGGCGGCCGCTGGCCGGGTTCGGGTACGGGGCGCTGTCCGGTGCGGTGTTCTTCGTGCCGTTGCTGTCCTGGACGAACCTGCACCTGAGCAATCTGCCGTGGCTGCTGCTGTCCGGGCTGGAGTCGGCGTACCTGGGGTTGCTGGGTGCGGTGGCGGCGTACGTGAGTCCGGTCGTGGACCGGGCGCGGTGGTCGTGGCCGGCGGTGGCCGGGGTGTTGTGGGTGGCGCAGGAGGCGTTGCGGGACCGGACCCCGTTCGGCGGGTTTCCGTGGGGGCGGCTGGCGTTCAGCCAGGACGAGTCGCCGCTGCTGCGGCTGGCGGCGGTCGGTGGGGCGCCGCTGGTGACGTTCGCGGTCGCGGTCGCCGGCGGGTTCGTGGTGGCGGCGCTGTGGCGGTCGTGGCGGCCGGTGGGCCGGGCCGCGGTGGTGCCGGTCGTGGCCGGGCTCGGTGGTGCGGTGGCGGTCGTCGGGGCCGGGTTCGTGGTGCCGGTCGGTGGCACGCCGACGACGGGTACGGCGGTGGTGGCGGTGGTGCAGGGCAACGTGCCGCGGATGGGTTTCGATTTCAACGCGCAGCGGCGGGCGGTGCTGGACAATCACGTCAACGGCACCGTCGAGTTGGCGCGGCGGGTCGCGGCCGGCGAGCAGGAGCGGCCGGACCTGGTGGTGTGGCCGGAGAACTCCAGCGACATCGACCCGTTGCGGAACGCGGATGCGGCGGCGCGGATCTCGGTGGCTGCCGACGCGATCGGGGCGCCGATCCTGGTCGGTGCGGTGTTGCGGGGGCCGGAGCCGGGTCAGGTCCGCAACGTGGGCCTGGTGTGGCTGCCGGGGGTCGGCGTCGACCGGGAGCGGATGTACGTCAAGCGGCATCCGGTGCCGTTCGCGGAGTACGTGCCGTTGCGGGACATCGCGCGCATGGTCAGCAAGGAGGTCGACCGGGTGGCGTCGGACTTCGTGCCGGGGTCGGAGCCGGGGGTGTTGCCGCTGGGGCCGGCGGTCGTCGGTGACGTCATCTGTTTCGAGGTGGCGTACGACGGCATCGTGCGCGACACCGTGGTCGGGGGTGCGCAGTTGCTGGTGGTGCAGACGAACAACGCGACGTTCAACGAGGCGGAGGCGCGGCAGCAGTTGGCGATGGTGCGGCTGCGGGCGGTCGAGCACGGCCGGCAGGCGCTGATGGCGTCCACGGTCGGGGTGTCGGGGTTCGTCGGGGTCGACGGGCGGGTATTCCAGGGCACCGGGTTCAACACCGCCGAGGTGATCGTGCGGGAGCTGGAGTTGCGGGAGGGGCGCACGGTCGCGACGCGGGTCGGGTTGTGGCCGGAGGTGCTGCTGGTGGTGGGTGCCGGTGCGGTCGTCGCCGTCGCGGCGGTGTGGCGTCGCCGGGCCCGTCCGGCCGGCGCGGGTACGGCGGTCGTGGCGGGCGCCGGTGAGGATACGGAGGAACGGTGAGCGACGACGTGGGCGGCTACCCGGGGGTGGGCCGGGTGCTGGTGGTCATCCCGACGTACAACGAGGCCGACAACGTCGGCGTGATCACCTCGCGGGTGCGGCGGGCGGTGCCGGCGGTCGACGTCCTGATCGCCGACGACAACAGCCCGGACGGCACCGGTGACGTCGCCGACGCCATCGCTGCCGACGATCCGCGGGTGCACGTGCTGCACCGGCCGGGTAAGCAGGGGCTGGGTGCGGCGTACGTGGCGGGGTTCGCGCTGGCCCGCGAGTGCGGCTACGACGCGGTGGTGGAGATGGACGCCGACGGTTCGCACGCCCCGGAGGAGCTGTCGCGGCTGCTGGACGCGGCCCGTGACGCCGACGTGGTGATCGGGTCGCGGTGGGTGCGTGGCGGGAAGGTCGTGAACTGGCCGTGGCACCGGCAGCTGCTGTCGCGCGGCGGGAACCTGTACACGCGGCTGGCGTTGGGGATGCCGGTCCACGACGCGACCGGCGGCTACCGGGTCTACCGGCTGCCGGCCCTGGAGAAGATCCACTTCGAGTCGGTGGCGTCGCAGGGCTACTCGTTCCAGGTGGAGTTGTCGCGGCGGGTGCACCGGGCCGGGCTGCGGATCGTGGAGGTGCCGATCACGTTCGCCGAGCGGGAGCGGGGGGCGAGCAAGATGAGCACCCTGATCGTCGGTGAGGCGCTGTGGCGGGTCACGATGTGGGGTGCCCGGGACCGGCGGGACGCGGTGACGAAGGCGGTGCGGTCCCGTACCGACGCCCACGCGCGCTGGCCGTGACCGGTACGCGTGTCATGCTTGAATGGTTGGACACCGAGCTTCGGGATGTGAGCTGACATGCGCGGCAGGCTCCGCTACGTGCCGTTGGCCCTGCTGGCCCTGGCGGTCGTCGAGGTCGTGGTGTTCGTGTTCGTCGGCCGGGCCATCGGGTTCGGGTGGACGATCCTGATCGGGCTGGCGGCGTCGGTGCTCGGCATGTGGCTGCTGCGCCGGGAGGGGCTGCGCGCCTGGCGCGGGTTCCGGGACGCGGCACAGTCGGGTGCGCCGCCCGGCGAGCAGGTCACCGACGGCGTCGTCGGCCTCGCCGCCGGGCTACTGCTGGCCGCGCCGGGTCTGGTGTCGGGTGCGGCCGGGCTGCTGCTGACGGTGCCGCCGGTACGTCGGCTGACCCGCCGCCGGGTCCAGGGCGCCGCCGAGCGGCGGGTGTCGTCGGCGGTCGCCGGTGACCTGTTCGGGCCCCGCCGGGTGCGGGTGCACCGGGGTGAGCCGGCGCCGGAGCCGGCCGGGCCGACCCTGACCAAGCCGCCGCCCGGTGAGCCGGCTCCGGAGCCGGCCGTGCCGAGCGAGGTCATCGAGGGCGAGATCGTCGAGCCCGGCCCGCCGCGCCGCTGACGACACGCCCGACCGTTTCCGGCCGGCGGTGTCGGCCCGCACGTAGGATCTGCCGGCGATGACGACGATGCGAAACGGGCATACGACGGCGGACGGGGACACCGCGCCGGAGGTGGCGCGGACCGGGCCGGACGGGGAGATCACGGAGACGCGGCCGTGCGCGCACTGCGGGCGGCCGGTGCCGCAGCGGGCCGCGGCCGGGCGGCCGTTCCGGTACTGCCGCGACAACGACGGCGCCTGCCAGCGCGAGTCCCGTAACACCCGGATGCGGCACCGTAACTCGCCGGGCCTGGCCGGTCAGGTCGCCCGGACGTGGGAGGCCGTCGACCGGCTCGACCAGGTCGTCGGCACCCTCACCGAGGCGTTGCACGCCGAACTGTCGCCGGCCGGGGTGGAGCGGCGGCTGGCCGAGGCCGACGCGGCCGCCGCCGCCCGGGTCGCGGCCGCGCACGCCGAACGTGACGAGGCCCGCGCCGACGCCGAATCCGCGGCCCGCGCCGCCGGCCAGGCCCGTGAGCAGGCTTCGGCCGCCGCGGTGGCCCGTGACGAGGCCCGCGCCGACGCCGAACGGGCGCGGGAGCAGGCCGCGCAGGCGATCTCGGCGGCGAAGGCCGCCGTCGTCGAGCGGGACACCGCCCGTGGGCAGGCCAGCGCCGCCGAAGCGCTGCGGGAGCGTGCCGAACAGGACCGCGACACCGTACGCGGCGAGCTGGTCGCCGCCCGCGCCGACGCCGACCGGGCCGGCCGGGAAGTGGCCGGGCTGCGCCGGGACCTGGCCGGTGCGGTCGCCGATCGGGACACCGCCCGCGCCGACGCGCAGCGGGCGACGCAGGCGGCCGCCGACGCGGTCGCGCAGGCCGAACGGTCCCGGGACGAGGCGGCGGCGGCGCGGGCGCGGGCACAGGAGGCGACCCGTGACGCCGAGCAGGCCCGGGCCCGGGCCGGGCAGGCCGACGACGACGCCGCCCGGGCCCGTACGGTCGCCGACGCCGCGGTCCGGGACCGGGACGCGGCCCGCGCCGAACGGGACCGGGTCGCCGGCGAGCTGCGTGCCGCCGCCGCCGATGCCGCGGCGGCCCGCGCCGACGCCGACCAGCTCGCGGTACGGCTGGCCGCGGCGCGCGCCGACGCCGACGCCGCGCAGGCCCGCGCCGGGCAGCTGTCCGGCCAGGTCACCGATCTCGCGGCGGCGCTGGCGGCGCTGGGTGCCGCCAGCCGGCCGTCCGGGGCGCCGCCACCTGTCGACGGGGCGGCGGCCGGCGCCGTACCGTCGGTGTAGGCGCACGCGGTAGCGGGCAGTATCACCCCGGATGACCGGGCGGCCGGTGGCGGGTTCCGGCTATCCTCGGAGCGTTTGTCCGACACCGCCCGGCGGGAATCGCCGGGCTGTCGCAGGTCGTTACATTCAGCGAGAAGGTTGTCAGGTGGCATCCGGCCGACCGGGGCCACCACCGCACCACGTACGGAACACCAGCACCACGACCGAGGGGAAAGCCGATCATGGGCGAGCGCATGCTGCGCGGCAGCCGTCTGGGAGCAGTCAGCTACGAGTCCGACCGCAACACCGAACTCGCTCCGCGCCAGACCCGCGAGTACCTGTGCCTGAAGGGCCACCAGTTCGAGGTGCCGTTCGCCGTCGACGCCGAGGTCCCCACGACCTGGGAGTGCAAGTTCGACGGCAGCGTCGCACGCCTGGTCGACGGCAGCGAGCCGGAGCAGAAGAAGGCCAAGCCGCCGCGTACGCACTGGGACATGCTCCTGGAACGGCGTTCGATCGCCGAACTGGAGGACATCCTGAACGAGCGGCTGGAGGAGGTCCGCGCCCGCCGCGGCGGCCGCTGACCGTGTCTTGTCGAACCGCCCCCGGCAGGCCCGTTCCGGCCTGCCGGGGGCGGTTCGGTGTCGTGGCGCCTACCGAAGGACCAGGTGGTGGAATGTCGACCGGGAACGGCACCGTACGGGGCGTCGGCGTGCTGGCCGCGGCGGTCGTCCTGCTGACCACCGCCTGCGCCGGCCCCGAACCCGCCACCACACCCGGCACACCGGGCACATCCGGCCCCACCGCCACACCCGGCGCCGCCACGACCACCGCCGCCGCCGACGCGCCGGCGGCCGACGCGGCGTTCGCCGACCTCGAAACCACGTACGACGCCCGGCTCGGCGTCCACGCCGTCGACACCGGCTCCGGCCGCACCGTGTCGTACCGGGCCGACGAACGGTTCGCGTACGCGTCGACGTTCAAGGCCCTCGCCGCCGCCGCGGTCCTCGACACGACCACGACCGCGCAACTCGACGCGACCGTCCGCTACACCCGCGCCGACCTCGTCACCCACTCCCCGGTCACGCAACGACACGTCGACACCGGCATGACCCTGCGCGCCCTGTGCGACGCCGCCGTCCGCTACAGCGACAACACCGCCGGGAACCTGCTGCTACGCCACCTCGGCGGCCCCGACGGCTTCGAACGGGCGCTGCGGCGCGTCGGCGACACGACCACCGACGCCGACCGCTGGGAGACCGACCTCAACCAGGCCACCCCCGGCGACCGGCGGGACACCAGCACACCTCGGGCGCTCGCCACGAGCCTGCGGGCGTACGCCGTCGACGACGCCCTGTCCGGCGAGGACCGCGACATCCTCAACGGCTGGCTGGCCGGCAACACCACCGGCGACGAACTGATCCGTGCCGGTGTGCCGGACGGCTGGACCGTCGGCGACAAGACCGGGGCCGGCGGCTACGGCACCCGCAACGACATCGCCGTCCTGCGGCCGCCGGGCCGGGCACCGATCGTCGTCGCCGTGCTGTCCAGCCGTGACCGTAAGGACGCCGGCTACGACAACGCCCTCATCGCCGAGGCCACCCGGATCGTCGTCACCCACCTGCACCCGTGACGCCGGCTACCGCCGCCATACCCGCCTCCATCCGTGCCGACGGCTACCGCCGGTCGCGCAGCGCCGCCGCCCGCCCGGCGGCGGCCGTGACCGCCCGGCGCAGGATTTCCGGATCGACGCCCGGCGCCACCGGGAACACCACGCCACCGGCCGGGTCGGCGGCCACGGTGGGCGGCGGCACCGGCAGCGCCGGCAGCCCGCCCGCGTACGCGGCCACCGCGTCCACCCCGACCGGCCCGTCCGCGGCCGGCTCCGGCGGGGCGGTGGCCGGCGAGCCGGCCGCGCCGCGCCGCCGCAACCCCGCCAACAGTTCGGCCCGCCCCCGGCCCCGCAACAGCAGCAGGACGAACGGGTCGGCGTCCAGCAGCCACGACGCCTGGTAACACAACGCCGCCGCATGCCGGCACGGAAACTCGAAGTCCGCGCAGTCGCACTCCGGCTGCAGATCGCCCAGATCCGGCAGCAGCCGCACCCCGGCGTCGCCGGCCGCCGCCACCAGGTCGTGCGGCACCTCACCGTCCAGCAGCGCCGCCAGGTAGCCGGCACTGCCGGCGACCTCGTCGGCCAGCCGCTCCCAGCCGGCGTCGGCGAGCCGTTCCACGTGGACCACCGTCGTGTACGTCGCCCCGTCGTCGCCGTACACCGGCGCGGCCAGCCGGCCGGGGGAGACCGTGATCGACCCGACGTGCCCGGTGTACGCGTACCGGCGGCCCTTGCGCAGCTGCTCGGCGTCCAGCGCCGTCTCCTCCATCGCCCGTACCCAGGCCCGGCCCCACCACGACGCCGCGAACTGCCGCACCCGGCGGCCGCCGCGCCCGAACGCCGGGAAGCCCCGCACCCGGTCGCCGCTCACCGCAGCACCACCAGCTCGGCCAGCTCCGCGTCGGACAGCTCGGTCAGCGCCGCCGCACCGGAGTGCAGCACCGCGTCGGCCAGTTCCCGCTTCGCCGACAGCATCGCGGCGATCCGGTCCTCGACGGTGCCCTCGGCGACCAGCCGGTGCACCTGCACCGGCCGGGTCTGCCCGATCCGGTACGCCCGGTCGGTCGCCTGGTCCTCGACCGCCGGATTCCACCACCGGTCGAAGTGGACGACATGATCGGCCCGGGTCAGGTTCAGCCCCGTCCCGGCCGCCTTCAACGACAGCACGAACACCGGCACCGCACCGGCCTGGAACCGGTCCACCAACTCCTGCCGGCGCGGCAACGACGTGCCGCCGTGCAGCAGTTCGCCCCCGAACCCGCGCCCGCGCAGATGCCGGCGCAGCAGTCGCCCCATCGCCACGTACTGGGTGAAGACCAGCACCGCGCCGCCACCGGCCACGATCGCGTCGACCAGCTCGTCGAGGAGTTCCAGCTTCCCCGACCGGCCGGCCAGGACCGGCTCGTCCTCCTTCAGGTACTGCGCCGGGTGGTTGCAGATCTGCTTCAACGCGGTCAGCAGCGACACCACCGCACCCCGGCGGGCCATCCCGGCCGTATCCGGCAGCCGCGCCAACGCCTCACGGACCACCGCCTCGTACAGCGCCACCTGCTCCACCGACAACGCCACCGGCCGGTCGGTCTGCGTCTTCGCCGGCAACTCCGGCACCACGTCCGGATCCGACTTGCGCCGCCGCAGCAGGAACGGGCCCACCAGCCGCGCCAGACCGCGCGCCGCGGCCTCGTCGCCGGACTCCACCGGATCGGCCCACCGCCGCCGGAACACCGTACGGGGACCCAGCAGCCCCGGCGTCGCCCAGTCCAGGATCGCCCACAACTCGTCCAGGTTGTTCTCCACCGGGGTACCCGTCAACGCCACCCGTGCCCCCGCGCCGCCGGCGACCAGCCGCAGCGCCCGGGCCGACAGCGAGCCGGCGTTCTTGACGTGCTGTGCCTCGTCGGCGACGACCAGCGCCCACCCGAACCGTGCCAGCCGGGCCGCGTCCAGCCGCATCGTCGCGTACGTCGTCAGCACGAACCCGCCCGTCACCGCGTCCAGCGACCGGTCGGGGCCGTGGAACCGCGACACCTCGATCCCCGGCGCGAACCGGCGCACCTCCCGCTCCCAGTTTCCGAGCAGCGTCGCCGGGCACACCACCAGCGTCGGGCCCGCCGTCGCCGGATCGGCCTGCCGGTGCAGGTGCAGCGCGATCAACGTGACGGTCTTGCCCAGTCCCATGTCGTCGGCCAGGCACGCCCCCAGCCCCAGTGACGTCATCCGGACCAGCCACCGCAGTCCACGCACCTGGTAGTCGCGCAACGTCGCCGTCAGCCCGGCCGGTACGGCGACGCCGGCATCCGGCCCGGCACCGTCCGGGGTGGCGCTGTCCGGGGTGGCGAGCCGCTCCCGCAGCCGCGCCAGCCAGCCGTCGGCGACCACCTCGACCGGCTCCCCGCCGACCACCGTCGAACCCGACAGCACCGCCGCCAGCCCGTCCACCGCCGCCACCGCCGGCAACGACCCTTCCCGCGCCCGCGCCACCACCTCCGGAGCCACCAGCACCCACCGGTCCCGTAGCCGCACCACCGGTCGCCGGGCCGCCGCCAGCACCTCCAGTTCGGCCGCCGTCAGCGGCTCGCCCCGTAGCGCCACCTGCCAGTCGAACGACAGCAGCGCACCGGCACCGAACACCCGGCCACCGGCCGCTCCCGAACCGCCGGAGCCCGCACCGACCAGGGCCCGTACGGACACGTCGCGCTCCACCTCCCGCGGCCAGTGCACCGCGACCCCGGCCGCCGCCAGCCGGCGCGCCGCACCGTCGACCAGTTCGGCCACCTCGTCGTCGCCGAGCACCATCCGGTCCGGTACCGGCCCCGACAGCAGCCGCCGTAGCGGCTCCCACACCCGCGCCGCCCGCCGTACCGCCAGCACCACGTCCTGCGGCGCCCGTGCGTCGAGCCCGGCGGCCGCCCCCGCCCACACCGGCGCCACGTCGGCGACCAGCCCCGGATCGGCCAGCCCGTGCACCTGGACCACCGCCTGCCACGGGCCGGCCGCCGGATCACCGCCGGGCACCTCCAGCCGCAGCGACACCCGTACCCCGGCGTCGACGCCGGCGGCCAGTTCGGCCGCCCAGTCCCGCAGCCCGTCGACCCGCCGCGGCGCCCGGCCGGCGTACGCGGTCCCGTCCGCGTCCCGGTCGCGCGGCAGGTCGTCGGCGACCGCGTCCAGGAACGCCCGCAGCAGCGGGTACGCCGCCGGCAGCCGGACCCCGCCGGCGGCCGGCACCGGTACGGCGCGTGCCCAGCCGGGCATCGCCGCACCCAGCGCACCGATGCGTCCGACGTCGTCGGCGTCGAGCGGGCCGACCCGCCACGCGTCGAAGCCGGCGGGGGAGACCCCGGGTAGCAGCCGCCCCCGCGCCACCAGGTGCAACGCCACGTCGGCGGCCGCCGACCAGAACGCGGCCGCCGGGTGCGCGTCGGCCTGCGCACCCGCCTCGGCGAGCAGGGGCAGCGCCGTGCCGACCGGTAGCCGGCGGGCGGCGACCGTCGACACGGTGACGCCGGCACCGTCGGGGACGGCCACGGTCAGCTCACCGCCGTCGCCGGGTACGTCGTCGGGCGGCGGGCCGCCGTCGGGTGACCAGAACGCCAGCCGGCCGGCCCGCGGCGGGTCCGCCGGCTCGAAGACCACCGCGCACCGCCGCCACATCGTCGTCACGCCCGCCCCCGGATCCGTCAACCAAACTCAGTACGCCGTACGGAGTCCGACTATTGTAGCCACGCCAGCGGGACGGCCTCCCGGGGCCGCCTCCTCCACCGGGTTGACCTTCACGCCGCTCGAAGCCCCACGATGGGCGGCGTGAGGGAACAAGACGACCGGATGACGATCGGGGCGTTCGCCCGGGCCACCGACGTCACCACGAGCGCACTACGGTTCTACGACGACTGCGGCCTCGTCCGCCCCGACGCCGTCGACCCGGTCACCGGATACCGGTACTACTCACCCGACCAGATCGACGAGGTCGTCCTGATCCGCCAACTACGGCAGGCGGGACTGCCCCTGGAAGACGTACGACGACTACTCACCGGCCCGGCCGAAGCGGCCGAGGAACTCCTGGCCGCCCACCTGCGCACGCTGGAACGCACCGTCGAGGCCGCCCGCGCCACCGCCACCACCGCGCTGACCCTGATCCGCGACCGTACGGGCGACGTCGTCACCGTCCCCGGCCGAACACTGGCCCACGCGATCGGGCAGGTCGCCCCGGCCGCCGACACCACCGGCGAGATCCCCGTGCTCGGCGGAGTCCTGATCGAGACGGCGGCGGGAGAACTCCGCCTGGTCGCCACCGACCGGTACCGGCTGGCGACCAGGTCGATAACCGTCAGAGGCCGCCGAGAGCCCGCAGCGGCGGTCGTCGCGGCCCCGCACCTCGAAGACGCACGCCCGTGGATCGGCGAGCAGGCCAGCGTACGGCTGCGGCTCGCCGACTCCCACGTCCGGCTCGACGGGCCGGACGGCGAACGGCTGCTACCGACGATCGACAGCACCTACCCGTCCTACCGGGTCGTCCTCGACGACCCGCCCGAACCCCTGACCCGGGTCGTCGCCCCCCGAGGGCGGCTCCTGGCCGCCCTCGGCGACGACCCGCGAGCCCGCCTCGACCTCCTCGTCGGCGACGGCCTGACCATCACGTCGTCCGCCCACGACCGGCCGTCCGTCACGGTCCCCGCCGACACCACCGGTGAACCGGTGGCGATCAGCTTCCGGTTCACCACGCTGCATCCGGCCCTGTCGGCCAGCGTCGGCCCCGACGTGATGCTCCAGATCACCCGACCCCACCGGCCCGTCGTCGTCCGCTCGGCCGACGACGGCGACTTCACCACCCTGGCCATGCCGGTCAAGGCAACCACCCCGCCCGCACCACAAGGAGAACCGTGAACCAGCCGGCGCAGACCATGCCCGACGCGACCATGACGAGCATCGCCGCCGCCGTGGAACTCGGCCGATCAGGACAGAAGGTCCAGGCCCGCGACACCCTCACCGCCCTGTGGGACCAGATCGGCGCCACCGGCGACGCCCTCCACCGCTGCACCCTCGCGCACCACCTCGCCGACCTGCAGGACACCACCGAAGCCGAACTGCGGTGGGACGAACGCGCCCTGGCGGCCGTCGCCGACCTCACCGACGAACGCGCGAAGCGGTACCACTCCTCGCTCCACGTCCAGGGCTTCCTGCCGTCACTGCACCTCAGCCTCGCCGACGACCACCGGCGCCTGGGCAACACCGCCCTCGCCCGCGAGCACCTGACCACCGCCCGGAGCCTCGTCGAACACCTGCCCGACGACCCGTACGGCGACACGATCCGCGGGGGCATCCAGCACGTCACCCGGGCCCTGGCGGCGGGGTCGACGCACCGCCTCGCATCCCACCCGTCCTCGAACGGCTGACCGCCCAGGGCAGCCGATCCGGCGCGCCGGGTCGGGACGAATCCCGACCGGCGCGCCACCGCACACCCTCCGGATCAGCCGAGATGCCGGGCGAAGAACCGTACGCCGCTGTCCACCTCGAATGCCGGGACCTCGCCGTGCCCGCCCGGATTGGCGTGCAACGTCTTCTCCGCCGAACCGAAGGCGTCGAACAGCGCCAGCCCCTGCGCCCGCGGCACCCGCTCGTCGTCCCACTGCAACAGGAACTCCACCGGCACGGTGACCCGCGCGGCGACCTCGGCCGATGCCAGCGCCCCGCCCAGGCCCAGCACCGCCGCACGGACCCGGGGCTCGGCGGCGACGAACGGAACACCGAGCCCGCACCCCAGCGACACACCCCAGTAGCCGACCGGGCCGGCACCGACCCGGTCGAGATCCTGGACCGCGTCCAGAACCGCCCGCCACTCGGGAACGGTCTGCCGGGCCACCAGGGCCTGGAACCGCGCGATCAGCGGAGCCAGCTCCGCCCCGGCGGCCACCCGGGCCTGGTTCGCGGTCGCGATCCGGTCGTACTCGGGGTCCTTCGGCCGGTCACCGTGACCGGGCACGTCGACCGCCACCACCGCGAAACCGTACCCGACCACGAAGCGGCGCGCCCGGGCCACGATGCCGGGCGCCTTCTTGTGCTGGCCGCCGCCGTGTCCCATCAGGACCAGGGGACGGGGGCCGGTGGCGCCGTCCGGCGTCCACAGCACGCCAGGAATCTCGCCGAGGGTGAACAGCTGTTCACGGACGCCGTCCGACGACGTCTCGAAGGTGAAGCGCACAGGGTGTCGAGCCTTTCGGGATGCCTTGTGCGGGCACTCCCTAGACCATGCGGGGGAGGGAGTCCCGACCTGTCACAGCGTTGATCGGTCTCACCTCCTCGACTCACAGCGGCGCACGGCGTCGCCGAAACCATCACGACGACACCGCCCGGCCGTCAGGGCTCGGTGGCCCGCCGGGCGCGCAGAGCCCGCAGTTTGTGGCGGTTGCCGCAGCGTTCCATCGCGCACCACCGCCGGGCGCCGGGACGGGAGGAGTCGACGAACACCAGCGGGCAGTTGTCGCCGGCACACACGCGGAAACGCTCGGACAGCGGCCCGGACAGCAGGCCGATCATCTCCCGCGCCAGCGTCGAGAGCGCCTGCACGGCCCCCACCGGCGTCGCCCATCGCGCCGTCGTGCCGTCGGCGGCGAGTTCGGGCACCAGCGACGCCGCGGCCGCGGCGTGGTTGATCACGTCGACCGCGCCGCAGGGGAGGGCGCGCCGTGCCGCCCGGGCGTGTGCCGCCTCCCAGATCGCCTGGCGCAGGGCCTTGGCCGCGGTCAGCTCGCCGGCCGTCGCAGGAACCGTCAGGATCGCGGCCAGCGGCGGCTGGGACAGCCATTCGGCCAGATCGGCCGGCTCGTGGAGGGTCTCGAACACCGCATACCGGCCCTCGCCGCCGGTGTGGGCGAAGTCCAGGCAGAGCGCTCCGGCGTCGAACCAGAACGACCCTCCCTTGGGGTCGTGCAGCACCCGTCCGGTTGCGTCCGCTCGCATGAAACCACTATAACTGGTGTCGTACCCGTAACCGCTATAACCGGTGTCATGATCAGGAGGCAGACATGGCCGTACGACACATCAACCCCGCGGGACTGCACCGCAGCCCCGCCTTCAGCCAGGCCGTCGTGGTCGAACAACCCGCCAAGACCATCTACATCGGCGGACAGAACGGCGTCGACGCCGCCGGCAAGATAGTCGGCCCCACCGTCGGGGAGCAGGCCACACAGGCACTCCGCAACCTCGCGACCATCCTCGAAAGCGAGGGAGCGAGCCTCGCCAACATCGTGCACTGGACCATCGCCGTAGCGGACGGCCACGCGATCAACGACGGATTCGCCGCCTTCCAACAGGCGTGGAACCCGGCCGACCCGCCGCCCGCCATCACCGTCCACGTCGTCGCCGGCCTGGGCCCCGGCTTCCTCGTCGAAATCGGCGCCGTCGCCGTCGTCTGACCCGCCCAGGGGACAGCCCTTCATGACCCCGACGGCACCACCGACGCCAGCAACCGACCCAACGACTGGTTCGTCCGGTTGGCCCGCACCGCCGCCCGCTGCTGACCCGCCGTCACGTCGATGTAGTTCTGACTCGTCGTAAGACTCGCATGCCCCAACAACCGCATGATCTCCGACGCGCTCGCCCCGTCCTCCGCCAACCGCGTCGCGAACGTGTGCCGCAACGCGTGCAACTGCGCACCCGCCGGCACCCGATCCGTGATCCCCGCCCGCCGGTAACACGACTCCACCAGATACTGCAGCCCACCGCGCCGCAACGGCTCACCGTGCCGATCCACCAGCAACACCGACGTACGCCCCACCGACCGCGCCCCGAACCGCCGCACCCGGCTCTCCAGGTACGCCGACACCACCGCGTCCAACTCCGGCTCCACCGGCACCACCCGCGCCCGGCCGCCCTTGCCCGCCACCTCGACCCGCCGCTCGCCGGGCCGGCCCGCCAGCGACCCGACCCGCAACGCCAGCAGTTCCGACAGCCGCAGCCCGGCACACAACGCCAGCGCGATCACCGCCATGTCCCGCTCCGGCCACGGATGCCGCTGCCGCCGGTCGTCGTCGCGCGCCACCGCCTCCAGCAGCCGCTCCGGCGTCTCCTCGCCCCGCAGCGGCTTGGGCAGCGCCGGGGGAGCGGACGGCTTCCCGACCGCCGGCATCGGGTTGCCGGCCACCACCGCGTCCGCGACCAGGAACGTGAAGAACGTGTTCCACGTCGACCAGGCCCGGTAGACCGAGGCGACCGCGCGCGGGGCGGCGAACCGGGCGAACGCGGACCGCAGCGTACGGGCGGTCAGCGCCGAGATCGGCAGGCTGGCCAGGGGGAGGGGAGTGTCGGGATCCTCGGCGACCAGACGGGCGACCGACAGCAGGTCGCGCCGGTACGCCTCCAGGGTGTGCGGTGACGGCTTGCGCGCCGCCCGCGCCGTCAGGAATTCCTCGATGAGGACCACTACCCGCTGTTCGCCGGTTTCGTCCTGTTTGTCATGCATAAGGAATATTATGCAGCATTCACCGCTTCTTGAGAACCGGCCAGCCGCTCGGGGGACGCCTCACTCATCTCCGCCGACGGGTGGCCCCGCGTTGATGCCCGATCGCGCCCCGCGGGCCGCGCACCACGCGCTGTGCCCTTGCTGCGCCGCACGTGCCGACCGACGGGGCCGCCGACCCGTACTGGCCGCCGCGATCAAGGAGAAAGCATGCCCGACTCGTACACCTATGCGAAAACACAACTCCTTGATCAACGCGCCCCGGGAGCGGGTGCCCGGCCGATCTCCGGGCCCCCGATAATGCTCTGGTTGACATAATGTACATTATCGAACATTCAGATCAGGGGTGGGACCGCGCTCAGGCGGCCCTTCCCGCCTTCCCTGAACGTGCGCGCCCAGCCGGCCCGGCGGTCCCGCTCGGGTACGCCCGCACTCACGCCCTGTCCGGCAGCCGGCCGGCACGCCTCGTCGTACCGAACCGGCGTCCCACCGCCGTTCCCGGCGTGACGCTCTCCTCTCGTGGCGGTCGAGCGTCACGCCAACCCCGTCTCCTCCGCCTGCGTCGGCGGTGGACTCCCGACGTACGCCGCCAGATGCTCGCCGGTGACGGTGGAACGGGCGGCGACAAGATCCGCGGGCGGGCCCTCGAAGACGATCCGGCCGCCGTCGTGGCCGGCCCCCGGCCCCAGGTCGATGATCCAGTCGGCGTGCGCCATGACCGCCTGGTGGTGCTCGATGACGATGACCGACTTACCGGCGTCGACGAGCCGGTCGAGCAGGCCGAGCAACTGCTCGACGTCGGCGAGGTGCAGGCCGGTGGTCGGCTCGTCGAGGACGTACACGCCGGCCTTGTCGCCCATGTGGGTCGCCAGCTTGAGCCGTTGCCGTTCGCCGCCGGACAGTGTCGTGAGCGGCTGGCCGAGGCTCAGGTAACCGAGCCCGACGTCGGCGAGCCGTTCGAGGATCTTGTGTGCGGCGGGTGTGTGCGCCTCGCCGGCGCCGAAGAACTTCTCGGCGTCGGTCACCGACATCGCCAGGACCTCGCTGATGTCGCGGCCGCCCAGGTGGTACTTCAGCACCGACGCGTCGAACCGCTTTCCCTCGCACTCCTCACAGGTGCTGGCGACGGTGGCCATGATGCCCAGGTCGGTGTAGATGACGCCGGCGCCGTTGCAGACCGGGCAGGCGCCCTCGGAGTTGGCGCTGAACAGGGCGGGCTTGACGCCGTTGACCTTCGCGAACGCCTTGCGGATCGGGTCGAGCAGTCCGGTGTACGTCGCCGGGTTGCTGCGTCGCGAGCCGCGGATCGGGGCCTGGTCGACCGACACGACGGCGTCGCGGCCGGCGACCGAGCCGTGGATCAGTGAGCTCTTTCCCGAGCCGGCGACGCCGGTGACGACGACGAGCACGCCGAGCGGGATGTCGACGTCGACGTCGCGGAGGTTGTGGGTGCTGGCGCCGCGTACCTCGAGCGCTCCGGACGGTGTCCGTACCGAGGGTTTGAGGCTGGCCCGGTCGTCCAGGTGCCGTCCGGTGAGGGTGCCGCTGGCGCGTAGGGCGTCGATGGTGCCTTCGAAGACCACTTCCCCACCGGCGGTGCCGGCGCCGGGGCCGAGGTCGACGATGTGGTCGGCGATCGCGATCGTCTCGGGTTTGTGTTCGACGACGAGGACGGTGTTGCCCTTGTCGCGCAGTTGCCGCAGCAGTTCGTTCATCCGCTGGATGTCGTGCGGGTGCAGGCCGATGGTGGGTTCGTCGAAGACGTAGGTGACGTCGGTGAGCGAGGAGCCGAGGTGGCGGATCATCTTGGTGCGCTGTGCCTCGCCGCCGGACAGGGTGCCCGAGGGCCGGTCGAGGCTGAGGTAGCCGAGTCCGATCTCGACGAAGGAGTCGAGGGTGTGCCGTAGCTTCGCCAGCAGTGGCGCGACCGACGGTTCGTCGAGGTCGCGGACCCAGGTGGCGAGGTCGCTGATCTGCATCGCGCAGGCGTCGGCGATGTTGATCCCCTTGATCTTGGAGGATCGGGCGCCTTCGTTGAGGCGGGTGCCGCCGCATTCGGGGCAGGTGGTGAAGACGACGGCGCGTTCGACGAAGGCGCGGATGTGCGGCTGCATGGCGTCGACGTCCTTGGCCAGGAACGACTTCTGGATCTGTGGGATCAGTCCGAGGTAGGTCAGGTTGACTCCCTCGACCTTGAGTTTGGTCGGCTCCTTGTGGAGCAGGTCGTGCAGTTCCTTCTTGGTGTACTTGCGGATCGGCTTGTCGGGGTCGAGGAAGCCGCAGCCGCGGTAGATGCGGCCGTACCAGCCGTCCATGCTGTAGCCGGGTACGGTCAGCGCGCCCTCGTTGAGGGATTTGGTGTCGTCGTAGAGGGCGGCGAGGTTGAAGTCGTTGACGGCTCCCCGGCCCTCGCAGCGGGGGCACATGCCGCCGGTGATGCTGAAGCTGCGTCGTTCCTTGGTGGTGGTGGTGCCGCCGCGTTCGACGGTGACGGCTCCGGCGCCGGAGATGGAGGCGACGTTGAAGGAGTAGGCCTGGGGTGAGCCGATGTGTGGCTTGGCGAGGCGGCTGAACAGGATGCGGAGCATGGCGTTGGCGTCGGTGGCGGTGCCGACGGTGGAGCGTGGGTCGCTGCCCATCCGTTCCTGGTCGACGATGATCGCGGTGGTCAGTCCGTCGAGTACGTCGACGTCGGGTCGGGCCATGGTCGGCATGAAGCCCTGGACGAAGGCGCTGTAGGTTTCGTTGATCATCCGCTGTGATTCGGCGGCGATGGTGCCGAAGACCAGGGAGCTCTTGCCGGAGCCGGAGACGCCGGTGAAGACGGTGAGTCGGCGCTTGGGGATGTC
The DNA here is from genome assembly GCF_045781765.1 of Polymorphospora sp. A560. Classification (NCBI taxonomy): domain Bacteria; kingdom Bacillati; phylum Actinomycetota; class Actinomycetes; order Micromonosporales; family Micromonosporaceae; genus Polymorphospora; species Polymorphospora sp. A560. Next base: position 4,063,343 of record NZ_CP122282.1, on the reverse strand, counting down.
GACGCTGATGTCCTTGAGGTTGTTCTCGCGGGCGCCGTGTACGCGGATCAGGTCGTGGCTGTCGGCGATGTGTGGCGCGGGCGGCTGCGTCGTCGTGGCCTTGCTCATCGTGTCTCCATCTGTCGGGCGGGGCCGCGGTGCGGCGTCGCCTGGTGCGTGGCGGGCCGGTCTCCCCGCTCCCCCGCCCGGCGCCGGTGTTCGGTGTCGTGGCGGCGCCGGGCGGGGGTCGGCGGTCATCGGTCGTTTCGTGGGTTCAGCCGAGTTCCTGGATGCGGACCATGTTGCCGGCGGGGTCGCGGAAGGCGCAGTCGCGGATTCCGTACGGCTGCTGGGTCGGCTCCTGGACGACCTCGGCGTCGCTGGCCTGGAGGCGTTCGAAGGTGCTGTCGAGGTCGTGGGTGGCCAGGACGACGCTGGCGTAGGTGCCTTTGGCCATCATCTCGGTGATGGTGCGGCGTTCGTCGTCGGTGATGCCGGGGTCGGCGGCCGGCGGGTGCAGGACGATGGAGGTGCCGGGCTGGTTGGTGGGGCCGACGGTGATCCAGCGCATTCCGCTGTAGCCGACGTCGTTGCGGACCTCGAAGCCGAGGGCGTCGCGGTAGAAGGCGAGGGCGGCGTCGGGGTCGGTCTGCGGCAGGAAGGTGTGGTGAATGGTGATGTCCATGCCGGTCACGCTAGTTGTGGCCGTTGCCTGCTGCTTCTCGATTCCTGATCGGTCTGGTCACCTGTTTGGCGACGCATGACGGGATTCCCGCGGTGGCGTGTCCGGCCTGGCGGCGGTAGACGCTGGGCGGGACGCCGACGAGTTCGGTGAAGCGGGTGCTGAAGGTGCCCAGTGAGGCGCAGCCGACGGTGAAGCAGACCTCGGTGACGCTGAGGTCGCCGCGGCGGAGCAGGGCCATGGCGCGTTCGATGCGTCGGGTCATCAGGTAGGAGTAGGGCGACTCGCCGTAGGCGAGCCGGAACTGGCGGCTGAGGTGTCCGGCGGACATGTTCACGCCGCGGGCGAGGGCCTCGACGTCCAGCGGCCGGGCGTACTCCCGGTCGATCCGGTCCCGGACGCGGCGCAGGCGGGCGAGGTCGCGCAGGTGCTGCGTCGTGGCGGAGTTGCTGGTCACGTGCGTGATGGTGCCATGGCGGTGGTGGGGTTGCCCAGCGTGGTCGGGGTGGTTCGGCCGGCTTTCTCCCACTGGTGGCCGGGCGTCACAGGGGCACCTTTGGTGTCGTGGCGGGTGGCCTGGCTGCCCGTACCCGATGATTTGGCCGAGAGGGCATGGGGGTCGTCTTTTCGGTGGCGTCGTGGTCGGGTGATGTATCGACGGTGGGCCTCGGGGGCGCCGTTGTTTCGGTGGTGCACACACCGTCCGTTCCGTTTTGGCTTTGCTGGGCGCTTGCGGCCCGGCTTCGCCCGGGTGCGGCGAACGCGAGTGCGATAGATCGCAGCGCGATAACCGGGTCTTGGCACGGCGGAGGGCGGCCAGTACGGTCGGGAAATCCGTTCCGGTTGTTGGGTCATCATCCGATGGCGCCGGAGCGGATCCGCTTAGTCGTATTCGTACGAGCCGGGGACCCAAGCAATCGGGGTGAATCCGTGGGCCGATGCCTGCGGTAGGGCGACCTTTCCCGCCCGAATCCGTCAGCTAACCCGGTAGGCGGTTGTGGAAGGAGACGACTGTTCGTGCGGTACCGAGCGTGCCTGGTTGGCACATCCCCCATTTCCCTGTCGTGCGGCCGTTTGTCGCGTGGACCGACGATCCTGGCTGTTTGCTGACGCCGGATCACTGATCACGACACCAGATCGGTTCGGAATCGACTGAGCCGGCCGTTGCCGGCTGTCCTTTTCCTGTTTCGCGTCTCCCGTTGTGGCGGCGGTGCCGTCTGCGGCCCGCCGTCGGTTTTGCGGGTCCTGTCCCGGGTGGGTCGCGATTCGTCGGTCTGGTCGACGTCTGCCGTTTTCGATTGGGACGCCGACGACAGTCGGCGGGTAATGGAGCTTCAAGTGGAAAACTCTCGTTCGTACAATCCGTTCCGTCGGGTTATCCCCAACCGTTTCCGTTCGGTGGCCGTGGCGTCGGCCGCCGTGCTGGCGGTGGCCGCGACGACGGGCAGCCTTTCGTCCGGTACCCCGACCGGGGCGGAGTCAAACGCGGGGGTCGAGTCGGGTGTGGTGCAGTTGGCGCTGACGCCGGAGCGGGCCCAGGCGGCGCCGCCGCAGGAGGCCGCACCCAAGGAGGCCGCGCCGAAGGCGCCGGCGGAGAAGACGCTGTCGTACGACTTCCAGTACCAGCCGAACGCGTACTACTGCGGTCCGGCGTCGACCCGTATCGCGCTGAGCGCGCAGGGGCACACGCCGAGCCAGGACAACCTGGCGGGGCAGCTGGGTACGACGTTCGCCGGGACGAACTCGTCGCACGACATCGCGCGGGTGTTGAACAAGGTGGTCGGCGGGGACGCCTACCGGGTGCGGGAGATTCCCGGCCAGAAGGCGACGTCGGCGCAGATGGACCGGCTGCAGGCGGACGTGGTCGAGGCGGTCGGCAAGGGGCGGCCGGTGGTGGCGAACATCGTCGGCGGGGCGACGGACAACGACGGCTTCTGGCGCAGCTTCCCCGGTGGGCACTACGTGACGATCGTCGGTTACGGCGACGAGGGGCGGCAGGTGCGGGTCGCCGATCCCAGTGGTGTCGGTCCGGCGAGCTACTGGATGAGCACGATCACGATGGCGCACTGGATGGCGTCGCGCGGTTACTCGTACTGACCGGGTACACGTACGGAACAAGGGCCGGCCCTGGTGGGCCGGCCCTTGTTCGTGGGTCAGAGTCCGCCGGCGACGCGCAGGATGGTGCCGGTGGCGTACGACGCCTCGGGGCTGAGCAGCCAGGCGATGGCGTGGGCGATCTCGGGTGCGTCGCCGGCGCGGCCCAGTGGTGCGCGCCGGGCGATGCGGTTGGGGCGGTCGGGGTCGCCGGAGACGGTGTGGATGTCGGTCCAGACGGTGCCGGGTGCGACTCCGTTGACGCGGATGCCGCGTGGGCCGAGTTCTTTGGACAGGCCGATGGTGAGGGCGTCGACGCCGGCCTTGGCGGCGGCGTAGTGGATGTATTCGCCGGGTGAGCCGAGGGTGGCGGCGGCGGACGAGACGTTGACGATGGCGCCGCCGGCGTTCATGCGGCGGGCGGCCTGTTGGGCGCAGAGGATGGCGCTGACGAGGTTGACGTCGATGACGTGGCGCAGGTCTTGCGGGGTGAGGTCGACGAGTGGGCCGATGCGGCTGGTGACGCCGGCGTTGTTGACCAGGCCGGTGACCGTCCCCAGTTTCGCCTCGGTCTGGTCGAACAGGTCGGTGACCTGGTCGGGGTCGGTGACGTCGGCGCGTACGGCGATGCCGCGTCGGCCGGTGGTGTGGATGTCGGCGAGGACGGTTTCGGCGGCGGCGGTGTCGTCGCGGTAGCACAGTGCGATGTCGTGTCCGGCGGCGGCGAGCCGGCGTACGGTGGCGGCGCCGATTCCGCGGCTGCCGCCGGTTACCACGGTTACCGGTGTGTCGGGCACTGCCCACTCCCCCTCTTTCGGCTGGTCGTGGTGGTGACGCTACCGCGCTGCCGTCCGGTGTGGATGGCCGGCGTACGGTGGGCCGGTCGACGACGTGGAGGTGCGTGGTGGCCGGTCTGGGCAAGGGTGATCTGGTCGAGGACTTCGAACTGCCGGACGAGACGGGTACGCCGCGGCGGTTGAGTGTGCTGCTGGCGGACGGGCCGGTGGTGGTGTTCTTCTATCCGGCGGCGCTGACGCCGGGGTGTACTGCGGAGAGCTGTCATTTCCGGGACCTGGCTGACGAGTTTTCGCAGGTAGGGGCCAAGTTGGTGGGGGTCAGTCGGGATTCGGTGGAGCGGCAGCGGGAGTTCGCCGGCCGGTACGGGTTCGGTTATCCGCTGCTGTCCGACGTCGACGGGTCGGTGGCGCGGATGTTCGGGGTGCGGCGGGCGTTGCCGTTGGGTGCGCTGTCGACGCGGCGGATGACGTTCGTGGTCGGTACGGATCGGCGGGTGCTGGCGGCGATCCACAGCGAGGTGAGCATGACGGCGCACGCGGACCGGGCGTTGGCGGTGCTGCGGGAGGCGGCGGCGGGTTGACGCGGCCGGGGTGTCGTGCTCGACGTTGTCGGTGTGGCCTGGTAGGAAGGCTGCAATCAAACATGCGTACGAAAAGAGGGTTGTGATGGCGACGCGCACCGCTGGGTTGTCGACCGAGGAGCTGGAGGGCATCCGTGACTCGCTGGCGGCGGGTCGTAAGCCGAAGGTGGTGTTCACCGAGTCGGCGGGGCAGATCGCGGGGCAGGTCGGCCAGGTGGTGGCGCTGACGGATCCGGCGGTCTCCGAGGAGTGGGTGGTGGTCCGGTTCGGTCGTGACGAGCTGCCGTTCTCCCCCGCGGATCTGGGGATCGCGCCGCGGGTGCCGGCGGGCCGGCGGGCGGCGGAGCCGAAGGTGGAGGCCGTGGAGCCGGCGCCGCCGGCGGAGCCGGAGTTCAAGTTGGATCAGCCGGTGCCGGCCCCGCGGCCGGAGCCGGTGACCGAGTCGGAGCCGGAGGTGGAGGCGAAGCCGGCGCGGCGGGCGGCGAAGGCGGCCAAGGTGGCGAAGCCGAAGGCGGCGCCGGGGCTGACGGTGACGCTGGCGTACGCCGAGGGTGAGTGGACGGTGGGTGCGACGCAGGGCAGCAAGGCGTTGGCGAAGCCGTACGTCATCAAGCCGGCGGAGGCGTTGAAGATGGTGGCGTTGATCGACGTGCCGGGTGTGCACGAGGCGGTGGAGCAGATCGTGAGTGCCGAGCGGGCCGAGGCGGAGCAGCAGGCGGAGCGGTTGCGGTCGGAGTTGGCGGAGATCGAGGCGCGGCTGGCGGAGTTGCGCGACGCGGGCTGAGGCCCCGGTGGATGCCGCTCACCCGTGGCGGGTGCCACGGGTGAGCGGGGTCAGTCCGGTGGGATGTTGGCCACCCCGATCCGGCGCCGGAAGACCCAGTACGTCCAGCCCTGGTAGGCCAGGACGACCGGGGTGCACAACGCGGCGATCCAGGTGAGGATGCCCAGCGTGTAGCCGCTGGCGGCGGCGTTGGTGGTGGTCAGCGTGCCGGCCGGGTCGGTGGTCGACGGCAGCACGTCGGGGAAGATCGCGGTGAAGGCGGTGGCGACGAGCAGGCCGGTGGCGGCGGTCGTGCCGGTGAAGGCCCAGCCCTCGCGCCGTACCCGGTTGGCGGCCAGGCCGGCGACCAGGGCGAGGATCGCGAGCAGGGTGAGCGCGACGGCGGCGGTGTTCTGCCGGATGTTCAGCGTCCAGGCCAGGAAGATCGCGGTGAGCGGGAACGTCACCATGCCGAGGCGGCCGGCGAGCTGGTTGGCGCGCTCGCGTACGTCGCCGGTGGTCTTCAGGGCGAGGAACAGCGCGCCGTGGGTGGCGAACAGGGCCAGGAAGGTGGCGCCGCCGAGCAGGGTGTACGGGTGCAGGGCGGCGAGCAGGTCGCCGGTGTACTCGTGGTCGGCGGACAGGGGTACGCCGTGGACGATGTTGGCCAGGATGATGCCCCAGGCGACGGCGGGGACGGCGGAGCCGACGGTGATGGCGGTGTCCCAGCGGGCCTTCCAGGCGGCGTCGGGGCGCTTGTGCCGGTACTCGAAGGCGACGTTGCGGAAGATCAGGGCGATCAGGATGAGCAGCAGCGGCAGGTAGAAGCCGGAGAAGAGGGTGGCGTACCACTCGGGGAAGGCGGCGAACATGGCGCCGGCCGCGGTGATCAGCCACACCTCGTTGCCGTCCCAGACCGGGCCGATGGTGTTGATCAGGACGCGGCGTTCGCGGTCGTCGCGGCCGAGGGCGGGCAGCAGGATGCCGACGCCGAAGTCGAAGCCTTCGAGGATGAAGTAGCCGGTGAACAGGACGGCGATCAGCAGGAACCAGAAGGTGGACAGTTCCACGGGGTGCTCCCGGGGTCAGTAGGCGAAGGCGAGCGGCTTGTCTTCGTCGTCGTGTTCGGTCGGGTCGGGCTCGGGTGCGGTGGTGTCCGGCAGGCCGTGGCGGGCGTAGCGGACGAGCAGGCGTACCTCGACGACGGCGAGGGTGGCGTAGACGAGGGTGAAGGCGGCGAAGGAGGTGAGGACCTCGGCCAGGGAGACGCTGCGGGAGACGCCGTCGCGGGTGAGCATCTCGCCGAAGACGATCCAGGGCTGGCGGCCCATCTCGGTGAAGATCCAGCCGAAGCAGTTGGCGGCCAGCGGCAGGACCGGCATGACGAGGCCGGCGCGCAGCAGCCATTTCGAGGTGGGGGTACGGCCGCGGCGGTGGGCCCACAGCGTCCAGGCGGCGATCGCGGCGGCGGCGAGCCCGAAGCCGATCATGAGGCGGAAGCTCCAGTAGGTGACCGGGATGATCGGGGTGTAGCTGCCGGGCCCGTACTGGGCGGCGTACTGCGCCTGGAGGTCGTTGATGCCGTGGACCTCGCCGTTGACGTCGCCGGTCGACAGCCAGGACAGCAGGTACGGGATCTTCAGGGCGAACAGTTCGCGGCTGCCGTCGAGGCTGCCGACGGTCAGTACGGAGAACGAGGCGGGCGACTCGGTGTCGTAGAGACCTTCGGCGGCGGCCATCTTCATCGGCTGCACCTGCGTCATGATCTTGCTCTGGATGTCGCCGGTGACCAGTACGCCGGCGGTGGCGACCAGGGTGACGACCGCGCCGAAGCGGGCGGCGAAGCGGTACGTGCCGGCGTCGGGGTTGCCGGGGCGGCGGATCAGGTGCCACAGGGCGACGGCGACGATCAGCGAGCCGGCGACGAGGAAGCAGCCGAAGATGGTGTGCGGGAAGGTGACCAGGGCGACCTTGTTGGTCAGCACCGCCACGAAGTCGGTGAGTTCGGCGCGGCCGCTGTCCGGGTTGATCCGGTAGCCGACCGGGTTCTGCATCCAGGAGTTGGCGGCGAGGATGAAGTAGGCGCTGACGGTGGAGCCGATGGCCGCGGCCCAGATGCAGGCGAGGTGTACGCGTTTCGGCAGCCGGTCCCAGCCGAAGATCCACAGGCCGAGGAAGGTGGATTCGAGGAAGAACGCGAGTAGTGCCTCGATCGCGAGGGGGGCGCCGAAGATGTCGCCGACGAAGCGGGAGTAGTCGCTCCAGTTCATCCCGAACTGGAACTCCTGCACGATGCCGGTGACGATCCCCATCGCGAAGTTGATCAGGAAGAGCTTGCCGTAGAACTTGGTGAGCTTGAGGTAGCGCTCGTTGCCGGTGCGCAGCCACATGGTCTGCAGGACGGCGACGAGGACGGACAGGCCGATGGTGAGCGGTACGAACAGGAAGTGGTAGACGGTGGTGACACCGAACTGCCAGCGGGCGACGTCCAACGCGTCCACGGTTTTCCCCCGTCATCGAGGTTCTACGACAACCGGTAGTAAATACTACTGCTCGTCGTAGAGGCTTCCGGCCCTACCCGGGGGTGCCACACGTCACCTCCCGCTGGCGCGGCTGTGCGACGATCTACCGCTGATGGACGACTCCCCCACCACCTGGCGCGCCCCACGACTGTGGCTGTTCTTCCAGTTCATGGCCCGCGTCGTCGTCGGGCTGCTGGCCCGGCTGAAGGTCACCGGCGACGTACCCGACGGGCTGCGGCACGGGCCGCTGATCCTGGCCGCCAACCACATCAGCCCGTTCGACCCGATCGCGCTCACCGCCGCCTGCCGGGTCCGCCGGATCGCCCCACGGATCATGGCCACCGGCGGGCTGTTCCGCGCCCCCGTCGTCGGCGCCGCCATGCGGCACTGCGGCCACATCCGGGTCGACCGGCGCACCGAGAACGTCGGACAGGCCCTGCACAGCGCCGCCGAGGCCGTCGCCGGCGGCTCGGTGGTCATGGTCTACCCGGAGGGGCGCATCGGACTCGACCCCGGCATGTGGCCCGAACGCGGCAAGACCGGCACCGCCCGGCTCGCGTTCGCCAGCGGCGCGACCGTCGTACCGGTCGCGCAGTGGGGCGCGCACGAGGTGCTGCCGTACGGCGCCCCGAAAGGGATGTTCGGCGGCATCGCCCGCGCCCTGATGCGCCGGCCGGTGATCCGGGTGCACTTCGGGCCACCGGTCGACCTGGCCGACCTGGACCCGGCCGTGCCCGGCGCGGCGCTAAGGGCCACCGACCGGATCATCGACGCGCTCACCGACACCCTGGTGCCGCTGCGCCCCGACGAACCCGACCGGCCCCGGCACGTCGACCCCGCCCGGCCGGTCGACACCAGCCGCAGCCACCGCCGCCGCACCGACCGTTGACGTACGGCCCGGCGAGCCCTCAGCCGCGCCGCTGGCGCAGGTAGGCGAGCACCGCCTCACGGGTCGTCCGGACCCCGAACACCTCGCGGGCCTGGGCGATCCGCCGGTTCGCGGTCCGCAGCGACAGGAACTCCGCCGCCGCGGCCGCCGCGATCGTCTCCCCGTTCGCCAGCCGCTCCAGCAGCGCCCGCTGCTCCGGGATCAGCACCACCGCGGTGTCGTCCTCCGGCTCGGCCTCCGGGTCGCGGAACACCGGACCGAGCCGGGCCAGGTCACCGACCAGCGCCCGGCCCACCTCGGTCGACGTGTCGGCGATCGCGACCACCCCGACGCCCCGGGCCGCCGCGAGCACCGCCAGCCGCACCGTCTCCAGGTCGGGAACCCGGCCGAACAGCACCACCTTCGCCTCGGACATGTCCCACGTCGACTCGGCCAGGGCGAAGCCCTCCCGGGTCAGCCACCCCGCCCGCGCCAGCCGGCGCAGGACCGTCGTCGCGTCGGGAGCCGACGGCACCACGTAGCGGGGCGGCTCGCCGCCGCTCACCGCAGTACCTCCAGCGCCAGCGCCGCCGCCTCGGTCCGGGTCCGGGCACCGAGCTTGCGCATCCCGGCCCGGATGTGTGTCTCGACCGTCTCGCCGGAGATCCCGAGCTGCCCCGCGATACGGCGCGTCGGCTCCCCCTGCGCCACCAGCCGCAGCACGTCACGTTCCCGGTCGGTCAGTTCGGTGCCCGAGCGGGGGCCACGGCTGTCGCGACGTACGGCGTGCCGGCGCAGCGCCCGGTGCGCCCGGCCGACCAGGACGACCAGGCCGGCCTGCTCGGCGAGCTGCTCGGCGGCCAGCAGCGGCGGCACCGCCCGGGCCGGGTCGGCCTCGTGCAGGCCGTGCGCGAGCAGGCAGCGGACCTCCTCGCGTACGGACAGGTCGTGCCAGGCCTGCGCGGCGGTCGCGAACCCGTCGGCGGCGGCCCAGGCGGCCAGCGTCTGCGCGACCGGCGGCAGCCGGTCGGTGGCCGGGTCGGCGGCGACGGGTTCGGCGGCCCCGGCGTCGTACGCCGCCCACCGGGCGGTGATCCGGCGCAGCCCGTCGACCAGGGCCGGACCGCCACGGGCGGTGACCGGCGCGACCGCCCGGTCCGGCTGCCCGTCGAGCCAGGCCGCCTCCCGCCCCACCCAGTCCAGCAGTACGTCGACGGTCGTCGACCCGGTCGGCGCGCTCGCGAGCCGGGCCCGGGCCGGGGCGAGCAGGCCACCGTCGGCCTCGACGAGACTGGCGGCCGCGATCGTGTAACCGCGCGCCAGCACCGGCAGGGTGCGGTCGGTCAGGTCGCCGGCGCGGCGCACGACCTCGTCGGCGCCGCCGCCGCGCAGCGCCGTGCACCACAGTTGCGCGGCCAGGAACCGGGTCTGCCAGCTGTAGGCGAGGTCGGCGGCGCACGCCTGCGCGGCCTGGTCGGCGGTCTGCGCGGCCTCGGCGAGGCGGCCGTCGGCCGCGAGGGTCTCGACCAGCAGCCACGCGCTCCAGCGGGCGGCCAGCGCCTCGCCGGCCGCCCCGGCGGCCGCGGCCGCCGACGCCAGGGCGTGCTCCCAGCCGGGGTGCGGCCGGCGGCGTGGACGGCGGCGACGGCGGCCCGCAGCCCCGGGTGCGTGGGCGGGTCGCCGTGCCGGGCGACGATCGCCGCGGCGGTCGCCGCCGCGCCGTCGGGGTCGCCGGCGAGCTGGGCGAGCAGCAGCACCCGGTCCCGGCCGGCGACATGGGCCGGCGCGGCGGAGTCGGGTACGGGTGCCGCGGCCTCGCGGGCACCGGCGAGGTCACCGATCTGCAGCAGTGCCTCGGCGCGCAGCACGGCGGCGTCGACGCCGAGCGGGAAGGTGGTGGTCAGCACCCGGGCGGCGGCCCGGGGCCGGCCGCTGGCCAGGGCCGCGACGGCGGCGTCGACGCGTACGCCCGGCGCCGGGTCGACGCCGGGCAGGCCGCAGGCGAGCAGCAGCAGTTCGGCGCGCTCGCCGGCGGTGGTGGTGCCGGCCGCGGCGGCGACCGCGTGCGCGTACGCGGCGTCGGTGTCACCGGCGGCGGCGAGGTGCCGGGCCGCCTCCCGGGCCGGCACGAGTTCGGCGAGCCGGCGGTGCAGGGCGCGCCGGCCCTCGTCGTCGAGCAGCCCGGCGGCGACCTCGGCGACGTACGGCGACACCGGGCCGACGGAGCCGGCCGGGTCGACGGCGACCAGGCCGGCGGCGGTGAGTTCGTCGACGCCGGCGCCGAGGACCGCGACGGTGGCCGGCCGGCCGAGCAGGCCGAGGGCGGCCATCGCGGTGCGGGCCGGCCTGGTCAGGTCGGACAACGCGGCCGCGACGGCGTAGCCGACCTGGTCGATGTCGTCGTCGGCGGCGGCCGGTGCGGCGGCGCCACGGCGGGTGCCGGCGTGCCGGGCCAGGGTCTCCACGGCCAGCGGCACCCCGCCGGCCCGGCGTACGACGTCGGTGACGGTGGCCGGGTCGAGGGCGGGGGCGACCCGGCGGGCCAGGTCGGTGGCGGCGTCGGGGTCCAGGGCCGGCATGCTGAGCCAGCCGGCGGCGGCGGTGCGCAGCGCGGCGACGGCCTCGGCGGGCAGCCGGTGCGGGGTACGCAGGGCGACCACGATCCGGCAGTGCGCGGCGAGCGGGACCAGGGCGGCGATCGTGGCCGGGTCGGCCCACTGCAGGTCGTCCAGGAGCAGCAGGCCGGCCCGGACCCGGGAGCGGACGGCCTCGGCCAGCAGGGCCGGGTCCTGGGCGGGCAGGCGTACCTTGACCGCCCGGGTCAGCGCGAACGCCGGCACGGTCGACAGCATCGCCAGGCCACCGCCGGCGAACACCGGGCCGCGGAACGCGGCGCCGAGTCCGGAAAGGACGGTGCTGCGGCCGCTGCCGGGGCCGCCGGTGACGACGACCAGGCCCGGTACGGCCAGCAGCGCGGTCGCCTCGTCGACGACGGTGCGCGGCCGTGCGGTGGCGGCCTGGCCGTCCAGGGCGCGGTCGGCGATGTCGCCGCCGGGTGCGTGACGCACGCGTCCTCCCCTGACACTGGGCTCGCGGCCCCGTCGGGTGAGACGGTGGCACGAACATGGGATCCTGCGCCGGCAGGATATTCGTAGTGTGAGGTCCGGCAGGGACGCTGCGCCCTGCCGATTGTCGAAAGGGACGACCACCGAGATGAGCGAGCAAGGCCACCGGACCCCCGTCATTGTTGCCGACCGTACCGCCGGCTGACGAGTCATGGGTCCAGGTCCGCTCAGTGTCCGTGTCGCTGCTCTGTGTGACGAAGTTGGTCCGAGAGTCGGTCCTAGCGCTCAGGCGCAGGTGTTCGGCGTACGCCGCCGACTCGACGAACCGTTGCGAGTGGCCATCGCGGGACGTCTGAAAGCCGGAAAGTCGACACTTGTTAACGCACTTATCGGGCGCCGGGTGGCGCCCACGGAGGTCGGTGAGTGCACCCGGATCGTCACCCAGTTCCGCTACGGCACCGCCGACCGGGTCGACGTCGTACGCCGCGACGGCCACCGGGTCAGCCTCCCGCTGGACGAGTCGGGCATGATCCCGCAGCGGCTGGGGGTGGCCCGCGCCGACATCGCGTTCGTCGACGTCACCCTGACCAGCGACCACCTGCGCGACCTGACCGTGGTGGACACCCCGGGTCTGTCCTCGACGAACACCGCGGTCAGCGCCAACGCGCAACGGTTCCTGTTCAGCGAGGGCAGCGCCCCGTTCGACGACGACATCGACGACGACTCGGTCGGGGCGATCTCCGGCGCCGAGGCGATCATCTACGTCTTCACCCAGTCCGTACGCGACGACGACCTGCAGGCCCTGGAGGCGTTCCGGTCGGTGTCGGCCCGGCTGGCCAGCAACCCCATCAACTCCCTCGGCCTGTTCAACAAGGTGGACAAGCTGGTCGGGGCGATGGCCGACCCGTGGCCGGTGGTCGGCCCGCTGGCCGCCGACCAGACCAAGGTGCTGCGCCGGGTCGTCTCCGACGTGGTCCCGGCGATCGGGCTGCTCGCCGAGACCACCGAGGCCGGCCGGCTCACCGCCGCCGACTGCGAGGCGCTGCGTACGCTCGGCCAGCTCCCGCAGAGCGAGCGGCTGGTGCTGCTGGCGTCGGTCGACCTGTTCACGTCCCGTGAGTGCGTCGTACCGCGCGAGCAGCGCGAGCGGCTGCTGCGGCTGCTCGACCTGTACGGCATCGGCTTCGCCATCGCCCAGCTCGCCGCCCGGCCGCAACTGGCCAGCGGAGACCTGGTCCGGATGCTGTTCCAGGCGTCCGGTTTCCCGCGCCTGAAGCAGACCCTCGACCAGGCGTTCCGGTGGCGCACCGACGCCATCAAGGCGGGCTGGGGCCTGTCCAGCCTGGAGAAGGTCGCCAGCCACACCGAGCGGCCGCAGGACCGCGAGCTGCTGCGCGACGCCATCGAGCGGGTGCTGCAGCAGCCGGAATACCACCGGCTGCGGCTGCTGGAGGTGGCCCAGCAGGTCACCACCGGGTCGGTGGAGCTGCCCGAGCCGATGGAGCAGGAACTGACCCGGCTGGCGCTGTCCAACGACGCGCAGTGGATCCTCAACCTGCCCAGCGCCGGCGTCGACCAGCTCGTCAAGGCGGCCCTGGAGGCCGCGACCCGGTGGCGGGTCTACGCCGTCGCCGGCGCCAGCCCCGCCCAGTCCCGGGTCGCGCTGGTCGCCCACCGCGGCTTCTACCTGCTGTCGCAGCAGATGCGGGCCGGCGGGGGCATGCGGTGAACAGCACGTACGGGGCGGCCGCCCGGCCGTCGCGACTTGATCATCCGGCAGCCGCGACCACCGCGCGGACCACGGACGCAGACGAAAGGTGCCCGATGTGACCACGACCGCCAACGCCAAACCCGAGGCGGCCCTGGGCAAACTGCTCACCGCGGCGGTCGACTCCTCGCAGGCGTTCCTGCGCAAGGTCGACCCGGACGCCGCCGCCGACATCGACGCGTTCCGCCGCCGTCAGGTCACCCGGCCGTCCATCGTGGTCGTCGGGGAGACCAAGCGCGGCAAGAGCTCTCTGGTCAACGCGCTGATCGGGGTACCGAACCTGTCGCCGGTGGATGCCGCCGTGGCCACCGCCACCTACCTCGAGTTCGTCCACGCCGAGACGCCCGGCGCCAAGGCGTGGCTGCCCGGCCGCGAGGACCCGGTCCCGCTCGGCCTGAACGACCTGCGCGACTGGGGCACCGCCTTCGGCCGGCTGCCCGAGGGGATCCGCCCGCCCCGGCGGATCGAGGTCGGCCACACCGCCCCGCTGCTGCAGTACCTGACGCTGGTCGACACCCCGGGCACCGGCGGCCTCGACCCGATGCACGCCGAGATCGCCCTCGACGCCGTCGAGAAGGCCAGCGCCCTGCTCTTCGTCGTCGACGCGTCCGGGCCGTTCGCCAAGCCCGAACTCGACTTCCTCATCGAGGCCAGCAAGCGGGTCAACTTCGTGGTGTTCGCGCTGACCAAGACCGACGCCTACCCGGGCTGGCGGACCATCTGGGACGACGACCGCGGCCAACTGCAGAGCCACGCGCCCCGGTTCGCGTCCGCCCCCTGGTATCCGGTGTCGGCACGGCTGGCCGAACTCGCGATGACGCTGCCCCGCGAGGCCGCCCCCGAACTCATCCGCGAGTCGCGGATCGCCGAACTCCAGCACGCCCTGATCGCCCTGGCCGGCAAGGGACACCTGATCCAGCAGGCCAACGTGCTGCGGACCATCCGGTCCGAGGTCATCCGGCTCGACCTGGAGATCACCGACCGGATGAAGGCCACCGACCCCGACCCGGCCGACTCCGAGAAGGCCAAGAAGGACCGCGCCGCCCTGGCCGCCCGTAAGCGCACCGACTCCCGGCAGTGGTCGCTGGCCCTGAACACCGAGACCCAGCGGGCCCGGGTCGAGGCCACCGGCCGGCTGCGCACCTACGTCAGCAGCCTGCAGGAGAACTTCCTCAACAAGATCGAGAAGTCGAAGGGCGACGACCTCAAGAACCTGCCCCAGGAGGTCGACCGGGCGCTGCACGCGCTGTCCGTACGGCTGTCGCACGAACTGGAGTTCCGGTTCCGCAAGGTCGGCGAGCGGGTCCTGGCCCAGGTGTTCGCCCCGCACGAGCTGCAGCACGTGCTGCGCCGCCTCAACGCCACCCTGCGCCACGCCCTGGCCAGCAAGCCCCGCCGCGAGGGCGGCAACGGCGACAACATCATGATCGCGATGTCGGCCGGTGGCATGGCGATGATGGCCGGGCGCGGGGCGATGGCCGGCGCCTCCGCGCTCGGCGCCGGCGCGCTGGTCGGCGGCGGCCTGCTCATCCCGTTCGCCGGCGTCGGCCTCGGCCTGGCCGCCGGCGCGTTCCTGATCTACAAGCGCCGCGTGCAGTCCGACCGCCAGCAGGCCAAGGTCTGGCTGCGCGAGGTGCTCGGCGAGGCACGGGCCGCGATCTCCGACGAGATCATGCACCGGTTCACCGACCTGCAGTACGCGCTGACGCTCGCCCTCGACGACGCCATCGAGCGCCGGCTCGCCCAGCTCGACGCGCACATCGCCGCGATCGACAAGGCGATGGCCGAGGACAAGGCCAGCCGCGCCAAGCGCAAGGCCGCGTTGCAGACCGAGCGGGAGGCACTGCGGGCCCGTGTCAAGCAGGTCGACGAGGTCCTCGTCCGGGCCCGGGCGATCCAGCCCGCCCAGGTACAGGAGTAGACGGCGATGGGGGGCATCGTGATCAGTCAGCTCAGGTCGGGTCGTGCCGGTTCGAAGCGCAGCGGAGGAGTGGCATGAGCGAGCACCGCGAGCGAATCAGCTGGCTCAGGTCGAGTCATGACAGCTCGGAGCGCAGCGGAGGGCTGTCATGACCGACAACTGGGACCAGTGGCCCGAGGAAGACGGCTTCGACAGCGGCGACACCGCCAACCTCGACGACCTCCAGGGCGGCTACGCCGACGACGGCTACGCCAGTGAAGGGCTCGGCCCGGCCGATTCCGACCTGCCGGCCGACGACCTGCCGGACGAGGAGCTGCCCGGCGACGTCCCGGCCGCCGGGACGTTCGGTGCGCCGCTCGGCTACGGCGACCTCGTGGACCAGCCCGTCGACGCCGAACCGATCGACGCCGACGACACCGGGCTCGACGAGCCGGCACCGGCCGCCGAGTCGGGGCTCGGCCCGGCCGACGCCCCGGTCGGCGCCGACCCCGACCTCGACCCGCACGGCGACGGCGAGTCGTGGCCGGACTCCACGTTCCCGCCCGCCCTCGACCTCGGCGCCCCGCCGGAACCGGTCGACGGGTTCCCGTGGACCGACGCCGACACGCTCGGCGCCGGCGACGCCGCACCGCTGGCCGACCCGGGTACGGCGTACACCGACGCGCCGCCGGCCGACGACCTGGCCGCGTACGCCGGCACCGACACCCCGGCCGGCGGCGACCCGTGGACGACCCTGGCCGGCTCCGAGGACCCGGCGACCAGCAGCCTGGCCCGGTTCTGGGCTCCGGGAACGGCGTAACACCCGCTTCCGCGCCGCTTCGGGCGGTCGTGGGCGCGGCGGACCACCCATGGTGTCGCGGGCCACAGCGAATTCGGCGTATCCACAGCGAATTCGCTGTGGCCCGCGACAGCTATATGTGCCCGGCCCGCAGTGAGGGGCGCGGCGAGCATGCCCTTCACTGCGGGCCGGTCGGATCCGTGCGCGCCGGCCGGGACGGGCCGGCGGCCCGGCGCCCGCCGGCCGACCGGCTGATGACGGCGCGTAGAAGGCGGCATGGAGTGCCGTGAACCGGGAATCCCCGGCTGCCGGCCGCCCCGCGCGGCCCACCGGCCCGAAAGGCTCACTCCTGTGTTGACACCTTCTGCCGTACCGCGTCGTGCCGTCCTGGCCGGGCTCGCCGTCACCGTCGCCGTCGTGCTGGCCGGGTGCGGCGGCGGTGGCAAATACTCTTCCGCGACCGAACAGGGCGCGGCCCCGACGGTGCCGGCCGGCGCCACGGCGGGCACCACGACGACGTTCAACGACGCCGACGTGACGTTCGCCCAGGCGATGGTCCCGCACCACCGTCAGGCCGTGGAGATGTCGGTGCTGGCCGAGACCCGCGCCGACAACACCGACGTCAAGGCGCTCGCGAAGCGGATCCGCGACAACCAGCAAGCGGAGATCGACACGATGACCGGTTGGCTGGCCGCCTGGGGCCGGCCGGCGCCGATGCCGGGCGCCGGCCACGGTACGGCCCTACCGGGCACGGATCATCCGATGCCGGGCATGCTGTCCGACGCCGACATGCAGAAGCTGGCGGACGCCAGGGGAACCGAGTTCGACCAGCAGTACCTCACCATGATGATCACCCACCACCAGGGTGCCATCACCATGGCCAGGCAGGAGATCGCGACGGGCGCCAACGCCGACGCCAAGGCCCTCGCGCAGAGGATCGTCACCGAGCAGCAGGCCGAGATCACCGCGATGCGCGACATGCTGAGCCGCCTGTAGGCGCTCAGGCGGTCGAGGCGAGCAGCACCACCAGGGCGATGACCACCATCACGCCCAAGGCCAGCGTCCACACCTTCGCCGGCTCCTCGTACCAGGACTTCTCCGGCTGGCGTGGCGCCATCACCGGCGGTCGGGGCGTCGGCACCGGCTGCGGCGGCGGGGCGACGGGGCGCGCCGCCGGGGCGACCGGGGGCGCGCCGGCTGCGGCGGTCGCGGGGCCATCCGGGGCGGCTGCGGCCCCGCCGACACCGGCCGGGCCGGCTGGGCCGGGCCCGGACCGACCGGGCCGGCGGAGACCGGCCGGACCGGCTGCTGCTGCGGGTACGCCGGCCCCCGCGCGGTGGTACGGCCGCCGGCCGCGCCGGGGCCGGCCGGGCCGGCGGGCCAGGCACCGGTCGCGCCGGTACGGCCCGCGGCACCCCCGAGTGCCCCTGGCCGGCGGTGCCCGGCACGCCGAAACACAGCGCGCCCTCGGCGACGACCGTCTCCGGCTGCTCCAGCGTCGTCGGCGGCAGCCCCAACTCGCTGTGGATCAGGTGTGCGGCCAGCGGAATCCGGCTCGACCCGCCGACCAGGAAGATCCCGACCAGGTCGGCCGGCCGCAGCCGGGCCGCCGTGATCGTCTGGGCGAGGCAGGTCACCGTACGCATCAGCGCCGGCCGGATCAGTGCCTCGAACTCCTCGCGGGTCACGTGCGCCGAGATGTCCAGCGCCGGCAGGTGGATGTCGGCGCTGGTGGTGCGGGACAGCATCTCCTTGGCCCCGCGTACGTCGTCGTAGAGCAGCGTGCGCTGCCGGCGCTGGCCGGCGTCACCCGGGCTGATCACCGAGTTCCACATCATCGTGTGGTCGGTGGAGTAGCCCCGGCCCAGATGCTCCACCAACGCCTGGTCGAAGTCGAGGCCGCCGAGTTCACCGAGGCCCTGCTCGGCCAGCACCTCGAACCCGGCCGGGGAACGGCGTACGACGGTCGCGTCGAACGTGCCGCCGCCGAGGTCGTAGATGCCCAGCGCCCGGCCGACCGGGACCGCCGTACCGAGCACCGCCGTGTAGTACGACGCGGCCGCGACCGGCTCGGCGATCAGCCGGGGGGCGGGCAGGCCGGCCACCCGCGCCGAGTCGACCAGCACCGCCCGGCGCCGCTCGCCCCACTGCGCCGGATGCGTCATCCGCAGCTCGTCGCAGGAGCCGCCGAGCTGGCGCTGCGCCTCGGCCGCGATCCGCCGCAGCACCGCCGCGATCACCTGCGGCAGCGGCAGCTCCTGGTCGCCGAGCAGCACCACACCGTCGTCGACGCGGCGCTTCGGGTTGGGCTCGTAGCGCGACGGGTCGATGCGGGCCGACCGCTCGGCGTCGCGACCGACCAGCATCCGGCCCTCGGGGTCGAGGTAGACGCACGACGGCTGCAACGGCGAACCGTCGAACAGCAGCGGACGCGCCCGGCCGTCCGGGCCACGCACCATCGCCACCGTGTTGGACGTGCCGAAGTCGACACCGAGGACCCGCATGCGGGTCACGATACTGAACCGGTGCGCGTACCCGACGCACCGGCGAACACCGCGCCGACCACGCCCCGCCGGGTGCCGTCCACCCGCCGGCCAACCGGGCCGGGCATACTGCCCACCGTGCCGCACCCCCACCCGTACCTCGACGCCCCCGGACCGCTGGCGTTCGCGCACCGTGGCGGTGCCGCGCACGGCGACGAGAACACCGCCGAGGCGTTCGCGCGGGCCATCGACCTCGGCTACCGGTACGTCGAGACCGACGTGCACGCCACCGCCGACGGCGTCGCCGTCGTCCTGCACGACCCGACCCTGGACCGGGTCGCCGGGGTCCGCGGCCGCGTCGCCGACCTGCGGTGGAAGGACCTCGACACGGTACGCGTCGGCGGGGCGGCGGTCGTGCCGCGGCTGGACGACGTGCTCGGCGCCTGGCCACAGGTCCGGTTCAACGTCGACGTGAAGGCCGACGCCGCGGCCGAGCCGGCGGTCGCCGACGTACGGCGGGCCGGCGCCGGCGACCGGGTGCTGCTCGCCTCGTTCAGCGACGCCCGGCTGAACCGGCTGCGCGCACTGGCCGGCCCGTCGGTCGCGACGTCGCTCGGGATGCGGTCGGTCGCCCGGCTGCGGGTGGCGTCGCTGCACGGGCGGCGGATCACGCTGCCGCCGTCCGTCGTCGCCGCGCAGGTGCCGGTGCAGTACGGCCGGATCCCGGTCGTCGACCGGCGGCTCGTCGCGTACGCCCACCGGCTGGGGTTGCACGTGCATGTCTGGACGATCGACGAACCCGCCCAGATGGACGGGTTACTGGATCTGGGCGTGGATGGCATCATGACCGATCACGTCGACGTGTTGCGCGACGTCTATCTCCGCCGCGGCCACTGGACCGCCTGAACCCCCGGGAAAACTCCGATGGCCGACACCGTCACCGCCGCGGGCGACACCGCCACGCCGCCGCAACCGCCGCACAGCACCCGCCGCGAACGGACCGGCTGGTACTTCTACGACTGGGCGATGTCGGCGTTCTCGACCACCGTCATCACCGTCTTCCTCGGCCCGTTCCTGACCAGCATCACCGAGGTCGCGGCCGGCTGCGAGCTGGGCGCCGCCGACTGCACCGGATACGTCTACCCGCTCGGGATCAAGGTCGCCGCCGGCGCCTACTTCCCGTACCTGGTGTCGCTGTCGGTGTTCCTGACCGTGTTCGTGCTGCCGGTCACCGGGGCGATCGCCGACCGGTCGGCGCACAAGAAGCGGCTGCTGGCCGTCGCCGCCTTCCTCGGCTCCGGGGCGACGATCGCGATGGTGTTCGTCACCGGCGACCGCTACCTGCTCGGCGGCGCCCTGTTCGTGTTCGCCAACGTCAGTTTCGGCGCGGCCGTGGTCGTCTACAACTCGTTCCTGCCGCAACTCGGCGGCCCCGACGACCGGGACGGGATCTCCAGCAAGGGCTGGGCGCTCGGCTACCTCGGCGGTGGCCTGCTGCTGATGCTGAACCTGGTCGTGGTGACCCTGTTCAGCGAGGAGGGCAACCCGCAGCGCACCCTGGACCTGGCCCGCTGGTCGATCGTGTCGGCCGGCGTCTGGTGGGCGGCGTTCACCCTGGTCCCGCTCTTCTGGCTGCGGGAACGGCCGTCGGTGGAGGCGGCCGCCGGCGGCGTACGCGGCAACGTGCTCCTCGACGGCTTCAAGCAGCTCGGCCACACCATCAAGGGCCTCAAGGCGTACCCGTTGACGCTGTTCTTTCTGCTGGCGTTCCTGGTCTTCAACGACGGCATCCAGACCGTGATCGCGCTGGCCAGCCAGTACGGCACCGAGGAGCTGCGGCTCGACCAGACGACGCTGATCGTGACGATCCTGCTGGTGCAGTTCCTGGCCTTCGGCGGCGCGCTGCTGCTCGGCGGGGTCGCCAAGCGGATCGGGGCGTGGAAGACGGTATTGATGAGCCTGGTGCTGTGGACCGGGGTGATCCTGGCCGCGTTCTGGCTGCCGGCCGAGGCGCCGATCCCGTTCATGATCCTGGGCGCGGCGATCGGTCTGGTCCTGGGCGGCAGCCAGGCGCTGAGCCGGTCGCTGTTCAGCCAGCTCATCCCGGCCGGCAAGGAAGGCGAGTACTACGGCTTCTACGAGATCAGCGACAAGGGCACCAGCTGGCTCGGCCCGCTGGCGTTCGGCCTGGTGTTCCAGCTCACCAACAGCTACCGGGTCGGTCTGGTCTCGTTGCTGATCTTCTTCGTGGTCGGCTTCCTGCTGCTGCTCGCGGTGCCGATGCGTAAGGCGATCATCGCGGCCGGCAACACCCCGCCCCGGGTCCTGTGATGATCGGTCGGGCACGTTCCCGGTACGCTGCCCGACCGTGACCGTCGACGACTCCGCCCTGTCCCCCGCCTGCCTGGTCGCCGGCGACGGCCGGCTGCGCCACGGTGCCGCCCTGAAGTTCTTCTGGGGGCCGATGGACTGCGGCAAGTCCACGATGGCGTTGCAGATGAACTACAACCACGCCCGGCAGGGCCGGCGCGGGATCGTGCTGACCCGCATCGACCGCTCGCTGGGGCCGCAGATCACCACCCGGATCGGGCTGGCCCACCAGGCGATCGAGGTCACCGACGAACTCGACCTGCGGGCGCTGGTCCGGGGCCGGTGGGCCGACGGCGAGCGCGTCGACTACCTCATCTGCGACGAGGCTTGCTTCTACACCGTCGAGCACGTCGAACAGATGGCCGAACTCGTCGACTGCTACGACGTCGACGTGTTCGCGTTCGGGCTGGCCAGCGACTTCCGGGCCGAACTGTTCCCGGCCGCCCGGCGGCTGTTCGAACTCGCCGACGAGGTCGCCCGCATCCAGGTCGAGGTGTTGTGCTGGTGCGGCCGGGAGGGCCAGCTCAACGCCCGGGTCGTCGACGGCAAGGTGGCCCGGGAGGGCGCCCAGGTCGTCATCGGCGACACCGTCGACCACAGCGAGGTGCGTTACCAGGTGCTCTGCCGGCGCCACCACCGCACCGGCGACCTCGGCCCGGTGCGCCCGTGACCGAGCGAAGCGAGGTCATCATCAGGCTCAGGGCAAGTCATACGGTCGCCGAGCGCAGCGAGGGGGACGCATGACGTCGCTTCCGGTCACCGTCGACCCGGCGTCGCCGGTCGCGCCTTACGAGCAGGTCCGGGCCGGGATCGCGGAGCTGGCCGCGACCGGCCGGCTGGCCGCCGGCACCCGGCTGCCGACCGTACGCCGGCTCGCCGAGGATCTCGGGCTGGCCGCCAACACCGTCGCCCGCGCCTACCGGGAGTTGGAGCAGGCCGGGCTGGTCGAGACCCGGGGCCGGCACGGCACGTTCGTGACCGCCCAGGCGGGCGGAGTGCCGGACGAGGCCCGGCGGGCGGCGGCCGACTACGCGGCCCTGTCCCGCCGGCTGGGGCTGCCGCCCGAGCAGGCACTGGCCCTGGTCGCCGCCGCCCTCGACGCCCGTAGCTGACCGGCGGCCCACCGGGCGGCCGGCTGCTTTCGATGCCGGCGACGAAACTAAAAATGTCAATACGATGTGCCAGAAATATTGATTACAGTCAGTCGTTGCCTGTTGCGCTGTGTGACAGGTAGGCTACTGACGGCTGCGCGGCCAATCGGAAATTCTTTCATCCCACACGACTGCTTGGCAGTGGATGCCTACAGGTGTCCCTGCCATACGGGAAGCAGTGAACGTGCGAAAGTTCCGCAGTCTTTCAATTGCTGCGCTGATCGGCGTGATGGCACTGAGTATCGCCAGCCCGGCCCAGGCCGAGCCCGATTCCGCCGACTCCTCGAGAATCGCCCCGTCCGGATCGATTACCGCCACCGAACTCGCCGCCATGGCAGCGGACGGGCCAGCCCAGTTCCACAACAGGCGCACCGACAAGTGCATGGACCTGGTCGGTACGGGCGCCGGCGCCCTCGGCGACCCGGTCATCCAGTACACCTGCAACTCCAGCACCGCCGACAACCAGCGGTGGTACGCCGACATCTACGCCGGCGGCGTCACATTCAGCATCCGCAACGAGAAAAGTGGCCTGTGCCTCGACCTGCCGGGCCCCGGTGCGGCCGCGAACGGAACCGCGCTGATCCAGTACACCTGCCGGCCCGGCCCCACTGACAACCAGATGTTCCAGTGGTACGGGGACGGCAAGCTCCTGAACGTCGTCAGCAACAAATGCATCGATGTTGTCGGCCCCGGCACCGGTGGAAACGGCACCGCGCTGGTCGTGTACAACTGCATCGACAACGACGACCAGGAATGGGACTGGTGGCCCACCAGTTTCCGGGCGCAGCAGCCAGCCACTTCCTGACACGAATTCGTCGCAGTATTGAGAGCGCGATGGTGACCGGCTGACACCGACTCGGCCAGCACCGCGCCTCTTCCCACCGATCGGCCCGAACCGGCACCGGTTCGGGCCGATCGTGCTGCCCGCCATTCGCGCCGCACCGCTGTCGATGACCGGCCCGGTGGTCTACCGTCGGGCACACCCCCGCCGCCGACGCCGAGGAGTCCATCGATGGCCCGCCACGTCCAGCCCGCGCCCCCACCGGCCGACCCGTACGCCGGCGACCGGCAGCTCAACTCCTGGCTGGAGCGGCACCTCGGACCGGCCGGCCACGCCGCCGCCAAGGACCGGCTGGCCGCCCTCGCCGCCGAGGTCGACGGGCCGCTTCGGGCCGCGCACCACGACGCCGAGAACCACCCGCCGACCCTGGTCCGCTACGACGGCTGGGGCGCCCGCGTCGACCGGATCGACACCAGCGCCGGCTGGCAGGCGCAGCGGGGCGCCGCCGCCCGGCACGCTGTCGTCGCGCTGCCGTATCAGGCCGAGGCCCGCGCCACCTGGGGTGCGGCCGCCCGGGTGGTCCAGCACGCCCTACTGCACCTGTACGCCCCGGAGTCCGCGACGTTCTCGTGCCCGGTGGCGATGGCCGACGGGGCGGCGGCGCTGCTGTCCCGTCCGGATGTGGATCCGGCCGTACGCGACGCCTGGCTGCCCCGGCTGATCAGCACCGACCCGGACACCGCGATCACCAGCGGGCAGTGGATGACCGAGGCGCAGGGCGGCTCCGACCTGGCCCGCTCGACCACCACCGCCCGCCCGGCCGGGGACGGAAGCTGGCGGCTCACCGGCGAGAAGTGGTTCTGCTCCGCCGCCGACTCGGCGATGGCGATCGCGTTGGCCCGACCGGAGGGGGCCGGGCGCGGCAGCCGGGTCCTCGCCCCGTACCTGGTGCCCCGCTACGCCGCCGACTCTCCGCTCGGGGCCGGCGCCGGTCCGGCCATGCCGGCGCCCGGGGTGACCGTGCACCGGCTGAAGGACAAGCTCGGCACGCGGGCGCTGCCGACGGCCGAGATCGGCCTGCACGACGCGTACGCGCTGCCGGTCGGCGACCCCGGCCAGCCGGGCCTGGTCCGGGCGATGACCCTGGTCGTGGTCACCCGGGTGCACAACGCGTCGGCCGCCGCGAGCGGCATGCGCCGCGGCCTGGCGTACGCCCTCGCCTACGCCGGGGCCCGGCAGATCGCCGGCGGGCGGCTCGCCGACTCGCCGCTGCACCGCGCCACCCTGGGCACGCTCGCCGTCGACACCGCCGGCGCGTTCGTCCTCACCGGCCACACGTTCGCGCTGCTCGGCCGGGTCGAGATCGGCGCCGACCCGGACGCCGCCGCCGAGCTGCGTCTCGTCGCTCCGCTGGCCAAGCTCGCCACCGGCCGGCTGGCCGCCGCGGCGGCCAGCGAGTACGTGGAGGCGTTCGGTGGCGCCGGCTACGTCGAGGACACCGGGGTGCCCCGGCTGCTGCGGGACGCCCAGGTGCTGCCGATCTGGGAGGGCACGACCAATGTGCTCGCCCTGGACGTGCTGCGTGCCGTCACCCGCGAGGACGCGGCCCCGCCGCTCCTGCGCCGGCTCGACGCCGCCGCCGACGTGGCCCGTACCCGGTCGCCGCTGGTCGCCGACCTCCTCGCCGGGGCGACCGCCCGGCTACGCGAGGCGCTGGCCGACGTCGCCGCCGACCCGACGGCCGCGCAGGTGGTCGCCGGGGCGCGCGGGCTGGCGCTGCGGATGGCGTACGCGCTGACCACGGCGCTGCTGGTCGAGCAGGCCGACTGGGGCGACGAGCAGGCCGAGGTGGCGGCCCGGCTGTGGGCCCGGCGCTGGCTGCGCGGCGACGACATCGCGATCGACGCCCATCATCATCTTGAGCTGCTGGCCTAGCCTCTCCGTATACCTGCGATCAGGTTCCTGTTTACCGTCACGCCGCTTTTCCGCGGCGACTGGTCGCTGCACGCGCCCGCCCCGAATTCAAGCCTTGTACCGAGCTTGCGCAAGCGGATAGCCTATTGATGGCTACAACAGTAGCCACAACTCCCGCAATGGCACTACCAGCGCGCCCATCGGCACAAAAAGCGGGGAGGCGTCACATTGAGGAATGTCTGGAAAATCGCTGCCACGATGACGTTGCCGGCGATAGCCGTTCTCGGACTCTCAACCCTTACCAAAACCGACTCCCCGAATTCTTCCACACCGGCACCACCCGCCACAAGAAGCAATTCGATCGTCGACCCGACAGCAGCGGGCCCCTTCAACATCTACAACCCCGTGACCGGCAAGTGCATGGACCTCGCCGGCGCCGGGGCGGGCCGCCCCGGCGACCCCGTCATCCAGTACACCTGCGACAACACCGACGCCGACAACCAGCGGTGGTACGTGGACTACCGCCCCGGATTCTCCAGCTTCACGATCCGTAACGCAAAGAGCGGACTGTGCGTGGACCTACCGGGCACCGCCACACCCGCGAACGGGACCGCGCTGATCCAGCGAACCTGCATACCCAGCCCCAACGACAACCAGCTCTTCTATTTCGAGGACGAACTGCTCAGAAACGTCAAGGGTGATAGCTGTGTCGGCGGCAACGGCGCGGCACTCGGTATATACAGTTGCCTGACGGCGGACGACCACTGGTGGCAACTACTGTGGTGAGGTGGAGACGACCTCATTCGGCGGCTACTCCCGCCGCGCGTGAACGTGAATGAATGGCCGTCCACGGAATCCGTGTGACGAAGTCGGGTGGGCCCGCGCCGTGCGGCGCGGGCCCACCCGACTAGACGGCCGGAGCGCCGTGTCGCGAGCGCAGCAGCGGGGCGACCTCGGTGGCGAAGCGTTCCATCTCGGCGAAATGCGGCTGGAACTGGAACAGGAACGTGTCCACGCCCGCGTCGACGAAGCCGCTGATCCGGTCGGCGATCTGGGCGTAGCTGCCGACCAGTCCGGACAGCGTCCCCCCGTTGGTGCCGACGCTGGCCACCCCGACCGCGTTGCGGCCCATCACCCGGGCCGGGTCGGCGCCCGCGATCGGCCTACGCTGCGCCTGCGTGAGCCGCCACAGCTTCTCGAACTCCTCGTCCGCCTCCTCCTGCGTCGGGCGGGCGATCAGGAAGCTGGTCAGCCCGAACCGCAGCGGGTCACGGTACGGCCGGGGGCGGGACAGCAGGTCGGCGATGACGGCCTTCACCCCGTCCGGCCCGTCCAACGGCCGGCCGTTGATCAGGAACACGTCGGCGGCCTCGGCGGCCAGCACCCGGGCCGGCTCCGACTCGCCGCCGAAGTAGACCACCGGCGGGGTGTCGCCGTACGGCCGCGGCCGCAGCCGCAGCTCCTCGGCCCGCAGGTGGTCGCCGGCGTACGTCACCGGGCCCTCCCCCCACGCCTGCTCCACGATGGAGAGCCATTCGCGGGAGTAGTCGTAGCGGCGGTCGTGGTCGATCAACGGCAGGCCGAGTTTGGTGATCTCGGGCAGGAACCAGCCGGACACCAGGTTGATCGCGAACCGGCCCTGGCTGATGTGGCTGATCTGGGTCGCCATCTTCGCCAGCACGCCGGGGTTGTAGAGGAACGGCTTGATCGCGGCGATGAACTCGATGCGGGAGGTGGCCTCGGCGATCGCCGCCGCCGTGGTCCAGGTGTCGATGACGTCGCCGCCGTCGTCGCCGGGGTTGATGGTGTGCTGGGCGATGAGGGTGGTGTCGTAGCCGAGGCGTTCGGCGTCAACGACCGTACGCCGGTTGTCGGCGTAGCTGCCGTCGAGGTGCTCGTCGGGGTGGTCGCGTACGGCCCAGTTGCCGCTGATCGGGGTCCACACCCCCAGGCGCGGTGAGGTGCTCATGGTCAGCCCTTCGGGAGTTCGTCGTTGAAGTCGCCGACGAAGATCTGCTTCACGTCGACCGGCTTGTCGATGAACTCAACGTCGAGCAGTTCGTCGGCGAACGCCTGCTGCTGGAGCAGGAACGCGTCGTCGATCGGCTGGTAGCCCGCCCCACTGATCTTGAAGGTGGTGGACAGCGTCGCCAGGCTGTAGTCGACGTGCGGCTTGACCAGTTCGGCCGCCTCGTCCGGGTGCTGCGAAGCCCACAGCCCCAGCTCGGCCGCCGCCCGGAAGAACGCCCGCAGCGCCTCGTGCTTCTTCTCGTACGCCTGCGGGCTGACCCGCAGGCAGTACAGGTTGTTGACGGTGCCGGCGATCCCGTCGATCTCGACCAGGTCCGGAAAGCGCTCCAGGATGTCCGGCGAGCCGGGCGCGTTCGCCGAGTACGCCTCGATGTCGCCCTTGACCAGGGCGTTGACGCCGTCGGCACCGGAGATGTTGACGGCCTTCACGTCGTTGTCGGTCAGGTTGTTCTTCTTCAGCAGCCGCTCGTAGAGCAGGCCGTGGTTGGACCGGATCGGCATCCCGACCCGCTTGCCGCGCAGGTCGGCGAAGGAGGTGATGCCGGAGTCGCGGCGCACGATGTACTTGATGTTCTGGTCGTTGGGCTTCGTGCAGCCGATCACCTTCTGCCGGCTGCCGGACGCGGCCGCGTTGATCGGTCCGATGTCGCCGGTGTCGGAGATGTCGATCTGGCCGGCCTCCATCGCGGAATTCAGTTCGACCGAGTTGGCGAACTCCCGGTACATGATCTTCACCCCTGGCACCTGGAGGTCTTTCGCCTCGAACAGCGGGGTGTAGCCGTACAGGTCGGTGGTGACCAGGGTGAGCGAGACGGTGCCGTCGGCGGCGGCCGCGTCGTCGCCGCCCCCGCCGCAGCCGGCCACGGCGAGCGCGGCGGCGAGAGCGGTGGTGGCGGCGATGGTCGCCTGCCGGGAACTGCGCGTGAACATGACGTGCCTTTCGTATCTGTGCCGGTCAGTGCCGGCCGAGTTCGGTTTCGTAGTGGGCGGCCCCGAGTTGTTCGAGGATCCGCAGCCGGGTCCGTTCGAAGCCGGGGTCCTCGCGGGTACGGGCGCCGGCGAAGTCGGGTCTGATCTCGTCGGCGAGCCGGCCGTCGGTCAGCACGAGGATCCGGTCGGCGAGCACGATCGCCTCGTCGACGTCGTGGGTGACCAGGACGGTGGTGAAGCCGTGCGCCTTCCACAGCGAGTGCACCAGGGCCTGCATCCGCAGCCGGGTCAGCGCGTCGAGGGCGCCGAACGGCTCGTCGAGCAGCAGTACGGCAGGCCGCCGGACCAGGGCGCGGGCGAGGGCGGTGCGCTGCGCCTCGCCGCCGGACAGGGTGTTCGGCCAGACGTCGGCGCGGGCTTCGAGGCCGACCTCGGCGAGCACCTCGACGGCCTGCCGGCGCAGCGCCGACCGGCTGCCCGGCAGCCCGAAGACGACGTTCTCCCACACCGTGCGCCACGGCAGCAGCCGGGCGTCCTGGAAGCCGACCGCGACCGGCTGTTCGACGACGACCTCGCCCTCGTGGTCGGTGTCGAGGGCGGCCAGGGCGCGCAGTAGGGTGCTCTTGCCGCCGCCGCTCTCGCCGACGATGACCAGGAACTCGCCCCGGCGTACCGCCAGGTCGACGGTGTCGAGAATGAGCCGGCTGCCGTAGTGCTTACGCAGCCCACGTACGGAGATTCCGATTCGCACGCTCATGAGTCCACGAACTCTCGGCGCCAGGACAGGGTCTTCCACTCGATGACCCGGACCAGGCTCTCGATCGCCAGGCCGAGCAGCGCGTACAGCGCCAGGCAGAGCACGATCGTGTCGGTCTGCAGGAAGTCCTTGGCGCGGGTCAGCATGTAGCCGATGCCGGAGTCGGCGGCGACGGTCTCGCCGAAGACCAGGCTGAGCCAGGCGATCGCGAGCGAGAACCGCAGCCCGATCAGCAGGTGCGGCAGCGCCCCGGGCAGGATGATGTGCCGGATCACCGTCCACCGGGAGGCGCCGCAGCTCTGCGCGAGTTCGCGGAACCGGGGGTCGACCGAGCGGATGCCCTTGCTGAAGTTCAGGTAGATCGGGAAGATCACGCCGATCGCGACCAGGCCGACCTTCAGCGCCTCGTCGATGCCGAGCCAGAGCAGCAGCAGCGGCATCAGGCCGAGCGTCGGTACGGCGCGCAGCATCTGCAGCGGCGGGTCGACGAGTTCGTCGGCGACCCGGGACAGGCCGGTGGCGAGCCCGAGCACGATCCCGACCGCGACGCCGATCAGCAGCCCGAGGACCACCCGGCGCAGGGAGGCGAGCACGTTGTCGGCCAGTACGCCGCTGGCGGCGAACTCGACGAACCGGTCCCAGACCATGCCGGGGCTGGCGAACGTCGTCGGGTTGAGCCAGCCGACGCTGGACGCGAGCTGCCACACGGCGACGAGGAGCACGGGCACCAGCACCCGCCGGCCGGACTTGAGGACGCGGCGGCGCAGCGAGCCCGTCTTTCTGGGGGCCTTGGCCTCCGGGGCCCGTGGTCGTGGGGCGGGTCCGACCGACCCGTCCGGGGTGGACAGGACTGTCGCGGTCATCGCGGATCATCCCTTCGTACGGTGTTCACAGCAGCGGCCCGCGCGGTGCGACGCCGTTGAGGACGTGGTTGCCGATGTGGTGGTACTTCCAGCGGGTCGGGTCGTGCAGGGTGTGGGTGCGGGCGTCGCGCCAGAACCGGTCCAGGCCGTGCTCCTCGTCGGTGGCGCTGGTGCCGGCGTACGAGAACAGCTCGCTGGCCGTGGTCACCGCCGTCTCCGCGGTGAACGCCCGCGCGGCGGCGACCGACAGCGACGCCTCGGCGACCCTGTCGGGGTCGAGGACCGGGTCGGCCTCGGCGGCGTCGACCGCGTCGGCGGCCCGTTCCAGCAGCGCCCGGGCCGCCCGTACCTGCACCGCCTGCCGGCCGACGTCGTTGATCAGGTGGTGTTCGTCGGCGGCCCGGTCCCAGGGGCTGTCGGCGTAGGCCCGGGTACGGGTCCGGACGTACTCGGCCGCGGCGGCCAGTGCTCCCTCGGCGATGCCGACGTCGATCGCCGCGTGCAGCAGTTGCCCGGCGGCGCCGGCCGTACGCAGTTCGTCGGCGCTGTACGGCCAGGCGACGACCCGGTCCGCCGGCACCCGTACGTCGGTGAGCAGGGTGGTGCCGCTGTGCGTGCCGCGCTGGCCGAGGGCCGACCAGTCGCCGCCGAACGACAGCCCGGGGCTGCCCTGTTCCACGAAGGCGACGGCGTCGCCGCCGTCGGGGTCCTTCGTCTTCACCGGCACCCAGTCGGCGGTGGCGGCGCCGGTCGTGTAGTACTTGCGGCCGTTCAGCAGCAGGTCGGTCGTGCCGTCGAGGCTGCGCAGCGACGTGCTGGTCTCGCCCTTGCGCCGGTCGACGCCCCGCTCGGCCATCGCGTTGCCGAAGCGGGCGCCGCGCAGCAGTTCGGCGTGGAAGAACTCCCGCTGGGCCGGGGTGCCCCGGTCCTTGAGCACCCGTACGAAGACGAAGTGGTTCTGGAGCACCTGGCTGATGGAGGCGTCGGCGACGGCCAGGATCCGGAAGACGTCGGCGAGCACGCGGTGGCTCACCTGGGCACCACCGGCGTCGCGCGGCACGGTGATGCCGAGCAGCCCGGACCGGGCGATCCGTTCCAGTTCGGCGCGCGGCACCACGCGGTCCCGGTCGCGTTCCCGGGCACCGGGCGCGAACCGCCCGGCCAGCTCGGTGGCGACGCGTACCGCCTCGGTCCCGTCGGTGATGACGGCGGCCGGCCTGGTGTCGGCCCGCGTGGTCATGCCGGCACCGTCTCGGGTACGCCGAGCAGGCGGCGGGCGTTGCCGCCGGCGACGGCCGCCACACCCGCCTCGTCCAGGCCGGCGGCGGCGAGCGCGGCGAGGACGCCGGCGCGGTCGATCGACTCGGCGACGATCGGCGAGTCCGACCCGACGAGTACGTGGTCGGCGCCGACGACGTCGACCAGGTAGCGGATGCTGGCCGGGTCGAAGCCCATCGTGTCGACGTACACGTGCCGGCGCAGGTGGTCGGGCGCGTGCCGGCTGATCCGCTCGACCAGGCCGGTGAAGGCGCCGATCAGCAGCGCCGGGGCGCCGATCAGCGGGATGACGACCCGCAGCCCGGGCAGGTCGTCCAGGACGGTCGAGTTGAGCAGGGCCAGCAGGCTGCCCGCGTCGATCGTGCCCCGGGCGAGCAGGGTGCCGGCGCGGCCGACGCCTTCGAGTTGCTCGGTGAGGCCGCGCGGGTTGATCGGGTGCACGAAGACCGGTACGCCGAGTTCCGCGGCGGTGCGCAGCGTCGGGAACGCGGCCGGGTCGTCGAGCAGCCGGTCGCCGCCCCCGGCGGCGGCGTCGAGGACCGCGCCGGACAGGCCGAGTTCGGTGACCGCGCGGCGGAGTTCGTCGGCGGCGGCCTCGCCCTGCCAGGCGTCGATGGTGGCCAGCCCGAGCAGCCGGCCGGGATGGGCGGCGACCTGCCCGGCGAGGTGGTCGTTGATCGCCCGTACGGTCGCCGGCGGCAGGGTGGTGCCGGCGGGGGCGACCAGCGACGGCGGGGCGTTGAGGACCCGGGTCGCGATCGAGCCGGCCGCCGCCGATGCCAGCACGTCGTCGATGTCGACGATCCGGCGTACGGTCCGCTCGCGCAGCTTGGCGATCTCGGGTCGGGCGTTGGCCCAGAGGGCGGGCGGGTGGGCGGGGTCGACGTAGTGGACGTGGAAGTCCACGATCGCCGGCTGGGCGGTTTCGGGCATACTGATCTGACCTCTGTGAGCGGTGGGAATGCGACGGCTGGTCGATGGCCGGTGGGCGCGGTTCCAGGTCGTGGGACAGGCGATCCGCGGGCACCGGAACGGGCGGGCCGGGATGCCCGGAGTCGGGGCGGCCCGGGGTGGGGACGCGCCCGAACGGTGCGGCACCCTTCGAGAGCACCGGAACGGAAGGCGTCGGCCGAGGAGGTCAGGCCGGCGGGTGGCTGGCTAGGCCCGACACAGGGTGGCGGTGCACTGCTTCTTGATCACGAAACTAACCCTACTCATCCCATAGGAATTAACAAGAAAGCGTCCACGATGCGGGACACTCACCCGTACGCTGACCAGCGAATCCACCCGCAGCGCCCCGGTCTCCGCCATTGCGGACACGCCATGATCGTCTGCTGCCCAGGCGGTCGACACGCCGTACGGCCACCGCCTGAAGCGCAGACGATCACGCGGGCGAGGTGCCGTGCCCCGGCGTGCGGCAGACGCCCCTACGATGGCGCGATGCTGCTGACGGACTGGCTGCCGGACGTGTGGGCACGCACGCATACCGCGCGCCTCCTCGCGGGCGGCCTGCTCGGCGGCCCGCTGGCCGAGCGCGAGATCCGAGCGGAGATCGTCGACCGCGCCCGCCTGGCCACCCTGCGGGAACTCACCACGACCGGCCGGTTCACCGTCGACATCTGCCGCTGCCCCGGTGGCCCGACCCTGACGCTGCATGACGCCGACGACCGGATTCTGGGCAGCGCCACCATCCACGGGCACGGCAGCGTCTCGTGGGAGCGGTCGAGATTCCGCGACGACCTGGATGTGGCCGCACCGACGGCCCTGACGCTCTTCCTCTCCGAGTACGGCGTCGCCAACGTCGTCGGCGGCCTGCTGGCCCCACTGGTGCAGGAACTTGGATACGACGAGAGATCCGGCGAGCCGCAGTTCCGTCCCGCGTCGGCGCCGGCGGTGCTCGCCGAGCGGCAGGTGCCGGAAGCCCTCCGCGACGATCTGGTCGGCGTGGCCGGCAACCTTGCCGCCGAACTGCCGCAGGACCGGGTAACTGCGCTCGCCGAACGGCTCGCCACCACCGAACCGGTCCCGGTGGCCCGTGCGGCGATGCTGCTGAACTGGCTTGGCCGGCTGCCGTTCCCCACCGAGGCACTGTGGGGCGAGGGTGTGCTCGTACGGCGGCTCCTGGCCACCCTGCCCGAAGCCGATCTCCTCACCGCGGCGGCCTCGGGGCCACCCGTCGTGGCGCTCGGTGTCCTCAACTGGGCCGTCCACCAGCCGGACGAGCGGGCGGTCGTCGCGGCGGTCGCGCCGATCCTGCGTCGACTCCTGGCCTGACGCCCCGACTCGGCGGCACGGAGGCGTGGGGGTTGCTGTCGCGGCTCACAGCGAATTCGGCGTATCCACAGCGAATTCGCTGTGGAGCCGAACAGCTACCGGGTCGCCCCGAAGTCATGGCGACGAACCGTCACGGCCGCCGTCCCGAGTGGACATTCGTCGGGTTGACTGGATCAAACGATTACTCGACGCTGGCGGAATGTCACCCTCGGTCGCCGCTCGGCAGGTCGGCTGGTTGCTCCGGGTCAACCGGCGACTGGGGCCCGACCCCGGGCTTCGGGTGGGCCGGAACTTCGCCGCCGCGTTCCGGGCCGAGGAGCCGACCCGCGAACTGGCTCCGTCGCACGTGACACGTTGGGAGAGCGGACAGCTTGCCGCTTCGCGGGCCGTCGTCGCCCGCTACGAGCATCTGCTCGGCCTGCCGGCCGACTCCCTCGTCGTGGTGACCGACCTGATCATGCGGTACTTCTCGGTCCCGCGGCCCGCCGACCGCAACCCGCCGGGCGGGCTGCCGCGCCCGGACGAGGACCGGCTCTACGAACTCCTGCGCCGGGCCGAACATCCCGGCGACATGACCGGGCAGAGCTGGATCGAACTCGCCAAGCTCGTGTCCGGCCATCCGGCGCTCGTGCTGTTTCCCGAGACGATCTGGCAGCGGCTCGCCGAACGGTTGCTGCCCGAGCTGATGGTTTCCGAGGGGCCGTCCTGGCTGCTGCGCCAGGAGGCGATGTGCCGGTTGCTCGAACACCCGGTCGCCGGCCGGTTCGTCGCCACGACCTGCGTGGACTTCGCCCGGATGCCGGGCTCCACCGCCTTCGTCGAGCCGATCGCGTTGCTGGACACGACCGCGCAACGCCCGGCGAACGACTATCTGCTCGGTCAGCTCGACACCCCCGGCGGCCCCCGCTCCCAGCACGCGGCGATGCTGGCCACGATCCGCAAGCTCCCGGCCGGACACTTCGACGCCGCGCAGGAGGACCGGCTCGCCCGCTCCCTCGCCGCCCTCGCCGACGACGCCACGCTCACCCCCGACGACCGCTTCCTGGTCTCCTACCTGAGCCGATCGGTGCTGCGCCGGCGGCCACGGGTCGAAGCCCGGGTCCGCAACACTCTGCTCGCGGCGGGCCGCCACCTCTCCCCCGGCCGGCCGATGGACGGGCACGAGCGGATCAGCCACCGGATCGCGCAGCAGGCCCAGCGCGAACTCGACGCCGCCGCGACCGACGACGACGTGCTCACCGGCCTCGTCGACGAGCTGCTGTTCAGCCCGAACACCGAGCGCCGGTTCCTCGCCACGATGACCATCTCGGCCACGCCGTACCGGACGCCGGTCATCCGGGCGGTGCTGTCGGTGCTACGGCGTTCGGTGTCCACCCGCACCGGTGGCATCCCGGTCGGCGCCGGCCTGCGTACGCTGACCACGCTGGGCACCGACGCCCACCGCCCGCTGCTCGCCGAGATACTCACCGCCCCCGGTGTCAGCCCGGCGGACCGGTCCGTCGCCGCCTGGGCGGCCCCGCACTGCGCCGGCACGTTCCCGGTGCACGTGTGGCGACAGGTCATCGGCGCCCAGGCCGCGCAGGGCAGCCGTACCGGCACCGAGGTGCAGGAGCGGATCATGCAGGGGCTGGTCTACGGGATCGGCACCGACCGGCACCACGACCTGCTCGCCGACCTCGGCAACGACCCGACGATGCCGGAAAGCGCCCGGGCCACCGCCTCCTGGCTGCTCCGGACGCCGCCGTCCGGAGCGTAGGGGCGCGGGTTCAGGTGCGGCGGCGGGCCCGCGCCGCCCAGATCGCGTACGCCGGATCCCGGTCCAGGTTGTGCCGGTCCCGGTCGTAGCGGCGGGTCGTACGCGGGTCGGCATGCCCCATCGCGTCCTGGACGTCCTCCAGCGGCACCCCCTCGGCCCGGGCGGTCGTCGCGAACGCGTGCCGCAGCGAGTGCGGCGACAGCCTCGACCAGGCCGGGATGCCGGCCTCCTTCGCCAGCCTGCGGACCAGCCGGAAGACGGCGTGCCGGTCCAGCCGCCCACCGGTGGCGGTCACCAGCAGCGGGCCGGTCAGCTCGTCGAGCCGTACCCGGGCGGTCACCGCCCGGTCGGTCAGGTACGCGTCGACGGCGTACGCGGTCGACGGGGTCAACGCCCGCCGGCGCGGCCGGCCGCCCTTGCCGACGAACCGGACGCTGCGGTGTCCCCGCTCGTGGCCGAGGTCGGCGACGTCGAGCGAGACGAGTTCACCGACCCGCAGCCCGAGGTCGGCGAGCAGGGCGACGGCGGCCCGGTTGCGGGCCGCGGTCGGACCGCTCGCCGCGTCGGCGGCGGCGAGCAGCGCGTCGACCTCGTCCGGGGCCAGGCCGACGGTCGCCGAGTGGT
Source organism: Polymorphospora sp. A560 (assembly GCF_045781765.1). Classification (NCBI taxonomy): domain Bacteria; kingdom Bacillati; phylum Actinomycetota; class Actinomycetes; order Micromonosporales; family Micromonosporaceae; genus Polymorphospora; species Polymorphospora sp. A560. Next base: position 4,028,313 of record NZ_CP122282.1, on the reverse strand, counting down.
CGCGGTTGAGCCGTGGCCGGTCGGCGCCGGTGACCGGGTTGGCGTCCAGCGCACGCAGCTTGACCAGGAAGTCGTACCAGCTCGACAGCGCCGACAGCTTGCGGGCCACGGTCGACGCGGCGACCGGCCGGCCGCTGCGCGGGTCCACACCGGACTCCAGCTCGCGGGCGTACGCGTTGACGTCGAGGAACGTCACCGCCAGCGGCTCCACCGACCGCGCCGCGCACCAAACGAGCCAGCCGGCGACGTCCCGCCGGTAGGCGTCGCGGGTGTGCTCGGACAGCCGCCGGTTGCGCAGCCACGCCTCGGTGAAGTCGGTCGCGCCGCCGCCGGGGGCCGGCACGGCGGTGGCGCGCGGAACGAGGGCGGACGGTGGGGTGGCCGGCATGCCGGACAGTTTCCCGCACCCGCGCCGGACCGGCACGACGCGACGCGCGGAGAGATCATTCCTCGGCCGTCGTTATGCCGGTGCGGTGTGTCGGAACGGTCCGGTATGGTCGCCCGACCGGCATGATCACCATACGGCCGGTGACAGCGTGTAGCTCAGCAGCAGAGCACCGGGCTTCGGCCCCGGAGGGCGCGGGGGCGGTACCCGCCACGTTGGCGATGGACGGCAACGAGCACGAGAAGCGGATCGGCACCGGCTACCCGACGACCCAGTTGGCCAAGGCGTTCGCGACCTCGACCGGGCACGAGGACGCCGACACCCGGCAGCGGGCCGACGAGCGGCTGCACCGGTGGGAATCCGTGTTGCGCGGCATGCTGAACGGCGTCCTGACCATCGGGTCGCGCACCCCGGTCGCCGGCCGGCCCGCCTGGGTGACGCCCGAGGTGGTCCGCGGCGGCTTCGCCACCGGCAAGGCCATGGCCGGCGGACCGCTGCTGCCGCACGAGACCGCGCTCGCCGACCGGACCGGCCGACCCGCCCAACGCCGTGCCCTGTTCGCCCACCACCTGACCGAGGCGGGGCTCGCCGACCTGGTCGCGTCGCTGCGCGCCGGCACCTACCTGGTCGACGTGCCCGAGGAGGCGGCGCTGCCGGTCGTGGCGTGGCTGCTCGGAGCCGGTGACCGGGAGGTCGCGCTGGCACTGCTGGACGAGATCGGCCCGTACGCCGACCGGCTGCGGTTCGCGCCGGTGCCGCGCGACGTGCCGGCCCCCGACCCGGCGGTCGTGTGGCGGGAGACGGCCGGCGAGGTCCGCGCCAACCTGGCCCGGCGCCGCCCCGACGAGCGGATCGAGGCGATGCGTGAGGCGCTGACCGTCTGGAACCCGTTCGCCGACCGGCTGCTGGCGCTGTGGCTGGACACCGTCGTCGACGGCCGCGTCGCCGTACGCTTCGACGACCGGTGGCGGGACCGGGCCACCACCCTGCTCGACCACTACGAGCGGCTCGCCACCGTGCACCGGCGGTGCGGCAAGCACCGGCGGAAGAAGGAGAACCTCGCCATCCTGCGCGCGGCCGTGCAGGACATGGTGTACGGGGCCGGGCTGACGCCGAGGTCCCGGGGGCTGCTGCAGCACGCCGTCGACTCGATGCTGCGCCGCCGCGGCCGGCCGGGCTCGCCGGAACACACCGCCCTGCGTACCCGGCAGGCGGTGACCGGCACCGCGCCGACCCACCACGCCTTCGCCCGGCTCGTCGGCGACCGGCTGGCCGACCTGTCCCCGGACGTCGGGATCACCGACGTCGCGGCCCGCACCGCCCCGGTCCGTGCCGGCGAGCAGGGTGCCCCGGCCGGCGCCGCCGTTCCGGAACCGATCCGCCGGGTCGTCGCCCGCGGCCGGGCCGGCACCGTCGAGGAACTGGTCGCCGCCGGCGTCGTACCGTCGGCCGAGGTGCTGGCCCGGCTCGTGCCGCGGATCGCCGCGGCCGTCACCGGGGCGGCGTACCCCGACGAGACCCTACGGGTTCTCGTCGCCGCCACCCACCACGCCTTCGGCAACCGCCGGTCGCTGCTGCTGCGCAACCTCGAACACCAGGTCCGGTTCGACGAACTGCCCTGGGTACGGGCTATCGCCGGGCACCGGCACACCACCGACGGCACCCGCGACGACGCGGGCGCGGCGCTGCGCCGGCTCGGCCAGCTCACCCTCGACTCGTTCCCGGCCACGGTGCTGCCGAACCCGATGGTGCGCCAGCTCGCCGGCCTCGCCCGCGAAGCCGGCCTCGGCCTGCCCTGGGTGGAGGAGCTGGCCGCCGACATCTTCGAGGGCACCTTCTCCGGCAAGTTCCTCACCGCAGCCAAGGTCGCCGGTGAGCTGCTCGCCGGCACCCTGTACGAGCGCTACTACGGCATCGACTACGCGGCCCTGGCCCGGATCGACGACGTCGACCGGCGCGGCCGGCACGCCGCCGCCACCTCGCCCGCGTTCGACGCGCTGTGCCTGGCCCGGGCCGGCACCGGCGGCCGGTGTTCGGTCGCCGCGAACGGAATGGTGATCGAGCAGGCGCAGATCCTCACCACCCACAACCTCGCCACCCTGGTGACGGTCGGCGTCTCCCCCGCCGCCGGCTGGCCGGACCTGGCCCGGCGTACGTTCGCCACGGCGGCGACGCTGACCGCCCGGATCCAGCACAACCCGCGCCCGCTGCCGACCGTCAAGGACACCGCGTACGCCTGGCGCCAGATGCTCTTCCACCTGTCGATGCCGGGCGTCGACCCGACCGCCGCCGTCGGGCTGCTGTGGGACGACCTGGACCGGCAGCCGCCGTACGTCCGCGACCGGCTCGGCCCGGCCCTCGACGGCCTGGGCCACGTGGTCGCCGGTGGCGGCTTCGGCCCGGACGGCACCGCCGGCTCCGGACGGCGTCTGCTCGGCTGGGCCGTCGGCCGGCACTGGCTGGGCTAGCCGCCGGCCGGGCTTCGGTGATCCGGCGCGGGCGCGACGGCGCCGGGTACCTTGAGATCCACTGTCGAGCCCCACCCCGAGGAGGCACCGGTGACCCTGGCCGCGACCGTACGTCTGCTCGACTGCTGGACGCCGTCCGATCCGGACACCGGTGCCCGGCTGTGGCGGGTCACCGCGGCCTTCGGGAAGGCGCCCACCCCGGTCGGGCAGGCCTGGGCGGCGGTTCCATCGCCCGCCGAACTCGCCGAGTTCGGGCTGTTCCCGGACCGGCCCGGCCGGCATCCGGTCGGCGCGGAGCCGCTGAACCGCTTCGTCCCGGCCGGGGCCGGCGTGGCACCGGAGCGGCCGCCCGTCGAGGTCGCCGCCGTGGTGGCCGGGCTGCTGGCCGACACGTTCGCGGCCGGGCCGGTGCCGCTCGACGAGCGGACCCGGCTCCTGGTCGAGCATCTCGCCGGGCAGTTCGCGTACGGGTCGGGCGACCTGCTGCGGCTGGTGGTCGCCGCGCCGGACGGCTTCCCGGCCGGCCGGGAACTGCACCTGCTCGGCCGGGGCGGCGCCGGTCGTACGACGCGGGTGACCGTGGCACCGGCCGGACCCGTCGACGACCGTCCCGACCTGGCGACCCGCACCAGCGGTGTCGCCGAGGTGCTGGCCGGGCTGGCCTGGCTGTCGAACAACGACCGGATGGAGATCACGACGACGGTCGAGACGCACGGGCTGGGCCTGGACCGGCTCGCCCCGGCCGCCGCCGACGCCGCGTTCCGGGCCTGGTGGGCGGCATCCGAGCGGTGGGCGCAGATCGCCGAGCGGTGGGACGACGAGGTGCCGACGCCGCTGGGCCGGGGGGAACTCGCGCACGTACGGGCCGACTTCGAGCGGCACAACCTCGACCTGGCCAGGTCGGCGGCGTGGGCGATGGGCCGGATCGGCGACTACGACCCGGACGACGAGCCGCAGCCCGGGTTTCCCGGCGACCGGCTGGTCGCCCTGCTGACCCGGGAGTTGTTCGACTGCGCGACCGAGCGGGTGACCGGTGATCCGGGGCGCGGGCCGCTGCTGGCGTACGGGATCGGTCTGCCGTTCGAGGCCCACGAGGACGGCGAGGGCTTCTACGGCTGCCTGCTGCTGGTCGAGCCGGACCGGGTCGGGGTGCTGCTCGTCGACGCCGTCTGCTGAGCCGCCGTCTGCCGTGATGCCACCCGCCGGCCCGGACGTGCGACGCCCCGGCGGCCGGTGGAGGCTGGCGCCGGGGCGTCGGGGTTTCGGCGACGGTCAGCCGAAGCGGCCGGTGATGTAGTCCTCGGTCGCCTTGACCTGCGGGTTGCTGAAGATCCGCTGGGTGCGGTCCATCTCGATCAGCTTGCCGGGCTTGCCGGTGCCGGCGATGTTGAAGAAGCCGGTCCGGTCGCTGACCCGGGCCGCCTGCTGCATGTTGTGGGTCACGATGACGATCGTGAACTCCTTCTTCAGCTCGTACATCAGGTCCTCGATCGCGACGGTGGAGATCGGGTCGAGGGCCGAGCACGGCTCGTCCATCAGCAGCACGGACGGCTTGACGGCGATGGCCCGGGCGATGCACAGCCGTTGCTGCTGGCCGCCGGAGAGGCTGGAGCCGGGCCGGTTGAGCCGGTCCTTGACCTCTTCCCACAGGTTCGCCCCGCGCAGCGTCTTCTCGACCAGTTCGTCGAGGTCGGCCTTGCGCATCCGGCCGCTGTTCAGCTTCACGCCGGCGGCGACGTTGTCGTAGATCGACATCGTCGGGAACGGGTTCGGGCGCTGGAAGACCATGCCGACGTGGCGGCGTACGTTGACCGGGTCGACGCCGTCGCCGTAGAGGTCCTGGCCGTCCATGGCGACCTTGCCGGTGACCCGGCCGCCGGGCACCACCTCGTGCATCCGGTTCAGTGACCGCAGGAAGGTCGACTTGCCGCATCCGGACGGCCCGATCAGGGCGGTCACCGAGCGCGGCTCGATCATCATGTTGACGTTCTCGACGGCCAGGAACGATCCGTAGTAGATGTTCAGGTCCGAGACGTCGATCTGCTTTGCCATGAGAGTCCTTCCCTGGTCAGCGGCTGTTCGAGAGGGAGAAGTAGCGGGAGATGAGACGGGCGACCAGGTTGAGCGCCATCACGATGATGAAGAGGGTGAGTGCCGCCGCCCAGGCCCGTTCGACGCCGAACTCGGCCCGGGCACCGGGGATGCTGTACGAGTAGTAGGTGAAGATCGGCAGCGACGACATCCGGCCGTCGAACAGGTCGGTGTTCAGCACCGTGGTGCTGCCGGCGATGATGAGCAGCGGGGCGGTCTCGCCGATGACGCGGGCGATGGCGATGGTGACGCCGGTGGCGATGCCGGCCGCCGCCGTACGCAGCACGACCTTGATGACGGTCCGCCACTTCGGTACGCCGAGGGCGTACGACGCCTCCCGCAGTTCGTTCGGCACCAGCTTGAGCATCTCCTCGACCGACCGCACCACGACCGGGATCATGAGTACGGACAGCGCGACGGCGCCGCCGATGCCGAACCGGATGCCCGGCCCGAAGAAGATCGAGAAGAGGGCGAAGGCGAACAGGCCGGCCACGATCGACGGGATACCGGTCATCACGTCGACCAGCAGGGTGACCGCCCGGGCGAGCCGGCCGCGGCCGTACTCCACGAGGTAGACGGCGCACATCACGCCGATCGGCACCGAGATGACGGCGGCCGCGAGGGTGATCAGCAGGGTGCCGACGATGGCGTGCTGGGCGCCGCCGCCGGGGCCGACGACGCCGCGCATGTCGCTGGTGAGGAACTGCCAGTCGAGCCGGTCGATGCCGTTGCTGGCGACCGTCCACAGCAGCGACAGCAGCGGCAGGATGGCCAGCGAGAACGCGACCGAGACGGCGATCGTGACGAGCCGGTCCTTGGCCTTGCGGGGGCCTTCGACGACGTGCGCCAGGACCGGCAGGGCGATCACCAGCAGGGCGATACCGAGAAGGGCCGACGGCAGCGCGGCCCAGTCGAGCACCACGTAGCCGATCACGCCGACGAGGGCGCTGACCGCGACGACCGTCCACGGCGCCCAGCGGGGCAGGTTGCCGCTGGTGAGTGAGACCGTCTTCTCGGCCGGTGCCGCCGGGGTGGTCTTCGTCAGGGTCATGCGTTCGCTCCCGAGAATTCCCGGCGCCGCGCGACGATCGCCCGCGCCGCGTAGTTGACGACGAAGGTCACGGCGAACAGCACCAGACCCGAGGCGATGAGCGCGTTGACCGCCAGGCCGCTGGACTCCGGGAAGTCCAGGGCGATGTTGGCGGCGATGGTGCTGCTGTTGACCGAGCTGATCAGGTTGACCGAGACGACGTTGGAGGCGGAGAGCACCATGGCGACGGCCAGGGTCTCGCCGAGGGCCCGGCCGAGGCCGAGCATGCTGCCGCTGACGACGCCGGAGCGGCCGAACGGAAGGACGGTCTGGCGGATCATCTCCCAGCGGGTGGCGCCCAGGGCCAGCGACGCCTCCTCCAGCAGGCGGGGGGTCTGGAGGAACACCTCGCGGTTGACCGCGGTCATGATCGGCAGGATCATCACCGCGAGGACCAGGCCGGCGGTGAGCATCGTGCGGCCGGTCGCCGACGTCGGGCCGGCGAAGAACGGCAGGAAGCCCAGGTTGTCGTTGAGCCAGCCGAAGGTCGGCACCATCGCCGGGGCGAGGAAGAAGATGCCCCACAGGCCGTAGACGACGCTGGGTACGGCGGCGAGCAGGTCGACGAGGTAGCCGAGGCCGGACGCGATCCGCCGCGGCGCGTAGTGCGAGATGAACAGGGCGATGCCGATCGACAGCGGGAACGCGACGACCAGGGCGATGACGGCGGCCAGCACCGTGCCGAACAGCAGCGGGCCGACGAAGGCGAGGAAGCCTTCACCGCCGGGCAGGTCCTCGCCGTCGGCGATCAGTGCCGGGAAACCCTCGAAGAGCAGGAACGCGGCGACGGCGGCCAGGGTCACCAGGATGATGATCCCGGCGCTGGTCGCCGTCCCCGCGAAGATCCGGTCTCCGACTCGGGCGCGGGAACCGCGCCAACCCGGCTTCTTGTCCCCGCCGGTGGGGGCTCCGCTCACGGCGGTGGCGGGTGATGTCACGGTGTGCGCCTCCTCGGACGTTTTCAGTGAGGGGGGCGACGCGCGGAGCGGGTCCTACCGGCCAAACCGGCCGGTAGGACCCGCGTCACTGCGTTCTGCCCTGCTGTTCGTGTTGATCAGCCAGCCGCGGTGATGGCGTCGATGGCGGCCTGCGCCTGGGTGCGGAGCTGGGCCGAGATCGGCGCGGAGCCGGCGTTCTGGGCGGCGGCCTGCTGCCCCGGCTCGCTGATCACGTAGGAGAGGAAGGCCTTGACCAGGTCGGCCTGCTCCTGGGTCGGGTAGCTGGTGCAGGCGAGCTGGTAGGAGACCAGCACGATCGGGTACACGCCGGCCTGGGTGGTGTCGCGCGGCAGGTCGATCGCGTAGCTGTGCTGCGAGGTACGGCCCTCGACCTTGGTCGCGGCGTCGACGACGGCCGCGGCGGCCTGCGCCGAGTACTCGACGAAGGTCTCGCCGACCTGGATGGCGGCGACACCGAGGCCGGTGGCCTGCGACGCGTCGATGTAGCCGATGGTGCCCTCACCACCGCGCAGCGCGGCGGCGACGCCCTGGGTCTGCGCGGCGGCCTCGCCACCCTGGACCGGCCACTCGCCGGAGACCTCGTGCGGCCAGTCGTTCGGGGCGGCCTGCGAGAGGTAGTCGACGAAGTTCTCGGTGGTGCCGGACTCGTCGGAGCGGTGCACGGCGGTGATGTTGCTGTCCGGCAGCGTGGCGCCGTCGTTCAGCGCGGCGATCGCCGGGTCGTTCCACTTGGTGATCTTGTTGTCGAAGATCCGCGCGATGACCGACGCCGACAGGTTCAGCTTCGGCACGCTCGGCAGGTTGTAGGCGACCGCGATCGGGCTGATGTAGCCCGGGAACTCGATGAAGCCGTTGGGGCCGCACTTGGCCTGCGCCGCCGTCATCTCCTCGGGCTTGAGGTAGGCGTCGGAGCCGGCGAACTGCACGCCACCCTCGATGAACGCCTTGCGGCCACCGCCGGACCCGATCGGGTCGTAGGTCACGGTGACGTCGGGGGCCTCGCTGGAGAAGCCCGCGATCCAGGCCTCCATCGCGGCGCCCTGGGCCGAAGCGCCGGAGCCGGCGAGGCTGCCACTGAGCTCGGTGGTGTTACCCGTATCCGAGCCGTTCTCCTCGGAGTCGCCGCTGCAGGCGGCCATGCCGAGGGCAAGCATGACGGCGACCGGCAGGGCGGCCAGCCGAAGGGTTCTGCGCTTCACGGTTTCATTGCCTCTCTGAGGTCGGGGTGGCGACGCCGCTGTGGCGGGTGCGTCTTTTTCGCGGGTCGCCGTCTCGAACGTCGTGGACGCTACGAGCCCTTGCTAAACGGGCGGGCGGACGATGGTGAACGTCAGGTGAACCAAACTTGTAGACGTTCGCCCAGCGCCCGGCGGGGTAGCGGACGGGAAGCGCAGAAGGTGCCGTACCGCCCCGAAGGGGAGATTCAGGCCGTGGGGTGTGGCCGGGTGGCGCGGGCCGCCTTCCAGCGCCGGGCCTGCTCGGCGGTCACGCTGTAGAACACGCTGCCGGACCGGCCCGGGACCGGCTGGGTGATCCGCCGCAGTGGCAGCCCGAGCGCGGGATAGTCGTGGTAGGCCTTGACGATTCGGGTCAGGCCGGCCATCGCGCCGATGATCTTGTCGGCGGGGCTGCCGAGCCGGGCCGCGATCTCACCGACCCGCAGGCGCTGGTCCGGCAGTTCGGAGAGCAGGTCGAGGATGGCGACCACGGTCTCGTGCGTACGCGACCGGCCCTCGGCGAACCGGCGCAGTTCCTCGACCGGCCACTCCCGACCGGGCCGCGGGCCGGTCGGCCGGGGTCGCGGCGCCGGCGGCGGGAGGGGGCGGTTGCGCTGGTCGAGGTCTTCGATGAGGCGGACGATGTGGTTGACGTACTCGGCGGGCACGGCGAGATGCACCAGGTCGGCGGAGCGAAGTCCCGCCTGCCCGGAAAGTGACCCTCGTCGTCGGCTCATCTACCCCGTCCGGATGGCTGTCCAATCGCGACCACACACCATCGCGCCGACAGGGAGAGCCGGCGGCACGGTCACGTGCGCGCCAAAGTATCACCGTCAGGTAACGCAAGATCAACTTTGCGTACGGGGTTCCGGCGCCGCCGGCCGGCGGTCAGGAGCCGGCGCGCAACCGCGCGTCGAGTGCGTCCAGGTCCGGCACGAACCAGACCTGGTCGGCCCGGTTCGACTCGTACACCAGGGCCCGCAGTGCCGAACTGGCCGCCAGGTGCCGGCTGATGTCACCGACGACGACCAGCCGGATCCGGTAGTTGACGAACTTCTGCATCACCTCGCCGGCGAAACGGGTGCCCAGCGCGAAGAAGTCGTCGCCGAGCCGGCTCGCAGGTACGGCCACCACCTCGGCCCCGGCGAAGGCCGCGCCGATCAGGTCCAGCGCGTCCTGTTCGGTCACCAGCGGCGGACCGGCGGGGTCGCACACCAGCACCGGCACCCCGGCCCGCTCCCGTATCACGTCAGGCACCGTCCACCTCCCCGGCGAGCAGGCCGTTGTTGTCGGCGAGCACGGCGTCGACCAGGTGCAGCAGTTCGGCGGTCTCGGTGGCGCCGCCGAGTATGACGATCTTCATCCGGTTCCTCTCCCGGTCGTGGACGGTCTGTACGCGCAGCGGATGCGCGGGGTCGCCGGCGTTGTTCGCGGCGGCCAGCACGAGCGTGCCCAGCCGGTCCGCGCCGACCCGGTCGATCCCCTCGACCTGCACGATGCTCGAGACCTCCACCGGCGCGACGCCGGTCGGCGTGGCGGGTGGCGGCTGCCCGGTCAATGCGTCGAGGTCGGCCCCGGCGATCCGGTACTGCTTACCGATCCGTACGGCCCTGAGCCGGCCGGCCCGGATGTAGCCGCGCACGGTGCGCACGTGCAGCCCGAGCCGCTCGGCCACCTGCTCGACAGAATACATTTCATTCCTCATCGCTCCCCATCGTAGGCACGATGGGGAGCGATGAGGAAGGTGCAGGTGAGTGACGTCCCGACCTCGCCGAGTGGCGGGCCCACCCGGGCGGCCCCGCCATTGATCGACATCGGCCTTTCGCCGAAATCGAGCGGCCCGTGTGGGCAATCGAGTATTGTCCGCAATTCGCGTTATCGTCGGCTGACACCGCAGGAATTGTCGGTGATCGACTTTTCGGCGGGCCGGTCCGACGAAGACGAGGAAGGCCGCACGTGCCGGGCATCCCTTCCCAAGCAGACGCCGAAACCGCACCGACACCGGCGGCCGGCGCCGCGCGGCCACCCGCCGCCGACGCCCCGGACACCGCCGGTGCGACGCACGGACACCGGCGGCGGAGGAAAGCCGAAATCGAGCCGCCGGACGATTCCGCCGAGCTGTCCGGCGCGGTCGCCGGCCACCATTCAGGCGACGTGGTCAACCGGTGAACGAAATCCGGCGTACGGCGCTCGGCGCGATCGTCACCGGCACCGCCCTGGCCGGCTGCGGCTACCTGATCCTGCCGCTGCTCGGCGACACGCACACCCGGTGCGGATCACCGCCCGGGCCGGACCTGGCGGCCGCCGGCACCGCCCCCTCCGCCCGGTGCCACGCCGTCGACCTCGCGTTCCAGTTCCGGCCGTTCCTGCTCTGGCTCGGACTGTTCGTCCTCGCGTGCGGGATCGTCGTCAAGGTCCTCGGCCGGGTCGACGGCGAGCCGGACGCCCCGGCATCCGCCCTGCCCGGCGGTGGCGGCCTGCCGCCGCACGGACGGCCGGATCCGGCGACGGCCGCGTCCGCGATCGCCCTGGCCCACGCCACCGTCCGGATGCTGGCGGCCGGCGACACCACCGCACCGGACGCCGTCCGCGAACAGGTCGACGACCTCCTCGACCGGCAACTGCGCGAAGTCGAACCCGACGGCGGGCTCGACACCTTCTGGACCGACCCGATCGACCGGGTGAACCGGCGGGCACTGGTCGAGGCGGTCGCGCGGCGGGCCGAAGACGATCCCGACTTCTTCCGGCAGCTACGGGCGTACGTCGACGCTCACCGGCCGGCCGGCCCCGGCCACTGACCACCCGGTACGCGTCACCCCGCGAACCGGTCGAGCGCCCGTCGCACGTGGTCGCGGGTCGTGCCGGTGGGCAGATGCCCGGCCTCCTCGACGACGATCAACTCCGCGTCGGGCCAGGCCCGGGCGAGCTGCCAGGCGGTGTCGAGCGGGCCGCCCAGATCGACCCGGCCGTGGACCAGCACGCCGGGAATCCCGGCCAACCGGCCGGCGTCGCGGATCAGCGCCCCCTCCTCCAGCCACGCGCCGTGCGCGAAGTAGTGCGAACAGATGCGTACGAACGCCAGCTTGGCGGCCGGCGGCCGGTCGCCGTACGGGTTGCTGGCGCCCTTCGTCTCGTTGGAGACGGCGGCGTCCTCCCAGGCGAGCCAGTCGACGGTGGCCTTCTCCCGGACCGCGGCGTCGGGGTGGTTCACCAACCGGGCGTACGCCCCGACGAGATCGCCGTCGGCGGTCGTGCCGGACCCGGCGACGAACCGTTCCCACTGCTGCGGATAGAAACGCCCGACGCCCCGGTACAGCCAGTCGATCTCGAAACGGCGGCTCGTCGTCACGGCCGAGATCACGATCTCGGACACCCGCTCCGGATGCCGCTGCGCGTACGCCAGGATCAGCGTCGAACCCCACGAGCCGCCGTACAGCAGCCACCGGTCGACGCCGAGGTGCTCGCGCAGCCGCTCCATGTCGGCGACCAGATGCCAGGTCGTGTTGTGCGCCAGGTCGGTGGCGGGATCGGCGGCGTGCGGCGTGCTACGTCCGCAGCCACGCTGGTCGAACTGGACGATCCGGTAGCGGGCCGGGTCGAACAACTGCCGGGCGAGGGTCCCGGAACCGGAGCCGGGCCCGCCGTGGACGACGACCGCGGGCCTGCCGTCGGGGTTCCCGCTGACCTCCCAGTAGACGCGGTTGCCGTCGCCTACGTCGAGCATCCCCGTCTCGTACGGCTCGATCGGCGGATACAGCTCTCCCATTTTCCGGCCTCCACGACATCGACGGCGCTGCCGTTTCCCGATCATCCGGACCCCGCGCCGGCACGCAAGTCGGTTTACCGGACCTCCGCCGGGTGGCGGCCGGCCACGAAAACCGGCCGGCCGCCACCGTACGGGGTCAGCGCCGCTTCAGCACGAAGACACCCCACCCGAGGTACGGCCGCCCGTAGCGGACGTACCGCAGTGGGGCGGTGTCGAGTTCGGCCCGGAACGCACCGGCCAGCTCGTGGTCCGGGTTGGCGTCCAGCCACGTCCGCACCGTGAACCACTGCGCGGCCACGTACCGGTCCCAGCTGTCCTCGTCGGCCAGGACCATCTCGACCAGGTCCCAGCCGAGGTCGCCGAAGAGGGTGACCAGGCCCGGCAGGTCCCGGAAGTCGTCGCGGGAGGTGGCGTGGCAGCCCTCGACGGTCTCCTGGTCGGGCGGGTCCAGCCGCCAGAACGGCTCGCCGACCAGCAGCAGCCCGCCCGGGCGCAGGCTGCGTTCGAGTAGGGCGATGGTGCCGGCGACGCCGTCACCGATCCAGGTGGCGCCGACACAGCAGGCGACGTCGACCGGCGTCGAGGCGACGTAGCCGGCGGCGTCGCCGTGCCGGAACGTCACCCGGTCGGCGACCTTCAGCTCGACGGCCCGGGCCCGGGCGGCGGCGACGAAGACGGTGCTGATGTCGACCCCGGCGCCGGTGACGCCGTGGTCGCGGGCCCACTGGCACAGCATCTCGCCGCTGCCGCTGGCCAGGTCGAGCACGGTCGCACCGGGCCGCAGCCGGACCGCCCGGCCGAGAATCGCGAACTTCTCCTCGGTGAACGGGTCGTGGATGCGGTGGTCGCGCTCGCGGATGGTGAAGCTAGGTGGAAGGTCCACTTCTGGGGTTCCTCACGTCGGGGATGGTCAGTTGGTCGATCCGGGACGACGCGACGCCCACCGGCATGGTCCACCTCCCACGAGACATGAAGATCGCCAACCTAGCCCTCGGCGGCGGCACCGTCGACCGGGTTTACGCCAGCGACGTCCGTGCGCAGCCGGGCGTGTACGTGCATGTCGTGCCAGCCGTCGGCGTGCAGCGTCGAGCCGCGCGCGGTCCCCTCCAGACCGAACCCGAGCCGGCCGGCGACCCGGCACGACGCCGTGTTCGCCACCGAGTGCCGAAGCTCCAGCCGGTGCAGCCCGACGGTGCCGAACGTCCAGGCCGCCATCGCCCGCGCCGCCCGGCCGGCGACACCGCCGCCCCGCGCGGCCGGCAGCACCCAGTACGACAGCTGCGCCACCCCCTCGGACAGCGAGACGGTCCGCAGCCCGATCTGGCCGACCGGCGCCCCGTCCCGCGAGCCGACGACCGCCCAGCTGGCGTCCGTCTCGTCCGCCCAGCGCCCGGCCCAGCCGGCGATCCACTCCCGAGCCTCGTCGTCGCTGTCGATCCGGCGGGCATGCCAGCGCTGGATGGCCGGACAGTCGAACGCCGCCCGTACGGCCGCGGCGTCGTCGACCCGCCACGGCCGCAGCACCAGCTCGTCGTCGACGGTGAGTCGGGGCTGCTCCAGCCCGCGCAGGGCACCGGCGGGCAGCGCCGGGCCGGCAAGTGTCGGCATGGTCCCATCCTCACCGGTCCGATCGACGGTATGGTGCCCGGATGGCACGACTGTGGTTCGTCACCGGAGCGGGCCGGGGCCTGGGGCGCGCGTTCGTCGAGGCCGCCCTCGCCCACGGCGACACCGTCGTCGCGACCGTACGCCGCGACGACGCCCTCGACGACGTCGCGGCGCGCTTCCCGGCCCTGCACCGCCGGCGGCTCGACGTCGCCGACCACGCCACCGTCCGGGCCGTCGTCGACGAGGTGGCCACCTCGACCGGCATACCCGACATCGTCGTCAACAACGCCGGGTACGGCCTGGTCGGCGCCGTCGAGGAACTCGGCGAGGCGGAGATCCGCGCCCAGTTCGACGTCAACCTGTTCGGCGCGCTCTGGGTCACCCAGGCCGTACTGCCGCACCTGCGCCGGCGCGGCTCCGGCCGGATCGTGCAGGTGTCGACCGTCGGCGCCGTCGGCCACCTGCCGCTGTTCGGGGCGTACAACGCGACGAAATGGGCCCTGGAAGGCTTGAGTGCCGCCCTGGCCGACGAGGTGCGCCCGCACGGCATCGGCGTACACCTGCTCCAGCTCGGCGGGTTCGCCACCGACTGGGCCGGCGCCAGCATGCGGTTCGCGACCGCCGACCCGGCGTACGCGCAGACCCGCGCCGCGATCCTCGGCCAGCCCGACTACCCCACCCCGGAGCAGGTCGCGGCCGCGGTGGAGCAGCCGGCGGAGGACGCCGGCGAGTGGGCCGAAGCGCCGCCCTCGGTGGCCGCCGAGGCGCTGCTCACCCTCCTCGACCAGCCGGACCCGCCGCTGCGTACGGTGATCGGCAACGGCGCCCACGACATGGTCCGCATCGCCCTCGAAGGCCGCCGCGACGACTACCTGAAGGACCCGGCGTTCACCTGGCCCGGCCCACCGGCCACCCCCGCCCGGCACTGACACCGGCCCACGGTCAGTCCGCCGGCTTCTCCCAGACCGAGACATGCTGGCCGCTCTCGCTGGTGAACGGCTCGCGGCTCCAGCCGTCCCAGCGCTCCCGCAGCCGCAGCCCGGCGAGCTGGGCCATCAGGTCGAGTTCGGCCGGCCACACGTAGCGGAACGGCACCGACCGGAACGAGCCCCGGCCGTCGACGACCTCGACGTAGTTCGAACTCATCTCCTGGGTGGCGACGTCGTAGAGGTCGTACGCCCACCCGGTCGCGCTGGTCCGGAACGGCACGACGTTCTGCCCGGCCGGAAGCTTGCGCAGGTCGGGAACCATCACCTCGACGACGAAGCAGCCGCCCGGTTCGAGGTGCGCGGCGACGGTGCGGAAGCAGGCGACCTGCGCCTCCTGAGTCGTAAGGTTCATGATCGTGTTGAAGACCAGGTAGGCGACCGAGAACGTCCCGTCCACCCTGGTCGTGGCGAAGTCGCCGATGGTCACGCCGACCGCGTCGCCGCCGGGCTTGGCCCGCAGCCGGGCCACCATCGCCCGGGACATGTCGATGCCGTGGACCGGCACACCCCGGCCGGCCAGCGGCAGCGCGATCCGGCCCGTGCCGATGCCGAGTTCGAGGGCGCGACCCCCGCCGGCAAGGTCCGCCAGCACGTCGACCGTGGCGCCCACGACCTCCGGCCGGGACATCTCCGACCCCGGATCGTCGTACCGCGCCGCGACGTCTTCCCCGAAATAGCCGTCAGGATCGTCCATCGGCGGACCGTACCGCGGCCGGCCACCGCGACGCCCGTGAATTTCCGGTGGACCGCCGCCCGGTCCGCGTCGGGTCCGCGTCCGTGCGAGCATGGTCCGATGACGATCGCCGACACCTACCGCGAGTTCGCCATCCGGGAGGCGCACGGCGAGTCACCCGCCTACGAACGCCTCGCGCACGCGGTGTCCCGCGACGAAGAGATCCTGACCCGGCTGGCCGGACTGCCGCCGGGAAAGCGCCAGCCGAACCTGCTGTTCGCCGTCGTACGGCTGCTCGGCGGCCCGGTCGACGACCCGGCCGCGTTCCACGACTTCACCGTGGCGCAGTGGCCGGCGGTGGTGGCGCAGATCCGCGCCCGGGCCACCCAGACGAACGAGGTCGGGCGCTGCGCCGCCCTGCTGCCGGTGCTCGCCACCCTGCCGGGCCCGCTGGCCCTGCTGGACGTGGGCGCGTCGGCCGGCCTGTGCCTCTATCCCGACCGGTACGCCTACCGCTACGGCGACCGACTCGTCGGATCCGGCGCCCCGGTGCTCGACTGCGCCGCCACCGGCGTGCCCGTGCCGGCCGTACCGCCGGAGGTGATCTGGCGGGCCGGCATGGACCTGAACCCGCTCGACGTGACCGACCCGGCCGACGTCGCCTGGCTGGAGGCGCTGATCTGGCCCGAGCACACCCACCGGCGTGCCCGGCTGCGGGCCGCCGTCGCGGTCGCCCAGGCGGAGCCGCCGCTGCTGGTCCGCGGCGACCTGGTGGACGACCTGCCGGCCCTGGCCGCGCGGGCGCCGGCCGACGCGACGCTCGTCGTCTTCCACACCAGCGTGCTCTACCAGGTGCCGGCCGCGGGCCGGGAACGCTTCACCGAGACCGTACGCGCCCTGCCCGGACACTGGATCTCCGTCGAGACTCCCGACGTGGTGGGCTTCGACAGCCTGCCCGCACCGCCCGACGGGGGGCTGCACAACGTGCTGGCGCTCGACGGCACGCCGCTCGCCTGGGTGCGGGGCCACGGCCAGTCGATCACCTGGTTCGGCTGACGATGGCGGACCCGGCGGCCGGGCTGCGGCACGTCTACTGGCTCGGCGGCGGCAGCGGCGCCGGCAAGTCGACCGTCGCCCGCCGGATCGCCGACCGGCACGGCCTGCGCCTGTACGCGACCGACGACATGATGCCGGACCACGCCGCCCGGGGCACCGCCGACGAGTGCCCGTACCTGCACCGGTTCATGGCGATGGACATGGACGAGCGGTGGGTGCGCCGCTCCCCCGCCCTGATGCTGGAGACGTTCCACTGGTTCCGGGGCGAGGGGTTCGCCCACATCGTCGACGACCTGCTCCGGCTGCCGGCGCGGCCCGCCGTCCTGGTGGAGGGTTTCCGGCTGCTGCCGTACCTGGTGAAGCCGCTGCTGGCCACCCCGGCGCACGCCGTCTGGCTGCTGCCGACGCCGGCGTTCCGGCGGGCGGCGTTCGCCAGCCGCGGTTCGCTGTGGACGATCGCCGGCCGGACCAGCGACCCGGAGCGGGCCCTGCGCAACCTGCTCGAACGTGACCGGATGTTCACCCAGCGGCTACGGGAGGAGACGAGCGTCCTCGGCCTTCACGCCGTCGACGTCGCCCCGGCGTCGACCGAGGACGATCTGGTCGACCGGGTCACGCGTACGCTCGGCCTCTGAAACCCTCGACCATCGGCGTGCAACCTCAGGGCCGAGCCGGACTTCCGCTTTCCGGCTCGACCGTGCTCGCGGCGCTCGCCACCCGGGCGCGGCGTCGGGTCCCCATCAGCGCGCCGATGCTGGCGGCCACGACCAGGGCGATTCCCGCCGCCTGTACGGGGCGCAGCACCTGATCGAGCAGGAGGAACCCGGCCAGGGCGCCGCCGGCCGGAGCCATGCTGACGAGGATTCCGAAGACGTGGCTCGGCAGGTGCCGCAGCGCGTAGAGGTCACACAGGTACGGCACGGCCGAGGAGAGGAGTGCCACCAGCATCCCGGTCAGCAGGACATCCTGCTGTAGCAGTTGGCGACCGCCGATCACGGCGCCGAACGGCAGCGCGAGGACGAAGCCGACGGCCAGCGCGAAACACAACCCGTCCGCGTTGCCGTACCGCTGGCCGATCCGCTTGCTGCCGACGATGTACAGCGCCCGGCACGTCGCGGCGACGAGCGCGAACCCGATCCCCCATCCGTCGAGGTGGCCGAGGTTCCAGGTCAGCAGGACGACACCCGCGGCGGCGACCAGACCCCAGATCCGGTCCCGGAACCGGGCCGCGCTGATCAGTACGACGGCCAGCGGCCCGAGGAACTCCAGCGTCGTGGCGACACCCAGCGGGAGGCGGCTGATCGCCGCGAAGAACGAGGCGTTCATGACCGCGAGCACCGCGCCGAACGTGACGACCAGTGGGAGGTCGCCGCGGGTGATGCGGCCGACCTTCGGTCGTACGGCGATCCAGGTGAACACGGCGGCGAAGCCGAGCCGCAGGGTGGCGGCGGGCACCGCACCGATCCTGGCGGCGAGACCTGTCGCGAAGACCGCCCCCAGTTGAAGGCTTGTCATCTGCAGGAAGACCAGCATCGTCGACGCCGTCGTACGGCGTTCGGCGACGTCCGTACGCGCGCCGTGGGTGCGCGGTTCGGGCTCGAGTTCCAATCCAGGCCTTTCTTGAGCTCGCGGCCGGTGTCCGGGCCCGCCGTGGCGACCCGAAGCCGGGCCGGTCCAGGTCGCCGCGAGCCGCGGTGTGCATCTTCATCACGTCTCCGTTGAGGCCGCTGGCGGGCGTTGCCTCTGGTGGCCCGGGCCGACGTCCGGCTCCGTCGGCGGGTGCGGCTACGGCTTTGGCGTCCACGACTCAGGGCGCCCGGGTGGCACCGTCGCGAGTAGGCTCACCTCCGAATCGCAGGAGAAGGTGTAGACCTGGATCGACCCGCTGCGGGATTGGAGATAGATGGTGACGCCGGTGGCGGTTCGGTGACAGGACAGCACGCGGCCGTCCCGGTCGGGCGGCCGGTCGTGGGCGGAGAACACAACTCCCCCTCTGTAATAGTCGTAGCGCCATAGAGCCTTACATGTGAGCATACGTAAGATGTCATTCGACTTCAACGGTTACCGCAGTGACGGGCTGACGCTCGCCGCGCTCCTTGTCAACGCGGTCCACGCGGGACAGTCCCCCGAGCAGCTCCACACCCTGCTCGAAGAGCAGGGTGTGATCGTGGACGAGTCCGTCCTCGGCCGTGCCGCCGACCTGGTCGACTGGATCCGCGGGCTGCGGCGGGTGTTCGCCGCCGCCTCCGCCGAGGAGGCCGGCCAGACCGTCAACGAACTGCTGGGGAAGGTCGCGTTCGCGCCCCACGTCGTCGATCACGGCAACGGCCTGCACATGCACTACGCGCCACCGGAGGCGCCGACGGTGCACCGCGTCCAGACGAACACCGCCATGGCGCTCGCACTGCAGATCGCCGAATCGGGGGTGACCCGCTTCGGCGTGTGTCCGGCCGACTCGTGCGGGCGTGTCTTCGTGGATGCTTCACGTAACGGAAAGCGCCGCTACTGCTCCGGGGCATGCTCGAATCGCAGCAACGTGGCGGCGCACCGGGCCCGCCAGGCCGCCGAGGCCGGAACCGACCACAGGAACGTCTGAGCCCCACGGCTGTTCGAGAGCGTCACCGCTCCTGCCGTACCGCCGCCGTCGTCGTGCCGGAGGGGGTGACGGTGCCCCGGCCACGACCTGCTGCCGCGATCGAGGAGGCCAACCGGTGAGCAAGACCATCGCGCACCCGTTCGACGACCGGGCCCGCACGCTGTGCCCCGGCCTGCGCGTCGACACCGTGCTGCACCGCACCGAAAAGGCGGTCCTACTCGCCGGCACGCTCCACGAGCTGGCCGGGCCACTGTGACGAGCCGGGGCGCGCGTGGCCCGAGGCAAGGGGGCGACATGACGCCCGCAGCCGCCGAGCGGCGCAAGTCCCGTGAAAAATCTCCTGGCATGGTGTCGGGTCCGGGGCGATTCGTGATCGTCGACGTGACCTCGCGCGAAGAGGCTCTGGCGTGGGCCGCCAAGTTCGCCGTCGCATGCCGCTGTGCGCAAGAGGTCCGGGCACTCATGCCCGACCCCGAAACAGACGCGATGCTCCGCCAGGCTGACAGACGCCGGTAGGCGTCATCGCTAGAGTTGCCGGCTGTGACACATAGCCTTGCGCACCCCGTCGTGGATACGTTGATCACCTACTACGACGACGCCACGGACGAACGGGTCGCGCTGACGGCGGGCGACTTGGGCGCCTGGACGGCAGCGACGGCAGCGTTGCTGACCGACGGGTGCGGGCTCGGTCCGGGACGACAGGCCGGCGTCCTGCTTCCGCCGCACTGGCAAACGGCGGCCGTACTGCTCGGGGCCTGGGCCGCAGGGGTGGAGGTCTCGTTCCGTGGCTGGTCGACCGCAGGACTGACCCCCGCCGGCGATCCGCTCGACGTGACATTCGTCGAACAACGGCGGGTCAACAGCTGGCTGGACAACGTGCCGTCGGGGCGGCACCAGTTCGTTCTCGGCCTCGAGCCCGGTGGCACGCCAGCGGCGCAGGTACCAGAGGGCTACCGGGACTACGCGCGGGCCGTGCGCCCATACCTGGGCGCAGCGCCTCCGAACGTGCAGATCGACATACACGGCCCGGCGACGGTCGACGGCAGCACCTACGCCCAGTACGGCGCGATCGCGGCCGAGGTCGCGCGGACCCAAGGCGTCGGCCCCGGCGACCGGGTGTTGATCGACGCGGCGGCCGCCGAGGAGCCGCTGATCTGGCTCCTCGCGCCCTTGTTCGCCGGTGCCTCGCTGGTGCTGTGCGCGAATCTGGACCGGTCGAGGCTCGACGAACGGATCAGTGCGGAGCGCGTCACGCGCATGCTGTGACACCCGATCCCCCGGTGCCTGCCTCGACATGACCGGTCAGACGCGGTCAGCTCTGCCCGCTCGTTGATGGCACGTTGGCCGTACCACTCACCTACGAGTGAGTACGCAGACCACCTTGCCGAGGATCACCGCCCGGTCACCGGGGATGACGGGGTAACGCGGATTACGGGGCAGCAGGTCCACGGCGCCATCGCGGACACGCAAGACCTTGACGGTGGCCTCGTCGTCGATCATCGCGGCGACGATGTCGCCACTGTCGGCCACCGCTTGCTGCCGCACCACGACGACGTCACCGTCCGCGATGCCAGCTTCGAGCATCGAATCTCCGAGGACGTGCAGCGCGAACAGCCTTCCGTGGCCGACCAGTTTCCTGGGCAGGTTCAGGACTTCCTCGACGTGCTCCTCGGCCAGGATGGGAGCGCCGGCAGCGATCGAGCCCAGCAGTGGAACCTGAACGCCCGAGCGCTCGCCCGGATCGCCAGGGTCGTCTGAGTGTCGCGATGGGCGGGCGTCCACCGCGCGTGGCCCGCGTGCAGCCCGGCGTAGGAATCCGCGCTGTTGGAGCAACTTCAGGTGGTACGCCACCGACGATGGCGACCCGAGTCCGACCGCGGCGCCGATCTCCCGCACCGTCGGTGGATACCCATGGCGCTCGACCCACTGCCGTATCACGGCCAGGATCTGCTGTTGACGGGGACTCAAGCCGGGCAGGTCCGGCGGCAGCTCCGAGGACGTCATCCTCGGACGATACCCCCGCGTTCGATCAAATGTGCTAATCATCCGCGTCGTCAGTTCGGGCCTGCCGGGTAGGTCGCCTCCAGGTCCCGGTTCACTCGGCAGCCCCGTGCAGTTTCGGGATGGCCGAGCCGGCGACTCCAGCTCAGTGGGCCAGGCGCGTTCGCTCACTAATCTTCCCGCGCCGACAGCGCTCCCGATTATTGGATTACCGGTAATCGCAATCCGATAACTGTCCTCAGGGGAAGTGGACATAAGCCCCCAAAATCCCCGTACACCATAATGACCGTTATGGTGTAACGGGATGGATCGGCTGCAATCCGGGTGGCAGGGACCGCTTGTCCTGACTCGGCGCAACTGATGCGGGTCGGGAGAGTTGACGCCTTGGATCAGTGGATCTGACACCGGCTCAGTGAAAGTGATGCCGTAGCGTCACCGGGGTGGGTCTGCTGTTGGTGCTGCGCCCTCGGCAGCCGCGTCCGAAGAGCCTGCGCCGTTCTACCCGGACGCAGCGGCGTGAGCGCCACCGCGCTGACGCCGAAGAGTGGGCCGCGGCGAAGGAACGCAGTTGCTGCTCGAAGTGTCCGTGGAGGAGCTGTTGCCGTTGATGAAATGGCTTCACCGATCGGCGTCGATGGCGCGGACTGGGCACCACGGATACATCTGGGATAGATAAGGACCTCCATGCGCGAAACTTCAGAAGATCTCCAAGAGCTTCAGGCCCTCCTTGACGCCTCCCTCTCCCGCTCCACCTCGCACCTCCGCTCGATCATCAAGGCTGAAAGCACACTGACCGCGGAGCAGCTCACCCAGGTCCTCACCGGCATGTGCACCCTCGCCCTGTCCACCGTGACGGCGAAGGGCGAGCCACGGATCAGCGGTGTGGACGGGCACTTCCTGCACGGGAAGTGGCACTTTGGCACGGCGCGCAACGCCGCCAAGGCGCGCCATCTCGCGGCGCGGCCCGCCGTCAGCGCCGCGTATATGCGCGGTGAGGACCTAGGCGTGTTCACGCACGGCAAGGTGGAGATCCTCAACCCCCAGGACGGCGAGCCGGCCGCGGACTGGCCCGACCTGCTCGCGTACTTCAAGGACTTCTACGGCGACGGCGACGACTTCTTCGACTGGGAAAACGACGTGGTCTACTACCGGCTACATCCACACTGGATGACCGTCTACGCCCCCGACATCGCGAAGCTCACTGCGGCGTCCCAGTCCTGATCCGCAGCACGGCCGCATCGGGACCGGCCACGTGATGAGAGATCTGGTGAAGCGGCCGGGAGCCGGTCCGAACGGGGGCGCGGCGGTCGCGGAAGGCACTCCGGACACCGTCGCGACGGCGGACACCCCGACCGCCAGTTTCTTCCGGCGGTACGCGGCCGGCCTGCCGCTCCTGGAGGTGTGCGGAAAGGCGCGCGCTACTGCCGCCGTTTGAGATGCCAGCCCTCACACCTAGATCATCTTTTTGGCCTCTGGTGTCGCGATTCTTACCAACACCCCTTGCTGGCGCGGTGGCCGGCGGCAGGCCACCTCCGATCCGGCCGGCGAGCCGAATGAGACCGCGACCGCCCGGTGCTGGCCGACCTGCTGCGCCGCGCCGGCGAGGACCCCACACCGCAAGCCCCGCCGGGCGAGACCGACCGGCGGCTGGCGGCCAGGACCCGGGCCGCCGCAACGTCGCACCGGCCCGCGTCGCTCCCGAGCCTGCACCCGAGGACGACGTCGACGAGCCCGAGGACGGGCAGGTCGACAACGTCATTCCCTTCGGGATCTTCGACGCCCGCGAGGAGGCGCAACGGTGGCTAAGACCGCCGCGTTCACCCCGCCGGCTGACGAGCCACTGACCAGCAAGGAAGGCTGGTTCCGCTGGGTCCAGCACGACCCGCGCCCGCCCAAGCTGCGCCTGGACTGGCCGCACCTGAGCCCGGTCGAGCAGGCCGCCTACGACGACGCCCGGCTGGACTACCACAACGACCTGATCGTGGTGAACACCCCAACCATCCAGGAGGTCGTCAAGACCGTCCGCAGGCTGCTGATCATCACCGGCGGCGCAGGCACCGGCAAGACGACCGCCATCACCCAGCTCGGCCGCCGCGCCCACGAACTGTCCGTCGCGCTGCGCAACCCGATGACCGGCCCGCGGATCCCGGTCGTCTACGTCACCGTTCCACCAGCGGCGACACCCCGCATGCTCGCCGTTGAGTTCGCCCGATTCCTCGGCCTGCCCCTGGCATCCAGGTCCAACATCACCGACGTCACCAACGCCGTCTGCGCCGTGCTCTGCGCCGTACGGCGACACGATCCGCGGGGGCATCCATGAAGAGGCTGGCCAACGGTCAGCGAGGTGAGATGAGTACTGCCACGGTTGAGTCCGACCAGCTCAAATACTTCTCCGAGCGGATCCCCGCCACGTTCGTCTACTCCGGCATCAACGTCGAGCGGGCCTATCTGTTCTCCGGCACCCACGGCGAACAGATAGCCAGCCGGTTCGCCACCATCGCGACCCGGGCAGACCCGGGTCGCCTACCAAACGACCCGAGCCCGCGCCTACGCCGAGTTCGGCAACCGCCTCGACTGGTCCGAAGCCCACGACACCTGGCATCCCCACCACCACAGCATGCTCGCCGACTGGATCGAAACCTACGCCCGTCCGAACCCCATCCGGGGACACGCCCTGGTTTCTAGGAACATCAGATTCACTGGGCCGCACCCAGCATGGACGGCTCAATGAAACTGATGCACCCCAGGTCAGAAGGACGCTTATGCATCAACTGCAGCGAGCCGGGACACCGCTGTCCGGTCCGCTTCGGTGGCCGGTTTGGCAACGCGTGACGCTGTTGACGTCTCAGACGTCCCTGAGGCAGTCAGGTGCGTTGCGGACAGGGGGAAGGCTTGTTACCTTCCTCCGTTGGAGGCGGATGATCGCCTTCCCCGGACGAGACGTGCGCCGTACCCGGTCTGCAAAGACGACGCTCGCAGGAGACGTCATGACCGGCCGTACGCACCCGATCGACTTCACCTCACCGCCCGCCGAGGGGCGAAGCCTCGACGTGCGATGGATCCACGGCTCGGAGTCGGCCAGGCATAACACCGACCCCGAGATCCAGGTGCACGCCTACGACGCGCACACGGTCATCCTGCGGCAGAACATGGCGGTCAACTACGAGGCGCCGTTTCTGTTCCTGCTCTTCGGTAACGACCGCGCCGTCCTGCTCGACACCGGGGCCACCGCCGCAGCGGAGTTCTTCCCGCTACGCCGCATCGTTGACGAGCTGGTGGCGCGGTGGCTGGCCGACAACCCCCGCGATAGGTACGAACTGCTGGTCCTGCACACGCATGCCCACGGCGACCATGTCGCCGGCGACGGGCAGTTCGCCGACCGGCCGGACACCGTGGTCGTGGGCGCCGATCGCGCGACCGCGTGGGCCTACCTCGGCCTTGGCGGCGATCTGGACCGGGTGACCACGCTCGACCTGGGCGGGCGGGTGCTGGAGTGCCTGGCCAGCCCCGGCCACCACCAAGCGGCGGTGACCCTCTACGACGCCTACACCGGTTTCCTCTTCACCGGCGACACCGTCTACCCCGGGCGCCTCTACGTGCAGGACTGGGCAGCCTTCCGAGACACCATCGACCGGCTCGTCCGCCTCACCGACATGCGCGCGGTAAGCCACGTCCTCGGCTGCCACATCGAGATGACCACCACGCCCGGCGTCGACTAGCCGATCCGCACCACGTACCAGCCCGACGAGCCACCGCTGCAGATGAGCCCCCAGCGCCTGCGGGACATCCGTGCGGCCATCGACGAGGTCGCCGAGCAGACCGGACGGCACTCCTACGCCGACTTCATCATCTGCCGGTAACCGTGATGGGCGGCCATCTCCCCCGCCCTCCCGCGGCCGGTCACCACCGCTGCCGTGGTGACCGGCCGCGCCTTCGTCGACCCGACCAGCGGCCGGGGTAACCCGTTCGCCTGGATCGGCCCCGATTACCGACGCACACGCCTTAGAAGCGACCAGCCCGATTTCGCTCCTATCAGGCACGGCGGAGCGAAAGCTGGATGGAGGCGCAGTCCATTTCATAACCCCAGCTCAGCGGAGGTTCGCCAGGGGATCGGACACCAAATACGGCTGCTGCGCCACAACCACTGAACTACGGTGCTCCGATGCAGGCATATGAGGCTCAGCGGGCAAAACAGGCTGCCATATCAAGCGCCTCATGGCTAGGCCTAACCGCCCACGACGCCGCCGTCCTGCACAACTCGAACACGCTCACCCTCCGTTTGCAGCCCTGCGACGTGCTCGCCCGGGTGACGCCGGCCGCGCATCAGTGCGCCAAGCTCGAAGTGGATGTCGCTCAGCGGTTGGCCGAGGTCGGGAGCCCGGTGGCCGCGCTGGAATCGCCCCAGGTCTTTGTCCGGGGCGACTACGTCGTCACCTTCTGGACCTACTACGAACCGGTGACTACCCGATCGCTCTCAAACGCCGAGTACGTCGGCGCGCTCGAACGTCTGCACGCCGGAATGCGCAAGGTCGACCTGCCCACCCCGCATTTCACGGACCGAGTTTCTGAGGCCCAGACGCTCGTGGCCGATCCTGCCCGAACACCGGATCTGGCCGACCCGGACCGGGTCTTCCTCGCCAGCACGTTGGACCGCCTGCGACGAGCGGTCGGCGAGAGCGGCCGTGCCGAGCAACTCCTGCACGGCGAACCCCATCCGGGCAACCTGCTCTTGACCCGGACCGGCGCGCTTTTCATCGACTTCGAGACGTGCTGCCGGGGGCCGATCGAGTTCGACCTAGCCCACGCGCCCGACGAGGTCGGAGACCACTACCCGAACATCGATCACCGACTGCTCCGAGATTGCCGGACCCTCGTGCTGGCGATGATCACAGCGTGGCGCTGGGATCGCGACGACCAGTTCCCCGACGGCCGCCAACTCGGCATCGAGTGGCTGAACCAACTCCGGGAGAAGGTAACGGCCCAGTCTGGATAGGTACGTAGGGGTGAGCCATGTCGGACTCTGACCCGGGGGTGGGCGGCTCGGAATCAGGTCGTGTGGCGGATGATCGAGCCTGCGATCCGCTCGGTGAGCCCCGGTGAGAAGAACGGGTGGTGGCCCATTCCAGGCACGATCTCTAGTCGCGCCGCCGGGATCTGCGCCGCGAGGGCCTCACCGTGGGCTTGGGGGAACAGCGGGTCATCGCTGCCGTGCAGGACCAGGGTCGCAGCGGTGATCCGGGACAAGGAGGCCCGCCGGTCGTCGGCCCAACGCCGACCGGCCAGGTCGTGATTCGAGGCGGCGGCGAGGTTGTCGGCCCGGGCGTGACAGTGTTCGACAAACCGCCGCCCGGCGGCCTCGTCGAAGGACAGGACATCGCCGTTGAGTACTCGCCAGGTCTGAACGTCGGCGTCCATGCGCTGTTGTGCCGTCGTGCGGGGCGCCTTCGCCGAGGCCATCAGGTGGTCGAGGAACCGTGCCGTCGGAGGCGGGAGCTCGTCGGCCGCAGCCGGTTGGCCTGCCATCGCCCGCGCCCATGCCGGGCCAGGATTGTTCCCCATGGGGGAGGAAGCCATGGCCGTCAGCGTGCGGACACGGACCGCCTGATGCACGGCGAGCCACTGCCCTATCGCCGCGCCCAGCGACGTCCCGACGATGTGCGCGGCCGTGACGCCGTAACCGTCCAGAACGGCGGCCGTGTCGGCTGCCATGTCGGCAAGCGCGTACGGATGCGTTGTGAAATCGACGGAGTCGGAACGGCCGGTGTCGCGGTGATCGAACCGGATCACCTGCCGGCCGCTGTTCACGAGAGCTTCCACCAGCTCATCGGGCCAGCCGATGGCCTGCGTAGAGGTGCCCATGACCAACAGAACGGTGGGGTCATCTGGGTACCCGAAACGCTCGGTCCACAACCGAACTTGCCCGGAACGAACGAATTTCTCCTCACCAGTAAGCATGCCGTGCACCGTAATGGTCACCGGGTAGGCCGGAAGCCGCTACCCGTTGTAACCAAAAAGGATGCCCATGGGATAATGAAGAGGTGGGCGAGAGCGCGTTGAGCCTCTACGCACCGTGGCCGGCTCAACGGCGTTTGCCCAGCACAAACCCCACTACGGCCGGCCGGAAGTACTCGACGACACCGAATCCGGCTACGGCGACGGTAGGAGCCGGGTGATCTGGGTGAGTGCGGAGTCGAGCGTCTCGGCATCGACTCGTCGCGCGGGCTAGGGGGACGTTCCGCGTCAGCCCGGAGCGAGGACGCAGAACTCGTTGCCCTCGGGGTCGGCGAGGACGACCCACGAGACGTCGCCCTGACCGACGTCGGCGCGGGTCGCGCCGAGAGCCAGCAGCCGGGCCACCTCGGCCGCCTGATCGTCACCGCGATCCGGCGCCACGTCGAGATGGGCGCGGTGCCGCACGGTCGTCACGCCCGGCGCGCGGAGGAACTCAAGGTACGGCCCGACCCCCTTGGCCGAGCGCAGCCGCGCATGGTCGTCGGTCACCTCGTGCGGGGTCCAGTCCATCACCTCGCCCCAGAAGCGGGCCATGGCCCGCGGGTCCGCGCAGTCGACGACCACGGCGGCGATCGGCCCGGTGTCCCGGTAGATCTCCCGAGGCTCCAGCACGCGGAACACGTTGCCCTCCGGGTCGGCCAGCACCGTCCACGGGACGTCGCCCCGGCCCGCGTCGGCGGGCGTCGCACCGAGCTCCTTCAGGCGCGCGACCAACTCCGTCCGATGGATCGTGGAGGTGGTGGCGAGGTCGAGGCGCGCGCGACACCTCACCGTTTCGGGGTCCGGCACGGCTATGACGTCGACGCAGACCGGGGCGTCGGGGTC
Organism: Polymorphospora sp. A560; assembly: GCF_045781765.1. Taxonomy (NCBI): domain Bacteria; kingdom Bacillati; phylum Actinomycetota; class Actinomycetes; order Micromonosporales; family Micromonosporaceae; genus Polymorphospora; species Polymorphospora sp. A560. Next base: position 4,000,577 of record NZ_CP122282.1, on the reverse strand, counting down.
CGTCCAGACGAAGCCGGCGGGCGCGACGCTGGTCGCACCGGGAACCGAGCGGGAAACCCAGCCGAGGGCCTCCGCCCAGAACCGGCCGAGTGTCGAGTCGTCCCGGGCCTTGAAGTTCGCCTGAACAAGTCGCAGCGCCACGCCATCTACCCTATGCCCGTCGATCAGACCAGGATGGACCGCGGGAACCGCGTCAGACTCAGCCGACAGTCGTGTCCGGCTCGTCGCGGGCGGCGCCGAACCACCGAGGCATCTGGCCGAGAAGATCTTCCTGGTCTTCGCCGGCCCAGGCGACGTGGCCGTCCGGCCGCAGCAGCACGGCGGGTACGTCCAGTTCCGTGCTGCTGTCGACGACGTGGTCGACCCGGTCCGCCCACCCGGCGACCGAGAGCCCGCCGGTCTGGTCGAGAAGCAGTCCACGGCCGGCGTGGGTCAGCTCGTAGAGACGCCCCCGTTGCAGCCGCAGGTCGCGCATCCGCCGGCCGAGCAGTTCGTGGCCCTCGCCGAAGTCGTAGCGGATGCCGATCGCCATGATCTTCTCCGTCAGGTACCGGTTCACGTCGTCGAAGGCCAGCAGCTCCGAAAGCAGCCGGCGTACCGCCTGGGGCCCCGGCTCGGTGGACAGCAGTTCCATCTGCGCGCGGGTGTTGTCCAGTACGTCGGCGGCAACCGGGTGCCGCTCGGTGTGGTAGCTGTCCAGCAGCCCGTGCGGTGCCCAGCCGTCGATCTCGGCGGCCAGTTTCCAGCCGAGGTTGAAGGCGTCCTGGATGCCGAGGTTGAGCCCCTGTCCGCCGGTCGGCGGGTGGATGTGCGCCGCGTCGCCGGCCAGCAGGACCCGGCCGACCCGGTAGCGTTCGGCGAGCCGGGTGGCGTCGCCGAAGCGGGACAGCCAGCGTGGTGAGTGGACGCCGAAGTCGGTGCCGGCGTATGTCCGCAACTGCCGGCTGAACTCTTCCAGGGTCGGCGGGATCGAGCGGTCCTCGGCCAAGCCGGCCGCGGGTACGACCACGCGGTACACCCCGTCACCGATGGGGCCGAGACCGAAGCGCTTCTCGGTCTTGCGGACCTCGGTCACCACGGCGGCCACCGTCTCGGCTGGCAGCGCCACCTCCATCTCGCCGAGCAGCGTCTCGACCCGGCTGGGCTCGCCGGGAAAGCCGACGCCGAGCAGCTTGCGTACGGTGCTGCGACCGCCGTCGCAGCCGACGAGGTAGCGGGAGCGCAGCTGGGTGCCGTCGGCCAGTTCGGCGGTGACCCCGCTGTCGTCCTGCCTCAGCCCGACCAGTTCACAGCCGCGCCGGATCTCGGCGCCGACCTCGGTGGCGTACTCGGCCAGCAGGCGGTCGGTGGTGGTCTGCGGGATGCCGAGAACGTAGGGGTGTGCGGTGTCCAGCCGGTCGGGCGCGGGCTTGGCGATGCCGGCGAAGAACCCACCGGCGGGGTACCGCTGGCCGAGCGCGAGGAACCGGTCCAGCATGCCGCGTTGGTCCAGCACCTCGATGCTGCGCGCGTGCAGACCGAGCGCGCGGACGTACGGGACCGGTTCGGTCTCCCTCTCCAGTACGAGCACCCGCACCCCGTGCAGTCGCAGCTCGCTGGCCAGCATCAAGCCGGTCGGGCCGCCGCCGGCAACGATCACGTCGAACATGAACCGCCCATTCCCTGAGGTTTGCGTGTCGGCCAGATCCGTCCCGGTCCGGTGGTGCGCGCCCGCGTGCCCCGAATGCTCATACGTCGACAAGAGCACACGTACTGCATGAACCGCTGTTTTCCACAGGTTCTGGCCCCGGCCGACGATTCTGCGGTACGACCCGGGTCTTGCCGCAAGACCCCCGGTGCGCTATATGTTGGGAGTGGCGAGGAGTTCGTTCTCCTCGCCTTTTGCTGTCTCGCCTTCTGTTGCCTCGCCGCCTTTTCGGATGCCCGACACGACCCGGTCACTCACGGCCGCGTCACCGGGCCGGGGCGGTCTTCCGCTCGTCGGACCCGAGATTGCCGGCCCCGACTCCACCGGTTGCGGGCCGCCGTCGGCGCGACACGGCCGCCGCGGCGACGAGACAGATCACGGCGGCGATGATCAGGGGTGGCCGGCCGCCCAGGTGTACGGCGGCGGCGCCGAGTGGGATCGCCAGGGCGATCGGCGCGAACATGACGGTGTTGGCCGTGGCGGCGACACGGCCGAGCACCGCGGGCGGGGTGTGGGTCTGTACGGTGGTGACGGCCGCGACCAGGGTCCAGGGCAGGCCGATCCCGGTGATCACCGAGGCGGCGACGGTGGCCGCCGGCCAGGGCAGGCAGCGGGCCAGGCAGCCGGCGGCGACCAGGACCGTGCCGGTGACCCCGACCGCGACCGGTCGCCATCGGGTGAGCAGGCGGCCGGCGAACAGGCCACCGGCGATCGAGCCGAGCCCTTGCGCGCTGAGCAGGACGCCGAGGAACGTCGCCGGTAGCCGCAGGTCCACGGTGACCACGGCGTACAGCGCCGCGGTGACGAAGCCGGACATGGCGATCGCGACGGCGGCCAGGGTGACGGTGCGGCTGATCGTGGGTTCGGTGCGCAGTACGGCCAGGCCGGCGCGCAGGCCGGACCGTCGAGGTGCCGGCGGGGCGGGTCGGGTGTGGCGCAGGCGCAGGGCGGTGTAGAGGGCGGCTCCGAGCAGGGGCATGGCGGCGCTGAGTACGGCGACCTGGTGCCCGCCCTGCCAGGCGTACAGGCCGGCGCCGGCCATCGGGGCGACGAGCTTGGCGCCTTCCTGGGCGCTGGAGCGCCAGCCGTTGACGGCGGCGAGCCCGTCGGGTGGGAGTGCCTGGGGCAGCAGGGCCGTTTCGCCGGCGTCGATGAGGACGTAGCTGACGCCGTAGGCGAGCGAGACGGCGAACAGCAGCCAGGTGTGTTCGGCGGCGCGTACGCCGAGGAGGCTGAGCAGGACGGCGGCGAGTGCCAGGTTGGTCGTGACGAGGGTGGGTCGCTTGGGCAGCCGGTCGAGCAGGCCGCCGAGCCAGGGGCCGGCGAGTTGCGGGGCGTAGATGCAGAGCCCGGTGAGCGCGGCGAGGCTGGTGGAGCCGGTCAGGTCGAGGATCCAGACGCCGGCGACCAGGGACATCGCGCTGCTGCCGAAGCCGGACAGCACCGAGATCGTCACGAACAGCATGGTGTTGCGCCGCATGGCACCCCCGGCGGATTGAGTCGTTGCGACCCACATCCTGGAAGTTGAGTCGATGCGGAGCAATATGCGTCGCAACTGTCAATGGTCTGTTGACAGGGCGTCCCGCAGGGCGGCGGTCGCCTCCCGGACCGGTACGGGCAGAAGTCGCTGGTCCACCTCGGTCAGGTCGGTGAGGACGTGCGTGCCCAGGGCGTGGACGGCTCCGGGCTGGGCCTGCAGGGCGGCGGCGACGGTGGCGCGTACGAGCGCGGCCCGGGTGAAGCGGGTGTCCCACCGCCGGTCGGTGTCGATCCATCTCTGCAGTCGCGCCACTGCGGTGCGGGCCGCCGCCATCCGGGGCGCGTACGCGCTGGTGGCCTCGTGCCGGCGGGCCTGGGCCGCCGCCACGAGGCGCTGGCGGCGCTGTTCGGCGGCCTGCCGGCTGGCCAGGCCGAGTGCGGCGGCGATCTGTGCCCAGGTGGCGCCGGTGTGGCGGGCGCGTTCGATGAGGGTGAGTTCGTGCTCGTCCAGCCGGGTGCGGGCGGCGCGGACCTCCGCCAGGTCCGCCAGTTCAGCCGTCATCCTGTCAACAGTACGTTGACGGGAGTTGTCGCGGCCGTGACCCGGTTTCGGAATGCCTTGCATGGTCATGCGGTCGCGTGCATATACTTCTGCTCGTGTCCAAGGTTCTCACCTCCCTGCCTGTCGGCGAACGCGTCGGAATCGCCTTCTCCGGCGGCCTCGATACCTCCGTAGCGGTCGCGTGGATGCGCGAGAAGGGTGCCGTTCCCTGCACCTACACCGCCGACATCGGCCAGTACGACGAGCCCGACATCGCCTCGGTGCCCGGCCGCGCGACGGCGTACGGCGCCGAGGTCGCCCGCCTGGTCGACTGCCGGGCGGCGCTCGTCGAGGAGGGACTCGCCGCGCTGGCCTGCGGCGCGTTCCACATCCGGTCCGGTGGCCGCACCTACTTCAACACCACCCCGCTCGGGCGGGCCGTCACCGGCACCCTGCTGGTGCGGGCGATGCTCGACGACGACGTGCAGATCTGGGGCGACGGCTCCACCTTCAAGGGCAACGACATCGAGCGGTTCTACCGCTACGGGCTGCTCGCCAACCCGTCGCTGCGGATCTACAAGCCGTGGCTGGACGCCGACTTCGTCACCGAGCTCGGCGGCCGCAAGGAGATGTCGGAGTGGCTGCTCGCCCACGACCTGCCCTACCGGGACAGCACCGAGAAGGCATACTCCACCGACGCGAACATCTGGGGCGCCACCCACGAGGCCAAGGCCCTCGAACACCTCGACGCCGGCATCGAGATCGTCGAGCCGATCATGGGCGTACGGTTCTGGGACCCGGCCGTCGTGATCGACACCGAGGACGTCACGATCGGCTTCGAGCGCGGCCGGCCGGTGACGATCAACGGCAAGGAGTTCGCCTCCGCGGTCGACCTGGTGCTGGAGGCCAACGCGATCGGCGGCCGGCACGGCATCGGCATGTCCGACCAGATCGAGAACCGGGTCATCGAGGCCAAGAGCCGCGGCATCTACGAGGCGCCGGGCATGGCGCTGCTGCACGCGGCGTACGAGCGGCTGGTCAACGCGATCCACAACGAGGACACCCTGGCCAGCTACCACAACGACGGCCGGCGGCTGGGCCGGCTGATGTACGAGGGCCGCTGGCTGGACCCGCAGGCGCTGATGCTGCGCGAGTCGCTGGACCGCTGGGTCGGGTCGGCGATCACCGGCGAGGTGACCATCCGGCTGCGGCGCGGCGAGGACTACTCGATCCTGGAGACGTCCGGTCCGGCGTTCAGCTACCACCCCGACAAGCTGTCGATGGAGCGCACCCAGGATTCGGCGTTCGGCCCGGTCGACCGGATCGGCCAGCTCACCATGCGCAACCTCGACATCGCCGACTCGCGGGCCAAGCTGGAGCAGTACGCCCGGCTCGGGATGGTCGGCGGCAGCCCGCACCCGGCGCTGACGATCGCCGCCCAGCCGGCCCCGACCGGGCTGATCGGCGCGATGCCGGAGGGCGGGGCCGAGGCGATCGCGTCGCGCGGCGAGGGCCCCAACGGCGAACTTCTCGACAACGCCGCGATGGAGTTCGGCACCGACTGACGCAAGGACCTCTCCGGTGGCACCCGGTCGCGGGCGCCACCGGAGAGGTCAGTCCCAGCCACGGGTGCTGGGCACCAGCCCGATCCGGGGCGCGGTCAGCCACGAGTCGCCGGCCGCGAACGCCGCTACCGGCTGCAACCCGGCCCGCTGCGCGAGGTCGAGGACTGGCTCGGCCACTACGAGCGGTTCTGGAAGGACCACCTCGGTGCGCTGCGCGACCTCCTGGACGAGACGCCGTGACCGCCGACATCCACACCGACGCGTTCCTGTCGCACCCGCCGGAGAAGGTGTGGCGGGCGCTGACCGACCCGGACCTGGTCGCCGCCTGGCTGATGCCGAACACGTTCGAGCCCCGGGTCGGGCACCGGTTCACGTTCCGCACCGACCCGGCCCAGCAACGGACCTGGCGCATCCTCGGCGGCGGCTGGCGCGGCCAGCTCGCCTGACGCCTGGCGGCGACCCTGGCGACGATGGCATGACGGCCGGGGAAGGCGATGCGGCCGCGTCCTGGGAACCGGTGACCGCCGGGCGGTCCGGTGCCCGCGTGTGGCGCGGCACCGACCGCTACCGCAAACACGGCGACCCCGCCGGGATCGCCGCCGAGGCGCACCGCGTCACCTGGCTCGCCGGCCGGCGCGTACCGTGCCCCCGGGTCGTCGGACACCGACCCCGCGAGCTGGTCACGACCGCCGTACCCGGCCGGCCCGCCGTCGAGCTCACCACCGCCGCCGCCCGCGACCGGGCCGTCGACTCGCTGGCCGACCTGCTGCGTACGCTGCACGACCTGCCGGTGCGCGACTGCCCGTTCGACATGTCGCTGGCGGTGACCGTTCCCGCCGCCGAGGCCGCGGTCACCGCCGGCACCGTCGACCTCGCCGACCTCGACGACGTACGGCGCGGCTGGTCCGCCGACCGGCTGCGCGCCGAGCTGCACCGGACCCGGCCGGCGTCCGAGGACCTCGTCGTCTGCCACAACGACCTGACCCTGACCAACGTGCTCGTCGCCGACGACGGCACCGTCACCGGTGTCGTCGACGTCGCCCGGCTCGGCGTCGCCGACCGCCACAGCGACCTGGCACTGGTCACCCGCGACCTCGCCGGGGAGTGGCATCCCTACCACGCCGCCCGCTTCCTCACCCGGTACGGGCCGTCGCGCACCGACCAGGCGAAGATCGACTTCTTTCAGCTTCTGGACGAGTTCTTCTGACCGTCGCCGCCGGCACACGCGGCGACGATCGTGTCGACGACCGCCACCGGCACCAGGACGGCGACGTCCCAGCTCTCGTCGTCGGCGCCGACCAGGACCGCGACGGACCCGTCCGCGTACGCCCAGTGCACCGGCACTCCCGCGCACGTGCCGACGCGCAGCGACCGGCGGGCCGCCCAGTCCGCGTCCCGGATCGCCCGCAGGCCGGCGAGCCCGGCGTACGGGGCACGAACGTTGAGTTCCCAGGTCGGCGACCGCAGCCTCACGTGGGCCAGGTCGGGGCCGCCGTCGACGGTCACGTCGACCACGATGTCTCCGGGCCGGGGAGCCGCCACAGGCGTACCAGGTCGCCGTCGTGGCCGGTGGTGAGCCAGCGGCCGCCGCCCCCGGCGGGCCGGATCGCGTACGTCGTCATCGGCTGCCCGTAGTCGACCGTCGCCACGTACCGCAAGTCGTCCGTCGACAGCAGCAGATGCTCCTCGGTGTCGGTCTCGTACTCGTCGGTGTTGACCCCGACGACGACGAGGTCGTCGTCGACCACGGCGGCGGCCTCGACCAGGATGTATTCCGGGTCGGTGGGGTAGCCGGGGATGCCGTCGGCGTTGCAGCCGGCCACCGTCGTGCCGGTCGCGGCGTCGTGGATGCCGATCTCGCCGTCGACGTGCGGCATCGCCAGGTAGCGGTCGCCGCCGGAGGTGAACCCGGTCAGGACCTCGCCGGCCAGCTCACGGCAGTCGATCCGGTCGCCGTCGAGGCGGAGCAGCCAGCTGTAGGAGCCGTCCTGTCCCAGCACGACGTGCAGCCCCAGCCGGCCGCGGTCCGGGTGCGGCCAGAAGGTGGCGGCACCGATCTGCGACTCCAGTTCGATACGGTCGATCTCCCGCCCGGTCGCCGCGTCGAACGCGACCAGGTGGTCGCCGCCCGGCACGTACACCCACAGCACGCCGTCGGCGTCGAGGAAGCAGTTCGGGGTGCACGGCGTCCCAACCGCCTCGACCGGCTGGTCGCGCCGCCACAGCAGGTTGCCGGCCAGGTCGACCACGGCCAGGTGGTCGAGGGTGACGACCGCGACGTGCCGGCCGCGTACGGTCGCCTCGAACGCCGCCCCACCGGTCGGCACCGGAATCCGGGCGGTGGGGCGCAGCAGGTCGTCGAGGACGGCCACCACCTGCTCGGCGGGCCGCGCGACGAGCCAGCCGACCCCGTCGACGTGGGAGATGACATCGCCGGCGGGTACGGAGGTCTCGGCCAAAAGTCGTGGACGCACGGCGGCAGGGTACCGGCATACTGCGACAGTGGACGCCGCCCCGCCCCCCCCCGCACCGCACCAGCGGGCGCTGGCGCACGTCGCGGCGCTGTCGACCGGGCCGCCGCTCGACCCGGGGCTGCGGGTCACCCTGAATATGGACGTGAGCTCCAACTACGTCGACACCCCCGACCAGTCCCTCATCTGATTCGGGCTCACCCAACTGGCACGATTTCGCCTGCCGGTACCTGCGCGATCGGGAACTCCAGCGGGAGGTCACCCACGCCGCTGCCAGGGTGGCGGTGGTGAGGGCACGACGGGTAGCGGCATGTGGCTTCGGCCTGGCCGGCCTGACACCGGGTCACCGCATCAGCGCCGCGACGGTTGATGGCCGGTCCACGGTGGGGTTGCCCAGGTCGGTCACGGCTGAGTGGGTGACGACCAGACGCACCGGCTCGCCGGTGGCGTACCGGCGGATCGCCAGCGACAGCTTGGGCTCGGTACCCGGGTCCATGGGAGCGTGGCGCAGCTGGTCGACGAACGCTCGGGTCAGCCGGGCGCGGCCTTCCAGCAGCCACAGGCTTGACGCGCCGTGCTCGCCCTCCAGTTCCCGCGCCCGCTCTGGGGAGGGTTTCTCGATCAGGTCGGTCAGGACGAGCTCGGCGCCGTCGCGGTGGGAGACGGCCACGCCGCGGTGGCCGGCCTCGGCCGGGTGGTAGCGCCGCACGAGCACCGCTGTCTGTCCGGCCGGGACGGCCGCCAGCGCGCGGCTGGGGTTGTCGTGGGGGTAGAGGTTGTCGGCGAACGCCACGAACACGTCCCCGGCCGCACGCAGGTGATCGGTGCCGTTGAGGACCGAGGTGACGTCGGCGTACCGCCCGCGCTGCGGAATGAACGTCAGGTCCAGTTGCTCGCTCAGGGGCAGGTCGGTGCGCGGCAGGCGCGCGGCGCGCTGGTAGGCGGCCAGGCCGCCCCGGCCGAGTGTTGTCTTGGCCCAGGCGATGAAAGGCTCGTAGAACGGGTGATACACGACGGTGACCTGGGCCGGGGAGAGCGCGGTCAGCTCGTCGAGCAGGTGCAGGATGCCCGGCCGGCCGGCTACCGGCGTGAACTCCTTGGGCAGGTGCCGCGCCCACGTCGCCACCCTCGTCCCCAGGCCACCTGCGCAGACGACGACCTGGGTGATCGGCTGCCGGCTCATGGCCGCGCCGCCGTGTGGTGATCGTCCAGGATTGTTACGGTCTGCAGGTGCCGATGAATGTGCGCGTCACCGCGATCGTGATCGAGGATGACCAGATCCTGCTGCTGGACCAGGACACCGAGGGCGACCGGTCGTGGTCGTTGCCTGGCGGCAAGGTCGAACCCGGCGAGACGGTCGAAGAGGCCCTTGAACGTGAGGTGCGGGAGGAGACTGGTCTGGAGATCCGGGTCGGGGATCTGCTGTACGTGTGCGATGTCGTGCAGGCGCACGTCGTTCACCTCACCTTCGAGTGCCGCCGGGTGGGTGGCACGCTCGGGGCGGTCGTGCCCGGGGCGGACACCCGGCCGATCCGCGCGGTGGAGTTCGTCAAGCTCGCTGATCTGCCGTCGCTGGGGTTCAGCGAGCGGTTCGTGGAGTTGGCCAGGGCCGGCTGGCCCGACGCCGGGTCATATATGGGCCCGAAGGCCAACATCGGCCTGTAGCGAGGCCGCGACCCCGAGATCCAGGTCGGCGAGGCTGCGGTCCCGGCCGGCGAGGCTATCGATCCAGGTGTCCAGCACTGTGGCGATCTGCGCGACGGTCGGGCCGGTGAACGGCGCGCTCACGTCCCGCGCGAGCCGGATGCCGATGCCGCGGGACGCACCGAGCAGGTGCCCGGATCGCAGCCGGTTGACCTCCTCGGCGGTGGCCGGGGTGTTCCACGCCGCGCCGTGGATCCACCGCTCGACAGGTTGACCGAAGTCCGCTGGTGGGCCGTCGCCGCACCACACCTGCACGTTGCCGACCGGGTGGTGCACACCGTGCGGGCTGATCATGTGGGTGACCGGGGCGACGTCACCAAGCGCGTAGCCGTGATTGGACGGCTCGGTGTCGGCCGCCAGTACGCACAGTTCGCCGTGCGTGGGCAGGCGGGCGGAGTTGACCGCGGCGAACACGGCCGCCCCGAACCAGGTCACCCAGTAGACCGGGTGATGCGCGAAGCCGGGGCTGACCGTCCAGCTCTCCCGCTCCGGCGACCAGTGGATGCGGCCGCCGCGTTCGTGCGGCATCGGCACCAGCAGCAGATGTGTACCGTGCTGGGTGTTCGGCATTCCGGCCGTGTGCAGCGCGTTGAGCAGGCCGCAGAACTCAGCGTTGCTGACCAGCAGGTTCCGCCAAGTGAGCCTGTGCAGATACACATACCTGACTTGCGGCGGCGGGCTCGCCGTGCGGCCGCGACCGTTACGCGACGGCGTGGGCCGCTCAGCCAGCTGGTAGTGCTCCGCCCCGGTCAGCCACGTCGCCGCCCGCTCCAGCACGCTGGCCGGCACACGGTCGGCCGCCGCCGACAGCGTCTCCGCCGTGCACGCGGTGACCTGGGCGGCCTCCGCAGCGGTGAGCTGCGCGGCCAGCCTGGTCTTGTGGTTGGTCGTGGCGAACAGGTCGTCACCAGCCGCAGGCGCAGGCTGCGTCGCATGCGGAAGGCGATTCTGCGGAATCAGCGCAGCCAGGGCCGCCCAGGCAGCAGGCCGGTCGAGCACTGCGGTCTCGTAGCGGACGTGGGCGTGGTCGCGGCCGTCGAGCGCGTCGGCCAGCAGCACCGCGTTGAGCACGATCAGCCGGGTCAGCGCGGTCAGTTCGCCCGGGCCGTCATCGGGTACCAGCGGCGCGAACCGCTCGCGCGGCCCGGCGCAGGTCATGGTGACCATCTGCCGGTAACGGTCGGCGTACCCCCACCGATGAAACAACTGGGACCGCGCGAAGGAACTGGCGACGCCGAGCGGACTGCGGGTGAGCACGACCACGGGCGCATCGGCGAACAGCCGCAGCAGCGACCGCGCGGTGAAGAACAGGTTGGTCTCCTTGACCAGATGCCGCACCGGCGCGTACTTGGCCAGCACGAACTCGACCAGGCAGTGCCAGCCGAGCGTGCCGAGCAGCGCCCGGGGCACCTGCTCGACGTCGACGCCGTCCGGGTTGACCGGCGACAGCGGGTGCAGTGCGCCGATCTGCTGCCGGAACGGCTCGTTGTGCTGCGGCATGACCGGCCGCAGCGTGTCCGACAGCCAGTTGGAGCCGACCCGCTCGCTGGTACCCAGCGCGAGCAGCGGTGGCAGCACGGTCACGCCGGCGTCGCGGGCCTGCGCCCGTACATCGGTGACTCGCTGGTCGATCTCGTCCAGCACGTGGATGAACGCTGTGTCCATACCCGACCTCACCTCCGAGGTCCAGGCTGGCCGGATACGCGTTCGTCGCGGAAGGTGTTCCGGCGTCGGCGGGGTTGGGCCGGGTTGTCAGGGCTTGCGCGGGGTTGCGCGACCCACGACCAGCGTTGATGTCGCTCTATGCTTGGGTCGCGTCACCGACGGGGAAGGGTGGTGAGACGGGCCGATGGCACGAGTGGTCTCCAACCACCACCTATATGCGCTCCTCGAGGAGGCGGGGTACGCGCAGGCGCGGGCCGCGTTCGCCCGGCAGGTCAACCTGCGCGGCCGCGCGCACGGGCTGACGCTTCGCTACGACGCCGCCTCGGTGTACTGGTGGCTGCGCGGCCGCCGCCCTGACCACCCGGTACCCCAGGTCATCGCCGATGTCCTGACCCGACGCCTCGGCCGGCCGATCGGCGTCGACGCACTGGGCTTCACCACCGGTGGCGCGCTGGCAAGCCTCGGCCTGACGTTCCCCGCCGACCTGAAGGACGCCCGCGCCACCGTCGCGGACCTGTGGCGGCAGCAAGTCGCCCGCCACGGCGCACTCAGCGCGGTGCCGTTTGTCGCGGCCGCCACTACTGATGCCGGATGGCGCTGGCACTTCGACCCCCGCGACCCGGACGCCTCCCACCGTGGCGCCCGCCGCGTCACCCTCGCCGACGTCGACGCGCTTCGCGCCTGCCAGCAGCAGTTCCTCGATCTCGACCGGCGCCACGGCGGCGGCCAGTTCCGCGCGTTCCTCGCCGAGTGGCTGCACCGCGAGGTCGAGCCGATGCTCCACGGCACGTACACCGACCGGGTAGGCCGGCAGTTGTTCGCCGCCGTCGCCGAGCTGACCGGCCAGGTCGCGTTCATGAGCTACGACATCGGTGATCACGGATGGGCGCAGCGGCACTTCATCCAGTCGCTGCGCCTGGCGAAGGCAGCCGATCACGTCGGGTTCGGCGCACACATCCTGGCCAACATGTCCACCCAGGCCGTCTACCTTCGACAGCCCGGCGAAGCCGTCCGGCTGGCCCGGGCCGCCGTCGACGGCGGCCGCGCCCACACGTCGGTCATGGCCAGGCTGCACACCGCCGAGGCGTGCGCCCACGCGATCGCCGGGGACGCCCGCAGTTGCACAGCCGCGCTGCGGCTGGCCGAGGACGCGACCGCGAAGGCAGGTGGAAACGATCAACCGGCGTGGGCCGGGTACTTCACCCCGGCGCACCTGGCCGGCACAGCGATCCGCTGCCTGCGCGACCTCGGCCGCACCAAGGAAGCCCTCGGGTACGCCGGGCAGGCCCTCGACCTGGGCGAGGGCAGCGTACGCACCCGCGCCCTGCACACCGCGCTGGTCGCCAGCGTCTACGCCACCGGCTCCTCCGCAGAGCCCGAGCACGCCGGCCAGCTCGGCCACGACGCCCTCGACCTGGCCGGCCGGGTCCGCTCCCGCCGCGTCAGCGACCGCATCACCGACCTGGCCGGGCGCCTATCCGCGCATCGCGGCAACCCGATGGTCGACGGGTTCCTGCGCCGCGCCCGCGACTACGTTTCGCCAGCCGTGGGTAAAGTCAGGCAATGACGTGGGTTGAGCCGAGGCAGTGGTACGCGCAGCTCGCGGCCTTCCACGCCGCCGCCGCCCTGTTCGTCACCGACGAGCGAGGGCGGGTGCTGCTGGTCAAACCGAACTACCGCGACCACTGGGCCATCCCCGGCGGGTACGTCGACCAGCACGAGACCCCCAACATCGCCGCCGAGCGCGAACTGCGCGAAGAACTCGGACTCGCCTTGCCCGCCGGGGACCTTCTGGTCGTCGACTGGGCCGCCCCGGCCGGGCCCCGCATCCGCGCCCTGGTCAACTTCGTCTTCGACGGTGGCCGGCTCACGGACGACCACGACATCCGGCTCTGCCCTGACGAACTGGACACGTTCGGGTTCCACAACCCGGAGCAGTGCCGCAGCCTTCTGCCCCCACGCGTAGCGCCGCGCATCGAGGCCGCGTTCGCGGCCCGCGCCAAGGGCACGACGATCTACCTGACCGACGGCGCGCTCGGTCTCTCATAAGGCACCGTGCACGAACTCAAACGCCCCGTCCGCAACGCCGCCGCTTCGGCGCCCGACATACCGCCGTCGTACGGGCCGTGTTCGGCGCCGGCCGGCGGGCGACCGGGTCGGGCGACTACGGGGTGGCACCCGCAAGGGCGTCTACCGGCTGGCCCTGGATGATGGTACGACCGTCGTCGTCTACGTGTGGAACGCGGCCGAGGACCGAACTGTCCGGGCGGCTCAGGTCAGCGTAGGACGAGCAGGTCGAAGGTGTCGATGACCGGGCCGGTGTCGGTGGCGGCGGCCCGCTTCAGCCGGGCCAGGCCGGTGGCGTACTCGTCGTCGGTGAGCAGTCGCAGCGGGGTGTGCGCGTCGCGGCGCAGGCCGGTGGCGGCGGCCGCGAGCGTGGCGGCGGTGACCTGCGGGACCTGTTCGAGCGCGGTGGTGGTGAAGCCGTGGGCGGCGAAGGCGGTTTCGACGTCGGCGACGGCCGGGAAGGTGTCGACGACGCGGACGGCTTCGGGGAAGTGGCGGAACAGGGTGATGCCGTGGTGGCGGCCGGCGAACACCGAACGGATCAGGACCGGGCCGCCGGGCCGTACGACGCGGCGCAGTTCGGCGGCGGCCGCCGGCAGGTCCGGTACGTGGTGGATGACGGTGGACAGCCAGGCGGCGTCGACGTCGGCGGCGGGCAGCGGGATGTCGGCGGCGTGTCCGGGGCGTACGTCGGGGTGGCTGCAGCGGTCCCGCATCGCCGGTGACGGTTCGACGGCGACGACGTGGCTGCCGGGGTACCAGGTGGTGAGGGTCCGGGCCCACCGGCCGGTGCCGGCGCCGAGGTCGAGCAGCCGCAGTCCGGGCCGGGGGGCGAGGTGCCGGGCGAGCGCCGGCCGCCAGGCGGCGACGGCGTCGTCGGTCAGGTGGCGGTTGGCTTCGAACGCCGCCGCGGCGGTGGTGTCGTACGCGATGCGGGCCATGCCGTCCACCGCAGCACGGTGCGGCCGACGGGGGCAAGGGGGGCCGGGGCGGTCAGCCGGTCGGTGGCAGCAGCCGGGCGACTAGGTCCTCGATCAGGGTGTCGGGCCGGTGGGGTGCGAGCAGGCCGGGGACGGTGAGGTCTTCGATGATCAGGCCGAACATGGCGAGGTAGAGCAGGACGACGCCGCGGCGGTCGCCGGGCAGTCCGGCGTCGACGTGGAAGTCGATGTTGGCGGCCAGGTCGGCGGCGAGGAACCGGGTCAGTTCGGCGTGCAGTTCGGGCCGGCGGGTGGCTTCCAGGCGCAGTTCGAGCAGGGCGAGGTGGCTGCTGCGGTCGCGGCGCATCCGTTCGACGATCGCGCGCATGAGGGTGACGGTCAGGTCGGCCGACGGTGGCGCGGTCATGGTGTCGGCGAGTTCGGCGGGGTCGGGGGTGAGCCGCTCGCGGGTGCGGCGCATGACCTGGGCGAGCAGGTCGGCGCGGTTGGTGAAGTAGTTCGAGGTGGTGCCGGTGGGGACGGCGGCCTGGGTGTCGACGGCGCGCAGGGTCAGGCCGCGTGAGCCGTCGCGGGCCAGGACCTCGATGGCGGCGTCGAGCAGCGCGGTGCGCCGGGCCGGGTTCTGTCGCATGGGGGCCTCCCGATTGACACCACTGTGACTGCAGTACTACGGTCGAATCACTGCAAGCACAGTACATCAGGTCCGGTGACCGGACCGGAACGGGAAACGATGCGAAAGCTGACCTACTATGTCGCCGCCACCCTCGACGGCCACATCGCCGGCCCCGCCGGCGAGTTCGACTTCTTCCCCCTGCCCGCCGACCTGACCGAGGCGATCGTCGCCCGCTACCCCGAGACGATCCCCGGCCACGTACGCGCCCCACTCGGCCTGGCCGACCTGCCCAACCAGCGGTTCGACACCGTCGTCATGGGACGCGGCACCTACGAACCCGCCCTGCGCGAAGGAATCACCAGCCCCTACCCGCACCTGCGCCAGTACGTCGTCTCCCGCACCCTGACCACCGACGACCCGCAGGTCACCGTCGTCGCCGACGACCCGGTCCGCGTCGTACGCGACCTCAAACAGCAGGACGGCCTCGACATCTGGCTCTGCGGCGGCGGCAAGCTCGCCGCGACCCTGCGCGACGAGATCGACGAACTGATCATCAAACGGAACCCGATCGTCGCCGGCGCCGGCATCCCACTGTTCGACGGCCCGTTCACCCCGACCACCTACACCCCCGTCGAGACCCACGAATTCGCCTCCGGCGTCGTCATGACCACCTACACCAGGGCCACCTGAACCCGGCCCGCGCGACAATCACCCCATGCCGACCCTCGACGCCACCCACCTGCGGCAGGCGGTCACCGAAACCGTCACCGTCCTCACCCCGCACGCCGACACCGACTGGCAGGTCCCGGCCGGCACCCTGACCTGGACCTGCTGGACCACCGCCGCCCACATCGCCCACGACCTGCTCGCCTACGCCGGCCAGCTCACCGGCCGCCCCGACACCGGCTACCTCCCCTTCGACCTGCGCATCCACGACACCGCCACCCCCCGCGACCTGCTCCAGACGATCACCGCCTGCGGCGGCCTCCTGCACGCCGCCCTGACCACCGCCGCCCCCGGCACCCGCGCCTGGCACTGGGGCCCCTGCGACCCGGCCGGCTTCGCCGCCATGGGCGTCGCCGAAACCGTCCTGCACACCCACGACATCACCACCGGACTCGGCGTACCGTGGCAGCCACCGCAGGAACTGTGCGCAGGCGTACTCGCCCGCCTTTTCCCCGACGCCCCGGCCGGCGACCCGGCACAGGTCCTGCTCTGGTCGACCGGACGGGCCCCACTCGACGGCCGGCCACCACGAAACCCGTGGACCTGGCAGGCCGCCGTCGCCTAGCCTGGCCACCGCTCCCGACCAGCACAGGAGGCCGGCACCCTTGCCCCGCAAACCCGCCCGCCACCACAACCCGCGACGCCCCGCCACCGCCGGGCCGCGCCCGGACCGCACCGAACCCGGCCCGGACCGCACCGAACTACGCGCCGACTGCGGCAACTGCCTCGCCCTGTGCTGCGTCGCCCTGCCGTTCGCCGCCTCCACCGACTTCGCCGTCGACAAACCCGCCGGCCGCCCCTGTGCCAACCTGCGCGACGACAACCGCTGCGGCATCCACCACCGGCTACGCGACACCGGCTTCACCGGCTGCACCGTCTACGACTGCTTCGGCGCCGGCCAGAAGGTCTCCCAGACCACGTACGCCGGCCGCGACTGGCGCCACGACCCGACCACCGCCCGACAGATGTTCGACGTCTTCGCGACCACACGACAACTCCACGAACTGCTGTGGTACCTCGCCGAGGCACTGACCCTGCCCGCCGCCCGCACCCTGCACCACGACCTGCGCCACGCCTACGACCACACCCGCCGACTCACCCTCGGCACCCCCGACCAGGTCGCCGCCGTCGACGTTGCCACCCACCGCGCCGACGTCAACATCCTGCTGCTGCGCACCAGCGAACTCGTCCGCGCCACCACCCGCCGCCCCAACCACCGCGGCGCCGACCTGATCGGCGCCAACCTCGCCGGCGCCGACCTACGCGGCGCGAACCTGCGCGGCACCTACCTCATCGCCGCCGACCTCACCGGCGCCGACCTGCGCACCGCCGACCTGATCGGCGCCGACCTGCGCGACACCCGCCTGCACCGCGCCGACCTCACCGGCGCCATCTTCCTCACCCAGGCCCAGGTCAACGCCGCCCACGGCGACACCGCCACCCGGCTCCCACCGACCCTGACCCGCCCCACCCACTGGCCGGTCACCGCCTCGTCGCGTACAACCGCATCGTGACCGGCCCGAACACCGCCACCAGCACCGCCGACGCGACCAGCACCCAACCCACCTGACCGACCGTCACGTCACCGGCCATCAACCCCCGCACCGCCGTCACCAGATGCGTGATCGGATTCAGCCGGACCACCGACTCCAACCACCCCGGCATCGTCGACGGATCCACGAAGATGTTGCTCCCGAACGTCAACGGGAACAGCACCAGCATGCTCGCCCCCATCACCGCGTTCTGCGTCCGCATCACCAACCCCAGCATCGTCCAGATCCACGACAACGCGAACGAGAACACCAGCAACAGCAACACCCCCAACGCCACACCGACCACCCCACCCGCCGACCGGAACCCCAGCACCAACCCCAACGTCACCACGACCACCGACGCCAGCGTGTACCGCACCGCATCCCCCAACAACGCCCCGACCAGCGCCGACGGCCGCCACACCGGCAACGTACGGATCCGGTCGAACACCCCCTTGGCGATGTCGACGTTCAACGCCACCCCGGTGTACATCGTGATCATCACGACCGTCTGCACCAGAATCCCCGGCAACAGGAACTGCAGATACTCCCGCGGCGACCCCGCCAGCGCCCCACCCAACAGATACGTGAACACCAGCGTCAACATCACCGGAAACGCCGTCACGTCGAACAACTGCTCCGGAACATGCTTGATCCGCAACATCGCCCGCCACCCGAACGTCAACGACGCCCGCACCGCGTTCGGCCGCGCCGGCCGCTCCCGCACCGCCAACACCGCCCGCAACGCCTCACCCGACGCCGGCCGCTCCCGCACCGCCGTCACGCCTTCACCCCCACACCGACACCCGACGCCTCGTCGTCGTCCGCCGGATGCCCCGTCAACGCCAGGAACACCTCGTCCAGACTCGGCCGCCCCAACGCGAAATCGGTCACCTCCACCCCCGACCGCGCCAACGCCGCCAACGCCTCCGACACCCGCAACGGATCCGACACCCGCGCCGACAACGCCACCGGATCCCCCTCCGCCACCACCGGCACCCCCAACACCCCGGCCAGCACCCGCTCCGCGTCCGCCCGCCGCCCGGCATCCACCACCCGCACGTGCAACACCCCCGCACCCACCGACGCCTTCAACTCACCACTGGTCCCCTCCGCGATCACCCGACCATGGTCGATCACCGCGATCCGGCCCGCGAGCTGATCCGCCTCCTCCAGATACTGCGTCGTCAACAACACCGTCGTACCCTCACCCACCAACGCCCGCACGATCTCCCACACCTGGTTACGGCTGCGCGGATCCAACCCCGTCGTCGGCTCGTCCAGGAACATCAACGCCGGCGTCACCACGATGCTCGCCGCGATGTCGATCCGCCGCCGCATACCACCCGAATACGTCTTCACCTGCCGGCCCGCCGAATCCGACAACCCGAACGCGTCCAACAGATCACCGGCCCGCGACCGCGCCCGACCCCGCGAAAAACCCAGCAACCGGCCCAACAGGACCAGATTCTCGACCCCCGTCAGATCCTCGTCCAACGACGCGTACTGCCCCGTCAACCCCACCCGGGCCCGAACCGCGTCCGCCGCACGCACCACGTCGTGACCCAGCACCCGCGCCCAACCACCATCCGGACGCAACAACGTCGCCAACATCCGGATCGTCGTCGTCTTCCCGGCACCGTTCGGCCCCAGAAACCCGTACACACCACCCGCCGGCACCGCCAGATCCACCCCGTCCACGGCCCGCTTCGACCCGAACGACTTCACCAACCCGGCCGTCTCGATCGCCAGCTCGGCCACCACCCGGCCCCCCTCACCAGTCGCGGACACCCGACACGCGAGTCTCGCACGACATCGACACACCCACCCGGCGAACCAACCGGATCAACCCAACTCCCCCGACCGCAACACCAACGTACGACGATCGTCGGTCACCACCCCGACCCCGTCACCGGCCAACACCACCTGATCCGGAATGCTCGCCCCGACCGGCACCCCCTCGGTGCCCTTCGCCGCACCGACCTCCTCCACCCACACGAACCACTCGACGCCCCCCGGCCCCTGCGCCACCGCATCGGTCAACACCATCCGGCCACCGGCCGTCGCCCGCACCGACGCACCCTCCTCGACCTGCCGCACCGGCTTCCCGTCGGCGTCCAGCACCTGCGCCCCACGCAGCGAACCGAACATCCCCTCACCGAACAGCAACCCACCCTCGGTCACGAACCAGTCCTCCTCCGTCGACCACTCCACCCCGACCGACCACTTCTCCACCCCCGTACGCACGTCCAACGCCATCGTCTTGTCACCGTCGTTCGCCCGCGCGTCGACCGCCACACACACCAGGTGCTGACCACACGGCTTCACCTTGTCGACCGACGTACCCGCCGCCAACGGCATCGCCCACTCCTGCTTGAACCCCGGCACCGAGAAACCCGCCACCACCGAACGCCCCGGCGACGCGTCGTCGTTCAACTGCCCCACCACGAACCCGTCGTACGCCGTCCAGAAATCCTCCACGATCGGCAACGAACCACTGCCGCGCGGCTTACCCGTGTTCGCGTCCAGCAGGTAACCCCGCCCCTGCACGTTGTCCAACTCCACCACCACGTCACCCGCGGTGACCGTCTCCACGAACGTCCCCGACGCCACCGGCAACACCCCCGGCCCCGCCGCCACATCAGGCCCCGTCCACTGCCGCATCGCCTCCACCCGATGCGAGTTGATCACCAGCAGGTCCCGCGGCCCCTTGCGACTCCACTTCTGCTTACCGGTCCGCAGATCCACCCGCACCACCGAGTTGTCGAACCCGTCCCGGACCTCCACGACCACATCACCACCCAGGAACACCACATCCGTACGATCCCGGTCCCACTTCCCCCGCCACAGCAGCTTCCCGTCCGACTCCTGCAACACCGACCGGATCCAGTCACCACCGTCAGTCGCCGAATCCGGCGCATCCACCACGATCAGCTCACCGACCGGCGTCAACCGCACCTCCGTCGGCTCCACCTTCAACGTCGTGCTCCACCGCGGCTCACCCCCGGCCACCGGCAGCGACACCACCTCCGTACCACCCAGCCCCACCACCGCCGACACCACATGCCCATTCACCACCGCCACCGCCAGCTCACCCACCCCGGACGCCGGCCGCTCCGTCACCCGCACCAGCTCACCACCCGACCGCCCACCACCGTCCGAACCACCACCGAACGGCCCGAACCCACCCCCCGACGGCCCACCACCGGCCCCCTGCACCGTCTGCGACAACTTCCCGGCCAACCACGACCCACCCTGCACCGCACCCGCCACACACCCGACCAGCACCGCCACCGACAACGCCGCCGCCACCGTCCGCACCACCGGCCGGCGCCGCCGCTTCACCCCCGACACCGGCAACGCCACCGGCGGCCGCGCGGACGCACCGATCCCCGCCCACTGCGACCCCGCCCCGGTGGCCGCCGCCGCAGCCACCGGCCCAGTCGCCGGAGAGCCCGGACCCGCCGGCGAACCCGGCACCGCACCACCATCCG
The DNA here is from genome assembly GCF_045781765.1 of Polymorphospora sp. A560. Taxonomy (NCBI): domain Bacteria; kingdom Bacillati; phylum Actinomycetota; class Actinomycetes; order Micromonosporales; family Micromonosporaceae; genus Polymorphospora; species Polymorphospora sp. A560. Next base: position 3,980,092 of record NZ_CP122282.1, on the reverse strand, counting down.
ACACCGGACGAACACCCGGCACCCCCGACACCGGCTCGGCCCCCAACACCGACGACACCGGAAACACCGACGACACCGACCCACCCGACACCGGCACCGACGACACCGGGCCGACACCCGACACCGGGAACGTCGCCGTACCCGACACCGGCCGCTCGACCGGACCCGCCGCCACCCCCGACATCCCCGCCAGCAACGCCCCGTACGCCACCGGCAACTCCGGCTGCTCCGGCACCGCCGGCGCCACCCCCAACCGGGCATGCAACCGGCTCGCCACCAACGGCATCCGACTCGAACCACCCACCAGCAACAACCCCGCCAACGCCGCCGGCTCCACATCCGCCCGCTGCAACACCCGCCGCGTCTCGTCCACCGCCCGCGCCACCAGCGGCCCCGCGATCCGCTCCACCTCCTCACGCGTCAGATGCATCGGCTCCTCCCGCCCCGGCACATGCACCGGCGCCGCCGACGTACGCGACAACATCTCCTTCGCCGACCGCACCTCCGCCCAGAACGCCTGCCGATCCCGCTGCTCCGCCAACCCCCGCGGCGCCCGCAACCGCTCCCACAACCCCGGATCCCGAACCCCCACCAACTGCCCCAGATGAGCTACCAACGCACTGTCCACATCCAACCCACCAAGATCATCCAAGCCGCCGGTCGCCAACACCCGCAACCCCGCCGACTCCCGCCGCACCACCGCCACATCCAACGTCCCACCACCAAAATCAAAAACCCCGAGACACCCGAACGGCGGCACCTGCTGACCCAACACCTGCATGCAGTACGTCGCCGCCGCAATCGGCTCGTCCAACAACCGCACATGCCCCAACCCCGCCTGCCGCGCCGCCGCCAACAACACCGCCCGCCGCGGCTGCCCCCAATCCGCCGGACACGTCAACACCGTCGCCCCGGTCGGATCCACCCCCGCCGTACGCGCCTCCACCGCAACCCGCCGCAACCCCGCCGCCAGCAACTGCTCCACCGGCACCTCATGACTACCCAGCAACACCCGCCCCTCGTCGATCCGCCGCTTCGGATGCGGATCGAACCGCTCCGGCTCCGAACCCGCCAACCGCTGCGCATCCCGACCCGTGTGCGGCACCCCCGCCGCATCCACGAACACCCCCGACGCCAACAACGGCGACCCGTCGAACAACAGCGCCCGCGGCTGCTGATCCCCCCGCCGCACCACCGCGACCGTATGCGTCGTGCCAAGATCCACCGCCAGCCGAACCGGCTCCAACACGACACCCACCCCTAACGACACGACACGGACGCACCGCGGCGGATGCTACTGCCCCCCGACGACAACCCCACCGACACCCGTCAACCCCTACCCCCGAACTCCACCACCAACGGCCGATGATCCGACACCCCCACCACCGGCGTACGCACCGCCACCACCGGCGGCAACCCACCCACCCCCCGCCGATCCACCAACGCATGATCCAACTGCACCCGCGGCCGCACCGCCGGATACGTCGGCCGCCGCCCCAACGACCGCCACCCCGACACCAACCCCGGCAACCCACCCGGCAGATTCAGATCCCCCAACAACACCCGCGGCCCCGGCAACCCCCGCAGAAACCGCGTCACCCGCCGCAACTGCCACACGTTCCACCCCGGCACGAACGACAGATGCGTCGCCGCCACCGTCAACTCCCCCCACGGCCCCACCACCACCGCCGCCAACACCACCCGCGGCTCGTCCCGCAACCGCATGAACCCCGTACCCGGCACGTACACCGGCGACCGCAACGGCGCCCCCGGAAACCGCGCCACATGCCACGACCGCACCGGAAACCGCGTCACCAACCCCACCCCGTAACACGGCTCCCCCACCCCGTCATCGTCATGATCCAACGAACGGAACCGCTCCCCCGGCGTACCGACCACCGCCGGCGCGAACCGGTACGCCTCCGCCCCACACGCCCCCGCCACCACCGCCGTCAGATCCAACTCCCCGCTACGCGTCTGCCCCCGGTCCACCTCCTGCAGAGCCAGTACGTCCGCATCCAACGCACCCACCGCCGCAACCAGCCGCTCCCCCACCACCAACCCGTCGTGCACCGACCGGCCATGCAGCAGATTGAACGTCGCCAGGCGCATCACTGCACCATAAGACCGCACCGGCCACGCCGCCCGCGACACAAACCGTCCCCTCGCCCCTGCCGGCCCACCCACACCGCACCGCCCTGTGCCACAGTGACCCCGTGCTGATCAAGCTCCTGTGCTGCTCGACCCTGCTCTTCCTCGCCCTCGGCGCCATCGGAATCTGGCTCCGCCGCCACCCCCGCCCCTAGCCGGCCGCGCCCCGCCGCCGCCGCGTTGCCGCGCCGCCCCTCCACGCGATCAAGGAGGAAGCGTGCCCGCTCCGCACCAATTGCCGTAAGACTTCTCCTTGATCAGCCCGAGATCAGCCCGGCCTCCCCCTCGCCGCCACGATCAAGGACAAAGCATGGGCGTTTCGCGAGGCTTGTCGCGTAACTTCTCCTTGATCGGCGCCACCGGCCAGAGCACAGCGCGCGATGGCCATCGCACGGCGCCACCGGCCAGAGCACAGCGCGCGATGGCCATCGCACGGCGCCACCGGCCAGAGCACGGCGTGCGCCGGCGGTCCATGCCCTGCTACCAGGGCATCCGGGGCAGCGGGTGGCGTGTGCGTGAGGCTGCGCACAACCAGGAGCAACCCACCACCCCACCCCGGAAGAATCGCCGGACGTGGACCCCGCAGCCATCGCCACCCTGCTCACCGCCGCCGCCATCGCCGGCTGGGTCGACGCGGTCGTCGGCGGCGGCGGACTCCTCCTCCTGCCCGCCCTCCTCATCGCCGCCCCCGGCGTACCCGTCGCGACCGCGCTCGGCACCAACAAGCTCGCCGCCATCGCCGGCACCACCACCGCCGCCATCACCTACGCCCGCCGCACCAAAGTCGACTGGACCACCGCCGGACCGGCCGCCGCGCTCGCCGTACCCGTCGCCGGGCTCGGCGCCGCCCTGGCCGGCTCCGTCCCGCCCAGCGCCTACCGGCCCGTCGTCCTCGGCGTACTGGTCGCCGTCGCCCTGTTCGTCACGCTGCGCCCCCGGCTCGGCATGGTCGCCGACCCGCTACGGCGTACGCCGACCCGGATCAGCGCCGCCGTCGCCGTGGCCGGCGGCCTGATCGCCCTGTACGACGGCATGATCGGCCCCGGCACCGGCACGTTCCTCGTCCTGGCGTTCACCACCATCGTCGGCGCCGACTTCGTCCACGGCTCGGCGATGGCCAAGCTCGTCAACGCCGGCACCAACCTCGGCGCCCTGGTCGTCTTCGGCCTGGCCGGCCACGTGTGGTGGCTGCTCGGCGCCGCGATGGCCGTCTGCAACATCCTCGGCGCGGTCGTCGGCGCCCGGATGGCACTGCGGCGCGGCTCCGGGTTCGTCCGGGTCGTGCTGCTTGTCGTCGTGCTCGCCCTGGTGGCCAAGCTCGGCTACGACCAGTTCGCCTGACCCGCGGTGTGCCTGGGCCGGTCACCGGTCCCCCGTACGGCCCGGATCGTCCCCCGAAAAGCTGGGCCCCCGGCGTCGGCGCAAGGTCGCCGACGCCCCTGTGAGGTGGGGCACTGTGCGTAGCGCATCCTAGGAAGCTAGTAATGACTGGGCGGACCCCGCCGCTCGACGCTCACGGTCGCTCGCGGAAGAATGACCTTGTGCAGGGACGAACCGGACCACGCTCCGGCCATCCGGACAGTGCCACGAACCGAACCCCGGAGCCGACCAGCGGCCCTGAACGCACCGCCGTCGCCCTCGCCGCCCAGCGGCCCGACCTGCTGGCCGCCTACACCGCCGCCCTGCCCGGCGCCCGTGCGGCCGTACTCGGCCGGCTCTGGACCGCCCTCTCCCGCGAACCGGTCCCCGGCGTGACCGGCCGGACCACCGACGCCGGGCGGCTCACCGTCACCCTCGCCGACGGGCGCCGGCTCACCGGTCCCCCACCGGCCCCGTACGTGTCACCACCCGACAGGCTGGACCTCGAACTGGACGGGGTCACCGTCGCCGGCCCCGCACCACTGGTCGCCGCACTCGGCGACGGCGTCGCCCCGACGACCGGCGCCCACCGCAGGCTCGCCGACGAACTCGACGACAGCGTCGCCAACCTCGCCCTCGCCCGGGCCGCCCAGCCCGCCCCGGACGGCGGGCCGCCCGCCCTCACCCGGCCCGGCCGCACCGACGCCGACTGGGAACAACTCGTCGTCGACGGCCACCCGCTGCACCCCGGCTGCCGGACCCGGTACGGCATGTCGACCGCCGACGTGCTCGCGTACGCCCCCGAGCACCGGCCCACCGTCGACCTCGAACTGGTCGAGGTACCCGCCGACCGCTGGCTGACCACCGGCAGCGGCCTGCCACCGGTCCTGCCGATGCACCCCTGGCAGGCCGCCCACCTGCTCGACACGTACCCGTGGCTGCGCCGCACCGGGCGGACCCGGCCGGCCCGCCCGCTGATGTCGCTGCGCACCCTCGCCCCGCTCGACGACCCCGGCCACCACGTCAAGACCGCCGTCGACGTGCAGATGACCAGCGCCGTACGCACCGTCTCGGCCGCCGCGGTCCGCAACGGCCCACCGGTCACCGCCCTGCTCGCCGGGCTCGCCGCCCGGATCGGCGGGCTCACCGTGCTGCCGGAGACCGCCGCCGGGGCCGTCCTCGTCGACGGCGAACCGTGCCGCAGCCTGGCCGTCGTCGTACGCCGCGCCCCGGCGCCCGACCCCGGCGAGACCGTGCTGCCGCTCGCCGCGCTGGCCGCCCCGTCCCCGGCCGACGGCCGCCCCCTGGTCACCGAGGCGGTCACCCTCGGGTACGGCGGCGACCCGGCCGGCTGGCTCACCGACCTGGCCCGGGTGCTGCTGCCACCGCTGCTACGGATGCTCGACCTCGGCGTGGCGCTGGAGGCACACGGCCAGAACACGCTGGTCGGGCTGCGGCACGGCCGGCCCACCCGGCTGTTCTACCGCGACGTCGGCGGCATCCGGCTCAGCCCGGCGCGGCTGGCGCGGCACGGCGTCACCGCCCCGCCGGTCCACGGCGACCTGGCCACCGACGACCCCGCCGAACTGCGCGACACCCTGCTCGCCGCCGCCGGCACCGTCCTCACCGAACAGGTCGCCGTGCTGAGCCGGGCGTACGGCACCGATCCGCGTACGCTGTGGTCGGCGGTCGCCGCCGCCGCGCCCGACGACGACCTGCTCTTCCGCCCCACCCTGCCGGTCAAGGCGACGACGGCGATGCGGATGGCCGCCGACCCGCTCGACGTCGTCTGGGCCCGGGTACCGAACCCGCTCGCGGAGCCGCGATGACCGCCATCCCCACCATCCACCGCCGCCGGCTGTGCGCCTGCGCCACCGGCGTCGGCACGGTCGCCGGCGCCGCCGCGCACACCGCCGACGAGCTGCGGATCCACGCCCCCGACCTGGTCGACGGATTCCGGGCGGCGCTGCCCGCCGCCGCGTCGACCGTCGGCCGGCGGCTCGCCGGCGCCCTGGTCCGCGAGGACATCGGCGACGCCCGGGCCCGGTGGGCCGGCGCCGGGACCCGGCACGGCTTCGACCGGGTCGAGTTCGACACCGTCGACGCCGACGACCCGGTCGACCTGCTGCCCGGCCAGGTCATGGACCGCCGGGGCTGGGCGCTGGCCACCGAACTCACCAACGCGGTGGTCAACCTCGCGATCGCGTACGCCCGGCGGGCCGCCCGCCCGGTGCCGGCCGGGTCCGGTGCCGACGGGTCGGCGGTGGACGCCGAACGGCTCGCCGTCGACGGGCACAACCTGCACCCGTGCGGGCGTACCCGGCTGGGGTGGAGCGTCGCCGAGGTCCTCGCCCACGACCTCGAGGCCGGGGCGACCCGGGTCGGGTTCGTCGCCGTACGGCGCGACCTGCTCACCGGTGACGACATCGGCGCCGAACTCGCCGCCGGCCATCCGGACGTGCCCGCCGCTCCGCCCGGCTACGTCAGCCAGCCGGTGCACGCCTGGCAGCTCGAGTCGGTGCTGCCGCACCGGTACGCCGACCTGTGGCGCGACGGTGCCCTGCGCCCGCTCGACGGGGAGCTGGCGGCCGCGCCGACGGCGGCGCTGCGGACCCTGCTGCTGCCGGCCGGCCGCGACGGCCGGCACCGCTACCTGAAGCTGTCGCTGGACATCCAGGTGACGTCGACCCGCCGGACGATCTCGATCGCCAGCACCCGCAACGGGCCGGCGATCTCCGCCCTGCTGCACCGGCTGCTCGCCGACGACCCGGCCGGCGGGCGGGTGCTGCTGCTCGCCGAGACCGCCGGGGCGGCGCTGCCGGCCGGTGCCGGGCGGGACGCGTCGGCGATCCTGCGGTCCGGTCTCGACGACCGGCTGGGTGAGGGCGAGGTCGCCGTACCCGGGGGTGCGTTGCCGGCCCGCGACGGCGCCGGGACCGTGCTCGCCGCCCTGGTCGACCGGTACGCCGTGACCCGCGGCCGGCCGGACCGGGCGGGCGCCGCGCTGGGCTTCCTGACCGAGTACGCCCGGCTGCTGCTCACCCCGGTGCTGCGCCTGGCCACCCGGTACGGCATCGGCCTCGAGGCGCACCTGCAGAACTGCCTGCCGACGTTCGTCGACGGGGTGCCGCACCGGATCGTGTTCCGGGATTTCGCCGGCCTGCGGCTGCACCGGCCGAGGCTGGCGGCCGCCGGCCAGTCGGTGCCGCTGTGGCCGGGTTCGGTCGTCGGCACCGACGACGTGGCGGTGCTGCGGGCCAAGGTCGGCTACACCGCGCTGCAGGCGCACCTCGGTGAGCTGGTGGTGCGGCTGGCCGGCTCGCACGGGCTCGCCGAGCCGGCGGCGTGGCGGGCCGTACGCGCGGTCGTGGACGAGGTGTACGAGCCGTTGCGCGCCGACCCGGCCACCGCCGCGGCGGCCGCCGCCGACCACCTGGCGCTGACCGCCGACCGGGTGCCGCACAAGGCGCTGGTCCGGATGCGGCTGGCCGGCGACGGCGACATCTACATCCCGGTACGGAACCCGCTGCATGCCGCCTGAACGGGTCGCCGCGGCGGTCCGGGCGCTGCCCGGCCCGGTCTGCGCGTACGTCTACGACCGGGCGACGCTGCGGGAGCGGGCGGCGGCGCTGCGGGCCGCGCTGCCGGCCGGGAGCACCCTGCTGTACGCGGTGAAGGCGAACGGGAATCCGGACGTGGTGGCCGCGCTCGCCGCCGCCACCGACGGGCTGGAGGTGGCCTCCGGCGGCGAGCTGGCGCTGGCGCGGGACGCCGGCGCGGCCCGGATCGTCTTCGGCGGACCGGCCAAGACCGACGCCGAACTGCGGGCGGCGGTCGACGCCGGGGCGCTGGTCAACGTGGAGAGCGTCCTCGAGCTGCGCCGGCTGGCGCTGGTCGCGGCGGACGGCGCCGGGCCGGTGGCCGGCGGTGGTTCCGGGGGCGGCCCCGGGGGTGCGCCGGTCCGGGTCGCGCTGCGGGTCAACCGGGCGGCGGGCGGGCCCGGCGGCAGCCATCGGATGACCGGCACCGCGACCCCGTTCGGGATCGACGAGGCGGAGCTGGCCGACGTGCTGCGGCTGGCGGCGACGCTGCCCGCCGTCCGGCCGGTGGGTTTCCACCTGCACGCGGTGTCGAACAACCTCGACGCGGCCGCGCACGCCGACTTCGTCGTGGACGCGGTCCGCTGGTCGGTCACGGCCGCCGCCCGGCACGGCCTGGACCTGGCGTACGTCAACGTCGGCGGCGGCCTGGGCGTCGACCACACCGGTGGGGCGACGGGGTTTGACGGTGCCGGCCCGGCGGAGTTCGATCTCGACGTGCTGCGGCGCGGCCTGGCGCCGGTACGCGACCTGCTGCCGGACAGGGCCGAACTGGTCTTCGAGCCGGGCCGCTGGCTGGCCGCCGACGCCGGCTGGTACGCCGCCCAGGTGCTGGACCTGAAGCACACCCACGGCCGCTGGTTCGCCGTGCTGCGCGGCGGCACCCACCACTTCCGGCTGCCGGCGGCCTGGGGCTACAGCCACCCGTTCGAGGTGCTGCCGGTCGACCGGTGGCCGTACCCGTTCGAGCGGCCGGAGGTGCGGGACGTGCCGGTCGACGCGGTCGGTGAGCTGTGCACCCCACGCGACGTGCTGACCCGGGGCCAGCGGGTGGCCCGGCTGCGGGTCGGCGACGTGTTGCTGTTCGGCCGCACGGGCGCGTACGGCTGGGACATCTCCCACCACGACTTCCTGCGCCACGAGCACCCGCGGACGGTCGTGCTCTGACCGTGGGCCGGTCGGGGTGCCGGCCGGAATCGGTCAGCTGCGGGCGCGCGGGTTGGCCCGGATCTCGCGCAGCGCCTGCCGGCGTACGTCGCCGCGCAGCGTGTCGACGTAGAGCCGGCCGTCGAGGTGGTCGGTCTCGTGCTGGAGCGCGCGGGCCAGGAAGCCGCTGCCGGTGACCGTCAGCGGTTCGCCGTGCTGGTCGAAGCCGCGGACGGTGGCGTGCATGGCGCGCGGGGTGGGGAAGTACAGGTCGGGGATGGACAGGCAGCCCTCCTCGCCGTCCTGGGTCTCCTCGGACAGCTCGATCGTCGGGTTGACCAGGTGGCCCCGGTGGCCGTCGGCGTCGTAGACGAAGACGCGGGCGCCGACCCCGATCTGTGGTGCGGCGACGCCGGCCCGGCCGGGCGCCCCGAGCATGGTGTCCATCAGGTCGGTGACCAGGGCACGCAGTTCGGCGTCGAAGCTGGTGACCGGGTCGCAGGGGCTGCGCAGCACCGCGTCGCCGATGATCCGGATCGGCCGCATCGTCATGCCGGCAAGGCTAGCCGACGCCGGTGCGCACGGGCCGGTAGCCGGTACGGGACCGCTGCGGGGCGGGCGGCGGTCGCGCCCGGGCCCGGGAGGGGTTGCTGTTGCGGCTGACAGCGAATTCGCTGTATCCACACTGAATTCGCTGTGGGGCGCGACAGCGATACCCGGAGGGTGGCGACCGCGACCGGCGGCCGTGGACCGGCGGCCGCGGACCGGCGCGAGCACGACGTGGCGCCCACGACGTGGCGCCGAGGGCGGCGGCGGGGCGTGGGTCAGGCCGGGCGGCGGGTGCCGGCCGGGCCGGCGAGGGCGGCGCGGACCGGGGCGGCCTTCGCCGCCGCCTCGGCGACCTCGGCGTCCGGGTCGCTGCCCCAGGTGATGCCGCCGCCGGCCCAGACGTGCACCCGGTCGGCGTCGACGGCGGCGGTACGGATCGTCAGACCGAGGTCGATGCCGTCGGGGCCGATCCAGCCGAGGGCGCCCATGCTGGCGCCCCGGCCGACCGGTTCGTGGGCGGCGATCTCGGCCAGCGCGGCGTGCTTGGGCGCGCCGGTGACCGAGCCGCCGGGGCAGACGGCGCGCAGCAGTTGGGTCAGTCCGCAGCCGTCGGCGAGGTCGGCGGAGACGACGGATTCCGCCTGCCACAGGTCGCACCAGCGCCGGATGCCGTAGAGCTCGTCGACGCGTACGGTGCCGGTCTTCGCGACCCGGGCCAGGTCGTTGCGCTCCAGATCGACGATCATGACGTGTTCGGCGCGTTCCTTGGGCGAGGCGAGCAGTTCGGCGCGGCCGGTGGCGGTCGCCGGGCGGGTGCCCTTGATCGGGCGGGTGGTGGCCCGGCCGGCGGTCACCTCGACCAGGGTCTCCGGGGAGGCGCAGCCGATGGCCCAGCCGGCCCCTTGGAGCACTCCCCCGTACCGGGCTCCGGGGAGCGTGGCGAGCCGGGCGAGCGCCGGCAGCGGGTCGCCGGTGTAGTCGGCGGACGCGTGGCCGACGACGTTGACCTGGTAGATGTCGCCGCGGGCGATGGCGGTACGGGCCTGTTCGACGGCGGCGGCGTGCTGGGCGGGTGTCCAGCTCTCCCGCCACGGCCCGAGCCACCAGCCGCCGGTCGGTCCGCCGGCGGCCGTCGGCCGGTCGGGGTGCGGGTCGGTGGCGGGCTCGTGGACGACGGCGACCAGGTCGGGTACGGCCGGCACGGGGCTGGCGGGGCCGGTCGGTGCGCCGATGGCGTGGGCGGCGGCCGCGGTGGAGAGGTAGACGGTGGCGCCGGCCGGTTCGTCGGGTCCGGGCGTCCGGGGCGGGGCGGTCAGGTCACGTACGGGGAGTCCGGCGTGGGCGAGGAAATCCTCGAGCAGCCGGGTCGGGTCGCCACCGTCGGTGATCCGCCACTCCAGTCGTGAGCGCTCCCGCAGGGCGGGTAGCCTTGTTCCGGTCACGGTGCGTGACGCAAGGGGCCGGACTGGGAGCGTTCCCACGCCAAGTGGTCCGATGTGCCTCATACGAAGGGTGGATTCTCCCCTGATCATGCCGTTACCTGCTCGAAAACGCGTCGTTCGACTTGGTAACGTGCATCACTGTTCATGTGAGTTTTTACACAGCCGAACGCAACGCCCCCACACCGGAGATCCTGATGTGCCAGCACCAACCGACCTGCCCCTCCGCCGACGCGACCGACCGGGAAGCCGCCCGCGTCATCGCCTGCTTCCCCGAGCAGGGCTGGAGCCTGCTCTGCAACGGCGTCATCAGCTTCGAGGACACCGGGGAACTGCTGCCCGACGGCAGCACTATCGCACCGCACCGCGGTCCGGCCCGACACGCCCTGGCCGCCTGACCTGAGCCTGCCGGGCCTGACCGCTCGTCGGGCCACGGTCCGGTCACGACATCCGTGACCAGCGGTCACTGCTCGAACGCCTCCGGCGGCGGGCAGGCACAGACCAGGTTGCGGTCACCGAACGCGCCGTCGATCCGGCGCACCGGCGGCCAGTACTTGGCCGCCGGGTCCACCCCGGCCGGGAAGGCCGCCACCGAGCGCGGATAGGCGTAGGGCCACTCGTCGCCGGTCACCATCGTCGCCGTGTGCGGGGCGTTGGACAGCGGGTTGTCCCCCTTCGGCCACTCCCCCGAACCGACCTTGTCGATCTCGGCCCGGATGGCGATCATCGCGTCGCAGAACCGGTCCAGCTCGGCCAGGTCCTCACTCTCGGTCGGCTCCACCATCAGCGTCCCGGCGACCGGGAACGACATCGTCGGGGCGTGGAAGCCGTAGTCGATCAGCCGCTTCGCGACGTCGTCGACGCTGACCCCGGTCGCCTTCGTCAACGGCCGCAGGTCGAGGATGCACTCGTGGGCCACGAGCCCCTTGTTGCCGGCGTACAACACCGGGAAGTGGGCGCGCAGCCGGGCCGCGACGTAGTTCGCCGCCAGGACCGCCACCCCGGTCGCCCGGGCCAGCCCGTCCGGGCCCATCATCCGCAGGTAGGCCCACGGGATCGGCAGGATGCCGGCCGAGCCGTTCCGGGCCGCCGAGATCGCCGGCCGGGCCGCCGCACCGCCGGACTCCCCCTCGCCGGCCGCCGCCAGCGGGTCACCGGGCAGGAACGGGGCCAGGTGCGCGCGTACGGCGACCGGCCCGACGCCCGGCCCACCGCCGCCGTGCGGGATGCAGAACGTCTTGTGCAGGTTGAGGTGCGACACGTCGGCGCCGAACCGCCCCGGCTTGGCGTATCCGAGCAGGGCGTTGAGGTTGGCGCCGTCGACGTACACCTGGCCGCCGGCGTCGTGCACCTTGGCGCACAGCGAGGCGATGCCGGTCTCGTACACCCCGTGCGTCGACGGGTAGGTGACCATGATGGCGGCGAGGGTGTCGCGGTGCTGCTCGATGCGGCGGTCGAGGTCGACCAGGTCGACGTTGCCGTCGGCGTCGCAGGCGACCACGACGACCCGCATGCCGGCCATCACCGCGCTGGCGGCGTTGGTGCCGTGCGCCGACGACGGGATCAGGCAGACGTCGCGGCCGGTGTCGCCGCGCGACAGGTGGTAGGCGCGGATCGCCAGCAGGCCGGCGAGTTCGCCCTGCGAACCGGCGTTCGGCTGGACGCTGACGGCGTCGTAGCCGGTGACCTCGGCGAGCCAGCCCTCCAGGGAGGCGACCAGGTCGCGGTAGCCGGCGGCCTGCTCGGCGGGGGCGAACGGGTGCAGGTCGGCGAACTGCGGCCAGCTCACCGGTTCCATCTCGGTGGTGGCGTTGAGCTTCATCGTGCAGGACCCGAGCGGGATCATGCCGCGGTCCAGCGCGTAGTCGGAATCGGACAGCCGGCGCAGGTAGCGCAGCATCGCGGTCTCCGACTGGTGCCGGGAGAAGACCGGATGGGTCAGGTAGTCGCTGGTGCGCAGCAGGGCGGCCGGCAGGGCGGCGTCGGTGGGCTGCGCCGGGGTGGCGGGCTCGGTCGGAGCGGCCACGCCGAAGGCCGCGAACACCTCGGCCAGGTGGGCTTCGACGGTCGTCTCGTCGCAGGAGATCCCGACCCGGTCGGCGTCGACCGGCCGCAGGTTGACGCCGCGCCGCGCGGCGGCGGCGACCACGTCGGCGGCCCGGCCGGGCACGACCGCGGTCACGGTGTCGAAGAACGCGTCGTGGGCGGTGGTCACCCCGCCGGCGCGCAGTCCGGCGGCGAGCCGGGCGGCCATCTCGTGGGTACGCTCCGCGATCGCCTTCAGGCCGGCCGGCCCGTGGTAGACGGCGTACATGCCGGCCATGACGGCGAGCAGCACCTGGGCGGTGCAGATGTTGCTGGTCGCCTTCTCCCGGCGGATGTGCTGCTCGCGGGTCTGCAACGCGAGCCGGTAGGCGGGGGCGCCGGCGGCGTCGCGGGACACCCCGACGAGCCGGCCGGGCAGCATCCGCTCCAGGCCGGCGCGGACGGCGAGGTAGCCGGCGTGCGGGCCGCCGAAGCCCATCGGTACGCCGAACCGCTGGGTGGTGCCGGCGGCGATGTCGGCGCCGATCTCGCCGGGCGGGCGCAGCAGGGTCAGGGCGAGCAGGTCGGCGGCGACGGCGACGAGCGCGCCGGCCGCGTGGGCGGCCTCGACGAGCGGGGCGTGGTCGCGGACGGCGCCGGACGCGCCGGGGTACTGCAGGTGCAGGCCGAAGAACTCGGCCGGCAGCTCGTCGGCGTCCAGGTCGACGACGCGTACGTCGATGCCGAGCGGTTCGGCCCGGGTCCGGATGACGGCGACGGTCTGCGGCAGCGTGTCGGCGTCGACGACGTACACCGGGCTCTTGCTCTTCGAGGCGCGGCGGGCGAGCGTCATCGCCTCGGCGGCGGCGGTGCCCTCGTCGAGCATGGAGGCGTTGGCGGTGGCCAGCCCGGTCAGGTCGGTGACCATGGTCTGGAAGTTGAGCAGGGCCTCCAGCCGGCCCTGGCTGATCTCCGGCTGGTACGGCGTGTACGCGGTGTACCAGGCGGGGCTCTCCAGCACGTTGCGGCGGATGACGGCCGGGGTGTGGGTGCCGTGGTAGCCGAGTCCGATCATGGAGACGGCGACGGTGTTGCGGGCGGCCAGGTCGCGCAGTTCGGCGATCACCTCGGCCTCGGTGGCGGCCGGCGGCAGGTCGAGGCCGTCGTGCCAGCGGATGACCTCGGGGATCGCGGCGTCCATCAGCTCGTCGACGGAGTCGTAGCCGACGGTTTCCAGCATCCGGCGCTCGGCGGCGGCGTCGGGGCCGATGTGACGGTCGGCGAAAGGTCTGGTACTCACAGGCATCTCCCGGGCGAGGTCGACGAGGCGGCCTCCCCTTCTGTCACCGGCGCGGATGATCCGCGTCGACTCCAGAGCGCCTGCCCGCGTGGTCCTTTTGCCTGAGAGGTTCCGGGGAGGAGTTGCCCCTTCGGCGCCGCCTGGTTTCGCCAGGTGGTCTCTCCCGCGCGGGTGGTACCGGCACTGGCCACGCTACCAGCGCCGGCACCACCCGCATGATCTAGACCCGGGTCAGGCGGCGGCCAGCACCGCGCCGTCGCGCCGGCCGGCCTCCTCCGCCGGCCGCAGGGCCAGCGCGAGTACGTCGGCGACGTCGGCGAGGGTGTGCACGGTCAGCGCCGCGCGCACCTCGGCCGGCACGTCGTCGAGGTCCGGCTCGTTGCGCGCCGGGATGACCACCTCGGTCAGCCCGGCCCGGTGCGCGGCCAGCAGCTTCTGCTTGACCCCGCCGATCGGCAGCACCCGGCCGGCCAGGGTCACCTCGCCGGTCATCCCGAACTCGGGACGTACCGGGCGGCCGGAGGCCAGTGACGCCAGCGCGGTGACCATGGTGACGCCGGCGCTCGGGCCGTCCTTGGGCACCGCCCCGGCCGGCACGTGCAGGTGGATCCGCCGGCCGGCGAGGGCGTTCGGGTCGAGGCCGAGTTCCCGGCCGTGCGAGCGCAGGTAGGACAGCGCGATGTGGGCCGACTCCTTCATCACGTCGCCGAGCTGACCGGTCAGGGTCAGCCCCGGTTCGCCCTCCATGCTGGTCGCCTCGATGAAGAGCACGTCGCCGCCGGCGCCGGTCACCGCGAGACCGGTCGCGACGCCGGGGACCGCCGTACGCTCCGCCGACTCCGGGGTGAACCGGGGCCGGCCGAGGTAGCCGGCGAGGTCGTCGGTGGTGACCGCCACCTTGCCGGGCTCGGTCGCGAGCTTGACCGCGACCTTGCGCAGGATCTTCGCCAGGGCACGTTCGAACTGCCGTACGCCGGCCTCCCGGGTGTGCTCGCCGGCGATCCGGGCCAGGGCCGCGTCGTCGACGGTGACGTCGTCGGCGGTCAGCCCGGCCCGCTCCACCTGCCGGGGCAGCAGGTGGTCGCGGGCGATCGCGACCTTCTCCTGCTCGGTGTAGCCGTCCAGGGTGACCAGTTCCATCCGGTCCAGCAGCGGGCCGGGGATCGCCTCGACGACGTTCGCGGTCGCCAGGAACAGCACGTCGGACAGGTCGAGGTCGACCTCGAGGTAGTGGTCGCGGAACGTGTGGTTCTGCGCCGGGTCGAGCACCTCGAGCAGGGCGGCGGCCGGGTCGCCGGCGTACCCGGCGGAGATCTTGTCGACCTCGTCGAGCAGCACGACCGGGTTCATCGAGCCGGCCTCGCGCAGCGCCCGCACGATCCGGCCGGGCAGCGCGCCGACGTACGTGCGGCGGTGGCCGCGGATCTCGGCCTCGTCGCGGACGCCGCCGAGCGACACCCGGACGAACTTGCGGCCGAGCGCCCGGGCGACGGACTCGCCGAGGCTGGTCTTGCCGACCCCGGGCGGGCCGGACAGGGCCAGGACCGCGCCGGAGCCGCGCCCGCCGACGACGGCGAGGTTGCGTTCCGCGCGCCGGTTGCGCACCGCCAGGTATTCCAGGATGCGGTCCTTGACGTCGGACAGTCCGGCGTGGTCGGCGTCGAGCACCGCGCGGGCCGCGGCCAGGTCGGTGTTGTCGTCGGTACGCACCGACCACGGCATCTCCAGCACGGTGTCGAGCCAGGTGCGGATCCAGCCCGACTCCGGAGACTGGTCACTGGCCCGCTCCAGCCGGCCGACCTCGCGCAGCGCCGCCTCGCGTACCTTCTCGGGAAGGTCGGCGGCCTCGACGCGGGCCCGGTAGTCGGCGGAGCCGTCCGGTTCGTCCTCGCCGAGTTCCTTGCGGATCGCGGCGAGCTGTTGGCGGAGCAGGAAGTCGCGCTGCGACTTCTCCAGCCCCTCGCGCACGTCGGTGTTGATCCGCTCGGTGACCTCCTGCTCGGCGAGGTGGTCGCGGACCCAGCCGACGAGCAGTTCGAGCCGGGCGGTGACGTCGCCGGCGGCGAGCAGTTCGGACTTCTGGGCGACGGTGAGCCACGGGGCGTAGCCGGCGGAGTCGGCGAGTTCCGACAGGTCGGTCATCCGCTCGACGGCGTCGATCACCTGCCAGGCGCCGCGCTGCTGGAGCACGGCGGTCATCAGGGCCTTGTATTCGCGGGCGAGTTCGCGGGCCTTGCCGGCGGGTGCCGGTTCGGTCAGCGGGGTGGCCTCGACCCAGAGCGCGGCGCCGGGACCGGGCACGCCGGAGCCGATCCGGGCCCGGGACAGGCCGCGGACCACGGCGGCGGGTTCGCCGCTGGGCAGCCGGCCGACCTTCTCGATCGTGGCGACCGCGCCGACCGGGCCGTATTCACCGTCGACGCGGGGCACGGCCAGGACCTGTTTGTCGCCGGTCGCCCGGGCCGCGTCGACGGCGGCCTGGGTGGTCGCGTCGAGGGTCACCGGGATGACCATGCCGGGGAGCAGGACGTCGTCGGTCAGCGGCAGTACGGGAAGAGTTGCCATCGAGCACCTGCCATCAATTGAGTTGAGCTTGCTCCACTCAAGTTACAAACAGTGCCCTATGTTCCCGTAGTGACGCAGGCCACAGCCGAACCCCGCCAGCGACGTGGTGCGCCGCCGGCGGGGTCGGATCCGGGCGGCTCAGCGGTACGGCATCATCGGGAACCAGCCGAAGCCGAACATGGCCGGCACCCGCAGGTCCCAGTAGACGACGGTGAAGACCCCGAGCGCGATCAGCAGCGACGCGGTGATGACGGTCGTCCGTACCGGACTCTCGGACAGCCAGCGCAGGAACCGGCCCCGGGTGCCGGCGATCAGCAGCGCGAACAGCGCGGTCACCACGACGACGTTGCCCAGCGACTGGAGCACGAACGCGCCCGCGCCGTACAGCGGGTTGCCGGTGTCGACCGCCCAGTGGAAGAGCTTGTTGAACAGCGGGTACGGCCGGCCGATCAGGAACCCGCCGATCAACGCGCCGAGGGTCACCACCCGGGCCACCGGCCGGTTCGCGAACGGGTCCGGCACGACCTTCAGCGCGGCCAGACCGAGGTACGTCAGCGCCAGGCCGATCAGGCCGAAGACGACCGACGACTGGATGATGCGGACCGGCATGTCACCGACGGTCTCGGTGGACAGCTGCGGCAGCCGGTCACCGAGGAGCACCCCGACGAAGCCGTAGACCGCCGAGACGACGACCATGCCCAGCGTCAGCCAGCCGACCGGGCGCAGCAGGGCGCGTACCGGACCGTCGTGAGCCCCCCGGGCCGCGCCGGCCTGGCCCATCGGCCCGACCGAGGCGGCCACGGCGATGTTGCAGGCGGTGAAGGTGCCGGCGAGGCCGGAGACGAACGCGAAGAGCAACCCGGCCGCGGTGCCGGCGATCGCGGTCTCCTTGGCGTCGTGGCCGAGCAGGGCGTTGGCCACGTTGTCGCCGATCACCGAGTCGACGAACTCGAACGACCACAGGATCGACAACAGGATGCCGGCGGCCACGCTCCACCCGATGATCACACCGGTACGGGGCCGCTGCTCCAGCTGGAGAGGAAGGGAGGTCTTGCCAGTCTGCGTGGTACTCATGGGCGCCCACCTGGGAGTCGGTCCCCGCGTCACCGGGCGGGGACGTACATACGAGCTCCGATCAGTGTTCGACGACCGTAGATCCACTACTGGCTATCTGTCGGTCCGATGAAGACAATCTGTCGCTCCGTCGCTGGAATCGGCTCCCCGATCCGGGGCGGAACCACCGCCCCGCCCGGGGGCGGAGATCCCGGCCGTCAGGACAGCCAGCCGGGGCGGACCAGGCCCGCCTCGTAGGCGAACACCACGAGTTGCGCGCGGTCCCGGGAGCCGAGCTTGACCATCGCGCGGGACACGTGGGTCTTGGCCGTGGCCGGGCTGATCCTCAGGTGGGCGGCGATCTCGTCGTTGGACAGGCCGGTGCCGGCCAGCCCCACCACCTCCCGTTCCCGGTCGGTGAGTTCGGCGAGCCGGTGCGGGGTCGGCGGGGTGGCGGTCCGGAGCGCGAACTGCTCGATCACCCGCCGGGTGACGCTCGGCGACAGCAGGCCGTCGCCGGCGGCCACCACCCGGACGCCCCGGATGAGTTCGGCCGGCTGGGTGTTCTTCACCAGGAACCCGGCGGCCCCGGCCCGCAGCGCCTCGCCGACGTACTCGTCGAGTTCGAACGTGGTGAGGTCGACCTGGTCCGGTCGATCGGCGCCGACCGGACCGTCGACTACACCCGGGAGGACTTCACCCGCGACGGGCCGGCGTACGACGTCGTGCTGGACCTGGTCGGCAACCGGTCGCTGACCGACTGCCGGCGGGCGCTGGCACCGGGCGGGACGCTCGTCCTGTCCGGTGGCGGGATGTCCGACGGCGGCAGCCTGGTCGGACCGTTGGGGCTGTTCGCCCGCGCGCGGGCGCTGTCGCCGTTCGTCCGGCACCGGATCGTCGCGCCGGCCGCGGTGACGGGCCGAAAGAACCCGGCGACGCTACGTGACCTCGTCGAGTCCGGGCAGGTCACCCCGGTCATCGATCGGACCTACCCGCTGGCCGAGGTACCCGCCGCGATCCGCTACCTGGAGGTGGAGCACGCCCGGGCGAAGGTGGTCATCACCTGCGCCGAGTGACCGGTGCCGGTCAGTCAGCGGCGAGGCGCGGGGTGACGATGCGGATCTCGACCGGCCCGACCGGGTTCGCCGCCGGTGGGTGTGGTGTCCCCAGCCACCGGCGGCGCGATGTCGCGGTTCAGGCGACCGGCTCGGTCACCTCGACCAGCGTCCGTGCCCGCTGCGGCCAGGCGGCCACGCTCGGCGTCATCCGTACGCCGGCCGCCTTCAGCGTGCCGCGCAGCGTCTCCACGTCGCTGTCGGCGAGTTGGCGGTAGGTGCGGATTCCGGCAGCGGTCAGGACGGCGGCCGTCTTCGGTCCGATCCCCTCGATCCGGCGCAGGTCGTCGGCCGGCTCGACCGGGTCGGTCCCGACCGGCTGCGCGGGTACGACGACCGCCGCCGGCACCGGCTCGGGCTCCACCGTGGCAACCGGATCCGCGATCGGTTCCGGGTCGGACACCGCGACCGGCGCTACCGGCTCCGGCTGCGTCACGGCGACCGGCTCGGCGGGAACGGGATCGATGGGCTCGACCGGTTCGGTGGCGGCGGGCTCGGCCGCGACGACCGCCACCGGCTCGGGCTCCGACACGACGGCCTCGACCGGCGCGGGGTCGACCACGGCGGCCGGCTTCCCCGACGGGGCGGGCTCGAGGACCGGCTCGGCCGACACGACCGGGACCGGCTCGGGCTCGGGCTCCGACTTCGCCGCCGGAACCGGCTCGACCACCGGCTCGGGGTCCGACTTCGCGGCCGCCACCGGCTCGGGGTCCAGCACGTCCGGCCGGTCCGCTACCGGGGCGGGCTCGGTCTCGACCGGGGCGGGCTCCGCGTCGGCGACGCCAGTCGGCCCGGTGGCCGGGCGCCCGGCCGGCCCAGCCGGCTCGTCCGCGACGGGTTCGGGCGCGACGGCCGGCGGGGTGATCGCCGGCAGGGCGGCGGCCGGCGTCGTGGCGTCGGGTGCGGTGTCGATCGGCGCGGCGGTGGCCGTCGCGGGGTCGACGGGCGGGGTCGGGACCGGTACGACAGGGGGCAGCGTGCCGGTCGGGGCGGCCTTGGTGTCGGCGGCGCCACGTACGTCGTTTTCCGGGGCGCGTGGGCTACGCCCCCACACGAACCAGCCGACCGCGACGCCGACCAGCAGGGCCAGACCGAGTATCAGAGAATGCGCGAACGACCACGCCATAGAAGACCTCCTGGATGAATGCGCCGGAAGCGCGAAATCTCGCCGCAGCTTCGCATACATCGAGTGCTTCCGACAAAGCAACCACACCGGTCGTCCGGTGACGAATCAACTACGGCACGCAAGCATTCGTGCCTCGTTGCTGCTGGTCGGGTTGATTCGGCCGGCACACGGGTCCGGGACGGGCAGGGCACCTAATGACGCGGCACAATCGTTCACGGTCCGGAAACACAATTGCGCCCGGCCTTTTCCGGGAGGCGCGCCGGCAATTGTCAGGTGCCGTCGCCCGCGCCGCCGGACGCGCCGCCACTGCCGTCGTCGCCGGGCAGGTCGTCGTCCACGACGTAGCCGGTCCCGCCGTCCTGGTCGAACCCGGGCCCCTCGGAGGTCGGGAGCCCCGTACCAGCGGGGTCGGTGCCGATTTCGGCGTCGACCGCCACGTTCTCGCCGGGCTCGGCGTCGACACCGGACTCCGCGTCGATGTCCGCGTCGGCGGCCACGTCCCCGTCGACGGCGGAGTCGACCGCGGTGTCCGCGCCGAGTTCGGCGTCGTCGGGTGAGACCGTCACCCGTCGACCATAAGCCGGCTACGGTGTACCGGACGGACACTTCGACGTACGCCTAAGCCCGACACCTGCGGTGGGACGTGGCCGGGCCGGGCGGCAGGCGTGAGACTGTGGCGCGAACCGACCGCGGTAGCGTAACGTGACGTCCAGGATGATTGCATATATACAGGCTTACCCGTCCATGATCGGTCACTGCGCGGGAGGTGCGACGTGCAGTTGCTGATCCGCCAGATCGATTCGGGAACCCAGGTCCGTTTCATCCTCGAGGGCGAGATCGACCTGGCCACCGTGGGCGACGTACGCGACACGGTGATCGCCACCCTGGCCCGGTCCCGTCCCGAGTCCGTGGTACTGGATCTCGCCAGCGTCACCTTCATCGACTCGACCGGCATCGGCGAACTCGTCGCCTGCCACAAGGCCGCCACGGTCAGCGGTGCCCGGCTGGTGCTGGAGAACCTGTCGCCGTTCGTCCGCCGGCAGATCTGGGCCACCGGACTGCTCGGCCTCTTCGGCCTGCCCACCGACTCGCCGCTCGGCGACCCCGACGGCGTACGCTGATCCGCCCCTTCTCAGGGGCGGATCGCCGAGCGCGCCCAGCGGTCCCACCACTGGGCCTCCGGTGCCTCGCCGGAGGCCGCCACCAGTGCCTGCAACGCCGACGCCAGCGACCGCGGATCGCCGACTCCGGCCGATTCGACCAGCGCCCGGATCTCGCCGGCCCGCTGCCGGGTCACCGCCGCGACCAGCGCGCAGCCCTCGCTGGTCAGGCCGACCCAGGCGACCCGCCGGTCCTGCTCGCGGTGCTCGCGACGGACCAGGCCGCGCCGGATCAGCCGGTCCGACGTACGGGTGACGGTCGACGGGTGCACACCGAGGTCCGCCGCCAGGTCGACGGTGCGGCGGGGCCCGTTCGACACGAGCAGGACGAGCATCCGGTACTGCGGCAGGGTGATGTCGACGTCCAGCCGGGTCAGGGTGTGCGCGGTCATCCCGACCAGCACCCGGGCCAGCGCCGACAGGCCGTCGACCAGCACATTGACGCCGCTGACCGTGGAGCCCGGCGACTCCGTGGATAGGCTCACGGGGGCAATCCTCGCATAGCGGCACACTTGACCGGTTCGCCCGGCACGACCGCCACGCCGCCCGGCGTCACGACGCCGGCAGCGGCCACCTCGCCGGTTCCGGACCCACCGCGGCCCACACGGTCTTGCCGTCGTCGGCCTCGGCGAACCCCCAGTCCCGGGCCAGCACGTTGACGATCGCGAGCCCGCGACCGCGCCAGGCCCGGCCGTCGGGGAACGAGTCGGGCGGCGGCATGTGCGGCCCGCGCGGGTCGCGGTCGCGAACCCCCAGCCAGACCGTCCCACCGACCTGCGCCACGGTCAGGTCGAGTTCGGTACCGGCGTGCTCGATGGCGTTGCTGACCAGTTCCGAGGTGATGACGACGGCGTCGTCGGTGAGGTCGTCACACCGCCAGTCGCGGCAGGCGGCCGACACCGTACGGCGCGCCACCGCCGCCGAAGACGGGTGGGCCGGCAGCAGCCGGTGCCGGC
Organism: Polymorphospora sp. A560; assembly: GCF_045781765.1. NCBI lineage: Bacteria > Bacillati > Actinomycetota > Actinomycetes > Micromonosporales > Micromonosporaceae > Polymorphospora > Polymorphospora sp. A560. The sequence goes on along the minus strand of NZ_CP122282.1, from coordinate 3,958,549 downwards.
GGCCGGCCGGGCTCGGCCGGCGGGTCACCACCGCCACCGCGTCGGGCACCGCCGGACAGATGTCGAACAGGCGGCCCAGCATCCGGTAGACGATGCGCCCGGTGGCGCTCGCCGGCTCGGCGCACAGCAGCAGCTGGGTCGAGGTCCGGCCGGGCGCGACGACCTCGCTGAGGGTACGCAGCGCGGTGGCGCGCACGATCCGGGCGGCGTCCAGGTCGACGACGATGGCCAGCGGCGCGTCCAGCATCGCGCGACGCACCGCCGCGATCAGGCCGACGAGGGCGGACTCGTCGAGCTGTCCGTTGACCGTGATGGTGGAGATGCCCGTGGCGAAGTCGCGGCCGACGGTGCAGGCGGCGGCGGTCACCGCTCGCCCCGGGCGGCGGGTCCGGGCTGTCCGGGATAGACGGTCCCGGCCGACGGCGGCGGCATGCCGAGTGCGGCGGAGACCCCGGCGACGCGCAGCACCCGGTCGACCATGCCGCGGGCGTTGCGGACGAGCAGGACCTGGCCCCGTCCGGCGGCGGCGTAGTGCGCCTCCACCAACTCCTTGATCGCACTCGAGTCGATCATGCTGACCCGGTGCAGGTCGACCACCACCCAACGGACATCCGGCACCGGGCAGGCGCCGTCGACGATTTCCCGTAGCCGGCCGGTGAACATCATGTCGAGTTCACCGGACAGCGTCACCACGCAGGTGTCGGCGACCGGATGGTCGACCTGGACGTTGAACACGCGGCTCCCCTGCTTGGCGCGACGGGTCGGCCCGCGGCCGCCCCCACGACAGCCACCCCCGACAAGCTCCGTGCATGCCTGCACGCATCCGTCCACGTGACGATATCCGTCGGGTCGGGCCGGATGACCATCGGGCCGCCCGCCACGCCGCTAGCCGACGATCCGCGCGACGAGTTCGGGCACCCACTCGACGTACTCGACCTGCGCGCCGCCGTCGTGCCGGGCGTAGAGGAACCGGCCGGTCTCGCTGGTCGCGACCGGTACGGTCACCCGGCCGCCGTGCGCGGCCAGCAGCGCGACCACCTCGTCGAGGTCGGACACGACGACCGTGGCGCTGGCGTCGGCGTAGCGGGCCCGCTGCTCGGGCGGCCCGGCGATGACCAGGAAGTCGCCGATGGCCGCCAGTTCCACCCCGCCGAACGCGAACCGCAGGTCCGGCGCGGCGCCCACCAGTTCCCGCAGCAGCGGCAGCGCGCGGTCCAGGTCGTCGACCCAGAGCCGGGCGTACGTCTTCAGAATCGCCATCGAGGTGCCCTTCCGTCCGGCGGCGCGGCGGCGTCCGCGCCTGCCCGTGGAACGCTAGGAGCGGGTGGAGCGGGCGGGAAGTACGCACTTTCCGGTAACCGCGGGAGAGGGGTGAGCGGTGACCGAGCGGGACGTGGCCGGGCCGGCCGGCGACGGCACGGACCCGGCCTGGGTACGGGCGGCGGCCGAGGCCACCGCCCGGGAGGTGTTCGCCGTCATCGGGACCAAGTGGGCGCTGGACGCCGTCAACGCGCTGGCGCCCGGCACGCTGCGCTTCGCCGAACTGCGGCGCGAACTGCCCGGGATCAGCCACAAGGTGCTCACCCAGACCCTGCGCGCCCTGGAACGCGACGGCATCGTCGCCCGGACGGTCCACCCGACCGTGCCGCCCCGGGTCGACTACCGGCTCACCGCCGCCGGTCGCGGGCTGCGTGACGTGGTCAACGGCATGTGTGACTGGAGTCGGCGGCACCTCGCCGAGATCCTCGCCGCCCGTACCCGGTCCGGCCCGACCGGCTGAGGCCGGACCGCGCGACCGGACGGCCGGGTGGTTACGGGTCGAAGGTCCCGGGTCGGCGCGGACCGCCGGCCCTCGTGCGGGTACCCGGCCCCGGCGTCCAATGGAGGTGGCCACGAGGGAGCCACCCTCACCGGCCGGTACGAGAGGACGTGGACACCATGACCGCGATGGCGAACCGACCCGCCACCGAGCCGGCCACCGGGACCGTCGAAACCCCCCGCCAGAAAGCCACCCGCTATGTCTTCGCCGTCGTCCGACTCGCCCTGGGCTGGTACTTCCTGTGGGCGTTCGTCGACAAGACGTTCGGCCTCGGGTTCAGCACCCCGACCGAGCGGGCCTGGATCAACGGCGGCCACCCGACGGCCGGTTTCCTCGGCAACGCCGCGAAGGGACCGTTCACCGGCTTCTACAACGGCATCGCCGGCGCCGTCTGGGCCGACACCCTGTTCATGGTCGGGCTGGCCGCGATCGGCACCGCCCTGCTCCTGGGCATCGGCACCCGGGTCGCCGCCGCCACCGGCGCCCTGCTCTACGTGATGATGTGGACCGCGGTGCTGCCCCCGGAGACGAACCCGTTCCTCGACGACCACCTCGTCAACGCCACCGTCCTGGTCGGGCTCGCCCTCTACGGTGCCGGCGACACCCTCGGCCTCGGCCGGGTCTGGGGCCGGCTGCCCCTGGTCCAGCGGATGCCGTGGCTGAAGTGAACGCAGGCGGTGGTTCCCGGCGCCCCGGGCCGGGAACCACCGCCTGCCCGCGTGGACGGGGCCGGTCGGGCACACCGACCGGCCCCGTCCACGCGGGTACCCCGTCGCGGGCGACGGTCGATAGGATGATCGGGATGGGTGCACCCGCAGAACCGGAGAGCCGCGAGACGCCGTCGCTGGGCTTGACCCCGCTGTCCCGGGTACGCCTCGACGAACTGCTGCGGGAGATGCTCGACCGGGTCGGCGAGGTGGTCGCCAGCCGGGAACGGCTGCGGGCCCTGCTGGACGCGGTCGTCGGCATCGGCACCGACCTCGACCTGCGCAGCACCCTGTCGCGCATCGTCACCGCCGCCTGCGAACTCGCCGGCGCCCGCTACGGCGCCCTCGGCGTCGTCGGGCCCGACCGGCGGCTCACCGAGTTCATCACGCACGGCCTCAGCCCGCAGGAGCACGCCGCCATCGGCGACCTGCCGCACGGGCGGGGCGTGCTCGGCCTGCTCATCGACGACCCCCGCCCGGTCCGGCTGCCGGACATCACCCGGCACCCCAGGTCGTACGGCTTCCCGGCCAACCACCCGCCGATGCACAGCTTCCTCGGCGTGCCGATCCGGATCAGGGACACCGTGTTCGGCAACCTCTACCTCGCCGAGAAGCAGGGCTCGCGGGAGTTCACCGACGACGACGAGGAGATCATGACCGCGCTCGCCGCGGCCGCTGGTGTCGCGATCGAGAACGCCCGGCTCTACGCCGTCGCCAGCCGCCGCGAACGCTGGCTGGCCGCCGCCGCCGAGATCACCTCGGTGCTGCTCGGCGAGGTACGGCGTACCGACGCACTGGCGCTCGTGGCGCGGCGGGCCCGGGAGGTCGCCGAGGCCGAGATGGTGCTGGTGCTGCTCTACGACGAGGAGGCCGAGCGGTTCACCGTCGAGGTCGTCGACGCGGAGCCGGAGCCGGCGCCCGGCGACCGGGCCACGCCGACGGACGACGGGGTACGCCGGGGCACCGGCCTGGTCGGGGCGGTGCTGCCGGCCTCCGACACCACGTTCTCGGCATCGGTGACCCGGCGCGAGCAGGTGCTGGTCGACAGCCTCGCGGCGGCGGCATCCTGGCCGGAGCCGGTGAGCGCGGGGCCGGCCGTGATCGCGCCGCTGGCCGCCGGCGAGACCCTGCACGGCGTACTCGTCGTCGCGCACCAGCCCGGCCGGCAGCCGCGCACCGACGACGACGCCCCGCTCCTGGCCAGCTTCGCCGGCCAGGCGGCGCTGGCCATGGAACGCGCCCGCGCCGAGGAGGAACGCGAGATGCTGGTGGTCCTCGAGGACCGCGAACGCATCGCCCGCGACCTGCACGACGTGGTCATACAGCGGCTGTTCGCCACCGGGCTGCACCTGCAGAGCACGATGCCGCTGGCCGGTTCCCGGCCGGAACTGGCCGGCCGGATCAACGCCGCCGTCGACGACCTCGACTCGACGATCCGCGACATCCGCCGGGCCATCTTCGAGCTGCGTACGCCGGCTACCGCGGAACTGCGTACGGAGATCACCGAGGCGGTCCGGGCCAGCGCCGGGTCGTTCGGGTTCCGGCCGGCCCTGGAACTGGCCGGGCCGATCGACAGCGCGGTGCCGGCCGCGGTCCGGCCCGACCTGCTCGCGGTGCTGGGCGAGGCGCTGTCCAACGCCGTACGGCACGCCCGGGCCAGCCGGGTCACGGTGACGGTCCGGGTCGCCGCGGGCCGGCTGACGGTCGAGGTCGTCGACGACGGGATCGGCTGCGACCCGCGCAAGGCCCGGGGCGGGCTGGTCAACCTCGGCGAACGCGCCCGCCGCCACGGCGGCCACTTCGAGGTCGCCGCGGCCAGCCCGCAGGGCACCCGCCTCCACTGGACCATCCCTCTCCCCACCTGACCCGCCCCCCGCCCCACTCACTTCCCCGCCCGGCCGGCGTTCTCCTCCCCCGCCCGGCCGGCGTTCTCCTCCGCCGCCCGTCCCCTCGCCGCCCCGCCCCTCGCCGCCCGGCCCGTCCTCGACCCGCCCGCCCCGCCCCGTCCGGTCCGGCTCGTCGATCAAGGAGTTGTTGGGCGAGGAAGCGGGCGAAACGGGCATGGTTTGTCCTCGGTCGACGCGCCCTGCCGAGAAGGTGCCGCATGGCGGACGCCTGGGCCGGCCCACGGTCACCGCCGCCGAGGGCGACTCATTCGGGTGATGGTCCGGAGCAGGGATGCTGTCGCGGCCCACAGCGAATTCGGCGTAACCACAGCGAATTCGCTGTGGGGCGTGACGGTGGCACCCGGACCCCGGACCCCGGACGCCGGGCGCCCGGGGCGCCTCGATCGTTTGTGGCTCAGCCGGTCGACACGCCGTCGAAGGAACGCCTGAGCCGCAGACGATCACGAGCCCGCGTCGACCGGGGAACAGCGGGACGAACCGCTGACCGGGCGGCAGGCCCGACACGACTTCTCCTTGATCGGCGCACAACCCCCATGCCATGGACCCAGCGGCGGAAACTCAGCGCCGGGGACCGAGGAGGCGGGTGGCCAGAACCGCCGCCTGGGTACGCCGCTCCAGGCCGAGCTTGGCGAGCACGCTCGAGACGTAGTTCTTGACCGTCTTCTCGGCGAGGAACATCTTCGCCGCGATCTCCCGGTTGGTCAGCCCGTCGGCGACGTGCTCGAGGATGCGGCGTTCCTGCTCGGTCAGCGAGTCGAGTTCGCGCGGCCCCTCGACGCCGCCCCGGATGCGTTCGAGGACCCGCTGGGTGACGGCCGGGTCGAGCAGCGACTGGCCGGCGGCGACCCGGCGGACCGCGTCGACGAGGTCGGTGCCGCGGATCTGCTTGAGGACGTAACCGGCGGCGCCGGCCATGATCGCGGCGAACAGCGCCTCGTCGTCCTCGTACGAGGTGAGGATCAGGCCCTTGATCGACGAGTCGATGGCGCGGACGTCCCGACACACGTCGATGCCGTTGCCGTCGGGCAGCCGGGCGTCGAGGATCGCCACGTCGGGGCGCAGGGCCGGGATCCGGCGGGCCGCCTCCGGTGCCGACCCCGACTCGCCGACCACCTCGATGTCTCCGGCGCTTTGCAGCAGGTCGGCCAGGCCACGGCGGACCACCTCGTGGTCGTCGAGCAGGAACACACGGATCATTCCCCGTTTGTACCTCCTGCCCCCGGCTCGTGCACAGGGGCGAAGGTCCCGTCCCGCGCCCGCCGCAGAACCTCCTCGACCGTCAGCGGGCTGCGCGGATGGTGACTCAGACACAACGGCGCCTGGATCCGCGCGAACTCGGTGCCGTCGACGGCGGCGTAGAACTGCCCGGTCCGCAGCCGCGAGATGTCGGACACGTCGCTGCCCTTGGCCTGCGCCATCTCCCGCGCGGCCGCGATCTGGGCCGGCGCGTTGAGCAGCCCGAAGAACTGCGTGGCGGCGTTGCCGGGGATCCGGTTGTGCAGGCCCTTCGGGGCCTGGGTGGCGAAGACCAGGCCGAGGCCGTACTTGCGGGCCTGTGACGCCAGGGCGAGCGTGCTCTGCGTACAGGCGGTCATCGGCCCGCTCGGCGCCAGCGTCTGGGCCTCGTCCATCACGAAGAGGCCGCCGAGCGGGCGGTCACCGGCCGGGTTGCGCCTGATCCAGGCGAACAGCGCCATCTGCAGCTGGTTGACGAAACCCTGCCGCCGGTCGTCGCCGGGCAGGCCGACGAGGCTGATCACCGACACCCGGGCCCGCTTGCCGGGCGGCGGGGTGAGCAGCAGGCCGGGGTCGACCGGGGTCCCCTCCCCGCCGAAGAGCGGATCGTTGACCATGGCCGCGGTCAGGTTCTGCGCCAGTTCGCCGGCGATCTTCTCGGCGTTGTCGAGGTCGATCACCCCGTCGGGCAGCGCCGAGAGCAGCCCGACCAGCCCGGGCAGGGTGCTGCCGCCGCGGCGGCCGAAGTACTCGACCGCCTTGCGCAGCACCGCCTGCCCCAGCTGCGCCTTCTGGGTCCGGCCGTCGAGTCGCAGGCGGGGCGCGATCGACGCGACCGCCGCCTCCACCGCCTCGCCGAACTCGTCGCCGTCGTCGACGACGCTGCGGAAGTCGGGCAGCGGCTGGAAACTCAACGGCCGGCCGCCGGACCTTCGGGGCGTCCAGACGACCACATCGGTGCCCGCCAGGTAGTCCGCCGCCCGCGCCGCGTCGCCGGCCGCCCACCCGTCCGGCGGCTCCGGCCACGGGTCGCCGAGCCGGGCCAGGTCGTTGTTGGGGTCGAGGACGATCGACGAGACGCCGTGCAGCGCGCACTCCTCGACCAGCCGGCGGATCAGCACCGTCTTGCCCGACCCGGAGCCGGCGAAGATCGCGGTGTGCTTGCGCAGCGCCTCCAGGGCCACCCCGACCGGCCGTCCGGCCTCCGCCGTCTCCCCGCCGGTCGACCGGCCGAGCAGGACCGTCGCGACGGCACCGTGCGCCGCCCGCCGGGTCGGACCGGGTACGGGCACACCGCCGCCCGCCCGACGCGGATCCGTCGCGCCGTCGCCCACTGCCGGCGGAACTCCCGGCCCCGCGTCGCCCGCACCCGCTGCCGGCTCCGGTCCGCGCTGGACCGGGATCGCCGCACCGCCGTCGACCGGCACACCGCCGTCGACCGACGTGCCCGCGTCCGCGTCGCCGCCCGGGCCGACCGTGGTCGGTGCGTCGGCGGGTGGGCCGACGCCGTCGAGCGCCCCTGGGGAAGGGCCGGCGACGGGGGCGTACTCCCTGGTTTCGTACCCGGTCAGCCGGGCGGACGCCGGCGCCGGCACCACCGCGCGGACCGTGGCCGGAGCCGGGTCGGCGGCCGGCGCGGGTACGGCACCGGCCAGCGCCCCGGCCAGCAGCGACACCCGGCCGGTCGGTCGGCGGGACGCCAGCCAGGCCCGCAACCCCGGCGGGTCGTCGGCGAGCAGCCGGCGCAGCGCCGCCAGGATCCGCAGGTCGGCGGCGGGCATCGGCAGGGTGCGGCCGCCGGCGGCCTCGAACGCGGCGACCGTCTTCGTGGTCGCCGGCCCGCTCGACCAGGCGTGGTCGCGCAGCAGGAACAGCCGCCGCTTGGCCACCCCGGCGTCGAGCCCGGCCATTGTGGCCGCGGCCCGGATCCGGTTCAGCGCGGCGGTCGCGTGCTTCGCGCCGACCGCCCGGAACGCCCAGTGTTCCTCGTCCTCTGTGGATTCGTCGAGGCTGCGCCGCAGCCGCGCGTGCAGCGGCGGGTTGGCCGTACCCGGTGGCGGGTCCTGGCTGAATGCCCGGCCGGCGTCGCCCTGTTCGGCGATCCACGCGGTGAGGCCGGCGGCGAGCAGGGCCGGTACGGTCTCGTCCTCGGTCTTCGGCGCGAGCGCCCGCTCGACCTCGGTGGTCACGGCCGGGTCGTCGACGAGCGCGGCGAGCCGGGTGTCGAGCGCGGCGAGGTCGTCGGTGGTGGCCGGGTCGCCGGCGGGGGCGGTCGGGCCGGCGTCGGCCGGTGCCGCCGGGCCGAGCCGGAGGACGGTGACCTCGCCGGCCCGTAGGCAGTCCTGGACGTGCGCGTCGATCCGGATGAGCAGTTGGCGGGGCGTGTAGTCGGGGGCGTCCTCGAACGCCGCCGGGTCGACCGGCCAGGTCGGGTACGGCGGCTGGAACCCGATCTCGGCGAACTTGGCGGCGAACCGTTTGCCGATCAGGGCCTGCCCGACCGCGGCGCTCGGGATGCCCTTGAGCTGGATCGCCTCACGGAACCGGTCGCGTACGGTGTCGGTGGCGTTGTCCCTGATCAGTGCCCACGAGGCGGGCAGGCAGGCGACGACGGTCAGGGTGCGGCGGGTCACCTCGCGCAGCGACATCAGTCCGCCGGCGACCTGCTCGAGGGCGAGGGCGTCACCGGGGTCCAGCGGCCCGTGGGCGGCGGTGGAGCGCAGTGACTGCGCGATGAGCGTGTCGATCTGGTCGACCGCGATGATAGTCGGGCCGGTCAGCGCCAGCAGGCGGGAGATGTCCTGGACGATCCGCTCCGGCGGCGGCAGATCGCGCCGCATGCCCCAGGCGGCCCGCTCGCCGGGAATCGTCTCCTCGACCGAGTTGAGGTAGGCCTGGCCGAGGTCCTGGGCGGCGAAGTCCTCGGCGGCGTAGAGGACCAGGGCGCGGGCGGTCTGCTGGCAGTCCCGGCCGACGTCGCCGTCGTGGCGGCGCAGCGCGCCGATGAACGTGTCGAGGTGCTGCGGGGTGATCGCGGTCTCGCCGGCGACCGCGCGGCGTACGGTGCGGGGCACGCCGACCAGCGAGGCGAGCCGGCGCAGGAAGACCCGGACCTGCCGGTCGGCGCCGCCGCCGGTGCGGGAAAGACTCTCCAGCACCGACTGCACGGTGGTGGTCCAGAAGGTGGCCGGGTTGAGGAGACTGACCAGGACGAAGTAGCCGTCGAGGGCCTGGGCCCTCTCGCGTACCCAGCCGAGCAGGTGGGTCTTGCCGGCGCCCTTCTGCCCCTGCACGACCACCCCGACCGGGCTGGAACCGGAGCTGTCCCGGGCGTCGGCGAGCCCGTCGAGGACGGTGCGTACGACGTCGCGGTGCAGGTCCTCGACGTGGTAGCGGGACGGCTGCCACAGGTCGTCAGGGGTGGGCGCCCAGTTGAACCGCAGCGCGGCGAGGGCGGCGTGTTCCTCCTCGGTCATCGGGTACCGATCGCCAAGAGGTGCTTGTCCTGGTCACCGATGATCACCGCCGCTGCCCGGTCGGCGGTGGACAGGCTCTTCTGGTTGGACTCGGGCACGATGTGCACGTCGGGCAGCCGGTACATGCGGCCGAGGGTCCGGTCGACGTCGGCGCGGGGCAGGTCGTCGACGCCGGCCCGGATCCGGGCCAGGCTGACCCAGGCGCCGGGGGCGTCGGCGAGATCGGCGTAGGCGGCGCGGATCCGGGCCTCGGTGTCACCGGCGGCCGGAGCGGTGCGCGGGACCGGCACCGACCCGGCCGGGGCCGGGGCCGGGACGTCCTCGGCGCGGTGGAAGACGTCGGCGAGGCTCAGGCCGGCCCGGTCGAGGTGCCGGGGCAGGTTCGCCAGGACCGCGTAGAGCGCGCCGGCGGCCGACCCGGACCGGGGTGGCAGGTCGGCGCCGAGGTGGCCGACGCACCAGGCCCAGCCACGCTCCTCCAGCAGGTGCGCGAACGCCCGGCCGTGCCGGCGGCTGCTGACGTACCGCAGGTCGTTGAGCCGGGTCCGGCTCCTGCCGTCGAGGGTGAGGCCGTACCGCTGCTTCAGCTCGGGATTGGACACCTCCCGCGCCTCGGCCATCAGGGTGATCATGACGGCCTTCTCCGGCAGGGACAGCTTCTCGTCGGTCATCGCGGTTGTCCTTCCAATATGGACCGGCGGCGACCGAGGAGGAACCGCTCGATCTGCGCCGCGACCACACGCACGTCGTGGAGCACCTGGGCGTTGGTGAAGCGGAGGACAGCGTAGCCGTCCAACTGGAGCCGCACATCCCGCTGCCGATCGGCCGCGAACCGCACCGCCGATCGGTGTTCCGGCCCGTCGATCTCGACGACGCACCGTTCGGCGGACCACAGCAGGTCCACCCCGACGGGGGCGGCAAGCGGATGGGACCGGTACGTCGGATTCCAGGTCCGGCCGGCGGCCCAGGTGGTCGTCGACAGGGCGGCCTCCAGCGAGATACCCCTTCTGCCATTTCCCCCACAAAGGACATACTTGCGATCATCGATTAAGTCGCCTTACTCTTTCAGCCGACGCCGCATAAGGCGCCCACGCAATCATTGACTCCAATGCAGATCGCATCATCGACGCATCTTGGCGCCCAGAGTTCCGGGGAGGGACACATGGCGGGAAAAGTGTCGGCGGGTCGACGGAGAAGGCTTGTCGCCCTGGGCCTGACCGTCGGCGTGACCCTGCTGGGCGCGGCAGTGGCGCCCGCGGCGTACGCGGAGGCGGGCACGGCGTCGGGAAGCCGGGGCGGCGCCGATCTCGCCGCGACGTCGTACAGCGTCACGATCATCAACAATTCCGCGATCGACGACGAGAACGCCATCGTGTTCCAGCAGCAGCCGAGCCAGCCCTCGGACGTCCACTCGCTGGCCTGGCTGTCGAAGATGTGCCACGCGGGCACCAGCGTCACTTTCACGTGGGACGTGGACTACAACTTCGTCTGGGGCCAGACGGGAATACTCAAGCCCGGCGTCAACTACGACGCGGGTCAGGTCATCCCGGCTGATCTCGATACCGCGAACACGGTTTCGCTCTCCTACATCGATGACGGCTTCGAATTCGGTAAGCCGACGTCGGGAGCCGCCGGCGGGTCGCTTGTCGTCAAACAGGACGACACGGTTCCGGGGCCGAATTCGTCCGATCAGGGCAGTGTCGGCATCGGAATGTCGGGGGCGGGAACATTCGTGGTCCCGACCCAGCCCGCCACCGGCGTCGAATTCGAGATCACCCCGACCTACTGGCTGGCATTCGGCAGTTACCTGCCGGGCACGGTCGTCACCGAGGACATTCTGACCAGCCCCTACGAACTGCAGTTCCCGGACGGCGAGACCAAGGCCACCGCCACCTTCGACGGCGTGAACTGGTCCGTTCAGTTCGGCTGACGGCCGGCACCGGAACCGCGGCCTCCCGTGATCTGCGGCGAGGCCGCGGTCCGCGCACGACCGAACTCCTGGTGACCGAAGGACCCTACGAGGTCCCCCGCCACCGGGAGTTCACCGTCCGGGCCGAGTCACGGCACCGGAGTACCCCCGGCTCAGGTGCCCGCCAGCCGGCCGAGGAAACGGGCGAAGTCCTCCTGGTCGATCGGGGCGATCTCGCCGCCGTGGCGGGCCCACCACGTCGGGGTCGGGGGGACGTAGTCGTCGTCGAGGGCGTCGACCTCGAAGTTGTCCCGTTCCCGGGGCAACAGCATCAGCAGCGGGTTGAGGCGTTCGCCGCCCGGCTGCCGGCTCAGCTCCACCAGCGCCTCCCGCCACTTGGCGTAGTCGGTCTCGGCCAGCGGGTGTCCGGCCGCCGCGAGCCAGTCGCGCATCTGCCGCCACGTCACCTGGTGCGGGCTGATGAGGTGGTAGCAGCCGCCGATCGCGTCCGGGCGGCCGGCGATGTCGACGATGCCGGCGGCGACCCGGTCGACCGGGGTCAGCGTCATCGAGTAGTCGAAGTCCGGGGCGGCCCCGACCTCGACCGCGGCGGCGATCAGCCGGTTGAACTGGTCGGCCGTGTTGGACGTGCCGGTGACGGTGTCCCAGGAGACCTTCGCCATCCGGTGGATGGTGGTCGGCAGCCCGCGCCGGGACGCCTCGCGGACCAGGTTCTCGGCGACCCACTTGCTCTGGCCGTAGCCGTTGGACATCGACGACGGCGGCTCGACCTGGAGGCTGGACTCGTCGATCCACTCGTCGAACGCGTCGGCTTTGAAGATCGACATCGTCGACACGTGGTGCAGCGTCGTGGTCGGGCCGGTGCAGGCCAGCCGGATGATCTCCCGGGTGCCGTCCACGTTGGTCCGTCGCATCGCCTGGTAGGGATGGACGGCGTTGACGTCGGCGCCGTTGTGGTAGATGGCGCCGAGGGTGCCGGCCAGTTCCGCGAACCGCTCGGGGGCCAGCCCGAGGTGCGGCGCGCCGAGGTCGCCGGCGATCACGTCGACCCGGCTCTCGACCTGCGGGTGGTACGCCGACCAGCGGTGCAGCGCGGCGACCAGCCGTTCCCGGGCCTGCTCGTCGGAGGTGCCGCGGACCAGGCAGACGATCCGGTTCGGGATCCGGTCCAGCAGTTCGCGCAGCAGGAACGCGCCGACGAAGCCGGTCGCGCCGGTGAGCAGCACCGGCCCGGTCGGGTCGGCCGGCGGCCCGGCCGGCCGGATCGCCGGGTCGAGCACCGAGTCGGCGCGCAGCATCCGGTCCAGTTCCTCGGTGCCGCCGCCGAGCAGGTGCCGGGCGAGCTGGGCGATCGTCGGGAAGGCGATCGCGTCCATCGGCGACATGGTCAGGCCCAGGTCGGTGGCGGCGGCGACGACCCGCAGCCCGCTCAGCGAGTCGGCGCCGAGGTCGAGCAGGTCGTCGTGGATGCCGATCCGTTCGACGCCGAGAACCCGTTCCCAGATCTCGCAGAGCCGCCGCTCGGTCGCGGTGCGCGGGGCGACGAACTCGGTGCCGAGGTCGGCGCGGGCGCCGTCCGGGGACGGCAGCGCCTTGCGGTCGACCTTGCCGGCGGCGCTGCGCGGCAGCGCGTCGAGCAGCACGAACGTGGCCGGGACCAGGTAGTCGGGCAGGGTCTCGCGCAGGAAGTCGCGCAGGGCGGTGCTCGACGGCTGCTCGCCGGTGCCGGCGGCGTACCCGACCAGGCGCCGGTCGCCGTCGGCGCCGGTGTGGGCGACCACGACCGCCTCGGTGACGAAGGGGTGGGCCAGCAGCCGGGTCTCGATCTCGCCGGGCTCGATCCGGTAACCGCGGATCTTGATCTGGTCGTCGGCCCGGCCGAGGAACTCCAGGTTGCCGTCGGCGCGGTAGCGGGCCAGGTCACCGGTGCGGTAGAGGCGGGCGCCGGGCCGGGTGGCGTACGGGTCGGGGACGAACCGTTCGGCGGTCAGTTCGGGCCGGCCGTGGTAGCCGCGGGCCACCCCGGCACCGCCGATGAACAGTTCGCCGGTGGCGCCGACCGGCACCGGCTGGAGGTTGCGGTCGAGCACGTAGAGGCGGGTGTTGTCGATCGGGCGGCCGATCGCGACCGGCTGGGTGCGGTCGACGCCCTCGGGTACGTCGTAGACGACACAACCGACGACGGTCTCGGTCGGTCCGTACTCGTTGACGATCCGGGTCGACGGGGCCAACTCCTGCCAGGCGAGGACGGTCTCCAGCGGCAACTGCTCGCCGCCGACGACGAAGGTGCCGACCGAGTCGACGGTGCCGCCGGCCGGCAGCAGCCCGCGCAGCACGTCGAGGTGGCCGGGGGTCAGCTTGACCAGGTCGAGCCGGCCGGGGGCGGCGAGCATGCCGGCGACCGCCTCGACCTCGCCGCCGGGTGGCAGCAGGGTGACCGGGCGGCCGGCGACCAGCGGCACCAGCAGGTTGGTGACGGCCAGGTCGAAGGCGATCGACCCGAGCATCGGGGCGCCGGTGCCGTCCGGTCCGGTGTAGGCACCGACCGCCCAGGTCAGGTAGTTGTGCAGGCCGCCATGGGTGATCATGACGCCCTTGGGGCGGCCGGTGGAGCCGGAGGTGTAGATGGCGTAGACGAGGCTGTCCGGGCCGGCGGTGCGGGTGACGGCGGGCCCGTCCGCGGCGGCGATCTCCGGCCAGTCGGTGTCCAGGTTGAGCACCTGTCCCATGAAGGGTGGCAGGTCGTCGGCCAGCCGCTCCTGGGTGAGCAGGACCGACACCCCGGCGTCGCGCAGCACGTACGACAGTCGTTCGGTCGGGTGCGCCGGGTCCAGCGGCAGGTAGGCGGCGTCGGCCTTGACCACGCCGAGGACCGCGACCAGCATCTCCAGGCCGGGCTCGACGCAGATGCCGACGAACTGCTCCGGCCCGACGCCGAGCCCGCGCAGGTGCCGGGCGAGCCGGTCGGCCCGGCCGTCGAGTTCGGCGTAGCTGACGGTCGTACCGTCGGCGAGGACGGCGGCGGTCGCCGCCGGGGCGGCGGCCACCTGGCGCTCGAAGAGGGTGGCGAGGTCGGTCGCCGGTCGCGGTACGGCGGTGTCGTTCCACTCGGTGACCAGCCGGCGGCGCTCGTCGGCGGGCAGGTAGGTGGCGAGCGCGTCGCCGTCGGGGTCGGCGGCCATCTCGGCGAGAACCAGCCGGTACATGGCGGCGAGCCGCTCGCCGTTGGCGCGGCTGACCGCGTCGGGGTGCATCCGCAGGTTGATCAGGCCCTGCCGGAAGACGGTGGTGGAGAGCTTGAACTCGATCTGGCTGTCGTCGATGCTGGCCGCGAAGTCGACCAGGTCCATGTCGACGGTGCGGAAGTCGAGGTAGTTGAACATGACGTCGACCAGGCGCCGGTTGGCGGACAGCTCGCGCTGCATGGCCGGCATCGGGTAGCGCCGGTGCGGCCAGAGTTCGATCTCCTGGGCGAAGACGTCCTTGACCAGTTGGCGCCAGGTCGGCGCGGTCAGTTCGAACGGGAACGGGACGGTGTTGAGGAACAGGCCGTAGAGCCGGTCGGCGTTCGCGACCTCGGGGCGGGTGTCGCAGACCAGGCCGCCGAAGAACCGGCGCTCGTCGGTCAGCATGCTCATCACCTTGAGGTGCGCGGCGTGCAGGACCGCCTTGATCGGGACCTCGGCCGCCTTGGCCAGGGTCCGCAGGCCGTCCTCGAGGTCGGCGAACATCACCTCGACGCGCAGCGGGCCGCGCGGGCCGTCACCGGTGGCCCAGCCCGGCGGCAGCGCGAGCCGGGCGGCGCCCTCGACGGTACGGCGCCAGTAGCCGCGGTCGTCCTCGGAGTTGAGCGACGCCTGCTCGGCGGCGATGAAGTCGGCGAACCGGATGCCGAGGTCCTGTGCCGCCTGCGGCGGCTGGCCGTCGCGGATCTGCCGGTAGTAGGTAAGCAGCTCCATCAGGAGCATGTGGTAGCTCCACCCCTCCATGATGGGGTGGCACTCGGTGATGACCAGAGCCCAGGCGGTGTCGGAGCGTACGACGGCGTGCAGCCGCAGCAGGGCCGGGGTGGCCAGGTCGAACAGGTCCGCCCGCTCGGCGGCCATCCGCTGGCGGATCTGCTCGTCCTGCTCGGCGACGGTCAGGTGGCGCAGGTCGACGGCGCTGGTCGGCAGGTGGGCGGTGCGGTGGATCAGCTGCAGCGGCTGGGAGTAGCCGATCAGGTCGAAGCCGGTGCGCAGCACCTCCTGCCGCTCGACGAGCAGGCGTACGGCGGCCTCGAACGCGGGAACGGAGAACTCGGCGTCGTCGCGGATCTGGTACGTCGTGGCGTTGTGGTAGTAGTTGACCTCGCCGCCGCCCATCATCTCGAAGACCATGCCGGCCTGGAGCATCGAGACCGGGAAGGCGTCCTCGACGTCGGCGGGCAGTTTCCGCCGGTCCTCGTCGGAGATGAGGGCGAACGGCGCGACGCCGGTGCGGGCCCCGGTGACGGCGGGGCGCTCGGCGGCGAGTTCGGCGAGCTTGGCGACGGTCGGGTGGGCGAAGACGTCGTCGACGGCGATGTCGAGGCCGGCGTCGCGCAGGTCGCCGACGAGCGCGACGGCCGACAGGGAGTCGCCGCCGAGGTCGAAGAAGTCGTCGTCGACGCCGACCTCGGCGATGCCGAGCACGGTCCGCAGGACGGCGGCGACCTGCTCCTCGGCGGCGGTACGCGGTGCCACCAGCTCCGACTCGGTGGAGGTGGCGCCCCGGTCCGGGTCGGGCAGCGCGGCGAGGTCGGTCTTGCCGTTGCTGGTCAGCGGCAGCTCGGTCAGCGCCACCAGGTGGGTGGGGACCATGTATTCGGGCAGGGCGGTGGCCAGCATCGCGCGCAGGTCGGCGATCGGCAGCGCGTCGGGGTTGGTGGTGACGACGTACCCGACCAGGGTCTTGCCGGCCGATCCGGTCCCGCGCAGGGTGACCACGGCGTCGCGTACGCCCGGGTGCCGGCGCAGCACGGCGACGATCTCGCCGGCCTCGACCCGGTAGCCGCGGACCTTGATCTGGTCGTCGACGCGGCCGAGGAACTCGATGTCGCCACCGGCCAGGACCCGGGCCCGGTCGCCGGTGCGGTAGAGGCGGGCGCCGGGCGGGCCGTACGGGTCGGGGACGAACCGTTCGGCGGTGACCGCCGGCAGGTTGCGGTAGCCGTGCGCGAGCTGGACGCCGCCGAGGTAGAGGTCGCCGACGACACCGACCGGCTGCGGGCGCAGCTCGGCGTCGAGGCAGTAGGCGGTGGTGCCCGGCATGGAGCGGCCGATCGGGAGCAGTTCGGCGACGGCGGCCGGGTCGGCGGGCGGCCCGTCGGCGAAGTACGCGACGTTGGCGACGGTGTTCTCGGTGGGGCCGTACTCGTTGACGAGCCGGGTCTTCCCGCCGGCGGCGAGGTCCCACCAGCGGTCGGCGAGCCGGCTGGCGAAGCCCTCGCCGCCGACGACGAGGTGGCCGGCGAGCCGGGCGGCCTGCTCGGCGGTGAGCTGGTGGGTGAGCACGTCGAGGTGGCCCGGGGTCAGCTTGATGAAGCTGAACGGGCCGTCGGCGGCGGCGTCGGCCAGGGCGCGGCCGAGGTCGCCGACGGCGAGGTCGGCCGGGAGCAGGTGGACCGGCTGGCCGGCCAGCAGCGGCAGGTAGAGGGTGGTGACGACCAGGTCGAACGCGGTCGAGGAGAACAGCGGAGCGCCGCGCCCGTCGGTGGTCAGGTAGGCGTCGGCGGCCCAGGTCAGGTAGTTGGCCAGGCCGCGGTGGCTGACCAGCACTCCCTTGGGGCGGCCGGTGCTGCCCGAGGTGTAGATCAGGTAGGCGACCGCGTCCGGGTCCGGCTCCCCCGCCGGGTCGGTGGCGGGTTCGGCGTCGATCGCGGCCCGGTCGGCGTCGACCAGCAGGACGGCGCCGCCGTGGGCGGCGGTGACGCCGGCATGGGCGGTCTGCGTGACGACGAGGGCCGCGCCGGCGTCACGCAGCACGTAGCCGACCCGTTCGGCGGGGTCGCCGGGGTCGACCGGCACGTACGCGGCGCCGGCCCGCCAGACTCCGAGCAGGGTGGGCAGCAGGTCGACGCCACGGCCCAGGCACACGCCGACGACGCTGCCCGGGCCGATGCCGCGCCCACGCAGGTGGTGGGCCATCCGGTTGGCCCGCTCGTGCAGTTCGGCGTACGTGAGCCGGTCCGTGCCGGCGACGACGGCGGTCTCGTGCGGGCGCTGCCGCGCGTGTTCGGCGACGGCGGCGGTGACCGGGCGCGGCGCCGGCTGGCCGGCAGGGGCCGGTCCGGCACCGAGCAGCAGCTCCCGCTCCCCCGGGTCGAGGATCTCCAGGGCCGACAGGGTGCGCTCGGGGGCCGCCGTGACCGAGTCGAAGAGGGTGAGCAGGTGGCCGGCGAAGCGTTCGACGGTCGCCCGGTCGAACAGTGCGGTCGGGTATTCCAGGACGCCGCGCAGCGACCCGTCGCCCTGCTCGGTCAACTCCAGCCGCAGGTCGTGCTTGGCGACCGCGCCGACCAGGTCGACGGCCTCGACGTCGAGGCCGGGCATGGTGAACGCGGACGGCGCCGACTCGGCCATGTCGAACATGACCTGGAAGAGCGGGGTACGGGACCGGTCGCGCTTGCGGTCGACGTCGTCGACGAGGAACTGGACCGGGGCCTCCTGGTGTTCCAGGGCGTCCAGGACCGTACGCCGGTTGGTGCGCAGCAGGTCGGCGAAGGTCGGGTCGCCGGTCCAGGTGGCGCGCAGCACGACGGTGTTGAGGAAGAAGCCGATCAGGTTGCGGACCTCGGGGCGGCCGCGGCCGGCGACGGCGCTGCCGACCGAGATGTCCCGCTGGCCGCTGTAGCGCGACAGCAGCACCTGGTAGGCGGTGGCGCCGACGGTGAACAGGGTGGCGTCGTGGCTCCGGCCGAGTTCCCGCAGCCGCCCGGTGAGGTCGGCCGGCACGGTGAACAGCACCCGGTCGCCGGCCCAGTCCCGCTTGGTGGGGCGGGGCCGGTCGGTCGGCAGTTCCAGCGGCGACAGTCCGGCGAGGTGGTCGCGCCAGTAGCCGAGCCGCCGGTCGAGTTCGTCGCCGGCGAGCCGGCCACGCTGCCAGGCGGCGAAGTCGACGTACTGCACGGCCGGTTCGGGCAGGGCGGGTGCCTGCGGCGAGTCGATGGCGTGCAGGTAGAGGGTGAACAGGTCGTTGATGAACACGCCCATCGACCAGCCGTCGCAGGCGATGTGGTGGAAGACGACGGCGAGCAGGTGCCGGTCCGGGGCGAGCCGGATCGCGTGCACGCGTACCGGGTGTTCCAGGCCGATGTCGAGCGGTTCGGCGGCGTCGCTGGCGGCTAGGTCCAGGGCGCGGCGGTCGCGTTCGGCGGCGGGCAGGTCGGTCAGGTCGGTGAACCGGATCGCGGAGCCGGCCGGGGGTGCGTCGATCACCTGGACCGGTTCGGCGTCGGCGAGCTGGTAGCGGGTGCGCAGCACCTCGTGCCGGGTGACCAGCCGGCGCCACGCCTCGCCGAGGGCGGCGACGTCGAGTTCGCCGGTGACCCGCAGGACCAGCGGCACCAGGTATTCGGGGCTGCGCGGGTCGAGCATGGTGAGGAACCACAGCCGCTGCTGGCCGAACGACACCGGCAGCCGGCCGCCCCGGTCGACCTGGGGAATGGTGTCCCGGCGGCCGGTCCGCCCGCCGGCGAGCCGCTGGCGGATGAGCGCCTCGCGGCGGGCGTCCGCGTCGTTGCGCGCCGGGTCAGTGATCTCCGCGTTCATCGGTGTCAAATCCCGTCTCGATGCAGGTGGTCGGTGCCGGTGCCGGTGAGCAGGGCGGCCAGCCAGTCGGGGTCGACATCCTCGACCACGCCCTCGCGGACCAGGAAGTCGCCGAGCGTGGCGACGTCCCAGGCCGGGCCGGTCAGGCCGTACGCGGCCGGGCCGCGGGCGGCGACGGCACGGGCGTCGCGCAGTTCGGCCGGGGTCGGTTGGGGCCGCTCGCCACGGTCGTAGCCCGGGTCGAAGGAGGCGAACCCGTCGTCGTTGAAGTTGCGGATGACGGCGCGGACCCGTCCGGCGCCGGTGACGGTGTGCTGGGCGATCGAGGCGATGTTGGAGCCCTGGGCGCTGAGCAGCACGATCTGCGCCCGCTGCCAGGTGACGGCCGGCACCTCGGCGCTGCCGGCCAGCCGCCACAGTTCGCCGATCTCGGCGTCGTCGCACTGGCGGGCGCGCGGGCTGTCGGCGGCCCGGGCGCGCAGCGGCACCCGGCGGGCGAACCGGCGCGGCACGGTGGTCAGCCGGGCCTGCCAGGTGTGCAGGGCGGGATGCCATTCGAGCTGCACCGGGATCGCCCACTGGTCGAGGCCGGACAGGTCGAGGTCGAGCAGGGCGTCGTACGCGGCGTCGAGCAGCCCGGCCTCCAGCAGTACGCCGTGGCCGCTGTGCGAGTCCTCGAGCTTGACGCCGTGCGGGCGGCCCCACAGTTCCTCGTCGGCCCGCATCGCCTGCAAAGTCCGGACGACGGCGGCGAGGCGCGCCGCCCCGTCGCCGACGGTGTCCGGTTCGGTGCCGGTGCCGGTGCCGGCGTCGGTTCCGGTGCCGGCGAACGTGTCCAGGAACGGGGCGAGCGGGATGTTGAGCACGATCAGGAACGCCGACGTCGGTGGCGGCCCGCCGTACGAGTGGCCCTCGGCGTACGCGGCCATGCCGCACCCGTCGAACAGCGCCTCCATCCGGTCGACCTCGTCGGCGGTCGGTCCGGTGTCGAGCAGGACCCGGACCTGGAGACGGGCCGCCCCGGTCGGGGCGGCGTCGAGGGCGAAGGGGGCGGCGGTCACCGGGACGGCGGTGTTCACCAGCGCAGCTCCTTGCGGACCAGCAGGTGTTCGGCGTACACGCCGCGCTGCTTGCAGTTGTCGAGGAACTCGGCGACCTGGAGGAGCTGGTACGACTCCGGGGTGTAGCTGGTCGCCATCACGTGCTGGAGCCAGTCCTCCTGGCCCATCGCGTAGACGTACGCCTCCTTGGCGCCGAGCTGGTCGACGATGCCGGTGGCCTGGGCGGCGTTGGAGCCGGACAGCTTGCGGGTGATGGCCATCTTGCGCGGCACCGGCTGGGTGAACAGCGAGCTGTAGAGCCAGGTCAGCGGGGCGCCGTCGCACTCCATGCCGATGAACGCCAGGTCGGTCTCGCCGATCCCGGTCCGCATCCGGTGGTAGAGCTCGGACTCCAGGCCGGAGGTGTCGGCGCCGATGAAGACGCCCTTGCCGGCCAGGTGCACCCAGTAGCTGCTCTTGGCCCGGATGTCGAGGTCGCAGTGCTCGCCGAAGAACGGCGCGGCGACGATCCGGCCGCCGTCGAAGGCCAGCTCGTCGAAGTCGTCGACCTCCCGTACGGTGAAGCCGACCTGCTCCAGGTAGAGGCGGATCGACGGGTCCTGCCGGTGCCCGCCGCCGTTGCGGGGCACCACGACGGTGCCGACCCTGTGGCGGATCTGGAGCAGCGTCTCCAGCACGACGTGGTCCTGGTGGGCGTGGGTGATCAGGACGTAGTCGATCTTGTCGGGCAGGTCGACGTACGTGAACCGGTCGCCGGCGGCGGGGTTCGAGCTGATGAACGGGTCGACCAGGATGGACACCGACGGGGTCTGCAGCAGGATGCAGGCGTGGCCGAAGTAGCGGATCCGGCCGCCGCCGTCGATGTGCCGGTCGGCGGGCAGGGCCGCGTCGGTGGTGAGCAGGGTGCGCAGCAGCCGCTCCTGCTCGCCGGTGCCGATCTCCAGCGCCTTGCCGATCTCGTCGAAGGAGCGCGGGGCGGTCCGGGTGGCGAACAGCTCGTCGATGCCGGCGTGGTCGAGCCGCAGCGGGAGCTGGAGGTGGTCGGGGTGCTCCAGGCGCGGCGTGCTCAGGATGAACGGCGGCTCGCTGCCGTCGTCGAGCGACAGTTCGATCGCCTCCCGGTCCCGGCGGAAGACCGGGCTGCGGTAGAGCAGCGGCTCCAGGAAGCGCAGCGACGGGTGGTGGTTGACGTCGTAGACCAGCTCGACGTAGCCGCGCAGCTCGGGCGGGAGCTGGGCGTACAGCGGTGACAGGTCGTAGCCGGTGGCCTGGGCGCGCAGCAGGTCCTCGGCGCCCTTGATCGCCCCGGCGAAGGCGAGGGCGGCCGCGTCGTCGCGGGCGATCCGGTCGCGCAGGTCGCGTACCTCGTCGACGCGGGACAGGTCGGCGTTGACGAAGAAGCCGCCCTTCATCTTCGGGTTGGCCACGGCCGCGGCGTGCACCTCGGGGCGCTGCACGAACGAGTCCATGATCGGGAAGAGCAGGTTGGCGAGGTTCATCGCACCGGAGACCGGGGTGTAGACGTGCGTCCAGGCGACGAACTGGTTGACCAGCCCTTCGATGCGGACGTTGGGCTTCACGTACAGCGGTTCGGTGCTCATCGCGTCCTTCCCCATCGGGTTCGTCACTGTGCCGGCGCGGCGGCCGGGTCGGGATCGGTCGGCGCCGCCGGGGCGGCGGCGTCATCGGGCAGCGCCGCGATCTGCGCGGCGTCAGGGGGCAGGGCCGCGATCTGCGCGGCGTCGTCGGAAAGGGCGGCCACCTCGGCGTCGGTGAGCCGGGCGATCTCGGCCCGGATCTCGTCCTCCACCGCCTGGGCGAGGGCGGCGACGGTGGCGCGTTCGAAGACCAGCCGCAGCGGCAGTTCGACGTCGAACTCCTCGGCGATGCGGGAGATCAGGCGGACGGCCAGGATCGAGTGGCCGCCGACGGCGAAGAAGTTGTGGTGTACGCCGACCTCGATGCCGAGCAGTTCGGTCCAGATCTCGGCGATCCGCTCCTCGGCGACGGTGCGCGGGGCGACCGTCTCGGTGCCGGTCAGCGCGGTCGCCGACAGCTCCGGTGCCGGCAGCGCCTTGCGGTCGACCTTGCCGTTCTCGGTCAGCGGCAGGCTGTCCAGCCGGACCCAGAACTGCGGGATCATCGGCTCCGGCAGGTGCTCCCAGCAGTGGTCGGTCAGCTCGTCGCCGTCCGGTCCGGCCGGGGCCGCGCCGTCCGGTCCGGGGTCGCCGGCCGGGGTCCAGTACGCCACCAGTTGCCGGTCGCCGTCGCGGTCGACGGCGACCACGACCGCCTCGCGTACGCCGGGGTGGGCGGTGAGCACCGCCTGGATCTCGGCCGGCTCGACCCGGTAGCCACGGATCTTGAGCTGGTGGTCGGCGCGGCCGACGTACTCCACCGCCCCGTCGGCGCGGAACCGGGCGACGTCGCCGGTGCGGTACATCCGCTCCCCCGCGACGTACGGGTCGGGGACGAACCGCTCGGCGGTCAGGTCCGGCCGGCGCAGGTAGCCGCGGGCGAGCTGGACACCGGCCAGGTACAGCTCCCCCGGTACGCCGGGCGGCACCGGCCGCAGTTCGGCGTCGAGGACGTAGAGCCGGGTGTTCCACACCGGGTGGCCGATCGGTACCGGCTCGCCCGGCCGGCCGGGCGCGCACTGCCAGGAGGTGACGTCGACCGACGCCTCGGTGGGGCCGTACAGGTTGTGCAGTTCGGTGTCGAACAGTTCGAAGAACCGGTCGCGCAGGGCGGGTCCGAGGGCCTCGCCGGAGCAGATGACCCGGCGCGGCGCGCTGCCGTCGGCGACGCCCGGGTGGCCGAGGAACGCGTCCAGCATCGACGGTACGAAGTGGATGGTGGTGATGCCCCGGTCGCGGATCACGCCGGCCAGGTAGGCGGCGTCGCGGTGCCCCTCGGGGCGGGCCAGCACCAGCGTCGCCCCGGTCAGCAGCGGCCAGAAGAACTCCCACACCGACACGTCGAACGACGACGGCGTCTTCTGCAGCACCCGGTCGTCGGCGGTGAGGCCGTAGCGGTCCTGCATCCACAGCAGGCGGTTGACGATGCCGGCGTGCGGGACCACGACGCCCTTGGGCCGGCCGGTGGAGCCGGAGGTGTAGATGACGTACGCCGGGTTCGCCGGCCCGGGCGGGGTCGGCGTCGCGGTGGCGGCCTCGAGGGCGGCGGCGGTGGCCGGGTCGTCGAGGACCAGCACCGGGGTGTCGACGGCCGGCAGCACGCCGACCACGACCGAGGTGGTCAGGAGCAGTTCGGCGTGCGCGTCGGCGAGCAGGTAGGCGATCCGGTCGGCCGGGTAGCCGGGGTCGACCGGCACGTACGCGGCACCGGACTTCAGCACCGCGACCAGGGCGACGACCAGTTCGACGGAGCGCGGCACGGCGACGGCGACGAACCGTTCCGGGCCGGCGCCGCGCCCGGCGAGCAGCGCGGCCAGCCGGTCGGTGCGGGCGTCGAGTTCGGCGTACGTCAGCGTGGTGTCGTCGAAGACGACGGCCGGCGCGTCCGGGGTGGCCGCCGCCTGCCGGCGCAGCAGTTCCGGCAGGGTCGCCGCCGGCACCGGGCGGGCGGTGTCGTTCCACGCGCCGAGCAGGTCGCGTTCGGCACCGGTGAGCAGTTCGAGGTCGGCGACGGCCACGTCGGGGTCGGCGGCGACCTGCTCCAGCAGCCGCAGGTAGTGGCCGATCATCCGGTCGACGGTCGGCCGGTCGAACAGCGCGGTCGCGTACTCCAGCATGCCGCTCACCGCGCCGTCGGCGTGCCGCCGCATGATCAGGCCGAGGTCCTGCCGGGCGGCCAGCGGCGCGTCCCGCACGCCGGTCGTCGGCACGTAGCCGGCGTGGCCGTCCTCGTGCAGGTCGAACAGGACGTCGTAGAGCGGGTTGCGGGACAGGTCGCGGTCGGTGCGGACCTCTTCGACCAGCCGGTCGAACGGCAGGTCCTGGTGGGCGAAGGCGGACATCGTGGTGGCCCGGACCCGGTCGAGCAGTTCGCCGAAGGTCGGGTCGCCGGACAGGTCGAGCCGCAGCACCAGGGTGTTGATGAAGACCCCGACCAGGTCGTGCGACTGCGGCACCGGGCGGCCGGCGACCGGCGAGCCGACCGCGAGGTCGCGCTGCCCGCTGTAGCGGGACAGCAGCACCGCGAACGCGGCCAGCAGGGTCATGAACGGGCTGGCCCCCCGGGACCGGCCGGCGGCCAGCAGCGGTCCGGCGACGTCGCCGGGCACCTCGAAGGCGACGGCCGCACCGCGCGGGTCGCGTACGGCGGGCCGGACCCGGTCGGTCGGCAGTTCCAGGGTCGGCAGGCCGGCGAGCCGGTCCCGCCAGTGGTCGAGCTGCCGGTCCAGGACCTCGCCGGACAGCCAGGACAGCTGCCAGCTGGCGAAGTCGGCGTAGCGCAGCGACAGGGCGGGCAGGTCCGCCGGCCGGCCGGCGCGGTGCGCGGCGTGGATCTCGGCGAACTCGCGGCCGAGGACCGCGGTCGACCAGCCGTCGCAGGCGATGTGGTGGATCAGGAGCAGCAGTACGGCGTCGCCGGCCGCCGGCCGGGCCAGCACGGCCCGCAGCACCGGGCCGGCCTCGAGGTCGAAGCCGCGCGACATGTCGTCGGCGAAGACGGCGGCGGTCGGCTCCCCGGGGATGTCGACCACGCGCAGCGGCACCGGGCCCGGCGGGTCGATGACCTGGGCCGGTTCGCCGTCGACGACGACGTAGCGGGTCCGCAGCGCCTCGTGCCGGGCGACCAGGTCACCCAGGGTACGGGCGACGAGGTCGGGGTCGGCGGGGCCGGGCACCGGCACGAAGACCGGGGTGAGGTATTCGATGCTGTCCGGGTTGAGCTTGTCGAGGAACCACAGCCGGCGCTGGCCGAACGACAGCGGCAGCGGCCCGGTGCCGGCGACCGGTACGACCGGCGGCGGCGTCTCGCCGCCCGCGGCGGCGATCAGGTCGGCGTGGCCGCGTACGGTCAGCGCGGCGAACAGGTCCCGGATGGACACCTCGACGCCGCTGCGCTCGCGCAGCCGGACGGCGAGCTGGCCGAGCTGGAGCGAGTGGCCGCCGAGGGCGAAGAAGTCGTCGCGCAGCCCGACCCGCTCCACGCCGAGCACGTCGGCCCAGGCGTCGGCGACCGCCTTCTCGGCGTCGGTGACCGGGGCGACGTACGCGACGCCGACGGTGGACAGGTCCGGTGCCGGCAGGGCGGCCCGGTCGACCTTGCCGTTCGGGGTCAGCGGCAGTGCGGGCAGCGGCACGTAGACGCCGGGCACCATCGCCTCGGGCAGCCGGCCGCGCAGGAACTCCCGCAGCTGCGCGGTGTCGACGTCGCCGTCGGCGACCAGGTAGGCGACCAGCCGGCGGGTGTTGTCGGGTCCGGTGTGGCCGACGACGACGCACTGCCGTACGCGGGGGTGGTCGGCGAGCGCGGCGCGGACCTCGGCCGGCTCGACCCGTACCCCGTTGACCTTGATCTGGTCGTCGACCCGGCCGACGAACTCCAGCACCCCGTCGGCGCGGCGCCGGACCTGGTCGCCGGTGCGGTAGACGCGGGCGCCGGGCGGGCCGTACGGGTCGGGGACGAAGCGTTCGGCGGTCAGGTCCGGCTGGCCGAGGTAGCCGCCGCCGACGGCGGCACCGCCGACGCACAGCTCGCCGGCGACGCCGGGCGGGGTCGGCTGGCCGTACGGGTCGAGGACGAGGGTCCGTACGCCGTCGACGGGGCCGCCGATCGGCACCGGTCCGGTCCGTGGCCCGGCCGGTACGGCGTACGCGGTGACGTCGATCGCGCACTCGGTCGGCCCGTACGTGTTCCAGACGGCGACCGGAAGCCGGTCGGTGAGCCGGCGGACCAGGGCGTGGTCGAGCGGCTCGCCGGCCGACCAGACCTGGCGCAGCGCGGTGCAGCGGTCCCAGCCGGGCTGGTCGAGCATGGCCCGCAGCACCGACGGGACCAGTTGCAGCACGGTCGCGCCGGTGTCGGCGACCGCCCGCACCAGGCCGGCCGGGTCGCGTTCGAGGCCGGGGCCGGCCATGACGACGGTGCCGCCGGCGACCAGCGGGGCGTACCACTCCAGGACGGCGGCGTCGAAGCCGACCCGGGTCTTGGCCAGCACCCGGTCGTCCGGGCCGAGCTTCTGGGCGTGCACCGACCAGACGACCCGGTTGGCGATGGCGCCGTGGGTGACGACGACGCCCTTGGGGCGGCCGGTGGAGCCGGAGGTGAACATGACGTACGCGGGGGTGTCGGCGGCGGGTTCCTCCGCCGCGCCGACGGTCGCGGCTTCGGCCGGGTTGCCGGCTCCGGCCGGGACGGCGGGGTCGGCGGTCTCGACGACGGCGCAGCCGGCCGGGACGACCGCGCGCAGCGCCTCGGCCCGCTCCGGGTCGGCGACGACGGCCGGCGCCCCGGCGGTGTCGAGCAGCAGCGCCCAGCGGGCCGGCGGGTGCTCGGTGTCCAGCGGCAGGAACGCGGCACCGGCCCGCCAGGCGGCCAGGGTGGCGACCTGCAGGTCGAGGCCGCGGTCGAGGCAGAGGGCGACGACCGCGCCGGGTCGTACGCCGGCGGCGCGCAGCCGGTCGGCGAGCGCGTCGGCGGCGGTAGTCAGGCCGGCGTACGTCAGCCGCCCGGCGGCCGCCTCGACGGCGGTCGCGTCGGGGGTGGCCGCCGCCTGCGTCGCGACCAGGGCCGGCAGCAGTTCGGTCCGGGCGGCCGGGGCGCCGGTGCCGGCGGCCAGCGCGTCCCGGCGGGCGTCGGCGCCGAGCAGGTCGGCGGTGCGCCAGTCGACGTCGGGGTCGGTGCCGACGGCCGCGAGCAGCCGGCGGTGCTGCTCCGCGAGCCGCTCGACGGTCGTGGCGTCGAACAGCGAGCTGGCGTACTCGAACTGGATCTCCAGTGAGGCGTCCGGCCGCGGAATGACGTGCACGGTCAGGTCGAGCAGCGAGCCGCCCGGCGCGATCGGCATCGGGATCTCTTCGCCGAGCGGGTGGTCGGTGTCCTGGACCGGCATGTTGCAGGCGACCTGGACCAGCGGCGGGAAGCTGCGGTCGGCGTCGCCGCGCAGGTCGCGGACCAGGGTCTCGAACGGTACGTCCTGGTGGGCCATGGCCTCGGCGAGGTTGTGCCGGACCCGGCGCAGCACCTCGCGGAAGCCGACGGTGCCGTCGGCGGTGGCGTCGGGGGCCGTGGCGTCGGGGGCCAGCGAGGTGCGGACCGGGACGACGTTGACGAACATGCCGACCAGGTTCTGCAACTCGGGCAGGCTGCGGCCGGTGACCTGGGTGCCGACCACGATGTCGGTCCGGCCGGTCTGCCGGGCCAGCAGCACCTTCAGCGCCGTCAGCACGACGGTGTAGACGGTGGTGTCCTCGGCGCGGGCCAGCTGGCGCAGTGCCTCGCCGGTCGCCGCCGGGGTGGTCAGGACCAGGGTGGCACCGGCGTAGTCGGGCTCCGGCGGCCGGGGCCGGTCGGTCGGCAGCTCCAGCGGCGGCGGCAGCGCGGCGAGCTTGCGGCGCCAGAACGCCGACTGGTCGTCGTGCCGGCCACCGTCGAACTCGGCCCGCTGCCAGGCGGCGTAGTCGGTGTAGGAGACCGGCAGCGCCGGCCGCCGGTCGGGGAACGCCAGCTCGTGCAGGACGTACATGATCGAGGCGGCGTCGGTGACCAGGTGGTGCGTGCCGATGACCAGGACGTGGTCGTCGGCGGCGAGCCGGATCAGTTCGACCCGCCACAGCGGTGCGGTGTCGAGCCGGTAGGGCCGCAGGATGATCTCGCGGATCCGGTCCTCGATGCCGTCGGCCGGGTCGGGCGTGCCGGACAGGTCGGTGAGCGGGATGGTGACCGGCACCGACGCGGCGACGACCGGCCGGGGCCGGCCGTCGACGACCTCGACCGTCGTACGCAGGCTGTCGTGCCGGTCGACGACCTGCGCCAGCGCGACGGCCAGCGTGTCGGGTCCGACCGGCAGCCGCAGCCGGACGGCGCCGCCGAGGTTGAACGCCGGTATGTCACCGGCAAGCTGGCTGGTCAGCCAGACCCGCTCCTGCGCGAACGACAGCCGGGCCGGTTCGTCGCCCGGGGCGCGCGGGATGCGGCTGGCCGCCGCGGGCGCGTTCCCCTTGCGCAGCCTGGCGAGCAGCTCGCGCTTGACCGCGGACAGCCCGTCGCCGCCGGACGGCGTACGGACACCGGCGTCTGTCATCTGGCCCCGTTCCTCGTGGTCTGGCGGCGGTGGTGGCCGGCCCGGGCCGGCCACCACCGCCGGCGGTCAGTTGCGCGTGGTGATGCTGGCCAGTCGGGCCGCCGCCTCCTCGTCGGACAGCGACGACAGCATCTCGACGAGCAGTTCCTCGATCCGCTCCGACAGGGCCCGCGACGTGCGGGCCTCGAACAGCCCGGCGACCGTCAGGTCCACCTGGAACTGCTCGCGGATGCGGGCCACCAGCTGCACCGCGATCAGCGAGTTGCCGTTGAGGTCGAAGAAGTCGTCGTCGATGCCGACCTTGTCCAGGCCGAGGGTGTCGGCCCACATCTGGGTCAGCACCCGCTGCACGTCGGACTCCGGCTCGACGTACGGCGTCATCAGGCTGCGGGTCGCCACCGACGCGGCCGCCTTGGGGGCGGCCATCAGCTGCTCGCGCAGCGCGTCGCGGGTGACCTCGCCGGCCATCCGCATCCGCTTCACGAAGCTGTCCGGGCAGACGATGATCTGCGGTGCCGCGGCCGAGTCCAGCATCCGGTGCAGCATCCGGTAGCCGTCCTCCGGCTCGATGCCGAACGCCTTCTCGTTGGAGCGCAGCAGCGCCCGTTCGAGCTGGCGGGCGATGCTGAACTTGCTCTCGTCGTCCTCGTCGGCGGCGGCCGCCGGGGCGGTGCCGTTGCCCTCCGAGGTGGACATCGAGGTGTCGTTGTACTCGAACATCGTGAAGCCCTTGATCGCGACCAGTTCCACGCCGTCCTCGTCGGCCAGCGTGATGTCGGTACGGATCAGGGCGCCCCGGGTGTCGTCGAGGTGCCGGATGTGACTGTAGAACCGGCGCGGCAGCGGGGCCCGGACCGTGATCCGGTCGTAGCCGAACGGCAGGTGGCTGGTCTGGCTGGCGACGACGGTCTGGCCGAGCGCGGTCGCCTTGTCCAGCAGCGCCGGGTGCAGGCCGTACTCGTCGAGGTCGCCGAGGAACTCCTCGCCCAGCTCGAGCAGCACCAGCTCGTCGAAGAGCCCCTGGTCGGTCTGGTCGCCGTGCCAGTGCGCCCGGATGCTCTGCTGCCAGCGCGGGCCGAGGGTGATGATGCCCTCGGTGACGCCCTCCGGCTCGTCCTCGACGTGGCAGGTCGCCTTCCACGCCGACAGGTCGTGCCGCGGTGCGTCGTCGCGCGGGCCGGGGCCGACCTTGGCGGTGGTGAACTCGACCGGGTTGCCGCCCTCGCTGTCCGCGTCGGCGATCAGCACGTCGTAGACGCCGTTCGGCTTCGGGGTGAGGATGATGTGCACCGTACGGCTGTCGACGAACTGCACCGGGCGCATGAAGACGACGTCGCGGATCTCTGCGGTCCGCGAGCCGGTGACCTCCTCGTACGCCGCCCGGACGAGTTCGACCAGGCTGGTGCCCGGCATCGTCGGCAGGCTGTCGAGCTGGTGCTCGGCGGTGACCCAGTCCTCGGTCGACAGGTTCTTGACGAAGATGACCTGGTCGCTGCCGGCCCGCACGAGCCGGCTGCCGAGCAGCGGGTGGGCCACCTTCTCGTAGCGGTCGCCCATCTCGAACGAGGTCAGCAGGTCGGGTACGTCGATGTCGAACGCCATGCCGAGCTTGTTCCAGATCGGCCAGTTGATCGACACGACGTGCGTGTTGCCGCCGCTGCGCGACTGCGCGTACGAGTCGAGGATCGAGTTCGCCGAGCAGTAGTCGAACAGCCCGAAGTCGCCGGAGAAGACGGTGAACGACGAGTAGAGGACCAGCAGGTCGATGCTGTCGCCGAACACCTCCTCGATGGCCAGGGTGCCGAACACCTTGGCGGCGAGCACCGCCTCGGCGTCGGCGAACTGGCGGGTCTCCAGCATGCCGCCACCGGTGATGCCGGCGGCGTGCAGCACGCCGTTGACCGGCCCGAACGCGGCCTCGGCCTGGGCCCGTACGGCCCGCAGCGACTCGGTGTCGGTGACGTCGGCCGCGATGACCAGGACCTCGCCGCCGAGCGACTCGATCTCCTCGACCGCCTTGATCCGGGCGGTGACCTGGGTGTCGGGGCCGGCGAGCAGGTCGCGCCACTCCTCGCGCGGCGGCAGCCCGGACCGGCCGACGAGGACCAGCTTGGCGCGGTGCTGCTCGGCGAGGTCGCGGGCGGTGACCAGGCCGATGCCGCCCAGGCCGCCGGTGATCAGGTAGACGCCGCCGTCGCGCAGCAGCCGCTGGGCGGCGCCGACGCCGTCGAGGGCGACCTCCTCGTGCGACCAGAGCCAGCGCTTGCGGCCCCGGTAGGCGACGACCTGGTCGGTGCTGCCGCTGGAGATCTCGCGCAGGACCTGGTCGGCGACGGTGTCGGCCCGCCCGGTCGACACGTCGATCGACCGGCAGGTCGTGTCGCTGAACTCCTTGGGCAGCAGCTTGACGAAGCCGTCGACGCCGCTCTTGACCGGCTCGATCCGCTCGCCGCCGACGACGTCGCGCAGTTCGCTGGTGAGCAGGTAGAGGTCGAGCGGCGGGCTGGCCGGGTTACGCGACACCGCCTGGGCGGCGGACAGGATGCTGAAGAAGCCGCGGTCGAGGCCGTCGCGGGCGCGGTCCCGGCCGGTGTCGCCGGCGAGGTCGCCGACCAGCCAGCCGTGCACCATCTTCAGCCGCTCCGGCTGGTCGGCCAGGGCGGCCGCGACGACCGCGGAGTAGTCGGCCAGCTCGCCGGCGCGCACCGTGTAGGCGTCGCCGTCGGCCCGCTGCTCGGCACCGGCGCGTACGGTGATCACCTTGGCGCCGGCGGTGCGCAACCGGCTGGTCAGCTCGGCGGCCACGCCGCCGTCGGCCGGCTCGAAGACCACCCAGGCGGCGGCGGTGTCGACGTCCGCCGGGGTGGGCGCCGAGGTCTCCTTCCACACCGGCACGTAGTACGGCCCGGTCTCGGTGTTCGCGGCGACGTCCTGCGTCGACGCGGCGGCCTGCGGGCCGCCGTCCAGCCAGGACCGCTGCTTCTCGTACGGCACCCGGGGCAGCGCCACCCGGTGCCGGCGCTCGTCGCCCCACAGCGCGGTGAAGTCGATGTCGGCGCCGGTCTGCCAGACCTGGCCGAGCGCGGCGAGCAGCACGGCGGTGTCGGGCTGCCGCTGCTGCGGGTGCCGCATCGTCGAGACCGCCAGGCCCTGCCGGTCGGTGCCGAGCTGGCGGCGGGCCAGGCTGGACAGCGTCTGGCCGGGGCCGAGCTCGACCAGCACCCGGCCGGTGCCTGTGGTCAGCAGGGCGACGGCGTCGGCGAACCGTACCGCGCCGCGCAGGTGCGCGGCCCAGTACGCCGGGTCGGTCGCCTGGGCGGCGGTGATCCAGTCGCCGCTGAGGTTGGAGACGAACGGGATGGTCGGCTCGCTGCGCGGGACCGCGGCGACCAGGGCGGTGAACCGCTCCAGGATCGGGTCCATCATCTGCGAGTGGAAGGCGTGCGAGGTGTGCAGCGGCCGGCCTTCCATGCCCTGCACGGCGAGCACCGCCTTGAACTGCTCGATGGCCTGGTCCGGGCCGGAGACGACGACCAGGTCGGGGGCGTTGACGGCGGCCAGGCTCAGGTCGGCCGGCAGCATCGAGGAGACCGTCTGCTCCGACAGCGGCACCGCGAGCATGGAGCCGGCGGGCAGTTCCTGCATCAGGGCGCCGCGGGCGGCGACCAGGCGCAGCGCGTCGTCGCGGGTGAAGACGCCGGCCAGGGTCGCGGCGACGTACTCGCCGACGCTGTGGCCGACCATCGACTCCGGCCGCAGGCCCCAGCTCAGCACCAGCTTGGCCATGGCGTACTCGACGACGAACAGCGCCGGCTGGGTGACCGCGGTCTGGTTGAGCCGGTCGGCCGCCGCGGCGTCGTCGTCGGACGGGAACAGCAGTTCGCGCAGGTCCCAGCCGGTCTGCTCGCGCAGCACCTCGGCGCACTCGTCGATCTCGGTGCGGAAGACCGGTTCGGTCTCGTAGAGGTCGCGGCCCATCTGCGGGTACTGGGCGCCCTGGCCGGGGAAGACGAACGCGATCTCGCGCTTGACGCCGCGCGGCGGGATCACGCCGGGCGACGGCTGCGGCACGCCGGCGGCGAGCCGGTCGCCGGCCTCGGTGCCGTCGGTGGTGACCAGGAAGCTGCGGACCGGGCGGGCGGTGCGGCCGACCGCGAGGGTGTACGCGGCGTCGGCCAGTTCCTCCGGCCGGTCCCGCAGGTGGGCGCCGACCGCGTTCGCGTTGGCCTCCAGCGCGGTCGGCGTACGCGCCGACAGCAGCAGGAGCTGGTGCGAGCGGAGCGGCCTCGACGACGGCTCGACGGCCGGCGCCTCCTCCAGGATCAGGTGGCCGTTGGTGCCGCCGACGCCGAAGGAGCTGACGCTGGCCCGCAGCGGCCCGGAGTCGGACTTCCACGGGGTGAGGTCGGTGTTGACGTAGAACGGCGAGTTCTCGAAGTCGATCTGCGGGTTGGGCTCGTCGAAGTTGATGCTCGGCGGCAGCACCCGGTGCTGCATCGCGAGCACGGTCTTGATCAGGCCGGTGACGCCGGCGGCGGCGCCGAGGTGGCCGACGTTGGTCTTGACCGAGCCGATGCCGCAGTACTGCTTGCGGTCGGTGTGCGCGCGGAACGCCTTGGTCAGCGCGTTGACCTCGATCGGGTCACCGACGAACGTCGAGGTGCCGTGCGCCTCGACGTACGAGATGGTGGCCGGGTCGACGCCGGAGCGGGACAGGGCGTCGGAGACGGCGGCGAACTGGCCGGAGATGCTCGGCGCGGTGAAGGCGCCCTTGTCGTTGCCGTCGTTGTTGATCGCGGTCGCCCGGATCACGGCGAGCACGTTGTCGCCGTCGGCGAGCGCGGCGTCGAGGCGCTTGAGCAGCACCACGCCGGCGCCGCTGCCGAAGACGGTGCCGCGCGCCTTGGCGTCGAAGGTGCGGCAGTGGCCGTCGGGCGAGTAGAGGCCGCCCTCGCTGTAGAAGTAGCCGGAGACCCGCGGGATGAACTCCTCGACACCGCCGGCCAGGGCCATCTCGCACTCGCCGCTGCGCAGCGCCTGGGAGGCCAGGTGGATCGCGACCATCGAGGTGGAGCAGGCGCTCAGGCAGGTGAACGACGGGCCGCGCAGGCCGAGCCGGTACGACACCCCGGTGGCCAGGTAGTCGGCCGTGTTGGAGATGTTGGTGGACAGCCGGCCCATCACGTCGACGACGTCGGGGTTCTTGTTGACGTTGTCCTCGAGGTAGTTGTTGAAGCCGAGGCCGCCGTACACGCCGATGCGGCCGGCGAACGAGGCCGGGTCGTAGCCGGAGTGCTGAAGCGCGGTCTCGCACTCCTCCAGGAAGATCCGCTGCTGCGGGTCGAGGATCTCTGCCTCGCGCGGACTCATGCCGAAGTACGCGGCGTCGAACATGTCCGCGCCTTCGGTGATCGGCGCGGCCTTCACGTAGCTCGCGTCGGCGATGGTCTCCTCGGAGACCCCGGCCTCCCTCAGCTCGTCGTCGCTGAAGAAGGTGATGGATTCGACGCCCCCGAGGAGGTTGTGCCAGAACTCGTTGACGTCGCGCGCACCGGGAAAACGTCCCGCCAATCCGATGATGGCAATATGCGCGTCTTCGACACCGCTCACCGTTTACCCTCTCGCTTCAACCTGGACCGGACCGGCGGGTTGGAGTTCTCGCCGAGGTTGGCCGGACATGAACGATGGAAGTCTGTTGGCCCCGCCCGAGCAGCGACAAGATGCCGGGGGCTGCTTGGCGAGTAGTCGCCAGGTCACCGGACTGTCAACACCTCGCGGGCGCGACTGTCATCACCTGGCGGGAGCGTCGCGGTGGGACTTCCGGCCACCGGACACGGGCAGGCTCGCGCGGTGCCACCGCCCGCCGTGCGGTGGCACCGGTCGCGCCGCCGCTCAGAGCAGCAGCGCGACGACGGCCACCAGCAGCAGTACGACGAGCGTGCCGACCGGCACCGCCACCCGCAGCCGGTCGCGCCGGTCGCCGGTGGGCAGCGCGTAGCCGGCCGCGACGGCCGTACCGACGACCAGGCCGGCGATGTGCGCGGCGATGGCCATGCCCGGGATGGCGAAGGTGGTCACCACACCGAAGGCGAGCAGGACGATGGCCAGGACACTGCGCTGGCGCAGTTTCAGGCAGACCACCAGCAGTGCGGCGAAGACCCCGAAGTTGGCTCCGGAGGCTCCGGCGGTCAGCGCGTCGTGGGTGAACAGGTAGGTGGCGATCCCGGCGCCGAGGCCGGAGAGCAGGTAGAGCTCCAGGAACCGCCGGGAGCCCAGGATCGGCTCCAGCTTCCAGCCGGCGAGGCCGAGCATCACCATGTTCGCCACGAGGTGCGCGAGTCCGTAATGGACGAACATCGAGCTGACCAGGCGCCAGACCTCGCCCCGGTCGACCGCGGGCCCGTTCATCTCGGTGGCCAGGTGCAGCGGGCTGACCCCGTCCCAGATCGCGGCGGCGGGGGTCAGGCCCTCCTCGAGGCCGATCATCACCAGGCCGGCGACGGCGATGAGGACGTTGATCGAGATCAGGGTCTTCAGGACCGGCCGGTCGGCTCCCCCGGTGCCACCGAAGGCCGGCAACGGCGGCGCCGCGGTGCCTCCGGGGCGTTCGTCGGTCAACTGCTCCTCGGCCATGCCGTCCTCCTCTTCGGGTATCGGGTCGTCGGGGCCGTACACGGCATTGCGGTCGCGCGACCAGATGCCGTCGCGCAGGCGGATCAGGGCGTAGCAGATCAGGACGGCGGTCAGGGTTCCGGACAGGAAGAGCGGGGCGCGCAGCGCGCTCTCCCGGCCCAGCAGGGGCTCACCGAGCTTCACCACCAGGCCGCCGATCAGCGAGCCGGCGGACAGCGGTCCCCAGGCGAGCAGCCGGTAGATGCTGTTGACCCGGCCCAGCATGTGTTCGGGCACGATCCGCTGCCGGTAGGAGATGGTCACCACGTTCCACACCACGGCGAGACCGGCGCCGACCGTGAGGGCGAGCGCGACCAGCAGCGCGTTGGAGGTGAAGCCGATCGTCAGGCTGACCGCGCTGTTGCCGAACAGGGTCAGCAGCAGCACCCGGCGGGCGCCGAGCCGGGCCTCCAGCATCGGTGCGAGACCCGCGCCGGCCGCGGCGCCGACCGCGCCGACGGCGAACAGGACGCCGTACTGGGCGGCGCTGAGGTTCAGGATCTCCTGGGCGAACAGCACCTGGGTGCCGACGATGATGGAACTCGCGAGGTTGAGCAGGCCCAGGAAGATGCCGAGCTGGCGCAGGACCCGGTGGTTCCAGAAGTAGCGGGCGCCCTCGGCCATCTCGGTCCGCAGCGACCGCCGGGCCGGCCCCCCGACCGGGTCGGTGGCGGACGCGGTCTCGGCCGCCGCGCCGGCCGCCGGTACGGGCCCGGGCGCCGTGCCGACCGGGGGCGCGGGCAGCGTGCCGGCCGCCGGCGCCGTCCGCCGGGCCGAGACGGTGACCAGCAGGATCAGGCCGGCCGCCAGCAGGTAGAGGGCGGCGTCGACGGCGAACGGCAGGGTCACCGCCACGGTCAGCAGCAGGCCGCCGATCGCCGGGCCGAGGAACACCCCGCCGGTGGTGTCGGCGAGGACCAGGTTGCTGTTGGCCCGGTTGAGCTGGGACGGCCGCACGATGCGGGGCAGGATCGTCTGGGTGGCGTTCTCGTTGAGCACGGTCAGCGCCCCGATCGTGAACGCGACCAGGTAGACCATCCAGATGCTGGCGACGTCGGCGAAGAGGACGACCGCGAGCAGGCCGACGACCAGCGCCCGGCCCAGGTGGGTCGAGGAGATCAGCCGGCGGTGCTCGTAGCGGTCGACCAGCACTCCGGCCGGCAGGCTGAACAGCAGCCAGGGCAGCTCCGCCGCGACGCCGACGCCGGCGACCAGCAGCGGGTCGGTGGTCATCTCGGTGGTCAGCCACGGGAACGCGACCGTGGTGATGCCGGAGCCGAGGTTGGCCACGAACATCGCGGCGAACAGCGCCCAGAAGCCGGTGCCGAGCTTGTCGGTCCGGCGCGGCGCCGGTCGGGTGGCACCGGCCGGCGGCTTGTGGCCGGCGGCCGGTGCCGGGTCGGTCGTCGATGTGACCGGGTCGGGGGTGCCCGGGCCGGCCGGTGGCGGTCCGGCCGGTCCGGGCGCGACTGCGGTCCCGCCCGAGCTCACCTCGGGCGCCGGCTCACGCACGTCGCCTCCTCGTCTGGAAGGGGTGGTCGATGGCGCCAGCGGAGGGAGGTCCGAGGTGGCCGCGAATTGACGCGTCTAGCCGACTTCAGGGCGGGTGGCCGGGTCAACGGGCTGTCCACTTCTCGCCAGCGGCGAGGTCCGACCTTGCCGGGCGGCCGGCACCGGCGAAAGACTCAGGCGCCGACCGCTCCCGCCGGTATACGCGCGCGCCCGCTGGCATTCACGCGAACCGCCGGCCGGGTCGCGGGACCGCCCGACAGAGTCGACAAGGAGCGCAGCGTGTTCGAGGACGACGACGACCGCCACTACACCGTGGTGGTCAACGACGAGGAGCAGTACTCGATCTGGCCGACCGGGCGCGACGTGCCGGCCGGCTGGCGGGAGGTCGGCACCACCGGCCCCAAGGCCGCCTGCCTGGAGCACATCAAGGAGGTCTGGACCGACATGCGGCCCAAGAGCCTCCGGCAGCGGATGGGCGTCTGAGGCGTGGCGGCGGACGGGCCCGTGGCGGCCCGCCGGCTGCGCACCGGCATCGCGATCGAGGGCAGCGACCTGCCGGTACGGGAACTGATCGACCGGGCCCGGCTGGCCGAGCAGGTCGGGCTGGACGCGGCGTGGCTGATCCAGTTGCCGAACATGCGCGACAGCTTCAGCGTGCTGGCCGCGATGGCCGCGGTCACCGAGCGGATCCAGCTCGGTGCCGGCATCATGCCGCTCTACACCCGGCCACCGGTGGTGATGGCGCAGACCGCGGCCACCATCGACGAGGTGTCCGACGGCCGGTTCACCCTCGGTGTCGGGCTGGGGCACCGGCTCACCGCCGAGTGGTCGCTCGGCGTACCGCTGGGGCCCTCGCTGCCGGCGATGCGCGAATACCTGTCGGTGGTGACGGCGCTGCTGCGCACCGGCGAGGTGCACGTCGACGGCAAGTGGTACAAGGGCCATTCGCGGTACGCGTCCCCACGCCGGGACGGCCTGGCCACCTGCCTGGGCGCGCTCGGGCCGAAGATGAGCGAACTCGCCGGCGAGGTCGCCGACGGGCTGCTGCTGTGGATGTGCACCGTCGACTACGTACGCGACGTGGCGATCCCGCACCTGCGCAAGGGGCTGGAACGGTCCGGCCGCGACCTCGACGGCTTCCCGGTGGTGGTGTTCGCCCCGGGCGCGGTGTCGGTGGACCGGGCCGGCGACGTCGAGTCGCTGCGGCACTACCTGTCGACGTACGCCCGGGTGCCCAACTACCGGGCCATGTACGAGGCGAGCGGGTTCGCCCACGCGCTGGCCGGCGGTGAGATCGGTGACGACCTGCTGTCGGCGGTCGGTGTGATCGGCTCCGACGACGACGTCACCGCCCGGGTGGCCGAATACGCCGCGGCCGGTGCGACCGAGGTCGTGATCACCCCGATGGCGAGCGCCCACCAGGACCGCGACCTGTGGCGGCGCACCGGCGAGGCCGCCGTACGGGCGTCCGGCGGGAGGTGACCGTCGCGGGCCCCGGGGACGCCCGGGGCCCGCGACGGTTCCCGCTAGTGCCCGGTGCCGGGCAGGTCCAGCCGGGGCCACCCGGCCACGTCACGGCGCAGCTGCCGGTCGTGGGTCGCCAGGACGACGGCCGCCCCGGTGGCGTGCAACGCCTCGGTGAGTTCGTCGACGAGAGCGATCGACAGGTGGTTCGTCGGCTCGTCGAGCAGGAGCACGTGCGGCCGGGCCGCCAGGACGATCGCCAGGTCGAGCCGGCGCTGCTGGCCCGTCGACAGGTCGCGGACGGGCCGGCCGAGATCGGCCGCCGGCAGCAGTCCGAGCCCGGTCAGCGACACCTCCGGCGCACCGGTGGCCAGCCCGGCCAGGTGCGCGGCGAAGACCTCACGGACCGGCCGGTGGTCGGCACGGGACGCCTCCTGCGCGAGCAGGCGTACCCGGGCGTCGCGGGCCCGCGTCAGGGTCCCGCCCGCCGGTGGCAGGACGCCGGCGAGCACCGCGAGCAGGGTCGACTTGCCGGCGCCGTTCGGGCCGGTGACGACCAGCCGTGCCCCGGGCTCCAGGGCCAGGGTCACCGGCTGGTCCAGCCGGCCGGGCACGACGACGCCGTCGGCGGCGAGCAGCCGTACGCCGGGCCGGGTCGGTAGTGCGGGCATCGCGAAGCGTGCCGGTGGCGGCGGTGCGGTCAGGGCGTGCCGTTCCAGCTCGTCGCGGCGGCGGTGCACCGACCGGACGAGGGCCGGGGCGCGGGTCGCCCGCTGGTGCTTGCCGGTTCCCTTGTCCGGCCGCCACCCGGTCACCAGGCGGTTGCGGGCCTCGGACAGGTCGCGGGTCAGCCGGGCGTGGGTGGTGCGCTGCCGCTCGTACTCCTCCTCCCAGCGCTCGCGTTCGGCCTCCCGGCCGGCCTGGTAGCCGGCGAGGCCGCCGCCGTAGACGCGGGGCCGGCCGTCGCGGCTCGGGTCGAGGTCGAGGACCGTGGTCGCCACGTCGGCGAGCAGCGCCCGGTCGTGGCTGACGACGACGACCCCGCCGGGGTGCTCGCGCAGTCTCGCGGTCAGGAAGTCGAGACCGGCGGCGTCGAGGTGGTTCGTCGGCTCGTCGAGCAGCAGGAAGTCGTGCCGGGCACCGAGCAGGCAGGCGAGCCGGACCCGGTACCGCTGGCCGACGGAGAGTTCGTCGAGGCGCCGGTTCCGGTCGGTGACGGCGCCGAGCGCGGCCAGGGCGAGGTCGACCCGGCGGTCGGCGTCCCAGGCGTCGAGGACGTCGGTGGCCTCCAGCGCTGCGGCGTACGCGTCGGCGGCGCCCGGCCGTCCCTCGGCGAGCCACCGGCTGGTCGTCTCGAAGGTGGCGAGCGCCGCCCGGACCTGCGCGAGTTCGGTGTCGACGGCCCGGCCGACGGTGGCGCCGTCGGCCACCGGCATCTCCTGGGCGGCGGTGCCGAGCGTGCCGACCCGGTGGACGGTGCCGGCGTCGGGAACGAGCGTCCCGTCGAGAATGTGCAGCAGGGTGGACTTTCCCCGGCCGTTCTCGCCGACGACGCCCCACCGGCTGCCCGGGGAGACCGCGACGTCGACGCCGGCGAGCACGGTACGGCCGCCCCGGGCGATGTGGACGCCCTCGGCGGTGAGCTGGGCCCGCGCACGCGCGGGCAGGGTGATGGAGATGGTCACTGTTTCCTCCGGACGGAGGCACACTCGTCCCTGGAACGGGAGGAGGTGCTTCGCGGCTGACGCGACCCGTGGACGGGTCGATGACGGCGTCCGACCACCCGTGGCTCGCTTCAGCGAGCGGCGGGTCGTCCGGAGTCAGCTCAGAGGAAGAGTTGGCCTGCCACGGAGCGATCGTAACAGGGTGGGCGGCCGGGTCCCGGTGCCGATCAGGGCTGCTCCGGCTGCCCGGCCGCGCCGAGGTCGGGGGCGAACTGGGCCAGCGAGACCTCGGTCGCCGCGGCGATCTCGTCCGGGCCGGCGGTGCCCGACGCCCCGACCACGTCCCTCCAGGCGTGCACCGACTGCCGCGAGAACTCCTGGCCCTGTGCCGAGTTCGCGGTCGCGACCGGGTCGTCGATGGTCTCACCGGCGACGAAGAGGGCGAGCGCCATGACGGCGCCGTCCCAACCGGGACCGACGTAGAGCGCGCCCGCGCCGCTGCCGGCGATCTCGATGGGCACGCTGTGTTCGAGTTCGAGCACGGTGTCGTCGCCGTCGGCGGTCAGCCGGAGTTCGACCAGGCTCGTCGGCCCGCCGAAGGTCACCTTGAGCAGGCGGGGCGGTTCGCAGGTCAGGATGTCTCCGCCGGCGTTGCCCTCGAGCTGGAACGACCCGCCGGCGCGCAGGTCGCCGCTGATCGGGAGGAACCACCGCTTCAGGCGGTCCGGGTCGGTCACCGCGTCCCAGACGTCCTCGACCGGCGCCGGGTACTCGCGGCGGAGCCGGACGCTGACGGTCTCGCCGCTGGCGGCCGGCAGCCGGCTGACCTCGCGGTGGATGGCCTTGAGCTGGCTGGCGATGTCGATCATCGGTGGTTCCTTCCCTCACCGGCCGGGCTGTCGCCCGGCGACCCGTCGGTGCCGCCGCGCAGGCGGCGTTCCCGCCTGCCCCGGGCGAGTTCGGTCGCCAGGGCGTCGAGATGCTGGTCCCAGATCCCGTGGAAGCGCGCCAGCCAACGGTCGACTTCCCGCAGTGGCTGGGAGTTCACCGCGTACAGGCGGCGGGTTCCCTCCGCGCGGACCGTGGTGAACCCGTTCTCCCGCAGCACGCGCAGGTGCTGGGACACCCCCGGCTGGGAGATCCCGAACTCCGCCCGGATGACCGTGGTGATCGCGCCGGAGGTCTGCTCGCCGTCGGCGAGAAGTTCCAGGATCCGGCGCCGGACCGGGTCGCCGAGGATGTCGAACGCGTGCACGGGTCGAGTATTGCAGCTCTGACTTATATAATCCAGAGCTTACGCTCGGCGAGCGGGAGGGCCCCATGGCGCGTCAACCGGCTGCCCCCGCGCGCCCTTCGTGACGTGGCGGTGCATGGTGATCGTTAGCTGTTCCGCTGTTGTCCGTACGGCGTGTCGAGCTGCTGGGCAGCTGATGATCACAGGTTCCCCCGCGGGCCGCGGGCGGGTCGAGGCGTCGGACGGCCGGGTTCCGGCGGCGCGAACTGCCGGAGCAGGGCGGCCTGTCCAGGGTGGACGAGTCTGCCACGCGCCGCCGGGCCGAGCCGGTACGCGCGCCTACCTCAGCGGGCGCCCACCGCCTCGAGTTCTGCGGCCACCGTACGCATGATCGACTTGCGGTCCTGCTCGAAGAACGAGTGGTCACCGGGGAAGAGCCGCATGGTGAACTCGCCGCTGGTCTCCTCGCGCCACCGCATCATCGTCGGCACCGTGGTGCTCGGGTCGTCGTCGGCGCCGAAGACGGTGATCGGCAGGTTCAGCGGCGGCGCCGGCCGGTAGACGTCGGTCTCGAAGATCTCGTAGTCGGCCCGTACGCTCGGCTCGAAGAGGGCGAACAGCCCCGGGTCGTCGATGATCGTCGCCGGGATGATGCCCAGCGCCCGCAGGTGGTCGGCGAGTTCGGGGCCGGACATCTTGTGCACGCCGCTGTCCCGCTCGACCGCCGCCGGTGACGGGCAGGCGCAGACGAACAGGTGCGCCGGCGGCCGGCCGGCCTGCTCGAGCAGCCGGGCCAGCTCGTACGCGGTCAGCGCGCCGGAGCAGTAGCCGAACAGGGCGTACGGCAGGTCCAGGTAGTCGGTGAGCGCGCCGGCCAGTTCGCCGACCACGTCGCCCATCCGGGTCAGCAGCGGTTCCCGTAGCCGGCTCTCCCGGCCCGGCAGCCGTACCGCGCACAGGTCGACGCCGTCGGACAGCCCGGTCGACCAGCTCCGGAAGGTGGCGCCCCCGCCACCGGCGTGCGGCAGGCAGATCAGGCGGGTGGTGGCGGTGCCGGACGGGCGCAGCCGGGCGATCCAGGGTGTGGTCAAGACAGCGGCCTTTCCGGCTCGGTGTGCGGTGCCCGCAGGGCCAGGCCCATGCGGTGCACCGTCGAGTGGTCGAAGATCGTACGAAGCGGCAGTTCGCGGCCGATCTCGCGACCGATGCGGTCGACGAGCTGCGCCGCCAGCAGGCTGTGCCCGCCGATGTCGAAGAAGTCGTCGTGCACGCCGACCCGCTCGACGCCGAGGACGTCGGCCCACAGTTGGGCGAGCAGCAGTTCGGCGTCGTCGGCCGGTGTCGCGCCCTCGGCCGACGGGGCTCGTACGGGCCGGGGCAGCGCCAGCCGGTCGATCTTGCCGGTGGCCGTCGAGGGCAGGGCGTCGAGGAAGCTGAAGCTGGTCGGCACCAGGTGCGACGGCAGGGTACGGCCCAGCGCGGCGCGTACGCCGGCCGCGTCCGCGGGGCCGTCGGCGACGACGTACGCGGCGAGTTCCGGCTCGGCGCCCTCGCGGGTCCAGGCGACCACTGCGGCCTGGCGTACCTCGGGCAGGGCCTCCAGGGCCCGCTCGACCTCGCCGGGCTCGACCCGGAATCCGCGGATCTTGAGCTGCTGGTCGACCCGGCCGACCAGCTCGATCTGCCCGTCGGGCAGCATCCGGGCCAGGTCGCCGGTGCGGTAGAGCCGGGCACCGGGCTCGTACGGGTGGGGCAGGAACCGTTCGGCGGTCAGGTCCGGCCGGCCGAGGTAGCCGCGGGCCAGGCAGTCGCCGCCGACGTACAGCTCGCCGGGTACGCCGACCGGGGCGGGCTGGCCGGCCCGGTCCAGGATGTGCGCGCCGACGTTGGCCAGCGGCCGGCCGACCGGCACCGCGCCGGTCAGCTCGTCCTCGCCGCAGGCCGGCGGCCACAGCGAGTCCCAGCCCTCGGCGGCGCCGTAGAGGTTGTGCAGCGACCGGCCCGGGAGCGTCTTGACGAACATCCGGGCCAGGTCGGCCGAGAGCGGTTCGCCGGAGCTGATCCACAGCGTCAGCCGGGGCAGCCGCTCGGCCAGGTCGTCGACGGTGAGCAGGAGCATCCGCAGCAGCGACGGCACCAGCAGCAGGCGGGTCACCCCGTGCGCGGCCAGTACCCGGACCAGCGCCTTCGGGTCGCGGCCGGTGTCCTTGGGCACGACCACCGTCGGTACGCCGTACAGCAGCCCGCCGAGTAGTTCCCACAGCGAGTCGACGAAGCCGATCGGGGTCTTCAGGACGCCGACCTCGCCGGGGCCGAAGGGGCGTTCGTCGGCGAACCAGGCGATCCGGTTGACCATCGAGCGGCCGGTGACCGCGACGCCCTTGGGGCGGCCGGTGGAGCCGGAGGTGTAGATGACCGCGGCCAGGCTGTCGATCGTGGACACCGGGGCCGGGTCGTCGACGTCGGTGGCCCCGGCGCCGTCGTCGGCGGTGTCCTCGGCGTCGACGACGACGACGGCCGTCAGGTCGCCGGGCAGCCGGGAGCGCAGCGCCCCGGTGGTGACCACGGCGGCGGCACCGGCGTCGTCGAGCATGTACGCCAGCCGCTCGGCCGGGTTGTCGGGGTCCAGCGGCAGGTAGGCACCGTCGGCCTTCCAGACCGCCAGGGCGGCCACCGGCAGGTCGAGGCCGTGTCCGAGGCAGACGCCGACCGGGGTCTCCGGGCCGACGCCGAGGCGGCGCAGCCGGCGGGCGAGCCGGGTGGACCGCGCGTCGAGTTCGGCGTACGTCAGCACCCGGTCGCCGTCGACGTAGG
Source organism: Polymorphospora sp. A560 (assembly GCF_045781765.1). Lineage (NCBI taxonomy): Bacteria > Bacillati > Actinomycetota > Actinomycetes > Micromonosporales > Micromonosporaceae > Polymorphospora > Polymorphospora sp. A560. The sequence goes on along the minus strand of NZ_CP122282.1, from coordinate 3,915,048 downwards.
CGGCCGCGTCCGGGGTGAGCGCGGCCTGCCGGGTGAACCGCGAAAGCGGTGTCCCGGTGCCGAAGTCGCGTACGGCGCCACGGGCGACGTCCCTGGTCAGGTGGTGGTGTTCGGCCGGGCTCGGCAGGGCGAGCAGGTCGATGCGGCGGTCCGGGTCGGCGACGGCCTGGGTCAGCACGCTCTCCAGGTGCCCGACGAGACGCTGTACGGACGAGCGCCGGTAGAGGTCGGTGGCGAACTCCACGAAGCCGGCCAGTGCCCCCGACTCGGTCGTGTAGACGTGGAAGGCCAGGTCGAAGGCCGCGGTGCGGGTCTCCGTCGGCAACGACTCCACCACCACATCACCACCCAACAACCCCACCTCAGCCGGCGTGTTCTGCACCACCAACGCCACCTGAACAAACGGCATAGAACCCGCCCGCCGCACCGGATGCAACTCCTCAACCACCCGATCAAACGGCACATCCTGATGCCCGAACACATCCAACACACCCGACCGAACCCGCCCCAACAAACCACGAAACGACGGCCGACCCGACAAATCCCCACGCACCACAACCGTATTCACAAAAAACCCGATCAAATCCTCCAACTCAGGCGCACCCCGATTAGCCACAAACGTACCCACCACCACATCCTCCACCCCCGCATACCGCCCCAACACAACATCCAACCCCGCCAACAACCCCATAAAAACAGTCGCACCCTCACCCCGACACAACTCCCCCAACCCCACCGACAACCCCACCGGAAACTCAAACCGCTCCCGATCCCCACCACCACCACGACCCACCGACCGAGGCAAATCAGACGGCAAATCCAACACCGCAGGAGCATCCGCCAAATACCCCCGCCAAAACTCCAACTGCCCCTCCAACACCCCACCCGACAACCACTGCCGCTCCCACACCGCAAAATCAGCAAACTGCACCGGCAACACCGGCAAAGGCGAACCCTCACCCCGCACAAACGCCCCATACAACACCGACAACTCACGCAACAAAACCGAACCCGACCACCCATCAAAAACAATATGATGAGCCGACACCAACAACACATGCTCACCCTCGGAAACCCGCAACAACACCCACCTCACCAACGGCCCCACCGCCACATCAAACGGCCGCAACCCCGCCTCACGCACCCACCGCGCCACCTCACCAGCCCGAACACCAACCCCCAACCCCGACAAATCAACCAACGGAACATCCACCACCCCCACCCCACCAATCACCTGCACCGGCTCCCCATCCACCGCCACAAACCGCGTACGCAACACCTCATGCCGCGCCACCACCTCATTCACCGCACCAACCAACGCCCCCACATCCAAACCACCCACCAACCGCAACGGCCACACCACGTTGTAATCCACACCACCCGGCACCAACCGATCCACAAACCACAACCGCCGCTGCCCCAGCGACACCGGCAGCGGGTCCGGGCGCCGGGCCGGCACGATCGGCGGGCGGGCGCCGGCGGTGTCGGCGCGCAGCATCGCCTCGAGGGCGGCGGCCAGGCCGGCCACGGTCGGCGCGGCGAAGAACGTGGCCAGCGGCAGTTCCCGGTCGAACGCCCGGCGGATGCGGGCCACCAGGCGGCTGGCCAGCAGCGAGTGGCCGCCGAGGTCGAAGAAGTCGTCGTGGGCGCCGACCCGGTCCAGCCCGAGCAGGTCGGCCCAGATGCCGGCGAGGGTCTCCTCGATCGGGTTGCGCGGCGGCACGTATCCGGTGCCGAGGTCGGGCCGGTGGCCGTCGGGGTCGGGCAGGGCGGCCCGGTCGACCTTGCCGTTCGGGTTGAGCGGCAGCGCGTCGAGCACCACGAACGCGTTCGGGACCATGTAGCCCGGCAGGAACCCACGCAGGTCGGCGAGCAGGTCCCCGACGACCGGCGGCTGCGCGCCGGCGGCCGTCTCGACGTACGCGACGAGGGTGTGGTCCTCGCCGTCGGGCCGGGCCACCACGACGGCGTCACCGACCCCGGCGCAGCGGCGCAGCCGCTGCTCGATCTCGCCCAGCTCCACCCGGAAGCCGCGCACCTTCACCTGGTGGTCGACCCGGCCCAGGAACTCCAGGGTGTGGTCGGCCCGCCAGCGCACCACGTCGCCGGTGCGGTAGAGCCGCGCCCCGGTGGCGTACGGGTGCGGCACGAACCGCTCGGCGGTCAGCTCCGGCCGGCCGAGGTAGCCGCGGGCCAGGCAGTCGCCGCCGATGTACAGCTCGCCGGGCACGCCGACCGGCGACAGGTTGCCGTGCGGGTCGAAGACGTACAGCTCGGTGTCGGGGATCGGGCCGCCGATCGGCACCCGCCCGTCGACACCGGTCGCCGGCCGCATGGTGTGCGTCGCGGCGAAGATCGCCGCCTCGGTCGGGCCGTAGCCGTTGACCAGGGTGGCGTCGGCGTCGAGCAGGCCGAGGGCCTTCTCGACGTGGCTGGTCGACAGCTGGTCGCCGCCGGCGATCAGGGTCCGCATCCCGGCCAGCGACTCGCCCGCGGTGTCGACCACGGCGTGGAACAGCGCGGCGGTCAGCCAGCCGACGGTGACCCGGGCCCCGGGCAGGAAGATCCCGACCCGCTCCGGCAGCGCCTTGCCGGGCAGGACGGCCAGTTCCGCGCCGTTGGCCAGGGCGCCGAAGACCTCCATGACCGACACGTCGAACGACAGCGACAGCGCGTGCAGCATCACGTCGGTCTCGTCGATGGCGGCGTACGCCGGCCGGTGCACCCGGGCGATCGCGCACCGGTGGTTGACCGCGACGCCCTTCGGGCGGCCGGTGGAGCCGGAGGTGTAGATGACGTACGCCAGGTTCTGCGGGGTGACCCCGGCGTCGACCTCGGCGACCTCGCTGTCGTCGGCGTCGGCGTCGGCCAGCAGTTCGTCGACGAGCAGCGGCTCGATGCCGGCCGGGACCAGGTGGCGGGTGGCGGCGGTGGCCACGACGGTGGTCGCGCCGGCGTCGCCGAGCATGTAGGCCAGCCGCTCGGCCGGGTTCTCCGGGTCCAGCGGCAGGTAGGCGCCGCCGGCCTTGAGCACGCCGAGCACGCTGACGACCGAGGCGAGCGAGCGTTCGACGCAGATCCCGACGAGGACCTCGGGCCCGACGCCGGCGGCGCGCAGGTGCCGGGCCAGCCGGGCGGCGCGGTGGTCGAGTTCGCGGTAGGTGAGCCGTTCACCGGCGCAGGAGGCGGCGACGGCGTCGGGGCGGCGGGCCACCTGCGCGGCGACGAGTTCGTGCAGCAGGTGGACGGCGGGCTCGCCGGCCGTGACGGGCTCGCCGGCCGGGGCCGGCCCGACGGCCGGGGTCGCGGCGGGGGCGGGCTGGACGGTCGCGTCGGCGAGCAGTGCCCGGTGTTCGTCCGCGCCGGGCAGCGACAGCAGGTCGATGCGGCGGTCCGGGTCGGCGACGGCCTGGGTCAGCACGCTCTCCAGGTGGCCGATCAGCCGCTGCGCGAAGGGACGGCGGTACAGGTCGGTGGCGTACTCGACGAAACCGGCGAGCGCACCGGTCTCGGTGGTCCACAGGTGCAGGGAGAGGTCGAAGGCCGCGGTGCGGGTCTCCGTCGGCAACGACTCCACCACCACATCACCACCCAACAACCCCACCTCAGCCGGCGTGTTCTGCACCACCAACGCCACCTGAACAAACGGCATAGAACCCGCCCGCCGCACCGGATGCAACTCCTCAACCACCCGATCAAACGGCACATCCTGATGCCCGAACACATCCAACACACCCGACCGAACCCGCCCCAACAAACCACGAAACGACGGCCGACCCGACAAATCCCCACGCACCACAACCGTATTCACAAAAAACCCGATCAAATCCTCCAACTCAGGCGCACCCCGATTAGCCACAAACGTACCCACCACCACATCCTCCACCCCCGCATACCGCCCCAACACAACATCCAACCCCGCCAACAACCCCATAAAAACAGTCGCACCCTCACCCCGACACAACTCCCCCAACCCCACCGACAACCCCACCGGAAACTCAAACCGCTCCCGATCCCCACCACCACCACGACCCACCGACCGAGGCAAATCAGACGGCAAATCCAACACCGCAGGAGCATCCGCCAAATACCCCCGCCAAAACTCCAACTGCCCCTCCAACACCCCACCCGACAACCACTGCCGCTCCCACACCGCAAAATCAGCAAACTGCACCGGCAACACCGGCAAAGGCGAACCCTCACCCCGCACAAACGCCCCATACAACACCGACAACTCACGCAACAAAACCGAACCCGACCACCCATCAAAAACAATATGATGAGCCGACACCAACAACACATGCTCACCCTCGGAAACCCGCAACAACACCCACCTCACCAACGGCCCCACCGCCACATCAAACGGCCGCAACCCCGCCTCACGCACCCACCGCGCCACCTCACCAGCCCGAACACCAACCCCCAACCCCGACAAATCAACCAACGGAACATCCACCACCCCCACCCCACCAATCACCTGCACCGGCTCCCCATCCACCGCCACAAACCGCGTACGCAACACCTCATGCCGCGCCACCACCTCATTCACCGCACCAACCAACGCCCCCACATCCAAACCACCCACCAACCGCAACGGCCACACCACGTTGTAATCCACACCACCCGGCACCAACCGATCCACAAACCACAACCGCCGCTGCCCCAGCGAAACGGGGGCGAAGCGGCTGTCCGGGTCGCCGTCGGCCAGCAGTTCGGCGAGCACCTGGAGGCGGTCCGCCGACCCGGTCTGCTCGGTCGTGGGCGCCTGGTCGTCGAAGCTCGTCATCACGACTCCTGGGTGCGGTCGGTACCTTCGCGGCGGACGGCGGCGGGTGCGCCACCGGTGGTCCGTTGGAGCAGGTTGGCGATGCCGGGCGCGGCACCGGCGTCGAGCAGGCCGGCGAGCAGTTCGTCGCCGGTGGCGCGGCGCAGCGCCGGCATCGCCGGCCGGGCCGGTGCCGTACCGGCCGCCGCCGGGTCGGCCGCCCCGGCGGCGGGCGGTTGCGGCAGCGCGGCGGCGAACGCCGACAGCCGCGGCAGCTCGAACACCTGGCGCAGCCGTACGTCGGGACCCAGCTCACGGCGCAGCCGGGCGACCACCTGGGTGGCCAGCAGCGAGTGCCCGCCCAGGGCGAAGAAGTCGTCGTCCGGGCCGACCCGCTCGACGCCGAGGACCTCGCACCACACCCGGGCGACGAGCCGCTCCGCGGCGGTACGCGGGGCCGGCCCGACCGGCGCGGCCGGGGGCGGCGGCGGCTCGGGCAGCGCCGTCCGGTCGATCTTGTCGGTGCCGGTCCGGGGCAGGGCCGTGACCACCAGCCAGCCGGTCGGGACCAGGTAGGCGGGCAGCAGCTCGCCGAGCCGTTCCCGTAGCCGCCGGTCCAGGTCGGGCGCTGGCGCCGACACCGGCTCGACGTACGCGAACAGCTCGTGGTCGCCGCGCGCGGTGGGCCGGGCGACAACCACCGCGTGGCGTACCTCGGGCAGGGTGGTCAGCGCCGCCTCGACCTCGCCCGGCTCGATCCGGTGGCCGCGGATCTTGACCTGGGCGTCGACCCGGCCGCAGAACTCGAGCTGCCCGTCGGGCAGTGTGCGGGCCAGGTCGCCGGTGCGGTAGAGGCGCTCACCGGCACCGAACGGGCTGGGCACGAACCGGTCGGCGGTCAGCTCCGGCCGGCCGAGGTAGCCGCGGGCCAGGCCGGCGCCGCCGACGTAGACCGCGCCGACCACACCGGCCGGCACCGGTGCCAGCTCGGCGTCGAGGACGTACACGGCGGAGCCGGCGACCGGCGGGCCGATCGGCACCCGGGTGGCCACCTCCGGCACGCCCGGCCCGGACAGCGCCGCCAGCGTGGTCGCGATGCTGGTCTCGGTGGGTCCGTACGCGTTGGACAGCCGGGCGTGCGGCGCCAGCCGGCGCCAGGCGGCGATCCGGGCCGGGGTGGTCGCCTCGCCGCCGATCGCCACCACCCGCAGCCCGGCCGGCGGCCGCAGGCCGTCGCGCTCGCACTCGGCGACCAGCTCGTGGAAGTACGCGGTCGGCAGGTGTACGACGGTGACACCGAGCCGCTCGCAGGCGGCGAAGAACTCGCGCGCGGTGTCGATCATGTCGTCGGCGCGCAGCACCAGGCAGCCGCCGGTGGCCAGGCAGGGCCAGATCTCCTCGGCGCTGACGTCGAACATCAGCGCGGTGAACTGGAGCACCCGGTCGGCGGCGGTCAGGCCGTACTCGGCCCGGTCGGCGGCGGCGTAGTTCGCCACGCCCCGGTGCGGGACGAGGACGCCCTTGGGCCGGCCGGTGGAGCCGGAGGTGTACATGACGTACGCCAGGTCGTCGGGTTCGACGTGGACGTCCGGCGCGGTGGCGGCGATCGACGGCGGCACCGGCTCGACGGCCAGCACCGGCGGCCCGCCGGCCGGCAGCACCGCCCGCAGCCCCGGTTCGACCAGTACGGCGGCCGGGGCGGCGTCGGCGAGCAGGGCGGCGATCCGGCCGGGCGGGCTGTCCGGGTCCAGCGGCAGGTAGGCGGCGCCGGCCCGCAGGACGCCGAGCAGCCCGGCGACCGCGGCCGGCGAGCGCCGGCACAGCAGCGCCACCAGGTCGCCGCGGCGTACCCCGGCGGCGTGCAGCCGGGCGGCGACGTCGCCGGACCAGGCGCGCAGTTCCCGGTAGTCGTAGCCGACGCCGGTCGCGGCGTCGAGCAGCGCCGGCGCGTCCGGGGACCGCTCGGCCGTCGCGGCGAACACGTCGGTCAGCGTGGCCGGTTGCGCGGCCTGTTCCCGCCGGTCGGCGGCGGCCAGGATCCGGTCGCGTTCGGCGGCGGTCATCAGCGGCAGCGCGCCGACCGGCCGGTCCGGGTCGGCGACCACGCCGGCCAGGACCGCCTGGTACGCGGCCAGCAGCCGGCCCACCGTGTCGGCGGTGAACAGGTCGGTGGCGTACTCGGCGACCAGCCGCAGCTCGTCGCCGTCGACGACGGAGACGCTGAAGTCGAACAGCGAGATCCGCCGGTCGAGCACCGGTACGTCGGTGGCGCGTACGCCGGGCAGCCGCAGCGCGCCGAGCCCGCCCGGCTGCACGTCGAACATCACCTGGAAGACCGGGTGGTAGCTGGGTTCGCGGTCCGGGCGCAGCGCCTGCACGACCTGCTCGAACGGCAGGTCGGCGTGGGACTGGGCGTCGGCGACGACGGTGCGGGTCCGGGCCAGCAGATCGCGGAAGGTCGGCTCGCCGCGCAGGTCGACGCGCAGCGCGACGGTGTTGGTGAAGAAGCCGACGAGCCGTTCCAGCTCGACCCGGCCGCGCCCGCCGACGGCGGTGCCGACGACCAGGTCGTCGACGCCGGTGTGCCGGTGCAGGACCACCGCGAACGCGGCGAGCAGGGTCATGAACGGTGTCGCCCGTTCCCGGCGGGCCAGGTCGCGTACCGCGCCGGCGAGGTCATCGGGGACGACCGCCTCGAGCAGCGCGCCGGCGTAGCTCTGCGTCGCCGGGCGGGGGTGGTCGGTGGGCAGGTCGAGCAGCGGGGCGGCGCCGTCGAGCCGCTGCCGCCAGTGGTCGAGCTGGTCGGCGAGGCCGCCGTCGGCGAGCACGTCGCGCTGCCACAGGGCGAAGTCGGCGTACTGCAACGGCAGGTCGGGCAGGTCGGCCGGGCGGTGCTGGACGGCGGCGAGGTACGCCTCGGAGACCTCGCCGAACAGCACCTCGGCGGACCAGCCGTCGCAGACGGCGTGGTGCAGGGTGAGCAGCCAGGCGTGGTCGTCGTCGGCGAAGCGGAGCAGGTCGCTGCGCAGCAGCGGGCCGGTGGCCAGGTCGAACGCGGTCCGGGCGTGTTCGGCGGCGCGGCCGCTGGCGGTGCCGGCCCGGTCGGTCGCCGGCACCGACGTCAGGTCGGTCACCCGGGTCGGCACCTCGACCGACGCGGTGATCACCTGACGGGGCTGGCCGTCGACGGCGCGCAGCGTGGTCCGCAGCGCCTCGTGCCGGTCGACGACCGTCTGCACGGCGGCGGCCAGCGCGTCGGGGCGCAGCGGGCCGCGCAGCCGGACCGCGAAGTGCACGTTGTAGAGCGGGTTGCCGGGTTCGAGCTGGTCGAAGAACCACAGGCGTTCCTGGCCGGACGACGCCGGCAGCGCCTCGACCGGGCCGCCGGCGGTCACCGGCCGTCCTCGGCCGGCACCGGCCCGGCGTCGTCGAACGCCGACGCCGCGACCGTGAACGCCTGCCGGGCCCGGGGCACCAGGGCCGGGCCGGTACGGGCCGGGGGCCGCTCGGCGGCCGCGCCGGCCCGCCGGGCCAGCCCGGCGACGGTGGGCGCGGCCAGCAGGTCGCGGACCGACAGCGGTACGCCGAGCACCGCCAGCAGCCGGGCGGTGACCTGGGCGGCGAGCAGCGAGTGCCCGCCGAGGTCGAAGAAGTCGTCGTCGGCGCCGACGGCCGGCAGCCCGAGCACCTCGCACCACACGTCGGCGACCTGCTGCTCGACGCCGGGCGTGGGCGGCCGGGAGCCGCCCGGCGCCGCCTCGACACTGCCCGGGTCGGGCAGCGCCCGGCGGTCCACCTTGCCGCTGGTGGTGCGGGGCAGTTCGGGCAGCACCTGGATCGCCGCCGGCACCAGGTAGGCGGGCAGCACGCCACGCAGGAAGTCGCGCAGGTTCGCCGGGTCGGGCGGGGTCGGGCCGTTGCCGGTGACGTACCCGACCAGCCGGACGCCGGTGCGGTCGGTGTGCGCGACCACGACCGCGTCGCCGACGGACGGTTCGCCGCGCAGGGCGTGCTCGACCTCGCCGGGCTCCACCCGGAAGCCTCTGATCTTGACCTGGTGGTCGATCCGGCCGAGGAACTCGATGCCGCCGTCGGGCCGGAACCGGCCCCGGTCGCCGGTGGCGTAGAGGCGGGCACCGGGCCGGGTGCCGGACGGGTCGGGGCGGAACCGTTCCGCGGTCAGGTCGGGCCGGCCGTGGTAGCCGCGGGCCACCCCGACCCCGCCGAGGAAGACCTCGCCGACGGCGCCGACCGGCACCGGCCGGCCCGCCGCGTCCAGCACGTACGCCTCGACCTCCGGCAGCGGTTCGCCGATCGGCAGCGGCTGGTCGTCGGTGTCGAGGCCGCCGGCCGGGCCCAGCTCGCGCAGGGTGTTGCCGATGGTGACCTCGGTGACGCCGTAGACGTTGAGCAGCCGGGTGTTCGGGCCGAGGACCTCGCGGAACCGCCGGTGGTCGGTGGTCGTCCACGCCTCGCCGCCGATCGCCGCCAGGCGCAACGTCGTCAACCGGGAGCCGGTCGCGCGCAGGTGGCTGGCGAGCAGGTTCATCACCGACGGCAGGAGTTCGACGGTGTCGACGCCGTACTCGCGGATCACCCGCAGCAGCGCGGCCGGCTCGAGGGCCGCCTCCGGCGGGCAGAGGACCAGCCGGCCGCCGGAGAGCAGGGCCCGGACCACGTCGCCGGTGCAGACGTCGAAGGCGAGGGCGGCGAGCTGGAGGTGGGTGCCGGGGTGCAGGTCCAGGTCGTAGGCGCTGCGCCAGGCGGCGTACTTGCTGGCCAGGGCGCGGTGCGAGATCCCGACCGCCTTCGGCCGGCCGGTCGACCCGGAGGTGTAGATCAGGTAGGCGAGCTGGTCGGGGTCGACCGCGACGCCGGGGTCGTGCTCCGGTGCGGTGCGCAGCGCCGGGTCGTCCGGGCGGACCAGCAGCGGTCCGGCGGCGGCGGCCGGGTCGCCGTCGGTGGGGTCAGCGGTGCCGGGCAGGTCGGCGCGGACGGTGACCAGGGCGCGCGGGCCGGCGTCGGCGAGCAGGCCGGCCAGCCGGTCGGCGGGGCTGTCCGGGTCCAGCGGCAGGTAGGCGGCGCCGGCCTTGAGCACGCCCAGGACGCTGGAGACCCAGTCGACGCCGCGCGGCAGGCAGATGGCGACCAGGTCCTCGGTGCCGACGCCACGGTCGCCTAGCAGGTGGGCGAACCGGTTGGCGCGCCGGTCGAGTTCGGCGTAGGAGACGGCGCCGACGCCCGGGTGCAGGACCGCCTCGGCGTCGCCCCGGTCGGCGGCGACCCGGGCGAACATCCGGTGCACCGCCGGGTCGTCGGCGCCGGTGGCCGGTGGCGCGGCCGGGGCGGCCGGGATCGCCGCGGTGCTCATCGGCAGGTCGCTGATCCGGCGGGCCGGGTCGGTCAGCGCGGCGCGCAGCAGGGCGACGTACGCGTCGAAGAACCGGGCGATGGTGGCCGGGTCGAACAGGTCGCTGCGGTACTCCCAGATCATCGTGATCCGCTGGTCGCGCTCGTGCGCCGGCACCCCGATCTGGCGTTCGGCGCGCGGCACGACCAGCACCGACAGGTCGAGCTTGGCGGTGCCGTTGTGCCGCTCCAGGTAGGACGCCGAGATCGGGCCGCTGGACAGCGGCACCAGCGGCGCGTCGTCGAAGTTCATCATCGCGGCGAACATCGGGTTGTGGCCGGGGCGGCGCGGCGGCGCCAGCTCGCGCACCAGGTGCACGAACGGCAGGTGCTGGTGGGCCTGGGCGTCGAGGGCGACCGCGCGGACCTCGTCGACGACGTCGGTGAACCGCCGCCGGCCGGGCACCTCCAGCCGCAGCACCACCGGGTTGACGAACATGCCGAGGATGCCCTCGGTGCCGGGGATCGCCCGGTTGCCGTACGCCGAGCCGACGCTGAGCTCGTCCTGTCCGGTGAACCGGTGCAGCATGGCCGCGTACCCGGCCATCATCGTGATGAACAGGGTGACGCCCCGGCGGCGGCTGAACTCGCGCACCGCCGCGCACAGGTCGGCGGGCAGTTCGGCGCGGTGCACCGCGCCCGGTGCCGGGTTGTCGCCGGAACGCGGGTGGTCGTACGGCAGGTCGAGCCGGTCCGGGGCGCCGGCGAGCCGGTCGGCCCAGTGGTCGAACTGGGCGCGCAGCGCCGGGCCGGGCAGGGCGGCGCGCTGCCAGTGCACGAAGTCGAGGTACTGCAGGCGCGGCTCGGCCGGGGCGGGCGCCCAGCCGGCGACCGCGGCGTAGTTGGCCAGCAGCTCGTCCATCAGCACCGCGAACGACCATCCGTCGTGGATGATGTGGTGCTCGACGAGGACCAGCTCGTACTCCTCGTCGGCCAGGCGCAGCAGCAGCCAGCGCAGCAGCGGCAGCCGGGACACGTCGAACGGCACCCGGATCTCGGCGGCGACGACGTGCTCGGCGGCGCCGGCCGGGTCGGGGGCGTAGCGCAGGTCGCGGGTCGCGACCCGGACCCGGTAGGGCGGGTGGATGAGCTGGACCGGGTCCCCGTCGCGGGTGATCACGGTGGTGCGCAGGATCTCGTGCCGGCGGACCACTTCGGACAGCGCCGCCTCGAGCAGGCGTACGTCGACCGGGCCGTGCAGCCGGATCGTCGTCGGCGCGTTGTAGGCGACGTTGCCGGGCGTGAGCTGCTCGAAGAACCAGATCTGCTCCTGCATCACCGACAGCGGCGCGGTGCGCCGGTCGCCGTCGTAGCGGGTCAACTCCGGCAGGGCCGGGGCGCCGGCGGTGTCACCGGCGCGGGCCGCCTCGACCCGCGGGGCCAGCGCGGCGACGGTCGGGTTGGCCAGCAGTTCGTGCAGCGGCAGCTCGACGCCGAGGTCGGCGCGCAGGTCGGCCTGGATGCGGGCGGCGAGCAGCGAGGTGCCGCCGAGGTCGAGGAAGGTGTCGTCGACGCCGACGCCGGGCAGGTCCAGCACCCGCGCCCAGATCCGCCGGATGCTCGCGGTGGTCGGGTCGGCGGGCTCGTCGCCGGCCGGTGCGGTGTCCGCCGGTGCGGCCGGGGCCGGGGTGAGCGCGGCCAGCGCGGCCCGGTCGACCTTGCCGCCGGGGGTGACCGGCAGCCGGTCCAGCCGGTGCCAGACGGCCGGCACCATCCACGCCGGCAGCCGCCCGGTCAGCCAGGCGGTCAGCGCCGCCGGCTCCGGGCCGTCGGTGCCGTCGACCCCGGCCAGGTACGCCGTCAGCCGGCCGCCGCCGGCGAGGACCGCCGCCTGGGCGACGTCGGGGTGCCCGGCCAGGACGGCCTCGATCTCGGCCGGCTCGATCCGGAACCCGCGTACCTTCACCTGGTCGTCGACCCGGCCCAGGAACGTCAGGTCGGCGGCGTCGTCGGCGCGCCGGACCCGGTCGCCGGTCCGGTACATCCGGGCGCCGGGCGGCCCCCACGGGTCGGGCACGAACCGTTCGGCGGTCAGGTCGGGGCGGCCGAGGTAGCCGCGGGCCAGGGCGGTGCCGCCGATGTACAGCTCGCCGCCGCCGGTGCCGGCCAGGTCGGCGTCGAGCACGTGCAGGACGCGGGGGCCGACGGCGGCGCCGATCGGCACGGTGTCCGCCCCGGCGGTGTCGCCGGACCGGTGCACCGACGCGGTCATCACCGTCTCGGTCGGACCGTACGCGTTGAGGACCGGCGGCCCGTCCGGGCCGACGGCGGCCCGCCAGCGGTCGACGGCGGCGGCGGGCAGCGCCTCGCCACCGGCGAGGACCACGCGCAGCGTGCCGACGGCGGCGGGCAGCAGCCCGGCGTGGCGGGCGGTGGCCAGTTCGGTGAACAGCGCGGTCGGCAGGTCGGCGACGGTCACCGCGTGCGTGCGCAGCGCCGCGCACACCTCGGCCGGCCCCCAGACCCGGTCGTCGCGCAGGACGACCCGGGCACCGGCGGCGAGGCCGGCGAAGAGTTGCTCGACGGCGACGTCGAAGCCGTGCCCGGCCATCTGGAGGACCACGTCGTCCGGGGTCAGCCCGAGGTGGGCGACCATCGACCGGATGTGGGCGGCGGCGGCGCGGTGCTCGACCACCACGCCCTTGGGCACGCCGGTGGAGCCGGAGGTGTAGATGACGTACGCGGCGGTGTCCGGGTCGACGCCGTCGCCGGCCACGTCGACGGCCGGGCCGGTGCCGGCCGGGTCGACGACCGTCACGGCGGTGCCGGTGACGGCGGTCGCGGTCCCGGTCCCGGCGACGACGACGCGTACGCCGGCGTCGGCGATCAGCGCGGCGACGCGCGACGGCGGCAGGTCGGCGGTCAGCGGCAGGTACGCCGCCCCGGCCTTCAGCACGCCGAGGATCGCCACGACGAGTTCGGGGCCGCGGGCGGTGCGGACCCCGACGATGTCCTCGGGGCCGGTGCCGGCGGCCCGCAGCCGGGCCGCCAGGGCGGTGGCGCGGTCGTCGAGTTCGGCGTACGTCAGCCGCAGCGACCCGCATTCCACCGCGCATGCGTCGGGACGGGCGACGGCGTGCCCGGCCACCAGGCCGTGCAGCGTCTGCGCGGCGTCGAGACTGGCTGTCATGTCCTCAACTCCAGTTCCCCGTGTGCGGCCGGCCGGTGACCGGACGCCCGGCGGCGGGACGGCGACCCGTCGGGACCGGCGGGAACGGGTGGGCGGTCGGATACACCGGCCGCCGCGTCCGGCACGGTCGGTCGGCACCGGACGGGTCCCCCGGTGGGCGCGCGTCCCGCACGCATGTGGCGCGCGGTATGCGGATACGAGAGTTCGGGACCGGTGACAGACCTGACAAGCCGCTGGCGACTAGTCGCCAGCGGCGTTGACCGTCCACACCGGCTCGGCTCGGATTGGGGCATGGGTAGGGGGGCGACCGTCGAGGTCAACGGGGTGACGCTGGCATACCGACGGCACGGTGCCGGACCACCGGTCCTGCTGGTCGCCCCGGCGGCGGCCCGGGCCGCGCTGTGGGACATGCACCAGGTGCCGGCACTGGTCGCCGCCGGATACGAGGTGATCACCTTCGACAACCGGGGCACCGTGCCGTCCAGCGCCCCGCCGGGGCCGTACCGGCTGGCCGAACTCGTCGCCGACACCGCCGGGCTGATCCGCGCGCTCGGCATCGGGCCGTGCCGGGTCGCCGGCTCGTCGCTGGGCGCGATGGTCGCGCAGGAGCTGGCCCTGGCCCGCCCCGACCTGGTGACCGGCATCGCGCTGTTGGGCACCCGGGGCCGGCTGACCCACTACCTGCGGGCGCTGACCACGGCCACGGCGCAGGCGGTCCGGCACGCCGACACGGTGCCGGTCGGCTACGCCGCCGTCACCGGAATGGGCAACCTGTTCGGGCAGCGGACGCTGGCCGACGACAAGTTCGCCGCCGAGTGGCTGGCGCTGGCCGAGGCGTTCCCGGTCGCCGGTGACGGGCCGGCCAGCCAGTACGACGCGGCGGCGATCCCGGACCGGCTGGCCGCGCTGTCGGCGGTGACGACGCCGACCCTGGTGATGGCGTTCGAGCAGGACGTGATCACGCCGGTGGAGCTGTGCCGGGAGGTGGCCGGCGCGATCGCGGGCAGCACCTACGTCGAGGTCAAGGAGTGCGGCCACTTCGGCTTCCTGGAGCGCCCCGACGAGGTCAACGCCCACGTGGTCAACTTCTTCGACAGCCTGGCCACCCCGGCCTGGTGACCCGTCGGCCTGCCGGCCCCGCGCAAGATCCGCGTGATCAGGGAGTTCGGCGGGCGACCCACCGACGACACGCCCGTACCGGTCCCTGATCACGGGGATCAGGGACCGGTACGGGGGCGGTCAGGCGGGGGCGAAGACGTACGGGGCCGGCGGCTGCCCGGCGCGCAGCACGAGCAGCCGGCCGGACTCGCCGTCGGCCAGTTCACCGAGCACCGCCTCCGCCACCGCGTCGGCGGTGAGCATCGGCCCGCCGGTGACCAGGTGCCGGTGCGGCCCGAGGAAGCCGGTGTCGACGAAGTCCGGGCAGATCGCGGAGATCCGGATGCCCTGCCCGGCCAGGCTCGGGGCCAGTGCCCGGACCAGACCGACGACGGCGTGCTTGGTCATCGCGTAGACCGGGTCGAGGTCGAACCCGGTCAGCCCGGCGATCGACGAGGTGACCAGCACCGCTCCCCCACCGGCCCGGCGCAGGGCCGGGATCGCGGCCCGTACGCCGAAGACCACCGCGTCGATGTTCACGCCGGTGACGGCCCGGTAGCGGGCCTCGTCGAGCTCGGTGAGGTCGGGCGTGCCGGACAGCATGCCGGCGTTGAGGTGCACCAGGTCGAGCCGACCGTGTACGGCCTCGGCGCGGGCGAAGGCGGTCCGGGTGCCCTCCGGGGCGGCGAGGTCGGCGCGGACGGCGGTGCCGCCGACCTCGGCCGCGACCGACCGGGCGGCGGCGCCGTCCCGGTCGGCCACGACGACGGCGGCACCGGCGGCGGACAGCCGGCGGGCGACCGCCGCGCCGATGCCGTTGCCGCCGCCGGTGACCAGGGCGACCCGGCCGGCGAGCGGGGTGCCGGTCACGCCGGCCCCGTGCCGTCGGCCGGGGCGAGGCACCACTCGAGGACGGCCATGGCGCTGTGCAGCTTGTTGTCGGCCTGGTCGAAGGCGATGCTGGCGGGCCCGTCGAGGACGTCGCCGGTCACCTCCTCGCCACGGTGCGCCGGCAGGTCGTGCATGAAGATCGCGCCCGGCTGCCCGGCGAGCACCCGCGCGTCGATCCGGAACGGTTCGAACCGGGTCCGCCAGTCGGGGTCCGGCTTGCTGGTGCCGGTCGTCTGCCACCGGGTGGTGTAGACGACGTCGGCGTCCGGGCACGGGGTCATGTCGTGGTGCTCGACCAGCGTCGACCCGGACCGTTTGGCCAGCACCGTTGCCTCCTCGACGACGTCGGGCGGCAGCCCGTACCCGGCCGGGGTGTTCAGGTGCAGCGTGGTGCCGGGGAACCGGGGCAGCGCCAGGGCGAGCGCGACGGCGGTGTTGTTGCCCTCGCCGATGTACCGGACGGTGACCCCGTCGACCCGCCCGAAGTGCCGGGCGATCGTGGTCAGGTCGGTCAGTGCCTGGGTCGGGTGCTCCCGGGCACTCATCGCGTTGACGACCGCCATCCGGTCCTGCGCGGCGAAGGTGGCCAGTTCGGCCTCGGTGCCGCTGGTGCGGGCGACGAAACCGTCGAGCATTCCGGACAGCACCCGGGCCGTGTCGGCGGCCGTCTCCCCGGTGTTCTCCTGCAGGTCGGCCGGGCCGTACGAGATGAGCGACGCGCCGAGTCGCAGCGCGCCGGCCGAGAAGGCGGTCCGGGTCCGGGTCGAGGTCTTGCGGAAGTAGACGCCGACCACCCGGCCGGCCAGCGGCCGGGTGGCCTCGACGGCCGACCGGTTCCGGGCGATCGCCGCCCCCCGGTCGACCAGCTGCCGCAGTTCGTCGTTGTCCAGGTCCGATATGGACAGCAGATGACGCATCCCGCCCCCTCAGTGGTTGCGGGCCGGTGGCTGCTGCCGGGGCAGCACCCAACCCTGGTTGGCCGAGGCCACGCCGGCCTGGAAGCGGCTCATGACCCCCAGGTGCTCCAGCAGTTCGGAGACCCGCCGGCTGAAGGTGCGCGGCGACATCCCGAGGCGCTGGCTCGCGGTCACGTCGGTGGCGCCGGTCATGAGCTGGGCCAGGATCGGGAGCAGGTGGTCCGGGGGCGGCTCGACGCTGCCCGGCGGGGCGGTGAGGACGTTGCGCTGGGCGGGGGGCTGCGGTGCCCGTACCCCGGCCGGGGCCGTGGCCGGCGGCCAGACCGGGGGGACCCGGACCTGGCCGCCGGCCACGCGGGACCGGTCGGCGGGTACGACGGGACGCGGCGGCGCGGCGGGCCGGTCGTTCCAGGGCTTACGGGTGTCCGAAGTCGTGCCGCCCCGGGCGCCGGCCGCGGGGTCCATGGTGGTCATTTGCGGGCGGCCGGCGAGCGCGGGCTGCCGGACGAGTTGTCTGGGCCGGATGGCGTCAGGCAAGGAAAGCCTCCACATAGGCAAGCTGTAGCCGGTCATGGGTACAAACCAGTTATGGGACGCGAACAAAGGCTTGATCATGATTGATCGACCTGATCTAAACATCAGCGAAAGCCGCTGTCCTTGTCGTTCTCTCTCGATCCGCTCTACACCGCGTCTTGACGGAGAGAGCAAGTGGACGACTATCACAAGGCAGACGTCCTGCCGTAAAGCGACATAGGCGGCAGAGACAGGATCTCGGGCATCGTCCGGGTACGGATGAAGGCAGCGACCACCCACTTCGTGAAGGAAAGAAGTATCGACGACTAAATGGCGACGACAACCGGCGAAACGGATCAGGATTCCGTTCCGGCCCCTTCCAGGGCGGCCCGTTCCCGGGCGAAGAGCCGGCAGAGTCCGTCGATTCGGTAACGCAATCCGTCGGACCACGAACCGGGTACCGGGTGGACCAGCCGTACGTCGACCAGATCCTCGGTCAGCTCGTCGGCGCAGCCGCCGATCAGCTCGCTGGCCTCGCGGACCGTGAACTCGGCCCGGTCCAGCGACCCGAGCGCGCGGAACAGTTGGCGGGCCCGGGGTTCGAGGCGGATGTAGCTCGACGCGATCGCGGCCCGTACGTCGAGGTCGCCGAAGGACATCGCGTCCAGGCGCCGGGTCTCGTCCTCCACGGCCGCCAGGAACCGGGCCAGCGACCAGTGCGGGCGGGCGGCCAGCCGGGCACCGACCGCGCGTACGGCCAGCGGCAGACCCTCGCACCGGTCGACGATGCGGGCCGGCAGCCCCGGCTCGGCGTCGATCCGGTCCCGGCCGACGGTCTCGACCAGCAGCCGGATCATGTCGGTCTCGCCCAGCGCCGGCAGGTCCAGGTGCCGTACGCCGTCCAGCGCGGTCAGCCGGCGGCGGCTGGTGACCAGGGTGGCCCCGCCCGGTGCCGCCGGCAGCAGCGGGCGGACCTGCGCCTCCGACTCGGCGTCGTCGATGACGAGGATGGCCCGGCGGTCGGCCATCCGGGCGCGGTAGAGCGCGGACCGCTCCTCCAGCGTCTCCGGCACCTCCCGTTCCGGCACGCCCAGGCCGCGCAGGAACCGGTGCAGGATGGCGTTCGGGTCGGCCTTGCCGCCGACCCAGGTGAAGAGTTGCCCGTCCGGTACGTCGTCGACGAGCAGGTGCGCGATCCGCACGGCGAGCGCGGTCTTGCCGACGCCGGGCCCGCCGGCGATGGCGACCACCCGGGGCAGTTGGGAGTCGTTCGGCCCGCGCAGGTAGTTGAGGAGTTCGTTGGTCTCCGGGCAGCGCCCGACCAGGTGGACCGAGTCGCGCGGCAGGTCCCTGGGCACGTGTAACCCAACGGTCGCGCGGGGCCGCCCGGCAGCCGGCGCGGGGTCGGTGGCCGCGTCGGAGAGCAGGATGGCGCGGTGCAGTTCCTTGAGTTCGCGGCTCGGCTCCAGGCCCGCGCCGTCGACCATGGTGCGGTGGCCGTCGCGGTAGGCGGCGACCGCCTCGGCACGCCGGCCGGAGCGGTGCAGCGCCTGCATCAAGTGCAGCCGCAGCCGTTCCCGGTACGGGTGGGCGGCGACGAGTTCCCGCAGTTCTGCGACGACCTGTACGTGCAGGCCGAGGTTGAGTTCGATCTCGATGCGCTGTTCGATCGCGGCGAGCCGCCGCTCCTCGACCGCCTCGGCCTCGATGCCGACCCCGGGGGCGTTGACGTTGGCGAAGACCGGCCCGCGGAAGAGGGCGAGCGCCTCGCGCAACTCCTTGACCGCCTCACGGGCCCGGCCGGCGGCCAGCAGGACGCCGCCGTGCTTGACCCGACGCTCGAAGACCAGCAGGTCGACGGCCTCCGGGTCGACGATCAGGCCGTACCCGCCGGCGCGGGTGATCAGCTGTGGCCGGGCGGTGGGCGCCGGGGAGGTCTCCCCGGTCCCGTGCAGCAGTTGGCGTAGCCGCCAGATCCGGGTCTGCACCTGCCCGAGTGCCGTCTCCGGCGGTTTCTCCCACAGCGCGGAAATGATTCGGTCGGCACTGACAAAGTTGTTGGAGTTGAGCAGCAGCATCGCGAGCAGGCCACGCTGAAGTGGCCCGCCGGCAGGCAGGACCCGCTGGCCCACCTCGATTTCCAACGGGCCGAAGCACCGGAACCCGACATGCCGCATAGAGAGATCTATACCACCCGACCCACAATCGGGCGCGGTTCACGGCCAGGACCACCCCCGTCGGGGTAGTCCGTTCGCCGGTCACTAATCATCCGCTAGCGGACAATACGCAATAGCTCATCACCTTAGGTGACGCGACAGTGACTCCCGGTCGACATATTTCTAGGTTTCCACCTAATTAACAACTTCTCCGACTCCACTGTCCAGATGGTGGCGACGAATCGTCAGAATCACCAACCTGAATCGACTAAGCCGATAGCGCTCCCACCCACGCGCTTAATGAACTCCCTGGCGAGTAGTCGCCAAAGGCTGTCGCGGCGCACGGCCGAACGTCGATCCTGCGTTGGCGATCGGAACCGGCTCTGACCGGGCATCAGCATCCCACCAGCGTGGGGATCCCGCAGTGAGGAGTCACCGTGCTGTCACGGGTCGAGCACCTGGAATCGACTCTCGTCCCCACACCCACCACCTCGATCGTGACGCAATGGCAGGGACGGACGCACCATCTGCGCCTCAAGCACGAGTCGTTCAACCCGTCCGGGTCCATCAAGGACCGCACCGCCGCCGGGCTGCTGATGGCCATGGACCGGCGCAGCCCACTACTGCCCGGCACGGTGGTCGTCGAGTCGACCTCCGGCAACCTCGGGCTCGGCATGGCCCGCCTGCTCGCCGGCCTCGACTGCCGGCTGATCGCGGTCATCGACCCCAAGACACCGCCGGCCACCCGCGACGCGCTCACCAGAGCCGGCGTCCAGGTGTGCTTCGTCGACGAACCCGACGGGTACGGCGGATACCTGCTCACCCGGCTGCGCACCGTACACACCCTGTGCGCGACCAACCCCGGCTACCGCTGGCCCGACCAGTACGGCAGCTTCGCCAACCCGTGGATCCACCAACTGACCACCGGGCCGGAGATCGCCGAACAGGGCGGCCCCGACCTCGACGCGGTCTACGTCGCGGTCTCCACCGGCGGCACCCTCGCCGGCATCTCGGCCCACCTGCGCACCCTCGACCGGCAGATCCGGATCGTCGCCGTCGACGCCCACGGGTCCCTGGTCACCGGCGCCCCGCCCGGCCGCCGCCTCATCGCCGGGATCGGGGCCAGCCGCCGCTCCTCGTTCCTGTCCGAGCACAGCTACGACGCCGCCACCTGGGTCGCCGACGCCGACGCCATCGCCGTCTGCCGCGTCTTCCTGGCCGACACCGGCGTCGCGCTCGGCGGCTCCTCCGGCTGCGTCCTGCACGCCTGCCTGGTCGACCTGGCCGGCGAGCAACCGCCGACGAATCCCCTGTGCCTGTGTCCGGACGGCGGCGACCGCTACCGCGCGACGCTCTACGACGACGCCTGGCTCGACGAGGTCGGCGCCCGCGAAGAGGTGGAACTCGCCATGAAGAGGCTGCGCGCCGACGGCCTCCAGTTCAAGAATGGATAAACAGTGCTCGACCTACCCGGCTATCCCGACGCCGAACTGCTCTACCTGTCACGCGCACACGTCATCGAGTGCCTGGACGGTGTCGACCCGGTGGCGGTCACCGCGGAGGCGCTGAGGCTGCACACCCTCGGTGACACGATCCTGCCCGACGAGGCGTACCTGCCGTGGCAGACGAAGGCCGGTCACTCGGCCCGCTCACTGGGCATGCCCGGCGCGATCCGCACCGACGACGGCCTGGTCCTGGGCATGAAGGTGATCAACGCCAGCCTGGGCAACCCGGCGAACGGCCTGGCCCGCTCCCAGGGCCTGCTGATGATGCTCGACGCCGAGACCGCCTACCCGTGGGCGGTGATGGAGTCGGCGTACATCAGTGCCCTGCGCACCGCGGCGGTCACCGCGGTGGCCGCGCAGCGACTCGGCCCCGACCCGATCGGCCGGCTGGCGGTGCTCGGCTGCGGCACCCTGGCCCAGGTGCACCTGCGGCTGCTGCCGTCGGTGCTGGAGAAGCTCGCCGAGATCAGCGTCTTCGACCTCGACCCGGCCCGGTCCGCCGGCCTGGCCGACGCGCTGCGGGCCGACCCGGACACCGGACACCTCACGGTGACGAGCGCCGGCACGGCCCGCGAGTGTGTCGAGGGCGCCGACCTGGTGCTCGCCGTCACGGTCACCACCGAGGGCTACATCGCGTACGACTGGCTCAAGCCGGGCGCCCTGATCGCGCACGTCTCGCTCGACGACGTACTGCCCGAGGTGGTCACCCGGGCCGACCTCGTGTTCGTCGACGACTGGGGGCTGGTGAGCCACGACGACCGCCGCCTGCTCGGCCGGATGTGGCGGGCCGGCACCCTGCGCGACGCCGACGGGGCGTACCGGCCGGGGGCGACCCCCGACCCGGACGCCGCGCGGGTGCACGGCAGCCTCGGCGATGTCATCGCCGGACGGCACCCGGGACGATCCGCGCCCACCGACATCGTGCTCAGCAACCCGTTCGGAATGTCCATCCTCGACGTCGCGCTCGGCGCGGTGGTGGCCGAGACCGCGCGCGAGCGCGGCCTCGGCCTGCGCATCCCCCGCTGACCGGCACCACGGACCGTCGCCGTCCACCCAACAGTGGCCGGCCGGCAACGACCGCCGGCCGGCCGTCCGACGCGCCCAGGGAGCGACCCCATGTTCCGCACCATGCTCAAGTCCAAGATCCACCGAGCCACCGTCACCCAGGCCGACCTGCACTACATCGGGTCGCTGACCATCGACGTCGACCTGATGCGGGCCGCCGACATCCTGCCCGGCGAACTGATCCACGTCGTCGACATCGACAACGGGGCCCGGCTGGAGACGTACGCGATCGAGGGGCCCGCCGGCTCCGGGGTCATCGGCATCAACGGCGCCGCCGCCCGGCTGGTGCACACCGGCGACCTGATCATCATCATCGGCTACGGGCTGGTCACCGACGAGGAGGCCCGCAGCCTGGAGCCGAAGGTGGTCCACGTCAACGGCAAGAACGAGATCATCTCGCTGCACTCGAACCCGGGCGTCTGAGCGGACCGCCGGCATCGGGGCCGGCGCGTCCGCCTCTCGCGGACCCGATCCGGCGGCTGGCCCGCCGGTCCGTCGTGGACCGGTCGGGCCAGCCGTTGGCAACTAGTCGCCATGACTATTTCTTGCCGGGTGCGACATGATCGAGGCACCTCGGGGATTGATTACGTTGTCGCTGTGTTGA
The DNA here is from genome assembly GCF_045781765.1 of Polymorphospora sp. A560. Classification (NCBI taxonomy): domain Bacteria; kingdom Bacillati; phylum Actinomycetota; class Actinomycetes; order Micromonosporales; family Micromonosporaceae; genus Polymorphospora; species Polymorphospora sp. A560. The sequence goes on along the minus strand of NZ_CP122282.1, from coordinate 3,892,995 downwards.
CCGACGGCAATCGCTCATCCGGCGTATCCGCCCAGTTCATCCGTGTCGCCAGGGAGTTCCCGGACCGGGTGGCCCTGCGTTTCCTTTCCGGTGACGATACCGTCACCGAGCGAACGTACGCGCAACTGCTGGCCGAATGCGAACCCGTCGCGGCCGCCCTGGCCGCCCGCTTCTCCCCCGGCGACCGGGCCCTGCTCCTGCTGCCGCCGACCGGGCCGCAGTTCGTCGCCGCCTTCCTCGGCACCGTGCACGCCGGCCTCGTCGCGGTGCCGGTGCCGCTGCCGGCGTCCGGCCGGCTGAACCGTGCCGGCGACCGGCTCGCCGCCATCGTCGCCGACTGCGACCCGGCCGTCGCGCTGGTCGCCGACGCCACCGGCATCCCGGCCGGCACGCTGCCCGACGGGGTACGTGCCCTCGCGCTGGACGAGCTGCCGCCGGCCACCGCGACCGACCTGCCCGACCGCTCCCCCGACGACATCGCGTTCCTGCAGTACTCGTCGGGCTCGACCGGGACACCGAAGGCCGTCTGCAACACCCACGGCACGGTCCTGCACCAGGTCGGCCTGCTGACCGCGATGTGGGGAGCTCCGGAACCGGTCCACGTCGCCGGCTGGCTGCCGCTCTACCACGACATGGGCATGCTCCAGCAGGCGCTGCTGCCGCTGCTCACCGGCGGCACCACCACGATGATGAGCCCGGCCACCTTCGCCGCCGACCCGGGACGCTGGCTGCGCGCGGCCAGCACCTACCGGGCCAACTGGATCGCCGGGCCGGACTTCGGCTTCGCCCGGTGCGTCGAGGCCATTCCCGCCGACGAGGCCGCCACCCTCGACCTGTCCGCGATCCGGTACGTCGCCAACGGCGCCGAGCCGATCCGGGAGCAGACCGTACGCCGGTTCGCCGCGCACTTCGCCGCCGCCGGCCTGCCCGCCGAGGCGGTGACGCCCGCGTACGGGCTGGCCGAGGCGGTGCTCTGTGTGTCCAGCAGCCGGCGCCCGCGCGGCTTCCGGTCGGCCGACTTCGACCCGCGCGCGCTGGCCGAGGGCGTCGCCCGCGAGCCGGACGGCCCGGCCCGGCGGACGCTGGTGTCGTCCGGCAACTGGTTCCACGACCGCGAGGTGTCCATCGTGGACCCCCACACCGGCGCGGAACTGCCGGCGCGCGGCGTCGGCGAGATCTGGGTCGGCGGCCCCGGCCTGCCGACCGCGTACTGGGGCCGGCCGCAGGAGTCGGCCCGGACCTTCCAGGCGGTCCGCGCCGACGGACGCGGCCCCTGGCTGCGCACCGGCGACCTGGGCTTCCTCGACGAAGACGGCGAACTGTTCGTCTGCGGCCGGCTGCGCGACCTGATCATCGTGCACGGCGCCAACCACCACCCGAACGACCTGGAACGCACCGTCGAGCAGCGGGTCGACGCGGTCGCCGTCGGCGGGGCGTGCGCGGTGCAGCCCGACGACGGCGACGCGGTGCTGGTCTTCGCCGAGGTCGACCGGCACCTGCCCGACGCGGCGCTCGTAGAGATCGCCGCCGAGATCCGGGCCCAGATCCACGACCGGCACGAGATCGTGGTCGCCGAGGTGGCCCTGGTGCGCCGGATGGCGCTGCCGAAGACGACCTCCGGCAAGATCCGCCGGACCGCGACGGCGGCCGCCGACCGCGCCGGCCGGCTGCCGGTCCTCCACCGCGACGCCCTCACCACCGCCACCGACCCCGCCAACCCGGGCGCCCGCGCCACCGACGGCGCGGCCACCTCGTCCGTCGGCCCGGCAGGCTCCCCGGCCACCCAGGACCACCCGCCGGTCACCGCCAACGCCACACCGGCCGCCGACCCCGCCGGCACGCTCACCGTCGCGCACGAGACGCTGGGCGCGGTGCTGGGCCGCGACCGGGTGCCGATGGACACCGGCTTCGCCGAACTCGGGCTCGACTCCGTACGCGCCACCCGCTGGGCCGCCACCCTCGCCGACCGGACCGGCCGACCGGTCCCGGTGTCGATGCTCTTCCGGCATCCGACCCTGCGCCGGCTCGCCGCCGCGCTGGCCGGCGTCCCGGCCGCCCCCGCGGCACCGGTGCCGGCCACCGCGCCGCCCGGCACCGACGCGGTCGCGGTCGTCGGGGTCGGCGTACGCCTCGCCGGCGGCATCGACAGTCTCGACGCGCTCGGGGCGCTCCTGCACGCCGCCGGCAGCACGCTGCGCCCGCCGCCGCCGGCCCGGGCCGACGACGGTGTCCCGCTCACCCTGCCCGGCGGCTACCTCGACCGGGTCGACACCTTCGACGCGGAGTTCTTCGGCATCGGCGGCGCGCAGGCCCGGGCGATGGACCCGCAGCAGCGGCTGCTGCTCGAGGTCGCCTGGCACGCGGTCGAGGACGCCGGCCTGGCCGCCCACCGGCTGCGCGGCACCCGGACCGGCGTCTTCGTCGGCCAGGGGCACCACGACTACGCCAGCCTCCCGCTGCGGATCGGCCGGCCCGACCTGATCCGGGCGATGCACGCCACCGGCAGCAGCATGAGCGCCACCGCCGGTCGGATCGCCCACCACCTCGGGCTGCGCGGCCCGGCCCTCACCGTCGACACCGCCTGCTCCGCCTCGCTGGTGGCCATCGACACCGCCCTGCGGCACCTCGCCGACGGCACCTGCGACCTCGCCCTGGCCGGCGGGGTGAACCTCGCCCTGTCGCCGGAGACCGAGCGTGCCCTCGCCGACGCCGGCATGCTGTCGCCGGCCGGCCGCTGCGCGACCCTGTCCGCCGACGCCGACGGGTACGGCCGCGGCGAGGGCGCCGCCGTCCTGGTCCTCAAGCCGCTGGCCGCCGCCCGGCGTGACGGCGACCGGATCCTCGCCGTGCTGCGTGGCAGCGCCGTCGCCCAGGACGGCGCCTCGTCCGGGCTGACCGTGCCCGACCCGGGCGCCCAGGCGGACGTGATCCGCGCCGCGCTCGCCGCCGCCGGCCTCGGTGCCGGCGACGTCGACGCGGTCGAACTGCACGGCACCGGTACGCCGCTGGGCGACCCGGTGGAGATCAGCGGGCTCGCCGAGGTCTTCGCCGGCCGGGACCGGCCGCTGCTCGTCGGCTCGGTCAAGACCAACCTCGGCCACCTGGAGGCCGCGGCCGGTGTCGCCGGGGTGCTGCGGGCCATCGTCGCCCTGCGCGACCAGGTCTGGCCGGGCAGCCCGACGTTCACCGCCGCCAACCCGCGGCTCGCCGGCACCGGCCTGGACTACCGGTTCCCGGCCGGCACCGAGACGGTCGACCCGGACCGGCCGCTGCGCCGGGTCGGGGTCAGCTCGTTCGGGTTCACCGGGACCATCGCCCACCTGGTGGTGGAGGCCGCACCGGCACCGGGCACCGCCGCACCGGCCACCGACGCCGGGCCGGACCCGGCCGGCTGGGTTCCGCTCGCCGGTGCCGACCCCGACGCCGTACGCCTTCGGGCCGGCCGGCTCGCCGCCGCGCTGGAGGGGCTGGCCGCCGCCGACCGGGCCCGGCTGCTCGCCGGCTGGCGGCAGCGCCGCGACCACCTGCTGCCCTGGCGTGCCGTGCTCGACGCCACCGATCCGGCGACCCTGCCGGGGCGGCTCGCCAACCCGCCGGTGCCCGTACCGGCCCCGGCGCCGGGCCCGCTGGTGCTGCGGCTGCGCGACGGCGACCCGGTCGGCGCGCTGCTCGCCGGGCTGCGCCGCTGGCTGCCGGGTTGGGTCGCCCCGACCGGTGCCGGGCCCGACTGGCGGCAACTGCTCGACGTGCTGCACGCGCTGGGACTCGGCCCGGACCTGGTGCACGCCGACCCACGCTGGTACGCCGAGATCGGTGCCCACCCCGACGGCGTGCCGCCGCTGACCACCGAGGCACAGCCGGGGCTCGTGCTGGCCGTCGGCGCCGCTTCGTCCGATGTAGACGGCGTCGTGACGCTGGCGGTCGGCGACGGCGGGCGGGCCGGTGTCGCCGAGGCGTACCGGCGCGGCGCCCCGCTGGACTGGACCGTCTTCGACCCACCGGCCGGCGCCGACCCGCGCCTGCCGGCGTACCCGTTCACCGCGCACCGGCACTGGTATCCGGTGGAGCCGGCCGCCGCCGCGCCCGCCGCCGACCCGGCGGCACCGCTGACCCCGGACCGGATCCGGCACGACGTCGCCGAACTGATCGACCGTACGCCGGACAGCCTCGGCGCCGACGAGGACCTGGTCGCCGCCGGCCTCGACTCGGTACGCGTCATGGATCTGGCCGCCCGCTGGCGGCGGGCCGGCGCCGACGTGGCGTACGCCGACCTGCTCGCCCGCCCCACCCTGGCCGCCTGGTCACGGCGGCTGCTGGAGGCGCGCGACGAACCCGCCGCCGACCTTCCGGCCATCGTCGACGAGTACGCGCCGTTCGACCTCACCCCGGTCCAGCACGCGTACTGGGTCGGCCGCGACCCGGCCCAGCCGCTCGGCGGGGTCGGCTGCCACGTGTACGCCGAACTCGACGGCCACGGCCTCGACCCGGACCGGCTCGAACGGGCCGGGTACGCGCTGGCCGGCCGGCACGGCATGCTGCGGGCCCGGTTCGATGCCGACGGGCGGCAGCGGATCGCCGCCGAGGCCGCCTGGCCCGGGGTGACCGTGCACGACCTGCGCGACCTGCCGGCCGGTGACGCCGGGGCGGCCCTGCTGGCGGTCCGCGACCGGCTGTCGCACCGGCTGCTCGACGTCGCCGCCGGCGAGGTCTTCGACCTGCGGGTGTCGCTGCTGCCCGGTGGCGGCACCCGGCTGCACGTCAACCTCGACCTGCTGGTCGCCGACGCGGCCAGCATCCAGATCGTGCTCGCCGACCTGGCCGCGCTCTACCGCCGGCCGCAGGAGGCGCTGCCGGCGATCGGCACCAGCTTCGCCGCGTACCTGGCCACGTCCGGTGCCCGGGACCGGCGGCGGGACGAGGACCGCGGGTACTGGCGGGAGCGGCTGCCGGAGCTGCCGGCGCCGCCGCAGCTACCGCTGTCGGCGACGACGACCGACGGTGCGCCGCGCTTCGTCCGGCGGACCCGGCAGGTGTCGCCGGCGGCCTGGCGGTCGGTCGTCGGGCAGGCCCGGCGGCACGGCGTTACCCCGTCGATCGCGCTGGCGACCGCGTTCGCCGCCGTGCTCGGGGCGTGGAGCACCCAGCCACGGTTCCTGCTCAACCTGACCCTGTTCGACCGCGACGGCCGGCACCCGGACGTGGAACGGCTGGTCGCCGACTTCACCAGCCTGATCCTGCTCGACGTCGAGGTCGACCCGACGGCCGACTTCGCCGGGCGGGCCCGGACGGTCCAGGAGCGCTTCCGGGCCGACCTGGCGCACGCCGGCTACTCCGGCGTCGAGGTGCTGCGCGACCTGGCCCGCGAGCGGGGCCCGCAGGCGGCCAGCGCGCCGGTGGTGTTCACCAGCAACCTCGGCCGCGACCTGGTCGACGGCGACGTGCGCGACGCCTTCGGCGAGCTGGGCTGGACGGTGTCGCAGACCCCGCAGGTGTGGCTGGACCACCAGGTGATGGAGCACGCCGGTGGGGTGCTGCTCACCTGGGACGCGGTCGACGACCTCTTCCACGACGGGGTGCTGGACGCGATGTTCGGCGCGTACGGCCGCCTGGTGGACTGGCTGGCCGGCGCGGACTGGTCGGCGGTGCCGCCGACGCTGGTCCCCGACGACCAGTTGGCGGTGCGGGCGGTGGTGAACGCCACCGACCACCCCATCTCCGGAAAACTCCTGCACGACGGCCTCTTCCACCACGCCGCCACCCGCCCCGACCACCTCGCCGTCACCGGACCCGACGGCACCCTCACCTACCAACAACTCGCCCAACAAGCCCTCCACATCGCCGGCTGGCTCGTCCACCACCACAACATCCAACCCGGCCAACCCGTCGCCATCACCCTCCCCAAAGGCCCCCACCAAATCGCCGCCGTCCTCGGCACCCTCACCGCCGGCGCCACCTACGTCCCCATCAACCCCCACCACCCCCACCACCGCAAACAACAAATCCACACCACCGCCGGCATCACCACCACCCTCGACACCACCACCATCACCCAAGCCCTCCACCACCCCAACCCACTAACAAAACCCACACCCATCCCCGACACCACACCCGCCTACATCATCTTCACCAGCGGATCCACCGGACAACCAAAAGGCGTCCAACTCACCCACCGCGCCACCCAAAACACCATCGAAGACATCAACCACCGCTACCAAACCACCCCCAACGACAACACCATCCAAATCAGCCAACTCGACTTCGACCTATCCGTCTACGACATCCTCGGCACCCTCACCGCCGGCGCCACCATCACCACCACCCCCGAAAACCAACACCCCGACCCCCACACCTGGGCCCACCTCATCCACCACCACAAAGTCACCATCTGGAACACCGTCCCCACCCTCCTCGACATCCTCCTCACCACCGCCCAACCCCACCAACTCACCACCCTCCGCCTCGCCCTCACCAGCGGCGACTGGATCCCCCTCGACCAACACCACCGCCTCACCACCAAAAACCCCAACACCCAACACATCGCCCTCGGCGGCGCCACCGAAGCCGCCATCTGGTCCAACCACCACCACATCACCCACATCCCCACCCACTGGACCTCCATCCCCTACGGCACCCCACTACGCAACCAGACCTACCGAATCACCGACCCACACGGAAACGACCGACCCAACTGGGTCCCCGGCGAACTCTGGATCGGCGGACAAGGACTCGCCACCGGCTACACAAACGACCCCGAACGCACCAACACCCAATTCCCCACCCACCACAACCAACGCTGGTACCGCACCGGAGACCAAGGCCGCTACTGGCCCGACGGCACCATCGAATTCCTCGGCCGCACCGACCACCAAATCAAACTCAACGGCCACCGCATCGAACTCGGCGACATCGAAACCCACCTCCACACCCACCCCCACATCCACCACGCCATCGCCACCACCACCAACCAACAACTCACCGCAGCGGTCACGGTCGACGACCCGGTGCCCGCGTCCGCCGGGGCCGCCGTCACCGCCGTGGGCGAGGTGCTGCTCGCCGTACCGCGGCCGTCCACCGTGGCCGGTGACACCGGCGCGGTCGAGACGGCGCTGACCGAACAGGGCCTGGTCCGGCTGCTCGACCTGCTCGACCCCGACGCCTTCGGCGCGCGCACGCCGGTCGGGCCGGCGCTGGAGCGGTGGCGGATCGCCACGCCGATGCGCCCGCTGGTGCGGCGCTGGCTGGACTGGCTGGCCGACCGGGAGGTGCTGGCCGGCGCCGGGGACGGGTACGCCGCCGGTCCGCGGCTGGCCGCCGTACGCGCCGCCGCCGACACCGCCGGGCCGGAAAACGCCTCCGAGGGCGCCGCCGCGACCGGCGGCCGCGCACTGGCCGGCGTCGCCGACCGGCTGCGCGCCACCACCGGACGCCTGCTGGCGATCGTGCGGGGCGAACAGGAGGCGGCCGTACTGCTCGACGACCCGGTGCTCGCCCCGGAGGCGCTGGTCGACGCCCAACCGGCGACGGCCGCCGCGCTGGCCGCTCTCGCCGACCGGCTGGCCGCCGCCGCGGACCGGCTCGACCGGCCGCTGCGCGTCGCCGAGTTCGGCGGGCGCGGCGGGCGGACCGCCGCCCGGCTGCTCGCCGGCCTCGACCCGGCCCGCGTCGAGTACACCCTGTTCGACTCCTCCGCCGGACTGCTCGCCACCGCCCGCGAACACCTCGCCGGCCTGCCGCACCCGGTACGGCTGCACCGGCTCACCGGCACCGTCGACGAGTCGGCCCTGCACCGGTTCGACGTGGTCGTCGCCAACAACTCGCTGCACCGCGAGGCCGACCCGGCCGCGGCGCTGGCCACCGTGCGGCTGCTGCTGGCCCCCGGCGGCGTACTGGTCGCCCTGGAGGCGGCCACCCTGTCACCGCTGGCGCTGGTCACCGTCGCCGTACCCGAGCGGGGGTTCGCCGACCTCGACGGCATCCGGCGCGGGCAGCGTGATCCGCTGCTGTCCGCCGACCGGTGGCGCGACCTGCTCGCCGACGCCGGGTTCGCCCTGCCGGCGGAGGCCGGCACCGACCAGGGGAACCTGTGGCTGACCGCCGCCCGTCCCGCCGACGCGCCCGCCGTCGACCTGGCCGAGGTACGCCGCTGGCTCGCCGAACGGCTGCCGGCGTACCTGGTGCCGGCGCGGCTCGCGGCACTGCACCGGCTGCCGCTGTCGGCGAACGGCAAGGTGGACCGGGCCGCGGTACGCGACCTGCTCGCCGACGCCGCGCCGGACACGGCCGGCCCGAGCGACGCCCCGGGCACCCCGGCCGAGCGGCTGCTCGCCGGCATCTGGAGCGAGTTGCTGGACGCCCCGGTCGGCCGGGACAGCGACTTCTTCCGGCTCGGCGGCGACAGCCTGCTCGCCACCCGGATGATGGCCCGGCTGCAGGCGGCCGGCGTGACCGGCGCCCGGCTGCCGGCCCTGTTCGCCGCCTCCCGGCTGGCCGACTTCGCCGCCACCCTCGAAGTGGCCGCCCCGGCGGAACGGCCGGCGGGCGCCCCGGAACCGGCGGCGGCGCTGGCCGCCGACGACGACGGCCGCCACGAGCCGTTCGAGCCGACCGACGTGCAGCGGGCCTACCTCTTCGGCCGCGGCGACCAGTTCGCGCTCGGCGGGGTCGGCACCCACTACTACACCGAGTTCGACGGCGTGGACGTCGACCTGGTACGGCTCGAGGAGGCGCTGGCCCGGCTGGTCGACCGGCACGACATGCTCCGGGTCGTCTTCGACGCCGACGGGCGGCAGCGGGTGCTGCGCGACGTACCCCGGCTCACGATCCCGGTGACCGACGGTGCCGGCGACGGCGGCGAGGCGCTGGCCGGGCTACGCGCCGACATGTCGCACCAGGTCCTCGACCCGGCCCGGTGGCCGCTGTTCGACCTGCGGGCCGTCCGGTACGGCGACCGGCGTACCCGGCTCGGGCTGAGCCTGGACAACCTGGTCCTCGACGGGCTGAGCATGCGGATCTTCTACACCGAGCTGGCCACCCTGTACGACGACCCGGACGCGGTGCTGCCGTCGGTCGGGGTGTCGTTCCGCGACTACCTGCTGGGCGCCGGGCCGAGCGCCGAGCAGGTCGCCCGGTCCCAGGACTACTGGCGCAACCGGGTCGTCGACCTGCCGCCCCCGCCGCAACTGCCGCTGCGGACCGACCCGGAGACGGTCACCCCGCGTTTCGTACGCCGGGAGGCGGCACTGTCGGCGGCGGACTGGCGTACGGTCACCGACCGGGCCCGCGAGTACGGGCTGACCCCGTCGGCGGTCCTGCTGACCTGCTACGCCGAGGTGCTCGCCGCGTGGAGCGCGAGCACCGAGCTGACCATCAACCTGACCCTGTTCGACCGGCGGGACGTGCACCCCGACATCAACCACGTGCTGGGTGACTTCACCTCGCTGCTGCTGTTGGCCAGCCGGCCGCGGCCGGGGCAGGGCTTCCTGGACCGGGCCCGCCGGTTGCAGGAGCAGATGTGGCGCGACCTGGAGCACCGGGACGTCTCCGCGGTCTGGGTGCTGCGCGAGCTCGGCCGGCTGGACGGCACCGGCCGGGCGAGCATGCCGGTGGTGTTCACCAGCGCGCTCGGCGTCGCCGACGAGGTCGCCGACCACACGCCGCGCCGGTTCCCCGAACGGGTCTGGGGCATCTCGCAGACGCCGCAGGTGTGGCTGGACCACCAGGTCTACGAGGACCACGGCGGGATCCGGTTCAGCTGGGACGCGGTGGAGGAACTCTTCCACGACGACGTGCTCGACGACATGTTCCGCGCCTATCGCGGGGTGCTGGCCCGGCTGGTCTTCGCCGACTGGACGGAGCCGACGCCGGGCCTGGCCCCGGCCAGTCACCTGGCGGTGCGGGCGGTGGTGAACGCCACCGACCACCCCATCTCCGGAAAACTCCTGCACGACGGCCTCTTCCACCACGCCGCCACCCGCCCCGACCACCTCGCCGTCACCGGACCCGACGGCACCCTCACCTACCAACAACTCGCCCAACAAGCCCTCCACATCGCCGGCTGGCTCGTCCACCACCACAACATCCAACCCGGCCAACCCGTCGCCATCACCCTCCCCAAAGGCCCCCACCAAATCGCCGCCGTCCTCGGCACCCTCACCGCCGGCGCCACCTACGTCCCCATCAACCCCCACCACCCCCACCACCGCAAACAACAAATCCACACCACCGCCGGCATCACCACCACCCTCGACACCACCACCATCACCCAAGCCCTCCACCACCCCAACCCACTAACAAAACCCACACCCATCCCCGACACCACACCCGCCTACATCATCTTCACCAGCGGATCCACCGGACAACCAAAAGGCGTCCAACTCACCCACCGCGCCACCCAAAACACCATCGAAGACATCAACCACCGCTACCAAACCACCCCCAACGACAACACCATCCAAATCAGCCAACTCGACTTCGACCTATCCGTCTACGACATCCTCGGCACCCTCACCGCCGGCGCCACCATCACCACCACCCCCGAAAACCAACACCCCGACCCCCACACCTGGGCCCACCTCATCCACCACCACAAAGTCACCATCTGGAACACCGTCCCCACCCTCCTCGACATCCTCCTCACCACCGCCCAACCCCACCAACTCACCACCCTCCGCCTCGCCCTCACCAGCGGCGACTGGATCCCCTCGACCAACACCACCGCCTCACCACCAAAAACCCCAACACCCAACACATCGCCCTCGGCGGCGCCACCGAAGCCGCCATCTGGTCCAACCACCACCACATCACCCACATCCCCACCCACTGGACCTCCATCCCCTACGGCACCCCACTACGCAACCAGACCTACCGAATCACCGACCCACACGGAAACGACCGACCCAACTGGGTCCCCGGCGAACTCTGGATCGGCGGACAAGGACTCGCCACCGGCTACACAAACGACCCCGAACGCACCAACACCCAATTCCCCACCCACCACAACCAACGCTGGTACCGCACCGGAGACCAAGGCCGCTACTGGCCCGACGGCACCATCGAATTCCTCGGCCGCACCGACCACCAAATCAAACTCAACGGCCACCGCATCGAACTCGGCGACATCGAAACCCACCTCCACACCCACCCCCACATCCACCACGCCATCGCCACCACCACCAACCAACAACTCACCGCAGCGGTCGTACCGAAGGAACCCGATCTCGACCCCGACGAGATCCGGGCCTACCTGGCGCGGCGACTGCCGGCCTACCTGGTGCCGGACCGGATCGTCGTGCTCGACGCCCTGCCGCTGACCCCGAACGGCAAGGTCGACCGGGCCGCCGTGGCCCGGCTCGCCCGGGTCGACGCCACCGGTGCCGACCAGGACCCGCCCCGCGGGCCGGTGGAGACCGAACTGGCCCGAATGTGGTCGGAACTGCTCGACCTGCCCTCGGTCGGCCGGCAGCAGAGCTTCTTCGCCCTGGGCGGCAGCTCGCTGACGGCGACCGGCCTGGTCGAGGAGATCCGGCGCCGCTTCGCCGTACGGCTGTCGCTGCGCGAGCTGTACGCGTCACCGACCATCGCCGGCCTGGCCGACCTCATCGACGAAGAGGTCGTCGCGGAACTCGAAGAAGGAACGCTGTGAACAACGACCCCGACATCCGTGCCCTGGTCATCGAACTGGAACGGGCCGGCGTGCAGCTCTGGGCCGAGGACGGCAGGCTGCGCTTCCGGGCGCCGAAGGGCGCGCTGAGCGCCGAGCGGATGACACAGCTCCGGGAGCACCGGGAAGCGCTGATGCGGCACTTCGACGGCACCGCCGGCGGGCTGGTCACCGACCCCGCGAACCGGCACGAGCCGTTCCCGCTCACCGACGTGCAGTCGGCGTACCTGCTCGGCCGGCACGACGCGTTCGCGTACGGCGGGGTCGCCTGCCACGGCTACTTCGAGGTGGCGTTCACCGGGCTCGACCCGGACCGGCTGGAACGTGCCTGGCAGCGGCTCGTCGACCGGCACGAGATGCTGCGCGCGGTCGTCGACGCCGACGGGCACCAGCAGATCCTGCCCGGGCCGCAGACGTACCGGGTCGACGTCACCGACCTGGGCGGCGCGGACCCGGACACGGTCGCGGCGGCCCGGGCGGCGGTCCGCGCCGAGCTGTCCCACAAGGTGTACGACCCGCGCACCTGGCCGATGTTCGGGCTGCGGGTCACCCGCGCCGACGACCGCGACCTGCTGCACTTCTCGATCGACCTGCTGATCGCCGACTACGCCAGCATCCAGTTGCTGATCGCCGAACTCGACCAGCTCTACCTGGACCCGAACGCGGCGCTGCCGCCGCTGGACATCAGCTTCCGGGACTACCTGCTGACCGAGCGGACGACCCGCGACTCGGCGGGCTACGAGGCGGACCGGGCCTGGTGGGACGCCCGGCTGGATGACCTGCCGGCCGGCCCGGAGCTGCCCACGGTCGCCGCGCCGGCCGCCGGGGCGCCCCGGTTCCGGCGCTGGCAGACCGCCCTGGACCCGGCGCGCTGGGCGGCGCTGCGCGACCTCGCCGCCGGCCGCAAGCTGACCCCGACCGGGGCGCTGCTGGCCGCGTACGCGGAGGTGATCGGGGCGTGGAGCCGACGGTCCCGGTTCACGCTGAACCTGACCCTGCTCAACCGCCCGCCGTCGCACCCGCAGATCGCCCGACTGGTCGGCGACTTCACCTCGGTGACCCTGCTGACCGCCGGCCCCGACCCGGACGAGCCGGCGGCCACCCGCTTCGCCGACCGGGCCACCGGTCTGCAACGGCGGCTGTGGGAGAACATCGACCACCGGCGGTTCTCCGGGGTCGAGGTGCTGCGTGCGCTCGGCCGGCGCCGCGGCCCGGACGCGGCCCTGATGCCGGTGGTGTTCACCAGCACGGTCGGGCTGACCGAGGGCGGCACCGGCACCGGGTTCACCGGCACCGGCGAGCTGGTGTTCGGGGTCAGCCAGACCCCGCAGGTGTGGATCGACTGCCAGGTGATGGAACACCACGGCGAGCTGCGGATCAGTTGGGACGTACGCGAGGGGGTGTTCCCCGACGGGCTCGTCGACGCGATGTTCGAGGCGTACGCCGACCTGGTCGGGCGGCTCGCGGACGGGTCGGCGGCCTGGGACCAGGTCGGGCCGGTGCCGCTGCCGGCCGCGCAGGCGCTGCGCCGGGCCGCGGTCAACGACACCGCCGCCGACCTGCCGGTGGGGCTGCTGCACGAGCCGGTGTTCGCCCAGGCGGCCCGTACGCCGCAGCGGGTGGCGGTGGTCGCGGACGGCCGGGCGCTGACGTACGCCGAGCTGGCCGGCCGGGCCGCGGAGGTGGCCGGGTGGCTGCGGTCCGCCGGGTGCCGGCCGGCGGATCCGGTGGCGGTCGTCATGGACAAGGGCTGGGAGCAGGTCGTCGGGGTGCTCGGCGTGCTGCTGGCCGGCGGCGTCTACGTGCCGGTGGACACCAACCAGCCGCCGGCGCGGCGGGACCTGATGCTGTCGACCGCCGGGATCCGGCTGGTGCTGACGCAGTCGTGGCTGGACCGTCCGGACGCCAAGACGCTCGACGTCGACACGCTTTCCGGCGGGCCGGCACCGGAGGCCGCCGACGTGGTCCCGGCCGGGGTCGGCCGCGACGACGCGGCGTACGTCATCTTCACCTCCGGCTCGACCGGCACGCCGAAGGGGGTGGTGGTCAGCCACGCCGCGGCGGCGAACACGGTCGCCGACGTCAACGCCCGGTTCGGGGTCGGCGCCGACGACCGGGTCCTCGGTCTGGCCAGTCTCGGCTTCGACCTGTCGGTGTACGACATCTTCGGCCCGCTGGCCGCCGGCGGGGCGGTGGTGCTGCCGGCCGCGGACCGGCGCGGCGACCCGTCGCACTGGGCGGAGCTGGTCGCCACCCGTGGGGTCACGGTCTGGAACTCGGTGCCGGCGCAGTTGCAGATGCTGCACGACTACCTGGCCGGGGCGCCGGACGGCGAGGGGCGTCCGGCGGTGACCGGGCTGCGGCTGGCGCTGCTGTCCGGTGACTGGATCCCGGTCGCGCTGCCGGACGCGGTCCGCCGGCAGGTGCCCGGACTGCGGGTGGTCAGCCTCGGCGGGGCGACGGAGGCGGCGATCTGGTCGATCCACCACCCGGTCGAGGCCGTCGACCCGGCGTGGCCGAGCATCCCGTACGGCCGGCCGCTGGCCAACCAGAGCTTCCACGTGCTCGACGGGGCGATGCGGCCCCGGCCGGACTGGGTCCCCGGCGAGCTGTACATCGGTGGTGCCGGGCTGGCGCTGGGCTATCTCGGCGACCCGGCGCGCACCGCCGAGCGGTTCGTCACCGATCCGGTGACCGGGCAGCGGCTCTACCGCACCGGCGACATCGGCCGCTACCACCCGGACGGGACGATCGAGTTCCTCGGCCGGGAGGACTCCCAGGTCAAGATCAAGGGGCACCGGATCGAACTCGCCGAGGTCGACGCGGCCCTGTCGACGTACCCGGCGATCGGGGCGGCGGCGACCGTCGTCGACGGCACCGGGCCGCTCGACCGGCGGCTGGTCGCCTTCGCCGAGCCCCGGCACCGGCCCGCGCCGCCGGAGGTGGCGGAGGCGACCGCCCGGGTCGCCGACGCGGCCGGCCGGGCGGCCGGCGCGCTGGCCCGCGAGGTCGACGGTACGGCGGTCCGGCAGGTCGTCGAGGCGCTGGACCGGGCGGCGCTGCACGCGATGCGGGACGCGCTGCGCCGGGCCGGCGACCTGTTCACCGACCCGGCGGCGGTGCACGGGCTGGCCGACGTGCTGGCGGCGGCCCGGGTCGCGCCCCGGCACCACCGGCTGGTCCGCCGGTGGCTGGCGGCGCTGACCGCGCACGGGCTGCTGGACGCCGTGCCGGGCGGCTGGCGGCTCGGTACGGCCGGGGCGGCGCCCGCCGGCGGCGAGGCGCCGGACTGGGACCGGATCGAGGCGCTGGCGACCGCGCACGGCCACGGCGCCGAGCTGATCCGCTACCTGCGCACCAGTGCCCGGCACCTGCCCGAGCTGCTGCGCGACGAACTCGACCCGCTGGCCCTGCTGTTCCCCGAGGGCAACCTGGACGTGGCCCAGGCCGCCTACCGGGACAACCTGATCAGCCGGTACGTCAACACCGGGCTGGCCGCCGCGCTGCGGGCGGTCGCCGCCGCGCAGCCGGCCGGGCGGCCGCTGTCGGTGCTGGAGATCGGCGCCGGGGTCGGCGGCACCACCAGCGACCTGATCGACGCCGTCGACGGGCACCTGGTCGACTACCTGTTCACCGACGTGTCGCCGTTCTTCCTCGCCGAGGCGCGGACCCGGTTCGCCGACCACCCGTGGCTGCGGTACGGCCTGTTCGACCTCAACGCCGACCCGCGCGACCAGGGCTACGAGCCGCACTCGTTCGACGTGCTGGTCTGCGCGAACGTGCTGCACAACTCCACCCACGCCGGTGAGGTGCTGGAGCGGATCACCGAACTGGTCCGGCCCGGCGGCTGGCTGCTGTTCATCGAGGCGACCCGGGACAACTACCCGCTGATGGCGTCGATGGAGTTCAAGGAGGGGCTGACCGACTTCACCGACGAGCGGGCCGCCGCCGACCGGACATTCCACACCGGACAGTCGTGGCGGGACCTGGTCGCCGGGATCGACGCCGAGCTGGCGTTCTGCCTGCCCGCCGACGACGAGCCGCTGTCCGCGGTCGGCCAGCACGCGTTCGGCGTACGGGTCAAGCCGCACCGCGACCCGGTCGACCCGGACGGCCTGGACGCCCACCTGCGGGCCCGGCTGCCCGGCTACATGCTGCCGGCCCGGGTCTGCACCGTCGACGCGCTGCCGCTGACCGGCAACGGCAAGGTCGACCGGGCGGCGCTGGCCGGCCGGCTGGCGGCCCCGGCCCGGTCCGGCGGCGACGACGGCCCGCTCGACGAGCCGCGCACCGACCTGGAGCGGCGGCTCGCCGACCTGTGGGCCGAGCTGCTCGGCACCGCGCGGATCGGGCGGGACGTCGACTTCTACACCCTGGGCGGCGACTCGCTGCTGCTGTCCAAGCTGGTCGGGATGGTCCGCGACCGGGTGCCGGAGGCCGCCGGTCACACCTGGGACCAGCTCCTGCGGCAGATGCTGCGGACCCCGACGGTCGGCGGTCTCGCGGACTGGCTCGGCGCGGCCGACGGCTCCGGGCCGGTGACCGCCACCGACCGGCAGTCGCCGCTGGTGCCGCTGGCCGCCGGCACCGACGCCGACGCGCCGGTCCGGGTCCTGGTCCACGACGGCAGCGGCACGCTGGCGCCGTACCGGGCCGTGGTGCCGCTGCTGCCCGGCCCGGGCGCGGTGTACGGGCTGGCGATCGCCGACATCGAGAGCTACCTGCGGCACGACCCGGCATCCCTGATCGGCCGGCTCGCCGGGGAGTACCGGCAGGCGCTGGCGGCGACCGGCCGGACCCGGTTCGAGGTGATCGGCTACTGCCTCGGTGGCCTGCTCGCCACCGAACTGGCCCGGCAGCTCACCGAGAGCGGGGCGGAGGTGACCGGGTTGCGGGTGGTCAGCAGCTACCGGGTTCCGTACACCGTCGAGGACGACCTGGTCGCCGAATGGGCCTTCGCGCAGCTCATCGGCGTCGACCCGGCGGTGCTCGGCTATCCCGACGACGAGACCGTGCTGGCCCGGGCGCTGTCGACGGTGCTCGCCGCGACGCCGGGCCGGATTCCGACGGGCGCGTTCGCGGCGCTGGACGGCGATCCGGCGCTGCGGTCGGTCGGTTCCCGGTTCCGCCAGCTCGCCGGCCGCTCCCCCGCCGACCGGCTCGCCGCGCTGGCCGCGGCGGCGCCGAACGGACCCGACGGCGACGAACCGCTCGGCACCGTCGGCACCGCCGCCCGGGTGTTCCGGCAGAGCCTCGACGCGGCCAGCCGGCACCGCGCCGACCCGTACGCCGGGGACATCACGTTCCTGCGCCAGAACAGCGAGATCCACTTCCTGCCCGGGCTGGGTGCCGACATGACCGCGTACTGGCACGACATCTGCCTCGGCGAGCTGCGGGTCGTCGACATCCCCGGCGACCACTTCACCTGCCTGCAACCGCCGTACGCGGCGCGGGCCGCCACCCAGCTCGGCGGGACGGTGGCGCCGTGCTGACCGTCGGGGTGCTCGGCGCGAGCGGGGCGGTCGGCCGGCAGGTCGCGCACGCCCTGGCCGGGGCCGGGGTCACGGTCCGGCTGGGCGCCCGCGCCGGGGTGCCCGACGCGCCGGCCGGGGCCGAGGTGGTGGCCGTCGACGTCACCGCCCCGGCGGCGCTGCGCGCCTTCTGCGCCGGCTGCCACCTGGTGGTCAACTGTGCCGGGCCGTCGTACCGGCTCAGCCCGCGGGTCGCCGCCGCCGCGGTCGCCGCCGGTGCGGCGTACGTCGACGCCGGTGGCGACGACCTGCTGCGCGACCGACTGTCGTTCGCCCCGGTGCCGGTGGTGCTCGGCGCCGGGCAGAGCCCCGGCCTGTCCGGGCTGCTGCCGCGCTGGCTGCGGGGCACCGACGGCGGGCCGGTCGGATCGCTGCGGGCCTGGTTCGGCGGCCTCGACCGGTTCAGCCCGGCGGCCGCCGCCGACATGGTGGCCAGCCTGCACGACGGCTACGGCGAGGCGATGGCCGGCTGGCGGGACGGGGCGGCGGCGCCGCGTACGGTCGAGCCGCTGCTCGACGTGAGCCTGCCGCCGTTCCCCGGCCGGGTGACGGCGTACCCGTTCCTGACCGGCGAGGCCCGCCGGCTCGCCGTCGAACTCGGCGTACGCGACGGCGCGTGGTTCAACGTCTTCGCCGGCCGGCAGACCCTGGCGGTGCTCAACCGGCTGCGGGCCGGGACGGTCGGCGACCCCGCCGGGTCCGACGCGGCCGGCCGGCTGGTCCGGGCCGCCGAGGTCGACCTGGCCGGGCAGCGCCCCTACCAGCTGATGGTCGTCGAGATCACCGACGACCGGGGGGCGCGGACGCTGACCCTGCGCGCCGACGACGGCTACCGGCTCACCGCGACGGTCGCGGTCGAGGCCGCCGCGGCGGTGCTGGCCGGCACCGTACCGCCGGGTGCGTGGCTCGCCGCCGACCTGCTGGACCCGGCGGTGGTGGTGGAGCGGCTGCGCCGCGACGCGGCGTGCACCGTGTTCGAGGTGACCGACGGGCCGCGCGCCGCGGCGGTCGAGGAGGGAGTGCTGTGACCCGGCGGCTGCGGTTCGTGGTGTGCGGCACCACCTTCGGACGGGTCCACCTGGCCGCCCTGCGCGACGGCCCCGCGTGGGGCGAACTGGTCGGGGTGCTGGCCCGGGGCAGCGCCCGCTCGGCGGCCTGCGCGCGGGAGTACGGCGTGCCGCTGTACACGTCGGTCGACGAGTTGCCGGACGCCGTCGACGCGGCCTGCGTGGCGGTCCGGGCCGGGGTGGCCGGCGGTACCGGCAGTGAACTCGCCGCCGCCCTGCTCGACCGGGGCGTCCACGTGCTCCAGGAGCACCCGGTGCACCACGACGAACTCGCCGACTGCCTGCGGCGGGCCCGCCGCAACAAGGTGCTGTACCGGCTGAACGACCACTATCCGCAGCTCGCCCCGGTCCGGGCGTTCCTGCGGGCCGCGGCGGTGCTGCGCCGGCACGGCCCGCCCCGGTACGTCGAGGCGGCCACCAGCATCCAGGTCGCGTTCGCCCTGGTCGACATCCTGTCCCGGGCCCTGCCGGCGATGCGGCCGTGGGCGGTGGCCGAGCCGGCGGCGTGGCCGGAGCAGATGACCGGTCTGCTCGACGCGGCCCCGCCGCTGCGCGGGGTCGACGCGGTGCTCGGCGGGGTGCCGGTCGGCATCCGGGTGCACAACCAGCTCGACCCACACGACCCGGACAACCACGCCCACCTGATGCACCGGATCTCGGTCACCACCGACGCCGGGACGCTGACCCTGGCCGACACGCACGGGCCGGTGCTGTGGAGCCCCCGGCTGCACGTGACCGGCGCGGGCGCGAACGGCGACGGTCCGGCCGACGGCGCCGGCCCGGCCGGTGACCCGTACCTGGCCCGGCCGAGCACGGCGGTGCTGCCGGGCACCGAGCCGGTCGACTACGCCGACGTGCTGCGTGACCTGTGGCCGGCGGCGATGGCCCGCACGATGGCGGAGTTCGCGGCCGCGGTCACCGCCGGCGAGGACCCGATGCGGCTCGGGCAGTCGCACCTGACGGTGTGCCGGGTGTGGCAGGAACTGACCGGCCGGCTGGGGCAGCCGGAGCTGATCGTGGGCAGCCCGCCGCCACCGGTCGGCGTCGCCGACCTGACCGGCCTCGACCCGGCCGACGGGCCGGCCCCGGGCGACGGACCGGTCCCGATCTGCGCACCGGCCCCGGTCGGCGCGGCGACCGGTCCGGCCGGCGCGGGCGCCGGGGCCGGCGCGGCGGTCCCGAGGCAGCGGGGCACGGAGCCGGCGGTGGCCCGGTGAGGGCGGCCACGGCCGGCGACACGACCTGGCTGCGGCGGTACCGGCCGGTCCCGCACGCCGAGACGCGCCTGGTCTGCCTGCCGCACGCCGGCGGCGGCGCAAGCTCGTTCCGGCGCTGGCCGGCCCGGCTGCCGGCGCACCTGGAACTGCACGCGGTGCAGTACCCCGGCCGCGAGGACCGGCTCACCGACAGTTGCGTCACCGACTTCGCCCGGCTCGCCGACCTGGTCACCGACGCGCTCACCCCGTTGCTCGACCGACCCCTGGCGCTTTTCGGGCACAGCATGGGCGCGGCGCTGGGCTACGAGGTCGCCGCACGGCTGGCCCGGCGCGGCTTCACCCCGGCGCACCTGTTCGTCTCCGGCCTGCCCGCGCCGTGCCACCACCGGCCGGGCACCGTGCACCTCGGCGACGACGAGGCGCTGGTCGCCGAACTGCGCCGGCTCGGCGGCACCGACGACCGGGCGCTGGACGACCCCGAACTGCGCGCGGTCGTGCTGCCGTCGGTACGCGCCGACTACCGGGCCTTCGAGACGCACCGGCCGGCGCTGGTGCCGCCGCTGGGCTGCCCGGTGACCGGGCTGGTCGGGGTGGCCGACCCCACCGCGTCACCGGCCGAGGTGCGGGACTGGGCGCACCACACCCGGGCCGCCTTCGCACTGCGTACGTATCCCGGGGCGCACTTCTACCTGGACGACGTCCACGAGACGGTGGTCGCCGACGTGGTGGCCGCGCTCGGCCCGGCCCGCCGGGTCAGCGACCTGCCCTGACCAGCCGTCCGATGTCCACTGTCGTGATTGGACCGTACCGGGTGGGATCGGTACGGTTCGTCACGGGCTGAGCATGGCGAGCACCACACACCGCTCCCCCGACCGGTGCCGGGTGTGCAAGCATCGATCGGCGTTGCGCGAGCGCGCGTAGGCGGGTGGTTGGGGGAAGCCATACCCATTGATCAGGAGCAGCGTGAGCGGTTCGGCGACCGGCTCCGGAGCCTCCGGCGGAGCCTGGGCCTGACCCAGGAAGGGCTGGCCGAGGCGTCCGGCTCCAGCGTCCGCGGCATCCGGGAGATGGAGCGGGGGCGGGTACGCAGCCCGCAGCGGCGCACCGCCGTCCTGCTCGCCGACGCGCTACGACTCGCCGGGCCGGAACGCGGCCGGTTCCTCGACCTGGCCCGCGCCGAACGGCAGCCGCCGCCGCACCCGGCACCGGTCGACGCGGCCGCTCCCGCCCAGCCGGCGGTCGTACCCGGTGAGCTGCCCGCCGCCGTCCCCGACCTGGCCGGCCGGTCGGACGCCCTCGACCTGCTCTCGGCGCTGGCCGCCACGGACACCGGGGCCACCCGCGTCGTCGTCCTGCACGGTCCGCCGGGGATCGGCAAGACCAGCCTCGCCGTCGCGGCGGGGCACCGGCTCAGCCCCGCGTTCGGCGACGGGCAGCTCTTCGCCGACCTCCAGGACGCCGACCCGGCCGACACGCTCGCCGGGTTCCTGCGCTCCCTCGGGGTGCCGGACAGCCTCGTCCCGGCCTCCCCGGCCGAGCGGGGCGGGCTGTTCCGCACCCTGACCCGCGACCGCCGGCTGCTGGTCGTCCTCGACAACGCCGTGGACGAGGCCCGGGTACGCCCGCTGCTGCCGGCCGGGCGGCACTGCCTGGCCCTGGTCACCAGCCGCCGCCCGCTGACCGGGCTGGCCGGCGCGATCCGGCAGCCGCTCGACCTGCTGGACCCGGCCGCCGGCCGGCAACTGCTGGCCGCGATCGTCGGCGCCGACCGGGTCGCGGCCGAGTTGGCCGCCGCCGACCAGCTCGTCACGCTCTGCGGGCGGCTTCCGCTGGCCGTCCGGATCGCCGGCAACCGGCTCGCCAGCCGGCCGCAGTGGTCGGTACGGCGGCTCGTCGACCTGCTCCACGACCAGCGCCGGCGGCTGACCGTGCTGACCGCCGGGGACCTGGACGTCCGGGCCGCGTTCGAGGTCTCCTACCGGCAACTGGACCCGGCGGCGGCCGCGGTGTTCCGGCGCGCCTCGCTGGTTCCCGGCACCGACTTCGACGAAAGCCTCGTCGCCGCCGTCGCGGGCACCGACGAGGAGGCCGCGGCGCTCGCCGTGGAGGAACTGGTCGAGGCCGGGGTGCTGCTGCCCGCGGGCGACCGGTACCACTTCCACGACCTGGTCCGGCTCTACGCCGCCGAACGCCTCGACCACGAGGAGGACCCGGCCGACCGGGCCGCCGCGCACGACCGGATGGTCGGCTGGTTGCTGCGCCGCACCGAGCGGGCCGGCGTCGTGTTCGAGCCGGACGCCGACCGGGCGGACGCCCCCTTCGCCGACGACCGGACGGCGGCGTCCTGGTTGGACCGCGAATCCGGCAACTGGCTGGCGGCGCTGCGCGACGCGGCCCACGCCGGCCGGCACACCGACGTGGTCCGGGTGGCCCGCTCCTTGCACTGGTACTCCGACGCGAACAGCCACCGGCACCCCTGGGACGAGATCTTCTCGCTCGGGGCGGCCGCCGCCCGGGCCGCCGGCCACCCCCGCGACGAGGCCGCGCTGCTGAACTTCCTCGGCTGGGCACACTACTTCTGCCGGGACCGCAACGCCGAGGCCCAGACCGTCCTGGACCGCGCGCTGGAACTGGCCCGGCGGATCGGGGACCGCCGGGAGGAGGCGTGGGCCCTGACGTACTCGGCGGCGATCCTGGTCCGCACCGGCCGCGCGGCGGCGGCCCTCGACCCGTGCCGCCGGGCCGTGGGCCTGTTCCGTCAGGCCGGGTACGCCCTCGGCGAGCACTGCGCGGCGAGCGCCCACGGCGCGGCGCTGGCCGCGCTCGGCCGGTACGCCGAGGCAGCCGACCTGCACCGGGAGGTGCTCGCGTTCTACCGGCGGGACAACGGCCTCACCCGTACCGGTGCGCAGGTCACGCAGGGCGCGGCGATGATCTCCCTCGGCGGGGCCCTGGCCGGCCTCGGCCGCTGGCGGGAGGCCGCCGACGAGTTCGACCAGGCCCGGCGCAACTTCCAGCGGTGCGGCGCGACGTTCAGCGAGGCCCATGCCACCTACCGGTACGGGCTGGCGGCGCGGGAGCTGGGCGAGGTCGACGCCGCGACCTACGCGCTGCGGCAGGCGCTGGCGCTGTTCGCCGCGCTCTCCAGCCCGTGGTGGGAGGCGCAGACCCTGCACGTCCTCGCCGCCCTGGCCGACGACGACCGGCCGGCGGAGGCCCGGGCGCTACGCCAGCGGGCACTGGACCGCTGTGGCGAACTGGACGCCCCGCAGGTGCGTACGCTGCGGGCGGCGCTGCGGCGGGAACTGTCCGACCAGCCCGCCGGGTAGACTCCGCGGCCCTAGCCGTGCCAGGAGCGCCAGAGGGCCGCGTAGGCGCCTCCGGCTCGTACGAGTTCGTCGTGGCTGCCCGACTCCACCACCCGGCCGTCCTCCAGCACCACGATGCGGTCGGCGTCGTGCGCGGTGTGTAGCCGGTGGGCGATGGCGATCACGGTGCGCCCCTCCAGAACCGCCGCCAGGGACCGCTCGACGTGCCGCGCGGCCTTCGGGGCGAGCAGTGATGTCGCCTCGTCCAGGACCACCACCTGCGGGTCGGCCAGCGCCAACCGGGCCAGCGCCAACTGCTGGGCCTCCGCGGGTGACAGTGCCGCTCCGCCCGCGCCGACGGCGGCGTCCAGACCCCGCTCGGCGGCCCAGTCCCAGGCGTCCAGTGCCTTGAGGATCTTCTCCAACTCGTCGTCGGTGGCCGAGGGTTTCGCCATGACGAGGTTCTCGCGCAGTGTCCCGGCGAAGACGTAGTGCTCCTGGGTGACGAGCGCGACCCGGCGGCGCAGGTCGTCCAGCGGCAGGTCGGTCAGGGCCGCGTCGTCGATGGTGACCGTGCCGGACGTCGGCGGCTGGATGCCGGCGACGAGCCGGCCGAGGGTCGACTTGCCCGCGCCGGACGGGCCGACGACCGCGAGCCGCTCCCCCGGTTCGACCCGTAGGGTGACATCGCACAGGACGTCGTGGCCCTCGCGGTAGGCGAAGTTGACACCGTCCAGCCCGACCCGGCCACCGCCGCCGGCCGCGGGCACCGGAAGCGACGCGCGGGCGGGGGCGGCACCGTGCACGCCAAGGGTTCTCGCCAGCGACGCGCCGCCGATCTGCAGCTCGTTCAGCCAGTACAGCAGCACGTCGACCGGGACGATGACCTGCTGCACGTAGAGCGTGGCCGTGGTGACCGCGGCCAGGGTGACGTGCCCGTTGAGGTAGAACACGCCGCCGAGCACCAGGGTCGCGGCGACGGGCAGCACGTACCCGACGTCGCTGATCGGCAGGAACACCGAGCGCAGGTACAGCGTGTAGCGCTCCGCCCGGTAGGACTCGGCGATGTCGGCGTCGGCGCGGGCCGTGCGGCGGTGCGCGACGCGCAGGGCCTCGACCGTACGGGCGCCGTCCGCGGTCTCGGTCAGCCCGTCCGTGATGCGCGCGTACGAGGCGCTCTGCCGCAGGTAGCCGTCGCGGGCCCGGCGCAGGTACCAGCGGGTGGCTGCCCACAGCACCGGCACCGCGACCAGGCAGGGCAGGGCCAGCAGCGGGTCCACGAGGATCAGCGCGCCGACGGTCAGCACGATCGTCGTGCCGGCGAACAGCGTGTCGGGCACGGCCTGGCGCACCGCGCGGGAGAGCATGTCGACGTCGCGGGTGGTGCGGTTGACCAGATCGCCGGTGCCGGCCCGCTCGACGACGGCCAGCGGCAGCGCCAGGACGTTGTCGACGAACTCCTCGCGCAGTTCGGCCAGGACCGTCTCGCCGAGGCGGGCGGAGGCGTAGACGGCAGCGGCGAGCAGGATCACCTGCGCCACCACGAACACGAGGATGAGCACGACGGCGTGGGTGACCTCGGCGGTGCCCCGTGACACCTGTTCGATGAGGTTGCCGAGCAGCCGCGGCGCGACCAGGCCGGACGCGGCGGCGAGGGTGTGCAGTGCGAGGGCGCCGAGCAGGGGGCCGCGGTGCCGCACGGCGATGCGGCGAGCCTGGGACCGAACCTCCCGGGCCGATGCGACGGGCAGCGTGTGCGGGGTGTCGTCGGTGTTCACGCCTCGTCCTCCCGGGCGACGATGGGCCGGTACCGGGCATCGCCACGCAGCCCCGGGTACGTACCTTCGCCGACGACCCGGCCCTCGACGACGACGGCGACCCGGTCGGCGGCGTTGAGCATGATCGGGCTGGTCGTGAAGACCACGGTCGTACGCCCGGCCCGGGCCTGGCGCAGGCGCTGGGCGACGCGTGCCTCGGTGTGCGCGTCGACGGCGCTGGTCGGCTCGACGAGTACGAGCACGTCCGGGTCGGCCTGCAGCGCGCGGGCCAGGCGCAGTCGCTGCCGCTGCCCGCCGGAGAACTCCTGCCCGCCGCCCACGACCGTCTGGTCCAGACCGTCGGGCAGCATCTCGATGATGTCGCTCGACGACGAGGCCTCGATCACGGCGCGCAGCCCGTCGGATCGGTCGGCGGGGTCGAGTTCGTTACGCAGCGGGCCGTCGAAGAGCCGGTCCTCGTTGGTGGCGACCAGGATGCGGGCGCGGACCTGCTCCAGCGGCGCGTCGCGCAGCGGCACCCCGCCGAACGTGGCGGTCGTGCCGGTGTGCCGGCCGAGGCGGTCGGCGAGCAGCGCGGCGTCCGACGGGGTCGCGCATGCCACCGCCACGAACCGGCCGGGCTGCACCCTGAGCCCGGCGTCGGGATCGACGAGTTCCGCCGGGCCGTCCGGCAGCGGTGTCGTGCCCGAGGCGTGTTCGGGTTCGATGTTCAGCAGCCGGATCACCCTCGCGGCGGCGACGTTGCCCCTGGTGAACTGGTCGGCGCCGTCGGCGACGCGGCGCAGCGGGGTCGCCAGGAAGACCGCGTAGCCGTAGAAGGCGACCAGCTGCCCGACGCTGAGCCGGCCGTCGAGGACCGACCCCGCGCCCAGCCACACGACGGTGACGAGCAGCAGCCCTGGCAGGAAGGTCTTGGCGGCGTCCAGGGCGGCCTCGACGCCGGCGACCCGTACGCCGGCTCCGCGCACCCGCTGCGACATCTGTCGGTAGCGGTGGGAGAACTGGGCCTCGCCGCCGATGCCGCGCAGCACCCGCAGGCCGCTGCTGATGTCCACGGCGTGGGTGGTCAGCTCGGCCTGCTGGTCGCGCAGGTGCTGCTGGCGGCCGTGCAGCGGTCGCAGGAGCAGCCCGACCGCCCAGACCATGACGGGCACCCCGACCAGTACGACGACGCCGAGCTGCCAGGACGTGGCCAGCATGATGCCGGCCACCACGATGATGACCACGACGGCGCCGGCGAACCGGCCGGTCGTCTCCAGCGCGGCACCGAGCTGGGTGATGTCCGCGACGCCGACGCTCACGACCTCGCCGGTGGAGGCCTGCTTGCGCAGGGTGCCGCCGAGCCGGGCGGCCCGCGCGGTGACGAGTTGCAGTGTGCGGTACGCCGCACCGAGCGAAGCGGTCAGCCCGTACCGGTCCTGCATGAGACCTGTCAACGCCTGCACGACACCGAGACCGAGGATCGCGGCACCCCACCACAGCAGTGCCGGCTGGTCCCGGGCGATGATGCCGTCGTCGATGGCCACGCCGATCGCCGCCGGAATCAACGCCTGGGCGACGATGCAGGCGATGCCGGCGAGAGCGCCGAGCAGGATCGGTACGCGGAACTGGCCCGCGAGCCAGAACAGATAGCGCAGTGACGATCGACAGTCCGGTGTGACAGCTGAGGATTCCGGGAAGTTTCGCACGCACTCTCGCATCCGGGAGACGGCGGACGCCAACAGGAAATGAACTTAACTATTCAATCATGGAAGTGGCAGAGGGCCACCGTCGCATCGTCGTACGCCTTGTCGTCGGGGTCGGCGGGTGGTGCGGCGCGTTCCGCCGCCCGGGTCGCGGCCACCAGCGCGGCGGGCCCGTCGCGCCTCAGCACGGCGAGCAGGTCGTCCCACGTCCAGCCGAAGCGCTCCACCAGCCGGGCCGCCCCGTCGGTGAGCACGGCGGCGCAGTCCAGCTCCGCGACAGGCACCGAGCCGGTCAGCGCCTCGGCGGCGGCGTCCGGCCGCGCCCCGACGACCCAGAAGCCGCCCGGCACATTGCGTCTGTCGTGCAGCCGCGACCAGGGCAGGTGGTAGAAGCGGCGGATCCGATCGTCGGAGACCACCGTGACCCTTCCTCGCCGGTCGCGCAGCAGCAGCACGGCGTCGCCGAGGACAAGGTGCTCGATCCGGTCGCCCCGCAGCCGCAGCATCGCCACGGTCGCCGACGGGCTGCGCGGGTCATCGAGGTCGCAGGTGTCGGCATGGGCTGCGCGGACCGTCCCGACAGCGTCGCGCAGGAGCACCGGCAGCGGCACCCCGTCCGGGTCCGTGCCGAGGAGCCGGCCCAGTTCGCCCGCGATCGAGCGGGCGAACCAACGGACCCCGTGGCGGCAGCCGGAACCGAAGCCGGGCTCGGCGGTCGCGCCGTCGAGCGCCACGGCGAACGTGTCGCCGGTCACGACGGCGTCCTCGTTGTCACCGCCGGGCGCGGCCCGGCTGAGTGCCGTCACCTCCACGTCTCATCCGCCTCGTAGGCCAGCCACTGGCCGACGGTGCGGATGCCGTCGGCAAGGCCGATGCCGGGTCCGTCCCGCCTGACCGGTCCCCGGCCCGCGGTGTGGGGACCGTCGCCATCCAGGACCGGCACCGGCTTGATCGTCCGCGAGACCAGCACGGCCAGCTCCGCCGGGTCCACCGGCGGGCCCGCGTCGGGCGGGTCGGCCGGAGCGCAGTCGAGCGCCCTGGCGACCGCGGAGGCGATGTCCCACACGTGCGAGTACGACGTCGCCCGACAGGTGCGATCCACGACGATCGGCTGGGCGACGAGCGACCGGGCCACATAGTCGTCGAGCGGCCGGCAGCGTACACCCGGACCGTACGGGACACCGGTCCGCACGGTCACGGTGCCGCGCCGCGGGCCCGCGCCCACCACCCGGACCGCGCCGTCGGTCACCTCCACCGTCACGTCGTGGCCCCGGTCGACCAGCTCGCCCTCCAGGGTCCGTCGAAGCGACGGCGCCGCCGGCGGCGGGCACGGCACGTCGACCACCCGACGGTGGCCGCCGGGACGGCGGTTCCCGGGCGGGCGGGCGGCCACCGGGCCGTGCAGCCCGGCGACGATTCCGGCCAGCGCGAGCTCACCGAGCGGTTCCCGCAGCGTCAGCAGCTCGTGGGCGTCGACGCTCGTGCACAGGCCGCCCGGGCCGATCGACCGCGCGGCCCGCACCGCCAGCGGGTCCGATGTCAGCGCCGCCACGTCCTGGCCGGGGCGGCGGCTCACCGCACCCGTCGCGTACGCGGTGCGCCACACCTCGAAGAGCACGTCGTCGTCGAACCGCTCGCGCAGCGCGGCGGACCGGTCCAAAGTGGCCTCGAAGGCCTTGACACAGTCGTCCACATCGACGCGCAGCCGGCTACTCCAGCGCTGCGGACCGATCGTCGACCAGCGGCCCGCCGGCTCACGCACGGCGCAGAGCGCGAGGCCGAACTTGTAGAAGGGCAACGCCTCCGGCTCCGCCGCGCCGGCGAGCGACCAGTCCGTGCCGGGCGGCGGCTCCCCGTAGCACGCGGAGAGCCGCAGCCCGTGGGCGTCGTTCTCCGCCACGCTGGGGAAGTCGCCGTGCTCGACGAGGTTCGGCACGGTCACGTACGTGCGGACCCCCCGCGCGGCGAGGTAGCGGGCCATCACCACGTCACCGGCCCAGGTGCCGGCGTGTTGCCGGGCGAACGCCGGGAACCCGGCCCCGACGGCCGCCGGCAGCATCAGCGCGACCGTCGGGGTGTACTCCTGTGCCGCGCGCACCCACCGGGCACCGGCCAGCGCACCGAGCCGAACCGCCGCGCCGGTGCGCGAGCACCAGTTGGCGTGGAACACCACGGCCGCGTCCGGTGCCCCCGCCGCGGCCCGGGCCGCGTGCTCGGCGAAGCCCGGCACCAGGATCGCGTCGTCCTCCAGTACGACATGGTGCGTCGAGTCGGAGGGGATCGACGACCATGCCCTCATCGCCGTACGCAGCCCGGTCCGCGGCCCGTCCGGCCACGGGTCCAGCACGAGCTCCAGCAGCCCCGGCGGGGCGGCGGCCAGCAGCTCCCGGCCGGGCCCGAGCCGGCGCGGATGTGCCATCACCGCGCCGGTGAGCCGAACCGGCCCGCTCACCGCGACGCCACCAGGGTGCCCGACTCCCCCGGCCGGTCGATGACCTCGATCAGCTCGCGCAGCTCCTCGACGCCGAGCCAGGCGGTGTTCAGGTCCGAGCGGTAGCGGAAGCCCTCCTCGACCTGCCGGCATCCCTCCGGGACGGGGTAGCCGGCGCGCCGGATGGTCGGCATGACGACATACCGGTCGGCGGTCTGGAACGTGCGCTGGCTGTCCTCCGCGGCGATCAGCTCCTCGTGCACCTTCTCCCCCGGGCGGATGCCGACCTCGTACGTGGGGCAGCCCGACGCGATCGCCTCGGCCAGATCCGAGATCCGGATGCTCGGGATCTTCGGCACGTACAGCTCACCGCCCCGCATCACGTCGAAGGTCTCCACGACGAACCGGACCGCCTGGTCCAGGGTGATGAGGAAGCGGGTCATCCGCTTGTCGGTGATGGGCAGGCTCGCGCCGGTACGCGCCAGCCGCCGGAACAGCGGGATGACCGAACCGCGGCTGCCCATGACGTTGCCGTAGCGCACCACGGAGAACCCCGTCGGACCGCCGTCGCTGGAGGTGAAGAGCTTGTCCGCGACCATCTTCGTGGCGCCGTACAGGTTGATCGGGCTGGATGCCTTGTCGGTGGAGAGCGCCACGACCTGCCGCACACCGGTGGCCGTGGCGGCGTCGATGACGTTCTGCGAACCGACGACGTTGGTCTTCACGAACTCGCCGGCGTGCCCCTCGGCCGTGTCGACCTGCTTCAGCGCGGCCGCGTGCACCACGAAGTCCACGCCGCGCATGCATCCGGTGAGCCGATCGCGGTCGCGGACGTCGCCTATCACCAGGCGCAGCCGCGTCTCGGCGGGAAAGAGCTGGCGCATCTCGTACTGCTTGAGCTCGTCACGGGAGTAGACGAGGACCAACTCGGGGTCCAGGTACGCCAACGCGTGCCGGATGAACGCCTTGCCGAACGACCCGGTGGCGCCGGTGACGAGGATGGTGGAGTTACGAAGGATGCTCATCGACATCATTCCTTTTCGGGCCGACCCGTCAGGTGCGCAGTTCACGGATCAGGACGAAGGGCTCGGCGTAGGCCCAGCCGACGCCGCTGCCCCAGCTCTCCGCGTTCGCCCTGATCGCACGTGACGACCGCGGGTGCGGCCACGGCCGGGTCTCGGTCTGGTAGCAGGAGAAGGCGGACACCTTGTCCTCGATGGTGGCGGTGACATCGACGAAGACGTTCGGCGCGAACGACGCCTCGAACGGTGGCGTCCACTCGATGCCGGACGTGGTGGCGTAGCTGAGCACCCGCCGTACCGAACTTCCGGCATAGGGACGCGTCGCCACCATGACCGAGCGGAAGACCGTGCGGTGGTCCAGGTTGACGTCCGGATGGACGGTGTAGACCGTGTCGGGGCCGAACTCGTCGACCGCCTCCTCCACGACCCGGTTCACCTCGACGTGCCCGACGGTGTCCAGGCGCATGTCGGGCAGCGTGCGCTGCATGCAGTGCGTCACCCCGAGGGTCTTCGCCGCCGCCTCGGCCTCGCGGAACTTCTGCTGGGCGATCTGCTCGTCACCCGGATACTGCGTCGAACTGCCCTCGGAGACCCACAGCACCGCGACCTCCGCGCTCTCGTGCAGCGCGTGTTTCGCGATGGTCCCGCCCATGCCGAGGATCTCGTCGTCGGGATGGGCCGCGACCACGAGGATGCGCCGCTGTGCCATTACCTGCCTCCTGCCATGTCGGTCGGGTGTTTGCGCACGATGAAGTCGCCGACGGCCAGCACGTCCAGGCCGGTGGCGAAGAACGTCCGCAGCGCGTCCTCCGTCGTGGACACGATCGGCTCACCGCGGACGTTGAACGAGGTGTTGAGCACCACCGGCACACCGGTGCGCTCACCGAACCGCTCGATGAGCCGGTGGTAGCGGGGGTTCGCCGACTCGTGCACGATCTGCACCCGGGAGCTGCCGTCGACGTGCACGATCGCCGGAGCGTCGCGGCGCAGCGCTCCGCTCGCCGGGAACGCCATCGTCATGTACCGCGAGTCGGTGTGGTGCTCGAAGTAGCGCCCGGCCGCCGAAGCGATCATCGACGGACCGAACGGGCGCCACAACTCCCGCTGCTTGACCGCGGCGTTGACCCGGTCGCGGACCTCGACGCTGCGCGGGTCGGCGAGGATGCTGCGCTGCCCGAGGGCCCGCGGTCCCGCTTCCAACCGCCCCTGGCACCAGGCCACGAGCCGGCCCGCGGCCAGGTCGGCGGCGACCGTCTCGCAGACGTCCTCGCTGCGGGTGTACGCGACGCCGGCGTTGCGCAGGACCCGCTCGATCTCCTCGTTGCCCTGCTCCGGGCCCCACGCGAGGGATGCGAGCGGCGGTGGCAGCGCCCCGGTCTCCCGGTGGCAGGTGACCAGCGCGGCACCCACCGCCTGGCCGTTGTCGGCGCAGAGCGGGTGGGCGAAGACGTCGGTGACCTCGGGCAGCGCGAAGATCCGCGAGTTCATCTTCACGTTCAGGCCGACCCCACCGCCGACACAGACATCGGAGACGCCGGTCCGCGCGATTCCCCAGCGAATCAACCGGCACGCCGCCTCCTCCAGCGCCTGCTGCACCGCGAAGGCGAGATCCATGTGCCAGCGGGTCACCGGGTCGCGGGGCAGGCGCGGCGCCGCGCCGAGCAGCTTGACGAGCTTGTCGGTGAACCGCCGCGAGTAGCGGTGCTCCCCGTAGTGGATGTAGGACGGGTCGAGCCGGTACTCGACCCCGTCGGAGGCCGGCAGCAGCACCTGGCCGACGAGGTCCGCCAGGATCGGGTCCGGCCCGCCGTGCGCGGCGAGGCCCATCACCTTGTACTCGCCGTCGTAGGCGTCGAACCCGAGATACTCGGTGAACGCGGCGTAGAACCAACCGAGGGAGTGCGGCATGCACACCTCGCGCAGGGGCGTGAGCACCTCGCCCCGCTTCAGCCACAGGACGGTGGTGTGCTGGTCGCCGGAGCCGTCCAGGGTCAGCACGACGGCCGACTCGAACGGCGACTCCATCGCCGACTGGAACGCGTGGGTGTAGTGGTGCGGCGCGAAGCGGATCGGCGGGAACGTGATGTCGCCGAACTGACGCCGCCAGTGGTAGTGGTGCTTCGCGGTCTGCCCGGCGATGTCGAACTCACGCAGACAGCCGCGCTGCCAGTCCAGGGTGGCCTGGTCCAGCGGCCATTCCCGCGCCATCGCGTCGAAGAACCGCCGCATCCGGCCATCGGTGTAGGCGGCCAGGTCGTAGCCGATGGTGACCGATGCGACCTCGTCGAGTCGCACCCCGGCCGTCTCCAGGCAGTAACGCAGCGCCCGGTCCGGGTAGCGCCCCGGCGCGTGCTTCACCCGCAGGAAACGTTCCTCCTCGGCGTAGGCGACGACACGACCGTCGACGACCGCGGCCACCGCTGGGTCGAACTCGGCGGTGGATATTCCGAGAAACACCTGGTCAGACATGTTCGACACTCCTGATCCGCGGGGTGGACCGCACGGCCTGCGCGACGCCGTCGGCGTGGGCCTGGATGCGGCGGACGACCGCGCAGATCCGGTCCACGACGTCGTCGGTCATCCCGCTGTACAGCGGCACCGCGACGACCGCCGCGGCGCGGGCCTCGGTGTTGGGCAGCGGCCCGGACGCCACCTGGCGGTAGGCGGTCTGGCGGTGCACGGGCGGGTCGAAGTAGTTGCGGGTCGGGACGTTCTCCGCGCGCAGCGCGACGACGAGGGTGTCCCGGTCGAGGCCGAACCGCGCCGGGTCGATCGTGAGGGAAAGATCCTTGTGGGTGCTCGTCGCGCCGGGCGGCACCCGCGGAAACTCGATCCCGGGTACGTCGGCGAGCGCCGCGCGGTACCGGTCGACGAGCGCCAACCGGCGAGCCAGCAGGTCCGGGAAGCCCGGCAGCTGGTGCAGGGCGAGCGCCGCGGACAGCTCCGGCATCCGGGCGTTGAGGCCGACGAAGAGGCTGTCGAAGGTGCCCGGGTTGCCGTACTCCCTGGCGGTGCGCAACTCCCGGGCGAGGTCCTCGTTCGCGGTGGTGATGATGCCGCCCTCGCCGGCGGTGAACGGCTTGGTCGGGCTGAGACTGAACACCTCGGCGAGTCCCTTGCCGCCGACCCGCGTACCGTCGGGGTAGACCGCGCCGAACGCCGGGGCCGCGTCGAGCAGCAGCGGCACCCCGCGCGCCGCGGCGACCTCGGCCAGGGCGTCGGCGTCGCACGGGGTGCCGAAGACGTGCACCCCCAGGATCGCCACGGTGCGGTCGTCGACCGCGGCGGACGCGGCCGACGCCGACAGACCGAACCCGCCGGATTCGATGTCGGCGAAGACCGGCCGCAGGCCGTTCCAGCGCGCGGCGTGTGCGCTGGCCATGAACGTGAAGCTGGGCATGACGACCGCGCCGCCCGGGCTCAGGCCGCGCATGAGGAGCATCAGCCCGCTCGTGCAGCTGGACACCGCCACGGCGTGCGCGACACCGAGGAACCGCGCCAACTCGACTTCCAGTGCGGCGAGGTGACCGCCTTTGGTCAGGGTGCCGCCGGCGACGATGTCGCCGAAGACAGCCAGGAGGTCACCGTGCTCGCGCAGCAGTGGCGGCCGCGCCAACGGCGGCGTCTCGGTGAGCAGCGGCCGGCCGCCGAGCAGGACCGGCTCTTTTACCGACATCGGGTGCCCCTCTCAGCTCGGCTGCTGCGGGAACAGCGACGCGAGCCGCTCCTCCAGCACCCGGATCGCGTCCATGTCGGGCGCCACGGCGCAGTACCAGACCGATCCCGCGTCCGGGTCGTAGGCGCTGCAGAACAGTGCGCCGGTGCGGGTCGCCGGGTCGTAGGCCAGACCGGCGGCCTCGACCGCGTCCACCGCCTCCCGAAACGACGGGGCCCGCCAGCCGACCCGCTCGAACAGGACCCGGTCGCGGGCGAAGTCCGGCCCCACGACCCGGCGACCGAGGACCTCGTGCAGGTGCGTGGAGCCGGTGATCCGGCCGTTGTACTCGGTGAAGTAGACCGCGCCGCCGGGTGTCACGATCGCGTCGGCGGAGAGCCAGCCCCGGTAGCCCATGGCGCGTAGCGGCTCGCAGAGCCGCCGGGCGTGCTCGGTGACCGCGGCCATGCGGTCGGCCGGCTGGTCCGGTGCCGGAATGGCCTGCGCGTTGGCGATCGGCACGTAGAACATCTCGCCGTCGGTGCCGAACTGGATCCCGCCATCGGTGATGAGCAGCTCGGAGAAGACCGCCCGGCTTCCCGGGAAGTACTCCTCGACGACGAGGCGGTGCCGGCCCCCGCTGGTGTACCTGTCCCACTCGGCGGCGATGAACTTCGCGACCGCCGGGCGGTCCGGCATGATCGACACGCGGGGAGCGCCCAGGGGCTGGACGCCCTCGCCGCGGCTGAGGATGTGGTTGCCGACGCCGCCGGAGTAGAACTCGTGCTTGATGATCACCGCGCGGTCCTCGGCGAGCAGATCCCAGATCTCCTGTTCCGCGGCCGCCGGGTTGGCGCAGACGGCGCCCTGCGGGATGGGTACCCCGGCGCCCGCGGCGACGGCCCGGAAGACCGCCTTGCTGTTGACCAGCGCGCCGCCGCCCTGGCTCACGAACGCCTGGCCGGGCAGCAGGTCCGCCGCGCCGATCCGGCGGGCGAGGGCGACGACGGGCGCGGCGGGCCAGGTGGCGAGGACCTGCTCGACCGTACGGCCGGCGAGGGCCGCGTCGAGGTCGGCCAGGAACGACGGGTCGGCGAGGCGGTCCGCGGTCAACCGGGCCGCCCCGTCGGCGCCGGGCGGTGGCACCAGCAGCCGCAGCGAACTCCGGTCGACGCCGAGCACACCGGTGACGTAGTCGACGTAGTCGTCTTCCGGCAGCGCCGGCAGCACCAGTACGTCGCCCTCGCGGGCGAACCAGACCAGCCGCTGCGCCCACCAGGCCGCGCCGGCCTTCTCGAACTCACCGACCAGGTCGATGTCGGTGCTGTTGCCGATGAGCAGTCTCACCGCGTCACATCCTCACTTGTCCGGTTGGTGCGGAAGATCGCGGACGCGCCGGCGCCGTCGTGGTGCGCGGGCAGCCGGCTCAGGAACCGGGCCAGGCGGGCGACGCCCTCCTCGATGCGGTCCGCGGTCAGGTAGCTGCAGGACAGCCGCAGCCGGTTGCGACCGCCGCCGTCGGGGTGGAAGCCCGCCATCGGGGTCCACAGCACGCCGTAGTGCTGCGCGCAGTGCGACAGCAGCGTGAGGTCCGCCGGGACCGGAAGGTCCATCAGGACGAAGAACCCCCCGTCGGGCCGGTTCCACCGCACGGTCGGCGGTGCGACCGGCGCGACGTGGCGGTCCAGCGCGTCGAGCAGCCCGCGCAGGCCGCGCCGGTACGTGGCGGCCCGCGCCCGGCCGAGCGCCGCCAGCGACCCGCCGTGGCGCAGCAGCATGCCACCGACGACGGCCTGGCAGACCGGCGCCGTGTTGATCGTGGTCATGCCCTTGAGCGCGGCCAGCTCGACGGCGAGCAGCCGGTCCCCGCCGGCACCGCGCACCGTCTGGTCGGCCACGACGAAGCCGACGCGCGCGCCGGGCAGGCAGACCTTGGCGAACGAGCCGACCATGACGACCCGGCCGGTCTCGTCGAGTTCCTTGAGGCCGGGCAGTGTGTCGCCGAGCGGCGCGGTGAACCCGTAGACGTTGTCCTCGATGATCAGCAGGTTCTCCCGCTCGGCCAGCGCGAGCAGGCGCCGTCGGTCGGGCAGGCCCATTCGGGTCCCGCCCGGGTTGGCGTAGTCGGGCGCGACGTAGACCGCCCGGACGCGGCGGTTCCGGCCACGCGCCTCGGCGCAGAGCGCGGCCAGCCGGTCGAGGTCCGGGCCGCCGGGGGACTCGGCGAACGGAGCGACGGCGATGTCGAGCAGCCGGGCGGCCCCGGTGATCCCGGGGAAGCACGGGCTGCTCACGGCGAGCACGTCGGCGCCGTCGCGAAACAGCGCCCGCAGGACCAGCAGCAGCGCCTCCTGGGCGCCGACCGTCACGACGATCGCCTCGGACGGCACGTCGGGTCCGCCGTCGGCGCGCAGGGCCGCCGCGACGAGGTCGTTGATCAGTCCGGCGCTCGGCCCGTACTCGAACAGCAGCCGGCGCGCCCGCTCCGGGCCGATGCCACGGGTCCGTTGCACGTGCGCCAGGTAGCTGTCGACGTACCCGGCCAGGTCGGCGCCGGCCAGGTGCGTCAGGTCGGGGGCGCCCGGCGCGAACGAGATCGCCTCGGGATAGCGGGCCATCACCTCGTTGAGGAAGCCGATCGAGCTCAGCGCGGGATCGCGCAGCGACGGGTGCAGCAGCTCCTCGTCGAGGTGGACCCGCACCGCGGCGCCGGTCATGCCGACGCTCCGGCCCTGGCGACGACGTCGGGGCTGTGCAGTCGGCAGGCCTGCACGTAGGCGAACTCGGCCAGGTAGGCGCGTAACGCGTCGGTCGGTTCCTCGGCGAGGTTGAGCATCCGACGGTTGGCGAGGACCGCCGCGGAGTCCAGTTCGGCGGCCGCGCGTCGCGCCGCGTCACCCACCTCGTCCGGCGGCACGACGTCGTCGCAGAGGAGCCCGGCGTCGGCGTCGCGGGCGTGGACCCGCCGGCCGCCGAGGATGATCCGGCGGGCCAGCCGGGCCCCGGTCAGCCTGGCGAGGCGCAGGTTCGCCGCGCCCGGGACGATGCCCTCCTTCGCCGCCGGCAGGCTGAACCAGGCGTCCGCGCCGGCGACGACCCGGTCGGCGACGAGCAGCAACTGCATGCCGCCGCCGATCGCGAACGTGTCGACCGCCGCGACCCACGGCTTCTGCGCGTCGGTGCCGTCGTCGAGTCGCAGTCCGTGCACGAGCTTGCTGACGTAGCCGAGCTCCCGGCCCAGCAGGAAGCCGGTGAAGGAGATCCGCCCCGCGACGAGGTCACGCAGGTTGATCCCGGCGCTGAACACCCGGCGACCCGCGTAGCGGGGGTGGGTCATGATGCCACCGCGCAGCAGCAGCACCCGTACGTCGTCGTGGAGCAGGGCCAGGTCCACCGCGGTCTCCATCGCGGCGACCTGCGCGTCGTCCTCCGCGTTGAGGCAGTGCAGGTTCTGCATGGTCAGCCGGGCCACGCCCGCGTCGCAGTGCAGAGCGACCGGGCCGAGGTTCAGGCCGCCCTCGGAGCGCAGCCGGGGCAGCAGCTCGACGGCCCGGGCCGTCGGGCGGCGCATCGACTCCAGCAGGTGCGCGCCGGCCGAGGGCGAGCGCAGCAGTCCCCGGAAGAACAGTCCCTGATCGATCTCGCGGCCCTCCTTGTCCCGCTGCGGGAGTGCGCGTTCGGCAGCCAGCTGCGTGCCGGTCGGTACCAGGCCCGGGAAGGCCTCGGCGGCGGCCGCGGCGAGCTCGGCCACGCCCCGGTGGACGCGCAGTCCGTCGGTCAGCGCGGCGTGCACGGCCTCGGCGTGCCGGCCGACGAACCGGTCGCGGGCCGTACGGCAGGCGGCGTGGATGCGGTCGGCGAGGTGCTGCGCCGCGCCGTCGCGGTCGTACCTGGCGGGCAGCGCGGCGAGCAGTTCCTCGCCGCGCCCGGTGTAGGCGGACAGCGTGGCCGCGTCGGCTTCCAGCGGGCCCCCGACGGTAGGCACGTCGGTCTGCCAGCGCTCCACACGGGCCCGCGGATCCGTCCTCATCGGCCCGATCCGCCGTCTGTCTCGTGGCCGGTCCCGTGCTCTGCGGCTTCCCGGTCGGGGTCCGCCGGACGGTCGGGGTCGGCGCGGTCGGCGGTGCCACGGATTCGCCCGGTGGCGTCGCCGCGCGGGTGTGCGCGGCGCAGTTCCCGATCGCAGGCGGCCAGGTGCGACCCGAGCGCGTCCTCGAACGGCGTGGAGGCGGCCTCCAGCAGCAGCTGCCGTCGGACCCGCAGGTCAGCGCCGGCGGCTCGCCCGAGCAGCACCACGGCGGCCTGGATGGCGTCGGCCGCGTCGTCGGTGATCTCGTCGACGAGGCCGATGTCCAGGGCGCGCCGGGCGGACAGCTCGTCACCCCACAGCACGATCTGGCGGGCCCGGGCCACGCCGATCTGGTGCACCAGCCGGTGCGTTGCCATGCCGGGCCAGAAGTGGCCGTCGTTGACCGGCAGCAGCAGTTGCAGGTTGATGGTGGCGATGCGGTAGTCGGCGGCGAGCAGCACGTCCAGAGCCGGCCCGCCACAGGTACCGCCGGCCACGGCGATCGTCACGACCCCGAGCCTTTCCAGCCGCCGTACGGCGCGTTCCCACCGGTTGACGTCCTGGACGCCGACGTCGCCGGGCCAGCTGCGCTCGACGGGCGGGATCGTGCCGAGCCGCAGCACGATGACCGAGGGGGAACGCCGCTCCTCCGCCTGGACGCACGCCGACTGGAGCAGCCCGGTGAGCTCGCGCAGCGACTGCCGGTCATCGACCTCCAGGTAGATGCCCTGGTCGCCGACCAGGTCGAGCATGTGTCGTGCCATCGCCATCTCCTCACCAGCGCACGAGCGCGAGCTCGATGGTCGAACCCGGTCCCATGGTCATCAGCACGCCGTAGTCGCCGGGCACGACCGTGTCCTCGGCGAGCAGCCGCTCGTACGAGAACAGGAAGGACCCGCTGGACAGGTTTCCGTGGTCACGCAGGACGCCGATCGTGTGCCGCACGTCGTGCCGGCTCAGCCCGAGGTTGACGCGTACCGAGTCGACGACCTTCCGGCCCCCGGAGTGCACGATCCAGTGGGCGACCTGCGAGCGCCGCAGGCCCGCCGCACCGAGCAGCCGGTCGATGGACTCCTCGGCGTTGGCGCCGACGACGTAGGGCACCTGTGGGTCCAGGTAGAAGCTGAACCGGCCGGCGTCGTCGTCCCAGTCGTAGCGCATCGCGCCGACCGCGTCCGGGATGATGTGGCTGGCGAACCGCAGCAGCCGCGGCCCGGGGCGGACGCCAACCGGTTCGCGGCTGCCGTCCGGTTCGCCGCCGTCCGGTTCGCCGCCGGCGACGAGGGTGACGGCCGCGGCGCCGTCGCCGAAGAGGCTGTTGACCACGGACGTACGCATCGTGCCGTCAAAGACGTACGCCGCCGAGCACGCCTCGATACAGACCATGACGGCGAGGTCGCCCGGGTGGGTGCTGGCCCAGCCGGCGGCCGCGTTGAGCGCGTTGAGCCCCGCGTTGCAGCCCATGCCGACGACGTCGAGACGCGAGCAGTCGACGTCGAGGCCGAGCTCCTTGATGAGCAGCGCGCTGAAGCCCGGGGTGAGGAATCCGGTCGAGGATACGCAGCACAGGTAGCGCACGTCGCGAAGGCTCACCCCGGCCCGACGGAGGCACACCCGGACGGCCTCGGCGCCGGTGCGTAGGCCGTTCGTCAGGTGCTTGCGCAACAGTTCGCCCTGCGTCTCCGGGCGGTGCGCGCCGTCGGGACCGACGGGTGGCAGGACGAGGTTGCGTCGCTCGATGCCGCCGTTGAGAAACACCGACCGCACCCGCGGGTCGGTGATCCGGAATGCCTCCAGCAGCTCTGCCTGGGTGTAGGAGTCCGGAGGCACCGCCGTGCCCACCGCCGTGATACGTGGCAGGGCCGGCGCCGGTGTGACGCTCATGCTCGCCGCCGCAGTACATTGACGGTGTGCGGCACTCCCGGGTCACCTACGAGAAGTCGGGCCGCGTCGCCCACGTCACTCTCAACCGGCCCGCCGTGCTCAACGCGATGGACCTGCGGATGCACGAGGAGCTCCGCGAGGTGTGGGACGATTTCGAGGCCGACGACGACGTGTGGGTCGGCGTGCTGTCGGGGGCCGGCGACCGTGCGTTCAGCGTGGGTCAGGACCTCAAGGAGCTGGCCGCGCGGATCGAGGCCGGCACCGCCGGTCAGTCCACTTTCGGCAGTCGTGACCTGCCCGGCTGGCCGCGGCTCACCGAGCGGTTGCAGCTCGCCAAGCCGCTCGTCGCGAAGGTCCGTGGCTACGCCTACGGCGGTGGGTTCGAACTGGCCCTCGCCTGCGACATCATCGTCGCCGCCGAGGATGCCCGGTTCGCGTTGCCGGAGGCCCGCCTCGGTCTGGTGGCGGGTGCCGGCGGGGTGTTCCGGCTTGCCCGGCAACTGCCGTTGCGTACCGCGCTCGGGCACCTCATGACCGGCCGGCCGCTGACGGCCCGCCGGGCCTACGAACTCGGCCTCGTCAACGACGTGGTGCCGGCCGGCGAACTCGACGAGTGCGTCGCCGGGTGGGTCGACGACCTGTTGCGCTGCGCCCCGCTGGCGGTGCGCGCGGTGAAGGAGGCCACGGCCAAGGCGGCGACCATGCCGCTGGAGCAGGCATTCGCGAGCCGCTTCGTCTGGGAGGAACGACGCGTGCGCAGCCGCGACGCCCGGGAGGGGCCGCTGGCGTTCGTGCAGAAACGCCCGCCGGAGTGGTCTGGCACCTAGCAACGGCACGGGTACTCCTGTCGAGGGGTGGGATCGCTGCGAAGCGGCTCTACAGGTAGTCCTCCGGCCCGCCCTCGCGGACCGTGTCGAGCGTGAAGCAGTGGAAGCCGCCGCCGAACAGGCGCCGGTGGCGGTGCCGGACCGGCACGGTGGTGAACCCGTGGCGCTCCAGCGTCCGCATGAGGTCCGGGCACGCGTCGTTGACCAAGACGGTGTCCGGGCTGACGCTCAACACGTTCATGTCGATGAAGGGGCTGGTCAGGACGAGGTCATCGTCGTCGTACCGCGGGAAGGTGTTCTCCGTCGGGAGCGGCGGAATGATCATCTTCCACTTCCGCAGCGGCTCGGGCAGGGCCTGCGCGACGGCCTCCGAGCGCACCAGCAGCACACCGGGACGCAGCGCCAGGACCATGCTGTCGATGTGGCTGTCGCTGAGGCGGAAGACCCGGTGGATACGGAAGCGGCCCTCGAGGTGGCGCTCCAGCCAGTCGCAGGCCAGCGCGTGGTTCGCCGTCGAGACGTTCACGACGATGTCGCGGCCGAGGCGCAGGCACTGCGCACCGTCGAACATCATCTCGGGGCCGACGTCGTAGACCGACTCCCGCGGGTCCTCGATCACCTCGGTCGGACCGCCGGCGGTGCTGTTGACGTAGGAGAGGTCGAACGACGCGTCGGTCATGATCGGCCGGGGCATGACGGTCCAGCGAGCGCCGCGGCGGAAGTAGTCGGCGAACACGGGCGTCAGGAACTGGGTTTCGAAGTACCGCGATCGGATCATCGGCGGCGTCTCGATGATCTCGTCGCCCAGGATGACGGTGTTGTCCCGCACGTTGAGCGGCGGCACCACCGCGGCGGACCAGGCGAGGGTGCGGACCTGCGTGGTGGTCTCGTCCAGGCGCAGCGGCCGGTGTACCCGCACGTCGAGCGACTCGAGGGTCTTCGCGATGCCCTCGACGTCCTCGTTGAGCTCGTCGACGTAGCGCTGCTTGATCGTCGAGCGGGTCGGGCCCGCCGCCGGGCCCGACGACAACCTGGGGTAATACCATTCGGTTCGCACGATGTTGTCGTGGAAGAACAGGTCGAACGACAGTTCCCGCTCATGGGAAGTGTAATTCTCGGCGGACCCGACAATGACTTCTTTGAGCGGCGACCATTCGTCGTAGCTATTGAGTTCCATGCACCTTCCCCAAGGAATGCGGACACGGTTCATGGCACGAGCCCGGGATGGCACGTGTCCATGAAGCGAAGTGTCAGAGACAGGTCAGCAGCGCGTTGAAACAAGCTTCAGCAGCCGAATCGGCCGGCGGTCGAGGTTGGACCCCAAGAGGCAGAGGGTGCGTCAGAATCGCACCGAAAGGCCGTATGGTCGCCTCGGAAAGCGTTCGATCAGATACATGTGAACACTCCCCCGTGGAACGTCAGATGCAACTATTAGGACCCTAAACTGAATCACTGCACCCGTCAAGACATTGACGGACGTGCTCGTGCGCTCATATGCTCTGCCACCCAACGGGGGATTCACGGGACCGCTGACGATCGCGGTTCACTCGTCGCTGCGCCCATCCGGCCGGCGACGGCTTCCGGCAGCCCGAGAACGTCCCCGAGGCGTTCGCGGGCGCGCCCTTGCGTGACGGACGGTCCGACGGCGGACCGGTCGACACCCCGCGACAAGCACGATCGGCGATCAGGAGCGGACCGGCGTGACAACCGACGTGACCCAGCAGCCCAGCAGCACCGGCTCCGAACCGGCTGGCATGCCGACCCTACGCAGCAACCCCTTCGACCCTCCCGACCGTCTCGCCGAGCTGCGGCGGACAGGCCCCGTGACCCGCCTGCGCTACCCGGACGGACACCTCGGCTGGCTCGTCACCGGTCATGCGGTCGCCCGCGCCATCCTCGCCGACCAGCGTTTCAGCGCCCGCTCGGAACTCAAACGGGTCCCGGTCGCCCGCCCGAGCGTCGCCCCGTTCTACGGCCGGCCCGCCCTACCCGGCTGGTTCCTGGACATGGACCCGCCGGACCACACACGATTGCGGCGACTGCTCGCCGGGCACTTCACCGTCCACCGGGCCGAGGCGCTGACCCCGCGCATCGAGCGGATCGTCGCCGAGCGTCTCGACGCCATGGCGGCCGCTGGCGGCCCGTGCGACCTGGTGGACGCCTTCGCGCTACCGATCCCGTCGATGGTGATCTGCGAGCTACTCGGTGTGCCGTACGCCGAACGCGCCGAGTTCCAGCGAAACAGCGTGACCCTGTTCAGTCTCGAGGTCACCGCCGACGAGGCGGACGCGGCCATGGCGGCCCTCGATACGCTGCTGCGCGACCTGGTGCGCCGGCCCCGTCAGGAGCCTCCCGGTGACCTGCTCGGTGCGCTCAGCGCGAGCGGCCGACTGAGCGAGGAGGAACTCACCGGCGTTGGCGTGCTGCTGCTCACCGCCGGGCACGAGACCGTGGCGAGCATGCTCGGCCTCGGCACGTTCGCCCTGCTGTGCCACCCGGAGCAGTTGCGGCTGCTGCACGACGGGAACGTCGACGTCACCAACGCGGTGGACGAGTTGCTGCGGTACCTGTCCATCTTCCACTTCGGCGTACCCAGGACGCCCCTGGAGGATGTCGAGATCGGTGGGGTGCCCATCCGTGCCGGCGAGAGCGTGACGGTCTCGCTGCCGGCAGCCAACCGCGACCCGGCCCGTTTCACCGGCCCGGACACCCTCGACCTCGCCCGGCCGGCGCGGGGCCACCTGGCGTTCGGCTTCGGCGTGCACCAGTGCATCGGTCAGAACCTGGCCCGGGTCCAGATGCGCATCGCCTATCCGGCTCTGCTGCGCCGGTTCCCCTCGCTGCGCCTGGCTGTGCCGACGCAGGACGTCCATCTCTCCGTCGACATG
Organism: Polymorphospora sp. A560; assembly: GCF_045781765.1. NCBI lineage: Bacteria > Bacillati > Actinomycetota > Actinomycetes > Micromonosporales > Micromonosporaceae > Polymorphospora > Polymorphospora sp. A560. The sequence continues at coordinate 3,849,974 of NZ_CP122282.1, read as the reverse complement.
GGCTTCTACGGCGTCCACCATCTGCCGGTCACCTGGTGACCGGTGGTCCCGCACCCCGATGTCGAAAGGACCAGCATGACCACAGCAGCGACCTCACCGGACGACCCGATCTACGAACGGTTCCACCTCATCGTGAACGGTCCGGCCCTGTTCAACGCCGTCGTCACCGGGCTCGACCTGGGTGTCTTCGCCCTCCTGTCGCGGCACCCCGGCGCCGGCCCCGCCGAGATCCAGCAGGCCGCCCGGCTCCCGGCACACCAGACGCGGGTCCTGATGCACGCGCTGTGCGCGACCGGCCTGGTACGGCGTCGCGACGGCGGGTACCACAACACCCGCGCCGCCGAGGAACTGCTGACCTCCGACGGTCCGGCCAGCTGGCGGCACATCCTTGCCGGCTGGCAGCAGATCTACTACCCGGCGTACCCGCACCTGACCGAGGCGATGTCGGCCGGCACCAACACCGCGCTGGCCGCGCACCCCGGGACCGAGCCGACGCTCTACCAGCGCCTGGCGCACCAGCCGGAGCTCGAGGCGGTGCTGCACCGCTCGATGTCCGCGTTCACGCTACAGACGATGCCGGCGTTGCTCGACAACCCGGAGATCGCCACCGTCCGGCACCTGCTGGACGTCGGCGGCGGCGATGGCACGACCGCACGGGCGTTCGCCGAGCGTTTCCCGTCGGCCGAGGTGACCATCTTCGACATGCCGAGCGTCACCCGACTCGCCGGCGACACCCCCGACGGCGACCGGATCCGGCTGCACCCGGGAGACCTGTTCGCGGATCCGCTGCCGGCCGGAGCGGACGCCGTGCTGTTCAGCCACGTCCTGGAGGTCTTCTCCGGCGAGCAGATCCTCACCCTGCTGCGGAAGGCGTACGAGGCGCTACCGGCCTCCGGGCGGCTGTTCATCTACGGCTTCCACGCCTCCGACGACGAGGACGGCGGCGTCTACTCGGCCCGGCTCTCGCTCTACCTCAACGTGCTCGCCACCGGCACCGGCATGACGTACCCGGTCGGCGACTACGAGCAATGGGCACGGCAGGCGGGTTTCGGCGACGTCAGGTCGTACACCGGCCTGCCGTACGAGCACGGCCTCGTCGTGGCGACGAAGGAGTAGCCTGCGTGCCCGGCACACGACCCGCCCGCCCCGCCCCGACCGCCGCGAAGCATCGAGCCGGATCCGGGTGCGGCCCCGGGCCGGGCGGGCCCGGGGCCAGGTCGTCAGCGGAGGTAGACGTCGGGGGCCGGCGGGTTGGACATGCCGGCACCGATGAAGAAGCTCGGGTGCGGCGGCTGGTTGTAGGCGGTGTTCTGCCAGGCGATCGCCACCCGGTACTGCAGGTCGTGCATCAGGGTGTGGATCCGGCGGTCGGTGGGCGTCGGGGTGCTGTAGATCCGCAACGCCCGGCTGTCCGTGGTGCGCCAGACGACCTCTTCGCGCCAGTCGCCGAGGATGTCGCCGGACAGCGCCGGAGTGGCCTTGGTGCCGTTGTTCGACGCCACCCCGCTGCCGTTGAGCAGCCGGGTGTCGCCGCCGGTGCCGTACTTGTCGATCCGGGTGGCGTCGAGCAGTTCCCGGACCGGGTCGCCGTCCCACCAGATCAGGAAGTTCGTCGACGACGGCTTGCGGCCGACGTTCGCCCCGGTGACGCTGCGCAGGCCGTCCACCGCCGAGGACCAGGATTCGGCGCCCGGGCTGCCGGCGTAGATGTCGCCGGCCACGCCACGCCCGTTGTCGCCGCCGGGTGCCGTCTGCCAGATCAACTGCCCGGTACGGGCGTCGGCGAGCCACGACGACGGGCTGGACGCGTTCTCGCTGACCTTGAAGTACTCCAGTCCCGGCCGGTTCGGGTCGAGATCGCCGACGTGGCCGGCGTCGCCGTGCCCGAGGCGGTTGGTCCACAGGCCGCGCCCGTCGTCGTCGACCACCATCGCGCCGTAGACGACCTCCTGCCGGCCGTCGCCGTCGACGTCGGCGATCGACAGCGAGTGGTTGCCCTGCCCAGCCCACGCCGATCCGTTGGTCGAGGAGTTGGAGTCGAACGTCCAGCGCCGGGTCAGCGCGCCGTTGCGGTAGTCCCAGGCGACGATGACCGAGCGGGTGTAGTAGCCCCGGGCCATGATCAGCGAGGGGCGGGTGCCGTCGAGGTAGGCGGTGCCGGCCAGGAACCGGTCCACCCGGTTGCCGTACGAGTCGCCCCACGACGAGACGGTGCCCCGGGCCGGTACGTAGTCCGTGGTGGCCGCGATCGCGCCGGTCCGGCCGTCGAAGACGGTCAGGTACTCCGGGCCGGCGAGCACGTAGCCGGAGGAGTTGCGGTGGTCGGCCGACGCCGAACCGATCACCTGCCCGGTGCCGGAGCGGGTGCCGTCGGCGGTCTTCATCGCCACCTCGGCGCGGCCGTCGCCGTCGTAGTCGTAGACCTGGAACTGGGTGTAGTGCGCGCCGGCCCGGATGTTGCGACCCAGGTCGATGCGCCACAACCGGGTCCCGGTCAGGGTGTACGCGTCGACGTAGACGTTGCCGGTGTAGCCGGACTGCGAGTTGTCCTTGGCGTTCGACGGGTCCCACTTGACCACGAACTCGTAGCGGCCGTCGCCGTCGAGGTCACCGACCGAGGCGTCGTTCGCGGAGTACGTGTACGACTCCCCCGACGGGGTGCTGCCAGCCGCCGGAACCTGCAACGGCACGTCCAGGTAGCCGCTCGGGAACTGCAACGCGGCCGGGGACGCCGCCTGCTCGACCCCGTTGATCACGGCCCGGACGGTGTAGCCGGCGTTGGCTGCGGCGCCGGCGTCGAGGTAGTTGGTGGCGCCGGTGATCGGCGTCGCGTTCAGCCTGGTGCCGCCCCGGTAGAGGTTGAAGGACACACCGGTGGTCTCGGTGCCCAGCAGGCGCCACGAGACCAGGTTGCCGTTGCCGGACCGGACACTGACCAGGCCCCGGTCCAGGTTCTCGGCCTGCCGGGTTCCGGGCGCCGGTGGCGGGGTCGTGGGTGGCGGTGTCGTCGGTGGCGGGGTGGTCGGTGGCGGGGTGGTCGGGCCGGAGGTGGTGGCGGTCGGCGTGACCCCGCCGGTGCACGTGGTGCCGTTGAGGACGAAGCCGGACGGCACCGGGTTGCTGCCGGTCCAGGAGCCGTTGAAGCCGAATGCGACGTTGCCGTTCGTGGCGATGGTGGCGTTGTAGCCGACGTTGCGGGCGGTCACCTGGGCACCGCTCTGATCGACCGTGGCGTTCCATGCCTGGGTGACCTGCTGGCCGGCGGCGTACGACCAGGTCAGGGTCCAACCGTCGATCGGGTCGCCGAGGTTGGTGACGGTGACGTTGGCGCCGAAGCCGCCCTGCCACTGGTTGGTTGTCTGGTAGTCGACGCGGCAGCCGGCGGCGGCCGCCGACGCGAGCACAGCGCCGAAGGTGCTGAGTGCCAGCGCGCCGAGCGTGGTGGTGGCGAGCAGGGTGATTCGATGTCTGGACAGGTGCATGGACGATCGCCTCCGGGGATCCGGATGCGTACCACCGGAACTCTGCGCCCGGGTCGCCACAGCCGCCGAGGCGCCGACCTGCCCGGGCCGGCGTCCGCCGGCCTGCCGGGCGCGGCGGTGGATGCGGTGCGGCGACGGTGGGGCCGCAGATCGGTTGGAAACGCCGTTGAAAGGACGGTTCCGGCTCTCCCGCATTGTAGGGCAACCGCTTTCCACGCACAACATCGAAGGCCGCCACTGGCACCGCAGCCGCCGTCGCGTGCCCCGGCCGGCGCGGCCCGCCGTCAGGACGGCATGCGCATCGTCGCCATGAAGGTCGGCAGCAACCACGGCCGCCGTCCACCGACGGACAGCTTCCCGGCGAGCACCGCCCGGACCCGGGAGACCCGCCCGAAGAGCATCAGGCCGAACGTGGCGGGATCGTAGGAGACCCGTACGTCCGGTCGGGGGTCCGGCTCCTCCACGGTCACCAGCCCGTCGGTGAGGGCGAAGGTCACCGCGGGGCTGACCGTGGAACGGAAGGTGACCGAGAGGCGGCCGCGGCGTACCGGGCCGTCGTGGTCGACCAGCCGCCCGTAGCCGCAGCGGACCACCCCGACCAGGAACAGGTCGAAGAACAGTGCGGCGTCGCGCGGATCGATCTCCCACCGCGCCCCGGTGGCCCGCGCGATGTCCCAGGCATGGATGTTCAGCTCGTTGAGCAGGTGCGCGAGCAGCCCGGCCATCGGCAGGCGGGCACCACCCAGCCAGCTCACCTGGGGCAGTGGACCGACCTCGGACGTGGCCGCGAGCAGTTCGTCGACATCGGACCGCAACCGGGCGGTCAGCGTCGGCACGTCGCGTTCGGTGAAGTCGGCCAGGATCCGGCGGTTCATGTCGGCCACCGTGTCGACGGTGGTGGCCGCCAGGAGGTCGCCGAGCGGGCGCCCCGGCAGATCCGGTGCCGCGTCCCGGACCAGCGCGACGTCGACCGCGGCAACGCTGACCAGGTGGGCCAGCGTGTCCGCGACAGTCCAGTGCGCGGTCACCACCCGGTCGGGCGGCACGCCGTCGACGAGAGCGAGCAGTCGTCGGAGCACGACCGGTACGGAGCCACGTACCCGGTCCCATTGGTCGGCAGTCACCATCATGCCGTCCACGATGGCTGGTCGACGTGACGGTTCGCTACCCGAGATCGCCGATCTCCGCCGGGACGGACGTACGATCCATGCCATCGTCGCGAAAGGAGCCGCTGATGATCAACGATGAAACGCTCACCCGTATCAATCAAGGCGTGCAGTTGCATCATCATCACGGCCAGCGTGAGGCTGCCCGCGACTTGTTCGCCCAGATCTGGGACGAGATCGGTGGCGAGCGAGGCGATCCCTTGCATGTCTGCGTCCTCGCGCACTCGATGGCCGATGTGCAGGACGACGTCCACCAGGAGCTGGTCTGGGACGAGCGAGCGCTGGCGGCGGCCGACCTGCTCACCGATGCTCGGGTCGCGCGGGCCGGGGTGCCGATGTCGGTGGCTGGTTTGTATCCGTCGTTGCATGTCAACCTGGGTGAGTGCTACCGCAAGGTCGGCGATCTCGGCCGTGCCCGGGAGTGCCTCCAGCGTGCGCAGGCGGGGATCGGCGCGCTCGGCGATGACGACTACGGGCGGCTGATCAAGGGCGGCCTGGACCGGCTGGCGCAGCAGTTGGCGACCGCTGGGTAGCCGCGGTCGGAGTCGATCATCTTGTCGGCGTCGTGGGCGTGGCGGCCGGCGCTATCCCGAGCCGGGCGAGCAGTTCCGGCACGGCGGCGAGGTCTGCGACCCGGTGCACGCCGCGCCGCGCGGCCAGCTGGGCGATCAGGCGACGCAGCTCGCGATCCTGTGCCGCCGTGTCGTGGAAGCCCGGGGTCGACGAGGGCAGCTCTCACCGACGAAGACGACCGGTGGTCCGTCGCGTGCCAGTTCGAGCAGCCGGCGGGCGGTGTCGACCACCATCGTCGCCTGGTCGGCGAGGATGGCGGTCGGTATGCGCCGGCCTTCGAGACCAGCCGCCCGTCCGACACCTTCGCCGACGGCATCCGTAGGTGCCGGGCTGGGTACAGGGCCACGTCGAAGGTCGGCCGGCCCTGCCGGAGCACCAGTTGCAGCCGGGCGAGATGATCGTTGATCGCCCGGTAGTCCGGCCAGTTGGGCCCGCCCTTGGCACCCCACGCCTCGCCGAACGAGGTGTTGCCCCCGTACGACATGCCCGGCCACACCGCCTGGCCGGACGGCCCCTCCCCTTGGTCAGGTACGGGCAGCCCGCGGTACGACTTCAGTAGAGCGCCGACCCGAGATGTCGGATATTCCTTCCATTGGTACGGGTGACATGGTTCGCGCCGCTCGCAGGGCGACCGGTGGAGCGTCGGCCGAAACGCTCCTCGAGCTGACGACCGCCGAAAACGGTGACGGGCCGGACCAGGTCCACGTCGACGGCCCACCCTTCACACGAGGTCCCGCGTACGCCCGACGGTAATGCCTGGGTTACCGCGAAGTGTGTGGCTGGCGCCATCGATCTGCCCGGGGCGTTCGCGTGGGATGGACGTATGAGTCTTTCCTCGTCTCCCCCGCGGCCGGAAGCCCCGGCGAACGCGCCCGTCGTATACGCCGCCGAGTTGGTCAAGTCCTTCGGGCGTCAGAGTGCCGCCGTGACGGCTCTGGATCGGGTTTCGGTCGCGTTCGAGGCTGGCCGGTTCACGTCGATCATGGGGCCGTCGGGGTCGGGCAAGTCGACGTTGCTGCATTGTCTGGCGGGTCTGGAGCGTCCGAGTTCGGGTTCGGTGGTCGTGGCCGGCGCGGACCTCGCGCGTCTGTCGGATACGCAGTTGACGATGCTGCGGCGCGACCGGCTGGGATTCGTGTTCCAGGCGTTCAACCTGATCCCGACGCTGACCGCCGAGGAGAACATCACCCTGGGTGAACGTATCGGTGGGCCTCGGATCGATCCGGAATGGATGTCTCACGTGGTGCGGGTACTTGGTCTCACTGATCGTCTGCGGCATCGGCCCAGCGAGCTTTCGGGCGGACAGCAGCAGCGGGTGGCAATCGCGCGGGCATTGGCGCATCGTCCGGCGGTCGTGTTCGCCGACGAGCCGACCGGGAACCTGGACTCCCACACCGGCGGTGAGGTGCTGCACTTCCTGCGGCTGGCTGTCGAGCGGTTCGGGCAGACGATCGTGATGGTGACGCACGATCCCGCCGCCGCAGCGCACTCGCACCGGGTCGTGTTCCTCAGAGACGGTCGCGTGGAGGGCGAGCTGCGGAACCCCTCGGCCGAGGCGATCCTGGCCCGGCTGACGCCGAGAGGGGCAGCGGCGTGATCGTCCTGGCGTGGCGGAGTCTGGTGCGGCGGAAGCTCGCCATCTTGGCGGCCCTGTTCTCGGTCGTGGTGGGATCATCGCTGGTGACGGCGACTCTGCTGATCGCCAGCTCGCAGGAGCAGCAAGGCGCCGCGAGCGTGACGAGCTGGCGGTTCGAGGCCGTCGACGCCGTGGTCAAGCCGCCGGCGAACGTCACCTTGAACAGCGGGCTCGTGCTCGATCTGCCGTCCATGCCACGGCTGACCGGCGAGCAGATCGACGCCATCCGCAACGCGCCCGGTGTCACGGCGGCTGCTTTGGAGTCGCCGTTCCCCGCCTACATGATCGCCTCGGATGGCGCGGTGACCGGCGACGCCTTCACCCGTTCCTGGGGGCATCCATGGTCGACCGCGCTCGCCGACGCCGCCTCGCTCAGTACCGGGCGGGAGCCGAGCCGGCCAGGTGACGTGGCGGTCGATGAGTCCGTGGCGACAGCCGCCGGCATCGACGTGGGTGACCCGGTACGGGTCGTGCTGGCCACCGGCACCGAGGAGTTCACGGTGACCGGCATCGTGAGTCGGCCGGGTGAGCAGTTCGAGCACGCCCTGTTCTTCGACGGCGAGACGGCCGTACGGTTCGGCGGCGCCCCGGTCGCGGCATTGGTGTCGACCACGGACATCGATGCGCTGCGAAAGGCCGTCCCCGGCTTCCAGGTGCTCACCGGCGAGGCCCGCGCGGGTAGCCTTCAGCTCGATCTGCGCCAGGCCGAGCTCGCGGGCGGGTCCAGCCAGTTCCTCATGGTGATCGCATTCCTGGCGTTGGCGATCGCGGTGTTCGTCATCTCCAGCACCCTCACGGTCTCGATCGGGCAGCGACGACGTGAGTTGGCGATGTTGCGGATCGTCGGCACCAGACCGCGGCTGATTCGCCGCCTCGTCACCTGGGAGGCCGCCATCATCGGCGCGCTCGGCGGTGTTGTCGGAGCAGGCGTCGGTATCGCGCTTGCCGAACTGGCACGTCAGTTCTTCATCGCACAGGGACTGATGGCCCGGGGAGCCGTGGTGTCACCGGAGCCGACAGCGCTGTCGGGCGGGGCGGCTGCCGCGGTGCTGGCGGCGCTGGTGGCGGCCTGGCTTCCCGCACGACGAGCGACGCGCATCGCACCGCTGGAGGCGTTGCGCGAGTCCGACAACCCCAGCGGCGCGACGGGGCGAGGCAGGGTCGTCTTCGGATGGGTGCTGCTGGGGACGGCTGTCGTCTGCCTGGCGGGAGCGTTCGCCCTGGGAGGTCCGGTCACGACCCTGGGCGGCACGATCGCGCTCATGCTCATCGTGATGGCGTTCCCCCTGCTCATCGGCGCCTTGGTCGTGCTCGGGTCGACGCTGTTGCGGGGCGTCCTGGCGCCGCTGGGCGGACTGCTGCGTCGGTGGTTCGGCGGCTTCGTCGCGGAGCGGTCGATCCGCTCCGACCTGCGTCGCGCGGCCGGGGTTTCGGTGCCGCTGACCCTGCTGGTGGCGGTCAGCGCGGTGCTGCTGTTCCAGGACAGCGCGAACTACCAGGCGCGCTCCCAGGTCTATGCCGATCAGGTGACCGCCGATGTCGTGGTGACCGGAGGTGTCCAGCTCGGCGTGCCGTTCAGCGCGGTCGACGCGCTGGCGGACGTGCCGGGTGTCGCGGCGGCATCCGGCAGCATCTCGTCGCGCCTGATCCTCGACGATCCACCGACGATGCGCTCGAACGGCACGGTGACCGGCGTGGACCCGGCCGGATTCGATCAGGTGCTCGACTACGAGGTCGTGGCCGGGACGTGGGCGGACTTCGACGAAGGCAGCATCGCCATGTCACAGATCGTCGCCGACGAGAAGGGCTGGCGGATCGGCGACCAGGTGGCCTTCCGCTATCCGGATGGAACACCCGGTAGCGCCCTACTCAGCACGATCTACCGTGACCCGATGGGCGTCAGCGACACGGTCCTGCCGCTGGACACGCTCACCCCGCACGTCCTGGAACCCTTCGCCTCCGCCATCTATGTCGCCCTCGATCCCGGCACCGGCCGCGGCGATGCCTTGACCGCCATCAACGGTGCGCTGTCGGCCGCCGTCCCCGGGGCACAGGCCACCGACCGTGACGAGCATCTGGCGCAGGTGGCGGCGCAGGCCAGCGGCGACAACTGGATCGTCCTCATGGTCGTCGTCATCCTGGGCGGCTACGCGGGAGTCTCCGCGATCAATGTGCTGATCTCGTCCACCATGTCCCGCAAGCGCGAGTTCGCGCTGCTCCGACTCGCCGGGGCACGCCGCCCGCAGGTCGCCGGGTCGCTCCTGGTCGAGGCCCTCGTGGTCGCCACCACCGCGGCCATCGCCGGCACCGCCATCGCGGCCATCACGATGATCGGCTACGGATACCTGCTCACCGACACGATCTGGCTGCCTTTCGTCGGCCCGGCCTTCCTCGCGATCGTCGGGTGCGCCTACCTGGCCGCGTTTCTCGGGACTCTCGCTCCCGCGCGCACCGCGATGACGGCCGATCCACTCGAAGGGGTCCGGGCATGGTGATGCCCCGCGCCGCCTCCGACGAGCAGGCGAAGATGGACCGCGTGCGGATTCCGGTACCTCCGGTCGAGTCTTCGGGGCGCGCGACGATCGCGACCCCCGGCGCGGCGTTGCGTCGTCATCCGATGCGTCTCCTGGTGACCTCCTGGCCGTGGCGGTCGCTCGCCTATCTCGCGACGACCCCCGCTGTCTCGATGGTGTGGGCGATGACCTGCTGGCCCCTGCTGGCACTCGCGGGCCTGCCTCTCGGTCGCGTCGAACGCTGGCGCCTGCGGTGGGTGGATCGCAGACCCGTCCCGAATCCGCACGCCGCGGCCGCCTCGCCGGGGTTCGCCACCTGGATGCGACTGCGGGCTCGTGAACGGGTCACGTGGACCGAACTGCTCCACGGCGTGGTCCTGGTACCGCTGTCCGTGCTGAGCTTCGCCCTGCTCACCGTCGTGCTACTCGTTCCCGCCGCGACCATCGCTTCCAGCATCGCGTTGTTCGTCCTCCTCGTCCTCGGTGTCGATCCCACCGCCGTCACCACCGTGTCGGACCTGCCGACCTCGACGGTCAATGAGAACCCGCTCGCTCAACTCGGCTTCGCCGCCCTCGGCGCACTCGTCCTGATGCTCGGCCTCTATCTGGTGACCCTTGCCGCCGAAGGCCAGCGACACCTCACTCGCCTGCTCATCAGCGAGCCGGACACCAAGCTCGCCGGGCAACTGGACGACATCACGCGGTCCCGTGCGCGGATCACCACCGCTTTCGATGCCGAAAGGCGGCGGATCGAGCGTGATCTGCACGACGGCGCCCAACAGCGACTCACCGCCGTGATCATGACGCTCGGTTCTCTGCGGTATCAGCACGACCGCGGGGACGACATCACGCCGCTCATCGACCAGGCCCGTGCCGACGCGCAACAGGCCGTCAACGAACTCCGTGACATCGTGCATGGCATCTATCCCGCCGCGCTACGCGACCATGACCTCGCCGAAGCGCTCGATGAACTCACCGTCCGCGCCGAAGCCGCCGGCCTGAGCACCTCCGCGCACATCGACCTGCCGGCCGGCCTGCCGGGCGATGTGGAGGTCGGCATCTACTTCGCCGCGAGCGAACTGTTCACCAACGTCGCGAAACACGCCCAGGCCGGTGCGGTCCTGCTCGCCGCACGTCACACACCGGACGGCACGCTGTACGTCACGGTCGAGGACGACGGCCGTGGCGGCGCACGCCCCGACGGCACGGGGCTACTCGGCGTCATCGACCGGATCGAGACGCTTGGCGGCCGCGTCAAGATCACCAGCCCCGTCGGTGGCCCCACCCGCGTCACACTGGAGGTCCCGTGCGCATCGTCATAGCCGAAGACGCCGCCCTGCTCAGAGAAGGACTGGCCCGGCTCCTCGCCACGGCCGGCCACGAGGTGGTCGCTGCCGTCGGGGACGGCAGCGCGCTCCTGGACGCGGTACGCACCCACCGTCCCGACCTCACGATCGTCGACGTGCGCATGCCACCGACACACACGGACGAAGGCATCGAGGCCGCACGCACACTGCGAGCGACCAACCCGACCGAACGCATCCTCGTGCTCTCGCAGATCGTCTCCGGCCGGGCTGCCGCCGACCTGCTCACCACGGGCGAAGGCGGGATCGGATACCTCCTCAAGGACCGCGTCGGCGACGTGGACGAGTTCCTTCGCGCGCTCGACACCATCGCCTCGGGCGGCGAGGTCATCGACCCCCAGGTGGTCCGCAAGCTCCTCCGGCACCGATCCCACCTCGACAAGCTCACCCCGCGTGAAACCGACGTGCTCGCACTCATGGCCGAAGGCAAGACCAACACCGCGATCGCCGAAACGCTGGTCGTCACCGAGGCGGCGGTCGCCAAGCACATCAACCGCATCTTCGCCAAGCTCGACCTCGGCGCCGACGACACCACGCACAAACGTGTCCAAGCCGTCTTGACCTATCTCCGGCGGTAACTGATGCCGCCACGGAGCCCGTACCGGTTCACCGCCGAGCGCCTGGCCGCGTACCAGGCGGGACACCTGTCCGTACTGTCCATCGCCGGTCGTGACATTGGCCGGCCAATCCAGTGCGGGACTTCCGATAGAGCCGTCCGTTGTCAGTGCTGGTGCGTGGCCGGCGCTTGCTGCGGCTGAACCGGCACCGCCACCGGTGGCTCCCGGCCGGATCGTCGACCGGAAGCCACCGGAACCCGGCTAGCGCTGGGTGATGTCGGACGAACTGTAGAGGCAGTGGGTGCCGTCGGCACCGGAGCCGATCTTCGTCGGCTCGCCGCCCTTCGGGACACCCCGGTACTTCTCGCAGATCGTGGTGCTGCCGTACACGGTGATCCGGGAGAAGCGCGCGGTGTCGCCCCAGTTGGTGTTGATGCCGGCCAGGACGCCCGTCGTCCGGGCGGTGACCCCGTCCATGACGACGTGCCGCTGGTAGGAGGTGGAGCAGTTGCCGCAGGCGCGGTAGAGCTTGCCGGAGCCGTGCACCTGGAAGTTGCGGATGGTGACGGTGCCGGCACCGTTGTGCTGGAAGACCTTGTCCGACGCGGACCGGGCGCCGCCACCGTCGACCAGGTACGTCGCCGACGCGCTCGAACTGCGGAAGGTGGCCGCGTCCTCGCCCACGTCGTTCCACCACACGTTGCGGATGGTGCAGGAGCCCTCGCAGTGGATGCCGTCGCCGGCCGGGGAGCCGAGGATGACGTTCTGGATGGTGCCACCGTTGGGTACGACGAACATCGGATCCTGGTCCTCGCTCTGCCCGCCGTCACCGATGCCGTAGTAGCGCTTCATGCCACCGTCGAAGAAGCTGCCGAGGTTGCGCGTCGAACTGACCCGCTCGCTGCCGGTCTCGGTCGGCCACGGGCCGCTGCCGTCGCCCCCACCGCTGCCACCGCCGGTGACCCTGACCAACTGCCACTGCTGGTTGGCGCCGTTGAGGTCGTTCCACTGCGAGATGCGGGCACCGTCGGCGGTCGACCACTCCCAACTCTCCAGCGCCATTCCGCTGTGCCGGTTGATCAGCCGGACGTGCCCGCCGTCGGAGTCGGCGAGCCGGAACTGCTGATTGGTGGCGTTGAAGTCGGTCCACTGCACGACCTCGGCGCCGCCGGCCGTGGACCATTCGAAGATGTCGAGCACCTTGCCGCTGTGCCGGGACTTCAGGCGGTAGTAGCCGGACCCGGAGTCGACGAACTGCCACTGCTGCCAGTTGCCGTCGTTGCGCGGCCACTGGACGATCTGCCCGCCGTCGCTGGTGGACAGGTTGTAGACGTCGAGCGCCTTGCCGGAGTGCCGGTTGACCAGGACGTACCAGGCGTTGGTGTCGACGGTGGCCGCGTGCGCCGGACCCGGTACGACGGCGACACCGAGTGCGGCGAGGGCCATGGTGACAAGGCCGACAACGGCCCTGCGCAGCCGTCGTCCCGGGTCGGGGGGACGGGTTTCCAGGATCATGTCGCTGCTCCCATCTGGGACTCGCGCCATGGACGGCCGCCGGACGGAGGAGCCGGGGACGGGGGCGGACGGCATGGCGGCAGGTTGGCGCGCCGTTCTCCGTGTTGCCCCACGTAGAAGAAAACGCTTTCCCGGCAGGCTATCCCCACCCATCAGGATCGGTCAATAGGTGCATCGCAGGTGCAGGAAAGCGCATTCTGGCGGCCGCCGGGGCACCCGGTCCGGGCGACGAGGTCCGGAAACGCTGCAACAGAAACGGCACCCTGCTTCGTGTTCATGACGAACAGGGAGGTCGAGTGACGTTCGAGGAATTCGTCGCGGCGCGGTTGCCGGCGCTGCTGCGCTACGCCACCGTGCTGGCCGGCGACCCGCACCAGGCCGAGGACGTCGTGCAGGACGTACTCGTCAAGGCACATTCCCGGTGGGCGCGGATCGACGCGCTCGACCTGCCCGAGTCGTACGTACGCAAGATGATCGTCAACGAACTGGTGTCGACCCGCCGACGGGTGACGGCCAGGCTACGCCGAGAACGGGTCCACCTGCCGGACCCGGTCGACGACCGCACCGAGACCGTCGTGCAGCGCGACGCACTCGTCCGGCTGATCCGGGCCCTGCCGACCAGGCAACGGATCGTGATCGCGTTGCGTTATCTCGAGGACATGGCCGACGCCGACATCGCGGCGCTGATGGACTGCAGCGTCGCCACGGTACGCAGTCAGGCATCACGCGCCCTCGCCAGCCTGCGGGGCACCGCCACGCTCCAGCCGTCGAAGGAACAGCGATGATCGATTCAGCAGCGATCCGTGAGGCGTTGACCGCCATCGCCGACGAGGCGCCCGGCCCGGAACGCATCCGCGCGAACCTCACCGGCCGCACCCGGCGGCACCGGCAGCGTCGCCTCGTGTTGCGGCTCGCCGGCACCGGCGTGGCCGCGGCGGCGGTCGGCCTCGGCGGGCTGGGCACGGTGCGCCTCCTCGACCGACCTCGAACCGGCTTTCCCGAGATCTCGGACGGCCCCGGGGGCGGCTGGCTGGAGGTCGCGCTACATCAACATCCGACCTGGCTGCCTCCCGGTCACGGACAGAGCCAATTACGGGTCCTGGTGTCCGGCAAGGAGGCACCGGTCGTCGCGCGACAGTGGGAGCGACCCGGCACAGCCGACGCCCGGACCCCGATCGTCGCACTCACCGTCGGCTGGCACGAGTCCCTGGACGCCGACCGGCCCACCGGCCGTACGCAGGACGTCGACGTCGCCGGCGTCGCCGGCCAACTCGTCCGCGGCCCCGAGATTCCGGACGCCGCCCCGGACGTCCACGTCATCTGGCAGCCGCCCGGCGAGCCGCAACTGATCCTGACCGTACTCGGCGACGACACCGTCGAGCAGCGGGCCAACGTCGCCCTGCGCATCGCCCGGTCGACGCGACCGGATCCGCGCCACGTCCGGGTGGGACCGCGTCCGGGCTGGCTGCCGATCGGCCTGACCGGCCGGCCCTGGCAACTCTTCGTGAACCACGAAGGAGCCGACTGGCGGCAGTTGGTCTCGGTCACCGGCGGCGACGGGCGGCAACTGATGGTGCTCTCCGGCCCCGGTGCACACGCCGGGTTGCTGAACCAGCAGGCGGCCCGGCCGGTGCGGGTGCTCGGGTCGGACGGCTGGCACGTGCCCGAGAACGGCCACCTTTTCTTCACCCTGCCGGACGGGGTCGCGGTGTTCGTCGGGCTGGACGCGCCGATCGCCGCCGAGCCGTCGGGCGGGGCCCCCGAGACGGTGCCGTTGGCCGAACTCGTCCGCATCGCCGAGGAGTTCGACTTCGGGCCGTGGCCGGAGATGTCCTGGGTCGGCTCGCGGTAGCCCGCGCCCGCCGACGTTGCGAACAGCCCTGCACGTACGCCTGCGTCTCGGGTTTGTCGTTTAGCCGCACGCCCGACGCGGCGGGTACGGCAGCGCGTCGCACCTCCGCGGCAGACCGGTAGGCTCCGGTGGCCCGCGGTCGTTGGGCAAGACGGTGTACGTGCAGCGTTCCGGTCCCCGAATGGCGGTGCCGAGTTCGGTGTGCGCCGGGGATTGGGGTGGGTCGGTGGAGGATCTGAGGCGCCTGTTCCGGTTGGCCGCTGATCATGCCGCCGGCTACCGGGAATCGTTGCCGGATCGGCCGGTCGGAGTGTCGATCGACCAGGGGGCACTGGCTGAGGCGTTCACCGGCCCGTTGCCCTCCGCGCCCTGCCCGCCGGAGCAGGTGCTGGCGGACCTGCTCGCCGTGGCCGAACCGGGCCTGGTAGCCAGTGCCGGCCCGCGGTACTTCGGCTTCGTGGTCGGCGGTGCCCTGCCGGCCGCGACCGCCGCCGACATCCTCGCGGCCGGTTGGGATCAGCTCGCGACCAATGCCGTCACGTCGCCGGCCGCGATCGCGGCCGAGGCCGCCGCCGGCGTCTGGTTGAAGGAGCTGCTGGGGATTCCGGCGTCCGCGTCGGTCGGTTTCGTCACCGGCGCCCAGGCGGCCAACACCGCTGGTCTCGCTGCCGCCCGCCACCACGTTTTGGCGGACGCGGGTTGGGACGTGGAACGGCGCGGGCTGCTCGGGGCGCCGCCGATACGGGTGATCGCCGGTGCGGAGCGGCACGCGACCATCGACCGGTCACTGCGTCTACTCGGCCTCGGGACGGATCTGGTGGAGCCGGTGCCGGCCGGGCCGAACGGCGCGATTGGTCTCGGGGCACTGCGGGAGGTGCTGCGAGGCGGTCCCTCGGGCCCCACCATCGTGTGCCTGCAGGCCGGGAACGTGAACACCGGCGCCTGCGACCCCCTCCGGGAAGCGTGCGAACTGGTCCGACGGCACGGCGGGTGGGTACATGTGGACGGGGCGTTCGGGCTGTGGGCCGCGGCGAGCCCCGCCACCCGGCATCTGGTGGACGGGCTGGAACTGGCGGACTCGTGGGCCTGCGACGGCCACAAGTGGCTGAATATTCCTTACGACTCAGGGTTCGCGTTCTGCGCCCGGCCGGATGTGCATGCCGCGGCGATGTCCTTTGCCGCCTCGTACCTGGTCGGTTCCGGGGGTGTACCAGCCGGAGGGGATTTCACCGCCGAGTCCTCGCGCCGGGCCCGTGGGTTCGCCGTCTGGGCTGGACTGCGGGAACTGGGCCGCGACGGGGTCACGGCGCTGGTCGACCGCTGCTGTGCGCTGGCTCGCCGGTTCGCCGCCGGCCTGACCGCAGCCGGGTTCGAGGTCGCGAACGAGGTGGTCCTCAACCAGGTGCTCGTCGGCTTCGGCGACGACGCGCGCACCGACCGGGTGGTGGCGGCGGTCCAGGCGGACGGCACATGCTGGGCAGGCGGTACGACCTGGCGGGGACGGCGTTTGATGCGGATCTCGGTATCGAACGCCACCACGACGGAGGAAGACGTGGACCGGTCCATCGCCGCGATCGTCCGCCTCGCCACGTGACTCTGGGAATCTCCCCGTTCCCGCAGGCTGGTGTTCACCGACAAGCAGGGCTTGTCGCCAACACCGGCCCATCCGACCGACAGCGGGTCGATCATCGATGGCGTCGCTCTGCCATAGAACTTCATCGCCGAAGCACAGCACGATCTGACACCCAGGTCCGGTAGCGGCTGATCGGAGCGAGTTTCGTCGCCCTCATCGTGGCAGCACTGTTCGTCCTACACGACAGTGACGGGTCACGCAGCACGACGCCTCCTATGGTGAGCCCGACGGCGCCGACTGATCCCGAGAAGTCATGTTCGTCGGCCAGTTCGGACCAGGGCGCTGCGGTGGCAGACGGGGTCACTGGCCTGCTTCTCGAGCAGCCGGGGGACGGACTGCACCGAGATCTGAGCCAGCAACGGTGTGACCCCACCGCCCTGGACGGGCCGTGGGCCGTGGTCGTACGCCGGTCGGACGGCTCGCTCGCCAGGCACGGTGCTGTCGTGGCATTCCCGGTCGAGGTTCCGACTGCGGGACGTCACGTCAGCGTCAACGGGGTTACAGGTATAGCGACGGATGCGGCGGTCACATGGCCGGTCGCTGGTGGACACGCCCGCGTCCGTGGAGATGTTGGCCAGGCCATGCTGATCGCGCTTGCTGCTCGAACAACTGTCGTCGCTGGCCGGCCGGGCGTGGATCCGCCTGATGGCTATACGGTGATTTCGACTGGGCCGTACCGACCGCCGATCGTGCGTCAAGTCGGCTACAGCAGCGCGGCAGCCGGCGAGGGGCAAGCCCTCGGCTCGGGCTGGATTCATGCTGGGGTTGCCAGTAGTGGCGGCTTCGAAGACCAGCTCTTCGCGGTGCGTTCGGTCAGCGCCGGGACCGTCCACGGCCGGCCTGCGGTGCTGTCCGGCATACGTGACGGCGCCGGAATGATCGTCTGGGAGCCGACCCCTGGGGCGATAGCCTTCGTCGGCTACGGCGGCGGCAATCCGCTGGACGACAGCGCCGTCGAGGCTCTGCGACGTCTCGCTGGGCGGGCGCGACCTGTGACAAGCGTTGGCTGGCAGGCGCTGCGGCCGGTCACCATCGAGCAGGTCAACGACCACCGCCGTCCTGGGCCTTGGCCCACCAAAATCCAGCGCGTGCCGGGTGGCTGACAGCCCGACAGGACGTCAGCGCGGCAAGGTCGCGGGCTCCCTGTAACCCGATCCGGCCAGCGCTCCGCCTGGGTCGGGCGGCCAGACGACGGGCTCCGCGCGGGGATCGTCCCCGCGTGCGGGGAGCGTGGCGATCAACTGTTCGTATTGCGTCCGCGGTATCGGCGCGGGTCGCCTCACGGCCACCCACGACAGGCTCTATCTATCATCGTTGTTGGTTGATAGAGTGCGCTCGGCGGCCGCCCGTGCCGGCCGAAGCGCGTCCGCGAGGAGGGGCCGTGGAAGATGTCGTGGAGGTCGTGCGACTCACCCTGGTCTATCTGGTTCAACTGGCGCCGTGGTTCGCCCTGGCGATCTTCATCTCGGCCATGGTGGATCTGCTCTATCTCGACATCATCGCGCGACGCACGTTCCGACGCCGGGGCTGGGTCGGCGTGGTGCTGGCCGCGGCGATCGGGGCGTTCAGCCCGTTCTGCTCGTTGACCGTCATCCCACTCATCCGCAAGCTGCTCGCCGGCGGCATCCCCCTGTCGGCGGTGATGGCGTTCTGGGTGGCCTCGCCGGCGATGGATCCGGAGATCTTCGCGATGACGGCGGCGCAGATCGGCATGCCGTTGGCGACGGCGCGCCTGGTCGGCGCGGTGATACTCAGCGTTGGGGCCGGTTTCGTCGTCCTGCTCATGGAGCGGCGGGGGATGTTCAAGAATGTCCTTCGGCGCGGATACGAGAAGCAGGAGCGACTCGAGGTCCCCCAGTGTGGGCAGGATCAGCAGCGCACCGAGGAGCCGGCGCTGGTGGCCGCCGGTGGCGGCACCGCGCAGGCGACCGCCAGCTGCTCGGCGACGGCGGCGCAGGGGTCCGGTGGCTCGACCGGCGTCGACGGCGGCGAGGACGACGACAGGCCGTGGTGGCCGGCGGCGAAGGCGAGTCTACGCACCCGGCGGAACTGGCAGATCAGCTTCCGGAACATGGGCCGGGACACGCTGACCCTGGGCAAGTGGCTGGTTCTGGCCTGCGTCGCCGAGGCGCTGATCATCATGTACGTGCCGGGTGACCTGATCACGACCCTGCTCGGGAAGGATCCGCTGGTGGCGATTCCGCTCGCGGCGGCGATCAGTGTGCCGTTGTACCTCAACGGTGTCGGCGCGATTCCGATCATCGACGGCCTGTTGGCCAAGGGGATGGCACCGGGGGCGGTCGTGACGTTCCTGCTCGGCGGTGCCGTGACCACGGTTCCGGCGATGGTCGCCGTCCGTAGCGTCGTGACCAACCGGGTCTTCCTGACGTATCTGGGGATCAGCGTGTTCGGCAGCATCATCATCGGCTTCGGTGCCCAGCTCGTGCTTTGACGACGGTCAGCCGGCTTGTCGGTCGGGCCGCATGGCGGGGCCCACTCGGACCGAGGACCGCCATGCGGAGGATCAGGTGTTCAGGAGGTCCGCCCCGGGCCGGACAATCCCAATTCGGACAAACGTCCGACGATCTGCCCGATCGCTTCAAACCACAATCGTCCCGGACTCATCCCGAAAGATCGAGTTTGGTGTGTTGACGCGAAACGCGCAGGCCAGGGGCTGCGACAGCAACCGCTACAAGATCACGGAAAGACTTCCGATTCGGACATTCCGACTCCATCAATCTATTGACACGGATTGGTGAAGGTGCCATCGTCGGCGGTACCCAGCTGATGAACCCGGATGCTTCGTCGCCTCCGGCAATCGTCGGCTGCCGCCGGTCATGTGGCGCGAACATAGGGGGCTACGTTGCCTGATCCCCGGGTGCTTGTGGTGTCTTCCTTCGAAGCGGAACTGCAACCGTTGGCGTCGGCCTGTGTCGCCGCTGCCCTGCAGGACCAGGGGGCGGCGGTGACGGCCTGGGACGCGCACGCGTTCCCCGACCGCCTCCCCGACGCCGAGGTGGACCTGGTCCTGTTGTCGGTGCAACAGTTCGAGGGTCTGCACCGGGCCGTGGACCTGGCCCCCAGGCTGCGGACCGCCCACCCGGGCGCGCCGATCGTCGCCTTCGGCCAGTACGCCCAGATGAACAGCACCGAGTTCCTGGCCAGGGTCGACGCGGTCGCGTTCGACGAGCCGGAACGGATCGCGCAGGAGCTGTGCCAGGCGGCGGTCGGGCAGCTTCCGCTGCCGCAGGTTCCCGCGCTGCGTACGGCGAGCCGGATGACCGCGCGGCCACCACGGCGGCGGATCACGGCCACGGCGCCGGCGCGTCACCTGTTCCCGTCGCTGGTGCACTACCCCGCG
Source organism: Polymorphospora sp. A560 (assembly GCF_045781765.1). Taxonomy (NCBI): domain Bacteria; kingdom Bacillati; phylum Actinomycetota; class Actinomycetes; order Micromonosporales; family Micromonosporaceae; genus Polymorphospora; species Polymorphospora sp. A560. The sequence goes on along the minus strand of NZ_CP122282.1, from coordinate 3,830,322 downwards.
CACCACACCGGCCTGGGGCTGATGGGCAACATCGAGGTCTCCCGCGGCTGTCACCACAAGTGCACCTACTGCTCGGTGTACGGGGCGTACGACGGCGGTGTGGCGCCGTACCAGCTGGAGACGGTCCTCGCCGACGCGCGGCAGCTTGCCGACGACGGTGTGCGGCACTTCTTCTTCATCGACGCGGAGTTCTTCAACTCGCGGACTCTCGGGGTCGAGGTGGTCCGCCAGATCGCGGCGGAGTTTCCCGGCTCGACGTTCGAGTTCACCACCCGGGTCGATCACATCCTCGACTATCCAAAGTTGCTGGAAGAGCTGGTGTCGTTGGGGCTGCGGCGGGTCACGTCGGCGTTGGAGTTCCCGTCGGACCGCATCCTGCGGATCTTCGACAAGGGTATCGATGTCGCCCATATGCGTGCGGCGATCGCGGAGGCGGAACGGATCGGTTTCGAGCTGAATCCGACCTTCATCCCGTTCACTCCCTGGGTACGCTACGAGGAACTGCTGACCTTCGAGGACTTCCTGGTCGAGACGGGCCTGGCCCGGGTGGTGGAGCCGACGGCGCTGCAGACGAGGCTGCTGCTGTTCAAGGGCTCACCGCTGCTGCAGTCGCCGTGGCTGGCCGATGTCGATCTCGTGGATCAGGGTTTCCACCTCGACTGGACCCATCCCGACCGGCGGGTGGAGGCGTTGTGGCAGCAGCGCCGCAATGAAGCCGAGGACGCGGGCGCCGTCCGCTGCTGCGTCAAGTGTTGACGGGCCGGGCGGCCGGTAGGAGGAGGCAACAGGTATGAGTGGATCCCATCGCGTCGTCGTCCGTACGGGCGAGCAGCTTCCCGAGATGGACTGGGCCCGGGAGTCCGCGGACTTCACGGACGCGTGGCCGTACGTGGGGCCGACGTTCCTCGCCGCCACGGAGCGGGCGCTGCCGGAGGCGAAGCCGTGGCACACCGTTGCCACGCGGGGTCGGGGCGAGCTGGCGCTGCTGCCCGGGTACGTGCTGACCGCGCCACCGGCCGTGGACCACGATCCCCGTACGTATCTGGGCTGGCAGCCGCCGTCGGGTGACAGCGTGTGCTGCGGGGTGGATGTGGCCCCGAGTGTCACGGCCCAGGTCGACGCGCTGGGCGAGGATGCCTTCTTCCCCACGCTGTTGTTGGGATCCCCGCTGGGTTACCGGACCGAGATCGGCTACAACTTCTGGACCCCGACGCTGTTCGCCACGATGGTCGAGCAGCTCGTCCCGGCGGCGTTCGGCGCCGGGATCCGCAGTGTGGTCGCTCCGTGGGTACCGGACCGGCCGGGTAACGACGCGCTGACCGCCGCGTTGGACGCGGCGGGTGGTCACACCACCTTCTGGGGTTTCGAGGACCACATCCCGCTTGCCGCCGCGGACTGGGACGGGCATCTGGTGGGGCTGCCGAAGAAGAAGCGGCAGCGGGTCGTCACCGACGAACGCCGGGTCGCCGCGGCCGGTGTGACCGTGCAGCGGCTCGACGGTGCGGCGATCCGGCCGCACGTCGCCCGGATCGCGGAGTTGACCTGCCTCAACCGGGAGAAGAACGGTGCCGGGGAGAATCCGGCCCACATCGAGACGATGCTCGCCGAACTGTTGGACGCCGGTGCAGACCTGCGTGCCTACACCGGCAGTCTCGACGGCGACCTGGTCGCCTCGTGCGTGGTGCTGCGCAAGGGGCACCGCCTGCTGACGAAGTGGGCGGGGTTCGACTATGCCCGGCTCGGTGATCGCAGTGGCCTGTACTTCGCGCTGGTGCTCAACGCTCCGGTCCGCGACGCGTACCGCGAGGGGCTGCGTCAGGTGGAGTTCGGTGCCGGCGCCCATCAGGCGAAAGTGCTGCGTGGGTGCAGCTCGCGTCGGATCACCACGAGTCTGGTGCTGGCCGATGCCGCCCACCGCGAACGGGCCTATCCCCTGCTCGATGCCTTCGGTGCGGCCCGGCGTGTCGCCTTCGGCGACGTGGCCGCGCCGAGCCGCCTGCCCCTGCTCGAAACCGCGGCCTCGGGCAGCGCCTGCTGCTCCGACGGCTGAACGCCAGGATCTGGAAGAGGTTCCCGTGAGTGAGACGCTTGCACCGCAACAGGATGTCCAGGACTACTACCGGGACAAGGCGCGTACGGCCGCGGCCGGCTCGGCCTGCTGCGCCGACGACACCGATACCGCCTTCGGTGCTGTCAACTACGCGGGCATCGGCCCGGGCGAGGCGCCGGATCCGGCGCTGCTGGCAAGTCTCGGCTGCGGCAACCCGACCGCGGTCGCCGAACTGCGCGAGGGTGAGACGGTGCTGGACCTGGGTTCCGGGGCGGGCCTCGACCTGATCCTCAGCGCCCGCCGGGTCGGGGCGGACGGGCAGGTCTTCGGCCTGGACTTCCTCGAAGAGATGCTCGCGGTGGCCAGGCGCAACATCGCCGACGCCGAACTGGACAACATCGTGCTGCTCAAGGGCGTCATCGAGGCGATCCCGCTGCCGGCGGAGACCGTGGACGTGGTCATCTCCAACTGCGTGATCAACCTGTCGGTCGACAAGCTGGCGGTGTGTCAGGAGATGAGCCGGGTGCTGGTGCCCGGTGGCCGGATCGGGATCAGTGACGTCGTCGCCGAGGATCGGCTGTCCGCCGACGACCGCGCCGCCCGGGGCAGCCGTGCCGAGTGTGTCGCGGGTGCGCTGTCGGTCAGCGAGTACCACGACGTACTCACGCGGGCCGGCCTGGTGGACCCGGAGGTTGTCTTCACCCACGAGGCCGCCGACGGGATGCATGCCGCAATCATCCGGGCCCGGAAACCGGCGACACCGATCACCTCAGATGACAGCGCCTCCGCTTAACAGGCATGCTCCCAATAGCGCCCACCGATCAGCTGGCCTTGAACGAGCGGCAGCGCCGGATCGGTCCGCCGGACGAGGGAGAAGCAGTGTTCGACACCACTCTGGTCGCCTACCAGGTCGCCGCCACAGCGCTGGCAGCCATGATCATCGCGGCGCGTGGATGGCCGTCCGGACACCGCCCGGGTATCTACCTCACCGCGGACCGTCGGCCGGCCGCCGAGCGGTCCGGCGGTGCCTGGTCGCGCAGCGGCACCAGCCAGAACGGCGCCACGTCCGAGCCGGGCCCGGTGTCCGGTGACGACCAGCCCCTGGACCGGGAGACCGCCGAGACGTACGCCCGCTGGTTCCAGGCGCTGTCGGATCCGACCCGGATCATCATCCTCAGCTATCTGAGCCGCCGCACCGAACCCGTCTCGGTCGGCAACATCGTCGACGAACTCGGGTTGGGGCAGTCCCTCGTCTCGCACCACCTCAAGGCGTTGCTCGCGGTCGGCTTCGTCACCTACACCCGCGAGGGAACCTCCCGGCTCTACTCGGTCAACCACAGCTGCATCACGAAGTTCCCGACCGCCGCCGACGTCGTCATGGGTCGCTCCCCCGCACCCACCCCGACGCTGCCGGCGTGGCCGCACCTCGACAACGGAGACCGACGACATGGGCGACAGGAGTAGCAGCCCCGGACAGGATGGCCTGCTGCTCGCGCTGGTCGGCAGCGGGGACCGCCGCTACCGGGAGTACATCCTCGCCGCGCTGGCACCCCATTTCCGGCTGTGGCTGCTGGACGCCACCGAACCCAGCTGGCACCGGCCCTACCTGACCGGATTCACCCTTGTCGACACCCACGATCCGGCGGCCCTGGTCGGGGCCGTCCGCCGCATCGGGTCCGAGGTCGCACCGGTCGCCGGCCTGTTCAGCTACGACGAGTGGGTCATCGATGCCACCGCCGTCGCCGCCGAACAACTCGGCCTGCCCGGCAGCCCGCCGCAGGCGGTCGCCGCCTGCCGCGACAAGGCGGCCACCCGCCGGATCCTGGCCGGTCGCGGCGTCGGCCAACCCCGGTCGGTCACCGTGACCGGCCAGGTCGAGGCGGTGGAATCCGCCGCCGCGATCGGCTACCCGGTCGTCGTGAAGGCGCGACGGCTGGCCGGCAGCATCGGCGTGCAACGGGTCGAGGACGAGCAGGCGCTGGTGCGGGCGTACCGCACCGCCGACGCCGCAACTCTTCCGGGCGTCGTACGCGACGGCGCGGATGTGCTCGTCGAGGAATACCTCGACGGGCCTGAGATCAGTGTCGACAGCGCTGTCGTCGACGGAAATGTCATTCCGCTCGCCCTGGCCCGCAAACAGACGGGGCTGGCTCCGTACTTCGAGGAAACCGTTCACCTCATCGACGGCGCCGATCCACTATTGGCCGATGAGGCGTTGAACGGCCAGCTTCGTCTAATTCATTCCGGGCTCGGTCTCACCGACGGCATGACTCACACCGAATTCCGGCTGACTCGTGACGGTCCACGTCTCATTGAGATCAACGCCCGACTCGGTGGCGATTTCATCCCGCACCTCGGTTATCTGGCCACCGGTGTCGACTTCGCCGTCGCCGCCGGGCAGATCGCCACCGGGTGTTATTCCACCAGCCGTCCGACCCGTCGACGGGTGGCTGGTATCCGGTTCCTGTACCCGCCGGTCGACTGCCGGATCCTGAACCTGCGAGTACGTACCGACCTGCTCAGGGCGGGAGTGCATGCCGCGGTGGCGACCGGGCAGCCCGGCCAGGATCTGGCACTGCCACCGCGGGGGTTCCTCTCCCGGTACGGATACGTGATCGCCGTGACGGACTCGGTCGAACAGACGAACGCCGAACTCGAACGCGCCCACGACATGATCGAGTTGGAATACAAACCCATCTGAGAATAACCCGCCAATCGGACCGACATCAGAACTGCCCCGGCCGGTAGATACAACGCGCCCGAAAACAAGTCATGAAACGCGTATCAGCCCAAGAGCCGACCGTTGACAAGTGTTACACGCACCGGGATCATTTCGATCAAGCGATTCACTGACCGACCGCAGTTCTCACCCACTATTCAGGGCCTGAGGTCAGTGGCGTCGTATTGCGCATGCCATCCCGACGTATCGACCGGAGGAAGAGGCCCCGTGATCACATTTATCGCACTCAGCGGTTTCCTCGGTGCGGGCAAGACCACGACGCTGGTCGCGGCCGCCCGGCACCTGCAGCAGCAAGGGAAGCGCGTCGCTGTCGTCACCAACGACCAAGGGACGGAACTGGTCGACACGAAGCTCGTCCGCAGCAGCCTCGACTCGGTGGCCGAGGTGACCGGCGGCTGCTTCTGCTGCCGGTTCGAGGACCTGATCGAGGTCGTCGAGGAACTCATCGCCGGCGGGGACGTCGACGTCGTCATCGCCGAGGCGGTTGGGAGCTGCACCGATCTGCAGGCCACCGTGGTCCGGCCCCTGCGCAAGTTCTACGGCGACCAGTTCGTCGTCGCGCCGCTGGCGACCGTGGTGGACCCGATGCGCCTGCGGGCCTTCACCCGGGCCGCCGAACGCGGCGAGCCGGAGTCCGACCTGTCCTACCTGTTCAGCCAGCAGCTGCGCGAGTCCGACGTCCTGGCCGTCAACAAGATCGACCTCATCGGCCAGGACGACCAGGACCGCGTCATCGACGACCTGCGCCGCGCCTACCCGGAGGCGACCGTCATCGGCTACTCGGCGAAGACCGGAACCGGCCTGACCGACCTGCTGCACGCATGGGAGCAGCCGGCGAGCTGGGCCGCGGACCTCGACATCGACTACGACCGGTACGCGGCGGCGGAGGCACAGCTGGCCTGGCTCAACCAGGAATTCGTCATCGACGCCGACGGCGCCGGATTCTCCCCGGACGTATGGGCGAGCAGCCTGCTGACGCACCTGGCGGAGAACATGCAGGCCGCTGGCGCGGAGATCGGGCACGCCAAGCTCACCGTCGACAGCGACGGCGAACTGACCAAGATGAGCATCACCGGTTCGGGCACCACCCCGTCGGTCGACCTGACCGCCGCCGGCTCCCCCACGACCGCGACAGCCACGGTCAACGCACGGGTCGCCTGCGAGCCCGCCGTCCTCGACCAGGCGGTGCTCGACGCCGTCGCGCACGCCGACAACATCGCCGGAACCCGGTCCCGGGCGGCCGAGGCGAACTCGTTCAAGCCCGGCTACCCCCGCCCGATCCACCGACTCGCCGCCGCCGATGTCTGACCACGGCCCGGACCGGCCGCAGCCGCACAGCACGATGCCGGTCATCCGTGCCGCGGTCGCCGAACTCGTCGGTACCGCCTTCCTCGTCGCGACCGTCATCGGCTCCGGCATCGCCGCCACCCGCCTCTCACCCGATGACGTGGGCCTGCAACTGCTGCAGAACTCCCTGATCACCGGCGGCATCCTGGTCGCGCTCATCCTCGCCCTGCAACCGGTGTCGGCCGCGTTCAACCCTGTCGTCACGCTCGTCGAACTCGCGCTCGGCGCCGTCAAGGCCACCACCGCCGCCGTCCTCATCGCCGCGCAACTGGTGGGCGGATTCGTCGGCGCGGTCGTGGCCAACCTGATGTTCGACCTTTCGGCGGTCAGCATCTCCAGCACCCAACGCGACACACCGAACCTGTGGCTCGGTGAGGTAGTCGCCACCCTCGGCCTGGTGATGGTCATCTTCGGCATGGCCCGGTCCGGCCGGACCAACACCATCGCCGTCGGCGTCGCCGGGTACATCACCGCCGCCTACTGGTTCACCAGCTCCACCAGTTTCGCCAACCCGGCCGTCACGGTCGCCCGCATGTTCTCCGACACATTCGCGGGAATCACGCCGTCGTCGGTGCTGCCGTTCATCCTCATGCAGCTCATCGGCGGCGGCCTCGCCTACGCCCTGGTCCGGTTGCTCTACCCCGACGCACCGGCCCGGGCCGCCCGAATCGTCCGCCAACGCGGCGCGACCGACGACAGCAAGACGGGCGCGCCAGACATGTCGACCGACGCCGTGGCGTCCCGATGACGAGCAGCAGCCGTCGACGGCGGTGCCTCCGGTCCGGCGCCGCCGGGCGGTAGGACGGGTTCAGGTTCCGGGCTCGTCAGTGGTCACAAACGGTGCTGGCTGTGAAGGCAGCACCGCGCTCTGCCGGCACGATGACCGTCGACGGTCAAGGCGCGTCGGCTGTCCCGGCCCTCGAAGGTCGGGGCAGCCGACGCGCGTTTGTCGTGCCGGTCAGCCGCCGGAGGTGGCGTTGCCGGTGGCGATCCCGAGGCGGTAGATGTCCAGGACCGGGTCAGCGTGCCGGTCGGTCATGGCAACGATCGTGATCTCGCCGGTGCCGGGCGGATGGGTTATCGGAGGCCGACGGGTCGCGGTGGCAGGGCTATGACGACGTTCTCCGATGCGTGCTTCACGCCGACGCTTCCGCGGTGGGCGCGGGGACACGCAGCAGGGCACCGAGCTGGCGGAACGCGTCGGCTCTGACCCGGTACCAGACCCAGGTGCCACGCCGGTCGGACTCGACCAGGCCGGCGTCGCGCAGCACCTTGAGGTGATGGGAGATGGTCGGCCCGGACAGGGCGAACTCCGGGGTCAGGTCGCAGACGCAGATCTCGGGCACCGAGGCGATCATCGACATCAGCCGCAGCCGGACCGGATCGCCCAGGGCCCGGAACATCGGTGCAATGACCTCCGCCTGGTTCGCCTCCAGACGGCGGGTCGCGATCGGCGGGCAGCAGGCCACCAGGTCGGGGTCCACCACCGGTTGCTTCGACATACCTCTAGTTTGACGGTTCTCGAAACAGCGTGCAACAGTGAGCCTGATTCGAAAGGCATCTAGACAAGCAGCAGCCGCTACGGCCTGCCGCGCGTCGATGCACGACCATTGAGAGGACACCCATGTCCCGCGTCCAGCTCGCCCTGCGTGTATCCGACCTGGAAGGCTCCATCGCCTTCTACAGCAAGCTGTTCGACACCGAGCCGGCCAAGCGTCGCCCCGGATACGCCAACTTCGCCGTCGAGAACCCGCCGCTGAAGCTCGTCCTGCTCGAAGGCGAGCCCGACCGACCCACGGTCATGGACCACCTCGGTGTCGAGGTCCCCGGCACCGACGAGGTCGACGCGGCCACCCGGCGCCTCACCGAGGCCGGCCTGGTGACCCTGGAGGAGAACAGCACCGAGTGCTGCTACGCCCTACAGGACAAGGTCTGGGTACGCGGTCCCGGCGACGAACCCTGGGAGGTCTACACCGTCAAGGCCGACTCCCCCCACCTGACGAAGGCCACCGAGAGCGCCTGCTGCACCCCGGCCGCCGAGGAGCAGCCCGCCAGCAGCCCGACCGCCGCCGGCATCTGCTGCACCCCCGCCTGAAAATCCGACTTCTCGGCAGGCACCGTCGGCGTCACGACGGCCGGCTGGAGCCCCGGTACTCCACCGCGATCCCAGCGTTTCCAGGGCAGGACCACCGTCGTGGGCTGCGGAACACCGCGTATCGCAACGGCCGTCTCCAGCCATCCGACGCGAGTCGGGAAACCTGAACCGGTGGTGCGGCCCCACCCGAACGGGCCGCACCACCGGTCGTAAGCGAAGCGACCTCTCGGGTGCCGTTCCCGGTGGCCACCGACGGCGCGGCGGCAGACAGCCACCGCCCTGGCGGGATGCGGGCACAGAGCCAGGTAGAGGTTGGAGTACGGCCGCCCGCACCAGACCGGCCCGGCTCGTCGGCGGTGGGCGTCGCCGACGAGGCATCGAGGCAGCCGCATGACTTGTTTCGACGTAGGTCTAGGTTGACAGCTCTCGAATCAGCGTGCACGGTTGCTTAGAGAATTGTCTAGACAGCCGAGAGCTGCGAAGGAGGGCCGCCATGGACCCGTTCAGCTGCCGGCCGACCAGAGCGCGGTTCCACCGCAACCGCACCGAACCCACCACCGCCGCGTCGCACGACCGCCGTCCCGGCACCCTTCGCCCAGCCGCGTGCAGCGTCCGCAGCGAGACCGGGTTCCGACCATGAGGCGAGCCGAGGCGACCGGCGGGTTCGCCGAGGATCCGGACGAGGCACTCGCCGCCACCACGCCTGCGCCGAGGCGCACCGTTCCACCGCACACGGATGGGGTCGCCCTGTTCCCCGACGCGTCAGGGCGCACCGGCGAGCAGCCAACGGATCACGGTCCCCTGCCGCCGACGAACGTGCCTGTCTCGACGGCGAACACCGTCCGGGCCCTCGACCTCGTGCTGGCGCAGATGTCCGCCAGGCGCATGACCACCACAGTCAACTGCCTCGCCGACAAACGGTTCGCCGGCCGCCAGGCCGGCACTCCCGGTGGCGTCGCGGCACGGGCGTGGCTCGCGGACCAGCTTGCAGAACTCAATGCAACGGTCGCTGTCGCCCCGTTCGACGCACCTCGCGTACCGGAGGTGTACGCGGCGCCACAGGTGCGCTGGAACGACGGCCGAGCACTGCGAGAGCCGGTGTTCGGCCGCGACGTCGGCCTGCACCTGACCTCGTCCGACGCACCACTGATCCGCCGCGGTGAACTGGCGGTCGCCGGACAGGGCGATCCGACCGGCCGCTGGCTGGTCGTCCCGGCGGCGATGAGCGTCTTCGACGCGTACGGACACGCCGGCCGCTCCTGCGGTCTGCTCCTTCCCGGGTCCACTGGCATCGACGGGTGGCTCACGACGACGCTGGCCGGTACCGACGCCGGTCCCCTACCGATGCTCGTCCTGGAACCGAACCTTCACGCGGCGGTCCATGGGGCAGCGGCGCAGCGGCGCGGCTGGTGGTCGGCGAACGCACCGATCCGCCGGCTCGACCTGACGGCCGCCAACATCCACGCGAGCTTCGCGACCGCCCGGGACGCCGACCTGGAGATCCTGTTGACCGCGCACTTCGACGGCGTCGGCGACGTGCCGGGACTGCGCCAGCCGGCCGCGAGCCATGCCGGCGGCGTCGCCGTCGTACTCGAGGCGGCCCGCCTGCTGGCTGCCGCGCCGCCACCACGGACCGCGCTGCGGGTAGCGCTGCTGGACGCCGAAGCGCTCGGTGGCCGTGGAGCCGCCCATCACGCCGCCACGCTCGCATCTGATGGCGCCAGGCCGCTGGTGATCAGCATCGACGGCGCCGGACTGGTCCGTAGGGCCGCACACGTCGGGGCCGGTGGCGACGCACACCGCCTGCTCGCGACCGTCGACCAGGCCGGCCGACACGTCTGCCTCCCCCTCTCCCCGCGCCCGTTGATCTCGGACGACCGCCGGTACGCCGCCGCCGGGCTCGCGACGGTGGGGATCGGCGCGGGCATGGGCGGCGACCACAGCCCCGCTGACACTCCCGACCGCGTCCAGCCGGCGTCCCTCGTCGCGCTCGCACGGCTCGTCGTCGCGACCGTCTGGCTCACCGCAAGGCACGCTGCCCGGTTCCGTCGGGCAGCGTGATCAACTACGACGAGCGCCCAGCCGAGATCGAGCGCCGCCGCCAGTAGTGGTCCTACCCGTCCGGGCTCGGCACGATATGCGCCAACACCTCGACCAGCCCAAGCACCGAAACCACCGCGCGTCCTCGACGCCAGCGAGACTGCGAGCAGATCCGACCTCACGTCAGCTGCGGCCGGATCCTGCCGCTGGGGCTCGCCGCCACTGCCTGACGGGTGTCGGTCAGCGGACCTTCTTCATCGCCCGCTTGCGAGGCGGCGTCAACAGATCGGCGATTCCCGCAATCGCGGACGGCACCAGGCGGTAGTACACCCAGACGCCGCGCTTGTCGCGCTCGAGCAGGCCGGCCTCGGTGAGGATCCGAAGGTGATGACTCACGGTCGGCTGGGAAAGCCCGAGCGGCGCGGTGAGGTCGGTCACGGACGCTTCCCCCGACGGAGACGACTGGATCAGGCTGATCAGTCGCAGCCGGGCCGGGTCGGCGAAGGCCTTCAGCACTCCGGCGAGGCGCTCGGCGTCGGCACGTTTGATCGGCTCGCCGGCAAGGGGCGAGATGGCAGGCGTTGTAATCTTCGCGGATCCCACGTATTGCATGGTCGCAGCAACACCATCGGTAAGCCGGTGAAACGAGGCCTGGATCACCGTGAGTTTGTTCGGGCGGGAGCCGTCTGGATCCGGCAGGTCGGCGGGCGGCGCTGGCCGGGGGGGGTCAGACGGTGGGACGAAGTTCGGTGAGGAGCTTCTCCACGCGGGCACGGATCTCGTCGCGGATCGGCCGGACGGCGTCGACGCCCTTACCGGCGGGGTCATCGAGCTTCCAGTCCTCGTAGCGCTTGCCCGGGAAGACAGGGCAGGTGTCGCCGCAGCCCATGGTGACAATGACGTCCGACGACTCGGCGGTGGCGTACTCCAGGAGCTTGGGGGTCTGGTCGGTGATGTCGATCCCGACCTCCCGCATCGCCTCGACGGCGGCCGGATTGACGGTCTCGGCGGGCGCGGAGCCGGCGGAGCGGACCTCGACGGTGTCGGCGGCGAAGTGGCGCAGCCAGCCGGCGGCCATCTGGGAACGGCCGGCGTTGTGGACGCAGACGAACAGGACGCTGGGCTTGTCGCTCATCAGGTGCCTTCCCGGGGGTCACGGCGGCGGTTGACGAAGCCCGGACCAGGCCGAGCACGCTGTTCTTGTGGATACGGTGTTGTCACGATCGGCGGCCGACAGCGGCGTCCTCGTCCATGGGCACGACGACCTGGTCGGCAGCGGCGCCCGCGTCGGGGTAGAGGGCCGCGAGCAGACCGACACCGACGGCGAGGCCGACGAACTGGGCCACGACGAACGCGGGCACCGAGCCGGGGGCGATACCGGCAAAGGTGTCGGTGAACGCACGACCGATGGTGACCGCCGGGTTGGCGAACGAGGTGGACGAGGTGAACCAGTAGGCGGCGCCGATGTAGGCCCCGACCGCGGCGGGTGCCGCCGGGGCGCGGCCGGAGCGTGCGAGGGCGAAGATCAGCAGGATCAGGCCGGCGGTGGCAACGACCTCGCCGAACCACAGGTGACCGCCGGCGCGGTCCTTGCCGGAAAGGTCGACGGCGGCCAGGTCGAACATCAGGTTCGCCAGCACTGATCCGGCGATCGCGCCCAGGACCTGCGCCACCACATAGCCGCCCAGGTCGCGGGCGGTGAGGCCGGTGCCGGCGCGGCGACCGAGGAACCAGTCAGCGGCGGAGACGACGGGGTTGAAGTGCGCGCCGGAGACCGGCCCGAAGATCAGGATCAGCGCGCCGAGGGCGAACGCGGTGGCGGTGGAGTTCTCCAGCAGTTGCAGGCCCACGTCACCGGGGGAAAGGGCCGTGGCCATGATGCCGGAGCCGACGACAGCGGTGACCAGCAGGGCGGTGCCGGTGAACTCAGCCAGCAGGCGCCGCCGAAGGGCAATGGTCATCGGTCTGCCTCTCCCCTGGTGTTGCGGTCCCGGATCGTCGGGCAGATCGGTTGTCGGGTGGCAGGGACGTTCAACTCGTCGGGCAGACGACGGACTCGGCGCTCGGTCTCGTCGCGGATCGGCCGCACGTCGACCGGGTCGTGCCCGGCGAGTCGCGTCGCGGCGGTGTGCGGGGCAACCTGCTGGTCGAGAGTGATCTCCTGGTGGGGATAGGCGGTGGCGGTCATCGGGGACCTCCGGGCAGGATGGCGGGGGCGAGCCGGTCGACGCGGTCGGCGAGGTCGGCGTACGCGGCTTCGAACGCCTCGTCGGTATCCGCGCGCACCGGGTCCGGGACCGACCAGTGCAGTCGGTGGATCGGGCCGGTCAGTTCCTCGTGGGCGTTGTCGCATACGGCGATCACCAGGTCGTCGCGGCGGACGACCTCGGTGACGTGGGCGGTGCCGGTCGGGTCGAGGTCGAGGTGGTGGCGGTGGGCCACGGCCACTGCGCGGGGATGCACCCGGGTGGCGGGCTTCGTGCCGGCGGAGGCGACATCGCCGTGGGCGCGCTGCCTCCAGAGCGCGGCGGCCAACTGCGAGCGGGCCGAGTTGTGGGTGCATACGAACACCACCCGACCGACGCCCGCCAGACGCGGGGTGGCGAGAGCGGCCAGCGCCTCGGGGCGTAGCCGCAGGTAGGTGCGTCGCCGGTCGCCCTCGGAGCGGCCCCTGATGACAATGCCAGCGTCGGTGAGGACCTTGACGTGGTGGGCGACCAGGTTGGTCGGCATGTCGAGGGTGTGCGCGATCTCCCCAGGGGAGGCATCGCCCAGGGTGAGCGCGTCCACGATCGCCAGGCGTGCCGGATCGCCAAGGGCGGCGTGGATCCGGGCTCGCCCATCAAGGGAAGAAGACTCAGTTCTCATTGACTCAACTATTGCTGAGCTGTTTTGTCGAGTCAAGTGGGTCTCGCCGGCACCACGCGGAGAACGGCCAGTTCGGAGACGAGCGCAAGGCCTACCTCAGCTCACGCGGCTGAGAACAGATGGACGACCTCGATGTCGATCGAGGACGGCATCGTCCATCCGCATGCCTGGTCGGAGGAGGGGACCTGGCAGGTCGGCAGCCTGTTGCGTGACCTGCACCTCGCCACCGCCAGTTTCGAACCCTCGCCAGACGCGGTGTGGAAGCCATGGTGGATGCACCACGACGGCCCTGAATCGGTGATCGGCCACTGCGACGCCGGGCCGTGGCATACCGTCGCGCGCGACGGTCGCCCAGCGGCGTTCATCGACTGGACTCTCGCGGGCCCGGTCGACCGTATCGACGAGGTGGTCGCCACCGGCTGCTGGAACGCGCAGTTGCACGATGATGACGTGGCCGATCGCAACGGCCTGCCGGACGCCATTACGCGGGCCCGGCACCTCCGGTTGTTCCTCGATGGATATGAACTGTCGAGGGCTGACCGAGAAGGTCTGGTCGGCCGGATGATCGAGTTCGCGATCCGGGATTGTGCCGCGGAGGCGGCCCGAGCCCGGATCACTCCGGGCTCGACCGACCCGGCGCCGCTATGGGCATTGGCTTGGCGGTCCCGCGCCGCAGACTGGATGATCCGCCACCGCACCCTGCTCGAACGCGCCATCGGCTGAGCGGGTCGCGACTGTGGGCCGTCGACGTACGCGTCGGCGGCCCACGGTTTTCGGCAATTCGTCGGAGCTCTCACCCATCAATCGCACCCGTCGGGCACCGCCACCGCAGCCGGCGCACAGCCCGCCAGCAGCGGCGACAGGTATGCGACGACCGGCGGGGAATGCAACGCCGAACACGTCGGATCTCCGCCGACGGCCATCACCTCTCGATGATGGTGCCATTCTCGTCGATGCCGTGGCTCCGCCAATAGACGTCCCACTCGTCGTCCACATGCTGCGGCACCTTGCCCTCGGGATAGCGAACATATGGAGCGGTCGGCTCCTGTCCGTCCGGGATGCAGGCACTGCCGCCCTGACCGCCGACCGCGATGACCGGGTACTCGCCGCCGCCGCAGATGCTCTCCTGGAAAGAACAACCACCGGTCACCAGCAAACCGGCCAGTCCAACCGTGGCAAGGACAATCCGTGTACGCATACGGAGGAGTCTCGTCGCGGGTAGCCGCCGCAACCATCCGTACGCGTACTCATGCTTCCTCGCTCCCGCCGTCCAGGGCGTGTTGTGTCGATCATGGGAGCCAGATGATCCGGCGATGAGTACGAGGTTGCGCTTCGTGTAGGTTGCCCGGTCGGAGTCTGGTGGTCGCCCGCCGTTGCCGCCCTTGGCGGCGTGGCGGGAGATCTGGTCGGACCGTTCCGGGATGGCGTGTCAGATCCCGGCACACCGTGAACGAACCACCGCTACAGGATCGGCAGGACACGCCCAAGTGCGGTGACCACAAACGATCACCGGGTTGGTCACGCAGCCCGGGACCGGGGACCACGTGTCGTTCACTCCGTACCCGGGCACGTTCCCGACGCTGCGCGACCAGCACATTCGGATGCCGGTTGTTCGCGTTGGGCCACCGCAGATAGGCGTGCAACTCCCGCCGTCGCCTCCCCACCGGCCGAACTATGATTCGGCACCGGGCCCCAAAACCCTTGGAGAGGACGCATGAGCGATGTGAGCACCGGCAAAGTGGTCGTGAACAGGGCGATGTCGCTGGACGGGTTCATCGCCGGTCCTGGCCACGCGATGGACTGGATCTTCGAGTACCTGACTGCGGACACGTTCCCGGAGGTTATGGCGGCCTCGGGTGCCATGCTCGTCGGCCGGGGCACGTACGAGGTCGCCAAGCGTATGGCCGACCAGGACGCCCCCTACGACGGGGGAGCACAGTTCGTCCTCACCCACGAGCCTCCCGACGAGCCGGACCCTACCGTCATGTTCCTCACCTGTGACATCGAGGAAGCCGTTGCCACGGCACGCAGCGCCGCGGGCGGCAAGAACCTGGAGATCCTCGGTGCTGACGTGGCCGCCCAGTGCCTGCAGCGCGGGCTCGTCGACGAGATCCTGGTGTATGTCCTACCGGTGCTGCTCGGCGACGGTGTCCGCTTCTCGCCCCCAAGCCTCGGCAGGATCGACCTGGAACCTTTGAGCAACACCCAGTCGGGCGCCGTCACAATGCTCCGCTTCCGCGTGCTCAGCGGCGGCTGACCCTCCTGGTCAGACAGCCGCCGCACACGCACGGGTTCTGCCACCCGCCCAGCCTGAGCCCAGCCACGCCACCCGACCGGCAGGTCGAGCGGCGTGTCATCCAACACCGGAACGTCTCTGGTCAGAGCACTAGGCGGACTCGAGGACGAAGAAGAGGAAACACATGAAGGACCCGGAGCCCTTGACCTTGTCGGGTGGCAGCAGCTCCGCAGGAGTGTCCGGGGAAGGGGGCGGCTCGCTGATCGTCACGATGCGGAACCCAGCGGCAGCAAAAGCATCCGACATGGCGTGCAGCGGCCGGTGCCAGAAGGTCAGCCACACGGTCTGGCCGTCCATGATGTAGTCCTCGGAGTACTTCGTGAGCGCGAAGTAGTCGTCTTCGGGATGCGTGACCGGATAGGCGGCCGGATGCATGACCGAGAGCAGCAGGCGACCGCCTGGCTTCAGCACGCGACGCAGCTCGGCGAGGGGACCCGACCAGTCCTCCAGGTAGTGCAGGACCAGGGACGCGACGACGTCATCGAACTCGGCGTCCGCGAACGGCAGCGGCTTGCTCAGGTCCGCCACGTGCAGGTCGGCGTCTTCACCCAGCCGCTGGCGGGCCAGATTGATCATGGCCGCACTCACGTCGAAGCCGGTGACCACTGCTCCCCTGGCGCGCAGCGCCGCTGACAACGGGCCGGAACCGCACCCCGCGTCGAGGATTCGGCGGCCGGAGACGTCGCCGGCAAGGCGAAGCATTGCGGGTCGCTCGTAGTAGGCGTTGAAGAGGCCGGTCTCGTTCTCCGCCGCGTAGGCGTCCGCAAAGTTGTCGTAGTCGGTTGCTGTCACCGTGACCCCGTTCGCGTGAGAGGCAAGGGTGCATGTCTACCAGAGCCGCGTGGGTGCGACAGACAAGCACCCGACTCGTACGCGTGGGCCAGGATCCGATCCCACGTCCCGTCCGCTGCCGCAGCCGCTCCTCGCAGTTTTCCACGGCCCATAGCGGTCGGGCAGGTTCCGTCACGGCGTCAGCCCGGGGCGAGGAGGCAGAACTCGTTGCCTTCCGGATCGGCGAATACCGTCCACGGCACATCGCCCTGACCTACGTCGATGGCGGTGGCGCCGAGAGTCCGCAGTCTGGCCGCCTCTGCCTCTTGGTCGGCACCTGGGTACGGGCGGACGTCGAGATGGACGCGGTTCCGCACGGTCTTCACGTCGGGTGTGTGGAGGAACTGCAGATATGGGCCGACGCCCTTGGCGGAGCGCAGTACCGCCTTGTGGTCGGTCACCTCGTGCAGGGTCCAGTCCATGGCCTCGCCCCAGAAGCGGGCCATGGCTCGCGGATCCGCGCAGTCGACCACCACCGTGGCGATCGGTCCGGTGTCTCGGTAGAGCGAGTCCAGCACGCAGAACTCGTTGCCCTCCGGGTCGGCCATGACCGTCCATGGGACGTCGCCCTGACCTACGTCGACGGGTGTTGCGCCGAGATCCTTCAGTCGCGCGACCACCTCCGCCTGATGGGCCGCCGAGGTGGTGGCGAGGTCGACGTGCACACGGTTCTTCACCGTCTTGGGTTCCGAAAAGGCGATGATGTCGAGGCAGACGGCGACGGGGTCGGGGTAGACGAAGCCCTCGGGTTCGAGGTTGGTCACGCCGGGTTCCTCGCTGGAGATCACCCAGCCGAGCGCCTTCGCCCAGAAACCGCCCAGCGCGGAGTCGTCCCGAGCCTTCATGCTGACCTGCACAAGCCGCGTTGCCATGCCGACGATGCTAGCCACAGTCTGGCGCATCAAGATCAGCCGTACCGATCTCGACGGGTGGGGAAGCCGAGCGCGTGGGGCGCGGAACGCGCCCAGCCAGAATCAAAACCGGAAACGGCACCGGTATCCGACCGGTAACGCACGCCGATGCTGGGGCACCGATCGATGCTGTGATCAGCGCCACGCCAACGGGCCGTGCCCCGGCGCCCGACGCGGTCGCCGGTGAGCGCTACGCCCCAGGACCCGCCGGGCACACCGGTCAGTGACTCTTGGCGCAGGCCTCGGCCTTCAGGTCGCGGATCATTCGAGACTCGCGCTCCATGGCACCGTGTCAAGCCCCGGGTTTGATGGAGAGTTGGTTAGCTGGTTTTCAGGGGTGCGGTGAGCGGGTGGGTCATCGCGTGTAGTGCCTCGTGTTCGGCGGGTGGGATGTGTCCGAGTTCGCCGTGCAAGCGGCGGTTGTTGTACCAGTCGATGTATTCGACGGTGGCCATCTCCAGGTCGTCGAGGCCGCGCCAGGGGCCGGTGTTGCGGACGAGTTCGGCCTTGTACAGGGAGTTGAACGCCTCGGCCATGGCATTGTCGAACGAGTCGCCCTTGGAGCCGACCGAGGCGACGGCGCCGGCCTCGGCAAGCCGCTGGGTGTAGCGGATCGCTCGATATTGGACTCCCTGTCCGAGTGGTGGACCAGTTTACGCAGGTCAGCGTGTTGGTTCCCGCGGCGCCAGATCGCCATCTTCAGCGCGTCGAGGGCCAGATCCGTGTAGAGCGAGGTGGACACCTGCCAGCCGACGATCATGCGGGAGTACACGTCGAGGACGAACGCGGCGTACACCCAGCCCACGCTGGTTCGTACGTAGGTCAGATCCGCGACCCACAGCTGGTTCGGCCCCGCCGCGGTGAAGTCCCGTCTGACCAGGTCAGCAGGGCGGCTGGTCTCGGCTGCCGGCCGGGTGGTGCGGGGCGCCTTGTCGCGCAGCAGCCCACGCAGCCCGGACTCACGCATGAGCCGTTCGACGGTGCACCGGGCCACCGGCACCCCTTGGCGGTGCAGCTCGTGCCAGATCTTGCGGGCGCCGTAGACGCCGTAGTTGGCTGCGTGGACCTGTTCGATCATCGCGGCCAGCTCCTCATCGCGCCGTGAGCGAGCGCTGGCGGGGCGGGTCCTGGCGGCGTAGTAGGTCGACGGTGCGATCTGTGCCGGCGTGTCTTGCAGCGCCCGCAGGACCGGCTGGACACCGTGTTCGGCCTTCTGGGAGTCGACAAAGTCGACCTTCATCGCGACGGACGGTCCAGCTCCGCCGCGAAGAAACTCGCCGCGGACTTCAGGATCTGGTTGGCCCGTCGCAGCTCACGCACTTCCCGTTCGAGGGCGGCGATGCGTTCCGCGTCGCCGCTGGTCGTGCCCGGCCGCTGCCCGGCGTCGGTCTCGGCCCGCTTCACCCACGTGCGCAACGCCTCGGGATGAACCCCGAGCTGCTCGGCGATCCGCCGGATCGCACCCACCGCGGACGCCGGGTCCCGGCGCGCCTCGACCGCCATTCGGGTCGCACGCTCACGCAGCTCATCGTTGTACTTCTTCGGTGCGGGCATCGCAGGTATTCCTCCCAGGTTTCGATGTCTCCATCAAACCCGGTGCGCAACACCGATCTGCTGGAGCAGTAGGCTGAGTTCGCCCTTGGCCCGCTGCTTCGCGTCATCGGTGTAGGTGTCTTCCCATTCCTCGAACTTCCGCTTGGCTTCGTAGTCCAGTTCCAACGCCTGCGACAGCGACTGGCCGTAACGGGCGTTGGTGTCCACCTTCCAGTCGTCGTCCCCGGTCTTCGGGTCGATGCCGTTGAACCGGATGTAGTTCTCGCGCATGGCTTGGACCTGGGCCTTGGTCAGCTGCCAGGTCTGGAATTGCTCGGAGAACCGGATGGCGTCGTCGTCGGTCACCGGGTTGCCGCCCTGGATGAAGTCGAACAGAGATTCCGCCTGCTCGTGCGCGACCTTCAACGCCTCCTGGGAGATGTCGTGTTGTCGGGTGAGCTGGTCACACAGCTCCCTGTCGTAGGTCATCGGAGGGTGTTCCCGGCCAGGCTCACCGTGGCCGCCTCCTCCCGGGCCGGAAGGTGGCTTCGGCAGCTCACCGGGGTCTCGGCCACCGCCCCCGGGTTCACCGGTTGTCGTGTACCACTTGCAATACGGCACTACGTAGTACGTGTCGCTTTCGTAGTAACCGGTGTGTGCGTACTCGGAGCACGCCAAACCCGCAAGAGCCTGTGCTGGCGCGGCGATGAGCGTGCTGGCCAGAGCAGCCGTCGCCGTGACCGCCACGAGTTTGCGAATCGACCTCATGGCCGAAATCGTCAAGAGGGCTTGCGCAGGGCGCCGCATTCTGTCGGGTTTCCGGCTGTCCTTGATGATTCCGGACCATCGGGACGGTGGATGTCGGGCCGTACCTCTTGATTCCTGACCGATCCGGTCCTCCTCTCCCCTGTCGACCATGCATCGATCGGAAAGCCATGAGGTAACAAGGCGGCGGCAGGACGGTCCAGCGCGAGGACGGCCAGGCCCCGCCGGTGACTCCGGCGGGGCCTGGCGTGGTGGGGGTTACCTGGAACGTCGGTGTGGGGCCGCCCCGGTCGGGTGCGGAGGGGTCAGTTGCAGGTGGTGCCGTTGAGGGTGAACGGCACCGGGGTGACCGGTGAACCGTCGGCGCTGTAGCCGAAGCTGACCGCGCCACCGGTCGGGATGGCGGCGTTGTAGTTCTCGTTGGTCACCGTGACGGCGGCACCGGTCTGCTGGAAGATGCCGTTCCAGTGGCCCTGGACGATCTGGCCGCCGGGGAAGTTCCAGCCGAGCGTCCAGCCGTTGACGGGCGGGCCGTCGTTGTAGACGGTGACGCTGGCCGTGTAGCCGGTGCTCCACGAGTTGGTGACGACGAAGGAGACCCGGCAGCTGCTCGCGAGAGCGGTCGCCGGAACGATGTCGCCGTAGTCGTCGCGGGCGGTGGCGAAGTCCTGGAAGCCGAAGCCGGGGCCGGCGGACCGGGTGGTGGTGCCGGCCGCCAGCACGGTGCCGTCGGGGTTGACCGCGTAGACGGGGCCGCCGCTGTCGCCGCCGCGGGCCGCCTCCTCGCCGTCGAGCTGGGTGGCCTCGACCAGGTCCTCGATGTCGTCGTAGTGGAACTCGACCCGCAGGTTGCAGACCGGGCCGCCGAGTTCGCCGGCCGAGGTGTATCCGGACTGGCAGAGCAGCTGTCCGGGGTACACCGCGGTCCAGCCGACGACCTCGGCGCGGATCTCGTCGTGCAGGCCGCCGACGTAGATGTGGCTGCCGGGCGACGAGGTCGAGATGAGCATGGTGTCGTGGTCGTCGTTGCTGGCGACCGCGTAGCCGACCAGCGTCCCGGTGTTGGTGGTGGTGTTCCAGGCGATGTGCCAGGGCGAGCCGATGGCTCCGCAGTGTTCGGCGCTGAGCAGGTAGCCGGTGCCGGTGACGGCGTCGCGTACACCGAAGCCGGCGGTGCAGCCGTAGGTGGTGAACCCGATCCCGATCCCGCCGTCGTACGGTGCGGCGTCGTCGAACCGGGACCGTTCGACCATCGGCTCGCTCCGGACGATCCGGGTGCTGACCCCGGTCGCCGGCAGCTTCGGAAGTCTCGCGCCGGCGGCGTCGTCGACGGCGACGTCGATGCCGGAGCCGTCGGTGCGCAGCCGGAGGGCGTGGGTGGCGCCGGTCGGGTCGGCGTCGACCACGGTCCGGAGCTTCGCCGCCGCCTTCTTCAGTTCGGCACGCGAGTAGGTGGCGGCGGCCACCTCGACCGGCGCGGTACGGCGGGCGGTCGCCACCGCCGCCGCGATGTCGGCGGGCAGGGCGCCCTTCCACCAGACGGTGACGTGGTCGTCGACCAGCCCGATGCCGGCGTAGCCGCGCGGCGGGGCGGCTTCGACGGCGGTGCGGATGACGTTGGCCGCGTCGACGAGGGGGGCCTGGGCGGTCATCCGGTCCAGGATCCGCGCCGGGATGACATCGTGGATGGAGCCGTCGTCGGGCGTCGGCGTCGGTGCCGACGCCCCGGACGGCTGGCCGGGCGCCGCGTGGGTGGGCGCCGTCAGCGGGCCGACCAGCGCCGTGGCGCCGATCAGTACGCCGGCGACCACCGTGCGGGTGGTCGCCTTCCAGGTCTGTGTCATGCCGTCGAGTCAATCGATGCCGGCGGCCGTGGAACAGGCAGGACGCCCGGCAGGAGTGGTCCTGCCGGGAGGCTGCCGGGACCCGGACCGGGCTGTGCCGTCCGGGTCCGGGCGCGTCAGAGCAGGTCGAGGGACATCGCGGTGGTGACCGCCGCGGTCCGGTCGGAGACGCCGAGTTTGGCGAAGGCACGCAGCAGGTGTGTCTTGACGGTCGCCTCGCTGATGTGCAGTTCGCGGCTGATCTCGGCGTTGGACAGGCCGCGCGCGACCAGGCGGAGGACCTCGGTCTCCCGGGGCGACAGTGACTCGTGCTGGGGCCGGCGTACCCGGTGCAGCAGCCGGGTGGCGACCGACGGCGCCAGTACGGTCTCGCCGCGGGCGGCGGTACGTACGGCGTTGACCAGGTCGGCGCGGGAGGTGTCCTTCAGCAGGTAGCCGGCGGCGCCTGCTTCGACGGCGCGCAGGATGTCGGTGTCGGTCTCGTACGTGGTCAGCACGACGACCCGGGTCGTGGGGGCGACGGTGAGCACCTGCCCGGTCGCGGTGACGCCGTCGATGCCCGGCATCCGCAGGTCCATCAGGACCACGTGGGGGCGCAGGGCGCGTACGGCGGTGACCGCCTCGGCGCCGGAGCCGGCCTCGCCGACGACGGCGATGTCGGCCTCGCCGTCGAGCATGCCGCGCACCCCGGCGCGGACCACCGGATGGTCGTCGACCAGCAGTACGGAGATCAAAGGTCGGGCACCTCCACCCTGATCGTGGTGCCGCGGCCGGGTTCCGAGTCGACGCTCAGCTTGCCGGACACCTGCTCGACCCGGGCCCGCATGGCACCGAGCCCGTAACCACCGGACGCCTTTTCGGGGTCGAACCCGCGTCCGTCGTCGGCGACCTCGACGGCAACGGTGCCGCCGAGGTGGGCCAGCCTTACCGTGACCAGTCCGGCCCCGGCGTGCCGGCGGATGTTGGCCAGTGACTCCTGCACGGCCCGCAGCAGGACCACCTCGACCGCGGTGGCCAGCCCGACCGGTTCGCCCTCGGTGCTGAAGTCGACGCGTACGCCGGTTTCCCGGCCGAACCGGTCGACGAGCCGGGCCAGTGCGTCGGCCAGCGACGAGCCGTCGAGTTCGGTCGGGGTCAGCGCGCCGACCAGGGCGCGGGCCTCGGAGAGGTTGTCGCGGGCGGTGTCGAGGGCCAGGCCGAGGTGCCGGCGGGCCTGGGCGACGTCGCGCTCCAGTTCGGCGTCGGCCGCCTGGATGAGCATGATGACGCTGGTCAGACCCTGGGCGACGGTGTCGTGGATGTCGCCGGCGAGGCGTTGCCGTTCGGCGAGCATGCCGGCCTCGTGTGACAGCCGGGCGACCTCGGCGCGGCTGCCGTCGAGTTGGCGGATGAGCCGGGCCCGTTCGTCGTTCTGGGTGGTGACCCGGCGGGCCCAGGTGCCGAAGACGGCGGAGCCGACGACGATGGTCGCCGCGACCGGCAGTGGACCGGCGACGGTGTCGGCCAGGTCGCGGGTCGACTCGTACGCCACCGCCACGTCGGCGACGTTGAGCACGAGCACGGCGATCGTCGCCCGTAGCGCGTCCATCAGCATGTACGCCTGCGGGCAGAGCGCGAGCAGCGCGAACGACGACACGCTGACCAGCGCGACGGCCGGGGTCATCAGCACGACGACGCCGGCGAAGTAGAGGTAGGCGCGACGGTCCTCGATCTCGCCGCGGATCAGTGGCCGCCCGTACAGCCAGTACCAGGCGGCGAGGCCGGCCAGCAGGGCGACCGCCCAGGCCCGCGCCACCACCGGCACGGAGCCGGTGGTGGCGACGAAGCCCGACGTGCCGACGGCGACCAGCCCGAAGTAGGCGTCCCACATCGGGAAGCGGTTCAGCCAGGTCGGCGTGTCCTCCATGGGGACTACCGGTCCCGCCGTCCGCGCCAGCGGAAGGTCGTCAGGCACAGCAGCAGACCTCCAATGCACCACGCCCCCAGGACCAGGGCGATCCGCCCATGCTCCCACGACGTGGTGACGATCTCCTGCGGCAGGATGTCGTCGGGCAGGAAGACCGACCGGAAGCCCTGGGCCATCCACTTCAGCGGGAAGACCGCGCCGAGCTGCTGCAGCGGCTCGGGCAGCGCGCTGATCGGGGTGTAGAAGATGCCGGAGATGAAGGCCAG
This sequence comes from Polymorphospora sp. A560, assembly GCF_045781765.1. Lineage (NCBI taxonomy): Bacteria > Bacillati > Actinomycetota > Actinomycetes > Micromonosporales > Micromonosporaceae > Polymorphospora > Polymorphospora sp. A560. Next base: position 3,806,830 of record NZ_CP122282.1, on the reverse strand, counting down.
CACGATGTACGGCAGGTTCATCACCGCGGCGGCGCTGCGCTCGGTACGGGCCAGGCTGCTGGCGGCGATGCCGAGGAACGAGCAGCCGATGACGCCGAGCAGGAAGACCCAGCCGAAGGTGACCCAGCGCGAGGCCTCGCTCGGCAGTTCGACGTCGAAGAGCAGCATGCCGAGGCCGAGCAGGATGATCACCTCGGCGACGCTGATGACCAGCACCATGACGACCTTGCCGAGGAAGTACGCCGACTTCGGCATCGGGGCGCCGCGCAGCCGCTTCAGGGTGCCGTCGTCACGGTCGGCCGCGATGCTGATGCCGAGGTTGACGAAGGTGGCCGAGGCGACACCGGCGGCGATCATGCTGGGTACGAAGTACTGCGCCGAGGTGACGGTGCTGCCCTCGTAGATGCCGCTGAACAGCGAGCCGAGCAGGGCGAGCAGCACGATCGGCAGGGCGAAGGTGAAGACGACGTTGTCCCACTCGCGGAAGAAGCCCTTGAGTTCGATCACGCCCCGGTGCAGGCCGAGGCTGACCGCGGAGGGATCCTTCCCGGCGGTCGCGGGGCGGGTGGAGGTGGTGGTCATTTCTGGGCGCTCCCGATCAGGTCGAGGTAGACGTCTTCGAGGCTGGGCCGGCTGACGGTCAGGCCGGGAACGGTGCCGCCGTGGCGGGCGGTCAGTTCGGCGATGACGGGGCCCGGGTCGGTGGCCTCCTGGGTACGGTGCTCGCCGTTCTCGAGCCAGGAGACGGTCGCCTTGGCCTCGGCGCGCCCGCCGAGGGTGGCCGGGTCGCCTTCGGCGACGATCTGGCCCTTGACGATGACCGCAACCCGGTCGGCGAGGTTCTCCGCCTCCTCGAGGTAGTGCGTGGTCAGCAGGACGGTGGTGCCGTTCTCCTGGGCCAGGGAGCGGATCAGGTCCCAGAACTGCCGGCGGGCCTGCGGGTCGAAGCCGGTGGTGGGCTCGTCGAGGAAGAGCAGCGCCGGGTTGCCGATCATGCCGACGGCGACGTCGATGCGGCGCCGCTGGCCGCCGGAGAGGGTGCTGACCCGGGAGTTGGCCTTGGCGGCGAGACCGACCTGCTCGATGACCTGGTCGGGGTCGCGGGGGTTGGGGTAGTAGCGGGCGAAGTGCCGCACGGTCTCCCGGACGGTCAGTTCGCTGAGGTCGGACGCGTCCTGCAGGACGATGCCGATCCCGTAGCGCCAGCGCCGGCCGGCGCGCTGCGGGTCGGCGCCGAGCACCTCCACCTCGCCGCCGTCGCGGTCCCGGTAGCCCTCGAGGATCTCGACGGTGGTGGTCTTGCCCGCACCGTTCGGGCCGAGCAAAGCGAAGATCTCGCCGGAGGCGATGTTGAGGTCCACGTTGTTGACCGCGAGGTTGTCGCGGTACCGCTTGGTCAGGCCGCGTACTCGCACGGCGGAATCAGTCATGTATCGATCATCGCGACCGGTGGGGTCGCCCGGGACGCCCGGACGATTGACAGCGGCTGTCCACCGATCGGTGGACAGCCGTCGGCACGTCAGTGGACGCCGGTGGCGGGCCGGTCACTCAGTGGAACACCTTGAGTCCGATGACGCCGGCGACCACCAGGAGCAGGCAGGTGATCCGGGCGACGGTCGCCGGCTCGCCCAGGGCGACCATCCCGACGGTGGCGGTGCCGACCGCGCCGATGCCGACCCAGACGGCGTAGCCGGTGCCGATCGGGATGTCGCGCAGGGCGAGCGCGAGCCCGGCCATGCTGAGCACGAGCGCGACCGCGAAGACCAGCGAGGGTACGGGTCGGGTGAAGCCGGCGCTGCGCCCGAGCGCGATCGCCCACACCGTCTCCAGCATCCCGGAGATGATCAGTAGCAGCCAGGCCATGTCTGTTCCGTCCTTTCCGCGCGGATCGGCCCCGGTCGCGGCCGCGCGGCCCGGGCACGCGTCGGCGGCCGGGCGGGGGCGGAGAAGGGGAAATGCGACGGAGGCCATGGTGGGTTGCGCGTCGTCTTCGCACGACCGGGTACGACACGCGGCTCGTCCGGGGCGACCCGCCAGATCGGGCGCCGCTTGCCACCCTAGCCGACCGGGGTGGCCGGGGGGCCGATGGTGGGCGGACTCACCACACCGGCACGCAAGCCGGCAGCGGCGGGACCGCACCATCCGAAAACAACACTATCGATGCTTGTAAATGTCACGGGCCACTCCTACCGTGAGGCCTCAAGCCGGCAGGCATCCCGACGCCGGCAGTGAGATCACGGCGGCCCACACCACACCGGTGCGTACCGCCGTCGGCCCGACCGCCCCGGAACCCCGGGTGGAACCCTCGGTAAGGAGCCCGTCTTGCGCATCCGACTGACCCTGGCGATCCTCGCCACCGCACTCACCGGCGCCCTCGTCGCCCCGTCCGCCGCGGCCGCCGCGCCCGCGCCGATCATCGGCGGCGGCACCGTCGCGTCGGCCCCGTGGGCCGCGGCGGTGTTCCAGAACGGCTCGTTCGCCTGCTCCGGCTCGCTGATCCACGCCAGCTGGGTGCTGACCGCCCGGCACTGCGTCGGCGGCACGATGTCCGTCCGCGTCGGCAGCGTCTACTACGGCTCCGGCGGCCAGACCCGTTCGGTCTCGGCCACCTACGGCCAGTACGACATCGCGCTGCTGCGGTTGAGCAGCCCGATCAGCAGCCCGTCGGTGGTGACGCTGGCCACCGCGAACCCGCCGGTCGGCTCGACGAACCAGATCTACGGCTGGGGCCGCACCTGCACCAGCTGCGCCCCGTCGCCGCAGCTCAAGACCGCCACGGTCGGCGTCACCTCGCTCAGCGCCGTCGACGCGTACGGCGGCCCGGCCATCCGCAGCAACCGCGGCAACGGCGTGGCCTGGCAGGGCGACTCCGGTGGCCCGCAGTTCTACAACGGCCGGCAGGTCGGCGTCTGCTCGACCGGCAACGGCAGCACCTACCAGAACTACGCCTCGGTGGCGGCCAGCCGGGCCTGGATCACCTCGATCTCCGGCGTCTGATCCGATTTCCCACCACGCGCCGTGCCGGTCATCCGCTGTGGATGGCCGGCACGGCCGCGTCCGGCGGGTCGGCGGTCAGCCGTCGTCGGCGGGACCGGCACCCCGCTCGAGGGCGGCGTGCGCGGCGGACTCCTCCAGCCCGGAGGCCAGCATCAGGTCGACCGCCACCGAGCGGACCTGCGCCGCGATCGCGGCCGTCGACAGGCCCACCCCGGCGGCGTACACCTCGCCGGCGAGCCGGGCGGCCCGGACCGCGTGCCGGCGGCCGTCCACCGAGTCCCGCCCCCGGTCCAGATCCTGGTGCAGCGCGCGGACCGCGGCGGCCAGCTCGTCGAGTGCCTCGGCCAGCACCGGCGGCCCCGCCTCGCCGGTACGCAGCGCGGCCCGCTGCCGGCGGGCGAGCACCCGCGCGTTGCGTACCGCGTGGTCCAGATGCGGGGCGGCGGTGACGTACATGCCGAGCGCCGACTTGTCGCCCCAGCGGATCGGTGACACCGCGACCGTCTCGCGGGCGCCGGCCAGCGCGTCGGTCAGTTCCTGCAGCAGCGGCTCGGTGGCCCGCAGCCCGGCCAGCGTGGCGTCGGCCGCCGCCGGGTCGGCCTCGCGCAGCGCCCGGCCGGTCGCGGTCAGCGCGTCGGCGAGGGTGGAGAGCACCGGCCCGACCGCCCGGCCGACCGTGGCCAGCGGGTCGCCGGGCAGCAGCAGGGCGTGTACGCCGAACGCCACCGCGCCGCCGATCAGCGCGTCGAGCCAGCGGGTGTAGTAGATGCCGCCCGACGGCGGGTAGAGGGTGGCGATCAGCACCGCCGACGCCGCGGCCTGGTTGATCAGCAGGGCACCGCTGCCGAGGAACAGCGCCGCCCCGACGGCCAGGCCGACCACCAGCGCCAGTTGCAGCGGGCCGGCCCCGAACAGCACGATCAGCAGGTCGCCGACGAAGATGCCGACCGCGACGCCGACGACGAGTTCGACGGTGCGGCGCAGCCGCTGGCCGGCCGAGGCACCGAGCACCACCACCGCCGAGATCGGCGCGAAGAACGGCATCTCGTGCCCCATCACGTACTGGGCGAGGAACCAGGCGAGGCCGGCGGCGGAGCCGGCCTGGATCACCACCCGCCGGTGGGTCCAGACCCGGGCACCCCGGGTACGCAGCACCTCCGGGGTCGACCAGCGTCGCCCGGCCTTCGTCTCAGCAGCCCCACGCACCCTGACACGCTACGGCCGACAGCGCCCCGACCAGCACCGATACCCGGTGTCAACCCGATCACAAACCCGGCCGTACGGGCGCTCCCGCCGGCCGGACCGGAATCGTATGCTTCAATTCCTGGCGCCGCCTCGAGGGGAATCCATGACGACCGGTGAACAGCTGCGCAGCTATCCCTTCGAGCCGTTCCACGGCGACCTGCCCGACGAGTTGCTCAAGATGGTGCGGACCGAGCCGGTGAGCCGGGTGGAGCTGCCGGGCGGCCGCCCGGCCTGGCTCGTGGTCGGCTACGACGAGGTCTGCACGGTGCTCGCCGACCCGCGCTTCACCCGGCACGGCGACCCCTACCCCACCGGCGGCGGGGACGGCGGCTGCCCGGTCCGGGAGCTGAGCATGAACGGGCCGGCGCACACCAGCCTGCGCCGGCTGGCCGCCCGGGCGTTCACCGCCCGCCGGGTCGAGGCGTACCGGCCCCGGGTGCAGCAGATCACCGACGACCTGCTCGACGAGATGGTGGCCGGCGGCAGCCCCGCCGACCTGATCGCCGGCCTTGTCGCCCCGCTGCCGGTGCGGGTCATCTGCGAGGTGCTCGGGGTGCCGCTGGCCGACCGCGACCGGTTCGCCGAGTGGACGGCGGCGATCCTGGCCATCGCCGGGCAGGACTCCCCCGAGGCGGTCCGGGCGGTCGCCGAACTGCGCGCATATCTCGCCGGGCGGCTGGCCGCCAAGCGGGAGCGGCCCGGCGACGACCTGTTCTCGGCGTGGCTCGCGGCGCAGGCCGACGACGAGCTCAGCGACGAGGAGATCGTCGGGCTGGCGGTCGGCGTACTCATCGGCGGACGGGAGATCAACTCCACCAGCGCCGGCCTGCGCGCCCTCTTCCTGCACCCCGACCAGCTCGACCGGCTGCGCGCCGACCCCGGGCTGCTGCCGTCCGCGGTCGACGAGATCCTGCGGTGGACGTCGGTCAGCCCGATGTTCCTGCCGCAGACCGCGGTCGGCGACGTCGAACTGGCCGGGCACCTCATCCGGGCCGGTGACACGGTGATGGCGGTGCCGTGGGCGGCCAACCGGCACCCCGACGTCTTCCCCGACCCCGGCGCCTTCGACATCGGGCGCGCCCAGAACCCGCACCTGGCCTTCGGGCACGGCCCGCACTTCTGTCTCGGCGCGGCGCTCGGCCGTTTGCAGATCGAGGTGGCGATCGGCACCCTGCTGCGCCGGTTCCCCGGCCTGCGGCCGGCGGTCCCGCTCGAGGAACTGCCGTGGCGGCAGGAGCGGGTCAACTGCGGGATAGCGGAGTTTCCGGTCGCCTGGTGAGGTCGGGCAGCACCGACTCGACCGCGTCGGCGGCCCGCTCGACCGAGGTCGCCGCGAGCGGATCGGGTACGGCCGGCGGCCGGTCGTCGATCGCGGCCCGGATCGCCGCCGCCACGGCGTCGGCGGTCCACTCCCCCTCCGGCAGCCACCGGCCGACGCCGTACGCGGCCAGCCGGCGGGCGTTGTCGGGCCGGTCCAGCCCGGCGGCCATCGCCACCTGCGGGGTGCCGGCGGCCAGCGCCCGGCCGAGGGTGCCGATGCCGCCGTGGTGCACCACCGCGGCGACCCGGGGCATCACCGCGCGGAACGGCAGCTTGACGAACCGGTGCACGTCCGGCGGCAGCGGGTCGGGCACCAGGTCCCCGTGCCGGACGGCGAGCAGGGCCGGCCGCCCGAGCGAGCGGATCGCGTCGACGGCGGTGCGGTAGAAGCGGCGTTGCAGCAGCCGCCCGGTGCCGCCGGTGACCAGCACCGGCGCCACGTCGCCGGCGAGCAGTTCGCGGGCCGCCGGCGGGATGTCGTCGGAGGTGTCCTCGTCGGCGAGCACGAATCCGGCCAGGTCGGTGCCGGCCGGGGCGGGCGGGCCGGCGGCGTCGAACCAGGCCGGCCACAGCCCGACGTAGTGCCGGGCCGACGACATCCAGGCCGGCCAGTCGGTGACCGGGCCGAGCCCGATGCCGGCGCGGGCGGTGTCGACACCGTCGGCGAGCACCTCACGGTAGATGCCGGCGACGCCGGGCAGCGCCATCAACTGGAACGGCGAGGCGGCCAGGCAGACGGCGGGCGCGTCGAGCGCCTCGGCGGCGGTGAGCACCGACTGCCCGGAGATCGGCGCCCCGACCAGCACGGTCTGGTGTGGACGGTGCAGGCGCAGCATCTCCCGGCACTCCAGCAGGAACTGGTCGAACAGCCCGGTCCGGTCGAAGTGGCGGCGGAACTCGGAGATGTCGGTCTCGTCGAACTGGCCGGCGGCGTCGGCGAGGTAGCGCTCGTACTCCGCGACCGTGTCGACGGGCACGAAGCCGAGCCCGGCGCGGTGCACCGCGCTTCGGTAGTAGGCGTGGGTCAGCACCGTCACGTCGTGCCCACGGCCGCGCAGCGCCCGGCCGACCCGGACGAACGGGAGCACGTCGCCGTCGGTGCCGTGGATCACCATCAGGATCAGCGCCACCGGCGGCCTCCACCCGTCGCGGCGGGCCGCCCCGACCGGCCGTGGTCAGTAGTTCTCAACGGCGTTGACCCGGGCCGGCCAGTACCGCTGGCCGGGCGGCGCCTGGTAGTGCTCCCACCGCGGCTCGCCGCCGGCCGGCGCGTCGCCGAGCACGGTGACCCGTTGCCCCCGGCGGGGCTCGTCGTAGTCGTTGACCGCGTAGTGCTGGGTGACCCGGTTGTCCCACACCGCGACGTCGCCGGCCCGCCAGCGGTAGCGGCAGACGAACTGCGGGCTCTCGGAGAACTCGAAGAGGTATTGCAGCAGCGCGTCGCTCTCGTTGCGGGTCAACTGCGGGATGTGCGAGGTGAAGAGGCGGTTGACATACAGCGAGCGGCGGCCGGTCTCCGGATGCACCCGGACCACCGGGTGCTCGGCCCGGCTGGCGAAGTCGCTGCCGCCGATGCGGATCGCGTGCACCGCGGTGAGCCCGTCCAGCAGCTCGCGCATCGGCGCGGAGAGCCGCTCGTAGACCAGATACTGGTTCGTCCACATCGTGTCGCCGCCGGTGCTCGGGCACTTGACCAGATGCAGGATCGAGCACAGCGGCGGGTTGGCGTGGAACGTCATGTCGGTGTGCCAGACGTCGACCTTGCCGCCCCGCTCGGAGTCGATGATGACGATCTCCGGCTGCCCGTCGAGCCGGGGCAGGTAGGGGTGCAGCTCGACCTCGCCGAACCGGTGGCCGAAGTCGACGTGCGCCGCCGGGGTGAGGTCTTCCTGCCCGACGATGAAGATCACCTGGTACGTCAGCAGCAGCCGCTTCAGCTCGGCGAAGACCTCGTCGGTCAGCTCGGTCAGCCGTACGCCGTGGATCTCGGCACCGAGCGCGCCGGAGATCGGCCGTACGTCGAACATCGGTTTCGACATTCCCGCCTCCGAACCCGTCGTGGTGGTGCCGTCCGTGGGCGCATCATTCCACGGCCGGACGGCCGTACGCCAGAGTCGCAAGGGCCGCCCACGGCGACCTTGACGGCACCGCGCGGCGGCTGCAAGCATCGATCGCAGTTGCTGCCGGCCGCGCGTCCTGGCGCCGCATCCTGCCGCGTTGCGGACGGACGCGTTCCTGACGGGAGAAGCCCCGCGTTGATCAGCCACGCCGTCCTGACCCCGTGCCTGCCCTACGACGATCCGGACGCCGCGCTGCGGTGGCTGGACCGGGCCTTCGGGCTGGCGCACACCGCGGCCGGCGCCGGCCCGGCCGTCGTCACCGCGGGCGGGATCCGGGTGGCCGTCGAGGCCCGCCGGCCCGGCACGCCGCATGTGGCCGTACGCCTGCTGGTCACCACCGACGACGTCGACGACCTGCACGGGCGGGCGGTCGCCGCCGGCGCCCCGGTCGTCGACGGACCCGACGGCGCCGGCACGTTCACCGTCGCCGACCCCGGCGGTCACCTGTGGACGTTCGCCCGCCCCGCCGGACCAGGCCCGGCCGGCGACGCCGCTCCCCGGCGCCGGCCGGGGCCCTCCCGGTGACCGCCGACGGCGCCGCGTCGCCGCAGGAACGGCTCGGCCGGCTCACCGACCTGGCCGCCCCGTTCGCCGTACGGGTCGCGGCGACGCTGCGCCTGGCCGACCTGATCGGGTCCGGGGTCACCCGCCTCGACGCGCTCGCCGGGCAGGCCGGCGCCGACCCCGACGCCCTCGGCCGGCTGCTGCGCTACCTGGCGCACCGCGGACTGTTCACCGAACCCGCCCCGGACGTGTTCGCGCTGACCGAGACCGGGCGGCTGCTGGGCGAGGACGGCGCCGGCGGGCAGCGGAGCTTCCTCGACCTCGAGGGGCTCGGCGCCCGGATGGACCTCGCCTACATCGGCCTGCTGCACGCCGTACGCACCGGCGAGGCCGGGTACGCCGCGGTGCACGGCCGCAGCCTCTGGGAGGAACTCGACGCCGTACCGCACTACCGCCGGTTCTTCGACAACCTGATGATGAGCCAGAACCACCTGACCGCCCCGCAGGTCGCCGCACTCTACGACTGGAGCGGCGTCGGCCACGTCGTCGACGTCGGCGGCGGCAGTGGCGCGCTGCTGGCCGAACTCCTGCGGACCCACGGCCACCTGCGCGGCACGCTGGTCGACCGGCCCGACCCGGCGGGTACGACCGCGAGCCGGCTCGCCGGTCACGGCCTCGGCGGCCGGGTCGAGGTGGTCCCCGGCGACTTCTTCGCCCCGCTGCCGGTCGGCGGCGACGTCTACGTGGTCGCCCGCGCGATCACCGACTGGAACGACCGCGACGCGACGGCGATCCTGCGCCGCTGCGCGGAGGCGGCCGGCGACGGCGGTCGGGTGCTGATCGTGGAGGTGCTGCCGACCGAGCCGCACGTGCCCCACCTGTCCCCGTTCGACCTGCAGATGCTGGCCGTCGTCGGCGGCCGGGAACGGACCCTGGCCGACTTCGAGGCGCTTGTCGCCGCCGCCGGCCTGGCCGTCACCCGGGTCCTGCACGGGCGCGGGGGTCTGGCCCTGATCGAGTGCGCCACCACCCCGGCCAGCGGCGGCGGGGCGGACGCCGGTGACCCGGCGGCCCTGAGCACCGCCGGCTGACCGCGTGCGGATCCTGCTGACCTGCCAGCCGATCACGTCCCACCTGGTACCGGCGCTGGTTCCGCTGGCCCGCGCGGCGGCGGCGGCCGGCCATCAGGTCGCGGTCGCCACGGCCGGCTCGATGGCCGACGACCTGCGCCGGCACGGCGTCGCCCACCTGCCGCTGCCCCGGGTGCCGGGCCTGGCCGAGCTGCGCACCGACCCGGCTCTCGCCGACGAGTTCGGGCTGCCGAAGGTGCTGATGGCGCCCGGCAGCCGCACCGTCGAGCCGGTCGTCGCCCGGCAGATCGCCCGGGCGTACGCCGGGCCGGTCGCCGGCCGGTTCGCCGCCGACCTGCTGGCGGCGGCCCCGGACTGGCGCCCTGACGTGATCGTGCGTGAGCCCGCCGAGTTCGGCGGCTATCTCGCCGCCGAGCGGCTCGGCATCCCACACGCCACCGTCGACATCGCCCCGTACGCGCTCACCGAACTCCCGGTCGTCCACGACGCCGTCAACGCCCAGCGGGTGACGCTCGGCCTGCCCCCGGTCGACGATCCCCGGCACCCGCACCGCCACCTGCTCGCCGCCCTGCTACCGCCCCGCTGGTATCCGCCCGACCTGCGGCTGCCGACCACCCGGCACTACCGGGTGCCGGTCCCCGGGGAGGAGCCGGCACCGGCGGGCGACCCCGGTGTGGCCGGAGCACATGACCGGCCGCTGGTGCTGGCCAGCCTGGGTTCGCTCGCGCTGACCCTGCCGGGGATGGCCGACCTGCTGCCGGTCATCGTGCGGGCACTGGGCGCCCTGCCGGGCCGGGCCGTGGTCACCCTCGGCGGCCAGGCACAGCTCGCCGGGGCCATCGGGCCGGTGCCGGAGAACGTGACCGTGGTGCCGTACGTGGCACAGGCCGAAGTGCTCGCCCGGTGCGACCTGTTCGTCACCCACGCCGGCTACAGCGCGATCCGGGAGGCGGTCGCCGCCGGGGTGCCGATGGTGGCGCTGCCGGTCGTCGCCGACCAGCCCGCGAACGCCGCCCGGGTCGCCGAACTCGGCCTCGGCCGGGCGCTGCCGATCGAGGACCTGACGGTCGAGGCGACCGCCCGGGCCTGCTCCGCCGTCCTCGCCGACCCCGGCTACCGCAGCCGGGTCGCCGCCCTACGCGACGAGTTGTGGGCCCTGCCCGACCTCACCCGCCTGGTCCACGACCTGACGACCCTCACCCGCTCGTCGGCACCGGCCCGGAACACCGGGACAGTGCGACGCTGACCCCGTGGACGACAGTCGCACGGCGGGGCCAGTACGGGCCGCGCGAACAGCGGCCGGGGCCGCTAGTCCTTTCCGGGCAGTGGCTGCTGCGTCGTCGCGCCGGGGGTCCGGCCGGCCGGCGGGTATTCGCAGTCGAGCGCGGTCGGCTCGCGGTCGCCGTCCGAGCCGTCGTCCACGACCAGGGCGGTGCACACCCGACCGTGCTCGTCGGTGAACGTGACGACCTCGCTGTCGTCGGCGCAGCCCACAAGGGACGCTGCGACGGCGACGCCGAGGAGTGCGGCGGCGAAACGTCGGCGGAGAGACACGCCGGCAGTCTATGGCACGCGGCCACGCCCGGCCCGGGCCGAAGCACGGTGCCGGACCGGGCGCCGAACCCGACCGGCGGACGACGACGGGTCAGCGGGCCGGGCCACCGGTGGCGGCCGGCAGCGCGGCCGGCGTCCGGGACGGGAGGGCGGCCAGATGGTCGGCGAGCATCGGGCCGATCTCGGCGATGGCGTCGGGCCGCATCATCCGCTCGTGCCGGCAGGCGATGTCCCGGTTGTCGATACGGCCGTCGACGTACGGCAGCCAGGTGTCGACGGTCTGCAGCAGTTCGGGCCGGGTCAGCGTCGCGGAGAAGAAGAGCAGGTCGCCGTGGAACCGGTCGGGGTCGAAGGCGCGTACCGCCGCGAGGTTGTTGGTGGTGACCTCGACCAGGGCGGCGATGGCCTCGTCGGACCAGTCGACGAGGGCACCGCCGGCGGCCCGGATGACGGACAGGACCCGGTCGAGGTCGAGCGGGCCGCCGTCGAGCAGGGCGGGGTCGTAGCCGAAGTCGGCGAGGACGACGTTGAGGATCCGCCGCCGCTCGATGTCGGCGGCGACCGGGCTGTGCAGGTGCGGGTCGGGCGGGTAGGCGTCGAGCACCGCCAGCAGGTCGACCTCCTCCCCCCGGTGCTGTAGTTCGGTGGCGGTCGCGTACGCCAGCAGCCCGCCGAGCGACCAGCCGAGCAGGTGGTAGGGCCCGGTCGGCTGGACGGAGCGGATGTGGTCGGCGCAGTCGGCGGCCATCTGCTCGATGGTGCGGGGCGGCTCGCCGGGGCGGGCGAGTGCCGGCGACTGGATGCCGTAGACCGGCCGGTCGGTGCCGACGTGCCGCAGCAGGACCGAGTAGCACCAGCTCAGGCCGGTGATCGGGTAGAGGCAGAACAGCGGCGGCGCGGTGCCGGTGGCGCGCAGCGGCAGGACGACGTCGAGGGCGCTGTCGCCCCATCCGGTGGCCGGCCCGCCACCGGCGGTCGCCGGTGTCCGGTGGGCGTCGGGGACCGGGCCGGTGCCGCCGGCACCGGCAAGGGCCGGGTTGATGCCACCGGCACCGGCGAGGAGCGGGTCGGTGCCGAGGCGGGCGGCGAGGCCGGCGACGGTGGGCGACTCGAAGACCGCGCGCAGGTCCAGCCCGACCCCGAAGACGGTGCGGATCCGGCTGGCCAGCCGGGCGGCCCGCAGCGAGTGCCCGCCGAGGTCGAAGAAGCTGTCGTCGACGCCGACCATCGGCAGGTCCAGCGCCTCGGCGAAGAGTCCACACAGGACTACCTCGTGCCGGGTGCGGGGGGCCCGGCCGGCGGCGGCCACGGCCGGCCCGACGTCAGGCAGCGCGTGCCGGTCGAGCTTGCCGTTGGGGGTCAGCGGCAGGGCGGCCAGCACGGTGAGCACCGCCGGCACCAGGTGCGCGGGAAGGGTCTCGGCGAGGCGGGCCCGTACGGCCGTGGGGTCGACCGTGTCGCGGCCGGCGGCCGGCACCAGGTAGCCGACGAGGTCCTGGTCCCCGGCGGTGTCGGCGCGCAGGGCGACCGCCGCCTGGGCGACGTCGGGGTCGGCGGCCAGGGCCGCCTCGATCTCGCCGAGTTCGATCCGGTGGCCGCGCAGTTTCACCTGGTCGTCGGTGCGTCCGATGTAGACGAGTTCGCCGTCGGGGCGGCGCCGCACCAGGTCGCCGGTGCGGTACATCCGCGCCCCGGGCGGCCCGTACGGGTCGGCGGTGAAGCGCTGCGCGGTCAGGCCGGGGCGGCGCAGGTAGCCGTCGGCGAGCTGGACTCCGGCGAGGTACAGCTCGCCGGGTACGCCGTCGGGGGCCAGTCGCAGGAACGGGTCGAGGACGTAGGCGGCGGTGTTCCACGCCGGCCCGCCGATGGAGACGGGTTCCGGGCCGGGGACGCACCGGGCCGCGCTGACCGCGACCGACGCCTCGGTCGGGCCGTACAGGTTGTGCAGTTCGGCGTCGAGGACCCGGTGGAACCGGGTCACCAGGTCGGCCGGCAGCGCCTCGCCGATGCACAGCACCCGGCGCAGGTCGCGGCAGCCGGCGGCGGCCGGTTCGCGCAGGAAGAGCTGGAGCATCGACGGCACGAAGCCGGCGGTGGTGATCCCCTCGGCGCGGATCAGGTCGGCGAGGTGGCCGGGGTCGCGGTGCCCGTCCGGGCGGGCCAGTACGGCGGTGGCGCCCACCAGCAGCGGCCAGAAGAACTCCCACACCGACACGTCGAAGCCGGCCGGCGTCTTGACCAGCACCCGGTCGCGCGGGGTCAGGGCGTAGCGGTCCTGCATCCAGGCGAGGTGGTTGACCAGGCCCCGGTGCGCGACGACGACGCCCTTCGGCCGGCCGGTCGACCCGGAGGTGTAGAGGACGTACGCCGGGTCCCGCTCGTGCGGCGGCCGGGCCCTCTCGGCGGCGGTGAGGGCGGTGCCGGACCGCCCGGTGAGGCTCGTGAGCGTCGCCGGGTCGTCGACGACCAGCACCCCGGCCGGGTCGGGGCCGCCGGGGATCGTGTCGCGGTGGGCGGTGCCGGTCAGCAGCAGGGTGACCCGGGCGTCGCCGAGCAGGTAGGTGATCCGTTCGGCGGGGTCGACGGGGTCGACGGGCAGGTAGGCGGCCCCGGTCTTGAGTACGGCGAGCATCGCCACGACGAGGTCGGCCGAGCGGGGCAGGGCGAGGGCGACGACGGCGCCCGGGCCGGTGCCGCGGGCGAGCAGTTCCCGGGCGAGCCGGTTGGCGCGGGTGTCGAGTTCGCGGTAGTGGACGGCCGCCCCGGTCGCGGTGACCAGGGCGACGGCGTCGGGGGTGGCCGCCGCCCGCGCCTCGAACAGGGCCGGCAGGGTGCCGGGTGGGACATGGTGGGCCGGGCCGGCGCTGCGGGCGAGTACGGCGGCCCGCTCCGCGGCCGGCATCAGCCGTACGTCGCGCAGCCGCAGGCCGGGCCGGGTGCAGACGACGTGCAGGACGCGGCGGAACCGATCCTGGACGGCGGTGAGTTCGGTGTCGTCGTAGCGGGCCGGGTTGGCGACGAAGTCGATCCTGGGGTCGGCGCCGCCGGGGGTGCCGTAGACGTCGATGGAGAGGTCGTCGACGGGGCCGGCGCCGAGGGTGCGGTCGAGGGTCGGGTGGGGGCCGAAGAGCGGCCGGTTGTCGAACGGCATGACGTTGACCGACGGGCCGAGCAGTTGGCCGGCGTCGGCGGTGAGTCGCAGGTCGGCGCGCAGGTCCTCGAGGCGGTAGCGCTGGTGGCGCAGGACGAGCCGGATCTGGTCGGCGGCCTGCCGGGTCACCTCGTCGACGGTCATGGCTCCGGTGAGCCGCAGCCGCAGCGGCAGGACGGTGGTCATCATGCCGGCGGTCTCGCGGGCGTTGCGGCCCCACCGGCCGGTCATCGGGAAGCCGAGGACCAGGTCGGGTTCGCCGGTGGTGCGGAAGAGCTGGATGGCGGTGGCGGCGACGAACAGGGCCGGCCACGAGTCGCGGTTGGCGGCGACGCGCAGCATCTCCACGTCTGTCGTGGACAGGTGCAGGGTCCGCCGGTGGGCCAGCGGCGAGGCCGGCGCCGTACGGGCGGCGAGGCTGGCCGGCGCCCGCCGGCCGGCGAGGTATCCGGTCCAGAAGGTGCGGTCCTCGGCGTGGCGGTCGGAGTCGCGGTAGGCGGCGTCGTCGTCGAGTTGCCGGACCAGTGAGCCGGCCGGGGCCGGGCCGGCCGGTGCCCCGGTGGTCCGGGCGGTGTAGAGCTGGCCGGTGCGGCGGGCGACCAGCGCGGTGCCGTAGCCGTCGAGGATGACGTGGTGGGCCCGCTGGTAGTAGTAGAAGAAATCGTCGGCGATCCTGATCAGTGCGGTGCCGAATAGCCGACCGGTGGTGAGATCGGTCGGGCGTGCCATTTCGGCGGCCATCCACGAATGCGCGGCCACCTGCGGGTCATTGGTGTTACGCACATCTACGTAGGACAGATCAATGGTGGCCCGGTCGGAAATCACCTGCCACGGTTCGCCGCCGTCCTCGCCGAATTTCAGGCGCAATGCCTCGAATTCCGTGGCGGCCCGGGTGGCGGCCCACTCGAAGGCGGCGCGGTCGAGGTGACCGTGGATCTCGAGATATCCGCCAATGTTCCAGGCCGGGCTGGTGGGTGCCAACTGCTGGGCGAACCAGACGCTGGACTGGGCGACCGACAGTGGCCGACGCGGGCCCGACACGATCATCCACCTCGCTGGCACGGCATCCCGGCTGGCATGGTCGGCAACGCTATCAGCAGGTTGCCGGCTACCGCGAGCCCCCGATCGGACCGTACCGGCGGGGTCGAACCGGACCCTGGACGGTAACAGCGGGTTGGTGACGGTCGATGCTAGTTGTCGGCTTTTCTCCGCCAACTCCGACTTTCCGGCGACGCTGGGTGATCATCGGATCGGTACCGGGCCGGATCGGGGACGCCGGATATGAACGCTGTGTTACCCATCAACCAGTGTCTTTACCGGCAGATGAGGCGGTGGTAGCGTCCCTATCCCGCGGTGATATTTCCTCGGACAGCGGCAATTCCGCTCGCAGGGGCCTGATGTCATGACCATTGTTGCCAGCACAGATCCGCTCGACTTCACGGGGAAGCTGTCCGCCAGCCACAGCGGCCGCCTTTTACGTGACCGGCTCGGGCAAAGGTGGCCGGAATCGGCCGACCGCCTGTCCACGATGGTGCGTCACGCGCTGCTGCCCGCCGGAAAGCTGATCCGGCCGATCATGGCGTTGGAGTCGGCCGTCGCCGCCGGCGGCCGCCCGGAGCCGGTGCTGCCGGCCGCGCTGGGGCTGGAATACCTGCACGTCGCGACGCTGGTCCACGACGACATCATCGATGGCGACGCGACCCGGCGGGGACGGCCGACCGTGTCGGCGGCGTACGGCACCCCGGACGCCATCGTCACCGGCGACGCGCTGATCTTCACCGCCTTCACCGCGATCGTGGAGTGCCGGGCCGGCGGGGTGCCGGCCGACCGGATCGTCGCCGCCGTCGACGCGCTCGCCGGGGCGGGTTCCGACCTGTGCCGCGGCCAGGTGCTCGAGGCCGGACTGGCCGGCGACCCGGCCGGTGCCGCGACGGAATACCTGGAGATGGTCCGGCTCAAGACCGGCGCGCTGTTCCGGGCGGTGTGCCAGATCGGCGCCCTGCTCGGCGGCGCGGACGCCGAGCGGGCCCGGCTGCTCGCCGGCTACGGCGAGAGCGTCGGGATCGCCTTCCAGATCCGCGACGACCTGCTGGCCTACACCTCCGACGCGGCGACGATCGGCAAGTCGACCACCAGCGACCTGGCCAACGGCCGGCCGACGCTGCCGGTGCTGCTCGCCCACCGGGCCGGCGGGCCGGCCCAACGCCGGCAGCTCGCCGAGGCACTGAGCCGGGGCTGCGCCGACCCGGCGGCGCTGGCCGGGGTGCGCGACATCGTGCGCGCCACCGGGGCGCTGGCCGCCGCCCGGGACGTGGCCGCCGAACACGCCGGCCGGGCCCACCGGCGACTGTCCACACTCGACGAGTCGGCGGCCCGGGACACGCTGGCCGCCATCGCCGGCTGGGCCGCGGTGCCCGGATGACGGCCGTCGCGGGGCGCCGGCACACCACCCTGATCGCCCACGTGCAGACCTGGCGCCCCTACACGCTGTGGTACGTCGGCCTGCTCGGCCTCGCCGGCGCCGGCCTCGGCGGTGGCGACCGGGACTGGTGGCGGCTGCTCGCCGCCTGGGCGACCCCCACCATCGGCTGGATCGGCGGACACTACCTCGGCGACTACTTCGACCGGCGGCTCGACGCGATCAGCAAGGCGCACCGGCCGATCCCGTCCGGGCGGCTGCGCCCGCAGGCGGCGCTCGGCTGCGGCGTGGCGTGCTTCGTCGGGGTCGGGGCACTGGCGATCGCCGGCGGCCTCGGCACCGGCCTGGTCGCCGTGCTCGCCGCGATCGGGATCGTCGCGTACGGCAAGGGGCTGAAGGCCCGCGGGCTGTCCGGCAACCTCGCCCGTGGGGCGCTCGGCACCCTCGCCATGCTCTACGGCGCGCTGGTCGTCGCCCCGGTCGGCGGGTGGCCGCTGGTCGCCTTCGCCGTCGCGTTCTGGGCGCACGACACCGCGTCGAACCTGGTCGGCACGATCCGCGACGTGGCCGGCGACCGGGCCGGCGGCTACCGGACCGTACCGGTGCGGCACGGCGACCGGATCGCGGCCGGCATCGCCCTGCTGTTCTACCTCGCCGCCGTGGCCGCCGCCGCGGTCGGCGGACTGGTCCGGCCGGTCGACTCGCCGCTGACCGGCGGGCGGGGCGGCTACCTGGTGCTGCTCGCCCTGACCGCCGCCGTCGGGTTCGCCGCCTTCGCGACCCTGCTGCCGCGCCGCGACCAGCTTTCGATACGGACCGCGTTGCGGGCCCACGAACTGCTCGTCCTGGAACGGATCGGCTTCGCCGGGGCGGCCATCGGGCTCGGCTTCGGGCTCCTGCCCGCCGTCGTGCTGGTCGTACCGGCGCTGACCGTGAGCTGGTGGACCCAGGCCCGGATGCGGGCCGCCTACGAACTCGGCCCGCCCGCTCCCCCGGCCGGGGCCACCGGCCCGTCCACCGGTGCCCCGCCCGCCGGGCAGGCCACGTCCGATCCGTCCTGAAGGGAGCGCCGATGCCCCCCGTACCCGTGGACCGCGTCGCCGCCGCCGTCGCGGCCGGTGCCGAGGAACTCTTCGGCCACCAGCGCCCCGACGGCGCGTTCACCGACCATCCGCCGGCGTCGGTGCTCGGCACCGCGGGCGCGATCACCGCCCTGCACGCCGCCGACCCGGCCGGCTCGGCGGAACTGGTCCGCGGCGGCGCCGCCTGGCTGCGCGCCGCGCAACGCCCCGACGGCGGCTGGGGCGGGGTGCTCGGCGCCGACAGCGAGGTGGTGCCGACCGCGGTCGCCGCCGCGGCGCTGCGCGTCGTCGCCGGCACCGGTGACGCCGAGACGGACGCCGCGGTCGCCGCCGGCCAGCGGCGGCTGGCCGAATTCGGCGGGGTGGCGGCGGTGACCGACCGGGCGGTGGCCGTACTCTGCCAGCAGTTCCAGGCCCTCGCCGGTTTCCCGGAGGCGCCGGCCCCGCGCCGGCTGCCGCTGGAACTGGTGCTGTTCGACGGCGTACGGCGGGACCGGATCTCGTTCCGCACCGCACCGTTCATCGGCATCGCGCTGCTCCAGGGCGCGACGATGCCGACCGGCGCGCTGCGCCGGGCGACGCTGAAGCTGGCCCGGCCGGCCGCGCTGCGCCTGCTCGAGGCGATCCACGAGCACGAGGGGCGCACCGGCGCGTTCAGCGAGGACCCGTGGCCGGCCGCCCTGGTCTGCCTGGGCCTGGCCCGCGCCGGCGAGGCACCGCACCTGGTCGAGGCGATCGCCGGCTTCCTGCGCCGGGCCGTACGCCCCGACGGCGCCTGGGACGCGGTCACCAACCTGGACCTGACCAAGTCGGCGTTCGCGCTGACCGGCCTGGTCGCCGCCGGGTACGCCGCCGACCCGCGACTGGCCGCGACCCGCGAACTGTTCCACCGCACCCAGCAACGCAACCCGTTCCCGGTCTTCGACTGCCCGGCCGGCGGCTGGAGCTTCTCCGGCGCCGACGGCTGGCCGGTCACCCTGGAGTCGGCCGAGATCGTCGCCGGCCTGGCCGGGCTGCCCGGCGCCGCCGACGACCCGGTGCTGCGCCGCGGCGTCGGCTGGCTGACCGAACGCCAGGACACCCGCGGCTCGTGGAGCCTGTGGGTACGCGACACCAAGCTCGCCAACGACGGCCCCTGCCCGGCGATCACCGCCCAGGGGGTCGTCGCCCTGCTCGACGCCGGCCACACCCCGGACAGCCCGCCGGTGGCCCGGGCCGTCGAATGGCTGCGGACCGCGCAGCGGCCGGACGGGTCGTACGAGAACCTGTGGTACCGCGACCACACCTCCGGCACCGCGACGGTCCTCGACGCGCTCGCCCGCGCCGGCCTCGCCGGTGACCCGGTCGCCGTACGGGCCCGGGACCGGCTGCTGGCCGCCCAGCGCGACGACGGCTCGTTCGGCCCCGGCGACGACCGGCCCGGCTCGGTCGAGGAGACCGCGTGGGCGGTCCACGCGCTGCTCGCCGCCGGGCTGCCGGCCGACGACGAACGGATCTCGCGCGGCGTCGGCTGGCTGTTGGACGCCCAACTGCCCGACGGGTCGTGGCCGGCGACCCGGCTCTGCGTCTACATCCGGCACCACATGCACTACCCGAACTCGATCATCACCCGTGGGCTGGCGCTGCGTGCCCTGGCCGCGCACCGGTCCGCCGCGACCCGCGCCGCGCACGGCACACCGACCCCGGGGGCGCGGGCGTGACCACCGACGTCGTCGTCTGCGGCGCCGGCGTCGGCGGGCTGGCCAGCGCCCACGCGCTCGGCGCGCTGGGGCTGCGGGTGCTGGTCGTCGACCGGCAAGACGGTCCCGCCGACGTGCCCAAGGGCGAGATCCTGCAACCGGAGTCGGTACGCGTCCTCGACGCGTTCGGCGCGCTGCCGGCCGTGCACGCCGGCGGCGCGGTCCCGGTGGCCCGGCTGGCGATCCGCGACCCGGCCGGCCGGGCACTGCTCAACCTGGACTACGCCGACCTGGCCGGCGACCACCGGCAGATCCTGTGCACCGGCTACCCGAACGTGCTCGACGCCCTGACCGGCGTGCTCGGGCCGGGCGTGGAGGTACGGCGCGGCGTCACCGTCACCGGGGTGCTGCGCGACGACACCGGCCGGATCGCCGGCATCCGGGCGGTGCGCGACGGCCGGCCGCACGACATCGCGGCCCGGCTGGTCGTCGCCGCCGACGGGCTGTCGTCGAGGCTGCGGGCCGACGCCGGGCTGACCGCCCGCCGGCAGGCGTACGACCACCGGCTGGTCGCCTTCGACCTGGCCGGGGTACACGTCGACGACGAGGTGACCGCGTACGCCGGCGACCGGGGGCTGCGCCTGGTCTACCCGCTGCCCGGCGGCCGGTGCCGCCTCTACGTGCAGGTCGAGCCGGACGAACTGCGCGGCGGCGGCGACCTGTCCGACTGGTCGGCGGCGGTGCTGGAAGGCACGCCGGCGCTCGCCCCGCTCGCCGACGCGCTGCGCGCCGCGCTGCGGACCCGGCAGATCCTGGCCGTGCACCGGCTGCGCGCCCCCCGGCTGTCCACCCCCGGGCTGGCCCTGGTCGGCGAGGCGGCGCACGCGGTCCACCCGATGGCCGCGCAGGGCATGAACAGCTCGCTGGTCGACGCCGAGACCCTGGCCCAGCGGGTCGCGGCCGCCGGCACCGACCCGGCCGCGCTGGACCGGGCGCTGCGCGAATACCACGCCGCCCGGCTGCCCCGGCTCGACCACACCGCGACCGTCAGCCACAACGCGTCGCGGATGCTGACCACCACCACCGGCCTGCCCCGGGTGCTCGGGCGCCGGATGATGCGGCACACCTCGACCAACCGGCGGCTGCTGCGGATCACCACCGGCAACCTCGCCGGGGTCGGCGTACACCGGCTGACGGCCCTCGACCGGCTCCACCAGTTCGGCCTGCTGCCCGACCCGCGCGCGAACGACCGTCCCCGACAACCCGCGACCGAGAGCGAGACCCTATGACCACCCCCGTCGACCTGTCGATGAACGAGACGCCGTACCCGCCGCTGCCGAGCGTGCGCCGGCTGGTCGAGCAGGGGGCCGGGCAGCTCAACCGATATCCCGACCACGCGTCGAAGGCGCTGGTCGGCGCGATCGCCGGGCACCTGGACGTGCCACCGGAACACGTGCTGGTCGGGCCGGGCTCGGCCGGGCTGTGCCAGCACGTCATCGCCGGCCTCGACCGCACCCGTGGCGAGGTGCTGCACGCGGCGCTGTCGTTCGAGGCGTACCCGCTGCTGATCGCGAACGGCGGGGCGCGGCCGGTGCCGGTGCCGATGGACGGCTTCCGGCACGACCTGGCCGCGATCGCCGACGCGGTCACCGCCGACACCCGCGCCGTGCTGCTGTGCAACCCCAACAACCCGACCGGGGCGGTGCTGCACCGCGCCGAGGTCGAGGCGTTCCTGGACCGGATCCCGCCCGAGGTCGTCGTGATCATCGACGAGGCCTACCGGGAGTTCGTCACCGACCCCGACGTGCCCGACGGGATCGACCTCTACCGGGGGCGCGACAACGTCTGCGTGCTGCGGACCTTCTCGAAGGCGTACGGGCTGGCCACCCTGCGGGTCGGCTACGCCGTCGCGGGCGCCCGGGTCGGGGCGGCCAGCCGGATGGCGGGCATGGTCTTCTTCCCCGGTGGTCTCGGGCAGGCCGCCGCGGTGGCCTCGCTGGCCGCCGACGCCACCGCCGAACTCGCCACCCGGCTCGCCGACCTGGCCGCCGAGCGGCGCTGGCTCGCGCAGGCGCTGACCGGGTACGGGCTGCCGGTCGCGCCGAGCGAGGCGAACTTCCTGTGGCTGCCGGTCGGCGACGGCTCCGCCGGGTTCGCGCAGCGGCTGGGTGAGGCCGGCGTGCTGGTACGGCCCTATCCCGGCCACGGCGTACGGATCACGGTCGGCGACCGGCCGGCGAACGAGCGGCTGCTCGCGGCCGTACGTGAGACCACGGTCAGCCCGGTGCCGTGACCACCACACCCGAGAGGAACCTCGTGACCACCGACGACCCGCTGCTGACCGTGGTGGTGCCCGCGTACGACAACGGGCACCTGCTCGAAATGACCCTGCACTCGCTGACGCTGCAGACCCTGCCCCGGGACAGGTTCGAGGTGATCGTCGTCGACGACGGCTCGAACGTGCCCGTCGAGCCGGTCGTGGCACGCTACGTCGACCGGCTCCCCCTGACCTACCTGGCGAACGAGGTGAACCGGGGGCGCTCGGTGACCCGCAACCGGGCCATCGCCGCCGGCCGGGGCGAGATCGTGCTGTTCCTCGACGCCGACCAGCCGGCGCATCCGACCACCCTGGAGCGGCACCGCGACTTCCACGTCGGCCGTGGCCTGCGCCCGACCGTCCTGCTCGGCCGCAGCCTCGCCCTGGACTGGGGGGCGATCGACGCGCTCAAGCGCGGCGAGACGCCGGACCACCGGGTGATCGGCGACTACAACGAGGACATCCGCGACTACCTGCTCTTCGCCCCGAGCCGGCGCCGGGACTGGAAACGCGCCCCGTGGATCTACGGGCACACCAACAACGCGTCGGTCGACCGGGCGACCCTGGACGCGGTCGGCGGGTTCGACGAGAACCTGGTCACCTGGGGTGGCGAGGACAACGAGCTGTTCTACCGGATCTTCCACCACCACGGCGACGACATCGACCTGTTCCACCTCGGCGACGAGGCGATCACCTACGACCTGCCGCACTTCCGGGTCATGCCGATGCTGATGTCGCAGCTCACCCAGAACATGCGCTACCTGGCGCAGAAACACCCGCGCTTCGACATGGAGTTCTTCGGCTACCCCGGCAACTGGGCCAACGCCATACGGCGGATCATGCGCTTCGAGGACGCCCTGGCCGCCTGCG
This sequence comes from Polymorphospora sp. A560, assembly GCF_045781765.1. Lineage (NCBI taxonomy): Bacteria > Bacillati > Actinomycetota > Actinomycetes > Micromonosporales > Micromonosporaceae > Polymorphospora > Polymorphospora sp. A560. The sequence continues at coordinate 3,784,481 of NZ_CP122282.1, read as the reverse complement.
AACGGCACGGCCTCGGCCGGGTCGACACCCTGCCGGCGCCGGTGCTGGCCGAACTGGAGGACCGGGACTGCCTGCTGATCGGCTACGGCGCCAGCAAGGTACGCCTCGGCGACGGTGGCCGCACGTTCGACTACGACGCCCCGCTCGGCGAACAGAACTGGCACCTGGCCGGGGTGGTGACCGGCCTGGAGGACCAGCGGTTCGAGCGGGTGGTCAGCGTCGACCTGTGGCGGCTGTTCGCGCCCGAGGAGCTGGGCGCGTTCCTGGTCGAGTCGGTGCGGATCGGCCGGCGGGTCGACCTGGTCAGGTCGGCGGCCACGGTGACGCCGGCCGACCTGCTGCCGTTGCAGATCGTCGACGACCTGGAGTTCATCCGGATCACCATCGAGCCGTACTTCCGGCTGGAGGTGACCGAGGTGGAGGGGACGCGGACGGTGTCGCTGCTCGGGCCGCGCGGGTGATTCCGGCATGCGGGTCCTGATCAGCACATGGGGCTGGCGGTCGCACTTCTTCCCGCTGGTCCCGCTCGGCTGGGCGCTGCGGGCGGCCGGGCACGAGGTGCTCGTCGCCAGCCAGCCGGCGCTGGTCGGGACGATCACCGCCGCCGGGCTGCCGGCCGTCGCCGTCGGTGCCGACCTGGACTTCGCCGAGGTGTTCGGCGGCCGGATCGGCCGGGTCGCCGACGGGGACGAGGAGGAGCCGGCGCCGGACTCGGTCGCCCCGATGATCACCGCGGACGGCGGCGTCGTCCGGTACGCCGACGCGATGCTCGACGCCCTGGTCGCCGCCGGCCGGTCGTGGCGGCCCGACCTGGTGGTGTACGAGCCGTACAACCTGGCCGGCCCGATCGCCGCCGCCGCCCTGGACGTGCCCGGCGTACGGCACCTGTGGGGGCCGGACTCCAGCACCGCGATCGAGATCGACGAGGACGGGATCATCGCGCCCCGGGCCGCCCGGTTCGGTGCCGGAAGCGTCGACCTGGCCGGGGCGCTGACCCTCGACCCGTGTCCGGCGCCGATGCAGGTGCCGCTCGCCGGTCCGGCGCTCCCGATCCGGTTCGTGCCCTACAACGGGCCGGCGGTCCTGCCGGGCTGGCTGCTCGACCCGCCGCGGCGCCCCCGGATCTGCCTGACCTGGGGCACGATGATGGCCGGCGTCGACCTGCCCGGCACGCTCGCGTTGCGCACGGTCGCCGAGGCGCTGTGCGGGCTCGGCGCCGAGATCGTCGTCGCCGTCGACGCCGCCCAGCACGCCGACCTCGCCGGGCTGCCCGCCGACGTACGGGTGGCCGACTCGCCGCTGGCCCTGCACCTGCTGCTGCCCGGCTGCCGGGCGCTGGTGCAGCAGGGCGGGGCCGGCACCACGATGACCGGGCTGGCCTGCGGGGTGCCCCAACTCGTCCTGCCGCAGGTCAGCGACCAGCACTTCAACGCCGTACGGCTGGCGGCGACCGGCGCCGGCACCGTCCTCACCGACGACGCGGTGACCGGCGAGCGGATCCGCGAGCGGGTCGCCGACCTGCTCGCCGCCGACCACTGTCGCGACGCGGCCCGGGTGGCGGCCGACCGGGTGGCGGCGGCGCCGAGTCCGGCCGACGTCGTCGCAGCGCTGCAGGAACTGGTCCACACCAGAGAGGTTGCCGCCGTATGAGCGTGTCGTATCCGTTCACCGCCCCGTCGATGCACGAGCCGGCGCCGGAGTTCGGCGAGCTGCGCGAGAAGTGCCCGGTCGCCGCCGTGACGCTGCCCGACGGCACGCCGGCCTGGCTGGTGACCAGGCACGAGGACGTCCGGCAGGTGCTGGTCGACCCGCGGTTCAGCCGGGCCGCGGCGACCGCGCCCGGTGGACCGGAAAGCGAGCTGGGCGCGCTGACCTCGGAGTCGCTGATCGGGCTGGACCCGCCCCGGCACACCCGGCTGCGGCGGCTGGTCGCCGGCGCGTTCACGCCGAAGCGCGTCGAGCGGTTGCGCCCCCGGGTCGCCGAACTGGTCGACGGGATGATCGACGTGATGGAGGGGATGCCCCGCCCGGTGGACCTGGTCGCCAACCTGTCGATGCCGCTGCCCGTACAGGTGATCTTCGAGATGTTCGGGGTGTCGCCCGCCGACCGGGACCCGTTCCTGCGCTGGTCGGCGGCGCTGATGGGCAAGTGGGACCAGGACCCGGAACGGACCCGGGCCGCGCTCGACGGGTTCGCCGGCCTGATCGCCGCCAAGCGGGCGGCCCCCGCCGACGACATGCTGACCGCCCTCATCGCCGCCCGCGACGAGGAGGACCAGCTCACCGAGCGCGAGCTGGTGATGCTCTGCATCGGGGTGCTGATCGGCGGCCACGAGACGACCGCCAACCAGATCAACCTGTTCCTGCTCACCCTGCTACGCGAACGCGACCGGTGGGAGCGGCTGGTCGCCGATCCGGACGCGCTCCCCCGCGCCGTCGAGGAGCTGCTGCGCTACGTCCAGCTCGGCGACAGCGGTGTCGGGCAGGTCCGGCTCACCACCGAGGAGGTGACGCTCGGCGGCACCGTGATCCCGGCCGGCGCCGCCGTGCTGCCGGCGATGGTCGCCGCCAACCGCGACCCGGCGGTCTTCGCCGACCCCGACCGCCTCGACCTGGCCCGCGCCGACAACCCGCACCTCGGGTTCGGTGCCGGGGTCCACTACTGCCTCGGCGCGCAGCTGGCCCGGATGGAGCTGCAGGAGGTCCTCGCCGCGCTGCTGCGCCGGATGCCCGGGTTGCGGATCACCGTGCCGCAGGAGGAGCTGCGGTTCAAGTTCGGCATGGCCGTACGCAGCCTGGAGACGTTGCCGGTCACCTGGTGACGGCGCGGGTACCCCCTGGTTCTCCCGGGTGCGGTCTTCCGCACCCGCTGATTGCGCCGAAGTCGGGGGTCGCCCTCATGGCCGATGCCGCCCTCGGGTCCATACCCTGGTCGGCATGTCCCGCCTGTCGCAACTGTCCACGTACGTAGCTTCGCTGGCCCAGGAGTCCGATCCGTCCGAGGGGGGCCTGGTCGGGTTCGTGACCGACCTCATGGAGTGGCTCGGGGCCCCCGGCGCCGGTCTCGCGGTCGCCCTGGAGAACCTGTTCCCGCCGATCCCGAGCGAGGTCATCCTGCCGCTGGCCGGGTTCACCGCCAGCCAGGGCAAGATGAACCTGTTCGCCGTGATCGTCTGGACCACGATCGGCTCGGTCGTCGGTGCGATGGCGCTGTACTACATCGGGGTCGCACTCGGGCGGGACCGGGTCCGCGCCATCGCGGCACGGCTGCCGCTGGTGAAGCTGAGCGACGTCGACCGGACGGAGGCGTGGTTCATCCGGCACGGGGCCAAAGCGGTCTTCTTCGGACGGATGATTCCAATCTTCCGGAGTCTCATCTCCATCCCGGCCGGCGTCGAACGGATGCCGATCCCCACGTTCCTGCTGTACACCACGCTGGGCAGCCTGATCTGGAACACCGTGTTCGTCATGGCCGGCTACCTGCTCGGCGAGAGCTGGCACACCGTCGAGGCGTACGCGGGCACCTTCCAGAAGATCGTCATCGTGGTCGGGGTGCTCGCCGTGGCCGGGTTCGTCATCGCCCGCGTCGTCAAGGCACGACGCGGACAGCCGGCGACCGACGGCGACGACGTGCCGGCCGACGGCGACGTCGCGCGGCCCGGCGACCTCGCGCGGCCCGACGGCGACATCCCGCGGCCCGACTTCGTCGAGCCCTACCCGCCGGAGGCCGCGGTCGAGCCGTACACCCAGCCGTGGGCGGGCACCGCGGGCCACGCCACCCGCGGCACCGTCTACGGATCCGCACGCGTCCCGGCACACGGGGCCGGGACCGCCCCGCGCGGCACCCTGTACGGCACCCCACGCCGGCCGGCGGACGACCACTGACTCGCGTAGCTTGTTGCCATGCCGATCGAGGACGTCACGCCCGAGGCGGTGCGACCCGTACGCCGACCGTGGCTGGTGCAGAACTGGCGGGAACTGACCTTCGTGCACTGGCCGACGGATCCCGCCACGGTCGCTCCGCTCCTGCCGCCCGGCACGGCACCGGACACCCTGGACGGGGTCACTTACGTCGGGCTGGTCGCGTTCCGGATGGTCGGCCTCGGGCCGATGCGCGGCCCCGGGATCCCGTACCTGGGCACGTTCTGCGAGACCAACGTACGGCTCTACAGCGTGGACGGTACCGGCCGGCGGGCCGTGGTGTTCCGCTCCCTCGACGCGGCGCGGCTGCTGCCGGTGCTGACCGCGATCGCGACCCTGCGGCTGCCGTACAAGTGGGCGTCGATGCGGCTGCGCCGCGAGGGCGACCTGCTGACGTACACCACCCGGCGGCGCTGGCCGGGCCGTGCGGCCGGCGCGATGACGGTACGGGTGGGTGAGCCGATCGCCGAGCCGACGGCGTTGGAGCACTTCGTCACCGCCCGGTGGGGCCTGCACACCCGGGCCTTCGGCCGCACGATCCACCTGTCGAACGAACATCCCCGGTGGCCGCTGCACCGGGCGACGCTCCTCTCACTTTCCGACGAACTCCTGCCGGCAGCGGGACTGGCGAAGCCGACGGAGGCACCGGTGAGCGTGCTGTACGCCCCCGGCGTGCCGGTACGGTTCGGCGGGCCGTCGGTCGTGTGAGGAACGGCGCCCTCCCACCGCAATAACGAGGTTCGGCCTGCCGGACCGCGCGAGTGTCTGGTGCACGCGTTGACCTTGGCGTCGCAGGCCTCGAACTGGGCGAGGGCCGCCGTACCGGTCTCCGCCGCCCCGCTGGGTACGCCGTGGGGCGCGCCTCGGGCCCGATCGGCTTCGGTCAGGACGGCGGTGAGGCGGTTGGTGCCGTCGCGGAACGCGTTCTGACGGGTGGGTCAAGCGCGGCCACGGGCTTTGGCCGCACAGGCTCAGGGGCGTAGCGGCGGGTCACCGGATGCCAGCGGCGTGGAGCTGTCGGATGGCGTCGGGGTCGATGCTGGTTCTCGCCAGCGAACCGGGCGGTGACCCCCCACCACTGAGCGCGCCCACGATCACCGCGATGAGCAGCAACGGCATGAGCAGCGTCCTGACCAACATGGCCCAGCACGCCTTGCCACCGATCCGACCGCCGTCCTTGACCCGCACGAGCTGCGTACCGGTGAGGACCGCGCCGAGCGCACGCCCGTTGCCGTAGCACAGGCCGTACAGCAACGGCACCACGAACAACAACGAGACCGCCAGCAGGGCGACGGTCCCGTCGGGGAGGCCCGCCGCGACGGCCACCAATGACAAGACGACGAAACCCACCCCGACACCCAGCACGTACACCACGAAGTCGACGAGCCACGCCAGGAACCGCGCGCCCCCGCTGGCCTCGACGTACAGGGTGCCGTCGTCGAACGCCGCGAGCCGTTTGGCGGTTCGCCGTCCGAGCACGCGTTCCGCGTGCTCCCTGGCGACCTCCAGTCGGGTCGGCGGCCGGCCTGTTCCGCGGACTGTCACAGCGCTCTCCTTGTCGTGTCGTCGCCATAGTCTGCGCCAACCCCGGAGCGTGACCGGGAACGACCCCACCGTCAGGCCCCGGCCGGCCGGGCGCACGATCACGACGGCGCCGGGGGCAGCGTCAAGCCCAGGAGGATCAATGGCACCGCGGGCATCGGTTCCTCGCTGCGACCGGCGTCATCCCAGAGGCTGGGACCTTCCATGTACATCTACCGCTGGAGAACCTGGCGATCAGCCCCAGCGCGGCTTCACCTTGATCAAGGAAGCTAACGTTGTCACCGTCGACGAACAGCGCCGCAAGCTTCAGCTGGCCGCGACGCCTGCGGGCCAGGGCTGGGCCCGATCGGCCCTGGCCGGCTCACCCACTCTTCGAGGAGACGTCATTGGGACGAGACGCCCTGCGGTGGCCGATGCCGGTCATCGCGCTCGTGCTGGGCCTGCCCCTGTTGACCGGCTGCGCCATCGACAAAGGCACGGCACTCGCCTCGGACTTCGAAGAAGACTGGGCCGGCACGCCAGACGTCGTGGATATCCGCACCACCGATAACAACACGCTGCCCTTCCTCGGAACGGCGACCGGTGTGGTGATCCTCAAGGACGGCACTTCGGCCGACCGCGTAACCGAACTGGCAAACGAACTGAGGGAGTACGTCGCCAGTAACGACAAGACCACCGGCAGGATCACGGCGGATGGCATCACCTTCACCGTGGTAGCGGACAAGACGCGCACCGACGAGGTACTGGCGCTGTGGCGGTCACTGACGGACGACGACCGAGTGATGAACGGCGACATCAAGGATGCGCCCGGGAAAGAAACCGACCGCTGGGACATTGAGGTCACCGCGGCCGATCCGACTGACGCAATCGCGGTGTTCAAGGACATGATGACCGATGGCGACCGGCACCTGCCACTCTCGCAAGCGACCTCCCTGGAGGTCAGCACGGAGCACGGTGTGCGGCCCTCGCTTCACGTCGAGACCGACTTCCACGACGGCTTCCCTGCCGAGGCGATCGCCGCGTACGAGGCGGTGGCCGCTCGGTATCCAGTCGTCGGTGCGACTCTGCGACGCGATCCTACGACCGGATCGGCGGTAAGCATCGTCGTGGCGGACAGCGGGGATCTGGACCGTGCCGGCGAACTCGCCAGGGCCGCGGCGCCGAACCTCGCTGCCGCAATCAAGGTCACCAGCGACAACAGCGACTGATCTGGGTGCGGACTGAGCGCCGCGTTCAGGACCGCCCTAAGTTGATCATCTTTCGTGCCGGCCGGTCGCGGCGATGTCCCGGTAACATCCTTCCTGGGCAGAATCACCACGGGCCGCCCCAGACCACCGAAATGCCCCACCGAACAGACGCTCGGCCGCGGGTCTGTGGTAGGCAGTCCCGGTGGATCGACAGACGCTCAGCGCCTTGGCGCACTCGGACCATCCCATCGCCGCGCCGGCCAGCGAGAGCACGGTGGACCGCCTGCTCGGCCGCGCGATCCGCCGACCGGACGCCCACCTGCTGGACCTGGGCTGCGGTGAGGGGGCGTGGCTGCTGCGGGCGCTTCGGACACATCCGGGGGCCACGGCGGTGGGCGTCGACATCTCCGGGCAGGGATTCGACCGGACCCTCGAATCGGCCGCCCGCCTGGGTGTCGCGGACCGGCTCGAACTGCGCCAGGAGGACGTGACCCGGTACCGATCCTCCCGCAAGGCCGACGTCGTGCTCAGTGTCGGCGCCGCGTACGCCTTCGGTGAGCTGTTGCCCACGCTGGAGGCCGCCCGCGGGCACCTCGCCGACGACGGCGTGGTCCTTCTCGGCGACTGCTTCTGGGAGCGGGAGCCCGACCCGGCGCTACGCGCCGAACTGGAGGACGGCCCGCAGAAGTACGGCGATCTGCCGACCACGGTGGCCCGCGTGGTCGCCGACGGGTGGACGCCGGTCCACGGGCATGTCAGCACCCTGGCGGAGTGGGACGAGTACGAGTGGAACTGGACCGGGTCGCTGGCCCGGTGGGCGCTGGACCATCCCGACCACCCCGACCGTGACCAGGCTCTGGAGGTGTCCGCCGCCCACCGTCGCAGCTGGCTCGAAGGCTACCGCGGGGTGCTCGGGTTCGTCTTCCTGCTGCTGCGGCCCAGCCCCTGATGACGGGCGGATCGAGGACGTCACGCCCGAGACGGTACGGCCCGGCGGCGCTGGCCGGGCCGCGGCCGGCGCGATGACGGTACGGGTGGGCGAGCCGTCGGCGGTGTGAACCGTACGCGGGATATCGGCCCCGGCAACCGACCGGCTAGCGTCACCGGGTGGACCTCCGGCAGGCCTGGATCTCGCTACGGGACGCGGAACGCGACGGCGACGAGGCCACCATCGCACGGGCGGCGGAGGCGCTGGCCGAACTGCCCGATGACGTCGCCGAGCGCCGGATGCTCGCCGAGATCCTGGGGTACGCGGCCGGGGCACTGATCAAGCTCGGCCCCGGACACCTCGACGCCGCGGTCGCGCTCGCCGACCGCGCGGTGCGGCTCGATCCGGATGCCGAGCTGGCGATGAGCCTGCCGCTCGCGCTAGCCCTCCGCTCGGCGGCGACGACCAGACTGGCCGATCTCGACCGGTCGATCGCCGTCGCCGGTCGACTGTCCACCGACGAGGCGATGTTCGCGGTCGCGACGACGGCGATGCGGGCCGCACGCGGCGGGTCGCTCGACGAACTCGACGCCGCGATCGACCTCGGCCGCCGGGCGGCAGCGGGCCTGCGGCGCGGCGCCCCGGTCCGTCAGGTGCGCGCGGTGAGTCTCGGTGACGCCCTGTTCGCGCGTTTCCTGCGTACCGGGGACCTGGCGGCGTTCGTGGAAGCGGTCCGCGTCGTACGGGAGGCGACGTCGGCCCGGGACCACGACATCCGCGCCTATGCGATGTTGCGCCTCGGCGAGTTCTACCTGGCCGGCCCTGGCTTGCCCCGGTTCATGCTGCTGTTCCAGGCCAGGCAGGCGGAGCGGCTGAGCCGGCCGGTACGCATGGTCCGCGCCCGGGCGCTGCACCTGCTCGGCCAGGTGCAGCGACTGCGCGGCGACCACCGCCGGGCCGTCTCCGCGTTCGCCGAGGCGGCGGGGCTTGCGGATGCCGAGCCCGTACAGCGGGCCGTCAACGCGCGGCTGTGGGGTGACACCGCCGCCGAGGCCGGCGACCACCACGAGGCCCTCGCCGGCTACCGGGCGGCGCTCGACCTGCTGCCCTGGATCACCTCCTGGCGCGCGGACCGCGTCGACCGGGAGCACACGCTGACGGCGTTCGTGGGCCTGGCCCGCGACGCCGCGGCGGTGGCCCTCCAGGTCGGGGATCCGCAGGCCGCCCTGGTGCTGCTGGAGCAGGGCCGGGGTCTCCTCCTCGATCAGCTCATGTCGCCGCGCGCCCGGCTCGACGAACTCGAACGCGTCGCGCCGCGCCTCGCCGAACGTCTGGACGACACGATCGCGGCCATGAACGAGCCGGCGACGGTCGGCGAGGACCTGACCGGACGGGCCCGGCTGGTCCGGAAACTCGACGAGGTTTCGGCGGCCATCCGCGGTCTTGACGGCTTCGCGCGCGGGGGTCTGCCGCCGCTGTTCGCCGACCTCGAGGGTGCCGCGCGGGACGGACCGGTGGTCGTGGTCAACGTCGCCGCCAGCCGGTGCGACGCGCTGATCCTGACCGCCTCGGGCATGACGACGCTGCGTCTGACAGAGCTGACCCTCGCCGACGCCACGGCCCAGGCCGAACGGCTACCGGACGCCGACGACGACGTACTCCGGGAGATCCTGGCCTGGTTGTGGCGCACCACCGTCGGCCCGATCCTCGGGCACCGCGCCCTGCGGCCGCTGCTCGACGCGTCGGCGCCGCCGCGCCTGTGGTGGGTGCCGACCGGCCCGCTGGCCCTGCTGCCGCTGCACGCCGCCGGCGACGCGCTCGACCTGGTGGTTCCGTCGCTCGCCCCGACCGTGACCGCACTGCTGCGTAGCAGGGCGAAGTCGGCGCCGGTCGCCGAAGCGCGGATGGCCGTGGTGGTCGTCGACCAGGTTCCGGGCCTGCCCACCCTGACCGGGGCCCGCCGCGACGCACGGATGCTCGCCGACCGGGCCACCCGTCTCGACGGGCTGGCGACATCCGGGCCGCAGGGCTACGGCGTCGTGCACTACGCCTGTCACGCCACCACCGATCTCGGCAGCCCGTCCGAGAGCCACCTGGTCCTCGGCCCGGAGCTGCGACTGTCGGTCACCGACCTCACCCGCTGGCACCTGCGGCACGCCGAACTCGCGTTCCTGGCCGCGTGCGGCACGGTCCGCACCAGCGGCGCCCTCGCCGACGAGGCCGTACACATCGCCGGCGGCTTCCTGACCGCCGGTTACGCCCAGGTGATCGCCACGCTCTGGAGCGTCAACGACCAGCTTGCCCACCGCGTCGCCACGCACTTCTACGCCGGCGACCCGCTCGACGCCGCCCGCGCCCTGCACCATGCGGTGAGGGTCATCCGGCGGCATCCGACGTATGGTGAGCACCCGACGGCGTGGGCGGCCTATGTCCATCTGGGCCGCTGACACCGCCGCAATACGCAGTGTGTTCCGGAAACCGATGCGCTATCCCCTGAGCTACGGGGGCACGATGACCCAAACTAGCTAGCACCGGCTGTCAGCGCTGCGGCAAGGAGCCGCAGGCGCGATCGACGCCGGGACCGCCACGAGCGGATCGCACGACGACCACACGTACCCGGTCTGGACGGGCCACCTTCAACAACCGGCACGGTCGATCACCGTCGCTAAAGCACACATCGGACATGCCACGAAGGCCATCGATACCCGCTCATGCCGGCCGGTCTCGTCGAACTGTCCGTAGGCGCGAGTCGTGAACTTGGGAAGGGAAAGGCATTGCGGCGGCCGCTACGGTGGACGCAAGGCATCGATACACGCTGCTACGGGGGTAACGATGGATCCGATCACGGCCGGGATCCTGTCCGCGACACTGGTACCGCTGGCCGCCGGTGCCGCCGGTGAAGCCGGCAGGCAGGCATGGGAATCCCTCACCTCGTTCGTCCGCGACCGGTTCGGTCGCGGCTCCGACGCTGACACCGCTGCCCAGACGCTGGCGAGCCACCCCGGCGAGGTCGTGCATGGCGAGGTTCTCGGCCGGATCCTCGAACACGGCGCCGCGACGGACGAGCAGATCGCGGCCTGGCTGCGTACCTGGCTGCGCGACGCCGGCACGCTGACCGGACAGCCAGCGACCGGGACCAGTGTGACGAACACGGTCAGCGGCCATGCTCAGGTTCACGGCCCGCTCATCCAGACGCACACCATCTCCGGGCCGATCACCTTCGGCCCACCGGTCCTGGTACCGCCGCCGGCCGGGCCCTCGGCGACCACGGCCGGCATCGGTTCGGTCCCCCAGGCCAGCGACGGCGCCCAAGTCGCCGCGGCCGGTCCCGTCCATGTCAACGACCGCCCGGTCACATGACCACCACCTCCCCGGCCGGAGACCACGATTACCCCACAGTCGTCCGGGTCTCGGAGGCGGGTACCGATAACGATGTGTCGGGTGTGGTGGCGGGGCCGGTGGTGCAAGCGGGTGCGCTGCACGGTGGGGTGCATGTTCACCAGTCGATGCCGGCGCCGCCGCCCAAGGCCGAGCGAACGCTGCCCGCGGACGTGCCCGGCTTCGTCGGACGGCACGACGAACTCGCCCGGCTGCTGGCCGCCGTCACCGACGCGGCCGACGGTCAGGTGCAGGCGGTCGCCGTCCATGCTGTGGACGGGATGGCCGGAATCGGCAAGACCGCCCTCGTCGTGCACGCCGCCCACCACCTCGCCGCTCGGTTCCCCGACGGGCAACGATTCATCGCCCTACGGGCGCACGCTCCCGGCCAGCCCCGTGTCGACCCCGCCGCCGCTCTGGAGACCCTGCTCCAGGCCGATGGCGTCGCCGCCGAACAGATCCCGGCCGGTCTCGACGCCCGGGCCGGACTGTGGCGTCACCGGATGACCGACAAGAAACTCCTGCTCGTCCTTGACGACGCCGCCGACACCAACCACGTCACACCACTGCTACCCGCCGCACCCGGTTGCCTCGTCCTGATCACCAGCCGTCGGAAACTGACCACCCTGCCCGGCGTCACCCTACTCGCGCTGGACATTCTCCCACCCGACCAGGCCGTGGAGCTGTTCATCGAGCGTGCCGGGCACCGCGCCCTCCATGAACCGGAAGCCGTCTACCGGATCACCGCCCTGTGTGGATATCTGCCGCTGGCGATCACCTTGACCGCTGCCCGCCTGCACACTCACCGCACGTGGACCGTCACCGACATCGCCGACGACCTCACCGAAGCCCGCGACCGGCTCGCCGAACTCGCCAGCGGCGACCTCGCCATCACCGCCGCCTTCGACCTGTCCTACCACGACCTATCCAGCGACCGGCAGCGGCTGTTCCGACGCCTCGGCCTGCACCCCGGCCCTGACCTCGACCGCTACGCCACCGCTGCACTCGACAACACAACCCTCACCCAGGCCCGCCGAAGTATGGAAGACCTCCTCGAACATAACCTGATCACCGAACCCCACCGCGGCCGCTACCGCTTCCACGACCTCATCGCCGTACACGCCCGCATTCTCGCCACCACCGACCCGAAAACGAACCAGGACGCCGCCCGCGACCGCCTGCTCGACTACTACCTGCATACCGCCACCGCCGCCGCCCGCCATCTCCCCCACCACACCTCACCCACCAGCCCCACTACCTGGCCAGCACCCACACACGCCCCTACCATCACCAACCCCGAGCAGGCCACCGACTGGCTCACCCGCGAACAACCCAACCTCGTCGCCGCCACCGTCTGGGCCGCTGCCCACCACCACCCGGCAGCGATCGGAATCCCCAAGGCCCTGCAGAGCCACCTCCGTGCCCACGGACCCTGGGACCTCGCCCAGGACCTGCACCACACCGCCCTGGCCACAGCCCGCCACATCGAGAATCAACCCGCACAAGCCCACACCCTGACCAACCTCGCCATCGTGCAGCGCTTGACCGGCGACTACGCGGCGGCAGCCACCAACTCGCAGCAGGCCCTCGACATCTCCCAGCAATTCGGCGACCCGCACGGCCAGGCCGATGCTCTCAACGCCCTCGCCCGTGTACAGCAGGCGACCGGCGACTATGCGGGGGCGGCCACCAACTCGCAGCAGGCCCTCGACATTTCCCAGAGACTCGGCCAACGGCACGGCCAGGCCGACGCCCTGGAAACCCTCGCCCACGTCCTGCGTGCAACCGGCGACTACGCGGCGGCGGCCACCAACGCACAGCAGGCCCTCGACCTGCACCAGCAACTCGGCAACCCACACGGCCAGGCCGATGCTCTCAACGCCCTCGCCCGTGTACAGCACGCAACCGGCGACTACGCGGCGGCAGCCACCAACGCACAGCAGGCCCTCGACCTGCACCAGCAACTCGGCAACCCACACGGCCAGGCCATCACCCTGAACACCCTCGCCCGTATACAGCACGCAACCGGCAACTACGCCGCAGCAGCCACCACCGCACAGCAGGCCCTCGACATCTCCCAGCAACTCGGCCGACGGCACGGCCAGGCCAACGTCCTGAACACCCTCGGCCTTGTCCCGCACCGGGTTTGATGGAGACATCGAAACCTGGGAGGAATACCTGCGATGCCCGCACCGAAGAAGTACAACGATGAGCTGCGTGAGCGTGCGACTCGGTTGGCCGTCGAGGCGCGCCGGGACCCGGCGTCCGCGGTGGGTGCGATCCGGCGGATCGCCGGTCAGCTCGGGGTTCATCCCGAGGCGTTGCGCACGTGGGTGAAGCGGGCCGAGACCGACGCCGGGCAGCGGCCGGGCACCACCGGCAGCGACGCCGAACGCCTCGCCGCCCTCGAACGGGAGGTGCGTGAGCTGCGGCGGGCGAACCAGATCCTGAGGTCCGCGGCGAGTTTCTTCGCGGCGGAGCTGGACCGTCCGTCGCGATGAAGGTCGACTTCGTCGACTCCCAGAAGGCCGAACACGGTGTCCAGCCGGTCCTGCGGGCGCTCGAAGACACGCCGGCACAGATCGCACCGTCGACCTACTACGCCGCCAGGACCCGCCCCGCCAGCGCTCGCTCACGGCGCGATGAGGAGCTGGCCGCGATGATCGAACAGGTCCACGCAGCCAACTACGGCGTCTACGGCGCCCGCAAGATCTGGCACGAGCTGCACCGCCAAGGGGTGCCGGTGGCCCGGTGCACCGTCGAACGGCTCATGCGTGAGTCCGGGCTGCGTGGGCTGCTGCGCGACAAGGCGCCCCGCACCACCCGGCCGGCAGCCGAGACCAGCCGCCCTGCTGACCTGGTCAGACGGGACTTCACCGCGGCGGGGCCGAACCAGCTGTGGGTCGCGGATCTGACCTACGTACGAACCAGCGTGGGCTGGGTGTACGCCGCGTTCGTCCTCGACGTGTACTCCCGCATGATCGTCGGCTGGCAGGTGTCCACCTCGCTCTACACGGATCTGGCCCTCGACGCGCTGAAGATGGCGATCTGGCGCCGCGGAAACCAACACGCTGACCTGCGTAAACTGGTCCACCACTCGGACAGGGGAGTCCAATATCGAGCGATCCGCTACACCCAGCGGCTTGCCGAGGCCGGCGCCGTCGCCTCGGTCGGCTCCAAGGGCGACTCGTTCGACAATGCCATGGCCGAGGCGTTCAACTCCCTGTACAAGGCCGAACTCGTCCGCAACACCGGCCCCTGGCGCGGCCTCGACGACCTGGAGATGGCCACCGTCGAATACATCGACTGGTACAACAACCGCCGCTTGCACGGCGAACTCGGACACATCCCACCCGCCGAACACGAGGCACTACACGCGATGACCCACCCGCTCACCGCACCCCTGAAAACCAGCTAACCAACTCTCCATCAAACCCGGGGCTTGACACCTCGTCCAGCAGGCGATCGGCGATCCCACCACGGCAGTTGCCACCCTCCAGCGGGCCCTCGACCTCTTCCACGACGTCGGTGACCCTGACGGCCAAGCCGAAACCCTCAACCACATCGGGCAGATACAACTCACCACCACAACGCTCGGCATCGCCCACGAGCAGTTCACGGCAGCACTCGACATCGCCCGCCGTGTCCATGCACCAGCCCATGAAGCCCGCGCCCTCGAAGGCATCGGCACCTACGCACTCCGGCATGGACGCCGTGACGAAGGCCTCGCACACCTGCGTAACGCCCTGACCATCTGCCGGCGCATCAACTCCCCGAACACCGTCCGCATCGAAGCCGCCCTCAGCCATCAGGACGACTGAATACCGGCGGACGTACCTGCTTCGTGCACGGTCAAGCGTGCATCCGATCATGGTTTGGTCGGCGATGCCGCGGCTGGCTCAGATCGGCTGTGGCTGTCTGTCTCAGCGCGCGACGAGGTGATACGTCGCCGTCACTCTGAACCCATGCCCGTCGGTGCCGTCCAAGCGGACCGTGTGCGCGCCGGACGAAAGCTGGTCGACCATGGCCCAGATACCCCAGACCCGCATGGGAACGACCCGTCGGACGCGGGTGACCGGGTTGAATAGAGCACCCCGGACATCGAACATCGTTGCCGCGTCGATGGTGACGACCGGGTGCTGCTCTCCGTCGACGTGAACGGTGCCGCGTGCGCGAGGCAGTGGCGGGATGTACGTGCCGTTGGGACACTCATGATTGGCTCCGTGACCAGCTTTCCTGCGCGGGCGCGCCGTGTCCGCGACAGCGCCCTCTCGCCGCAGCGCAGGCTCTACGCGTTACGGGAGTGCGCTCTGCACTGTGCCCCGTACGGATTCCGTGCCACCTGGCACCACCTGGTCGTCGCCGCCCGTATCCCACGCAGGCTCACCGACGATCTCGACGCGCTCGTGCGCGCCGCCGACGAACTACAGCGGACACGCGACGTGGTCCTGCATCGTGCGCAGGAGTACGCCGCGTTGCGGCGTCGAGAGAAGGCGGCTGGCATGCGAACCCCACGGACGCTGTCGCCCTGGAACTCGTGGGGCTGGTCCCGGATCGCCTACTGTCCCGACCCTGAGCACCACCCGACGGAACCTCTCGCCACGGTCGTCCAGGCGGTCCTCGATCGCCACGATGCCGGCATCAACCCCGACAGGCACTGCCTGGCATGCGGCACCGAACGGCGCCGCCCGGGCCATGCATGCCCGACCTGTGGCGTCCATCCGGACGGCCCCGCCGCACCCTGGCGTGCCTCCCAAGCCGAGGAACGCTGGCAACAGGTCTGGCACCGTGAGCTCGACGACCGGCCGACGCCCGTCCCATGATTTCGAGGTGCACGAATCTGCCGCTGATCGAGCGGCACTACGTCACGCCATCAGGGCGGCCTCCAGGTCGCGGCGTGTCAGAGCGGCGCCCGCAACGGACTGACACGGCGACCACCGCGATGCCCCGGCGTGCGGCGCCTGGCCTCGCGCAGGCCACCAGCAGTACGCCGTGCGGGACGAATGGCAGCCGGCGGCTTGGCGCGTGAACGCTCGCCAGGTCAGGCGGCCGGAGTCAGGCGTACGCCTCGACGACGGTCCCCGTGTAGAGCATCGCCGCGTCCATCGCGAGGCTACCGACAGACGGCGGGGGTGCGGGCCGGGTCCTGGCCCGCACCCCCGACGCGGACGGGGCGCGGCGCCCGGCGTCGCGGTCGTCATCATCTGGGCGCTGGGTCGCTCAGGTCCAGCTTGAAGGCGGGGCCGGGCCGTGACGGCCGCCAGCCGGCCGTCAGGGCTTGACGGACGCCTGCGGCCACTGTCCCGGGCAACACCGGTTGGCTCGGCAGTCCGAACCAGTTGCCGGGATGGGCACAGGGCAGCGCCGCGACCAACAGGGCACCCGGCTGTTCCGCCTGCTCGACGACGAAGGTCAGTGGCGACCAGCCATTCCCCTGGGAATAGGTCGGCCTGCGCCGAACCGACCAACGGAAGGCGACGCCGTCGACGGTGATCCGTCGAGAACCCTTGATTGCCAGTGTCATCCGTAACCTCGCCTCTCCAGCACTGTCTGGGCGAGCACCGTAGGCAGGGATCCGATGTCGCTGCTATCGAATTACCGCTTCCGTTCGCACCGGTGCGTGCGGCTCGTACCCAGGGCGCCAGTTGACGAAGGCCGGCGGTACGTCGACCATCCCTGGTGTTGCTCGAGGTGTACGTCGTGACCGGCGTCCGGAACGACGACGTGCGTGACGTCGGTGCGTGAGGCGCACATCCGGGCCGGTCCTGCCCGCTGGATGCCAAGGATCTCTCACGCCCGCCCCTCGGCAGGGTCTGGCGGCCACGTACGGCACGTTGGGGTAGCGCACATCCCCAAACCGCTGTTGACGTCGCCATCGATGGAACTCACACCTCTGTATGATTTCCAGCCGAACGACTGTCACCGATCATCGGCCACTCACCTATACGACGTCGGCCTCGCAGGGGTGGGCAATAGACTCGGGCAGCGGCATCGCCTTCGCGGAGTCGCGAGACGTCCTTCAGATGAGCGAAAGTGCCTTCTGGTCTGGCTCATGAGGCTTTCGTAGGCTTCATATCACCAAAGTCCGAAGGCACTTTCGGCGTTCACTACTTTTTTTGACGTTCAGAACTCGCGCTCAGCGGTGGTCGAACCATCCCTCGCCGGGAGACTCAGCCGAGCCGGAGCCGCCACCCCTCGACGTACGTGGGCGCGGTCACCGTCGACGGATAGTAGCCCCACTCCTCGCACAGCGAACCTCTGGCGCGCCATTTCTCGACGTAGTAGGAGACCTGGTAGGCGTGCACCCCGTAGTCCGCGTAAACCGTCTGGTTCGGCTGCACCTCGAAGCTGGTGGACACCCCGATCGCCGTGCTACGTATCTGCACGATCTGGGTGCTGACATTGATCGTGAGCTGTTCGGTGAGCTGGGTGGCCACGCCGACCGACGTGGTGACCTGGTGCGTCCGCGTTTGGGTGGCGGTCACGGTCGCCGAGACCGGATAACTCAGGCCGTTGCTCACAGCGCGACCGTCGCTGGCAAGAAAGACCGGTGTCGAGGAGACGATCCGGTAGCGGTGGGCTTCCCATGCGGAGCCGTAGCGGTTCCAGTACTGGAGGTCGGCCGGGCAGGCCACGATGGCCCCTGCGTGGGCGGCGGTGGGTGCGACCACTACCAGCGATGCGATGGCCATGCCAACCACGGCGAAATAGGCGCCGAGTCGGGTAGGCCGCGAGGTTCTCGCCCCGCCCTGTCCGCGATCCTTCGGACGTCTCCTGAAGATCATTTAGATGCTCCTCCACGATAGACAGAATTGCTGTCCCTTCGCGCCGGCCGGCATGGCCGCTATGATGACAGCACTCGATCCCCCAAGACATCGGCAAACCTACCTACATCGATCTACCTAACCGCTTCGCGGAGGCAGGAACATGTCGTCGGTTGCGGTGCCTCGGCCGAGCGCGGTGATCGGTCGTACGGAATGCGGTCGTGATCTCGAATGTCTGGTGGACAACCTGCAGGCCGGCACGGGCGGTGCCGCCGTCATCTTCGGGGAGCCGGGGATCGGCAAGACCACCCTGCTGACCGCGTCGCTCGCGTACGCGAAGGCTCGTGACCTCTGCGTGGTGTCGGCTCCCAACGGCGCGCTCGACGATCAGAGCCCCGACGCGCCCTCACCGTTCGAGTGGTGGCATCGCCTGCCGGACGGGCTGACGGAGTTGTCAGCCCGCACCGACGTACTCCTCGTCCTTGACGACCTGCACCGGCTGCCCCATTTCCTTGCACCCGTTCTCGACCGCCTACTCGAGCTCACGGTCTGCGCGCCGGTCCTGCTGATCGCCGCCTACCGTCCCCGGCAGCTTCCGCTGGAGGTGGCCGCCGTGGTCTTCCAGGCGACGTCCTCGCGAACACTGCGGACATACCCGATCGGCGCGCTCTCGCTCGCCGACACCCGACAGATGCTCGGCGACCGCCCCGATCTGGCCACCATCCACGGTGACGGGCACGGCAATCCGGCATACATGCGAATGCTGGCCGCCAAATCGCCGGACACCTCCGACGCCGCCGGCGTGTTCTCCGACGAGCTCGCGCAACTCTCGCCGACCGACCTGCGAGCGGCGCAGCTGGCGTCGGCGCTCCGCGACCCGTTCTCGCCCGACCTGCTGGTCGCGGTCGCCACGGCCACTTCCGACGAGACGCTCACGGCCCTCGACACGCTGGTCGCACGGGATCTGATCCGACCGACCGAGCCGGCACCCCGGCTCGCCTTTCGACATCGGGTGCTCGCCGACGTGGTCTACGCCCGCACACCGGTCAGTCAGCGCCGCGCGATACATGCGCGGATCGGGGCGGAACTGGGTCGGCGGGGTGGGTCGATGGCGGCGCGCGCGTACCACGTCGCACGGGCAGCCGACCCGGCCGAGCCCGCGCACGTCGACACGTTGCTGGTGGCTGCCCGCGAGGCAACAGACGCTCACCCCGACGCGGCGATCGGCTGGCTGACGGTCGCGCTGACCCTGATTCCGGAGTCCGACGGCCGGTGGTACGAGGCGCACCTCCTGCTGGCCCGTGCCCGGCTGCTGACGGGGCAGCCAAAGGCCGGCCGGGAAGCGCTGCACACGCTGCTTGCCCGGGAGCCGGCTCCGGACCGTCAGGTCACGGCGACCGCGCTGGTCCTGTCCAGCGAGGTGGAACGGCAGCTGGGGAACTTCCGGGAGGCGGACGCGATCGCCCGTACCGCGGCGCTCACGGCGCTCCCCAACGGAGACCAGATCATGAGCCGGCTGCGGCGTGAGCTGGCCGAGAACGCGCTGGAGGCGCTGCACTACGACCGCGCGGCGCGGCAGGCGACCGCCGCCACCCGGCACGCGCGCCGCGGTGCCGATCCGGCAGGCGAGATAATCGCGTTCAGTTTGACGGCGTTGGCGCGGTACTCCGACGACAAGCCGGGCCACGCCGAGACCGCTATCGGGCGGGCAGCACGGCAGGCCGACGCGACATCCGACATGGTGCTGCTGCGCGACCTGTCCTGTCTGTACGAGCTGGCACGAGTCGAGGCGATCATGGAGCGCATCGGTGACGCTGAGCGCCACCTTGAGCGCGGGGTGACGCTGTGCCGTAGCAGCGGGCAGTCGCACATCCTTCCCGCGATGCTGAAGACCCTCGGAGACATCCAGGTTCGGCTCGGGCGGCTCGCGCGCGGCTTGGAGACCCTGGACGAGGCCGCGCACCTGGCCCGGATCAGCGACGACCGGCCGAGTCAGGCGCTGGTCGCCGGGCTGCGCGCGAACGCCCTGGTGTGGCTACGGGCCGGTGCCGACACCGCCGAGGCGGTGGCCGCGGCGGACGAGGCCGTGCGGGTCTGCGATGGGCACGAGACCGCGTTCGCCGTGGTGGTCCGCGCTATGGCGGCCGAGGCGTTGGTGCACGTGGGCGAGCCCGAGCGTGGCATCCAGCTGACGCTGCGCGCAGCCGGTGGACACGACCTGCCGCGCCTGCCGACATGGCGCCGGCCCCGACAGTGGGACCTGCTCGCTTACGCGGAGCACGGGACCGGCGGCGAGCCGGGCGCCGCCGACGGTTATGTACGACGCGCCAGAAGCTACGCCCGGCGACGGCCGTCCCCGCTGTGTCTGGGATACGCCGGTCGGGCCGAGGCACGTGCCCACGGCGTACATGGGGATCCCAGCGGGGCGGCGGAGACCGGCACGGCGGCCCTCGCCCAGTTCGAGGCCCGTGATGCCAAGCTCGATACGGCCCTCACCGGCCTGGTCATCGCCAACGCCTGTCTCGACAACCGGGTGGCTGACGGCGTTCGGGGCCACCTTGACCGTGCCGCTGGACTGGCCGACGTCTGTGGGTCGCCACGGCTGGCGGAGTACGTCGCGGTGGCGCGGCGAGCCCTCAACGCCACCCTGCCCCTGGCGACGGCCGTGCTGGACCAGCTCACCGCACGCGAGTCCGAAATAGCGGCGATGGTCAGCACCGGAATGACCAACAGCCAGATCGCCGCCGACCTGGGGCTGAGCGTCCGTACGGTGGACAGCCACCTGTGGCGCGTCTACCACAAGCTCGGGGTGACCAACCGGGCCAGCCTCACCCGACTCCTGGCCCACCGAATCTGACCGGCACGCCGAAGTTCAACCAGTCCGGCAACTCGGCGCGCTTGTCGTCGGTCGGGTCGGCCCAGTACGCCTTGGCGCTGTCCCACTGCTCGCCGAGGCCGTACTCGTGTGCGTTCCACGCCGCCGTAGGCGGATCGGAAGCACATCGGCAGCGGGTCGAGCCTTTCTCGGGAAGCACCCGTCGCGGTGCAGTGGATGCACTGATCGCCCGCTGCGCGAGGAGGGGCCATGTCCGACGGGAAGTGGAGTCAGCTCAGCAGTTCCTTCGAGTTCGTGCACAAGAACCTCGACGGCTTCAAGATCAAAGAAAAGGTCGATTCGATGGGGATCGACGGCTACATCAACTACTGCGCGCTGCTGGCGGCCGGAAGCGGTGCCGTGGCCGGGGTCGGTGGGCCGATCACGTTCGTGGTCGGTGTTCCCGCTGACGTCGCCAACACCGTCGCGCAGCAGTTCCGGGTCACGCTGGCGGTGATCTACCACCGGACCGGCCGGTACGCCGTGTCCTTCCCGGAGTTCATGAAGATCGTCGGCCTGTCCCTCGGGGTCGAGGTCGGCGTCATGGGCCTGCAGCAGGTGGTGCGGGTCGTCGCCCAGGTGATCCTGAAGAAGCTCACCGCACGCGTCGCGGGCAAGGTGATCCCGTTCGTGGGTGCGGCGGTGGGGGGTGGCCTCAACTACGCCTTCATCAAGGCGATCGGGGGGACGCTGCTCGCGTTCGAGGACAGCATCTTCAACGGCCGTCGGGAGCTGCCGCCCGGGTGACGGCCGGTACCGGCCGCCCGACCACGCGGGCAGGACCGGCTCAGGGTGCGCGGCGGTAGGCGTCGAGTTCGGCGAGGTCGCCCGCGGCCAGCCAGTCCTGCCCGTGGTCGTCGACGGCGCAGCCGGCGAGCCGCAGCCGGTGGGCGAGCTTGCGCCGGAAGTCGGCGCTGTCCCGCAGCTGGAGGAAGTTGCGCCCGTCCAGGTCGGCCACGGGCCGGTGGGAGCCCGCCTTGACGATGACGGTCCGGTCGGGATAGGCGGCCAGCGCCATGCCGAGTTCCAGCAGTACGTTGGGGCGGGCCTGCATGCCGGTCGCCCACTCGTGGGGTTCGTCGGTGTCCAGGCGCAGGCTGGGGTGCAGTCCGACCACGTCGTCGGGGGTCAGCACCACCACGGCCGCCCGCGCGCGGGTCACCGCGTGGGCCACGACGTCGCCGAGGAACGGGGTGGCCATGCCGGTGCCCGAGACGAGGGTCTCCCACTCCAGCGGTTTGAGGTCCAGGGCGCGCAGCAGGGTGAAGATGCCGTCGCGGACCGCAGCGTCGCGGCCGTGGACGACGAACACGCTGCGGGCGACGTCGTCGGCCGGCGCGCCGGTGGACGGTGGCCGGTCGACGCCCGGTGACGGCGGGTCCGGTGGCGGGTCGACGGGTCTGTCCCCGGTCAGGTGGCGGGCCCGGGCCGCCGTCGTCTCCAGGTGTTCACGTTCGTCGTCGAGGTGGGTGAGGAGCCAGTCGATCATGTCCTGGTCGTCGGCGAAAAGTCCCTGGACGGCGGGCGGGGTCCTCCCCCACGCTGCCGCCATGTTGTGCTTCGCCACGCCGACGGTGTGGCGCATGGCCCGCAGGTCTTCGACCGACAGGTTCGCGTCCCGCTGTACGGCGGTCAGTGCCCCGATCACGGCCGCGGAGGTGTCGCCGGCGCGGACGTCGGCGGCCAGCGCGTCCACGCGGTCGCGCAGGTCGTCCGACGGGTTGTCCCGGCGCAGCACCCGCAGTTGGAAGCGGGCCTTCGCCGTGTGGAGCAGGTAGCGGGCCAGTGGTGGGATGGCCGCGCTGCCGTCGGACCACACCCACGCGCTCACCGTGGCGTCGTCGTGTGTCGGGGCGGCCAGCAGCAGTCGCCGTTCCCACCGGGCGTCGTCGGAGTACGGCAGTTCCCAGAGCAGCGCGGAGTCCCCGAGTTGGGCGGGTTCGGCCCACCGGGGCGCCGGGCCGGGCAGCTGCCCCGCCAGGGCGCGGCCCACCGCCGCCCGTCCGGCGGGCGGGATCCCGGCCGGACCGGCGTCGGGCAGGTCGGTCATCCCGGCGAGATAGATCCGGACCACGCCCAGCAGCGGGGCGGTCCGGCCGACGGCCAGGGCGTTCCACTGCCGGTCCAGGTCGTGCCACCGCGGCCAGTGGGCGGGCGCGGCGTCGGTCGGCGGCGGTCCGGGGGCCAGTGCCAGCGACAGGTTGAGCAGGTCGTGGTGGCGGCGCAGTACGGCCTGGTAGTCCGCGTCGGCGCGCTCCTGGCCGGCGAGGATCCACTCGGGTCCGGTGCCGGCCGGGGCAGGCAGGTCGGCGGCGGTTTCGGGTAGGCGTGCCGGTGCGTCGAGGCCGGGGATCTCGTCGTCCAACCGGAACAGGTGGCGGCAGGCGTCCCACAGGTCACGGAGCGCGGCGTACGCCGCGGTGGCGTGGGGGCCGGCGGCGGGTGCGAAGACGTGGACGACCATCTGCTGGTCGACCAGGCGGGGTTCGCCCACCGCCGGCTCCGCGTGCGGCCCGGTCACCGCCTCGACGGCTTCGCCGGTGCCGGTCCGGCCGGCGGGTAGGCGGCGGTCATGGCGTCGACGGTGCGGCCCACCCGTTCCCGCACGGTCTGCGGCACGGAGCGGTCCGGTGGGGCGGAGACGCGCTGGATGCGGTCCGGGCCGGCCAACTCCAGCGCGGCGACCGCGTGCGCGAGTGCGGTGAGGTCCCGGGCGGCGATGGCGGCTTCCGTGTCGGTCAGCAGCTCCTCGACCGTCGACCAGCGCTGGTCGGGAAGGTGCCACTCCATCAGGTCGGCCAGGATGTCCCGCGCGTCACGGACCGCGTCGGGTTCGGATGCTTCCGGACCGGCGGCCGGTCGTGGCGGGAGTTGGTTCTGCACCCGGCCGTCCTTCCAGGCCGATCCTTCGAGGGTCAGGCCAATCTCTTGGTCAGGGCAATCCTTTGAGGAACGATGCGACGTCCAGCATAGCGGTCCGTTGGAGGTCCTCCGGTCGGACCACAACGCGCAGTTCCCGGCTCACCGGCCGGTGTCGGGACCGTCGTACGAACGACTCGACGATCGTGGTGATCAGTGTCGCGGGCTCGATCCGGTCGACCCGGGCCAGCCCCGCGCCCATCACGGGCACCGCCACCGGCTCCCGGCGCCCGTGCAGGTCGACCGCGTCCCACAGGTTGTCCAGGCTGTGCCGTAGACGGTCGAGGGAGGACCGTGCCACGAGGTCGTTGCCCATGACGCTGTACGCCACGGCGAAGACCTGGCGGCTCGATCCCCGCAGCACCGCCACCGTGCCGACCGGGTAGCGGGCGAGTTTCCCGCGCCGCTTGTCGGCGCGCGACTCCACGGTGACCGGGTCGACGGTGCGCAGGGCGTTGCGCAGGTCCCGGTCCAGGCGGGTGCGGTCGCCGCCGTAGAGGCGGTCGAGCACCTGTCCCTGGAGGCTGGTGCGGCTGATCACGACGTCCTGCGTGATGTCGGTGTCGAAGGTGTCGCTGAAGCCGACGGCCAGGTGGGCACCCTCCTGGGCGAACAGGTCGCCGCCGGCGACCACCACGGCGGTACCGAGGGCGGCCAGGTCCCGCCGCAGGGTGCCCGCCCGCGTACGCGACCGGCCGCGCAACTCCACCAGCATGGCGGCCAGGCCCGGGTCGTCGGGGTGTTCGGAGTGCAGCACCTCACCGACCCGTAACGCCTCGTCGAAGAGTCCGAGCTGCTGGTACGCCTCGACCAGGGCACGGCAGGCGGCGGCGTGCATGGGACGTAGCCGTGCGATCGTCGCCCGCGCGAACGCGTACTCCTCGACGTGGAACAGCGGACGGCCCCGCCACAACGCCACGGCCTCGGTGAGCAGTTCCACGGCCGTCGCCGCGTCGGTCCGCTGTGCCCGCGCGAGCAGGTCACCGAACCGGTGCACGTCGACGTGGTCGCGCCCGACGGTGAGCCGGTACGCCGAGGTGGCCGCGCCCCGGTCGGTGGGGATCAGCAGCGACTCGGCGCCGTCGCGGTCCGGTTCCAGGACCCGGCGCAGTTCGAGGATCCGCTTCTGGACGCTGATCCGGTCCTCGCGGCGCACCGTGCGGGCCTGCGTCGGCCAGACGTCCCGGAAGATCTCGTCGACGGTCACCAGGTCACCGTTGGCGATCACCAGTCGCGCCAGTACGGCGATCGTCGTCGGGGCGAGCTTGACGGCCTGCCCGTCCACCTCGACGACGGTCGGTCCCAGCAGCCCGATCCGGACCCGGCTCACCCTCGGCTCCGGCCGGTCGCTGTTTTCATCAGAAGCGAATCGGAAGCACGTCGGAAGCAGGAGTGCCATTTCACCGGAAGCAGACCTCCGTGTTCGCTTTCTGGTGTGTTTCCCCTATCGAAATGCCCGGTCACGCACCCCCGGACCCGCTCGACGTCCGGAGGATACCGGGCCGCGCCACACTCCCCCGTGGACAGTCCGGAACCCGACCCCGCCGTGGCGGCCGGTTGGTGCCGTGACTGACCAGGGGCTGCCGGACCGTACGGAACTGGACGGCCTGCTCACGCCACCGCCGGAGGACGTCCGTGACCGGATCCTCGAGTTCCCGCACCGCTTCGGTGCCGCGCCGCGGCGGCACCGCTGGTCCACCGACCCGGACGGCACCCCGACCGATGTGGAGCTGGTCGTGCAGGGCTTTCTGCCCGTGACCGGTCCTGACCGGCACACGGCACTGCCGTGGGTGCACCACGTCTGGCGGCGCTGCGCCGAGGTGGCGGGCATGGACCAGGCACTGGCTGCCCTGCCCGCCGCGCCCCCGGCCGCCCTCGAGGACCTGCCGGCCGGCAGCCGACCCGCCGCCGCGTGCGCCGGCCCGGGCCCCGGAGTGCGCCAGGCCCTGCTGTACCGGGAACACGACCTGCTCTGCCTGTCGGTCGTCCTCGCCCCGGACCCACCCACCGGATGGGAGGCGTCGGAGCGGCTCTGGGAACGCCTCGTCGACGGCGCTCCCGTCGCCGCCCCGACGATCGGCGAGGCCCGCCTGTTCCTGGCCACCGGAGAATGGCCGCCGACACCGCGGGCCGCGGTGACCCGCAGCGGATTCCGGGTGTGGGAGGAGCCCCTGCCGCGGCGCAGGAGGCGTCGGGGGGCGGCATGAACCCGCCGGACTCCACCGACCCGTTCACGCACGGCCTCGCCCTCAACGACGAGGGCATGGACCTGCGCGAACGGTTTCAGGCGACCGGGTCCGACGCCGACCTCGACGCCGCGATCGAGACCGTACGCCGGGCCGAGGCGCTGGTCGACGCCGGCGGCAGCGGCGGGACCGCCCACGGCACGGTGCTGTCCAACCTCGGTTCCATGCTGGCCACCAAGGCATACCGCACCGGCCGGCAGAACCTGCTCGAGGAGGGCGTCGTCCACCTGCGCCGCGCCGTGGCGTGCGCCGCCGAAACGGCCCACGACCGCGCCGCCCGATCCGCCAACCTCGGCCAGGCCCTGGCCGTCCAGGCGTCCCTGAACGGCGACCCGACCACCCTGACCGAAGGACTCACGCTGCTCGAGGAGGCGCTGCGCGTCGGCGACCCCGACGACCCGGTCCGGGCCGTCGCCGCGTCGGCGTACGCGATGGGTCTGCGGGTCCGCGCCGAACTGACCGGTGAGCCCGCCCACCCGGCCGGCGAGGTCCCCGACCCGTACACAATGCCGGACACGCTTGCCGACGACGCCGATCCCGACCAGGTGGCGGCCGTGCTCGCCAACGTCGGCCTGGCCCGGCTGCAGTCGGCCGACCCCGCTGAGCGCGAAACCGCGATCGCCGGGGCACTCGACCTCGCCGCCCGGGCGGTGCGGGCCATGACGCCGGCCCGGGCCGACAGCGCGATCACCGCCAGCCACCTGGTCACCCTCGCCCTGCGCCACTACCACCGGACCGGCCGGCTGTCCGAACTGGACCGGGCCGTCGCACTCGGTGACGCGCTGACCGACCGCCTGCCGGCGGGGCTGCGACCGATGCTGCTCGTCAACATGGCGCTGGCACTGGACCTGCGCTCCCGGCGGTCGGCGTCGCGGGCCGACGCGACGCGGGCGGTCGCCCTGTGCGAACGGGCCGCCCAAGAAACGGCCGACTCGCCCCAGGTGGCCGCCACGGTCGCCCTCAACCACGCGATCTGCCTGGAGAACCGCTGGCGGCTGACCGACGACCCCCACGACCTGGTGCGGGCCAGAAGGATCCTGACCCGGGTGGCGGGCACCGTTCCCGCACCGGCGCTGCGCGGACACGCGGCGATGAACCTGGCCGCGTTGCACCTCGCCCGGGCCGAGCACACGGCCGAACAGGCGGAACAGGCACGTACGGCACCCGCCGGATCCGGCGTCGCCGGTCGGGTCGCCCGCCGCGCCAGCAGGCTCTACCGCACGATCCTGTCGCGGCTGAGCGCGGTCGGCGACATCGACCACGCGATCGGATACGCCACCCAGGCCGCCGCCGAACTTCCGACCGACTGGGACGGGTACGGCACCGTCCTGCTCAACCTGGCCCGGGCCCACGTCGCCAGGTGGCGCCGCGACGGCCGCCCCGCCGATCTGGAGCAGGCGACCGACAACTACCGCCGGCTCGTCGACCTGGACTCCGAGGCTCCGCTGCGCAGGATCGTCGCCGGCCAGGAGTGGGGTGACCTGGCGGCCGGCACCGGCGCATGGCCGACGGCCCACCAGGCGTACCGGCGCGCCGTCACGCTGCTGCCGATGTTCGCCACCTGGCGGGCAGACCGTCGGGACCACGAGTTCGTGCTCGGAATGGTGTCGGAGCTGGCCCGGGACGCGACGGCGGCGGCGC
Source organism: Polymorphospora sp. A560 (assembly GCF_045781765.1). Taxonomy (NCBI): domain Bacteria; kingdom Bacillati; phylum Actinomycetota; class Actinomycetes; order Micromonosporales; family Micromonosporaceae; genus Polymorphospora; species Polymorphospora sp. A560. The sequence continues at coordinate 3,757,080 of NZ_CP122282.1, read as the reverse complement.
TGTACGCCGGCGATCCCGACGACGCGGTCGTCCTCGCCGAACTGGGGCGCGGCGTCATGCTCAACCACGTCACCTCGTACCACACCGAATTCGACGAGCTGGCCCGCACCGCCCCGACGCTCGCCGAGCGGCTACGGGCGACGCTGTCGGCGCTGAACGAGGACGGGGTGGCCCCACCCGTACCGGACCCCGTCCCGGACGCCCGGGAAGCGGCCGAACCCGCTGATCCGCAGACGGATCTGATGACGGCTCTCACCGACCGGCGTCACCTGATCGACCGCCTCACGCAGATCCTGGACGACATCCGGGCACTGCCGGGCCTGGCCCGGTTCGCCCTGCCACCCCGGCCGGCAGATCTACGGGCCGAGACGGCCGAAGGCCCGGTCGTCATCGTCAACGTCAGCCGGCACCGGTGCGACGCCCTGCTGGTCGGCGCCGACGGCGTCACCCACGTACCCCTGCCGGACCTGCGACACGCCGACGTGACCGCCCGCGCCCGGCAGCTGCTCACCGCGACCACCGACGGCGACGAGGAGATGGTACGGGCGATCCTGCGATGGCTGTGGGCGACCACCGTCGGGCCGGTGCTCGCCCGGCTCGGCCTGACCGCGGCGGCCGTCGGCGACCGGCTGCCCCGGGTGTGGTGGGTTCCCACCGGCATGCTCGCCGCCATGCCGCTGCACGCCGCCACCGACGACAACCACTGCGCACTCGACCTGGTCGTCTCCTCGTTCGCGCCGACCATCCGGTCCCTCGGCCACAGCCGGCGGACCCGGACGACCGGCCTGCCGCGCCGGCTGTGCCTGGTGCTGCCGGCCCCTGACGACCGCTCCGGGCTGCCCGCGGCGCGCCGTGAGGCACAACGCCTGCGGGAACGGTTCGGCGCCGACCACACCGACCTCATCGCAGCCGAGGCGGGCGCGGCGACGGTGGCGGCGGCCCTGCCCGGTCACGCCTGGGCTCACTTCGCCTGCCACGCCCGCAGCGACCTGGCCGACCCGTCCAACAGCCGGCTGCTGCTCTCGTCGGCCACCGACGGCGCCCTCACCGTCGAACGGCTGGTGCGTCTACGGGCAGACGGCGGCGAACTCGCCTTCCTGTCGGCCTGCGAGACGGCGATGTCCGGACCGCACCTGGCCGACGAGGCGGTGCACCTGGCGGCAGGCTTTCTCACCGCCGGATTCGGCCAGGTCATCGCCACCCTGTGGGCGGTCAAGGACCCGGTGGCCCGCCGTACGACCGACGAGGTCTACGCGGCGTTGATCGACCAGCGCGGCCACGCTTCCCCGGTCGCGGCGGCCGACGCCCTGCACCGGGCCACGCTGGCGACCCGGGCGCGCTACCCGGACGCCCCGACGGCGTGGACCGCCTACATCCACCTCGGGCGTTGACGGATCGGTGACGGGTGGCGGCCCCGCCACCGGGATAGCCGCGGCCATCGGTTTCTCGGTCATGATGGCCGGAGCGGTCGTCACTCACCTCCGCGCCGGCGGCTCCGCGTACGGAGTGTTACCGACGACTGTCTTCGGGTTGGCCTCGATCGCGGTGGTCGTCCTCTATCTCCGCCGACCTGACCGCGGACGGCGAGAATCTGCGGACATCGACACCGCCGACGGGGTGGGTTCGGCTGTGCTTCTGGTGAACCGGTCGGCCAGTTGCGTGAAGGCCTGCGTGAGTTCGGCGGGGCCGGCGACTTCGAAGTCGGCGTCGTAGCGCGCGACGGCGGCGGCAAGGCTGGGCCAGGACCAGGAGCCGAGGGTGAGTTTGCAGCGGTCTGGGCTGATTTCCTCGACGACGCCGTCGCGTGTGTGGAGGGCGACCGTTGCTGCGGGCAGGTCGAGGATGACGGTGCCTTGGCAGGGCCAGTTGCCGGAGGCGTCGATGGAGCCTCGGAAGGTGCTCGTGACGTAGGTGACCACGTCTCCCCCGGGCAGTTCGCGCGGGCTGAAGCGAGGTCCGTTGGGGGTGCGCAAACGTATCCGGTCGGCGCGGAAGGTCCGCCAGTCCCGGCGGTCGAGGTCCCAGGCGACGAGGTACCACCGCGTGTCCCGGAGGATGACGTGGTGCGGCTCGACCCGACGCGGGGGCTTGTCCGTGGTGTCGGTGCCGTAGTCGAAGCGCAGGATCTCGTGGGCGTGGACGGCGGCGCTGATCGCGAGCAGTACGTCGCCGTCGACGGGCGGGGCCGGCTGGGTCGCGGGCCGTTCGACGGCGGTGACCTGGAGGGCGTCGATCCGGTGGCGTAGCCGGCTGGGCATGACCTGGCGGATGGTGTTCAGGGCGCGGGCGCTGGGTTCGGCGAGGCCGCTACCGGCGGTGGTGGCGGCGATCTGCAGGGCGATGGTGAGGGCGACGGCCTGTTCGTCGTCGAACAGCAAGGGCGGTAGTTCGGTGCCGGCGCCGAGCCGGTAGCCGCCGTCGGGCCCCTTGACGGCGGCGATGGGATAGCCGAGTTCGCGGAGCCGGTCGACGTCGCGGCGTACGGTGCGCAGGCTGACGTCCAGGCGGTCGGCGAGTGCCGTGCCGGGCCAGTCTCTGCGGGTTTGCAGCAGCGACAGCAGAGCCAGCAGCCGCGCAGAAGTTTTCTGCATGAGACGAGTCTGCCGGACATTGGTGACACAACCTGGCACCTACTGCTGCAAATCTAGGTCGGGCCGGCGGTCAAAGCAGTCCGGCGAGGCCGCCACGGCCGCTTCCTCATTCGCGACACACCCCGACAGGATTCATCATGGGCATCAGCACTACCGCGCACCTCAACTTCCGCGGCAACGCCCGACAGGCGCTGGAGTTCTACCAGGCCGTCTTCGGCGGCCGGCTGACGGTCATCACGTACGGCGACTTCGGCATGCCGAATGGACTGCCCGACGCCGACAAGGTCGTCTGGGGCCAGGTGGAAGCCGACAACGGCTTCCGCATCATGGCCTACGACGTCCCGAGCCGGCCTGAAGCCTCGCCGGGCGGCGCGGCGGCTTCCGCCACGTGGCGGGAGAACGGCATGACGCTGACCGGGCAGCCGTTCTTCATCTCCATCCGCGGCGAATCCGTCGAAGAGGTCGGCGCCCTCTGGGAGAAGCTCGTCGACGGAGCCACCGTGGTCGAGGCCTACGCCACGTCGCAGTGGGCCCCGGCGTTCGGAATGCTGACCGACCGCTTCGGCATCACCTGGATCCTCGACGTCGCCGCCCAGCACACCGCCGCCTGACAGCGAGGACGTACGGCTCGGTCCTTCCGCCCGGTCTGCCTTCGGGGTCCTTCACGGGATCTGTCGACCGTGGCCGGGAGGACTGCTCGTACGCTCACCGGACGCGGTGGTGAGCGGGAAGGTGACGCCGGTCAGCTCCTCGGACACCGTCCACAGTCGATGGGCGACCGCGTTGTCGCGGGCGGCTCTGGACTGGCCGACGAGCTTCGGTGCACCACGACCTTGAAGGAAGCCGCCGGGGCCGGCGTAGCTGCCGGCCGGGACGTCTGCCACCGCCGCGTAGACGACAGGCAGCGCGCCGGCCTCCTCGCTCTGCGCCAGGAGACCGATGAGAGTCGTGCGGAGCCTGCGCAGCGGGGACTGCCCGCTATCGAGGTGCCCGAGGAGGTTCGTGGCCGCCAAGCCGGGATGGGCGGCGGTCGCGATCACCGGTGACCCCGCCTCGGTCAGGCGGTGCTGCAGTTCCAGGGTGAACAGCAGGTTCGCCAGCTTCGACTGCGCGTACGCCGGAAACGCCCGGTAGGCCCTGCGCTTCCAGTTGAGGTCGTCGAAGTCGATAGCGCCCGTCCGGTGCCCGGTGGAGGAGACGGTGACCACCCGATCCCGGATCCTCGGCAGGAGGAGATTCGTGAGCGCGAAGTGCCCGAGGTGGTTGGTGCCGAACTGAAGTTCGAAACCATCGGTGGTACGGCCCAGTGGCGGGATCATCAAACCCGCGTTGTTGATGAGCACGTCGATCGGCTCGGCGGACCTCTCGGCGAACTCGCGGACCGAGGCGAGGTCGGCGAGGTCGAGCCGCCGCACGTCAACGTCGCCGGTCATCGTCGCGGCGGCGGCGCGGCCCTTGGCGAGGTCGCGGACGGCGAGTACGACGTGAGCCCCCTTCGCGGCGAGCATGCCGGCGGCGGCGCGGCCGATGCCGCTGTTCGCGCCGGTGACGACGATGGTGCGGCCGGCCAGGGCGGGGATATGCGCCTTCGTGAATGTTGTCATGGCAAACAATGTATGCGATGACAACAATGTCGTCAACGGCAACACCTTCGGTTAGGGTGGGGTCGTGTCCCCGTACCACCACGGAAACCTCCGTACGACGTTGCTCGCCGCCGCCGAGCGCAGCCTGCGCCAGCACGGCGCGGACCAACTCTCGCTGCGCGAACTGGCCCGCGAGGCCGGCGTCAGCCACGCCGCGCCACGCCGGCACTTCCCGGACCGTCAGTCGCTGCTGGACGCACTCGCCGAGGCCGGATTCGCCCGGTTGGACCAGGAGTTGCGCGCGGCACTCACCGCCACCGGGCCCGAGTTCGGCTCGCGCCTGCACGCCGCAGCGGCGGCCTACCTGCGGTTCGCCACCGAGGACGCCGCACTGCTGGAACTGATGTTCACCCGCAAGCACCGCAAGGAAGCCGACCGGATCGTCGCGGCCGCCGCCGCACCGTTCGGGCTGCTGCACGACCTGATCGCCCAAGGACAGAAAGAGGGCGCCCTCCAGCCCGGCGACCCGCAACACGTGGGAATCGTGCTCTTCGCGACGCTGCAGGGCATCGCCACGCTCATCAACGGCAGCCTGGTGGCACCAGAACTGCTCGACGGGATCGTGGAAACCGCGGTCGACCAGTTCATGCGGGGATCGCGGCGGCCCTGAAGGTACGACCGGACCGCGACGACTGAAGGACGACCGACTCGAGCGGCTACTCCCCTGTCTGGCGGAATGCGTTGACCGCGGCCCGCAGGCGGAGCCAGGTCGGATCGGCGTCGTCGGCCGTGGTCAGGGTTTCGAGATCGTCGAAGTCCCACGTGCGTCGTCCGTCGTCGCGAACCAGGCTGGCGTCCAGGTCGGCGTCATCGGGCGGTTCCCTGGTGGCGGACAGGAACTTCTCAACCCGTTCGCGTCGACGACGATATCGCCGACGCGAACGGACCTGGGTGGCGACGCACTACAACGCTGCCACTTCCCTGCACCGCGTGGATCCCGGGCCGCCGTGACGCGTCAGGCCACTCACCCGATGCCGTCGACCGCGGCCCTGAGTGCATTGATCGACGGATCCCAGCTGAAGTTCAGGACGGGGATGCCGGAAGCGGCGGCATTGCTGTCGCCACCAAGGACCACTGCCCGCGGCTTACCGGTGCCCTGGGGGACTATGAGGTACCAGTTGCCCTTCACATTCGCGATGAACACTTCATCTACCTCCGGGTCGGGCGGGTTCGGGTGGGCGACGTCTCCGACGTGGTTCTCGAAATCCACCGTCGCGCGGAAGTTCGTCGGACTGCCGGTGTTCAGCCAGAGACTTGTGTGCACATGCGGTCCGACACCGTAGTCACTGCCGTTCGCCGAGGCGCCGGAGTACGCGATCGTCTGGCCTCGCGACACACGTTGGCCGGTTGAGACGGTGATCCTGGACAAGTGCAGGTGCCGGGTGTAATTGCCATCATCATGGGCCATCCCCACGACGCGCCCGGTCGCGGTGGAGGTGTCGGTCTTCACGAAACGGATCGTGCCGTTCGCCGCGGCCTTGACGGGAGTACCGGTTCCGACCGCATAGTCACTGCCCGGCTCCCCCGAGGGCGGCGTCCGGTTCCGGTGGTCTTGCCAAGAACTCGAGATCCGGACGTTTCCGCACGGCCTCTGATAGCTGCCAGCAGCCTGAGCGGAGCCGGGCAGCAGAACAAAGGCGGCCGACACCCCGGATGCCGCCAACGCGGCGCTTGTGATGAACCCCCGTCTCGAAAGTCCCCGCAGATAGGCGATGCCACCGAGATCCTCGGGCCGCAGGTCGCCGTGGCTGACATTGTGAGGTGGGTCAGGGCGAGGCTCCTCGCTGAGGATCATCGATGCAATTTAAGGCCACTTCCACGCAAGGGCAAGGGTTTCCCTACGATCGCTTTGGGAGGTTACGCGAGTCCTCTCCGTGAAGTAGCCAGGCCAGGGCATGCGTCGTCGTAGGTCGGGTTGCGCTTGGATCGACCACTCCCAGGACGCATCCGGACGCCCATCGGCTCGCCAGTGGCCGCTCTCCGCGCCGCGCAATCGGCCGGGTAGCGACGGCGCATTGCTGCGCCGCCGCCCCCTCAGAACCGGACGGGCACGATTTCCATGCATCCGGCTCAAGCAAGCCCTATGGGTCGCTGGAATGCAGATCGCTGGCCTGCCGTTTGCCGGTGGTCCGGCGGTGGCAGTGGATGTGGAGCAGACGGAGTTGCGGAGCGTGCGTGCTGCCGTCCTGTCGTAGGCTGATGGCGTTGTGATCCACAGCTTTCCGCAGGCCGCGGTACCACTGTTCCCATTCGCGTGGGGTTCGTGGCGGGCGGTCGGCGTGCAGCAGAAGCTGCCCGCAGGCGACGCATCGGGCCCGCTGGCTGTCGAGCAACTGCTGGGTGGTGCGGTCGACCGGGGGTTGCAGCCTCGGGCGTTGCCGTCGGTTGTGCCAGTAGTCGGTCAGCGCCGCGTCATCGGGTGATGCGGTGCCGGGGACCATCTGGTGCCGCACGATCCTGGTCCAGGCGAACTTGTGCAGGTAGGCGCCGCTGTCGCGGTCACCGAAGACCCATTTGTTCTGCCGGGACTTGTTGAACATGCCGAAGTAGCGGGCGACGACCCAACTCGTCGGCTTGTTCGGGTGGGTGTGTCTGGCCCATTTGTAGACCAGTTTCCACAGGTAGTGGTCCAGCCCGGTGAAGATTTCGCTGGCCACCACCGACCGGTAGTAGGCCGCCCAGCCTCGGATGATCGGGTTGAGGCGGGCGATCACTGCGGCGGCGTTGCTGCCGCGCAGTGCCCGCACTTCGGTGCGGAGCCGTTTCCGGATCCGTCTGACCGCCGTTTTGCTCGGTTTGATCAGCAGCAGGCCGTGGTAGCGGCGGACGGTGAATCCGAGGAAGTCGTAGCCCTCGTCGAGGGTGACCACGCGGGTCTTGTCCTCGTTGAAGGCCAGACCTCTCGGCGTCAGCCATGCGGCCAACTGGGCTTTGACCTGCATCGCCTCATCCCTGGTGCGGCATAACGCGACGAAATCATCGGCATACCTGATCAGCATCGGGCTGTCGCGGACCGTGGCCACACCGTCGGCTCCGACAGTGCGGTAACGGACCCCGGCGGCGTGTTCCATCCCGTGCAGCGCGATGTTCAACAGCAGTGGGCTGACCACCCCGCCTTGGGGAGTTCCCTCCTCGGTTGGGGTGAGCAGGCCCTGCTCGATCACTCCGGCCGTCAGCCAAGCCCGGATCTGTTCCCTGGCCGGGAACCCGCCGAGTTGGATGAGTAGGTGGTGGTGGTCGATGCGGTCGAACGCCGCTTTCAGGTCCGCGTCTAGGCCCTGTGTCGAAGTCGGTCGGTGGGCGCGGGGGTGTGGAGGCGTCGGCGTGTCGGTGGTCGATAGATAGCGAGGTCTCCGGTAGATGGTTCATCGACGAAGAAGACCATCAGCACGGAGACCTCGTGGCCACTGTAGCGGTGACGAGACGGCACGACCTGACCGACGTGCAGTGGGCGGCGCTGGAGCCGTTGCTGCCCGTGGGACGTAGGCCCGGTCGGCCGTCGGCATGGACGAAACGGCAGCTCATTGATGGGATCAGGTGGCGGACACGGGTGGGTGCGCCGTGGCGGGACATACCGGAGTGTTACGGGTCCTGGGCGGCGGTGTACGCGGTCTTTCGCCGTTGGCGGCGTGACGGGACCTGGGCGAGGATCTTGACCTGGTTGCAGGCGGTCGCTGACGCGGCCGGGCGGGTGACCTGGGACGTGTCGGTGGACTCGTCGGTCGCTCGGGCGCATCAGCACGCGGCCGGGGCGCGGAAAAGGGGGATCTGCAGGTCGAGCCGCCGGGCGGTGTGACGGTCGAGCCGGCCGATCATGGGCTCGGGCGTTCGCGGGGTGGGCTGACGACGAAGCTGCATCTGGCCTGTGAGCAGGGGCAGAAGCCGTTGTCGATCGTGCTGACCGCCGGGCAGCGTGGGGACAGTCCCCAGTTCGTCGCGGTGCTTGACGGCATCCGGGTGCCGCGTCTGGGCGGCGGTCGGCCGCGTACCCGCCCTGACCGGGTCCTGGCCGACAAGGCGTACACGTCCCGGGCCAACCGCCGCTACCTGCGCCGGCGTGGGATCGCCGCGACCATCCCGTCGAAGGCCGATCAGGATGCCTACCGGCGCAGGAAGGGGTCGAAGGGAGGCTGGCCACCGGCCTTCGACCCCGAGCGGTACAAACAGCGCCACGCTGTGGAGTGCGGCATCAACCGGCTCAAGCGCAACCGGGCCGTGGCGACCCGCTTCGACAAGCTCGCAGTCCGCTACGAAGCCACCGTGCACATCGCCGCGATCAACGAATGGCTGTGACCGACTTCGACACAGACCCTAACGGGCCTGCCCGGCGCCCGACGCCGGCAGCCGTTCAGACGCGCCTACCCCGACGCTAGGCGCCGGCCAGCCGCCGCACGCCGACAACCTCGACCACCTTCCCGGGCGCGCCCAGGCGGCCAGCCGGACAACGTCGCGTGTCGTTTCCGACGAACGGCACTCCCGTGGGAATGAGACCGGGTGTCAGGTCAGGTGCTCGACCTTGCGGGTTCCCAGCGGGGCGGCCAGTTGTACCAGGACAACGGACTCCAGGGCGATCGCCGCGCACTCCTTTTCGGCCGCATGTGGCAGCAGGCCCACCCGGACCCGGACGCGCACCGCCGCCTCGCTCTCCGCCACCTCCGGCTCGGCGCCGTAGCAGTCGGTGGGTCCGGCGGTCACGGTAACCTCAAGCGTCCGGTCGTCGACGGCTCGCCAGGTGCGCCAGGGAACGACCCGTGGGTCGACCAGGTCGTTCCGGACCGGCAACGCCCCAGGGCTCGATGAAGCGTTCGGCGCCTGGGTGGCGGTGGTGTCGTCATCGGTGCCGGGCTCGGCCGCCGAGCCGCAGGCGCTCAGTGCGATCACCGCCCCGACCAGCAGCAGGGCTGCCAGTCGAGGCGATCGTCGCGTCAGCATCGGCTCAGATTACCAGTCACCGTTGGCGGCGTTCGTGCCGTCGAGAACCGCCGTGTCGAAGTACGGCCCCCGGTTGACCCCGCCGCCATCGACGGTTGACATCACGGAACGGACCAAGCCGAGCCCGTTGGCATTGTTGTAGTTCCAGATCCACGGACCACCCGAGGAGCCGCCGCCGAAGTTGCAAGTGATCTTCGAACGGTCGTCCCAGATGCTGTTGTCGGTGGCGACACCCCAGCAGGCCCACATCCTGTTCCCGCCGTCGTGATTGCTCGGGTATCCGAAGACCGACACATCGAACTCGGTGCCGCCGTTGTAGGCCAGACCGTGCCCGCCGACGGTGTCGACGACCGTCGTGCCCCAGTCACCACCGGAGAACGTGGTAACCCAGCCGACGTCCCGGTTGAGGTTGCTGTTGTTCATCCATTCGTTGAACGTCCGCAACTGGTACGCCTGGAACCGGCCCACCGGGTCGCGGTCGGCGTTGAAGGCGTTGTACCGCGGCACGAAGACCAGATTACTCAGCCAGGTGCCGCCCTGTCCGCTGTGGACACAGTGGCCAGCGGTGATCAGCACCCGCTTGGACGGTGTGTTGATCGCCGACGCCGAGCACCATGAGCCGCTCTCGTAGCCGCCGATGAACAGCTTGCCGTTGGTGATCGAAAAGTTCGTCACCGGCGGTGGGGCATCTATCTCCCTCGTCGCGATCGTGGCGGCCACCGGCTTGGTCGCGACCGTCGGCGCCTTGCTGGCAACAGCCCGTGCGGTGTTCTCGACCCACACGGCGTCTCCGGGCGCGTCCAGCGGCTTGGCCGCCTTCATCCGCTCCGGTGTCCAATATGCCAGCACCGCGGGGTCACCGCCGGTACGCTCGAACGTCTGCAGCTGCGCAGGCGAGTAGGTGCGGGGGGCTTTGTCACCCGGCAACTGCACCGGTGCCAGCGAGCTGCTGGTGCCCAGATCGGAGCCTGCGACCCGGGTCGGCTTGGTGTCCGCCCAGGCCGGACCCGCGGAGGACAGGACGGGTGCGACGGCCACGGCCAGCGCGATGACACCCAGGCGCCGAGCGCCCCGGGCAAAACGGGTTCTACCAGACACGACCATGCGGCTAACTCCTCATTGTCGAGCAACCGTCCCCGATTGCTTTCGAAATCCACGCGTCACACCCACGCCCTGTCGAAGCTCACGACGTCCTCGATCAGCCAGGTTGGAACAAGTCATCCCAGAAGAGAGGGATCTTTGTTTACGAGGCAGACGGTTGTCGACGGCATGACGGCCGCTCCGACCTCTGGAGTAGCGAGGGCGGAGACCGACACCGCGGAGACAGCGGCAAGGACGGCGGCGACTTTGCGCGGCTGGTTGACCTACAGCCAGAACTCCCTTCGGAGATCATCGCATTGCAAGCGCCGGATCCGACATGCGAGCGAACGACGTCAACAGTTTCCCACTCAGCACGTCCGCCACCGGCTACGAAACCACAGCTGCCATAGTCAATGACCCATTTCAATCAGTCAACCCTCAGTTACTGGATCGCTACTGGATGGATGTTGTGACAATTGTGGATGCGCAGGCATCCCCAGCCTTGACCATCAGGCCGGGTGGATGTTCAGGCTCTGGAAGGCGAGTTGGTCGAGGTGCCCGACGCCCTGCTCGATCACGGTGAACTCGACCTCGTGCTCCCCGAACCACTTGCCGAGGTCCAGCAGTGTTGGCGGTTGCGGCCGATACGCCGCGGCCGGACAACCGTGAATTGATCACCCGGTTCCCGCAGTTATTGCCATGCCCTAAGCAGGGCCGTCAACACCTCGGGCCGGTGCGAATCGCCCACAGCCAGGTGGCCCTCGTCCGGGATGACGACGAGTTCGGCGTTGGCGATCCGTTCGGCATACCAACGTCCGTACACCACCGGGCAGACGTCGTCCGCATCTCCGTACCAGAGCAAGGTCGGGGCTTGAATGGCGTGCAGGTCGACGTCCCAGGCGCCGCCGAGGGCGAGCCCATCGAACACCGCGCCTTCGGTGCCTTCCAGCACCTCGCGCATGGCGTCGGCCATGATCGCCCGGTAGGTTCCGTCGCCGGCCAGCGGATCGTCGCCGAGCCACGCATCCAGGCGGGCATCACCGTCGAGTTCGCGCAAACCCGCCTGCCAGACGTTCTCGACAAGGTCGCGCATGCCGGCACGAGCACCAGCCAGGTCGCCTTCGTCCAGACGTGCCAGGCACGCCCGTTCCTCTGGCTCCGCCGACGGATCGGCAAGCTCCCGCCACGGTCCACTCCCAGCGACTACACCGAGGGCCCGCACCCGCTGGGGATCGGCAGCCGCAGCTGCCACAGCGAAAGGCCCACCTCCCGACGAACCGACCACGGCGTACTGGTCAAGCCCGAGCAAGGTAGCCAGGGCCACAATGTCGCGACCCACTGCCGACAGGGTTGGCCTACCAACGATCGCAGTCGATCCGCCGTAGCCTGGCCGACTCACACTGATGAGTCTGACACCGGCCGCCACCGCTGCCGGATGCCACAATTTCCCGATGGTCCGCGTATTCGGGCTTCCCGGCTGAAAGAAGACTGGAAGCCCCGACGGATCGCCCCCATCGAGATACTCGACAACTCGGCCATCGGGCACCGTCAGGCTTGCCTCGTTCCCGGAACTCATGGCCCCACGCTACAAAGGAGTCAGCTACCGCTGCCTGCAGGGGCACACCGCCCTCGTCGGCTGGGAACCGCCGAACGTACCGGCCCTCTGGCAGCGTCTGCAGACCGAATCGAATCCCGGAAACACGGGTCCGACCACAACCAGGTGGCCGGGCCCGTCGCCGATGCTAACGATCTTGTGCTGAGTAGCGAGGCGTCCTGGCGTTGGCCGGCCGGTGTAACGGGTGCGGCGTGGTCGATGGTGCCGAGGTCGGTGGCATCGAGAAAGACCGTGGTCGCCTCTGCGTTGTCGTGCAGGTGGTGGAGGAGGCCGGTGCCGGGAATCGGGACGATGTCGAACCCCTGGTGAAGTAGCCAGGCGATGGCCAGTTGAGCGACGGTGCAACCGCGCCCCTTGGCAATCGACGCCAGCCGGTCGGCGAGGGTGCGATGGGTGGCGAGTTCACCGACGGCGAACCGCGGATCGGCGCGGCGGATGTCGCGCGCCGCGAGGCCAGGCAGATCGCGGCCCGCACCGGCGAGCAGGCCACGGCCGAGGGGCGAGCGTGCGACCAGCCCGATCCCGAGTTCACGGCACGTGTCGAGAACGCCGTTCACCTCCGGCGCCCGGGTGCCGACCGAGTATTCGGTCTGCACCGCGGTAACCGGATACACCGCGTCGGCCCGCCGGATCATCTCCGGTCCGGCGTCGACCATTCCGAGGTGACGTACCTTTCCGGCGGCAACGAGATCGGCCATCGCACCCCAGGTCTCCTCGATCGGTACGTCCGGATCGACGTGGTGCTGGTAATACAGATCGATGACGTCGAGGCCGAGCCTTCTCAGGGACGCGTCGCAGGCCGCCCGTACGTAGTCGGGACGGCCGTTGATCCGGGTCCCGGTGCCGTAGGGGATGCGTTCGACGCCGAACTTCGTTGCCACCACCACCTGATCGCGTCGGCCCGCCAGCGCCCTGCCGACCAGGTGCTCGTTGACGCGGTCACCGTACGAGTCAGCGGTGTCGAACAGGGTGATGCCCAGATCCAGTGCCCGGTGGAGTGCCGGGGTCGACTTCGTGTCACGGCCCGGATGGTATTCGGACAAGCCCAGGCAGCCGAGGCCGATGGCCGAGACGGGAAGGGTCCGCAGACGTCGCGCGCGCATCACACCTCCTCCTCCTCCTCGTCACTGCGCACCGGTCACGCGCCGGCGGAACCGGGCTGCCCGGCCCGTGCCTCGGTGGTGAGTTCGGCATGACGGTCCATGATTTCCCACACCTTCTGCTGCAACTCGGCGGGCGGTTGTGGAAGCAGCGAACGGCCGTGGTCGCGGCTGCGCAACGCCACGGTCGCCTCCCCTGTCGCGGTCTCCTCTCCGCGTTGGTTGACCGCCCGTAGTTCGATCTCGACGAGGTTCATGCCGCTGTCCCGCCGCTTGCCGGTCACCGTGCCGGAGAGGTACTGGATGTCTCCGTGGTAGTTGAACTTCCGGATCTCGTCGTGCTGGCGCACCACGAATCCCTCGTCCCCCATCCAGTCGGTGAGCCGGTGGTGCAGCCAGCACTCGCGCAGTACGCCGTAGTCGTAGGCGCGCGGGTTGCCGATCGCCTGCGCCCATGCGGAGTCCCAGTGCACCCGCTGCGCGACGTCCGGTACGCCGTACTCGTTGTCGACGTAGAAGGCCGGAATGCGCTGGCGGTTGCGCCAGTTCAGGCGGGAGGTCCTCAGGCCGTACGGCACGAAGCCGTAGCCGCCGGCATGAAAGACGATCATGTCGGTGGTGGTGAGCGGGCCTTTGGCCATCGTTCCGAGCGATTCGCCGACCGTCACGTCCTCGAAGTAGCGGGGCTGCCCGCCACGTACCGTTTCGGCGGCGTAGATCTCGTCGAGTTCGGCAAGGTCCTGCTTCGTGTACGAGGGGGTCGGTACGTCCCGGTACTTGCCGGCCTCCCTGGCCTTCTTCCTGCCGGTAAGGATGATGAGGGTCCGGTATACGCCGACCACTTCTCCCCGCTGGTTGAACTTGACCTCGCGGTTGACACGGATCACGCTGCGGCCGGCGAACTCCGACTTCTTGACCTCGACCGATTCCAGGCCCTTGAAGGAGTGGAGCCGGTCCCCCGCGTGCACCGGCCGATACCATTCCCAGGTGCCGCCGGAGACGAAGGCGTGGATGCCGCGGTAGCTGCCGCCGCGCAACTCCTTCGGAAGCCGGTCTCCGAGCAGTGGGGTGTTCAGGATCGCGGCGATGATCTGGGGGGCGACCTGCCCGCCCCAGCGGGTGCCCGCACCGTGGTCGGGGTCGGTGTAGAGCGGGTTGTCGTCGCCGTAGCTGAAGGCGAAGTTCCGGATCGCCTCGGGTGTGGCCGTACCGAGGTAAGCCAGGTCGCGGACGGCGGCGACCGCGCCGGCGGCCGCCCGGTCCCGCTCGATGTCGGCCTCGTCGATGTCGAAGTCGCTCGCCTCCTCGAACGCCTGACCCGGTTCGGCTCCGCCGCGGTTCTCTTCGCTCATGTTCGATGCCTTCAATCAGTACGGGTGGTCGGGTCGTGCCGGCCAGGCCGGCCTCGAGCACGCCTTGAGGTATTCGTTCGTCAGGCGGGCGGCGAGCTCGTCCACGGAGGGGATGTCGTCGATGAGTTCGACGCCCTGGCCCGCCGACCAGATGTCCCGCCATGGGCGTACGTCGGGAGGCAGGTGGGTGTGGTCACCGCGGGCCGCTGGAACCGGCAGGTTCCGGGTATCGAGACCGACGCGTCGCAGTGACGGCACGAGCCAGTTCGCGGGGACCGAGGCGACCGCGTCGGTGTAGAGGAGGTCGGCCGCCGCGGCGTCGACGAGCATCCGCTTGTACTCCGGCGGCGCCGACGACTCCCGCGTGGCGATGAACCTGGTGCCCACGTAGGCGAGGTCGGCGCCGAGGATCTCGGCGGCGCGGATCGCCGCGCCGGTGGCGACCGCTCCGGCGAGGACGATGGTGCCGTCGAACATCGCGCGTACCTTCGGCACGAGCGCGAGGTGGGACACCAGTCCCGAGTGTCCCCCGCCGCCAGCTCCGATACAGGTCAGTCCGTCGACGCCGGCGGCGATCGCCTTTTCGGCGAAACGCAGTGACGTCACGTCGTGGAACACCCGACCACCCCAGTCGTGGACCCTTTTCGTCAGCTCGGTCGGGTCGCCCTGCGCGGAGATGATCAGTTCGACGTCGTGCCGCCGGCAGACGTCGAGATGCGCGTCGAGGTGTTCGGCCATGATCGCCCGGGAGATGTTGACCGCGATCGGGCCGATGGCCGCCTGGGGGTGGCGTTCGCGGTGTTCCCGCAGGCTCCGCCGGATGGTGCCCAGCCAGGCGTCGAACTCTTCGATGCTGCGGGCATTCTGTCTCGGGAGCGCACCGACGAAGCCGTTACGGCAGGCGGCGGTGACGAGTTCGGGACCGGTGACGAGGAACATCGGCGCGCAGATCACCGGTAGGTTGAGCGAGCGGCGCAGCTCGGCGGGAATGCTCATACGTCGCGGACCCGCGTTCTGGCGTCCCGGAAACGGCCCCGTTCGAGGGCGGCGAAGACTCGGTCGTAGCCGTCGTGCCAGGCCTGTTCGAAGGATCGCCCGGCGTCGAGGCGGACCTGGCGGCGCAGTTCGGCCAGGGAGTGGACGTCGTTGGCGGCGAGTGCGCGGGCGTAGGCCCGGACGTCCGTGGCGAGCGAGTCGGGCTCCGAGACGAACTGGGCCAGACCATACTCGTACGCCTCGGTGCCGGTGATGGCCCTGGCGCTGAGCAGCAGGTCGAGCGCGCGGCCGGTGCCGACGAGTTGGGTCAGCAGCCATGCGGTGCCGAGTTCCGCGACCAGGCCGATCTTCGCGAAGGCGGTGGTCCACTTGGCGTCCGGCACGGTGAAGCGCACGTCGGCCATCAACGCGTGGGCGAGGCCGATCCCGGCGACCGCCCCGTTGACGGCGGCTATCACGGGCTTGTTCACGCGCATCGCGACGTCCCGGGGTTCGGCGAGGGCGCGCCGTCGCACCTCGTCGAGGTCGAGGGTTTCGAGGCGGGTGAAGTCCGCACCGGCGCAGAAGCCGCGGCCCGCGCCGGTGATCACGATGACGCGGACCGCGGGGTCGTCGTCGGCCCTGCGTAGCGCCCCGAGGTAACGGGAGGCCATGTCGTCGGCGAACGCGTTGAGTCGCTCCGGGCGGTTGAAGGTGATCGTGGCGATCTCGTCCTCGACGCCATAGCGGATCGTCTCCGCTGGCAGCTCTCCGTCATGAGACACGCATGGAGTGTACCGATCGGTATGTTGGCGATCAAGGGTCGCGCTCCGGCGGCGAACGAGACAGCCCAGCGATCGATCACGCCAACCACACGGCTACAGCAGGCCACACGCTCTACTACCCCTCCCCCACCCGTCGAGGCGGAGCCGACCGCGTACTACAGCGATCAGGTCTCGGAATCATCCAAACTGATAGACTGGTCGGTCCATACAACCGGCAAGTCGACTACCGTAGGTCGCGACCGCCAGACCGGGAACGGCACCGCCGACCGAAACCCCCACCCGACCCCGTCCGCGGACCGACCGCCGAGGACCGGGGCGCGCCCAAGACAGAGGAACCGCCGAATGACAAGCTTCGCGGACGTCCACCTGGACGGGATGTCGATCCGGCTCGACGGCCGGATCCTGCGAATCACCCTCAACCGGCCCGAGCGCCGCAACGCACTCAGTTCGGAGTGCGCCCGCGAGGTCGCGGCACTGCTGCCGGACCTCGGACGAGAGGATGTCGTCCGGGTCATCGCCATCACGGCCGAAGGAGACCACTTCTGCTCGGGGATGAACCTCAAGCGGGACCGGCGGCACGAAGGCGAACGGCCCAGACCCACCGCGACGCACCGGAGCATCGACACCGGGCCGCACCGGCTGATCGGTGCGCTCGCGCGGATCGAGGTACCGGTCGTGACGTCCGTCCGCGGCCACGCATCAGGTCTCGGCTGCTCACTCGCCCTGGTCGGGGACTTCTGTGTCGCCAGCCACACCGCGCTGTTCTCCGTTCCCTTCGTCCGTAGAGGCTTCACCCCGGACTCCGGCAGCACCTGGCTGCTGCCGCGACTGATCGGGATCGCCCGCGCACGGGAGATGCTGATGCTCGGCCGACAGGTGACCGCGGGCGAGGCGTTCGAATGGGGTCTGATAAGTCGACTCGTTCCCGACGAAGAGCTCACGGCAGCCACGGAGGCGATCGTCCGTGAACTGGCGGACGGCGCGACCACCTCACTCGGACTCGTCAAGTGGCTGCTGGACAGGAACTCGGTCGGGACGCTGGAGGACGCGCTGCGCGTGGAGAGCCTCGTCGAGGACATCGCGACCAGGACGCTCGACTTCAAAGAGGGAATCACCGCGTTCATGGAGCGCCGTTCGCCGTCCTTCGAGGGGAACTGAGACGATGTCTGAGCAACATCCCCTCGGGCCGGCCTTCGGGGTGGTGTCCGGCCTCGAATACCAACAGGCGATCGCCGACGGGGTGATCCCGACACAGCCGTTCCAGACGCTCCTGGGATTCCACCTCCGATCGGTCGACGACGACGGCACCGTCGTCGGCGACGCGATCCCCCGCGCCGAGTTCGCCAACTCCGCCGGGCGACTGCACGGCGGATACCTCTCCGCGCTGATGGACTGCGCGACGGCGACCGCCGCCCACTCCCGGCAACCCGTCGGAGCCGGCGCGCCACACATCCACGCGTCCTACCGGTTCCTGTCGTCGGCCGATCACCGCTCCGCGTTGGTCATCACCGCCAGACCCAGCCATGTCGGCCGGTCCGTGGTGCATGCCGCGGTCGAGATACGGACCCGGGCCGGGAGACTGATCGCCTCCGGCGAGACCATCCACAAGGTACGTCGGATCGCAGCGCCCCCTGACGCCGATACCGCCCCGTGATGACGACGCCGAGCGGCGCGCAAGGGACGGGGTTCGTCCTCGACCATCGCGGTACCCCGCTGCGCGGACGCGTGCTGCCGGGGGCCGGCAACGGGCCGGACGTGGTCCTCATCCACGGCGCCGGTGCGCACGGGCACTGGTGGGACGCGATGCTCGGCCACGTCGGAGGGCGGTGGCGGGCCACCGTCTTCGATCTGAGTGGTCACGGCGAAAGCGGCCACCGGTCGCAGGGGTACGACGGCGAGACGTGGGCCTCGGAGGTGGCGTCGGTGATCCGGTACGGCTCCCGTACCGGGTCGGCCACCCTCGTCGCCCACAGCATGGGTGGCCTTGTCGGCGCCGCCACCGCGGCGCTGCACCCGGGGCTGGTGAACGAACTCGTCATGCTCGATGTCGCGATCAGACCACCGCGGGCCGGTACCGCGCACCGGCCCCGGGGCCGGCCCGGCCGCGAGCGGACCATCCATGCCGATCTCGACACGGCGATCAGCCGGTTCCGCCTCGTGCCGTCGGGAAGCACCGCATCCGCCGGGCTCGTCCGTGATCTCGCCGGTCACTCGTACGAACAGGTTCCGCGGGGCTGGCGGGTACGGTTCGATCCCGCGGTGTTCCAACGGTTCACCGATGCGGTGATCCACGAGTGGCTGGGGCGGATCGACTGTCCCGTGGCACTGGTCGGCGGTGCGCTGAGCCCCGCGGTCACCGAAGCCTCGGCCCGGTACGTGGCGGGCCGGGTCGGGCGCCCCGTCCGGTGGGGACTCGTCCCGGCCGCCCATCATCACGTGCAGCTCGATCGTCCGGGCCCGCTCGCGGATCTGCTCGTGGAACTGCTCGACGGCGACGAGCCGTCGGGCCTGCGCCGGGTCGGCTGAGGATCAGTCGGCGAGTTTCCTGACGATCGCGTAGTCGTGGACCTGCCGGGTGTGGCCCGGTGCCACGGAACGCAGATTCAAGGTGGTCACACCTGCCCGGGAGAACGCATGGATCCGCTCGCCGAGCCGATCGGGGTTCCCGATCAGCGACAGCCCCCTGGCGAGTGCCTCCGGTACGGCGTCGATCGCCTCCTCGCGTCTGCCGGCGAGGTACAGCTCCTGGACACGTGTCGCCTCGTCGGCGAATCCGAACCGCGACACGAGCGTGGTGTAGAAGTTCTTGCCCCTGGCTCCCATCCCACCGATGTAGAGGGCGAGGTGCTCCCGGACCTGGCGCAGCGCCGCCTTCTCCTCCTCCTCGGTCTCGACGACCGCCAGGTAGCTCTGCGCGATGACATCGAGCGGCCCGAGGGCCGGGTCCCGGCGGGCACTGCCCTTACGCAGGTGCGGGCCGAACACCGGGTCCGCGACCTCGGGAAGGAAGAACATCGGCTGCCACGCCTCGAAGTGCTCGGCCGCCATCGCCACGGCCCGGTCACCGATCCCGCCGAGCATGATCGGGATCCGCTCGCGTACCGGCCTGTTTATGATCTTCAAAGGCTTGCCGAGCCCGGAGCCGCCACGCTCAGGGCCCAGCGGCAACTGGAAGTGCTCGCCGTCGTGCTCGAGCGCCTCCCTGCGCCACAGCGTCCGGCAGATCTGCGTGACCTCGAGCGCGCGACCGAGTGGCGCCCGGTACGGCACACCGTGGAATCCCTCGACGACCTGCGGCCCCGACGCGCCGATTCCCAGCATGAACCGACCTTCGGAGACGTAGTCCAGTCCGGCGGCGGTCATCGCGATGAGCGCCGGCGTGCGGGAGTAGACGTTGAGGATCGAGGAGGCGATCGTGATCCGCTCGGTCGACGCGGCCAGATAGCCCAGCAGGCTCACCGCGTCGTAGGAATACGCCTCCGGGACGAAAAGCACGTCGACGCCGACCGCCTCGTATTCACGGATACGACCCACGGTCTCCTTGAAACCGCCGCTGTAGGACAGCGGCATACCGATCCTCAATGCACATCCTCCGCTCTTTCCATCGGCCCGAGTTGGCGCACTCGGTGCCGGCGAGGTGCTCGCCATCCTCGCAGAAGTGTACCGATCGGTTGGTTCAGTGTATCATCGCTGAGCGGACATGCGGCCCGACCATGGGCCCTGATCCGCCGGGAAGGGTGGTAGCCATGGGCCTGCGTGAGGCAGTCGTCGTCGAGGCGGTGCGCACTCCGATCGGGCGCAAGAAGGGCTCGCTGGCCGACGTGCACGCGGTCGACCTGTCCGCAGTCGTGCTCAACGAGTTGGTGAAGCGCGCGGGCCTGGACCCCGAGGTCGTGGAGGACGTCTACTGGGGCTGCGTGACCCAACTCGGCGACCAGTCGAGCAACGTGGGCCGCTTCGCGGTGCTGGCGGCCGGCTGGCCCGAGACGATCCCGGCCGTCACGATCAACCGGGCCTGCGGCTCGAGCCAGCAGGCCCTGGAGTTCGCCGCGTTCGCGGTGATGTCGGGCCGGGCCGAGGTCATCGTCGCCGGTGGCGTGGAGACCATGAACCGGGTTCCGATCGGTTCGGCACGCAAGTTCGGCGAGCCCTACGGCCGTACGGTCCTGGACCGCTTCGGTGTCGACGACCTCAGCCAGGGCATCGGCGCGGAGATGATCGCCGAGAAGTGGGGGTTCAGCCGGACCCGGCTCGACGAGTTCGCGGCGCTTTCCCACGAGCGCGCCGCGGCGGCCATCGACTCCGGCGCCTTCGCCCGACAGCTCGTTGCGGTGCCGCGCGACGGCGGCCCGCTCGAGGTGGACGAGGGGCTCCGGCGCGGCACCTCCGTGGAGACGCTGGCGTCGCTCTCGCCGGCCTTTCTCGAAGAGGGCAGGATCCACGCCGGCAACTCCTCGCAGATCGCCGACGGGGCGGCCGCGCTGCTGGTCACGACGCCGGAGAACGCCGCCCGTCTGGGGCTGCGACCACTCGCCCGCTTCCATGCCGGAGCGGTGGCCGGCGCGGATCCGGTGGAGATGCTCACCGCGCCGATCCCCGCGACGGAACGCGCCCTTCGTTCGGCCGGGCTCTCGATAGACGAGATCGGCGCCTTCGAGATCAACGAGGCATTCGCGCCGGTGCCGCTCGCGTGGCAGGCGGAGACCGGTGCCGACCCGGCCCGCCTCAACCCTGTCGGGGGCGCCATCGCGGTCGGACACCCCCTCGGCGCCTCCGGCGCGATCCTGGCCACGCGGCTGATCCACTACATGCGGGACAACGGAATCCGGTACGGTCTCCAGTCGATGTGCGAAGGTGGCGGGACCGCTAACGCGACGATCTTCGAACTCTGGTCCCAGAATTGACTATTGACGACATGGCTAAGAAGTCGAACAAGGAGACGACCAGCGAACGGGTGCTGCGCGTCGCGACCGAACTCTTCGCCGAGAAGGGCTACGACGCGACCGGCGTCCAGGAACTGTCGGAGTCGACCGGGCTGGGCCGCGGTGCCCTGTACTACCACATCAAGAACAAGCAGCAGTTGCTGCTCAGCATCGCCCTTCGCCTGCTCGAGAACGCCAACCGCGAGGCTCGGCGGATCCTCGCCAGCGGCGGCTCGGCCGAGGACAGGCTGCACCGGATGGCCGAGCACCTGTTGACGGACCTGTCCACCAACCGCAGTGCCTGGATCACCTCGATGCGCGACTGGCAGGCGCTCGACGAACCGCACCGCTCGCACGTGCGCCATCTTCGGGACGAGTACGAGCAGTACTGGCAGGCGCTGTTCGACGAGGGCGCCGAGGCCGGGCTCTTCCGGCCGGTCCACGCCATGCAGCGACGAGCCATAGTCGGCATGTTCACCAGCAGCTACCGCTGGATCGAGCCCGCCGGATCGCTGTCCCCGAAGGAGATCTCCGAGCTCTACGTGTCGTTGTTCCTCGACGGCCTGCGGGTACGCAAGGGCGACTAGGACACCGTTTCCCCGCTCGCCCGGCACGGACGGGTTCTCGTGCCGGGCCGGCTCCATGCCGGCGCACCTCACGTGCCCTGGCCCGCCACTCCCCCGACTTCGGCGGCCAGTGCCCCGCCGAACGGTTCCCGCCCGGCCTCCTTCGGCGGCGACACCTCCGGATAAATCGCGTCCGCCGGCCGGCGGAACGTGGCCGTGGGATGGCCGAATCCCCACCGTTCGAGCAGCTCGGCGCCGTCCACCGGGGCGTCGGCGTATCCGATGGGTAGCACCGGGACCCAGCCGCGGCCGCCGGCCGTGCGGCGCAGGACCCCGCGCGCGGCGAGCTGCGGATGCGTCCCGGCCTCGGCGAGGGAGAGCACCGGTGCGATACAGGCGTCGACCCGTTCGGCGATCTCCGTCCACTCGGCACGGGTCCTGCCCCGGATCTTCGCCGCGATCCGCTCGCGTAGCCGCGGCCAGTTCGCCTTGTCCTCCCGGCCCACCCGCTCCTGCGGGGTCAGTCCGATCACGTCCGCCAGTTGCTCGAAGAACTTGTCCTCGAGGGCGCCGACGGCGACGTAGCCGCCATCGGCGGTCTCGTAGCTGTCGTAGTAGGGCGCGCCCGTGTCGAGGCGGTTCGTGCCGGGGGTGTCCGACCACATCCCGAGGTTGCGGTACTCGTGCAGCATCGTGGTGAGGTACGTCGTGCCGTCGACGATGGCCACGTCGATGACGGTGCCGGTGCCGGTACGGGCGCGCTCGACCAGTGCCGACAGCACCGCGATCACGAGGTACATGCCGCCGCCGCCGAAGTCGCCGACGAGGTTCGCCGACGGCATCGGCGCGAGTCCCGGACGCCTGGCCAGGTCGAGCGCGCCGGTGATGGCGATGTAGTTGATGTCGTGTCCGGCTCTCGGCGCGAGCGGGCCGGTCTGTCCCCAGCCGGTCATCCTGGTGACGATCAGCCCGGGATTGCGTTCCCTGAGCTGCTCGGGGGCGAGCCCCAGCCGCTCGACGACGCCCGGTCGGAAGCTCTCGACGACGACATCCGCCTCGTCGATCACCTCGCGTACGAACGCGACGCTCTGCGGATCCTTGAGGTCCAGCTCGAGCAGGGACCGGTTGCGCACCATGGCCGCCGTCGACTGTCCGGGCCTGGTGACGGTGAGTACCTCGGCACCGAGATCGGCCAGGAGCAGGCAGCCGAACGGTGCGGGCCCCAGCCCCAGGAACTCCACGACCCTTATACCGGTGAGCTGCCCCGCCATGTGACCTCTCCCGCCTTCCCAACGTCTGTACCGACCCATACAATGTACCGACCGGACCGTACAAAACAACGGGACGAAAACAATCACCGCAACAGTCGACTCGGACAGCGAAGGACGAACCGCAGGTGAGCCGGGGATTCTACGAAGCCGACCACGAGGATTTCCGTGCGTTGGCCCGTCGTTTTGTTTCGCGCGACGTCGCACCACATCTCGACCGCTGGGAGCGGGAGCGACTCGTCGACCGGCGGGTGTGGCGCGCGGCCGCCGAACTCGGCCTGCTCGGGCTCCGCACACCCGAGCGGTACGGCGGCGGCGGGTCGACGGACTACCGCTTCCGGTGTGTCCTCACCGACGAACTGGCCAGGGTCGGTGCTGCGGCATTCGCCTCCGGGCTGGCCATCAACGAGGACATCGTCGCCGGGTACCTCATCGCCCTGGGCACCGAGGAACAGAAGCGCCGGTGGCTTCCCGGCATGGCGTCCGGCGAGGTGGTCACCTCGATCGCCATGTCGGAGCCCGGCGTGGGAAGCGACCTGCGGGGCATCGCGACGACCGCCGTCCGTCGGGACGACCAATGGGTGATCAACGGCGCCAAGACGTTCATCACCAACGGCTTCAGCTCCGACGTGGTCCTGGTCGCCGCCAGGACCGGCGAGCGTGAGGGCAGACCCACCTTCTCCCTCATCCTGGTTCCCACCGACACACCCGGGTTCAGCCGGGGCCCGAAGCTACGGAAACTCGGGCTGCACGCGCAGGACACCGCGGAGCTGTACTTCGACGAGGTCGCCGTACCCGGTGGGAACCTCGTCGGCGAGGAGGGGCGCGGGTTCCATCACCTGACCCGACAGCTCCCCCTGGAACGCCTTTCGATCGCCTGGCGCGGACTTGCCGGCGCCGAGGCCGCGCTCGGTTGGACCGTGGACTACACCAAGACGAGAAAAGCCTTCGGCCAGCGCATCATCGACTTCCAGCACACGCGGTTCCGGCTCGCCGAACTCGTCACCGAGGTCGACGTGACCAGGGCCTACCTCGAATCGCTCGTACACGAACTCGACGAGGGACGCCTGGACGCCACCACGGCGGCCAAGGCCAAGTGGTGGGCGACCGAGCTGCAGCAACGCGTGGTCACCGCCTGCCTGCAGATGCACGGCGGCTACGGCTACATGGAGGAGTACCCGATAGCGCGTGCCTTCGCCGACGGCCGGGTGCAGACCATCGTGGGCGGGACCACGGAAATCATGAAAGAGATCATCGGACGCGAGCTCGCATCCGACCGATGACAACGCGTCCGCGCCGCGGACCGACCACAGGAGAACCATGGATCTCAACGGCGCTTCAGCGCTGGTAACCGGCGCGGCGTCCGGGCTCGGCGCCGCCACCGCCGCCGCACTCGTCAAAGCCGGCGCCAAGGTCGTGATCACCGACTTCGCGAGCTCCGACGGCCCCGCCGTCGCCGAGCGCCTGGGTCCGAACGCACGCTTCGCGGCCGCCGACATCACCAACGAGGACTCCCTGCGATCCCCGCTCGACGTGGCCCAGGAACTGGGCGTCCTGCGCGCGGTCGTCCACTGCGCCGGCCGGGGCGGCGACCGCCTGCGCGTCATCGACAAGGAACGCCGGCCGGCCCCGCTCAAGAGCTTCCGCGACGTGCTCGAGGTCAATCTGATCGGTACGTACAACGTGCTGCGCCTGTCCGCGGCCCGCATGAGCGGCAACAGCATCGAGGACGGCGACCGTGGCGCCATCGTCCTGACGGCATCCGCGGCCGCGTTCGAGGGGCAGATCGGACAGACCTCCTACTCCGCGTCGAAGGGTGCCGTCCATGCGATGACCATCGTCGCGGCGCGCGACCTGGCCAGCTGGGCGATCCGCGTGAACACCATCGCACCCGGCATCTTCGACACGCCGATGCTCGCCCGGCTTCGGGGCGACATCCGCGACAGTCTCGCCGCGACCGTGCCGCACCCGAAGCGGCTGGGTGACCCGGACGACTACGCCGCGCTGGCGGTCACCCTGTTGCAGAACGGGTATCTCAACGGCGAGACGGTCCGGCTGGACGGCGCGATCAGGATGGCACCCCGGTGAGCGACGGACCCGCCACGACCCTCGAACCGGAGGTCGTGGCCTGCGAACACGACGGCATCCTGCTCCTGGAAATCAACCGTCCGCGGCAACGCAACGCGATGACCAGGAGCGCGGCCAGGGCGATCGCCGACGCGCTCACCCGGCTGGACGCCGAACCCGGCCTTCGGGTGGCGATCCTCACCGGACGCGGCGGCAACTTCTGCGCCGGAATGGACCTCAAGCGCTTCGCCGCCGGCGAGCGCGCCGCGACCGCCGAGCGCGGGTTCGCCGGGCTCGTCGAGGCACCGCCGGCCAAGCCGATCATCGCCGCCGTGGAGGGCTGGGCTCTCGGCGGCGGCTTCGAGATGGTCCTCGCCTGCGATCTGGTGACCGCCGGCGCCTCGGCCCGCTTCGGTCTACCCGAGGTCAAGCGCGGGCTGCTCGCCAGGGGCGGTGGGATGTTCCGGCTGCCTCGCCGCCTGCCGCAGGCGATCGCGTTGGAGATGCTGCTGACCGGCGACCCGATCTCCGCCGAGCGGGCGAGCGGTCTGGGGCTGCTGAACGCGGTCGTCGCCGACGGACAGGCGCTGGACGCCGCGTTCGACCTCGCCCGGCGGATCTCGGCGAACGCTCCCCTGTCGGTCGCCGCCTCCAAGTCCATCGCGACCGGGTCGGCCGACTGGCCGCTGTCCGAGGCGTTCGAGCGGCAGCGGAGTCTGAGCGAGGTCGTGTTCGCCTCGCAGGACGCCAAGGAAGGGGCGACGGCGTTCGCGGAGAAACGCAGCCCGGTCTGGAAGGGACGCTAGTCTGTGCGCCGGTCTCGTTGGCGCTACTCGGTGGCGGCGTCGAGGCCGGCCAACTCTGCCACCATCTCGAGCTGCTCCATCTCGCGCTCGAGCCCGTCGGCGAGACTCGCGACGATCAGACGGGTGGCGCCAGCGGCGCGGTACTCGGCTATCCGATGCGCGACCTCGGTCGGCGAGCCGGCAAGACAGAAGGCCCGGACCACGTCGTCGGTGACGGCCGCGACGGCCCCGGCGCGATCTCCGCCCAGGTACCGGGCGCGAATCT
Source organism: Polymorphospora sp. A560 (assembly GCF_045781765.1). Taxonomy (NCBI): domain Bacteria; kingdom Bacillati; phylum Actinomycetota; class Actinomycetes; order Micromonosporales; family Micromonosporaceae; genus Polymorphospora; species Polymorphospora sp. A560. The sequence goes on along the minus strand of NZ_CP122282.1, from coordinate 3,731,113 downwards.
CGTGCGCCTCGTCCCCGAAACCGGCCCGCGTCACCGCGTCGTTGTAGAAGTTCTGCTCGCGCGAGCCCATGCCTCCGACGAGGCGTGCCAGATAGGGCCGCGCCCGGTCCCGTGCGGCCTCGGGATCAGGATCGATCACGAGTTTCATCGTGACCGTGATCGCGAAGTCGTCGAGCGACCGGCCGATCCGGTCGGCGCCGTGCCGCACCCGCCCCCATGCCCGGCGGACGCCGTCGGGTGTGAGCATCGTGGGGATGATGCCATCCGCGATCTCGCCGGCGAGTTCCATGCTCCGCGGACCGTTCGCCGCCAGGTGGATCGGAATCCGCCGCTGGGTCGGCGAGATCATCAGCCGTAGCGCCTTTCCCGGGCCGCCGGGCAGCGGCACGGTCAGGACCTCGCCACGATGCTCGACGACCTCGCGGCGCAGCGCCGTACGGACGATCGCGACGTAGTCGCGCGTGAGCGCCAACGGCCGCTCGAACCGCTGACCGTGCAGACCCTCGGCAACCTGGGGCCCGGATGTGCCCAGGCCCAACTCGAACCGCCCGCCGGAGAGGAGGTCCAGGGATGCCGCGGCCATCGCCACCGCGGCCGGGCTGCGCGTCGGCATCTGCAGCACCGATGTGCCCAGCCGTACGCGTGTCGTTTGCGCCGCGGCCCACGCGAGCGGGGTGAGCGCGTCGTTGCCGTACGCCTCGCCCGCCCAGACCGAGTCGAAGCCGAGACGCTCGGCCGCGAGTACGAGGTCGCGCAGGTCACGCACGCGCTCACTCGAGGTCCAGATCCCCGACGTGAAGCCGATGCGGAGAGTCATCGAAGCACACCCTCTTCCTGGAGTCGGTCGACGCGCGTGACGTCGTAGCCGAGGACCTGGGTCAGTACCTGGCGTGTGTGCTGCCCGAGCGTCGGCGCGGCACCTCGCACCCGCCCCGGAGTGGCGGAGAGACGGTACCGCGGCGCCTCCACGGTCATTCGCCCATGGATCGGGTGCGGAACCTCGACGAAGTGTCCCAGCGCGGCCAGCTGCGGGTCCGCGGCGAGGTCGGCACCGTCGGCGACGACGTGCGCGGGTACCCCGGCGTCGAGCAACCGATCCTGCAACTCGTCGGCATCCCAGGCGCGCGTGCGTTCGCTGACGAGGTCGTCGATGGTGGGCACGGCCGGCCCGGCGGCACGCGGCGACGACATCGGCTCATCGGGGCGCAGACCGAGCACGGCGGCGAGCCGTTCCCACTGCTCGTCGTCGGCGGCCGCTATCGCGACGTAGCGCCCCCGGTCGTCGGTGGAGCGGCACGGGTACACCCCGTGGAGCACATGGTCCGCGTCGGCGTTGCCACGGGCTCGCGCAAGCTGCCCGTCGACCCGGTAGGCGTGCAGTTCCGGTGACAGGAACATGACGCCGCACTCGACCTGGGACACGTCGATCCAGCAACCGCGGCCCGTGCGTTCCCGGTGCCGGAGGGCCGCCAGCAGCGTCGCCAACGAGAACCGGGGCGCGACGTAGTCGGTGTAGGCGCCGAAGGGCCCGACGGGAGGGCGGTCGGGCCAGCCGGCGAGGGCCTGGAAACCACTGAGCGAGGCGCCGACGTTGCCGAACCCGGCGAGTCGGGCATGGGGCCCCGTCTGGCCCGTCATGCTCGTCGACAGCATGATCAAGTCCTCGTGCCCCGCCGCGAGCCGGTCGTATCCGAGGCCCCACGCGGCCAGCCGCCCCGGCGCGAACGACTCGATGACCACGTCGGCCCACGCCGCGAGGTCACGCACGACCTCCCGCCCCGGCTCGGTCGAGAGATCCAGGGCGACGCCGAGTTTGCCCGCGTTGCAGGTCCCGTAGAGCGCCGAGTTCTCCGGCCCCCACTGCCCGCCGACGAACGGGCCCGCCACGCGCGCCGTGTCGATCCGAGCCGCGGACTCGACACGGATGACGGTTGCCCCGAAGTCCGCGAGGGTACGACCGATGAGAGGGCCGGCCACGACCCAGGACAGGTCGAGCACCCGAAGTCCGTCGACGGGCGCCGCACCGGCGGTCGCGCCGGCGGACCCGCGGTCGCGGACGGCCCAGCGCCTCAGCGGGTCGTCGTTCGGCGCGTCAGCCGCCGGTGCGGCCCCACGTACCGTGGGCCCGGGGGCGCCGGACACGTGCGCGAACCGTCCGGGGATCGCGACGCCGCCCCTCTCCTGCGCCACGTCGACCCAGAAGCCACGGCTGGCCAACTGCGCATCCGCCGCGACGTCGGCCAGGTCGTGGACCGGCACGGCGAGCAGACGTCGGGCGAGTGACTGTTCGAGGATCTCGCGCTTCGCCTTGCACGCGAGGAAGTTCTTGACGACAGCCCGCGCTGCCTCGATCAGGGTCGCATCGACGTCCCCCGACCTCAGCGCGGCCGGGACCTCGCGCCAGTCCAGTTCGCGGAAGGGAACCGCGTCGCCGCGTTCCTCGGCGATCCAGGCGAACAGGCGGTTCGTGAAGGCGCCGGTGGCGGGGCCCATCGAGAGGTTCAACTCGACGAACCCGTCCGCGCACTCCCAGCGACGCATCGAGCCGGCCGCCGTCGAACCGCTGCCGCTCTGATCGGGGCGCTGGGCACTGAACAGGCCGCCCGGCCGCGCCGTCTCGCCGATCTTCCCGCTGAGCGACCAGCCGAGGGTCGCGAGCGTCACCGACGCCTGCACCGACACGTCCACGACCTGGCCGCGGCCGGTCTGCTCGGAACCCAGTAGTCCCAGCAGCGCACCCACGACAGCGTCGGCCGCGGCATGTAGCCACGCCTGGGGAACCGAGACCCGCAGCGGGGGGCGGGACCCGTCGCGCAGCGGCTCCATCGGTCCGCCCGCGGCCCACAAGGTGAGGTCGCTGGCCGGGGCGCCGCTCTTGGGTCCACCCAGACCGAAAGCCGTGATCGTGACGACGACGAGTTCGGATGCCAGTGCGGGAAGTTCCGCCACCTGGAGGGTGGAACCCAGGATTCCGCCCGCGCCGGAGTGCAGGAGCACGTCGGCGCGACCACAGAGGTCGACGAAGCGTTCCCGATCGTCCGCCACGTCAAGGTCGAGGAGGAGGCGGGACTTGCCGGCCGCCAAGGTCGACCACACGTTGGACCGTCCGGGCGTGGACCGCGGATGCGGCCGGCGCGTGCGGGCTCCCCGCGCCGGCTCGAGCTGGACGACGTCGGCACCGAGGTCGGCGAGGATGCGTCCCGCGAGCATCGCGCGCCCGTCCGTCGCGTCGATCACCCGGCAGCCGCTGAGCATGCCGTCGAACTCACCCGTCCCAGGACCCGTCGACATAGCGTCCAATGTACCGATCGGTCGAACGGAGAACAAGGTCCATCTCTAGCGGGGTCCATTCGTAGGCGAGCTTGTCCTCCGTTGACCGATCGGTACACTGAAAGAATGTCTGACCAAGCCGACCAGGCGGCGGAGCACACGATCCTCTACGCGGTCGACGGGCCGATCGCAACGATCACGTTCAACCGTCCAGATCGCCTCAACGCACTTGTCGGCGACATGACCAACCGCTACGTCGCCGCGCTCCAGCGAGCCGATGCCGACCCGGCGGTCCGCGTCGTCGTCGTCACGGGCGCCGGTCGAGGTTTCTGCGCCGGCGCCGACTTCAGCAGACTCGAGAGTCTCACCGGCGAGGGTGTGCGTCAGCGGGCGCGGGAAGCTCCCCGGGACGCGGCGGTACGGATCTCCAAGCCTGTCATCGCCGCGGTCAACGGCGCGGTCGCTGGTGCGGGCCTCGCCCACGCGCTCATGGCCGACGTCCGGTTCACGGTTCCGGACGCGAAGTGGACCACGACGATCGCGAAACTCGGCCTGGCGGCCGAGCTGAACCTCTCCTGGACCCTCACCCAGTTGGTCGGCACCGGCCGTGCGCTCGACCTGCTACTCAGCGCACGGGTCATCAGTGGGACCCAGGCACATGACTACGGGCTCGCCCAGTTCCTGACCGAACCGCAGTCGTTGCAGGATGACGTGCGGCAGTACGCACTCCAGGTCGCCGCGAACAGCGCCCATGCGCTCGACCAACTCCGTCAGCAGGTGCGACTCGACGCCGCCCGCAGCTTCGACGAGGCGTGGGCCGACGGCTACGAGCGGGTCTACACAGCGATCGACCACGGCGGCACCTATCGCGAGGCGCGCGAGCGCGCGAGGCGATCCGACGCACGCGACCGCTGACGACGACGCCGGAACCGCGCGGCGATTCCCCGTGGCGGCCCGGCCTTGTCCGGCCGGCGGTCAACGGCCCGGGCGTACGACCAACTGGTTGGATCGACGCACGGGCCCGGACCGACGCGGTGCCGGGCAGGTCAGCCGGTGCCGACGAGCACCTCGGTCTGCAGGTCGCGAGGCTGGAAACCCAGCCCGAGAAACCGCGCACGCTTGAGCAGCCGGTGAGCGCCGTGCTCCCACGTGAAGCCGATCGCCCCGTGGTTCTGGATGTTCACCCGGGCGTTCTCCAACGCGGACGACTCGGTGAACCGCCGGGCGGCCGCCACCCGGCGCCGCAGGTCCGGGTGTCCCTCGTCGACGCTGACGGCGGCGAGGTCGACGACCGCCGACGCGGCGTTCGAGCGGATCGCCATCTCCGCACAGCGGTGGGAGATCGCCTGGAACGCGCCGATCGGCCGGCCGAACTGCTCTCTGATCTTGGCGTACTCGACCGACATCGAGGTGGCGGCCGTCGCCACGCCCGAGAGCATCGCGGCGACCAGGACGGACGCGCGTACGAGGACGGCGTCGGCGTCGGCTCCGGTGATCTCGGCGAGCACCTCGGCGCGGTCCAGGCCGACCCTGGCCACGGTGACCGCTGGATCCATCGGAGAGAGATCGTCGACGATGTCCCGGTCCGCCAGCCCGTACAGGCGCAGCCGGGAGCGTTCTTCGTCGACGAGGAGCAACACGCCCGCGCCACGGGCATCGAAGGCGGTGAACCGGTCGTCGTGGGAGCCGAACGCGTGGGCCGCCCGGAGTGCCCCGGCCGCCAACCCGTCGGCAAGCGCCCGTTCGCCGGCGACGGTGGCGACCCGGGCGGCGAGGTTCGTGGCGAGAAACGGTCCGGCGGCAGCGGCGGCGCCGATCTGCGCGAAGACCTGCGCCTCGTCGGCGAGCGTCCCGCCGAGGCCACCGTCGGCCTCGTCGAGGCCGAGGGCGAACCAGCCCTGGCCGGCCGCGACCGACCAGGCGTCGTCGCTCCCCGTCGCACCGTCCATCGGCGCGGCCCCGGCGAGCACGTCGCGTACGGCCGCGGAAAGCTCCCGCTGCTCGTCCGACGGATACAGATCCATTGCCTGTCCCCCTGTTCTCCGGCTCCGGCTCAGGCGCGCGGCAGTCCGAGCACGCGTTGGGCGATCACGTTGCGTTGTACCTCGGAGGTGCCCGTTCCGATCGTGTGGGCGAACGAGTAGAGGTAGGAGGGGACGAACTCCGCGGCGGCCGCCGAGCCGTCGACCGTCAGCCCTTCCCGGTCGAGCAGGTCCGCGCCGAGGCGTTTGACCCGCTGGCTGAGTTCGGCGTAGAACGGGCGCACCATCGAGCCCTTCGGTCCGGCCTTCCCGGTGCGGACGACCTCGGAGACGAAGGCGAGGGCGAGCGCGTAGAGCGCGACCCCCTCGGACTCGATGTCGGCGATCGCCGCCGCCACCTCGTCGTTGGCGAGCATGGCCCGACCCCGCCGGTCGACCCGGGTCGCCGCGAGTTCCCTGACCTGGTCGATCAGCTTCAGCAGCCGGATCACCATCCCGAGCGTCATCGTGCCGCGTTCGAGGCCGAGGGTCGTCATGGCGACCTTCCAGCCGTCGCCGAGCCGGCCCACCACGTTGGCGAGCGGGATGCGTACGTCGTCGTAGAAGACCTCCGCGAAGGGTGTGTCGCCGTCCATCGTGGTGATCGGGCGCACCTCGATCCCCGGGGTGTCGAGGGCCACGATGAGGAACGACAGTCCGTGGTGCCGGGCCGCCTCCGGATCGGTCCTGACGAGAAGCTCCTGCCAGTCGCTGACCGACGCCTTCGTCGTCCAGATCTTCGAGCCGTTGACGACCAGGTCGTCCCCGTCGCGTACGGCGCGCATGCGCAGGCTCGCCAGGTCGGAGCCGGCGCCGGGTTCGGAGAAGCCCTGTGCCCAGATCTCCTCGCCGCGCAGGATCGGTCCGAGGTGGTCGTGCTTCTGCGCCTCGCTGCCCTCGACGATGAGGGTGGGGCCGGCGTGGCCCAGCGCGATGTTGAACACCCCCGGTTCCGGGGCGTCGAACCGCGCGCACTGCTCGTACCACAGGATCTGCTCGGTGAGGCTCAGTCCGGCACCGCCGAACTCGCTCGGCCAGGAGACCCCGGCCCAGCCGCCGTCGTACTGGCGGCGCTGCCACGCACGGTCGAAGTCGACCATGGCCGGTCCCGACGGTGGGCGGTCGGCTGTCGGTACGTTGTCCGACAGCCAGTCCGCCGCGCGCTCCTGAAACTCCCGTTCCCGGCTGTTGAGCTGCAGTCGCATGGTTCAGCGCTCCTGTCGTGCCAGTGGCTCGAGCAGTTCGCGCAGCAGCGGTCCGCTGACCTTCAGCGCGGCGGTGCGCGGTAGCGAATCGAGCACGTGGATTCGCACCGGCACCTGGTACGGCGTCAGACGCTCGCGCGCGAACTGCTTCAACGCCGCCTCGTCGACGGTCTCCCCCGGGGCGACCTCCACCGCGGCGACGGGAACCTGCCCGAGTCGGGGGTCGTCGAGGCCGATGACGCCGGCGTCGCGTACGGCGGGGTGGAGCTTGAGGGTCTCCGCGACGGTCCCGGTCGAGACCTTGAATCCGCCGCGGATGATGACGTCGTCGGCCCGACCGACGATCCAGAGGAAGCCGTCCTCGTCGAGGCGGGCCCGGTCGGTGGTCCGTACCCACTGCGATCCACGCCTGCCCAGTTGCGGCGCCCGCACCTCGAGCAGGCCGACCTCGCCGGCGCCGAGCGGCTCTGCCGTGACCTCGTCGGTGACCCGCAGTTCGACGCCGGGGTGGGCGCGGCCGACCGAGCCGCGTTTGGTGGCGGCGAACCGGCGGTGGTCGTCGAGCGTCCAGCCGGCGATCCCGCCCGCGAACTCCGTCGCGCCGTAGACGACCAGGATGGGGATGCCGTACCGGTCCTCCCAGGCGAGCTGGTCCTCGACGCTGATCGGTGCGGTGCCCACGAGAACGCTGCGGGCGAAGGACAGCCGCTCCGGTTCGACACCGGCGGCCATCACCATCCGCAGCGCCGTCGGCGGGAGCGTGATGGCCTTCGGTCGGTGTTCGGTGACCAGCTCCAGCCATTCGTCGACCGCGAACCGCTCCAGCAGGGCTATCTTGCGTCCGGCCTGAACGTTCAGCAGCAGTGTGAAGATCCCGCTGACGTGCACCAGCGGTGCCATCACGATCGCGACGCTGTCGCGCAGCCGCACCGCCGCCGAGCCGCTCTCGTAGTGCGACGCACCGGCGTAGCCGGCGTCGAATCCCGCATAAGTGAGGGGGACGCGTTTCGGTGGCCCGGTCGTGCCGCTGGTGAGCATGAGGATGGCGGTGCCCGGCATGGCGAGGTCGGCCGCGTCGTCGCGGCGCAGCGGCTCCAGCACCTCGACCCGGGTGTCGTCGATGGCGATCGCCAGGCAGCCCGCGGCGGCGGCGGCGGCTTCCCGTACCCCGGGTCTGGCCCAGTCGTCGGGGTGGGCGAGCAGGACCGTCGCCGGCAGCCGGCCCAGTTCGGCGGCCAGCTTCGCGTCCGGCTGCAGGCTGGACACGGTGACCAGGGTCTGTTCGTGCGTCAGCAGGGACAGGATCGCCGCAACCGTACCGGGACGGTTGCGCATGAGCATGCCGATCGGTGCCCCTGGCGGCAGGCCGAAGTCGGCGAGGATGCCCTGCACCGCGTCGCCGAGTTCCCGCAGCCGTCCCCAGGTGACCCACCGCCCCTGGAATTCGAGGGCGTCGGCGGCGGGGTCGATCCGCATCACCTGCGCGATCCGCTCGGATACCGAGTAGCCGTTTCCGGTCGTCACGACGCTCACCCTTGCCCTCCGTCGAGCACCACGAGGCCGTCGACGGCGACGACCCGGTCCGGTGTCGCGATCAGTGGGTTCACGTCGGCCTCCGCGACCGCCGGCTCGGCCAGGGCGAGCCGCTGGACGCCCATGAGGACGTCCACGAGCGAGTCCCGCGCCGCCGCGGTGAGCCCCCGGTGGTGGCTGACGAGTCGTCCGCCCCAGAGGCGGTCGACCATGGCCCGGGCCCGGGACCGGTTGAACGGGACGACCGAGACCTGGGACTCGGCGACGATCTCGGCGGCGACACCGCCGGCGGCGAGCGTCACGACCGCTCCGTGCACGGGGTCCCGCGTCAGGCCGAGCATGAGTTCGATCCCGGGCGGCACCTGTTCGGCCACGAGGATCCGGTACGGCGCGTCGGGGGTGGGACGATGTTCTCGCGCCACCTGGCCGAGGCGGGCGAAGGCGGCCGACGCCGCTTCCCTCCCCCGCACACCGACGATCACGCCGCCGACGTCGGACTTGTGTGGAAGCCAGGCCGCGTCGATCTTGAGTACGGCGGGTCCCGGAAGCTCCTCCACGGCACGCACCGCCGCGTCCTCCGCGTCGACGACCGTCTCGGTCGGCACCGGTACGCCGTAGCGTACGAGCAGCGCCTTCGACTCGGACTCCGACAGCGTTCCGGTCGTGGCGGTGACCGTGGCCGCGCCGGCCGACGGGGCGTCGGTGAGGTCGAGGAACGCGCCGGCCTCCTGCGCCCGCACCAGTTTCCCGGCGACACCGATCAGGCTGGCGGCGTCGGCGAAGCAGGTCAGGCCACGTTCTGCCATCCGGGTCAGCACGTCCGGTTGATGGGCCAGGGCCAGGAACGGCTTGTCGGTGCCCCGCGCGGCGCGCAGCAGGATCTCGCGGTGGGTCTCCGGCAGCGTACGTGCCACGGTGCCGTACGCGACGATGTCGAACTCGTCGCTGGAGCCGACCTCCTCGAGCACGGCCGCCACCGGGCGCAGGTCGTTGACGAGGTTGCCGGTGATGTCGACCGGGTTGCCCGTGGAGCCGAAGGACGGGAGCACTTCCGCGAGCCCGGCCCGCAGTTGCGCGCTCGGCGGTGGCAGCGCGAGCCCGGCCTGCTCGGTCGCGTCGGCCATCAGAGCGCCGTTGCCGCCGCTGCTGCTGATGACGACGACCCGGTTGCCCCGTGGCCGGCGGCCGGCGGCGAAGCCGCGGGTCACGTCGACGAGTTCCCGGATCGTGTCGACCATGACGATGCCGTTCTGCTCGCACGCCGCCGCGAAGGTCGCGTAGGAGCCGGCCAGGGCTGCGGTGTGGCTGATCGCCGCCTGCCTGCCCCGTTCGGTGCGCCCCAGCTTCAGCAGCACGACCTGCTTGCCCGCCCGGGCCGCCTGCCGGCCGGCCTTCATGACCGTCGCGGCGTTGTTCACCCCCTCGACGACCATGGCGATGACGTCGGGGACGTCCTCCTCGCTGGCGAGCAGTTCCATGGCCAGTTCGCCGGTGGAGACGTCGAGTTCGTTGCCGGTGGCCGCCCAGAAGCCCACGCCGGCGCCGTCGGCGCGCAGCAGGCTGGCCGTACCGATGCCCATCGACCCGCTCTGGGCCAGGACGGCGATGTTCCCGTCCCGGACGTCGAAGGGCACCCGGGTGAAGGTCGCGGTCAACCCGCGCCGGAAGTTGGCGAAGCCGAGGCAGTTCGGGCCGAGCAGGCGCAGCCCGGTCTCGGCGACGAGGCGGTCGAGTTCGGCCTGGAGCGCCTCGCCGGCTCCGCCGACCTCGGCGAAGCCCGACGAGTAGACCACGGCGCCCTGCGCGCCCGACTGCGTGCTCTCCCGCAGGATGGACGGGATCAGCTTGCTGCTTGCCGCGGCCAGCACCAGGTCGACCGGTTGTCCGACCGCGCCGACCGTGGGAAAGGCGGGCAGCCCGCGTACGGTGTCGTAGTTCGGGTTGATCGGATAGATCGGTCCGTCGAAGCTGGTGGTGAGCTGGCCCATGATCCGCCCGCCGACCGAGTCCGCTTTCTGCGAGGCACCGACCACGGCGATGGACCGGGGATTCAGGAACGCGGTGAGTGTCAAGGTTCGTCCGTTCTCTTTCTTGCCCTCGGGTCGTGACGCTGGTGCGGCTACTGCGTCAGCCACAGGTAGTGCGGGCGCAGCGCCCAGTCCTCCGGGGCGAGGACCGGTTGCTGGGTCGCCACCACCTGCTCCTTGGCGGCGGCGATGCGCGACCGCAGGCTCAGCGGGAAGATGACACCCCGGTTGATCACCTCGGCCTGCAGTTCCTTGAGGATCGGGGCGCGTTCCGCCGTCGGCAGGGCGAGGGAGTCGACGTACCGCTTCTCCAGGTCCTCCAGGTCGGTCAGCTTGAAGGGGTTGAGCGGTCCGTTGTTGGAGACGGTGCGGGTCCACCACTGGTCGATGTCGACGGCGGTCGGGATGAGGTACGACGCCGGATACTCGCCCTTGCGCTGGGCGGCCGTGTACTCCGACGGGGGGAGGTCGACGATGTTCATCGTGATCCCGCCGGCCGCCAGCATCTGCTGGACGGCGACGACCGCCGGGGCGATCGAGGTCGTGCTCGGGAACTGGAAGCTGAAGCCGTCGGGATAACCGGCCTCGGTGAGCAACTGTTTGGCCTGCTCGATGTCCAGGGCGCGCTGGTTGAGCGCCTCGTCGTACCAGGGCGTGGTCGGGGACGAGAAGCCGCCGGCGGGGTATCCGCTGCGACCCAGTACCGCGACGTTGAAGCCGTCCCGGTCGATCAGCAGCCCGATCGCCTGCCGCACCCGCGGGTCGCCGAACGCCGGCACCACGGTGCCCTCGCGGTCCATGATGACGACGGTCGTCGCGATGGACAGATCGGAGAAGACCCGTGATCCCGAGGTTTCGACGAGCGCCTTGTTCGCGTCGGGAACGTACGTCATCATGTCGATCTGCCCGCTGGTGTAGGCGTTCAGCCGGGCGGCCGGATCGGTGTAGATGTTGATCTCGACCCTGGACACCTTGACCGCGTCGGGATTCCAGTAGCCGGGGTTCGCGGTGTAGACCTGCTTGGAGCCCTCGGCGAACTCGTCGCCCTTCCAGCGCCAGCCGCCGGACCCGGCCGGTTCCCGGGACAGGTCCCTGCCCTGGGCGATGGCGGCGGGGCTGACCATCATGCCGGCCGGGGTCGCCATGTTGTAGTAGAAGTCCGGGTACGGGCGCTCGAACTCGACCAGCGCCACGAACTCGCTCTCGACGGTCACCGACTCGATCGACGCGTACATGTTGGCGTTCGGGCTGGTGGTGGTCGCCGCCGCCCGTTCCAGGTTGACCTTGACCGCCTCGGCGTTGAACGGGGTGCCGTCGTGGAAGACCACGTCTTCGCGCAGCGTGAGTCGGGCGCTGGTCGCGGTCGGTTCCTCCCAGCTCGCCACGAGCCACGGCAGCGGCTCGTACTTGTCGTTGATCTGGAAGAGCGGGTCGTAGGCGGGATGCAGGTTCTGCCCCTGGATGACGGTGATCGCGACGGGGTCGAACGAGCCGTTGGAGATCCAGGAGCCGATCCGCAGGGTGCCGGTCGGTTCGCCGGGCGCGCCGTCGGTCCTGACCATCGCGGCGAGTGCCTCGGTGCTCGTGTGCTCGAGAATCGACTCGTCGACGTCGTTGCCCGAGTTGCCGTTGCCGCTGCACGCGGCCAGGACGAGGCTCAGTCCCACGACGGCCGCCGCTGTTCTGACGCCCGTTCGAACGCCTCGTCGTCGGCTGCTTCCTCGCGATCCGGTCAGTGACTCAACTGTCGGCTTCATGTGGCGTCCTTCCTCGGAAGGTCGGGGGTCGCGGCAGCCCGCAGCACTCGCTCGGCGGCGAAACAGGCCAGCTCGCCGCCCCCCGGGACGGGCGTCGGCTCCGGGAAGCCCGTTGCGCATTCGGGACCACGCAACGGGCACCGGGTGATGAACGGGCACCCGGCCGGCGTCGGTTCGACGCCGATGTCGGGCAACGGGAGATCGAACTGGTTGGCCCGGCGGGGACCGCGCATGGAGCGGGGCACCGGGTTGGGCACGGCGTCGAAGAGGAGCCGGGTGTACGGGTGCCGTGGTGTCCCGCAGACCCGGTCGGCCGGGCCGCTCTCCATGATGCGGCCGCGGTACATCACCGCGACGTCGTGACTGGCGTGGCGAACCACGGCCAGGTCGTGGGCGATGAACAGATAGGAGATGCCGCGGTCCCGCTGGATGCCGTCGAGCAGGTTGATGATCTGGCTCTGGACCGAGACGTCGAGCGCGCTCACCGGTTCGTCGAGCACGATCAGTTGTGGATCCACCGCGAGCGCCTTGGCGATAGCGACACGTTGCCGCTGGCCGCCGGACAGCTCGTACGGGTAGCGGCTGAGGTGTGCGGTGCTCAGCCCGACCATCTCCAGCAGTTCACGTACCCGCGCCCGGCGCTTTCCCGGTTCGAGGTCGAAGTGGATCCGCAGCGGCTCCGCGAGGATCTGCTGCACCTCCATCAGAGGGTCGAGCGACCCCAGCGGGTCCTGGAACACCGCCTGCACCGCCCTGCGGTACCGGGCGGGTGGAGCACCCCGGAACTGGTCGACCCGGAAGCCCGCCGCGGTGATGGAGCCCCGGGTCGGCGCGTTCAGCCGGAGCACGGCCCGGCCGATCGTCGTCTTCCCCGACCCCGACTCGCCGACGAGCCCGAGCGTGCGCCCCCGCCCCAGCCGAAGGCTCGCACCGGAGACGGCACGGACGACCGATCTGGGGCCCCAGGCACGCTTGCGGCCGCCACGAAACTCGATCCACAGATCGTCGACCTCGAGCACGTCGTCCGTGGGTGGCTGTCGCTTGCCGGTCATGCCACACCGTCCCGCCCGGAGGCCCGCGAGAGAACCGCCGCGACCTGCGACTGCTCGTCGCCGATCCCGGCTAACCGCAACTCGTCGACGCGAACGCACCGGGTGCTGTGCCCAGGGTCCACGGTGGGTGCCAGCGGGACCGGGGACCGCCGGCAGGCATCGGTGGCGAAGTCGCAGCGGTCGGCGAAGCGACAGCCCACCGGCCAGTCGATCGGCTGGGGAACCGTTCCCCGGATCGACGGCAGTGCCCCCGCCGGGGCGACGTTCCTGGGTATCGAGTCGAGCAGGCCCTGGGTGTACGGATGACGCGGTTGGGCGAACACCTCGGCCACCGGGCCGGACTCGACTATCTGCCCGGCGTACATGGTGGCGACGGTGTCCCCCACCTCGGCCACCACACCGAGATCGTGCGTGATGAGCAGGATCGACAGGCCCCGCTCGTCACGAAGCCCCACGAGCAGGTCGAGGATCTGCTTCTGCACGGTGACGTCGAGGGCGGTGGTGGGCTCGTCGGCGACGAGGACCTCCGGATCGCAGGAGAGCGCCATGGCGATCATGACCCGCTGCGCCATGCCGCCGGAGAACTGGAACGGGTAGTCGTCGAGTCGCTGCTCGGGGTTCGGGATACCGACCCGTTCGAAGAGGTCGATGGTGAGCCGTCGCGCCTCGCGTCGCGGGACGTCACGATGTTCCATGATCGCCTCGCACATCTGGTTACCCACGGTGAACGTCGGGTTCAGGCTGGCGAGTGGATCCTGGAACACCACGCCGATCCGGTTGCCCCGGATCGACCGCATGGCCTTGAAGTCCAGGCCGCTGATCTCCTCGTCACCCAGCCGGACGCTGGACGCGGTGACGACACCGGGGTGCGAGACCAGTCCGAGCATCGACATGGCGGTGACACTCTTCCCACTTCCCGACTCCCCGACCAGGCAGAGCAGTTCCCCGCGCCGCAGCCGAAGATCGACGTTCTGGACGACCTGGACGCGCTGGCCGCCCGCCTGGGGAAACGAGACGCTGAGATCCCGCACCTCCAGCGCGGATGGCTGGTCGGGCTCGCCGGCGAAGATCTCCCGTTCCGAGGCCGTCGGTCGCGTCTTGCGAACCACGTTGAGTCCGAGCCGTCCGACGGTGATCTCGCGGCTGAACAGGTCCCGCAGCCCTTCCCCGACCTGGTTGATGCCGAGGACCGTTATGAAGATCGCGATGCCGGGCGGCACGGCCAGGAAGAAGTTCTGGCGGATCGTCGCCTGTGCCTCGGAGAGCATCGAGCCCCAGCTCGCGGTCGGCTGGGTGACGCCGAGGCCGAGGTAGGACAGGGTCGCCTCGGCGACGATGGCGGTGGCGAACATGAGCGTCGCCTGCACGATGATCGGCGGGGCGATGTTGTTGAGAATGTGCCGGAACAGGATCCGGGGGCCGCCGGCACCGGAGACCTTGAGCCCGTCGACGTAGAGCTCCTCCTTCGCGGAGAGGACCTCGCCGCGAACGAGCCGGAGTACGGACATCGCGTAGACGATGCCGACGACCGCCATCGCGTTGTGCAGTCCCGGACCCAGGGCCGCGATCACGGCGATGGCGAGCACGAGGAACGGAACCGACATCACGCCGTCCACCAGGCGCATGAGGATCCGGTCGAGCCAGCCGCCCGCGTATCCGATCGCCAGTCCGGCCGGAACGCCGATGCCGAGAGCGATGGCGACGGCCTGCACGGCAGCCAGCAGCGCGACCTGCCCGCCGTACAGGACACGGGTCAGCACGTCCCGTCCGTACCGGTCGGCACCGAGCCAGTGTTCGGTGGACGGTGGCGCGAAGCTGTCCGCCAGAACACCGGTGTCCGGATCGAACGGGGACAGCAGCGGTGCGAGGACCGCGCTCAGCGCGATGATCCCGACCACCGTGCCCCAGATCAGCAACGACCGCTGCCGGAGCAGCCGGCCGAGGAACCGGCTGGACCTGACACTCCCCTTGGCGGCGACATCGGCGGCCGGCAGGCGCGGAACGTCGGAAGCTGATTCGCTCATGTTGTCCGCACCTTCGGGTTGAGCCAGACATAGGACACGTCGACGAGAAGGTTGACCAGGACAACGACGACGACCGCGAACAGCACGACCGCCTGGATGATGTTCGGGTCGTACCGCAGCACGGCGTCGATCGTGAGCGAGCCGAGCCCCGGCAGTGCGAAGAGCCGCTCCACGACGATCGCACCGCCGAGTAGCTGGGCGACCTGGAACGATATGGACGTGACCACGGGCGAGGCCGCGTTGCGTCCGGCGTGTTTGAGCACCACCCGCCGCCGGGAGTGCCCCTTACTCAACGCCGTACGGGTGTAGTCCTGCTGCAACGCGGTGATCATGCTGGACCGGGCCTGCCGCGACAGCGCCGCCGCGACGCCGACGCCGAGCGCGATCGACGGCAGGGCGAGGGAGTGCAGCCAGCCGCCGAAGCTGTCCGCCGGCGAGACGTAGCCGGTGGCGGGGAACCAGCCGAGCTGCAGCGCCAGGAAGTAGATGATCAGCATCCCGACGAAGAAGCTCGGCGCGGCCTGCCCCATGGTGGACAGGAGGATGACGCCTCGGTCGAGTCGGGTACCCGCGACGACCGAGGCGAACAGCCCGGCTCCGACGCCGAGCACGACACCGACGACGAGTCCGCCGGCGGTCAGCGACAGCGTGACCGGGAGCGCGGCGAGGAAGAGGTCCGTCACCGAGGCACCGGTGTACAGCGAGGTTCCCAGATCACCCTGCAGCAGGCCGCTGAGCCAGGTCCAGTACTGCTCGAGGGCCGGCCGGTCGAGCCCGAGCTGCTGCCGAAGCGCGTCGATCTGTTCCTGTGTCGCGTTGCCGCCAAGAATGATCTCAGCCGGATCGACGTTCGAGGCCAGCGACAGGAAGAACGTACCGCTGACCACGAGCAGCACGAGCGGGATCATCGTGAGCAACCTGATCACCACGTTGCGCATCGAGCCCCCTCACCGGCCTGCGCAGTAACAAGCTTGTTACGGCAGCATGTCTGAACCCAGACATCGTGCATTGTACCGTCCAGTCAGTCAAGAACGAGGGAAAGATCACGCCGGGAGGCAGACCCCGGAGAGCAGCGGGCAACGCAGCGGACACGCAGCGAAACCACCCTCACCCCAGCGCCCGGACAGCCCGGATCCGACCCGTGGGATTCATCAGGACGAGAACGACGAGCAGCACAAAGAGCGAGATCGAGCTACCGGGCGACCCAGCGGGTCCGGGCCGGCACGGCGGGACGCGGGCGCTTCGTCGGACGCGGCGGGACCCGAGATCGACCACAACGACATCCCTACGGGCGGAACGGTCGTATGTACCGATCGGTATAGCCTGGCCAGTGTCGGACCGGGTCAGGGCTGGGCGACCCATTCGTCGACGGAGCGAACGTCGGCCCGCTGCGGGAAGACCCGTTCGGTCAGGATCCGGGGCGCCTCGGAATCCGCGTCGGTGCACACGTCGCGCAGGACCGTGATGCCGTAGAACAGCAGGTTGATCTCCGCCGGATGCTCGGCCGATCCCACATGCGAATGGTCCCCCTGGGAAACACCCTTCTAGACTCCCCAGGACCCCGGCAAGGTTCGTCGAAGTGGCCGGCTTGGGACAGTTGCCGGCTGCCGCTCAGCGGCCCAGTGTCCTGGTTCACTCCGCCGGCAGGCGGAGAACGGTGACCGCGAAATCCGCGCCCGGATGCCAGGGGCGCAGGTCCCAGGTCGCGAAGCGGTGTTCCCGGCGCAGACCCGAAGCCTCGATGTCGGTGTCAAAAGCGGCCAACGCGTATCCCCGGTCGGCGCCGAAGCCGACCACCACGATTCCGTCCGGCCGCAGGTGGGCGGCGATCCTGGTCAACACGTCGCGTTCGGTGCCCGGCGCGACAAAGGCCATCACGTTGCCGGCCACCACCGCCGCGTCGAACGGTTCGGCGATCCCGGACGCCGGCAGGTCCAGCGTGGCCAGGTCGGCGACCAGCCAGCGCGGTCCGGGATGGTCGGCGCGAGCCGCATCGATCAGCACCGGGTCGGCGTCCACACCCAGCACGGTGTGCCCCCGGGCGGCCAGCGTGGCACCGACCCGCCCGGTGCCACAGCCCGCGTCGAGGATCCGTGACCCGGGAGCGACCATGGCGTCGAGCAGCCGAGCTTCACCGCCCAGGTCGGCGCCCTCGGCGGCCAGTTGACGGAACCGGTCGACGTACCACCGGGAGTGATCGGGGCCGGTATCGGTGCTCCAGCGGGTCGGTCTGCCCATGGGATCACCGTATCCGGCCCTACACCGGTGGTGCCGATCGAGCCGCCGACGCTCCACCCGCCAGCAACACCCACTACCCAACCAGCCGCCGGCGCCGTGAGCACTCTCCGGATATGGCCGGTTGGTGAGTGACGGTGTGCCCGCCGCCGGGACCTGGGCCTCTGCCCCACGCTGACCACCAGCCTTCATCGCCGCGTGCAAGGGCCAGTCTGGCCCGGGGGGTGGGACCCACGTCCACAGGTGGTCACGGATCCTTTCTCCCCGCCCGCAACTGTGTACCTGCCACTCGGCGGTCCCGGTCCGCTCGGCGAGCTCGCCGGCGCCGATCAGGGTACGGCCATCGTTGACGCGCACGCGCCGGCCACAGCCGACCGCCTGGACGTAGCCGATCCTGCAGTCCTCCAGGTCGGCGCGTAGGCCGGGCGGCGCCGTAGACCTCGCCGCCGGTCAGTGACTCGGGTCGCGACACCGGACACCAGATGGTCGTCGGTTCGGGCAGCGTGATTGGTGGGCCCGTCTCTCAGCGCTGATGATCCGTGCCGGTCGACTGCGATAGGTTCCGGGTCATGGATGGTCGGGCCGCGGTGCAGATGTCGGTGTCGACGTGGCAGCAGCCACTGCCGCCTCGGGCATCGCAGCAGCGTTCGGCGGTGCTGGCGGAGGTCGCTGACCGAGTGTTGGCGTGTGGCGACAGACGGTTGCGGGTTGGCATCGACGGGTTGACCGCCGCGGGCAAGACCAGCTTCGGTCACGAGTTGGCGCAGCAGATCAGCGCGCGAGGCCGGCCGGTGCTGCGGGCAAGTCTGGACGACTTCAAGAGGCCGTGGCGTGACCGGCAACTGTATGACCGCGAGTCCGGTGAGGGCTATTACCGCAATGCCTTCGACTACGACGCGGTGGTGTCGCTGTTGCTGCAACCAGCGGGCCCCGACGGGTCTGGCGACTGCGTGCTGTGCAGCATCGATCCGCTGACGCAGATCGAACATCGTGACGTTGTCGCTGTCGCGACAGCGGACACGGTGCTGATTGTTGATGGTGTCTTCGCGTTCCGCCCGCAGATCAACGACTTCTGGGACTATCGGATCTGGCTGGATGTCGACGAGGACACCTCCGTGCGTCGGGGCACCCACCGTGACCAGGACTGGGCTGGCGCTCAGGCCGAGGCGGTGCACCGGGATCGCTATCTCGTGGCTGAACGGCTGTATCTGACCGAGGTGGATCCACTGCGGCTGGTCGACGTGATCGTCGACAACGCTCTGTTCGACCAGCCGCGCCTGCTGCGCGACCGGCGTGCCGGGTGAGGCGTGTCAGCCGTGCGGCTCGGCGCGAGCACGTGTGCGCCAGGCGGTAGGAGTCGGTTCCGGTTTCGATGATGTTGCCGTCGATCGTGGGCCGGTCGACGATGGCTACGCAGAGCCACGGGTCGGTGAGGGTCTTGGTGCAGCCGGCGAAGGAATCGTTGGAGGCTGTCGCGTCCGGCTGAAGGTTGCGGATGACCCCGGCGCTGACCGCCAACTCGCAATGTAGGTCCGGAAGTCGACGAGCCGAAGTCCGGATCTACCTTGTGGTTTCCCGGCTTGAACTCAGAGATTGGGATCACGATCGGCCCATCGGGTTCGATGGTGCGTCAGGCCGTAGCGTGCTGCTCATGTCGGAGTCTGGACCCTTGAACGAAGGCGAGCCGGCCGGTGGCGGACCAGAAGTGGCAAAATCGCCGGGGCTTCGGGACATGCTCGCCGCAGGAGACTCAGGCGTCATGCTGTTCAGTCTCACGCCGCCCAAGCGCCACGAGACCGAGCAGCGGGTCAAGGAGATCGCGGCGGTCACGGCAGAGCGGCTGGCCCGGCTGCCGATCGACGGCCTGATTCTGTACGACATCGATGACGAATCCGATCGTCTCCCCGAGGAACGACCGTTCCCGTTCCTGCCGACACTGGATCCTGCCCAGTACTACGCCGACCACCTCAGCGCCGGCGATCTTCCGGTCGTCATCTACCGCTGTATCGGCAAATACCGCAACGAGGAACTACGGGACTGGCTCAGTCAGGCCGATCCGCAGCGGGTGCTCAGCGTCTTCGTCGGTCCGTCGTCCAGGGACAAGCCGGTGCGGACCGACCTGCGGTCGGCTCACGCCGCGCACCAGCAGGTGCGGCCGGAGCTGATGCTTGGCGGAGTCGTCATCGGGGAGCGGCACACCCGCGGCCACGACGAGCATCTGCGCATGCTGGCCAAGCAGGAACGCGGTTGCTCATTCTTCGTCTCACAGGTGGTCTATCACGTGAACGAGACCAAGAACCTCATCTCCGACTACTTCTACGAGTGCCGGGCACGGGCGATCGCGCCGCGTCCGGTGATCTTCACGCTATCGGTGTGCGGCTCGCTCAAGACCTTGGAGTTCGTCAGGTGGCTCGGCGTGGACGTGCCACGCTGGCTGGAGAACTCCATTCGCTATTCCAGTGACCCGCTTGCGGAATCGTGCCGGCAGGCCGTTTCGATCGCCCAGGATCTAGCCAACTTCTGCCAGAACCTCAATATGCCCTATGGGTTCAATGTGGAGAGCGTGTCAATTCGCAAGGCCGAGATCGACGCAACCGTCGAACTCGCGGCGGACGTTGCGCTACTACTGGGAAGAGGCCCGGCTGCAAGCAGTTGAGGCGGCCGAGCCAGGGCGCACCAGAGCCGTAGGGTGGCCCATTCCTTCCGCCTGGTCAGCAGGGTCCGGATGCGGTCCAAGACGGGGCGAGCCGGGTCGGGGCCGGTCGGGTAGCCCGGCCAGGCCCTCACGGTCGTGGCGGGCGATCACCGTCGCACTGTTTGGGGTCCGCATGCGTCGGGATCTGGCTTGCCGATGAGCGCGAACGCCGCGCCGATGGCTCCGATCTGGATCATTCCAGACAAAGGCAGAAGGGATGACCTGCAGGGTCCAGGAAGACCCGGTAGGACGTACCGGGCTGGTCCGGGTGTTTGGTTGCACCGAGATCGGTCACCGCCGCCTCGGCGGCATCGAGGTCATCAACGAACATGTCGAGGTGCATCTGCTTGGGTCGCTCCCGGGTCGGCCACGTCGGCGGCGTGTAATCAGCAACCCGATGGAATGCGATGCACTGGCCGTCCTCAGGGCAGACCGAAGCCCGGTCGACAGAGACGTCGACCTTCCAATCCAGCATCGCGCCGTAGAACCTGGCGAGCGCACCAGGATCGGGACAGTCGATGGCGATGAGGGGCAAGCGAGCGATGGCCATGCCGGCCAGGGTATCGACCATAGCGGTTGGCGCACCGCCGGATTCCGCAGTGACGTGCCGGCGCTGTTGACCGTCGTACGTCCGCTGTTGGCCGCGGTCCGGGCGTAACCCCACTCCCACGTTGACTCAGTTCGAGCAGCGCGGGAGCGGGCGCTGAACCGCTGATCGCCGGGTAACCGTGGCCGCCAGTCAACCTGGCCCTGGGCATTTGGAGTACCTGACTCTGATCGCAGCCCGTAGCCCGACGAGGGATAGATTCGCCGTCACAACGGTCTCGACGGGAAGGCAACGGGGTATGGACGCCAGGACCGAGGAACTGCGGGACGCGCACGACGTGCTCTCGGAGTGGTATGCGGAGAACCTGGTCGGGGTGCTGGAGAGCATGCCGGTCGAGCGGGCCATGCTCGACCTGTTCGCTGAGATGACCTTGGTCGTGGGCGCGGAGGTCGCCGACGTGGGCTGCGGCACCGGACGGCTTCTTCCTTACCTCGCAAGCCGGGGTCTGTCGCCTCGTGGCGTGGATCTGTCGCCCAATATGGTCGAAGTAGCCCGGCGACAGCACCCAGGCTTCGCATACGAGGTCGCCGACCTGCGCGAGCTGCCATTCGAGGACGCGTCGCTGGCCGGGGTGGTGTGCTGGTTCTCGTTGATCTATCTTGCGCCGGACGCCAGGGAACGTGCGTTCACCGAGCTCGGCCGAGTCGTCAAGCCGGGCGGATACCTGGTGACGGCCTTCAAGCACGGCGACGGCACCTTGCACCGTAACGCTCCAGGCAGCCGCGTCGAGAGCTTTGGCATCGACTTCGACCGGTACTGGCTCTCCGCCCGTGAAATGGAGGACCGCTTCGCCACCGCCGGTTTCGCCCTGGTCTTCCAGGGCAGCATCCCAGCCGAAGAGGCGGAGCCCCCATACGGGTACATGCTGGTCCGCAGGACCGACCCCAGGAGTACGTAGTCGCAAACCTCTGTGCGGCGTGGTCATGCCCGGGATGACCTGGCTGCCCCTCGCCTGTGGGTAACGGGCGGCTCTCCACCCAGGACCCGGGGCGTCAACAAACCAGACCGTCGATCCAACAGATCCTCCGACTGCTGGATGATCATCCGCCTGGTCCGTTCCGCGTGCTCAGCGTGTGCGCAGGACAGGGCCGGGATCTGTTGGGAGTGCTGGAGAAGCATCCCCGCCGGCTGGACGTGACCGCTCGGCTGGTGGAGTTGGACCCACGCAACGCGCAGGTAGCCCGGCGAGCCGCCGTGGCCGCCGGGCTACCTGGCGTCGAGGTCTTGTCGGTGACGCCGCGCTCGTTGATCAGTACGGCGGCGTTGCCCCTGCTGATCTGGTGCTCGTGTGCGGGGTGTTCAGCAACATCAGCGACGAGGACGTAGAACGGACGGTCGGGTACGGCACCCAGTTGTGTCGGACCGGTGGCCATGTCGTGGACCAGGCATCGCCGACCGCCGGACCTGGTGCCGCAGATCTGCCGTTGGTACGAGCAGTACGCTTTCGCGCCGCGGTGGGGCTCCGATCCGGCTGACGGCTTTGGCGTCGGCGTCCATCGGTTCGACGGGCGGCCGCGACCCCTGAGCGTCGGTGCACGGATGTTCACCTTCGACCGTTCTGCTTCAGCAGGGGGATCTGTCCCGGGAAAGAGCCGTACTGAGGTGACGCTGGTCGGGGGTGGAATCGGTGCTGGCGCGGTCGAGGAATCGCTGCGATCAGTGGTGTTCGATTGGCGGAGCACTCTGGTCACCAGCCTGTTGCCGCATGAATGGGTGGGCGTGGCGTTGCAACGCCTCGGCCGGGACCACGACCAGGACCTGGTGACGGAGGTGTGGGCCAGGATCGCCGCGGCGGCCGGGGATCCGGACCGGCTGGACGCGCCGGGCGTTGATACCGACGCGGCGCGGCACCGGGAGGTCTACCACGGCGTGTTCGCCGACGCGGGCCTGGACGCCGACCTGGCCGAGGCGCTGTACACGGTGGAGTCGGTCGAGCTGGTGGGCTCCTTCGGCCCTCAGTGAAGTGGTCGGGGCACGCTACACCGCCGCGGGCTGGCTCCACCATCTGGACGTGGCCATGGCGTCAAGGTCGGCGATCGCCGAACGGACGCGTTCCTGGAGCCGTTCGTCGTCCCAGACGATGTCGTCGCCGAAGCTGATGGTGTTGAAGCGTCGGTCGCCTGCGACGAGATCCTCCAGTGCCGGAATGGTCTCGACTGCGCGTAGTTCGACGATGGCCGTGACGGCGTACTGGCCGTCGTAGTCGGCGATGCCGTGAACCAGTGGCCGGGCCAGTTCGGCCGTCGGCACGCCGAGGCGAGCCAGCGCCCGGACCGCCGCGATCCGGCTCCAGCGGTCGTCCAGCTGCTGACGCAGTTGTGGTTCGAGGCTGGCCACCGCCGCCGGGTCGGCTTGCGCGAGTTCGGCTATCAGGGTCGCCGCCAGGTGCGCCGATGTGTCTCCGCCAGCAAGGACGGCGGATACGGTCGGCAGCACGGCCGCCGGTCCGTCGGCGGTGGCCACGATGCGGGCGGCGAGGAGCTGGACCTGGCGTTCGGGGTGGGTTCGGGCGGCGGTGCCGGTGAGGTGTTCGCGGGTGGCGGGCAGCAGCGGCAGCAGGCCGTCGCCGACATCGCCGAGACCGGACACCTCCCAGGGCGGTGCCTGCCGTGCCCCGGACAGGGTGGATCGCAGTATGTCGAGTAGTGGCTGTGTATCGCCGGTAATCCGCCAGACGGCGAGCGCCGCCGGGAGGTTGCCGGTCTGCGCCGCCTCTGCCCGCAGGTAAGGCAGGGCGGCGGGCTCGTCGTGGCCGAGGTCGAGCAGTGCCCAGGCGACCTGCGACCCGGCGTACGGAATCGCGGCGATCAGGTCCGGTACGACGGCCGCGGCGTCGGTACCCCACTGCGCTACGACGCCGGCGAGGACGTCTGCGCGGGCCGGGTCGGCGGCCAGTCTGCTGCGAATCTCCGCCAACACCGTGGGACTGAACCGGGCCTCGGTGGACAGGTCTGGTTGATGCCCGGCGGCGGCCGCGGCGCACACCGGCTCGATCCAGCGTGGGTCGGCGAGCAGCAGCAGGGTCTCGACCGCCCGGTACTCGTCGGTGAAGCCGCGTTCCCCGGCCACCTGCGGGAAGCGGGCCGCGACGGGGGCGAGCATGTCCGCGAACCGGCCGGCGACCGCACCCGCCCGGCGGAGCGCGCCGATGACCTCGCCGCGGACGTGGGGGTCCGGGTCGTCGATTGCTGGTACCACCATCGGCACGAACACCGCGGGTGCGGAGCGCCGGGTCTCGCACCGTCGACCCATCGCCCAGATGCCGGCGCGACGAGTATCAGGCTTGGCGGCCCGCAGCAGGTGGCCGAGTACGTCTGCGGCCACCTCGTTGTTCGGGGCTACGACGAGTTCGTCGTACCAGCCTTCCGCCTCGGCCCAGCGGTGGGTGACGGTGGCGCCGTCGTCGATCGCGTCGACCACGGCGGTGACGGTGCCGTCGGGCCAGGTGAGCCCGGCACGTAGCAGCGCGACCGCGGCGGCGACCCGGACCGCGGGCGGGCCGTTGACGGCGGCGTCGGCCAGCACCGGGCCGGCGGCTGGGCCGTCGACGTGGCCGAGGGCGAGCGCGAGCGACGCCCGGACCGCTGGATCGTCCTCGACTTCCCACCGTCGCCACAGCGGCCCGGCGGCCGTACCCGCCTGGGCGACGGTGTACGCGGCCGCTTCACGGATTCGGTGATCGCCGTCGTTCAGCAGCGGCAGCAACAGGTCCACCTGGGCGGCCACGGCCGCCCGTACCGACGGGAACTCGTCGCCGTAAGCGTGGCGCGAATGGGCCAGCATTCCGAGCATCCAGGTGAAGTCGGCCCGGATCTGCGGGGCGTGCCGGGCGAGCTCTGCCAGGAACGGCACGGCGGCCACCGTCGCTTCGTAGACGGTGCCCTGATGGAAGATGCTGCCGTGCAGTTCCGACAGCGCGTCGGAAGCTACCTTCCGGTGATCGGACGCCGCCTTGCGCAACAGCGCCGGCGTATCCTCGGCGCTCCCGTACGCGTGCGACAGTCCGCTCCAGGCAATGTCGTCAAGACCACGTAGCACCGGCACAGCCTACGGATTGCCCGACCGGTGACCGCCTGAGGTCAACCACGCACATTCTTTGTCGTAGCCCCGTGCTTCGATGCGTCGTCGATGTTTCCGGGACGGAGAGAGTGCCGTGGGTGCGTCCTATTGGAGTTACTTCGTCGAATACCAGCCCGATCTGGGCAAGGCTCTGGACGAGCTGCGCGCGAGGGTCTTCGAGGAAGGCGACTACTGGTGGGCCGAGCCGTACGAGTTCGACAGGTCCGCGAAGGACTTCCCGAACCGGCCGCGGACCGAGGACGAGCTGTGGAGCTCCGAGTCGGTCCAGGAATCCGGCACCCACTCGATCCTCGACATGCACGAGATGGTGCGTCCGGGTGAGAAACCGGACTTCGGCACGGTCGAGCCGGTCAGTGCGGCAGAGGCGCTGCGGTGCGCCGGCGTGACCAGGCTGACCAGGGCGCACGTCGGGCAGATCGGCGACTTGGCGGAGCAGCGCTGGTTCGGCCGGTGCGCGGTGCTGCACGACGACGGCGGCAAGCCGTCCGAGATCTACTTCTGGGGGTTCTCGGGGGACTGAGAGGACGCCCCGTCGCTGAACTGGATCCCGGTTCGCAGTGACGGGCAGCACCCTCCGCTAGAAACTGCACCGACTGGTCGGTTAAGTTTTGCTCATGACGACACCGCTGGAGGCTGCGCCGAGGCGCCGCTGGGCAGCACTCGCCGTGCTGGTCGGGGCTGTCCTGCTGCTGGCGATCGACGGGACGGTGCTGTACCTGGCCGTGCCGTCGCTCACCCGTGACCTGACCCCCACGGCCGCCCAGGTGCTGTGGATCGGCGACATCTACTCCCTGGCACTGGCCGGCCTGCTGGTCACGATGGGTACGTTGGCCGACCGGATCGGCCGCAAAAGGCTGCTGCTGGCCGGAACCACGGCGTTCGGCCTGGCGTCGCTACTGGCCGCGTTCGCCCCGACGGCGGAGGCACTGATCGCGGCCCGCCTGCTGCTGGGCGTCGCCGGGGCAACGATCATGCCCTCGACCCTGTCGATCATCCGCAACATGTTCACCGACCAGGCCGAGCGCACCCGGGCGATCGCGGTCTGGTCGGCCGCCTCGGCCGGCGGCATCGCGCTCGGGCCACTGGTCGGCGGTGTGCTCCTGGAGCGGTTCTGGTGGGGCTCGGTGTTCCTGATCAACGTGCCGATCATGATCGTGCTCCTGGTCGCTGGCGCCTTCCTGCTCCCCGAATCACGCGATCCCGCTCCCGGACGCTTCGACCCACTGTCCGCCGGCCTGTCGATGGCGGCGATCGTGCCCTTGGTGTACGCGGTCAAACACGCCATCGGCTCCGGGTTCGACACCGTCACCGCCGTATGCCTCACGGTCGGCTTGGCCGCCGGAACGCTCTTCGTACGCCGGCAGCGACGGCTGCCCGTGCCGATGATCGACGTGGCCCTGTTCCGCAACCCGGCGTTCAGCGGGTCCGTGCTGGCGAACTTCATCTCGATCTTCGCGTTGACCGGGCTGTTGTTCTTCTTCTCCCAGTACCTCCAACTGGCCCGCGGTCTCGGTCCACTGCTCGCCGGACTGGCCGAGATGCCCGCCACGATCGCCTCGATCGTCGTCGTCGGCCTCGTCGGAATCGCCATGTCCCGACTCGGCCGGGGGCGGGCCATCGCCCTCGGCCAGGCCCTGGCCTCCGTCGGACTGGTCCTGATGGCGCTGGCCGAGGGCGCCGACAACTACCTCTGGCTCGGGCTCGCCCTGGTTCCGGTCGGGTTGGGCGTCGGCCTGGCGATGACGTTGAGCACCGACGCAGTGGTGTCGGCCGTCCCACCCCGCAAGGCCGGATCGGCGGCATCGATCTCCGAGACCGCCTACGAACTGGGCGTCGCGCTGGGTATCGCTATCCTCGGCTCGATCGTGACCCTCGTCTACCGCGCGAACCTGACCGTTCCCGACGATCTCCCGACAGCCACCCGCAGCGCAGTGGAGGACTCCCTGGCCTCGGCAATGAACGTCCTCGACCCCGGGTCAGCCCTCGCCCACGCCGCGCAGGAGGCGTTCGTCCACGCCATGCAGACCACCTCCGTGATCGCGGGCGTCATCACGGCACTGGCCGCAATCGTCGCCTGGCGCACCATCCCGTCGCCGAAACAACCGGCAGACGGCGACCCCACTACGTCCACGAGTCACTAGTAGTGCTTTGTTAGGTTGTGGTGTGTCGTTGCGTGACTCTTCCGGCTGATCGTGGTGGATTGGTGGTGTGGAGTCTGGTGAGTTGGCGCGGTTGCGGCCGCGGTTGGTCGAGTTCACCGCGCGGATGTTGGACGGTGCGGTCCGGCGGTCGGACCAGCGGGTCAAGGGCGAGTTGTACGTGCGTGGCCTGTTGACCGATGGGCAGCGTAAGTCGATGCAGCCGATGGCGGAGCGTCTCGGTGTCGATCATCAGGGGTTGCAGCAGTTCATCACCTCCTCGACCTGGGACCACCGGATGGTGCGGGCGAACGTGGCGCGGTGGGCGGTCGAGGCGGTCGACCCGGCCGCCTATGTGATCGACGATTCCGGGTTCCCGAAAGACGGCACCGCGTCGCCGTGTGTGGCCCGGCAGTACTCCGGCACCCTGGGCAAGACCGGCAACTGCCAGATCGGGGTCAGTGTCCACCTGGCCACCGACACCGCCTCGGTGGCCCCGAACTGGCGGCTGTTCTGCCCCGCCTCGTGGGACGACACCACGATCACCGACCCGCAGCACGCCGCCGAGGTGCGGCGCAAGCGGGAACGGGCCGGTATCGGCGACGACATACGCCACCGGGAGAAATGGCGCCTCGCGCTGGACATGCTCGACGAGATGACCGACGAATGGGGGCTACCGAAACTGCCGGTCACGGCGGACTCCGGCTACGGCGACTGCACCCTGTTCCGGCTCGGACTCGCCGAACGCGGCATGGCCTATGTGGTCCAGGTCGACCCGACCGCGACCGCCCACCCCGGCGACGCGACCCCTGCCACCCCCATCTACACAGGTCGGGGCCGTCCACCCCGCCCCGCCTACCCGAACCCACCGGCCACCCTCAAGGCTCTCGCTCTGGCCGCCGGCCGCCGCCGGGTCCGGCCAGTCACCTGGCGCCACGGCAGCCGCCCCACCCCCACCAACCCCGACGCGGCGATGCGCTCCCACTTCCTACGCATACGCGTCCGCCCCGCCAACCGCGACATCCCCCGCGCCGACGACGGCAGCCTGCCCGACAGCTGGCTGATCGCCGAATGGCCACCCGGAACCAACGAACCCGTCAAGTACTGGCTATCCAACCTCGACCAACGCACCCCGCTGAAAACCCTCGTCCAACTCGCAAAACTCCGCTGGCGCGTCGAACACGACTACCGCGAACTCAAGACCGGCCTCGGCATCGACCACTTCGAAGGCCGCAGCCACACAGGCTGGCACCGCCACGTCACCCTCACCGTCCTGGCCCAGGCCTTCTGCACCCTGCTCCGCCTCGACCCAAAAGCACATGCGCCGGCCTGACCCTCTACGCCGTACTCCGGCAAATACAACAACTCCTCACCGTCATGGCCGGCGCCTGCCACACCTGCAACCGCCCATACCACAACACAACCTAACAAAGCACTACTAGGAAGCAGCAACGATGCCCCGCAAAGCCGGACGCCCACCCGAACAGACCCG
This sequence comes from Polymorphospora sp. A560, assembly GCF_045781765.1. Classification (NCBI taxonomy): domain Bacteria; kingdom Bacillati; phylum Actinomycetota; class Actinomycetes; order Micromonosporales; family Micromonosporaceae; genus Polymorphospora; species Polymorphospora sp. A560. Next base: position 3,702,977 of record NZ_CP122282.1, on the reverse strand, counting down.
TCGCATCCTGCTCGACGCGGCCGCCACCGTGATCCGCAACCGCGGCATCACCGCGACCCTGGACGACATCGCCCGCGAGGCCGGCGTGTCCAAAGGCGGCCTCATCTACCACTTCGCCAGCAAGGACGAACTCATCCTCGCCCTGGCAACCGACCTGCTTGACGCCTTCCGCAAAGCGGTCCACGCCGCCCTGTCCCCCGACGACCAGACCGCCGGACGGCTCACCCGCGCCTACATCCACGCCTGCCTGGACCCGACGGACGACGAGCACACCATCCGCGAAAGCCTCACCCTCACCGCCCACCTCATCACCAGCCCCGAGGTCGCCGCCCTCGCCCATGACGACGCCCGACGGTGGCAGGCCGAACTGGACGCCGACGGCCTCCCCGCGGATCTCGTCACCCTGGTCGTCGCCGCCGCCGACGGCGCCAGCTACACACCGATCTGGGGAGGCAGCATCCACACCGCCGCCCACCAGCGACTCAAACACCAACTCATCGCGCTCACCCACGACCCCACAGCGTGGAAGCTCGTGGGTCAGCACCGGACGGCAGCACCAGCAGACTCCGCCGGGACACGAATGCCGGGCCACCGGCAGGACTGACAGTTTCCCCGTTCACGCGGTTAGGTTCGAGGTGCGGGGACGGCAAGTCGTCCCGCGACAGGCCAAAGTCCCATGAGCCGGTGCCGGTTGCTGTCGAGCAGGTCGGCAGCGGCGGTGTCCTGGCCGGCTGCGGTCAGGGCTTGGGCTGCCTGAAGGTGTAGGTGCTCGTTGAGAGGTCGACGGTGATGGACTGTTCGAGGAGCCGACGCCGCTCGTCGGTCCGACTCGTCATCTCACCAGAAGAACGGCAACTGGTAGAACACCCCGTCACACGGGCCACCGAGCATCGATTAACTTCTGGCGACCTCAGCGCCGCCGAGGTTCCCGCGTGCGTCCGCTGCCCGCGCCCGACGACCAAACGGCGTCCAAGCGACGTTGCACCCGAGGCCGTAAAACGGAAAACGTGAGGATGGCACCACCAGCGTCGCCCGGCGACGTTCGGCCACGCCGCTGGTTGGATGACGTCGTGTCCGAGCCAATCGAGTGGATCAAGCAGTGTGTGAACGCGGACGATGTCGTCGAGCGGCAGTTCGTCCTACACCGGCCATCGGGCGCCGTACCAGGAGTTTTGTGGATGCCGCCCTTGGCCGGTTCGCCACGTCCGCTGATCCTGCTGGGGCATGGCGGTAGCGGGCACAAGAGAAGCCAGCGGATCGTCGACCTTGCCCGCTGGTTCGCGGCGCGTTCCGGTTTCGCGGCGGTCGCGATCGACGGCCCCTGTCACGGTGATCGCTTCCCGGTTCCGTTGGCGCCCGCGGAGTATCAGGCCAGGATCGTCCGGGAGGGGATCGAGATTTGTCCTCGACCGGATGACCGACGACTGGCTGGCGACCGTGAACGCACTTGCTGCCGTGGGTCTCGCCGACATCAGCAACGTCGGATATCTCGGGATGTCCATGGGGACACGGTTCGGTCTGCCCCTGGCGGCGGCCATGGGTGACCGGCTGCGGTGCGTGGTCTTCGGCAAGTTCGGGCTTCGGCAGCCCCCGGCGTGCACGAGGGCCTGGACGCCCCGCAGCGCGTCGCCGCCGACGCCCGACAGGTCACTGCCCCGGTGCTCTTCCATGTGCGGTGGCACGACGAGATCTTCCCCAGAGACGGCCAGCTGGCGCTGTTCGACCTGCTCGGCTCGCCGGACAAGGAACTGGCCGGCTATCCCGGCGGACACACCGATACCAGGCCCACGGCTGTCGGCCGGTGGCGCGAGTTCGTCTCCCGCCACCTGACCCGGAGTACCTGAACCTGCCGACCATGCTCACCGCCGAACTCCTGCAAGGTGTCGGCGTCGGACTGATCTTCCCTGCCGTCCACGCCGGCTCGAGGGAGAACCTCACCACCACCGCGCAGGAGGAGCAACCATCGCCGCCGCCTGGATCGCGCCATCCGCTGCCATGCCCATAACTGGCATCGGCATGGCATCCCGCCACCACGCCGCTCGCCCATGGAACGCAGTACGCCAGCGCCGCCCCGTACACGTCTGACTGTATGCCGGTCTCACCTGACACCGGATGTCGGGCTCGTTCGAAACCAGCATCGATGAGGGGTACCAGATGTCGACGGGCGACGACACCACGGGTGTTCCGCCCAGCCTCGATGGCTTCTACCCAAGCCGAACATGACGCCCGGATGCCAGCACTAGCTTATATAAGTGAAGGCCGGTACGATCCATGATCGTGCACGCGTTCGACATCCTCGGCGACCCGGTACGCCGGCGCATTCTGGAACTGCTCGCCGACGGTGAGCTGACCTCTGGCGCGATCACGGACGTGGTCCGGGCCGAGTTCGGACTCTCGCAGCCGGCTGTCTCACAGCATCTGCGCGTGTTGCGTGACAGCGGGTTCACGTCGGTGCGGGCCGAGGGCGCTCGCCGGTTCTACGCCGTCGAGCCCGCGCCGCTGCGCAAGGTCGACGCGTGGTTGGACCGGTTTCGCCGGTTGTGGGAACAGCGCCTCGACGCCCTGGGAACCGAGCTGGCCCGGGGCAGGCGTGCTGCTCGGACTCCGGCTGGTGGGGAGCCCACCCGACCGGCCGGGTCCGGCACCGATGCGGACGAGACAGATTCATCAGCGAAGGGAACATGACATGAAAGACGTATTGGACGAACTGGCCGCCGCGCAGCGGGCGATGGGCAAGGGCAGCGTGCCCGCGGGCGACGCGTACACCATCGAGGTGCGGCGGCGATACAACGCGCAGATCGACGACGTCTGGGACGCCGTTACCAGCCCCGAGCGGCTGCGTCGGTGGTTGAGGCCGGTCACCGGGGATCTGCGGCCTGGCGGGAAGTTCGAGTTGGACGGTGGTGAGCACGGCGAGATCCTGCGGTGCGAGCCGCCGCGCCTGCTCAAGGTGTCCTGGCTCTACGGGCCGGACGCGGACGCTTGGCCCGGCACGAGCGAGGTGGAAGTGCGCCTTGCCGCGGGCCCGACCGGCGACACCGAGTTCGAGCTGATCCACGCGGCGGTCGTCGAGGAGCCCCTCTTCCCGACTTACGGCCCCGGTGCCGGCGGCGTTGGTTGGGACCTGGCTCTCCTCGCCCTTGCCCGGCTGTTGGCCGGTGGCGAGACCGCCGACCACGAGGGGGTCCAGAAGTCGCCCGAAGGGCGCGAGTTCATCCGGCGCAGCGCCGCGGCCTGGGGCGAGGCTCACCTGGCCGCCGGTGGCGAACCGGAGCACGTCGCGGCCGCGGTGGAGGCCACCACGAAGTTCTACGCACCCGACCCGACCTGACATCCCCGCTGCGGTGGGCTGACCGGCATCCATGGTGCTCGCCCCCTGACGAGAATCGTCGATCGCGAGACGGGCGTCAGGCCTCTCCGTCGAGGAGCAGGACGAGCAGCACAACAGCATGTGGTCCCACACCTAGAAAGATTGCGCGATGAAATACACCAACTCGATCGAAATCGCCCTGCCGCGGGAGCGCGTGGCTCAACTGCTCGCCGACCCGGCACACCTACCGAAGTGGCTGCGGGGCATGGTGCTGCACGAGCCGGTGAACGGGATACACGGGCAGCTCGGTACCAGGTCGCGGGTCGTGCTGCAGTCGGGGAAGCAGAAGATGGAGTGCATCGAGACGATCACCCGCCGGGAGCCGGCAGACCTGCACGGGATCCCGAAGGAGAGCGTCGTTCACTTCGACCGCGAGACCGTCGGCGCGGGCATGTGGAGCGTCGTGCGCGATCGGCTGACCGAAGCCGATCCGGAGACGACGCTCTGGGAGAGCGAGAGCGAATACCGGTTCAGCAGCCTGCCGATGCGGCTGATGGGGCTTCTCATGCCCGGCGCCTTCCACAAACAGTCGCAGCAGCACATGCAGGATTTCAAGGCGTTCGCCGAACAGGGCAAGGATGTCCGCGCGTGATCATCATCGAGCACCTGCCTGGCAGCTCGGCCGGCTCCTCGCGCTGCAGAGCAAGCCGTTCGCGGCGGCGTTGTACCGGTGGAAGCGGCTGCGCGCACAGCGCCGCAAGAGCGGGGACACCACGCTGCTGGCCCTGCCCACCCACGTCACCAGCTTCCTCGACGACCTCGCACTGCTGGACGGCGTGCCGTTCAACTACCTGGTGCCCGAGGAGAGCATGACGCCGGTCGAGTCGCTGCGGTTCTTCTCGCTCTACGAAGGATGGCTCGCCGCCCTGCTCGACGGGGCGCTGAGCATCGGCCGGGTCACCCCCGCCGACCGCCGGATGGAACGCCACCCTCGCCGCGGACCTGCTCGGCCTCGACGGTCTGGCACCGTGGACCCGCCAGGTGCTGTCGCCGTCCGGTGGCCCGACTCCGAGCGGATTCCTGCTCCGGTCGCACGCCGTCGCCGGCTGACCGGACCTGCGGATCAACGCCGAGGACGCGCGCGGCGGCAAGCTGGACCCGCTGCCGCCCAGACTGCTGTCGCCAAGCACCCTGCTCTGTCTGTTCGCCGGTGACCTGGCCACCCTGACCCTCGCCCAGCCGGAACACACCCTGCACTTCGGTCTCGGTGCCACGGCCGGCGCCTGGCAGGGCGGTTCCCGGGTGGTGGACGTGACCGCGCTGGCCACCGATCGGATCGGTGCTCCGGCGGCGAGCCAGGCCGCCTCGGCCCGATTCGCGGCGCACATGATCGCGGTCGCGCCGCAGGCCACCGTCACCCGCCGGTGACCTCGCGGTGGGCGCACCGGTGTCCGCGATCCCGGGCACCGGTCGCCGACCACAGGTTCGGCGCACGACGATGCCCGCGACCGATGCCCATCCAGACCAGCTCATCCTCGAGGTCGACGCCGCCCGCCCACCCACATCGCCGATTGCCGCCCGAACCGTGGCCGGCATGTCTGCACGCGACATCCGGATCCTCGCCGATGCGTTTTTCCTCTCGGCATCCTCTCAGAGGACGACCATAAGATATTCAGCTTCTGCTGCGATAGTCACCGAATGATCCCATGTGTTGGGAGCGAGGTTCCGCTCGCCTGTAGGGACAGTCCCAACATTCTCGAACTGCTCCTGCGTAAGCCGGCGGCATGATCGTCCACTTGCCGCTCAAGGGTCGGGTCCGCGGCATTCCCCTGCGGGTCAAGCTGGTCGCTGCGGTCCTGGCCCTGGTCACCGCCGCCCTGGTGGTGATCGGCGCGAGCAGCTCCTTCTTCCTGCACCGCTATCTGGTTGATCAGATTGACGCGGGACTGGGCGGGTTCGTCAACCGGGTGAAGGCGACCGGTCAGGTCCCCATCAACCAAACCGCCGGCCTGCCGACCGACTACGTCGCCGTACTCATCGACAAACAGGCAGGCGTGGGGCGGACGGTCACGGATCAGCGTTTCGCCGCCACGGACCTCCCAAGCTGGCCGACCAGCCTCAATTGGTACGAGCAGAGGATCAACAAGATCTCGACACTCCACGCGGCCGGCAACCACCTGCGTTGGCGAGTCACCGTCGGACAGATCAACGATCAGCAGTTGCTCGTCGTGGGACAGAGCCTGGCCGGCGTCGACCAGGCCGTCCGGCAGCTGATCTTGATCGACGTACTGGTCGGTTGCATGGTCCTGCTGCTGCTCGCCTCGATAGGGGCAGCGATCGTAGCTACCAGTCTTCGGCCGCTGGTGGAGATCGAGCGGACCGCCGCGGCGATCGCCGCCGGCGATCTCACCAAGCGGGTACCGGACCCGGAGCCCGGCGTGCCGGAGCCACGCAGCGAGTTGGGACGGCTGTCCCAGGCACTCAACGCAATGCTCGCCCAGATCGAGGCCGCGTTCACCGCGCAGGCGGTCTCGGAAGCCGCGGCCCGGCGCTCGGAGGAGCGAATGCGGCAGTTCGTGGCGGACGCATCGCACGAACTACGTACTCCGCTGACCACGATCCGCGGCTTCGCCGAGTTGTACAGACAGGGTGCCGTCGGCTCGCCGGAGGACACCGCCCGGCTGGTCCGACGGATCGAGGATGAAGCGTCCCGGATGGGTCTTCTCGTCGAGGACCTGCTACTCCTTGCCCGCTTGGACAAGGAACGGCCGCTGACACTGGCATCGGTCGAACTGCCGTTGCTGGCGGCCGACGCGGTGCAAGCCGCTGCCGCGGTCGCGCCCGAACGGACGATCGGGCTGGAAGTGGCACAGGGTGCCGGCACGCTGGTGGTGTACGGCGACGACGCCCGGCTGCGGCAAATCCTCGGGAACCTGATGACCAACGCGATCACCCACACGCCCTCCGTGGCAACCGTCACCCTCCGGCTGCGACGGGAAACGGGTGACCTGGCCGTCGTGGAGGTCGCGGACACCGGTCCAGGTCTCTCGCCGGAGCAGGCTGAGCGGGTTTTCGAGCGGTTCTACCGCGCGGATGTGGCCCGGACCCGGCGAACGGACGGCGCGACCGGTGCGGGCCTGGGCCTCGCTATCGTCGCCGCCCTGGTCGCCGCACATCAGGGCAGCGTCGAGGTGGTCGAGACGCCGGGAGGAGGAGCCACCTTCCGGGTACGGCTTCCGCTCGCGCCTTCGGTCGACGACCCGCCCCGGACGGTCACGGCTTCAAGGGCGGGATCGTCTCGATGATTGCTTCGACGGTTTTGGCGCGCAACTGTGAGCCGGTCAGCCCAGGGTGTTTCCGGCCTACGGACTCCTCCCACGACTTGGCCGACCACGGGCGGACCTCCAACCAGACCAGGGCCATCCCGACCATCTTGGGCCGGAAGTCATCGGGCTCGATCCCGGCAGGGTTCGCCGTCACGACGGCCTTGTCGAGCGCCTTCATCGCCTCGTCGGACTTCCTCTCGATGGCGCGGATCACGGACAAGTGCAGCAGCGCCCGCCAGTGCCCGTAGATACAGGCCTTTTCGATCTCCATGTGCGCGGTGGCCCCCCGACCGGTGGCAAGGCGCGTCTCAGCCTCCTGGTAATGCTTCTCCCCCTCTTCGGCCCTGGTGAGGCAATACTTCAGGACGTGGCGTGCCGCCTTCACCCGCCATTCCCACCGCGGTCCGGTCACGGACGGCTTGGCCTCCGAGTCGGCCGGCTTGGCCTCGGAGTCGTCGAACACCAGCTTGGCAACCAGCAGCACCACCCCGATGATCACCAGCCAACCAAACACCTCGGTCCAATCGCTCACCCCATCCACAGTAGAGGCGGGCCCGTTTCGTGTGAACCGCCCCGGATCTTGTAGAGGCAAGCAGGCAAGAACCCGCCAGCGCCTGAGACGTGCGGGTGCGCGGCAACCGTCGCAGCCTCCGCCCCGCCCGCGACCGGCCGACGCGACGACGCCGAACCCCGACCGCATGCCCGGCAGCGGGCCGCCTGATTTATAGCCGGCACCAACGCTCCCCCGCTGGCAACGGATTGATTACCCCCGACATGCCGAAGGCTGGAAAGACCAGAGGCGCCGTCTGGACACCGCCTGAGCTCGAACTCGGGGATACGTACCATCCACGAATGACGGACGATCCGATTGCGCCCGACCTTGAAGTCACGAGGGTGTTGGCCGCATCGCCCCAACAGATCTGGTCAGCCTGGGTCGACTCGGATGCGATCGCGAACTGGTGGGGACCCGATGGCTTCACGAGCACGGTACGCGAACTCGATCTGCGAGATGGGGGCCGATTCGACGTGGTGATGCACGGCCCGAACGGAGCCCGATACGAGAACGCGTACCTCTTCGAGGAGGTGGAGGTAGACAAACGGGTTGCCTACCTCCACCAGGGTCCGAAACAGCATGGGCTGGCTCCGTCGCGCTCAACAATGACCATTGAGGAGGAGGACGCCGACGCGCCACGGGGTGCCCGTCAGCACCAGCCGTTGATCGGGCCGTTCACCCCGGTCCACAGGAAGGCGTCGGTCACCCAGGTGCCGTCACTCAGCCGGTTCCAGAGGCTGGTGGTGCCGTACCGGCCGGCGTGCGAGGTGCCGTTGGCGGAGCAGGAGACGGTGACCGTGGCGCCGTCGCCCACCGTTCCCCGAACGGCATAGCCGGTGCCGGGCCCGGACCGCTTGTTCACCGTGCCCCCGCCGTTGGCGTCGACGACCGCCTGGTTGAAGCCCAACGCCCCGTAGTTGTAGACCGCACCGCCGACGCCTCTCCAGGTCGAGCCGTGCCGGGCGCCACCCTGGTAGGCGGAGGCGCCGTTCTCGAACGCCCACTTGCCGATGCCGTGGCCGGCGATGCCCACGTACGCGCTGTTCTGCCGCAGCCCGAAGTGGACGTGCCGGCCGGACGCCGCACCGCCGCAGGTGACATCGGTGCCCGTGTAGCCCAGGTACGCACCCTGACCGACGGCGGCACCGTTGACCGAGATGCTGCTCCACAGGTGGTAGTAGTCGGTGGAGTAGCCCCGGTCGTGGATCACCCGGATCCACCCCGTACACATCGTGTACGCCGTGCCGGCCCGCGCCGCACGGACCACCTGGTCGCCGCCGGCCAGGTCGATCGAGCTGTACGGCGTCTCGTAGCCGCCCCAGCCGTGCGGGCCGCTGGTCAGCGTCCACGTCTGGCCGACGGCGAACGGCAGGGCCATCCCGGTCCGGTAGTCGCCGCCTGCCTGCATGGTGGTCGGGGTGCTCGTGAAGACCGCCTTCTCCTGCTTGTTCACCAGGGGCGACTCGGCGGCCAGCTCACTGAACCCGGCTTCGCCGTCGAAGTTCACCCGCCACGTCCCGGCCTCGGCACGGGCGATGAAGACCGCGCCGGTCGGGTGGATGTCCTTCTCGTGGGAAGTGACGGCCACGGCCGTACCGAAGGCCCACTGGCCGTTCTCGCGGGTGACGGTCACGCGGGTCTCGGAGCTTTCGGCGTGCTCTGCCACGGAGCTGCCGGCGTGCTTCGCCGCCTCGGCCTCGACCTGCCCGCGCAGCTTGGCGGTCACGGCGTCCTCGACGCTCATCCGCAGCGGGTGCGACGCGGTGGCGTGCGCGGCGGTGCCCGCGACCAGGAGTTCCGCCGCCAGCAGTGCTGCGGCGACGCCGGTCCATCGTCTGATGTGCACCATTGACGACCTCTTTCGAATCGAAGGGCATCGCTAGTTTCTGCTGACGATAGACAGGTCGACGAATATTGTCTACATGCTGACCGTCAGCGGTGAAGGTATATTTCGCGCGCCCTCACCACCGACACCAGCCGCCACGGCACCACAACCCGGGACGACTCCACCCCGCCCGAGCCGCCGCACCAGCTGGATCGACCACGACGGTGACCCGCCCGTCATCGAGGGCACCCCGATCCAGCTCCAGGTCAGGCACCTGCCCGGCGCCCTGAACCACTCAACCCCCGCGAGTCAACCAAACCCGGGGCACTCCCCCGGCTCCAAAGCGGCGAAGTGCAGTCGCCCATCGTGGACGTCCCGTGTCGGGACGGCAGATCGATACGCGGAAGGGCATTGGCGTTCTTGACAGTCTCGGTCTCGTTGGGACATTCTCTGGCCAGGTCGCGCCCGACAGTCCGTCCCACAAGGGCGTACATACACAAGTTCGACCCTCCACTCCACCACGAACATGGAGGTCACTTTGCGTCGCCATATCGCAGCGAGCCTGGCTGTGCTTGTCGCCGGGCTCGGAGTCATGACTTCTCAGCAGTCTGCGCATGCCGGCAGTGGCGCACCGTTCAAGCTGCCTTACCGGGCTGGACACGCGTACACCATTACCCAGACCCCGGGGAGCGGCTTCTCCCACAATGACGCCTACAACCGGCATGCCGTTGACTTCGCCATGCCGCAAGGAACCCCGATCGTAGCCTCGGCGGCCGGCATCATCCACTATGCGGGATGGAGCGCCGGCGGCGGTATCATCGCGCTAATCGACCACGGCAACAATCGCTGCTCTCAGTATGCCCATCTCAGCGGCACCACTGTCAGCAAAGGGAATAGGGTGGCCCAGGGGCAGCAGATCGGCACTTCCGGCGCCACTGGAAACGTGACCGGGCCCCATCTGCACTGGAATGTTGTCTACTGCGACTCCCAGGTCAGCCGCGAAATCCCCAATACGGTGGAGGTCGGCACCAACTATCCAACCGGTACCAGACCGGTGAGCCAGAACCGCCTGTCCACCGGCCTACCGGGGGCCGACGGTGAGCGAGTGTCCGACTTCAGTGGTGACGGTGCCGCCGATGTCCTGGGTGTCGATGCGAGTGGAAATCTCTGGTACTACCCGCACAGCGGCGCCGACCTCGCCACCCCGGTCAAGATCGGACACGGCTGGTCGACCTTCAAGCACGTGATGGCTGCCGATTGGAGCGGTGACGGCGCCGCCGACGTCCTGGGCGTCGACTCGTCCGGGAGGCTGTTGTACTACCCGAACAACAACTACAAGCTCTCCAGCCCCACCCAGATCGGGCACGGCTGGTCGACCTTCAAGCACGTGATGGCCGCGGACTGGAGCGGTGACGGCGCCGCCGACATCCTCGGCGTCGACGCGAATGGAAACCTCTGGTACTACCCACACAGCGGCGCCGGCCTCGCCACCCCAGTCAAGATCGGACACGGCTGGTCGACCTTCAAGCACGTGATGGCCGCGGACTGGAGCGGTGACGGCGCCGCCGACATCCTCGGCGTCGACGCGAATGGAAACCTCTGGTACTACCCACACAGCGGCGCCGGCCTCGCCACCCCAGTCAAGATCGGACACGGCTGGTCGACCTTCAGACACGTGATGGCCTCGGATTGGAGTGGTGACGGCGCCGCCGACATCCTCGGCGTCGACGCGAGCGGAAACCTCTGGTACTACCCACACAGCGGCGCCGGCCTCGCCACCCCAGTCAAGATCGGACACGGCTGGTCCAGCTTCCTGCACGTCATGTGACAACCGAACCTCGGCGGGTCGGCGCGGGGTCCCAGACACGGTGCCCCGGCCGACCCGCCCGGCCACATCCGCCCCTGCTACGCACTGGGAGAACCGAACTTCACGACGGTCGTACCGCACTTGACCAGCAAGGATCATGTACGGGGCGCCGTCTGGATCGGCGAACGCGTGACCGTCGAGTCCATTGCCTGCGCCGATCGCCGAACCGGATAGGATCCGCCACCTCGACATCCGACGACGCGGCCGCCCCGAGGGCATTCTGCACGAGTACCGGCACGCTGCTTGTGCTGCGCGGACACGGTTCTCGGCAAGCGCGTCGTCTCGGGACCGCACCCGGGCCTGGCCGAGTTCGACGGACCGGGTTCAACGGCTGAGCGACACCTCCTGCAGGATCCGCGAGAGCTTCTCGGGGTTGCGGACGGTGTACATACCGGTGACCGGTCCTTCCACGACCCGCACCGACATGACGCTGTCGATCTCCCCGTCCAGCCGGAGCAGCAGCGCCGGCCAGCCGTTGACCTGGACCAACTCCGCCGACAACCGGTCGACGACGGTTGCCAGACCGGCCGTGATCAGGCGAGCCACCTTGTCGGCGCCCATGACCGGGCGCGGCATCGCCTGTTTCACGCCGCCGCCGTCACCCAGTGCGACCACGTCGGGCGCCAGCAGGTCGACGAGACCCTGGAGATCGCCGGTCTCGATCGCCCGCTGGAACGCCTCGAGCGCGCCCCGGGCCTCGGCCGGGGAGGCCGCGCCGCGGGGACGTCGCTCGGCGACGTGGGTCCGGGCCCGGTGCGCGATCTGTCGCACCGCGGCGGGCGTCTTGCCCACGGCCTCCGCCAGTTCGTCGTATCCGAGATCGAAGACCTCGCGCAGCACGAAGACCGCGCGCTCGGTCGGGGTGAGCGTCTCGAGCACCAGCAGCATCGCCGTCGACAGGCTGTCGGCCAGCTCGACGTCGTCGGCGACGTCGGGGCTGGTCAGCAGGGGCTCCGGCAGCCACGGACCGACGTACTCCTCGCGCCGCCGGACCAGGGTCCGTAACCGGTCGAGCGCCTTGCGCGTGACGACCCGGACCAGGTAGGCCCGCGGGTCGCGCACCTCGGCCTGGTCGACGCCGTCCCACTTGAGCCAGGCCTCCTGCACGACGTCCTCGGCGTCGGCGGCCGACCCGAGCATCTCGTAGGCCACGGTGAACAGCAGGCTCCGGTGCCGGAGGAACGGGTCGCCGCTCACGTGTGTGCGACCCTGTTGGCCAGGGGCCGCAGGCCGCATGTCGCGGCATACTCCTGCGAACGGACGCCGAGGGCGACGTTGGCGCGGGCGGTGAGATTCATGACGCCCACCCGGGCCGTCAGTTCCAGCACCCCGGCAGCGCCCAGGTCCTCGAGCAGCGCGGCGGTCATGTCGTCGGTGACCGCCACCGGGGTCTGGCACATCGCCTCGGCGTACTCCATCACCCGGCGCTCGACCGGCGTGAAGATCGAGGACTCCCGCCACCTCGGAACCTCGCGCGCCTTCGCCTCGTCCAGTCCCTTGTTGTGGGCCATGAAGTAGTGGAGGTCCAGGCAGAAGCTGCAGCCCACCTCGGCTGCCGCGGCCATGGTCGCCAACGATGCCAGGCCACGGTCCATCCGGTCCCACTTCTCGGTACGGCCACCGAACCTCATCATGTCCTTGAAGACGCGCGGGTGGTGCCACATCACCTCGGCGCCTTCCGGCACGCCGCCGACCATCTTGCGCATCGCCACCTTCAGCAGGGCGCCGTAGAGGCCGGTGATCTTCGTACGGGGAACGCGGGTTGTACTGGTCATCGTCGTCTCCTTGTCGCCGGTGTGACATGAAGACGCCGGCCGGCGGCGCCCTGTGACAACACGCCGCTACGTCGTCGTGGTGGACCGATGGATCCCCGCTGTGAGGGTGGTGCCCCGGAACTCGCGAACACCAATCAGGCATCAACTGGCCTGGAACCGGAACAAACGAACATCTGACGGCATGTCAACCAGTGGCTCCGCGCGTTACGAAACGCGACCTGGTTCGAGCCGGTGGGTGTCGGTGATCCTGGCGACGCCGCCGACGTGGATGCGTGGCCCCGACTGGCCGGGTTGGGAGGTGGCGGTGATGGTCGCGGGGCTGCCGACCGTGTCCCCCATGTCCGCCGCGATGTCGGTGATGCCCTGTCTGGCCAGGTGGGCGGCGAGGCAGGCGGTGCTGTTGGCGTTGGCGATGTCCTCTGGTACGCCGATGGATGGGGCGAACATGCGCGCGGCGAGGCGGCCGGCTGGCGTGGGTGCGGTATGCACGTAGCAGCCGAGCAGGCCGAAGCGGTCGCAGGCGTCTCGGAGTCGACCGAAGTCCGGGGCAAGCGCGGTCAGCGCGGCGATGGAGGTGACGGGGACGAGTAGGCGCCGTCGCCCGAGGGTGGCGGTGCAGGCGCCGGGTGCCAGGGCTCGTGCGGTTACCCCCAGTGCCGCGAGTACGGGTTCGCGTTCGTCCGGCAACGGCTCGTGCAGCTCGATGGGTCCGGGATCGAACCGCGCGTGGACGCCGTCGTCCCTGCGGATTCCGCTGCCGTGGAAAGTGCGTCCTCCCGCCGTGCGGAGGGTGGCGTGGTACTCCGTGCCGCCTGTGCTGGCCGCGCGCTCGGTGAGTGCGGCCAGCGCGGCGACCGTGCCGTGGCCACAGGCCGGCAGTTCTCCGCCGGTGGTGAAGAACCGCAGGGAGACCAGTGGCTGTCCCCGCCCGTCATCGCCCACCGACATGAACACGGCATGTGAGGTTCCCGCGAGAACCGGTACGAGGCGACGCTGCGCGTCACTGAGCGGCGCCTCGTCCACGACCGCGGTCGGGCTGCCGCCGCGTCCGTGCCGCAGGCAGGCACTGACGATGGTGACCGACACCCTGCGATCGTCGGTCTCCAGCCCATTCCCGCCCATCAGGGACTGGCCGGTGTCTCGGCGGACAGCATGGACAGGACCCTACCGGCTGGTGCCGCTCCTTCGGGCTGCTCCATTTCAGCAACGGTCCGCCGAGGGGATCCGAGAGGTCGCCCCTGTTGACGGTCGACGGTTCGTGACTGAGGCCGCGACACCCGTTTCAGCGGGCCGCGTCGGCGAGCGCCGCAGATGGGCGGCGCTTCGGGCAGCTCAACACTCGGCGACGGGTCCGGCCACCTGGTCGTGGTCGGACCCGTGCTCCCGGGAGGCGATTCGGTCTACAGACGCTGCCAGAGGGCCGGTACGTTCGGCGGTTCCCAGCCGACAAGGGCGGTGTGCCCCTGCAGGCAGCGGTAGCTGACTCCTCCGTAGGTGACGGTGGTGCCGGTGGCGTAGACGCTTCCGGCTTGCCACGTGGTCCCGCCCGGCGGGTTGGAGGTCGGCGGCGGGGTCGTCGGCGGGTTGGAGCCTGAGGTGATCAGGGTCAGCCCGTAGGCGGCGAGGATCGGGTTGACCGGCTGGAAGTACATCGTCCCTCCGGTGCGGCAGTTGCCCGATCCGCCGGAGGTAACCCCTTGGGCCTGGTTGCCGGAGAGCCAGGAGCCACCGGAGTCACCCGGCTCGGCGCATGCGTTGGAGCGGGTCACGCCGGAGACGGTGCCCTCCGGGTAGGTCACCGAGGTGTTCTTCTGCTGGATGGTGCCGCAGCGCCACCCGGTGGTCGAACCCGAACGGCAGACGGCGGCGCCGACCGCGGCCTCGGTGGAGCCGGCCACGGCGACGGTGCCGCCGGCGTAGTTGTTCACCAGGCCGCGCGGGGTGTTGCCCGCGTCGACCTGCACCCAGGCGTAGTCACGGCCCGGGAAGGTGGAGCCTCGGTAGGTGCCCGACGGCTGGGTGGTGCGGGTCCCGGTCCGGCCACAGTGTCCGGCGGTGACGAAGCCGCCGTTGACCGAGAACCCGATCGAGCAGCGGCCGCCTCCGCTCATGTAGTACGCGTTGCCGCCGATCACGTCGATGTAGGTCCTGGGGTCCTCGGTGGTCACCTCGACCCGTACGGCCGCCGGGTCGACTCCGGCGGCGAGCGCGAATGCCCGTGCGGCCTTCAGGCCGGCAGCGTGCGTGAGCACCACGACGGTGTTTTCGGTCGTGTCCGCGTACCAGACCTTGACGGTGGACGGCGCCTTGGCGCTGTGCGCGTCGAGCCGGGCCACGTGTGCGTCGAGTTGCGCTTCGCTGCGGAGTACCCGGGTGGGCACGGCGCCGAGAGCGCGGACGGTAGCGGCATCGGCCTCATCGGTGACGCCGACCGTCACCGTTTTCCCGTCAGGGGAGATCCAGGTGCCGCCGTAGCGGTTGCCCAGGCTGGTGCGCAGCACCTCCTGGACTCGGCTGGCCTTTTCGTCTGTGGTGAGCCGGTCGCGGGCCTGTGCCGGCGTGAGTCGCAGGTCGCGCTGGAGTGCGGCGAACATCTCCGGGGCGACGCCTGCGGGTGCGGGTACCGCGCCGTCGACGGGGCGCAACTGGGGTGCGGTGCCTGCGTTGGCGTGCACGGTGATTCCCAGGACCGCGATCATCGCGGCCCCGA
Organism: Polymorphospora sp. A560; assembly: GCF_045781765.1. NCBI lineage: Bacteria > Bacillati > Actinomycetota > Actinomycetes > Micromonosporales > Micromonosporaceae > Polymorphospora > Polymorphospora sp. A560. The sequence goes on along the minus strand of NZ_CP122282.1, from coordinate 3,687,611 downwards.
TGCCGGCCGCCAGGGCGACCTTTCGTCGGGCCATTGTGAGCTCCTCGGATGTGGGTTCGCTGACGTCGCGGAAGCGGAACCACGGCGCCTGCTACTCGGGACTTAACTAGTGTTATGTTGCTTGTGGCGGGAACAGTAAGGGAACCTTACCGATGCGTCAATAGCCCGGCGTCAATCACCTGAGGGTTCGGGAAGGGGCAGCGGGGCTCGGACGGCCGGCACCTGCGCCCAAACCGGCCGTCCGGCTAAGGTGTCGGGCAAGGAGGTGGCATGGCGACGGAAGTCGACAGAGGAGCCATCGCGCGCTCGCGTGCCACCCCCGCGCCGGGATCCGGCGCCACGAGCACGGCGCCGGACGGAGGCCCCCGCAGCGGCGACGATCTCGAGGCTCCTCCGGAGAGTTTCGGCGCCCGGATCCGGCGGCTGCGCCGGGCGCTCGGGCTCACCCAGCAGCAGCTGGCCGAACCGCGTTACAGCCGCGCCTACCTCGCGGCACTGGAGGCGGGGGTACGCATCCCCACCGACGAGGTACTGCGCCACATCGCCGCCCGGCTCGACACAGATCCCGACGACCTGCGCTACGGCCGGCCGCCCGGTGTCGCCGTCGCACTCGTCGGCGAGTTGAACGAAAGCCGACGGGCGCTGTCCCGGGGGGAACTGGACAGCGCGGCTGCCACCTTGCTCCGGGTCCGCGATCAGGCCGAACGCTACGGTCTGGTCGAACTGGCCGGGTGGGTCGGCTACTACACCGCCGAGATCCAGTTGCACCGGGGCGAGACCGCCACCGCCGCCCACCATTACGAACAGCTCGCCACGGAGCTGCCCGACGGGGCCACGGCACTGCGTGCCGCGGTGGTGGGCCGGCAGGCGTACTGCCTGTTGATCGGTGGTGCCGCCACCCGGGCCGTCGCGTTGCTGGAGGGGGCACTACGGACGCTGCGCGACAGCCCGGCCGCCGATCCCGACGCCGAACTACGGTTGACCAATGCCCTGATGTACACCTTCCTCGAGCTTGACTGGCGCGACCGTGCCCGCCGGTTGGAGCGGCAGGCGCTGCCGCTGCTGTCCCGGGTGGGCAACCAGGAGTGGGTGGCCCAGTTCTACGCGGTTGCCGGGCAACTGCGCCGCAGCGGCGACGAACTCGATGAGGTCGAGCGGTACCTGACCGAGGCCGGCCGCCGCTACGTCGAACTCGGCCTCACCCGGGAGCTGGCGCTGTGTCACTGGGCCCGGGGCTACGTACTGCGCCGCGCCGGGCGGCCGGACGAGGCGGTGGCCGAACTGCACAAGGCCCGCGACATCCTCGGTGATGTCGGTGCCGTGCAGGACCAGGCCGGCGCCACACTGGAACTGGCCGAGGCGCTGCGCCAGGTGGGCAGCCTCGACGAGGCGTACGAACTCGCGACCGTCGCCGCCGCGACCAGCCTGGCCAACGGTCACGCGGAGGGAATGGCCGAGGCCGACCGGTTACTCGGTCGGGTGGCCGCTGTCCGGGGCGAGCGGGACAACGCCGAGCGGCTGCTGCGACGGGCCGCAGACCGCTACGAGCAGGCTGATCTGATGGCAGACGTGGTGTCCTGCTGCCGGCAACTCGGCGAACTCCTGCTGGAGTGGGGTCGGCTCCAGGAGGCCCGCGAAGCGTTCCAACGGGGACTACGCGCCGCGGAGCGGCTGCGGTGAGTACGGAGATCGCCGTGCCGGACCGGGACCCGGCCACGCTCGGCCTGCGGCTGCACGCGTTACGCACCACGCGCGGCCTCACCCAACGGGAGCTGGCCGAACCGCGCTACACCGCGGCCTACGTCTCGTCCGTGGAGAGCGGTCGGCGGATGCCCTCCGGTGACGCACTCACCCATTTCGCCGACCGGCTCGGCGTACCGGCCACCGAACTGGCCACGGGACGCTCTCCCGCCGAGGCCGTACGGGCGGACCTGGCACTGACCGAGGCGGACCGCACGGCCGCACACGATCCGGCCGGCGCGGAACACGTCTACCGGCTAGCGGCGACCGGCGCCGACGATCCAGGACAGGTCGCACGTGGCTGGCTCGGGCTGGGCCGCCTCGCACTGCTCCAAGGGGATCCACAGACCGCCGAACGCCACTTCGAACGGGCCGAACCACCAGAGGGTTCCCCGCCGTGGCTACGCGCCGACGCCACCGCCGGGCGGGCCGCCACGCTGCGGCAACGAGGCGAACACCGGTATGCCGCGTACCTACTTGCCAACACTCGGGACGACCTGGTTCGGGCCGGACTGCCGGATCCGATCGCACTGCTCGTCCTGCACACCGAACTCGCGGTCTGTCACGGCGAACTCGGCGACGAGGACGCCGCCGCGAGCGCCGCCGAGGCGGCGCTGTCGCTCGCCGGGTCACCCGATCCCGACCATGTCACCGCACTGCACCTGACCGTAGCTCGCACACTGCTGGACGACGGCCAACTCACCGCCGCCGCCATCGCCGCCGAACAGGCCCGACAGGCGATCCGCCAGGCACTGCTCCGGGTCGAGCTGGCCTTCTGTCACCGAGCCCGGGGCCGGGGTCGATGGACAGCCGGCGACCCGGTGGGCGGGGTCGCCGACCTCACCATCGCACACGACATCCTGACTTCGGCCGCCGCCACCGAACTGGCACTGGACACCGGCGTGGAGCTGGCCGAGGCGTACCGGGCGGTGGGCCGGCCGGACCAGGCGACGCCGCTACTCAACGCGGCACTCACGGCGGGCGGTGACGGCCCACGGGTAGCCCGCGCCGCCCGGGTACTCGGAATGCTCGCCGCCGACGCCGGCGACGCCGACAGCGCGCACCGTCACCTACGGGCCGCGGTGGCCCGCTACCACCGGACCGGGCCACGACACGAACTCGCCGCCACCACCCTGCTTCTAGCCAACCTGCTCGAGAAACGCGGTCGGGCGGACGAGACCCTCGACATACTTCGCACCGCGCTGGCCAGGGTCGAGCAACTCGCCGTGGAGACCGGCACGGGCACCACCACCTCGGCGAGGTAACCGCCCGGGACCGGACATCTCCTGACTTGGCATCCTGCCGAGGAGGCGCAAGCCGCTGTGGCTCGACAGAGCAGGTACCCCGAGGAGTTCCGCCGCCAGGTCGCGGCGTTGGTGCTCGATTCCGGCCCCACGATCCGTGACGTCGGCCGGGAGTTCGGCGTCAACCACGAGACCCTACGTAACTGGGTTGCTCGGCTACGGCAGGAACGTGACGGCGGCCGGATGTCCCCTGGGCGGCGCGGGCGTCAGCGGGTTGTCCACTGGTGACAGAATTGTCGTCTCTCTCCACGGAAGGTGATCATGGTGACTGGTGTTGAGGTGATCATCGCTGCCCTCGTGGCAGGTGCCACGGCAGGTTCCACGGACGTTGCCAGGACGGTGATCGCTGACACGTACGGCGGGTTGAAGAACCTGTTGCGGGGTCGCCTCGCCGGGCGTCCGCAGGCGCAGGAGGCTCTGGAGGCGCGCGAGGTCGAGCCGGGCCGCTGGCGGGCGGTCCTGGGTGACGATCTGGCCGACAGCGGCGCGGACACCGACGAGCGGATCCTCGCCGCGGCGCGACGCCTGCTGGAACTGGCGGACCCGGACGGGGCGAGGGCCGGTAGGTACGAGGTCGATGCGAGTCAGGCCAGAGGTGTCCAGGTCGGTGACCACAACACCCAGACCAACACCTTCATCTGACCCCTGAGACGGGCTGGTGAACACCGAGGGTGACAGCCGCGCCGGTGACCGGGTCGACGCCTCGCACGTCCGAGGGCTGCAGGTGGGTGGGGGCAACACCCAGCACAACCACTTCTACAGCCGCCGCCAGATGTCCTGGCCCTGCCGGATAGGCGTGGTGCCGGCCCTGGCGGACCGCCGCCAGCGCCGTCCGGCCGACGAGGCGCTTGCGGCGGCAGGCGCCGGTGGGACCGTGGCGGGGTGTGAGGTCCTGGCCGGGCTCGGCGGGGTCGGCAAGACCCAGCTCGCGGCGAACGTCGCCGATCAGCTGTGGCGGGATCGTCGGATCGACCTGCTGGTGTGGGTCGCCGCCACCTCCCGCTCCAGCGTGTTGACCGGCTACGCCCAGGCCGCCGCCGACGTCACCGGCGTCGAGGACAGCGACCCCGACCAGGCCGCTGCCCGACTGTTGGCCTGGCTGGCCGGCACCGACCGGCGGTGGCTGATCGTCCTGGACGACCTCGCCGACCCGGCCGACCTGCGCGGCCTGTGGCCACCGACCACGACCACCGGCCGCACGGTGGTCACCACCCGCCGCCGGGACGCCGCACTCCAACAGGGACGCACCCTGATCGACGTGGACCTGTTCACCCCCGGCGAGGCGGCGGCCTACCTGGCCGGGAAGCTCGACGGTGCGGCGGACCGGCTGGACGAGACCGACCAGCTGGCCGCTGATCTCGGGTATCTGCCGCTGGCGCTGGCGCAGGCCGCCACCTACATCCTGGACCAGGATCTGACCTGCGCCGCATACCGGAAACGGCTGGCCCGCCGCCGGCTGGCGAGGTCCGCGGCGCGGTCGTGCTGGACAATCTGATCCACAGCGGCGACATCCCGGTCACCGTCGGCCTGTTCGTCGACCCCGGTGTCCTCGCGGACACGCAGAATCCGAAGAACCGCAACATCGAGTACGACGCTTTCGACGACCGCCTGGTCACCTTCCTGCTGACCGAGATCATCCCGCAGGTCACGCAGCGCTATTCGATCACTGACGACCCCGACCGATGGGGGATCTGTGGTGGCAGCAGCGGCGGGAACGGCGCCTTCACCGCCGCGTGGCAACGCCCGGACAAGTTCCGGCGAGCCATCTGCTTCTTGTCCAGCTTCGTGCAGATGCCCGCCGGCACCCCCTACCCGGACTTGATCCCCAGCATCCCCCGCAAGCCGCTGCGAATCTTCATGCAGGCTGGCCACCGAGACCTGCATTGGAACGAGCCCGAACGGAACTGGCTCGCCAGCAACCTGCGCGTCGCCGCTGCTCTGGCCGAAGCCGGCTACGACTTCCGGCTTGTCCTCGGCGACGGAGGCCACAGCCCCAACCACGCTGGCGTCCTTCTCCCGGACGCACTGCGCTGGCTGTTTGCGTCGCCCAAGAGGTGAGCGACGACGTCGGTATTCACCTTCATCGTGCGCTGCGCGATGCGGTCGCTGCCGTGAGCTGAGCTGGCATCAGAGTCACGCTGACTGCTTCTTCTCGTTCGCCGAGGGCTAGTCAGAGATCTCGGGCGAACAGGCGCACCAACACTGGCAGGCAGCACCGGCCGTCGGGCCGGCGCTGCACGAGTTCGGCGTCGCGGAGCAACCCGAGCAGACGCGCCGCCTGGGCAACCGGCACCCCGGCCAACTCCGCGACATCGGGCAGATCGAACGCCGCCGGTCCTACCGCGCCCAGCAGCCGAAACAGCCGGGCGGCTGCCTGGCCGCCCGGCTGTTTCCGCAGCTGTTCGTAGCTCGCCCGCAGACGGCTACGTAGGTCGAGGTCGTCCTGATGGAGGACGTCCAGCCGGTGCCGTTCGTCGGCAAGCTGCTCGGCCAGGTCGTCAAGCGACTCGTCCGGCCGTGCGGCCAAGCGGGCGGCGGCCGCCCGGATGGCAAGCGGCAGGTAGCCGCAGCAGGCGACGATCCGCCCGGCGGTGCTCGGCGCGCCTACGGCACGCTCCTTGCCGACGAGCCGGATCAGCAGCTCAATGGCCTCGCCCTCGTCGAGCCGGTCGAGCCGCATCCGTACGGTGTCCAGGGTGCACATCGATTGGCGGCTGGTGATCACAACGGCTGTAGGCGAACGGGCCGGGATGAGTGGGCGGACCTGGTCGACGTCGTTCGCGTTGTCCAGCACCACCAGCAGCCGGCGTCCGGCCACGAGCGACCGGAAGTAGGCGGCGGCCTCGTACCGGTCGGCGAACATTCTCGATGGGCGCGGATCGAGCGCGCCGATCCACCGGTTGAGCACATCGAGCGGTCGCTGTGGCGCGTGATTCGCCTCCGTACCGCGCAGGTCGACGTAGAGCTGACCGTCGGGGAAGAGGGTGGCGAGTTCGTGCGCCACGTGCACGGCGAGCGTCGATTTGCCCGTGCCGGCTGGTCCGTGGACGGCCGTTAGCCCGACGTGCTGCGCGTGGGTCCGACCCAATTCGGCGGCGAGCAGCCGGGCCTGCTCGGCCCGCCCGGTGAAGGCCGCGCTGTCCATTGGCAGCTCTGCCGGTATCGGCAGGCGGCGCAACCGGGCCACCGCCCGGTTGCGGTCGCCACGTCGCGGGCCGTCCGGTGGTTCGCCGGTCAAGATCCGACCGTGCAGCTGCTGGAGATTTGCGCTGGGTTCGATACCGAGGTCCGCCGCGACCCGCTGGCGGAAGTCCTGATACGCCGCCTGCGCCTCGACGATGCGACCGGCCGCGTGAAGGGCATGCATGAGCTGGCCCCGCAACCGCTCACGCCAGGGGTGTTCGGACACCAGGAGCCGCAGCTCACTGATGGCCGCGGCGTATCTGCCGATGTCGAGCCGGACCTGGATGCGCTCCTCGATAGCCGAGAGCCGCTGTTCCTCCAGCGCAGGCACGATCTCCCGCAGGCCGGGCGCCTGTACGTCCGCCAGCGGCGCGCCACGCCACAGCGCGATCGCTTGATCGAACAGGTCGAGAGCCTGTTCGGGTTCCTCGGATGCGCGGCTACGCGCAGTGGCTAGTAGCGTCTCGAAGCGGCTGAGGTCGAGCGCCTCGGGCTCGGTCTGCAGCACGTACCCCGGCGTCTGTGTGACGATCGGCTGCGCCTGTACGGCGGGTAGCTGCGACCGTGTCTCGGCAGGACAGTCGCGCAACACCCGGCGGAGTCGGCGCACATGATTGTGCAATGTGACCCGAGCCGAAGCCGGTGGGGCATTTCCCCAAAGCTGATCGATCAGCCGCTCGACTGACACCACCTGATTCGCCTGCAGCAAAAGGGCCGCCAAAAGTGCCCGTTGCCGCGGGGCGGTAATTGGTATGGCGTGGCCATTTGCGCGAACCAGCAACGGCCCCAGAATCGCGAAGTCCAATATGCGGCCATCACCCCTCTCGTGTGGCATGGACTGGGTGGTTCGTCATGCGGCCACCATCGCCAGACTAAGCGCCACCAACGAAATCAGCGAGATCTTTCTATGATCGGGCAGATCTGTGTCAAACCTGCGCCCGACAGTTGACTAATCGAGCAATGACAGAAATAGGCGTTGAGCTGGGACGATTCCGAGATTCGGTCACCCAGTGGTCATATCACAAGTATTACTATGCCACGTCTCCACATAGATTGGTAGCTATCAGATCGAGTTCACCGACGCCGCCTGCGGCCGTTGACCCCGGCCAGGCGTCAGACGGCGAGAGGAGAAAAATCAGCAAGGCGACAAGATCGGATAAATACTGCATTAGGGATTAGGTCAAATAAAAGACCATAACAGCTCTGACGGTCTCCTTATAGCCGAGGCAGGCGGGCGGCTCTGCTCATCGCTCCGCTAGCCGGCTACCTCATAGTCCCCCTCTTGCCCCGCCAATCGGCGCCGAACCACCGACACGGCGGCAGATGTCGGCTTTCACCTGCGTGGCTAGCGTTCCGCTATCCAGTTGCTAGCGGACGCCTGGATCATCCCGGGCAGGCCCGCCTCGGCCAGTCGGCGGCGGTGGCCGGCGAGTCCGTATGGCACCCGGAACCTTCCGGACAGGGGAGCACAATGTCGATGAACGACTTCGTCCACATCAGCAACAACCACGAAGACGTCCATTGGGACACCATTTTCGATTTTGTGTTGCCGGAATTGTTCGAACGACAAGTCGCCACCCGACCACACGCACCCGCCATCACCTACAACAACCAAACCCTCACCTACACCCAACTCAACACCCGCGCCAACGCCATCGCCGAAACCCTCCACGAACACGGCATCCAACCAGAGGAACCAATCGGCGTCTGCCTCCCCCGCGGCATCGAACTCATCACCACCCTGCTCGCCATCACCAAAACCGGCGCCGCCTACCTCCCACTCGACCCCACACACCCACCCGCCCGCATAAACCAACTCACCCAACACGCCAACGTCAAAACCATCATCACCACCAGACACAACACCACCCCACTACCCCCACACACCACCACCATCCACACCGAAGACCTCCCCACCACACCCACCAAACCACCCCAACCCTGCCCCGCCACCCCACAAAACCTCGCCTACATCCTCTACACCTCCGGCTCCACCGGCCAACCCAAAGCCGTCGCCGTACCCCACCGCGCCATCACCCGACTCGTCACCCACCAAACCCACATCACCATGGGACCCCACCAGAACTACCTACTCCACTCACCCACCACCTTCGACGCCTCCACCTTCGAAATCTGGGCCCCCCTACTCAACGGCGGCCAACTCACCATCGCACCACCCGGACAACTCACCACCCCCGAACTCCACCACCTCATCACCACCCACCACATCAACACCCTCTGGCTCACCGCCGGCCTGTTCCACCTCATCATCGACGACGACCCCACCATCCTCACCCCCATCCAACAACTCCTCACCGGCGGCGAACCCGTATCACCAACCCACGCCGAAAAAGCCCGCCAACACCTACCCAACACCCAAATAATCGACGGCTACGGACCCACCGAAACCACCACCTTCGCCACCTGCCACCCCCTCCCACCACACCAACCCATCACCGGCCCCATCCCCATCGGCACCCCACTCAACGGCACCGAAACCCACATCCTCGACCACCACTGGCAACCCACCCCACCCGGCACCACCGGCGAACTCTTCATCGGCGGACCCGCCCTCGCCCGCGGATACCACAACCAACCCCACCTCACCGCCGAAAAATTCATCCCCCACCCCACCAAACCCGGCCAACGCCTCTACCACACCGGCGACCTCGTCCGCCAAACACCCGACGGCACCATCCACTACATCGGCCGCACCGACCACCAAATCAAAATCCGCGGCCACCGCATCGAACCCGCCGAAACCCAAACCACCCTCCAAACCCACCCCGACATCACCACCACCCACATCACCACCCACCACCACCCCCACCGCGGCCCCCAACTAACCGCATACGTGATTCCCCGCGATCTCAAACGCATCCCCGGTGCGAACGAACTACGCGACTTCCTGCGCCAGACGCTGCCCGACTACCTCGTGCCGACCCAGTACGTCGTACTCGATGCGCTGCCGCTCACGCCCAACGGAAAAGTCGACCGCGACGCCCTGCCCGCGCCGGACGCGCTACGTACACGGCGCCCGTACGCCCCGCCGGCCACCGAGACCCAGGACGGGATCGCCCGGATCTACGCGGAGATCCTGCATCTGGAGCGGGTCGGGGTGAACGAGAACTTCTCCGAACTGGGCGGCCATTCGTTGTTCGCGATGCAGGTCGCCAGCCGGGTGCGGAAGGTCTTCGGGGTGGCGCTGACCCCGGCCCAGGTCTTCGGCAACCCGTCGGTGTCGGCCCTGGCCGACCAGGTGGAGCAGGAACGCGCGAAGCCGTCCGTCCCGGCGATGCCGGTGCTGACCACGCGCTCACGCCAACCCCACGAACCCCTTTCCTGGCAGCAGGAGCAGGTGTGGTTCCTCGCCAGCCTGGCGCAGGAGCATGGCGCGTACCGGGCACAGGCGTCGGTGCGAATCCACGGCACGCTCGATGCCGACCTGCTGGACCGGGCGCTCACCGCGGTGGCGGTCCGGCACGAGATCGTCCGCACGGTGTTCGCGGAGACCGACGGTCAGCCGTATCAGATCGTTCAGGACCCGGTACCGGTGCGGGCCACCCGGTACGACCTCACCGACATACCGCCGCAGGACCGACCGGCGCGGGCACACGAGGTGATCGCCCACGAACTGAAACGGCCGTTCGTCCTGTCCCGGCTACCGCTTATGCACTGGACGCTGATCCGCCACGACGAGCAGGAGTACGAGCTGGTGCTGGTCGAGCACCACCTCGTCCACGACGGTTGGTCATTCACCATCCTGATGCGCGACCTGGAGTCGGCGTACCTGGCGTTCCGACTCGGCAAGCCCACGCCGCTGCCCGCGTCAGCCATCCAGTACGCCGACTACTGCCGGTGGCAGCGGGAGACGATCGACGCGCCCGCCATGCGCGCACAGCTGGACTTCTGGCGCACACGCCTCGCCGACCCGCCGGCACCGGCCACTCTGCCGCCGGATCGGCCCCGCGCGAACACGCAGTCCTTCCGTGGCGATCTGCTCCGGGCAGAGTTGCCCGCCGCGCTCGCCTCGAAGGTGCGCAAGTTCGCCCGCGACAACGGCGCGACGTTGTTCATGACGCTGCTCGCCGGCTTCGTGACGCTGCTGCACCGGCACACCGGGGAACGGGACATCTGCCTGGGTTCGGGATTCGCCAACCGTCGCCTACGGGAAACCGAAGACCTGGTCGGCATGTTCGTCAACACGGTCGTGCTCCGGGTCGGGGTCGCTGGCGACCCGTCGTTCCAGGAACTGCTCCAGCGGGTGCGCGACGTCGCGCTGGAAGCCTCGGCGAACCAGGAGTACCCGTTCGTGCGGCTGGTCCAGCTACTGAATCCGAGCCGTGACGGCACCGGCAACCCGTACATCCGGACGTTGTTCAGCTTCAACGACTCGCCACTGACCGAGATCAACCTCGCCGGTACCCCGGGCACGGTCTTCGAGCGACACAACGGGTCGGCCAAGATGGACCTGAACGTGATCGTGGTGCCCCGCGCTGAACGGCAGCTGGGCGAGACCGGCCACGTGGACAACCGGATCACGCTGCTGTGGGAGTACAACGCCGACATCTTCGACAAGACCACGATGCGTCAGGCCGTCCGGAGCTACCTGCGGTTGCTGGAGTCTGCCGTCGCCGCCGCAGCCACGCCGGTTTCGCGGCTGGACTGGCTCGACGACGAGCAGCGGCTGCTGCTGGCCAGTTGGTCGTCGCGGTCGCCGGTGCCGGACACCATTTTTGATTTTGTGTTGCCGGAATTGTTCGAACGACAAGTCGCCACCCGACCACACGCACCCGCCATCACCTACAACAACCAAACCCTCACCTACACCCAACTCAACACCCGCGCCAACGCCATCGCCGAAACCCTCCACGAACACGGCATCCAACCAGAGGAACCAATCGGCGTCTGCCTCCCCCGCGGCATCGAACTCATCACCACCCTGCTCGCCATCACCAAAACCGGCGCCGCCTACCTCCCACTCGACCCCACACACCCACCCGCCCGCATAAACCAACTCACCCAACACGCCAACGTCAAAACCATCATCACCACCAGACACAACACCACCCCACTACCCCCACACACCACCACCATCCACACCGAAGACCTCCCCACCACACCCACCAAACCACCCCAACCCTGCCCCGCCACCCCACAAAACCTCGCCTACATCCTCTACACCTCCGGCTCCACCGGCCAACCCAAAGCCGTCGCCGTACCCCACCGCGCCATCACCCGACTCGTCACCCACCAAACCCACATCACCATGGGACCCCACCAGAACTACCTACTCCACTCACCCACCACCTTCGACGCCTCCACCTTCGAAATCTGGGCCCCCCTACTCAACGGCGGCCAACTCACCATCGCACCACCCGGACAACTCACCACCCCCGAACTCCACCACCTCATCACCACCCACCACATCAACACCCTCTGGCTCACCGCCGGCCTGTTCCACCTCATCATCGACGACGACCCCACCATCCTCACCCCCATCCAACAACTCCTCACCGGCGGCGAACCCGTATCACCAACCCACGCCGAAAAAGCCCGCCAACACCTACCCAACACCCAAATAATCGACGGCTACGGACCCACCGAAACCACCACCTTCGCCACCTGCCACCCCCTCCCACCACACCAACCCATCACCGGCCCCATCCCCATCGGCACCCCACTCAACGGCACCGAAACCCACATCCTCGACCACCACTGGCAACCCACCCCACCCGGCACCACCGGCGAACTCTTCATCGGCGGACCCGCCCTCGCCCGCGGATACCACAACCAACCCCACCTCACCGCCGAAAAATTCATCCCCCACCCCACCAAACCCGGCCAACGCCTCTACCACACCGGCGACCTCGTCCGCCAAACACCCGACGGCACCATCCACTACATCGGCCGCACCGACCACCAAATCAAAATCCGCGGCCACCGCATCGAACCCGCCGAAACCCAAACCACCCTCCAAACCCACCCCGACATCACCACCACCCACATCACCACCCACCACCACCCCCACCGCGGCCCCCAACTAACCGCATACGTGACCAGTCCCGAGCCGGACCGGGCCGGACTCGTGGCGGAACTGCGCCAGTACGTGGCCCAACTGCTGCCGGAGCACCTGCGTCCCACCGACTACGTCGTGCTCGACGAACTACCGCTCACGCCCAACGGGAAAGTCGACAAGGCCCGGCTGCCAGACCCGGCGCCGCCGGTCACCCCCGAGGCCGCCGTACCACCGACCACGTCCATGGAACACCTGGTCAGTGAGGTGTGGGCGGACGTGCTCGGCTTTCCCGACTTCGGCGTCACCGACAACTTCTTCGACATCGGCGGGCACTCCCTGCTCATCGGCCGCGTGCGTAGCCGGCTCAGCGCCCGGCTGGAGCGCAGCGTCCCGATCGTCGCGCTGTACGAACACCCGACCGTCCACGCCATCGCCCGGTACCTGTCATCCGGCGACACGTCACGCGGCGCGGATCACGACAGCCACCAGGAACGGGACAGCCAACGGGATCGGGCCGTCCGGCGCCAGCAGCACCTCGCGGAACTCCGCGGCCGCCGCATCACCGGCTGAGCATCGCACCCCACAACCCGGACCGGAGGAGATCCGCCGTGTACGACGACGAGGACGACGACCGCACGTTCGTGGTGGTCCGCAACGACGAGGAGCAGTACTCGATCTGGCCGCAGGGACGGGATCTGCCGCCGGGCTGGGTGGACGTCGGGGTCGCCGGCCCCAAGACGGTCTGTCTGGGGCACATCCGCGAGGTCTGGACAGACCTGCGCCCGAAGAGCGTACGCCGGTTGGCTGCACCGGCCGGGAGGGAACCGCATGTCGAGTGACGCCGATTCCACCGGGCTGGATGTGGCGGTCGTCGGCATGGCGATCCGCGCACCGGGCGCCGGCAACATCGCCAAATTCTGGGACAATGTACGTCAGGGCGTGGTGACGATCTCCCGCTTCACGCCCGCCGAGCTGGCCGAGGCCGGAGTGCCGGCTCATGTGTACGAGCGGCCGGACTACGTGCCCGCGGCAGGTGTGCTGGCCGGTGCGGACCTCTTCGACGCCGCGTACTTCGGCTATTCTCCACGCGACGCGCGCCTGCTCGACCCGCAGCAGCGCGTGTTCCTGGAGTGCGCCGGTGCGGCATTGGAGGACGCCGGGTACGGCGCCCGTCAGCACCGGGGCCCGGTCGGCGTGTACGCCGGCTCGAGTGCCAGCACGTACCTGCTGCGTTACCTGGTGCCCCGCGCGGATCTGCTGGAGCAGGTCGGGCTGTACGACATGCTGCTCGGCAACGACAAGGACTACCTGGCCAGCCGTACCGCGTACCACCTAAACCTGGACGGGCCGAGCGTGACCGTGCAGACGTCCTGTTCGACGTCGCTGGTCGCGGTGCATCTGGCGATCCAGGCCCTGCTCGGGCACGAGTGCGACCTGGCGCTGGCGGGCGGAGTCAGCGTGTCGTTCCCGCAGCGGCGGGGCTACCTGCACCGGGCTGGCGACATCTTCTCCGTCGACGGCCGCTGCCGGCCGTTCGACGCCGAGGCGAGTGGAACCGTCCGGGCCGACGGCGTCGGCCTGGTCGTACTCAAACGGCTGACCGAGGCGATTGCGGACGGTGACACCGTGCACGCGGTCCTCAAGGGATCGGCGGTGACCAACGACGGCTCGGCCCGGGCCGGCTTCACCGCGCCCGGTGTCGCCGGCCAGGTCGCCGCCATCCGGGCGGCACAGCAGGTCGCGGGCGTAGCGCCGGAAACCATCGGGTACGTCGAGGCGCACGGCACGGCCACCGCGACCGGCGACCCCATCGAGTTGACCGCGTTGACCCGCGCTTTTGCCACCGCTACGCAGCCCGGTACCTGCGCGCTCGGCTCGCTGAAGGCACTGGTGGGGCATATGGACGCGGCCGCCGGCGTCGGCGGTCTGATCAAGGCGGTGCTGGCAGTGCGGCACGGCGTGTTACCACCGAGCCCGTATTTCGTCCGCCCCAACCCGGCCGCGGAGCTGACCGGCAGCCCGTTCTACGTCAACCCCGAACCGCTGCCCTGGCCGGGTGCGGGGCATCCGCGGCGGGCCGGGGTGAGCTCGTTCGGCCTCGGCGGCACCAACGCCCACGTCGTGGTGGAGCAGGCGCCTGAGCCGGCACCCAGCGGGCCGAGCCGGCCCGAGCAGGTGCTGGTGTTGTCGGCGCGGACCGCCGAGGCGCTCGCCGCCGCCCGGGCCGAGTTGGCGACGCATCTGCGTGCCCACACCGAGACCGCCCTACCGGACGCCGCGCACACGCTTCAGGTGGGGCGCCGCGCCCTGCCGCACCGGCTGGCGCTTGTCTGCCGTGACACCACCGAGGCGGTCGACCTGCTCACCGACGGCGGCGCCGGTTTGGTTGGGTTTGCGGAGGCGACCGAGCGGTCCGTGGTGCTGATGTTTCCTGGACAAGGGGCCCAGTACCCCGGGATGGGCGGCGAGCTGTACCGTGCCGAGCCGGCTTTCCGGTCTGCCGTGGACGAGTGCGCGGACCTGCTGGCGGTCCGGCACGATCTGGACATCCGGCGGGTGCTGTACCCCGGCGGGCAGGACGATCCGGAGCTGCTCGACCGCACCGTGTATACCCAGCCGGGCTTGTTCGTGGTCGAGTACGCCCTGGCCCGACTCTGGTTGTCCTGGGGTGTTCGGCCGTACGCGTTGGTCGGCCACAGCATCGGCGAGTACGTGGCCGCCTGCCTGGCCGGTGTGCTGAGCCTGGCGGACGCGCTGGACCTGGTCGTCGCCCGTGGGCGATTGCTGGAGGCGACGCCGCCGGGACGGATGCTCGCGATCAATCTGGCCGCGCGCGACGTCGAGGCGCGCCTCGAGCCGGATCTGGGGATCGCGGCGAGCAACGCGCCCCGCTGGTGCACGGTCTCCGGGCCGGCGGAGGCGGTGGCACGGCTACGGGACCGGCTGGGCGCCGAGGGCGTGACGTGCCGGCAGCTGCGCACCGCCCGGGCGTTCCACTCACCGATGGTGGAGCCGGCCCTCGCCGGTTTCGCCGAGGCGCTCCGACGGGTCACGCTGCGACCGCCCCAGGTGCCGGTGATCTCGAACGTGACCGGCGGCTGGCTCGGCGCCGCCGAGGCGACCAGCGTGGACTACTGGGTGCGTCAACTGCGCCAGCGGGTCCATTTCACCGAAGGTATCGGGCTGCTGCTGCAACAGGACCGGCAGTTGCTGCTCGAGGTCGGTCCCGGCGACACGCTGCGGACCCTCTGCGCGGGTCACGATCTCGCCGCTGGCGGCCACCTGGCGCTCACCTCGTTGCCGCACCGCCGCGACCGAACACCGGAGACCACCTTCACGCACACCACGCTGGGCCGGCTCTGGCTGGCCGGCGCGGCGCTGAACTGGTCGGGCTACCGGGAAGGCGAACGGCGGGGCCGGATTCCACTGCCTACCTACCCGTACGCGCGGGAGCGCCACTTCATCACCGGGATGGAGCAACCGGCTGCTACCCGGGACGGGCAAGCCGGGCAGTTGGTTGCCGCCGTTCCGGCGGCGCACCCGGCCGCCCTCGCAGCGGACCGCGGCGCCGGTACGGCGGAGCAACCGGCACTGGACGCGGACGTGCGGCAGGTGATCCGGGCGGTCTGGCAGGAGGCGCTGGGAATACCGGAGATCGGCTTGCACGACGACTTCTTCGCGCTCGGTGGCCATTCGCTGCTGGCCACCCGGGTGGTCGCCCAGATCCGCGACTTGTTCCGCGTCGACCTGGGCCCGGACGCGGTGTTCGATGCGCCGACGGTGGCCCGACTGTCGATCGTGGTGGAGAAGCTGACCGACCGGGTCGAGCCGCTCGTTCCCGAACTGGCTGCCGAACTGGATGGGCTGACGGCCGAGCAGATCCGGGCCGAGTTGGCCAGTGAGTGGGTGAAGGAGTGATGAGGTTGACGATCCGACCGACCGGGATGGCCGCGTTCAGTACGTTGTGGACCGGGCAGCTGCTCTCCGGCATGGGCACCCGGATGACCCAGTTCGCGCTGTCGATCTGGGTCTGGAAGCAGACCGGCAGTACGACCGCGCTCGCCGTGATGACGTTCCTCGCGTACGGCGCGACGGTAGCGGCGAGCCCGTTCGCCGGTGCGCTGATCGACCGCTGGCGGCGCCGGGTGAGCCTGGCCGCCAGCGACGCGGCCTCGCTCGTGGTCACGGTCGGAGTCCTGCTGCTGTTCTGGAGCGGCTCCGTCGAGGTCTGGCATCTGTTCCTGGCGAACGCGGTGACCGGCGCGTTCCTGGCGTTCCAGGGGCCCGCGTACACCTCGACGATCACTTTGCTGGTGCCGAAGCAGGGCTTCCCCAGGGCGAACGCGATGATGGCCCTGTCGCGTTCGGTGCCGGGTGTCTTCGCCCCCGTGGTGGCGGCCGCACTGATGGCCCTGGTCGACATCGAGACGGTACTGCTGATCGACGTCGTCTCGTACGGGTTTGCACTGGTGGCTGTGATGCTGGTGATGTTGCCGGCGCCAGCGGCCGCCGGGGACGGCAAGAAACGGCGCAGCATCTGGCGCGACGCCGGGTACGGCTTCGGCTTCATCCGCCGGCACCCGGGGCTGCTCGCGTTGCAGGGGGCCGGGCTGTCGATCGGCGTACTCGCCGCGATGGGGTGGATCGTGCTCACTCCCCTGATCATGATCAGTTCCGGCGACGACGAGGTGCAGGTCGGCATCGTCAACTCCGTCGGCGCGATCGGCGGCATCCTCGGCGGCATCGTGGTGACCGCGATAAAGCCACCGGCGCGGAAGATCCCGGTGATGTTCGCGGCCATCATCAGCTTCGCCGTCTTCGGGCGCATCCTGCTGGGACTGGGCGATTCGCTGGTGATGTGGTCGATCGGCTGGTTCTGCGCCTGGCTCTGCATCCCGGTGATCGAGGCGTACAGCCAGTCCATCTGGCAGGAACGGGTGTCGCAGGAGGTGCAGGGTCGGGTCTTCGCCGCCCGTCAGGCGATCTCACAGCTCGCGCTGCCGGTCGCGATGGTGATCACAGGCCCCCTGGTTGACGACGTGTTCGAGCCGTCGATGATGCCGGACGGTGCACTGGCCGGGATCTTCGGTTCTCTGGTCGGCACCGGTCCCGGCGCCGGCATGTCGCTCATCATGCTGCTCTCCGGGGTGGTCGGGGTACTGGTGGGACTCTCCGGTTTCGTATTCCGCCGGCTCCGCGCGCTGGACGATTCCCCATCGGCATCCGACGATCCAGGAGGTGAGTCAGGCGGGCCAACGGCCGACCCTGCTGGCGGACCGGACGAACCGGCACGCGAACCGGGCAAGCCAGCCGTCGGCCGGGCAGGGCGGTCGGGATGACCGCGCACCAGACGCCCGCCCCCCGGGTCGCCGAAGACCTCAACCGGGCGCTACATGACGCGATGTCCCGTGACGAACGGGTCGTCCTGCTCGGACAAGACATCCTCGACCCGTACGGCGGAGCATTCAAGATCACCAAGGGACTCTCCAGCCGGTTCCCGGATCGGGTCATCGGCATGCCGATCAGCGAGCAGGCCACCGTCGGCATCGCCGGCGGGCTGGCCCTGTGCGGCAACCGGCCGATCGTCGAGATCATGTTCGCCGACTTCGTCACCCTCGCCTACGACCAGATCCTCAACTTCCTCACCAAGTCGGTCTCGATGTACGGCCGGCGGGTGCCGATGCCGGTGCTGATCCGCTGCCCGGTCGGCGGCGACCGGGGCTACGGTCCCACCCACAGCCAGTACCTGCACAAGCAACTGCTCGGAATCCCGCACCTGACGCTCTTCGAACTCTCCCCGTTCCACCCGTGCGGACCGCTGCTGGAGGAGATCCTGTCGGGCGACGAGCCGGCAATGCTGTTCGAGAACAAGCTCCTGTACGGGCGCCGGGTACACACCGGCGGCGTCGTCGACGACCTGTTCCAGTACGACCACCTCGACCCACGCGGGCGGGTCGCGCGAATCAGCATCGGCGCCCCGGCCGACGGCGATGTCGTGGTGATCGCGCCTGGCGGGCTCTGCGAGCGGGTGCTGTCCGCAGCGCGGCGGCTCTTCCTCACCCGGGAGATCCGGTGCCAGATCCTGGTTCCGGTCCAGCTCTATCCGCTGGACCTGACTGCGCTGCTACCCACCCTCGCGGGTGCCGCACGGGTGTGCGTGGTCGAGGAGGACGTGGCTGGCGCCACCTGGGGCGCCGACGTCGCCCGAGCCGTGTACGAGCGGCTATGGCGCACGTTGCGCCACCCGGTGACCGTGGTCAGCTCCCGCCACGGGGTGATCCCGGCCGCCAGGGTCCTGGAGAAGCAGGTCGTGGTGCAGGCGGACGACGTTTACCGGGCCATCGCGGAGGATATCGATGCGTGACATCACCGTGCCGAAGCTCAACAGCAACGATGACAGCTACATACTGCTGGAATGGCTGCTCCCCGACGGGGACACCGTGCCGGAGGGGACGCCGGTCGCGGTCGTGGAGACGGCCAAGGCCGCCGAGGATCTGCCCAGCCCGCACAGCGGGATCCTGCACCGGTTGGTCAAGGAGGGGACCGAATGCCGGCCCGGCGAGGTGATCGGACGCCTTTTCACCGACGAGGACGAACGGCTGCGCTACCTGTCGGCTCCCCCGGCGGCGCGCGCCGGCGACCAGGACGTCGAGATCGTACTCACCGAACCAGCCCGCGATCTGGTCGCCCGGCACAACCTGTCGATGGACATGGTGCGCCGGCTCGGCAAGACGATCGTCTCCCGTGCCGATCTCGAACCGCTACTGGCCGGGGGCGGCACGCCGCCGGCAGATAGCGCGACCATCGCCCGGCACACTCCGTCGCGGCACCAGCAGGCGGTCGCGGACGTGGTCACCCGATCACACCGGGAGATCCCCGCCGGGTACGCCGTCTGCAAGGTCATCGTCGACGCGGCCCTGGCTGCCGCTCGACAGGCCACCGAGCAGGACGGGTACGTCGTGGGGCTGACGGAGTTACTCGTCCGCGCGGTAGCCGGACAGCACAGCGAGTTCCCGGTGCACTTCGCCACCTGGACCGACGGCGGCGACGTCATGCTCTCGGATGCGCCCAGTATCGGAGTGACCATCGACGTCGGCACCGGATTGTTCGTACCCGTGCTCCGCGACGCCAACCAACTCTCGCTGCGCGCGGTCGCCGAGCAGCTCCTGGCGGCCAGGATGGCCGCGATGCGGGGCGAGTTCCGCGCCGAGGACCTGCGTGGTGCGAACATCGGCGTCGCCCTGGCCGAGGACCCGATCGTCCTGGCCCAGCCGATGATCCTGCCCCCGATGGTCGCGATGGTCTCGCTCGGGGCGCGCCAGCAGGAGCCCTGCCTCGGCCCGGACGGCGGGCTGTCCGCCCGCAGCTTCGTCTACGTCGGACTGTGCTATGACCACCGGCTGCTCAACGGCAGGCAGGCCGGCCTGTTCCTGGCCGCGTTACGGGACGCGCTGCAGACACCGGAAGGGCTACGGCGACTAACGACATGAGACCAGAGCCGGACGCCGGAAAGGAGCCAGTTGTGCCCGACGAAGTCCGCCAGGAACTGGCTGGGCTCAGCCCCGCCCAGCAGCGGCGACTGGCGCTGCGCCTACGCCAGCGGCGGTCCTCGCAAGCCCCAGCCGCCGCGGCCGCCCCACCGGGTGCCGACACCGATCCAGCACCGTTGTCCTTCGCTCAGGAACGGCTGTGGTTCCTGGACCGGATCAACCCCGGTGACCCGGCATACAACGTACCTATCGTCCTGCGCGTCACCGGGCCGTTGGACAGCGCCGCTCTCGACCGGGCGTTGGCCGCGGTGCTGCGCCGGCAGCCCGCGCTACGGACCTCGTTCGTCGAGGTGAACGGCGAGCCGCGGCAGGTGGTACGAGACCAGACCGCGGCGCCGCTGCGCGCTGTCGACCTGCGCGGCCTGCCACCAGAGGAGCGGCGGGCCGCCGCCGCGAGCCAGGCCATCGCGCACGCCCATCATGCGTTCGACCTGGCCGTAGGGCCACCGATCGCGGCGCTTCTGCTGGTCCTTGCCGAGGCGGAACACCTGCTGCTGATCACCGTGCACCACATCGCGTTCGACGGCTGGTCCGGCGGCGTGCTGCTCTCGGACCTGGTGGCCAGCTACGGCGAGTTCGCCGGCGGCGTCCCGGCGGCGCTGCCACCGCTGACCGTCCAGTTCGTCGATCATGCCAGTGCAGAACGGGCAGCGGGTGAGGCTGGGCTCGCCGGGCATCTGGCCTATTGGCAGGATCGGCTGGCCGGCGCGCCCGCGCTGTCCACGCTGCCACCGGACCGTCCCCGGCCGCCCGCCCAGACGCATCGCGCGCGCCACCGCGCCTTCGACGTGTCCGCCGAGACCACCGAAGGGCTGGTTGGGCTCGCCCGCGCGCACGGGGTCACGTTGAACGCGGTGGTGCTGGCCGGCTTCGCCGCGCTGCTGAGTCGAACGGCCGGCCAGTCCGACGTGCTGCTCGGAGTGCCGGTCGCCGGGCGGACCGCTGCCGGCACCGAGCACCTGGTCGGTTGCTTCGCCAACACGATCGTGCTCCGCGTCGACATGGCGGACGATCCGACCGGCGACGGGTTGGTCCGGCAGGTGCACCGGGCGCTTGCCGCAGGCCAGGCGCATCAGGCAGCCCCGTTCGCCCGAGTGGTCGAAGATGTCGCACCGGCCCGCGACCCCCGATACAACGCCCTGTTCCAGATCATGATCAGCGTCGCCGAGGGAACCCAGCCGCAGCGCTCGGCGGCTGGCGTCGACTTCGTGGTCGACCAGGTCGAAGGCGTCAGCACCGACTTCGACGCGTTCGTCACGATCGCCCACGCCGACGGCGTCCTACGTGGTGTCTTCCGTTACAACGCCGACCTCTACCTCGATGAGACCATCGACCAGGTGCTGGACCGGTTCGCCGCGGTCCTCGCCGATCTGGCAGTCCAGCCTGGCCACCGCTTGTCGGAGTTGGCGAGCCTGCGGCGGCGGGAGATCCTGGTGGCGGCGTCGTTCACCGCCGACCCGATCCGCACGACCATCGCGTTCTGGTCCGGGTTCCTGCGGGTGCCCGTCGCCGTGCGCCTGGCGCCGTACGGGCAGGTGGTGCAGCACCTTCTGAACCCGGCCGACACCGACACCGACAACATGGTGGTGCTCGTCCGCTGGGCGGACTGGCTGCGGCACACCGGCACAGCGGTCGACGGGGACGTGGACACCGATCGCCGTGGACGGCTGCTCGACCAGGTGGTCGACGATCTCGTCGACGCAGTCCGCCAGGCCGGCCACGGTCCGCTGCTGATGCTGGTCTGCCCCAGCCCACCCGGGCACGAGGCGCTCTGCCGGCGAGCGGACGAGCGACTGGCCCGTGGGCTGGCCGCAGCACCCGACGTGGCTCTGGTCTGGGTGTCACCGCAGCGGTACGCGGTCACCGAGACGCACGACCCGACCGCCGACGAGATCGGCAACGTACCGTACACACCGGACTTCTTCGCCGCGATCGGCACCGCCGTGATGGACCACCTCACCGTCGGCTGGGGGGTCGACCCGGGACCGCAGCGGGCCGCCTACATGCGCACCCAGTTGGCCACCGCCGAGGCGGTCGCGGACCGGGCACGGGTAAGTGGACCACCGGTGTACGACCCGCAACGGTCGGTCGAGCCCCGTACGCAGACCGAACGCCGACTCGTCGACCTGTGGCGCGGCCTGCTCCCGACGCACCCGTTCGACGTGGTGACCAGTTTCTTCGCCGCTGGCGGGCATTCGCTGCTCGCCACCCAACTGCTGTCGCGGGTACGGTCCGGGTTCGGCTGCGCGGTGCCGCTGCACGAGTTCTTCCGCGAGCCCACCATCGAGTGGCTCGGCGCGGCCATCGACACGGCGCGGGAACCGACCGGACCGGACGCGCCGCTGGTCCGCGTCGCCCGGGGCCGGGAACTGCCCGCCTCCTTCACCCAACTGCGCCTGTGGGCGCTGTCCCAACTGGATGGTGATGCCGCCAGGCACAACACCACGTTCGCGGCGCGGATCAGCGGTCCGCTGGACCGGACCGCGCTGCGGCACGCGGTGGCCGGGATCGTGCATCGGCACGAGATTCTGCGGACCGGGTTCGTGAACCGGGGCGGCCGGCCGGTGCTCGCCATCGCTGCGGACGCCGACCCGTGGCTGCCCGATCTCGACCTGCGGGAGCTGCCTGGGGTGCGGCGGGAGACAGCCGTACGCGAACGGATCGCCGAGCACGGGCAGGCGGTGTACGACCTGGCCCACGGCCCGCTGCTGCGGCTGCGGCTGCTGCGCACCGGCCCGGCGGCGCACCACCTGCTGATCAGCATGCACCACGCGATCTGCGACAACGCCTCGTGGGGCCGGTTCTTCGCCGAGCTGGCCGAACTCTACGGTGCCGCCGTCACCGGACGCGCGGCGGAGCTGGCACCGCTCCCCGTCCAGTACGCCGACCACGCGCACTGGCAGCGGGAGTGGCTGACCGGTGACGATGCGGCGGGGCAGGTGCGGTACTGGCACGAACGGCTGGCCGGGGCGCCCGCCCAACTCGAGCTACCCACCGACCATCCGCGCCCTGCGCGGCCGACGTACCGGTCGGAACGGGTCGCCCGGACACTCCCGGCTGATCTTGGTGTACGCCTGCGGGAGTTGAGCCGTGGCGAGGGCGTACCGCTCTTCCCCGCACTGCTGGCCGGCCTCGGCATCGTCCTGCACCGGGCGAGCGGCCAGGACGACATCGTGCTCGGCGTCGTCACCGCCGGTCGCGAGCGGGCCGAGGTGACCGACCTGATCGGCTACTTCGCGGACCTGCTCCCTTTCCGGCTGGACCTGGCCGGGCTCCCCACCTACCGGCGGCTTCTGCGCCGGGTGCAGGCCACCGCGGTGGCCGCGTACCAGCGCCAGGCGGTGCCACTGGCGAGGATCGTCGAGGCGGTCCGGCCACCCCGACGGCCCGGCGTCCACCCGCTGTTCCAGTGCGCGGTCAGCTTCATCGACGAGAAACCGGTCGCGCTGGAGCTGCCCGGCCTGGACGTGGAGCGTGTCGCCAGTCCGGCCACCGGCACCGACTTCGACCTGTTCGTCACACTGCAATGGCGCGACGAACGACTGGTGGTGGTCGCCGAGTACCCGACCGCGCTGTTCACCGAGACGACCGTCACCGGCTGGCTCGCCGACTTCGAGGACGTGCTGGCGGCGGCGGTGGACGCGCCGGACGAGCCGATCGGAGAGCCGGGGGCGGATCCGACCGCCGGCGTCGCACCGGTGGCGGCGTCCTTCGACGCGGCAAGGCTGGAGGGTCCCGTCGGGTACTGGTCGGCGCAGAGCGGGGTGCCGATCCGGATCGCTCCGCAGCCGGCCGGCCGGGTCTTCACCGCGCTGCTGGACACCGCGGACGGCGCGGACGGCGCGGCCCGGGTGTTCCTGCTGCGCTGGACGGACTGGCTGGAACCGGCCGGCGAGCCGTCCCAGGTCCGGCTCGCCGACGGCGTACGCATGCTGGACGAACTCGTCGATGATCTGGTGGCTGCCGTACGGCGGCGAGGGCCGCGCCCACTGCTCGTGGTGACCTGCCCGGCCGCACCGGCCTGGGCCGGATGGGCCGGGGCATTCGGTCGGCTGGACGAGCGGCTGGCCGCCGAACTCTCCACGGTCACCGGCGTCGAGGTGGACGCGGCGGCGCGGTGGGCGCACCGCTACGGCGTGGCGACGGCCTACCGACCGACCGGTGACAGCTACACCGAGGAGTTCCTCGCCGCGCTCGGCGCGCAGATCGTCCGCCGCCTGCTCGCCGCCGGTCGGCAACCGGGGTGGCTACTGCTGCCGGAGTCCGGCTGGCGCCGCAGCGACGTCGCGCGGATTCGACTCGAACAACACCGGTACGGCCGCCAGGTGCTCGCCTGGCCGCCGGAGAGTGGTCCGGTCGACACCCTGGCCCGACTGGTCGACGCCGGCACGTGCACGCCGGCCGACTGCGTCGTGCTCGACACCAACCCGGTCACGGTCGCTTCCGTGCTGGATCGCTTCCCCGACACGGTCGCCCTGACCGCCCCGGCCGGCGGTGCCGAGCTGTGGCAGTTCCTCGGGCACGTCTGGCCGCTCGATCCGCCTGGCCCGGGGGCGGTGGAGGTCGCGGCCATGCCCGCCGCGCAAGTCGCCCGGATAGCCGAGTACTCCACCGGAATTCTCGCCAGCGCCGAAGACCCGGCCGAGAACCCTGCTCCGGTGGAGCCTTCGTCGCCGGCCCGCCCGCTCGACCCTGGGCGGATCCACGGTCGCGACACCGTCGGGCAGGCCGGGCCGTGGTCGGATCCCCGTGCCGGCACTCTCGCCGAGATCTGGGCCGACCTGCTGCACGTCGAACAGGTCGGGATCCACGACGACTTTTTCGAGCTCGGCGGGGATTCGATGCTGGCGGTACAGGCCGTCTACCGGGCCGCGACCGCCGGAATCTTCTTGGCCCCGCAGGACCTCGTCGACCACCGTACGATCGCGGCCTTCTGCGCGGCGCGGCCCGCCGTCGACCCGACCGGCGGCCCCGACCAGCCGGGCCAGGCCGACCCGGCGGCAGCGCCGGCCCAGGCCGGCGAACCGACGCCGGCCGACGAATCCGCGCCGCTGACCGGTGCGCAACGCTGGTACCTCGACCTGGTCGGACCGAAGATGCCCAGGCCGGCACACTTCAACCACCCGTACTATCTCGACCTACGCGAGCCGATGCCACCCGAACAGGTCGAGCGGGCGATCCGGCTCCTCGCCGCCCGCCACGGTGCGCTGCGGATCCGGCTACCCGGTGGGGACGCCGCCGGCGGGCAGACCATCGGCCCGCCGGCGGAGGTCCCGTTCACCAGCCACGATGTCTCCGTGTTGGCGGACACCGAGTACGAGCAGCGGATTGTCGAGTTGGCGGCGCAGGCGCAGCGCGGCCTCGACCTGGGCGGCCCGCTGTTCCGCGCCGAACACTTCCGGCTCGGCCGGCACGGACCGGACCGGCTGCTGCTGATCTGCCACCACCTGGTCACCGACGGCGTCTCCCGAGGCATCCTGCTGGCCGACCTGCAGGCGCTCTGCCGGGGACTGCTGCGCGGTAAGCCGGCCGCACCGCCGGCCGGCACGACACCGTACCTGGCATGGGCCCGGTGGCTGGCCGGGTACGCGGATTCCGACGAGATCACCGCCGAACTGCCGTTCTGGCTGGCGCAGGCGGGCGGCGCCACCGCGGCGATGCCGCCCGACATCGCCGGCGGGCGGACCCGGTTCGCTACCTTGACCTCGGTACGGGCGATGCTGTCGGAGCCCGAGACGACCGCGTTGCGCGAGTCGACCCGACGCTTGCGCACCCACCTGCCGGCTGCGCTGACCTGGGCTGTGGCCGCGGCGATGGCACAGCGGACAGGCCACACCGACCGTACGTTCGCGCTGACCGGGCACGGGCGGGAGGCGTTGTTCGACGGTGTCGACACGTCCCGTACGGTCGGCTGGTTTCAGGTCTTCTACCCACTGCGGCTGCGGCTACCGGAGGCGTACGACGAGCCGGCGGCGGTCGCTGACCTCGCCGCCCAACTCGCCGGCACACCGCACGGCGGTGTGGGGTACGGCCTGCTGCGATTCCTGCGCGACGACCCGGCGGTGCGGGACCAGTTGGCGCAGGTTCCGTGGCCGCAGGTGAGTATCAACTACACCGGCCATTTCCGGTTCGACGACGCCGAGGAGGGCGGAGAACTGTTCCGGGTCCGCCCGCCAGCGTTCGGCCGGGCCCAGGACGGCCGCGGCGAGTGGGCGTACCACCTCGACATCGCCGGCACGACGGTCGGTCGCCAGTTCCGGGTCGAGGTGGTCTACAGCACCGATTTCTACCGCCGGGACACCGTCGAACAGCTCGTTGAAGAGATATGCCGCCGGTTGCGGGCCTTGGCGGGCCGACCGGCCGAGATGGGGGTGGGTACCAGTGCCTGAGCCGGCCACGACCGAATCACTGACCGACATCGTCGCCGCCGTCCTAGGAGTGGATCCGACCGACGTGCACGACCGGTCCGGCCCGGCGACGCTGTCGGGCTGGACCAGCCTCAAACACGTCGAGCTGGTGGTGCGGCTCGAACAGAGTTACCAGGTGCGCTTCTCCCATCAGGAGATCGTCGCCTTCACCACGGTCGAGGCGGTCCGCGAGGCCCTGCGCCTCAAGGGCGTCGCCGTCTGACCGCACGTTCGGCCCACCGACCACCGAAGGAGCGAGCATCGTGCACCTGATGACGACACCGCCACGGCCGGGCCAGCCGGCGCAACCAGACAGGCAGGAGCCGCCGGGCCGACTGGACGAGGCCGATCTCGCGATGCTGCTGCTGATCCGGCACTTCGAGCAGGCGTTGCTGCGCCTCTTCGCCGACGGCGAGATCGACGGGACCACCCACACCTGTCTCGGCCAGGAGTACATCCCGGTGGCGCTACGACCGTTGCTGGGCAGTGACGACTACGTGTTCAGCAACCATCGGGGGCACGGCCACTACCTGGCCCGTTTCGACGACCCGGACGGGCTACTCGCCGAGATCATGGGACGCCGAGGGGCGGTCTGCGGTGGCTTCGGCGGCAGCCAGCACATCCTGCGCGACCGGTACCTCTCCACGGGGGTGCAGGGCGAAAGCCTCCCGGTGGCGGTCGGCGTCGCCCGGCATCTGAAAGCGGCCGAACCGGGCCGGCTGGCGGCCGTCCACATCGGCGACGGCACCTGGGGGCAGGGCGTCGTGTACGAAGCGTTGAACATCGCCGCGCTCTGGGGCGTACCGCTGCTGGTCGTGGTCGAGCACAACGACATCGCCCAGTCGACGCCGACCCGGACGCAGCTGGCCGGCACGATCGCCGGGCGGGCCGCCGCGTTCGGGATCGAGCACCACGCGACACAGGCGCGCGACGTCGCCGGGATCCGGGCCTGGCTGGCGCCGGTCGTCGAGCGCGTCCGCAGCGCCCCGCGGCCGGTCGTGGTCGAGTTCCACACCGACCGGCTCGGTCCGCACAGCAAGGGCGACGACACCCGCAGTCCGGAGGAACTCGACCGGCTGCGTCGGCGGGACTGGTACGAGACGTACGCGGCCGCGTACCCCCAGCAGTTCGCCGCAGCCGACGAGCGGCAACGTGATCTGGTCGCCGAGGTTGTCCACGAGGTGTCGGCGCGACCGCCGGTCGCCTGGGAGGACCGGTGACCACCATCCAGCAGCGGTGGCAGGGCCTTCCGGCCGCGGCCGGCCCCGGGGCGCTGCGGGTCGGTCTGCTTGCCAGCTACACGATCGACCCGCTGGTGCCGCACCTCGGGGTAGCGCTGCACGACGCCGGGCTGCCCGCCCAACTGCGGGTCGGACCGTACCACCAGATCGTGCAGCAGCTGCTGGACGACGCCGCCGCGATGTTTCGCCTGAACCCGGACGTGGTCGTGGTCGCGCCGCGGTTCGAGGAGCTGCCGGAACAGGCCGACCTGCTGCGCTGCGCCGCGGCCGGGCTGGAGGCAACGAGGCGGCGCGGCTGCCGGCTGCTCTTCGTGCTGCCCCCCATTCCCGAGCGGCGACCGTACGGCGTCGGCGAGGCAGCCAGCCCGACGGGTGCGGTAGCTGGCTACACGACCGTCCGCGAGCTGCTGCGGGAACGGCTGGCCGGGCTGGCGGGGGTCGACGTCGCCGACGCGGAGGAGGCGATACGGCAGGTCGGCGCCGTCCGGGCGCACCACCCGTCGCTGTTCGCGTTCGCCCGCGTGCCGTACACCGACGAGTTCTTCGCCGCGCTCGGCTGCCAGCTCGGTGCCGTGCTGCGGGTGCGGTACCGGGGTGCCTGCCGCGCGGTCGTGCTGGACGCGGACACTCTGCTCCGGGACCCCGACGGCGCGCCTCGACCCGGCGCGAGTTGGCTGGCCGAGCCGTTGCGTGACCTGCGCGCGGCCGGCGTACGACTCGCCGTACGGGGCGGGCGCGATCCCGACGAGACGTGGGACGCCTTGGCCAGGGCCCTACCCCGGCTCGTCGAATCCGATCTGGATGGTTGGGCCGTGGACGGTCGGCCGGTCGACGCGCAGGTACGCGACCTGGCCGCCGGACTCGGCGTCGACGAGTCCGCGACGGTGCTGGTCGGAGCCGGCGGGCCGGGGCCGGCGCGGGTGAGCCTCGGCGACCGGCCCGAGGAATGGCCGGCACAGCTGGTGGCCGCCGGCCTGTTCGACCGGCTTCCGCCGCGATCGGCCGGCACCGCACCGCGCGCAGCGCCGGGGCCGGCGGAAGGACTTGTCGACGGCCCCATGTCCGGGCCCGCGCACGGGTCCGCCCAGGCGTACATCGACAGCCTTCGGGTCAACATCGCGGTGAGCGAGGTCGACGGACCGCCGTCGGACGACATGCGCAAGGTGGTCGCGCGGGCAAAGGACTTCACCCTCGGGCTCGACGATGCCGTGACAGCCGCCGGATCCGGGCGGCGAACACTGATCGCCCGGGTCAGTGACCGACTCGGCGACTACGGGGTGAGCGCGGTGATCGGAGTACGCGAGGAGGACCCGCACGCCGTCGTCGACCTGTTCTCGATCTCCTGTGCGGTGCTCGGCAAGGACGTCGAACGGGCCGTGCTGCAGGAGGTCGTGGAACAGGTGGCGGCCACCGGGCACAGCGAGGTCCGGTTGCGGTATCGCAAGACCGGACGCAACCAGCCTCTGGTCGACTTCGTGTCGGCGGCGACCAGCCATGCCTGGCCCACCCGGACCGGCCGGGAGTTGACGGTGCGGGCCGAACCGGTGGAACTGGGCGACGGGGACGAGTGCGGAGATGGCACATGTCTGACCTGATCGTCGACGCAGCCCCGCGTAGCGGAACGCACCTGGTGCCGCTCGGCAACACCGGCTGGTTGCTCTGGCGGGAATCAGTACTACGCAGCGCGGGCTTTCCAGCCACCGCCGTACTCCGCCTCGGAGACCCGGCGCTCGCCGCGGCGGCCGACCGCGACGCCGCCGACTTCGACCAGGTGTACGCGGCCGCGGCCCGGCGCCTGTCCGCCAGCATCCAGGCCATTGCCCAGGACGCCCGCTTCCGTGAGGCCGTGGTCTGGCAGAATCGGCGGTTACTCAACGACTGCCTGGACAAGGCGGCCCGAGGCGAGCCGAGAAACGTGCGCGGGCGCAACCACGAACTGGCGATCGCAGGCTACCTGCAACGCTACTGCGTCAAGAACGACACCATCGGCTTCTTCGGCCCGGTCGGCTGGGCCCGATGGAGCGGCGGCCCACAACGGATCACGGCCCGGCCGGGCCCACGACTGCTGGCCCGGCGGCGGGTCTACTTCGAGGTGTGGGCCGTCGACGCGGTCGCCGACGCGCTGCTGTGCGACCCCGCGCTGCGTCCGTGGGTGGAGCCCCGCCCGGTGACCGCCAACCATCGCCGGGGCACGCTGGTCAACCTGCCCGACCGTGGCCTGTTGGTGCTCACCCCGGCAGAGGCGGATCTGCTGGACCTCTGTGACGGCCGGCTTTCCGTACACGAAATCGCGGCCCGGATCGGCGCCGGCACGGATGAGACATGGACGGCGCTCGCCTCGCTGCGCGACCGCAGCCTGATCCACCTCGACCTGCGTTCCCCCGTCGAGGCACGTCCCGAGGCGACCCTGCGGGACCGGCTGACCCGAATCAGTGATCCGGCGGTACGCGAGCGTGCGCTCCGGATGGTCGACCGGCTGATCGGCGCCCGCGACGCGGTGGCGGACGCTGCCGGCGACGCGGCGGCGGTGGCGGCGGCGATGGACGAGATGAACGCGATCTTCGTCGACACGAGCGGTGTGGCGGCGCAGCGGCGGCACGGTCGCACGTACGCCGGCCGGAGCCTCGTCTACGAGGACGCCGTACGGGATGTGCGGGTCGACCTCGGCGCGGACGCAATGGCCGAACTCGCTGGGCCGCTGGGCCTGGTGCTGGACAGCGCCCGCTGGTATGTCGGCCACGCCGCCGAACGCTACCGGGCCCTGTTCGACAAGATCTACGACCAGTACGTGAGCCGTACCGGCGACCGCGGCATGCCCCTCGGTGCCCTCGTCGGCCGGGCCACGCCGAACCTGTTCTTCTCACTGCGGGAGACGCCGCCGCCGGTCGCCGCGGCCGCGGCCGAGCTGCAGCACCGGTGGGCCCGGGTGCTGCGGGTGCCGCCCGGGGTACGCCGGCACGCGGTACGCATCGAGGACATCACCGCCGCCGGGGCAGCGGAGTTTCCCGGCGGACCGCCACCATGGCCGGCGGCGCGGCACCACACCCCGGACGTCATGCTGGCCGCGGATCCGGACGCACTGGAACGCGGCGACTACCACTGGGTGCTCGGCGAGTTGCACGCGGCGACGAACACCGTGGAGAGCCGCCTGTTCGTTGAGCAGCATGCCGACCCGGCGCAGCTGCTCGCCGCCGCCGAGTCCGACTATGGTGGACAGCGGATGTATCCACTCCCCTCCAAGGAGTCGGACTTCGTCACCTCGCGTACCTTCCCGCCGTCGGCGCTGCTCTCGCCGCGGTACACGTACTGGGCACTGCGCCCCGACGCCGACCCGGCTCCCGGGGAGGTACTGCCGGTGGCGGCGATGTCGGTCTCCCGCACCGAACGCGGGCTCGTCGTGCGCTGCCGGGGACGGGCGGGCGAGTACGACCTGCTACACGTCCTCGGCGAGATGCTCTCCTCGGCCGTACTCAACGGCTTCAAACCGATGGCCCCGGCCCCGCACCAGCCGAGAGTCACCGTCGGCCGGCTCGTGCTGGCCCGCGAAACGTGGCGCTTCCCCGCCACCGAGCTGGACTGGGCACACGTCACCAGCGAGCCGGACCGCTACCGCCGGGCTCGTGCCTGGCGGGCCGACCATGACCTGCCGGAACATGCCTTCTACCGGGTGGCGGTCGAGGACAAGCCGTGCTTCGTGGACTTCACCAGCCTGCCCCTGCTCAACCTGTTCGCGAAGGCCATCCGGCGCAGCGCCGAGGAGACCCCGTCGGCGGCGGTCGTGGTCAGCGAAATGCTGCCGGACACGACCCAGAACTGGTTACGGGACGCCGAGGGCGACGGCTATGCGGCCGAGCTACGGATCGTCGCGCTCGACCCGTCGGCCCCCGCCGCCCCACCGGCATTCGACGGCTGATCGCGGCTTCAACCGGTACCCCAGGAAGTCGAACGACACCCGCTCGTGGCGGCCGTGCCGGCTGCTGGTCTCGCAGGCTCCCGACCGTCCTGTTCGGGGAGTGTCGATCAACGGCTGGTCGCGGTAGGTCCATCACCAGGCAGAAGAGTCCCTCACCAGGCCACAAGCCTGGTGAGGGACCGACTGCTGGTCTACAGGAGACGTTGCCTGGTCAGAAGCCCAGGGCGTCCTTACCCCCGACCACCGGAAGCACCAGGGTGCTGCCGTTGAGGTACACGGTGATCTGGCTGCCGACAGCGCCCGCGTCGCGTGCCGGCCGGTTCGACGTCGGGTTCGCGTTGTAGTTGCCGGTGATGACGAGGCCGATCCGGTGCCCGGCCGGGATGACGTGCTCGGAGGGGAGCGTCGTCCACCGTACGTTGTAGTTCTTGCCGGGCGTCAGCGCCTCGCTCCGGCGAAGGTCCGAGGACTTCTTGGCGTCGATGTGGCCCCAGGCCAGGACCCGCTCGGGCGTGATCGCGACGCTCGCCTCCATCGGCGCGGCGCAGCCGGTCCGGCTGGCCAGGTCCTCGGGCTCGCAGGACTCATGGATCACCTCCAGCGGTTCCTTGCCCGCCACGGTGACGGTCGGGCCCGCGCCGTAGTCGACGAGTAGGGCCGAGAGCAACGCGGTCTCGCCGGTCGTCGACATCCGGACCTCCACCTTGGGCGTACCCGAGATGCGCAGGTCGTTCTCGAGCGGTGGGGTCACGAAGGCGAGCCTGCCGGACTTGGCCTGCTCGGCGTTGCCGACCTTGACGGCCTGCGACTCGATCTGGTCGACGAAGCTCTGCGTGGGGTTGCCGCCGGCGTTGTCGAACGACAGCGTTCCCGCCGCGTCCGCCGTGGCCGGGCCGAAGCGCAGGTTGACATCCTTGGCGCCGGCGTCGGGCCAGGTCGAGTGGGTCTCCCAGGTGCCGTCGGGCCGCTGGATGTCCGCCATCGGCTCATCCATGATCCCGTTCGGGATGTCGTGCAGCCAGTGGTCCATCCACCGGTGCATGACCGACTGCCACTCGGTGAGCCGGAAGCTGGTCGGGTTGACGTGTGCGCCGCGGTGGATCCAGATCTTGCGCGGCATCTGGCGCTTCTCGACCTCGTGCCACAGGTCGGCGAAGTGCATGGTCTTGACGTTGTAGTCGGTGAGGCCGTGCACCATGAACACGGACGTGTTGGCCGTCTTGATCTTGTTTGCATCCGGCAGGTAGTTCCGCTCCTGCCAGAACGGCGTGAAGGCGGAGGCGCTGGCCACCTCGGCGTCACCGACCGCGGTGATGACCGACTCACAGGCCGGTGCCGATACCGCGCCCGGCAGCACCCGGCCGACGGAGACGTAGTCCGCGAGCCACTCGGTGTACCGGTGGTTGACGTTCTCGCTCCAGGTCGACCAGGCGATCCCCTGGTCGTTCACGTACTTGTACCAGCTGGAGATCGCGGCGATCGGCACCACTGTCCGCAGGCCCGGGACGCCTTCTGTGGCGACCGCGTTGGGCAGCGTGCCGACGTACGAGACACCCTGCATGCCCACGTTGCCGGTGCTCCAGTCGGCGACCGCCGGGCTTCCGTCGTGGTAGAAGGCCGGGGCGCGGCCGTTGAGCCAGTCGACCGCCGCCTTGATGCTGATCGTGTCCTCGACGCCGCCGGTGGTCGGGCAGCCGAACGACCGCGAGGTGCCCTGCATCTCGACCTGGACGACGGCATAGCCGCGGGGGACGAAGTACTCGTCCCACCAGCCGGCGAAGCCGCGCGTCTTGTCCGGTGGGGGGTTCGTCAAGGCGCGGCCGAAGTACGGGCTGGCCTCCATGATGGTCGGCACCCGCAGGCCGGCCTCGGTCTCCGCCGGCCGGATCACGTCGACTGCGATCAGGTCCCGACGGCCGTCGCCGTCGCTGTCCATCGGCGCCTCTACGTAGACGACCTCCTGGATCGCGTCGCCGTACGAGAAGACCGGTTGGGTCACACCGTTCTCGATCACGATCCCGGGTGCGTCCGCCGTGGCGCCTGCCACCGCGGGCACCCCCATGACCGTCACCCCGATGACCGTTCCAACGGCGACCATTCGCCGTACAAGATTCATATCTCCACCTCCGTCTAACTGACTATGGGCAAGTCAACAAGGGCCCGGGCCGCCGAGCGGTCAAACTTGAGGGAGTTCAGAGCTTTGCGTCAGACCGCGACTACCCACAGCAACCAGCACAGCGCCGGCCCGCACGCCCCTGACGACGGAGGGTGATCAGGCCCAGGATCTCGGGCCCACCGAGACCGTCGACGCGTACGGCTGTCGCCGCAACCGCAATATGTCCATATGCCCATATGTCCATCGAGGGACAGTCGGCTGCCAGTTCCTTACCTCTCGGCGTGCGCGAGGGCGTGGCGAGTACGTCCTGAGCGATGGACGCGGTTGCCTGCTGGGCAATGGCGGCGGACAGCCGGCGTCCTGCGACTGGTCAACGAACACCTCCTGCCGGCGCGACAAGCCGAGCCGCTTTCGCGGAGGCGGCTCAGGCAACCTCGGAGGGCAGGACCGGAAGCGTCAGCCGGTAGCCCACGCCGCGGACGGTCTCGATGAGACCGGGCACGGCGAGTTTCTGCCGCAGCGACGCGACATGTACCTCCAGTGTGCGTCCCGCGCCTCCCCAGGCGGTGCCCCACACCCCACTCATGATCTGCTCCCGGCGGAACACCACGCCCGGACGGCGGGCAAGCAACGCCAACAGGTCGAACTCCTTGGCAGTCAAGTGGATCCTTCGTCCATCCACCATGACGACGCGCGACTCGGTGTTCAGGCTCACCGGTCCGAACACACGCGGGGCAGCACCGGCCGCCGATGTCGGGGTAACCCCACCGGCGTACGTCGCCGTGCCCGCGCGCCGGGTGACCGCATGGATCCGGGCCACCAGTTCGGCAACGTTGTACGGCTTGACGATGCAGTCGTCGGCACCAAGATTCAGCCCGTGCACACGCGAACGCCAGTCCGCCCAAGGGGTGACGACGATGATCGGCACATTCGACATTTTCCGGATCTGCGTGCACACCTTGAAACCATCGCAGC
Source organism: Polymorphospora sp. A560 (assembly GCF_045781765.1). Lineage (NCBI taxonomy): Bacteria > Bacillati > Actinomycetota > Actinomycetes > Micromonosporales > Micromonosporaceae > Polymorphospora > Polymorphospora sp. A560. Next base: position 3,653,163 of record NZ_CP122282.1, on the reverse strand, counting down.
CCGGTAGGCCCAGATCGAGCAGAACAGCGTCGGGGCCGTCAGCGACGAGCTCCAACGCCTGTTCACCGGTGTGGGCGCAGGCGACCTCCAGGCCATGCTGGACCAGAACGGTACGCAGGGCGCCCATCACCCTGCTGTCGTCCTCAACAACCAGCAGCTTCATCGGAACTCTTCACCGACAGGCGATACCCCGTCCGCACGGTTGCGTCTCGCCGGTGCCGCCGCCGCGGCTCGCACCAACGGTCCCTGATGCGGGGGCGTGACTGTCGTTGAACACCGGTTCGCTGGCGTTGTGCCGGTCTCGCCACCCCGGGGTAGCCACGGAAAAGCAGCGGTCCCCGATCGGGTTCGCGTTGAGACTGCTTCCACACGTGCCCGACGAAGACGCCCGAGTCGACGATGCTTCACAGTCGACACCTCATTCTTCGTCAAGATCATTAGAACGCCGATGTCTTTATACTGGAGCGCACTGCCGGTGTCCAGGGCCGGCGCGAGCTGCGCACCCGCCACGGCAGCGGGCTTCACGGATTTACGACCTTGCGCACGGTAGGGCGCTGGGCGTCGGCCGATCGGCGTGGTCGATGATCCGCGGGTGTCGGTCCGCCGGGCGCGTCGTGTCTTCAGCCATCACGCATTTACCGGGTTTCCGACCTGCTGCGGTCGGACTCGCATCCGTTGTGGATCGCCGGGCATGAGGGCCGGCCGCACGCCCGACGCGGTGGGCGCCGGCAGCGGGAGGCACATGCCGGGCCGACCGGCGGTGCTGGGCTTCGTCGACCGGCTGGTGATGACGCTGGCCAACCTGCGGCCCGGCGATCAAGGCGACCGTCGTCTCCGACGCCGGCGGCCGACGCTGTGGTGCGGCAGCTACCGGCCTGGACGCATGCACGACGCCACCGCAGCGCGGACCGAGGGAATCGAAACCCTGCTCCACGCCTACCCACAGGCGAAGGCCCTGGTCGACACCGGCTACCAGGCCTGACCAAACCTGCCCGGCACAGGCCATCGCACCACCGCTGAAACCACGACCCCGAGCGACCCAAGCGCGCCATGCCGCCTGGGAAGCCGACCGCAAACGCCGGTCCTCGCGACGGATCCGGTCGAGCACGCCATCGCCGAACTGAAGTGGCGGCGCCTACCGCAGCGCTTCACCGGCCGCCGCGAGCTCCTATCCGAGACCATGAACACCGTCGCGGGACCCGTCTCCGACCGCATGATCACCTGGTAACGCTACAGCCTCCCTGGCTGGCTACAGCCCTCGCGATTACGCACCAGGTCGCCGTAGGTCGGGCTCGTTGAGCAGGGTTGGCAGCCCGACCGGAGACAGATCCACTACTCGACCGGTCGGGCCGGGTAGCGCGGCCCGCGACGCAACGTGGAAGGCGAACCAACGATCACGTGCTCTCGCGGCCGGCCGCCCGAGCAGCCACCCCGTACGTCGATCCGCCGCACCTGACCGTGCACCGCCGGGCTGGCCGGTCGCGGCTTCCGGCTCAGACCGGCTGGGACAGACGCACGGCGAAACGGTCCGTGCTGCGGATCAGCTGATCCGTCGTGCCGGGTTCCAGCGAGGAGTGGCCCGCGTCAGGAACGATGTGCAGGGTGGCTTCGGGCCAGCGGCGGGCCAGGTCGAAGGCGGTCACCGGGGGACAACACAAGTCGTAGCGGCCCTGAATGATGACCGCGGGCAGGTGACGGATGCGGTCCACGCCGTCCAGCAGTTGGGTTTCCGATTCGAAGAACCCGCCGTTGACGACGTAGTGGGCGAGGATCTGCGCGGCGGGCAGCGCCGTGTCGTCGTCGGTCAGCGCGGCGATGAAGGAGGGGTCGGGCGTCAGAGACGAATTGACGGCTTCCCAGCGCATCCACGCACCGGCCCAGCGTCGTGCCACCTCACGGTCGTCTCCGACGAGACGGCGGTGGTACGCCGCGAGAATGTCGTCGCGTTCGTCGCGAGGAACCGGTGCGACGAATCGTTCCCACTCCTCCGGCTGCAGGTTGTGCAGGCCGTTCTGATAGATCCACGTCCGCTCGCTGCGGCGTACGAGATAGATTCCGCGCAGAATCAAGCCGGTCACCCGCGTCGGATGCGACTGGGCATAGGCCAGTGCGAGCGTCGACCCCCACGAGCCGCCGAACACCAACCACGCGTCCACGCCGAGGTGTTCTCGAAGCACCTCCAGATCGTCGACGAGGTGCCAGGTGGTGTTGTCCCGCAGTTCGCCGAGTGGGGTGCTGCGGCCGGCACCACGCTGATCGGGAAGAACGACCCGGTAGCGATTCGGGTCGAAGAACCGCCGCATGACCGGAGCGATACCGCCTCCCGGGCCGCCGTGTAGAAACACCACGGGAATTCCCGCCGGATTGCCGGCTTCTTCCACGTGGAGCTGATGGCCGCTGCCCACATCCACGCGGTGAATCGCATACGGCTCGATCGGCGGGTAAAGGCTGCGCAGTGCTTGGCTCCGGCGAGTCACCACAAGATCGTATCAATGCGTTGCCGTTGCGTAAGGCCCTGAGAACGCCACGTCGGGCGGCCAACTGACCCACCCGGCCGTCGATCCGCTCCCGGATCAGATCGGCATGGCCGCAGTGCCGGGCGTACTGCTCGACCATGTGGACCATCTTGTGACGGATGGTCGACGCTTCGAGGTCACGAGCCCCGTACCGACGGTCGGGGGGCGTCAACGGGTGGATCCGACGATCCAGGCCCTGGTGTCGGCGATCAGGTTCGCCGCGTGCGCGCCGGCGGCGTAGCGGGCCGCGTCGACGGCGTCGGCGACCGCCGCGACCGGATCCGGGTTCGTCGCCCCGTGCAGCGCGAGCCAGATCCACCGGTGCGTGCTGCGGGCGCTCTGGGACCGTCCGGCACGCCGACGCGCCTGTTCGGTCAGGGCGCGGGCGGTGAGGCTGGCGACGACGTCCGGGTCTTCGCCGAGCCCTCCGTGGTGGGCTGCCTGCGCGGCGACCCACCAGGCCAGGTCCCGCAGCTGTGGTTCGGGATCTCGGCCAGCGCCTCGGCGACGGTGTCGAGCGGGTCGCCGGGCTGCGGCCGGCGCGGGCGCAGCGCGGGCAGGGCCGGCACGATCCGGAATCCGACGTCGGCGGCCTCGATCCGGGCCACGTCGTCGGCGCTGATGCCGTGGCCGGTGAACCGCTGCACCGCGAGCAGACCCATCAGCCGCTTGTCGCGCCGGTGGTCGGCGAAGTCGAGGTCGTCGACCGCCGGGGCGACCGGTGGTGGCGCGTCGATGGCGGCGAACGGCTCCACCGATAGCAGCACCGCGCCGTGCTCGGCGAACGACAGCCGGGTCTCCGCCTCGACGTTCCAGAACATGCTGGCGACCCGCCCACCCGCCGACGCCTCGGTCAGTACGGGCGCGGTCGAACCCTCCCAGCCGTTGTATTCGACGGCGATCACGGCCTCACCGACGTCCAGTACCGCTACCCACGGGTCGATCGACTGCCTGCGCACCAGGTCCTCGCCGATCGCCCGCATCGACTCCGGCCGGGCCGGGTCCGCGCCGAATGCGCGCAGCACGGCGCCGACGCCGGCCCCGCTCACGACCGTGACGGTCGCCGCCATGCCCAGGGTGCTGTTGGACAGCCACCGGTACGCGATCTCGGGCCGTTCGGGCCGCGCCGGATCCGCCTCGCCGCGTAGCCGGTAGCCGAGCCGGTCGGCGCGGGCGTACACGATGTCGGGCGCGGCGGGTGCCTGCCAGACCAGCAGCTGGTAGGACTCGCTGCCGCGCAGGTCGGTGTCGTCCCTGCCACGGGCGTGCACTCGAAGCCGGTAGTCGCCCGGCCACGGCGGGGTGACCCGGTGCGGGTTTCCCGCAACAGCAGGACCGCCGCGCCGATCGCGACGCCGAGTACGGCTGGTGGTGTCGTGGCCCATGGTGGGATACCCACCTTGTGCGTGACGGCGGCAGCGGTGGCCACGGCCAGCGCCAACTGCGCGCCACCGTGCGCCGCGGCGATTTCCTGCTCTTCGGTGGTTTCTGGCGCCACCGTCAGCAGGACGGCCACCCGCGGGTCGGTGGCCAGCCGGCGGGCGAGTGCAGTGACCAGGGTGAACACGCCGGGCCGGATCTGCTGCAGCACGGTCGCGCCGGTGACCGCCTCGCTCTGGCCGCTCCCCGTCGCAGTCAGGAAAACGCTGGGTGTCGGCTCGTTCAGAAGACTGGTCAGGTCCGGGGTGTCGGCGAGGTCCAGCTCCGGCACCGTCAGCTCCAGCGCGCCGAGCAGGCGTTCGACAAGCAACGGCGGCAGCGAACCCAGCGCGTCCTGCACCGGCGAAGAGCCCGACGCGGGCCGGGCCCCGAACACCGGCCCGGCCCGGAACGCTGCCTCCCGGATCGGCCAGGCGTCGCCGTCGACGACTGCCCGCAAGCGACCGAGTTCGGCCGCTGGCGCCTTCGGTATGCGGGCGATGATGAGCGGCATCGCCGCGATGACCGGACGCACCATCTCTGCGAGCACCGAATCAGGAACCTCGACCACGACACTCCCGTCGATCAATCCACATCGGGCGGTGCATTTTAGCCGAGTGCCGTACCGCTCAGTCGGCCCGAGTTAGAGCACCACCGGCCCGAGGCGGCGGCATGGCTGCGTGCGCGACTTGCGGCAGGCACGCAACCAAACTGGGATGTCGCCGTCCAGTCACGCCAGAGACGCCAGCGCAGAGCGCACCATCTCCGGGATGAACCGGTCCCACGGCTCCTCAATAACCGTTGTAGCCGTCTAGTGGGGTTACTGTTGATATCACCCGTCAGCAAGTCGAGAGGAATGCGCTGTGAAGCACGTAGCCAAGACCAGGCATCGGTACCGGGATGTGGAGGGCCTGCGGGTGCGCTACCGCGAAGCGGGGACCCCTTCATCGACTGCCGTCGTTCTGCTACATGGAGCCCCGAGCTCGTCCTACTCCTTCCGCGAGGTGCTCCCGCCCCTGGGTGAACATACCTACGTGGTCGCGCCTGACATCCCAGGCTTCGGATTCTCCGACACCCCGCCGGTCGAAGAGTACGAGTACACCTACGAGGGCCTGTCCCACGTGATAGAAGCGCTGCTCGACGACCTTGGTGTGGAGCGGTACATCGTGTTCGTGACGGACTACAGCACACCGGTGGGCTACTTCCTGGCCACCCGGCACCCGGAGCGGGTGCTGGGCCTGGTGGTGCAGAACGGCAACGCGCACGAAGCCGGCCTGGGTGAGGCATGGGACTCGGGTCGCCGGTACTGGGCCGAGCCGACCGAGGAGAACAAGGCCGCCCTGCCGGACTGGTTGACCTTCGAGGGCACGAGGGACACCTACTTGGGCGGCTTGCCCGCGGAGGTCGCAGAGCTGCATCCGCCGGAATCGTGGCATCTGGACTGGGAGCGCTTGTCGCGGCCTGGCAACACCGACGTGTACTTCCAGTTCTTCTACGACTACCGCAAGCACGTGGCACGCTTCGGCGAGATCGCCGAGTACCACTCCGCCTACCAGCCGCCCTGCATGCTGCTGTGGGGCCGGCACGACCCGGCCTTCGACATCGCCGAGGTACTCGCCTACCACCAGGCGTTGACCACGTTCGAGGCGCACATCTTCGACGCCGGACACTTCCTGTTAGAGACCCACGCCGCCGAGGTCGCCGACCTGCTCGTCACCTTCACCCGCAACGTCCTCGACCGCGCGGGGGCGGCCGCATGAACGCGCCGACTCTGACAGTCAAGCCGCTCAGACCGGCAACGTGGGCGACTTCGAGACGGTCATGCCACGCGTGCGCTGGCAAGGGGCGGGAGGTCGCCGGCTCCTGGTCGTGGGTACCTCGACCAGGAGCCGGTCGCGTGGTGCGGCTTCGGCGACCGCACCGACTCTCCCCGCATGCAACGCTCGCCCCTGCTCAAACCGATCGACGACGAACCGGTCGTCTCACTGCCCTGTCTGCTGATGGAGAGTAGCCACCGCGGCGCAGGGCGGTTGCCCGCGTGGATCACCGAGTCTGTGATCACCTCGCCAGGACTTCGCCGACCCGGATGGCCGAGGCATATCCTGTCGAACCCTCTCGGGGGCGGAAGGCAGGGGTTCCGTTTCCTTCCCGGCCTGAAGGCCGGAGTATCCACGGAAGGATTCCGATGACCGCCACCACTGAATGGGTCGAGGACCACTTCATCGCCGGCAACCTCGCACTCGACTTCGCCAACACCGTCTACCGCCGCTGGCCCGACCCAGGCCCAGACCTGTTCACCGACGCCGACGCACTGGCCAACTGGCTCACCCGGACACGGCTGCTCGCAAACGGCGAATCCGGCGTGACCGAGGCGGCGCTAGAGGATGCTCGCGCGCTACGAGCGCTGCTGTGGACGGTCTTCGATGCGCAAAAAGACGGTCACGCCATCCCCACAGATGCCTTTGCAGCTCTGCTGGACACGGCCCGTCGCTCCATCGCAGACCTGGCCATTCACCCTGACGGGTCAACTACTTCGCGCGACGCACACGGTGCGTTCGCAGTTGTGGCGCTGAGGACTATCACGCTCGCGCTCGATCCACCACCGCAGGGCGTGCGCGCCTGCGACCGGTGCGGCTGGTTCTTCATCGACTCATCCCGCGGCCGCAGGCGCCGCTGGTGCAGCATGAAGACCTGCGGCAACCAGGCCAAAGCCGCCCGCTACCGCTCCACCCGTCCGTGATGAGCACGCGCCTTACCCGTCACCCACTGCCACGCCCGTTTGGTCTATTGCTGCTGGCGAGGGGGCGGTTCATCTTGACCGCATTCCGGCCATCTGAGCGCCTACGCCAGGACCTGTTGCAGGAAGGTCCGGTGTTCGGCCGTCCAACGGTGGACCGCCCGAACCTCGTCGACCGCACCCGACGCGCGCAGCCGTACCATCGCCGGCTCACCCGCGTCCGCCGCGGCCGCGATTCCCCGCCAGCAGCGGTCCTGCCACCACAGGATCGTCTCGACCAGAGCCGCCCTGTCCAGCAGTCCGTACGCGTCGGCGATCAGCCGCACCCGCCCGGCCGCGTCGGCGAAATTCGCAGGCCCCTGCTACTCCGGCACCATGACGCACGCCTCCGGCTTGGAGATGGCTGGGCGACCTGGCCGCGGCCGCGGGCATGTCCATCTCCGGCGTACGCACCGCGTACGGCCACCACGACGTCGACGCGGTCGCCAGGGCGGGCATGATCAACGGGTCGATCCGCTCATTGCGGAGGTGGCTCGGCTGAGGCGGCTGGTGGGTTCGCCGCGTGGCGCTGGTAGTGCCGGGACACGCGGGCGCGGTTGCCGCAGGACGGCTTGCACCACGCCTGGCGCGGATGTTCCTTGACGAAGTAACGCACGCAGCGTGGCGCCGGGCAGGCGAGCAGTTGGGTCCGGGCCGGGCCGGCGAGGAATTCGATCGCGGCCCGGGCTAGCCCCGCCGTGAGTCGCAGTCGGGCATCGGCCGGCGCGCAGCGCCAGGCGACTGTCGGCGTCGACTCGTCCGGCCAGCCCAGCACGGGCCGGACCGGCAGCCGGCCGGCGGCCTCATTGAGTTGATCGATGGCGTCCGGCACGGGAAGCAGTGGCGCGGACTCGGCCCGGCTCGGTGCCCCGGGGCGGACCGCATGCGCGAACAGGGTACGCACGGCGCGTCGCAGCGCGACCACGTCGAGGCGGAGTTGCTCGTCGGGCGTGCCGGCGTACGGCTCGGGCTCGGCGGCGTACTCCCGCAGCGGTTCGGCGTGCTCCCGGAGCCAGGTTGTCAGTCCACCGACGTCGGCGAGGTCGTCGGCGACGCCGCCGTTGCCGTCGTGCCGGATGGTGCTGGCCAGGGCGAGCGCGAGCTGCTGTGACATCGGGTCTCCTCTGGTACCTGCCTGACTTGCCCGGCCTGATCGAGTGTAGCCTCCCTAATGTTTGAGACGGAGACAACCATTAGGGGACGTCTTGCTCGTCATCGCGCACCTCAGTGACACGCACCTCGACAGCCATCCCCGCTCGGCCGAACGGACCGCCCGGGTGATGGACTACCTGCACGCCCTGCCACGACCGGTTGACGCGATCCTGATCAGCGGAGACATCGCCGATCACGGCGAGGTGACCGAGTACCGGACCGCCGCGAAGCTCTTCGCGTCTCCACTGCCGGTCATGGTCTGTCCCGGTAACCACGATGTCCGCGACGCGTACCGCAAGGGCCTACTCGGTGACGAGGGCGGCGGCAGCGGCCCGATCAACACCCGGTACGACGTCGCCGGCGCGGTCTTCCTGCTCGCAGACTCGTCGATTCCCGGCGAGAACGACGGTCACCTCGACGCGGAAACCATGGACTGGCTCGCCGATCAACTCGGCTCGGTGCCGGCCGGCAGACCGGTCTTCGTCTCCTTCCACCACCCGCCGGTCGAACTGCACCACCCCGTCGTCGATTCGATGCGGCTGTTTCCCACCGAGCCGCTGGCCGAACTGCTGGCCGCCCATCCGCAGGTCGTCGCGGTACTGACCGGGCACTTTCACACCGCCGCCGCGAGCACCTTCGCCGGCCGACCACTGCGGATCGCGCCCGGTGTCATCTCCACGCTCCGGCTGCCCTGGGAGGGTGACGGGCCGCTGGTCGACCTGCGACAGCCGCCCGGGGTGGCGTTCCACGTCTACGACGACGCGGGGCTGCTGACCACCCACTACCGGGTGGTGGTCTGAGGATGAAGGGGATCTCCGTACTCGGCTTCCTGGTCGCCCTCGCGCCGATCACCATGACGCCGGGGACCAGCCTGACCCTGGTCGTATCACGGGTCGCCGCCGGTGGGCACCGGCAGGGTTGGTGGGTGATCCTCGGTACGGTCACCGGGATCTACGTGCACGCGACTCTCGCAGCCGTCGGCCTCGCCGCACTGGTGCTGCGCTCGTCGCAGGCGTTCTGGATTGTGAAGCTGGTCGGCGCGGGCTATCTGGTCGGGCTCGGCCTGTGGCTGCTCTGGTCGGCGACCCGCCGCCGGCACCCGACCGACTCGGCCACGCTGGACGACCTGTCCCCCCGCCGGCCTCGGCGGCTGCCGTGGCGCGGGCACCACCCGTACCTCCAAGGGCTGCTCGGCAATGTGCTCAACCCCAAGGCTGCCGCCGTGTATCTGACCCTTGCCCCGCAGTTCCTTGACTCTCGACCTGCAGGCGCTGGGCGTTTATCAGGCCGCGCGCACGATCGGACTGCGTATCCCGGCGGACCTGAGCGTGGTCGGCTTCGACGACCTGCCCATCGCCGCCCTGGTCGATCCGCCGATGACCACCATCCACCAGCCGCTGACCGAGATGGCGGTGGCCGCGGCCGAGTTGGCGCTTGCTCTCGGCCGCGGAGGGGAGGTCCGGCAGGCCGGCGTCGAACTGGCGACCACGCTCACGGTTCGCCAGAGCACCGCCCCTCCCGCTGGCTGACGCCACAGGCGGCGGTGCTGGCCAGGGCGCGGAGCGGGCCAGCTGCGCCACTCCGCACCGCACAGGCCGCGGCCAGCACGGCGATGGCATCCAGCACCCGAGCCGTCGCCGACGTGCGCAAAACTGCCCCTTGGCGGCGCGGGGTTGCAAGAGAGTGAAAGGTTTGGATGGGCTTGCGGGCCGCAGGAGAGGCTCTGGCGGCCACCGCCACGCGTACCTCCCTTGAACGACGGCCCGGCCCGGGCAGGCCCGCACTGCCCAAGTCAGTGCGGGGTGTGGACGCAACCGCTTTGCGAGTTGGGCAGTTGTCGCAGGTCGGGCCGGGAATGTCGGGGCGCCGCCTCGGAGCGGCGCCGGCCACAGGGCAGGGCTCGGCCGTGATCACACGGTGGCATCCGTCTGGCGCGGCCGGCGGCCATCTCGATGTGAGACCGCGCTCGTCTCACATCGTGGCCACCGCAGGCGGGTGAGGGCCAGTTTGCGAGCACGTTTCTGAAATGCTGCCGCAAACTCTTGCACATCTTGCAAGGCATAGAGCATCCTCGTCGTCAATCGGATGGCCATCCACCCCCGCACCCACCCTCTCCCCCGAAGGTAGGTCCATCCATGCACGCCCCGAAATCGTCGGTGCGCGGCCGCATCGGTCGCCTGCTGCTTGCCGCCGCGCTCGTCGCGACCGGTGGAACAGTTGCGGCTGCCACCACCGCCACGCCCGCCGGTGCCGCCGTCCCCCTCAACGACAGCGAGGTGACGGCCAACCTGTGGCAATGGAACTGGCCGTCGGTCGCGACCGCCTGCACCAACCATCTCGGTCCTGCTGGATACGGCGCGGTCCAGGTGGCCCCGCCGCAGGAGTCGGTCAGCCTTCCGAACAGCGCCGACGGCGTACACCCCTGGTACGAGGTGTACCAGCCGGTGTCGTACCGGCTGGAGAGCCGGTTCGGTAACCGCCAGCAGTTCGCCGCCATGGTCACCGCCTGCCACAACGCCGGGGTACGGGTCTACGTCGACGCGGTGGTCAACCACATGGCCGGGACGAACAACCCGGGCGGAACGCGCGGGTACGCCGGCACCCAGTTCTCCGGCTACAGCTACCCGGCGGTGCCCTACGGCAACGACGACTTCCACCGGCCGGGCGACAACTGCCCGACCAACGGCACGATCAACGACTGGAACAACGAGGCGCAGGTAACAAGCTGCGAACTACTGTCGCTGGCCGACCTCTACACCGAGAAGGACAGCGTCCGTACCAAGATCGCCGCCTACCTGAACGACCTGATCGGTCTCGGCGTCGACGGGTTCCGGGTGGACGCGGTCAAGCACATCAGGAAGGACGACTTCGCCGCCATCCTGGGCAAGCTCGACAACACCGTCGCCGAGGGCAAGCGCCCGTACGTCGCCCAAGAGATCTTCGACGGCGCCAGCAACGACGCCCTCAAGGCACGGGCCTTCATCGGCAGCGGCGACGTCCTCGACTTCGCCTACGCCAAGGGCATCAGGTCCGCGTTCCAGGGCTCCATCTCCGCCCTGGCGAACATCCCGAACTGGAACCTCGACGCGCCCGGCGCCAACGTCTTCTCCATGGTCACCAACCACGATCTCGAACGCGACGGCGTCGTCCTGTCCTACAAGAACGGCACCGACTACGTCCTGGCCAACTACTTCGCGCTGGCCTACCCGCACGGCAAACCCTCCGTGTTCGACAGCTTCTCCTGGAACAACCGCAACCAGTCCCCGCCGCACAACGGCAGCGGATACGTCACCGACACCGTCTGCGGCGGCACCTGGAACTGCCTGAGCCAGAGCACCGGCATCAAGGGCATGGTCGGCTGGGCCAACGCCGCCAGGTCCGTCAAGACCGTCTCCAACTTCACCACCGTCAACAGCAACGTCATCGGCTTCCACCGCGGCGACCGGGCCTGGATCGGCATCAACGACTCCGGAAGCCCGGTCACCCACACCTTCGTCACCGGCCTCGCCGACGGCGACTACTGCGATGTCATCTCCGGTGGTGCCGGCGGGTCCGGCTGCACCGGTACCCGGATCACCGTCGCCGGCGGCCGGGCCACCGTGACCATCCCGGCCAACAACGCGGTCGCCGCCCACGTCAACGCCCGGCCCGCCCCCGGCGTCACCGTCAGCACCACGTTCACCGCCACCGCCTCCCTCCAGGCCGGCCAGACCCTGCACCTGGTCGGCAACACCGCCGCCCTCGGCGGCGGCAACACCGCCAACTCCATGCCACTGACCGGCAACGGCAGCACGTGGACCGCCACCGCCAACCTGCCGGCCAACACCACGGTCTCCTACCGCTACCTGGTCAAGAACGGCTCGACCGTGACCGGGCAGGAAGCAACCGACCGGACCTTCACCACCCCGGCCAGCGGCACCGCGACCCGAAACGACACGTACGTGCCGGGCCCCGTCACCGACGCCATCGCCACCACCTTCACCGTCGCCGCCGCCAGTGGCCAGGACGTCTACGTGGTCGGCAACATCCCCGCCCTCGGCTCCTGGAACCCGGCCGACGCGGTCGAGCTGCCCCGGGACGGCAGCGTCTTCCGGGGCGTCGTCGACCTGCCGAAGTCCACGACGCTGGAGTACAAGTTCATCAAGAAGACCACCGCAGGCGTCGTGACCTGGGAGTCCGGAGCCAATCGGACCCTCACCACCCCGGCGGGCGGCACCCACGCCGTCACCGAGACCTTCCGGGGCGACACCGTCACCTCGTCGGTCGCCGTCTCCTTCAACGCCAACGCCACCACCCAGTACGGCCAGAACGTCTACGTGGTCGGCAACATCGCCGCCCTCGGCTCCTGGAACCCGGCCAACGCCGTCCCGCTCTCGTCGGCCAGCTACCCCGTGTGGCGGGCGACCGTGAACCTTCCGCCCAACACCGCGGTCGAGTACAAGTACCTCAAGAAGAACCCCGACGGGTCGGTCACCTGGGAGAGCGGCGGTAACCGCCAGCTCACCACCCCGCCCACCGGCACCCACGTCAACAACGACACCTGGAAGTAGATCCCCAAGCGTCATGGTGGTTGGCCCCCGCGCCGCGGAGGCCAACCACCATGCCATTTCCGCTCCACGCCCCTGCGGGCGTTGCACACGGCGATACCACGGGCGGTGAGTCTCGGCCCGCAGCGCGCGGACGTCATACGCTCCGCGACTCTTCCGGCGATCGGGTGACCACGGATCAGTTGCCGGGCCGCGCCGCCAGCACCTCGCGCAGCCGGGCCAGCGCCCAGCCGATCTCGTCGTCGGTGGCGACCAGGGGCGGGGCCAGCCGGATGGTGCTGCCGTGGGTGTCCTTGACCAGGACACCCCGCTCGGCGAGCGCCTCGCAGACCTGGCGGCCGGTGCCGACGGCCGGGTCGATGTCGACACCCGCCCAGGCGCCGACCCCGCGTACGGCGGTGACGCCCCGGCCGAGCAGCGCCCGCAGCCCGTCGTGCAGCACCGCGCCGATCCGGCGGGCGGCGGCCTGGTACTCGCCGGTGGCGAGCAGGTCGACGACGGCGGTGCCGACGGCGGCGGCCAGCGGGTTGCCGCCGAATGTGCTGCCGTGCTCGCCCGGTCCGATCAGCCCGAGCACCTCCCGGTTGGAGACCACCGCGGACACCGGCACCACGCCGCCGCCGAGCGCCTTGCCGAGCAGGTAGACGTCGGGGCGTACGCCGGCGAGTTCGCAGGCGAACGTGGCGCCGGTCCGGCCCAGCCCGGACTGGATCTCGTCGGCGACGAACAGGGCGCGGCGGTCGTCGCAGATCCGCCGTACGCCGGCGAGGTAGCCGGCGGACGGCACGACGACGCCGGCCTCGCCCTGGATCGGCTCGACGAGTACGGCGGCGGTCCGCTCCCCCACCGCGGCGTCGAGCGCGTCGAGGTCGTCGTACGGCACGACGGTGAAGCCGGGGGTGAACGGGCCGAAGCCGGCACGGGCCTGCTCGTCGGTGGAGAAGCTGACCACGGTCGTGGTGCGGCCGTGGAAGTTCCCGGCCGCGACCACGATCTCGGCGGTGTCGGCGGGTACGCCCTTGACCTCGTACGCCCACCGGCGGGCGACCTTGACACCGGTCTCGACCGCCTCGGCACCGGTGTTCATCGGCAGCACCATCTGCATGCCGCACAGGTCGGCGAGTTTGGCGGCGAACGGGCCGAGCCGGTCGTTGTGGAAGGCCCGGCTGGTCAGGGTGGCCCGGTCCAGTTGCGCGCGGGCGGCGGCGAGCAGGGCGGGGTGGCCGTGGCCGAAGTTCAGCGCGGAATAGCCGGCGAGGCAGTCGAGGTAGCGTTTCCCGTCGACGTCGACGACCCAGGCGCCGCGCGCGCTTTCGATGACGACCGGCAGCGGGTGGTAGTTGTGCGCGAGCACGTCGTTTTCGACCTTGATCGCGGCGAGGGTGCGGTTCATCGGCGGATCTCCTGGGTGCAGCACTTGGCGCCGCCGCCGGCCTTGGCCAGTTCCGACAGGTCGACCGGCACCGGCCGGTAGCCGCGGGCGGCGAGCTGGGCGATGAGGTCGGTGGCGGCCTGCGCGACGACCACGTTCTTCCCGTCGGAGACCGAGTTGAGGCCGAAGACGAGGGCGTCGGCCTCGGTGGCGAGGACCGCGTCGGGGAACAGCCGGGCCAGTGTCCGGCGGCTGCCGGTGGAGAACGCCGGCGGGTAGTAGGCGACGTTGTCGTCGTCGAGCACGAACAGCGCGGTGTCGAGGTGGTAGAAGCGCGGGTCGGTGAGCCGCAACGAGACGACCGGCCGGCCGAGGAACTCCTGTGCCTCGCCGTGCGCGGCCGGGTCGGTACGGAAGCCGGAGCCGGCCAGGATCAGGTCCGCGACGACCGCGAAGTCGCCCTCGCCCTCGTTGGCGTAGCCGGGCAGGAACACCTCGCCGAAGCCGGCGGCGGCGAACCAGGCCCGGTAGGCGGGCGCCTCGGGTTCGCGTACCGGTTCACGGAACCGGGCGCCGTAGACCTGCGAGTCGGCGACCAGGGCGCAGTTGGCGGCGAAGACCATGTCGACCAGCCCCGGTTGCGGTTCGACGAGGTGCACGGTGTGTCCGAGCCGGAGGTAGGTGTCGCGCAGGTCCGCCCATTGCCGGCGGGCCAGGTCCCGGTCGACCGGTACGGACGGGTCCATCCACGGGTTGATCGCGTAGACGACGTCGAAGTGGGTCGGCGGGCACATCAGGTATTCGCGCCGGGTGGCGGTCCGCGCCGCCTGGACGGTGGTCGTGCCCGGTGCGGTGGTCGGGGTCTTCGCGGTCAGGCTCATCCGGCCTCGGTCCCATCGGTGCTGGCCCCGCCGTCGGCGAGGATGGTGTCGATAGCTTCTTCCAGGGCCGTCTCGGCGGCGGTGGTCCGCTGGCGCAGTTCGTCGATCCGGGTCCGGTCGGCGGCCAGCCGGGCGGCGAATTCGGCGTTCTCGCGGCGTACGGCGTCCGGTGCCGGGCCGCCGTAGAGGGTGCGCCGGGCCACGAACCCGCGGGCGTCCATGGCTGCGCCGAACTGCTCCGGGGTCAGGCCGCTGGCCCGGCCGATCACCTGGGTCGCCGCCTCGTCGAGCAGGGCGGGCGGGGCGGCGGGCGCGGCCAGTCCGCGTTCGACGCCGAGCCGGACGAAGACGCCGACGATCTGGTGGGCGTGCCGCCAGTCCAGGCCGGTGTGCCGGACGAGGGCGGACGCAACGTCGGTGACCTGGGCCCAGTGCGCGCCGGCCTGCGCGGCCATCCGTGCGGTGTCGACACGCAGGTCGGCGAGGATCTGCGCGGCGTCGCCGACCTTGGCGGTGATCGCGGCGCACATCGACCAGATCGCCTGCTGCGAGTAGCGCCGTTCCATGATCGGGAAACCGGTCGGGCCACGCTCGGCGGTGATCACGCCGACCAGGGCGGCGAGCGCCTGGGTGGCCACCGATTTGACGTCCTCCAGCGCGTCGGGGTTCTTCTTCTGCGGCATGATGCTGCTGGTGCCGCAGAACCGGTCGGGCAGTTCGACGTACGCGAACTCGGACGTCGACCACAGGTAGAGGTCGTCGGCGAGCCGGGCCAGGGTGGCGCCGACGGTGGCGAGCAGGGCCGCCGCCTCCATCTCCAGGTCGTGGCTGAGGATGGCGTCCATCGTGTGCGGCAGCGGGGCGTCGAAGCCGAGCAGGTCGGCGACCCGGTGCCGGTCGAGCGGCAGGTCGCTGCCGGTCAGGATGGCGGCGCCGGCCGGTGACAGGTTGAGCCGGCCGTGGAAGCCGAGCAGCCGTTCGGTGTCGCGGGCGAAGGCGCGTTCGAACATGGTCGCCCAGTGGGCGAACGTCGTCGGCTGGGCGTGCTGGCCGTGGGTGTAGCCGGGCATCACCGTGTCGGCGTGGGTGTCGGCGAGGTCGAGCAGCACGGCGCGCAGGTCGGCGAGGGCCGGCAGCATCGAGTGCAGGTACCAGCGGATCGTCATCCGGCGGGCCACCTCGATCAGGTCGCCGGAACTGCGGCCGAGGTGCAGCCGCCCACCGAGGTCGGCGCCGATCGTGCGGATCAGGTACTGCTCACCGGAGTGCATGCCGCCGCCGGCCTCGATGCGGGCGGCGGCGACGCCGCCGGCCTCCATGCCGCGCAACGCGGCGAGGATGGCCCGGCCCGCGGCCGGGTCGAGCAGCCCCCGCTCGGTGAGCATGACGGCGTGGGCCTTGTCGAAGGCGTGGATCGCGGGCAGCGAGTCGCCGAGCAGTTCGGTGCGGTGCGCCTGGAGGTGCGGCAACTGCTCCTCGGTCAGCCGTACCCCGGTGCCGCGAAAGCCCTGGTATTCGCCGCTCATCGCCGGTCCGCGCCGGAGCCGAAGACCGCGAAGTGGAAGAGCAGGTACGCGGCGAGGGTGGCGGTCGTCGAGGTGTTGTCGTCGGTGAGCGGGTTGACCTCGGTGACCGCGAGCGCGTCACAGTGCGGGGCCAGCAGCCGCACCGCTTCCAGGGCCTCGCCGGAGGTGAGGCCACCGGGTTCGTGGGCGCCGGCGCCGGGCGCGAAGGCCGGGTCGATCGCGTCGATGTCGAACGACAGGAAGACGTGGTCGGCGCCGGACACCCGGTCGAGGATCTGCTCGACGGCGGAGACCGGGCCGAGCGCCTGGAATTCGCGGGCGGTGATGTGGGTCAGGCCGCTCTTGCGCTTGAACTCCGCCGACGACGGGAAGTTGAAGTGCCGTACGGCGACCTGGATGCAGTCCTCGGCGTTGATCCGGTCGAGTTCGAGGCTGCGCCGCATGCCGCTGGACTGGCTGACCCGGCCCTGGAAACGGTTGTGGTCGAGCAGGTCCAGGTGCGCGTCGAAGTGGATCACCGCCACGCGGCCGGGCAGGGCGTCGTGCACGCCCCGGGCGACCGGGAACAGCACCGAGTCGTCGCCGCCGATCATGATCGGCGTACGGCCGGCGCGCAGCGACTCGGCGACCGAGGCGGAGCAGGCGTCGAGGGTGGCGTCGATGTCGTGTCCGACCACGTCGACGTCGCCGCGGTCGCGCAGCAGGTCGTCGCCGACCTCGTGGACCGAGTCGGTCTCCAGCGAGTAGATGGCGCCGTCCTCGATCCGCTGGGTGATCCAGCGCAGGGCGTCGCGGATCCGGCCGGGCGCGTAGCGCGAGCCCGGCCAGCCCAGGGTGGAGCCCCCGTCGAAGGGGACCCCCCACAGGTCGAACTTGCGCGGTTGCTGACGACGTGGCATTGCTGACCTCTCGCGGGTGGTGTGGGGTGTGCTCTCAGCCGAGGACGCGGGAGAGAAATTCCTTGGTCCGGGGGTGCTGGGGGGCGCCGACGACGTCGCGCGGCGGGCCGGACTCGACCACGATGCCGTCGTCCATGAAGACGAGGGTGTCGCCCACCTCGCGGGCGAAGCCGACCTCGTGGGTGACGACGATCATGGTCATGCCGTCGCCGGCGAGCGCCTTCATCACGTCCAGGACCTCGCCGACCAGTTCCGGGTCCAGGGCCGAGGTCGGCTCGTCGAAGAGCATCAGGTACGGCTCCATGGCCAGCGCCCGGGCGATGGCGACCCGCTGCTGCTGGCCACCGCTGAGCTGGCCGGGGTACGCGTCGTACTTGTCGGACAGGCCGACCCGGTCGAGCAGCCGGCGGGCGGCGGCGTGGGCGTCGGAGCGGTTGCGTTTCAGGGCCCGCATCGGCCCCTCGACGACGTTGCCGACGGCGGTCATGTGCGGGAAGAGGTTGAACCGCTGGAAGACCATGCCGATGCCGCGCCGCTGCCGGGCGATCTCGCGTTCGCGCAGCTCGTACAGCTTGCCGTCGCGCAGCTTGTGGCCGACGAGTTCGTCTCGTACCCACAGCTCACCGCCGTCGACCCGCTCCAGCTGGTTGATGCAGCGCAGGAACGTCGACTTGCCGGAGCCCGACGGACCCATGACGCACAGCACCTCGCCGGTGCGTACCTGCAGGGACACGCCGCGCAGGACGTGGACCGGACCGAACGACTTGTGGAGGTCGATGGCGCGCACGACCGGCGTCGCACCCCGCTCCGTCTGCGGCTGGCTCACTGCTCCGGGGCTCCCTTCAACCGGCGCCCGATCGACCGGGCCTTGCGGGTCGGTGTGGACTGGAAGCCCCGGCCGAACCGGCGCTCGACGAAGTGCTGGATGACGCTGAGTACGGAGACCACCGCCAGGTACCAGATGGCCGCGACGATCAGCAGTTCGATCACCCGGTTGTTGGAGTAGTAGATGAACTCGGCCGTTTCCAGCATTTCGCCGTACGTGATGACGGCGGCGAGCGACGACATCTTCAGCGTGCTGATGAACTCGTTGCCCAGCGGCGGCAGGATGACCCGCATCGCCTGCGGCAGCACGATCCGGCGGCGGATCTGGTTGGGGGTGAGGCTGATCGCCTGGGCGGCCTCGATCTGGCCCTTGTCGACCGAGAGGATGCCGGCCCGGACCAGTTCTGCGGTGTAGGCGCTCATGTTGATGCCGAGGCCGAGCAGGGCGGCCATGAACGGCGTCATCACGTCGATCATGCGGGCCTCGAACGGGCCGAAGCCGACGGTCGGGAAGACCAGCGCCAGGTTGTACCAGATCAGCAGCTGGAGCAGGACCGGGATGCCGCGGAAGAGCCAGATGTAGCCGAAGGCGACCGTACGGGTCACCGGGTTGGCCGACATCCGCATCACCGCGACGAGTACGCCGAGGACGATGGCCAGGGCCATCGAGCAGAGCGTGATGATGATCGTGTTCTGCAGGCCGTGCAGGATCGCCGAGGCGGTCAGGTAGCGGCCGACGACCGACCATTCGATGCCGCCCTGGGCGAAGGCCCGGACGAGCAGCGCGACCAACACGATCACGACCGCCGCCGAGACCCACCGGCCGTAGTGCCGCAGCGGCACCCTGGGCAGCCCGGCCAGTTGCCCCGGCCCGGGTGGTGGCGCGGCGGTGGTGGTGCCACCGCGTCCAGTGCTCGTCATCGCGTCTCCTGTCTGTGCTTTCGCCGAGTCTCACCGGGCCGGCGGGGCGCCGGTACCTGACACCGGGTCCAGTCACCGGACCGGGGGCGCTACTTCCTGTCCTGCCCCCGCCCACCGGATCGGTCCGGTGCCGGTCCGGCGAAGTCGTCGGTGTCGGCCGCGCTGTCGGCCAGCAGCGCGAGCCAGAGCTCCATGCGGCCGTACGCCGAACCGAGGTCGCGGCCGGTGACCTGCTCGATCCGGTCGATCCGGGCGCGCAGTGTGTGCCGGTGGATGCCGAGTTCGGCGGCGGTCTCGTTCCAGTGGCCGTTGTGCGCCAGGAAGGAGCGCAGGCTGGCCAGCAGGGCACCCTCGCGCCCCCGGTCGTGCTGCTGCAGCGGTCCGAGCACCCTGCGGACGAACCCGGCCAGCGCCTGCGGCGACTGGGCCCGGAAGAGCATGTGCAGCGCCTCCAGGTCGTCGAACCGGGTCACGGCGCGCCGTTCGGCCCGGCCGACCTCGGCGGCGTGGGTGGCCGCCCGGTACGACAGCCCGACCTGCTCGACCGGCACCACGTCACCGAGGCCGAGCGGCACCATCGGGCGTACCGAGGCCAGTTCGGCCAGGGCCGCGGTGGCCCGGTCGGAGGCGTCGGTGAGCACCGCCACCCGGGCCTGGCGGCCGGCGTCCTGGGCGACGACCGCGCCGGGCAGGCCGGCCTCGGACATCAGTTCGTTGACGTCGTCGCAGACCCGGCCGGCCCGGTCGGCGGCACACAGGTAGACGGCGACCCGCACCGCCGTCGGGTCGAGTTCCCAGGCGGTGGCGTGCTGGCCGGCCACCTGGTCGGTGACGGCGCCGCGCAGGATCTGGGCCAGCGGGTCGGCGCGCAGCCGCCGGACCTGCCGGGTGGCGGCCTGCGAGCGTTCCATCTCCAGCGACAGCAGGGCCACGGCGCCGGCCAGCACCATCCGGCTGTAGTCGCTGGACCGGCCGGGTACGCCGGCGACCAGGAAGCCGCGCATCCGGCCCCGGGCGCCGAGCGTGTGGATCGCCACCGACTCGGTCGGGCCGACCACCGAACCGCTGGAGCGGATGCCCCGTTCCCGGGCCCGCATCACGTCGGGCAGTAGCGCCGGCAGGCGGTCGGCGGCCTGCGGCGGGAAGGCCCGTACGACGTTGGCGGCCAGGTCGGTCAGGACCGCCCAGCCGCCGACGGCACGGGCGGTCGCGGCGACGATCCCGCCCCGGCCGGACTCCACCGCGGCGGCGGTCAGCGCCTGCTGGGCGTCGAACGCGCGGGCGATGGTGTCGTAGCGTTCCGCGGCGAGCAGGTTCGACACGCCCTCGGAGATCGCCACGTACGGGGCGTCGACCGGCACTTCGAGCACTGGCAGCCCGCGTTGTGCGGCGGCCCGGATCAGCGGCTCGGGCACCTGGGCGTGGCCGAGCCCGATGCCGAAGCCGAGCCCGGCCAGGCCGGCGTCGGCCAGCCGGTGGACGTACGGCTCGAACTGCTCCGGCTGTTCGATCTTGAGTCCGGTGGTGAGCAGCAGTTCGCCGCCGCGCAGCCACGGAGTCGGGTCGACGGTTTCGCTGACATGCACCCAGCGCACCTCGTTGCCGAGCCCGGCATCGCCGGCAACCACCCGCAGATTCAGGTCCGGCAACGCCAGGACCTGCGCAATCGTCACGGTCACGGGAACATCCCACCCCCTTCACCGTTGACCACTATTGCGCGAGTGTGACATCGCCGTGAAGTACAGTCCGGGCAGCGGCGACTGGACAAGCGGTCCCCTTCCGGTGCTTGCGTCGCTGCTTGAAAACTGGGGCCACGTTGCCGAGGGGACCGGTGGCGGATGTGCGGCGTGGGTGCCAACGACCACCCGCCGACCCGGAGGAGAAACTGTGAAGAAGCGAGCCATATGGGTGGGCGCGGTCGTGGCCGCGACACTGCTCGCCGGATGTGGCGGCGGCAGCGACGCCGACGCCCCGGCAACCGACCAGTCCGACAATCCGCTGAACGCGATGCTGCCGAAGTCGATCCGCGACGCCGGTGAACTCCGGGTGGGCAACAGCCCGGTCTATCCCCCCATGTCCTACCTGCCGGAGGGCACCGAGGACAAGGAGAAACGACAGGGCTTCGACGTCGACCTGGCCCGGGCCATCGGCGAGAAACTCGGCCTCAAGGTGACCTTCGTGACGCAGGAGTACGAGCAGTACATCCCGTCGCTGGCCACCGGCCGCATCGACGTGGTCGAGTCGGCGATGCAGGACCTCGAGTCGCGCCGGGAGACCGTCGACTTCGTCGACTACTACACCACCGGGCCGCAACTGTTCACGCTGGCCGCCAACGCGGCGCGGTTCCCGACCGAGGCCGACGTGTGCGGCGCGAAGGTCGCCGTCGACAGCGGCGACACCGGCTACCGCAACGCGCTGACCACCTTCAGCCAGCAGGTGTGCGCTCCGGCCGGCAAGGCCGCGGTGCAGGAACTGACCACCAACGGCACCGCCGACGCGCTCCTCCAGTTGCAGCAGGGCCGGGCCGATGTCGGCATCCGGGGCGCCGAGTCGATCCGTTACGTCACCAACGAGCAGGAACCGGGCAAGTACGCCCTGATCGGCAAGCCGATCGCGGAGATCCCGGTCGGGATCGCGGTCAGCAAGCGGCAGAACGAGCTACGGGACGCCGTGGCCGCGGCGCTGAAGTCCCTGATGGACGACGGCACCTACGCCCAGATCGGCGAGAAGTGGGGTCTGTCGGACATCCTCCGGCCGGCCGTGACCATCAACGGGCAGCCGGCGAGCTGACGTGGGCCGCACCGTCCTGCGCGGGGGAACCGTGCTGACCCCGCGCCCGGCCGGCACCGGTGACGTCGTCATCGCCGGACGCGACATCCTGGAGGTCGGGCCGACCGGCCCGGCCTCCGGTCCGGCCACCCTGCCCGGGGCGACCGTGGTCGACTGCGCCGGACTGCTCGTCGTGCCCGGCGTCGTCGACGGCCACCTGCACGTCCTCGGCGGGGGCGGCGGCTCCGGCTACCACACGCGAATCCCCGAACTGCCCGCCGACGTGATCGTCGAGGCCGGCACCACCAGCTGCGTCGGCATGCCGGGCGTCGACCCGATCACCCGCAACCCCGAGGCGCTGCTCGCCCGCACGTACGCGCTGCCGGTCACCGGCCCGCGCGCCCGGGCGATGGCCGGCGGCTTCCACTGGCCGCCGCCGACCGTCACCGGGTCGGTGCTGCGCGACCTGCACCTGCTCCCGCACCTCGTCGGCGTCAAGATCGCCCTGTACGAGCACCGGGCCACCGCCCCCGGACCGGCCGAACTCGCCCGGCTGCTGCGCGAACTCGAATGGGCCGCCGGGGCGACCGGCAAGGGCTGCCTGCTGCACGTGCACCTCGGCACCGGCGCCGGCGACCCGGACCTGCTCCCCCGGGCACTCGACGAATCCGGAGCGGATCCGCGCCGGCTCCAGGTCACCCACGCCAACTACACCACCGGCACCCTCGCCCTGGCCACCCGCCTGGGCGGCCTCGGCTGCTGGGTCGACGTCAACCCGCTGATCAACCCGGACCGGATCGCCGGCGCGGTCGCCCCGGTCGACGCCGTCGCGGCGCTGCTGGCCGGGGGCATACCCGCCGACCGGCTCACGCTCAGCAGCGACGGCAACGCCTCGGTGCCGCGTACGCTGCCGGACGGCACCACCGAACCGTTCGCGTACCGGGTCGAACTGCTGCCCACCGTACGGGCACTGACCGTCGCCGGTGTGCTCGACCTGCCCGACGCGCTGGCCCTGGTGACCGCCAACCCGGCCGCCGCGCTACGCCTCGACCGCGGCGGCCCGGCCGGCCCCGGCGGCCTCGGCGCACTACGTGCGGGCGGCCCCGCCGACATCGCCGTGCTCGACCCCGACCTGCGGGTCCGGCACGTGTTCCGCGACGGTGAGCACCTGGTCCGCGACGGCCGGGCCGTCGCCCCGGACCCGTTCCGCCCGCCGCACCGGCCGGACCCGGCGCCGTGACCGGGCAGCCGATGCGGCAGGTGCTGTTCGCGCCCGACGGAGCCGACGCACCGACCGGCCCCACCGGCAGCCAGCCGGCGCCGCCGCGACCGGTCTGGCACGAGGCACCGGTCCCGGCCCCGGCCGGCGGGCAGGTGCTCGTCGCGGTCCAGGCGGCCGGACTCAACCGGGCCGACCTGCTGCAACGCGACGCCGACTACACCCCGCCGCCCGGCGAGTCCGCCGTACCCGGGCTGGAGTGCGCCGGCACCGTCGCCGCGGTCGGCCCGGACGTCACCGGCTGGCGGGTCGGGGACCGGGTCTGCGCGCTGCTCGGCAGCGGCGGCTACGCCACCCACGCGCTCGTGCCCCAGGGGCAACTGCTGCCCGTGCCCGCCGGGTGGACGACCACCGACGCGGCCGTACTGCCGGAGGCGCTGGCGACCGTCTGGTGGAACCTGCGGATGGTCGCCGGCGTACGCCCCGGCGACCGGGTACTCGTCCACGCCGCCAACTCCGGCGTCGGCACCACCGCCGTCAAGGTCGCCCGGGCGCTCGGCGCCACCGTCGCCGGCACCGTCCGCGGCCAGGTGCTCGCCGACGCCGTACGCGGGCTCGGCGCCGACCCGGTCGTGGACTCCACCGCCCCGGACGCCGCCGACGAACTGCGCCGGCTGGCACCGGACGGCTTCGACGTCGTACTCGACCTCGTCGGCGCCGCGGTCGCCGGACTGACCCTCGCCGGCCTGCGTACCGGCGGCCGGTGGCTCAGCGTCGGTGTCCTCGGTGGCGACGAGGTGCCGCTGAGCCTGCGTACGGTGATCCGCCGCCGGCTGGTCGTCACCGGCGGCTCGCTGCGCAGCCTGCCCCCGGCCGAGAAGGCCGCCATCATCGCCGACCTGCGCCGGGCCGCCCCGTGGGCCGGGCCGGTCGACCTGCGGCCGGTCGTCGCCGCCCGCTACCCCGCCGCCCGCGTCGCCGCCGCCCTGGAACATCTGGAACGCGGCGGACTGCTCGGCAAGATCGTGCTGACCGACTTCGAGGAGATCGCGTGACCCCGTCCCCCAACCCCGTCGGCCTGGCGCTCGGCTACGACCCGACGGTCACCGTACGGCAGATGGCCGACTCGGCCGCCGCCGCCGAACGGGCCGGCTTCGACACCGCCTTCTTCTCCGAGACGCTGTTCACCAACCGCGACTCGGTCTCGGCCCTGGCCGCGTTCGGGCTGGCCACGCAGCGGGTCGCGCTCGGAGCGACGCAGGTCGTCCGGTTGCGCAGCCCGCTGGTGATGGCGCAGAGCGCCGCCACCCTCGACGAACTCAGCGGCGGCCGGCTGGTCCTGGTCCTGGGCGCCTTCACCGCCAAGCACGCGGCCCGCAACGGCCGGCCGCTGACCGATCCGGTGACCACGCTGCGCGAGTACGTCGAGTCGATCCGCGCCCTGCTCACCGGCGAACCGGTCACCTACCACGGCGAGGTCGTGCGGCTCGACGACGTCGCGCTGAACTTCAAACCGGTACGCCCCGACATCCCGATCTGGATCGCCGCCGCCAGCCGCAAGGGGCTGGTCAACGCGGCGTCGATCGGCGACGGGCTGCTGCTGGACGCCGGCACCTCGCCGGAGTACTCGGCGAACGCGGTCGCGCTGCTGCGCGAAAGCGCCGAACGGGCCGGCCGCGACCCGGACGGCCTCGCCGTCGCCCAACTGATCAACACCTCGATCGAGGACGACCGGGACACGGCGGTCGAGGCGATCCGCTGGGAGGTGGCGACGAAGTTCAAGTACGCCTCCACCCCGAAGGCCAAGATGTCGGTCGGCGAGCCCACCATCGACCCGGCCGACCTGCCCCGGTTCGCCGAGGCGTACGCGTCGGGCGGCGAGGCGGCGCTGCAGCGGGTGCTGCCGGAGCGGTACGTCACCTCGCTGACCGCGACCGGCACCGTCGACGACGTACGGGCCCGGGTCGACGCCTACCGGGCGGCGGGCGTCACGATGCCACTGGTCCGCCCGGCCGCCCCGCACCAACTCGACAAGCTCCTGAGCACGTTCGGGAGTTGACGTGATCGTCTGCGGCTCAGGCGTTCCGCACCCGGCGTGTCGGGCGTCCGAGCCGCAGACGATCAAGCCGGCCCGGATGCGCCGCCGGCAGCCGTCACCTCGGTCAGGCGCCAGGCGGCGTTGATCAGGCCGATGTCGGAGAGCGCCTGCGGGTGGTCGCCGAGCCGCCGCCCGGTCGCCAGGCGGCGCATGGTCAAGGTGGGATTCGGAGCCTGTGGGAAGCTCCCTGGATGAGCGAGTCGGCTTGGCCCGAGGTGTCGGCGGCGGTGGCGGCAGCGCCGTATCCCGCCGAGGTACTGCCTCCGGATCCTGCGGCGGCGGAACGCTGCCTGACGGCCCTCGGGATGTCCACGCGGTCGTGGTTGGGTGCGGTCGTGGCGCACTCGGGCGGCTTGCTGGTTGACCACGGCTGGCTACGGGTGTTGGGCAGCGGCAGCGGTCGTCTGCCAGATGTCGTCACCGAGGCGAATCCGGCCGTGGGCGTGCTGGTCGTGGGGCATGACGTTCTGGGCGGGCAGTTCGCCTGGTTGCAGCCCGAGCCGGGGGTTCCGCCCACGGTCCACTACTTCGGGCCGGACGACCTTGGCTGGCAGGACCTTGAACAGGGATATGCCGACTGGCTGCACGCGGTGTTGTCCGGATCCCTGACGGCGTTCTATGAGACGTTGCGCTGGCCCGGCTGGCAGGCTGAGGTCTCGGACCTGCTGCTTGATCAGGGAATACACACCTGGCCGCCGCCCTGTACCGTCGAAGGTAAGGACTTGGGCGTCGTGTCGCGGAATGCGATTCCGATGACAGAGTTGGTGTCGTTCCACCACGAGATGGCGCGGCAGTTGGGTCAGCCGGATCCAGCATGACGTGTTCGTCCTCCTTCCAGGAACTGCGCGCGCCGGCGTCACTGGCATCGCCGCGTACGTGGAGCTCGAAGTGCTGGTGTGGGCCCCTGGAGTGGCCAGTGGAGCCGACGAGCCCGATGGGTTGACCTGCCGCGACCTGCTGATCGACGGCGACCATGGGTGGCTGGTTCATGTGGCAGTAGCAGATCAGGATCCCGCCTGTACCCCGTCAGCCCTGACCCCGGCTCACGGTGCCGCGGGCTGCGTTTGCTTTGTGGCCTGCTAAGCAGGGCCGTCACCGTCGCCCCCATACCCTACGCGGCGGACCTTCTGAATCTGTCTGCGAGAACTGGAGCCATTCGTAAGCAAGTTTCAGGGCCAACTCGGGCCGTTCTGCATGATCAATGTAGGTGAGTTCGAGAGCCACCCAGTGCGAGCCAGACGTCGCCAGCGGTGGCTCTCAAACTCAGCAAAACCGAGGTCAGAGCCCGGCACCCGGCTGGAGCGGAGCGGGAACCTAAT
This sequence comes from Polymorphospora sp. A560, assembly GCF_045781765.1. Classification (NCBI taxonomy): domain Bacteria; kingdom Bacillati; phylum Actinomycetota; class Actinomycetes; order Micromonosporales; family Micromonosporaceae; genus Polymorphospora; species Polymorphospora sp. A560. The sequence goes on along the minus strand of NZ_CP122282.1, from coordinate 3,626,924 downwards.
CCTGTGATGGCTCGGCTTGGTCACCCTCTCGCTGAAGGAAGGCAAGTAGGTCGGCCGCATGGGGCAACCGGATCGGTGGAGTCAGCTCTCGCATGGCGAGGAGACCCGCGATCGGACCGCGACGCACGGCCGTGCCCACGGCCTGCTGGTCCTCAAGCGACAACGACTGCCAGGTCTGCCTGGCCGCGCACATGCTGCAGAGCCTGCCGACGTGCTCAGCGTCGGCGACCGAACATCGCGTCGTACAGCCGGGACAAGTGAAGTGGAACATGATCGGATCATGCGACCAACGCATCCGGGCCAGCAACCGCTGCAAGTGGTGGACAACCCCTCCGGCAACCACACCATCAGCTACGAGTACGTGCCCAACGGGGCGCTATCGATCACCAAACTGTCCCTCGTACCGATTGATCCGCTGCCATGACAGACGGAAAAGACTGTCGGCGGCGGACGTTGTGACGGTTGGTTACGCCGGGAACCACGCTGTCTCTATGCGCTCGGCTGTACGCCTACCTGCCGCTGGCGCAACACCCAGCGCCATGGTGCCGTCGGGATCCTCGTCGGGCGCAGGCGGCCGTCATGCTTCGTCGATCGGCAGTCCGACGTCGCCGAGGCTGTTCAGCAGCCGATCCCGTGCGGCGTCGAGACGACCTGCGTAGTCCGGCATAAAGACCTCGACCAGCGAGGTCTCCAAGGTGCCAGCGATCTGATGCAGCGGCGACCACACCGCACGGTCCTGATTCACCAGGCTGTCGAACTCCTCGGTTCCCATCCGGTGGTACAGCCAGTCCGACAACACCAGCGCCTGATCCCGGGTGAGCTTGATCGTGAAGTCGTCGTCGGCCACGTCGCGCAGGCTACCCCCCGACCAACCACCGTGGATGTTTCATGGCCGGCGCACCAGCCGGGGTGACCACGTCGCAGGCACTGACGAGGCCACCGTCGCGGGTCAGCGTCGACCGAGACCACGCGCGGGCGGATCCTGGCGCGTCATTCCTCTTCCGGCGGCAACTGGTCGGGTGACCACCGTCCCAGGTACACAGCCCGTTTGCCCTCGGTAGCCGCGTCGGCGAGCAGCACCGCATCGTCCAGGATGCGGTGCATGACCGGCACCGGCAGGTGTGGGTTGGCGGCGGCCGCTTCGCCCGTTGACGGGTTGTCGAACAGTTCGAGTACCCGACCGGGTGACAGCCGTGGGTCATCGGCCGTCCGCTGCCGCACCAGCGGATGCGTGTCGTGGCTGATCCGCTCGACGAGCTCTGGCGCCGCCTCGGGTCGAGGACCGCCAGGGCCCTGGCCTGCGGGTCCGGTGAGCCTGCCAGCCGGGCCAGCCCGGTGCGCTGGAACCTGGGATGGTGCAGCAGGCGACCTCGGTTCATCGTCGTGGCCTCGAGATACGTGTTGAGGACCGTTTCGGAGTCGACGTGCGAATTGTGCTCGCACAGCAACAGCCGGACCGCGAAGTCGTCGTCGGTGGCAAGCACGGCTACGAGGTCGGGCGTCAGGTGTGTGTTACAGGCGATGCTGCGGCGTAGGCCGATGTGCGCCGAGAAGACGCAGCGGCGTTGCACCTGCGGGTCTCTAGTGTCTGTTGCCCAACGGGCGGGCCGGATCCGGTCGTCGCGCCCGACGTGGTAGTCGATCGCCGCGCGTTGCTCTTCACTGAGCTCGGGGCGCATCGACACGGCAAGCCGGACTTCGGGCGAGGGGTCCACCGCGAGCCGGGCAACGAGGTCGCCGGGCAGCCTGGCATCGGTGGCGGCGGTGACGCGTGCCCATTTGTTGTGGTCGCCGGCCCGGGCCTCGGCCTCCTGACGCTCCAGCGGCGGCTCGTCGGCCGGCGCTGGTAACGGTCCGGCCGGCCACAGTCGGGCGCGTAGGTCTTGCGGCAGCCACGGGCTTTCGGCCAAGAGCAGTTCGAGGTTCGGGTTCCGTTCGAGTAGCCGTTCGTACGCCCACGCGGGCAGTGTCGGCTGCTGCTGCGTCCATGTCCACGTGACGAGGCAGTCGGACCCTGCCGCAAGGACGCGCAGCACACCAGGTTCTGGATCCTCGACCAGCCTGGCCCGCTGCTCAGGCGTGACGTGCACCGCCTGGGCCAGCAGTTCGCGCACCTTACGGTTGGGATTCGTGGCCACCGCCTCGAATTGCTCGTCGGTCCACTTCTTACGGAAGGTCAGGGTGAACCCGATCTCCTTCGACTGCTCGTCGACGAGCCGCCGCAGCAGCTCGGCGGGGATGGCAGGATTGCGGGCCAGGCCGCGCAGCCGGGCTCGGGCGGGCTTGTCGTAGCGGGCGAGGAACGCGTCGTTGGCGTACAGCGGAGCCTCCGGATCGGTCGTTCAACCGGCGAGAAGCCACCGTAGAAGACGAGCACACAGCTCAACAGGGCCGCGCGGCCGAGTGATCCGCCTCGTTGCCGGCGGTAGGCTGGCGCTGGTCGCTATCCGCGTCCGCGTCCGCGTCATTCTGTCGCGTCCGTGCTGCGCCCCATCACGACGGTAGGACCGGCCGACGTCCGGCCATGCCAGCGGCGCTGGCCGTCACCCTTTCCGGAAATGGGCGTCTGACCTGCGTTGTGAGTCACCCTCTGACTGCGAGCAGTACCTGAGCCTCGCGGCTGATCTCCGCCATCACCCGAGACTATCGGCAGAGCCCGCGCCGCACGACCACGCACATCAACGGACATCCCCGCCGACATCGCCACCCGCAGCCATCCCCGACATCGCCGGCTCCCGACGGCGCTCGGACCGGGCCGGGCTCAGCGCACCTGTTCGGTGGAGAACTGCATCCTCGGCGCGGCGTAGAACTCCTGAGCCTGCACCAGACGGAGTTCGCGTTCGCCGGACCGGTAGGTGGTCTCGATCAGATCGAACACGCTGGAGGCCGTACGTTCCAGCGACACCGCCGCATCCTTGGTCGCGACGTAGTGGGCGGTGAACAGGGCGGCGGTCACGTCACCGGACCCGTTCGCCTTGAACGGCAGGTGCGGGGTGGTGACGAGCCAGGCGCCGGTGCCGTCCACGACGAGCATCTCGATCGTGCCCTCCTCCCGGTCCGGGCGCTCCACGCTCGTGACCAGCACGGTCGAGGGACCCATGGCCCGGGCGAGGTCGGCCGAGGCGAGGGTCGACTCGATGCTCGCCGGCTCGGTGCCGGTCAGAAATCCCAGCTCGAACTGGTTGGGAGTGATGATGTCGGCCACCGGCACGACGCGGTCCCGCAGCAGGTGGGGAATCTCCGGCGCGGTGAAGCATCCCGACCTGGCGTTGCCCATGACCGGATCGCACGCATAGACGGCCGAGGGGTTCGCGGCCTTCACCCGGCGCACGACGTCAACGATGACGTCACCGATGCCCACGCTGCCCTGGTACCCGGACAGCACGACGTCGACCTGCGAGAACACTCCGCGCTCCTCCACACCGAGGAGAATCTCGGCCACATCCAGCGGTGGGATGAGCGGCCCCCGCCACGCACCGTAGCCCGTGTGGTTGGAGAAGTTCACCGTGGGAACCGGGACGACCTCGACACCGATACGCTGCAACGGGAAGACGGCCGCGGAGTTCCCCACATGGCCGTGGGCGACCGCTGACTGGATGGACAGAACCTTCATCCCCCCAGCTTAGGGCCCTCCCAGATGGTGATTGCTGGCCTGCTTGCCATCCTCCGTGGCGATTGGGCTACGGCAATCGCTGTGGTCAGCGGATTCGCGGAGTGCTACAGCCGTGATCACTACCGACACAACACGCACTTGTGGCATATGAAGTTGCTCGTGAAGGCCGGGCTCTTGGATGAGCTGGCCGACCTCGCCGAGACCGACGTTCACGCACGGCGCCAGTTGGACAGGTTCCTGTATGAGGAAGGCCGGGACGTCGAGCTACGGCGGCGTGCCGAGCGCGGTGACAAGACCGCCTTGTATTTTCTCGTTCGCCTGCTTCGCGCCCAAGGAGAGCAGATGGTCGCCCAACAGGCAGTCGCCGACATCGACGCGACGGACATCCACGCTATCGAACTGGCGAACCAGCCACTGGCAGACGGGTAAGGCTGGGAACGAACTTGTCCCGACCGCCAGTCATGGCGCGCGGTTGGCGGCAGAAGCGGATCTCGTGCTGATCCGCCGTCGATCACCGTCGGTATGTATGCTGGTCGCGAAGCGCGTCCGCCGGTTAAGGTCGCCATGTGTCATTCCCCCTGCGCTGGCGCCTGCTCGATGAGGGGACCGGCGCCACCATCATCGACTGCACGGACATCGAGGGGCTCTTCGTCGACCGCGTGTTCCCGCGCGAGCCGCTGTACGAGCGCTACACCCTGTTGAGCTGCGCGCCGTCCGGACCGCTTCTCGCCGCGATCGACGGCACGGGGCCGACCTGGTTCGGCAACTTCGTCGTCGAGGGCGCACACGTCCCCGGCCGGCCAGCGAGCGAAAGGTGCGAGGACCAGTGCCGGGAGTGCTTCGAGAACACCGAGGAACTGCTCGACGTCCGGGTCGTCGGCCACCGGCCCGCCAGGGATGGGTCCGGTCTGCTTGACATCGACCTCGAAGGCCATCGCCGCGACGACGACAACAATCGTGGCGGCACCATCGCGCCCCCTGTCGTCGGTTACCGGCTGTTCGCGTGGTCGACGGCGAACGGATCCAGCGAGGAAACGCCGGCCGGCGGGTGCCGTGACATCGCCGGCCTGTTTCACCAGCGGCCGGACATCTGGCCGCCGGGTCCGCCGTTGACCTTGCTGGGCTGCCGTCGCCGGCTCAGCGGGTCGTTCGAGGCCGAACTGGCCCACGTACGCGTCGACGGCACGGCCCACACGATGGGCTGGGGACAACGCGTGATCGGAAGCGTCGTCGCCACGCGCCCGTCCACCCTCGGTGACGACCTTGTCGATGTCATGTTGGACGCGCGGATCCCGGAGCCGATGGCGACCAACGACCGCCCACTGTGGGACATGTGGCGCGCTGGCGGCCCGGCTGAGCCCAACCTTTGGGCGAAGCTCGATCGCAGTGACCGCTACCTCTGGGTGCGTGCAGCTGCAGTCCACCGGAGCCATGCTCCGGACAAGCCAGCGGGCACGGTGTCTCACCTGGACGGACGCTACGTCACTGACTTCGACGCCTTCTTCTGTGCGATCGGGGAGGCGGTCAACGGCCCCGGGGGCTGGTTCGGCGGCGATCTGTTCTGGCTACACGAGAACGCCGCCACCGGCGACGGCGGCGCGACCCCTGGCTTCCGCATGATCTGGCACAACTCCGAGGTCGCCCGCACCCACCTGGTCCCCGGCTACGACCGCAAGAGCTGGCTGCCCGCCGTCACCTTCGACGACCTGGTCCGCTACCTCACCGAGGACGGCGTCCAGCTCGAACTACGCTGATGGGCCACCGGTGAATCGGGGCATGCCGCCCACCTGACCGGTACAGGCACATATGGCCATCCGCAGATTCCGGCCACACAGCGCGACCGCACGCACTCATGGGCACGAACGGACGCTGACCGAGCGCGCGCTCGGCGGCATGTGCGCGCACCTGATCAAGCAGTCACGGGCGCTTGGAGCCCGCGCAGGACCGGCGTCGGTGCCTCGAGCCGGCTTGACTTGTCGCAAAGCTTGACGCACTCTTTTGAGACAAGAGTTGCGACAAGGGGATGTCATGTCGGAGAGAACCTTGCCGGCTGTTGGCCCGCCGATGCGTCCGGCGGACCTTGACCGGGCCGGCGCGTGGTTGGCCGGGCACGGCCTGGCCGACGTCCGGCCGACACCGTTGCTGGCGACGCGTCTGGCGGTCCGGCGACGTACCCGGCTCGCCGCTTCCGTCCTGCTGGCCGCGTTCATCCTGGCGGTTGCCCTCACCTACGTCGGCGGCATGGTTGACGGGTCCGGGAACCGGCGCTGGTTGCTGCTGGTGTTGACGGCGCTGGTGGTCGGGTTGGTGCTGGCCCAGTGGTTACTGGACTGGTGGGTGCGGCGGGTCGACCGGCGCGCCGGTGCGACGTTGCAGCGACGGGCGGCTCACCCGGTCCGGCTCGGCTGGCGTACCGTGCTCGGCTGGCCGCGTGCCGCGTTCGCGGCTGCCACGTTCGCGGGCGCGACGGCGCTGGCGATCGGCGCCCTGACACTGCGCAACTCCACCGCGAGGTACGCGGCGGTCATCCTGCTCATCGGGCTGTGCGGGCTCGCGGTCGGCATTGTCGTCCAGCTGCGCCATGTTCTGACGCACCCGGTCGTGGCCGACGACGAGGTCTCGCTGACCGCCGATGTCATCATGCGGGTCGAGGACGCCCGGGTCGGCGCCGTGCCGACGTCGGTGTGGTCGGTGTGGTCGCTGCCGGTGGTGTCGGTGTTCAGCACCGCATTCGGGTGGTGGAACGCTGCCTGGATCGTCTTCATCGTCCTGAGCGTCATCGCGCAGGCCCTGATCGAGGCGCGGACCGCACGGATCGCCATGGTGGCGCGGCATGTCATGAGCGCACCGTGAACCGAATGATCGTCATCGACACGGCCTCGCCCGTCCCGCCGTTTGAGCAGCTGCGTGCTCAGCTCGCCCGGCAGATCCAGGATCACACGCTCGCCGTGGGCACCCGGCTGCCGACGATCCGTCGTCTGGCCGCAGACCTTGGCTTGGCCGTCAACACCGTCGGCCGGGCCTACCGGGAGCTGGAGGAGGCAGGATTGATCGAGACTCGCGGATCAGCCGGTTCGTTCGTGTCCGCGGCCGGCGAGAAGGGACGCGAACGGGCGAGTCGCGCCGCCGCCGAGTACGCCGCCGTCATCGCCAGCCTCGGCATCGACGCCAACGAGGCCGTCCGCATCGTCCAAGCGGCGCTGACCAGGGGCATCGCGGTATCCCCTGCCACCCGCGACCCGAAAGAAGCCTGACATGGCCGTACCCCACAGCCTCCCCCAGCGCATCTTCCTGCTGGCCTACAACCCGGACAAGGGCAGGGTCGACCTGGGCACCGGCCTGGGGCCATGCTCCGCGCCGCGGCCCTCGCCGACCTTCTCCGGGGCGGCCACCTCACCGACGAACGCGGCCGCGCCGCCATCGACGTCCGGCACCCCTGCCACGATCCCGTCCTTGACGCGCTCCTCGAAGAGATCGCCGGCTCCAGGCCACACACCTGGCAGTCCTGGATCGGCCACAGGCAGCGCGCCACTGTCCGAGCGACACGCCAGCAACTCAACGATGGCGGCTGGGTCCACCTCCAACCCCACAAAGTTCTCGGGCTGTTCCCCACCACCAAGGTGACCGTCCGCGACCCCCGCGTCCGCAAGGATCTCCTCGACCGGGTCAACACCGCCCTGCGCAAACCCATCGGCAGCATCGACCCCGCCGACGCCGCACTCGTGGCCATCATCGCCGCCGCCGACCTCAACCTCGTCCTCGACCGTAAGACCAGACGCGCCAACAAACAGCGCATCCAGGAACTCACCAAGCTGAGCGGACCGATCGGCCCTGCCCTGCGCAAATCGATCCAGGCCGCTGCGATCGGTGAGGTTTGAGCAGTGGGAGTGGCACGTCGTGGAGGTCGAGACCGGCTTCCGCCCAACGTGTCGGCCGGTGCGACACCGCGACCGGAGTTCGCCCCGGTGTGGACCACGCTCAACGAGCGCCCGCTACACGGCACAGGGCCTGTGGGGCCTGGTTGAGCAGCGCACGGCACGCCCCACCGGCAGGGCCGATGCCCGGCTGGTCGAGGTGATCCAGGAGGTCGTCGCGGCGGAGACGAACGCCTCGGCCGGCACCCGGTCACGGCCACGCCGGCCGCGTACCGGACGCCCGACGCTCGGCGCTGTACGCTGCCTCGCCGGAAGCAAGAAAGCTGCCGCAGAACCCGCTCGGCAGGGCAGATACGGCTGATCTTGCGGAGGTCAAGCCGGGTCGCCAAGAGCAGAAGTTCGCGCCAACCGGCGCCGGGACCGCCGATGCCCCGGTACCGCCGCGATCGAGGCGGTTGTGCATCTGCTGGCCACCGCCATCGAGGGCCGGGGCCTGCCCTCGATGAGCGGCGTGCTGGCCGGCGCCGCCTACCGCCCGCTGCTGACCTCGCGGCGGGGCCCCGGCCCGCGGCTAGCGCAGATGCCGGGCGAAGAACCCGGCCGCGTCCTCCCCTGCGAACTGCGGGACACCGGTATGTCCGCCCATGTGGGCGTGCAGCGACTTCTCCCTGGAGCCGAAGGCGTCGAACAGATCCAGGGCCGCCTGCCGGTCGTTGCCTTCGTCATCCCACTGCAGCAGGACATGCAGCGGAATGGTGACCTGTCGGGCCTCCTCGAACATGGTGCGAGGCACGAAACTCCCGGCGAAGAAGCCGGCGGCCACGACGCGCGGCTCGACCACCGCAAGCCGGATGCCGACGGAGATCACTCCCCCCGAGTACCCGACCGGGCCGCCGATCTCGGGCAGTGACAGGAGGGCGTCCAGGGCGGCCTGCGACTCCGGGACCGCCTTGTCGACGAGCGGGAGGATGAGGGCGTCGATAATCTCGTCGCTGACCGGCTCGCCGGCCTCCATCGCCCGGCGCAGGTCGGCGCGGGCCTGCTCGGCGGCGGCCCAACGCGGCCGGTCACCGCTGCCGGGGAGCTCGATGGTGGCCGCAGCGAAGCCCTCCGTCGCGGCGTGCTGGGCCCGAGCCACCAGACGGGGGTACATCTTGTGCAGTCCGAGCGGTGGGTGGCCGAGCAGGATCAGCGGGACCGGTGCGGATGCCGATGCGGGCGTCCACAGGATGCCGGGGATCTCGCCGAGGGTGAATTCGCGTTCGAGAACGCCGTCATCGAGGCGCTGCTCAGTAGTGAATCGCATGGTCTTGCCTTTCGGGAGTGCTCGTGAACGGCGCTCCCGGACGACCTATCGCCCGACCGTGACCCCAGAGGGGAGCACCCATGTCGAAACGTTCACGGGTACCACCTCCTCGGTCTCTCGCACGGCTCTCAGGAAGCTAGCAGCGGCCGCCGTGATCCGCCAAACGTATTTTCGGCGGAGGCCCCGGGCCGGGTGCCACGGACAGGCCGCATGTGGTTACGGTGCGATGTGAGCTTACGGATCACGTACAGCGACGTTGCCCTGTTGTTCCCTTCCCCGACCGGCGGAGACGGAACCTCGCTGGTTCGGCCAGTGCTTGCTTTACAAGATCAGTCGTACGCGGCTCTGCACGACAACCGGTACGCGACACCGGGGAAACCGCAATGCGCATCGGGACGCTTGCACACGGAAACGTTCGGACCTACCTTGCGAGCCGCTGGTCACCATCGGCGCCACTGGCAACCTTCAACCGGACGCGATAGTTGTGTCCTGTCCGATCGAACCCTTCGGCGTCCGGACTTACCTTCCGGGTGTGTCGTGGTCGAGGCACGCCGCCATTTCGGCCTCTCGACCACCGGTACGCTCTCCGCGAGGCGTTGAAGATCGTCGAAGGTGGGCTACGTGGTGAGCGGACTGCCGCACGACGGCACGGACATGTCGCACAGGGCACGCGTGGACAGGTACGGCGCCGTGTCCACGGCGTTGGCCCTGCTCAGTGATCATCAGCTTGGTCAGCTCGTGGACACGGCCCCGGCCATCGGGTCCGGCGTCGGAGGCACCTCGGCGTTACTCGATACCGCTGGCGCACCGGTCTTCGTGAAGCGGATCCCGTTGACCGACCTGGAGCGCGAACCGGACAACGTCATGTGCACCGCGAATCTGTTCGGAGTACCCATGTTCTGCCAATACGGAGTCGTCCTGCTGGCCGGCCCCGGCTTCGGCGCCTGGCGGGAACTCGCCGCCAACACCATGACGACGAACTGGGTGCTCACCGGGCAGAGCGAGGCGTTTCCACTGATGTATCACTGGCGCGTGCTGCCCGGTGCGGCGCCGCTGGTCGACGAGCACGCGGACATCGAACATGCCGTCGCGTACTGGGGCGGATCGGCGGCGGTACGGCGGCGGCTGCACGCACTCGCCCAGGCGTCGGCGAGCGTGGTGCTGTTCCTGGAATACATCCCGCAGACCCTGCACGACTGGCTGGCCAAGCAGCTTCCCGCCGGCGAGGAAGCCGTCACCGCCGCGTGCGCCATGGTGGAGCGATGCCTACGCGCCGACATCGCTTTCATGAACGCCAACGGTTTGCTGCACTTCGACGCCCACTTCCGCAACATCCTGACCGACGGCAACCGTCTCTACCTTGCGGATCTCGGCCTGGCCACCTCGGCCCGGTTCGATCTGTCCACGGACGAGCGTGACTTCGTCGAACAGCACACGAGCTACGACGCGGGCTACGCGATGAAGGAACTGGTCAACTGGATGGTCGCCAACATCGCCGGGGTGCCGGCCCCCGAGACCGGCGGACCCGTCGAACGCTACGACTACGTCCGGCGATGTGCTGCCGGGGACCCACCCGCAAACGTCCCGGTGCCGGCCGCGGCGCTCATCAGCCGCTACGCACCCGTCGCCACCATCATGAACGACTTCCACTGGAACCTGTTCGGCGAAAGCCGCGCAACGCCTTACCCCGCCCAGCAGATCAGACACGCCTTGTCTTCGATCCCCGGCTACGCGACCGCGCAGTCCTAGCAGCCTTGGACCCGCTGAGGCTTCACTTTCGGTAAGCAGAACCGTTCGCTCCAGAGAGAATCACACTTTCAGGCGCATCGACTCACCCGGGTTCCGCAGTTTGTAGTTCAACGATCATCGGAATCTGGATGTGGAGCAGCGAAGATTGACGTGCGTCGAACAAGAGGCGTGTGTCTACGCCCTCTTGCCAGGATCTGATCTTGGCTACTGGGGGTCGAAGGCGGTGACCCGGGCCGGCGGCTGGACGGAAAGTGCCTGGTAGATGGCCTTGTGTTCGGGTCTCAGCGGGGTGGTCTGCACGACGGTGCCGGCGGGCCCGGCGAGGGTGACCTGGCTGATTCGTCCGAGTTGCCGGTTGATGTTTCGCCAGGTCTGGCCGGTGGCGCGTTCGGCGACGCGGATCAGCAGCAGGGCCAGCCAGCAGATGAGGACGTGGGCGCGGATGCGGTGCTCGAGGCGGTGGAACACCGGCCGCAGCAGCAGTTGCGACTTCAGGTCGCGGAACCCGCGCTCGGCCTCGAGGAGGTTCTTGTAGCCCAGCGCGACGTCCTCGGCGCTGATGTGCGGGTCGGAGGTGGCGATGAGGTACTTGCCATCGAGGCGTTCCTCGGCCTTGACCTTGGCCTTGTTGACCTTCAGTCGTCCGTTGGGCTGCTGGACGAGCCACCGGCCCAGGGTCGGGTGGTCGCGCAGGGCGCACTCGGCGCGGGCGTGCGCCGCCTCGTTCTTCTTACGGGCCTTGTCTGCGACGGGTCGTCTGGCGTCGCGTTCGCGCTGGTCACGGATGCGTTCGAGTTCGGCTTCGACGCGGGCGATCGCGTCGTCGCGGTGCTGCTTGTCACGCATCGCCTGGTCGGGGTTGTGGCAGATGACGAACCGCACGTCGGATCCGTCGATGCGTACTTCCTTGACGCGCAGGTTGTCCTTGACCTGCTGGTAGCGGCCCTGGCGGGCCAGGACCCGCTCGACGAGGGGGTTGCCGTCACGCATGCGCATCCCGGCGATGTAGTGCCCGCCGGCGCGGCGCAGGTAGGCCAGGTTGTCCGCGCTGGAGAACCCGCGGTCGACCACGGTGATCACGCGTCCGAGCTTCCAGTCGCGCATGTCGTCGCGAACCTCGGCCAGCACGGCCTGGTCATTGCTGTTGCCGGGCCAGCACCAGCACCGCACCGGGATGCCTTCCTTGGTCACGGCCAGGCCGATGACGATCTGCGGCAGATCCGAGCGGTGGTCCTTGGAGTGCCCGAACCGGCGAAACGCATCGTCGCCGTCGTCTTCGGTGTCGCGTTCGAAGTAGGTGCTGGTGGTGTCGAAGAACAACAGGTCGACTTCAAGGTTGAACAGGTTGGCCACGGCGAAGAACACCGCCTCCTGCACCCGGCCGCAGGTATCGGCGTCGATGAGCAGGTCCATCGCCCGGTACGCGTGGTCGTCGTCCATACCGGTCAGGCCCGGGATGACCGTGTCCTGCCCGGCCCACTCGGCGGCCGACAGCTTGCTCATCGGCGCCACAGCTCGGTTGGCGACCAGCGCGAACAGCACCCGTTCCATGTTCGTGGTGAACCTACGCGCGTCCGCAGCCGCCCGCACCGCCGCGCCGACGTCGAGGCGCCGCCACAACCCGTCGAGCAGCCATGTCGACCCGATCGACCGTGCGTCGACGACGTCGAGAGGTCCCGCTCCGGCCGCCAGGCCCGCTTCCGCACCCGCGCCGTCTTCGCCGAAGTGCTTGTCGATCGACGCGGCGAGCCGGCGCAGCCCTTCGACGTCGACCCGGTCGACGCGGCCCAGATTCATAAGCACATCAGGCTTGATCTTGCCGTCCACGCGCCGGTTGTGTGCCAACGCGACGTAGCGCACCACGCTGCCGTCGGCGTTGGTCCGCGAGGTGAACCGCAGATACATGACTACGAAGAAACCACATCACCACTGGCAGAACAAGATGTGAATCTCAGGTCGTGTTACTACACTTTCGGATCCGCCGGCCCAGTCCGAGGCATCTGCGAGCCCGTGACCAGCATCGACCCCGACCCGATCATGCTTGTGTTCCTACGAACTGCGGAACTCGGGACTCAAGGAAGGCGTTAGGTCGTCCCGCGCAGCGATCATTGATTCTGCGCTCGACATGGATATCACCCCAAACCGCGTCCCGCTCCAAACCAACACACTCATCTCGGCTCGCAGCTCGCTCGCCATCCCTCGACACAATCATCGACAAAGTCGCGCCAGATTTCGAGGGCCTTATGGGGCACATGGGGGCGCCGACCACTGGAAGCATCTACCAACCATAGATATCTCGCCAAGAAGGTCACCGTCACGGGCCTTACCCTACGATGCAGAGCCGGTCGGACGTGCCCGCGCGTGCCGGAATGCTGTCCCTCCCAGAGGGAGGTCATCCTGGCTACCACAGGAGCAAAGCGATGGAGGCCGGGTGGCCAATGTGGTCGATGATCTGCGCGTGTTGTCGTTCATACTCGACTCAACACCGATGTCAGGGACGCCCCCGCCTACCGGACGGCCACTTTTGATCAGCCAGTATTGCAGCCTCTCGACACCGACGGCAGGCATTCAGTCCGTCCGGGTTCCAACTGATGTCATCTCTGATCATGTTTCCTATCCGAGACCAACAGACCGTCACATCACTAAATAGCGCCGCGTGTGTCGTTAAGTTTTGCGGCTCAATGGCCGTAGCCCACCGGTTGTGGAGAAGTGCATATTTGGGCGCAGTGGCGGTGAACCCTCAGCAACGATCTGCGAGGCCAAGCAGAACCCGCAAACCCACCAGACGCCCCAGCCCGTGTCGGGTTCACCGAAATCGGCACCGTCCAGCATGCCACTGTCACAAACATCGCAGACCATCACAGCGTAGGGATTCTCCCACAGGCCAGCCTTCAACGGGTCGGCGGCGACGCGCTCTTCGGCTTCCTTTCGTAGCCGGCGTCGGTGTACTCGCATGAGCGGTCAACGACCTTACCGCTGGTGGTCTCCGGCAGGATCGCCGTGCCGATGACGCGACGGGTCGCGGAGTCGTAGGTGATCACGCCATCGACGTAGTTCCGGTGGTCCTTTTGCGTTTGGCTTCGGTCGGGTCGGGTCGGACGCCCGGCCAGCACGGTCAGCGGCAGCCGTTCGACCAGTGGCGACGCGGTCATCCAGGGCGGTGAGCCGGTCTGACCACCCTATTCAACTTCCAGATCAATCATGATCGGCCACTCACTCATGCCGAGTTCACGATGTTGGCGGACCGCGTAGCAGGGCACGGTGACGCAGCAGAGAGCTGGGTTAGCGCCTCCCCCATGCAGGGACAAGACTAGAGGGCCGAGAATGCTCCATCGCTCATGCAGCACGCGTAGCCCACGCAAATGTCCGCGGCCGGGCGCTCGTCCGGGATCGGCGCCGGCTCGATGCTGGCGGCAGCGCGGCCGGACCATCCCGGCGCGCGATGCCGGCGGGGCGTCGGCGATGCTGTGGGCGTGGAGTACGTGTCCAGAGTGCCGCGACCGCCGCTGGACGGGCTGATCGACGACCTTTACTACCTGGAGGGTGCGTCGCCGTACACCAGCAAGGCGGCACTGGCGGGTCTGCTGGCCACCGTGACGGGAGAGAACGCCCCGAACCCGGCCGGCTATACGCCGTACAGCTTGCGGTTCCTGACGGCGGCCATCGACACCGCCGGCGTCGTGATGAACGACCCGTACGTTTCGCAGACCAAGGTCGACGCGGCCGTCACCGACCTCACCACGGCCATCAGGTTCCTCAACCCGCTCGTGGCGCAGAAGCAGTTCCGGGCCGCGAGCATTGCGGAACTCCGCTTCCGCATCGCCGAGATCGGCAGCGGTGAGAACACGATCTGGATCACCGAGGACATCGTCGCCGACGACAAAGGCGGGGCGATCCAGGTCGACGCCGGCAAGATCCGCCTTTCGGCCGACGAGCCGGCCACGCTCACCGCGACGGGCAACGTCTACTTCAACGTGGACGACGCCGAGCTGACGATCGGTCCGAAGCTGACGATCGTGCAGAGCGTCGACAGCACCGCGCTGGCGGCGTTCTTCATGCTGCGCAACAACGCTCACCTGGCGGTCCAGGACGCGACGATCCGGTCGGACGTCACGATGTCGGGCTCGCAGGGCGTCATCGTCATCGAGGGCTCCAGCCCGACCGTCACGATCGACCGTTCCACCGTCAGCGGCAAGGGCGCACGCACCACCTACGCCTACAACGCGGGGCCGCTGTTCACGATCACCGACAGCACGGTCACCAACACCAACACCGCGCTCTACCGTGGTGACTACGTGCTGAACGGCACCACGGCGGTCACCGGCAGTACCGGTGGCGGTGCGGCGATCCACGACTTCCGCGGCAGCGAGGTCGCCGGGACCGTCGCCGACATGGTCGTCACGCTCACCAAGGCCGGCACCGGGCCCGCGGCGACCGACCCGACGTACACGATCACCTACGTCGTGACCGAGCCCGGCGCCGCGGCGCCGGTCGACCTCCGGGGCGCCGTCGCCTACACCGAGCCGATCGCCCTTCCCGAAGGAGGCACCGTCTGGGCCGCCCTGACCCACGCCGGCCACCACGGCATCGTCAATTCCATCGTCGTCGAGGCCCCTGCGGGCCCAGTCGACCCGTCGCCGGACTGCCGTACGGCCCAGGCGAAGGCCAACACGGCGGCAAAGGCCGTGGACAAGGCTGAGAAGGACGTCCAGAAAGCCCAGACGAAGCTCCAGGACGCCGAGGTCAAGTTCGAGAAGAGCCTGGCGGGCGGCAAACCGGCCCAAGCCATCAAGCAGGACGAGGCGAAGGTCGCCAAGGCCAAGGTCCAGCTCGAGGAAGCCAAGGCCACGCTGGTGACGGCCGAGTCGGCCCATATGGCCGCTCTCGCTCAAGTGGCCGCTGCCTGTCGATAACACGCACCGCAGCGACGCAGGACTCGGGGCCGCCTACGCCAACCCGCTGGGCGGCTCCGGCTGGCAGGACGTTCCCTGTCCCGGCAGCAGCGGACGCTGCCGGGCGGCTGACCCGGCAGCTACGGGCAACGCCGATCGGTACCTCGGTAGCGCGCCCCGGACCAGTTTTGGTGCCGATGCACCGTTCACCAGGGCCACGACATGGAATACCCTCGATCTGCCCGGTCTTCTGCCGGGCCAGGTGCCGCCGCCACCGGCCCCCGCGCCCCGCGCGTGCCCTACGGCCACCGCGACCTGCTGATCCGGCGTGCGGTGACCCTGGGCCCAACTACCGGCCCGCCCGGGCGGTAGCCGCCGTACGCAGGGTCGTTGCTCCGGACGCCTGATGCTCGATCTGAACGGCTGTGGCCCGACGCTCAGTGTCGGACACAGCCGTTTCCCGTCATCGAACTCCTCGTAGCGGGCTGCTTTGTCCAAAGCCGTTCAGCGCATTGGGAGCGGCCCGCTGCTCCCAATCTGCTGCCCCGATTCCGCCTGGACCGATGTCGGTCAGGACGGGCCAGGGCCTGCCGCGGCGCGGTAATGGACCAGGGCCTGCGCGATGTGGGGCAGGTCGGCGGCGAGCCGTTGACTCAAACGGTCGAGGTCGTCGATGACCAGGGCGTCCAGGTCGGGGCGCCACCGAAGGTCCTGGGCGAGGTCGTCGGTCAGCGGTGACTGGGGCAGCGGTACGGCTATCAGGGCAGGCGGTCGTCCCGGTGTGAGGTGTGCGAGTTCGACCCGTGCCAGGTCGGTCCACAGCAGGTCATACCGGTACCGGGCATCCGGCTGGTAGGTGATCCCATCGGCGTGGACCACCAAGCGCGGGTAGGTCCGCAGGCCCACGACCAGCAGGCCGATCGCCACCAATGTCAGGAGCAAACCCGTGCCCAGCACGATGCTGCCCGCCGCGAGCAGGCCGTTGTCGCCGTCGGAGTCCAAGCTGTTCATCACGAGCAGCGTCAGGCCGGCTGCCGCGACGACGCCGGCGGGCACGGCCGCGATCGTGCCCAGGGTGCTGGGGGTGGACCGGGACCGGGCGAATCCAGCTCCCTCGCGCGGCCGCCAGGTCACGGCGCGACGGACCAACATGACGGTGCCGGCCACGCCGGCGAGCGCCAGCAGCCGGGTGATCCAGGTGACGAGGGAGGCGGCGGTCAGCAAGGTGGTCAGCACGGCCAGCATGGCCCAGACCATCGGCGGCACCGACGATGCCCGCCGCGTGCCCAAAGGCCGGTTCGGAGGCGGCGCGGCTGAAGGGTGCACGGCGGCCGGTGCGGGGCCGGCAGCGGCGGGCCAGCCGGATCCGAGCGGCAGGTCCGGCGAGCCCCAACCGGTCGTCGGCACCGGTAGCGGCGGAACCGCTGCCGGCGCCATGCCGGGCGCGACTGACGCGACCCGCGGCCCCGGCAGCCTGGGCGGCACAGCGTCCGCTGTGGACCATTCGGTGTGGGCGACGTGCAGAGCGCCCTCCGCGACTACCAGTTCGGGCTGTTCGAGGACGGTCGGTGCCACGCCGGTCGCGTGGTGCAGCGTGGTCGCGGCGAGCGGGACCCGGGACGCGCCACCGACGAGGAACACGCCAGCGAGGTTGCCTGCGGTGGCGCCTGACCGGGCCATCACCTGCCTGGTCAACACCGCGGCCCGCTCCAGGTACGGGCGGGCCGCCGCCTCGAACTCCTCTCGTCCCACTGGCACCTCGCGCTCGACCAGAGGTACATGCAGCCCGGCGCTGGACTGGCGGGAGAGCATCTCCTTGGCGTTACGCGCGTCGTCCCACAGCGTGCGGAAGTGCCGCTGGTCGGCCGGGCCGGACGGCGCCGTGAGCCGCTGCCACGCCGCCGGGTCGACATCTTCGATGACGGCACCGACCCGCGCGACCACCAGCGCGTCCAGGTCCAGGCCGCCGAAGTCGGCCATGCCGTCAACGTCGCAGACCTCGAAGCCGGTTCCGGTACGGCGTACGACGCCGACGTCGAAAGTGCCCGCACCAAGGTCGTACACCACGAGCAGATGCCCGGGACGGACCGCGTGCCCCAGCACGGCGGTGAAGTATCCGGCCGCCGCCACCGGCTCCGGCACCAGCGTCGGAGCGGGAAGGCCGGCACGGGTGGCAGCGCCCACCAGTACGTCACGGCGCACCGCCCCCCATCCGGCCGGATAGGTCATCGTGACCCGGGCCGGCGGGAGGCCACAGGCCCGAACCGCCTCGACCGCCACCCGAGCCAGCGTGGCCGCGACCGCTTCTACAAGCGGCACCGACCGGTCCCCCAACAGCAGAACACCCTCATCGACGTGGCGCTTCGGATACGGCGCGAACCGCGCCGGGTCGAGCCGGGCGCTGTGCACCGCGTCCCGACCAGCGACCAGATCCCCGTCCGAGCTCAGAAACAGCGCGGAGGGCAACAGGGGCGATCCGTCGAACAACAGCGGCCGGCACCGGCCATCCGGCCAACGCACCACCGCAACGGTGTGCGACGTGCCGTAGTCGATTCCCAGGTGATGTCCCGACACCGCGCCAAGTCTAACGACCTTGTGCGCAGTAGGGCGCTGGGGCGCCGGTCGGTCGATGTGGCCGATGATCTGCGGGTGGCGGTCCGTTGGGCGCGTCGTGTCTTCAGCCATCCCGCGTTCACCGGGATTTCCGGCCGCCACCTGAACCTGCTGCGGTCAGAGTTGTATCCGTTGTGGATTGCCGGGCGTGAGGGCCGGTTGCACTCCCCACGCGGTGGGCGTAGGCAGCGTGAGGCCGGTGTTGGCCTTCGTCGGCTGGCTGGTGGTGACGCTGGCCCACCTGCGTCTCGGCATCCCGCACGAGGCGGCCAACGCGTATCCCCGGTCGGCGCCGAAGCCGACCACCACGATTCCGTCCGGCCGCAGGTGGGCGGCGATCCTGGTCAACACGTCGCGTTCGGTGCCCGGCGCGACAAAGGCCATCACGTTGCCGGCCACCACCGCCGCGTCGAACGGTTCGGCGATCCCGGACGCCGGCAGGTCCAGCGTGGCCAGGTCGGCGACCAGCCAGCGCGGTCCGGGATGGTCGGCGCGAGCCGCATCGATCAGCACCGGGTCGGCGTCCACACCCAGCACGGTGTGCCCCCGGGCGGCCAGCGTGGCACCGACCCGCCCGGTGCCACAGCCCGCGTCGAGGATCCGTGACCCGGGAGCGACCATGGCGTCGAGCAGCCGAGCTTCACCGCCCAGGTCGGCGCCCTCGGCGGCCAGCTGACGGAACCGGTCGACGTACCACCGGGAATGGTCGGGGCCGGTATCGGTGCTCCAGCGGATCGGTCTGCTCATGGCGTCACCGTATCCGGCCCTACACCAGTGGTCCCGATCGAGCCGCTGAGGCTCAGCCCACCAGCAACACCCACTAACCAACCAGCCATCCGTGGCGTAAGAATTCTCCGGATACGGCCGGTTCATGGGTGACGGTGCGCTCGCCGCTCTCGGGACTTGGGCCTCTGCCCCACGCTGACCACCAGCCTTTCATCGCCGCGTAAACGGCCAGGCAGCTCTCTGTCGACTCGTCTTCTGTCCCACCAGCAGAGGTAGGACCCGATCGATGGTGTGTTGAAGCCCGCGTTGAACGCTTCGCCATCACCTTCAGCAACCGCTTCCCGATCGCTGAAATCTACGAACCCAGATCGCCGGAAACGCCGTTCGCGAGGCCCTGTCTCAAAGTCGGTGGTGGCGGGCCGGGCGGGGGCACGTCTGCTGGCGGTACTCGCGGTACGGTAGTTGTCAAGTCAAACTGAGACGGTCTGTTCCTTCTGGGTCGGCTGGTTGATCCAGGCCTGGTCGGGCAGTTTCGGTGCGCGCGGCCGGCGGTTGAACCGGTCCGGGTGGGCGGCGTGGGCCGCGTCGAGGGCGCGTTGGCGTTGCTCACGGATTTGCTCGGCGGTGCCGTAGTGCACCGACGCCGGAGTGTGCCAGCCGATCCCGGAATGCCGATGCTCGTGATTGTAGGCGGTGAAGAAGGCGTCACAGAAGGCTCTCGCGTCAGCGAGGGATCCGAACCTATCCGGGAAGTCCGGCACGTATTTCATCGTCTTGAACTGAGCTTCGGAGTACGGGTTGTCGTTCGAGGTCCGAGGCCGGGAATGCGAACGTAGGACTCCGAGGTCGACGAGCATTTCCGATACCGGCTTCGACACCATGGCGCCGCCACGGTCGGCGTGGATGGTGTGCGGCTCGATCCCGTTACGGCTGATCGCGTCGGCCAGGAAGTCACGGGCCACGATCGCGTCCTCACCGGCGGCGACGAGCCAGCCGGTGACGTAACGTGAGTAGATGTCAATAACGACGTAACATCTGTACCAGACGCCTTTGACGGGTCCTTTCAACGCGGTGATGTCCCAGGACCACACCTGACCGGGCCCGGTCGCGACCAGCTCTGGACGCACCCGGGGTGGATGAGTCGCCAGCCGGCGTCGTTCCCGGCTCTGCCCGGCCGCCCGGGCGATGCGATACATCGTGGACATCGAGCAGTGGTACCTGCCCGCATCGAGTTCCCGGGCCCAGACCTGCGGGATCGCCAGGTCGGCGTATACCGGCGAGTTCAACACCGCCAGCACCCGGTCACGTTCGGCCGTGCTGAGCGCTTGCGGCGGCGGGGTCCGCGGCAGCCACGGCCCGTGCCGCGGTCCGACCGGCTTCGCCCGCCGATAGTAGGTCGCCCGCGAGGTCCCAGTCAGCGCGCACGCCCGCTGCACCGAGATATCCGCGTCGCGCAACTCGCCGAACACGGCGGTCAGGATCTCTTCGGCGGGCTGTCGTCGTCCGCGCTCTCGGAGAGTTCTTCCAAGAGCGCGTGCGCTTTTCCCATAATATCCAACGCCATACGGGTCTTCTTCAGATCCGCCTGCAGTTTCTCGTTCTGCCGGCGCAGCTTCTCCAATTCGATCTGTTCCGCGGACTTCTTCACTCGCGCCCCGGCCACAGTCGTGGCGGCGTCCGTTTTCTCGGCGCCTCCGTTGCCGAGTTGCCCGGCGTCGCGGGCTCGCGTCCATTCAATGATGTGCGATGAGTACAAGCCCTCCCGGCGCAGGATCGCGCCTTTCTCCCCGTTCGCGGCGCTCTCGTACTCGGCGACCATCGCGAGCTTGTACTCCGGGCTGAAAACCCGCCGCGACGGCTTCGGCGCCGGATCAGCCCCGCCACCGGACGCCGACTCCTTGCCAGATGAAGTGGACACGTACACAAGGATCTCCGATCCCCGCCCTCAGTGCCCGTTGAAGAACCTGGTCAGCGTGGGTGGATGGCGGTGTGGAGTCGGCCGGTGTGGTGGTATCTGGCCAGGCGTCGGGTCATCACGATGATCATGGCCCATTGGACCATCGCGGCGTGGTGTGCGGGATGGCGTTCGTAGTCGCGGACGGTGCGGCGGCAGCGGGTGATCCAGGACAGTGTTCTCTCCACGACCCATCTGCGGTGTAGGACCTGGAAGCCGACCTGGTCGGCGAGCTTGCGCACGATCTGGACGGTCAGGCCGAGCGTGCCGGTGGCCCAGTCGACGAGTTGGCCGGCGTAGCCGGCGTCGGCCCAGACCCTGGCCACGCGGGTGAAACAGCCGTGTAGGGCCCACAGCAGGAGGCGGGCGGCGTGGCGGTCCTGCACGGCGCCGGTGGTGACCAGGATGACCAGGAGCAGGCCGGTGGTGTCCACGACGATGTGACGCTTGCGGCCGTTGACTCTTTTGCCGGCGTCGTAGCCGCGGCTGGTCCTGGCGACGGTGTCGGCGGCGCGGACGGACTGCGAGTCCATGATCGCCGCGGACGGGGTGGTGTTGCGGCCCTCGGCGGTGCGGATCTGTTCGCGGAGGCCGTCGTGCAGGCGGGTGAGGGTGCCGTCGCGGGTCCAGGTGCGGAAGTAGTGGTAGACGGTCGGCCAGGGTGGGAAGTCGACCGGTAGTGCGCGCCAGACGCAGCTGTTGTGGTCGAGGTAGCGGATGGCGTCGACGATGTCACGACGCGGGTAGGTGACCGGGCGGCCGCCGCGATTGCCGGTGCCGCCGGTGGGCAGGTAGGAGGCGATCAGCTGCCACTCGGTGTCGGTGGTGTCGGACGGGTAGCGGCGTGGACGGGCCGTGGGCAGGTGCTCCGGGGCGGTGGCGGGGGGCGCGGCGGCGGCCTGGCCGCAGACCAGGTAGAAACTCACTGTAGGGCCTTCGGGATGGCATGGCTTCGACAACCACAGCCGTACCTGGAGGCCCTACCACGTGTCCGCGCGACACACCGAGATCGACTCGGATTCCTGCGCCCTCAACCGAGCCCAGCCACGCCGACCTGGTTCTTCAACGGGCACTCAGGTCAGCACCCCACTCACACGGGGTGTCTCACACCATCTTGACCAAGTGGGGTAGGCCTGTCCCGTCACACGGCCCTGCGTGCCCTGCTGCGTATCCCGTTGCCCACCGGCCGGACGCCCCGGGTGATCGGTGTCGACGATTTCGCTCTGCGCCGATGGCACCGCTATGCCACCGTGGTGATCGACGCCGAGACAGATGCACGGATCGACGTGCTGCCCGACCGCACCGCCGACACCCTGCAAGCGTGGCTGCGCGGGCATCCGGGCGTCGAGGTCGTGTGCCGCGACGGCTCCGCCACCTACGCCGAGGCCATCCGCCGCGCCCCGCCCGACGCGGCCCAGGTCGCCGACAGGTGGCACCTGTGGCACGTGCGCCGTGAGGCGCTGATTGATCGAGTGGGGGTGAGAGACCTTCGCCGCCGTCCTGTCGTAGCAGGGCGGTGAAGCTGGGGGCAGCCTGATCCGGGAGGTGCCGGGGAGGGTGGCAAGCGGCCCCGACGAAGCCGGGACGTGTCAGTACTGCCAGATGATGCGGGCCCGGTGAGCGAGACGGAGAGGTATACGCGAGGAACCGGTGTTGGACGCCTCCTAAGTGCCTCTCGTCGTTAATTCGTCGGGGGTTACGCGGCGGCAGGTAGGAACTCGTGCGCGGCGAGTCGTTTGAGTAGGGCGTCGAGGTCTCTCTTGGTGTATCGCCAGTTGAACGGACGGGCGCCGAGGTTGTAGTGCTCCTGGAAGGCGATGAGCCGGTCCTGGACATCGGCCAGGTCGTAGAAGTCGTTCGGCGTGACGACCTTGCGCTGCACGATCGAGAAATACAGCTCAACCTGGTTCAACCACGACGCGTGGATCGGTAGGTGGACCAGCGTCGCGGTGGGCCACGCCTCGGTCAGGCGATCGATAGAGGCCTGCCCGCGGTGGGAGGATCCGTTGTCCACGATCCAGAACACCCGATCCGCTGAGGCGTAGGGCTGGCTGGTCATGACCTGCTCGACCAGGCGGGCGAACGGGACCAGCCCGGTGGAGGGCTCACAGCGGCCGAACACCTTGCCGTGATGCACGTCCAACGCGGCCAAGTACGCCAAGGCGCCGCCGCGTTCGTACTCGTGCTCGACACGCATCAGCCTCGACCGGCCCGGCGGCAGGCTGGGATGGCAGCGGCACCGCGCCTGGATCGAGGTCTTCTCATCCGCGCTGATGACGAACTCGCCCCCGCCCAGCGGGCTCCCATCCCATATGCGGGCGTACAGGTCCAGCACCCTGCTGGCCTTGACGGCGAACTGTGGGTCCCGGGGGAAGATCCACGACCGGTGCCGCCAGGGCTTGATCGCATCGGCGGCCAGCCAGCGCGTCACCGTCGCCGCCGAGATGTCCTCCACGACACCGGCGGCCACCGCTTCGTCGGCCAGATCAGCGGCGCTCCACCGGGACAGTGGCACGCCACGCTCGGCCGGCAACTCACACGCGAGGGCTTTGACCTGCGCGGCCTGCACGTCGCTGAACCTGCGCGGCCGGCCAGGACGCGGCGCGTCGGCCAACCCGTCCAGCCGCCGCTGGTAGAACCGCACCCGCCATTTACGCACCGTATCCACGTGCACCCGCTGATCGGCGGCGATCACAGTGTTGCTGGCACCATCGGCTGCGGCCAGCACGATACGAGCCCGCACCACCAGCCGGTAGGAGGTCGTAGGCCGGCGGGCCAGCGCCTGCAGGACGACACGCTCGGCAGCGTCGAGCATGATCGGGTACGGGGATGACGGAGGCACCGCAACGTTGTGCCACCCGCACCGCCACGGCGCCAGCACCGACACGACGGCACAGGGGGTGGGGCAGGATGGCAGTCGTGGCCAAGCCCCCACCCGAGTCGACCAAGACCAGCCTGCGTCAACGCCTGAGCGCACACGCCCGCACCCGCTGGCCCGCCCTCACAGCCGTGCCCGTGCGGTATCACGGCATCTTCGCCTACGTCGACGGGCGGCTCGCCGACGGCACCACCCTGCCGCTGTGCCGGCTCCGCTACGGCGGCTCCGCCAGCAGGTGGGGCTTCGCGATCTACCTCGCCAGCCGCGACGCCTACCAAGACTTCGTCCTGCCCAACGGACTGCACGCCGGCAGCCCCGAAGAAGCCCTCGACTGCGCCTGCGGCCTCTACCTCAACGACCCCACCGCCTGGACACAACCCCCGACGAATTAACGACGAGAGGCACTTAGCGTTGCCGGGCGGGTGTCGGGAACCGAGGCCGCGACACTTCCGGTGTTGTCGTCCAGGTGCCAGTGCCAGGCACCGCTGCTTGGAGCGACCAGGAACCGGTAGATCTTCGGGTCCGAACTCACTCCGACGGAGTTGCGGGACTGTACGGACAGCACGTTGAGGCCGTCACGGGTGGGGGTGACCGACTCGACCGTGGTGGTGCCGACAACCTCACGGACCGACAGGTCGTCCCAGTACACGGTCTTGCCGGAGCCAATGTTGAACCCGTTGTACAGGCGGATGAACGCGTCGGTCGCCGACGACGGGACGGTCATCGCGACCGAGAGCCGCTGCCATCCGTTGGTGATGGAGGCTTTCGGGGAGGCGATCTCGGTGAACGTCGTACCAACGCCGTAGAAGGCGACCAGACGTAGGCCGCGGCTGGCGCCGGTCGCTCCGGACGGGTTCAGGCCCGTCGCGGCGGGAACGTAGACCCAGCCGGAGATTAGGTACCGTTTCCCGGCCTGCATGCCGACGCGCATGCCGCCGTAGTCGCCGCCGACCGTGGCGTAGGTGTCACCGACCGCACCGCCGGGGTTCCCGCCCGACGCCAGTGGGGTGAGCGACAACGAGTCGGTGGAGCCGTGGCCCAGGCTCGTGTTGCGTGCCAGGGCCACGTTGACCGGGTCGAAGCCGGTCACGCCGGTGGAGACCTGCTGCTGGTTGGCCGAAAGCTGTTCGGCCTGCGGGGTACCCGCCGCGACGGTGACGGCGTTGCCGCCGTTGAGTTGGTAGACGTACTCCGTCACGTTGGAACCGCTGTTCGGCCCGAACGTGAACGTGCCCGCCTGCCCAGGCCCGCCGTTCCAGGTGCCGGCCGAGGTCTCCGCGTACGGGGTGGCCGAAACGGTCGGCAGGGTCAGGTCGTCGGGAACCACCTCGAACACGAACCAGCCCGAGTAGGCGCCACAGGTCCAACTGTCGCAGGCCCTCGCCCGCCACTGGTACGTCCCCGTCGGTAACGCCCCACCCGCCGACGGCACGATCCGCCACCAACGCGCCGACCCGGACGACACACCGGTCACCGTGCTACCGGACGCCGCCAGACGCGTGGTCCCGGCGCTGTTGAACACCTCGTACTCAGCGCGCAGCACCCCGCCGTCGGGGTCGGAGACCGTCGCCCTGATCTGGGGCGTACCCGACCGCACCGCTGCCGGCGAGGCACACGACGTGTAACACGAATCGATCGCCAACCCGGTCGGCACGTTCGGGGTCCGGTTGTACACCAACTCCACGTACGGCGTGTTCGACGACGCCTCCGATGAGTTGAACTTCTTCCATCCGTTGTGATGGTTCTCGTTCGTAGCCCTCAGACCGACGTTCGCGGTGTGCGACTGGGTGTTGAAGCTGTGCTGGAACGTCTTCTTCACCGATATCTCGACGTATCGAGAGGCACAGGTCGACGAGTAGCCCCTGGTCTCATCCGAGGTGCCGTCCAACTCCCGCCACGCCGGCCAACTGTTCCACCGCACCGTGTGGTTCACGAAATCCGTACGCCACGCCTCCCAGCCCGCCTTCGTGCACGACCACGAATGCGTGGGCCACAGGTGCAGGCTTGCCGACACCACCGTCGCCCCCCAGTAGCCGCCAAGATTGTGGAAGCTGAGAAACGACCTGGCCCGGCATGGGCTGGCGCAACCCCGGAGGGCGTCGTTGCTGTAACCCAGCCTCAACTCCTTGGCCTTGGACTCGTCGCTGGAGTACGTGTTCTGCACGAACGCGTCGAACGCCGGGTTCAGGTGGACCGATGGATCGATCGTGACCGGATACTCCACCAGTGGATCGTCGAAGAACGACTCGTCCGGTGTCAGCACCAGATCTGTATCCGACCCGTTCGGCACCATCGACACATCCACGTCCGCCGCATACACGTGGTCCGACAGTTCCGGCGCCACCCGCGCATCCCACATCCGCGCCTGCGACACCACCACCGACGACTGCGACGCCGTCCGCAACCGCAACCCCGCCCCCGAAGCCGACTCCGGCACCGCCCCGTCCCCGGTACGCCACGGCATCGCGATCGACGACATGCTCCCCGCCGCGACCGCGTTCTTCACCAGGAAGTAGTACTCGTAACCACTCCTACCAACCTCGACCACCAGATCCACACCAGGCTTCACCTCGGCATAGGTCGCCTTCTGCCCATCGAGGACCGGCGCCGGCAACACACCC
Organism: Polymorphospora sp. A560; assembly: GCF_045781765.1. NCBI lineage: Bacteria > Bacillati > Actinomycetota > Actinomycetes > Micromonosporales > Micromonosporaceae > Polymorphospora > Polymorphospora sp. A560. The sequence goes on along the minus strand of NZ_CP122282.1, from coordinate 3,600,697 downwards.
CGCCACCCCAACTCACTCGCATCGACCCCGGTGCCCAACTCCACCAGCGAATCCGACTCCACCCCACGCGCACCCGACAACCGCAGATGATGGGCATGCGCCTTCGGCCCCACACTGCCGTCCGGCTTGACCTCCAACGTCAGATCCACATCGACCCAGTCACCAGACGCGTCACGCGCCCGCACCGGCGCCAGATGCTGCTCCGCCCTAAACGTCCCGTCCGGCAACGCCCACACCCGCGAAATCCCCGACGTCACCGCCGTCACCTCGACCGGCTGACGAGTCCGGTACGCCAACGCCATCGCCGACGCCTCGTCCAGCTCGTCGAGCGGAGTCTGCGACTGGCCCGACGCATCGGGCGCCGGGACCGGCGGCGCCGCGACCGCAGCAGCCGACGGCAACGACAAACCAGCAACAACAAGGGCCAGGACCACCATCCCGAACGGCCACTTCGGACAACATGACGACAGCCGACCCAGCACCGAGAACCCCCGTGATCGCGGTCAAAACATTCCCAGCGACTCTAAAGATCGATACGCGCCGTGTAAATAGCGACTACATTCCGCAATCACAAATCAGGCATCACCCACCATGATCACTCTCAGGCACCTATACAAATGCGACCAGAAGAACTATTGCCCAATATCCGACCAGTTCCCCGTCAGGCACCGTACCGGGAGCCAGCGCCAGCAGGGCTCCGACGATGTCAGATGGTGACGTCGGCTGCCCGAATCCTGTCGTATGGCTATCTGCGCGGCTTCGGACACAAGTTGAACCTCGGGCCTGGCACTGCAAGATCGTCGTCGGATTCGTGTCGGCGAGTTACGAACCACGGCGCGGTGAGGTCCGGGGCTGCTCCCCTTGCCGTCGGATGGCAAGCTCATGTTCCATGATCGAGGATTTCGCTAAGGGCCATCTGCACGGCCAGCTCAGGCGGACACGTCAGACGCTGGTCTGGAAGGTCGAGGGCCTGTCCGAGTACGACGTCCGGCGTCCCTTGACAGCGACGGGGACCAACCTCCTCGGCCTGGTGAAGCACCTGGCGACCCTGGAGGCCTGGTATTTCGGTGAGGTCTTCGGCCGCCCGTACCCGGAGCCGCTGGGGCGATGGCAGGACGCGGACGGCAGCGACCTGTGGGTGACCCCGGACGAGACCCGCGAGCAGATCCTCGACTTCTATCAGCGTGCCTGGGGGCATGCGGACGTGACGATCGAAGAGCTTCCCATCGACGCGCCCGGCCACGTGCCGTGGTGGTCGCGGCCGGACGTCAAGCTGTTCAACATCATGGTCCACGTCCTTCAGGAGACCGCCCGGCATGCCGGACACGCTGACATCCTGCGTGAGCAGCTCGATGGCCGGACCGGGGTGAGGGCTGAGTACGAGGAGCAGATCGACACGGCGGCCCGGGAGGCGTACTGGGCGAAGATCGAGCGGGCTGCGCGGGAAGCGGCCGGCGGCTCGCATCATGCCGACCTATCCGACGCGGATTGCGCGGTGGCGCCGTGAGAATCCGGATCTCGTGGAGGTTCGCCCGTGAGGGCGGTCATCGTCGCGGCCGTAGGCTCCAGAGCTAGCAGCTCACGAGGGACCGAGCCCATCCGATGCAATTCCCGAGGGTTCGCGAACGACTCGGTGACCACATTCCTGACCACCGGGCAACTTCCGCAACGCGACCTCGACTGGGCGGCCGAGCCCGGCTGACGGCCGCCCGCCGGGTGCTCAGGTGCGTGGTTGGACCAGGCCGTTGTCGTACGCGAAGATGACGGCCTGGATCCGGTCCCGTGCGCCGATCTTGGCCAGGACGCGTCCGACGTGCTTCTTCACCGTTGACTCGGTGAGGCTCAAGCGTTCGGCGATCTCGGTGTTGGTGGCGCCCTGCCCGATCGCCTCGAGGACCTCCCGCTCACGCTCGCTCAGCGTGGCCAGCCGGGGATCGGTGCCGGCTGTCGGTGCCGCGTCTTGCAGGTAGGCGTCCATCAGCTTGCGGGTCAGGCTGGGCGCCACCACCGAGTCTCCGCTGGCGACGGCTCGGATGCCGGCGAGCAACTCCTCGGGGCGGGCGTCCTTGAGCAGGAAGCCGCTAGCCCCGGCTCGTAGCCCGGCGTAGACGTATTCGTCCAGGTCGAATGTGGTCAGGATCAGCACGTGGCTGCGGGAGCCGGCCGCGGTGATGCGGCGGGTGGCCTCGATGCCGTCCATGCCGGGCATGCGCACGTCCATCAGCACCACATCGGGCCGGGCCTGTTCGGCCATCCGCACCGCCTCGGCGCCGGTGGCGGCCTCGCCCACCACGGTCATGCCGGGGGTGCCCTCGAGCAGCATCTTGAAGCCCATGCGCTGCAGCGGCTGGTCGTCGGCGATCAGGACGGTGGTCACGAGGGCTCCTTGAGGACGACGTCGACGAGCCAGCCGTTCCCGGCCGGGCCGGCGGTCACCACACCGCCGTACATGGCGGCGCGTTCGCGCATGCCGAGCAGGCCGTGGCTCGGTGCGGCCGGTGCGCCACGGCCGTTGTCGCGAACGCGTACCCGTACCTCTCCGTCGCGGGCGGTGAGAGTGACCGTCGCGGACGCGCTGCGCCCCGCATGTTTCAGGGTGTTGGTGAGCGCTTCCTGAACGATGCGGTAGACCGCGAGCTGCACGCCCTTGCCGAGGGTGTGCAGCTCGCCGGAGGTGGAGTAGGTGACCGGCAGCCCGGCGGCCCGTACGCTGGGCAGCAGCCGGTCGAGGTCGTCGATGCCGGGCTGAGGACTCAGGTGAGGGTCGGCGTCTTCCTCGCGCAGTACGCCCAGCACGCGGCGCAGCTCGGACAGCGCCTGCCGGCCGGTGTCCCCGATCAGCCGGAGCGGCTCGGCGGTCTGCTCTCCCCGCGATGTCGCGAGGGCGGCGCCTCCGTCGGCCAGGCCCACGATCACTGACACGTGGTGGCCGACGATGTCGTGCATCTCGCGGGCCACCCGGGCCCGCTCGTCGGCGACGGCGAGGCGGGCCCGCTGGTCCCGCTCGACCTCCAGGCGGGCGGCGCGGTCCTCCAGAGCGACGAGGTACGCCCGGCGGGTGCGCACCGCTACACCGGACGCGGTCGCAGCCACCGTCAGGCCGAGGGCGAGGAACAACGTGAGGGTGCGGTTCTCAGTGGCCGGTCCGAAAAGGTAGATCTGGGCTGTCAGTAGCCCGAGGGTGATCCCGGACGCCCAAGCCAGCGCCCGCCCTGAACCGCGGGAGGCCACCCCGAAGAGCATCACGAGCAGGATCACTCCGGCGCCGACACCGACGTCCAGCAATGCCTCGACTGTTTCGATGGCCGCGGTGACCAGGAACGCGGGAAACGGATACCGCCGCCGCCAGTACAGCGCCGGCAGCAGGACCAGCGTTGCGATCGTCGCCGATAAGGGCTTCTCGATCAGGTCTGGAATGCTGAAGAGCACGATCGGTACGGCCACCAAGGTGTCCATGACCCACGGGCGGCGGCGGTCGAAGGCCCGCAGCCGTGCCTGCCGGTCCACCAGCCATCCCTGCGTGCTCATCAGCCGATTCTCCCCTGCGCGCCGTTAAGCGTCGGTCTTCTTGAGCCCGTACGCCGCCGCGGCGAGTGTCACGATCACATATCCGGCGAAGACCACGAGACCGGTCCACGGCGCCAGGGTGCCGTCCGCGGGGGTCAGTGCCATCACGGCGCTGCCCGCGTTGCTCGGCAGGTACGGGGTGATGGCCTCGGAGATCGAGGCCGGCAGCAGCACGGCCAGACCGGGCACGATGAGCAGCACGCCGGCCAGGATCGTGATGGCGCCCGCGCTGGAGCGTACGAGCATGCCGAGGGCGACGCCGAGCACCGCGACCAGGGCCAGATAGAGGCCGGCGCCGAGAAGGGTGCGAAGCACGCCGTCGTCTCCGAGGCCCAGGCCGCCGACCTTGTCGTTGAGCACGGCCGACCCCAGTGCGAAGGCGGCGAAGGCGGCTGCGGTCATCGTGACGAAGGCGGCTGCCCCGGCCACCAGGCTCTTCGACCACAGCACCGGCAATCGGCGTGGCACCGCGGCGAGGGTCGCCCGGATCATGCCGGTGGTGTATTCGCTCGCCCCCAGCAGCGCGCCGAGCGCGCCGACGGACAGGGCGGCCAGGATGCTGCCGGACAGGGCCAGGTCGATCGGGGTCATGCCGTCGCCCGAGAAGGAAGCCGAGGCGATCATGCCGAAGGCGATCAGGAGGACGGCCGAGATGCCGGTCGTGATCCAGGTGGAGCGCAGCGAGGAGAACTTGGTCCATTCGGCGGCGACGACGCCACCAGCAGTGATCTTCATCGGGCGGCCTCGTATTCGACAGCGTCGCGGGTCAGGTCCATGAACGCCTCTTCGAGGGAGGCGTTCTGTGGGGTGAGCTCGAACAGGGGGATGCCACGGGTGGCCGCGGCCAGCCCGATCTCGCGGGCGGTGGCGCCGGTGACGAACAGTTCCTCGGCGCCGGTCGAGGTGAGAGTGACGCCCGGGCCGGTGATCACCGCGCGCAGCGCGTCGGGGACGGCGGTGACGACCCGGACGCCTTCGGTGGTCACGAAGTTGGCTACGGTGGTGTCGGCCAGCAGTTTGCCCCGGCCGACGATGACCAGGTGGTCCGCGATCAGCGAGACCTCGCTCATCAGGTGCGAGGACAGCATCACGGTGCGGCCCTCGGCGGCCAGGCCGGTGAGCAGGTTGCGCACCCAGAGGACACCCTCCGGGTCGAGTCCGTTGACCGGCTCGTCGAGCATCACCACGGCCGGGTCGCCGAGCAGCGCGGCGGCGATGCCGAGCCGCTGGCCCATGCCGAGGGAGAAGGCGCCGACCCGCTTGTGGGCGACGGCCGAGAGGCCGGCCAGGTCGAGCACCTCGTCGACGCGCGAACGCGGGATGCCGTGCGTGCGGGCCAGGGCGAGCAGGTGGCTGACCGCCGTGCGGCCGGGGTGCACGGCCTTGGCTTCGAGCAGCACGCCGATCTCGCGCAGCGGGGCCTTCGACGACACGTACGGCTTGCCGTTGACCAGCACGTCACCGGAGGTCGGCGCAGTGAGGCCGACGATCATCCGCATGGTCGTCGACTTGCCGGCGCCGTTGGGGCCGAGGAACCCGGTGACCTGACCGGGCTTCGCGGTGAACGACAGGTGGTCAACGACCGTCTTCGCGCCGTACCGCTTGGTTACTTCGCGTACCTGAATCATGCTCACCACGTTAGGGTCGCGTAGCGCCGAGACCGTGGTACCGCAGTCGGCTCTTCGAGGCGGCCGATGGTACTGCGGTACCACCGGCAGCCTGGTCAGATCCGGTTCTTCCCATGCAGCGAACGGCGCCACGGAAAGCGGTCCGGTGCCGCCGACGCCTGCCGCCACGCCGCCTCACCCGTCAACACAGAACCGTCCGGCGCAACCCACACCCCGCCGGCCAACACCGAGAAGCCATCGAACATCAACGGCAACGAACGCCCGTCCCGCCAGACCAGCACTGCGGTTCTGGCTGCGGTCGGGCAGTGCGTTGCGGCCACCAGGCACCAGGTCGAGGCAGCGATGGCCGGGGCAAAATCGACCGGTAGCTCGGGTGAATGGTCGCGGTCGCCCACAGCACCGCCGGAGTCGACCGCAGAGCCTCCGGACACACCGGTCGCTCACGGTGGTGACGCCCCTGATGAACCGGCCGTTGGTTGGAGTTCAACGGTCGATGGCCAGCGGCTCGCAGCGTCGCTCCCGGCTTTCGGCGGACGCGGGTCGAAGACCCGCGGCCTGCTGGTCGGCCCCGACCTGAACGAACAACCACTGATCAGCGAAGAGAACTGCAAACCAAGGCACTCGCCGCCCGGGTCGGGCTCGCGAGGTCCTGGGCTGCCGAGACCCACGTCGAGGCGCACGCCGCCGAAACGATGGACCGGTTCGGATTGCGGGAGGCGGTGCTGGCGGTCAACAAGAGGCCATGCCCCGGCATGCAGGGCTGTGACCGCCTGCTCCCCCGGCTACTACCGGCCGGCGCCCAGCTGACGGTGTACGGTCCTGACGGATTCCGCAAAACGTACAACGGACCGGAGGAGAATCACGGTGGCAGACCAGACCGTCGAGGTCATCTTCACTGAGGAAGAGGACCCCGTCGTGGTGTCGACCATCGCCGAACTGGATGCGGTGCTCGATCGCGTCACCGCCGAAACCTCACCCGACACGCCGCCCCTGATCGCCCTCGACATGCCGGCACGAGAGCGCAGCCTGACGGTCGGGGTACGAGGCGCCGTCGGTGTGCTGAACTACGTGGATCTCACCACCGGCGACGGATACGCCAGCAAGGGAACAGCCACCGACGCGCCGACCCCGCCATACTTCTACTGCGGCACCTGGACCGGCATCACCGCAGGCGCCGAAATCCCGATCGAACAGGTACGGGCAGCCGCACGGGAGTTCCTGACCACCGGCGACCGCCCCACCTGCATCAGCCGGCTACCCGGAAATGGCCGAACTCCGCGCCCAGCGCCCTGTGATCCTCCAGGCCGTGTCCGCCTTCCTGCACGACCCTGACCCTGCCACCCGGCATGCGGCCGCCATTGCGGCCGCACTGCTCCTCGACAGTCCCGACCTGATCCGCCGACCGGACCTTCTTTCCTTGATACAGGCCGCATCAGCCGAAGCCACTGATGAGCGCCAGCGTGAGCGCGCCGCCGACATTCTTGATGCCTGTGCCACACAGACTGGAAACGCGACACGATGTGGGAGCGACCCGTGGAGTGCTCGTCCATCCCATAGAGGGTAGCGGCTGGCACTCATAGAACCCGCGCTGTTGCCATTGGCGTACCCGGAGACCGAACTGGACGTGGTGACCCTGGCCGAGTCGGACGCCGCCGCCGCTATCGCCGCCGTCGAGGCCGGCACAATCGACGCGACATTCCGGCCCCCTCCCTTGCCGCCCGGACAGCTGCCCCCGGACATCCGCGCCGCGCGTGTCCCGGACGGCCCGCACCCACTCGCCGCCGCCTGTCACGTCACCATCGCCGACCTGTCCGGCCTGCGGATCTGGATCCCCGAGGGTATCCGGGTGATCTCGCTGTTCCCGCCGGACTTCGTGCAGGACGGGCCACGGCAGGCCAGCGGCGACCTGACCGCCCGGTCGGTCGTCGACTGCGTCCTGTTCGCGATCGGCCAACCACGGGACTGCTTCATCCGCGAGTTCTACTTCGAACAGGTCCAGCCCGGTGTTGCGATGATCGACCGATGAGCTTGTGGGACGAGTTGGGTGCCGAGGAACGCACCGTCATGCAGAACGCGATCGAAGAGGCGTGGCTCTGCCACGTCATCGGTGACCACCTCGGTCATGCCTCGGCCGGCGGTGCGGTCTGGACGTTCGGCACCGACGAGGAGGCCATCAGGGCACTGATTCCGCGTTTCGCCGCGATCACCAAAGGCCTGGTCGTCCGGGGTCTGATCGAACTCATCCCCACCGAGCGCTACGACGACTGGCCGGAGCACGTGCCGATGACCGAGGCGGAGATCGATACGGCCCTCGCCGACCCCGGCACCTGGGTGTCCGTTCACGCCACGGGTCCGATCATGGTGATGACCACCGACCACGCGGACCGCCACCTCGGCCGATGACAGGATGGCGAGATCGCCGCGATCCGATGGATCGAATCGGACGGTCGGTGAGTGCGGAAGTCGCCGTTCCGGACCGGGACCCGGCCACGCTCGGCCTGCGGCTGCACGCGTTACGCACCGCGCGCGGCCTCACCCAACGGGAGCTGGCCGAACCGCGCTACACCGCGGCCTACGTCTCGTCCGTGGAGAGCGGTCGGCGGATGCCCTCCGGTGACGCACTCACCCATTTCGCCGACCGGCTCGGCGTACCGGCCACCGAGCTGGCCACGGGACGCTCTCCCGCCGAGGCCGTACGGGCAGACCTGGCACTGACCGAGGCGGACCGCACGGCCGCACACGATCCGGCCGGCGCGGAACACGTCTACCGGCGAGCGGCGACCGGCGCCGACGATCCAGAACAGGTCGCACGTGGCTGGCTCGGGCTGGGCCGCCTCGCACTGCTCCAAGGGGATCCACAGACCGCCGAACGCCACTTCGAACGGGCCGAACCACCAGAGAATGCCCCGCCGTGGCTACGCGCCGACGCCACCGCCGGGCGGGCCGCCACGCTGCGGCAACGAGGCGAACACCGGTACGCCGCGTACCTACTTGCCAACACCCGGGACGACCTGGTTCGGGCCGGACTGCCGGATCCGATCGCACTACTCGTCCTGCACACCGAACTCGCGGTCTGCCACGGCGAACTCGGCGACGAGGACGCCGCCGCGAGCGCCGCCACCACCCTGCTTCTAGCCAACCTGCTCGAGAAACAGGGCCGGGCAGACGAGGCCATCGACCTACTTCGCACCGCGCTGGCCAGGGTGGAGCAACTCGCCGCAGAGATCGGCACGGGCAGCACCACCCGGTGCGGTAACGGACCGCGCGGCTACGACACCGGCAAAGAGTGAACGACCGCGGGCGCCACATCGTCGTGGACACCACCGGCCTGCTGCTGATCATCCGAACGGACGGGGCATCCGGGACACGACCGCTTGCCGACCCACTCTGATCAGCATTTACATGCAGACGAGGGAGTCGGGCATACGCAAGACAGGATTGTGTCAGGTTAGCGACAGTCCAGGGATGTCGTCGCCGGTAATTCCGTCGCCGCCGCATCGGTAATACGATGGTCGCATGTCATCAAAGGTCTCGATTGTCGCCATGGACCACAACCCCGGTCCCGGCCCGAGAGCCGGCGTCGACGTGACCTTTCTGCCGCTCGCCGAGGACGACGGCGTGCCGGTCTATCCTGAATCGACTCCGGTACTGATGCAGGAACTAGTGGCCACGGGACTGGTGGTGGATACCTGGCATCCCGCCTCGGAATGCGATTTCGCCTCGTCGCGCGGTCTGGTGACCGACACGCTGCTCCAGATCGGTATCGGAATCGGCTCGTCCGCCGGATGGTACGCCTTGCAGTCGATGCTGCGCCGACGCACCGGGCAGGTCAGCGTACGCGCGATTTTCGATGACGGTGTCCAGCGACGAGGCGTGGAGGTGACCGGAGAGGCGGCCGACGTCGTCGAGGTGCTGGACAGGCTTGACCCGTTCAGGTCGGAGCCTTCCTGATGGCGCCCTGCCGCAGCGCCCCGCCGAGGTCTCGCCCGTGAGCGATCTGGCGAGGAGCGTACGTGAGCCGTCGCGGCAGTATTCGACGGCGGTGGCGGAGGAACGCCTCAGACTCGTCAAACAGGTCGCGGCCGCGATGGAGGCGTCGTCGGTCATCCGCGACCCGAACAGCCGACAGTTGCTGCTTCAAGAGTTGAGCCATGCGTTGGGCGGCGCCGTGGGCTACCGGGAACTGGGTCTGCTACGGCCCCAGATCGTCGAGCTGGTGACGGTGTGCGTGGACCGCCCGGGCGGGCTGCGCTGCCTCGTGGAATGTCTGGAGTTGCTCGAGCCGGGCAGCGAGCACACGACCGAGCTGCTGCGACTGGCGGACGAGTGGCAGGTGGTCGAGTTGTTCGCCGATTACGACATCTCCTGGCTGCGGGGCCTGCTGTCCACGGTCGAGGTGACCCGTGATCTGCGGCGGTTCGTCACCGAGACCCGCGCGGTCCCCGCCCCGCTGAGGTGCAAGAACGCCTGGGATCTCTTCACCCACCTGGCGTCGACCAACTCACAAGGTGAGACGCCAGCGTGGCTGGGGCTGCTCGCAAAGTTGGTGCCGGCGGTGCCGGAGGCGTCGCTGGACCGGATGCGGGAGTTCGTCGCGCAGCTGGCCAAGGACTGGGGGTTCACGGAGCAGTTGGAGGTGGCCCCGACGAATCCTCCCGCGGCCGTCGGCACCGGATACCTCGTGATCCAGTTCGAGAAGTACGGTGGCGACGACGACACCTACATCATGTCGCACTGGTACCAGTGGGCGTCTGCGGTCTGGCAGCCCCTCCGCGGTGAGGACCGGCACGTGCCGTACGGAGAACTCGAGGCAGCCGTCGACCGGGTCATAAACGAGATCGAGCGCCGTTGGTCGGATCAGGCCGGTGCCGTGACCATCGAATTCGTCCTGCCCTGGCAGCTGATCAACGAACCGGTCGACACCTGGCGCAAGGAACTCCACTCACTGATGCCAAGTCCCCTGACCACGGAGTATCCCCTGGTGATCAGGAGCCTGGAACGCATCCGCGCCAGCCAGTGGCACCGTGTGTGGCGCAGTCGATGGCAGGGCCTCGCCAGTCGCGGCAGCGAACGGAAGCTGATTCACTGCGCCTCGGGGCACCATGTCGACGTCCAGCTCGAGGCGACCCTCAGACGCGAGAGCGGCGTCGTGGTGCTGGTGCTCAGCGAGTCACCGACTGTGGATAGCGTCGGAGAGCGGCAGTTGCTTGTCGGGCTACGGTCCGGGGTACCGGCCATCGTCTGGCATCGCAACCGGTCGTCCACAAGGGATGTGTGCGACACTGTCGCGTCGATGGTCGGTGATCGCGCGACAGGCGCTGGAGTGATCGAGCTTCCGTGGCGTTTCGCGGAAGTGCGGCAGTTGGCGTGGAGCGAGGACCCCAAAGGGCTCGACCAGCACATCGGACACGGATTTGTGATCTTGTTTGATGATCCGGATCGGCAGCCAGGAGGAGCGGTCTTCGCCGACGGCGACAGGCGAAGGGTCCTTGCATGAGCGGCAACGGCCACGGGATGTGGGCCGCCGACGACCGGTATCCACGCCGGACGGGCGGCAGCGTCACCGGCCGGCACCGTGGCGCCCGATCGTCGGAGCCCGCGTCGGCGACGGCGGATCCGCGATGAGCCGAGCAGTGCCTGCGATCTCCGCACCCGCCGGCCGACGGGCAAACGACTCACCGGTGGAGCCGGCGGAGCAAGGCCGGGATCTCGTCGTGGTCGTCGATGACGATCCGGTGATGGAGTTCTGGGCCGACGAGATCTCGACCTTCATCGCGGTACTACGAGCCCAGCGCGTTTTCACCTCCGTCGAGGTCAGACGTACCAGTGTCGAGGGCGGTGTCTTGCGGGTGACCGGTGACCGCGAGGCTGCCGACGTTCCGCCCGAGAGTCTGATTGATCCCACAGGGCGGCGGGTCGTCTTCCTGCTGACCCACGGCGGGTCCGATGCCTGGCGGGGCGGACTCATCCGCCCCGTGCTCGTCTCGTGGGCAGCCGGTATGACCGTTGCCGTGGTCCATCTGCTACCCCAACAGCGGTGGCGCGACCGGGGCATGGAGACCACCGAGGTGGCATGGAGCCTGGAAGGTCCGGGTCCGGCGACCTCTCGGTCGTGGCGGGTGAGCGGTCTGGATCTCCGTCCCTCCGACGAGCGGGACGAGGCCCGGCTGACGGCGGTGCCGGTCATCGAGCGCGGCACGGACTGGTTGCGACGGTGGAGCCGGCTGCTGGCCGGGCCGGCAACGGGCGAACTGCGGATGCCGGCACTCTTGCTGCCGCCCGGCGGGTTGGCGGGCAGCCGCCCCGGCCGAGCGGTTTCGGTTCAGGATCTCGTCGCCCGGTTCCGGGCCAGCGTGTCACCGGCGGCGTTCACGCTGGCGACACGGCTGGCCGCCGCTCCGCTCAACGTCGCCGTCGTGCGCGCCGTGGCGAGGACGGTGATCCGATCGGGGCCGGATCAGCTGACCGAGGTGCTGACGAGCGATCTGGTGCAGCCGGTTCGGCACGCGGCGGCGACAGGCGGCGCCCGCATCGGCTACGAATTCGTGCACGGTGTCCGCGAGCGACTCCTCGCGCTCGGGTACCGCGACCGCACGGTCGAGGTCCAGCACATCGTGGAGTACGAGCTCGCGCACGACGTGCAGGCGGTACGCAATCTGACCCTTCGCGTCAAGGATCCGCAGAACGCCTCGTACGAGCGGGTCACTCCGGCCGCCGAACCGTACCTACGGGTCGAGTTGGCTGTTCACCTCTCGCTGGGCGGGCCGAACCTCGTCGCGGCCGCACGGCTGGGCCAGGCGCTCGGCTCTCCTATCCCACGGCAGGTACGTCGAGTACTGCAGCCACCATCCGTTACCGCTCACAGGACCATGGAGTCCGGAATGTCTGACAGAGAGAACTCGCCGGCCCCGGGGGTCTCGTTCGGTTCCGCAGCACACGTCATGCTGGATGCCGAGCCGGGCATCTCGGGCAGGGCTCCGATCGACGATCTGCGGACCGTACCGCGGCTCGACGGGCCTTCGCCGGCTGTCGTCGGCAACCTGCCGCTCCGGAACGCGAACTTCACCGGCCGGCGTGAACTGCTCGACTCCTTGCACCAGCGCCTGCGTGCCGGCACCACCGCAGTGCTGCCGGAGGCGTTGCACGGCTCCGGCGGAGTGGGCAAGTCGCAACTCGTCATCGAGTACGTCTACCTTCATCAGCAGGATTTCGACCTCATCTGGTGGATCCCGGCCGAGCGGCCGGCGCAGATCCAGTCCGCGCTGGTGGAGTTGGCGGCGCGCCTGGCCCTGCCGGTCCCGTCGACCGCCAACACGGCGGTGCCGGCGGTGCTTGAGGCGTTGCGGGTCGGACGCCCGTACTCCAACTGGCTACTGATCTTCGACAACGCCGAGGATCCGCACGACGTCGAGCAGTTCTTCCCCAAGGGCGGCCCCGGAAGCATCGTCGTCACCTCCCGCAACGGCGCGTGGCGGGGCATCGCGAACAGTCTTCCGGTCGACGTGTTCGAGCGGCGGGAGAGCATCGATCTGCTTCGCCGTCGGGGGCCGGACCTGGCCGTCGACGACGCTGACCGGCTCGCCGCGGCCCTGGGTGACCTTCCCCTGGCCATCGAGCAGGCGGCGGCCTGGCGTGCCGAGACGAGGATGCCAACCGACGAGTACCTGGAACTCCTCGACGCCAGCCGTCCGATCCTCGATGACGAGACCGCGCAGCAGGACTACCCGGAACTTGTCGCCGCGGCATGGAACGTGTCCCTCAACTGGCTGCGCGACCAGGACCTGTCGGCCCTCCGGTTGTTGCAGGTGTGCTCATTCTTCGCGCCCGAGCCGATCGGCAAGGTGCTCCTGTCGAAGCCACGCGCGCTGCACATCCATCCCGACCTCGATCCCCTGGTCCGCAACCCGATCCGTCTCAACCGGGCGATCCGTACGGTCGGCCGCCTCTCGCTGGCGAGAATCGACCACCGGACGAATTCCTTCCAGATGCACCGCCTCGTCCAACGCGTACTGATCAACCAGATGGATCCGGAAGACCGCGAAGCCCTCCGGCACGGCGCCCACATGTTGCTGGCCGGCAACGACCCCGACCAGCCTGACGACGCTGACCACTGGCCGCGGTACGCCGAGTTGTACCCGCACATCGTCGCCTCCGGTGCGGAGCAGTGCGCGAACGAACTGGTGCGCGACATGGTGCTGAACGAGGCGAAGTACCTGTGGCGGTGGGGGGACCACCTGGGTGCACGTGATCTTTCGCAGCGGGCATGGACGGCCTGGACCGCAGACGGCGGGGGTGCCGACCCGGACAGTCTCCGGATGGCGAGCTGGCTCGGTTTCATGCATTTCGTCGTCGGTGACTACGCCGCCGCGGCCGCACTGAACGCCCAGACGCTCGAACTCTACCGACAGACCCTCGGCGACGAGCGGGAGGAGACCCTGGACGCCATCGGTGCCGTGGCCGCCGACCACCGGGTCGCAGGTGACTTCGCCGGTGCGCTGGACCGCTCGCTCGTCGTCTACGAACAGGCGAAGCAGAACTTCGGTGAGGAGGAGCCGTTCACGCTGCGCGCCGCCCACAATCTCGCGGTGAGCATGCGGCTGTCCGGCCTGTTCGGACGGGCTCTCCAACTCGACGAGCAGACCTACCAGCGTCTCGTGCAGATCTACGGCACCGACCACCCGGACAGCCTCAGCACCTTCGGCGGCATCAACCTGGACCGACGGGAACTCGGCGACTACATCGCGGCGCACGCGAACCAGGAGAACGTCGTCGCCATGGCCCGCCGGATGCTGAAGTACGACGACCACCCGGATCTGCTGCGGCAGAGCCACATGCTGGCGAGTTTCCGGCGCAAGGCCGGTCACCACCACGACGCGCTCGACCTGTCCAGCAACGTGCTGCGCCGCTTCCGTACGCGCTACGGCGACAACCATCCCGACACCGTGCTCGCCACGCTGACCTTCTCCATCGACCAGCGGATGACCGGCGATCTGCGCGCAGCCAGGGAGGCGGCGGAGGTGGCGGTGGAGGGCCTGCGCCGGCTGTACGGCGAGGACCATCCGCATACGGCCGGTGCGCAGGTAGACCTGGCGGTGACGCTTCGTCTGCTCGGAGAGTGCGAACAGGCCCGGGAGCTCGACCAGGTGGCATTGGAGCGGCTGACCAGCCGGCTTGGTCCGTCGCATGCCCTGGTGCTGGCCGCCCGGATCGACCTCGCGAGCGACCACTACGAACTCGGCGCCTACGAGGATGCCCACGCCCTTGACGCAGATACCCTCACGCAGTGTCGTCAGGTCCTCGGCAATACCCACCCGACCACGCTCGTGTGCGCTCTGAACCTCGCCATGGATCTGCGGGAACTCGGGCGCGATTCTGAGGCGGGCAGGTTGTTCGACTCGAACCTCGAGCAGTTGCGGCAGGCCCTCGGCTTCCGGCACCCGGCGGTCGCGGCGGCCGGTGCCGGCGTACGGGCCAACTGCGACATCGACCCGCTCCCCCTGTAGCGGCACAACGTCCGATCCGGCGGGTCAGACAGCCTGCCAGCCCGCCGGGTCGACGGTGTCGAACCGCAGGTCGGGGAGCCCGTCACCGAGCCAGCCAGCCATCTCCAGCGGATCCAGGGTCACCGTCGCGGCCCCGCGCGCCCGTAGCCCTCGGACGACGGCCACGATTAGTTCCGGGCGGCCGAGCAGAGCCCGCGTCGCCGGATCGGCGGGGCGGTCGAGCCGGGTGAGACCGAGGCCGACCCAGGCGTGTACGTGCGACGGGTTCTGCCTCAGCTCGCCAAGGTAGCCGGCGTGTGCCTGCTCGATGTCCCCCGCGACGAGGGCGAGGTCGGCCGGGGTGGCACCCGCGACCCTGTCCCCTACCTCGTCGGGGGCGGCGCGTAGCCGCCTGAAGGCGTCCGGATCGAACAGCAGGTATCTGCGTAGGACGGCCCGGGCGTCGAGCAGGCCGGGCGGTGGTTCCGCCAGCACCTTTTCGGCACCGACGGCGAGGACGGCGTCCGCCGCCGGGACACGGTGCCGCCAGCCGGTGACGAGTGCGTCAAGCTCGGCGGGGTCCAGGCGGATGTTGTGGCCTCGCCACAGTGCATAGTGATCGAGGGCGACGGCGTGGGCCGCGTCGAGCGCGGCGGGGGGCAACGGATCGTCCTGGCCTGCCTTCAGCTCTGTGTGCAGGGTGTCTACGAACTGTTGGCCATGCCCGGTCAGCCGGCCCGACGTCGTGATCATCCGCAGGACGCCGAGGGTCTGCCGGCGCCACAGCGCAAACTCGAAGTCCGCCGCTGCCCGCTCCTGCGGTGGCGCGTGGTGCCGGTGAACCTGCCAGAACTGGGTGATGCCAACGAACGCGTACGCACCCTGGAGGACACCGGCGAGGGGTCTTGGGTCGTCTCGCCAGGGGACGTAGTAGCGCAGGCCGTCGTCGGGGTCGCAGAGGGTGAGCAGGTGGGACAAGGCACCGAGCTTGTGGTGCTGCGACTCGTGTACCAGGGTGACTGCCAGTTGCACCGCGTCGTCCGGTTCGGAGAGCAGGATGCCCCCGAACGCCTCGGCGCCCGACGCGGACAGCGGACGGAAGCGTTCGCGGCGTGGCACCGGTGCCAGGGTCCGTACGATTCCGGCGATCGCCAGGGCGCATGCGCGCTGCTCGCGGACCAGCAGTTCCCAGGCACGCGCGAGATGCACGCGCCAGCGGGTGATCTCGGTCGCCGACAGCGGCTGCGGCGATGTGGGGCCTCGCAGGTCGCGGTACACGTCGCGGTCGAGCAGTTCGACCCGGAGGTCGACGCCGTCCTCACCGACCTCGACGACGACGGGTACGTGCCAGTCCGGATCGCCGGACAGGCATCGTACGGTGCGGGCGCCGGTGTCTATATCGACCTGCCCGTCGCGGGCCCGCACGCGGACGACCGCGCGGTCCGTGGGGACCGACGCGGAGCCCACCGTAGGCAGCATCGCGGAACCCTGGCGCACAGGTATGTCGAGTTCGAAGGAGAGATCGGCCCGAACAGCACACGCGGCCGCGAGGGCGTGTAGGTATCCCACGTCCAGCCACATCGGCACCAGGGGGTCGGCGTCGTCGCCCAGCCGACGCAGGGTGTGCGCGGCCCAGATGCCGACCTGTGGCTGGGCCAGGACGTCCTCGGTGCTGTCCGGAGCGGCTCCGTAGGCCCGGACCAGCAACTGCCAGGCGTCGCTGGCAGGCGCGAGCGGACCGCAGGCCTCGGGCCGGATGACGCACGTGTCCAGCACTGCGCGCAGCACTAGCAGCCGCCAGCTGCGCTCGGACCGCCAGAGCGCCGCGACGCTCGATTCGTCTCCGGCACCAGTGGCCAGGGTTTCGAAGTGTGCCTGTTCGAGGTAGGTCGGACCTAACGAGAAGGAATCAGACGACATGTTCCTCCGAATCCGGCCCGGCGGGTCGCATCCGGCTCGGGAAGGAGCCGTTGTAGCCGCTGATACTGCCCCCCGAATCGGCAACTCGTTCTCGTACCCGCGAAATCGCCGCAGTCATGCCGGTAGGATCAGCCGACCGTAGGGTCGCCACGGTCACCGCTGACAGGTCGAGCAGCTCAGACTCGATACCGGCGAGGCGTTTCTTCATGTACGGCAACCCTCCCGATGATGACGGTCGATAGCTCCATCATTACTTATGCCTGCATGCAGCGAAAGCGTCGAGCGGTCGACACCACAAACCGGTTCAGGCCGCGGGCCGTCCGTTTTGGATTCCCAGGTGTGTTCGGGTCAGGTGTGCGCCGCCAGCTGGGCGGCACCGTCCTCGACCCGGGCCATCGTGGCGTCGTCGGCGGCGAAGAAACGGACCGCCTCGACGAGTTCCGACAGGGCACCCGGATAGCGCAGGCAGGTCCGCACGACACTGATGGCATCGAGCCGCGCCGCGGTGCTACGCCGGATGGCCGCGTACACCTGGCCGCGCAGCAGCGACAGGATCTCCTCACGGTCGTTCGGTCGCAGGAACTCCGGGACCTCCAGAAGCGCGTCCACGAGGGGGGCCATAGCGGCCGGGGGTGGGGGCGCGGGAGCCGCAGGAGCCGGACGCCCGGCCCCGGATCCGCTGAGCAGGAACCCCTCGTCGCCGAGCGCGTTGCGGTACCAGAGGTACGTGGGGGTCTGGGCGGTGAGGCCGCTCGACCGCAGCTTGTCGAACCGCTCTCGCAGGGTGGCCACGAGCCGCTCCGGATCGGCGAGCCGATCCCCGTCTCCATCGTCGAGCAGACGCAGCACCTCCCGGCTGAACAGCCCGGTACGTCGCACACGGAGGTTGGCGGCGGCCTGACCGACGGCGGCGGCAAACAGGACATCCTGTCGCCGTCCGGCGACGGTTCCCCCGACCGGGAAGGTCTCGTTGCCGGCCAGGCGCAGGCCCTGGGGGCGATCGTGCAGCTGGCACGCGTCCACGATCCACACCTGCCGCCCGAACGCGGGGACAAGATCGGAGGCGAAGGTGGCGAGCATCGAATCTAGGTCGAGAGAGCCCGCATCGGTGGCGGTGGCGTCGGCGTAGTAGAGCCTCCGGTGGCGACCGGTGTCGACATAGCCGTGGCCACCCCAAATTACGTAAAGGGTCGACGCCTGCCGTGTGGGCAGCTCCCGCAGCAGCACTTCGCGTACGGTCGCACGGTCAGCGGACCGCAGCACG
Source organism: Polymorphospora sp. A560 (assembly GCF_045781765.1). Taxonomy (NCBI): domain Bacteria; kingdom Bacillati; phylum Actinomycetota; class Actinomycetes; order Micromonosporales; family Micromonosporaceae; genus Polymorphospora; species Polymorphospora sp. A560. The sequence continues at coordinate 3,582,836 of NZ_CP122282.1, read as the reverse complement.
ACTCCGGGCGGGACGGCGTCCGGCCCGGGATCGGGCGACAGCAGCACGGTCACCTGCCCAGGCGGGACCCCTCGGGTAACGAACCAGCGGGCGAACCGGATGGCGTCGTCGACCGGCCCGACCAGGCTCCACTCGCCGCCCGCCGCGTACTGGTCGATGCCGACAGCGACCACGTGGACGTCGAACGGATCGTGGTCCGGGCCCATATCACACTCCTCATCCATTACGGGACAGCCATATCCGGCGCAACGACGGTCGTCGGACCGCCGGTGGTCCAAGGATGGCCGATCGCACACCGCGTCCTTGAGATTCCCAGACGGCATGGAGGGCCGCGCAGGGTGCCGCCTTGCCGCAACGGCCGGTCACACGGTCCGCCGGGTCTCACGCCGGTCCCGCCGAGCTTGATTCCGATAGTTCGCGTCGTCCCGCAGCGGGCTGGGCTCGGTTGTCATGGTGCGCTCCAGTTGGGTGGCGTGGTGCGTCGGTGGCCTGCGCGGCGGTGATGCCGCCGGCATCGCCGGGTTCGGGCTGACGGGGCAGCTCGCCGGCTCGGCAACCACGGTCAGGGCGCGGTGGTCAACCACGGTGGCGGTGACCTCGCCGGGCAGTAACGGACCGATCGAGGGCGTCAATACCGAGGGCAAGTTCCTGAAACGACAGATGTACGGCCGGGCAGGCTTCGCCCTACTCCGGCAGCGCATCCTGCTCTCGTAGATCACCCATGGTGACCACCGTTTCTGCGCCAGAGCCGTTCGTTCCAGTGTCACGCTTGCTCGGTCCGGCACGGAGTCGGTCCCGACACCGCCTCGGCCCTGCTGGTCACCGCCGGCGACAACCCAGACCGGATGCACAGCGAGGCGTCCTTCGCCGCACTATGCGGCGTCAACCCGATCGAGGCGTCCTCCGGCAAGACCCGCCGCCGACGCCTCAACCGAGGCGGCGACCGCCGCGCCAACGCCGCCCTCCACCGCATCGCCCTGACCCGATCACGCGCCGACCAACGCACCCGCGACTACCTCGACCGACGCAGCAGCCAAGGCCTCACCCGCCGCGAAGCCACCCGATGCCTCAAGCGCTACATCGCCCGCGAGGTCTACCACCTACTCCGCCAGCCAACCCAGCGAATCAGACCCCACGAACCGCTTGACGAAACATAGGGGCATCGGAGCCGGCCGGGCCTGGTCCGTCCTGCTCCGATCAGCAGCCCGCGATGGTCGAGAACGATCCGCCGATCGCTCCGCCGGCGCCTTCACCACTGGTAAGGCCCGTGCCTGCCACCCCGGTGTACGTGTCGCCGAGGATGCGCGACGCCCAGGTCGTCTTGACGTCCCACGCGCCGTCCCTGGCAGCGAGGTCCACGCGCGAGACGAGGCTGCTGCCGCGCCACACCTCGAACCGGGCTGCCGCAGTACGGCCGGGCGTGGTCGCCGCCACCAGAGTGATCTCCCACAACGGGCCGTACCCGCTTTCGACCGCCGTCTTGCACGCCATCACGACAGCGGTGCCAGACTGGCCGGCAAACGTCGACCAGGCGGCGTGAGCCGGCGCGGCAGCGCCGATGGCCAGCGCAACGCTGGTCACGGTGCTCAGGAGGGCAAGTTTGCCGATCCGGCCGAACTTCGTCACGGTGGTCTCCCCTTCGGCTTCTGGTATCTGTCCCGTCCGTCCCTTCAGGAGGGCGGACGCTCCACACCCTAATGGACTCCAAGCATGGGCTCGCTCGACCCACGCCGGTGGGGCGTTGGTTCCGAACTCGGCGGACAACGTGGGAGCAGGGGTACCAACCCGGTTCGGGATCAAGACATCGTCCGCGAGGTCTACCACCTGCTCCGCCAGCCAGCCCCAACGAATCAGACCCCACGAACCACTTGACGAAACACAGGGGCATCAGAGGCCCCCTGATGTGATCGGTCACCGGTCCCGGCGTGCTCGCGCCGGGACCGGTGAGCCGGTGGGGTGTGGCGGCGTGACCGTCGGGTGCCGGCCTACTCCGGTGCCGCCCGCGCCGCTGGCGTCGTCCTGCTGCGTTACGGTGTGACCACCCTGCCGCCGAAGGTCACGACGAGACGACCGTCGGATGCGAAGGACCAGCCCAGGGCGCCGGAGTACTGGGAGCACCGGGATCCGTTGGTGCCGGACCAGAACTGGTTCGAACTGTCGGAGTTTCCGACGATCCGGTCGTTCGAGCCGCTGTTGCACGAGGTGTTGTTCCGGAAGACCGAGGAGCCGCCGTCGAAGTTGAAGTTGCGCTCGGCGTTGCCGATGTTGGCATTGTTCGACACCGTCATCGTGCCGGGGTTGCGGTTGTAGGTGAACCCGTGCTTGCCGTTGTCGTACGCGATGTTGCCCCGGATGGTGTGGTTCACCGCGATGTCCTCGCCGCCGAGCTTGAAGCCGTTGCGGTCACCGTTGCCGGCCTGGCCACCGTTGCTCAGGGTGCCGTTGCCGTAGGCGAGGGAGGACTCGATGGTCACCGTGCCGATGGCCCCGGTGTCGCTCTTGGTGTAGAGGTCGTAGCCGTCGTCGATGTTGTTGTGTGCCACGGTGTAGCGGAAGACGTTGCCGGGGCCGACGGTGAGCTTCGGGGCGAAACCGTCGGCGTCCTCACCGTCGGAGTCGACGTTGTCGTGCGACACGGTGCTCACCACGAGGTTGTTGGAGGGCCACTGGTCGCGGGGCGCGTTTGCCACCAGCCGCGAGAGCTGAAGCCCTGAGTCCCGGTTATGGCGGGTCACCGTACGCTCGATGATGTTGTTGTTGCCGGCGAGCAGGATGCCGTTGTCCCCGGCCCGCTCGACGATGATGCCGCGGATGTGCCAGTACGATCCGCCCACCGCGAGTCCACGGTTCGCCGGATCCTCACTCTGGGCCGAGAAGTTCAGGATCGGGGTCTCGTTCGGGTAGGCGAAGATGTTCTTGCGCGCGCTCGACGTGCCGTTGTTGCCCTGGCCGATGGTGATGGTCTGCGAGTAGCGGTAGGTGCCGCCGCGCAGGTAGATCGTGCCGCCGGCGGTGACCCGGGTGATCGCGGAGGTGAGCGTCGTCGGGTTCGCCTCCGTGCCGGCCGCACTGTCGGTGCCGGTCGGTGCCACGTACAGCGTGCTGCTCGACGGCGGGGGCGTGGTCGGCGGCGGGGTGGTCGGCCCGGTCGTCGGCGGCGGCGTGGTCGGCGGAGTGGTCGTGCCCGAGGCGTACGTCTCGAACTCGGCGATCCTCGGTGTGCCGGTCGAGCCGGTGATCTCAAAGTTGATCTTGCGCAGCGAGGTGGCGGCGAAGGTGATGGTCCCGGCTCCGGTGCCGCTGGCCAGGGTGGCGCCAGTGTCGTTGTTGACGACCCGCCAGGAGCCGATGACTCCGACAGCGCCGGCCGCCTCCCGGATGTTGATCGAGCCCACCGTGGTGGCGGAACCCCACTTGATCGAGATGCGGCCGGTCGATCCGGCCGGTGACCAGTAGGTGCTCATGTTGCCGTCGAGCACGTTGCCGTAGCTGGTGCCGCTGGCCTTGCTGGAGCCGTCGGAGCCGGCCCCGAGGCTGAGATTGGTCGCGTTGACGCCGACCGATGCGGGACTGGGACCACTGGAGGCACCTGACGCCTGGGGCATCGGCAGCGCCGCGACGACCGCGGCCACGGCCACAGCGGTGCCGCCGGCAAGGAGCTTGTGTCGCACTGCGGTTCTCACTGTTGGACTCCTCGGGAGTGAGCACGGTGCGGGGCATTACCCTCGCAACCCAACACCGCACGTAGCTTCATGTCCGCACCCTCAGCCCGGTCAAGGATCGAAACATCGATGAAACAACATGCTAGGAAAGCGCTTGCCGGCGTGGCAAGGGTTAGATACGTGCAGGTTTGTTGCAGACCGCAACGCCGGCTGCCAGCGAGGCCGCCACCATCCGTTGAAGTCCCAGCTCGGCTGGATCGTCGTCATTTGGGCCTGTCTGGCTCGGGCTTGGAATGTTCGTCGCCAGATCGACCAATGCATGGTGTGCTGGTGGGAGTGGTTGGGTGACGAGGGCGTTGAGGAGTCGGCGGATCTCGGCGACGGGCAACGCGGTGATCTCCGGGTCGGAGGCGGGCTGCCTGGTGGCGGCGAGGGTGGTCAGGACGGCCAGGGCGGGCATGGCCAGGGTGATGAACCGGTGCCAGCCGGTCCAGCCGCGGACCTGGTAGTGGTGCAGGCCGACCTGGCCCTTGCCGGTCTGGAACAGTTCCTCGCACAGCCGAAGACCGGATTCGCGATCAACTCCAAGATCCGCCACCCCGATCACCTGTTCATGGCTGCATGACGAGGCACTAGCGGGGCCGGGCTCCCTCCAGGAATAGCGCGACGACCTGGGTCGCCCCGTCCGGGGTGTTCACGAGGTCCGTTGCGCGTGCGAGGTGCAGGAACGCGTTCATGAGGAACCAGGGCTCACCAGTCACCTCACCGACGTCGACGGCGTGGGCGAAGAAAGCCACGACGGGATCGAGGATGTCGCGCACGTACTTCTGCGACACGGTGCTTCTGGTCTCGTCGGAGACGTGATCCAGCGCGTCGTAGACGCGTTGCTCGAACGAGATGGCGCGGGTGGAGTGGTCGGCGGCGACGACCGCGAGGGACCGCAGCTTCTGTTCCGTCGGTCCTTCGGCGGCGAGGGCGGTGGCCAGACTGTCGTGGAGCTGTTCGATGAACCTGATGGCGACGGCCGCATAGAGTTCTTCCTTGCCGCCGGGGAAGTGGTGGTAGATGGATGGCTTCTGGATGCCGACGGTGCGGGCGACGCCGACGAGGGAGATGCCCGGGTAGCCCGCGGCGGCCAACTGCTCGCCGAAGGCGTCCATGATCTGTGAACGGGTGTCTGCTGCGGGTGTCATCGGTTTCTCCGAGCGTGGTTGAGTGCGAGGGCGCAGGAGGCGGTCCCGGCGGCGACGAGGATCCCGAGGACGCCGAGGGCGATCGGCAGGGCCGAGGGTGTGGCGGCGCTCTCGAGCTGGCGGGCGGCGTCGATGACGTAGGTGAGTGGGTTGAGGGTCGCGATTGCCCGCATCCAGCCGGCGAGCTCGTCCACGGGTGCGAAGACGCCGGTGAAGAACGACAGCCCGAAGACCGCGAGGGTGACGAGGTTGGTGCTCGACGCGGATGCGGTGCGGATGGCGACCGCGACGCTGAGCAGGGCGACTCCCAGCCCGAGCGTGAGCATCAGGAGGATCATTGCGATCGCGCCCGGCCAGCTCCCCGGCCGGTAGCCGATGACCGCGGCGCCGGCGATCGTGACGAGCATCTGGACGGTGACGGCGACGAGGGCGGCGGCGACGGCGCCCAGGACGAACGGGATCGTCGTGCCGTGGGCGAGTCGGAGCCGGTCGAGGTATCCGCTGGTGACGTCGCCCAGAACGAGCGTGCCCGCGGCTCCCGCTCCGGTGGCGACACCGGTGAGCAGGATCAGCGGGAGCAGGAAGGAGACGAAGCTGGCACCTGCGAGATAGCTGCCGCCGACGGTGCTGAGCTGTCCGGCGTAGACGAGGAGGAAGAACAGGGATTGCGCGATCGGGGCGATCAGCAGGGCCGGTGAGCGCATAACCATGCGGGTGGAGCGCCTGACAGCGGCAAGGGTCACGGGGACCGCCGCGCTGGGCGCAGGGACGACAGAGACGGCGGAAGCGGTCACGATCGAGTCCTCACATGAGGTGACGGGGATTCGGGTCAGCCAGCGGCGAGCGCGACGAAGACGTCGTCGAGCGAGGGTTCGGTGAGGCGGAGCTCTTCGACGTCGCCCGCGACCTGGCCGATGTCATCGAGCGCGACCTTCAGTGCGCCGGCCGTGCCGGGGAGCGCGAGGCGCACGGTGCGCGGCTCGTCCGGCTCGGCTCGAAATGGCGCACGCGAGGAGGCGAGCAGCGCCTGTGAGGCGTCCGCGTCTGTCAGCACGAGGGTCAGGGTGCGCTCCCCGACGCGCTGCTTCAGCGACTCGGGGGAACCTTGCGCGGCAACCGTTCCGTTGCGGAGCACGACGACGTCCGTGGCGAGGACGTCGGCCTCGTGCAGGTCCTGGGTGGACACCAGGAGGGTCCTGCCGCCCTGGTTCAGTCGCTTCAGCTCGTCCCAGAAGTCGAGGCGGCTGAGCGGGTCGAGGCCGGTGGTCGGCTCATCAAGGATCACGACCGGGGGCTCGGCCACGAGCGCCACGGCGAGGTCGACCTTTCGGCGGGTTCCGCCGGACAGCCTGGAAATCCGCGTCCCGCGGTGCTCTGCCAGACCGAAGAGGTCAAGGAGCTCCCGCGTCCGGCGCGCGGCGTTCCGGCGGTCGAGGCCGAGCGCAGCCCCCTGGAACTCGAGAACCTCCGCCGTGGTCGCCAGCGGGTCCAGGGCGTTGGACTGCGGGGTCAGGCCGATCAGGCGCCGCACCTCCCGCCCCTGCTTCACCGTCTCGTACCCCTCGACGGTCACCGTGCCGAAGGTTGGTGTGCGCAGCGTGGCGATGATCTCCAGGAGCGTGGACTTGCCGGCGCCGTTGTGACCGAGCACCACCGTGCGAGTTCCGCGCTCGACCTGAAGCGACAGGTGGTCCAGCGCGTTCCGGTCCCCGTAGGTCTTTGTCAGGCCGACGATGTCGACGGCAGGGAGCGAAGTCATGCCAGCAGCCTACCTACCGGTAGGGCGGGCCGCCAAATCGGACCGACCCGGGGCAGGGCCTGAGGGTTCATCCCAGATGTTGTTCTTGGTGAGTCGGCGGTAGCCGAGTAGGGCGCAGCCGAGGTCGGCGAAGGCCTGGAAGTGGTCGGCTTTGCGTTCGTAGCGGCGCGCTTTGTTGATCAGGGCCTCAAGCCACCCACGACAGCGTCAGGAGAGCCCATTCTGGTGCCGGTCCCGTCGCTCAAGCGATACCTGCCGGCGGGCCGCGTGGATGAGCGTACGGCGGGCGGCCTCGACCACCGGCCGGTCCACCATCGCGCCGTCGACCACGGCGACTCCGTCGTCCGTCACGGCTTTGACGATCTGAGTAGCTCGCCGGATCTCTTCGGTGCTCGGGCTGAAGGCGTGGTTGACAGGATCGACCTGTCGGGGGTGAATGCACAGCTTGCCACCGAAGCCGAGGTCCCGGGCCAGCCGGGCGGCACTGGCGGTAGCGGCCGGGTCAGCCAGGTCGGTGGTAACCCCGTCGACTGGTGCGATGATCCCGCCGACCCGGCTGGCGAGCACGAGCGTGGACCGGGCGTGCAGCAGCGCGGTGTCGGTGAGCGCCGTACCGGCGTCCAGGGCGTAGTCGAGCGAACCGAAGACCAAGCGGACCACGCCGGGCACGGCGGCGATCTCGTGGGCCCGGTGGACGCCGAGCGCGGTCTCGACGAGGGGTAACACCGTGCCGAACGTGCCGCAGAGGGTGGCGAGGTCGGTCGTGCTCTCCGCTTTCGGCAGCATGACACCCAGTAGGCCGGGCAGCCCGGCCAGGGCCGCGATGTCACGGTCGTACCAGGGGGTGCCGGGGGCGTTGATCCGGACGACTGCCTGGCCGCCTGCCCGCAGCCAGCCGGCGACCGTGTCGCGGGCGGTGTCCTTGGCTGCGGGTGCGACGCCGTCCTCGAGGTCGCAGACGACGGCGTCGGCGCCGCTCGCGACGGCCTTCGTGAAACGGTCACCGCGGTTGCCGGGTACGAAGAGCAGCGAGCGGGCGTCGCGCGGGTCGGGTCGGTCCGGCCGGTCGCCCGGGTCAGAGGAAGGCAACGGTGTCGTCACCCGTGGATTTGGTCTGGTTGTCGAAGCGTTCCGGCATCGCCTCGAAGAATTCGCGGGTCAGCCTCGGTTTCTGGCCGGGGCCGTAGCGCTGGTCGTCGAGTGGCCAGCCGTAGCCCTCGAGTTCGTCGGTGCCGCGGCCGAGGATGGTGTCGGTCTTCTCGAAGTGGTCGAGCACGGCCGGCAGGCCGTACCGCTGGACCGGGCAGACCTTCATGCACACGGCGCAGCCGTCGACCTGGGCGACCACGGGCAGGCAGCGCTTGGTATTGATCTTCGCTTTGTAGACGCCGCGGTGGAAGTCGCGGCGGGCCGGGATCGCCCCGGATGGGCACCGTTCCACGCAGGCGAGGCAGTTGTCGCAGATCTTCTCGATGCCGTAGTCGACCGGGTGGTCGATGGTCAGCGGCGCATCCGTGTTGATCATCAGGATTCGACACCGGGAGCCCGCCGCCGGGGTCAGCAGTTGGCCGTTGAGGCCGAGTTGGCCCAGGCCGGCCTCGACGGCGTAGTGCAGCGAGGCGCCGTGGCCGCGGATGTCGTTGACATTGGCCTGGTAGCCGCGCTCGCGCAGGAACCGACCGACGGCGAGGGCCCGGTTCATCAGTTCGGCGTACGTCCGCAGGGCGGCTCGTTCGGCCTGGCCGCTGGGTGCGGTCTGGGTGGGCTCGTACGGCTGTTCCAGGATGCATACCACGATCTTGTCCCCGGGTGCCTGTCCGAGGTACGGCGCCCAGGTGTACTTCTCGTCGTGATTGGTGATGCCGATCGTGCTGATGCCGGCAGCGGCCGCGACGCTGCGCAGTTCGGCGGTGAGATCCGCCGCGTCGACCTGGTGCGTCCGGGCGTGGCTCGGCGCGGTCGGTGCCGTGCGGACCCGGTGGAAGGCGCGCATGAGCCGGGGTGCCGACGGGATCCAGGAGCGCCACATCATCTGGTGCGCCCAGTGGATCGCCTTGCTGTGTGCCTTGCCGAACTCGGGCATCGGTCCCTCGGCGAAGGCATTCTCCTCGGCCTGCCGGTCACGCCGGATGCCCGGCGTGGAACGCAGGTTCTCGGGCACTCGGATCTGCGGGTCGGCCGGCCAGCGTTTCGGTTTGAAGGCGCGCGGCATCACCGGGACGAACCGCATGATCTGAATCATCCGGGGGCGGACCAGCCGCTCGGCGACGGATGCCAGTAGGCGTTCGCGTCGACTGTTGGTCTTCATGATCGTTCTCCCTTCACATCCGCCACTGCAGGTGCTTGACGTGGAAGTACTCGGCCAGGCCGTCCTCGCCCATTTCGCGTCCGACGCCACTGCGCTTGTAGCCGCCCCACGGCGACTCGGGGCGTACGTCGCCGCCGCCGTTGAGGGTCACGTTGCCGACCCGCAGCCGGCGGGCGATCGGGAACGCCTCGGTGGTCGGGCCCCAGATGTTGGCGTTGAGGCCGAAGCGGGATTCGTTGGCCAGGCGGACGGCGTCCGTCACGTCCTCGTACGGCAGGATCACGCCGACCGGTGCGAAGAGTTCCTCCTGGGCGAGTTCGTCGCTGTTGGACAGTCCGCCCACCAGGGTCGGGCGCAGGTAGTAGCCGGGCCCGGGCGGCGCCTGGCCGCCGCACAGCACCCGGCCGCCGGCGGCGGTCGCGCGCCCGATCCGGGCGAGCACCCCGGCCCGGTGCCCGGCGCTGATCAGCGGCCCGACGTCGGTGGCCGGGTCGGTGGGGTCGCCCACCCTCAGGCTCTCGAGGGCGGCGATGGCCGCGGCGGCGAACTCGTCGTACCGCTGCCGGGGCACCAGCAGCCGGGTGGTGGCGCCGCAGCCCTGGCCGGCGTTGCGGGTGAACCGCAGCACTGCGGCGGGCAGGATCTGGTCGGGGTCGACGCCGGGTAGGACGATGTCGGGCGACTTGCCGCCGAGTTCCAGCACCACCTTCTTGGTGGTGTCGGCGGCGGCACGCATCACCGCGGCGCCGGCGGTTTCCGAGCCGGTGAAGCTGACCATGTCGACGTCGGGATGCCGGGCCAGCTGCTCGCCGACCGACGGCGGGCCCTGCACCAGGTTGACCGCGCCGGGTGGGAAGCCAGCCCGTACGGCCAACTCGGCCAGTGCCGCGACGGCGAGCGGGGCGCGTGGGGACGGCATGAGGACGACCGGGCAGCCGGCCGCGAGGGCAGCGCCGATCTTCCACACCGTCAGGTAGAGCGGGTAGTTGTAGGCGACCAGGGCGGCGACGACGCCGACCGGTTCGCGCAGCAGCATGCTGGTCGAGGCGACGTTGCCGAAGTGCGGTCGCAGTGGTTCGTCGTAGCCGCCACGCGGCCCGCGGACGGCCGCGTCGGCGAACCAGCGCAGGTTGGCGATCGGGATCGCGACCTGCAGGGTGCGGGCCAGCGAGACCGGTGTGCCGACGTCGGCGACGACGATCTCCTCCAGTTCGGCGCGGTGCCGCTCCATCTGGTCGGCGAGCGCGAGCAGGAGGTCGCGGCGGCCCGTCGGCCCGCACCGTGACCACTCACCGCCGTCGAAGGCTGCCCGGGCGGCGGCCACGGCGGCGTCGACCTGGGCCGGTGTGGCCGAGTTGATCCGCCACAGTGGCTGTTCGTCGGCGGGGTTGACGGTCTCCTGGGCCTCGCCCCGGCCCGCGGCCCAGGTGTTGGCCACGAGAAGGTCGCCGGCCACGAGCCGGGCCGCGGCGGGACCGAGCGGACCGGTGGGAGCGGAATCGGACGGGAGCACGGTGTCCTCCTCAGTCGTCTTTATTGTTCGTATCATACGCATAGAATCTTGGTCACCCAAGGTCCAGATCCCTGGCCAGCGCCCGCAGCTCCGACTTGGCGATCTTGTGGATGGTCGTCCGGGGCAACTCGGACAGCACGACGACCCGCGCCGGCACCTTGAAATCCGCCAACCTCCGGCGGCACTCCGCCAGCGCCCGCTCGCCCACCACACCGTCCGGCCCGGCCGCCGCCACGAACGCGACCGGCACCTCGCCCCGCACCGGATCCGGCCGGCCGACCACCGCCGCCTCGCGGACCCCGGGCACATCGAGGAGCACGGTCTCGACCTCGAGTGCGGCGACGTTCTCCCCGCCGACCTTGAGCATGTCCTTGGCCCGGTCGACGAAGCGGAAGACCCCGGCCTCGTCGTAGCGCACCCGGTCACCGGTGCGGAACCAGCCCGCCTCGTCGTACGCGTCCGCGGTGGCGGCCGGGTCGCCGGCGTAGCCCCCGAAAAGCGAGATGCCCGGTACGCCGCGCACCAGCAGTTCGCCGGGTTCGCCGGGGCCGACCGGCCGGCCCTGCCCGTCGACGACGGCGACGCCGTACTCGGGGGTGGGGCGGCCGATGCTGCCGTCCTGATTGGACTGGTGCAGTTCCCCGCAGAGCGGGTGTGACACGGTCTCGGTCATGCCGTACCAGCCGATGGTCTCCGTACCGGCGTACGAGGTCTCGGCCGACGCGCAGAAACTGTGGCCCCACCGGCGGTACGAGTGCCCGGCCGGCACCTCGTGCGTCGCCAGCACCTGGTAGGTGAACCGGACCATGGACGCCCAGGTGCACCGGTGCCGCAGCGAGACCTCCCAGAACCGGGACGCGCTGAACCGGGGCAGCAGCACGGCGCTGGCCCCCGCCCACAGCGTCGGCAGCAACGAATAGCCCAGCGCGTTTGCGTGGAACAGGGGCAGGGAGATCAGGTGTACGTCGTCCGGCCGCAGACCCTCGTGCGCGGCGTTGACCCGGCCCGCCCACAGGCAGTTCGCGTGCGTCCACAGGACCGCCTTGGGCCGCGACGTGGTGCCCGAGGTGTACTGGATGGTGGCCGGGTCCAGCGGGCCGGACAGCACCCGGCGCACCGTCGACGGGTCGCCGCGCAACGCCTCGAAGGTGTCCCCCGGCTCGGCCGGGGTGTCCCGTGCGTGGTGATCGCCGTCGCCGGCCGTCACCACGGTCCACCGTACGTCGCGCATCGCCGTGGCGACGCGGGACGCCGCGGCCGGTTGGGTCACCACGCCCACCACGCCGGAGTGACCGGCGTAGTAGGCGAGTTCGTCGGTGGAGCTTCGGGTGTTGAGGCATACGGCAACCGCGCCCACGCTCAACAGCGCGGCCCAGGTGATGGCGAACTCGGGACAGTTGTCGAGTACGATCGCCACCCGGTCGCCCGGGCGCACTCCACGGGCGAGCAGACCCGCGGCGACCGCGTCGACGTCGTGTGCGAACCGGGCGTAGGACCAGGTCTGCACTGGTGCGTCCATCGGGTCCCAGAACAGGAAAGCATGCTCTGCGCGACTGCGGGCGCGGTCGTGGATCAGCTCCACGATCCCCCGGCCGGTCGCGAAGTTGACGGTTTCGCCGGTCCCGCGGTGACCACGGGACGGGTTCGGGAGGGTGGTGTCGGATGCTGACAAGGCTGCCTCCGGGCAATCCACCGTGCTCAAACTGGTGCTATGATGCACAGAGATTTTTGGGATGGATTGAAGTGATTAGCTGCACGCCGGTGCCGCCAGTCGATCGGTTGGAGATCAGGTGACGCGAAACGGTGGCAACACCAAACTCGCCTCGGTCATCGCCCGGGAGATCGTCAAGGACATTGTCCGGCGGCGGCTCGGGGCAGGGGCCGCGCTGCCCTCGGAGAGCGCGATGCTGGAGCAGTTCGGCGTCGGCCGCGCCTCGCTGCGCGAGGCGTTGCGCATTCTCGAGGTCCACGGCCTGCTGACGATCCGGCCCGGGCCGGGCGGCGGGCCGGTCGTGCAGACCGTCAGCAGCCAGCACTTCGGCCAGATGGCCACCCTCTACTTCCATGTCGCCGGTGCCACGTTCCGGGAGCTGGCCGAGGCCCGCCTGGTGCTCGAGCCGGTGATCGCCCGGCAGGCCGCGCTGCGCGGGGACCCGGACACCCTCGCCGCGCTCAACACGGTGGTCGAGCAGGCCCGGGAACACCCGGTCGGTGACTCCCGGGCACAGTTCGAAGCCGGCACCGACTTCCACGCCGTGCTCGCCGGGGCCTCCGGCAACCGGGTGCTGGATCTCGTCAGCCGGGCCATCGGCAACATCTACGCCGAACGCATCACCGGGGTCGTCTTCCCGCTGGAGGCACGGGCCCGGGTGGTCGAGGCCCACGCGGACATCGTGGCGGCGATCACCGCCGGCGACGCCGAACTCGCCGAGCGGCTCACCCGCGAACACATGACCGAGTTCATCGCGCAGGCGGAGAAGCGCTACCCCGGCTTCCTCGACGAGATCGTCGACTGGCACTAGGGTCCGGCCGCCGTCCGGCCGGTCGCCGCTCACTTGACCGCCACCACGTTGGCCGGCGAGCCGACCCCGCCGACGACGTGCAGCGGGGTCACGACCAGCAGCGTCTCCCAGACGCCGTCGGCCGCGCAGTCGGCGGCCAGCGCATCAAGGTCCCACAGTTCACCGAGGGCGAACCCCAGCAGTGGGATGAGCGCGCGGTGCATCAGACCGGTGTGCGGCCCGCGCTCCCCCGCCGCCTCCCGGCCGGAGACGAACGGCGAGTCCGTGGCCGGCGGCAGCGCCTCCACCGCCATGTTGTCCGAGGCCACCATCGCCAGCCGGTGGTCCCACAGCCAGGCGAGCATCTCCTCGCTCTGCTCCAGTCCGGGACTGGTGGGCGCGGCGGCGAACGCCCGGCGCCGGTCGACGTCGTGCGCCAGCACGGTGGCCAGCCACCCGGTACGCAACAGCAGGATGTCGCCGTCGCGCAGCGCCACCCCCTGGTAGGCCAGCGCACCCTCCAGTTCCCCGACCGTGAACGCCCGCCAACCCGCCGGGTCCCAGTCGTCGTCGAGCGAGCGCAGATAGCGGGGCAGGTCGACCAGGACGCCCCGGCCGACGATGCCGTGCTCGGCCCAGCGTTGGATGCCCAGGTCGGGCGAACCTTCCCGGACCCGGTCGTCGGCGACCCCGTTGTAGAAGCCGTGTTCCCAGTGCCGGAAGTGCCGCAGCCCGTCGACCTGCGAGGTCGCCTGCAGATACAGCCCGTCAACCAGGTCGTCACGGTGGTTGGGGTCCCGCTGGAAGATCGTGTGACGCGGTACGCCCCGCGACGACGCCAGCGGCGGGTCGAAGGCGTCGATCGGCAGGTCGAGGCGGAAGACGGCCCCCCGGCGGACGGTCCGGGCCGCCGCCAGCACCCGCTGCGGCGTCAGCAGGGCGACGGTGCCGAGTTCGTCGGCATCGCCGAACAGTCCCCAGCTCGACCCGGCCGGGGCACCCTGTCGGTCTCGCAGTTGCGCGTACGTCGGCAGTCCGGCCCGCTCCCCGCCGGGCGTCCGCGCCGCGCCGTCGTCCGCCATCAGCGCGCCAGGTATCCGCCGTCGACCGGCAGCGGCACACCGGTGATGAAGCTGGACTCGTCGCAGGCGAGGAACAGGGCCGCGTTGGCGATCTCGGTCACCGTGCCGGCCCGCCCGAGCGGGATCACCGACATGTACTGCTGCATCAGCTCGGCCGGTACGCCCTCGGCGGCCCGGGAGAAGAACTTCGGCAGCATCGGGGTGTCGATCGGTCCCGGACAGATGCCGTTGACCCGGATGCCGTCCGCGGCGAGGTTCAGCGCCAGGCCACGGACGAAGTTCACCACACCGCCCTTGGTCAACGAATAGAGCGGGCTGATCGGGGAACCGACCAGCCCGGCGGTCGAGGCGGTGAAGATGACCGACGCCGAGCCGGACGCCTTGCGTAGCAACGGCAGCGCCGCACCGGTCAGGAAGAACCCGCCCTTGAGGTTGACGTCGATGGCGAACTGCCACTCCTCGTCGGTGATGTCCAGCCCTGCCGCGCCGGGGGCGCCGACGTGGTTGAACAACACGTGCAGGATGCCGTGGTCGCGTTCGACCTCCGCCACGACCCGGTCGATGTTCTCGCGTGAGGTCACGTCGAGCACCGCCCACCGCGCCGCACCACCGGCCGCGGTGATCTGGTCGGCGGTCTCACGTACCGAGGCTTCGTCCAGATCGGTGGCGACGACCGTGGCGCCCTCTTCGGCGAACCGGATCGCGCTCGCCCGGCCCATGCCGGAGCCGGCGCCGGTGACCAGCGCCACCCGTCCTGCGAGTCTCATGCCCGTACCTCCGTTTTCGTTGTCACAGTTCGATGCCGAGGAGCAACGACGCGTACGCCTTGCCGTGCGGGTCGGTCCGCAGCGACATCGACACGCCGCCGCGGAGCGATCCGGTGAGCACGAAGTTCAGCCCGTGGTTGCTGGGAATGTCGTATCGGACGACGTCACCGGCGACGAGTCCGCCGAAGGCCGCCCCGACGCGGGCGACGGTGAGCCGCTCGGCGAGCAGCGGGTAGTGCTCCGGGTCGTAGACGAAGACGCAGATGTTGTTGCTGTCGCCCTTGTCGCCGCAGCGGGCGTAGGCGATGTCCCGGACCTTCACGCCGTCACCACCTCGAAATCGGTACGCACCCGGGCGCGCGGTACGTAGGCCGGGGTGACGCCGATGGCCGGGCTGACGCTCGACGTCATGCCGCCCGCGGCGGCTGGTCCGAAGTAGAGGTATTCGGCCTCGTAGGCGACGGCACGGGCGGCCGCCTCGGTGTGGCACTGCGCGGCGACCCGCAGCCGTACCTCGGACGGCTGACCGGAAGGCGAGGAGTCCCCGAAGAGCGCGTTCACCCCGTGGTAGGAGACGTCGATCTCGGCGATCTCGGCGGAGACCGGTTCCAGCCGCCGCCGGATGATCTCCTCGGCACGCCGCGCGCGGTCGATCGCGCCCGGGCCGCCGTACGACGCCTCGCCCAGCGCCCGCCAGCCGAGATCCAGGCCGACCAGGACCTTCAACCGGTCCGGCCGCTCCCGGCCGGTGACGCCGGAGAGCCGTACCTGGTCCTCGCCGACCTCCTCGACGAGCACCTCGCTGAAGTCGGCGGTGACGTCCGGGGTCGGGTAGTGCCGCGGGTCGCAGATCTCGAAGTAGAGCTGGGAGCGGACCACCTGGCGGTCGATACGCCCGCCGGTGCCCGGCAGCTTGCGCAGCACGACGGAGCCGTCCTCGACCACGGCGTACGGGAATCCGAGGTTGTGCGGGTCGGGCACGAACCGGAATGGTGGGTCCTCGTAGTTGCCGCCGGTGCTGTGCACCCCGCACTCGAGCAGGTGCCCGGCCATGGTGGCCAGCGCGACCCGGGGCCAGTCGTCGAGTTGCCAGCCGAGTTCGTGGCAGATCGGGCCGACGAAGATCGACGGGTCGGACAGCCGGCCACCGATGACGATCTGCGCGCCGCCGGCCAGGCAGTCGACGACGCCGTCCGCGCCGATGTAGGCGTTCGCGGAGACCACCCGGTGTGCTTCGCGGGACACGGTCGAACCGAGTTCGGGAAGCTCGCAGTCCAGTTCGGTGACGAGGTCGAGCACGTCGTCGCCCTCGATCACGCCGACCCGTACCCCGGTCAGGCCGGTCGCGCGCAGGCCGTCGAGGCAGTCCCGCTGGGCGGCGGTCGGGTTGGCCGCGCCGAAGTTGCCGACCATCCGGCCGCCGGCGGCGAGGTAGTCCCGCAGCAACGCGGGCAGTTTGCCGATCCGCTGGTCGTGACCGCGGTCGGGGTCGGCCCGGCGCTGCATCTGGGCCAGCGCCAGCGTGCGTTCGGCGAGGCAGTCGAAACCCAGATAGCTCACCAGGCCGCTGCCGGCGAGGTCTGCCGCGAGATCCAGCCGGTCGTTGGAATAGCCGGATCCGCATCCGATGGACAGGCTCGTGGCGGGTCGGGCCAGCCGGCCTGCCTCCAGTGCCCCACCTGCTAACACAGTGGCCCCCTCATGGGTAGTAGCTCTAGACATCGCGGGTGATGACGGTGGCGTTGGCCATGCCCGAGCCCTCGCACATGGTCTGTAGGCCACGCCGGGTGCCGCCGGCCTCCATGGCGTACAACATGGTCGTCATCAACCGGACGCCCGAGGCGCCGAGCGGATGCCCGAGCGCGATGGCCCCGCCCAGCGGGTTGACCAGTTCGGCGTCGACGCGCAGGGCCCGTTGCCAGGCCAGCGGCACGCTCGCGAACGCCTCGTTGACCTCGAAGTGGTCGATGTCGGTGAGCCGCAGTCCGGCCCGGTCGAGCACCTTGCGGGTCGCCGGGATCGGCGCGTCGAGCATCAGTACGGGGTCGCCGGCGGCGAGCGCGAAGCCCTCGAAGCGGGCCCGTGGGGTGAGCCCGTGCCGGGCCGCGTAATCCTCGCTGGCCAGCAGCATCGCGGCGGCGCCGTCGCCGAACTGCGAGGAGTTGCCGGCGGTCACCGACCAGGAGATCTCCGGGAAGCGTTCCCGGACGGTGCCGTCGATGAACGACGGTCGCAGCCCGGCCAGCGCCTCGGCGGTGGTGCCGGGCCGGATCGTCTCGTCGGCGCTGACGGTGCGCACCGTGCCGTCGGCGGCCGGGACGGTGATCGGGACGATCTCGGCGGTGAAGGCGCCACGTCGCGCGGCGGCGGCGGCCCGCTGTTGCGAGCGCAGCGCCAGGGCGTCCAGGTCGGATCGGGAGATTGCGTGGCGGGCGGCGACCAGTTCGGCGGAGATGCCCTGTGGGACCAGGCCCGGGGCGTAGCGGGCGGTGACCGACGGTCCCCACGGGTCGCCGCCGGCGCGGGCGCTGAACATCGGCACCCGGCTCATCGACTCGACGCCGGCCGCCACCACCAGGTCGTACGCGCCGGCGGCGATGCCCTGCGCGGCGAAGTGGACGGCCTGCTGACCGGAGCCGCACCGGCGGTCGATCGTGGTGGCCGGCACGGTCTCCGGCAGCCCGGCGCCGAGCCAGGCGAGCCGCCCCGGGCAGCCGGACTGTTCGCCGGCCTGGCTGACGCAGCCGACGATGACGTCGTCGACGTCGGTCGGGTCGACGGTGCCGTTGCGGGCCAGCAGGCCGGTGAGTACCTGGCCGAGCAGTTCGACCGGGTGCAGGCCGGACAGCGCGCCGCCGGCCTTGCCCCGGCCGATCGGGGATCGGACCGCGTCGATGACGACGGCGTTCATAGCGGCGCCGCCGCGAACTCGGTGAGCCGGGGTGCGATGTCCCGGCCCAGGTCGTCGAGATAGTTCACGACGTCGGCGGCGGACATGTCCGGCCACTGTGGCCGGACCAGGATCGCGTCGAGCGGTACGGCATCGTGAATGGCGCGTAGTTGGTCGATGACCTGGTCGGGGCTGCCGGCGAGGACGGTGTCCTTCACCGCCTCGGAGAAGTTGCTGGCGACGGTGTCGGCGTCGAGCGCGGCCAGTTCCCGGTTGGCGTAGGCGAGGTAGCGCCCCTGTGCCATCGCGCCGAAGCGTTCCAGTGCGTCCGTCCGATCCCGGCCGAGGATCAGGTCGCGACGCATGATCGGAGGTCGCACCGGCAGGCCGAGGGTCTCCCGCTCGCGCCGGTATGTCTCCCACAGCCTGCTGAGTGCGGGTAGCGGCTCGCGGGGTGAGATGGTCCAGCGGTCGCCGAGCCGGGCGGCCCGCCGTACGCCGGGCGCGGACTGGGCGCCGATCCAGATCTGCGGGTGCGGCTGCTGGACCGGCCGCAGGTGCGGTTCGGCGCCCTCGAACCGCCAGTGCCGACCGTGGTGGTCGACCTTGCGCTCGTTCCATAGTCGACGGATGAGTTCCAGCGACTCCTCGAACCGGGAGATCCGTTCGCCGTAGGGCACGCCGAGGTAGTCGAACTCCTGGGTGCGGTAGCCGATGCCGGCGCCGACGACCAGCCGGCCGGCGGTGATGATGTCCAGCGTCGCGAGTTCCTCGGCCAGCAGCACCGGGTGGTAGAGCGGGACGACGACGATGTTCGTCGCGAGGGTGATGTGCGGGTCGACCTCGGCGGCCAGCCGGGCCAGCACCGGCACGGGCTGCAGCCAGCGCAGGTCGCCGTACATGAAGTGCTGGCCGATCGTGATGTGGGTGAACCCGTTGCGTTGCGCCGCCTCGACCTGTCTGAGCAGCTGGTCGAGGTGTTCGGCGGGTGGTACCGACGTGCGGACGTCACCGATGATGATCCCGAGCTTCACGGCGTCTTCCCTCCCGGTAACCAGGGCGGCGGGGTACGACTGGCCCGGCCCCAGCCGCCCTCGGCGCGGACGAGGCCCTCGATGGTGCTGGTCTTCGCCACGAAGACCAGCCCCTGCGGACCCACCGCGACCCGGTCGTCGTAGTCGCCCCAGCCGACGTAGAGGTCGTCGCCGTGGCCGAGGATCAGGAAGTAGCTGGTCCGGACCCTCAGCAGCCGCTCGCCGATCTCGTCGACCTCGACCACGACCGGAAAGTGCCGGGTGGGTCTGGTCCCGGCCGCCCACAGGTGCTCGTAGAAGTCGAGGATCGCGGCACGGCCGGCGCAGACCGAGTCGGGGCGGCGGAACACCGCGTCCGGATCGAACAGCGGCAGCAACGCCTCGCGGTCGGCCCGGTCGAACGCCGCGCAGTACGCGACCTGCAACTGCCGGGCGGCCTCGGTGACGACTGCCTGTCGTCCGAGGCGCTCCCAGAGTGGATCCATCACCGTCCCCCTTCACCACCGGTTCCCGACCCCGAGACGAGCGGATCAGGCAACCTATCCATGCGAACTATAGTAATAGATTCGGATCGGGCGGGCTACCGTCCGACCGGCACTTCCGCACCGACCCGGACCGTCGGGCCGCAGGCCGCCGCGGCGAGCGCGCCGGTGTCCAACTCGAACCCGAATCCCGGCCGGTCCGGCAGCCGCAGCCGGCCTCCCGCGACCACCGGCGGCTCCCGGGCGATGTCGTGGGGCAGGTCGAGGAAGTAGAGGACCTCGGCCGGATACCGGCTCGTATCCGGCGTCGCCGCCGCGAACGACGCCGCCGCGAACGTGCCGACGGCCGACTCGCCCTGGCTGCCGACGACCACATCCACGCCGGCCACCGCGCAGAAGTCGCGGATCGTCGCCGAGCGGCGCAGGGCCGTACGGGCGGTCTTGATGCTCACCATGCCGACCCGGCCGGCCAGCACGGCCGCGCCGGCCGAGGCCGGGTCGGGACAGCTCTCGTCGCCGACGACCGGCACGGGGCTGCTCCGGGCGTAGGCCGGTCCGCCGACCGCCCCGGGTGGACACGGCTCCTCCAGCCAGGCCAGCCCGGCCTCGCGGGTCGCGGCCACGAACCGGGCCGCCTGCGCCGAGGTGTAGCCCTGGTTGGCGTCGGCGTAGAGCAGGGCGTCCGGGCCGAGCGCCGTGCGTACCGCCCGGGTGGTGGCGATGTCCAGGTCGGGGTCGATCCCGACCTTCAGCTTGAAGGCCGTGACCCCCCAACCGGTCGACGCCTCCACCGCGGCGGCGGCCACCTCGTCGGGCCGCCCCCAACTGAGCAGCGTGGCGGCGGCGACGTCGCCGGCGTGACCGCCGAGCAACTGGTAGGCGGGCAGCCCGACGAAGCGGGCCAGTGCGTCGAACATCGCCAGCTCGACGGCGCTGCGGGCGGTGGGGTTGCCGACCAGGTGCCGGGTACGGGCCCGAAAAAGCTCCGGCCGGCCGACCGGGGTGCCGACGGCGGCCGGGGCGAGGACCCGGTCCAGCACGTCGAGCACCGAGGCCAGCGTCTCGCCGTACACCATGGGGCGCGGGATGGCCTCCCCATAGCCGGTGGTCCCGTCGGCCAGGCGTACGGCGACGAGCACGTGCTCGGCGACGTCGTCGGAGCCGATGGCGTACCGGACCGACCGGCGCAGCGGTAGGCGGAACGGGGTGATCTCGACCGACTCGACCAGCGGCGTCATATCCGCTTCCCGTCCCGACCCCGGGTGAGCCGGTCGCGGATGCCGTCACCGACCATGGAGAACGCCAGGATGGTCAGGAAGATCATCAACAGCGGCGGCAGCATCGGGAATCCGTTGCGGGACACCGACCCGAACGCCTCGCGGGTCATCCCGCCCCAGGTCGCGTCCGGCGCCTGCACGCCGAGTCCGAGGAAGCTCAGGCTGGCTTCCGCGATGACCACCAGTCCCAGGCTGTACGTCGTCTGGATCAGCAGCGGTCCGCTGGCGTTCGGCAGCATGTGTCGCAACAGGATCCGGGCCGGCGAACAGCCGATCGCCTGGCACGCCTCGATGTACGGCTCGTTGCGGATGCCGGACGCGGCGCCCCGCGCCACCCGGAAGAACCTGGGCGCGAAGACGATGCCGACCGCGATCATCGCGTTGGTCAGGCCCGGCCCGAGGATGCCGACGATGGCCAGGGCCAGGATCAGCGTCGGCACGCTCATCACCGAGTCGGCGATCCGGCCGAGCACGGCGTCGACGATCCCACCGGCGTATCCGGCGACCAGGCCGAGCGGGATACCCAGGACCACCGCCGTGCCGACCGCCTGCAACGTCGCCACCAGGGTCAGCCGGGCGCCGGCGATCAGCCGGGCGAGGGTGTCCCGCCCGTACGCGTCGGTGCCGAGCCAGTGGTCGCCGCTCGGTGACTCCATCCGGCGCAGCAGGTCCTGCGCGTTCGGGTCGGTGCGGACCAGCAGGTCACCGACCAGTGCCAGCAGGACCAGCCCGGCGATGAAGACCAGCCCGACCTTCGGGGCGAGGCCGAGGCCGCCCTTTCCCGAGCGGCCGCCTTTCGTCCCCGGCCTCATGCCGGCCCCGATCGGCCCGGTCTTCTTCCTGGTCGGTGCGGTGCCGCTCATGGTCACCCCCGCAGCTTCGGGTCGAAGTAGGTGTAGGAGGCGTCGACGATGAGGTTCATCAGCAGGATCAGCGCGGCGCTGACCAGCACGATCCCCTGGATCATCGGATAGTCGTGGTAGAGGACGGCGTTGAGCGCCTCCGAGCCGAGCCCCGGCAAGGTGAAGATCAGCTCGATGACCACCGCGCCGCCGAGCACCCGGGCCGCCTGCAGCCCTAGCACGGTCACCACCGGTACGGCCGCGTTCTTGCCGGCGTACTTCGCGATCACCACCCGGCGCGGGATGCCCATCGCCACGGCGGTCTGTACGTAGTCGCGTTCCAGCACGTCGACCACCGCCCCGCGGGTCTGCCGGACCAGTTCGGCCGCCGGGTCGACGGCGAGGGCCAGCGCCGGCAGCGTGACGCTCAACGCCCAGCCCGTCGGATCCTCGCCCAGCGCCACGTAGCCGCCGGCCGGGAACCAGGACCGGTTCACCGCGAAGACGGTGACCAGCAGCAGCCCGATCGCGAACGGTGGTGCCGCCATCGCGCCGGCGGAGACCGACGAGATGATCCGGTCGAAGGCGCTGCCCCGCTTCACCGCGGCCAGGACCCCGAGCGGTACGGCGACGAGCAGCGCGACGGCCAGGGCGAGGAAGGTCAGCCACAGGGTCACCGGCAAGGCCGCCAGGATCGCCTCGCTCACCGGCCGGTTGGTGTAGAGCGAGGTGCCCATGTCGCCCCGGGCCAGGTCACCTAGGTAGCCGACGTAGCGTTCCAAGATGGAGTCGTTGAGGCCCAACCGTTCCCGGGTCTCCTCGATGTCCTGCGCGGTCGCGTTGTCGCCAGCCACGATGGCGGCCGGGTCGCCGGGCGTCAGGTCCATCAGCAGCAGGACGCCCAGGATGAGGATCAGCAGCATCGGGACGATGGTGGCCAGCCGTCGGCCGACGACGCTCAGCACGGCGCTGGCCCCTTCTCGACCCGCACCGGACCGGCGCCGGCACGGGCCGGCCCGCCACCGGTGCCGTCCCGCGTGCCGGACGCCACGAAGCAGGCCACCGCGCCGCCGTCGGGCCGTTCCACCAGCGGTGGCGGCTCGGCGCCGCACCGGTCGATCCGCAGCGGGCAGCGGGGCGCGTACTGGCAGCCGGCCACCGGCGCCGGGCCGGTGGCCGGTTCCGTCGTGGTCGCCTGCCGTTCGCGCTGGCGTACCGGGTCGGCGACCGGGATCGCGTGCAGCAGCCGCCGGGTGTACGGGTGTGCCGCGTGGGCGAAGACCTGCTCGGCGTCACCGGTCTCGACGACCCGGCCCCGGTACATCACGACGATCTCGTGGGCGATCGCCCGGACCAGCGACAGGTCATGGGAGATGAACACCAGCGCGATACCGCGCTCGCGTTGCAGGTCCCGCAGCAGGTTGAGGATCTGGCCCCGGATCGACACGTCGAGCGCCGCCACCGCCTCGTCGCAGACCAGGACCGACGGGCCCGGCGCGAGCGCCCGGGCGATCGCGATCCGTTGCAGCTGACCGCCGGAGAAGCCGGACGGGTAGCGTTCGCCCTGCCCCGGATCGACGCCGACGCTGCGCAGCAGGTCGTCGACCCGGGCCCGGACCTCGTCGCGGCCCAGGCCGGGTTCGTGCACGTGCAGCGGTTCGGCGACCGAGTCGCGGACCCGCATCCGCGGATCCATCGAGGTGAACGGGTCCTGGTGCACCATCTGGGCGTTCCGCCGCCAGGCGCGCAGCTCGCGGCGCCGCAGGCGGCTCACGTCGATTCCGCCGGCCGACACCGAGCCGTGGTCGGCCTGGATGAGCCGCAGCAGCAGCCGGGCGACGGTCGACTTGCCCGACCCGGACTCGCCGACGATGCCGAGGGTGCGGCCGGCGTGCACCGCCAGGCTCACGTCCTGCACGGCGGGGACCGTACGCACCGCCCGGCCGACCAGGTTGCGCGAGGTGACGAACGTCTTGTGCAGGTTGCGGGCGGCGATCACCGGCGGTCCGGCCGGGATCGCGCCGTCAACGGCGACCATGGGCAACTCCCTGCTTGACGAGAGCCGGTTCGCCGGCGCGTACGCAGCGCACCGACCGGGGTCCGTCGACGTGGACCGGTGGCGGATGGTCGGTGCACCGCTCGCCGTCGACCACCGGGCAGCGGGTGGCGAAGCGGCAGCCGGCCGGCCATTCGCCGGGCAGGGCGACCCGGCCGGGGATCGACACGAACCGCTCGGAGCGGTGCACCTCGGTCGGTACGGCGGCCAGCAGGGCGGCTGTGTACGGGTGCTGCGGGTCGGCGAAGAGATCCAGGACCGGTGCCTGCTCGACGACCTGGCCGGCGTACATGACCGCCACCCGGTCGGCGAGGTCGGCCACGACGCCGAGATCGTGGGTGATGATGACGATCGCCAGGTTGAGCTGGTCCCGTAGTTCCCGTAGCAGTGCCAGGATCTGCTCCTGCACGGTGACGTCGAGGGCCGTCGAGGGCTCGTCGGCGATCAGGATCTTCGGCGAGCAGGCCAGCGCCATCGCGATCATGACCCGCTGGCACATGCCGCCGCTGAACTGGTGCGGATAGGCCCGGGCCCGCTCCTGCGGCGACGGGATGTGCACCAGCGAGAGCATCTCGACCGCACGGTCCCACGCCTGCCGGCGGCCGCATCCGGTGTGGTGCCGGACCACGTCGGCGATCTGGTGCCCGACGGTGAACGCCGGGTTCAGGCTGCGCATCGGCTGCTGGAAGATCATCGCGATCTCGGCGCCCCGGACCCGGTCCCGTTCCCGGCGCCCGAGGCCGAGCAGGCTCCGGCCGTCGTAGCGGATGTCGCCACCGGTGATCCGGCCGCCCTGCAGGTCCAGCAACTGCATGACGGCCAGCGAGGAGACCGTCTTGCCGCAGCCGGACTCCCCGACGATGCCGAGCACCTCACCGGCGCGTACGTCGTAACTGACGCCGTCGAGCACCCGGGTCCAGCCGGCCGCCCCCCGGAAGTCGACGCTGAGGTCGGACACCTCCAGCAGCGGCCGGGTCTCGTCGTCCATCCCGTCTCCTGTCCCCGGTACGGGGACCCCGACCGCTCGCCGTCGGGGTCCCGCGCCGTCCCTTTCCGCCCGTTCGGATCAGCTGGTGATGCCGAGCCGGGTCGGGTCGAAGATGTACGAGTAGGAGTAGAAGGCGCCCGGCTCGACCTGCACGTTCGTGCCGGTCAGCCAGCCGAACTGCGGCGCGCACACCATGATGTGGGTGGGCGAGCCGGTCAGGTGGCCGCTGATCTTCTGCATCGCCGACGCGCGTTCCGGGCTGCCGATGGCGAACTGTGCCGACTCGTCGACCAGGGCGGTCAGTTCCGGCGACGCCGGCCCACCGACCGCGTCGGTGGCGAGGTAGGAGGTCGAGAGCGTCAGCGCCGGATCGACACCCGCGGTGATCAGTGCCGAGAACGCGTCCCAGCCGCCCTTACGCCACTCCGCGCGGGCCTCGCCGCCGGGGACGTTGGTCAGCTCCAGGGTGATGCCCACCTCGGCGAGCTGGGCCTGCACGGCCTGGGCGATCTCGGTGTAGGGGCTGACCCCGACCACGTTGGTGCGCAGCACCAGGTTCGTCACGCCCGCCTCGGCCAGCAGTCGCCGGGCTTCGGCCTGGTCGTACCTGATCTGGCTGTCGAGTGCGGGGTCGTTGCCGACGCTGGCCGCGGTGAACGGCTGCAGCGCGGGTACGCACTCGCCCTCCATCAGGCCGTCGTTGATCGCTTCGCGGTTGACCGCGAGGTTCAGCGCGCGCCGGACCCGCTCGTCGGACAGCTGGGGGTGCTTGGTGTTGAGCAGAATGCCGATGACCGCCGAGCCCAGCGCCCGTTCGATCTTCGCCTGCCCCCGCGTCTCCAGCTCCTGCGCCTGCTGGAAGATCGTCGCGGGCAGTTGCATGACGTCCAGCTGCCCGGTACGCAGCGCGTTGAAGCGGGCGTTGTCGTCGGGGATGGACCGGTAGGTGATTTTCGCGACCTTGGCCCGGTCTGGTGCCCAGTAGCCGTCGAACCGCTCGTAGGTGGCGCTGTCGCTGGTGGAACTCACCAGCTTGTACGGTCCCGCGCCGACCGGTTGCTGCGCGACGTTGCCGTCGAACGCCGCCGGGCTGATCATCGCTCCGGGGATGTCGGCGAGGCTGTACGGCAGGAGGCTGCCGTCGCCGTTGAGGTTGAAGACCACGGTGCCGGCGTCGGGCGTCTGCACCGAGTCGATGAGGGCGAAGACCCGCGCGACGGTGGAGCCGTCGAGTTCCTTGCCCCGCGTGATGTTGGCGGCGACCGCCTCGGCGTCGAACGGGGTGCCGTCGTGGAACGTCACGCCGGAGCGCAGCTTCATCGTCAGGGTGCGGCGGTCGTCCGCCAGCTCCCACGACTCGGCGAGCATCGGTTCCAGTTTGTTGTCGGCGAACGACAGCAGGCGGTCGTAGATCGGGAAGTCCCACGGCACGTCGGTCGCGAAGTTGCGCGACAGGTGCGGGTCGAAGCTCGTCCCGAAGGCGTTGGTGGCCAGCCGCAGCTCGGCCGACCGGTCCAGGGCACCGCCGGACGTGTTGCCCGACGGTGAGCGCTGCCCGCCCCCGCCGCCGCAGCCGGCCAGGGCCAGGCTCACGGCGATCAGGGACACAAGCAACCGCGACTTGTATCTCATGGGTTGTCTCCCTCGTGCGCCGACCGCGTCGCGCGGTCCTCGACAGCACCACTTCCGGCGGATCGATCGGTCGAACGACGAGCGGTGCACCGCACCGGAGCGTCACCGTCCGCCGGAAGTTCTGAACCTTTGTCGGCTCGTTACGTTGAGCCGGCCGAATCTCTCGTACGGTGTCCTGACCAGCACAGATGCCCATGCCGGACGTCGCCGAGCCTTTCGTGATCTCGGCCACTATGAGAATAGTATGCATAGATTTTGCAAGTCAACGACATGCCGCTGTAACATCCCGTAACTTTCAGTGAGCCATCGGCCGCCGCCCGCCGCGTCAGGCGGGCAGGTCTGCCGGCAGCCGGTAGCGCATCTCCCGCGCCTCGCGCAGCACGTGCCGGGTGGCGGCCACCTCCTCGGCGGTCGGCTCCGGCAGCTCCGACAGCTCGCCCGGCTCCTCCCGCAGCCACCGGAAGCAGGCGCGGGCCTCCTGCCAGGACACCCCGGGGCGCAGCGCCGCCGGGACGAAGCCCTCCCGGCTGTCGAACGTGAGCCGTCCGAGCGGTGTCAACAACACCTCCGGGCCGCGACCGGCCGGATAGCCCAGCCGTTCCCGCTCCCCCGGCCCGGACAGGTGTCCGGGGCTGGTGACGTAGTCGACCCGTTCCGGATACGCCCGGGCCCGGTCACCGGTACTTAACAGCACCAGGCCACGCCCCAGGCTGCCCAGTTCGGTCCCGCCGCCGGAGCCGGGCAGCCGTACGGTCGGCCGGTCGTAGTCGCCCACCACGGTCGTGTTGACGTTGCCCCTCCGGTCGACGATCGGCGCCTCGAGGAACGTACGGGTCACCCGGCCACGCCCCAGCCACGAATAGAGGGCGTCCATGCTGCCGGCGCACATCGGCGCGCCCACCGCGGCCCGCAGGTCCGACGGCGAGGTGGACAGCTGCGGGGTGAGGCGGTCCTCGACGATGCCGCACTCGTAGACCACGACCAGGTCCGGTGCGTGCAGGTGACGCGCGATGCGCGCCGCGACCATCGGCCAGTGGAAGCCGACGAAGGTCACCTCGCCGTCCCGGAACTCCCGGGCCGCGTTGATCAGGAACCATTCGAACGGGTGGACGGTCGACATGTCACCACCACCGGTCCCGCAACGCCAGCGCCGCCAGGCGGTCGCCGCCGAGCCGGGCCAGGAAACCCGGATGGTCGTCGGTGCCGTCGATCCAGTCCCGCACGTAGTCCTCGAATCCCTCGACGGTGGCGGTCGCCGCCCCGTAGTCGATGTGGTGGTCCAGGTCGCGGCGGTAGTAGCCGGAGCTGTCAGTCGGATGGGCCGCCCACGGCTCCACCACCACCGCCTCCACCGCGAAGCCGGGCACGACGGTGAGTTCGGGCCGCTCCCGAACCACCTCGGTGGCCACCACCTCCTCGGCTACCAGGACGATCCGCTCGCACGCCCCGATCGCATACCGCAGCTCGGCGGTCGGACCGAAGACCTGACCGTTGCCGAACTCGTCGACCCGCTGCACGTGGAAGATCCCGATCCGGGGCGTGATCGCCCGCGCGACGCTGACCAGCTCATGGTCGCCGAACGGCGAGGTGACCGTGCCGAGCTTGTCCGGCCAGCGCCGGCGTACCAGGTCGTGGCCGCTGAGCGTGACCGGGGTGGTCGGCATGAACGGCAGGCCCAGGGCACCGGCCGCCAGTCCCATCGTCATCGCGCCGAAGCTGAGTTCCTCGATCGCCGGCCGGTTCGGGTGGCCGCCCTCGACCGCCCGCCGAAATGCGTGCGCCGGCTCGGGGCCGACCGAGTTCCACACGTGGCAGAACGCCAGCTCGGCGACGCAGCCGGCGCCGACCAGCAGGTCGACCAGCACTCCCCCGCTGGTCTTGAGTACGTCCAACCCGGTCCGGCGCTGGCGGACGATCTCGTGCGCCAGCGCCATCGGGTCGCCGAAGGCGAACCCGCCGATCAACAACTGCTGCCCGTCCGGCACAAGGTCCGCGACCAGTTCGCGCATGGACATCCGGGGCACCCGTCTGGGCATGACACCACCTCCCACCGGCACGGAACCGCCGGTTGTTCGATTCGGACGATCTGTCGGGCCGGCACCGTCGGCTCGGCACCGGCGACGCGGGCGGGCGTCAGGCCCGCTCGAACGCGGCGGCCATGCCCTGCCCGCCACCGACGCACATCGTCTCCAGGGCGTACCGGCCACGACGCCGGCGCAGCTCGTGCAGGAGCGAGGTCATGATCCGTACGCCGGTGGCGGCGATCGGATGACCGAGCGAGATCCCGCCCCCGTTGACATTGACCCGCTCGTCGTCTCGCAGGCCCCACTCGGTCAGCACGCTGAGCACCTGGCAGGCGAACGCCTCGTTGACCTCGATCAGGTCGAAGTCGTCGAGCCGCAGGCCGGTCGCCGCGAGCAGGCGGGCGGTCGCCGGCACCGGCCCGATTCCCATCAGCGCCGGATCGCAGCCCGCCGCCGCCCATCCGACCAGGAACCCCACCGGCTCCAGGTTGAGCCGGTCGAGGGCGTCCTCGGCCACCACCAGGCAGGCGGCCGCCGCGTCGTTCTGCTGCGCGGCGTTGCCGGCGGTCACCGTGCCACCGGCCCGGATCGCCCGGAGTCCGGCGAGCGCCGTCGCGTCGGTGTCCGGACGGATGCCCTCGTCGGTCGTGAACGGCACCGGATCACCCCGGCGGCGAGGAACCTCGACCGGCACCACCTCGGCGTCGAACCGGCCGGCCGCCCAGGCCGCCGCGGCGCGCCGGTGGCTGACCACCGCGAACGCGTCGGACTCGGCGCGGGAGATGTCATAGCGGGCGGCCAGGTTCTCCGCCGTCTCGATCATTCCCGAGATGGGTCCGTGCCGCCATTCCGGTTGCGACCGCTGCCGGCCGCGGTCGAGCCGGTCGTGCAGGACCGAGCCGCCGGACCGCCGACCCCAGCGCACGTCGGTCGTGTAGTGCTCGATGTTGCTCATCGACTCGACGCCGCCGGCCACCACACAGTCCGCGGCACCGGTCTGCACCATCATCGCCGCCGTCACCACCGCCTGCAGGCCGCCGCCGCAACGCCGGTCGATCTGCAGGCCCGGAACGTGTTCGGGCAGGCCGGCGTGCAGTGCCACCCAGCGACCCACGCACGGTGTCTCCGAGTTCGCGTAGGACTGCGCCAACACCACGTCGCCGATCGATCCGGGATCGACGCCGGACCGTTCGACGACCGCGCGGACCACCGTCGCGGCGAGGTCCTCCACCGGTACGGGACGCAGCGCCCCGCCGAACGCACCGACCGGGGTACGCAGCGGGCTGACGATCGCGGCTCGCCTCATCATCGACCTCCTGCTCTCGTGGTTCCCGACCGTGCGGGCGACGCCGACGCCCGAAGCGACTCCGCAAGGGCGGGCCGGTGTTCCGGCGCGGCGATCGCCAGCATCCGTTCGCGGCGCTGGGCGAGGGTGAGCCGGCGCAGGTCGGCGACTCCGTGCTCGGTAACCACCACGCAGGCGTCGCTGCGGGCGGTGCTGACCGGCCCGCTCAACTGGACGACGATCCGCGAGGTTCCCCGCGACGTGGCCGGGAGCGCGACGACGGGTACGCCGCCGGGCGACCGCCGCGCCCCGCGCAGGAAGTCCACCGCGCCGCCGACCGCGCCGACGTACTCCCCACCCACCTCCTCGGCGTTGATCTGCCCGGTCAGGTCGACCTGTAGCGCGGAGTTGACCGCGACGAACCGGTGCTGGGCCGCCAGCACTTCCGGATCATGGGTGTAGGTCGTCTCCCGCAACTGGAAGGCGGGATCGTGTCCGGCGGCCCGGAAGAGCCGCTCGGTCCCCATCAGCAGGCCGGTCACCACCTTGCCGCGATCGACGGTCTTGCGTCGGCCGGTCACCACGCCTGCCGACATCAGGTCCACGACCGCGTCGGTCACCAGACCGGAGTGGACACCCAGGTCGCGATGATTGGCCAGTTGCGCCAGAATCGCCGACGGAAGCGAGCCGAGACCGACCTGCAGCGTCGCCCCGTCGGGCACGAGTTCCGCCACCCGGCGTGCGATCGCGAGGTCGATCTGCGCCGGCGGCCTGGACGGCATCTCGACCGGTGGTCGCCGCGTCGGCACGACGACGTCGATCCGGTCCGGGTCCAGCCGGCCGCCGCACTCCACCCGGGGCACCAGTTCGTTGACCTCGGCAATCACCACGCGGGCGCGCGCGAGGGCGGCGGTCAGGTACTCCTGCGCGAGGCCGTACCGGAAGGTCCCGTCCGGGTCGGGCGGCGGCACCAGAAGCAGTAGCACGTCGATGCGGAACTCATCCGAGGCAAACAGTTGCGGCAGCGTGGAGTAGTGGCCGGGCAGGATGTCGAGCCGGCCGGCCCGGATCAGCTCGCGGTTGGCCCCGGTACCGCAGTAGGACACGAACGAGACCACGTCGGTGTGCTCGGGGCGTACGGTGTCGGCGGCGGGGATGCCGAGAAAGCACCGGAACGGGCCGATGTCCGCCCGGTCGGCCAGCAGCCGCTCGACCAGTGGCCGCGGTTCGGCGCAGCCCTGCCCCCACAGCACCGTGTCACCGGCCCGGACATGGCGCCGTAGGTCCAGATCGGCGAGCGGGATCTCGGTCGGCACGGCTAACCGCCGGCCAGTGTGGCTTGCCCGGATACCCGGTCCCCGCCTCCGCCGGCGGAGGCCGACAGCCGTGCCGAGTCGCCGGACCGGTCGCCGCGACACTCGATCGTCTCGTGGTCGAAGACCGGTCGCCGCACCCGCCAGTCGAACGACGTGACCGGTACCTCGTGCCGGCGCGGCAGCTCGAGCAGGAGCAACGCCAGCAGCGGCCCGTGCACGAGCAGCCCCGGTTGTCCCTCGACGTCTGTGGCGTAGGAGCGGTCATAGTGGATCCGGTGGGTGTTGTGGGTCAGCGCGCTGAACCGGAAGAGCAGCACCGGATCGGGCGGTATCGACAGCCGCCAGGTCGGCTCCGGCTCGGCCGGCACCACTTGCCCGGGGACCGGCCGGTTCGGATCCGACCCTTCGGGGCGGGCGCCTCGGGGGTCGGCCAGGTAGACGACCTCGCGTTCCTCAGCCAGTCGCAGTTCGCCGGCCACCGACAGCTCCGACCGCAAGGTGACGATGAGCATCTCGCCGCTGCGCCCGGTCCGGGTCCGCGCCGCTGCCACCGACGTACGGCGCTGAACCTCGTCGCCGCAGCGCAGCCCGCCGTACGTCCACATTCGGCCACCGCCGAACAGCCGGCGGCCGTAGTCGACCGGTGGCATGAAGCCGGTGTCCCGGGGATGGCCGTCCGGGCCCAGTGCCGCCTGCGGATGGTGGACCGGGAAGTAGAACCAGTGCCAGAGCGGGGGCAACAGGTCGCCGTCGGCGCGTACCGGCGACGGCTGGTCGAGCAGGGCGGCGAAGCCGGCGGCCGGACCGGCCGTGATGGTGTCGTGCTCGTGCATGTCTGGCGGCCGCCACGCCTCGATCCCGGCCGCGAAGCCCGGCGCGGCGGGGTCCGGGCCGGTCACCGGTTCGCCCGTTCGATCAACTGTCGGACGATGACGGTGCGCAGAACCTCGTTGGTGCCCTCGCCGACGATCATCAGTGGGGCGTCCCGGAAGTACCGCTCGACGTCGAACTCGGTCGAGTAGCCGTAGCCGCCGTGGACGCGGACCGCGTCGAGGGCGATCTGCATCGCCGTCTCGCTGGCGAACAGCTTCGCCATCCCGGCCTCCAGGTCGGCACGCCCGCCGGAGTCGATCTTCCGGGCCGCGTCGAGGGTCAGCAGGCGGGCGGCCCGCAGGCTGGTCGCCATGTCGGCCAGATAGTTGCCGATCGACTGGTGCTGCCAGATCGGTCTGCCGAAGGTCTCGCGTTCCTGTGCGTAGCTGATCGAGTCGTCCAGCGCGGCCTGTCCGACTCCCAGCGCGCGGGCGGCGACCTGGATCCGGCCCACCTCGAGGCCACGCATCATCTGTGCGAAGCCGGCGCCCTCTGCGGCGCCGAGGACCGCGTCCCCGGGTACGAACACGTCGTCGAGCACCACCTCGCACGCCTCGACGCCTTTGTAGCCGAGCTTGGGGATATCCCGTGACACCGTGTAGCCGTGCGCTGGCTCGACGAGTAGCACGCTCACCCCCTTGTGGGCGGGCCGCGCGGCGGGATCGGTCTTGAGCAGGAGGGCGACGAGCCCGGCCCGCCGCGCGTTGCTGATCCAGGTCTTGGTCCCGTTGACCAGAAAGCCGTCACCGTGCCTGGTCGCGACGGTGCGCATGGCCTGCAGGTCCGAACCGCCGCCAGGCTCGGTGAGCGCCATCGTCGCCCGGATCTGCCCGGTCGCGAGGCTTGGCAGGTATCTGGACCGCTGCTCGGCGGTCCCGAACGTGCGCAGGAGGTAGACCACGACGGAATGCCCACCCATGGCGCCGGCCAGGCTCATCCAGCCGCGGGCCAGTTGCTCGGTGACCGCGACGAAGCACTCCATCGACGCGTCGATACCGCCGTACTCCTCGGGAACCAGCAGGCCGTAGATCCCGAGGCGTTTCATCTCCTCGATGAACGCCTCCGGGTAGTCGTTGGCGTGTTCGATGTCCCGGACTGTCGGGCGGACCTCGCGATCGACGAAGCGGGCCACGGTGTCGACGATCTCGCTCTCTTCCTCCGTCACGTCCGACCCCTATCCATGCGCATCATAGCCATATATTGACTCCACGTTACGTGCACGTCAAGAGGCCATGCCGCGAGAACAAGTGGCTCACCACAGGCGGACGCCCGCCCCTTGACTTGAGCGCAGCATCGGCTGCGGAGTGCGCGTACGCGTACACGAAGGGTCGGACCATCCGGGGCGACCTCGCCGGTGGCGACCGGCGGAAACCACCGGAACCCGACCGGCGACGACACGCCCGCCCGCCACGGCGGCGTCCTCGGTCATCACACCGGACCGGATCGCAGTCCAGAACTCTGTTGTGGACACCGAGCCATCCCGGGTACGACGAAGGGCCGGTGGAACCGCACGTACGCGGTCCCACCGGCCCCGGTGGGTCGGTCAGATCAGGTCAGGCGCCCTTCCCCGTCTGGATGAAGCCCTCGTGGTGGCCGAGGATGATCCCTCCCGTAGGATGCCGCCACGCGACGTACCCGGTCCTCGGGTCGATCACCTCGAGCCGTACCAGGTTGCAGTGTGACAGCGGAATGAGAAGCCGGCTACGGGGTGCGATGGTGGCGGCCCGCTGGAGCAGGTTGCCGTTGATGTCCTTGTACCACGCCTCCAGGGTCTGGTAGCCGACGTTCTCGAAGTCGAGCGCGGCGAGCAACGGGTAGTTGCTGGTCCGCGCCACCGTGAGGTCCGTCGAGTAGGTGCGGCCGTCCGGGGCGTACGCGGTCAGCGTGTAGGTCACGTTGCCGTCGTGCGTGCCACCCCCGACGCTGCCCTCCCAGGTGCCCACACCGCCGTACGGGATGTCGGAGAGGGTGGTACCGCCCCTCCTGACCACCACCCGGTCCGCCCCGGTCACGCGCCAGGTGAGGTTGACCGAGGTGTTGGCGCACGCGTGCACGGCAGTCGCCGACGAGGTGAAGTGGTCGACCTTCGGCCGGCCCGTTGTCCAGGCGGTGCCGTCGGCGGACGAACCCAGCTCGTGGCCGGACCGGCGGGGATAAACGCCGAAGTCGTACCGGGTCGTGGCGCTCAGACCCGTGATCGTGTACGTCATCTGGCCGGTTCCCGGGTTCGCCGCCAGCACCACGGTCGTGGCCGGGTTCGTGCTGCCGACCGGCCGCCAGGCGACGACGTACTCGGCCTCGTTGTCGGCGTTGTCCTGCCAGCTGATCGTGATCGTCGAGTCGGTCCGGCCGGTCACGGTCAGCCCGGTCGGGTTGGCTAGCCGGGGCAGCAGGGTCGTGGCGCAGACCTCCGCCGCCGCCTCGGAGACCACGTTGAACGCGATGACCCGGTAGCAGTAGCGGGTGCCCGGGGTCAGGTCCCGGTCGGTCGTCCCGGTCGCCGGTACGGTGGCACGCCAGATCTCGGTCCAGGGGCCACCGGCCACCGACCGCTCGACCCGGTAGCCGTCCTCGGTGGTCGAGTTGTCCCGCCAGCCCAACGAGATGCTGGTCGCCTTGATGCCCCATTCGCCGAACGGCAGGATGGTGGGCGCGACGACCGGTGCCGGCAGCGTGTAGTCCCGGCAGCCGAGTTCCGTGTTGACCGTCCCGTACGACCGGTTGATGGCGTACGCGCAGATCCGGTGTGGTCCCGGCACCATCGTCGCCGGCAGGTCCGCGATGTCGAAGCCGCGCGCGGTGCCGTACCGCGGGTCCAGGTCGGAACGGTGACCGTCCGCGATCACGCTACGGACCCAGGTGCCGTCGTGGTAGAGGTCGACCTGGGTCGGGGTCGTCAGCTCGTCGGGGTCGACCGACCAGCCGCGCACCCGCACCTTGTCGCCGACCCGGGTGACCTCGTCGAGGGCGCCGAACGGGTTGTGCCGCACCGAGTACGTGTGGCACCCGAGCACCTTGTCCGCACCGGCTCCGACGTTGACGGCCCGTACGCAGACGGTGTGGTCGCCGTCGGTCGGCCGCTCCGGCACCGAGATGCTGAAGCCACGGGCGGTGCCGTACGCCGGGTAGTCGGCCAACGTTCCGGGCAGCTGCTGGTTCGCGAGCTTGCCGCCGACGAGCTGGTCACCGTGGTAGACCCGGACCTCGACGGCGGCGTTAGTGTCGCCGTCGACGGCCCAGCCGCGCAGCGTCAGCGACGTGCCGACCCGCTCCAGCGGTTCCAGTATGCCGACCGGGTCGACCGCGACGTTCAGCGTCCGGCAGCCGATCCCCGCGTCGTGGCCCGCACCGTTGTTGATCGCGGTGGCACACACGTTCGCGCCGGCCACCGCCGGCACGGTGCCCGCGAACTGGCCGTTGGCGGCGGTCGTCACCGATCCGACCTTCCGGCCGCCGATGCTGATGTTGACCAGGACGTTGCCGCCGTCCGCGTCTTCGGCCCAGCCGGTCACCTGGATACCGGCCGGCACCCGGGTCGCCGTGCTCAGGCTGCCGATCGGGGGCAGGCCGGGGCCACCGGGGTCGCAGGCCGGCGGCGGGTTCGGCCGTTCGCAGAAGGGCCCGGCGTGGGCAGGTGTCGCCTGCACCACGAGTCCCCCCGTCGTGGCGAGCGCCGCGAACATCGCGGCACGGATACGTCTTCTCACTAGCTCCCTCTCTTGTGGAGAGGGCGGCGCCCCCCCGGACCGCCCGAGCCGCTCTATCCATTCTGGACAGGCGTCGGCCATGCCGAGGCTGTCATGTGGATCTCCGAACGGCCGACGACTATCGGTTCGCCGACAATGTGGGGAACGCCACTCAGAATCTCTTGCGTCCCGCCGGGCGACTGCCCACAGTGGCGGGCCGCCGACGGTTCAGCAGGACCGCGCCGGCGCGGCACCACGCGAGCAGGTCGGCCGGGGCGGTCTCGGGGTCACCGCCGGCGGCTCGGACGGTGGCGTAGGTGTGCAGGGTCTTGAGGGCGGCCACGGTGCGGGCCCGCCACGCCGGCGCCTGGGAGTGGTGGTCGAACTGGACCGGGATCTGCCGGTCGAGGGTCAACACGAGCAGCGGAACCGGCCTTCGATCTGCGCCGGCACCTCCCGGAACGTGTCCGGTACCGGTTCGGCAGTACCAGGATGAGGTCGCCGTAGCTGAGGACGGTGTCGGGTGTGGTGTTGGTGAAGCGGGTTCCGGCGGAACGTCTTGGTCAACACCCCAATCGCCACCCGATCCGGCAACCTGTCCCGCGCCGCCCTGACGATACGAGGCTCCCCCAGCCACGACGGAACACACTGAGCTTAAGGAAGCGGCATTGGGCCTTAGGTCTGGGGTCCGACCGGGGTCAACCAACGCGACACCACCTCGACCGCCATGAAACTCAAGATTTTCTCAAGTGGCTCCGCCTGGGAGCGATCCAATTCACCGAGGACTTTAGGTTTGCCATACGTCAATTGGCGTGGCCACCTCACCGAACCGGCCGTACGCAGGCGATGTGCACTCAGAAGGAGCAGGTTAATCATGGGAGCCGGGCAACCGAATGACGCCCGAATGATGAACCGGACACTGAACTTCTTCACCTAGAGGAGATCTGATGAACCGACGTCTTTTGCTGTCGACAACTGTCGCAACAATGTGTGCCGTAACCCTGTTCGCGCCGGCCTCGGCAGCGGAGAACGGAAACGCCAACTGCGAGAATCTGCCCGGTAATCCTTCCGCCTCCGGCTGGACGAACTACGAGGAGCTCGGCAAGCAACTCGCCCAGATCGAGGCGACCAGCCACGGCCGCGTCGACGTGGACGTCATCGGACAGTCCCAGCGGGGCCGGGACATCTACGCGGCCCGGGTCGGCACCGGTGACCGCGTGCTCCTGATCACGAGCGAGATCCACGGCAACGAGAAGACCGGCACCGAGGCGCTGCTGAGCATGCTCAAGACCCTCGGGTCCAGCGGCAGCCCGCAGGCCCAGTTGATCCGCGAGAACCTGACCGTCGTCGCCGTCCCGAAGTTCAACCCCGACGCTGCGGAGCTGAACCGTCGGCAGAACGACTTCCCGTGGAGCGAGGCGGTCGAGAAGTTCCCGCAGCTGGCCGGGACGACTCCGCCGTACTACTACAGCAACGGCGCACAGGGCTTCGACGTCAACCGCGACTTCAGTGCGGACCTCACCGCCGAGCCGTCGCCGGCGACTCGGCCCGCGAACGAGACCCTCCCCGGCATGTTCGTGACCAACGAGTCCCGGGCGCTGCGTGACCTGTACGTCGACCTGCGCAACGAGTTCGGCAAGGTCGATACCTACGTCGACCTGCACCACATGGGCCCGTGCAACCAGAACAACGACAGCGACCAGTACGTGACGGTGGCCCTGGACTTTCCGCCGCTCGGCTCCGAGATCGACGGCAACCCGCGGTACGCCGACTGGCCGCTGCTCGACCAGGACAGCTCCCGTCGGCACGCGCTTGCCGCCGCCCAGGGCATGATCCAGCACGGCGGCAACGGCAACGCCCAGAACTCGCCGTTCGTCGGCGGGGTCAGCCAGTACGTGCACTACCAGGTCGCCGACGGGTACAGCTTCGACCGCGACTACGCCGGGCAGGCCCGGTCGGCGTTCGCCCTCAACGGCAGCGCGACCGTCCTGTTCGAGGTGCGCGGCCAGTCCCACGCCTGGGGCCAGAAGCAGAAGGGCCAGCTGACCAAGGCCGTCGAGGCCGGCATCGTCGGGATCGCCGAGCGGATGGCGGATGGGTCCGTCGACAACCTGAACCACGCCGATTTCTACCAGCTGCCCAAGTACTGGTGAGGCCGTAGAGCCGGTACGGCAGCCAGCCGCACCGGGTGATCACGCCCGGAGGCCACTTCCCAGCGATGGGGGGTGGCCTCCGGGCGTCGTGAGGTCGCCGGCAGGGTTCGCCGTGACGGTCATGCCGCCGCCGGGGTGGTGCGGTGTCGGGATCGACGCCCAGGGCTGTACACCAGCGTTTGCCGAGGGCGAGCATGGCGTCGGTGTCGTCGTCGGTGACCTTGTGCGTCGCGCCAGATCCGGGTCAGGGGTCCGGGCGTGACGCACGCCAGCAGCCGGGGAGCCTTCCTCGCGGCCGGATGATCCGGGAAGATGCACCCGGCACCAGCAACCGGGCTTCCGTATCGCCACCTATCCGGACATCGCGATAGTCACTCGTCGTCGGGGCCGACCCAGAACAGACCGCGCTCAGTCAGATCGGGGGCATACTCCAGCACGATGTACCAGCCAGGGCGGTCGTCGGGCGGCCGGACGCCGCGCGACGCGGCGTAGGCAGTCAGCTCGTGCGTGTCGAGGTCGTGCACCCGCTCGTTCAGCGCGGCCAGGGTTGCGGGGTCGGCCCACACCTGGCGGTCGTCAGCGTCGATCATCGGTCAGTCCCTCCCCGGTCCCTTTGAAGTCCCACAGCCGCACGGACCCGTTGCCGTACACCTGGTAGACGGTCACCCGGTAACCTACCGGCAGCGTCGCCTTGAGGTTCTCGGTGCAGCCGTCCTCGCCCTGACAGGGTCGCATGTTCATGTAGAGAACCGCCGAGCGCACGCCGTGCCGGCGCATGTACGCGGTCGCGTTCGACTCCACGTGGTGAACGAAACGCATCGACCGGCGCGGCGCGGCAAGATCTTCCGCCGCACCGGTGTCACCCGGCCCGACGAGAGGCGTCAGAGGTCGCCCGTCCACGTCGTACAAACGCCCTGCGGCCACATCCCGCCCGACGTACCGACGGATTTCTTCGACTGCGGAACGGTTCGGTGGTATTCGAGCCGGTGCTGTCACGGGTGCCGGGACGACCCTCTGTCCGCCACCCGAAGTCAGTTTCCCGAGCTACCGGCCCTTCTCGCCTCGCCGATCGCCGCCTCGACCTGCTCCCTGGCAGCGTCGACGTGCTGACCAACCCCGGCCAGGACCTGAAGGATCGCATCCAGCCTGGCCAGCAGAGGCCCAGGATCGCCACCGTGCAGGACCGCCGCGGCCTTCTGCTTGGCCTGGTCGACCTGCCCAATACAACCACCGACTCCAGCACGGATCCCGTTGAGCTTCTCCATCACTGGGCGGAGCATCGCGACGGTTTCCTGCGGGGTCGACTGCCGCGGGACGGCAGCCAAGACCGTTGTGGCCTCACCCGCCAGGACAGCCAGGCCCCCGATCTCCGTCTGGACCTGCGGCAAGATCGTCCTGAGCGTCGACGACGTACCGAGGGCTGATCCCTCAGCCCTCGGTCAATTCCCGCGTTGGTGGGACCGTCGCGCGACGCCAGCCGGCAGGTTCGGGGGGCTTGGGTCCCTGGTGTCACCGCAGGCGGCGGATGTCGCCGTATGCGCGGTAGAAGCCGCCCCGGCCGGCCTCGCGGACGTCGGTGACCAGGTAGCGCGCCCCGGGCTCGCGGATGCCCTTGGGGAACTGCACCGACCAGCCCCGGTGGTAGCCGGTGCTGAGCACGTGCACCCGCAGCCGGCCGCCCTCCTCCACGCACTCCACCATCACGCCGTTGCTGGCGTCGGCGACCACCTCGACCTGGGTCACCGCAGCCGGCTCCGGCATCCGGGTGGGGGCCTTGACGTCGACCACGTCGGGCACGTTGCCCTCCTCAGCCGCCCGGATCGCCGGCTCGCTGGCGTCGATGCAGGCGAGTTGGCCGCTGGTGGTCACCACGTAGAGCCGCTGGTCGTGGTACTGCATCGAGTACGCCGAGCCGCAGCCGGTGCCGAGCTTCCACAGCCGGGTGCCGTCGGCGGCGAAGCAGTAGATCGAGGACTGGCTGTCGCCGGCGAAGACGTACCGGCCGTCCTCGGCGGTGGCGCAGGAGAAGACCGGCGCGTCGGCGCGGTACGTCTGGGCGGCGCGGCCGTTCTTGCCGATCCGGACCACCTCGCGGGTCGCGGTGCCGGCGAAGACGGCGTCGCGCTCCTGCCAGCCGAACAGCACCGAGCCGGTACGGGTGTGCCACTGCTCCTGTCCGGTGCGCCAGTCGTACCGGCTGACGCCGGTGGAGTCGCCGTGGTAGACGGCGTCGGTGTCGCAGCGGACCATCCAGGCCGATTTGCCGCGCCCACCCCGGCGCCAGAGGAACTCGTCCTCGTGGTCGATGGCGGCGATGCCGCCGTCGGCGTCGGAGACCCCGAGTACGCCGTCGTGGATGTCCAGCCAGTAGATGTCGATGTCGGGGGCGATGGCGTACGCCACTCGGGGGATCTTGCCGGAGAGGTCGTAGACGTTGCCGTCATCGCAGCCGGCGTAGATCCAGGCGTCGTCGGCGACGATGCACTTGACCCCGTCGGGGAGGCGGACCTGGTCCAGGACTCGGGCGTCGTGGTCAAGTGTGGTGATCACACCGCGCTCGTTGCCCACCATGCAGGTGCGGCCGTCGATGAAGATGCCGAACGCGGGGGCACCGGAGTTGTACCGCCAGAGCACCGGGGCGGTGCGGGCGGTCGAGCGGGTGCTGACGATCTGCCGCCGGGAGACGGACCGCTTCTGGCGCACGCCGCGCACCGCCGGGGCGTACCCCTTGCGGACCTTCTCGCCGATCTTCTTCGCGGCGGCGGCCCGCGC
This sequence comes from Polymorphospora sp. A560, assembly GCF_045781765.1. Lineage (NCBI taxonomy): Bacteria > Bacillati > Actinomycetota > Actinomycetes > Micromonosporales > Micromonosporaceae > Polymorphospora > Polymorphospora sp. A560. The sequence continues at coordinate 3,542,741 of NZ_CP122282.1, read as the reverse complement.
CCGCGCATTGTCGGGGTAGCCGGTGGTCTTCACCTGGCCCTGGTCGCCGATCCGGCCGTAGCTCACGGTCAGGGTGGTGTCGTCGACCACCACCTCGTAGAACTTGTGCGCTCCACCGTCCGATTCGGACAGTTCGAGGTAGGTCGTCTCCTGCGACATGCGGGTCCTCCGAGGGGGTCGGCGCCGGCCCTGACCGGGTGGCGTGCCCACGCTAACCGCTCCCACCGACAAGATCCGCACCTCGGTCTTGCGTCTGAGGCGCGGGTTGAGCGGCAGGTCCCCACCGGACCTTGGTGCGACCTGTGCTACCCCGCCGGCCGCACCAGGGACCAGCCGATGTCAGAGCGGGATGACGCGGCTGCGGCGGTCGGCGGTGGCTTGGTCGAGGCCGGTGGAGTCCAGCTCCAGCAGCTGCACGACCGGGTCCAGGTTCACGCCGGCCGGGAAGAGGGATGCTGATGGTCCCGTTGACCGGTGACCCCTGTGTCGTGGCGCTCCACTGGCCTCGTACGACGTTGCTGTCGGGGCCGGTCGCGACGATCTGTGCCTGTAGGGCCTTCTGAGTGCCGGTCGTGCCGATCGCCGCGCTGAACGAGCCGGTCGACGGATCCTCGGTGACCGACAGTTTGACGCCGTTGGCCACGTTGACCACGGCCGCGATGGTCAGGCCACGGACCGCGAACGACAGCTCGGCGGATCTATCCGCGTCGTCGAGCCCGGTCACGCGGTAGCCGACCCGCTCGCGAGCCCCTGCGAATCGCCGCGAACAGTTCGACCTTCGACATCTTCGACATCGGCGGCATCGGCGGACCTCCGCCCCGACCAGCCGATGCTCCCACCGCGCCGGTGGCGCCGAAACTCGCTTACATCGACTCACCCGATCGAGGCCGCTGTCCGGTGGCGCTCATACCCAGTAACAAACCCAAGGTCAAGGCCCATGCCAACGATCCAAAGCGTGAGAGTACGCGTGTCGATCAAGAAGCACGAATGATCGTGAAAGGCATTCGCGCGGGAACGCGCGACGCGCTGGCGGCTGCTTCGTATGCTGCGCCCCAGGAGGTCACATGACGAACGCTGAACTGATCGATCGACTGATCGAGGAGACTGCCCAAGCACCTGACTGGCGTGGCGGCCTTGCCCGTCCAGGGCACCTCCCCCTGTTCAACAGCTTGGGACCCGTCATGTACTTGACCCCGGCGGGCGATGTCGTCATGAATGACGAGGAGGACGGCCCGTTGCGGCTGGCCGATCAAGCCGAGCGCGACTTCGCGCTGGCCAGAGCCGCTGAGCAGTATCCGGAACTTGCTTACCTGAAGCCTTTGCGGCCGCAACTCGCAGCCACCTGCGACCGATGCTGCGGCCGGGGCAAGGTGACGCTCTCGCAGGGGACGATCTTGCCCTGGCGCGATGGACAGGAACCCGAGTGGGTCTTGTACTGCCCGGGGTGCAACAGCCTCGGATGGACCGTGACCGGCTGACCTCTGCACCCGCCCCGCTGCCCGGCAGTAGCGTCTGGCCGGCCTGGTCGACCTTCCGCGTGCAAGGGTCACCGCGACTGGCGCCGAAACTCATTGACACCGACTCCGACCGGAAGTCGGTGGCGCTGAAAGCAACTGACATCCGGCGCCCGAACGCGCTAACAAACTCAACCCGCCGTACTCGCAAACCAAGCCGCCGTGCCGGAACCCGCCTCCAGCCCGGCGGCCGTTTGCCGGCAACGGTAGCCCGCCCCGGCCGCCCTGACTGATCGGCGGCTCAGCCGAGTGAGCAGGGCGTCCCGTTGAGGGTGAACGAGGACGGGCTGTCGGTGCCACCGGTGTGGGTGGCCACGAACCCGATGGCGATCGCGCCGCCCGGCCCGATGATGACGTGGTCGTCAAGGCCACGGGCCGTGACCCTGCCGCTGGACGGCGAGTACACCGCGTTCCAGCCGCTGGTGATGCGTTGTCCGGCGGGCAGCGGGAATTTCAGCACCCAGGAGGTGATCGGGGTTCCGCTGGTGTTGGTGATGGTGATGCTGCTCGTCAGGTAGGTGTCCCAGGTGTAGACCGAGTAGCGGACGCTGCAGGCGGCCCCGGTCGGCGACGGGCTGGTCGGTACAGCGGTGCTGGCCGGCAGAGCCGTGCTGGCCGGCACGGTGGTCGGCGCGCTGGCGCCGTGCAGGGCGGCGGCCAGCGTTACAGCCGCCGCGGCGACACCGAGAAGGCTGCTCTTCAGTCTCATGGTGGCTGCGATTCCTCCGGAGATCGGCGTACGGCAGCGCGGCGGAACGAGGGGCGCCAGTCGCCGCTGATTGTCCGGTTCGCCTCGCAGGCACCAACACTAATCGATCACCTTCGATTGTCAAGCCTGCGGCCCCGACCTCCTACGCGACGCGAGCGGGCAGCCGGCGCTATGCGACTTCGACGCCTCTGGGCGTACATCCGTACCGTCGAACCCATCGCCGATACGTTCGTCACCCACAACCTGGACAGATGCGAAAGGAACCCGCCGCAGACTCCAGCATTGGACACCACACATAATCCACCATCGACCAGTCGCGATCGCCGAAACCGTGTCAGAGTCCGATCTCACTGGCCATTGACATCAGTGAGCCCAGCGACTCGGCCACCGTGTACCCGGCATCCGCGGCATCTACAGCCACGTCACCCCGGCCATGCGGCAACACATCACCCACACCATCCAACGCCGCCGCAAACCACCCAACTCGCACTCGCCCACACCACACGCTACATAACCGCCCACCCAATAACAGACAACCCCGGTACGGCTCCACGCAGCCACATCCGCGGACGGCACTCTCGACGGCCAGCGGGACCGATGCGCCCGATGTCCGTTACGACCCACCCTGCGTAGCCGGTCAAGCCCGGCCGGCGGAATGCCGGCCAGGCCCCGGTCGTTACACACCCTGGCGGACCGAGCAGGACAACGAACCTCCCGGTCCCGGACCACGTCGACGGAATGACGGCCGGCCCCCGGTCGTTACACATCCCCGACGCACCCAGCACCACCGCCCCGTGAGCTCAGCCTCCGGGCAGGTCGGTTGGAATGAACGACCACCCCCGGTCGTTACACATCCCCGACCCACCCGAGCACCAACGGGTGACCCCACAGACTTTCCCACCGCACCTTTCGCGGACCCGTACGCCGACCTCCCCCAGTCGGCGTCATCCCCCCACGAACGGAGCACCCCCATGAACACGATCCTGCGCAAGACGATTCTCGGCATCACCGGCCTGACCTTCGCCACCGGCGTCATCGCCGGCCCCGTCACCGCCGCCAGCGCCGCGACGCCGCAGACCCGCTCCGCCGCCGTCACCACCACCGCAGTGCAGGGCGAGCAGTCCCAGATCACCCTGGGCGCCGAACAGACCGACAACGTCAAGGCCATCATCGCCGCGACGAAGAAGAACGGCATGGACGAACGCGCCGCGGTCATCGCGATCGCGACCAGCCTGCAGGAGTCGAAGCTGGAGAACCTGGGACACCTGGGTGAACGCAACGACCACGACTCGCAGGGCCTGTTCCAGCAGCGACCGTCGTCCGGCTGGGGCACCGTCGAGCAGATCACCGACCCCGAGTACGCCACCACCGCGTTCCTCAACGGCCTCAAGCAGGTCGACGGCTGGCACGACATGCCACTGACCGAGGCCGCGCAGACCGTGCAGGTCTCCGCCTTCCCCGACCACTACGCGCAGTGGGAAACCCAGGCCACCGACCTGGTTGCCGAACACTGGAACAGCTGACACCAAACGCCCCGCTGGCCGGGACCCCGTTACGGGGTCCCGGCCAGCGACACATCCAGACAGGCGCCAGCGCCAACGCGGCCGGACTGATCGACTGGGATGTCAGCATCGACTCGACGGTCACCCGCGCTCGACCGTAGGAGCAGAAGGAGCCGCCCGGCGGCGTCGAGGACGAACCCGCCGACCACGCCCTCGGTCGTTCTCGTGGCGGGTTGACCACCAAGCTGCATCTGGGCTGCGAACCGGGCCAGAAGCCGCTCGCGGTGGTGGTGACCGGTGGGCAACGCGGCGACAGCCCGCAGTTCACTCGGGTCCTCGCGCGCATCCGAATGCCGCGCCCCGGTGGCGGGTGGTCGTCGCGCATCCAGTGCGCGTGGAGTGCGCTGTCCGATGGAAAAGTGTGGACGGCCGAACGTACGGTGGAGCCCAGACAATCGCTGCGCAACTGACGGATAGACTACCAACTCGCCCCCGTCATCGGGTTACGGTGCACCCGGTGACAGCGCCCACGTTTGAGGTGCTTGTGCGTTTCGACCTCCTTGGCCCGATCCGCGTGTACCGCGATGGCCAGCCAGTTCCGCTGGGCTCGGTGAAGCAACGTCTCCTCTTGGCCACCCTGCTGCTGCGTCCGAACGAGATCGTCGGCACCAACGAGTTGGCCGCAATGCTGTGGGGCGACGATCAGCCGGCGTCGGCCGCGGCGAACCTGCGCACCTACGTACGCGGCCTGCGGCAGTCGCTGGGCGGCGGGACGTCCTGGGAGGGGATAACCGCTGCCGCCGGCGGCTACCTGCTGCGGGTGGAACCAGGCGAACGGGATCTGGACCTGTTCGACGCCGCGGCGGCGCGGGGCCGCGACGCTCTCGCCGCCTCGGATGCAACCCGGGCCGAGGCCGAACTCTCCGCTGCGCTGGGACTGTGGCGTGGGGACCCGCTGTCCGACCTGCCGCTGCCTGCGGCGCTGGCCCGGCGGGTGGCGCAGTTGGAGGAGCGCCGGCTGCTCGCCGAGGAGGACTACACCGGGGCACTGTTGACGCTCGGCGCGCCGGCCGACGTGATACACCGGCTGCGTGCCCTGCTCGACCGGCACCCGCTGCGGCAGCGGGCGTGGGGGCAGCTGATGGTGGGCCTCTACCGCATCGGTGACGTGGCCGGCGCGCTGGATACCTTCCGGCAGGCTCGGCAGGTGCTGGCGGAGGAGACCGGCCTCGATCCGGCGCCGGAGCTCACCAAGTTGTACGACGACATCCTGCATCACCGCCCGGGGCTGGCAGCGTGCCCGCCAGCGCGGCCGGACGGGCCGGCACCGGACGCGCCACCGGGGCCGCTCATTCAGCGCCCCGAACAGCTGCCGCGTGCGGTGCCGGAGTTCGTCGGCCGCGGAGTCGAGCTGGCCAGCCTCGACGCTCTCCTGGGCAGCCGGGCGCAGGGGCCTACGACAGTGGTCATCTCTGTGGTGTCCGGCATGGCCGGAGTCGGCAAGACCGCCCTGGCACTGCACTGGGCGCACCGGGTGGCCGACCGCTTCCCCGACGGCCAGCTCTACGTGAACCTTCGTGGGTACGACGAAGCCGGGGTGGTGTCGCCGCCCGACGCCCTGTCCGGCTTCCTCGAGGCGCTCGGCGTACCCCAGGCCCGGATACCCTCCGACCTGGAGGCCCGGACGGGTCTCTACCGCAGCCTGCTGGCCTCCCGCCGGATGCTCGTGGTGCTCGACAACGCTCGCGACTCCGCCCAGGTTCGCGCCCTGCTGCCCGGTGCCGGCGGCTGCATGGTCGTGGTCACCAGCCGCGACCGGCTCGGCGGCCTGATCGCCGCCGAGTCCGCGGCGCCGTTGACGCTCAGTGTGCTCACCGCCGAGGAGTCGACGAGCCTGCTCGCCAGCCGGCTCGGCGCCGGCCGCCTCGCCTCCGAGCCGGCCGCGGTGGCCGACATCGTCGAGGCGACCGGCCGGCTCCCGCTGGCGCTGTCGATAGTGGCGGCACGCGTCGCCACCCATCCCACGTTTCCGCTCGGCGCCATCGCCGCCGAACTGCACTCGGCTGAGGCGAGGCTGGACGCGTTGGCCGACGGCGATGTACGGCGCGTCTTCTCCTGGTCGTACCTGGCCCTGGGGCAGGACGCGGCCCGACTGTTCGCCCTGCTGGGGCTCCATCCGGGCCCGGACCTGACCCCCGCCGCGGCCGCGGCGCTCGCCGGCGTGTCGGCCGCGGACGTTACGCCGCGACTGCGGGAGTTGACCCGGCTCCATCTGCTGGCCGAGCACGCGCCCGGCCGGTACGCCTTCCACGATCTTCTGCGGGTCTATGCGGCCGAGCTCGCGGAGTCGCCGGAGCGCGCCGACGAGCACGAGGCGGCCCGGGCACGCCTGTACGACCACTACCTGCACGACGCCTATCCGGCGGCCCTGCTGCTCCAGCCGCAGTGGCCCCCGATCGAGCCGGTGCCACCGCTGCCCGTACCCGGCAGGCGGCCGGTGACCGATCACGACGGCGCGCTCGCCTGGTTCACCGCGGAGCACCGGGTGCTGATGCGGGTGGTCCAGCAGGCCGCTGAGAACGGCTTCGAAGCGTACGCCTGGCAGATCGCCTGGGCGTTGAACACCTTCCTGGCACCGCGCGGCCTGTGGCAGGACCAGCTCGCCACCCAACTGGTCGCGCTGGCCGCGGCAGAAAAGATCGACGACCTGGCCGGGCAGGCCGCCGCCAACCGGCTGCTCGCCCGCGCACTGACCCGACTCGGCGACCACGACACCGCCGAGCACCGGCTGAAACGCGCACTTGAGCTGCACGAACGTCTCGGCGATCCCACTGGTCAGGCCCAGACGCTGCACAACTACTGCGAACTCTGCTACCTGGACGGCCGGCTCGACGAGGCGCTCACACACGGTCGCGAGGCGCTGCGGCTGTACCGGCTGGTCGGCAACCGTTCGGGGGAAGCCCGGACGCTCAACGCGATCGGTTGGCTGCTGGCCGCCACCGGCGACTATGTCCAGGCCATCGAGAGCTGCACCGAAGCACTCGCCCAGCAACGACGCAGCGACGACCGCAACGGCCAGGCCGCCACGCTGGACAGCCTCGGTTTCGCCTACGACCGCCTCGGTGATCGCGACCGCGCGGCCGACTGCTACGAGCAGGCGATCCAGCTCTTTCGTGATTCCGTCGACCGGTATCACGAGGCGGAAACCCTCATCCGGCTCGGGGACACCCGGGACGGGATGGGCGACCGGGCCGCTGCCTCCGCCGCCTGGCGTCAGGCCGTGCGAATTTACGAGGACGTGGGCGACCCGGCGGCCGAGGAGACACGTCGCCGTCTCGAACGCTACGAGTCAGAAGGTTAGGGTTCGACACCTTCGGACGCTGCGGATGCCGGAGACCTTGTCCATCCAGTACCCGGCACCGTTCGACGGGGACCTCACCAGCTGCGGAGTCGTTGGGCGACCGGACCGCCCATTCGTGGACGCGTTCCGGAAGAAGCGATGTACAAGGCGCTGGCGAGCGTCGCCCCGCTGCGCCCACCCGTCGACATTTCCATTTGAGGTGGGCGCATTGTGGGTTGCGAGCGATTCCGCGCCACCGGTCGACCTCGACCGGCGGGCTGCCGTCTTCGTGCGGCTCGGGGCGCCATCGTGAGGATGAGAATCAGCCCGGTTCTACGCTCTCAAGGCCGGTGAAGAACTCGGCGATCCGCTCGGGGTTCGCCGTTTCAGTTTCGGCGTGGGCATCGGTGCTCCACGCCCGGACCGCTTCGGCGGTGACCTCGCCGTTGACCGCCGTGGTCGTGTTGGCCACGGCCACATAGCTTCCGGACGGCACTGCGGCCAGTAGCCGGTCGATGACAATTCTCGGAGTGCTGGCCCTTTCGAGCAGTACCAACCTAGGCCAAGCACGCACGCTAGGTGAAGCTATCCGGCACGCGCTGCTATATGGCACGGCTTGAGGATCGGCATGTACGCCACTTGTACCGAAGTTGTATGTGGATCGCCATACCCTTCTGCCGCACGGACACACCTAAGCGCAACGGCATCCGTGTCGTGTCCGCTTCACCGGCCTTCGCTGGCACTCAAATGAGGGCGCGGGCCATCGGGCCTCGACCGGACATCGCGCGACGGATTCAGCAACGCCGCCAACCGATCCAGGAGCCCCGGTGCATACGGTCCCGTCCTCAGCCATTGTCACCCGAGCGGAAACGGTTCTCAGGGTGTATACGGCAGGAACACCGCAGCGTCGCCAGGAATCGGCGCCCGCGTGCTTTTCGGACTTCCTCGCTCGCACCTCCTCCGGACCGGCGGAACTATCCGACGGCCCCGTCACCCCCCTGCGGACCTGCCGAAGAACCAAACGTGCCGGCATCGGGTCCATCCCCGCCCGGATGGCGGAGCTGGCTCTGCTCCGAGCAGGTCGCCAACTGCCGCCGGCTCACTACGCTGCTGCCCTTCGTGGTCTTCGACAGAGCCCCCGGGCAGCCGCATGACGTTGCGCTTCACGGTGCTTGGTCCGGTCGGCGCAGCTGTGAATTGCGAGCCGGTCGGCGTGGCACGGCCGCGCCGCCGAGCGGTGCTCGCCTACCTGCTGCTGAACGCCAACCGTGTGGTGTCGGTCGACCAGCTGACCACGGCGATCTGGGAAAGCACGCCGCCGGCCACGGCACGGGCGCAGATTCAGTCCGAGATCTCGGCGCTGCGCTGGACGTTGCGGCGAGCCGACGACGCGACGGTGCCGCTACTCACCAAGCCCGGCGGCTACGTGCTGGACCTCGCCCCGGACGAACTCGACCTGGCGACCTACACCAGGCTCGCCGAGTTGGCACGAGTCGAGGGCAACCGCCGCCGGCTTCCCAACGCCCGCAAGCTCATGCGCGATGCGCTGACGCTGTGGAAAGGCCCGGCACTGACCGGTGCGGTCGCCGCGTTCGTTGCCCCGACCCGTGAAGGGCTGGAGGAGACCCGGCTGGCTGACCTGGAATGGTTGATCGACATCGAGCTCCAGCTCGGTTCGCACCGCGACCTGATCCCGGAGTTGACCCAGTATGTCGCCGAGTATCCGTTGCGGGAACTGCTACGCGCCCAACTGGTGATGGCGCTGTACCGAAGCGACCGGCAGCCGGAGGCGCTCAGTGTGGCCCGGCAAGGCCGCCAACTGTTGGTAGACGAGCACGGGCTCGACCCGGGTCCGCTCCTGCGCGAGTTGGAGCAGGCCGTTCTCCGGCAGGATCCGAGCCTCGCCGTCACCGTCAATGAGCTGCCGCCCCTGCGTTTCGCCGACCAGCCACGGCCAGCCCAGCTGCCGCCCGCGTCGCCGCTCTTCGTGGGGCGCCAGGCCGACCTGGCGGACCTGGTCAGGCGCCTGGGTAGCGACCCGGGCCGGCCTGCGAACGCCGGTCCGCGCGTCGCGCTGCTGCACGGCATGCCCGGAGTCGGCAAGTCCGCCCTGGCGCTCCAGGTCGCTCATGCCGTCGCCGCCGCCTATCCAGATGGTCAGTTGTACGCCGACCTCGCGGGCAGCGGGCAGCCGCGGAACCCGGACCAGGTGCTCGAAGAGCTCCTACGCGCGCTGGGCGTCGCCGACCTGGCGATTCCGGCCGAGCTGGCGGCGCGGGCCGCGCTCCTGCGCAGCCTCTTGACGGACCGGCGCTGCCTGCTGCTGCTCGATGACGCCCGCGCGGTCGATCAGGTGCTGCCGCTGCTGCCGGCCGGGGCCGGCTGCACGGTGCTGGTCACCGCCCGCTGGCAGCTCTCCCTTCCCGGGGCGCACCGGCACCTGGTGGCGCCGATGTCGCACGCGCAGGGACTCGAGACCCTCGCCGCTCATCTCGGCCCCGATCGACTGTCGGCGGAGCCGGTCGCACTCCGCGCGCTGTCGGTGCTCTGCGACGGCCTGCCGCTGGCCCTGTGGTTCGCCGCCTGCCGGATGTACCGGGGCCGGTGGGCCGCCGACCTGGTTGCGCTGCTGCGGGACCCGCAGCACCGGCTCGACGAGCTGAGTACCGACGCCGGGTCGATGCGAGACAACCTCGCACCGTCGTTTCGGGCGCTCAGTGAGGTGGCGAGCCTGACGCTACGTCGGATCGCCATACTTCCGACTGTCACCGTCCCGGACTGGGCGCCCACGATCTGCGCGGGGCTGGCACCCCGCGAGGCTATGCAGGCACTGGACGAGCTGGTCGGCTCCCACCTGCTGACGCCGGTGCCGCGCCAGACCGTGGGCCCGCACCGCTACCTGCTCCCCAACTTGGTCCGGTCCTACGCGCTCACCGCTGCGGCGGACGAATCGCCCCTCACCGCCGTATCCGCCGACCAGGTGCTGGCGCGCGCGGTCGACGGCTGGAGCGTCCTGGCGCAGGAAGCCGTCCACCGGCTGGCGCCGTCCCGCCGACGGCGGATGGACGATCGGCATCCGCGGCCGGGCCGCTCTGCTCGGCCGCTGTTCTCGCCGGCGGAGCTGGACCGGCTGCTCGCCACGCCGCAGGACTGGCTGCACGAAGAGCGGGAGAACCTGGCGACGGTGGTGGCGGTAGCCGGCGAGCAGCGCTGGACCACGCCAGCTTCGGTGATCGCCGATGCCATGGGCCGGGCCGCCGTACACGTTCACTTCGCCGACGAGCCGAGCACGGCCCGGTACGCCCGGACGCTGTCCGCGGTGGTGCGAGACAGCATGCCTGGTAGTGGTCGGTGAGCGCCGCGCAGCGCCGTAGCCACGGCGGCCAGCCAGGCCCTGACCTCGGCTGCGGTCATCGTGACCTGGTAGCCGTCGCCCCACTGCGGCGGTTCGAGGCATACTCCCCCGCCACGGACCGCCTGCGGCAGCCCGCCGACCCGGGTGGCCACCACCGGTACTCCGTGGATCACGGCTTCGCGGGCGACCATCCCGAAGCTCTCCTGCCACAGGCTCGGTACGAGCAGCAGGTCGGTTTCGGCGTAGAGCGCGCAGATGTCGGCGCGATACTCGACGATCTCCACCCCGGGCAGGTCCGCAGGGCCGATGCCGAGCCGGGCGAGGTGGGCCGCGGTCCATCGCCCCTCGACGAACCGGAACCGGAACGGCAGCTTCGCCGCACTGGCTGCCGCCACGAGGTGCATCACCACCCCGAGCCCCTTGGCCGGCTCCGGGTTGATGAATGTCAGCCGGTAGGGCCCGCTACGGGGCGGCTCGCGGGGCGTATCCGATGGGCAGTCGCAGCCGCGCAGGCACGGCTCGATGGCCCGAGCCTGGCGGCCGGTCTGCGAACCGAACAGCCGCCGTGCGAATTCGGACGGGACCACCACCTCGTCAATGAGCCGCAGTGTCTCCGGCACCGGCTGGAGGTCCGCGGCGGGATGCTCCAGCACGGTCGGAACATCTGCCGCCGCCAGCCGCCGCACCAGCTCGGTCTCCTCGCCCAGATGCCCCCAGAGCAGGGCGGCGTCGGGCCGGTCCCGGGCCAGCAGGGTGTCCAACTGGTCGGCGAGCGAGCGCAGTCCGGCCTCGTGGCCGGCGCTGGGCCTGCCCGGGTCCATCGGGCCATCCAGGACAGTCACCCGCTCGCCGGTGGCTCGTAGCGCTTCGGTGAGCTGGCGCAGGTGGACCGCCTCGCCGGACTGTCCGGCGTGGATCCGATGGACGCTGGTGATCAGAACATGACTCATCGGTCGCCCCGGACCGCGCCGGACCGGTAGGCCGGGACGGCAAACTCGTCGCGGAGCCGGGCGACGGCGGCCACCCGACGCCGCAGCAACGCGACGCTGTCCGAGTCGTCCTTGCGGTAGACGATCGGTGCCAGCCAGACCAACGCCCGGGCATCGAGCGGGCGCAGTGTCCATGGAATGTCCGCCAGCACCGGGTCCGTCCGCACTGCCCGAGCGAAGGCTGCGACAAGCGAAGGGACGAACGGCAACGCCGCTGTTTGCCATTCCAGCCCTTCCGGAAGTTGACCGACCGCCTCCGGATGGTTCCGATCGCCGCCGAGGATGCTCAGGTCGTCGTGGCTGCCGGCGAATCGTGCGGCCAGCCGCTGCCCGTGTTGGCGGGCCAGCCGCTGCACGTCGACGACCTTGGCGCGCAGCATACCGGCCGAACTGGCGGCGATGTACAGGTTGAGGACGAGCCCGTCGTAGCTGACGGTGATTCCTTGAGCACGGCGGCGGGCTGGCGAGATGAGGATGGTGGAGGTTACCAACTCGCCCAGGAGCAGGTCCCGCCAGCAACGCAACAGTTCCTCGGTCAGCTCGGCACCGGCGAGCAGCACCGGCTCGGCCGTCTGCACGGTCGCCACCGGCAGCACGTGCGTCAGCTCCACCACGACAGGTCCGTACCCGGCTGTTTGAAACAGTGACCCTTGCAGGTGCGGGCCGGGTGGATACGGCAGTGCCCGCCGAACCCGGTCGTCGGCGGCGTCGTCCCAGCCCATACGGGTGAGTTGGCCGTCGCGGTGCAGGACGAGGAAGTCTCGGCAGTGGCGTTCCCGCTCGCCGAGGCCGGCGAGCAGGCCTCGCTCCAGGGCGTTGCCGAGCACCGAGGTGTGCGGGCCGGAGCCCGGCGGGGGCAGATAGTAACGGGCATCGGCTGCCTGCAACGCTTCGTCGAGCTGCGCGAAGGTCACCCCGGGTTGCACGGTGGCGAGGCCGAGTTCGACATCGAGATCCAACCGGTCCAACCGGGCCAGGCGGACGATCAGTCCTGGCTCGCGGACCCGGGAGTCGTCGTACCCCCAGTTGCGGCCGCGGGCGTCTACTCGCCAGTCCACTCCGTTGTTGTGCAGAATCCGGACCAGCGTGGTGAGCTGTGCCAACGATTCTGGCTCCACCACCCAGTCCGGAAAGAGTCCGTCGGGGACGGTCGATCCGGCGGGTCGGGTCACCCCGGCACCTGTGTTCGCCAGCCGATCGAGCAGCTCGGTCGAGATCATATCCGCTCCATGGCTGCGTGTAGCCGGTCCTGGGCAACACCGTATTCGTTCTGAAGCGTCCGGGTGACTGCCACGTACGCGGCGAGCAGGTGCTCGGCCGGTGCCCCTCGTTTGAGGTTCCACAGATGGCCGAAGCGGGGCGGTTCGCTCAGCCAGCGCAGCGTCCGCGGGCACCAGAGCGCGTCGAACAGGTTGACCACCTGCTGCCCGGCGACGGTGGTCAGGTGGGTGGCGAGCACCTGCTCGGCGACGGTCATGTGCAGGTGGATGTCGCGGCCGGGGGTGGTCGGGTTGCCGGCCAGGAAGCTGAGCCCGGCGTGGCTGATCCGGCGTGCCAGGTGCGCGTCGGCTGCCCGGAACAGCGAGGTGTTGCCGACCACCGGCGGCGAGTCGGGCAGATCCACCTGGGCGGGATTGCGCAGTTCCCGCAGCCGGGAGTAGAAGTCGGCGTCGCCGTGCTCCAGATGCGCGAAGACCGATCCGGTAGCCGGTAGACGCAGCCGGCTGTGCAGGTAGGCATCGGTGTCCACCAGCGTCGCGTAAGGATACCGGTCCAGAGCGAGCAGCTTCGGCAGGGCGAAACAGGCGACGCGGTCGTAGCGTTGGTCGAGATCCCGGTCGTCCAACGTCTCGATTTGGTCGTAGCAGCTGAGCCAGCCGAGTCGGTCGAGCCACTCCATCGTCGGCGGGTCGGCGTAGAGCGTGATCGGCCCGGCGTATCGCTGCCACGAGCGGATGCTCAGCAGCCAGGTCACCCGGGACAACTGCTGGTAAGCCCGGGGCAGCCGGCTGGGCAGCTGCCAGTAGGCGTGGACACCACGTACTCCCTCAGGCACCGACGACCGCCGCGGCCGCCGTCGATTCGAGCCGGGATACGCCGGTATCATCGCGCACGATCTGAACATGCCGGCTGTCAAGGTGCTCACCGACCGGGCGATGACTGACCACGATGAGCGTCTCCACCCGCCGCCGCGTCTCGGCGAGCAGCCGCAGTTCCAGGTCTCGGTCCAGGGAGTTGGTCGCCTCGTCGAGGATCAACAGCGACGGTCGGCGCAGCAGCGCCCGGGCCAACGCGAACCGCTGTACTTCTCCCGCGCTGAAGGTCGAGCCGTTGATCCGCAGTCGGGTGCGCAGCCCGAGCCGCAGGGGGCGCATCACCTCGGTCAGCTCCATCACGGCGAGCAGGTCGCGGATCTCCTGGTCGGTCACGTCGGTCGCCCCGCTGGACAGGCTCTCGCGGATCGTCGTGTGCAGGAAGTCGGACCGGGGCGGGACGTAGCACACCAGTGGGCGGAGCCGATCCGGGTCCCAGTCGGCGATCGGCACTCCGTAGATGGTCGCCTGCCCCGCGGGCACCGGGTCCAAGCCGCTGATGATCTGGGCCATGGTGGACTTACCGACCCCGCTCGGACCGCTGACGGTCACCGTCTCGCCCCGCTCGACCCGCAGGTCCAGCCGCAGGTCGAAATGCTCCCTCGGGCGGTGCACCCGGACCCCCTCCAGCATCACCGCCGGCGCGTCCGCTACCGGCTCGGTGCGGGCTCCCCGCTCCATCACCGGCAACGTGAACAGACTTGTCACGTAGCGCAGTTGCCGCTCCAGCGTGGCGGCGGCGGTGAGGCTCTGAGCGATCGTGGTGACCGAGAACAGCACCGTACCCCCGAGGGTGAGGAACCCGAACAGCTCTCCGGTGCTGACCAGACCTGCCGACAGGAGCACCGAGCCGACCACGAGAATCACGTACAGGCCGGCGAACCGCAGGGCGTTGCTCGGCCCGTACACCAAGGCCAGCCGGTACTCCAGCCCGCGGATCGACCGCTGCAGCCGGTCCAGCCGCTGGGAGTGCTCAACCTGAAGGTGTGAGATCGCCCCGAGCCCTCGGTAGGTGGTCAACCCTTGAGAGATGCTGATCAACAGGTCCTGGAGTTCAGCGTCGCGTTGCAGTTGCTCCTCGGTACGGCGGTTGATCGGTATCCGTCCGAGGATCGTCAGGACGATGTGCAGCGCGGCGACGCCGGCCACCACGCCGGTCAGCGGCAGCGACATCGTCGCCATGAACACCAGCAGGATCACCACGGCGACCATGTCGGTGAACAGCGACAGCGCCAGACCGGTGCCTGCCTCCCGTACGGCGCGGGCGCTCTGCACCCGGTGCAGCACATCGCCGGAGGTCAGCTCGGTGCGTGCCGACGTACGGGTCAACCGGTCGACCAGTTCATGCAGCATGGCCCGGTCGAACGACAGCCCCAGAGAGGTGATCTGCCGATGTCGGAGCCAGAACAGCAGGCTGGCCGCGACGCTGAACGCCACCAACGCGGTGACCAGGGTACCCGTGGCGACCGTGCCGGCGACGGTTACCTCGTTCAGGTAGGGCAGCAGGATCATGTTGAGCAGGGTCAGGCCGGTGTAGAGCAGCAGGCTCATCGCGAGGACCGGCACAACCTGCCGGAACTTGATCTGCCCGGAGCGCAGCATCGGCCAGAGCCAGGCGGCCCGGGTCGCGGCCCGCGGACGCCGAGGCGCGCCCGCCGCCGGAGCCGGCGTGGCTGGCGACAGCACCCAGCCGCTGGCCTTCTCGTGGTACGCGGCCTCGGTCAGCCACACGTACCCGACCGAGGGGTCGAAAATCCGTACGCGCCGCCCTCGCCATCGCTCAACGGTCACGAAGTGATCGACGCGCAGGTGGATGATGGTGCCCGGAGTCAGTTCGGCGAACGGGAAGTCCCGCCGGCCGCGGTAACGCACGCCGACCACGGCGGCGCAGGTGTCCCGCAGGTCCTTAAGCGACAACGCGCCCCGGGTTGCCAGCGCATCTCGCAACTGCGGCTCGGAAAACTGGTGTCCCTGCAGGCGCAAGCTGGCGACGAGTGCCGACACGCCGCAGTCGTTGTCTTCAGTCTGAAGGCTGATCGTCATCGGATGCTCTCCATTGCTCTGCCGCCGGCCACGGCGGCCGATCCGTCGCCCAGACTCACGCAGACCCCCCACCATGGCCGCGACGTCGTCTCGGTCTCCGCCAGCGCCAACGCCATCCCGAGCGTCCCCTCGAGCACCGATAGCAGGAACGGCGTGTCGAAGACGGCAGCCACCGCCTGGTCACCGGTCTGGTCCAGGTGGCGGGCCAGCCGGGCCGCCAGCCGGGTCCGGCGGTCCGGGCCGACCAGTTCCCGCCACCCGGGAGCGAGCTTGGTGACCAGGCTCAGCCCGGCCAGTCCGTGGCAGACCGTGACGTCGGCGTCGACGTCGCCCAGCAGGTCATCCAGCCGATCGAGGGCCGGGCCGGTGACCGCCGCATCGACGAATCCCGCCAGAACCACCGGGTCGACCTCCGGCCCCAGCGCCGTCAGCATCCCCGGCTGGCCATAGCACATGGTGACGCCGCCGGTTCCCAACCAGCCGCTGTCGAGCACGTCGGGGGTCAGCTGCTCCAGATGCAGGACCAGCGCGTCGACCGCCGCGGTCATCAGCCGGTCCTGGCCGTAGCGGCGGTCCAGCATCCGCAGCAGCAGGATGCCTCCGCTGCGGCCATGGTAGAGACCGGGCGAATCCTGCTCCATGATGGAGCGCGCGATCTCGGTGATGGGCTGTGCCATCCTGGCGCGAGCCGGCTCGTCAGCGAGATCCCACAGGGTCATCCCGACCCCCGCGGCGCCATTGATCAGATCGACGTCACCGGCCTCGACGTAGTACCGGTAAGAGGCATCGAGCACTTCGACCGCCTCCGCCCGGGTCCGGGCCAGTGCCTCGGCATGGCCGGGGCCAGGTGGAAGGCACTCCCCCACCAGCCGGTGGCGCAGCCAGCCGACCCGAAAGTCGGGCACCTGCCCGCCCCGCACGGCCAGTTCGGTCAGGGACGCCGCCAGGGCCTGCTGACCCAGCCGGGACGCGAGCAGGGCAAGGGCTGCCACCGCCTGCGGGCTCGCGTGCCCCCGCCGCCGTAGCTCGGCGACAAGCCGACGCAGCAGTCGCCGGGCGGCATCGGCCTCAGCCATCGACCGCTGCGCTTCGGGTTACCCGCGCCTGCCGACCCTTCAACAACCGCGCCGCCGCCACCACAAGTTCCGGCTCGCGACTTGTCGCCTGGCCGAGCGGCAACCCACGGTTGACGCTCATGTGAACAAGGCTGCTCAGCGCCGTGGCATAGGCATCGCTGTCCAGGCCGGCCAGGTAGTCCAGGGCAGGCTCCGGCTCGGCGAGCGTGGCGTCGAGGGCCTGCTCCAGGTCCGCCCGTGCAGCACGGAAGGTCGCCATCCACTCCCGCTGAGCCCGCGAGCTGGGCAGCCGCGGGTCCAGCCCGCGCAGCCCGCAGAGCAGGGTCAACGCCTGATCGTCGCCGGCGAGCTGCCGACACCAGGCGGCGATCCGGGCCACCGCCAACGTGTACCGGCCGGCCTGGTCCGGGCCGGCCGCGAGCCGCTGCGCCCACCAGGCCGAGTCGGCGCAGAACAGCCGTACGGCATCGGCCCGGTTCGCTACACCTCCGTACCGGTAGTCCTCCGGTACCCAGGTCCGCACGTCGACCTCGCAGGGCTGCTGCGGCACCATCGCGGCCAGGTGGGCGCGTAGGTCGGCCAGGAGCGGCTCGACGCCGACGCTGTGGTGCACCCGTACCCGCAGATGCGGCCGATCGTCGTGATAGCGGATGTAGAACAGTTGCGCCCGGCGCATCAGCGTCATCACTTCGGTGCCCGCCAGCCAGAGCTCCACCACCCGCTCCGGGGCGTAGACGAACCAGCTAATCCACTCCGGGTCCTCAGCCGGCTGCCGGTCCACCAGCCGGGTCTGCGACATCGGCCTGACCGGTTGCGGATCCGGACGCAGCCACGGCACCCACACGTCGTGGATGTGCCCGCCCAGCTCCGACTCGATCAGGGTCGCCACCGGCAGGGCCTCGTGCAGAATCAGCAGGCCCTCGCGACGTAGCCGCCGGGTGAACCACCACCGCTGAGTGACGTCGGTGAGATCCAACCGCATGGTCACATCCGGTCCCTCGCTCACCTCCACCTGCGGCCCGAGCCCCACCTGCGTGAGCACGTCGCACAACTGCGCCGGGTCCTCGGCCAGAGCCAGCAGATCGGCGCGGTGCTGCGCGTCCAGCACAACGCTGCGCCGAGCCACCAGACAACGGCCGGCGGTGATGCGAGGGACCATCCCGCCCGGCGGCGCCCACAGGCTGGGGTCGGCGGCCAGCGCCGGGCCGTGGGCCTCGTCCAGCAGCAATCCCAGCAGTTGCACCGACCACGGGTTGGCCTTGTTACTCAACGTCAACGGGCTGTCCCACCGAAGCTGCACGTGGCGTCCGTCGGCCCGGTGAACCAACTGGAGCCGCCCCGCCATCATGGTCACGGCCAGGTCCGCTATTTGCAGGTCACCGGCGCGGTGCGGCAGGTTGAGGTTGAGTCGGGGCAACCCGCTCTCGGGCCGGCGAACCAACGGCGCCCGCCGGTCCGGCGGTACCCAACCGATCTCGACCGCAAGCCAGCCGGGGACCGTCGGACCGAGTTCGGGCTTTGGAATCCCCAGCTGTTCACTGAGCCGGGCGCCGGGCCCACCCCAAAAGCCTGGCAGGACCAGTTTGAGCCAGGCGTCCGCTCCGGCCACCGGCTCGGCCAGCAGTGCGCCGTTGGCCATCCCGAACTGCGGCTGGGTGACCACGGCGGCGTTTGGGGGCGCAGTGCGGCGGGTCTGCCACTGATCCAGCGTGAGCGCTTCCTGCCACCACTGCACCGCGCCGCTGTCGCGACGGGCCCGCGGTACGAACAGCCGTCGCGCCGGCATCATGCGGTCGGCGCCCTCGACATCGGCTTCGTGCCGCCGCCAGCTGCCCAGCGGGTGGTCGACCGGAGCGGTCAGCAGCCACATCAACGGCACCGCCCCGCCGCTGTAGCCGCCGGCCACGTGGTCCCGCACCCGGTCGAGTCGCCCGGGTCGCCAGTGCGTCCGCAGAAGCTGAGCGGCCCCGTCTAGCAGCGCCGCCGTACCCGCGCCGGGCAGTCGGGCCCGGACCTCGCTGAACGCGTCCACGAACTGGTCGTCCCTGAACGGCCGCTCCGCGGCCAGCGCCGCCTTGACCGCCTCGGTCGGCGCGGCCGGCCCGGCCGGGTCAGTCAGTATCGGTGGCCCCTGCTCCGGCAGCAGCAACCTCTGGCGTACCCCTAGGTCGAACAGGGTTACGCCACCGAGCACGATCGCCCATTCCTGCGCTGACCGGGGTGCGGCGGCGAACTGCGCGGCGAAACGCTCCGCGAGCTGGCGCACTCCCGGGGCGTCCGACATCGACGTGACCCCACCCTTGTCCGGGTGCAGATACGACCACCGGCCGTGCTCGGCGGCGAGGGAGGGATTGACGAACCACCTGCCGGTCTGCTGCGGCAAGTCAAGGCGGCGCAGCCGCACATCGGTCTCAAGATCGAGCCGGGTAGCCGGTGCACCACCGTCGTTGTCGCTGATTTCGGCGAGCAGGCTCAGGCTGAACACACCGAACGGGGTTGGCCGGTACCTCGCCCGGCTGCCGTAGACGGCCAGTCGAGTCGCCGGGTCCTGCCAGTCCCGGTGCTCCTCCCCCGCGCGCTGGAACACTGTCGCGTAGTCGATGGCCAGGTCCAGCAGCTGCCGCGCCAGGCCCTCGGGCGCGGCGGTATCTGGCACCGCCGGCAGTACCGGAATCCGAAGCAAGCACCAACCCGGCGTCGACAGCAACGGAACAGAGGTCATCGAAGCCCTCCCGCCGGGGCCGACGGACCCGCGTTGACCAACCTGGACGGTCGCATCGCACCATGCGGTCGCATGGTCGCGATGTCGACCCGCGCCTGCTCGAGCTCCTGCCGGATCGCCGGGTCCGTCGAGTCGCACCCCTCCGCCAGCGCGAGCGCGGCATCCAGCCCGATGTGATAGGCAGCGCTCAACATCAGCAGGAACTCCTGCCGCAACGCCGGCGAGAACAGCGTGAGCTTCCCCGCCCGGGCCAACGTGTCGAGACTGTGCAGCATCCCGACCAAGCCGCGCCGGGCGAGCGTGTTGCGGGCGGCTGATTCGGCGTAGGTGGCCTGCCAGACACCGGGCACCGGCCCCGGGCCGAGCAGCGCCAGCAGCCGTTCGGCGAGCCCGAGCGCCACCCCGGGCATGTTCGCCAGAAACAGATCCGGATCGGCGTAGATCCCGACCGGTCGACCGGCCGGGACGTCCGTCATGTCGACCACATCCGCCGGCGAGACGCGGACACCGCTGGCCCGCAGGGTGTGACTGGCGGTAGCGAGCAACCCCGGCCCCTCCCATGGGTGCGCCACCTCGAGCCGCAGGCGGTCGACGAGGACGGTGACGCGCCGTCCCGCCACCGGCTCGCATCCCATCGCCATTACGGCAGCCCGCTGCGACCCCGAGCCGAACCGCCAGCACCCGTCGAGCACCAGCCCGCCATCCGTGCCGGTGCGTAGCCGGCCGACCGGGGCGACCACGCCGTACAGTTCGTTGTCAGTGGCGTAGAGCCTTGACAGCAGTTCCGTCGGCGCGTAGGTGGACAGGTAGTGCGCAGTGCCATTGGCGATCATGCAAAGCCACGCGTGGCTGGCGTCCTCGTACGCGGCGGTCCGAACGAGGTCCAGGCCCGCAACTAGGCTCTGGACCTCTTCCGGACCATTCCGCAGCCACAGCAATGGAGGGCTGAGCTGTTTCACTGGTCTTTAACCAACCTGACGGAACTCAGTAGCTGCCACCGGGCGGCGGCGGGCCGCAGTCGATCGAACCGCAGGCAGCCCGGGTGACCACCGTGATCGTCCGGACGACGCACGCCAGGGTGGTGCCGCCAGCGGTCTTGTCCCAGGTGTCGACGTCGACGCCGGCGAGGTCGAGGTCGTCCAGGTCGAGGAAATACTCGGCCTGGTCGCCCGCGGTGGGATCCGCGGTCATGTTGTCGGCCATACCAGTCCTTTCTTGTTAGGGCGACTCGTTACGCAGGGTTTCCGCGCCACGCCCTGTGGACGGCCAGTGTGATCGAGTCGCTTATGCGTCGGCTACGCGTTCGCTATCGCCTCGGCCGCCTCGTCCCGGCGCGTCCCGGCTGCGGTGGGCCGACCGACTCCGCCGCCGGCCTTTGCATCGGACGCCACCGGTCGACCTCGCACCGGCCCCGATCCGGCTACCGGCAGGCGGCGTCGCCCATCTGGTACGCGGATGGGACACTGCCGGTTCCTGTTGCGGTGCGGCGGTCCTCGCCGGACACGTCGGCTGGCGGGGCGAGCTTCACCGGCCGCGGCACCAGCGGCAGATCAGGACCGCACGGGGGCTCTAGCAGGATCACCGTGCTCTGATCCGCGTTGTCGATGATCACCGGCGCATGCCAGCGCATCACCAGCCCTGTGAAGCTCCCCGGCTCGGTGCCACCGCGCAGCTCGGCGCGGAAGGAATCCCGGCCCGGTGACTGGACGTCAACGGCCGCCGTGCTGCGATTGAGGTCGAGCACCGAGGCCCGCGCGTAGAGAGGGGCAGTGAGGTCTTGGGACGCCGACGCCAGCGGACGACGGGTCGACGACCACAGGGCACAGAGACTCTCTGCCGAGCAGTCGATCCCTCCATCCCATACGGCAAACTCTAGTTCGTCGCCCTTGAGCCGAGTCGATGGTGACGGGATAGCGAGAGGAGGTGCCACGAGATGGCCGAGGAATGGCCATGGCTGAAGGATCAGCCCGTCTTCACCACCCACGGGGAGAAGCACGGCAACGTCACACGCGTGCCGCACGGTGCATCTCTCGAACCGGTGGGAGCCGGGCTCGTGCTTCTCGTCGCCGGGCTCGCCGTCAGCACCGGGCTCGCGGTGGCTGGGATCGGGCTCGTCCTCGCCGGCTTCACGGAGGATCTTGGGCCGGTCTCGTGGTGGTGGCTCGCGCTCGGGGTCCCGGCTGCAGGCCTTGCGGTGTTCTTCCTCGCCGGCGTCTACATACGGGGCATGGAGCTGATCATGCGCGAGCGCCCCCGCACCCTGGTCCTGCTGACCGGACTGCTCGGCGGCGTCGCCCTCGGCCTCGCCGCCCTGGCGGCATGGTGGGCCTGGCGCGCAAGCGACATCAGTCTGCACCCGGAGCTGATCGAGCACGACGGGTGGAACAGGGGGCAGATCGTGAACGCCACCGTGTTCACGATCGGCGCTCTCGCCGCCGCGGCCGCCTGTCTGATCGCCGCGCTCTTCGCCGTCCGGGGCGTGCGCCGAGCTCGGCGAGATGCGGCACGCATCCTTCGGCTTCGCGAGACCGGCACACGGCGAGCGGGCGTCGTCGCCGCGCTCCCCGACCCGAACGACTGGGATCGGGGCGGCGATGTGGCGATCCGCTACCAGGACGAGACCGGCGAGCAGGTGATCCGGGTGCGGGTGAACACCTACGCGCACGAGATCCCCGTCCCGGGCACACCGCTGATCGTCTTCACCGATCCGGCCGGCGACCTGCTCGTCGAGCTCGACCCGGACCACCCGCTCGAGTACCACCCCGACAACCGCCCATATGAGTCGGACTCCAGCGGAGGCGGAACCTGATGAACCCAGCCGACGGCGGGCGCAGTTCCCGCTCCACGGATCCCCGCACGACGCCGAGCTGGTCGTGCGCATCGACCGCGGGTTTCCTCGCCGGCTTCTCTCCCGGTTCGAGCATCCACCTGCTCGTCGACCCCGAGAACCCGAGCAGGTCGCCGTCGACTGCAGCGCGAACGCGGTGGAGCTGCCGCGTTCCTGGTGAACTCCAACGCGCTGCCACCGGACGCGGCTCGCGCACTGGCAGACTTGCACAGGAGAGGAGGGCGGCATGCTCGAGCAGACCGCGCCGTCGAAGGCCGAGGGCACCCGTGTCTCGGTGTCGGGATCAGCGCCGCTGATCCTGCTCGGCCTGATGCTCCTGGGGAGTTTCGCCCTGGGCGCGACAACGGGCGCGATCCCCTCCACCGACAAGGCGCTGCTCTTCTCAGCCGCGTTCTACCTGCTGACCGTGATGGGCGGCCTCATCCTGTCGTTCCTCGGGTTCGGGATCCTCGATGCAGCCCTGCGACGCAGTGGGGACCCGCACAGGGCTGGGCTCGCACGGCCGTGGCGCTCCTGGTGATCACCCCCATCGCGTTCGTCGTCGCGTGGCTGCTCGCCGGCCCGGTGGTGGCCTTGGGAATCGCCGCGAACGGCCTCGGCGTGAGTCTCGCCCTGCTCTGGTCCGTGCCCCGCTCCCGGGCCGGATCACGGGCTGCCTGGGCGCTGCTGTGGGTGTCGTCCGCGCTGGCGACCGCAGTAGCGGCCTGGCTGGCGATCGCCGTGCAGAACGCCATCGGCTGACAGGACGAGGACCACAAACATGGCGAACCCGAAGAGGCGTACCCACACCACGGGGACGGTGATCGCCACCGTTCTGCTCGTGGCATGCGGCATGCTCCTGGGGATCTGGCTGGCGTCTGCCTATGACGTGCTGCGGGTCAACGTGCTCGACAACGCGCTCGCGAACCAGCTCGGCTACATCGGGGAGATCACCGACGCAAGCGTGGACCCGCTCCCGCACGGCCTTTCCCGCTTCATGCTGATCGTCATCTTCGTCGCGGGCATCATCGGCGGACTTGCCACGTACGCGGCCGCTGTCGTCTCGCGACGCGCCGTCGGAGACCGGGAGGCGATCGCATACGCGCTGGGCTGCTGGCTCCTCGGTGCCGCTGCAGGGTTCGCGTGGCTCGCCACCGACTGGCCGGCAGTCGAGCTCGACCTAGCCGACGCGTTCGGGACGTTCATCCATGTCGGCGGGGTCTGGGTGCCGCTCGTCCTGCTCGGGATCGGCGTGCTCTGCCTGCTCGTGTGGTGGGTGCATCCGGGGGCCGACGGCGAACTGGTGGACGGCGGTCCTGAGGCCGAGCAGGGGCATGCATGAACGCGCCGCGCCCTGGGGTCGAGGTGGTCACCTACGACGGGCTTCCTGCTGCATCCGGCGGCGCGCATGCGCTGCGGGTGAAGAAGCCCCGCCTGGTGTGGCAGGCCGTGCAGTCGTTTGTGGACGCGCGCAGCGTCACGGTCGGGAACCCGACCGTGACGCTGCGCCTGCGGAGGGGCGATATGCCCGAGGTGTCGTCGCGGCTGCGGGAGTTCGCGGCGGTGGCCATGGGCGGACCGCGGACGCAGGACCGGCTCTCGCTGTGAAGGTGGTGCCCCGGAACTCGCGAACACCATCGTCGCAGCGGCCTGGCCAGCACCGGTGGATCGTGGGATCCTGCCGGGCCTGGCTGCAGAACAACCGACGTCTCGTACGCCGCTACGAACGCAAAGCCGACCACTTCCAGGCCTTCGCCGACCTCGGCCGCACCCTGCTCTGCTACCGCCGACTCACCAAGAACAACCACCTGAGATGAGCCCCTTAGTGCCCGTTGAAGAACCTGGTCAGCGTGGGTGGATGGCGGTGTGGAGTCGGCCGGTGTGGTGGTATCTGGCCAGGCGTCGGGTCATCACGATGATCATGGCCCATTGGACCATCGCGGCGTGGTGTGCGGGATGGCGTTCGTAGTCGCGGACGGTGCGGCGGCAGCGGGTGATCCAGGACAGTGTTCTCTCCACGACCCATCTGCGGTGTAGGACCTGGAAGCCGACCTGATCGGCGAGCTTGCGCACGATCTGGACGGTCAGCCCGAGCGTGCCGGTGGCCCAGTCGACGAGTTGGCCGGCGTAGCCGGCGTCGGCCCAGACCCTGGCCACGCGGGTGAAACAGCCGTGTAGGGCCCACAGCAGCAGGCGGGCGGCGTGACGGTCCTGCACGGCGCCGGTGGTGACCAGGATGACCAGGAGCAGGCCGGTGGTGTCCACGACGATGTGACGCTTGCGGCCGTTGACTCTTTTGCCGGCGTCGTAGCCGCGGCTGGTCCTGGCGACGGTGTCGGCGGCGCGGACGGACTGCGAGTCCATGATCGCCGCGGACGGGGTGGTGTTGCGGCCCTCGGCGGTGCGGACCTGTTCGCGTAGGCCGTCGTGCAGGCGGGTGAGGGTGCCGTCGCGGGTCCAGGTGCGGAAGTAGTGGTAGACGGTCGGCCAGGGTGGGAAGTCGACCGGTAGTGCGCGCCATACGCAGCTGTTGTGGTCGAGGTAGCGGATGGCGTCGACGATGTCACGACGCGGGTAGGTGACCGGGCGGCCGCCGCGATTGCCGGTGCCGCCGGTGGGCAGGTAGGAGGCGATCAGCTGCCACTCGGTGTCGGTGGTATCCGACGGGTAGCGGCGTGGACGGGCCGTGGGCAGGTGCTCCGGGGCGGTGGCGGGGGGCGCGGCGACGGCCTGGCCGCAGACCAGGTAGAAACTCACTGTAGGGCCTTCGGGATGGCATGGCTTCGACAACCACAGCCGTACCGGAGGCCCTACCACGTGTCCGCGCGACACACCGAGATCGACTCGGATTCCTGCGCCCTCAACCGAGCCCAGCCACGCCGACCTGGTTCTTCAACGGGCACTGAGACTGGTAGGCGTCTTCCGCGTCATCGGGAAACCTCACCTTCGCTGGCGTCAATGGCGGTCGTGCTGATCGCGGCACGGTTGCCGGCGAGGTGCTCCGACTGCATTGAGTTCTCAATGTCGGGTCATTCTTCGCCGAGGGCATCCCTGACCGATTCCTTCCCGCTGAATATGACTCGTCCGGCGGTGGGCTTTGGTGAGGTGCCTCGATAGACTCGGCCGATTGGATCACCCAGGCCGGCGCCGCCTGCGCGATCGCAACTGCGGGAGCTTGCCTCGCCGCCAACTGCAGCCGGCGTGGGTGCGGGAGTGGACGATGAGGTCGACGAAGAACTGGTTGGTGCCGGTGGTGTGGTGCAGGTGGGGGCTGGCGGCGGTGGCGTCCTGGCGGTCTCGTACGGCTTTGGCGGTGGGTGGTCGCTCGCCGCGTGGGTTGTCGCCGATGCTGAACACCAGTAGGTCGACACCTGCCGGCGTGGTCGTCTCGTAGCAGGCGCGAGCGGCAGGCTGTGTGGCTGCGGCCGGTGTCACCGCGACGATGTGTCGCAGCCAGCCGAGGCCGGCTCGGCGGGCTGCCGGGACGACGAGTCGGACGTGCGCGGTGTAGTCGGTGGCGGCGTCACCGGGTGTGACGGCGACGATGGTGTAGCCGTTGTGGGCCAGCAGCAGCCGGCAGGTGGCGAACAGGTCGGTCAGTTCCGCGGTGGCGGTCTTTGCGGGTGGGAGCTGGCGGTGCTGCGGCGGCCAGCGCAGGACGAGGAGTCGGACGGTGCCTGCGACGTGGTCGAGGTCGGCGAGGTCGGCGGGCGAGTTGACGGCGACGTAGGTGCAGCCGGCGGCGCCGGCCGCTCCGGCGAGGGCGGGCTCGTGGCCGAGGCTGACGATCGCGTCGCCGGGGCCGCTGGTGTAGTACGCGACGAGCAGCCGCGCGGTTTCGGCGGTGATCGTGTCGGTGTGGTGGGCGCCGCGGTTGTGAAGATCGGTGACGTGCCAGATGGTGACCGGCACGGGCGGGTCACCAGGCAGGGCGTCGGCGGTGCCGGGTGTGGGCTTGGCCGAGATCTGGGGCGGTGTGGGCGGCTCGGCGGGTCCGGTGGCCGGCCGGGGGTCGGCGGGGTGCGGTGGCTGCGTCGTGGGCGGGTGTGGTTCCCGTCCCGGGTACGTGTCGTTCATGTCTACCCATGGCCCAACTGGCGACCGCAATGTGGCGGCCGTGGTCGGGCGGTTACCCAACTGGTGCTGACGTCTTGTATCGACGCACCCGACCGGTGTCGGCCGCCGGTGGCGCGGGAGGCCAACTGTCCGGTTGAGGCGCACCAACGGGCGGGTTCACCGGGGTAGGTCGATCTGTGCCGTCACTCCGGTTGGTGGTTGGCGAGCGCAGGCTGCTGTGGCGGTGGCCGCGCGGGGCCGGGCTGACGCTGGTGGGGCAACGCGTTGGGGTGACGTGCGCGGATGAAGGCCGTCAATGCGTGGGCCCGCAGGGGTGCCACGTATCCGCCCAGTCCGGGAGATCGCTGATGTCTGAGCCTACCGTTGACCTACACCGCCGAACGACCCACGAACAAATCGGGCACCCAGGCCAGAATCTGCCGCCGCCGGTCAGGGTCGCGCTGTGGCCCGCGGCCCCCCACGATCTCATTACGATCTTGTGGCCAGTAGCGGTGGGCTGAGGACCGACTCGGGTCGCCGTTCTTTCAGAACCTGACCCCGGCGAGTTCATGTTTGAACGGTGTGGCAAGGGGGATCCGCCCCGCAACGACGGGGGGCATCATGTTGAGCAGAGTTGTCGAGCAGCCCGCGCCACCCTTTCGCGGACAGTCCCAGTCGAGGCCGGGACTGGACGCCAGGATGGATCCTCGCCCACGCAACCAGGCGAACGCGCTGCCCGGCTCCGGGAAGCTCAATGACTGCACCGCGCTGATCACCGGCGGAGACAGTGGTATCGGCGCCGCCGTCGCGGTCCTCTTCGCACGAGAAGGGGCAGACGTGGCCATCGTCTGCCTGCCCGCCGAGCAAGAAGACGCCGACCACGTTCGTGCACTGGTTCAGCAAGAGGGGCGACGTTGCCTGGTATTCACCGGAGACGTGAAGGACTCCTCGTTCTGCGACGACGCGGTGGAGCGCACCGTGGCGGAGTTCGGCCGGCTGGACATCCTCGTGAACAACGCCGCCATCATGTTCCAGCACTCGTCGCTGGCGGACGTCTCGGACGACGCTCTCGACGAACTGTTCCGCACCAACGTGTCGGGCTACTTCTACATGGCCCGCGCGGCACTGGGACACCTGCCGGCGGGTGGGTGCATCATCAACTGCGGCTCGGTCGCCGGTTTCGAGGGAAACCCGTCGCTCATCGGATACGCGGAAACCAACGGAGCGATCCACACCTTCACCAAGTCGCTGGCAACGGAACTGATCGCACGGGGCATCCGGGTGAACTGTGTGGCGCCCGGACCGGTATGGACGCCGTTGAACGCCTCCAGCCGTACTCCAGAGCAGATGGCCGGGTACGGTGACCAGATCGACGGCGTACCGCTGGGCCGGCCCGCACAGCCCGAGGAGATCGCCCCCGCCTTCCTCTTCTTCGCCAGCAACGCGGACAGCAGCTACGTCACCGGCGAGACCCTGGCCCTGTTCGGCGGCCGAGTCCTCGCCCGCTGAACATGTGGAGGCGGCGTCACCGGTTCGCATCGAGATGGTTGACGTTGCAGATCCCCGATCTGTCGGCCCGCGACGAAGCGTCCGCGTCGCGATTCACCCGTATCTGACGGTTTCACGTTCGCCATGGCGGCAGCGCGGCCTACAGCCGTCGATCCCGGCTGGGTAGGGAGTGCGCCTCGTGCTGCCCCGCCCCCTCCCTTGGAGCTCATCACAGATGGTGATGAGCTGGCCATGGCTTGCCATCCTTTTGCGTGATGGTCGATGTGGGCGACATGGTGCGGGCCTGGGTCCCGGACGACTTCCGGCAGGCCGTCCAGCCGTTGATCCCGGTCCCGCCGCCATGGCCGCAGGACGGTGGGAAGCGGCGGGCTGATGACCGGGCGGTCCTGGCCACGATCGTCTACCTGGTCCAGTCCGGCTGCTCCTGGCCCAAACTGCCGGCGGTCCTCTTCGGCGTCAGCCGTTCACCGTGCACCGCCGGTTCACCGAATGGACCAAGGACAGGCTGTGGATACGGCTGCACCAGCGGTTCCCGCACCGCCTGAGCATCGTCAGCGAGATCGACTGGTCCAGGATGGTCGTCGACTCGATCAGCGTCCGCGCGCAAAGAGGGCGACGAAACAGCACCAAACCCGGTCGACCGCGGCAAGCCAGGCTCGAAGATCCACGTCTGTGTGAACGCAAGGGCGTCCCGCTGACCGTACTGATCTCGGCGGCGAACGTCCCCGACGCCCACCTGTTCCCCACCACCACTGGATTCCATCACCCCGATCCACGGCCGACGAGTCCGCCCTCGACAGCGGCCGACAAGCCGCACGCGGACAAGGCCTACGTGCGGAAGAAGGCGTGGGCCTGCCTGACTCGGTCGGCCATCGTGGCGGGGCACCTCGCTGTGTCAAGGCGTCGGCAGCAGAGACGTCGCCGTTGGCTTCACAGACCCGCCGCTGGAGTTCCACCACCCGGCGAGCACACCGGACAATACCGGACCAGCACGGATTAATCAGTCATCGACCGTTCGGGCTGGTCGGCGATCAGGTACTAGGACCTGACCGTAACGATCCTTGCCGAGGCCGGCAGTCCCGGTCCACAAACCGTCACTTTACCGCCGTATAACGATCTGACCTGCGGAGAAACCGCTGCGCGATCTTGAGAAGAGATGAACGGACAGATAAGTTCTGTCGCATGTGACCCGGGCCACCGCAAGACGGTCCCGGGTCCAGCCCCAAACCAGGAGGACCCTTTGACTACACAGGACGGGCACGCCACCCCCTCTTCCCGCTCCCCCCTGAACCGCCGCCGGATGCTGGCCGTGGCGCTCGGCGGTGCCGCCACCGTCGCCCTGCCGGTCCCGGCCTGGGCCGCGGACGACCTGCGCCCGGGTGCTCTCCGGATGCCCCAGCTCACGCTGGACGACAAGAAGATCGTCCGGCAGGCCTCGGCGAAGCGGGCCCTCAACGACCTCTTCACCCTCACCGAGAAGATCGGCCCCCGCATCGGTGGCACGGCATCGGAGCGGCGGGCCGCCGACTTCATCGCCCGCACCCTCGACCGGATGGGCTACGACACGACGTTGCAGCCGTTCCCGGTGGCGGACAAGTTCCTCGCCGACCTCAGCTCGCCGACCCGCCTGCCCTGGGACCTCTGCTGGCAGGCCGGGGCCTCCGCGCACGGTGCGCTGGACACCAAGGTCCGCGGCCAGGTGATCGACGTCGGCGCCGGCGCACCGGAGAACTACCCGGCGAACTCGACCGGCCGGATTGTCCTCGTCGACTACGTCGCCGCCCAGCGTGAGCAACTCGTCGCCACCGCCCTGGCGAAGGGCGCGGCGGCCGTGATCTTCCTCCCGGCGGACGCGGTGGCACCCCGGATGGCCTCGGCCTTCTCCCCCACCCTGCCCGGCTCGGCCAGCAACCCGGTACCGATCCCGGTCGTCGGCGTCGCGCAGGCGCAGAAGCACCGGCTGCGTGAACTGGCCGCCGCGCAGCGGCTCGTCCTGGTCATCAAGACCACGGCGCACCGCAACCTGATCTCGAACAACGTGATCGGCGAGCGGGTCGGTTCCCTCGGCGCGGACGGCCCCATCGTCATGGTCTGCGCCCACTACGACACCGTCATCGGCGCCCCCGGGGCCAACGACGACGGCTCCGGCACGGTGCTCGCCCTGGAGCTGGCCCGGGTGCTGAAGAACACGCCACTGGAGGCGACCATCCGGTTCGCCCTGTGGGGCTCCGAGGAGCAGGGCCTGATCGGCTCCCGGTACTACGTCCGGCAGCTTCCGCAGGCTGAGCGGGACCGCTTCCTCGCGGTCTACAACAAC
Organism: Polymorphospora sp. A560; assembly: GCF_045781765.1. Lineage (NCBI taxonomy): Bacteria > Bacillati > Actinomycetota > Actinomycetes > Micromonosporales > Micromonosporaceae > Polymorphospora > Polymorphospora sp. A560. The sequence goes on along the minus strand of NZ_CP122282.1, from coordinate 3,512,689 downwards.
GACATGGTCGCCACGAGTTGGGACCCGGCCACGAAGTACTGGCTGCTGTCCTTCACCGGCGAGGCGAACCGGGCCACCAACGAGGTCGCGGCGGCGGCCACCCGACTCGGGTACGAGCCGCGGATCTCCCCGGTCACGCAGCGTGGTTCCAGCGACCACCAGTCGTTCCAGGAGGTCGGCATCGCCAGCGCCAACTTCTCCTGGCGGGGCGAGGAGTCCCCGGCGCTGCTGGAGCCGCCGTACCACAGCCCGGAGGACACCATCGAGAAGAACATCAGCCTGGAGCGTCTCCAGGTGTCGCTGGAGCTAATCGGCGCCGCCACCTTCGCGACGGCCCGGGGCTGACCTCCGGTCGGGTGGCCGGTGAGCCCGCCCGGCACGGAAGCACCGGTACCGGGGTGGGACGGCGTGCCGTCCCACCCCGCGGCCTGTGGATCTAAGGCGTGTTTCGTAAGTCGGGCTGTCCCACGAAGTTGCGGCGTGGCGTGATCGATAACTGAAGAGGTCTCCGGTATCTGGTTCTGCGACCAAGCAAGAACTTCATACCGGAGACCTTGTGCCCAGCGTAGCGGTGACGAGGCGGCATGACCTGACCGACAGGCAGTGGGCTGTTCTGGCCCCGCTGCTGCCTGCCGCGCCGGCGACGGGTCGTCCGCCGAAGTGGGAGAAACGACAGCTCATCGACGGGATCCGGTGGCGGATCCGGATCGGTGCCCCGTGGCGTGACGTCCCGGCCGAGTACGGGCCCTGGCCCACCGTCTACGGCCTGTTCCGCCGCTGGCAGCGTGACGGGACCTGGGACCAGATCCTGTCCGCGTTGCAGGCCGTCGGCGACGCGACCGGCCGGATCGCCTGGACGGTGAGCGTGGACTCGATGACCAGCCGCGCTCACCAGCACGCCGCGGGTGCCCGCAAGGACGGCCATCTGCAGAAGGAGCCTCCCGGCGGCGTGCACGACGAGCCGGCCGACCACGCGCTGGGTCGATCGAGGGGTGGGCTGACCACCAAGACTCATCTGGCCTGCGAGCAGGGGCAGAAGGTTCTCTCCCTGATCGTGACCGCCGGGCACCGTGGTGACAGTCCACAGTTCATCCCCGTCCTGCGCCGTATCCGCGTGACACGTCTGGGCGTGGGCCGGCCCCGTACCTGCCCCGACCTGGTTCTGGCCGACAAGGCATACACCAGCCGCGGCAACCGCCGATACCTGCGCTCGCGCGGGATCAGGGCCTGCATCCCGAGCAAGAAGGACCAGGACGCCCACCGTAAGGCCAAGGGTTCCCGCGGTGGCCGCCCACCCGCGTTCGACCGGCAGCTCTACCGGCTACGCCACGCCGTCGAGAACGGAATCAACCGGCTCAAACGCCACCGCGGCGTCGCCACCCGCTACGACAAGCTTGCCGTCCGCTTCCAAGCCGTCCTGACCATCACCATCATCACCGAATGGCTCTGACCGACTTATGAAACACGCCTTAGCGGAATCTCTCTGTGTCAAGGCGTTGGCAGTAGCCCCGGACCTGCTGCCGACACCGACACGCAGGCACTGGCCCTGGCGGTGGTCGGGGTGCTGCACCACGTCGCGCCGACCGGTGCGAGCGGCCCGGCGGCCGACACCCGGATCCGCCGCGCGATGGCCGCCCTCACCGCCGGCTTCCCGGCCGTCACCACGACCTGATCACAGACCCCGCCGGGACGAGTGTCGCCAGCCCGCCGGCCGGGACCGCCCGCCGGCGGGTGTCCTAGATCGACGTGGTTGCCGCCTCGCGGGCCGTCCGGCTGCCTCGAGCGCCTCGCGTCAGCCTGTCGCCTCGGTCAGGTCACGCAGCAACTCGGAGGCCGAGACCGGATCGAGTTCCCCGAACGTAACGTCATGCGGGTCACGCCACTCGTCACCGCCGGCGCGACAGATCCACACGTCCTCGAACGTCTGCTCCGGATGATGGTCCGGAGCCCCCATCATGATGCCCGGGACGAGCGCGACGACGACCCGGCCGCCGTCGGGCAGGTCGCACTCCATCCGATGCTGGCGGCCGCCGTCCTCGCCGCTGCGCCGCCAACCCCGCCGTTCCAGCGCGAGCAGCCTGACCGTCGACGCCTTGACACCGTCGAACCGGGCCAGCCGGACCGCCGACCGTTCATCGACGGTCAACCCATGAACCTCACGTCCGAGCTGCGGAAACGGCTGCAGCAGCTGATAGTCGTCGAACAGGTCGGCCCAGGTGGACACGTCGGCGCCGAGCTGCACGGGGTGGGCGACGCCGACACACGCATCGTCGGCGACCGTGATCGTCTCGTCGTCGAGATCGGCGAACGTACGGTCCTCGGCGACCCGCAACGCACCGACAACCTCGCCCGACGGTTTGAACAGCGCCCAGACCAGCCTCGGCACCACCCGGCCGAGCACCGGATGGTCCACCAGCAGTTGCCGGAACTCGGCACCGGTCCAGCGCCGCTGGCGCACCATCGCCTCCTCCAGGCGGTGCACCTGTCTGGTGAACGCGCGCAGCCCCTGGCGCAGCGCGGCGAACCGGTCCAGCGCTGCGGCGGCCAGCTGCGGGTCGTCGGCCGCGGCGGGCTTCGGCAGCCCCTTACGGTGGCTGCCGTCCCCATCGGTGATCAGCGGCCTGAGCTGCTCGTCGAGGCGCACGACGAACCGGCGGGGACCGTAGTCGAGCACGAGGGTGCCGTCCGGGCCGAGGCCGAGATCGGGCACGAGCCGGTCCGCGAGCTGCTCAGCCGACAGGCCGCGCTGCTGGGCCGCCTCCTGCAGGTTCGCCGTCGCCCGGGCGCGGACCGCCTTCGCCTTCACCGTGGTGGCGATGCTGTGCAACTGCAGCAGCGCCGCCTCGGTGCCGAGCCGGGCGAGTGCGTCCAGGCCGGCCGCGGTGCGCTGGTGGGCGCCCTCGTGGGGCCATCGCCGCACCACGGCGCCGAGACGTCCGGCGGTGGTGTCGTCGCCGAGCAGGGCCTGCGCGTTCAGCGTCCACCCGTGCGCGGGCGCTGCGTCGGCCCGCAGCCAGCGCTCCAGCAGTTCCCACGCGAACGCGGCGAGGCTGTCCGGGGTGCACGCGCCAACGACCACGGGCAGCCCCGCGTACGGCTCGTCCGGCTTGGAGATCGCGAGCATCGTGACGACGTGCCCGGCCGCGTCGGGGGACAGCACGCCGGTGCCGTCACGCAGCCGGACGGGAGGCATCGTGGCCACGTCGACCCAGTCGGGCAGTCGCGGGATCCGCGCCGGGAACCCGTCGAGCGGGTCGGCGTCGAGCAGGTCGGTGATCGCGGCGGCGGCCGGCGGGCCGTAGGACGCGGCGGCGGCCAGCACGGTGTCCCGGTGCCCGGCCCCGGCGATCGCGACGAGCGCCCGCTCGGCCTGCCGGCGGGCAACTCCCGGCTTCGACAGGGCCACCGGGACGAGGGCCCGCGCGGCCGCCGCCGGGTGGCGGCGCAGCCACGCGAGGGCGAGTTTGTGTACGGTCTTCAGCCGGGCCAGCCAGTCGGCCATCAGCAGCGCGATGTCCGGGCTGGTGAACCGCGCCAGCTGCGGGCCGGCCTCGGCCGGGCTGCGCCGGGCGATGTCGAGCACCAGCGGGTAGGCGTCCACACCGAACCGGGTCGTCAGGCGGGGCAGCCACCAGGCAAGCCCCCACAGCTCGCGCGGGCGCCAGACCGCCAACAGCGGTACGGCGATCTGCGGCGGTTCGGTCTCCAGCACGTGCCGGGCCTGCCAGTCCTCGGCGGTCCCGGACCGGATCTGCGCCTTGACCAAGGCCGGGTTGACATCGTGGCGCAGGTCGACCGGATCGATTCGGACCCGGTCGGCGGAATCCGGATGGAACTTGGGCTCGTCGGCGCAGCGCAATCCGGTCAGGACCACCGGTCGGGGCGTCTTGCGCCGCACCGTCCACGGGGGCGTGACCAGAAGTGCAGGCAGGGACTGCGCGGGTGCCGTCGGTTCGGTCGGCACTGCCCTGGCGGCGTGGATCCGGGCTGATGCCGCGGTGGGCAGGCCGGGCGGCAACTCGTCGGCGAGGCCGGGATGCCGCAGCAGGTGTCGGCGCAGCAGGTCGTCGGTCTTCGGGGCCGTGGCGAGCAGCCGCAGCGCCCGGTGCGGGAACCGGTCGGCGGCCGCCACGACGGCAGCGGCCACGTGCCTGTCGTTCAGCCTGTTCAGCAGCAGCTGGAACGGGTGGTCACCGGGCAGGGCCGCGACCACTGACAGCAGCACCCAGCGGGTGGCGGCGTCGGTGTAGAAGTCGTCCAGCCAGTGCACGAACAGGTCCGCGCCGGCGGCACCGAGCCCTTCCGCGACCGTGTGGAGCATCCGCGACGAGAACAGCGCGGCCCGGACCGACACCGCGAGGGCATCCTCGATCAGGTGCACCTGGGCGACCGTGGTGGCCGAGGCGAGCAACAACAGCGCCGAGGAGTCCTCGATCCCGGCCAGGGCACGGACGTCCGCGTCGACCCAGTCCTCCCGGCCCGGGACGAGGAACGAGGTGACGATCCGCTGCCGCAGCGACCCGTCGCGATACCCCGACAGCGCCGCGACCGCCGCCGTGTACTCGTCGTTGGACTCCCACGCCAGCGCTGCCCGTACCCGGCCGAGGACCTGCTCGTGGCCACGTGCGAGCCAGTGGCTCCCGATCACCTCGCCACCCTCGCGGTCCCGGTGGACCGGTCCCGAACGCGACCAACCGCCGTAGCCGAGCCCAGCCAGCTCCGCCGCCGCTCGCACGGCGAACATCAGTCCGTGCCGGCCGATCCAGGCGTCGGCGATCGGCTGGTAGTCGGGGTCGCGCCGGTCGGCGAACGCGATCAGCGCCGTCGCGACCGCCGCCGCACCCAACGGCGTCTCCTCGCCGGTCTCGTCGAACCATGCCAGCCCGGCCGACGCCACCTCGGCGGGGGTGTGGTGGTGCCGCAGTGCGTCACGCACCGACGGGCGCTGCGCGACGAGCCTGCGAAGCGCGTTCTGCCAGTCCGGATCCGGCTCGTAGCCGACCGGCGCGCCGCCGCGACGCGGATGGATGCTGCGGTACCACGCCCGCGGTATCACCAGCTGGTCCTCGTCGGTCATCCCCGTACGCCTCCCTGTGCGATCGGGCGACACGGTAGCGACGACCACCGACAGAACCGTGACTGCTTCCCGGCCGCTTGGGACCTGGTGGCGGCGTCCCGGCCGGCACTCCTGCCCGCACCATCCAGAGCACCGCCTCGGTGCTTTCGGCATCAGCCGGCAACGCCGTCGCCGCCGGGGTCAGCGTCGTGCCCACCGCCGGTATGCCGCGATCCACTGGCTGCCGGTCGGAGCGGGGTCGGGCAGCGGCAGGTCCAGGATGCCGATCGCCTGGCGTATCCCGGCTCGCTCGCACACGGCGACGATCCGGCCGTCGTCGGTCAGGTCGATCCGGTCGACCGAAACCGCGACACCCAGCACCTCGGTGGTGAAGGGCAGCGCCAGGTGCTCCTCAAGCATGGTGTACAGGCCGGTGAGCTGGTCATCGTCGTCGTACGCATCCACGGTCGCGAGCTCTATCAGAGCATCGAGTTCGGTGCCGCTCCACCGCGGTCCCCGGGGCGGCACCTATACCTCGGTGGGGCGGGCGGTTCGACCCGTCCCGGACAGGTCGAGGTCAGGATGGTCGGCCAGGAAACGGTCCGCGTCGGCGACGTCGACCAAAGAGTTGTCGGCGAGCCATTCGACGGCCCGGCGGATGGCTCGCCGGCCCGAGAAGCCGTGCCACAGCTGGAGCAGGTGCGGGTACTCGTCGTGGAGTTCGTCCCTGAACCGGCGGAACGCCCCCCGGCCCTGGATCGCACGGGCCAACCTGTCCCCGGCCCGCTCGTCGGCGATCCCGTCGGTGAAGTCCGCCATGTCCCGATACCACACGCGCGACGGCAGCGGATCGATCCGGACCAGGTCGCAGTCGTCGAGGTCCGGATCCGGATCGAGGTCCGAAGACCCGAACGTGATCTCGCCGGTCACGGGGTCGATGAGCCAGAACTGCTCATAGCCGTCCTGGCTCTGCAGCGCCGTGACGAGCTCGTCGAGGTCGAGGTCCGCAATCCTCAGCACGGGCAGTCTCCCGTTCAATCTGTCTCGGGCGTCGTCGGGGACGGGTGAGCGTCGTGCCAGGCCTGGATCACCTCCGGGCGCAACCGACCGCGGTCGGGCACGTCGATGCCGTTGAGCCGCGCCCAGGCACGAATCTGCCTGGTCGACGGCTGCGACCCGACCGGCGCGGCAGTGGTGGCAGGTGTGGGCCCGTTCCCTGCCCGCACGGCGGGCGCCTCGCCGACGGCCCAGACGTGGGCGGCGGCAAGGAAGCGGTACGTCCACTCCTCGGCGAGCTTGCGGGTCTCGCAGAAGACGATGGGCACGTTGGGCCAGGCCACCTGCACCTCGGCCAGGCCGTCGGCCACCACCGCCGGCCGCACCCGCGTCAACGCGTACACCTGCGAGTAGCGGTCCTCGACCACCAGCGCGGCCCGGGGCAGCGCGGCCAGGTCCGCGAGCGCGAACTTCAACTTGCCGGACATCAGCGAGGCGACCAGATCGGCCAGGCTCTTGCGCTCCACCGAGGCCACCAGTCGGCCCTGGTGTTCCAGGCCGTAGTCGCCGCAGTGCAGGGCCCGCCGGGTGACCGTGACGGGTTTGCCGGCGAACGTGTAGGCGTACCGCTCGTGCGAGTCGACGACGACCGGCAGGTCGGCCAGCCCGGCGGCGCGGGCGGTGGGCGTGTTCACCTGCGGCCTGGCCTGCTTGCGGGTGCGTGGCGATTGCCAGAACACCACCTCGCGGCCTCTCGCGGTCGTGTAGACGATCTGTGACCGGTTCTCCCGACCGCGGTCGAGGACCAGGTCGATCGCCGCACCCCGGCGCACGCACGACCGCACGGGCACCCGCTCGACGATCTCCGGGGTGTCGGGCCACTCGTCGGCCCAGACCGGGTGCAGGTACACCGCCGTTGTCCGCGGCCACGTGTCGCGCGCCCGGAAGACCAGTCCGTCGCCCAACGGCACCTTCAGCAGGTACGGCAGGGTCGATGCCTCGTCCGGGTTCCTGGCGATCAGCAACTCCACGCGTCCAGTGTTGCTCAGCCGACCCGCGGGTTCCCCGCCGACCGGGTGACGGGATCATGCGGCGCCGATCGCCGGAGCTGTGAAGAGGCGACCGCCCGCCCTCGCGCGCGGCATGTCATGGGTCGGGCATAGGCTCCTCCTGCGGAGGGCAGCCTGTGTCATCGATCGACGAGTTGGTGCGGCGCAGTGTGGCGCTGAAGCGTGAACTGCTCGACTATGCGCGCAAGCCGCGCTTCGACCGCGCGTTCCGGCAGGAGATCAGAGCCCGGTTCGGACGGGTCGTCGTCGTGGAGGACGAGGGCGAACTGTCGAACTTCTTCGACTGGTTCGTCCAGCAGCACCGCCTGCACGACGGGCGCACCGTCATCGACCTGTTCGTCGAAGCCCATCCCGCACTCCCCGAGGCCGAACGCGAGTTCCTCCTTGGCTGGCGTGACGTACGCGAGGGCGTCTTCGAGGTGACCGGGCGCGATGGCCCTGTCCTGCACACCGTGAATCTCGTCGACGACCTGCCCTACCGCATCCGCACCAACACCGACGAGCCGATCTTCGACAAAATGCCGCCAGGCTCGTTCATCGGCAGCCGCATCGTGCCCGTGCACGACGACTGGCTGCTCAGCGGCGCTACCGCCCGCTACTCCGCCCAGGACCGGGCCAACGCCTACGGTGCGGCGATCCGGCTCGCGACCGAGCAGCCCGCACTCGTCTTTTACAACCCGCAGCGCCTGGCCCGCGCGTGGGAGCTGCAACGCGCCCAACACGCCGCGTTCGTCGCGCACTTCGGCAGCGACGAGGTCACCCTCGGCGTGGACGAGGTCGACAAGGCCATACGCGGGTACTGGGACGCCTACTCCGGCGAACCCGGCACCGCCCCGCCGACCGACCTGGACTGGCTCGACTACTCGGCCGAGACCGTCGGCGTGATCTACGACCCGCAGACCGGCCTCGGTATGTACGCCGACTACGCCCTCGCCGAGCAGGCCTTCGCTGACCCCGATCTCATGCGCCGCCGCCGGTACAAGGAGATCGTCCGGGCGTACCTGCACGATGACACCGTCGACCCGGTCCCGCTGCAGCGGCTCGCTGCCCGCTACCCCGACAACGCCGATCGTGTCCTGCGGGCTGCCACCGGCAAACCCGCCACGACCTGGCACGAACACGGCGAACAACTGCTACGCGGACAGAAGTCCGACTGGTACGCCAGCAGCCATCTGCCCCGGCTCACCGTCCTCAGCGACCGCCTCGCCGCGCATGTGCGAGTCGGACTGCACGAATAGCGCCGACCGGACGGCGGCGAGCCGTATGAACCAGCCCGCCACACGAAACGCACGGACTTGTCACCCTCGCGGCCGCTGGCCGCCACCCGGGTCAGCGCGGGCGGGACAGCCGGCGGGCTCTCTCCCGGCGGGCCGGGGTCGCCGGGTCGGCGACGGTGCCGGCGCTCTGCGACCGCGACCCGACCCGCACACCGGTGTCGAGGGCCGCGGCGACCCGGGACAGGGCCCTGTCGTCGGGCCTGGCGACGAGGTGGAAGTGGGAGAACTTCGACGGCCGCAGGTCGCCGCCCCAGACGACCGTGCCGTCACAGTCGAGCAGGATGTCCCGCACGATCACCTCGTGGTGCGGCCAGAGTCCTTCGCTGCCGCCGAGCGGATACGCGGTCGGGTGCAAGGCGACGGCCGTGCCGGACAGGTGGTTGGACTCGAAGTCCGCGCCGACGACCCGACTGGTGACGTGGCCGGTGATCCCGCCTCCCTCGCCGGTGTCGAGCGGGGCGATCTCGTAGTGCCAGCGGCGGGCGACGTGCAGCAGCACGACGGCGGCCGGGCCCGCACGCAGGGCCACCGAGGTCGACGATCCCTCGACCCGGTGGTCGGTGATCGCCTTCGGATCGATCGGCCAGCCGTTGGCGGACACGCCTCGGGTCCACTCGCCGGTGACGGCGGCGTGGGCGCCGGCGCCGGGCGTCAGGGCGAGTACGCCGACGCCCGCCGACGCCGCACCGAGCAGGCTTCGTCTGGTGACCATCGGAACTCTCCTCACTCGCCGTTGTCCAGGGTGGTGACGCCGGGGTCGGACCCGTCGCGCCAGACGTTGTGGTCCAGTCCCCAGCCGGGCCGGAATTCGTACTCCCGGATCTGGTTGAAGGACCAGTTCGCCGGCAGCGGGAAGCCGAGGTTGCCGGAGAAGCCCCACGACATGCCGGAGACGAACGACCAGCGGGCGCCGACCTCCCGCGAGATCCGGTTGCACACGTTGCGCGAGCCGTAGACGCCGAAGAAGTAGCGGTTGCCCAGCTCGGTCAGGGCGGTTCTGACCCCCTCGAAGTACGGCCGGACGTTGCTGTCGATCTCGGCGTCGAGGGCGTCGTAGTCGACCGCGAAGTAGATGCAGGTGCCGGCGGGAAGGCGGTACCCGACGGCCTTGTGGTGGGCGGCCCGGCCCTGGTCGTACCCCTTCTCGTAGGTGAAGTTCATCAGCTGGGTGCCGTTGTACTGGAAGATCGGGTAGAGGCGCAGCCCGGCGTCGAGGATGGTCTGCGGCTCGGTCGGTTTGAGGGCTTTGCCGAGGTAGAACGGGTCGCCGGGGGGAAGGTGCTCGTCGAGGTAACGGCCGACGATCCGGTAGCCCGCGGCGACGAGTTGCCCGCCCCGGGTCGCGGTGATCTCGGTGATGCAGTCGCAGCCGATGGCCGGCCGGTCGGTGTCGCCGGAGGAGACCAGCAGCTGCGCCCAGGTCGTGTAGTCGTTGGTGCCGGTCACCGGGATCTGGGAGAACCGCTGGAATGCCCGCAACCAGTTCAGGTGGGTGCTGGTGGCGGTGTCGGTGCCGATGTCCTCGGGCCGGTAGCCCAGCGGTGTCCCGGGGTTGTCGGGTGACACGGTGGGCGAGTTGAAGTAGCAGGCCGAGCGGAACAGGTAGCGCAGGTCGCCGGTGAGGGTGCCGGAGCCGACTGTCCGCAGTCCCGTCTGGGTGCCGGGGCCGAAGTATCCGTTGATCGAGGCGGACGGGATGCCGATCTCGTGCTGGATGGCCATCATGAGACCCTGCTGGACGTCGCGGGAGTAGATCCCGTCGCAGGGCACCAGGCCCATCGCGGGGATCCCGATCCCGGCGACGTACCGGGAGTTCAGCCGCCGCTGGATGGTCTGGATGTTGGCGTCGCCACCGGGCACGAGCTGGAACTGGTCCATCCGCAGCATCGCCTTGAGGACGTGCGGCCACATCGCGTGCCGCATCGTCTGGTTCGAGTACGACAGTCCGGCGTCGGCGTACAACTGCTCGATCGCGGCCTGCGAGTCACCGCTCCAGGTCCCCTGCTCGGTGGACGTCCAGTAGCCCTTGCACCACAGCGCGCCGTTGTAGATCCGGATCAGGTTGGCCCGGAACTCCTGCTGCGGGAGCAGGTTGCGGGCGCGGACCGCGTTGAAGGTGCCTGGGCCGAAGTTCTGTACCGTCGGGGAGATGCCGAGTTCGTGCTGGAGGCCCTGGGTGAGGGACAGGACCGTCGACCAGCCGGTCCGCCCGTCCTCCGGACACCTGAGGTATCCGGGCGCGTTGGCGTAGGTGATGTTCGCCCACTGCTGCGCCCGGTAGATGTGGATGTCGGCAAGGCCGGACCACGCGACGGCGGGGTCGATCGTCGACCCGGCCCGGGCGTACATGGTGAGGTTGCCGGGGCACTCGGTCTCGCCGTGTTGGTACGAGTGCGGCAGGATGCGCGGGCCGGTGCGTCTGGGCGCCTCGTTGCGCAGGTGGTCGATGAGCGACCGGAAGGCGCGCAGCAGCGGCTCGGCCGCGTAGTGGTTCGAGCGCATCAGCGCGCAGATGGAGTAGAAGCCGGCGTTGCGGCCGAGCCCGTCGATCCTGGGGGCGGTGCCGGAGTTGGCCTCGCCCCGCTCGTATCCTCGGCCCTGGTAGATGTTGCCGTGCTGGCAGACGAGGAAGTTGTAGCCGATGTCGCCGTCGAAGTCGGCGCTGTTCCAGTGCGACTCGTAGATCTCGGCGATGTCCCGCTGGCAGTCCTCCTCGGTGTCGTAGCTGCGGGCGAACGGGTTGAAGGGTCCACGGTGGTGGATGAAGACTCCCCCGACGGGGTCCCATTCGCGCCCGGTGGTCGGCACCGGGGCCGCGGAGGCGTGCGCCCGCCGTGGCTCGGAGACGTACTGACCCCAGGTGGCGCGCGGACGGATCGTTATCGGCATTCTTCCCCCGTACTGCTGGCGTCGTGGCGATGTGTCGCGTGCTCATCGGCGGACGAGTCGGACCGTGGTGGCGATCGTTCCGCCGGGCCGAAGGGTGGTCGGTGGCTGTGCGGCCGGCCCGCCAGGCAGGCTGGGGACCAGGGCCGGAGCTTGATCGAGTAGCGCCAATCGTACGGACAGTTAGCAGCGATGTAAATCTCTCGATGTTGTCGGCGTCGCTACACGCACCATGTGTCGACCTGGGTGTAGAGCACTGAGGCCGTGCTGGCCTTCACGCACCGGTCAGGCGAATAGATCATTCGGCTCCACCAGTAGGTGCCGTTGGTCGCGCTGTAGTCCTGTGTGTAGCCGGTCCCCGACTGAACTGCCCGAACGAACGAGAAGGCACCGTAGTTCACCCTTGCCCAGTTCGTCTGACAGGTCGGCGACCACCGCAACTCGACCTCGAGGCCGCCCGACCAGGGGATGCCGGCCGAGGCAACGGTGTAGGCATCGACCGAACACCTCGTCTCTTCGGGGTCCCGGCCAGAACACCAGTCGCCCCAGCATTCGACTTTGATTTTGCCGGCGAGGGCGGGCCGGGCCGGCACCCGTGTGCCCGTCGTGCCGGCCACCGCCGCCACGAGCAGCACCACGAGCCATCGGCTCAGGGTCCGCCGCTTCGGTTCTCGTGCCATCGGCGACTTCGCTGTTTCCGCGGATACGGTCTGCATGGAGCGCAGCGTATGGACCGCGATCGGCGCGACGACGACACCTTGCGCCTTCGAAGGTAGATGCAACGGCTGTTGATGCATGATCGCGCGTGGTACCGGGCCGGAACGGACCACGGTCGGCGCGTAGGCGCCGAGGCACGGGCAGGTGGTCCGGAGCGCCCGACCTCTCCCGCAACATGTTCCCTGGTCGGCAGCGAGACCCGGTTCGTTATTCGCATGACCGGCTGGACCCGAGTTCGTAACACCCTTGACATAGATCTTGAGATGCAACAAGATCGCTCCACCGCCTCGCCTACCTCGATCGGCGGACCTGAGTAGTTATACGCATAACGAGGAGTCTCATGGGAGCGGGTCGAGCAACCCAGGCCGACGTGGCACGCCTGGCCGGCGTAAGCCAGGCGACCGTCTCGCTGGTACTCAAGGGCGACGGCAACCGCGTCGGCGACGACACCCGCCGACGGGTGCTCGACGCGATCAACAAGACCAACTACTCGGCCAACCCGGTCGCGCAGCGCCTGGCGGGCGGCCGCAACCAGATCGTCGGCGTCTTCACCTACGAACCGGTCTTCCCCCGTGGAGGTGGCGACTTCTACCACCCGTTCCTCATCGGCATCGAAGGCGAGGCCGAACAGTGGGGATGCGACCTGCTGCTGTTCACCAGCGCGCAGGTCGAACACGGCCGCCGCCGGCTCTCCGGCAAGGCCCGCGCCCACCTCGGCATCACCGACGGCTGCCTGCTGCTCGGCCACAGCGAGGACAAGCAGGAACTCGTCCACCTCCTCGACGACGGCCTCCCGTTCGTCTTCGTCGGCCGCCGCCAGCTGCCGAACAACGCCGACCTGCCCTACATCGGCGCCGACTACGTACGGGCCACACACGACGTCGTACGCCTGTTCCTCACCCAGGGCCACGAGCGGATCGGCTTCGTCGGCGAACTCAGCGACCGCGAGTCGATCCTCGACCGACTCACCGGCTACCGGGCCGCGATGCGCGACGCCGGCCTGCGACCCACCTCCTTCGATCCCGCGGACCTCACCCCCGACGAGATCCTCGACGTCGTGCTCGACAACCGCCTGACCGGACTCGTACTCGCCGAGGCACACCGCGCGGAAGGGCTCCGCACCGCCGCCGCCCGACGAGGGCTCACCGTGCCGGCGGACCTGTCGATCGCGATCCTGGGCCAGCCCGAGATCGCGGTCGACAGCGCCGCGCACAGCGGCCTGAACTGGTCGGGATTCCGCATCCCACGCGTGGAGATGGGCGCCCAGGCCCTCCGACTGCTGGTCGAACTCATCGGGGGCCACGGCGACACCGATCGCCACCGGCTGCTCCCCTGCCGCGTCGAGACCGGGCAGACCGTCTGCGCCCCGGCCCCCAACTGACTGCCGCGAAAGGAACCCTGACAGTGGACAACTCCCCCCGACTGTCCCGGCGACGCCTCGTCGCCGCCGGTGTCGGCCTCGCCGCCACACCCCTGCTTCCCGACATCGCCTCGGCGGTCCCCGGCACCGCCACAGCCCCCACCGCCACCCACTGGGACCCGACCGGGTTCGGGTCCGTCATCACCACCCCGCCACACGACCCCACCGCCGTCGTGCTCGGCTCCCCCGGATTCGACACGCACGCCGACGGCGTCGGCGACGACACGCAGGCGTTGCAGGCCGCCATCGACGAGGCGTCCCGCCGCGGCATCGCCAACAAGCTCGGCGACATCCTCGGCGGCGCACGAAACTTCCCGCACGGCGACGGCGGCGGGGTCGTCCTAGTACCGCAGGGCACCTACCGGCTCTCCGCTCCGGTCAACGTCTACGACTCGGTACGCGTCGTCGGCGTCGGCGCCCGCCGCCCGCTGTTCCTCCTGGGTGCGCACACCCCCGGGTACGCCACCGGAACGATCAGGGACATCTTCGCCTTCCGCCGCCGCCCGGTCGGCGGCCCGATCGCCTACGCGAACAACGACACGTTCGGCTCCGCACTGGTCAACGTCGACATCCGCATCGGCCCGGGCAACACCGACGCGGTCGCCGTACGGTTCGGCGGCGCGCAACTGTGCCTGCTGCAGGACATGGACATCGACGTCGGCGACGGCCACACCGGCATCGACCACAACGCGAACATCATCCAGCGGGTACGGGTGACCGGCGGCGAGATCGGCCTGCACGCGTACGCGGCCTCGGCCGGCTGGCAGACCACACTGCTGGACTGCCGGTTCACCGGGCAACGCCGCGCCGGCGTGGTGATGTTCAACGACGCCAAGCTCGTCGTGGTCCGCACCGCCTTCGACGGCATGCCGCGCGCCTTCGAGAGCGCGCAAGGACAGTGGCAGCACCTCTACATCCAGGACTCCCACTTCCAGGACGTCCGCGACGTGGCGGTCGTACTCAACGACAGCGACACCATCCCCGGCGCCGACAACGACCTGATCCGGTACAGCAACCAGCTGACGCTGCTCGACTGCACCGCCGCCGGCACCCGGGACCTGCTCCTGCTCGCCCAGAGCGGCCACCGCACGAGCACCCGGTCGGCGTCGACCCGCATCCGCGAGCTGACGTACGGGCTGCGGGTGGAGCGGGCGTTGAGCCGGCACGAGAAGCGCGCCGACGGCGTACACGCCGACCTCGCCGGGGCCGCACCCGCGGCCCAGATCCGCCGCACGCTGCGAACCGACGTGCCCGCCCTGCCACCGACCCGCACCTGGGTCAGCGTCGCCGATGTCGCCGCCGAGATGGGACGCAGCATCGGCACCGGCGCCGACGACCTCGAGGTCTTCCAGGCCGCGGTCGACCGCCACGACACCGTCTTCGTCCCGATCGGCCAGTACCTGTTCAGCGACACGCTGCACCTGCGCCGGACGACGAACCTGATCGGCCTGCACCCCCGGCAGACCTGGCTGCTGGCCGCCGACGGGCACCCGAACTTCAGCGACCCGCGCGAGCCACGCCCCCTGGTCGCGACACCCCGCGGCGGCCGCAACACCGTGACCGGCATCGGCCTGGACACCGCGCGGCAGACCGCCGGCTCGGTGAACCTGCTGTGGCAGTCCGGAACCGGCTCCTACCTGGCCGACGTCACGACACAGTTCGTCAAGTGGCACCCGGCCGACGTCGCGTCCGGCGACCCCGGCTACACCTACCGGGGCGCGCACAAGTACGGCATCTGGGTCCGCGGCGGCGGGGGCGTGCTCGCCAACGTCTGGAGCGTCAACGGCTGGGCCGACAACGGACTGCTCGTCGAGGACACCAAGGTTCCGACCCGGGTGTACGAGGTCTCCGTCGAGCACCACGAGACCCGCGAGGTGGTGCTGCGCGACGTGTCCAGGTGGCAGTTCCTCGGCCTGCAGACCGAGGACCACCTGTACGGGTGGCGGTCGCAGGCGGTCGAGATCGAGGACTCCAGTGACCTGCTGTTCGCCAACTCGGTGCTGTTCCGGGTGGCGACCGTCCTCGGCCCGCACCCGTACGGGGTCAGCGTCCGCAACAGCAAACGGATCGAACTGCGCGGCAACCGCGGCTACCGGGACAAGACCCCGGAGTTCACGCAGTGGGGGGTGGCGGTCACCGACCACGACACCGGGCGTTCGGTGCCCGAACTCGAGTTCACGCTGATCGAGATCCGGTGACGGCCATGATCAGTCGTCGCGGTCTGCTCACCCTCGCCGGAGGTGCCGCCATCGGGGCGTACGCGGGCGGCGCCAGCCCGGCCGTGGCGGGGACGGCCGCCGCCGTCGCCGCCGACCTCGTCCCCGCCTCCGGCGCCCACTTCGGCGCCTACGTGTACGCCGGCAACAACACCGGCGTCTCCCAACCGGAGGCACTGGAATCGAAGATCGGCCACGGGCTGCGGATCAACCACAGCTTCCAGCACGCGGGGACCGGCGCGCCGCTGACCCGCATCCAGCAGGACATCACCGCCGGGCGCATCCCGATGATCTCCTGGGGAGCCGGCAACGAAGCCCGGCTGCGCCAGATCGTCGACGGTGTGCACGACGCCGAGATCGACGGCCAGGCCCAGCTTCTGGCGGGCCTCGACGCCGCCGTGTTCCTGCGCTTCACCTGGGAGTTCGACCTGCGCTACACCGACACGGCACTGTTTCGGGACGCCTGGCGGTACGTGCACGGGAAGTTCGCGCAGGCGCCGAACGTGGCGTTCGTGTGGTGTCCGACCTGGCGGGCGTACCGGGAGACGTTCAAGGCCGAGCCGTTCTATCCCGGCGACGACCACGTCGACTGGATCGCCGCCGACGGCTACGCCCGGCCGAAGCCGGACAAGCCCGACTACGACTACCGGCCGTTCGACCTCATGTTCGACACCGCGCACGCCTTCGCCGTCGCGCACGGCAAACCGTTCATGGTCGGCGAGACCGGCGTGCACCGCGACGACGTGGCCCCCGTCCAGGCCGCGTGGCTCGACACCACCCGGGCTGTGATCAAGAGTGACTACCCCAACCTGAAGGCGTTCCTCTACTTCCACCGCGACGGCGACGACATCGACAACCGTTGGCGGGTCACCGTCCCCGACGGCGGACCCGCGCAGCGCGCCTTCGCCGGCTTCGCCGCCGACCCCTACTTCAACCCGCCGGGACCGTGACACCGGACCCTCGCGCCGGCCAGCCCTCCCGGTCACAAGCGGGCCGGAAGTCGGCCACGGGGGGCCAGGCGCGTCGGCCGTCGTCGAAGGCCGCGCCACTTTCGAGGAGTCGGGGCGGTGGTCACGGGTCAGCGGGTGACGACGGCGCCGGGGTCGTAGCGGGCCCCGACGCGGCGTATCCGGTCGAGGTCGTCGCCGTCAACGTGGCGTCCAGTCCGGGTCCCGGCCGATGAAGCCGAACAACCTGGTCTGCGCGTCGGCGTCGTCTCGCACCGGCATTCGGGCCCCGAACTGCCCGGACGACCGCATGACCTGCTCGATCGGCTCCATCCCAGCCAGCAGCTCGGCGCAGAAGTCGGAGTCGAGCCGGTCGTCCTGGCCGGTGGCCCGGGCGAGGTCCCAGGTGTGCATGAACACGTCGGCGGTGTAGAACTGGTCGATCGCGCGGTCCAGCGGCACCTCGCCGAGATGTGGGTTGCTCAGAACCAGGTCGGCGGTCGCCGGGTCGTCGAGCAGCGCCTGTACGGCCTGGCACTGTGCCTGCCACGCGCCGACCGGATCGTCGTCGACGCTCGGTCCGCCCGGCAGCTGTCTGCCGCTGCCGGCGGCCAGAAACGCGGGAAACCACTGCGTCAGGTGACGCACCACGTCCCGGGCGGTCCACCCGGTGACCGGCGAGGACACGTCCCACGACCGGGCACCCCGGACGCGGTCGGTGAACACCCGGCTGATCTCCCGGTGCCGCTCGGCGGGCCGGTCAGGCAGTGCCATCGGCGAGCATCTCCTCGAGCTTCGTGTAGCCCTCGTTGACCCCGACCTCCATGCCGCTCCTCAGCCATGCGTCCCGACCCTCGAAACTATCCACAAGGGACTGGGTGCGCAGCCGGGTCCGGCCGTTGCCGAGGTCCTCGAACCACAGCGTCTCCAGAGCCACACCGTCGGGGTCGCCTTCGTAGGTGAACGTCTGCACGATGCGGTCCGGCCGGACCTCGTGGAAGCAGCCGCGAAACGCGTACTCTTCCCCGTCTCGACTGGACACGAACCGCCAGCTGCCGCCGGAGCGCGCGTCCCACTCCTCGATGCGCGTCCGCAAGGAACTCGGGCCGATCCACCGCGCGAACAGCTCGGGATCTGTGTGCGCCCGGAACAGCTGCTCGGGCGTGCCCGCGAACTCGCGCACGATCCGAATGATCGGCACGTTCGGGTCGGCCTCGATCCTGGTTTCGGCGATGGTGCTCATGCCGCGGTTCCCTCCTGCTGGTCGTTGCCGGTCTCGTTCAGTTGCGCGATGACGTCGTCCAAGCGGCGGTAACGCTCCTCCGCCTGACGCCGGTAGCGCTCGATCCACCTGTCCATCAGGTCGAAGACCTCCACCTCCAACCGCACCGGCCGAGGCTGAGGCCCCGGCGGCCGGCTCACCACCCCGGCGTCCTCGAGCACCTTCAGGTGCTTGTAGACCGCTTGCAGCGAAATCTGGTACGGCTCGGCGAGCTGGTGCACGGTCGCGTCGCCGGCCGCCAGCCGCGTCACCATGTCACGCCTGGTCGGTTCCGCGAGTGCCGCGAAGATCCGGGACAGCCCGTCCGCCGTCATCTCCACCTCTTCCGAGCAGTTTCAACCATCTGGTTGAAACTGACGTTAGATCGCGTTCTTGACTTCGTCAACCATCGCATTGAAAGTCCTGCTCAGCGGCGGGGTGGACAAACGGGTGGGTTCGGCTGAAGGCGACCTGCCTGGTTCGACCCCTGCGGGCAATCAGGCGGCGAGCCGGGTCAGCGGTGCGGCAGCGAGAGCCACGGGTCCTCGGCCATCCGGGCCTGCAGGTGGGACAGTTCGGCGTACCGGCCGCCGAGCGTGAGCAGCTCGTGGTGGCTGCCCCGCTCGACGATCTCGCCCTCGTGGAGCAGGTAGATCTGGTCGCAGTTGCGGACGCTGGCCAACCGGTGCGTGATCAGGACGACCGTACGGCCCGCGGCCAGGCGGCGCAGTGCCTCGTAGACCGCGTACTCGGACCGGGCGTCCAGCGGGGCGGTCGGCTCGTCCCAGATCAACACGGGTGCGTCGCGGAACAGGCCGCGGGCCACCGCGAGCCGTTGCCACTGACCGCCGGACAGGTCCACGCCGCCGCGGAACGCGGTGGTCAACAGCGTGTCCCAGCCCTGGGGAAGGGAGTCGACGACCTCGTCGGCCAGTGCCTCGCGGGCCGCCTGCCGCAGGGCTTGGTCGTCCGGGTCGGCGCGGTCGAAACGTCCCATCCGGACGTTCACCCGGGCCGAGTCGGGCCAGCGGACCGGATCCTGCAGCACCATCATCACCCGGTCGGCGACGGTGTCCGGATGCAGGTCGGCCAGGTCCGTGCCGTCCCACGTCAGCGATCCGGTGGTGGGACGGTACAGACCTGCGATGATCTTCGCGAGGGTGGTCTTGCCGGAGCCGTTCTCGCCGACGAGCGCCACCGTCTGGCCCGCGTGCAGGGTCAGGTCGACTCCCCGCAGCACCAGCCGGGAACCCGGATAGTGGAAGCCGACGTCGCGTAGCTCGATCCGTTGCGGTGCGGCCGGCGCCGGCGGCCCCGTCGCCGGACGGGCCCGGGTGGCCGCGTCGGCGAGGAACGCGTGGAAGTCGGCGACGTACAGGCCCTGCTCGAAGAGTTGGTCGGCGGCGCGTACCAGGCGGGCCAGCGCGGCGACGGCGGTCCGGGTGGCGATCAGCGCCGTACCGGCGACGGCGAGCGGGATCCAGCCGGCGTCGAGCAGCAGCCACAGGGCCGCGAAGACGCCGCCGAGAGCGACGCCGGCGAGCAGTCGGCCCCGCGCCCGGACCCTGACCTGTGCTGACGCGACGGCGACCTCCTCGTCGCGGACCCGGTCGGCCGCCTCCCGGTACCGCAGGAGGACGCTGCCCTGGGCCTGGGTCGCGCGGACCTCCGCGGCCGGCTGCCGTTCCGTGGCGAGGTCGGTCACCATCGCCACCCTGCGGTTCAGCGCGACGAGCCGGGCATTGCTGGCATAGCCGAGTCGGGCCGCCCGCAACGCGGCCCACCCGTCCGGAAGTACGGTCACCAGGAGTACGGGCAGCAGCACCGGATGCAGCACGGTCAGGCTGACCGCGGCCGCGGTGACGGCCAGCACCGCTCCGATCACCTCGACCAGGTTCTCGACGACGCGTTGCAGGTAGAGCAGGCCGCGGTCGCGGGCCCGGAACATGCGGTCGAGAAACCGCTGGTCGTCGAACGCGGTCAGTTCCACCGACAGGCCGGCCGCCACCAGCCGCTCGTCGGCGAGGCGGCGCACCGCCGGGGCGATCCGCGCCTGCGCCAGCGTCGCCACGATCTCCAGGCCGGCGCGGCCGGCGAAGGCGAGCACGACGAGGGCGAGGGCGGGCGCGGCCGACGCCAACCGGGCCCCGGTCGGCCCGGCCGCGAAGAGCCGCTCCAGCACCCCGGCCGTGGCGACGAGCCCGTACGTGGTCGCGACGCCGGCGGCGAGGTGGAGGGTGACGACCGTCCAGGCGGCGCGGGGCGCCGCCTGCCGGATCAGCCGGACGGCGGGTCCGATCGCCGCCGGCATCCCCCGGATGACCTGCCACGGCCCCATCCGGTCGGTCGGTGTCTCCAGCCGCCAGTACGGCGCGGCCACATCATCCATCGGTGGGCCAGATCCGGTCCGGCGGGCCGGGATCGGGAAGCAGGACGGAGGGCAGGCGGCACCCGGGATGCATGCGCAGCAGTTGGTAGCCGATGCCGCCGAGGCCGAGCAGCAACCCCGGCCGGAACGCGTCACGGTTCGGGCCGGCGACCGCCCCGAACTCCTCCATCCCGGTGAGCACTCGGGCGTCGAGCTCGGCACGGCCCACATCGGAGGGGGCGACGCCGGCGTCGATCGCCACCCGCAGCAGTTCCCAGGTGCCGAGTTCGCCGTGGCAGAGGGTGTGGTTGGCCCCCATGCCCGCCGGCCAGCTCGCCGCCGCGGCCCGGCGCAGCATGTCGGCCCACCGTTCGCGGGTCCCCGGGTCGGGGGCGCGTCGCCACCGGTCGGCGGCGACGATGCCGATGCCGACCGCCCCGTGGCACCACGCCGCCGCGTCGGTCGGCCGCTCCGGCTTGCGCATGTCGAGCCAGCCCGGCAGGCCGGGGTCGTAGAGCGACTCCTCGTACCGGAACGCCGCCGCCGCCAGATCGCCGCACCCGGCGAGGTGGGACAGGGCCCAGCCGATGCCGGTGGCGCCGTGGGACACCCCGCCCAGGCCGTCGGTGGCGAACGGCCCCGGCCACCACACGGCCGCCGGGTCTCCGTCGGCCCGGCGGGCGGCGGTCCGCAGGTGCTCGCCGATCGCGGCGGCCGTCGCCGGCCATCGGGGGTCACCGTCGATCTCGGCCAGTCGTAGCAACGGAACGATCGCGCCGGCCGGCCCGCGCAGCAGGTCGTACGCCTCGTCCGCCCGTACGGCGGCGGGCAGCAGCGCGGCGAGGGCCTGGGCGCGGCGCAGCGCCTCGTCGCTCGTGCCGTGTTCCCCGGCGCCGGAGCGGCCCGCGCCGGCAAGGCCTGCGTCGCCGCGGCCGAGCCGGCGCAGCAGCAGCCAGCCCCAGATCCGGGCGCCGAGTCCGAGGTAGCCGCCCGAGGGTTCCGGTCGGATCGGGATGCCGGAGCCCCGGTCGGCCTCAGCCCGGTCCTCGTCGGCGCGCATGGTCGCCAGTACGGCATCGAGCAGCTCGGCGGCGCCGTCGACCGGGTCGGCCCGCCCCGCCCGGACCTCGTTGTCGTAGGCGGCGAGCAGGACCGCGATACCGACGGTACCGAGGTACATGTCGGGCGTCAGCGGCTGCACCGCCCACCCGGAGCCGGCGGTGAGGACCGGCGCGATCCAGGTGGCGGTACCGTCCTGCGCCCGGACGGCGGTGGCGAGCAGCGTACGGACGACCTCGGCGGCGAGCGCCCGTCGGCGGCGGTCGAGCCCCTCCGCACGGACCTGCCGCGGGATCAGCGGTGGACCGGCCGGCGCGGGCGGAGCCTCGTTCAGATAGGCGCTGATGAGGGTCGACCGCAGTACCTGGCCGTCCAGTTCCGGATCGGCTCCGCGCCAGCGGCGCAGCGTGCCCGCGATCAGGTCCGGGTCGGCGGCCGACGTGAACATCGGGATGTCCCCGACGAGCAGGTCGGCGACCTCGGCGGCGATGACGTCGGGATCGTCGGGTGCCTCCGCGTCGTTTCTTGCGTGGCGGGCCAGCAGGTCGGTGGCCCTGGCCCGCGCGGCCGGCTCGTCGAACAGGGACGCCGGATGCCACAGCATCCGGGCCAGTTCGGCGTACGTCTCGGTGTTGCGGCGGACGTACCGCACCTCGCAGCCGGTGAACCCGGCCAGCAACGGCTCGAGCCGGCCACGCCGGTCCAGGCTCCGCAGCCGGTCGGTCAACTCGTCGAAGGCGTCGCAGACGTCGCCCCAGTAGCGGGCCAGGACGGGCTCGGGGCTCGGCTGGTTGGCGGCCTCGGGGGCATCGAGTTCGGCGAAGCCGACCCGGACCTGGTCGGTGCCCTCGTCGACGAGGACCGGCACCCGCACCGTCGGCTGCTCGCCCCGCAGCCCGCCGGCACCGGACGGGTCCAGGCCACGCCACGCCAGCGCGACACCACGCCCGGGCAGCAGTCCGGTTCCCAGCACCGACGAACTCAGGGCGCGGCCGGCCCGGTCACTGGCCAGACCGTACCCCGACGGCAGGAGCGGCGGTTGCGGCGTGAACAGGGTCTCGCAGTCGACGATCACCGGCACCGGTCCGACCGCGATGAGGTTTTCCGCGTGCAGGTCGCTGCCGCCGAGCATCCGCATCACCGCGGCCCAGTGGCCGAGTCCCCGGTAGAACGCGTGCAGCTCCTCCTCGGTACCGCAGTACCGGTGGGCCTCATGGGCGGCCCAGCCGTACCCGTCGCGGACCACGACGGTGGGCACCCGGATCCGGGTGGCCGGCGGCTCGTCGGGCAGCAGGCGGGCGATGAGCCCGGCCAGCTCCGCGTCGACGTGCAGGGGACGCGGCTTGTAGACGACCGGGCCGGCGGCACACCGGACCATCGCGACCGTCTGCCCGCCGCGGTGGGTGTCGCCCGAGCCGAAGTCGAGGTCGAGCAGCGTCGGATCACCCGACGGCAGTACCGCGTGCAGCGCGGACCGGTCCGCGGCGAACCGGTGCGCGAACGTCGCCGCCGCGCGGCGGCCGCCCGCCAGGACCCGGTCCAGGCGCGGGCGCAGGGTCGGGTAGCGGTCGTCGATCGACGGCCAGAAGCCGTCCGTGGTGGCCAGTTCCAGCCAGTGCTCCCACCGGGACCGCGGATCGGGGCCCGCCAGCCGGCCACCGGCCCGGGCGGCGTAGACCTCCAGCACCAGTGTCCGGGTCACCTTCGGTCGTACGGAGTTCCGCCACGCCCGGGTCGCGGCGGCGAGGATCACCGCCTGCTCGTCGGCGCCCAGGTCCGGAACAACCCGGAGCTGGGCCGCCAACCGACCGGCCTCCGGCGCGATCAGGCGGTCCAGCACCGGGTCGAAACTTGCCGTCGCCCGGTTCGATACCCCCGCCGCGGGGCCCGTCGTGGGGTTCGACGCCGTCGTCGCGGTGCCGGTTGCGCGGGGTGCCCGCGGAGCCGAGGTATCGGTCATGTTCGGGTCAGCAGCACAGAACGGGTCGGGAGCCGGTGCAGGAGCTGCAGCGGGTGGCCAGGCACCGCTGGGTCATGGTGATCTCCTGCAGGGCGTAGTCGCCGCCGGTGAACAGCGGGCCGGCCGGGTTCTCCCAGCCGTCGACCGGCGTGTCCGTCAACCACCGGGTGATGTGGTCCGGCGTCGGCAGCCGGTCAAGATCGGGCAGTGTGGTGGTCGGCATGATCATCTCTCCTTCACTGGTTGATCGATACATGCGATTCTTCGACTGCGCGCTTGCCGGGTCCTTCCCCCCGGCTTCCCGGACGGTTCCCGTGTCCTGACCTGGCCATTACTTTGGGTGGCAGGTCTCTTACCGTCGGGAGCTCTATTGGAAGTACGGGTCCTGGGACCGGTCGAGGTGGTCATCCACGGCGCTCCGGTTCGCCTCGCCAAGCGGCAACACCGGTTGATCCTGGGCGTCCTCGCCATCGAGGCCAACCGCAATGTGTCGAGCGGGCGGCTGATCGAGCTGTTGTGGGGCGACCGGCCACCCGCCCGCCCGCGGGCCGTCCTGCACAGCCGCCTGTCGGAGTTGCGGGCCGCGCTGCGGGCGCTCGGTGGCGGCACGGCCCACCGGGCCATAGCCACGGGTGACGACGGGTACACGCTGCGGATCCCGAAACGGATGGTGGACGCCCACCGGTTCTTCGAGCTGGTCTCCTCCTCCCGCAGGATCGGCTCCGACCCGCAGGTACGGGACGTGTTGCGGCAGGCACTCGACCTGTGGCGCGGACCGGTCCTGGGCGGGTGGTCGCCGGCCGGTCCAACGGACCCGCTGTTGGGCAGCCTCGAGTCGGCCCGGTTGACCGCCGCCGAAGATCTCTACGAGGCCGAGCTGCGACTGGGGAACCACACGTCCATCGCGGACGAACTGATGGCCCTGTCGGCCACACACCCGACCCGGGACCGGCTGACGGTGGCGGTGATGCTCGCGTTGCACCGCGCCGGGCGTAGCGCCGAGGCGGCCAGCGTCTACCACAAGCGCCGGGTCTGGCTGTCCACCGAGTTGGGCGTCGACCCGGCGCCGGAGCTGAAACGACTCCACGTCGCCGTGCTGCGGCACGATCCCGCCCTCGACCTGACCGGCCCGGATCCGCTCGACCGGCCCGCCTGACCATGCCCTGGTCGGCTGACCGGACCGCCGCGCCGGTGGTCCGGTCGAACCCTGCTGCGGGCCGAAGGGATCACCGGCACGACGCCGGTCAGCCCTTCACGGTCAGAACCGGCTGAAGTTCGGCAACGGGCCGGGCAACGTCCGCCCGTCGGAGGCTGTCGACGACCGGCCCGACATCCTTGTACGCCCACGGCGCTTCCTGTTTCAGGTCGCGGCGCCAGGCGTCGACGATGTCCCGCCGGGCGGCGATGGCCGGGTCACGGTGGTCGAGCGGGGTGACGACCCGGAACTCGCGGAGGAAATCGTCCAGTTCGGCGTCGCTGCCACGGGCCGCCGCACCACGCGGAACCCGACGGCCGGCGCCGTGACAGGCGCTACCCAGCGCGCGGGTTTCGCCGAGCCCGCGCAGCAGGTAGCTGGGTGCGCCCATGGAGCCGGGAACGATGACCGGCTCGCCCCACAGCTCGGGGCCGCGGTGCGCGTGGTCGGTGATCCCGCCCGCCGGGGTGGCGCCCTTGCGGTGCACGACGGTGCCGTCGTCATGGGGCCAGAGCAGGTTGTGCGGCGCGTCGTAGACCAGCCGGGAGCCGATCTCACCGACCACGTCGGCGAGGCCGGCGCAGCATCATCGCCAGAAAGAAGCGGTTGCCGATCGCGAAGTTGGCCGCGTTGGCGAACGCGGTCAGGTAACGCTCACGCCGCGGTGCGCCGGCCTCGTCGAGCAGCATCGGCAGGATCCGGTTGTTCGGCATCGGTACGCCGCGCGGCCAGGCGGCGCGGGCCTGGTCCTGGCCGGTGGCGTTGGCCTGGTGCCCCAGCGACAGGGAGCCGCTGTGCACCATCAGCACGACCCGGCCGGCTGCCAGGCCCCAGGCGTGTGCGGCCGCACCGTCGTGGATGGCCGACACGTACTGCAGCTCGGCGAAGTGGTTGCCGCCGCCGATGCTGCCGATGATGCTGTCGTAGCTCGTCCCGCCGCCGCTGGTGATCCAGTCACGGAACCCGGACGCGGACGCGACCGGGAATCCGGTCGCGTGGAGCCGTCCGTCGAGGTCGGTCGTGTCGTCCGGGCGGACCTGCCGCCAGGCGCCGTCGGCGTCGGTCGGGACACCGCCGTCGAGCAGGCCGGGCAGCCCGTCGCGGAGTAGCCCTTCGCGCTGCGTCGCGGTCAGGCCGATACGGCGTCCGCCCTCGAAGAAGAGGTGGCGCAGCCGTCGCTCGAGGGTGTCCAGGTGCGGGCGCAGCCGGTCGACGGTGATGTCAGTGGCCTCGACCCGCATTCCGCAGTTGATGTCGTTGCCGACCGCCTGCGGGATGAGGGCGCCGACGGTGCGTAGCACGGTGCCGATCGGGATGCCGGCGCCCTTGTGGAAGTCCGGGGTACACACCACCCGGTCAATGCGGGGCTCGACGTCGAGGCCGGGCGTGGCCTCCGCCAACGCCCGCAACGTGTCGGTGGTCTTTAGCACGGTGAGCAGTTCGTCGATCGCCGCGGACTCGATCGGGACCTCGGGACCGGCGCAGATCTCCACCGGCACGTTCGCGGGGTTGGGCAGGGTGAGCCAGGAGTCGTCGGTCCGGACCAGACGGTGGTCCGGCCGCTGGGTAGCGGGCATGGAATGCCTTTCAAAGCTGCTGAAAATGGGGACGGGAAACCGACACGCGATCGTGCCCGCGTGTGGATCCGGGTCGTACCGGTACAGGGTTTGGTTGTGTGCCTGACGGTTCAGCAGCCGCGAGGTCGTGATCAGCATAGGCGGCGGCGGGCGCGCCCCGCGAGCCCGTTTCGTCGGCACCAGCGCACTTCGGGTACGGGTCACCCGACCAGCCAGCCGACACGGCCATCGCCCGGATCGTCGCAATGATCGCCGAGGCCAGCGCCACCAAGGCCGCGTCCAGCTCTTCATCGAAAGGGCCGAGCGGTACTCGGTCAGCCTGGCCGCCGCCACGGAGAACGGCTCCGACACCCACTCGCCCGCGCCGTGGTCACCGCCGCCCACCAGAGCGGGGTCTTCCCACCCGCCCGGGCCGAACCGATCAGGATACCCTTCGGCTCCCTATCGCCAATTGATGGCAGTTACACCTAGATTGCAGGGGTGACGATTCAGCTACCAGGTGTGCAGATCCGGCTGTCCCGCCGTCAGCAGGCCGGCTGGCTGCTACTGGCGGTGACGGCGACGGCGGCCTGCTCCGCCCCCGCCGCTCCGGCCAGCGGCGACGGCACGAGCATCGTGATCGGGGCCGCCTGGGAGCCGGAGAACCTCAACCCGATCCTCGGCTACGCCCCGAACGGTGCCAGCAAGATCTTTGACGGGCTGCTGGACCGGGACGCCGACCTGACCCTGCGGCCGGCCCTGGCGGCCACCCTGCCGACCGTGTCCGCCGATGGACTCACCTGGACGGTCGATCTGCGGCCCGGCATGCAGTTTTCCGACGGAAGCCCGGTGACCGCCGAGGACGTCGTGTTCACGTACCGGTCGGTGGTCGCGCCGGAGTCGCAGTCCCCCATCGCGGCGGAGTTCGAGGCGCTGGAGACGGTTCGCGCCGTCGACACCGACACGGTGGAGTTCCGGCTTTCGTTCGCCTACCAGCCGTGGGCCCAGCGGATGGCGCTGGGCATCGTCCCCCGGCACGCGCTCGCCGGGCAGGACATCGCGACGGCCGAATTCAACCGCAAGCCGATCGGAACCGGCCCCTACCAGCTCGTCGAGTGGCGGGCCGGTGAGCGGATGACACTGCGGGCGAATCGCGACTACTACCGGGGCGCGCCGGAGGTCACCGACGTCACCGTCATCTTCGCCACCGACGACAACGTTCGTGCCCAGCGGATGGCCGCCGGCGACTTCGACGCCACCGCACTGCCTCCGCGGCTGGCCAGATCGTACGAGGACCGGCCGGGCCACCAGGTGATCACGAACCGGAGCGCGGACTACCGCGGTATGGGCCTGCCGTGGGATCTGCCGATCACCTCGACCCCGCAGCTGCGCCGCGCGGTCAACCTCGCCATCGACCGGCAGGCCATGGTGGACACGATCCTGGCCGGCAAGGGCGTGCCGGCGGCCACGCCGATCTCGCCCGCGATGACCGACTGGCACGACCCCACGGCCACGTTCGCCTTCGACCGGGCCGAGGCGGGCCGACTGCTCGACGCGGCCGGTTGGCTGCCCGGACCGGACGGGGTCCGCGGCAAGGACGGGGTCCGCGCCGAACTGCCGGTCCTCTATCCGGGCAATGATGTGCTCCGCAAGGAGTTGGCGATCGCCGCCGCGAGCGACCTCTCCGCCGTCGGGATCTCCGCCCGCGCGGAGAGTGCGACCTTCGAGCAGATGCTCGAGCGGCGGACGACGACCGCCGGCGTCTGGGGTGGCGGTGACCCCTACGATCCCGACAGCGCGATCTACAGTCTGCTGCACTCCCGGTACGCCGACGCCGGCGGCTATCAGAACATGGGCCGCTACCAGAATCCGGCGGTCGACGCCGCTCTGGACACCGGTCGCCGTACCGCCGACACCGCCGAGCGCCGGGTCGCGTACCGTTCCTTCCAGCAGGCGTACGTCGCCGATCCCGGCTGGGCCTTCCTGGTCTTCCTCGATCACACATACGTGCTGCGTGACGGGTGGAGCGGCCTCCAGTCCCAGGTCGAGCCGCACGACCACGGCCTGGTTCATGGTCCATGGTGGAATCTGGAACAGTGGACGCCGGTCCGATGAAGCCCTCCGCCCCACCGCGTCCCTCGCTGGCCGCGGCGGTGTGGCGCCTCGTGCTGCGACGACTGCTGTTCGCCTTCCCCGTCGTGGTCCTGGTCAGTGCCGGGATCTTCGTACTCGGCAAACTTTCCCCGTTCGATCCGGTCGCCGCCTACTTCGGGGTACGGATCCTGCGGGCGTCGCCGGAACAGCTGGCCCAGATCCGGCAGGACTGGGGCGTCGACGACCCGGCCTGGCTGCAGTACGGCCGCTGGCTGTCCCGGCTCGCTGGCGGCGACCTCGGCGACTCGCGACTGTTCAGTCAGCCCGTGTCGACCGTGATCGCCGACCGCCTCGGCTGGACCGTGCTGCTGGTCGGGGTCGGCCTGCTGACCGCGCTGTCGATCGCACTGCTCGCCGGTGTCGCCGCCGCCTGGCACCGCGGTGGCTGGTTCGACCGGGCGGTGACCTCACTGGCCTACGCGATCGAGGCCGCCCCGGTCTTCTGGCTCGCTCTCGCCGCGTTGTCGCTGTTCGCGGTCCAACTCCGCTGGCTACCCGCCGCCGGTGTCAGCGACACCCGGGCCGACGTCTCGTTCGCGCAGGTCGCCGAGCACCTGATCCTGCCGGCGGCGGTGCTCGGCCTGGCCCAGGCACCCTGGTTCGTGCTCTTCGTCCGGCAGGCGCTGCTGACCGAGCTCGCCAGCGACTACGTGCTCGCCGCCCGTGCGCGCGGACTGGCCGAGCGGGCGGTGGTGCTGCGGCACGCCCTACGCACCGGGCTACTGCCCGCCATCACCCTGGTCGGTGCCCGGATTCCCGAACTCATCACCGGTGCGCTGCTGGTCGAGACGGTGTTCTCCTGGCCCGGCGTCGCGGCGGCGACGGTGACCGCGGCGACGTCGGTGGACTTCCCGCTGCTGGCCGCGATGACATTGCTTGCCACGGTGGCCGTCCTGGCCGGCAACCTGCTCGCCGACGTGCTGTACGCCGTCGTCGACCCCCGGGTGCGGGCCGATGGCTGACACCGGCACCGATCCCGCCACCGAGGCGCGGTCGTACCGGCGGCGTCGGTCGTCCGTCCGGCGGGAGGGCGCCGGCGACCGACGCCCGTCGTCGCGTCGGACGGTCCGCCGCCGGCGCCCCGGCTCCGGCCGCCCCGGACGGGGTGAGAAACGGCGGGCCCGGCTGCGGCAGACCGTGTCGATCGCGATCCTGGTGCTGCTGGGCTTGGCGGTGCTCGTCGTCCCGCCGATCGTCGATCTCGACCAGCAGCAGGTCGTGCTCCGCCAGGCCGACCTCCCGCCTTCGACGGACCATCCGTTCGGCACCGACGAGGTGGGCCGGGACGTCCTCCTGCGCTGCGTCTACGGCCTACGGGTGTCGTTCACCGTCGGTATCGTCGCGGCGCTGGTCGCCACCGCCATCGGCGTCGTGGTGGGCGCGATCGCCGGCGCCTTCGGCGGCTGGACCGACCGGATCCTGATGCGCCTGGTCGATACCCTGGCATCGGTGCCGCACCTGCTGCTCGGCATCTTCATCGTCGCCATCTTCCGGCCCAGCCTGTCCGCCGTGATCGCCTCTATCGCGCTGACGCACTGGCTGAGCACGGCCCGCATCGTGCGCTCGGAGATCTTGTCCCTGCGTGAGCGACCGTTCGTCGACGCCGCCATCGTCGGCGGCGCGACCAGATGGCGGATCATCCGTCGGCACCTGCTGCCCAACGTCGCACCACAGGCGCTACTCGCAGCGACGCTGATGGTCCCGCACGCGATCTGGCACGAGACCGCCCTGTCGTTTCTCGGCCTGGGCCTGCCGGCACACCTGGCCAGCCTCGGCAACATGATCAACGACGGTCAGCGGTCGCTGCTGACCGGTGTCTGGTGGACCTCGTTCTTCCCCGGCCTGCTGGTTGTCGTGGCGGCGCTGGCGATCGCCGGCCTTGCCGGACACCTGCGGGACCGGACCGACCCGCAACGACGAGCGGAGCTGATGCTGTGACCAGTGGGCCGCCCGGACCTGTCCGGGCCGTCAACGCGCGCCTGGCCGTGTCGGACCTGTCCGTCCGATTCCGGCTGCCGGACGCCACCGTGCACGCGGTCACCGACGCGTCGTTCGAGGTCGGCTCCGGCCAGTGCGTCGCCCTGGTCGGCGAAAGCGGCTGCGGCAAGTCGGTCATGGCCGGTGCGCTGCTCGGCCTGCTGCCCGGCAACGCCGAAGTGACCGGAACCGCCGTACTCGCCGATCCGGCTGGTGACACCGACCTGCTGGCCGCCAGTGAGACCGTGCTCGCCCGGCAGATCCGGGGCCGTCGGGTCGGTCTGGTGCCGCAGTCGCCGGCGGCGCACCTGACCCCCGTCCACACCGTGCGCCGGCACCTGGTCGACGTCCTGGGGGCGGTCGGGCCCGAACGGGCCGGGCGGGCCGCCCGGCACGCCGAGGCGGAACGGGTCGCCGCCGCCGTCGGGCTGCCGGTCACCGCGCTCGACCACTACCCGCACGAACTCTCCGGTGGGATGGCCCAGCGGACGGTGACCGCCCTCGCCCTGGCCGGCCGCCCGTGGTTGATCCTCGCCGACGAACCCACGACCGGGCTCGACGCGCCGCTCGTCCGGCGCACGCTCGACGAGCTGCGCCGGCTCACCGATGCGGGGCACGCCGTCCTGCTCGTGACCCACGATCTGGACGCCGCCGCGCGGATCGCCGACACGGTACTGGTCATGTACGCCGGCCGGATCGTCGAGACCGGACCGGTCGACCGGGTGCTGCACGAGCCGCGGCACCCGTACACCCGTGGGCTGCTCGCCGCCCTGCCACGCAACGGGTTCCATCCCCTGCCCGGTCTGCCACCGCAGCTGAGCGCGCTGCCGCCCGGCTGCGCCTTTGCCGCGCGCTGCCCGCAGGTCGGCGACGACTGCGTACGGCGGCCGGACCTGTGGCCCCGCGACGGCCACCCGGTCGCCTGCCACCGGCCATGCTGACCGCGCTGGGGGTCACCGCCGGCTGGGTACCCGGCCGGCCCGTCCTGCGTGACGTCGAACTGACCGTACGCGAGGGAGAGGTGCTCGGGCTGCAGGGGCCGTCCGGCTGTGGCAAGTCCACTCTGGCCCGCGTCCTAGCCCTGCTCCACCGCCCCGACGCCGGCACGGTGTGCATCGACGGCACCACCGTTCCCGGATTCCGGCACGCCGCCCCCCGCGCGCTGCGGACCCGGATCGGCGTGCTGTTCCAGCAGCCCAGGCTGTCCGTCGACCCGCGCCTCACGCTGCGGCAGGTCATCGCCGAACCGTTGCTCGCCAACGGGCTGCGCGGGCAGGTCCGCGACCGGCTGCCGGGGCTGGTCGAGACCGTCGGACTCACCGCCGAGCTGCTGACCCGGCGGGCGCACGCGGTCAGCGACGGGCAGCTGCAGCGGGCCTGCCTGGCCCGTGCCCTCGCGCTGCGGCCGCGCTACCTGATCTGCGACGAGATGACCACCATGCTCGACGCCTCCTCGACGGCGACGCTGGTACACGCCGTGCAGGAATACCGTCGCCGCGAACGGGCCGGGGTACTCGCGATCAGCCACGACGACACGCTGCTCGGCCACTGGGCCGACCGGATCGAGCAGCTACCCGGACCGGCCGCCGCGTCGGCGCAGGGGCCGTAGGGTCAGCGTCCGGTCCCGCCCCGGCTGGGGACCGGTGAGAGGTACGGGGTGTGTCTCGCCCCGGGCGTGCGCCACGGTCTGGTCGTCGTAGTCGGGCGAGGTCGGCAGTTCGCAGGCGCCGTGCCGGAGCACGTCGCGCAGCCGTGGACCGTCGGCGCGAAGGTCGGCGACAAAGCGCCACGGCGCGCCCTCCACCGCCCTGCCGGCGGGGTCCGGGGTCATCAGGCAGACCGAGTGACCGCCGCCGGGCACCGGGGTGGCGGTGCCACCGAATTCGTCGCCTGGTCCACCGATGCCAGTCACCGACCAGCAAACCGGTCAGGGACATGGTCACCGCCCGGTCGCCATCCTCGCCCACTCGTTCGCCCGTACCGGCCAGCCCCTGTCCGACACCAACGACCGGGTCGCGCTTGTCGAACCGCCTCATGCAAGGCCGACCAGCGGGCGTACCCGGCGGGCGATGGCCGCGATCCGCCCGGCCACCAGCGGCGTGGCGGGAAACCCCATCCGCCCGCCGAGGGTTCAGGCTGGCCACGGCCATCTCGACGCAGTTGCCACTCCGGCCACTCAGCCGCTGGTCATTGGTTGGTCGTATGCGCCCTGGGAGGTGCCGGATCGTGCCGGGCACGGGTATCTGCGGGCGATCTGCGGGACGGGATGGTCAGGAGCGCCACCGCGACCCCCACCGCGGCGGCCGCCGCGGCGACCCAGGCGACCGTTGACAGACCGTCCGCGAAGGCGATCCGGGCCAGTTCGGTCACATCGGCCGGCAGGTCGGTGAAGCGGCCGGACGCGACGAGTTGTCTTACTCCGCCTTCCTCCCCCTCGGACACACCATGCTGGGCCAGATCCTGGTCGGGCAGTCCTGCTCCGATCCGGGCCGACAGGACGGCACCGAAGACGGCCGCGCCGACCGCCGTACCGAGGGGGAAGAAGGCGTTTGCGGTCCCGCTGGCCATGCCCGCCTGCTGCGGTGGTACGACCGACACCGAGATCCCCATCAGCGGAGCGAACAGAAGGCCCATTCCGCCGCCGACCAGCAGCAGGCCGGGCAGTGCCACCCACCAGGTGGAGTCGGCCGACACCCGGGCGACGAGCAGGTAGCCGGCGAGTACCGCGACGAACCCGGCGGTGACCACCAGCCGGTTGCCGTACCTGCGTTGCAGGCGGGCGACAGCGAGGCTGCCGGCGACGATCGCGCCGGACAGCGCGGACAGTTGCAGTCCGGCCTGCAGCGCCGAGTATCCGAGCATGCCCTGCAGCCACAGCACCAGGTAGGGCATGGTGCCGAAGCCGACGGCGCGGGTGAGGAAGCTGAGCAGGCTCGCGCCGGTGAACGCCCGGATCCGGAACAGGCCCAGATCCAGCATCGGATCGTTCGTCCGGCTCTCCACCGTGACGAAGGCGGCCAGGCCGATGAGCGCGACCACCACCGCGGTCATGGCGACCGGGCTGGTCCACCCGTCGTCGGCGCCGGAGATGACCGCCAGGTTCACGGCGCCGAGGGACACGACGCCCAGGACGGCACCGACCAGGTCGAGCCGGCGCTTCCCCTGGGGGCCGGCACCGGTGAGCCACCGGGCGGCACCGAGCAGCACGAACACCCCGGGCAGCAGGTTGACCAGGAACACCGACCGCCAGCCGAGGCTGGCGACGAGCGCGCCGCCGATCAGCGGCGCGAGGGCGGCCGAGACCGCGGCGGTCGCGCTGAACACGCCGATGGCAACTGTCCGCCGCTCCCCCGGGTATGCGGCGGCCAGCAGCGGCACGGCCGGGGCCAGGATGAACGCGCCGCCGATGCCCTGTACCGCCCGGCCGGCGATGAGCACCAGCGGATCGGGTGCGAGGCCGCACAGCAGCGAACCGCCGGTGAACAGCAGTACGCCGGTGACGAAGATCCGTCGGCGGCCGACCCGGTCGGACAGGGAACCGCCGGCCAGCAGTAACGCGGCGAAGAGCAGCGGGTAGGCGTTGACCGTCCACTGGAGTTGGGGAAAGGTCGCCGACAGGTCGCCGGCGATCGCGGGCAGGGCGACGTTGACGATGGTGATGTCCATCGTCGTCATCGCGCTGGCGACGCTGACGGTCAGCAGTGTCCGGCGGGCGAGGGTGCCGGGGTCAGGCTGGCGCAAGGACGACCACCTCCGGGGCTCCGGCGCCGGTGGCGGCCGCCGCCGGGCGCGTGGCCATCCCCGACTCGCGGGCCAACCGTGCGCTGTCGAGAGTGTGCCAGTCGTAGCTGTCGCTCACCTCGCGCAGCAGCCGGCCGGACCGGTAGACACGCCAGGTCGTGGTGAAACGCATTGACGTGTCGCTGCCGGGTTCGCCGGCCACCCACCATT
This sequence comes from Polymorphospora sp. A560, assembly GCF_045781765.1. Taxonomy (NCBI): domain Bacteria; kingdom Bacillati; phylum Actinomycetota; class Actinomycetes; order Micromonosporales; family Micromonosporaceae; genus Polymorphospora; species Polymorphospora sp. A560. Next base: position 3,478,623 of record NZ_CP122282.1, on the reverse strand, counting down.
CGTAGTCGTGGCGGCCGATCGAGTCGCGCAGCGACAGCGCCGGCGGGATCGACCTGGGTTGCCGCACCCCCATCAGTTCCACCACCACCACGCCGCCGGGGGCGAGCCGCTGCCGCAGCCGGTTCCACAGCCGTACCCGGGAGGGTTCGTCGAGGTGGCCGGCGACGCCGAAGATCACGGCGGCGCTGATCACCGGTGGCAGCGGCAGGTCCGGCGCGGCGCCGTCGGTCACCGTGACCCGTCGGCGCAGGTCGATGTCGGCGGCGACCCGGCTGGTCAGTACCGCCCGCATCACGCTGGACGGCTCGGCCGCCTCGATCCGGGCCTGTGGCAGCGCGGCCGCGATCACCTCGGTCACCTGGCCGGTGCCGGCACCGATCTCGACGACCGGGCCGGCTGCGGTGTCGATACCGGACAGGGCTGCGGCCAGAGCGGGTCCGCTGCTGGCGACCTGCCGGGTGGCGACCATCTCGTAGAACTCGGCCATCGGGGAGTAGTAGTCACGCATTGCGGCTCCTGCCGTTCGCGACGCGGGCGGGGGTCACGGCGTGCTCGGCCAACCGTGCGGGGCTCGGGCCAGCACCGGGTCGAGCTTGCCGACGATGGTCGCCACGACGGCCCGACGCTGCGGTACCAGGTAGAAGTGGTCGCCGGGAAAGGTGCGTACGTCGAGCTTGCCGGTGGTCGTCCGGGCCCACCCGTGGGCCTGGTCCGCGCTCAGTTCGGGATCGTCGCCGCCCCGAAGCACCGCGACCGGGCAGCTCAGTGCCGCGGCGGGCGTCGGCCGGTAGGTTTCGATGAGGCGGTAGTCGTTACGGACGTAACGCAGCACGGCCCGGCGCAGCTCCGAGTCGGCGAGCACGACGTCGTCCGTGCCACCGAGACGGCCGAGCTCGGCGCAGAGGCCGTCGTCGTCGCGCAGGTGTACGTCTCCGCCGGTGACATCGCCAGGGGCGGGCCGGCCGGAGACGAACAGCCAGTCCGGCTCCGGAACCCCGTACCGCCGCAGCCGCTGCACCGTCTCGTACGCCACCGCCGAGCCCATGCTGTGCCCGAACACCAGGTACGGCCGGTCGATGATGCGTGCGATCGCGGCGGCGACCTGGGCGGTCAACTCGTCCATGTCGTCGACGAGCGGGTCGGCGAACCGGTCCTCCCGGCCCGGATACTGCACGCTCACCAGCTCCACCGACGGCGGCAGCAGGACGTCCCAGGCCCGGAAGGTGCCGGCGCCACCACCGGCATGGGGGAAGCAGAGGAGCCGCACCGCCGCGGCCGGGCGGTGCTGGTAGCGCCGCAGCCAGGGACCGAGCGTCGTGCCGCTCACCACGCGACCGGCATCGCTTCGATGCCGAAGGTGGCGGCGTCGTGTTTGAACTCCAGTTCCTCGAAGGTGTCGGCCAGTCGAAGGGTGGGGAGCCGCCGGATCAGGGTTCCGAGCGCGATCTCGAGCTCCAGGCGGGCCAGGTTCTGACCGATGCACTGGTGGATGCCGTAGCCGAAGGCGACGTGGTGGCGGTTCGGGCGTTCGATGTCGAACCGGTGCGGCTCGGCGAAGACCTCGGGATCGTGGTTGGCCGCCGCGAGCAGGGCGATGATCCCGTCGCCGGCTCCGATCGGTGTCCCGTCGACGTCGATGTCCTCGGTTGCGACCCGCAGTGGGATCGAGTCCGCCACCGACAGCAGGCGCAGCAGTTCCTCGACGGCGGCGGGCATCAGTTCGGGGCGGGCCCGCAGCTTCGCCAGGTTATCGGGGTGTCGCAGCAGTTGTAGCGTGCCGAGCGCGATCATGCTGGTGGTCGTTTCGCGACCGGCGACGATGGTGATGCCGATCGTGGAGAGCAGTTCGTGGCGGGTCACCACACCGGTGTTCAGATGGTTGACGACCAGTTTGGACAGCAGGTCGTCGCCGGGCTCCCGCTCGCGCGCGCTGATCAGCTCGTCCAGCATTCTGAACATGCTTCCGAGGGCGGCGGTGACCTCTTCGGCGCTGCTGTTGCGGCCGCCGGAGATCCGGGTGACGTCGCGGAAGAACTCAAGATCGTCGGTCGGGGCGCCGAAGAGGCCGAGCACGGTGGTCGTCGATACGGCGTTGGCGAACACGGAGACGAGATCGACCGGCGGGCCGGCGGCGATCATGGCGTCGATCAGGTTGTCGACGGTGTGCTGGATGGCGGGACGCATGTCGCGGATCCGCTTGACGGTGAACTCCGCCTGCAGCATGCGTCGGTAGCGGGTGTGTTCCGGCGGGTCCGTACGGATGAACGGTCGGGACTTCGCGCCGGCCTCCTGCTCCCCGACGCCCATCGCCGGAAAGTTCGGGTGCCTGATGTCGGCACTTGCCCTGGGGTCGGACAGCAGCGCCCGTACGTCGGCGTACCGGGTGACGATCCACGGCTGCTTGCCGGTGGGTAGGGTCACCCGCGACACCGGCTCGGTGGCGCGCAACCCGGTGTAGCGGTCGGGCGGGCCGAACGGGCACTCCCGTGGCACCGGGAAGGCCGGCGGCGTGTCGGTCATCGGTGTTCTCCTTCTTCCTGCTCGGTGCGGGCCGCGGGCACCAGAACCCCGATCGGTGGGCCTTCGGTGGGCGACTGCGGCACGTCGCGCAGTTCCATTCGCGCCTCGGCGGCAATCTGCGCAAGGGTCACGGTGTGCCAGTGGTACTGGTCGGTGACGTCGCGGATCTGTGTGTCGCCGCGCGACACCCGCCATGTCGTGTGCAGTCGCATCCGATCGGCACCGTCGGGTTCGCCGGAGAACCACCACTCGTAGCTCTGGCGGCCGAGGTCGGCTCGGGCAAGTCGCGTCGGCGCAAGGATCACCGGCCGGTCGATGGCCATCAGTTCGACGACGATGCGGCCGTTCGGGGCGAGCCGCTCCGCGAGCCGGCGCCACAGCCGTACCCGGTCCTCCGTCGCCAGGTGACCGGCGACGCCGCAGACGACAGCGGCGGCGATGACGTCTGGAAGTTCGATCTCGGGGGCGGCTTCGGCCGACACGGTGACCCGCCGGCGCAGATCGGGGTCGCGGTAGATCCGGCTGGTCAGCACGGCCCGCATCCCGGTGGCCGGCTCGTAGGCAAGGATCTCCAGGTCGGGGTGGGCGCGCGCGATCGCCTCGGTCACCAGTCCGGTGCCGGCGCCGATCTCGACCACCGGTCCGACGGCGGCGTCGATGCCGGACAGTGCCGCGACGACCGCGGGTGCGCTTCCTTCGGCGACGTGTGGCGCGGCGGCGAGGTCGAAGAACTCCGCGGTCGGTGAGTAGGGTTCGGTGCTGACCGTGCCGGCTGGTGCCCGCACCGCCTGATCGGAGCTGTCCGCGAGGTCGGCGATGGTGATGGTCTCCGGGGCGGCGGGACGGACCACTTCGGGTGGGCCGAGCCGGGCGGCCAGGTCGGACCAGATCCGGCATGCGGTGATGTCGAACTGGGCGGTGCGCAGCGGGTCGTCGCCCCGATGGATCGCGGCGGCGAACTCGCGCAGCGCCCGCCGGACCGCCTGTGGCCAGAGCCGGTCGAAGATGTCCTGCTGGGTGCAGGCCGCCGTGCCGGGTAGCAGCGCGGTGCTCGGCCGGCCCAGACGGTCGCCGGCGAACACCAGCCGGTGGTCGGCGTCCCGGCCGACATGCAGCGTCGGAGTCCACAGCACCGGGCCGTGGGTGTCGGCGAGGGTCAGCGTCCCGGCCTCGGTGCCGACGCTGATCCGGTGCCACAGCAGGGCATGGTTGTCCCGGTCGGCCGGGTCGAGTTGGTGGTGCACGCGCAGGGTCAGTGGCACCCCGGCGAGCTGCCCGGTGACCGCGCGCAGCGGTCCGCCGGTGACGGCATCGTCGATCCGCCAGGGTCGCAGGCCGCCGAGCGCCCGGCCGAGAATGTCGACGAACGGGTAGAGCACGTGTACCGGGGTGGCCGCGTCGACGAACACCGGTCGTTGCCGGGCCCGCAGCCGGGCGGCGGCGGCGATGAACCGGGCTACCGGCTCGACGTGCCGGTAGTGGGCGTTGACCTGGTATTGCACGTTATGGCGGCGAGCCGTTTGGAGGCTGGCGACGAGTTCGTTGTGGTGCACCGGGTGCTCCTGCAGCACGTGCACCCCGCGGGCGAGCAGCGCCTGGGACAGGTCCGTGCCGACACCACCGGAGATGGTGGAGCCGACCGCGACACAGGCGACGTCGATGTCGTCGCCGACGCTGTCGAGGCTGTCGTGGTGGGCGACGCCGTACTGCCGCGCGAGCGTACGGGAGGCCTGCCCGCCGCGACTGAGGATGCCGGTCAGCACCAGGTCGGGAGCCAGGTCCGCGACCGCCTGCACGTAGAACCGACCGAAGTTGGTGCCGCAGACCAGCACCCGTAGCGGTGTGGTCACAGGCTTCCTTCCTCGGTGTCGGCGTCGTGCCCGCCCGACACGACCCGCAGCAGGCTCGGCTCGCCGGATGCGTGCAGTGCCGCGACGACCGCGCCCGGGTCGAGCACGTCGGCGGTGTAGTGCACGCCGCTGGGGACGTCACCGGCCTGCACGGCGACGGCGGCCAGGGCGCCGACCAGCCCGGTGAGCCGATAGCTGCTCGGCACCCGCAGTACGGCGGTACGTTCCGCCGGCACACCGTCCCGGACGCCCCGCATGGTGAAGACCATCTGGTAGTACGGGCTGCGGCCGGCGAGATCGAGATCGGCTGCGCGGATCATCCGCCGGGCGAGATCGGCCCGGTCGGCGTTCTCGCGGGCGGCGACGGGCAGGGCGGCCAGCAGGTTGCGGACCTGCGGGCCCGGGTAGACGTTGAACCAGTCGACGTCGTGCAGGCGCAGTGACTGCGCCAGCCGGCGGGTCTCCGCGCTGAGGAACGGTTGCAGGGCCACCGGTCCGGTGAACATCGGTGCGTCGGCGTCCTCGAGGGGACGCAGGATGCGCGACCGGGCTGCGCCGGCCCGCCAGGCGGCGTTCGCCTCACCGTATGCCTGGCCGCCGGCACCGCCGGTCTGCAGGGAGAGCATCATGTCGACGGCGACGACCGGGGAGCAGTGTTCGACACCGCCGACCCAGGCGGTGAGGGCGTCGGCCTTGTCGAACTCTTCGGTGGCGAGCCAGCGCGGCAGGATGCTGGACAGGCCGGGAAGGGTGCCGGCCGACAGCAGCACGGTCCGGTCGGTTCCGGCAAGGCCCCGGGCGGCCAGTGCCTCCTGGACCGGGTCGTCGCCGGCGACGTCGACGCAGTGCGCCCCGGCGGTCAGGGCCGCGGCTGCGACGGTCTCCTTCAGTTCGTACGTCGGCCCGGCACAGTTGACCACTAGCGTGCACCCGGCACAGAACGTGGCGAGGGCGACCGGGTCCCGCACGTCCACCTCGACGGTGGTGGCACCGGGCAGGTCGGCGGCGAGCCGGTGCAGGGGCTCGCGGCGGCGGGCGCCGAGCCGCAGCGGTCCGGCGCCGAGCCGGTGCAGGTGCGCGGTGGCGGCGGCGCCGACCGATCCGGTGGCGCCCAGGATCCCGATCATCGGGTCACCGCGCCGTCGGTGATCTCGCTGAGCAGCTTGACGATGCCTGGGGCGTGTGCCACGTCGATGCAACTGAAGTGGTCGCCGGGTACGTCGACGATGCGTAGGTCGCCGAGGCAGAGTTCAGCCCAGTGCTGGGTGACCGCGTCGCGGCTGCCGGGGAACGGGTACGCGCCGCTGTGCCGCAGGAAGGTGATGTCGCCGGCGTACGGTTCGGGGTCGTACCGGGTGATGGCGAACACGCTCTGCCGGAAGGTGCGGAACAGCCGCATCATGTGTTCGGGTTCGTACATGCCGGCCGAGGCGGGTACGGCGGCGCACATGCGGGCGATCCGCTGCTCGCGGGGTGTCGCGGCGAGTGCCCGGAAGGCGGCGGCGACGTCGGCGTGCTCGCCGGTGAGGTCGGCGAAGCCGCCGTCACGCATCACGCCGGGGCTTCCGGCCAAGACCGCGTCGGCGGCCCGTGCGACGACCAGTTCGTCGGCCGGGAAGCCGATGTCGGCCGGGGCGATGCCCATCATGACGGCGAACGAGTACTCCGACAGCAGTTCGTCGTCGAGCCGGAACCGGGGGCTGTGGCTGCTGATGGCGGTGAGGGTGGCGACGTTCGCTCCCGCTTCGGCCAGGCCGCGGGCGACCTCGGTGGCGATCAGCCCGCCGAGGCAGTAGCCGACGAGGTGCAGCTCCCGCGCGTCGAGGTCGAGGATGGACCGTACGTAGTCGCTGGCGATGCGTTCGATCAGCCCGCCCGGTTCGGCGTCGAGGTAGGTGCGCAGGTGCGGCACCTCCAGCCCGACGACGGTGCCGGTGCCGGCGGAGCGGCGCCGCAGTTCGGTGATCACCGCCCGGTAGGGCATGACCGTGCCGGTTCCGGCGTGTACCAGGACGGTGACCGGGTCGCTGCCGGAGCCGTGCAGACGGACGAGTGGTGAGGTGCGCTGCGGGGTGTCCGAAGCATCGTCGGAGGTGTCGGAGGCGGTGACGCTACGCAGGTAGCCGGCGAGCGCCGCGATGGTGGGTTGGCGCAGCATGTGCCGCAGCACCACCTCCCATTCGAGGGCGACGACGTCGGGGACGCGTTCGCGCAGCAGGCCGACGAGGCGGGCGACCAGCAGGGAGTCGCCGCCGAGGGCGAAGAAGTCGTCGTGGCGGCCGACGTACTCGCGGTCGAGCAGTTCCGCCCAGAGTGCGGCGAGCTGCCGTTCCAGGGCGTCGACCGGCTCCGCGGCGACCGCGGCGGTCTGCTGCCCGCTGTCGGTGGTGGGCAGCCAGCCGCGGAGCCGGTTGCGGTCGATCTTGCCGTTGCTGGTCAGTGGTAGTGCGTCGACGAGTTGCCAGACGCCGGGCACCATGTATTCGGGCAGCCGGGTGGCGGTGTGCCGGGCCAGGCCGGCGGCGGTCAGTGGGGTGCGGGTGGTCTTGACCCGGGCCAGGAAGAGCTGCTGGCCGGTGGGGTGCAGCGGCTCGCCAGTTTCGGGCAGGCTGGTGACGAGGTCGGCGCCGGCCTGCGCGAGCAGCGCCCGCCACTGCGGCTCGGTGAGGAACGACTGGCCGTTGTCGGCGCGGACGTCGGTGAACGGGCCCGCCGTGGCTTCCAGGAACTCCATCGAGACGAGCAGGGCGGGGTCGGCGTCGCGGGTCTGTTCCATGACGACCAGCCAGCCGCCGGGGGCGAGCAGCGCGGTCAGACGGTCGAGCGCCGCCGCGGCATCCTGCGCGGTGTGCAGGTGGTTGGGGCAGATGACCACGTCGGCGCTGTTGGGCGGTAGCCCCTGCGCTCGCGGGTCGGCCCGCAGGTCGAAGCGGGCGTAGCGGATCCAGGGATGGTGGGCGAACTGCTCGCGGGCCTCGTGGAGGAAGAACGTCGACGGGTCGGTGAACAGGTAGTCGGGGGCGTACTCCGCCAGAGCGGGGGCGAGGACGCTGGTGGTACCGGCCACGCCCCCGCCGACCTCGAGGATGCGCAGCGGCTGGTCGTCGACATGCTGTTCGGCTATCCGCCGCAGGGCGACGACGACGGCCTGGTGCAGGTGGGCGACGGCGAGGTTGTCCCGGTAGGCGGCGGCCATCGCGTCGGCCCGGGCGCCGGGGAAGAGCAGGGCACGGATGTCGACGGTGCCGGCGACGAGGGCGGGCAGCCGCTCGGTGCAGACGCGGACCGCGTCGATGAGGTCGGTGCTGTAGTCGACGCGACGCTCGGCTTCGGCGAGTCGCTGCCACGCCCGGTCGAGGGCGTCGGAGGTGGGGGCGCGGAGATCCGTGTGGCGCCCGTCGTCGTCGTGGGTCAGACGTCCGGCGTCGACCAGTGCGGCGAGCCAGCGCCGCACGATGGGCCGGGTCGTCGGGGTGGCGGAAAGAGCGGTACAGGCGTCCTCGACGCTGTGCCGGGCGCCGGCGGTGGCGATGCCGGCGTCGCGCAGGGTGCCGGCCATCGCGGTGAGCCCGACGTCGGACAGCGCGGCCTGGAAAGCGGCCAGCGCGTCCGGATCCACGCCGGCCTGGGCGGCGCGGGAGACGGCGGCCGCGGCGGTGCGGATCTGGTCGGCTCCGGTGGCGGCGGCCGGGTCTGGGGCGCCGGTGGTCGGTTCGACGAAGGCGGCGAGCCGCTTGCCGGCCGGGTGGTCGGTGTCGACGAGCACGGTGGCGTGGGCAACGCCGGGATGGGCCTGGATCGCGGCCTCGACCTCGGCGAGTTCGATCCGGTATCCGCGGATCTTGACCTGGTCGTCCTCGCGTCCGAGGAACTCGATCGTTCCGTCCGGCCAGTACCGCCCCAGGTCGCCGGTGCGGTAGAGACGTTCGCCGCTGTCCGGGTGGGTGAGGAAACGTTCGGCGGTTCGCTGCGGGTCGTGGTAGTAGCCGAGGGCCACTCCCGCTCCGCCGATGTAGAGTTCGCCGGCGGTCCATTCGGGCCGGTCGCGCAGGTGTCCGTCGAGGACGTGGAACGTCTGGTTGGTCAGCGGTAGCCCGTACGGGATGCTGGGCCGGTCGTGGTCGACCTCGTCGATGGGATGCCAGATGGACCAGATCGACCCTTCCGTGGCGCCGCCGAGGCTGACCACCCGCAGCCCGGGTACGGCGGCGCGGATCGCGTCGGGCAGGTTCACCGGGATCCAGTCGCCGGAGAGCATGGCCAGTCGCAGCGACGGCAGCCGCAGGCCCGGGACGGCCCGCAGGTAGTCGTGCAGCATCTGCAGCTGGCCGGGCACCGAGTTCCAGATGGTCACGTCATGGCGGTCGACGAGGTCGGCCCAGTGTGACGGGTCGCCGCGGCGGTCGGCGTCGGGCAGCACGAGCCGGCCTCCGGCGGCCAGCGGGCCGAAGATGTCGTACACGGACAGGTCGAAGCCGAGGCTGGCGAGGCCGAGAACGGTGTCGTCGGGACCGACGGCGAAGCGGCGGTTGATGTCGTCGATGGTGTTGCGCGCCGCCCGATGGCTGATCATGACGCCCTTGGGTACGCCGGTGGACCCGGACGTGTAGATCACGTAGGCGAGGTCGTCGGGGCCGGAGGTCGTCGAGCCGGGCACGGGAACGCTGTCCGGTTCGATGTCGTCGACGGCGAGGTGGGTGACGGTGTCCGGCCACTGCGCGGCGTCGGCCAGCCAGGACTGGGTGAGCGCGGTGCGCACGCCCGCGTCGGTGAGGATCGCGTTGCGGCGGGCGGCCGGCTGGGTGGTGTCCACCGGCAGGTAGGCGCCGCCGGCGAGCAGGGTGCCGAGAACGGCGACAATCTGTTCCCAGCCCTTGTCCATGAGCACCGCGACCGGTTCGGTGGGACGCAGGCCGGCGGTGGTGAGCCGGCCGGCGACGGCGGTGGCGCGGTCCAGCAGTTCGCGGTAGGTCAGCTCGCGTTCCCCGGTGACGACCGAGATGCGGTCCGGGGTGCGACGGGCCTGTGCGACGACCTCGTCGTGCAGCAGGCCGTCGGGCACCGGCCCGGCGGTGGCGTTGCCCCGGTGGCGCCGCTCGACCTGGCCGGCCGGCAACCGGACCGGCCCGGCCTCCCGCCATGGCCCGTCCTGTTCCGCGAGGCGAATGACCAGGTCGGCCCAGGCGGCGAAGGCGTCGTCGACGAGGCCGGCGGGCAGCACCCCGTCGCGGACGTCCCAGGACAGGGCGAGACTGTCACCGCGGGGCATGACCTGGCAGTCGATCCAGACCTGGGGGGTCTGGCTGATGGCGTAACCGACGGCGCCGCGATCGGGTGCCGGGGCGGGGGTGTCGAGGGTACTGGTGAAGACGACCGGCAGCAGGGGCCGGCTGCCGGTGCGCCTGCCGAGTTCGGCCAGTATCTCGCTGCCGGTGAAGAGGCTGTGCGACAGGTCCTCCAGCAGTTGCCCGCTGAGGTCGGCGGTGAGCTGGGCGAACGGCCGCGGTTCGGTGAGGTCGACGGCGAGCGGTTCGACGACGGTGAAGTCGCCGATGACGGCGTCGACTCCGGGGTGCAGCGGCAGCCGCTGGAAGGCGGGGATGTTGAGGGTGAACCGTGGGCTGCGGCTCCACCGGCCGATCACCTCGGCGTACGCGGTGAGCAGCGTGGCGGAGGCGGTGACCTGGTGGCGGGCGGCGCGTTCCCGCAGTCCGGTCCAGGTTCGCGGGGTCAGTAGCCGTTCCAGACGTCGGAAGCGGACCGGGCCGGTCTCGGGACGGTGGTCGGTGACCGGCAGGTCGGGTGCGGGTGGCAGATCGTCGAGGCGGCGCAGCCAGTACTGCCGGTCACGGTCGTAGGCCGGGGTCTCGGTGACCCGGCGGCGGCCGATGAGGTAGTCGCGGTAGGTGACCTCCAGCGGGTCAAGGGTGGTCTCCGGGTCGGCGTACAGCCGGTCGAACTCGGTGACCAGCAGTTGCACGCTGGCGTAGTCGACGATGAGCAGGTCCAGGGACAGATGCAGCACCGCGCGGCCGTCGGCGCGGGTCAGGTGCAGGGCGAACAGCGGCCAGCGGTCGGTCTGGGCCACCCGGTGGGACAGCCGCTCGCGTAGGTCGCGCAGATGTGTGTCGACGGTGGCGGCGTCACGGCCGCGCAGGTCGGTGACGTCGATGCGGTACGGGGGCGGGTCGGCGAGCACGACCTGGTATCCGTCGGGGTGGACGACGGCGCGCAGCATGTCGTGCCGGGCGACGAGGCGGTCCCAGGTCTGCTGAACCCGCTGCGGGTCGAGGTCCGGGTAGTCGTATTCGACGTAGGCGTGGCAGGCGACGCCGCCGTACTCGTAGTGCGGGCCGCGTCCGACGAGGTACGCGGCCTGCAGGTCGGACAGCGGGAAGGGTTCGTGTCGCCCGGCCGGGTCGGGGGTGATGTGTACCTGGTCGGAGCGCCGCAGGTGGTCGCGGATCGCGTCGCGGTGTTGGCGTACGGCCGCCCGTCGCTGTTCGGTGAACGTTCCCTTCGGGGCGCGGAAGCGCAGGTCGTCCCCTTCCAGCCACAGGGTCACGCCTTCGGCGTTCAGTTCGGAGATCAGTTCGTCGACGTCCATCGGGCTCCGCTTCGTCGTCGCTACGGCGTCAGGCTGCGGCCACTCTACGACTTGTTGAAAATGGAATTCAACTGCGATAGACCTATCTAAGCACAGACGTGATCGACGGACCAGAAGGGAATCCGGCATGACCCCAGACCGCGAGGAAGCCCCCGACAGTCCCCAGTGGACCGGATGGCCGGACGACGACGCCCGTCGTTACCGCGACGCCGGCTTCTGGGCCGGCGCCACCTTCGGTGACCTGCTGCGGGACTGGGCCGTCCGGCACGGCGAACGCACCGCACTGGTCGACGGTGACCGCAGGTGGACCTACCGGCAGCTCGACCATGCCGCCGACCGGATCGCCGGCGGCCTGCACCGGCTCGGGCTGCGCCGTGGCGACCGCGTCATCGTTCAACTGCCCAACCGGGCCGAGTTCGTCGAGACCTGGTTCGGCCTGCAACGCCTCGGCGCCGTACCCGTGCACGCCATGCCCGGCCACCGCCGGGCCGAGATCGTCCACCTGGCGGCCCTCTCCGGCGCGGCCGGATACGTGGTCGCCGACCGGCACACCGGGTTCGACTACCGCCGGCTGGCCCACGAGGTCCTCGACGCACGCCGCACCGCCGACGAACCGCTGCGCCACGTCGTCGTGGTCGGCGATCCCGTGGACTCCGGATTCACCCGCTACGCCGAGCTGCCAACCGATCCCGACGGCGACCACGTCGACGCCGGCCCTTCGCCCGGCGACCTCGCGCTGCTGCTGCTGTCGGGTGGTACCACCGGCATGCCGAAGCTGATCCCGCGCACCCACGACGACTACGCCTACAACGCCCGCGTCGGCGGCGAGGTGTGCGGGCTCGGACCCGACGATGTCTACCTGGCCGTGCTGCCGATCGCGTTCAACTTCACGCTCGCGTGTCCGGGCGTGCTCGGTACCCTGATGGCCGGCGGTACCGTCGTCGTGGCGCCCAACCCGAGCCCGGCCACCGCGTTCCGGCTGATCCAACGGGAGCGGGTCACCTTCACCGCCCTGAACCCGCCGCTGGTTCCCTACTGGTTCAGCGAGTACGCCGACAGCCGACCCGACCTGTCGAGCCTGCGCTTCGTGCAGGTCGGCAGCGCACGCCTCGCCGACGACCTCGCCCGCCGGTTCACCCCGACCCTCGGCGTGCGGCTTCAGCAGGTGTACGGCATGGCCGAGGGGCTGATCAACTACACCCGGCTCGATGACCCGGACGACCTGGTCTGCACCACCCAGGGCCGCCCCGGCTCCCCCGCCGACGAGGTCCGCGTCGTCGATCCCGGCGACGGCCGGCCGGTGGCGGCCGGCGAGCCCGGCGAGCTGCTCACCCGCGGCCCGTACACGTTGCGGGGCTATTACCGCGGTGACGCGGCGGCCGCCGCCTCCTTCACCGCGGACGGGTTCTACCGCACCGGCGACCTGGTGCGCCAACTGCCGTCCGGCCACCTCAACGTCGTCGGCCGGGTCAAGGATCAGATCAACCGCGGCGGGGAGAAGATCGCCGCGACCGAGGTGGAGGGTCACCTGCTCGCCCACCCGGCGGTCCGCCAGGCGGCACTGGTCGGGGTGCCCGACGAACAGTGGGGCGAGGCCCCGGTCGCGGTGCTGGTCTGTACGCAGCCGCGCCCCGCCGCCGCCGAGCTGGTCGCATTCCTGCGCGGACGCGGACTGGCCACGTACAAGCTGCCGGACCGGGTGGAGTACGTCGACGCCATGCCGCTGACCGCCGTCGGCAAGATAGACAAGAAGGCGCTGGCGGCTCGGCTGGCACCGGCGGCGGTCACCACCGGTCCGGATGCATGAACGCCACCGGGACCTGCGGCGTCCGGCCGCAGATCAGGTCAGACACCACCTCGCCGATCCCGGTGGCGTGCTTGAAACCGTGTCCGCTGTCCCCACCGGCGACGACCAGGCGGGGGTCGCCGCCCGGACGGCCGAGCAGGAACTGCCGGTCCGGTGTCATCGGATACATGCACACCGCGGCGCGCGACGGTGCCGCGGCGAGCCCGGGCAGTGCCCGGTCCAGCCGCCGCACCAGCGGGCTCCAGTCGTCCGGGGTGACCCGCCGGTCGTCGCCGTCGGGATCCATCTCGCGCATCAGCCCGCCACGGTCCTCCAGGCCGAGCTTGAGTTCGTCGCCGCCGTGCACGCCGTGGCCCCACAGGCAGGTGCCGTCGTCGAGTTCCCGGATGAACACCGGCACGTCGGCCAGCCCGTACGCGCCGGTCGCCGCTGGGTCGGCGGCCCGGAACCAGGTGATCGGCACCCGCAATACCCGCAGCGGCAGGTCCGGCAGCAGGGTCGGCAGCCACGCCCCGGCCGCGACGACCACTTGCCGCACCCGCAGCACGTCGTCGGCCGTACGCACCAGCGCGCCGCCGGCGACGAGTTCGACCCCGTCGACCCTGGTTCCGCTGTGCACCCTCGCCCCCAGGCGGGCGGCGACCGCCACCGCCGCACGGATCGCCGCCTCCGGCGCGATGAGCCCCGCTCCGGCCTCCCAGACCGCGCCGTGGTGGTCGCAGAGTCCGGCATGCCGCGGCAGCCGGGCACGCACCGTCGCGGCGTCCCAGACCTCCACGTCGAGGCCGTGGCGTGCGGCGGCCGCGATGGTGCCGGCCACCACGTGGCCGTGCCGGGGACCGATCAGCACCCCGCCGGTCGGCTCGAACAGCCGCTCCCCTGCGGCATCGCCCAGTTCCCGCCACAGCTGGCGCGATCGCAGCGCCAACGGCACCAGGTCCGGGTGCTCCAGGCACGCGGTGCGGAACATCCGGGTTCCGCCGTGCGACGACCCGAACCCGTGGCCGGGGGCGAACCGGTCGAGGCCGACGACGTCGACCCCGGCGGCGGCCAGCCGCCACAGGGCCGCCGCGCCGAACGCACCCAGTCCGACGACGGCGACGTCAGCGTCCGGCGAGCGCATGCGTGGTCTCGCCGGTGAAGTGCGGAGCCACCTGTTCGGCGAACAACCGCAGGGCGCGCTCCGCGTCCGGCAGCGGGGTGCATCCGGGATTGACCTGCAGGCACACCGACACGTCGGGGCCGAACCAGTCGGCGATCGCCGTCAACTGGTCGCGGACCTGGGCGGGGTCGCCGGCGAGCACCTTGTTGTCGGCGCACGAACGGTCGAAGTCGTACCCGCGGACCTTGTCCACCAGGTGCTCGTAACCCGGATAGTCGGCGCTGCGGACGGTCGCCCACGAGGCGATCGCGGTGGCCATCTTGTCGATGTAGTTCAGCTCCCACCGGCGGGCCGCGGTCAGCGCGACCGTGGCGTCCTCGGCCAGGTAGCAGGTGTACTTGATCTGCACCCGGCCCGGTCCGCGATGGCCGGCCGCGGCCCGCGCCTCCCGGTAGGCGGCGAGCATCTCCTGCAGGTTCTCGCGACTGGTCACGGTCGGGACCACCTGCAGGTGGTGGCCGGCCCGTCCGGCGTCGGCACAGGACTGGGCGCTGGTCGTGGACGCGACGAAGATCGGCGGGTGCGGCTGCTGGTAGGGCCGGGGCAGCATGGTCACCGGGCCGAAACTGCCCCAGTCACCGGACCAGCTGACGTCCTCCTGCGTCCACAGGAGACGGCAGGCCTCGATGCCCTCGGCGAAGCGGATCCGGCTGGCGCTCATCGGGACGCCGAAGGCCGCGAACTCCTCGGGCAGGAACGCCCGGCCGAACCCGGCGTCGAGGCGCCCGTGCGACAGGTTGTCGAGCATGGCCAGCTTGCCGGCGAGCTTGACGGGGTGGGTGAAGGCGGGCACGACGGCGCCGGTCACCACCCTGATCCGGCTGGTACGTGCCGCGACGGCGGTCAGGAACGTCACCGGGTCCGGGCTGTACCCGCCGTAGGCGGAGAAGTAGTGCTCGACCATCTGGACGTGTTCGTAGCCGAGTTCGTCGGCGAGCACGGCCAGGACGAGGCTCTCGTCGTACCAGTCGCTCGCGCCCTTCTCGGCCGGTCCGAGCACGGGGAAGAACCCCACACCAAATTGCATTCGTTTCCTCCGTGATGAGTTCGGTCGCCGCCGACAAGTGAAAGGCGAATCCTCAGGAAAAGTCAACGGGCAGCACCCCGAAATATCTTCTTGATCACACGCTCTGCGCATTTTCCCAACTTGGAGGATGCGGCATTCGACGCTGCCCGGAAAACAATTACCGAGACACATTGCTCTTTTTGCATCCCGCGCCACCCGTGCTATTTTCCCGCTCACATCACCGCCGCAACAGGAGCCGCGAAACCTATGGAAGATCGTGACTACCGGGTCGCCTTTCCGACACGTGGCAGCATCCTGGGCGCCGCCGAACTGGCCGCCCTGGCCGACCTCGTCAACTCGGAGCAGATGCTCTCCGACGGCAGATGGCGCAGCGCGTTCGAGCACCGCTTCCGGGACCATGTAGGCTCCCGCCATGCACTGTCAGTAACGAGTGGCACGGTCGCACTCGAACTCGCGATCCACCTCGCCGACCTGCGTCCCGGCGACGAGGTGATCGCCACACCGCAGACCTTCTCCGCCACGATCCACCCACTGTTAGACCGTGACGTGCGGGTTCACTTCTGCGACATCGACCCCGCGACCCTCAACATCGACCCTGCACAGGTCGAGGCGACCGTCAGCGACCGCACCGCGGCGATTCTCCTGGTCCACTACGGAGGGTATCCGGCGGAGATGGAGCGGATCGTCGCCGCGGCGCACCGGCACGGCGCGGTGGTGATCGAGGACTGCGCGCACGCCCTCGGTGCGGTGCGGCACGGCCGCCGGCCCGGCGCCCTGGGCGACATCGGCTGTTTCAGTTTCCACAATACGAAGAACCTCACCACGCTCGGCGAAGGCGGAATGCTCACGTTCGACCGGGACGAATGGTACGTGCGACTTGACCGAATACGCTCCAACCAGCCCGACGTGGTCTGTCGGACACCGCAGTCCCCGACTCCCCCACCGACGCCTCTGTTGCCGTGGATGCGGTTCTCCGGGGAGGTGTACGCGTACGACTACGCACAAATCCTCCGGGCCGGCACGAATGCCACCATGTCCGAGGCCGCGGCAGCCGTCGGAATCGTCCAACTTGATCGACTGGCGGAATTGGCCGCCCGGCGTCGGGAGATCGCACGCCGCCTCGACGACTGCCTCGGCCGGTACGGACAGATCAGACTGCATCGGCCACCGGAGGGCGTCACCCACGCCTACCACCTGTACACGTTCTTCGTCGAGGCCGGACAGGCTGCCCGCGAGCACCTGGTGAAGGCACTCGACCGCAGCGGCGTCGAGGTACAGCTGCGCTACTTCCCCCTGCACCTGACCCCGGAGTGGCGGGCCCGGGGCCACCGGCTCGGCGAGTGCCCGCAGGCCGAGCGGCTCTGGTTCGACCAGCAGGTCAACCTGCCGTGCCATCCCGGCATGACCGACGCGCAGGTCGACTACCTGGTCGAGGCGGTCACGGCGGCTCTCGACGAGACGCTGCCGCCGACCGGTCCGACCGGTCTGGACGAGCGCGCCGCCGCCCGCGCCTGACCAGTACCGCACCCCTTCCCGCCTGAACGGAGAACCGATGCCATTCATCGACGTACGAATATTCGAGGAGCGACTCACGCCGGCGGTCGAGCGGGCCCTCGTCGCCCGGCTCACCGATGCCGTGGCCGATGTCCTCGGGTCGGACGTGCGCGCCCAGACCTGGGTGGTGCTCACCGGCGCACCCGCCACCCGCTGGGGTGTCGGCGGGGTGCAGGGAACCCCGCCGTCGCCGACGGCCTCTGACGAAGGCGGGTCCCGGTGACCGTGACCAGGCCCGTCTCCCCCGGCGCAGCTCCACGCAGGCGCAACGCGACCGGGCCGGACCCGGCCACGGTACGCGCCGAGGTGGCCGCCGCACTCGGCGTCGCTGCTGACGAGCTGACCGCCGAGGCCGACCTGTTCGGTCTCGGTCTCGACTCGCTGGCCCTCATCCGCCTGGTGTCCCGGTGGCGCCAGGCGGGGCACCAGGTCACGTTCGAGCAGCTCGCCGACGAGCCGACGATCTCCGGATGGCTGGCCGTCCTGACCGCCACCACGTCGACGGAGCCGCCCGCCACAGACGCGATTCCCGCACCGGCCGCCGGACCGGTCGGCCAGGTTGACCCGGCGGCGCCGTTCGAACTGGCCACGATGCAGTACGCATACTGGGTCGGCCGGCAGGACGGTCAGCCGTTCGGCGGGGTCGCCGCCCACTTCTACGTCGAGTTCGACGGTTACGGCGTCGAACCCGGCCGGCTGCGGACGGCGATGGCGCTGCTGACCGCGCGGCACGGGATGCTGCGTGCCCGCTTCGACGCCGAGGGCCGGCAGCGCATCGGTGGTGGTGGTCCCGCTCTGGTCGTGCACGACCTGCGTGACGCCGGGCCGGCCGGGTCGGCGCAGCGGCTGGCGGCGCTGCGCGAGCACTACACGCACCGACGGATGGACGTCGAACACGGCGAGGTCCTCACCGTCGCGCTCAGCCTGCTGCCCGACGGCGCCACCCGGCTGCACGTCGACCTGGACATGCTGGCCGCCGACGCGCTCAGCATGCGGATTCTGCTGAACGACCTGCGCCGGCTGTACGAGGAACCGGCCGCCGCACTGCCGCCGGTCACCTCGAGCTTTCCCGAGTACCTCGTGGCGCACCGGCAGGCGGGTGCGGCGGCCCACGAGCGGGCCCGCGAATGGTGGCAGCAGCGGCTGGACAGCCTGCCCGGCGGCCCCCGGCTGCCGCTGCGTCCCGACGCCGGCCGGGCCGGACAGCCCGCCCGCAGCGTACGGCTGCACCACTGGCTGGACCCGCAGCGCAAACGCGCCTTGCTGGAGCGGGCCGCGGGTCACGGCGTGACGTCCGCGTCGGCGCTGGCAACCGCCTTCGCCGAGGTGCTCGGCGCGTTCAGCGACGACCGCCGGTTCCTGCTCAACCTGCCCCTGTTCGCCCGCGAACCGCTGGTGTCCGACGTGGATCTGCTGGTCGGCGACTTCTCCAGCTCGGTTCTGCTCGACGTGGACACCGCCGCGATCGTGCCGTTCGTGGAGCGGGCACGGCGGGTGCAGGCGGGGCTGCGCTCGGCGATCGACCATGGCGCGTACGCCGGCGTGGAGGTGTTGCGGGACCTGTCCCGACGGGCCGGCGAGGCGGTGCTCGCCCCCGTCGTCTACACCAGCGCCCTCGGGCTCGGCGAGATCTACGACGCGGCCCTGCAGGAGACCTTCGGCGCCCCGTCGTGGATCATCTCGCAGGGGCCGCAGGTATGGCTGGACGCGCAGGTCACCGAACTCGACCAGGGCCTGCTGCTCAACTGGGACGTACGCCTCGACGTGCTGGTCGACGGGGTGGCGCAGGCGGCGTTCGCGGCGTACCGGGACCTGGTCGAGGCCCTGGTCGACGGTGACGACGCGTGGCGGCGACCGGTCGGCGCGCTGCTACCCGCCGCCCAGATCGCCGAGCGGGAACGGGTCAACGCCACCGCGGTCGTCCGGCCGCCACGTTGCCTGCACGACGGGTTCTTCCAGCACGCGGCGACCGAACCGCGACGGATCGCCCTGGTCGACGGCGCCCGAACGGTCGGCTACGGCGAACTTGCCGGCCGCGCCATGCGGGTACATGCCCTGCTGGCCGCCCACGGGGTACGGCCCGGTGACCCGGTGGTCGTGACGCTGCCCAAGGGCGCCGACCAGATCGCGGCGGTGCTCGGGATCCTCGCCGCCGGCGCCTGCTACGTGCCGGTCTCTATCGACCAGCCGCCACGGCGCCGAACCCACCTGCACTCCCTCGCCGGTGCCCGGGTGGCGCTGACCGACACGGCGCACCGCGACGTCGTGACGGCCGCCGGGGGCGTCCGCCCGCTGACGGTGACCGACGCCGACGCTCTGGCGCCGCGCGACCCGCTTACGCCGGCCCCGGACTCGCTGGCGTACGTGCTGTTCACCTCGGGGTCGACCGGTGATCCCAAGGGCGTGGAGATGACGCACGCGGCGGCGATGAACACGGTCGCGGCGTTGAACGCCCGGTTCGACGTCGGGCCGGCCGACCGGGTGCTGGCCCTGTCCGCGCTGGAGTTCGACCTGTCGGTGTACGACACGTTCGGCCTGCTCACCGCCGGTGGCGCGCTGGTGCTCGTCGACGAGGAGCGCCGCCGCGACGCGGCGGCCTGGTGGCAACTGGTCACCACCCACCGGGTGACCGTCTGGAACACGGTGCCGGCGCTGCTGGACATGCTGCTCGTCGCCGGGCACCAGACGGCCGGGGAAACGCCGGCACCTGCTTTGCGGGTGGTCCTGCTCGGCGGCGACTGGGTCGGTGTGGACCTGCCCGCCCGGCTGCGGGCGCTCGCCCCGGCGTGCAGGTTCGTCGCCCTCGGCGGAATGACCGAGGCCGCGATCCACTCCACGGTGTTCGAGGTGGACCGGGCGGATCCGACGTGGCCGTCGATGCCGTGGGGTGTGCCGCTGGACAACGTCGCCTGCCGGGTCGTCGACACCGACGGGCGGGACCGGCCCGACTGGGTCACCGGCGAACTGTGGATGGGCGGCGCCGGTCTCGCCGACGGCTATCGCGGCGATCCGCAGCGCACCGCCGAACGGTTCGTGACGGTCGAGGGCCGTCGTTGGTACCGCAGCGGCGACCTGGCCCGGTACTGGCCCGACGGCACCCTGGAGTTCCTGGGACGCGCCGACCACCAGGTGAAGGTACGCGGACACCGGATCGAGCCGGGTGAGATCGAGGCCGCGCTGACCTCGCATCCGGCGGTGGAGCAGGCCGTCGTCGTGGTGGCGGGCACCGGTCCCGGCCGCCACCTTGCCGCCGCGGTGACCGTGGCGACCGGCACGGCTGACCGGTGGCCACCGGCCGACCTGGACGACTGGCTCGCCGAGCGGCTGCCGGCACACATGCGTTGCGAGACCGTGCTGGTGTGGCCGTCGCTGCCGCTTACCGGCAACGGCAAAGTGGACCGCACAGCGGTCCGGAAAGCCCTCACCCGGGAGGCGGAACAACGGCGCACGGGCCGCGAGTTGGCCGAGCCACCACGCGGTGAGGTGGAGGAACTCGTCGCGGCGATCTGGGCCGAGTTGCTCGGTGTGTCGCCGGTGGGCCGCGACGACTCGTTCTTCGCCCTCGGCGGTGACTCGCTGCTCGCCACAGGGCTGCTGGTGCGGCTGCGGGCCGCGGGCGTGACCGGGGCCCGACTGGCGACTCTGTTCGCCAGCCCACGCCTTGCCGACTTCGCCGCCGACCTGCGGCTGGGCGCGGAGTCCGCCGCACAGGTGGTGGCCGCGGACCCGACGCACCGGCACGACCCGTTCCCGCCGACGGACGTACAGCGCGCCTATTTCCTGGGCCGGGACGACCGGCTGCCGCTGGGCGGGGTCGGCACCTGGCAGTACACCGAGTTCGACGGTGCGGACGTGGATCTGGACCGGATGCGGGCCGCGTGCCAGCGGCTGGTCGAGCGGCACGAGATGTTGCGCGCGGTGTTCGACGCCGACGGCAACCAGCGCATCCTCGCCGAGGTACCCCGGCTGGAGATCGACCTGGTCGACGTCGGTGACGCAGATCCGCAGGCGGCCTTGGCCGTGTTGCGGGCCGAGCGGTCGCACCGTCTGGTGGACCTGTCCCGGTGGCCGTTGTTCGATCTCGCCGCGGTCCGCTATCGCCGGGCCGGTCAGATCAGGACCCGGCTGGCGGTCGGGTTGGACTACATCATCTTCGACGCCTTGTCGATCATGACGTTGTACACCGAACTCGACCTGATCTACCGCCTGCCGGACGCCGAACTGCCGCCGATCGACGTGTCGTTTCGCGACTACCTGCTGCAGGTCGAACCGGATCCACAGATCGTGGAACGGGACCAGCGGTACTGGACCGAACGGCTGGCCGGGCTGCCGCCCGCACCGCAACTGCCGACCACCCGGCACCCCGCCGACGTCACGCGGCCCCGGTTCGGCCGCCGGCAGCACCTTGTGCCCGCCCGGCAGTGGACGGCGATCCGGGACCGCGCCCGCACATACGGGCTCACCCCGTCGACGGTGCTGCTCGCCGCGTACGCGGAGGTGCTCGGCGCCTGGAGTTCTCAGCGTGATCTGACGGTCACCCTGACCCTGTTCAACCGGCGCGACGTCCACCCGCACGTCTACCGGGTCCTCGGCGACTTCACCACCTTGTCGCTGGCCGACTACCGGCCGGCGCCGGGTGGAACGTTCCTCGCCGACGTGACCGCCCTGCACCGGCGGATGGGCGCGGACCTGGACCACCGGGAGGTAAGCCCGTCGTGGTTGTTGCGCCAACTGGCCCGCACCACCGGCAACATGGACGCGATGCCGGTGGTCTTCACCAGTGCCATCGGGGTCGGCGACGGCGTGTCGATGGACCGGTCCGACGCTTTCCCGCAGCCGGTCTGGGGCATCTCGCAGTCGCCGCAGGTGTGCCTGGACAACCAGGTGCTGGAGTCCCGGTCGGGGCTGCTGGTCACATGGGACTTCGTCGACGAGTTGTTCCTGCCCGGTGTGCTGGAGGCGATGTTCGCCGCGTACCTGGAGTTGCTCGACCGGCTCGCGGAGTCGGCGTGGGACCTGCCGCTGCCGCCGCTGCTGCCGGCCGGCCAGCGGGCGGTGCGGGATCGGGTCAACTCGACCGTGGCGCCGATCCCCCGGCGCCCGCTGCACGACGCGTTCTTCGCCGGCGCCGCCCGCGCGCCCGCGCGTACCGCACTGATCTGGCACGGCCCGGACGGGCCGGCGGCGATGACGCACGGCGAGGTACGCGACCGGGCGCTGCGGGTGGCGGGCGCTCTGGTCGGGCAGGGGGTGCGTCCGGGCGACGCGGTGGCCGTCACCCTGCCCAAGGGACCGGACCAGGTGGTGGCCGTACTCGGGGTGCTGGCCGCGGGTGCGGCGTACGTTCCGGTCGGAGTGGAGCAGCCGCGCCAGCGCCGGCACCGGATCTACCGCGAAGCGGGTGCGGTCGCGGTCCTCGCCCGCCCCGGCGGTGATGCCGGCGGACTGCCGCTGCTGGACCCGGCCACCGCGACGACCGCGACGCCGCTGGCGGAGCCGGTGCCGGTCGACCCCGACGAGACGGCGTACGTGATCTTCACTTCGGGCTCGACCGGGACCCCGAAGGGCGTCGAGGTCAGCCACGACGCGGCGGCCAACACCTGCGCGGACGTGACCGCCCGGTTCGGTGTCGGCCCCACCGACCGGGTGCTGGCGCTGTCCGCGCTGGACTTCGACCTGTCGGTGTACGACATCTTCGGGGTGCTGGGCGCCGGCGGTGCGCTGGTGCTTCCCGGCGAGGACGAGCGCCGCGACGCGCCCCGCTGGCTCCGCCTGGTCGACCAGCACGGCGTGACGTTGTGGAACACGGTGCCGACGCTGCTGGACATGCTGCTGGTGGCGGCCGAGCCGGGGCCGCTGCCGACAGGTCTGCGGCTGGCGCTGGTCTCCGGCGACTGGGTCGGGCTGGATCTTCCCGGCCGCCTGCGGGCCGCCACGGCGTGGCGGGAGGGTGGGCCGTGCCGGCTGGTGGCGCTCGGCGGCGCGACCGAGGCTGCCATCTGGTCGAACGCGCTGGAGGTCGCCGAGGTACCGGCGCACTGGCGTTCGGTGCCGTACGGATTCCCGCTGGCGAACCAGGCGTACCGGGTCGTCGACGGGGCCGGCCGGGACCGGCCGGACTGGGTGCCGGGCGAGTTGTGGATCGGCGGGCGCGGGGTGGCGCGCGGCTACCGCGGCGACGTGGGCCGTACCGCCGCGAAGTTCGTCACCGACGCCACCGGCCGCTGGTACCGCACCGGGGACATCGGCCGGTACTGGCCGGACGGCACCCTGGAGTTCCTGGGCCGTGCCGACCACCAGGTGAAGATCGGCGGGCACCGGCTGGAACTCGGCGAGATCGAGGCGGCGTTCGAGGCGTACCCGCCGGTCGGACGGGCGGTGGTCGTCGCCATCGGCGAGCGCCACGCCCGCCGGCTGCACGCGTTCGTGGAGGCGGACGCCGCCGCGCCGGACGATGTCGTGGCCGCTCTGCGGCCGTTCCTCGCCGAGCGGTTGCCGGCGTACGCCGTACCGGCGCGCATCGGTGTGGTCGACGCGCTGCCGCTGACCGCCAACGGCAAGGTCGACCGGGCCGCGTTGCAGGCCCGGGTGGCACAGGCGGACGACGCGACGCAGGGCAGTCCTCCGGTGGGCGAGGTCGAGTCCGCGGTGGCCGCGCTCTGGCAGGAGTTGCTGGGCGCCGCGGTGACGAGCCGGGAGGCGAACTTCTTCGCTCTGGGCGGTGACAGCGTCACCGCGCTGCGGCTGATCGCCATGTTGCGGCAACGGTTCGGCGTGGAGGTGCCGATCCGGCGGTTCCTGACCGCGGCGACGGTGGCCGACCTGGCGGCCGAGATGGAAAGTGCCGGCACCGACCTTAATGAAAACGAGTACGATTTCGGATTGCTATGACAGACACCGACGCACCCCGGCCCCTGACAACGATCCTGGGCCCGATCCGAGGACAGCTCGCTGCCGCGATCGTGCTGCAGACCGCGGCCAGCGCCGCCGGCATCGGCATGCTCGTCGCGATGGCGGAGATCGGCAAACGACTGCTCGACCCCGCCGCCGACGGCACGGTGTGGGCCGTGGCGCTCGCCGGCGCCGGCGCCGCGCTGGCGAGCGTGTTGCTGGCCGCCGCCGCCAACGTGGTGACCCACCTGGCCGACACCGCGCTGCAGCTACGGCTGCGCCGTGGCCTCGCCGACCGGCTGGGAAGGGTGCCGCTGTCCTGGTACGGCGGACGCGGATCGGGCCAGGTGAAGAAAGTCGTCCACGACGACGTGCAGGCTATGCACTACCTGGTGGCACACACCGTGCTCGACGTGACCTCCGTCGTCGTCGCCCCGGTGGCGGCCCTGACGTACCTGGCCACGGTCGACTGGCGGCTGGCGCTGGTCTGCACACTGCCGCTGGCCGCCGGCGCGGCCCTGTTCCGGCACGCGATGGCCGGAGCGGGTCCGAAGATGGCCGCGTACGGCCGCGCCGCCAGGGAGATCAACAGTGCGGCGGTGGAGTTCGTCGACGGCATCGCCGTGCTCAAGACGTTCGGTCGGGCCGGCGCGGCACACCGACGATTTCGTGAGGCGGCCGACGCGTTCAGTGACTTCTTCGCCCGGTGGGCGGCCGGCACCACGGCGGTCACCACCACCTCGCAGCTGGTCGTCACCGCCCCGGTGGTTCTGCTGGTGGTTCTCGCGAGCGGCCTGCCCGCCGCCGTCGCGGGCTGGATCCCGCCCTCGGCGCTGGTGGCGTTCATTCTCCTCGCCCCCGCCGTGGCCGCACCGGTCGCCGGCATCGGCACCCGCGTCCAGGCGCTGCGCACCGGACTGACCGCCGCCGGCGACGTCGCGGCACTGCTGGACGAGCCGGCCGACTCCCGCCGCATTGAACCGGTGCAACCGGTGGGAACCACCGTACGGCTCGACGACGTCGGGTTCTCCTACGACGGAACCTCCCGCGTGCTGGAAGGCGTGAACCTGGAACTCGCCCCCGGCACGGTGACGGCCCTGGTCGGGCCGTCCGGAGCCGGCAAGACCACGGTGGCACGGCTGATCGCCGGGCTCCACGAGCCCACCACCGGCACCGTCACCGTCGGTGGGGCCGACATCGGTGACCTCGACCCCGCGCTGCTGCACCGCACCGTCGGCTTCGTCCTGCAGGAGGTGATCCTCCTGCGCACCAGCATCGCCGACAACATCGCCCTGGCCAGGCCGCACGCGACCCGAGCCGAGATCGAGGCCGCCGCCCGGGCGGCGCAGATACACGACCGGATAGCGGCCCAGCCCGGCGGCTACGACGCCGTCGTCGGTGTCGACGTGTCGCTGTCCGGCGGCGAGGCGCAGCGGCTGTCCATCGCCCGGGCGCTGCTGGCCGACGCGCCCGTCATGGTCCTCGACGAGGCGACCGCGTACGCCGACCCGCACGCCGAGGCGCAGATCCAGCGGGCCCTGTCCGCCCTCGCGGCCGGCCGCACCCTGCTCGTGATCGCACACCGGCTGGCCAGCGTCCGCACCGCCGACCAGATCGTCGTACTCGACCACGGGCGGGTCGTCGAGCGGGGGCGCCACGACGACCTGCTCGCCGCCGACGGCCGGTATGCACGCATGTGGCGGGCCCAGGAAACCATCACCCCGGTCGCGGCCGGCGGCAAGAAGGAGGCGCCGTGATCAGGAGTCTGGCCACGGCGCTGGGCCCCGCGTCCGCCGCCCCGCTGCGCCGGCTGCTCGCCCTCCTGGCCGCCGCCGCGGCCGCCCAGGGGACCGCGTACGCCCTGCTGGTGCCTCTGATCCAGAACCTGCTCGGCGACCGGCCGGCGGCGGCGCTGCCCTGGCTGGCCTGGTTCGCCGCCGCGACCGCCGGCTATGCGGCACTGACCTGGTGGGCGCAGAATCTCGCCTTCGGCCTCGGACAGGACGTGGCCCGGGTGCTGCACGACCGGCTCGGCGAGAAGGTCATCGGGTTGCCGCTGGGATGGTTCACCCCGGCACGTACCGGCGAGCTCAGCCGGCTGGCCAGCCAGAGCGTCCTGCAACTGATGAACGTTCCGGCGCATCTGCTGCGGCCGGTCGTCACCGCCACGGTGACCCCGTTGGTGGTCGCGTCGGTCCTGCTCGTCGTGGAGCCGCGGCTCGGCGCGGCCGTCGCCGTCGCCGCACCGCTGCTGGCGCTCACCCTGTGGTGGAGCAACCGGGCGGTGGCAAGCGCCGACGCCGCGCGGCACCACGTCATGGACGACGCGGCGGCCCGGATCGTCGAGTTCGCGAAGTCCCAGCCGCTGCTGCGGGCGTACGGCAGGACGGCACGGGAACACCGCCTCCTCGACGACGCCCTGACGGCGCAGGGGCGGGCGGACCGCGCCCTGCTGCACCGCGTGGTTCCCGGACTGGTGGCGTTCGGCTTCGCGGTCCGGGCGCTGCTCGGGACGGTCCTGCTGCTCGGGGTCCACCTGGCGCTCGGCGGCGACCTCGATGCGGCGACGCTGGTCGCCGTGCTGGTCCTGGCCGTACGGTTCACCGAGCCGCTGGCCACCGCGGCCGAACTCGGTGCCTCGCTGCGCATGGCCGCCGGCAACCTGGCCGGGGTCAACCGGGTGCTGGACGCCGCGACGCTGCCCGAGCCGGTCCGGCCCCAAAGGCCGGAGACCACGGAGGTCGTCTTCGACGATGTGCGGTTCGGCTACGACGACCGCCCGGTGCTGCGCGGGGTCGGTTTCACCCTTCCCGAGAAGAGCATGACCGCCCTGGTCGGCCCGTCCGGTGCGGGCAAGACCACCGTGGCCCGCCTGCTCGCCCGGTTCTGGGATGTCCAGGCCGGTGCGGTCCGCATCGGCGGTGTCGACGTGCGTGACATCGCCGGCGCGGACCTGTCCGCCCGCGTCTCGTTCGTGTTCCAGGACGTGTACCTGTTCGACGGCACCCTGGCCGACAACATCCGCCTCGGCCGGCCCGACGCCACCGACGACGAGGTCCGGGAGGCCGCCGGCCGGGCCGGCCTCGACGACGTCCTCGCCGCGCTACCCGCCGGCCTGCGCACGCCGGTGGGTGAGGGCGGCACCGCCCTGTCCGGCGGCCAGCGGCAGCGGGTGTCGATCGCCCGGGCGCTGCTCAAGCGGGCTCCCATCGTCGTACTCGACGAGGCGACGGCGTCGCTCGATCCGGAGGCCGACGCGGCGGTACAGACGGCGGTGGCGGCCCTGGCCCGCCGGGCGACGCTGCTGGTGATCGCGCACCGCCTGCAGACCGTACGGGCCGCGGATCAGATCCTGGTGCTTTCCGACGGGCGCATCAGCGAGCGGGGAACCCACGCCGACCTCGCCGACGGCGCCGGGCTCTACGCGTCGTTCTGGCGGGAGCGGGCCGAGGCCGAGGGCTGGCGGCTGGTGGGAGGCTAATCCCCGGTGCCGCGCCCGGTCAGTCGGGCGCGGCACCGGTGGCGCCGACCAGGGCCCGGGTGACCGCGTGCCCGGGTGCGCGAAGCACGGCGGCGGTCGGTCCGGACTCCACCACCCGGCCGTTGTCGAGCACGACCACGGCATCCGCCCACCGTGCCACGGTGGCCAGGTCGTGGGTGATGAGCACGACGGTGAGCCCCAGGTCGCGGCGCAACTCGGCGAGCAGGGCGAGCATCGCCTCGCCGGTGTGGACGTCGAGCGCGGAGGTCACCTCGTCGCAGACGAGGACACGTGGCCGGCAGGCCAGCGCCCGGGCGAGGTTCACCCGCTGCCGCTCCCCGCCGGAGAGGCTGGCCGGCCGGCGGTCGACGTAGCCGGCCGGCAGGTGCACCCGGGCAAGCAGATTGGTGGCCTCTGCACTGGCTTGTGGGACGGGCAGCCCGCGCAGGTGCCGCAGCGGGCGGAGCAGGGCCTGGCCGACGGTTTCCCTGGGGTTGAGGGCTGCGACGCTGTCCTGGGCGACGAGTTGAAGGTCTCGACGGTGGGCCGCGGTGCGGTCGCCGGTCGCGCGGGCCACCGGCTGGCCGTGCAGTGTCACGGTCCCCCGGTACGGGTGCAGACCGACCAGGCACCGGGCGAGTGTCGACTTGCCGGACCCGGACGGTCCGACGACGGCCAGACACTCCCGCTCCCGTGCGGTGAAGGACACGGCGGTGAGTACGGTCCGCCGGCCGTACGTGGCGCAGACTCCGGCGGCCGACAGCGCGGCGTCGACGGGGACGCGGACGGCGGTGGCGGTCTTCGGCGGACGTCGCGGGGCCAGGATCCGCGCCGGAGGACCGCTGGCCACCGTGCGCCCGGCCTCCAGGATCACCACCTCGTCGCTGACCGGACGCACGAGGTCCGGGTCGTGGCTGATCAGGACGGTCGCGTGCCGGCCGACCAGCGACCCGATCAGGTCGCGTACGCCGCGGGCAAGGACGGCGTCGAGGCCGGCGGTCGGTTCGTCGAGGACCAGCAGCTCCGGGTCTGCTGCCAGGGCGACGGCGAACGCGACGCGCTGCGCCTGGCCGCCGGAGATCTGGTGCGGGTGGCGGCGCAGGAACGCCCGGTCGGTGGGCAGGTGGACGAGATCGAGCAGCCGGGTGAGCTGTTCGGCGCGTTCGGTTCGGGACAACCGTCCGTGCCCGGAGAGGGCCTCGGCCAGAAGACTCGCCAACCGCCGGGCCGGGTTGAGTGTGGCGGCGGCGTCCTGCGGCAGGTAGGCGATGCGGCCGCGCCGCAGCGTGGCCGCGCCCGTGGCGGTGAAGGGATCATGGCCGGCGACGTGTACGGTGCCGGCGCGCCGGGCCAGCCCGGGCCGCAGGTGGCCGAGCAGGGTCAGCGCGGTGGTCGTCTTGCCGGATCCGGATCGTCCCATCAGCGCGACGACCTGTCCGCCGGTGACGCTCAGGTCCACGCCGGCCACCGTGGGCGGGCCACCGGTGACCGGGCCGACGACGAGCCCTTCGATGCGGGCCAGTGGTGTGCTCACCGGTCGGCCCACCGGGCGGCGAGGTCGTCGGCGAGCAGGTTCACCGAGACGGTGAAGGTCACCAACAGCAGGGCCGGAGCGAGGACCGGCCACACGGTCAGGGCGATTCCCGCGGTGTTCTCGTTGACCATGCGTCCCCAGTTCGCCGTCGGTGTGCCCGCGCCCAGGCCGAGGAATCCGGCGGTCGCGGTCAGATGGACCGCGGCGGAGAACCGGATTCCAGCCTCGGCGAGCATGGTGCCGGTGACGTTGGGCAGGATGTCGTGGCGGACGATCCGCCACCGGCTGTCGCCGCGGGCGCGGGCGGCGTCGACGAAGCCCCGTACGGCCACCTGCCGGGTCGCCGACCGCATGACCCGGACCGAGAACGGCAGGCTGACCAGGCCGACCCCGACGAGGATCGCGGTGTCGCTGCCCGGGAAGCCGGCGGCGAGCACCAGCAGTACCAGCAGACCGGGAATCACGGCGACGACATCGACGACGCGGACCACGAACTCGCCCGGCCGGCGACCGGCGAGACCGGACAGCACGCCGAGCGTCACGCCGACGACACTGGCGAGCAGGGTGGCGCCGGCGGCGAGAAGTACCACCGCCCGACCACCGTGCAGCAGCCGGCTCAGCACGTCGCGCCCGACGGCGTCGGTGCCGAGCGGGTGGGCGGCGCTGGGGACGTCGAACGGCAGCCCCACCTGTGCCGTCGGGGAGGCCGGGGCGACCAGGGGGCCGAGCAGTGCGGCGAGTACGACGACGGCCGCGGCGGTGCCGGCGGCTGTCAGGGCGTGTCGGGACCGGGTGACGGTGACCGCCGCGCCGGTCTCGGCCGTGTCGATGCCGTTCATGCCCGCCCCCGCAGTGCGGGGTTGAGCAGGAGGTGGGCGATGTCGCCGAGCAGCAGCACGGTGAGGGTGGTGGCGGACATGGCCAGCGTGATGCCTTGCACCATGGGTACGTCGCGGTTGGCGACCGCCTGCTGCAGTTCGTAGCCGATGCCCGGATAGTTGAACAGGGTTTCCACGACCACCGCGCCGCCGACGAGCCCGGCGAACATCACGGCGACGACCTGGACGGCCGGGCCCGCCGCGTTGGGCAGCACGTGTCGCAGGGCGAGTCGGACACCGGTGACGCCCCGCAGCCGGGCGGCCTCGACGTAGGGGGTCGCGGCGATGTCCGCGACCGAGGCCCGCAGCAGCCGGCCGGCGGCCGCCGTCGCCGCGACGGCGAGGGCCGCGACCGGGAGGACGAGCACTTCGGGGCTGTCCCAGGGCCGGCCTCCGAGTGGGACCAGCGACACCTCGGGCAGCAGGCCGAGGCCGGCCGCGAAGACCGCGATCAGCAGTGCGGCGACGAGGAACTCGGGCACACCGACCGCGACGAGCGTGGCGGTGCTGACCGCCCGGTCCGCACGGCGTCCGGCGCGCAGCCCGGCGACCAGCCCGATGGCGGCGGCGACCGGAATCGCCACCGCCATCGCGAGTGTGGTCAGGACGAGACTGTTCGGCAGCCGGTCGGCGAGCACCTCGACCACCTCCCGGCGGCCGACGTATCCGGTGCCGAGATCACCGCGGATCGCCGCCGCCGCCCAGTCGATGTACCGGCGCGCCGGGTCGGTGTCCAGGCCGAGGTCCCGGCGTAGCTGCTCGCGTTCGGCCTCGGTGGCGTCGGCGCCGGCGAGCGTGCCGGCCGCGTCCCCAGGCAGCACCTCCGTCGCCGCGAAGATCAACACGGAAAGGGCCACCAGGACGAGGCCGGCGGCGGCGGTGCGCCGGACGGCGAGGGCGGCCAGGGCGGCGTGGTTCACGCCAGGTATGCCTGCTCGAAGCTGGTGAACGGTTCGTCGCGTACGCCGTGGACGGCCGGCGTGTGGGCGTTGATCGATGGCGCGAAGACCGGGATCACCTGGTTGCCCTCCTCCCAGATCAGCCGTTGGGCACGCACCGCGGCGTCCCTGCGCCCGCTCGGATCGGTGGCGCCGCGGGCCTGGCCGACGAGGTCGTCGATGTCGGGGCGGTTGAACCCGAAGGTGGACGGGGAGCCCGCCGTACGCGTGGCGGCGTAGCTCGACAGCGGCGGCACCGGTGGGGTGTAGCTGGCGGCGAACGGCAGCTTCACGTATGCGGGGAAGTCGGAGAAGAGCTGGCCGGTGGGGCGTTGGTCGAGGGTGGCCTCGATTCCGACCTGCTTGAGGTTCTCCACGACGACGGTGGCGGTCTCGGCCATGCCGGCGACCTCGGGCGCGGTGGTGACCGCCACCGTGATCTTGCCGACGGCGGCCTCCGCGAGCAGGGCGCGGGCCCGGTCCGGGTCGTACGGACGCTGCTCGATCTCGTCGGCGTAGTCGCCGAAGCCGAGGGAGCTGAGGTCGTTGCCGACGAAGGCCCGTCCGAAGAAGACGTTGCGGACGATCGCCTCGCGGTCGATCGCGTACTTGACCGCCTGGCGGACGCGTACGTCGGAGAAGGGCGCGAAGGACAGGTTCAGCCCGAACGACAGCGACGTCGCGTACGGCAGTTCGGAGACGGCGAGGGTGAACCGCCCGTTGCCTTCGATGGTCCGTGCCGCCACGGGGCCGATGTCGCTGACGAAGTCGACCTGGCCGCCGGTGAGTGCGTTCGTCCGCGCGGTCGCGTCGGGGATGGTGCGCAGTTCGAGGGCGTCCAGGTACGGTCCGGTGCCCAGGGCCAGGCCGTAGTAGTCGTCGTGGCGGGTGAACGAGGCACCCTGTCCGGGCTCGAACTCGGCGAGCCTGAACGGGCCGCAGGTGGGCATGTCCGGGGTGAACCGCGTGGTGCCGTCCTTGAAGACGAGGGTGCTCTGGCACAGCACGAGCCGCCCGTCGGCGATCGGCCGCTGGGTCGGGAGGGTCAGCGTCAGGTCGTCGGTGACGGTCGCCCTGGCCAGGTCGAAGTTCTGCGACGGCGGTTTGAGGAACGGCAGGGAGCCGAGCGTGACCGGGGCGTTGAGCGAGTAGAGGACGTCGCGTGCGGTCAACGTGGTTCCGTCGGTGAATGTCACGCCAGGGCGGACCTTCACCGTGTAGGTCGTCAGGTCGTCGCTGACGTCGATGCGCTCGAGAACGCCGTAGCGTACGCCGTGCTCGGCAGCCGGGTCGAGTACGCCGAGGGCGCCGTGCAGGCACCGGGCCCGTACGTAGTCGAGGCCGGTCGGCCCCATCAGGAAGTTGAGGGTTTCCGCCGCGCCGCCGCCGACGAACGCGGCTCGTAGCGTCCCGCCGGGCCGGGGCGACGGCGCGGTGTCCGACGTACCGCCTGCGGGCGCGTCGTCGTTGGAGCAGGCGGTCAGCAGAGGCAGGCCGGCGGTGGCTGCGACGGCTGCGGCGCCGGTCCGCAGCAGAAGACGGCGATTGAAGGTACGCGCCAAGGCATGCTCCCGGGTTGGTGTCGAGTGCAGGGGTGTGCGGTCGCCCGCGCCCGACAGCATCACCGAAATGAAAACCATTGTCAACTTGCCGGAGGTCGTCGAAGCGCACCCGACGGGCAGAGCGCGACCACCTCACGCACAACGTCGTCGGAAGCCCCGGACACCTGGCCACCGAGCCACACCACGACACCGGTCTCCGGCTCCTGGTCGAACACCTGCGGCATCAGTCGCGCACAGTGCCCGGCACCGACACACCGGTCCGGATCCACCACCAATCCGCTCATTGGTGCACCCTTGTCTCACTCGAGCTGATGTTGGTTCGAGTGCACCGGTGACCGTCGGGCCATCGCCCAGCTCGCTCGACCTTCGAGGTCCAGCGTGAGTTCTGCGAGGCCCGGCGGCCCGGGACACCCCGACTGGCAACAGGGCTATGCGCCATCGAGCGCCGCTCAATGAGCGACCGGCAGTGGTGTCCCGAAACCACCAGGTGCTTCCCCACTGGTAGCGCAGCGGAGAGGCAACCATGAGTGTGACCGACACCGCCGCGCCGGCGCGAGGGAACTCGGCCGGGGTGGACTGGGCCAAGGACGACTACGCGGTCTGCGTGGTCGACGCCGACGGTGAGCCGTTGGAGCGGCTGACGCTGAAATACACCAAGACTGGCCTGAGACGGCTGATCGACCTGCTCGACCGGCATCGGGTGGACGCGGTCGGCATCGAACGCCCGGACGGGCCGATCGTAGATGCGTTGCTGGCCGCAGACACGACCGTGTACGTGATCCCACCCTCGCAGGTCAAAGCACTGCGCCGACGTTACGGCTCGGCCGGGAACAAGGACGACCGGTTCGACGCCCATGTCCTGGCCGACACGGTACGCACCGACCGACGCCGGCTGACCCCGCTCGTGCTGGACAGCGAGACAACCACCGGGCTGCGTAAGCTGTGCCGCGCTCGCAAAGACCTGGTCGCCCACCGCATCGCGGTCGCCAACCAGCTGCGCGCTCACCTGACCACAGCGCTGCCGGCCACCGTCCAGCTGTTCAACGAGATCGACTCGTCGATCAGCCGGCAGTTCCTGACCCGGTTCACCACCCAGGACGCCCTGGACTGGCTGTCGCCCAAGCGCCTGGCCGCCTGGCTGAAGAGCGTGAGCTACTGCGGCCGCGCCCACCCAGCCGTGCTGCACGCCCGCACCAACGCCGCGCCTCGCGGCGCCACCGGTGACCACGGACAGACCCTGGCCGGCATCACCCGCGCCTACCTCGCCACCCTGGCCGCCATCGTGACCCAGATCGACACCCTCAACCAGCAGATCACCGCTGCCCTCGACCTGCACCCCGACCGGGACATCTTCACCAGCCTGCCCCGCTCCGGCACCGTCCGCGCCGCCCGGCTGCTCGCCGAGATCGGCGACGCCCGCGGCCGGTTCCCCACCCCAGCGTCCCTGGCCTGCCTCGCCGGCGTCGCACCCTCGACCCGCGAATCCGGCAAAGTCCGCATCGTGGCCTTCCGCTGGGCCGTGGACAAACAACTGCACGACGCCGTCTGCGACTTCGCCGGCGACAGCCGCCACGCCAACCCCTGGGCAGCCAACCTCTACACCCAAGCCCGCGCCCGCGGCCACGACCACCCCCACGCGGTCCGCATCCTGGCCCGCGCCTGGCTGGACATCATCTGGAAGTGCTGGACCACCAACACCCCCTACGACCCGGACCGCCACCGAGCCCTCCAACACCTGCTCACACAAGATCATCAAGTGGCGGCTTGACACAGGGCAACTCACGCCCGCACCGCCCGAACCACATCGAGTGGACCGGCCTGAGCCAGGAAGCCGGCCGCCGACAACTCCGCCACGAGCTGCGGCACCGACAGCACGTGCCACGGATAGTCCGCGGTGAACTCACGTACCGGATCACCGCCTTCATCGAGCACCCGGTACCGCATGTGCCACATGACGACGTCGGCGCCCGCCGGCTCGACGGATCCGCTGCCCTCGTAGCGGAGCCGGCCCACCTGGACGGTGCCGAACACCGTCTCCGCGATCGCGACAGGCTCGGCTGGCGGCTGCAGGTTGACCACGAGCGGAGCGCCGTCACCCAGTCGGCCCACCAGGCGACGCCAGAGCCCGCGCCGCTCGGCGGGCGCGAGGTGACCGATCATGTTGATCGCCAGGACGGCGCCGATCCGATCGGGCAACCCGAACCGCTCCGCGCCGCCGGCGACGACGGTGACCCGCCGCATGAGGTCGGCCGCCATGCCGAGGCGTGCGTGCAGCGCGGCGCGCTGCACCGGCGACGGCTCGACCGCGAGAATCTCGACGTGCGGTGCCACCTCGGCCGCGACCGCGACACCGAGGCCACTGCCGGCCCCGAGATCGACGATCGGGTCCGACGACGAGGCGACACCGGCGAGAGCCTGCCGCACGGGCTCGCGGAGCGCCATCCAGGCGCCGAGGCTCATCACGTCGAGAAACTCACCGGAGTCCTGGTACAGGTCGACCATCGCTCTCCCCCTCCGCCAGGTTGGCCGTAGCCCTGGGAACACGCACCGCCCGGCGACGACCAGACGGATCGGCACATGATGCGCGAGCATACGAAAACGGTTGTCATTTTATCTAGGTGGAGTGGGTTCGCAAGGTCGCGGCCCGACCTCGCTGAGATTCAGGCGTGTTGCGGGGCACCGTCAGGCCGCGGCACACGGGTTCCGACGTGGACACGGTCGGCGTGACGGCGGCGGCCCCGCCCCTTGGCCAACCACTACCGGCCCGCCGTGCGACGACGCTCAGTCCGCGAGCAGCGTCGCGGCGAGCCGCCGCAGGTTGGCCGTCACTCTGCGCGGCTCACCGGCCGCCTCGACCATGAGCAGCAGATGCCGCGCACCGGTGGCGGCGACGCTGCTGGCCAGCCGCCGCCGGCAGGTGGCCGGCGAGCCGACGGCACCGACACCGATCAGGTGCTCGGTGTACGCCGCCAGGTCGCGGCGCGCGGGCGCCGATCCGTCGATGCGCACATACCCGCGGGTACCGGCAAGCAGCCCGGGCAGGCACCGGCGCACCACCTCGCCCGCGCTGTCATCGTCGTCGCCGATGTGGGCAAGGTGGACACTGGCATGTTCGACGGTGGCGGGGTCGTGGCCGCAGCTGGCCGCCACCTGTGCGTAGCGGGCCAGCATGCTCGCCTTCTCGGCGTCGGTGGCGTGCATGCCGAGCAGCAACGGCAGACCGCGCCGCGCGGCAAGATCGACGGTTGCGGCACCCGTGGCGGCGACCCGGACGGGCACCTGACGCCGTGGCCGGGGTACGACGTCAACCGGCCGGAACCGGAACAGCGGACCGTCGGCGCCGACCGCCTCCCTACCCGAAGTCCAGGCCAGCAGCAGGTCGAGGGATTCGGCGAAGCCGTCGGTGTAGCGGCCCAGCCCGGTGCCGAAGACCTCCAGATCGACCCAGGGACCGCCACGGGCAACGCCGAGGGCGAACCGGCCGCCGGACATCTCGTCGAGCAGGACCGCCTCCTCGGCGAGAGCGACCGGATGCCGGGTGGACAGGATGGCCGCGGCGGTGCCGACGGTGACGCGGCTGGTACGTCCGAGCAGATGCGCGGCGAAGGCGACCGCCGATGGGCACACCCCGTACCTGATGAAGTGGTGCTCAGCCATCCAGACCCCGGCGAACCCGGCCTCCTCGGCGGCAAGGGCATATTCGATCGCGGCCGCCAGTGTCTCGGAATGGCTGGTGCCCGACTGTTGCCCGGCGAGCAGGAAGACGTGCAGATCGACGGCTCGCCGGGCCTCCCGCCAAAGGTCAGCAGTCACACGGTTCGGGCGACTGGTTGAGCAGTTGAAACGGTTAGCGACATGCGTTCCTCCTGGCTGCACTCTCTGGCGCATCGAAGACTATGCGCCGCCACCTCTCGTGTCGATGTGGCGCCAAAGGGTCGTGGACACCGCCGGAACCGACGTCGGTCGTGAGCCGGCCCGCGGAACCGCCCTCTCGTACCAGTCCTGGTCCTGATCGGCGGCGGCGAGGCTGGCGGCGAACGTCGTTCAGTCGCCGTGGGCCAGCGTGGTCACTGCGACCCGCGTCGCGCGTACTTGGCCCGGAACTTCTCCACCCGGCCTTCGGTGTCGAGCAGGCGTTGGCGGCCGGTCCAGAACGGATGGCTCGCGGACGAGATCTGGACGTCGACGACCGGGTAGGTGTTGCCGTCACTCCACTCGATGGTCTGGTCGCTGGTCGCGGTGGAGCGGGTCAGGAAGGCGAAGTCGGCGCCGCGGTCGCGGTAGACGACGGGCCGGTAGGTGGGGTGGATACCGGGTTTCACGAGGGCACTCCTTCGGAGTTGGTGCGGGTGTGGCCGGGGTCGAGGTCGGCGAGCGGGAAGCAGCCGGCGAACGGGTCGTCGTAGGTGCGCCACACGTCCTCCCCGTCGGCGAGTTCGGCGTCGGTGAGCAGACATCCGGCGAGCGTGCGGTGCAGTTCGGCCGGGTCGAGGTCCAGGCCGATGAAGACCAGGTGCTGGTGCCGGTCGCCGTAGTAGGGGTCCCAGTCCAGTGCCGCAGCGAGCCGCCGCTGGTCGGGCACCGCGTTCCAGTGGGCGTCGGGCAAGACGGTCAGCCAGCGGCCGAGCGAGCCGAGGCCGAGGCCGCCACCGGCGAAGTCCCACGCGACCACGGTCTCGGGCTGGCTGGCCAGCCAGAGGTGACCTCGGGAACGGACCGCTTCTGCGTTGATGCGTTCGAGCCGGTCTTTCAGCCGCCCGGGATGGAACGGCCGGCGGGCACGGAAGACCGCGGAGACCACCCCACAGTCCGGATACGGCTCGTGGGTGCCGAGGACGCGCCCTTCGAGGCCGCGGGCCAGGACTCTGGGGGTGTCCGGCCGGTGCCGGCGGGTGTCGCGCAGTTGGCGGGACAGCGCGCCGGCGTCGACGATGTCATCGTCGACGTGGACCTGTGCCGCCCACGGGCTCATCCGGTCGAGCAGCACCGACAGCCGGCCGGTGTCGTACGGCCCTTCGCGGGACTGTCCCCACAACACGAGGGTGTCGGCGTACTCGATCTGTCGTACGACGACGTCGGCCAACGCACGGTCGTCGTCGGCCGCGGCGTGGATACCGAGCGTCTTGAGGTCGTCGGTGCTCGCCAGAGCGTCGAGCAGGTGCTCGGCGTCGACGACGGTGGTGCAGGAGTCGACGCGCAGCAGGGTGGAGATCGGCGCGCCGTCGACAAGGCAGTGGACACAGGCGGCAGCGACCGTCTCCGGCTCGACCACCTCGGGCAGCATCAGCACCAGGTCCCGGTCGGGGCGGCTTCGGGCCAGCCGGGCCAGGGTCGACAGCACGTCCTGGCGCAGGGTGCACGAGACGCAGCCGTGGGCCAGGTCGATGCGCACGTCCTCGAGCACGCTGGCACCGTCACGCACCACCCGGTGCACCGAACCGGTCCCGACGTCGGCGAGATCATGCCGGACCAGCAGCAGTGCCGGGTCCGCGGCGAGCAGTGCGCGGGCGACCGCGTACGTGGCAGCCGGCCAGAAGCCGCTCAGCACCGTCAGTGACGGGCGCGTGTCCGCCGCGGAGACGCCGGCACCGGCCGGCGCGATCGGTGACGTCGACATCACACTCCCTTCGAGCTTACTGAAAACGATTGTCATTATAAGCAGACGCCGGAGCGCGACACACAGACACGTCGCCGAACATCGACAACCCGGCGACCACGCACGGCAGCGATCAGTGGAGGCGGCGGGCGTCGACGAGGCACATCCGCCGCGCCACTCGACCAACTCCGCAGGAGGCAACCCCGAGACCGCGACCCCACCCCCGCCCGCCGGGGCGCAACACACACTCCCCCTCGCCCTGGCCCACCGGAAGCAGCCGGGAGATTCCAACGTCTCCCGACGCGGATGCGACCCACATCGGACCGACGCCTGCCGACACATGCCCACCGGATCTCTCCGCACGAACATTTGCCAAACCACATCTGGGCCACCTACACCGCCGCACGCACAGTGTCTGATTCGTTCAAGACTGCGGCGTCGGCTCCGTGATGGCCTTGGACCGTATTCCGTACCGACTTCTCGGGAGCCGCAATGAGGTTTGGTTACGCCATCGTGTACGTCTCGGACGTGGTCCAAGCTGTTGACTTCTACGAGCGGGCTTTCGGGTTTTCCCGCGCGTTCGTTCACGAGTCAGGCGATTTCGCCCAGCTCGACACGGGCGGCACGGCGCTTGCCTTCACCAGCCACCGACTGGGAGCGAAGGCAGTGCCAGTTCCCTACGCCGCCCTCGACCCCGCCATGCCACCGGCGGGGCTCGAGTTCACCTTCATCACCGATGACGTAGCTGGCGCCTACACCCGCGCGGTCGCGGCGGGTGCCACTGCCCTGACCGAGCCGCACGACACGGCCTGGGGTCAGGTGGTGTCCTATGTCAGAGACCCCTACGGCGTCCTCGTGGGAATCGCCTCGCCGGTCGCCGGATCCTGATTTTTCTTCAACCTTGGCGGCCGGTCGCCGCGTTGATCCTTTGTGGATTCGGTGTGCCGGTGCCCGACGTGAGAGCGACCACCGCCTGATGATCCTTCGGTTCCCTGCAAGGACGCGAAGGACAGGCGGTGGCCGTGGCCATGACTACCACCGCCACCTGACCGCGCGGGCGGATGCGATGTTCGAGCTGACCGACGCGGCCCTGTGCGCCACGGGCCGGTCACCAGCCTGGTCGGGTGTCGCTCGCGGCGGAACACCGGATCCGGGATGAGCCCTTATCACCCTCACCGTGCCCGAGGCCGACAACACCTGACCCACGGGGCTTCCCCCGGTCGCTTCGCCCTGTCCTTCGGCACACGGCACCTCTGGTCGAGTCGCGCCTTCTCTCGGCGCCTACCAGCTTCCCGTGCCCCTTCAGAGGCGATCACCAGACAGATAGTGCTACTATCCGATAGTGCGAATATCTGAACTGTCCCGCCGCGCCGGTGTTCCGCTGTCGGCGGTGAAGTACTACCAACGGGAGGGCCTGCTTCCCGAAGGGGTGCGTTCGGCCCCGAACCAGGTCGACTACGGCGACGCGCACGTGCACCGCGTCCGGCTGATCCGCGCCCTCCTGGAAACGGGGGGCCTCTCCGTCGCCGCGACGAAGGATGTCATCGCCGCACTGGATGCGGAGGATGCACCGCTGGCAGAGACCTTCCGCGTCGCGCAGCACGCGATGGCCACCCCGCGGACGGCCGATTCGACGCCGAGCGACGCGGCTCGCCAACGGATCGCCACGTTCGCTCGATCGCAGGGGTGGGAGGTGACCGACGACAACCCCGGCATCGACGCGGCGGCACGCGCCCTGGACGGGCTCCGCGCGATCGGGTTCGAGGCCCCGGACTCCTACCTCGGCGCCTACGCCGCCGCGGCGGCGACCGTCGCCGCCGCCGACCTTCGCGCCCTCTCCAGCCTCGCCACCCCCGATCAGGTGGCCGAACTGATGGTCGTCGGCACGATCCTCGGTGACCCACTGTTCGCCGGATTGCGTCGCCTCGCCCAGCAAGACGTCACCCGAACCCTCTTCCCCACCGACGCGAAACGAGCACCATCATGACCACCAACCCCACCCACGTCATCCTCGGCGGCAACGGCGTCATCGGACATCAGGCCGTGCGCGCCCTCGTCGCCCGCAGCGAGCGCCCGATATCCGTCGGCCGACGCCCCGCAACCGCCGACGGAGCGCGGTCGGTGACCGCCGACCTCCTCGATGCCGCCGACGTCTCCCGAGTCCTCGACGGTGCCCACGTCGCCTACTTCACCGTGGGCCTGCCGTACTCCGCCCGCGTGTGGGCGCAACAGTGGCCGACGATCCTGCGCAACACCGTCGACGCGGCCCTCGAACACGACACCCACCTGGTCTACCTCGACAACGTCTACGCCTACGGCCAGGTCGACGGCCCCATGACCGAGCAGACCCCGATCAACCCCCGCAGCAAGAAGGGCGAGGTGCGCGCAGCCGCGCTCCGCACCCTCGACGACGCCTCCGCGCGCGGCCTCACCGTCACCATCGGGCGAAGCGCCGACTTCTACGGCCCCGCCGCCTCAACCAGCGTCTTCAACACCTTCGCACTCGACAAGATCGCCGCCGGCAACACCGGTACCTGGCTCTTCGACGCCGACCAGCCGCACTCCCTCACCTACACCCCCGACATCGGAAAGGCCCTCGCCATCCTCGGCACCGCACCCGAAGCGCGCGGCCGCACCTGGCACCTACCCACCGCCCCAGCCCTCACCGGCCACCAGTACATCGACCTCGCCGCCGGCCCCGGCGCCCGCACCAACGTGATGGGCCGCACGACCATGCGCATCGGCGCACTGTTCAACCCCGCCGCCCGCGAAACACTCGAGATGGCCTACCAGTACACCGCGCCATACACTCTCGACTCCCAGGCGTTCGAAACAGCCTTCGGCATCACCGCGACGCCGACCGCACAGGGCATCGCGACCTCACTCGACGCGGCGCGAACGACAACGTGAGCGTGGCAGCAGTCCTCCGTCTGCTGAACGACCGTCTACTCCTCGTCGGAGACTGCAGTCGCGAGGCGGGCAAGACGTCACGGGTACCGGCAGCGTTGCCGGGCCGCGGTCACTCGGCCCGGCAACGCTCACGGGTGTGAGCCTCAGATCGCTACAGGCTGCGGCATTGTCCTGACTTCGGACCGGCGGCCGTGTTGGTGAGGCCGTTGTTCACCGGCGGCGGGGTGTTGTTGCTGCACGCCAGTGGGCCCGTGATCACGTTTCCTGCGATGACGTTCCATCCCAGTGTCCCGGTCACCGTCACCGGACCGGTGATCGTATTCCGACCACAAACGAGCACCGGGTTACCGAGTGTCACCGACGAGCCCCGGAAAGGCTGACGGGGCCATGATCCGGCTGTCGCAGACAACCACGGCCTGCACCGAATCGCGATGACCCAGACCCGCTGCCACCAGCCCGCCAAAGACCTAATCACCCGCCGCCGAAACTCCGGCGACGGCGGCCTCGAAGCCCTCCGCATACTCAAACGGCGCCTATCCGACGTCGTCGACCGGGCCCTACGCACCGACCGTGTGCCCGAGGCTTGACAGAGGAGCTATTTACAGTCCCCAGCGGCCTTGCGGCAGTGCTCAGATGCGGGTCCAGTGCTGGTTCGGCGCGCCGGTGCAGGTCCACAGGATGACCGTGCTGTTGTTGGCGGTGGCGGCCTGGTTGACGTCGAGGCACTTGCCGGATTGGGTGCCGCGGACAGTGCCGTCGGATTGCAGTGTCCAATGCTGGTTGGTGCCGGTGCCGCAGGTCCAGAGGATCACCCTGGTCCCGTCGGCGGTGCCGTTGTTCTCGGCGTCGAGGCACTTGCCGCCGATGCGCAGCTGTCCTGAGGTGCTGGTGATAATCTGGGTGATGCCGCCGTTGCAGTCCCAGATGACGGCCTGGACGCCGTCGGTCGGTGCGCCGCCGAGCACGTCCAGGCAGCGACCGGATCCGGCACCGCGAAGGCTGAACGTCGTGGTGGGGGTGGTGGTGCCGGTCCGGACC
Organism: Polymorphospora sp. A560; assembly: GCF_045781765.1. Classification (NCBI taxonomy): domain Bacteria; kingdom Bacillati; phylum Actinomycetota; class Actinomycetes; order Micromonosporales; family Micromonosporaceae; genus Polymorphospora; species Polymorphospora sp. A560. Next base: position 3,437,268 of record NZ_CP122282.1, on the reverse strand, counting down.
CGGTACATGACCACACCGTGCGGCGGGACGGTCGCGCTGATCGCCCCTGAGGTGTTGCGGGCCGCCTTGGTCCAGACGTCGAACAGCTGGTAACCGCCCGCCGCCGGCATGCCGATCCCCGCGGCGGTGGTGGCGATCGTCGCGGTGCTGCCCGAGCGGTTGAGTAGCGCGACCGCCCCCGAACCGTCGCTGAGTGTCTTGGCCCACACCTCGGTCTCACCGAAGTCGCGCACCCGCTGAGCCTGCCGGCCCGCGCTGTCCTGGTTGATCGCCAGCACGTCCGGGTTGGTCAGCACCGAGCGCACGTCGGCGGACATCGTGGTGAGGTCGTTGCCGGCGATAAGCGGAGCGGCCATGATCGCCCACATGCTGAAGTGCGCTCGGTTCTCGGTGGGCGTGAAGGTGCCGCGGACGCCGACTTCGAGCATGTCGGGGTCGTTCCAGTGCTGCGGACCCGCCCAGGAGTGCAGCGGCGCCTGCACGTCGAGGATCTCTGTGATCCCCATGAAGCAGTCGGCGTGGCAGCCGGTGCTCCAACTGTCGGTGATGTCCTCGGTGGTGCGCCACATGTCCGCCACCGGGCTCCAGTTGTAGGACGGGCCGGTGTTGCTGTGGGCGCTGTTGGGGTTGATCGAGTAGACGATCGGCCGCCCGGTGGCGCGCAGCGCGTCACGCATCTTGGTGAAGCCGGCGATCTGGTCGTTCAGGGTGCCCCAGGGCGAGCACCAGTCGTACTTCAGGAAGTCCACACCCCAGGACGCGAAGGTGTTGGCGTCCTGCTGCTCGTGGCCCAGCGCGCCGGTGGCGCCGCCGAGGGCGTTGAAGTACTGGGCGCAGGTCTTTTCGCGCGGCGCTTGGTAGATGCCGAACTTGAGCCCCTTGCTGTGGATGTAGTCGCCGAGCGCCTTCATGCCGGAGGGGAACCGTACCGGGTCGGAGCGCAGGTTCCCGGCGGCATCGCGGGTCGTCGCCTGCCAGCAGTCGTCGACGACGACGTACTGGTAGCCGGCCGCCCGCATACCGGAGTTGACCATGGCGTCGGCGGCTCCACGGATCTTGGCTTCGTTGATGTCACACCCGAAGGTGTTCCAGCTGTTCCAGCCCAGCGGTGGCCGGACGGCCGGGCTGCCGGGCGCCGCCACGGCGGGTGGGACGGCGAGTGTCATGCTCGCCGTGGCGGTGACGAGGGCAGCAAGAGCCGCCACCGATCGCTTCATGAGCACCTGCTTCCGCACAGACAACGGATTGTCGAGTCAGGAGACGCGGAAGGTGGCGTCCTGGCGATCCGTGGCGCTGGAACTCGCACTGATCGGGTCGATGCGCAGCACGTAACCAGAGTGGCGCAGGTGTCGGTCGGGGAAGTTGTACGACCGGAACGACGACCAGCTGGAGTCGGCCAGGCCGGCCACCCGGGTGAAGGTGGCATCGGCGCGGAACGTCGCGGTGTTGTCGTTGGCATCCAGCCGGATCGCGTAGTTGCTGTGCCGCAGGAACCGGCCGGGAAAGTTGACCGACTCGAACGACACTCCGGCGGCGTCGGCCAGGCCGGGCACCATCCGCCACAGCTGGTCCTGGTGCGGGTCGAACGGGTAGGCGTCGATCCGGCCGATGTTGTCGGCATGCCGGATGTACCGGTCCGGGAAGTTGTACGACTTCAGCCGCACCCAGCTGGGCAGGCCCCAGCGCGCGACCAGCCCGTCGTACTCGGCGGCGGTGACACCGACGATGGAGCCGTGCTTGGCGTTCAGCGGCGGTGTGTAGTCACGCTGGTTGAGCAGCGTCCACGAGTTGCCGCCGATGTTCGACGTGGACCACGCGTAGTAGTCGTTGTTGACCGGGCTGAACGAGTCGCCCCAGAGCCGCCAGCCGCTGCCGGTGTTGCTCCTGATCAGCAGCGGCGCCTCCATGGCGTTGCCCTGCCGTAGCCCGCTGGTGTAGTTGCTGTAGCTGTTCGGGTTGCCGGTCGACGAGCGGGCGCCGTAGATCAGGCCGTCGGCCAGGTTCTTGTAGTACATGTAGAACGTCGACCCGTCGACCACGATGTCGGCGTCGAGCACCGGGTATCCCGGACTGAAGTAGACCTGGTTGGTGCTGACCGTCCGGAAGTCCGACGTGTAGTTGACCATGAACACGTCGGCGCCGTTGTAGGCGGAGTAGACGATCGCGTACTGGTTGCGCGAGGCCACCCAAAACGCGGTGGGCGCCCAGGTGTGGGTGTTCAGGCCATGCATCCGGATCCGGCGGTAACCGGTGAAGCTGCGCAGGTCGGTGGAGTCCCAGACGTGCAGGTACTGGTTGTTCTCGTTGAAGATGCGCCCGCGCAGGTCGGTGGCGAGGACGACGAAGGTGCCGTCCTGCTTGCGCAGGATGAACGGGTCGCGCAGGCCGAGGGTGCCAGCGGTCGGGGTCGCCACCGGGTTGTTCTGGTTCAGCGGCCGCCAGTTCAGCCCGTCGGTGCTGACCGCCAGATGCAGGGCGTAACTGTCGCCGCTCTCGTTCGGGGTCTCCTTGAAATAGCCGAAGACGTAGGCGGTGTTGGCAGCCAGGGCGGGCGCCGGCATGCCGAACACGGCGGCACCGCCGGTGGCGGCGGTCAGCGAACTCAGTGCGGCCAGGCGGGTGAAGTTGCGTCGGGAAAGGTGCACGGCATTCTGCCTTTCACTGGTCGTACGCGGCGGGGGGCGCCTGCCCCGGCGGCGTACCGGGGCAGGCTGGGCAGTGGGCCTCTACTCGCCGGAGGGTGCGGTCAGGGTGACGCCGAGGCGGGCCGGAGTGCCGAAGTTGGGTGTGCCGTCGGCGTTCCAGGTGAACTTCTGGGCGCGGGTGGAGCGGTTTATGTCGCAGCCGCCGCCGGCCGAGTCGTTGGCGTGGTAGACGATCCAGTCCTCGGTGCCGTCCGGGCTCTTGAAGAAGCCGTTGTGGCCGGGGGCGAAGACCCCGTTGGCGTCGTTGCGCTGGAAGACCGGGTTCGGGCTCTTGGTCCAGTGCGCGGGGTTCAGCGGGTCGGTGCCGGTGAGGGTGAGCAGGCCGAGCTTGTAGTCGGGACCCCAGCACGCCGACGCCGAGTAGACGACCATCACCCTGCCGTTGTGGTACAGCGGCTCGGGACCCTCGTTGACGGCGCCGGTCTGGCGCTCCCAGGACAGGGTCGGCGAGCTGAGCCGCACCCGGGAGCCGGTGAGCGTCCACGGGTTGGTCAGGCGCTGGATGAAGTTGGACTGGCCGTACGAGCCGCCGGCGTTGTAGGTGCCCATCAGGTAGAGGTTGCTGCCCACCCTGAGCACGCTGGCGTCGAGCGCCCACTCGTTGCCCAGGTCGGCCTTGAACGTGTACGGGCCCATCGGATCGGTGCCGGCCGACTCCAGGACGTGCAGGCGCTGGGTGGGGTTGTAGTCGGATACGTTCTGCCCGGCGGTGTAGTAGAAGTACCAGCGCCCGTTGATCAGGTGAAACTCCGGCGCCCACATGTTGCAGCAGCCGTTGGGGCGCCCGGCCAGGTTGAAGATCACCTGGTCGGCGGCGGTGGCCAGTCCGGCCAGGGTGGCCGACCGGCGCATCGTGATCGTGGAGTTCCATGTGGTGGTGGCCAGGTAGTAGTAGCCGTTGTGGTGCTGCAGCCACGGGTCCGGGCCGTTGCGCTTGATCGGGTTGGTGAACGAGCCGGCGGCGCTGGTCAGCGGGATCAGCTGCCACTGCTGGTTCGCGCCGTCCAGGTCCTGGTACTGCGAGACCCGGGCGCCGTCGGCGGTGGACCATTCCCAGACATCGAGGGCCTTGCCGCTGTTCCGGTTGATCAGCCGGACGTGGCCGCCGGCCGAGTCGGCGAGCCGGAACTGCTGGCGGGCGTCGTTGCGGTCGGTGTTCTGCACCAACTGGATGCCGTCGGCGGTGGTGGGCAGGTCGAGGACCTTGCCGCTGTGTACCGACTGCACCCGGTACCAGCCGCCGCCGGAGTCCAGGAACTTCCACTGCTGCCAGGCGCCGTCGTTGCGGGTGTACTGGTTGATCGCGGCGCCGTCGCCGGTGGCCAGGTTGTAGACGTCCAGTGCCTTGCCGCTGTGGCGGTTGACCAGCACGTACGGCGTTCCGGCCTGGACGGTGGCCGCCGACGCCTCGGTGGTCGGAGCGACCGTGCCGACGGCACCGAGCGCGGCGACCAGCCCGGTGGCCAGGATGGCGCGAAGTTCTGTTCTGCGCATGGGGATGCTCCTTCCGCCTCAGTAGACGAACGGCCAGCCGGCACTGTCGTAGCCGAGCAGGTTGATGCCGAGCCGGGAGGCGCCGTTGTTGGCGTAGTAGTGGTAGACGAGCACGTCGGCGTCGGTGTCGGCGATGACGGCCTGGTGTCCGGGGCCGTGGATGCTGCCGTGACCGGCGAGGACCTGGGTGCCGCCGCCCGAGGTCAGCCGGGTGCCGTTGCGGTCGACGAACGGCCCGTTCGGGCTGGTCGAGCGGCCCACCATAATCCGATAGGTGCTGGCGGCGCCCTGGCAACACCTGTCGAACGACACCCACAGGTAGTAGTAGGGGCCGCGCTTGAACATGTGCGGTGCCTCGATCGCCCCGCCGTTGCGGCCGGCGATCAGTCGGATACTGGAGTCGGCTCGCAGCCCCGTCGACGGGTTCAACGCGATCTGCTGGAGGCCGGACCAGAACGAGCCGAAGTTGAGCCACCAGCGGCCGTTGTCGTCCACGATCAGATTCGGGTCGATGGCGTTGAAGTTGTCCGACGTCCGGGACTCGATCACCAGGCCCCGGTTGGTCCAGCTGCCGGATGCCCCGGTGGGGCTGGTGGCCAGGAAGATCGCCGACCGGTTCTCGCCGAACGTGGACGCCGAATAGTACAGGTAGTACTGCCCATTGTGGTAGGAAATGTCCGGCGCCCAGAGACGGGCGCTGCCACCGGTGTACGCCCTGGTCCAGGGAGCGCCGCCGGGGAACACCGCACCCGCCGCGCGGAATACCGTGCGGTCGGTGGACGTGGTCAGGGTGATGTTGTCACCGGTCTGCGCGACGATGTAGGTGCCCGCGGGTGTCTTGACCATCGTCGGGTCGTGGGTGCCGATGGCGCCGGACACGACGCCCGGGTTGGGATACGACCCCGGCGGCGTAGTCGGCGTCGCCAGCACGTTCACGGGTGCCGCAGCGGCTGCCGCCGCGGTGGCGCTACCGGGCGGTCGTGCAGCGGCCTCCGCGTGCAGTGCCACGGCGGACATCGCGGCGACGACGGCAACGACCGACATGACGAGCGTCGCCCGTCGGGGAGTCAGGTACTTCGACATGAAGCCCTCCACATCAGCGCCTGAGCACCTGCCCCGGCTCGGGAAGCACGGTGCAGGCAGCGAGCGCAATGGATGTTAGCGTTCACAACGAACGCATTGAATCGGCCGACGCCCGTTCGGTCAGGCGGGCATGGGGCCGGGTGTCGAACCGGGCCGCCACCCTGGTTCGGATGAACGACTCAGCGCGTCACGCGGCACTTAGTGTGCCTCCCGTGCAAAATACTGTCAATGGACAGGGGTTGATGTCCGACCTCGCCCGCCCGAGGCGGGCGGTACGCCACCCTCGGTCTCCACAGGGGGACCCACCGGTGACTCAAGGTCGCCGATGTCGAAGACGCCGATCCACCCTGGCCTGGAACCCCCGCGACGACCTGCGCCTGGCGATCGCGACCTGGATCGAACGGACCCACCACCGCGGGCACCGGCAGCGACGCCTCGGACGACTCCCCCGATCGAGTTTGAGACAATCAACAGGCCCACACACACGGCCTGAACCACTCAACCTCGCGAATCAACCAAACCCGGGGCAGACCCGAGAGCTGAAATGCCTGTTTCATCCGGAGCGCCCAGTGGACTACCCGTTCGACATCGAAGAGATCTTCGCGAGGGAGGGGTTGGGTTCCATCCGGTTGCCCCGGCGGCAGGCCGGCAGTTCGCCACAGGGTCTGACTGTCACGCTCCTGGCCGACTACACCGTGTCCACCGGAGCCTGGCTGCCGTCCGCAGCGATCGTCGCGCTACTCGCGGAGTCGGGCGTGAGCTCCGCCGGCGCCCGGGCCGCCATCAGCCGCCTTGCCCGTCGCGGCGTTCTCGAGAGCAACCGGCAGGGCCGCAAAACTTTCTACCGGCTCACGCAGTCCGTCGCGGCTCATCTGCGCGCCGGCGGTGGCTGGGTAGCGTCATACGGGGCAGGCACCGCGATGTGGGACGACCGGTGGACACTCGTCGCGTTCTCGTTGCCCCAGGAGGCCGCATTGCAGCGGCGTGCGCTACGCAACCACTTGCGGTGGATGGGGTTCGCACCGCTGTACGACGCGCTGTGGATCTCGCCGCGGGAGTTTGCCGCGAAGGCCTGGAGCGAACTTGACGAGATGAACCTGGACGCTCTGACGGTGTTCCGCGCCCGGCACCTCGACATTGCGACCGGCGCGGGTCGCAATCCCATCGACGCCTGGGACCTCTCCGCCATCGCCACCCAGTACGAGACGTTCATCCGCCGCTGGCGCCAGGTCGTTGCGGGCGTGCACGCCGGGCAGCTAGCCGGTGCGCAGGCTGTCCGCACTCGCACCGAGGTGATGGACACCTACCGCCGCTTCTCCACGCTCGACCCGCAGCTACCCGAGAAACTGCTGCCGGCCGGGTGGCTACGGCAAGCCGCCCGCGATGTCTTCGTCGCCGTCTACGACGGCCTGGCCGACTCTGCCGAGCAACACGTGCGAGCCGTCGCCGCCGCTCACGCTGCCGGCCCGTTACCGGAGATCCACGCCAATACCGTCGCCGATCTCCTCTCGGGCGACCTCCCCGAGCGGACGCCCGTGCCGTCTTCTACGGACACCTAGGCCGATAGCTCCGCACGCACGCTATGGCATGCCGCCACGAGACGCAGTCGGCAACCAGGGCCAGGCCCCCTGTTGAACGACCTGTGGCCGGGTGGCCGTCCGGCTCCAGCAGCCGCTCGCCACCGTCGGGATGGCCGGGGACACCGCGGTGCCCAGCGTGATCCGTCGGCCAGTACGCCACCTACCAGGGGAAAGTGACCTGATCCCCTTTCGATGAAGGTTACGAAGAGGTAACGACCTTTGCAGACTGGTTACCTGCATGACGAAATATGTCGATGGTTGCGTTAACATTGCCGCGCTCCCGCGCCCCACCCTCGAACATGGCGCTCCGGGTCACCCGCCTTCTCCCCGCAGTTGAAGAGGGCAGATTCGGGGCAACTTTGGGAGCGCTCCCATCTGCCTGCGCTCACTGCGCCGGACGGTGGACACGCCCCTGCACCACCTGCAAACGGAGGTCTTTCGTGACACCCACATCGGCACCATCACACCGCAGCCGCCGGCGGCGTGGGCTACTGGCCGCGACCATCGCGGTCGTCCTCGCCATCGGCGGGCTGGCATTCGGCCTGGGCACCGCATCCGCGGCGACGGTGGACACCAACGCCTGGTACGTACTACCGAACCGGCATTCGGGCAAGGCGCTCGACGTGTACGAACTGGCCACCACCGACGGCGCTCGGATCACCCAATGGGCGCGTAACGACGGAGCATGGCAGCAATGGCAGTTCGTGGACTCCGGCGGCGGCTTCTACCGGCTGCGATCGCGGCATTCCGGCAAGGTGCTGGACGTGTCCGGAGCGTCGACCGCTGACCGTGCCCAGATAGTACAGTGGACAGAGCACAACAGCTCCAATCAGCAGTTCCGGCTGGCTGACTCCGACGGCGGCCATGTCCGGCTGCTCGCCCGGCACTCCGGCAAGGCCGTGGACGTGCTGGACTGGTCCACCGCAGACGGCGCCGAACTCGTTCAGTGGCCGGACACCGGCGCCGCCAACCAACAGTGGCAACTCGTGCGCGTCGATGGCGGTCCCCCGCCGCCGACGACCACGCCTCCGCCCGCGAACGGCACCAGACTGATGGAGAACCTGGGCCGGGGAGTCGTGGCGGTGCGGTCCGGCGCCTCGAGCGTGCTGGTCTCGTGGCGACTGCTCGGCCTCGATCCGCAGGGAATCGGGTTCAACGTGTACCGGTCCACCGCCGGTGGTGCTGCCGTCAAGCTCAACTCCACCGCTCTGACCGGCGGGACGAACTATACGGACACCACGGCGAACCTGGCGCAGTCGAACAGCTATCACGTGCGGCCGGTGGTCAACGGTGTCGAGCAGCAGGCGAGCAGCTCCTTCACGTTGAGAGCCAACAACGCCGTCGAGCCGGTGGTCCGCGTGCCGCTGCGCAACACCGGGACGGTGAAGTTCGTCTGGGTGGGTGACCTCGACGGGGATGGTGAGTACGACTATGTGCTGGACCGCCAGACCAGCCCCCAGCGCATCGAGGCGTACCGCAGCGACGGACGGTTCCTGTGGGACGTCGACATGGGGCCGAACAGCACGAACCAGAACAACATCGAGGGCGGTTCGTCCACCATCAACGTCGGCCACAACGACGGGGTGACGGTGTACGACCTGGACAGCGACGGTCGCGCGGAGGTCGCCGTACGGATCGCCAACGGCGTACGGTTCGGCAACGGAGCCACGTTCACGCAGGGTAACGACAACAACCGCCAGCACATTGCCATCCTCGACGGGATGACCGGAGCGCCGCGCGCCACGGCACCGGTGCCGACCGACTACCTCAGCGACGGCCCGATGTACGCCCGCTTCGGCGTGGGCCACCTCGACGGCACCAACCCGAGTCTGGTCGCCTTCATGAAGAACCGCATCGGCAACGGAGGCTTCAACCTCATGTTCACGGCGTGGCGCTTCAACGGCAGCACCCTGGCCCAACAGTGGAAGTTCCTGCGCGGCAACCAGAACCTGCCCGACGGGCACAACACCCGGATCATCGACGTCGACGGCGACGGCCGCGACGAGATCGCCGAGATCGGATTCGTCCTCAACGGAGACGGCCGCCTACGCTATTCGCTGGCACCGCAGGGCATCGTGCACGGCGACCGGTTCCACATCGCCAAGATGGACCCCAGCCGCCCGGGCCTGCAGGGATACGGGGTACAGCAGGACAACCCCAGCGGTCTGCGCGAGTACTACTACGACGCCGCCACGGGCGCCATGATCTGGCAGCACGTGGAGGCCGGCGTCGCGGACAACGGGCGCGGGATGGCCGGCGACATCGACCCACGCCGTCCCGGCATGGAGGTCTGGTCCTTCTCGGGCGTCTACAACGCCGCCTCCAACCAGCGGCTCGCGGACACCGCCCCCTGGCCGCAGCACGGCCTGTGGTGGGACGGCGACCTGACCATGGAACTGTTCAACGACGGCAAGATCGAGAAGTGGGACCCGAACAACCCCACGCCCAGCAACCGCCTGCCGCGGCTGCTCACCGTGGGCCAGTACGGCGGCCAGACGTACGGGGTGTACCCGACGCTGATCGGCGACGTCCTCGGCGACTGGCGCGAGGAAGTGGTAGTCACCAACAGCAACTCCACCGAACTGCTGATCTTCACCACCAACCAACCGACCAACACCCGCCTGTACACCTTGGCGCACAACCCGGCCTACCGAAACGCCATGACCCTCAAGGGCTACCTCCAGTCACACCACCTCGACTACTTCCTCGGCGCCGGAATGACCCAGCCACCTCAACCGAGGATCGCCTATACCCGACGGTGACATCGCAAAGACTCTGCAGCGCTACGCACCCGAGCCGGCCGGCGACCAGCGATCGCCCACTGGGCGCCGGCCGCGCTCGCCGACAACAGCCGACGCTGCCAAATGCGGTGCGGGCCGACAACCACGCCACGCAGCCGATGCCCGTGCAAGCGGCCGCCGTGAGTCGCGCTGCGCAGGTAGTCGGGGATCACCCCGGCCACGAACGCGAAGCCGACCACGTCCACGCCTTCGGCGACCTTGTCTGCGCCCTGCTCAGCCACCGCCGACCCATCAAGAAGACATCTGGGACGAGCCCGAAGCGACAACCTCGTCAGGCGATCGACGGCGCGTCACCGCGCCGGCGGCCGACGAAAGCGGCGGGAGTCGTCCCGAGGAACCTACGGAAGTGCCGCGTGAGATGTGACTGGTCGTGAAACCCCGCCTCGACGGCCGCGGCAGCGGGGGTCCGCCCTTTCAGCAGAAGTCTTCGTGCCATGTCGACCCGGCGGCCCGTCACGTAGCGATGCGGTGGAACGCCGTAGGCCCGCGAGAAAGCTCGCATCAGATGATTCGGGTGCGCGCCGAGCGTCTGCGCGGCCTCGGCGATGGTCAGCGACTCGGTGAGTCGACCATCGAGCAGTTCACGCAATCGGCGTGCCAGAGGGACATCGTGCGCTGCCGAGGGCAGCCGTACGAGATGCGCTCGCGCAAGCTCGCGCAACTCGTGGATGCCGTGCTCGGCCGCCATGGTGTCGGCGGGCGACCGCAGCGCGGCGTGCACGTGCCGGGCCGCAACGACGGCACGTGCGTCGTGCAGCGTGGGGGTCGCGGCGGCAGCGGTCGCGGTACGTGGCGGCAACCATGCGGGGTCGAGGTAGAGCACGCGCTTGCGGAAGGACTCTCCACGAACAGCCGACCGGCCGTCATGAGGAACGTGCGGTGGCAGCAGCGTCACGCTCGTCGGCGCCGCCTCGTGTCTGGCGCCGTCCAGGTCGTACGCCACCGCACCGGCGTCGATGAGCAGTACGGTCCAGGAGTCGTGCGTGTGGGCCGGGTAGGCATGGTGCTCGAACGTCGCGTGCAGCACTTCCTGCACCAAGGGCACCTCAGGATGCCACGCGCGCACCGCGTCGACCATGCTAGGAACGTACAAGACCAGGCTGACGGGGCCGTCGGACAGTAGACGGATGCAGGACACCCTTTCCGCGCCCGGCGCGGCCACCGATTCAACCGCACCTGTCCGCTTCGATACGAAGGTTGCGGTGCTGCTGCGCGATGACCTGCTGCCCTGGCAAGAGTTGAACGTCACCGCGTTCCTCATGAGCGGCATCGCGACAAGCGCTCCGGACCTGACCGGGGAGCCGTACCGCGACAGCGACGGCAACGAGTACCTGCCGATGCTTCGTCAGCCGGTGCTCGTCTTCACCGCGGACGCGGCAAAGCTGTCCGCGGCACGGGAGAAGGCGCTCGAGCGGGGCATCCCGATCGCCGTATACACCCACCAACTGTTCTCCACCGGCCACGACGCGGCCAACCGCGCCGCCGTTGCCTCCGTACCCGCCGGCGAACTCGACCTGGTCGGGGTCGCGCTCCGCGGACCACGTAACGCGGTCGACCGCATCACGAAGGGCACCCGGATGCACCAGTGACAGGCGCCGGCCATCGAGGCGGCACGGTCAGGCGAGGCCGACGCCCGAAGACGGCGCGGCCCTCGTCGGTGCCTTCCCCTGGGTGGGTCACGGAGTTTGGTCCGCACCACACGCGTTAGCCGCCCCGGACGGCGGGTACACACCGACACCTCGAGGTACGCCGGGGCCAGAAAGGGGTTGGGTACCGATGCGACACGGAACCGGTGCCGCGGTGACGGGAATGGTCCGCGGAACCATGGCGGCCATGGCCATGTCCGGCCTTCGGCAGGTTACTACCTCGCTCGGCCTGGTAGCCCAGGTACCGCCAGAATCCGTCCTGTGCGAGACGGCCCCGCGGCTGATGAACGCGATCCCGGTAGCCCAGCGAACCGCCCTGGTCGAGGGGATCCACTGGAGCTACGGGGCGTTCGGCGGCGTACTGTTCGGGATGCTCCCGCGACAGCTACGCCGTCAACCATGGACCGGCCCCGCCTTTGGGAGCGCCTTCTGGCTGGGCTTCGAGTTGGTCGTCCGGAGAATGCTGGGGATCGCCGACGGCGAGGGCGGCGTCCGCCAGAAGCTGGCCCTCGCGGCCGACCATGTCCTCTACGGGATGGTGGTGGGTGCCTCCGAGTGGCCATACCGGGACTGACGCCGGATGCGGGTCTCGCTGTTGTTCAGCGCCGATTCGATCGCGAGCCCGGTTGCGCAGAGCAGGCCTTCGCCGTACATCGGGCCGACAAGTTGCAGGCTGGCGGGCACGGGAAAGTCAGGTGACGGTATCGGCATGGAGATCGCGGGGACGCCCGCGAGATTGAACGGCGCGGTCAGCCTGGTGAGCGGGAAACCCGCGAAGGCGGTCAACAGCGGTGGGGACGCGACCAGCGTCGGCAGCGCCAGAACGTCGACCTCGTCCAGCGCCGCGGCCACTTCCGCCTGCCACGCCGCGCGGGTGACCATGGCCTCGGCCAGCTGCTGCTCGGTGATGTCGCGGCCTGCGCACAGGCCGCCGCTGACGAACTCACCGACTCCGTCGGCGTCGAGCAACGAATGGTGCGCCCGCCACAACTCGCCGAGGATGATCGTGTCGAGGGCGTCGTAGGTCTGCTCCCATCCGGGCAGCCGCACCTCGCGGACGGTGAGTCCAACCGCGTGTAGTGCCGCGTCGACGACCTCTTCGACCGCGGGGTCGACGCCGTCTATCCGCAGCCGTCCGACCCGGCGAGCGGGACGCGACGCGACCGTCCAGTCCGGCTCCAACAGACGCATTCCGGTGACCACGCCGGCCACGTCGCGGGCCATCGGACCAACAGTGTCCAGACTGGGTGCCAACGGCCAGACACCTTCCGTCGGCACCCGTCCCCAGGTCGTCTTCAATCCCACGATCGCGCAACACGCGGCCGGGATACGGACCGAGCCGCCGGTGTCGGTGCCCAACCCGATGTCCGCTTCACCGTTGGCGACCGCCACCGCGCTGCCGCTCGATGAACCACCCGGGATGCGGTCGGGCGCCACCGGGTTGACTGGGGTGCCGAACGTCGCGTTGTCGCCCGCCGGGCTGACACACAGTTCGGTCAGCGTGGTCTTGCCGACGATGTACGCGCCGGCCGAGCGCACGCCGGCGAGGCAGCGCGCATCGGACGCGGCGAGGGTCGCCCGGTCACGTACCGCCACGCACCCGGCGGTCGTGATCACGCCGGCCATGTCGATGGCGTCCTTGACGGCGACGCGGACGAGCCCGCTGGGGTTGGCGGCGGGTGGATCGAAGCGGGTGATCCAGATCGACACCCGGCGAACATACGATGCGCGACGACGGACCACCATGCATTTTCCCACCAGCGCTACCCCCGGTATTCGGCATGCAGCTCGGCGTACGGTCGGCGGCGGTCAGGGTAATGCCGCGTTCTACCCATGCCGATCTCGGCACAGCAGTGCGTCCCCGGCGTACGGACGCGATGAGCCGGGCACTCCTCGGCCAGGGCGCGGACCTGGTCTGCCTCGAGTTCGAACGCCTTCCGGCTGCCGGTGAGGAACAGCGTGTCGGCCGCGATGTCCCACCGAAGATGATCAAGAAAGTCCTGATGCCAGAACCGTCCGCGGTCGGCGGCGGCCGGACGCGACGGCCAGGCGTCGCCAGGCAGGGTAACGCTGTGCGGCCTACCGGTGCCGAGTCGAGCCCGGACCTGCTTCCACCGTGACGGCGCGAACGCGAGACGGTGGTGCAGCAACACCAGGTCCAGTGGCCGTCCCCATACGTGGCGGTCGGGTGGCTCCGCACGGCGCAGCGGAAGGTAGACGATCGTGTACGGCGACCGGGCCGCCAGCCCCCACGCCATGGCGAACATCGCCGCTGATTCCTTGTCGAGACAGAACTGCGCTCCGAGGCGGCCCTCGTAGAGACCGGCGAACCGGGGAACCCTGGCGGCGCGAACGACTCGGTACCGGTGGTATCCCAGCCGGACCTCGCTGACCATCACCGGCCACTTGCCTCCGGCCAACCGTCGGCCCATTCCGGCAGCACCTCGTTCGCACTATCGACCATCTGTCCCTCAGGCGAGCATTGTCGCTACCTCCGCACGGCACGACGAACGATTTCCAGCATCATCGGCCGGCCAAACGGGCAGCAGCATCCTCGACGCCCTCGGGAGGCGGACCTACGGGCACGACTCCGTATGGTGTCCGCACGGCCGAACTGCGGGATCCGTCTCCGCCGGTACGTCCCGGCCGTCACGGACGAAGGGCGAGGTGACGTGGGTACCGATATCTCCGGCGGGGTGGAGATCCGGCCGAACGGTCCGGGATCGCCGTGGCTGCTGACCGACGCCGGTGTGGAGGACCTGCCGCGCAACTACGATGCCTTCGGTCTGCTGTTCGGTGTGCGGAACTACGCCGGGTTCGAACCCGTCTCGCCCGGCCGTGGCCTGCCTGCGGACGCCAGCACGGAACTGCTCGCTCTCCGGTTCTCCGACGACGAACACGATCACACCTGGGTGGCGTGGACACAACTGGCCCGCATCGACTGGACGGCGCAGGCCCCTCGCGTGGACGACCGGATCCACGAGTACGAGCTGACGAGCGAAGGACCGATCCTCGTCGGCAAGGCGGGTCACCATGGGCGCGCCTGGCGCGCGGTGGCCGGCGAGGACGCCGATCCCCGGGGCAGCAGCTATCCCGAGGGAACCCAGTGGCGCGCGGCCGACAGGATGTGGCGGGTGGAGCGCCTCCGCCAGGGCGACGTCCTGCGTGGCGACCCGCCGCTGCGCGCGCTGCTGGACACGATGCGCGGTCTCGCCGAGCGACATGGCGACGACAACGTGCGGCTGGTCGTCTGGTTCGACAGTTAAGGCGTGTCCGCGGCCCAGGTCCTTTCCACCCTGGTCGAGGCCGCGTTCGGCATCGCCGGGCAGGCATGATCGGTGTACGGGGCCGGCACCTCGCCGCCATCGGACCGCAGGTCCGGCCGCGCTCGGGGGTGCGTACCGCTTGTTGCCCCCTTCTAGGCTGATCGGGTGGCAATGGGCGGATATCGGCTACGGCCAACGAACCCACCCCACCCGCGACAGCACCTCCGGTCCCCGCCGAACCCGCCCCACCACCGGCCGCACCACCCCCGACCACCGATGAAACCCCCCACCAAACCGGTCAGCCGACGACGACCGGCAACACCCCGGGCAAGGTGAAGCCCGACCCCGGCGTTGCCGCCGCCCTCGTCCGCTGGCCGCGCTGGCCGCCTCGAACCCGGCGCGACAAAGTCGCCATCGGCGGCACCATCGCCCTGGTACTGGCAGTCGTCACCGCCACCAGCCTGCCGAGCTTCCTACCCACCGACCCCGGCCCGTCCGGCCGCCGGCCCCAGCCCACCGCCACCCCCTCGGGCGACAGTCCACCGAACAGCACCGCCCCCACCGGCCCGCGCATGTCGAACGCCCGTAGCTTGACCGGCCACAGCAACATGGTCGCCAGCGTGGCGTTCAGCCCCGACGGCAAGACCCTCGCCACCGCCGGCTTCGACGACGTCGCTCGACTGTGGGACGTGAACACCGGCAAGACCCTCGCCAACCTCACCGGCCACGACAGAATCGTCACCGGTGTGGCGTTCAGCCCCGACGGCAAGACCCTCGCCGGTGCCAGCGACGGCAAGACCGTACGGCTGTGGAACGTTGCCACCGGCCAGACCATCGTCACCCTCACCGGTCACACCGACACGGTCAACGGCGTGGCATTCAGCCCCGACGGCAAAACCCTCGCCACCGCCAGCAGCGACCACACCGTACGGCTGTGGAACCCTGCCACCGGCCAGACCATCGTCACCCTCACCGGTCACACCGACACGGTCAACGGCGTCGCGTTCAGCCCCGACGGCAAAACCCTCGCCACCGCCAGCAGCGACCACACCGTACGGCTGTGGCGAGTCACTCCCGACACCATCAACGGCGAGGGAGGGCAGCGTGCAAGAGCTGCCCCCGTGCCGACGCGGGCACCGCGGTCGTCGTTGACCGTCGGTTCGTCGGGCGTTGTCGGGGTTACCAGGGACGACGCCGTCGTCGTTGAGGAACGAGCCGGTCAGGCCGCCGTCGGGCAGTGTGGCAACCCGGATCGCTGTTGCCGCGGCCTCGTGGGGCGGCCGGCCCTGGAAGCCGGTGAAGTCGATCGCGACCAGGCCCGGACCGTCGCTTTCCGGTAACGCCCGGTGGGTGTGGTGCCCGGGAGGTGAGTCCCGGGCACCCACGGGATTTGTCAGACTCCGAACGCGGCGGGGTACTGGATGGTGCCGGCGGGGATCGGCCGGGTGGTGTCGAGTGCTATGGCCATCATGGCTTCGTCGGGTACCTCGAAGGGAGTCCGTATACCGAAGCGGGAGGCGGGGGTGAAGCCGAACCGCGGGTAGTAGCTGGCGTGGCCCAGGACGAGGACCAGGTTCTCTCCCATGTCCCGGGCGGTGTCCAGGGCGGCGCGGATGGCGGCGGAGCCGGCGCCGGTGCGCTGGACGGAGGGCAGTACCGCGCACGGGCCCAGGGTGAGGGCGGGTGCGCCGTCGCCGTGACACCGGGTGAGCAGCGCGTACCCGACCGGAGTGCCGTCCGGGGCGGCGGTGATCATGGACAGGCCGTCGATCCAGGCCTGCGGGTCGGCGCGCAGGGCCTCGATGATGTCGGCTTCCATGGCGGTGGGAAAGGCGGCGAGGTTGATGGCGCGGATGGCGGGAATGTCTTCGGTGGTCTCGGGGCGGGTGGTCCAGGTGGGCATGGTGGTCCCGTTCTCACTGTTGACGAGGGTGTCGTCGTGGGGTTGGAGGACGTAGGCGGCGTACTGGTAGTCGCCGCCGTGCTCGCGCCGCATGGCGATCTCCGCCTGGAGCGCGGCCAGTGCCTCCGGCATGCCGGGCTGCCGGGGGTCCACTCGGGAGATCCGCTGGGTGAGCGGGCTGTAGTACTCGTCCCACCAGTCGGTTTCCGGCAGTGGCCAGTGGGCGCTGAGGCGGTAGCCGGCGGCCTGTGCGGCGTCGGTGTTCGTGGCGTGGGTGCGCAGGGGGTAGGCCGCGTCCCAGTAGGCGCGGGCCGATGCGGCGGGGCTGGGCACGGTCCACTCGATCTCGGTGGCAACGAGGACCCCGCCAGGGGCGAGCAGGCGATGCCAGGCACGCAGGGCGGTGTCGAAACCGATGGTGTAGACCGATCCCTCGGCCCAGATCACGTCGAAGCTGTGATCGGGAAAGGGAAGCTGGTCCATCGAGCAGTTGACGACCGTGACCTGGCCGCCCAGGCCGCGGCGTGCTGCCTCGGCCGCGAGGCCGTCCAGGAACGGCTGGTGCAGGTCGACGGCGGTCACATGGGCTCCGGCTTCCTCGGCCAGCAGCAGCGTGGAGCGGCCGGGTCCGCAGCCCGCGTCCAGCACCCGGGGGCGCTCGGGCAGCGGACCGGCCATCTCCAGTAGGCGGCGCGTGGTGGCGTCCGAGCCGGGGCCCTGCCGGGGCAGGTCACGGTGCAGGGTGAAGAACGCCTCCGTGACCGGGTCGGTACCGGGAACGTGGTCGGGCGTGCCTGTGTCGTTCACTGCTGACGCTCCCGGAACTGGTAGGTGGCACGCAAGTTTCTTGTGATGCCCTTCTTGATGGCGTCCCGGTCGGCGCGCACCCGCGCATCGGTGCGGGAGGCGGCATAGGTGTTCTCGCGCAGCAGTCGGTGGTAGCTGTCCAGGCGACGCCGGGGAACTTCGCCGGCCTCGACAGCGGCCAGGACCGCGCAGCCCGGTTCGCTCAGGTGAGCGCAGTCCGTGAACCGGCAGCCCTGTGCGAGGTGCTCGATCTCGGAGAACGTCTGCTCCAGCCCCTCCTGCACGTCGTGCAGACCAATCGCACGCAGGCCTGGGGTATCCAGCAGGACGCCACCACCGGGCAACGGGAGCAGTTCCCGCCATGCGGTGGTGTGCCTGCCCTTGCCGTCCGCATCGCGTACGGCGCCGGTGGCCAGCCGTTCCTCGCCCAACAAATGGTTGCCCAGGGTGGACTTGCCCGCTCCGGAGGGGCCGAGCAGCACGATGGTGCCGGTCAGGACGGTGGCCAAGGTGTCCAGGCCCTGCCCGGTCACGGCGCTGGTGACCAGTACGTCCGCCCCTGGGGCCACCGCGGACACCTGGGCCCGCGCCGCAGCCGGGTCGGCGCTCGCGTCGGCCTTGGTGAGCACCACGACCGGCTGGGCGCCGCTCTCCCAGGCCAACGCGAGCAGGCGTTCGGTCCGGGCGTGCTTGAGCGGGGCCGCGAGTGACACAGCCACGACGACCGTGTCGACGTTCGCGGCCAGTACCTGGCCTTGCGAGGTACGCGAACTGCTCGAGCGCACCAGGGCGGTGCGCCGCTCCAGTACCGCATGCAGTGCAGGGCCGCGTTCCGTGGCGGCAGGACGACGCAGCGCCGCCCAGTCACCCGTGCATGGTGCCGACAGCGGGTCGCCCTGACCGACCGCGCCGGGAATCGCCACACGGACGATTCCCGCATCGGTGACAACGTCGCAGGAGCCGCGTTCGGCCCGTACGATTCGGGCCGCGATCCGCCCGGCAGCGCGATGAGGTGCGAAGGCGTGCTCCCACGCTTCGCCCCAGCCGTAGTCCGTCAGGGAATATGGCTGAGCATGAGATGAGAAAGATTGAGACAACGTAGAGACCCTTGAACAGGGGTCCCAAGACACATGAGGTGGTGCCTCCGCGAGCCGCCGAGGCTCAACGGGGCAGCAGCGTCAGGTCAGACCGGGACCCGGGACGTGAGGATGATCTGGCGGGCACTGCACACGGCAGTGGCCTTCGCGGCAGTCATCAACTCACCCCCAAATTTCTGGTCCCACAACCGACCTGGTGTCGCTGTGCCGCCGACCATAACACGTGAATCGGCCGAGTGGTCCGACGGTCTAGGCTCTTCGTTCAACCCGCGAGTCTCTTGCGTGTAGTGATCGTGCACGTGGCCGGGTGTTTCTTCTGCAGATGGTCGTCCTTGCGGGCACCGGCGGCGTGCTGGTGAGCGCGGCTGGTAATCGTGTCGGCGTCCTCCCGTCAGGTAAGAGCGGTCATGATCGTCTGTGGTTGCGGCTCATTCGGTACGGCGTGTCGACGGCCTGAGCCGCAGACGATCAAGAGCCGGCGGCGGAGGAAGGCGGCCACGGCCCCAGCTTCGCGGGGTTGACCACCAGGTTCAGCTCGGCGATCCGACCGTCGGCGACCTCGACGCCGATCACGCCGCACACGGCGCCGTCCAGTTCGAGCACGAATCCGTGCCCGCCGGCGAGCAGCACCGGCTCCAGCCGTACCCCGGCGTACCGGCGGGCCAGCCAGGACAGCAGGGTGACCACCCGCTCGTGGCCGTACACCGGTTTGCGGGCGGCGGGCACCGCACCGCCGCCGTCGGAGCGCAGCACGATCCGCGGGTCGAGCAGGTGAACCAGTTCGGCCAGGTCGCCGTCGGCGCTGGCCGCGGTGAAGGCTGCGAGCACCCGCCGATACTCCTCCGTCGAGACGGGTTTGCGCGGTGGCGCCTCTTCGCGGACCCGCCGGCGCGCCCGCGACGCGAGCTGCCGGCAGGCCGCCGGGGTCCGGTCGACCAGGCTCTGCCCGGCTGGCGCGACCGGGTCACCTGGCGGCGGGACGCGGTGGCGAATGGCCGTACGGGGGCGCTGGACCTGCCCGGACAGACCTGGCGGGACCGGCCGGCCGTCGATCGCGGCGACGGCGTCTACCTCGCCGGCGACCAGGTCGCCGCACCGGGCCTGCTCAGCGAGGTCTCGTTCCACAGCGCGGTGACTGCCGCCCGGCTCGCGCTCGGCCGGCCCGTGGCACACGAGGCCACCCCATGATCCCGCACCGCTAGCGGGGCCGGGCACCGTCCAGGAAGCGCGACGACCTGGGGCGCCCCGTTCGGGGCGTTCACGAGGTCCGTCGCGCGTGCGAGGTGCAGGAACGCGTTCATGAGGAACCAGGGCTCGCCAGTCACCTCCATGCCGGCGTCGACGAGCACCAGGCGTCGATGTCCTGGTGCTCGTCGACGAGTTGCCCGTGCGACCCTTCCGCCCACCCGACGCGACACGCCACACTGGATGGAGACCGCCAGGGGGACAACAGAGGAGGAGGCGGAACATGCTGAACTTAGAGGCACTCATGATGGCTGCCTTGACCACGGCGTTGATCCTCGGAGGAATCGTCGTAGTCTTCATACTGATACTGGCCTGGTCGACTGGCACCCCGATCTCCTGGTTCTTCACTAGCTCCAACGGATCGAGCCGCCGCGGCGAGGGCGGCGGTGGAGACTTCGGCGGTGACGGTGGCGGGGACGGAGGCGGAGACGGAGGCGGAGGCGGTAGCGGGTGACGAGTCGCCTCCGGGGCAACGACGGCCCCACCTTCACCTTCGACTACGCCGGCACCCCGACCGACGCCTGGCCCGAACGCAGCCGGGTCACCCCGGCAAGCGCGCAAGCCGCCGCCCACGAATTCCTGA
This sequence comes from Polymorphospora sp. A560, assembly GCF_045781765.1. Lineage (NCBI taxonomy): Bacteria > Bacillati > Actinomycetota > Actinomycetes > Micromonosporales > Micromonosporaceae > Polymorphospora > Polymorphospora sp. A560. Next base: position 3,417,058 of record NZ_CP122282.1, on the reverse strand, counting down.
CCAGCGGCGGCGGCCGGCCCTCGAACCTCGCCTGGGACATCGTCGCCGACTAGCTTGATGTGTAACCCGTGCGGCATGGTCCAGAGCGTGGCGCAGATGCAACAAATTGGTGTCCGAGAGAGCTGGAGCATCTGCCCCGCTCAGCCGGAGAACCTTTTCGCAAGTTCCCGCATCCGTTGCGTGCCCTCGGCCACCTGGTCGCCGGTGAGGGGCGTCCCGGGCATGAAGCCCAGGCGCTCGATCTGGTCGGCGAAGCGCAGGCATTCCCGGTGGGCGTGTTCGCGACAGGCGAGGCAGGTGATGCTTTCCGGACGGGTGGAGGTCATCGCGTAGGGCACCTGGACTCCGCAGCCCGTGGTGACGACGGTCGGTGCGTCCGTCGCTCGGCCCAGCATCGACACGACGAGGTTGCGGGTGTCGGCGTCGACCTTCGGCACCTTGCGCTCGACGTGGATGTGCGGATCCGGGTCGCTCGTCTGCATCCGCGCCTCCGTGTTCGTCGCGAGTCAGGTTACCGTCCGCCCGCGACCCGGTGCGGGCTGATCCCGCCCAGCCCCGACCACCGCCGGCACGAACCTACCGGCGGCGGTCGACTCCAAGGGTCAGTCGCGTTCGATGAGGTGGCCGACGACGCCGGGGCCGAGCATCACCGGGGTGCCGGAGCCGTCTCGACGCTGGTCGACCGGCGGCAGCTCGACCGGCTCGCCGGTCTCGGTCGCGCCGGCCGGCCGGGGGCCGATCCAGGCGACGGTCAGCTCCTGCTCGCCCTTGAGGAACCGCTGGGCGCGGACCCCGCCGGTGGCGCGTCCCTTGGCCGGGTACGCCTCGAACGGGGTGACCTTCACACCGACACCGGTCGAGGTGACCACCATCGGCTCGCCGTGCTCGGCGTCGTCGGTGCGTATGGCGCCGAAGAAGACGACCCGGGCGTCGTTGGCGAGGTTGATGCCGGCCATGCCGCCGCCCTTGATGCCCTGCGGGCGGACGAGGTTGGCGCCGAACCGCAGCAGCGAGGCGTCGGAGGAGACGAACGCGAGCGTCTCGGTGCCGTCGGTGAGCCAGGTCGCGCCGACGATCTCGTCGCCTTCGCGCAGGGTGATGACCTCGAACTCGTCGGAGCGTACGGGCCATTCGGGGGCGGTCACCTTGACCACGCCGGCCCGGGTGCCGATGGCGAGGCCCGGGGAGCCGGCGCCCTGCTCGCCGAGCGGGGCGAGAGCGACGACCCGCTCCCCCGGTTCGAGCGGCAGGAGTTCGCTGGCGGACATGCCGCCGCTGAGCGAGACGGTGCCGGCCTGTTCGGGCAGGACCGGCAGCGGGAGTACGTCGGTCTTGAAGGCGCGGCCGGTGTTGGTGACGAGGAGCACCTGGCCACGGGCGGTGGAGTGGACGAGGGAGCGTACGGTGTCGTGCCGGACGCGGCCGTTGCGGCGGCGGCCCTCGGTCGCCTCCTCGGACTCGGCGGCGGTCCGGGCGACGAGCCCGGACGTGGACAGGATGACCTGGCAGGGGTCGTCGGCGACCTCGAGCGGGCCGGCCGGCGCGGACGCGGCGAGGACCTCCTTGAGGTCGCCGTCGATCAGCGTGGTGCGCCGGGGCGTGGAGAACTCCTTGGCGACGGCGGCCAACTCGTCGGAGACGACCTTCTTCAGCACCGACTCGTCGTCGAGGATCTTCGACAGTTCGGCGATCTCGCCGCGCAGCCGCTCCTGCTCGGTTTCGAGTTCGATGCGGTCGAAGCGGGTCAGCCGGCGCAGCGGGGTGTCGAGGATGTAGGTGGCCTGGATCTCGGTGAGCGAGAACTCGCTGATCAGTGCCTCTTTGGCGGCCTGGACGTTGTCGCTGCCGCGGATCAGCGCCACCACCCGGTCGATGTCGATGAGGGCGATGAGCAGGCCGTCGACCAGGTGGAGGCGTTCCTGCCGCTTGCGGCGGCGGAAGCTGCTGCGCCGGGTCACCACGTCGTAGCGGTGGGCGAGGAACACGTCGAGCAGCGGCTTGAGGCCGAGGGTGCGGGGCTGGCCGTCGACGAGGACGAGGTTGTTGACGCCGAACGACTGCTCCAGCGGGGTGAGCCGGTAGAGGTCGGCGAGCAGGGCCTGCGGGTTGACGCCGACCTTGCACTCGATGACGAGCCGGGTGCCGTTCTCCCGGTCGGTGAGGTCCTTGACGTCGGCGACGCCCTGCAGACGGGCCGCCTGCCGCTGGCCGCGGCGGGGGCCGGAGGTGATCGGCTTGCCGCGTACCTCGTCGGTGACCGCCTCGATGACCTTCTCGGCGCCGACGCCGTACGGCAGCTCGACGACGGTGATCGCCTGCCGGCCGCGGCTGCCCTCGACCGGGCCGATCTCGACCTTGGCCCGCATGCGGACGACACCGCGTCCGGTCTCGTAGGCGCGGCGGACCTCGTCGAGGCCGAGCAGCATGCCGCCGGTGGGCAGGTCGGGGCCGGGTACGAACTCCATGAGCTTGTCGAGGCTGGCGTCGGGGTGTCTGATCAGCCAGCGGGCGGCGGCGACGACCTCGCCGAGGTTGTGCGGGATCATGTTGGTCGCCATCCCGACCGCGATCCCGGAGGTGCCGTTGACCAGCAGGTTGGGGAACGCGGCCGGCAACACGGTCGGCTCTTCCAGCGAGCCGTCGTAGTTGGCCTTGAAGTCGATGGTGTCCTCGCCGAGTTCGCCGACGAGCAGCATCGCCTCGCGCGACATCCGGGCCTCGGTGTAGCGGGAGGCGGCGGGTCCGTCGTCGGGTGAGCCGAAGTTGCCGTGGCCGTCGATCAACGGGGTGTTGAGCGAGAAGTCCTGGGCGAGCCGGACCATGGCGTCGTAGATCGCGGTGTCGCCGTGCGGGTGGTACTTACCCATGGTGTCACCGACGACGCGGGCCGACTTCACGTGCGGGCGGTCGGGGCGGTAGCCCTGCTCGCTCATCGAGAACAGGATGCGCCGGTGCACCGGCTTGAGGCCGTCGCGGGCGTCGGGCAGCGCACGCGAGTGGATGACCGAATAGGCGTACTCCAGGTAGGAGTCCTCGACCTCGGTGGTGAGCGGATTGTCGATGATCCGCGCACCGGCCTGGTCGAACGCGGACAGGTCTACCTTGGGTTGGTTGCCCTTGCGGCGTGCCATGGTTCAGCCTTCTGTTCGGACGTACCGGGGGGTTCGGACAGGGTGACGCCGGTCAGGCGTCGATCGTCTCCTGGTCGACCCGGTCGGCCGACTCGATGAGCCAGTTCTTGCGGGGTTCGACCTTCTCCCCCATCAGCAGTTCGAGAACCCGTTCGGCGGCCTCGACGTCGTCCAGCGTGATCCGCCGTACGGCGCGGCTGGCCGGGTTCATCGTGGTCTCCCACAGTTCGTCGGCGTTCATCTCGCCCAGACCCTTGAACCGCGGGATCGGCGTGACGACCTGCTTGCCGGCCTTCTCCAGCCGGGCGACGGTGCCGGTCATCTCGGCCTGGGTGTACGTGTAGATCGTCTGGGTGTTGCGGCCCTTGGTGGTGATCTTGTGCAGGGGCGGCATCGCCGCGTAAAGCCGTCCGGCCTCGATCACCGGCCGCATGTACTTGGCGAACAGGGTGATCAGCAGGGTACGGATGTGCGAGCCGTCGACGTCGGCGTCGGCCATGATCAGCACCCGGCCGTAGCGCAGCGCGTCCAGGTCGAAGGTGCGGCCCGAGCCGGCGCCGAGGACCTGGACGATCGCCGAGCACTCGGCGTTGTCGAGGACCTGTTGCAGGTTGGCCTTCTGCACGTTGAGGATCTTGCCCCGGATCGGGAGCAGCGCCTGGTATTCCGACGAGCGGGCCAGCCGGGCGGTGCCGAGCGCGCTGTCACCCTCGACGATGAACAGTTCGCTGCGGCCGATCCCGGTCGAGCGGCAGTCGACCAGCTTCGGCGGCATCGACGCGCCCTCCAGGGCGGTCTTGCGCCGGGCGGCGTCCTTCTGCTGCTTCTGGGTGAGCCGGACCCGGGACGCGTCGACGATCTTCTGCAGTACGGTGCGGACCTCGGCCCGGCTGCGCCGGTCGTCCAGCCAGGACCGCAGCTGCCGCTCGACGACGGTCTGGATGACCCGGGTGATCCCGGCGGTGGACAGTTCGTCCTTGGTCTGCGAGGTGAACTGCGGCTCGGGGATGCGGACGTGGATGACGGCCGTCATTCCCTCGAGGACGTCGTCGAGGACCGGCGGGTCCTCCTTGGCCTTCAGCAGCCCGCGGGTGTTCTTCACGGCGTCGGCGAGGGCGCGCAGGGCGGCGCGTTCGAAGCCCTTGCGGTGGGTGCCGCCGTGGGCGTTGCGGATGGTGTTGGTGAAGCTCTCGACGGTGCGCTCGTAGCCGGTCCCCCAGCGCAGCGCGACCTCGACCTCGGCCCGCCGTTCGACGCCGGCCTGCATGACGCCGCTCTCGTCGGCGGCGTTCTCCTTGTAGGTGCCCTCACCGGTGATGACCAGGGTGCCGGAGACGGCCTTCTCGCCGGTCGGGGCGAGGAACTCCACCATGTCGGTCAGCCCGCTGGGGAAGTGGAAGACCTCCTCGGTCGGACCGTCGCCCTGCGACGCGTCACCGGTCAGGTCACGCAGGACGTAGGTGACGCCGGGCACGAGGAACGCGGTGTTGCGCAGCTTGGCGCGTACGGCGGCGACGTCGAGGGCGGCGCCGGACTCGAAGTAGCGGGCGTCGTGCCAGTAGCGGATGGAGGTGCCGGTCGCCTCGCCGCGCTTCATCTTGCGGGCGATCCGCAGCCCGGACTCGGGCGTGTGCGGGGCGTCGGGGTCGGGGCCGTCGAAGACCCCGGGTACGCCGTGCCGGAACGACATCTCGTGCACCTGCCCACCGCGGCGTACGGTGACGTCGAAGCGCCGGGCCAGGGCGTTGACCGCCGAGGCGCCGACGCCGTGCAGGCCGCCGGAGGTCTTGTAGCCGGAGCCGCCGAACTTGCCGCCGGCGTGCAGCCGGGTGAGCACCAGCTCGACGCCGGACAGGCCGGACTTGGCGTGCCGGTCGGTGGGGATGCCACGGCCGTCGTCGTCGACCTGCACCGACCCGTCGGCGTGCAGGGTCACCTCGACACGGGTGGCGTGCCCGGCGACGCCCTCGTCGGTGGAGTTGTCGAGGATCTCGTTGACGAGGTGCCCGACACCGCGACTGTCGGTGGACCCGATGTACATGCCGGGCCGCTTGCGGACGGCGTCCAGACCCTCGAGGTGGGTGAGGTCGTCAGCCCCGTAGAGGGCCTCGGGCTGTGCGGTCAACTCGTCGTACTCCCAGCTCTGGCAGGTGGGCTCACCCGCTTTCGGGCCTGTTCGTTCCGGTGGCGTCCGGTGGGACGCCGCCCGTGAGCCTAACCGGCCGGTCGGACATCGGTCGGCGACCGGCCGGTGGCCGGACCTGGATTACCCGCGGATTTCGATCTAGTTACATGTGACGCTTGCCGCACGCAGTCAGCAGCCTCTATGGTGTGAAAGCGCTTACGAAAGCGCTTTCGCAAGCGCTCTCTGGCTACTACGACGGATTGGTTGGCTTACCTTGTCGAAGCCCAGATGGCTGCAGAAACGGCACCGGAGCATCGCCCTCGCCGCCGCCGCGGTGCTGGTGGCCACGCTGCCCGCGACCCCCGCCGGCGCCACCCCGAACAGCGCGCCGAACTCGAACAACGCCCCGATCACCGACCCGATTCCCGAGGACCCGACCCCGGCCACCCTCGGCCTGGTCGTCGAGGAGTTCGCGAGCTTCCCGAAGTCGGAGCCGGTTCCGACGCCGACCGACCAGCGCCTGGTGCGACACGCCCGGATCAACTACCTCGGCGAGGTCCCGGACGGGTCCGGCCGGCTCTACGTACCCGACCTCAACGGCAAGCTCTACCTGGTCGAGAACGGCGTCAACCACGACTACCTCGACGTCGGCGCCACGTTCGCCCCCGACTTCTGGTCCGGCCGCGGCCTGGGCAGCGGGTTCGGTTTCGTGACGTTCCACCCGAAATTCGCCCAGAACGGCAAGTTTTACACCACGCACACCGAGGCCGGCGCCGCACTGACCTCGAAGACCCCCGACTTCACCACCCAGCCGAACACCGTCGTGCACAGCGTGGTCACCGAGTGGACGGCGACCGACCCGGCCGCCGACACATTCAGCGGCACCCGGCGCGAGGTCATGCGGATCGGGTTCGCCACCTACATCCACGCCATCCAGCAGATCGACTTCAACCCGACCGCGAAGCCCCGCGACGACGACTACGGCCTGCTCTACCTCGCCGTCGGCGACGGCGGCATCGGGGTGAACACCGACGAGCCGCAGAACCTCGGCACCCCGCAGGGCAAGATCCTGCGCATCGACCCGCTCGGCACCAACAGCACCACCGGCCGCTGGGGCATCCCGAAGAAGAACCCGTTCGTCAAGAAGGCCGGTGCCCTCGACGAGATCTACGCGTACGGGATGCGCGACCCGCACCGGTTCAGCTGGGACCCGGGCACCAACAACCGGATGTTCCTCGGCCACATCGGCGAGCACGCCATCGAGGCCGTGTACGAGGTCCGCGCCGGCGACAACCTCGGCTGGAGCGTACGCGAGGGCGCCTTCGTCTTCGACAAGAACGACCGCTGCAACCTCTACCCGCTGCCGAACAACGACCGCGGCTACGTCTACCCGGTCGCCGCCTACGACCACGACCCGCCGGCCGGCTGGCCGTGCACCAGCGACAGCGGCCATGCCATCAGCGGCGGCTTCGTCTACCGCGGCGACCTGCCGGCCCTGCGCGGCAGGTACGTCTTCGGCGACCTGGTCGAGGGCCGGGTGTTCTACACCGAGGCGAACCAGATGCGCCGCAACAAGGACAAGCTCGCCAAGCTCCACCAGCTGCACCTCTTCGACCAGGCCGGAAACCGGGTGAACACCCAGGACCTGGCCGGCGACGGCCGCGTCGACCTGCGCTTCGGCACCGACGCCGACGGCGAGCTCTACCTGCTGTCGAAGGCCAACGGCAAGATCTGGAAGGTCACCGACACCCGCCGGGTCAAGGCCAACCCCGACGTGCACCCCAGCATCGAGCGGAGCCTGGCCGCCTACTACGACTTCGAGACGATCTTCCCGCCGGACCGCGCCCTGGAACTCGACAAGGGCTACTCCGGGACCAACATCCGCCTCGTCAACGGCGGGCCGGAGATGCGGGTCAAGGACGGCGCCTACCCGGGCAGCAACACGTCGATCCAGACCAAGCAGGTCAACCCGACCGTCGCCGGCAACGACGACTGGAAGGCCGGGATCTTCAACCAGAACGGCGTACCGACGCTGAACGCCTTCAACCGGACCAAGGGCACCACGGTGATGGGCTGGTTCAAACTGACCGGTCCGCACAGCCCGGCGCTGAACTCCAACACCGCCAACCCCGACGACCGCTACAACGCCATCGGCCTGGCCGGCATCCTCACCGGCGACTCCGACGGCCACGGCGTCCGCGCCCTGCTGGAGCTGATCAACGTCAACGGTGAACTGCGCCTGGTGGCGCTCGGCCGCCGGCTCGACGGCGGCGCCTCGCAGACGTTCGCCGCCAGCGAGGACTGGCGCACCCTGCTGCCGCAGAACGAATGGGTGCACCTGACCGCCACGTTCGACTTCGACAAGGGAACGATGGCGCTGTACCGCAACGGCGAGAAGGTCGACGGCTTCTACACCGCGACCGGCGACCCGTGGCAGGTCGGCGGTGAGGGACCGCACTACACCTCGCCGACCGACCCGCGCGGCATCAAGATCGGCGGCTCCTACCCGCAGGACACCCGGGAACAGAACCCGTGCGACTGCCGGATGGACGCCCTGATGTTCCTCGACCGCGTGGTCACCCCGTCCGAGGTACGGGCCCAGTACCGCCTCGTCACCGCCGGAAGCTGACCGGCAGGTGAGAGCCGGGGTACGGCGGGTAGTCCCGACCCGCCGTACCCCGGCTGGCGTCTGCGGCCCTACACCGCCGGGGATGCTGCACGCAGCTCCGGCAGCTCGTCGGGCCAGCCGACGAGCAGGGACCACCTGGCGACCTCGCGGTCGGGCCCCACGTACTCGAGCAGGGCCCGCCCGCCGGGAAAACCCATTGCGAGGGGCCGGCACCGGATGTCTGGTTGACCGGCCATCAATCACAGGACGGAGCATGACCGCCATGTCGCTGCCCACCCCCACGCTGCACACCACCCGCCTCAGCCTGCGTCCCTTCGACGACGCGGATGCGGACGATCTCTTCGCGCTGCACAGCAACGCCTACGTGCTGCGCTACTGGGACGCGCCACCGTGGAGCGAACGCGCACGCGCCGAGCGGTTCATCACGGCCTGCCGGCAGATGGCAGAGCAGGGCACCGGTGCGCGGCTGGCCGTGGATCGTGACTCCGACCGGACGTTCATCGGCTGGTGCAGCCTGAACCGGTGGAACCCGGACTACCGCAGCGCAGCGCTGGGCTACTGCTTCGACGAGGCAGCGTGGGGCCACGGCTACGCGACGGAGGCCGCGCGGGCTCTGCTGCGGTGGGCGTTCGACACGCTGGACCTGAATCGCGTCCAGGCCGAGACCGATACCCGCAACCTGGCATCTGCCCGCGTACTGGAGAAGCTCGGGTTCGTGCGCGAAGGGACCCTGCGCGAAGACTGCGTCGTAAACGGCGAGGTTTCCGACTCGTGGGTCTACGGGCTGATCAGGCGAGAGTGGCGGCCGTCGCCCGAGCCGGTGCCCGCCAGCTGACTCCCCGCTGCCTCGCGCGACGTCGCCCGACATCCGGGAGCCTCGCTTCACCTGCGTCCTGAACGGGCACGTCACAGGAGGCGGGCCCTTTCGGAGCAGGCCGAAGGCTGCCGACAGGGCCGCGGTGGGCAGCACGACGGCGGCCGTGCCGAGCGCACCGCTACGCGCCACGAGCGCTCCGGCCGATCATCCGAGTGGCCAGAGCCGGGTGACGACACGGCCGGTGACATCGCCGTCGGGGACGGGTCCGTACGCCCGCGAGTCCCGCGATATCGCGCGATCGTCACCCATCACGTAGACCGTGTCCTCGGGTACCGTCACGGGCTCGCGTTCGGTGGCCAGTTCGGCCCTGGCTCGCAGGTACGGCTCCTGCGCCGGGGCACCGTTGCGGTGCAGCCGCCCACCGGCACAGGAGAGCAGATCCCCGGGCAGCCCCACCACCCGCTGCAGCGCCGTCACCTCGCCGGGCTGTCGGAACAGCACCACGTCGCCGTGCGTACGTCAGGGCAGCAGGTCATACCGGACCGGGCAAGCAGTCCCCGGCTGTGGAGACTCCGAGCGAGCTTGCGCTGGCAGTGCTGGGCAGCGTCGCCGCCGGGATCCTCACACCGGTCACCATCGCCATCGCCGCACGCGGCTTCGACATGGACACCCTGACAGGCACCGGCCACGGCGTCCGCCAGCGAATCAGCCAGGCGGTCGGGTTCGGCTGGTACGCGGTCTTCGCGACGCGGCTGCTCCGCATGACGGCGGTGGCGCCAACTCCGGTTCCCCCGGCGTCGCCGACTGGCCGGTGACCGCTTTGACCGGCGGCGCCGGGACCATCGCCGCCGCGCTACCGGGCGGTACGCGGACTACCACCCGCTGCGCCGGTACGTGACCCGTCGGACCAGTACCTCGAACGGCCCCCGCCGTCCGGTCCGCCGCATCCAGTCCGCCAGCAGCACGGTGGACAGCCACGTCGTGGTGGCGAGAAACGCCGTGCCGGCGACGGTCAGGGTGGCGGAGAGATCAAGTAGGAACGGGGTGAAGACGACCGCCCAGACCACCGACTGGGCCAGGTAACAGGTCATCGATCGCTCACCGGCCGCGGCGATCACGTCGACCATCCGCCCAGGGCCGCGAGCCTGGAACCGGACGGCGATCAGCGACAGCAGCGCGGCGTAGCCGAGACCGCCCAGGACCCCGGTGGCGTCATGCAGGGGGCCGATCAGTTCGAGCGTCGGCTGGTCCGGGGGTGCCAGCACTCCGGCGAGCATCAGCGAGATCGGTTGGGCGCCGAGCACCGCGGCGCCGATCCCGACCGACGCCGTACCCCACAGCAACATCCGGTGCCGCTCCGGCCGCTCCAGGATGCGCCGCCGCCCCGCCCAGAGCCCGATCGCGAACGGGCACAGGAAGCCGACGGGGCCCAGGAAGGCGATGTAGAGGGATACCTGGGCCCGCTCGACGAGCATGGTGGGCACGTCCGGTGGCAGCATCGCAACGTCCGGATGGCTGCTGTCGATGGTCGACGATCCGTCGCCCGGCAGCGCACCGAGCGCGAAGAACAGCAGGGCCGTCAGTAGCAGCCAGCCGTCCTTCCAGCGCACCAACCAGGCGCCCACGAGCAGGAGCACGCCGTACGCCGCCAGGATGTCGCCGGCGTAGAGCAGCAGCGCGTGCAGGAAGCCCACGACGATCAGCACCAGGCTGCGCCGCCACAGCAGCCGGCGTACGGCCCACGGCCCGAGCGTCCGCTGTCTGCGCGCGATCTGGGCGACGCCGTACCCGAACAACAGCCCGAACATCGGAAACGCCCGACCGTCGACGAAGGTCGAGAGCAACCAGGTGACGGCCGAGTCGACGCCCGATCCGTCACGCGGGTAGCCGCCGAGCACCGACGGGCCACGCAGGAAGTAGTGCGAGTTGGCCAGGGCGATGAACAACAGCATGAAGCCACGTGCGAGGTCGGGCCCCAGGGCGCGCGACGCAAGGGCGGTCGGGTGGGACAGATCTGTCGTCACGAGGCATCTCGAAGGTCCGGAGGAAGCGGTGCTGACATGTCGATCAGCCAACCGCGCTCACCGGCCGGTAGCCAGACCACTTTGGTCGATACCGGACCTGACCAAAGTCGATCTACCCGACCGGCCGCCAGTGGGCGGGGCGACCCTACCGGTCGTCGGGAATCCGGCCGGACGCCAGTCCGCCGGCGTGGCGGGCCTGGTCACGCAGCCGGGGCGGGACCAGGTCGAGGAGCTGGTCGGGGCGCAGCGGCAGGTCGAGCAGGCTCAGCTTGACCCGGCTGCGCTGGGCGTGCGCGGTCGGATCGAGCCGGACGACGTTGACGCCGCCGGCCCGTACGGTGACCGACAGGGTGCCGTCCGGCGGCAGCCGGCCGGCGTCGGTGCCGTCGACGGTGATCCGCAGCGCGGTCCGCGCCGGATTGTGCAGGCCGATGGTGTCGGTGCCGCCGAAGACCACCGCCCGGTTGATGCCGGACATCGGCGCGACCGGGGTGACCGCGACCGTCGCCGCCGACGGCGACAGCACCGGCCCGCCGGCGGCGTAGTTGTACGCCGTCGATCCGGTCGGGGTGCAGGCGACCACCGCGTCGCAGCGGTAGTAGCCGTACCGGGCGTCGTTGACGAGCAGGTCGACGACGGTGCCGCCGGGCGGTGCGGCGGGGGTCAGGACGACGTCGTTGAACGCGACGTGGCGGGTCACGCCGTCCGGTCCGCCGGTGACGGTGATGTCGAGGTTGGCGTGCGGTTCGAGGGTGAAGTCGCCGGCGACGAGGCGGTCCACCGCGGCGGCCAGGTCGGGCGGGGCGATCTCGACGAGGAAGCCGAGGTGGCCGTGGTTGACCCCGAGTACGGGAACGTCCCGCCCGACGAGCAGCCGCATGGCGCCGAGCATGGTGCCGTCGCCGCCGAGGCTGACCACGATGCCGACCCGCTCGAGGAAGGTGCCCTGGTCGAGGAGGGTGACCCGGTCGTCGGCGACCCGGCCGACGTCGGCATCCCGGGCGACGACGGTGGCGCCGAGCCGCCCGGCGGCGTCGAGCAGGGTCCGTACCGACTCGGCGACCGGCCTGGTCGGATGCACCACCAGCCCGATCACCCGGCCGTCCGCCGGCTGGTCGTCCACGCTCCGCGCCCCCCTTCTCCCGCCGCTCCGGCCACGATCGCACGTCCGGCGGCCCGCCGCCCGGATTCCCCCGGCCCCGGGGCTCAGGCCGGGCCGAGCAGATCCCACCGGTTGCCGGCGATGTCGAGGAAGACGACGACGCGGCCGTACGGCTGGTCGCGGGGTTCGGTCACGAACCGGACCCCGGCGTCGACCAGCCGTCGGTACGTGGCGTCGAAGTCGTCGACGCGCAGGAAGAACCCGACCCGGCCGGCGGTCTGGTCGCCGACCGCGGCGCGCTGCCGCTCCCCGTCGGCGCGGGCGAGCAGGATGCCGGTCTCGGCGCCCGGCGGCCGCACCACGACCCACCGCTTTGGCCGGCCGTCGTTGGTCAGCGACGGCGAGTCCTCGACGAGTTCGAAGCCGAGCACCCCGGTGAAGAAGGTGATCGCCGGGTCGTACTCCTGCACCACGATGGTGATCTGCTCAAGCCGCATGCCGGGAGCATAGGCACCGCCACGCGACGCCGGCGGCCTGTCGGTCGGGCTGCGGGCAGAGCGTCCACATCAGAGCGTTGAGTATCGATCCCCGCGGCTATATGGTTGGCATCGCCGCATTCCGGGCGTCCTGCACCGACGGGCCACCCGCCCGGGAACACCTTCCGACGTCGCAGGGCCGCGGTGAACCCGGTCCGCGCCCGCCGCCCGCAGACGCGGACCCACCACCGCCGACTCGGGGGGGGGCAGCGGATGCACGCGGCCGGGACAGCAGCCACCACCAGCACCTCGACCGCTCCGGCCGGCTGGGCCGGCGGCACGTTCACCAACCCGGTCGTCGCCGGGTTCCATCCCGACCCGAGCGTGTGCCGGGTCGGCGACGACTACTTCCTGGTCTGTTCCAGCTTCGAATACTTCCCCGGGGTGCCGGTGTTCCACAGCCGGGACCTGGTCCACTGGGAACAGATCGGCAACGCGCTGGACCGGCCCAGCCAGTTGTCCCTGCCGGCCGGCACCCCGGCCTCCGGCGGTGTCTACGCGCCGACGCTGCGCCACCACGACGGCCGCTTCTGGCTGATCACGACAAACGCCGCGCCGGGCGGCGGCACCATGGTGTTCACCACCACCGACCCGGCCGGCCCGTGGTCCGAGCCGATCCGCGTCCCCGGCGTCGCGGGAATCGACCCGGACCTGGCCTGGGACGAGCGCGGTGACTGCTGGTGCACGTACGCCGGGGTCGAGCAGATCCGGATCGACCCGGCGACCGGCCGCTCGTTCGGCCGGCCGCACCGGCTGTGGTCCGGCACGCCCGGCGCCCAGGCACCGGAGGCCCCGCACCTGTACCGGATCGGCGACCACTGGTATCTGATGATCGCCGAAGGCGGCACCGAACGGGGGCACGGCGTGTCGATCGCGCGCGGGCCGGCGCCCGACGGGCCGTTCGAGCCGTGCCCGGCCAACCCGATCCTCAGCCACCGCAGCACCGGCCGCCCGATCCAGAACACCGGCCACGCCGACCTCGTCGAGGCACCCGACGGCACGTGGTGGATGGTGCTGCTCGGCGTACGGCCACACGGCGGCACCCCCGGCTGGCACGTCATGGGCCGCGAGACGTTCCTGGCGCCGGTCACCTGGGTGGACGGCTGGCCGGTCGTCGGCGAGGTCACGCCGGCGATGGCGGCGCCGCCGTGGCCGCCGCGGCCGGTCGCGGCGCCACCGGTGCGCGACGACTTCGACGCCGGGCGGCTGCACCCGGCGTGGATCTCGGTGCGGTCGCGGCCCGACGAGACGTGGTCGACCACGGAGCGCCCCGGCTGGCTCACCCTCCACGCCTGTGGCCGGTCGCTCGACGAACCCGACATCGTGTTCGTCGGCCGCCGCCAGCAGCACCCGTCCTGCCGGGTACGCACCCTGGTCGACGCCACCGCCGGGTGCGGCGGTCTCGCGGTACGTCTCGACGAGCGGCACCACTGCGGGATCGAGGTCGGCGACGGCGAGGTACGGGTCACCGCCCGCACCGGCGGGCTGCGCCAGACGGTCGCCACCCGGACCGCACCCGCCGGCGCGGTCCGGCTGCGGATCGACGTACGCGCCTCCTCCCCCGCCGACTGGCACCCGTGCCGGGAACCCGACCTGCTGCGGCTCGGCGTCGAGGCGGCCGACGGCACCTTCGACGTGCTGGCCGAACTCGACGGCCGCTACCTGTCGACCGAGGTGGCCGGCGGCTTCACCGGCCGGGTCATCGGGATGTACGCCGCCGCCGGCACCGTCGGCTTCGACTGGTGCGACCACGAACCCGTCGACTGACGGGCCGTCGCCCCACACCGCGCGGGGCGGCTACCCCCGGGTCACGTCGCCGATCGCCCGGTCGAGGATGTCGAGCCCCTCGACCAGTTCGTCGCGGGTGCAGGTCAGCGGCGGCGCGATCCGGAACACCCCGCCCATGCCCGGCAGCTGCACCACGTTCATGTGCAGGCCCAGTTCCAGGCAACGGCGGGTGACCGCGGCACCGAGGGCGTCGGCGCCTTCGCGGGTCTCGCGGGACACCACCAGCTCCAGGCCGATCAGCAGGCCGCGCCCACGGACGTCGCCGATCACCTCGTGCCGGCCGGCCAGGTCGGCCAGCCCCTCGCGCAGGAAGGCGCCGAGGTCGGCCGCCGCCGCATCGAGCTTGTCGCGCTCCAGGACGTCGAGCACGGTGTTGCCGACGGCGGCGACCAGCGGGTCGGCGACGTGGGTGGTGTAGAACAGGTAGCCGCGCTCGTGCGCGGCCCGCTCGATGTCGGCGCTGGTGATCATCGCGGCGAGCGGCAGGCCGGCGCCGAGGGTCTTCGACAGGGTGAGGATGTCCGGGACGACGCCGTCGCGTTCGAAGGCGTACCAGGTGCCGGTGCGGCACAGGCCGGTCTGCGCCTCGTCGAGGATCAGGAGCATGCCGCGTTCGTCGCACTTGCGGCGCAGCGCGGCCAGGTATCCCGGCGGCGGGTCGATGACCCCGCCCGAGCTGAGGATCGGTTCGACGATGCAGGCGGCGAGGCTGCCGACCGACTGGGCGTCGACGAGGTCGAAGGAGAAGTCGAGCTGGCGCCGCCAGTCGAGTTCGCCGTCGGGGGTACGGAAGTCCGGCCGGTAGGCGTTGGGGGTCGGGATCGCCAGGTTGCCGGGGGCGGCCGGGCCGTACCCCTTGCGGCCCGCGCTGTAGGTGGCGTTCGCGGCGGCCTGGGTCATGCCGTGCCAGGACCGGGCGAACGAGACGATCTCGTGCCGGCCGGTGACCAGTTTCGCCATCCTGATCGCGGCCTCGTTGACCTCGGCGCCGGTCGTCAACAGCAGCACCTTGTCCAGCGGGTCGGGCAGTGACCCGGCGAGCCGCCGGGCCAGGTCGACCACCGGCCGGCTCAGCATCCCGCTGAAGAGGTGGTCGAGGGTGGCGACCTGACGCTGGACCGTGGCGACGATCTCGGGGTGGCTGTGGCCGAGGATGGCGCTCATCTGCCCGGAGGTGAAGTCGAGGATGCGCCGGCCGTCGCCGGTGAAGACGTAGCTGCCGGCGGCCCGTTCGATGATCTCGGGGGTGAAGGTGCCGGCGCCGCTGTAGCGGACGAGGTGCCGGTCGACATCCGGCCAGAAGGAGTCCATGCGCCGACGGTAGGCACGGCCGAGCGTCACGTCCATCGCGGAAAACTTCCGCTGCTGTTAAGCGGATCCGTACAGTCTGCCGTGATGAGTCTGCACCCGTGGCGGCTGCGCCTGCTCGCCGACCTCGCGGCGCTGGGCACGATCCGCGCCGTCGCCGCGCACGAGAACCTGAGCCCGTCGGCGGTCTCCCAGCAGCTGGCTGTCCTGGAGCGGGAGACCCGTACGCAGCTGCTGGAACGCACCGGGCGGCGGGTGCGGCTGACGACGGCGGGACTGATCCTGGCCCGCCGGGCCCGGGAGATCCTGGAGCGGATGGACGCGGCAGAGGCCGAACTGCGCGGGCTCGGCGACGAACCGGCCGGGCGGGTGACACTCGCGGTCTTCCAGAGCGCCGTGCACGCCCTGGCGGTGCCGGCGGTGTCCCGGATCGCCCGGGCGCACCCCGACGTCGAGGTCGTGGTGCTGGAGCTGGAGCCGCACGAGAGCATGCCGGCGCTGCGCCGGGGCGAGGTCGACGTCATCGTGACGACGACGGACTTCGTCGGGACCGAACTCGACCCGGCCGTCGACCTGGTGCCGATCGGCGAGGACGAGATCGTCATGGTCCTGCCGGCCGGCCATCCGGCCGCCGTGGGCGAGTCCGTCGACCTGTCCACCTGCGCCGACCAGCGCTGGGCGTTCGACGTGGCCGGCTCCTACATGTCGCAGCTGGCGACCGGGCTGTGCCGGGCGGCCGGGTTCGAGCCGCGGATCGTGTGCCGGCTCAACAACTACCTGCTCACGTTGCAGCACGTGGAGGCCGGACTTTCCGTGGCCATGCTGCCGGGCCTCGCGGTCGACCCCCGCTTCGGCGTCGTCACCCGCCCGCTGCGCGGTCCGGTGACGCGCCGGATCACCGCCGCGGTCCGCCGGCCGTCCACCGCACAACCCGCCGTCGCGGTGACCCTGGACGCCCTGCGCGCCTCGTACTGACCCGGCCGCTTCCGGCGTGGGTCAGGGCGCACCCGGCGGGCTGCCGGCGAGGGTGGCTTCCCGGGCCTGTGCCCGGCCCTCCTCGCGGGCGCGGTCGAGCAGCCGCGCGAGCCGCTGCCGGCGTCGCCGGATCACGGTCCGGGCCGCCACGACGAGGGCGAGCAGGACGACGACGAGGGCCAGTTGCGACCAGGGCACCGCCCAGACCGTCACGGTGGCGGAGGCCGGCCGGATCTCGGCGCCGGCCGGGTCGCCGCCGAGGACGGCCGGGATGACGTCGACGGCCGTACGCAGCGGCCCGACGGCCCAGACCCCGGTGACCCGGGCCTCGATCCGGCGGTTGCCGGACGGCAGCGTCTCCTCGATGTCGGCCGGGACGGTGCGGCCGCCGAGGCCGAACAGCCCCGGAACCGTCACCCGGCCCCGGCCGGTCACCGCGGCGTTACCGTCGTTCGTCGCGGTGTAGCCGACGTCGACGGTGCCGGCCGAGAACGGATTCCACGAGGGGCGGTAGGTGGCGGTGAGGTCGCCGACCGCCAGGCTCGCGGTGATCGTGCCGCTGGCGCGCAGCATGACCCGGAACCCGACCCGGCTCTCGACGGCGACCGTGTCGCCGGTGCTGGTGACGGTCGCCGCGATGCCGGCCGGGTGGTCCCCCGGCGTGGCGTCGCGCGGCACCGTGATGGTGAACGGCACCACCTTCGTCTGCCTGGCCCCGACGGTGACCGTCTCCTGCACCGCGATCCAGGTGCCGCCGTCGGTCGACTTCTGGTGGGACGGGAGCATGTTGAAGCGTCCCTTGTCGGTGAGATAGCCGTCGGCGGCCTTCAGCGCGAACGTCGCGGCGGCGTCGCTGAAGTTGCGTACGGCCAGGTGTTCGGTGACGACCTGGCCCGGGTCGAGGGTGCGTTCGATCCACCGGCGGCCGTCGGGGCCGTTCCCGTCGGCCGGCTGCACCGCCCAGGTGAGCGTCGGTTCCGCCAGCGCGCCGGCCGGCGCGATCGGCACGGTGACGAGCACCGCGGCCAGCACGGCGAGCAGCCGCGGCAGGGTTCGGATCATGGCGGGCCTCCGGTGGGAGAAGGGGTGCGGTGGGGGCCGCCGTACGACGGCCCCCACCGGTGCCTCATTCGAACAGCGACAGGGTCAGCGTCGAGGTGTACGAGCCTGCGGCGACGTCCGCCGGGGTGCGCAGGAACAGGTCGGCGTCGACGGAGTACGCGTCACCGGCGGCGCCCCCGGAGTCGAACGTCGAGACCAGCAGCTCCTGGTCGACCAGACCGACGTTGTTGCCGGGCTGCGTCGGCTCGTCGAGGACGGTCACGACCTCCTCGCCCTCGCTGACCTGGCCGGTGCCGCCGCCGTCGATCAGCCGCGGCTTCCAGCCGAGGTGGCCGGCGCCGATCGGTGCCTGGCCGGCGTCGCCGACGAAGTCGGTCGCGCTGCCCAGCACCGCCCACGCGGCGCCTTCGGGCACCTCGTCGGCGGTCCGGGTGTCGGTGATGGTGACCGTCGGCAGGGTGCCGACGAACTGGCGGACCAGCAGGGTCGAGCCGTCCTCGGTCAGGGCGACGGAGTCACCCGCGATCGACATCGCGAGCACGCCCGGTTCGGTGATCTCGTCGATGTCGACGGTCACCTCCACGTCGGCGTTGTCGCCGGGCTCGGCCATGGCCGGCGACGGCAGCACGGCCGCCCCGGCCAGCAGGGCGCCGGCGGCACAGGCCGCGAGCAGGTGCTGGCGCTTGCGTGTGTTCATGGTCTGCTCCAAGTGATTCGTGATCGGGGCTGGCGGGTCAGCCGGCGCAGTCGACGCCGGGGTGCGGTGCGGTGCGGGTGGTGGTGACGTCCCGGCCGTCGACGACCCCGGTGGCCCGTACGGTCACCGAACCGGCCGGCGCCGTGGCCGCCCGTGCGGTGAACGACTGGTAGGCGTTGGCGCCCGGCGCGACGTCGGCGAACGACCGGATGCCGTACGGGGTTTCCAGCGCGACGTCCACCGGTGCGCCGTGATCGTTGCGGGCCTGTACGGCGACGTACGCCCGGCCGGCGATGCACCGGGGCGTGACGGTGACCGTGACCGGCACCTCGGCCTGGACGCCGGGGTCGTCGGCGAGGACCCGCCACTCGGTGACCGCGACCGCGGAGTAGGTGGTGCCGTTGCCGTTGGCCCGCAACGTCGCCCGCACCCGGGGCGTGGTGACGGGGTCGAAGGTGACGGTGTTGAAGGCGGTGGTGCTGGTGCCGTAGCCGGACGCGCCGGTAACGTCCCGCCAGGCCGCGCCGGCCTCGTCCCAGTACTGCAGCACCCAGCCGTCGGGCGCGGCGACGCCGTCGCCGGTGCCGGGGTTGGCGTCGCGCCAGAACTTCAGCTCGGTGCCGGTGATCCGGACCGGGCGACTCCAGTCGTACTGCACCCACTGGGTCGCCGGACGGTTGCCCGACCAGGTGCCCCAGATCTGCGCCTGGCTCGGGTTGGCCGGGTCGGCGCCGTCGTTGAGCGCGGTGACGCTGTTCCAGCCCGCCGTGTAGGAGGCGGTCGGGGTCGCGATCGGCCCGATGTTTCCGGTCAGCGGCCCGGACAGGTCCGCCGGGACGGTGACCGTCCGGGCGGTCTCCAGGTTGCCGGCCACGTCGAGCGCGCGGAACGACACGGTGTGCCGGTTCTGGTCGGGCGCGGCGATCGGACCGGTGTACGCGGTCCAGGCGCCGGTGCCGATGGCGTACTCGATGCGGGCGACGCCGGAGGTGGCGTCGCTGGCGGTCACCGTGACCGCGCGGGTGGCGCTGTCGACGGTGGCGGTGCTGGCCGGTGCGGTGGCGTCGACGCGTACGGCGAGGTCGGCCGGTGCCGAGACGTTGCCGGCGCGGTCGGTCGCGGTCGCGGTGACGGTGTGCTCGCCGTCTCCGGTGACCTCGACGTCGACGTGCCGCACGTCGGTCGCGACGGCCGGCTCGCCGTCGTCGACCCGCGACCGGATGGTCAGCCGGCCGCCCCGGTCGTCGACACCGGCGACGCGGACCCACACCGCGGAGCGGAACCAGCCGGCGCTGCCGGCGCTGCCGCTGGGCGTCAGCGTCAGCGTCGGCGGGGTCTCGTCGCCCTCGGTGTCGTCGGGTGAGACGACGGTGACCTGCGCGGCGACGCGGTCGGCGGCGTAGCCGAGCACGGTGCCCCGGATGGTGAACGTGCCGGGCTCGGCGACGTTCTCGGCTGTCACCGGGTCCCAGAAGACCGGCAGCCGCAGCGTCTGCGCGCCGTACGTCACGTCGACGGTGCCGGGCAGGTCCCGCTCCCCCACCTCGACGGTGATCGCCGGTGGGGTGACGGCCTCCGGTTGCGCGGCGAGGATCTTCCACTCCTCGACCGCCACGCCGGAGTACGTGCTGCCGTTGGTGGAGGCGTCGAAGACCGCCCGGACCTGGGTGGTGGTGACCGGGTCGAAGGTGGTGTTCTGGAAGCCCTGGGTGCCGGTCGGATAGCCGCTCGGGTTCGGCACGTCGGCCCACTGCCCGGCGCCGGCGTCCCAGTACTGGATGCGCCAGCGGGCGGGTGCGGCGACGCCGACGCCGCTGCCCTGCGGCTGGTCGTTCCAGAACTCGATCTGCGAGCCGGAGATCCGCACCGGCTGGTCCCAGGTGTACTGCACCCACTGCTGGGGCGGGTTGTTGCCGGTCCAGGTCCCCCACATGTCCGGCGGCAGCGGGTTTGACCGGACGATCTCGTCGTTGAGTGCCTTGACCCAGTACTGGGCGGGCACCGGCTCGTTGGAGACGGTGACCCGCGCCTCGTACGCGATGTTCGGCCGGGGTGTGAGGTCGCGGCCCTTGGCCGGGGTGGGTGTGACGAGCTTGATCCGGGGCGGGGTCTGGGTGTCGTCCCACTCCAGCGGGTCGATCGCCGCCGAGCGGCGGAAGTGGCCGCCGCCGACCGCGTCGGCGGTGTGGTACGCCAGGTACCAGCGGCCGTCGAACTCCAGGATGCCCGGGTGGCTGGTCGTGGAGGAGACCGGCCGCAGCAGGGTGCCCCGGTAGGTCCACGGCCCCTCGGGTGCGGACGCCGTCGCGTACGCGATGCAGGCGTGGTAGTTCGCCGGGGTGCACTGCGAGGTCGGGCCGGCGTTGTTGCCGGCGTACGCCATGTAGTAGGTGGCGCCGCGCTTGAAGATCCAGGCGCCCTCGAAGAAGCCGGTCAGCCCGGTGACGGTGCGCGGGGTGCCGATCGGGGTCTTCATGTCCGGCTGGAACTCCAGCATCCGCAACTGGCTGAACGAGCCCCACCAGACGTACACCCGCTGGTTGGGGGCCTCGCCGTCGACGAGGATCGTCGGGTCGATGTTGTGGATGTTGTTGGCCGTCGGCACCCGCTGGGAGATGATCGGCCCGCCGGCGTGGTCGGTCCACGGGCCGGTCGGGCTGTCCGAGACGGCCACGCCGATCGCGAACTTGTCCGACGCCGGGCTGTCGCGCTCGTGGATCGGGACGTACCAGTAGTAGCGGCCGTCGACGCCGCGGACCACCTGGCCGGCGTACGCGCGGCCGGGTGTCGCCCAGGCGAAGACCGCCTCGGGACGCATCAGCGACGGGAAGTGGGTCCAGTGCCCGGCCTCGACGTCGGTGGTCCGGAACGCTCCCCACTCGTTCATGATGAAGTCGTTCGTGGACGGTCCGGCCTGGTCGTGGCCGGTGTAGATGTAGAGCTGGTCGCGGCCGGTGTCGTTGCCGGGGGCGCCGGCGGGCACGACGACCGGCGCCGGGTCGGCCGAGTAGTAGCTGCCGTCGCCGAGGATCGGGTTGACGGTGTTGGTGAACGTGTACGAGTCGGGTTCGGCGGCCAGGGCCGGCGCGGCGGGGCCGGCGAGGGTGCCGGCGACGAGCCCGGCGACGGTCGCCACGGCGGCCGCGGTGCGGAACCGGCGCGGTGGCCGGGGTGTCGGTGGGGCGGCGGCGCCGCGCACCACGGAGGTGTTCACGGTGTCGGTCTCCTCGTTCTCGCTAAGGGGGTGGTGGCGGCGTCGCGGCGACGCCGCCACCACGCGAGCGGCTAGCCGCAGCTGAGTGCGCCGAACGACGCCGCCGTCTCGACGGTCACCGGCTGACCGTCGACGGTTCCGGTGGCCCGGACCGTCGCGGTCGCGGCCGGCACCGACCTGGCCCGAGTGTTGAACGCCTGGTAGGCGGACTGTCCGGGCGCGACCCCGGACACCGTGCGCGACCCGTACGGCGTCACCAGTTCGATGGTCAGCGGCGTGTCGTCGGCGTTGCGGGCGTTGACCCGCAGGTAGACGTTGCTGCCCAGGCACTGGGTGTACGCCTGGACCTCGACGTCCCAGGCCGGGGGCTGCGGCGGGTCGCCGACGGTGAGGGTCAGCGTGGTCCGGGTGGCGCCGGCCTCGCTGACGTAGTCGGGCAGGATCAGGTCTCCGGTGACGGTGTAGCGGCCGGGGGTGTCGACGATGCTCTCGTCGAAGTTCCACTCGACACCGATGGCCTGGTTGTCCCGCGAGCCGTCGTTGTAGGAGACCTCCACCTTGTCCGGCAGGTACGGCAGTTCACCGACGTCGACGGACTGCTCGAACGTCTCGGCGCCCTGGATCGAGATGCCGCCGGTCGACATCTCCGGGCGTACGTAGACGCGGGCCTCGGCGATCAGCCCGTACGCGTCGTTGGTGCCGTAGACCACGAACGGGTCGACGTTCGGCTCGGCGACCATCTCCGGCGTGATCTCCTGCCAGCGGAACGCGACGGTGCCGCGTTCGCCGCTGGTGTAGATCCCGTCGAGGGTGGCCGGCAGGGTGGGCACCTGGCCGACGGCGGTGCGGATGAGCACCGGGGCGCGCACCGAGTCGACGGTCTCGCCGTTGGCGCGCCAGCGCAGCACGCCGGTGCCGGCCCCGCTGCCCTGGACGCCCCAGATGCGGATCCGCAGGTAGCTGGTGGTGACCGGGGCGAATTCGAGGTTGTTGTAGGTGTTGGTGGCCAGGGCACCGGCGTACGTCGAGCCCTCGGCGAGGGTGACCGGCGTCCAGGTGGTGCCGTCGGTGGACGTCTCGACCGCGTACGTCGTGGCCGTCGGGCGACGGGTGCCGCCGTTGTCGTCGTACCAGTAGATGCCGGTCGACGACAGCCGCACCGGGCTGGCCCAGGCGTACTGGATCCACGCCTCCCGGGCCGGGCTGGTGCCGTTCTGCGGCAGGTTCCAGTTGCCCCAGCCGTTGCCGGAGCCCGGGTTCGAACTGTTCGGGGTGCTGGCCTCGTTGACCCGCTGGTGGTTCTCCCACGACGTGGTGCCGCTGGTGCTGACCGTCGCCGTGGCCCCGAACTCGGCAACGACATCCCGCTCGGTGAGGGTCACCGCCACGGTCGTCTCGGACCGTTTCTCGCCGTCGTCGGCGAAGAACCAGAACACGTAGTCGCCTTCGACGGTGCCGGTGACCCGGGTGGCCAGCGCGCCGGCGTCGGAGAAGATGACGCCCGCGCCCTGCGGCGCCGAGACGGTCTCCCAGCCGAAGGTGAGTTCGTCGTCGTACGGGATGCCGTCGTCGGTGGCGGTGCCGACGAGCCGGGTGGACAGGTTGCCGTCGCCGGTGCCGTCCCGGGCGGCGGTGACGACCGGCGCCTGGTTGGCCACCGGTGGCACGTCGCGTCCGGAGTCGAACACCTGGATCTCGGTGATCGCGGTGTAGAAGGTCGGGTTGTTGGTGAACGCGATCCGCAGCTTGTCGGTGGTGACGGTGTCGAACAGCGCCTCGTTGAACTTCGCCGACGGGACGACCGGGTTCTTGAACTGCCCGGGGACCTCCCGCCAGCCGCCGTTGCCGTCGGGCACCTGGACCCACCAGCGGGCGGGTTCACGGTAGCCGCCGGCCTGGCGGTCGCTGACGAAGAACGCCTTGACGTTGTCGAAGGACTTCGCCGATCCGAGGTCGAGTTCGATGTAGCCGTTGCGTTCGGTGGCGCCGTAGTTGCCCCAGTAGGGCTCGTTGGCGGTGACACCGTCGGTCACCGCCGACAGGGACACCGGCCGCTCGGTCTCCTTGATGGCGCCCGGCGTGTGGTTCATCGCGGTGCTGCTCCAGCCGGGCGTGTGGAACTGCCGCCACGGCGTGGGCCGCACCCCCTGCTGGGTGTACGACGAGCTGAGGCCGGCGCCGGTCGCCAGGTTCGGCGCGTCCTCGGTGAGGTCGATGCCGGCCGTGCGCAGGTACGCCACGACCCGCTCGTCCTCGATCGGGGTGTCCACGGCGGCCGGGAAGCTGCTTCCGGTCGGCGCGGTGAAGGTGACGGTCAGGCCGTCGGCGACCTGGACCTGGTTGGTGTTCGGGTCGTAGGTGAGCTTGCCGAGCTTGTCGGTGCTGACCTTCTTCG
Organism: Polymorphospora sp. A560; assembly: GCF_045781765.1. Classification (NCBI taxonomy): domain Bacteria; kingdom Bacillati; phylum Actinomycetota; class Actinomycetes; order Micromonosporales; family Micromonosporaceae; genus Polymorphospora; species Polymorphospora sp. A560. The sequence goes on along the minus strand of NZ_CP122282.1, from coordinate 3,393,255 downwards.
CGCCGTTGACGAACAGGCTGTAGCCGGCGCCGAGGCCGTACTCGCTGCCGTCGGGGTCCCAGACGATCGTGACGTCCTGCCCGTGGTAGCGCAGGTTGTTGACCATGAAGTGCTCGTACCCGAACTCGATCGGCCACAGCTCGATCTTGTCGTCGGAACGCGGCTGGATGCCGGCCATGTCCTCGACGAAGATGTAGTTCATGTTGCCGAGCATGATGTGGTTCGGGTTGTTTCGGCCGAAGCTCCTGGTGGTCGGGTTCCAGTTCGAGTAGTACTCGGCCTGGTTCGCGACCCGCAGGTCCCCGCCCGGGTAGATGCTCCACGCCATCCAGTCCAGCAGCCGCTTGGCGTACTGCGGGGTGATGTACTTCTGCTCCGGGTCGTAGTGCCGCAGCGCGGACCGGACACCCCGGTACTGCACCGTGAAGTTGATGTTGGAGAAGTTGTTGGAGCCACCGATCCCGTAGGCCGCCCGGTCGTACTGGTTGGCCGTGTAGAACGGGAAGATCGGGAAGTTGTCGCCGTACGTCAGGAACCGGAACCCGTCGACGTACGTCTGCCACTGGTCGTACGGGATCAGGTTCTCGGCGTAGACGTCGTAGAGGTTCGACTCCTTGGCCGGGATCAGGTCCCGGGCCGAGGCGGGCAGCGGGTTGGGCCGGCCGTTGGAGCTGGCCGCGCTGGTGGCGCCGTGCGACGTGCCGGCCAGGAACATCCGCATGTCGGGGCTCCACAGCCGGTCCAGGATCGCGTCGCGGATGCCGTCGGCGCTGGCCCCCATCTCGTCGATCTTGGCCTGGTCGGCGCCGGAGATCTGGTAGAGCTGGCGGGCGGCCTCGAACGCACCCCACACGTACGCCGACTCGGGACGTTCGATCGTGGCCGCGCCGGGAGCGCCGCCGTTCACCCGCGGGAAGCCGAAGGTGATGGCGTCGGAGTCGTTGCCCGGCATGTAATTGCTGGAGTAGGCGATGAGCTTGTCGTCGTTGCCGTCGTAGTGCTCGAGCTGGCCGACGCCGTCACCCTCGAAGTAGTGCGCGAACTTGCGGGCGATGTCCGGCCCGCCGCCGTGCACGTTGTACGCCTCCAGCCCGGCGGTGCCGAGGTACTGCGAGTAGTGGTTGTTCCAGCTGGTGTGCCCCGGGCTATCGAGGAACGCCGAGGAGCCGGACAACTCGCCGATGTTCAGGATCTGCCCGTACGGCAGGTAGGGCGTGCGCAGCCACTTGGTGTCCTGCAGGTGCATCGGCTGGGTCAGCGCGACGGCGTTCTGGTAGAGGTTCACCCCCTCGATCGTCGTCGGATACTGGTAGACGTGGCCGGACGCGTTCGCGTCCAGCGAGTTGTACCGCTCGCCCCACCAGCGGTAGACGATCGCCTTCTCCAGCGCGGGGTCGGGGACGTCGATGTACGGCACGTCCTGCGCCCAGCGGCGGTTGAACTCGGTGATGCCGGTGCGGACAGCCTGCCCCGGGGCCATCTCGGCGTACTGCCGGTAGCTCTCGACCGTCTGCGGCAGCGTCGCCGAGGAGACGGCGCCGACGACCGCCAGCGACACCGTGCCACCGGCGGGCACGGTGACCTCGCGGTCGAGGTTGGCGCCGGTACGGGTGAACCCGGCACCGGTCAGGTCGACCCGGATCGTGTCCCACGGGGTGTCGATGGTGCCGTTGTTGGAGCCGCTGGTGATGGTGCGGGTGCCGGTCAGCTCGGCCGGACCCGCGCCGGCCTGGGTCGCCAGCGGCGAGGCGGCCCGGACGGTGAAGGTGGCCGGGGCGCCGCCGGGGTTGGTGAAGTCGATGGCGGTGACCGCGACGTTGTCGTAGGTGATGAACTTGGTCAGGTCGGCGGTGACGCCGGTGCCGCCGATCGTGTACCGGCTCCTGGCGTGGCTCGGCGCGTTGAACCGGTTGGCGTTGACCTCGGCGACGGTCTGGCCGGGCACCGTGACGGTGTAGAGGTTGCCGAGGTTGTTCGGGCCGCCGACGTAGGCACTGCCGGCGAAGCCCATCGTGGTGAAGTTGTTGTTGCTCGCGCCGCGCATGTAGAGGGTGCGGCCCCGGGTCATCAGCACCGCCGACCCGAGGGTTCCGTGGACGCCGAGAACGCGGTCGAGGTAGTAGTCGGTGCCGCCGGCGGCGAGATCCTTCTCGAAGATCGACTGGTGCATGTTGGCCGCGGTGAACGGCACACCGGGCCGCAGCTGGTTGGCGACGTCCCCGGCGTTGCTGTAGGTGGGATCGCCGATCTCCATGACGTGGTTCTGTCCGTTGGTGTAGACACCGACATCACCCTCGTTGCCGGGGAGGATCGGGCTGGCGGCGTGCGCCGGAGACGACACGCCGACCCCTCCTCCCACGACCAGCGCGGCCAGGGCGACCCACAGGGGCACCCTTCTCACGCGTCTACGGCTCATGTTCTTCCTTCCTGTACCGGTGCGGCGGGCGTTTGCGGTGCCACCAGCGCCGCACCTTGGCGGTGGTCCGAGCGGCATGTGATGTGTGGATGACGGGAGGCGCGTTAGCGCTAACATTCGGCGGTGGCCCGGACCGCACCAGGGGCCACCGGCGGTCACCCGGCGGTCGGCAGCCAGACCCGCATCGTCGAGGGGCCACGGTTGGCCCAGGCGTGGTATTCGACCAGCGGCACCTCGTCGGGTTCCGCGTCCGCCGGCGCCGGCGCGGGGTCGGCGTGGTAGGGCCAGTCCAGGTCGCGTTGGTGGACGGGCCGGCAGCGCACGGTCACCCGACCGTCGACCAGGCGGGGCGGGTGACCGGTGTCGACGTACAGGTCGTCGACCGTGTCGACGCCCGCGACGTCCACCGACTCCAGGGCAAGCACCAGCGGCCCCTGCTCCACCGCGACACAGCCCCGGACCGCGTCGACGCGGGCGTCCGGGTAGGTGAACCGGGGCGCCACCGGCAGGGACAGGACGACCTCTTCGCCGCGCCGCCACACCCGTCGCTCGGTGACCACCCCCGGGCCGACCGGCCGGGTCCGCCCGTCCACGGTCACCGTCGCGCCCCGCACCGCCCACCCCGGCACCCGCATCGACAGCGCCCAGGGGCGGTCGTCGTCGCTGTCGATCCGCACCCGGATCCGCCCGTCGTGGGGATAGCCGGTCGCCACCGTCACCCGCGGCTCCCGCCCGTCGGCGAGGCGGTACGCGACGGTGCCGGGCACGTACTGGTGGAGCTGCAGCCCCTCGTCGTCGGCCGTCGCGACGTACGACGTCAGACTGGCCAGGGTGCGCGCGACGTTGGTCGGGCAGCAGGAGACCTCGAACCACGGCGCCCGCAGCGACGCCGCCGCCCGCAGGCTGGGCCGGTCGGCGTCGGGCTCCGTGCCGAGTTCCCGGCGGTGCAGGGTGTTGGTGTAGAAGAAGCTCCGGCCGTCCGCCGACGGCGACGTCGACACCACGTTGAACAGGGTCCGCTCGATCAGGTCGGCGTAGCGGGGATCACCGTCGGCGAGCAGCAGCCGCCACGCGAACATCACCGAGCCGATGCCGGCGCAGGTCTCGGAGTAGGCCCGGTCGGGCGGCAGCACCCAGTCACCGCCGAACGCCTCGTCCTGGTGCCGGGAGCCCTGCCCGCCGGTCACGTACGTGCGCCGGGCCACGGTGCTGCGCCACTGGTCGCGTACGGCGTCCAGCAGGGCGGCGTCCTTCAGCTCGACGGCGATGTCGACGGCGCCGGCGGCGAGGTAGTTCGCCCGTACGGCATGTCCACGTAGAACGGTCGCCCGCCGGACCGGGATCTCGTCCTGGAAGTACTCCCGGCCGAACTCGATGTCGCTGAGCCGGCCGTGGCCCCGGCGGTCGACGAAGAGAGCGGCCTGGGCGAGGTAGCGGTCGTCGCCGGTGGTGCGGGCGAACTCGACCAGCGCGGTCTCGATCTCGGGATGTCCGCACAGGCCGTCGATGCCGGCCGGCCCGAACGTCTCGCACACGTTGTCGGCGGCCCGGCGGGCCACCTCGAGCAGCCCGTCGTCGGCGCCCGGCCGGGTCCGGGCCCGGGCGACCGCGGCCTGCAGAAGATGACCGACGCAGTACAGCTCGTGGCCCCATTCCAGGTCGGACCAGCGCGGTTCCTGCCCGCGGCGGCCGAACTTGGTGTTCAGGTAACCGTCGGGCTCCTGCGCCGCCGCCACCCGCCGCACCACGGCGCGGAACCTCGACTCGAGACCCGCGTCGCCGCCACGGCCGATCTCCCAGGCCATCGCCTCGAGGAACTTGTAGACCTCCGAGTCGGAGAACTCGCGTCCCCGGCGGCCGTGGCCGAGATCGCCGCGCGCGGCCAGGTCGAAGTTGCGGATCCAGCCCTCCCGCTCGAGCCAGTGCTCGATGTGCCCCAGGGTCGCGGTGGCGTTGACCGACTGACGCTCGGCCCAGAAGCCGCCGGTGATCCGGACTTCCGCCAGCCCGAGCGGCCGGAACCGGCCACGGTTCGGCAGGACGGGCGCGGCCGTGGGTGCGGTGCCGGTCATCGTCATCCCTTCAGGGCGCCGGACATGAAGCCGCGCACATAGTGTCGTTGGAGCAGCAGGAACAGGACGATGCACGGCAGGGCGAGGACGACGACGCCCGCCTCGGTCGCCCCGTAGTCGACGACGCCCTGGACCTGGCCGCGCAGGTTGGACACGGCGAGCGGCAGGGTCATGCGTTCGGTGTCGTTGATGAGGATCAGCGGCGCCATGAAGTCGTTCCAGGCGGCGAGGAAGGCGAACAGCCCGACGGTGATCAGGCCCGGCTTCACCGCCGGCAGCAGCACCCGCCACAGGGCGCTGAACGAGGAGCAGCCGTCGACCAGCGCCGCCTCGTCGAGTTCGCGGGGCACCGCCTCGAAGGAGATCCGCATCAGGAAGGTGGAGAACGGCAGCTGGAACATGGTGAGCACGAGCGCCACGCCGACCAGCGAGTTCTCCAGTCCGACCTCGTTGAGCAGCACGTAGAGCGGGATCAGCAGGGTCGCGTACGGGACCATGAGGATCGCGAGGGTGAGCAGGAAGAGGATGTTGCGGCCGGGAAAGCGGAACCGCGCGAACGCGTAGCCGCCGAGCAGGGAGATCAGCAGCGTGAGGGCGACGGTGAGCAGCGAGACGAAGGTCGAGTTCGCCAGGTAGCGCCAGACGCCGGCCTGGTAGTTGGCCAGGGTGACGTAGTTGCCGAAGCCCCAGCCGTCGACCTGGTTCGTGCCGGCCTGCGGCGAGACCGAGGCGACCGCCGTCCACAGCAGCGGGGCCAGGAAGATCAGTCCGACCGCGCCGGTCAGCACCCAGTACGGGGTCCGGAAGGCGATTCCGGCGATGGTGACACCGGACGACCCGGCCCGCCGGGGCCGACCGGCCGGCGCCGGGGCCGGCGGTGGCCCGCCGGCGGTGGTCGTCGAGGTGGAATCGGAAACCACGGCCATCGGCTCAGCTCTCCTCGGACCGGAAGGCGCGCATCTGCAGCGCGTTGATGAGGATCAGGGCCAGGAGCACGATGACCGACAGCGCCGCCGCCACCCCGAGGTCGTTCTGCCCCTGGAAGGCCACCATGTAGATGAGCTGGACGACGGTGATCGTGCTGTTGTCCGGGCCGCCCTTGGTGAGGATGTAGAACTGCTCGAAGGCGAGCAGGGAGCCGGTCACGCAGAGCACGGTGGTCAGGGCGAGCGTCGGGCGCAGCAGCGGCAGGGTGATCTTGCGGAAGATCTGCCACCGGGTGGCGCCGTCGGAGCGGGCGGCCTCGTACACCTCGGCCGGGATGCCCTGCAGGCCGACGAGCATGAGCACCATGTAGAAGCCGGCGTAGCGCCACACGATGAGGAAGATCGTCGAGAACAGGGCGGCGTTGGGTGAGCCGAGGAAGGTGATGCCCAGGCTGTCCATCACCGGCGCCAGCGGACTCGCGTACGGCGAGTAGAGGACGTAGAACAGCAGGGACGCCGAGGCCAGGCCCAGGGCGCTGGGGATCAGGAACGACGCCCGGAGCAGGTTGTTCCATCGGCTCGACTCCTGCACGAGCAGGGCCAGCCCCAGACCGAGCGCCAGGAGCAGTACGGTCGCGAGCACCGTGTATTTGACGGTGAACACCACCGAGTCGGTGAAGAAGCGGTGGTTGATCGCCTTCACGAAGTTGTCGGGGGCGTTGATGCCCTGGTCGCCGGTGAGCAGCGGCCACCTCGACAGCGACATCCTGACCACGAGCAGCAGCGGGACGACGAACAGCGCCACCACGAACAGCGTGGTCGGTGTCGCGTAGAGCCAGCCGAGCAGGGCCCGGCGGCCGCGGGGACGCGCTCGCCCCCGCGGCGCCGCCACGGGCGGGTGGGACGGCGCGTCGACTTTCATCGGAACCTCTCGTTGGTCGGCCGGCAGGTCGGTGGCGGGTCGCGGGTCGGGTCGGCCGTGGGCGCTGGCCGGCCGGCCAGCGCCCGCGACGCGCACCTACTGTTTGAGCACGGCGGTGATCTCGCCGTTGTCCTGCTGGAGGTTGCCGCTGCCGTTGAGCACCTGGTTGCGTACGAGGGTCAGCCACGGGCTGTTCGGGGCGTTGAACGCCTGCTGGAAGTTCAGCGCGACGGGGGTGTCGCCCTTGCCGGCCACCTCGTTGATGGTGACCAGCCGCGGGTCCTCGGCGGCGTACTTGTTGTTGGCGAGGTCGGAGCGCGACACCACGTCCTTGTTCTTCGCCAGCACCTCGACCTGGGCCTCCTCGGACATCATCCAGCTCAGGAAGTTCCAGGCCTGGGCCGCCTTCTTGGAGTCCTTGGAGACGCCGATGCCGTCGCCGCCGACGAAGGTGGAGGCGCCGCCGCTGGGGCCGGGGATGCCGGCGACACCGACGTCGAACGGCGTCGAGGACAGCAGCGTCGCCGGGTAGAGCATCAGGCCGACGTTGCCCTCGGTGAACGCGGCGGTCCAGGTCGGACCGGTCTCGCCCGCCGAGGCGGGCAGCACGGCGCCGGACTTCCACAGGTCCTGCCAGGTGCTGTAGACCTTCTGGGCGGTGTCGTCGGCGAGCTTGGCCTCGGTGCCGTCGTCGCTGAGTACCTCACCGCCGTCGGCCCAGATGGCGGGGAACCAGGTGAAGACGAGGCACCCGCCGCAGTTCAGGCCGGCGGCCGTGCCGTAGACGCCCTCCCTTTTCAGTGCCTGCACGGCCTTGGCGGCGGCGGCGTACTCGGTGAGGTTGGCCGGGGCCTTCTCCGGGTCGAGGCCGGCGTCGCGGAAGAGTTGCTTGTTCCAGAACAGCATCGACAGGTCCAGGACGAAGGGGAGCACGTGCTCCTTGCCGTCGAGGGTGCCGGCGGCGAGGTGTCCCTTGTTGATGGAGTCCTTGAAGCCGAGGCCGCCGACGTTGGCGCTGAGGTCCTGGAACAGTCCCTGGTTGACCCAGTTCGGCACGTAGACGATGTCGGCGGCGAAGAGGTCCGGGAGGCTGTCCGAGCCGGCCGCGGCGCCGACCTTGGCGACGTAGTCGTCGTTGGGGACGACGGTCAGCTTGACCTTGTTCTGGTGGCTGGCGTTGTAGGCGTCGACGAGGAGCTTCGCCTGCTTCTCCAGCGGGGCGCGGGTCCACAGGGTGAGTTCGCTGCCGTCGTCGATGCCGTTGGGGCCGGCCTCGGCGACGCTCGGCCCGCTCGAGTCGTCGCCGGTGCACGCCCCGACGCTGATCGCCAGCGCGGCGACGAGGGCTCCCGCCAGCGAACGCAGGGCGGTGCGTCTGCCCAAGGTTCTTCTCATGATGCCTCTCCTGGGGTTCATCGTGCGAAAGGAAGCCGCCGTGCGGTCCGGCGAGCCGGGGACGTTCCGGTTGTCGTGACCACCGCGGGACCGGCGGCGCGAAGCGCCATGACCCCGCCGGACGGCGGGCCGTATCGACGCCGATCCCGGGCCCGGAATCGGTGAGCGATAACAGTGCGGAGCCACATCGAAAGCGTTCTCCCTACCAGTTACGCGTGTTCCGATGGGGGTTCAGCGCGGTGGTGATTGGAGTCACGGACGATGTTAGCGTTAACTTCACTACCGTCAAGATGTGGCGAAGAGATTGTTTCCAATAGGTTGCGCACGGGGCCGCCGTGGGCGCCCCCACGTACGCGGCCCCGCCGAACGCCCTACGACCGGCGGTGCGACGTGCTGTCGCGAACCACCAGTTCCGGGGGGATGACGGAGGTCGCTCCCGCCTCTCCCCCCTCCATCTCGTCCAGAAGGATCTCGATGCTGCGCTGCCCGACCTCGCGGAACGGCTGGCTCACGGTGGTCAGCGGCGGCGTCACGAACGCCGCCTCGGGGATGTCGTCGAAACCCACCACGCTGACGTCCTCGGGCACCCGGGCGCCGGCGTCGAGCAACGCCCGCATCACACCCAGCGCCATCGAGTCGTTGGCGGCGAACACCGCGGTGGCGCGGGGGTCCCGGACCAGCTTCTGCCCCGCCGCGTAGCCGGACCTGGCGCTCCAGTCGCCGACGAGTTCGCGCGGCACCATCCGGCCGTGCTCCTCCAGCGCGGCCGCCCAGCCCTCGACCCGCCCGTTCGCCTCGCTCCAGTCCAGCGGCCCGCGCACGTGGTGCACGGTCTCGTGCCCCAGCGACAGGAGGTGCTCGGTGACCATCCGGGCGCCCAGCACCTGGTCGACCGAGACACTCGTGACGTTCGGCAGCGCGTTCTCCACGGCGACCACCGGAATGTTGGTCGGCAGTGCCCGGACGAACGCCATCGCCTCGGCGGCCTGCGGCGCGATCAGGACCAGCCCCTCCACCGACTGGTGCACGAGGCGCTGGACGGCCTGCGTGGCGGCGTCGGCGGTGGGGCGACGCAGGCTCGCCACGCTGACCGCGTAGCCCGCCTCCTCGGTGGCGTGCACGATGCCGTTGAACATCGACGCCGGCCCGTACAGGGTGGTGTCGAAGCAGACCACGCCGAGGGTCTGCGAACGCCGGGTGACCAGGCTCCGCGCGGCGCTGTTGCGTCGGTAGCCGAGCTGCTCGATGGCCAGCAGGACCCGCTCGCGGGTCTCCGGACGGACCGACTCGGGCTCGTTGAGGACGCGGGAGACGGTCATGTGCGACACGCCGGCCAGCCGAGCGACATCCCCCATGACCGGCATCCGTCGACTCTTCGCCACGCTCACGTCGGCCATGCTTCCCCCCGCCGCGGGTGGACCGGGGCCGGGTACCCGTTCCACACCGCCACCATCGCCTCGCCCGCCCCGGCCGGCGGGCCTGCCGCCCAGGTCAGGCGGCCCGCCAACCACACAATCATCAGACCAATGGGACCATATCCGACGGGCTCCACCGACGGCGCGGTACACGGACGCGCCGAGGTCGCCCCGCCGCCGGAGAACACTTCCGGGTACGCGCGCGGCAGGGGAACGGGCTTCGGGCTCACCTCGCGCCGGCCGTCGTCGCGGCAGCCGTGCCGGGCGACGGCCGCGCGGGGATCGCCGCCCGGACGGAAACCGGCCGATCGACCACACCGCTGTGGTCGGCGTACCCGCGGACCTCGCCCGGGCCATGCGGCCCGGCCATCCGTACGGGCGCCTCCGCCACCGCACTCCTTCCACCCACGCTTGATAACGCTAACATAACATTGACATCGCGATGCAGTCCGTTCGGCCGGTACGCCATTTGCGCCGACTCCCCGGCCGGGCCCGGGCGGCAGGCGTTGTCCCTCGTCGAAACGTCGGAAGGCGCGGGTTCCGCTCAGGCGGGAAGCTGAAGGATCTTGCCCACACCGGTCAGCGGCGACCGCCCCACCAACCGGCTCAGGGTCGACGTTCCACCGCCACCGTCAGCTCCGGGCACGTTTCCGCTCGCGGGCGCTGGAGGCCCGGATCACCAGCTCCGGCTGGAACACGACGTGCCGGTGGCTGTGCTTCGCGCTGCCACCGGACTCTTCGAGAAGCAGTTGGGCCGCGGTACGGCCGAGTTGTTCGCGAGGCTGGCGTACGGAACTCAGCGGGACCGCGGCGGCGGCGGCGAACTCGATGTCGTCGTAGCCCACCAGCGCGATGTCGTGGGGCACCCGCAGACCGTGCGCGGTCAGCCCCTGCAGGACGCCGAGCGCCAGCAGGTCGTTGGCGCAGAAGACCGCCGTCGGTCGCCGGCTCGCGGGTAGCGCGACGAGATCGTCGGCGGCCTGGCGTCCGGCCGCGACCGAGAGGGTCGGCGTCTCGTGGACGTCGAAGCGTACGCCGTCGGCGCGTTCGGTGAGCGCGGCCGCGGCACCGGCGTGCCGGTCGGCGACCTGGCGGATCGTCATCGGGCCGCCCACGTAGAGGATGCGCCTGTGGCCGTGGTCGGCGAGGTGGTCGGCGGCCAGCCGCCCGCCGGTGATGTCGTCGACCGCCACCGAACACCGGCTCGGATGGCCGGATCCGCGGTCGACGAGCACGACGGGGATGCCGTGGGCGACGAACGCGTCGAGGCGGGGGTGGCGACCGTCGGAGACGGGGGTGATGAGCAGCCCCTGGACGCGTTGCTCCTCGAGCATGTCGAGGTGGCGGGTCTCACGGTCGGCGTCCTCGCCGCTGTTGCAGACCACCAGCATCCCGCCGGCCTCCTCCACGACCGCCTCGGCACCCCGCACAACGTCGGTGAAGAAGGGGTTGGAGACGTCCAGGACGACGATGGCGACGGTGCGGCTACGGCCGGCCCGCAACTGCCTGGCGGAGTCGTTGCGCACGTAGCCGAGCGTCGCGATGGAGTCGAGCACCCGCTGGCGGGTTGCCGGCGAGACCAGGTCGGGCCGGTTGAGCACGTTGCTCACGGTGCCGAGTGACACGCCGGCGTGCTGCGCGACCTGCTTGATGTTGGCGGACGCCATCTTCCCCTCAACTATCGACATGATCCCGGCATGTACAGCCCCGAGGCCGACATGAGCACCCGATGGATGAAACGTACCAGCAGAAGGGCAGTTAACTATACGCGCAGTGCGCGCACGGATGCCCCCGCGGCGACAGTCAATAGACGCATGTGACATATCAACGTCGGACCGTCAGCGTACGACTCCTCAACGTAACACCACGGCGGCGGTTTTCAGAGTCCTTGACCCCGCATGGGCGGCCCCATATCCTCTTGATGCTCCATGAAACGTTTCACGACTTGCGAAAGGTGCGGCATGGGCAGGATCTGCTTCACCCTGCAGGTGAGAGCCGACCGGCTGGCGGAGTACCGGGACCGTCACGCCGCCGTGTGGCCGGAGATGCTGGCGGCACTCAAGGCGGCGGGCTGGCACGACTATTCGTTGTTCCTGCGCGACGACGGGCTGCTCGTCGGCTATTTCGTGACCGGGAACCTCGACGAGGCGGTCGCGGCGATGGAGCGCACCGACGTCAACGGGCGCTGGCAGGCCGAGATGGCGCCGTTCTTCGTCGACCTGCCGGACGGACGACCGGACCGCGGGTTCCTCGTCCTCGACGAGGTGTTCCACCTCGAAGACCAACTGGAAGGCCGACCATGACCGACATCGCCCCCACCACGCGTACCCGGGTCCTGGCCGCCCTACGCGAACAACGGATCGAGACACCGTCCTGGGCCTACGGCAACTCCGGAACCCGGTTCAAGGTCTTCCGACAGGAGGGCGTGCCCCGCGACCCGTACGAGAAGATCGCCGACGCCGCGACGGTGCACCGCTTCACCGGCGTGGCGCCGACCGTGGCGCTGCACATCCCCTGGGACAGGGTCGACGACTACGCGGTCCTGGCGGCGTACGCCAAGGAGCAGGGGGTCGGACTCGGCACCATCAACGCCAACGTCTTCCAGGACGACGACTACCGGCTGGGCTCGGTCACCAACCCCGACCCCGCGGTACGCCGCAAGGCGATCGGCCACCTGCTCGAGTGCGTCGACATCATGGACGCGACCGGGTCGCGCGACCTCAAGCTGTGGTTCTCCGACGGCACGAACTATCCGGGGCAGGACAGCATCCGGCAGCGGCAGGACCGGCTCACGGCGGCGCTGCGCGAGGCGTACGGGCGGCTCACCGGCGACCAGCGGCTGCTGCTGGAGTACAAGCTGTTCGAGCCGGCCTTCTACATGACCGACGTGCCGGACTGGGGCACGGCCTACGCGCACTGCGTCGAACTCGGCGAGCGGGCCCAGGTGGTCATCGACACCGGCCACCACGCGCCGGGCACCAACGTCGAGTTCATCGTGGCGTTCCTCCTGCGGGCCGGGCGGCTGGGCGGATTCGACTTCAACTCACGGTTCTACGCCGACGACGACCTGATGGTCGGCGCCGCCAACCCCTTCGAACTGTTCCGCGTCATGCACGAGATCGTGGGGGCGGACGCGTTGCGGCCGACGTACGGCATCGCCTTCATGCTCGACCAGTGCCACAACATCGAGCCCAAGGTCGAGGCGGTCATCCGCTCGGTGCTCAACGTGCAGGAGGCGACGGCGAAGGCGCTCCTGGTCGACGTCGAGGCACTGGCCGCCGCGCAGCGTTCCGGTGACGTGCTCGGGGCCAACGCCGTACTGATGGACGCCTACAACACCGACGTACGTCCGCTCCTGCGCGACCTGCGCACCGAGATGGGCCTGGACCCCGACCCGGTCGGGGCCTACCGGCGGTCGGGCTACCTCGAGAAGGTCAGGGCCGAACGGGTCGGCGGCGAGCAGGCGGGCTGGGGGGCCTGAGAATGTCTACAGTGGATGATCTGGTCACGCGGTCGAACCGGCTCGGCGCCGACCCGCGCAACACCAACTACGCCGGCGGCAACACCTCCGCGAAGGGGCGGGCCGCCGACCCGGTGACCGGCGAGCCGGTCGACCTGCTGTGGGTGAAGGGGTCCGGCGGCGACCTCGGCACGCTCACGCCGGCCGGCCTGGCGGTCCTGCGGCTGGACCGGCTGCGCGCGCTGGTCGGCGGCTACCCCGGCATCGAGCGCGAGGACGAGATGGTCGCCGCGTTCGACTACTGCCTGCACGGCCGGGGCGGGGCGGCGCCGTCGATCGACACGGCGATGCACGGCCTCGTCGACGCGGCGCACGTCGACCACCTGCACCCGGACTCCGGCATCGCGATCGCGACCGCCGCCGACGGGCCGGAACTGACCAAGGAGATCTTCGGCGACCGGGTCGTGTGGGTGCCGTGGCGCCGCCCCGGGTTCCAGCTCGGGCTCGACATCGCCGCCATCGCCCGCGACAACCCGCAGGCGATCGGCGTGATCCTCGGCGGGCACGGCATCACCGCCTGGGGGGCCACCAGCGAGGAGTGCGAAGCCCGCTCACTGGAGATCATCGGTACGGCCGCCGACTTCCTGGCCACCCGCGGACGGCCCGAGCCGTTCGGTGCCCCGATCCCCGGATACGAACCGCTGCCCGAGCCGGACCGGCGGGCCCAGGCGGCCGCGCTCGCGCCCGTCATCCGCGGCCTGGCCTCCACCGACCGGCCCCAGGTCGGCCACTTCACCGACAGCGACACCGTCCTGGACTTCGTCTCCCGGGCCGGACATCCGCGCCTCGCCGCCCTCGGCACCTCGTGCCCCGACCACTTCCTGCGCACGAAGGTGCGGCCGATGGTGCTGGACCTGCCGCCGGACGCCCCGCTGGACGCCGTCGTCGCCCGCCTGCGGGAACTGCACCAGGAGTACCGCCGCGACTACCGGGCCTACTACGAGCGGTACGCCGACGCCGACTCGCCGCCGATGCGCGGTGCCGACCCGGCGATCGTGCTCGTGCCCGGGATCGGCATGTTCAGCTACGGCGCCAACAAGCAGACCGCCCGGGTCGCCGGCGAGTTCTACGTCAACGCGATCAACGTCATGCGCGGGGCGGAGGCGGTGTCGACGTACGCGCCGATCGACGAGGCCGAGAAGTTCCGGATCGAGTACTGGGCCCTCGAAGAGGCGAAGCTGCGCCGGATGCCCCGCCCGAAGCCGCTGGCGACCCGGGTCGCGTTCGTCACCGGCGGCGGGTCCGGGATCGGCCGGGCGACCGCCCACCGGCTCGCGGCCGAGGGCGCCTGCGTCGTCGTCGCCGACCGGGACGCCGGCGCCGCCAGGACGGTCGCGCGGGAGATCGGTGACACCGACACGGCGATCGCCGTCGCCGCCGACGTCACCGACGCCGACGCGGTGGCCGCCGCGCTGCGGGACGCGGTCCTCGCGTTCGGCGGGGTGGACCTGGTCGTCAACAACGCCGGGCTGTCGATCTCCAAGCCGCTGCTGGAGACGACCGAACAGGACTGGGACCTGCAGCACGACGTGATGGCCAAGGGCTCCTTCCTGGTCTCCCGCGAGGCCGCCCGAATCCTGGTCGAACAGGGCCTGGGCGGCGACATCGTCTACATCTCCAGCAAGAACTCGCTCTTCGCCGGGCCGAACAACGTGGCGTACGGGGCGGCCAAGGCGGACCAGGCGCACCAGGTCCGACTGCTCGCCGCCGAACTCGGGGCGCACGGCATCCGGGTCAACGGCGTCAACCCCGACGGTGTCGTACGCGGCTCCGGCATCTTCGCCGGCGGCTGGGGCGCGCAGCGGGCGGCGGTGTACGGCGTACCCGAATCCGAGCTCGGCGCCTTCTACGCCCAGCGCACACTGCTGAAGCGGGAGGTACTGCCCGAGCACGTGGCAAACGCCGTCTTCGTCCTGACCGCCGGGGAACTGTCGCACACCACCGGGCTGCACGTTCCGGTCGACGCCGGCGTCGCCGCCGCCTTCCTCCGTTGACCCGGCCGACCGGTGGGCGGCCGGCCGTCGTGGCGGCCGTCGACCTGGGCGCCTCCGGCGGCCGGGTCATGGCCGGCCGGGTCGGCCCGGACGACCTCGACCTCACCGCCGTCCACCGGTTCGGCAACGATCCGGTCGAGGTGCGCGGCACCCTGCACTGGAACATCCTGGGCCTGTACGAGCAGGTGCTCGCCGGCCTGCGCGCGACGCTGGCCGACCACCCGGAGCTGGCCAGTGTCGGCATCGACTCGTGGGGGTGCGACTTCGGCCTGCTCGACGGGCACGGGCACCTGCTCGGCAGCCCGGTGCACTACCGGGACCGGCGCACCGACGGCGTCATGGCGCAGGTGTCGGCGCAGCTCGGTGCCGGCCACCTGTACGACGTCACCGGCCTGCAGGCGCTGCCGTTCAACACCGTCTACCAGCTGGTCGCGGCCAAGCGGGCGGGGCTGCTGGACGCGGCCGGCACGATGCTGCTCATCCCGGACCTGCTGTCGTACTGGCTCACCGGTGAACTCGGGGCCGAGGTCACCAACGCCTCCACCACCCAACTGCTCGACGTACGCCGGCGCGGCTGGGCACTCGACCTCGTCGAGCGGCTGGGGCTGCCCGGTGGGCTGCTCCCCCGCCTGCGGGAACCGGGCGAGCCCGGCGGGACGCTGCTGCCGGCGGTGACACGACAGGTCGGGGCCGACCGTGCGGTCCCGGTCACGGTGGTCGGGTCGCACGACACCGCGTCCGCCGTCGCCGGCGTACCCGCCCGCGACGACCGGTTCCTCTACATCTCCTGCGGCACGTGGTCGCTGGTGGGGGTCGAGCTGGACCGGCCGGTGCTGACCGACGCGAGCCGTCGGGCCAACTTCACCAACGAGTCCGGCGCGGACGGCACGGTCCGCTACCTGCGCAATGTCATGGGGCTGTGGCTGCTGCAGGAGTCGATGCGTGGCTGGGCGGCGGCCGGAGCGCGGCCGGACCTGGCGGCGGTCCTCGCCGCCGCCGCCGAGGTGACCCCGTTCGCCGCCGTCGTCGACTGCGACGATCCGGTGTTCCTGCCGCCGGGCGACATTCCGGCCCGCATCGCCGACGTCTGCCGCCGTACCGGGCAGCCCGTTCCGGGTACGCCGGCGGAGGTCACCCGCTGCATCCTCGACAGCCTCGCGCTGGCCTACCGGCGTACCGCCCGCCAGGCGCGCGAGCTGTCCGGCCGCGATGTCGACGTCATCCACGTCGTCGGTGGCGGCGCCCGCAACGGCCTGCTCTGCCAGCTGACCGCCGATGCCTGCGGGCTGCCGGTGCTGGCCGGGCCGGTGGAGGCGACAGCACTGGGCAACGTGCTGGTCCAGGCGCGCGCGGTCGGTGCCGTCGGCGGTGGCCTGGCCGAGCTGCGTTCACTGGTGGCCCGGACCCAGCCGGTGGTGCGGTACGAGCCGCGCGGTCACGAGGCGGCCTGGGCGGCGGCCGAGCGTCGGCTGACCGCCTGACGGCGGCCGCGCCCGGCGCCTCGGGGGCCGGGCGCGGCCGTGGTCAGACCGGGCGGCGCAGGACCAGTACGCCACGGGCGGGGACGGTGGACGCCTCGCCGGCCCCGACCAGCACCTCCCCCTCGATGCCGGTGACGACGTCCTCGTCGGTCCGGTTCACCAGGAACCAGAAGTCGTGGACGCCGTCGGTGCGTACCGCGAGTTCGACGCGGCCCGCCAGGTCGGCGACCTCGCCGCGCAGGCCGAGACGGACGAGCATCGGGTCGAGAAGCTGTCGCAGGCCGGTGACGCCGAGCCGGGTCGAGACGTAGGTCGCCGAGCCGGCTCCGACGGTCCGGCGGGTGATCGCGGGCCGGCCGGCCTGTTCGCCGTCGAGGTAGCGGGCCAGCACCTCGACGGCCGGGTCGACGACGTCGACGTGGTCGGTCCACAGGCTCCCGGTGCCGCCGTCGGACAGGGTCACCGTCGTGGTGTCGAGCAGTGGGCCGAACTCCTGGATCCGGATGCCGAGCAGGTCGCGCAGGGCGCCGGGAAAGGCGCCGGGCCACAGGTGGTCGTTCTCGTCGACGATGCCGGAGAAGTACGTGGTGACGAGGTGGCCGCCGTCGTCGACGTACGCCCGCAGCCGGGCGGCCAGCCGCGCCGGTACGACGTACAGCACCGGTGCGATCACCAGGTCGTACCGGTCCAGGTCGTGGTCGACGGGTACCACGTCCGCCCGGGTGCCGGTGGCGAGCAGGGCGGAGTACCAGTCGAGTGCCTCCTGCCGGTAGTCGAGCCGGCCGGTGGGGTGCGAGTCCAGTTCGCCGCCCCACCACGAGTCCCAGTCGTAGACGATGGCGACCCGTGCCGGCCGCCGGTCGGATCCGACGACGGGGGCGAGTTCGGCCAGCGTACGGCCGAGTGCGGTGACGGCCCGGAAGACGTCGCTGTCGCGGCCGGCCTGGGGCAGCATCGCGGAGTGGTACTTCTCCGCGCCGGCCGCGGACTGCCGCCACTGGAAGAAGCAGACGGCGTCGGCGCCGTGCGCGACGTGGGTGAGGGAGTCGCGGGCGAGTTCGCCGGGCCGCTTGACCAGGTTCACCGGCTGCCAGTTGACGGCGCTGGTGGAGTGTTCCATCAGGAACCAGGGGCGGCCGCGGGCGAGGTTGCCGGTCAGGTTGGCCGAGAACGAGAGCTCGTCGAAGGTCTGCGGGCCGGGCCGCCGGTAGTGGTCGTTGGCGACGAAGTCGACCTCGTCGGCCCATCCGGCGTAGTCGAGGGCGTTCACCTGGCCGGTGACCATGAAGTTGGTCGTCACCGGCACCCCGGGGGTCAGCGTACGCAGCAGGTCACGCTCGGCGCGCAGGTGATCGAGCAGGGCGTCGGAGGAGAACCGCTTGAAGTCCAGCTGCTGGGTCGGGTTGGGGTGGGCGGCGGCCAGCCGGGGCGGCAGGATGTGCTCCCAGTCGCCGTACCGCTGCGACCAGAACGCCGTACCCCAGGCGTGGTTGAGCCTGTCGAGGGTGCCGTACCGGTCGCGCAGCCAGTCGCGGAACGCGCGGGCCGCGTCGTCGGAGTAGTCGTAGGCGTTGTGACAGCCGAGTTCGTTCGACACGTGCCAGGCGACGAGCGCCGGATGGCCGGCGTACCGGCGGGCCATGGCGTCGACCAGTCGCAGCGCGTGCTCCCGGAAGACCGGCGAGGTGGGTCGCCAGTGCTGCCGGGCGCCGGGCCACACCGTCTCGCCGAGTTGGTTGACCGGCAGGATCTCCGGATGCCCGGCGGTCAGCCACGGGGGTGGCGACGCGGTGGCGGTGGCAAGGTCGACGGCGATGCCGTTGTCGTGCAGCAGGTCCATCACCTCGTCGAGCCAGCCGAAGTCCCACTCCTGCGGTGCGGGCTGGATCCGCGACCACGAGAAGATCGCCAGCGAGACGATGTTCACCCCGGCTTCGCGCATGGCGGCGACGTCGTCGTCCCACACCTCGCGCGGCCACTGGTCCGGGTTGTAGTCGGCGCCGTAGCCCATCCGTGGTCGGCCGGGTTCGGTCGGCCATTCGATCCATCGAGTCATGCTCGCCCCTTCGTTGAACCGGCCGCCGGCCCGGACCCGGGCGCCGGGGATGGCGCGCCCGGGTCCGGGCCGGCTGTCTGTCGATCGCGGGTGTGCGTCACCCGCCGGTGCTACTGCCGCGGCCAGACCCAGTGCGACACGGGGTCGCCGTCGAGGTCGGTCCGCTGCTTCTTCACCACGAGGTTCTTCACGGCCTCGCGCATCTCGTAGAGCTCGGTGCGGATGACGCTGCCGCCGTTCATGTTGTTGTGCAGCGACATCATGATCCGGCCCTGCGGGAACTGCTTGTCGGCGAAGGTGCGGAAGAGCATCGAGTGGCCCTTGTTCTCGGTGATCACCACGTCCTCCTGGGTCCACGGGCCCTTGAGGTCGCCGGACTTGGAGCGGGCGAGCGTCACCACGTACTCGTTGTTGTGCTTGCGGTAGCTCGTCCAGAACATGAGCAGTTCGTTGTTGTAGGTGCGGTAGAACGAGGGGGCGTCGGTGACGTACGGCGGAAGCTGGACGTCGTCGACCCGGCCCTCCTGGTAGTACCACGGGGCGTCCGAACCCTTGAACAGGTAGATCGGGTCGCCCTGCCCGCGGCCGGTCAGGTTGCCTGCGGCGTCACGCTCCAGCCGGATGGCCTCGATCGTGCCGTCGATCTTCTGAACCCACTCGTGGGCGTAGACCATCCACGGCTGGCCCTCCGGGTCGACGTAGAGCGTCCCGTCGAGCGTCATGTGGTTCGACGGGGCGACCGGCGAGTCGAGGTTGAGCAGTTCGAACGGCCCCATCGGCGAGTCGGCGGCGGCGATGACGGTGCCCCGCCAGTGCTGGTTCTGCCAGATCTGGCCGCAGTCGCCGCAGTGCTGTCCGTTGGTCGACGCGGTGGCCAGCACCCGGTCCCGGTTGTGCAGGGTGGCGAACCAGTAGTACCTGCCGTTGTAGTGCCAGGCCTCCGGTGCCCACGTGCCGTGTGCGGCGTTCGCCCAGGACCCCTGCGGGTTGGTGAACACCGTCACCGGCGCGCACCAGTGCTTGAGGTCGATGCTGCGGCGGACGGTGTTGCCCTGGTAGAGGTAGTAGATGCCGCTGACCGGGTCCGGCATGATGAAGGGGTCGTGGACGCGGATGTCCCGCAGTTGCTGGGTGGCCGCACAGGGCAGGCTGGTGGCGGCCGTGGCCCCCGCCGTGCCCGCCACGTGGTCCAACTTGCGGGTGGCGCCGGCGTTGGCCGAGCCGGACAGCCCGGCTGCGACGACGGTGACGGTCGCGGCGACCGCCAGGTGGCGGCGGAACCTGCCCCGGAAGGCGCGTTGCAACAACATCGATTCAGGTCTCCTTCGTGAACTGTGCTGACGGACCGTGGTCGGGGATGCGGTCGGCGTCGGGTCAGTTGCCCGCGACGGGGATCGACTGCGACTTCAGCGCGTCGACGGTGGAGTTCTGGGCGGATTCGAGGGCGGTGGTCAGGTTGCCGTTGCCTTCGATGGCGCGGGCGAACCCGTCCCGGACGTCGCTGTAGGTCTGCGTCATGGTCGGGCCCCACGGGAAGTCCGCGTCCACGTTTCCGGCCGCCTCGGCGAAGATGCCGGAGATGTCCTGGTCGCCGAAGTACGGCAGCGGCTTCGCCAGCGCCGGCATCCGCTGGCCCTCGACCGTGGCCGGGTAGAGGCCGCCGTTCTCGTTGAGTGCCTGCAGGGCCTCGGGGTCGCTGTTGAGCCAGGTCGCGAACTTGGCCGCCTCGTAGGGGTGTTCGGTGGAGCGCAGCACGGCGGTGGTGGATCCGCCCCAGTTGCCGGCGGCCCGCTGTCCAGCCGTCCACTGTGGCATGTACGCGACCGCCCACTTGCCGCTGGCGTCGGGGGCGTTCTGGGACAGCAGGGCGTTGGCCCAGTACGGGCTGACCCAGGTCCAGATCTCACCGGTGTTCATCGCGTTCCACCACTCGTCGGACCAGCCCGCCATCGGCCGGGCCAGATCCTCGTCCAGCATCCGCTGCCAGTAGTTGGCGACCTGCTGCGACTCCGACCCGGTCAGGCTCACGGTCCACTGGTCGCCGTCGACGGAGAACCACTGGCCGCCGGCCTGCCAGATCTGGCCGAGGAACCAGTTGACGTCGCCGGAGGCGAAGTGGTGGATGTGGCCACCCTTGGTGCGGATCACCTTCGCCGCCTCGTAGTACTCCTCCCAGGTCGTCGGCGGCTGGAGCCCCGCCTCCTGGAACAGGTCGGCGCGGTAGTACATGCCGATCGGACCGATGTCCTGCGGCACGGCGTAGACCGCGTCGGCCTCACCGAAGGAGACCTGCTGCCAGGTCCAGGGGACGAACTTGTCCTTGACCTCGGGCACGCCCTCGCAGTCGGCCAGGTTGACCAGGCCGTCCTGCAGCCGGAAGCTCGCCAGCGAGTCGTACTCGACCTGCGCGAGGTCCGGCGCGTTGCCGGCCTTGATCCCGTTGAAGAAGTTCTGGTACGCGCCGTCGGGGCCGGCGGGGCCGGTGACGAACTTGACCTGGATGTCGGGGTTCTTGGCGTTCCAGATGTCGATGACCTTGTCGATCCCCGGCACCCAGGAGTAGTACTCCAGGGTGACCGGGCCGTCGGCGGGCTCGCACGCCTGTGCCGCGTTGTCCGGCTCGTCACCGCCTCCGCAGCCGGCGACGGTCGCGGCGAGCACCGCCGCCAGCGCGCCCGCGGCGCCGCGCCTCATCCAGCGATCCACGATAGAACCCTCTTTCTTTCATTCGGGGTGAGTGCCTGTCCGGGCCGCCGGTCAGGGCGTTACTTCAGTCCGCCCGTGGTCAGCCCGGACCGCCAGAACCGTTGCAGGGAAAGGAATGCGATGATCAGTGGGACGACCGAGACGGCGGCGCCGACGATCACCAGCGTGCGCAGTTCCGGTGCCTGTTGGGTCGCCTGGCTGTTCCAGGCGAACAGGCCGAGCGTGACCGGGAAGAGTGACTCGTCACGCAGCATGATCAGGGGCAGGAAGAAGTTGTTCCAGATCTGCACGAACTGGAAGAGGAACACGGTGACCAGGCCGGGCGCCATGAGCGGCGCCGCCACCCGGAAGAAGACGCGCAGCTCGCCGTGCCCGTCGACGCGGGCGGCTTCGAGCAGCTCGTCCGGGACGCTGCTGGCGGCGTACACCCGGCTCAGGTAGACGCCGAACGGGCTGACCAGGCTGGGCAGCAGCACCGCCCAGAGGGTGTCGGCCATACCGGCCTGGCTCAACAGGAGGAACAGTGGGAGTGCGAGCGTGGTGGCCGGCAGCAGTACGCCGCCCAGCACCACGTTGAAGACGACCTCCCGGCCGGGGAACTCGAACTTCGCCAGGGCGTAGCCGGCCATCGCGGCGATGACGGTCGCGCCGAGCGCGCCGACGCCGGCATACAGGACGCTGTTGAGGATCCAGCGCAGGAACAGGCCGTCCTGGAAGGCGAACAGGTCGCCCAGGTTGTCGGCGAGGTTGAAGTCGGCGAACCACAGCGGGTTGGTCGAGGTCAGGTCGGCCCGGCTCTTGCTGGCGGCGATCAGCAGCCACCACAGCGGCGCGAGCATGTAGCCGGCGAAGACCACCATGACCAGCAGCGGCAGCAGCTTCCGGACGTATGGGCTGGTGGACACGTGTCGCTCCGAGGTCTTTGCGGTCCCGGTCACAGCGACGATCCCCTCTGGGCGATCCGGAGGAAGGTGAACGACAACGCGAACGTGGCCAGCGCCAGGACGACCGAGAAGGCGGCGGCGAGGTTGAAGTTGGGTATGACGGAGGTGCTGAAGACGACGAGATTGGGCGTGTAGCTGCCGGTGACCGCGGTGGTCAGCGACCGGAAGACCTGCGGCTCGGTGAAGAGTTGTAGCGTTCCAATGATGGAGAAGACGCCGGTCAGGACCAGGGCCGGGCGCACCATGGGCACCTTGATGGACAGTGCGATACGGATGTTGCCGGCTCCGTCGAGCCTGGCGGCCTCGTACAACTCCTGGGGTACGGCCTTGAGAGCCGCATATATGATCAACATGTTGTAGCCGGTGAACATCCAGGTGGTGACGTTGGCCAGGGACCACAGGACCAGCGAGCCGGACATGAACGGGACCCGCTCGGTGACCCAACTGAACGGCGACAGCGACGGCGAGTAGAGGAATCCCCAGATGATGGCCGCGATGACGCCGGGCACCGCGTACGGCGCGAAGTAGGCGAGGCGGAAGAAACGCTTCAACGGCAGCAGGCCGGAATCGAGCAGCAGGGCGAAGAGCAGGGCCAGTCCCAGCATGACCGGCACCTGGACGACCCCGAAGAGCAGGACCCGGCCGACGCTCTCCCGGAAGGCCTCGTTCTCGAAGACCCTGACGTACTGCTCGAAGCCGCCGAAGACGGTTTCCGGACGGCCGAACGTCCCCTCGCGCCGCACCTTGAAGAAGGACTGGTGGATGGCGTAACCGATCGGCACCAGGTAGAAGAGCAGGAAGAGTACGACGAACGGCAGTAGGAGGACGGCCACCGCGCCGGGTGCCCGCCGACCGCCGCGGCGCGGCGCCCGCCGGGTTTTCCGGTCAGCCCCGCCGTCCGCGGACCGCCCCGGTCGGGGCGCGGTGGAGGGTCTCACCACCTCGGCCATCTCCACAGTGCCCACCTGTTCTTCAGCGTCACTCGTGATCTCGACAACTCTATGAATCGTTTCACTTAGCCTGGAAGTATCAACCGTGTTACGACGACTGTCAAGGCATCGAGTCGCTTCGCCGGAGACGTCGGCGTCGCTCGATTCGCCTGCAACCCTGACGGGAGCACAGGGGCCGGCGACGCCGGACCCGGCGGTCAGCGGGACGCGGTCGCGGTGCCGTGGAAGGCGCGGATGTGCCGCTCGACCCGCCGGGCCGCCTCGTCGGCGTCGCGGTCGGCGATCGCGGCCAGGATGTCCCGGTGCTCGACCCGCAACCGCCGGCTGACGCCCGGCCAGTCGTCGAGTCCGGCGACCAGGTCGAGGACGTACCCCTCGATCGCGTACCGCAGGGACGACATCATCAGGGCCACCGCCCGGTTGCCGGCCGCCTCGGCGAGTGCGATGTGGAACCAAACGTCGGCGGCATGGAACCGCTCTGGCGTGAGCCCGGGCTCGTCCATCTCCCGCAGCAGCACCTCGGCGGCCGTGAGCGCCGGTTCGGGCGTACGCGCCAGCCGGGACACCGCGTCCCGCTCGAGCAGCACCCTGGTGTCGACGACGTCCGGCACCGACAGGTCACTGGTGGCGATCGCGAGCCGCAGCACCGCCCCGAGCGCGGTGTCGGCCCGACCGGCGATCACCGCGGCGCTGCCACGTCCGGCCGTGTCGGCGGGCCGGGCGACGCCGAGCGCCTCCAGGGTCCGCATCGCCTCCCGGACGGTGGGACGGCTGACACCGAGCCGTTCGGCGAGGCTCCGCTCGCTGGGCAGGCGGTCGCCGGGGCGCAGCAGTCCGGCGCTGAGCAGCTGCTCCACCTGGCCGAGGATCGCCTCGTGGGGGCGGGCGCCGACCACCGGCGAGAAGAGCTGTTCCACCGTCACGGCGCGAGTCTAGACATCCGGGCTTGCACCACGGGAGAAATGGCCTGACCATTTAGCCGTGCGTATCGCCCTGTTCGTGACCTGCCTGGCCGACACCATCGCCCCGCGGGTCGGTATCGCCACCGTCACGCTGCTGCGTCGCCTCGGCCACC
The DNA here is from genome assembly GCF_045781765.1 of Polymorphospora sp. A560. Taxonomy (NCBI): domain Bacteria; kingdom Bacillati; phylum Actinomycetota; class Actinomycetes; order Micromonosporales; family Micromonosporaceae; genus Polymorphospora; species Polymorphospora sp. A560. Next base: position 3,369,383 of record NZ_CP122282.1, on the reverse strand, counting down.
GGGTGACCTTCGACCCGGCCCAGACCTGCTGCGGGCAGATGCACGTCAACTCCGGCTACCCGCGCCAGGCACTCCCCCTGGTCCGCCGCTACGTCGAGGCGTACGAGGACGCCGAGGCGGTGGTCGTGCCGTCCGGCTCCTGCACCGGCTCGATCCGGCACCAGCACGCCGTGGTCGCCGAGGCTGCCGGCGACCACGAACTGGCGGCGCGGGCCCGCGCCGTCGCCGCCCGCACCTACGAGCTGAGCGAACTGCTGGTCGACGTGCTGGGGGTCACCGACGTCGGCGCGACCTACCCGCACCGGGTCACCTACCACCCGACCTGCCACTCGCTGCGGATGACCCGGGTCGGCGACCGCCCGCTGCGCCTGCTGCGCCGGGTACGCGACATCGACCTGGTCGAACTGCCGGCGGCCGACGAGTGCTGCGGCTTCGGCGGCACGTTCGCGCTGAAGAACGCCGACACCTCCGCGGCGATGCTGGCGGACAAGCTGCGGCACGTCGGGTCGACCGGGGCCCGGGTGGTGACCGCCGGCGACGCGTCGTGCCTGCTGCACATCGGCGGGGGCCTGGCCCGACTGACCACCTCGACACCACACGGCGGGGTGCGGACCGCGCATCTGGCGGAGATCCTGGCGACGGAGGCGACACCGTGACGACGTTCCTCGGCATGCCCGGCCCACCGACCGCGGACCCCGGGTCGCGGCTGCGCGGCGACGAGCCGTTCCCGGCCGCCGCGGCGCGTACGCTGCGCGACACCCAGTTGCGCCACAACCTCGGCAACGCCACCGCCACCATCCGGGAGAAGCGGCGCAGGATGGTCGCCGAGGTACCCGACTGGGAAGAGCTGCGCCTGGCCGGCAGCGCCATCAAGGCCGACGTGCTGGCCCGGCTGCCGGAACTGCTGACCACGTTCGAGGCCGCGGCCACCGCCCGCGGGGCGACCGTGCACTGGGCCGCCGACGCCGCCGACGCCCGCCGGATCGTCACCGACCTCGTCCGGGCCACCGGCGCCGACGAGGTCGTCAAGGTCAAGTCGATGGTGACCCAGGAGATCCGCCTCAACGAGGCGCTCGCGGATGCCGGCGTACGGGCGGTGGAGACCGACCTCGCCGAACTGATCGTCCAACTCGGCCGGGACGAGGGAAGCCACATCCTGGTCCCCGCCATCCACCGCAACCGGCGGGAGATCCGCGACATCTTCCGCCGGGAGATGCCCGGCGTCGACCCGGAGCTGAGCGACGACCCGGCCGCGCTGGCCGAGGCCGCCCGCCGGCACCTGCGCGCCACGTTCCTGCGGTCCCGGGTCGCCGTCTCCGGGGCGAACTTCGCCGTCGCCGAGACCGGCACCCTGTCGGTGGTCGAGTCGGAGGGCAACGGCCGGATGTGCCTCACCCTCCCGGAAACCCTCATCTCCGTCGTCGGGATCGAGAAGCTCGTGCCGACCTGGCAGGACCTGGAGGTGTTCCTGCAGCTCCTCCCCCGCTCCAGCACCGGCGAACGGATGAACCCGTACACCTCGATGTGGACCGGGGTGACGCCCGGCGACGGGCCGCAGCACGTCCACGTCGTCCTGCTCGACAACGGCCGCAGCGCCGTCCTCGCCGACCCGCACGGCCGCGCCGCCCTGCACTGCATCCGCTGTTCGGCGTGCCTGAACGTCTGCCCCGTCTACGAGCGCGCCGGCGGCCACGCGTACGGGTCGGTCTACCCCGGCCCGATCGGGGCGGTGCTCTCCCCGCAACTGACCGGCATCACCGGCGGCGACGACCCGAACGCCGCGCTGCCGTTCGCGTCGTCACTCTGCGGCGCCTGCTTCGACGCCTGCCCGGTCCGGATCGACATCCCGGCCATGCTGGTGCACCTGCGCGCCCGGGCGACCGAGGCCCGGTCCGGGCCGCTGCCGTCGGCCGAGGCGGCCGGCCTCGGCGCGGTCGCGTGGACGCTCCGTGACCCCCGCCGGCTACGGATCGCCCAACGACTCAGCCGCTGGGGCCGGCTCCTCGCCCGCTGGCAGAGCCGCCGCGACCCCGCCCCGCCCCGGATCCGCCGGCTGCCCGGCCCGGGCGCGGCCTGGACCCGCAGCCGGGACCTGCCCGCACCACCGGCCCAGACGTTCCGCGAATGGTGGGCCCGGTCCGGCCGGGCCGAAGACGGAGGGAACACACCATGAACGCCCGCGAACGGATCCTCGCCCGCCTCCGGCAGGCGGTGCCGGACGGTGCCGGCGGGGTCACCGTGCCGCGCGACTACCGCCGGGCCGGCGCCCTTCCCCCGGGCCACCCCGACCTGCTCGACCGGTTCGCCGACCGGCTGCACGACTACCGGGCCGGGGTACGCCGGTGCGGCGCCGACGAGGTGGCGGACGCCATCGCGGCGGCACTCCACGACGTACGGCGGCTCGTCGTCCCCGCCGGTACCCCGCCGCAGTGGCTGACCGGCTGGCGGGCGACGGCGGACGCGACCGTACTCACCGACCAGCCGCCGCTGACCGTCGGCGACCTCGACGCCGCCGACGCCGTCGTCACCGGCTGCGCCGTCGCGGTCGCCGACACCGGAACCATCGTCCTGGACTGCGGGCCGGGCCAGGGCCGGCGGATCCTGTCCCTCGTCCCCGACCACCACGTCTGCGTGGTCCGGGCCGAACAGGTCGTCGGCCTCGTCCCCGAGGCACTGGCCCGGCTGGACGCGACCCGGCCGCTCACCTTCGTCAGTGGCCCGAGCGCCACCAGCGACATCGAACTGCACCGCATCGAGGGTGTGCACGGCCCACGCCGGCTCGACGTCGTCATCGTCGGTTGACCGCCGACGACCGGAACGCTCCACTATGGACGATGAGACCGCTGGAACCGGCCGGTCGGCCCATCCGCGCAACCGGAACCGCTGACGGATTCGCGACCGTCCGATCGGGCTGATCGCGTGACCGCCGGCGGTACGGTGGAGACCTTCACCCCCGGTAGGAGGCCGACGTGCCCGAACCTCTGACGATCGCCGCGGTGAGCGCGATAGTTCTCGCGGAAGGTGTGCGTTTCCTCTACGACCAGACCGGCGCCTGGCTGGAACGCCGACGGGAGCGGAACGCCGCCCGCGCGGCCGGGCAGGAAGAGCCCGCGCAGGAGGTCGTCGCCGTGTCCGGCGGCGAGCAGGTGCTCGACCAGCCGCTGCGGTCGGTGACGATCGACCACGACGTCCTCGCCGAGCGGGAGAGGGAGATCCTTACCGCGCGGGCGATGCTCAGCCCCTACCGGGAGGGCCATCTACCGGCGAGCGGCACGGACCAGGACCTGCTGACGCAGCTCGACACGCTGCGCCGGCTCGCCGAGACGGTCGTCGGGCAGCGGCTGACGTTCGTCGGCGAGCCGCGCGAGGCCACCGGCGTACGGGTGAAGCTCAAGCAGGACGTCAAGAAGCTGCGGCAGCCGCTGCGCGCCGTCCACGGTGAGCTTCCGGCCGGCAGCTACGAGATCGACCAGGTCGTCGAGGAAGCGGACGGCCCCGTGACCGGATTGGACTTCACCCGGCCCACCGCTGGATGAGGCCACAGGACTTCGTCGGCTGGCTGCAGGGGGCACTGACCGGCACCAGGCCGGTGCTCTGCCTCACCGGCCTGGCCGGCCTCGGCAAGCGGCAGCTTCTGCGGGAGGCGGCGAGCCAGCTCGGGCACCACATACGACCGGCCGAGGTCGATCTCGTCTGGCTCGACGATCCGGGCACCGACGAGCGGGCGCTCAGCCTGCTCGCCCCGTTCGGCGAGGCGGTCGCCGCCGCCGGCACCCAACCACCGCCGGCACCGCGACGGTCCACGCTGCTGCTGACCGCCGACCTGGACGCGTTGCGGGACCGTAACCCGCCGCTCGCCGACCTGGTGGCGCGGGCGGTGCGCAGCGTGACCGACGTGCACCGGCACCGGCTGGCGCTGGTCGTGGGCATGGCGCAGCGTCCCGCCGAGCCGTTCCAGGGCAGGGTGGAGCAGGTCGGTTTCATCCAGCCGCGCACCACCGCCCTCCACCACGTCACCGCCTGGGCCCGCCACGATTCCGCGCAGGACGTCCTGCTGGTCACGGGTCGCCCGGGTGCCGGCAAGAGCACGCTGGCGCGTACGGTCCTGCACCGGCTCGCCGACGAGACCGGGGTGACGGTCGCCTACGCGACGGTCTGGGACCAGGTGGGACAGGCCGGCGGCCCGGCCGTACGGGAGAGCGAACTCGTGCACGCGGTCGCCGACGTGATCGGCCGCGACGCGCCCGAGGCGCTGCTCGCGCACGGTGCGACCTTCATCAAGCTGACCCAGCAGGTCGGCAGCGGCACCGCCATCGGTGTCAACAAGCCGGTCATCGCCACCCCGACCCTGGGCTTCCTCTACGGGGTGCTGGAGGCCCGGGCCAGGATCGCGCGGGAACGTGGCGACGAACCGGACACGCTGGTCCTCGTCGTCGACGCGGTGGACGACCAGCGCCGCGACGCGGAGAGCCTGCGGGTGCTCACCGAACTGCTCACCCGGTACGCGGACTTCGCCCGCTGGGGTCTGCGCCTCCTGCTGTTCTCCCAGTACCCGCCGGTCGGCTTCCCGCCGGACGGGCCGTACCCGCGTCGGCTCGACCTCGCCGACAGCGCCGACGCCGACATCGGCGAATACGTCCTGACCACGCTCACCGATCCGGCGCTGGCCGTACGGCTTCGCGCGGAGCGGATGGACGCCGTCGCCGCCGCCGTGGTGCGCCGCTGCGCGGGCCAGTTCCTGGTCGCCGCCGGTTACCTGGCGGAGATCCGGGCGGCCGGGCAGGTGCCGGCCGACCTGTGGCGCTCCGAACCGATCGGGAGCCTGGTCGACTACTACCACGGCGCGCTACCCCGGCTGCTCGGCCGTGACCTGGGTCCGGGTGCCTGGCCGGAGCGGGTGCTGCGGGACAGCGAACGGGCGTTGTTCATCGCGGCGACGACCCGGCACGGCCTCACCGAGACCGAGATGTCCCGGGTGTGGACGGTCGCCGACGAGCCCGGCCGGAGCCGGCCGGGCTCGCAGACCTGGCGCGGGGCCCGGGAGAACGTCCTGCGTGGGCCGGTACGGGAATACCTGGTGCTGCCGGATCCGGCGGCGGGTGCCGAGCCGGCCGGTCGGGTGATGCTCTTCCATCCGGCGGCCGCGGCGGCGGTACGGGCCATGGCCGCCTCCGACAGTGAGTGGACCGGCGCCGACCTGGAACGGCGCCGGTTCGTCCGGGCACTCACCCCGCTGTTCCCCGAAGGGGTCGAGTGGGATGCCCGTACCGGCCGGCTCGCCCTGGCCGAGACGCCGGCGCGGCTCGCCGAGATCATCGACGCGGCGGCCGAACTCGGCCACGACGACGAGGACCTGGCGCTGTGGCAGGGCCGGCTGGCACTGCTGGTCGAGTCATGGGAGTGGCTGGAAGCCTGCCTGCTGGCTCCCGCGCCCGCCGCCGGCGACATCCCGCTCGGCCTGGACGCCGCCATCGCCGGCCTGACGGTGACCCAGCGGCTCCTGGACACCGGGCGGCTCGCGTCGGGGCTGCTGTCCGCGCGGAGTGTCCCGGTCCTGCCGAGGCCGTCGCGGGTCATCGCGAGCGCGCCACCGCCGGTGGAGGAATCGGCGGAGACGCCGGCGCCCGGCCAGCGCCGGTACGCGGTGCTGGGACAGGGCGAGATCGTCGCCTTCCTCACCGGCGAACTCCGTTACACCAGCCGGGCCGAGGCGGTGGCCTCACTGCAGCGGCTGCGCGAGGTCTACCCGATCGCCCGGCGCGAGGACGACGACGGTGACTCGGTGCGGCTGTGGGTGAAGTGGTTCGGGCTGACCATCCAGGACTGGGAGGCCGGCTTCGTCGGCCACTACGTCGACCTGGAGCCCGAACCCGTCGGGGCCGGCCAGTGGCGGATCGGCGTGCACAAGCACCGCGTCGACCGTATCGACCGGCATCCGGAGCGGCGTTCGCCGGGACAGGCACACCCGAACTGGGGTCACCGGGTGCTGCGCAGGGCGTTGGGGAGTCCGCGGCCGCAGCAGCGGCCGCAGATCTTCGCCACCCGTGCCGAGGCCGAGTCCCAGCTCGACACCCTGCGCGAGGACTACCCGCTGAGCACCGCCTGGCGGGCCGGGCGACTGGGCGTCCTGGTCTACGAGGGGTGGCGCCGGGAGCGCAGCGAGAAGCCGACACACCAGTACTCGCTGCGGATCGAGGCGACCGTCGGCGGCTACGTCGTGCGCGCGGTCGACGAGGACTTCGACCCGGAGGGCGGCCCCGATGAACTCTAGCGTCGGGCAGCTGCTCGGCCTGCTCAGGGCCGCCGCGGCCGAACTGCCGGAGCTGAGCGTCGAGTCGGCCGGCGGGGCCCGGGCCACGCTCGCGCAGCAACTGCTCTACACCACCCGGACCAGGGCCGACAGCCCGGACGGAAGACCGCGTACGGACCTGATCGCCCCGGTGATCGCCGCCCGGGTCGACGACCTGCTCGGCTCCGGCATCCCCGCGCCGGCACTGATCACCCGCTATTCCACCAGCTGGCTGCGGCACCGCTACCGGATCGGGCGGGGCGCGATCTCGGCGGTGGCGGTCGGCGACGACGCGTCCCTCGTCATCGCCAGCGGCGACGACGGGACACTGTTCGGCTGGCGGGCGGACAGCGGCCCGGGCTGGCGACCGGTCGGCGAACTGTCCGCTCCGGCCACCGCCGTCGCACTGGCCCCCGGGACCGGAGACGTCGCCGTCATCGGTGACCAGAGCGGGGCGGTCCACGTCGTCGACCTCGCCGACGGCTGGGGGCCGGTCGTCCGGCTGGGCGCCCACGCAGGCATCGTGCACGCGGTCTGCGCCACCGGCACCCACCTGTTCTCGGCGGGTGTCGACGGCCAACTGCTGCGGTGGGACCGGCGGGCTCCGGACGCCGGCCCCGAGGTGTTCGCCGACCTGGGCGAGGAGATCTTCGCGCTCGCCGCCACCGACGACCACGTCCTCGCCGCGGACGCCCGGGGTCGGCTGCACCGCTGGAGCCATGCCACCGGAGAGGGCCACGTCGTCGGCGACCACGGTCGGCCGACCGTCGTCACCGGACTGGTCGCGGCCCGCTCCGGGGAGTGGGTGGTCAGTTGCGGATACGACGGCACGATCCGGCGCTGGCCGGTGGCCGACGGTGCCGGTGAGCCGTCGATCGTCGGCCGGCACAAGGGCCGGCTCTGGCGCGGGGTGCTGACCGCCCACGACACCTGGGTCGTCGCCAGCACCGGGGTGGGCACGTTGCTGTCCTGGCCCGTCGACGGCAGTGCCGCGGCCGGTACGGTCGTCGGCGCCCACGACCGTACGGTGACCGCCCTGGGCGCGGCACGCGACGGCACCGTGATCAGCGGTGGTCGCGACGGGCTGCTGCTGCGCTGGTCGGGCGTCGGCGACCGGGCGGCGGCGGGGCGGCCGGGCCGGACGCGAAGCGAGGAGCCCGAGATCCGGGCGATCGCCGTGACCGGTGACCAGCGGACGGCGGTCACGGGTGGGCGCACCGGCATCCACCGCTGGCCGCTGGACGGCCCGGAGCTGCCGGCGCCGGAACGGATCGCCGATGTCGACGTGCGGACGCTCGTGCGGTTGCACGGCACCCGCGACGAGTTCGTCGCCCTGGTACGCCCCGCACCGCCCCCGCCGGAGCCGGACGAGGCCGGCGAACCCGGCGAGACCAGCGAGACCGCCGAGGCCGTTGCGACCAGCGGACCCGGCGAGACCGGTACGACCGGCGGACCCGGGCAAGCCGACGAGACCGGCGCGACCGAGCAGCCGGTCCGCACGGGCGACGAGTTGCAGTTGTGGACGCTGGCCGGCGGCGAACCGACGGTGCTGCTGCGGTCGAAGCCGAGCGACGCGCCGTACTACCGGCTGGCCGCCGTGCCCGGCGCCCGTGCGGTGATCGCGACCAGGCAGAACGGCAACGTCGAACGCATCGACATCGGGCGGGGCGGCCAGGTCGACGTGATGCGGCTCGGGTGGCACCGCAGCGGCCGGGCCCGGGCGGTGGCCGTCACCCCCGACGGGGCGGCGACGATCACCACCAACAACGGCCTCGAGGTCTTCCGGTGGAGTGCGCTCGGCCCGGGTCTGCCCCGGCCGTTCAGCGGATACCACGCCCGGGTCACCGCGATCGCGGTGACCCCGGACGGCGGCTTCGTCATCGCCGGGGACGAGCACGGCCGCACCATCGTCTGGTCGCTGGACGACCACCGGGTGGCGATGCAGTTGCACGAGGGGCGCAGCCGCTCCGCCGTACGCGACATCGTGGTCGACCCGGACAACCGCTGGGTCGCCACGGTCGCCGACGACGGTGCGGTCCGGTGCTGGCGCTGGCCGGTGGCCGGGCTGCCCGCCGGCAGCGAACTGATCCCGGTGGCGCTGCCCAGGGCGCTGGCCGCCGTTCCCGGTGGCTTTCTCGTCGCCGACCGCTACGGCGGCCTGACGAGGGTGGACGTCCGGCTGGCCGAGGAGCCCGAGTTCGGTGTCGACGCGCAGGCGCCGGCCGGGCCGGTGGAACTCGTCGTCGTCATCGACAACTGGGGGCTGGGCCGGCTGGCCCGCCAGGGCCGCCGGATCGACCAGACGGGCCTGTCGCGCCGGATCGCCGGCGGGCGGACCGCCCGGAGCATCATCGTCTGCCCGGACATTCCGGAGCTGCGCGGAATGCGTTCGGCGCTGCGGGCCAAGGGCCTCCGGTTGCACAATGTGGACCGCGACCGGAACGCCCAGTACGGCCAGATCAAGGCGCTGCTGGTGGAAGAGTTGGCTCAGGGGCTGCCGGTGGTGCTGCACAGCACCGACCGGCGGCTGTTCGACCGGGTCGAATTCCTCCAGGGAGACCTGAGCTTCGACTCCGAACTGGACTGAGCCGGGCGCCCGGTCACCGGTCGGCGATCCGGGCGAGAGCGGCGCGGACGGCGCTCGCGAGCGGTCCGCTCGGCCCGCCGGCCGGTGGCGCCGGTTCCGGTCGGGCGGCGCCCGCGCCGCGCAGGGCGTACGCGTAGGCGGCGGTGAGGTCGTCCGGCAGGCAGGGTGAGATGTCGTCGTCGACCAGCCGGTCCACCGCCGCCGCCCAGGCGAGGAGGTCGTCCGGGGCATCGACCAGGTGCAGCCCGAACAGCTTCCGCTTGGCCCACTTGCGCCACAGGGCCGGTTCGGCGGCGAAGGCGGTCGCCTGGTGGGCGACGAGGAACCGTAGGGCGGCCGGGTCGTCGACGTGGTGCGGAACCGGAAGCGCGAGGCTGTCGGTCAAGGCCAGGAAGAGTTCGGCGGCGTGGTTGTTCGCGACGGACTGGCTGCGCCCGTCCGGACCGGCCAGGGTCACCACCTCGCCGGTGGCGAGGCTGTGCAGGTCGACGACGGTGCGGTAGCGCGGCTCGTGCTCCGGCCCGTGCCGGCTGACCTGGTACTGGGCGTGCAGGTCCAGGGCGGTGCACAACGTGTCGAAACGGGTCCGGCCGTCCTCCTGCCGGGCGCCGCCCGGCGCGATCGTGTCCCACGCCGCCTGGTAGGACCGGGACCACCTCTCACCGAGCGGGGCGAAGTCGTTCGCGGCCAGCGCGGCGCCGTACAGGGCCTGGAACGCGGCCGCGGCCACGGTGACGCTGGACTGCTGCTGGGCCTGGCCGGCGCCGAGCAGCAGTCCGGGGCCGGCGTCGATCAACTCCAGCGCCCGGGCGTACATCGTGCCCTCGGGGGTGGCCAGGGACAGGCTGTCGACGGCGCCGGTCAGCAGCACCGTCCGGACGATCGACAGGTAGTACTCGTACATCACTGCCCGGGCGCCCAGGGCGGTGAGGGCCTGGTTGTCGCGCTGGCCGTACTTGCGCAGCAGGGCCTGGTTCTCGTGCGCCCACGAGCCGTGGATGAGCGCCTGGGAGAACAGGCCGAGGCAGCGGTCCGGCAGGCGGAGCGTGCGGCGCAGCCGAAGCACCACGGCCATGTGGGCGGTGGACTCGTCGACCGGCTGCGGTTCGGGGCGGCTGTCGCCGACCGCCGACCGCTGGGCCGCGAGCAGCCCCGGACTGTGCGTACGGATGAAGTCGAGGGCGGCGGCCTGGCTGGCGGCCTTCTTGTTGCTCGCCGTTCCGGTGCCGCTGCGGCCCGTCGCGTCGGTGACCACCGCGTGGTAGACCAGCGCGTGGCCGGGGCCCTCCTGGTGGTATTCGAAGCGGGTCGACCCTTCCGGCAGCGACTCCTGCAGCAACTGTTTCGGATTGCCGGTGCCGCCGCCGTCGTCGCGGATCTCGGCCAGGAGGCCCGCCATCAGGTTCTCGGCGGTCCGGGTCTCGCCGACCAGGCACAGCAGGCCCAGCAACCGGTTGAACAGTGCCGCGAACACGCGGTCCGGGACCGGTCCCCGCCCCAGGCTCTGGCCCAGCACCGCGGACTCGCGCAGCCAGTCGAGGCGGGCCGCCCAGCCGGGGAAGGCGGCCGCCAGTCGGGTCACCTCGCGGTGCAGGTGCCGCTGGTCGGCGCCGGGGTTGCGATAGGCGGCGATGGTGGCCGTATGTTGCTGGAAGATGGAACCGAGGGTTTCCAGCGCTTCCAGGTAGCGCGGGTCGGGCGGGTCCGGCCGGTGCCGGTCGTCGTTCAGATAGGACCGGTGGGTCAGCGTCAGGCGGACCGCGTCGACGAGTTCGTCGCCGGGGGTGGTGAGTCCCGCGCCGGCGAGTGCTCCCAGGGCGGGGGCGACCAGATCCGGCAGCCCGTGTCCCTTGCCCTTCAGCACGCCAAGATCCATCGCACGCCCGCTTTCTGCCGCCCGGCTGCCGGTGGCACGTACACCGTAGGCGGTGCCACCCACGGGGTGGAACCGGACCGTCGGGAAGCCAACCCGTACGTCGGGCGGCCCTCATCCGTCAGCCGGCCACCTGACGGTCAGCACCGTGGAGTCGGTCACGGCGTGCCAGCTGTGCGCGACCCCGGGGCCGTACAGCACGTAGTCGCCGCAGCGGCTCAGCAGCACATGTCGTCGCTTGGTCGGAAACTCCATCACGAACGAGCCGGTGACCAGCACGGCGGCGCTGCCGACGCCGGCACCGTCGCTGATCCCGTCCCGGCGCTCACCGGCGCGGTGCACGCCCCACTTGAGTTCGACGCGGTCGGTGCGCCGGATGCCGGCCCTCTCCAGGAAGGGGCCGACGAACCATCCCCCGGCCCGCCCCGACTCGGCGGCGTTACCGACCGCGAAGTCGCCTTCGTCGGCCGCCCGCTGCGTGGACGCCATCACTGCTCACCTCGGCTCGGACCGGTGGACGAAATCACGGGTGGACGGGTGTGCAGCATGGCGTCGTGCACCTTGAACACGCTTCTCAGCAGGCCGTCGCCGTCGCCGGAACGCAGTTCGATCGCGAACCGCTCGGCGAAGCTCAGACTGGCCCCGAACTCCAGGAAGCCGTACGCGCCCGCGGCGTCGTGCAGGTGGACGAACGAGAAGGTCGGCGCGTTGGGGAGGAAGTAGACCTCGAACGAGCCGTCCGACCCGGGCGCTGAGGAGATCTTGCGGAACTTCTCGACCGCCGCACCGACGTCGAGGTGGGCGTAGTCGGCGGGCACCATCCAGCCGTCCGGAGCGAGGGCCGGGTCGACCAGTGCGAAGCGGGCGCGTACGCCCTTGTGGGTCACGCAGTCCTGGATCGCCTGGAACTCACGGGCCCAGCTCTCCAGGCTGCGCCCGACGACCAGCAGCTCGGTCTGCGGAAGGACACGGTCGAGCAGGTCCCGGACGCCTTGCCGGGCGATGTTCGTCCGGCCGGTGAAGATCCGCTCGACGCCGAGCCGGCGCAGCCGGCCGAGAGATATCCGGTCCTTCCAGCCCGCCTCGACCGCCCGCACGATCAGCCGGTCCCACGGCCGGTGGGCCGGATCCACGAAGCTCAGCCGGTCCAGGGAGGCCAGCGTGCCCGGCAGGGTCAGCCCCGGCTCGTAGAGGACGGGCACCACCGGCACCCCGAGTGCCATCGCGTACGCCCACTCGAATGTCACCTCCACCGACGCGACCGACCGGCCGGTGCAGACGACGACCACGAGCGACGCCCGGTCCAGCGCCGACGTCACGACGCGGCGCCACTCGTCACCGGCGCGGATCTCGCCGGTGTCGAGGAACGAACTGACGCCGGCCTGCGAGAGCCGGTCCCGCAGCGAACGGGCAAGGTCCTCGTCGGCACGTGCGTAACTGATGAACACCAGCCCGTCGCCGGCGGCCATGGTCACCCCTCTCCTGAACAGCGGGTCACCGCTAGAGGAACGGCGCCGCGGCGCCGCCGGGCGCCGGGCCGCCCGTACGGCCGGCGGTCAACGCGGTGTTCATCTGGAAGAACCGGGTGCAGGTGCCGCATTCGTGGTGTCCGGCGCCCGGCAACTCGTGGACCGTCGCGCGCAGGAGATCGCCGAGCCGGTCGAGCACCGCGTCACCGTCGTCGAAGACGTTGCCGGCGCGGTAGGCCGGCCGGGACCGCCAGGCGTCGTCGGTCTCGGTGCGGGTGTCGGCCTGGAGGTAGTCGCACGGATAGACGTCGCCGATCGGGTCGATGACCAGGAAGAACAGCGGTACGAAGCAGCGGGCCGCGTGACGTAGGTAGTGGCCGCGTACGGGCCTGCCGGTGGCGACGTCGGTCGCGTCCAGCTCGTCGAGCAGCGCGGCGAACCGCACCAGGTTGGTGCGCGGGCGGTCGGGCAGCGCCCCGGCCAGCCCGGCCACCTCGTCACGTATGCCGGACCACTCGGCGGCCGTCGGCACGTAGCGGCGGCGCGGATCCGAGCCGTGCGGCAGTTTGAACAGCAGCACGTCGACGTCGAGCTGCCGGGCGAGCGTCACCATCGGACCGATCTGGTGCATGTTGCGGCGCTGCACGACGAAGTTGACCCCGACGGCGGCGCCGGTGTCGGCCGCCCGCAGCCCGCGGATCCCGGCGGTGGTCGTGTCGAACAAGCCCTCGACGCCGCGGATGCGGTCGTGGACCTCCCGCGAGGCGCCGTCGATCGAGAAGCGGATCCAGGACAGGCACTCGTCGACCAGGCGGACCGTCTGCGGCGTGATCGGCACACCGCCCTCGCTTATCAGGCCGACGCGGATGCCGGCCGCGCGCAGGCCGTACGCGATCCGGTCGAGGTGCGGGTGCAGCAGGGGGTTGCCCCCGCCGAGCGTCACCGTACGGACCCGCCACCTCTGGAGCGTCGCGATCAGCAGGTCTATCCGCGCGGGGTCGAGGTCGGGCCGCTCCTTCCAGGTCCACTGTGCGCAGTGCGTGCAGCGCGCGGCGCAGCGGAGGGTGACGTCGAGGTGGACCGACAGGGGTCTCGGCGCGGGTCCACCGGCGCGGAGCCAGCGCAGCCCGGCGTCGACGGCCTCCGCCGGAATCCCGCCCCCGGCACCACGGAGCAGGTCCTGGTTGGCCGGCAACGGTGCCATCCGACTCTCCCATGCAGGACATCGACCATTGGCACACTGAGCGTAACCACCCCGTCGCCGCCCCACCAGGGTGCACATCGCGCCGACCGACGGGGCCGGACAGGAGCGCCCGTCCCGCCCCGCGCACCGGCCGTCAGCCGGCCGGTTCCCCGAGCCTGCGCGGGTACGGCCGGGCCGCCTGTGCCAGCTCCGCGAAGACCGCCCGGTTGAGGTCGAAGGCGACGACAGCCTCGCCGGCCATCCGGTCGAGCTCCTCCGGGGTCAACGGCAGCGCGTCCAGCCGTTCGCGGTACTCCCGCTTGAACCGCCCCCGGCTGGGGATGCGGTCGAACTCGTAGAACCTCGTGCCGCGCCCGGCCGGGAACTCGTACGTCTCACGGATCGCCTTCGCCACGACGGCGCCCCCGGACAGGTCGCCGAGGTACCGGGTGTAGTGGTGGGCGATGAATCCGGCCGGCCAGGTGAAGCAGACCTCCCGCAGCCGCTGCCGGTACGCCTCGGTCGCCGCGCCCGCGGCGCTCTCCTCGCGCCAGCCCGGGCCGCGAAGGTAGTCGAGGTCCTCGACCAGCACGGGCAGGCGGGTGAGTTCGTCGGCGACGAACGGTCCGGCGACCGGGTCGTCGCGCATCGCGCCGGCCGCCTCCTCCAGGACCTCGTAGATGAAGTAGTGCTGGGTGACCAGGAGCGCGTAGCCCTCCACGGCGAACTTCCCGGCGATCAGGTCGGTCACGTAGGTGGTCGACTCCGCGGCCTGGTGGGCGGCGTCGGTGGCGGCGCGCAGCCGGGCGGCGATCCCGGCGTCGGCGGCGGCGTCAAGGGTGTCGGTCATCTGCATTCTCCGTCGTTCGGATCGGTAGCACCAGGCGGGTGCCGGTGCGGGGATGGAGCACGATCTCGATGTCGTGTTGATAGGTCCGGCTGAGCTGCTCCGCGGTCAGCACCTCGGCCGGGGGGCCGTCGGCGACCAGGCGGCCCTGGGCGAGCAGGGCGATCCGGTCGGCGTACGCGGCGGCCAGGGTGAGGTCGTGCAACACGACGACGACGGCGTTGCCGGCCGCCGCGCGGTCGCGGGCGATGCCGAGCACCAGTTCCTGGTGGCGTACGTCGAGCGCGGCGGTCGGCTCGTCGAGCAGCAGGATCGGGGCCCGCTGGGCGAGCACCCGGGCGAGCGCGACCCGGGCCTGCTCCCCGCCGGAGAGGCTGGGGAACGGCCGGTCGGCGAGGTGTTCGATGTCGGCCAGGCGCAGCGCCGTGGCGACGGCTTCGGTGTCTTCGGCCTGTTCGGGCCGGCCGGCCCAGGGGGCCCGGCCCATGTGCACGACGTCGGCCGCGGTGAACGGGAAGGCGACGGTGGCCCGCTGGGGCAGCATCGCCCGGCGGCGGGCGAGTTCGATCGGCCGCCACGCCGACAGCGGCGTCCCCTGGATCCGGATCTCGCCGGCGGTGACGGGTAGGTCGCCGCAGAGGGCGGCGAGCAGGGTCGACTTGCCGGCGCCGTTCGGCCCGACCAGGGCGAGCACCTCGCCGGCGCGGACCCGCAGGCTGACGTCGTGCAGCACCGGCCGGCCGCCGAGCCGGACGTGCAGTCCGTGCGCGGCGACCGGCGGCTCCGATGTGGATGGTGCCGCCTTGGCGGCCCGGTCGCCGCGCCGCCACCGGGTCATGCCCAGCCTCCGGCGCGGGCCCGGGTGCGGCGCAGGAGCCAGAAGAAGCAGGGGCCGCCGATCAGCGCGGTCAGCACACCCAGCGGCAGTTCCTGATAGTCGATCAGGGTGCGGGCGACGAGGTCGCCGGCGACCACGACCGCCGCCCCACCCAGCGCGCTGGCCGGGACCAGGATGCGGTGGCCGGGGCCGGTCACCATCCGGATCAGGTGGGGTACGACCAGGCCGACGAAGCTGATCACGCCGGTGAACGCGACAGCGGACGCGGCCAGCAGCGCGGTGACGGTGATCATCACGATGCGCAGCCGCTCGACGTCGACGCCGAGGTGCCGGGCCGGTCGCTCGCCGAGGGCGAGCAGGTCCAGCCGCCGCGCGGCGGCGACCGAGGCGGCGATGCCGACGGCCGCGCAAGGCGCGGCGACCGCGACGGCCGCCCAGTTGGCCTGGGCGAGGCTGCCCAGTTGCCAGAAGGCGACGGCGCGTACGGCGTCGGCGTCGCCGAAGAACATCAGCACTCCGAGCAGCGCGCCGGCCACGGCGTTGACCGCGATGCCGGTCAGGACCAGGGTGACGACCTCGGTACGGCCGTTGGACCGGGACAGCGCGTAGACCAGGAACGTGGTGAGCAGGCCGCCGCAGAAGGCGGCCGCGGCGACCGTCCAGCCGCCGGCGACGGAGACTCCGGTGACGATGACGGCGGCGGCGCCGACCGCGGCGCCGGAGGAGACGCCGATGACGCCGGGCTCGGCGAGCGGGTTGCCGAAGACGCCCTGCATGACGGCGCCGGCGCAGCCCAGTGCGGCGCCGACGACGACGGCCAGCGCGACGCGGGGAAACCGGACGACCCACAGGGCGTTGTCGCCCTGTGGTGCGGTGGGTGTCGGCCCGATCGGCAGGCCGAGACGGTGCAGGATCGAGCCGAGGACCTCGTCCGGTGGTATCCGTACCTGTCCGGTGCCGGCGGCGACCAGGCAAAGCAGCGCGAGCAGGCCGAGCAGGCCGGCGACCAGCAGCCAGCCACGGCGGCGAGCGCGTCCGGTCGGCCGGGGCCGCTGTTCGGTGCCGGCCGGTGGCGGTGCGGCGGTGGGCGGCCGCTCGGTGGTCGGGTTCAACGGCATGAGCGGTAGACCGCCTCGGCGAGTGCCGCGATCGCCGGCCCGGTCCGGGCGCCGAAGTTGAGCAGGAGGCCGTCGTCCATGTCGACGATGCGCCGGTTCTGGCCGGCCGGGGTCTGGCCGACGCCGGGCATCGCGATCAGGCCGTCGACACCTTTGACGGATTCCAGCCCGTGGGTCATCACGAGGATGACGTCGGGCGCGGCGTTGATCAGTCCTTCGCTGGTCAGCGGGCGGAACTTGACCAGTCCGATCTCGGTGCCGGCGTCGACCGCGCCGATCGCCCGGATCATCTCGTCGGATCCGGCGCCCTCGCCGCCCATGAGGAACACCCCGGCGGTGCCGCGCAGGTAGAGGAAGGCGATGCGCAGGGGGCGGCCGGACGGTGCCTGCCGGCGGGCGCCGGCGATCTCGCCCTCGACCCGGGCGACCAGCTTCTCCCCGCTCTGCGGCACGCCGAGCGCGGTGGCGATGGCCCGGATGTGGCGGGAGATCGCCGGCAGGGTCTGTTCGTCGTCGACGAGGACGACGGCGATTCCGGACCGGCGGAGCTGGTTGAGCACCTCGGGGGGTCCGATGCTGTTGTCGGCGATGACGACGGTCGGGTCGAGGCGCAGGATCGCCTCGCCGGACAGGTCGTGGCCGGCCGGGGTGACCACCGGCAGGTGGGCGGCGGCGGCGAGAGTGGTGGAGGTGTCCCGGCCGACGACCCGGTCGCCGAGGCCGAGGCTGAAGACGATCTCGGCGATGGACCCGTACAGGTTGACCGGCAGGATGCGGCTGGCGTCGGTGACGGTGACGTCGGTGCCGTCGGCGGAGGTCACGGTGACCGGCAGGTGGCTCGGCGGGTTGTCGTCGACCGGGGTGACGTCCTGGTCGGGGAGCCGGGCGGTGGCGGGGCCGCAGCCGACCGCGGGGTCCACGCCGGACGCGGTGGCGCCGGTCGGTCTCGGGGCACAGGCGGTCAGTGCGAGCAGCGCGATCCCGCCGAGGGTCGCGACCAGGCGCCGGCCTCTCACCGTTCCCCCCGCCGGCGCCGGAACCGCAGGACGAGCAGGAGGGCCACCACTCCGGCGAGCGCGATCAGGGCGGCGTTCCACCAGCGGTCGGCGGCGGTGCTCTGGCTGACGCGGGTGACGTCGGCGGCGGCGGTCGCGGCACCGTCGGCCGCGGGTGCGCCGCCGGGGGTGGCGGCGGAGGCGGTGGCCGCGACGCCGGCGGTGGCGGACTGGGTTGCGGTGGTCGGGGCGCCGGGTGCCGGGGTCGTACGGCCGGGGCCGGGGTTGCTCGGGTTCGCGGCGGGAGGGGGCGGGTTGCCCGGTGCCGGCTGGGCGGCGGCGAAGGTGACGGGTACCCGGACGTCCTGGGAGCGGTCGGCGGTCCGCAGGTGGTCGGTGCGGGTGACGACGGCGCAGCGGGTGACGGTGCAGTCGACGTCGCCGATCTTGGTGCTGACCTTCACCTGGACGGAAAAGGACCCGCCGGGCCCGTACGGGATGGCGAGTCCTTCTCCGTACGCGGGTGGGTTGGACGAGATCCATTGTGATGCGCCGGAGT
Organism: Polymorphospora sp. A560; assembly: GCF_045781765.1. NCBI lineage: Bacteria > Bacillati > Actinomycetota > Actinomycetes > Micromonosporales > Micromonosporaceae > Polymorphospora > Polymorphospora sp. A560. Next base: position 3,351,625 of record NZ_CP122282.1, on the reverse strand, counting down.
TGCCGGACATGTCGATGCCGCCGCCGCAGGGCGACGGCGCGGCGCCCGCGCCGTTGTCGACGCAGAAGGCGACGTAGATGCCCTTGTTCGTGTCGTAGCCGGTGCCGGAGACCGAGACCGTCTCGCCCTGCCGGTTGATCCCGGTCGTCTTGCTCACGGTCAGTCGTTGTCCGTTGGCGCCCTGGCCGACGGTCTCCGCCCACGCCGGGGCGGGGGCGAGCCCGACGGCGGTGACCGCGGTGGCGCAGAGCAGGGCCAGCGTCGGGCCGGTGCCGACGAGGCGTCGAAGGTTGGGACGGGATGGCATCAGACTCTCCACGCTCTCCACGCGAGACAGCTTAGGACTGCCTAACCTAAGTCCATCACCCTTAAAGATCAAGTCGGTCGACCGGGCAGTTCAGACCCACCGGGACCGGCCGAATCCCCACCGGAACGTCGAGTTGACGTGAGGTTGGGTGAGGCTAACCTAAGTTGCTCTTGGGGATCTCCCCCGACCTGACGAAAGGAAGCAACATGGGCAGACTCAGCGCCGGAACCAGCCGGCGCAGTCCGCTACGTTGGGTGACGGCCGCCGTACTCGGTGGGGCCACCGCCCTCTTCGTGGTCACCCCGGCGTCGGCAGCCCCGGTGGACGTCACCGCCGGCAGCCTCGACTGGGGATTCAAGGCGTCGTTCCGCAACTACGTCGCCACCGGAAACGGCAACCCGCCGATCGCGGTCAGTGACGGGGCGACCCGCAACACCGACGGCACGTTCCGGTTCTCGTTCCGCGACGGCAACTACGACGCCGCCGCCGGGACGGCGACCGTCCACTACGACGGCACGGTCGTCTTCTCCTACCCGTCGCACTTCTTCACGATCACCATGGCCAACCCCACGGTGGTCCTCAGCGGTGCGGCCGGGTCGCTGCGTGCCGACGTCGACCTGACGGTCACCGGCGGCGGCTTCGAACCGATCTCGGTCGACCAGGCCGAGATCGCGACGCTGGCCACCGGCAGCCCACAGTCCGAGGGCCCCACCGTGACCTGGTCCAACCTGGCCACGACGATGACCGAGATCGGGGCGTCGGCGTTCGCCGGCTTCTACGGTGCCGGCACCGCCCTGGACCCGGCGACCGTACGGATCACCGCCGGCGGCGGCGCGGCCGCACCGACCGTCACCGTCAACCCCGCAACCGGCATCGACCCGGCGGGTACGACGGCGACGGTCACCGGTTCCGGGTTCGACCCGCAGGCGGCGAACGGCAGCGGGATCTACGTCGCCTTCGGCCCGAAGAACGACGCCGACTACTGGGTCAACTCGCGCCGCTACAAGTCGGTCAAGTGGGTCAACAAGAACGTCACGACGCCGAGCGGCGGCCAGGACGTCCTGAACGCCGACGGCACGTTCGACACCACGCTCGACGTCGCGGCCCGCTACACCGACGGCAACGGCAACGATGTCGACTGCACCGTGGTGCAGTGCTACATCCTGACCTTCGCCGCGCACGGCTCGGCCGACCGGAGCCAGGACACCTTCACCCCGGTCAGCTTCGCCACCCCCGCGGCCGGCAGCGCCGACCAGGAGATCACCGCCCAGGTGCGGCAGACGGGCCCCCTCACGCTCGCCGTGGCGGGTTCGACGGTGGCCCTGTCCGCGGTCGAGCCGGGCGGCACCGCCACCGGTGCCCTCAACACGGTCACCGTCAAGGACCAGCGCGGCACCAACGCGGGCTGGAACCTCGTCGGGCAGGTGGAGCAGTTCACCAGCCCGCTCGGCGGGACCATCGCGCCGGACAACCTCGGCTGGGTGCCGACCGCCTCGTTCGTCAACGACGGACTGGTCAGCACCCCGGGCGTGGTGACTCCGGGTGCCGCGGCCAACCCGGGCGCGGGCACCGGCCTGGGTACGGCCCGTACCCTCTGCTCCTCGGCGGCCGGCGCCAGCGGCGGGCAGTTCGAGTGCGGGGCGCAGCTCAACCTCGGCGTACCGGCGTCCAGCACGCCGGGCGACTACACCGCGACCCTGACCGTAACCCTGTCCTGATCCGCCCCGCGGAGGCGCCCGCCGCTGCGGCGGGCGCCTCCGCGTCATCCCCGTACCGGAGAGTTCCCATGCGGCACCGTTGGCTGCCAGCACTACTCGCGGCGGCGCTCGTCGGCGTACCCACGCCGGTGGCCGCGGCGCCCGAACCTTCCAGCCCCGCCACCGCCCCCACCGATTCCGGAATCACCTGGGCGGTCCAGCCCTCCGACGCCACCGGTCCCACCGGGCGCAGCTACTTCGTCTACGACGCCAGCCCCGGGCAGCGCATCGACGACCAGATCGCGGTCCGCAACCTCGGCCGCACCCCGCTGACCCTCAACCTGTACGGCACCGACGCGTTCACCACCGCCGACGGAAGCTTCGGCCTGCTCCCGGCCAGCCAGCCGCCGACCGGCGTCGGCACCTGGGCGACCATCGCCACCAGGCAGGTCGTGGTGCCGGCCGGGCGCCACGTCGTCGTCCCGTTCCAGCTGATCGTCCCGGCCGACGCCACCCCGGGCGACCACGCCGGGGGCCTGATCGCCTCGGTGACGGCCGCCGGCACGACCGCCGACGGCCAGCGGGTCAACGTCGACCGGCGGGTCGCCGCCCGGATCTACCTACGCGTCGCCGGGCCGTTGACCCCCGCCCTCCAGATCGAGACCCTGCGGGTCACCAGCCACCTGCCGCTCAACCCGCTCGACCGCGGCACCGTGGAGGTGCGGTACCGGCTGCGCAACACCGGCAACGTCCGCATCGCCGGTATGGCCCACGTCGGCGTCGACGGGCCGCTGCGGTGGAAGCTGGCGCGGACCGGCACCGTCGACGTACCGGAACTGCTGCCCGGCGGGGTGACCGAGGTGACCGAACGGATCACCGGCCTGCCGGCCGCCGGCCGCCTCGACGTCGCCGTCACCGTCACACCCTCCACCATGGACGTACCGCTGCCGGCGGTGACCCGTACGCACGGGGTCTGGGCCGTCCCCTGGGTCCTGCTGGTCCTCGGCCTGCTCGCCGCCGCCCTGGCCGTGGGGGCGACCCGTCGGCGCAAACCCCGCACCGCCGGCCGCGCCGCGTCGGCGGCCGACACCGACGGGCGCCCGGCCGACACCGCGACGACACCGGCCGGCCGGCCCGGATGACCCGCCACCCTTCCCCAACCGCCGGCCATCCCCCAGCCGCCGGTTATCCCCTAGCCGCCGGCCAACCTCCAGCCGCCGGCCATCCTCCAGCCGCCGGCAATCCCCTAGCCATCGGCCGATCCTCAACCGCCGGTCGGGCCCGGCCAGGCCGGCGCGGCACCCGGTTCGCGACCGGAGCCGCGGCGCTCGCGGTCGCGGCCGCCCTGGGCACGCCCGTCGCCGCGGCGGCCGAGCCGACCGCCGGCCCGCCGACGATCGGGATCGACCGCGCGGAGGTCGCCGTCGGCGCCCAGCTCACCGTGACGCTGACCGGCTGGCCGGCCGGCCTGGTCAACATCGAACTGTGCGGCAACGCCGGGCGGCGCGGGTCGGCCGACTGCGCCGTCACCTCGGCGGTCCAGGTCGCGGTCACCGGAAACCGGCCGGCCCGTACCCGGCTGCGGGTCGCCGCCCCACCGGCCGCCTGCCCGTGCGTCGTCCGCGCGACCAGCCTGGACCAGGGCACGAGCGGAACCGTACCGCTGAGCGTCACCGGCGGCACCGCACCGGCCGCCGCCCCCACGACCGAAACCGGCACGGTGCCGGCGGCGAAACTCGTCGTCACCGAACTGCGGGTGAGCGCGCAGCCGTCCTGGAGCAGCGTGTTCGGAGGATCCGCGCGACAACTGCTCGTGGCGACCGTCCGCAACGACGGCACCGCCCCGGCGGTCGAGCCGGCCGTCTCGGTCACCCTCGGCCGGGGTGACGAACCGACCGGCTTCGTACCCCCGCCGCTGCTGGACACCATCGCGCCCGGCGAGCAGCGGGTCGTCCGGCTGCCCTTCACCATTCCCGCCCCGGCGGTCGGCCGCTACACCGTACGCGGTGAGATCGGCGGGCTCAGCCAGCCGGTCGTCTTCAGCGCGACCGTCCGGAACCACCCGTGGGGGCTGCCCGGCCTCGGCGTCGCGCTCGCCGTCGCCTGGTACGTCCGTTCGCGCCGACGCCCGCTCCGGCCGGCGGAACCGGTGCCGGCCGGCCCGGTCGATCCCGCTGACGGTCGCGCCGGCGGCGACCCGGGATGAAGAGACCCGGTGGTGACGAACACCCCGAACGGCGTCGAACGAGACGACGAACGAGATTGTTCGGATGCCCCACGGCCCACGCTGACGGCGCTCTAGTGTCGGCGGAAGGGCTGGCCGGAAAGGCCGGGCGGACATGATCCGCGCTCGACCTTCCAAAGAGGACGGGAGCAGGAGACCGACGTGGCTGTCAAGACCGAAGCACCGACGCGCACCGCACAGATCCGGCCGTTCACGGTGGAGATCCCGCAGGCGGCACTCGAGGACCTGCGCCGGCGCGTCGCGGCCACCCGCTGGCCCGAGAAGGAGACCGTCGGAGATCAGTCGCAGGGCGTACCGCTCGCGACGATCCAGGCCGTCGCGCGCTACTGGGAGAGCGACTACGACTGGCGGAAGGTCGAGGCGAGGCTGAACGACCTGCCGCAGTTCACGACCGAGATCGACGGGCTGGACATCCACTTCATCCACGTCCGCTCGAAACACGACGACGCGCTGCCGCTCATCGTCACCCACGGATGGCCCGGTTCGGTGATCGAACAACTGAAGATCATCGGACCGCTCACCGATCCCACCGCCCACGGTGCCAGCGCCTCGGACGCCTTCCACCTGGTGATCCCGTCACTGCCGGGCCACGGCTTCTCCGGCAAGCCGACCACGCCCGGGTGGGGCCCCGAGCACGTCGCCCGGGCGTGGACCGAGCTGATGAAGCGCCTCGGGTACGCGCGGTTCGTCGCGCAGGGCGGCGACTGGGGCGCGATCATCACCGACCTGATGGGCGTGCAGGCACCGCCGGAACTGATCGGCATCCACACCAACATGCCGGGCGCGGTCCCACCGGACATCGACAAGTTGTTCCAGGGCGACATCACCGGGGCGAACAACGCACTCGGCTCGCTTCCTTCCGGCCTCTCCACCGAGGAACGGCGCGCGTGCGAGCAACTGGACTTCGTCTGGAAGCACGTCGCCTACTCCCTGATGATGGGTACGCGGCCGCAGACGCTGACCGGACTGGCGGATTCACCCGTCGGCATGGCGGCCTTCCTGCTCGACCACGACGCGCGCAGCCTGGAGCTGATCTCCCAGGCCTTCACCGGTCGCCCCGGCGGCCTCACCCGGGACGACGTCCTCGACAACCTCACGCTCTACTGGCTGACGAACACGGCGGTGTCCGCGTCCCGTCTCTACGCGGAGAACAAGCTCTCGTTCTTCGCCACCAAGGGTGTCGCCACGCCGACCGCCGTCAGCGTCTTCCCCCACGAGCTGTACCAGGCCCCACGGACCTGGGTGGAGACGGCGTACCCCGGTCTCGTCTACTACAACGAGCTGGACAAGGGCGGGCACTTCGCGGCCTGGGAGCGACCGGACGCCTTCTCGGAAGAGGTCCGCGCCGGCTTCCGGCCGCTGCGCTAGTTTCGGCCGGCGACGGCACGGCACGTGGACGAGCCTCCGCCGATGGCAGGATTTCCCGGATGGAGAGTGTTCTTCCGGGTGCCGCCGCACTCCTCGGGCAGGCTCGTCGGGTCGTCGTCTTCACCGGCGCCGGAATCTCGGCCGAGAGCGGCGTGCCGACCTTCCGTGACGACCTCACCGGGCTCTGGGCCCGGTACGACGCCGAGCAACTCGCCACCCCGGAGGCGTTCCACGCGGACCCGGACCTGGTCTGGGGCTGGTACGAGTGGCGGCGCGCGCGGGTGCGCCGGGCCCGGCCCAACCCCGGGCATCTGGCCACGGCCGCGATCGAGGACCTGGTCCCGGGCACCGTCGTCGTCACCCAGAACGTCGACGACCTGCACGAGCGGGCCGGCTCCCGGGCCCCGGTCCACCTGCACGGCAGCCTGTTCGCACCCCGCTGTGTGGGCCGGGCCGCCCACCCCGCCGCCTTCGCGGACCCGGCGGACGACGCCGCCGATCCGGGCGAGGGCAGCCGGCTGGCACCGCCCCGGTGCGGGCACTGCGGGGCGCTCGTACGGCCCGGGGTGGTGTGGTTCGGCGAGGCGCTGCCGGAGGCCGCGTTGACGGCGGCGGCCGAGGCCGCCGCCACCTGCGACGTGCTGCTGACCGTCGGCACGTCCGGCGTGGTGTACCCGGCCGCCGAGATCCCCCGGATCGCGGCCCGTTCCGGGGCCACCGTCGTGCAGGTCAACCCGCTGCCGACACCGCTCGACGCGATCTGCGACGTCAACCTGCGCGGCTCCGCCGCCCGGATACTCCCGACCCTGGTCGAGGCCGCGTGGGGTGCCGCCGGCAGGACGTGAGGACCGCCCGGAAACCGGCAGGCCGACCCACCTCTGTACAGTGAACATCGGTTCACTGAATGATGGGAGGGGCCGGTGCCACGCTCGGCGGCCCGTAACGAGGCGATGCGCGCGGCCACCCGCGAGGCCGTGTTGACCGCCGCAGTTCGGCGGTTCGCCCAGCACGGGTTCGCGGCGACGAACATGCGCGACATCGCCCGCGAGGCCGGGGTGAGCACCGGTTTGATCTACCAGCACCACGCGAGCAAGGACGAACTCTTCACCGAGGTGGTCACCCGGGCGGCCGACGGCCTGTTCGCGACCGCGCGCACCCTCACCGGGGACGGTGACGCGGCGTCCGTGCTGCACGACTTCACACGGCGTTTCCTCGCCGACATCGCCACCGACAGGGACGCCGCGGAGTTCTTCATGGTCGTCAACCAGGCTTTCCTGGCCGACGAGCCGGCGGGCGTCCGCGACCGCCTCCGGCCCGGTCATCAGGCGTTCAGACAGGCGCTGACCGAGGTCATCCGGCGCGGTCAACGCCGGGGCCGGTTCGGCGCCGGGGATCCTGCCGAGATGGTCCTCTGTTATCTGGCACTGCTCAGCGGCATCGTCACGACCAGACTCGCCCTGCCCGACGAGGTGAGCCTGCCCAGCCCGGAGGCGGTCCTGCGGGTGCTCGCCCCCACGGACACCGATCGGAGCGACCGATGACCGACGTCGTACGGGGAGACGAACTCGGCGAGGAGTCCCGCCGGCCGATCACCGAGGTCCTCGTCGGCGGATTCGCCGAGGACTTCGCGTACTTCTCGCCCGACCCGGCGAAGGTCGCCGACGCGTTCGCGCACATGATCCTGCCCGGACGCTTCCACGTCGCCCTCGTCGACGGGAAGCCCGCCGCGGTCGCCTCCCTCACCACCGGGGAGCAGCAGTGCTTCGCCCCGAAGCGGCGGGAGTTCCGGCGGCACCTCGGATTCGTCCACGGCACGATCAGCCATCTGGTGGTCCGCAGTCAGTTCATGGGTGTTCCCGACGACGCCGGCGAGGACGTCGCCGAGATCGGTTTCGTCACGACCGCCCCCGCCCATCAGGGGCGCGGGGTGGCCACGGCACTGCTCACGCACCTGCTCGCCCTGCCGGAGCACCGGACGTACGTCCTGCAGGACATCAAGGACACCAACGTCGCGGCCCTCGCCCTCTACCGCAAGCTCGGCTTCACCCCGTACCGGCGGCGTCCGGTGCGGTTCGCCCGGCGCGCCGGGTTCACCGAGTACGTCTCGATGAGACTCGAACAGCGTCCACCATCTCCGGCGGGCTGACCGTCGGGCCGCACCGGCACTTGCTCCCGCCTTCGGAACCGGCGGCGTCGGACCCACCGCGCGAGACCGTCATCGACCGGTCCGCAACTTTCGATGATCCGGCACATGAGCCGTTGAGCTGCCGTAGCTTCTAGGTATGCCTGATCCATGCGGATAACTGGCGGTTTGCACGACCAGTTGCCACCTCGATCCGAGAGTGTGTCCCGCCTCCAGGCCGTGGAGATGCCGGGCGCCCCCATCACCGACTGACTGGCCCGTGGCGTGAGCCGGGCACCACAGCAGGAGGCTGTACATGAGATCTCGACGTGCGCTGTTGTTTCCCGGTCAGGGCGCCTACCTTTCCGGCGTACTGATGGAACTCGCGGACGACGCGGCCGTCCGCGACGTCCTGGAGACGGTGGACCTGGTGGCCCGGCAGAACGGGAACGAACCGGTCTCGCCGTTGTTGCTCGACGCCGGTGCCGTGCCGGCCGACGAACTCGCCGGCACCGACCCACCACGGGCCCACCTGGCGATCTTCGCCACCTCCGTCGCCCTGTACCGGCTGCTCACCGACTCCACCGACGCACGCCCGGACGTGCTGCTCGGCCACAGCTTCGGGGAGATCGCGGCACTGACCGCGGCGGGAGCGCTCACGGTCGAGGACGGCGCCCGGATGGTCGCGGCCCGCGACGCCGCCTGCGCCCGGCGGCGACCGCCGGACGGCGGCATGGTGAGCCTGTCGGCCGGGGCGACCCGCGCCGGTGCCATGTTGACCGCCCTCGGCACGTGGGAGGTCGAGGTGGCGGCGGTCAACGCGCCGCGGCAGACGGTGGTGTCCGGCCCCGAGGAGGAACTGTCCCGGGTCGAGGCCCTGGCCGCCGTTGCCGGGGTGCGGGCGCGGCGGCTGCGCGCGCCGTACCCGTTCCACAACCGCGTACTGCGTCCGGTGGCCGAGGAGTACGCCGCCGGGCTGCGGGACATCACCGTCCGGCCACCGGCGGTACGCGTCTTCTCCGCCATCGGCCTGCGCTACTACACCGCCGACGACGACCTCCGCCAGGCGCTGGCGTCGCACCTGACGACACCGGTGCGCTTCGCCGACGCCGTACGCGACCTGTACGAGCAGGGCGTCGAGACCTTCGTGGAGTGCGGCGCCCGGTCCATCCTCACCGACCTGGTGGGACAGAACCTGTCCGGGGTCACCACGCACGCCCCGCTCAAGCAGCGCGTCGGCGCGGCGTCGGCCGTCGCCGCGGCCCGGGGCGGCGCCGCGCCGGCACCCCCACCGCCGCCGGTGCCGGCCACCGACGTGCCGCCCGCGCCGCCGGAAGCGGCCGCACCGCCGGAAGCGACCGGGCTGCCGGAAGCGACCGGGCTGCCGGAAGCGACCGGGCTGCCGGAAGCGACCGGGCTGCTTCCGGCCGGGCTGCCGCCCCGCGACGAACTGATGGCCGTGCTGCGCCGGGAGTACGCCGAGGCACTGGACTATCCCGAAGACGTCTTCAGCGACGACGCGGACCTGGATGCCGACCTGGGCGTCGACTCGCTGAAGCAGGTCGAGATGTTCGCCCGGCTCAGGAACCGCTTCGGCCTGCCTGCACCCGGCGCGGACGTACGGGTGACCAGCTTCCGGACGCTGCCGGCCGTCGCCGACGGCCTCGTCCGGCTGTCGTCGTCGCGGGCGACGGCGTAGCCGTGCGGGGCCGGTTCAGCGGAAAGACCGTACTGGTCACCGGCGGCGGGCGGGGCATCGGCGCAGTGATCGCCCGGGCCTTCGGCGCCCACGGCGCGCACGTGATCGTCAACTACTTCCACTCCCCCGAGGCCGCCACCGCCACCGCACAGAGGATCGTCGAAGCCGGCGGGTCGGCCGAGACCATCCGCGCCTCGGTGGCGAAACCCGACCACGTACGCGGCATGTTCGCCGCGCTCGCCGCGCGCCTCGACGGCCTGGACGTCCTGGTCAACAACGCCGCCCGCGGCGTGTTCGGCGAACTGTGCGACGCCACCGACGACGACTGGCACCGCGTGCTGGACACCAATCTGCACGGAGCCCGCCGGTGCGCGCAGGCCGCGCTGCCGCTGCTGGCGGCCCGCCACGGCGTTGTGATCAACATGTCGTCGACCGGCTCGGAGCGGACGCTCGAAGGGTACGGCGTGATCGGCGTCAGCAAGGCGGCGCTGGAGGCGCTCACTCGCTACCAGGCCGGGGAGTTCGCCCGACACGGCGTACGGGTCAACGTCGTGTCCGCGCCGCCGGTCGACAACCGCGTGACCGACTACTTTCCCCACCCCGACCGGATGCGCGGCGCGCTGATCGCCGGCACGCCGGGCGGGCGCATGACCCGGGAGGAGGACCTCGCCCGGGCCGTACTGCTGATGGCCGCCCCGGAAGCCGGCTGGGTCACCGGCCAGACCCTGATCGCCGACGGCGGATTCTCCGTCGTCGGCGTGAGCACCAGCGGCGGCCGGGAGGACGCGGCGGCCACCCCACCGGTGGCCGGCGCGCCGACGACCGAGCCCGATCCGATCGCGATCGTCGGGATGGGCCTGGTGGCACCCGGCGTCGCCGACGTCGACGGCCTGTGGCGGGTGCTCGGCGCGGGCCGGCCGACCTACGGCGAGCCCGGTGGGCGGTACCGGCTGACGGACTTCCACTCCACTGACCCGGCCGCGATGGACCGCACCTACGCCCGCGTGGCCGGCGTGATCCACGAAGACCCGCCGGCCGACGGCTCGGACTTCGCCACGACCTGGCTACGGCGGGCGTTGCGGCAGGCCACCGCCGACGTCCACCGCGCCCCGGGTGACCGGGCGGCGTTCGTGGTCGGTATGTGGCCCGACGGCAGCCAGCACCTGGAGGAGAGCGTCGCCGTACGGCTGGCCGCGCGGGGCGTCGCCACGGCCGGCGGTGACGGGGAACAGGCCCTGCACCTGCTGCGCCGGCAGTTCGGCTGCGTGAGCGACACCCCCGCCCGCCACAACCCGTGCGAGATCGCCCGGGCCGCGATGCAAGGGGTGCTGGCTCCCGACACCACCTGCCTGACCGTGGACACCGCCTGCTCCTCCTCCCTGTACGCCATCGACCTCGGCGTACGCGCCCTGCTCGACGGCGACGCGGACGTGGCCCACTGCGGTGGGGTGAACGCCTTCGGCCCCCGCGTGCTCGTCGTGTTCGCCAAGCTCAAGGGCCTGTCGGCGACCGGCCACGTACGCAGCTTCGACACGGCCGCGGACGGCACGCTGTTCTCCGACGGCGCGGGGATCGTGACCCTCAAACGTCTCAGCCGCGCCCGCGCCGACGGCGACCGCGTGCTGGCGGTCCTGGCCGGCTTCGGCGCCTCGTCCGACGGGCGCGGCACCGCCATCTACGCCCCGAACGTCGACGGCCAGCGGATCGCGCTGCGCCGGGCGTACGAGGTCAACGGGGTCGGCGGTGACGACGTCGATCTCGTGGTGTCGCACGCCACCGGAACGGTGGCCGGCGACGGCACCGAACTGTCCGCCCTGGCGACCGGGGCCACCTCCCGTGCCGTGACGTGCGTGGCCAACAAGGCGTTGCTGGGGCACACCGGCTGGGCCGCCGGGGTGGTGTCGGTCATCCACGCCGCACTGTGCCTGCGCGAGCGGAGCATCCCGGCCCAGCCGCTGTTCACCGGCCTGCCCGACGGCGCGCGGGACCTGCCGGTCCGGGTGCCGACCGAGCCCGCCGCGTTCGCCGCGCCCGTACGCACCGTCGGGGTGTCGTCGATGGGCTTCGGCGGAACGAACGCGCACCTGCTGCTGCGTGACGCCCCGGCCGGGCAGCCGCCACCCGCCTCCGGCCGGCCCCCCGTCGACGACGACCTGCTGCTGGTCGCGTTCAGCGCACACCTGCCCGGCGGCCCGAGACACGACGAGGTCGCCGCGCGCCTCGCCGCCGGCCTCGGTCCCGCCACCGAGCCGGGCTTCGGCGACGACTACCCGCTGCCGCCGTTCGCCGACATCCGCATGTCGCGCCGGACGGCCCGCGCCGTCGACCGGTGCCAACTCATGGCGCTGTCGGCCGCCGCCGCGTTCGCCGGCGAGCACGGCCGGCTCTGGCACGGCATCGAGGAACGCACCGGGGTCTTCTGCGCCCACACCGGACTGACCCGGCTGTCGATGGAGGCCACCGCGCGCTCGTACGCCCACGGCATCGAGCGCGTCCTCACCGGCACCCCGCAGGCGGCGGCCTACGGGGAATGGCTGCGGCGGCTGCGCGAACAGACCCCGGCGATCACCGAGGACACCATGCCCGGGCTCATGCCCAACGTCATCCCCGCCCGGCTGGCCCGGCAGTTCGACCTGCGCGGGCCCACCATGACGCTCGACACCGGCCCGGACAGCGGCCTCGCCGCGCTGTACGCCGCCGCCGCGTACCTGCGCCGCACGGAGATCGACCTCGCTCTCGTGCTGGGCGCCCACGGAAACCTCCTCGACCCCTACGCCACCGACGGCGGGCCGCCGCTGGCGGAAGGGGCGTTCCTGCTGGCCGTCGCGCGCGGCCGGACGGTCACCGACAACAACTGGCCGGTCCTGGCCCGGCTCCGGCCCGCGCTGCGGCCCGACGCCGGCACCGGTGAGGTCCGTGCGGTCGAACCGGTCGGCCGGTACAGCTACGGGGGCGCGGACTCCGTGCTGGCGGTCCTGCGCGCCGCGCTGCGGCCGGGTGCCGGCACCGTGGTTCGTGGCGCACCCGACAGCCCGCGGGTCGCGGTCCTCCCTCTCCGCGACGGTGCCGCCGCGCCCACCCCACCCGACCCGCCGTACGCCGCCCGCCGGTACCTGGCGACGTTCGCCGAACAGGGTCGCCCACACCGTGCCGGTACGACACCCGAACTGCCGGGAAGCGCCCTCGTGCTCACCGACTCGGCCGCCACGGCGGTGGCGCTCGCCCCGATGGTCGCCCGGGCCGGCGGGCGGCTGCTGTGCACCGATCCCACGGCGTCGGCGGCGGCGACCGTCGTCACCCACGTCGACGAGGACAGTCTCGACGCGACCGGGCCGGCCCGCCACATCCGCGTCGTGGCGTCGTTCGGCGCCGGCCACCGGCCGCAGCCACCCGGTGCGGCGCGACTGGCCCTGCACGAGCTGATGTTCCTCGCGGTGAAGACCAACTTCGCGGGGATCGCCGACGGCGGATCGGTGGCGGTCGCGCTGATGGATCCGGCGACCGGTGGCGCCGTGCATCCCGACACCGCCCTTTTCACCGGGACCGTCAAGAGCATGGCCTGGGAACTGCCGCCGGCCTCGGTCCACGCGCTGATCACCGACACCGGCACGCCGGAGACCGCGCTGGCTCAGGTCGACCACGAGCTTGGCGGTGCCGGGGGCCTGCCCGTCACCTGGTACCACGACGGTCGCCGGCTCGCCGAGACGCTCGCCCCCGCACCGCCGCCCGCCGACGACACCGGTCTGTCCGAGCGGTCGACGGTCGTCGCCGTCGGCGGTGCCCGGGGCATCACGGCCGCGGTCGTCGCCGCGCTGGCCCGTCGCTATCGGCCACGACTGTGGGTGCTGGGCAGCGGGGATCTCGACCGGTTCTCCGCCACGGACCTGGCCGCACTCGACCGGGACGTCCACGGCGGCCGGACCCGCTACATCCGCGAACAGCGCACCGCGGACCCCCGATCACGTGTCGCCGAGATCAACCGGCGGTTCGACCGGCTGCGCGACGCCCACGAGGCCGTCACCAACCTCCGTACCCTCGCCCGGCACGTCGGCGCCGACCGGGTCACCTACCTACGATGCGACATCACCGATCCGGCCGCGGTCGACCACGCCGCCGCCACCATCCTCGACCACGGGGACGTCGACCTGCTGATCAACGGCGCCGGCCAGCACCACGCCACCTCCCTGCCCGGCAAGGACCTGGCCACCTTCCGGCGGGTCCGGGACGTCAAACTGCTCGGCGGCCACCACCTGCGCAACGCGTTCGCCGCCCGCCCACCCCGGCGGTGGTGCAACTTCGGCTCCATGGCCGGGTTCTGCGGGCTGCCCGGTGAGGCCGACTACGCCGCCGCCAACGAGATCCTCGCGGCCGCCGCCCGCCACCGGCCGACCCACGAATACACCATCGAGTGGCCCAAGTGGGCCGACTCCGGCATCGTCACCCGCGACTTCGTCGACAACCAGGAGTACTCCGGGGACCGCTTCTCGGCGATCCACGACGCCGAGGGCGTGGCGCATTTCCTGGCGGAACTGCGGCCCCCACGGCGCGACGCGGCCCACGCGGTCGTCGCGGTCGCCGGGGACCTGGAGATCAGGTCGATACGGGACCGGTTTCCCGGCTTCCGCCTCGCCGACGACCCGGCCGCCCGGCGGGGTGAACGGGGTGCGCCCGCCCGGGCCTACCTCGGCCGGCCCGAACACCGCGACGCGGACCGGGCCCGGTGGTCGCTGGTGTTCGACGGACGCCTCGATCCCGTGCTCCGCCACCACCTCGTCGACGGCACGCCCACCCTGCCCGGCACCTTCGCGCTGGAGGTCGCGGCCGAGGCGGCACTGGACCTGCTGCCCGGGGCCCGGCCGATCGCCTTCCGCGGCGCGGCCTTCGACGCGTTCATCCGCGCCGACGCCGGCCGGACCCGCGGGTACGCCGTCCGGGCCACGGTGATCGCGCGCCGGGACACCGAGACCGATGTCGAGGTGACAATCGTCTCCGACGTCGTACGCGCCGGACGGGTGCTGCGTCGCGACCGCCCGCACTGCACCACCGTCGTGACGGTCGGCACCGGTCCCACGCCGCAGCGGCGCTGGCCGGGCGGGACCGACGGCGCGCGACCGGTGCGGGATCCCACCTACCACCCGGGCGGCCCCGTACGGCTGACCGGGATGTTCCACAACACCCGCGAGTGCCGTGCCGATCCCGGGTACGCCAGCGCGCTGTGGCGTCCGCCGCCGGAGCACCTCGACGCACACCTCGAGGGCTACGCGGTGCCCGCACTGCTGCTCGACGCGATGGTGCGGGTGGCGGCGCTGCCCCTGGTCGCCGCGGGCCGGATGGCCGCCGCCGTCCCCCGCCGGCTGCGCGAGGTCCGGCTCCACCACGCCGGGTCCGACACGCACCTGGCCGGCACCTGTCGCGACGGAATCCGGATAGCCACCGACGGTGGGCGCGGCACCTGCGTGGCGGTCGCCCCGGACGGGGTCGTGCTCGCCGAGATCCTGGGGCCGACGTTCACCGACCTCGCGGCCCGGGGCTCAACCCAGATGGTTCTTCCTGGTGAGCCGGCGGTGGGTCAGATCGTCACGGCCGGATACGACTCGACGTAGGACTCGTCGTTCCAGCCGCCCAGATCGCCTCGCAGAACTCGGTGAAGGTGCTCTCGCCGCCCTGGTCGGCACGCAATGCGCGGATGACCGCATCCTGATCGAACGGTGCCACGTCGACCGTGCCCGTGACCAGCGGGGTTCCCTGGTCCACCACCGGCCCGGCAGCTGTGATGTAGAGGCTCTGCATGCTCGCAAGGAACCAGTCGTTGCGCCGGACACCGGCCTGGCGGAGCACCTCGGCGAGGTAGGGAAAGCCGCCGACCCGGGGCCGGATGGGCTGACAGCATGTTGTCAAGATGGGAGCATGATGACAAGCCGAGTCGCGCTGCTGGTCGAGGCCGCCGGCCACCTCCGGCGTACGGGTGAGGCCATTGCCGCCATCGAAGGCCAGACACAGGCCCGCTGGCAGGTGCTGAGCGTGACGTCCGACCGGCCGATGACCGCTTCCCAGGCCGCGCGGCGGCTCGGGGTGACCCGTCAAGCTGTGCAGCGAGTCGCCAACGAACTGGTCGAGGAAGGACTCCTGGCCCCCGAGCCGAATCGCGACCACCGCACCTCGCCGCTTCTGCGCCTCACCGCGGCCGGCAAGGAGAAGCTCGACCGCCTCACCGAACGCGCCGAGGTCTTCCACGAGCAGGTCACTTCGGCCCTCGGCCCCGACCAGGCCGGCCAGGCCGCCGACGCGCTCCACACCCTGCTCGCGGTGTTGAGACAGCGGGAGGATGGACGCTCGGGCCGTTGAGGGCTCATCCCCGGGGCGTGCCCCGGGCAACCCCACCGCATCGTCAATCCGGGGTACCGCGCCCGTCGAGGGGCGCCGTACGGATTCCGGTCATCCGCGCCCGGACCAGTCCGTCGACGGTGACCGCGACCCCCCGGTCACGCGGGGCCGCCCCGTCGAGGTCGTACGCGGACCCGTGCAACCGTACGTGCGGGTTCCGGTCCGGGGCGGCGAACAACTCGATCGACGAGATCGTCCGGGGGATGCCGATGGCCGCCGACTCCCCCGGCGCACGCAGGTAGGACAGTTGCACGAGCCCTTCGAGAATCCGCTGCGGGGTGGCCTCGTTCGCAAACCAGCGGTCCGTGTCGACCCGGTCCAGCCACAGCAGGGCCTCCCGGCCGCCGGGGTGGATCCGTGGCCGGGTCAGGGACCGGAACATCCCGGCCAGCCCGACGGGGGATGCCGGCCCGTACAGCGGCTGGGCGGCCCCGCCGCCGGTGCCGGCGGGGCCGGTCCAGCGGCTCGCGGCCGGCACGGACCCTCGCAGGTGGACGGTGACGCTTGCGTACGGCCTGTCGCGGACGAGAAGCTGGCCGGTCGGCGCGACCACGTCGCCGCAGATGTCGACCCGGACCACCGATTCCTCGGCGCCGTGGGTCAGCAGCCGCGCGCGGACGCGCACGGGGTGCCGCCGGCCCGGGTGGACGCGCAGGAGGCCGAGCAGTTCCAGGTCGGTGAAGACGGCCGGGACCCGCCCCGGGCAGAGCCGGGCGGCCGCAGTGGCGGCGAGTTCGGGATAGAAGGAGGCGGGCAGCGTCGGATAGCCCCGCACCAGATGGTCGGCGAGGTAGCCGTCCCGCTCGAGGTCGAAGACCCGGAGCAGGGTCGTACCGCGCTCGTCGTGCTCCTCGACCCGGTAGCCCGATGCGGCGGCCCCGGGGTGTCGCGGCGCGGGCCCGTCCGGTTCGCCGCACCAGGCGAAGTAGCCCGGTGCGGCGCGCTCGACGGCGGCACGTTCGCGTGACCCCAGGTGTACGACACCGGCCGGACCGGGCGCGGCGAGTTCGCCGAGGAAGTGCCCGACGCCCTCGGCCGTGGTCATCGGCGTGAGGTCCGGGGTACGACCGAGGTCGGCCCGGCCGCCCAGGTGGTGCGCGGCCACGAAGCCGGTCTCCACCCAGAGGCTGAACCCGATGGTGTGTTCGTGGTGGCCGTCGGCGGCGGCGTGCTGTGCGGCGTGGAGGAGGTAGTCGTTGCCCGCCGCGTAGTCGGTGTCGCCGGCGAGGCCGAAGTATCCGTTGAAGGAGCCGACGTTGCACCAGGCGACGGGGCGCCGGCCGTGGAAGGCGCGGGTGAGGTTGGCGTGGGCGTGCAGCTTGAGGTCCCGGACGGCGGTGAAGCCGGCCAGGGACTTGGCGCCGACCGGTGCGGTGCCGATCCGGCCGGCGACGTTGAGCAGCAGGTCGACCCGTGGCTCGGCGCCCAGGATCCGGTCGATCACGGCGTGGACGGCGTGGCGGTCCTCGAGGTCGCAGACGAGGTACGTGACCCGGTCGCTGCCGCAGTGGCCGGCCAGTTCGGCGAGGGTGGCACGGATCTCGGCCACCCGGGTGAGGTGGTCGAAGGCCCGGCTCGCCCGTACGGCGGTCGTGCCGCCTTCGCTGACCCGCGCCTTGATGAACGCGGCCCGGCCATCGGCGACCGGGCGGGTGTCGGTGTCGTCGATCCGGGTCGTCCCCAGCACGTAGAGTCGCGGCCCGGCGGTACGCGCCACGGCGCGCAGCAGTTCGGCGCCGACTCCCCGGCCGCCGCCGGCGGCGACGACGACCGAGTCCCTGGTGAGGCCGATCGGGGTGGCGGGCGCGGGTCGGTGCCGCGCCCGCACCGCCAGTCGCTGCCCACCGACGTGGTAGGCGACCGGCAGCAGCGGCGGGGGTCGGAGGTCGGTGGTGGCGTCGACGCTGGCCGCCTCGTGTGCCACCGCGTACACCTCGGACGACGCGAACTCCCGGGCGAGCGCCTTGGTGAAGCCGGTGAACAGGCCGGTCAGGGGGTGCGGGACCCGGTCCGGGCGTACGCCGCCGAGCAGCAGGACCGCGAACGAGTGGCGGGGCGTCCAGCCGGCGGCGGCGCCACGGGCGGCCAGGAACATCGCGTCGTGGAGTCCGACCACGCCGCGATGCCGGGCGTCCTCCGGCTCGAACCGCGGGCCGACCGTGGTCAGGTCGCAGACGACCCTGATGTGCGTCGGGTCCACATCGGACAGCAGCTTGTCGAAGCCCGCCTCCGACAGGTCGATCCGGCTGCTCGACCCGTCGCGCCGCAGCAGTGCGTCACCGTCGCCGACGGCGATGACGGTGGTGTCGTGCGGCAGCGGTCCCAGGGCCGCGCTGTTGTTGGTCAGTACGACGGCCGACGGCGGGATGAACGGCCGGTCGTCCGCCGCCCCGGTGGCCGGCAGCGGGGCGAGGCTCAGCTCGTAGCGCTCCAGGGCCCGGACGGCGGGCGGTGCCGGCTCGGCGACGGCCGCCGGCCGGCTGAGGGTGAGCGCCCGGGCCGGGGCCTGCGGTTCCGGGCGCCGGACGATCCGGGCCGCGGGCGCTGTCCCGGTGAGGAAGGCGAGCAGTTCGTCACCGCCCTCCGCGCCCGCGAGGTGCGTCGCCGGGTGTGCCTCCCGGTCTCCGCACACGCCGAGGTCGTCGACCCCGGCCAGGACGGGTAGGCCGGTGGCGGCCGCGACCTGCCGGGTGGTCAGCGCGAACAGGAAGGCGCCCTCGTGCGGCGGGGTCGGGCTGCCGAGCATCGCCTGCCACTCCGGTCGGCTGTTCCCGTTGACCGCCCCGACGAGCGCGAGGTCGATGTCGCCGAACTGGAGGTAGCGGGCCGCCACCTCGAACGCCTCGAGGAGCGACGCCGCGCCCTGGTCGACGGTCACGTTGAGGCCGCACAGGTCGAAGTGGTTCGCCACCCGGCCCGAGATGACGTTGGGCATCTCCCCGGGGTAGGAGTCCTCGGTGATCGGTGGCACGAGGCCGTGGACGGTCGACCGCAGGGTGTCGAGGAACTCGTCGACTTCGGGCCCGAGGTCGTCGGTGAGGACCCGCTGGATCTCGTCGAGGTGGGCGCGGAGCCGGCAGAGGAGGGCGTTGCGGGTCGGCCCGGTGTGTCCCACGACGACGCCGACCCGCTGGTGGCGGCGGGCCAGCACGTCCTTCAGGGTGGCGTCGAGCTGGTGGACGCACTGGACGAGCATGAGCTGGGTCCGGTCCATGCGGCGTACCGTGGCGGGCGGCAGGCGCAGCTCCCGCATGCCAGGCATCGGGTATTCGGCGCCGAACCGGGTTCCCTCGTCGGGCTGTCGGCTCGCCCATCCGACGAGGACGAGTTCGTCCAGTGGGGTCACGCTGGTCGGGCGGCGTGCCGGCGGGTCGCCGGTGTACTCCTGGAACAGCAGGTGGGCGTTGGTGCCCCCGAATCCGAAGCCGGACACGGCGCCGGCGCGCGGGCGGCCCCGCCGGGGCCAGGGCTGTTCCGTGGTGGGTACGACCAGGCGGGAGTCGTCCGTGGCGGCGGGTGCGGGCAGGTCCCGGAAGCCGTACTGGGCGGGGATCGTCCCGTGTCTCATGGCCAGGAGCAGGTGGATGACGGACACCGCCCCGGCCGCCCAGCCGGTGTGGCCGACGAGGGACTTGTTGGACACGACGTGGACCGGGGTGTGGCCCCGGTAGCGGCGGCGCAGCCCGGCGAGTTCGGTCAGGTCGCCGGTGGGGGTGCCGGTCGCGTGGGCGACGATGAGGTCCACGTCGTCGGGGGGCAGTCCGGAGCTGTCGTACGCCCGGTTCAGGGCGTGTTCCTGACCGTGGGGCGCCGGCTTGTAGATGGAGGTGCCCTTGCCGTCGGCGGACAGTCCCGAGCCGGCGACGACGCCGAGGACGGTGTCCCGGTCGGCGAGAGCGCGGTCGAGTCGCTTGAGGACGATGACGGCGGCGCCGTCGGAGAAGATGACGCCGTCGGCGCCGGCGTCGAGGGCGCGTACGGTGCCGGTGGGTGAGAGTCCGCCGTTCTTGGCGAACATCACCGAGACGGACGGGGTCAGCGCCATGGCGCCGCCGCACACGGCGATGTCCACGGCCCCGGCCAGGATCTCCCGCATCCCCAGGTCGATGGAGTACAGCGACGACGAGCAGGCGGTGTCGACGACGTGCACCCGGGTGTCGGCCGGCATCAGTCCGCGGATGGCGTTGGTGACGATCCGGTGTGCGGTGTGGTCGGTGGGTTCGGCGGCGCGGACGTACCGGCGCCGCAGCGCCTTCTCGATCTCGCGGGTGTCCCGGCGGCCCAGCGACTCGGCCTCGGCCAGCACTCCGCCGACGACAAGGGCCTCCTCCTGGTGCAGGCTGCCGTCGGCGGTGTAGCCGAGGCAGAGGCTGAAGCGGTCGCCGTCCCGGCGGCCGACCCCGGTGAGCCCGTGCTCCACGCAGTGGCGCAGCCACACCTGCGCGTAGTCGTCGGTGCCGGCGTCCGGCAGCCCGGTGACGAATCCCCCGGCCTGCTGATACGTCTTGTCGGTGGCGGAGCGGTCGGCGTCGACGAAGTCCCCGGTCCGCCAGCGGCCCGCCGGTGGTGCGGTGATCTGGGCTTCGCCGCCGGTCAGCAGCGCCCAGAACTGTTCCACGGTCACGGCTCCCGGTAGCGCCAGGCCCATGCCGACCACGGCGACCGTATCCGCCGCGGCGGCCGGGCTCCCGGCCGCCGCAGGGGGAAGCGACTGCTGGGTCATCGCGCCTCACGCCCTCACGAGGATGCCGGCCGGCTGGATCGCCGGGTCGTACGGTTCGACCCGGACGGTGCCGCCGGTGGCGACGGCGCGCAGGATCGCCAGTGCCCCGTCGCCACCCAGATAGCTGCGTCCCGCGCTCGGACCGCACCGCACGGTGGCGGGACCGTCGTGCGGGTCCTGGCCGGCCCGCAGCCGGGCCAGGATCGGCAGCCGGTGCTCCGCCGCGGTGTCGGGCCGGGTCAGGGCCAGGGTGAACGCCCCTTCGGCGGGGTCCACCGCCGGCGACCGGAAGGGGGCGCCGAGGATCGCGCGCAGCTCCGACCCGGAGTTGCCGTTCACCCCGCTGACCAGGGCCATGTCCAGTTCCCGGGTGTGCAGCGCCCGCATCGCCAGGTGGACGGCGCCCAGCGCGGAGTCGATTCCCTGGTCGACGACCATCGCCATGCCGCGCAGGTCGAAGCGTTTTGTCGCCCGGGACGCGATGAAGTTCGGCAGCAGCCCGCCGACGGTCTCGTCGGGGTCGGGGGCCAGCGCCTGCAGGGACTTCAGGAAGCGGTCGACCGCCGGCGCCGCCGTCGCATCGGTCACGCCGGCGAGGGCGCCCGCGATCAGGTCGCGGTTGATGCGCAGGACCACCGGGCCGAAGGCGCCCGGTACGCCGTGGTGACCGACGAAGACGCCGGTGGTGTCGGTGAACGGCGCCCACACCTCGCCGTGCTCGCCGGCAAGCTGGAGCATCGACTGGATCAGCATCAACTGCGTCCGGTCGAGGTTGCGCGCCGCGATCGGTGGCATGCGTAGCTGGACCGGGTCCGGCAGCGGATAGCTTTCCCCGAATCCGGGCGGAACGTGCCACTCGGCGCCGCGGAGTTGGTCCATGACCTCGGTCGCGGTCGGGGCGCCCGGCAGGTGTGTTCCCCACCCCACCACCGCGATCTCCCCCGTGCCGGAGCGCCGCGCGAACCCGCCCACCCGTGGCGTGTCGGTGACCACGGCGTGCACGTTGGTCCCCCCGAACCCGAAGCTGTTGACGCCGGCGATCCGGGGGCGGTCGGCCGTACGCGGCCAGGGGGCGTCGGTGACCGGAATCCGCAGCCTGGTGGCCTCCTGCCGGTACGACTCGGGGGTACGGGTGAACCGGCGCTGGGCGGGCACCGTCTCGTTGCGCAGCGCGAGCAGGACGTGGACCAGGGAGAGCAGGCCGGACGCCCAGGAGGTGTGGCCGAACTGCGGCTTGTTCACCGTGACCAGGCAGTCCGTCGCGGAGTCGGCCGCCTCGCGCAGCGCGGCGAACTCGACCGCGTCGCCGGCCGGGACGCCGATGGCGTGGGCCAGGATCCAGTCGACGCCGGCGGCCGTGACGCCGGCGCTTTCCAGGGACCGCCGGATGGCCAGGGCCTGGCCCCGGCTGTCGGGCGCCAGCACCTCGCGTCCACGGCCGTCGGAGGAGGTGCCGAGGCCGGCGATGACGCCGAGCACCTCGTCGCCGTCGGCGACCGCCCGGTCGAGGGTCTTCAGCGCGACGACCGCCGCCCCTTCGCTCCACAGGCTGCCGGTGCCCGCCACGTCGAACGACCGGAGCTGGTCGTCCGCCGAGACGAGCCCGACCTGGCTGAGCATCACGTACTCCGACGGGGTGACGTTGCAGGCTCCGCCGCAGAACACCACGTCGGCGGTGCCGGTGCTCAGGGCGCTGATCGCGGCCTGGACCGTGTAGAGGCTCGCCGAGCACGCGGTGTCGATGGTCACGATCTCCGTCCGTGGCGGCAGCAGCCCGGCGGCGGCCCGCCGGCCGACCTCGTGTGGCAGGAACACGTGCGGTTCGGGGCCGGCGAACGGGTAGGTGCCGGCGAGCGCGCGGCGTACGAGGTCCGGGATCTGCCCGGCGTCCGGGTCGTACGCGCCGACGCCCTGCGCGACGGCCTCGACGAGGAATGCCTGCTCGGCGTTGATCGAGCCGCTGACGCCGTAGCCGATCGCGAACGCGCACCGGTCCCGGTCGGCGACGGTGGTGGTGTCCAGTGCCTGGAGGAGGCAGTGCCGCAGCCAGTAGGTGGTCAGCCCCGGTGGCGCGTCGCCGGCGTCCCTCTCCGCCCGCAGTCGCGGGTGCGGCCGCAGGTCGGCCAGTGGGCCGTAGACGCGGTTGTAGCTCCGGTCGGCAACGGCGCGGTCCGGGTCGTGGAGCCCGGCCAGGCCGGCCGGGTCGGCGTCGGCGGCCGACAGCACGCTTCGCCCGCTGCGCAGCAGATCCCACAGTTCGTCGGGGGTGCTCGCGCCGGGCAGCGCGACGCCCATGCCCACCACGGCGACGGCGGTCACTTCGACCCCGTCCGGTGGGCGGACGCCAGCACCACGGCCGCGATGCTGTCCAGGGTCTCCACGCCGCCGTCCGGTACCCGCTCCATCCCGAAGTGCTCGGTCACCCTGTTCAGCAGCTCGGTCTGCTTGAGCGAGTCGATTCCCAGCTCCGCCTCCAGGTGCGCGTCGGGGGTGAGCACCTCCTTCGGATATTCCAGCGCCTCGGCGTAGATGGTCCGCAGCTCGTCCAGCACGTCGGCCTTGTCCATGTCGTTGCTCCTTGGGTCGGCCCGATTTGTTGGGTTCTGGCGGTGAGGTTCCACTCTGTCCCCCCGCCGAAGTCCGAATATAGGCATCGATAAGTTCTGAGAGTCGGGCGAAGAGCTGCGGATCTGTTGAATCTCGGACGACGTTGAACGAAGCAGGCAAGTACCTCGATCCGCCACCGCCCACTACCGGCTCCTGGTCACCGTTGCGGGTGATTCCTCATCGCTCACGTGACATGTCCTAATAGGGGAGATGCCCTCGAGGGCGTACCGCTCCCCCGTCCCCCACGGTCCGAGCGTGGCGCTGAGGAGGCGGACATGCCGGCACGGCCCAACGCGCGACTCCGCGCACTGCTGCGGGAGGCGGCCTGGACGGGCGCGGACCTCGCCCGGGCGGTCAACGCCTGCGGCGCGGAGTCCGGCATGACGCTGCGGTACGACCGCACCTCGGTGGCGCACTGGCTCGCCGGATCCCGTCCCCGACAGCCGGTGGCCGCACTGGTGGTCGAGGCACTCAGCCGCCGGCTCGACCGCGAGATCTCCCTGCCCGAGGTGGGGCTACCGGCACAGCGGCCGGCACCGGACACGGCGGCCCGGCACCTGGACCTCGTCGACGAGCTGCACGAGCTCTACGGCAGCGGAGCGAAGCGGCGGGGCCTGACGAGGTCCCTCGTCTACCGGCGGGACACACCCCCGGCGTACGACGAGGTGAACCCGCTCGTCGCGACGGAGCCGGGCCGGACCCTCACCCCCCGCGACGTGTCCGCGGCCGAGCGGATGATCGAGGTCTTCGACGAGGTCGACGCCGTCTTCGGCGGGGGCCGGGGCAGGATGGCGCTGGGCGGTTACCTGGCCACCGGCCTTTCGCCCCTCCTGCGCGCCGGCGGTCCACCGCGCCTGCGTGCCCGGTTGCTGTCGACCGCCTCGCAACTGGCCTACCTGTGTGGATTCATGTGCTTCGACGACGAGCAGCACGGTCCGGCCCAGCGGTACTTCCACGTCGGCCGGTCACTGGCGTCGGAGGCCGGCGACCGGCGCCTCGCGGCGATGGCGTTGCGGGCGCTCAGCGTCCAGGCGCGCGGGCTCGGTCACCACGCGGACGCACGCCGGCTGGCGGAGGGGGCGATCGCCGCGGCGGGTCCCCGGACGCCGCCGCTGACCCGGGCGTTCCTGCACGGCCAACTCGCCGTGGCGTACGCGGCCGCCGGTGACCGACCTGCCGCGATGGCTCAACTACGGGCCTGCGGCGCGCAACTGGAGCGCGCCGAGCGGGACGGCCCGCTGCTGGGCTCGTACCACGCGGCCGCGTTCGCGCATCAGCGGGCCGCGGTGCACGCGTCGCTGGGTGAGCGGGGTGCCGCGATCAGGGCGCTGCAGTCCTCGACGCGCCTGCGGCCGGTGCGGGAGCGCCGGTCCCGTGCGCTCCTGCGGGCCCGCCTGGCCGAACTGCACCTCGGCCAGGGGCACGTGCTCAGGGCCGTTCGGGAGTGGCACCTGTTCCTGGACGACTACCCGCATCTGGATTCCGGCCGAATCCACCGGGCGCGGGCCTCCCTTGACGCGGGGCTGCGGCCCTATCGGCGGGTACCCGAGGTCGCGGCCCTTCTTCACCAGGCACGCCAGACGGATTCCGGGCCGGTGCCGTCGACGGTCGCGGATCGCCGGTGAGCGGATCCGCGGGCGGGTCGCCGTCGGCCTGGCTGCGCGCCAGGCGGCGTACGACGCTCAGCGGGCCCAGCCCGGACAGCGCCGAGATGACGTCCTGGGCGAGCGACGGCCGCGCCGACGTCGACGGCAGCAGGCCGATCACGGCGCCGGGAACGAGCCACTGCGGCCTGATCGCCTCCACCGCGTCGAGCACGACAGGTTCGCCTCCCGCGCCGGCGACCCAACGGTGCAGCGACGCCGTGTCCTCCGCGTCGGGCGCACCGCAGATCAGCACCACGTCGCAGTGGCGGGCCAGATGGTGCGCGAGGTCCGAGCGGTCGGTGGCCTCGTAGCAGAAGTCGTCGGGGTGCGAACCCCGCAGCGTGGGTACGCGCCCGCGCAGGGCGGCCACCACCGGCAGCACCTCGGACATCGCGATCCCGGGCTGCACCACGCAGGAAACCGGATCGGACTCCGGCAGGACCAGTGCGGCCACGTCGGCTTCCGATTCGACGAGCCGCGGCGGGACGGGCAGCCCGGCGGTGATCCCCGGATAGGCCGCGTATCCGGCCCTGCCCGCGACGACCACGCGGTCGCCCTCGGCGACGCGGCTGTCGGCCTCGGCCCGCGCCGCGGCGACGAACGGGCAGGTCGCGTCGACGAGCGTCAGCCCTCTCGCCGAGGCGCTTCGCGGGAGGTCGGGGTGCGCGCCGGCGGCGGGGACGACCACCACCGACCCGGTCGGTACGCCGGTCAGGTCACCGACGGCGCGTACGTCCCGCGGGTTGGTGCCGTCGAGCAGCGGCTCGATCTCCGGTGGAGGGTTCAGCATGAACACGGGGCCCGTCGACGTGGTGAGAGCCCGGTCGACAAGGGCGAGTGTCCGCCGCACCCCGGCACACGCCGGCGGGGTGGCTCCGGTCAGCAGCCGCCGGGTCCGGAACACCGCGGACCACCGGTCGAGCACCTCTTCCACCACCTGCCGGAGTTCGTCGTCGGATGGATGTACGGCCGCCGCGATCCCCCATGCCGCGCCGTGCCGGTCGAGGTAGGTGGTGGCCAGCACGGTGGCGGTCGAAGGCTGGGGCGAGGTGATGGTCAGGGTGCCGTACCGCACCGTGCGGCCGAGCCTGGTCAGCGATCCCCCGATCAGTGGCGCGGCGGGGCAGCGCACCGTCCCGCGTTCGGGGTGGTCGACCGCCGTGGCCACCAGCACCTCACCTGCCGCCACCTGTTCGCGGGCGCCCAGGCGCTCGGTGAGTCTCGTTCTCTTCATTCCTTCTCCCGCACCCGAGGACCGACGCACTTTCATAGCATATGTGCCATTTGACCGACTACCGGGTCGGGCATTCGGGGACGGCTACCCTGTGGGGGTGCCGGAGGGAGCAGGACGACGTACCGGCCCCGGCCGCCGAAGGACCCCGCCGCGATGACCGCATCCCTGCCCTACCTCACCGCCGAACGGGTCGCCGAACTCCTGTCGCCACGAGCGGCCGTCGAGGCCATCGAGGCCGCACTGCGTAACGGCTTCGACCCGGCCACCGACCCCGTCCGGAGCCAGGTCGAGGTGCGCCACGGGCACTTCCTGCTCATGCCCAGCGACATCGGCGCCAGCACCGGCATCAAGATCGCCACGGTCAGCCCCGGCAACGCCGCCCGGGGCCTGCCCCGCATCCAGGGCGTCTACGTGCTGTTCGACGCGCAGACCCTGGCACCGACCGCGCTGATCGACGCGGGCGCGCTCACCGCGCTGCGTACCCCGGCGGTCTCCGTCGCGGCGGTCAGGCCCGCGCTCCTGCGGGACACCGCACCGCTGCGGGTCGTCGTCTACGGCGGCGGACCGCAGGCCGTCGGACACACCGCCACCCTGCGGTCCGTCGTGGACGGACACCGCGAGATCACCGGCCTGACGTACGTGGTGCGGCGTCCGGCGGCGTACGCGCAACTGGCGGGAGCGGACGTACGCGTCATCGGCGCCGGCACCGGCGAGGCGGAGCGGGCCGTACGGGCCGCGGATGTCGTCGTGTGCGCCACCACCGCCCGTACCCCGCTCTTCGCCGCCGACCTGGTACGCGCCGACGCCGTCGTGATCGCCGTCGGCTCCCACGAGCCCGACGCCCGGGAACTCGACGCCGCCCTGCTCGGCCGGGCCCAGGTCGTGGTCGAGGACGTCGCGACCGCGCTGCGCGAGTGCGGCGACGTGGTCATGGCCGTCAAGGAGGGCACGGTCGACGTCGGCGACCTGGTGCCGGTGCCGTCGGTGGTGACCGGCGCGACGGCGCTGGCAATCGACCGCCCGGTGGTCTTCAAAAGCTCGGGCATGTCCTGGCAGGACCTCGTGATCGCCGACGCCGTCGTCGCCCGGGCCACCGGCGAGGAAAAATCGACCCTCGCCTACTGACCGTCCGGTCGCGGGTCCTCGTCGAACCAGCGCGCGGCCAGCAACGCCAACTGGGTCCGGTTCTCCCGCTCGAACCGGCGCATCAGCCGGGAGACGTACTGTTTCACCGTCGCCTCGCTCAGATACAGGCTGCGCCCGATGGCCGCGTTCGACGAGCCGGTGGCGACGAGTCGCAGGATCTCGCGTTCGCGGTCGGACAGGTCCGGCACCGGCGGTCCGGCCGGCCTGCTGGCGGGCGCCCCGGACGGCGGGGCCGCGGTCGAGTCGTACAGCTCGATCCGGGCCACGGTGTTCCCGCCCACGCTGTCCCCGGTGAGCCCACGCCGGGCGACGTCACGCAGGTCCGCCGCCGCGCGACGGGTGGCCGGGTCACCCGCCGACGCGACGAGTTCGTCGCTGCGCAGGGCGACGATGGCCAGGGCCCGCCGGGCCGCCTCCAGGGTCCCGGCCGGCAGGTCCGCCCCTTCGTCGTACCCGGTCATCTCGACGGACATCGCCGGGCGCCGGACCCGGTCGGCGCGCGCTTCCCGCAGGTGCCGCATCAGGGCGATGAGCACGCCGATGAGGAACGGGACACTGGCCGACAGGATCGCCATCGCCGCGGGTACACCGGCCCGGACGCCCACCGCCACGACCCCGACCGAGCCCACCGCCAGGGCGGCGGTGCCGCAGGCGACGGCGATCCAGTCGCCGGCGCGGCGGTAGAGGTTCAGCGCGCTCATCGCGATGCCGAGGGCGATCCACGGTACGGCCCCGCTGTAGGTGAGTTCCGCCAGCCGGGGGTCCAGCAGCGGAGAGCCCAACGCCACGACGGCGACGGCGACGGCCCAGAGCACCGGCCGGTCCGGAGCCAGGAACCCGAGCGCGGTGACACCGAGTTGCGCGCCGGCCATCGCGACGATGACCGGCGTCGCGGCGGGGATCGCGACGACGCCGATGACCGCGCCCAGCACCGCGGCCGTGACCAGCCCGATCGTCGGCCACCAGGCCTCCCGGTCAACCTGCGTTCGCACGGCACCCGCCTTCCTGGTCGATGGTCGTCGGCGTGTACGGCTCAATGGTGGGGCGCGGCGGCGAGGTCCTCCCGCACCGCCCTGGTCATCCGCCGGAAGCGCATCGTCAGCCGGACGAAGAAGTACGGCGCGTCGTTGGCGGCGTACGCGGCGCCGTGTGTCCGCTGGGTCAACTCCAGGCGGTGCGCCTCGGGATCGACGCGTACGTCCACCCGCAGTCGCCGGGAGATCAGGGTTTGCCGCACCGGCTCACCTCCCTCGCAGGCGACGGCGGTCAGCGGGCCGGTCTGTTCCCAGAGGTAGTCGCGGCTCTCGAAGGTCTCCCGTACGGTCGCCAGCACCTGCTCCGGTCGGGCGTCGGCGGCGAGTTTCACCCTTGCCATCGGTGGCTCCTCTCGGTCCGGTCAGCGGCTGTCCATGCGGGGAAGACGTAGTGCGGCGGCCGTGCCGACGGCGGCGACCCATGCGGTCACGCACGCGAGCGCCAGCGGCCAGTCCAGGTAACCGTGGGAGCCGGGAGCCGCGACACCGGCCAGGCTCTCCACCGCGGCGCCCGGCAGCCAGCGGGGCACGCTCGCGGCGTACCCGTCGCCGAGGAACGGCGCCAGGCTCACCGGCAGAAGCGAGATCAGCCCGGTGACGACCACCGCCCCGACAGCCGAGCGGACGAGGACCGCGAAGCCCGCGGCCAGCAGTCCCTGGACCGCCATCGATACCGCCACCAGCAGCGCGATCGCCCGGACCAGTCCCGGGTCGGTCAGGTCGAGGGGCCCGGACCCGCGAAGCGCGAGCACGCCCTGGGTGGCTGCCACCGTCATGACCGACGCGAGGAGGCCGACGATCAGACCGCCGGCCGCGACGAGGACGAGCTTGGCCGCCAGGACCCGGTTGCGGCGGGCGGTGGCGACGAAGGTCGACTCGCCCAGTCCCTGGAACTCCGCCGCGACGAAGCTCGCCGCCAGGTACGCGTACGCCCAGGTGACCAGCCCGGAGCTGTAGAAGATGACGGAGAATTCGCTCTCCGCCTGGGCGTCGGCGATGGCAGAGCTGTCTCCGATCACGGTCATGAAGCCGCCGACGCCGACGCTGACCAGGACGATCAGGGCGACCCCGATCGGGGTCGAGCGCAGGGCGCGCATCTTGCGCCACTCGGAGACGAAGGTGGCGGCGAACCCTGGGGCCGTCGTCGACTGCGCGCCGTTCACCGCCTCTTCCTTCCCGTGACGGCGGCGCGGTACTCGGCCGCGCCCGCGGTGAGGTTCAGGTAGGCGTCCTCGAGCGAGGTGCCGTGCTCCAGATCGCCGATGTCGAACTGGCCCAGCAGCCGGCCGGCGCCGATGACCACCACCCGGTCCGCCGTCTGCTGCATCTCGGCCATGAGGTGGCTGGAGACGAGCACGCAGCGGCCTTCGGCGGCGAGCCGGCGCACGAGGTGGCGTACCCATCGCACGCCGTCGGGGTCGAGGCCGTTGACCGGTTCGTCCAGGATGAGCGTGCCCGGGTCGCCGAGCAGGGTCGCCGCGATGGCCAGCCGCTGTCGCATGCCGAGCGACAGCGCGGCGATCCGGCGGGACGCCGCCGGCGCCAGGCCGACCTCCTCCAGCAGCTCGTCGGCGCGCCGGTCGGGAATCCGGCCGGCGGCGGCCAGCCAGCGCAGGTGGCCCCTGGCCGTCATGCCGCCGGGTGCGCCGCGCGCGTCGAGCACGACCCCCACGACCCGCTGCGGTGAGCGGTGTTCCCGCGACGGCCGTCCGTCGATCGTCGCGCAGCCGGACGTCGGCCGGTCCAGGCCGACGACGATCCGCATCGTGGAGGTCTTGCCCGATCCGTTCGGGCCGACGAACCCGGTCACCTGCCCGTCGGGAGCGGTGAACGAAAGGTCCTCGACCGCGGTGAGCACCCGATGTCGTTTGGTGAGACGGAACGTTTCGATCATGTCCTCAACTGCAGCAACGCACCGGGCACGCCGCTACCGACCTTCGTATGCGCCGGGTGTCACGAAGGTCGGCCCCTTCGCGGACGCCCACCCGATGACACGGTCAGCGACCGCAACCCCACGGACGGTCACCTCTCGGCGGTGCGAGGCATCGACTACCGCGACGCCGGACCGAAGCCGGACACCACCGGCCGGGCCGCCCGGTACCCGACCGCCTGAGCCGGGTACGGCTCACACCCACGGCGCCCTACCGGGCAGCACGCTGCTCCTTCGCCATCCGCTTCAGTTCCTGGAACGCCTCGACGTTTCCCATCGCATCGTTCACCGGGTGATGGTCGTGCGGCGTCTGCCGGAAACGCTTCCAGGCCTGGGTGTCGCCCCAGTTGTTCATCAGCCCCGCATAGAAGTCGCCCAGTCTCCGGCCGCTGTGACCGAACGGGTTCGGCAGTCCGGCCTCGTCGAACAGCCCGGCTATCCACATGAAGTCGTAGGCCGGATTGTCCGACACGAAGACGGGGCGCTCCTTGCCACCGACCTCACGCAGCCAGTCGGAGAGTCCCCCGGCCACGGTCGCGGCGTCGTTGATCCTGGCCCCCACCACCGGAACCGCCGGATTGGCCGGGTCGGGCGTTCCCTCGAACAGCACGCCGTGAAATGTCCGGCGGGTCTTCTCGTGAACGGCACCGAATTCCGTCATCGTGCCGTTGACCGGGCTGGTGCCGAGGGCTTCCACGTCCACGAAAACATAGTTGCTCATCTCGCACTCCTCGACCCGGCCCGCGGCATCGTTCGGGCGGCCGCAAGTGTGGCACGCGCCGACCACAACGGTGAGCGGCGCCACAAGCGGCCCATTCCGCGAACCACCTCCGCGGGGCGGTTCGTCACCGGCCGATCCGGTGTGCCATCGTCGCGGCATGAGCGTGGAGCTGACGCCGTGGCGGCGCCCCGGGCCGTCGCGTGAGCAGCGGCGCACGGACGTCCTGACGGGTGTGGCGGTGGCGGCCGGGGCGATGCTCAACCTCACCCTGGTCAACAGTGTCGGCCAGTTCTTCCTCGGCCGGCCGCCCGCGTGGCCCGAGCAGGTGTTCTGGACGCTGGCCTGCACGTTGCCGCTGGTCGCGCGCCGACGCTTCCCGATCGCCGTCGCGATCGTGATCTCCGTGGCGCTCATCGGGAGCCAGTACCGGCACTCGCCCGAGCAGCAGGTCGCCAGCGGGGCGCTCTACGTGGCCCTGTACACGGTCGGCGCCTGGAGCATCGACCGGGTCATGGCCCGCCGGGTGCGGCTCGGCATCATCGCCGCGATGTTCGGCTGGCTCGCCGTCTCCGCGGTGCTGTCGTTGGTCAACCTCCCGCCGAACGCGTTCCCCAACGCGAGCGGTCCGTTGGAGCCGCTGCTCGCGTCCATCGTCAGCGGCGTGCTCGTCAACGTGCTGTTCTTCGGTTTCGCCTATCTCTTCGGCGACACGGCGTGGACGTCCGCCCGCCGGCAGCACCAACTGGAGGTGCAGGCCGAGGAACTGCGCCGGTCGCAGGCCGACGCCGCGCAGGCCGCGGTCATGGGTGAGCGGGTACGTATCGCCCGCGAACTGCACGACGTCGTGGCCCATCATGTGTCGGTGATGGGTGTGCAGGCCGCGGCGACCCGGCGGGTGATGGACAAGGATCCCGGCAAGGCCCGCACCACCCTGGCGGCGGTCGAGCAGAGCGCCCGGACGGCCGTCGACGAACTGCGCCGGATGCTCAACCTGTTGCGCGCCGGCGGCACGGTCCCCGACGAGCCGCCCGGGGCGGGCGTCGACCAGGTCGGGGAACTCGTCGTCAACGCCCGGGACGCCGGCCTGGAGACCTCGTTCGGCGTGTACGGCGAGCCGGCGCCGCTACCGGAGTCGCTGTCGCAGGCCACGTACCGGATCGTGCAGGAGGCCGTCACCAACACGCTGAAGCACGCGGGGGCAACGAACCTGGACGTACGGATCCGCTACCACGCCGCCGAACTGGAGATCGACGTGGCCGACAACGGGCGCGGCACGGCGGGACGGCCCAGCGCCGGCCTCGGCCTCATCGGCATGCGTGAGCGGGTCACCGCCCACGACGGCACGCTCACGACCGACCCACGGCCCACCGGAGGCTTCCGGGTCCGGGCCCGCTTCCCCCTGGCACGGGTGACGGCATGAACACGATCCGGGTACTGCTCGCCGACGACCACCACCTCGTACGGACCGGATTCCGGGTCATCCTGGAAACCGAGGACGACATCGAGGTGGTCGGCGAGGCGTACGACGGGCTGCGGGCGGTCGACCTCGCCGAGCGGGAACGGCCCGACGTGGTGCTGATGGACATCGAGATGCCCGGCATCGACGGGCTGGAGGCGACCCGGCGGATAGTCGCCGCCGGCGCCGGACCCGCCGTACTGGTCCTCACCACCTTCGACCGCGACGACTACCTCTTCGCCGCCCTGCAGGCCGGCGCCAGCGGCTTCCTGCTGAAGAACGGCACACCGGAGGCACTGATCCACGCCGTCCGGGTGGTGGCCCGCGGCGACGCCCTGCTCGCCCCCGAAATCACCCGCCGGGTCATCGCCCGCTTCACCGGGCCGGGCGGAATGGCGGAGAGCGGCCGCACCGACGGCGCCCGGCTGTCCGAACTGACCCCGCGCGAGCACGAGGTGTTGGTGCTGCTGGCCGGCGGCGCCACCAACGCCGACATCGCGACCGCTCTCTTCCTCGGCGAGGCGACGGTGAAGACCCACGTCAGCCACGTGTTGACCAAGCTGGGACTGCGTAACCGGACGCACGCGGTCGTGTACGCGTACGAGCACGGCGTCGTCACCCCCGGAGGACGGCATCCGTCGCGCGACGGACCCTGACGATCGATCGTGGGACGGAGGTCAACGGCATCCGCCGCGCCTACCGTCGATGCATGACTTCGCTCCTGCAACTGAAGGCGGTACACCGCGCCTTCGGGGATCGCAGCGTGCTCCGGGACGTCACCTTCGACGTGACACCGGGCCGCCTGACCGGATTCGTGGGCGCCAACGGCGCGGGCAAGACGACCACGATGCGCATCATCATGGGCGCTCTCGCGGCCGACTCCGGCACGGTGACCTGGGACGGCGCCCCGCTGACCCGCGACGACCGGCGCCGCTTCGGCTACATGCCGGAGGAGCGCGGGCTCTACCCGAAGATGTCCGTCAGCGAGCAGTTGATCTACCTTGGCCGGCTGCACGGCCTCAGCGCGGACGCCGCCACCCGCAACGTAGACGCCCTGCTCGACCGCCTCGGGCTGGCCGAACGGGCCGGCGACAAGCTGGAGAAGCTGTCACTGGGCAACCAGCAGCGGGCGCAGATCGCCGCCGCACTCGTCCACGAACCGGACCTGCTGGTGCTGGACGAGCCGTTCTCCGGCCTCGACCCGCTCGCCGTCGACACCGTGCTGACGGTGCTGCGCGAATACACCGCGCGCGGCGTCGGCGTGCTGTTCTCCAGCCACCAACTGGAGGTCGTCGAGCGCCTCTGCGACGACCTGGTCATCATCGG
The DNA here is from genome assembly GCF_045781765.1 of Polymorphospora sp. A560. Lineage (NCBI taxonomy): Bacteria > Bacillati > Actinomycetota > Actinomycetes > Micromonosporales > Micromonosporaceae > Polymorphospora > Polymorphospora sp. A560. The sequence goes on along the minus strand of NZ_CP122282.1, from coordinate 3,317,980 downwards.
TGAGGGCGCGATCCGGGCCGCCGGCAGCCGCGAGCAGCTGCGCCAGGCCCACGCCCTGCCGCGCTACGAGATCCGCGTCGACGGCGACGCCGGATGGCTGCGCGACCAGCCCGGCGTGACCCTGGTCGACCTCGACGGCGCGCACGCCGTCTTCGACCTGGCCGCCGGCACCGACGACCAGTCGGTGCTACGCTCCGCGCTCGACCGCGGGCCGGTACGCGTGTTCCGCCCCGTCACCCCTTCCCTGGCCGAAATCTTCCGGGAGGTCGTCCGATGACCACCTTCGACGCCGCCCGCATCGTCGCGGCCCGGGAAATCCGGGTCAAGCTGCGGGACAAGACGTTCATCTGGAGCACGATCATCTTCCTGGTGATCGTGGCCGCCTCTACGGTACTGCCGAACATCTTCGGCGGCGGCCCGTCCTCGGTGGCCGTGGTCCAGGGCCCCGCCGCCACGGCACTGGCCGACGCCGGGCTCGAGGTCCGCACGGTCGGCGACGACGCGGAGGCCGAACGGCTGGTCCGTGCCGGCGACGTCGACGCGGCGGTGGTCACCGGTCCACGCGTACTGGCGATGGACGACGCACCGTCGGACGTGGTCAACGCCCTCAGCGCCCGCCCGCCAGTCGAACTGCTCGACCCGAACGCGGTCGACCCGGCGCTCGCGTTCCTCATCCCGTACGCGTTCGCGTTCGTCTTCTTCATGACGTCCCTGACGTTCGGGTTGCAGATCGCGCAGAGCGTCACCGAGGAGAAGCAGACCCGGGTCGTGGAGATCCTGGTGGCGACCGTGCCGATCCGGGCACTGCTCGCCGGGAAGGTGATCGCCGGGGCGATCCTGGCCTTCGGGCAGATCGCGCTGATCGCCGCCGTCGCCTACATCGGCGTGTCGACAGCCGGCGTACCGGGCGATCTACTCTCGCTGCTCGGCCCGGCGATCGCCTGGTTCCTGCCGTTCTTCGTCGTCGGGTTCGTGATGCTGGCCGCCCTGTGGGCCGCCGTCGGCGCCCTGGTCAGCCGGCAGGAGGACATCGGCGCCGCGTCGACGCCGATGCAGATGATCGTGATGCTGCCGTTCTTCGCCGTCATCTTCCTGCAGGACAACCCGACGGTCATGACCCTGCTGTCGTACCTGCCGGTGTCGTCGCCGACCGCGATGCCGGTACGGCTGTTCGACGGCGACGCGGCCGGCTGGGAGCCGATCCTGTCGCTGGTGATCCTCGCGGCGACCGCGGTGGCGATGCTGTTCGTCGGCGCCCGCATCTACGAGGGGTCACTGCTCAAGACCGGCGGCCGTACGGGATTCGCCGCAGCCTGGCGCGACCGGGAGGCCGCCCGGCTGACCAAGTGAGCGACGGCTCCACCGACGACCGTTCCCGTGGGCGACGGCCGGCACCCGCCGGCCGTCGCCCACGGCGGCCTTTCAGTGCCTCAGGGCAGCGGCACGTACCACCGGGCGCCGGTGACCAGGATCCGCCGGGCCTGGTCCCGGTTCCACTCCACCCGCATGCCGTGCCTACGCAGCACCGGGAAGGCGATCTCGTCCAGCATCCGTTCCAGGTCGACCTGGTAGCTGGCCTGCTGCTCGGCCTGCGGCAACGCGTCGTACGCGGCCTGGTCGAAGTCCTTCGGCGGGTAGGCGCCGTAGCCGAGGTAGACCTCGCCGTCCGAGCTGGCGATCAACGCCTCGGTGTCCTGCCGGTGGAACCAGAGATAGCCGTGCCAGTGCCGGGACTCGTCGCGCTCGTCGTGAATCTCGGCGGCGGCGCAGGTGCCGCAACAGGTGAAGTCCTCCCGCGCCAGGACACCAAGCTCGTTGAGTTCGGCGAAGGCCTGGGAGAGATTGCCGCGCACCTCACCCCACCCGCGCTGCTGGTCCCGCCGGGCGGCCACCGCCTTCTCGAACGCCGCCACCAACTCCTCGTCGGTGGCTCCATGGCGCGCCTCGTCCAGGTCGAGGAAGTCCACGAACTCTTCGGCGTGGTCGTCGCCGCGCACGAGCCGTTCCCAGATCTCGTTCTCGATCTCGGTGCGGCCCGGCTCCGCGATCCGGTCGGTCAGGAACCGGACGCCGGCCGGACGGTCGTTGTAGATCCACTCACTCACGCGGACGATCATGGCACAGGCCGGCCAGCCAGCCCGTGCCATCGCTCCTACGTGTAGACGACGGCGTGCCCCGAGGCGACACTCACCCGACACGTCTCGTACAGCGTCAGCCACACCGCCTGCTCGATCCCGAACGGATCGTCCCCGTTGTCGAACAGCCGGGCCGCCTCGGCGTCCGACAGCGAGCCGTCGGCCTCCAGCCGCACCCCGATCGGCGCGGCGACCCTGGTCAGCTCGCGCAGCAGGCCCTGACAGGAGCCGACCAGCCCACCGCCACCGATCTCGTCGGACAGGAAAAGCGGTCCGTCCATCGGCGCCGGAACGTAGTAGCCCGCGGAGTCGGAGTGACACAACAGGTGCGGCTGCACCGAAAACATGACCTCGTCGACGTACGGTCGGGCACGCTCAAGATCCTCCGGTCCGGACACCGGGGTCACCGGTTGCCGGTCACAGACCAGGGCGTACGCCCGGCGCAGATAGTGCAGATAGCCGTACGGGAAGCTGCCCAGATGCGGCCGGGTCGCTCCCGCCGGCGGCGGGTCGTCCGGCGGCGACCAGTCGACGCCCTGCCCCGCCAGTTCACGGTGCAGCAGGTCGAACTGCTTCCGGTAGTGCTCTTCCCCCTCGGCGTCGAAGCCGAGACACGGATTCCCGATACTGACCGCCAGTCCCACGGCCGGCAACCATAGAACCCGTACGCAAGGCCAGCGTAACCACCGCCCGTCACGCCGCCACCATCGGCGGTGTCGGAGCCGCAACCAGGCCGGGCGCATCCAGGGTTCGCCGCATCCTGCCTGACCGAACCCCGCCCGGATACCGTTTGCTGGCGGGGTTCGGCGGGCCTTGCCGGTCTCGCCTCCACCGGCATACGACGAACCCACGGTGCTGGCCAGGTGGGCGCCGACCACTCCCCCGCACGCTGACCGCCAGCGGCCCGAGGGTTTGTCCACCATGGACGTCGACTGCGTCGCCGGACGACGTGTCACGGATTCCGCACCGGCCTGCGCCAGCGTCATTCGTTCTTCCGTTAGGGAATGGCGCCGTCGCCAGAGCCTTGAGGTGATCACCGGATCGCCAAGGCGTGCACAGGGGCCCATAACCGCCTGATCCCCTAGAATGCCCTCAGCAATGCAAGGGTCGTTGTACGAGCCGGCCGCCGATGCCTGCTGACACGGGGACGTTGACCCAAGCCGTACGTGCCCGACATCGGTCCCGTCGATCCAGGGAGTCTAGGTGGCAGACCTACCGATGAAAGTGAGGAAAAACGCGCTAGTTGATCTCTAGCGCCCCAGGTCAGAAAGTCTGCTCCCCGCGCACGCGGGGGTGATCCCGTCGACGCCGCCTGCCAGGTGTCCCACGCGATCTGCTCCCCGCGCACGCGGGGGTGATCCGGTCGGCTTGCCGGTGATGACGACTTGCTGGCGCTGCTCCCCACGCACGCGGGGGTAATCCTGGTACGGCAGCCGCCGGTTGAGATTCCGCTGGTGGGAGCGGGGTAGACGTGGCACGGCCACCGCGTGATCGTCTGTACGTTGTGGACATACCTTAACCCCCCTCACCCTGGCCGCCCTCGCCGTCCTGACAATCTGCGCCGCCGACGCCGCCAGCAGCGCAGCGGCCGAACCCAGCGGCCTGATCAAGCTCACGACCAACGAAACCCGCCGCCTGATCAACCGCTTCATCATCCGACCGGTCAGCGACCTCGCCCATCGATTGCACTGGTCAGGCTGGCGCCGCCTCCAGCAACTCCGAGCCGACGGTCCCACTACACACGCCGCCTCAATCCACCATGATCCCGAACGGCGGCTGCCGTACCAGGTTCCGCCGGATTGACGCGTTGTCCCTGAACGCGGGCCGTGCGCGCCGCCCAAGTGGTGCGGACGGCGCGCACGGTTGAGGATCGAGGGTCAGAACCTGCCGGCCCTGATGTCGGCCACCTTCACACGGGAAACCTCGAAGGTTTCCACAAAGGAGGTCCGCAGGTCGGGGTAATCCAGCACAGAACTGATCGGCACCCCGTTCTGGGCGTTGATCGTCAGCACGTGCTGGCTGTCGTCCCCCCACACCCTCGCGGTGATGGTCAGGGTGGGCTGCCCGCCGGTCGTCGAATCCACAACGGTGACATCGGGGATGGTGGAAATCAGGCGAAGTACGCCCGCCCGTACCTTGGGGTCGCCTCCCGCCGCGGAGAGCACGTCAACACTGTTGATCCAGAGGTGGTTGTTGGCGGCGATGCTCGCCCGGTCCTCGTCGGTGCGCGGCGACGGGTTTGCGATCCCCTTCTGCCGAAGGATTTCCGTTCGGTCCTGCTCGGCGCCAGCAGAGGGCTTTCCCCCGTCGTACACCGAGTTGATCATTTGCTCCCGGGCTTTGGCGAGGTCACCGGTTGCCGCGTACCGCGCCGCCGCCACCCCACGGGTATGGAAGCCGTTGCCGAGGTTCTCACCACGAGCGACCACCCGTGGGAGTTCGCGCCTGGCCTCCGTGTAGTAGTACTCGCCGCTGTCGGTGTACAGGTGGTACTGGGTACGAGATGGCACGGTGCCCCGGCGGACATCGACCTTCTCGATGATCAGCGACGCGTCGCCCGGCAGCGAGGCGCTCTCCGCTGTGAGGCTGGCCGCCAGGGAAACGAGCCTGATGTTGCCTGCCGGTGCCGTGGAGGCGGACCCAGCCTGATTGTCCGGGCCGGTCGGAGCCGAGGCCGTGCCGGATCCCGTGGCCATCGGAAGGGCCAGCGCGAGCGCGGCCACGGCCGCGACGCCACCACCGGCGGCCACGCCGAACAGGTTGCGCTTGCGCCGCCGCGCCCGACCGCGCTGCTCGATCGCCTCGACCGGGCGATCCATCCGTACGTCGGAAAGGGTCTGCTTCACCGCGTCCCACACCTCATCGTCGTTCATGATCGAATCTCCTAACGGGCTACGGGCGCGAGCTGCGCCCGCAGGGTTGCGGTGGCACGGGACAGATGGACGGCTACGGTTTGGGGAGAGATGTCCAACACCGCAGCCACGGACCTGGTATCCAGGTCGAGCCAGATACGTAACACGACCACCTCACGTTGCCGCCTCGGCAGCCGGCGAACGGCGGCCAGCAGGGCGTCGTTCGTGTCGAGGTCGTCCTCGATGAGGGACGCCCGATCGTGGCCGTCGAGGGCCACCTCCCGCCGGCGTCGCCGCCACCAGGACACCCGGATATTGAGGGCGGTGCGCACCACCCACGCCGCCGGTGCCGGATGCTGGCTCACCCGCGGCCAGGAGGCCCAGGCTCGCGCGAACGCCTCAGCGACCAGATCCTCGGCCAGCGCGCGATCGCCCGTACCAGCCAGTACGGCACGCAGGCAGTTGTCCCGGAAGCGCTGATAGAAGTCCGCGAAGTCCTTCCGTTCTCGTTCCACACGGGGTTTACGCATCAGCGCCCCGATCCATTTACCCCCACGGAAGAAACTTTCCGTTGATCATGAGGCTGGCGGCGACAGATGGGTCGAACCCGCACCCGGGGGTGATCCCATGGGTCGGATCCGTTCGGAGAACGGCATTCAATGCCCCCTGTGGCGCCACATCCGCGCGGCCGCCGACGTGTTCGCCGCTAGGTGATGGCAAAGAGACGATCAGTGGGGTCCACGACGGCGGTCAACAACGCGCCGGGCACGAGGCCCGGGTCGTCGGCGCGAATCACGTCTGCCTCGAACGTAGCGAACCCGGGCCCGCTGATACGCAGGTGGAGTTCCAGCCCAGGGTCCTCGCCACCCAGGTGGTTCGCCACCGTCAGAACCTCCGCCGTCGCGGCGACACCGGCGGCGGACAGCCGACGCGCGTCGCGTCGCGAGCGGGTGACCAGCCGCCAGCCGAAGGCACCGAACCCGACACCGACGATGGTCGTCAGTACGCCACCGGCGAGTAGGCCCCCGACGTCTGTGGGCGGCGGCGGTGGGTCCAGCGTCAGCGCGACGGCGAGCAGGACCGGTCCGGGCAGGCAGATGGCCAGAAACACCAATCGGCAGAGTAGGGCGCCGACCGGACCGATGCGCGTTTCCGCTTCCCGAGGGGTACTCGTCACGCTCGCACCGTAGTCGAGCGCCCGACGTGGCTGACCGAGCCGATTCCATCCTTCGTAGAGGCCCTCCGGATCCTGGCTCAACCTCGTCGAATCTGCGCGGGGCCGTTCGACAACGTCAAGGAACTCATCGCCGCGATCCGCACTTTCATCGACGACTGGGACGACCGATGCCACCCCTTCACCTGAACCGAGACCGCCGACGAGATCCTGCCGCACACAACTAAGCGAGATTCAGATGCGGGACGGCTAGTACTGCAACGGCGGTTCGTCACGTACGATGGTCTTTGAAGTGTTTGTGGTAGTGGCTGGCTTTCGCTTGGGCTTGTCGGCGGCGACGCCAGCCGGACCAGTGCAGCACGTGTCCGGCCGTGGCCCGTCCGATGAGGACGAGTTTGCTGAGCAGGCGGCGGATTTCGTTGCTGCTCAACGGGATCAGCGTGTGCTCGCCGTCGTCGGTGCCCCCTTTGCCACCTCGCGGGCCCGGGTGGCGACCAAAAACGCGGCGGCGAGCATGGCCAGGGTGATGTGGGCGTACCAGGCGTCGTAGCGGCGGACCTGGTACTGGTCCAGGCCGACCTCGTTCTTCGCAGTCTGGAACGACTCCTCGACCGCCCACCGGGACCCGGCGACCCTGACCAGCTCGCGCAGCCGGGTGCCGCGCTTGCCGAAGCACACGTAGTAGGCGATCTCGGTCGGGTCGCTGACACTGCGCCGCGCGAGGACCCAGCCGCGACGGCCGTGCAGGAACGGCCGGCGGATCGGCAGCCAGGCCCAGTCGTAGACCCGCGGCCCGTGCGCCCCGTCGCCGCAGGACATACGCCGCCACGCACCACCCGGCACCTTGCCGATCAGCGCGTCGACCCGGGTGGTGGTGTGCAGCCCGGAGGCCACCTCGTCATCGCAGCGGGTCGCCATCGCATACGAGACGTCCTGCTCCTCCAGCCAGCCGCGCAACCCGGGGTTCTGCCCGTAGAGCTCGTCCGCGGTGAACCAGGCGAACGGCACACCCGCGGCGATCGCCCGTTCAAGCATCATCCTGGCCTGCTGTGGCTTGGTCGCGAAGGCGACCTCGTCCGGGACCGCCGCCTTGCGGCACCTGGCACGGTCGTCAGTCCACGACACCGGCAGGTACAACTCCCGGTCGAGCAACGCCCGACCCTTCGGTGTGGCGTAGGCCAGAAACACCCCGATCTGGCAGTTGTCCGTGCGGCCCAGCGTGCCGGAATACTGCCGCTGAACCCCCGCCGAGGCTCGGCCCTTCTTGGCGAAACCGGTCTCGTCGGCGATCAGCACCCCGTCCGGGTCGCCGATGTGTTCCACCACGTAGTCGCGTACCTCGTCCCGCACCGCGTTGCGGTCCCAGCACGGGCTGCACAGCAACGCCTGCATCCCGTCCGGCGAACCATCACCGGCCTGCTCGGCCAGGGTCCACCCGTTGCGCCGCTCCAGCGGCGCGAGCAGCCCACGCACATACGCGAACGCCCGCTTCCGCGACTCCACCCGCGAAAACCGCCCCGCAATCCGCGCCAGCAGATCCCCAAGCTCAACGTCCCACGACTCGACCAACCCGACACTGACCACAATGAACTAACTTACGACAACCACAGAAGGTTGCGAAACGCCGTTGCAGTACTAGAAGCGATCGGGGCGGCAACCCGACAACGTCGGCTCGTCGATGCCGTCGACCAGTTCCCGCGCGATGAGGCGACCCATGGCCGGGGCAAGCGTGACCGCCGAGTGCATCACCGCCAGGTAGAGACCGGGTACGTCGGCGACCGGACCGACGATCGGCTCACCGTCGGCCGGCATCGGGCGTACTCCGAGCCGTGTGCCGAGCAGCTCGACGCTCCCGGCACCACGGAAAGTGGACCGGACGGCGGCAAGGGTCCGTGCGGGCGAGTCCGCGGCGGCGATCAGCCGGTCCGCGGCGACCGGCCGGAGATCGAAGTCCTCAGTGTTGACCACGGTACGGACCAGGCCGGCCGGCGCGCGAAGCCGGAAGAGCGGGCACGGTGAAGGCTCGACCGGGACACGCACGCCGAGCGACGCGCCGAGCGCGGCCGTGGCAACGCCGGCCGCCAACACCACAGTCGTACCGGACAGGGGTCCTACGGCCGTCTCGACTCCGGCCACCTGGCCCGCCGCATCCCGGCGGACCGCGGTGACCGCGGTGTCCAGATGTACCCGGGCGCCATGGGCGCGGGCGCCGGCGACCAGCCGCTCGGTCACGCCGACCGGGTCGACGGCGCCGTCGTCGGGTGCCCATACGGCCCACTCCGGGGGCTGTCGAAGGTTGGGCTCGAGCGTCATCACGGTGGCCGCGTCCACGATCTCCTGCCCGGGTCCGGCCTCCGGCACGCTGCCTTCCGCGCGCCAGCTCAGTGAGCCGGACCAGGTCACCGGGAGTCCCGGCAACTCGGCCTCGACCCGGCGGTACTCCTCCGTCGCGGTGGCCCGGATCCCGGCCGCCGGACCGGTACGTACGCCGGACGCTCCGACCCAGGCGAACGAGTCCGCCGTCACGCCGGCGCCTGGCCGCCCGGCATCGAGCAACGTCACGGCAGCGCCCGCCCGGGCGGTGTGGTAGGCCACCGACGCGCCGACGATGCCAGCTCCGACGACGACTATGTGCCTACCCACCGGTGCGCTCACCACGTTGACGACCCTACTGTCCGCAGCGGCTCCGTCCGTGCGGCCTGACGGGTCGCCGCCCGCTGACCCGGTAGGCGGGATTCATACGCGGAACACTGGCAGTGCGCGTGGTGTGCCGCTCCCCGCCGGACGCGGTGGAGCGGCACGCCTGTCGCGGCCTCCGTTACCGCCGGACCTTCAGCCAGATGGTCGGTACGGGACCCTGCGCGGTCGTGACCTCGTCCATCCGCACATGGGCGCCACCGGGGTGGTGGAACAGGCGTACGCCGTCGCCCAGCAGTACGGGTGCGATGAACACCAGGATCTCGTCGAGCAGGCCCGCCGCCAGGCACTGGGCGGCGACGTCCGCGCCGAGGACGTTGACGTACCGGTCGCCGGCGGCGGCCTTGGCCGCGGCCACTCCGCTGGTCAGGTCGTCGACGAAGGTGGTGTCGGGTACGGGCTTGGTGGGCGGCCGGTGGGTGAGCACGAACTGCGGACCGGTCCACTGGCCGCCGAAGGCGCCTTCCTTGTCGGTGTCGCGGTTCGGGTCGTCGCCGTAGTAGGTGCGGGCGCCGATGAGCAGCGCGCCGATCTTCCCGACGAGGTCGTCGGCCACCGGGTTGGGGCCGCCGACGTGCTCGGCGAGCCAGGACATGTCACCGCCGGGGCCGGCGATGTAGCCGTCGAGTGACATGGTCGCGGAGTAGAGAACTCTGGTCATGCTTCTTGAGACTACGGTCGCCCGGAAAAACTATCGGTCGAGGCGCGGTGGCAGCCGGAACGCCGGGAAGAGGGCCGGATTGTGGAATGCGGTGATCTCCGTGATCTGGCCTTTCTCGACGCACAGCACCCCGATCGCGAACGGCGCGTACGAGTGCTCTTCGGGGCGTCGTACGTAGGCCGCGGCGGCGAGCTGGCCGTTGGCCCGTGCCGGCAGCATCCGGAACGTGCCCACGTACTCGGGCGAGTCGGGGTCCCAGCTCGTCGACAGTGCCGCGAGCACCCCCGGTCGGCCGGCGAGCCATTCCGGGTACGGCGGCATCGTCGTTCTTACGTCCTCGGCCAGCAGTTCGGCGATCTCGTTGAGGTCGCACCGTTCGGCCGCCGGCATGTATCGGCGTAGCACCATGCGCTCCTCGTCGGTGGGCGGGGCGGACGGTGCCCAGTCGGCCCGGCCCGGTGGCAGGTGCTTGCGCAGGGTCGCTCGTGCCCGTTGCAGCGCGCTGTTGACGGATGCGACGGTGCCGTCCAGTGCCTGGGCCGCCTGCCGGATCGGCCAGCCGAGCACGTCGTGCAGGATCACCGCGGCGCGCTGCCGGGGTGGCAGGTGTTGGATCGCGGCCAGGAACGCCAACTCCAGCGTCTCCTTCGCGACGACCCTCGCTTCCGGCTCGTCGGAGTGCGGCGCGACCGGCTCCCACAGGTGGTCGGGAAACGGTTGCAGCCAGGAGGGGTCGACGACGGCGGGTTGCGGCTGGCCCGGGTCGTACGGCGGTCCGACGTGGTGTGGGAGCACGCGCCGCGCCCGACCGGTGAGGGCGTCGAGGCAGGCGTTGGTCGCGATCCGGTAGAGCCAGGCGCGGATCGACGAGCGCCCCTGGAATCCGTGCCGGCCCCGCCAGGCCCGCAGCAACGTCTCCTGAACCAGGTCTTCCGCTTCGTCGAAGGAGCCGAGCATCCGGTAGCAGTGCACCCGCAGCTCGCCCCGGTGCCGCTCGATGAGGTCGGCGAAGTCTTCGTCGTCGCTCACCCGGCGACCGTACCGAACCGGCCCGGGCCCGGCTCGCCCCGCACCCGCCGAACGTGGCCGCAACCTGCACTTATGGCGGACGGTAGCCGGCCTTCCGTGCGCTAGCATCCGAAACAAGATCACCGCCGGGAGGGTGAATGGTCCTCAACGTGCCATCCGCAGCGACGGACCGCGACGACCCGCGGGGTCGGCCGGAGATCGACGTATTCCTCGACACCCTGCAGGACGTGCCACCGCACGCGCTGACCGCCTGCCAGGGCTGGACCGCGCACGAGGTCGTGGCCCACCTGGTCTCCGGTGTAGAACTCCTGACCGAGCAGGCCCGGGCCCATCTCGAGGGACGGCCCGCTCCGGCGGTGACCGACTGGGCGGCGCGGGAGCTGCCGTACCAGGCGCTGGACGACCGGGTGCTGCGCCGCCGGCTGGAGACCGGCGAACGGGAGATGACCGAACTCTTCAAGCACCTTGCCGCCCCCGATCCGACCGCGGCGGTTCCCGGGTTGGGATGGGGCATGCCGGTCGGGGAACTGGTCCTGCACATGCGGCAGGAGTTCGCCGTGCACCGCTGGGACCTCGTCGGCGACGACGGCCAGGGCGACGAGGTGCTGGCCCGGCCCGAACTGCTCGCGCACTCGGTACGGATGCTGCAGAACTCGCTGCTCGCAACCGGTCTGGCCGGTGCGGGCGGAACCGGGGCCGACTTCGCCGCCCGGCTGCGGTGCCCCGAGCAGCCCGATCTCGTCGTCGAGGTACGGCGCGGCGAGGGGCGGTTCGCGCTGGTCGAACCCGACGACGGTCCGGCGGTGGAGACGGATCCGGCGGCCCGGCTGCTGCTGTTGTGGGGCCGCCGCCCCTCGGATCCCCGGCGGGTCCGCAGCGGGCTGCCGCCGGGCCAGTTACAGCGGTTGCAGCAGTTGCTGTGCGGATTCTGAACCGCACCGGTGATCGGTCGGTCACCGGCGGAATAGTGATGCCGGATGGACGGTTGGGGCCAGTTGTGACGACGAATCCCGAAATGAGCCCGACCGACTGGGTCCGCAGGCAGACCGAGCAGATCCTCACGCAGGGCACCACCGAGGGCATATTGATCTTGGATCGCCCGATCGTGCTGGTGACGACGACCGGCGCGCGGACCGGCAAGGAGCGCTACGTCCCCGTCATGCGGGTCGAGCACGACGGCCGGTACGCGATGGTCGCGTCCAAGGGCGGCAGCCCCGAACACCCTTCCTGGTATCACAATGTGAAGGCGAACCCGGCCCTGACGCTGCAGGACGGCACCGCGATCGACCCGTACGTCGCCCGCGAGGTGGCCGGCGCCGAGCGCGACGAATGGTGGGCGCGGGCCGTCGCGGCCTTCCCGCCGTACGCCGAGTACGAGACCAAGACCGAGCGTCTGATCCCCGTCTTCGTCCTGGAGCCGGCCGGCTGATCCGTGCCGCGTCACGGCCGCGCCGGGCCGGGTCCGACACCTCGCTCCACATGATCACCTGGCTCGGGCGGCCGTCAGCCGCGGGCTGGAGGACCGGGTCTACGTCAACAGCGCCCGGCCTGACCCCAGCGCTGTCCCATGCCACTACTGCCGCCGGCGATAGTGGATTTTGGACGTATATGCACCGGATGAGATCAATGCAACTGGTGCACCCGGCAACTGGGAACGCGCGCGAAAGAATCATCACGCAGGGTGACGGTACGTGCCTGAAGCGGAACACTCCCGAATCGGAGCGGTCGACCGGCCGCTCCGATTCGGGAGGAAGAGGCCCGCACATGATCATGATCGGAGCACAGTCCTCGGCTCGGCGTGCGATGCCGCGTCGCGCCCTGGTCACGGTGGGCGTCGCCGTGCTCGTCGCCGCGTCGCTCGCCGGTCCGGCGCCGGCAGCACCCCCGGCGGTCGACGCCAGGCCCACCGCACCCGGCGCGGGGCCGGTCGGCGCCGTACCCGGCGGGTTCGCCACCTGGTCGGAACTGATCGACGTCCAGACCCGACTCAACACCGCGGCAGAGAAGATCGCCTCGGCCAGGAACGCCGGCTTCGCCGGAATCGTGGCCGCTCCGGAGAACCGCGAGGTACGGGTCTACTGGAAGGGTGATCCCGGTGCGACGGTGCGTTCACTGATCACCGACCTGAACCGCACCGTCCCGGTGAGACTGCTGCCGGCCCGGTTCTCGGAGGTCGAACTCGCCGGCGCGGCCCGCCGGCTCGCCGCCGTACCGAACGTCGTCAACGTCATCCCGAAGGTCGACGGAAGCGGCGTCCAACTGACCGTCACCGACGACAGCGCACAGGTCGCCATGGCGCCGGCCGTACGCGAGTCCGCCGTCCCGGTCTCGGTCGTGACCGGTGAGCGGCCGGTGGCCACCCACAGCCGGCAGGCCGACATTTCCCCCTACTACGGCGGGGGCCGGTTCTGGTCACCGATCGGTGCGTGCAGCACCGGCTTCGCGATCAACCTGGGCGGCCCCCAGCAAATGCTCACCGCCGGTCACTGCGGCGAGAACGGTCAGACCGTCACCACCGGCGCCGGCGTCCCCATGGGCAGCATCCACAGCAAGATCCTCTGCCAGGACATCGAGATCATCGACGCCCCCTCCTTCGGCCGGGTCTTCAAAGACTTCGCACCGGGTAGCGTGGCCATCAGCGGCACCGCCGACAGCTTCGTCGGCAACTGGGTCATCCCCAACGGAGCCTCCAGTGGCGAACTCAGTGGCGTCCAGGTCACCGCGGTCAACCTCTTCCTCGCCGTCAACGGCATCCCGTGCGACACCGTCGGACCGCTGATCCAGGCCCGACAGGTCGCCGGCCGGTGCGCCGTCGCGCCGGGGGACAGCGGCGGCCCGGTGATCGCCTACCGGCCCGACGGCACAGCGAACGCCCTCGGCACCATCACCGCCGGCCAGAACCCCGTCCCGAACAGCGCCTGCCCCAGCGCCATCTACGCCCCGGGCTACAACTACGTGTACTACGTCCCGATCAACGCCTCGTTGCGCACCTACGGCGTTTCGATCGCCACCGGCTGATCGCGTACGCACCGGGCCCGTCGGCTCCGCCGGCCGGCCGGCCCGGTGTTCGCCCGGTCTCGCCGCAGCCGGAGGCACGGGTCATGATCGTGGTGGTGGGACGGGCAGCGCGGTTCGGAGGAGCGGAGTGGACGACTACGAGTGTCTAGCGGAAGCCTTCGCGGCTGCCGTTGATCCGACGGCCGATAAGGGCGAGCCCCCTTCTGCGCTCCGGTGACCCGGACGAGGTCGACCAGACGGATGGCGGCGTTGTCAGGCGGTCAGCAGCAGGATTCCCGCAGAGATCAGGGCGATGACCTTGATCATCTCCAGGGCGATGTAGGCGTGGTGGCTACGTGACCGGGGCGCATCGTGACCGGCAAGAACGCGGTCCGACCGGCGGGTCAGCCGTGGCCGGACCAGGGCGAGCTGAACGATCAGCACGACCACGGCCACCGTCGCGGCGGTGACCGCGCCGCGCGACGGCTGGCCGGCGACGAACGCGACGACGAGTACGGCGGCGAGCACGACTTCGACGGTGTTGAGGGCGCGGAAGACGAGCCGGCCGATACCGAGCCCGATCGGCAGGGTGACGCCGGGAGCGCGGAACTTCAACGGTGCTTCCAGGAACGAGATGGCCAGCACCATGCCGAGCCACACGAAGGTCACCGCGGTGGCGACCGCTGGCGCGGGTGTCATCACTGCTCCCGTTCGACGAACTTTGACCCCGGGAGCAGGCTAGCAACCGTCCCCTCCTCCACCGCCGCGTGACGCCGGCCGGGGTCGCGCTTGCGCCGGCGGGTAAGTAAGTATTTACTTTCTCCGTGAGTCGACGCGACGAGATCATCGACGTGGCCCTGCGTCTCTTCGCCGAGCGGGGCTACAAGGCCACCACGATCACCCAGATCGAGGCCGCCGCCGGCCTCTCCCCCGGCGCCGGCGGGCTCTACCGGCACATCGGATCGAAACGCGAACTGCTCGTCGCCGCCTTCGACCGGGTCCTCGACAGCCGCCGCGCCGCCCAGAACATGCCGAGAATCACCGACCTGGACGACCCACGCATCGCGATCAGCGTCGCCGGCCGCGCCGTGCTCGCCTACGTCGCGGCCGACCGGGACCTCTACCGGCTCGTCCTGCGAGGCGGCGACCTGCCCGTCGACCTCTCCGACGTGTACCAGCGGCTGTTCCAACCCGGCTTCGACGAGGTCGCCGGGTGGCTGGCACAACTCGCCGGTGACCGGCCCGGGTTCGACGCGACGGCCGTCGCCGCCGTCGCCCTGTCGTCCCTGTTCTACTTCGCGATCAGCGAGTTCACCTACGGCTGCCCGCCCGGGCACGTCGAACAGGAACGGTTCCTCGCGGCCTGGACCGCGGGGCTGCTCGCCCAGCTCGGAGTCTGACGTGAGCACCGTCTTCAGCGGCGGCACGATCCGCACCATGGACCCGGTCCACCCGGTCGTCGACGCCGTGGCGATCGACGGCGGCGTGATCACCGCCGTCGGCGACGCGGACACCGTACGGGCCGCCGCCGGCCCCGGCGCCACCCACCACGACCTGGCCGGCCGCACCCTGCTGCCCGGCTTCGTCGACCCGCACCACCACCTCTACCTGGTGGCCGGCGACCGGTACACCCGAGCCTTCGACGACCACCCGGCGAGGCTGCGGGACCTCCTCGACCGGATCGCCGCCATCGCCCGCGCCGACACCGGCACCGGCTGGCTGCGCCTGCACGGCGTACGACCGCTCCTTTTGGCCGAGGGCCGCCTGCCGACCGCCGCCGAACTGGACACCGCCTGCCCCAACCGGCCGCTGCACCTGCTATCGGTCAGCTACCACGAATCCACCATCAACTCCGCCGGACTGTCGGCGCTCGGATACGGCACCGCCACCCCCGACCCCGGCGGTGGCCACCTCGAACGGGACCGCCGCGGCCGCCCCACCGGTGTCCTCGTCGAACAGGCGAGCTTCATCGCCGAGTCACTCACCCGGCGCGCCACCACCGGAGACGCCGACTGGGTGGAACGCGCCACCGCACACAGCCGGCTCCTCGCCCGGCACGGCATCACCCGCATCGCGGACCTCGCCGTACCCCCGGAGGGGGCCGGCCGGTACGCCAGAGCCGCACCCGATCTCGCCGTCACCGTCCACCGCTGGCACGTCGGCGCCGCCGAGATCGGTGATCCCACCATGCCCGACCTCGACCCCGACCAGGATCCCGGCCACCCCCGCACCCCGCTCGGCGGCTTCAAACTTCTCATCGACGGCGGCGAACGGTGCGACCTGTGCCTCACCGGCCGGCAGCTCCTCCGCTCCGCCGCCGGGATGCCGCTGGCGGTGCTGCGTCACGGCCGCCGGGCCCTCGCCCTGTCCCGCCGCGGCGGCACCCCGGTCCGTCGCCCGGACGGCCGCTGGCACAACGGCCTGCGTGTCCTGGACCGCGACCGGCTGACCACCGCCGTACGGGCGGCGGTCGCCCGGGGCCTGACGCCGGCCCTGCACGCCGTCGGCAACGGCGCGGTGACCGACGCTCTGGACGCCGTCAACGGGCTCGGCGTCCCGGTCCGGATCGAGCACGCCATGATCTGTGGCCCCGCCACCGCGCGCCGACTCGCCGACTCGGGCGCACACGTTGTCGCCCAGCCGTCCTTCCTGTACGACCTCGGCGCGGAACTCACCATGCTGCCGCTGCCCGCCCCTCTGCGGCTGATTCCGCTGCGCACGATGCTCGACGCGGGCGTGCCGGTGGCGGCCAGCAGCGACTACCCGGCCGGCACGCTGTCACCACTGGCCGGCATCCAGGCCGCGGTCACCCGTCGCGTCGCCGGCGGCACGGTCGTCCATGCCGAGGAGGGACTCACCGTCGAACAGGCCCTCGCGGCGTACACCAGGGACGCCGCCGCGGCCCTGGGCATGGCCGGACGGGCCGGCGTGCTGCGTACCGGGGCCGCCGCCGACCTGATCGAACTCGACCGGGACCCGGTACGCGCCAACCCCGAGAGGATCGCCGGGATCAGGGTCACCGGCACCTGGTGCGCGGGCCGGCGCACCGCATGACCGGTGGCCGACCGTGGCGCGGCGCCCGGGGCGCGGCGGCCAGGAGCCGCCGGGCCCACAGGCGCCGGGGTGCCCGGCGGACGGTCAGCCGGTGCTACAGGAGACGGTCGGCCAGGTCCAGTTGCCGTTGTGCCGGATGGTGACGCCCCAGTTGTTGCCGTTGCCGTTGGGCCTGGCGGTCAGCACCTGGGCGCTGGGGTAGCTGGCGCTGACGTTCCAGGTCGCGATGATTCCGGCGGGTGACGGTACGGTCATCGTCACGGTCCAGTTGCTGGAGCCGGACACCGCGACGTTGAGGTTGTAGCGGTCGCTCCACTGCTGGCCCGCGGACAGCGTCGCGTTGCAGCCGCCACCACCGCCACCGCCACCGCCACCGCCACCGCTCCCCAGGGTGATGTTGGAGTTTCCGCTGCTCTGGTATCCCTCGGTGGCGAGAATCATGTAGTCGTGACTGCCCAGGTTCATGCCGTTGCGCGCCCACGCGTCGAAGTGGTTGCCAGAGGTGATCGTCCCGCCCGTCCTCTTCGACTGCCGGACGCTCCAGTACTGCGGGAAGGTCCTGGTGCCCTCGATGGAGGGAGCGTTGTACCGCATCGTCTCGTAGATGTCGTACGTACCGCCGTCGCTGGTGACCGTGCCCTTGTACGTACCGGTGGGCCGGTAGGTGCCCCAGTTGTCGACGACGTAGTACTCGACGAGCGGGTTCCTCGTCCATCCGTAGAGGGTCAGGTAGGCGTTGCCGGACGGGTTGAAGCTGCCCGAATAGGTCACGCTCCGCCGGCCGCCGGTGCTCCAGCCCTTACCCGCGACGAAGTTCCCGGTGTTTCGCCACGAGGTGCTGTAGTTTCCGCCGGCCCCCAGTTCCATGGAGACCGTGCCGGAACTGTCGGTCCAGAACGAGTAGAAGTAGCCGTTGTGGGTGCCGGTCTGGTTCGAGGTCACGGCCGCATGAGCGGTGCCGGGCAGCATCATGGTGGCCGCGATCAGCACTGCCGCGCTGGCGCTGCCGATGAGCCGCCTGATTGGCCCGCGTCTGCGGCTTCTCGGACGGGCGGTGACGTCGTTCATGGGCATGATCCCTCCTTGGGACGGCTGGCGGGAACCAGGCAGCGTGATACGGCCCCGCGGGCTGTCGGCGGTCAGAGCGCCGGCCACCGCGCGCGGGCGTGGTAACACGATTGAGGTTGACCGGTCGTCATACGGCGACGACCGGAGTGCAAGGTCGCAACAGGCGTTTGATCGATGACACCCGATGCATTGGGTGTTCCCGAGTATCGATCCGCCGCCGACTTCTCGTCAACAACTTCCGGAAATGCCGCCCGAAGCCTGATCTTGACTGCCGCCACGTCGCCAACTTCCATACCTGACCATTGCCACGATGGCAGGCCGAGCCAACTCTGGGCGGGCGTCGACAACAGGCTCGACGATCCCGACATCGAGCCGCTGGCCCTGAAACTTTCGGAGAGCTTCCGGAGGTCCTGCCGGCCCGCTTGGCCGCCCGCACCCGCTTTCACACCGAGGTCGCCGCGAACTCTGCCGACACGCCTCAACGCCTGACCGCGCCACCTACGCCGAACCCAGATCCTCGACTACGCAGACGGCCGACCAGGTCATCAACGCCTGCCACCGGCAGGTGAATGAGAGGTCATCCGTCCACTGTGGGGTTTCGATCGGGCGGGAGTTGCCCGACGCACGGGGAGCAGACCGCCACTCCCTCACAACCTTCGGATACGGCAAGCCGCCACGCCTCGAGAAGGTCACCCCAACACTTCGGTCACGACTTCCGGTTCCACGAGCCGTCCGCCATGATGATTCAGGCCAGACATTGGTCCCGCGCCAAGCCAGGGAGTTCAGATGGCGGCCTTGCCGACTAAAGTGAAGGAAAATCGGCTAGTTGATCTCTAGAGCACCAGGTCAGGAAGTCTGCTCCCCGCGCACGCGGGGGTGATCCTCGGGATACTCATGTTGAGCGGCTTCTCGTTGACTGCTCCCCGCGCACGCGGGGGTGATCCCCTGACCGTCCACATTGATTCCCCGCATCCGTTCTGCTCCCCGCGCACGCGGGGGTGATCCCCGGCTACGCGAGGGTCTGGACGACGAAGAACGCTGCTCCCCGCGCACGCGGGGGTGATCCGAAGTAATTCAATGGCTAAGCCTCTGGCGATTCCTGCTCCCCGCGCACGCGGGGGTGATCCGGAACCTCGGTGTAGAGGCAGAGCTTATTTGCCCTGCTCCCCGCGCACGCGGGGGTGATCCCTTGGAAAATGGAAGCTCGACCGGTGGGCAGAGCTGCTCCCCGCGCACGCGGGGGTGATCCCCGGATGAGGTGTTCGGTGATGTTCGGGGCGTTCTGCTCCCCGCGCACGCGGGGGTGATCCCGGTGTCCACGAGCTGCCGCCGGCGGGCCCTGACTGCTCCCCGCGCACGCGGGGGTGATCCTAGCGTTCCCACACTCCCGAATGCGTCGTACGCCCGGTCACCTGCTCCCCGCGCACGCGGGGGTGATCCCGGCTCAGGGTAGCGGGTGCTCACGGCCGGACCCTGCTCCCCGCGCACGCGGGGGTGATCCCTGAGCGAAATCGTTGTCGGCGGTCACCTGGAATTCCGGACCGGCGGACACCAGCCTGAAGGATCTTGCAGAACTTGCCGCTACGCCTTGTGATTGGCAACGATCGGGACAACGGCCGAAGACCGTACCGCGTTCAGCGCATCCGCCATCGACGTCGGCGAGGCCGCGTCGTCCGGTGGCAAGCCGATCCGCACCACAGACGCGTATGACGCGCCGAGGAGCGGAAGCGGCGCGGCAGTCGCCTTTGCCCAGCACGGTGTTCCAGCGAGTCGGCTTGGTGTGAGCCTCGCCGCCGACCACCTGGCACGTCACTTTAGGTAACCGAGGCTGTCCGCCGATCCGGAGTCGGCATGCCCGCCTGCCCGGAGAGACGCTTCCGCGCATCCGGAGCTTTTCATGTCCGCTGGCAATCGTCTTGCCGCCGGCGTCGCGCCTGCTCCCCGCGCACGCGGGGGTGATCCCGGGGAGTCGCGCCGCGCCGCCCACCGCGACACCTGCTCCCCGCGCACACGGGGGTGATCCCTGAAATCCCGTGGCGTAAGCGCTAAGACCGTGTGTCAGTTGGGGTGGTTGAAGTGCAAGGTCATTCGTTGACTGGGTGTGGATGATGTGGAGAAGTACTGCCCGGATGCGTTGTGGCGCCTCGCGCAGCCGTTGCTGCCCCCGCGTCCGGAAAGGCATCAGGGTGGCGGGCGGTCCCGCAGCGATGACCGGGCGACACTCGCGGCGATCCTGTATGTGTTGGAGTCCGGCTGCTCCTGGCGGAAGCTACCCGGCTCGTTCCCGGTGCACTGGCGTACCACGCACCGCCGGTTCGCCCAGTGGGTTGCGGCGGGGGTGATGACCGCTCTGCACCGGGCCGTGCTCGACGTTCTCGGCGCGGCCGGGCAGATCGACTGGTCCCGGGCGAGCATCGACGCGATGCACGTACGGGCCGTCAAAAGGGGAACCTGACCGGACCGAGCCCGGTCGACCGAGGCAAGCCCGGCTCCAAGATCCACGTGATCAGCGACCGTGGCGGCCTGCCCCTGCACATGGACATCTCCGCCGCCAATCTCAACGACCATCTCATGTTCGCAGACATGGTCGACGGCCTGACACCTGTGCGCCAACCGGTCGGCCGACCACGGCGACGTCCACTCAAACTGCACGGCGACAAGGGATACGACTACCCGGTCTGCCGTGACCTGCTGCGGGCACGCGGCATCACCGCACGGATCGCCCGCAAGGGCATCGAATCCTCCACCCGCCTCGGCCAGCACCGCTACGTCATCGAACGCTGCCTGGAATGGACCACCCGATTCCGACGCCTCGTCCGCCGCTACGACCGCACCGCTTCCCACTTCCTCGGATTCCTGCGCCTGGCCTGCGCTGTCATCTGCTACCGCCGCGCCGTCCGACTCAACCTGTTGACCAGCAACAACCCCAACTGACACACGGTCTAAGGACATGCTGCTCCCCGCGCACGCGGGGGTGATCCCGGATTGCGGCCGCTGTTGACCGTGACCGGTCGCTGCTTCCCGCGCACGCGGGGTGATCCCTACGCCGAGATTGCCGCCGAACTGATTGACGACCGCCCCCTGCGGCACACGGGGGCGGTGGTCCGCAGGCAGCCACGCAAAGACGGTCCGCCTCTGCCCGCTCCCCGGCACATGGTCTGTGGTTCGGGCGGAGGAATGCCACTCTGCGTACGTCGGACACGGCCGGTGAGGGCTGGAAGGGTCAGTGCCCCGATGGTGCCAGGTGGGCGCGTTCTCCCTGTGCGCCGAACAGTGCGAGCAGTTCCGCGGGTTGGGTGTCGGCGCTGCCGATCCAGTGCGGTATGCGGGTGTCGAACTCTGCGGCTTCGCCGACGCCGAGCTGGAATTCCCGCTCACCGAGCACGAATCGAACCTGTCCATTGAGGACGTAGAACCACTCGTATCCCTCGTGGGTCTGCAGGTTCATCGTGGGCGATCGGCCGGCCGGCGGGTAGATCACCTTGTAGGCCTGGATACCGCCGGCCCGCCTGGTCAGTGGGACCATCACCAGCCCGGATCGCCGTACGGGTCGCAGGTGGATGCGCGGGTCGCCGGTGGGTGGCGCCGCGACGAGATCGTCGAGTGGTACGCCGTGTGCCCGGGCCAGCGGCAGCAACTGCTCCAGGGTGGGGCGGAGTTTGCCGTTCTCGAGGCGGGACAGGGTGCTCGCGGTGAGGCCGGTTTCGTTTGCCAGCGCCGCCAGCGTGGCGTTCCTCGCCTGGCGCAGGGCGCGCAGACGCGCTCCGACTCCGGCCAGCACGTCTTCTGCGGAGTTGTCCATGCATCCGATGATGCGGATCCGCAATTTTTCTTGCAAGTAGGAAATAGTGGTGGCGATGCTGGCGGTACACCAACCTGGCATCGACTGCGTACGGATCACGCGCGGCACGCCGGCCGACGAGGGGATCGACCCACAGATGGATTTCACCCGAAGCCGAGGACCTGCGGGCGACCACGGCGGGGACGCTGAGGCGTTCTGGGAGCGGCACTACCGCACCCGGGGCAGCTGGGGCGTACGCGTGAACCCGCTGCTCGCCGAGACTGCCGCACCGCTGCCCTGTGGCGCCGTACTGGATCTGGGCTGTGGCGCTGGCGGCGATGCCATCTGGCTCGCGCAGCGGGGCTGGCACGTGACCGCGGTGGATATTTCGACGACCGCCGTCGAGCGGGTGCGGGATCGCGCCCGGGAACTTGGCGTCGCGGACCGGGTCGCCACCGAGCAGCACGATCTGGCCAGGAGCTTTCCGGCCGGCCGGTTCGATCTCGTGTCTGCCCAGTACTTCCACACCCCGTTTGCGTTGCACCGTAGCCGGGTCCTGCGTACCGCGGCGGATGCCCTGCGTCCCGGCGGTCTTCTGCTGGTCGTCGACCACGGCTCCACCGCGCCGTGGTCGTGGAACCAGGCCCCCGACGCCCACTTCCCCACGCCCATCGAGATCGCCGCCGAACTCGATCTCGACCCGGCGCGGTGGTGCGTCCTGCGGGCCGACATGCCCCGCCGCCGGGCCACCGGACCCGGTGGTGAGACTGCCACCGTCGTCGACAACGTCCTGCTGGTCCGGCGAGCCGCCGGGACCGCGCGACCGTCCGGTCGGAGGAAGTGACTTGATGTCTGGAACGCGGGCAAAGGACACCGGACCGCCGTGGACCGGCGGCGGCGAGAAGGCCACCTTGCAGGGTTTTCTCGACTATCTACGTAAGTCGATCACGGACAAGGTCGCGGGTGCGCCGGAACCGCAGGTGCGGACAGGTGGAGTGCCGTCGGGCACCAGCCTTCTCGGGCTGCTCAAGCATCTGACGTACGTCGAGCGGTTCTACTTCCTTGGTGAGGATGTCGACAACTGGCGGGCGACCATGCGGCCGTCCGTGGAGGACACGGTCGACAGTGTGCTCGCCGACTACCGCAGCACTGTCGACCGGGCGAACAAGGTCATCGACGCCTGCCCGGATCTGGCTCATCCTGCCCCGCGTCCCCCGCGCCGGGGACCGACACCGTCCATGCGGTGGGTCCTCGTGCACATGATCGAGGAGACCGGACGGCATGCCGGCCACGCCGACATTCTCCGCGAGCAGATCGACGGGTCCACCGGCCGCTGACAGCGCGGGCCGCAGGATCGGAGCCTGCAGAAAACTTTCCTAACAATTGACATCAGAACATTGACGACCGTTCACGCCATGGCAATACTCTGAGAGCGCTCTCTGGCAACTGGCCGCCCGCCGGGACCAAGCGATCAGGAGGACATTCTGATGCCTCACCAACGCCGACTCGCCGGCATCGCGTCCGCCGCCCTGGTGGGCGCGCTCGCACTCGGGCACGCGCCGACCGCTGCCGTGGCCGGGACCGACACCGCCGCGCAGCCGCAGCCCTTCGGCCGTACCACGCTGGGCGGCGCCGACCCCAGCGTCATCCGGGTCGGCGGCCTCTACGTCTCGGCCAAGTCCGTGGACGGCGGGGTCGCGGTGCGGACGGCGTCCACCCTCGAGGGCATCGCCACCGCGCCCAAGCGCCAGGTGTGGCGGGACACCGGCAACCTCGGCGAGGTGTGGGCGCCCGAGATCGTGCACCACGACGGTCGATACCACATCTACTTCGCCGCCGGCCGCAGCGCCGCCCACCGGATGTACCACATCAGCTCCGCCACCGCCGACTCCGGCTACTCGGCCGCCACGAAGGTCGCCCTGCCCGGCGACAAGTGGGCGATCGACGGCGTGCCGTTCACCCACAACGGCCAGCGCTGGTTCGTGTGGTCCGGTTGGGCCGGCGACACCAATGTGGAGCAGAACCTCTACATCGCCCGGATGACCAGCCCCACCACGACCACCGGCGGCCGCTACATCATCTCGCAGCCGCGGGAGCCGTGGGAACGCGTCGTCGGCAACCCGTTCATCAACGAGGCGCCGCAGCCGGTCCGCGACCCGAACGGGCAGCTGCACATCGTGTACTCCGCCAACGGAAGCTGGAGCAGCCGGTACTGCCTGGCCGACCTGCGGCTACGGGCCGGCGGCGACCCGACGTACGTCTGGGACTGGTACAAGAGCAACGGCTGCCTGTTCGGCTCGCACGCCGACAACATGATGTCGGGCTGGCACGCCACCCTGCACGTCGACGGCCCCGGCCACAACTCGTTCGTCCTGGAGCGTGGCGACATCGCCACCAGCCCGCCGTCCGGCAACCGGTTCCCGACCATGTTCCACGCGGTCGCCAAGGGCACGCCGTACTCGTGGTCCAACCGGTACTGGTACACCGGCACGGCCGTGTGGTGGGGCAACACCACCTACCGGCGGGCCAACGTTCCCGGGGCCACCACCAACGTCGGTTACAGCCTCAAGTTCTTCGAATGACCGACCGCGACACCTGATCGGCCGGCGCGGCGGGTTCACCGCAGCCACGCGCGGCGACCGGGCCGGTCAGGTGGGCACGGTACGGGTTCGGCGCACCGGCCTCCCGGGACGGGTTGGATATCCTGCGCCGATGCGTCCCATCGCCGTCCTCGACGCGCCG
The DNA here is from genome assembly GCF_045781765.1 of Polymorphospora sp. A560. NCBI lineage: Bacteria > Bacillati > Actinomycetota > Actinomycetes > Micromonosporales > Micromonosporaceae > Polymorphospora > Polymorphospora sp. A560. The sequence continues at coordinate 3,293,790 of NZ_CP122282.1, read as the reverse complement.
TCCAACCTCGGTCTGCGCCCGCCGGCACCGGGCCTGGTGCCCGGCTGCTACAAGCTGGCCGGCGCCCTACGTGACCAGCGCCTGCTGTCCCGGCTCGCGGCCCGTGACGCGGGTGTCGTCGTACCGCCGCGCTACGACATCCGCGACTGGCGGCCCGGCGACGGGGTGCTGAACGCCGCCGCGCTGGCGCGCTACACGCGACAGCTCGCGGAACGGGTCGACGCCGTCGTCGACAGCGGTGACTTCCTGGTGCTGCTCGGCGGAGACTGTTCGATTCTCCTCGGCCCGGCGCTCGCCCTGCGCCGGCGCGGGCGCTACGGCATCGCGTACCTCGACGGGTCGATCGATTTCCGGCATGTCGGCAACAGCGACCGCGTGGGTGCCTCCGCCGGTGAGGGCACCGCGATCGTCACCGGACGGGGGCAGCCTACGGCTATTTCGTCCACCTCGACGTCGACGTGCTGGACCCCGAGGTCATGCCGGCCGCCGATGCCCCCGATCCGGGCGGCCTCGACCACCCGCAGTTGACCGAACTTCTCCGTCCGCTGGTCACCGATCCGGCCTGCGTCGGCCTACAGGTCACGGTCTACGACCCGGACCTCGATCCGGACGGGCGCCACGCCGCCGCGCTCGCCGACACCGTGGTCGCGGTTCTGCGCGGCTGATCGGATCGCCCACCACCGGGCAGCGGCGCCGGCAGGGACGGGTGCTCCGCTGCCGGCGCCGACTGTGGTGTCAGCCCAGTTGCGACCACCACTGGCTACTTCCGGTGAAGCGCTTCAGTGGTGTGCCGGCGGCGTGGAAGTAGTAGCTGTAGGCGCCGTTCTGGCCGTATCCGTACATCGTGACCGCATCCAGGTTCCAGTTGTCGTCGGTCTGGAAAGGGCCGTTGTGCGACAACATTCGCAGCTTCAGACCGGTGACGTCGCAGGAGTTGACCGTCCAGTTCAGGTTGTGGAGGCCCAGCACTTTCGTATGGGTCGAATTGTTGCCGAAGCCGGAACGGAAATGCTGTAGTTCCACGTCGCCGTACCTGGTCGTCAGGAACGGCATCACCTCGCTGTTGCTGCGCAGGTCGTCGCCGCCAGTTCGAAAGACCAGGGTGAAGCTGGTCATGTTTGTTGCAGGCGATGGGGCCGGCGTTGGCAGGGGTCGCGGCGACGGCCGCACCGACGGCCGCGAGCAGGCCGGCTGCGAACAGGCCGATGACACGGTGGAGCGAGCTGGATCGGTGACGCATCGGGATATGCCCTCCATAGGCGATGGGTCGTTGTCGGATTGATTCCGAGTTCGCCAAAACGTATCGTCGAGGCCGCGTGATGTCGTGAGTAGCGCCCTACTCATCGCCGGCCGCGTCCGTGCCGCCAAGTGGTTGACCTGGGCAGCTGGAACGAACAATCTCCCGGGAACGTTATTCACGGGTGCCGACCGACAATTGAAAGACATAGACCGTTACACCTACGCCCATCGGCCCGTCGGGGCCGCCGCCGTGGTGGTGTTCGATCGCGGGCTGCCCGGGTAAGCGCGGGGAGCCGACGCGACGCGCGGTTGACATGGGATTCCCGCAGGCCGACAACGAACTCAGCACGGCCCCCTCCGACCCGGCCGGCGCATACCGGGCGTTGCGGGCGGTCCACCCGAGCTAGGAGGTGTGAGGACGATGGGACGTAACCTGGCCCAGATGACCACCGGGCAACTGCGCGAAGAGGCGCAGCGTGCCGGGATCGGCAACACCGACCAGATGGACAAGGAAGACCTGATCGGTGCTCTCGGCGGCACCACCAACGCCAGACAGGGCGGCGGTCAGACCCAGAAGGATCCTCGGCCGAAGGGGGTCCGTCCGCAGGAGTACAAGAACATACCCGGTAACCAGACCTGAGCCGGTCCGGGCCGGACGGTCGGTGGGGTGCGGCAGTCGCGCCGGACCCCACGGGCCGCCTCGGGCTTTCGACCGGGCCGGTGAGTCCCGGTAGGGCGAACGGGTCAGTCGACCCGAACAGGACTGGACGGGGCGGGATCTTCCTGTTGTTCGGCGGGCAGAGGCCGCTTCGACGCTTCGGGGTCGCGCAGGGTGCGGAACATCAGCCAGCTCAGGGCCGGCATGAGGATCAGGGGTGTGAGCGCGGTCCGTAGCGAGGTCGCGTCGGCCAGGACGCCGATGACGGGGCTGGCGAGTCCGCCGATGCTGACGGCCAGACCGAGGGTGATGCCACTGGCGGTGCCGACTCTGTTGGGCAGGTAGTCCTGTCCGAGGGTGATCTGCAGGGAGAAGGGCACGTAGAGGCCGGCGGAGGCCAGGGCCACGAACAGGTACATGGCGGGTCCGGGCGCCCACACCACGCCCGCGATCGCGAGGACGGTGACCGCGTAGGACCAGCGGGACACGGTGACGCGGCCCCATCGGTTCGCGGCGGATCCGCCGAGCAGGGAGCCGGCGACGCCGCCGAGGTAGAGCAGGAACAGGGCGGCGGTGCCGGCGGCGGCGCTGCCGTTCATGCGCTGTTGGGCGTAGAGGGAGATGAACGTGCCGAGGCCGACGAAGGCGATCGACCGGAACACCACCGCGAAGGTCAGCCGCACGAACGAGGTGACGTCGTCACGCCCGGCCCGCGTGGTGTTCTCGCGGGTGGTGTTCCCGCGCCGGGCGAGGGCGTGCAGCACGGGCAGCGCCATCGCGGTGCCGGCGAGTGCCGGCGCGACCAGCAGTGGCGTCCAACTCAGTCCGCCGAGGGCGGCGATACCGGCGACCATCAGCGGTGCCAGGGCGAAGCCGATGTTGCCGCCGGTCGAGAAGTAGGCCATCGCGGTGTGGCTGCCCTCGCTGGCTTCGCGGGCGATGCGGGCGGATTCGGGGTGGTAGGCGGTCACGCCGATGCCGGAGAGCGCCACGAACAGAAGGGTGAGGGTGTAGTTGCCACTCAGCCCGCTCAGGGCGATGCCGACCCCGCCGAGCAGGGTACTGGCGGGCAGCAGCCACGGCATCGCCCAGCGGTCGGTGAGGGCGCCGAACACCGGTTGCGCGATCGAGGACAGCAGCGTCGCGGCGAGCACGATGCCGGACACGGCCGCGTACGTGTAGGCGCGCTCGGCGACGAACAGGGGCACCAGTGCGGCGACGGTGCCCTGGTAGATGTCGACGCAGGCGTGGCCGACGGAGAGCAGGGTGATGGACGTTCTTCTGCGCACGATCCGATGCTTCCAACGCGCCACCCTGTCGGGCTTCCGATAACCTGACAATCAATGACGGAAATCCGCCACGTGTCGGTGGCCCCCACACGCAGCCAGTGGCTCGCGTCCGGGGCTGAGATCGACGCGCATCGCCATGACGATCACCAGATCATCTACGCCGCTCGCGGTGTCCTGACCGTGACGACCAGCGCGGGCTCGTGGGTCACGCCGGGCACCCGGGCCATCTGGGTGCCGGCCGGCACCGTTCACGCCCACCGCGCCTACGGCGAACTCGAACTGCACCTGGTGGGGCTGCCCGCCACGAGCAACCCACTCGGCCTGGACACCCCGACCGTGTTGTCGGTCGCCCCGCTGCTGCGTGAGCTGATCATGGCCTACACCCGCGGCCCCGTTGAGCAGAGCCCGGAACGTGACCGGCTGCGCGACGTGCTGCTCGACCGGTTACGCGCCTCTCCGCAGCAGCCGCTGCACGTGCCGACCCCGACCGATCCGCTGCTGCGTGCCGTGTGCGCACTGCTGCAGGCCGACCCGGGCGGCAACCGCACGCTGGTCGACCTCGGCCGCGAGGTCGGCGCCAGCGACCGGACCCTGTCCCGGCTGTTTCGCCGCGACCTCGGCATGAGCTATCCGCAGTGGCGAACCCAGCTGCGCCTGCACCACGCGCTGATCCTGCTCGCCGACAGGACGCCCGTGACCGCGGTGGCCCATCGGTGCGGATGGTCATCGGCCAGCGCGTTCATCGACGTGTTCCGCCGCACCTTCGGCCACACCCCCGGCACCCATCCCGCGAGCTAGTTCCAGGGTCCCGTGAGTCGCGCGGCGGTGGGCGGCCGCGCGTTGGGGAAAGTGGCCGCCACGGTCCGTCCGTGATGCCAGGATTATCCCCTAGGAGGCTTTGGTCATGCCGGACAGGGATCAGGTACTGCGGCTGCTCGACCAGGGGAACGACTACGTCGAGGTCGGGCGCCGGCTCGGCATCCCGCCCGGTCAGGCGTACCTCATCGCCACCGGCGTGCCGGCGGACGACGGGGTCACGGTGAACCGGGAGCGGCGCGGCCGGCCGGGGCTCCTGCCGTCCCGGACGCAGCGGCTGGTCAACGACCGTGAGGTCAACCCGATGTCGTCGGCGCTGGTACGCGAATGGGTACGCCGCCGCGCCACCGAGGACCAGCCAATGCAGCGGGCCGCCCGGGCGGACGGACGGAACTGAGCGACCGAGCGGAAGGGCAGGACCGATGGCCGGAATCTCCCCCCGGGGATGGCCCGTCTGGCGGCAGATCACCGGCCCTGACCGGTCCGGGCGGGGCGCGGCGGTCAGGTCGCCGCGCAGCGACTCCCTGGAGCCGCGTACGGCCGGCGCGGACAAGGTCGTCAAGTCGGTCTGCCCGTACTGCGCCGTCGGCTGTGCCCAGAACGTGTACGTCCGCGACGACCGGGTCGTGCAGATCGAGGGGGACCCTGACTCGCCGGTCAGCCGTGGCCGGCTGTGCCCGAAGGGCGCCGCCTCGCTGCAACTGACCACGGACTCGGGCCGGCTACGTACGGTGCTGCACCGTCCGCCGTACGCCTCGGACTGGCAGGAGCTCGACCTCGACACTGCGATGGAGATGATCACCGACCGGGTGCTCCGGACCCGGCGGGAGACGTGGCGGGCCGAGGAGCGGGGCCTGCCGGTGGCCCGCACGATGGGCATCGCCAGCCTGGGCGGCGCGACGCTGGACAACGAGGAGAACTACCTCATCAAGAAGTTGTTCACCGCGCTCGGCATGGTGCAGATCGAGAACCAGGCCCGGGTCTGTCACAGCTCCACCGTCATCGGTCTGGGCACCTCGTTCGGCCGGGGCGGCGCCACCACCTTCATGCAGGACGCCCAGCACGCCGACTGCATCGTCATCGAGGGCTCCAACTACGCCGAGGCCCACCCGGTCGGCTTCCAGTGGATCATGGAGGCGAAGGCGCGTGGCGCGGTCGTCATCCACGTCGATCCGCGGTTCACCCGTACGAGTGCCCTGGCGGACCTGCACGTGCCGATCCGGGCCGGGACCGACGTGGCGTTCCTCGGCGGGATCATCAACCACGTCCTGACCGAGGGAAAGGACTTCCGGGAGTACGTCCTGGCGTACACGAACGCGGCCACGATCATCAACGAGGACTTCCGGGACACCGAGGACCTCGACGGTCTCTTCTCGGGATTCGATCCGGAAGAGCACGTCTACTCGGAGCGGAGCTGGCAGTACGACGGCGTCGACGTCGTCTCCGCCACCGGGCAGCGGGACACCCAGTACCAGCAGCGCGCGTCCGGCTCGTCGACCGGACGGGGCGAGAAGCACGGCTCCGCCGGCGCGGCCCTGACCGGCGAGCCGCACCAGGACCTGACGTTGCGGCACCCGCGCTGCGTCTACCAGATCCTCAAGCGGCACTACGCCCGCTACACCCCGGAGATGGTCGAGCGGATCTGCGGCATCGCACCCGACGTCTTCGCCGAGGTGTGCCGGCACCTGGTGGAGAACTCCGGCCCGGAGCGGACCAGCGAGTTGGTCTACGCGGTGGGCTGGACCCAGCACTCCGACGGCTCGCAGTTCGTCCGCGCCGCCAGCGTGCTGCAGTTGCTGCTGGGCAACATCGGCCGCCCCGGCGGCGGCATCCAGGCGTTGCGCGGCCACGCCAGCATCCAGGGCTCCACCGACATCCCGACCCTGTTCAACCTGCTGCCCGGCTACATCCCGATGCCGCACGCCCACGCCGGCCAGACGCTCGACAACCTGGTCGCCGCCGACGCCGCCCCGAAGGGCTACTGGGCCAACATGAAGGCATACCTGGTCAGCCTCATGAAAGCCTGGTGGGGGCCGGCGGCGACGCCGGACAACGACTTCTGCTTCGGCTACCTGCCCCGGATCACCGGCAGCCACTGCACCTACGACACCGTCATGGAACAGCTCGCCGGCACCTGCAAGGGCTACTTCCTGCTGGGCGAGAACCCGGCGGTCGGCTCGGCGAACGCGAAGATGCAGCGCCTGGGCATGGCGAACCTGGACTGGCTGGTGGTCCGCGACTTCAATCTGATCGAGAGTGCCACCTGGTGGAAGGACGGCCCGGAGATCGAGTCCGGCGAGCTGCGCACCGAGGACATCGGCACCGAGGTCTTCTTCCTGCCCGCCGCCGCGCACACCGAGAAGTCCGGCAGCTTCACCAACACCAACCGGATGCTGCAGTGGCACCACCAGGCGGTCGAGCCGGCGGGCGACCGGCGCAGCGAGCTGTGGTTCATGTACCACCTCGGCCGGATCATCCGCGACCGGCTCGCCGGCTCCACCGCCCTGATGGACCGCCCGGTCCTGGACCTCACCTGGGACTACCCCACCGAGGGCACGGTGGCCGAGCCGTCGGCCGAGGCGGTACTGGCGGAGATCAACGGCTGGGACGCCGGCGGCAACCCCCTCCCCGGCTACACCAGCCTCAAGGACGACGGCTCCACCGCCTGCGGCTGCTGGATCTACTGCGGGGTGTACAAGGACGGGATCAACCAGGCGGCCCGGCGCAAGCCGGCCGAGGAGCAGAACTGGGTCGCCCAGGAGTGGGCCTGGGCCTGGCCGGACAATCGCCGGCTGCTCTACAACCGCGCCTCCGCCCGCCCCGACGGCCGGCCGTGGAGCGAGCGGAAGAAGCTGGTCTGGTGGGACGAGCAGGCGGGCAGGTGGACCGGTTACGACGTGCCCGACTTCGAGCCGGCCAAGCGCCCCGACTACCGGCCGCCGGAGGGTGCCACCGGGGTGGCGGCCCTGAAGGGCACCGACCCGTTCATCATGCAGGCCGACGGGCTGGGCTGGCTCTACGTCCCGGCCGGCATCACCGACGGGCCGCTGCCCACCCACTACGAGCCGCAGGACTCCCCGATCAGCAACCCGCTGTACGGCCAGCAGCGCAACCCGGCCCGGCTGCTCTACCCGCACGAACACAACCGGTACCAGCCCAGCGGCCGGCAGTCCGGCGCGGACGTCTTCCCGTACGTGGTCACCACCTACCGGCTCACCGAGCACTTCACCGCCGGCGGAATGAGCCGGCACACGCCGTACCTGGCCGAGCTGCAACCCGAGTTCTTCTGCGAGGTCTCCCCCGAGCTGGCGGTGGAACGCGGGCTGGAACACGGCGGCTGGGCCACCATCGTCACCGCGCGCAACGCCATCGAGGCCCGGGTCATGGTCACCGAACGGATGGCGCCGCTGCGGGTGGACGGGCGGGTCATCCACCAGATCGGGCTGCCGTTCCACTGGGGACCGAACGGCTACAGCCGCGGCGACGCCGCCAACGAGCTGTCCGCCATCTCGCTGGACCCGAACTCGCACATCCAGGAGGTGAAGGCGTTCTCCGCCGACATCCGCCCCGGGCGGCGACCACGCGGCCCCGCCCGCCTCGAACTGGTCGGCGAATACCAGGCCCGCGCCGGCATCACCGGCCTGACCGGAACGGAGGTCTAGGCGATGGGACTCGACCTGAGAGTGGCCGCCGAACACGGCCTCGACCCGGCCACCGCGAGCGGGTACGACACGCACCCGCCGCGGATGGGCTTCTTCACCGACACCAGCGTCTGTATCGGCTGCAAGGCGTGCGAGGTGGCGTGCAAGGAGTGGAACGCCATCCCGGAGGACGGGCTGACCTTCACCGGCATGTCGTACGACAACACCGTCGGGCTCGGCGCGGACACCTGGCGCCACGTGGCCTTCGTCGAGCAGCCGCGACGGCTGGGCCGGCAGGAGACCCACCTCGCCGACGTGGAACTGCCGGCGGCGGTCACCGCGCAGGCGGCGGGCCGTACCGCCGTCTCGCTCGGGATGCCCGAGTCCCGGCCGCCGGACGGACACCCCCACCCGGTGCGCGACATGGAGTTCCGCTGGCTGATGTCGTCCGACGTGTGCAAGCACTGCACCCACGCCGCCTGCCTGGACGTCTGCCCGACCGGGTCGCTGTTCCGGACCGAGTTCGGCACCGTGGTGGTGCAGGAGGACATCTGCAACGGCTGCGGCTACTGCGTCCCGGCCTGCCCGTACGGCGTCATCGACCAGCGCAGGGACGACGGCCGGGTGTGGAAGTGCACACTGTGCTACGACCGGTTGTCGGTCGGCCAGGAGCCGGCCTGCGCGAAGAGCTGCCCGACCGACTCCATCCAGTTCGGTGAGCTGGCCGAGCTGCGCGAGCGGGCCGAGACGCGGGTCCGGCGGCTGCACGACCAGGGCGTCGCCGACGCCCGCCTCTACGGCGCCGACCCGGGCGACGGGGTCGGCGGCACCGGTGCGTTCTTCCTGCTGCTCGACGAGCCGGAGGTGTACGGCCTGCCCCCGGATCCGGTGGTCACCACCCGCGACCTGCCGGCGATGTGGCGCCGGGTCGCGGTGGCCGCCGCCGGGCTGCTGGTCGGGCTGGTCGGCGTGACGGTCATCGGAGGTGGCAGGTGAACCGGACCGACGTACGCCTCGACGGCGCCCCCGGCCTGCCGGCCGGGCGCGAGGCGGTGGTCGGCTCGGCCGGCCGTTGGCGGCGCCGCCAACGGGGCGAGCGGCTGATGGTGCCGAAGGCCGAGTTCCGCTCCTACTACGGGCTGCCGGTGCTCAACGCCCCGACCTGGCGGGCGGCGGACATCGCCGGATACCTCTTCCTCGGCGGGCTGGCCGGCGCCTCGTCCACGCTGGGCGCCGCCGCCGAGTTGGCCGGGCGGCCCCGGCTCGCCGCCGGGCTCAAGGTCGGTGCCGCCGGCGCGCTCGGCGGATCGCTGTACGCCCTGATCCACGACCTGGGCCGGCCCGAACGGTTCCTCAACATGCTGCGGGTGTTCAAACCCAGTTCGCCGATGAGCGTCGGGTCCTGGCTGCTGGCCGGCTACGGCCCGCTCGCCGGCCTGGCCGCGGGCAGTCAGGTGACCGGGCTGCTGCCCCGGCTCGGCCGGTTCGGCACGGCGGGCGCGGCCCTGCTGGGTCCGGCGGTCGCCGCCTACACCGCCGCGCTGATCGCCGACACCGCCGTGCCGACCTGGCACGAGGCGTACCGCGAGCTGCCGGCGTTGTTCGTCGGGTCCGCCGCCGCCTCCGCCGGCGGGCTGGGCCTGCTGGTCGCCCCGGCCGGTGAAGCCGGCCCGGCCCGGCGGGCGGCCGTCCTCGGCACCGCCGTCGAGCTGGTCGCGGCCCGGCGGATGGACCGCCGCCTCGGGCTGGTGGCCGAGCCCCTGCGCGAGGGGGCGGGCGGGTGGCTGCTGCGGGCGGGTAGGGCGTTCGGCATCGGTGGTGCGGTGCTCGCGGTCGCGGGCCGGCGCAGCCGTACGGCCACTGCCCTGGCCGGGGCGGCCTTCCTGGCCGGGGCCGTCTGCACCCGCTTCGGGTTCTTCACCGCCGGCGTCGCCTCGGCCCGGGATCCGATGTACACCGTGACCCCACAGCGCGAACGGCTCGCGGAGAAGGAGGCAACACGATGAGGACGGTCGCGAGGTATCTCCCGTTCGCCGGCATCGTGCTCACCACCTGGCTGGTCGCCCGGCTGGCGGTACGGCAGCAGGAGCACCGGGCGGCACCGGGCGCGACGTCACGGACGCTCGTCTCCGGCGGCGGGCGGCGGCTCGGGCGGGTCGTCGTGTAGCACCTCGGCCAGTTCGGCCCGGCCCCTGGTGCCCAGCTTCCCGTTGATCCGGTAGAGATGGTTCTCGATGGTGCGTACCGAGACGACCAGCCGGTGCGCGATCTCCCGGTTCGACATGCCCCGGGCGGCCAGGCTGCCGATCTCGCGCTCGCGTCCGGTGAGCGGCAGGGGCGCGACGGTGCTCGTCGCGAGGGTCCGGACGCCCTCGCAGCGTTCGGTCAGCCGGCGTACCCGGGCGGCGGCCCGGTGTGCCGCGCACCGCCGGTTCATCCGCTGGTAGGTGGCGGCCGCCTGGGCCGCCGCGTCGGCGGCCGCCAGCAGGTCCCCCATCCGCTCCAGCAGGTCCGACGCGGCCCGCAGACCGTCGGCGTCGTCGGCGGCCAGCGCGGTCGCGTGCGCGGCGGCGGCCGGGGGCGCGGGCCGTCCACGCGGGCGGCCAACGCGGTGAGCCGCGCGGCCACCGACCGGTCGCCGAAGCAGACGGCGGTGTGCAGCGCCAGCACCTCGTGGGCGGAGTGCCCGGTCGCCGCCGCCACCGAGGCCGCCTCGTGGGCGAGCGCGACCGCCTCGCTCGACACCCCCTGGGCGGCGGCCAGCCAGGCCCGGGACAGGTACAGGTCCGGCTGGAGGAACAGCACCATCGGGTGCTGCCGGGCGTGCAGTCGGGCCTGTACGTCGGCCGCCGCCGCCAGGTCACCGGTCAGCGCCAGCGCCCGGCCCAGCGGGATCAGGCACACATGCTCGAAGCCGCCGGCGGTGTCGAACCGCTCCAGGCCGGCGTGCGCCTCACGCAGCCAGCGCAGGGCGCTGACCGGCCGGCCCTGGGCCAGGGTAGTTCTTCCCGGCGTCCCACGAGCGGCCAACCTCGTGCCATAGATAAAGTCTAATGTCTTGGGGTGGGCTGATGTGCCCCTCCCCCGTTGTCGGCCGTGACCAGAGAATGTCCAGAACCCCGCGCCTATCCTCGCCAAACGCCTGTGGTGGAGGGAGAGAACCGGAATACGCAGACGACAGGTCGGGATGCCGGGGTGGTTCTGGGACTGGTGGCCGCGGTCCTGCCGGTGACACCGGCGAGCACGCACCCGCGCCGGCACCCGGCGCCGACACAGCGCCCGCGGCAACGGCCGGCGCCCCGGCGCCGGAGTGCGGCGACATCAAACAGGACGCGGCGAGGCTCGCCACCGCCGGCCGGTCCGGACCGGCAACCTGCGTACGCAGGCACGCGCGGCAGACCGACGGCGACGGCGCGACACTCACCAGCGACATCTGCGGCGGAACCACGACCAAGACGCGGGTCGCCGCGTGCCTCGTCGAGGACGGTGTGCTGGTGGTCTTCCTGGTGCCCAACGGCCAGGTCATCGGCAGCATCAGCTATACCGTGGCGAGCCTGACGGCGCTCGACTACGGATCGCTGAACTGGTCGCGGTCGTTCCACTACCGGGCCAACTCCGTCGCGGGCCAGGCCGCCGGCGCGGCCGTGACGAACACATCCGTCTACGCCGAACCGCTGTGCGTCACCAGTTGTACGGTGAACCCCGGCAGCAGCACCATCGGTGGATCGGCGTTGCCGGGCCACCCGCACTCGGCCACCGGCTTCTTCTCGACCCCGATCAGTGGTGTCCGATGGGCGGCACAGAGCGGCTTCAAGTTCTGGTTCGCCAACTCGCTGTGGGTGCACGGCGTGAGCAACCCGTTGACCACCACGCCGGGCGCGCACCGCTGTGACATGGCGCTCGGCGGCTACCACCCCGGATGCGTCTACGACTCGGTGCGCCCGGTGCTCGACGTCCCGGCCACGCGCTCAACCACATCCGCCTGGCCCTGTCCTACGGCCTGCCGAACATCCTGACCAGGACGCAGAGCGAGGCGCTCCGGGATGCGACCCGTGCGGCGGCCTGCCCCACCGGCCCGGCTATCCCCGGCCGGGAACCCCGGGCCAATATCAGTGCGACGAGTCTCCGTTCGCGTCCACCTACCAGGGTGCGTCGATGCAGCCCTACGGCCGACAGTTCTTCTGGATCGACTGGAACACCGGTCGGGGATTCAACTGCAACGTGCCCTGGCTGCAAGCCGCCAACCGGGCGACTCCGGCGGCTTCAGCGCCTGCATGATCCCCGCGGGCCAGAACTCCCTCGGCGGCACCGACCTCGGCGACTTCTACTACAAGTCGCGGGTCCTCGACGGCGACCAGTTCCAGGTCCGGGTGACCTGACCACCTTCGGTCACCTCCGGCGCCGAACACGGCCCGGCCGGTCGGGCCCCGGTGCCCACGACCGGCCGCGGCGTCCCGCCCGCTCGGGTCACGGAGCGGGCCTGCCGGCGCCTACGCTAGCCGGGTCAGGGAAGGCGACGAATTCCCGGAGTGGCTGGTTTGCGCAAAGGCCCGAACCTCCCGCGCGCCAGGGCGCCGAACGGCGCCGGTCCCTACGCGACGTTGTTGCGCCACCCGCACGGTCGCCGGATGGCGCTGGCCGCCCTCGGCGCGCGCCTGCCGCAGGGGATGACCGGCATCTCGGTGCTCTTCCTGCTGGTGGAGCGGGAGGGCATCGGGGCGGCGGGGGCGCTGACCGCGGTGTACACCCTGGCGCTCGGGCTGGCCGTTCCGGTGAGCGGCCGGCTGGTCGACCGGTTTGGCCCGGGCCGCGTCGTCCGGTGGAGTGTGCTCGCCTACACCGCCGCGACCGCCGCGCTACTTTTCGCCACCTTCGGCGGGGCGACGCAACCGGTGACCGCCGCCGCGGCGGCTCTGACGGGTGCGAGCACCCCGCCGCTCGGCCCGGCCGTACGCGCGCAGTGGGCGCGACTGCCCGCACCCGTCCGGCGAACCGGGTTCGCGCTCGACGCGATCTTCCTCGACCTCTGCCTCATCGCCGGACCGGTGCTGGCATCGACCCTGGTGGCGATGCACGCGGCGCTCGGTGTCTGCGCCATTCTCCTGGTCACCTGGGCCGGCGTCGCCCTGCTCGGTTCGGCCGTACGGCCGGCGGCCACCGGTCCGTCGCCCCCGCCGGCGGGCCGGCACCGGCCCGCCGGCCCGTTCGGGCCGATGCGCGTCGCGGCCTACCGCCGGGTGGCCGCCCTGATGGTGCTGGCGAGCTGCGCCATCGCCGGCGTGGCGGTCGGGTTGCCGGCGCTCGCCGCGGTCCGCGACGCGCCGTGGGCGGCCGGTCCACTGGTCGCCGCGTTCTCCGTGGGCAGCATCGTCGGCGGCCTCTACTGGGGCCGGCGCCGGTCGGACGGGCCACGGAACGGGCCGGCCCCGGTCAGCGCACTGGTACCGCCACTCGCCGCGTTGACGCTGACCCTGGCCGTCCTTCCCCTGGCCGGCACCAGTCCGGTGCTGCTGCTGGCGGTCGCCCCCGTCGCGGGCCTGCCGGTCGCGGCGGTCCTGGCCAGTCTCGCGATCGAGGCGGCGGCACGGGCGCCGGAGGGCACCGCGACCGAGGCGCAGGCCTGGCTCGTCTCCGCCAACACCGTCGGCTCGGCCGCCGCCGCACTGCTGGTCACCAGCCTGCTGGGCCACGGTCACTCGACCGTTGCGCTGCTCACCCCGGTCGCGCTGGCGCTCGTGGCCGCGGTCGCGGCGCCACTTCTCCTGCGGAGGGCGGGACGCCGACCACCCGAATCAATAGAATGACATTCATGGATATCGCCGATCTCGCCGCTGTCGCCATCGACGAGGTCACCCGCCTCGGCCCGCAGTTCGCCGACGTCCGCGCGGTCGACGACGAGTCCGAGTCCGTCGACGTACGCGACGGGCGGGTCGAGCGGGTCAGCCGCTCCGCCAGTCGGGGGGTGGGGATCCGGGTTTTGGTCGGCGGCGCCTGGGGCTTCGCGGCGACGGCCGACCACGACGGCGGGGCGGTACGCGACGCGGCCCGGCTGGCGGTGGAGCTTGCCCGGGCCAGTGGCCGGGTGGCGCACGAGCCGATACGGCTCGACGACTCCCCGCCCTGCCGGGGCGACTACGTCACACCGCACGAGATCGACCCGCTGGAGATGCCGGTCGCCGAGAAGGCGGACCATCTGCTCGCGGCCACCGCGGCGGCCCGCGGGGTGCCCGGGGTGTCGTTCGTGGAGGCCAGCACGGACGGCTGGCGGCGCCGGACGGTCTACCGGTCCAGCGATGGTGCCGCCATCGAACAGACCGTGCTGCACGCTGGTGGCGGGCTGGTCGCCTACGCGGTCGGCGGCGGGGAGTCCCAGCGCCGGTCGTACCCCACCGCGTTCCGTGGACAGTTCGCCAGCGGCGGTTGGGAGGCCGTACTCGCGCTCGACCTGCCGGGGCACGCCGCGGCCACCGGACGCGAGGCGGTGGCGCTGCTCGCCGCGCCGGACCTGCCGAGCCGGGCGGAGACGACGATCGTCCTCGACTCCTCACAGCTCGCGATGCAGATCCACGAGTCGATCGGGCATCCGCTGGAACTCGACCGCATCCTGGGCATGGAGCAGGCGTACGCCGGCGGCTCCTTCGTCCGGGTCGACGACCGCGACCGGCTGCGGTACGCCTCCCCCATCGTCTCGATCACGGCCGACGCGACGACGCCGGGAGCGCTCGGCACGTTCGGCTTCGACGACGAGGGGGTGCGGGCGGGCCGTGCGCCACTGATATCCGATGGGGTCCTCGTCGGCTTCCTCAGCAACCGGGAGACGGCGGCGGCGGTCGGGCTGGAGTCGAACGGTACCGCCCGGGCCGACTCCTGGGGCAGCATCCCGCTCGTCCGGATGAACAACGTCTCGCTCGCGCCCGGCACGGACGACGCCGCTGGCCTCGCCGAGATCGTGGCGGCGACCGACGACGGGTTCCTGCTGTGCACCAACCGTTCCTGGTCGATCGATGACCGGCGGACGAACTTCCAGTTCGCCTGTGAGGCCGCCTACGAGATCTCCGCCGGGTCGCTGGGGCGGCTCTACCGCAATCCCACCTACGCCGGTCGTACACTCGACTTCTGGCGGTCCTGCGACGCGCTGGGCGGCCGCTCGGACTGGCGGGTCTGGAGCGTGCCGATCTGCGGCAAGGGGCAACCGTCGCAACTGGCCAGGGTCGGGCACGGCGCGCCGACCGGCCGGTTCCGGGCAGCGGTGGGGATCCGATGATCCGCTACGGGGCCGACCGCCTGTTCGAACTAGCCGGGGCGGCGCTGCGCCACCCGGGGCCGGACGAGGTCGAGGTGACCCTCGGCCGAGAACAGGTGGCGCTGACCCGGTTCGCGGACAGCCGGATCCACCAGAACGTCCATCGGCTCGACCACCACGTGCGGGTGCGGGTGGTGGTCGACGGCGGCGAGGCCGGAGCGCGGGTCGGCTCGGCCACCTCCGGGCTGTTGACGCCGGAGGGCGTGCGGCGCGCGGTCGACCGGGCGTACCAGATCGCTCGCACGGTCCCCGGGAATCCCGACTTCGCCGGTCTGCCGGCGGGCGGTACGACCTACGACTCGGTACGCCGGGACGACCCCGACACGGCGAGGTGCCCGCCCGCGCGTCGGGCCGATCTCGTGGCGGCGCTGCTGCGGTCGCTGCCGGCGGGAACCGACGGCGCCGGTGCCCTGGAGACGACCGGCAACGAACTGGCGATCGTCAACAGTCGTGGCGTGCGAGCGTACGACGCGGGAACCAGGGCGGCCCTGAGTATCCTCGCCACGGCTGGGGACTCGACAGGCTACGCCGAGGGTGTGGCGGTCGGGCTGGCGGGTCTCGATCCGGTGACGCTGGGTTCCCGGGCGGGCGAGAAGGCGCGGCTCGGCGCCGGGCTGCGGGAGCTGGCACCCGGCAGCTATCCGGTGGTGCTGGAGCCGTGCGCGACCGCCGTGCTCCTGCACCGGCTGGCGCACGCCTTCGCGGGCCGGGCGGTGCGCGAGGGAAGTTCACCGCTGGCGGACCGGCTGGGAGCGCCGATCTGCGCGCCGGCGGTCACACTGTCGGACGATCCGCTCTCCTCCGCGCTGCCGGCGGCACCGTTCGACGCCGAGGGCATACCGCGGCGCCGGACCATCCTCGTCGACCGGGGTGTGGCGGTGGGCCTGACCTACGACTCGGCGGCGGCACGGATGGGCGGGACCGAATCCACCGGTCACGCGCTGGCACCGCCGAACCCGCTTTCCGGTTTGCCGACGCACCTGTTCATGGCGGCGGGATCCGAGACGACGGAGTCGTTGGTCGGCCGGATCGACCGGGGGATCTACGTCACCCGGTTCCACTACACCAACGTGGTGCATCCCGTGCGCACCACCGTGACGGGTACGACCCGCGACGGCACCTTCCTGATCGAGAACGGCAGGATCGTCGGCGGGATCCGCAACCTGCGTTTCACCCAGTCGGTGCTGGAGGCGTTGTCCGGCGTGGAGGCGGTCGGACGGGAGGGTCAGGTGGCGACCGAGCGGTTCTACGGGGACGCGTACGCGCCCCCGCTGTGCCTGTCCTCGTTCGCGTTCACGTCGGCGTCGACGCACTGAGCCGACGCGCCCTCCCCCACCCGGTCCGTCCGGTCGGCTCACGCGTCGTGACGCTGCGCCAGCACGTCCTCGACGTCGGTCGCGAACCGGCCCACGACCCACGCCACCGCCCGGCAGTTGCGGTCGAACTCGGCGAGGTTGAGGTTCGACAGGTCGTCGCAGGGCTGGTGGTAGCAACGGTCGAACATCTCGCCGGCCGTGCCGCCGTACCGGGCCGCCTGCTCGGCGGTCTTCGCCTGGTAGGTGCCGCCGTCCATGCCGCCGACCGGGATTCCGACGTCGGCGAAGGGCCAGTGGTCGGACCCGATGCTGTACAGGTCGACGGTCTCGTAGGCCAGTCCCCGGCTGCCGTAGTAGCCGGTGAGGACCTTCTCGACGGCGCCGGAACCCGGTGGCGGCGGCTTCTCGCCGACGCCGGGGTGCTCGGCGTCGTCACCGTCGACTATGAAGCGGCCGAAGTTCGGAGACGCGATGAGTTCGTAGTTGAGGTACAGCGAGATCCGTCGGCGCTGCTCGGCGTCGAGCTGGGCCAGGTAGTGCAGGGAGCCCACCTCGATCAGTTCCTCCGCGCCCCACCAGGCGAACCGCACCTTGTTGCGTACCGCCCGCTGATGCGGTGCCAGGCGGATCGCGGTCTCCAGCAGGGCCGCGGCGGCGGCCGCGTTGTCGTTGATGCCCGGGGACTCGGTCACGCTGTCCAGGTGCGCGCCGGCCATGACGACCCGGTCGGGACGGCCGCCGGCCGTCTCGGCCAGGATGTTCTCGGTGACCGCTCGTGCCCGGTGGGCCGTGATCTCCAGCCGGACGCGGACCTCGCTGCCCGCCGTCCGCGCTGCGAGCTGCCCGGCCGCCCGCTGGGTGATGGTCGCGACCGGCACCGAGATCGCGGCGGGGTCGAACAGGTACGCCCGGTAGATGTTGTCCGGCCGGACGGTCGGCATGTAGAACAGCACCGCAACCGCCCCGAGCGCCACCGCGGTCTGCTCCTGTACGACGAAACCACAGCTCGCTCTCGGCAGCACGACAACCGTTCCGGTGACCGGCAGGCCGGCGTAGTCGGCTGGCTCGCAACCCGGCGTGGGGTCGACGACGCCGTCGCGTGAGGTGGGCAGCACCCGTACCGGTGCCTCGACACCGCCCGGCGGTGTCGTCGGCGACCAGGTCATCGCGAGGAGTCGCAGCGGTTCGGGTGGCGTGGTCAGCGCCACCGCGCGCTCGGTGTCGATCCGGTAGTACTCGTACGGCACCGGCTGACGGGTTACCCGGTACCCGGCGAGGCGCAGCCGCCGGACGAGATAGTCGGCCGACGCGGCGAACCCGGGGGTGTCGGCGGCGCGTGTCCCGCCGTTCGCGTCGGCAGCCGACTGCCAGGCCCGGAGGTGGCGCAGGGCGCCGGCTGCCCGGGTGGCCCGTTCCAACCGGTCGGCGAGCTGGTGACCGGAGCCGGCCGCCGGGACGGTCGGCCGCCCGTACGCCGGGCTCGTGACCGCGACGGAGGCGGTGACGACGAGGGCGGCAACGGCCGCGGTCACGGGGGTGGACCAACGCATGTCTTCTCCTTCCGGTGATCGGGCGGTGATCGGCCAGCCGCGTCTGGCGCGGGGCGCGGTCACCGCCCCGATTGCGGGATCGGCGTGACGGCGCGGCCGGCGAACGCGGCCAGCCGGTCGGCCGGGTGAAGGTCGCCGGTGGTGGGCCGTTCCTCGGCGAACGGCCGGTCCGGGCCGCGCGGCAGCCGGCGGCGGCGCAGGATGTCGAGGCAGGCCCGGCAGAGCGCCGGGTCGAGTTCGGTGTCCTGGCCGGTGGCCCGGGCCAGGTCCCAGCCGTGTACGAGCAGTTCGATGAAGCGGGTCTGCACCAGTTGGCGGCCGGGTTCCGGCCCGCCCGGGGTGACGAACTCTCCGGTGAGCACGCCGTCGCGGGCGAACTCTGCGACCAGCGGGGCGAGGGTGCCGCGGAACGCCGCGAGCGGGTTCTCGCCGAGCACGAACTCGTCGCGGTCGGGTACGGGCCGGTTCGTGACGATCGCCAGGAACCGGAGGTTGCCGTTGACGACGTGGTTGACGAGACCGCGTACGTCCCAGTCCGGGCAGCCGGTCGGGCCGGTCCACTGCCGTGGCGCCACACCGGCGACGAGGTCCGCGAAGAGGCCGGCGGCGTCCTGGTGCAGTTGTCGCGGATCGGTGTCCGCATGGACCGGTGGTTCGAGGGTGTTCTCCATCTGTCCGCTCCGTCGTCGGGTCGTTCCGGTGGTCATGGCGTCGCGCGTGCGGCGGGCGTCCGGGGCCGCGGCGGGGTCGCGGGCGTATGTGCGATGTGCACGGTCGTGGCCGCGAGCACGAAGACGTCCGGCCGGCGCAGCACTCCCTCGTCCGCGCGCGGGTCGAGCAACCGTTCCAGTTGTGCCCGATCGTCGGCCTCGATCCGGTCGGCGAGCAGGTCCCGTAGCCGGGCGAGCATCGAACGGACGTGGTCGCGGGCCTCGTCGTCCAGCGGGGAGGGCAGGTCGACCAGGAAGGTGCGGCTGCGGCGGGGCCGCAGGCCGGCCGCCGCGAGCAGGGCGAGCCAGTCGTCGACGCGCCGCACGCTGCCCGGTGCGGCATGCCTCCGTTCGGTGAACCAGTCCTCCATGAGCGCGTCAAGGCGGGCCTGCAGTCCGGGCCGGCCGATCCCGGTGTCGCGGGGAAGGAAGCGGCTCGGCAGGCCGCCCTCGGCGACCGCCAGTAGACCGCCGGGCGAGATCCTGCTTGCCAACCGGGCGAGCATCGCGACCTGGTCGCCGAAGTGGTGCACCACGCTGCTCGCCCAGATGAGGTCGGCGGTGGGCAGTTCGGTGACGTCGTTGAGGTCGAGCCGCCGGGTGCGGACCCTCGCGTCGAGGCCAAGGCGACCGGCCAGGGCGGCAGCACGGGCCAGCAGTTCCGGCTGGACGTCGACCGCGAGCACCTCGGCCTCCGGAAACTGCCGAGCCAGTAGGCAGGTGGTCACCCCGGGGCCCGATCCCACGTCCAGGATCCGGCGCGGCGGTGAGTCCGCCGTCAACTCCGCCAGCCAGCGGGCCGCAGCGCGCTGCCACGCGGACCGCACCCGCGCGAGTTGCTCCAGTTCGTCGGCGACGGCGGCCCAGTCGACGGTCCGTGGCCGGCTCATCGGCGCGTACCCGCCCGTCGCGCCGGCCCATCGTGTCGTCGTGCCCGGTCGGGCCGGTCCACGGGGACGTTGACGATCCGAAAGACATCGATAGTCTTCTTGATGTGGGGGGCCGGATCGATCATCTCGGCCACCTCGTCACGATCTCGGGGAGACGAGTCATGGAACATCAGGTCGGACAACTGTCGGCTCCTTCCCCCAGCGGGTCCTCGGAGTTCGCGGCGCTGGCCGACGCGCTGACCGAGGCCCGGTTGCGCCGCAAGCGCGGTGCCAAGTGGGGCGAGACCGCGCCCGGCGTCCTGCCCGCATGGGTGGCCGACCCGGATCTCCCGATCGCTCCGCCGGTTGCGGCGGCCGTACGGGCGGCGCTCGACAGCAACGACCTCGGGCATCCGTACGAGGACGCCGCTCCCGCCCGCGCCTGGGCGCGCTGGTCCGCCCGCCGGTACGGCTGGGAGCCGGACGTCAGCTACGCCAGCGCGCACGGCAACGTGGTGGCGGCGATGGCCGCCTGCATCGACCTGCTCACCGCCGCAGGTGAACCGGTGATCGTGCCGGTGCCCACGTACCCGCCGTTCCTGCTCGCCGTAAGGGACCTCGGCCGTAGGCCACTGCCGGTGCCGTTGACCGTCGACGGATCTGGCCGGGACGCGTTCGACCTGGGCGCCGTCGCGGCCGCGCTGCGCGACGGCGCGCGCCTGCTGCTGCTCTGTTCGCCGCACAACCCGACCGGTCGGTGCTGGTCGGCGGACGAACTGCGGGAGTTGACGGAGCTGGTGGCCGCGCATGACGGGTGGGTGATCAGCGACGAGGTCTTCGCCGACGTGACGCTGCCCGGCGTGCGGCACGTGCCGACGGCGTCGCTCGGCGACGCGGTCGCGGCCAGAACCGTTACGCTGACCTCGACCAGCAAGGCGTTCGGCACCGCCGGCCTGCGCCACGCGCTGGCCGTGGCGCCAAATGCCGACCTGCACGCGGCCATCTCCCATCGCCGCTACACCCGTGGGGCGACAGCCAGCCTGCTCGGCGCGGTGGCCGCCGAGGCCGCCTGGCGGCAGGGCGACCGGTGGATGGACGACGTAGTGCGGTACCTCGCCGCCCGCCGCACCGATCTGCTCGACGCGTTGC
The DNA here is from genome assembly GCF_045781765.1 of Polymorphospora sp. A560. NCBI lineage: Bacteria > Bacillati > Actinomycetota > Actinomycetes > Micromonosporales > Micromonosporaceae > Polymorphospora > Polymorphospora sp. A560. The sequence continues at coordinate 3,273,250 of NZ_CP122282.1, read as the reverse complement.
CGCGGCTGCCAGGCGTCCGGTGCCGGCCACCGGAGGCCACCTATCTGGCCTGGTGGGACCTGCGGCGGACCCGCTTCGCCGCCGCGCCCGCCGCCGAGTTGCTGGCCCGGGCCCGGGTCCAACTCTCCGACGGCGAACCCTTCGCCGCCGAAGGCTTCGCGCGGTTCAACTTCGCCCTGCCGCGCCCGCTGCTGGCGCAGGCGTTGGACCGGCTCGCGGATGCCTTCGGCGGGTGAGTCCGCGCGCGGTTCAGTCATCGGTTCCGAGACGTACCGGTAGCGTAGCGAGCCCGCGAAGCGTCGGGTTCGGCTCGCGCACCGGTGGTGCCGCGAGCCGAACCGCCGGGTGGGTCGCGAGTTCGGACAGCAGCACGTCCGCCTCCGCGAAGGCGAGTGCCGCGCCCAGGCAGGCGTGCACGCCGCGACCGAATCCGAAATGGGGATTCGGTGTACGGGAGAGCACGAGTTCGTCGGGTTCGGCGAAAACTGCCGGATCACGGTGCGCCGCCCCGAACAGCACTACCACCCGATCGCCGCGCCGGACCTGACGTCCACCTATCCGGGCGTCTGTGGTGACAATTCGCTCCTGCGCCTGGAAAGGAGTGTCGTGGCGAAGAAGCTCATGCAGCGCGGTGGTCCGCTCGCGTGCCGGCATCCCGGCGAATTCCCGCACTCTTCCCGGCTGCTGAAGCAGGCCGTGCACGGAATTTCCGAGAAAGCGCTGCCCGGTGTTGAGTCCGGCCAGCAGGACCGCGCGCAGCGAATTGGTCAACAGGTCGGTCCCGACGGCATGGTGCGCGTTCCCGCGATACAGGAAGCCGAGGATGCCCGTTGTCGGCCCACGTTCGTACTCCGTACGGATCAGGTCGGCGAGCAGTGCCCGCGCTTCGAGCCCCGGCCGTTCCCGTTCCGGCGCAACGCCGGCGATCATGCTTCGCACCACCGCTGTCGAGGCCGTACGGAACTCGTCGCCACGGGCCAGGTCGCCGCCGAACACTCCACTCATGGCGAAGGTGGCGAGCGGTACCGCAAGCTCGGCGACGAGGTCGAACTCCTCGCGGCGGGCGAGTTCCGCGAGCTTGCCCCGGACGAACGGCACCAGTTCCCGCCGGATCGCCGGTGTTCGTTGGGCCCGGAACGCCTCGGCGAGCAGACGGCGGACGGGGAGTTGGTCCGGCGGGTCGAGGGTCTGGACCGTGATCGTCTGGGGCTCCATCGGCACCCCGGCCCGGCGGTAGTCGGCGGCGAAGGTGGTGGAGTCCTCGACGACCCGCCGGCAGTCGCGGTAGGTGGTGAGGATCCAGGCCGAGAGCCCGGCGTGCCAGTGCACCGGGTCCACCGAACGCATTTCTCGGTAGGTCCGATAGGGATTGTCGATGAATTCGGGCGACAGCGGATCGAAGAGTTCGCCGCCCGCGACATCCGGGGCGCCGGCCGCATCCTGCACCCCTTCGCCAATGATGTTCATCTCCTGCCTCCGCAAATCCGTCCGTCCCCGTGCGTGGCACCCGTGGATCCCGGGCGTGCCGCCACATCGGCAGATTCGAGCGTCGGTGGGTCGCGATAGTACGCGGACATCCCCGATGGCGATAACCGCATCCTTCACCCCGCCATCGATGATGGCAAATGTAAACAGCTCGTCGTTCATAACATGAAAAATCTACGACGACCGGCATTGACACCCATCGCTCGCGAGGGTAACCCTGGCGGCAACTCCTCGGGACGCTCAGTGCAACGCGCCGACGGAGCGAAGGGTTATCCGGGGCGTCAGGGGACGCCCCTTCCGCCCCGCTTGTCCATCGACAGAGAGGGGTCCTCGCCATGCGTCACTACTACTGATCGAAACAGGCGTGCCGCCGCGGGTGCGAGATGGCCATGCGGCGGCACGCCGCCCGGTCACCACCATCTGCGTGCCCGTCGACCACCACCGGACCGTCGTGCGCCCAATCGATCACCGCCGCCGGACCGACCCATGTCGGGACCGCAGCGCCCCGTCGCGTCTTCCGGCCCGAGACCGAGGATGCCCAATGACCGCACTCCCGCCACCTCCGCCGGCACTGCGCGGCGACGCAGCCGCCGTACGCCTCACGACCGACATCGACCCCGCACCGTTGCGAGACGACCTGCTCGCCATGGCCCAGGGGCCGTGGGACCACCAACGCCCCTATTCGGCCGGGCGGGTCGGAGATCCGATCGCCGCCGGCTGGACCTGCTTCCCGCTGCACAGCCCCGGTGGCCGGGCGGACCGGACCGACCCGGGCGGACCCGGGACGGTGCGATTCGCCCCGACCCCGGCGCTGGCCCGGATGCCGGCGTTCGCGCGACTGCTCGACCGCATCCCCGGGGAACTGCGCGCCGTCCGCCTGCTCGCGCTCGACCCGGGTGCCAGCCTCGACGAGCACACGGACGAGTTCATCGGCTTCGGCTACGGACAGCTTCGACTGCACGTCCCGATCGTGACCAACCCGGACGCGCTGCTGTTCATCGAGGACCGCAGCTACCACTGGCGCCCGGGCGAACTCTGGTACGCCAACTTCGCCCTGCCGCACTACCTGCGCAACGGCGGGTCCAGCCGCAGGATCCACCTGGTGGTGGACTGCATGGTCAACGACGCGATGGTCGGACTCTTCCCCGACCGGTTCCGCGGGAATCTCGAATCGATCTCGTACGTGAGCAACCGGCCGCGCCAGCCCGTGGATCCGGCGCTGGAGGTCCGGCCGTTCCTGCTGCCGGCCGTGCTCGGCAAAGACCTGCTCGCCCACGTCACCGACGCGCCGGTCGGCGATACCGACGGGGTGCGTACCGAGGTGACCGCCGGTCCGGACGGCCCGCTGCTGCGCACGGCGGAGGGCGTCGAGTGCCTCCTGGTCCGGGTCGGCCCCGACGAGTACCGGTTCGAGGGCTGGACCGAGGAGCGGACGCTGGACTTCGGGACTCTGCCGGACCGGGTGGCGCTGCACGACCGCAGGAACTGGCGGCACCGGGTCTGGGACTGCCCGGTACTGCCCGCATAGCCGGAGCGGCGGGCGTCGCGGTGCCCGGGATGTGGCCGGTCCACCCCACGCGCGGTCGCGGGTGATCGGCGACACCCCGGGCACCCGCGCGGCCCCACCGGGTCCATGAACGCATTCGCCATCGAAGACGACGGACAGTACCCGCCCGGCACCGGGCGGGTTATGGCCGCCTATGCGGGTTACCGGTCGATTCGCGGAAGAGTACGGCACTGATCTCAAGCCGGCGTCGTTGTGTCGCACCTGTCGGTCGGCGTCCGAGCGGTGTTCGCGTCCCTGCCATGCGCTGGCGCTTGGCTGCCGACGTCCCCGACGTTTCGACCCGCGACCGTCCCAGGAGGACATTGGCGATGCGATCCGTCCATCGTGGTCTCGCCTGTGCCGTGGCCCTGGCCGCCACGGCCGTCGGCGCCCTTCCCGGCGCGCCGGCCCACGCCGCCGAATCCGTCCAGTACCTGCAGACCGGTTCGACGCTCACCAACCTCTGGGGCAGCGCCCCGGCGGAGTTCTGGTACAGCTCGCACTACCAGGGCGTCCTGCAGACGCTGGACCACGTGCTGGTCACCGACGGGCTGGACGACACGGTGGTCGACTTCCGGTACGCGCCGATCAACACCGACTACGCCGACCGGTTCGGCACCGACGGGCACAAGGCCGCCGACCACAACCCGGCCGTGCTCACGCTCGAGGTCGAGCCGCCGGCCGACACCACCCCGCCGACGGCGGCGGCGACGACGCTGTCGCCGGACGAACCGAACGGGGACGACAACCGGAGCTACCACACCCCGGTGACGGTCACCCTGACCGGCGCCGACGAGGGCGGCTCCGGCGTCCGGGTGCTCCAGTACGCCATCGACGGGGAGGCCTGGACCCGGTACAAGGCGCCGCTGACCATCAGCGCCCCGGGCCGGCACGTGGTGAAATTCCGGGCGATCGACCTGGCCGGCAACCGGTCCGAGATCGGCAACGTCATCGTCACCATCACGCCCGACGCCTGCCCCGACTCGGACAAGCGGTGGAAGATCTGGCTCGGCAACGTCAACAGCGGGGTCGCCAACGGTGATCTCGGCAACGGCTGCGCGTACACCGACATCCTCTACCCGAGGGACCGGACGTGGGCGGCAACCAGGAGTACGTCGAGTTCGTCACGGCCAAGGCGAACGGCCTGCGGGTCGACGGCCGCCTGACGGCCGCCGACGTCGAGGCGCTGGTCGCCGCCGCCGCACGCTCGACAGTGGGCGGCCGCTCCTGACCATGTGATGCGCCCGCGGTGCGGGTCCGTCTCGCGGTGGCCGGTGTCCGGGGTACTCGTACCCGGACACCGGCCACTGTCGCTTGCAACCGGTGGACCGGGACTGACCCGGGCCGGTCGGACACTCTCCGCCCGTCCACCTGCTGCCGCACGCTGAAGGCCCGTTTCTACAGGAAGGAGCTGTCGATGTTGAAGAGTTTCCCGCGACCGCGGCGGCTGGCCGGGGCCGGGCTGGTGGCGAGCGGATTGGCGCTGCTGCTCACGGTTTCGGGAGCGACCGCGGCAGGCTCCGACGTCGGGTTGCACGCCACCTCCGAGGTGTTCATCCAGGACACCCTCAGCGACAACGGTGCCGAACCCTCCACCGTCTCCCCGTTCTGGCAGAGCCCGGCGATCAAGGTCTGCGCCTGGACGCCCACGGTGCCACCCGTGGAGTGCCCGACCAGCCAGGACCAACTGCTGATCGGTGGCAGCTACCACGTGTGGATCACACTGTCCAACTCCGGAACCACCGATGCCGTCGGCACCCTCGAACTGCGGCGCACCAAGCCGGGCGGCGGCACCAACTGGAACACCGACTGGATCAACATTGCCACCAAGCTGGACGTGGCGGTACCGGCCGGTGGCGTCACCCGCGTCCCGATCCAGTTCGACAACGTGCCGGGTCCCGGCCACTTCTGCCTCGCGGCGCTCTGGGACGCCGACGGAGACGAACTGAAACCGTTCCCGGCCGACCATGACAGGGTCGTGACGAACGACAACAACGTCGCCCAGCGCAACGTGAACTCGATCGCGATCGGCAAGTCCCAGTCGGCGGACCGGTCGTTCTCCATGGCCAGCAACCAGTTCGTACGCACCCACACCAGCCTGATCTTCAACCCGGTCGGCACACCGTTCCATCTCGTCGGCGGGCAGATCGTCGTCGACCTCGGTCCGGTCCTGTTCCAGCGCTGGCAGCAGGCGGGCCGCCGGGGCACCGGGATCCAACAGGTCGGGGCCACCCAGCTCCAGCTGGTGTCGACGACCGCGAGGATTGAGGAACTGCCACTCGACCCCGTCGAACGGGTCACGGTCAACCTCCGCTTCACGGCCGGAAGCAGCACACCGGCCGGCATCTACGGGGTCGAGATCGCCCAGGGCAAGACGTCCGTCGCGATCCCGTGCAGCCCCACCGGCGCCCCCTGCCCGCCGCCTCCGAACCGGCTGCCGATCGGCGGCGTCCGCTACACCATCACCGTCGTGGACTGACGGCTCCGTGGCGGGGCGCCGCATCGGGTGAACGCGGCGCCCCGCCCGGGCATCGACAGCCGATCAAGCTGGAACGTGAAAGGCAGGAAAGACCGAATGAGACTCAAGCCCGCACGGTTCATGTCCGCCGCCGTGGCCCTCCTGCTGGTGGCGACACCCGCGGTGGCCCACGCCAAGCCGCAGCCGTCGGTCACGACGCAGACGACCACCCAGGCCGCCCCGGCCGGCTTCGCATCCTGGGCCGAGGTGTACCAACTACAGACCCGGCTCAACGCGGCCGCCGAGCGGATTTTGCGCGCCGGCGACGCCGGCAATCCGAGCATCGTCGCCGACCCGCTCCGCCGCGAACTGCTGGTGCACTGGAAGGGCGCCGTCCCACCCGCCGTCCTGGCGGAGGCGGCCACCGCCGGGGTGCCGGTACGGTTCCGGCCCGCCCGGCACACCCTTCGGGAACTGACCGCCGAGGCTCGACGGATCGTCGGCGACGAGCGGGTCGCGGAGGCCGCGCCCGATGCCGACGGCGGCGGCCTGACCGTGACCGTCACGGGGACCACGCTGGAAGCGGGCCAGCGGGATCTCCTGAGCACCGCCAGGGTTCCGGTGACCGTCCGGACCGGCGCCCGTCCCCAGGCGACCGGCCGGCAGGGCGACAGCCCGCTGTTCTGGGGCGGAGCGGCGTACACGATCGGCAGCCAACGGTGCAGCACCGGGTTCACCGTCAAGCGGGCTGGGCAGCCCCTGCCGTCCCGCCTGATGCTCAGCGCGGGCCACTGCACCCGGCCCAGCGGCGGAACCGTCGTCGTCCCCGGCCTACCGAACCCGGCGGGCAGCGTCGAGGCCGGAAGTACGCACGACTGCCGGGACACGACGCTGCTCCACCTGCCAGGGGGCGCGGCCGGCGTCGTCTACACCGGCGCGTGGAACTCGACCGCCGGCGCGATCGTCGGCCTAGACACCGGCGTCACCGCCGGATCCGACTTCGTCGGCGAGCGCGTCACCACCAGTGGAGCCGAGACCGGCATGCACGAGAATCTGTCGGTGGAGGCGGTCAACGTCTTCGCCCGGGTCAACGGCGCCCGCTGCGCGGACGCCGTCGGCCCGCTGATCCGGGCCCGGGCCAACGCCGGCTGCGCGGCGGGCCCCGGCGACAGCGGCGGTCCCGTGTTCGCCGGGCCGTCCTTCCAGGGGCGCGGCATCATCGTGGGCGGCGGCTCGACGGACAGTGCCGTGGACCGGGCGACGTGCCCGTCGGCCGCCCCTTCGGGCTCCCCGGTGTTGGGTTTCAGAACCGTCCTGTACGCGCCACTCCTGCGCCCGGCCGGCGACCCGATGATCGGCGCACTCCAGCACTACGACGTGACCCTCGTGCCGTGAGCCCGGCCGGCTGCGGGGTGGTCGTCACCGGCCGCCCCGCAGCTCGCCGAGTTGGGCGCGGATGCGCGGACCGGTGGTCTGCGCGTCGTCGGTGTGGTCGGTGCCCAGCTTGGCGAGCAGGTCCAGGGCCACCTGCCAGTGCTTTCCGGCCAGTTCGCGATCACCGATGGCGAGGTAGGCGTGGGCCAGGCCGTCGTGTGCCCTCGCCTGATCCGGCAACTGGCCGAGGCCGGTCGCGTGCCGCAACGCCTGCCGGTGCTGGACGAGAGCCACCGCGGGCTGTCCCATCGCCTGCCGCAACCGGCCCAGGCCCTGCAGTGCCTCGAACTGCCAGTTGGCGCTGCCGAGTTCGCGGCCCTTGCGCAGCGCCTGTTCATAGCACTCGTCGGCCGGCGCGAACCGGTGCTGCGCCAGGTGGGCGTGCCCGAGGCCGACCAGGGCCTGCAGTTCGCCGGTGCGGTCGCCGATGTCCTGCGCGATCCGCAGTGCCCGGGTCTGGTGCCCGGCGGCCGGCTCGTGCTGGCCGAGTAGCCAGCGGACGTGGCCGAGCCCGTGCAGCGCGTAGAGTTCGCCGGCGCGGTTGCCCGAGTCCTGCGCGATCCGCAACGCCTCCCCGTAGTGGCGCAGGGCCTGTTCGAGCTCGCCCAGTTTCAGCCGGATGACGCCGAGCCCGGTCAATGCCTGTAGTTCGCCGGACCGGTCGCCGAGATCGCCGGCGATCCGTAGCGCCCGCCGGTAGTGGTTCTCGGCCTGCTCGTACTGACCGAGGAGCATGCCGACGTGGCCCAGCCCGTTGAGGGCGGCCAGCTCGCCTCCCCGGTCCCCGATCTCGGCGGCGACCGCCAGTGACCGTCCATAGTGGGTGGCCGATCGCTCGTTGTTCCCGCGCATCCAGTTGACGTGGCCGAGCCCGTGCTGCGCGTAGAGTTCGCCGGACCGGTCGCCCCGCCGCCGCGCGATCCGCAACGCCAGACCGTAGTGTTCCTCGGCGAGTTCGTGCCGGCCCTGGGCCCGGTGGACGTAGCCGAGATCGATCAGGGCATCCGTCTCCGCTTCCTGGTTTCCCGCGAGTCGAGCCAGGTCCAGACTGTGCTGGTGCAGGCTCTCCGCTTCCTGGTATTGGCCGTGGGTGCGCAGATGCCGGTGGAGCAGGACCGACATCTCCCACGCCGGTTCCGGCCGGTCCGGCCCGCTGTGCGCGGCGGCCGTGAGCAGGTTCGCCAGCTCGTTCTTGAGCCATCGGCCGGCATGGCCGGCGTCCGGCAGGTCCGGCAACGGGCTGTCGGCCGGCGTCGTCTTGCGGCGGCGCCGTTCGTGGGGATCGGTCACCGACACCGCCAGGGCGGCCGCGTCGCGGTAGTAGGCCAGCAGCCGCCCGGTCGCCGCGGCGCGTGTCTCGGGCGGGTCGGCGGCGGTAGTGAGATGGACCGCGTGCGACCGGACCAGGTCGTGCATCCGGTAGCGGCGGTAGGCGGGCTCCTCCAGCAGATGGTCACGCTGCAACTCGTCCAGGTGCAGCCCGGCCTCGGGCACCGGCAGGCCGGCGAGCGCCGCGACCGCGTACCCGTCGAACTCGACCCCTGGATGCAGGCCGAGTAGCCGGAACAGGCGTTGCCGGCCGGCGGGAAGGTGTTGGTAGGAAAGGTCGAACACGGCGGCGACCGTGCGGTGTTCGGCGGTCAGGGTGAGCAGCCCGCCGGCCGCCTGCCGCATCTCCCGGCGCAGCTCGGCGATGGTCCACGATCGGTGCCGCCGGTAGAGGCTGGCCATGATGGAGATGGCCAGCGGGAGGTGTCCGCAGGCGTGGACCAGTTCGGCGACCTCCCGGCCGGCGTCCCGCGCGGCCAGCCGGGCGAACATCGTGGCCGCCTCGTCCGGGGACAGCACGTCCAGCCCGATCGGCACCGGCGCCGGAAGGTCGGCCAGGATCCGGCGTGACGTCACCAGAACCAGGCAGCCCGGCGTCCCGGGAAGCAGCGGCAGGACCTGGTTGGTGCTGGCGGCGTCGTCGAGGACCAACAGGAGACGACGGCCGTTCATCCGGTCGCGCCACAGGGCGGCCCGCCCGTCCAGGGTCGGCGGCAGGAACCGGGCGTCCACCCCGTCGGCGGCCAGCAGGTCCGCGAGCAGATCGGCGGGGTCGGCGGGATGCCGGCCGGAGGTGTAGGCGTGCAGGCTCAGGAAGAGCTGCCGGTCGCCGAACCGGTCCTTGAGCCGGTGTGCGACGTGCACCGCCAGGGTGGTCTTGCCGACGCCGGCCATGCCGTCGATGGCATGGATGCTGACCACTTCCCCGGCACGGGCGGCGTCGGCGACCGTGCTGACGATCTGCTCGATCTCCTTGTCCCGCCCCACGAACACGGCCTGGTCGGCGGGCAGGGTGCAGCGGGCCGGGGCTGGTCCGGGGGCGGGTTCGGCCACCGGTGCCGGGCGCAGCGCGGCGAGACGGCGCCGGGCGGTCACCCAGCGGTGCACCTCTTCGTCGTCGCCGCCGCAGGTACGCACGAGCGCGATGACGAGATCTTCCCGCGGAAGGGTGTCCCGCGCCAGGGCGGCCGTCACCGTGCTGCGTGGCAGCATCCGACCGGCCGCGGCGGCGCGGCTCTCCAGCCGCCGGAAGCCGACCCCGGACCAGCTCTTCAACCGCCGCAGGGCCTCCACGAACTCGGCCGCCGTGCTCGCGGCAGCCGGGTCAGGTCGGCCGTCACCGCCGGGCGATACCGCCATGCCGCCCCCCACCGCAATACACCTCGTTGGTCGCGGCACCAGTGTAGCCATCATTGACGTTCTTGGATGCCAAAGAAGACATCGACGGCAACGCCGGACGACAGCGTCCCAACTCCGGGGGCGCGGACCCTGGTCGCACGGATTGAGTACCGCGCTACTCACGACGGGTCACCGTGGCGTGGCTAGCTTCGGTTCTGGTGTCCGATCCCGGGCACCTGTCAATTCTCTTGGAGGTCAACAATGCACCGGAAGCGAATTGCCACCCTGGCGGCCGCTCCCCTCGCGCTGCTCATCGGATCGGCGGTCTTGTCCGCGTCGACCGCCAATGCCTCTCATTCGACGGCGCCGGCCGTGGCGAGCTCCACCTGCAATGCGCCCGACGCTGAAAAGATCCTCACCGTCGAGGAGGGGATCGCGCTCGTGAAGAAATGCTCGGCCCGGGCCGACGCGGCAGCCCCGGGATGGCACTGGATGGGCAATTACGGCTCGGTCTACGACGTGGTCGCCGTCGCGAACGGTGGCGGAATCGGCCCCGGCGAACTCATCGCCCAGCCGCAGTCCTCGGGTCTGGTCCCGAGCTTCATGTACTACTGACGCCACTTCCGCAGTTCGTGCTCGTCACGGTACGGCCGCCACATCCGTGACACGGCGGCCGTACCGGTGAGTTCGCCCCGATCCCCGTCCGGGATCGGCTTCAGAGCGGGCCGCCGAAAGGCGGTGCATCCGGGCGCGTCCTGGGGTCGTGGGTGGGATCGGGATACATGGGTGGGCAGCCGTGATCGACTGCTTCCGGGCGCAGTTCGAAATGCCAGGACTCGTTGCCGTAGATCTGGCACAGCCCGTATCCGGCGCCGTGCCGGGACAGCCAATACGTGGCGTCGAACGGCCCGATGTCGATCGCGTCCCCCGAGACATGGGCGGAGGTCTCGGCCGTGGCCACCCAGCGGGCCGCCTCTTCCGCCGAGCCGTACACGGAGACAGCCTCCCGGAGCAGCTGTTCCTGGTATTCCGGCGACCGCCATCCGCTGTTGACCCGGAAGACGACATCGCTCCCGGCGGCGTCCGTCGCCGCCCGGTGAAGGGCATCGCGCAGATCCGGATCCAGGTTCGCCACCGCCGGGATCCGGTCATCGAACACCGACACCACCACACCGTCGGGGATCACCCCGTCAGCCTCGTCGGGCGCATCCCCCCAGATCCCGAACAGTACGTCGACGGGTGACGAGGCCGACGACGATGACGAGGTCAGCGAACGGTAGCCGATGGACGCGGCGATCCCGGCGATGACGACCGCCAGGATGACGAGAACCGTCTTCGGGCTCCGGCGGGGTGCTGTTCGCATTGGTGCGCTGGGGTTCATGCCTCCAGTCGAGGCGAAACAGTGTTGCCAGCCCGTATGCGGTTTCCGATATGCCGACGATATGCGCCGGCCCGTAACATCGCGGGATGCGCGTGTTGATCGTGGAGGACGAACCCTACCTGGCGGAGGCCGTCCGCGACGGGCTGCGCCTGGAGGCGATCGCGGCGGACATCGCCGGCGACGGCGACACCGCTCTGGCGCTGCTGAGCATCAACACCTATGACATCGCCGTGCTCGACCGGGACGTCCCCGGCCCGTCCGGCGACGAGATCGCGGCACGCATCGTCGCCTCCGGCAGCGGCCCGCCGATCCTCATGCTCACCGCCGCCGACCGGCTCGACGACAAGGTCTCCGGATTCGAACTCGGCGCCGACGACTACCTCACGAAACCCTTCGCACTCCGCGAACTCGTCCTCAGGATAAGAGCGCTCGACCGCAGGAGCCCCCAGCACCGGCCGCCCGTACGGGAGATCGCGGGCCTGCGGCTGGACCCCTTCCGCCGCGAGGTCTACCGCGACGGCCGCTACGTCGCACTGACCCGCAAGCAGTTCGCCGTACTCGAAGTCCTGGTCAGGGCTGAAGGCGGCGTCGTCAGCGCCGAAGAGCTGCTGGAACGCGCGTGGGACGAGAACGCCGACCCGTTCACCAACGCGGTCCGCATCACCGTCTCGGCACTGCGCAAGCGCCTCGGGGAGCCGTGGCTGATCGCCACCGTGCCCGGCGTCGGATACCGCATCGACGCGGGACCGGGCACCGACGGCGACACAGCCGGCCGTGGTTAGGTCACCCGGATGAGCGTCCGCCTCAAACTCGCGCTGAGCTACGCCGGGTTCCTCGTCCTCGCCGGTGTCCTGCTGCTCGCCGCCGTGTGGGTGTTCCTGCTGCGCTACGTGCCGGACAGTGCGATCAACACCACCGCGGGCTTCGTACCCAACCGCTCGGACCTTTTACGCGCCTTCGCCCCGGCGGCTGCCGCGGTGCTGTCGTTCCTGCTCGTGTTCGGCCTCCTGGGCGGGTGGATCCTCGCCGGCCGGATGCTCGCACCTCTTGATCGCATCACCGATGCCACCCGGTCGGCCGCGAACGGATCCCTCTCCCACCGGATCCGGCTGGCGGGCCGCGACGACGAGTTCCGGGAGCTCGCCGACGCCTTCGACACCATGCTCGCGCGGCTCGAAGCACACGTCGCCGAACAGCGAAGGTTCGCGGCCAACGCCTCCCACGAACTGCGTACGCCGCTCGCCATCACCCAGACCCTGCTCGACGTGGCACGCCACGATCCGACCCGAGACGCCGGTGAACTGGTCGAGCGCCTTCACACGGTCAACGGGCGGGCGATCGAACTCACCGAGGCGCTGCTGCTGCTCAGCCGCGCCGACCAGAGATCCTTCGCCCGGGAGCCCGTCGACCTTTCCCTGGTCGTGGAGGAGGCGGTCGAGACGCTGCTGCCGCTGGCCGAGAAACGTGGAGTCCTCCTCCACATCTCCGGCGACATCGCCCGCACCGTCGGCTCGGCGGCGCTTCTGCTGCAGATGGCCACGAACCTCGTACACAACGCGATCTCGCACAACCTCCCCGACAATGGCGCGGTCTGGGTCAGCACCGCCGTCCACGCCGAATCGGTCATGCTCACTGTCGAGAACACCGGCGAAAGGCTCTCACCACGGCTGGTCTCGACACTCACCGAGCCGTTCCGGCGCGGCACCGAACGCATCCGGGGAAACGACCACGCGGGGGTCGGCCTCGGCCTGGCGATCGTGAAAAGCATCGTCGACGCACACGACGGAACCCTGGCCGTCGACTCGCGCCCGGCGGGTGGGCTCCGCCTCGCGGTGAAATTGCCCACCGCACCGCCACGCATCGACCGATAGGCATCGGATCGCCTTCTCCACCCTTGGCCACCCGCTCGGCGATGCCGCCGCTACTTCATGGCGGCGATCTGGATCAGGTTGCCGCAGGTGTCGTCGAATACGGCGGTGACCACCGGCCCCAGGTCGGTCGCCTCCTGGGTGAACTCGACGCCGAGGCCCTTGAGTCGTTCGACCTCGGCGTACACGTCGTCGACAGCGAACTGGGTGTACGGGATGCCGTCGTCGACCAGGGCCTTCTTGAACGGACCCGCGGCCGGGTGGCCGTCCGGCTCCAGCAGCAGCTCGACACCGTCGGGGTTGGCCGGCGACACCACGGTGAGCCAGCGGGCCCCGCCGGCCGGCACGTCGGTCTTCTTGATGAACCCGAGCTTCTCGGTGTAAAAGGCGAGTGCCTTGGCCTGGTCGTCGACGAGCACGCTGGTGATGTTGATACGAATCACGGGTTCGGTTCCTCTCGGTCAATGGGCCACCGCGCGACGATCGAGCGCAGCGGGCTCGTGTCGATGTGGTGGAACTTGAATCGGCCCTGTCGCCGGGTGTGCACCAGGCCGGCCTGTTCGAGCACCGCGAGGTGCTGCGAGATCGCCTGACGCGAGGAGGCCAGGCCATGCTTCATGGTCAGCCGGCCGCAGATCTCGAAGAGCGTCTGGCCGTCCCTGTCGGCCAGCTCGTCCAGGATGATCCGTCGCGTCGCGTCGCCGAGGGCTTTGAACAGGTCGGGGTTCGCCTCCACACACACAGTTATAGGCAAGCAGTCACTTGCCTGTCAAGGCGTCGCGTCCCGGATCCGGCAGCCCCTTCAGCCGAAGATGGCGAAACCCGCCTGGCCCGTACGCCGGATGGGCGATGGTGGGTATCGCCCGGCGCGGCCACGTGCCGGGGCGGCGCGGCTCGTGTCCGGGGGTGGCGGTGTCGGCCAGGGAGGTCGTCCAGTGGATCGGCGGTCTGCTTGACCTCGCCGGGGTCCTGGTCATCGCGGTCGGCGTGCTCGTCACCTCGGTGGCCTTCCTGCGCGGTTACCGGCGGGACCGCCAGCGGGGCGACGCCTACCGGTCGTACCGGCAGGGGGTCGGGCGGGCGATCCTGCTGGGACTGGAACTGCTCGTCGCCGGCGACATCATCCGGTCGGTGGCGGTGTCCCCGACATTCCACAGCGTCGGTGTCCTCGCCCTGATCGTCGTCGTCCGTACGCTTCTCAGCTTCACCCTCGAGGTGGAGCTCGAGGGGCGCTGGCCGTGGCAGTCCCGGGCGGCACGGAGCGGGCCTTCCCCGGAAGCAGCCGCACCGGGCGATCAACCGCCGGCGAAACCCGAGCCCCGGTAGCGAGTCGGCCCTCGGACACTCGCCGGAGCGCCCTGGTAGTCGCGGCTCACGCTGGGGTCCCAGCGGTTCCCCCCAAGGCAGCCGAGGCCAGCGATGCCGAGACCGATCCGGAAGGCCACCTGCCCACCCAGGCCGGCAGAGGACGGGGTCCCGGCACTTCTCCTCGCCGGCCTGACCAAGACCTTCGGCGACGCCACCGCGGTCGACCACGTCGACCTCAGCGTCCCGGCGGGATCGTTCTTCGGCCTGGTCGGGCCGAACGGCGCCGGCATGGTGCTGCTCGGGATCTTCCTCGTCCACCAGGCGATCCGGCTCACCCGCAAGAGCGGCCGACCGGCACCCGTCCGCCCCGGCGACCGGTCGTCCGGGCGCGTCGATCAGGAGTTCGAGTCGGTCTGATCCGTCCCGCGTCCCGCCAGTGGCGCCACCCTCAGACCTTTCGTCTCGCGATAGCAAAAGTTTGACTCCCACGCCGCAAAGGTCTTGCAGGTTCGACGAATGTGGCCGATCATTTCCCCCAGCCGCCAATCGAGGAACATCTTCGTCCCCCGAGCAGGCGCCCTCGGCGATGGTCCCGACGGCGGCTCCCAAGGGCACCGTCGAAGGGGGAGGGAATGTCTCCACGCCCATCACGAACGAACCGGCCGGCCATGCTGCTCGGCGTCGCGCTGCTCGCCTCGCTGGCCGTCGTCGCCACGTCGCCGGCCGCCGCCCAGGCCGCGGACCTGCCACCCCAGCAGCCGGGGGTGACGCTGCGTACGTACGACGTGCGGGTGCCACTCACCGAGATCTGCACCCTCAAGCCGAGCCAGACCCCGAACATCGACAAGCTGATGCCGGACATCGACTGGTCCACAGCCGACGAATTCGGGCTGGAGAACAACTTCGTCACACACGCGCTCGGCTACATCCACATCCCCACCGCCGGGTCGTACACGTTCCGGCTGACCAGCGACGACGGTTCCCGCCTCTACATCGACGACGCGGTGGTGGTCGACCACGACGGGCTGCACGGCGCGACGTCGAAGGACGGCAGCGTCACGCTGACCGAGGGGCACCACGCGCTGCGGGTCGAATACTTCGAGGCCGGCGGCGGCCAGCAGCTCACCCTGTCGTGGCAGCCGCCGGGCGCGGCCGGGTTCGCCGTCGTACCCACCTCGGTGCTGAGCACGGACGCCGAGGCGGTGCGGGTGGTCTCGCCCGGACGCAAGGAGTGCGAGGGTGTCGCCGACACCCCGGGCGACGGGCTTCCGCTCGATTCCGTGCACCCCGACTACACCGTCACCGACCTGCGGCCGGACGGCTTCCAGCCGCAGGTCTCGGGCATGGACTGGACCCCCGACGGCCGGCTGGTCATCGCCACCTGGGGCGGCAGCAACCAGGTGCTCGGCGAGGTGTACATCGTGGAGAACGTGACCGGGGCGACCGGCCCCGACCAGGTCACCTACAAGCGGGTCGCCAGCGGGCTGCGGGAGCCGATGGGCGTGGCGGTGGTCGACGGCACCATCTACGTCTCGCAGAAGCACGAGCTGACCGAACTGCGCGACACCGACGGCGACGAGGTCGCCGACGAGCACCGTACGGTGGCCACCTGGCCGTACGGCGGCAACTTCCACGAGTTCGCCTTCGGGCTGCTCTACAAGGGCGGCAACTTCTACCTCAACCTCTCGGTCGCGATCGACTACGGCGGCGCCACCACCGACCCGCAGCCGGTCGGCCGCGGCACCAGCGTCGTGGTGAACCGGCGCACCGGCAAGATCAGCTACGTCGCCGGCGGCCTGCGCACCCCGAACGGCATCGGATGGGGACCGGAGCAGGAACTCTTCGTCACCGACAACCAGGGCGGCTACCTGCCCGCCTCCAAGCTGGTCCGGATCGAGCAGGACAGGTTCTTCCACCACTACACCAATCCCGACGGACCGTACGACGCCAATCCGGTGACCCGGCCGGTGCTGTGGCTGCCGCAGAACGAGATCGGCAACTCGCCGAGCACGCCGGTGCTGCTGAAGAAGGGTCCGTACCGGGGGCAGTTCCTGATCGGTGACGTCACCTACGGCGGGTTGCAGCGCGCGTACCTGGAGAAGGTCCACGGCGAGTACCAGGGCGCGGTGTTCCGGCACACCCAGGGACTCGAGGCCGGCGTCAACCGGGTCTCGCTCGGCCCCGACGGCGCGATCTACGTGGGCGGGCTCGGCGCCGACGGCAACTGGGGCCAGGCCGGCAAGCTCCGGTACGGGCTGCAGAAGCTGACGCCGAACGACAACCGGACCTTCGACATGAAGTCGATGAGCGCCACCCCGAACGGCTTCAAGATCGAATACACCCGGCCGCTGTCCACCGCCACCATCCAGGACATCGCGCGGCGCTACCAGGTCAAGCAGTGGCGCTACGTCCCGTCCCCGACGTACGGCGGACCGAAGGTCGACGAGGAGACGCTGACGGTCACCGGGGTCAAGGTCTCCAACGACCGCAGGACGGTCACCCTGACCATCGACGGCCTCCAGCCCAACCGGGTGGTGCACCTGCGCTCGCCGCGCTCGTTCACCGCGTCCAACGGTGAGGAACTGTGGAGCACCGAGGCCTGGTACACCCTCAACGCCATCCCGGGCGCGCAGCCGGACCAGATCTTCTACGAGGCCGAGGAGGGCAACCGGGAGGGCGGCGCCGGGTTCGACACCGAGCACGCCGGCCACTCGGGCGTCGGGTTCGTGGACAACTTCGGTGGGCTGAACGCCTCCACCACCGTCCACGTCGACGTGAAGCGGGCCGGCGAGTACGAGGTCGGGCTGCGCTACAGCAACGGCCCCAACCCGTTCCAGGGCGACAAGACGATCAGCATCTACGTCAACGGCCGCAAGGTCAAGCAGACCGTGTTGCCCACGACGGTCACCTGGAAGGAGTGGGCGACCAAGACCGAGCAGCTGACGCTGCGCCGCGGCGTCAACGCGATCCAGTACCGGGTGGACGCGACCGACACCGGACACGTCAACCTGGATCTGATCACCGTACGCAAACCCGGTGAACGGATCACGCTGTTCGACGGCAACAGCCTGTCGGAGTGGCAGCACACCGACGGGCGCAGCGCGACCTGGCGGCGGGTGGACGGCGCCGCGATGGAGGTCTACGGCGGCGACCTGCGCACCAAGCAGGCGTTCGGTGACTTCCGGCTGCACGTCGAGTTCAAGGTGCCGCTCCTGCCACCGGACGTCACCGGCCAGAACCGCGGCAACAGTGGCGTCTACCTCCAGGAGCGGTACGAGATCCAGGTCCTCGACTCCTACGGAGACCCGACCCTGGACAACAACGAGGCCGGCGCGATCTACCTGCAGAAGGCGCCGGACGTCAACGCCGCGACACCACCGGAGACCTGGCAGACGTACGACATCGAGTACCGCGCCGCGCGCTACGACAGCGCGGGCAACAAGACCGAGAACGCCCGGGTGACCGTGGTCTGGAACGGCGTACTCGTCCACGACGACGTCGCCATCACCGGCCCGACCGGCGGCAACATCCCGGAAGGACCGGCGACCGGGTCGATCCGCCTCCAGGATCACCAGAACACCGTGCAATACCGCAACATCTGGATCGAGCCGCTGACCTGACGCCTCGGCGGCCGTGCCGGACCAGTCACTGGCCGGCACGGCCGCCGGGTGTCCCAACAGGGACGGCTGCTCCACCTCGGAGAGGAATGCTCAAGACCTGTGGATCGGCCGGGAAGGGGCGTACCTTCCCGGTGATCGATTCGTGTAGGTCTCGAGCAAGGCCGACGTTGGCGCGTCGGTCGGGAAGGCACGCCCGTGCTGACTGTAGTCGCCGAGGACGGGCAGCGACGCGATGGCGTCTCGCTGCTGGACGATGTTGTTCGTGAAGGTGCCCGGCGGATGCTGGCCGCGGCGTTGGAGGCCGAGGTCGACGCGTACCTGGCCGAGTTGGCGTCCGAGCGTGACGAGCGGGGCCGCCGGATGGTGGTGCGTAACGGTCACGCCCAGCCGCGACGGGTGGTGACCGGTGCCGGGGCGATCGAGGTGGTCGCGCCGCGGGTCAACGACAAGCGCGTCGACCCGGTCACCGGACAACGCAGGCGGTTCCGGTCGGCGATCCTGCCGCCGTGGTGCCGTAAGAGCCCGAAGGTGGCCGAGGTACTGCCGCTGCTGTACCTGCACGGCCTGTCGTCCGGCGACTTCGTACCCGCCCTGGAACAGTTCCTCGGCTCCGCGGCAGGCCTGTCCGCGGCGGCGGTCACGAGGTTGACCAGCCAGTGGACCGACGACTACCACGCCTGGCGCCGGCGGGACCTGTCGAGCGTCGACTACGTCTACGTGTGGGCCGACGGCATCCACGTCAACGTCCGCCTCGAACAGGACAAACTCTGCCTGCTCGTCATCGTCGGGGTACGCGCCGACGGCACCAAGGAACTGGTCGCCCTGGCCGACGGCTACCGCGAATCGACCGGCTCCTGGGCCGATCTGCTGCGGGACTGCGCCCGCCGGGGCATGCGCGCCCCGGTCCTGGCCGTCGGTGACGGCGCACTCGGATTCTGGGCCGCGCTGCGCGAGGTCTTCCCCGACACCCGGCAACAGCGCGACTGGGTCCACAAGACCGCCAACGTCCTGGCCGCCCTACCGAAGTCCGCGCACCCGGGCGCGAAGGCCGCCCTGGCCGAGATCTGGAGCGCCGAGGACAAGACCCACGCCCAGCTCGCCGCGAGACGGTTCGTCGACCTCTACGGCGCGAAGTTCGCCAAAGCGGTCGCAAAGATCACCGACGACCTCGACATCCTGCTCACCTTCTACGACTACCCGGCCGAACACTGGGTGCACCTACGCACCTCGAACCCGATCGAGTCCACGTTCGCCACCGTCCGACACCGCACCCGCGTCACCAAAGGCCCCGGAAGCCGCACCGCCGGCCTCGCCATGGCGTTCAAACTCATCGAAGCCGCCCAAGACCGATGGCGCGCCGTCAACGCACCCCACCTCGTCGCCCTCGTCCGCACCGGCGCGGTCTTCGTCAACGGCCAACTCGTCGAACGACCCGAAGACACCATCGCCGCGTAGTAGCTACCTCATCCACAGGTATTGACGATTCCTCCACCTCGGATGGCACAGCGTCGAGGCCGCAGCCGGACTCGAACCGGCGTCTACCGCTTTGCGGGCGGTCCCCTGACCACTCGGGCATACGACCGTGGCGTGTCCCGGGCTGGAGTCGAACCAGCGACCTCCGCCGTGTCGGGGCGGCGCTCTGACCTGCTGAGCTATCGGGACGGGAGCAGGGGCGGGATTCGAACCCGCGGTCTCCGGCTTATGAGGCCGGCGAGGACGACCGAACTCCTCTACCCTGCGGCGTACGCCGCCGGGAGTCGAATTCTGGTGGCGCTGCGTTGTCGCGTACCCGGAGCGCGATTCGAACGCGCACTGGCGCCGTCCTGAGCGGCGTGCCTCTGCCGTTGGGCTACCCGGGCGTGGAGCCG
Source organism: Polymorphospora sp. A560 (assembly GCF_045781765.1). Taxonomy (NCBI): domain Bacteria; kingdom Bacillati; phylum Actinomycetota; class Actinomycetes; order Micromonosporales; family Micromonosporaceae; genus Polymorphospora; species Polymorphospora sp. A560. The sequence continues at coordinate 3,253,615 of NZ_CP122282.1, read as the reverse complement.
GCGGCGGGACTCGAACCCGCTGCCTGCCGATTACAAGTCGGCTGCACGGCCTGTCGTGCTGCGCCGGCATGGTGCGTGCCCTCGGCGCGATTCGAACGCGCACTGGCGCCGTCCTCAACGTCGGGCCTCTGCCGTTGGGCTACGAGGGCGGGGTGAACCGCGGGCGGAGGATCCGCACCTGCGATGGAGTGGCTACCGGGGCTCGAACCCGGGACCTTCGCCTTGGCAAGGCGACGCTCTACCTGCTGAGCTACAGCCACGCACGAGCCGTCGACCGGTGTGTCGGGCTCCCGGTACGGTGCCGGCGGCGTCCTCGGAGAGATTCGAACTCCCGACCCCCGGATCCGTAATCCGGTACTCTATCCGCTGAGCTACGAGGACGAAACGGAAGCGGTCGGGTACGCCTTTCTCGGCGACTCGACCCGGCTACCGCACGGTCTGGCCCAGGTGCCGTACCGGTTTCCCGGCCGGTCGTCCTGGTCGACCGCTCGTGGACCTGGGCGGATTCGAACCGCCGACCCCCGGTCTGCCGAACCGGTGCGCTACCAACTGCGCCACAAGCCCCTACGTCCGGACCCCCGAGTCGAACGGGGTGTCTCGCGCTCCCAAGGCGCGCGGGTTGCCGTCTCCCTCGCTCCGGATCGTCCGGCCGCCGGCGGATGTGCCGGCGGCCGGAACACGATGTCGACGCGGCGCACTCGTGCGCGGCGTCGGTGCTGTGCCATCCACTGTGGAGTTCTCAACGAGCCGTGCCGCCGGCCGGGGCCGGGGCGGTTGCACGGGCAGCAGGAGTTGAACCCGCATCTTCCGGTTTTGGAGACCGGTGCTCTGCCGGTTGAGCTACACCCGTAGGTCGATGGAAAGAAACTGGTCGAGCAGGTCCGGAAACGGAAACGCCGCCCGGTCCCGGATCTGGGTGGGCGGCGCGCGGATCGCTAGCGGTCGCTAGCCATGCCACCTGCCCAGGTGGTGGTTCTTCTCGCTGCCGGCCAGGAAGCCGGATCGGCCGGCACAGGTCGTGGCGACCTCGCCGCGCGGCGTCAGCCATCGCGGTGTGATCGAGGTGTGCCACAACATGTCGGTCTCCTGACCTGGTCGGTTCGTCTTGGTGCTGATCTCTACGGTAGGGCTACCCCCTGGACCGGGCAACCCTATTAGGAAACGCGACGGCAACCAGTCATCGGATCGGCACCCTGTTGTCCTCGATGTTGTCGCTCGCTACTGTCCCTCGGTGTCCATTTCGGAGAAGACGCGAAAGATCATCTGGGTCGAGGCTGGTGGCCGGTGCGCCATCTGCAAGGTTCTGGTGCTGACGCCGGGAACCGCGACAGATGACCCTTCCGTCTTCGGGGAGGAGGCCCACATCGTGGCTCGCTCCCCCGGTGGTCCCCGCGCGGGCGGCCTCGCCCCGGGCAAGCTCGACAGTCACGACAACCTCCTCCTGCTCTGCAGCAAGCACCACAAGCAGGTGGACGATCAACCACTTCGCTACCCGGTCGAAGAGTTACGGAGAATCAAACGCGACCACGCCGCGTGGAACGCCGCCCTCGCGCCACGAAATCAGCCGGTACTCGTGCCGGATCCGAGGTTTGCCCAGCCGGTGGCCAGCGAGACCCTCGCAACGGGCAGCCGGCTCTGGAACCTGTTCGTGGAGTGCCCGGCGACGAGCTACACCTATCCAAACCACCTTCCCCAGGGGGACGGCGACCTCATCGTCGAGTTCCTGAACCTGCTCAGGAGCTACGCGGAGAACATCCAGCACATGCGTGGCGCTCGCGCGCTGATGGACGCGGAGCATGCCCTCAACGGATACCTCGCGAAGCTCGCTGACCGGAACTACTCCCTGGGCGCACAGGTGCGAAGAGCGCTGGCGGCCGGAACCGTACCTGGGGAGGCGGTGGCGTGGTACGAGTTGCACCTTGAGGTCAGGCCGGTCGGCAGCGGGCAGGAGCGGAATCCTGCTGACTCGCAGACCGGGCTGATCGTGCATCGATCTGGCGGGCGTAACGGTGAGGTACGCGGGCGCGGGGCACTTTCCCTCGGACGGCTCGCCACCGCTACGGCGGGGGTACTGGTGGTCGCCGCTCTGTTCGTCGTCGGCTGGGTACTGCCCGAGACCTTTGACCGCGATGCGGCGAAGGACCGCATACGGGAGGCGTTCCAGTCCGACGACGATCTGCGCTACAGCATCGAGTTCTTCGACGAAGGTGACAGTCTCGTCCTCCCGCGCGGTTTCAGACTGACCGACCCGCAGCGGCAGGTCCTCAGGAATTTCCCTGACGAGATCGACGGCTTCCGTCAGTTGCAAGCCGACCTTCGCGCCGCCGGTGCCGCGAACCCGCACACCCTGACCCTCCGGGTGACGCTCGAGGGGCGCCGCAATCAGCCGATTCGCATAGACGACGTTCGGCCGATCAGTCTGCGGCGTACCGATCCCCACTCGGGCACATTGCTCGACATCCCGCCGCAATCGTCCGGGCAGACCATCCGAATGATGTTCGACTTCGACGAGGCCGACCCCCGCGCCCGGATCGCCGTGCCCGACGGGGGCGTCGGCAACGAGCCCGGGGATCTGTTCTTCGAACACCACACGTTGGAGGTCGGCGACCAGGTCGAGGAGGTCGTTGTGATCGAGTCGATCATCGACCAGGGCGCGGCGACGTTCGAGATAGGCGTCGACTACCGAATCGGCGGTCAGGCCAAGCGCCTTGTCATAGACAACCAAGGCGTGCCGTTCGCGCTTACCGCCCTGAACTGCACGCAACGCAGCCGGCATGATCCGCGGGGGCACACCTCCAGCGAAGGCCATGCCCGCTACGAGGAAATCTGGAAGCTCTCGACAGGGTTCACCCTGACTCCAGTCGACCGTCCCGACCGCTACGGAATGGGATATCCCTACTGCTAGGCATCTGTCGGCATGAGGGTGGGGATCGGCCAGCACGACACCAGCGGCGGTCAGCCCTCGGTGTCGCGTACGGCCGTCTCGTCGGCCGCCAGCCGGCGCAGGAGTGCACGCGTACGGTCGATGCCGAGCAGGTGCCCGACCTGCTCGTGGAGAGCCAGTGCCTGGGCAGCCTGGGTACGCGCTTCGGCGATGCCGCCGGTGGCGCGGTGCACCTCGGCGAGGACGGCGCGGGCGCGGGCTTCGATGTGGCGATAGCCCGTCGCGGTCGCTATCTCGATCGCGCCGTCGACCATGGACAGGGCTGCCTTGATGTCGCCCTGCCGGAGCGCGGTTTCGGCGAGCCCGATCCGGGCATCGGCTTCCTGATACCGGGTGCCGGCCGCGAACGCGATGTCCAGAGCCACCCGGTACGTCTCTTCGGCATCCGTGTGATCGCCGGCCAGCAGTTCGATGGAGCCGATGGTGTTTCGGATGTCTGCCTCGCTCGACCGGTCACCGCTCTCCTCCACACCGGCCAGCGCGGTTCTGGTTCGATCGAGCGCCCGATCCAGCGCCCCGGTGTCACGGTCGATCAGGGCCAGGACGCCCAGCGCGACCAGTTCGCCGGAGCGGTAGGCGGCCGCGCGGGCGAGGGCCAGGGATTCCTCGGCGCATGTGGTCGCCTGCGCGAATTCGCCGAGGATCCGCATGGACTCGCCGAGGTTCGTCAGCGTATAGGACTGTCCGGTGACCGATCCGGCCTCACGGTGCAGTGCCAGCGCGGCGCCGAAGTGATCCGCCGCGACCCGGGCCTGGCCGAGATCGAGGTAGACGAGCCCCAGATTGCTGAGATTGGTTGCCTGGTTGGCGATGCGGCCGAGCTTCTGGTTGGCCTCGAACGCCCCGCGGTAGCTGCGGGCGGCGAGTTCCAACTGACCGGACTGAAGGTTGACGGTGCCGAGTCCGCCCATGGCCGCTGCCTGGCCCTCCAGCCAGTCCGCGGCCTCCGCGCCGCGGTGGGCCAGCGTGTAGTGGCGCGTCGCGACGGCGTAGTTGCCCTGGCACAGGTGCGCCGTCGCGAGTCCCAGGTCGTCGTGGATCGAGTCCGCCGCGGCCAGGCCGGCCTCTGCGACGGCAAGCCAGTCCACCATGTGGCGCTGTAGCCAGAAGTATCCGCGCAACCCGTCGGCGAGTATCCACCCGTCGTACGGACGGGTGGTGGTGGCATGTCGGACCGCCGCGACCAGGTTGGCGCGTTCCGCGTCGAGCCAGGCGATCGCCTTGCCGGAGTCGTCCGCGAAAGACGTGCTGGGTGCCGGGGCGCGGCCGGTCTCCGGCCGCAGCAGGTTGGGGTAGAGCAGTCGGGCGGCCTGGTCGACCAGGCCGAGGTAGTGCTCCAGCACCCGGCCCCAGGCGTGGTCGATGTGGGCGGCGGGCTCGCTGTCTTGTGCGCGTTCCCTGCTGTACAGCCGCACCAGGTCGTGGAACGCGTACCGTTCGCCGGCTCGTGGTTCGACCAGGCTGATCGCGACGAGCCGGTCGAGCAGACGTTCCGTGACGTCCCGGGTCGCGCCGGACAGTGCGGCGGCGGTGGCCGGGTCGAAGCTGGGCGTCGGCAGCACGCCGAGCAGACGGAACAGTTGCTGTTCCTCGGGCGTCAACACCGCGTACGAATGGTCGAGGGCCACCCGGACGGCGATGCTCTCCTCCCCTTCGACGGTCAGCCGGGCGAGGCGCTTGTCGGAGGTGATCGCCGCGACGTAGTCCGCCGTCGTCCACCGTGGATGGTCCGCGAGGTTCGCGCCCGCGATCCGCAACGCCAGCGGGAGGTGTCCGCACGCTCGGGCCAGCTCCTCGATGGGCGCCCGTGCGGTGTCCGCCCGCGCCCGGCCGATGATGCGGACCAGGAGTTCCCGGGACTCCGCGGGGGCGAGCGGGTCGACCGTCCGACGGCTCGCGTCGTGCTGGGCGACCAGTCCGGTGAGCCGGGCCCGGCTGGTCACGAGTATCACGGCGGGACCACCGGCGGAGAGCAGCGGCCGCACCTGTCCGACGGTGCGGACGTTGTCGAGCAGCAGCATCCGCCGATCGGCCGTGGACGCGCGCAGCAGTGCGGCGGCGTCCTCGGCGGTCGTCGGTATCTGCTCGGCGGCGATGCCCATCCCCGCAGGACGGTGGCCATCGCTTCGACGGCCGATATCGGCGCCTCCGGGGCATATCCTCTGAAGTCAACGTAGACCTGGCCGTCGGGGAATCTGTGTGCGACGGTTCGTCCCCAGACGAGGACGGTCGCGGTCTTCCCGACGCCGGCCGCACCATCGAGGGCGATGACCGTCGGCGCCGAACCGTGGCGGGGGCGGTCCAGTTGTTCGTCGAGCCAGGCCAGGGTGGCCCCCTGACCGACGAAGATCGGCACGGGGGCCGGCAACTGAGGTGGTCGTCGGCCCGCGGAGTCCTCTCCGTGCCCGACGGTCACCGGGGCACTGTCCGGCCGGGACAACTCGGGGTCACTACGGAGCATGGCCTGGTGCAGGCGCTGAAGTTCCGGCCCGGGCTCGACACCGAGTTCGCGTACCTGGACATCGCGCAGTCGACGGTAGAGTTCGAGCGCTTCGGCGCGCCGGCCGATCCGGTAGAGCGCCGTCATGAGGTGCCGGTGCATGTCCTCCCGGAACGGATGCGCCGTCGCCAGCGGTTCCAGGTCGACGATCACCTGGGCGTTGTCGCCCGACTCCAGGTCGAGCGACGCCTTCTCCTCGACCGCGGCGATTCGTACGTCGTTCAGGCGCTGCGCCTCCCGGGCGACGGGCCAGGTGGTCGCCACGTCGGCGTACGGCTCGCCACGCCACAGGTCCAGTGCCTCGGCCAGCAGCGCACGGGCCCGGCCCAGGTCACTGCCGCGCACCGATCGCGCGGTGGTCAGGAGATGCTCGAACAGTCGCGCGTCGACCTCGTCGCGGTCCACGGAGAGCAGATAGCCGCCCGAGCCGTGCCGGATCCGGTCCGCGTCGCCCAGTGCCTGCCGGAGGCGGCGCACATACACCTGGAGTGTCTTGCGGGCACTCACCGGCGGCACGCCGCCCCACAGCGCCTCGATGAGGTAGTCGGCGGAACTCGGTTGGTCCGCGCGGCAGAGCAGCAGCGCCAGGAGCCTACGCAGCATCGGCGCGTCCAGACCGACGGGACGGCCCTCGCGCGACACGGCCAGAGGTCCGAGAACACCGAAGGAGACCACTCCTGCTCACCTCCTGGCACGACCCGCCTCCGCCGGCCGTAGGGAGTATAGCCGCATGTCGATCATGTGCCGCTACCGTCGCGCAACCGTGCCGCTACCGCCGGCAACCATGCTTGCCTCTCCGGCACGCACCGGCGGAAACGCTCATCACCACGGGAGAAACGATGGCTGGCAGGAAGTCGTTCGCGCACGCGATTATCGTCGTGCTTCTTTCGTCCGCGGCGATCCTGATACCGAGCACGTCGGCGTTCGCCGCGAGGTCGACGAACTGGCACCGGGTAGGCGGGAGCCTGGAGCAACGCAACTGGATCGACCTCGGCGTCGATGTCTCCTTCTACCAGTACGTCGGCCTGCAGACCTCGGTCTCCTTCGGATCGAGCGCGACCTCGGCGACCGGCTGCAAGATCACCGGTTGGCTGATCCTCCGGCGGGCCGGTCAGACGAGCACCTGGGAAGGCCCCCGCAACACCTTCAACTGCCGGTGGGCCCTCGACAACACAGGCACGGCGGTCGTGAACTGGTGGCCGAACTGGTCCGGCTCCACCAGCGGCGACGTCGCACGGGGACGAGTCTGTGTCGACCTCTACTACAACGGGTCCTCCTCGTCCGGATGGCAGCGCTGCTACACCGGCCCGGAGGTCTGGAGAACGGAGTAGGGATCTTGTGCGCGTCACGACGGGACCCTCCCGCACCCGACCTTGTCCATATCAGCGCCCGCTCCGGACGCCCCACCGCCAACTGGCATCCGGACGATGCGATGACCGACGACACGTCCGACAGCAGCGCCCGGCCCGTCACCGTGGACCTGCGCCGTTACGTCAATCTGCCGATCGCCGATGCCGCCGGTGTCACCCCGGACCGGACCTTCGTCTGGCCGGCGGCCGGCCCGGTGAACTGCTGGTGACCCCTCGGCCATGCGCCGATCTCGTCGCCGACGCCGCCCCGCTCGCGGCGCCCCGGGGCGATCCGACCACCGAACCAGCCCCGTCCGCTCGGCTGGCCGGACAGCGAAAGAGCGGTCGATCAAGAAAGGATTCCTGATGGTCAAGCGCACCATGGCACCGATGCGAGCACTGCTCGCCGCCCTCGCCGCCGCCCTGATGGTGCTCGTCGTCCAGTCGCCGGCACATGCGGCGCTACCCGACGGGCACGACCTGTACGTGCAGTTCGAACTGCGGGGGGCGGACTGGTCAGAGTCCTACGACGCCTACCTGACGATCACCAACGCGGTCACCAGCAACGTGGGATGGGGGGGACTTCAACTCGGACCCCCTTGGCGGCATTCCGGGTGACGCCATCCGGGCCTGCGACCGGCACGCCGACGGCTGGGGGGTCGAGATGCAAATGGACATCAACCCTGGAGCCTCCTTCCAGGTCGACCGCATCGCCACCACCCAGGGCCACAACTCCCCCTACTGCAGTGGCTGGCAGAGCGGGAACATCGCCGAGAACACCCTCGTCGCACTCCGGGTCTGCATGGTCAAGGGCACCTCGAAGTACTGCTCCGCCATCCAACGGGCCCGCGCCTAGGAATCCGAGGAGCGAGCGCCCTCCGGCGTCGCATCACGATCAGCGAAGCACGAACAGTCAGTGGCTGAACGGCACGTCGCCGTTCAGCCACCTGGCATCGCGGAACTGAACCGCCCGGGATGCCGCACCAGACCGGGTCGTACCGTCGGCGGTGGCTCGGCGCCGCGGTCGACGGTGCGGCGGCAGGAACAGGGCACGCATAGGCTGCCACCATGAGACCCCCGGAGCCCACCGGCGCCGTACTCGCCTGGGCCGCCCGGCAGGTGGGCGAAAAGGCGACAGCGGTCGTGGTCAAAGGGCTACGCGAGGGCGGCAACCCGTGGCTGCTGCGGATCCGGCACGACGGGCACGTCAGCGAGGCGGTCCTCAAGGTAACCGCCCCGAACGATCCAGGCGGCTTCGCCACCGAGATCGCAGCACTGGGCGTGGCCAAGGATCGCCGCGTCGGGGCACCGACGATCCTCGGGTTCGACACCGGCGCCGACGGCACCGCGGCCGTAGTCGAGACCGTCGTGCCCGGCAGCAGCACGATTCCGGTCGAGCCGACACCGCGACGGCTGCGCGCGCTGGGCGCGGCGGCCGCCGCGCTCCACGCTGTCGCCGCCGTCCCCTCGCCGAATCTGCCGGTACGCACCCGCCCGATCCCGGCCAGTGACTTCGCCCGGCAGCGCCGGCTCGGCCGTGACCCCACCACACCGCTGCTCCAGGCGGCCGACGCGCACGTCAGTCGGCTTCCGACACCGGCGGGCAGGCCGGTGCTCGTGCACGGTGACCTCTGGCAGGGCAACACGTTGTGGGACGGCGACACGCTCACCGGCATCGTCGACTGGGACATGGCCGGGGTCGGCCACAACGGCATCGACCTGTCCTCGCTGCGCCTGGACGCGGCGCTCATGTTCGGCGGCGATGCGGCGGAACAGGTGCTGGCCGGATGGGAAGACGCGACCGGGGAACCGGCGGGGGACGTCGCGTTCTGGGACGCGGTCACCGCGCTCAACATGCCAGGAGACATCGCCGTGTTCGCCCCCGCCATCCACGATCAGGGCAGACGGGACCTCACCGCCACCACCCTGAACAGGCGCCGCGACGCGTTTCTCCGCCAGGCGCTCGCCCGGCTCCCCCAGCCCTGATCACGGCTGCGGAACGCGCTCGTCGCGGTCGCGTACGGCTCCATCGCCCTGAGCCGGGCCGACGCCGCGGCCCGCCGGCGCCGGTGCCGGCGGGCCGCCGGCCATCAGTCGAGGACGTCGGCGAGACGGGACTTCTGCACCCCGTCGGAGAAGAACGGGCGCAGTCTGACGGACTCGTCGCCGGCCATGGCGAGGAACTGGGTGAGCGAGACCCGGATCTCGATGTTGCCGTAGTTCGGATCCTTGTAGGAGACGACCCTGGTCTTCGGGTCGTAGGACTGGAGCAGCACGGCATGGACCGTCGGCTCCATCTCAGCGACCGGCCGGCCGGTGCAGTCCAGGACGTCGTCCCGGTCGGTGCTCCGGAGCTTGAACCGGCGCCGGACGCCGGCGTACGCGGGCACACTCTGCTCGCACAGGGCCACGTGCGCGTCGTCCGCCGCCTGGCCGCCGCCGATCTCGGACCAGCCGGTATTGAGCAGTGCGGCGACCTCGTTGGTGTCCTGGGCGGCCAACTGGACCAGCTTCACCGCCCGCTGGTGCGCCTGGTGGTATTCGGCGACGACGTACGGAACCTCGTACCGGCCGGGTTCGGGCAGCAGGACGTCGACCGAACCGGTGGAGCCGAGCGCGTCGCGGGCGTACCGTGCCACGACCGTCCGGTCGATGAGGCCGCGGTCGTGGTCGCCCCCCGGGCCGGCGTCCCACAGCAGCAGCTTCCGTACCAGGGCGTCGAGGTTCTGCTCCGTCAGCCGGAGGGCGAGGGTACGCCGGTTCGGCTTCGGCGCCGGGTGGGCGTTCATCGCCTCCTCGACGGCGTCGCTGCTCGGGTAGGAGTTCATGACCGCCCGCAGGTAGCGGGTCCCCTTGCCCCGGGCGTGCGCGACCGCCTCGACGACGAAGAGCCAGCAGGACGGTCCCTGCTGCATGAACAGTTCGGTGGCTACGGCGGGGAATGCCCGCAGTGGAGATGTCATGGTGTCGTACCTCATCCGTGGTCTCGGCGCGGAGTGTCGACAACATGAGGGTCCCGATCGTGGCCGGGATACGACGGCTGGCCGACAGTGGCGGCCGCAATGCCGGCCGCCGGGCGCGTGCCGTGGGGCCTTGCCGTGGGGCCGATCCGCTGAAGCCTAGGCGCAGCCCCAGGTCTCCTGCACCTGGATCGTGACCGGGACGCTCTGCGTCTCCACCCCGTCCGACGCCGTCAGCTCCGGCCGGTACACCCCGAACGGTAGCGGCGGCAGGGTCATCGCGATCAGGTTGAGCGCGTTGTGACCGTCGCTCGAACCGGGCGGGATCGGCGGATGCGGCAGGCTCGTGGTCGTGCCCGTGGGTAGGTTGCGGGCTCCGACCTCGATGGGCGTCGACCACTCCCCGTCGATGGTGATCCAGAAATAGGTCCACCAGGACTGGCCGGCCGGAATGCAGATACGCTGCCCGATGTCCGTCAGGCGCCAACTGGCCGCCGACGTGGTGGTGTCCGCGGCAGCGGCCGGCTGGCCGCCGATCAGCACCAGCACCAGTGTCATGAACAGCCCGAGCGCCAGCCGAGCGGCGCCAGAGGTGGATCGCAACATCGGAGCCTCCCAAAGCTCTTTCGACGGGCGGCGATCACCGGATTGCCACCATTTAAATCGTCATTTGTCAATACGATAGCCCACCGCACGGTTCCGGAGGAATGGCCGCTCAACCGCGCAGTTGCGCGTTGAGACGGGCGGCCTGGCGGGTCAGGTGATCCCGTTCGGGGATGTTGGGCGCTGATCGGGCGGCTTGGGCGTAGAGCCGTGCCGCGGTCGCTGGATCACCATCACGCTCGTGCAGGTATGCCGCGACGGCGGCGTGCCGCGGCAGGGAGGGGTCGAGTCCCGCCAGGGCGGCCAGGCCGGTCCGCGGGCCGTCGGCCTCGCCGACCGCGACGGCCCGGTTGAGGCGGGCCACCGGGCTGTCGGTGAGGCGCACCAGTTCGTCATACCACTCGACGATCTGCACCCAGTCGGTCTCCTCGGTCGTCCGGGCGTCGGCGTGGAGCGCGGCGACGGCCGCCTGGGCCTGGAACTCGCCCAGGCGGTCGCGGGCGAGGGCGGCCTGGAGCATGTCGATGCCCTCGGCGATCAGGTGGGTGTTCCACCGGCTGCGGTCCTGCTCGGCGAGCGGCACGAGCCTGCCGTCGGGGCCGGTGCGTGCCGGGCGCCGTGCGTGGTGCAGCAGCATGAGCGCCAGCAGGCCCGTGACCTCCTCGTCGTTGGCCCTGGCCGCCAGTTGGCGGGTGAGCCGGATGGCCTCGGCGGCGAGGTCGACGTCGCCGGAGTGGCCCTCGTTGAAGACCAGGTAGAGCACGCGCAGCACCGTGGCGACGTCACCGGGCTGGTCGAACCGGACGCCGGAGACGGTCCGCTTGGCCCTGCTGATCCGCTGGGCCATGGTCGCCTCCGGCACGAGGTAGGCCTGCGCGATCTGCCGGGTGGTCAGGCCACCGACCGCGCGCAGCGTGAGCGCGACGGCCGAGGCCGGTGTCAGGGACGGGTGCGCGCACAGGAAGTACAGCGCGAGCGTGTCGTCCACCGCCTCGCCCGGGGCGGGCATCGGCTCGGCCTCGACCAACTCCTCCCGCCGCCGCCGGGAGGCATCGGCGCGGACGGCGTCGAGGAACTTGCGCCAGGCCACCGTGACCAGCCAGCCCTTGGGGTCGCGCGGCGAGTCGTCCGGCCACCCGCGTACGGCTTCGACCAGGGCGTCCTGCACGGCGTCCTCGGCCGCCGCGAAGTCGGCTCCGCGACGGACGAGAACACCGATCACCGCGGGCACCAGCTCCCGCAGCAGCGACTCGTTCACTCGGTGGCGGTGGACTGCACGCCGTAGAACGGGCGCACCTCGAGCCACTCGTGGATCGGCTTGCCACCCGCCCCCGGAGCCGCGGACAGCTCGCCGGCCAACTCCAACGCGCGCTCGTAGGTCTCCACGTCGATCACCATCCAGCCGGCGATCAGGTCCTTGGTCTCCGCGAACGGGCCATCGGTGACCGGTGGCCGCCCCTCGCCGTCGTAACGGACGAACGTGCCCTCCGGGGAGAGCGCCTGGCCGTCGACGAACTCGCCGGTGCCCTCCAGCCGAGCGGCGAAGTCACGCATGTACCGGATGTGCGCGTCGACCTCGTCCGGCGTCCACTGGTCCATCGGCACGTCGTTGACCGCCGCGGGCGCGCCACGGTAGTGCTTGAGCAGCAGGTACTTGGCCATCATGTTCTCCTCGATGCGGTACGGCCATTGTGGCCGAGTTCGCACCGGGGACGGAGCCGGCCGCGCGTTCTCGACATCCCGCCGAGAAATTTCTCGCGCGGCTTCCGCGCCCGTCCATCGCGCGGCGGTCACCCGGTCGGCCCGGCGCACCGCCCCGGTCGAGGTGGTGCGCCGGTGACGCCGGTGGCGGTGCGATTCCGCGGACCCGGCCGCAGCCGTCGCCCGTCAGAGGTGCAGGTAGCCGAGCAGTCCTTCGGGCCGTTGGCCCTCGCAGTTCGGATCGACGGAGTCGAAGTGCTCCCCGTTGCCGCGGACGAGGCACCGGTAGAACGCCCGGTTGGGTGCTGCCGGCGGGGCGCTGTACGCGTAGCCGATCTCTCCGCAAAAGAGAACCCATGGCCGCAAATTCTTCAGATCAATTTTATGACTGTCAATGCGTTTGAATTCTTTCGACAATCGTTGAACGGGACTTTGGCGGAGGGTCCAAGATGAATGCGCGCGGTCGCGCCACAGGAGGCCGCACGTTGCCGGCAGCGGAGAGGTTCGCCGTTCGAGCCAGGACGCGACACCCAGGAGTGCAACCGCTGGGTTGCACCTGGCCGGGGCGCATGTGTAACCTCCGGGTGACACTACCGATCAGGGAACGAGGCGTCGTGGACCGTATCCAGCGCGAGATCTCCATCAACGCCACAGTCCAGCGAGTGTGGGAGCTGATCACTCAGGCTGAGCACATCCAGGTCTGGTTCGCCTTCGATGGCGCGCAGGTCGACCTACGTCCGGGCGGGACACTCGTCCACACCTGGAAAGAGCACGGCTCCTTCCGAGGCGTCATCGAGCGGATCGACCCGCCCACGGTCTTCTCCTACCGGTACTCGTCGGTGCCGGACGAGGAACCCCGACCGGGATACCAGACCCTGGTGACGTTCAACCTTGCCGCCGAGGGCGATGGCACCCGCCTCACTGTCGTCGAGAGCGGGTTCGACGAACTGGCCATGGACACCGAACAGCGGCGCATGCACATCCAGGGTACGGCCGACGGATGGTCCGGCGGCCTGTCGGCGTTGCAGGAGCACGCGGCTACGGGCAGCTCCCGTGACGATGTCCCGACCACGAACTGAGGTGTTGGCGGCACTGGCCGACCCCACCCGCTGGCACGTTCTGCAACTGCTCGCGGAACAAGGCGAGCAAACGGCCACCCGGCTGGCCGGCTCGCTACCGGTCAGCCGACCGGCGGTGATCAAACACCTCATCACGCTGCAGCAGCACGAACTGGTATCCAGTCGCCGACTCGGGCGTGAGGTGCTCTACAGCGCGAACCCGTCCCGACTGATCGAGACCGCACAGTGGATGTCAGCCGTCGCGACCACCTGGCAGGCCAGCCTCCTGAGACTCAAGGCGCTGGCGGAAGGCACCGGGTAACGCCGCCAGCCGCAGGCGTCGGGGTCAGGTGTCGTACAAGCCGTCCCAGGGCGGGGCGAAACCGAGGCCGTCGGGGAGAAACTCGGCATGGTCCCGTCCGTCGTGGGGTTCGGACTGGTCGACGAGCCCGAAGACGTGTCCGTCTGCCTCGACCTGGAACGGTTTGATGCTGATGTCGCCGAAGACGCGTCCGGGTAGAGCGTCGAGCCAGCCGGCGAGGCAGCTCTGGGCTTTCTCGACCGAGTCGGCTCGGTGCTCACCGGTGCCGGCGAACCAGATCTGCGAGTCGATGTGGCCGCCCTGGTCGTCGAACCGGTGCAGTACGGCGTACCACCGTTTGAAGCGGTACCAGTCGGAGTTGCGCCCCGCGCCGCCTTCGAGGGTCGCCGTGACGGAGCCGAAGAACTGCCCACCGTCATACCGGCCGATGGTGTCGGTGCGATAGTCGGGCTCGTACGCGATCGGCACACGGTCGGGAATCGCCATGGTCGACAGGCTAGTGTCACGGTCCGACAGCCCTGTCCCACTCGAAGTGAGGGCATCGAGGCCGCCGGCGTCCGTGCCCGGCGCAGGCGACGCCGCACCGTCCAGGCACCTGATCGAACCGGACAGCGGCGGTCGGGCGCCGCCGGCGGTCCTTCGGCCAGGCTTGACGTCGAAGGGAGGCCTCGTGATCGCGGCACTCAACCGGCTGATCGACCTTGTCGAGAAGCACCTCAACGGCGAGTTCGACGTCAGCGGACTGGCCATGACGCTCGGCACGACCGAATACCACCTGCGCCGGATGTTCTCGTCGTTGGCCGGTATGCCGTTGTCGGAGTACGTACGCCGGCGTCGCATGACCGTCGCCGCCGCCGACGTCGTCAAGGGCGAGGACGATCTGCTGAGCATCGCCGTACGGCACGGGTACGGCTCGACCGAGGCGTTCGGACGGGCGTTCCGGGCCGTCCACGGCGCCGGCCCCGGTGATGTCCGCCGCGACGGAGGCCCCCTTCGCACACAACCACAGCTCAGGTTCCGCCTGACCGTCGAAGGGAGCATCCCCATGGACACCCGCATCGTCGACCGCCCCGCGTTCCGGCTCGTCGGACACGCCGCCCGGGTTCCGCTGATCCACCAGGGCATCAGCCCGCATATCCAGCAGCACATCACCGCGCTGCCGCAGGAGGAGCACCTGCGACTCAAGGCCCTCGGCGACACCGAGCCGGCCGGCCTCCTCCAGGTCTGCGACGATGTCGACCCCGATGACATCGAGGGCAGCGAACTGACCTACCTGCACGGGGTCGCCGTCTCCCGAAACACGCCGGCTCCCGACGACCTCGACGCCATCGAGGCACCCGCCGGCAGGTGGGCGGTCTTCCGCACCGCCGGCCCCCATCCGCAGGCCCTGCAGACGACCTGGGCCGCGACCGCGACCGAGTGGTTCCCGTCCAACCCGTGGCGGCTGCGGCCAGGTCCTTCGATCGTCGCGGTCCTCGAACGCGCGGACGACTTCAGCACCGCGACCTGCGAGCTGTGGCTACCCGTAGAACCTGCGTGACCAACCCGCCTGGGACGACCCGGGCAGCATCGACGACCCGGCCGGCGCGCCACCCGTCAGCACACTGGGAGGCGCGCCGGCCCTGTGCCGTGAACACCCGCACCCCGCCGGCTACCCGGTGGGCGGGCTTCAGCCTCGGGACGGTCGCACCTGCTCGAAGTGGAACTCACGGATGAAGCAGTCCCGCGGCTGGCCGATCGCGAACAGCACGCAGTCGACGACCGAGCGTGCAGTGAGGTCGCCGCTGGCCTGCCGTGGCCCATCCTGCACGAAGTCCGGCGGGAACAGCGAGATCACCCGGATACCCTCCGGTCGGAGCCGGTGCGACAGGATCTCGGCGAGCCCGGCGTGGGCATGCTTGGCCGCGTAGAAGGCGGGATGCGCGCCGGACCGGCGATGCCCGGTCTCGCCGCAAGCGGAGATCATGTTGACGATGTCGGGTCTCGCCGACGCCCGCAACAGCGGCAGTAGATGTTTGGTCAACAGCAGGGTGCCGGTGCCACCGACGGCCATCACGTTCTCGATCTTGTCGTCCGGGGCATGCGTGAGGTCGTCGCCCTCGATGTAGACGGCGCCATTGTTGATCAGCACATCGATGCGCTCCGTACGGTCAGCCACGGCCGCGGCGAACGCCCGCACCGAGTCCGGCTCGGCCAGGTCGCACCGAAACGCGTCGGCCCGCCCTGGCCCGCGCTGGTTGATCACACTGGCGGCCTGTTCGGCCACCGCCAGGTTCCGGGCCGAGAGACAGACGTACGCGCCACGGTCGGCGAAGGCCTCGGCGAGCAGTCGTCCGGTGTCACGTGCGGCGCCGGTCACGGCGACCCGAAGTCCGTCGAAATTCACGCTCCGCAGTGCAGCAGCTGAACCTCGGTTGACGTCAACAGGAACATGCCGGACCGGACGTCCGCCACCCGGCAGGAGCGGAAGCCGAGCGGCGCCGAACCGGATCGACGAACACCTGTCGCCTGGACCAGGGTTGTACCTGTGAACGTCTCCGATCCCACCGAAATCGTCCGACGCGGCTACGACAGCGTGTCCCACCGCTACCGTGGCGACCACGACGCCCCCGCCGAGTACGCACCATGGCTCACCGACCTGCAACGGCAACTCCCGACCGGGGCCAGCGTGCTGGACCTCGGGTGCGGCTGCGGCATCCCGGTCACCAAGACACTTGCCGACAGCGGCCACCGGGTGACCGGCGTCGACCTCAGCGAGGTCCAGATCACGCGCGCCCGCCGACTCGTCCCCCACGCCACGTTCCTGCACGCCGACGCCACGCTGGTCGCCTTTCCCGCAGGAACGTTCGACGCGGTCGTCTGCCTCTACGCACTCATCCACATGCCGATCGACGCACAGCCCCACCTGCTCCACCGCATCGCCACCTGGCTACGACCCGGCGGGCTGTTCCTGGCAACGACCGGAGCCGGGCAATGGACCGGAACCGAGGACAACTGGCTCGGCGGCACCGCCACCATGTGGTGGAGCCATCCCGACGCGGCCACCTACCGCACCTGGATCACCGAAGCCGGCCTGGGCGTCGAGTCCGAACACTTCGTACCCGAGGGGAACAGCGGCCACCAGCTTTTCTGGGCCCGCCGAATCCACTGACGGCACCTAATGCCCCCACGAAGACGCCTCCGCGCACCCGGGCGCGGTTCCGCGCCACCATCGACACTTGCCGTACCCGGAGTTTCCACTCGACGCCACCGGAAGCGCCTCTCAACCGACTCGCTGGTCCAGGGGGTGACGCCGGTCGTACGCGGTCGGCTTTGCGCGGAGCTGATCGAGTCCGTAAATTACTGATCGTGCGACCAACAAATAGCTCGAACGCCCAGGATGGTCGATCGTTCATCGAAACCGCCCGGCGAGGGCAGATCGTGGAAGCTGCGATCGAGACTCTCGCCGAAGTCGGATACGCCAAGACCTCGTTGACGCGTATCGCGGCCCGCGCTGGCATCAGCCAGGGGTTGATCTCCTACCACTTCAGTAGCAAGCAGGACCTGATGGAGCAGGTGGTCACCGAGGTGAACGCCGACATGGAACGCTTCGTGGAGGCGCGCGCCGGCGACGCCGACGACCATGCCGGCACGGTGAAGGCGTTGATCGAGGGGTTCGTCCGGTACTGCGCCGACCGGCCCGCCGGGATCCTCGCCGTCGGACAGATCGAGAACGCTGAGGGCTGGGCCGCCGAGGCGCGGGAGCGGTCGATCGCCGACTTCGAGCAACTTCTGCGCGGTGGTCAGGAAGCTGGCGAGTTCCGGTCCTTCCCGACCCGGCTGATGGCGGTGACCCTGCTGGCCGCTCTCGAAGCCGTGCCCGGGGAGCTGCGGGCCAAGCCCGAGACCGATCCGGGTGTCTACGCGGCCGAGCTCGCCATGACCTTCGAACTGGCCGTACACAGGACAGGGCGATGACGGCTCCGAAACTCGGGACGCCGACGGCGACCGGTCGCGCCCCAGGGGCCGGGAACCACGCCACGCCGTGGCCGCAGCCGGCGGCGCGTCGCCTGCTCCTGCTGACCGTTCGACGACCGCGCCGAGAGGAGCCGAACGCGTGCTGAAGCTTCGCGGCATCTCCTACCTCGTCGGCGAAACGCATCCGGACGATCTGCGGCGCGACCTTGAGATCATCTCCCGGGACCTGCGCTGCGACACCGTGATGCTCATCAGCGGCGACGTGCCGCGACTGGTGACGGCCGCCGGCCGCGCGCTCGACCTCGGCCTGGACGTCTACCTGCGTCCCGATCCCACCGAACTGCCTCGGACGACGATGCTGGAGCGACTGGACGCGGCCGCCGTGGCGGCCGAGCTTCTTCGTCGTGAGTACCCCGACCGCGTCACGCTCGTGGTCGGCAGTGAGTTCTCGCACACCGCGCCCGGCATCGTCCCCGGACCACGGTCGTTCCTACGGCTGCAACTGATCATCCGGTTCCGCCGCCTGATGCGACACCGTATCGACCGACGGCTCCACACACTGCTCGCCGACGCCGTGACCGTCGCCCGGAGTCGCTTCAACGGGCCGATCACCTATTCCGCGGCCGCCTGGGAACACGTCGACTGGACTCTCTTCGACGTGGTCGGGGTCAGCCTCTACCGATCCCGCCGCAACGCCGCCACCTATGCCGATCGTGTCCACGACCTCGTCCGGCGCCACGACAGACCGGTCGTGATCACCGAGTTCGGGTGCGGCGCCTTCACCGGAGCCGAACAGCGCGGCGCGGGCTCCTTTCAGATCGTCAACTGGTTCACCGACCCGCCCCGCATCTCCGGCGACCATCCCCGCGACGAAAGCGTCCAGGCCCGCTACCTGACAGACCTCATCGACCTCTACGGCTCTCAAGGGGTACACGGCTGCTTCGTCTTCACCTTCGCCATGCCCGACTTCCTCCACGTGGACGATCCGCACCTCGATCTCGACAAGGCCGGCTTCGGGGTCATGGCTGCCCGCTCCGACGGCACCTACCAACGCAAACAGGCCTTCCACGCCGTCGCCGACGCCTACCGCGGAATCGCCGAAGCGGACCGAGGTGGGCCTCGCCGCTAGCGGCGGCTCGGTCCGGCGGCTTCGGCGCGGGCCAGACCGGACGCCGCATCGATAACCGCTTCTGCATTGATCGGGCACGGATCCGTATCGGATTTTCGTTGGCCGATACAGCGTGGGACGGCAACATTGACCGCGGGATCGGCCGATCGCCAGAAGGTCCTCCTGCGACGGGGGACCATGGGCAACATCAAGCTGAAGGGTTGTCGATGCGTACTGCCATACGGATTCTGGCTGGTCTGGCACTGGCCGGGATGTTGACCTTCGGTTCGGCCGCGGCCGCGCAGGCGGCCGCTCCGGAACGGCCGGCTCCGGCCGACACGGCCGCTTCCGCGCTCGGTTACTGGCAATGGTGGGACACGTTCACCTCGGTGGAGGCTCCCTCGGTCGCGCGCGGCGCCTGCATCGCGACCGGCGAGGTCGGCATTGTCCAGGGACTCTGGACGAACTACGAGTGCCGGTTCAACGGCTACTACACCTACGACCTCTACGTCTACCGGCCGTAGACGACCGGCGCCGATCCGGGCCGTCCACCGTAACCGGTGGGCGGCCCGTGTTTCGTGGTGGAAGCGCTTGTGAAGGTGACACCCTCTTACGGTGGCCACCTATGACGTCGCACTCGTGCTGCTTGTCGACCCGTCCGGCGCGGTGCTCCTACAGCACCGCGACGAGTACGCGGCCGTCTCGCCGAATCAGTGGAGCCTGCCGGGCGGCCACGTCGAGCCGGGCGAGTCACCTGAGGAGGCGGCCCGCCGGGAGCTGCTGGAGGAGACGGGTCTGACAGCGGATGGGCTGCGCCTCCTGTGGAGCGGTCCGCGTCCGTACGAGGCCGGTTTTCCGCACACCGTGACGGTCCACGCGTTCAGTGGCTCCACCAGGGCACGGCAGGAGGACGTGGTACTCGGCGAAGGACGGGCCATGGTGTTCGTTCCTCGAGACGAGCTGCTCGACCGAGAGCTGGCGGTCTCCGCCGCGCTGGTCCTGTCTCTGCACCTGGCGAACACCTGACCGTTCGGCGCGATGGCCGTCCCACCGGATCGCGGGTGCCGGGCCTTCGGCGTCGACCTGACCTCGCATCCGGCCGGCAGACCATGGTCTGCCGATCACTTTGAGGGTTTCGCCGCGTTGTCGTACGAGCATCGCGAGAGAGCTTTAACCGACGGTTCAACGATACCGTTTATGGGGTGATGGTGGCTGACGAGAATCTGAGGATCGAACTCACCATGGCCGAACTGCGCGAGATCACGAGCTATGCCGTGGCCTGCGCACAGCCCGCAATGGCGATCTTCGAGCGTGAGCGCCCTGACGATCGACGCCCACGAGCCGCGGTCGACGCCGCGCGGGCGTTCGCGGAGGGCGGCAGGCGGAACAAGGTGATCCGTGACAGTGCCTGGGCCGCGCAGCGCGCGTACCAGGAGACACGCGACGCCGGGCAGGCCGCGGCGAGCGACGCCGCACGCGCGGCCGTTGCCGCGGCCAGTGCCGCCTTCCTCCACCCCCTGGCGAAAGCGACTCAGGTCCTGCACATCCTCGGCCCGGCCGCGCACGCCGGTCGAGCCTTCGAACTCGATGCCGGCGACGACCGGAACGTCGGCGCCGACTACATCGAGAAGGCACGCAGTCTGGCCAGCCCCACCGTGATCAGTGTCCTGACGCGCTATCCGGACGCCCCGGGCGGTCGCGGCCGGGTAGGAGAACTGTTGCGGACCCTGGACGCGTCGTTACGACGTCCGGCCACCGGCGGTTAGTACTGCAACGGCGTTTCGCAACCTTCTGTGGTTGTCGTAAGTTAGTTCATTGTGGTCAGTGTCGGGTTGGTCGAGTCGTGGGACGTTGAGCTTGGGGATCTGCTGGCGCGGATTGCGGGGCGGTTTTCGCGGGTGGAGTCGCGGAAGCGGGCGTTCGCGTATGTGCGTGGGCTGCTCGCGCCGCTGGAGCGGCGCAACGGGTGGACCCTGGCCGAGCAGGCCGGTGATGGTTCGCCGGACGGGATGCAGGCGTTGCTGTGCAGCCCGTGCTGGGACCGCAACGCGGTGCGGGACGAGGTACGCGACTACGTGGTGGAACACATCGGCGACCCGGACGGGGTGCTGATCGCCGACGAGACCGGTTTCGCCAAGAAGGGCCGAGCCTCGGCGGGGGTTCAGCGGCAGTATTCCGGCACGCTGGGCCGCACGGACAACTGCCAGATCGGGGTGTTTCTGGCCTACGCCACACCGAAGGGTCGGGCGTTGCTCGACCGGGAGTTGTACCTGCCGGTGTCGTGGACTGACGACCGTGCCAGGTGCCGCAAGGCGGCGGTCCCGGACGAGGTCGCCTTCGCGACCAAGCCACAGCAGGCCAGGATGATGCTTGAACGGGCGATCGCCGCGGGTGTGCCGTTCGCCTGGTTCACCGCGGACGAGCTCTACGGGCAGAACCCCGGGTTGCGCGGCTGGCTGGAGGAGCAGGACGTCTCGTATGCGATGGCGACCCGCTGCGATGACGAGGTGGCCTCCGGGCTGCACACCACCACCCGGGTCGACGCGCTGATCGGCAAGGTGCCGGGTGGTGCGTGGCGGCGTATGTCCTGCGGCGACGGGGCGCACGGGCCGCGGGTCTACGACTGGGCCTGGCTGCCGATCCGCCGGCCGTTCCTGCACGGCCGTCGCGGCTGGGTCCTCGCGCGGCGCAGTGTCAGCGACCCGACCGAGATCGCCTACTACGTGTGCTTCGGCAAGCGCGGCACCCGGCTGCGCGAGCTGGTCAGGGTCGCCGGGTCCCGGTGGGCGGTCGAGGAGTCGTTCCAGACTGCGAAGAACGAGGTCGGCCTGGACCAGTACCAGGTCCGCCGCTACGACGCCTGGTACGCCCACATCACCCTGGCCATGCTCGCCGCCGCGTTTTTGGTCGCCACCCGGGCCCGCGAGGTGGCAAAGGGGGCACCGACGACGGCGAGCACACGCTGATCCCGTTGAGCAGCAACGAAATCCGCCGCCTGCTCAGCAAACTCGTCCTCATCGGACGGGCCACGGCCGGACACGTGCTGCACTGGTCCGGCTGGCGTCGCCGCCGACAAGCCCAAGCGAAAGCCAGCCACTACCACAAACACTTCAAAGACCATCGTACGTGACGAACCGCCGTTGCAGTATTAGGAGGGTCGACCGCACCGATCACCAGGTTTGCGGTGTGACGAGCCCGGATTCGTAGGCGATGACGACGAGTTGCGCGCGGTCGCGGGCGCGCAGTTTGGTCATGGCGCGGTTGACGTGGGTTTTCGCGGTCACCGGACTGATCACCATTCGATCGGCGATCTCCTCGTTGGTCAGGCCCCGCGCGACGAGGACGACCGCTTCGCGTTCCCGGTTGGTCAGCTCCTTCAGCACGATGCCCGGTTGCCGGGCCGGCGGCTGGCTGACATACCTCTCGATGAGACGGCGGGTGATCGACGGGGCCAGCAGCACGTCGCCGCGGGCGGCGACGCGGATGGCGTGCAGGAAGTCCTCCGGTTCGACGTCCTTGACGAGGAAGCCGGCCGCTCCGGCGCGTAGTGCCCGGTAGAGGTATTCGTCCAGGCCGTAGTTGGTGAGGACGACGACGCGGACCCCGGCCAGGGCGGGGTCCGCCGCGATACGCCGGGTCGCCTCGATGCCGTCGACGCCGGGCATCTGTACGTCGACGAGCGCGATGTCGGGCAGGTGCTGGCGGGCCAGCGCCACGCCTTCGGCGCCGTCGGCGGCCTCGGCCACGACCTGGATGCCGTCCTCGGCGTCGAGCAGTGCCCGGAAGCCACGGCGGATCAGGGGCTGGTCGTCGACGAGCAGGACCCGGATCACGGCGTCCGCTCCACGGGCAGTTCGGCACGGACGGTGAAGCCGCCGCTGTCGCGGGGTTCGGCACGCAGCCGGCCGCCGAGCGCGGTGACCCGCTCCCCCATACCGAGCAATCCCACGCCGGGGGCCGGGGCGGAGTCCGGCGTGGCGGTGCCATCGTCGTCGACCTGCACCACGACCTTGCCGGGTAGGCAGTCGATGCGCACCGACGCGGTGGCGGCCGCGGCGTGGCGGGCGATGTTCGTCAGCGCCTCCTGCACGATCCGGTACGCGGTGCGGTCCACCGCCGCCGGTATGCCGGCGCGGTCGCCGGCGATGGTCAGGGTCGCGTCCAGGCCGGCCGTGCGGGCCCGTTGCACGAGCTGCGGTACGTGGTCCATCCCGGGTGCCGCCGTGCTGTCGTCACGTAGCGCCTCGAGCGTCGCGCGCAGCTCGCGGGCGGCTTCGCGGCCCGCGTCGCGGATCGCCAGCAGTGCCTCGGGCACCGGCTCGCCCCGTTTCCGGGCCAGGTGCACGGCCACCTCCGCCTGGAGCTTGATCACCGAGATCTGGTGGGTGAGCGAATCGTGCAGTTCCCGCGCGATGTGCAGCCGTTCCTCCCCGGCCCGCCGCAGCGCGTTCTCCTCCCGGGTGCGCTCGGCCTCGTCCGCCCGGCGCTCGGCCTGCCGCAGCGCCTCGCCCGCCGCGCCGGCCGCGATCAGCCAGGCCAGCTCCAGCACACCTCGGGACCGCGCGAACGCCGCGGTGGTGTCGTACGGGCCCGTGATCATCGTGACGGCGGGGAGCGCCGCCAGCATGGCCACGCTCACCGCCACGGTCACCGTGCGGCGCCCCGCCCGGACCGCCGCGTACACCGCGATCAGGTACGCCACGGCGAAGACGTCGAATCCGGCCGCCTGATACCCGAGCGCGCAGAGCCCGGTGGCGGCCAGAACCGCGACCGGTGCCCGCCGACGCCACGCCAGCGCCAGCCCGCCGGCGGCCAGTAGCAGCAGGCCGAGCAGATCCTCGACGGCCCGTCCGCCTGTCGTATCAGGGTGGCCGGACACTCCGATGGCCAGCAGGATCACCGCGACACCGGCGGCGACCAGCCAGTCCCGGGCACCGATCCGTGCGCTGCTCATGCGCGCACCCTAACCGCACACCCGGCACCGGCGAGTCGTACCAGCGCGGCAGTGGTCCGCTACCACGTACGCGGTAGTCCTCCGCGGCGCGCCCCGCGTCCGTGGCAGCGGGATCGCCCGTACGCGGCAGCGTCGAATGTCGACGCTGGCACGACGACACGTCCGGGGCGCGGAGGACACGATCGACGACACCACCGTCCCGTGCACCACCGTGAGGAAGCCGAGGACCGTCTCATGCTGACCGCCCACCTGCTCGCCACGTCCACTGTCGGCGCGGGTACGCCGACCACCGACCGTGTCATCGCGACCGCCGCCGCCTTCGTGGCTCTCGCCGGCGTGATCATCGGCGGCCTGGCCCTGGTCCGCCCGACCAGCCGCGCCGGTGCCGGCAGCCGAGGCGCGGTTGTCGCACTGGTGGCCGCGGCGATCGGCGTCATCGTCGGCGGGTTCGTGGTCGTGACCGCCGACGGTGGTCCCGGGACAGGCAACGGCATCGTCGGCGGTTACGTCGCCGTGGTCCTCGGGCTGGCCGGTGTCGTACTCGGCGGGTCGGCCCTGGCCCGCAGCCGCCGCCCGCGGCGGGCCTGAACGGCACGCCGGGCGTCCCCGGAAGAACGTGACGGCGTCGAGGCCACGTCAGCCCCGGCCGAGCCCCTGCTCCCGGGCCCGCACTATCGCCTGGCCACGGTCACTGACCCCGAGCTTGACCAGCACGTTCGACAGGTGGTTGCGGATCGTCTTCGGGCTGAGCGCCAGCCGCTGCGCGATCACGCGGTTGTCGAGCCCGCGCGCCACATGGTCGAGGATCTCCCGTTCCCGGTCGGTCAGCTGCGGAAAGGGTGGCACCACGCCGGCTCCCCGGGTGAGGAAGCTGACCGTACGCGTCCCGATCCCCGGTCCGAGCAGCATCTCGCCGTCGGCGACCACCCGTACCGCCCGCTCCACCTGCGGCGGTGACGCCCCCTTGAGGAGGTAGCCGGACGCGCCGGCCCGCAACGCGCCGAAGATCGAGTCGTCGTCGTCGAGCATCGTGATCACGAGTACGGCCACGGCCGGGTGCCGGGACCGGATCAGTCGCGTCGCCTCCACGCCGGAGCGGTCGCCGAGGTGCAGGTCCATGAGCACGACGTCGGGATCGTGGGTTTCCACCAGCGCGAGTGCCGACGGCACGTCGACGGCCTCACCGACGCAGACGATCCCGTCCAGCGTCCCCAGCAGCGCGGTCATCCCGAGCCGGAACACGGGATGGTCGTCCACCACGGCGACCCGGATCACGCCGCGGTCCGGGCCACCGCCGGCCATCGCGGCCGTCATCGGGCGGCCTCCGGCAGGAACAGGCGCACGCGCGTACCGGGCCGGGAGTGACCGGTACGGGCCGGGCCGATCGTCAGGCCGGCACCGATCGCCTCCGCGCGTTCGCGCATCGCCCGGGTGCCGACGCCCGTGCCCGCCCCGGCGCCGATGCCGACCCCGTGATCGGCCACGCTGACGGTCAGGCCCTCGGGCACGGCGCGGACGTCGACGCAGCAGTGGTCGACGCCGGCGTGCCGGTGGACGTTGCGGACGGCTTCCGCCACGATGCCGTACACGGCGATGGCCGCCTCCTCTCGCAGGCGCAGGTGCGGTGCGCGGACCCGGACGGTCAGCCCGGCGGCGGCGTACCGCTCGCGCAGCCGATCCAGCGCCGGGCCGAGGTCACCGTCGTCGAGCACCGGTGGCAGGAGGTCGCGGGCGATCTCCCGTACCCCGGCCGCCTGGCGGTCCACCTCCGCCACCAGCTGGTCGAACAGGTCGTCGGCGGCCGCGATCTCGGGCAGGTGACGGTGGGCGTGCAGCATGTTGCGGCCCGCCGCCAGCGCCAGGGAGACGCCGGCGAGCGCCGGGCCGAGGCCGTCGTGCAGGTCCCGACGCAGCTTACGGCGCTCCTCGTCGCGGGCACGGGCCAGGCCCTGCCGGGACCGCTCCAGATCCCGCTGGGCGGCGGCGAGTTCGGCGAGCGCGGTCACCACCGGGGCGAGGTCGGTCAGGGCGGTGGAGGCACGGCCGTCCAGCTTCTCGCCGGGGCGGGGCCAGGCGTGCAGCGTACCCACGGTGCGGTCCCCGTTGACCAGGGCGATCGATGTCGGCGACAGGTGGGTGGGGTCGCCGCGCAGGACGATGCGGACCTCGGCCAGCCGCAGCGACGCGGCGATCCCGTCGGCCACCGCGTCGAGCATCGGCGTGCCGCGGTCGGTGTCACGCAGCCCGTCGGCGACCCGGCGGATCAGCGGCTGCCCGGTGTCACCGTGGACCAGCCGGTCGACCCGCCGCTGCACCCACTGGCGCAGCGGCTGGAACGCCGCGGCCAGTGATGCCGTCACCACCACCTCGGGCACCGCCGACGGGGCCGGAAGTACGGCCCGCAGGATCAGGACGCCCCCGACGTACGCCGCGATCACCAGTGCCGTCATGAGCGCCCACACCAGCGTCCGGCGGACCACCAGATCCAGTCCCCACAGGCGCTGGCGCAGCACGACGACCAGCACCGACGCCGGGAAGAACGCCTGGGCGCCGAGCATCAGCAGCGGCGCGGCCGGTGTCGGCACCCGTACCGGCAGCAGCGGGTCGAGCGCCAGCGGCACGAAGGCCGCGGCGAGCAGCAGGGTGCCGACCGCCAGCCAACCCAGCCCGTGCCGGCGGGCCGGCGGCGCGGCGTGCCGCCGCCACAGCACCCCGGCGGCGGCGACCGATCCGAGTATCACCAGTGCCGGTTCCAGCCACGGGTCGACCGCTGCCCGGACCGCCGCCGCCGGCCCGCCCAGCGGCAGCGCCCACGGCGCTCCGGGTACGGTGACCGCGCACACCTGGGCCAGTACGACGAGCAGCACGCCGGCCCCGATCGTGAACCGGGTCGCCGCCCGGAGCGGGCGCACCGGCAGCAGCCACGGCATCACCACGATCAACGCGTAGAAGCCCGGCACCCAGGCCCAGTAGGCGGCGCCGGCCAGCGGCACCGACAGGTCCAGCTCGGGCCAGCGGTAGCGCACCATGTCCCAGGCGGCCGCGGCGGCCGAGACCGCACCACCGATGCCCGCCGCCGCCATGATCCAGGCCGCCAGGTGGGCCCGCCGCGACAGGGTCAGCCACGCCACCACGCCGTAGATCGCACCGACCGTGAGATCGACCAGCGAGTAGAGCATCCACGGGTGCCACGGCGGCGCGGCCGCCAACCACGCGGCCACCGAACCGGCGCTGAGCACACCCGTGACGACCAGCACCGCGCGTGCCGCGACCGGACGCGCCCGGTCGGACGGTCGTGGATCCATGCGCTCTCCTCATGTGGTGGGGCGCCCCAGCTTGCCGACCGGGACGGCCCGGGCACCAGAGCCGGGCATCCCGACTGATCGGGATACCCAGTGCGGCTCCACCGTTCGTCCGAGCCGGCGACGTCCCGGCCCGCCGGGACGGTGGTCCCTGGCATCTGGGAGTGCGGCGTGGCGATCCTGACCTCCGTGCCGACGGGGAGGACACAATGGAGGGACTACGGCTGTCCGTGCTGGGCCCACTCGCCGCCGAACGGGACGGCCAGCCGGTCCCGCTGGGCGGGAGGCGGCAGCGGTCGGTACTCGCGGTGCTGCTGGCCGCCCGGGGACGCATGGTCCCGGCGGACCGGATCGAGGACCTGGTCTGGGGAGCCGACCGGCCCACGGCCAGCCGGACGACCCTGCACGGGTACGTGGCCCGGCTGCGCTGCGCGCTGGAGCCGGGGCGCCCGAGCCGTGGGCAGGGCCGGCTGCTGGTCCGCGACGGCCCCGGGTACGCGCTGCGGCTCCCGCCGGAGAGTTTGGACGCCGACCGGTTCGCCGGCCTGGTGAGCCGCGGCGGCACCCTGCTGGACGAGAGCCTGCCGATGCGGGCCGAGTCGGTCCTGCGCGAGGCACTGGCGCTGTGGCGCGGTCCCGCCTACGCCGATGTCGGGGAAGCCCCTTTCGCGGTGGCCGAACGGGCCCGGTTCGACGTGCTGCGGGCGACCGCGGTGGAGCGGCGGATGGTGGCGCTGCTGGCGGTCGGGCAGCACGACACGGCCATCGGGGAGCTGGAGGTCCACACCGCCGAGGAACCGCTACGGGAGCGCGGTTGGCAACTGCTGGCGACGGCTCTCTACCGGTCCGGACGGCAGGCGGACGCGTTGACGGTGCTCCGGCGGGCCCGTACGCACCTCGCCGAGAAGCAGGGTATCGACCCGGGACCGGAGCTGCGTCGCCTGGAGATGGCGATCCTGTGCCAGGACGACACCGTCCTCGGTGGGCGACCGGAGGTGGGGGCCGGCAATCTCCCGGTGGCGATCTCGTCGTTCGTGGGCCGTGCGACCGAGTTGGCCGTGGTGGGCGCCGCCCTCGACGCCGGCCGTCTGGTCACGCTGACCGGACCGGCCGGAGTCGGCAAGAGCCGGCTGGCGAAAGAGGCGGCCCGGCACCGCCCCGACCGGTACGGCCCCTGGTACGTCGACCTGTCCGGACTGCCCGCCGGCACGCCCGTGGTGGCGGCCCTGGCCGACGCGATCGGCGTACCCGCCACCACCGTCCCGGCGCTCGCCGACCGCGTCGGCCACCGGGCCGCGCTCGTCGTCGTCGACAACGCCGACCACCTGCGCGCCGAGGCCGTACCGGTGCTGACCGGGTTGCTCGCCCGCTGCCCGGCGCTGCGGGTCCTGGTCACCGGCCGACGCGCGCTGGAGACACCGGGCGAGCGGGTCGTCGCCGTGACCGCGCTGTCCGAGCCGGACGCCGTACGCCTGCTCGGCGACCGGGTCACGGCCGCGGGCGGCGCGGCTCTGGAGCCGGCGCTCGCGGCGCAGATCTGCCGCCGGCTCGACGCGTTCCCGCTCGGGATCGAGCGGGTGGCGGCGCGCTGCGCGGCGCTGGCCCCCGCCGACGTCCTGGCGACCCTCGACGAGGGGCTGCTCGACGACGAGATCGAGGCCAGCCGTCGACTGTTGACCGATGCCGGCCGCCGCCTGCTGCACCGGCTCCGGGTCTTCGACGGCCCTTTCACCCTCGCCGACGCGCAGCGGGTCGGCGGAGGGCCGGCCGCCACGGCTCCCCTGGTCGAACTCATCCACCACTCCCTGGTGCTCGCCGATCCCGGACGCCTGCCGTGCCGGTACCGCCTGCCGTACAGCGTGCGGTCGTACCTCGGAGCGCCGCCGTCGGCGCTTGCCAGTCAGGTTGCAGCGGGCAACCCGACGCTGGTCCGCATGAGACGACTCAGCACCGCCGTCGCCGCGACACTACTGTTCACCGCCTTCACGCTCGCCACGCCGAGCGGCGCTCCGGCCGATCCCGGCTGCCAACTCGGCGACCCGCGACCGATCTGCAACGGTGAGTTCCCGGAGGATCCGACCCCGCTCGACGACGCGGCACCGACCGGAAAGATCGACTACTACTCCCGCTACGGCGGCGTCATCTGGATCACCGGCTGGGCGCGTGACGCCGACGGGGGCCCGGTCACGGTCAGGGCCTACTCCAACGCCCTGCTCAAGAGCACGGTGCAGGCCACCCTGCCGCACACCGGACAGGGCGGAAACCACGGGTTCAGCATCACGTTCCCCGCTCCGGCGACGGTCGGCAGCCACCAACTCAAGGTGGTGGTGGCGAACGTGCCGAACGGCACGGCACCGGCTGCGGAGGGCATCACCTTCTACCCGGAGTGGTACGTGATCAAGCCGACCACGCCGACCGGTCTCGTCCTCACCCCGTGGAAGGTGGGCGACGAACACCGGATCACCGTCGAGTTCACCGATCCCTCCGACAGCGAGGACGGCTTCCGCATCACCTACGACTGGGTGGGACGCAAGTGGAAGTGGAACTGCAAGCTCAAGACCGGCTACTGGGAGACCGGCACGTTCAGCGAGTCTGTCGACCTCCCCGCGCAGGCCGGCCGGGAACGCTACAGCCACACCATCCGCAACCTCGACCACACCACGTTCTACAAGTTCTACGTCATGACGATGGAGAACGCCCGCTTCTCGGAGAAGCTGGTGGGCGGCATCAACTCCGGCGAGTTCGCCCCCGCACCGGACGCGCCGAGATTCTCCGGCACCGACCCCGAGCAGCCGTGCATGGACTAGCCCCTGCCCGGAGCGGAGTACGGCTGGTCGTCCGAGGTACGCCCGGCACCAGCCGGACACCAGTCGTCTCCGACACCGTGCTGCTTTCCACTTCAGAGAGAGGTAGGTATCGACCCGTGTTCACACACCCGCCCGACCGGAGGTGGCCGCGCAGGTTGGCCGTCATCCTGGTCACGGTCACCGCCCTGGTTCTGGGCAACGCGGTCAAGGCGTCGGCCGCCGTCGACTACGACGAGGAGACGGCCCGCCAACACCTGTTCGCGGCGCACATGCGTATGCACAGCCGCGGGGCCGACGGCATCCGGGCGATGGTGGTCTCCGCGTCGCTGACCGACTGGCGTGCCGCCCACCCGAACGCCACCCGCGAGGAGATCATCGAAGCCGGGGTGATGCTCAACAACGCGGTCCTGGCGAGGTACCAATCGGTCAAGAACACCAGTCCCTACTCCCTGGTCGTCAACGGCGTGGAGGCGATCAGCGCGCTGCCGTTCGTCAACCTCGCGGCGCCGGGGGCCAAGCTGCTGCTCAAGGAGTTGTGGGGCAACGACGTCCTGGCGCGGGAGGCGTTCCGCAACCAGGTCACCGGGGCCTACCAGAACTACGTCTTCACCAACAGCTACTACGGCGTGCAGGACCGCGTCTGGGCGCTGGTCGCCGCCGCCGGGGTGGACGACCCGACGTTCGCCGACGCCTGGGACGGCCTCGTCGGCACCCACGTGGGCGTACGGCTGAACGCGTCGCTGGACCAACTGATGGCCGACCCACTGCTCAGGACGTACGTCAACGTCGACGCGCTGATGGCCAACACGCAGAACCAGACCACCTATCTCGCGCAGGCCCGTCGCATGGCCGAGGAGGCGTTCGGGCGGATCCAGGCGAAGGAGGAGGAGATCCGGGCGGAGCTCGCCCGCCAGTCGCTGAAGTACCCGGTCGGGCCGGGGCCGAAGCCGACGCCGGAGGCGTACACGCGGGCGCTGGCCGAGGCGGCGCAACGCGATGTCGTCCTCGCCGGCCTGGCATCCGGGTTGTCGGTGCTCACCACCTTCATCGGGTTCGCCGACCCGAAGGCGGCCCGGGAGATCCAGGCCGTGGGCTCCGCGGCGATCACGATCGCCAAGTCGATCAGCGACTACATCCCCAAGATCGCCGGGCTCGGGGTCGCCGAGGCACTGACCTCGATCGGCACCGTGGTCATGACCGGCAACATCCTCGGCGCCGTCATGACGCTGACCAGCATCTTCATGGGATCCGGCCCGTCGCCGGAGCAGATGATCCTCGAAGAGATCGCCAAGGTGCGCGAGGACATCGAGAACCTGCGTACGGAGATGCACCAGCGGTTCGACGCGATCGAGAAGGCACTGAGCACCGTCTACGCGGACATGATGACGCAGTTCACCCGGCTCCAGGGGGCGATCGACGACGTACGCCGCGAGCTGGGCGACATCCAGAGCCAACTGCTGTCGCTGGACACCAGGCTGGTGGCCCTCTCCGCGTCGACCCACGCGGCCCTGGAGGCCCAGGCCATGCACGACTTCGAACTCGCCGCCGAGCGGTACCTCGACTACCAGGGCCGCACCGGGCAGCCGGTGCCGAACTTCACCGAGTACTGGCAGGGCGCGTCGACGTTCTCCCTCACCGCCAAGACCACCGCGGCCTCGGCACCGCTGGCCATCACCGACGGGATGGCGCCGTCGGTGACACCCGACGCCGTACGCCAGCACACCCCGCTCGGCTCGCTCTACTACCTGGCGTGGCTCGCCCGCAGCCGTGGCTGGGACCCGGACCTGCCGATGCCGTCGGTGAGCAGCGGACGGGGCGTCCCCAACGCCGGTGTCTGGTCGGTCTCGGCACACGCCTGGACGCAACTCGCCGCGGAGAACCCGCAGTTCGCCAGGTCGGTCAGCGGATCGGTCTGGGACGAGATCGTCTCCGTCGGCACGAAGGTCAACCAGACGGCGGCGACGTTCAGCGCGCCGCAGAACGGCACCACCAACAAGCTGTTCACCAACCTGATGAACGACTACGAATCGAAGCTGGGCGCGGTCTCGGAGGAACTGGAAAAGGTACGCGACGAGGTCGCCCTCGACGGCGCCTACAACCCGTTCATCGACGCGAGCCAGCCGCCACCGGCGCGGGTGCCGGAGGTCGAGACGATGGCGCCGTGCAGCACGACGGTCGGCGGCCCCGGCAACACCCTTGCCATCGCGGCCAACACGACGACGAAGCACCTACCGCACGCCTACCACACCGCGTACGTACTGCGCGCCGAAGGACAGCGGCCCGAGTTCCGGACCTGCTACGAGGCGGTGTACAGCAACCAGGAAACCACCGACGGGCGGGTCGAGACGGTGACGACGGCCGACATCACGATCACGGCGAAGATCCAGGTGAAGTGGCCGCAGGGTAGTTGGACCGACGCCCGCAAGCTGACCTACACCACGCACGCGGACCGGATCAAATGGGTGAACCACAAGACCGGCTACCAGCGCACCATCGACACCAACGAGAAGGTCGGCCAGCTCTGGTCGGCGCACCGTGAGCAGTTCGCCGACCGCGCGTCGATCGGCAACGTCGCGGTCGCCGAGAACGATGCCTGGATGCGGGCCATGGGTTCGCTGCACGCCAGGCAGAAGGTCTACTACGCCACCGTGCTGCAGCGGATGGACGACCCGACCAGCCCGCTACGCAAGGCGCTCGACCGGCTCGACGAGACGCTGATGCTGCTCCAGGCGTACACGCAGGTCGGTTGGTCCAAGGCGCTGGAGCACAACGAGTCGCTGCGGGCGCTGCTGTTCGGCGGCGACCACCTGCCGGGCCGCTTCACCCTTGCGGGCACCGGCTACTCGGACCACTTCCGGGAGGCGTTCACCGGCGCACTGACCGCGTACGGCCACTGCACGCTCGACGCGGCCGGCGGGTGCCCGGTCGGCACCTGGTACGACCCGCGCGGTGGCGCACCGGGCGCGTTCGGCAAGACCTGCGGTCGGCCGACGTACGACACCACCCTCGCCGACCCGGTCACCCACTGCGTCCGGCTCGCCGGCGCGGCCCGGGTCTCCGCGCTGCGTGGCGAGTACGCCGCCGAGTCGGCCCGGCTGGCCAGCGGGGCGTACCGGGAGGGGCTGACCGCCGTCAGCGACTTCGTCACGCACATGAGACTGGTACAGAAGGCGTCCCAGCAGTCCTGACCCACTGAATTCCCGGCGCCAGCACCGATCCGGTGCTGGCGCCGGGCGGTCTTCCAGGTTCGGCGGCGAATGAGCGTCCAGCCGATGTCCAGTCGATGTCCAGTGCTCCGGACGAAGCTACGCCCGGCAGTTCGACTCATGTCGATGCATAGCGACCGAAGGAAGGACATGATGCGAAGACGATTTCTCGGTGGCCTGCTGGCCGTGTGCCTCGCCGCATCGATCGTGGCGGGAGGGCCGGCCAAACCGGCCAAGGCGGTGGACGCGTCGTTCTGGATCAACGTCGCCGTGGTGGTGGCGGGGAGCCTGTTCGGCGGTGGTGGTGGCGGCGGGGTGACCCCGGCCGATCTGGAACGTGCGAAGCAGGAGATCCTGGGCGCGATCAACCGGTCGCAGCAGGAGATCCTCGCCCACATCGACGGCATCGCCGCCGCCGACGTACGCGCGTGCGCCCGCTCCAACACCCTTCTGATGCCGAACATCGACCAGATGGACATCTACACGCTGTCGGTGTTCCTGGACAGCACGCTCGACTGCGCGACGCTGTCGTCGGCCTACTTCGACGCCGTCCAGGACCTCGGCGCGGCGGACCACATCGCCCGGGTGATGGGCGAGATCTACTCGATCGCGATGGTCACGTTCGCGAAGTTCGGCTTCGACAGCACGCTCCTGCTCGACGACCTGATCGCCAGCTACGAGGCCGTGCTGAACAAGATCAAGCCGTGGTGTGTCCACTCCTACGGCACCATCTGGGACCCCGAGTTCGCCTGGGTCACCGAACACACCTACTCCTGCCAGGCACACACCGGCGACGTCGAAACGTGGACCGAACTCCAGGCAGGTTCACAGATCATGAACCCGATCGACTACGTCTTCGTGGAGACGAACGTGATGCGCAACACCGTGCGTCCCTCGGTCCTGCGGGAACTGCCGCAGCTGAAGCAGATCCGGGCCAACGCATGAAGCGCCGGATTCTCGCGGCCGTCATGGGAACGGTCCTGCTCCTGGTGGGCACGGCGCGACCGGCCGTGGCCGCGGACTACAACCGGTACCTCGACATGATCCGGGTGACCGCGGCCTTCCTGGACTCGGCCGCCGACGGGCTCACCGCCAACGAACTCATCCAGTTCACCCAGGACATCAGGGGCGCGCTGGCCGGCGTCGAGACCGATCTGTTGACGCAGCTCAACAACCTGCAGATCGCCGACATCAGAGGCCAGGTGCGCTACGCGGTGACCGGTACCCAGATGATGGACATCCCGCCGATGCTCCCGATGTACATGAACACGGTCCTTCAGGGGACCATCAACGCGCGCGAGAAACTCACGGAGTTCGACGGCGACGCGGAGCGGGACATCGTCGGCAAGGCCCTGATCACGCAGTGGGACGTGCTGCTCATCGCCCAGGCGAGAATCCCCACCATGAGAGTCATGTACGCCGAGTACCAGGAGGCGTTGGAACACATCATCGGCAACGTCAGGCCGACCTGCGAGGACTCCATCTTCAACCCGACCGGCCTGCTCACCGTCAGGTGTACGTTCGATGGCCGCACCGTGACGGGGCAGCAACAAACCATCGGCAACGAGGTCCGGCACCACTACGGTGACTACAACTGGCAACCCGGCGGGTTGCATCGCCCCACCATCGTCGACCGGACGATGGCGGAGACGGCGCTGGACCTGGCGGAACGGGCGCTCGCCGACCTGCTCCGGCCACGGATCTGACCGTCGTCGATCGGGGTGCCCCGCTGGGTGCGGGGCACCCCGTTCGGCGTGTCCACCGTTCCCATCGCTCCGGGCGGGAAACGAGGGATCAGGCGGCGCGGGGAGCGGCGACCGGGCGGAGCGGAGGTGGCCGGACTGGTCCGGCCCGGGCGGGGAATGCCGGCGGTCGCGGGCCAGACCCGGATCGTGGCCAGGACGACGGCTGTGCAATGATCATGACCGGTCAGCCGTGATCGGCGAAGGGAGGTGCGGTCGATGTCCAGCCAGTCCATGCCCGCGCCTCGCCATCCACGCTGACACCTGCCCATCCGGCGAGGCGCTCCATCCACACGTGGAGGATCACCATGACCTCGCTCATCCGGCACGTCGACTTCGACTGTGCCGATCCGTACACCCTCGCCGGGTTCTGGGCCGCCGTGCTCGACTACCGGCTCGGCGACGACGACCACCCCGGCGATCCCGAGGTGGCGCTCTCCCCGACGGGCGGCGGCACCGGTCCGGTGCTGCTCTTCCTGCGGGTACCCGAGCCGAAGCAGGTCAAGAACCGGCTGCACGTCGACCTGCAACCGACCGACCGCACCCGGGACGAGGAGGTCGAACGCCTGATCGGCCTCGGTGCCACGCAGGTCGCCGACCAGCGGCGGCCGGACGGCAGCGGCTGGGTGGTGCTGGCCGACCCGGAGGGCAACGAGTTCTGCGTCGAGCGCAGCGCCGCCGAGCGGGCCGGCTGACGTACGCCGTCCCGGCCCGGGGCACCCCGGGCCGGGACGCGCCGGTCCTGCCCGAGGGCGGCCGGTCAGCCGCTCGTCGCGGCCGGCGCGGGCGCCGACCGCGGCCGCTGGTGCCGGCGGATCAGACCGACCCCGCCGAGCACGACCACCGTCCCCGCGACGATCCGCGGGTTGAGACCCTCGCCGAGCACGACGACGCCCAGTGCCACCGAGACCACCGGCAGCAGATAACCGACCGCGGCGGCGTTGGTGGCGCCCTCGGCGGCGATGATCCGGTAGGTGAGGTGAAACGTGGCTCCGGTGGCGACGACGCCGAGGATCACGACGACGATCAGCGTCTGCGCGCCGACCCGGACCGGTGTCAGGCCGCCGGCCGGCAGGAGCGGCGCGGTCAGGGCGGTCGCCGCGACGAGCTGCGCCGCCGCGACCGAGATGGTGGGGACGCCCTTGCCGACCAGGTGGCGACCCACGTAGGCGAAGCCGACGGCATAGCTCGCCGCGGCGGCGACGATGGCGAGAGCGCCGCCGCCGACCGGTCCGGTCGACCGCCACGGAGCGAAGATCAGCATGACCCCGGTGAAGCCGAGCAGGAGTCCGAGAAGGCGGACCGGCCGCAGGCCGCGTTCGGTGCCGACGACGACGCCGATGAGCACCGCCCACAGCGGGGTGGTCGCGTTGAGGACGCCGGCCACCCCGGAGTCGACGGTCTGCTGGCCGAGGCTGAACAGGGCGAACGGCAGGGCGTTGCAGAAGAAGGCGGCCACGGCGAGGTGCCACCAGGTCGCCCCCCACGGGGGCAGCCGCCGCCCGGAGGCGAAACACGCGACCAGCAACGCGCCCGATCCGAGGACGCACCGGCTGAGGGTGACCTGGACCGGGGTCATCGCCTCGAGAGCCAGGTCGATCCAGAGAAAGGTCGATCCCCACAGCAGGGCGAGCCCGCCCACCTGGGTCCATGTTCGCAGCCTGTTCACGGTGCCCACCGTGCCGGCTCCAACCGGAAAGAAAAAGCGAAAGATTCTGTACGACGATTAAGCTCCGCTACATGCTTGACGTACGACGAATGCAGGTGTTGCGGGCGGTGGTCACCAGCGGATCGGTGACTGCCGCAGCGGCCCACCTCGGCTACACACCGTCCGCCGTCAGCCAGCAGGTGGCGGCGCTGGAGAGGGAGGCCGGGATCGCGCTGCTCGAACGGGTCGGCCGGGGCGTACGGCCCACGGCCGCGGGTCGGCTGCTCAGCGCGCACGCGGCCGTCATCGGCCGGCACGTCGCAGAGGCCGAGACCGCGTTGGCCGACCTGCGGGCGGGGCGTACCGGCCGGCTGACGATCCACTACTTCGCCTCGGTCGGGCCGACCCTGCTGGCACCCGCTCTCGCCCGCCTGCGGCGCGAGCACCCGGGGGTGACGATCGACCCCAGGCTGATCGGTTCGGGAGATCCGCTGCCGGACGTGGAGCGCGGGGACGCCGACCTGGCCATCGTGGTCCACCGCACCGGTGACGCCCCTCCCCCGGGCATCCGCGTGGTGCACCTGCGCGACGACCCGTACCGGGCCGTGGTGCCCGGCGGACACCGGCTCGCCGCCCGGCGGGTGATCGACCTGGTCGACCTCGCCGGCGAGCCGTGGGTCGGCAGCGAACCGTCCGGCCCCTGCCTGGAACCGATCATGGACGGCTGCGCCGCGGCCGGCTTCACCCCGGACTTCGTGGCACAGTCGGAGGACTACGCCACGGCGCAGGGGTTCGTCGCCGCCGGTCTCGGCGTCAGCCTCGTTCCCCGACTCGGTCTGGGAACCCGCCACCCGGGCGTCGCCGTTCGCCCGGTACGCCACCCGGAGCCGGTCAGGGCGATCTGCGTCGCGGTACGCGAGGTCGCGCTGACGCAGCCCGTGCCACGTGCCCTGATCGAGGCCCTGACGGATGCCGCGGCGGAAGCGGACTGACCCCGGTCGAAGTCCGCCGCTGACGGATAGCCAGCCCGGGACTGCCGAGCGATAGGGTGCCTTCGTGCGGGTCGATAGTGGACGGTCGGCGTACCTGGTCATGCTCGGCTGGCACGGCCTGATGGTCGTCGCCTACCTCGTCCTCGTCTACCAGGTGTCCGGGACGGGCGAGCTGGGGGACAACTCACCGCGCGAGGACATGCTGGTCTTCGGTGCCTACGTCATCGCACCGGCTCTTGTTGCCACCCTGCTGGTTGGTCTGCTCCTGCTCCGGTGGCTCCCGGCGAGAAGCCGGACCAGCTCGGCGGTTGTGCTCGGCACCGCCGCCGCGTCCCCGGCGCTGCTGCTCGCGGCGGCGGTCGCCGGCCTTGTCCTGCGTTGAGGATCACTCCCGCCCGAGTGCCGCCGCGCACGCCTCGGCGGCATATCCGCGTCCCCACGCCGCCGGCAGGAACAGGTAGCCGAGTTCGGCCCTTCCGCCACCCGGAAGGGCGTGGCCCGGATCCTCCGCGTCGCGCCGATCGAACGTGACCATGCCGATCATCGCCCCGTCGAGATCGACCACGAGATGGCCGGGTCGTCGCCTGGGCACCTCGGGCACCGCTTGCTCGAGTTCGTCACGCGGTCGGGCGCCACCGATGTAGGTGCCCACCTGCGGCGAGGCGAACAGTTCGATGACCGCCGGACGGTCCCGTGCCCCGGGCTCGCGGAGCACGAGCCGCTCGGTCCTGATCGGGGCAGGTGGCCAGGCGACCGGTCCGAGTTCGGTCATGACGGGCGACCTATCGCAAGCGGCTACGCCATGGTCGGTCGTAGCTGGTGAGGCATTTGCCAGCCTTCGGCCAGCCGGGACGGATACACGTTGTCCCCGCCGCCGAAGAACTCGCAGAACTTCATGATCAGTGGATCCCACCGCACCGGGTCGACGTAGTGTGTCCCCGGCACGAGCAGGTCCTGCGCGACATGCGCCCGGACCACCCGCACCTGGAACGCGGTGGCGTGTGGTTCCGGTCCCCCGAACTGGTGAGCGGCGTCCACCTCGCACTCCAGTTGGATCGGGCACTGCGCCACCCGCGGCGCCGCGACCAACTCCGCGGCCTGTTCGGTCAGCCCGGCGGCAGCGAACTTGTCGGGCTCGTACCGGTATCCGATCGCCGCCTTGTGGGCGGGCACGACCGGTGCCGCGGTGGTCAGCGCGAGCCGGTCCACGGCGTCGACCATCGACGCCGACGGCAGGTTGAGCACGCACTGACGCTCACGCAGCAGATTCGCCGTCGTCTGCCCGCTGTTGCCCAGGCCCAGCATGCAACTGTGGCCCAGCCACCAGGCCGACGACATGGGGGCGATGTTGGCGGTGCCGTCGGGATTGCGCGAGCCGATGAGCACCACCGGGGTTCCGAAGTACAGAACTTTCAGATCAACGGTGACATGCATGGCGACGATCCTGCCCAGTCGTCACCCCGGTTGCTCGCGGCAATCGGACGTCGTGTTGCCCTATCGGAGCTTGAACACGCGAATCGCACCGAGGGCCAACACCACGGCCACGCCGGCAAGGACGAGCGCCGTGCACAGGAGCGGGAGCACATCGCCCGCGGTGAGGCCGCCGGAGCCCGCGAGGGCTGTGGAGCCCAGGTTCAGGGGACGGGTGTTGATGGCCTGGGGCAGAACGTAGCTCAGCGGCCGGAGGGCGACCGAAGTGACGGTGGCGACGCCGACGACGCAGCCGAGAAGGCAGATCGCGACGGGCGCGGCGAAGGATTTCAGGAGCTTCTCACGACCTTCGAGAGCGACGAGCACGTGCTCACCGCGGTCGAGGCCGGCGCCGCCGGGTTCCCGGTGAAGAACATCCCACCCGATCAGCTCATCGCCGCGATCCGCATCATGCACAGCGGTGACGCCGTCATCTCGCCCGGCCCCACCCGCAGGCTCCTCGCCACGTTCCGGCGCCGTCCCGCCGAAAGCCGGACCCCATCCCGTGGTAGCGATACGCAAGCCGTCGCGGAACTCACCCCGCGCGAGCGCGAGATCCTCTCCCTGATCGCCGAAGGGCGTACGAATCAGGAAATCTGCACCGAGTTGTGGCTGTCCATGCCCACGATCAAAACCCACATCGGGAACCTCATCGCCAAGACCGGCTCACGCGACCGCGTGCAGCTCGTTCTCTTCGCCCTCCGGACCGGCATCGCCGCGCTGAAAGCCCGTTGAACGTCCCGGTCGCCGCCTGGTCACCCGGGTCCGACGACGTCGTGCGGGGCAACGTCTGCGCCCTCGCCCGGCGACAGCCACATGGCGGAGACGCCGGACCGGACGGTGACGAGTCCATCCGGGGCGGACACGGGTTCGCCGGTGTCCGGTGCCGCCGGATCGACGCCGTCCGGAGGCCGTACGACGGACAGCGCCCGCCAGAGGGCGCCCGGGGTCGCGAACATCTCGGCGCCGAGCTGCCCCTCGGGGAACGTCACCGAGAAGTGTTCCTCGACCGCCAGCAGCAGGCTGACCATGCCGAGCGAGTCGAGGCCGAGTTCGATCAGGTCGGAGTCCGCGGCGAGCGGAGCCTCCCGCGGCAGGAGCGGCAGGTACGAACGCAGGATCTCCTCGAACACCGGCGGCCACCCGGAACTGGCCATGTGGGACTCCTCGAAACCTGTCGGAGGCGCGCGACAAGAGCTGGCGGTGGTGTCTGGAGCAGCCTGACAGTTCGCGGCGCCGGCGACCTGTCCCGAGTTCACGCGACGGTGGGATCCATCGCCGGACGACCTCGGGCGACCGTATCGTTCACCGTATGCCGCGCCCGGGTGTCAGTCGGCCGCCCCCGAACTGGGGGCACGCGTTGGAAAGGGTCGTCCGGACGCCGGCCGCCCACCGCAGGCCGGTCGACGTGGCCTTCGTGCGGGCCGTCCTGCGGTGCTCGGATGCGGAACTCGAAACCCTGCGCGACATCATGGGCACCGGCGGGGAGACGTTCGACGCGTTCGACGTGTGGAACGTCGGTCTGTACTCCGGTTCCCGCGCGAGCAGGCCAGAGTTGGAGATGGCCTATCATCGGCGCCTTCTCACGGTGGACGGTGACTGGACCGGCCCGGTCGACTTCCGGTTCACCCTGGCGGCGACGTGTCCCAGCGGCGGCGGATGTGACAGCACGCTCTGGTCCCGGCCGGAGATCACCGGCGCCCGCTGGACCCGGTCGGCGGTGGATCGGGGATCCGCCACCTGGGCCGGGGAGGTGCGGCAGTCGGGGATCCGTTCGACGATCCGGCACCGCCCGGTCGGGGCGCTCTGGCGTTCGGCGGTCGAGTCGTACCGGTACCACTACACCAGTCCGCCGCTGGCGGCGGAGGTGCCGACGACCCGGCGCCGGCGGGTGGGCGACTGCACCGCGCTGTCCGAGCTGCTGGTGGCGGAGTTCGGCGCACAGGGCATCCCGGCCCGCACCGGCGACGGCTTCCTCTTCGGCGGGCACACCGCGCGGGTGCACCGGTGGGCCGAGGTCCGGGACAGCGACGGGGTCTGGAAGCCGCTGGACCTGTCGATGGCCCTGCTGGCCGGTGAGTTCCTGCCCGCCGGCTACCGGGAGTTCTGCTTCGGCGGCCTGCCCAACCGGCTCGTCCACGTCTCCGGAGAGGCCGGCGTCATGGTGCGGCACCGGTGCCGTGCCGGGACGTCGTGGCTGGAGCCGGTCGTACGCGGGACGACCGTCGTCGCGGTGTAGCAGACCGCTGGCCTGGCCATCGGGTCGCCGACGCGGTCACCGCGCCCGGGTGTCGACCGGGTCCGGCGCGACCACGGTGGCCG
Organism: Polymorphospora sp. A560; assembly: GCF_045781765.1. NCBI lineage: Bacteria > Bacillati > Actinomycetota > Actinomycetes > Micromonosporales > Micromonosporaceae > Polymorphospora > Polymorphospora sp. A560. The sequence continues at coordinate 3,212,670 of NZ_CP122282.1, read as the reverse complement.
GCCGGCCCGAGCCGGAGCGGACCGCCAGCCGCAGCCATCCCTCGCGGTCGGTCCGGTCGTCCGGGGCGGCGGCACAGACGACGTACCGGTCCGGGGTGGCCACGCGGCGCTCGCGGCCGAGGGCGGCGACGCATGCCTCGTGTGCGCGCTCCGGTGTCATGCCCTCGTGTTCGGCGACGAGGTACGCCTCGACCGTGGCGTCCGCGTCGGGGCGCCGGCGCACGAACACCGCCACGTCCGGAGCGGGCAGTGCCGTCCGCACCAGTTCCCGCACCGCCGGTACGTCGATCCAGGCCGGTCCGACCCGTACCAGGCCGGGATCCGGCGTCCGCAGCAGTCCGGGGCACATCCGTCGGATGTCACCGATACCCAGCGCATCGTCGGCGGCGCCCTCGACCACGATCTGCTCGATCGTCAGGAGCATGGCCCGTATGTCCGAGGTGGACAGCCGCTCGGTGTCCGCCCACAGGGACAGCAGCGTTCCGTCCTGCCACGGCATGACCTGGAACAGCAGCGCCAGGTCGAGATCGTCGTGGGTCCCCCGCCACCAGAACGTCGAGGCCGCCGGCAGCCGGCGGATCTGCTGGGGTGTGGGCGTCGGTCCGGCCCGCCACCCGGCAGCCGTGTCGATGCGGGCCGTGTTGACGGTGCATCCGAGATCGAGGTTGCGGCCGCATTCGGCGCGGATCGCGTCGACCAGCGCGGGCACGCGCCGCGGGTCGTAATGCCCGTGCCGGTAGGCGTTGAGGGATGCCCGCGCGGTGCGCACCACCGCGTCGGCGAAGGATTCCCCGCACAGTTCGACCCGCATGGGTACGGGTTGGGTCAGGTCGCAGACCAGTTCCCGGCTCCTCGGCGCGTGGCGGTTGGCCGTGAGTACGTTGAAGTGGCAGGACGGGCTGTCGGCCATCAGCGCCCGCAGGACGGCGAAGGCGGCCAGCGGCACCGCCGGCGGGCCGACGCGCAGACGTCGTGCCAGCACCCGTGACGCCACGGTGACCGCCTCCGAGCGCAGGGCCGCCTCCCGGTAGCGGGGCGTGTCGGGCCGGCGGCGGGGGGCCGGGAACTGCTCGTTCGGCAGCGCCCGCAGCTCGCGCGCCCAGTAGCGGAGTGCGCGTTCGCTCCGGTTTCTCGTGACGGTGGCCCGCTCATGTTCGACCTGCTCGGCCGGTGCCGGCGCCGGCGGTAGCGTCGGCGCGGGCACCCCGTCGAGCACGGCCGCCAGGCTCTGCTGGACGTCCCGTTCGATGACGTCGAGGCACCAGAGGTCGACCGAGACGTGATAGATCGACATGGCGAGGAACCGGGGCCGGCCCGCGACGGTGACGACCGAGGCCCGTACCGGCAACTCGGACGCGGTAAAGGGCAGCCGGCCCAGATCGAGGGCGACCGTCATCGCCGTGGCCGCGGTGTCCTGGCCGGCATCTGCCTCGTCGACGGTGACGACGAGCCGGCCCTGACCCGCGACCGTCTGGGTCGCCTCACCGTCGGCGTCGAAGCCGTAGCGGGTGCGCAGCGCGTCGTGGCGGCGCAGGACCGCGGTGAGGGCGGCCACCACCTGGGCGGGGTCGCTGGCCGCGGTGACATCGATGGTGGCGGGGATGTTCAGGTACGCGTCGTGCGGCGCCCGCCACCCGATGAGGTCCCACATCGCGGACTGGCTCCACGTCAGGCCGGAGGTTCCGGCCGGCCACCCCGAGAACTCGATCACGTGGGACTGCCCGCGCCGTCCCGGGCGGGGCGCGTCCGCCCTCACCGGGGCGGTCCCGCCGGAGCGGGCGAGGCGTGGATGGAGTGCACCTCGCCGTACACGACCGACAACTCCTGGCCCAGGCCCTGCGTGATCCGCTGGGCGAGGACCGGGACCGGCATGGTTCCGAGGGCCGTCCGCGACCACCTGATCTCCAACTCGTTGCGACCGCTCGTCACGTGCTCCGGTGGGATCCGGCGCCGGACGCGACGCCATCGCCGGGTCAGCTCGACCCGGTCGACCTCCCGGTCGTTGAAGAGAATCGTCGCCGTTCCGGTGCCGGGCGATCCCAGCCGCAGGGTCAGGTCGATGTCGACCGGCACGGCATCGGCCACGACGCAGGTGAAGCGGCTGCGCTCGGAGTGCGCTCTGAAGTAGTGGCGGTAGCCGGTCGGTCGGCCGGGCAGGGTGCCCAGCAGCCCTTCCCAGTCCAGTGGCCGCCAGGCCGGCGCGTAGATCGGATCGAGGAGATCCGTCCGGGTACCGGCGACCAGTGCGCCGTCCACGCGCGGGGGCAGCGGCGCGGCACCGTCTCGGGCCCGCCGTGCGTTCACCTGTGCGGTGAACGACGCGACGAGATCGTCGTCGTAGAGGTACCGGCCGACGCGGCCGATCCCTCTCAGGAACCGTTCGGCGTTACCGAATCCGGGTACGTCCTGCGGTCGCATCCACCACGGGACGGGGATCGCCGGTGCGGTGCAGTAGGACTCCATCGCCGAGACGACATCGGGGTCCGCTTCGGCCGCCCGCCGGGCGTGGAAGTTCATGATCTCCGCCGGTTGGGCGAAGTCCGAGTTGACGAACGCGGCGGCGAACGCGGCTCCCGCCTCGACCCGCGGCGGAACGTCCCCCGGTCCCGGGCACCTCTGCCGGTCCACGGGCAGGCCGATCCTCGGGCCCACGGCGCAGGCGATCTCTGCCACGGAGACGACCAGGCCACGGCCGTTCAGGTGGCAGAAGTCGGCGAAGAGCGAGCGATCCGGTATCCCGCTCGCCGCGTGTGCCGGAAGCAGCCGCGTGAGGTCGACGACGTCCGCGCCGGCGGCGACGGCGGCGCGGCGGGCGGCGGCGACACCGGTCGAGGGTAGCCAGGAGGGGTCGATACCGTCGCACCACAGACGGACGTCGCGGGCCCGGCGGAAATCGGCCAGCGCCTTCGCCCGTTCACCGCGCGCGAGGTGGGCCGCGGCCCGGTAGCGGAAGGGCTGGTCGGACACCGCGCCGTCGAGTTCGTGCAGGGCGTCGCAGTGTTCGAGGACCCGGTCCCAGTCGCCGGAGTCCGCTCTCGCCCGCGTCTCGCCCATCAGCCGGCACCAGGCGAGATCGCGGTCGCCGCCGAGCACCGGGGCGAGGGGTTGCGGATGCCAGTCGAGCAGGTTCGACTCGGGCAGGACGAAGATCATCGACGCGGAGCCGTCGAACAGTCGGCACAGCCGTGTCACGAAGTCCCGCACGGCGTCGGCCAGCGCCGCCTCGCGGCGCCGCAGCACGCCCGCGATCCCGTCGCGCCCGAGTGCCCGGGCATCGCCGTCCAGCCGCTCGGCGGCGACCCACTCGGTCAGTTCGTACTTCCAGTTGTTGCCGGCGAAGACGATCACCGCGTCCGGCGACAGGTCGCGGGCCGCGTCCGCCAGGTCGAGGATGTCCTGGAACCGGGCTCCGCTTCTGGCCAGGTCGACGACCTCCGCCGCACCGGGGGCCGCCGTGTCCAGAGCCGACCGGAGGAGCTTGGCGGGGGTCACCGTCGGCTCGTAGAACAGTCCACGGGCCACCGACTCACCGAGCAGGACCACCCGCCGCCGGTCGGGGTTGCGGGAGAATCCCTCGCTGTCCGACCAGTTCGGCCAGTCGCCGGCGATCCGCTCGTACCGGTCACCACCGGCACGGCGTTCCCAAATTCCTATGCGCATCCGGGATGTCTCCTTCGGGGTTTGACCGGACGTGGACCGGCGCGGTCGCGCGGCCGTACGTCCTCTCGGGGCGTCACGCGAGTTCGTAGACCGCCAACTCGTGATCGACCCCGGGTTCGTCGCTGTGTGCCGACGTGATGCCCTTGGCGGAAACGGCCGTTCGCCAGGAGTCCGGAACCTCGCGACCGTCGACCACGACCTCGCCGATGACCAGCGCGTCGAGTCCCGACCGCGCGAAGCATGCGATCGCGTCCACCGGCGAGCAGACGATCGGTTCCCCGCGCTGGTTGAAGGAGGTGTTCAGCAGAACTCCGCATCCTGTCGCCGACGCGTACCTCTCCAGCAGTTCGGCGAAGCGGGGGTTGGTTTCCGGGGACACCGTCTGGAGCCGGGCCGAACCGTCGACGTGGGTGACCGCCGGCAACGTGTCGGTGCGCGCCCGCACCGTTTCGAGCATGAACGGAAGGTCGCCCGGGCAGTCGAAGTAGCGGGAGGCGAGCTTGTCGAGCGCGCTCGGCGCGAACGGCCGGAACGCCTCGCGCATCTTCACCAACGCGTTGATGCGGTCACGCATGTCGGGACGACGTGGGTCGGCGAGGATCGACCGGTTGCCGAGCGCCCGTGGCCCAAACTCCATCCGTCCCTGGAACCACCCGATGATCTGTCCCGCGGCCAGTCGGCGTACGACGTCCTGGAACATGCCGTCGAGGTCGTCGCCGTGGTCGACGTACGGCAGCCCCGCGGCCCGCAGGGCGGGAACGACGTCCCGCGCCGTGGAGAAGCCGGGACCGAGGTAGGTGTGGGCGAGGCGTTCCACCGGCGGCGGCGTGCCGAGATCGTACGAGGCCTGGGCGGCGGCCCCGATCGCGCCACCGGCGTCGCCCGCGGCGGGCTGCACGAAGATGTCGTCGAAGAGTCCGGCGGCACGCAACCTCCCGACGGCTACGCAGTTCAGCGCCACACCGCCGGCCATGCAGAGGTTCCGCGCGCCGGTCGCCGCCCTGGCCGCCCGGGCCTTGGCCAGTACGACCTCCTCGAGCAGCAGCTGGACGCTGCGGGCGAGGTCGGCGTGGCACCCGTCGAGCGGCTGCCCGGTCTCCCGTGGCGGAATGCCCAGCAGGCCGGGCAGGGCGTCGGACCACATCCGGCGCAGCCCCGTGAAGTCGAAGTACGCGGTGTCGAGAGTCACCTCCCCGGTTTCGGTCCAGGAGATGGTCTTCCGCAGTTGCTCCACGAAGGTGGGCCGCCCCAGGGGCGCCAGACCCATCGTCTTGTACTCGCCCTCGTTGACCTCGAACCCGAGGTAGGCCGTGACGGTGCTGTAGAACAGGCCCAGGGAGTGCGGGAAGCGGTCGGACTCGACGAGCCTGATTCCCGAACCCGGCGACCCGGTGCCGTACGAGGAGGTGGTCCACTCCCCCACCGCGTCGAGCACGAGGACCGCCGACTCCGCGAAACCGGAGAAGAAGTACGCGCTCGCGGCGTGCGACAGGTGGTGGGGCATGAACCGGACCGGCCCGTCGTAGCCCAGGCCCTCGCGCATGGCCCGGTACACCCGGGTCGGGTCGATGCGGGCGAGCAGTTCCGCCGCCGGTTCTGGACGCACCTCGGCGGCGAGCATCGACAGCTGCCGGTCGAGTTTGAGCGACGGCTCCTCGTAGTAGGCCAGGCAGTCGATGTCGGCGATGCTCAGCCCGCTGACGTCCAGACAGCTGCGGGCGGCACGCCAGGGAACCGTCCGGTCCTGCTTACGGCGGGAGAAACGCTCCTCCTGGGCCGCGGCGACGAGCTGTCCGTCGATACACACCGCGGCCGCCGCGTCATGGTAGAGCGCCGAGATTCCGAGAACGTTCACCGTTGTGGGCCTCCAACTCCCCTAGCGGTCGCGGTGCGTTGACGAGGCCGATACTGGCCAGGCGGACATGCGCGGGGAGGACGACGTACACGTCGTGCCTTCCGTCGCCCCGGGCCGGCCCCTCGACCGTCCGCCAACTCCATTCGCCGTCGACGACGGGAACCTCGAGTGCTCCCACCAGTTCACCGGCGAACGGATCGTCGAGGCGGACCTCGACCGTCGCCGTCGACGGCGTCGTGTTCGACGCCTGGGCGACCAGCCGGTTGACGCCGGACATCTCGACGTTGCGGTAGCACAGCCAGGCGCCGGGGCGACGGGCCTCGACGGCGTCGCCGCCGCCGCGCGCCTCGTCCACCGTCGCGACGCCCACCGCGTCGTCGTGGTCGACCGCGCGCACCAGGCGCCGGCTCATGTCACGAGGTGCCGGCGGTGCCCCGATGACCTGGAACGGGGCACGTCCCTCGCAGTGCGTCGACGAGCGCCCTACCTCGACCTCGTAGCGACCGGGTTCCACGGCGAACCGCCCGTTGGCCACGTCCCAGTAGGCCAGGTCGGCGACGGCCAGTTCGAAGGACACCCGGACGGTCTGCCCGACCTTGAGATGGACCCGCCGGAAGCCCCGTAGCTCCCGCACCGGCCGGCGGACCGCTTCACCCGGCGTACGCACGTAGAGCTGGACGACCTCGTCGCTGTCGACCGGTCCGGTGTTGGTCACCTCGACGCTCACCCGGCACCGGTCGCCGTCCCGGAGGGTCGTGGGGGTGATCCGTGGTTCGCCGTACCGGAACCGGGCGTACGTGAGGCCGTGCCCGAACGGGAACAGCGGCTCGGCCGGGTCGTACAGGTAGGTCTTGCGGCTGCCGATGATGTCGTAGTCCAGGTGTTCGCCGAGGGCGTGCGCACCGTGATACCAGGTCTGCGGCAGCCGTCCGGCCGGTGCGTGGGTTCCCAGGATGACGTCGACGATCGCCGTACCCTGCTCCTGGCCGCCGTGTGCGGACCAGAGCAGTGCCCGCGCGTGCCCGGCCAACCACGGTATCGCCGGCGGCCAGCCGCTGACGATCGCGACGACCGCGTCCGGCCGGGCCGACACCACGCTCCGGGCCACCTCCTCCTGGCGCGCGGGCAGGGACAGCTCTGTCCGGTCCTGACCTTCCCGGCCGTTGATCAGCGGATGGGTGCCGACCACCACCAGCACCGCGGCCGCGTCCGCGAGCCGGTCCGCGATGCCGTCGGTGGCGCGGGAGACCGTCGCCAGGCGCAGGCGCGTCGCCTGTTCCGGGGCTTTGGCGGACGCGACGACCACGCCGTCGACGACGGTGACGTACCGTCCCGAGTAGACGTGCCGTAGGTACGACCACCCCTCGGTCGGGGCGGGGACGAGGCGGAACGCCTCCGGGACGAACCATCCGTACGGGATCGCGGCGGTGTTCGCGAGCACGCCGTCGTCGCCGCGCGAGACGAAGCGGTGGTTGGCCACCGACCGGAGGGTGACTATCCCGTCGCCCCAGTCGAGCACGTCGAACCACCGGTCGGCCCCCGACGTCGTGGACCGCGCGCGCAGGGGCGATCCGTCCGGCACCGGCCCGGCCACGACGTGGCCGAGACCGCCGTCGAGCACCAACTCGACCCGGTCGACGCCCTCGATGAAGTCGACCGCGTCGGGCCCCAGCCTGTCCCGCAGGACGTCCACCACGGCGCGTTCGTACGGCAGGGTTCCGCTGACCCAGTCGACGAGGACCTTGTCCGCGTGGGGACCGATGACGACGATGCGCCCCGGGCCGGGTCCGTCGAGCGGGAGCAGGTCGCGGTCGTTTCTGAGCAGTACGACCGCTTTCCGGGCCGCCGCCAGGGCCAGGTCCTGGTGTGCCCGGTGGTCGACGCTCGTGTTCTCCCCTGCCGGGGCGCGGGTGCAGCCGGTCCCCTCGCCCAGGCGGATCCGCATGCGCAGCAGGCGCCGGACCGCCGCGTCGACGTCGGCCTCGTTGATCAGCCCCAGCGCCATGGCCTCCCGGAGCGCGGCCACGGTGTCGGCGGGACTGCCCGAGTCCTCGGTGAAGCTGTCGAGGCCCGTGCGCAGGGCCGCGGCGTACGCGTGCGGATGGTCCGGGAAGTAGCGGTGGTCCTCGACCATGCCCTTCGTTCCGTACGCGTCGGACACGACCACGAGATCCGGTTGCCAGGAGCGCAGCAGACCCAGCAGCGGGGTCGTGTGGCACGGCCGGCCGTTCACCCGGTTGTAGGAGAGCATCAGTCCCGAGACGACGCCCGCTTTGATGATCCACTCGAACGGCCGCAGGTCGTACTCGTACAGGATCCGCGGTCGGATGTCGGCCGAGGTGGTCGCCTTGTCCGTCTCGTGGTTGTAGCCGAGGAAGTGTTTCAGCGTCGGAGCGGTCGTCAGCACCGCCGGCCGCTCCCCCGAGCCGCCGCCGCGCAGCCCGCGGCAGTAGCCGATGGCCAACTCGGCGGTCAGGTAGGGGTCCTCCGAGTAGCCTTCGTCGTTTCGTCCCCAGCGAGGGTCACGCAGGAGGTTCACGACGGGGCCCCAGACGTTCAGGCCGACCGCCGGCGTATCCCGATGCCGTTCCCGGACCTCCCGGCCGACCGCGTCGCCCACCGCTTCGAGCAGATCCGGGTCCCAGGTCGCGGCAAGTCCCACGGCCTGGGGGAACACCGTCGCGGGACCGAGCCATGCCAGGCCGTGCAGCACCTCGGTGCCGGTACGGAAACTCGCCAGTCCCAGTCGGGGCAGCTCCGGCGCGTACTGGTGCAGCATCTGGAGCTTCTCGTCCAGCGTCAGCCTGCCCAGCAGCTGTTCGGCGGCGGCACCGGGTGCGGCGCCGCTCCCGCCGGCGGCGGATCGGGTGTCCGGCGGCGCGGATCGCGGCCCCGGTACGCCTGGAGATGTCATCCTGCGGTCCGTACCGCTACCTGGTCTGGCCGGTCGCCGATGCCGTCCGGGCCGCCGGCGGGTGCTGGGCGGCCTGGAACGGCTTACGGATCAGCGCCATCGCCAGCGGCCCCGATCCGGCCAGGGTCCGGACCTCGTCCGGCCGGTCCCTGAAGTAGTCGTCGCACGCCAGCTTGACCCCCGGGAAGCCGTCCCACGCCTGGGGGTTGGTGTCCCGGTCGCAGTAGTCGTCGATCAGGATCACGCCGCCGGGTGCGAGGCGCGGGTAGACGTGTTCCAGGCTGGTGAGGATCGAGTCGTAGTAGTCGCCGTCGAGGTAGGCGAAACACACCGTGTCGGGGCACCCGGCGGGAAGTGTCTCATCGAACCATCCGGGGTGGATGGTCGGCATCGACAACGCCCACTCGGTGAAGTTGGCCCGCACGTCGTCCTCGGAGACCGCGAGGTCGCCCGCGGTCAGCAACGAGTCGTGGCGCCCCGGCTCCGGCAGGCCCTTGAAGGAGTCGAAGAGGTGGAGGTCGCGGTCCGGGGCGTGGTCCTGGATGATCTGCTGCAACCAGACGCTGGTGCGGCCCGCGTGGCATCCCACCTCCAGCACGGCGCCCGGCCGCTGGTAGACGAGCACCGACGACAGCGCCCAGTAGATCGCGGTCAGGTGGTCCATGCTCGACCAGGAGTTACGTGACAGGAGCGTCCGGGCCATCTGGACACGCATCAGAGTTTCTCCTATCGAAAGAAACGGGAAGCCGGCGGGGAGGCCGGGCCCGGGCCGGTCAGTTCAGGCCCCGTCCCGTGGTGGGCTCGGTGGCCGGGTATCGGAGGGCGACACACGCGAGTTCGGCCTTGTTGCCGACGCCGAGCTTGGAGCGGACGCGCCTGATGTAGGTGTCCACCGTGTGTGGGCTGATCTTGAGGATCCGGGCGATCTGCTGGTTCGTCTTGCCGCGGGCGATGTGCCAGATGACCTCCCGCTCCCGCAGCGACAGCACGGCGGAACCGGGGACGGCGGGAGCGTCCTCACCCACGGCGTCGCACGGATCGAAGAACTCACCGCCACGGACCACGGTCCGTACCGCTTCGCTCAACACCTCCACCCGCACCCCGCGGTGCACGATGCCCCTGGCGCCGCTCGCCCTGCCGACCTGCCGTACGTCGGCGTCCGGTCGTTGGGTGAGGAGCAGGACCGGCGCGATCGCGGCCGCTTTCGTCACCGCCTCGTGGATGGGCAGTTCCGGAACGGCCTCCGGCGCCAGCATGATGCCGTCGACTCCGTCCCGCCCGCTGTCCTGCAACATCCGCGGCGAGGTCGGGAACGCCTGGAACCCCGATTCGGACAGGACCTGGGTGAGACCGAGCGCGAACACCGGCCATTCGTCGACGATGGCAATCCTCATCGGGGCGCCCCCTGCTGGACCGGGCCCTTGCGGGAGGTGGCATCCGCTCAACGTGTGGTGACGGATCGTTGCGCGCCGGCCGCGGCACGTTTCGCGGCAGCGTCGAGGTCGGCGGCGATCATCGCCTCCGGACCGGCTTCCCGACGGCTGACCAGACGGGCCTGGTTGGCCGCGTAGTCCGGGGTGTCGTAGGGACGCCGGTGTTCGAAGTGCACGCAGAGGATCTCGGGCATCTCGACGCACGCCTGGATCACGTTCATCCTGGCGGCCAGTTTGTGGAGCAGGTCCTCGTCCTCGCAGCCCCAGCCCTCGTACTGCTCGCAGTAGCCGCCGACGGCGATCAGGTCCTCGCGCCGGACGACCGTGGCACCCCAGTGCAGCGCGGGCCGGCGCGAGAACTCGAACGGTTCGAGCACGAACGCGTCCGGCGGTGGGTCCGCCCACAGTGTCCGGTCGTCGTGCACCCGGTAGGACTCCCCGGGATACCGCGCCAACCGCCCGTCGGGCTCCGTACGCACGAAACACACGCTCATCCAGTCCGCGGGTGGTTGCCACCGGGAGGCCGGTCCGTCCGGTGACGGACCGACCAGGCGGAACATCTTGGGATTGGTGAACGCGCCGCCGACGCCGCGGGCGGCGGCCACGGCTCTGGTCAGGTAGTCACGGCCCAGCGGGGCCACGTCGGCGTCACTCAGGTACAGCCATTCACCGGTGGCGTGCGCGGCCGCGGCGTTCATGAGTCGGCTGACGGTGGGCCGCGGATGGTCGGTCTCGACCACCCGGACGCGGTCTCCCACGTCGGCCGGCAGGCTGCCGGCCAGGTCGAGTTCGCCGGACGTCGCGATGACGACGTCGCAGGACAGGTCCTGGTCGAGCCACGCGTCAACCACCGCGGGCAACGTCGCCCAGCCGACGTGCTCGCCGAAGACGGACATGAGCACAGTAACGCGCGTCACACGCACCTCCGAACACGCAATGAAGAAGAGAGACACCGCATCCGTGCGGCGGGAAATCGATCGGACCCAAGGTTCTCTATCGACCAGGTTCGATGTCAAGCGAGACGCCGGGTGCCGCGGACACGGTTCCGGACGCTACGGAACCGCCTCCGTATAACTGCCGACCGTCGGCGCTTGCACACCCCGCCGCGCCAAAACACCCGCCGGCCCCGGGCCGACCGGCACCCGCCGGCCACCCTCCCGCCAGGAACGGTCGGCGGCCTCCAGCACCGCGACGACGCTGGTGGCGAACGCTCCGTCCGACTCCGGCCGGCCGCCGCCGCGTACGCACCCGAGGAAGTGGTCGAGCTGTTCGGCCATCGGTTCGTACCCCGGAATGCGCGGCGCCACGGTGTCACCGTGGCGGCACGCCATCCCGGACGCACCGGATCCGGTAGCGTGATCCGGGGTCAGTCCCTTGTCGTAGACCTTCACCGGCTCCTCGGCCGCCATGTCGTCGTACACGAGCATCTTCCGGTCGCCGACGATCGTCAGGGTCCGCGTCTTCCGCGGCGCGAGCCAGGAGACCGTGACCGAGGCGAGGACGCCCGACGGGAATGTCATCTCCAGGAACGCGACGTCGGGGGCGCCGGCCCGCACCACGCTCCGGGCCGTCGCGTGGACGGATTCGGGCATCTCCTTCAACAGGTGCAGGGCGATCGAGACGTCGTGCGGGGCGAGATCCCAGATGACGTCGGCGTCGTCGCGGTAAGGCCCCAGGTTGAGCCGCGAGGACGTGAGGTATTGCAACTGTCCGAGGCCACCGGCGGCGAGTTCACCGGCGATCCAGCGCACCCGCGGACTGAACAGGAACGTGTGCCCCACCATCAGCACGAGACCGTGCCGCCGCGCCAGTTCCGACAGCGCGTGGGCGCGTGCGGCCGACACGGCCAACGGCTTCTCGACCAGTACGTGCCGGCCGGCGTGCAACGCCTCGGCGGTGAGCCGGGCGTGGGTGGAGACGGGCGTGGCGATGACGACGGCCCGCACGTCACGGTGCCGCAGTGCCGCGGACAGATCCGGCACGGCGGGTACCGACGGGTACTGCTGTCGCAGGCGCACGAGCCGGTCGGGATCGGAGTCGGCCACGACCACCCGGTCCGGCCCGAGCAGTCGGACGAGATTCCGCAGCAGTTTCGCACCCCAGTAACCGACTCCGATGACGGCAACCTTCATCAATTGTCCTTTCACATCGACCGGTGCACACTGTCGCCATGGCACGGCGGCGGGATGCCAACGAATACACCACAACGCGGCCCGCGAAGCGACCGAACAGACCGGTGCCCGCCGTGCACACCGACCCCGACGAGAAGGTTGGCCACTGGAGGTGCCACCGTCGTGACGAATATCCCGTTGGTCGATCTCAGTGCGGCACACGCCGAAGTTGCCGGCGAGATACAGATCGGTTTTCAGCGGGTCATCGAACGTACGGCCTTCGTGGGCGGCGAGGAGGTCGAGGAATTCGAGCGGGAGTACGGCGCCTTCAACCGGATTCCGCACTGTATCGGTACGGCGAATGGCACCGATTCACTGGAACTGGCCCTGCGGGCGGTGGGCACCGGGCCGGGTGACGAGGTGATCCTTCCGGCCAACACCTTCATCGCCACGGCGGAAGCGGTCGCCCGTATCGGGGCCCGCGTGGTGCTCGTGGACGTGCGACCGGACAGCTACCTCATCGACACCGGGGCGGTCGCGGCAGCCGTCACCCGCCGCACCCGCGCCGTCGTGCCGGTGCACCTGTACGGGCAACTCGTACCACTGGAGGAACTCGACCGCCGGCTCGCCGGGCTCGACGTTGCCGTCGTGGAGGACGCCGCGCAGTGCCAGGGCGCGACCCGCTTCGGTCGCCACGCCGGCGCCGGCGGCATCGCGGCGACGAGCTTCTACCCGGGAAAGAACCTGGGCGCCTACGGCGACGCCGGGGCGGTCCTGTGCGTCGACGAACGGCTGGCGACGCGGGTGCGGATGCTCGCGAACCATGGCGGGCTGGCGAAGTACCAGCATCACGTGGCTGGCTGCAACAGCCGGCTGGATGCCCTGCAGGCGGTCGTGCTGCGCGCGAAGCTGCGCCGGCTCGCGGCCGGCAACGCCGCCCGCCGGGCGGCCGCGCGGCGGTATGCGGAACTGCTGGCGGGACACGACGTGGTCCGCCCGACCACGCTGGTGGGCAACGACCACGTCTGGCACCTCTACGTGGTGCGACTGCCGGGCCGCGGCGCGGCCGCCCGCGACGCGGTGGTCGCGGAACTGAACTCCCTCGGCATCGGGGCGTCCGTCCACTACCCCCGGCCGATCCACCGCACGCCGGCGTTCGCCGGGCTCGGGTACGGCGCGGGTGACTTCCCCGCCGCCGAGGCGGCGGCACGCGAGATCCTGTCCCTGCCGATCTATCCCCAGATCACCCGTGGACAGCAGGAAGCCGTCGTGGGCGCGCTCGCAAAGGCGATACGGTCCGGCCCCGTACGGGGATGACGGCGCCCCCACACGGTTCACCGAGCGATCGACATCGACTCTTGTCGACATCAAAGGCATGTAGGTAGGCTCTTGGACTGAGCCTGGTCGAACCGCTTCGACGATGTGCAAGAAACGGGGACAAGTCGTTTGGGCCATTGCCACCCAGCCGCCAACATTCTTCGCCACCCACCGTCGGGTACGGCACCCGCGCGCTGCCACGTCGATATCAACAAGGCAGCCACCGTCCTCATTGCGGGCGCCCGTGAAATAGGGTCGCACGGCTACCGCGACAACCCGATCACGGGACCATTCCGGGAGGAGATGATCCTGATGATCCCACCTTTTCCGGCGCGAGCATGAGTTCGAATCCGGGCTCCGATATCGTCGAACCGACCTCGCCGAGAAGACTGGCGGGCGGCAGAACCGTCCGTCTCCGGCTCGACGAGTTGAGAAGCGGGGACTCCCCTCGACTGAACGGCGTCGACGCCGAGCACGTACGCATCCTGGCCGACGTCGAGACCGACCTGCCTCCCGTCATCGTCCACGAGGAGACGATGACCGTGATCGACGGAATGCACCGCGTCGCCGCCGCGTGGATGAACGGTCGTACGGAGATCGACGCGATCCTCGTCCGCAGCAGCCTTGCCGACGCGTTCCGGCTGGCCGTACAGGCGAACGTGGAACACGGTCTCCCACTCACCCCGGCGGACCGGCGGGCCGCGGCCGAGCGCATAGTGCGCTCCCACCCCCAACTCTCCGACCGCGCGATCGCCGGCAGCACCGGCCTGGCCGCCCGGACCGTCGCGGCGATCCGCCACCGCACGGCGGGCGGCTCGACCGAGCAGGCCCGGTTGGGCAGGGACGGGCGGGTCAGGCCGCTCAGCACCGCGCAGGGCCGGCTCATCGCCGGCAGCATGATCGTCCAGAGGCCGGACGCGTCCCTGCGCGAGATCGCGCGGGCAGCCGGCGTGTCGGTCGGGACGGCACGCGACGTCCGGGCCAGGGTGAGCCGGGGCGAGGATCCGGTGCCGGCGGCGCAGCGGGTGCCGCCGGCCGCGTCGGAGCCGCCGGTCGATCCGGTGTCCCCGGCACGCGGCGGTGCCCGTACGGACGGCGCGCAGGAGGCGGTCGACGTGGCCGCCGTACTCGACGGGCTGAGGTCCGACCCATCGTTGCGGTACTCGGACTCCGGGCGGGCGCTCCTGCGGTGGTTGACCGCCTGCGCGACCGCCGCCAGGTGGCGTGACTCGATCTCGGCGGTTCCACCGCACTGCACGGAACTCGTCGCCAAGGTCGTCCGGGAGTGCACCAGGGCGTGCGAGGACTTCACCGAACAGCTGGAGCATTGGAGTACCGAGTGAGCCTCCGCCGGCCCGGACCGGGCACCGACCGTCGACAGCCCGAACCCGTGCCGCGGCCAGCCACCGCGACGAACGAGGAGAACGTTCTTGAAGAACGACGCACCGCTCTATCTCGATCTCATGAAGCGGATCCTCACCAACTCCATCTACCGCGGCGCTCCGATCGCCTGGTTCGAGGGGAACCCCGGCTTCGCGGTCTCCTACTCCTCCGACTGGGAACGGACCGCCCGGTGGCCCAATGTCGCCCACACGATGGTGGGGGTCGAGCGGCTCGACAACGTGCAGGAGTGCCTGGAGCAGGTGATCGAGGATGACGTTCCCGGGGACTTCATCGAAACCGGTGCCTGGCGTGGCGGCGTCTGCATCTTCGCGCGCGCCATCCTGCGCGCACACGGCGTACGCGACCGGAAGGTCTGGGTGGCCGACTCCTTCGAGGGCGTGCCCTCCGCCGGCGCCGGAAGCCACCCCCTCGACGTCGAACTCGGCCTGCACGACAAGAACGACGTCCTCGCCGTGTCGGAGGAATGCGTACGCGAGAACTTCCGGCGTTACGACCTCCTCGACGATCAGGTGGGGTTCCTGGGCGGCTGGTTCAGCGAGACGCTGCCGTCGGCGCCGCTGGACCGCCTGGCCGTCATCCGGCTCGACGGCGACCTGCACCGCTCGACGACCGACGCTCTCGTGCACCTGTACCCCAGGCTGTCGCCGGGAGGCTTCCTGATCGTCGACGACTACGGCATACCCGCCTGCGCCGCCGCCGTACACGAGTTCCGGGACCGGAACCGGATCACCGACCCCATCCGGTTCATCGACCCGTACTCGATCTACTGGCGCCGGACCGGATAGCGCGGGACCGGACACCCGGCCAGGGTCAACTGGTCGCCCCGACGTACCGCCGCAACCCGGCCCGCCACGCCGCCAACGCGGCCAGGACCGCTGTCGTGGCGGTGGCGGCCGCCGCCGCGACCGTGGTCCAGTCCGGGGACCGCAGCAACGCGGCGGCCGGGAACGCGGCGACGAGCATGAGCGGCAGGACGTAGGAGAGCAGGAACCGTAGCGGTCGGGCGTAGATGTCCGGTGGATAGCGGCCGAACTGCCATGCGGTGCCGTAGATGCTCTGCAGGTCGAGTTTGGGCGCCCAGAACGCGATGCAGCCGATCAGTGTCCCGACGGCCCAGGTGGCGGCCGTCCCGAGGAGGAGCAGCAGCAGCCAGACGGCGACCGCCACCGGCTCCGGAGCCCGGCCGGTCATGCCGACCCCGACTTTGACGACGCCGAGTCCGAGCAGGACGTGGATGCACGACAACGGCGCCGCCGTACCCAACGTGGCGAGGAACAGACCGGGCGCCGGCGCCAGCAGGTGATGGTCGAGCCGTCCCTCCCGGATGCCACGGTTCGCGAGCAGCGACAGATTCGGGTCCACGAACGCCGCCTTGACACCGGTCAGCAGCTCGAAGGTGCCGACCAGCACGAACATCTCCGGTCGCGTCCATCCCCCGAGATGGTCGGTACGGCCAAAGATGATCAACACGGCGGCGAGCGTGGACGCCAACGAGATACCGGACATCATGACGTCGAAGTGCAGGTCCACCCGGAACGCCAACGTCCTGCGCAGCGACATCGAAAAACCGATGCCCAGCAGGCGGACCATCTTGACCAGCACGCGCACGGGTCACGCCCCGACGGCGGTGAACCGTCGTACGCCCGCACGCCAGGCCACGACGGCGACACCGGCGAACGCCGCGCTCCAGGCCAGCTGGACGAGGTACGCGACGGCGAGGGCCGAGCCGTGCACCGATCCGGTCGCGACGTCGGCGGGCAGGCCCAGCATCGCGTAGAACGGCAGGGCACCGACGACGGGTTGCCAGGCGTCCGGTAGCTGCCAGACGGGGGCGGCACCGCCACCGAGAAGAAAGATCATCATTCCTCCCAACGTCACCAGCGCATGTACGCGCCCGGTCCAGAACGCGGCCAGCGCGAGCAGCCAGGTCCACAGGAATCGCAGCACCGCGGCGCCGACGAGCACCGGGACCGCCGCCGCCAGCGCCGTCCAGTCGTACGAGACGCCGACCGCCAGCGCGGTCACGAGGGTGAGCGGCAGCCCGAAGATGCCGAGCCAGATCCGGATCGCGACGTTCTCGCCGATGGGCGCGACGATGACGGGTTGCGGCCGGAGCAGGTCGTGGCTGATCTTGCCCTCGTAGATCGCCTCGGAGAACGTGTGGTTCTCGTACGAGGCGGTCAGCAGCTGCACGGCGACCAGCGCGACGAAGTAGCCGGCGACCGCCGGATCGCCCGGAAGCACCGCGGACCACACGACCAGCCCGAGCAGGGGGCCGACCGCCTCGCTGGCCACCAGGGTCACGGTGAACCACCAGGCGCCGGACCAGTCGAGGAACTGGTTGCGGATCCGCAGGAGGACCAGGCGCCGCAGCCGGCGGGTCATACGCCGTCCCGGTAGGCGCGATCGATCACGTCCTCCAGCGTGGGCTCCTCGACCGCCAGGTCCGCCACCTCGAACGTGGCGAGCAGGACCGACGTCACCCTGGCCACGTCGGCGCGGGCCACCCGCAGCGTCCAGCTCATGCCGGAGGTCGACACGACCTCGGCGATCTCGGCGAGGACCTCCTTGGTCGCGTCTGCCGCGCTGATCCGGACCAGCTTGTACGGGGACAGCCGGGCCGACAGTTGCCCGAGCGGACCGTCGTACCGCACGCTGCCGTGGTCGATCAGCATCAGGCGACGGCAGGTGGCTTCGACGTCGGCCATGTAGTGGCTGGTGAGCAGGATCGTCGCCCCGGTCTGTGTCGCGTAGGAGGCGAGGAACCGACGGATCGTGGTCGCCGCCGACACGTCCAGGCCCAGCGTCGGTTCGTCGAGGAACAGCACCTTCGGTCGGTACGAGAGGGACAGTGCGAGTCCGGCCCGCATCTTCTCGCCCAGGCTCAGCGCCCGCAGCTGCCGTTCCAGCAACGGGCCGAGTTCGAGCAGTTCGCAGAGCTCGTCGAGGTTTCGGCGGAAGTCGGCGGCCGGAACCTCGTAGAGCACGCGCTGGTATTGCAGGGCGTCGAGGAGCGTCAACTCCTGGGAGCCACCGGTGGGCTGGCTACCGCGGACAAGTGCGATCTGCTTCAGGAACGGGGTCCTGCGTTGCCACGGCGTGAAGCCGAGCACCCGTACCTCACCCGCCGTCGGGTGCAGCAGTCCCGACATGATCTTCATGGTGGTCGTCTTCCCCGCCCCGTTGGGGCCGACGAATCCGACGACCTCACCACTGGAGATCCGGAACGACGCGTCCCGCACCGCGTGGACGTCCCGGTAACGCCGCCGGACCACCGACCGCAGGGCGGACATCAATCCGGCCTGCCGGACCGGCACCCGGTAGGTCATGGACAGATCCTCGACAACGACGGACGACACCCGTCGGACCTCCTGTTCGACAACGACCAGGAACATCGACGATATCATTCAAGTACCGTTTGATACTTTTACCAAATGACCACAATGACAATCCACTTCAACGGCGGTCCGGTCACCGGTTCGAGCGAATGAAACCCTCAATTGGAGAATCCAGAATGCGCGGCGTCGACCTGGCCCGCTCGGCGGGGTTGTCCGTGCAGCAGATCCGCAATTACGTGGACGTCGGGCTCCTCCCGCCGGCCGAACGCGCCGCCAACGGTTACCGCGTCTTCACCGGCCGGCACGCGCGGGCGCTGACGGTCGCGCGGATCCTGCTCGACGGATACGGCTGGCACACCGCGGTCGCCGTGCTGAGCGCCGTACACAGTGGTGACACCGCCGGCGCGCTGGCCGCCGTCGACCGCGGGCACGCCGAACTCGATCACGAACGCGCCGCGGCGGAGGCACTGCTCAGGACGTTCGACCAGGAGCCACCGGCGGTGCTGCGGACGTCCGGACCGCTACGCATCGGGGACACCGCCGCGATCGCCGGCGTACGACCGTCGGCGCTGCGGGTGTGGGAGGAACTCGGCCTTCTCGCACCGGCGCGTGAACCGTCGACCGGATACCGCCTCTACGACCGGGAGCAACTCGTCCGGGCCCGGGTCATCGCGATGCTACGCGGTTCCGGCTATCCGCTGCCGGCCGCGAAGGCCGTCATGGACGCCATGGACCAGGGCGACTCGACCCGTACCCGGACGGCCCTGGAGGCCCGCCTGCGGAACCTAAACGAGCTGAGCTGGCGCCGTCTACGGGCGGCGTCGGCGCTGTTCAACTACCTTGAGGGAGAAGGTCTGTGGCCGGGTGCCCCGGACAGGGCCGGGCACGGTCGCGACGGGCCGGTTCAACCCCCACCCACGAAGTCGTCCGAAGCCGCCGACCTGATCGGGTCGGCGGTGGGTCCGAAGCAGCGGACGAGGTGAGCGACGAACCGCCGTTCCCGGTCACTGGCACCGGCGAGAAACGCCGAGCTGGCGATCTCCACGGTGCGTGCCCCGGTCGCCGAGAACGGGTCGACCGCGTCCCGGAGGCGCGGATTCCAGGCATAGACGAACAGCGAAGCGGGTGACAGATTCCAGGCCGTCCATTCGCTCCACAGCGCCGACCACCGGGCGGCCTCCCGCGTGAACAGTTCGTCGCGTCGGGGGTGTGGTGCGTCCAGATCGAGAATCCGCCCGGCGTCGGGGCGCAGGACGACCCGCACGTCGCCCAGATAGGCGACCCGCAGACCCTTGCGCACACAGAAGTTCAACGTCTCCGCGGCGCTGTCCACCAGGGGTTCCCCCCTGTCGTTGAGCGACGTGTTGGCGAGGATCGGCACCCCGGTGAGAGCGTGGAAGGCCGAGATCACCTCGTGAAGCGTCTCGTCGTCGGCCGCGTTCATGGTCTGCACCCGGGCGGTGCCGTCGAGATGCAGCACCGCGGGCGCGTGGTCGCGGGTGCGGTCACGCCCGCGGAACACCTCCAGCATGAACGGCGACGGCCGATCGGTTTCGAACCAGTCCGCCGCGTGCTCCTCCAGCACGATCGGCGCGACCGGCCGCCACCACTGCCGCCCCTTCATCCGGTTGATCACGTCCTTGGTCTCCGCCCGGCGTGGGTCGCCGAGGATGCTGCGGTGTCCCAGCGCCCGTGGTCCGATCTCCGCCGGACCACGCACCCAGGCGACGGGCTCGGTGATCAGGTCGGTCACCACCTGGCCGACGTCGAACGGGCCGGCCTCGGCCACGACCGGCGCGAACTGGGCCAACGCCTCGGCCGTCCGCAGCCGCTGCCGGCCGTGGAACGCGTGGCGCAGCCGGAAGTCGCCGACGGCCGTGGCGGCCCGGTCGTGCAGGGCCATGAGTCCGAGGCCGAGCGCCTGGCCGCCGTCGTTCGCGCAGGGTGGCGCGAGCAGGCCACGGAAGCCGTACTTGTCCATCAGCCGGGAGTTGTTCGGACAGTTGAGGGCGTACCCGCCGCAGATACCCAGGTGCGTCTGGGACAGGTCGAGGTCGTACTCGGCCGTCAACCGGTCGATGGTGCGGTCCACGATCCGGAACGAGGCCTCCTCGAGGAGTTTCATGACCGCGCTCTGCACGTTGTCGACCAGGTCGAACCGCGGGTCGTACCGGCTGCGCTCCCGACCGTGCGGGGTCGCCAGCGCCTCCGTGACCGCGGCGAGGGTCCGGTCGATGAGGGTGTCCGCGCCGTGGAACACCTCCGCCTGGGTCCGGAACGGCAGTTCGTCGACGAGCGACCGGACGTCGAACTCGACGGAGCAGGTCGTGGCCGAGCAGAGCGCCATCAGGGTGCCCTCCTCGCGTCCGAACCTTCCCCGCGCCAACAACCAGATCGGGCCGGGCGACTCGATCGGGAACACGGTGATCTCGCCCCGGTCCACGACGCACCCCGAATAGATGGCCTCCGGCGGTGCGGTGTCGAGCTGGAAGTCCGGTCCGGCGTCCAGGGCGAGCCCGAGGATCGTGCCCTCCCGGAGCAGCCGCCAGTCCATGCCGATCGCCGAGAACAGGTGCGACATGCTGTGCACCGTGTGGCCGGCCGGGACCTGACGCTTCGCGAACTCGGCGTCGGTCGACAGATGGGGGGTGCCCCACACCGCGGCCATGTCGTCGAGCGAGAGGCCCTCCTCCGCCAGCAGGTCGTCGAGGAACGCGCGGGCGGTCTCCGCCCGCCGCAGCGGGAGGCGGTGGTGTTTCAGGCCGGTGAACCGCTCGAACTCCCAGTACCGCTGGAGGGTCACCGTGTCGCCGGTCTGCCGCCACAGCGCGGCGCACAGGTCGTGCCGCATGATGGTCAGGGCCGTGATGTCCGGTGCCTGCATGTACACCGAAAGGAAGTGGGCGGCGCCGCCGCCGGCGTGGTTCGGCGTCATCTCCCGCATCGACTGCTCCTCGTTGTGGCCCGGCTCGGTGGCCGGGGTGGTCGGCTGGCGGAGGCCGGTCCGCCGGTGTCCCCTCAGCCGGGCCGCGCGGCGGAGCCCGGTTTCGTGACGACGAACGGGCCGAGCACGAGGCAGTCCATGTCGGTCCGGAGGAAGCAGTCGAGCGCCTGGTCCGGCGATTCGACGATCGGTTCCCGCTCGTTGAACGAGGTGTTCAGCAGGACCCCGACCCCGGTCAGGCGCGCGAACTCGCGGAGCAACGCGTGGTAGGCCGGGTTGACGGCGGGGCCGACCGTCTGGAAACGCGCGCTGCCGTCGACGTGGGTGACCGCGGGAACGGTCGCGCCGCCGCCGAGCGCGTGAGCGTTGACGCACATGTACGGCGAGTCGAGCCGGAGATCGAAGTACTCGTGCTGGCGTTCGGCCAGTACGGACGGCGCGAACGGCCGGAACGCCTCCCGCCCCTTCACCATCGCGTTGATCCGGTCCTTCATCCCGGGTTTGCGGGGGTCGGCGAGGATGCTGCGGTTTCCCAGGGCGCGCGCGCCGAACTCCGAGCCGCCCTGGAACCAGCCGGTCACGTTTCCCCGCGACAGCAGGACGGCCGCGTCGCGCGGCGGGTCGTCCGAGCGGTGGAAGCGCACCTCGCCCCGTCGCCTGGTCAGCGCGGCGCGGCATTCGGTCTCGTCGTAGCTGCGCCCGGTGTAGATGACCGGGTCGTGGGTCGGCGTGCGGGGCAGCCCGGACGTGCGGTGGTAGCCGTAGAGGGCCGCCCCGATGCCCGTGCCGTTGTCGCCGCTCGCACCGTGGATGAAGACTTCGCGGAACGGCCCCTCGGTCACCAGCCGGTAGTTGGCGGCACAGTTCATGAACACGCCGCCGGACGCGCACAGGGTGTCCGCGCCGGTGCGCTCGTGCAGGAGGGTCGCGTGCCGCAGGACGGCCCGTTCCAGGATCAGCTGCGTGGCGTGGGCGATGTCGGCCCGGGTCCGGAAGTCGTCGCGGTCGCCGGTCCCCGCCGACCGCAGCCGGGACGAGACGAACCGGGCGACCGCGTCCCGCTCCCGACGCCGGTAGACGATGGTCCCGTCGTCGCGCATCCGGACGAGGTCGTCGAACGCGGCGACGAACCCGGTGCCGCCGTACGCGGCGAGCCCCATCGTCTTGCCTTCCTCGTACGCGCCGAAGCCGAGGAGGTCCGTGACGTGGCTGTAGAAGACCCCCAGGGAGTCCTCGACGAAGTCGAAGTTGCGCCAGCTGAAGGGAGCATCCTGCCGCTTGCGGCGCACCACGCCGTGGTGACGCAGTTCCAGGGTGATGTCCGCACCGCTGCCGGTGAAGTAGCTGACCGTCTCCGCGCCGTCGGCGCTGAACGAGCCGAAGCCGTCGATCACCAGGATGGCGGCTTCGCGGTGCGGCGAGACGAGGTAGCAGGCCGCGGCGTGGCTGAGATGGTGGTTGATCCGCTCGACCCGGGGCAGGCCGCGCAGCATCGCGGGGAACACCAGGTCGTTGGCGACGACGTGGTCGATGTCGTCGATGGTCAGCCCGGCCATGTCCAGGCAGTAGTCGACGCTGCGCAGCCGCATCTGGTCGACGGAGATCCGGCCCAGTGGGTGGTACTTCACCCGGGAGATCCGTTCCTCTTCGACGGCGGCGACGACCCTGCCGTCCTCGACCAGGCAGCAGGAGAAGTCGTGCACCGAGCCGCCGATGCCGAGAACCCTCATCGCACCGCGGTCCGGGCGCGGGATCGTTGCGTACCGGTAATCCGCCGGTCGTCGGGCCCGCGGGCGGCGGCCCACGTCAGGAGCAGGTCGCGGATCGTGTTGACCTCCGCCGAGAGCGGCCGGTCGGTGACCAGGCGCGGGCAGGCACGCAGGATGTCGGCCCAGAGTCCGGCGGTGGGTGTCACCCCACGGATGTGCCTGATCTGCGCGACGGCGATCGCCAGGGCGGCCAGGACCAGCGCGGCCAGCTCGCCCTGCTCCCGGGTGCGCAGGGCGCCGATCAGCGACATCGGCACGATGTCCTGGTTGGACAGGTTGGTGGGCAGTGCGGTCGTCGTGGCGGGTGCCGACTTCTGCCGGATCTCGGCGACCAGCCCGGTGGCCGAGATCTGCAGTCCGGCCAGGCCGCTGGTGGCTCCCGGCGAGCCGGCCAGCAGGGCGGGCAGGCCGCCGTTGGTGCCCGGTTCCAGTACGAGCGCGAGTTGCCGTTCGGCGAGGAAGGCCAACTGGTGCACCAGTACCGCGTGCAGGTCGGAGACCACACCGGCGTTGATCGCGTGGAAGTTTCCCGCGTGCAGCACCGCCTCCGCGGCCACGACGGGGTTGTCCGAGCAGGCGTGCGCCTCCTGCAGGAGCAGCGGTTCGACGGATCGCAGGTAGTCCAGGACCGAGCCGATGATCTGCGGCGCGCAACGCAGCGAGTACGGTTCCTGCACGGACCGGGCCTTGCCGGCGGCGACGTCGACCGCAAGCTCGTCACGGATCCACCGGGCCGCCCGCGCGTGTCCGGCGAGCTGGCCCCGGGCCCGCACCACGGCGTCGGCGTAGGGTTCGGTGCAGGCTCCCAGAAGGTCGACCGTCTGGCCGGTGAGCATGGCGCCGATCCGGCTCAGGGACAGGGTCGTGGCATGGTTCTGCAGGGCCACGGCGAGGCTGGCGCTGCTGCCGTTGACGAAGGACAGGGCCTCCCGGGCGCCCCAGCGCATCGCCGGCAGTCCCAGCCGGGCCAGGGCGTCCGCCGCCGGCTCGGTGGAGAGGACGCCGTCCTGCTCGCGCCAGGCCTCGCCGTGCCCGGCCAGGGCCAGCGCGGCGTGGGCGAGCGGGAGCAGGTCGCCGCTGGCGCTGACACTGCCCTTGGCCGGAACGACCGGGAGGAAGCCGGCGTTGAAGGCACGCGCGAGATTGCCCCAATCGGCGGGCCGGATTCCCGAGTAGCCCTTCTTCATGCCCTCGATCCGCAGTCGCAGCATCAGCCGGGTGCTGTCCGGGGCGAGCGCGGGGCCGAGCCCGGCCGCCAGGTGGTGGATGAGGTTGAGCCCCTGTGCGGCGTTGTCCGGGTCGGCCGCGAACCTCACCAGTGGACCGAAGCCGCGGGTGACCCCGTACACCGGTTCGTCGGCGGCGATCGCCTGGTCGAACCGGTCCGCGCTCGCGTCCATCCGGGCCCGCTCGTCCTCGTCCAGGGTGATCCGGGCGGCGTCGGTGCCGTTGACAAGGTCCCAGACGGTGGCTTCCATCACGGTGTTCGCCCGCTTTCCTCGTGGGTCGTCTGCGGATTCACCCCAGGCTCCTCAACTGTGGGACACGACCGTCGCGCCGGCCTGTCCCACGTTCACGCGACACCTTCGACGGCGGCGACGTCCGATCCCCCGGTGCCGCGGCCGTTCGCGGTGAGCGCGGCGCGGACCGACGCGGCGACGCGCGGCGCGGTGTCGGCCGCGTGGGGATGGCAGGGCAACGCCAGCGACGTCCGGGCGAGTTCACCGGCCACGGGCAGCTCGGGCCACGGGCGTGCGGCCCGGTACGCCCGGCTCTCGTGCGGCGGTTCCGGGTAGTAGACGCGGGTGTCGATCCCGTCGCGGTGCAGCGCCGAACGGATCCGGTCGCGTTCCCGGTGGCGGATGTTGAAGATGTGCCACACCGGGTCGCTGTCGTCGGGCTGCGGCGGTAGCTGGATCGCGCTGTCCGCGAGCAGGGCCAGATAACGTGCCGCCACCATCCGACGTGCCCGGTTGAGGGTGTCCAGTCGCCGCAGTTTGACGCGCAGCATGGCCGCCTGTATCTCGTCGAGGCGGCTGTTCGTTCCCCGCTCCTGGTGTTCGTACCGGGTCGACATCCCGTAGTTGCGCAGCCGGCGTACGCGCTGTGCGACGGCGGTCGAGTCGGTGGTGACGGCGCCGCCGTCGCCGAGGGCGCCAAGGTTCTTGGTGGGATAGAAACTGAACGCGGCCGCGTCCGCGAGCGACCCGCACCTGCGCCCGTGGTACGTCGCGCCGTGCGCCTGGGCCGCGTCCTCGATCAGCAGCAGCCCGTGCCGGTCGGCGACGCGGCGCAGCTCGGCCATGGGCGCCGGGGTGCCGAACAGGTGGACGGCGATGACGGCCGCCGTCCGGGGACCGACCGCCGCCAGCGTCGCGCCGGGGTCGATGTTGCCGGTGCGCCGGTCCACGTCCACCGGCACCGGTGTCGCGCCGGTGGCGGAGACGGCCAGCCACGTCGCGATGAAGGTGTACGCGGGTACGAGGACCTCGTCGCCGGGTCCCAGGTCGTACGCCCGCAGGATGAGTTCGAGCGCGGCCAGGCCGGAGCCGACGCCCACCGCGTGCGCGGTCGCGCAGTACGCCGCCCACTCCGCCTCGAACAGCGCGCACTGCTCGCCGAGCACGAAGGCGCCCTCGTCGACGACCGTGGTCGTGGCCGCGACCAGTTCGTCGCGGAAGGCGGCGTTCTCGGCGCGGATGTCGCGGAACGGCACCCGCTTCACGCCGCACCGACCAGGTTCCGGAACTCGCCGTAGTCCTCGACGTGTTCGTCCGGGTCGAAGGCGGCGGAGGAGAGCACCATCAGTACGGCGTCCGCCGAGTGGTCGTACTGCGCCGTCCAGGTACGCGGTGGCACGAGCGCGGCGAGGCCCGGCCGGGTCAACGGAACGACCTCGCGCCGGCCGCGCCCGTCGTCGAGCAGCACCAGGCAGCGGCCGTGCACGCAGACCAGGACCTCGTGCAGGCTTCGGTGGGCGTGGTCACCGCGGTGGCCGCCGGGTGGCACCCCGTGGATGAGCAGGCAGCGGCGCGGTTCGAAGGGCAGGTCGGGGCCGCGGTCGAGGACCACCAGTGCGCCCCGGTCCTCGACGACCTCGGGCAGGAGCCGTAGGTATGGCGACGGAGCGGTGTTCCCGTCCGGGCCGGCGGTTCCGGGAAGCCGCGCCACCGAGTTGTGCGCGTACGACACCACCCGGGCCGGGGAACCAGCGACGACGGCGAGGGCGGGCACGTGGTCGCGGACCACGGCCGCGTCACGCACCGCAGCGTCGACACCGACACGCAGCCCGGGCGCGATCGTGACGCCGTCGCCGAGCCGGGCCCCCGGCCCGATCCAGGCACCGTCGCCGACCCGCGTGCCCGCGCCGATCTCGGCGTACGGTCCGATCCGGACGTGTGCGCCGAGGGTCACGCCCCGGCCCAGAACCGCCGTCGCGTCGACCCGGGCGCTTCCGGTGATGGTCATGTCCACTCCTGGGGCTCGGTTCCGGGTCCGGCGGATGCCCGGGACGGCGTCTGGGTGTGACCCTTGTCGCGCAGGTACCTGAGCAGTCCCGGCAGTGCCGACCGGCCGCCGGGGGTGACGAGGTGGCACAGGACGTCGGGATTGAGCCCGAGGGTGATGCCGGTACGTCGGTAGACCTGCCGGGCCTCGTCGCGGTACCACCCCGTCAGTGCGGCGGTCGGTAGCTGGCTGGGGGCGTGGCCGCCGAGTTCGAACCACAGCGAGGTCATGTGCAGGGCGTACTCGTCGATGGACTCCTCGACGGTCAGCGTGGAGACCGGTTCGCGGCCGGGCGCGAACGGAAGGTCCAGGGTCACCTTCCCGCCGGTGATCTCGGCCGTCACGTGCCCGGCCAGGGCGGGGGCGGCGTGCAGGCCGTCGCGGTAGGTGCCGCTCAGGGCGTACAGACCGGGCACCGAGGTCCAGCCGACGAGCGGGAACCCGTCGAGGGCGACCGGCCGGTTGCCGACCCGCCACTCGGCTATCTCGTGGCCCGACGCCCCCTCGTCGAGTTGTCGGGCCACCTGCTGGAGGATCGCGGCGGTGGTGCCGACCGTGCCCTTCAGCCGGGGCGCCGACGCCAGCAGGTTGCTGGCGCCCACGTACTCCCGGTCGCCGCCGAGCGGGATCAGATGCAGCCCGCAGGCGCCGCCCCGGTTGGGGGTGCGGACGACCGTCTCGAAGGGCCGGCCGGCGGTGCGGTCCAGGACGACCGCCGTGCCGGTGCCGGCCAGCATGGGTTGCACCTCCGTCGGTCCGAGTGCGGTGCGCAGCAGTTCCGCGGTACGGGCGCCGGCCGCGACCACGACCACGCCGGCGGTGAGCGTCTCGTCGTCGTCGAACTGGACGCCGGCGACCCGGCCGTGCCGGACGAGCAGCCGCCGCACCGCCCGTGGGTGGTACCGGACCCCGCTCGCCGCCAGATGCCGGTCCATGAGCCGGATGACCTGGTTGCCGTCGATCGCGCCTTCGCCGGGGATGAGCAGGCAGCGCAGCGCCCGCCCGTCGGGCCGCGGCTGATAGCCGGGGATGTCCGCCCCGTCGACCTCGCGCCAGCGCGGAACGTACGTCCCCAACGCGGTCACGATGGCGGCGTAGTTCACGGTGTCCAGCGGCCCGCCGCAGCCGTTGAGGACGACGTGCGTGTCCGCGACCCGGTGCAGCCGCTCCCCCGCCTCCTCGGCCAGGACGGCGAGTTCGGCCAGCACGTCCGGCCACAGTTCGTGTGCCGCCAGGCCGAGATCGAACTTGGCACGCCCGGCGGCGGTTCCGAAGGTGTCCTTCGTGACCTCGCCGAACGAGCCCAGCATCGCCCCGGCCGCCGTGCTCGCCGCCCCGGGGCGGGCGGGCGGTCCGGCGACGGCGACCTTCGTGACGCCGGCTCCGACCAGGGCCCTCGCCAGGAAGAGACCGAGCGCGCCGTTTCCGACGACGACGACGTCGGGGTGTCCCGGGCCGCTGGAGGTCATGGTGTCGTTCCCCGATCGGGCTCGGCGGCGGGTTCCCGGTCACCCTCGCGTCCCGGTCCGGGCCGGATCAGGGCGGTCGGTGCGAACGTGGCGCGGGCGATCTGAAAGGCCTCGGCGTACGGCACGCTGGACTGGCTGCCGCGGAAGAGCGCGAGCGCCCGGGCCGCCTCGGTGGATCGGGGCCCGGGGAACTCGCTCACCTGGGCGCGGTACTCCGCGAGGGCCCGTGTCTTCCGGTCGATGGTGGCCGAGATGTCGACCGTCCAGGTCGGACTGAACGTCGGTTCCGCTCCCGGCGCGTTCCAGTACGTCTCGGAGAGGGTCTCGTACATGGCGACCATCGTCGTGTCGCGGCCCGCCCGGACGGGGCGGGTGGCCACCATGGCGGCCTCGAAGACCGCCCGGTGGTCGACGTGGCGGTCCGGGAACGGGATCAGCACGATCCTCGGCCGGGTCGCGTCCACCACCTCCTGCACGGCGCCGTTGAGGGTGGCGACCGGATACCGGGCGAGGACGACCGCCGGGAAGTCCAGGAAGACCGATTCGGTGACACCCAGGATCCGGTGGGCGCGCCGCGCGTCGGCCACCGCCTCCTCGTGGACCCCGGGCGGATACAGCGGCGGCAGGTGGCCGCCGACGGTGAGCACGGTGATCCGTGCGCCGTCGTCGGCGAGGCCGGCGATCGTGCCGCCCGCGCCGAGACACTCGTCGTCAGGGTGCGGGGCGATGACGAGGACGTCCATCATCGCGCTCCCTCCGGGGCCGGGTCCTTGCGTACCACCACGTCGCCGAGCACCAGCAGATCGAGGCCGGTGGCGAAGAAGGTCCGCACGGCGTCCTCGACGGTGCAGACGATCGGCTCACCGCGGACGTTGAACGAGGTGTTGAGCAGGACCGGCACTCCGGTGAGTTCGTCGAACGCCGTCAGCAGCCGGTGCAGGCCGGGGCTGCTGCGGGGATGGACCAACTGGACCCGCGACGTGCCGTCGCGGTGTACGACGGCGGGTGCCGCCGACCGCAGCGCCCCGCTCGCGGGAAAGGCCATCGTCATGAACCGTGAGTCGGTCGCCCGGTCGAGGTAGCGGCCGGCCGCGGCCGCCAGCATGGCCGGGCCGAAGGGGCGCCACATCTCCCGATACTTGATCACCCGGTTGACCCGGTCCCGGACCGCCGCGGTGCGGGGGTCGGCGAGGATGCTGCGCTGTCCGAGGGCCCGGGGGCCGGCCTCCATCCGTCCTTGGCACCAGCCGACAATCCGGCCGTCGGCCAGTTCCCGGCTGATGGTCGCGTAGAGGTCGGCCGGCTTCTCGTAACGGATGTGCGCGGTGCGGAGCACGGCCTCCGCGGCCGCGGTGTCGATCTCCGGTCCGAGCGCCAACGTGGTCAGCGGCGATGGCAGCCGACCGGTCTGGCGGAACGACGCGACCAGGGCGGCACCCGCCGCTCCACCGCCGTCGGCACACAGCGGGTGCGCGAACACGTCGGCCACCTCCGGCAGGTCGAGCAGGCGGGAGTTCATCCGGACGTTGAGGCCGACCCCGCCGCCGACGCAGACGTTGCCGACGCCGGTCTCCCGTACCGCCCACCGCACCAGGCGGCTGGCCGCTTCCTCGAGCGCGTGCTGCACGGCGTACGCGAGGTCCATGTGCCACCCGGAAACCTCCCCGTCGGCCAGTCGGGGCGGCGCGCCGAGGAGCTTGACGAGCTTGTCGGTGTACCGGTCGGAGTAGGTGTGCTGTCCATAATGGATGAAGGTGGGGTCGAGCCGGAACTCGATCCCGTCCGGCGCGGGCATGAGCACCTGGCCGACCAGTTCGGACAGGTCCGGGTCGGGCCGCCCGTGCGCCGCCAGTCCCATCACCTTGTATTCACCGTCGTACGCCTCGAATCCGAGGTATTCGGTGAAGGCCGCGTAGAACCAACCCAACGAGTGGGGCATGCGGATCCGCCGGAGCGGACGCAACCGGTCGGCTTCCCTGAGCCACAGAACCGTCGTGTCGGCGTCGCCCGACCCGTCGACGGTGAGCGTCACGGCGGACTCGAAGGGCGACTCCATCGCGGCCTGGAACGCGTGGGTGTAGTGGTGCGGGGAATGGCGCAGTGGTGGGAACTCCAGGTCGCCGAACTCGCGCCGCCAGTGCCGGTGGTGGTAGGAGCGCATCCCGTCCACGCTGAACCGCCGCAGGGTCGACCGCTGCCACCGCACGGTCGCCGGATCGAGGTCCCATTCCCCGGCGAGGGCGTCGTAGAAGGCGGCCATCCGGCCGTCGCTGTAGGCGGCGCAGTCCCAGCCCACCGCGACGGCCGCCACCTGGTCGAGCCGGCGACCGGTGGCTTCCAGGCAGTACCGCAGTGCCCGGCTCGGATACCGCCCGATCGCGTGCTTGCTCCGGACGAACCGTTCCTCCTCCGCGTACGCCACCACCTGTCCTGCCCGGACCGCCGCGACCGCCGGATCGAACGGGCCGAGCGCGACACCGAGGAAGACCTGGTCGGACGGGTCCACCCCCGGCTCGGGGCCGCCGTCAGCCGCGCTCACGTCAGGTCGCCTGGTTCGCGACGCTGTTCGTGGCGAGCCGTGCCGTGACGTAACCCGCCACCTCCCCGATCGACCGCTCGGCGAGTTCGAACATCTCGTGGTCCGGGATGGTGAAGCCGAACCGCTGTTCGAGGCGCACGGCGAGTTCGATGAGCATCACGGAATCGAGGTCCAGTCCGTCGGCGCCGATCCTGGTCGCGTCCGTCAGTCCTTCCTCCGGGATCGGCCACCTGAGCTCGTCCTCGATGACCTGGTGGATCTGCTCGGTCACGTCGCGGTCCGTCATCGGACGTACTCCAATCGGGGATCGTCGCCGTCGTGCCCCGGGGGGACCGGACGGGGGCCGGGCCGACCGTCCGCGGTGGTGCCGGCGAGGAGGTTCCTGAGGGGCTTCCCGGTCTCGCCCCGGGGTATCTCGTCGAGCAAGGTGAAGATCTTGGGCACCTTGTACGGGGCGAGCCGCGTGGCGCAGTGGGCGCGCAGGTCGGCCCGGGTCGGCGGCGCGTCGCGGGCCGGGACGACGCCGGCGCAGACGATGTGGCCGACCACCTCGTGCGGGCGGCCGTAGACGACGACGTCGGCCACCCCGGGGTGTGCCCGCAGCACCCGTTCGAGTTCCGCCGGGTAGACGTTCTGCCCGTCGACGATCAGCAGGTCGGTTCGCCGGTCGACGAGGTAGAAGTAGCCGTCCTCGTCCACCCGCCCGAGATCGCCGGTGCGGAACCAACCGTCCACGATCGCCGCCGCGGTCGCCTGCGGCGCGTTCCAGTAACCGAGCATCACGTTCGGCCCGCGGACGACGATCTCGCCGATCTCGCCCACCGGCAGCGGGTGGCCGGTCGCCGGGTCCACCACCCGTACCTCGACGTTCTCGATCGGTGCGCCGATCGATCCGATCCGGTGCCGGAACTGGTGGTTGTAGCAGGCGAACGGCGACGTCTCGGTCAGGCCGTACGCCTCGTTGATGACGGTGCCGAACCGCTCGGCCCAGGCCGACTGGGTGGTCACCGGCAGCGGCGCGCCGGCGGACATGAAATAGCGGATGCCGGCCAGTTCGTCCGGGGACACGGCGGAGTCCAGCAGCAGGCGGTAGACCGACGGAACGGCGAAGAACATCGTGATCCGCTCGTCGCGGATCGTCCGGAGGCAGCGTCCACGGTCGAACGACGGCAGCACCACGACCGACGCGCAGGCGTTCAGCCCGGCGTTGAGAACCGCGTTGAGGCCGTAGCAGTGGTAGAGCGGGAGGAACAGCATCAGCCGGTCGTCCGGGCCCATCCCGGTGTGCCGGACCTTCGCGTTCATGTTCGACACGACGTTGCCGTGTGAGAGCAGTGCGCCCTTGGGTTGTCCGGTCGTGCCCGAGGTGTAGAGGAGGGTACTGGGCGTGTCCCGGTCGAGTTGGGCGGTCGGTACGCCGCCGTCGGGCGTGAAGTCGAAGTCGGCCGGTGCGCCGCGGGCGGGAAGGACGCGGACCGCCGCCGTACGGGGCAGTTTGGGTCGCAGGTCGGGGGTGGTCAGCACCGGGGCGCAGCGGCTGTCGTCGAGGATGTGCCCTATCTCGACGGCCTGTAGCCGGGTGTTGACCGGGACCACCGTGGCCCCGAGTTTCAGTACCGCCAGGTAGGCCACCACGAACACCGCCGTGTTCGGCAGCAGCAGCGCCACCCGGTCGCCGGAGGCGACACCGGTGGAGCGCAGGTGGGCGGCGAGACGGCCGGTGTACGCGTCGAGGTCGGCGTAGGTCCAGCGGGCGTCGCCGGCCTGGACGGCGACGCGGTCGGGGAACAGCCGCCGGCCCCGCTCGACGTGCTCGGCGATGTTCACGGCAGTTCCGTGCAGACCGGGGAGTTCAACGTGTCGACCCACCGGCGCAGCAGGCCCGCGGCGTTGTCCGGCCGGTACGTCGCCGCCGTCCGGCGGCCGCCTTCCGCGAGCCGGGCGAGGAGCGCGGGTTCGACGTAGAGGCGTTCGACCGCGTTCTCGATCGCCGGCACGCTCCCCTTCTCGACGACGAGGCAGTTCAGGCCGTCCTGGATGAACTCCCCCGAGCCGCCGCTCGCCGTGACCACGACGGCCACCCCCGCGGCCATCGCCTCCATCGGCGGGAGCCCGAGTCCGTCGACCAGGGGTGGGTACACGAGGGCGTGACAGCTGCGGAAGATGTCGTACAGGAGGTCTTTGGGCGGGTCGACGTGCAGTTCGCACGGCAGGTCGACGAACACCTCCGGGGGCTGCTGCGTCACCCAGACGATCTCGATGTCGAGGCCACGGCGCTGGAGGTTCACCAGGGCGGGGACGGCGAAGCCGAGCCCCTTGTCCTTGATCCCGTCCCGGGCGACGAGGAGGACCCGTAGCGGGCGGCGTGCCTTCTCCGGGCCGGGCAGGAACGCCCGCTCGTCCAGCGCGGCCGGCACGTAGGAGGAGGGGCGCCCGAAATTCTCCCGGTAGGTCCGCTGGATGAAGCGGGAGCAGGTCAGCAACCGTACGGGCAACCGGTGTGCTTCGTGGCGGTAGGAGAGGAAGGCGTCGTCGAACCCGTCGGACTCGTTGAGGGTCGGTTCGCCGCCGGAGTAGCCGACCACCGGCCCACGGGCGGCGGCCAGCGCGGGCAGGTAGTCGACCCAGCATCCGACCAGGGTCAGGGAATCGGGGAAACGCCCCAGTTCGCCGGCGAGTTCCGCGTGGCTGTCCACGGCGACGACACGTTCGAAGTCCTGTGCGTCCGGTATCCAGGTCGGGTCGCCGCGCAGTTGGCACACGGTGACCCGGAAGCCGATCTCCATGAGGGTTCGGGCGACCTTCACCTGGACCCGCATTCCTCCGCTCGTGACGGGGAACGGCAGCACCAGGGTCGCGCGCCGCAGTTCGGGCTGTGCCCGCAGGGCGGCGAACGTGTCGGGGCGCAGGCGGCGGGCCGCGTCCAGCGACCGGCCCGCGGCCCGGTGGTCACCGAGCCGTTCGTACGCGACACCGGCGTTGAACAGGTCACGGAAGGATTCCCCCGGACCGGCGCGCAGTACGTCGAGGGCGGCCCGGTCCTCGCCGTCGCAGAGCAGCGTGGCGGCCCGCACCGAGGCGGCCTGCTCGGGGCGCCACCGCGCCACGGTCCGGTCGAAGCGGTGCATCGACCGCCGGAAGTCGATCGCCCACGCCATCGGAAACCCGAACCGGTCCTGGGTGGGATGCCCGTGGCCCGGGTCGCCGCCGGACGCCGGCGGTGCGTGCCGGGCCACGGCCGCGCCGGTGGTCCGGACGAACCGCAGCAGCCACCCCACGGTGACCGCGCCCTCGGTCGACTGGTAGGCCGACCGGACCGCCGTCGGTTCCAGGGGTGCGACGCGGACCCGGGACAGCGGTGACCCGTCCGGCTCCTCGATTCGCTCGTGGACCCCGGACATCACCTCGTGCAGCTTCTCGCCGGGCCGCAGGCCGGTCTGGCGGAGGTCGATGTCGCCGCCGTGGTGCGTGATGAACCGTCGTACGGTGTCGCTGATCCTGACCGGGACGCCCCGGTTGTGGAGCAGGGTGTCCCCGCTCCTGCCTACGGCGCAGGCGGTGAGCAGCATGCCGACGGCCTCCGCGGGGGTGATGAAGTACCGGGTGGCGCGCTCGTCGGTCAGGGTGAGCGGCTGTCCGGTGGCGGCCTGGACCGCGAACACCTCGAGGACGGAACCGCGTGACGCGAGCACGTTCCCGAGCCGGACGCTGACGTACCTCGTCTCCCTGCCCTGTTCCGCGTACCAGGCGACGAGCCGTTCGGCGATGTACTTCGTGTGTCCCAGGGCGCTGATCGGGTCCGCCGCCTTGTCCGTCGAGAGGTTGACCACCAGCGGCACCCGGTTCAGTGCGGCCGCCCGCAGCACGTTGTGCGTGCCGAAGACGTTGGTGAGCAGGGCCTCCTCCGGATGGTGCTGGAGCAGCGGGACGTGCTTGAGCGCGGCCGCGTGGAACACCACGTCCGGCCCGCCGGCGCGGACCACCCGTTCGATCCGGCCGACGTCCCGGATGTCGGCGAGCACGAGGCGCGCGGCCCGCGCGTGATCCGGCGGCATGGCCAGCCGTACGGCTTCGAGCGCCGAGTCGTCGTGGTCGAGCATGATCAGCTCCGCGGGCGCCAGCGACAGCAGCGCCTGGCAGAGTTGCGAGCCGATCGATCCACCGGCACCGGTGACCAGGACCCGTCGGCCCGAGACGAACTGCGCGGACGCGGAGATGTCGATCTCCATCTCCGGTCGGCCGAGAAGTTCGGTGACCGGCGGCAGGGCATCCTGGTCCGGATGACCGAACCGGGTACGCGGGCCGGGATGGTGACCGGATTCCACTATCCGACTCCTTGGACCGTCGGCGACAGGGCTGATCGATGGCTGACAGTAAGGATCGGATCACTTGCCGGTCATGACACGTCCCGTAAAGGCGGGACACCCTGCCGCACCACTTCGAGGATCGCCCGGTCCAGCGCCTCGTCGACCTGCTCGGTGGTGTGCAGCAGGGCGGCGGCGGCACTCATGCGCCGCAGTACGGCCGCCGTCCGCAACCCGTGGGTGGCCCGCAGGACGACCGCGAACCACTCCTCCAGGTCGCCGGCGGTGTCCGGCGGTCCGTGCCGGCCCCGACGACACGAGGGGCCGACCGGATCGGTGCCGGACACGACGGCACGCGGGCCGTTCTCGACGGCCGAACCCGGCGGGGAGGTCACGCCCAATGCTCGGCCCGCCGGCGGCGGCTCGTCCTGTCCCGCGTTCGCGTGTCGTCGGCTCGAAGGGCTGGCCGGGCCGCCCGGCCGGCCGCGTCCCGGACGGCGGTTCAGCCGTTGCCGTAGCTGGCGATGGCCTCACTGAACGCCTCGCGTTCGCACGCGGCCTGGTCCGCGTCGGCGCGGGCGAACTCCTCGGTGCTGGAATAGGCGATCCGAGGACCCTCCGGGTCGACGCGCGCCTGGTAGCCCTTCTCCTTCAGGCAGCCGACGGCGTCGCGTAGCCGGTCGGCGAAGGCGGGATCGCTGCGCCGTTCCCGGTCCATCCAGCTCTCCGGCTGCTTCACCGCGCACTTGTCGGCCGCCGGCCGGTACTGCCCGTACAGGTCACCGTCCGGCTTACCGTAGTTGCCGGCCGCGTCCTTGTTCATCGGCACGCCGGCGTCCTCCAGGCACTTGCCCCAGCCGTTCCAGAGCAACTGGATGTCGCCCTCGGTGGCGTCCGGCCGGATCACCGGACGCTCCTCCCCCGAGGCTGCGGGCGTGCCGCCGGTCGTGCCGACGCCGGGCGACTGAAGCGTCACCACCCCGGGTGAGGAGGTGTCCGCCTCCCCGCAGGCGGCGAGCGCGCCGGCTACCGCAACAACTACTGCAATACGCGCAAATAACTTCATAGGTGATGATCCTTCTCGAAAAGTGTGTGAAACCTGTGTCACGCGGAGGCGAGCGCCTCGACCGGGGTGAGCCGGGCCGCCCGCGACGACGGATAGACACCGGCCAGCACACCGACCAGCAGGGCACCGCCGAGCCCGGCCGCGGTCGCGGACGCCGGGATCACCACCAGCCAGCCCTGGTGCACCGCCCATCCGGCCCCGGCCAGCACGCCCGACGTGGTGCCCGCGACACCGCCGAGCGCTGCCAGCGCCACCGACTCGGTGAGGAACTGGGCCCGGATGTGCCAGCGGCTGGCGCCGAGCGCGCGACGCAGGCCGATCTCACCACGGCGTTCCAGCACGGACACCACCATCGTGTTCGCCACCCCGACGCCGCCGACCAGCAGCGCCACCGCGGCCAGCCCCAGAAACAGCCCGGCGTACGTGTTCTCCGTGGCCCGCTTCGCGGCCAGCGCGTCCGACGGGCGGGTCACCTGCACGTTCGCCGGGCTCTGCGGGTTGATGGTGGCGGGTAGTACGGCCCGTACGTCCTCGATGGCCGGCTCGTGTGCCCGGATGTACAGCACGGTCGGGTGCCCGTCGAAGCCGGTGAGGGCGCGGGCGGACTCCCAGCCGATCAGCGCCGACCGGTCGACGTCCGGTGACAGCGGCGTGGCCGCCAGGATGCCGACGACCGTGAACCAGTGATCGCCGATGCGCACCTGCGGCCCGCCCGCCGGCACGGCCGGGTCGGTGATGCCGAGCCGGGTCGCGGCGACCGCGCCTAGAACGACGGCCGGGAATCGGGCGGTCGCCTCGGTCAGCCACGCCCCGCGGTCGACGCGCGCTTCCAGGACCTGCGGCAGGTTCAGGTGCGCGGCCAGGACGGTCAGCCCGGCCCCGTCACCGGGATCGGAGCGGTCGGAACGGCGTACCACGGTGTGGGTGTTCGCCACGGCGCTCACGGCGTCCACCGGGCCGATACGCTCCACCATGGACACCGACTCCTCCGGCAACGGCACCAGGGCCGCCTGTCCCGCGGGGGCGGTGGCCTCCAGCATGTTCGTGCCGAGCGTGGAGAGCTCGCGCATCAGCGTGGCGCTGCTCGACGCCGGGATGCAGGTGACCACGACCATGGTGGCGATGCCGATCGCGATCCCGAGCGCGGAGAGCGCGGCGCGCGCCGGACGGGTGCGCAGGCCGAGCAGACCCAATCCGAGCAGGTCGACCGGGCTCATGCGGCGGTGTCCGAGACGAGCCGGCCGTCGCGGATCTCCACACACCGGGGCATCGACGCCGCGATCTCCCGGTCGTGGGTGATCACCGCGATCGTGGTGCCCTCCGCGTGCAGGCGGCGCAGCAGCGCGAGCACGGCCCGGCCGTTCTGGGTGTCCAGCGCGCCGGTCGGCTCGTCCGCCAGCACCAGCGCCGGGTCGTTGGCGAGCGCCCGGGCGATCGCCACCCGCTGCCGTTCGCCGCCGGAGAGCTGGTGCGGGCGGTGCCCGGCCCGGTGCGACAGGCCGACGCGGGCGATCGCGGACAACGCCATCGCGTGCCGCCGGCGCCGGGGTACGCCCGCGTAGAGCAGCCCGACGGCCACGTTCTCTGCCGCGGTCAGACCGTCGGTGAGGTGGAAGCGCTGGAAGACGAAGCCGAGCCGGCGATCGTGGCCGGGCGACGGCTGGTCCGGCCACTGACCCGGCTCACCGAGGCCGCGGCCCACACCGGCGGGTTCCCGGTCGTCGCGGTCGACCGCCGGGACGAGATCGGCCACCTCGCCGCCGCGCTGAACGACCTCGACGCCCGGCGGATCGCGGTGGAGCGGCGCCGACGCGAGATGGTCGGCGACGTCGCGCACGAGCTGCGCACGCCGCTGACCAACATCCGCAGCTGGCTGGAGGCGGCCCAGGACGGGCTGGCCCTGATCGATCGGACCCTGGTCGACCTGCTCCTCGAGGAGGCGGTGCTGCTGCAGCGGGTCATCGACGACCTGCGCGACCTGGCCGCCGCGGACGCCGGCGACCTGCGGCTGCACATGGTCGCCTGCGACATGCACGAGGTGCTGGAACAGGTCGCCGCTTCCCATCGCGGAACGGCCGCGCACGCCGGGGTCACGCTGTCCCTTCCGGACGGGCCACCGGCGTACGTCGTGGCCGATCCGGACCGGCTGCGGCAGATCATCGGGAATCTCGTCTCCAACGCCATCCGGCACACTCCCCCGGGCGGTGTCGTCACCCTGCGGCCCGTCCCACACGGCGCCGAGGTGGCGGACACCGGAACGGGCATCGCGCCGGAGGATCTGCCACGCGTCTTCGACCGATTCTGGCGAGCCGACGCCTCCCGCAGCCGTACCACCGGCGGCAGCGGACTCGGACTGGCCATCGCCCGGAAGCTGGCGCAGGCCCATGCCGGGGATCTCAGGGTGAGCAGCACGCCCGGTGCCGGCGCGGTGTTCACCCTGACGCTTCCACCGACAGACAGCGGCAGGAGGATGCTCGTCGCACCCTCCGAGCACCCGACCAGCCACAGGGGACGAAAGAAGCAAGCGCCCTGACCGTCGTATGGGCAGGTCAGACCATTGGCGGTCTTCGCGCTCGAAGGACCTTCCGACCCGTACGGGCCGCGGTGACCCCGCCCCGGGGGCCCACCGTGGAGGGCGGTCGCGCTGCCCCGCCCGGCATGAAACATGGTCGCCGGCCGTGAGCGACGCCGGGCAGAATGACCGGATGTCCGCCGAAGCCGCGCACGCCGCGGAGGTCCTCGCCCAGCTGTCCGACCCCGGGCGCCTGCGGGCGCTGGCCGAGCTCGCCCGCCGGGGCAAGGACGGCGCGACCGCCGCCGAGCTGGCGCACGCCCTCGACGTCCCGGTGCCGAAGGCCGGGCACGCGCTCGCCCGGCTCAAGGCGATCGGCGTGGTGACCGGCACCGGGACCGGCGTCTACCGGGCCCGGCTCGACGCCCTGCGCGAGGCCGCCGCGGACCTGGACCGTCAGCAGCCCATCAGCCGCCTGCTCGTGGTGTATCCGGAGCTGCGCAACTTCTTCTCGCACGGCCGGCTGACCACCTTCCCGCCGACCCTGTCGGAGCGGTGGGAGCTGCTGTCCGAGATGCTCACCCGCTTCCTCGACCTCGACGGCCCGTGCGACGAGGACGAGATCAACCGGCGGCTGTCCGCGGTCACCGACGACGTGGCCGGCGCCCGGCGGATGCTGGTCGACACCGGCTGGCTGGAGCGCGACCGGGCCGGCACCACCTACGGCACGTCGCGCACACTGCCCACTCGCGAGGACACCATTACGTCGTAGGCCGGTGGACGCGTCGGGTCCAAGGTCAGATCGCCCCCTAGTTCCGGCGCTGCGTCAGGTGCACGACCACCTCGTCGCCGTCGATCTTGCCGATCGCCTTGCGCACCGCGCCGTTCACCGGCAACTTGTGCGTGCCGTCGCCGAGCGCCATGAAGGCACCCTCGAACGGCACACCGTCTACCGTGCCGGCGACCTTGACGAGGCCCCGGGTGCCGAAGATCTCGGCCGAGCCGGGCAGTTTGACGCAGGTCCAGGTGTCGCCCTCGCTGATCTTGCCGAGGGTCGCGGTGAAGGTGATGTCGAGCGGTCCGGCGGCCATGACAGGTCCTTTTCGGGTCGGTCCGACGTCGGGAGGAGGGTCAGGCGAAGGCGCCGATGATGGCGCCGATGGCGAGCAACTTGATCAGCCAGTCGACGGTGTGCAAGGCCGCGTCCCGAACCGGGACGTGCTCCCAGACGACCGAGCCCGTCAGCAGGACGACCGGCAGGGCCCAGAGTGCCAGGCCCAGCAGCGCACCGGCGGCTGGGCCCGACCAGGCCCCGGCGACCAGCAGGCCGGTGACCAGCGTGGCGATGACCGCGCTCCGGAGCACCTCGACGATGACCTGCCACGCCCGAGGGCGCGCGGGCGGGGTCTCCACCGTGGCCGGCGCCGCGGGCGCGACCGAGTAGAACGCGAAGCTGATGCTGAACGCCACCACCGTCGCGACCAGGATCCCCACGACGACCATGGCTTCGCCCTCTTTTCAGTACCCACTAGTACTTATTGCGACCAGCATAGGAGCGCGATTAAAGTACCGTCAAGTACTCAATTGGAGGTCGGCCATCATCGCATCCACCGCACGCCGGCGTGGACGTCCCAGCGGCAGCCGCGGCGCCGAGCTTCTCGGCGTCGCCCGTGAGTTGTTCCTCGAGCACGGGTTCGCGGCCACGACCATGGACACCGTCGCCGCCGCGGCTCGCATCTCCAAGGCGTCACTCTATGCACAGCACCCGTCGAAGGACGCGCTCTACGCCGCGGTGGTCGTCGGCTGGGCGGGCCGGGGACGGGACGCGATGCGGCCGCATCTCGACGCGTTGCTCGCCGCGGAGAACCTGCCGGCCGCGCTCGGCCGCTTCGGGCGCACGCTGCAGGCGGCGGTGCTGAGCCCGGGCGTGCTCCGCATGCGGCGGCTGGTCGCGGCCGAGGCGGACCGACACCCCGAGGTGGCCGCCCGCTACGTCGCCGAGAGCTGGGACCGCAACATCGACGCTCTCGCCGCCGCCCTCGCCGAGCTGGCCGACCGTGGCAGCCTCCGGGTGGACGACCCGGCTGTCGCGGCGCAACAGTTCACCTGGCTGTTGCTCGGCGCGGCCCTGAACGACCACACCCTGCGCGGCGACGTCACACCACCGGACGACCTGACCGCCACAGCCGACGCCGCCACCGCCACCTTCCTCGCCCGCTACGGCCCAGCCGAGGTCACGCCGCGACCGTGAGCGACACCGCGCCGGGCAAGAGGTGCTGTGGTTCGACGCCGCCCCCGCCTCCAAGTTCGCGTGGAACTGGCCGCACGACGCCTGGACCGGATACGGGCTACCGCCGGTCCCTGGCACAGACCAGATCGACGCGGAGTTCGCGTTTCCGATCCCGGCCCCGTCGGCTGACAGTCCGGAGCAGCCGGGGAGCCGTCAGCCCCAGACCAGGACCATTCCGGTGACCGGGGAAACAGGCGAGCCAGGAGCAATGCCGCCCACCTCGACGGTGTGGGCGCCCGGAGGCAGGTCGGTGATCGTGGTGACGGTTCCGCCGGGGGCAGGTTTCGGGGTGCGGGAGTCGACCATTCGGCCGATCTCGTCGGTGACGGTGATTCGTACCGCCTGCCGGCTCCCGTCGACCGTAGCCACCCCCACCGCAAGGTCCTCGCCGGCGAGGATCAGGTCCGGCATGTCGACGGACAGGTCGACGGTGCCGGGCGCGCGGATCACGATCGGACGGGCGGTGAGGATGCCCTCGATCTCGTCGAGGGCGGCGCGGTTGCGTTGCAGGTTGCCGTGCCGGTCCGGGATCCGGCGCAGCAGCGGGCTGTCCATCCACACGTCGCCGCGGCAGGCCGCGACCAGCGGAACCGTCGCGTCACCGAACAGGTCCTGGCCCCGGTAGCCGTCGACCAGTTCGATGCGGCCGCCGGACAGCCGGGCCGTGGTCGCCGTAGGCTGCCGGATCCCGACGATCGCGTGGGTGCTGTCCAGGCTGTCCGGCCGGGCGGCCTCGGCGTCGGCGAGCTGGCGGTGGAACAGTGCCCCGTCGACGACCCGCTTGGTGTCGAGTTCTGGAAGCGTCGTCTCGACGGTCTTGGCCAGGTCACCGGCGTGCTCGATGCACGCGTACTCGGGAAGCAGGTGGTACATCGACGGCATGCTGCGGACCAGGTCGGTCAGGTCCACGCCGAGCGGGCCGAGTCCCTTGCGGGCGCCGTTGACGAGCTGTTCTAGGGCCTTGGCGGAGCCGCGGTACGGGGTGCCGAGGGTGATCAGCCTGGTGGTGATCTCGTGGCCGCCACAGTGTTCGATGTACCAGCGTGCGACCAGGCCGCCCATGGAGTGGCAAACGAAGGTAATCTTGGCGTCGGCGTAGGGGCCGCCCTGAGCCCGCCAGCGTTCGAGGGCTGGTTCGACGATTCCGGCGAGCCGGCGGCCGTTGTACCGGTTCGACAGCCGCCAGTCGTAGGCGACCGGGAGCAGGTTGCCGGGCGGGGCATCCGGGTCGGCGGTGGCCTCCTGGTAGCCGAGTGACCGGAGCCGTTTCAGGAGCCGGTCGTAGCCCTTGACCGGGGTCCAGAGGCCGGGCAGCACGTGCAGGTCTGGCATCAGCCCGACCGGTTGCACCCCGTCCTCGGGGGGTTCGTCTCCGATGTCATCCGGCAGTCGCAGGCGTTTGAGGGACCGGCCGAAGGTGTTGATGGCGCGCACGGCCGAGCCCGCCGACGGCGCCCAGACGACGTGGTCGTCATGTCGCAGGGTGCTGCCGAGGATGCCGGGCAGGACGACGACGAAGTCGGTCGGCATGGTCATCAATCGGCTCCGGATGTGTCATCGAAAGGCTGGGTGAGTAATGCGAGGAGGGGCAGTACTACCGGGTGGCGCTGCCCGATCCGGACCAGCTTCGTCTTCCAGTCGCCGGTCCGGTCGGGGTCGAGTTGGCGGGCTTGGGCAAGGAGCGTCTTTGCCTGATCGGTGTCGCCGCTGACGGCGGTAGCGACTGCGAGGTGGAAGACGGCGCATGCCCGGTCGGAGGCGGTGGCGGCCACAGTCGACGCCAACTGCGCAGTGGGGCCAAGTGGAGCGATATCGTCGCCGGTGGCGAGTTGTTCCAGTAGTGCCGGGAACCGGGCCGGTTCCGCCAGAGCGAGAAGGCCGGGCTCGCCGTCGCCGACCGCTGCCAATTCCAGCAGCGCGTGGGCCCGGGCGGGGCGGACGTCATTGCTGCGTCCCGCCAGTTCCGTGATGGCGGTACGAACGGTGTCAGTCAGCAGGCCGTCGCGACGGTCGGTCATCAGCGTCGCCTGCCCGGCCGGGTCGGCTGTGACGAACTCGTAGGCGAGCTCGCCTAGCAGCAGCGGCTCATACGCAGCTGCCACCCCCTCGGTTCGGGCACGGGTCCGCAGGCCGTCGTATCGCTGGGCTTCCTGATCTTCGAGGATGAATAGTGCCTCGGTTACGGCGCTGTCGGCTTCCTTTCCCAGAAGCTCCATGTGCGTGATCAGGAAGTCGCGTTCGTCGAGCAACGTCGGGGTCGCGACCCAGGAACGGGCCACGGCCAGCAGATGGGTGTCGACCGTCAGCCAATCCGGCCGGGGTCCGGTCCAGTGTGCGTCAAATGAGGTTGAGTCGGCATCGCGGTGACGCCGTGCCTGCTCGCGAATAGCAGCGGTCAAGCGCCTATTTCCATCCGCAAGTGGCAGCGCTGTCGCCACCCAGCCAGCGGCTTGGCCGTCGCCGGCGTCGGCCGAAGCGCAACGTGCCAGCAGCAGTCGGGCGGCGACCTCCGGTGCGACGTCGGCAAGCACGGCACGCCACACCGGTTCCACTGCCATTGGGCGCCCAACCTCCGTGTAGCGGGCACCAAGGTAGTTCAGCGTGTCAGCCAGGTAAGGTAGGAAAGTCAGGTCGGAAGCGGCCAGTTGACGGTAGATCTGCACCGCCTCCTCAGTCACCGTCACCGCCTCCTGTTGACGTCCAACCTTCATGTATCCGCTAGCAAGGTTGCCCAATGTCATAGCAAGTTCGGGCACCATGGCCGGGTTAATAGCCGCCAGCCTCCGGCGAAGCTCCACCGCCTCCTCAGTCAATGTCATCGCATCCTGGCGGTTTCCAACCTCGCCCTGGAAAACACCGAGGTTGGTCAACGCACTAGCTAGTGCTGTGACCGGAAACGTTGGCCGGGTTGGTCAGGCCGCTGCCCGGGCGGTGGTCTGACCCCAGCGTCGTTGGCGTTCGGAGCGGATGCGGGCGCGTTCGCGGCGTTGGGCGGCCAGGATGTCCGGGTGGCGGGCGTTGGCGTTACGCCAGCGTAGGTAGTTGTGCAGGGCTTGGGTCGCGACCGGGTGGTTGGGATGGTTCGATCCGGCGACGACGAACATCCGTAGCGGTCCGAAGTGCGCCTCGATCGGGTTGGCCCAGGACGAATAGGTCGGGGTGAAGCACAGCTCGACCTTGTTGCGTGCGGCCCAGGCCCGGATCTTCTTGCCTTTGTGCGCGGACAGGTTGTCCAGGATCACGTAGATCGGGGCCCCGTCCGGCCGCGCCTTGCGGATCGACCTGAGCGCGGCCAGGGTGTTCGCCGCGGACTTGCGGCGCCGCACGACGCCCCACATGGTGTCGTCGCCGACGCTGTAGCAGGCGTGGAACTGCCGCACGCCGTGCAGCTTGTGGTAGTTGCCGGGCAACCGGTCCGGATGCCCGGCCGGCGTCCACGACGCGCCGGCGTGCGGCCTGATGCTCAACGGGCCGAATTCGTCGAAGGCGAAGACCCGGTCCGGGAACGCGGTGGTCACCGCCTCGATCCGAGCGAGCTTCGCCTCGGCGTTCGGGTCGTTGGTCTCCTTCCAGGTCTTGGTTCGCTGGAGCGTGATGTCGTGCCGGTGCAGGAACTCCCGCAGCCGTTCCCGGCCGACCACCACGCGGCGCGGACCGCGGTTGTGGGCCAGGTAGTCGGCGAGTTTGCGCAGGCTCCACCGGGTGAACGGCTGACCGAGCGCCTGGGGTCTGGTACGGGCCGTCGCGACGATGAACGCTTCGTCGTCTTCACTGATCCGGCGGGGACGGCCACCCGCCCACCGAGGGTCCAGGCAGGCCAGACCGATCTTGTTGAACCGGTGGATGACCTCACGGATCGCATCCTCGTCGCCCTGGACCAAACGAGCGATCGCCGGGACGGTGTTCCCACTGGCCGAGGCCATGATGACCATCGCCCGTCGCAGCCGGACCGGTGATCCCGTCCCACGCCGCACGATCTGTTGTAGTCGCCGACCCTCGTCATCGGTGAGCCGACGCGCCCGAACAGCATCTGCCATCCCGACAGCCTGAACCCCGCCCGACACCGAACCGGTAACGATGACCGGCGTGTCACCCAACCCGGCCAACGTTTCCGGTCACAGCACTAGATCGGCGACGAACCGTGGGGTGTCATCCGCCAGTCGGCGGTACATCCGCACTGCCTCCTCAGTCACCGCCACCGCCTCTTGCCGACGCCCAACCTCGCTGTAGACGGCACCGAGGTGGGTCAACACCATTGCCAGGTCGGACTCGAAAGCCGGATTAGAAGCCGCCAGCCCACGGTACGTCTGCACTGCCTCCTCGACGGGCGCCACCGCCTCTTCCCCGCGCCCAACCTCCCGGTAAGCAAGACCGAGGTGGGTCAACGCGCCGGCTAGATCGGACACGACGGCCGGATTAGAGGCCGCCAGCCTCCGGCGAAGCTCCACCGCCTCCGCGCTTGCCAGGACCGCTGCCACCCGGCGCCCAGCCTCCCTGTAGCGGATGCCGAGGTTAGTCAACGCCA
This sequence comes from Polymorphospora sp. A560, assembly GCF_045781765.1. NCBI lineage: Bacteria > Bacillati > Actinomycetota > Actinomycetes > Micromonosporales > Micromonosporaceae > Polymorphospora > Polymorphospora sp. A560. The sequence continues at coordinate 3,167,713 of NZ_CP122282.1, read as the reverse complement.
TAGCCAGGCCGGACTCGAAAGCCGGATTAGAAGCCGCCAGCCCACGGTATATCTCCACCGCCTCCGCGGTTGACGCCACCGCCTCCCCCCGGCGCCCATTGATTCTGATGACGACACCGAGGTTGTTCAACACCACAGCCAGGTTGGGCATGAATGCCGGATTAGAAGCCGCCAGCCCACGGTATGCCTCCACCGCCTCCTCAGTCGTCGCCTCCGCCTCTCGCCAGCGCCCAACCTCCCGGTAAGCAAAACCGAGATTGGTCAACGCGCCGGCCAAATCGGACGCGAAAGCCGGATTAGAAGCCACCAGCCTGCGGTACAACGCCACCGCCTCTTCAGCCGGCGCCACGGCCTCCTGCCGAAGCCCGACGTCGCCGTAGCGTCCACCCAAGCTGCTCAACGCGCGAGCCAGGTAGGGCGCAAACACCGGGTCAGCCGCCGCGAGCCCACGGGAGATCTCCACCGCCTCCTTGACCGGCGCCACCGCCTCCAGCCGACGCCCAACCTCCCTGTAGCAGTTACCAAGGTTGTCCAGTGCAGCAGCAAGATCGGGCGCGAAAGCCGGGTTAGCGGCCGCCAATCCACGGTACGTCGCCACCGCCTCTTCAACCGGCGCCACGGCCTCCTGCCAGTACCCCCAATGCGCGAACCGCTCTGCGACTGCCTGCGCCACCATCCCCACATCGCTACTCAGCGTCCTGTCCATGTCAGCCAGTTCCCGCATCAGCGCCAGCCCGGGAATCCCTGCATCCGCTGCATGCTGCCAGAGGTACCGCCGCAGGTATCCGGGTGTAACGGCGACGCTCCCGTCACCGAGCAGGCTCCGATATCGCTCAGCCAGTGCCGCCGCGATCGGCAGTGCGTCCGGGTCAAACGGCGTCTCGTGCACCGCCTGATAGGGCGGGCGTACGTGGTCGGCCAGGCTCTGATGTGCCATCCGGTACACCGCTTCCCCGGCCTCGCCGTCCTGTACGACGTATCGACCGAGCTGACCGAGTACCCAGGTTAGGTCGTCCTGGCCGAACCATGCCGATTCCGGCCGGCCGGCGTTGGCCACCGTCAGCCACTCCTGATCGGGCAGCCCCGCACCATAGCCCCGGGTTAGCGCCGCCAACAGCAGCCTCGCCGCGTTCGCGGCCGGAAGCCCGTCCGCCCATGCAAGTACCGGTGCCGTGCTGACGCTTCCGAGATCCCTGTCGAGCGCCTTTTCGACTGATCCGACCAACTCATCTCGCCATCCGCCGATGGAGGTATCGACGGGATCGGCACGGAGTTGGTCGGTCACGATCCGGGCGAGCAGAAACGGGCTGCCGGCCAACGCCTGGCCACCGTCGACGTCGGCGGCGAGGTGGGTAGCGACCAGTTCCGGATCCATCCGGGAGTCGACCCCGGCCAGCCTGGCTCGGACATAGTCGGTGAGGTCGGCTCGTAGCCGCTGGCGTGCTCCCTCTACGTCCAGATCCAGAACGGCGGCCGGGGACAGTGACGCCACCAGGTCGATGCCCCCGCCGGGATGTGGCAAATCCCGGGTGGCCACCACGACCACTGCGTGCCGGGCAAGGCGGGCCAGCAGTTCCTCCGCGAGCGGAAACGCGGCGCTTCTCGCCTCGTCCAGCCCATCGACCACCACGACCGGCGGCTTTCTTCCCGCCTCAACGAACCGCTGTATCTGCCCTACCAACTCCGGCGCATTGCGGCGATCGGCCTGAGCAGCCAGCATCCGACGACCAACCATCTGACCGCCGATGACCTCTGCTGCTCGATCCGCAGCCAGTCCACGGGCGTGCAGGTGAGCGTGTACTGACCGCTCGCCAGGATCGGCGTGAATCCACTCCAGGCCGTCGGCGAGCAGTCGCGCGCGTTCGTCGGGGTTGGACAGGCTGACAACTCGGCCAACAATCGCCGACTTACCGGTGCCCGCCGCGCCGGTCACGACGTATACACCCGGTTTGCCGCTGCGGATCCAGTCAACGACCTGGTCGACCTCGACAGTGCGGCCGGTGAACCAGGACCGTTCGTCGCCCGGCCGGCCGCCGCGGGCGGCGAGCAGGAGGTGTTCGACGACCTGTTCGGGTGCGCCCGGGTCGTACAGCGGGTTGTGGAACATCCACCAGGCGCTCCCCCGGCCCTGGAACTGCGGGGTCTGGCGGTCGCTGTCCCACTCCTTGAGGATGGCGTCGCAGAGGTCGTCGCCGCGGATGAACTCGTTGTGTACCGACCACCGCACCCGTAGCGCCGGCGTGCACGGTCCGTCGCGGAGCAGGGTCCGCAGTCGCTGCCCCAATAGCCCGTCCTGGGCGGTTTCGAGATCGTGGCATGAGCTCAGTACGCCGACCCAGACGTGCGGGCCGTCGGGCGGCACCAGCTCGAGTACCTTGCCGGCGACCTCCGTCGTAGGCAGGGCCTTGCCGGAAAAGCAGGTGTCAAGGATCAGGAGCAGCTGACTGGCGCCGGACACCGCGATGTAGCCGGCGATGTCGTCCACGCCGATTCCGGCCGCCGGGCTGGTGCCGCTGTCACGGGCGAGGAGGCGCAGGCCGTTGGGTGCGGCGCGCCCGTGTCCGCTCCACAGCAGCACCAGGGCGTCGTCTCCGCCGATGGTCGGGGTGGTTTCCAGGGCTCGAAGTCGCTGGCGTACCTGGTCCTCGTCGGGGTCGGGAACGAGCAGCGGGGTGAAGGCGGTGCCAAGCAGTTCGCCGAGCGCTTCGACGTCGGGGACGGCGCGGCGTAGCAGTGGATGCCGGTCGCCGTCGTAGGAGCCGACGCCGATGCCGAGGAAGAACCCCATCAGAGCAAGGTGCCTTTCCGCTTCGGCCAACGGGTGTTTGCGGCGGACCGTACACGCGTCCCCATTCTCCACCGACGGCCACCCGTCATCAGCCCACTACCGCCGCGGGTGCAAGCCGTAAGCGACCAAGCTCGCTGGCCGAGGCCGATCGACCCGGCTCGTCGGCAGGAAAACGGGTCACCAGGCGACAACTCTCAGCATGTCTCTTCGTAGCGTGCGGCGAACGGGCGCGGCTGCGCAGGGCGGTACGCAACGGCTGCGGGGCAGCGCTTCGGCACGCACGCCGAGCTGCCACAGTGCCCACTCGGCATGGCGTAGATCCTGGAGGGTCACCTCCAGCCGCAGCCAGCCGTTTGCGTCAGGCTCCTCGGTGCTCCCGCCAGGCCCGGCCGAGATCGACCTGGCTCGGTCGCTGTGCCGGTTCGGGGAGAGCAGGTCGGTCTTCGGCTCAACGAGGAATCGCCGCGGCCGGAATCTCCCTGGAGGACCTCGTCCGGCTCAACGTCCACGCCATCGATGCGGATAAACTGATCCCGCACTACGGCGCGCTGGCGTCGCGTCTGGGCGCCGCCGGGGTGGCACTTTCGCGGGATGGCTGGTCTGATGTCGGGCTGGGAGCTGCGGCTACGGGAGCTGACGGGCAAGGTGGGGCACTTGTTCGCCCGGCCGGAGCCTCGAGAGGTGTTCCATGATCTGATCGAGGGGCTGCTGTCGGATCTGGACAGGAAGAACTGCTGGACCCTGGCCCGGCGGGCCGGGCACACCCACCCGGGCCGGATGCAGGCGTTGCTGTCGCGGGGCGCGTGGAGCGCCGACGCTCTTGAGGCCGAGGTCCGCGCCCATGTGGTGGAGCATCTCGGTGACCCGAACGGGGTGCTGATCATCGACGAGACCCAGCTGCCGAAGAAGGGTGACAAGTCGGTGGGGGTGGCCCCGCAGTACTGCGCCGCCACCAATCGGATCGAGAACTGCCAGGTCGCGGTCATGCTGTCGTACGCCGGCCGGGCCGGGCACGCGTACATCGGTCGTCGCCTTCATCTGCCGACACAGTGGACCGACGATCCGGGGCGCTGCCGTGAGGCCGGCATTCCGGTGGGTGTCGGGTTCGCCACGAAACACGACCAGGCCGTCGAACTGTTGACCGAGGCGGCCGACGCGGCCGTCCCGTTCGGGTGGGTCACCATGGCCGACGGGTACGGGCAGCATCCACGGGTCCGCAACTGGTGTGCGCAGCGGTCATTGCCGTACGTGGTAGCCGTGTCGGCGGCCCTGCCGCTGACGCAGATCAGCGTCGCACCCGGAACCGTCCCGGTCACCCGTGTCGGTCAGTTGCTCACCCGGATCGCTGACAGCGCCTGGCAGCCCCGAACCCGCGCGCGGGGCGGTGAAGACGATCGCTCCCACGACTGGGCGTTGATCAGTCTCGGCGGAAACCTGCGGGTCAGCGATGAGATCCCCGCCGACGGGTTCGCGCACACCCTGCTGGTACGGCGTTCGGTCGGCGATCCGGGCGAAGTCACCTATTTCCTCGCCCACGCCCGCCACCGCGCGTCCGTGCCTGTCCTGCGGCGCATCGCGGAGACCCCACAGAGGATCAAGGAGGGTGACGGGCAGGGCAAGGGCCTCATCGGCATCGACCAGCATCAGGTCCGCACATGGACCGCCTGGCACCACACCGTCACCGCATGCATGTTCGCCCACGCGTTTCGCGCGGCTCTGCACACCGAAGCCGGGACCGTCCTCGACAGCACGGCGGATGCCGAGGTGACGAGCCCGGACAGGCATGCCTTCAACAGCCGGCAGAGGGTCCGGGTGACCGAGCCTTCCCCTGCCCACCCCCGCAACCATCGCCAACTTGCGTGATCCGCGCGCACAGACCGTGCGACCGCCTGCGATTTAGGCGGATTGTCGACACTGCGCATACAGGAAAAGCGCCCAGAAGCCATTCGAGCCGTGAAGATCCGCAACTGTAGGAACCCGAGCCGCATGGCGCCGGGGCGCGGACCTCATGCCGGGGCAGAACTTTCCGGAACCATGTTCCCGCAGGTGGGAGTCGCCATGCGGGCATTAGGCTTCGACTCTCTACCGAATGAAGAAAGACATTGACACTCGTCATAGCCATCCGAACCTTGACACGAGCCAGTTACGCACTGTTATATGAATGCCGTAGCGAGATCAGGATGGCAAACAGGGCGGCACTGGATAAACGTGCCGTATTCACCTGACTGCCATCTCCAGTTCAGGGAAGATGTCATGAACCAAGTCACCCGCACGTTCGCGGTCGGCATCATCGCGCGCAGATGTCGCCGGCCACGACCGGCTCGACTGCCGTCACAGCCCCGGCCGACACCCTCGCAAAAGGCGCCGCCAACCCGGAGGCGCTGCTCAAACTATTGAGCGAAAGGATCGCCGCCAAGGACCGGGACGGGATCGTCGCCCGCCAGGATCCCGAAGCAGCGATCGTCGACCGGGACGGTTCAGAAACGCACTGGTAATTTCGGCGACATCGTTCGTGAACAGCCGAACGGTACGCGGCTTTGCATCCAGGACAACCCCACCCCCTGCCACCTCGATGGACCGGCCGGAGGCCATCGCCGGCGGGCCACCCCATTGATGCGCGAATAACGAGTTGCCGGCATGTTCGTGGTTTGGAGAAAACTTGAACGCCACCTCGCTCGAGGTTTCGCACCCCCTGGCTGCGCGGCAGCAGCCTGAATGGGACGACCCGGCACAGGTCGAGCACGTCCGGGCGGTGCTGGCGAGCCTTCCCCCACTCGTCGAGGTCGAATCCCTGAGCAGGCTCCGAGGGTTGCTCGCCGGAGTTTCCGCCGGCCAGGCGCAGGTGGTGCAGGCGGGTGACTGCGCGGAGGACCCCGCCGAATGCACCGCGGGTGACGTGGAACGGAAGACCCGGCTCCTCAACGTGCTCGCCGGCGTCATGAGCGCTGTCACGCACCAGCCCGTGGTACGGGTGGGCCGGATCGCGGGCCAGTACGCCAAACCCCGGTCGGCGGCCACCGAGTGGGTCGACGGCGTCGAGATCCCGGTGTACCGAGGGCACATGGTGAACGGTCCCGAGCCGGACCCACAGGTGCGGCGGCCCGATCCACTACGCATGTTGGCGGGATACTGGGCGGCGAGCCAACTCATGGACCACCTCGCCCCGACGCCGGAGGCGCGTATCGAGCCGGCCGTGTGGACCAGTCACGAGGCTCTGCTGCTCGACTACGAGATCCCGATGCTACGCCGGGACCGGCAGGGTCGGGCCGCGCTCACTTCCACCCATTGGCCGTGGATCGGGGAACGCACCCGCGAGGTCGAGGGGGCGCACGTCTCGCTACTCGCGAATGTGATCAACCCCGTTGCGTGCAAGATCGGGCCGCGTACGACGGTCGCCGACCTGCTCGCGTTGTGTACGCGGCTGGATCCGGAACGGGAACCGGGCCGACTCACCCTGATCGCTCGGATGGGCGCTGACGCGACCATGGATCTGCTTCCCCCACTGGTCCGCGCCGTGCGTGCCGCCGGACACCCGGCGATCTGGCTGGTCGACCCGATGCACGGCAACACCGTGACCACCGCCGAGGGCCGCAAGACCCGAGTCGTGGAGACGATCATCCGGGAGGTCACGGCGTTCCAGTCAGCGGTTCGCGCAGCCGGCGGAACACCGGGAGGAATGCACCTCGAAACCAGCCCCGACGACGTGACCGAATGCATCGACGTCCGCCACGACACCGGCCGGATCGACGAGAGATACACGACGTTGTGCGACCCGCGTCTCAACCCTCGCCAGGCGGTAGCGGTGGTCTCGGCCTGGCAGACGCGATGATGATGAACCGGGCCGAGGAGACACCGTGCCGGGCATAGCGCCGATCCCCGCCTACCCACTTCCCACGAGCGGTGAGCTGCCCGTCAGCACCGCACGGTGGACCCCCGACCCACGCCGGGCGGTACTACTCGTGCACGACATGCAGCGCTACTTCCTCGCACCCTTTCCCCCGGCGGTGCGTGACACGCTGGTGCGCCACTGCGTGCAACTGAGGAAGCGCTGCGCCGCGCTCGGGATCCCGGTGTTCTACACCGCGCAGCCCGGTGGCATGACCGAGCAGGAACGCGGCCTGCTGAAGGACATCTGGGGCCCGGGGATGAGCGTCGACCCCCTCGATCGGTCGATCGTCGCCGAGCTTGCACCGCGGCCGCCGGACCGGGTGCTCACCAAGTGGCGCTACAGCGCGTTCTTCCGCTCGGACCTGCTGGCGCAGATGCGCGAGCAGGACCGCGACCAGCTGATCGTCTGCGGGGTGTACGCGCACGTCGGTGTACTGGCGACGGCCCTCGACGCGTTCACCAACGACATCCAGTCGTTCCTGGTCGCCGACGCTCTCGGCGACTTCTCGGCCGACTATCACCGGCTGGCCCTCGACTACGCGGCCACTCGCTGTTCGGTGGTCACCACCACCGGGGAGGTCTTCGCATGAAGCCGCAGCAGTTGCTCGAGCAGGTGCTGAGACCCGATCCGGGCGCCTTCGCCCTGCTGCACCGCCCGGAGACCCTGGGCCCGGACCGGTTGGAGATCCTGCTGGGCCGGGTCAGCACGCCGGCCCGGCTCGCTGACATCCCGCTGGCCGACCAGGCCGGGCGGCCCGGCGAGGCTCGTCAGGAGGCGCTGGTCCTGGTGCCTCACCGGCAGATCACCGAGCGCGGCTTCGCCGCCGCCGCGGACGGCTCACCGCTGCTCGCGATGTCGGTGACGGACCAGGGCCAGATCTCCACCACCGAGGCGCTGAGACACCTCCCGGACGAGCCGATCGCCCTGACCGGTGGACGGTTCGACACCGAGGACGACGCCTACGCTGACATCGTTCGCGCGGTCCTCGACAACGAGATAGGCACCGGAGAGGGCTCGAACTTCGTCATCAAGCGGACGTTCGTCACCACCATCACCGGCTACTCCACGCGCAGCGCGCTGAGCCTGTTCCGTCGGTTACTCACCCGGGAGACCGGTACCTACTGGACGTTCCTCGTGCACACCGGCACCCGGACCTTCGTCGGCGCCACACCGGAGCGCCACGTCAGCCTGCGAAACGGCGTCGCGGCGATGACCCCGATCAGCGGCACCTACCGTTACCCGCCGACGGGACCGGTCCTGTCGGAGGTCATGGACTTCCTCGACGACGGCAAAGAGACCGACGAGTTGTACATGGTCCTGGACGAGGAACTGAAGATGATGGCCCGGGTCTGCCAGGGCGGTGGCCGGGTGGTGGGTCCGTTCCTGCGGGAGATGGCCTGGCTCGCGCACACCGAATACGTCATCGAGGGGCGCAGCGACCTCGATCCCCGGGACATCCTGCGGGAGACGATGTTCGCGCCCACCGTGACCGGCAGTCCGCTGGAGAACGCCTGCCGAGTGATCGCCCGCTACGAGCCGCGCGGCCGCGGGTACTACGGCGGCGTCGCGGCCCTCATCGGCCGTGACGCCGATGGCGCGCGGACGATGGACTCCGCCATTCTCATCCGCACCGCCGACATCAGCACCTCGGAGCTCGATGACAGCGCTCGCGTCGAGGTCGGGGTCGGGGCAACCCTGGTCCGGCACTCCGACCCCACCGCCGAGGTCGCCGAGACCCGCACCAAGGCCGCCGGCCTGCTCTCGGCGCTCGGTGCCAACGAGCGTCTCAACGGAGACCCGCGGATCCGCGAGGCGCTGGGCAGGCGCAACGCGACCATCGCGCGCTTCTGGCTCAGCGACGCCGGCTCGCGCGCACAGCCACACCCGGCGCTGAGCGGCCGCCGGGCGCTGATCATCGATGCCGAGGACACCTTCAGTTCGATGCTGGCCCACCAACTGCGGGCCATCGGGCTGACGGTGCGACTCGACCGCTTCGACGCGCCCCACCGCTTCGACGACCACGATCTCGTCATCCTGGGCCCGGGTCCCGGCGACCCACGGGACGCCGATGACCCGAGGATGGCCCACCTCACGTCGGCGATCGAGCACCTGCTGTCCCGACGCATCCCGTTCCTTGCGGTGTGCCTGAGCCACCAGTTGCTGTGCCGGCGCCTCGGGCTCCGGCTGAGGCGCCGGACGGTCCCGAACCAGGGCACCCAGCGCGAGATCGACCTGTTCGGCTCGCGGGAACAGGTGGGCTTCTACAACTCCTACGAGGCCTACGGACGCGCTGAGCAGTTGGAGTGTCCTGGCATCGGCGGGGTGAAGGCCAGCCTGGACGCCGGCACGGGCGAGGTGCATGCCCTACGAGGGCCGCACTTTGCTTCGGTGCAGTTCCACCTTGAGTCGGTACTCACCCGCGACGGCGAACGCGTCCTGGGTGAGCTGCTGGCGCCGCTGACACAGACCGAGGAGGTACTGAACGTATGAAAGCAAGCATTTCCTGGTGGGACCTGTCCGGGTCCGGCCAGACCATCGACTCCCTGCGCGTCTACCTGCGAGAAGAGGGCGTGCAGCCGTGGGAGCGGATCCACGGACTGCGTTTGAAGTTCTGGATCTCCGACCGGCAGGCCAACCGCTGGGGTGCGGTGACGCTGTGGGAGTCCACAGCTGACCTGACGGCGCCGATGCCCCCGAACCGGGCCACCGAACTCATCGGATACCCGCCGAATCACCGGATGGAGACCGACATCGAGGCCATCATCGAAGGTGTCCACTCCGGCGAGTTGCTCGACCGCGGCCTGGCCTTCGAGCCGGTGAAGAAGTCGTAGTGAGCACATCCACCCACCCCCTGAGCACCGATGAGTTCTCCACCCCGCCCGCCGAACCGATGGGCCTGCTCCGGGCCTGGTTCGACCGCGCGGTCGCGGACGGCGTCCGTGAGCCGGGTGCGCTGGCGCTGGCCTCCGCGGATGCCCGTGGCCACGCTTCCAACCGGATCGTGCAGGTCCTCAAGGTCCGCGACACGGGTCTGGTGTTCGCCACGCACGCCAACAGTCGCAAGGGCCGGGACCTGGCCGAGAACGGCTGGGCCTCCGGCGTTTTCTACTGGCGCGAGGCCGGCCGCCAGGTGATCGTGACCGGTCCGGCCTATGCGTTGCCCAACGAGGAAGCTGATGCCTTGTGGGCCGCCCGGCCGGTCAGCACGCACCCGATGTCGGTGGCTTCACACCAGAGCGCACCCCTGTTGGACGAGGACGAACTGAGGAGACGGGCCGAACAACTGGCCGGTGCTGGCTTGCCGCTGCCTCGCCCGGCCGCCTGGCTGGGTTACTTGCTCGAACCCGGATCGGTCGAGTTCTGGCAGGCCGACCCCGGCCGCCTGCACCAGAGGCTGCTGTACGAACGCGACGGAACGGGCTGGCGTACCGGCCGGCTGCAGCCCTGACCGCGCCCGGGACAACGCACTGTCTACCGGCTCCAACTCCGGCTCCGACACCGAACGCCGGACGATAACCAGCACACCGATGCACGCAATCACGAGCCGAAGGGATCCAGAATTGACGACGAACCACACCCAGTCCGAGGCGTTCGCCACCGACCTCGACCTGAGAGACCGCAACCGTGCCGTCGTCGCGGACTACATGAGCCGCAAGGGCGAGAACCGCTTGACGCGATACCTGCTCTTCACCGAGGACGGCAGCGCCGGCCTGTGGACTAGCGATACCGGCAAACCGGTCGCCTCCCAGGGCCACGAGAAACTCAAGGCGCACGGCGAATGGTCACTGCGGATGTTCCCCGACTGGGAATGGAAGAACGTGGAGATCTTCGACACGCAGGACCCCAACAGGTTCTGGGTCGAGTGTGACGGAGAAGGACAGATCCTTTATCCCGACTACCCGCCCGGCTACTACAGGAACCACTTCATCCATTCTTTCCTGCTCGAGAACGGAAAGATCAAGCAGAACCGCGAGTTCATGAACCCGTTCCAGCAGTTGCGTGCACTGGGGATCGAGGTGCCAGTGATCAGGCGTGGCGGGATCCCTACCTGAAAGCTGCCCAATCACCTGCACAAGAAGTGAAGGCATGTCGCCGTTCGGAATGGTCGACCCGGCGAAGAACACCGAACTGAGCGTCGCTGTCTTCGCCGGCATGCCGGTGGTACGCACCGGCCGCGGCAACACCGTAGGCAGGGCGTACCAGACCCTGTCCGACACCCACTGACCTTCGAGAAGGGGGACCTATGGGTACGTACGAGTATGTCGTGGCCGACGTCTTCACCGAAGTTCCGCTGGAAGGTAACCCGGTCGCGGTCTTCGTGGATCCCGCCGATCTCTCTCCCGAGCGCATGCAGCGGATCGCGCAGGAGATGCACCTGTCGGAGACCGTTTTCGTCCTCCCGGCGGAAGACGACGGTGACGTGCGGGTCCGGATCTTCACCCCGGTGAACGAGCTGCCGTTCGCCGGGCATCCGACCCTGGGCACTGCCATTGTGCTCGGCGAGTCGAACCCGGCGCAGAGGATCCGGATGGAGACCGCCATGGGCACCGTGGCGTTCGATCTCGAGTGTGCCGGCGGCGGCCGGGCCGGCACGGCCAGCATGTGGCAACCCATCCCCACGTGGGAGCCCTACGACCGCGCGGACGAGTTGCTCGCCGGTCTCGGCCTGGCGGCGTCCGCCTGCACCCTGCCGGTGGAGGTCTACCGAAACGGGCCGCGACACGTGTTCGTCGGCCTGGGCAGCGTGGCCACGCTCTCCGCCGTGGAGCCAGACCAACGGACTCTCGCCAGGCTGCCCGACATGGCCGCCAACTGCTTCGCGGGATCGGGCACGCGATGGAGACTGCGGATGTTCTCGCCCGCCTATGGCGTGGTCGAGGACGCGGCCACCGGCTCGGCCGCCGGCTCGCTCGCGGTGCACCTGGCCCGGCACGGTCTGATCCCTTTCGGGGAATGGATCGAGATCCGCCAGGGCGTCGAGATCGGCCGTCCTTCGACAATGCGGGCTCGGGCCACGGGAACGCCGGAACGGATCGAGTCGGTCCAGGTGGCGGGGTCCGCCGTCGTCGTCGCCCGGGGAACGCTGTACGCATAGCGCATTCCCCGCACCACGCTTCGTGGGGCGGACGTAGTCCTACGACAATCGTCGTCCAACCATGCACCCAGACAGTGTCACCAAGTGTTCACAAGCCCACAGTAGACCGTCGGATTACTTGCCGGATTCACCCCGGGCAAGTGAGACCCTTCCGCCGGCGATCGTCTTTGCGGTACAGTGACAAACGTTGATATCAGTCGGTTAGCGGGGCGGAATGACAGTCGACTTGCAGGCCACTCGAGACGTAATCGAAATGATCACCGGCGGCTGGCGGGCACAGGCCCTCTACACCGCGGTCAAACTCGGATTGCCGGATCACATCAAGGCCGGCCGCACCACCCGCGGCGAACTGGCTAAATCAACCGGGGCAAATGAAGAGGGCATTCACCGCCTGATGCGCCTTCTGGTGGCCATGGGCGTATTCGAGGGCAACGAGTCGACCGGTTACAGGAACACCGACGTGAGCGCAGCACTGCTCGACGGCCCTCAGTCCCTGCGCGGCATGTGCCTGCTCTACGGCGAGGAGTTCTATTCCGCCTGGGGGCACGCCCATAACGCGATAAGCACGGTCAGTTCGGGCTTCGAGGCCGCCTACGGCCGGCCGTTCTACGAATACCTCGGTGAGGACGCGGCCACCGCCCGGCGATTCCAGCACACCTTGAACGCCGCAAGCATGTTCTTCCACCAGGTACCCGAGATCTTCGACTTCTCCGGCAAGATGGTCGTGGACGTGGGTGGCGGAGGCGGCCAACTGCTCGCCACGATCCTCGGCGCCACACCGGATGCCAGGGGCACGCTCTTCGACCGCGAACACATGTTGCCCCAGGCGGGTGAGCACCTAGCGGCCGCCGTCGGACTCGACCGTGTCGAACTGGTCGGGGGCGACATGTTCACCGACGTCCCCCAGGGCGGAGACGTCTACATCCTCTGTCGCGTTCTGGCCGGCTGGGACGACGACGCGGTCGTCAAGGTCTTCGAGAAGTGCCGTCGCGCCATGGTCGACTCCTCGTCGCGACTGCTGCTCCTCGACCGTTTCGTCGACGATGAGGCCCCGACCGTGCTGCCCGCGCTGTGGGATCTGCACCTGTTGATGACCACCGGCGGCGGCCACCGCACCGTTGACCGGATCACCACGCTGCTGAACCGGGCCGGCCTGGAGATCGAACGGAGGGCCGAGCTGCCCATGGAGACGGTCGCCTTGATCGCGGCGCCACGCCCGGGGCTCCGGCAGAAGTCGTGACGGTGTACCCATGAACGGCAAGGCTGAGGTAGCCGCGGGTGCGGTGCCGGCCTCCGGTGCTGTATCAGCCCCCGATCCAGTTCAGGGCTCATCCCTGGCCCGGGCAGTGGTGACAGCCCGGGATGGGTAGCGGCCGAGGGTGGCGATGGAGTCGCGCCGACCACGAGGACCCGTGTGGCTTTTCGGGAGAGGTCGGGCGACCGGTGGTCAGGCCCTGACGAAGGACGTCCTGGTGAGCTGCTCGGACACCTGCCAGACGCGCTGGGCCTCCTCGCTGCTACGCAGCGGCGTGTACATCCGCTGCTCGGCCGGCGGACCGCCCAGGTTGCCAGGGCCGCTGGGCCCGTAGAGCACACCGGGCTTGGCATCCGGGTCGGTCGCGGCCATGAGCGCGGGCAACTTCGCGGTCTCGACGGTGCCCGCCAGGATGCCGCGAGCGGACATCGCCCGGATCAGGCGTATCGCGGGGGTGTCCTGGCTGCGGCCGAGCTCGGGGCGGGCTGCCAGGAGGCTGGTGGGGGCAACCCCGGGGTGCGAGAGGTTGCTGGTGATGCCCCAACCGTGCGCCCTGCTGCGGCGGTCCAACTCCAGGCCGAACAACCCGAACGCGATCTTCGACTGGCTGTAGGCACGCATGCCGTCGTACGAACGTTCCCAGTTCAGATCGTCCCAGTTGATACGGCCACGACGCGCGGCGACACTGACCTGCGAGGTCACCCGGGCACCGCCGGCGCGCAGCAGCGGGAGCAGCCGGGCGACCAGCGCGAAGTGGCCGAGGTGGTTGGTGCCGAACTGCAGTTCGAACCCGTCGGCCGTGGTCTGCCGGCTCGGCGGTCGCATCACGCCCGCGTTGTTGATCAAAATGTGGATCGGGCTGCCCTCCCCGCGAAGGGCGTCGGCCAGGGCCGCGACCGACTCCAGCGAGGACAGGTCGAGGCTGCGCAACGAGACCTTTGCCCCGGGCACGGCCTGCCGGACCGTGCTGATCGCGGCCTCGCCCTTGCGCGGATTGCGGACGGGCAGGATCACCTCGGCACCGGCCGCGGCCAGCCGTACGGCCATCCCCAGCCCCATCCCGTCGCTCGCGCCGGTGACGACGGCGCGCTTCCCCGACAGGCCGGGGAGGGTGATGTCGATCGGTTTACGTGGCATCGGCTCTGCTCCCTCTTCTGGATGTCCGGATCCCCGGGCTACCCGGTCGATCGTCGACCGGATGCGCCGCGGTAACCACGACCTCCCGATCACAGGCTCACCAGGTCACCCCACCCCCCGCCCTCAGGGGCACCTCCGTGGAATGTGATCAGTTCCCTTTCACGCAGAACTCGTTGCCGTCCGGATCGGCCAGCACGACCGCGCCGTCCGCCCCCACCTCGAGCCGGGTGGCGCCGAGGGAGACCAGCCGGTCGACCTCCGCCTGCTGGTCGCCCTCAACCGGGGCGAGTTCGAAGCGCTGCCGGTTCCACGCCTCCTTCGGGGCCACGGGTGGGCCTCCCCACGCGACCTTCGTGCCGCCGTACGGTGACTGGACCGCGGTCCTGGTCCTGGTCCCACACCAGCGGCCAGCCCAGTGCCTCGCTCCAGAAGAGGCCGACCTCCCGGGTGCCGTCGCAGGCGAGTTCTCCGAGCAGGCCGCATCCGGCGAGGAAGGCGTTGCCCGGCTCGATCACGCAGAACTCGTTGCCCTCGGGGTCGGCCAGGACGATGTGCCCCTCCTCGGGGCGCTGCCCGACGTCGACGTGGCCGGCGCCGAGCCCCAGCGCCGTCGCCACCATGCGCTCCTGGTCGGCGCGGCTGGCGCTGGTCAGGTGAAGATGCATGCGGTTCGACCCCACCGTCTCCGTGCGGCTCGGAACGAACCGGAGGCTGAGCTGGGTGTCGTCGCCGGGCAGCAGCGCACCATCCGCGTCCTCGACGACTCCCCGGCCGAGCATGCCGGCCCAGAACCGCGCCAGGCGAGTCGCGTCGTGCGCATCGAAGGTCACCGTCAAGAGGCGCGAGAACATCACCGCACAGTAGACACGGGCCAGCCGGACGACAAGGCACCGAGCCGGCCGTCGAGACCCCCTCATGCCCAGAGTTCCAACTCACCGACAGTCCGTCTTCTTGCTGTCGTTCCCGGGCGGACGGGCTGAAACCGCGTTGACAGCGATACCGGCGGGGACGCCTACTTACTGCCCAACGGCGCCGTCGCGCCGGCCCGGCGTCAGCCGCCAGGGCCGGCGGGCGGGCAATCGACGGCAGTGAAGGGCAAAGGATGATGGCGGACCCGGGCATGGACGTGTTGACCTGGAAAGAGTTCGGCGAGGAACACCTCACCGCGCTGACCGACCTGGCCGAGGCGTGCCTGGCCGTCGACGGTGGGCTGCCGCTGTTCACCGGTTCTGCGCTGCTGCGGGCCCGGCTGCTCCAGGCCCGTACCCTCGGCGCCTGGTACGACGGCGGCCTGATCGCGGCCGTGAGTGTCGGCACCGACCGGCAGCCGGCCACCAGCACCGGCCTGGTGCATCCGGCCTGGCGCGGGCAGGGCGTCGGTAGCCGGCTGCTGAGCTGGGCGGACGAGCAGGCCGGCGGCGCCGACCTGCTGTCGACCACCGAGTCGTGGAGTCCAGGGGCGGACGCCCTGTTCACGGCACGCGGCTTCGAGCGGACCTTCACCGAGTGGGTGCTACGGCACGAGCTCACCGCCCTGCCGGAGGTCACCCACCCCGACGGCGTGGCCACCGGGCCGGTGACGCTCGACTCGGAGCTGTTCGCGACCTACCGGGCGTCCTTCGCGGACCGGCCCGGATTCGTCGAGCCGGTGGCCGAGGAGTGGCTGGACGAGCTACGGGAGGACGACGCGTACCGGCCGGACCTGTCGCTGATCGCACGCGGTCCCGACGGCACGGCGGTCGGCTTCCTCAACGTCATCGACAACTGGATCGACCAGGTGGGCGTGGTTCCCGCCTGGCGGGGCCGGCGGGTCGGGGCCCACCTGGTGGCGATCGCGCTGCGGTCGCTGGCCGCCGACGGTACCCGGGAGGCGTGGCTCTGCGTCAACGACGACAACCCGGCCGCCGCCCTCTATCGACGGCTCGGCTTCCACGACGCCGGACGGCGCGCCCGTTACCTGCACCGCCGCGCCTGACCGCCACCACCGGCCCCGGCCGGGGCGCTTCCTCCTGCGAAACCGCGCCGGCGTAGCTCCCGCGACCTCGCCAGGCCGGCGTCGCCCCTGGCGATTCAGCGAACCCATGCCCGGGCGAGCCCCGGTCGATCCTTGGCGGATCGACCGGGGCTCGTCGGGTGCGGTCGGATCAGGCGAGGTCGAACCGGTCGAGTTCCATGACCTTGGTCCAGGCCGCGACGAAGTCCGCCACGAACTTGTCGCGCGCGTCCTCGCTGGCGTAGACCTCCGCGAGGGCCCGCAGCTGGGAGTTGGAGCCGAAGATGAGGTCGACCACGGTCGCGGTCCACTTCACCTCGTCGGTGGCCAGATCCCGGATCTCGTACACGTGCTCGTCGGAGCCCGACGCCTTCCACCGCGTGCCCGGAGAGAGCAGGTTGGTGAAGAAGTCGTTGGTGAGCACACCGGGCCGGTCGGTGAGGACGCCGTGCGCCGTACCGCCGTGGTTGGCCCCGAGGGCGCGCAGGCCGCCGATGAGGACGGTCATCTCGGGCGCGGTCAGGTCGAGCATGTACGCACGGTCGAGGAGCAGCACCTCCGGCTGGGTCTTCTCCCCGGCACGCAGGTAGTTGCGGAACCCGTCGGCGCGCGGTTCGAGGACCCGGAAGGACTCGACGTCCGTCTGCTCCGCGGTGGCGTCGGTGCGCCCCGGGCGGAACGGCACGGTCACCTCGACGCCGGCGTCCCGCGCCGCCTTCTCGACGGCGGCCGAGCCGGCGAGCACGATCAGGTCGGCGAGCGAGATCTTCGCGCCGCCGGCCTCGTTGAACTCGCGCTGGATGCCCTCGAGGGCGCTCAGTACCGTCGCGAGCTGCTCGGGCTGGTTGACCTCCCAGCCGCGCTGCGGCTCGAGACGGATCCGCGCGCCGTTGGCGCCGCCGCGCTTGTCCGTGGAGCGGAAGCTGGCGGCCGAGGCCCAGGCGGTGGAGACGAGCTGGGCGGTCGTGAGGCCGGACTCCAGGACCTTCGCCTTGAGGGCGGCGACGTCGGCGTCACCCACCAGTTCGTGGTCGACGGCCGGCACCGGGTCCTGCCACAGCTGGGTCTCCGGGACCCACGGGCCGAGGAAGCGGCTGACCGGGCCCATGTCGCGGTGCAGCAGCTTGTACCAGGCCTTGGCGAACGCCAGCGCGAACTCGTCCGGGTTCTCCAGGAAGCGGCGCGAGATCTTCTCGTACGCCGGGTCGACGCGCAGCGACAGGTCGGTCGTGAGCATCGTCGGCTTGTGCTTCTTCGACGGGTCGTGGGCGTCCGGGATGATCGCCTCGGCGTCCTTGGCGACCCACTGCTTGGCGCCACCGGGGCTCGTGGTGAGCTCCCACTCGTAGCCGAAGAGGATCTCGAAGAAGCGGTTGCTCCACTGCGTCGGCAGGTCCGTCCACGTCACCTCGAGGCCGCTGGTGATCGTGTCCGCGCCCTTGCCGCTGCCGTTGGTGCTCAGCCAGCCCAGGCCCTGCGCCTCCAGCGGGGCGCCCTCGGGCTCGGCACCCACGTGGTCGTCGGCGACGCCGGCGCCGTGGGTCTTGCCGAAGGTGTGGCCGCCGGCGATGAGGGCGACGGTCTCCTCGTCGTTCATCGCCATCCGGGCGAAGGTCTCGCGGATGAAGTGCGCCGCGGCGGCCGGGTCCGCGTTACCGCGCGGGCCCTCCGGGTTGACGTAGATGAGACCCATCTCGGTCGCCCCGACGCCGGTCGACATCTCCTTCTCGGAGACGTAGCGCTCGTCGCCGAGCCAGGCATCCTCCGGACCCCAGAAGATCTCCTCGGGCTCCCACACGTCCTCGCGACCGAAGCCGAAGCCGAAGGTCTTGAAGCCCATCGACTCCAGGGCGACGTTGCCGGCGAGCACGAGCAGGTCGGCCCAGGAGATCTTCTGGCCGTACTTCTGCTTGACCGGCCAGAGCAGCCGGCGGGCCTTGTCCAGGTTGGCGTTGTCCGGCCAGCTGTTGAGCGGGGCGAACCGCTGGCCGCCGTCGCCGGCGCCGCCGCGACCGTCGTGGATGCGGTAGGTGCCCGCGGCGTGCCAGCTCATCCGGATCATCAGGCCGCCGTAGTGACCGAAGTCGGCCGGCCACCAGTCCTGCGAGGTGGTGAGCACCTCGACGATGTCCTGCTTGAGGGCCTCGACGTCGAGCTTGGCGAACTCCCTGGCGTAGCTGAAGTTCTCTCCCAGCGGGTTGCCCTTGGCCGACTGGGCGTGCAGCACCGAGAGGTCGAGCTGGTTGGGCCACCAGTCCCGGTTGGTACGCGGACGCCCGCCGGTCTTCGGGGTCGGCGAGTCGATCGCCGGGTTCTCGCTCTCGCTGCCGTGCGCGGTCACCGAGTCGTGCGCGACCGGGCAGCCGGCGGCTGCCTTCTGGTCCACACCCTGGGCGCTCGCAGGCGTGTTTTCATGGGTGTCGCTCATCTGTTTCCTTCCGACTGGCCGATCACTGGGAGGTAGGTTCGGTCGCACAGTCGGGGCAGATGCCCCAGTAGACGACCTCCGCCTCGTCGACCGCGAAGCCTTGGTCGTCGGAGGCGGTGAGACAGGGGGCGTGGCCGACAGCGCAGTCGACGTCGGCGATCACGCCGCAGGAACGACACACGACGTGGTGGTGGTTGTCCCCCACCCGGGACTCGTACCGGGCGACCGCGCCGGCGGGCTGGATCCGCCGCACCAGACCGGCGTCGGTGAGCGCCCGCAGCACGTCGTAAACCGTCTGGTGGGAGACCGTGGGCTGCTCCGCACGGACCAGGGCGATCACCGTGTCGGTGTCGACGTGCGGGTGGTCGCGCAGCGCCGCGAGCACCGCCAACCGGGGCCGAGTCACGCGCAACGAGACCGCCCGCAGCTGAGCCTCGAAGTCGGACGTCATGCGGCAAACATAGCCCACTCTTCTGGAGTCAATCAAGTTTTGCCGGTCTCGGTGCAGACATTTCCGGCGCGGGCCCCGACGCCCGGGTCGCGGCTGACCGGTGCCTCGGGGCCGCTACGGCCTCACCGGGCCACTCCAACCTCTCACAACCGCGCGCGACGCGCTCGCCAAGCGGTCGACCTCGGCGACGTCGGCGTACGGCGAACCCGAACCGGACACACCTCGCCAGCCGGTGAGGAACCGGCCAACATGACACCGAGGCACCTTGGCCGCAAGGACGCATGGACCGACGCTCCGATACGGTGAGCCGATGCAGCGGCTCACCGAGGAGACGGTCCTGGCGGTCGGCAGGCTGACGTTGGCCGCAGCCGAACTTGAATATGTCCTCGCGCGGGTTGCCGCCGATCAGGCAGGCGACGATCCTGCCCCTCTCTTCGCCGCCCCCGGGGCGTCCCTGCTGGCCGCACGCGGCTCGGTCCGGTTCGCTTCCGCGGACCACCACAACGAGTTCAGCAGGTTGCTCGACTCCGCAGAACTGTATCTGACGCAGAGCCAGCGAGCCGTTCGAGCTATGTGGTCGGAGCGCAGCCGGGTGGACGCGGTGACCATCGACGAGATCACTGGCCTTCTGCTGCGCTGCCGGGACCGGCTCCAGGCACTCGTCGACGAAGCGGTTCGCATGCCCATCGCATAGTTGCCACTTGAACCCGGCAGTCAGGCATCCGAACAGTTAGCCGGACCGGTCAGCTTCCGTCCACAGCGGACAGTCGCGCCGTTGCTACCGTCGGCGGGATGCACCGCTACGGCTCGGACGCGTTCCGCCCGCTGTCCCGCTCGTTCCGGGCGATGTTCGCCGCCGACGGCCGCACCCTGCTGCTCCACAACGGATACGCGCCCGCCCCCGGCACACTTCTGCAGGCCATGGACACCGACACGGGCGCGATCGTGGCCGGTGACGCGGTCCTCGATTTCGTGCCGGTCGGCGACCTCGTCGTGGCCACGCCCGCCGACGACCCGTCGACGCTCGGCGTGTACCGGATCCGCGACCTCGCTCGGGTGCGTACCGTGCCCGTCGGTGTGCCCGCCGTCGAAGACGACCGGCTAGCCGCCGCCGGCGGCACGGTGGCGATGCCGTGCCGCAGGTCCGCCAAGCTCGTCGTGCTCGACACCGGCACCTGGCAGGCTCGGCACGTCGACGTTGCGGGAACACCGTTGTGCGCGGCGGTCTCCGACGACGGCGCCATCGTCGTCGTCGGCACCGCCCAGGGCCGGACCGGCAGGGTGCTGGTCGTCGACGCCGTGACCGGCACCGTCCGGTACGCCCTGAGCGGCCCGCGCGCGGCGGTGGGGTCGGTGGCGGTACGCGGCGATCTCGTGGTCGCGGCCGCCGGCAACCGGCTCCTCGCCTGGCCCCTGCCGCCCGCGACCGGGTCGGCGACCGGCACCCGGCGTTCGACGGCCGTGCCGAAGGCGATCGTGCTCCACACCTTCGAGAAGCACCGGGCCACGGTTCTCGGCGTCACACCCGGCGGGCTCGTTCTCGCCCACGACGGCCATCTGGTCGCCGCCGTCGCCCCGGCGACGGGACAGGTGGTGTGGTCGGAGAAGATGAGCTGGGCGTCGCGGGTAGCCCTCGCCGGCGACCGGCTGATCTGGGCCGGGTACACGGAGGTCGAGGACCGGGACCCGGAAGCCGGTACGGTCCGCCGGACCTGGCCCGTACGGGGGCCGGTGCTCGTCCACGCGGTCACGCCCCGACTCGTGGCGTTCGGCTGGGACGCGCGGGTCGGACTGCTCCGCGCACACGGCGACGCCCCCCGGCCGCCGGCCGGCCACGAGAGCCCGGTGCGGGACGTCTCCTTCGACGGCGACCGGTTCGCCACGGTCGCCGGTGACCGCTGGGCGTACGTGTGGTCACGCGGTCGGGCCGACTCGGCCGCCGTCATCGACGGCGCCCGCCACGACCGGCCGGGTGAGGCGGTCCACCTCGCCGGCGACGACCTCTACACCGGCTTCGGCGGCTGCGTCCAACGGTGGTCGCTGGACGATCCGGCGACGACCGCGGCGCAGAGCGCCCCGTTACGGTACGACGTGACGCTGATCCGACGGCTTCCCGGCAGCGACCTGGTGCTGGCGGCGGTACGCGCGGCCCAGCGGGGCTCCGGCGCGCTGTGCCTGCTCGACGCCACCACCCTGTCCGTCGTGGAGCGGTCGGCGCTGGAGTGGACCGTCCACGCCGCCGACCCGCTCGACGAGCACCGCCTGCTGCTGCGCGGCGACCTCGGCGCCGTCGAGTACGACACCGTCGCGCACCGTCTCGGCCGGTGGAGGACGTACAGCGGCCGGCCGTACGCCCGCAGCCACCACCTCTACCCGCGCCGGTCGATGCTGGTCGAGATGTGTTCGTACCCGGACAGGCGTGACCCGTCGTGCCGGCACTGGCTCGCCGTGACCGACCTGTCCGACGGCACCGTCCGGCACGACCGCGTCGAGACGCCGGAGTTCACCGGGTACGGCGACCTGTCCGCCGAGGGTGTGTTCGCGGCCCCGCACCTCGACGCGATCCGCCTGTGGGACCTCGACGCCGGCAAGATGGTCCACGAACTGCCGACCCCACCACTGGTCCACCGGGTGTGGTGGTTTCCCGACGGCCGGTCCCTGCTCGCCGGCTCCGACAACGGCGCGCTCCACGAGGTGCCCGCGCCCGGCCGGTAGGCCCGCCGGCGGCGGCTCGGGGCCGGGGTGGTGTCAGGCGGGCACCGTCCCGGCGAGGTACGCCTTGATCTGGTCGATCTCCAGCGCGTTGAAGACCTCCGGCTGGTCGGCGGCCTGGTTGGAGTTGATGATCCGCTTGAACAGGTTGTAGTGCGCCATCGACCGCAGCCCGATGACACGGTTCGGGGTGACCAGGTAGCCGGTGCCGCCGGTGCTCCAGATGAGGTACATGAGTCCGTCCTTGGTGAGGATTTCAGGGGGAGTTCCGGGTGCCCCGGCGTACGGGGCTCCGGCGAGAACCGACTCGGGATCGACTCTCCCGCCGTTGGGGTGGACGACCTCGAGGTGCAGGTGCGGGCCCGTCGAACGGCCGGTCGAGCCGACGTTGCCGACGTGCTGGCCGGCGGCGACCTGGGTGCCCGTCCCGACCACGGGAGCCGCCCGCATGTGTCCGTAGACGCTCCGCCAGCCGTCGGCGTGGGTGATGGTGACGTTGTGGCCGAGTCCGCTGGCGTTGTAGCTGACGCCGCTCACGGTGCCGGCCGCGATCGAACGGATCGGGTAGCCGAGGATTCCGGAGAAGCTGTAGTCGGTGCCGTTGTGCTGCCTCGTCTCGCCGGTTATCGGGTCTCGGCGGGGCCCGAACGTCGAGGTGATCGGCACCCACCGGTCGAACGGTCGGTTCCATCTCGGGGTGGCGCCGTACGCCGCTTCCGCGAGCCAGGCCTCGGGGATGATGCCGGCGGCGAGCGCCGCGGTGACCAGGCCGAGCAGGTGTCGGCGGTCGAGGCCCGGTCCGTCTTCTTCCAACGGTGTTTCATCGGCTGATCGCATGCGGTCGGTCGCCCTCCGACGATCGAACGACGGCCTTCAATGGCCTTCAGGATCATGGATCGTAGGGCATCGGACTCCCCCGATGTCAAGAGTCCTCGGCGTGGCCGGCCGTCGCCCCCGCCGCTTCGGCGGGGGCGACGGCCGCACCGGTCAGGCGGTGAAACGGATGTGGTTACGCCGGGCCCGCACCACCGCGAGGATCCCGCCGGCCGCGATGAGTACGCCGGCACCGGCGAGCGCGACGGCCGGCGCACCGGTCACCGGAAGGCCACCGCCGCCACCGCCGTCGGCACCGAAGACGTCGGTGGCCTTGCCCAGCCGCAGGAACACCGTCTCACCGGTGGCGTCGTCGAGGCCGTCGTTGTCGGTCACCGCGTACACCTGGCCGTTGCCGGCGATCGCCATCCCCTCGACCTTGTCCTGCACCCAGCCGTTGTCGGCCCGCAGCAGCGGCAGCAGGTCGACGGCGGGCCGCTTGGTCACCGCCGGCATGTCGTCGCCGGCACCGAACCCGTCCGGCACGTCGAAGGCGTACACCTTCTTGACCGTCGCGGCAGGGCCGCGACGGTTGTCCCGCTCCACGACCGCGAACGTGTCGTCGTCAACGGCCACCAGCTCCGACAGGCCGACCCAGCCGCCGGCCGGCGCCGCGTCGAGCTGGTACGACAGCCACGCCCAGCTCCCGTCGGCCACCGAGTACCGGCCGATCCGCACGGTGCCGGCCGGGTCGCCCTTCAGTTCCCGTTGTACGGCGACCCAGACCTGCTCGGCGCCCTCGGCACCGGTCACCGCGACACCCTCCAGCCCGTTGCCGCCGACGGCGGCGGCGACGTCGGCGGGCAGCGGCACCTCGTCCCGCACCGCGCCGGCGTCGTCGACGCGGACGAGCAGGTTCGGGGTGGCCGGGTCGTCGTCCGACGCCGGGGCGCCCTCGACGGCGATCCAGTAGCCGCCCCCGGCCCGGGCCGCGACCCCTTCGGCGTCGTAGCCGACCGGGGCGCCGCCCCTGGTGACGGTCAGTTCCTTCTCGATCAAGGCCGGGGTCCGGGCGACGTCGATGGTCAGCAGCCGGGTCGGGGTGTAGACGTTGTCGTTGACGGCGACCAGCTTGTCGGGCTGGCCCGGCACGGCGCTGAGGCCGGACAGGGCACCCCAGGTGATCGGGGCCGCCTGCTGGCCGGGCTCGTACGCCGACCGGATCGAGGGGAACGCACCGGCCTGCCCGATCCGGTAGATCTGCACCGAGGCGCGGATACCGTCGTCGGGCAGGTCCTCCTCGCTGGACACGACGAGCAGCCCGCGCGACGCGACGGTGGTCACCCCCTCCGGACCGTTGGTGGTCGGCAGGATCTGCACGAACGCCGGTGCGGCCGGGTCGGTGACGTCGTACACGGCGACGAAGTTGCCCCGCTCCGAGGCGACGAACAGGTACGGCCGGCCGTCGAAGCGGCCGAAGGCGATCCCCTCGGGCTCGCTGCCCTTGGCGTCGGAGCGGCCCTCCGGGTAGAGGCCGTGCGCGGCGGCGAGCCGGTCGAACGAGTTGCCGGCGTCGTAGACGACCCGGCCGTCGGCGCCCCAGATCGTGAAGCCGCGCGAACCGCCCCGGTAGTCGCCCTCGTTGGCGGTGGCGAACATGGTGTCGCTGATCCAGGCGACCCCGTCGGGCTCGCGGGGCACGGTGACGGCGTCGTCGAAGACGATGCTGCCGTCCTCGACGGTGTCCACACCGGACAGCTCGACGGATCCGGCGGAGACGTCCCGCACGACCTCCTTGCCGGCCAGGTCGACGACCACCAGGTGGTTGTTCTCCTGGAGGGTGACGACGGCCTCGTCCCGCCCGTTGATCGACACGTACTCGGGTTCCGGGTCGCCGGGCGCGACCCCGGCGAGGCCGGTCAGCTCGACCTTCGACAGCTCCCACGCGTCGACGTCGTCGGACAGGTCGACGACCGTCAGCCACCCGGCCGGCAACTGCGGGATCTCGCCGTCGTTCAGGTCCTCGTCACGCTCGTTCTCGATGGCGATCGCGGCGTACCCGCCGCTCGGCGCCACCGCGACGGAGTCCGGCTGGCCGCCGAGGTCGATCTCCCGTACCACCTCGCGGGAGGCGAGGTCGAGCACGACCAGCACCCCGGACGGGTCGGTGAAACTCTCGCTGGTGTTCACCGCGACGAGGACGAACCCCTTGTGTACGCCGACCGAGGTCGGCTCGCCCGGCAGGTCGAATACGCCACCGGGCCGGGGGTTGGCCGGGTCGCTGATGTCCATGAAGCCGACCCGCCGGCCGGCGCTGTCGGTGGAGATGACGGTGTTGCCGTCGGCGCTCACCGCGCTGATCTCGGCGACGGCCTCGTCGTCGATCGAACTGTTGAGGTAGGCCGGCACGGTGGCGAGGCGCTGGAAGGCCGGGGCGTCGGTGGCGCGGGCGGCACCGAGCGGCGGCACCGCCTGGGCGGCCGGCGCCAGCGCGACCAGCGCCGGCAGCGCGACGAGCCCGAGGGCGGCGGCGGCCGCGGCCGCCCGGGTACGCCGGGCGGCCGATGTGGGGAGAGGCATCAATGCTCCGTCGAGGGTATGGGCAGTTCTGGCCTGCTCTGCCTACGCACGTTCGTTGACCTGCGGTGGACGGCGAGGCCAACATCCGGTGTCTGGCCACCCACGATTGCCGGACCCGTCCCCGGGCGACACTGGCCGCGCCCCGACCGCCACGGCAGGATCACCACATGCCCGAACTGGTCCTGCCCACCACCCGCCTGCACGCCGCCTTCCTACGGTGCCGCGACGACTGGGGTCCCGGCGTCCACGAGGACGGCTTCGGCCTGGGCACGGACGACGATGTCGACTCACCCGCCGGCTTCGCCACCTGGGTGCACCGACGGGTCCGGCTGACCCACCCGGCCGGCGATCCCTGCCCCGACGAACCACACGGCTCGCCCCGCTGGATCGTCGAGGACGGCGAGGTACTCGGGGCCATCGCCCTGCGGCACGGGTTCAACGACGACACCGGGCACATCGGCTACGGCGTACGCCCGTCCGCACGCCGCCGTGGCCTGGCGACCTGGGCGCTGGGCGAGATGCTCGGCGAGGCCCACGCCCTGGGCCTGGACGCCGTCCTCGTGGTCTGCCTCGCGGACAACGCGGGCTCGGCCCGCACGATCGAACGCAACGGCGGCGTACTGGAGGGCATCCGCGACACCGGGAACGTCCCGGTACGACGCTACCGGATCACCCTGGACGGGTGACGGCGACCGATCTCCCACCTGTCGCCGCCCCGCGAGAGGGCCCGACACGCATCCGAAAGGCGATCTGGAAAGACATGGCCAACACCCTCGCCATCATCCTCGCGGTGTCGTTCCTGTTCACCGGCCTGCCCAAGGCCACCGGGCAGCCGAGCGCCATCGAGCACGGCAAACACCTCGGCTTCTCCGCCCGGAACTACCGGGCGCTGGGAGTTCTGCAGATCCTCGGCGCGGCGGCCCTCGGCCTCGGCCTGATCTGGAAGCCCATCGGCGTGGCCGCGGCGATCGGATTCACGCTCATGATGGCCGGAGCGGTCATCGTTCACCTCCGTGCCGGTGATCCTGCGGCCAGGATGTTGCCAGCGGCCGCCTTCGGCTTGGCCTCGATCGCGGTGGTCGTCCTCCACCTCCGCTGATCCGACGGCCGCTGGCGAGAATCGGCACCGGCGCCCCGAAGGTGCGCCATGCGGGCACACCGGCAGCGCCTGCCGTGCCGGCGTCACATGACGTTGGTGACGACCTGTCGGGTGTTGTCGGCGGGGTTCACATCGGGCTGGTCGGAGGAGACGACGGCCGTGGCCGTGAGGCTCGACCCGGCGGGTGCGTCGGTGGTGACGGTGATGAGCGTCGGACCGGCGAGGCTGCGGGGCCGGAGGCTGCCGCTGGTGCCGCAGGTCAGCACCCGTGGGGCTGCGGGCGTGGGGGCGTCGCAGGTCATGCCCCTGGTGGCGACGCGGACGAACGTGGTTCCCCCGGGCAGCCGTACGGTGGCTCTGGCGACCGCGGCTTCCGGCCCGTGGTTGATCAGGTGCAGCGCGTAGCCGAACTGTTGGCCGGGCGCGGTCCGGTCCGCCCCGTCGAAGCCGACCTGGAGGTCCGTGCCGGCGGTGTTCGCGGTCCCGTGCTCGCCAGCCGACGCCTGCGGCGGCTGCCCGACGGCAAGCAGCCCGGCCAGCAGCAGGGCACTGCCCACGACCGTCACCCGGCGGCCCGCACCCTCCCTCGACCTGCCCTGCCCACCGCACGCGCCGCGGCGGGGATCGTCACGCGTGACCCGATTCATCCTTGACCTCCAACAGTCACTTCCGTCCTTCGCGTTCGACGGTAAGGCTGTACCCGGGTACCGAATTCAAGCCCTTACCGCAAAGGCGCGTCCTCCCACTGGATTCAGGGGCGCCAAGCGCGGGCAACCGCTATCCAGGAATCGACGCTCACCACTACACTGTCGGCGGTGTTGGCGATCCAGGTACTCGGCCGCCTACGCGTGTGGCACGGTGATCGCGAAGTGGACACCGGCCCGCCCGCGCGTCGCCTCGTGCTCGGCGTCCTCGCACTCAACGCCGGACGGCTGACCACCCGGCGCGAGCTGATCGAATCGCTGTGGGGCGAGCGACCGCCGCCGAGCGCCGTCAACGTCCTGCACACCCACGCCAAGCACCTGCGCCGGCTGCTGGACCCGAAGCGCAGCCCACGCGGCCAGGACGGTGTGCTGGCGACCGTAGGCGACGGATACCTGCTGCGGCTACCCGAAGACGCCCTGGACCTGCGCCGCTTCCGCCGGTTGGCGTACGCCGCCCGGGCGGCCGAGAGCGACGGCGACACGGCCGGCGCGATGGCGCTGCTGCGCGAGGCGTTGCGGCTGTGGGAGGACGATCCGCTCTGCGACGTACCGGCGCTGGAGAGCCACCCGGAGGTCTCGGCCCTCAAGGCGGAGCGGCGCCGGGTCCAACTGTCCTACTGGCACCTGATGCTGCGCACCGGCAACGCCGCGGAGATCGTCGCCGCGCTGACACTGGAAGGTGCCGCCCAGCCGCTCGACGAGACGGTGCAGGCCACCCTGATCAGGGCTTACCAGGCCACCGGACAACGAACGCTCGCGTTCGAACGCTACGAGACGACCCGACGTACCCTCGCCGACGAGCTGGGCGTGGACCCGGGGCCGGACCTGTCCCGGGCCCACCGCGATCTGGTCGAGGAGACGGTGCCCCTCCCCGGGTCGAGAACCCCGCGTCAGCTTCCGGCACCGGTTCCCGACTTCGTCGGCCGGGCCGACGAACTCGTCCTGCTCGATGCCGCGTACGGCACCCGCAGCTGCGGAATCGTCATGGTCTGCGGCACGGCCGGGGTGGGAAAGACCGCGCTCGCCGTGCACTGGGGGCACCTCCACCGGGACCGTTTCCCCGACGGCCAGATCTACCTCGACCTGCGCGGCGACGACCCGGAACAGGCCACGCCGCCCCACGAGGCGCTGGGCCGCCTGCTCACCGCCGTCGCGGTACCCGACCAGGAGATCCCGGCCGACCCGCAGTCGCGCGCCGCCCGCTGGCGTACCGAGACCGACGGCCGCCGGCTGCTCGTCCTGCTGGACAACGCGGCCTCCGCCGAGCAGGTCGGCCCGCTACTGCCCGGCAACCACGACACCCTCGTGATGATCACCAGCCGGGACAGCCTGGCGGCGCTGGTCGCCCTGCACGGCGCCCGCCGCATCGCGCTCGACCTGCTCCCGCCGGCGGACGCCGTCGACCTGCTCGCCAGACTGGTGGGTCAGCGGGCAAGCACCGAACCGGACAGCGTCGACTCGCTGGCCGCCGTCTGCGCCCGGCTCCCCCTCGCCCTGCGCCTGGCCGCCGAGTACGCCGGCGCGCAGGCGCACCTGCCGCTGTCCGGAATCGTGTCGCAGTTGCACCGGGCCGGCCCCCTGGACCTGCTGGATCCGGGCGGCGGCACCGCGATCCGGCAGGTCTTCGGCTGCTCCTACCAGCGGCTGGACGCCGAGACGCAACGCCTGTTCCGCCTGCTGAGCCTGACCCCCGCCGCCGCCACCCTCGCCTGCGCCGCCGCGCTCGGCGACGTCGACGAGATCGCCGCGGCGCGGCTGCTGCACCGGCTGACCAGCGCGCACCTGCTGCGCTGCGACCCGCTCGGGCGATACGCGCCGCACGATCTGCTGCGCGCCTATGCCGGCGAGCTGAGCCTGGCGGTCGACGGCGGGGCCGAGCGGGCCGCCGCCGTCGACCGGCTGCTGGGGCACTACGTCGCGACCGCCATCGCCGCCAGCGACGTCCTGTATCCGGGGTGGAGCGCGAGCTGGCGGCACGCCGGGCTCGCCCTCAAACCCGACGGCGCACCGATGTCACCGGCCACGGCACTGTCGTGGCTGGACGCCGAGCTGCCGTCGTTCGCCACGGTGTGCCAGATCGCCCTGCGCAACGGGCGGCCGGAACATGCCGTCCACCTCGCCGCGGCCCTCTACCGCTACCTCGAGGCGGGCCACGGCGTCGAAGCGGTGCCGATCCACGACCACGCCGTCCAGGCCGCCCGGGCGATGGGCGACGTCGTCGCCGAGGCGCACCTTCGCACCAACGCCGGAGTCGTCCAACGCCTGCTCGGCCGCTACCCCGCCGCGACCGCGCAACTCCGGCAGGCGCTGGCGCTGTACGGCCGTACCGACAACCGGCACGGCCGGGCCCGGGCCCTGTCCAATCTCGGCATCATCGAGGAACGGCTCGGCGACTTCGCCTCCTCGATCGCCCGTCACGGCGAGGCCATCGCGCTCTACCAGGAGATCGACGATCTATTCGGGCAGGCGTCGGCCCTGACCAACCTCGGCAACCTCGAATCCTCCATCGGCCGGCACGGGCCGGCGGCACAACGGTTCCGGGCGGCTCACGACCTCTTCGCCACACTCGGCGAACGCGCCGGTCAGGCGATCGCGCTGACGAATCTCGGCGAGATCCACAACATGCTCGGCGAGGGTGCCGTCGCCGCCGGGCACCTGCGTGCGGCCCTGCGGCTCTTCCGGGAGATCGAACACCGCGACGGCGAGGCGACGGCGTTGAGCAACCTCGGCACCGCGTTGAGCCGGCAGGGCCGACACCGGGAATCGATCGCCCACTTCGAGGAGGCGTTGGAGATCTTCCGCGGGCTGCGGCACCGCTACGGCGAGGCGAGCGTCCTGAACGCGATGGGCGAGGCGTTGCACGCCATGCACCGCGACAACGAGGCCCGTGAGCGGCACCGGCTGGCGCTGGCCATCGCCACCGACACCGGCGACCACGACGAGCGGGACCGTGCCGCGCAGGCGCTTCAACGCATCGGGCAGGACCGGCTCGCACACTGACGCTCCCGGCGACCTGGTCGACGGTCGCGCGCGTCGGCCGGGCGGCCCGAAGGCGGCCGCCCGGCCGACGGCTCAGACCACGACGTCGAACGAGTCGTTGTTGATCACGCGGTTGTTCACGTAGAAGCGGTTCAGCTCGTTGCCACCGCTGCTGTTCTCGAACGCCGGGATGTAGCAGACGTTCCACCCGCCGCTGTCACCGGGTTGCCGGATGTCGACCCAGCTGATCTGACAGCCCGAGAAGGTACGCCCGTAGGCGTGCCCGCCGGTGAAGGCGCCCTGCAGGGTGGACTGGAACGGGTACTCGTCGCAACTGTATCCGGCCGGGGCGGTGTGCATGCCGGGGCAGGCCCGGTTGTGGTTCTGGGTCTGGTTGAAGGAGTCGGTGGTCCGGGTCAGGGTCCGGGGCAGGTTGTGGGCGAGTGCCATCTGGATGTGCTGCCGGTAGCTGTTGTTGGCCGGGCTCGGCGTGTAGACCGGCCGGATCGACGGATAGACGCAGCCCGGCTGGTTCAACCCGGGTACGGCGTTGTCGCAGCGGAACTGCGGACTTGACGCGCCGACGGCGTTGGACGCCGGCGGGCTCCAGGCGGCGTTGACGAACCAGAAGTACAGCATCATCTGGGCGGTGTGGACGGCACCGGGCGCGGTGGCGCCGGGCGCGGCGTTGAGGAGGAAGTTCGCCTGTGCCCCGACGTAGTCGAAGCGGTAGGCGCTGCCGCCGGTGAACCCGTTGCAGCCGTACTCGCAGTAGCCCTCGTGGGTGATCAGGGTCCCGAGGACCTGGCCCGCGAGGGCGGTGGCCCGCACCGTGACGTTGTACCGGGGCCGGCCGTCGATCGATCCCAGGTCGGCCATGAAGGTGGCCGTCATGTCGATGATGCCGACCAGAGCCCCGGACGGGACGAGGTAGACGTAGAGCCTGACCGGTGCGGTGGCACAGGCTCCGAACCGGGCCATCGCCCAGGCTCCGTTACCACAGGTGACGGCCGTGGTACCGGCACCGCCCGAAGCCGCGTCGGCGGGGGCGGTGGCGCGATTCAGCTTGCCCATCTCGACACAGGTCCCGGTGCCGCCCTTACCGGCGGCCTCGCGGGACGCCTCCGCCAGCCGCGGCGCGCACGACTCGGGCAGCGCGCGTTGCGACAGCGGGAGCGCGGCGGGATCGGCGGGCGCCGCCACCGCCGACTGCCCCGGCAGCAGGGCCACGACGCACATCGCGGCCGTGGCCAGGGCGAGCAGGCGCCTTCGTACGTGGGAATGGGGCATGTGTCCTCCTCCGAGGTCGGTGGCGGCCACCTGTCGCAGAACCCTCGGACCGCCGGCTGGCCGCAACGTATCGACGGGCGCTGGACGGTCTCTGGCCATCGCCTGGACGGACCGCACTCGGGGTTCGTGCCGCCGTCCACGAACTGGCACGAACCCCGGGCGCCCGGCTAGCCCACCGACGTCGTGCGCACCGCCGGCGGATGCTTCGCTCCGAGGCCACCGCCGGCGAGGAGGGCGACGGAGTCGAGGTCCCGCCAGACGATGTTGTTGTTGTGCCGGACGTTGGTGAGGATGTCGGGGGTCACCAGCACCAGGGGGTCGGTCGGTGACTGCCACACGGCGATCAGGGAGAAGTGACCGGGGCCGGGCACGCTGATCCAGGGGACGCTCACCGTGGTGACACCGGGCGGGACGGTGACGATCACCGAGGTCACGAATGTCCAGGCGGTCGGCCAGACCAGGCTGCCGCTCGGGGACGAGCGGTAGAACGCCAGCGTTCCGCTGTCGGCGCCTTCGCCGTACGGTCCGGGGTTCCGCAACGTGGTGACGATGTGGTTGGTCCCGCCGACGACCGGGGGGACGCTGCTGGAGCACCCCGCCGCGGTCGGGCAGATCTTCAGGTCCGGGCTGGCCCAGATCACGTAGCCCGAGTGCGGTTGCAGTCCGACGTCGCCGGCGACGTCCCTCATCCAGACGTCGGTGACGGTCATGAGCCGGTCCGGTGTGGCCTCCGGCGGTGCGGCGGTCGCGGTGGCACCCAGCAGGCCGGCCAGGGCCACGCCGGCGAGCAGGGCCGTCGCCGCGCGTCGAAGTCGGCTACCCGAAATCGCCATGACAGTTGTCTCCCGTCGACGGGGGCACCGGCGTGGGTCCACGCCGGTGAGGTCATGGATTCATGAGCCGGTCGGGGGGATGGAAATACCACAATCCAGAGCTGGCATCTGTCAGATGATGCCAGACCCGGTCAAATCAGGCGTCGCGGGCCGCCGACCGGTTCGCGGGCCGGCGGGTCGACATCCGCCGATCACCGGATGTGCCCGTGCGGTGGCGGCCGGTAGGTTCTCGTCATGCGACGGTGGCGGCTGATGAGCAGTGGGCGGAGGGCCGTCGCGGGGGCCGCGACCGGCGCCTTCCTGGTCCTCGCCACGATTCGCGCGTTCGTCCTCGACCCGGATGCGACGAACTGGCAGATCGCCCTGTGGGCGCTACAGGCCGTGGCGATGCTGGTGGCGTATCTCGTCTGGTGGCGGCCGACCGACCCGGGGCGCGAATACCGCGGCGTCGACCTTAACGCCAAACGCCTGCACTGGTGAAAGACCGGTGCCCGGGCGGCGTCACCACCGCGGGCACCGGTCACGCCGTCAGAGGCCGGGCAACTCGACCCGGCGCCCCTCGTTCGACGATCGCAGCGCCGCGTCGACCAACTGGAGACCGCGTACGCCGGCGGCGAAGTCGTACCGGTGCGGACGCCCGGCGTCGACGTCGAGCAGGAACTGCTCCCACTGGGCCCGGAACCCGTTGACGAACTCCTGGTTGTCCGGGATCTGCTCCCACTGGGCGCGGAAGTCCTGGTCGGTCGGCAGATCCGGGTTCCAGACCGGCTTCGGGGTCCGGACCCGGGGCTGGATCTTGCAGCCGAACAGGCCGGCGACCGCCGAGCCGTGGGTGCCGTCGACCTGGAACTCGACCAGTTCGCCCCGGTCGACGCGGACCGCCCACGACGAGTTGATCTGCGCCAGGATGTCACCCTCGAGTTCGAGGATGCCGTACGCGGCGTCGTCGGCGGTGGCGTCGTACCGGTTGCCCTGCTCGTCCCAGCGCTCCGGAATGTGCGTGACCGCCCTGGCGGTCACCGCCCGGACCTTGCCGAACAGGTTCTCCAGCACGTAGTTCCAGTGGCAGTACATGTCCAGGACGATGCCGCCGCCGTCCTCGGCGCGGTAGTTCCAGCTCGGCCGCTGGGCCGGCTGGAGGTCGCCCTCGAAGACCCAGTAGCCGAACTCGCCGCGTACCGACAGGATCCGGCCGAAGAAGCCGGCGTCGACGAGCCGCTTGAGTTTCAGCAGCCCCGGCAGGTAGAGCTTGTCGTGCACGACACCGTTGATGATGCCGGCGGTGGCGGCCGCCTCGACGAGTTCGCGCGCGTCGGCGACGGTCTCCCCCACCGGCTTCTCGGTGTAGACGTGCTTGCCGGCGGCGATCGCCTTGAGGATGGCCTTCTTGCGCCCGCTGGTGGTCTGGGTGTCGAAGTAGACCGTGGCGGTGTCGTCGGCCAGGGCCCCGTCCAGGTCGGTGGTGTACTCGGCCACGTCGTGGTCGGCGGCGATGCGGGCCAGCTTGTCGCGGTTGCGGCCGACCAGGACCGGCTCGACCTGGACCCGGTCGCCGTCGGGGGTGACCACGCCGCCGTCGGCGCGGATGGCCAGCACCGAGCGCAGCAGGTGCTGCCGGTACCCCATCCGGCCGGTGACGCCGTTCATCACCACCCGGATCAGCCGCTCAGCCATCGACGGTCACCCCCTTGCCGGCCGGCGCCTTGTCCGCGGTCGAGTCGGCCGGCCGGCCGCCGAGGTACAACTCGCCGAGCTTGGGGTCGGCGAGCAGTTCCGGCGCCGGGCCGGTGATGTGCACCCGCCCCAGGTCGAGCACGCAGCCGATGTCGGCGGTCTCCAGCGCCCGCCGGGCGTTCTGCTCCACCAGCAGTACGGCGACGCCGGCCTCACGCATCCGGACCACCTGCTCGAACACGGTGCTGGTGGTCTTCGGGTCCAGCCCCATCGACGGCTCGTCGAGGAGCACGACCTTCGGGCTGACCATCAGCGACCGGGCGAACTCGACCTGCTTCTGCTGGCCGCCGGAGAGCAGGCCGGCGAGCGACTTCCAGCGGTCGGCGACGACCGGGAAGAGTTCCTTGACGAACTCGATCCGCTCGTTGATGACCGCCTTGTCGCGCAGCGTGTACGCGCCGAGGTTGACGTTCTCGGCCACCGTCATCTCGCGGAACACGCTGTGTCCCTGCAGGACGTGTGCCAGCCCGGAGCGCAGCATCTGCTGCGGTCCCTGGCCGGTGACGTCCTTGCCGTCGACCTTGATCGTTCCGGAGCGGGGCTTGAGCAGCCCGCTGGCGACCTTGAGCACGGTGGACTTGCCCGCGCCGTTCGGGCCGACGAGGCAGACCACGGTGCCCGGCGGCACCTTGACGGTCAGCCCGCGCAGCACGAGGGCGGCCCGGCCGTAGCCCGCCTCGATGTCGTTCAGCTCGAGGAGAAACTCAGACGCCAAGGTAGGCCTCCAGCACTCGGGGGTCGGTCTTGATCACCGACGGCGGGCCGTCGGCGATGGGCCGGCCACGGTCGAACACCACGACGTGGTCGCTGAGGCTCATGACCATGTCCATGTTGTGTTCGACGATGAGGAACGTCTTGCCCTCGGCGTTGAGTTCCTGCACGAGGGTGCCGATCCGGCCGATCAGCGCCGGGTTGACGCCACCGGCCGGCTCGTCCAGCATGATCGTTTCCGGGTCGCCCATCAGCACGCCGGCCAGCTCGAGCAGCTTCTGCTGCCCGTACGACAGGTTGCGGGCCTCGGCGTGCTCCAGGTGGTCGATGCCGACCCGGTTGAGCAGCCCGCGGGCCCGCTCGATGTCGCCGGAGTGCCGGGAACTGGCGAGCTGCGCCCGCAGGCTGGTGTTGCGGACCGCGACCAGCATGTTCTCCAGCACCGTCATCCGGGGGAAGACCCGGCACAGCTGGAAGCTGCGCCCGATGCCGGCCCGGGCGATCCTGTGCGGCGCCTTGCCGGTGATGTCCTGCCCCCGGTAGGTGGCCTGGCCGGAGTCGGGCTTGATCATGCCGGTGACGCAGTTGAAGAACGTGGTCTTGCCCGAGCCGTTGGGGCCGATGAGGGCGTTGACCTTGCCGTGGTGGAACGTGACCGTGGCCTTGTTGACGGCGGTGACGCCACCGAACGACTTGGTCAGCTCGACGGTCTCCAGGCTGCGGATCCCGCTCTTCGTCGGGGCCGTCATCGCTTGACCTCCGCCTTCGTCTCGGACGCCGCGTCGGCGTCGGCGGCCGGCGCCGCCGGCTTGCCGGCGGCCGCCGCCCGGGCCTTGTTCTGCTCCAGCAGTTCGGCCGCGGTGACCTCCCGGATCGAACTCTCCGTCGGCCGGAACCGTCTGACCAGGTTGCCGACCGCCGGGATGATGCCGTCCGGCATGAACAGCACCACGATGCCCAACAGCAGGCCGGCCGCGACCAGGTGGAGCTGGGTGCTGCCGAACTCCAGCTTGAAGATCTCCAGCGCGGTGCCGACGATGAACGCGCCGAGCAGCGGACCGAACAGGTGCCGGATGCCGCCGAGCAGCGCCATCAGCACCATGTAGGAGCCGGTCAGGATGGAGAACTGGAAGATCGGGTCGAGGTCGCCGAACCACAGCGCGTACAGGCCGCCGCCGAGCGCGGTGAACAGCGC
This sequence comes from Polymorphospora sp. A560, assembly GCF_045781765.1. Taxonomy (NCBI): domain Bacteria; kingdom Bacillati; phylum Actinomycetota; class Actinomycetes; order Micromonosporales; family Micromonosporaceae; genus Polymorphospora; species Polymorphospora sp. A560. Next base: position 3,132,027 of record NZ_CP122282.1, on the reverse strand, counting down.
CGAGACGACGTACGCGATGAGCTTGAACGTGAACGTCGGCGTACCCAGCGACTGGGCCTTGTCCTCGTCCTCGCGGATCGCCTTCAGGCCCATGCCGAACCGGGACCGGTCGATCGCCCACCAGGCCAGCAGCGCGATCGCGATCAGGCCGGCGTACAGGTAGAAGAACACCATGTGGTGTTCGGGCCGCAGCAGGTCCGGGAACGGCCGGGGTACGACCAGGCCGTTCGAGCCGCCGGTGAACGCCGCCCAGCTCTGGAAGACCAGCAGCAGGATCAGCACCAGCGCGATCGACACGATCACGAACGACGCGCCGCGGACCCGCAGCGCGGCGATGCCGATCGGCACCGCCAGCGCGGCGACGATCAGACCGGCCAGGATCAGCGCGACGAAGCTCGGTACGCCGGCCTTGGTGATCAGCAGCCCGGTCGCGTACCCGCCGAGGCCGGAGTACGCGGCGTGCCCGAGCGAGATGTAGCCGGTGAAGCCGCCGACGAAGTTCCACGCGGTCGACAGGATCGCGTAGTTCAGCACGACGACGCCGGCCGACAGGATGTACGGGTTCGGCGCCACCAGCGGGAACGACAGCACCAGCGCCGCACCGACGACGAGGGCGATCAGCCGTACGGGTGTGCCGAGCCGGGCGGGCAGCAGGCCGCCCGCCGGCGCGGTCGTTTCAGAACCTCTGGGCAAGGCGACCTCCGAAGAATCCCTGCGGCCGGAAGGCCAACGTGCCGAACAGCGCGACGTAGAAGACGGTTTGCGCCCAGGTCGTGCCGAGCGGCAGTTGCAGCAGGCTCTGGCCGAGGCCGAGCACCATGGCGGCGATCGCGGCGCCGGGTACGCTGCCGAGCCCGCCGACCACGATGATCGCCATCAGCGGGCCGATCCAGTGCCAGTGCAGCGAGGGGTAGATGGTCGAGTCCAGCGACAGCGCGGTGCCGCCGATCGCGGCCGACGCCAGGCCGAGCCCGAAGCCGAACCCTGCGATGCGGTCGGTGTCGATGCCGGTGAGCTGGGCGGCCTCCTTGTGCTGGATGGTGGCCCGCAGCGCCCACCCGAACCGGCTCTTCTTCAGCAGCAGGTAGAGGGCGAGCAGCGAGACGGCCGCCAGGCCGAACGCGATCAGCTTGACCACCGCGACCCGGGCCCCGAACAGGTCCAGGCTCGAACCGCTGTAGCTCAGGTTGATCCGGCGCTGGGTGCCGGTGAAGACGTACCCGAGCATGCCTTCGATGATCAGGGCGATCGCGAAGGTGAGCAGCACGGACATCATGGTCAGGGTGGCCGGCCGCAGCCGGGTGATGAGCAGTCGCTGCATCACCACGCCGACGAGGAAGAACAGTGGGACGGTCACGAACAGCGACAGCAGCGGGTCGAGCCCGGTCTGCTGGTGGAAGTACCAGGCGAGGTAGGCCGCGAGGATGAGGAACGCCGAGTGCGCGATCATCACCACCCGCATGACGCCGAAGTAGAGCGTCAGGCCCGCGGCGAGCAGGGCGTACAGGCCGCCCAGCAGGATGCCCAGGACGATGCTCTGGAAGATCAGGGTGCCGGACACGAAATGATCACCAGCTCGGCTTGGGGTAGATGATGTCGGCTTCCTTGGTCTCGCCGGGCAGCACGATCTGGATCTGGCCGTCGACGTACTGCTGGATCATGTGGGCGCCCTGCGGGCGGCCCTGGGCGTCCCAGGAGAGCGGGCCGACGACGGTGTCGACGGTGTTGCCGCGCAGCCAGTCGACCAGCTTCTGCTGGCAGTCGCCCTGCTCGGCGCAGCCGACCGCCTCGACGGCGGCGGCGACGACCTGGCCGGTGGTGTACGCGTTGGCCTCGTCCTCACCGGGCGGGGTGCCGAACTGCGCGGTGTACGCCTGCACGAACTCGGTGTTGCTGGGGTAGGTGGCCTTGGTGGTGTAGCCGGTCGGGGCGAGGATGCCCTCGGTCTTGGCCCCGATCGCCTTGCTGAACTCGGGGTTGGTCGGCGCGGTCGAGAACGCGGCCAGCTTCGGCTGGTAGTTGAGCTGCTGGAGGGCGACGATCAGGTTGACCGCGTCCTGGTACTGGGTGCCGCCGACGACGATGTCCGCCCGGGACGAGGCGATCTTCGCGGCGATGCTGTTGAAGTCGGTGGTGTTCGGCGGGTAGACCTCGTCGACCACGGTCCGCACACCGCCGGCCTCGAGCTTCTCCTTCAGGCCGTACGCGGTGCCCTGGGCGAACGGGTCGTCCATGGCCGCGTACGCCGCGGTCTGCGGACGCTGGTCGGCCGGCAGCGCGAGGATGTACTCGGCCAGGTAGTTGTAGTGGTCGTTGGCGACCGCGGGGGCGGCGTAGAACAGGTTCTTGAAGCCCTGCTCGAAGACCTCCGGGGCGGCGCCGGCCGGCTCGACGTAGAGCATGCCGTACTCCTCGGCCACCCGGGCCGAGGGCACCACGAGCCGGGTGGAGAACGGGCCGAAGACCAGGTCGACGTTGTCACGGCCGATCAACTGCTCGTAGTCGGCGACGACCCGGTCGGCGCTGGACTGGTCGTCGAGGATCTTCAACTCGACCTGGCGGCCGAGCAGGCCGCCCTTGTCGTTCACGACCTTCGCCCAGGCCTCGTAGCCACGCTGGACACCCTTGCCGGGCTCGGAGAAGTCGCCGGTCAACGGGAGGGATATGCCGATCACGATAGGATCGTCTGCTGAATCGCCGGAGCCGCCCGCGGCGGAGCAGCCGGAGAGGGCCAGTGCCGCGACCGCGGCTCCAGCGATCACACCCCGCCGGGCTCGAGCCGTTGCCTTCATGAGTAACTCCTCGCATCCGTGTTACGGAAGCGCTTTCGTAAAGCGCTTCCGTAAGATAACTACGGCACCCATGGGGTGGCAAGCGTCACAAGGAGATTTCGGTCCCGAGTCACCGGCGTGAAGGGGCGTCAACATGCCTAGATCTCGATCAGCCTTGCGGCTCGCCGATGTAGCCGAGCTGGCCGGCGTTTCGCTGGCCACGGCCTCGCGCGCGCTAGCCGGTCGCGACGGCGTCAGCGACAAGGTCGCCGAGCATGTCCGCCAGGTCGCGAACCAGCTCGGGTACGTGGCCAACATGCACGCCCGCACCCTCGCCGGCGGCTCGACCTCCACCGTCGGGCTGATCGTCCACGAGATCGGCGACCCGTACTTCTCCGAGATCGCCAGCGGCGTCATCCGGGTCGCCGGCGAGCGGGACCTCATGGTCCAGATCTGCCACTCCGGCCGGGACCCGGAGAAGGAGTTCCGGCAGATCCAGACGATCATCGCGCACCGGGCCGGGATCATCATCGTCGCCGGCTCCGGCTACTGCGACCCACGGGCACAGGCCCGCTCGAAGGCCGCCCTGACGGCGTTCCAGGCCAGCGGCGGCCGGGTCTCGGTGATCGGCCGCCACCACCTCACCGCCGACGCCGTGCTGCCCGACAACGAGGCCGCCGGCCGCTCGGCCGCCGAACACCTGCTCTCCCTCGGCCACCGCCGCATCGCCGTGGTGTCCGGCCCCGACAGCCTGACCACGGTCGAGGACCGGCTGGCCGGCATCGCGGGGGCCATCCAGCGGGGCGGACTGACCTGGTCGGACATCCCGGTCATACCCACCAGTTTTACGCGGGACAGTGGACTCCAGGCGACCGAACAGATCCTGCGTGACCATCCCGAGACCACCGCGATCATCGCGCTCACCGACGCGATGGCCATCGGCGTGCTGTCCGCGCTGCGGGCACACGGAATCGCGGTGCCCGACCGGATCTCGGTGGTCGGCCTCGACGACGTCTCCGTCGCCGCCGACCTCGCCCCGAGCCTGACCACCGTACGGCTGCCGATGGCCGCCATGGGCGAACTCGCCCTGGCCATGGCGCTCAAGCCGCAGTCGCAACGCCCCCGGCGCAAGTCGACCGGCCACCAGCTCGTCGTACGCGACTCGACCGGCCCGGTCCCCTCCGGCTGAACCCCGGACCCGCCCCGGTCGGCGGAGCCCGGGTCAGCGGGGCGTCTGCTGGTGGAAGGTCAGCCGCCAGCCGGCCTCCCGGCGCGCGTAGCCGCTGCCGACCAGCGCCGAATACTCCGCCGCGCCCACCCGCACCGCCACCACCCCGTACGCGACCAGTGCCGTGTCCGGGGTGGGCCGCCGGACCCGCACCTCCTCCAGCCGGTACGACGACCACGGCTGCCCCGACATCGCCTCGATCGCCGCCGCCCGGTCGTCGATCACCAGCCCGCCGGGCAGCAGCATGACCACCTCGTCGTCGAGGACCCGGCCGTAGAACGCGGCCGCCTCCCCCGGGGTGGACGACAGCGCCCGCCAGCCCTGCTCCTCCAACTCGAACAGTTCGTCGTACGCCACCGGCCGCTCCCTCGCCTTGATCCGGATGTCCGCCGACGGTAACCCGGCACCGGACGGTCCGCGCCTCAGCGCACGGGCGCGTCCACGGCCGGACCCACGGCGGAACCGGCCGCCGGCTCGGCGGACGTCGGCCGCAGGCTCACGGCCAGGACGGCGGCCACCAGGCAGAACAGCAGCGGCGCGAACAGCGCCACGTTCAGCGAGGTGAACTCGGCGATCCAGCCCACCAGGGCCGGGCCGGCCAGCAGGCCAAGATAGCCCATGCCGACCACCCGCGACATGTTCACGCCCTGCGTGCCCTCGCGCAGGTTGCCGGCCGCGGTGAAGAGCTGCGGAACGCTGCCGGACAGCCCCAGGCCGAGCACCGCCCAGCCGGCCAGCGTCAGCCAGAGCCAGTCCGACGTGGTGACCAGGACCAGACCGGCGGCACCGATCAGCGAGCCGTACCGGACGACGGCGACCGGACCGACCCGCATCACGATCCGGTCGGTCACCAGCCGGCCCAGGGTCATCGTCACCGCGAACGCGCCGTAACCGAGCGCGGCCACCGACTCCGCCTCGCCGAGATGCTCGGTGATCTGCAGGGCACTCCAGTCGTTGGCGACGCCCTCGGCGAGCATCAGCAGGAACGCGGTGGCGCCCAGCAGCCACACCGTACGCGGGATGCCGGCCCGCCGACGGACCCCGGACGCGGCCTGCGCGGTCGGGGCGTTCTCGTCGCCCCGGGGCAGCAGGCCGGGTACGCAGGCCGCCATGACCACGACGCCGGCCAGCGCCGACGCCAGCAGGATCGCCGACACCGACCAGCCGGCCGCGATCAGCCCGGCACCCAGCACCGCACCGGCCGCCCCGCCGATCGAGAACAGCGCGTGGAACGCCGACATGATCGGCCGCCGGTAGGCGCGTTCGACGACGACGGCCTGGGCGTTCATCGCCACGTCCAGCGCCCCGTTGGCGAACCCGAAGAAGAACAGCGCCAGCCCGAGCGTCACCGCGTCGTACGCCAGACCGGGCAGGTTGACCGTCACGCACAGCAGCGCGGCACCGGCGACGGTCGTGGTCCGCGAGCCGATCCGGTCGGCGAGCGGACCGCTGACCTGCATCCCGGCGAAGGCACCGGCGCCGATGAGAAGCAGCAGCAGGCCCAGCGTCGCGTGCGACACCCCGGTCCGCTGCTGCACGGCGGGAATGTTGACCACCCACATCGCCAGCAGCAGCCCGCCGACGCCGAAGGTGCCGAACACCGACACCCGGGCCCGCCGCAGCCGGGCCGGATCACCGGCCGGGCTCTTCACGGTCGTCATACCGCGACCACCTCCACACCGTTGCGCTCGAAGAAGGCCGACTCGGCCGCGGTGAACCGGTGGTCGGTGACCACCAGGTCGAACGTCTTCAGGTCGGCGACCCACGCGAACGTGGACTTCTCCCACTTGGAGCGGTCGAAGACCAGGATCACCCGCTCGGCGCAGTCGATGGCGGCCGTCTTGACCGCCGCGTCGCCGAGGTCGTACGCGGTGACCCCGCCCGCGACCGACGCCCCGCAGCCGGAGACGACCGCGGTGTCGAACCGCAGCCGGCGGATGCCCGCCTCGGCGAGCGGCCCGACGAAGGCCAGCTCGCCGGCCCGCACCTCGCCGCCGGGGCAGATCAGCCGGACGTCGCGCCGGCCGGCGAGCACGTTCGCGGCGGTCAGTGACAGCGGCATGACCCGCAGCGGCCGGTCGCCGACCGCACGGGCGATCTCGACGCAGGTGGTGCCGCTGTCGAGCAGCACCGCCTCGTCGGTGCCGAGCCGGTCGGCGACGGCCGCGGCGATGCGGGCCTTGGCGTCGACGTTGGCCGTGGCCCGGCTGGCGTACGACAGCTCGGCGCCGCGCAGCGCGAGCCGCCGGGCGCCGCCGTGCACCCGCCGCAGCACGCCCTTGTGGTCGAGTTCGATCAGGTCGCGGCGGATCGTCGCCTCCGACGTGGCGAGCCGGGCGGCGAGGTCGGCGACGGTGACCGCCTCCTCGGTCGCGACGGTCTGCTCGATCCGGCGCTGCCGCTCCTGCACGTCCATGACGGAAAAAGATACGCATCACTGTACGAACACGCAAGAACACTGTTCATATGAACAACTGGTTCGGCCGTGCGAGGACCCCGCACCGGGCCGGGTCTCGGGTCAGGCGGCCGGGTCGACCAGCCGTACGCCGGCCGGGGTCGGACCCTCCATCGCGGCGAGCGCGGCCGGCGCGTCGGCCAGGCCCAGCGTGCCGGTGACCAGGTCAGCCGGACGCAGCCGCCCGGCGCCGATCAGGCCGAGCAGCCCCGGATAGGCGTGCGCCGCCATGCCGTGGCTGCCCAGCACCTCCAGCTCGTACGCGATGACCAGCTCCATCGGCACCGCCGGCCGGCCGAGCGCGGGCGGCAGCAGGCCGACCTGCACGTGCCGGCCACGCCGGCGCAGCCCGGCGATCGACGCCACGCAGGTGTCGACGCTGCCCAGCGCGTCCAGGGACAGGTGTGCCCCACCGCCGGTACGGTCCCGTACGGCCGCCGCCACCTCGTCCGGCCCGGCAAGCCCGGCGGCGGCCACGACCTCCGCCGCACCCAACCGCCGGGCCAGGTCCAGGGCGGCCGGGGCGACGTCGACGGCGACGACCCGGGCACCGGCCGCCGCCGCGATCATGACGGCGGACAGGCCCACCCCGCCGCACCCCAGCACCGCCACCCACTCCCCCGCCGCGACCCGGCCCTGCTGCACGACCGCCCGGAACGAGGTGGCGAACCGGCAGCCGAGCGCCGCCGCCGCGGGGAAGTCGATCCCGTCGGGCAACCCGACGAGGTTGACGTCGGCGTCCCGGACCACGACGTACTCGGCGAACGAACCCCAGTGGGTGAAGCCGGGCTGGGTCTGCCGCTCGCAGACCTGCTGGTCGCCGGCCAGACAGGCCGGACAGCGGCCGCAGGCACAGACGAACGGGGCGGTGACCCGCGCGCCGGGCCGCCAACCGGTCACCCCCGCCCCGACCGCCTCGACGACACCGGCGAACTCGTGACCGGGCACGTGCGGCAGACGGATGTCGGGATCATGCCCGCGCCAGCCGTGCCAGTCACTGCGGCACAGGCCGGTGGCCAGCACCCGGACCACCGCGCCGCCCGGCGGCGGCACCGGGTCGGCGACCGTCCGCACCTCGGGTCGTACGCCGAACTCGTCGAACACCACCGCACGCACGCCGCGACCCTACCGGGTCCCGCCGGGCCGACTACCGTAGCCACTTTCCAGCCCGGTCCTGGCGCCGGCCCCTCCTCGAGCACAGTCCGCCCGCCTGTCGTCACGACCGCCTGTCCCTGGCCGATGCCACGACCAGCCGGGAATCGCGCTGTTCAGCCACGCGGCTCACGTTGTCCCGGCCGAGGTCAGGAACTCGTGAGAATGACGAGTTGCCGGGTCGCCCGGGTCATCGCCACGTAGCGGTCCACCGCTCCCTCGATGCCCTCGCCGAACGACTGCGGATCGACGAGGACGACCAGGTCGAACTCGAGCCCCTTCGACAGTTCCGGGGTCAACGACCGGACCCGGGAGGTGGCCCGGAACGTCGGATCCCCGATGACACAGGCGATCCCTTCGGCGTGCGCGGCGAGCCAGGTGTCGAGGATCGAGCCCAGATCCGAAGCAGACCCGTGTACGACGGGGACGTCACCGTCGCGGATCGAGGTCGGTACGTTGGCGTCCGGCAGCACGGCCCGGATGACCGGCTCGGCCTGTGCCATGACCTCTTTCGGCGTGCGGTAGTTGATGGTCAGCGAGGCCAGGTTGATCCGGTCGAGTCCGATCCGCTCGAGCCGTTCCCGCCACGACTCCGTGAACCCGTGCCTGGCCTGGGCCCGGTCCCCGACGATGGTGAAGCTCCGCGACGGGCACCGCAGGAGCAACATCTGCCACTGCGCGTCGGTCAACTCCTGCGCCTCGTCCACGACGATGTGCGCGAACGGGCCGGCGAGCCGGTCCGGCGCGCCGGCGGGCAACGTGGTCTCGTCGACCAGGGCGTCCTGGAAGTCCTCGCCACGAAGCATCGTCACCAGGCCCACACCGTATTCGTCGTCGACGGACTCGATCAGGTCGTCGACGACCCTGGTCATGCGCTCACGCTCGGCGGCGACGGCGGCGCTGTGCCGACGTCGGCGTCGGGACACCTCCGGGTCGCCGAGCCGCTGCCGCGCCGCGTCGAGAAACGGCAGGTCGGACACGGTCCACGCCTGGGCGTCCTGGCGTTGCAGCCGCCGGACGTCGTCGGCGTCGAGCCAGGGGGCGCACCGGCGCAGGTAGGCGGGTACCGACCACAGGTCGCCGACCAGGTCGGCGGCTTCGAGCAGCGGCCACGCGCGGTTGAACGCCGTACGCAGTTCGCTGTTCCGCAGCAGCGACCCGCGGACCAGGTCGGGCGATTCGTCGCCGTCGTACCTGTCCACCAGGATCGTGAGCAGTTCCTCCCAGATCTCGTCGCGCGCCTCGTTGTGCGGGGTCCCCGGTGCCGGCGCCTCGAACGCCTCGGCCCAGTCGTCGGCGGTCAGCCGGATGTCGGACTCGTCGGTCGCGATCCTCATCCCGCCGGTCGGCGGCTCCTCGTAGAACCGGACCGCCGCCTCGATCGCCTCGACCAGGTCCGCGGACGACTTCAGGCGGGCCACGTCCGGGTCGGTCTCGACCGCCGCGGCGGCTCCCTCGGCGACCAGGTCCCGCAGCGTGCAGGTCTGTACGTCCTCCTCGCCGAGGCTGGGCAGGACGTCGGCGACGTAGGCCAGGTAGGGCTGGTGCGGCCCGACGAACAGCACGCCGCCGCGGCGGTGCCCCAGGCGCGGGTCGGAGTACAGCAGGTATGCGGTGCGGTGCAGGGCGACGACGGTCTTTCCCGTGCCCGGGCCGCCGTCGACGACCAGAGCGCCGCTGGATCCGGCCCGGATGATGGCGTCCTGGTCGGCCTGGATGGTGCCGAGCACGTCCCGCATCCGGGCCGACCGGCTGCCGCTCAGGCTGGCGATGAAGGCGGACTGGTCGTCGAGCGCGGCGGCATGCCCGGTGAACTCGTCGGGCACGAACACCTCGTCCCAGTAGTCGGTGATCCGGTCACGGGTCCAGCGGTACCGGCGGCGGCTCGTCAGACCCATCGGGTTGGCGTGGGTCGCGCCGAAGAACGGCTCCGCCGCGGGTGACCGCCAGTCGACCAGCAGCCGGCGGCCCGCGCTGTCGGTGAGGCCGAGCCGTCCGACGTACACGGGCTCCGGGTCGTCCGCCAGGACAATGTGCCCGAGGCACAGGTCCAGGCCGAAGCGACGCAGGGTGCGCAGGCGTGCGGTCAGCCGGTGGACCTCCTGGTCCCGGTCCAGCGCCGACTGGCCCAGGCCGCCGGGCGCCCTGCGGGCGGCGGCCAGGCGGTCGGACAGGTCGGCGACCGACCGCTCGAGGCTCTCCGCGATCGCCGCGAAATGCCGCTCGTCGGCGGCGACCAGCCCCGGGTCGGCCTTGGCGGAGAGGTGGTCGGGAAGATCGAACGCGCTGGTGGTCGGCGGGTTCATGTCATCAGCTCCGATCGCGGGCCGTCGGCATCGACAGACGCACCTTCACGCCCCGCTTGCTTATGTTCCGGCCTGGTGTTCTGGCCTCGGCCGGCGATTCTGCGGCACAACCCGGGTCTTGCCGCAAGCCCCCCGGTGCGCTATACGTTGAGAGTGGCAGGGAGTCGTCGCACTCCTTCCGGTTACCCTCAGACACCGGTTCCCAGCCAGGAAATGTCATCGGTGGACGCTAGGGTCCACGCCGTGGATGAGACCTCGACGACCCGGCAGGCCGCGCTCGACTACGTCGATCGTCTGGAAAACCGCGACTGGCCCGGATTGGCCGTCCTGCTCACCGACGACGTCGTCTACGAGATGCCACAGACCCGGGAGCGACTCCGTGGCAGGGACGCGTTCGTGCGGTTCAACATCGAGTATCCCGGCGACTGGCACCTACGGATACGGCAGTTGGCCGCCGACGGCCGGGTCGCCGCCCTGTGGCTCGATTTCCGGGTCGGCGCCGACCAGCAGGACGCGTGCGTCTGGCTCGATGTGTCCGAGCACGGCCTGATCAGCCGGGTCGTCGACTACTGGCCCGAACCGTACGAACCGCCACCGGGCCGGGAACACCTCGTGGAGCGGTGGTAATGCCCCACCACCGCCGGTGTCTTCCGCTGACCAGGCCATGGATGAACGTCGCCGTATCGGTCCCGGCTCTTGACCTCGACCGAACTTGAGCTTCTACGTTCGTCCCACCAGCCATCTGTCACCGGAGGCATCGCACATGACGACGCAGCACGTTTCCGACGCCGGACTCGCCGCTCAACCGGCCGCATACTGGACCGGCGTGGCATACGAGGCCCTCATCGCCTTCACCCGTGCCCGACAGGCCGAGCTCGGCTTCACCCAGCCCCAGTTCTGGCTGCTGCGCAACCTGTCGAAGAACGACATCTCGCCCGACGGCCACGGCATGACGATCCCCGAACTCGAACACGCGATGAGCACCTACCTTCGGCCCGGGGACGACCTGGTGGCCGAGGCGGAAGTCCTACTGGAACGCGGCTGGCTCACCCGGGACGACGCGAACCGCTTGTGGATCACCGAGGTCGGAGACGAGGCCCGTACCGACCTCAAGAAGCACGCCCCGGCCATCCGCGACCAGATCCACCAGGGAATCGACGATTCCGACTACGTCACGGCCCTGAAGGTGCTCCGGCAGATGATCCGGAACACCGGCGGCCCCACGGCCTGATCGCCCGACCACACGTCGTCCGCACTGGTGACGAAGCCAAAGACCCTCGTGGCACGGCGTCATGTCGCCGGCGGCAGAACACCCGGTAGCGGCTCGCGGTGTTCCAGCCATCCGGCCGGAATCCCGCCCGGCCCGACCCCCGTGTACGACCCGACGATGCCGCCCACGATCGCCGCGGTGGTGTCGACGTCGCCACCGGCCTCGACACACGCCCGGATCGCCGCCGGATAGTCGTCGATCCGGGTGGCGGCGACCCACAACGCGAACGGCACCGTGTCGAAGGCCAGGATCTTCGAGCCGTTGCCGAGTTCGTAGGCGGCCTCGGCCACACCCACGCCCCGCAGTCGCCCGGCCCGGACGATCCCGGTCCGGACCCGGCTGTCGATGAGGTGGGCCAGCACCACCTCGAACAGTTCGTGGGGATCGGGCCGGTGCCGGGTCAGCCGGGCCCATCCGGCCTCGGCGGCGGCGACCGCCACCGCGACCGCACCGAGGACGGCCTCGGGGTGGGTGTGGGTGACCTGCGCCGAACGCATGGCCTGCAGTGCGGCGGTACGGCTGTCCCCGGCGTGGAAGGCACCGAGCGGCGCCACCCGCATGGCCGCTCCGTTGCCCATCGATCCCCGGCCGCCGAACGCGGCGCCGGCCGCCGCCTGCCAGGTCACACCTTCCTGGAGTTGGCGCAGCAGAACGGCCGTACCTCCGCCGTAGCCACGGTAGGGATCGAAGCGTCCGGCGAAACGTACGGCCAGTCGATCCTGGTCGATACCGGCGTGTTCCCGTAACTCGTCGACGATCGAGCAGGCCATCTCGGTGTCGTCGGTCCACCGCCACGGCGGCTCCGGCAGGTACCAGTCGCTCCGTACGGAAACGCCGCCGGAAAGGAGGAACTGGGCGCCCAGCGCGTCGCCCACCGACAGTCCGTCCAGGCTGTCGTAACAAAGGTCCAGCATGGTCATGTACGGCTCATCCTGCCAGACGGCCCACCACGCCGGCCCGGCTCACCCGGCCGGCGGGTCGGCGACGATGCGCGCGACGGTACGCCGGCCCATCCGGCTCATCGCCGGATTGGTCCGGTCGTAGTACCAGACCGCTCCCATCGCCTGCACGAAAGCCCACGCCCTGCCGCGTTCCCATTCGAGAGCGTCGCAGCCGAGTTGCCGCCGCAGCGTCTGGCGTGGCCCGGGCTCGAGCAGGTGCCAGGCACCGACGAGATCGAGGGCGGGATCGGCCGGCCCGAGGCCGCCCACGTCGAGGACCCCGGCCAGCCGTCCGTCGGCGACCAGGACGTTCCCCGGTATGAGATCACCGTGATTCGTCCGGTCCGCGGACCCGCCCCGGGGTAACTCCCGCATCGTCGCCCAGAACCGGCGCAGCGGCGGGACGTCCAGCAGTGCCTCGCTGTGCCGCAGGCAGGTCTCCATCCACTCGTCGTGCACCCACAACTCGCCCCCGCGCCCCTGGCCCTCGAAGGTGCGTCCCCCGGTGTCGATGGCCCGTACGCCCTCGATGAACTCGGCCAAATCGCGGGCGAACGCGAACGAGTCACCCGGATCGCGGTCGGTGGCCACCACCCCGGGCAGCCACGTCTGCACCGACCAGGGAAGCGGATAACCGGCGCCGGGTGCACCGATCGCGACCGGCTCCGGAGTGGGAAACCGGGTACGCCCCAACAGTTCCCGGGCCGCTTCCGCTTCCCGTTCCAGCCAGCGCCGCGCCGACCCGACCTCACGGGGCTGGAGCGGGAACCGGACCGTGAGCCGTTCCCCGAGCCGGAAGATGGCGTTGACCGTTCCCTGCGCGGCCACACGCCTGATCGGCAGGCGTCGCCACCGGGGAAACTGGGCGTCGACCAACTGACGCACCGTCTCGTCGGCGACGCTGATCTGGTCCTCGTGCATCCGCACGACTGGCAGCCTGGTAGCCCTCGCCGACAGCCGCAACCCGGTTTCGCCAGGGTTCCATCCGCGAGACGCTCGGCGGGACAGGCCGGTCAACCGCCGTGAAAACGCCCATGCGTTCCGGCGTTCTTTCCGAGTATGGTCGCCAGCACCGTACTGCTCGGGCAGCGGCAGGACGACGGTGACCTGCCCGTCGCTCCAGCCCGCCGACCGATGTCGTGATGCTCAGCCGGATCCGGAGGCCTCCGGCAATGGCCCACAAGACCTATCAGGTCATCGTGCGCGGCAGGTTCGCGCCACTCGATGGCGAGCAGCGGACCGCGCTGCTCGCCCGGGCTGACGAACACGACGTGTTCCGGGCGAGGTTCACCGAGGAAGGCACCGTCACGTACGAGCGGTCCCTGCTCGCGTTCACCTTCCGCTGCGTGGTCCCGGCCGCCGAAGAGGACACCGAAGCGGTCGTGATCGGCAAGGCAGAAGCGCTCGCCGCGGCCGCCGTCTCGAAACTCGGTGCCGGCTACCGCGACCTAAGGTCGGTGTCGACCGACCTCGACGACATCAAGATCCGCCGGCGGAAACACTGACACTGGTAACGGTTGGCCGATCACTGTGGATCAGGTCGACGTGAAGTTCCACCAAGTGGGCAAGGCGCTCTCACACAGTGCGCAGGTGAAGTCCTTGTCCCGCACGACATTGCGTTCGCCGCAAGCCGGGCAGCATCGGAAAATGACCTTGTCGGTGAAGTCGCCGGGATGTTCGACGCCGATACGGTCGAGCGCGCTGCCGACTGCCGGCCAGGAATCCGGATCAGGGCAGTACCCGGTCGACTGGTTGGTCACCTCGACCACGCCCCAACCCGAGGCGGTCGGGGCGAACATCATTTCCCCGGCGGCGAGAACGTCCCGCCCGCCGGCGAGGGCCACGTGTTCGGTGCGACGAGGCGCCAGCCTGAGCCCGCCGTCGAGCGCCACGACGAACGTGACGGGTTCGGCGAGTTCACCCCGCCTCCGCGCGGCGAGCCAGCGGGCAAGCACGGTGGGTGTATCGACGGCTACGGCGTCCGCCGCGATCGCCTGATCGCGCAACTCGGCGGGGCCGACGTAGCGGTACCGCCTGGTGCGCTCCACCGCGCGACGGTATCCACCTCGAACCGAACCGTCCACGCGAATCCAGGCGCATCGCGAGAGGCCTGGTGAACGCGAACGAGAGGACGACATCTGCCAGCTCCGCTGGCCACATCTGACGGGGTGCGCAAGCAGAGACGCCCTAGACTTACGCAGGTGAGCAGTTGCCCCGATCGCGTCGTCCCCGCAAGGGGCGTACCGGGGGCTGCGCAGCGTTGGGAGCCGACCCGGCCGCCTGGGGTGTTGCGGCATCCGGGCACGAACGGCTGGTTGTCGTCCTGGGGTACGAACGCGCATGGAGAGATCGCCGGCTGCCCGCCGGGCGTAGGGCTGCGTGCGTAAGCGCGCTCGATCGACCCGCCCGTGTCAGGGCGAGCCCCGTTCCCCTCTCCGGTAGCCGCGCGTCGTCACTCGGATGGTCATCCGAGTTCGCGGCGTGGCCGCCGGTCGCCTTGCTGGAAGGTTTCCATGTCGTTTTTCCCGGCACGGTTCGCCGTGCGGCCATCCCACACCCCGCCGCAGGTGGTTTCATGAGCGTCGACGATCCGGGGCTGGGCGCGCCTCGGCCGAGTAACGGTTTGCTGGGCCGTACGGCGCGGGCATTGCGCCAGGACACGGTCGGCGGAATGCTCCTCGTGGTCTTCGCGGTGATCGCCCTGGGCTGGGCGAACTCTCCCTGGGCCAGCGCCTACGAGGCGCTGCGTGCGGTGACATTCGGCCCGGCCAGCCTGCACCTCGATCTGCCGGCACACGCGTGGGCGGCTGACGGCCTGCTCGCGGTCTTCTTCTTCGTGGTCGGTAACGAGCTCAAGCAGGAGTTCGTGAACGGCGAGCTACGCAACCCCCGGCGGGCGGTGCTGCCGATCGTGGCCGCTGTGGGCGGGGTCGCCGTACCCGCTCTGATCTTCGCCGCGATCACGGCGGGCCACGGTGACGCGGCGGCCGGCTGGGGTATCCCGATGGCCACCGACATCGCGTTCGCGGTCGCCGTCCTCGCCGTCGTGGGACGAGGCCTGCCACCGTCGCTGCGCACGTTCCTGCTCACGCTCGCGATCGTCGACGACCTTGTGGCGATCATCGTAATCGCCGTGTTCTACTCCGCCGGTCTGGCCTGGGCACCGCTACTGGGCTCCATCGTCCTGCTCGTGGTCTTCGGGTGGCTGCAATCGGGGCGCGGCCCTGCCCGCCGGTTGTGGACCGGCCCGGTTCCGGCCTGGGTGGTCATCGTGCCGCTGGCTGTCGTGATCTGGGCCGTCATGCACGCCAGT
This sequence comes from Polymorphospora sp. A560, assembly GCF_045781765.1. NCBI lineage: Bacteria > Bacillati > Actinomycetota > Actinomycetes > Micromonosporales > Micromonosporaceae > Polymorphospora > Polymorphospora sp. A560. Next base: position 3,116,591 of record NZ_CP122282.1, on the reverse strand, counting down.
GGCGTGCACGCCACCATCGCCGGCGCTGCCATGGGGCTGCTGATGCGGACCACGACGTTTCCCGGAGAGATGTCGGACCCGAGCCATCGTGCCGAGCATGTCCTGCGGCCCTGGACGGCAGGGTTGGTCCTGCCGGTTTTCGCGTTCTTCGCAGCCGGCGTCGCCTTCACGGGTGCGGAAAGTCTGGCCACCGACCGGGTCGCGATCGCTGTCTTCGTGGGCCTGGTGGTGGGCAAGGTCGTCGGCATCACCGGAGGTGCCTGGCTGACCACCAAGGTCAGCCGCGCCGAACTGAATCCACAGTTGGGCTGGCTCGACATCGTCGGCATGGCCATGCTCGCCGGGATCGGCTTCACCGTGTCACTTCTGATCGCCGAACTGTCCTACCCCGGCAACGAGCGCATGCTCGACCACGCCAAGGGCGCCGTTCTGATCGCCTCGGCCACCGCCGCGGTTCTCGCCTCGGTGGTGTTGCCGCTACGCGGGATTCATCATCGTCGGCGGCGCGCCACCTGATCACGATCGGCACGGCTGCCCTATGTCGGCCGCGAGTTGGTGCCGCTCGCGGCCGACGTGGCACCTGCACCTTCCGGAACGTGCGCCGGTCGGCCTCCTTGGCAACTTTTCTTGTCGGCGCGAGGGTCGAGCCGACCGGCACACCTGACCAGCGAGGAGCGCACCGCGATGACCCGCGAGTTCGAGATCCGCCAGGACATACCCCTCGACGCGACACCGGAGCAGGTGTGGGAGGCGGTCGCGACCCGGTCCGGGCATCACCTCGTGGCTGATGCCGTACGAGGTCGAGCCCCGTGCGGGCGGCCGGGTCACGGTGGAACTCGGCGGCGAGCGCGAGGACTCGACGGTGACCGTGTGGGAGCCGCCGTACCGCTTCGCGTTCCGGGGGCCGGCGGCCGAGGACGGCTCGTCGAGGCGATGGAGTTTCTCATCGAGAGCCGCGACGGCGGCGCCACCGTGCCGCGTTTCGTACACAGTGGACTGGCCAGCCCCGACTGGGGCGACGAGTTCGAGGCGCAGTCGGCGGCCGGCCGGGACATGTACCTGCACACCCTGGTCCGGTACCTGACCCACTTCACCGGCCGCACCGCGACGTTCGTCTACGGAGAGAGCCCGAAGACGTCGGACCCGGCCGGCCCGCTGGCGGTGGTGCGGCGGGCGCTCGGCGTACCCGACACCGTGGCGACGGGCGACCCGGTGCGTGTCGCCCCGGCCGGGCTACCGCCGATCGACGGCGTCGCCGACTACGCGACGCCCAACATGCTCGGGATCCGTACGACCGACGCCCTCTACCGCTTCCACGCCCACCCCGAGACGGTACGGGCCGGCCACCACCTCTTCGCCCCGCCTGCGGGAGCCGAGAATGCCTGGCGGGCCTGGCTGAACCAAGCCGTCTCCCGACCCCCGCCCCACCCCGCCCCACCCCCACCTCCCCCGCGATCTTGCACTTGTCGCCGGACAAAAGCCGCGAAGGGAGGAGACAAGCGCAAGATCGCGGGGATACATGGGGAAAGACGGCTACGGAGTCAGGCGAGGGGGTCGCAGACGTTCTCGCGGTCGCCGATGCCGACCGCGAGCCGGCGGGTGCCGTCGGCGTCGAACGAGATGACGTGCAGGCCGTCAAGGATGTAGTAGCCCTTCGGCAGGCCGTCGCCGGCCCGGAAACCGAAGCCGGCCGGGCCGACGATCGTGTACCACGCGTAGCTGCCGTCGGGCCGGTACTCGGCCGCCCCGGAGCCGCCGGCATCACGGCGTACCGACGCTCCGGTGTCGGCGTTGACGAAGTCGACCGTCAGCGGCCCGGCGAACTCCTCCCGCTTGACGGCACCGTCGGGGTGGCGGGCGAGCACCCGGACCCGGATGTCCTGGGAGACCACGCGCACCTCCAGCGGGAAGGAGCAGTACCGGCCGGCGGGCGCGGTCCACTCCTCCTGGATCCACGGCCGCCAGGGTTCGGGCCGGTGGCCGGTCCAGCCGGCGGCCTGCGCGGCGGCCGTGACGGCGGGGACGGACGCGGACGCGGGGGCGGCGGCGGCCGGAGCGGCGGGGACCAGGGCAAGGGTGGAAACGACGAGAGCCCCGACGAGGGCCCGACGTTCGAGAACCATACGATCACCTAACCAGTAGATGCGAGTTAACCGGTGTTTGGCAGATTACTGGTTAACCGAAGCGCGTCAAGGCATAATGACGGCGTGCACTGGGTCGAGGTCGACGGTTACCCGATGCCCGTCCTGCTCGGCGGGCACCCGGCCCTGGACTTCTGCAACACCTGGGCCGGCTGGGACACACCCCCGACGCCCGACCGCCCCCCGACACCCGGCCAGTCCCCGACGCCCGACGCTCCCCCGACGCCCGAGCGGCCGGACCAGGATTGGCTCGGCGACTTCGACCGGCTCGCGGTGTGGGCCGGCCACGCCGGGCTCCTCTCCCCCGACACCGTGCGCCGGCTGCGCGACGCCGGAAATCTCGACCCCGCCGGCGCCCGTCAAGCCGTCGACGACGCCCGGCGGCTGCGGTCCGCGCTGCACGACGTACTGCTCGACCCGACCGACGAGGCGGCGTTCCGGCACGTCGCGGCGCAGGCCCGGCGGGCCGCCGGCCACGCGGTGCTGGAGAACGGGCCGGACGGCGTCGCCCGCTGGACGCTGCCCGCCGACACCGGCCCCGCCCTGCCGGTCCTCGCCGCCGCCCGCGCCGGTGCCGACCTGCTGTCCACGCCGGACCGGACCAGGGTGCGGGCCTGCCCCGGCGAGATGTGCGGCTGGCTGTTCCTCGACCCGCGCGGCCGGCGCCGCTGGTGCAGCATGGCCGCCTGCGGCAACCGGGCCAAGGTACGCGCGTACGCCAGCCGGCACCGGCCGGGCTGACCCGGAACGGCACCGGCCGGCGGACGGGAGTGTCAGACGGCGCGACGCATGGCGCGGGTGCCGACGGCCAGCCCGAGCCCGGCGACCGCGACCGCCGCGAGCATGCCCCACAGCACCGTCACCGAGGCGATCTCACCGGCGAACAGGACCCGCTCGGCGTCCACCACGTACGTCAGCGGGTTGAACCGGGACAGCGTCGCCAGCCAGCCCGGCCCGGAGTCGACCGGCAGCAGCATCCCGGCCAGCAGCAGCAACGGGAACAGCAGCGTCTGCTGCACCGTCCAGAACAACCACTCCTGGTTCTTCGACGCCAGCGCCAGCGTGTACGACAGCGCGCCGAGCCCGACGCAGAACAGCGCGAGGATCAGCAGGCCGAGCAGCGCGCCGGCCGGGTGCAGTTCGAACCCGAACGGCACGGTCACCGCGACAATGATCAGCGCCTGGACGAGCACCGGCACGATCTCCTTCAGCGCCCGGCCGATGAGCAGCGCCGGCCGGCGCAGCGGCGCGACGAGCATCCGCTCGTGCGAGCCGGTCTGGATTTCGAAGAGCAGGTTGGAGCCCGTCATCGAGGTGCCGAACAGGCAGCACATGACGACGATGCCGGGCACGAACCACTGCAACGCCGAGCCCTGACCGGCGCCGACGGCGTCCGGCAGCAGCGGGGCGAACAGGCCGAGGAAAACGAGCGGCTGGACCATGCCAAAGATCGCCGAGAACGGGTTGCGCAGCACCGGGCGCAGTTCCCGGCTGAAGACGGTGACGGTGTCGGTGACCAGGCTGCCGTTCATCGGTTGCTCTCCTGTTCGGTGCCGGCGATGCCGCCTTCACGCAGGCTGCGGCCGGTGAGGTTGAGGAATACGTCGTCGAGGGTGGGCCGGGCGACGTCGGCGCGGACCACGTCGACGCCGTCGTCGGCGAGCGCCCGCAGCAGGCCGGGCAGGAGGCCGGGGCCGTCCGGCACCCGGACCGTCGCCGTGTCGCCGATCTGCTCGACCGCGGCACCCGCCGGTCCGGCCAGGGCGGCCCGGCCGGCCGGACCGCCGGCGCGGGCGGCGACCTCGCGGGCGCGTACGGCGGCCCGCCGAGCGGCGTCCGGGTCGGCGCAGACCAGGGTGACCCGGTCCCCGGCCAGGTCGGCCTTGAGCCGGGCCGGGGTGTCGTCGGCGATCACCCGGCCGTTGTCGACCACGATGACGCGTTCGGCCATCGAGTCGGCCTCGTCGAGGTAGTGCGTCGTCAGCACCACCGTCGTGCCGTGGTCGGCGCGCAGCTTGCGGATGTGGTCCTGGAGGTTGGCCCGGTTCTGCGGGTCGAGCCCGGTCGACGGCTCGTCGAGGAAGAGCAGCTCGGGAGCGTGGATCAGCCCCATCGCGATGTCCAGCCGGCGGCGCTGGCCGCCGGACAGCGACGAGACGACCCGGTCGGCGACGCCGGCCAGGTCGAGGGTGGTGATCAGATCGGCGGCACGGGTGCGGGCGTCGGTCCGGCTCAGCCCGTAGCAGCGGCCCTGGTTGATCAGCTCGTCCCGGCCGCGCTGGCTGTGGCCGGCGCCGTTGCCCTGGCCGACGTACCCGATCCGGCGGCGGACCCCGCGCGGGTCGGTCGTGATGTCGTGGCCGGCGACCCTTGCCGTGCCGGACGTCGGCGGGATCAGGGTGGTGAGCATCCGCAGGGTGGTGGACTTGCCGGCGCCGTTGGGGCCGAGCAGCGCCACCAGTTCGCCGGTACCGACCGTCAGGTCGATGCCGCGTACGGCTTCGACGGTCGTCTTCCTCACGGTGAAGTGCCTGGTCAGGCCCTTCGCCTCGATCATCGTCGTGGTCATGTCCACCACGCTAGAATCGATTCCGGCCAGAACCTGACCTCAATGCGCGGGAACCTCGATTCATGGCGAACACCAGCACCCGGATGCTGCAACTGCTGTCGCTGTTGCAGACCCACCGCTACTGGCCCGGCAGCGAACTCGCCGGCCGGCTCGCGGTCAGCGAACGCACCCTGCGCCGCGACGTCGACCGGCTGCGTGAACTCGGCTATCCCGTCGACGCCGCCCGGGGCGTCGCCGGCGGCTACCAGCTACAGGCCGGCGCCGCGCTGCCGCCGCTGCTTCTCGACGACGAGGAGGCGGTCGCCATCGCGGTCGGGCTGCGCACCGCCGCCGGCGGCGCCGTCGCCGGCATCGCCGAAACCTCGGTACGGGCCCTCGCCAAGGTGGTGCAGGTGATGCCACCCCGGCTGCGGCGCCGGGTCGACGCACTGCACACGTACACCGAACCGGCCCTGACCGGCGGTGGTCCGACCGTCGACGCGACCACCCTGACCCTGATCGCGCAGGCGTGCCGCGACGACGAGCGGTTGGCGTTCGACTACACCAGCCGCGACGGCGCCCCGACCACCCGGCTCGTCGAGCCGCACCGGCTCGTGTCGTACGGCCGGCGCTGGTACCTGGTCGCGTTCGACGTCGAACGCCACGACTGGCGTACGTTCCGGGTCGACCGCCTGTCGGCGGCCCGGACCACCGGCGCCCGGTTCCGCCCCCGCGACCTGCCGGCGGCCGACGCCGCCGAGTTCGTCCGCGCCGGCCTGTCGTCGATCCCGACCCGCCACCGGGTACGGATCCGCGTCGAGGCCGGCACCGACCACGTGGCCCGGGTCGTCGGCCGCTGGGCCGAGGTCGAGGCCGACGGCGAGGGCTGCGTGCTGACCATGCACGTCGACGAGTTCGACTGGCCGGTGCTGCTGCTCGCCGCGATCGGCGCCGAATTCGAGGTGCTCGAACCGGCCGAGTTCCGCGAGCACCTGGGCCGGATCGGTCGGCTCTTCATCGGGGCCGCTGGCAGGGCTTAGCTACGGTTGCGCCGTGTTCGTCGAGAATCATGCGGTGAAACCCCGGCAGGTCATCTGCGTGCTCGGGGCCGGACTGGACCTCGACCTGGTCGAGAAACTGGTCGCCGAGGTCGGCGGACCGGGCTTCAGCCTGGACCGGGAGTTCGTCATGACGACGCCCGACCCCCGGATGCTCCAGTCGTTCGAGTCCTGCCTGACCAACGCCACCTTCACCGCCGCCGACCGGCAGGCGGTGTCCGGTCACGACTCCGTCGCCTACATCCTGTCGCCACCGATGGGCGACAAGGACGTGTCGTTCCTCGTCGCGGCCCGGATGCTGGCCCTCACCGCGGCGCTGCTGCGGGCCGGCGCCACCGCCGTGAAATGCGAGAGCAGCGGCCTGACCCACGGTCGGGACCGCTGGCTGGAACTGGCCGACCTCGCCGCCGACGCCCCGTCGCTCGCCGACCTGACCAAGATCCTCTACTACGCCTGGGTGAAACGGCCGCTGTCGGACGACGACCGCATGTACACCTGCGGGATGCACCTGCTCGGCGAACCGGACGTCGAGATCGAGGCGGACGGGCTCGCCGATCGGGAGCGGCTCGACGACTGGGTCGAGTTGATCGACGGCCTGGCCGTCTACCTGCTGACCGAGGTCAGGACCCCGGACATCCGCAGCGGCGAGGGCTTCCGGCTCGCCCCCGAGGCACCACGCTGGATCCTGACCAGACGCGCCTGCCACCGGTACGCCGACGACGACTTCTTCTACAACCCGTACGGCCACTGGCTCCTGACGCCGGGGTGAGCCCCGCCGCCCGCGCTACCCGTGCAGGAGCGCGCCGAGCAGGCAGCCGAAGGCGGCGACCGACGCGACCGTACGCACCAGGTTCCAGCGGACCCACCGCGCCTCGAACGCGGCTCGGACCGGGCCGAGATCGGCCGGCTCGCCGACCGCGTCGAGCTGGTTGTTCAGCGGCACGTTGACCGCACCGGTGACCCCGAGCGTCACCGCGTGGCAGGCGACCGCCGCCACGATCCACCACAGGGTCGGCCCGCCGGTGCCCCAGAACAGGACGACGGCGACGATCGCCAGCAGCGGCGCGCCGCCGAAGCTGAGCGCGAACCAGCCGTTCAGGATCGCCACGTTGATGTTCCGCATGGCCTCGACGAAGGTGCGGTCGTCGGTGCGGCGCAGCCCCGGCATGACCGAGCAGGCGTACGCGTAGAACAGCCCGCCGAGCAGGCCGGCCGTGCCGGTCGCCGCCACGAGTACGGCCGTATCCAGTGCCCCCATCGCCCCTCCGGCCCGGCCGGTGTCACCGCAAGCTGTCGTCGTTGATCTGGGCGCCAGCCACCCTATCCGCCGCCCGTTCGGTGGTTTCCGCCCAGATCAACTCCGTCACACCGGGACACCGTTCATTGCGGAAGGGCCAGGCGTGCCCGCCACGTCACACCGTCGCCGGTGATGCTGGCACCGTCCCGCACGGCCGAGTGCCCGCCGGGGTGCGGCCGAGCGTGAGGCGACGCGTACTCGCAGCAAACTGCCAGCTTCGACTGTCATCATTGCGACGGATGGCCACCTAACGACCGGCCACCTGACCACCGGAGCAGCAGATGTCGATCGTCCAGAAGATCCGCACGTTCCTGTCCAGCCCGCAGGGGCGGAAGCTGACCTCCCAGGCCCAGCAGCAGCTCTCCAAGCCGGAAAACCAGCAGAAGCTGCGCAACCTCGCCAGCCGCTTCAAGCGGCGCTGAATTTTCTGGCCCTCGCTTCGCTCGGGCGGCTCGCTCCGCTTCGCGCCGCCTAAGTGCACCGTCTTCGCCCTGCGGGCATGACGGCTTCGCCGCATGTCCTCGGGCTCCAGACGGTGCGGCGGCGCTCGGTCGGCTCGCGGCGTCGGTCACCGCCGCACTCGGTGCGCCGGTCGCGCGGCCGTCGGCAAGCGCCGCCGGGTCGGTCAGTGGGCGGCCACCGGTGCCACGGCCGGGACTTCGGTGACCAGGCGGGCGGGGCGGACGATCAGCAGCAAGGCGGCCAGCGCCAGCACCATGCTGGCGGCGACCACGGCCGCCATGGCGCCGCCACCGGTGCCGATCGCGCCGACCATGGGCGCGGCGACCGCACCGACACCGAACTGGGCGGAACCGAGCAGCGCGGCGGCGGTGCCGGCCGCCTCGCCGTGCCGGCTCATCGCCAGGGCCGCCGCGTTGGGGTTGATCAGCGCGACGGTGGCCAGCACACCCCACAGCGGCACCAGGATGGCGGGCAGGCCACCGAATCCGGTAACCGCGAACAGCAGCAGGAACAGGGCGCACAGCGCCCCGGCCACCACGGAGGCGGCCAGGATCCGTGCCGGCCGGAAGTAGCGCAGCAGCACCACGTTGACCTGGCTGGCGGCGACCAGCCCGATCGCGCCGAGGCCGAAGACGACGGCGAAGCCCTGTTCGCTCATCCCGTACTGCTCCTGGAAGACGAACGACGACCCGGAGACGTACGCGAACACGGCCGCCATCGCCAGGCCGGTGACCAGGACCAGGCCGACGAAGACCCGGTCGCGCAGCAACGAGCGGTACGCCCGGGCGGTGCCGGCGATCCCGCCACGGCGGCGACGCTCGGGCGGCAGCGTCTCCGGCAGCCCGAACGCGGTCACCGCGAGCAGGATGACGCTGATGCCGGCCAGGGCGACGAACACGCCCCGCCAGTCGGTCCACCGCAGCACCTCGCCGCCGAGGGTCGGGGCGAGGACCGGGGCGACCCCCATGACGAGCATCAGGCGGGACAGCACCCGGGCCACCCCCAGGCCGCTGAACAGGTCCCGTACGACGGCCATGGCGACGACGGCGGCGGCCGACACGGCCAACCCCTGGACCACCCGCAGCGCGCCGAGGACCGCGACGTTCGGCGCCACCGCGCAGAGCAGGGACGCGAGTACGTGCACGACCGCGCCGGCGAGCAGCGGGCGGCGGCGGCCGACGGCGTCGGAGAGCGGGCCGATGAGCAACTGGCCGAGTGCGACACCGGCGAGCGTGCCGGTGAGGGTGAGCTGGACCGCGGCGGCGTTGGTGAGCAGGTCTTCGGTGATCGCGGGCAGCGCCGGCAGATACATGTCGATGGTGAGCGGGCCCACCGCGATCAGCGAGCCGAGCACCAGCACCGTCTTCACCCGCTGCCACGGCGTCATCAGGTCGCCCGGCATCGCCGGTGCGGGGGGCGCCGATTCACGGCTGTCGACCGAGGTCATGGCTGTCTTCCGTCCGGGTGGCGGCAATGGGTGGGAACACGTCCCACCGTCCACCAAGACCGGCTCCCGGTGGATCATTCCCGCCCGGCGCAACGGTGGGCCGGCTCACATCCCGACGACGGACGGCAGCCGCCCGTCCGGGCGGCGGTGCCGGCTGGCAAGGTGGCCGGCGGAGCGGGTCGACGCTCGACGGACCGGCAATTGCCGGTGCCGCTGTCGCGGGCAACAGCAAATTCGCTGTCGATACGCCGTTTTCGCTGTGGGGGCGGACAGCAGTACGTGCCCTCGATGGAACGTGCCCCCGGGCAATCCTGGGACCCGAGCCCCCGTCAGGACATTCCGGCACGACTTCTCCTCGATCGCGAGGGCGCGGACGCACGGGACGCGGACAGCTAGGCTGCTTCGATGCGCCTGATCATCCTCGGGCCACCCGGCTCCGGCCGGGAAACTGTCGCCGAAGTCCTCGCCGCGGATATGGGTGTCCCGACGATCACCGCCAGAGACACCTTTCAGAGCGGGGTCCGGGCGAACACCCCCGCTGCGGTCGAGGCCATGCGCCTGATGAGGACCGGCCGTCTCGTACCGAAACGGGTGGGGCTGGCCCTGCTCCGCGACCGCTTGACGCGGCCCGCCACCGTCACCGGATTCGTCCTCGACGGTTTCCCGAGCCACGCCGGATCGCCCGAGGCCATCGACGTCATGCTCGCCGACGTCGGGGCGACCGTCGACCGGGTCGTCGACCTGGTCCTGCCCGACGCCGAGGCGGTCCGCCGGATCGTCGGGCGCCGCGTCTGCCGGGGCTGCAGCAGACGCTGGTCGGCCGACGACGCCGTCCCCGGCCGTGAGGTCTGCGACGGCTGCGGCGGCGAGATCTTCCAGCGTCCGGACGACGACGCCGATCTCGTCGCCGACCAACTCCGGTCGTACCGGGCGCACATGGCGCACGTGGTCGACCACTACCAGTCGCTTGGCAGGCTGATCTGCGTCGACGCCGCTCTGCCACCGACGGAGATCGCGGCCAGGGTGCTCGCCTGATCGGTTTCGCCCGCCCGGTCCCGCCGTTCCTCCCGGCCCCGACGGACGCCGGGCGCGGGATCAGCGGGCGGCGAGGGTACGGGCGGCTCCCGTCACCGCGTCGACGCCGATGCCGGCGGCGTCCATGAGCTGGGCCGTCGTGCCCGAGGTGGGCAGGCCGCGGACCGCGAGGTGACTCATCCGGATCGGCTCGCCGAGGTCGGCGAGCGCCTCCAGGATGGCGGCGCCGATGCCGCCCTGCGGGTAGTGGTCCTCGACCACGACGAGCCGGCCGCCGGTGATCCGTACCGCCTCGACCAGGGCGTCCCGGTCGATGGGCTTGACGGAGTAGAGGTCGATGACGCGGGCGGCGATGCCGTCGGCGGCCAGCCGGTCGGCGGCGGCCAGGCAGTTGTGCACGGTGACGCCGGCACCGATGAGCGCGACCTGGTCGCCGGGGCCGCCGCGCAGCTGCTTGCTGCCGCCGATCGGGAAGGTGTCGCCGTTGTCGTACAGGACCGGGTAGGAGCCGCGGGTGGTGCGCACGTAGCTGACGCCGGGCAGGTCCACGGTCTGCGCGACGAGCGCCGCGCAGGAGACCGCGTCGCTGGGGTAGAGCACGGTCGAGCCGTACACGGCCCGCAGCGCGGCGATGTCCTCCAGCGCCATCTGCGACGGGCCGTCGGCGCCGATCTCGACGCCGGCGTGGGAGCCGGCGAGCTTGATCTCGGCGCCGGAGATGCCGGCCATCCGGATGAAGTCGTACGCCCGGGACAGGAACGCGGCGAAGGTGGCGGCGAACGGCCGGTAGCCGCGTACCTGCAGGCCGACGGCGGCGCCGACCAGTTGCTGCTCGGCGATGTAGATCTCGAAGAAGCGGTCCGGGAAGGCGTCGGCGAACGCCTCGGTGCGGGTGGAGTCGCTGACCTCGCCGTCGAGTACGACGACGTCGGGGCGGGCGGCCAGCGCCAGCAGCGCCTCCCCGTACGCCTTGCGGGTGGCGACCTTGGCGCCGCGCTCGTAGCGGGGCAGGTCGGGGGCGGGGCCGCGGGCGGGGGTGGTCACGGCGGGCTGGCCGGGGGCCGGCATCGGCGCGGCGACGGTGATCGAGCGTACGCCGCCGAGGGCGGTGACGGCGCGGTCGGCGATGTCGGCCGGGAGGGCCTTGCCGTGCCAGCCGGGCTTGTCCTCGACGTCGGGTACGCCCCGGCCCTTGATCGTGCGGGCGAGTAGCACGGTCGGGCCGGTGGCCGTACGGGCGGTGCGCAGGGCGTCGTCGATCGAGGTCAGGTCGTGGCCGTCGACGACCATCGCACGGCAGCCGAACGCCTCGGCGCGCCGGCGGTAGGTGTCGAGGTCCCATTCGAGTTCGGTGGTCCCCCGCTGGCCGTACCGGTTGACGTCGACGATCGCGGTCAGGTTGCGCAGCCCGTAGTGGCCGGCCTTGTCGAGCGCCTCCCAGATCGAGCCCTCGGCGGTCTCGCTGTCGCCGCAGAGCACCCAGACGTGGTACGGCAGCTTGTCGAGGCGCAGGCCGGCGAGCGCGATGCCGACGCCGGCCGGCAGGCCCTGGCCCAGCGAGCCGGTGGCGACGTCGACCCACGGCAGTGCCGGGGTCGGATGGCCCTGCAGCCGCGACCCGAACTTGCGGTACGTCCCGACGAGTTCGTCGTCGCTGATCACGCCGGCGGCTTTGAAGACGGAGTACAGCAGCGGGGAGGCGTGCCCCTTGGAGAAGATCAGGTGATCGTTGGTGGGGGCCTTCGGGGCGGACCAGTCGTAGCGGAGGTGCCGGGCGAGCAGGACGGCGAGCAGGTCGGCCGCCGACAGGCTGGACGTCGGGTGGCCGGAGCCGGCCGCACCGCTGCTGCGGATCGAGTCGACCCTGAGCTGGGCGGCGAGGTCGCGCAGGGCGACGAGTTCGCTGTCGGGCAGGATCCGGGTCGTTTCGGTGGTCATGCACGCCTCCAACCGCCGGCGGTCGCCGAGTACCGGGACTCCCCACCGGGCCGGCCGACAAACCCGGAAGGCGGGGCCGCCACTACCCGACACGGCTGTCTGGTGGCGGCGGACCGCCCACTGATAAACTCACGACCGTCGATCAATTGCGGACCTCGGCAGCGGCGAGCAGCGCCGACGTGTCGTCGTACGCCAACAGCACCCAGGCTCCGGTCCAGTACACCCGGACGACGACCACGACCTCGAAGGTGACGATCAGCGCCTCGATCAGCGGCGGCGTGGGGGTGGTCGAATCCGAGATCAGCTACACCAACGAGCAGACCGTCTCCCTCAGCGAGCAGATCAGCCTGGCGATCCCGGCGCGCACCGTTCTCAACCTCACCGTCCGCTACACGCAGACGCCCTGGACCCTGTCCTACTCCGGATTGTTTGGGACCAGCCACGGAACAGCCGTCAGCAGGGTTCCGGTGGGACTGTGCATCAGCACGATCACCGCGCCCACGCCGCCCCCGCCGTGATCCGGCCGCGCCGGGCGCGCCCGCGCGGGCCGGCCCGCTGATCCCGGCGCCACCACGACGACCGGCCCGCGCCGCTCCCGCGCGCTGTCACCGACGGGGTGCGCCGCTCACAGCTCGAACAGGTCGCGCATCGCCTCGCCCAGCCGGACCATGCTCGCGCCGGTCACCATGCCGAGCCGTTCGGCGCCGGCGACGATCGGCATCCGGCGCATGCGGTTGACGACGACGACCCCGGACAGCGGGTCGCTCTCGGCGAGCGGCACCACGAACGGGGGAAGTTCGGTCGCGCCGCGCTGGCGGACGATCGGCGCGCAGTACGGCGCCGCGCTCGGCCGGTCGTTGTGCGCGTCTCCGGACAGTACGACGACCCGGTACCGCATATCTCCGCGACCGCTGCCGATCGTCCAGATCTCGCCGCGGTTCACGCCGCCTCGGACAGGTCGGTCCAGCCGGATCCGGTCCGGTCGGCCTCGATCCGGTCGGCGAGCCGGTCGAATCCGTCGAGTTCCTCGCGGATGCCGGGGTTGGCGGCCATCCAGTCGTCCTGCCGGCGGGCGGCGTCGCGTAGTGCCTCCCGCCGGGCCACCCGGTCCATCCAGGCGGACAGGCTGAGCCCGGCGTGCCGGGCGGCGACTCGGGCGCGGGCCAGGGTATCGGCGTTGAGGCTGAGCGTGACCTTCTCTGCCATACCAGCGATGGTACGCCCGGTGGTACCAGGCACGGTACGGTCTCCGGGCCGACGCGCGGTGGCGTCGACGGCGGCGGTCGACGGGTGCCGCAGCGGCGGGCCGGCCGGCAGGGGAGGATGTGGAGGGCGCCGCCGGTGGTGCGGTGGCCGCGCCACAAAGCAAAAATGGGGAAGGGAACACATGGACGACGCGACCGGCTTCGCCGAACTGGGACTGCGGCCGGAACTGTTGCGCGCGATCTCCGGTCTCGGTTACGAGGAACCCACCCCGATCCAGCGGGAGGCGATCCCGCCGCTGGTCGACGGCCGTGACCTGCTGGGTCAGGCGGCGACCGGCACCGGCAAGACGGCGGCGTTCGCGCTGCCGCTGCTGCACCGGATGCGGGCCGAGGGCGGTGGCCCCAACCCGGACGCGCTGGTCCTGGTGCCGACCCGGGAGCTGGCCATCCAGGTCTGCGAGGCGGTGCACCGCTACGGCCGCGAGCTGGGTGCGCGGGTGCTGCCGATCTACGGCGGGCAGCCGATCGTACGGCAGTTGCGGGCCCTCGAACGCGGGGTGGACGTGGTCGTCGCCACGCCGGGGCGGGCGCTGGACCACATCGGGCGCGGCACGCTCGACCTGTCCGACATCCGGACGGTGGTGCTCGACGAGGCCGACGAGATGCTCGACATGGGATTCGCCGAGGACATCGAGGCGATCCTGCAGGAGGTGCCGGAGCGGCGGCAGACGGTGCTCTTCTCGGCCACCATGCCGCCGCGGATCGACGCGCTGGCCCGCAGCCATCTGCGGGACGAGGTCCGCATCCAGATCGGGCGCGAGCCGGCGCCGGCCGGGGAGACGCCGCGCGTGCGGCAGGCGGCCTACCTGGTGGCGCGGGCCCACAAGCCGGCCGCGCTGGGCCGGGTCCTCGATGTCGAGGCGCCGACCGCGGCGATCGTGTTCTGCCGGCGGCGGGACGAGGTCGACGAGCTGACCGAGACGCTCAACGGGCGCGGCTACCGGGCCGAGGCCCTGCACGGCGGGATGAGCCAGGAACAGCGCGACCGGGTGATGACCCGGCTGCGCAACGGCACCGCCGACCTGCTGGTCGCCACCGACGTCGCGGCCCGCGGCCTGGACATCGAGCAGCTCACCCATGTGGTCAACTACGACGTCCCGTCGGCGCCGGAGTCGTACGTGCACCGGATCGGCCGGGTGGGTCGGGCCGGTCGTGAGGGGGTGGCGATCACCCTGGCGGAGCCGCGCGAGCACGGGATGCTGCGGACCATCGAACGGGTGACCCGGCAGCGGATCGCGATGGAGAAGGTGCCGACGACCGCGGACCTGCGGGCCCGGCGGTTGGAGCTGACCCGGGCGGCGCTGCACGAGAGCATCCTGGAGGACGACCTGACCCGGTTCCGGGTCGTCGTGGAGTCGCTGACCGACGAGTTCGACGTGATGGACGTGGCGCTCGCGGCGGTGAAGCTGGCGCACGAGGCCAGCGGTGCGGCGGCCGACGAGGAGGAGATTCCGGAGGTCGCGGTCCAGGCCCGGCCGGCGGGTCGGGGTCGGTCCCGGCCCGGTGGCCGGGAGGACCGGCGGGGGCGGGCTCCCGCCGAGGGCATGACCCGGTTGTTCGTCAGTGCCGGGCGCAGCGCGGGCATCCGGCCGCAGGACCTGGTAGGTGCGATCGCCGGGGAGTCGCGGCTGTCCGGCCGCGAGATCGGCGCGATCGAGATCGCCGACCGGTTCTCGCTGGTCGAGGTGCCGGAGTCGGCGGCGCGGGACGTGATCGCGGCGCTGCGCGGCACGACCGTCAAGGGCAAGAAGGTCACGATACGGCGGGAGCGCGCCGACGCCGGTCACTGACGGGCGGCGGCGGACCGCCTCGTGGTGTCGCCGAACCGGACCCGACCGCCGAAGGTGTGGCCCCCTCGCCCGCCTGCGGTCGGTTGGGATCCGGTCGGTCCGGTTTCCGGCGGGTGCCGGAAGCCGGTGGTGACCCGGCCGGGCGGGCCGTGGCAAGTGGTTCACCCGACGGGTGCGGCACCGACAGCGATCATGTGACCGTCGTCACAAGCCAGTGTGCACCCGTACCCGCGCGCCTACTGACGGTAACCCGACAGTCGACACGACGAGGAAATGTTTCCTCCGCTTGACACATAGGCCAACAAATATGTCCACTTGTGACACCAAGGGAACCCGACCGTTTCTGGTCGGCCCCGGCGTGACCCGCGCCGACGCCGGCCACCCATACGGGGAGGCACGATGGCAGCTCTACCTGGATCGTTCGCCGACGCCCGACTCGCCCGACGTACCCTGCTCGGACTCGGCCTCGCCGCCGGTGCCGCGCCGCTGCTGACCGCCTGCGGCGGCGCCTCCACCAGCGGCGCCGACGGCGGCGAGGGCGCGGTCAACTTCCTGTCCACCGAATTCACCCCGGTCGAGGAACGCCAGCGGTTCGAGACGATCCTCAGCGAACGGGTCAAGGTCGCCCCGGTGGCGTTCAACCCGGTCAACCCCGGCGTCTTCGCCTCGACCCTGACCACCCAGGCCGACAGCGGCAACATGCAGATCAGCCTCGTCGGCGGCGTACACGGCAACCTCGCCCCGCACGCCCACCGGCTGGAAAACCTCGACGACCTGGCCAACAAGCTCGCCGACCGGCGGTTCCCGGAGGAGATCGCCGAACTCGGCCGGATCGGCGGCGCCGGCACGATGTACATCCCGTGGATGCAGGCGTCGTACGTGCTCGCCGTACACAAGCGGGCGCTGGAGTGGCTGCCGGCCGGCGCCGACGTGCAGAACCTGACGTACGACCAGTTCCTGACCTGGATGCGCGACGCGCGACGGGGCAACGGCGGCAAGCCGGTGCTCGGCCTGCCCTGCGGCCCCAAGGGCCTTTCCCACCGCTTCTACCAGGGCTACCTGCTGCCGAGCTTCACCGGCGGACAGATCACCACCTTCCGCAACCCGGACGCGGTGACCGCCTGGCAGTACATGAAGGAACTGTGGTCGGTGACCGCACCGGCCTCGACGAACTTCGAGTACATGCAGGAGCCGCTCGCCCGCGGCGAGGTCCTGGTCGCCTGGGACCACGTGGCCCGGCTGGTCAACGCCCCGGCGGCGAGCCCCGACGACTGGGTGATGGCACCCGCGCCGCGCGGCCCGAAGGGCCTGGGCTACATGCTGATCGTCGCCGGCCTCGGAATCCCGCGCGGAGCACCCGAGATGGACCTCGCCAAGTCGGTCATCGAGGCGCTGACCACCCCCGACGTCCAGACCGAGGTGCTGCGCCGCAACGCCTTCTTCCCGGTCGTCGAGGCGCCGCCCGCCGCCGACCTGCCGCCCGCGGTCGCCCTCGAGGCCGAGGCCGTACGCCGCCAGCAGGACGCCGAGGGCACCATCGTCGCGCTGCCCCCGGTCGGGATCGGCGCCCGCGACGGCGAGGTGTCGCAGATCTTCCTCAACACCTTCAAGGAGATCTGCCTCGACGGGCGGGGCGTGCAGCAGGTGCTCGACGCGCAGGCGACCCAGCTCAACACGATCCTCGACGAGGTCAAGGTGCCGTGCTGGCGGCCCGACCCGGTCGGCGCGGAGCAGACGTGCCGGGTGGCGTGACCGGCGACCCGGGCGGCGCCGCCGGGGGCGCCGCACCGGCGACGGTGCCCCGACCACCCGACCGTAAGCCCGCCGGGCCGGACCGCCCGGCCCGGGCCGCCCGGCGTCGGCCCCGGCTCCCGGTGCCGGTGCTGCTCATCGCCCCGTCGGTGGTCTTCCTGGCCGCGCTGTTCCTGTGGCCGGTGGTCGTCGGCGTCAGCCAGGCGTTCACCGGCACCGACGGCGCCACCCTGGCCCACCTGCGCCGGATGGTCGACGACCCGTACTTCTGGCCGGCCGTACGCAACACCGCGCTGCTCATCGTCGTGCTGATCCCGCTGCAGTTCGCGTTCGCGCTGGCCATGGCGCTGCTGCTGCGCAGCCGGCCCCGGCTGTCGTCGTTCTACTTCTACGTCTGGTGCGTGCCGCTGGCGGTCAGCGACCTGGCCGCCGGCCTGATCTGGCTGTCGATCCTCACCGACCGGGGCTACCTCAACTCGGTGCTGGCCCACCTCGGCCTCGGCGACGGCTTCGCCTGGCTGTCCTACCAGAACCCGACCACGATGTTCGTCGCGGTCCTGCTCGCCGAACTGTGGCGGGCCACCTCGCTGGTGCTGGTCATCGTCGTCGCCGGGCTGCAGAACATCCCCCGCGACTACGACGAGGCCGCCGCCGTGTTCGGCGCCGGCTACTGGCAGCGGCTGTGGCACGTCATCCTGCCCCAGCTGCGGCCCAGCCTCCAGGTCGCGCTGATCCTGCGGACCATCCTCGGCCTGCAGACGTTCGCCGTCGCCCAGGCCCTCACCGGCCGCAACTTCCCGCTTCTGGTCGGCGAGACCTACCAGTGGTACGTCGTGCTGCAGAACGAGCGCGTCGCCGCGGCGATCGCGCTGGTCATCCTCGCCGTGTCGATCGGCACCGCGATGGTGTACCTGCGCGTGCTGCGCGACCCGAGCATCCAGGGGCGGCGATGACCGGCACCGGCAGGACGGCGGTGACCGCCCGGCGGCGGCGGGCCCGTCGCGACACCGTGCTCGTGCAGGCCGCCTGCATCGCCATCACCCTCTTCATGGGCGTGCCGATCTACCTCGTGGCGCTGGCCGCCCTGTCCAGCCGCGAGGCGCTCAACGAGTTCCCGCTCGCGCTGCTGCCCACCGACCCGTCGTTCGAGACGATGCGGGTGTTCCTGACCTCGACCGGGGTCACCGGCGCCTTCGTCAACTCGATGGAGGTCGGGGTGATCAGCCTCGCCCTGTCCCTGGCGCTCGGCGTACCCGCCGGATACGCCGTCGCCCGCTACGCGTTCCGCGGCCGGGAGCCGTACCAGCTGTTCCTGCTGCTCACCCGGGCGCTGCCGATCGTGGTGCTGTCCGTACCGCTGGCCCGGGTCTTCCTCGGCACCGGCCTGTACGACACGACGTACGGGGTCGCCCTGCTGCACACCGCGCTGGCGCTGCCGACCACCGTGCTGATCACCTCGGCGATCTTCGTGGCCGTACCGGCCGAACACGAGGAGGCGGCGATGGTCTTCGGCGCCACCCCGGCCCGGGCCTTCACCCGCGTCGTCCTCCCCCAGGCGCTGCCCGGCATCGCCGCCGCCGCCATCTTCACCTTCGTCACGAGCTGGAACGAGGTGCTCGGCGCGGCGATCCTCACCCTCAACCGGCGCACGCTGCCGGCCCAGGTGCTGTCCACCCTGCCCGACTCGCCGCTGGCGTTCCGGTTCGCGGGCGGGTTCGCGCTCGTCGTACCGGCGCTGATCTTCATCGCCTTCATGCGGCGCTACCTGCTGAACATGTGGGGCACCACCATCCGGTGACCGGCGCGCGGGCGCCGCGCCGAGGCTAGAGAGGACGGGCGTTGGCCGAGATCGTGATGACCAACCTGGTCAAGACCTACCCCGGTACGAAGAACCGGGCGACCGACGACATCAGCCTGCGCGTCGGCGACGGCGAGTTCCTGGTCCTGGTCGGCCCGAGCGGCTGCGGCAAGACCACCCTGCTCCGTATGATCGCCGGCCTGGAGAACCCGGACGCCGGCTCGGTGCACATCGGCGGGCGCGACGTCACCGACCTGCCCGCCCGCCAGCGCGACCTGTCGATGGTCTTCCAGTCGTACGCGGTCTTCCCGCACATGCGGGTACGGCAGAACATCGCCTTCGGGCTGACCATGCGCAAGACCCCGAAGGCCGAGGTGGAGCGGCGGGTCGCCGAGGCCGCCGAGATGCTGCACCTGACCGACTACCTCGACCGCTACCCGGCACAACTGTCCGGCGGGCAGCGGCAGCGGGTCGCGGTGGCCCGCGCCATCGTCGTCGACACCGGCGTACTGCTGATGGACGAGCCGCTGTCCAACCTCGACGCCCTGCTGCGCATGCAGTTCCGCACCGAACTGAAGCGGATCGTCGCCAAACTCGGCACCACCACCGTCTACGTCACCCACGACCAGGCCGAGGCGCTGTCGCTCGGCGACCGGGTCGCCGTCATGCGCGACGGCCGGATCGCGCAGATCGGGCCGCCGCTGGAGGTCTACGACGCGCCCGCCGACGAGTTCGTCGGCGGCTTCCTCGGCGCGCCGCCGATGAACTTCCTGCCGGCCCGCGTCGACCACGACGGCGACCGGGTCGAACTGGTCCTCGGCGACCAGCGCCTGCCCGGTCCGGACACGCTGCGCGGGCACGCCGGCACCGAGGTCACCGTCGGCGTACGCGCCGAGAACGTGGCGGTCGCGGGCGGGGCGGCGGCGGACCGGGTGGCGGCGCGGGTGGAGGTGGTCGAGCCGACCGGTGCGGCGATCCTGCTCACCGTCGACCTCGCCGGCCGGCAGGTGAAGGTGCAGACCCCGCCGACGCAGCGGGTCGGTGCCGGCGACACCGTCTGGCTGGCCGTCGACCCGAACCGGATGCACTTCTACGACCCGGCGACCGGCGCGGCGCTGCGTCCGGCCGGCGCGGCGACCGTCCCGGCGCCCCGCGACGCCGGCTGACCTTTCCGGGTTCGGAGCCCGGCCGGACACGACCGGACACGCCCGCCGGAGCACGGCGGCCGTGCCGGTCCGGAGGTCAGACAGACGGCGTCATCTCGCCGCGCGAACCTCGCTACTCGACCCGGACGAGCCCGAGGTCCTGTGGGTCAGGGGTGAAAATCGCCTCGATGGAAACGCCGAACACCGCCGACAAGCGCATCGCGATCTTCAACGTGGGCTCGTACCGGCCGTTCTCCAGTGATACGACCGTCTGACGCGACACGTTGATCCGGTCCGCCAGCTCGGCCTGACTCCAGCGGCGCTCCGCGCGCAACACCGGAAGCCGGTTCGTGATCACTCCTCCTCACCGGCCAGCCGGCCCCACGCGAACGCGATGGTCCACACCAGGGCGGCGGCCGCAGCCGGCACCGCGGCTGTCACCCGCGGAGCCCCGACGAACGCCTCCAGTAGCGCATACCCGAACCCGGCGACCACGATCACCAGCACCGTGACCATCGACGCCCGCGTGGCATCCTGACGTTCCACGCCCTCGGTGTCACCACGCAGCAGCGCCTTCACCGTCGCCGCGACCAGCAGCACCAGACCGAGGTTCGCGGCGACCACCAGCGCCCATCCCGCCCACGGCGGCAGCGCGTCGAGCGCGTGCAACACGCCCGCCACCACCGCGCCAGCGAAGAACATCACCGTCCCGGCGACCACCGCGACCCGCTCACGCACGCTCAGACTCGTCATACCCGAGAAAGTACAGCCAGCTTGACTATATGACAAGCGCGCTTATCACTTGACGGCGACGTCATGACACCCGGCCCGAGGTATGCCTGTGGAACGCGGCGGCGGGAGCACCCGGCGTGCCCCCGCCGCCGTGCCGGCCGGTCAGGCCCGGGCGAGGGCGCGGGAGATGACGACCCGCTGGATCTGGTTGGTGCCCTCGACGATCTGCAGCACCTTGGCCTCGCGCATGTAGCGCTCGACCGGGTAGTCGGCGACGTAGCCGTAGCCGCCGAGGACCTGGACCGCGTCGGTGGTGGCCCGCATCGCCATGTCGGTGGCGAAGAGCTTGGCCTTGGCCGCCTCGATCGAGTACGGCCGGCCGGCGTCGCGCAGCCGGGCGGCGGCCAGGGTCAGCGCGCGGGCCGCCGACACCTGGGTCGCCATGTCGGCGAGCATGAAGCCCAGCCCCTGGAAGTCGATGATCGGCTTGCCGAACTGGGTCCGCTCCTTGGCGTACGAGGTGGCGAAGTCCAGGGCCGACTGGGCCAGCCCGACGGCGCAGGCGGCGATGCCGAGGCGCCCGGAGTCCAGCGCGGTCATCGCGATGGTGAAGCCGCCGCCCTCGGCGCCGACCAGCCGGTCACCGGGCACCCGGACGCCGTCGAAGGCGATCTGCGCGACCGGCGAGCCGCGCATGCCCATCGTGCGCTCGGCCGCCAGCGGCTCGATACCGGCGGTGCCCCGGTCGGCGAGCAGGCAGGAGATGCCGGCGGCGCCGGGGCCGCCGGTGCGGCAGAAGATGTTGTAGAAGTCGGCGGAGTGGGCGTGGGTGATCCACGCCTTGGTGCCGTCGACGACCCAGTCGTCTCCGTCGCGCTTGGCGCGGGTGGTCAGCGCGGCGGCGTCCGACCCACCCTGCGGCTCCGACAGGCAGTACGCGCCGAGCAGTTCCCCGCCGAGCATGTCGGGCAGCAGCGACTTGCGCAGTTCCTCACTGCCGTACGCGGCGACCGGGTAGCAGGACAGGGTGTGCACGCTGATCGCCTCGGCGACCGTCACCCAGCGGCTGGCGAGCACCTCCAGCACCTGGAGGTAGACCTCGTACGGCTGGCCGGCGCCGCCGTACTCCTCGGGGTAGGGCAGGCCGAGCAGCCCGGAGCGGCCCAGGGTGCGCAGGACCTCGCGGGGGAACTCGCCCCGGTTCTCGAAGTCGTCGGCGCGGCCGGCGAGTTCGCGGTCGGCGAGTTCGGTGGCGAGTTCGATCAGGTCGTACGCCTCGGGGGTGGGCAGAATCCGGTCGACTGTCATGGTGCGGCAGGCTCCGTGGGGTGTCGGGCTTCCGGCGGCGTCCAGGGTGTGGACGGCGCCGACTTCCCGCAAGCTTAACGCTCGTTCGGGTAGCTGGGGAGGTACGTCACATACCGGCCTGGTGACGACCACCCGGCACCGGGACCGGCCCGGACCCCGACCGGCCGCCGCATAGGCTCTGCCGGGTGGGTATGGATTATGTACGGCTCGGCGGGACCGGCCTGAAGGTGTCCCGAATCTGCCTCGGCATGATGAGCTACGGATCGTCCGCGTGGCGGGACTGGGTACTGGAGTACGACGCGGCGCTGCCCCTGGTCCGCCGGGCGGTCGAGCTGGGCGTGACGTTCTTCGACACCGCCGACATGTACTCGCTCGGCGCGAGCGAGGAGGTCACCGGCCGGCTGCTGCGGGCCCTGTTCGCCCGCCGCGAGGACTACGTCCTGGCGACCAAGGTCTACCACCCGATGGGTGACGGCCCCAACGACCGCGGCCTGTCCCGCAAGCACATCATGGCCTCGATCGACGACTCGCTACGCCGGCTCGGCACCGACCACGTCGACCTCTACCAGATCCACCGCTGGGACCCCGACACTCCGATCGAGGAGACGATGTCGGCGCTGCACGACGTCGTACGCGCCGGCAAGGCCCGCTACCTGGGCGCGTCGAGCATGTACGCCTGGCAGTTCGCCAAGGCCCAGCAGGTCGCCCGCGAGCACGGCTGGACCCCGTTCGTGTCGATGCAGCCGCACTACAACCTGGTCTACCGGGAGGAGGAGCGGGAGATGCTGCCGCTCTGCCTCGACCAGGGCGTCGGGGTCATCCCGTGGAGCCCGCTGGCGCGCGGCGTGCTGGCCGGCACCCGGGCCCGGGGCGGTGCCCGGCACACCACCCGGGCCCGCAGCGACACCCTCGCCGACGCCCTGTACGCCGAGTCCGACTTCGCCGTCGTCGACGCGCTGACCGCGGTCGCCGCCCGGCGCGGGCTGCCGCCGGCACAGGTCGCGCTGGCCTGGCTGCTGCGCCGGCCGGCGGTCACCGCGCCGATCGTCGGGGTGACCAAGTCGGGCCAGATCGACGACGCGGTGGCGGCCGTCGGCGTGGACCTGACCGACGAGGAGTGCGCGGAGTTGGAGGCGCCGTACGTGCCGCACCCGGTCCTCGGCCACTGAGGCACCGCCGGCCACCGGTCGCCGTCGCGGGTCGGGGTGCGGGCCGGCGGCGGGTCGGGGCGTGACCGGCCGGGCCGGCTGTGCCAGGCTGTCCGGGTGAACGACGCCCGCCCCCTGCTGCTGGTCGACTCGCCGAGCCTGTACTTCCGCGCCTACTTCGGCATCCCCGAATCCGCCGCCAAGGCCGCCGACGGCACCCCGGTCAACGCCGTCCGGGGCTTCCTGGACATGCTGGCGACCCTGATCCGCACCCGGCGACCTGACCGGGTGGTGTGCGCGCTCGACCACGACTGGCGGCCGGCGTGGCGGGTGGCGCTGCTGCCGACGTACAAGGCGCACCGGGTGGCGCCGGCCGGTGGCGAGGTCGTCCCCGACACCCTGGTCCCCCAGGTGCCGCTGATCCTCGACATCCTGGCGGCGATCGGCATCCCCGCCGTCGGCGCCGACGGCTACGAGGCCGACGACGTGCTCGGCACGCTCGCCACCGGCCAGCCGGGGCCGGTCGAGGTGGCCTCCGGCGACCGCGACATGATCCAGCTCGTCGACGACGCCCGGGGCGTACGGGTGCTCTACTGCGGCCGGGGCGTGGCGAAGCTGGAGGATCTCGACGACGCGGCCGTACGCGCCAAGTACGGCGTGCCGGCGGCCGGGTACGCCGACTTCGCCGCGCTGCGCGGCGACCCGAGCGACGGCCTGCCGGGGGTGGCCGGCGTCGGCGAGAAGACCGCCGCCCGCCTGGTCGAGCGGTACGGCGATCTGGACGGCATCCTCGCCGCGCTGGACGACCCGGCGTCGGGTTTCGCGCCGGGGCTGCGCGGCAAGCTGCTCGCCGCCCGTGACTACCTGGCGGTGGCACCGAAGGTGGTCCGGGTGGCCCTCGACGTGCCGTTGCCGGACCTGGTCACCGACCTGCCTCGCGGGCCGGTCGACCCGGACCGGCTGCTGGCGACGGCGCAGCGGTGGAATCTCGCCGGCCCGTGCCGGCGCCTGGTCGACGCGATCGCCGAACGCTGACCGCCACCGGGCCGGTCACCCGGTCTCGGGCCGATGGCCGGCCGGCCCGGTGGCGGTCGGTGGGTCCGCGCCGGCTGCCGGCCGGCACCGGGAGTTCCGCGCCGTACGGCGGCCGGCCCGGGAGTACCGCGCCGGCCGCCGGGGTCAGCGCGGGCGGTTGAAGCGGCCGGCGTCGGTGACCCGCAGCCCCGTCCTCGCCGGTGTCGGCGCCGGTGCGGCCGCCGTGTCGCGGTCGGCGATCTGCGCCTCGAGAAAGGCCAGGCCGGCCCGGTCCTCGTCGGTCGACGCGGCGACCAGCGCGT
This sequence comes from Polymorphospora sp. A560, assembly GCF_045781765.1. NCBI lineage: Bacteria > Bacillati > Actinomycetota > Actinomycetes > Micromonosporales > Micromonosporaceae > Polymorphospora > Polymorphospora sp. A560. The sequence continues at coordinate 3,092,390 of NZ_CP122282.1, read as the reverse complement.
ACGCCAGCCCGACGGCCACCACGATCACGGCGAAGACGATCGGCACGATCAGCGTCGCGGCGGTCACCCCGCCCAGCCGGCTGGGCGTGCCGTGCAGGTGGGCCGACATCGAGAACATTCCGGTGAAGTGCATCCCGTTCACCGCCAGGCCCATGACCAGCGCGGACACCACGATCACCGCCGGCCGGCGGACCCGTACGGCCATCCACAGCGCCACCGTGGCCGCGGCGATCGCGATCCCGACCGAGACCCCGACGAGGAGCGGGTCGTATTCGATGCGGCCGTTGAGCCGCATCGCCGCCATCCCGGTGTAGTGCATCGCGGCCACCCCCAGCCCGGTCAGCACACCTCCGGTCACAATCTTGACGGCCGTGGGACGGCCGAGTCCGACGATGAACAGGCCGATCGCGACGAAGACGATCGCGAGGACCGCGCTCGCCACGGTCAGCCCGATGTCGTAGCGGATCTGGGTGCCGGAGACCCGGAAGCCCAGCATCGCCATGAAGTGCATCGTCCAGATGGACGTACCGCCGATCCCCCAGGCGGCCAGGACCAGCCACCAGGTCCGGCGGCCGGTTGTGGGCGCGTCCCGCAGCCGGACCGTGCAGACCAGCCCGAGCATCGCTCCCATCACCGACAGTACATAGCTGAGAACGGGTGTCACCCACCCGTACCCGAAATGATCTATTTCCCCCACCACTCGCCCCCTTGGTCCCACGGACGGGACTATCCGCAGTTCAGAAGGGATAATCCGGAATACGAGCGGTCCTCACAATGAGACGACAGGGCGGTTTTCACCCCGGACGGTGGAGCCGGCATGCCGCCCCGGCCGAGGCCGAGGCGGCTACTCCGCGTGATGTGAAAGGTGTTCAGGCAGTCGGCAGATAGCCGAGAATGCCGCGGTTGATCGCCGTAATGGACTGCCTGGCCGTGGCCCGCACCCGGGCCGAGGCACCGCCGGCCGTCGACAGCTGGCCGAGCAGATCGACGACCTGACGCGCCCACCGGACGAAGTCGCCGGCCGGCATCTCGCCGTCCAGGTTGGTGCCGCTGGCCAGCACCTTCGCCAGCGCCTCACCCCGGGCCCACCGGTAGATGGGCCACGCGAACCCCAGATCCGGGTCGCGGGTCGCCTCCAGGCCCCGGGCCGCCTCGTCGGCCTCCAGTTCGGCCCACATCTTCAGGGTCGCGTCGACCGCGTCGGTGACCGCCCCGCGGGGCAGCGACGCCCGCTCGTCGGAGTCACGGCGGGACTCGTAGACCACGACCGACACCGCGGCGGCCAGCTCGGCCGGGTCGAGCCCGTCCCACACTCCGCGCCGCAGGCACTCGGCGACCAGCAGATCCGCCTCGGTCCAGATCCGGGCCAGCATCCGGCCGGCGTCGGTCATCTCCCCCTCGGCGGTCAGGTAGCCGCGCGCGGTCAGCATGCCGACCACCCGGTCGAACGTACGCGCCAGCGAGCCGGTCCGGCCGGCCACCCGCTGCCGCAACTCGTCGGTGTCGCGTTCCAGCCGCCGGCGCCGCTCCGCCCACCGGGCGTGCTCCTCGCGCTCCTCGCAGGCGTGGCACGGGTGCCGCCGCAACTGCGCCCGCAACTGGGTGAGCTGGTGGTCCTCGCCGCTGGCCCGCGACCGCCCGCCACGCCGTCCGGCGTGCCGGTCCAGGCCGGTACCGCTGATCGCCGCCGCCAGGTCCCGGCGGGCGGCCGGCGACCGGTGGTTGAAGTGCTTGGGCACCCGCAGCCGGGTCAGCACCTCGGCCGGGGCGGTGAAGTCGCCGACGGTGACCCGCCCGGCCCACCGGTCCTGCGTCAGGACCAGCGGCCGGGGCTCGCCGAAACCACCGGTGCCCGGTTCGAGCACGACGGCCAGCCCGGCCCGCCGCCCCGACGGGATCCGGATCACGTCGCCGACCCGCAACCGCTCCAGCGACGCGACCGCCGCCGCCTTACGCTGCGTCTGCCCCTGCCGGGCCAGGGCCCGTTCCCGGTCGCCGATCGCCACCCGCAGCGCGAAGTACTCGTCGAAGTCGCCGTGCTCGCACTGCGTCTCGACGCCGTACGCCTCCATCGTCTCGACGTTGCGCTGCACCTGCCGGGCCAGGCCGACCACCGAGCGGTCGGCCTGGAACTGCGCGAACGACGACTCCAGCAGCGCCCGGGCCGGCGCCGCGCCGACCGAGCCGACCAGGTTCACCGCCATGTTGTACGACGGCCGGAAGCTGGACCGCAGCGGATACGTACGCGTCGACGCCAGCCCCGCGACGTGCCGGGGGTCGACCTCCGGCGACCAGACGACGACGGCGTGCCCCTCGACGTCGATGCCGCGCCGGCCGGCCCGCCCGGTGAGCTGGGTGTACTCCCCCGGCGTCAGCTCGACGTGCGCCTCGCCGTTGAACTTGACCAGCCGTTCCAGCACCACGCACCGGGCCGGCATGTTGATGCCCAGGGCCAGCGTCTCGGTGGCGAAGACCGCCTTGACCAGCCCCCGGACGAACAGCTCCTCGACGACCTCCTTGAACGCCGGCAGCATCCCGGCGTGGTGGGCGGCCAGTCCGCGCTCCAGCCCGTCGAGCCACTCCCAGTAGCCGAGCACCGACAGGTCCTCGCCGGGGATGGCGGTGATCTTCTCCTCGACCACCTGGCGGATCTCGGCCCGCTCGTCGGGGCTGGTCAGCCGCAGCCCGGCGGCCAGGCACTGCTGCACGGCGGCGTCGCAGCCGGCCCGGCTGAAGATGAACAGGATGGCCGGCAGCAGCCCCTCGCGGTCGAGCCGCTCGACGACCTCGGAACGCAGCGGGCCACGCCAGCGCGGCCCGCGCCCCCCGGAGCGGCCCCAGCCGGGGCCGTGGGTACGCCCGTCGCCCAGTTCCAGCCGGCGCATCTGCTCCCGGCTGTAGCGCAGCAGTTCCGGGTGCACGTCGTGCTTGCGGGCCGCGTCGGCGTCGTGGAACAGGTCGAACATCCGGCGCCCGACCAGCATGTGCTGCCACAGCGGGACCGGCCGGTGCTCGCTGACCACGACCTCGGTCTCACCGCGTACGGTGACCAGCCAGTCGGCGAACTCCTCGGCGTTGGAGACGGTGGCCGACAGCGACACCAGCGTCACCGAGTCCGGCAGGTGGATGATCACCTCTTCCCAGACCGCGCCCCGGAACCGGTCGGCGAGGTAGTGCACCTCGTCCATGACCACGTAGGCCAGCCCCTCCAGCGTGCTGGAGCCGGCGTAGAGCATGTTGCGCAGCACCTCGGTGGTCATCACCACCACCGGCGCGTCGCCGTTGATCGCGTTGTCGCCGGTCAGCAGGCCGACCCGCTCGGCACCGTACCGGTCGACCAGGTCGTGGTACTTCTGGTTCGACAGCGCCTTGATCGGCGTGGTGTAGAAGCACTTGCGCGGCACCGACCGCCCCGGTGGGGCCTGCCCGGCGGGCGCGGCGCCCGAGGCGCCCTCTCCGGCGGTCAGATTCCCGACCGCCGACGGCGGCACGACCGGCCCGGCCGGGCCGACGGCCGACGGCCGCGCAGTGCCGGCCCGCAGCGCCAGGTGCACCGCAAACTCGCCGACCACGGTCTTTCCGGCGCCGGTCGGCGCGCACACCAGCACGCCGCTGCCGCGCTCCAGCGCCTCGCACGCCTCACGCTGGAACTCGTCCAGGTCGAAGCCGAGTTCCGGAACGAACTCGTCCAGGGCCGGATATGCGCGGGCCTGTGCGGCCCGGCGGCGCGCCGCGGCATACCGCTCGGCTGGGCTCGACATACCACCAAGATTAGTGCGTCATGCCCCGACACTCGCGGTGGGCCGCCGACCACGGCCGGTGTGAGCGCGCTCGGTAAGGTGCACGGCGTGCCGGACCATCCCCAACCGCCCAGTCCTCGCCACGCCAGCGGACCCGCGACGGCCGCCCCGGCGACACCCCCGCGCCGACCGGTCGAAGCCGTCCTGTTCGACTTCCACGGAACGCTCGCCCAGGTCGAGGACCCGGTCGCCTGGGTACGCGCCGGCGCGCGGGAATGCGGCGTCGAACTCGACCGGGGCCGCGCCACCGTGCTCGCCGACCGGCTGGTGACGGCCGGCCGGGCCGGCGGCCCGCTGCCGCACCGGGTGCCGCCCCACCTGGCCGAGGTGTGGGCCGACCGCGACCTCTACGAGCACGCCCACCGGTCCGCCTACACCGGGCTGGCCGCCACCGTCGACTCGGGCGTGGACGGGCTCGCCGAGGCCCTCTACGACCGGCTGCTGCGTCCCGACGGCTGGCTGCTGTACTCCGACACCGCCGCGACCCTGCGGGCGCTGCGCGACGCGTCGGTGCCGGTGGCACTGGTCAGCAACATCGGCTTCGACGTCCGGCCGCTGTTCGAGGCGTGGGGGCTGGCCGACCTGGTCGACGCCTTCGTGCTGTCGTACGAGGTCGGGCGCTGCAAACCCGATCCCGCGATCTTCCACCGGGCGTGCGGGATGCTGCGGGTCGATCCGGAGCGGGTCCTGATGGTCGGCGACACCCCGGCCGACGCCGGGGCGGTCCGGGCCGGCTGCGCGGTGCTGGTGCTGCCGGCCGCCGACCCCGGACGGGCCAACGGCCTGGCCGCCGTCCTGGACCTGGCGGTCACCGACCGCTGACCCGCCGCCGAGGAGTTTTCGCCGCCGCGGGCCGGGGTAGCCCCTTCCCGGGAGATCAGGAGGGGCGGTGGACGATAATGCGGCACAGGCCGGCGATCCGGCGCGACGGGAGGACCGGGCGGCCGCCCGCCACACGCCCGGAGGCGACGTGAGCGACGCGTTCCCGCCGATCGACTCGTACGCCTTCCTGTCCGACACCCACACCGCGGCGCTGGTCGCGCCGGACGGCGCGGTCGAGTGGTTCTGCGTGCCGCGGTTCGACGGCGACGCCGTCTTCGCCCGGCTGCTCGACCGCCGGGCCGGCGGCGCCTTCGAGTTGCGGGTCGACGGCGCCGACGCCCCCGACCGCCGCTACCTGCCGGACACACTGGTGCTCCAGACCCGGCACACGGCGCCGGACGGGGTCGCCGTCGGACACGACTTCCTCGCCGCCACGACCGGCCACCCCGACCGCCCGGTCCGCGCCCGGCACGTCCTGGTCCGCCACATCAGCGTGGAAAGCGGCACGGTGCGGTTGCGGGTCCGGCTCGACGTACGGGCCGACCACGGCGCCCGGCCGGCGGGCTGGCAGCGCCACGGCGACCGGTGGCGGGCGGCGGGCACACCGCTGTGGCTGTCCACCGACCTGCCGCTGCGGACCGACGGCACCACCCTCACCGCCGACCTGGAACTGACCGCCGGCGACGGGGCCACCCTGCTGCTCGGCTACGGCGAACCGCCCGCCCCGGCCGATGCCGCCAGCCTGCTCGACGAGACCGTCGGCACCTGGCGGGACTGGTCGGCCCGCAGCGACTACGCCGGGTACGGCGCCGACCTGGTCCGGCACAGCGCCCTGGTGCTGCGGGGGCTGTCGTTCGACCGGACCGGGGCGCTGCTGGCCGCCCCGACCACCTCGCTGCCGGAGGAGATCGGCGGCGTACGCAACTGGGACTACCGCTACACCTGGCACCGCGACGCCGCGCTGCTGCTGCTCGCCCTCTTCCGGCTCGGCCACCACGAGGAGGGCGGGCGCTACCTGCGCTTCCTGATCGACGTCTGCCAGGCGCCGGCCGGGACCCTGCACCCGCTGGTCGGCATCGGCGGCGAGACGACCAGCGACGACGAGCGGATCCTGACCCACCTCGGCGGCTACGCCGGCTCCCGGCCGGTCCGCGTCGGCAACGGCGCCGCCGAACAGGTGCAGTTCGACACGTACGGGCACGTGCTGGACGCGGCGCTGGCCTTCCACGAGCTGACCGGCGACCTCGCCGCCGACCAGTGGGGTTCGCTGCGCCGGCACGTGGAGACGATCGCCCGGCGGTGGCGCGAACCCGACCACGGCGTCTGGGAGATCCGGGCACCGCGCCAGCAGTACGTCTACTCCAAGGTGATGTCGTGGGTCTGCCTGGACCGCGGCATCCGGCTCGCCGGCCTGCTCGGCGACGCGACGGCACCGGTCGACGCGTGGCGGCGCGAGGCCGCGGACCTGCACGCGCAGGTCCTCGACCGCGGCTACGACCCGCAGGTCGGCGGCTTCGTCCTGGCGTACGGGTCGACCGAACTGGACGCCGCGCTGCTGCGCATCCCGCTGGTCGGCTTCCTGCCCGGCGACGACCCGCGGATGCTGTCCACGATCGACCGGATCCAGGAACGGCTGGCCATCGGCCCGGGACTGGTCCGGCGCTACACCGCCGACGACGGGCTGCCCGGCGAGGAGGGCGCGTTCCTGCTCTGCTGTTTCGAACTGGTCTCGGCGCTGGTACTGGCGCACCGGCACGACGCCGCCCGCGAGATCTTCGAACGGCTCGCCGGGGCCGCCGGCCCGCTCGGCCTGTACGCCGAACAACTCGCCGCCGACGGCACCGCGCTCGGCAACTACCCGCAGGCGTTCACCCACCTGGCGTTGATCGAGGCGGCCGTCAACCTGGACGCCGCGCAGGAGCGCGACGCCCTGCACGCCTGGGCCGAACGCGGCGGGCGGCGCGGCTGAGACCTCACCGCAGCAGCCGTACGGCGGCCGGGACCGCGGTCACCGTGACCGGCAGGCGGCCGGCCCGCTCCCCGTCGGCGTAGCCGACGATGCCGTCGGCGGCCAGTTCGACGGTCGCCGCCCGGTACGTGCGCACCATCGGGTGGGTGACGTGGGTGCCGCTGTAGAGCCGGGGTTTGACGCGGACCAGCGTGGTCCGGCTAACCGGGCCGACCACGACGACGTCGAGCAGCCCGTCGGTCGGGTCGGCGCCTGGGCACATCCGCATCCCGCCGCCGTAGCTGGCGCAGTTGCCGACCGCCACCAGGACCGCGTCGACGTGCCGTTCGGCGCCGTCGAGCACCAGCCGGTAGCGCCTGGCCCGCAGCCGGGCCAGCTCGACCAGGATCGCGATGTCGTAGCGCAGCGGGCCGCGCGGCCAGCGCATCCGGTTGGCGCGCTCGTTGACGACGGCGTCGAAGCCGGCGGCGAGCACCGCGCCGAACCAGCGGACCGTGCCGTCGGCGGTCGTCATCCGGGCCAGGTCGACGGGGCTGCCGCGGCCGGCGCGCAAGGCGGCGGCGATGGCGCCGGCGGCGGCGAGCGGCTCGGTGGGAAAGCCGGTGTCGGCGGCGAAGTCGTTGCCGGTGCCGGCCGGCACCGGCCCGAACGGCACGCCGGTGCCGGCGACCGCCTGGAGCGCCTGGTGGACGGTGCCGTCGCCGCCGACGGCGACGAGCCCGGCGACGCCGTCGGCGACCGCGGCGTGGCACCGGGCCAGGGCCTGTTCGGGGGTACGGGCGTCGAGCACCGCCAGCGGCCGGCCGGCGGCGGCCAGCCGGTCGAGTATGTCGGGCAGCAGCCCGCTGTGCCGGGACCGTCCGGCGGTGGGGTTGACCAGGACCGCCAGCGGCCGGTCGGGTTCGGACGGTGGCGGACCGGCGGGCCCGGCGCCGGAGGGTTGATCGTCAGCGGTCACGGCGAGCACCGTACCGCCCCGCCCTCCGGCGGCGGGTCCGTCAGGTCATGTCGTCGTAGCGGCTCTGGATCGGCTTGGGCGCCTCGACCGGGGCCACCGTCTCGGCCCGGCTGCCCGCCTCGACCGGCTCCGGGTCGTGGCTCAGCGGCGACACCTCGTCGTCGGCGATCCCGGCGTAGATCTCCTTGCCGCGGCCCTTGCGCTTGTCGTTGAGGAACGCCACCCCGACCGCCATGAAGTACAGCGCGCACAGGCAGATCGCCAGGGCGGTCATGCCGAACGGGTCGGGGGTCGGCGTGACGATCGCGGAGAACAGGAAGAACACGAACACCGCGACCCGCCACCAGCTCAGCAGCCGCTTGGCGCTGGCGACCCCGACGAAGTTGAGCATCAGGACCAGCAGCGGGAACTCGAACGCCACCCCGAAGATCAGGATCATGTTGGTGACGAACGCGATGTAGCGGGTGACCTCGAGCTGGGTGTCCAGCCCGGTGACACCGGACTCGAGCAGGAACGCCAGGCCCTTGTCGACGACGAAGTACGCCAGTCCGGCGCCGGCCGCGAACAGCGGCGCCGCGATCGCCGCGAACGCGTACGCGTAGCGGCGCTCGTTGCGGTGCAGGCCGGGCGCGATGAACGCCCACAACTGGTAGAGCCACACCGGGGCGGCCACGATCAGGCCGACCCACAGCGCGATCTTCAGCTTGAGCAGGAACCCGTCGGCCGGGCCGAGCTGCGTCATCGGGCAACTGCCGTCGGCCTTGGTGATCCCCGGCAGGTTGCAGTAGGGCTCCTTGAGCAGGTCGAACACCGGGTCGGCGAGCCAGAAGCCGACGATGAAGCCGAGCACGATGGCGATCGAGGCGCGGAACAGCCGGTCCCGCAACTCGCGGATGTGGTCGACGAGCGTCATCGAGCCGTCCGCGGCCTGCTGGAACTTGCTGGGACCGCGGCGGCGAGGCAGTGCTAGGCGCACGGCGGTGGGGCTAGATGGTGTCGCGGTGCCGCTGCACCGGGTCCACGACCTGTCCCTGCTGCGCGGCCGGCGGCTGCTGAGCCGCGTTCGGCGGCAGCGGCTGGCGGGCGGCCTGCGCGTCGGCCTTCTCGGCGAGGTCCTTGTCGTCGTCGGCGAGCTGCTTCGTCTCGGCCTTCATGATCCGCAGAGACCGACCGAGCGAACGGGCCGCGTCGGGAAGACGCTTGGCGCCGAAGAGCAGGATCAGCACCACCACGAGTACAGCGATATGCCACGGCTTGAGGGCGCCCATGGAAACTCCAGTTGGTTCTGTCGGTCTCGGCTGGTCGAGCCCCATCGTACGTCCGTAGACGGCAGTCGCCACCCGCCAGGTCTATTACGGTTCTGCCTGGTCGGTGAAGTTTCGACCAACTACTCGGGCCGCGTCAACCCGTCGACGAGCTTAACCGTGCGCGCCGGGCCGTCCCGTCGCGCACGGACAGTGAGCAGGCCGCCCGGAGCGGGCCGACGAGGGCCTGGAATCACTTGCCGCGCCGGGCCTGGATGACCTCCATGCGACGCTGGGTGACCTCGAGCTTCTCCTGAAGTTTCTCGATCCGGTCCTGCAGGTCGACCGCGGTGTGCTGCAGCGACGCGACCTCGGCCTGCCGGCTCTGCAACGTCAGCGCCGCCCGCTGCAACCCCGGCAGCCGGCCCAGCAGTGGCCGTACGGCCAGGAACAGGACGAGCAGTGCGAACAGCACCACCCCGAGCACGATCCACTTCACCACGCCGGTCAGCCTAGTGGGTCGCGACCGCCTTCGCCGGGCGCGGCACGGCCGGCGGCGCGGCGTCCACCACGAACCCGGGCCCGCTCTCGTACGGCACCGCGTAGGCGTCCAGCGCCGACTGGGCCACGTCACGGACCTGGGCGACCAGTTCCGGCGGGCTGACCACGGTCGCCTCCGGGCCGAGCCCGAGCACGAACCGGCGGGCCCAGTCCAGGTCGCTGACCCGCAGCGACACCAGCCACTCGTCGCCGTCGCCGGGCCGGACCTGCTCGCACGGGTAGTACTCGGTGATCCACCGGCCGGCCCGACCGACGCGTACGGTCACCAGCGGCAGTTCCGGGGTCGGCTGGAACACCCCGGCGGTGAGGTCGTGCGGCTGCGCCTGCGGCGGCGCCACCGCCGGTTCGTCGAGTTCGGTCAGCGCGTCGATCCGGTCGGCGCGGAACAGCCGGACCGCCTCGGCCCGCCGGCACCACGCCTCGAGGTAGGCGTGGCCGCCGACCATCAGCATCCGCATCGGGTCGACGACCCGCTCGGACGTCTCGTCGCGGGTCGCCGTGTAGTAGGTGATCCGCAGCGCCCGGCCCCGCTCGACCGCGCCGCGCAGCGTGTCGGCCCGGTCGCCGTCGCCGGGCATGCGTACGGCCACCGGGGCGCCGCCGAGGTCGCCGGCCGCGCTCTCGATCTTGGCCAGGGCGCGCTCGATCGCGTCACGGTTGGCCATCCCAGGAGTCTCAGCGAGCATCCGCAGCGCCACCACCAGTGCCAGCGCCTCGTCGGGGGTGAGCCGCAGCGGGCGGTCGATGCCGGCGTCGTAGGTGATGGTGACCGTGTCGCCGTCGAACGCCATGTCGATCAGGTCGCCGGGGCCGTAGCCGGGCAGCCCGCACACCCACAGCAGTTCCAGGTCCTCCCGGAGCTGCCGCTCGGTGACGCCGAGGTCGGCGGCCGCCTCGGCGACCTCGATGCCGGGCCGGGCCAGCAGGTAGGGCACCAGGTTGAGCAGCCGGGCCAGCCGGTCGGCCGACGGCCGGGGCCCGGAGGGGCGGGCCGGGGAGGAGGTGGTCATCGAAGCGCTCCCGCCGTCGCCGCCTCGTGCCGGGCGGCGATCTCCTTGAGTCGTTGCACAACGGCCTCGCGTACCTCGGGCGGTTCCAGGACCCGTACGTCGGCACCGTAGCCGACCAGCGCGCCGGCAAGCCGCTCCGGGTCGGCGTACGGCAGCACGAGCACGTCGCCGGCCGGACCGGTCTCCGTCTCCTGTGCCCAGCGGCGCAGCCCGGCGGCCCGGCCCGGCCGCACCAGCACGCGGGCCCGCCCGGTCCGCTCCACCGGCCCGGACCAGCGGGCCACGTGGCTGATCAGGTCGACCCCGGCCGGCGGCGTGAACGCGCCCGGCCGGCCGGTGGCCTTGACCGCGCCGACGATGCGCGACAGCCGGAAGCAACGGGTGGCGTCGCGGTCGACGTCGTGGCCGACCACGTACCACCGGCCCCGCCAGCAGACCACGCCCCACGGCTGCAGCTTGCGGGTGCTGGCCGCGTCGTTCTCCGGGATCCGGTAGTCGAAGGTGACCGTGCGCCGGTCGCGGGCGGCGGCGGTCAGCGGGGCGAACGTCGGGTCGACGGTGACGACCGGCTCGACACCGAGCGTGGCCTGCGGGTCGACGTCGATGCCGGCGGCCCGCAGCTTCGCCAGCCCGGACGACGCCGCGGCGGCCAGCCCGGCGTGCTGCCACAGCCGGGCGGCGATGCCGACGGCGGCGGCCTCGTCGGGTTCGAGCGGGATCTCCGGCAGGGCGTACTCGCGCTGCGCGATCCGGTAGCCGGGCTCGGTGTCGAAGGCGCTGGCGGTGCCGGTCTCCAGCGGCACGCCGAGATCACGCAGTTCGGCCTTGTCCCGTTCGAACTTGCGCTGGAACGCCTCGTGGTCGCGGGCGTCCTCGGGGTCGTGCTCGTAGCCGGGCACGGTGGCGGCGATCTGGGCGGCGGTCAGGAACCGGCGCGTCGACAGCAGGCAGATGACCAGGTTGACCAGGCGTTCGGTGCGGGTCCGGGACACGCCCCAGACGCTAGCAGTGTCCGTACGCGTGTGCGTACACCCCGCCGGGGCGTCCCACCGCGCCGTACGGATAGCGTGCACGCATGGTGCGGTGGCGGTCGGCGACGGTGGTGGCCGTACGGCGGCGGTGGCACGGGGCGGCCGAACTCGACGTCGCCCTGCCCGACGGGGCGACCCTGCGTGCCCTCGCCTACCCCGAACTGGTCGGCGACCCGGCGCCCGGCGACCGGGTGCTGCTCAACGTCGGCGCCCTGGTGATGGGGCTCGGCACCGGCGGGTACGCGCTGGTCGTCGCGCTGCCGGACCGGTTGCCCGCCGACCCGCCGCAGGACGGCACCACCCGCGACGCCGGCCACCTGGTCAAGGCCCGCTACACCCCGTTGCAGCCGATCCTGCTCGGCGCCGACGAGGAGGCGTCGCCGCACCGGGCGGTCCTCGCCGACGCCCACGACGTGGCCGGGATGCCGGTCGTCACCGCCGACCTGCACTCGGCGCTGCCGGCCGTCGTCGCCGGCATCCGCGCCGACCGGCCCGACGTCCGGGTGGCGTACGTGATGACCGACGGCGGTGCGCTACCGGCGTGGTTCTCCCGCACCCTGGACGGGCTGCGCGGCACGCTGGCCGGCACCGTCACCGTCGGTCAGGCGTTCGGTGGCGACCTGGAGGCGACCAACGTGCACAGCGGGCTGCTCGCCGCCCGGCACGCGCTGCGCGCCGACGTCGCGGTCGTCGCGCAGGGGCCGGGCAACCTCGGCACCGGCACCCGCTGGGGCTTCTCCGGCGTCGCGGTCGGTGAGGCGGTCAACGCCGTCGCCGCGCTCGGCGGGCGGCCGGTCGGGTCGCTGCGGATCTCGGCCGCCGACCCGCGCCCCCGCCACCGGGGCCTGTCGCACCACAGCGTGACCGCGTACGGCCGGGTCGCGCTGGCGCCGGCCGACCTGGTGCTGCCCGGCGGGCTCGACGCCGATCTGGCCGGTGAGGTCGAGGCGGCCCTGGCACCGCTGCGGGACCGGCACCGGATCGTCCGGGTCGATCCGGCCGGGCTGGACGCGGCGCTGCGGGCGAGCCCGGTCGGCCTGTCGACGATGGGCCGCGGCCTGGACGCCGACCACGGCTACTTCCTCGCGGCGGCGGCGGCCGGCCGGCACGCGGCGGCGCTGCTCGGATGAGCGGCCGCGAGCGGGCGGTCAGCTCAGGATGACCAGGGCCGCCCAGGCGGCGATGACCAGCAGGAGAATGGTGGCGAGCACCCACGTCGGCACCTTGTAGTCGCCGCGCCGGTTGCGCTCGATCTCGGCGGCGATCTTCTCCCGCCGACGGTTGACCCAGCCCTGACGAACCCGCTCGGGGCTGTCCTCAAGGCGTTCCTCGTCCGGCTCGGCCATAGGCAGCAGAGCCTACCGTGCCGGCCGGAACCCGCCCGGTCCGGGCCGCCCGCGAAGGTGGGCGGACGGCCCCGGCCGGTGTCACATGCTGGCGATCAGCCGCTCGACCCGCTCGTCGTACGCCCGGAACGGGTCCTTGCACAGCACGGTGCGCTGGGCCTGGTCGTTGAGCTTCAGGTGCACCCAGTCGACGGTGAAGTCGCGGCGCTTCTCCTGCGCGTGCCGGATGAACTCCCCGCGCAGCCGGGCCCGGGTGGTCTGTGGCGGCGTCTCCTTGGCCTGGAAGACGTCGAGGTCGCTGACGACCCGGTCGACCTGGCCCCGGCGCTCCAGCAGGCCGTGCAGCCCGCGCCCGCGTCGGATGTCGTGGTAGGCCAGGTCCATCTGGGCGATCCGCGGATGGGACAGCGGCAGGTCGTGCTTGTTCTGGTAGCGCTCCAGCAGCTTCAGCTTGGTGACCCAGTCGATCTCGCGGGCGACCGGGTCCAGGTCGCCGGTCTCGACCGCGCGCAGCACCCGGCCCCACAGTTCGACGACCCGCTTGGCGGTCTCGTCGCCGCCGCGCCGCTCGACGAACTCGGTCGCCTTGGCCAGGTATTCCTGCTGGATCTCCAGGGCGCTGATCTCCTTGTTGGAGGCCAGCCGGACCTTGCGCCGCCCGGTGATGTCGTGCGACACCTCGCGGATCGCCCGGATGGGGTTCTCCAGCGACATGTCGCGCATGACGACACCGGCCTCGATCATCTTGAGCACGATGTCGGCGCTGCCGAACTTCAGCAGCGTGGTGACCTCGTTCATGTTCGAGTCGCCGACGATCACGTGCAGCCGCCGGTAGCGTTCGGCGTCGGCGTGCGGCTCGTCGCGGGTGTTGATGATCGGCCGGGACCGGGTGGTCGCCGACGAGACGCCCTCCCAGATGTGCTCGGCCCGCTGCGACAGGCAGTAGACCGCGCCGCGCGGGGTCTGGAGCACCTTGCCGGCGCCGCAGATCAACTGCCGGGTGACCAGGAACGGAATCAGCACGTCGGCGAGCCGGCCGAACTCCCCGTGCCGCGACACCAGGTAGTTCTCGTGGCAGCCGTAGGAGTTGCCGGCCGAGTCGGTGTTGTTCTTGAACAGGTAGATCTCGCCGGCGATGCCCTCGTCGTGCAGCCGCTTCTCGGCGTCGACGAGCAGCCCTTCGAGGATCCGCTCGCCGGCCCGGTCGTGGGCGACCAGGTCGACGATCGAATCGCATTCCGGGGTGGCGTATTCGGGGTGGGAGCCGACGTCGAGGTAGAGGCGGGCGCCGTTGCGGAGGAAGACGTTGCTCGACCGGCCCCAGGAGACCACCCGGCGGAAGAGGTAGCGGGCCACCTCGTCGGGGGAGAGTCGCCGTTGGCCGCGGTAGGTACAGGTGACGCCGTACTCGGTCTCGATACCGAAGATTCGCCGTTCCATGAACAGACATTAGCCGGCCGGAGCCGCCGATGGTCACTGTCGCGACCGGCACGCCGCGCCGACCCGCCGGCAAAAATCCCGGGTACGTCCCGCCCCCGCCGATCAGGCCAGCAGTTCCAGCAGGTAGTCGCCGTATCCACTCTTGGTCAACGGCTCGGCCAGTTCACGCAAACGATCGTCGTCGATAAGTCCGGCCCGCCAGGCGGCCTCCTCGACGCAGCCGATCTTCAGCCCCTGACGCTCCTCGATCACCCGGACGAACTCGGCCGCCTGCACCAGCGAGGTGAAGGTGCCGGTGTCGAGCCAGGCGGTGCCCCGGTCCAGGACCGTCACCGACAGCTCGCCGGCCTCGCGGTAGGTCTCGTTGACCGTGGTGATCTCCAGCTCGCCGCGGGCGCTCGGGGTCAGGCCGCGCGCGATCTCGACCACCCGGTTGTCGTAGAAGTACAGGCCGGGCACCGCGTACCGGGACTTCGGCTTCGCCGGCTTCTCCTCGATCGACAGCACCCGGCCGTCGCTGTCGAAGTCGACCACGCCGTACGCCTCGGGGTTGGCCACCTGGTAGGCGAAGACCCGGCCGCCGACGAGTTCCCCCGGGTCGGCGAGCTGCCGGCCGAGCCCGACGCCGTGGAAGATGTTGTCGCCCAGGATCAGCGCGACCGACCGGTCGCCGATGAAGTCCGCGCCGAGGACGAACGCCTGCGCGATGCCCTCCGGTCGCGGCTGGGCGACGTACTCCAGCCGCAACCCCCACTGGCTGCCGTCACCGAGCAGCCGCCGGAACTGCGACTGGTCGTCGGGAGTGGTGATGACCAGGATCTCGCTGACCCCCGCCATGATCAGTGTGGACAGCGGGTAGTAGATCATCGGCTTGTCGAACACCGGCATGAGCTGCTTGGACACGGCCCGGGTGATCGGCCACAGGCGGGAGCCGGTCCCGCCGGCCAGAAGGATTCCACGCACCGGCGGAGCCTACCGGCCGCACGGCCGCGACACCCTCCCCCGGGTCCCCCGCGCTTTACCGCCGCCCGGCCGGTGTCGCGTAGACTGCCGAACCCGTGAGCGACCTCGACACCGCCGGCCCCGCCACGCCGGGCACCGGCCCGGCCCGCTGGCTGGTCACCGGCGCGGGCGGCATGCTCGGGCACGATCTCCTCGCCGTCCTCGGCCGGCACCCCGGCGCGCGGGTCACCGCCGCCACCCGCGCCGACCTCGACCTCACCGACGCCGCCGCCGTCAAGTCCGCGGTCGCCGGGCACGACCTGGTCGTCAACGCCGCGGCGTGGACCGACGTCGACGCCGCGGAGACCCGGGAGGCCGAGGCGACCGAGGTCAACGGCACCGGCGTCACCAATCTCGCCGCCGCCTGCGCCGCCACCGGCGCCCGGCTGCTGCACGTGTCCACCGACTACGTCTTCGCCGGCGACGGCCGCGAGCCGTACCCGGAGGACCACCCGACCGCGCCGGTCAACGCGTACGGGCGCGGCAAGCTCGTCGGCGAGCAGGCGGTCGCCCGGCTGCTGCCCGACACCGGCTACGTGGTGCGCACCGCGTGGCTCTACGGCGCGCACGGGCGCAACTTCGTCGCCACCATGCTGCGACTGGCCGCCGAGCGGGAAACCCTCGAGGTGGTCGACGACCAGCACGGCCAGCCGACGTGGTCGTACGCGCTCGCCGGCCGCCTGGTCGCGCTCGGCGACGCCGCCCGCGCCGGCCGGGCCCCGGCCGGGGTCTACCACGGCACCGCGTCCGGCCGGACCACCTGGTACGGACTGGCCCGGGCCGCGTACGCGCTGCGCGGGCTGGACCCGGACCGGATCCGCCCCACCACCAGCGAACACTTCCGCCGGCCGGCGCCCCGGCCCGCGTACAGCGTCCTCGGACACGCCCGCTGGGCACTCGCCGGGCTGTCCCCCATGCCAGACTGGCACGACCAGTTGGCGCAGGCGCTGTCCGGCGACTGGCCGACCTGAATCCGGTTGAACCCCGGCGGCCCGGCCGCCGGTCCCGCCCCGGCCGGCGGCCGCCGGCCTCCGCACCCGAATCCCCCAGGAGACCTGCACATGTCCGACACCGACACCGGCGGGCTGCCCCGGGTCAGTGCGATCGTCCTGGCCTGGAAAGCCGAGCCGCTGCTGCGCCGGTCGGTCGAGTCGCTGCTCGCCTCCGCCAAGGTCGACGTCGAGGTGGTGCTGGTCGACAACGGCTGCACCACCGACGACGTGACCGTCCTGGCCGAACTGCCCGGCGTCGTCGTGGTCGGCGAGGGCGAGAACCTCGGTTTCTCCGCCGGCTGCAACCTCGGCGTCTCGGCCTCCTCCGGCGACTACGTCGCCCTCGTCAACGGTGACGCGATCGTCGAACCGACCACCCTGGCCCGGCTGGTCGAGGAACTGGTCACCCGGCCCGACGTGGGCATCGCCGCCGGCGCCGTACGGCTGGCCGACGAGCCGGAGCTGCTCAACTCCAGCGGCAACGAGGTGCACGTGCTCGGGGTGAGCTGGATCGGCGGCTTCCGGCAGCGGGAGACCCGGTCCGAGCCGACCGAGACGGCCGGAGCGATGGGCGCCTGCCTGGTCACCAGCCGGGCGCACTGGGACCGCCTCGGCGGCTTCGACCACCACTACTTCGCCTACCACGAGGACGCCGACCTGTCGATCCGCACCTGGCGGGTCGGGCTGCGGGTCGTCAACGTGCCGGACGCGGTCGCCCTGCACCGCTACGAGTTCAGCCGCAACAGCTTCAAGTACTACCTGGTGGAACGCAACCGGCTGATGTTCGTCAGCACCCTGTGGTCCGGCCGCGCCCTCTTCCTGCTCGGCGGGCCGTTCCTGGCCCTGGAGCTGGTGATGCTCCTGCTGGCGACCAAGGAGGGCTGGCTGCGCGACAAGCTGAAGGGCTACCGCTGGCTGTGGCAGCACCGCCGGCACCTGCGGACCCGGCGGCGGATGCTGCAGACCGAGCGGACCGTCCCGGACCGGGAGTGGATGCGGGTGCTGACCGACCGGTTCGACACCCCGCTGATCAGCCCGCCCGGCGTCGGGGTGCTCAACGCGGCGATGTCCGCCTACTGGCGGCTGGTCCGGCGCTGGATCTGACCCCGTGCGCCCCGGCGCTCCACACGTGACCGCCCGCCCGGGATCGATCCCGGGCGGGCGGTGTGGTTCACGGCGGCGTCACTCGCCGGCGTCGGGTTCCGGCTCCGGCTTGCCCTCCAGGTCGGCGGACGCGGCCGACACGGTCGGCTTCTCCGGGCCGGCCGCCGGCTGCTTCGGCCCGTCGTCGGCCGTCGACTCGCCCGCCTTGGCGTCGTCGCCGTCGAGCAGCGCGGTCAGCGCCGCACCGGTGATCCGCCGGAACGTACGCCCGGTGCGGCGCCGGTCGAGGACCGCCACCTCGAGCTGGTTGGCGGCGATCGTCCGGACCGCGCCGCCCTCGCCACCGACGCTGCCGAGCGCCTTGACGGCGAGCTTGACGGCGTCGCCGAGCGACATGTCGTCCTGCCGGTCGGCGCGCAGCGCGGACGCGATCGTCTCGGCCTGGCCACCCATCGCCATCAGGCCCGGCTCGTCGTTGACCGACCCGTCGTAGGTCAGCCGGTAGATCTCGTCGTCGTCCGGGGTTGCCCCGACCTCGGCGACGCAGAGTTCGACCTCGAACGGCTTGGACTGCTCGGTGAAGATGGTGCCGAGGATCTGGGCGTAGAAGTTGGCCAGGGCCCGGCCGGTGACGTCGCGGCGGTCGTAGCTGAGGCCGTTGATGTCGGCCATCCGCACGCCGGCGCGGCGCAGGTTCTCGAACTCGTTGTAGCGGCCGACGGCGGCGAAGCCGATCCGGTCGTAGATCTCGCTGACCTTGTGCAACGCGCTGGACAGGTTCTCCGCGACGAAGAGCACCCCGCCGGAGTAGCTGAGGACCACCGCGCTGCGCCCGCGGGCGATGCCCTTGCGGGCCAGCTCGGAGCGGTCCCGCATGATCTGCTCGGGCGAGGCGTAGAACTGCATGGCCACGAAGCGGCTCTCCTTCGACCTGGTGACGACGGGTTGTTACGGCGGGCGGTCCGGCCGGACGTCAGCCGCCCGGGTTCTCCATCCGGCCGGCGACGACGGCCTCGGCGACCGTGGCCGTCTCGGCGTCGGTGAGCCGGTGGGTGCCCTCGGCGGTCGCGGTCATCACCACCGGGTAGATCTTCCGGGTGAGGTCGGGACCACCGGTGGCGGTGTCGTCGTCGGCGGCGTCGTAGAGGGCTTCGACGGCCAGCCGTACGGCCTCGCCAGTGGGCAGCCCGGCCCGGAACCGCTTCTTCAGCGCGGAGCGGGCGAACAGCGAGCCGGAGCCGATCGCGTCGTAGCCGGTCTCCTCGTAGGGGCCACCGCTGACGTCGAAGCTGAAGATGCGGCCGGCCTTGGCCGGGTCGGCGGCCGACAGGTCGAAGCCGGCGAAGAGCGGGATCACCGCCAGACCCTGCATCGCGGCACCCAGGTTGCCCCGGATCATCGCGGCGAGCCGGTTGGCCTTGCCGTCGAGGGACAGCATCGCGCCCTCGATCTTCTCGTAGTGCTCCAGCTCGACCTGGAACAGCCGCATCAGCTCGATGCCGATGCCGGCGGTGCCGGCGATGCCGACCAGCGAGTACGCGTCGGCCGGGTGGACCTTCTCGATGTCGCGCTGGGCGATCAGGTGGCCCATCGTGGCCCGCCGGTCGCCGGCCATGACCACGCCGGTGGCGCAGGTGATGGCCACGATCGTCGTCGCGTGCGGGGCGAGGTCGGCGGCCGTGCCCGGCGGCAGCGGCCGGCGGCCCGGCAGCAGCTCGGGTGCGGCCAGGCTCAGGAACTGTGTGAAGGAGGACGTCCCCACGTTGGTGAACACATCAGGAAGCCGCCCGGATGGATCAAAACCCGCTGCCACGTGGTTCCTCTCAGGTTGGATCGCCTTTGGGCCACGGCCGTCCGGTCGTCGGCGGGACGACCCGGGCCGCCGGTGCAGTTGAAGCAGACTATCTCGCCGGTCCGGCCGACGCGATCATCGCGTCGGCGGTGTCGACGCCGGCCGCGGCCGTCCCGGTGACCACCGGCCGGCGTACCACCGCCGGCCACCGGGACAGACCAGTCCTAACAGGACCGGACGGCTACTGGCCGCCCTTCTGGACGTAACCGCGGACGAACTCCTCGGCGTTCTCCTCGAGCACCGAGTCGATCTCGTCGAGCAGGTCGTCGACGTCTTCGGTGATCTCGGCGTGCCGCTCGGCGACCTCGGGATTCGCCTCGGCCGTTACCTCGTCGACCTCTTCGTCACGACGGGCCTTTCCGGACTGCGACTGACCGCCGGTGTCACGAGTAGCCATGTGCGTGCCTCCTCAACATCGCCTGGTCAAAATCTACCTCGCCGCGCCGCCGCGGCGCCCGACCGCACGCCAGGTTTCGCGCTGCGCTGATCCGGACCCGACCGCCACGAAGGGGTCAGCGGCACCACCGAAGCGGCCGGACGGTCCACGGCCGGACGGCGGGGGCGGCGCCGGCGGGCCGATCAACCGGAGGATCCAATATTCAACCCGCACGCAGCCAACACACAGTTATTAAACAATGACGCAAAGCGATATCACCCTCGCTTGCCAATACGCTGCGCAATACCATGACCACACGGCGCAGTGATCGATCGGGGCATCGCTGCCTCTGCGGAATGAGTTTCACGTGATTCGACCCAGGAGATTCTGGTCCACGGCAGCACTGATCCTGACGGTGCTCACCGCCACAACAGCGATCGCGGCGCCGGCCACGGCCGCTCCGCAGAACGAGGCCACCAGAATCAACCAGGCGGCGACGCCGAACGGCCTGAGTTTCGTTCCCGTTCCCGAGGCCGAGCGGGCCGCCGCCAACCTCGTACCCCCGATGCAGACCGCCGTCCCCTACGCCGAGGTCTACATCCGAAACGGCAATGCCACCACCGGAAGGTGCCTGGATGCGGACAGCGCCACTGTCGGCGCCAATGGCACCAAGGTTCAGCTCTGGAACTGTCAGCCCGGAGCCAGCCTACAGATGTGGTACGTCTACCAGTACACGGACCAGCGGTTCGTCATCCAGAACGCACACAGTGGACGGTGCCTGGACCAGGACGTGAACTCGACCGGAAAGGCGGGAAAGTTCAGCTCTGGGACTGCAGCCCGACCTTCTCGGAGCCACAGAACTGGTACGCATACGGCCCGCTCCAGCTCTACACCGGCAACTCCGGATTCCGTTGCCTGGATGCCGATACCTCAACGAGCGGAAACGGCGCGAAGGTACAGGTTTGGGCCTGCGCCTCCGGCTCCCCTGCTGCCCAGTCGTGGCACTGGTGGTACGACCACCACTCCCGCAGATATGCGGGCACCCTGAGGACTAGCGAACTCCCGCCACACGGCGACCCGTGTGGCGGGAGTTTCGCGTCGACCGGCGCCGCCCGTCCATGCCGGCGGCGGGAGACCTGCCGTCGGCATGGACTGTCCGGAGTTCCCGTCGTACCGCGTGGCCCGGACCGAAACCGGCCCGGCGGATCAGTTGGTGATGACCTCGAGCAGGTCCTTGGCGCTGACGCACCGGTCGAACAGCGCGCCGACGTGCTTCTTCGTGCCCCGCTCCGGCTCCATCATCGGCACCCGCACCAGCGACTCCCGGCCGACGTCGAAGATCACCGAGTCCCAGCTGGCGGCGACCACCTCGGAGGCGTACTGGGCCAGGCAGCGGCCCCGGAAGTAGGCCCGGGTGTCCTCCGGCGGCTGCACCATCGCCGAACGGGTCTCCTCGTCGGACAGCAGCGTCGCCATCGAGCCGCGGGCCACCAGCCGGTGGTAGAGCCCCTTCTCCGGCCGTACGTCGGAATACTGCAGGTCGACCAGTTGCAGCTTGTGCGAGGCCCAGGCGAGTTTCTCCCGCTCCCGGTAGCCCTCCAGCAGCCGCAGCTTGGCCACCCAGTCGAGTTCGCCGGCGCAGAGCATCGCGTCGCGGCCGAGCCGGTCGAGCACGCTCTCCCACCGGGCCAGTACGTCCGCGGTCGCCTCGTCGACGTCGGTGCCGTAGCGGTCCTCGACGAACGCGCTGGCCCGCTCGTAGTAGGCCCACTGGAGGTCCAGCGCCGTCAGCCGGCGGCCGTCGCGCAGCCGCATCAGGTGCTTCAGGGACGGGTCGTGGCTGACCGCCCGCAATTCGCTGACCGGGTCGGCGATGCCGAAGTCCGGCGTCATCGCCTTTTCCTCGATCATCGTCAGCACCAGCGCGGTCGTGCCGAACTTCAGATAGCTCGAAATCTCCGACAGGTTGGCGTCGCCGATGATCACGTGCAGCCGGCGGTATTTGTCGGCGTCGGAGTGCGGCTCGTCGCGGGTGTTGATGATCGGCCGCTTCAACGTCGTCTCCAGGCCGACCTCGACCTCGAAGAAGTCGGCACGCTGGGAGATCTGGAAGCCCGGCTGGGAGCCGTCCTGGCCGATGCCGACCCGGCCGGCACCGCAGACCACCTGTCGGGTGACGAAGAACGGGGTCAGGTAGGCGACGATGTCGGCGAACGGCGTCTGCCGGCGCATCAGGTAGTTTTCGTGGGCGCCGTAGCTGGCGCCCTTGTTGTCGGTGTTGTTCTTGTAGAGGTGGATCGGGTGGGTGCCCGGGATCGTCGCCGCCCGCCGCGACGCCTCGGCCATCACCCGCTCCCCCGCCTTGTCCCACCGGACCAGGTCCAGCGGGTTGGTCACCTCCGGGGTCGAATACTCCGGGTGCGCGTGGTCGACATAGAGCCGGGCGCCGTTGGTCAGGATGACGTTGGCCAGCCCCAGGTCGTCGTCGGCGAGCGCCTCGGCCGGGTCGTACGCCGAACCGGAGTAGGTGAAGCCGCGGGCGTCGCGCAGCGGCGACTCCTCCTCGTAGTCCCACCGCGCGCGGCCGCCCCGGTTCAGTTCGGGACGCGCGCCATAGGCGTTGACCACCTGTGACGAGGTGACCATCGGATTGGCTCCGGGCTGGCCGGGCACCGAGATGCCGTACTCGACCTCACTGCCCATGATCCGCCGTACGCTCACGCCGCCTCCCCGCTCTGCACGCCCATACTGTCGAGCGTAGTCGGAGCCGGTGCCACCGCGCCGGCCACGTCGCGGCGCGGCGGTCTCCGGATACGGGTGACGGGGCGGCATCCCTGCCACCCCGTCACCGTCGTTCCGTTACAGGTACTGGCCGGTGTTGCTGGCGGTCTCGATCGACCGGCCCGCCTCGGCGCCCTTGCCACCGGAGACCAGGGTGCGGATGTAGACGATCCGCTCGCCCTTCTTGCCGGAGATCCGGGCCCAGTCGTCGGGGTTGGTCGTGTTGGGCAGGTCCTCGTTCTCGCGGAACTCGTCGACGCAGGCGTCGAGCAGGTGCTGCAGGCGCAGCCCCTTGCGACCCGAGGAGAGGAACTCCTTGATCGCCATCTTCTTGCCCCGGTCGACGATGTTCTGGATCATCGCGCCGGAGTTGAAGTCCTTGAAGTAGAGGACCTCCTTGTCACCGTTGGCGTAGGTGACCTCGAGGAACTTGTTCTCCTCGGTCTCGGAGTACATCCGCAGCACGACCGACTCGATCATCGCGCCGACCGTGGCCTGCGGGTCCTGGCCGTGCTCGGCCAGGTCGTCGGGGTGCAGCGGCAGCCCGGTGAGGATGTACTTCGAGAAGATGTCCTTGGCCGCCTCGGCGTCCGGACGCTCGATCTTGATCTTCACGTCGAGCCGGCCGGGCCGCAGGATCGCCGGGTCGATCATGTCTTCCCGGTTGGAGGCGCCGATGACGATGACGTTCTCCAGGCCCTCGACACCGTCGATCTCGCTGAGCAGCTGCGGGACGATCGTGTTCTCCACGTCGGAGGAGACACCGGAACCGCGGGTGCGGAAGACGGAGTCCATCTCGTCGAAGAACACGATGACCGGGGTGCCCTCGCCGGCCTTCTCCCGGGCCCGCTGGAAGATCAGCCGGATGTGCCGCTCGGTCTCGCCGACGTACTTGTTGAGCAGCTCGGGGCCCTTGATGTTGAGGAAGAAGCTGGTGTGCTTCTCCTCGCCCCGCCGCTCGGCGATCTTCTTCGCCAGCGAGTTGGCGACCGCCTTGGCGATCAGCGTCTTGCCGCAGCCGGGCGGGCCGTAGAGCAGGATGCCCTTCGGCGGCCGCAACTGGTGCTCGCGGAACAGGTCGGCGTGCAGGAACGGCAGCTCCACCGCGTCGCGGATCTGCTCGATCTGGGCCTGGAGTCCACCGATGTCGGTGTAGTCGACGTCGGGAACCTCCTCGAGGACGAGCTCCTCGACCTCGCTCTTCGGGATCCGCTCGTACGCGTACGCCGAACGGGGTTCGACCATCAGCGAGTCACCGGCGCGCAGCGGCGAGCCGATCAGGGTGTCGGCGAGGTGGACGATCCGCTCCTCGTCGGCGTGGGAGATCACCAGGGCCCGGTCGCCCGGTCCGCCGCTGGGGTTGTCCAACACCTCCTTGAGCATCACGACCTCACCGACCCGCTCGAAGCCGAACGCGTCGACGACGTTGAGCGCGTCGTTGAGCAGGACCTCCTGGCCGCGACGCAGCTCGTCGACCTCCAGCGACGGCGACACCGCCACCCGCAGCTTGCGGCCGCCGGTGAACACGTCGACCGTGCCGTCCTCATGTCGGGTCAGGAAGACGCCGTAACCGCTCGGCGGCTGCGCCAGGCGGTCGATCTCCTCCTTGAGTGTGACGATCTGGGACCGCGCTTCCTTGAGCGTGGTCACGAGGCGTTCGTTGTTCTCGGTCAGCCGGGCCAGCTGCGCCTGCGTTGCCGCGAGCCGTTCCTCGAGCTGCCGGACGTGTCGGGGGCTTTCGGTCAACTTACGCCGCACCAAGGCCAGTTCCTCCTGGAGGAACGCAACCTGGGTGGAGAGATCGTTGGCCTCCTTCTCCCACCGTGCGGCGCGCGAGTCCGCGTCGTCACTGCGTGCCACGTCCCACCTCCCCGGGGCTCGAACGTTCTGCCATAACCCTAACCGGTTTGCGGCCGATTCGAACCCACGCAACGCCCTCGTCACTGAAGCTTGATCGCCGGGGGTGGTCCGGTGGGGAGTCGCCGGCCCGTTCGGGTAGCGTCGGCCCCGTGCGAGCCCGCCCGGCGGGATCCGCGGCGACACCGCGGCCGGGCCCGCCGGACCGAGGATCGCGGGAGGTACGTGGTGACGCAGACCGGCACGGAGACCGACGAGCTACGGGTCTGGGTCGACCAGGACCTGTGCACCGGCGACGGCCTGTGCGTGCAGTACGCGCCGGAGGTCTTCGAGTTCGACGTCGACGGGCTGGCCTACGTCAAGGACGGCGACGGCGACCTCAAGCTGGCCCCGGGCAGCCGGGTCGACGTGCCGGACCACCTGCGCCTGGACGTCATCGACGCGGCCAAGGAATGCCCCGGCGACTGCATCCACGTCGTGCGCCGCGGCGACGACGTGGAGATCGCCGGCCCCGACGCCGACTGACCCCGCCGGGCGGGGCCGCGGGGTTCGTCAGCCCGCCGGCCGTCGCGGGGACCGTCCGGACCGCGGCCGGCCGCGACCGGCGACGGCGCGCCTCAGAGCAGCGGCCGGCCGACCATCGAGGCGACCTGCCGGGCGAACTCCTCCAGCCGGGCGATCTGCCCCGCCCCGCCGTCGTCGAGCGTCTTGCCGAACCGCAACGCGTCGTGCCGCGGGCCGATGTGGTGCTCGTCACCCGCACCCGCCTCGTCCAGCGACCGCAGCAGCAGATACACGTCGATGCTGTCGACCTGGATCTTGCCGCCCGGGGTACGCGTCACCCGGCGCCGGCAACCGACCTCGGTGACCGTCGACAGCGGCACGACCCGCAGCGACGACGTCATCGCCCCCGACGGGCCGTCGCCGGGTGGCACGTCCTCGCCGTGCCACAGCACCAGCCGGCTGCCGTCGCAGACCACGACCTCCTGCCACACCCCGTTCACCTCGTTGACGAAGCGTTCGAGGGTGAAGCACAGCACCCGGCCGCCCCGCAGCACCCCGCCGAGCGCGTCCATCGCCACGTCGGGGTCACGCAGGTAGGCCCGCGCCGCCGAGTCCAGCTCCTGGTAGGGCGACCAGTCCGGAAACACGGCGGGCAGGTCACCGCCGCCGGACGACGGGTTACTCATCGGTTCCGCTGCGGCTCACGTCGCGGGCTCCCTCCCCGGTGTCGGTTTCGGTCGCCGCGGTGACCCGGGCGGCGGCCCGGCGCAGCGCGTACGCCTCCGCGCCCTTGCTCGGCTTGCGCCGCCGCGGCGGCGCGGTCACCCCGGGGGCGAGCCGGCGCGACGAGACCAGGAACGCGGTGTGCGCGATCATCCGGTGGTCGGGGCGGACGGCGAGCCCGTCGACGTGCCAGTCGCGCACCAGCGACTCCCACGCCCGCGGCTCGGTGAACCCGCCCCGCTCCCGCAACGCCTCGACCAGCTCCGACATCTGCGGCGTGGTCGCCACGTAGCCGATGAACACCCCGCCGGGCACCAGGGCCCGCTCGACCAGGTCGAGCGCCTCCCACGGGGTCAGCATGTCCAGGATGATCCGGTCGAAGCCGACCTGGTCGCAGCCGGCCACGTCACCGACGTGCAGGTGCCACGCCGGATGCGGACCGCCGAAGAACGCCTCGACGTTGCGGCGGGCGATCTGGGCGAAGTCGTCGCGCAGTTCGTACGAGTGGACCTCGCCGGTGGCGCCCACCGCCCGCAGCAGCGAGCAGGTCAGCGCACCGGAACCGGCGCCGGCCTCCAGCACCCGGGCGCCGGGGAAGACGTCACCCATCGCCACGATCTGGGCGGCGTCCTTGGGGTAGATCACCTGCGCGCCGCGCGGCATCGACAGCACGTAGTCCGACAGCAGCGGCCGCAGCGCCAGGTAGGTGGTGCCGCCGGTCGACGTCACCACGCTGCCGTCGGGCAGGCCGATCAGCGCGTCGTGGTCCAGCGCCCCGCGGTGGGTGTGGAACGCCCGGCCCGGCTCCAGCACGATCGTGTGCATGCGGCCCTTGGGGTCGGTGAGCTGCACCCGGTCGCCGGGGCGGAACGGGCCGCGGTGGGCGGGCACCGGCGCCTCGTCGCCGCCGTCGGCGGCCGGTACGGCACGAGGCTCGGTGGTGGTGCCCGCGTTGTGCTGCGTCACGTGACAATCTTCCGTTTCGGTTCGAGGAGCCGCGCCAGATCGGCGACGTGCAGTACGCCGACGACATCTTCGCCTGACGTCACGAGGTACTGCACGGCCGGGTGGGCCTGAACGGTCTGCACGACCCGTTCCCCGTCGAGCCCCAGCGGGATGCGGCGTACGCCGTCCAGGCCGCGGGCCACCGTGTCGACCGACACCCACGGCCGACGCTCGGCCGGCACCGCGTCGGCGGCGGCCGGGTCGACCAGCGCCACCAGCCGCCCCGACGAGTCGGCGACACCGAGCGCCGCCGGCATGCCGTCCTTGACCGCCCCGTCGTTCTCGCCGGCCCGGCGCTGCGCCTCGGCCAGCGGCATCCCGGTCGGTACGGCGAACACCGGCCGGGCCAGCCGGGCCAGGTCGACCAGGGCGAACCGGCGGCTGATCCGGGCGACCCGGATCGACTGCCCGGCCCCCTGCCACAGGGTGAACGCCACCAGCAGCATGAACAGCAGCCCGAACGTCGTCAGCACGCCGGCGGCCGTCAGCCAGACGACGACCGCCGCCGTCGCCAGCGCGACCGCCCGCCCGACCCAGCCGGCGACCTCGGTGCCCAGGTGCCGGTCGCGGCTGGCCGCCCACACCGCGGCCCGCAACGCCCGGCCGCCGTCCAGCGGCAGCCCGGGCAGGCTGTTGAAGACCGCGACCAGCAGGTTGCTGACCGCCAACTGGAACGCGAGTTGGTGGAGCAGGGTGCCGTTCGGCAGGGCGACGGTGAGCCCGACCGCGGCGAACCCGAGCACGAACGAGACCGCCGGGCCGGCCAGCGACACGTACAGGTCGACGCGCGGGCTGGGCGCGTCACGCTCCATCTCGGTGTAGCCGCCGAGCAGTTCCAGGGTGATCCCGCGCACCCCGATGCCGTACCGGCGGGCGGTCAGCGCGTGGCCCAGCTCGTGCAGCAGCACCGACAGCAGCAGGAAGACGACGAACCCGAACCCGACCGCGTAGCCGGCGAGCGGCGCCAGGTCGAGCCGCTCCCGCACGAACGAGCCGTACAGCACGGTCACCAGGACGGCGAGCAGCAGCATGGAGGCGTTGAGGTGGACCGGCACCCCGAACACCCGGCCGACCGTGAGGCCGGTACGGCGTTCGGCGGGCCGCTGCGGCGACGAGTTGTCCTCCATCGGGTCGATGCTACGGGGACACCGGCACACGGCCCCCGCCACCGTCGTACCCCTCGAATAGCCTTTCGTGCATGACGACGGAGACGGTGCCAGCGGTGGCCGGGACGACAGCGACGACGGTGGACGCGACGACGGGCCCGGTGCCGCCGGCGCAGCCGTCCCTGTCCCCGTCACGGGCGGCCGACTTCAAGACCTGCCCGCTGCTGTTCCGGTTCCGCAGCATCGACCGGCTGCCCGAACGTCCCACCACCGACCAGGCCCGCGGCACCCTGGTGCACGCCGTCCTGGAGCGGCTGTTCGACCTGCCCGCCGACGAGCGCACCCCGGCGGCGGCCGGCGACCTGGTCGCACCCCAGTGGCAGCGGCTGGTCGCCGAACAACCCGACCTCGCCGGCCTGTTCGACCCCGACGACACCGACGGCCAGGCCGCCTTCCTGACCTCGGCCCGCGGCCTGCTCGACGGCTACTTCCGGATCGAGGACCCGCGCCGGCTGGAACCGGCGGAACGCGAGACGCTGATCTCGACCGTGGTCGACGACCAGTTGCTGATCCGCGGCTACGTCGACCGGCTCGACGTGTCCCCCGCCGGCGACCTGCGGGTCGTCGACTACAAGACCGGCGGGGCGCCGCGCGAGGCGTTCGAGGCGCGGGCGCTGTTCCAGCTGAAGTTCTACGCCCTGGTGCTGTGGCGCACCCGCGGGGTCGTGCCCCGGGTGCTGCGCCTGATCTACCTCAAGGACACCGAGGTCTGCGACTACACCCCCGACGCCGACGAACTGGCCCGCTTCGAGCGGACCCTGCTGGCCCTGTGGCGGGCCATCGAGCAGGCGACCGCCGCCCGCGACT
Source organism: Polymorphospora sp. A560 (assembly GCF_045781765.1). Lineage (NCBI taxonomy): Bacteria > Bacillati > Actinomycetota > Actinomycetes > Micromonosporales > Micromonosporaceae > Polymorphospora > Polymorphospora sp. A560. The sequence goes on along the minus strand of NZ_CP122282.1, from coordinate 3,064,040 downwards.
TCCGGCCCAAGCCGAGCCGGCTCTGCGACTGGTGCAGCCACCAGGCGCACTGCCCCAGCTTCGGCGGCACTCCCCCGCCGTTTCCCGAGCATCCGGTCGCCGGTGGCGGCCGGCCCGGCGATCCGGGCACCGCCCTGCCGCCCGGCGCGGACGAGTGAGCATCCTCCGCGAGGAGGAGACCCGGCTCGGCAGCGGTGACGATCGAGACGGCCCCGCCAGCGGATAGCGTCGCGGTCATGACCGCGGCCACCGCACCGAGCGCCGGCCCGCCGGTGCCGCGCCGGTGGCGATCCCGGTCGGCCCGGCGGGCCCTGCCGTACGACCTGCTGTTCGCCGCCGCGGCCGTCGCGGCCGAACTGGTGCTGCGGCTGACCGGCCCGGCCGAGCTGCGCACCACGAGCTGGTGGCTGGCGGTGCCCTGGAGCGTGCTGTCGGCGGCACCCCTCGCGCTGCGCACCGTCGCGGCCTGGCCGGCGATCATCCTGTGCACCCTCACGATGCTCGCCACGATCGCCATCGGATACCAGGCCCTCACCATCGTCATCAGCCTGGTCGTGCTGACCTACCACGGCGCGGCCCGGTTCCGGCTGCGGCCCGCGATCGCCGCCGCCCTGCTGCTGTGGCTGCCGGTACTGGTGACCAACCTGGTCGTCACGCCACCCGACCGGGTCGACGTCAACGGCGTCTACCTGACACTGAACAACGTCCTCGTCGTGCTGGTGGCGTTCTTCGTCGGCCGCACCGTGCACGGCCGGCAGACCCGGCACCGGGCACTGGAGGAACGCGCCCGCGCCGCCGAGGAGAACCAGCGGTCACTGGCCGAGCAGGCGGTCACCGACGAACGGCGGCGCATCGCCCGCGAACTGCACGACGTCGTCGCCCACCACGTCAGCGTGATGGGCGTGCTCGCCACCGGGGCACGACGGATGCTGCGCCGCGACCCGGACACCGCCGACGAGGCGCTGGGCACGATCGAGGAGACCAGCCGTACGACGTTGCGGGAGATGCGCCGCCTGCTCGACGTGCTGCGTACCGACGAGCCGGTCGCCGACCTCAGCCCGCAGCCGGGCCTGGCCGGCATCGAGACCCTGCTCGAACAGGTACGCGACGCCGGCCTGCCGGTGGCGCTGCGGGTCGACGGGGCGCCGGCGCCGCTCGATCCCGGGGTCGCGTTGACGATCTTCCGGATCGTCCAGGAGGCGCTGACCAACACGCTCAAGCACGCCGGCGCCGCGACCGCCCAGGTCCGGCTGAGCTTCGGCATCGACTGGCTCGTCGTCGAGGTCTTCGACACCGGCCGCGGGCCGTCGCTGACCCCGGCCCGGCTCGGGCACGGCCTGGTCGGGATGCGCGAACGGGTCGCCCTGTACGGCGGCTCGCTACGCACCGGCCCCCGGCCCGGCGGCGGCTTCCGGGTGTACGCGAAGATCCCGATGGAGCATCTGGGCGCACCGACCAGCGAGGGGGCACCGTGACCGAGCGGAGCGAGGGAACCAACGAACCTGGCCGCAGTCACGCGACCGCCGAGCGCAGCGGGGTGGACGCGTGACCGAGCGGAGCGAGGGAACGGGCGGTACGGCCGAGCGGCCGGTGCGGATCCTGCTCGTCGACGACCAGCCGCTGCTGCGTACCGGCTTCCGGATGGTGCTCGGCGCCGAGGACGACCTCGACATCGTCGGCGAGGCGGGCGACGGCGTCGAGGCCGTCGACCTGGCCCGCCGGCTGCTGCCCGACGTGGTCCTGATGGACATCCGGATGCCGAGGATGGACGGCGTCGCCGCGACCCGCGCCATCGTCGACGCGCGCCTGCCCGTACGGGTGCTCATCCTGACCACCTTCGACCTCGACGAGTACGTCGTCGGCGCCCTCCGGGCCGGGGCGAGCGGCTTCCTGGCCAAGGACGTGCCCGCCGACGACCTGGTCACCGCGATCCGCACCGTCGCCGCCGGCGAGGCCGTCGTCGCACCCCGCATCCTCAAGCGCCTGCTCGACCAGTTCGCCGACACCCTGCCCGACCCGTCGGCGGCACCGCCCCGGGGCCTGGACGTGCTGACCGAACGCGAACGCGAGGTCCTGATCCACGTGGCCCGCGGACTGTCCAACGCGGAGATCGCCCGCGCGCTGACGGTCAGCGAGACGACGATCAAGACACATGTCGGGCACGTACTCACCAAGCTCGGCCTGCGCGACCGGGTGCAGGCGGTCGTCATGGCGTACGAGACGGGCCTGGTCCGCCCCGGCGCCTGACCCCGTCCGGCGCGGCCTGGCCCGGGCCGGCGGACGACGACCCGACCCCGGCCGGCGGACACCTCCCCGACCCCGACCGGCGGACACCTCGAGGATGAGCCGGCATCGCCCGCCGTACTCCGCGGGTCGTAGCCGGACACCACGACCGACGTACCGCAGGACCGTTCCCGCGCACGACGGCACCGCCGCCGGCGGGCAATAGCGTGTTTCCAACGGCTCTCAGGGGCAACCCTGAGCACCGCTCGGGGCCGACCCGCACCGAGAAATCCGCGACCGGTCCGCCCCAGGTCGGACGTACCGGCCGCCGGCCGCCCCGAGGATGGAAGCTGCCGGCCGGACCGACGGTCCGGCCGGTCCAGAGCATTCGACGGCCGCGCCACACGAACGTGACGATGGAGGAGCAATGACGCCGACCGACCCCCGCCGCCCCCAGGTGGCAGCCCGGGCGAGCGACGTATGGAGGGTGTACGGAACCGGTGAGGCCCAGGTCGTCGCGCTGCGCGGGGTGACCGCCGAGTTCGAGCGTGGTGCCTTCACCGCCATCATGGGCCCGTCCGGATCAGGCAAGTCGACCCTGATGCACTGCCTCGCCGGACTCGACACCGTCACCCGTGGCGAGGTCTTCGTCGGCGACACCAAGGTCACCGGCCTCAACGACAGCGGCCTCACCAAGCTGCGCCGCGACAAGATCGGCTTCATCTTCCAGCAGTTCAACCTGCTGCCGACGCTCAGCGCCCAGGAGAACATCCTGCTGCCGCTGTCGATCGCCGGTCGCAAGCCCGACCCGGCCTGGTACGACACCGTGATCGACACCGTCGGCCTGCGCGACCGCCTCAGCCACCGCCCCGCCCAGCTCTCCGGCGGGCAGCAGCAGCGGGTCGCCTGCGCCCGCGCCCTCGTCGCCCGGCCCGAGGTCATCTTCGCCGACGAACCCACCGGAAACCTCGACTCCCGCGCCGGTGCGGAGGTCCTCAACTTCCTGCGCAACTCCGTACGCGAACACGGCCAGACGATCGTCATGGTCACCCACGACCCGGTCGCCGCCTCGCACGCCGACCGCGTCGTCTTCCTCGCCGACGGACAACTCGTCTCCGAACTGTTCGACCCGACCCCGGAAACCGTGCTCGACACCATGAAGCGCCTGGACGTGCTCGTCGAGGCGGCCCGCTGATGCTGCGCGCGACCCTGAAGAGCCTGCTCGCCCGCAAGGTGCGGCTGGTCCTCTCCGGCCTGGCCGTGGTGCTGGGCGTGATGTTCGTGTCGGGGGCGTTCGTGCTCACCGACACCCTGGGCCGCTCATTCGACTCGGTGTTCGCCGACGCGTACGCCGGCGTCGACGTCAACGTCGCCGGCAAGCCCAAGGTCTCCGCCGGCGAGTTCGGCGGCGAAGCCGTCACGCCGCCGCTGCCCGCCGCCACCGTCGAGCAGGTCCGCGCCGTATCCGGCGTCGCCGGGGCCACCGGCGTCGTCGCCGCCGACGGCGCCCGCCTCATCGGCGCCAACGGCAAGGTCGTCGCCTCGTTCGGGCCGCCGCAGCTCGGCGAGAACTGGCTCGGCGAGAACGACCTGGTGAAACTGCGCGAGGGGCGCGGCCCGCAGGCCGACGACGAGATCGTCGTCAACGCCGGGCTCGCCGAGGCCGGCAAGGTCGCCGTCGGCGACCGGGTCGGCGTACTCACCCTCGAACCCCGCCGCGACTTCACCGTCGTCGGCGTCTTCGAATACAGCGGCGGCCGGGACAGCATCGGCGGCGCGCACGAGATCTTCTTCACCGAACCCGTCGCCCAGCAGCTCATGCTCGGCGAGACCGGCGTCTACAACAGCATCACCGTCACCACCGCCGACGGCGTCACCGCCCAGGAGCTGCGGGACCGGCTCGCCGCCACCCTCGGCGCCGACTACGACGTCAAGACCGGCGAACAGCTCTCCGCCGACAGCGCCGCCGGTCTCAAGGAGGGTCTGTCGTTCTTCAACCAGATCCTGCTCGGCTTCGCCGGCATCGCCCTGCTGGTCGGCACGTTCCTGATCCTCAACACCTTCTCGATCATCGTGGCGCAGCGGACCCGGGAACTCGCCCTGATGCGCGCCATCGGGGCCAGCGGCCGGCAGGTCATCCGGTCCGTACTGGTCGAGGCCGTGGTCGTCGGTCTGATCGCGTCGGTCCTCGGCCTCGCCGCCGGCGTCGGCGTCGGCGCCCTGCTGGCGTACGTCGCCGGCCAGTTCATCGGCGGCCTCACCCTGGCCAGCATCGCCGTACCGGCCAGCGCCGTCATCAGCTCCTTCGCCGTCGGCATCCTGATCACCGTCGTCGCCGCCCTGCTCCCGGCGCTACGGGCCGCCCGGATCCCACCGATCGCCGCGATGCAGGACGTCGCCACCCCGGACCGGCCGCTGACCCGGATCACCGTCGCCGGAGCCGTCGTCACCGCCATCGGCGCCGCCCTGCTGGCGCTCGGCCTCACCGGCAACGCCGGCGGCAACACCCTGGCCGCCGTCTTCGGCGGAGTCCTCGCCTCGTTCGTCGGCGTCGCCCTGCTGACCCCGGTCGTCAGCCGGCCGGTGGTGTCCCTGCTCGGCCGGCTCTTCGCCTGGTCGGTGCCGGGCAAGCTCGGCCGGCTCAACTCCGGCCGCAACCCGCGCCGGACCGCCATCACCGCCGCCGCCCTGATGATCGGCATCGCGCTCGTCACCGGCGTCACCGTCATCCTCGACTCGGCCAAGACCAGCCTCTCTGCCCAGGCCGAGGAGACCATCAACGCCGAACTGGTCGTGTCGGGGATCCAGACCGGTCCCCGCCCGCCGAGCTTCGACCCGGCGGTCGTCGACCAGGCCGCCGCCCTGCCCGGGGTCGCCGGCGTCGTGGGCCTCTACAACGACGCCGCCCTGGTCGACGGCGAACAGACCTGGGTCATCGCCGCCACCGACATGGCCGTGGCGCGCGACATCTACACCGCCACGCCGGACTCCGGCACCCTGGACACGCTGCGCCCCGACCAGGTCGTGCTCAGCACTCCCACCGCCACCGAACGCGGCCTGTCGGTCGGCGACCAGATCACCGTGCAACTGTCGCGCGGCGAACCGCACACCTACACCGTCTCCGCGATCGTCCCGCAGGACCGGCTGCCCGGCTCGATCGTGCTGCCCCGCGAGGCGGCGGCCGACTTCGCGATCCCGCAGCCGATCATGGCGTTCGTACGCCTCGACGAGGGCACCTCGGTCGAATCGGTCCAGCCGGCGCTGGAGGCCCTCGTCGCCGACAGCCCCGAGGTGGCGGTCGCCGACCGCAGCTCCTTCATCGCGCAGCAGGCCAGCCAGTTCGACGTCATCCTCCAGATGATCCAGATCCTGCTGGCGCTGGCCATCGTGATCGCGGTGCTCGGCATCGTCAACACGCTCGCCCTGTCCATGCTGGAACGTACCCGGGAACTGGGCCTGCTGCGGGCGATCGGCCTGCGCCGACCGCAACTGGTCCGCATGGTCACCGTCGAGGCCGTCGTCATCTCGGTCTTCGGGGCGCTGCTCGGCGTCGTCGTCGGTCTCGGCCTGGGCTCGGCCGTCACGTACGCCCTGCGCGACGAGGGCATCACCGACCTGGTGCTGCCGTGGGGTCAGATGGCGCTGTTCCTGGCCCTGGCAGCGGTCATCGGCGTGATCGCGGCCGCGCTGCCGGCCCTGCGGGCGGCCCGGATCAACGTGCTGGGCGCGATCGCCCACGACTGATCCGGCACGGACTCTCCCGAGGCACGGCGGGGGTCGGGAGGGCGGGGCGGCGTTCCGGGGGACGCCGCCCCGCGTCGTGCCGGGCGGCGGTCGACGCGGCCGGCCGTGTGGGGTCGGCCGCGCGGAGGCCGGCCGCGCGGGGTCAGCTGGGCAGTTCCAGCGGCGTCAGCAGGCTGGTCAGCAGGTCCAGGTCCGCCGCGGTCAGCGTCTCCAGCAGGCGTACGCCGAGCGCCGGGTCCAGCGGCGCCTCGCCCCGTACGGCCAGCACCGCCGCACCGGCGGCGAGCGCGCTGGCCACCCCGCTCGGCGAGTCCTCGATCGCCACACAGCGGTCCACCGGCACGCCGAGCATCCGCGCCGCGGTCACGTAGGGCTCCGGGTCGGGCTTGGCGGCGCCGACCTCGTCACCGCAGACCACCACGTCGAAGCTGTCCCGCCCCAGCGTGTCGAGCGCCACCTCGACCAACTGCCGGGCGGTGGAGGTGACCAGGGCGGTCGGGATCCCGGCGGCGCGTACGGCCCGCAGGAGGGCCAGGGCGCCGGGCCGCCACTCCAGCCCGCCGACGAACAGTTCGGCGACCCGCCGGTGCAGGAACGCGATCCCCTCGGCCGGGTCGCGCCAGGGCTGGCCGAGGTCGTCGTGCAGGATCCGCATCGAGGTCGCCATCGCGCTGCCGACCATCGCCATCCGGGCCTGCGGCGACAGCACCCCGCCGTACTCGGTCGCCAGCTCGGTCATCGCCGCGTCCCACAGCTTCTCGCTGTCGACGAGGGTGCCGTCCATGTCGAACAGGACGGCGGCGACGCTCTTCGTGGTCACGACGGGTCTCTCCTCCGGGCCGGGTGCGGTCCAGTGTCGCCCGTACCGGCCGGTGGCCGCCCGGTCCCGCCGGCCAGGGTGACCGGCCTCACCCGCGCCGCGACGCCCGTCGGACGCCTGCGGGCGACGCCGACCGGGCGTCGACGCCGGTGGCACGGCCAACCGTCCAGGGGCCGGGACCAGCGGTCCGGTGGTCGGGACGGCGCGGCCGTCGGGCCGCGCGCCGGTGTGGGACGTAGGCTGACGGTTGTGCGGGACGAAAGGTGCGCTCAGTGACCGGGCCGGACGTGACGGACCGGGAGCGGGCCACCGTCCGGCTCCGACCGACGATCGAACGCAGCAAGGAGATGCCGTGAGCGAGTTCGATGGGCTGCCGGTGCTGCGGTCGCCCGTGGCGATCGCGGCCTTCGAGGGCTGGAACGACGCCGCCGACGCCTCGACGGCGGCGGTCGAGCACCTCGAACAGGTGTGGCAGGCGCGCCAGGTGACCGAGCTGGACCCGGAGGACTTCTACGACTTCCAGGTCAGCCGCCCGACGATCGTACGGCCCGAGGGTGAGAATCCCCGCGTGGAGTGGCCGACGACCCGGTTCATGATCGCCAGCCCGGAGGGCACCGACCGCGACGTGGTGCTGATCCGCGGGATCGAGCCGAGCATGCGCTGGCGGACGTTCTGCGAGCAGGTGCTCGAGGTCTGCCACAGCCTGGAGGTCAACCGGGTGGTGCTGCTCGGCGCGCTGCTGGCCGACGTGCCGTACACCCGGCCACTGCCGATCAGTGGCAGCGCGTCGGACAAGGACGTGGCCGAGCGGTTCCAGCTCGTGCCGACCCGCTACGACGGGCCGACCGGGATCGTCGGGGTGCTCCAGGACGCGTGCAACCGGGCCGAGGTCGACGCGATGACGTTCTGGGTCCACGTGCCGCACTACGCCAACAACCCGCCGTGCCCGAAGGCGACGCTGGCGCTGTTGCACCGGGTCGAGGACGTCCTCGACCTGCCCGTGCCGATGGCCGACCTGGCGGAGGAGGCGGCCGAGTGGGAGCAGCGGGTCCGCACCGCCGCCGAGCAGGACGCCGAGTTGGGCGAGTACGTCCGCGAGTTGGAGGAGCGGGTCGGTGACGCGGGCATCCAGCCGCTGACCGGCGACGAGATCGCGCAGGAGTTCGAGAAATACCTGCGTCGGCGGGGTGGTTCCGCCGGTCCGACGGCCGGATCGTGGTGATTCGCAGGGAGTAACTGTCAGATAGCTGACAGTTCCCGTCACCATACGCATCGAAGTGTTCACATGTCCGTATGATCACTCCGACTCCCCTGATGCGGCTCGTGACCGGTTTCTGGAGTTTCAAGACGTTCGCGACCGCGGTCGAACTCGACCTGTTCACCCGGCTCGCGGACGGCCGGACCGTCACGGTGCAGGAGATAGCCGACGAGCTGGGCATCGCCGAACGCCCCGCCGACCTGCTGCTCACCGCCTGCGCGTCACTCGACCTGCTGGAACGTGCCGGCGACGGCTACCGCAACACGCAACTGGCCGAGGAGTTCCTGGTCGTCGGGCGGCCCTACTACTTCGGCGGGCAGGTCCGCTACTGCAACGAGCGGACCTACCTGCCCTGGCACCGGGTCGACCAGGCACTGCGGGACAACAAGCCGGTCACCTGGGACCCGCAGGCACAGGAGTCGCTGTTCACCACCGCCGACCCGGTCATGCTCGAACTGTTCTGGGAGGCCATGTACTCCACGTCCCGGTTCACCGCCCGAGCCCTGGCCGAGGCGTACGACTTCAGCCCGTACCAGGCACTGCTCGACGTCGGCGGCGGATCCGGCGCCTTCCCGATCGAACTGTGCGGCCGGCACCCGAAACTGCGGGCGACCATCCTCGACCTGCCGCACGTGTGCACCCTCGCCGACGCCCAGATCGCCGACGCGCGCCCGACCGACAACATCACCACGGTCGCCGGCGACTTCCTCACCGACGCGCCGCTACCCGCCGGACACGACGTGATCCTGCTGAGCATGATCCTGCACGACTGGGACGAAGCCACCAACCTGGCCATCCTCGGCCGCTGCTTCGACGCCCTGCCGTCCGGCGGCGCCGTGGTGATCTGCGAACTGCTGCTCAACGACGACCGCACCGGGCCCGCGGACGCCGCCCTGATGGGCATGAACATGCTGGTGGAGACCGAGGGCGGCCGGAACTACTCCGGCGCGGAATACCGCGACTGGCTGGCCCGGACCGGCTTCACCGACATCCGCGTCGTCCCCTTCGACGCCCCCGGCGCCAACGGCGCCGTCGTCGGCCGGCGCCCCTGACCGGGGCCGTACACGTGCTGGTCCGGGCGGGCACCTCTGCCGGGTCGCGCCCGCCCGGACGCTGGATTTTGTCAATCGAACATTTCACACCGGGCCGACGATCGGCCCGTGGCCGAATCGCGGGTGACGATACTTGACCTGTCGCATTCACGATTGACGACCCGGTTTCGGTCTGCCGCCCGCAGTTCAGCGTCAGCCCTCCCGGGGCCGCCTCTCCCCCGGGACCATCGTGGTGCGGATCGTCCCGTCGGCCCGGACCGGTGGTCGCCGGCGTCCCGCCGCCGTGCCGGTGCGCGGTACGCCCTCGCAGGTCGCCCGCCCGACAAGGAGACGTTGATCTGGGCGGGAGTGACCTTACCCGGGATGGGTAAGGTCACTCCCGCCCAGATCAACAACAACGGCTGGCCGCAGTCCCGGTAGAACCGCCGATGATCGGTCTCGTTGCCACGATCACCTGGGACAGGCCGGATGGTCCGACGTCGATGCCCCTACACATCTGCGCGCAATGACCGGGTGCGGGCCGCGAACGTAGAACGTTTGTCGCCACCGGGGCGACAAGAAAACGTTCTACCGCCGATCGGCGTGTCGGGTGGGACGCCACACACCCCGTAGGGCATCCTAGGAACCTAGTTACCCCTCCCGAGCGGACGGACGATGCCATGTCGATCAACCCGGGTGCCGCGTCGATCAATCCCGGCGCCGCCGAGTTCCCCCACCGGCAGATATCGGCCCATCTGCGAGCCCAGATCAGGCGCGGCGACTGGGCGCCCGGCGAGCGACTACCGTCGATCCCGGCCATCGCCGAGACGTTCGGGGTCGCCAAGCAGACCGTCCAGCGCGCCATCGACCAGCTCCGGGTCGAAGGCATCCTGATCACCAAGCCCGGCTCGGGGACGTACGTCCGCGGCACCCGGCGCCGGCTCAACCGCCTCTCCCGGGGCCGCTACGGCGGGCACCGCGGCTACCACGCCGACCTGGCGGCCCGCTACCGGCAGCAGCTCACCGAGGTCGGCCGGGCCCCCGCCCCGCCCGAGGTCGCCGACGCGTTCGGCGTCGGCGACGGCACCGAACTGCTCGTCCGGCGGCACATCGTGCGTACCGACGACGTGCCGGTCGAGGTCGGCGCGTCCTGGTTCCGGCCGGACGACGCCAACGGCACCTCACTGGAGCGCAGGGAGGCGTTCGGCCGCCCGCTCTACCAGGAGGCCGAGGAGGAGATCGGCCGGCGGTACGCCTCGGCCACCGACCAGATCACCGCCCGGCAGCCGAGCCGGGAGGAGGCCGAACTCCTCCAGATCCGGCCCGACACACCCGTCCTGCACCTGCTGCACGTCGCGTACGACGCGAACCGGCGGCCGATCGAGGTGGCCCAGGCGACCTGGCCGGGCCCGATGACCACCCTCACCGAGGAGTACGCCATCCCCGGCCCGGCCGCCGACCCGGATCCGGACCCCGGCCTGGTCCTCGGCTGACCCGGCCGCGCCGGCACCGCCACCCGGCGCGCACCGCGCCTTCCCCGCGCCCGGGCCGGCCGGGTGGCCCCACCGGCCGGGCGTGGATCAGAGCCGGATGCCGAGCAGCGCGTCCACGGTCGTGGCCATCAGTGCCGGGGCGGCCGGGTCCGCGCCGGTTCCGGCGAGCGTCGCGTCGGCCCACGCGTCGACCACGGCCAGCGCGCCCGGCGTGTCGAGGTCGTCGGCGAGCCGGGCGCGTACGGCGGCCAGCAGCTCGGCACCGGACGGCCCGGCCGGCGCCGCGGCGGCCCGCCGCCACCGGTCCAGCCGCTCGACGGCGACCTTGAGCGAGTCGTCGGTCCACTGCCGGTCGCTGCGGTAGTGGTCGGCGATCAGGCCCAGCCGCAGCGCCATCGGGTCGACCCGGTCGGCCCGCAGCCGGGACACGAAGACCAGGTTGCCCTTCGACTTCGACATCTTCTCGCCGTCCAGGCCGATCATGCCGGCGTGTACGTAGTGGCCGGCGAACGGTGACCGGCCGGTGAGCCGCTCGGCGTGCGCGGCCGAACACTCGTGGTGCGGGAAGATCAGGTCGTTGCCGCCGCCCTGGACGTCGACGGTGTCGCCGAGCAGGCCCAGCGCGATCACCGCGCACTCGATGTGCCAGCCGGGCCGGCCGGGGCCGAGCCCGTCGCCGGGCCAGGCCGGTTCGTCGGGGCGGGCCCCGCGCCACAGCAGCGGGTCGAGCCGGTTGCGCTTGCCGGCCCGGTCGGGGTCGCCGCCGCGCTCGGCGAAGAGTTCGAGCATCTCCTCGCGGGAGAGGTTGGACTCGTAGCCGAATTCGGGGGCGGCCGAGATGTCGAAGTAGATGTCGCCGGTGCCGTCCTCGAGGCGGTAGGCGGACCCGTCGGCGAGCAGGACCGCGACCTTCTCCACGATCTTCGGGATCGACTCGACGGCGCCGACGTAGTGGGCCGGCGGGATCATCCGCAGCGCCTCCATGTCCTCGCGGAACAGGGCGGTCTCGCGCATCGCCAGCACGATCCAGTCCTCGCCGTCGCGGGTGGCGCGTTCCAGCAGCGGGTCGTCGATGTCGGTGACGTTCTGCACGTAGCGGACCTCGTGGCCGGCGTCGCGCCACATCCGCTGCACCAGGTCAAAGGTGATCATGGTGGCGGCGTGGCCGAGATGCGTCGCGTCGTACGGGGTGATTCCGCAGACGTACATGGTGGCGGCGCCGGTGGGGCGGGTCGGGAAGACCCCCCGGCGCGCCGAGTCGAACAACGCGAGCGGCTGCGCCGGCCCCGGCAGCCGCGGCACCTCGTGCCCCGTCCAAGAGTCCATGACCGCAAGCGTAACCAGCCCGACACCCCGCCGTTTCCCGGGCGGATGATCAAGCCGTCGGGATGCTCACATCGGCGGCCAGGGCACCGCCGGCCAGTCCTGCGGCGGCGGCGGAAACCGTCCGGTGTCCCGCAGCCGGCGTACCCGCTCGGCCGACCGGGCCACCTCGGAGATGGTCAGGTGCTCGGCGAGGTCGTCGGCGAGCTGCCCGGCGAGGGCCGTGGCGAGGCCGTCGAGCATCTCGGCCGCCTCGGCCGGCAGCCGCCGTCCGCTCCACCCCCACAGCACCGTACGCAGCTTGTCCTCGACGTGGAACGAGATCCCGTGGTCGACTCCGTAGATCCGCCCGTCCGGCCCGGCCAGGATGTGCCCGCCCTTGCGGTCGGCGTTGTTGATGACCGCGTCGAGCACGGCGAGCCGGGCCAGCCGCGGGTCGTCGGCGTGCGCCAGCGCGTAGGCGTTGCCCTCGTCGTCGCGGGCGGCGGCGACCCGGAACCAGTCCGCCGGCAGCTCGAAGGTGGGCACGAAGCCGACCGGCGGGCTGCCGTCGGCCGGCTCGTCGATCCACAGCTGGCAGGCGCCCGGGCCGAGCGGGCCGTCCCGCAGCACCGTCGGCGGCACCAGGCCCCAGCCGGTGGCCCGGGAGACCAGGTAGGCGGCGACCTCGCGGCCGGCCAGGGTGCCGTCCGGGAAGTCCCACAGCGGCCGCTCCCCCCGGATCGGCTTGTAGACGCACCGGGCGGTGACGCCGTCGAGGGTCACGAAGCCGCGCAGGGTGGTGTTGGAGGCGTCGACCAGCCGGCCCTCCAGCTCGAACGCGCCGGCGCGCAGCAGCGGCAGCGCGTCGGCCTCGGCGAGCACCGCCGGGCCACCGGCCCCGGCGGTGCCGCCGGCCGGCGCGGGACCTCCGGACTGCGCACCGGCGCCGGACGGGACGGTTCCACCGGGCGCCGGGTCGGCCGCCGGCCGGGGCTCGCACAGCGCCGGCGGCTCGGCGCCCGGCGCGGTCCGGGTCTCAGGTTCGGCGGAACCCGTCGATTCGGCGGACATGCCCGGAACTCAGCGGTGGTAGCCGTTGTGCCGCGGGCACAGGTGGCCCTGCGGGTCGAGCGGCTGCCCGCACAGCGGGCACGGCGGCCGGCCGGCCGACAGCACCCGCCGGGCCCGGTCGATGAACTCCCGGGCCGCCTGCGGGCTCAGCCGGACCCGGAGCCGGTCGAGGTCGTCGTCGGGTTCGTCGTCGATGTCGTCGTCGTCCGCGTCGTCGGGCAGGTCGAGGCCGACCTCCGACTCACCGGCGGCGATCGCCTCGATCACCACGGTGGCGCTGTCGACGTCGAACGCCAGGCCGAGGGTGCCGACCCGGAACTCCTCGTCGACCGGATTGTCCAGCGGCTCGTTGTCCGACGGTCCGGCCGGCGCGTCGGGCAACTCGACGCCGAACCGGCGGTGGGCCTCGGTCAGCAGCTCTTCGAGCTTCTCGGCGAGCAGGGAAACCTGCACCTTCTCCAGCGCGACGCTGACCAGCCGGCCACCGCCTCGAGCCTGTAGGAAGAACGTGCGGTCCCCCGGCTCGCCCACGGTCCCCGCGACGAACCGCTCCGGCGGCTCGAAGGCATGCACCTGGTGCGTCATGCCTGAAACCCTATCCGGCGCGGTGGGGCGCCGCGCGGCGCACCGGCCCGGCGGCGACGGCGGGCCGCCCCGGCCCGGTCCGGACCGGCCGGTCCGGGGTGATCGCCCAGCTCACGACGTACCGTCGGCGGCGGTGACGGCACCGCCCGCGCCCGCGCCGCCGCCGACCGCGGCGTCCGACTCGGCGGCCCGCGACCGGCGCCCACGGCGCCGCTTCGGCGGCACCAGCCCGGCCAGTCCCGCCCCGGTGTCGTTGAGCCGGAGCAGGAACGGCCGGGTCGGGGTGTAACGGATCACGGTCACCGACGCCGGATCGACCACGATCCGCTGGAACAGGTCGAGGTGCATGCCGAGCGCGTCCGCGACGATGGACTTGATCACGTCACCGTGGCTGCAGGCCAGCCAGACCGCCTCCGGGCCGTGCTCGGCGGTGACCCGGGCGTCGAGCCCGCGTACGGCGGCGACCGAGCGGGCCGCCATCGCCGCCATCGCCTCGCCGTTGGGGAAGACCGCCGCGCTCGGGTGCTGCTGGACGACCGGCCACAGTGGATCCTTGGCCAGCTTCTTCAGCGGCTGCCCCTCCCAGTCGCCGTAGCCGCACTCGGTCAGCCCGTCGTCGGTGACCGCCGCCACACCGGGCAGCGCCAGGTCGAGGGTCTGCCGGCAGCGGATCAGCGGGCTGGTCACCACGGCGGAGAACGGCAGGCCGCGCAGCCGCTCACCGACCGCCACCGCCTGGGCCCGGCCCGTCTCGTCGAGTTCGACCGGCAGCCGCCCGGCCAGCCCGCCGTCGGCGTTCGCGGTGGTGCGGCCGTGCCGCAGGAGCAGGAGGGTCGCCACGATCGACAGCCTAGCCAGAAGCCCGGCCGACCGGCTGCCGGCCGGGCGCCGGGCCGGTGCCGCGGCCGGGTGCGGCCGATCGCCGTACCCGGTGCGCGCCGCCGGCCCGGGTGGCCGTCAGGTGGCGGAGATCGTGCCGGTGGTCAGCAGCACCAGCACCAGGCTGCCCAGCGCCACCCGGTAGAGCACGAAGACGTACAGGGTGTGGTGGGCGACGAAACGCAGCAGCCAGGCGATCGCGGCGTAGCCGACCGCGAAGGCGAGCACGGTGGCCACCACCATCTGCGCCGGGGACGGGATCAGCCCCTCGCCGCTGGTGTCGAAGACGTCCGGCAGGCTGAACACCCCGGACATCACCACCGCCGGGATGGCGAGCAGGAACGAGTAGCGGGCCGCCGCCTCCCGACTCAGGTTGAGGAACAGGCCGGCGGTCAGCGTCGCCCCGGACCGGGAGACACCCGGGATCAGCGCCAGCGCCTGGGCGAAGCCCATGACCACGCCGTCGCGCATCTTGAAGTGCTCCAGGGTCCGGTGCTTACGGCCCCAGTACTCGGCGAACGCGAGCACGAACGCGAAGGCGATGAGCACGATCGCGACCACGTACAGGTTGCGGGCCACGCCGCGGATCTGGTCCTTGAACAGGAACCCGAGGATGCCGATCGGGATCGAGCCGACGATGACGTACCAGCCCATCCGGTAGTCCAGGCTCGGCCGTACCGACTTGTCCCAGATGCCGACGACCCAGGTACGGCTGATCCGCCAGATGTCCTTGGCGAAATAGAGCAGGACCGCCGCCTCGGTGCCGAGCTGGGTCACCGCGGTGAACGAGGCACCGGCGTCCTCCTCGAAGAAGATCGCCGACGTGATCCGCAGGTGTCCCGACGAACTCACCGGCAGGAACTCGGTGAGGCCCTGGACGATGCCCAGGACGATCGCCTCAAGCCAGCTCACGCCACACCCTCGCTCCGCTCGGTGGCCACGGACCCGCGACCACGCCCACCGATTCCCCCGACCGGCACGCTCATTCGCCCACCCCGGCGAGTTCCAGCGCCTCGGCGGCGGTGCGCAGGGTGGCGACCCCGGCCTCCGGGTCGGCGACGAACAGCGACACCGACAGCGTCGTCACCCCGGCCGCGGCGAACTCGCGCATCCGGTCGGCGATCCGCTCCTTCGGCCCGATCAGCGACGTCCGGTCGATGAACTCGCGGGGAACGGCCGCCGCCGCGTCCCGGTGCCGCCGGTCGAGGTAGAGGTCCTGCACCTCGCGGGCCGCGTCGCCGTAGCCCATCCGGACCGCGAGGTCGTTGTAGAAGTTCTGCTTCCGGCTGCCCATCCCGCCGACGTACAGCGCGGCGTACCAGCGGACCAGGTCGGCGCAGGCGTCGACGTCGTCGCCGACGACCAGCGGCACGCTCGGCACCACGTCGAACCCGGCCAGGTCGGTGCCGGCGGTCGCCCGTCCGGCGCGTACGGCGGCGAGCTGCTCGCCGGCGAACTCGGGCGCGAAGAAGACGGCGAGCCAGCCGTCGGCGATCTCGCCGGCGAGTTCGAGGTTCTTCGGGCCGACCGCGGCGAGGTAGATCGGGATGTGCTCGCGCGGCGGGTGGAAGCCCAGCCGCAGCGCCTTGCCGGGGCCGTCGGGCAGCGGCAGCCGGTAGTGCTCGCCGGCGTACTCGACCTGCTTGCGGGCCACCGCCAGCTTGACGATGTCGACGTACTCGCGGGTGCGGGCCAGCGGCTTGGCGAACCGTACGCCGTGCCAGCCCTCGGAGACCTGCGGGCCGGAGACGCCGAGCCCGAGGTGGAACCGGCCGCCGGAGATCGCGTCGAGGGTGGTGGCGGTCATCGCGGTCGCCGCCGGGGTCCGGGCCGGGATCTGCATCACGGCCGAGCCGAGCCCGATGCGTTCGGTCTGCCCGGCCAGCCAGGCCAGCGTGCTGGGCGAGTCCGAGCCGTACGCCTCGGCCGCCCACACCACCGAGTAGCCGAGCCGGTCGGCCTCGCGCGCCAGCGCCAGGTGGTGCGCGGGTGTGCTCCACGCGGTCTGGTATCCGAGGTTGAGCCCGAGTCGCACGCAATCCTCCCCGTTTCGCGGCGGTACGACGCGACGCCCCGACGGGACGCCCGGCCGCGCGCACAAGTCGCATCAGAGTACGCAACCGGGACGGGCCGACCGCCCACCGGTCACCGGTCCGTCCCGGGCGTGGCGTACCGCCGGGTATGCGACGCAAGCAAGGATGTTGGTGACGCGATGTTCTGAATAAAGTTCAACCATGCAACAGCGACCGCTCGGCCGAAGCGGGCTGGCGGTTTCGCGGCTCGCGCTCGGCACCATGACCTGGGGTCGGGACACCGACGCCGACGACGCGGCCGCCCAGTTGAAGAGTTATCTGGAGGTTGGCGGCAATCTGGTCGACACCGCCGACGTCTACGGCGACGGCGACGCCGAGTCGGTGATCGGGTCGCTGCTCGACGCCCTGGTGCCCCGTGACGAGCTGCTCATCGCCACGAAGGCCGGCCTGCGGCCGGGCACCGGGCGGCGGCGCGACGGGTCGCGGGGACACCTGCTGCGTACCCTCGACGCGTCGCTGCGCCGGCTCGGCACCGACCACGTCGACCTGTGGCAGATCCACGGCTACGACCCGGACACGCCGCTGGAGGAGACCCTCGCGGCGATGGACCACGCGGTGGCCAGCGGCCGGGTGCGCTACGTCGGGGTGTCGAACTTCTCCGGCTGGCAGACGGCGCGGGCCGCGACCTGGCAGGCGGCGTTCCCGGGCCGGGCGCCGGTGGTCGCCGCGCAGATGGAGTACTCGCTGCTCGAACGCGGCATCGAGCGCGAGGTGCTGCCCGCCTGCGCCGAACTCGGGCTCGGCGTGCTGCCCTGGTCGCCGCTCGGGCGCGGGGTGCTGACCGGCAAGTACCGGCACGGGCGGCCGGCCGACTCGCGGGCCGCGTCGGCACACCTGGAACGGTTCGTCGCCACCTACCTGGAGCCGCGCTGCTCCAGCATCGTCGAGGCGGTGGCCACCGCCGCGGGCGGTCTCGGCGTCTCACCGGCCGAGGTGGCGCTGGCCTGGGTACGCGACCGGCCCGGGGTGGTGGCGCCGATCCTGGGCGCCCGGACCGTCGGCCAACTGCTCGGCGCGTTGCAGGTGGAGCAGATGACGCTGCCGGTGGAGATCGCGGCGGCGCTCGACGACGTGTCGGCGGTCCCGGTCGGCTATCCCGAGCGCGACGGCTGACCGTCCGGACCGGGCCCGCGCTGGCGCGCGGGCCCGCCGTTTTCCGTCGCCGAGCCCACAGTCGCGGGACTGGTCAGCGGCAACGGCGGTCGGCAGGATGGAACACATGGACTACGAATACGCGCCGCTGCGGTTACCGCCGAATGTCGACCGGGTGACCGCCGCGGCGCAGCTGGCGATCCAGGCCGAGTATTCCGGTTGGGAACTGGCCCGGGTGCGACTCTTCCGGGACGGCACGCGGCAGGTGGTGCTGCGTCGCCGCGTGGTCAACAAGTCGCAACCGGGCCTGTCCTACTGACATCCCCCGTTCGGGGCGCCGGGCTAGCGGCCGGGCCGGGCCGCCGGGTGGTCGTGCGGGTGGTCGTGGTCATGGTCGAGTTCGTCGGAGAGCATCGGGTGCTCGTCGAGCCGGCCGACCAGCACGTCGGTGGGCCCCTCCTGGAAGAGCTGCGAGCTGTCGTCGTCGCTGAACGACTCCACGTCCAGCGGCGCGTCGATCTCGCTGACCAGCACGACCCCGTCGAGCGGCTCCAACTCGGGCACGTCGAGCCCGGCGAGCGAACCGTCACCGCTCTGCAGCAGCTCCAGCACCGCCTCGCCGACGTTCTCCACCGGCTCCGGCTCCACGTCGTCGGGGGTACCGGCCCGGCGGGCCGCGTCGGCGACCCGCAGCAGGGCGGCGGTGCTCGGCACCCGGTAGTCGCGGCGCTGGCGTACCGACACGACACGGGGGTGCGGGTCGGTCGCCTCGGCGCCGCCCGCCCCGCCGGCCGCGAAGCGCTCGTCGACCTCGTCCGGGTCGATCAGGTCGACGTCCCAGGGCGTCACCTCGCCGAACGCGTCGAGCAGCAGCTCGTCGTAGGCGTAGGAGGCGTTGTTGAGGGCGACGTACGCCTGCCAGACGTTGTCGTCGTCGATGCGCCCCTGGGCGGCCTTGACGGCGGCGAGATGGCCCCGGGCGGCCTCGACAACCCGTTCCAGGGCGGAGTCGAGCTCCGCGTACTGGTCGGTCATGGTGTTGACTGTCCCTTCGAGTGGGGTTGCGCGGGTGGGCGGAATTTGAGCGGGTGGGCGGAATCAGCTTGCCCGCAGGAACCGGTCGAGCACCCGCACGCCGAACTGTAGTCCGTCGACCGGTACCCGCTCGTCGATGCCGTGGAAGAGCGCCGAGAAGTTCAGATCGGCCGGCAGGCGCAGCGGCGCGAAGCCGAAGCAACGGATCCCGAGCCGGGTGAACGCCTTGGCGTCGGTGCCGCCGGAGAGCATGTACGGCACCGCCCGCGCGCCCGGGTCCTCGGCGCGCAGGGCGGCGGCCATGGCGTCGACCAGCGCACCGTCGAACGTGGTCTCCAGTGCCGGCTGCCGCTGGATGTGCTCGATCTCCAGGTCGGGGCCGATCACCTCGCGCAACTGGGCCAGGAACTCGTCGGCGTCGCCGGGCAGGGTGCGGCAGTCGATGGTGGCGGTGGCCCGGCCGGGGATCACGTTGTCCTTGTAGCCGGCCTCGAGCCGGGTCGGGTTGGCGGTGTGCCGGACCGTCGCGCCGATGATGTTGGCGATCGGGCCGAGCTTGGCGATCGCGGTCTCCGGGTCGTCGGGGTCCAGCTCGATGCCGAGCGCCGCCGAGACCTCCTCCAGGAAGGCCCGTACGGTCGGGGTGACCACCAGCGGGAAACGGTGCCGGCCGACCCGGGAGACCGCCTCGGCCAGCGCGGTCACCGCGTTGTCGTCGTGGATCATCGAGCCGTGGCCGGGCCGGCCGCGGGCGTGCAGGCGCAGCCACTCGATGCCCTTCTCGGCGGTCTCGACCAGATAGAGGCGCAGGTTGTCGTTGACGGTGTAGGAGAAGCCGCCGACCTCGCCGACCGCCTCGGTGCAGCCCTCGAACAGCTCCGGGTGCCGCTCGACGAGGAAGTGCGCGCCGAGGTCGCTGCCGGCCTCCTCGTCGGCGGTGAAGGCGAGCACGATGTCGCGGGGCGGGCGTACGCCGGTGCGCTGCCAGTCGCGGACCACCGCGAGCGTCATCGCGTCGAAGTCCTTCATGTCGATCGCGCCGCGGCCCCACACGTAGCCGTCGTGGACCTCGCCGGAGAACGGGTGCACCGACCACTCGTCGGGGTCGGCCGGCACCACGTCGAGGTGGCCGTGCACGAGCAGGGCGTCGCGTCCGGGGTCGGCGCCGGGGATCCGGGCGACGACGTTGGTCCGGCCGGGTTCGGTCTCCAGGATGGTGGGTTCGACGCCGACCTCGGCGAGCTTGCCGGCGACGTACTCGGCGGCGGCCCGCTCCCCCGCGCTGGTCCGGGTGTCGCCGGTGTTGGTGCTGTCGATGCGCAACAGGTCACGGCACAGCTCGACGACCTCGTCGGTCGGTGCGGGATGGCGGAGGGTCATGCGCTCTTCTTACCAGTCGGGGGGTGCCGCCGTCGCCGCCGGGATCACGGGGGCGGGTCGGGTCGGCGCCCGCGCCGGCCCCGGTCCGGGCGCTGTCCGGGCCGGGGTTTCGGTGGTCGCGGGCGGGGGTATCGCGGGGCCGTCATCGGCCGGCACCGCCGGCCGACCGAACCCGGAGGGTACGCATGACCGAGCAACGCGAGGTGGGGGCATGACCCTGCCGCCGCTGCCGCACACGGGCGACGACGCGGCGCACGACCCGGGTGGCCGCAGCATCGTCGAGGTGCTCACCGAGGAACACGACCGGATCACCGCGCTGTGCCGCGAGCTCGCCGGCAGCACGGTGTCGTCCACGGGTGCGACGCACCGGCGGCGTGACCTGGTCGAGGTGCTGACCGCCACGCTGAGCCGGCACCTGTCGGCGGAGGAGCAGTACCTGTATCCAAGGCTGCGGGCCGCGTTCGGCGACGGCGACCAGCTCGCCGGGCGCGAGGTCGCGGCCGACGTCGAACTGCTGGAGGCGCTGCGGGCGCTGGAGGGCGCCGCCGACGACGACCCGAGGTTCGCGGAACTGACCGGTGACGTGGCCGCCCGGCTCGACCGGCACGTCCGCGCCGCCGACAGCATGCTGTTCCCCAGGCTGTTCGAGGTGTCCACGATGGAGGACCTGATCAGGCTGGGCAACCGGGTCGAGATCGCCGAGGAGGCCGCGCCGACCCGGCCGCACCCGGGCGCCCCGCACACCCCGCCGTGGAACAAGGTCGTCGAGCCGGCGCTCGGGGTGGTGGACAAGGTGCGGGACGCGGCGGGTGGCCGGACGACGTACCCGGAGGATCTGACCTAGGCCGCCCCACGGGGGGCCGGGATGTCACCCGAACGGGTGGCAATCCGACAGAATTTTTTCGTGGCCGTCGGACACCCCGGAGGATCCACTGACGCGCGGTGACCGCGCCGGACGGTATCCACAAAAGCTGCCGTGTTACACCCTCCGGCGCGAAATATTCATCACTGTCACACGATACCGGCTGGACGTTTTCGACCACGCCCACCGCGAGACCATCACCGTACGTAGCCCACACCCCACGTTGCGATGCTCTATGGTGTCCGTTCGGTTACTTTTCACTTTTCGTTCGGGGGATCTTTCATTGGCCGAAGGTCTTCCCGTCGATCCCATGAAGGTCCTACCGTCACGATATGAACCTGGAGCTGCGTCACCTGAAGGTGGTCTGCGCCATCGCGGAGACGGGCAGCGTCACGAAGGCCGCCTCCATGCTCGGGCTGGCGCAGCCGGCCCTCACCGCACAACTGCAACGCATCGAACGGACGCTCGGCGGGCCACTGTTCGAACGCGACCGTCGTGGCGCCCGCCCGACCGCCCTCGGCGAACTGGTGCTCGCCCGCGCCCGGGTGCTGCTGCCCGCCATGAAGGGACTGCAGGACGAGGCCGCCCGGCTCGCCGGCACCGGCACCGCCATGAGCTACCGGTTCGGCGGGGCCAACAGTCCGATCCTCGGCGGGCTCGTACACCGGCTCGCGGCCGACCAGCCGCACGCCCAACTCAGCACCTACGCCTCCTGGTACGTCGACGAACTCGCGCAGATGGTCCTCGGCGGACGGTTGGACTACGTGCTGGCCGGCGTCTGCGGTGACGCGACACCGTCCGCCGAGTACGCCCTGACCTGGCGGGCGGTCGCCATCGACCCCATCTTCGTCATGCTGCCCGAGGCCCACCCGCTCGCCACCGCCGCCGAGGTCCCGCTCGACGCCCTGGCCGACGAACAGTGGGTGGCCGCACCCGGCGACGGCTGTTTCGGCGAGTGCTTCGCCACCGCCTGCGCCCGCGCCGGATTCACCCCCCGCAAGATCTACGAGACCGACATCCGGGCCTGCATCGACCTCGTCGACGCCGGCGAGGCGGTAGCCCTGTGCCAGGCCACCTACCGGGCGGTCAGTGGCCTGGTGGTCCGGCCGCTGGCCGGCGCCCCGCTGCGCTGGCGGCTGCTGCTCGGCTGGCACCCCGACGCGCCCGCGGCCCGGATCGCCGACCAGGTGTTCGGGCATGCCATGAACGCCTACAGCGATTCACTGGACCGCAACACCCTCTACCGCACGTGGTTGCGGCAGAACCCGACGTTCGGCGTACAGCAGATGGCGGCCGCCTGACCCGTCCCGCCCGGCGACCGGCGCCCCGGCCCGGGGGCGCCGCCCCGGCATGGTCGCGGGCCCGGCCGGACGCCGTCCGCGTCGTCTCGCCGCACGTCGTCTCGCCGCACGTCACCTCGCGGCGCACCGCCGCGCCTCGCCCACCTCGCGCCGGCGCCGGGCGCCGCCCCTGTCGCGGGTCGGGACCCCTTCCGTGATCGGCGATGGTATGAGCCAGGTGATATATACCCACGCCGATTAACCACCGTTAAGTTGACGGTGCCCGTAGATCGATTTCTATCGACCGGGCGGCCGTCCACCCCCACGGCCGCCCACCGGGACGGCCGTACCCCGACGGCCGTCCGCCCGGGACGGCCGTATCCCCGCGGTCGTCCGCCCGGCGGCCGCGAGCCCGACGGCCGTCCATCCGACGGCCGTACACGCGACGACCGCGACCCCCACGGCCGCCGGACCGGGCCGCGGCAAACCCCGACCGGGCCAACCCCATACCCGCTCCCCGAGGCGGGTGCGTTCCCGGCTTCGCCGGATCCCCACGCCTCCTCTGTCAAGGAGAAAACGGATGAACCGACACCTCGCCGCGGCGGCAGCGGTACTCCTGCTGCCCGTCGGCGTGCTCGCCGCCACGAGCACGCCGGCCGCCGCCGCCCCCGACCGTGACGCCGCCCCCGCACCGGCGGCCGCCGACGCCGCCTCGCCGGAGATGTTCGCCGCGATGCAGCGCGACCTCGGCCTCACCGCCGAGCAGGCCCGCACCCGGCTCGCCAGGGACGCCACGGCCAGCCGTACCGAAGCCGACCTGCGCAAGACGCTCGGCGGCACGTTCGGCGGCGCCTGGCTGACCGCGGACGCCTCCTCGTTCGTCGTCGCCGTCACCGACGCCAGGCAGGCCGCGAAGGTCCGCGCCGCCGGCGCCGAGGCCCGGATCGTCAGCCGCAGCATCGCCCAACTCGACGCGGTCAAGGCGAAGCTGGACGGCAGCGCCGCCAAGACCTCCGCCACCTCGGTCGCCGGCTGGTACGTCGACGTCGCCACCAACGCCGTCGTCGTCCTCGCCCGCGGCGGCACCGCCGCGGCGGCGGACTTCGTCAAGGCCAGTGGTGTCGACGCGGCCGCCGTCCGGGTCGTCGCCTCGACCGAGGCCCCGAAGACGCTGTACGACGTACGCGGCGGCGACGCCTACTACATGGGCGGCCGCTGCTCGGTCGGCTTCTCGGTCACCGGCGGTTTCGTCACCGCCGGCCACTGCGGCACCGTCGGCACCCCCACCCAGGGCTACAACAACGTCTCCCAGGGCACGTTCCGTGGCTCGTCGTTCCCCGGCAACGACTACGCCTGGGTGCAGACGAACTCCAACTGGACCCCGCAGCCGTGGGTCAACAACTACGCCGGCGGCAACGTGATCGTCGCCGGTAACACCGAGGCCGCCGTCGGCGCGTCGGTCTGCCGCTCCGGCTCCACGACCGGCTGGCGGTGCGGCACCGTCCAGGCCAAGAACTCCACCGTCTACTACGCCGAGGGCACGGCCAGCGGCCTGACCCGGACCACCGCGTGCGCCGAGCCCGGCGACTCCGGCGGCTCGTGGCTCGCCGGCCAGCAGGCGCAGGGCGTCACCTCCGGCGGTTCCGGCAACTGCTCGGTCGGCGGCACGACGTACTTCCAGCCGCTGAACGAGATCCTGTCGGCGTACGGCCTGACCCTGCGTACGTCGACCGGCGGCAACCCGAACCCGCCGACCGGGTGCAGCGGCCACGAGTTCACGTACACCGGCTCGCTGAGCAGCGGCGGCAACGCCTACCAGCCGGGCGGCACGTACTACTACTCGTCGACGTCGGGCCAGCACCGGGGCTGCCTGGACGGGCCGAACGGCACCGACTTCGACCTGTACCTGCAGAAGTGGAACGGCGCCAGCTGGCTGAACGTGGCCAGCGGCACCTCGACCGGCCCGGACGAGACGGTCACCTACTCCGGCACCGCCGGCTACTACCGCTACCGGGTGCACGCGTACAGCGGCTCCGGCAGCTACACCCTGGGCCTCACCAACCCGTAACGCCCCCGCCCCCCACCCCCAAGATCCGCGTGATCAGGGATCAAGTCGCTCGTGTCGTCGGCGTGTCGATCACTGCGGCCCCTGATCACGCGGATCTTGCCGTGCCCTGGACGGGACGGAGCCGGGCGGCGGGTGCGAACGGGCGCCGACCGGGTATGGCCCGTGACATGACGCAGACAGAGCCGCCCGACGACACCGGCACGCTGGCCACCGCCCGCCGGGCGGCCGCCGCACACACCGCCGCCGCCCGGGACGTGGAGGCGTTCCTGCGTCGGCTGCCGGCCGTACCGGAGCCGCCACACATCACCGAGTACGCGACCCTCGTCGCCCGCGAAGAGGCGATCCGTGCCGAACGGACGGCCGCCACCGACGCCCTCGGCCTGGAACTGCCCAGCCTCGGATCCGCCTGACCCTCCGTACCTCCCGCCCCGCCGCCCCGTCCGGGGTGTCCTGTGTCCTGCGGCGACGCGTCCCCCGGCGGCGGCGGCGGCGCCGATCCCCCGGCGGCGGTGCCGATCAAGGAGAAGGCGTGCCCGGTTCGCGGTGATTCGTCGCCCAACTTGTCCTTGATCAGGGGTCGCGCCGTCGACCACTCGGCGTTCGCGACGCGATCGAGGACGAACCGTGCCCGCCCCGTACGGATTTGTCGCACAACTTCTCCTTGATCAACGCCCGCTCGGCGTGACCGGCGCGCTCGGCGTGATCGACGCCCGCTCGGCGTGATCGACGCCCGCTCGGCGTGATCGACGCCCGCTCGGCGTGACGCGCTCGGCGTGTGCTTGGCTGCCGGGGCGCGGGCGGGTCAGGTTGCGCGTAGGGGGTCGTGGCCGAGGTCCAGGAGGGCGTGGCGCCACTGGTCGTTGCCGGCGCCCTCCTCCGGCCGGTCGGCGAGCAGGTCCTGGATCTGCTCCACGGTCGTCCGCATGACGTCGAGGTCGCCGTTGGTCAGGTCGACCTTGCGCCGGCCGAGGATGTCGAGGATCGCCCCGCCCGGCTGCGGCATCGTCTGCTCGGGCGGGCCGGGGAACCCGTCCTCGTCGGAGGCCCGGACCAGCAGCCAGTTCCGCAACTGCCCGGAGTCGACGTTGACGTACGCGTGGAACTCGTCCCAGAGTTCGTTGACCTCCGGGTCGGTGCGGTCCGGTGTGGGCATGTCACTCCTGTCGTCAGGCCCACTCCCCCGCGATCTTGCGCTTGTCGCCCGACAAACCGGAACAGAAGGGGGAGACAACTGCAAGATCGCCGAAAAGGAGAGGAGCGGGGAACGGGGCGGCGGTCAGCGGCCGGAGATCGAGGCGGGTTCGGGGTGGCGGCCGGCCGCCTCGGTGCCCGAGACGTCGAAGACCAGCTCGCCGTCGCGGGCGTCGACGCGTACCCGCTGGCCGGCCGACAGCGTCCCGTCGAGCAGCATCCGGGACAGCCGGTTGTCGACCTCGCGCTGGATCGTCCGGCGCATGGGTCGCGCCCCGAAGCGGGGTTCGTGACCGTGCTCGGCGATCCAGTCGATCGCGGCCGGGGTGAGGTCGACGTTGATGTTCTGGGCGTGCAGCCGCCGCCGGGTCTCGTCGAGCATCAGTTCGGTGATCTGGCGCAACTGCTGCGCCTCCAGCCGGCGGAAGATGATCACCTCGTCGATCCGGTTGAGGAACTCCGGCCGGAACGACTCCTGGAGCAGGCGCATCAGCCGCTCCCGCAGGTCGCGGTCCTCTCCCCCACCCTCGCCGTCGGTGCCGAAGCCGACACTGCGCCGGCTGCCGGTGATCAGGTCCGAGCCGAGGTTGCTGGTCATGATCATGACCGTGTTGCGGAAGTTCACCGTCCGCCCCTGGCTGTCGGTCAGCCGTCCCTCGTCGAGCACCTGGAGCAGGACGTTGAAGATGTCCGGGTGTGCCTTCTCGATCTCGTCGAAGAGCACGACCGCGTACGGGCGGCGGCGCACCGCCTCGGTGAGCTGCCCGGCCTCCTCGTAGCCGACGTAGCCCGGCGGCGCGCCGACCAGCCGGCTGACGGTGTGCTTCTCCTGGAACTCGCTCATGTCGAAGCGCACCATCCGCTCCGACTCGCCGAACAGCGCCTCGGCCAGCGCCCGCGCCAGTTCGGTCTTGCCGACGCCGGTCGGGCCGAGGAACAGGAAGCTGCCCATCGGCCGGTCCGGGTCGGCCAGGCCGGTACGCGACCGGCGGACCGCCTCGGCGACCGCGGTGACCGCGTCCTCCTGCCCGACGACCCGCTCGTGCAGGTGGGTCTCCAGCCGCAGCAGCCGGTCGCGTTCCTCCTCGGTGAGCTGGTTGACCGGGATGCCGGTGGCCCGGGACACGACCTCGGCGATCTCCTGGGTACGTACCTGCGGCACCCGGCCGTCGCCGCCGCCGCGGGCGGTCTCGAACCGCTCGCGGGCCTCGCGCAGCCGGTCGCGCAGCGACGACGCGCGCTCGTACTGCTCGTCGGCGACCGCCTGGTCCTTGTCGCGCTTGAGCTGCTCCACCTGCCGTTCGAGGTCGCGTACGTCCGCGGCGGGCGTGCGGGTCTGCAGCCGTACCCGCGCTCCGGCCTGGTCGATGAGGTCGATGGCCTTGTCCGGCAGGAAACGGTCGGTGACGTACCGGTCGGACAGCTCGGCGGCGGCGACCAGCGCCTCGTCGGTGAACCGCACCTGGTGGTGGGCCTCGTAGCGGTCGCGCAGGCCACGCAGGATCGCGACGGTGTCCTCGACGCTCGGCTCCGGGACCACGACCGCCTGGAAGCGGCGGGCCAGCGCCGCGTCCTTCTCGATGTGCCGGCGGTACTCGTCGAGCGTGGTCGCCCCGACCACCCGCAGCTGGCCGCGGGCGAGCGCCGGCTTGAGCATGTTGCTGGCGTCCATCCCGCCCTCGGCGCCGCTGCCGCCCGCGCCGACCAGGGTGTGCAGCTCGTCGAGGAAGACGATCAGCTCCTCGCCGTGCTCGCGGATCTCGTCGATGACCTTCTTGAGCCGTTCCTCGAAGTCGCCGCGGTAGCGGGTGCCGGCGACCAGGCCGGCGAGGTCGAGCTGCACGACCCGCATGCCGACCAGGGTCTGTGGCACCTCGCCGTCGGTGATGCGCTGGGCCAGCCCCTCGACGATGGCGGTCTTGCCGACCCCGGCCTCACCGATGAGGACCGGGTTGTTCTTCGTACGCCGGGACAGGATCTCCACGGCCTGTTCGATCTCGTCGGCGCGCCCGATGACCGGGTCGATCTGTCCCTCGCGGGCCAGTTCGGTGAGGTCCTGGGCGTACTGGTCGAGGGTCGGGGTGCCGTGCCCGTTGCGGGTGCCGGCGCGTTCGGCGCCGGCGGCCTGCAACGACTCCGGCTGCACCCGGCCGGCGGCCAGCATCCGGCCGGCCGGTGACTCGGGGTTCAGCGGCAGCGCCATCAGGATGTGTTCGGGTCCGATGTAGGTGACCCCGATCGCCCGGGAGAGCTGGTGGGCGTCGAGCAGGGCCCGCTTGGCGGCCGGGGTGAGCGACATGTTCGACGGGATGTCGCCACGGGGCGCCTCGCCGGGGCCGTTGAGCGAGGCGAGCAGGGGGTCGGGGTCGGCGCCGGCGCGGCGGACCAGGTCCCGCAGCGGCTGCCGCTGCAGGGCCGCCCACAGCAGGTGGTCGGTGTCGAGGTCGGCGCTGCCGGACTGGGCGGCCCGCCGGGCGGCGTCGGTCAGCAGTTCGCGGGCGTCGGCGCTCATCAACCGGGTGATGTCGACCCGGTTGCTCGGACGGCGGGGTTCACCGCGGCCGAAGTATCGGGACAGGAACTCGTCCCAGGGGTCGCTACCGGGCTCGCCGGGTCCCAACGGTCCACTGCTCATCTGCCGTTCCCTCGTCACGGGCGCGGCCCCGCCGTGACCACGCCGCCGGTGTTGCGCCGGGCTACCCGACTCGGCCGACCGCAAACGTCGCGTCCGGGCGCGGCGGTGCGGCGCCGTGCCGGCGGGGCCGGGGTACGGGAGGCTGGCCGTATGGAGACGCAGGTGCTGCTCGTCGTCGACGCCGCCAACGTGGTCGGGTCCCGGCCGGACGGCTGGTGGCGGGACCGGCCGGGCGCCACGGCGCGGCTGCGGGACCGGTTGGCCGGGCTCGCCGCGCGCGGGTTGGCGGACCTGCCGCCGCCGGTGGAGGTGGTGCTGGTGGTGGAGGGCGCGGCCCGGGGCGTGCCGCCGGTCGACGGGGTGGCGGTGGTGTCCGCGCCGGGTTCGGGCGACGACGCGATCGTCGACCTGGTGCGTACCGCGGGCCGGCCGTGCGTGGTGGTGACGGCCGACCGGGGGCTGCGGGAGCGGGTGACGGCGCTGGGCGCCACCGTGCGCGGCCCGCGCACCCTGGACCGGCCGGCGGCCGGGGCGCGGCCGCCGGCCGGACCAGCGGCGGCGGTCGAGCCGCCGGCGGCCGACGCGTCCGAACACGATGGACGGTCGGGAAACCGTGGCGGCCGCTGACACGCCGGCCGGACCTGCCGGTACGCGACGCGTGCGCCGTTGATCCGGACGCCCCGGCAGGAAACGGATAGGGTTGTGGGGACAGTCCTCCCCGCCCCCAGGAGGTTCCGTGGCGAGCGTTGCTGAGCTGAAATCCGCGATCGAGGCGGCCCTCCAGCAGATCAGTGACGCCCAGGCGGCGGTGCAGGGCGCCAGCGAGCGGCTCAACGAGGCGCAGATGACACTGGCCGGGGCGCTGGAGGGCAGCGGCCACGAGACGGTCACCGCCGCGCAGGCGTCGCTGTCGCAGGCGAGCCAGGAGCTGGAGGACTGCCTGTCGGCCACCCTCGCCGCCGTCGAGCAGGCCCAGCTATACGTAGCGACGCTGTGATCCATCATGTCGATCATCGAGGACATCGGGGCGCTGGTCCGCGCCGCCGCTGACGACCTGCCCGCCGACCAGGTCGCCCGGGCCCTGGACCATCTCCAGAAGGCCGGCGACCGGCTGCGGTGGGTACGGCAGGAGTCGGCGAACCCGATGGGCGTACCCGAACTGTCGGCGGCCACCGAACACGCCGAGAGCGCCGGCTACGCGCTGCGGCTGGCCCAGGAGCAGCTCGCCGAATACCTGGCCGCCATCGGCCTGGGCCAGGACGGTGGGCGGCCACCGGCCCCCGTACCGTCCGGCGAGCGGCGGCGACCGGAGCCCGAGCCGGAACCCGGCGGACCGCAGAAGAGCGCCCCGGCGGGGCCGGCGGCGGTGCACCGGTGGTGGTCCGAACGCGTCGGCGAGCTGACCGGCCGCGCCGACGAGTCCGATCCCGGCACCGAGAAGGGCGCCACCGACGCCGGTGACCTGCTGCGCCGGGTGGCCGCCGGGGTACGGTCCGGCGACAAGGACCGGCTGCACCGCGAGCTGCGTGGCGTGGACGCCTCGGTCGGGCTGGGGCTGGCCGCGTCCGCCCCGCCGGTGCTGCGTGACCTGGCCACCGACCTGCTCGGGCATCCGCCGCGGGCGCAGGACCTGGACCGCCTGCGCAACGCGTTCGACGGCCCGCTGCGGGCCCTGCTGCCGAACCTGCCCAAGCCGGTCCTGGAGACGGTGCTGACCCGGGTCTGCCGGATGCCGCCGCCCCGCACCGACCCGGACGCGCCGCCGACGAACCCCGCCGACCCGGCGGTGGCGGCGGGCGTGCTGACCGGGCTGCTGCTGCAACGCCTCGGCCGCGACCCGGAGTCGGTGCTGCCGAAGGACGGCGCCCCGCCACCGGGCCAGGCCACCCCGACGCAACCCGGGCCGGCGAAGCCGCCCCCGCCCGGCCTGGCGAAACCGGCCCGGCCCGGTCCGGCCCGCAAGCCGCCCCCGCCGAAGGCGGACGCTCCCCGGGTGTGGCCGCGCGGCGGCGACCGCACGGGCGGAGGCTCGGGTGGCTGACGTACGCACCCAGCTCGCCACCCGGGTCCGTGAGCTGCTCGCCGACGCGCTCGGTTCGGCCCGGGACCGGGTCGAGGACGCCATGGCCGATCTCGACGAGGCCGAGGACCGGCTGGCGCGCACCCGGGCGGCGGCGGCCCGGGTCCGGCCCCGGGTCGGCGCCGAACGCGACCAGCGGCTGGCCGAGATCGACGACCGGCACGGCGAGCGGATCGGCGTACTGGCCGACCGGGCCGCCGGCGCCGCCGCGCGGGAGGCGCCCGGGGCGGCGGGCGCGCCGTGGGAGGCGTGGCGGGCCACCCCGCCCCGTACGACGAATCGCCGGGCGCGCTGCGGATCGGCGCGGTACGGCTGCCGGGCATCGCGCCCGTACCGGCGCTGGTGCCGCTGCTCGACCGGGGGCACGTACACCTGACCGGCGCCGACCGGGGCGGCGCGGACGCGGTGGTCGCCGCCCTGCTGCTGCGGGCGGTCGGCGGCGCCGTACCGGGGGCGGTGCGGCTCGCCGGCTACGACCCGGAGCATCTCGGCGGCGGGCTGGCCGGGTTCGCCCCGCTGGCGCCGGCCGCGCTGCTGACGTTCGTCGGGCCGGGCGGGCTGACCGGGCTGCTCGACGACCTCGTCGACCAGATCCGGCGGATCAACGAGAAGGTGCTGGCCGGCGAGCACGCCTCGCTGCGCCGGCTGGCGGCGGCGACCGGGCGGCGACCGGAGCCGTGGCGGGTCGCGGTCCTGCTCGGCGGCGACGAGCTGTCCCGGCACGAACGCGCCCAACTGGAGCGGGTGGTCCGCACCGGTCCGGCGTGCGGCGTGCACCTGGTCGTCCGCGGGATCGCGCTGCCCGACGACCCGTCGGTCACCCGGATCGCCGTCGACGGCGACGGCGCCCGGCTCGGCACCGCCCGCGACGGGTCCGGCGGCCTGCCGATCCGCCTCGACCCGGCCCCGCCACAGGTCCTGGTCACCGAGACCTGCCGGCAGGTGGCCGCGCACGTGGCGGCCGGGCCGCCGCCGGCACCGTTCACCGCCCTGCTGCCGCCCGACGACGAGATGTGGCGCGAGGAGTCGTCGGCGGGCCTGACCGCCCCGATCGGCGACGGCCCGCTCGGCCGGCCGGTCCTTCTGACGCTCGGCGACTATCCGCCGCACGCGCTGATCGGGGGGCCGTCCGGCACCGGCAAGACCAACCTGATCTACGCCTGGATCGGGTCGCTGGCCGCCCGCTACTCCCCCAACGAGCTGGAGTTCTACCTGCTCGACTTCAAGGAGGGGGTGTCGTTCGCCCGCTTCGCGCAGGGCAAGCGGGACCCGAGCTGGCTGCCGCACATGCGACTGGTCGGCATCAACGTCAACACCGACCGGGAGTTCGGGCTGGCGCTGCTGCGGTTCCTCGCCGAGGAACTGCGCCGGCGCGCCGACGCGGCCAAGCGGCACGAGGTGACCAAGCTCGGTGAGTTGCGCGCGGTCGACCCGGACGGCCGCTGGCCGCGGATCGTCGCGGTCGTCGACGAGTTCCAGATGCTGCTCGCCGGCCGGGACGCGGTCGCCCGCGAGGCCGCCGACCTGCTGGAGGACCTGGCCCGGCGGGGCCGGTCCCAGGGCATCCACCTGGTGCTGGCGTCGCAGGACGTACGCGGCATCGAGGCGCTGTGGGGCCGGCCGGCGCTGGTCGCGCAGTTCACGCTGCGGATCGCGCTGCCGAAGGCGTTGCGGATCCTCGCCGAACGCAACGACGCGGCCCAGTCGCTGCCCCGCCACCACGCCGTGATCAACGCCGAGTCGGGACTGGTCGAGGGCAACGAGGTGGCCAAGATCCCCGGCGCCAGCGACTGGGGCACGTGGAGCGAGCTGCAGAACAAGCTGTGGAAGATGCGCCCGCCGCACGCCGCGCCGGCCCGTCTCTTCGACGGCGACGCGGTGCCGAGGCTGGCCGACGCGCCGGACTTCGCCGCCCTGGCCCCGCCGGCCGACGGCGGTGCGCCGGCCCCCGGACGCGGACCGGTCGCGCTGCTCGGCGAGATCATCGACGTACAGGCGCGGTCGGCCGGGATGCGGCTGCCCCGCGCGCCGGGCCGCAACCTGGCCGTCCTCGGCACCCGGGTCGACGAGGCGTGCGCGGTGCTCGACGCCGCCGGCCGGTCGCTGGCCCGCCAGCACCGGCCCGGCACGGCCCGCTTCTCGATCGCCTGCCTGGACCCGGAGGCCGACCTGGCCGCCCGGAGCCTTTTCGAGGCGTTGTCGCCGGACGCCAACTGGTACGACGAGGAGAGCGTGGCCGAACTGATGGCCGAGACGGCGGCCGGGCTGGGGTCCGGGTCCGCCGAGCCGCACTACCTGCTGCTGTACGCCGTCGACGCGGCCACCGGGCAGTTGTCGGCGCAGGTGGACGGCGCGACCGGGCTGGCCCACCTGCGGCACGTGCTGCACCACGGGCCGGAGCGGCGTACCCACGTGCTGGCCTGGTGGCGTGGCGTGGCCCGGATGCGGGACGACCTGGGCGGGCCGGCGTCGCGTACCGACCAGATCGGGGCGTGGGTGGCGCTCGACGTGCAGGGCGCCGAGCTTACGTCGGCCCTCTACCCGGGCGGCTCCGGCGGCCCGGACTGGTATCCGCGGCCGTGGCGGGGGCTGTTCTTCGACCGGGCCGTGCACCGCACCGCCCAGGTCCTGATCCCCTACGGGCTCACGTGACCGGGCGCAGCGAGGGGGCACCGTGACCGAGCGCAGCGAGGGCACCATCTGGCTCAGGTTGGAGCACGGTGCCCGCGAGCGGAGCGAGGGGGCACCGTGACCGAGCGCGGCGAGGGCACCGGGCAGCTCTGGTTGAAGGAGGGCACTCCGGAGCGCGGTGGGAGGGGCGCCGTGCCGGATTCGTATCCGCAGTTGCTGCGGCGGCTGGCCGAGGTGACCGCGCGGGTCGACGCGCAGCGGACCGAGGCGCGGCAGTGGTACGACCGGCAGTGCGCGGCCGCCGACCGGGCGGTCCGGACCGCGCAGGACGAGGTGGAGCGGGCCCGGGCCGAGGTCGAGGTGGCGCGGCAGGAGGCGCAGGAGACCGAGGCCCGGGCGATGGTGCTGTGGCAGGAGCTGCGGGAGCGGCTCGGCCCGGCGGCGGCCCGGCTGGCGGCGGGGGCACCGGCGCCGGCCCGATCGGGCGACGAGGATCCGCAGACGCAGTTGCGCCGGGTCCGGGATCTGCTGGACGCGGCCCGGCAGCACCGGGAGCTGCCCCGGTCGACTTACCCGCTGCTGGCGGTCCTGGGGGTGTTGGGTGCGGCGGCCGCGTACGCGCTGGGGCTGGCGGCGCGGGCGGCCGGCGCCGGTTACGGCGGTGACGTGGCGGTCGGGATGCCGTTCCTGGCGCTGGTGCTGATGCTGCTCGGGCCGCTGGTCGGGCTGGCGCCCGCGCGGGTGGTCGCCGACCGGCGGCAGGCGTCGCTGGATGTGCGGGCCGGGCTGGTGGTGGTGGTCGCCGGTGCGGTCACCACGCTGATGCTGCTGGTGGCGTTGCGCTGAGTTCCGGTTCGCGGTCGGTGGTCCACGCCGGCTGGGCCGCCGTGGTGTCCGGCGGCGGCGCGGGTACGGCGACCGCCTCGCGCAGCAGCCGGCGGGCCAGGACGAGGCGGTCGGCGTCGTCGTCGAGGCCGGGCAGGTCGCCGACCCGGCATCCGCCGCTGGCCAGTACGGCCCGCACGGCCGGCTCGCACCACCGGGGCAGGCTGATGGTCCGGTCGGGCAGGCGCAGCGCGACGCGGTCGGTGCCGTCGGGTTCGAGGCGCCAGCGCAGTGCGGGCCGGGGTGCGACGCGGCTGTCGGGGTGAAGAGTGTCGATCGCGGCGGCCTGGGCCAGCGGCCGGATCGGTGCGGGGCGGCTGGCCGGCCAGGCCCGGTCGCGCAGCCGGGCGGCGACCTGGGCCGGGTCGGCGGTACGCAGCCAGTCGCGCAGCGCCTCGACGGTATCGGTGAGCACGGGGGCGAGTTGCCCGGGTTCGGCGACGTCGACGCCGAACGGCAGGGTGGCCCGCAGCCGCCGGTCGGTGGCGGCGAGGCCGAGGAGTTCCTCGACGAGGGCGTAGCGGGTGAGGGCGCGTACGCCGACGGTGAGGTGCAGTGAGCTGTCCCGCTGGGCGCGGGCGCTGTGCAGGTAGCCGCGGGGCAGGTAGAGGGCGTCGCCGGGTTCGAGTACGACGTCGAGGACGGGCGCGCCCCGCGCGACGGCGCCGACCTCGTCGGCGTGGCCGCCCCACGGCTGGCGTTCCAGCGGCTCGGGCAGCACCGGTTCGTGGACGCGCCAGTGTTTGCGGCCGTCGACCTGCAGGACGAAGACGTCGTGGGTGTCGTAGTGGGTGGCGAAGCCCTGGCTGCCGGGCGGGGTCAGGTAGGCGTTGACCTGGAGCGGCTGCCCGAGGTCGAGGCCGAGTTGGCGGGTGAAGTCGATCAGTGGCGGCCAGTTGCGGTGCAGGCCCTGCAGGACGAGGGTGGCGCCGCCGGCGTACAGGTCGAGGACCCGTTCGTCGAGGACCTGGTCGGTGATCTCGGCGCCGGCCCCGCCGCCGCCGGTGTAGCTGCCGGCCGGCAGCACCCGGCCGTCGCCGGCCACCCGCAGGAACGGGGTACGCAGCCCGCGCCGGCTGAGCAGTTCGTCGGCGTCGGCGGGGGCGAGCAGGTCGGTGAAGCCGTCCGGGCCGGCGAGGGCGGCGGCCCGGGACAGCAGCGGTGTCCGTCCCCAGTGGACGGCCGCGAACCGGTCGGGCGGTACGGCGACGCACCGGGCGAGCGCCGGACGGTCGGCGCCGTCCGGCGCCGGACCGCTCAGCGTCGGGCTCCGCCGTCGGCACCGCCGTCCTGCTGGCCCGGGTGGCGCCGCCGTCGGCCGGTCCCTCGGCGCTGCCGTCCGCGCCGCCGTCGTGCTGCCCGACGGTGGCGCCACCGTCGGCGGGTCCCTCGGCGGTTCCGTCGGCGCCGCCGTCCTGCCGGCCGGGCGTGGCACCGCCGTCGGCCGGTCCCTCCGGGGTGCCGGTGCCGCTCGTACGGATGTCGTCGTCTTCGAGACTCATCGGTGCCCCCTCGGGAAGTCGTGCGCCTGTCGTCGCGCCGACTCCATCTACCCCCGATCAACTCTGGCAAACCGGGCATATCCTCCCCGCTGCCCGGCCGCCCGGCGCCGTGACCGGCGACCGGCGGTCTATGATTGCCGCCGGTGTGCCGGGAGTCTGGTCGGCAAGGTCCCAGGACCTTCGTGCCCCGCCCCGCCACCAGGAGCCCGCCAGATGCCTCCCCCGCCCGCCGCGCCGCCACCGCCCGCCGTGCCGCCACCGCCCGCCGTGCCGCCACGCAACCGCCTGTTCAGCCTGCCCACCTGGTCCCGGGCGCAGGCCGTGGGCCGGGCCCTGCGCAGCGAGACGGTCGGCGGCCTGCTGCTGATCGCCGGTGCCGTGGTCGCGATGCTCTGGGCGAACTCGCCGTGGCGGGCCGGGTACGACCGGCTGACCGGCGCCGAGTTCGGCCCGCACTCGCTGCACCTGCACCTGTCGGTCGCCGACTGGGCGGCCGACGGACTGCTCGCGATCTTCTTCTTCGTGGTCGGCCTGGAACTGAAACGCGAGTTCGTCGAGGGCGAACTGCGCTCGCCGCGCCGGGCGGCGCTGCCGATCGTCGCGGCGGTCGGTGGGATGGTCGCCCCGGCCCTGATCTACACCGCGGTCAACCTGAGCCGGGCCGGCGGCTCGCCGCAGGGCTGGGCGGTGCCGACCGCGACCGACATCGCGTTCGCCGTCGCCGTACTGGCGGTCATCGGCACCCACCTGCCGGCGGCGCTGCGGTCGTTCCTGCTCACCCTCGCCGTCGTCGACGACCTGCTCGCGGTCACCGTCATCGCGGTGTTCTTCACCTCCGAACTCCACCCGCTGCCGCTGCTCGGCGCGCTCGCGGTCGTCGCCGTCTTCGCACTGCTGACCGGGCGCGGCGTCACCCGCTGGTGGCTGCTGGTCCCGTTGGGGGTGACCGCCTGGGCGCTGATGCACGCCTCCGGGGTGCACGCGACCATCGCCGGGGTGCTGCTCGGCTTCGCCGTTCCGGCGGTCGCCCGTGGCGGGCGCCGGGAGAGTCTGTCGGCCCGGTTCGAGCACCGGTGGCGGCCGGTGTCGGCGGGGGTGGCCGTACCGGTGTTCGCGCTGACCGCCGCGGGCGTCACCCTCGGTGCCGGCGGGCCGGCGGCCGCGCTGTCCGATCCGGCCGGCCTGGGCATCGCGCTCGGGCTGGTGGTCGGCAAGGTCGTCGGTATCCTCGGGGCGACCTTCCTGCTCGCCCGCTTCACCCGGGCCACCCTCGACGAGAGCCTGTCCTGGTGGGACGTGTTCGGCCTGTCGCTGCTCGCCGGCATCGGGTTCACCGTCTCGCTGCTGATCGCCGATCTGGCGTTCGCGCCGGGCGGCGCCACCGCCGACCACGCCAAGACCGCGGTGCTGACCGCCTCGGTGTGCGCCGCCCTGCTGGCGACCGTGGTGCTGCGCTGGCGCAACCGCGTCTACCGCCGGCTGCGCGAGCGGGAGACGCTCGACGCGGACCACGACGGCGTCCCGGACGTCTTCCAGCGCCCCTGACCGGACGGCGAAGCGGGAATGCACATATACCGACATTCGCCGTAGACCGGAGCCATGCAGGCGTGCCAATCGTGAAATCGACGGCAGCGGTACGCCCGTTCGGGCCACGCGCCGGCCGCGCGACGGGAACACTGGGGCAACCATGAGGAGCGTACTGGCGGTCACCGTCGCCGGCGTCACCGCGATCGGGCTCGTGTCGGCGGTCGTGGCCCGCCTCTACCGCCCCGAACCCACCGGCCGTCCACAGCGGATCGCGGTGCCGGCCTACTGGACCCCGGCGGTGCCCGCCGGCCGGGCGATGTTCGACGGGCTCGCCGCCACCGCCCCGGCCACCGGGATCGTGGTGGTGAACGGCTCGCGCAGCGCCCCCGAGGTGCCACACCATACGGCCTGGTCGCAGACGGTGCACACGCTACGCGCCGGCGGCACGCTGCCGCTGGGCTACGTCGACACCGGCTACTTCGGGATCGACTTCGGGCCGGGGTCGCACTCGACCCGGCCGGACGGCGCGGGCGGCGGCGGGTCGGACCTCGCCGCGTGGCGGGCCCAGATCGACCGGGACGTCGACGACTGGTACGCCCTGTACGGGGGCGACGGGCTCGGCGGCATCTTCCTCGACCAGACCGCCGCGCTGTGCGGACCGGACAACGCGTACGTCGAACTGCACCGGGCGGTCGTCGACCGCATCCGGTCCCGTCATCCCGGGGCGTACGTGGTGATGAACCCGGGACGGTCGACCGAGCGGTGCTACGCGGGGATCGCCGACACGCTGGTCACCTTCGAGGGGTCCTATCTGGAGTACCTGGCGCACCGGCCGGCGGCGTGGGAGCGGTGGGTGCCGGCCGACCGGATCTGGCACCTGGTCTACGACGCGCCGGACCTGGCGAGCATGCACCGCGCGGTCACTCTCAGCAAGCGACGCAACGCGGGCTTCGTCTACGTCACCAGCGAGATCCTGACCCCGGACGGCCGGCGGCACCCGTGGGACCGGCTGCCCGACGACGACTACTGGCGGGCCCAGCTGGCGGCGGCGTACGGCCGCGTGGTCGGGCCGCCGGCCGTGCCGGTCACGGCGGCCCGGCCGCGCTGACGGGGCCACCCGGCGAGGCGTCCGGCGATGATCCGGCGAGCCGGACATCGGCGGTTCGGTGGAGGCGGGTCCGCCGACCGGTCCGCAAACCACTTTCTTTACATTACTTTAAGTGATCATGCTGGGACCGTTGGTAGCTTCCCCACGTCCGGTGCCGGTGCACACGACCGGCCGGCCCCGGATCGCCGTCCCCTCCGGCGAAACCCAACACTCCCGTCTCACGGTCGGAGGTTCCCCCATGGTTCCTACCCGTCGCGCCAGACGGCTGGCGGTGGGCTGCGTCGCCCTCCTCACCAGCACGGCGCTACTCTCCGCGACACCGGCACAGGCGCACAACCCCGTACGACCCGGCGGCGACCCGTCCGTCGGGGCCACGAAGCCGAAGCCCAACCGGCCCCCGGTCGGCGTCGGCGAGCGGCCCGAGGTGGCCCGACCCACCCCGACCCCGCCGGCACCGCTGCCCAAGGTCAGCGGGTCGGTGCCGATCGACAAGGGCCTGCGCGTCGCGCCCGGGCCCGACCCCCGGCGGGCGTCGCCGGACGGCCGGGCCGGCACCAACGCCGTCACCGACAAGGTCGGCGTACGCGCCCTGGTCATCGCGCTCGACAGCGCCGACTTCGGGCTGGCCACCTGGAAGAAGACGCTCGACCGGGTCGGCGCCGCCTACGACGTGTTGCTGGCCCGCAGCACGCCGCTGACCGCGGCCAACCTGATCAACCCGGACGGCACCGGCCGCTACTCGGCGATCCTGCTGAGCAGCGCCAGCCTGCTCTACACCCCCGACAACATCAACTGGACCAGCGCGTTCGACGGCACCGAGTGGAACACCCTGTGGGCGTACGAGCGGGACTACGCGGTGCGCCAGGCGGTCCTCTACGCCAGCTACGGCACCTACCCGGAGGACTACTGCCTGCAGAGCGTCAGCGAGGGCGGGGTCGGCGCAACCCCGCTGGTCAGCCAGCTCACCACCGCCGGCTCGCAGATCTTCGACTACCTGAAGACCAACGGCCAGATCCCGATCACCGACTCGTACGTCTACCGCAACAGCGTGCGCGCCGGCTGCACGGCGACGCCGGTGCTCACCGGTGGCGGCAACACGCTCGGCGTGCTCAGCCCGTCGACCGACGGTCGCCAGCGCCTGGCGCTCTCGTTCACCTCCAACGAATACCTGCTCCAGGCCGACCTGCTGGTCTACGGCCTGTTCCGGTGGGCCAGCCGGGGCCTGTTCCTCGGTGAGCAGCGGCACTACCTGAACGTCGACGTCGACGACTGGTTCAACTCGGCCGACCACTACCAGTCGAACGGCACCGTCGTCCCCGACGGCTTCTCGATGTCGGCGCACGACGCCTACAACACCTACACCCGGCAGACCGCGCTGCGGTCGCGCTACCCGCTGGCGAACAACTTCACCATCAACATGGCCTACAACGGCGGCGACGCCGACCTGACCGCACCCAGCACGTGCTACCCCAACGGCACCGTCGCCCAGCTCACCGCCACCTCCCGGTGCCTGTCGCCGCGGTTCCGGTGGCTCAACCACACGCTCACCCACCCGGAGATGAACCACACCAACTACGCCACCAGCTACGCCGAGGTCAACAACAACATCACCGTCGCCGGCACGCTGGGGCTGAGCGTCGACCGGACCGTGCTGAAGACCGGTGAGTACTCCGGGCTCGGCGTCTACCACCCGGATCCGGACAACGACGTCGACCCGCCGACCGACTACGGCCTGGAGGCGTCGAACCCGGCGTTCCTGCTGGCCTCCCGCAACGCCGGCGTCAAGTACCTGCACGGCAACATGTCGTTCCCCAGCCACCAGCCGTCCTGCTTCAACTGCGCGATCGCGCACCCGCTGGAGCCGTCGCTGTGGGTGGTGCCCGACTGGCCGACGAACATCGCGTACCACACGACGACGCCGGCCGAGCAGACCCACTTCTACAACTCCTTCTACGGCCCCAACGGCAAGTTCCCGTTCTGGCCGACCGACCTGACGTACGCGCAGATGCTGTCGTACGAGACGGACGTGGCGCTGAGCCACATGACCAGCGGCTCGCTCTACACGCACACGTTCCACATCGCCAACCTGCGCAACTACGGCAGCGGCAAGACCCTGCTCGACGACTGGCTGGACAGCCTGCTGGGCAAGTACAGCAACTACTACAAGGTCCCGGTGCTCAACCCGGCGTGGGGCACGCTCGGCGCGCTCTCCGCCGCCCGTACCGGGCACTTCGCCCAGCTCACCGCCGGCGCGAACGCGGTGTGGGACCGGGCGACGAACCAGGTCACGGTCACCTCCCCGGCGGCCGGCACGGTCACCGTCAGCGGTGCCCGCACGACCGGGTTCAGCACGTACGGCACGGACGTGTCGGCGCCCGTCACGCTGACGGCGGGTGGAACGGTCACCTTCACCCCGAGCCTGCGCCCGTGAGGATCGCACTGGTGTCCGAGGGCACCTACCCGTACGTGACGGGCGGGGTCAGCGTCTGGTGCGACCAGCTCATCCGTGGTCTGCCCGAACACCGCTGGGAGATGGTGGCGCTGTCGGTCGACGGGTCGGAACGACCCCTGTGGCCGGCACCGCCCAACCTCGACCGGCTCACCCCGCTCCCGCTATGGGGGCGCGCCCGGCCACACGGCCGGGCGCGCCCGGGGCGGACTTCCGGGCGGCGTACGCGGCGTTCCTCAGCGCCGTGCTGAGCCCGCTCGAACCGCGGCCGGTCCAGGCCGAGGCCAGACGCAACCGGTTCCTGCTGGCCCTGCGCCAGATGCACGAGTACGCCGCCACCGGCGGCGACCTGACCGGCGCCCTGACCTCGAACACCGCGCTGACCATGACGCTGGACGCCTGGCACGCGCTGCACATCGACTCCGACGAGCGCATCACCCTCGGCGACGCCGTCGGGGCCCTGTGGCTGCTCGAGCACATGCTGCGGCCGCTGTCGGCGCCGCCGGTGCGCGCCGACCTGGTCCACGCCGCCATGAACGGGCTGAGCGTGCTGGTCGCGATGACCGCCCGGTGGCGGTACGGCACCCCGTCGGTGATGTCCGAGCACGGCATGTACCTGCGCGAGCGCTACCTCGGTTTCCTCGACGAGGACGCCCCCCACGCGGTGAAGGTGCTGGTGCTGAGCTTCTTCCGGGAACTGACCGGGGCCGGCTACCTGATGGTCGACACGCTCGCGCCGCACTCCGTCTACAACCGCCGGTGGCAGTTGCGCAACGGCGCCGACCCGGACCGGATGTCGACCGTCTACAACGGGATCGACGCCGACCGCTTCCGGCCCGCCGCGACCGAGCCGGCGGCCCCGACCATCGTCTTCCTCGGCCGGATCGACCCGCTGAAGGACCTGCACACCCTCATCCGGGCGTTCTCCATCGTCCGCGCGAAGATCCCCGACGCCCGGCTGCGGATGTTCGGCGAGGCACCGGCCGACGGCCTCGAATACCTCGACAGTTGCCGGAAGCTGATCGCCGAACTCGGCCTGACCGGCGCGGCGACCCTCGAGGGCCGCGCCGGCGACCCCGCGCAGGCGTACCACGACGGCAGCATCGTCGCCCTGACCAGCATCTCCGAGGGTTTCCCGTACACCGTGGTCGAGGCGATGGCCTGCGGCCGGCCGGTGGTCGCCACCAACGTCGGCGGGGTCTCCGAGGCGGTCGACCGGACCGGGATGGTGGTGCCGCCGCGCGACCCGGCCGCGGTCGCCCGCGCCTGCGTACACCTGCTGCGCGACCACCAGTTGCGGGCCCGGCTCGGCGCCGACGCCCGCGCCCGGGTGCTGGAGCACTTCACCGTCGACCAGTCGCTCGACGCCTACCGGCGCATCTACCGCGACACGCTGCTGGCGGCCGGCCGATGACCGACACCGCACAGCTCTACTACGACCCGGTGGACCTGCTGGTCGAGCGGATGCGGCCCCGGCTCGGGCGCCCGGTCGACGCGATGCAGGTGGCCGTGGCGCTGGAATCGATCGGGATCACCGACCGGTCGGCGCAGACCGACTACGGCCAGGCGGACGTGTTCATGCTCGCCGAGGAGGTGTGGCGCCGGCTCGGCCCGGTCCCGGCCCAGCGGTCGGCGCGTACGGCCCGCCACGGCGAGGGCCGGGCGCTGCGCGACATCTCGCACGGCCTGCTCTACCTGGCGCCCAGCGCGCTCTTCCCGGTGGCGCTCGCGCTCGTCGGCGGCCGGACCATGGTGGTCGCGCTGCTCGCCGTCGGCGGGCTCGGCTGGGTCTGGGCGTCCTGCTCGGCGTGGCTGGCCTACCGGCTGCTCGGGCGCGGGCTGGACCGCACCTCCGGCCGGCTGCTACGCGGCGCGGCGCTGGTCGGCCCGCCGGTCGCCGCCGGCACCGGACTCGTCGCCTCCCCGGCCGGCGGCTGGCCGCTCGTGCTGCTGGCCGTCGCGATCCTCGCCTACCAGATGGCGGCCACCGTGGCGCTCTTCCACCGCCGCGAGGGCGCGCTGCTCGCGGTGATGGCACCCGGAGTGCTGGCCGGACTCGGGTACGTCGCCGGCGTCGTACCCACCGGGCCGGCGGTGACGGTCGGCGGTACGTCCGTCGTCGCGGCGCTGGCGTTCGCGGTGTGGTGGACCACCCGGCCCGCCCCGGGCCGGCCACCGGCCCCGGCCCGGCCCGAGCCGTCGTTCCCGCGCGCCGTACGCCCCGAACTGTCCCGGCTGCCGGTCGTGCTGGCGTACGCCGGACTGTCCGCCGCGTTCCTGCTGCACGCCAACGCGCCGTACCTGTCCGGGGCCGCCGACCTGGCGGTCGCGGCCGCGCCGCTGGTCGCCGGCATGGGCCTGGTCGAGTGGCGGGCCCACACCTTCGGCGTTCACGCCCGCGGGCTGCTGCACCGCACCGGCTACCCCCGCCAGTTCGGCGCCGCGATCTGGCGCCGGCTGATCGCCGAGGTCGTCATCGTCACCGGGCTGCTGTCCGGCCTGGCGATGGTCCTGCTCGCGCTGCTGTCCGCGACCGGCCGGCTCACCGACGCCGGGGCGGTGCTGGCCACCGCCCACGTCGCCGTCGGCGCCGCGTACTTCCTCGTCTTCGTCGTCGCCAACCACGCCCGCTACGCGCGGGTCTGCGCGGCGCTCGCGGTGGCCCTCGCCGCGCACTTCACGACACGGCAGATCGGGGCGGGTACCGCCGACCCGCTCCAGGACGCCGTGTTCTTCCTCGGCAGCGCGGTGCTGCTGCAGGTGTCACTCATCGCCGCGCTGGGCGGAATCCTCGCCCAGGCCTGGCGGTACCGATGATCACGATGGCGGAGGCAACACATGCACGCAGTAATCCTGGCCGGTGGCAAGGGCGTACGGCTGCGACCGTACACGACCGCCCTGCCCAAGCCACTGGTCCCGATCGGCGATGACCACGCGGTGCTGGAGATCGTCCTGCACCAGCTCTCCGCCTGCGGGTTCACCTCCGTGACCCTGGCGATCAACCACCTGGGTCCGCTGATCAGGGCGTTCGTCGGCGACGGGTCCCGCTGGGGGCTGCACGTCGACTACACCGAGGAACGCGTCCCGTTGTCGACCGTCGGGCCGCTGTTCGCCCTGCGCGACCGGCTGCCCGAGCACTTCGTGGTGATGAACGGCGACGTCCTGACCGACCTCGACTTCGCCGACCTGCTGCACACCCACACGCTGTCCGGCGGCGCGCTGACCGTGGCGACGGCGGCGCGCAGCGTCGGGATCGAGTTCGGCGTGCTCGACCTGCACGACGGCCGGATCGTCGGGTTCACCGAGAAGCCCACCTTCCGCTACCGGGTGAGCATGGGCGTCTACGGCATGTCGCGGCGCACGCTGGCGCCGTACCCGGCCGGGCTGGCCCTCGGTTTCGACCAGCTCGTCCTCGACCTGCTCGCCCGCGACGAGCAGCCGACCAGCTACGACTTCACCGGCTACTGGGTCGACATCGGACAGCCCGAGGACTACGACGAGGCCAACCGCAACTTCGACGAGCTGCGGCCGATCCTGCTGCGGCACCGGCAGGAGGAGAAGGTATGAACGGGCGCATCGTCGTCTTCGGCGGATCCGGGTTCATCGGGCGGCAGGTGTGCCGGGTACTGGCCGCCGACCCGCGGGTCGACGTCGTCGTCCGGCCCGGCCGCGACCGCCTCGACCTGCTCGACGGCACCGTCGACGCGCTGGCCGAACTGCTGCGCGAGACCCGGCCCGACGCGGTCGTCAACTGCACCGGCGCGCTGTCCGGCAGCGGCCACGACCTGGTCCGGGCCAACACCGCGGTGACCGCGAAACTCGTCGAGGCGATCACGCTGGCGACCCCCGGCCTCCGGTTCGTCCGGCTCGGCTCCGCCGGCGAGTACGGCCGGGTGCCGCCGGACACGTCGGTCACCGAGGACGACCCGACCGACCCGGTCAGCGAGTACGGCGTCAGCCACCTCGCGGCGACCCGGCTGCTCGACCTGGCCAGCGCCGCCGGCCAGGTCGACGGGATCACGGTGCGGGTGTTCAACCCGATCGGGCCCGGCCTGCACGAGGAGAACATGCTCGGCCGGGCGGCCCGCCTGATCCACGACGCGCGGCGGTCCGGCGCCGGCTCGATCTGCCTCGGGCCGCTGTCGGCCCACCGGGACTTCGTCGACGTACGCGACGTCGCCTCCGGGGTCGTCGCCGCGCTGCTCGCCCCCGACCCCGGCGCCCGGGTGTTCAACCTGGCCAGCGGCCGGGCGGTCCGGTCCCGCGAACTGGTCCGGCTGCTGGCCGCGGAGGCCGGCTTCACCGGCGGGATCCAGGAGCGGGCGGCGGCACCGGGCCGGTCGGCGGCCGTCGACTGGATGCGGGGCGACGGCTCGCGGGCGGCCCGGCTGCTCGGCTGGACGCCGGCGTACGAGCTGCCCGACTCGGTCAAGGCCGTCTGGGCCGGGGTGGACGAGCGTTGAGCCGTACGTGGTGGCGGCGGGC
Organism: Polymorphospora sp. A560; assembly: GCF_045781765.1. Taxonomy (NCBI): domain Bacteria; kingdom Bacillati; phylum Actinomycetota; class Actinomycetes; order Micromonosporales; family Micromonosporaceae; genus Polymorphospora; species Polymorphospora sp. A560. The sequence goes on along the minus strand of NZ_CP122282.1, from coordinate 3,019,328 downwards.
GGCGGCCGGGCTGGCCGTCGCCGCCCTGGCCGCGGGCGGGTGCACCGGACCGGACCGCACCCCCGGACCGGTCTCCCCGCCCGGCCCGGTCGAGAGCTGGGTCTACCAGTTGCAGGGCTACCCGGGCGGCCAGCTGACCGAACTGGCCCGCGCCCCGCACAAGCTCGCCGTCATCGACCTGGCCCGCGACGGCCGGGACGACTACTTCACCGCCGACGAGGTGGCGGCGCTGCGCGCCTCGGGCAAGGTGGTGCTGGCGTACTTCGAGATCGGCGCCATCGAGACCTACCGCCCGGAGTACCCGGGCCTGCGCGCCGACGCCGGTGACCTGATCCTCAACCGGTGGCCGGACTGGCCGGAGGAGTTCTTCGTCCGCTACTGGGACGCCCGCTGGTGGGACCGGGTGGTCCGGCCCCGGATCGACAAGGCGGCCGCCGCCGGGTTCGACGGGATCTACCTGGACACGCCGCTGGCGTACGAGGAACTGGACCTGGCGCTGGTGCCCGGCCACAGCCGCGACGACCTGGCCCGCGCGATGGTCGACCTGATCGGGCGGATCAGCGGGCACGCCCGGGCCAGCCGGCCGGGGATGCTGGTCTTCCCGCAGAACTCGCCGGAACTGCGCGAGTACGACGGCTACCTCGACGCGGTCGACGGCGTCGGCATGGAGGAACTGTTCTTCCGCGCCCCGGACGAGCCCTGCGACGCCGGCTTCTGCGCCACCAACCTCGACCACGCCGCGGCGCTGCGCGCGGCCGGCAAGACCGTGCTCGCGGTCGACTACGCCAGCCACGCCGACAACGTCCGGGCCGCCTGTGCGCGGTACCGGGAGACCGGGTTCGCGGGCTATGTCACGACCCGGGGCCTCGACCGGATCAGCGCACCCTGCGCCTGACCGGCCACGAACGAAACCGTCCACCAGAAGGAGATCACGAGTGCCAAGCACCATCGGAGTCGTCGGCATGGGATACGTCGGCCTCACCCTGACCGCCGCGCTGGCCCGCAAGGGCTTCACCGTCCACGGCGCCGACACCGCGCCGGCGGTGGTCGAGTCGTTGTCCAACGGGCGGCCGCACATCTTCGAGCCGGGCGTGCAGGACGTGCTCGCGCAGACCGTCGGCCGCACCGTCCTGGTCGACACCGAGCTTCCCGCCGGCACCGTCGACGTCGCGGTGATCTGCGTGTCGACCCCGGTCGACGAGCGGACCCACCGGCCCGACCTGACCAACCTGGCCGCCGCGGCGGAGCAGGTGGCCCGCTCGTGCGGCCCGGACACCCTGGTCGTGGTCCGCAGCACGGTGCCGGTCGGCACCAGCCGGGCGATCGTGCTGCCGGTGCTGCTGCGGGCGTGGGGTCGGGCCCGGCTGGTGATGGCGCCGGAACGCACCATCCAGGGCCAGGCGCTGCGCGAACTGGTCGAACTGCCGCAGATCGTCGGCGGGCTCGACGACGACAGCCTGCGCGCCGGACTGGACTTCTTCGGCGGGCTGGCGGCCCAACTGGTTCCGGTGTCCAGCCTGGAGGCGGCCGAACTGGTGAAGCTGTCGAACAACTGCCACACCGACCTGATCTACGCGTACGGCAACGAGATCGCGCTGGTCGCCGAGCGGCACGGGCTCGACCCGCTGGAGGTGATCCGGGCGGCGAACATCGACTACCCCCGGCCCGACCTGGCCCGGCCCGGCTACGTCGGCGGCGGCTGCCTCTCCAAGGACCCGTACATCATGATCGACAGTGCCGGTGACCGGGCGCCGTACCTGGTCGGACGGGCCCGCGAACTCAACGAGCACCTGCCGGTCCACGTCGCCGAGCGGGTCGTCGGGCTGATCCGCGAACGGACCGGCACGACCGAGGGCGCCCGCCTGGCGGTGCTCGGCTGGGCGTACAAGGGCTGGCCGGCCACCGACGACATGCGCGGCACCCCGATCGCGACGATGATGCCGGTCTTCGCGGCGGCCGGCCTCACCGTCCTCGGCCACGACCCGCTGGTCGCCCCGGAGGTGATCCGCCGGTACGGCGGCGAGCCGGTCAGCCTCGACAAGGCGTTCAGCGACTCCGACGCCGTACTCGTGGTCAACGACCACCCCGACTACCGGGCCATCCAGGTCGACTCGGTGCTCGGCGCCGCCCGACCCAAGCTGATCTACGACTCGTGGCGCATCCTCGACGAGGCGGCGATCACCGCCGCCGGGGTCGGCTACGCCGGGCTCGGCTACCGGTCGGCGGTGGCACGGTGAGGGCGCTGCTGCTCGGCGGTGCCGGGTTCATCGGCCTGCACCTGGCCCGCCGGCTGGTCCACGACGGCCACCGGGTGACGATCGTCGACGACTTCTCCCGGGGCCGCGACGACCGCGAACTCGCCGGGCTGCGCGACCGGCCCGGCGTCGAGATCGTCTCCGGCGACCTCACCCACCCGGCCACCTGGGCGGCGCTGCCGCGCGACGTCGACCAGACCTACCTGCTCGCCGCCGTCGTCGGGGTCCGCAACGTCGAGTCGGACCCGGCCCGGGTGGTGCGCGTCAACAGCCTCGCCGCCCTGCACCTGCTCGACTGGATCGACGCCGGCAACCGGCTGTTCTTCGCCTCGACCAGCGAGGTGTACGCCGGCGGCGTCGACCTCGGCATCGTGCCGGTGCCGACGGCCGAGGACGTACCGGTCGTGGTCGCCGACCCGCGGGCACCCCGGTTCAGCTACGCCATCAGCAAACTGCTCGGCGAGGCCGCCGTGGTGCACACCGCCCGCGCCAAGGGCTTCCCGGCGGTCGTCGGCCGGTTCCACAACGTGTACGGCCCCCGGATGGGCGCCGACCACGTCATCCCGGAGCTGTCGCTGCGGGCGCTGCGCGGCGAGGACCCGTTCCGGGTGTACGGCGCCGACCAGCACCGGGCCTTCTGCCACGTCGACGACGCCGTGGAGGCGATGGTGCGGCTGATGGCCGTACCGCCGACCGGCGAGACGGAGATCGTCCACATCGGCAACGACGCCGAGGAGACCAACATCGGCGACCTGGCGAAGCTGGTGCTGCGTACCGCCGGGGTGGACCCGCGCCTCGACCCGGCGCCGGCGCCGGCGGGCGCGGTCGCCCGCCGCTGCCCCGACCTGTCCCGGCTGCGGGCGCTGACCGGCTACGAGCCGGCCGTGACCCTGGAGGAGGGGGTGCGGCGGACCTTCGACTGGTACCGGGAGTTCTGGCCGCGATGACCGGCGGGCCGCTCGCGGTCTACTACGGCGCGGCGGCGGGGTGGGAGCGGCTGGCCCGCTACGACCGGGTGGTGCTCCAGCCCGGCTCCTACCCCGCCGAGGAACTCGGGCGGCTGCGGCGGTACGGCACGCAGCCGCTCGGGCACCTGTCGCTGTCGGAGGACCACGGGCCGCCGGCGCCCTGGCACCGGCACGACCGGAACCCGGACTGGGGCGGCCGGTACGTCCACGTCGGCCACCCCGGCTGGATGCAGCACGTCGTCGACCAGGCGCGGGCGATGATGGCCGGCGGCTTCGGCGGGCTGTTCCTCAACTCGCTCAACGTCGAGCTGACGTTTCCCGAGGACCTGCCCCACGTGCTGACGCTGATCGCGGCGGTGCGCGAGGAGGCCCGGCCGGACTACCTGCTGGCGAACCGGGGCTTCGCCCTGCTGTCCCGGCTCGCCGACCTGGTCGATGGGGTGCTGTTCGAGTCGTTCTCGGTGGCCTGGGTCGCGTCCGGGTACGCGCCGTGGCCGCCGGCGACCCTGGAGGCACACGCCCGGATCGCCGAGCGGCTGCTCGGCTTCGACCTGGACCTGTACGCCCTGGACTACTGCGACGACGAGGGGCTGGCCGAGTTCGCCCGCCGGCGGGCCCGGCGGTTCGGGCTGCACAGTTTCGTCAGCGACCGGGCCCTGACGCGGCTGTGATCCACCCACCGCCCTGGGGTGGCCCTGATCGGGGCCGGTGGGGCCGGTGCGGCCCGTCGGGGCCGGTGCGGCCCGTCGGGGCCGGTGCGGCCCGTCGGGGCCGGTCTGGGCCGGTGGGGCGGGCCGGGGACGGCCGGGGCGGTGGGTGGTGCGGCGCGGCGCGCCGGCCGCGTGGCCGTCAGGGCCGGCAGAGGACCGCGGTCGCATCGTCGTGCCGCTTGTAGCGCGGCCACACCGTACGGTCCGGGTCGCGGTACTCCAGCTCACGGGTCGCGGCGATGACCGCCTCGGGCCCGCCCGCGTACCCGATGTCGAGCAGTTCCCGCCAGCCCATCGCGCCGAAGTCGGTCACCGCCAGCGCGGCACCGTCGCTGAGCAGCAGCGCACCCCGGCCGGGCGGCATCGTGCCGGTGACCGCGTGCCCGGCTGCGGCCGGGTCGACCTGGGCCACCCAGTAGCCGCCGGGCCGGTTGCGGATGAGCTGCTGGGCGCGGACCAGATCGGTGATCGACCCGTCTTCGGCGGCCGCGGCGGCGGACAGTTCGGCGAGATGGTGGTCGGCGCGCCGATCGGTGACCACGGCCGGTTCGGCCCCGCCGTCGACGACGAGCACGGCGTCGGAGAGCACCAGGTAGTCCCAGGCCGTGGCGGTGGCCCGCAGCACCGCGACGGTCGCGCCCGGAGTGCCCGGATGGGTCAGGTCGCAGCCGTCGTGCAGGGCGGCGACGTCGGCGATCGCACCGGCGAGCGCGTCGGCCAGCGGCCGGTCGGCGACACCGGCGTTGCCGAGCAGCCGGGCGCCGAGCTGGTGCACGTACCAGGGGGTGCCGTGCCGGCAGCCGGTCCCGCCGGCCTCGGACAGGCCGTCGAGCACCACCGCGACACCGGCCGGCGAGGCCGCTGCCCAGTCCTCGTTACGCCCGTCGGGCCGGCCGGACTCGCTGGCGACGCTGGCTCGCACGGCTCTCCCCCGATCGGCTGCTCAGGTCGGTGCCGGCCGCCGGGATCCGGCGTCAGGCGGTCTGGAACGACCGCTTCGACAGTCCCATGAAATAGCCGTCGATGGTGGTGGTAACCGGTTTGTCGGGTTGTTCGGCCGCGCCGAGGGTGACGAACAGCGGCGTGTAGTGCTCGACCGTCGGGTGCGCGTACGGCATTCCGGGCGCCTTGTGCGCGTAGTCGGCCAGCGTCTCGACGTCGCCGCGGGCCAGCGCGTCGGCGGCCCACGCGTCGAAGTCCCGCGACCAGCCCGGCGGCCCCGCGGTGCCCTCGACGTCGGCGCGGCGCAGGAACGGCAACCCGTGCGTCATGAATCCCGAGCCGACGACGAGCACCCCCTCGTCGCGCAGCGGCCGCAGCCGCCGGCCGAGTTCGAGCAGCCGGTGCGGGTCGTGGGTGGGCAGGCTCAACTGGAGTACGGGCACGTCGCCGTCGGGGTACATCACCTTCAGCGGCACCCACGCCCCGTGGTCGAGCCCCCGCCCGCGATGCTCGTGCACCGGCTCGGTGTCGGGCATCGCGGCGGCCACCCGCCTGGCCAGCGCGGTCGCGTCCGGCGTGGCGTACGTCATCTCGTAGTAGCGACGGGCGAAGCCGCCGAAGTCGTAGACGAGCGGGGTGCCGGCGGCGGAACTGGACAGGCTCAGCGGGGCCGACTCCCAGTGTGCGCTGACGATGAGGATCGCCTTCGGCTTCGGCAGCCGGTGCGCCCAGCCGAAGAGCTGCGCCATCCATTCGGTGTCCTCGAACAGCGGCGGGGCGCCGTGGCTGAGGTAGAGCGTGGGCAGCGGGCCGTCGGCCGGGGTCCAGGTGTGCTGGGCGCGGCTGGCCGGGACCGCGGCGGCCAGGTGCCGGTCGAGCGGGTAGGTGACCACCCGCCCACGATAGCCCCATCTAATTGAACCCTCAACCTCCACCTTGATCCCCGTGATCAGGGATTGGGTCGCGCGTGTCGTCGGCGCGTCGGGCCGCGAACTCCCTGATCACCGGGATCTTGTACGGCGCCGGGTGCGGTGGCCCGCCGCGGGTCCCGCCGCGGACGCGACCCGCCATTGCTCTCGGGTCCCACCCGTGAACGCGGCCCGCCGGGTCCCACCGGTGAACGCGGCCCGGCATGTTGACGGGTGGGAACCGTGGACGCGGGCCGACATGTTCCCGGGTCCCGCCGCGGACGCCGTGTATGCGCGCGCCCGAGGGGTAGTCGATATCCCATGACCGCCGATCTGTCCGCCGCGCGCCCGTACCTGAAGGGGCTGGAGTTTCCGGCCAGCCGCCAGGAGATGATCCGTTACGCCCAGCGCAACGGAGCCGACCACCCGGTCCTCGACCTGCTGCGCACGCTGCCGGACACGGACTACAAGACCTCCAGCGAGTTCACCGATCTGCCCGACCACCCGTGACCCGCTGCGGCGCTCGCCCGCCCAGTGGTCGCCAGCGGTCCGCCGTCATGATCATTTGCGGTTCAGACACTCCTGGTACGGCGTGGCGAGCACCTGAACCGCAAACGATCGAGCCCGCGCAGCGAAGGGTGCGTCTTCGCGGGTCGCCCGCCCGACAAGGAGACGTTGATCTGGGCGGGAGAGACCTTATCCACCCCGGGTAAGGTCTTTCCCGCCCAGATCAACAGCAACGGCTGGCTGCAGAACCGTCAATTGAACGGCCTCGTCGCCACGTTCTGCCTCGGCCGGGCCGGGCAGTCCGACGCGAATGGCCTCGCACATGCTCGAGCGGTGACCGCATGCGAGCGGCGGATCTAGAACGTTTGTTGTCCCGGGGACGACAACAAACGTTCTACATCGGCCGGAGTAAGCGGTCGGCGGGATGCCCGACGGCACGGAGGACCGGGCCGAGCCGCGTCCCACCGCGTACCCGCGCAGTCGTCCCACCCACAGGCGTCCCACCGCGCAGCCGTACAGCTTGGCACTGTGCAGCCGCCCCGCGAGCAGCCACCCCGACACACTGGATGCGCTCGTCGCTCTCGCCGCTCTCGACGCAAAGTCCCACTCGTCGCGCCCGCCACGCCCGCCGCACCCCGCCGTACCCGCCGCACCCGCCGCACCCGCCGCACTCGACGCACTCGACGCGCGATCGAGGAGCAACCGTGCCCGTTTCGGGCCGTTTGTGACTCAACTACTCCTTGATCAACGCTGAGGGGCAGGCGGCGGCGGGCGCGGGGAGGGTGGACAGCGGGCGCGGTGCGCTCCGCGCACGTCCGGGAGGGCGGGCGGGACCCGGGGGCGGGCGGCGGGCGCGACGGCGCGGGCGAGTGCGCCGGGGGCGGCGGCGGGGCAAGGGCGCGGGCGTGGGCGAGGGCGCCGGGGGCGCCGGGGCGCGCCGGGGGCGCCGGGGGCCGGCCTCGGGGCGGGTGGCCGGGTGGCCGGGGTGGGGTGGCGGGATCAGGGGTGGGTTGCCTGCTCGGCCAGTTCGACGGCGTTGCGGAAGAGCATCGCGACCGTGGTCGGGCCGACGCCGCCGACCCGGGGCGTGATCGCTCCGGCCACCGCCTCGCACGCCTCGTCGACGTCGGGCAGCAGGCGACGGCCCTCGTAGCGGACCCCGCCTCCGACGACGACCGCACCGGGCCGGATGTGCTCCGGGCACAGGATGCCGGGTACGCCGACCGCGGCGATGACGATGTCGGCCCGGCGGGTGTGCCGCGCCCAGTCCGGTACCCCGCTGTGCACGACGGTGACCGCCGCGTCGGCGGTGGCCCGCTTCTGGGCCAGCAGCATCGCCAGCGGCCGGCCGAGTGTGGTGCCCCGGCCGAGCACGACGACGTCGCGGCCGGCGACCGGCACGCCGTGGAAGGCGAGCAGCGCCTCGATGCCGGCGGGCGTGCACGGCACCGGGCCGGGAAGTCCGGCGGCGAGCCGGCCGAGGCTGGTCGGGTGCAGGCCGTCGACGTCCTTGGCGGGGTCGATGCGCAGCAGCGCCCGCGCGTAGTCGAGGTGGGCCGGGATCGGGTGCTGGACCAGGATCGCGTGTACGGCCGGGTCGGCGTTGAGCGAGTCGATCGCGGCGGCCAGGTCGGCCGTGGAGGCGTCGGCGGGCAGGTGCAGGTGCGGTGACGCGAAGCCGAGGTCGGCGGCTCGTTGCTGCTTCATCCGGATGTAGCCGGCGCTCGCCGGGTCGTCGCCGACCAGGACGGTGGCCAGCGCGGGCACCGTACCGGCGGCCCGCAGGGCGGCGACCCGGTCGGTGACCTCGGCGTAGACGGCTTCGGCGACGGGTGCGCCGGGCAGCGGACGGGCGGTGGTGGTGACCTGTTCGGACACGGGCGGGGACCTCTCGACGATGGTCGGTCCCGGTGCCCAGGCGTACGGCGCGCGGAGTGGTTCGGCGCGGCCGCTCCCCCGTGGTGATCCACCCCGGCCCCCGGTCGGGCGCCGTCGCCAGTCACGGTCCGCCCGTCCACCTTAGTCCCCGCCCGGGCGGCCCCGGCGGGGCGACAGGTGATCGTCTGCGGTCACGGCACTCGACACGCCGTTCCAGCGCCGCCCGAACCGCAGACGATCACCGGAACGCGCCCGCACGCACCCCGGCAGGCACCCCACCCGCGGGTGCCGGTGAGCCCCGCCCCGGTCAGGGGATGATGGCCGCGAGTTCGGTGGGCATGTCGCTCTTCACGTCCTGCCACTCGCCCTCGGTGACGTGCCGGTGCAGCGCCTGCAGCGTGGTCTGCACCAGCAGTTCGGCGCCGCCCGGCAGGTCGCGGCGGAAGTCCTGGCGGACCCGGTCGAGGAACTCCTCGCGGCCCATCTTCATCGGCACCGCGGCCGGGTCCCAGCCCTCGTAGTACAGGCCCCGGACGATCAGCGGCAGCTGCGCGGCGAACTCCGCGCTCTCCTGCACCGGCAGGCGGTCACGCAGCACGTGCAGGACCGACCGGAGTGCGGCGTACGACTGGGCGCGGCGTTCCTTCGGCCACCCGTACGCCTCTTCGATCTCCTTCAGGATGAGGTTGAGCTTGTCCATCGAGGTGTCGATGGCGGCTTGCGGCGTCTTGCTCATCGCGGCACCACTCCTCTCTCCGACGACGGCGACCCGGGTGCCACCGGCCGTCGCCAGCCTCCCCCGGCGCCGGGTGAGCCCGCCTCACCCGGCCCGGACGAACCGGGCCGGGATCAGCCGGCGAGCAGTTCGGTGAGGGTACGCGCGTTGCGCTGGGCGAAGTCGCGGTAGCAGTTGTTCATCAGCACGTGGGTCCGGTCGGCCGAGTCGGCGAGTTCGCGCAGTTTCGGCGCCCAGTCGCGCAACTCCCGGTCGGAGTAGTCGTAGCCGAACTTCTCGTGGATGTCGCGGCTGGTCCACTTGTCGCTGTGGCCGTGGAACCGGACGACGGCGAGGTCGGCGGTGGCGGCGAGCACCGGCGGCACCGACGACCGGTGGCCCTGCGGCATGTCGACGGCCACGTACGGCAGCCGGTGCCCGCGCAGGAAGTCCAGCGTCTCGTCGCGGTTGGCGCCCTTGAACCAGGATTCGTGCCGGAACTCGAAGACCGCCCGGAGCGGGCGGCAGCGGTCGCGTACCTCGACCAGGTATTCCTTGTGGGCGCGGGAGATGGCGTACCAGGGTGGGAACTGGAAGAGGACGGCGCCGAGCTTGCCGGCGTCGGCCAGCGGATCGAGCGCGGACAGGAACCGGGTCCAGATCTCCTCGTACGTCTGCGGGGGCAGGTCGTCGGGATAGACGTTGCGCTTGTCGGTCTGCGGCCGCAGGTCCTTGTAGATCGCCGACACCTTCGTCGGGTGGCCGGTGAGCAGGCTGAACGCCTTGATGTTGAACGTGAACGCCGCCGGCGTGCGGGCAGCCCACAACTGCGCTGTCCGCTCCGCCGGCGGCGAATAGTACGTCGCGTCCACCTCGACGATCGGGAACCTGCCGGCGTAGTACGCCAGCCGCTTCTCGGGTGTGTCGGCCGAGGCCGGGTACCAGCCCGAGTCGAGCAGGGTGCGGTCGGTCCAGGAGGCGGTACCGACCAGGATGTCACCCACGACGGGTGACGGGGCTCAGGCGGCCCGCCGTTCGCGGGTCTGCTTGCACTTCACGCAGGTGGTCGCCGACGGGTAGATCTCCAGCCGTTCGACCGGGATGGGCTCGGTGCAACCCTCGCACCGGCCGTACGTGCCCTCGGCCAGGCGGCTCAGGGCGTGCTCGTACTGGGCCCGGCGGTCCAGGATGGTCCGCAGCAGGGACTGTGCGGTGTCCCGCTCCGCGGTCTTGGTACCGCTGTCGGCCTGGTCGTCGCCGGCCGTGTCGCCGACCTCGACCAGTCGGAGCACCTGGCTCTGCGCGACCGCCTCCTCGTATTCGTTGGTCAGCTCGTCGTGACGAGCCTGCAGCGAGAGTCGGATCTGGTCGACGTCGACCTGGCGCGTGCCGACCGCTTCGTTGACGAGCATGCGCTGCCTGGCCTTTCAGGAGAAGTGACGGTGACCGGTCGGGTGCGTGCACCGTTGACCACCTTGAGCCGGCGGGATACCCCGGCCCGAGCTCCGCCAAACCACTCCGGCGGAAGATCCACCCGGTCAGGTGGGCTCGACCAGGGCCGGGTGGCGCGGGTCGTCCATCCGTACGACGACGTCGGCGAACGACTGCGGTGCCACCTCGTCGGCGTATCGGGCGTAGGCGGGCAGCGTCCACGCCTCGTCGGCGGCGGTGCGCCGGGCGAGGGCGGCCGCCGACAGGACCAGGTGGACGGAGAAGTCGAACGGCAGGCCGCCGCCGAGCAGGAGGGCGCCGCTGACGACGACGATCCCGCCGGGTGGCAGGGTCGCGTAGTCGGCGCGGCTGGCCCGGTCGGTCTCGGCGTTCCACAGCGACGGCAGGATCCGGCCGGTGCCGTCCGGGCCGGCGGGGTCGAGCACCTCGCGGCGCAGCCCGGCCTCGTCGAGCCAGCCCCAGTAGAACGAGTCCGGGTTGGTGCGGCCCTGCTCGTAGCGCAGGGAGGCGGGGCGCAGGAAGTCGCCGGCGGCCACCCGCAGCGTCGGCCGGCCCCGGGCCCGCAGCGGGTCGACCAGCGCGTCGGCGAGCTGGTCGGGTGCGGCGGCGGGCGCGCCGTCGACGGCGACCCGCAGCCGGTGGCCGGGGTGCTCGTCGGCGAGCCGGTCGACGAGTTCGTCGACGAGCCGCACCGGCGCGATGGGACGTACGTTCAGGATGGTCAGCCGTTGTGGTCGATGGTGATCGGGGCGTCGTCGGCGAGGCGGTAGCCGACACCGTAGACGGTCGTCACCAGCGGCACCCGCTCGCCGATCTTCACCCGCAGCCGTCGGATGTGGACGTCGACGGTCCGTTCGCCGGTCTGCGCGTATCCCCACACCGCGTCGAGCAGTTGCTGGCGGGTGAAGACCCGCCGGGGGTGCGCGACGAGGTGGTGCAGGAGGTCGAACTCCAGCTTGGTCAGCGGCAGCGGCTCACCGTCGAGCATGACGGTCCGCGAGGCGAGCATCAGGTGCAGGCCGGGGCCGGGTGCCGGGCTGGGCGGGGCCGCGCGTACGGGCCGGCGCGGGGCGACCACGTCGACCCGCGGCTCGCCGGCGACCACGACGTTGACCGCGCCGTCGCCGCTGGCCAGCAACTCCCGGGCGGCGTCGAGCAGCCGCCGGGCCGGCGGCGTCAGCGCCTCCTCGTTGGCGAGCGGGATCGACAGGGTCACCGTCAGCGCGGGACCGGCCGTACCGGTGGAAGCGGCTGGACCGGCGGGGCCGCCGGCCGGTGGGCTGCCGGTGCTCGCCGAACTGGCGGGCCGGCGGGAGGCCGCCGGTGGGCGGCCCGGACCTGCCGGTTGCGGCATGTGCCATCCGGCACGCGATGGTGCGGGGCTGACCGACATGGTCCTCCTTGCGGGTCCGAACGTCGGGTGCGCCGCAGGGACCTCCCCCAAGGCACGAACCGATGCTTCCGGCCACCGGAGCAGCGGTCAAGGGTCTTCGGCGTTGCGGGAATGTGACAAACAACCGACACACGGGAATCGATTGCTCGCTCTGCGTACCGAGGACGGGAAAATAGTAGCGGGCCGGGAGGATGGTCCGATGCCTGGGGTACTAACCGGATTCGCGACCATCTGGGCGGTCACCGCCCTCGGATATCTCGTCGGGCGGCGCGACCTGCTCGGTCCGCACGGCGCCGAGGTGCTGGCCCGGCTCGCCTTCTACGTGGCGACGCCGGCCCTGCTGTTCGTCACGCTGGCCGGAGCGTCACCGGGCGACGTGCTCACGCCCGCGCTCGCCGCGTTCGTCGCCAGCACGCTCGCCGTCGCCGCGGCGTATGCGCTGGTCGCCCGGCTGTGGTGGCGCCGCGACGCCGGGCAGGTGACGATCGGCACCCTGGCCGCGTCGTACGTCAACGCCGGCAACCTCGGCATCCCGATCGCCGCGTACGTCCTTCGCGACGTGTCGTTCATCGCACCGGTGCTGCTCTTCCAGGTGCTGCTGGCCGCCCCGTTGGCGCTCGCCGTGCTCGACGTGACCACGACCGGCCGGCGCCCGTCGCCCCGGCGGCTCCTGCTGATGCCGGTCCGCAACCCGGTGATGCTCGCCTCCGCGCTCGGGCTGCTCGTGTCGGCGGTCGGGTGGCGGCCGCCCGACGCCCTGCTGGCCCCGGTCGAGGTGGTCGGCTCGGCGGCCGTACCGCTGGCCCTGATCGCGCTGGGCGTGTCGCTGCCGGGCAGCAAGCCGTTCGCGCCGGCCGACGACACCCGCGACCGCTACCTGGCCGTCGCGCTGAAGGTGCTGGTGCAGCCGCTGGTGGCGTACGTCGTCGCCCGGTACGCCCTCGGCCTTTCCGGGCCGGCGTTGCTGGCCGCGGTCGTCACCTCCGCCCTGCCGACCGCGCAGAACGTGTTCGTGTTCGCGACCCGCTACCGGCGGTCGGCGGGCCTGGCCCGCGACACCGTGGTGCTGTCGACGCTCGCCGGCGCGGTCACGCTGGCCCTGGCGGCCGCCTGGCTGGCCTGACTGTGAGCATGGCGGGGTCGGTTCACGCCCCGTGCCGGATGTGCACCCGGGCCTCGTCGGCGAGACGGTAGCCCACCCCGTACACGGTGGTCACCAGTGGCACCCGCTCGCCGATCTTGGCGCGCAGCCGGCGGACGTGCACGTCGACGGTGCGGGCCACGGCGTGGTCGTAGCCCCACACGCTGTTGAGCAACTGGAGGCGGGTGAAGACCCGGCGCGGGTGCTCGGCGAGGAACAGCAGCAGGTCGAACTCGAGCCGGGTCAGCGGCACCTCGGCGCCGGCCCGGGTCACCACCCGCGACGAGGCGAAGACGCGCAGCACCTCCGGGTCGTCGTCGGCGGGCTCCGGCCCGGCCCCGACCGTCGGGTCGGCGTCGTCGGCGCCGGTCACCGGACGGGGCGGGAGCGCGCCGGCCGGCCGGTCCTGCGGGTGCGGCGCCACGGTCACCGTGCCGCCACCGCGCTCGACCAGGTCACGGACCATCTCCAGGAGCTGGGTGGCCTCCGGCGAGGTGCCGCCGGCGCCGAGGCTGATGTCGACGGTCACGGTCAGGGCCGCCAGGGTGTCCCGCTCCCGCTGCGGTGGCGCCTCCGGCGGCGTGGCCGGGCGGCGCCGGGACAGCGCCGGGCGGGGGTGGCCGGGCGACTGGGTCGCGCGTGGGGAGATCGCGGTGACCGTCATGGGTCCTCCTCGGTGGTGGTGACCCCTCGCGGGATGGCGCGGGAGATCAGGTGTTCACCCCTGCGGCGGTCGCCGCGGGTGCAACGGTCAGGTGCGCGTAGATGTCGGTCGGCCCGAACGCCGGCAGCCCGGCGATCCGCCAGGCGGCGAACCCGCCGGCGATGTCGGTGGCCAGGTGCAGCCCCAGGTCCTGGAGCGAGGCGGCGGCCAGGGACGAGGTGTAGCCCTCCTGGCAGAAGACCACCACCGGCAGGTCGTACCGGTCGGCGACCGGCAGCCGGGCGCCGCTGCGCGGGTCGAAGCGCCACTCCAGGACGTTGCGCTCGACGACGAGCGCACCGGGGATCGTGCCGTGGGCGGCCCGCTGGGCGGCCGGCCGGATGTCGACGAGGACCGCGCCGCCCCGGTGGGCGAGGTGGGCGGTCTCCGGGTCCATCCGGTGCAGCCGGGTCCGGGCCTGTTCGAGGATCTGGTCGATGCCGCGGGCACCGGCCGGTGGCCGGGCCGGACAGCTCAGGTCGGGGGTCTTCTGCCGGACGCTCACTTGTCTGCGCCTTTCTCGCGGGCTGTCGTCACCAGGAGACGCCGGCCATCTCCACCTCGGCCACCCGCAGCCGGCCGCCGGCGAGACGGTAGCGGGTCATGGTGCGCAGGGCCGGACCGTAGACGTGCAGGCTGACGGCCGGCTCGTCGTCGCGGTTGGCGACCCGGTGCACGTGGTGCGCGCCGAACCGGCGCCCGGCGCCGGCCGGCAGCCGGGCGGGCCGCAGCCGGCCGCCGGCGACGACCTCCTCGGTCAGGGTGCCCGACACCACGACGAAGGCGCCCGAAGAGCCGCCGTGGTCGTGCAGGTCGGTGTGCTGGCCGGGCAGCCAGGTCAGCAGCCAGACCTCGTGGTCGTCGGCGACGGCGAGCCGGTGGTACCAGCGGTCGACCGGGTCGAAGTGGGGTCGTACCGGCCAGGACGCCGGGTCGGCCGCGTGGCGCCGGGCGACCGCGTGCAGGTCGGTCGGGGCCGGGGAGGTGAGAGTCATGAACCAGTCCTCGCGGTTCTCGTGCGGTGCAACCGCGCTCCAGACTAGCCCAGAAAACCTATAGGTTTGATAGGTAATTCCAAGAGGTGGGACGCCGTGGGGTGGCCACCGGCGGTGGCCACCCCCACTGTCGAGCGCTACGCCGGGCCGGTCAGACGCCGCCCTCCGCCAGCGTCACCGTCAACGGCTGGAAGCCGGCGCCGGTCACGTCGATCCCGTCCGCCCGGACCGCGTCCAGCGCCCGGCGCACGTAGTCGTTGGTGTACGCCAGCCCCTCGGGCTGCTTCGTCAGCACCGTCTGACCGTCCTGGTTGCGCGTGGTCAGCGACAGGTCGACGGTCGCGTTCCACGCCGCCTCGTCGATGACGCCGATGCCGTTCGGCGCCGGCCACACCAGCTTGTTCGCCTCGTTCGTCTGCCACAGCTGGTGGCTCGCCCCCAGCTTGGCGCCCTTGGCCACGACCATGTCCCGGCACTGCTCGGGATTGTCCCGGCAGTACGCCCAGCCCTTGATCGTGCCGCTGAGGAACCGGACCGCGACGTCCTGGTAGGCCGCGTCGTCGAGCCGGGCCGTGTTGGCCCACAGCGCGTCCTGGAGCATCGCCGTGCCGACCACGTTCCAGTCCAGCACCGTGAACGCCGACGGCTGGTAGAGCTGCCCGGTCGCCGGGTCCTTCGCCTCCAGCAACTGGGCGTACTCGTTGTAGCTCATCGCCTGTGCGGCGTCGATGTCGCCGCGCAGCAGCGCCTGCATGTCGAACTGCTGCTGCACCAGGGTGACGTCCCGGCCCGGGTCGAGGCCGGCCTTCGTCATGCCGGCGAACAGCTCGAACTCGTTGCCGAAGCCCCAGTTGCCGACCTTCTTGCCCTTCAGGTCGGCCGGCGTACGGATGTTCTTGTCGGCGAAACTCACCTGGTAGGTGCCG
Organism: Polymorphospora sp. A560; assembly: GCF_045781765.1. Classification (NCBI taxonomy): domain Bacteria; kingdom Bacillati; phylum Actinomycetota; class Actinomycetes; order Micromonosporales; family Micromonosporaceae; genus Polymorphospora; species Polymorphospora sp. A560. The sequence goes on along the minus strand of NZ_CP122282.1, from coordinate 3,003,835 downwards.
GACCGCTGGAAGATCTGGCCGATGTTGGTGATGCCGGCACCCTGCTCGCGCGAGGCCAGCGCCTTGGGTACCCAGGCCACCGCGAAGTCGGCGTTGCCCTGGGCGAGGACGGTCTGCGGCACGATGTCGACGCCGCCCTCGAGGATCTCGACGTCGAGACCCTCCTCCTTGTAGAAGCCCCGGTCGACGGCGGCGATGTAGCCGGCGAACTGGGCCTGCACGAACCACTGCAACTGCAACTTGACCTTGGTCAGGCCGCCGCTCGTGGTGGGTGCCGCGGGGCCGTTGTCGGCCGTACCGCAGCCGGCGAGTACGGCGCACATCAGTAGACCGGCGACCAGCCGCCGGGTGTTGGAACTCATCGGTCCTCCGACTGTTGGGGGTTCGACCGCCGGCCGCCGGGGGTGGCGGACCGGGCGGGCAGGTGCGGAGCGGGTCCGCTCAACCGGGCCGCCGCGCGCGCCACGGCGTCGCGAGACGTTCCAGGCCGAGTGCGACGAGATAGAAGACGAGCCCGAGTACGCACGCGCCGACCACGAAGGCCCAGGCCCGCGGGTACGCGGTGAGCGCCGCCGCCGAGGTGATCCGGGAACCGAGGCCGTCCTGGAGACCGCCGAAGTATTCCGCGACCACCGCCGCGATGACCGCCAGGGAGGAGGCCTGGCGCAGTCCGGTGAAGACGAACGGCAGCGCGCCGGGCAGCCGGACCAGCCGGGTGAAGGTCCAGCCCCGCACCGCGTAGCTGTCCATCAGTTCCCGGTGCGTCGGGTCGACCAGGCGCAGCCCGCGCGACGTGTTGACGAACACGGGGAAGAACACCACGATCGCGACCACCAGCCGCCGGGGGATGCTGCTGGTGGACTCGAACATGTTGTTGAGGATCGGGGCGAGCGCGATGATCGGCAGCGCGTTGAGCGCGGCCGCCACCGGCACCGACACCTCGCCCAGGAAACGGAACCGGCCGGCCAGCATCGCGGCGAGGATGCCGACCACGGCCCCGGCGACCAGGCCGACCAGGGCGTTGGCGCCACTGGCCAGACCGGCCTGCCAGATGACGGCGAGGTTGCCGCCGAACTCCCTCCCGATCGCCGACGGCGCCGGCAGGATGAACGGCGCCACCCGGCCGAGCACGACGGTCGCCTCCCACAGCAGCAGCCCGCCGACGCCGAAGATCAGCGGCGGCAGGACCGTACCCAGCGGGCCGCGACCGGACCGGCGGCGCCGGGACGCGGCGACCGGCGCGGCCGGATCGGCGGCCACCACCGGGTCGACGGTGCTGGTCACCGCTCCCCCACCGGCGTCGCCGGACCGGCCGCGGCGGGTACGGCACCGTCCGCCGGGCCACCGCGCAGCGCCCGCCGGACCCGGGTGATACCGGCGAAGAACTCCTCGGACTGCCGGGTCGCCTCCCCACGCGGGCCGAGATCGACCTCGACCACCTCGGTGATCCGCCCCGGCCGGGCCGACATCACCACCACCCGGTCGGACAGGTAGACCGCCTCCGGGATCGAGTGCGTGACGAAGATCGTGGTGGTGCCGGTGCTGGCACAGATCCGCAACAGCTCGTCCTGCAACCGTTCCCGGGTCATCTCGTCGAGCGCGCCGAACGGCTCGTCCATCAGCAGCAGCGGCGGATGCACGGCGAGGGCCCGCGCGATCGCCACCCGCTGCTGCATGCCGCCGGACAACTGGGCCGGATAGTGGTCGGCGAAGTCGGCGAGACCGACCAGGTCGAGCATCTCCCGGGCCCGTTCCCGGCGCTCGCGGCGGCCGGTGCCACGCAGTTCCAGCGGCAGTTCCACGTTGCGCGCCACGGTCCGCCACTCGAAGAGCCCGGCCTGCTGGAAGGCGATGCCGTACTCCTGGTCGAGGCGGGCCGTCCGGGCCGGCTTACCGGCGACGGTCACCGTACCGGTCGTCGGCGCGACCAGGTCGGCGACCAGCCGCAGCAGGGTCGACTTGCCGCAGCCGGACGGGCCGATCAGCGAGACGAAGCCACCCCGGCCGACGGTGAGGTCGACGCCGGTCAGGGCGGTCACCTCGTCGGGGCGGCCCGGGTTGAACACCTTGGTCACGCCGGTCAGCGCGACAGCGGTCTCGGTCACGGCGTCACCTCGCTCCGCTCGGCACCGCCGTGCCATCCACTGAGCCAACCGGTTCCCTCGCTCCGCTCGGTCACGGGAAAACCTTCCGCTGTCGGGACAACAGGAACTCCAGCGCGCCGACGACAGCCGCGACCACCAGCCCGAGCAGCGCCGCGCCGATCATCGCGGTGTAGACCTTCGCCGGGTCGGCGGTCGCCTCCCGGGAGTACTCGATCACCAGCCGGCCGATGCCGCCCCGGGTACCGGTCGAGATCTCGCCGACCACGGCGCCGACAACCGCGGCGGCGCCGGCCAGCCGCAGCGCCGGGAACAGGTACGGCAGCGACGCCGGCAACCGGAGCTTGACCAGGGTCCGCCACCAGCCGGCCGCGTAGCTGTGCATCAGTTCCTCGGCGATCGGCGCCGGCGACTGCAACCCGCGCAGCATCCCGACCGCGACCGGGAAGAACGCCAGGTACGAGGCGATCGTGGCGACCGACATCCACGGCTGCCACGGGTACGCCCCCAGCGACAGCCCGCCGCCCCAGCCGGCGATGACCGGGGCGAGCGCGATCAGCGGCACCGTCTGCGACAGCACCACGTACGGCAGCAGCCCCCGCTCGACCACCCGCAGCCGCTGCATCAGCACCGCGAGCAGCAGCCCCACCAGTGCCCCGAGTCCGAACCCGACCGCCACCGACCGCAGCGTGAACAGGCACGCCGACAGCACGACCAGGCCGATCGGGTCGCCGCCGGCGAGTTCCGGGTCGGCGAACCGGCCGACGATGTCGGCGACGTGCGGCATCGCCGCGTCGTCGGCCCGGGGCAGCAGCCGTACCCCGAGCACCACCGTCCCGTCCGGGTCACCGACCGCCTTGTAGCCCTCCCACAGCAGCACCCCGACGACCAGCGCCCCGACGACGCCCAGGGCCACCCGCGCCCGGCGCCGCCAGGTCTGTCCGAGACTCACGCGGCGACCTCGCTACGCTCGGCCGCCGCGTGCCAACCACCGAGCCCGATGGTTCGCCCGCCACGCTCGCTCACGCGGCCGCCGGGGTGGGCTTCGGCGTCTCGCCGCGCAGGGCCGGGATGACGTGCTCGCCGTACGCGGCGAGGGTGTGCTCCTTGTCGTCGTGCTGGAGGTAGACGGCGAACTGGTCGACGCCGAGTTCGCGCAGCACCCGCAACTTCTCCAGGTGCGCCTCGACCGGGCCGAGGACGCAGAACCGGTCGACGATCTCGTCCGGCACGAAGTCGGTGTGGCTGTTGCCGGCCCGGCCGTGCTCGGCGTAGTCGTAGCCCTGCCGGCCCCGGATGTAGTCGGTGAGCGCCGGCGGTACCGCGCCGCTGGCGCCGTACCGGGCGACGATGTCGGCGACGTGGTTGCCGACCATGCCGCCGAACCAGCGGGTCTGGTCGCGCTGGTGGGCCAGGTCGTCGCCGACGTAGGCGGGCGCGGCCACGCAGAACTTGATCGCGGCCGGGTCGCGGCCGGCCCGCTCCGCCGCGGAACGCACCGTGGAGATCATCCAGGCGGCGAGATCGGGGTCGGCGAGTTGCAGGATGTAACCGTCGCCGACCTCACCGGTCAGGGCCAGCGCCCGCGGCCCGTACGCGGCGACCCACACCTCCAGTTCGCCGCCGGCCGCCCACGGGAAGTGCACCTGGGCGCCCCGGTAGGTGGCGGCCCGCCCGTTGGCGAGGTCGCGGATGACGTTGACGCTGTCCCGCAGTTCGGCGATGGTCGTCGGCTGGTAGCCCAGCGTCCGCAGCGCCGAGTCGCCCCGGCCGATGCCGCAGACGGTGCGGTTGCCGTACATCTCGTTGAGGGTGGCGAACAGCGACGCGGTCACCGTCACGTCCCGGGTGCCGGGGTTGGTGACCATCGGCCCGACCATGACCCGGGAGGTCTCGGCCAGGATCTGCGAGTAGATGACGAACGGCTCCTGCCACAGCAGGTGCGAGTCGAACGTCCACACGTGGCTGAAGCCGGCCGCCTCGGCCTGCCGGGCCAGCCGGACGACCTCGCGGGCGGGCGGGTCGCACTGGAACACGACACCGATGTCCATGATGTTCAACTCCCCCGGGCTCAGACGAGGTACGACGACAGGCCGCGGGGCAGGTAGCGGCCGTGGCCCTTGCGGCCGTGGTAGGCGCCGCCGGCGACGACGACGGTGCCCCGGGAGATCACGGTGTCGACCTTGCCGGCGATCTCGTACCCCTCGTACGCCGAGTGGTCCATGTTCATGTGGTGGGTCTCGACGCTGATCCGCGTCCGGCCGGCCGGGTCGTAGAGCACGATGTCGGCGTCGGAGCCGGGGGCGATGACGCCCTTGCGCGGGTAGAGGCCGAACATCCGGGCCGGTGTGGTGGAGATCGTCTCGACCCAGCGTTCCAGCGACAGCTTGCCGTCGACGACGCCCTGGTAGACCAGGTCGACCCGGTGCTCGACACCGCCGATCCCGTTGGGGATCTTGGAGAAGTCGCCGAGGCCCAGCTCCTTCTGGTCCTTGAAGCAGAACGGGCAGTGGTCGGTGGAGACGATCGCCAGGTCGTTGCTGCGCAGGCCCTTCCACAGGTCGCGGTGGTGGTGTTCCTTGCCGCTGCGCAGCGGGGTGGAGCAGACCCACTTGGCGCCCTCGAAGCCGGGCGCGCCGAGCTGGTCCTCCAGCGTCAGGTAGAGGTACTGCGGGCAGGTCTCGGCGAAGACGTTGCGGCCGGCGTCGCGGGCCGCGGCGACCTGTTCCAGGGCCTGGCTGGCCGACAGGTGCACGATGTAGAGCGGGCAGTCCTGGGCCACCTCGGCGAGCCGGATGGCCCGGTGGGTCGCCTCGGCCTCCATCGCCTCGGGTCGGGTCAGCCCGTGGTGGACCGGGTCGGTCTCGCCGCGGGACAGGGCCTGCTGGACGAGCACGTCGATCGCGATGCCGTTCTCGGCGTGCATCATGATCATCGCGCCGTTGTCGCGGGCCTTCTGCATCGCCCGCAGGATCTGGCCGTCGTCGGAGTAGAACACCCCCGGGTACGCCATGAACAGCTTGAAGCTGGAGATGCCCTCGTCGGTGACGAGCTGGTCCATCGCCTTGAGCGAGTCGTCGTCGACGCCGCCGAGGATCATGTGGAAGGCGTAGTCGACGTGGCAGTTGCCCTCGGCCTTGGCGTGCCAGGCGGCGAGCCCGTCCTGCACCACCTCGCCGGTGCGCTGCACGGCGAAGTCGATGATGGTGGTGGTGCCGCCGAAGGCCGCCGCCCGGGTGCCGGTGTCGAAGGTGTCCGAGGCGTTGGTGCCGCCGAACGGCAGCTCCATGTGGGTGTGCGCGTCGATCCCGCCCGGAATGACGTACTTGCCGGTGGCGTCGACGGTCTCGACGCCGTCGGGGCCGCCGCCCGGAACGAACAGCGCGGCGATCTTCTCGCCCTCGACGAGCACGTCGGCGGGGTACGAGCCGCTCGGGCCGACGACGGTGCCGCCGGTGATCAGCAGGGACATGGTGGTCGGCTCCCTTACGGCTTGACGAGGCTGTCGTAGGCGTCCGGGCGGCGGTCGCGGTAGAACGCCCACCGGTCGCGTACCTCGTCGAGCAGGCCCATGTCGAGGTCGCGCACGATCAGTTCCGGGTTGTGGTCGTCGCCGACCTCGCCGACGAACTTGCCCTCGGGGTCGACGAAGTACGACGTGCCGTAGAAGTCGTTGTCGCCCAGGTCCTCGACGCCGGTGCGGTTGATCGCGCCGATGAAGTACTCGTTGGCGACCGCGCTGGCCGGCTGCTCCAGCTTCCACAGGTAGGCCGACAGGCCGCGACTGGTCGCCGACGGATTGAAGACGATCTTGGCGCCGGCCAGGCCGAGCGCGCGCCAGCCCTCCGGGAAATGCCGGTCGTAGCAGATGTAGACGCCGATGCGGCCGACCGCGGTGTCGAAGGTGGGGTATCCGAGGTTGCCGGGGCGGAAGTAGAACTTCTCCCAGAAGCCTTTGACCTGCGGAATGTGGGTCTTCCGGTATTTACCGAGGTAGCTGCCGTCGGCGTCGACCACGGCCGCGGTGTTGTAGAGGACGCCGGGCTGTTCCTGCTCGTACATCGGCAGCACCATGACCATGCCCAACTCGGCGGCGAGGGCCTGGAACCGCTCGGTGGTCGGGCCGGGCACCGACTCGGCGTACGAGTAGAACTCCTTGTCCTGCACCTGGCAGAAGTACGGGCCGTAGAACAGTTCCTGGAAGCAGATGACCTTGGCACCCTGGGCGGCCGCCTGGCGGGCGTACTCCTCATGGGCCTTGATCATCGACTCCTTGTCACCGGTCCAGTTCGTCTGCACGATCGCGGCACGGACGATGTCCGCCATGACCAATCCCTCCTCGTCGCCGCGTCGTCGCGGCGCTCGTCGGCGTGGAGCTTTTTTCGGACCTTGTGGATTTCCGGACGGATGGCGTAGGACTTTAGTGACACAAGTCCGGGTGGACAATAACCAATTCGTTACGGCGGATTGCGGAGAAGTAACATGCTGCAGCTCATCGCCGAAGCGGTCAACGACCGTACCGCCCGTGGGATCGCCGCGGCGGTGAGCCGTCTGGTGCGCGACGGCACGCTGCCCGCCGGCACCCGCCTGCCGACGGTCCGCGTCGTCGCCCGCGAACTCGGGATCAGCCCCACCACGGTCAGCGAGGCGTGGCGCTCGCTGGCCGGTGCCGGCGCGATCCAGACCCGGGGGCGCTCCGGCACCTACGTCCTCGCCCCGATCCGGCCCCGGCACCGGATGCGGTACGCCCGGCTCACCGCCAGCCCCGCGACCCTGCCGCACGACCTGTCCACCGGGGTACCCGACCACGACCTGCTGCCCGACCTCGCCCCGGCGCTGCGCCGCATCGGCGACACCCGGCTCACCCCCAGCTACCTCGAGGAGCCGGTGCTGCCCCGGCTCGAGGAGGCGCTGCGCGAACGGTGGCCGTACCCGCCGCAACGGCTCACCGTCGTCGACGGCGCGCTCGACGCGCTGGACCGGATCCTGGCCCGCACCGTCCACTTCGGCGACCGCGTCCTGGTCGAGAACCCGACCTTCCCGCCGATGCTCGACCTGCTCGAGTCGGTCGGCGCGGTGCCCGTACCGGTGCCGATGGACGACGAGGGCCTGGACCCGACCGCACTGGCCGCCGCCCTGTCGGACGAGCCGGCCGCGCTGGTCCTGCAACCACGGGCGCAGAACCCGACCGGGATCTCGATGTCGGCGGCGCGGGCCGCCGCGCTCGCCACCGTCCTGCGCCCCCACCCGGGGCTCACCGTCATCGAGGACGACCACGCCGGCGACATCGCCTCGGCACCGGCGCTGTCGCTCGGCGAATGGCTGCCCGACCGGGTCGTACACGTCCGCAGCTTCTCCAAGTCGCACGGCCCCGACCTGCGGCTCGCCGCGATCGGCGGCCCGGCGCAGGTGGTGACCGCGGTCGCCGACCGCCGGCTGCTCGGGCCCGGCTGGTCCAGCCGGGTGCTCCAGGGCGTACTGCTCGACCTGCTCACCGACCCGGACGCGCTCCGGGCCGTCGCCACAGCGCGCGCCGAGTACGCCCGCCGCCGCGTGCGGCTGCTCACCGCCCTGGCCGGGCACGGCGTGCGGGCGTCGGCCGCCGACGGCATCAACCTGTGGCTACCCGTGCACGACCAGCAGGTGGCGATGCTGGCGCTGGCCGGCCACGGGATCGCGGTCGCCCCCGGTACGCCGTTCGAGGTCGGACCGCTCGGCGGCGACCACGTACGGGTCACCGCCGGCCTCGTCCGCGGCGGCTTCGACGAGCTGGCCACCGTGCTCGCGGCCGCCGCCGGCGCACCCCGGAGGGCCAGCGGCCGCCGCACCCGGGCGCTGTACCGCGGCGGCCGGTAGGGTCGACCGCCATGGCGGCCGACGGGCAGCGCAGGGTCCACGCATGGCTGATCGAGGATCGGGAGTACGCCCGGCAGGAGGCGCGGCGCGGCCGGCGGCACGCGTTCGGCCACCTCGATCCACACCGGACGGCACTCGTGGTCGTCGACATGGTGCCGTTCTTCGTGACGCAGAACGAATACTGCCGGGGCGTGGTGCCCAACATCGGCCGGATCGCCGACACCCTGCGCCGGGCCGGCGGGACGGTCGCCTGGGTGCTGCCCGGGGCGGACGGGCAGCCGGCGGTGGCCGTCGAGTTCTACGGGCCGCGGGTCGCCGAGATGTACCGACGCTCGGGTGGCACCGGCCCGCTTCGGGACCGGCTGTGGCACGAGTTCGAGATCCACGACGGCGACCTGCTGGTCGAGAAGACCGCGGCGAGCGCCTTCTTCCCGGGCCGGTCCCCGCTGCCCGACCTGCTCGCCGCACGGGGTGTCGACACGGTCCTGATCACCGGCACGGTCACCAACGTCTGCTACGAATCGTCCGCGCGGGACGCCAGCACCCTGGGCTATCGGGTCATCATGGTCGCCGACGCCAACGCGGCACTACGGGACCGGGATCACAACGCCGCGCTCCACACGATCTACCGCACGTTCGGTGACGTGCGGCCCACCGTCGACGTCGTCGCGATGATCGAGGCGTCCTGAGTCCGGCGCGGCCCTTCGGGGACGGCGTGGGCGAGCACCAGTTTCAGCGTCAGTACGGCCGGCAGCCACCAGAAGCCGTCCGGTCCCGGCACCGCCGGTGCGGCGAAGACCGTCCCGGTCACCACCAGTAGGGCGGCCGGGCGGGCCAGGTGGGCGGGCAGCCGGTTCACCAGTACGGTGCCGGCCAGCGCGACGGCCCACCAGAGGGTTCCCCACCACCACACGCCACCGGCGAAGAGCAGCCCGATGGCGATCGGCTGGACGTGCACGGCCGCGAAGCCGACCGGGTGGTGCAGGAACCGGCCGGTCGCCCGCAGGTGGGCCGGGGGCGGACCGTGGTAGAAGCGCTTGGCGGAGTCGAGCCCGTTGGCGACCACGCCGCCGGCCAGGTCGACGACGAGCACGGCCGCCACCAGCACCCGCCACCACGACCAGTCCAGATCGAGGGCGGCGACGCCGACGGCGGCCAGGCCGGCCGCGGCGGCCAACCAGGCGAACACCTGCTCGGCCCGGGTCGCGCCGGGACCGAAGAGCCAGCCGCCGGCTCCGGGCCGGCCGGCCGCCCCGCTCCGGCTCGGCGGCACGGCGGCGGGCAGCGGGTGGTCAGTCATCGTCGGCCTCCAGCAGGGTGGCGAGGATGGCGACGGCGCCGTCGGCCGCCAGGTCGCGATCGAGCATCCGGTGCAGGAGCAGGCCGTCGAGGGCGGCGGTGAGCAGCGTCGCGGTGTCGGCCCGCCGGGCGGTCGTCCAGTGTGGATGTAGCTGACCGAGCCAGTCGGCGATCCGCCGCCGGGCGTCGGCGAACGCCTCGCGCAGCACCTGGCCGACCTCGGGTTCGCGGATGGCCGCGGCGGTGATCTCGACGGTGAGCCGGGCCGCCCGGTCGTCGCCGGGCAGTCCGGCCGCGGCCCGGACCAGTTCGCCGGCGGCCCGGGGGTCGGGGCAGCCGACCAGTTCGTCGACGACGGGCCGGACGAGCAGGTCGGTGGCACGGCGGGCGATCTCGACGCGGAGCCGGGGCATGCCGCCGAAGTGGTAGTGGACGAGCCCGACGTTGGCGCCGGCGCGGGCGGCGACGAGCCGGCTGGTCACCGCCGGCCAGCCGGATTCGGCGAGCAGGTCGAGGCCGGCCTCGACGAGGTCGGTCCGCCGCCGGTCACCGCGCCCCGGACCGTCGGACCCCGGGCCACCGCCCGCCGGGTCGCCACCCCCTGGGCCGCTCCCGTCACTTGGGCCGTTCTCACCACCTGGGCCAAGCCCATCACCTGGGCCGTTCTCACCACCTGTGTCATCCGCACCATTTGGTCGGTCGACTAACTTAGTCACTCGACCAAATTAGCACGCGGCAAAGAGCCCCTCCCGCGCCTGACCGCGGAAGGGGCTCCGCTACCGGATCAGCCGCGCCGCCACTTCTGGTTGGCGCCGCCGAGGCACTCCCACAGGACCAGCCGGGCCCCGTCGTTGGAGTTCCAGCCGCTCACGTCGACACACTTGTTGGCCTGCGGGTTGACCAGGTCACCCGCGCCGCTGAGGACGAACTGCTGGGCCGGGTTGCCGCTGCAGCGCGCCAACTGGATCACCGCGCCGTTGGCGGTGGAACCCCAGGCGACGTCCATGCACAGCCCGAAGGCGCGGATCGTGCCGTCGCCGGGGAACGTCCAGTTCTGCGCGTTGGTGCCGTTGCACGTCCACAGGTGCAGGTACTGGCCGTCGACCCCGTTGGAGCTCGGCACGTCGATGCACTTGTTCGCGTATCCGATGATCCGGCTGGTGCTGCCGCCACCGGTGGTGACCAGGGTGAGGCCGTACGCGCCGAGGATCTCGTTGACCGGCTGGAAGTACATCGTGCCGCCGGTCGTGCAGTTGCCCGAACCGCCGGAGGTCACGCCCTGCGCCTGGTTGCCGGAGACCCACGCCCCGCCGGAGTCGCCACCCTGGGCGCAGGCGTTGCTACGGGTCATCCCGTATACCGCGCCCTGGGCGTAGTTGACGGTGACGTTCTTGGCCTGGATCACGCCGCAGCGCCAGCCGGTCGTCCGGCCCGAACGGCACACCGAGGCGTTGATCGCCGCCTCCTGCGAGCCCGCCACGGTCACGTTGCCACCGGCGTAGTTGTTGACCCACGGCCGCGGGGTCCAGTTGGCGTTGGTCTGCACCCAGCCGTAGTCGTTGCCGGGGAACGACGAGCCGCGCACGGTGCCCTGCGCGACGTTGTTGTAGCCGGCGGTGCCGCTGCCGACACCGCCGCAGTGCCCGGCGGTCACGAACCCGCCGACCACCGAGAACCCGACCGAGCACAGCGTGTTGCCGTTGATCAGGTACTGGTCGCCGCCCCGGATGTCGTACATCGTGCGGGGTGCCTCGGTCGAGGCGACGACCCGCACCCCGCGGGCGTCGGCGCCCGCGCCGCGGACGAACGAGTCGGCGGCGCCCGTACCCTCGGCGACCACCACGACACTGTTGCTGGCCGGGTCGACGTACCAGGCGTGGACGGCGGAACCGGCCTTGCGGGCGTTGGCGTCCAGCGTCGCCCGGGTCGAGTCGAGCTGCTTCTCGGTACGGGTCACCAGGCGCGGCTGCGCACCGGCGGCGCGTACGGCGGCGGCGTCGGCGGCCGACGTCACGCCGACCACCAGGCGGCTGCCGTCGCCCTCGAGCCAGGCGCCGCCGAAGGACGTACCCAGGCTGGCGCGCAGCCGGCGTTCCAGGGCCGGCGCGGCGGCCTCGGTCGCCAGCCGGGCTCTGGCCTGCTCGGCGGTGAGCTTGAGGTCGCGTTGCATGGCGGCGAGCATCGGGGCGGGCACGTCGACGGGGGCGACGACGACGGGGGCGGCGTCCGGGGCTTCGGCGGGCGCGGCGAGGGCGGGGGCGGCCGGGATCGCCACCAGCGTCGCGGCGACGGTGGCCGCGGACGCGAACGCACTCAGGGTCCGTCTCATGCGGACTCCCTTCGGGGGTACGGCGTACTGACGAGGACGTGAGAGCGCTCTCTCTAAAGAGTCTTCACTGTTTCGACACGACCTGTCAATACATGCAAACCCGCCGATAGAAGCAGGTCGTCAGCTCCCGGAGGGCTCCCAGACCGCCCCGTCGTGGGCGAAGACGACCCGCCGGGGATCGAACTCCAGCAGCCGGTCGACCCACGGCCGGTAGTCCGGCAGCGGCGCGGCCACACCGTCGCGCCCGGCCCGCCGGGCCAGCTCGTCCGACCCGAACTGCGACGCGAAGTCGTGCGCCTGCCCGGCGAGCACCACCGTGCCGTCCGGCTCCCGGACCACCAGCGACTGGTGCCCGGCGGTGTGCCCGGGCGTCGGAACCACCCGGACCCCCGGCCAGATCTCGGCCTCGCCGTCGACCTCCCGGTAGCTGACCCCGGCGAAGTCCACCAGTTCCGGGAACGTGTAGTCACCGGCGCGGGCGGTGGCCAACTCGGTCGCCTGGACCAGGATGGGCCGGCCGGCGAAGAGCGGGTTGCCGCCGCAGTGGTCGAAGTGCAGGTGGCAGTTGACCACCACCGACACGTCGTCGACGGCCACCCCGACCGCCGCCAGCGCCCCGGCCAGCGGGCGCCGCACCGGGCGGTAGTGCGCCTCGGTCTCCGGGTCGGCGGCCCCGATGCCGGTGTCGAACAGCAGCAGCCCCTCCGGCCGGCGCACCAGGTAGGCCAGCACCGGCTCCACCCTCGGCAGCGGACCGCCGACCTCGTCGGCCGGTCGGACGAAATATCCCAGGTCCAGCCTGGACACGGTTGCATGCGGGGTCACCGCCCCATCCTCGCCCGCCCCGGCCCGCGCCGCCATTCCGCCCCGCCGGCGGGCATTGCTGTCATGCCGCACCGCGGCCGGCATTGCTGCCATCCCGCACCACGGCCGGCATTGCTGTCATCGACGGGAGCTGATTGAATACGGCGGGAGCACCGGGCCGTCAGACCTCACTTTCTCCATCACCGTGACAGGAGACGGTTCCCCATGCTCCGAAGGCCCACCCGCCGGGCACTCCCGGCCGCGGTCGCCACCGTGCTCGGCCTGCTCGCCGCCACCGCGGTGGCCGCCCTGCCCGCCGTCGCGGGCACGCCCGACCCACGACCCGCATCCGGCCCCGCCGCCCTCGCGGCCGCCGCCCCCACCCGCGTCATGCCGCTCGGCGACTCCATCACCGGCTCGCCCGGCTGCTGGCGCGCCATGCTGTGGAACTCGCTGACCGCCGCCGGTCACACCGACATCGACTTCGTCGGCACGCTCGGCCCGCAGGGCTGCGGAGTGCCGTACGACGGCGACAACGAGGGCCACGGCGGCGCACTGGTCACCACGGTCGCCAACCAGAACCAGCTGCCCAACTGGCTGTCGGCGACCCGCCCCGACATCGTCCTGATGCACTTCGGCACCAACGACGCCTGGAGCAACGTGCCGACGGCGACCATCATCGCGGCGTACGACAAGCTCGTCGACCAGATGCGGGCCAGCAACCCGGCGACGACGGTTCTCGTCGCGCAGCTCATCCCGATGGCGCCGCCCACCTGTGGCGAGTGCGGGCAGCGGGTGGTCGCGCTCAACGCGGCGATCCCGGCCTGGGCCGCCGCCAAGAGCAGGGCGGGATCGCCGGTCGTGGTCGTCGACCAGTGGACCGGATTCAGCACCGCCACCGACACCTACGACGGGGTGCACCCCAACGCCGCCGGCGACCGGCGGATCGCCGACCGGTGGCTGCCGGCCCTGACCGCCGCCCTCGGCGGGGTCACCCCGACCACCCCGCCACCGACCACCCCGCCACCGACGACGCCGCCAACCACTCCACCGCCCACCACCCCGCCGCCGGTCGGCGGGTGCACCGCCACCCACCGGATCGTCAACCAGTGGCAGGGCGGCTTCCAGGGCGAGGTGACCGTACGCGCGGGGACGGCGTCGATCGGCGGCTGGACGGTGCGGTTCAGCTACGCCGGCGCCGAGCAGGTCACCCAGGCGTGGAACGCGACCGTCACCCAGACCGGCCGGGCGGTGACCGCCGGCAACGTCGGCTGGAACGGTTCGCTCAACCCGGGTACGTCGGTGACGTTCGGCTACCTCGGCACCGGCACCCCCGCCGCGACCCCGGCGGCGACCTGCACCAGCCCCTGACGCCCGCCCCCGTCCGGCGGGTGTTCTCCCGCGATCAGGGAGTAGTCGTGCCGGATCCGTCCGGTTCAGGACTACTCCCTGATCCCCGGGCTGCGGCCCGTGAGGGGCGGGAAAACGGGACCGGCCCGGCTCCCCGAATCGGGGAGCCGGGCCGGTGGTCGGTCCGCCGGTGGCGGATCAGAAGTCCCAGTAACCGGGCTGGGTCTGGACGTTGAGCTCCGGGAACCACTGGAGCTTGGCGGTCCAGGTACGCCAGTCGTTGATCTCCAGTACGTCCAGTCCCTTCTGGATGTCGCTGGAGTAGATGTAGCCGTTGTAGTAGTAGGTCGACCAGGCGCCGCCGGTCACGATGCGGTTCGCGTCGACCGGGCCGCGCTCCCAGTAGCCGATCTCGAACGGCCGGGCGGAGTCGGTGAAGTCCCACACCGAGATTCCGCCCTGGTACCAGGCCTGGACCATGATGTCGCGACCGAGGACGGGGATCAGCGATCCGTTGTGCGCCACGCAGTTCTCGGTCGGGCCGTTGGTCCGCGGGATCTTCCAGTAGTTCTTGAAGACCAGCTTGCGGTTGTCGCCCCGCCCCTCCAGGTGGTAGATCGCGTTGGCGCCGCGGGTCGGGCCGATGGTCGGGTTGCAGGTCGGCGCGCCACCGCCACCGAGCTCGTCGGTGAAGACGATCTTGCTGCCGTCGTTGGTGAACGTCGCCGAGTGCCAGAACGCGAAGTTGGTGGTGTCGCGGACGGTGTGGATCACCCGCGGCGCCTCACGGTTGGCGATGTCGAAGAGCACGCCGTCGCCCATGCAGGCGCCCGCGGCGAGGTCCTTCTTCGGGAAGACCGTGATGTCGTGGCAGCCGCTCGTCGTCGAGCTGCCGTTGCCGCCCGGGTTGCCGCCGTCCGGGAAGAGCACCGGGGCCGACAGCACGTGGGCGTCGGTCGGGGCCCGCACCGGCACCTTGACGATCGAGATCAGGTCGTGCGGCGGCTGGCAGTCGGGGAACGACGCGTTGGGGCCGTACGACGAGACGTAGAGGTAGACGTTGCGGTGGTCCTTGCCCGGCACCAGCGTGTGGGTGTGCGAACCGCAGTTGGTCTCGACGGACTTGATGTAGCGCGGGTTGCGCTTGTCCTTGACGTCGAAGATCTTGATGCCCTCCCAGGACGCGGCGTTGCTCGCCGTCTGGGAGACGCTGGAGCAGGAGTCGTCGCTGCGCGACGAGTCGGTCGACAGGAAGAGCAGGTCGCCGTAGATCGAGACGTCGTTCTGCGCGCCGGGGCAGAGCACCTGCGACGTGATCTTCGGCGAGCGCGGGTTCTTGATGTCGTAGATGACGAACCCGTCGTAGTTGCCGACGAAGGCGTAGCGCCCCTGGAACGCGATGTCCGTCCCCAGGGCGGCCTGCGTGTTGAACGGCGCCTGCTTCGGGACGTTGGCGATCTGCCGCATGTTGCGGCTGCTGGCGATCTCGTCGACACCGAGATCGGCGCCGGTCGTGTCCATCGCCGTGAGTTCCTGCTCGGTCAGGCACAGCTCGGCGAAGTCGTCACCCGATCCGACGAGTGGGGCGCACTGGTCGACCGGTGCCTGCGCGTTGCCGGGTACGGCGGCCACGAGGTTGACGAAAAGGAGGGCTGCCGCCCCCACCGCCAAGAACTTGAACTGCCGCGCCCCAGGTAGGGAAGGTTTGTTCATAGCGGCACCCCTCACAGGGATAAGGGATTGATGATGCTGGACACCTTACCGACGACCAGCAGCCATCGATGTGATGTGGGTCACATTGATGACCTTTCGGGAACCAATACACTCCCGACAATCCCCACCCGCACCGGAGGTGCCCGTGACGTCGACGCACCGGCGCACCATCGCCGCCATCGCGGGCGCGGCCGTACTGGTCGTCGGCATCGTCATGGCCGGTTTCCTGCGCGGTGACGGCGACGACACCGGCGCCGCCCGGCCCACCGCGGCCGCGTCGCCGACGCCGGTCGAACCGGCGGCCCCGGTCGTGGTGCCCGGCCGCCCGGGCGAGTCGGCCTCGGTCGTCGCCCCCGACCAGATCCCGACCAACCCGGGCCAGACCTACAACACCATGGACACCTGGTTCCTGCGGATGATGATCCCGCACCACACCCAGGCACTCCAGATGGCGACGCTCGCCGCCGACCGGGCCGAGAACCCGGGCCTGGTCGCCATCGCCGACCGCATCCGGTCCAGCCAGGCCCCGGAGATCCTGGTGATGCGGGCCTGGCTGGAGGCGCGCGGCATCGACGCCGACGCGGCGGGGCACGGTCACCAGAGCGAGGGCATGGCCGGCATGCAGACCCCCGGGGCGATGCGGGACCTCGCCGCCGCCCGGGGCGCGGACTTCGACCGGAAGTTCGTGGCGATGATGATCAGCCACCACGAGGGCGCGATCCGGATGGCCACCGACGTCCTGCGGGCCGGCATCGACGTCGAGGTGGAGAAGCTCGCCAACGACGTAGCCGCCGAGCAGGCCGCCGAGATCACCCGAATGCGCGCCCTCCTACCAACCTGACCCCCACTCCCCACCCCGCCCGCCCGCCCGCCTCCATGATCCGCGTGATCAGGGACCAGGTCGGGCGTGTCGTCGGCGCGTCGGGGTACAGGGCCCCTGATCACGCGGATCTTCACGAGCCCCCGGATCAAGCGGATCTTGAGGCGACCCCGTCTCCCCGATGCGCGATCATGGAGACGATGGGCCGGATTTGAGGTGGTTTGTCGCGCAAGTTCACCTTGATCGGCGCGACGAGGTGGTGCGGGCGGTCGAGCAGGACCTACGCTGTGACGCATGGGTGCCGTGACGGGTCAGCCGCCGGGGGCCGTGCTCCATCCGGCCCGGCCCGGTCGCGCCGCGCGCGTCATCGGCGACCTCGCCGAGTTGCGCGGTCCGGTCCGCGGCACCGTGGAGCTGCCCGTCCGGCTGTTCTGGGCGCCGGACCGCACCTTCGACCTCGACGATCCCGTCGAGCTGCGCTGGATGTACGAGAACGTGCTGCGCGAGGCGATCCGCGGTGACGAACTGCGCCGCTGGCTCGACGGCAACACCCTCGTGCGGCTGTGGCCGACCCTCAACCTGCCCCGCGGAGTCCGCCGGGCCTGGGAGGGCCGGCACGCCCAGTTGCGCCGCGCGACGTGACCACCGCACCATCCCTGGACCCGATCTTCGCCGACGTCGCCCGTATCGCCCTGGGGGTCGCCCGCCGGCACGGCTTCGCCCTCGGTGGCGGTCTCGCGCTGGTGCTGCACGGCGTCGTGCACCGTCCGACCGAGGACATCGACCTGTTCAGCGACATCGACGCGCCGGTCGGCGCGGCGCGTGACGAGGTGCGGGCGGCGCTCGAGGCGGCCGGTTTCGACGTACGGGCCGAGGAGCCGGACAGCGAGCTGGGCGATCTGTTCCACGGCTTCGACCACGACCTCGCCGACCTGGTCGTCGGGCGGGAGGGCCGGGAGCTGCGGCTGACGCTGGGCCGCCTCGACCGGCACCGGGCGCCGGTGGTGATGGACCTCGGGCCGGTCATGCACATCGACGACCTGGTGGCCGGCAAGATCGCGGCGCTGGTCAACCGGCGCGAGGTGCGCGACTACATCGACGCGGCCGCGGCGCTGCAACGCTACGACCTGGGCGAACTGCTGGCGTTGGGGCACCGCGCCGATCCGGCGCTGGATCCCGAGGACGTCGTCCGGGTCGGCGCCCACCTGGACGCGATGGACGACCGGCTCTTCGGCCGCTACGGGCTCACCCCGCCCGCGATCGCCGAGCTGCGGGCCAAGCTGGCCGGCTGGCCCCGTCCCGCAGACGCCGCCTGACACCGGGCCGGACCACGCCGCCGGCCGAACCCGGGCGACCGGGCGGCGCGGCCGCGATCCCGGCCCGGGCCGGTCAGCGGGCGGTGGCGCGGTAGATCGTGCCCCGGCCGATCTCGGCGGTCGGCCGCAGCGCGTCGAAGGTGGTGGCGTCGTCGGCCGCCTCGTCGAACCGGCGCACCAGGATGGCGCCCAGCCGTACGCCGAACGCGCCGACGGCGAGGGCGAGCAGTTCGACGGCGACGAGCCCGCCGTTGGCGCCCCGGTCGGCGGTGCCGGCCCGCATCAGGCACACCAGCACGAACAGCGCGGCCATGCCGGCGTTGACGAGGTTGAACGTGACGACCGTACGGCGGGTCGGGCCGGCCGGCACGTCCCACAGGTCGATCATGCCGGCGACGGCGGTGAGCGCCGCGGCGACCAGCCCGGCCACGGTGATCCAGTAGCTGACCTCGCCCAGGAACGCCGGCCCGCCGCCGACGTCGGCGATGTCGAACAGGGTCGCGCACACGAACAGGCCGAGCGGGAACGTCACCAGCATCGGCTGGATCGGATGGCCCGACACCTTCAGACGACTATTCACCGTGACCACTCCCCCAGGTCCGTCAACAGTGCCGTTGCCATCGGTACCCCTGCCAGGGTGGCAGAAACCACCCCGCACGGGACAGACATGCCTGGAGCGTGTATTCGGGCATCACCCGACCGGAGGACGGCCGGCGCCGGGCCCCTCCCGAGATGACGGAAGCGGCCCGGCGTACGTCGTACGGTCAGCGACCGCCGGAGGTGAGCCGGCGGCCGACCGCGGCGATGAGCCGGTCGAGTTCGGACCCGAACGGGTTGTCGTGGACCAGGTAGGTCCAGGTGGCGCTCGGGCGGGTCAGCTCGGACTCGTCGGGCTCCCAGTCGTCGCCGAACTCGGTCTCCTCGAACGTCTCCACGGTGCGTTCCTCGATCGCCGGCATCAGCGCGTTGAACGCGGGCACCGCGGCCCGGTGGAACTCGTCGAGCGGGTCGAGACGGCCGAGCGCCCGCAGGTGTACGCCCTCACGCACCTCGGACAACTCGGCGAGGTGCTCGGCCCACAGCCGGTCGAGGTGGTAGAGCGCGATCGACCGGGCCGCCCGGGACAGAATGTCCTCGTCGAGGTCACCGGCCTTCTCCGGGCAGCGGTCGAGCAGCATCAGCGCGGCGACCTCGCTGGTGAGCAGCCGCTCGCGCCGCTCCGCGAGGGCCTTGCGCTGCTGCTCGATCACGACGCTGTAGCGCCAGGTGTTGCGGTGGATCTCGTGGTTGACGCCCTCGGCGATGCGCTGAGCGTGCTCGACGGCGAAGTCGACCTGGTCGTCGGTGACCAGGCCGTCGGCGTTCATCCGCGGCGAGGCCGGTACGGCGTCCGGGGCGTGCCGTACGACGAGGTCGTCCTCGAGGCTGACGAAGAAGACCGAGGCGCCCGGGTCGCCCTGCCGGCCGGCCCGGCCACGCAACTGGTCGTCGACGCGGCGGCTGTCGTGCCGCCCGCTGCCCATCACGTAGAGACCGCCGAGTTCGGCAACCCGCTCCCGATCGGACTGGTCGCTGCCACCGAGCCGGATGTCGACACCGCGGCCGGCCATCTGGGTGGAGACGGTGACCGCGCCGTACGCGCCGGCCTCGGCGATGATCGCCGCCTCCTCGTCGTCGTTCTTGGCGTTGAGGACGACGCACTGCACACCGGCGGCTTCCAGGCCCTTCGCCAGCGCCTCGGACTCCTTGACGTCGAGGGTGCCGACCAGCACCGGCCGGCCCTCCTGGTGGCAGCGGGCGATCTCGTCGATCAGCGCCTCGTCCTTCTCCGCCCGGGTGGCGTAGATGCGGTCCGGCTCGTCGACGCGGATGCACGGGGTGTTCGGCGGGATGACCGCGACCTCGAGCTTGAAGAACTCGCGGAGCTGGTCGCCGACGAGGACGGCGGTCGCGGTCATGCCGCAGACCGTCGGGTAGAGCGCGATGTAGCCCTGGACGGTGATGGTGCCGAGCACCTCGCCCTCGGCGGTGGCGTTCAAGCCCTCCTTGGCCTCGACGGCGGCCTGGAGGCCGTCCGGCCAGCGGCGCCGCTGGGCGACCCGGCCGCGCATCTCGTCGACGAGTTCGACGCCGCCGTTGCGGACGATGTAGTCGACGTCGCGGTGCAGCAGCGCGTGGGCGTGCAGGGCGACGTTGACCGCCGACAACTGGGCGACGTTCTCGTCGGCGTAGAGGTTGATGTCGCCGAGCTTGGCCTCGACGGTCGCCAGGCCGTCACTGGTGAAGGCCACGCTGCGGCCGTCCTCGGCCACCTCGAAGTGCTTGCCGGGGCGCAGGCCCTTGACCAGTTCGGCGGCCGAGTGCACCGGGTCCTGCTCGCCGGGGACCGAGCCGGCGAGCACCATCGGCACCCGGGCCTCGTCGATCAGGATCGAGTCGGCCTCGTCGACGATGGCGGTCGCCAGCGGCGGCCGGACCTTGTCCTCGATGTCGGTGACGAGCTGGTCGCGCAGGAAGTCGAAGCCGGCCTCGCTGACCGACACGTAGGTGACGTCCCTGGCGTACGCCTCCTTGCGCTCCTCCGGCGTGGACGCCTCGGTGACCCAGCCGACGGACAGGCCGAGCAGGGTGTAGACCGGCTCCATCCACTGCGCGTCGCGGCGGGCCAGGTAGTCGTTGACGGTCAGCACGTGCACCGGGCCGTTGCCGCGCCGGACGTGGCCGTACGCGGCGATGGTGGCGGTCAGCGTCTTGCCCTCACCGGTGGCCATCTCGGCGACCTTGCCGGCGAGCAGCGACATCGCGCCGAGGAGCTGGACGTCGTACGGCCGCTGGTCGAGGCCGCGTTTGGCGGCCTCACGCCCGACCGCGCAGATGTCGGTGAAGCTCTCGGCCTTGCCGGCCGCCTCGGTCAGCTCGGCGTCGTCGAGCGCGGCCAGCTCGTCCTCGCGCTTCTCGATCGCCGGCAGGAGCTTCTCCAGCGGGGCCAGATCGACCGTGGTCCCCGGGCGCTGGAGGAAACGCCGGACCCTGTTCTTCAACCGTTGCGACACACCCATGAGCGGAAACGGTACGCGAAACCTCGCCGGCTTCCAGTCCCCACCTCCGCCGGATCGGCGTGGATCAGGGAACGAGGAGTTGGTGGGTGGCCAGTTCGCGGTAGAGGTCGCTGGATTCGGTCAGTTCGCGGTGGGTGCCGGTGGCGACGACCCGGCCGTGGTCGAGCACCACGATCTGGTCGGCGTCGACCACGGTCGACAGCCGGTGGGCGACGATCAGGAGCGTCCGGCGTACGGCCACCGCGTCGATCGCCCGGCGCAGCGCCGCCTCGTTGCGCGCGTCGAGGTTGCTGGTCGGCTCGTCGAGCAGCAGGATCGGCGGGCCGGCGAGCAGGGTACGGGCGATGGCCAGCCGTTGCCGCTCGCCGCCGGACAGCAGCACGCCGCCCTCGCCGACCTGGACGTCGAGCCCTTCCGGGGCGCGGTCGGCGATACCGCGCAGGTTGACCTCGTCGAGTACGGCGTACATCTGGGCGTCGGTCGCCTCGGGCGCGGTCAGCCGCAGGTTCTCGCGCAGCGTGCCGGCGAGCACCGGCGCCTCCTGCTCGACGTAGCCGAGTTGGGCGCGCAGCGCGGCGCGGGGCAGGTCCCGGATGTCGCGGCCGGCCAGCCGTACCGTCCCGCTGTCCACCTCGTAGAACCGCTCGACGAGGCTGAGCAGCGTCGACTTGCCGGCGCCGGAGGGGCCGACGAGCGCGGTACGGGTGCCGGGGGCCACGGCGAAGCTGACGTCGTGCAGGATCGGCGGCCCGCCGGCGTACCCGAATCCGACCCGGTCGAACTCGAGGGCCGCCCCGGCCGACGCGGCGGCGGCAGCGGTGCCGGTCGGGACGGCGCCGGGCCGGTCGGTCGCGCCCTCGACCGGCAGCTCGAACATCTCCTCGATGCGCTCCAGCGCGCCGAGGCCGCTCTGCAACTGCGTGTAGGCGCGCAGGGCCTGCCCGAGCGGCAGGACCAGGAAGAACAGGAACATGATGAACGCGACCAGGTCGCCGACGCTGATCGCGCCGTTGGCGACCCGGGCGCCGCCGACGCCGAGCACGAGCAGGAACGAGCCCTGGATGGCGGTGGTGCTGGCCGGGCCGATCAGGGCCTGCAACCGGGCCACCCGCAGGCCCGCGTCGTACGCCTCGGTGGCGCTGCCGGTGACCCCGGCCGTCTCCCGGTCCTCGGCGCGGGAGGCCCGGATGGTGCGGGCGGCGGTGATCGCGCGCTCGATCGTGGAGGTCATCTCGCCGATCCGGGCCTGTGCCTCGCGGGACAGGCCACGGATCCGGCGGGCGAAGACGAGGCCGATGGTCAGCCCGGCGGACACCCCGACCGCGGTGACCCCGAAGAGCAGCGGGTCGAGCAGCAGCATCGCGACGGTCGCGCCGACCACCATGATCGAGCCGGTGACCAGCTCGAACATGCCCGAGGTCACGACCGCGCGCAGCAGGGTGGTGTCGGCGCCGACCCGGGAGAGCAGGTCGCCGGTGCGGCGCCGGTCGTACTCGGTGATCGGCAGCCGGAGCAGGTGGCCGGCGAGCCGCCGCCGGGTGTGCAGGACGACCCCTTCGGCGGTGCGTTGCAGCAGGTAGTCGCGCAGCCCGGACAGGGCGGCGCCGACCACCAGCAGGACGACGAGCAGGGCGACGACGCCGGCGACCGGCCGGGCGGCACCGATGCCGTCGAGCACGGCCCGGGTCAGCAGCGGCTGGGCCAGCGACGCCCCGGCGCCGACCAGGGAGAGCACGGCGACGACCGCGAGGGTGCCGCGGTGGTCACGCAGGTACGGCAACAGGGCCGACAGCCCGACCCGCCGGCCGCCGCCGGCACCGCGCCCGCCGGCCGTCCGACGCACCCTGAGCCCTTTCGTGGCCCCGCCCCGCTCGGTCACGCACCCGCCCCGCTCCGCTCGGTCATGCCGATACGTTATCCGCCTCCCGGCGCCGCCCCGTTCCCCGTGCCGCCTTCCCGCCACCTCGCCCCGATCCGCCGGATCCGTCCGGCGCCGCGTCCGCGATCGCGGCGGACGGTCGTTTGTGACCGGGGCGGACGGGAACGCGTGACCGGATCACGTCGATGGAGGTGAAGCGACATGGTGAGCAGAAGCGGTGCCCCGACTGCCCGGGCCACGATGGCCCGCAGCACGACGGGACGACCGTTGGCCCGTACGTTCGCGGCCACGGCCGGCACAATCTTCCTGATTATCGGGATCCTCGGGTTCATACCGGGCATCACCACGGACTACCACGCCCTGCAGTTCGCCGGGCACCACTCCGAGGCGAAGCTGCTGGGCATCTTCCAGACCTCGGTACTGCACAACATCGTGCACCTGGCCTTCGGCGTCGCCGGGCTGGCGATGTCGCGTACGGCCGCCGCCGCCCGCACGTTCCTGATCGGCGGTGGTGCGATCTACCTGATCCTGTGGCTCTACGGGCTCGCCGTCAGCTACGACAGCCCGGCGAACTTCATCCCGCTGAACACCGCCGACAACTGGCTGCACCTCGGCCTCGGCGTCGGGCTGATCGCCCTGGGCCTGATCTCGAGCCGCGGCGCCGGTCAGCGGCCACCGGCCCGCCGCTGACCGCTACCGGCCGCGCCGGCCCGGACGACCCCGCCGCCTCCCGCTCCGTCGGGAGGCGGCGGTCGCCTGCTGGCATGGCCTTTGAGGCCAATGGGTACGGTTGTCGCCGCAGTGGTGGCAGCGGAGGTGGGGGTGGTATGGCGCTCGACGTACGGACCGAGTCCGCCGGCGACGGCAGGGTGGTCGTCCGGGTGCGCGGCTACGTCGACCTCGAGACCGAGGAGCGGCTCGGTCAGGAACTGACCACCGCGCTGTCCCGGCCTGGCGTCACCGAGGTCACCGTCGACCTCGCCGAGGTGCCGTTCCTCGACTCGAGTGGCGTACGCGTGCTGCTCGACGGCCGATCGACCGCCCTGGCCCGCGGCGCCGCCCTCGCCGTACGCGACCCGCAACCCGTCGTCGACCGGGTGCTGCGGATCACCGGTGTCGCCGAACTGCTCGGCCTGCCGCCCGACGGCGACGGCCCGGGAGCGCGGATAGCGCCCGCCTGACCTTTTTCCACCCCGGATGTTTCGACGTCCCGCGAAGGGGTAGGCACGGCCGACTTTTCGCGCGGTCGTGGACGGGGTGAGGGCGTATGGCCAGGCAGGGGACGCCGACCGAGGAGCGCGGCCGGACACCGATCATCGTGGCGCCGGGCCGCATCACCGGCTACCCCGGTCCGGTACGGCGCAGCCCGCGCGGCTCCGCGCTGGCCAAACTGCTCGGCACCACCGACGCCAAGCAGATCGGGATGCTCTACCTGATCACGTCGTTCGGGTTCTTCCTGATCGCCGGCATAATGGCGCTGCTGATGCGCGCCGAACTGGGTCAGCCCGGGATGCAGTTCCTCTCCCCCGAGCAGTACAACCAGATGTTCACCCAGCACGGCACGATCATGATGTTCCTGTTCGCCACCCCGCTGGTGTTCGGGTTCGGCAACTACGTCGTACCGCTGCAGGTGGGTGCCCCGGACGTGGCGTTCCCCCGGCTCAACGCGCTGGCGTACTGGCTCTACCTGCTCGGCGGGCTGCTCGTCGTCGGCGGCTTCCTCACCCCGGGCGGTGCCCCGGACTTCGGCTGGACCGCGTACCCGCCGCTCAGCAGTTCCGCCCACAGCCCGGGTCCCGCCGCCAGTATGTGGATCATCGGGTTGGTGCTCTCCGGCCTCGGCACCATCCTCGGCTCGGTCAACCTCATCACCACCATCGTCATCCTGCGCGCCCCCGGCATGACGATGTTCCGGATGCCGCTGTTCACCTGGAGCATCCTGATCACCGCGCTCATGGCGATCGTGGTCTTCCCGTTCCTGGCCGCGACCCTGCTCGCCCTGTTCGCCGACCGCCAGCTCGGCGCCCACGTGTACGACCCGTCGCACGCCGGCCCGGTGCTCTACCAGCACCTGTTCTGGTTCTTCGGCCACCCCGAGGTCTACATCGTCGCGCTGCCGTTCTTCGGCATCATCAGCGAGATCATCCCGGTCTTCGCCCGCAAGCCGCTGTTCGGCTACAAGGGCATGGTCTTCGCCATCATCGCCATCTTCGCCTACTCCATGATCGTGTGGGCACACCACATGTTTGCCACCGGAGTGGTCCTCCTGCCGTTCTTCGCCGGCGCCACCTTCATCATCGCCGTACCCACCGGGATCAAGTTCTTCAACTGGATCGGCACCATGTGGAAGGGCCAACTGACCTTCGAGACACCGATGCTGTTCGCCGCCGGCTTCCTGGTCACCTTCCTGCTCGGCGGCCTGTCCGGGGTGCTGCTGGCCAGCCCGCCGGTCGACTTCCACGTGACCGACAGCTACTTCGTCGTCGCGCACTTCCACTACGTGCTCTTCGGCACGATCGTCTTCGCCGCGTTCGGCGGCATCTACTTCTGGTTCCCCAAGATGACCGGACGCATGCTCGACGAGCGGCTCGGGAAAATCCACTTCTGGACCATGTTCGTCGGCTTCCACATCACCTTCCTCATCCAGCACTGGCTCGGCGCCGCCGGCATGCCCCGCCGGTACGCCGACTACCTGCCCACCGACGGCTTCACCACCTGGCACGCCATCTCCACCATCGGCTCCTTCGTCCTCGGCGTCTCCACCCTCTTCTTCATCTGGAACGTCTGGAAGTCGTACCGGTTCGGCCGCGCCGTCGACGTCTACGACCCGTGGGGATTCGGCAACTCGCTGGAATGGGCGACCACCTGCCCGCCGCCGCTGCGCAACTTCGACAAGATGCCCCGCATCCGCTCCGAACGCCCCGCCTTCGACGCCAAGTACGGCCCACTCGTCGCCGACCTCGGCCGCGACCTCCCGCAGCGGTCCACCAAACCGCCGCAGGACATCACCGAAGAACTCCACCCCGCCCGGCCCACCCCGGCCGACATCGCACCCAGTGCCGAAGGCGCCCACGGCGCCCACGCCGCCCGCGACTGGCACCCCGACCCGCACTCCGGCGCCCGCTCCGTCAACGTCCCCGACCCCGACGAGGTACGCCGCGAACACTTCGAACCCAGCGAGCCCGACGAACACCTGCGCGGTGAGGACCGTGGTGGTCGGCTCGCCAACGAACGCTGGCGCACCGGCCGCCACTCCGAAGAAGAAGACTGAGTTAGCTGGCCTCGCCTCCGGCGAGGCTGGCTCGCTCCGCTTCGCGCCGCCTGAGTGCACCGTCTTCACCCTGCGGGCATGACGGCTTCGCCGCATGTCCTCGGGCTCCAGACGGTGCGGCGGCGCTCGGTCGACTCGCGACTCTGGTCGCGGTCAGCCCTGTCCGTCGCTTGCTTCGTCGAGATGTCCGGGGTCCTCGGTGGTGACCGCCGTCGCACAACTGGCGGCCACTGTCCACTTCGTCGTAATCGTGGGCGGTGAACGTTGTTGATCTGAGCGGGAGGGACCTTATCCGGCGCGGGTAGGGTCTCTCCCGCTCAGATCAACGTCACGCCCGGCAGTACCCGCGAGAGGTCGCCGTGACGGTTGTCCCTTTTGTTCCGGTCAGGGCTGCGGGCGGCGCTGCGGCGGTCAGGGTGAGCGCCAGCGGGTCCTACCGGGGCGATCGGTCGCGGACCCGCGACGTTCGGCGAAGCAAGCGACGGACAGCCCTGAACCGCAACCCAGGTTGCGAGTCGACCGAGCGCCGCCGCACCGTCTGGAGCCCGAGGACATGCGGCGAAGCCGTCATGCCCGCAGGGTGAAGACGGTGCATTCAGGCGGCGCGAAGCGGAGCGAGCCGTCCGAGCGAAGCGAGGACCAACAAGCTCAGCGAGGCCAGCAAGCTCACTCCATCAGGCGGGCCAGGCCGGCGACGTTCAGGGCGTGGCGGACGTACGGCTGGGCGCCGGTGAGTCGTAGCCGTACCCCGGTGCTGCGGGCGGCCTCCTGGCCTGCGAAGAGTGCCGCTATGCCGGTGGCGTCGAGCAGCGGCACGTCGCCGAGTCCGACGACGACCTCGGCGGGCCGGCCGGTGGTGACGGCCTCGACGACGGTCTGCCGGAGCCGGTGCGAGTTGTCGCGGTCGATCTCGCCGCCGAGTTCGACGACGACGTGGTCGCCGGTACGGCGGGTGGTGACGCGCAGGTCGTGCGGGTCGGTGTCGGTGGGGCTGGCGTGCCAGGGCGGCGGGGCCTCGTTGAGCATCGCCTGCCGGAGCCAGGTGAGGGCGCGTGACAGCAGCCGGGAGACGTGCATCTGGGAGATGCCGAACCGGGCGGCGATCTCGGCCTGGGTCTGGTTGCCGTAGAAGCGCATGGCGAGGATGCGTCGTTCGCGCCACGGCAGCCGGTGCAGCAGCCCGCTGACGGTGACCCGGTCGTCGACGGATTCGAGGTCGTTGTCCCATTCGCCGACGAGGTCGCCGAACTCGGCGGAGCTTTCCCCGCCGACGGGTGCGTTGAGCGAGGCGGGGCTGTACCCGGCCGCGGACTCGAGGGCGGCGAGGATCTCCTCCTGCGGGGTGTCGAGCCGTCCGGCGACCTCGGCGATCGTCGGTGCCCGGGACAGTTCGCTGGTGAGGGCGGCCGTGGTCTGGCCGACCTCGAGGATGAGGTCGCGCAGCCGGCGGGGTACGTGCACGCCCCAGGTGCGGTCGCGGAAGTGTCGTTTGATCTCGCCGACGATGGTGATGGCGGCGTAGGCGGTGAACGAGCCGCGTTCGGGGTCGTACCGGTCGACGGCGTTGACGAGGCCGAGTCGGGCGACCTGTTCGAGGTCCTCCAGTGGTTCGCCGCGGCCGCGGTAGCGGCGGGCGAGGCGGCCGGCGAACGGGAGCGCGAAGCGCACCAGGTCGTCGCGGGCGGCCTGGCGTCCGCTGGGCGGCAGGCCGGCGATGCGGGCCGCGTACGCGAGTGCGGCGCTGTCGAGGTCTTCGAGTACCCGTTCGTTCGGTGGCGGTGCGGTCGTGGTGCCGGTGCCCGCGTTGCCGGTGGTGCGAGCCGTGCCGGTGCCGCTCTTGACGGTGCCGGTCGTGGCGGTGGTTCCGAACATTCGCGCCCCCTGGAAAGGTTGCCCGCCCAGCGTGGATCCGCCTTGGCAGTCGGCAGACCGCGACAGCCGGGCTGGTAGCGAATTGGCGTCGGGTTAAGCGTTCGAGCACCGGCCCGTGGCCGCCGTGCTCCACCCATGAAGCACGCTACTTCCCGATCCGGGGGGTCGTATTCGGGCCAAGATAAGTTTCGCCAGTCAGAAAATCCCCCAGGAACCACCTCAAGCGGCGACAAGTCAGCATATGAGGAGGCCCTGTTGCGTACCGCTGTCCCGCAGGCCGGTCAGCGCGTCCACGATCCGCAGGCGCTGGGGCGCCGGCAGGTCGTACGGCTGGTTGCGGAGCACCTCGGTGGCGTGCCGGGTCGGTACGGCCGAGGTGGGGTAGCCACGGGCGGCGAGCCGGTCGACGGCGCCCCGGCGGCGGCCGAACGAGGCGGCGGCCCGCCACTGCGGCAGTCCGGCGAGCACCGGTGACGCCATGCCGGGCGGGTCGGGCAGTACGTCGACCGAACTGAACGCCGAGCTGCCGGCGAGCCACAGTTCGGCGCCGGCGACGCTGCGCCGGGTGGCGTTCTCGCACCAGTACGGCACCAGGCCGGCCCGGACCACCTGCCACGGGTCGAGCTGCCGCCCGCATTCGACGACGGCGCGGTCGCCGCTCTTGCCGGCGGCGCGCAACCACAGGCGGTAGACGTCGGCGGTGGCCGCGCTGAGCGCGTCGGGGCGGGTGAACAGCACCCGGTGCAGGGGGCGGCCGGCGCCGGCCAGCCAGTCGCGCAGGCTGGTCTCCAGGCCGGGGTCGATGCCGTGTTCGGCGTACGCGTCGGGGCAGGACGCGGCGGGCGGGTCCCAGCGTGCCCCGTCGCCTCCGACGGAGCGCAGCACCCGGTCGAACAGGTCGCTGTGGCAGCGCAGCTCGGCGGCGTCGAGGCCGCTGCCGGGGGCGCCGACCTGGAAGGTGTGCCCGCCGCCGGCGTCGAGTACCGGCCAGGTCCGGGCGTCGCGCAGCAGCAGGACCGGGGTGGCCGGGGCGAGCCGGTCGCGCAGGAAGCCGCGGTAGGCGTCCGGCAGCCGCGACCACCGTACGAAGAGGGTGAGGGTGGCGCCGGCGAGCACGCCACGGCCGGCGGGGTCGTGCACCTGCCGTACGGCGATGGCCGCGGGGTTGGCGGCGAGCAGGCCGGGGGCGACCCGGGAGCCGTGGGCCAGCGCGCGGGCGGGGTCGTCGACGGCGCCGCCGGGCCACTGTACGGAGATCTCGAACCCGGCGGGCAGCCATGGCACGCCGAGCGCGGTCGCGAGGTGTACGGCCGCCCCGTGGGGTGAGCCGATGACGACGCCGGGGTAGTCGCGGCGCGGGTAGTGGTCGACGATCCAGCGGGCAACCGCCTCGACGTCGACCTCGGCGACCTGTGGCGGGGCCAGGGCGGCGCGGGTGCCGGCGCGGGCGACCGCGGCCCGGCGCACCGGTTCGGGGGCGCCCCGGAAGCGGGTCAGCAGCGGCAGGTACGCCAGGTCGGCGCAGTCCCGGCCGCGTAGTGCCCGGGACGTGGCGGCCAGCAGCACCCGGCTGGTGCTGTCGGGCGCCATCACCCGTTCCGGTTCCGGTGGGCCGCCGGTGACCAGCCAGTCCTGCATCTCCCGCACCGGGTGCCCGCCTCTCCTCGCGCTCCTGTCGCGGCGCGGCTTCCCGTCGGACCGGACTTCAAACGTTCCGGGTCCGGTTCGGCACGTTCCGGCATTCGCGGGGCGACGCGGGTGGTGGGCGGGCCCGGCCGACCGGGTGGGTGGGCCGGCCGGGGCGGGTCGTCACGGCCGCTGGTGGACCGTGGAGGTGCTGGCGTCGACGTAGCGCAGGACGGCGCCGAGGCCGTCGTCGAGGGGTGCCTCGTCGGGGTCGACGAGCACCAGGTCGGCGTCGGTGCCGGCGAGGGCACGGACCAGGGCGGCGTCGGCGCGTACCTGGACGGGGTCGGCGACGGCCATCTGCCGCAGCCGGTTGGCGTCGGTGGCGATCTGGGTCGGTTCGGGGCCGATCCAGAGCCGGGCGGTCGAGGACGGGTCGTCGACCAGCAGGAGCGTGTCGACCTGGGCCCGCTGGAGGGCGTCGACGACGGCGGTCAGGCCGGTGGCGGCCTCCTGCTGTACGCCGTACCGGTCGAGGGCGTCGGTGGTGTGCCGCTCGGCGATGTCGGCGACGGCCTGGATGGTGATGTCGTCGAGGTGGCCGCGATCGCCGCCGGGGGCCCGGGAGCCGATGTCGGTCTCCACGACCCGGCTGCGCCAGTAGGCCGGGAGCTGGTCGACCAGCATCCGGCGGGCCTGCGGGTCGCCGCCGACGACGACGACCTCGGCGCCGACGGTTCCGGCGAGTTCGGCCGTCGCGGCGGCGCTGTCCCCGGCGTTGCGCTTCCAGACGGTGACCGCCTCGCGCTGGAAGCGGGACTGGGCCCAGCCGCCGGGCTTGACCCGCCGGATGGGGTAGCTCTCGCTGCCCCGGATCTGGGCGCGCCGGGCGAGGGAGCCGCTGTGTACGCCGTCGACGCTGGCGCCGGTGCGGTCGGCGACGACGCGCAGCCAGGCGACCTCCTCGCCGCGGCCGGCGACGGCGGGCATGGCGTGCGGCAGCGGGGCGTACGCGGCCAGGTCGACGCGGGGCGGGGCGGGCAGGTACTGCAGGAGGGCGACCTCGCCGTCGGCGGCGAACGCGGCGATGCCGTACGTGCCGGTACGGGGCGAGTGTCCGAGTACGGCGCGTTCGAGGGCGCGGACGGTGTGGGCCGGGGCTCCGGCGGCCTCGAGCTGCTCACGCTGGCCCCGCCAGCGCAGTTCGAAGCTGATCGCGCCGTCCTCGGTGTTACGGGAGGCGTCCAGGTAGACCGAGGCCCACGGCCCGGGGCGGGCGTAGATCGGCTGCAGGAACGACAGGTCCATGGTCAACCCCTCTCCGTCTGGGAGCGGCATACCCGCGCCGGACGGCCTGTCACCGGAACATGAGCGGAATTCATTCATTCCATTCACCCACACCGATCGATACAATCCGTAAGGGATCGCGGACGCTGGGTGCTAGCGATAGCTGGTGACGGCGGCGGTCCGACGGGTGGTCGCCGACCGGCGAAGCGGCCGACCGATGCTTGGGGGGGGCGGGATGGACAGGGAACTCTTTCCCGAACGTGTGGTGCATCCCCGCGCCCGGATCGTCACCGGCCGGGTCAGCCGGCTCAACCCCGGCTACGCCCGCGAGATCAAGGTCGGCCAGCCCGTGCTGATGGCGGTCCTCGCCGCCGCCGGCGTCGCCCAGATGGCGGCGCTGCTGGTCAAGTCGGTGCTCCAGGCCGGCACCGGCCGCGCCGGCACCCGGCGGCGCTGGAAGCAGCTGCGTAAGGGACCGGAGTTCCTGGTCACGCCGCTGCGGATGCGCGACGGCGACGGCGTCCTGCACGAGGTCGAGATCCACGGCCACCTGCCGCAGAGCGCCCTGGAACCGGCCGACCACATCCAGGTGACCGTACGCCGGCAGAAGGACGGCGACCTGCCGCCGCGGGTGGAACGGATCGTCAACCTGACCACCGGCCAACTGCTGACCCCGCGGATCCCGACCGTCTGGTCGCACCTGGGGCCGGCGCTGGTGCTGCAGGCCATCCTCGGGCTGATGCTGGTCGGCGCGGTGGCCGCCTGCACCCTCACCCGCTGACAGCCACGCGGCCGGAGCCGGCGGCGTCGCAACCGGCCGCTCAGCCGGCCGGTGCCGGGGCGGGTTCGGGCTCACGCCCGGCGCGCAGCATCCCACGCCGCTGCGCCCACCGCTCGAACACCAGCGTGGCGAACGGCGGCACCGCGCAGGCCAGCGCCACGAGCGTCGCCGGCCAACTCCACCGGTTCAGCCGCGACACCACCAGCACCAGGGCGACGTAGACCATGAACAGCCCGCCGTGGATCGGGCCGAAGATCTGCACCCCGATCTCGTTCTGCGGCGGGCCGTACTTGGCCGCCATGCCGGCGAGCAGGGCCAGCCAGGAGATCGCCTCCGCGATCGCCGCGACCACGAACAGCGTCAACGCCGTACGGCGCATGGTTCCTCCCGAAGTCGTCGAGCCGGAATCCTAGGCGGCCGGCGCGCGGCGGCCGGCACCGGCCGCACCCCGGCGAGAGCCCGGTCACCCTGAGGTAGGAGACGACGGTACGACGTACGACAGCCGGCGTACGCCGACTGCCACCGGGTGGTGGACGCGGACGGCCCGCCCGGCGAGCATCATGTGTTCATGATCCGCCTCCAGGTCACCCGCCCGTGAACACCGGCGACCTTCCGACACCCGGCGGCCTGCTGGCCGCCGCCCCGCTGCCCGCCGGTGACCTGCCCGCGGGCGCCCTGTTGATCTCGGTCGCGCTGGCGGTGGCGTCGGCGGGCGCGTACGCGCTGGGCGCGGTGCTCCAGCAGCGGCTGGCGGCCGGCCCGGCGCCGCTGCTGCGGCTGATGACCCGGCGCGGCTGGTGGTACTCGGTGGCGCTCAACGGCGCGGGTGGCCTGCTGCACGTCGGCGCCCTCGCCTACGGCCCGCTGTCGGTGGTACAGCCCCTGGGCGTACTCACCCTGGTCCTGGCGCTGCCGATCGGCGCGTTCCTGGTCGGGCGGCGGGTCGCGGCCGTGCACTGGCAGGGCGCGCTGGCGACGGTGGCCGGCCTGGTCGTCCTGCTGCTCCTGATCGCGCCGGCGAGCGGCGGCGAGTCGCTCGGCACCGGCGGGGCGTGGACCGTGGTGGCGGTCGCGACGGCGGCGGTCGTCACGCTGTGCCTGCTGGCCCGCGGCGCCCGGCCGGCGCTGCGCGCGGTGCTGTACGCGACCGCGTCCGGGGTGTCGTTCGCGGTCGCGTCCGCGCTGACCCAGACCGTCACCCGGCGGTTCGCCGAGGACGGGACGGCCGGTCTGCTGTCGCCGCTGTCGGTGGCGCTGGCCGCCATGGCGACCGCGGGGCTGCTGCTGTCGCAGGTCGCCTACCGCGGGTCGGGGCTCGGCGCTCCCCTGGCCGTGGTCACGCTCTCCAACCCGGTCGCCTCGGCGGTGATCGGCGTGACGATGCTCGGCGAGGGGTCGGTCGCCGGCTTCGCCGGTGCGCTGGTGGCACTGGCCGCGGCGGCGCTGGCCGCGCACGGCGTCGTCCTGCTGTCCCGCCCCGCCCCGGCACCGGCGCCACCCGCTCCGGTTCCGGCCGGCGTCGCCGGGCACGCCGAACCGGGCACTGCCACCGGGCCGGCGATCATCGTCGCCCCGGTCGCGGCGGCCCCGGTCGCGGCCGGCCCGGTCGTCGCCGAGGCGGTGGAGGCCACCGGCCCGGCGGGCGGCTGACCGGCGGGGCCGGCCCCGGCCCGGACGCCCGGAACCGGCGGCGGTTCAGGAGGCGGCGACGACCACCGCCGACTCCGGCGGAAGCTCGACCACGTCCCGCATCACCGTGACCCCGCCGCGGCTGGCCAGCAGCACCGACCGCACCAGGCCGGGCAGGGTGATCCGCTGCGCCCGCGGCGCCAGGTTCGCGGCGACCACGGTACGGCCGCGCCGTACGACGACGAACTGGTCGCCGTGGCGCACCTCGACCCGGTCCAGCCGGGGATCGGTGAGATCCGGCCGGCTCTTGCGCAACGCGATCAGCCGCCGGTGGAAGTCGTACGTTTCGCGGTGCTCGGGCTTGTCGAGTTCGGCCCAGTCGAGCCGGGACCGGGCGAACGTGCCCGGGTCCTGCGGGTCGGGCACGTCACCCTCGGGCCAGCCGTGCGCGGCGAACTCGCGGCGCCGGCCGTCGGCGACCGCGGCGGCCAGTTCCGGCTCCGGGTGGCTGGTGAAGAACTGCCACGGCGTGGTGGCCCCCCACTCCTCCCCCATGAACAGCATCGGGGTGAACGGGGCGGTCATCAGCAGCGTCGCGCCGACCCGCAGCAGGTGCGGCGACAGGGTGGCCGAGATCCGGTCGCCGGTGGCCCGGTTGCCGATCTGGTCGTGGTTCTGGAGGTAGGCGACGAACCGGTGGCCGGCGGTGCGGGTGCGGTCGACCGGCCGGCCGTGCACCCGGCCCCGGAAGCTGGACCAGGTGCCGGCGTGGAAGAAGGCGCCGGTGAGCACGTCGGACAGGCACTGCAGCGAGCCGAAGTCGCCGTAGTAGCCCTGCCGCTCGCCGGTGAGCAGGCTGTGCAGGGCGTGGTGGGCGTCGTCGTTCCACTGGGCGTGCAGGCCGTGGCCGCCGGCCTCGCGCGGGGTGATCAGCTTGGGGTCGTTGAGGTCGGACTCGGCGATCAGCGACAACGGCCGGCCGACGTGCGTCGACAGCGCCTCGACCTCGACGGCGAGTTCCTCGAGCAGGTGCACGGCGCCGTGGTCGCGGAGCGCGTGCACGGCGTCGAGGCGCAGCCCGTCGACGTGGTAGTCGCGCAGCCACATCAGCACGCTGTCGATGATGTAGCGGCGTACCTCGCCGGAGTGCGGGCCGTCGAGGTTGATCGTGCGTCCCCAGGTGTTGCCGCCGGTCTCGGCCAGGTACGGCCCGAACATCGGCGCGTACGCCCCGGAGGGCCCGAAATGGTTGTAGACGACGTCGAGGACCACCCCCAGGCCCCGCCGGTGGCAGGCGTCGACGAAGCGTTTGAGCCCGTCCGGGCCGCCGTACATCTGGTGCGGGGCGAACCAGCAGACGCCGTCGTAGCCCCAGTTGTGGTCGCCGTTGAAGGCGTTGACCGGCAGCAACTCGACCAGGTCGACGCCGAGTTCGACGAGGTGGTCGAGGCGTTCGATCGCCGAGTCGAAGGTGCCCTCCGGGGTGAACGTGCCGATGTGCAGCTCGTAGAGGACGCTGCCGGGCAGTTGGCGGCCGGTCCAGCCCTGGTCGCCCCAGCGGTGGGTGGCGTGGTCGTAGACCCGGCTCGGCCCGTGCACGCCGGCCGGTTGCCAGGCCGAACGGGGGTCGGGCAGGGCCTGCTCGTCGTCGTCGAGCAGGTAGACGTAGTCGGTGCCGGGTCCGGCGTCGGGTACGTCGAGCGTCCACCAGCCACCGTCACCGGCGGTGAGGTCGCGGTCGGGCTCTCCGATGATCCGCAGGCGCACCCGGGATGCCGCCGGCGCCCAAACACAGAATTCAGTCATGGCCTCACCAGTGGACGAGCAGGGGTTTCGGCGGGCGTGAGCAGGGCGACGGGATACCGGTCGAGCAGTTCGGCAACGGCTATCCGGGACTCACTGTAGACCCGTCCTGTGAACGTATCGACAACGGACCGTGATGAGGGAAGGAATGTGTGATCCCATCCGCCGAGGCGGGTCAGGCCGAGCGGCAGCCGGGTGGCGACGGCGACCGCGCCGCCCCGGTCGTACGCGACGACGTGGTCGGCCGCCGGCCCGTCGGCGGCCACCGGCCGGTATCCGGTGAACAGGTCGGGCCGGTCCCGGCGCAGCCGCAGGGTCCGGGCCACGACCAGCAGTTTCGCCGCGCCGGTGGCGTCGACGTCGGGCTGCCGGCCGGCGTCGACGCGGGCGAGCAGGTCGCGGCGGGCCGCGAAGTCGACCGGGCGCCGGTTGTCGGGGTCGACGAGGCTGTTCTGCCACAGCTCGGTGCCCTGGTAGACGTCGGGTACGCCGGGCATCGTGAGCTGCACGAGTTTCTGCCCCAGCGCGTTCGACCAGCCGGCGGGGGTGATCGTGTCGACCAGGTCGGTCACGTCGGCGCGCAGCGCCGGGTCGTCGTAGATCCGGTCGACGACGGCGTGCAGGGTCCGTTCGAAGTCGACGTCGGGGCTGGTCCAGTTCGTCGAGGTGGCCGCCTCGCGGGCCGCCTTCTCGGCGTACGCGTGGAGCCGTTCGCGTTCGATCGGCCAGGCGCCGGCGACGGTCTGCCACAGCAGGTGGGCGAAGGCCGGGTCGGGCAGCGGTGCGGCGGCCGTCCACCGGTCGACGGCGGCGGCCCAGGTCCCGGGCATCTCGGCGAGTACGGCGAGCCGGGCCCGGACGTCCTCGCCACGTTTGGTGTCGTGGGTGGAGAGCGTCGTCATGCCGAGCGGGAACCGTTCCTGGCGGCGGGCGGCGGCGGTGTGGAAGTCGGCGACGGGGCGGCCGAAGCGGGCCGGGTCGCCGCCGACCTCGTTGAGGGCGACGAACCGGGTCCACCGGTAGTAGGCGGTGTCCTCGACGCCCTTGGCCATGACGGCGCCGGAAAACTGCGGGAACCGGGCGGCGAGTTCGTCGCCGGGGTCGCGCAGCCGGGCGGTCAGCGTGTCGAGGGTGGCGGCGAGGTCGGGCCGGCGCCGGCCGGCCTCGGCGCGGGCGGTGGCGAGATGTCGCAGCCCGTCCGGCGGGTACGACCGGTAGACGGGGTAGTTGGCGGCGAGTTCGGCGAGCGCCGGCCCGGCGTCGGGCAGGTCGGGGGCGAGCCGGGCGAGCCGGCGCAGTTCGGTGGCAAGCAGTTCGGTGGCGGCGGCGAGCCGGCCGGCGTGGGTCAGTTCGGGCCAGGACGTGGCCCGCCCGGTGAGCCGGGTGTCCAGGGTGGTGAAGGCGGCCTCGCCGGCCGGGTCGACGAAGAGGTCGGTCACCTCGGCGAGCGCGTCGTAGCCGGTGGTGCCGTCGACCGGCCAGGCCGGCAGTTCCTCGCCGGGTTCGAGGATCTTCTCGATCAGCAGCCAGGCGTGCGGGGCGGCGGCGCGCAGCCGGGCGAGGTAGCCGGCCGGGTCGCGCAGCCCGTCGGGGTGGTCGACCCGGATCCCGTCGACGTCGCCGGCGGCGACCCAGCGCAGGATCTCGGCGTGGGTGGCGGCGAAGACGGCGGGGTCCTCGACGCGCAGGCCGGCCAGTTCGGAGACGGCGAAGAACCGTCGGTACGTCAGTTCGGCGTCGCCGCGCCGCCAGGAGACCAGCTCGTAGTGCTGCCGGTCGTGGACCCGGCGGGCGGTGCCGGGGGTGTCCGGGGCACCGTCCGGGCCGGTGCCGTCGGCGATCGGGAAGCGGTGTTCGTGGTAGCGCAGCTCACCGTCGACGATCTTGAGGTCGTCGAGGGCGTCGGGCTGGTCGGCCAGCACCGGCAGGAGCAGCCGGCCGCGGGACCAGTCGATGTCGAACCAGGTGGCGTACGGCGATTCGCGGCCGGCGCGCAGCACGTCCCACCAGGCCGGGTTGGCCGCCGGTACGGCGACGCCGGCGTGGTTGGGCACGATGTCGACCAGCAGCCGCAGGCCGTGGTCGCGCAGGGCGGCGGCGAGCTGCCGGCGGCCGGCCTCGCCGCCGATCTCCGGGCCGACCCGCCGGTGGTCGACGACGTCGTAGCAGTGCGCGGAGCCGGGGGCGGCGGTCAGCAGCGGCGAGGTGTAGAGGTGGCTGACCCCGAGGTCGGCGAGGTAGTCGGCGAGGGCGGCGGTCGCGCCGAGGTCGAAGCCGGGCCGCACCTGCACCCGGTAGGTGGCCGT
This sequence comes from Polymorphospora sp. A560, assembly GCF_045781765.1. Lineage (NCBI taxonomy): Bacteria > Bacillati > Actinomycetota > Actinomycetes > Micromonosporales > Micromonosporaceae > Polymorphospora > Polymorphospora sp. A560. Next base: position 2,966,733 of record NZ_CP122282.1, on the reverse strand, counting down.
CGGCGCGGTGCGGCCGGCGGGGCCGAGGCCGTCGGCGGGCGGAGATGCGGCGGCGGGCATCTCAGATGGTCCGGTCGAGCACGACGAGGCAGCGGTCGGGTACGACGACCGTCCCGCCGGCCTCGACCACCTTCGGTTCGTCCGGTCCGGGCTCCGCGGTGGTGATCACCCGTTCCCACTTCTGGCCGTGGTCGTGGCCGGGTACGACGAAGTCCAGCGGTTGGTCGTGGGCGTTGAACAGCAGCAGGAACGAGCTGTCGACGTGGCGCTGGCCGTACGGGCCGCGTTCCTTGATCCCCTCACCGTTGACGAAGAGCATGACGGCACGGCCGAAGTCGTTGCCCCAGTCCTCGCCGGTCATCTCCCGCCCGCCGGGGGTGAACCAGGCCAGGTCGGGCAGCGGTGCCCCGGCGGTGCGGGTCCTGACCGGCAGCCCGGTGAAGAAGCGGCGGCGGCGGAAGACCTGGTGCCGGGCCCGGAAGGCGGTCAGCTCGCGGGTGAAGGCCATCAACTGCTCGTCGACGTTGTCCCAGTCGATCCAGGCCAGTTCGCTGTCCTGGCAGTAGGCGTTGTTGTTGCCGTGCTGGGTGCGGCCGAGTTCGTCGCCGTGCCCGATCATCGGCACGCCCTGCGACAGCATGAGGGTGGCCAGGAAGTTGCGCCGCTGCCGGGCCCGTAGCGCCAGCACGTCGGGGTCGTCGGTGGGTCCCTCGACCCCGCAGTTCCAGGACCGGTTGTGGCTCTCGCCGTCGCGGTTGTCCTCGCCGTTGGCCTGGTTGTGCTTGTCGTTGTAGGACACCAGGTCGGCCAGGGTGAACCCGTCGTGGCAGGTGACGAAGTTGATGCTGGCGACCGGTCGGCGGCCGTCGTCCTGGTAGAGGTCGGCGGAGCCGGAGATCCGGGAGGCGAACTCCGCGAGGGTGTTCGGTTCGCCGCGCCAGAAGTCGCGTACGGTGTCGCGGTACTTGCCGTTCCACTCGGTCCACACCGGCGGGAAGTTGCCGACCTGGTAGCCGCCGGGGCCGATGTCCCACGGTTCGGCGATCAGCTTGACCTGGCTGATCACCGGGTCCTGCTGGATGACCTCGAAGAACGTCGAGAGCCGGTCGACGTCGTAGAACTCGCGGGCGAGGGTGGCGGCCAGGTCGAACCGGAACCCGTCGACGTGCATCTCCTGCACCCAGTACCGCAGCGAATCCATGATCAGTTGCAGCGAGTGCGGGCTGCGTACGTTGAGGCTGTTGCCGGTGCCGGTGTAGTCGACGTAGTGCTCCGGGGACTCCTCGGACAGCCGGTAGTAGCTGCGGTTGTCGACACCCTTGAAGCCGAGCGTCGGGCCGAGGTGGTTGCCCTCGGCGGTGTGGTTGTAGACCACGTCGAGGATGACCTCGATGCCGGCGGCGTGCAGGGCCCGGACCATGCCACGGAACTCCTGGACCTGCTGGCCGAGGTTCCCCAGGGCGGAATAGCCGTGGTACGGGGCGAAGAAGCTGAGCGTGTTGTAGCCCCAGTAGTTGCGCATCCCCATGTCGACCAGCCGGTGGTCGTGGACGAACTGGTGCACCGGCATCAGCTCGATCGCGGTGACGCCGAGACGGGTGAGGTGCTTGATCATGTCGGGGTGCGCGATGCCGGCGTACGTGCCGCGCAGCTCCGGCGGGATGGCGGGGTGGCGCATGGTCAGCCCGCGCACGTGCGCCTCGTAGATCACCGAACGGTGGTACGGGATCCTCGGCAGCCGGTCGTTGGCCCAGTCGAAGTACGGGTTCACCACGACGGACTTCGGCACGTACGGCGCCGAGTCGGCCTGCGACATCCGGCCGGGGTCGTCCAGCTCGTAGCCGTAGACCGCCGGGTGCCAGTGGACGTCACCGTCGACCGCCTTGGCGTACGGGTCGACCAGCAGCTTGTTCGGGTTGCACCGCAGTCCCCGCGCCGGGTCGTACGGGCCGTGGACGCGGTAGCCGTAGCGTTGTCCGGGCTGGACGCCGGGCAGGTAGCCGTGCCAGACGTAGGCGTCGACCTCGTGCAGCTTCACCCGGCGCTCGTTGCCCAGCCCCCACTCGTCGAACAGGCACAGCTCGACCGACTCGGCGACCTCGGAGAAGATCGCGAAGTTGGTTCCGGTGCCGTCGTACGTGGCGCCCAACGGATACCGCTGACCCGGCCAGACCTGCATGGTGCTCCTCGTTTACGCGGGGTCGCCAAGCACGCCGGTGACGCGGGCCACCGGCGTGCGGCAGGACTAATGCCCAGTCGACGGTAGCCTCAATCCAGCCGTTCGACCGATTGCGACAGGCCCACGCTTGCACCATGACAATCGATCGGGTGTCATCGGTCACCATCCGGGCGTTTCAGGATGCGATTCGCGGTGGCGTGCCGTTTCCTTGTAGCGGGAACGAGCGACGCACCGCGGCGGCGCCGGACCCACCCGGCCTTTCGGCCACCCTTTTCCAACCCACCAGGCCGTTCGGCCACACCTCAACCTGCTCGCGCCGTCAGTGGTGCCGGCGAAACACGCGCCAATTCATGGATGGAGATCGATGTGACGACCCTGCGGGTCGGCGCCGACAACGCCCCGGTCACGACGGACGGCCCCTGCCGTCCGAACCTCACCTCCCGCACGCACCACGCCGCCCCCGCCACCGGTCTGCCGACCGCCGGCGGGATGGCCCCCGACAGCCGCCGCCGCATCCTGATGCTGTCCTGGGAGTACCCACCGGTACTCGTCGGCGGGCTGGGTCGTCACGTACACGCGCTCTCCGTCGCCCTGGCCGCCGCCGGCCACGAGGTCACCGTCGTCACCCGGCACGCCGAGGGCGCGCCGCTGGAGGAGTACGCCGAAGGGGTCCGCATCGTCCGCGCCCCCGAGGACCCGGTGACGTTCCCGCTGGCCACCTCCCACCTGCTGGCCTGGACCATGGCGTTCAACCACACCCTGACCCGGGCCGCGCTGCGGGCCGCGCAGTCCGGCGAGTACGACGTCATCCACGCCCACGACTGGCTGGTCGCGCACACCGCCGTCTCGCTGTCCGAGCACCTCGACCTGCCGCTGGTCACCACCATCCACGCCACCGAGGCCGGCCGGCACCAGGGCTGGCTGCCCGAGGAGATGAACCGGTCGATCCACTCCATGGAGTGGTGGCTGTCGCAGGAGTCCGACCGGGTCATCGTCTGCTCCGGCTACATGCGCGACGAGGTCACCGGCCTGTTCGACGTACCGGCCGGCCGGGTCGACGTCGTACCCAACGGGGTCGAGACGCACCGCTGGCAGGTACCGGCCAGCGCCGTCGCCGCCGCCCGGCAGCGCTTCGCCGGCGACGGCCCGCTGGTCACCTTCGCCGGCCGGCTGGTCTACGAGAAGGGCGTCCAGCACCTGATCGCCGGCCTGCCCAAGCTGAAGGAACAGCACCCGGGCCTGCGCGTCGTCATCGCCGGCGACGGGCCGTACCGGCAGGAACTGGAGAACGACATCGACCGCCTCGGACTGCGTGAGACGGTCAGCTTCCCCGGCTTCCTCGGCGGGGTCGAACTGCCGGCGATGATGGCCGCCTCGGACTGCTTCGCGGTGCCCAGCATCTACGAGCCGTTCGGCATGGTCGCGCTGGAGGGCGCCGCCGCCGGCGTACCGCTGGCCGTCGCCGCCACCGGCGGGCTCGCCGAGATCATCGAACCCGGCGTCAACGGCATGACCTTCGCCCCGAAGGACCCGCAAGGCCTCGCCGACGCGGTCAGCTCCCTGCTCTCCGACGGCGACCGGGCCCGCCGGCTCGCCCGGGAGGCCCGCACCATGGTCCACGACCGGTACGGCTGGTCGTCGATCGCACACCGCACCGCCGCGACGTACTCCGCCGCCATCGCGCACGCCCCGGCGTTCGCCGCCGAGCAGGCCGAGGCCCGGATGGCCCAGGGCCGCCCCCAGCTCAAGATCCGCGAGGGCAACCTGCTCGCGGCGGTCGGCGGCCGATGACCGACCCGCTGCACCCGGCCCGGCCCGCCACGGCGCACCCCGCCGCGGTGGGCCGGCCCGCGAATACCGCGTCGGGGACCGACGTGCCGCACGCGGCATCGGCCCCGGTGCCCAATACTGTTTCGATGATCGGCGAACTCGACCTCTACCTGTTCGCGCAGGGCCGCCACGAACGACTCTGGCAGATGCTCGGCGCCCACCCCGGCGACGGCGGCACCCGGTTCTCGGTGTGGGCGCCCCACGCCCGCGAGGTACGGGTCGTCGGCGACGCCACCGGCTGGGGCCCGTACGACGGCGCGGTGATGGACCGCGTCGGCGACAGCGGCGTCTGGTCGGTGTTCGTCCCCGGCGCCGAACCCGGCCAGCGCTACAAGCTGCGGATACACGGCGCCGACGGGCAGTGGGTCGACCGCGCCGACCCGATGGCCCGCGGCACCGAGAGCCCTCCGTTCAACTCGTCGGTCATCACCACCTCGCGGTACCGCTGGGACGACGGCGACTGGCTCGCCGAACGCCGCGTCGCCACCAACCACCACGCCCGCCCGATGTCGGTCTACGAGGTGCACCTCGGCTCCTGGCGCCCCGGCCTGAACTACCGCGAACTCGCCGACCAGCTCACCGCGTACGTCACCGACCTCGGCTTCACCCACGTCGAACTGATGCCGGTCATGGAGCACCCGTACGGCGGCTCCTGGGGCTACCAGGTCACCGGCTACTACGCCCCGACCGCGCGGTTCGGCTCCCCCGACGACTTCCGCTACCTCGTCGACCGGCTGCACCGGGCCGGCATCGGCGTACTGCTCGACTGGGTGCCGGCCCACTTCCCGCGCGACGCCTGGGCGCTGGCCCGCTTCGACGGCACCCCGCTGTACGAGCACCCCGACCCGCGCCGCGGCGAACACCCCGACTGGGGCAGCCTGGTCTTCGACTACGGCCGGCCCGAGGTCCGCAACTTCCTGATCGCCAACGCGCTGTACTGGCTGGAGGAGTTCCACATCGACGGCCTGCGGGTCGACGCCGTCGCCTCCATGCTCTACCTCGACTACTCCCGCGGCTACGGGCAGTGGCTGCCCAACGCCGAGGGCGGCAACTCGCACACCGAGGCGATCGCCCTGCTGCGCGACCTCAACTCCGCCGTCTACCGGCTGCACCCCGGCGTCGTCATGATCGCCGAGGAGTCCACCGCCTGGCCCAAGGTCTCCCGCCCCGTCGACTGGGACGGCCTCGGCTTCGGCCTGAAGTGGAACATGGGCTGGATGCACGACACCCTGCACTACCTGTCGCGCGACCCGCTCTACCGCTCCTACCACCACGGCGAACTGACCTTCCCCGGCATCTACGCCTTCGACGAGCAGTTCCTGCTCCCGATCAGCCACGACGAGGTCGTACACGGCAAGGGTTCGCTGACCGCGAAGTTCCCCGGCGACCGCTGGCAGCGCCTCGCCGGCCTGCGCGGCTTCCTCGCCTACATGTGGTCCTTCCCCGGCAAGCAACTGCTCTTCATGGGCAGCGAACTCGCCGACGAGCGCGAGTGGAGCGAGCACCGCGGCCTCGACTGGGGCCTGCTCGCCGATCCCGGCGCCCGCGGCGTCACCGACCTGCTGCGCGACCTCAACCGGATCTACCGCGACGGCCCCGAACTGTGGTCGCAGGACACCGTCCCGGCCGGCTTCCGGATGATCGCCGGCGACGACGCCACCAACAGCGTGCTCAGCTTCCTGCGGTACGGCGCCGACGGGTCGGTGCTCGCCTGCGTGGTCAACTTCTCCGGGGTGCCGCGCAACGACTACCGGATCGGGCTGCCCGTCGAGGGGCGCTGGGACGAGGTCCTCAACACCGACGCGGCCACGTACGGCGGCTCCGGGGTCGGCAACTTCGGCGCCGTCGACGCCGACGGGCCGGCGACGCACGGCCTGCGGACGTCGGCGACGGTGCAGGTCGGCCCGTACGCCGCGGTCTGGTTCCGCCCGTCAAAGCCCACCCAGGAGTGACCGGCGCGCCCCTCTGCGCGCGCGGCCCTCTGCGCCCAGGCGGCCCTCTGCGCGCGGGCAGCCTCTGCGCGCGTTGATCAAGGAGAAGTCGTGGGTCGCTCCGGGTGTTTTGCCCGGTACATCCCCTTGATCGCCGGAGGTGCGGCGGACCCGCCCCGCTCGCGTTGATCGAGGACTAGTCGTGGGTCGCGGCGGCCGCTTTGCCCGATACATCCCCTTGATCGCGCCAGAACTGCGGCGCGCCCCACGCACAGAGCCCGCCGACCCCGCACGCGACCGCCATCCGCCGCGCACACGCGACCGCCGCCCGGGTGCGCTGATCAAGGAGCAATCGTGGGTCACACGGGGCGACCCGTCCGATACATCCCCTTGATCGGCGCGCGGGCGGCGGCGGAGGTGGCGCGGTGGCCGGCGTGCCTACACGGGCGGCACGGCGGCCGGGTCGAGCGTCGGGTCAGCGCTTCTCGATCGGGACGAACTCGCGTTCCGGCGAACCGATGTAGAGCTGGCGCGGGCGACCGATCTTGGTCTCCGGGTCGTTGATCATCTCCCGCCACTGCGCGATCCAGCCGGGCAGCCGGCCGAGCGCGAACAGCACGGTGAACATCTTCGTCGGGAAACCCATCGCCTTGTAGATCAGGCCGGTGTAGAAGTCGACGTTCGGGTAGAGCTTGCGCGAGACGAAGAAGTCGTCGGCGAGCGCGATCTCCTCGAGCTTCATCGCGATGTCGAGCAGCGGGTCCGGCTTGGCCATCCGGGACAGCACGTCCTGGGCGGCCTGCTTGACGATCGCGGCCCGCGGGTCGTAGTTCTTGTAGACCCGGTGCCCGAAGCCCATGAGCTTGACGCCCTGTTCCTTGGCCTTGACCCGGCGTACGAAGTTCGCCGCGTCACCGCCGTCGGCCTGGATGGCGCCGAGCATCTGCAGGACCGCCTCGTTGGCGCCGCCGTGCAGCGGGCCGAAAAGGGCGTTCACACCGGCCGACACCGACGCGAACAGGTTGGCCTGGCCGGAGCCGACCAGCCGTACGGTCGAGGTCGAGCAGTTCTGCTCGTGGTCGGCGTGCAGGACCAGCAGCATGTCCAGCACCTTGGCGACGACCGGGTCGACCTCGTACTGCGCGGCCGGCACCCCGAAGGTCATGCGCAGGAAGTTGTCGACGTAGCCGAGCGCGTTGTCCGGGTAGAGCAGCGGCTGGCCGATCGAGGTCTTGTAGGCGTACGACGCGATCGTCGGCACCTTCGCCATCAGCCGTACCGTGGAGATCTCGACCTGGTCGGCGTCGAACGGATCGAGGCTGTCCTGGTAGAAGGTCGACAGCGCGGAGACCGCCGACGACAGCACCGGCATCGGGTGGGCGTCGCGGGGGAAGCCGTCGAAGAACCGCTTGAAGTCCTCGTGCAGCATCGTGTGCAACTGGACCTTCTCGGTGAAGGCCGCGAGCTGGTCGGCGGTCGGCAGCTCGCCGTAGATCAGCAGGTACGACGTCTCCAGGAACGACGCCTTACCGGCCAGCTCGTTGATCGGGTAGCCGCGGTAACGCAGGATACCGGCGTCACCGTCGATGTATGTGATCTTCGACGAACAGGCCGCCGTGTTGACGAACCCCGGGTCGTATGTGACGTGACCTGTCTCCGCCAGGAGCTTACCGACGCCGATTCCCGCGGGACCCTCGACGGCCGGGTTCACCGGCATCGAAAGCTGTCCGCCAGGGTGTTCGAGCTTGACATCTGTCATGTGGTCCCTCGCTTCGCCGGCAGATCTTCGTTGAAAGCCCATGTTTACGGTAAACGTGCGTGACGGAAACCCGACAGCGATGGTTTTGGGTGAGGTCTGCGTCACGCATGTTGCGAACCGGTTCCGAACCGGGTACCCGGAGGGGTTGCGCGGCACACCGGTCCGATTCGTTCAAGACCCCGCCCCCCGACCGCCGCTAGCGTGAGCCACATGGCAGTCAAATTCGACTTTATCGGACTTCTCGTCGCCGACATGGGCCGCTCGCTCGCCTTCTACCGGCGCCTCGGCCTGGGCATCCCCGCCGCCGCCGACACCGAGCAGCACGTCGAGGTCACCCTCGACGGCGGCTTCCGGCTCGCCTGGGACACCGAGGAGGTGGCCCGCCAGATCGATCCCGGCTTCACCCCGCCGCCGGCCAGGGCGGGCCGGATCAGCCTCGCCTTCCGCTGCGACAGCCCGGCCGACGTCGACCGGGTCCACGCCGAGCTGACCGCCAGCGGCCACGAGAGCCACCGCGAGCCGTGGGACGCCTTCTGGGGCCAGCGGTACGCCATCGTCTACGACCCGGACGGCAACAGCGTCGACCTCTACGCCGCGCTCGGCTGACCCGCACCGCCGCGACCGCGCCCCGGACCGCGGTCGGCCGGTCAGCCCACCGCGCCCGGCCTGCCCCTCGCGGTGGGCCGGTTCGCTGCCGCAGCGGGCTGGTCTGCCCGCCGCGGTGGGCCGGTCAGGCCGCCGCGATCGGCCGGTCAGGTCGCCGCGGGCGCAGCACCCCGAGCGGCACCCCGGCCAGCGCCTTGATCTCCCGGGCCAGGTGCGCCTGGTCGGCGTACCCGGCGGTCACGGCCACCTCGGCCGCCGCCCGGCCGGCGTCGACCAGCGCCAGCGCCCGACGCATCCGCAGGATCCGGGCCAGCGTCTTCGGGCCGTACCCGAAAAGGGCGTGGCTGCGGCGGCGCAGCAGCCGCTCCCCCAGGCCGACCGCGGCGGCGGTCGCGGCCACCGACCGCCCGGCGCGCAGCCGGGCGACGACCTCACCGGCGAGCGGGTCCGGGCCCGGTCCGGCCCGCAGCCGGTCCAGCGCCGCCGCCTCCAGGACCCGACCCGGGTACGGCGAGCGGGCCACCAGCCCGGCCAGCCGGCGTACGTCCGCGGCCGGCCACAGGTCGGCCAGCGGCACCCGCTGATCACGCAACTCGTGGGCGGCCAGCCCGAACACGGCCGGGCCGGTGCCGGGCGGGAACCGTAGCCCGATCGAGGTCTCCCCGGCACGCCGGGTCGCCAGGTACGCCACCGTGTCCGGGCCGGCGACCAGCAGCCCGCCGTCGTCTCCGCCCCGATCCGACCAGATCAGGTCCATGCAGCCGTCCGGCAGGACCCGCACCTCGTGGTCGTCACCGACGCCAGCGCCGCGCCACCGGACCGTGCCGGGGACGGCGGAGGGCTGTTCGCCGTACACGGTGTGTCAGGGCCGGTCGGGATCGGTGCCCTGGTCGGCGCCGCTGCCACGGCCGCCGCCGGCGCCGACCGCGACCCCGAACGCCACGCCGAGGGCGACACCTATCCCCAGCCCGATCGCCAGGTTGTCCATGGCGAAGCCGATCATGGCGCCCATCACGATGCCGAACACCATTCCGGTGGCGAGCGAACCGCCCTTGCCTTCCACGAGAGCCCTCCCTGGTCCTGTTGAGGACATCATTCCCTGCCGCGCCCGCCGCCGAACCGCAGGTCGGCGCCGTTCAACCACGCCTGCCGCTACGCCACCCACCTCGTCGCCGTGCGCGACGGTCGCATCGTCGCCCAGGGCGCCCCCGCCGACATCGTCGACGCTGACGTCGTAGGCGAGGTCTTCGGCCTGCCCTGCCGCGTCATCCCGACCCGGAGACCGGCAGCCCGCTCGTCGTACCCGCGGCCCGCCGCAGCCTGAACACCGTCCACACCGCCACCCCCGTCACGCCTCGCCACCGCCTGCTCTTCGAGCCTGATCCGACGCGCGGTCAAACACGGTCGGGCAGAGCCGACAGCCCTTGGCGTAGACACTCGGCCAGCCGTACGGCGATTCGTCCGTCGGGGTCGAGGCGGGGGTTGAAGATTGTCACGTCGAGGCCGACCGCTTGACCGCTCGACATCGCCGTCCGCAGTACGGTCTCCAGCTCGGCCCAGGTCAGCCCGTCAGGCAGACGGTAGTCAACGGCGGGCATGACGGCGTCGTCGAGGACGTCGACGTCGAGATGGACCCAGTAGCCGGAGCCGGGACCGGCAGAAAGCCAGTCGACGGCCTGCCGCGCCGCCATCGCCGCGCCGGCTGCGCGTACACCCTCGAGATCGATCGTGCGCAGCGACGGCGGCAGCGGCTGCATCCCGGCCCGCGCCGACTCCGCGCTGTCACGGAAGCCGAAGGCCACTACGTCCTCGTCGCGCACCAGTGGCCCGCGACCCTCGATGTCACTGAGCACCTGCGGCCCTCGGCCCGTCGCCAGCGCGAGATCCATCGACGCCGCCTCGCCGGTCGGCTCGACGGCCGGCTGGTAGAAGTCGGTGTGCCCATCGACGAAGAGCAGGCTGTGATGCCCACGGCGGCGCAGGGCGAGCAGGTTGCCGAGCAGGATGGTGCAGTCACCGCCGAGGACCACGGGAAAGCGACCGCGGGCGAGGGCCGCGCCGACCACGTCAGCCAGCGCGACGCTGTATCGCGCGATCCCGCCGCCGTTGAGAATCCCCGTTTCGGGGTCCCGCTCCGGGTCGTACGCCGGCGCCTCGACCCGGCCGCCCGGCACCGCTCCAGGAAGGTCTCGCAGACCGGCGTCGAGCAGCGCCGCCGGCAGGTCCTCCACGCCACCGGGCCGCAGCCCCAGCACTGACGGCGCCTCGATCATCGCCAGTTCCGGCACCGTCGACCCCCTCGCCAGCAAGGCGCGCGGACCACTTCCGCACGCCGTCACGCGCCGCACCACCACGCCGGCCGGGTCGCTCCAGCCGCGCCTGCCGCCCTGCCCGCACACCTGGCCTGCACGCTAACGGCAGGTTCCGTGCCCAGGCCGGTCTTTCACCGATCCCGACCCCGCCCCTGAGCGGCACCCAGGTTCGGATCCGGGCCGGTCCCGTACCTGCTGAGCACGGCGGATACGACATCCGATGGCCCGCACAGGTGCTACACAGAGAACATCCAGTGCCGGCACAGCGGGCGCGGCCAGGATGAGGGCATGGTGACCATGGATGCCCGATCGGCCGGTGCCGCCCGATCCACCAAGCATGTCGAGTTGCGGCGCCCGGACGGTGATCCCGTACGGGTGCTGGTCGTCGACGACGAGCCGACGCTGGCCGACCTGCTGTCGATGGCGCTGCGCTACGAGGGCTGGGAGGTGCGCAGCGCCCCGGACGGCATGGCGGCGCTGCGTACGGCGAAGCAGTTCCAGCCGGACGCGGTCGTACTCGACGTGATGTTGCCGGACCTGGACGGGTTCGAGGTGTTGCGGCGGCTGCGGGGGCAGGCGCCGTCGGTGCCGGTGCTGTTCCTGACGGCGAAGGACGCGGTCGAGGACCGGGTGGCGGGGCTGACGGTCGGCGGTGACGACTATGTCACCAAGCCGTTCAGTCTGGAGGAGGTCGTGGCGCGGCTGCGGGCGTTGATGCGGCGGTCGGGGGTCGGCGTGACGGCCCGGGACGAGGCGGTGCTGGTCGTCGGCGACCTGAGTCTCGACGAGGACAGCCACGAGGTGCGCCGGGGCGGCGACCTGATCACGCTGACGGCGACCGAGTTCGAGCTGCTGCGCTATCTGATGCGTAATCCGCGCCGGGTGTTGAGCAAGGCGCAGATCCTGGACCGGGTGTGGAGCTACGACTTCGGGGGGCAGGCCAACGTCGTCGAGCTGTACATCTCGTACCTCCGGAAGAAGATCGACGTGGGCCGGCAGCCGATGATCCACACGCTGCGCGGCGCCGGGTATGTCCTCAAGCCCGCGGTCTGACGGCGGGCCGGAGGGCGGCCGGCGGTGGCGGCCGCTGGCCGGGTGGTCGTTGCGGGCGAAGCTGCTCGCCGCCGTCATCGGGCTGCTCGCCGCCGTCTGTCTGGGCGTGGGTGTGGTCACCACGGTCGCGTTGCGGCACACGCTGGTCGCCCAGGTCGACCGGCAGTTGACGGCCACCGAGCGGCGTGGCGGGCCGCCGCGTGACCTGCGCCCGGACTTCGAGCTGCGACGGCAGCTCGTCGGCCAGCCGCCGGGCACGCTGGCCGCGGTCGTCGGGGACGGGCGGGTGGCGGCGGCCGTACGCGACGTCGACAGCACCAGTGGTGTGTCGGACGTGCCGGGCGACGCCCGGGTGACGCTGGCGGCACTGCCGCCGGACGGCGAGCCGCGCAGCCGCGACCTGGGTACGCTCGGCCGCTACCGACTGCTGGCGAGGGAGCTGCCGAACGGTGCCGTGACGGTGACCGGGTTGCCGCTGTCGAGCGTCGAGGACACCCTGCTCGGCATGGTGGCGGCGGAGGCCACGATCGCCGGGGCCGGGCTGCTGCTGGCCGGGGGCGCCGGCGTGTTGATCATCGGCCGGGCGTTGCGGCCGTTGCGCCGGCTCGCGGCGACGGCGGGCCGGGTCGCCGAGTTGCCGCTCGACCGGGGCGAGGTGGCGCTGTCCGTACGGGTGCCGGCGGCGGACACCGATCCGCGGACCGAGGTCGGTCAGGTGGGCGCGGCGCTGAACCGGATGCTGGGGCACGTCGGGGCGGCGCTCGCCGCGCGGCAGGCCAGCGAGACCCGGGTACGCCAGTTCGTCGCCGATGCCAGCCACGAGTTGCGTACGCCGCTGGCGGCGATCCGCGGCTACGCGGAGGTGACGCGGCGGGGGCGGGACGCGGTGCCGCCCGACGTGGCGCACGCGCTGCGCCGGGTGGAGTCGGAGAGCCTGCGGATGACGGTGCTCGTCGACGACCTGCTGCTGCTCGCCCGGCTCGACACCGGCCGGCCGCTGGCGAGCGAGCCGGTGGACCTGTCGGCGCCGGTCGTCGACGCGGTCAGTGACGCGCACGTGGCCGGTCCGGAGCACCGGTGGAACCTGGTGCTGCCGGAGGAGGCGGTGACGGTCGCCGGGGACCGGGCACGGCTGCACCAGGTGTTGGCGAACCTGCTGGCGAACGCGCGTACGCACACCCCGGCGGGGACGACGGTGACCGTGACGCTGGCGGCGGAGCCGGCGGGTGGCGCGGTGTTGACGGTGGCCGACGACGGGCCGGGGATTCCGGCGGAGTTGCAGCCGGAGGTGTTCGAGCGGTTCGCGCGGGGTGACACGTCGCGGTCCCGGGCGGCCGGCAGTACGGGGCTGGGCCTGGCGATCGTGGCGGCGGTGGTGGAGGCGCATGCCGGGCGGGTGGGTGTGGACAGCCGCCCGGGTCGGACGGTCTTCACGGTGCGGCTGCCGGCCTAGGTCCGCGCTGGCCGGACCTGCGCCGGCGACGGGTCGGAACCCCGGCGCCGAACGGGAGCCCACCGCCGCACAGGAGCCCACTGTCGCACAGGAGTCCGCGGCCAGCCGGGACCCAGGCCGGAAGAGGGCCGGCGGTGTCCGGCGCGGGAGCACAGGATCCGCACAGCGTCGGCGAAGCCGGCCGGAAGGCGGCGGGTCCACGGTGGATGACATGACGAACTCGATGACGCAGCCCAGCGGTCCGACCACCTGTCCGGGCGGACGCCCGCCGTCGGGCGGATCCCGCTCGCCGCCGGCGGTGCCCCCGTCACCGTCGGCCCCTCGGTGCCGGGTGGGCCGCACGGGCCGGCCTCGGTGACGTGGTCCGCCGGTCCGGTGCCGGTACCGACCGGTGGCCGGCCGTACCACCGGTCGCGACGGCGCGGCCGGGCCGGCGGCGCATCCTGGTCGTGGCGGTCGCGCTGGCGGCGGGGCGCTCGCGGCCCGGCTCGCCGAGCCGCGTACGACGTCGGTCGTCACCGCCGGCACGGTCTCGACGGGCGGTGTGGTGGATCTCGCCGCCGTCGCGTCGTCGGTCGCGCCGAGCGTGGTCACCGTCGAGGTCGCCACCCGCGGCGGCGCCGTGACCGGATCGGGCGTGGTCCTGAGCGACGACGGCCGGATCCTGACGAACGACCACGTGGTGGCGGACGCGACGGGGCCGGTGACGGTGCGGCTGGCGGACGGGCGTACGGCGCGGGCGACCGTGGTCGGCGGCGATCCGGAGACCGACCTGGCGGTGTTGCGGGCCGAGGGGGTCGACGGGCTGACGCCGGCGGTGTTCGGGGACAGCCCGGCGGTACGGGTCGGCGGCACGGTGCTGGCGCTGGGCAGCCCGCTGGGGCTGGAGGGGACGGTGACGGCCGGGATCGTGTCGGCCGTCGACCGTACGGCGGACTGGCTGACGGGTCTGATCCAGACGGACGCGCCGGTCGACGCCGGCAGCTCCGGTGGGGCGGTGGTCGGCACCGCCGGGCGGGTCGTCGGGATCACGGTGGCGATCGCCACCACCGGTGCGGACACCGGGAACATCGGTGTGGGCTTCGCGATCCCGTCGGACACCTCGCCGGGTCGGTCGTCACCCGGCTGCTCGCGCAGGCCGGTCAGGGCTCGTGATGATCCGCGTGATCAGGGGTTTCGGGCGGGGCGCGCCGGCGACACGCGCGACGTACTCCCTGATCACGCGGATCAGGGTGAGCTGGTGGCGGGTGCTAGGCGCCGTTGGTGGACGGCTCCGGCTCATCCGCGGGCGCGGGGTGCATCGCGATGTTGAAGACGGTGAGCGCGAAGAACATGACCGCGCCGAAGAAGATGGCGATGTCGGCGACGTTGCCGATGAACCAGTCGAAGTACGCGATGAAGTCGACGACGTGTCCCTGCCCGAACGACGGCTCACGCAGCAGCCGGTCGAGCAGGTGGGTGGTCGCCCCGCCGAGCACCAGGCCGAGGCAGATCGCCCACACCCGGGACCGCACCCGCCAGGCGTACCAGGCCGCCGCGACCACACCGACGGCGGTCAGGACCGTGAAGATCCACGTCGCGCCCGAGCCGATCGAGAAGGCCGCGCCCGGGTTGTAGGTGAGCTGGATACCCAGCGCGTCGCCGACGAGCGGGGTGCGCTCGCCACGGGTGAGGCTGCCTTCCGCCCACATCTTCGAGAGCTGGTCGGTGGTGATCACCGTGACCGCGATGAGGGCCGCGATCCACGGCGCGTGGTGGGTCCACCGCTGCGCCTGGGGCGTGGTCGTGGTGGTGGTGGTGTCGACGGCCGCGGGGGCGGCGTCGTCGGTCTTCGACTGCTCGTCCGTCACCCGACGATCCTCTCACTGTTCGTCCGCAGGCCGGCCCGGCGCCTTCCGCGCCGCCCCCCGCCCTCCGCCCGGCCGGCCCCGCCCGCGTGCCGGCCCCGGCCCGCCCTGCGTGCAGGCTCGGCGGGCCGACCCCCCGCCGATCGAGGACCAATCGTGCCCGGTTCGCACTTTTCGTCGCACAACAACTCCTTGATCAACGCTCCCGGCCGCGCGCGCTCCCGCGACCCGCGCTCCCGCGACCCGCGCTCCCGCGACGCGCGCTCCCGGCCCGCCGGCGCGGGTGGGGTGCGGTCGTTAGGTGGGGCGTTGGGCGGGTAGGCCCGATGGCGGAGAAGCGGGAGGTCGTGACCATGGCGCACAGGGAGTCGACCGGGGACGGGGCGTTCGAGGCCAGCGCGACGGCCGAGGGCGGCCGGGTCCGTACCGACGACGGGGAGCTGTCCACGGCGCTGGCGTCGCCGCTGGCGGACCACTGCACCGGGCTGACGCCGGAGCAGCTTCTCGCCGCCGCGTTCGCGTCCTGCCTGCATCACGCGGCGGTGGAGGCGGCGGCGGGCATCGGCGACGAGTCGCACACCGTACGGGTGAACGCGCGGGCGAGGCTGGCCCGGGACCCCGACGGGCGCTACCGGGCCGAGGTGCAGGCCACGGTCGGCTCGGCGGGGCTGACCCGGCAGCAGTTGACCGATCTGGCGCGGGGCGCGGACCGGCTGTGGCCGTTCCCGAGCACCGGCGAGCCGCGGCACACGCTGACCGTCGTACCGGCGGTCGTCTCCGGCGGGTGACGGCCGCCGGCGGATGTGGCGGCGGTCAGAAGCGGAAGCCGGCGGTGACCGCGCGGTGGTCGCTGCCGGCGGTACGCACCACGCCGGCGGACGCGGCGGTAAGGCCGCGGTAGAGCACGTGGTCGGGGCGGGTGACCGGCAGTGCCGAGGGCCAGGTGAACCCCATTCCCCAGCCGGCGTCGGCCTGCGCGTCGGAGAGCTGGTCGGTCAGTGGAGTGATCACCCGGTCGCTGGCGGCGGTGTTGAGGTCGCCGAGGACGACGAGCCGTTCGGCGTCGTCGCCGCGCAGTTGGCCGGCGAGGGTGGCGATGGTGTGGTCGCGGACGCTGGTGTCGCCGATCCGGGCGGAGCCGAGGTGGACGACGTAGACGACGACGTCGCCCTGCGGGGCGGCGACGACGGCTCGCAGGGCGCGGGTCCAGTCGAGGCCGGTGTCGACGCCGACGTAGCCGCGGATCGGGAAGCGGCTCCACAGTGCGACGGTGGAGACGTACGCCTGGTGCGGGTAGCGGTCGGCGAGGGTGTCGGCGATGGTGCCGCGGATGCCGCCGGACACCTCTTGCAGGCCGATGATGTCGGCGTCGATGTCGACGAGGGCGCGTACGGCGCCGTCCGGCTCGGGGTTGCCGGCCTGGAGGTTCTGGCTGACGACGCGGAGTTGGACCGGCCCGCCGCCGCCGAACGGCAGCCAGGCGGCGCCGAAGAGGCCGGCCCACAGCAGGCCGGGCACGAGGACGACGGCCAGGGCGAGGCGGGCCCGGCGCAGCAGGGCGATCAGGGCCAGGATCGGTACGGCGATGCCGAGGAACGGGGCGACGCTGTCGAGCATGCTGCCCAGGCCGCGCACGTTGGGCACGAAACGGTAGCCGGCGAGCAGGAGGGCCAGGAGCAGCGCGGCGGTGATGACGAGTCCGCCGCGACGGGACGGGGTGGGTGCCGGTGGCCGGCCGGCCGAGTTGTTGATCTTGCTCAAGACCACGGCAGGATCGTACCCGGCAAAAGGGTGAGCAAGACCGCCACCCGCCCGACCGACCCGACTATCAGCCACTCAGCCGAGTCGCGGGTCGGCCGGACGGGCGAGGCGCCCGGATCGCACCGACCGAAGGAAACGGCCGACGGAATCACCCCGGCCCACCCGGTAAGCCGGACATGCCAGATTTGATCGACTGGCTACATTGACCCTGATTTGAAGCTATTACTGGCATCCCATTGGTGAAAATTGTGGGAAGAGCCATAACCGGTACGGTTTTCGCTGGCCGGGATCCTGCCTAGTTTCGGCGGGTGCACCCCGACGACGCCCCCCATCAGCAGCCCTCCCCCGCCCCCTGGCATACCCGTTCGGTGGAGCCGGGGTCCGACGGTCGTCGCCGTGGCCGGCACCGCGCCGCACGGCACCGCCGGCGGACCTCCACCCCGGTCCGGATCTGCCTCGCCGCCGGCCTGACCTGCTGTCTCGGCGTCGTGGCGGTGGCCCAGCTCCGCGACTTCGACCCGGCCGTCGACGACGTACGCACCGACCGGGCCGCCGTCGCCGACCGGGCCGCCGCGGCCGGCGACGACGCCGCGTCCCGGTCGTACGACCGTTCACCCGCACCCGGCCCGTCGCCCAGCCCGTCGGCCAGCGCCGCACCGAGCAGCCCCGCGCCGCCGGCGAAACCGAAGCCGGTCGCCGGGCTCAACCAGACCCAGATGGACAACGCGCACACGATCGTCAAGGTCGGCCGCGAACTCGACATCCCCACCGACGGGCTGGTCGTCGCGGTCGCCACCGCCATGCAGGAGACCAACCTGCGCAACCTGGCCAGCGACGTCGTGCCGGAGTCGAAGAAGTACCCGCACGAGGGCACCGGATCCGACCACGACTCGGTCGGCCTGTTCCAGCAGCGGCCGAGCACCGGCTGGGGCAGCGTCCGCGACCTGATGGACCCCGAGTACGCCGCCCGCCGCTTCTACGAGGCACTGAAGAAGGTCGACGGCTGGCAGCGGCTCAGCCTCACCGCCGCCGCCCAGGCCGTCCAGAAGTCCGCCTACCCCGGCGCGTACGCCAAGCACGAGAGCCGGGCGACGACGATCGTCAAGGCGCTGACCTGACCGGCACCGCCTCCCCCGCCCGGTAGACGTCCTCCTCGTCGGCGACGAGTTCCACCTCGCCGACCGGCTCCGGGAAGCCGTCGATCATCCGCAGGACGCGGTCCGTGTCGCGCTCGCGGCACCGGCGGGCGTGCAGGGCGGCCTCGAAGTCGCGGCGGGCCTGCACCGCCTCCTCGTACGTCCGCTCGCGCAGTTCGATCGCCGCCCGCTGGGCGTCGGCGAGTTCGTCGTACGCCTGCGACACGATCTCGGCCGCTTCCTCCTCGGCCATCGTCAGCATCTGCTGGATGCGTTGCGAACCCTGGTAGACCGCCGGCCGGCCGTGCAGCATGGCGCGCAGCCGGCGGATCTCCGCGCGGGCGTCACCCAGTTCGCCGTACGCCGCCTCGACCTGCTCGGTCTGGGCACTGAGCCGGGCCAGCTGCCGGCCCAGATCGGCCAGGCAGCAGTTGACCTGCTCCGGGTCGTAGCCCCCGTCCACGACCGCGAACTCCATGCCCTGTTCCCGTACACCGCCAGACATCGTCCCCTCCTGGCATCGCTGCTTCACCGGTCCGCGCGGCATTCCCGGAAAACCCGGGCAGTAGAGCCCGCACTCTGGGAATTCACGGCCGATTTCCACGCCCCGTGTTCGGGCATCATCGGTCGCGTGGCGGGTAGTGGAGGTCGTCGGCCCGCTGGTACGGCCGACGGCCGCCACCTGCCGGGGGGAACGTGATGCGCGCCGTACGGTTGACCGGGCCGGGAACGTTGGAGCTGATGGACGTGCCGGTGCCCGAGCCGGGGCCGGGCGAGGTGCGGATCAAGGTCGGTGCGGCCGGCGCCTGCCACTCCGACCTGCACATCCTCGACGCGCCGGCCGGGGCGTACCCGGTCCCGATGACGCTCGGCCACGAGATCGCCGGCACCGTCGACCGGGCCGGTGACGGGGTCACCGCCTGGCGGCCCGGCGACCGGGCCGCGATCTACGGCATCCAGGGCTGCGGGCACTGCCGGGGCTGCCTGAGCGGGCGGGAGAACCAGTGCCGGACGGTGCCGGTCGGCGGGGTCGGCCTCAGCCGCGACGGCGGGCTCGCCGAGTACGTCGTCGTGCCGGCGTCACGGCTGCTGCCCACCGGCGACCTGGAGCTGACCCAGGCGGCGCCGCTGACCGACGCCGGGCTGACCCCGTACCACGCCGTCGAACTGGTCCGGCCGGCGCTGCGGCCCGGCACGTTCTGCGTCGTCATCGGCATCGGCGGTCTCGGCCACATGGCGGTGCAGATCCTGGCCGCGACGACCGCGGTCACCGTCATCGCGGTCGACACCAGCGACGCCGCGCTGGAACTGGCGACCCGGGTCGGCGCCCACCACACGTTCCGTTCCGACGCCGAGGCGGCCGGCCGGATCCGTGCCCTGGTCGACGACCCGCCGGACGGCGCGGACGTGGTGCTCGACTTCGTCTCCGTCGACGCCACCACCCGGCTCGGCCGGACCGTGGTCGCCACCGGCGGGCACCTGCTGCTGGTCGGGCTCGGCGGCGGCCAGCTCACCCTGAAGCCGACCGCGGAGGAGCCGCCGCCGGTGCCGCTGGAGGTGACCGCCCGGATCCCGTTCTGGGGCACCCGCGCCGAGTTGCAGGAGGTGATCGCGCTGGCCCGGCTGGGGCGGGTGCACACCGAGGTCGAGACGTTCCCGCTGGAGGAGACCGTGCGCGCGTACGAGCGGCTGCGGGCCGGCGACATCCGCGGCCGGGCGGTGATCGTGCCCTGAGCGGACCGGCCGGGCGCCGGCCGGGGTCAGCGGAGCATCGACAGGGCGGCCCGGACCGGCGCCCGCCGTACCAGGCGGTCGAATCCGGGCTCGCCGCGGCAGAAGCGGGTGAACACCCGCCAGCCGGGCGGGGTGGCGAGCACGCGGTGGAACATCCCGGGCCGGCGGGTGAACGCGGCGAGCAGGTCGCGGCCGGCCCGCATCGACGGCACCAGCGAATCGTGTACGGCCGTCACGTAGCCGTCGAGGTCGCCGCGGGCGGCGGCCGCTCCGGCCAGCGCACCCGAGCGCAGCGCGAAGCTGATCCCCTCGCGGGTCCACGGTTCGAGCAGTCCGGCGGCGTCACCGGCGACGACGACCCGCCCGGCGCGCAGCGGTGACGTGTCGGTGCGGCAGCGGGTCAGGTGGCCGGAGTCGTGGGCCGGTTCGATGCCGGACAGGCCCAGCCGGTCGACGAAGCGGCGCAGGTAGGCGCGGGTCTCGTCGCCCTGGCCACGGGCGGCGATGACGCCGACGGTGAGCCGGTCGCCCTTGGGGAAGACCCACGCGTACGAGCCGGGGATCGGGCCCCAGTCGATGAGCAGCCGCCCGCACCACCGCCCCTGTACGTCGCGCGACACCGGCAGTTCGACCTCCAGGCCGAGGTCGACCTGGCCGTACTCGACCCCGACGTGGCGGGCGGTGATCCCCGATGAGCCGTCGGCGCCGACGACCACGCCGGCGGTCACCTCCGAGCCGTCGGCGAGGCGTACCCGTACCCGGTCGGTCTCCTGTTCGAGGGCGCGGACGGCGACCCGCTGGCGGACCTCGGCACCGGCGGCGACCGCGGCGGCGCGCAGCCGGTCGTCGAACTCCTCCCGGCGCACCATCGCGACCAGGGTGCGGCCGGGCTCGCGGCGGGTGAACTCGCGGCGGCCGTCGTGGGTGAAGGTGACCGCGTCGACGTGGTCGTGGGCCGGGATCTCGATCCGGTCGCCGAGCGCGTCGAGCGACAGTCCGATCAGGCCGCCGCCGCAGGTCTTGTAGCGCGGGTGTTCGGCCCGCTCCAGGACGATCACGCCCGCCCCGGCGCGGGCGGCCGTGTAGGCGGCGGAAAGGCCGGCGGGCCCGGCGCCGACGACGGCTACGTCATACGCGGTCACGCGGGCAGCGTAAGGCACCCGGCTGGGCGGGCAAGATCAGGCCGCCGGGTATCCGGCGCGGGGGCGGCCCCGGCCGCCGGGGCGGAAAGCGCGCCAGGAAACGGATTTGCAGGATTGTTGCATAACGTTGACACCCATCAAATCGGAAGTTACGTTCTGATTTCAGGAATGCGCTTTCCTAGTCAGTTCACATTATCCGGACGGACGGTCCGAATTCCCGCTCAAGGAAGGTCCACCATGGATCAGCGTGGTCTCCCGCGCCCGAAATCCAGGCGGAAGATACCCGTCGTCGCCGCCACGATCGGCGCGCTGACCGCCGCCGCCGTCGCCTTCTCCCCCGCCGCCAGCGCGGCCACCGAGTTCAGCGCCAACTTCGAGGACCGCAACATCAGCGGCTGGGCGAAGTCCGGCGGCACCTGGGCCGTCGTCGCCGACGGATCGCAGGTCGCCCGGCAGTCCAAGACCGACAGTGAGAACGCCCGCCTCTTCAACGCCTCGACCAGCCTGACCAACTACACCGTCCAGGCCCGGGTCAAGCCGGTCAGCCTCGGCTCCAACGGATTCGTCGGCCTGCTGTCACGGGCCTCCGGGTCGACCACGTTCTACCGGCTGGCGTTGCTGCCCGGCCGGGCCGAACTACAGGCGGTCCGGGGCAGCTCGGTGACCGTACTCGGCAGTTCCTCGCGCACCGTCGCGAACGGCACCTGGTACACCCTGTCGATCACCACGAACGGCACCACCGTCAGCGGGTCGGTCAACGGCGCGCAGTTCGCCTCCGGCACCAGCTCGGTGTCGTCCGCGGGCCGCATCGGGCTGCAGACGTCGTACTCCTCGGCCTCCTTCGACGACGTGGTGGTGACCAGCGGCGGCACGGCCCCGCCCACCACGCCACCGCCGACCACGCCGCCCCCGACCGGCCAGCCGACGACTCCCCCGCCCACCACCCCGCCCCCGACGACGCCGCCGACCACGCCGCCGCCGACCGGCCAGCCGGGCAACGTGGACGGTCTGATCGGCTTCGCCACCGTCAGCGGGTACGGCCGTACCGGCACCACCGGCGGCGCCGGCGGGCCGACCGTGACCGTGACCAGCTACGCGCAACTGGCGGCCGCCGTCGCCGACGACGTGCCACGGATCGTCCGCGTCTCCGGCACCATCACCGGCTCCGGCGCCGACATGCTCGACATCGGCTCCAACAAGACGATCATCGGCGTCGGCACGAACGCGACGATCAGCGGATTCGGGCTCGACATCAACGGCTGGGGGCCGGACGAGATCGCGTGGGGCGGCGACATCTGCGACCCCGCCGAACGCGACCGGTTCACCCCCGTCCAGAACGTGATCGTCCGCAACCTGTCCTTCCGCAACTCGCCGGACGACTCGGTGAACGTGCAGTGCTACTCGCACCACGTGTGGATCGACCACAACACGTTCCACCCGTCCAACGACGGCTCGCTGGACATCAAGCGCGGCTCCGACCTGGTGACCGCCTCGTACAACCGGTTCGTCGGCACGGACAAGTCGATGCTGCTCGGCCACAGCGACAACAACGGCGCCCAGGACCGCGGCTACCTGCGGGTGACGTACCACCACAACTGGATGGACGGCTCCAACACCCGGCACCCGCGGGTCCGGTTCGGCTACGCCCACCTCTTCGCCAACTACGTCGAGGTCGACGACTACTTTGTCGGGCTCGGTGTCGGCGGCCAGGTGTACGCCGACGCGAACTACGTGGTGAGCGCCAAGACGATCACCGAGGACTTCGGCGACACCCGGCTGACCTGGACGGACAACAACTGGTACGACCCGGCCACCATCACCCGGGCCAACGACAGCGGCAAGGAGAAGGACGACTGGCTGCGCGAGGACGACACCGTCGCCCGGCCGCCGTACAGCTACCCGGCCGGCAACGCGTCGGCCACTCCCCCGGCGGCCGGCGCGGGCGTACCCGGCGCCGACCGAATCCCCTGACCCGTAGCCCCAAGTCGTCCCACCTCATGATCCGCGTGATCAGGGAGTAGGTCGGGCGTGTCGTCGGCGCGCCTCGATCCAAACTCCCTGATCACGCGGATCTTCGTGCTGGGCGGCGGGCGGCGGGCGGCGGGCGGCGGGCGGCGGGCGGCGGGCGGCGGCAAGATCCCGGTGATCAGGGAGTTTGTGGTGAGGCGCGCCGACGACACGCCCGACTTACTCCCTGATCACGCGGATCTTGGGGTCAGTGGCGGCGGGTGGGGGCGTGCAGCAGGCGGAACAGGGTCAGCCACTGCTCCGGCCACACGTCGGCGACGACCGTGGCCCGGTCCAGCCGAACCGCCCGGAACGCGGCATCCAGCCGGCCGACCGGATGGTGCCGGCGCAGTGAGGCGTACAGCGAACCGCCGACACCGCCGAACCCGATCCCGACCAGCCGCTCGTACGCCGGCAACGCCGTGGATGGGAGCAGCGGCCGCGGGCGGCGCTCCAACCGCAGCACCCCGGCGTCGACGCGGGGCACCGGGCGGAACGCCGTACGGGGCACCCGGCCGGCCAGCCGCCACTCGAACGACGGCCAGGTGAGCACGGTCAGCCGGCTCCACCGGCCGTAGCCGCCGGTGCGCTTGCGGGCGTACTCCCACTGGGTGAGCAGGGTCGCCGCCGTCAGCGTCGGCGCGGCCAGGCACCAGTCGACGACCGCGGCGGTCATCGCCCACGGGATGTTGCCCGCCAGCGCGAACGGTCCGCGCGGCGGCCGGGCCAGCAGGAAGTCCTCGATCCGGCAGGTGACGTTGGGCAGGGTCCGGCACGTCGCCGCCAGGTCCGCGGCGAGACCGGGATCGACCTCGTACGCGACGACCCGCCCCGCGGCGCCGGCCAGCGCCCGGGTCAGGTGGCCCCGACCGGCGCCGACCTCGACGACGACGTCGTCCGGGCCGGGCCGGGCGGCGCGTACGAAGCTCTCGACGACGGCCGGGTCGGTGAGGAAGTTCTGCGACAGGATCCGGCGCGTCCGGTCGACACCGGTACGGTTCGGCGCCCGGCGCGGTGGGAAGCCGCCGGACTGCCGGTCCGGGGCGGGAACGGTGTGCCGACCGGGGGCCGGATCAGGGACGGGCCGTCGACCCGGGTCCGGCTCACGGCCGGCACGTCGATCGGAGTCCGGCGCGGCGGAGCGCCGCCGGAAGTCGGATGCCGAGGGCTGGCGGCCGACGTCGTCGGATCGCCCGGTGCCGGGAGTGTCCGGGTACGACTCCGAGTGCTGCGGGGGGTGGGAGGCGGCGGGTCGCCGCCCGGGGTTCGGGAGATTGGGGCGCGAAGCGCGTGGTGCCACAGCCGGTGTCCTGTCTGCCGGCCGGCGGGGACGCCGGGCGGCGGGCGTGGACAGGCAGCACGAAGCGGGGCCTGTCCGAGCGGATCTGGACTCGGATGGCCCTGGCGTGCGCGGTGACGCGCGGGAAGCTGGGTGAGGTCAGTCAGTCGCCGACGCGTCCTGGCGGGCCAGGGCGGGCCGGATCCGGGGGCGCGACACGAGCAGCGAGCCGTACCGGACCGGCGCGGCGCTGTTGATCAGAGCGTGCGTGGCTGCCATGGCGGCCACGCTAAGCCAACCCCACGCCGTCCCCCAACCGATTTCCCGCCGGCCCGCCCCGTCGGCCCGCCCCCGCCGGCCCGGCCCGATCAAGGAGAAGACGTGGGCGGTTCGCCGGATTTGTCGCGTAACTTCTCCTTGATCAACGCCCCGACCCCGCGCCGACCCTGCGGACGGTACGCGGACGGCACGGGGGCGGTGCGGGGGAAAACGGCCCGGTGGGGACGGGTGGCTGCATACGCTCGTGGGCGTGACAGTCATGACGGCGCGACGGTACGACGTGCACGAGCCCGGATCGGTGGAGTTCCCGACGGCGGTGTTGCCCAACGTCGGCGGCGGGGGCCCGGTCCCGGGCGCCGATCCGGCGCCGGAACCGGCGTCGGCGCCGGGCGAGACCACCGAGGGTGACATCGACGACGACGGCTGGGATCCCGATCTCGACAGGCTGCCGCAGACCGACTGACCGCCCCGGCGGCGGTGGCCGTCGGCGCTGGTGGAGGCAGCCGGGGGAGGCCGGTTTCGGCCGCCTGGACCGAGGCCGTAAAGTCGCCCGGTGGCTGACATACGGGTAGATGTGGACCTATCCCACCCCGCCACCCGGGTATGGCGTGCGCTGACCGAGCCTCGCCTGCTCGGGCAGTGGTTCGGGGAGACGGACATGGTCCCGCGGATCGGCTCGCAGTTCCAGCTACGCCCGACCGACATGCCCGGCTTCAACGGCCCGGTCGTGGCTCGGCTCCTCGAGTACGGCGAGCCGCGCCGGCTGTCCATGGAGTGGCGGCTGGACCGCGTGCAGACCCTGGTCGTCTACGAGCTGGAGCCGACCGACGCCGGTTCCCGGCTCACCCTGCACCAGTCGTGTTTCGTCAACCAGTGGTACGACGAGCACCGCGAGCAGCTGGAGGAGACGTACGAGCACGTCCTGACCGGGCGCCTGCCGGCCGTGCTCGACTGGCTCGCGTTCTCCGAGGTCGATCTCGCCGGCCCGGCCGAGCCGGCCGGCGCGGGTGACGCCGACGGGGTGGGCCCGGTGACGCGGCGTGGCGGTGCCCGGCGGGCGCTGCCGTCGGGACCATTGGCGACGCTGGCCGGCAAGGGCCGCGCGGTGCTGGCCGGCAACAGGCGCGCGGTGCTGGCCGGCGGCGCGGTCGCGGTCGCCCTGCTCGCCGCCGGGCTGGTCGCGGTGGTCGCGCTGTCCGGTGGCGACGACGCGGACCGGTCGGCGAGGCCGGCGCCCGGCTCGGGGCCCTACCTGCCGGCGCCGCTGACGTCGGGGCCCGGCGAGGTGACGGCGACCCCGACGCGGCCGCCGCTGGCGGCGTCGGCCGCGCCCACGGCGTCGCCGTCGGCGAGCCCGAGCGGGTCCTCGTCGGCGCGGCCCACCGCCGGCGTGCCGGCCGCGGTACCCCTCCAGGCCGAGTTCAACCGGCTGTCGACGGCGGCGTTCGGCTATCGCGGCGAGGTCACCGTCGAGAATCCGGGAGACACCGCCGCCCGCTGGACGGTCACGATCACCCTCACCGACTCGGGGACGGTGGGCGGGGTCACCGGGGCGGAGTACACCCAGGAGGGTCGTA
This sequence comes from Polymorphospora sp. A560, assembly GCF_045781765.1. Classification (NCBI taxonomy): domain Bacteria; kingdom Bacillati; phylum Actinomycetota; class Actinomycetes; order Micromonosporales; family Micromonosporaceae; genus Polymorphospora; species Polymorphospora sp. A560. Next base: position 2,940,848 of record NZ_CP122282.1, on the reverse strand, counting down.
CGGTGACGTTCACCGGCGCGGCGGCGCCGCCCGGCGGGTCGGCCCGGTTCCGGTTCGACGTCACCGGCGAGTCGGTGTTCGGCCCGAAGCGCCCCGCCGGCTGCACCATCGACGGGCGGCCGTGCAGCGGCCTGTGACGCCGCGCCTCAGCCGGCGACGACCACGTCCGGCACGTGTTCACGCAGGGCCGCCAGCGCGTCGTCCGGGGTGCCGGGGTCGGTGACCACGGTGTGTGCCCGGTCCAGGGCCGCGATCGACGAGATCCCGACGGTGTCCCACTTGGTGTGGTCGGCGAGCACCACCAGCCGGTCGGCCGCCGCGACCAGGGCCCGGTCGGTGTCGGCCTCCATCAGGTTCGGCGTGGTGTAGCCGGCCCGCACGCTCATCCCGTGCACGCCGAGGAACAGCAGGTCCAGGTGCAGGGTCCGGATCGCGGCCACCGCGACCGGCCCGACCAGGGCGTCGGACGGGGTGCGTACGCCGCCGGTCAGCACCACGGTGTGGTCGGGCCGGGCGGCCCGGTGCAGGATGTCGGCCGCCGGGATCGAGTTCGTCACCACCGTCAACCCGGGCACGTCGACCAGACACCGGGCGAGTTCGGCGGTGGTGGTGCCGGCGGACAGGGCGACGGCCATGCCGGGGCGTACGAGGTGGGCGGCGCGGGCGGCGATCGCGGCCTTCTCGCCGCGCTGGCGGTCGGACTTGGCCGCGAATCCGGGCTCGTCGGTGGCGCCGGGGTGGACGGTCGTCGCCCCGCCGTGCACCTTGGCGAGCAGGCCGCGGTCGGCGAGCACCTCGAGGTCGCGGCGGATCGTCATGTCGGAGACGCCGAACTCGGCGGCGAGGTCGGTGACGCGTACGCCGCCGGTGAGCCGTACCCGGTCCAGGATCACCGCCTGGCGCTGCTGGGCGAGCATCCTAGGAGCGTACGGCGGCGCGGCCGGCGTGCAGGAACCGGTGGGCGCGCGGGAAGTCGTGCAGCGTCTCGGCGTAGACGTCGAGGACGCGGTCGAGGGTGCGCGGCGGCACCTTCCGGCTGTCGAGCACCTCGACCATCCAGGCGATGAACGAGGTGAACAGGGCGTCGTCGTCGACGTAGACGGCGGCGGTGAGGAAGTCGACGATGTGGCCGAGGTCGCTGACCGTCGAGTCGAACTGGGCGGTGGTGTAGTCCGCCATCGAGGGCACCCGGGCGGTGAGGTCGCGCAGGCCGGTGTCGATGAGGTCGGCGCGGCTCTTGACCAGGCCGGGGTATTCGTCGTCGGCGAGGTGGTCGAGGTCTTCCGACGGCGGCCGGTGCAGCCGCCGCTCGTCGGCGAGCAGGTCGGCGGCGGCGGTCGCGTCGCCGGCCCAGTGGACGCCGAGGCGACGGGCCCACCGGCCGTCGGGGCCGAAGCCGCGGCCGCCGACGAGGATCGGTACGTCGGCGCGCCGGCACGCCTCGATCATCCGGTGGGCGTGCGGCAGCCGCATCGGCAGCGCGCAGGCCAGCGCGACCGCGTGCGCGTCGTCGCGGTGCAGGTAGGACACCAGGTGGGCGGCGGGCACGCTGGCGCCGAGGAACGCGACGTCCCAGCCGCGCAGCCGGAGCACCTCGCCGACCAGGCGGGCGGGCAGGGCATGCCACTCGCCGTCCATGCACGACACGACGACCCGGCCGAGGTGCGGGCGTACCCGGGTGTGGGCGGCGACGGCGGCGACCGCCCGCTCGCTGACGTGGGTGGCGGCGTGTTCCTGGGCGACCGACCACACGTTGCGCTGCCACCACCGGCCGACCTGTTCCTGGGCGGGCGCGATCAGGTCGAGCAGCACCCGTTCGGCGGGTACGCCCTCTTCGAGCAGCCGCAGGGCGACGTCGGTGGCGGCGTATTCGTCGGCGGCGGCGAGGCAGTCGAGGAATTCCGGATATGCCTCGACGGGGCCGGCGGCGGTCGGTGCGGGGGCGGTCACTGGCGCTGGTCCTCCGGTGCGGTGGCGCGGGGCGGGCCCGCCTCGGCGGCGGCCGGCCGGGCGGACGGGGCCGGTTCGGGCCCGGGCCGCTGATCGGGTACGGCGTGCAGGTGCCGGGCGGCCGACGTGCGGCGGCCGCCGGCCGGGTGGGCCTTGACGGTCAGCACCGCGATGTCGTCGTGGTCGCGTCCGGCGAGCCAGTCGCAGGTCACCTGTTCGACGCGCTCGGCGAGGGCGGGGGCGGGCATGGTGTGGCAGCCGGTGACGGCCTCGACGAGACGGGTGGCCCCGTACTGCTCGTCGCCGTAGCGGCCGCCGCGGGCCTCGGTGACGCCGTCGCTGTAGAGCAGGCACGTCTCGCCGGCCGCGAGGTGCACGGTGGCCTGGCCGATCCGCGGGTCGGGGACGACACCGATCAGCATGCCCTTGAGGGTGACGGCCTCGATCTCGCCGTCGGCGCGCAGCAGCAGCGGTGGCAGGTGGCCGCCGCCGGCCAGGGTGAGGGTCAGGCCGCCGTCGCGGGCGGGATGGGCGACGCCGAGCACGATGGTGGCGAAGCGGCCCTGCCCGTGCGCCCGGGTGGATTCGAGGACGGAGTCGTTGAGCAGCTGCAGCAGCCGTCTCGGGTCGCTCTCGACCCGGCGCAGGGCCTGGATGCCCTGCCGGAGCTGGCCGGTGAAGACGGCCGCCTCCACGCCCTTGCCGGAGACGTCGCCGAGGAAGAACAGCGAGCCGCCGTCGGGCAGCGGGTGCGCGCCGTAGAAGTCGCCGCCGATGCGCAGGGTGGCCTGCGCCGGCCGGTAGGCGGTGCCCCACTGCAGGCCGGGCACCGGTTCGGGCTGTGCGGGCAGCAGGCTGGCCTGGAGCGTCTCGGCGATCTCGGCCTGGTCGCGGTAGAGGACGGCGGCGTTGAGGGCGGCCCCGGCGCGGGCCGCGAAGCCGCGCAGGGTCTGCAGGTCGGGGTCGTCGAACGCTTCGTCGGCGGGCCGGGCGACGACCAGCGCGCCGGTCGGCGCGCCGCTGCCGGGCAGCGTGACCGCCCGGGCGGTGACGTCGGGTACGGCCAGTCCGGGCAGCCAGCCGGCCTCGGTGAGCTGGTCTTCGAGCCAGTCGGCGGCGTGCGCCTCGACCCCGGCGAGCGCCTGCGCGACGGCGTCGGGCAGGGCGTCCTCGGGCAGGGTGCCGCCGTCGACGGTGGTGGTGTCGTCGTCGGCCCCGGTCGCGCGCCACCACCGGACCCGGCCCTTGCGGGGTGACAGCACCAGTACGGCGACGTCACCGAGGGTGGGTACGGCGAGACGGACGGCGGCGCGGGCCGCCCGGTCCTCGTGCAGGGGGTTGCCGAGCTTCTGGCTGGCGCTGGCCAGGAACCGGGACCGGGACCGCTCGGCGAGAAGGGCGTCGGCGCGCTCGACGGAGTCGGTGACGTCCTCGACGTACCAGGCGAAGCGGTGGGAGGTGAGCGGCACCCGGCGGGCCCGCAGCCGGCGGCCGCCGTGGCCGAACTCGACGGCCGGCACGTCGTCGCCGCCGGGGGCGTCGCGCAGCGGACCCACGGTGACGAGTTCTCCGGCGGTCAGCTCGGGCAGCAGCCGGGCGGCGACCTGGCTGATGTAGCGGACCACGTGCGCGGCGTCGCAGATGACCAGGCCCTCGCGGAAGTTGTCGGCGACCCGGGGCCAGCCGGCCGCGTCGGGGGCGTCACCGCCGGCTCCGGCGGCGGGCGCGGACGGGGTGGCCGGAGCCGTGCGGGCCCGGCCCGGCGCGTCGCCCGGATCCGACGTGCGGATCCGGGTCCCGCCCGGGTCAGTGTCCCTGGCCTCGGTGTCCACCTGCTCCGGCCCCACTCCTTCGCTGGACAACTACGTCTGCTGTGTGGGGCGGCCGGGTCGCCGGGGCCCGCGTCAACCACCCTACGCCGATCCGTCCGGGCCGCCACCGGAGCACCGCCGGGGTGGTTCCGGGCCGGGACCGGCCCGTACGGACGGGCGGGCTCGGGTTAGGCTGAGCCATCATCCGGCTCTATCCCGCCACTCGAAGGTCCGGAAGGGCGTGATTGGCATGCTTCGTGGCGAACGCGCCGGAGGCACGCCGCTCGCCGTCCGCGTCGATGTGACCGACCCCACCCGCCCCGTCGTGACGGTCGGCGGCGACCTCGACTTCCAGACCTCCGGTGTGCTGCAGGACGAACTCGCCCGGCTGGTCGCCGGCGAGCCGTCGCTGGTCACCGTCGACGTGGCCGGCCTGCGGTTCATCGACAGCACCGGCCTGGCCGTGATCGTGCACGGCTGGCGGGTCGGCCACGAGGCGGGCACCACCCTCGAACTGCGTGGCACGCCGCCGTTCCTGGCCGCGATCCTGGAGGTCACCGGCGTCGGCGACCTCCTCGCCCGGCCGCCGGGCCGGCCCGGCGCGGCGTGGGGTGCCGCCGAAGGCGCCTGGGAGTCGACCGGATGAGCGACATGCGGAATCCAGGACAGGTTTCCGGCCCGTCCGAGGACGGGTATCACTCCCCGATGGCACCGGACACGCTCACCGTCGAGGTCGTCCGCCGGCCGCCCCGGTCGGCGCGGCTGAGCCTCTCCGGGGACCTCGACTACGACAGTGCCGACCACCTGCTGCGCGTGGCCGGGCAGGTGGTGCGCGACGGCTGCCGAGACCTGGTCGTCGACCTGTCCACGCTGGGCATCTGCGACTCGTCGGGGCTCGGGGCCCTGATCGAGGTGTCCCACCTGTGCCGCACCGCCGACGGCCGGATGCGGCTCGCCGGGGCCGGCCCTCACCTGCGGCAACTGCTGGCGCGTACCGGGCTCGACGAGGTGTTCGAGATTCAGGCACGCACCGGACTCGGCCCCTCGACGTCGGCACCCACCGGGTTGGACGCGTCGTCGGGTTCGCCCGCCTCGGGCGCCTGATAGACATACCGGACGAAGTCCCACCCGCTCTCGTTGTCGTCGGCGCCCGGCCACTGGCCGATCGAGTCGACCCCGACCACCTCACGCGTCGGCACGTCGGTGTCCTCGACCAGCGCCCACACCGTGACCGGGTACGAGCGGGTCGCCTCCGGCGACTGCCGCCAGCGGGCGTACCAGCCGGGTCGGGCGGGAACGATCTCGATGATGCGTTTCATGGCCGGCCTCTCGACGCGGGATCATGGCTTCCGCCACGATCGTCGCGCCGCGCCGGGTGACCGGCCCTCCCCCGGTGCGGATGAGTCGGGTCAGCGGGCCAGCGGCAGCTTGGAGCCGCCGAGCGCCCCCTCCGGGTTGTGGACCGCGCACATCACGTCCCGGTCGCCGTTCGCCCAGGTCTCCTCGGTCGGCAGGATCGGGTAGAAGTCCAGGCCGGACTCGTCACGGCTGCCCCACCGGGCCTGGAAGTCGCGTTCACAGCCGGCCCAGGCGAACGCCGCCAGCGCCGGGCGGTTCCAGGGGCCGTCGGGGGCGTGCAGGAAGCCGTACGACTGGTTGTAGGCCCCGTCGTCGCAGGACCGGTAGAGCACGACGACGTCCCCGGCACGGGCCAGGTATGCCGGGTCGGAGAAGCACTCGCCGCCCTCGATGTCGAGGATGCCGGCGGTCTGGGCGTCGATGAAGTTGTCGCCCTTGACGGGCGCGGCCCGCAGCGGCTCGGTCGCCGGCAGCAGCGCCAGCACCACGGCCAGCCCGAGCAGCGGCCAGCGCAGCCGGCGCCAGCCGGGCGCCGTGGTCGCATCCGACGCCGCTTCCTCCCCAACCACGCCCGACCTCCCACGGATCCGGGGCACCCGCCCGCGGCGACGCGCGTCGATGGCGTCCGGCCGGGGCGTACACCCTGCTCAGAGCGTTCCGTTCGGACCGCTCGCCGGATCCTAGGCGGCCCAGGGTGAACGGTTCACGGACCTCAGGTTGATCATGGACGGCCGCCCGGTTACGGGACCGTTCAAGCTGGTCAGGACCATGATCAATTCATCTGTTGGCCAACCTGACGTCGCACCTGCGTCGGTCGCTCCCGGCTGAATGCGGTTGTCCGCCGGCACCCCTGCCGGTGGGCCAGTTGCAATCGGAGAAGGGTGACGACCCCTTGAGCAACATCAAGACACGGTGGGTGAGCGCGCCGAACAAGGCCAAGCTCGCCGCGATCGGCGCCGCCGCGCTGCTCGTCGGCGGCTTCGCGATGAGCCCGGCCGCGTTCGGTGACTCGCCGCCGGCGAAGTTCCCCGCCGCGGAGATCCACAAGCCGAGCCCGGTTCCGGACCGGATCATCCTCATCCCGACCACCACACCGTCGACCTCGCAGAAGGTGACCTGGCGCGCCGAGGCGCCGGCGAACTGGGCGCAGGCCGAGATCATCGAGGCCCCGCGGGCCTTCGTGAACGGCAACGTCCCGTCCGGCACCACCGCGACCAAGGTGATGGCCTCGGCCACCAACTCGGTCAACACCTCGCTGGGCTACGCCTCGACGCACCACACCGTCGAGTTCACCGGCCTGAAGGCGGACACCCGCTACTCCTACCGGGTCGGTGACGGCACCAACTGGAGCGAGTGGATCGACTTCACCACGGCCGCCGCGGACGCCTCGCCGTTCTCGTTCATCTACTACGGTGACGCGCAGAACAACATCGACACCGCCGTGCCGCGGGTCTTCCGGCAGGCGTTCGCCGACCGGCCGGAGGCCAAGGTCATCGTCAACGCCGGTGACCTGATCGACCACGCCAACAGCGAAGAGCAGTGGGGCCAGTGGCACAACGCCGACGGCTTCATCAACAGCCAGATCAACAGCATCTCGGTGCCGGGTAACCACGAGTACAGCGGTGGCCTGTCGCAGTTCTGGCGGCCGCAGTTCCCGTACCCGGACAACGGCCCGGGTGCCGCGGAGCTGAAGCAGACCGTCTACTACGTCGACTACCAGGGCGTGCGGTTCGTCGGTCTGGACACGAACTACCAGAGCAACGCCACCTTGATGGCCGCGCAGACCGCGTGGCTGGAGGGTGTGCTGGCGGACAACCCGAACAAGTGGACGGTCGTCACCTTCCACCACCCGGTCTACTCCACCACCGGCTCGCGCAACAACCCCAACGTGCGTGCCCAGTGGGGCCCGCTGTTCGAGAAGTACGGCGTGGACCTCGTCCTGCAGGGCCACGACCACTCGTACGGCCGGGGCAACCTCCAGACCGCGCGCAAGTCGACCACCGTCCACAACGGTGTCGCCTACGTCGTCTCGGTGTCCGGCGGCAAGATGTACGCCCTCAACAACGGTCAGAACTGGACCGGCAACGGTGCCGAGGTACGCAGCACCAGCCAGAACACCCAGCTCTACCAGATGATCGACGTGGACAAGGACCAGATCCGGTTCGAGGCCCGCTACGCCAACGGCGAGCACCACGACGGTTTCACCATCCGCAAGAACGACGCCGGCGAGCGGACCGTCAACGACTTCCGCACCCCGGAGAACACCAAGGGTGAGCAGGTCGAGGTCGCCAAGACCGACATCCAGCAGCTCAGCAAGCTCGGTTTCAAGGCCTACGGCTACGACCCGGGCGAGGACGTGACGGTGTACTTCCGGCGCACCACCGAGCCGGAGGACAAGAACGGCACCCGGATCGCGGTCAAGAAGGCCGACGAGCTGGGCAAGTTCAACTACACCTTCACCCTGCCGTCCGGTGCCAAGCCGGGCGACACCTACCAGGTGTACCTGGTCAGCAAGAACCAGCAGATCACCAGCCCGGTTCTCACCATCACCAAGTGACACCGTGCCGGGGGCGGGCCGGGCGACCGGCCCGCCCCCGGTCGGCACGGAACAGGAGATACGCGGTGACGACGCGTACGCTGGCGGGCGCCCTGCTCGCCGCCGCGGCCGGGCTGGTGGGCGCGCTGTCGCTCGCCCCGGCCGCTCCCGCCTCGGCTCACCCGTTCGGGCCGCCGTCGACCGCCGACGTACGCGTCGACGGCTCGCGGATCGAACTGGTGTGGAAGGCGGCCGAGGACGACTGGGTCGCGCTCGGCCAGTCGCTCGGCGCGTTCGAGGACCCGACCACCGGCCCGGTCGACGTCACGCTGACCGGCGAGCAGAAGCTGGAGCGTTCCGAGGCCGTACGCGGCTACCTGCTGGCGAACCTCACCGTCAGCCAGACCGGCAACGCCTGCGAGGGGTCGCTGGACACCCTCGACCGGCTGCTCGAGCGCGGTGCCCGGTTCACCTTCGACTGCCCCGCGCCGGTCACCGAGGTCGACGTCACGCTGCGTACGCTGACCGACCTGAACCCGGCGTACCGCACGATGCTCACCGCCAAGGCGGCGCCGACACAGACCCTCTTCACCGCCGAGGCGACCACCCACCAGATCCGGTTCGACCCGTCCGGCGGCGGCATGACCACGGCCGTCACGACGGTCGCGGCCGGCACCGGGGTCGCCGCGATCGGCATCATCACCTTCTTCCTCGTACGCCGCCGTCGCGGGCGGCGGGCGTGAACGACCCCAGCGACCGAGAGGAACCCCGGCGATGAACGGGCTTGGCGGGATCGAGGGCCGGCTGGTCGCCCTCTTCGACAGCGGTGCCGTGTTCTGGCTGGCACTGCTGGTGGCGCTCGGGGTCGGGGCCGCCCACGCGGTCGCCCCCGGACACGGCAAGAGCGTGACCGCGGCGTACCTGGTCGGCACCCGCGGCCGGTACCGGGACGCGCTGCGGCTCGGGCTGATCGTCGCGATCATGCACACCTTCTCGGTGCTGGTACTCGCGGTGGCCTGGGTCGGCGTCAGCGGCCTGGCCGGGTTCGGCACCGAGCGGGTCACCGCCTGGATGCAGGTGCTGGCCGGCCTGGTGGTGATCGGGGTCGGGGTGCACCTCACCTACCGCCACATCAGGGGCGGCGGCCACTCCCACTCGCACGGCCACGGCCACTCGCACGGCCATTCGCACGATCACGGGCACTCGCACGGGCACGGGCACGGCCACGGCCACGGCCACTCGCACGATCACGGGCACGGCCACTCGCATGACCACGGGCACGGGCACGACCACCCGCACTCCCCGGCCGGCCCGGCCGGTGGCCAGGAGGCCGGCCAGGTCGTCGTCGCCGAGCGGGCGGCCGAAGCCCCGGCCACGCCCGCCGAGCCCGCGGCCCCCGCCCCCGCGCCGACCGACCCGTGGTCGCGCCGTGGCCTGGTCGCCCTCGGCCTGTCCGGCGGCCTGCTGCCCTCCCCCTCGGCCTTCCTGGTGCTGGTCAGCGGCCTGCTCACCGGGCGGGCGCTGGACGCCGTCCTGCTCGTCATCGCCTTCGGGGTGGGCATGGCGCTCACCCTCACCGGGGTCGGCGTGATCACCATCCGCGGCTTCGCGCTGCTGTCCGGCCGTACGAGCCGGTGGGCCTGGGCGTCGACGCTGGTGGCCTGGCTGCCCGCGGCCGCCGGGGTGGCGGTCGCGATCGGCGGCTGCCTCTACCTGGTCGCCGCCGCGGGCTCGCTCGCCGGCTGACGGCGGAACCCGGGGCACCGGAGGGTGCCCCGGGCCCGCTCAGCCCGGGATGTACTCCATGATCCGGTGGTCGGACCAGGCCCGGCGCCGGGCGCCGGTGACCATCCCGATCGCGGCGAGGACCGCGGCCCCCGGGTTGAGCTGGGTCAGCGGCGGCAGGGCGGTGGGACCGGCCGTAGTCGCCGGACTGGGACATGCCGCAGATCATGTTCGCGATCCGGCAGGTCTCCCCCGCCGGAGGGACGTCGACCCGGTTCTCGTCGTACGTCCGAACGGGACCGGGACCGCCCGGTCATCCAGGAGCACCCGGTGCGGGAGGTCGTCGCCTGACCCCGGCCGGCGCGCCGGCCGGATCGGCGGCCGCCGCCTCGTGCACCAGCGGCAGCACCCGGTACGGGATCTGGGTCTGCAGCGCGATGGTGCTGGCGGCCCGCTCGATCGCGGCGGTGGCGACCAGCCGGTCGATGACCCGCTGGAGGTCGGCGTTCGACCGGGCGACGACCCGCAGCAGCATGTCGGCGGTGCCGGTGATGGTGTGCGCCTCCAGCACCTCCGGGATGTCCACCAGCAGGCCGGCGACGGCCTCGTGCCCCACCGACTGGGTGATCTCGACGCTGACGAACGCGGTCACCGGATAGCCGAGTGCCGCCGGGTCGACCTCCGGGGCGAAGGAGCGGATCACCCCACGGGCGAGCAGCCGGTCGAGCCGGGCCTGGACCGTGCCCCGGGCCACCCGCAGTTGCCGGGACGCTTCGAGGACCCCGATCCGGGGCTCGCGGCTGAACAGGTCGAGCAGCCGGGCGTCGAGATGGTCGAGTTCCGCACTCACCCGCACCACGATAGTCATCCTGCACAGTGATCCGACGAGGTGGCTTCGCATTCTGTACACCCTGACCAGCACACGGTCGAACTGTTGCACAACACCGGAGGGTGCGGTTCGCTCGCCACATCGGCGTACGACGACCAACCCCGGAGGTGGACCGATGACGATCCAGCCGACCCTCACCCCGCAGGAACGCCAGGCCGACCTGGACCTCCAGCAGCTCAAGCAGCTCGTGGGCCTGGTCGAGTACGACGCGAGCGGCGACCCGTTCCCGGTCACCGGCTGGGATGCGGTCGTCTTCGTCGTCGGCAACGCGACCCAGACCGCGCACTTCTACCAGTCGGCGTTCGGGATGGAACTCGTCGCGTACAGCGGACCGGAGACCGGCAACCGCGACCACAAGGCGTACGTCCTCAAGAGCGGCTCGTGCCGGTTCGTGGTCTCCGGTGGGGTCGACCCGGCCAGCCCGCTGCACGACCACCACCGCCGGCACGGCGACGGGGTCAGCGACATCGCGCTGGAGGTGCCCGACGTCGACCGGTGCGTGGCGCACGCCCGCGCGCAGGGGGCGAAGGTGCTGGAGGAACCGCACGACGTCTCCGACGAGCACGGCACGGTGCGGATCGCCGCGATCGGCGCGTACGGCGACACCCGGCACACGCTGGTCGACCGGTCCCGCTACACCGGCGTCTACCTGCCCGGTTACGTCGCCCGGCAGTCCGAGTACGTCCGGCGCGACGGCGCGCCGAAGCGGCTCTTCCAGGCGCTGGACCACGTGGTCGGCAACGTCGAACTCGGCGAGATGGACAACTGGGTCGCCTTCTACAACCGGGTGATGGGCTTCGTCAACATGGCCGAGTTCATCGGCGACGACATCGCCACCGACTACTCGGCGCTGATGAGCAAGGTGGTCGCCAACGGCAACCACCGGGTGAAGTTCCCGCTCAACGAGCCGGCCGTGGCCCGCAAGCGGTCGCAGATCGACGAGTTCCTGGACTTCTACGGCGGACCGGGCGCGCAGCACCTGGCGCTGGCGACCAACGACATCGTCCGCACCGTCGACGCGATGCGGGCCGAGGGCGTGGAGTTCCTGTCGACGCCGGACTCCTACTACGAGGACCCGGCGCTGCGGGCCCGGATCGGGCAGGTCCGGGTGCCGATCGAGGAGCTGAAGAAGCGCGGCATCCTGGTCGACCGGGACGAGGACGGCTACCTGCTGCAGATCTTCACCAAGCCGGTCGGGGACCGGCCGACGGTGTTCTTCGAGCTGATCGAGCGGCACGGCTCGCTCGGGTTCGGCAAGGGCAACTTCAAGGCGCTGTTCGAGGCGATCGAGCGCGAGCAGGAGCGGCGCGGCAATCTCTGACCGGCATCAGGTGTAGGCCGGCCCGTCCGGTGGGTACCTGTACCCGCGCGCCGGGTCGGCTCTCGCTCTGTTCGATCCCCGGCGGCTGGATATGCGTGGACGGGGTTTGAGCGTGGACGGGCGATGAGGGCCTTCGCGGTGATGTCGGCGGACGTGGACTCGGGGGCGCTTCTGCTCACCCTGCGCGGGCCACTGACGATGCCGGCGGTGGCCGCGTCGCGGTTCGCCCTGCAGCGGTGCCTGGCGCACTTCCCCCGGGCGGTCGTCGTGGACCTGTCGGACGTGGTGATGGTGGGTGCGGTGCCGGCCACGCTGCTGCCGGTGGTGCTGCGTCGCGGCGCCCGGCTACCCGGCGTGTCGGTGCTGGCACACGGTGCCACGCCGAGGCTCGCCGGTCGGCTGGCGGCCGGCCGGCACGGGCCCCGGGTGCTCCCGGCCCGGGCGCAGGCGGTCGCGGCGGCCGGCGCGCTGCCCGACGTGCCCGGCGTCCGGCGGACGCACGCCCGGCTCGCCGCGGCGCCGCAGGCCCCCGGCCGGGCCAGGGAGCTGGTCGACGGCGCCTGCCGGAGCTGGGGCCTGGAGCACGTCGTCGACGACGCCAAGCTGATCGTCTCCGAGCTGGTGAGCAACGCCGTCGAGCACGCCGGGACCGATATCGACGTGACCGTACGGTGCCACCGGGGACTGTTGCGGCTGGGGGTGGCCGACCGCAGCGCGATGGCGCCGGTGCCCGCGACCCGGGACGGCGACGGCCCGGCGGTCGCCGGGCCGGTCGCGTTGCGGGGCCGTGGGCTGCCGATGGTGGCGTCGCAGTCGCGTGCCTGGGGGGTCATCCCCGCCCAGGGCGGCAAGATCGTCTGGGCGGCGCTGCCGACGGCACGCGGATAGCGCGTCGCGTCAGGCGGTCGCGAGCTGGCGGGCCTGCGCGTAGCTGCCGTCGAGTTCGATCCGGGCCAGCGCCCCGACCAGCCAGGCCAGCTTCTCCGACTCCCGGCGCCCGGTCAGGTCGGCCAGGTCCTGTGCCGAACTGCCGAGCCCGAGCCGGCGGGCGGCGGTGAGGGCGTTCCGGTCGGCGAACGGGCCGATCTCCGGCCACAGCACCTGGACGTCGCGGAAGAACAGGTCGATCACGCCGTCGTCGACGCCCGGCAGTTCGCGCAGCAGAGCCCGTTCGGCGGCCGGGTCGCGGCGGGCGGCGGTCCGCAGCCGGCGCGGGTCGCCGCCGTACCGTTCGGCCAGGGCGGCCGCGGTCGCGCCGAGCCGTCGCGCGAGCGTGCCGGCGGCCCGCTGGTCGTACGCGCGCAGCACGGCGGCCCGTTCCCCGTCCGGGCTGGCGGCCATCCGGGCGGCGGTGTTCCAGCCCCGGTCGCGCAGTGCCCGGGCGGCGGCGGTCGCCCGCCGGTGGTCGGCCGATCCGCGCAGGATCTGGGCCAGGCTGAGCAACTGGTAGAGGTTGGCCGGGTTGTTCAGCACCGGGAGGCCGTACTCCTCGGCGAAGCCGCGCCCGCCGTGGCGGACGAGTTGCCGTACGAACCGGCGCCGGTCCGGGATCTGTGCTGCCATACCGGTCGGCTACCCGCGCCACGGCGGCGTAGTCGTGCCATCCCGGGTGCCCCGCGCCTCCCGCCGGCATAGTCCGGCTGCCGGCGGGAAGGCGCCGGACGGAGGTGCGTGATGCGCGTGATGGACCTGGTGGAGCCCGTCGAGGACACCGAGACCGACCTGATCACGGCGCTGCAACTGGTGCTGGAGAACAGTTGGCGGATGGACGCGTACGCGCGCGAGGCCGACCGGGCCGGCGACGCCGAGCTGGCGGGGTGGCTGCGGGGGGTCCGCGACGACGGCGAGCGGGCCGGCGACCGGGGCAAGGTGCTGCTGGCACACCGGCTGGACCGGGCCGGGCGGTGAGCGTGATGGCGAGTTTCCGACACCGGATCGCCGAGAACCACGCTCGGTGCCCTCTCGACTACCGGCCGACTTAGGTTAACCTAACCCTATGACGGATCGCAGGACGCCTCAGGTCCACCAGGCCACGGTGGTACACACCGAATGGCTCACGCCGCACATGATCCGTGTGGTGTTCGGCGGTCCGGGGCTCGCCGGGTTCAGCGCCGGCACCTACTCCGACCACTACCTGAAGCTGCTGTTCCCGGTCCCGGGGGTCGACTACCCGGCCCCGTTCGACATCGCGGCGATCCGCCGCGACATGCCGCGCGAGCAGTGGCCGCGAACCCGGACCTACACCGTGCGCCGCTGGGACCCGACGGTCGGCGAGCTGACGGTCGACTTCGTCCACCACGGCGACGTGGGGCTGGCCGGCCCGTGGGCGGCCGCCGCCCGGCCGGGTGACGAGATCATGTTCCTCGGCCCCGGTGGCGCGTACGCCCCGGCCGATGACGCCGACTGGCACCTGCTGGCCGGCGACGAGAGTGCCCTGCCGGCCATCGCCGCGTCGGTCGAGCGGCTGCCCGCGGGAGCCCTGGCGAAGGTGTTCATCGAGGTGTCCGGGCCGGACGAGGAGCAGAAGCTCTCCACGTACGGGCGGGCCGAGGTGGTGTGGCTGCACCGGGGTGACCGGCCGGTCGGCGCGGCGCTGGTCGAGGCGGTCCGGGCGCTGGAGTTCCCGCCCGGGACCCTGCAGGCGTTCGTGCACGGCGAGGCGCACTTCGTGAAGGAGCTGCGCCGGTTCCTGCGGGTCGAGCACGGGGTGACCAGGGAGCAGTTGTCGATCTCGGGCTACTGGCGGCTCGGGGCCGACGAGGACGGCTGGCAGTCGTCGAAGGCGGACTGGAACCGCCGGGTGGAAGAGGAAGAGGCCGCCGCGGTCGGCTGACCGCCGGGCGCGACGCCCTCATCCACCGCCACCGGCGGGGTTGCGCGAACGGCGGGTGCCGCGGGCGTCCGTACGCCCGCGGCACCCGCCGGGTGGGATCAGAACGCGGCCAGCACCGAGCCCTGGTACTTGTCGGCGATGAACTGCTTGACCTGCGCGGAGTGCAGCAGCTTCTCCAGCTTCACGATCCGCTCGTCGGTCTCGTCGCCGGCCCGCACCACGACCAGGTTCGCGAACGGGTTGTTCTCGCCGCTCTCCAGCGCCAGCGCGTCGGTGGCCGGGTTGAGCCCGGTCGCGATCGCGTAGTTGCCGTTGATGACCGAGATCGCGGTGTCGTCGAGGCTGCGCGGCAGTTGCGCGGCCTCCAGCGCCTCGAACTTGAGGTTCTTCGGGTTGGTGACGATGTCGGCCTCGGTGGCCTTGACGCCGACGCCGTCCTTGAGGGTGAGCAGGCCGTTCACGGCCAGCAGGTTCAGCGCCCGGCCGGAGTTCGCCGGGTCGTTCGGGATGGCGACCACGCCGCCGTCGGGCACCTCGGCCAGGCTCTTGACCTTCTTGGAGTAGACGCCGAGCGGCTCGATGTGCACCGGGGCCAGGGCGGTGAAGTCGTACCCCTTGGCCGCCTTCTCCTCGTCGAGGTACGGGATGTGCTGGAAGTAGTTGGCGTCGAGCTGCTCGTCGCGCAGGGCCACGTTGGGCTGGATGTAGTCGTTGAACTCGACGATCTCCAGCTCGAGCCCTTCGGCGGCGGCCAGGTTGTCCTGGACGTACTTGAGGATCTCGCCGTGCGGCACCGGGCTGACGCCGACCTTCAGCGGGCCGGTCCCGGCCGCGCCGTCGCCGGAGTCGGAGCCGCAGGCGGCCGCACCCAGGACGAGGGTGGCCGCGGTGAGCAGGGTGAGGACGGTGCGTCGCACGGGAAAGGCCTTTCTTTCGGTTCGCCGGTGGCTTCTCCACCGGTTGGCGAGCAATGCGGGAATGCGGTCAGCGGTGGGACAGGCGGCGGGCGACCCAGTCGCCGAAGCTCTGGGTCAGCTGCACGAAGACGACGAGCAGCACGACGGTGGCGATCATGACCTCCGTCTCGAAGCGCTGGTAGCCGTAGCGGATGGCCAGGTCGCCGAGGCCGCCGCCACCGACCGCGCCGGCCATCGCGGAATAGCCCACGAGGGCGACCAGGGTGATGGTGAGACCGGCGACCAGGCCCGGCCGGGCCTCCCGGAGCAGGACCTTGACCACGATCGCGGTCCGCGACGCGCCCATGGCACGGGCGGCGGCGACCACGCCGGGGTCGACCTCGCGGATCGCGGTCTCGACGATCCGGGCGTAGAACGGGATCGCGCCGATGGTCAGCGGCACGATCGCCGCGGTGGTGCCGATGGTGGTCCCGACCACCGCCCGGGTGAACGGGATCACGGCGACCAGCAGGATGATGAACGGCAGCGAGCGGCCGATGTTGACGACCAGGCCGAGCAGGGCGTTGACCGGCCGGGCGGCGAGCAGCCCGCCCCGGTCGGTCAGCACCAGCAGCACGCCGATCAGCAGCCCGCCGACCGCGGTGACGGCGGTCGACACGCCGACCATGTAGGCGGTCTCCTTGCTGCCCTCCCACAGCAGGGGCAGCATGTCTTCCCAGGTCATCGGGGGTCCTCCACGAGAATGCCGGCGCTGCCCAGGTATTCGCGGGGCCCGTCGGTGGCCGCCGCCGCTCCGGACAGCGCCAGCCGCAGCCGGCCGGCGCGGGTGCCGGCGAGGGTCTCCACTCCCCCTGCGACGATGCGTACGTCGAGGTCGAAGCGGCGGGCGAGGTCGGAGACGAAGGTGCCGTCGGCGGCGGCGCCGACCACGGTGACGTCGAGCAGGGTCGCGCCCTTCAGCGGTGGGGGCGGGCCGAGCGGGAAGATCCCCCGGGTGAGTTCGGCGCCGGGGCGCAGCAGCAGGTCGGCGACCCGGCCGCTCTCGGTGATCCGGCCGTCGTGCATGACCGCGGCGGAGTCGCAGATCCGCTTGACCACCTCCATCTCGTGGGTGATCAGCAGGACGGTCAGCCCGAGCCGCTGGCTGAGGTCGCGCAGCAGGTCGAGGATCGAGCCGGTGGTCTCCGGGTCGAGCGCGGAGGTGGCCTCGTCGGAGAGCAGCACGGTGGGCCGGCCGGCGAGCGCCCGGGCGATGCCGACCCGCTGCTTCTGGCCGCCGGAGAGCTGGGCCGGGTAGGCGCCGGCCCGGTTGGCGAGGCCGACGAGGTCGAGCAGTTCGCGGACGCGTTCGGCCCGTTCGGCCCGGGACACCCCCATGATCTCCAGCGGGAACGCGACGTTGCCGGCGGCGGTGCGCGACCCGAGCAGCGCGAAGTGCTGGTGGATCATGCCGATCCGCTGCCGGGCCCGGCGCAGCCCGTCCTCGCGCAGGCCGCCGAGGTCGACGCCGTCCACGACGACCCGCCCGGCGTCGGGGCGCTCGAGCATGTTGACGCAGCGCAGCAGGGTGCTCTTGCCGGCACCGCTGCGGCCGAGGACGCCGTACACCTCGCCCTTGGCGACGGTCAGGTCGACGCCGTCGACCGCGGCTACCTCGGTGCGGCGGGTCCGGTAGACCTTGCGCAGACCGGTTATCTGGATCACGGAGGGGGTTTCCTGTCGCGGGGCATGGCTCGGCACCGCAGACGAAGCGGGCGCCCGGACGGGACGCCCGCCGGCCGGCGGTGCGCGATGGGTTTGTGCGGATGGTGGTGTCGACCGGACCGCTGTCAGCGGGCGGCGGACCCGGGACGGGGTCCGGCCGTCAGGCGGCTCCGTGCGGGGACCGGGTCAGGCGGCGGGCACGCCGGTCCGGCCGGCGGGCACGCCGGCGGTGTCACTGGCAACAGCGCGCCGTGGAGACCAACCCGTAGTCGACCACCCGGCGCCTGGTCAGGTCAGCCGCACCCTTCATGCGCCCCACTATTCAGGTAGGAATACCCAAAGGAAAATCCGGTCCCAGAGAATGGGACAGCGCAGCTCAGCCGCCACAGACGAAGCGGGGCTCGGCGTCGTAACGCCAACTGAACTTCTCCCGCTTGAGTTCCTTGCCGTCCTTGCGGAAGATCCGCCAGGCGTCCTGGGTGAAACCGTCGATGCCGTTGGTGGCGATGCACGACGGTCCGGGTTCCAGGTGGACCACCCGCGGCTTGGTGATGTTGCGCCGGGGCCCCCACTCGGTCTTCACGCTGTCGTAGATCTTCGTGCTCCAGATCGACACCGTGATCGAGTCGCTCGTCCACGACGTGTCGATCAACACCCCGTACGGGGTGTCGTTGCGGAACTTGAAGTCCAGGTTCGGGTAGAAGATCGTCGACTCGATCACCGGCGGGTAACGGCTGAACCAGTACGAGTGCGGCTTGTGCTCGACGTCTTCCAGCCCGGCGTAGTAGGTCGCGTTGAACAGGGTGGTCGTGAACTGCGACGTACCGCCGCCGACCCCCGGCACCAGCTTGCCGTCCATGATCACCGGCGCGTCCTTGTAGCCCTGCGCGTAGCTGCGCTCCCCGGTGTGCCCGTTGAGCGAGAAGGTCTCCCCCGGCTGCACGATCGTCCCGTCGACGTCCCTGGCGATCGTCACGATGTTGTTGCTGCGCGGTGCCGACAGCCCGCCGGTGAAGTTGGTGGTGAACGTGGAGACCCGCTCCCTGATCCCCAGCGCCGCCGCCTGCTCGTCGGTCATCGCCGGCCGCGCCGCCGTCAGCGTCCCGGCCACCCGCCGGTCGGCCGTACGGGGCAGCACGGCGAGCAGGTCGCGGCCCAGGGCGGCGGTGTCGAGGCGCTGCCCGTCGGTGCCGGGCACCACCTTCGGCTTCCCGCCGTCGAGGACGACCGTCGCGTCCTTCGGCGCCACCTCCACCTCGCGCAGCCCGGTGCCGAGCGCCGACCGCAACGCCTTCTCGTCGACGCGCGGCTCGATGCGGCCGCTGTCGTCGGCGGCGAACACGAGACTCTTGGCGATCGCGGCCGGCGGCACCGGCAGGTCGCCACGGTCCGTGGTGACCGTGACCGGTCCGCTCACCGCGGGCCTGGCCAGTTCGGCGAGCAGCCGGTCGACGTCGGCGGTGGTGGTGGCCGGGTGCACGTCGAGCAGCGGCACGGTCACCTCGCGGGCGTCCGGCCAGCCGGCGCGCAGCGCCCCGGCGGCCGTCGCCGGGTCGAGGACCCGGCCGGACTCCGGGTAGACCGGGCGGGGCGTGGTGCCGTCGTACGTGATGGCGGGCGCCACCACCGGCTGCCCGACGTCGCCGACCGCCGCCCGCAACGCCGCGTCGAGCCGGCCCTGGTCGACGGCCACGACCGGGTCGACGGTGGGCGAGCCGAACAGGCGCGCGAACACCCCGGGCCGGGCGTCGGCGGCGGCGGCGACGGTGGCGTCCACGTCGACGGCCAGCCCGACGGCCGACGGGTCCACCCGCGCCGTCCGGTCCTCGACGCGTACGGTGACCGGCGCCGCCAGGTCGGCGGACCGCCGGGCGAGTTCGGCGCGCAGCGCCTCGCCGGCCGCCGCCCGGTCGAGCCCGCCCAGGTCGACACCGAGGACGGTCACCCCGCGCGGCACCTCACCGGTGTAGGCGTAGCCGACGGCGGCCCCGGCCGGCAGCAGCACCGCCGCGGCGACGGCCGCCGCGACCAGCGCCCGGCGGCGTGTCGGCCGCTTCACGTCCGGCGGGCTGGTGGATACGTCGGTACGCCGCACGTCGTCGGGCTGCACGTGGAAAACCTCGCAGGCGGTGGTCTGAAATGTCGGAACGCCGAGTGAGGATCATATTGGGCGCCCGGACACGCCGGGACCGCCACCACGTACGGGTGACGGTCCCGGCGGTCGGATCGGCCGGATCAGCCGGGTGGGCCGGTCGGCCGGGCCGGTCAGGTCGGCGGGCCGGCCGGATCAGCCGGCCAGCAGGTCGGCGCAGTCGGTCTCGTCGGGCAGCAACGGGCGCAGGTGGACCGTGAAGCTCTTGCCCTCCGAGGTCCACGGGGTGGCCGAGGTCGCCGTACCGGCCGCCGACAGGACCTTCGTGGCGGCCTCGCCGTCGGCGCTCACGCAACCGACCTCCAGGCCGGGGCCGACCGGCTTGCCGGGCAGCGCCGGGCCGGGCCAGGCGACCTCCGGCGGGGCGGGCAGGGCCGGGTCGCCGGCCACCCACGGCTCGGCGATCGCGGCGACAGCGGTCGGCACGTACGGCTGGGGCGCGCCGACCGCGCCGGCACCGAGCGTGCCCGACAGGTCGTTCAGCGACGCCACGAACTCCTTGACCTTGGCGCGGGCGTCGACCTGCGTGGCGTTCAGCCCGGCGCCGTCCTCGGGCGTCTCCTCGAGCGCGTAGACCTCGAGCACCTTCTCGCCGTCACTGGTCGTGACGGTGATCCGGGTCGAGGCGGCGTCGGCGACCGGCGGCTGGCCGAAGTCGGTGGCCTGGCCCACCCCGGCGGCCAGGGCCCGCTCGATCAGGGCGTCGACGTCGTTGGCGTTGATCGTCTGCACCTGGAGATTGGGCAGTGCGGGGCCGGGATAGACCATGACCTGCGGGCCCTGGGTGATGACCCGGCCGTCGCCGTAGACGGCGATCAGCGGTAGCCGGGCGGCGATCATGCCCGGGGTGCTGAAGCCCCCGGTGTAGTCGACCCGGATGGCGGCCACGTCGGACTCCAGGGACACCGGGCCGGGGTCGGGACCGCCGGCGTCGTTGCCACCTTGGGCGCAGGCGGCGGCGGTCAGCAAAAGTACGGACAGGGTTGCGGTGGCACGAATGCGGCGAAAGATAGTCACCCCACTGTGACGGTGCCGGTCCCCGTCCGGTTCCCGCCGTCATGGGCGGCAACCGGACGGGTGAACCGGCGCAGGTCAGCGCAGGGCGTACTCCTTGTCGGCCGTCCCGATCTCGTCGGACTCCTGCAGACCGGCGGCCTGCTGGAGCCTGCGCAACGGTCCGGGCGCCCACCAGACGGCGTCGCCGAGCAGGCGCATGACCGCCGGTACGAGCAGCATCCGGACCACGGTCGCGTCGAGCACGAGCGCGATGATCATTCCGACGCCGATGAACCGCATCATGGCGACGGTGGCGAACGCGAACGCCCCGGTCACCACCACCAGCAGCAGCGCGGCGGCGCTGATCACCCGTCCGGTGCGGACCAGGCCGGTGGTGACCGCCTCGACGGTGCTGACCCCCTTGGCGCGGGCCTCGACCATCCGCGACAGCAGGAACACCTCGTAGTCGGTGGACAGGCCGAACACCACCGCCGCCATGAGGACCACGATGCCGACCTCCAGCGGTGCCGGGGTCACCCGCAGCCAGCTCTCGCCGTGCCCCTCCTGGAAGAGCCAGACCAGGATGCCGAACGTCGCCGACAGGCTGAGCACGCTCATCAGGATGGCCTTGATCGGCAGCAGGATCGAGCCGAAGGCGAGGAACATCAGCACGAAGGTGGCACCGGCGAGCAGGCCCGCCATCAGCGGCAGCTTGGCGATGGTGGCGTCGAGGCTGTCGACGTTGCGGGCGGTGGTGCCGCCGACCAGCAGGTCGGTGCCGGCGGGCGGGGTCAGCGCGCGGATGTCGGCGACGGTGTCCCGGGCGGTGTCGCTGAGCGGGTCGCGGTCGGCCAGCGTCGCCGTCAGCACCACGAGGCCGCCGCCGGCGCCACCGGGGTTGACCGCCTCGACGCCCGGGACGGCGCCGACCCGGCCGGCGAACGCCTGCGTCGCGGCCTGGTCGGGGGCGGTGCCGCCGGTGCCGCGCAGCACCACCTGTACGCCGTTGCCGCTCATCGCCGGGAATTCGGTCTTCAGCGTCTCGATCGCCTGCCGGGCCGGGTCGCTGGCCGGCAGCACCCGCTCGTCGACCTCGCCGAACCGGACCTGGCCGATCGGCAGCGCGAGCAGCACCAGGACGGCGAGGATCGGGGCGGCGACCAGGATCGGGCGGCGCATGACGACGGCGGCCAGCCGGGCCCAGCCGCCTCCGCCGGCCGCCGCCCGGCGCCGGGGCAGCCGTACGGCGAGCTTGTCGACGCGCGGTCCGAGGATGCCCAGCAGGGCGGGCAGCAGGGTCAGCGAGACGACCGCGGCGAGCGCGACGGCCGCCATGCCGCCGTACGACAGCGACTTGAGGAAGCCCTGCGGGAAGAGCAGCAGGCCGGCGAGCGCGATGATCAGCAGGGTCGCGGAGAACATCACGGTACGGCCGGCGGTGGCCACGGTGTGCCGTACGGCGACCTCGGGCGAGCGGCCGGCGGCCATCTCCTCGCGGAACCGCCCGACCATGAACAGGCCGTAGTCGATCGCCATGCCGAGGCCGAGCAGGCTGGCGACGTTGACCGCGAACGAGTTGACCTCGGTGGCCAGGGCCACGACGTGCAGGATGCCGAGCGAGCCGAGCACGGCCAGGCCGCCGACCAGCACCGGCAGCGAGGCGGCGACCAGCGAGCCGAAGATCAGGACGAGCAGGATCAGCACGATCGGCAGCGAGACGAGTTCGGCGCGGGTGAGGTCGGTCTTGGACCGGTTGGAGGTCGAGTCCTGCAACGGCCCGCTGCCGGCGATCTGCGTCCTGGCCCCGTCGACGGCCAGTTCGTCCTTGATGGCCCGGTAGGACTCGAGCTTGGCGTTCTCGTCGTCGCCGGCGAGCGTGATGACGGCCAGTGCGCTGGTCTTGTCGGGGGTGGCCAGCTGCGGAGCGCCGGTCTGCCAGTAGCTGCTGACGTCGAGCACCGCCGAGTCGGGCAGCGCGTCGAGCCGGGCGGTCACCCGCTGGGCCAGGCCGGGGTCGTCGACGGTGCCGGACTCCGGGGTGAGGATGGCCACGACGTCGCCGCCCTGCGGGCCGAGCGCCGACTCGACCGCGGCGGCGGCCTTGGCCGACTCGCTGCCCGGGTCGATGTAGCCGCCCTCGGTGAGCTGGTTGAAGACCCCGAGCCCCCAGATGCCGGACCCGACGACCACCACGGCGACGACCGCGAGGACGGTCCAGCGCAGGCGGTAGGTGAATGATCCCCAGGAAGCGAACACGCCCCGTCCCCCGGTCGCGATGAGAGTGCGATGGCACGGACTGCCTAAAGTGAATGCCGTTCACCGCGAACGCTAGGTCGCGGCCGCCGCCGTCGGCTACCCGGATCCCCGGTTGATAACCAACGTCACAGCACACCGGCGGTCGGCAGGGCGCCGCCACGCCCCCTCGATGTGCTAGGAGTGCCGGGCCCGCACGACCGCCCGTACGGTCAGCAACGCCACCACCATGACGATCTGGCCGCCGAGGATCACCTTGTTCAGGTCGAGCGCCGGATGCCAGCGGACCCGGCCGTCCCGCAGCACGAACACCCCGATCGGGCGCGCCGACAACCGCATCCCGGCGCCCGAGCCACCGCCCGCGTGCGCCGCCGGTCCGCCCCCCGACCCGTTGCCCTGCTTGGCCTGACCGGCGGCCGCGGGATCGGCGTTGCCGCCGCCACCGCCACCACCCCCGTGCCCCTTGACCCGGGCCACCGGGATCACGGTGACGTCACCGCGGGTGACCGGCTCACCGAACACCGTGCCCGCCGTCGTCTCGCCGACCGCCCGCTTGACCAGGTCCAGGACGGCCACGCCCATCGCGTTCGTCATCTCACCACCCCCTGCGGCCATCGTGGCC
This sequence comes from Polymorphospora sp. A560, assembly GCF_045781765.1. Lineage (NCBI taxonomy): Bacteria > Bacillati > Actinomycetota > Actinomycetes > Micromonosporales > Micromonosporaceae > Polymorphospora > Polymorphospora sp. A560. The sequence goes on along the minus strand of NZ_CP122282.1, from coordinate 2,917,780 downwards.
CAGCCGGCGAAGATCAGGCGGCCGAACCGGCGGCATCGCCGCGCCGGGCCGGGACGTCCGCCCGACCCGCGAATCGCTGGTACGGGGCTGGAACCGCCGCTGTCGGGTTGGCATCAAAGTGGGAGTCCAACCGACGGATCATGACCTAGCGTTGCCGTCAACACAGAGCGGGAACCGAAAAAGGAGAAAGTGAAATGTCCGAGGTCTTCATGGAGGACGTCAACGGTGACGGCGTCGAGGACATCGTCGCGTACGAGCAGTTGCCGGACGGCGGGATCATCGCCGGTGCCGACACCGACGGTGACGGCCTGATCGACGTCATGACCTACGACCAGGACGGCGACGGCGTCGCCGAGCAGGTCTGGGAGGAGGGCGTCGGCACCTACGACGTCGCGCCGACCGAGCCGACCACCGAGGCCGCCCCGGACTACACGGCGGACTACTCGTCGGACAGCGCGCCGGTGGAGTCCGGCGGGTACTACGACGCCGCCGCGGTCTCGGACATGCTGGCCACCCAGCACGAGGCCTCGATGTCGATCATCAACAACATCTGATCCACCCCATACCGCCACGGGCGCGGCACCGGTTCGGTGCCGCGCCCGTGCGCTGTGCGGGGGTCGGTGCCCCGCCGGTTTCCGGCGTCAGCGGTGCGCGGCCAGCGCCTCGCCGGCCATCGTCACCGCGCCCAGCAGCGCCGCGTCGTCGGCGAACGTCGACAGGACCACGTCCGGCCGGTGCGGCAGCACCGCGGTCAGCCGTTCGGCGAGCAGTTCACGGACCAGGTCGTTGCGGGCCACTCCCCCGACCAGCACGACCCGCCGCGGGTCGACCAGCAGGCAGCAGGTGGCCAGGTGGCGGGCCAGCTCGTCGACCCGGGCGAGCAGCGCGACCCGGGCCGGCCCCGGCCGCTCGGCGTGCCGGCACAACTCCTCGGCCCCGCCGGTCAGCCCGAGATCGGCGGCGAACAGATCGAGGGCCCGGCCGGAGAAGACCGCCTCCAGCATCACGTCGTGCGGGTCGGCGGGCCAGTCGGCGCCGGTGACGGCGTACGCGATCTCGCCCGCCGCGCCCCGGTGCCCGGCGACCACGGTCCCGGCGACGGTCAGCGCCGTCGCGACGCCGGTGCCCAGGCCGACCACGAGCCCGGGGTCGGCGTCGCGCAGCGCGCCGAGGCGCAACTCGGCCAGGGCGGCGGCGTTGAGGTCGTTGCCGACCTCGACCAGGGATACCGGCAGCGCGGCGCGGACCGCGTCGGCCAGCCGCAGCCGCTCCCAGCCCGGCACGTTCGGGGCCAGGTCGATGCCGTCGTCACGGACCACGCCGGGCGACGCGATCCCGGCCGCGGCCAGCGAGCCGCCGACGTCCGAGACGAGCCGGCCGGCCAGCTCCAGCGCCCGGTCCAGCGCCTGCGCGGCGCCCCGCCCGGCATGCGTCGGCACCCGCTGGGAGCGCAGGATCCGGCCCTGGGCGTCGGCGACCGCGACCGCCATCTTGGTGCCGCCGAAGTCGATGCCGAGCAGCCGCCGCGCGTCGGGGCGCACCGGCTCCGGCCGGCTGTCGACGACCGGGCCACTGTGGACGGTCACCGGCCCACCCGTCCGGCCACGGCCGCGTCCAGCGCCTCGTCGGCCCGGGCCAGCCGCTCCCGCAGCCCGGCCACCCGCGCCGACACGCCGTCGAGCGTCGTACGGACCACGGCCACCTGGGCACGTACGGCGGCGACACCGGGACCGTCGGCCTGGGCCCGGTCGAGGACCAGTTCGGGGCGTACGGCGGCGGCGATCAGGTCGGCGACCGCGCCGTCATCCAGCGGTTCCGGCACCCCGACGTCGGCCGCCGCCGCCCGCACCTGCTCCGGGGTCCAGGTGTCCGGGCCACCGCCGCGGATCAGCCGGCCCACCACCGAGTGCGCGGCCCGGAACGGCACCCCGTGCCGGGTGAGCGCGTCCGCGGCTGCCGTGGTCGTCGCGCCCGAGGCGACGATCTCCGCCGGTGCCGGCGGCTCCAGCGGGGTCAGCTCGGCCAGGAAGCCGCCGAGCAGGGCGAAGAACCGCTCGGTGCGGTCGTCGCTGTCCCACAGCCGGGTCTGCACGTCGGTGGTCGCGTTGTTGGAGTCCTCCCACCAGGCGGCGCCGACGTTGTTGAGCACCGACGCGGCGTCGCCCGCCGCGGCACCGGCCATCGACACCAGGTGTTCCAGCACCACCGGGTTGCGCTTCTGCGGCATGATGCTGCTGCCCTGGGTGAAGCCCTCCGGGGTGTTCACCCAGCGCCAGCTCAGCCAGTCCATCAACGTACGGGCCAGCCGGGCCCCGGTCGCCAGCGCCTGCGCGTTGAGGGTGGCGACCCGCACCAGGTGGTCGGCGCCGGCCACCGCCTCGTACGAGTTGGTCACCAGCCCGTCGAAACCGAGCAGCTCGGCGAGCCGGGGCGGGTCGATCGGCAGGTCGGTGCCGGCGAACGCGCACGAGCCCAGCGGCGAGCGGTTCATCTGGTCGAGCAGGTCGGCGTAGGCGACCGCCTGGCCGGCCAGCGCCTCGGCGTACCCGGCCAGCGCGTGCCCGATCGTGGTCGGCTGCGCCGGCCGGCGGTGCGTGTAGCCGGTGATCACCACGTCGGCGTAGCGGTCGGCGCGCTCCAGCGCCGTCACCCCGGTGGCCAGCAGCCGGTCGACGACCCGCAGCAACTGCTCCCGCAGCACCATCCGGAACACCCCGGCGTCCAGGTCGTTGCGGCTGCGGGCCATCTGCACGTCGAGCTGTGACGTCGGGATACCGCAGGCGGCGGCCAGCCGCTTCTCCACGGTGAAGTAGACGTCCTCGACACTGCCGTCGAACACCAGCGGCTCCCCGCCGTCGCCGCGCAGCTCCCCGAGGCCGCGCAACAGCAGGGCCGCCCGGTCCGCCGGGATCAGCTCCCGCTCGGCGAGCATGACCACGTGCGCCTGGCTGGCCCGCACCATCGGACCGAAGAGGTGACTCGCGTGGTGCTCGAACGCGACACGCAGATGGTGCTGCTGGTAGGTGTTGAGGCTCATGACAATCCCTCGTTCGTCGCGCCGGGCGGACCCGGCGGTCGCTGGCTAGGTCGGCAGACCCAGCAGCCGTACGGCGTTTCCGGCGAAGATCGTTTGCAGGTCGGACTCGGGCATCCCCATCTCCCGGCAGATGCGTAACTGGTCGTCGAGGTAGCGGCCGACGTAGCCGCGCGGGAACCACGACGAGTCGCTGCCGAACACGATCCGCCCCGGGCCGATCGTCTCGTAGCAGCGGCGGAACAGGTCGTCGAGCGTGAGCCGGTACGGCATCCAGCGCACCCACTGGTTGGAACCCGACGTGTCGACGTGGATGTTCGGGCAGCTCCAGCAGGCGAAGAGCAGTTCCTGCACGTGCTGCACCCCGAAGTGCGGCACCACGAACGGCAGCTCCGGGAACCGCCGGGCGACCCGGGCCAGGTGGTTCGGGCTGTCGTGCGGACTCGACGACAACCCGCCCGCGCTGCCGTAGTGGCCGACGTGCACCAGGACCGGCACCCGCAGCCGGTCCGCCGTACGCCACACCGGATCCAGGTCGGGGTGGTCCAGCGGGCCGCGCAGCAGCGGCGCGAACAGCTTCAGGCCGCGCAGCCCGCGTACGGTCACCGCCCGCTCCAGCTCGGCGGCCGCGTCGGGCGCGAACGGGTCGTGGTGGGCGAAGCCGAGGAACAGGTCCGGATGCCGGTCGACGGCGTCGGCGAGCGCGTCGTTGCCGCCGCCGGTGACGAACACCGCCCGGCGTACGCCCTGGGCGCGCAGCTCGTCCGCCCACCGGTCGGCCTCCGCCAGCCGGTCGGCGGGCGGTTCCGGGTCCGGGAACGCCCACGCCCGCCGCCACGCCGCCGCGTACGGGGCGTTGGCGGCGGCGCGGACCGACCGCTCGTGCTCGCCGCCGGGGTGCATGCCGGCGGCGTCCTCGCAGGAGCGGATGACCGGGTCGTCCTGGATGCCGAGGTGGAGATGGAAATCGACTACGTCGATCGCTCGTTCCCTGCTTCGGACGGAACTCATCGTGGTCCGGATTCCGCCAGCGGGGTGGCGTCGGGTTCGGCCGGCAGCGGGGCGGCGAGCCAGGCGTCGATCAGCTCGGTCAGCCGGGTGGCGGCGAGTTCCCGGACCCGGTCGCCGGTGTCCCGCGTGGCCAGCGAGATGTGGCCGGACCAGCCCTCCCAGGGATTGGGGCGGGACTCGATCAGCACGTACGGGTGGGCGGTGGCCAGTTTCGGCCGGGGCGGCAGGTCGGTGACGGAGTCGGGGCGTACCGCGTCGGGGTCGAAGCCGAGCACCGCCGACGTCTCGTACGCGCCGCCGTGCCCGCGGGCCGGCAGCTCGCCGTAGATCTGCGTGGTCTCCGCCGGGGTGACCAGCTGGAACCAGTTGGCCAGCAGCAGGCTGGCCCGGCGCCGGCCGGACACCCATTCCATCGCCGCCCGCACCGTCGACATGTTGGCGTCGTGCCCGTTGACGACCAGGACCCGGGGGAACCCGGCGGCGACGATGCCCTCCAGCACGTCGCACAGGTACGCCACCGCGATCTCGGGCCGGATCGCGATCGTTCCCGGCCAGGGCCGGGTCTGGCCGGGGCAGGCGGTGTACGGCACCGCCGGGAACAGCACCCCGCGCCGGCCGTCGCCGCCGGTGCTCCTCGCGAAGCCCTCGGCGAGGATCAGGTCGGTGCCGAGCGGCAGGTGCGGCCCGTGCCACTCGACCGCGCCGACCGGCAGCACGGCGAAGTCGGCGGTGGCGGCCACGTCGGCGAGTTCGCCGCCGGGGACCCGGCTGACGTGGATCAGTTCACCCATTGCGTCGCCTCCCGGGAGGTGCGCCGGCCGCCGTTCTCCAGCCGGCCGGACACCAGCATCACCACGAAGATCAGGGCGACCTGGAGCATGCCGTACGCGGCGGCGGTGCCCATCTCGAACGAGTACATCCGGTTGTTGATCGCCACCGAGATCGGCGTGGTGCTTGAGGTGTAGATCAGCACCGAGGCGACGAACTCGCCGACGCCGTGCACGAAGGCCAGCAGGGCACCGGCGAACACGCCGGGCAGCATCAGCCGCAGGGTGACCGTGCGGAACGCCCGCCACCAGGTGGCGCCGAGGTTGCGGGCGGCCTCCTCCATGCTCGGGTCGAGCTGGGCCAGCGCGGCCGAACTGGACCGGAACACCAGCGGCAGGAACCGGACGAAGTAGGCCAGCGGCACGATCCAGAAGGTGCCGACGAGGACCTGGCCGAGGCTGAACGCGTTGCCGGTGCTGAACGCCGAGATCAGGTTGATCGCCACGACGGTGCCGGGCAGCGCCCAGGCGATCATGACGGCGACGTCGAGCAGGCCACGGCCGAAGAACTTCAGCCGCCGTACGGCGTACGCGGTGAGCACGCCGATGACGATGCAGCCGACCGTGGCCAGCGCGCTCATCTGCAGCGAGTTGAGGATCGGCTGGAACGACCGCGGCTCGGTGAAGATCGCGACGAAGTTCTCGGTGGTGTAGACGCTCGGGATCACCTCGGTGGTCCACGAGCCGTCCTGGGAGAAGGCGACCAGCGCGATCGTGGCGACCGGGGCGAGCAGGACGACGGTGGCCAGCAGCGAGCCGAGCAGCGCCAGCCAGCGGCCGAACGGGTTGGTGATCTCGCGGCGGTGGGCGGCGATGCCCTTGGACATCGAGCGGTAGCTGCGCCGCCCCTCGTACCAGCGCATGCCGAGCAGGAAGACGATCGAGACGATGCCGAGCACCGAGGCGTACGTGGACGCCATCGGCAGGTCGCCGTTGGTGCGGTTGATGTAGATCTGCATGGTCATCGTCTGGTCGACGCCGAACAGCAGCGGCGCGGTGTACGACGCCAGCGACGTCATGAAGACCAGCAGCGAGCCGCTGACCAGGGCCGGGGTCAGCATCGGCAGCAGGATGGTGCGCCACACCCGGACCCGGCTGGCACCGAGGTTGTACGCGGCCTCCTCGACCGACGGGTCCATGCCGGCGAGCGCGGCGGACGCGGCGAGGTAGAAGAACGGGTACATGGTGAAGGTGTGCACCACGAGCACGCCGGCGATGCCGTCGAAGGCCAGCAGCGGGCTCGCGGTGCCGAAGAGCTGTTGCAGGCCGCGGGGCAGGATGCCGGTCTCGCTGTAGAGGAGCTGGAACGAGATCGCGCCGATCAGCGGCGGCAGCGCGGCCGGCACCAGGATGATCGCCTCGATGAGCCGCCGGCCGGGGAAGGTGAACCGCTTGAGCAGGAACGCCATGCCGACGCCGACGATGCCGCAGAGCAGGACGCTGGCGGCGGAGATGGCGAGCGAGGTGAACAGCGAGGCGCGCGCGACGCCCGCGCTGCCCAGGAAGCTGAGGTAGTTGCCGGCGCCGTCCTCGGCGACGCTCTCCCCGAAGGTGGCGAGCATCGGCTGCACGACGTAGCCCCACAGGACCAGGGCCAGCGGCAGGACCAGCAGGTACGGGAACCAGCCGGCGCTGGATCCGCCGCGCAGCCGCCCGGTGAGGACGGCGGCACGGGCGCCGAGGGTGGTCGAGGTCACGGCCGAACCACCCACATGCGGTCGGCGGGCAGCCGTACCTCGAGCCGGTCGCCGACCGCGACGGTGGCGGGTACGTCGATGGCCGACACGTTGACCGTGGTGCCGGCGACGTCGAGGGTGAGGTTCGTCGACATGCCGGTGAACTCGACGTCGGTGACCTGGCCGGGCAGGGTGTCCTTGTCGCCGGGGCGGGCGAGCGCGACGTGTTCGGGCCGGATGGAGACCAGGGCGGTGTCGTTCTCGGTGAGCCCGTGGCCCTCGGGTGCCTTGGCGGTGGCCCGCCCGCCGCCGGGCAGGCCGACGTCGACGGTGGTGTCGGTGGCGCCGAGGACCGGCAGGGACAGCACGTTGCTGCGGCCGATGAAGCGCGCCACGAAGGTGGTCGCCGGGCGGTGGTAGATCTCCTGCGGGCTGCCGACCTGGCGGACCTTGCCGGACTCCATCACCGCGATCCGGTCCGACATGGCCATCGCCTCGGCCTGGTCGTGGGTGACGTAGATGGAGGTGAGGCCGGCGTCGCGCTGGATGCGGCGGATCTCGGCGCGGGTCTCCTCGCGCAGCTTCGCGTCCAGGTTGGACAGCGGCTCGTCGAGCAGCAGGGTACGCGGACGGATGACCAGGGCGCGGGCCAGCGCGACCCGCTGCTGCTGGCCGCCGGAGAGCTCGTCGATGCGGCGGGTGCCGTAGCCGCCCAGGTGCACCTGGGCCAGTGCCTCCTCGACGCGGCGGGCGGACTCGGCCCGGCCCACCTTGCGGATCTTGAGCCCGTACGAGACGTTCTGCGCGACGGACATGTGCGGGAAGAGCGCGTAGTTCTGGAAGACCATGCCGGTGTCACGCTTGTTCGGCGGCCGGCGGGTGACGTCCTCGCCGCCGAAGCGGATGTGTCCCGAGGTCGGGAAGTAGAAGCCGGCGACCATCCGCAGCGTGGTGGTCTTGCCGCAGCCACTGGGTCCGAGCAGGGTGAAGAACTCGCCGGCCGCGATGGTCAGGTCGACGTCGTCGACCGCCGCCACGTCGCCGCCGCGCGCGAAGCGCTTGCTCACCGACTCGAGCGTGACATCGATCATGATGTGCCTTTCGGGATGTGCGTGGGGGCCCCGCGATGGGAGCGGGCGCGGGTGGTGCGCGGCCGGGCCGGTGCCGGGCCCGGCCGCGTACCGGTCGTCAGCCCTTGTTCTTGATCTCCGCGTTCCAGTGGTTGATCCACTCGGTTTCCTTCGCGGCGACCACGGACCAGTCCACGTTCATCGGCTTGAGGTCGAGTTCGGTCAGCCACTGCGGCTGCTCGGCGATCTCGACGGCCGGGATCTGGAAGTAGTCACGGGCCAGGTCGGCGCGCAGGCCGTCCTCGTAGATGAACTCGAGGAACTTCTGGGCCCCGGTGCTGTTGCCGCCCTTGACCGCGGCGACGCCGTCGACGAGGATCGGCGCGCCCGAGGCCGGCATCACGTAGCCGAACGGCATGTTCGACTGGTTGGCCTGGAGCAGCACGTCCTGGAGGTTCCAGGCGCTGACCACGCCCTGCTCGCGGGAGAGCTTCAGGTAGAGGTCGGCCGGGTTGGCGGCGTAGTCGGCGGTGTTGGCGTCGAGCTTGAGCAGCCAGTCGAAGCCGGGCTGCGGGTTGGAGCCGTCCGGCGAGAACCGCTGGATCATCGACGAGTAGATGGAGCGCATGCCGCCCGAGGCCGGCACGTCCCGGATGATGATCTTGTCTTTCCAGGCCGGGGTGATCAGGTCGTCCCAGTCCTTCGGCGCCTGCTCCGGGGTGACCGCCTTGTTGTTGTAGACGATGACCTGCGGCAGCAGGATCTCGCCGAACCAGCGGTTCTCGGCGTCCTTGTAGTTGGCGTCCATGCCCTGCGCGAAGGTGGGCTGCCAGGGGGCGAGCAGGTCCTCGCCCGCGCCGGCCGACAGGCCCTGCTGGGTGCCGCCCCACCAGACGTCCGCCTGCGGGTTGGCCTTCTCGGCGCGGACCCGCTCCAGGATCTCCTGGGCGCCCATGTTCAGGACCTCGACCTTGCCCTGGTATTCGGGGTTGGCCTGGGTGAACTTCTCGATGACGAAGTCGGTGACCTTCTTGTCACGGGCGGTGTAGATGACGATGTTCTCGACCGAGCCGGACGACGTGTCGTCGTCGCCCCCGCCGCCACCACATGCCGTGGTGACGGTCATGAGCGCGGCGAGCGCGCCGGCCAGAGCTAGGCGACGTCTCATGGGAACCTCCGGTGAAGGGAACTAGCGGGGATGGGAACTACGACGGGGAGGACTGGTGGGTGGCGGCGGCGGACAGCGCGTAGCTGACCGCGCCGTGCAGGACCGCCCGGTCGCCGAGCACGGCCCGGCGTACGTCGGTCGCCGCGGGGGCACGGGTGGCGACAAGGTCCTGCAGGCGGTCGAGCGCGGCGTCGTCGAGCTGTGCCGCGGCGCCGCTGAGCAGCACCCGGCCGGGGTCGACCACGCAGACGCAGGAGACGATCAGGCGGGCCCAGGCCTCGAGGACCTCGGCCAGGTAGTCGGCCGCGGCCGGCTCGCTGCCGGCCAGTTCGACGAGGGTACGCACGGCCTCGGCCGGACGGCGACCGGGACGCAACGCCACGACCCGCTCGGCGATGGCGTTCTCCGACCAGCGGGCCTCGAACGGGCCGACGCCGTCGAAGCCGCGCTCCTCGCCGTCCAGCGGCAGGAACCCGACCTCGCCGGCGGCACCGGCGGCGCCCCGGCGGACCCGCCCGTCGAGGATGAGGCCGGCGCCGACCCCGTCGGCGACGTGCAGCAGCAGCAGGTCGTCGACGTCGGCCCCGGCGCCGGCGGCGTGTTCGCCGGCGGCCATCAGGTTGACGTCGTTGTCGACGACGACCGGCACGCCGAGCCGCTGCCGTACCGATTCTCCTATCGGCCGGTCCTCGACCAGGCCGACCGACGGGGCGAGCCGGACCCCGCCGTCGGAGGAGACGCCGGGCGCGGCGATGGCGACGCCCCGCAGCGACGGCAGGGCGGCGCCGACCAGTTCGGGTACGAACGCGCAGACGGTCTCGACGACGTCGGCGCCGAGCCGGGCGGTGCGGTGGGCGATGACCGCGCCGTCGCTGTCGGCGATCTCGCAACTTATCCGGGAGGACTCCAGTGACACGGCGGCGACGAGTTCGGCGCGCGGGTTGAATTCGAGCATGGTCCGGGGCCGGCCCGACCGCGACGCGGCGGTGCCCCGTTCGACGAGGTAGCCCTCGGCGATCAGCTCGCGGACGAGCGGGGTCAGCGTGGCCGGGCTGAGCCCGGTCAGCTCGGTCAGTTCCGCACGGGAGAGCACGCGCACCTGCCGGGCGGTGGAGATCACGGAAATCCGCTTGATCTCACGCGCCCGTTCCCGGCTCACGGGGCTGCTTGGTGGAGTCACCACGTCGGTCACACTTTCTTCCTACGGCGAACGAACTATGGACGTCAAGTCACGGGTTGATCTCGAACGGCCGGTGCCACGCTACTGAACAGGACGAACGTCGCACTCCGGGGGATGCCGGGCGGCAGACGGCGTTGATGACCGCCCCGCCCGGACTCCGATTGCTTCCTTCTGGAAAGAAACAAAAGGTGTCCGGAGGATTGACGTACGCCCGTAAACGATCTTTGCCAGCACCGGACGAAAGCACTCGGCAGTGTGCCCGGACCCTCCGCGCGCTGCCACCCCTGATCGGCCGCCATCGACACGCCGACCGACCACTGTCGACAGACACGGGGCACCGCCCGGCGCCCCGCAGGGCGACCGAGTGCCAGCGGGGCCGTCACGTCCGGACGGCCCCGCTGGCGCTCAGATGGCGGTGCCTCAGGTGCCGGCGACGGCCTTCGTACGGCGGGACTCGGCCACCAGCACCGCCAGCACGGTCGTGATCGGCACCGCGGCCACCAGGCCGATCGTGCCGACCGCGCTGCGGACGATCTCCTCGGCGATGAACTCGCTGGTGAGCAGGTTGCCCAGGTCCTGGCCGCCGGCGGCGATCAGCAGCATCAGCGGCAGGGACGCGCCGGCGTACGCGAGCACCAGCGTGTTGACCGCGGACCCGACGTGCGACCGCCCGACCCGGGCCGCCGCCCGGTACAGGTCCCGCCGGGACATCGGGTGCCGGGACAGCTCGGCGACCGTCATCGCCTGGGTGACGGTCACGTCGTCCAGGGCGCCCAGCGCGCCGATGATGATGCCGGCCAGCAGCAGACCGCGCATGTCGACGTTGCCCTGCATCACCGCGAGGTAGGCGCTCTCCTCGCTGCCGATCCCGGTCAGCTGGGTCAGCGCGGTGAAGCCGGCGCCGAGCAGTCCGGTCAGCACGAGGGCGGCGAGCGTGCCGAGGATCGCCACCGAGGTGTGCACGCTGGTGCCGTGGGTCAGGTAGAGCACCGCGAACATGATCGTCGCGGCGCCGACGACCGCGACCAGCAGTGGCGACGAGCCGGCCAGGATCGCCGGGATGACGAACAGCAGCAGGACGGCGAAACTGACCACGAGCCCGGCGATGGCGCTGACCCCCCGCCAGCGCCCGAATCCGATGATCACGGCGGCGGTCAGGGCGACCAGCCAGATCATCGGCTGGCCCCGCTGGTGGTCGGTGATGGTGTAGGCGACGCTGCCCGGCACCATCCCCTCCAGCACCAGCAGCACGACGTCGTCACCAACGGCCACGCCGGGCGCACCCGGTCCACGGGGCAACTCGACGGTGGCGGTCTGGCCGGTGCCGGCGCCCTCGGTGACCCGTACGTCGGCGGTGCCGCAGGGCCAGCCGGCGAGCCCGCCGGGGTCCTCGGTCGACTCCCCGACCGACGGGTCGCCCTCCGGACACGGCTCCTCGACCACCCGCACGACCTCGCCGTACGCCCGTTCGGTCGGGTCGGCGGCGGCCGGCGTGGCCCGGTCGCCCGGCCAGAGCACGAGCAGCCCGACCAGGGTCGCCACGGCCGCCGGGATCAGGATGGCGAAGACCGCCCGGCGGGTGTGTGCCGACGCCGGCCCGGCCGGCCCGTGGTGGTGGTGACCGACCGGCGCCGGCGCGTCGGGCTGACCACCACCGGCCGGAACCGGCTGCCGGTCCTCGGCAACCGGCGGCCCGGACCGGTCCGACGGGGCGGGGTGGCCGGCCGGCGGATGTGGATGCCCGCCGTCGGCGGGGGCGCCGCGGGCTGCGGCCAGCCCGGTCCGGCCGGCTCACCGGCCAGCGCGGCGGCCGGCGGCGGCTCGGCGCGACGCTGGCGTGGCGTACGGTCGTCGGTGCCCGGGTCCCAGGTCTGCGGCCCCCGATCCGCCCATGGATCGTCCCGCGTGGCCCATCGGTCGTCGGTCACGTAGCCCTCTCCGGTCGTCCCGCCGGCCGGCGGCTCCGACCGGCGCCGGCCACCCCGCCGCGCCGGCCCGCACCGTCACCTGTGCCGATGACCTGGGCGTCCGCGTCGGGGCAGCGCCGAGCCTAGCCGATCGCGGCGGGCCCGCCGGGTACCGCGCGGTCGGCGGCCTCACCGGGCCAGACCGGCGATCAGATTGATCGCCGCCGCGATGATCACCGCCCCGAACAGGTACGACAGCAGCGCGTGCCGCAGCGCCGTGGCACGTATCTCGCTGTCGGTGATGTTGGTGTCGGACACCTGGAAGGTCACGCCGATGGTGAACGCGACGTAGGCGAAGTCGGCGTAGCGGGGCGCCTCCCGCTGATGGAAGTCGATGCCGCCGTCCGGCCCCGTGTAGTAGAGACGGGCGTAGCGGGCGGTGAAGACGGTGTGCACCACGGCCCAGGACAGCACGACGCTGCCGACCCCGGCCGCGACGTACGGGTTGGTGAGCCGGCCGTCGCGGGCACTCGCGTCGACCAGCACGAACCCGACCGCGACCAGGCTGGCGACACAGGCGGCGAGCAGCAGCACGTCGGTGACGCCCCGGCTGGGGTCCTCACGCAACGCCAACCGGGCGGTCTTCGCCGCGTCCATCCGCCAGATCGCGGACCAGACCCAGATCAGGTAGACGGCGGCGGTCACGTCCCAGCCGACGAGCGGGGCGGGCAGCGGCGAGTGGAACACCGCCGCCACCACCCCGGCCACCAGGCCGAAGGAGGCGATGACCGCGAGGTGGGTCACCGACGCCCTCGGCCGGTCGTCGCCTGCTTCCGTCATCGCGTCGTCCGGTCTGCCGAGCCGGGCGTCGCCCCTCCCCCGCCTGCCACCCTGCCCGACCCGTCGGCATGATCGCGCCGTTCCGCGCGGATCCGTCCGGCGGCGGGTTCAGCGGTAGCGCCAGACGCGCAGCCGGTCGGGACCGACCTGGCAGACGATGTGGGTCGGGGTCGACCGGCAGTCGTGCACCGGGTACGGGACCGTGCCGAGGAAGCGCAGGGCGGTCGCGCCGGGTTCGAGCAGCGCGAACGACGACCGATGCCCGTCGCCGTCCCGGCGGATCAGGACCGCCGGAGCCGTCGCCGGTGACTCGGCCAGTTCCACCCAGCCGGGCATCTCGATCAGCGTACGGCCGTCCGGGGCGAGGGAACGCATGGTCCCGCCGTCTCCCGCCCCGTCGCGGATCAGCAGGTGGCCGGCCCGGTAATGGGGGCTACCGGTCCGCGGGATGCCGCCGAGGACCGTGCCGTCGGCGGCGTCGAGCAGCGTCAGCCGCCCGTCGCCGCGGACGCAGACGTGGGGGCCGCAGGCCGTCGTCACACCGCGCCCGGACGGCGACGTGAAGCTCCAGCGGGTGTCGAGGGTGTCGACCGCGTGCCCGGTGACCTCGCCGAGGAAGACGACGATGAGCAGGTCGTCGACGTTGCCGGCGACGCTTCGCCATCGTCCCGGCTCGGCACCCAGCGCGGCCCGGACCGTTCCGGTGCGTGGATCGCGGACCTCGACGCCCTGGTCGACGGTCTCGACGACAAGAAGCGCCCCGGTCGCGCCGGTGAGGAACCGGCCGGACCCGATCGGTCCCGACGTCCACAGTTCCGCCCCGGTCACCAGGTCGACACCGCGCAGCACCTGCCCCCGGCCGTCGCCCGGGGCGACCGCCGGGTCGGTGGGCGGTGCCAGGCTGAGCCCCACCCCGTGACCGCCGTGGTCCAGGATGCCCGGCCGGGTCGACCACCGGACCTCGCCGGTCGCCGGGTCGAGCCCGGAGGTGCCGTCGTGGCTGCTGACCAGGAGCTGCTCACCCGTCGGCCAGACCGCGAGTTCGATGTCCAGGCCGAGGCTGTCGGCGCCGGCCGGCGGTTCGACCACATTGGTCCAGCGCGCCGCGCCGTCGCCCAGCTCGTAGGCGGTGACGACGCGCCCGCCGCGGCGCGGGTCGAGTTCGGCGCTGTAGAGACGGTCGCCGGCCAGGGTGTGGTTGTGCATCGGCGAGGTCGGCACCACCGCCACCTCGACCAGCGCCGGCTCCGCCGGCGGCTCGGCGCCACCGGTCACCAGGAGCAGCAGCGCGGTCAGCCCCGCCAGCACCGTACGCCGGTGGTGGGCGGCCGGCCGGCGGGCCGGCGCGGGCCGCTCCCCGTCGAGGGCGGGCACCCCGAGGTCGATCACCGTGGACACCGAACCTCCCCGACCGTGACGGACGCCGGCGCGTAGCGTAGCGGGCCGTGGCGCGTCGGCGCCGGACTCAGCGGTAGCGCCAGACGCGTAGTTCCTCCGGCGCGGTCTGGCAGGCGACGTGGGTGGCCGACGACTGGCAGCGGTAGGACTGGTGCGGCACCGACCCGAGGAGGCTGACCCGGGTGTCGCCGGGCTCGAGCACCCCGAACCACTGCCGCGGCCCGTCGCCGCTCCGCCTCAGCAGCAGCGGTGACCGCTCGTCCGACCAGACCGGGTCCGGCCAGCCGGTCAGGTCGATCAGGGTACGGCCGGTGGCCGGGTCGACGGTGTGCACCGGGACGCCGTTCTCGTCGCGCTTGATCAGGTGGCCGCCGCTCTCCTCGGCGAGCCAGCCGTCCACCATGGCGCCCACCGGCCGGCCGTCGGCGGCGTCGAGGAGGATCGTGTTGCCCCGCCCCGGTCCTTCGGTGGGGGACTGCCAGTAGCAGACGTAACGGCCGCAGGGTATGCCCTCGCCGTTGCCGTGCGGCACCGGTACCCGCCACCGCCGCTCCAGCGTGTCGGCGGCGTACGCGGTCAGGGTCGACGTCTCGTCGGTGACGTAGATCTGCCCGCCGCCGGTGGTGACGGCACGGGTCCGGACGCCCGGGCCGGTGATCCGCTGCCGGACCGCCCCGGTGCGCGCGTCCCACACCTCCGCCCGGTTCTCGGCGGTGACGACCAGCAGCGCCCCGTCCACGCCGGGCAGTGCCTCCCCGAACCGGACCGGTGGCGAGACCCACAGCTCGGTTCCGGTACTCAGGTCGAAGCCGCGCAGCAGGACCCGCAGGTCCTCCTCCGGATAGTCGCCGACCGGGGCGACCACCGGCGCGCCGTCCCCGCCCGCCAGCACCGGCCGGCTGCTGTAGCCGATGCCGTCGGTGCCGGTCGGCATGATCCGGTGCCGGGCCGTCCACAGTGTCCGGCCGGTGGCGGTGTCGACGCCGATCGTCGAGTCGGCGTTGTTCAGCAGGACCCAGTCACCGTCGACCTGGAGGAACAGGTTGACCCACAGTCCGGCCCGCCCGAGGATGTTGTCGCCGGCCGGCACCTGCCACCGTACGGATCCGTCGCGCAGGTCGTGCGCGCTCAGGGTGCGTGACGTCTCGCCGTACTGGGCACCGAGGCTGTACAGCACGCCGTCGGCCAGCACGTGCCGGTAGGCCGGGGCGGTCGGTACGACGGCGATCTCGGTCAGCCGCGGCCGCACCGGGGGTGCCGATCCGGCGGCGAGCCCGACCAGGAGCACGGCCACCACGGCGAGGGCGGTGCGGAACTGCCGCGCACGCGAGGGCCGGGACGGCTCGGCCTCCGGCTCGTGTTCCCGCAGCCCAAGTTCGATCACGGTCATCGCCGCACCTCCGTCGATCTCGGTGCCGGCACCGGCAGTGATCAGCGGTAGCGCCAGACCCGCAGCTCGTCGGCATCGGTCCGGCAGGCGACGTGCGTCTCCGAGGGATAGCAGTCGACCAGCTTGTACGGTACCGACTTGAACTCCCGCGCGGAGGTCTCGCCGGGCTGGACGACGGCGATGACCATGCCGCCGTCCGGGTCGGCGTCGCGGGCGGCGACCAGCGGGGCGACGGTCCGGGTCGGCGCGCTCACCACCGGCCAGTCGGTCAGGTCGACGGCGGCGTCGCCGGTGCGCGGGTCGACGATCGCCCGCTGGCCGGTCGCCGCCGGGTCGGTGACCACGTGCCCGGACCAGTCGAGCGGCAGACCGAACCGGAGTGTGCCACCGACGGGCCCGCCGGTCCCGGCGTCGAGGAATCCGGTCTCGGTGCCGCCGCTGAGCAGGCACAGGTAGGTGCCGCAGTTGCCGACGACCCGTACGCCCGCCGGCACGGCGGCCCGCCAGCGCGGGGTGAGGGTGTCGGGGTCGTACCCGGTCACCGCGGTGTCCTCCTGCACGGCGACGAGGCCGGCGCCGACGACGGGCATCGGGGTCGGCCCGCCCGGGGTGGCGTCGTGGCGGCCCCGGACCGCGCCGGTGCGGGCGTCGCGGGTCTCGACCGACCGGTCCTCCGTCCACACTGCGACGACGTCGGCTGCGGGGGGCGGGGCCCAGTGGTACACCGGTGGCGAGGTCCAGAGTTCGGCGCCGGTGGCCAGGTCGACCGCCCGTACGGCGTGCATCCCGCGCCCGTCGTTGTCGAGTTCGACGTCGGCCGGAATCGGGGCGGACACCAGGCCCGTCGTCGCGGTGAACCGCTCGAACCGGTCCGGGCCGGTCCACAGGGTACGGCCCGTGGCGGCGTCGTGGACGGTCGTGCCCTCCGGCCCGGTCACCACGAGCAGCCCGGCGCGGGCCGTCATCGCCAGTTCGCTGGAGGAGCCGCTCGGTCCGGTGAGGTCGCGGACCGACGCGGTCCACCGCTGCGCGCCGCCGGGCAGGTCGTGCGCGGCGAGGTCGCCGGTGGTCCGCAGGCTGTAGACGACGTCGCCGGCGAGCAGGTGCTGGTGGTATTCGGAGGACTTCACGACGGCCTCCTCCACCAGTTCCGCCGGTTCCGGCGGCTCGGCCTCCGCCGTGCCGCAGGCCGTCAACACCAGCGGTACGGCCAGCACCGCGGCGGCCGTGCGCAGGCGGCGATCCCACGGTGGTGCGGAGCGGGACCTGTCGCGGGCGGCACCGGACCGGAACTCGAACACCACGGCCTCCATCCACATTCGAAGGCGGACAGCCTAGCCCCCGGTCCCGGCTGGCCGGCACCGTACCGACCCGCATCGACACCCGCCTTTACCAGCGACGGCAAGCCATTGACGATGTTCGCCACGCATGATCTGATCGCAATTGCGGAGAATCTTTCACGTTTCGATGCCTGGATTGGAGATCCCTCGATGTTTCGTCGCACAGCGATCGCCGCCGCCATACTCATCACGGTGGCCCTGGTCGGCGGTCCACCCGCGTCCGCCGCACCCGCCCAGGTCGCCAGCCTGCCCACCGCGGCGGTCGCGCTCGGCGACAGCTTCGTCAGCGGCGAGGGCGCCGGCGCCTACGCCCCGGTCGCCGACGTCAACGGCGTCGCACAGAACTTCCCCGGCTGGTCCGCGCCGAACAGCAACGCCTACTTCTGCCACCGCTCGGCAAACGCCTCCCTGCACCAGGCGAACCTGCCGGGCATCCAGGCCAGGTTCAACCTCGCCTGTTCCGGCGGCCGCCCGTACGACATCACCAGCGCGTCCAACACCCGCGACAAGGGCCGTACGGTCAAGTCACAGCTCGACCAGCTGCGGGCCGTCGGGCAGACCCACGACATCGACCTGGTCCTGATCGGGCTCGGCTCCAACAACAGCTCGTTCACCTTCGGCGACGTGGCGACCAAGTGCGCCAACCGGTTCATCGCCGACGCCTGGACCGGCTGGTGGGAGTTCTGGGCCTACCTCGGCGGCCCGGTCGAGCAGGCCCCCTGCGCCTCCGGCGACCTGGCCACCGACGCCCAGATGGCCGCGGCCGCGGCCGAGACGACCACCGCGATCCGGGCCCTGCTCACCACGCTCGCCGAGATCGACGCCGACGGGCAGCACCGGGTGGTCTTCCAGGACTACACCAACCCGCTGCCGTTCGACCTGAACTCCGCCTACCACAAGGCCGACGGCCGCGACGACAGCCGGGACAAGTTCCGCGACCTCGGCGCCGTACGGTACGCCGCCGGCTGCCCGATCCACCGGGCCAGCCTGTCCGCCGGCCACATCTTCTCCGGCAACCTCGGCAACCTGGTCCGCTCGGCGCACACCACGCTGTCGGCCGAGTTCCCCGGCGCCGACCTGGTCTACCTCAACGTGCAGCGGGCCTTCGACGGCGCCCGGCTGTGCGAGAACACGGGCAGCCCGACCGGCACCCTGGCCACGCCGATCCGGCTGATGGACGGGCCGACCGGGTCCTTCGTCACCAGCCTCTCCGGCAAGGACAAGATCGCGATCCAGCGGATCGCCAACGCCTGCGTCACGTACTTCCAGACCTGCCAGGAGTCGTGGCACCCGAACGCCGCCGGACACGCCGTACTCGGGCAGTGCCTCTCCGGCGCGGCGGCGACCGCCAACCGTACGGTCGCCTGCGTCCGCTCCGGCAACGGAACGATCACCGTGAGCTGACCGCCGGACGACGACGGGCCCGCGCCGATCCCCGGCGCGGGCCCGTCGCGTTCCGGCGGTGTGTTCCGCGCGCCCGTGGGTACGCGAGCCGCCGGCGGGCGGACACGGACGCGGGGCGGTCGGATGGGCAGCGACGGGCGGGACGGGAACGCCCCGGCCGCCAGCCCGCTCAACCCGGACGCCGAGTTTCCCGCCCTGACCGACAACGAACGGGCCGCCCTGCACCGCATCGGCGAACAGTGGACGGCCACCGTCCCCGGCCGCGCCGGCCGCGACGCCCCCATGCCGGTCGACCCGGCGCTCGGCCTCGCCCCCGACACCCGACCCAGCCGGCTCGCCCGGCTGGCGCCGATCCGGCTCTTCCGGGCCGCGCCGGACCACCCCGGACGTGACGAGCTGGTGACCACCACGCCGGCCCCCGCGCCCGACTCGGCGGCCGGCCGGGCGCTGGTCCGCCTCCGCCGGCTCGTCCTCGGCCCGCCGCTGGCCAGCACCGCCCTCGTCCGCGAGCGCATGCGCAAGCTGGTGGCGCTGCCGGTGCTCTCCTCCGACCTGCTGTCCTCGGTCGCGTACGGCCCCGAGGCCATGCTCACCGTGCTGGCGCTCGCCGGCACCGCCGCCCTCGGCCTGTCGCTGCCGCTGGCCGCCGCGCTGATCGGCCTCATGATCGTGGTCGGGGTCTCCTACCGGCAGACGATCCCGGCCTACGCCCACGGCGCCGGCTCCTACCTCGTCGCCAGCGACAACCTCGGCCACCGGGCCGGCCTCACCGCCGGCGTCGGGCTGATGACGGACTACATCCTGACCGTGTCCGTGTCGGTCGCGGCCGGCGTGCACACGGTCACCTCGGCGGTCCCCGCCCTCGCCCCGTTCACCGTGCCGCTCGGGCTGCTGTTCATCGGCGTACTGGTCGCCGGCAACCTGCGCGGGATCCGGGCCGCCGGCAACCTGTTCGCCGCACCCACCTACATCTTCGTCCTCGCGATCGGCGCGCTCGTCGCGTTCGGGCTGGCCGACGCCGCCGGGCGCGGCTTCACACCGGTGCCGCCGCCACCGGTCGCCGCCGCCGAAGGGCTCGGCCTGCTGCTGGTCCTGCGGGCGTTCTCGTCCGGCGCCACGTCGATGACCGGGATCGAGGCGATCTCGAACGCGGTGCCGATCTTCCGCCCGGTCGAGTGGCGCAACGCCCGCACCACGCTGACCTGGATGATCTTCATGCTGGTCGGGCTGTTCGCCGGGTTGATCGTGCTGTTCCACCTCAACGGGCTGGTGCCCCGCGCCGACGAGACGCTGCTGTCCCAACTCGCCCGCACCACGTTCCCCACCGGCCCCTGGTACCTGCTCGTCCAGGCGGCCACCGCGCTGATCCTGATGTTCGCCGCGAACACCGCGTTCAACGACCTGCCCCGGCTGCTGTTCTTCGTGGCCCGCGACGGCTACGCCCCCCGCCGCTTCCTGCACATGGACGACCGGCTGGCGTTCGGCAACGGCATCCTGCTGCTCGCCGGCACGTCGGCGCTCATCTTCGTCGCCTTCCGGGGACACACCGAATCGCTGATCCCGCTGTACGCCGTCGGGGTGTTCCTGGCCTTCACGCTGTCGCAGGTCGGCATGGTCGTGCACTGGCGGCGGCACCGGGGGCGGCACTGGACCCGCAAACTGGCCCTCAACGCCGCCGGTGCGGTGGCCTGCGCGCTGGTGCTGGTCACCGCGGCGGTCACCAAGTTCACCGAGGGCGCCTGGGTGGTGGTGGTCGCCATCCCGCTGCTGGTCCTCGGGGCGCTGCGGATCCGGGCACACTACGACGCGGTACGGGCCGCGCTGACGCCGCGACCGCCCGGGCCGGGCTCCTCCCCCGACGGGGACACGGCCGCGGACCGGACGGAATCCACGGACCGGGCGGCGGCCACGGACCGGGCGGCCGGGCCGGAGGCCGAGGAGGTTCCGCGGCAGGTGCGACACCTTGTCGTCGTACCGGTGCTGCGGCTGGATCTGGCCGCCCTGCGGGCACTGGCGTACGCCGCCTCGCTCGGACAGCCGTGCCTCGCCGTACACATCAGTCCCGACGACGGCGAAGCCGACCGGTTCCGCGCCGAATGGCAGGCGTGGGGCGACCACCTGCGGCTCGAGGTCGTCGTGTCGCCGTACCGGGCGGTCATCGCCACCCTCGTCGGCTATCTGGAGGCGCTGCGCGCACTGCGCCCCGACGTCGCGTTGACGGTCGTGGTGCCGGAGATCGTGGTACGCCGGCGGTGGCACCGGCTGCTGCACGGCGGTACCCCGCGCCGGCTGCGCCGGGCCCTGCGCGGCCGGCCCGGGCTGGTGATCACCAGCGTGCCGATCCACGTCACCCGCTGACCGGCCGGCGGCTACCGTACATCGTCGTGGGAAGACGGACGGGCCGGACCCGGCAGGACGGCGTCGAGCAGGTCGTCGACCTCGGGATGGCCGAACTTCGGCCGGACCCGCAGCGCCCGACCGGGGTCACGCTGCTCGTCGACGGCGTACCCCAGTCGTACGTCGACCGCACCGACCCGACCTACCTGCACTTCGACTACGTACGCCGGATCGCCTCGGTCGTCGACGCCGTCGCCCCGGCCGGCGCGCCGCTGCGGGTGCTGCACCTCGGCGGCGGCGCGCTGACCCTGCCCCGTTACGTCGCCGCCACCCGCCCCGGCTCGGCGCAACTCGTGGTCGAGCGCGACGCCGCCCTGGTCGAACTGGTCGGCCGCACCCTGCCGCTGCCCGCCGGCCACGACGTCCGGATACGCGTCGGGCACGCCCGCGACGTGGTCGACTGGTCGGCCGACGGGCCGTTCGACCTGGTCGTCGGCGACGTCTACCGGGGTGCCCGGCTGGCCGGCGGGGTCGGGACCGCCTCGTTCGCCACCGGGCTGCGCCGGATACTGGCGCCCGACGGCGTCTACACCCTCAACGTCACCGACCTGCCTCCACTGGTCCTCTCCCGGGTGCAGGCGGCCACCCTGCGCGCCGCCTACGGCGACGTGTGCGTGGTCGCCGCCCGCACGATGCTGCGCGGGCGGCGGTACGGCAACGTGGTGCTGGCCGCGGCCGCCGCCGCGGGGCGGCTGCCGGTCGACCGGCTCGTCCGGGCGGCGCTACGCGACCCGGTACCCGGCATCGTGCTGCACGGCCCGTCGCTCGACGACTTCACCGCACACACCCACCCGTCCCCCGACTGACCCCATGCGCCCTGCCCCCGCGCCCCCCTGCCCACGCACACCACTGCCCACGCCCCGGCCCACGCACCACCGCGAGAACGGGGTACGGCTGGCTTCCCGCGCCCGCGTGGCGGGGCCGCGATGGGCCTGGCCCGTCGATCAAGGAGCAAACGTGGTCGCGGCGGGGCGGAATGTCCGCCAGATCCCCTCGATCGACGGACTGGGAGGGGGTGGCACGGTTCACCCGGCCCGGACGGGAACGGGGCGCCGCACGGCAGGGGCATGGGCTGGTGGTGAGCGTCCGGCGGCGGCGGGATGGGGTCGCTGTCTAGGTCCACAGCGTTTTCGCTGTGGATACGCCGAATTCGCTGTGGTGCCCGACAGTGACACCCCCGCCCCGACGTTCGACGCCCGGCAACCGGCTTCCTGCCGGGTCACCTCGACCCGGCGGTCTCCGCCGAAGCGGCAGGCGGCGACCGGCCCGCCCGGTCGTCTACGTCGGCGCCGCATCATCGGCCCGCTGTGATCGTCTGCGGTTCCGGCACTCGACACGCCGGGACCGCAACGCCTGAGCCGCAGACGATCACGCCAACGATCCCGCCGCCGGCCGAAGAGACGCACCACGCGGCAACCAGAGGCCCGTCCCGAAACGCTTTGTCCTTGATCGACGCGCCTGCCTCGGCCAAGGTGCCCGCCCGAGGCAGGCACGGAGCCGGAGGGATCAGTCCCAGTCGGCCTGCGGCACGGCGACGACGACGCGGTGGTTGGCGTACTCGGTCTGGGTCCACAGGTAGTCGGCGACGCCCTCGGTGGGGTCGTACCAGTACGA
The DNA here is from genome assembly GCF_045781765.1 of Polymorphospora sp. A560. NCBI lineage: Bacteria > Bacillati > Actinomycetota > Actinomycetes > Micromonosporales > Micromonosporaceae > Polymorphospora > Polymorphospora sp. A560. The sequence goes on along the minus strand of NZ_CP122282.1, from coordinate 2,895,524 downwards.
CAGGTCCTCCGGCCCGAACGCCCAGGTGTACGACGCGGTCCGGCCGGTGCCGCTGTTCCAGTGCCGCAGCGTGCCGAAGTGCGACGCCACGGTGCCGCCCCGGCAGCCGTTGCTGCTGCCGAACCAGTATTTTCCGTTGTACGCCGCGACGCCCTGCATCTGCCGGTAGCCGGTGTTCCAGGCGGCGGTCGCGGTGACCGTACGCCCGTCGGCGCCGGTCGTCAGCTTCGAGTCGGCGCCGAGCGGGAAGCGGACCAGCCGGGAGGCGGTCGCGGCGGTGGCGGCGTCCTCGGCGTACTCGCCGACGACCAGGGCCCGGTTGGCGGCGGCCGGGCCGCGGTCCACGGTCAGGAACGAGAACCGCAGGTCGTTGGTGCCGGTCGGCCGGACCCGACCCACCTGCGGCATGACGTAGCGGTAGTCGAAGGCGTGGTAGCTGCCGTCCGACTGCCGCCCGACGGCATTGGCGAGCCCGGTCGAGACCTCGTAGATGCGTTCGAAGTCGAAGACCCGGAAGCCGCCCCGGGTGTCGGCGACGTAGAGGTGCTGGCCATACCAGCCGATGCCGCCGGCGTGCAGCGACTCGCCGTTGCTGCTCAGCAGCGGCTTGTACGTCCCCCGCCCGGCACTGTCCACGGTGGGCTCGACCAGCAGCAGGTGGCGGTAGGTGTTGGCGAAGTCGGCGTCCCAGTCGACCAGCGACAGTCGTACGCCCTTGATCGGCAGGCGGGCGGACTGCGGCACCTCGGGGTCGCGCGGGCAGCGCCCGTCGAGGGTCACCCCGGTCCCCTTGTGGTACGCGGCCGAGGCGACCAGTTGGCGTCCGGCGTAGTGGCCGCCGTCGACGGCCTCCCGGGTGGTGGTCAGCCCCTGCGGGTACCACTGGGCGGTGGCGTCGTCACCGTCGTTCCAGCAGAAACCGATCGTGTCGGCGCCGGAGCGGTCCCGCAGCGCCTGCCACGTCGACTGGTTGCACAGCGCGGTGCGGTCCCGGTTGGCCGCGTCCATCACCTGCGGGACGCTGCGCCGCCGCCCGGCCAGCGCGGTGTCCAGCGCGGCCAGCGCCGGTGTGAAGGCGGTGAAATCCTGGTCGAGGGTGAACCTGGCCGGATTCAGCGTCGCCGGGGCGGCCAGGGCGGGGGTGGGCACCGCGAGTGCGGCACCGGTGACCGCCAAAACCGTCACGGCGGCCGCTACAGGTCGAAAACACATCCACGCATCTTAATGCGGGGCGGGCTACTCCCCCCGCCCCGACCGCCCCGCTGATCAGGAGTTGTCGTCCCCGGATCGGGGCGGAATGCCCGAAGCATCCCCTTGATCGCGCCGCGAGTCGCGCCGACGCGGGGCGGGGCGCCGACGCGGGGGTTACGGGAGGACGATCGCGGTGATCAGGAGGCCGTCGGAGATCAGGTAGCGGCCGGTGAAGGTGCTGACCGGGGCGCCGGCAACCACCGGGCCCGGGACCAGCAGCCGGGCGGTGAACGTCTCGGCGTCGGCGTCGAACACGATCTCCGCCTCCTCGAACCCGAGCCACCTGCCGGTCAGCGGGAACCAGGTCTTGTAGACCGACTCCTTGGCGCTGAACAGCAGCCGGTCCCACCAGACCTCTGGGCGGCCCGCGCCGAGTTCGGCGAGGCGCTTGCGCTCCTCCTCGAGCGAGACCGCGTCGAGCACCCCGGACGGCAGGGCCTCGTGCGGTTCGGCGTCGATGCCGACCGAGGCGATGTCACCGGTGCGGGCGAGGGCCGCGGCCCGGTAGCCGGCGCAGTGCGTCATGCTGCCGAGCACCCCGGCCGGCCAGCCGGGCGCGCCCCGCTCGCCGGGTACGATCGGCGCCGCCGGCAACCCGAGGGTGGCGAGCGCGCCGCGGGCGCAGTGCCGGACCGTGGTGAACTCCCGCCGCCGCTTGTCGACGGCGCGGGCGACCGCCGCCTCCTCCTCGGGGAAGAGGACGACGCCCGGCGGATCGTCGAACGCCTCGACGGCCACCACGGTCGACGGCAGGATCCGCTCGATCACGTCACTGTCCTTCGTACGGCAGGATCTGGCGCGGTGCCGGCGGGGTCGGCCCGCGGTGCTTCCACTCCCGCGGGTAGCCGACCGACACCTCCTGGAAGCGCACCCCGTCGTGCCAGGTGGTGCGCGGGATGTGCAGGTGCCCGTAGACCATCGCGGCGGTGCGGTATCGGGTGTGCCAGTCGGCGGTCAGGTCGGTGCCGCACCACTGGGCGAACTCCGGGTAGCGCAGGATCCGGGTCGGCTCGCGGACCAGCGGGTAGTGGTTGACGAACACGATCGGCAGGTCGGGGTGCTCGCGTTCGTCGAGCCGGCGCAGCGTCTCGTCGACCCGCGCCCGGCACCAGTCGTCCCGGGTCGGGTACGGGTCCGGGTGCAGCATGACCTCGTCGGTGCACACGATCCCGGTCTCGTACGCGTACGCCAGCGACTCCCGCTTGTCGCGGGTGTGCTCGGGGCGCCACGTGTAGTCGTAGAGCAGGAACATCGGCACGATCAGCACCGGCCCGCCGGGGCCGTTCCAGATCGGGTACGGGTCTTCGGGCGTGACGACGCCGAGCCGGCGGCACAGCTCGACCAGGTGCTCGTAGCGCTGCACACCCCGGGCCTGCACCGGGTCCTCGCGGGGCGTCCACAGCTCGTGGTTGCCGGGGACCCAGACGACCTTGGCGTAGCGCCGGGCCAGCACGGTCAGCGTCCATTCGACGTCGGCGACCTGCTCGGCGATGTCACCGGCGATGAGCAGCCAGTCGGCGGGCGACTCCGGCCGCAGCCCGGCGACGTGGTCCCGGTTTTCCTGGTAACCGATGTGCAGGTCGCTGATGGCCATCAGCTTGCCCGCCGGGGGCGGGGTGGTCGGCGAGGTCAGGACTCGACCCACCCGTGCGTCTGGGCCAGCCCGGTGACCCGCTGCCGGATCAGCGCGATCTGGCTGCCGGTCAGCGACGGCACCTCGTCGATCAGCAACTCGGTCAGCTCGTTGCGGAACTCGTCGGCGGAGAGGACGTCGCACAGCCCATCGTCGTCTTCGCCGTTCGCCGTCTTTCCGGCGAAGCGGGCCTCGACGGTCTTCGCCACCGCCGGCCGCCGGGGGGTGCGGTCCAGCACCCGGACCGACGACGCCTTGAGCCCCCGCTCGCCCTCCTCGAGGTCGAACTCGACCGCGACCCCGGGGCGGATCAGGTATTTCTCGTCCCGCAGGTCGTTGGCGTGCAGAAAGACGTCTTCCCCGCCGGAATCCGGCGCGATGAACCCGTATCCACGCGTCTCGTCGAATCGCAGAACCTTGCCGACAGCCACCGCTTTGCCACCCACCCTCTACACCCGAACATCCGCATCGGTGCGATACAGCTTAGGGGGTCAGGGCCCGTACCGCGTCCCGGGTCGCGGCGACCGCCGGGTGGCCGGCACCGCCCGGGACACGGCCGAGCCGGTGGTCGAGGGCGGTGTGCCGGCGTCCGGCGCCGACGGTACGCACGGCGGCGGCGAGCGCCCGCCGCGACCCGACCAGTACGACGATCTTCCGGGCCCGGGTGATGGCGGTGTAGAGCAGGTTGCGTTGCAGCATCATCCACGCGCTGGTGGTCAGCGGTACGACGACCGCCGGGTATTCCGAGCCCTGCGAGCGGTGGATCGTCATCGCGTACGCGTGCGACAGTTCGTCGAGTTCGTCGAAGTCGTAGTCGACGAGTTCGTCCTCGTCGGTGCGTACCTGGAGGGTCTGGTCCTCGGTCGACAGGGCGGTGATGACGCCGAGGGTGCCGTTGAAGACCCCGGCCACGCCCTTGTCGTAGTTGTTTCTGATCTGGGTGACCTTGTCGCCGATCCGGAAGATCCGGCCGCCGGAGCGGCGTTCGGGCAGTCCCTCACGGCCCGGGGTCAGCTTCTGCTGGAGCAGTCCGTTGAGGGCGCCGGCGCCGGCCGGGCCACGGTGCATCGGGGTGAGGACCTGGATGTCGCGGCGCGGGTCGAGGCCGAACTTCTTCGGCATCCGCTCGCAGGCGACGTCGACGGCCAGGGTCGCGGTCGCCTCGGTGTCGTCGCACGGGAAGAGGAAGAAGTCGGTCAGCCCCTGGGTGACCGGCGGCCGGCCGGCGTTGATCCGGTGGGCGTTGGTGACCACGCCGGACTGCTGCGCCTGGCGGAAGATCTGGGTCAGCCGTACCCGGGGGACGGGCGCGGCGGCGAGCAGGTCGCGCAGCACCTCGCCGGCGCCGACCGACGGCAACTGGTCGACGTCGCCGACCAGCAGCAGGTGCGCCCCGGGCGGTACGGCCCTGACCAGCTTGTTGGCCAGGATCAGGTCGAGCATCGACGCCTCGTCGACGACCAGCAGGTCGACGTCGAGCGGGTTGTCGCGGTCGAAGCTGGGGTCGCCACCGGGCCGGAGCTGGAGCAGCCGGTGGACGGTGGCGGCCGGGTGCCCGGTCAGGTCGGCGAGCCGTTTCGCCGCCCGGCCGGTCGGCGCGACCAGGGTCACCTTGGCCTTCTTGGCCACGGCGAGGGTGACGATGGAGCGTACGGTGAAGCTCTTGCCGCAGCCGGGACCGCCGGTCAGGACCGCGACCTTCGACGTCAGCGCCAGCCGCACCGCCTGTTCCTGCTCGGGTGCCAGGTCGTTGCCGGTCCGGGTACGCAGCCAGGCCAGCGCCCGGTCCCAGTCGACGTCGGCGAAGGCGGGCATCCGGTCGGCGCGGTCACGCAGCAGCCGGGTCAGGGTGCCGGCCAGTGACGTCTCGGCCCGGTGGAACGGCACCAGGTAGACGGCGTCGACCGGCCCGCCGTCGGGTCCGGGGACCGGCTCGCGGACCACGCCCTCCTCGGCGACCAGGTCGTCGAGGCAGCCGGTGACGAGGTCGGCGGGTACGTCGAGGATCTTCGCGGCGTCGGTGACCAGGTCGGGCGCGGGCAGGTAGCAGTGCCCGTCGTCGGTCGCCTCGGACAGCGTGTACTGCAGGCCGGCCTTGACCCGCTGCGGGCTGTCGTGCGGGATGCCGACCGCCCGGGCGATGGTGTCGGCGGTCTTGAAGCCGATCCCCCACACCTCGGCCGCCAGCCGGTACGGGTCGTCGCGGACGACCGCGATCGACTCGTCGGCGTACTTCTTGTAGATGCGTACGGCCAGCGAGGTGGAGACGCCGACCCCCTGAAGGAAGATCATCACCTCCTTGATCGCCTTCTGTTCCTCCCACGCGGCGATGATCTTCGCGGTGCGTTTCGGGCCGAGTCCCGGCACCTCGACCAGCCGGGCCGGGGCCTGCTCGATCACGTCGAGGGTGTCGAGTCCGAAGTGGTCGACGATCCGCTCGGCGAAGACCGGACCGATCCCCTTGATCAGGCCCGATCCGAGGTAGCGACGCAGCCCCTGCACCGTGGCCGGCAGCACCGTCGTGTACGACTCGATCTCGAACTGGCGGCCGTACTTCGGGTGGCTCGACCAGCGGCCGACCAGCCGCAGGCTCTCCCCCGGCTGCGCGCCGAGCAGCGCCCCGACCACGGTCAGCAGGTCGGCGCCGCGGCCGGTGGCGACCCGGGCGACGGTGTAACCGGTCTCCTCGTTGACGTATGTGAACCGCTCCAGCACCGCCTCCAGCACGGCCCCGCGCGGCGGGCCGGCCGGCGGGGCGGAGGATCCGGACGTACGGGGCGGCGACGTGGTCACGGCGACATGCTGCCGGCTACCCCTGACATCCGCCAAGCCGATGCCGCCCACCGGCGCACGGGCCACGGGGTGCCGGCCTCGTTCCCGGCCGGGGCCGTGCCGGGATCTTCGGGCATGATTCCGGGGTCACCCGGAAAAGCGGTCAGATCCTGTCCGCTTCCGCTGCGAGGCTTGTCCTCGTGCCAGCCGACGAGAACGACCACGAGGACGCGCGATGACCGTACTGGACACCAGGGCGCTCAACCGCGCGACACTCGCCCGGCAGGTGCTGCTCGACCGCGCCGACCTGCCCGTACACGACGCCGTCGCGCACCTCTGCGGCCTCCAGGCACAGGAACCGCAGGAACCGTTCGTCGGGCTCTGGTCACGGCTGCGCGCGTTCGACCCGGCGGACCTCTCGGAACTGCTGACCGGACGGCGCGTGGTGCGGGTCCACCTCATGCGCCGCACCGTCCACCTCGTCACCGCGCAGGACGCCCTGGCCTGGCGGGCCCGGCACGCCGCCATGCTGCGCCAGCAGGTGCTCGGCGTCTACCGCCGCGAACTCGACGGGATCGATCTCGACGAACTCGCCGCGGCGGGCCGGGCGGTGCTGGCCGACGGCGAGCCCCGCTCGATGGCCGAGGTCGTACGGGTGCTCGCCGGGCGCTGGCCGACACCGGGCCACCGGGCCCTGGGTGAGATGGTCGTCGCCGCCCTCGTACCGGTGGCGCAGATGCCGCCGCGCGGGCTGTGGCGTACGAAGGCGGGAGTACGCAACGTACTGCTCTCCTCGTGGCTCGGGCGCGAGATCGATCCACTGGCGCAGGACGGCACCGATCCGGTCGGCGAGGCGCTGGTACGGCGCTACCTCGCCGCGTACGGCCCGGCGACCGCCGGCGACCTGCGCGCCTGGTGCGGCCTGGCCGGGCTGCCGGCCGCGGTGGCCGCGATCCGCGAGGAGCTGGTGACCTTCCGCGACGAGCGCGGACGCAAACTGCTCGACCTGCCCGACGCACCGCGCCCCGACCCCGACACGCCGGCCCCGGTGCGGTTCCTGCCCGCGTTCGACAACGCGATCCTCGGCTACCAGGACCGCAGCCGGATCATCGACGACGTCCACCGGGGGCTGTCGGTGGCCGGCGAGCGCGTCGTTCTGGTCGACGGCCGGGTCGCCGCCACCTGGACCGTCGAGGCGGGCACCGTGGTCGTCACCCCGCTACGCCGCTTCTCGCGGGCCGACCGCACCGCCGTCGGCGAGCAGGGGCGGGAGGTGGCGGCGTTCCTGTCCGACGACGAGAGCCACCGGGTACGGGTCGCCGCCTCTCCCGCGTGAGCGGCACCCCGCTCGGCTTCCCGTCGCGGCAACTGTGCGACCGCACCGCCACGTGTCACCCGCAACCACTTCCTTGACGTCGGGAAGTGGCCACTCGTCGAATTGTCGCCGCAGCGCCTCCAGGTCGCCGGCCCAGTCGGACAGGTTCAGCCTCGGACGCTCATCAGTAGCGGAAATTACGGAAGTCCGTTTCCTCCCACTCCTCCTGGTTGTGTTTGTGGAGCACGCCCCCGACCCGGGTCAGCAGGAGAACGTCGTTGTTCACCAGAAGTGCCGCATCCTCCGCCGTGCCACCGAGCACCTTGGCCACCGTCCCCAGCATGTTGGGCCTACCCAGGTCGCTCAGGGTGTCCTTGCGCATGTGGAAGGCGAGTTCGACATATTCTTCCGGCTCCCACAGCCACCGGGTACCGCGGTCGGCCCGAGCCTCGTAATAGCCCTGCCGCCCGCCGTAGATGGTCACCGAATACCCGTCCCGTTCGGGCTGCCCACCGGCCAGAAGGCGCCCGTACCCGGTCCGGGCCGGCCGCTCCGCGACCGTCACGGCGGCCAGTTCACCGACCCGTTCCAACGGCATGTCCGTCGCCAGGGCCAACAGATAATCGATCGACACAACCAATCTCTCCTCAGTCCGTCCGCAGGATCTGCACGATCGAACCATCCCGTTTCACTGCGACCACTTCCTTGAGATCGACCACAGGCCAGTCATCGAACTGTCTTTGCAGGTCGACCAGACGACCGCGCCAGTCCGCGAGATGGACTGCCACACGCTGGGTCTGTTCCTCCCTGACCTTCCTGACCACTGCAGTCCAGACACCCCGAACGGAGGTTTCGGCCTCCGGGGCATAACAGTCGAAGACATGCCCTTCGACCAGGTAGTCGGGTGCCTTCTCCGGATTACCGGTGTCCCCGGTACTTCGTCGGGCCTCCGCGACCGCCACCCGCGTCGGGTTCTGGTGGACCAGGTAGCCCCGATCGGCCAAGACATCGGCGCACTCGTTTTCCAGTTCGTACGAACGCCGTTCCCGCGGTTTCTCCTTCGGAGAGATGCTGGTACGGGGACCGGTCGGTTTGCCGCCGGGAACGCCGGTTGCCGGCCGGGACCACGGCACCCCGGCGGCCGGGTGTGGAGTCGAGCCGGCAGGGCTGGCCGGTGTGGGTCCGCCAGCCCCGGTCAGTTTCCCGCCGCGCCCAGCCGCCGGGCCTCCGCGATCGCCGCCGCCACCTGCTCGCCGGCGGTGGCGACACGCTGGCCGAGCTGGCCCAGCACCTCCCGGATGCCGCCCAGCGCCGACAGCAGCGGACCGGGGTCGCCGCCACGCAGGACCATCGCGACCAGTCGCTGCGCCTCGCCGACCTGGCCGGCGGTGGCGGTCACCGCGTCGCGGGCGGTGGCCAGTTCCCCCTGCACCGACCCCAGTACCGAGATCGTCTCCTCGGAGGAGGCCTGCCGTGGTACGGCCGCGCAGGCCGTCGCCGCCTGGCCGAACGTTTTCCCGATGCCGGACAAGCCACTCTGGATACTGCCGATCGTGGACCGTACCTGCGCCATGCCGGCCGCGACCGCGATGAACCCGGCGGCGGTGGCCCGTACGGCCGCCTCCTGCGCCCGGTTGTCGGCCGTCGCGGCCAGGTTGTGCGCCGCCTCGACCCCCGCTGCCAGAGCCCGCAGCTCATCAGTGATCTTCTCGACCTGCGACACGCGATCCACCCCCGACGGTTCCAGCCTCCGGGCTACAACGTATCCGGCGACACCCGCCCCGTCTCGCGCCGCGCCCCGTCTCGCGGGGCGCGGCCGCGGTGATCGTCTGCTGTTCCGCAGCCTCGGGCACGGCGTGCCGAACGGCGGAACAGCAGACGATCTTCAGGGGCCGGGCGGGCCGGCCCCGTCCGGGTCAGACGTTGGCGATCAGGACCGCCGGTTGTTCGACGCAGTCGGCGACGAAACGCAGGAAGCCGCCGGCCACACCACCGTCGCAGACCCGGTGGTCGAACGTGAGGCTGAGCTGGCCGACCTTGCGTACGGCCAACTGCCCGTCGACCACCCACGGCTTGTCGACGATGCGGCCGACGCCGAGCAGCGCCGCCTCCGGGTGGTTGATGATCGGCGTCGAACCGTCCACACCGAACACCCCGTAGTTGTTCAGCGTGAACGTGCCGCCGGTCAGCCGCGCCGGCGGCAGCGTGCCGGCCCGCGCGTCGGCCGTCGTACGCGCCAGTTCGGCCGCGAGTTCCGTCGTGGTCATCCGGTGGGCGTCGGCGATCACCGGCACGACCAGCCCACGGTCGGTCTGCGCGGCGATGCCGAGGTGCACCCGGCCGGAGCGGACGATCTCGCCACGCCCGGTGTCGACGCGCGAGTTCAGGTCCGGGTAGCGCCGCAGCCCGGCCAGGCAGACCCGGGCCAGCAGCGCGAGTACGCTCACCGGCTGCTCCGGGTTCGCCGCGTTGATCGCCGCCCGGGTGTCGAGCAGGCCGGTCGCGTCGACGTCGACCCAGATGGTGACGTCGGGGATCTCCCGCCGGCTGCGGGACAGCTTGTCGGCGACCGCCTTGCGTACCCCACGCAGCGGAACGACCACGTCGTCGTCCTCCGCCGCCCCGGAAACGGCCGCGACGGCGGGCGCGGCTGCGGGCGCCGGGGCCGGGGCCGAGGGGGCTGCCGCCAACACGGTCGAAGACGACGCCGCGGTCGACGCCTCCTCGACGTCGGCCCGGCGGACGATGCCACCCGGCCCCGTGCCGCGCACCGTGGTCAGGTCGATGCCGTGTTCCCGCGCCAGCCGCCGCACCAGCGGCGAAATCACCAACGCCGCACCGCCCCCCGCCGCACCAGCCCCCGCCCCGACCGAAGCCGCGCCGACCCTCACCGCCCCAGCCCCCGCCGCGTCGATCGAGGAGAAGTTGTGGCCGGGAGCGGACGAATCCCCCACGATTTCCCCTTGATCAACGCGCGGCCCGGCGCTCGACCCCATGCGCGGCGCGGTGCTCGGCCCAGCGCTCGCCCCCGCGCGAAACCCGGCGCTCGACCCCACGCCCGCCCCGGCGCCCGCCCCGACGGGGGGCGTGCCGACGCGGCGACGGCGGCGGGTGTTCGGGGCGTGGCCGGTGCCGTAGCCGATCAGGACGTTGCCGGACCCGGCCCGTTCCTGTTCCCGGTACGCCGCGTGGCCGGGCGGCTCGGGCCGCCCGTCGCCCGGCAGTCCGGCGTCCGGTGATCCGCCGGCCACGTCGAGCGGGGCGATGGTGACCAGCGGCTGGCCGACCGGCCGGCTCTCCCCCGCCGTCCCGTGCAGGGCGACGACCCGGCCGGCGTACGGGCACGGCACGTCGACGACCGCCTTGGCCGTCTCGACCTCGACGACGATCTGGTCCACGGTGACGGTGTCGCCGACCGCGACCCGCCACGAGACGATCTCCGCCTCGGTCAGCCCCTCCCCCAGGTCCGGCAGGTTGAAGACGCGGCTCATGCCGCCACCGCCGGCAGCCAGCGGGTGTCGGGGCGGTCGTCCCACTGCAGGCGGGCCACCGCGTCGAGCACCCGGTCGACGCCGGGCAGGTGGACGTGCTCCAGCTTCGGCGCCGGGTACGGGATGTCGAGTCCGCTGACCCGCAGCACCGGGGCGTGCAGCGAGTGGAAGCAGCGTTCCTGGACCCTGGCCGCGATCTCGGCGCCGACGCCGGCGAAGCCCTGCGCCTCCTGGATGACGACGCAGCGGCCGGTGCGGCGTACCGAGGCGGTCACCGTCTCGTCGTCGAACGGCACCAGGGTGCGGCAGTCGACGACCTCGAGGTCCCAGCCCTCGGCGACCGCCGCCTCCGCGGCCTCGAGCGCGACCGGCAGCGACGGGCCGTACGCGATCAGGGTGGCGTCGCGGCCGGGCCGGCGGACGACGGCGGTCCCGAACGGCTCGGCCCGGACCGGCAGGTCGGCGTCGGCGCTGGCGAAGTAGAGCTTCTTCGGTTCGAGGAACACCACCGGGTCCGGGTCGGCGATCGCCTCGCGCAGCAGCGAGTACGCGTCGGCGACGGTGGCCGGGGTGACGACCTTCAGCCCCGGCGTGTGGGCGTAGTACGCCTCGCTGGAGTCGCAGTGGTGTTCGACGCCGCCGATGCCGCCGGCGTACGGGACCCGGATGACGATCGGGACGCTCAGCGCGCCACGGGTCCGGTTACGGATCTTGGCGACGTGCGAGGCGATCTGCTCGAACGCCGGGTAGGCGAACGCGTCGAACTGCATCTCGACGACCGGCCGCAGGCCGGACATGGCCATGCCGACGGCGAAGCCGACAATGCCGGCCTCGGCGAGCGGGGTGTCGAAGCACCGCTCCTCGCCGAAGTCGGCGAGGAGCCCGTCGGTGATCCGGAAGACGCCGCCGAGCTGGCCGACGTCCTCGCCGAAGACGACAACGCGTTCGTCGTCGGCCATCGCGTCGCGCAGCGCGGCGTTGAGCGCCTTGGCCATGGTGAGCTTCGCCATCAGCGCTCCCCCTCACCGGCGAGTTCGGCCTCGGCCGCGAGTTCCGCGCGGACCTGCTCGCGCTGCTCGCGCAACTGCGGCGTCGGTTCGGCGTAGACGTGGTCGAAGAGGCTGAGCGGGTCGACGGCCGGTTCCTCGGCCATCCGGGTACGCAGGTCGGCGGCGTACGCCTCGGCCCGGTCGTGCACGGCCGCCACCGCGGCGTCGTCGAGGGCGCCGACGCCCCGCAGGTACGTCTCCAGCCGGGCGATCGGGTCGCGCCCGAGCCAGGTCTCGACCTCGTCGCCGGTGCGGTAGCGGGCGGCGTCGTCGGCGTTGGTGTGCGGCTCGATCCGGTAGGTGTGCGCCTCGACGAGGTAGGGGCCGCGGCCGGCGCGGGCGTGCGCGACGGCGGCGTTCACGACCGACAGGACGGCGAGCGGGTCGTTGCCGTCGACCTGCTCGGCGGGTACGCCGTACCCGACGCCCTTGTGGGCCAGCGACGGGGCGGCGGTCTGCTTCGACAGCGGGACGCTGATCGCGTACTTGTTGTTCTGCACGAAGAAGACGACGGGTGCCTTGAAGACGGCGGCGAAGTTGACCGCCTCGTGGAAGTCGCCCTCGCTGGTGGCGCCGTCGCCGATGAAGACCAGCGCGACGGTGTCGCGGCCCTGCCGGGCCTCGCCGTACGCCAGGCCGGCGGCGTGCACGGTCTGGGTGGCGAGCGGGGTGCACTGCGGCGCGGTGCGGTGCGCGGCCGGGTCGTAGCCGCAGTGCCAGTCGCCGCGCAGCAGGGTCAGCACCTCGACCGGGTCGATGTCGCGGGACACCAGCGCCATCGACTCGCGGTAGGTGGGGAACATCCAGTCGGTGGGGCGCAGCGCCAGGACCGCGCCGACCTGGCAGGCCTCCTGGCCGCGTGACGACGGGTAGACGGCGAGCCGGCCCTGCTTGGTCAGCGCGGTGCACTGGACGTCGAAGCGGCGGCCGACCACCATCCGGCGGTGTAGTTCGACGAGCTTCGCGACGTCCGGCTGGTCGCCGGTGGGGCCGACGAGGGCGCCGGTCTCGTCGAGCAGGCGTACGGGCTCGGGGCTGGGCAGCAGGGCGGCGGCGGGGTCGGGCCGCTTGACCGTACGGCGGCTGCGCGGGGTTGTCCCGCGGACCGCCTGTCGTGTCGTCGTCACAGGGACCTCCTGGGTCGGCGTGGGCCTATGCTCACGCTGTCGGATGATTGCCTCAACCTCGCCGGAAAACGCGGGACGGATGACCGACGGGAGCCCCCTCGATGAGCCAGATGTCCGCAGATGAGAGCCAGGTCACCGCGGCACCGGGACGAACGGCACGTCCGCCGGACGACGTCGACCGGCGGCTGCTGGACGCGCTGGTCCGCGACGGCCGGGCGTCGATCCGTACCCTCGCCGAGCGGCTGCACATCTCCCGGACCAACGCGTACGCCCGGGTCGAGCGGCTGGTCCGCGACGGAGTGATCACCGGCTTCCACGCCCGGGTGGCGCCGGAGCCGGCCGGGCTGGGCACGTCGGCGTACATCGCGCTGCGGATCGAGCAGAACACCTGGCGGGAGGTGTCGGCGGCGCTGGCCCGGGTGCGTTACGTCGAGCACGCCGCGCTGCTCGGCGGCGACCACGACGTGCTGGTGCTGGTCCGGGCGCCGGACAACGCCGCGCTGCGCGACCTGGTCCTGGGCCGGGTGCAGGGCATCCCGGGTGTGCTGTCGACGACGACCTGGCTGGTCTTCGACGAGTTCGACGGCGTCGACACCCCGTGGACGTGAGGCAGCATGGAAGCGTGAGCGAACCGATCGACGCCCTGGCGAAGCTGGTGGGGACCGGCGACGTCGTCGTCCTCAGCGGGGCGGGCCTGTCCACCGAGTCCGGCATCCCGGACTACCGGGGGCCGAGCGGGGTGGCCCGCCGGCACACCCCGATGACCTACCAGACCTTCACCGGCGACCCGGACGCCCGGCGGCGCTACTGGGCGCGTAGCCACCTCGGCTGGCGGACGATCGCCCGTGCCGCCCCGAACGCCGGGCACCGGGCGGTCGCCGACCTGGAGCGTGCCGGCCTGCTCACCGGGATCGTGACCCAGAACGTCGACGGGCTGCACCAGGCCGGCGGTGCCCGGTCGGTGGTCGAACTGCACGGCAACCTGGACCGGGTGGTCTGCCTCGGCTGCGGCGCGGCCGGCCCGCGCGAGGAACTCGACCGGCGGCTGCGGGCGGCCAACCCCGGGTTCGCCGGGCAGGCGCTGGCCGTCAACCCGGACGGTGACGTCGAGTTGGGCGACGACGACGTGGCCCGGTTCCGCACCGTCGACTGTGCCGGCTGCGCCGGCGGGATGCTCAAACCCGACGTGGTGTTCTTCGGTGAGACGGTGCCGCCGGGCCGGGTCCGGGACTGCTTCGAGCTGGTGGAGAAGGCCCGGTTGCTGCTGGTGCTGGGTTCGTCGTTGACGGTGATGTCCGGCCGCCGGTTCGTGATCCGGGCCGACAAGCTCGGCATCCCGGTGGCGATCGTCAACCAGGGACCGACCCGGAGCGACGGGTGCGCCAGGCTGGCGGTCGACGCGCCCCTCGGTGCCGTACTGCCGGAACTGGTCCGCCGGGTGGCCGCGACCGCCTGCCTGCCCGGACGCTAGACCACGGCGTGGATCTTGTCGGCGTGCTCCAGCGGGGTGGCGGCGTCGATCCAGAGTCCCAGCCGGCGCCGGGAGAAGAGCTTGTCGGCAGCCATGAAGGCGGCACCGGCCAGGCCGGCGCGGTCGCCGAGCAGGGACAGTTCGATCCGCAGGCCGCGGGTGGCCAGCGGTAGCGCGTACTGGTAGACGGCCTGCCGGACGGCGGCCAGCAGCGGATCCCCGGCGGTGGCCAGGCCGCCGCCGATCAGCACCAGGTCGGGGTTGTGGGAGTTGACCAGGCCGGCCACCATCACCCCGACCCACCCGCCCGCGCGGCCGATCAGGTCGGCGCTGGCCGGGTCACCGGCAGCGGCGGCGGCGATGACGTCGGTGGCCCGGATCTCGCCGGCGGCCGTGTGCGCGGCCGCCAGCCGCGGGCTGCGGCCGTCCGCCGCCGCCTGCGCGCCGTCCCTGGCCAGCGCCCGGCCACTGGCCAGGGCGGAGAGGCAGCCGGTGTTGCCGCACCAGCAGCGCGTCGCGGACGTGGGGTCGACCCGGATGTGCCCGACCTCGCCCGCCGCGCCCCGCGCGCCGCGGTGCAGCCGGCCGTCGCAGATCAGGCCGGCGCCGATGCCGGTGCCGACCTTGACCAGGATCAGGTCGCGGCAGCCCCGGCCGAGACCGGCCCGCAGTTCGCCCAGGGCCATCAGGTTGCACTCGTTGTCGGCCCAGACCGGTACGCCGTACCGGCGGGCGAGCCGGTCACGGACCGGGTAGCCGCCCCAGTCGACCAGGACCGGCAGCCGGGCGGGTGCGCCGGTCGCCGCGTCGACCGGCCCGAGCACCCCGATCCCGGCGGCCCACACCCGTGGCGCGCCGGCCGGGCGCCGGGCGAGCAGTTCGTCGAGGAGTTCCTCGACCCGGCCGAGCACGGCATCGGGTCCGTCGGACATGCGGGCCGGTTCGTGCCGCTCGTCCAGGAGGTGGCCGGCGAGGTCGGTCGTGCCGACGCTGATGCTGGTCGCCCCCAACTGGGCCACCAGCAGGTGCCCGGCGTCGGCGTGGAACCGCAGTTCGCGCGGTGCCCGGCCGCCGGTGGACGGCCCGTAGTCGCCCTCGGCGACGAGCCCGGAGTCGGCCAGTTGGACCACCCGCTGGGTGACGACCTTGCGGCCGAGTCCGGTGCGCTGCACAAGTTCCGGTCGGGTGCGCGCGCCCCGCCGTACGAGGTCGAGCACTGCCACGAGCGTGTCCAGTTGCTCCGACGGTGGTGCCATCGCTCTGTTGCCCCCGAGTGTGACGCCGGACGACGACCGGAGGGTCGTCGGCTCCGTCGGCTCCGTCCTGACGAGGGTACGGCGTCGCGAGATGCCGGGCCGCTGCCTGTTTACACGACCGAGAACTTCTCCTACATTGATCATCACTTTGGTTCTTCACGAACCAAAGTCAGTTCGAAAGGAACCTTACTTTTCGCATCGGCGTCCCTGCGAGGAGTCCGGATCCCGGCGTGGCACCCGGGATCGCCCCCTTCCCCTCGATCGGAGAGCCATGCCCGGACGACGCCGCCTACTGGCGGCCCTGACCACGTCATTCCTGCTCGCGGCCCTGCTGCCGGCCGCCGCGACCGCCCACCCCGGCCCGCACGACGACCCGCCGCCACCCGACGAGCGCTTCCAGAAGGTGCTGCTGGAGAACACCGGACTGACCCAGCCGATGCGGCTCTCCGTCGCCCCCGACGGCCGCGTCGTCTACATCGAGCGCGACGGCCGGGTGAAGGTCTGGGATCCGCGGACCCGCAACTCGGTGGTCGCGGGTTCCGTACCGGTCCGGGTCACCGGCGAACTCGGCATGGTCGGCCTCGCCCTGGCCCGCGACTTCGCGCAGACCGGCCACCTCTTCCTGCACTTCTCTCCCCCGGAGTGGGACACCACCTGGATCTCCCGGGTGTCGCGGTTCACCCTCGGCGCAGACAACACGATCGATCCGGCCTCCGAGAAGCTGGTCATCGACATCCCGCACCCACGCGGGGTGGGCGGCGGGCACAGCGCCGGTGACCTGCTCGCCACCGAGGACGGCTACCTCTTCATCGCCACCGGCGACAACACGAGTTGCTGCGCCTCGCGCGGCTTCCCCGGCACCGACGAGCGGCCCGGCCAGGCGAACGGCGACGCCCAGCGTACGTCCGCGAACACCAACGACCTCAACGGCAAGATCCTGCGCATCGTCCCGAAGGCCGACGGCGGCTACGACATCCCGGAGGGCAACCTCTTCCCGGTCGGCACCGAGAAGACCCGCCCCGAGATCTACGCGATGGGCTTCCGCAACCCGTTCACCATCGGCGACTGGGACCCGGCGACCGGCCGGCTCTGGATGGCCGACTACGGCCCCGACGCCGTGCTGCCCGACCCCGAGCGCGGCCCCGCCGGACACGTGCAGGTCTTCCTGATGGACGGCCCCGGCAACTACGGCTGGCCGTACTGCACGATGAACAAGGTCCCGTACAACGACTGGAACTACGTCGAGGACGAGCCCGGCCCGTGGTTCGACTGCGACGCCCCGGTCAACGACTCGCCGAACAACACCGGCCTGGTGAACCTGCCGCCGATCAAGGGATCGACGATCTACTACACGTACGACAAGCAGGAGTACTTCCCCGAACTGTTCGGCGGCGGCGCGATGGCCGGCCCGATGTACCACTACGACGCCGACAACCCGTCGACCACCAAGTTCCCGGAGTGGTTCGACGGCCGCCGGTTCCTCTACGACTGGACCACCGACTGGATCCAGACGACCGGCCTCGACGCGCAGGGTGCGCCGTACCAGATGCACGAGCTGCTGCCCGACCTCGACTTCCGCAAGCCGATGGACATGGAGTTCGGCCCGGACGGCAGTCTCTACCTGCTGGAGTACGGCAACGGGTGGGGCGCCAGCAACGACGACGCCGGCATCTACCGGATCGACCACGTCGAGGGCAACCGGGCGCCGCTGGTGAACACGTCGCTGAGCGCCGACTCGGGCGCGCTGCCGCTGACCGTACGCTTCGACGCGTCCGCCTCCACGGACCCCGACGGCGACGCGCTGACCTACGCCTGGGACTTCGACGGCGACGGCACCGCCGACGCCGCCGGCCCGGTGGCGACGCACACCTACACCACCGCCGGCGAGTTCCAGCCCCGGGTGACCGTACGCGACGCGGGCGGCGCGGAGTCGATCGCCAACCTGTCCGTGGTCGCCGGCAACACCCGGCCGGTCGTCACCATCGAGACGCCCGCCGACGGCGGCTGGGCCGAGTTCGGCGAGAACCTGCCGTTCAGGGTCAGGGCCACCGACGCCGAGGAGGGCGCCGTCGACTGCACGAAGATCAAGGTGGCGTACCAGCTCGGCCACAACAGCCACGGGCACCCGATGGCCGAGGCCACCCCGAACGCCGACTGCACCGGCGTGCTGGTGCCCGGCCGGGACGCCTCGCACGGTCCCGGCGCGTACGTCTTCCACGTGCTGGAGGCCAGCTACACCGACGGCGGCGGGGTGGCCGGCGCCCCCGCGCTGACCGGCTCCGGCGACATCGTCCTGCACCCGCGCCAGTACGCCGCCTCGACGTACCAGAAGGGCGAGGGCGTCGGCCTCTACACCGGGCAGCTCTTCGTCCCCGGCACCGGCAACTGGTTCATGTTCCCCCGGATCAACGTCGCGGGGATCACCCACCTCAACGTCGAGTTCGCCACCCGCCTGCCCGGGGTCAACCTGACCGTCCGGGCCGGCTCGCCGACCGGGCCGGTGGTGGCCACCTTCTCCAACGTGCCCGGCACCGGATCCACCTCGCTGTCCAGCCGGGTCTACAAGTGGTCCGGCACCCCGGTGCGCAACCCCGGCGGCGTGCACGACCTGTACTTCGTCGCCGACTGGACCGGCCAGACCCAGCCGGAACTGTTCGTCCGGGGCATCCAGTTCCAGACCACGCCGGCGGTGACCGCGACGGTGTCCCCACAGGAGCCGACCGCCGGCTGGTACACCGGCGACGTCACGCTGACGTACGCCGGACTGACCACCGGACTGTGGACCGGGCAGCACTCCGTCGACGGCGGTACCACCTGGGTCGACGCGGCCGCCGACGGCACCGCCACCATCGGCGACGTCAAGGGCCAGGTGCTCTACCGGGCCGTCGACCGGGCCGGCAACACCAGCAGGCAGCGTTCGCTGTGGCTGCGGGTCGACAGGACCGGCCCGACGGTCGACGTCACCGGGATCACCGACGGTGCGTCGTACGGCAACTCCGGCACCCTGACCCCGGACTGGACGGTCACCGACGTCACCTCCGGCGTCGCCGGCAACACCAACCTGGCCCGCCTCGACGACCGCGAGGTCCGGCGGGGCCGCGCGATCCGGCTGGCCGACCTCGCGCCGGGCGACCACACCCTGGTCGTCACCGCCACCGACCGGGCCGGCAACACCACCACGAGGACGGTCCGGTTCACCACCACCACGTCCGTCGAAGACCTGCGGGCGCTGGTCGACGGCTACGCGGCCGCCGGCACCATCTCCGCCACCAGGGCGGGACAGCTCACCGGCAGCCTCGACCGGGTGGCGACCGCGCTGGCCGCCGGTGACCGGGCCGGGGCGGTCGCCGCCCTGGACACCTTCCTCAACCAGGCCAACACCCTCAACGCCCCCGGGCCACGGGCGCAACTCGTCCGCGACGCCCAGGTGCTGATCGTCGAGATCCGCTGAGCGAGGCGCGGGCCGGCCCGGGCGGGCCGGCCCGCGCCTGTGGTCTGATCGGGGCATGAGCCGGGCCGTCGAGGAGACCAACCGCCGGTTGCTGCGCGCCCGCGACGCGATGGACCGGTCGTACGCCGAACCATTGGACATCCCGGCGCTGGCCCGTATCGCCCTGGTCTCCGAGGCGCACTTCATCCGCTCCTTCCGCGCCACGTTCGGCGAGACCCCGCACCGCTACCTCCAGCGCCGCCGGGTCGAGCGGTCGATGTCGCTGCTGCGGGAAACCGACCGCAGCGTCACCGACATCTGCATGGCGGTCGGCTTCAGCAGCCTCGGCACGTTCAGCCGGACCTTCCGCGAGATCGTCGGCGAGTCGCCGAGCGCCTACCGGGAGCGGGCCGCCGTGACCGCCGCGCCGACCTGCTTCACCCGGCGGTGGATGCGACCGAGCAGTTTCGGAGAAGCACCGGCCGGCAGCAGGCCAATAGCGTGAACAGCATGTTGAACAGCATCCGACTCTCCCAGATCTACGTACTCGACCAGGACGAGGCGCTCGACTTCTACGTCGGCAAGCTCGGCCTGACGGTGCACACCGACGAGGACCTCGGCTTCATGCGCTGGCTCACCGTCTGCGTACCCGGCGAACCCGACCGGCAGATCCTGCTGGAGCGGCCCGGCCCGCCCGGCCTCGACCCGGCGACCGCCGACCAGGTCCGCGAACTGGTGACGAAGGGTGCGACCGGCGGAACGCTCGGCTTCACCACCGACGACGCCCAGAAGACGTTCGAGACCCTGCGGGACCGGGGTGTGGAGATCACCGACGAGCCGATGCGGCGGCCGTACGGGACCGACTTCGGGGTGCGGGACCCGTTCGGCAACGCGATCCGCATCCTCCAGCCGCCGTCGGCGCCCGCGGCCTGACGCCGGGGACCGGGCGCCCGCGGCGAGCCGCCGCCGGCGTCCGGTGCCGTACGCCGTCACCTGATGCCGCCGGATCGGAACCCGGGCACATTCCTCCCCGAACACGGCCTAATGACCTCTGTGCCGCCCAAGCATGTCCGGGCGTATCCGGCCCGTGGCACAGGAGGATCAATATAATGACGCTTCCCGATATCAACTCGCGCATTCGATCATGGGGAGATCGATCATGCGACCGAGGGAGAAGGTCGGACACCCGCGGTCCGGAATCCGCCGATGAGGGCCGAGCGCGATGCGGCCGGACGAACGCCTGAAGATGCCGCCACGCCCGTACCGGAGAAATCGGATGCCGAGGCCAGACCGGTCGACCCCTTCGATGTCTCCCTACCGTCACGACGAGAAGCCCGGGCTGAGGTTGCAGCCCTGGCCGCCGAACATGATCGAGGTTCGTCCACACCTGACGCGACGGGCATCCGAGACATCCTGCTCGCCACCGACCTCCAACTCAGCGGCCGCGAATACTCCGAGTCGGACGGACATTTCTACGCCACCCGGGTCTTCAAGGGCGGACGCGAGGACGGTCAACCGGTCTTTGTCGGCCACGGCTTCTACCGGGAGGGGAGCGGCCACCTCACCGTACCGACCGGCACGTCCATCTCGTTCTACTGCGCACACAGGGAAGCACTTCCCGGACTCAGCGGTCTTGCGATCGAGGCCGGAGTGCATCCCGGCCTGCCGGTCGAGACCTTCCGGGAGGGTGATCAAGTCCCCGACTACTACCTGACCAAGCCCGAAGCGACTCCCCCGGGAGGGTTCAGCGTGTTCGAGAACTCGACGACCGTCCGCGCCCAGGCCAGGCTGAGCGATCTGCTCGTCGAAGGAATGGGGCATACCCACTGGGCCGCTTGCCGAGAGGTGCAGTAGATGACCGCGACCAGACCGGCCACGATCCAAACGGAGGTGTCTGATGGAAACCTATGAGGAGGCCGAAGCTCTCTGGGGAGGTCCGACCCTCACCCTGAAGATCACCAAGAGCGACCTCGACCCCGAGGCCGTGACCCGTAGGCTCCGCCTGACGCCCACGGCGAGCGCCGGTCCGGGATTCGACCCGTACGCTCCCCTGTCGGGCAGCGACGGGCGATGGTTCTTCGACTCGGACACGAGCGGCCGCGCCTCCCAATTCACGACGGCGGCGGGCGACCTGCTGGTCCGGTTGACCGCCGCATCGGCCGCCATCCGTGATCTTGTCGACGAAGGCTACTCGGTGCAGTTGATAGTCCGGGGCTACTCCGGACCGCGGTCCACCGCCCTCGTCGCACCCGAGGTGTTGCGGCGGATCGCAGATCTCGGGCTCCCGCTCGTCGTCGTACCCAGCACCAACGAGCGCTGAGGGATGGTGAACCGATGACCGGTGGGCCATTGCGGTGGGAGAACGTGAGCGTCGCCCTGATCGTCACCCGTGCCGATCTGGTGCCTGACGAGATCACCAGCCGGCTCGACTGGGAGCCCGCGGTGGCACGTACGCCGGGGTCGCCGTCCGCCTTCAGACCGGGCGTGGGCTGCTGGGTCGGTGGTTACGACGACTCGTTCTCGACCGATCCTCACCGTCAGCTCGACGCGTTGCTCGCCAGGCTGTCCCGGCGGGCGACGGTCCTGGCCGAACTGCGTGCCGAAGGCTGCACCGTGCAGATCGACATCGCCGCCGACGTGGCGAACAGGGCCGAGTTCACGTTGGCCCCGGCGGAACTCGCCACGATCGCCGGCCTGGGACTGCCACTGTCGTTCACGTTCCGTTCGGCCGTACCCAACTCCGAGGCGGTCCTCGACGAACTCTTCCCGCATCTGAAGCGGACATGAGCCGTCGTCGGGTTCAGGCGGCGGCCGGACGTGACCCGGCGGACCAGGGCCAGGGGACGTCGCGGAAGGCCGCCTCGACCAGGAGGCGCTCCACGTCGAGCAGGAACCCCTCGGCCGGCCCCGGCGGCAGGTAGCGGGTGTTGACGGTGAGCACCACCCCGAGCGCGCCGGGCACGTCGATCACCTGCATCCGGCACCGCCACAGGAACACCGGCGGCGGCTCCAGCCAGGTGATCGTGGTGCGGGCGGTCGCCGTACGCACGGTCGCCTCGTCGGGGGGCGGGCCGACGAATCCGGGGTGCCGGGGCAGCCGGATGTCGTTGAGGTAGCAGTAGGGCTCCAGCACGGTGCGGGGGTCGTGCCCGAGGTCGGCCATGGCGCGGTCGAGCGCCAGCGGGTCGTAGTAGGCGTACCGGTAGGCGTCGAGCGCCGCCGCGGCGGTGTGGTGGAGCAGGGTCGTGAAGTCGGGGCGGCCGGCGAGGTCGACGACGCACAGGCCGATCTGATTGAGCTTGGCGACGGCCTCGCCGTAGCCGGGCTGGAACCGGTTGCCGGCCATGGTGAGCACGCCGCAGGTGGTGGCGTCCTGCCGGGCGGCGACGACCGCGGCGGTGGCGGCGAGCAGGACGGTCGAGGTGCTGACCCGGTGCCGGGCGGCGATGATCCGGGTGGTCAGGTCGAGCGCCTCGGAGGTCAGCAGCGCCTGCCGGTACGGCGGTTCGAGGGCCGGACCGACCGGGTCGAACATGCTGGCCGGCAGCCGCCGGAAGCCGCCGCTCCAGTGGGCGACGGACCGGTCGGAGCGGTGCCGTTCGCGGCCGGCCTCGCGGCGGGCGATGTCGATCGACTGGAGGCCGGCGGGGGTGGACACCGTGCCGCGCAGCAGGAGTTGGCGCAGGTCGCGCAGGACGATCTCGGCGCCGTGGAAGTCGACGGTCCCGTGGCTGAAGACGATCACGACGTGGCGTACCCGGTCGTCGACGACGACCAGGGCGACCCGCAGCGGCCATTCCTCGGCGAGGTCGAACGGGGTCGCCCCGAGCCGGTCCATCAGGGCGCGGGCGGTGCCGGCGCCGCCGTCGGGGTCGTCGCGGCCGTCGGCGACGAGCAGCGGGAGCCGGCCGTGTTCGGCGGCGACCTGGGCGGGTTCGCCGTCGACGGGCCGGATCCGGGTGCGCAGCGACTCGTGCCGGCCGACCAGCGTGCCGAGGGCGGCGGTGACGGCCGAGAGGTCGGCGCGGGCGCGGGGCGAGACGCTGACGGTGCGCCGCAGGTGGAGGAAGATGCCCTGACCGGCGAGATCGGCCGGGGAGCGCCACATCGACCGTTGGCCCCAGGTGAGCGGCGCGGTCGCCGATCTCGTCCCCCGAAACGGCGCGTGGACGATCTCGCCCGTCACCAGGTCTGTCGGCACCTTCACCTGCTCATGTCGCCTGTCCCGTCGGCATCGTCGCATCGCCGGGCCACACATCGAAACACAGCCGGGTCGGGGCCGACAACACCGGTTCCGGTAACGCCCGGGAGACGGACGCCTTAATTTCGGTCCTATATGGATGGAATCGATGGTTCGGGTTCAATGTGGTGCGCCGTTCGGCCGATCCCACCCAGGGTGCCAGTACAGGCACACTGCGAAGCGGGTCACCGGGAAGACCCGTCCATGATGATCAACTACGCCGCCGGCACGCGGCACACCACCGGTGTGTCCGGCGAAATGAGGGCAAACGGCATGACAGGTGTCGACCTACCAACCCGTCCCGAGGCCGCACCTGAACGGGTGATCCCCGAAGTGGCACCGGAGGCCGCGCCACCGTCGTTCGGCCAGGAACGACTGTGGTTCATGGAGCAGTTCGCGCCCGGCACCCCGGCGTACGTGATCCCCTCGACGATCCGGCTGCGCGGGCCGCTCGACCCCGACCTGCTGCGGCAGGCGTTCGACGCGGTCGCCACCCGGCACGACAGCCTGCGGATGCGGTTCACCCAGACCGCCGACGGGCGGCCCCGGGTGGAGGTCGCCGACGTGGTACGCGTCCCCCTGCCGGTCGTCACCGCCGACGACGAGGAGCACGGCCGCGCACTGGTGGCCGACGCCGCCCGGCAGCCGTTCGACCTGACGCACGCCCCGCTGGTGCGCGCCCTGCTGGTCCGGCTCGGCCCCGACGACCACCTCCTGCACGTCGCCACCCACCACATCGTCAGCGACGGCTGGTCACAGGACCTGCTGTTCGCCGAGGTCGCCGCGCACTACGCCGCGAGCCTCGGCGGCGAGCCGGTGCCGCCCGCACCGGTGACCCGGTACACCGACTACGCCGCCTGGCAGCGCGACCGGGCCGACGGGCCGGCCGCCACCGGCGAACTCGACCACTGGCGCGAGGCGCTCACCGGCGTACCGCCGCTGGACCTGCCGACCGACCGGCCGCGCCCGGCCGAGCAGCGCTACGACGGCAGGTCGCAGCACTTCCAACTCGACGCCGAACTCACCGACGGACTCAAGCGGCTGGCCCGCGGCCGGCGGGCGACGCTCTACATGACCCTGCTGGCCGGACTCCAGGCACTGCTCTTCCGCTACACCGGACAGCGCGACTTCGCGATCGGCTCCCCGGTCGCCGGCCGGGTCGTCCCCGAACTGGAGAACATGATCGGCCTGTTCGTCAACACGCTGGCGCTGCGCGCCGACGTGTCCACCGACGACGGTGCCGAGCCCAGCTTCGCCACCCTGCTCACCCGCACGCGCGGTACGGCGATCAAGGCGCTGACCCGCCAGCAGGTGCCGTTCGAGCGGCTGGTCCAGGAACTGAACGTCACCCGCGACGTCAGCCGTACCCCGGTCTTCCAGGTCCTCTTCGCCCTGCAGAACTACCAGCGCGGCAGCAAGCGGTGGCCGGCCGGGCTGACCGCCGAACCGTTCAACACCCGGGTACGCAGCGCCCGCTTCGACGTCTCCTGCTACCTGACCGAGACCCCGGACGGGATCCGCGGCGAGTTCCTCTACAACACCAACCTCTTCGACGCCGACACCGCCGGCCGGCTCGCCGACCACTACGTCAACCTGCTGCGCGCCGCGGTCGCCGCGCCCGACCGGCCGCTGGTCGACCTGGACCTGCTCGGCCCGGCCGAGCACGAACGGCTGCTCGGCTTCGCCACCGCACCCGACCCGCTGCCGGCGCCCGCCGCCGTCCCGGCCGGCGCCACCCTCGCCGACCTGGTACGCACGCACGCGGCCGCCACCCCGGACGCCCCGGCGGTGGTCTGCGGCGCGGACTCGATCACCTACCGCGAACTGGACCGGCGCGCCGACAAGCTCGCCCATCACCTGCGCGGGCGCGGCGTCGGCCCGGACACCCTGGTCGGCGTCTGCCTGGAACAGTCGGTCGACCTCGCGGTGGCGCTGCTCGCCGTGCTGCGGGCCGGTGGCGCGTACGTGCCGCTGGACCCCGAGCAGCCGCCGGCCCGGCTGGCCACCATGCTCGCCGACGCCGGGCTGTCCCTGCTGCTGACCGGCAGCGACCTGCTCGAGCCGCTCGCCGCGGCCCGGGCCGACCGGCCCGCCGGCGCGATCCCCGAACCGGTCTGCCTCGACCGGATCGGCGCCGAGGTCGACGCCGGCCCGGACGGGCCGCCCGACGGTGGTCCGGCCCCGGACAACCTCGCGTACGTCATCTACACCTCCGGCTCGACCGGCACGCCGAAGGGCGTCGCGGTCGCCCACCGGCAGGTGGTCAACTACCTCGCCGACGTACGCCACCGCTTCGACATCGCGCCGGCCGCCCGCTACGCGCTGCTGCAGTCGATGTCGTTCGACTTCAGCGTCACGGTGTTCTACCTGGCGCTGTCGACCGGTGGGGTCGTACACCTGGTGCCGCGCCGGTGCACCGGCGCCGAACTCGCCGACGAGCTGGCCCGCAACGCGATCGACTACATCAAGATGACGCCGTCGCACCTGGCCGCGCTGGCCGCCGACACCGGCCCCGGCCCGCTGCTGCCGCGCCGCGCGCTGATCCTCGGCGGCGAGGCGTCCGACCTGTCGTGGGCAGCCGGGCTCGCCGCCGGCCCCACGGCCGTCCTCAACCACTACGGACCGACCGAGGCCACCGTCGGGATCACCACCGACCGGGTACGCGCCGACGACGCCGGCCCCGGCATGGTGCCGATCGGCCGGCCACTGCCGCACGCCCGGGTGTACGTGCTGGACAGCACCGGCCGGCCCGCCCCGATCGGCGTCCCCGGGGAGATCTACCTTGGCGGCGACCGGCTGGCCCGCGGCTACCTGGGCCGGCCCGACCTGACCGCCCAGCGGTTCGTCGCCGACCCGTACGGCCCGCCCGGGTCCCGGATGTACCGCACCGGCGACCTCGGCCGCTGGCTGCCGGACGGCCGGCTGGCGTTCCTCGGCCGCGGCGACCACCAGGTCAAACTGCGCGGCTACCGGGTCGAGCTCGGCGAGGTCGAGGCGGCGCTGCGGGACACGGCCGGGGTCGGGCAGGCGGTCGTGGTGCTGCGCGACGACCGGCTGGTCGGCTACCTGGAACGGGCCGGCGACGGCACCGACGTCGAGCCGGCCGAGTTGCGCCGCCGGCTCGCCGACCGGCTGCCGGAATACATGATCCCGGCCCGGTACGTGTGGCTGGACCGGTTGCCGTTGCAGGACCACGGCAAGGTCGACCGCAGGGCGCTTCCCGAGCCGGTCGACGACCGGCCGGCCGGCGAGCGGGTGCCGCCGCAGGGGCCGGTGGAGACCACGATCGCGCTGGCCTGGGCGGAGATCCTGAAGCTGCCCGAGGTCGGCGTCACCGACGACTTCTTCGAACTCGGCGGGCACTCGCTGCTGGCCACCCAGGTCGTCGCGCGGCTGCGCCGGGAACTGCCGGCGGCCACCGGCGCCGAACTGCGGCCGTTGAGCGTCATGGACCTGTTCAAGCACCGCACCGTACGTGAACTGGCCGCCCTGGTCCTCGGCGACGCCGGCCGGGCCGGCGGGCTGCTGCACGAGCTGACCCCCGCCATACCGGCCGGGCAGGTGGTCCGGTCGCTGGTCTGCGTGCCGTACGGCGGCGGCAGCGCGGTGGTCTACCAGCCGCTCGCCGACGCGCTGCCGGCCGGCCACCGGCTCTACTCGGTGGCGGTGCCCGGGCACGACATCGGGCTGGACGACGAGCCGGCCCCGATCGAGGAGGTGGCCCGGGCGGTCGCCGACGAGGTGCTGGCCACCGTCGACGGGCCGCTGGTCCTGTACGGCCACTGCGGCCCGGGCGGCGCCCTCGCCGTCGAGGTGGCCCGGCTGCTCGAGGCCGCCGGTCGCGACCTGGACGCGATCTACCTGGGCGGGGTCTTCCCCTTCGGCCGGCCGGTCGGCGGGGTGCTCGGGCCGCTGATGCGGCTGCGGATCGCCGAGCGGATCCGCAGCGACCGGATCTACCGCACCTGGTTGCAGGCGCAGGGCGCCGACATCGGGGCGCTCGACGCCGACCAGGCCGCGTTCCTGATCCGGGCGATGCGGCACGACGCCGAGGTGTCCGAGGACTACTTCAGCGCGCTGATGCACCGCGGGGTCACGCCGCTGCGGGCGCCGATCGTGTCGGTCGTCGGCGACCGCGACCGGGGCACCGAGTGGGCCGAGGAACGCTACCGGGAGTGGCACTTCCTCAGCGACCGGACCGCGCTGGTGTCGATCGACGAGGGCGGGCACTACTTCCTGAAGTACCGGGCCGAGGAGCTGGCCGAGATCGTCACCACGGTCGACGGGCGGCTCGACGGGCCGGCGCCGGACGGTGGGCCGGCCGCGGCCGCGACGGCCCCGGACGACGCCGCCCCGGGCAGCGCCACGATCGCGGACGACGACGGTCCCGAACCGGCGTGGCGGCTGGTGGAGGTGTCCCGCCGCGACGGCAGCCCGGCCCCGGCGAAGTCCACGCCGGCCGGAAAGGCCGCCGGCCGCAAGGAGCGCCGGGAGCCGACGCCGAGCATGAAGCGGTTCGGGCTGGTCGCGGCCGGCCAGATCGTCACGATGGCCGGCACCGCGCTGACCAGCTTCGCCGTACCACTGTGGATCTTCATCGAGACCGGCTCGCTGGCCCGGTTCGCGCTGTTCTCCGTACTCGGGCTGGTGCCCGGCATGGTCGTCGCCCCGTTCGCCGGCGCCCTGATCGACCGGACCAGCCGGCGCCGGGTCATCCTGCTCGCCTGCTGCGCGGCCGGCGTCGCCAAGCTCGCCGTCGCCGTGCTGCTGCTGACCGACCGGGCCCAGACCTGGCACTTCTACGTCCTGGTCGGCTGGCTGTCGGTGACGCTGGCGTTCCAGCGGCTGGCGTTCGTGTCGGCCGTGCCGCAACTGGTGCCCAAGCGCTTCCTCGGGCACGCCAACGGCATCGCGCAGATGGCCACCGGGCTGACCCAGTTCATGGTGCCGCTGGTGGCGGTCGCCCTGCTGGAGGCGATCGGCCTCAAGGGCATCCTCGTGGTCGACGTGGTGACGTACGCTCTCGCGATCGTGATCCTGCTCGCCATCCGCTTCCCGCGCACCATGGCCCTGCGCCGACGGGAGACCCTCACCGCCGAGATCGCCGGCGGGGTGCGTTACTCGCTGCGCCGCCGCGAGTTCCGCGCCATGCTGGCGTTCTTCGCCACGCTCAACTTCTTCCTGTTCCCGGTGCTGTTCCTGCTCTCCCCGCTGGTGCTCGGTTTCGCCGATCTGGCGGAGGTGGCCCGGATCGCGATCGTCGGCGGGATCGGCGGTGCCTGTGGCGGCCTGGTGATGCTGGTCTGGGGCGGTCCCCGGCACTACCGGATGCGGGCGGTGCTGATCGGCACCCTGGCCATCGCCGCCGCCTGCGTGCTGACCGGCATGCGGCCGTCGCTGGTCGTGATCGGGGCCGGCGCCTTCGGGATGTACTTCGCCCTCGCCCTGGTCAACGGCATCTACAACACCGTCGTGCAGACCAAGGTGCCGCAGCGGTTCCACGGCCGGGTGTTCGCGCTCAACCAGATGGTGGCCTCGTCTACGATGCCGATCGGCTGGGGGATCGTCGCCCCGCTGGCGTCGAAGGCGGCCGAGCCGCTGCTGCTGCCCGGCGGTGCGCTGGCCGGCAGCGTCGGCGCGGTGATCGGGGTCGGACCCGGTCGCGGCATCGGCCTGCTCTACCTGGTCTTCGGGCTCGGCATCGCGGCGACCGCGGTGATCTCGATGCGGACCCGGATCCTGTCCCGCTTCGACGACGAGGTCCCGGACGCGCCGCCGGAGGACGTGATCGGGATCGAGGCCCGGCGGGCCCGGACGGTCCCCGGACCTCGCAAGCCGGCCGACGACGGCCTCGTCGGGCCGGACGACGACAGTGACGACCCGGCCCGGCGGCCGGTGTCGGTGGCGAGCGGGAGCTGAGATGGCGTCCACGACGGTCACCCCGGCCCGCAGGGCCGCGCGTACGGTGCCGGACCTGCTCGCCTGGCGGGCCGAGGCACACCCCGACCGGGTGGCGATCGAGGTGCACGGCGCCGCGACGCTGACCTTCGCGGCGTGGGAGTCGGCGGCCGGCGCGGTCGCCGCGGCCCTGCACCGCCGGGGCGTACGTCCCGGCGACCGGGTCGGGCTGGTCTTCGGCGCCCGCGACTGGGTCGACTTCGCGATCGCGTACTGCGGGGTGCAGCGGGCCGGCGCGGTGTCGGTGCCGCTGTCCGACCGGCTGGCGCCGGGACAGCTCCGGCACGCCCTGGAGCACTGCGCGGCCGCCGCCGTGCTGCACGCCGGTGCCGCCGGTACGGGTCCGGACGGCGCCGACGGGCTGCCGGCGTACCCGGTGGCGGAGCTGGCCGGCGAGCCGGCCGGTGACGCGCCGGTGGTCGACCACCGGGTCCGGCCGGGCGACCTGGCGCAGATCCTCTACACGTCGGGCACGACCGGGCGGCCGAAGGGGGTCGGCGCGACGCACGCCAACCTGACCGTGCACGCGCCCAACCATCCGCGCCGGCTGGCGCTCGGCCACTCCGAGCGCTTCCTGCACGCGTTCGCGATCGGCACCAACGCCGCGCAGACGATGCTGTTCAACGCGCTGTCCGCCAAGCCGACGGCGTTGACGCTGGCGCAGTTCACGCCGGGCCGGTTCGCCCGGCTGATCGCCACCCCCGGCACCGGCACCGTTTTCCTGGTGCCGTCGATGGCGATCGAACTGCTCGACTCCGGGGCGCTGGCCGGCCGCGACCTGTCGCACGTACACCTGATCGGGTCGACGGCGGCGGCGCTGGCACCGGCGGTCGCCGCCCGGCTGTCGGCGGCGTTCCCGTCCGCGGCCGTGGTCAACTACTACTCGTCGACCGAGGCCGCCCCGGCGCAGACCACGATGATCTTCGACCCGGCGCGGCGCGACGCGGTGGGCAAGGCGGTCGGCGGCACCCTCATGATCGCCGACGACGACGGCGAGCCGCTGCCGGCCGGCGAGACCGGCCACGTCTGGCTGCGCTGCGACCATCCGCGCGCCTACTACCGCGACGCCGAGGCCAGCGCGGCCACGTTCCGCGGTGAGTGGGTCCGGATGGGCGACATCGGCCGGATGGACGCCGACGGCTACCTCTACCTGACCGACCGGCACCAGGACGTGATCAAATCCGGGGCGTTCAAGATCTCCAGCCTGGAGGTCGAGGCGGCGCTGCACGAACACCCGGCGGTCGCCGAGGCGGCCGTGGTCCCGGTCCCCCACCCGGTCCTCGGGTCGGCCGTCGCCGCCGTCGTGGTGGCCCGTCCGGACACCCCGCCCGCCGACCTGGAACTGCCCGCGCTGCGCGGCTTCCTCGCCGGCCGGCTCACCGACCACCAACTGCCCACCCGGGTGCTCGTCGTCGAGGACCTGCCGCGCAACGAGGGCGGCAAGGTCGTCAAACGGGAGCTGATCACCCGCTTCGAAACCCAGGCCGAAACTCAGGAGGGTCCGTGACCACCGCCGAGGCGACGTACGCCCAACACGCCGTCTGGTTCACCGAGCAGGCCGGCGTCGCCGGCACCGCTTACCACATGGCGCTCGGGATCCACTTCGACGGCACGCTCGACGAGCGGGCGCTGACCGAGGCGTGCACCGCCGTCATCGCCCGGCACGAGGGACTGAGCAGCGCGGTCGAGACCGATGCCGACGGGGTGCCGCACCTGGCGCCCGCCACCGAGAAGATCACCCTGGGCAGCGGGTCGCTCACCGACGACCGGGTACGCGCCGAGATCGACCGCCCGTTCGACCCGCGCCGGGGGCCGCTGGCCCGGTTCACCCTGCTGACCGGCGCCCCCGACCGGCACCTGCTGCTGGTGACCGCCCACCACCTGGTCTTCGACGGCATGTCCAAGGACGTGCTGGCCCGCGACCTCGCGCACGCGTACGACGCCGCCGTCGCCGGCCGCCCCGCCGACCTCGGCCCAGCCGCCGACCACAGTGGACACGCGGCGACCGAACGGGAGCGGGTCGCCGCCGCGCTGCCGGCCGCCCGCGACTACTGGGCGGGCCGGTGGAACCCGCCCGGCGACGTCGTGCTGCCCGGCCTGACCCGGCAGCCGGTCGCCGCCGCACCGGGCGCCACCGTCGAGTTCGACCTCGACGCCGACCTGGTCGCCGGCACCGCCCGGCTCGCCGCCGACCTCGGCGTCAGCCGCTTCGAACTGCTGCTGGCCGCCGTCCACGCCCTGCTGCACCGGTACGGCAACGAGGCGCTGCCGGTCGGCGTCGGCCTGTCGACGCGTACGCCGGACACCGCCGGACAGATCGGCCTGTTCGTCAACGAACTGCCGGTGCCCGCCCCCGCCCCGGACGCCACCTTCCGGGCGTACGCGTGCGCGCTGCGCGCCGAACTGCGCCAGCTCTACCGGCACCGGGACGTGCCGCTGGCGCAGGCGGTCAGCGGGCTGCGCCCGGCCACCGCGCTGACCCCGGTGTCGGTCGGCTACCGGCGCCGCGCCCCCGAGCCGGCGTTCACCGGCGTCGCCAGCCGCGTCGACTGGACGATCTTCGGCGGCACCGCCCGCAACGCGCTGCACGTGCAGGTCGTCGACAGCGGCACCGGCCTGACCGTCGGCCTGCAGCACAGCCCGGACGCGATCCCCACCGACGCGGTCGCCCGGATCGGCGCCCACCTGCGCACCCTGATCGCCGGGGCGGTCGCCGACCCGGACCGGGCCGTCGACGAACTGCCCATCCTGCCCGACCGCGAACTCGACCTGGTGCTGGAGATCTTCAACGGCACCGCCCGCGACTACGCCGCCGACAGCCTGCCGGCCCGGTTCGCCGAGCAGGTCCGGCAGCGCCCCACCGACATCGCCCTGGTCGACGGGGACCGGGAGCTGACGTACGCCGGGCTGGAGGCGGTCAGCGGCCGGCTCGCGGCGGTGCTGCGCGACCGTGGTGTCGGCCCCGGTTCGCTGGTCGCGGTCGGGCTGCACCGCTCCTGGACCGCGGTGGCGACCCTGCTCGCCGTACTGCGCGCCGGAGCGGCGTACCTGCCGGTCGACCCGGACCTGCCGGCGGCCCGGCAGGCGGCGATCCTCGCCGACGCGGCGCCCGCCCTGGTCGTAACCACCACGTCGGCCACCACCGCCGACGTCGCCACGGAACTGGCCGGCGGGCCGGACGTGCTGCCGGTCGACGACCTCGGCACCCTGCCGGAGCCGGCCGGCGTCCCGGCGACCGCCGACCCGGCCGGCACCGACCTCGCGTACGTGCTCTACACCTCGGGCTCGACCGGCCGGCCCAAGGGCGTACGGGTGCCGCACGCCGCGCTGGCCAACCTGCTGTACGCCATGGGCGACGTGCTCGACAGCCGCCCGACCGACCGGTGGCTGGCGCTGACCTCGATGTCGTTCGACATCTCGCTGGTCGAGATGTTCCTGCCGCTGGCCACCGGCGGCCGGGTCGTCGTCGCGTCCGGGGTCAGCGCCGCCGACGGGGCCGCCGTCGTCCGGCTGGTCGAGACGCACGGGGTGACGAACGTGCAGGCGACCCCGTCCGGCTGGCGGGTGCTGCTGGCGGCCGGCATCGGCGGCGCCGACCGTGAGCTGGTCGCCCTGGCCGGCGGCGAGGTGCTGCCGACCGCGCTGGCCCGTGAGCTGCACGACCGGGTCGCCCGGGTGGTCAACGGGTACGGCCCCACCGAGGCGACGATCTACGCCACCACCGACGAGGTGACCCGGGGCCGGGAGGTGACGATCGGCCGGCCGGTCGCCAACGCCCGCGCCTACGTCCTCGACCCGCGGCTGCGTCCGCTGCCGATCGGCGTACCCGGCGAACTGGTCCTCGGCGGCGCCGGGGTGGCCGACGGCTACCTGGGCCGGCCGGAGCTGACCGCCGACCGGTTCCGCGCCGACCCGTACGACGCCCCGCACGGGCGGCTCTACCGCACCGGCGACCTGGCCCGGTGGACCACCGACGGGCGGCTGGAATTTCTCGGCCGCGCCGACCACCAGGTCAAGATCCGCGGGCACCGGGTCGAACTCGGCGAGATCGAGACGCGGCTGCTGGAGCACCCGGCGGTCACCGGCTGCGCGGTCACGCTGCGCGACGGCGACGAGGGCGACAGCCGGCTCGTCGGCTACGTCGTGCCGGCCGGTGCCGCGCCCGACCCGGCCGCGCTGCGCGCCCATCTGGCCGAGACGCTGCCGGCGGTGATGGTCCCGGCGACCTGGGTCTTCCTCGACGCGCTGCCGTTGAGCCCGAGCGGCAAGCTCGACCGGGCCGCGCTGCCCGCGCCGGCCCGGGAGCGGACCGGGCCGGCGGCCGGCGCGCCCGGCGACGCCGGCCCGGACGACGGCACGGCGGTCGCCGACGAGGTGGTCGAGGAGATCCGGACCATCTGGCAGGACGTCCTCCAGATCGACGACATCGGCCTCGACGAGGACCTGTTCGACCTCGGCGGCCACTCGCTGACCATCACCCGGATCAGCAGCCGCATCCACCAACGACTGGGAGTTGAATTGTCACTGGAGGTCTTCTTCGAAATGCCCACGATCGCGGAGATCGCCGAGGTCGTCCGGGAGGCCCGTCGATGACCGCCGCCGGCCCGCTGCACCAGCGGCTCGCCGAACTCGTCCACGAGGCGACCGGCGGCGCGGTGCCGGTCGCCGACGCGCTGGCCGGTGACGTTCCCCTGGTCGCGCTGGGCCTGGACTCGCTCGGGCTGCTCCGGTTGATCGATGCGATCGAGAGCGAGTACGACGTCGAGATCGACCTCCAGGGCAACACCGGCAGCCTCGACGACATCGCCGCACATCTGGCCGAACGGGTTTCCGCGACTCCTCCGACAGGCCGGCTAACGTAGAGGGCGGCTGCCGGATGTCGGCCCGATACCGGCTCGGCTACCGTAAACTGCCGACTTTCCCGGGTTACCGGGCAACTGTGAGGTGGTGTTGATGAGTCCTGACAGGGAGCATCCGCTGCTCGACGTCACGTCGACGTTCGATCTGCGATCGTTCGCCGAGTTTCGCGAGACGCGGAGCCGCGATTCCGCGACGAGTGGCATCGCGGCATCGCTACCGCCCGGTGCGGCGCTCCTGGCCATCCACCAGGGTCCCAACGCCGGCGCCCGGTTCCTGCTCGACACGGACCTGACGACGAGCGGCCGGCACCCCGACAGCGACATCTTCCTGGACGACGTGACCGTGTCCCGGCGGCACGGCGAGTTCCACCGCAACGGTGACACCTTCACCGTGCGTGACGCGGGCAGCCTCAACGGCACCTACGTCAACCGGGAACGGGTCGAATCGGCCACCCTCAACGACGGCGACGAGGTCCAGATCGGAAAGTTCCGGATGACCTTCATCGCCGCGCAGCGCCGCCCGCACCACGACGCCTGACCCCCGGACGCGACACTTCGACGGTCTCGCACCCGCCTGCCCACCCGTCGGGCGGCGGGTGCGGGACCGTCCGGCCGGGCGACCGTCCCACCGGGTGGTCGCCCGCCGGCCCGGAAAACGATCATGCTTGGATGGGGGCATGCCTACTCGAGGTGAGCGTGGCACGGGTGACGGCGGCCGTGGATCCGGGGACCGCTTCGTCCCGGTCGACCGGCTGTCCGCCCTGGCCCGTGCGCTGCTGAGCGACGATCTCGGCGGCCGGGACGTCGTACCCGCCCGACTCGCCAGCCGGGTCACCGGGCAGGCCGACGAGTGGGCCGCCCACGGGTTCACCGAGGAGACCGTACGACCCTGGCGCGAACTGTCCCCCGAGGCCGCCGGATACCTGGCGAGCCGGGGCGTCGACCCCGCCGTGCTCACCCTGTCGGTGTCGCCCGGTGGGATCGGTCCGGTGCCGCTGGCCACCGCGATCGCCACCCACCAGATCCCGGTGCAGCGGGCGTACGAACTGCTGGTGCTGACCGGCGAACACCCGCGTACGCCGCTGACCGGCGAGCCGGCAGCGGCACAGCCTCCGCCGCGGGCGGTCGCCCCGGTGGTCTTCTCACACGTGCCCGCCGACTCCGACACCTGCCGGTAGACACCGCTCCACTTTGGAGCTGTCAGGCGTTGTCCACCGTCTGTGAGAGATGTAACGGGCGCATTGACCGGGGCGCCGGGCGGGCCGACCGTGGACGTCATGAGCTATCGCCCAGCGTCCGAAGATGATCAGATCCCACCCGACCTGGCGCGCGTTCGCGACGAGGTGGCGTGTGAGCTGTACGCGCAACTCGCGCTGCGCGGAGAGACGATCGATCAGGCCGACGTCTGTGGGGTCGCCCACTCGGTGGCGGTCCGGCTCGGCGGGAGGTTCCGGATCGAAGAACGCCCCGGACCCGACGCCGGCCCGGGCGACGACGACTCGCTGGGCCTGGACGGCGCGACCTTCCACGGTTCGGTCCTGCCCGGCGGGGACGGCCGGGGACCGTCGGAGCGGTACCCGGTTTTCGACCGGGCATGGCCGGCCCGCCCGTGACGGGTTGCCCGGCGGCGCTCCCCGAAGCACCGACCGGGACATGATCGTCTGCTGCTGAGCTGCACGAGGACGGCGTGTCGTACGGCTCCTCGACTAACGATCATGAGCGGCGGGCCCGAGTCTTGCCCCGCCGGGGCGCCCGTCAGTCGAAGGTGACGTGGGCGAAGGCGAACGGCTCGGCCAGGTCGGCGTGGCGGCTGCGCAACCCGTCGAGTTCGCGGGCCAGCGCCGACCGGGCGACGAGTTCGGGTTCCACTGTGGACAGGTTCTTGAGGCGTTCGCCGACCGCCATCACCGCCAGGTCGGCGGCGAACCGCCCCGGGTCGACGCCGCAGGAGAAGCCGTGCTGCCAGACCCGGACCCGTTCGAAGACCGACAGCCCGGCGCGCACCTCCACCCAGGCCCAGCCCTCGGCGGGCCCGTCGGTCCACCGTACGTGCAGGTCGCGGATGATCGGATCGGTGAGCTGCCGGCCGGCGTACGCCTCGACGGCCGCCGCCCGGGCGAGCGCACCCAGGTCGTTGACGTGCCCGGTCCGGCCGTCCGGCAGCCGGCCGAGGATGTCCCGGAAACCGGGCAGCCCGTCGGGCGGGTCACCGGCGGGATCGGCGGTGGCCCGCTGGAAGGCGCGGGCGTCGAGGACGTACTCCACGATCCGCCGGGCGACCGGCGGCAGCGCCGCCGACTCGAACCGCACCAGGCCGAACCCGGCCGCCGCGCACACGGTGCCGGTCATCCGGTCGGTCCGCGACGCGTCCGCCTCCCGCCGGCCGGGGTCCTCGAACCGGATACCGGCCAGCGCCGGGCCACCGCCGGCCTCGTGTACGACGTAGTCGAGCCGGGTCCGCAGCGCCGACGACCACTGGTTGCCGGTGATACCGGCCGGCCGGCGGTGCAGCACCGTGCTCAGCCGGCGGTCGACGTGCACCAGGTGGCCGCCGCGCTCGAAGGTGTCCGGGCCGGCCGGCGACCCGTCGGGGCGGCGGGTCACGGGCACCGGCCGCGTCTGCGTGGCGTCGGCGGACTTCACCATCTGTCCCCTGTCTTCGTGTGGTGCGTCGGCGGGCGGCGGCCCGCGCCCATGGTAGGACCCGGCCCGGAGCACGCGTCGGACCGGATGTCGCAGGGCGTCGTTACAGTGCGGCCGACGATCAGGTGGCGGCAAGAGGGGGCAGCGGGTGCGTGACTTCGAGTTCGTCGACGGCGGTTCGGCGAAGTTCTGGCGGATCGACCGCAACGGCTCGTCGGTGACGGTCAGTTACGGCCGGCTCGGCACGGAGGGCCGCACCCAGGTCAAGCACCTGGGGTCGGAGCAGGCCGCGATCGCGCACGCCGACCGGCTGGTCGCCGAGAAGGTCCGCAAGGGATACGTCGAGGCCGGCGGGACGCCGTCCTCCCCCACCGCGCCGGTAGCGGCGGCGGCCGACGCCGCCGAAGCGGCCCCGGCCGGGCCGGGCGACACCGGAGCAGCCGAAACCGGAGCGGACGACGTCGGGGCAGCCGACGCCGGAGCAGCCGACGCCGGGGCAGCCGACGCCGGGGCGGACGACGCCGGGGCAGCCGACGCCGGGGCGGACGACGCCGGGGCGGACGACGCCGGGGCGGACGACGCCGGCCCGCAGTCCCGGCCCGACGAGGACACCCTCGTCATCCCGGTCGCCTGGCGGCGCCGGATGCACCCGCGCCGCGGCGGGCTGGCCAGCTCGACGACCGTCGACCGCAGGGCGGTCGGGGTGGCGGCAACCCTGTTCGAGAACCACCGGAAGCAGATCGAGCGGATGTTCGCCCGTGCCGACGCCGACCCGGCACTGGTCGCCGAGGTCGAGCCGGTGCTGCGCGACGGCCTGCGGGCCGGGCTCGCCGACCCGGCCCTGACGGCGCGCGGCGCGGCCGCCGTCGCCGCCGCCGTCGCGAAGGCGGTGACCTGGTCCGACGAGGACAAGCTGCGGGCCTTCGCCGACGCGTGGACGGCCGTCCGCGGGACCACCTTCGCCGCCCGCGCCACCCTGGAGGTCTACGGGCTGGCGATCAGCCCGTCGTCGCGGCTGCTCCACATGAGGGACGTCCTGGTCCGCCCCATCACCGATGACGAGGCCAGGTCGGTGTGGAAGTGGCCGGCGGAGTCCATCACGGTACGGATGCGGAGCCTGCTCGCGGCGGCCACCGACGACGACTACCTCGAGGCGACCGCGGTGATCGCCGAATACCGGGACAAGCTGGTCGTGCAGCGGGTGACCACCTCCTACCTGGTACCGACCCGCACCGACTGGGTCGACGAGGACCTCACCGGCACGGTCAACCGGTCGCGGCTGCTCTGGTCGCTGTACACCCGGGAGCAGTTCGAGACGTTCATCGCGGGCCGCCTGCAGGGACACGGGGATCCCACCTTCGGCGACCTCGCCACCGTGCTGGAAGCGGTCGGGCCGGCGCCGGTCGCCACCTACATCGCCTGGTTCGGCGACCACATGGCCGCCGACGGCGAGAAGCGGCTCTACACGCTGCTGTCGACGCTGCCCACCGACGAGGCGTTCGCCACCCTGCTGGACCGCATCGACAGCCGCTACGCGCAGCCGGCGCTCACCGAGGCGATGGTCCGGTTCCCGGTCCGCGCGCTGCGCCTGATGCCCGCCGCAGCCACCGGCCAGACGGCGAAGGCGAGGCTGCTCGCGGACCTGCTGCGGATGCACGTCTCCGGCAACCCCGAACTGGTCGCCGCGACACTGCCCGACCTGCCGGAGGCCGACCGGGCCCATCTGGCCGCGCTCGCCGACGACACCGCGCGGGTCGCCGAGGCCCCCGCCGAACTGCTGCCGGAACTGCTGCGCAACCCGCCGTGGACGGCACGGTCGACCGCCCGGCCGGTGGTGGTGACCGGGCTGACGCCGGTCGAGGAGGCAGCCGTCGCCTGGCGGCCGGGCGAGCGCGACGAGTGGCTGGCCACCCACTGCAACTGGATCGCGACGACGCCCGACAAGGGTCGCACCTGGGAACAGACCCGGGACGCCTACCTGGCCGGCAACCTCCGCCACCACCTGCGGGTCGGTCTGATGATCGGCGCCCCGGAGGAGATCGTCCGCCCCCTGCTGGCCAACTGGCATCCCACCCACAACTGGGACGCCGCCGAGTGGGGCCGGGTCCTCGCCGGCCGGTACGAACTGGACGCGCTGCCGGCGATCCTGCGGATGGCCCCCACCGCCCCGACCGCCGTCGCGGAACTGCTCGCCCCGTACGCCAGCAGTGCCGCCGCCCCGCTGATCGCGCAGTGGCTGCAACGACTGAAGTCGGCCCGCCGGCCGGCACTGGCCTGGCTGACCCGGCACCCGGAGGTGGCGGCGCGGGCCCTGGTGCCCGACGCGCTCGGCAAGGCCGGACCGGCCCGGCGCAACGCCGAGGCCGCACTGTGGGCGATCAACACGGCCGGCCACGGGGAACGGGTGCTGGCGGCCGCGGGGACGTACGGCGAGCCGGCCCGGGCCGCGATCGCCACGCTGGTCGCCACCGACCCGCTGGCGGTCCTGCCGCCGAAGCTGCCGGTGGTGCCGGCCTGGGCGGACCCGATGATGCTGCCGCCGGTGCTGCTGCGCGACCGTCGGCACGCGCTGCCCCGTACGGCGGTCACCCACCTGATGATGACGCTGGCGCTGTCCCGGCCCGGTGAGACGTACGCCGGGGTCGACGTCGTACGCGACCTCTGCGATTCGGTGTCGCTGGCCGAGTTCGGCTGGGGGCTGTTCCAGCGCTGGCTGTCGGTCGGCGCCCCGGCGAAGGAGATCTGGGCGCTGGACGCGCTGGGGCTGATCGGCGACGACGACACCGTACGCCGGCTCACCCCGCTGATCCGGGCCTGGCCGGGCGAGGCGGCGCACGGCCGGGCGGTGTCCGGGCTGTCGGTGCTGGCGTCGATCGGCACCGACGTCGCCCTGATGCACCTGCACAGCATCGCCGAGAAGGTGAAGTTCAAGGGGCTGAAGGAACGGGCCGCCGAGAAGATCGCCGAGGTGGCCGAAGACCTGGGGCTGAGCCCGGAGGAGCTGGCCGACCGGCTGGTGCCGGACCTCGGGCTCGACGCCGACGGCAGCCTCACCCTCGACTACGGGCCACGGCGGTTCGTCGTCGGCTTCGACGAGCAGCTCCGGCCGTACGTCGCCGACACCGCCGGGCACCGGCGCAAGGAGCTGCCGAAGCCGGGCGTACGCGACGACGAGTCGCTCGCCCCGGAGGCGTACAAGCGGTTCGCCGGCCTGAAGAAGGACGTCCGGACCATCGCCGCCGACCAGATCCGCCGCCTGGAACGGGCGATGGTCACCCAGCGGCGGTGGACCGGGGCCCAGTTCCGGGAGCTGTTCGTCGGGCATCCGCTGCTGTGGCACATCGTGCGCCGGCTGGTCTGGGCGATCTACGACGACGCCGGCACGGTCACCGGCTTCCGGGTGGCCGAGGACCGTACCCTGGCCGACGCCGACGACGAGACGCTGACCCTCGCCGACGACGCCTCGGTCGGCATCGCCCACCCGATGCACCTCGGCGAGGCGCTGCCGGCCTGGTCGGAGCTGTTCGCCGACTACGAGATCGTGCAGCCGTTCCCACAGCTCGGCCGCGAGGTGCACCGGCTCACCGACGAGCAGGGCAAGGCCACCGAACTGGCCACCGTGGCCGGGATCACGGTCCCCACCACGGCCGTGCTCGCCCTCGAGCGGCGCGGCTGGAGCCGGGGCGAGCCGATGGACGGCGGCGTCCAGTGCTGGATGGAACGGCCCCTGCCCGGCAACCGCACGCTGGTGGTCGACCTCGACCCGGGCATCATCGTCGGGCTGGTCACCGAGTGGAAGGAGCAGAAGCTCTCCGAGGTGTGGATCAACAACGCACCGCGCGGCGACTTCGGCCGCTGGCGCGCGAAGGGGCTGCCGTTCGGCGTACTCGACCCGGTCACCGCCTCGGAGGTGCTGCGCGAACTGGCCGAACTGACCGCCGCCCAACCGTGACGGGGGTGTCGTGAGCAACCGGATCCGCCAGGTCGCTGCTGGTGACGACACCGCCCGCCGCGCTCGCGGTGTCGTCAATCATGACCGGGTCGCGCTGTGTCATGGTGGGGCGTGACGTCACGTAAGACCCCCACGCCCACCCCGGACGCCGACCGTTCGGGGCTGATCCGGCAGCTCCTGCGGGAGTTGCGCGGCTGGCGGCCGACGCTGGCCCGGCTGCGGCAACTCGTCCGCAGCATGGTCACGTCGTTTCTCGTGCTGAGCGGCACGCTGTGGCTGATGCCGGGGGTCAACGTCAACGGCGTCGTCGCGATGCTGTGGCTGGTCGTGCTGGTGGCGGTGGTCGGCGCGCTGCTGCGGCCGCTGCTGCTGGCGCTGGCGACGGTCCTCGGCGGGCTCGGCGCGCTGCTGGTCGGGGCGAGTGTGCAGACGATCGTCATGTACGTGGCGCTGCGGCTGGACCCGGCCTCGCACCTGTCCGGGCTGCCGGCCGCGTTCGCCGCGGCCTGGATCGCGGTCGCGCTCGCCGCGGTCGTCAACTGGTTCGCCGACGCCGGCACCGACGACGCGTTCACCGCCGAGGCGTTGCGGCTGATGGGCCGGGTACGGCGGGTCCGGGCCCGGTCCGGGCTGGCACCGGCCGGGCGGGGCGAGCCGGGCCTGGTGGTGGTGCAACTCGACGGGGTGCCGACGCCGCTGCTGCGGTGGGCGGTGCAGGCCGGCAACCTGCCCAACATCGGCCGCTGGCTGCGGTCGCGCAGCCACACCCTGACGAGTTGGCACACCGGGCTGCCGGCGACCACGCCGGCGGGCCAGGCCGGCATCCTGCACGGCGACGCCCGGTCGGTGCCGGCGTTCCGCTGGTACGAGAAGGACGCCGAACGGCTCATCGTCACCAACCGGCCGCGGGACGCGGCGGTGGTGGAGCGCCGGCTGTCGGACGGCAACGGCCTGCTGCGCGACGGCGGGGTGAGCATCAGCAACGTCTTCTCCGGCGACGCGCCGATCACGCTGTTCACGATCAGCCGGGCGGCGTTGCCGGGGCGCCGGACGCGTGGCTACGCGGCGTTCATGACCAGCCCGTACGGCTTCACCCGCGCGATCGTCCTCGGCTTCGGCCGGATGCTCAAGGAGGTGCACCAGGCCCGGATCCAGCGGCGCCGCGACATCCGGCCACGGGTGGGGCGGGCCGGCGCGTTCCTCGCGCTGCGACCGCTGACCGCCCTGCTGCGCGACCTCAACGTCACGCTGATCGCCGAGCAGATGGCCCGCGGCGCCCCGGTGATCTTCTGCGACTTCGTCGACTACGACGAGGTGGCGCACCACGCCGGCCCGGCCCGGCCGGAGGCCCTCGAGGCGCTGACCGAGCTGGACCAGATGCTCGGCATGCTGCAGCGGCTGGCGGTCGAGGCCGACCGTGACTACCACCTGGTGGTGCTGTCCGACCACGGGCAGAGCCAGGGCGCGACGTTCCAGCAGCGGTACGGCGAGACGCTCACCCAGCTCGTCGGCCGGCTGACCGGCACGCTGGCCACGCCCGAGCCGGCCCCGGAGCCCGCCGAGGGGCTGCCCGCACCGGACCGGGCGGTCCCGGTCGCGCACACCGACCAGGCCGAGCCGGCGCCGGTGACCCGGCCGGCCCAGGTCGACCAGCCGGCGCCGGGCACGACCACGGACCGGCCGGTCGACGCGGACGCCGACCGGGCGGCCGTCGGGTCGGCGCCGCCGCTGCGGGCCGCCCGGCCGCGCCGCCCGCGGCACCGGCCGGTCGGGCACCGGCTCGGGGA
Source organism: Polymorphospora sp. A560 (assembly GCF_045781765.1). Lineage (NCBI taxonomy): Bacteria > Bacillati > Actinomycetota > Actinomycetes > Micromonosporales > Micromonosporaceae > Polymorphospora > Polymorphospora sp. A560. The sequence goes on along the minus strand of NZ_CP122282.1, from coordinate 2,853,290 downwards.
CGGCCTGTGGACAGGCCGCGCCGACCGGGAGCAGCCGCCGCGGGCCGCCGCGGCGACCGGTGCGGTCGAGACCTGGGGACCGGTGAACACGCTGCTCACCGAGATCGCCGGCCAGCCGGGTGCGGGTGCGGCGGCGACCCGGGCGGCGATGCGGTCACGGACCACGGACCGGCAGGTGACGCTGGGCCCGGCGGGGGCGGAGACCCGTACGGCGGCCCGCCCGGAGACCGACTCGGTGGTGGTGGCGTCCGGCAACCTGGCGATGATCTACCTCCCCCATCGTCCGGGGCAGGTGGACCGGGCCGGGATCGAGGCGGCCCACCCCGGGCTGGTGGCCGGGCTGGCCGCTCATCCGGGCATCGGGCTGGTGGTCGTCGCCGACGGCGAGCGGGGGCCGGTGGCGGTCGGGCACCGGGGCGAGCACCGGTTGCGGGACGGCGTGGTCACCGGTGAGGACCCGCTGAAGGGCTACGGGCCGCGGGCCCGCGGCGATCTGCTGCGGCACCAGGAGGTCGACCATGTCGGCGACCTGGTGCTGATCAGCGCGATCGACCCCGGCACCGACGAGGTGGCGGCGTTCGAGGAGCTGGTCGGCAGTCATGGCGGGCTCGGCGGCTGGCAGACCGACGCGGTGCTGCTGCACCCGATCGGGTGGCGGATCGACGAGCCGGAGCTGGTCGGGCCGGACAGCGTCCACCGGCAGCTCGTCGGCTGGCTGGAACAGCTCGGGCTGCGCGAGCGGTCAGTGCCCGCGGCGGGTCTGCGCGAGGCTGATCAACTGGGTGACGAGCAGCACCACGATCACCGCGACGAGGACGCTCTGCCACGGTTTCGGGAAGATCGCGCCGCCGAAGATGCCGATACTGGCGTACACCGCTGACCACAGCAGGCAGGCGGGGGCGTTGGCCAGCGCGAACCGCCGCCAGTCGAGGCCGGTCACGGCGATGGTGAGCAGCACCGGGATGCGCCCGCCGGGCAGCAGCCGGGAGACCAGCAGCACCGGGATCTCCCGCTCGTGCAGCCGCTCGGCGAGTTCGTCGAGCCGGTGGCCGGCGCGCAGCCACCGTACCCGGCGGGCGAACTGTTCCCCGCCCCAGCGGCAGACGACGTAGGTGACCGCGTCGCCGGCGTACGCGCCGACGGCGCCTGTCAGCACGACGACGACGGTGGTCAGCGGGTGCTCGTGGAAGGCGAGCGCGGCGGCGGCGCTGACCGCCGCGCCGGTCGGCACGACCGGTATGACCGCGCCGAACGCCACCACCGCGAGCAGCCAGGGCAGCCCGTAGAGAACATCGGTCACGTGGGCGGGTCCAGGGTCAGGCTGGCGCCGGGTACGAGTTCGGTGACGCTGGTGCCGGGGGCGGTCGCGGCGGCGTGGCGGGTGAACCGGGCACCGGGCTCGTGGAACATGTACGGCCGTACCCGGGTCATGCCGACCGGCCAGAACGTGCCGAAGTGGATGGGTACGGCATGCCGGGGCGCGGCCCGCCGGACGGCCTCGGCGGCGGTGACCGGGTCGAGGTGGCCGTGGCCGAGGGTCGGCCCCCAGCCGCCGACCGGGATCAGGGCGAGGTCGAGCGGGCCGAGTTCGGTCATCTCGTCGAACAGGCCGGTGTCACCGGCGAACCAGGTGTCGGCGGCGCCGTGCACGGTGTAGCCGACGGCCAGCGCCCGGTGCCGGGACCACGGGCCACGGCCGCCGTGGTGGGCGGCGGGTACGGCCCGGACGCGCAGGGCGTCGACGGTGGTCTCCTCGCCGGGGGCGAGTTCGACGTGGCGGACGTCGGCGCCGAGCGCCCGGCGCAGGAAGGTGCCGGCGCCGGCCGGCACGACGATCGTGACGTGCGGCGGCATGCGGCGCAGCGACGGCAGGTCGAGGTGGTCGGCGTGCAGGTGCGAGACGAGTACGGCGTCGGGCGCGCCGGGCAGCCGGGGGGTCGGGCCGCGCATCCGGCGCAGGTGTGCGACCCGGTTGCCGAGCACCGGGTCGGTCAGCACGCGTACGCCGGAGTCCTCGATCCAGACCGTGCTGTGGCCCCACCAGGTGACGTGGACGCTGGTTGTCACTCCGACACCGTACGGGTCTCCGCCCGCTCGCGTTGATCAAGGGCTAATCGTGGGGGTTTTGTCGCAATCCACCCGCGACGAGTCCTCGATCGACGAGTCGGGACCGGCGGGGTCGGGGGCGGGGTGGGCGGGATCGGGGGTGGGGTGGGTGCTCCAGGCTCGGGCCAGGGCGGCGCAGACGATCAGCTGGATCTGGTGGAAGAGCATCATCGGCAGCAGGAGCAGCCCGAGGCTCGCCCCGCTGAACAGCACGGTGGCCATCGGCAGGCCGGTGGCCAGACTCTTCTTCGAGCCGCAGAAGACGATGGTGACCCGGTCCTCGCGGGAGAAGCGGAGCAGCCGGGCAACGCCGTACGCCAGGCCCAGCACGGTGGCGAGCAGTGCGGTCACGACGAGCAGCAGGCCGGCCAGCCGGCCGGGCGAGACCTGTTGCCAGACACCGGCGACGACCCCGGCGCTGAACGCGGTGTAGACCACCAGCAGGATCGAGGAGCGGTCGACGATGCCGGTCAACCGCTTGTGCCGGCCGAGCCAGTCGGCGGTCCAGCGCCGGGAGAGCTGCCCGGCGGCGAAGGGCACGAGCAGTTGCAGTACGACCGCGCCGATGGCGCCGCCGGTCAGCGAGACGCCGCCGGTCCCGGTGAGCAGGGCGGCGGCCAGCAGCGGGGTGATCCCGATCCCGGCGAGGTTGGAGAACGACGCGCTGAACACGGCGGCGGGTACGTTGCCGCGGGCCATCGAGGTGAACGCGATCGAGGACTGGACGGTGGACGGTACGGCGCACAGGAACAGCAGCCCGAGGTGCAGGTCGTTGGTGAGCAGGGTGGGTACGAGCAGGCCGGCGGCGATGCCGAGCAGCGGGAAGACGGCGAAGGTCAGCAGCAGTACGACGATGTGCAGCCGCCAGTGGCGGGCACCGGCGAGGGCGGCCCGGGGCGCGATGCGGGCACCGTGCAGGAAGAAGAGCACGGCGACCCCGATCTTGGCGATCGTGCCGGCGACGTCGGCGGCGGTGCCGCGTACGGGCAGCAGGGTCGCCACCACGACGAGGGCGAGCATCGCGACGATGAACGGGTCGATGACGAGCCACCGTGGCCACCGCACTGCGCGCATCCCCTCTCCTCGGGTCGGCGCCGGTGGCGTACCACCCCTGGTCGTCACGGCCCCGACCTGCTCCTTCGCGGATCGGCACCTATTCTGCGGCCGGCGATGGTGATCGGAAAAGGCGATCAGCCAACTGACTGTCATCACGTGGTGCGATAACCTTCGGCTGATGTACGACGCCGTGCAGTTGCGCAGTTTCCTCGCCGTGGCCCAGGCCCTGAGCTTCACCCGGGCCGCCGAGCGACTCGGCGTACGCCAGTCGACGGTCAGCCAGCACGTCCGCAAGCTGGAGCGGGAGGTGGGTCGGCCGCTGTTCGCCCGGGACACCCACGCGGTCGACCTGACCGTCGACGGCGAGGCACTGGTCGGCTTCGCCCGCGACATCCTGGAAGCCCAGGACCGGGCCCGCCGGCACTTCGCGACCCAGCCGGTACGCGGGCGGCTGCGGCTCGGGGTCTCCGACGACCTGGTCGCGACCCACCTGCCGCAGGTGCTGCGCGACTTCCGGCGCAGCCATCCGCTGGTCGACCTGGCCCTGACCGTCGACCTGAGCGGCTCGCTGCACCAGCGACTCGACGCCGGTGAACTCGATCTGCTGTTCGCCAAGCGGCTCGCCGGGCAGTCCCGCGGCCGGCTGGTGTGGCGGGACCGGCTGGTCTGGGTCGGCGCGCCGGGGCTGCGGCTGGACCCCGACGAACCGGTCCCGCTGGTGGCCTATCCCCCGCCGAGCATCTCCCGGGCGCAGGCCCTGGCCGCGCTGAGCGGCGCCGGCCGGAGCTGGCGGTTCGCCTGCGTGAGCGGCAGCCTGGGCGGGCTGGTCGCGGCGGCCGGCGCCGGGCTCGGGGTGCTGGCCCACTCCCGGGGCCTCGTCCCGCCCGGCCTGGTGCCGATGCCCGCCGGCCACCGCCTGCCGCCGCTGGGCGAGGTCGAGGTGATCCTGCTGCACCAAGCCGGCCCGCCGACCCCGTCGGTGGCGGCGCTGTCGGCGGCGGTTCTCGGCGTGGCCGGACCGGACCCGGCCGGCGCCGGGCCGGGCTGAGCCGGCACCGCCCACGAGCGGACCGGGCCGACGAACGCCGCTACTCGAAGTTCCGGCCGACCAGGTCGAGGGCCTGCTCCATCACCTCGGCCAGGGGACGGGCCCCCTGGCCCTCCAGCCACGTCTCGACGGCGATCCGCTGTGCCGACAGGAACGCGGCCACCATCAGCCGGGCGGCGAGCGGGTCACCGGTGCGCCGGCTGATCTCCTGGGCGAGTTCGCGTTCGGTGTTGGCGTGTACGGCCATCTGCTGGGCCCGCAGCGACGGGTGCAGGCGGATCAGCCGGGTCTGGGCGACCCACCACGGATCGAGTTCGTCCCAGTCGGCGTAGCGCGAGGCCGCGACCTGGCGCAGCGCCTGCCACGCCGTCTCGTGCTCGGGGCGGGACCGGGCCTCGTCGAGCAGCCGGCGCACCCGGACGCGGTCCTCGTAGAGGAGCGCGTCCTCCTTGTTCGCGAAGTAGTTGGAAAACGTGCGCCTCGACACGTTGGCCTCGTCGGCGATCGCCTCGACGGTGACCTCGGACAGCCCGTGCGCGATCGCCAGCCGCATCGCCGCCTGGTGCAGCGCCAGGCTGGTCGCGGCCTTCTTCCGGTCGCGCAGCCCCTGGCCGTCGGGGCCGGCGGGGGCGTCGCACGCCTGCCGCGGCCGTCCGGCGTCGTTCGCGATCTGCCCGGTCTCCACGGCGTGCACGATACCCACCTTCCCTGAAAGCTGCCCACTGAGCAACTTTGCGCATTGAGCAAGATCGTGGCAACCTTGTTCCGACCGCCACGACCCGTTATGGAGGCAGCGCGGATGAGCGCCAGTTCCACCGCCGCCACACCCGTCATCGCACCGCCCGCCGCACCGCCACCACCGGCTCCCGCGATGACCCACCGGCAGATCCTCGAATCGCTCAGCGGGCTGCTGCTGGTGCTGTTCGTGGCGATGCTCAGCGGCACCGTCGTCTCCACCGCGCTGCCCCTGATCATCGGCACGCTCAACGGCACCCAGACCCAGTTCACCTGGGTGGTCACCGCGACCCTGCTCACCGCCACCGCCACCACGCCGATCTGGGGCAAGCTCGCCGACCTGTTCGACAAGAAGAAGGTCGTCCAGGTCGCCATCGTGCTGTTCGTCGTCGGATCGCTGGTCAGCGGACTCGCCCAGACGGCCGGTCAGCTCATCGCCGCACGCGCGTTCCAGGGCATCGGCGTCGGCGGCCTCCAGGCCCTGGTACAGATCGTCATCGCCGCGATGATCCCGCCCCGCGAGCGCGGCCGCTACAACGGCTACGTCGGCGCGGTCGTGGCCGTCGCCACCGTCGGCGGCCCGCTGCTCGGCGGCCTGATCGTCGACGTCTCCTGGCTCGGCTGGCGGTGGTGCTTCTTCGCCGGCATCCCGGTGGCGGTCCTGGCGTTCGCGGTCCTGCACAAGACGCTGCGGCTGCCGCACGTACCCCGGGCCGGCGTCCGCATCGACTACCTGGGCGCCGGGCTCATCGCCGCCGGGGTCAGCCTGCTGCTCATCTGGGTGTCGTTCGTCGGCGGGCCGTTCGCGTGGCTGTCCTGGCAGAGCGCGGCGATGGTCGGTGGCGGGCTGGCCATCCTCGCCGGGGCCGTACAGGTCGAACGGCGGGCCGCCGAGCCGGTCGTGCCGCTTTCCATCATCCGCCGCCGCGACACCCTGCTGGCGATCGTCGCCAGCACCGCGGTCGGCATGGCGATGTTCGGCGGCGCCGTCTTCATCGGCCAGTACTTCCAGACCGGCCGGGGCTACGGGCCCACCGAGGCCGGCCTGCTGACCATCCCGATGATGGCCGGCGTGCTCGTCTCGTCGACGGTCAGCGGATCACTGATCAGCCGGAGCGGCCGGATCAAGCCGTACATCGTGACCGGCACCGTCGTGCTGGTCGGCGGGTTCGCCACGCTGGCGGTCATCGACCACGAGACACCGCTGTGGTTCGTCGGCGTCGGGCTGGCACTGGTCGGCGTCGGGGTCGGCATGACCATGCAGAACCTGGTGCTGGCGGTGCAGAACACCGTGCCGCTGCGCGAACTCGGCGCGGCCAGCTCCGCGGTGGCGTTCTTCCGCTCGCTGGGCGGCACGGTCGGCGTCTCGGTGCTCGGCGCGGTGCTGGCCAACCGGGTCGCCGCCAACATCGGTGGTGGCCTGACCGGCGCCGGCGCCGACACCAGCAGCCTCAACACGACCGCGCTGCCGGAATCCGCCCGCGAGGTGGTCCAGGCCGCCTACGGCGACGCCACCGGGCTGATCTTCGCCATCAGCGCCGGCATCGCCGTCGTCGGAGTGGGAGCCGCGCTGCTGCTCAAGCCGGTCCGGTTGCGTACCAGCCTCGACCTGACCGCTCCGGCCGCCACCGGCGCGGTCGCGCCGCCGGCGCCCGCCGTACCCGGCAAGTCCGCGGCACCGGTCACGGCCGGCACCCAACGCGAAAGCGCGCGGCACACCCGCTGCTGACCGCCGCCGGGTCCGGGGTCGACGACCCCGGACCCGGCGGGTCGGTCACTACTCGGCGGTGGCAGTGGCCGCCGCCGCGGCCTGCTCCTCGCGGCGCCGCAGGGTGCGGATCCACGCCTGCGCCGTGTGCCGGGGCACGTTGTAGTGGTCGGCGATCGCGCCGGCGCTGCCGGCCTGTTGCAACACGAGCGCCAGATCCTCCGGCGAGCGGCGGTAGTTGCGCCCGCTGGCGGCCGGCGCGGCCTTCTTCGCCTTGGCCCGACCGGCCTTCGGCGTCGCCGCCCGGCCGGCCTTGTCCGTGTCCTCGGCGGTGTCCGCCGCCTTCTTGCCGGCCTTCCGGGTACGCGTGGCCGGGGCCGCCTTCTTCGTCGCCCGGCGGGCGGCGGGTGCCTTGCGCGGTCGCGGCACCGGAGCACCGGCGACGTCGGCCACCGGCCCGGCCGGCTCCTCGACCGCTTCGACCACGGCTTCGACCTCGGCGTCCACCTCGACCGGGGCCGGCGCCTCGGGCACCGGCTCCACGGCCGGCTCGGCGGCGATCGTCGCGGCGGCGGGCGTGATCGCGGTGGTCGCCGCCGACGGGTTCACCGCGCGCAGCAGCAGGTCGAGGTCGACGGCGGGAAGCTGGTTGGCGGTCAGCCCAGCCCCCTCCGACGGCCGGACCAGCAGCTCGGTGATGCGCGCGGCGCCGCCTGTGACGTCGATGCGAAGTGTCGTGGTCGCCTGGGACGTGTCGTCCGGGGCGATGGTGATGGTGTAGGAACTCACCGCAATCAGATCCTCCGTTGAGTCTGCATGAGGTGACCACGGGCTCCGGCCGAGCCGACGGTCACCGGAAAAAGCCTTTGACATAAGTGCCGGCGGACAAATTACCGTCGCCCGGTCAGCCCTGAACAGCACCGACGTCGGTAACCTGTGCCACCGGGGCGAGTGGCGCCCCGGCCGCGGACCCTGTCGCACCCCCGAATGGTGACAGTTACTCTACGTTGGACCCCCAACGCCCGCAGCCGGACCCACCAACTCGCCGGATCGAACCCGGGTGACACCGCGCCGACCGCGACCGTCCCGGCGGCCCGGTCGTCGACCGGGGCCGTTCATGGTCGTGGTCCTGACCCAACCCGACGCGCTCGCCATGGATCTCGGCGAGGTGGCCCGGCCGAACGGCTGCCCGCCTCAGAGCACCGAACCCCGGGTGCGACCACTGTGGAACGTGACGGGGGCGACCACGCTGCCGCACGCCACCGAAGCGTCGAAACGCGCCGCTCATGGTTCGGCGTTGCGGCCTTCACGATCGCCACACCGCCGGCGGTCGACCGGAGACAGCAATCACCTCCCGCCGGCGCCATGTCCCGGGTTGCGGTCGGATGCTCCGCCGCCCCCGACCCGCAGATGCCCAGGGGCGGATCCGGTCAGTTCGCCGGCTCGGAGCAGGGCAGGTGCCGGGCGTACCGGGACGTGCGGCCCGCCACCCCGGCGACCTCGCCGGCCGCCACTGCCCGGACGCGCCACGCCGTGGGCGTTCCACGCTGATGTGATAAGGATCGCACCTTTTAGCCGCTCTGACCGTCCCGTCGTCCCACCCATCGACCACCGACGCTGCCGTGAGCGCGGGACGGGCCGCCTCCCCGACCCGCCACGACCGGTCCCGCCCCCTGCCCGACCACCTCATCGGTAACGACATAGCCGCAGGTCAGCGGCTTGTGGCCGGGATGCCGACGGCCCCCGTACGCTGGATCGTCGTGCCCCGTCCCGCCGTCCGCCGCCCCGGTCGACAGCGAGCCGAACGGGGCCGCCTGTCAAACCGGCCGCCGTCGCGCGCCGGGCGGCCACTCCCGCGCCCTGGCAGGCTGCTCCGCGAAAAGAGGCAGTGGAGGAGGCACCGATGACCTCGTCACCAGACGCGACAGCCGTGGCATCCCCCGGCGAGAAGGCCGAGGCTCACCGGTCGCCGGTGGCCCGCGACCGCTACCTCGACCTGTGGCGGGCGGCCGCGCTGGTACGGGTGGTCTACTACCACATCTTCGGCGGCGCCTGGCTGACCCTGCTGTTCCCGGCGATGGGCCTGATGTTCACCCTCGGCGGCTCCCTCATGGCCCGGTCCCTGGACCGGGGCGGCCGGCGGGCGGTCGGTGCCCGGCTGCGCCGGTTGCTGCCGCCGATCTGGGCGTTCGGGGTGGTCGCCGTCGGCCTGCTGGTGTACGCCGGCTGGCGTACCCCGCCGCCGACCACGCTCGGCTGGGCCGACCTGCTCTGGTGGCTGTTCCCGGCCCGGGTGCCGCCGGTCGGCGGCGACGCGTGGGCCTGGACCTTCGTCGCCGTGCTCTGGTACATCACGACTTACCTGTGGCTGGTGCTGCTGTCGCCGGCCCTGCTGGCGATCTTCCGCCGCTGGCCGTGGCCGAGCCTGGCGGGCGCCGTCCTGCTGCCGGTCGCGATGCTGTTCGACGTGGTGACCATCGGCGGCTACTTCGCCGAGCAGGCCGACCACGTCAGCGCCTACCTCGCGCTGTGGATGCTCGGTTTCGCCCACCACGACGGCCTGCTGCGCCGGATCCCGGCCCGCCGGTACGCGATGGGGGTCGGGGTGCTCGCCGTAGCCGGCGCCGGCTGGGTCTGTGTCGCCGCGCTGACCACGACCGGCACGTTCGACCTCAACCGCATCCCGGCCGGCAAGACGCTGTGGTCGATCGCGTTCGTCGCCACCGTGCTGCGGTTCCGGCCCCGGCTGGAATGGCTCGAACGGATCAAGCCGCTGGACCGGGTGGTGGACCTGCTCAACGGCCGGGCCGTCACGATCTACCTGTGGCACATGCCGGCCGCCCTGCTGGCCGCGCTCCTGTTCACCCCGAGCGGTTTCGAGCCGGGCGTGACCGAGATCGTGCTGCGGCTGGCGCTCGTCTGGCTGCTGATCGGCATCGCGGTCGTCCTGTTCGGCTGGATGGAGGACCTGGCCGCCCGGCGGCGGCCCGTACTGCTGCCCCGCCCGTCGGCCCCGCGCGGCCCGGCCGTCGGGGCGCCCGGCGCCGGGACGCCCGCCGTCGGGGCAGCCGCCACGGAGGTGCCGGTCGTCGCGGCGCCGGTCGGGCGTACCGCCGTGGCCGGGCCGGTTCCGGCGGTCCCGGCCGAACCACCGGTCGCGGCGGTGCCGGGGGCGCGCCCCGCCGTGCGCTGGAACCGGATCATGGTCGCCTCGGTGGCGGCCGTGTCGGTCGGGCTGGCGGTCGCGGCGGCCAGGGTCGTACCCGGGCCGGTGGGCAACGAGCAGGTCCAGGCCGAGAACGCCCGCTACCTGTCGGACATGCTGCTGGTCGTCGACGGCACACCGGCCGTCGACCAGCCCGAGCCGGAGCCGCGTACCCGCCCCGGTGCGGTCGACGTCGACGGTGCCACCTATCCCAACGCGGTCGTGGTGGCCGCGCCGAGCCGGCTGCGGGTCACCCCGCCGGCCGGGTGCGAGCAGCTGCGGGCGGTGATCGCGGTCGCCGAGGCGGACGCCGACGACGTCGAGGTCACGTTCACGGTGCACGCCGACGGGCAGGCCGTCTACGGGTCCGGGCCACGCACCCGGGTCGACACCGCCGAACAGATCGACATCGGCATCCCCGCCGCCACCGTCGTCGACCTGGTGGCGACCAGCGCGACCGGCAGCGCCTCGGCGATCTGGGCCGACGCCCGCTTCGTCTGCCCGTCCTGACCGTCGCCGGCCCGCGTCGACCGGGTACGCCGACGTCCCGGCGCCTCGGGTCGGGGCGCCGGGACGTACGGGTTCAGCGGGTCAGCACCAGCCGCTGGTGGCCAGGGCGCTGCGGAACGTGCCGGCGACTGCCCGCAGGGTGAAGCCGCAGTCGCTGCCACCGATGCCCGGCACCGTGACGGTCCGCTCGCCGGTGCCCGCGTGCGGCTGCAGGGTGACGGTCCGGGTGCTGTAGTAGGCGTACGGGATGTTCACGCCGAGCCGCGGGTCCCAGCGGTTGCCCCAGTGCTGCGTCTTGACGGTCAGCTCCCACGAGGTCTCCTCGACGGAGTTGTCGGCGAAGGCGAACTGGGCGGTGCCGTCGGCGTTGCGGGAGACGGTGCGCAGGTTGGTCGGGGCGGCCAGCGTCGCGGTGTACGTCTTGCAGCCGAGTTGCGGGTTGCCCGGGTGGCTGGCGCCGGACGGGACCACGCTGATCGCGTACGCGCACACCTGGTGGGTGCCGAGCCCGGCCGGGATGGTGGCCTCGTAGCCGCGGTAGGCGCCGTACGCCGGGTAGACCTGCGCCACGTCGGGCCGGTAGGTGTTGGCGGTCAGGGTCTGCTTGAACACGCCGTCGATGTAGATGTCGACCAGCAGCGGGCTGCTGCCGCTGTCGGCGTCGGCGGCCCAGCCGCCGACCCGGACGGCGTTGCCGACGTAGGTCACGCCGTCGAGCGAGCCACGGGCGGCGCTGTCCCGCACGGTGGGCTCGGGCTCGTAGCCGGGGTCGCAGGCCGGCGGCGGTATCGGCCGGTCACAGTAGGGGTCGGCCTGGGCCGGGGCGGCCAGTGCGGCGCCGAAGGCCACGGCCATGGTGACGACGGCGGTACGCGCCAGCAGTCGCTTCATCGTTCTTCCTCTCAGCTCTGCCCACCGTTGTGGTGGCAGGGGAAACGCTAAGAGGAAGGCGGCCGGTGCCGCCCGGTCCCGGAGGGGTTGCGGCACGATCCCGGGAGAGTCCATTGTGCTCGATCATCGACCGTCGTCCCTGTCCCGGATAGATCCGCGTGATCAGGGAGTTCGCGGCCCGACGCGCCGGCGACCCGCCCGGCATACTCCCTGATCACGGGGATCGTGGCCGGCGGGTGCCCGGGGTCACCGGGCACCCGCCGGGTGCGGTCAGCGCTGTCCGGTGTCGGAGACCTTGACCGTGCAGGTGGCGGTCGCCCGCACCGTCGGGTCGCTCTCCGAGACGGCGGTCAGCGACACGGTCGCGGTCGGCGTCGAGCCGGGTTCCCGCGCGACGTAGACGGTCACGCTGTCACGCTTGTGGAACGGGATCGCGGTGACCTCGTTGTAGAGTTCCGCGTCCCAGCCGGCGCCTTCGGTGGTGACGCTGAGCCGGTAGATGTCGGCCCGCGCCATGTCCTTGACGTCGGTGGGGTGCGTCGCGCGGTCGAACGAGACCGGCTTGCCGGAGTTGATGACCGGGAAGGTGCACCGGGCGGCCTTGCCGGGCTTGTGGCGGCCGGCCTTGCCGTCGTTGACCTGTACGCCCCGGGTGTGCGGGCCGGCACCGTCGAGCGAGCGCACACCCACGGTGTACGTCCGTACGCCGTCGGCGTCGTGGTTCAGGTCGATGATGTAGAAGTGCAGCCGGTTGTGTGGGTCGACCCACTCGAACTCGGTGCCGGAGTTGGTGCCGACGTTGAAGGTGGCGTCGTTGAGCTGGCGCGGGTCACCGGGTACGACCATCCGCGGCGTACCGTCCGGCTGGTAGAAGTCGACCATCCCGATGTCCTCGGGCTTGGGGTCGATCGTCCAGGCGAAGCAGGTCGCGGTGCCGCAGTTGGTGGCGCGCGGCTTGGTCTTGTTGATGATGACGCCGTTGCCGGGGATGTACGAGTCGACGCCGATCTGCTGCACCGTCTCGATGGTGTAGTGCGTGTAGTCGCTGTTGCCGGCGCAGTTGACGCCGCCGGTCGACGGGTGGCACGACGGGGTCCGGTCGACCGGCGCGGCGCCGTCGAGGGTGACCCGTACGCCGAGCAGCTCGTCGGCCAGCGGCCCGGCGGCGCGGGCACGGACCTTTGCCACGACGAGCCCGGACTGCTTCAGGCCCTCCCGGCTCAGGTCGACGATGTCGGCCTCGGAGATCAGTCCGAGCTGGAGCTTGTTACGGATGTTGTGGTGCGGGCCGACGGTGGAGCCGCCGTCCGCGGGGACCTTCCAGCGGGTGTGCATGCCGGTCGGGCCGTTCCAGGAGCCCTGGCTCATCATGTCCCACTGCCCGGTGAAGGTGCGCTGGGCGGGGACGGCGAAGGCGCCGTTGTAGTTGTCGCCGATGCCGAGGATGTGGCTGAACTCGTGGGCGTACCCGGCGGTGCCGGACGACTCGGCCATGTTGCCCGAGCGGTTGCCGGCGCTGGCCCAGGTGAACGAGCCGGCCGCCCAGGACGTCCACGGGATGTAGCGGGTCTTCATCGCGTTGGGCATCTTGTTCTCGGGGTCGAACTCCGCGGGCGGTCCCCACGCGTCCGGCACGTCCTCCGGCCCGTTGAACATCATCTCGCCGAAGACCTGCCAGGCGGTCGACTCGTCGAGGCCGGCGCCCATGTAGAACACCTGGTCGTACGAGTTGGCGACCTCCTCACCGACGTCGGCGACCCAGGCGGCGCGGGCGTCGCGGGCGAAGTTGCCGTTGCAGGTGAAGTTGGGCGGGCAGCTCTCCGCGTCGCCGTACGGCGCGTTGCCGTACTCGAAGTGGTTACGCGGCATCCGGTACGAGCCGTACGAGGTGAGGTCGACGCCGTACTTGCCGTACGAGACCTCCATCCAGTACGAGTTCAGCGTCTGGCCGTGGTTGAGCTTGCCGGGCTTGTTGAGCAGGTCGCGATAGAACTCCGGTACGTCGTCGCGCGGGATGTCGCCGACGCCGATCGGGTTACCGAAGATCGTCGAACCCTCGGGCTGGGTGATCTGGAACGGCATGTTCGGGTAGTCGAGGACGACGAGTGCGGCGTTCCACTTGTCGACGGTCGGCTGCCGGTTGGGGTCGGTCCAGTCGATGCCGGGGACCGGCTTGAAGTCCTCCCAGGTGAGGTCGTACTGGTTGTCCCAGTCCTGGGGGTCGAGCGGGGTGATCTTCGGGCTGTACTCGGGCACGGTCGCACCGGCGGGTTGCGGGTGGACGATGGCGCCGACAGCGAGGGCGGCGACGAGTGTCACCGCACCCAGCCGACGCCTGGATCTGCCGTTCAGAGCCATGCGGTCTCCTCTCGGGGGTGGTGGATGCGTGGCCCCCGTTGACACGCATGAGCCTCGGGCAGAGTTGAGCGAGGCAGTAATATTGTAGTGTCACCCACCACCTCTCACAACACCCTTTCAGCTAGGCAGTGATCCCCCTCCATGACAGCTCAGAATCCCTATCGATGAGCCAAACCAGGACTCGATCACGATTCAGATACGATAGTGCAATTGCACATCGCACACGAGCTCTGACATGGTTAGGTCCTTCCACATGGCCGGCGGTAAACCGGCTACCGGCGCCTTAACCAGGGCGACCGACCGGCGAGCGTCGACACGGGGCGGGGTGGCGCCCGACCGGACCGCGGCGCGCCCCCAACGCTGGGACAACCAAGGAGAGAACGGAATGCGTATAACCGGCAAACTACGCCCGGTTGTCGCTCTGACGGCTACTGCTGCCCTCATCGCGGGTTGCAGCGGCTCGGGCGACAGCTCCGATCGCGACGGTGACCGTAAGACCTTCATCTTCGGCGCATCGGACGACCCCAAGACCCTCGACGCGGCCTACGTGTCCGACGGTGAGTCCTTCCGGGCGATCTTCCAGATCTACGAGACCCTGGTCGCCCTCGAGCCGGGCGGCACCGAGGTCGTCCCCTCGCTGGCCACCGACTGGACGATCAGCGACGACGGCCTCGCCTACACCTTCAACCTGAAGCCGAACGTCAAGTTCCACGACGGCGAGGCGTTCAACGCGGCGGCGGTCTGCTTCAACTTCGACCGCTGGTACAACTTCAAGGGCGCCCAGCAGAACGGCGACATCTCGTACTACTGGCAGACGATCTTCGGTGGCTTCGCCACCAAGGACAACGACTCGGTCCCGGAGACCAGCCGGTACAAGTCGTGCGAGGCCACCAACGACACGACGGTCACGCTGAACCTGGCCCAGCCGTCGTCGGCGCTGCTCGCCGGCCTGGTCCTGCCCGCCTTCTCGATCGCCAGCCCGAAGGCGATCACCGACGGTGGCACCGACGTCACCGTCCAGGGTGACTCGATCTCCTACAGCGGCGGCTTCGGCTCCACGACCGTCGCCGGCACCGGCCCGTTCAAGTTCGTGAGCTGGGAGCGCGGCGACCGCCTCGTCCTCGAGGCGAACGAGGAGTACCACGAGGGCCGGCCGAAGCTGGACGAGATTATCTTCCGGCCGATCGCCGACGCCACCGCCCGTCTCCAGGCCCTCCAGGCCGGTGAGATCGACGCGTACGAGGGTGTCGCGGCCGCCGACGTCGCCGCCGTGGAATCGGCCGCCCAGGTCGTCTCCCGGCCGGCGTTCAACGTCGGTTACGTCGGCTTCAACAACAACATCCCGCTGCTGAAGAACCAGAAGATCCGGCAGGCGATCGCGCACGCGCTCAACCGCCAGGGTCTGCTGGACGCCCAGTACCCGCAGGGCGCCGAGGTGGCCAACCAGTTCCTGCCGCCGTCGCAGTGGGGCTACAACAGCACCATCACCGGCTACGAGTACAGCGAGGAGAAGGCGAAGCAGCTCATCGCCGAGTCCGGCGAGACCAACCTGACGCTGGAGTTCTGGTACCCGGCCAACGTCTCCCGGCCGTACATGCCGAACCCGCAGGCGGTCTACGAGTCCTTCGCGGCCGACCTGGAGAAGGTGGGCTTCACCATCGTCCCCAAGACGGTGCCGTGGACCCCGGACTACCTGCAGAACATCCAGAGCGACAACCTGGGCCAGCTGTTCCTGCTGGGCTGGAGCGGTGACTACGCCGACCCGGACAACTTCGTGGGTACCTTCTTCCGCGAGAACAACCCGCAGTTCGCCCTGAACGAGCCGAACATCCAGGGCAAGCTCAACCAGGCGCTGGCCGAGACCGACCAGGCCGCCCGCCAGGCGCTGTACGAGGAAGTCAACCAGCTCCTGTTCGAGTACATCCCCGGTGTGCCGTTCGTGCACAACCAGCCGCTGCTCGCCCTGGCCAAGGACGTCACCGGCTACACCCCGTCTCCCGTGAGCCTGGAGTACTTCAAGCTCATCGACCTCGGGAGCTGAACCGACGTGCTGCGCTTCGTCTTCCGACGACTGATCCAACTCGTCCCGATCCTGCTCGGGCTCTCGATCCTGCTGTTCGCGTGGGTACGCGCCCTGCCGGGTGGTCCCGCTCAGGCTCTGCTCGGGCAACGGGCGACGCCGGAGGCAGTCAGGGACATCGAGGTGCAGCTCGGCCTGGACCGCCCGCTGTGGGAGCAGTACCTGCAGTTCCTGTGGCGGGCGGTCCGGCTCGACTTCGGCGCGTCACTCCAGACCGGCCAGCCGGTCGTCGACGAGATGATGCGCCGGTTCCCGGCGACGATCGAACTCGCCCTCTGCGCGCTGCTGATCGCGGTCGCGATCGGCATCCCGCTCGGCTACCTGGCCGCCCGCCGGCACGGCACCTGGGTCGACCACGTGGTCGTCTCCGGGTCGCTGCTGGGCGTGACCGTACCGATCTTCTTTCTCGCCTACCTGCTCAAGTTCGTCTTCGCGGTGCAGCTCGGCTGGCTGCCGACCGCCGGCCGGGCCGACGCCCGGGCTCGGACCGAGCATCCCACCGGCTTCTACGTCCTGGACGGGATAATCACCGGTGACCTCGGCGCCAGCTGGGACGCGATCACACACCTGATCCTGCCGGCCCTGGCACTGGCGTCGATCCCGCTCGCGGTGATCGTCCGGATGACCCGCGCCTCGGTGCTCAACGTCCTCAACGAGGACTACGTACGCACCGCCGAGGCCAAGGGCCTGCTCGCCGGCACGATCACCCGCCGCCACGTACTGCGCAACTCGATGCTGCCGGTGACCACGGTCATCGGTCTGCAACTGGGTGTGCTGCTCGCCGGCGCGGTGCTGACCGAGACGGTGTTCGCGTTCGCCGGCGTCGGCAAGTTCATGGCCGACGGCATCGTCGAACGCGACTTCCCGACCATCCAGGGATTCATCCTGGTCATCGCCGTCATCTACGTCGTGGTCAACATGATCGTCGACCTGGTGTACGGCCTGCTCGATCCGCGGGTGAGGGTTTCATGAGCGTTACCGAAGCCGGTTCCGTCCCGGTCGGAAAGGCACCACTCGAAGCCGGGAAGCCGGACACCGACTCCCGCCCGCCGGCCCGGGGCCTGCGCGGCGAGGCCGCCCGCCGGTTCTTCCGCAACCCGATGGCGATCGTCGGCCTGGTCCTGATCGCGATCTTCGTGACGGTCGCGATCCTGGCGCCGTGGATCGCCCCGTACTCGCCGAAGGACAACTCCTGGCTGTCCGAGGTCCGCCCCGGCGTCTACCCCGGACCGTCGGCCGAACACTGGCTGGGCATCGACCCGCTGGGCCGCGACGTGTTCTCCCGGCTCGTCCACGGCGCCCGGCAGTCGCTGCTGATCGGTGTGGTGTCGCTGACCCTCGGCGCCACCGCCGGGGTCTTCCTGGGCCTGCTGGCCGGCGCGTTCGGCGGCTGGGTCGACACGGTCGTCATGCGGTTCGTCGACATCATGCTCTCCGTACCCGGCCTGCTGTTCGCCATCGCGGTCGCCGCGATGCTCGGCCAGAGCCTGACCTCGGTGATGATCGCCATCGCGGTGGTCAACGTCCCGATCTTCGCCCGTCTGTTGCGCGGCGAGATGCTCGGCCAACGCACCGCCGACTACGTGCTCGCGGCGAAGTCGCTGGGCATCTCCCGGGCGGGCATCGTCTTCCGGCACGTGCTGCCGAACTCGTTCACCCCGATCCTGGTCCAGGGCACCCTGACCCTGGCCCTGGCGATCGTGGAGGCGGCCGGCCTGGCGTTCCTCGGCCTGTCCGGCAGCGACCCGTCCACCCCCGAGTGGGGCCGGATGCTCAACGACGCGCAGAGCACCCTCGCCGCCGCCCCGATGCTGGCGTTCTACCCCGGCCTGGCGATCGTCCTGGCCGCGCTCGGCTTCACCCTGGTCGGCGAGTCGCTGCGGGAAGCCCTCGACCCGAAGATGCGGCGGTGACCCGATGAGTTTCCTCCAGGTACGCGACCTGACCGTGACGTTCCAGCGGTCCGGTCACCCACCGGTGCGGGCCGTCGACGGGCTCACCCTCGACGTGGCCGCCGGCCAGTCGGTCGGCATCGTCGGCGAGTCCGGCTCCGGCAAGTCGGTGACCTCGCTGGCGATCATGGGCCTCCTCCCCCGCCGCGGCGTCAAGGTCACCGGCCAGGTACGCCTCGGCGACCGGGACCTGACCGCCCTCACTCCGCGCCAGATGCGCGACGTACGGGGCAGCGAGGTCGCGATGATCTTCCAGGACCCGATGACGTCCCTGAACCCGGTGATCACCGTGGGCCGCCAGCTCACCGAGGTGATCACCCGGCACTCGCAGGCGTCCAAGGTGGACGCCCGCCGGGAGGCCGAGTCGCTGTTGCGCCGGGTCGGCATCCCCGATCCGGCCCGCCGTCTCGGCGAGTACCCGCACCAGTTGTCCGGCGGCATGCGCCAGCGCGTCATGATCGCCATCGCGATCGCCTGCCGGCCCAGGCTGCTGATCGCCGACGAGCCGACCACCGCCCTCGACGTGACCATCCAGGCGCAGATCCTCGACCTGCTGCGCGACCTCGTCAGCGAGAGCGGCTGCGGCCTGATCATGATCACGCACGACCTGGGCGTCGTCGCCGGCCTGTGCGACGAGGTGCACGTCATGTACGCCGGCCGGGTCGTCGAGTCGGCGACCGCCACCAACCTCTTCGGGCGGCCGTCGCACCCGTACACCGACGGCCTGCTGCGCTCCATCCCCCGCATGGACGACGACCGCGGCGCCGCCCTGCACACCATCCGCGGCTCGGTACGCGACCTGGTTCCCTGGGACCGCGGCTGCGCGTTCCAACCCCGCTGCGACCGGGCGGTCGACGCCTGCCTGGCCGGCCCGCCCGCGGTGACCGACGTGTCGGTGACCTCGCCGCACCGGGCCCGCTGCATCCGGCCGGTCAACGTCGCGGCCTCCTCCACCAGCGTCAGCAAGGCGAAAGGCGGTGTCCGGTGAGCCTGCTCGAGGTACGCGACCTCAAGGTGCACTTCCCGATCAAGGCGGGCACGCTCTTCCAGCGGACCACCGGTGCGGTCAAGGCCGTCGACGGCGTGGACCTCGACGTCGACGCCGGAAAGACGTTCGGCCTGGTCGGCGAGTCCGGCTGCGGCAAGTCCACGCTCGGCCGGGCCATCATGCGGCTGACCGAGCCGACCAGCGGCTCGGTCACCCTCGACGGCCAGGACCTGCTGGCGCTGAAGGAGCGCCCGCTGCGATCGCTGCGGCGCACCTTCCAGATGGTCTTCCAGGACCCGATGGCCAGCCTCAACCCGCGGCAGAACGTCGAGTCGCTGCTCACCGAACCGCTGCGGGCGCACAAGATGCCCGGTGGCGCGGCCGGGCACGCCAAGCGGATCCGCGAACTGCTCGACGTGGTCGGCCTGCCGTCGTCGGTGGTCAACCGCTACCCGCACGAGTTCTCCGGCGGCCAGCGGCAGCGGCTCGGCATCGCCCGCGCCCTGGTGCTGAACCCGCAGCTGGTCATCGCCGACGAGCCGGTCTCCGCGCTCGACGTGTCGATCCAGGCCCAGGTGATCAACCTGCTCAAGGAACTGCAGGAGCGGTTCTCGCTGACCTACCTGGTCATCGCGCACGACCTGGCGGTGGTCCGGCACATCAGCGACACCGTCGCCGTCATGTACCTGGGCACGATCATCGAGCAGGCGTCGTCGGAGACCCTCTACCGTACGCCCATGCACCCGTACACCCGGTCGCTGATGAGCGCCGTCCCGGTGCCGGACCCGTCGGTCGAGGTGGCCCGCAAGCGCATCCTGCTGCACGGCGACCTGCCGTCGCCGGCCAACCCGCCCAGCGGCTGCCGCTTCCACACCCGGTGCCCGTGGCGGCAGGCCAGCCGCTGCGACGACGAGCGGCCGGTGCTGCGCGAACTCGCCTCCGGGCACAAGGTCGCCTGCCACTTCGCCGAGGACATCGAGGCCGGCCGGATCCAGCCGCGGACCGACGGCGCCGCCGCCGACCCGGCGCCGGTCAAGGTCGCCGAGCAGCCGGACGAGATCGAGGAGCCGGTGGAGGCCGCGAACCTGGCTACCGGAAGACGGCCGAATGCCCTCTGAGCACACATCCGGCACCGTCCATCTGCACCGCCCCGGGGTCAGTCTCGTCATCGACGCGGCCGGCCCCGGACTGCCGGAGATCAGGCACTGGGGGCCGGAACTCGGCGACGCCGACGCGGCGTACGTCGCCCGGCGACCCGACGAGCCGTCGGCGATCAACACCCCGGACCCGGCGGTGCCGGTGGCGGTCCTGCCCGAGGCCGGCACCGGCCACATGGGCCGGCCCGGGCTGCGCGGCCACCGGGCCGGCACCGCCTGGTCGTCGGCGTTCACGCTGACCGCGACGAGCGTGACGGCGGACGCCGCCACCTTCACCGCGCTGGACGAACGCACCGGGCTCGAACTCGTCACGCACGTCGAGCTGGCCCCGTCCGGCCTGGCCCGGCTCCGGCACACCGTCACCAACACCGGCGGCACGCCGTACACGGTGGACGCGCTCGAGGTGGCGGTGCCGGTGCCGGCACACGCCGACGAACTGCTCGACTTCACCGGACGCTGGGCCCGCGAACGCCACCCGCAGCGCCGGGCGTTCGACCACGGTGCCTGGGTACGGGAGAACCGGCGCGGCCGGACCGGACACGACGCCACGATCGGGCTGGTCGCCGGCACCCGCGGCTTCGGCCACCGGCACGGCGAGGTGTGGGCGGTGCACGTGGCCTGGAGCGGCAACCACGTGACGTACGCCCAGCGGCTGCCCGAGCGGCGGTCCACGCTGGGCGGCGGTGAACTGCTGCTCAGCGGCGAGGTGATCCTCGCACCCGGGGAGCCGTACGAGTCGCCGTGGCTGTACGCGGCGTACAGCGGCGCCGGCCTGGACGGGATCGGGGCCGCCTTCCACGGCTGGCTGCGGTCCCGGCCGGGGCACCCGGACACCCCGCGCCCGGTGGTGCTCAACACCTGGGAGGCGGTCTACTTCGACCACGACGCCGACCGGCTGCGCGGACTCGCCGACGTGGCGGCCGACCTGGGCGTGGAACGGTTCGTGCTCGACGACGGCTGGTTCACCGGCCGCCGCACCTCCAGTGCCGGCCTCGGTGACTGGTACGTCGACCCGGACGTGTGGCCGGACACCCTGCACCCGCTGGTCGACCACGTCACCGGCCTCGGCATGGAGTTCGGCCTGTGGGTCGAACCGGAGATGGTCAACCCGGACTCGGCGCTCTTCCGGGCCCACCCGGAGTGGGTGCTGCGCCCCGCCGACGGGGTGCTGCCGCCACCCGGCCGCCGCCAGCAGGTGCTCGACGTGTCCCACCCGGACGCGTACGCGTACCTGCTGGAACGGCTCGACGACCTGCTGCGCACGTACCGGATCGCGTACCTGAAGTGGGACCACAACCGGGACCTGGTCGACGCCGGCCACCACGGCCGCGCCGCCGTACGCGAGCAGACCCGCGCGGTCTACCGGCTGCTGGCCGAACTGCGCCGCCGGCACCCGCACGTGGAGATCGAGAGCTGCTCGTCCGGCGGCGCCCGGATCGACCTGGAGGTGCTGGAGCACACCGCCCGGGTGTGGGCCAGCGACTGCAACGACGCCCTGGAGCGGCAGGCGATCCAGCGCTGGACCGGCCTGTTCGTGCCGCCCGAACTGGTCGGCGCGCACGTCGGCCCGCCGCGCTCGCACACCACCGCCCGCACCCACGACCTGTCGTTCCGGGTGGCGACCGCCGTCTTCGGGCACTTCGGCCTGGAGTGGGACGTCACGACCGCGACGGCCGACGAACGGGCCGCGCTGCGGACCGCGATCGCCGGCTACAAGGACCTGCGGCCGGTGCTGCACGGCGGCACCGTCGTCCGCGGCGACCACCCCGACCCGGCCGCCTGGGTGCACGGCGTCGTCGCCCCGGACCGGGCCACCGCCGTCTTCGCCTACGTGCAGCTCGCCACGTCGGTCGACGCCGTACCGGCACCGTGGCGGATGCCCGGCCTGGACCCCGACCGGGTCTACCGGGTCACCGTCCTGCCCGAGTTCGGCCGGCCGGCGACGACCGGCCGGATCGACCCGGTGTGGTACGGCTCCGGCCCGGTCGAGGTGGGCGGGCGGGTGCTCGGCACGGTCGGGCTGCACCCGCCGGTGCTCGCCCCCGAGCAGGCCCTGCTGGTCCGGCTGGACGCGGTCGGGCCGGCCTCCGACGGAGGTGTGCGATGACCGCCCCTGACGTGCTGGTGATCGGTGCCGGCGTGGTCGGCGCCGCCTGCGCCTGGTACGCCACCAGGGCCGGGCTGCGGGTCACCGTCGTCGACCGGGGCCCGGTCGCCGGCGGCACGACCGGGGCCGGCGAGGGCAACATCCTGGTCTCGGACAAGCCGCCCGGCGCGGAGCTGCGGCTCGCCCAGCTCTCCTCCGGCCTCTGGCGCGACCTGGGCGAACAGGTCGGCGGCTTCGAGTACGAGCCGAAGGGCGGCGTGGTCGTCGCGTCGGCGGCGGAGACCCTGGACCAGTTGGGGACGCTCGCCGACGACCAGCGCGGCGCCGGCGTCGAGGTCACGATGATCGGGCCGGACGGGCTGTCCGACTACGAGCCGCACCTGAACCCGGCGCTGGCCGGTGGCGCGTACTACCCGCAGGACGCCCAGGTCCAGCCGGCGCTGGCCGCCGCCCGGCTGCTGCGCGCCGCGCGGGCCGAGGGCGCGCGACTGCGGTCCGGGGTCGAGGTGCGCGGCCTGCTGCGCGACGGCGACCGGGTGACCGGCGTACGCACCTGCGACGGCGACCTCGCCGCCGGCGCCGTGATCAACGCGGCCGGCACCTGGGGCGGCGAGATCGCCCGGCTGGCCGGGATCGACCTGCCGGTGCTGCCCCGGCGCGGCTTCATCCTGGTGACCGAGCCGCTGCCGCGCATCGTGCGACACAAGGTCTACGCCGCCGAGTACGTCTCCGACGTCGCCAGCGGTGACGCCGATCTCCAGACGTCGCCGGTGGTCGAGGGGACGCCGGCCGGGCCGGTGCTGATCGGGTCGAGCCGGGAACGGGTCGGCTACGACCGCACCCTGTCGGTGCCGGCCCTGCGGGCGGTGGCCGCGAAGGCGATCGGGCTGTTCCCGGTGCTGGCCGGGGTGTCGGTGATGCGGGCCTACCGCGGTTTCCGGCCGTACTGCCCCGACCACCTGCCGGTCATCGGCCCGGACCCGCGGGCGCCGGGGCTGCTGCACGCCTGTGGCCACGAGGGGGCCGGTATCGGCCTGTCCGCGGCGACCGGGCTGCTGCTGTCGCAGGTGCTGACCGGCCGGGACACCGAACTCGACCTGACCCCCTTCCGACCGGAGCGGTTCGCATGACCGAGCAACGCGAGGGAATCGACCGGCTCAGCCCGCGGTCATGCGGCCGCCGAGCGAAGCGAGGTGCCGCATGACCGAGCAACGCGAGGACTTCACCTTTGACGACCGGCGGGTCGGTTTCACCGCCGGGCAGACCGTCGGTGCCGCCCTGGTCGGGGCCGGAATCCGGTCCTGGCGCACCACCCGGGTCGAGGGCCGTCCCCGGGGCGTCTTCTGCGGCATCGGGGTCTGTTTCGACTGCCTGATCACCATCGACGGCGTACCGAACCAGCGGGCCTGTCTGGTCCCGGCGCAGCCGGGGATGGCGGTCCGTACCCAGGAGGGTGGTGGCCGTGACCAGCTCGCGGTTTGACGTCGCGGTCGTCGGGGCCGGCCCGGGCGGGCTGGCCGCGGTGACGGCGGCGGTCGCCGCCGGGGCCCGGGTCGCCGTGGTCGACGGGGCCGGGCAGCCGGGTGGGCAGTACTGGCGGCATCCGGCCGGCGACCTCGACGCGGTCGCCGACCTGCACCACGGGCTGCGGACGTTCCGGGCCCAGGTGCGGGCGACCGACGCGGCGACCACGTTCTTCGGCCATCAGGTGTGGACGATCGAGAAGGTGACCGCCGGTTTCGTCGTACGGGCGGTGGCGGGCGGCACCGAGGTCGAGATCGCGGCGGCGACGCTGGTCCTGGCCCCGGGCGCGTACGACCGGCAGTTGCCGTTTCCCGGCTGGGACCTGCCCGGCGTCTACACGGCGGGCGGGGCGCAGGCGCTGCTCAAGGGCAACCAGGTCCTCGCCGGCCGGCGGGTCGTGGTGGGCGGGACGGGGCCGTTCCTGCTTCCGGTGGCGTCGGGGCTGGCGGCACGCGGTGCGAAGGTCGCCGGGGTGTTCGAGGCGAACTCGCCGCTGGGCTGGGTGCGCCGGCTTCCGGCGGTGCTGCCGGTGGCCGGCAAGCTGACCGAGGGGGCGGGTTACACGGCGGCCCTGGCCCGGTACCGGGTGCCGTACCGGTCGCGGCACGCGATCGTCGCGGCGCACGGCACGGACCGGGTGACGGCGGTGACCGTGGCCCGCCTCGACCGGGACTGGCGGGTGGTCGCCGGTTCGCGGCGGCGGGTCGACTGTGACGCGGTCGCGGTCGGCTGGGGCTTCACGCCGCAACTGGAGCTGCCGTTGGCGGTCGGGTGTGCCACCCGGGTCGACGTCGACGGGTCGGTGGTGGTGGAGGTCGACGCGGCGCAGCGGTCGTCGGTGCCCGGCGTGTACGTCGCCGGGGAGGCGTGCGGGGTCGGCGGGGCCGCGCTGGCCACCGTCGAGGGTGCCGTCGCCGGCCGGGCCGCGGCCGGGGAGGCGACCGGCCGGGCGGCGGGCGACGGTGGGGTGCCGCGCCGGCTGGCCGGGCAGCGGAGCCGGTTGCGGGCGTTCGCGGCCGCGATGCACCACACCCATCCGGTACGCGACGGCTGGCGGGAGTGGCTGACCGACGAGACGCTGGTGTGCCGCTGCGAGGAGGTGTCCGCGGGGCGGTTGCGCGAGGCGACCGACGAGCTGGGTGCCACCGACGCGCGGTCGGCGAAGCTGCTGAGCCGGGCCGGGATGGGCTGGTGCCAGGGCCGGGTCTGCGGTTACGCCACGGCGTGCCTGGTGGCGGCGCAGTGCGGCCGACCGGCCAATCCGGGTTCGGCCGCGGAGCGGCCGGTCGCCGTACCGATCACGTTGGGTCTGCTGTCCCAGGAGCCGGGAACCTGACCGTGGCCAGGCAATTTCTGTCAGTGACGTCAGTGACATTTTACATGTCACCGATTATGGTAATGTCGTACTGGGGCCGAATGTCAGGCACTGATCCTGACCCGGCCCGAAATCTCCCACTTGGCCGTCACCACCGAGAGGACCGCCATGCCTGACGTCGACCGCACCGTCCGCGCCGCCGACGACGCCTTCGAGGCGTGGGAACGGCACGGCCGCACCGGCCGGGCCGAGGTGCTCGACGCGATCGCCGACCGCCTCGAGGCCGCCCGGGCCGACCTCGTCCCCGTCGCCGAGCGGGAGACCGGCCTGGCCACCGCCCGGCTCGAAGGCGAGGTGGGACGGGCCGCCTACCAGTTCCGGCTGTTCGGCACCGTGCTGCGCGAGGGCTCGTACGTCGAGGCGACCATCGACCCGGCCGGTGACACTCCCCTGGGCCGCCGCCCCGACCTGCGCCGGATGCTGATCCCGCTCGGACCGGTCGGTGTCTTCGGCGCCAGCAACTTCCCGTTCGCGTTCAGCGTCGCCGGCGGCGACACCGCCTCCGCCCTGGCCGCCGGCTGCCCGGTCGTGGTCAAGGCCCACCCGTCGCACCCGGAGACCAGCCGCCGGTCGTACGAGGTCATCCGCGCCGCGGTCGAGTCGGCCGGGCTGCCCGCCGGGGTGATCGGCCTCGTCGAGGGCCACCAGGCCGGCGTCGACCTGGTCAACCACCCGGACGTCACCGCGGTCGGCTTCACCGGCTCGATCGCCGGCGGCCGGGCCCTGGCCGACCTCGCCGCCGCCCGCCCCCGGCCGATCCCCTTCTACGGCGAACTCGGCAGCCTCAACCCGCTCGTCGTCTCGCCCGGCGCCGCGGCCGCCGACCCGACCGGCATCGCCACCGGCTACGTCACCTCGGTCACCGGCAGCCTCGGCCAGCTCTGCACCAAGCCGGGCCTGCTCTTCGTGCCCGCCGGCCCGGACGGCGACAAGCTGCGCGCGGCGGTCGCCGACGCCATCGCCACCACCGGCCCCGGCCGCCCGCTGAACAGCGCGATCAAGGACGCGTACGTCCGCGAGACCGGCCGGCGCCGTGACGACGCCCGGCTGACCCTGCTGGGCGAGGGCGCGACCGCCGGACCCGACGAGGCCAGCCCGGCACTGTTCACCGTCGCCGCCGCCGACCTCACCGGGGACCTGCTGGAGGAGTGCTTCGGCCCCACCGCCCTGGTGATCGGCTACGACAACGTCGACGAGCTGGTCGACGCGCTGCGCCGGCTCGACGGGCAACTGACCGCCACCCTCCACGTCACCGCCGACGAGACGGCGCTGCGCGACCGGCTGCACGACGTGGTGCGCCGCCGCGCCGGCCGGCTGCTCTTCGGCGGCTTCCCCACCGGCCTCGCGGTCGCCTGGGCGACCCACCACGGTGGACCGTACCCCTCGACCACCCTGAGTGGACACACCTCGGTCGGTGCCACCGCGATCCGGCGCTGGCTGCGGCCGGTCAGCTACCAGGACGCGCCGGCGGACCTCCTGCCGGCCGAGCTGCGCGACGGAAACCCGACCGGCATCCCGCGCCGGATCGACGGGACACTGACCATTTGAGACACGGCGGCACGGCCGGCCCACCCGGGCCGACCGGCCGCCGGGGCGGGCCCGGCCCGCCGTACGACGAACGTCGGCGACGAGGCCGACGGCACATGACACCATTGCACCGAAGGAGACGAGCGTGGAAGACCGGAAGCCCTGGCACGGCGTCCTCGTGGCGACGCCGACCCCGCTGCGTGCCGACCTGACGGTCGACTACGACAGCTACGCCGAGCACGTGAAATGGCTGGCCGACAACGGCTGCCACGGGGTGTGCCCGAACGGGTCCCTGGGTGAATACCAGGTCCTCACCGACGAGGAGCGGGCGCGGATGGTCCAGGTGGCGGTCGAGGCCGCGCCGGAGGGCTTCACCGTCATGCCCGGCGTCGGCGCGTACGGCGCCCGCGAGGCCCGCGCCTGGGCCGAGCAGGCCGCCGAGGCCGGTGCGCAGGTGGTGATGGCGCTGCCGCCGAACTCCTACCGGGGCGACGACCGGGCGGTGATCGAGCACTACCGCGAGGTGGCCAAGGCCGGGCTGCCGGTGTCGGCGTACAACAACCCGCTCGACACGAAGATCGACCTGCGGCCGGAACTGCTCGCCGAGCTGTACAACGAGGGCCTCATCGTCGGCGTCAAGGAGTTCACCGGCGAGGCCCGGCGGGCCTACCAGATCACCGAACTGGCGCCCGGCCTCGACGTGCTGATCGGCTCCGACGACTCGGTGCTCGAGGTGGGGCTGGCCGGGGCCAAGGGCTGGGTCTCCGGCTACCCGAGCGCCTTCCCGCGCGCCTGCGTCGAGCTGTACGAGGCGACGCTGCGGCACGACCTGTCGGTGGCCCTGCCGCTCTACCGCGACCTGCACGCGTTGCTGCGGTGGGACTTCCACACCGAGTTCGTCCAGGCGATCAAGCTGTCCATGGACGTCGTCGGCCGGTACGGTGGCCCGTGCCGCCCGCCGCGCCAGCCGCTGCTGCCCCGTGACGAGGCGGAGATCCGCGAGCTCACCGAGCGGGCCGCCGCCAAGTACGCCTGACACGGCGGGGAAAGAGGTTCCGATGCGGTCGAAGCGGGTGTTCCACGCGGTGGACTCCCACACCGAGGGGATGCCGACCAGGGTCGTCACCGGCGGCGTGGGCACCCTGCCCGGCGCCACGATGTTCGAGCGCCGCCAGTGGTTCCTGGCCAACGCCGACAACATCAGGAAGCTGCTGATGTTCGAGCCGCGTGGGCACTCGGCGATGAGCGGCGCGATCCTCCAGCCGCCGACGCGGCCGGACGCCGACTGGGGCGTGCTCTACATCGAGGTCTCCGGGTGCCTGCCGATGTGCGGGCACGGCACGATCGGGGTGGCGACCGTACTGGTGGAGACCGGCATGGTGGAGGTGACCGAGCCGGTCACCACGATCCGGCTCGACACCCCGGCCGGGCTCGTCGTGGCCGAGGTCGCCACCACCGACGGCGTCGCCGAGTCGGTGACGATCCGCAACGTGCCGTCGTACACCGACCGCCTGGACGCTCAGGTCACCGTGCCGGGCTTCGGCACGGTGACCTACGACCTGGCGTACGGCGGGAACTTCTACGCGATCCTGGAAGCCGAGCAGTTGGGGCTGAAGGTCGATCCGGCGCAGCAGCAGGAACTGCTCACCGCCGGACTGGCCATCATGGATGCCATCAACGAGCAGGACCGGCCGGTCCACCCGGAGAACGCCGAGATCAACGTCTGCCACCACGTGCAGCTGGTCGCCGCCGGTTCGACCGCCCGGCACTCCCGGCACGCCATGGCGATCCACCCGGGCTGGTTCGACCGGTCGCCTTGTGGCACCGGCACGTCGGCCCGGATGGCACAGTTGCACTCGCGTGGTGAACTGGGTCCCGGCGACGAATTCGTCAACCAGTCGCTGATCGGAAGCCGGTTCATCGGCCGGATCATCGGCGAGACGACGGTGGCCGACCGTCCCGCGATCCTGCCCACCGTCACCGGCCGGGCCTGGCTCACCGGAACCGCGCAGTACTTCCTCGACCCGAGGGACCCCTTCCCGGAGGGTTTCCTTCTCTAGGATTGGCAACCAGCGGTCCCGCGGGCTCTCCGGCCCGGCACGCATGCCGCACGACGACTAGCGAGAGACGACACAGATGGCCGACTCCTCAAAGTTGACTCTTCCGACCTTCGCCCGGCGGATGAGCCTGCGCGAGAAAGTGGCCGACGCGCTTCGGGGTGCGATCGTGTCGGGCGAGATGAAGCCGGGCGAGCTGTATTCGGCGCCCGACCTGGCCGAGCGGTTCGGGGTCTCGGCGACCCCGGTCCGCGAGGCCATGCTCGATCTCGTCAAGCAGGGGCTGGTCAATCCGGTACGGAACAAGGGCTTCCAGGTGACGGCGGTGTCCGAGGCCGACCTCGACCACATCACCCGGATCCGGGAGCTGCTCGAACCGCCGGCGGCCGGCGAGGCGTGCGGGCACATCACCCCGGAGCTGCTGACGACGTTGCAGTCGCTGGCCGGCGACATCGTCGCGGCGGCGGCCGAGGGCGACCTGATCCGGTACATCGGGGCCGACCACGAGTTCCACCGGCGCCTGCTGGGCGCCGGTGGCAACCACCGGCTGGTCCGGATCGTGGAGGACCTGCGGTCGCAGAGCCGCCTCTACGGGCTGGCCAGCCTGGCCGAAGCCGGACAACTGGTCCGTAACGCTCTCGAACACGTCCAGATGTGCGACCTGATCCAGGCCGGCAAGGCCAGCGATCTGGAAGACCTGATGCGCACGCACATCGGCCGCGTCCGCCGCGAGTGGGCCGGCCGCCCCTCCTAAGTCCCCCCGCTTTTCCCCCTCCCCCCTTCTCCTCTCCCCCACCCCTCTCCGTTCCGCGATCTTGCAGTTATCTCCCCCTTTTGCGCACTTTGTCGGGCGACAAGTGCAAGATCGCGGGGAAAGGATGCCGCATGGCGTCCACCGTTCTGATCAACGCCCGGGTCCTCGACGTGACCACGGGCGACTACCGCAGCGGCAGCCGCGTCGTCCTCACCGACGGCCGGATCACCGAGATCGGCCCGAACGCCACCGCCGAGGGCGCCGAGACGATCGACGTCGGCGACCGGGTCGTCATGCCCGGCCTCCTCGACGCCCACTTCCACCCGATGATCGCCTCGATGCACATCGGCTCGCTGCTCGACTGGCCGATGACGCTGCTCTCCCAGTACGCCCGGCGGGCCCTGGAGGACGCGCTGGCCCGGGGCTTCACCACCGTACGGGACCCCTGCGGCAGCGACCGCGGCCTGGCCCGGGCGGTCGAACTCGGCCTGATCCGCGGCCCCCGCATGTTCGTCTCCGGCCGCGCGCTGTCGCAGACCGGCGGGCACGGCGACGAGTGGCCGTCGGACATCGGCTGCCCCGGTCACCACCACAGCCCGTTCTCCCGCATCGCCGACGGCGTCGACGAGGTCCGCAAGGCGGCCCGCGACGAACTCAAGCGCGGCGCCGACCACATCAAGATCATGGCGTCCGGCGGCATCTCGTCCCCGACCGACGAGATCTGGACCCTGCAGTACACCGAGGCGGAGATGGCCGCCGCCGTCGAGGAGGCCCGGGCCCGGCGGGCGTACGTGCTCGCCCACGCCTACACGGCCGACTCGGTGGCCCGCGCCGTACGCGCCGGGGTCCGCTCGATCGAGCACGGCAACCTCATCGACGCCGACACCGCCGCCCTGATGGCGCAGCACCGGACGTTCCTGGTGCCGACGCTGGTCGCGTACGAGAAGATCTTCGAACTCGGTGAAGAGCTGGGCATGCCGGAGAACCAGCGGCGCAAGGTCGTCGACGTCATCGACGCCGGCCTCGACGCGGTCAACCTGGCCGCCGACGCCGGCGTACGGATCGGGTTCGGCACCGACCTGCTCGGCCCGGCCCAGGTGCACCAGAGCCGGGAGTTCGGCATCCGGGCCAAGGCGCAGGAGCCGATCGACGTCATCCGGTCGGCCACCGTCGTCAACGCCGACCTGTTCGGCATCGCCGACCGGGTGGGGCTGGTCGAGCCCGGCTTCGACGCCGACCTGATCGTCGTCGACGGCGACCCGCTCGCCGACGCGGCCGTGCTGTCGCACCCGGAGACGGTGCGCCTGGTGATGCGCGCGGGCGAGGTCATGGCCGGCGGGCTGTAGACCGGACGGCGGCCGGCCGCGCGCCGGTCGCGTGGTGATCGTCTGCGGTTCAGGCGCCGCGCCGACGGCGTGTCGGCCGCCCGAACCGCAAGACGATCAACGAAAGGGCGCCCCGGTGGAACCGGGGGCGCCCTTCGTGGTGCTGGTGGTGCCTACTTCTCGACGCGGCAGTTCGCCGTCGCCTTCTTGGTCGGGTCGCTCTCCGAGGTGGCGGTGAGCTTCACGACGCCGGCCGACACCGCGGCGTCGGTGGCGCCCACCCAGACCTTGGTCTTGACCGTCTTGCCGAACTTCGCCGTGACGACCTCGGTCGGCATGTCGACCCGCCAGCCCTTGCCGATGACCTGGGCCGAGAGCCGGTAGACGTCCGACTGCAGGTAGGCGCTGACGTTCTCCGGGTGCGCCTGGCCGCCGGCGACGTACGTGCCGGTGTTGGTCACCTCGAAGGTGCAGGTCGCGCCCCGCTTGGTCGGGTTGCCCGCGACGGTGGCGTTCTTGCCGACCTTCACGCCGCGCACGCTGTTGCCGGCGCCGTCGAGCGAGCGGACCGCCAGGGTGTACGTCAGCACGCCGTCCGCGTCGGTCTTCTTGTTGATGACGTAGAAGTGCAGCCGGTTGGCCTGGTCGACGTACTCGTACTCGCTGCCGGAGTTGGTGCCGGCCTTGAACAGCGCGTCGTTGAGCTGCCGGTAGTCGGCGATCGTCCGCTTGACCGGGGTGCCGTCCGGCTTGTAGTAGTCGACCATGTTGATGTCCTGCGGGTTCGCGTCGACCACCCAGGTGAAGCAGGTGTAGCCGCAGGTGTTGCTCTCGGCCGTCTTGTTCTTCGCGATCATGACGCCGTTGTCCGGCGTGAACGAGTCGGAACCGATCCGCTGGATGGTCTCCAGCGTGTAGTGGTCGTACACCGACTGGCCGGCGCACAGCGGGTCGGCGTTCATGTCACAGGCCGGGGTGTTGTCCCGGTTCATGCTGATCCGTACGCCCTGGACGTCCTTCGCGCCGGGCACCGCGGTGCGGGCCTTGACGTCGATGACCGCGACACCGGTCGTGGCCAGCGCCTCCCGGGAGAGCCGGACGACCTGGTCCTCGTCGATGTGGCCCAGCTTCAGCTTGCTGCGCAGGGTCTGCCCGGCCGGCATCGCCGCGCCCTGGGCCGCCGGCACCACCCACCGGGCGTGCGGGCCGCCCGGACCGTTGAACGAACCGCGGTCCATCTGGTCCCACGGACCCGAGCCGACCCGCCGGTACGGCGTGACGTACGGGTTGTTGTTGTTGTCGGCGATGCCGAACGTGTGCGCGATCTCGTGCGTGATCGTGCCGGAGCTCTCACCCTGGCGCATGCTCGACGAGCCCCACTGCTGGGAGCCGGCCTTCCACGAGGTCCACGGCACGTAGCGGCTGACGACCCAGTTCGGCAGGTTGGGGTCCGGCGGGCCCCACGCGTCCGGGACGTCCTCCTTGTTCTGGAACATCATCTCGCCGAACTCCTGCCACACCGACGTCTCGTCGTAGCCGGCGTAGATGCGCAGGACCAGGTCGAACTGCGAGCGGATGTCCGCACCGGCGTCGGCGCGCCACAGCGCGTCGGCGTCGGTCTCGAACCGGCCGTTGCAGGTGAAGCCCGACGGGCAGCCGGACTGGTTCTGGCCGATGTCGTTGAGGCCGTACTCGAACTGGTTGCGCGGCATCCGGTACGGCCCGAACGGCGTGAACTCCACGCCGACCCGGCCACCGGTCTGCTCCATCCAGTACTTGTTGACGGTGTGCCCACGGTTGATCTCGTTCGGGGTGCCCCAGAAGTCCGTGTAGAACTGCGGAACGTCCTCGCGCGCGACCGGGTTGATCTGCGGGTTGCGGAACGCGTCGCTGCCGCGCCGCTGGGTGATGACGAACGGCTGGTCGGCGTAGTCGACGGCGACCAGGGCGATCTTCAGCTTGCGCTGGGTCGGCTCCCGGCTCGGGTCGCCCCAGTCGATACCCGGGACGGGCTGGTAGTCGTCCCAGGTCATGTCGTCCTGGTCCTGCCAGTTCTGCGGGTCGATCGCCGAGAACGGCCCGCCGCCCGACGTGTCGGCCTGCGCCGGCCCGGCGGTGAGACCCGCGAGCATGACCGCCGCGGCCGCGGCGGCGACCGCGGTGAACGCCTTTCTGTGCCGGAACATCGGCCCTCTGGATCTATTCGCCATCAACAGCACCTTCCTGATACTGGACACACCGAACGCGGGCGGCGGGGGTCGACGCCGGGACGGCTGGTTCGGCCGGCGGACCGTCGTACGGGCGACGGGTCGGCCGTACGGGGGCACGACCGGCGGGCCACCGAAGGCCCGCTTCGATCACGAACGGTAGGGAACGGGCGAGCGGCAGGTCTTCGGACAAGTGCCGAAAGCCCGCCCGCGCGTGGAGAACTTCTGTCGAGATCCGCTTCGATACCGTCCGGCGACCGACCGAATGCCGTACCGCGACGGCCGTACCGTCCGACAGATGAACGAACCCGGCCGGGCCACCGTCCACAAGTCCGCACCAAGCACCGGTTAAGTCGGCCACCGGACCGTAGGGGTGACCCGAGACCGTACGACACCCGGAGCAAGCCCATGACCGCCGACCGCCCGAACCTGGTCGCCTTCCGGATCGTCCACCGCGCCATGCGCGGGGACGCCCGCCGCCTCGCCGACACCGTCGAACGCGTCGCCCGCGGCGCGAGCCCGTGCGACGCCGCCCGCGCGCGGGCCATCGCCGGATACGTCGACACGCTGTGCGACGGCATCCACCACCACCACGCCAACGAGGACCGGCTGCTGTGGCCGGTGCTGGAACGCAGCGCCGGCGCCGAGGTCGACCTGACCGCCCTCTCCGACGACCACTCCCACCTCGACCCGCTGCTCGACCAGGTGCGGGCCGGGGCGCGGGCGCTGGCCGCGGCACCGGGCGACCGGGCGGCGGCCGGCCGGCTCGCCACCCTGCTCGGCACGCTGCGCGACCTGCTCGACGAGCACATCGAGGACGAGGAACGGACGATCTTCCCGATCATCGACCGGTACGTGTCCGGCGCCGACTGGCGCGCCGTCGAGGACCAGATCCGCAAGGGCTCCCAGATCCGGTTCGACCTGCCCCGGATGGAACGCTTCGCGGCCCCGGACGAACTCGCCGAGCTGTACCGGATGGCCGGCCCGGGTCTGCGGATCATGGTCGCGCTGGTGCGCCCCGGCTACCGCCGCCGGGAACGGCTCATCTTCGGCTGACCGGGGCGATCGCGGCCGCGGCGGTGGCGGCCTGCTCGGCCCAGTGGTCGGCGCCGAGCCGGGTCGCCAGCTCACCGGCCGCCGCGAAGTGCTCGGCCGCCCGCTCCGGCCGGCCGAGCAGCACCGCCAGCTCGCCGAGGGCGTGGTCGACGGGCCCACCGGTGACCGAGCCGCTGGACAGCCCGGCCAGCCGGCCGGCCCACGGCAGCAGCGCGGTGTAGCAGTCGTCGGCGACGGCCCGGTCCGCGAAGGCGACCGCCACCTGTGCCCGGAGCCCCGTCCAGAGCAGCCAGTAGTAGTCCTCGCGTACCGGCAGGTCCGGACGCCACACCGCGCGGGCCTCGGCGGGCCGACCGGCGGCGAGCAGCGCGCCGGCCATCAGGTCGTGGGTGTACTGGGGGACCTGGGCGTACAGGGGCGCCAGCTCCGGCAGCGACTGCTCGACCCGGCCGGCGGCGAGCCGGGTGAAGTACCGCGCCGCCACGCCGACCGCGAGGGCGTTCGGTACGCCGGCCCGGTCGAGCCGTTCGGCGGTCTCGGTGAAGCCGCGTTCGGCCTCGTCGAACTCGCCGGCGACCAGCGCCCGCAGCGCGTCGAACAGCGACATCACGGCGAGCGTCGGGCCGAGCTGGCCGAGGGTGGAGGAGCGGATCGCCTGGTCGACGTGCCGGCCGGCGGCGGCCAGTTCGCAGTTGTCCAGCGCGACCTGGAACAGGATGTGGTGCGCCTGGGACTCGTAGCCGGGCAGGCCGGCGGCACGGGCGACCTCGAGCAGTTCGGCACCGAGCGCCGGCAGCCGGTGGAACCGGCGGGGCGCCAGGTCGACGAAGTACCGCGCGTTCAGCGCGACGCACAGCGCCGCCAGATCGCCGACCGCCCGCGCCAGCCGCAGGGCCTCCGTCGACGCCTGGTCGGCCCGGTCCGGGTCGTCGCCCTCGATCTCGAAGACCAGGGCGCTCAACAGTCGGCTACGTAGCACGTCGGATCGGGCGGGCAGGGCCGCCAGGGTCCGCTCGATGGTGGCCACGAGTTCGACGTCGACCGCGCGGGCTTCGCGGATCGTCCAGGTCACCGGGGCGTCCATGGCCACCAGGGCCCGGGCGGTGACGACGGGGTCGGCCAGTGGGCGCGCCGCCGCCACCGCCCGCTGCCGGGTGGCGCGGGCCCCCCGCGAGTCGGCGCACCGGGACTGCGCGGACGCCAACCCGCACAACAGGTCGACCCGGGTCGCCGGGTCCGCGTCGGCGACCTGGTCCAGCGCGGCCAGTGCCCCGGTCCACAGCTCCGCCGCCTCGAGGTGGGCGTTGATGCCGGCGGCCCGCCGCGCGGCCCCGGCGGCATACCCGACGGCCCGGTCCACGGCCGTGGGCCCGGCGGCGAGCGCGTGGTACGCGAGCGCGGCCAGGTCGTCCGGCCGCTGTTGCTCCAATGTAGACAGCACCCGGCCGTGCATCCGGGTCCGCCTCAACCGGGGCGTGTCCTCGTAGAGCGCGTCCCGGATCAACGCGTGCGTGAACCGCACCCGGCCCGGCGCCGGCTCGACCAGCAGCCCGGTCAGCACGCCCGCCTCCAGGCCGTCGAACACCGTGTCCTCGCCGGCCGGGTCGGCCGCCAGCAACACGTCCACGTCGACGTCCCGACCGATCACGGCCGCGCCACGCAGCACCGTCACCGCACTCGCCGGCAGCCGCGAGATCCGCCGCCGCAGCACGTTACGGATGCCCGACGGGATCACCTGCACGGCGGCGGCCGGCCCCTCGGCGACGATCAGCCGGGCGGTCTCGCAGACGAACAACGGATTGCCGCCGGTGCGCTCGGTCACCGCCCGTACCGTTTCCGGGTCGACGGCGGCACCGACGTAGCGGCGCAGCAGCCGGCCGACGGACGCCTCGTCCAGGCCCCCGAGGTCCAGCACGTCGGACCGTGGCCCGGCCAGCGCCGCCAGCGTGGCATCAAGGTCGGCGTGGAACTCCGCCGGCCGGTAGGTGCCGACCACCAGCATCGGAACAGCCGTCCGCTCGGCGGCGACCATCCGTAGCACCTGCAGCGTCTCGCAGTCGGCCCGGTGCACGTCGTCGAGCAGCACCAGCAGCGGTCCCTTCGCCGCGACCTCGGCCAGGTAGGCACCGACGGCACGGGCCAGCCAGAACTGGCCACCGCCCGGCGGACCGTCGCCCAGCAGCGGCGCCAGCCGGTCGGCCAGCCGGTCGCCGATCGGATGGCGCCGGCTCAGCCCCCGCACCACCTCGCTCCACGCCCACGCCGGCGGGGCGCCGCCCTCCACCTCGGGGCACCGCCCGACGGCCACCTGCCAGCCGCGGTCGCGGAGCCGGTCACCGACCGCCTCGACCAGCGCGGTCTTGCCCGCCCCCGCCTCGCCGCCCACCCACCGGACCCGTAACCCGCCGGTGGCGGCCTGGTCGCCGGCCGCCAGCAACGCGGCCAACTCGACGTCCCGCCCGTCAAGTTCCCCGACCGTACGGCCGACCGGCACACCGCCCCGGGTCGGCGGCTCGGCCGGTGGCAGGGCCGGTGCCGGCCCGGCCAGATGCGGTGCCTGCGCCAAGACGTCGGTCTCCAGGGCGCGTAGCGCCGGGCCGGGTTCCACCCCCAACTCGTCGACGAGCCGCTGCCGGGTGCGGCGCAGCACCGCGAGCGCGTCGCCCTGCCGGCCCGCCCGGTACAGGGCCAGGGCCAGCAGCCGGACCCCCTCCTCGCGCAGCGGGTGCTCCTGGACGTGCGCGTCGAGGGCCGGCACGACCTGCAGGTGCCGTCCCCGGTCCAGCGCCGCCTGCGCGCGCAACTCGACCGCGCCGGCCCGCAACTCGTCGAGCCGGTTCGCCTCGCCGGCCGCCCACGGGTCGTCGACGAACTCGGCGTACGCCGGTCCGGTCCACAGCCCGAGCGCGGCGTCGACCAGTTCCTCGACCCGGTCCGGCCGGTGCTCGGCCCGGGCCTGGCCGGCGTCGGCGAGCAGGGATTCGAACCGCCAGGCGTCGACGTCGTCCGGTTCGAGACGCAGCGCGTAGCCGGGGGCGACGCTGACCAGGACGCCGGCCGGGGTACGTGGCGGCCGGTCCGGTTCCAGCAGCCGCCGCAGGTGCGACACGTAGACCTGGAGCGCGGCGAGCGCCTTCGGCGGCGGCTCACCGCGCCACAGGTCGTCGATGAGCCGGTCGGTGGAGACGACGTGGCCGCCGGCCCGGACCAGCCGGGCCAGCACCGCCCGTTGCCGGGGACCTCCCGGATCCACCGCCGTCCCACCGACCGTCGCGTGTAGCGGGCCGAGCACTCCTACCCGCACCATGAGGCGCAGCATAGTCGCCGGCAGATGCCATGATCTCGATTGTCGAGGAGGCGACAGGAAGCCGCGGACCGGTGTCCGGGAGCGTCGGATCGGAGGACGACGGATGCGACAGTTGGTGCGGTTCGGGATACAGCAGGCGTTGAGCTGCGTCTTCGCCGTCGTGCTGTTCGGGATGCTCGCCGTCACCGAGGTCTGGACCACCCCGATCCCCCGGTACGACCTGCTGCTGATCGGCT
The DNA here is from genome assembly GCF_045781765.1 of Polymorphospora sp. A560. Lineage (NCBI taxonomy): Bacteria > Bacillati > Actinomycetota > Actinomycetes > Micromonosporales > Micromonosporaceae > Polymorphospora > Polymorphospora sp. A560. The sequence continues at coordinate 2,816,021 of NZ_CP122282.1, read as the reverse complement.
GCCTGCTGCTGACCGCCGTACTGTGGCTGGCCCGCGTCGAGACGACCCGCGAGGTGCTGGTCATCGGGGTGTTCCACCTCGTCGGGCTGGCCCTGGAGCTGTTCAAGGTCCGGGCCGGCTCGTGGGCGTACCCGGAGGACGCCTACACCAAGATCGGAGGTGTGCCGCTCTACAGCGGCTTCATGTACGCGGCCGTCGGCAGCTACATGTGCCAGGCCTGGCGTCGGCTCGACCTGGCGCTCACCGGCTACCGGCCGGTGCCGACCTCGATCGCGGCGGCCGGCGTCTACGCCAACTTCTTCACCCACCACTGGCTGCCCGACCTGCGCCTGCTCGGCGCGCTCGCACTGGTCGCGACGACGTGGCGGACCACGGTGTCGTACCGGGTCGGCACGGTGCGCTACCGGATGCCGCTCTCGGTCTCGTTCGTCCTCATCGGCCTGTTCCTGTGGCTGGCCGAGAACGCCGCCACGTTCCTCGGCGCCTGGCAGTACCCGGACCAGGGCGACATCTGGCGGATGGTGCACCTGTCGAAGTTCGGCTCGTGGGCGCTGCTGGTCAGCGTCAGCTTCGTGCTGGTGGCGTCGCTGAAGCGGCTGGACGCGCGAAGTCGTGGTGAGGCCGGCTCCGACTTCGACCGCCCGGCCCCGGCCCGGGGACGGATCTTCCAGCAGCGCCGGGCCGGGGCGGGCACGGCGCGTCGTGACCGCCGGCCGGCCGACGTGTCTCAGGGCATCGGCAGCAACCGGAAGCCCTGACCCGCCACCTCCCGCTCGACGCCGCACAGCAGGTCGTCGATCTCCCGCTCGTACCAGGCGAGATCCTCCGCCGCCTGGACGAACACCACCGCCATCGCCTGGTGCACCAGATCCGGGCTCAGCCCGGCGGGTGTCTCCGGCCGCGCTTCCAACGCGGCCCGTACGACGGCGAGCGTGGTGGCCTCGTCGAGCCGGGGGTCCGTCGCCAGTACGGCGACCCGGCGGGCAAAGACCGCGACGGCTTCCGCCGGCGGGTCCGGCGCGAACCGCCGGTCCAGGGCGGCCAGGGCAGCCGTTCTCCAGAAGGCCACCGCGGCCTCGGCGCTCGGCTCCTTCGGGAGGTCTCCCGGGCGTGCCGGGTCGAACATCGCCCCGGCCCTGAGGTCCTGGCCGAGCACCGTCCTCGGCGCACCCGGCCGGGCGCCCGGGACCGGCGTCAGCCGCGACCCGTGCCCCGCTATGCGGCGTTCGCGGTCGACCCTCAGTTCGGCGGCGCGGACCAGCTCCGTCAACCCGGCCCCGGCCGCGAAGCGGGTCTGCGCGAGACCGGTCAGCAGCGTGACGGCCCAGCCCTGGTCGCCGCCGAGCGCCGACCAGGCCGACAGGGCCGGCGCCCCGTTCTCCAGGGCGGCCACGACGAGCCGGGACGGCGTGTCCGGTCCGGGCCGTCGTCGTGCCCGGAAGGGAGGGAAGGATCTCCCCGGGCTGTGCAGCACCTCCCGTACGTACTTCTCGGCCCGGCCGTGGGTCGTGTCGCGCCCGAACGTGCGGCGCATCGCCACGATCCAGGCCTTGACCGCGACCTGACGCGACGGCCGGCTGAACGCCAGCGCCACATGGCCCGCAACGGTCGGCGCGGCCAGCAGCCGGTGCACCCTGCGGCCGGCAGCCGTCAACTCCTGCCGCTGTCCTGTCACGCCTACCACGCCGCCTCACGTCCCTGCCGCCGGCCGCCCGGCGGTCGTCGCGCCGGCCGGCGTCCCACCGGCCCCGTCGCGGGCGTCATTGTCCCCCGGGCCGCCCGCCACCGGCGCGCGCCGCCGGCCGTCGGGGCCGCCCGGTTCCGGGGCGAACCCCCAGCTTGTCGACCGCCTAGTTGTCGGACCGCTCGGCTAGCCTCCAAGGCGTCCGGTGATCCGGGCCGGGCGGCACCTCGCCGGGTCCAGTCGGTCGCCGATGCGGACATTTGCGCCGGTGCGACAGCTCACCGGTCGGAACGGCGGCCGCTGGTCGGGCCGCGAGGCGAGGAGGGGCACCCGATGGAGAGTTCCGGCGAGGCCGTGAGCACGCTGGTCGACCACGTCGACCCGGTGGTCGACGCGGCCCGGGCCGAGCCGTTCGAGAGCCCGGAGCGCTACGCCGAGGTGATCGAGGAGATCCGGTCGGCGGCCGCCGCCTACTACGGCGGTTCGGACCTGGCGATGGACGACGCGACGTACGACGCGCTGATGGCGCGGGTGGCGGCGACCGAGGCGGCGTTCCCGCGGTGGAAGGCGACCGACTCGCCGACCGAGGTGGTGGCGGCCGGGGCGGCGGTCGTCGGCGACGTCGTGCACAGCTCGCCGATGCTCAGCCTCGACAACGTCTTCGACGAAGAGGGCCTGCGCAAGTGGGCGGCCCGCCTCGACAAGCTGCTCGGCCGGCCGGCCGGCGGCTACACGGTCGAGCCGAAGATCGACGGGCTGGCGATCGCCGCCCGCTACGTCGACGGGGTGCTGACCCAGGTCGCCACCCGCGGTGACGGGCGGGCCGGCGAGGACGTGACCGGACAGGCCCGGCGGGCCGCCGGCCTGCCGGAACGGCTCGGCGAGCCGCTGACGCTGGAGGTCCGGGGCGAGGTCTTCATGACCGACGACGACTTCGCCAAGGCGCAGGTGATGCGGACCGGCACCGGGGAGCCGGCGTTCGCCCATCCGCGCAGCGCCGCGGCGGGCACGCTGCGGGCCCAGGACCGGACGTACGACGCTCCGCTGTCCTTCCTCGCCTACTCGGTGCACGGGCTCGACCTCGGGGAGCCGGTCGCGCACTCGGCCGCGATGGCGCACATGGAGAGTCTCGGGGTGGCGACCACGGCGGCGTCGCCGGTCGGTGCGGTCTGCGCCACGGTGGACGAGATCGTCGTCGCCGTCGAGGTGATCAACACCAAGCGGGGCGGCCTCGGTTACGGGGTCGACGGCGCGGTGATCAAGGCCGACCAGCCGGCCGACCGGGACGCGGCGGGCTCGTCGAGCCGGGCGCCGCGCTGGGGGGTGGCCTACAAGTTCCCGGCCGACACCCGCACCACCAGGCTGCTGCGCATCGACGTGCAGGTGGGCCGGACCGGGGTGATCACTCCGGTGGCCGTGCTCGAGGCGGTGCAGGTCGGCGGGGTCACGGTCACCTCGGCGACGCTGCACAACTTCGGCGATCTCGTACGCCGCAACGTGTGGCCGGGCGACACCGTGTTCGTCCGGCGGGCCGGCGACGTGATCCCGGAGATCACCGGCGCCAAGCTCGACGAGCGGCCGGCGGACGCGGTGGCGTTCGAGCCGCCGACGCACTGCCCGCGCTGCGGCGGCGAGATCGACCGTTCGCAGAAGCGGTGGCGGTGCACCCAGGGCCGGGCGTGCGGGGCGCGGGAGTCGCTGTCGTACTACGCCGCCCGCGACTCGATGGACATCGAGGGACTCGGCGACAAGATCATCGACCTGGTGGTGGCCGCCGGCCTGGTCACCGACCCCGCCGACCTCTACGACCTCGACGTCGAGGCGCTGGTCAAGCTCGACCGGATGGGCGAGACGTCGGCCGGCAAGCTGGTCGCCAACATCGCCGCCTCGAAGTCGCAGCCGCTGTCGCGGGTGCTCACCGGCCTCGGGGTCCGGATGACCGGCCGGTCGATGTCGCGCCGGCTGGCCCGGCACTTCGGCACGATGGACGCGCTGACCGGGGCGAGCGTCGAGGACCTCCAGCAGGTCGAGGGGGTGGGTCCGGAGCGGGCGGTCACGATCCACGCCGAACTCGTCGACCTGGCGCCGGTGATCGCGAAGCTGCGCGAGCGCGGCGTCAACATGGCCGAGCCCGGGGTGAAGGAGTGGATTCCGGGCGCGGCCGAGGCCGCCGAGGAGGGCGACGCGACCGACGCCGGTGCGCCGGTGCTGCCGCTGCGCAAGCCGGACGGCAAGCCGATGACGGTGGTGGTCACCGGGTCGGTGCCCGGCCTGACCCGCAACGAGGGCAACGAGGCCGTCGAACTGCTCGGCGGGAAGTCGTCGGGCTCGGTGTCGGCCCGCACCGACCTCGTGGTCGTCGGCGACGGTGCCGGCTCCAAGGCCGACAAGGCCGAGAGCCTCGGCGTCCGGATCATGCCGGCCGACCGGTTCGCGGAGTTGCTGGCCGCCCACCGGGCCGGCGACGCGGCGAGCGTGGCCGAGATCCTGGCCGTGCCCTGACGGGCCGTACCACCCGCTCGTTGACCGGTCGACCGGCACCGCCCGTTGATCGTCTGCGTTCCAGGCGTTCCCGGTCCGGCGTGTCGACTGCCGGAACAGCAGACGATCTTCCAGCCGCGTCGGACGGCGGCCGTCGCGTCAGGGGCCGGTCAGCCGCCCTCTTCGCTGTCGCGGCGGGAGACCCGGGAACCGGTCGGGTCGAGGAAGACATACCGGATGCTGGGGTGGACGTCGAGCAGCCGCCGCTCGGCCTCGTCGGCGGCGGCCTCGATCTCGGCGCCGGTCGCCACGTCGGCGAAGTCGATCTTCGCCGCGACCAGGATCTCGTGCGGCCCGAGCTGCATCGTCAGCAGGGTGGAGACCCGGTCGACGACCGGGATCGCGGAAAGCTCGGTGCTGATCGCCGACCGCAGCCGGCCCGGGGCGCTGTGCCCGACCAGCAGAGTGATGTTGCTACGGGCCAGGATGGTCGCCACGACCAGCAGCAGCAGCCCGATCGCGACCGACGCCACGCCGTCCCAGAGTTCGTTGCCGGTCGCCTGGGTCAGGCCGAGCCCCGCGGCCGCGAGGACCAGGCCGAGCAGCGCCGCGCTGTCCTCGAGGAAGACGGCCTTCACGGCGGTGTCGGCCGTACGGCTCAGGTAGCGGCGCATCGTGACGCCCCACGGCTTCGCGGCCCGGCGGACCTGGAGCGCGGCCCGGCCCAGCGAGATCGCCTCCAGGACGAAGGCGATGACCAGCACCAGGTAGCTGAGGGTGAAGTCGCTGGTCGGGGTGCCGCTGCGGATGCTGTTCACCCCGTGGGTGATGGCGAAGCCGGCGCCGCCGACGAAGGTGAAGACCGCGGCGAGGAACGCCCAGACGTAGCTCTCCTTGCCGTGCCCGAACGGGTGCCGGCTGTCCGCGCCCCGGGTGCCGCGCCGTACGGCGGTGTAGAGCAGGACCTCGGTGACGGTGTCGGCGAACGAGTGCGCCGCCTCCGACAGCATCGCCGCCGACCCGGAGACCAGCCCCGCGACCAGCTTCGCCACCGCCACCCCGAGATTCGCCAGGCCGGCGAGGATCACCGTACCGGCGCTCTCCGTCCCCTCCCCCGGCCGGGCCATCCCGGCTAACTCCTGGACCGGCGGGCGACAAGGGTGTCGGCCAGCGCGGCGGCAAGCGCGACCAGCATGAAGAACAGGGCGGCGGCCAGCGCGTCGCGGAACGCGATCGACCACTCGAACCCGGTGGCGGCCAGCCGGGCGAAGAAGACCGAGCCGACGCCGGCGATGCCGACGGCCGAGCCGATACGCTGCCCGGTCTGGAGCATGCCGGCGGCGCTGCCGGCGTTGCCGACCGGCACCTGCGACAGGGTCAGCGTCTGGTTCGGGGTGATCACCAGCCCGCTGCCGCAGCCGGCGACGAGCAGCGGCGCGGTGGTCGCCAGCGCGGCGTCGTGGCCGGGTACGAAGTGGAGCGCGACGATGGTGCCGGCCAGGCCGAGCGCCACCAGCAGCAGCCCGACAGCGACCAGCGGCCGCCCGTAACGGTTCACGAGCCGGCCGCCGACGATGGCGCCGACCGCCGAGCCGAGGGCGAACGGGGTGACGGCGAGGCCGGCCAGCAGCGCGCTGTAGCCCAGCCCGGTCTGCAGGTAGAGGGTGAACACGAAGAAGATCGCGGTGAACCCGGCGAAGTAGAGCAGGGCGATCACCGTACCCAGCGTGTACGACCGCAGCCGGAAGAGCGACAGTTCGAAGACCGGGGTCCCGCCGGCGCGACGGTGGTGAATCTCCCAGCGGACGAACGCGAAGAGCACGACGGCGGCGACCGGCAGCAGCAGCCACTTCACCGGTCCCCGCCACTGCTGTTCCTGCACCAGCGGCAGCAGCAGCGCGACCACGCCGACCCCGAGCAGCGCCACGCCGACCGGGTCGAGGGTCCGCCATCCCGGTACGGCGCCGTGCCGGGTCGGGATCAGCCGCCAGCCGAGGATCGCGGCGACTATGCCGACCGGCACGTTGACGTAGAACACCCACCGCCAGCCCTCGTGCGGGCCGGCCAGATGGATCAGGCCGCCGCCGAGCAGCGGCCCGATCGCGGTGGAGACGCCGATGGTCGCGCCGAGCACCCCGAACGGACGGCCCCGCTCCGGCCCCCGGAACAGCTCCTGGATGAGGCCGGTGACCTGTGGATTCACCACGCCCGCGGCGACGCCCTGGATCAGCCGGGCGACGACCAGCCACGTCGCCGACTGGGCGAGGCCGGCGGCGGCGCTGGCGGCGGTGAACCCGATCAGCCCGACGACGAAGGCGCCGCGCCGGCCGCGGGCGTCACCGAAGCGGCCGGCGGGCACCAGGACCAGGCCGAACGTGAGCGCATACCCGGACAGCACCCACTGCAGGTCGCTGGGGCTGGCGTGGAGCGCGGCCTGCATCGACGGGATGGCGACGTTGACGATGCTGACGTCGAGCAGGGTCATGAACGCCGCGACCAGGCCGACCGAGAGGGCCCGCCAGCGCCGCCGGTCGGCGGCCCGGTCCGGTGACCGGTCCGGGTGGGCGTCGGTCGGGATCGGGGCGGCCATGGTGCCCTTCCGCATGCCACGCACCGCGGATCGGTGCGCGGCGCTGCGCTTTCCCTCGCGGCCCGCGCCGAAACCGGCCCACCCGGCGCGCGGGTCGGCGTAGGTTACGGGTACGGGCCGGTAGCCGCGTGCGGGGCCAGGCTTCACGGGAGGACGTCCATGGCGGCCATCACCGATCGCGAAGAACGGCAGATCGAAGAGGCGAACACGTCGGGGCGTACGCCGGTGGTGTTCGTCCACGGGTTGTGGCTGCTGCCGAGCAGTTGGGACCGCTGGCGGGTGGTGTTCGAGGAGGCCGGCTACACGGCGCTGACCCCCGGCTGGCCCGACGACCCCAACACCGTCGAGGAGGCCAACGCCCACCCGGAGGTGTTCGCGCACAAGTCCGTGAAGCAGGTCGCCGACCACTTCGAGGACGTGGTCCGGCGGCTGACCCGCCGGCCGGCGGTGGTCGGGCACTCGTTCGGCGGGCTGCTGACCCAACTGCTCGCCGGCCGGGGTGTCGCCGCGGTCTCGGTCGCCATCGACCCGGCCCCGTTCCGCGGGGTGCTGCCGCTGCCCATCTCGGCGTTGAAGTCGTCGTCACCGGTGCTCGGCAACCCGGCGAACTACAACCGGGCGGTGCCGTTGACGTACGAGCAGTTCCGGTACGCGTTCGCGAACGCCGTCGACGAGGACGAGGCGAAGGAACTGTACGAGACGTACGCGGTGCCGGCGTCCGGGGTGCCGCTCTTCCAGGCCGCGACCGCCAACCTCAACCCGTGGACCGAGGCGAAGGTCAACAGCCGCAATCCCGAACGCGGGCCGCTGTTGATCATCTCCGGGGAGCGGGACAACACGGTGCCATGGGCGATCGCAAACGCGTCGTACAAGAAGCAGAAACGCAACAGCAGCCTCACCGAGATCGTCGAACTGGCCAACCGGGGGCACTCGCTGACCATCGACCGTGGCTGGCGGGAGGTCGCCGACACCGCCCTCGCCTTCGTCAAGCGCTTCACCTGACCGCGCTGGCCGGCGGCCGAACCCCGCGACCAGCGCGGCGGAGGGGCGGTAGCGTCCGAGAAGTGGATCCCCATGGCCAGCGGGCGGCGATCGAGCGTCGGTTGCGGTCGCTGGCCGTGTTCGAGGCGGCGAACATCCCGCTGCAGGCGGTGATCTGGTTCGGCGTACTCGGGTTGCCCGGCTCGGCCGCGAACCTGGCCGGGTTCGCGCTGTTCGTGTTGCTGCTGGCCGAGGGCACCGCGTACTGGGCGGCCAAGCTGCGGCAGCTGCGCCGGGCCGGCCGCCGGCTGCCCGGTCTGGCGTTCTTCCGGGTCGTCCGGGTGGTCAACGTGCCGCTGCTCGCCGCCGGGCTGGCGCTCGCCGGGTACGCGGTGGCGACCGACCCCGGGCGGGCGTCGTGGCCGGGGCTCGGGTTCGCGGTGTTCGCCGTGCTGGAGCATGTCAACTACTTCCACCTGCAGTTGATGCACGACACGGTCGCCGACTGGCGGCGGTTGCGGCGCGGTGGCCTGCACCGGTCGCATCTGGCCCGGGACCTGCGGACCCGGAACAGACCCGGCCGTCAGTACATCCGCTTGCCGCCGCCGGCATAGATGATCTGGCCGGAGACCCAGCGGGCCTGGTGCGAGGCGAGGAACACGACGATGTCGGCGACGTCGGCCGGCTCGCCGATGCGGCGCAGCGGGTTGGCGGCGCACAGTTCGCGCATGTCGTCGCTGATCCAGCCGCTCTGGATCGGGCCGGGGGCGACGGTGTTGACGGTGATGCCCGCCGGGCCGAGTTCCTGCGCGGCCGACCGGCTCAGGCTCTCCAGGGCGTACTTGGAGGCGCCGTACGAGACCTCGCCGGCGAACTGCGGCGCCGCGTCGGTGCTGATGTTGACGATCCGCCCCCAGTCCGCCGCCCGTTCCAGGTGGCGGCGGTGGAACTCGGCCATCAGCAGGGCCGGGGCCCGGGTGTTGACCGCGAGGTGGGCGTCGAGGCTGGCCGCGTCGAGCACCGGGCTGTCGCGGTGGAACAGCTGGTCCCGGTCGGGGACGAACGTGTCGGGCGCGCTGTGGGCGGCGTTGTTGACCAGGATCTCGACCGGGCCGAGCGCCGCCTCGACCCGGTCGAACAGCGTGACACAGGCCGCCGGGTCGGCCAGGTCGACGACGAAGATCTCGGCGGGTACGCCGGTTCGGCGTACCTCGTCGAGGACGGTCCGGCCGTCGCTCGCGGTGGCGGCCGCGTAGCGCTCCGGGCCGGGTACGTCGGTGTCGGCGCCGGCCGGTCCGGGGGCCGGTGTCGGCTGGAAGGCCAGCGCGATCGTCGCGCCCTGGTCGGCGAGGGCCCGGCTGATCGCCGCGCCGATGCCGAGCGGGCTGTTGGAGCCGGTGACCAGCGCGACACGTCCGGCGACACCTGGGTCGATCACGGGTGGGACTCCATGGTGGTCAGTCGTCGATGGCCGCGTAGGCGGTGGTCCAGAAGTCGGCGTGTACGGGCGACGGCTCGGCGGTGGCGAGGCGCTGGGTGAGGACGATGCCGATGAGTTCCTCACGCGGGTCCGAGGCCCACGAGGTGCCGTAGCCGCCGTCCCATCCGTACCGGCCGGGTCCGGCGGAGATGTCGTCGCGGGCGGTGACCATGGACACGCCGAAGCCCCAGCCGCGGTTGTCGCCGAGGAAGGCGTGGGCTCCGGCCAGTTGCTCCGGGGTGAGGTGGTTGGCGGTCATGGTCTCGACCGACGGGCGGGAGAGGATGCGCGGGCCACGGCGGTAGCGGCCGTTGCCGAGCAGCATCCGCACGAAGGCCAGATAGTCGTCCACGGTGGACACCAGGCCGCCGGCGGCGTCCGGGAACGCCGGCGGGCGGCTCCACTGGCTGTCGGCCACCGTGTCGTGCGGGGTGAGCCCGTCGGCGCCGGCCTCGTAGCACTCGGCGAAGCGGTCGAGCCGGTCGGCGGGCACGCTGAAGCCGGTGTCGGGCATGCCGAGCGGGTCGAAGATCCGCTCGCGCAGGAAGGACTCCAGCGGCTGCCCGCAGGCCCGCGCGATCAGTACGCCGAGCACGTGGTAGGAGGTGTCGTAGAGCCACGCCTCGCCCGGCTGGCGCAGCAACGGCAGCGCGCCCAGTTCGCGCATCCACGCGTCGGGCGGGTGCGATGTGGACGGTTTCGGCGGGCCGAAGGTCCGCAGGCCGGCGTCGTCCTCCGCGCGCATGATCGGCGTCGACAGCGGGGCCACCATCGGGTGCCCGAAGCCCATCCGCATGGTGAGCAGGTCGCGCGGGGTGATCGGCCGGTTCGCCGGCCCGGTGTCGTCGAGCGGGCCGTCGACCCGGTTGAGGACCCGCCGGTCGGCGAGTTCGGGCAGCCACCGGTCGACCGGGTCGTCCAGCCGCAGGACGCACTCCTCGACCAGGATCATCGCGGCGACGGCGGTGACCGGTTTGGTCATCGAGGTGATCCGGAAGATGGTGTCGCGGCGCATCGGGGTGTCGCCGTCGACGGCGGTGGTGCCGATCGTCTCGACGTGGACCTCGTCGCGGCGGCTCGCCAGGGCAACCAGACCGGGAACGGTGCCGCGTTCGACGTGCCCGGTCAGGACCCGGCGCAGGCGGCCGAGCCGGTCCGCCGACAGGCCGGCGGCACTCGAGGTCCTCACCCACCCGATCTTGCCAGATTCCCGGCCGGCGGCAGCCCACGTCGCCGCACCAGCCACTCGGCGACGACGAGGTTCGGCAGCCAGCAGAGGAACGGGACGGCGTAGTAGGCGTTATCGAACAGGGCCTGGAAGTCGGTCCCGGGCGTGGCGAAGGGGACCTGCACGAAAATCAGGACGGCCAGCCACAGCCGCAGTGCCGGCGCGGCGTACGTCAGCGCGTAGTTGCGGATCATCCACGCCTCGTGCTCGGCGAAATCCCGGCGCCGGACCGCCCGGTAGCCGCGCCAGGCGGTGAACGCCCAGAGCACGGCGAGCGTGCCGAACCCGAAGAAGCCGACCATGCCGGCGGAGTTGAACGGGGCCATGACCAGCGCGGTCAGGCTGGCCAGGGCGACCGACAGCAGGTAGGCGCGGCCGATCCCACGGTGGACCGGCCGGTGCCGCCCGCGTAGCCGGTGGGAGAACTGCCACGGGCCGAGCAGCAGGGCGAGCGCGCCGGTGACGACGTGTGCGAAGAAGGCGGCCTGGACCGGTCCCGGCGTCGCCGCGTAGTTGTCGGCGAGCCCGATCTCGGCTTCGGCCATCGCTTCGAGGGTGCCCTGGGCGTACAGCGCCAGCGAGTAGCCGGCGACGGCGAGCGAGGTGAGGGTGACCAGGGCCCAGCCGGTGCGGGACCGGGGCCGGCGGCGGGGGGTGCCGGTCGGTGGCGGGACGGTGAGGGTGGCGTCGGGCATCCTGCCTCCTCGGCAGCGGAACGAATGTATGAGACTCTTACAATGTAAGAGTTATCAACATAAGCCCTGATGTTAATGTCGTCAACATGTCGTCCAGCTCCGGGAACCGCGCCTCGTACCACCACGGGTCGCTGCGCGAAGCCCTGGTCGACGGCGCCCGCCAGCTGCTGGTCGAGACCGGCGAGGCCGGCTTCAGTCTCAACAACCTGGCCCGCCGCCTCGGCGTGAGCACCGCGGCGCCGTACCGGCACTTCGCCGACCGCGACGCGCTCCTCGCGGCCGTCGCCGACGGGGGGTACGCCCAACTCGACACCGCCCTGCGGACCGCCGCCGGCGAGTCGGACGGCCCGGCCGACCAGCTCCTGCTGATGGGCCTCGCCTACCTGAGCTTCGCCACCGAGAATCCCGCCATCTTCGGCATCATGTTCCGTCCCGGGCCGGACGGCGTGAAGGAGTCCAACACCAAGCCGTTCCAGGTGCTCGTCGACGTCGTCGAGTCCGCCCAGTTCGCCGGCGCCCTGCGGGACGACGTACCGCCGCGGATCCTGGCCCGGACGATCTGGGCCACCGTGCACGGCCTGTCCTGCATCGTCCTGGCCGGCGGCCTGGCGCACCTCGAACTGGACGACACCCCACGGCGGCTCGCGATGGACACGCTGCGCACCTTCCTGCGCGAGGAGCGGGCCTCCTGACGACACCGCCGGGTCCGGCGATCCGCCCGCCGGGACGGACCGCCCGGCCTACCGTCATGAGGTGACCCGAGTCCTCGTGACCGGTGCCGCCGGGTTCATCGGCGGCCACGTCGTCGACGCGCTGCTCGCCGCCGGCCACGAGGTCACCGCCCTCGACGCCGGCCACCCGGCCGCCCACCGTGGCACCCCGCCGGCCACCGTCGCCGGTGTCCCGGTCCGGACCGCCGACCTGCGCGACGCCGCGGCGGTACGCGACGCGCTCACCGGCGTCGGCGCCGTCGTGCACCAGGCCGCGATGGTCGGTCTGGGCGTCGACCTCGACGACCTGCCCGAGTACGTCGGCTGCAACGACCTCGGCACCGCCGTGCTGCTCGCCCAGATGGCCCGGGCCGGGGTACGGCGAATGGTGCTCGCCAGTTCCATGGTCGTCTACGGCGAGGGCGGGTACGCCTGCGCCGACCATGGTCCCGTACGTCCCCCGCCCCGCCGCACCGCCGACCTCGCCGCCGGCCGCTTCGAGCCCGCCTGCCCGGGCTGCGCCGCCCCGCTCACCCCGACCCTCGTCGACGAGGACGACCGGCTCGAACCCCGCAGCGTCTACGCCGCCACCAAACTCGCCCAGGAAAACCTGTGCGCCGCCTGGGCCGAAGCCTGCGCCGGCACGGTCGCCGCACTGCGTTACCACAACGTGTACGGTCCGGGGATGCCGCGGGACACGCCGTACAGCGGGGTCGCGGCGATCTTCCGGTCGGCGCTCGCCGCCGGACGGGCACCACGCGTCTTCGAGGACGGCGGGCAACGCCGCGACTTCGTGCACGTCGGCGACGTGGCGAACGCCAACGTGGCCGCGCTCGCGGCCGGCCGGCCCGGGTTCCGGGCGTACAACGTCGCCTCCGGCTCGCCGACCACGATCGGGGCGGTCGCGGCCACGCTCGCCCGGGCGACCGGCGGCCCCCCGCCCGAGGTGACCGGTGAGTTCCGGGCCGGCGACGTACGCCACGTGGTCGCCTCGCCGGCGCGGGCCGCCGCCGAACTCGGCTTCCGGGCGGCCGTCGAACCCGGCACCGGGCTGACCGGGTTCGCCACCGCTCCCCTGCGCCCCTGACCCGCGCCGGCCTCGCCCCGGACCGGGCGCTAGTCAGGCCCCGGGCCGGCCGGCGCGCCCGACGAGGACGGCGATGACGAGCCCGGCCGCCACGGTGACCAGGACGGCGGCCACTCCGGCGTACGCCTGCAACCCGTGGGCGACGGCGTCACGTACCGGTCCGAGCAGATCGGGAAGCTCGGCGGCGGCGGCGAACCCCTCGTGGACGCTGGACGCGGCCGCCTGGACGGCCGGTTCCGGCACCTGCGCCGAGCCGGTGCCGGTCAGCGTGGCACGGTAGACGAGCAGGCCGACGGCACCGCCGGCGGCCACCCCGAGCGCGGTGCCCAGCTCGCCGCCCACCTCCTGGGCGGCGGCCGCCGAGCCCGCCTGCCGGGCCGGAGCGCCGCTGATGATCAGGTCGCTGACCAGTGCCGTCGCCGTCCCCTGCCCGAGGGCGACGACCGAGATGGCGGCGACGAGCGGCACGAGCGAGGGGCCCGTACCGGCGGCGAGGACGAGCAGGGCCGCCCCGGCGGCGGTGACGGCGAGCCCGGCCGCGACGACGGTCGGGGAGCCGAACCGGGCGGCGAGGGCGGGCGCGAGCATCGCCCCGGCGATGTTCACCACGATGTACGGCAGGGTCCAGAGGCCGGCCTGCAACGGCGAGAGCCCGGCGACCCATTGCAGGTACTGGGTGAAGAGGTAGAACGTGCCGACGACGCCGACACCGACGAGCAGCAGGGTCGCCAGTGCGGTGCCCGTGCGGCGGTTGGTGAGCAGGGCGAGGTCGAACAGCGGGTCGCGCAGCCGGCGCTGACGGCGGACGAAGGCGGCCAGGACGGCGACGCCGGCCGCGACGACGGCCAGGTCCGGCCAGACCGGTCCAGCGCCGCTCTCCTGCCCGGCGGCGAGTTCCTGCAACCCGTAGACGACGGCGAGCATCCCGGCCACGGACAGCGCCACACTCACCGCGTCGAGCCGTACGGCGGTCCGCTCCCGGTGTTCGGGGAGCAGCCTGGTGCCGGCGGCCAGCAGCAGGAGCATCGGCGGCAGGTTGATGAGGAAGACCGACCCCCACCAGAAGAACTCCAGCAGCGCCCCGCCGAGGAGCGGGCCGACCGCCCCGCCGGTGGAGAAGGCGCTGAACATGATCGCGATGGCGAGACGGCGTTGCCCCTCGTCGTGGAACATGAGGCGCAGCAGCGAGAACAGCGAAGGCATCAGGGTGGCCCCGGCGATGCCGAGCAGGGCCCGGGCCGCGATCAGCATCTCGGCGCTGACGGAGAAGGCCGCGACGGCGGACAGGGCGGCGAACGCGGTCGACCCGAGCAGCAGCAGCCGCCGGGGGCCGAGCCGGTCGCTGAGCCGCCCCATGGTGACCAGGAATCCGGCGATGAGGAACCCGTAGACGTGCACGATCCACAACACCTGGGTGGCGCTGGGCTCGAGGTCCACGCTGAGGGTCGGCAGGGCGAAGAAGAGCACGGTCAGGTCGGTCGACAGCATCAGCATGGGCAGCACCAGCAGGGCGAGTCCCGCCCACTCCCGCCCGGTGGCGCGTTCGGGCGCGGTGTCGTCGCGGTCGAGGCGGGCCGTCCCGTCCGGCCCGCTCACCGTGCGGCCCCGGGCCGGGCGGTCGGGTGGTCGTGGAGGTCGGTCGCTGCCGGGCGGGGGGCGAGTTGGTCGGTGGACGCCGACATGGTCGCCACTCCTCTCATCTTTATTACGTGACGACTCGTAACGTTAACGGGTCGTCGGACACCCGTCCACCCCCGGCACGACTCCCCCGCCCGGTCGACGGCCGGCGTCAGCCCCCGCCCGCGCGGGCGGCCACGAAGCAGAGGCCGGCGAGGACCAGCGCGTACGACGCCCGGAACCAGCGCTCCCAACGGCTGGACGAGGCCGCGTTCAGCAACGCTCAGAGCAGCAGGAATCCGAATAGGACCCGGACGCCGTACGCGGCCACCACCGCCGGCACCGCCGGTGGGCTGAGTCCGGCCCGGCCAAGCACGATCAGCGCGGCCGAGGCCCGGACGACGACCGCCACCCCGCTCGCGACCCGGACCCGGCCCGGCAGTACGCCGGCGTGGCGCCGCCGAACGCGGCCCGACCAGCGGCGCGCCGGCCGCCAGGGCCGATTGGAACAGGGCGAGGCCGATCAGCACGGCGGCGGCGCCGATCGCCGCCACGTCGGCGCTCACCGGCCCGTCCCGGGGCGACGGCGGGGAGCTGGTCGAGCACGGCGAGGCATTCGTCGGCCCGGGCGACGGCCGCCCGGGCCGGGTGCCGGCCGGATCGCGCTCCACGTGGCCGGCCGGCCCGACGAGCGCCGCCCAGGAGCGGGCGCATCGCCGCGTGGGTGAAAGATGACGGGATGCCGAGCCGTCTTGCCGTCATCGCCATCGACGCCACCCGCCCGCGGCTGATCGCCGACTTCTGGTGCTCGGTGCTCGGCTGGCGGATCGTCGACGAGGATGCCGAGGTGATCACCATCGCGGCCGCCGACCGTTCCTGGCCGATGATCGACGTGGTGGCCGTACCCGAGGGCAAGGTGGTCAAGAACCGGTTGCATTTCGACCTGCGTGCCGACGGCGTGTCCACCGCGGAGGAGCTTGACCGGCTGCTCAACCTCGGTGCGCGACCCGTCGACGTGGGACAGCCGGCCGACGTGAGCTGGGTCGTGCTCGCCGATCCGGAAGGCAACGAGTTCTGCCTGCTGTCACGTCCGGTGCAGGAGCAGGGCCGATCAGGTCCGGCGTCGGGACCGGCCCTATCCGACGACGCGTAGCACCAGCGGCAGCGGGTCGGAACCGATCTGCGCGGCGAGCAGCATGGCCCGGTCCCTGGTGAACCGGCCGCTGATCTCGGTGTCGCCGGTGATCACACCCTGGACCGCCGGCGCCGACACCACGAGGTTGTCGAGCACGACGGCCACCTGGTTGTCGCTGCCCGCACCGGCCGTCTCCCTGGTCAGGTCCGTCCACCGCCGCTGGCCGGCGTCGGTGAAGCTGACGGCGACGATCCACTGCCCGGTCTGGTTCGGCTTCGCCTCGGCGTTCCCGACATCGGCGCTGCCGACCCGCACGACGTCGAGCAGGTATTTGACCGGCGGATCGGCCGCGTCGCAGGCGACGGTCGGCTCGGTCGCCGGGCCTCCCACCGGCCAAGCCGTCAGCTGGGCGCAGGTGACGGTCGGCACGCGGAACCGCATGTCGGGCGGCAGGGCGGCGACCTCCGCGGGGGTGAGCGCGGCGAACGGCGCCAGCCCGCGCACGGTGGCCGGGTCCAGCGGACCGGGTGTCGTGATCGTCTCGGCCAACCGGTAGGCCGGGCCGAGCTTCGCGGCGACCTCGTCCCGCGCCGGCACCGGCCCCTGGTCCGGAGTGGACGGCGTCGCACCGCCCGTGCCCTGGTCGGCGACCGCGCCGAGGACGCGACGGAAGCCCAGTTCCCCGGTGCCCGCGAGCGACCGCAGGTCGTCCTCGTGCCCGGTTCCGCCCACCCGCAGCACGAGGCGGTCGCCTTCGATGTCGACCGACGGCCGGTCCAGTTCGGCGGCGGCGAGCCGGTCGGCGAGCACGTCGCGGGTCCGTTCGAGATCGGCCCGCCCGGGTGCGGAGCCGTCGGCCGTCACCGCCTCCACGGTGAGCGTCGTGGCGCGGGAGTCGCCGAGGAGGCGGTCGCGCAGCAGGAAGGCCGCGCCGCCACAGGCGAGGATGCCGAGCAGCGCGGCCCCGGCCAGCACGGCGACGACCACGACGAGCGTCCGGTCGGGGCGCGGAACTCCCGTGGCGGGTGGGGGCGGGCCGGCGGGTGGGGGCGCGGGATACACACGTCGAGCCTAGAACGGTTTGTCGATATAAGCCCGCATGAACATCCACCGACGGCGATCTTCCTTTACTTCGACCGGTTCCCACACAGGCAAAGACGGATATCTTTGACCTTGCGCCGAAGGGCCGACCACCGACGCCGGCAGCGCCTCGTTGGCGGGCTCCGCGGTGCCCGCCGTGTTCGACCCCACCGAGACGGCTCCGGTCCGTGCACCAGAGCCAGATCCAGGAGGCCAAGTCATGAACACCATCGCCTCACTCGCCCGCCGGCTGGGCCGCCCCGGCGTCGTGGCCGCCACCGTCCTGTTCGCCGTGGTGGTCAACCTGATCATCTACGCCGTCGGCCGGGGCGCCGGCGCCACCTATGTCTTCACCGCCGGCGGCCAGTCGACACACGTCGAACCACTCACTCTCGTCGGCTTCACCGCCGTGCCGCTGGCCGTGGGCCTGACGGCCGCAGTGCTCCTGAGCCGGTGGTGGCACTGGGTCATCCCCGTCGCGCTCGTCGTCGCCCCGGTCCTGGCGCTGCTCTCGATCCCGGCCATGACGCTCCCGTCCGACCTCGACACCACCGGCAAGATCGCGCTCGCGCTGTGCCACGTGACCCTCGCGCCGATCTCGGTCGCCGGCCTGCTCGCCATCCGCTCGCTCACGCAGCCGGCCGCCCCGCCGCTGACCGCAGCGCCATGACCACCCGCCCCGGGCGGCGGAGACATCGGCGCGTCATCCGCGTGGCACCGCCACGCGGGGTCGTTCGATGCGACCCTGGGCGGATGACAGCATGGCGGGACGTGGAACAGGCGGCGCCGGAGTTCGCGCGGCGCGTACGGGCGCTCTTCGACGCACACAAGCACAAGACGATCGCCACCCTGCGGGCCGACGGCTCGCCACGGATCTCCGGCATCGAGGCGGCCTTCGAGGACGGCGAAGTGGTCCTCGGCTCGATGCCGAACGCCCGCAAGGGCGCTGACCTGCGGCGGGATCCACGGTTCGCCCTGCACAGCGCCACCGTCGATCCGGTCGAGGGCGCCGAGGCGCAGTGGCCGGGCGAGGCGAAGATCTCCGGCCGTGTGATCGTCGCGGGGTCGAGCACCGGGGCGGACGGCGACCGCTTCCACGCCGACATCACCGACGTCGTGCACACCCACCTCGACGACAAGGCCACGACGCTCGTCGTCGAGTGGTGGACGCCCACGCACGGGCTGCGCAGGGTCGAGCGCGGGTAACCGGCGCCGAACGCCTCCGTCGCCGCCTCGGTGATCGATGTCAGGGCGGGTACGACGGCCGGCAACTGACAACACCGCGGGCGGGGTGTGGCCGTCGCCGCACCCCGCCCAATCCACGAACAGCGGCGGCGCCTGCCCGACCGCCCGAAGAGCACCGAGCTGACCTGCGTGGAATCGGGAACAGCAGAAGACGCGGACGGCACAGAAACCCGGCGAGTGCTCGCCGTACCGCACTGTCGAAGGCAGCCCGCGATGACGGGCCGATCACGGCCCAGGACGTCAACGCGTGCTCGGGCGACCGGGCATTCCAACTCCTTGCGGGTCACTCGGCAAGCCGCCGGTATCCATCGATGGCGTTGCCCGCGAGGCAGTTCGAGCCAGGGCGGATGCGTCCGGCGACTTCGGACGGTGCGACAAATGTCCACATTGGCGTGGGTTGTCGACGATCAAAGCTTGAAGATCGCGATCACCCGTGGTCTGCACAGGGTGATCTAGTTATTGTTACCGGCAAGTTGGCTGCCGGTAAAACCGACGGGCCGCCGACATTCCTCTGCCCCCGCAGAACGGAGGATCCCGTGACTTCATCTGCCGAGAAGGCAGCGACCGGCGACGGCGTCGAGCCGCAGCGGCCCATACCCCGCTTCCTTACGCACTTCACGCCGACCCGCTACCGTCGCCGGCTCAGTCCTTTCTCCCGGCTACCCAAGCACTCCAAGATCGGCGAGACCTGGCACGTGGCGGCCAAGACCGCCCCGGACGAGCTCGTCATCGCCGACCGTCCCCTCGACATCGACCCGGCCGGGCCGGTGAGCCGCACCTACACCGAGTGGGCCGCGCTCGTCGACCGGGCCGCGGCCTGGTTGCACCAGGCCGGCGTACGGCCGTGGGACCGGGTGGCGGTCCTCAAGGCCAACCACATGGACATCGTCATCCTCGAGTGCGCCATCGCCCGGATCGGCGCCATCCCGTGCATGTTCTCCGGATCGTACGGTCCGGAGGCGATGATCCCGATGCTGAAGCGGCTGGAGCGGCCGTTCCTGCTCACCGACCGGCACCACATCGAGAAGTGCGGCATCACCGCCGAGGTGACCGAGCAGGACACGGTCCGCACGATCAGCGTCGACCCGGTCGCCGACCGGCCGGACGTGTTGCAGCTCGACGACTTCAAGGACGCGCCCGCGGTCCAGCCGAGCATGCGCGAGTTCTCCGAGCCGATGGTCATCACCCACACCTCGGGCACCACCGGCATCCCGAAGCTGGTCATGCACTCCGCCGAGTCCATCTATTCGCTGGCGATCCTCGAGGTCGAGCGGTGGCCCGGGTTCGCGCTCAAGCGCAGCGACACGGTGGCGTTCTGCGACCCGTACACGCATGAGCGGCTGGCGACGATGCAGCTCGCGATGGCGGCGATCGGACCCAAGGTGATCTTCCTGTCCGACCCGCTCTCGCCGCGGGTCCGGGAACTGATCCTGGAACACAAGCCGACCCTGGTCGAGGCGCTGCCGAACATCTACCTCGCCTGGGAGCCGCTGGCCCGCGACCCCGCCGGCCTGTTCAGCAACGTCCGGGAGTACGTCAACTCGTTCGACGCCATCCACACCCGGACCATCCGCACGTTCATGGCCGCGACGAAGCACAAGTTCCCGATCTGGGTCCAGTCGTGGAGCCAGACCGAGAACGGCGCGCTGGCGATCCGGCCGTTCTTCCGCTTCGTGGTCAAGCGCAAGGGGCACCGGCCGCCGCCGACCCAGTTGATCGGCTGGCCGATGCCGTTCCACGCCAAGATGCGGGCGATCGACCCGGTGACCGGCAAGGAGGTGCCGCGTGGCGAGGTCGGCCTGATCGAGATCGACCAGCCGGGCCGGTGCCTCGCCTACGTCGGCGAGCAGGACCGGCACGACCTGAAGGTCAACGGCAACTGGTGGAACACCGGTGACCTCGGGATCATGAACAAGTGGGGCGCCGTACGGATCGTGGACCGGGAGATCGACCGGATTCCCGGCGGCAGTGCGATCGAGTTCGAGGACCTGATCCTGGACCGGATCGAATACACGACCGAGGTCGTCGTCCTGCCCCGCGCCGGGGAACTGCCGGTGCCGGTGGTCAGCACCCTGGACGACGTACCACTGTCCAAGGAGGACTGGACGCGCGCGGTCGCCGACCTCGGCCCGATGGCCGATCCGATCCAGATCCGGTGGGACGAGTTCCCGCGTACCGGAACGTGGAAGATCCGCCGGGTGGCGCTGCGCGAGCAGCTGTTCTCCGGCTCGCAGGCGATCGGCATCGGCCGCTGGACCTGAGCACCGCCGAACACTGAGACACCACTGTGGCGCCGGCCCGTGCGGCCGGCGCCACAGCCGGTCCGGCGACCGTACGCGGTCGAGCGAAGGGAACACCCATGTTGGACCTGCTCGGTCGGCTCGCGCACCAGGCGCGGTGGTGGCTGATCGGTGCCTCGGCCGTCTTCCTGGTCGCCGCCGGCGCCTGGGGAGCGAACGCCTTCGACGACCTGGCCGGTGGCGGCTTCACCTACGCCGCCAGCGAGAGCTCGCGGGCCGCCGACACCGAACGGGAACGGCTCGGCCGCAACGACGCCGACGTGGTGGTGCTGTTCCACAGTGACCGCTGGACCGTCGCCGACCCGGCGTACCGGGACGCGGCCCGGGCCGTCCTCGACCGGCTTCCGCCGGCCCGGATCGAAGGGGTGGTCGACTACTGGCGGACCGGCGAGAGCACCCTGGTCGGCACCGACCAGCGGGCGACGTTCGCGGCGGTGCAGGTCGCCGGCGCGACCGAGAACGACCGGCTGACCAACTTCCTGGCCATCAAGGAGCAGTTGACCAGCCCCGACCTCGACGTCTCGGTCGGCGGGCCGCTCGCCGTCTTCGACGACGTCAACACGCAGAGCCGCACCGACCTGATCCGCGCCGAGGCGCTCGCCGTACCCGTGCTCTTCCTGCTCCTCATCCTGATCTTCCGCAACCTGCTGGCCGCGCTGCTGCCGGTGCTCGTCGGAGTGCTCGCGATCGTCGGATCGCTGGCCGGTCTGCGCCTGCTGGCCCAGTTCACCGACATCTCGATCTTCGCCGTCAACGTGGTCACCCTGCTCGGCCTCGGCCTCGCCGTCGACTACAGCCTGTTCATGGTCAGCCGGTTCCGGGAGGAACTCGGCACCGGCCAGACGGTCCCGCAGGCCCTGCGCCGCACCATGGTCACCGCCGGTCGGACCATCGTGGTCTCCGCGGTCACCGTCGCCCTCGCCCTGGCCAGCCTCGCCGTCTTTCCCCAGGTCTTCCTGCGCTCCGTCGCCATCGGCGGGGTGGCGGCGGTGCTGCTCGCCGGCTTCTTCTCGCTGACCGCGATGGCCGCCATGCTCGCCCTGCTCGGCCCGCGGCTGAAGGAACGCCGTCGCTGTACGGCCGCCGCGCCCGACCCCGACGCGGGCGCCTGGGCCCGGATCGCCCGGACCGTGATGCGCCGGCCGGTCCTGGTCGCGACGAGCGTCGTCGTCCTCCTGGTGCTGCTCGGGCTGCCGTTCCTGCGGATCTCGTACGGCTGGCTGGACACCCGGGTGCTGCCGGCCAGCGCCGAGAGCCGGCAGGTCCAGGTCGCCCTCGAGGAGTCCTTTCCGGACAGTGTCACCCGCGCGACCGACGCGATCGTCACGCTGGCCGGACCTGTCGGCGAGCCGGCCGGACAGCAGCAGCTCGCCGGCTACCTGGAGCGGGTGACCGCCGTACCCGGCGTCGGGCGGGCCGACGTCACCGGCGCCGAGGGGGACACCGCCCGGATCACCATCCGGTCCGACGTCGAGCCGATCTCCGCCGAGGGGCGGGAACTGGTCGACGCGGTCCGCGCGGTCGAGCCGCCACCGGGCGGAACGGTGCTGGTCGGCGGCGACGCCGCCGGCTTCGCCGACCTGATGGACATGCTCGCCGAGCGGCTGCCCTGGATGGCGCTACTGGTCATCGCCACCACCTTCGTACTGCTCTTCTTCGCCTTCGGCTCGCTGGTCCTGCCGGTCAAGGCGATCCTGATGAACATCCTCAGCCTGACCGCGGCGTTCGGCGCGGTGGTCTGGATCTTCCAGGACGGTCACCTCGCCGACCTGTTCCGGTTCACCTCCACCGGCAACATCGACGTCGTACAACCGATCCTGATCTTCGCGGTGGCGTTCGGGCTCTCCATGGACTACGAGGTGTTCCTGCTCTCCCGGATCCGCGAGCAGTACGACCTGACCGGCGACAACACCGAGGCGGTGGCGATCGGGCTGCAACGCTCGGGCCGGATCATCACCAGCGCGGCCCTGCTGCTGGTGGTGGTCATCGTGTCGTTCGCGACGTCCAGCGTGCTGGTCGTGAAGATCATCGGGGTGGGGCTGGCGATCGCGGTCATCGTCGACGCCACCATCGTCCGGGCGCTGCTGATGCCGGCGACCATGCGGCTGCTCGGCGACCTCAACTGGTGGCTACCGGGACCGCTGCGCCCGCTCTACCGCCGCTGGGGCATCCGCGAGAACGGCTGACACGCGGCCGGGGCGGTCCCCGGACCGCCCCGGCCGCCTGGTCGCTGCTCAGAAGATGAGTGCCCGGCCCAGCCCCATGTCGGTGAGCCGGGTCGAGTGCACGGTGCTGGTCACCTCGAGCGCCTTCTGGATCCGCTCCTGCGCCGTCGTGTCGACCAGCCGGCGGCCGTCCCAGGCCTCGTAGTCGCCGATCAGCTCGTGGTGCGGGACGATGCCCTCCTGGAACCAGTTCTCCCACCGGGTCAGCTGGTCACCGACCGGCAACTGCTCCCACAGCCGCATCCCCTCGCGGATGATCTCCACGAGCCGGTCGCGCTCGTCCGGGTTCTGGTGCACGGCGTCGCGGATGATCGAGGTGCCGACGGCGAGGTGTCGTACCTCGTCGATCCCGGCACCCTTCTCCATGTCCGCCATCCGCGGATCGATCGGCCGCCACTTGCGCTCGCTCAGCTCGAACGACGGGGCGAGGAACCCCTCGATCAGGATCGTCAGCAGGACCACGCCGCCGAGGAAGTCCCGCCGCTCCCGGACGATCGGGATGCCCAGCTCCTCCAACGGGTCGAGGATCGCCGCCCGGTCCGTCGCGGTCTGCGCGGCGATGACGGCGTCCACGTCGCTCGCGTCCACGCCGAGGTTGCGCAGGTGGTTGCGGAAGATCATGGAGTGCCGGGTCTCGTCCATCAGCTGGGTCGCGTAGAACTCGACCGTGGCGGAGTCCGGTGCGCACGCCACCAGGTAGCCGATCGCGCGGGCGGCCCGCTCCTCGGCCAGCGCGCGGAACGCCACCTCCTGGACCAGCGCATCCCGCAGCGGCCCCGGCTCGCGCAGGAAGTCCGGCGTGACCAGGTCGGGGGAATATCCGACGATGTTGCCGCGCAGGGTACGTTGCGGCACGTTGGCGAACCAGTAGCGCAGGTCGCAGTCGGCCGGGGTCAGCCGGATCCCCTCGGCCCCGTCGAAGAGCGACATCGCCTGGTCCCAGTCGGCCGCGTCGCTCGCGGTCGCCGTCGAGGTCTGCCCGGCCGTGCGCGGCGTGACGGGCTGCGGGTCGTACGCGACGGCCACCGGCTCCGCCATCTGCCGCGGGGCGGGCACGGTGACCGTGGCCGGACTCCTGGTCTCGGGGCTGGGCCGTGCGACCCCCGCCGCCGGACCGGTCCCGGTGACGGCCGGTCCGGCCGGCACCGAGTCGTCCGGTGCCGATTCGGCCCGTACCGGCTCGGCCCGTACCGGCTCGGCCGGCACCGCTTCGGCCGGCACCGCTTGGGTCGGCACCGGGGCGGTCGACCGTGCCGGGTCGGCGGGGCGCGGCGCGGTCGAGGTCGGGTCGGCCGGCCGCGTGTCGGAGAAGATGAACGGACCCGTCCCGTCCACGTAGTCGAGCAGCGACGCCGCGACGCTGCCGCGCGACGGCGGATGGAACGCGACACACTGGCAGGCCGCGATCAGGTACGCCACGTCCGGGGAGCCGATGAAGGACATCCCGCCGAGCAGTTCGACGGCCCGCTGGGCGGCGTCGGTGAGCGCGTCCTGGGCGCCGTACCGGGCCATCAGCACCCGGGCCAGGGCACCGCTGTCCGTCTCGCCCGCCATCAGCGCGCGGGCCGCTCCCTCGATCAGTTGGGTGGCGGTCTCCAGCCTGGTCGCGAGCGCGGCCCGCTCGGTGGTCCCGCCCCTTCCGGCGGTCAGCGCGCGTTCGACGAGCGCGCTGGCCATGCCGAGATAGGAGGCGGTGATCAGCAGCTCGAACCAGATGAACCCGACGGTCTGCAGGTCGTCGAGCATCCCGTCCGGACCGTTCTCGGTCGGGATGACCAGCTCGTCCTCGATGAAGACGTCGGTCAGCCGGATCTCGTCGCTCTCCGCCCCGGCGAGCACGCTGCTCCCCCAGAACGGATGCCGGCTGATCCCGCGCAGCGTCGCCGGCATCAGCAGGAACGCCGTCTGCGTCCCGCCGTCGCTGGCCGGCACCGAGACGCTGGCGGTGAGCAGGTCCATCGAGTGGGTCAGGCTGCACGGCTTCTTGGACCCGTTTATCCGGTAGCCGCCCTCGACCGGGGTGGCGGTCATGGTGGGGGCGAGGATGCCCTGTGCCGGGCGGCCCTCGGCGAACCCGGAGGAGACCAGCAGGTTGCGGCTGGTGATCGCCTCGAGCAGCGCCCACTCCATGCCGGAGTTCTTGATGCTCTCGGCAAAGGTGAACAGCGTCGCCACCGAGAAGTGGTGCATGGTGGTGGCGACCGCGAGCGACGGCGCGAGCGAGCCGATCGCCCGGGTGACCCGGACGGCGTCCAGCGGGGTGGCGCCCAGCCCGCCGTAGTCCTTGGGGACCACCAGACCGGGGCCGCCCGCGTTACGGAAGACCGGCAGGGTGGCGCCGCCCGGCGCCTCGCGCCGGTCGAACGGCAGCTCGGTGAGCCCGTCGATCAGGCCCGGCAGGTACGACTCGCACAGGGTCCGGGCCTGATCGAGTGAACGCATCGAAAATTCCTCTTCGGATCGGGTCAGGGGACGAGGGTGCGGGCCGCCGACCGCCGCAGCTTGCCGGACGGGGTCTTCGGCAGTGAGCCGGGGGGCAGCACCACGACGGTGGCCGGCCGGGCGTCGATCTCGGCGACGACCCGGTTGACCACGGCGTCGCGCAGGTTCCGCTCGGCGTCGGCGTCACCGGCCAGGCGCGACTCGACCAGTACCGCGAACGATTCCCGGTCCACGCCGTCGCCGGCCAGCATCCGGACCGCCGCCACGTTGCCGGTCCGCACACCGTCGACGGTGGCGGCCGCCCGCTCGATGTCGGTCGGGTAGATGTTGCGGCCGGCCATGATGATGACCTCCTTGGCCCGGCCGCAGACGACGAGTTGGCCGTCGACGCGGTAGCCCTCGTCGCCGATCTCGAGCCAGCCGTCCTCGTCGAGGGCCGCGACCGGCCCCTGCTCGGTGAGATAGCCGGCGGTGACCGACTCGCCGCGCAGTTGCAGCCGGCCGACCTCGCGGTCGCCGAGTTCGGCGCCGGACTCGTCGACGACCCGGACGTCGACGCTCGGGAAGGCGGGGCCGAGCAGCGGCAGCCGGCGTACGGCGCCCGTGGGTTCGCCGGTGACCGGCACCGCGCGCCGGTTCTTCTCCAGTTCGAGTGCGTCGACGGTGTCGAGGACCATCGGGTCGCCGAGCGGTGAGAGCGAGATGACCAGGGCGCTCTCGGCGGCGCCGTAGCAGCAGTTGATCACCGTCGGGCGCAGCCCGAAGCGGGCGCCGGCCGTGGTCAGGGCTTCCACCGAGGCGGGGTCGATCGGTTCGGCGCCGTTGAACGCGATCCGCATCCGGGACAGGTCCAGGGATCCGGCCTCGGCGCGGGCGAGCTGGCGGGCCAGGATCGCGTACGCGAAGTTGGGCGCGGCGGTGATCGTGCCGCCGTACTCGGTCATCAGTTCGGCCCACAGCAGTGGCCGGCGCAGGAACTCCGGCGGGGTGACGCTGACCAGCTCGAAGCCGGAGACCATCGGCACGACCAGGCAGCCGACCATGCCCATGTCGTGGAAAAGCGGCAGCCAGGTGACCATCACGTCGTCGTCGCCGCACTCGATGTGCGCGATCGTGTCGGAGACGTTGGCGTACAGGTTGCCGTGGCTGATCTGGACCGCCTTCGGCTCGGCGGTCGAGCCACTGGTCAGCTGCAGCAGCGCGGTGTCGGTCTCGGCGGCCGGCACGATCTCGAACTCCCGGTCACTGTCCAGGTCGGAGATCATCCGGTAGGCGATGCCCTGCGCGTCCAGGACGGCGGCCATCGCCTCGAACGGCGCGCCGAGCAGCACCAGCCGCGCGTCGATCATGCGCAGTACGCGCACCGTGTCCTCGGCCCAGGCGGCGAGATCCGTCCGCGGCGTCGGCTGGTGCAGCATGGTGACGCTGCCGCCGGCCAGCCAGGTGGCCCGCACGACGCGGGCGACGTCCACCGGCTCGCCGGCGAGGATCGCGACCGCCTGGCGGGCCGAGAGTCCACTCTCGACCAGCGCCGCCGCGGTGCGCATGGCGGCGGCGTGTAGCTGTCCCCAGGTGCGCCGCGAGGGTGCCGCGGGTGCCCCGGTGACCATGCCGCGTCGCGATCGGGCGGCGGCGTCGACCATTGCCTCTACGAAACGGCTCACGTCGGTCCAGTCACGATCATGACGACAGCCTAGGCAGTAACATGCCGGAAACCAAGGGTGGATGATCACGCCGGAAGGTGGCAGTCGTGGGTGACCGCGAGACGCAGCAATGGTTGGATGTCGTCCGCGCCGAGGTGGCCGCGGTGCTCGGCCGCGCACCCGAGGACGTGCCCCCGGACGGCGCGTTCGCCGAACTCGGTTTCGACTCGCTGAGCGCGTTGGAACTCGCCGAACGGCTGGCTGACGCGAGCGGCCTGGAGTTGGCGGGCACGCTGGCCTTCGACTATCCCAATCCGGCCACTTTGGCCGGATACCTGGCCGCACGGACGAATCCGCCCGCCGCCGCGGCAGCGCCGGCCCCGGTAGCCGGCGCTTCCGCCGGTCCCGATCCGTCGGCCGACCCGATCGCGATCGTGGCGATGGCGTGCCGCTTTCCTGGCAATGCGTCCACTCCGGACGAATTCTGGGCGAACCTCATCGAGGGGCACGACGGGATCGGCGCGTTCCCGATCGACCGTGGCTGGGACCCGGACGTTTTCCACCCGGACCCGGAGCATCCCGGCACCACCTACGCCCGGCACGGCGGCTTCCTCTACGGCGCCGGTGACTTCGACGCCGGATTCTTCGGACTCTCCCCACGCGAGGCGCTCGCCACCGACCCGCAGCAGCGGCTGATGCTGGAGACCACCTGGGAGGCGCTGGAGCGGGCCGGCATCGACCCGCACCGGCTGCGCGGCAGCCGCACCGGCGTCTTCACCGGTGTCATCGGCGCCGACTACGCGCCCCGGCTGGGCGCCATCCCGCCCGACGTCGCCGGTTTCCTGCTGGCCGGCAACGCGTCGAGCGTCGTCTCCGGCCGGGTGTCGTACACGCTGGGCCTGGAGGGGCCCTCGCTGTCGGTCGACACCGCCTGCTCGTCGTCGCTGGTCGCGCTCCACCTGGCCGCCCGCTCGCTGCGCGCGGGCGAGTGCTCGCTCGCCCTGGCCGGCGGGGTGACCGTGATCGGAACGCCGCTGGTCTTCACCGAGTTCAGCCGCCAGCGCGGCCTGGCTCCCGACGGCCGGTGCAAGCCGTTCGCGGCGGCGGCCGACGGAACCGGGTGGGCCGAGGGAGCCGGCGTACTCGTCCTGGAACGGCTCTCCGACGCCCGCCGGCACGGCCGGCCGGTACTGGCCATCCTGCGCGGCAGCGCGGTCAACTCCGACGGGGCGTCGAACGGACTCACCGCGCCGAACGGGCCCTCCCAGCAGCGGCTGATCGCCGACGCGCTCGCCGACGCCGGGCTGCGACCGGCCGATGTGGACGTCGTCGAGGCACACGGCACCGGGACCCGGCTCGGCGACCCGATCGAGGCCCGGGCCCTGCTCGACGCGTACGGCCCGGACCGGCGACGGCCGCTCTGGCTCGGCTCGGTCAAGTCGAACATCGGGCACACCCAGGCGGCGGCCGGTGTCGCCGGGGTCATCAAGATGACGCTCGCGCTGCGGCACGAGCGGCTGCCCCGCACCCTGCACGTGGACGAGCCGACCCCGTTCGTGGACTGGTCCGCCGGCCCGCTGCGGCTGCTCACCGACGCCCAGCCCTGGCCGGCCGGGGCCGTACCGCGCCGCGCCGCCGTGTCGTCGTTCGGCATCAGCGGCACCAACGCGCACGTCATCATCGAGGAGGCGCCGCCGGCCCCCTCCCCCGCCCCGGCGCGCCCCGGCCCGGCGCCGCTGGTGCTCTCCGCGCGCACCGCGCCCGCGCTGCGCGAGCAGGCCCGCCAACTCGAAAGCCACCTGCGTCGCCGGCCGGAGCAGCCGCTGCCCGAGGTGGCGGTGGCGACCGCCGGCCGCACCGCGTTCGCGCACCGGGCCGTCGTGCTCGAACCCGCCGGCCTCGCCGACCTGGCGGCCGGCCGGCCGCACCCGGCGGTGGTGACCGGCACCGTCGCCGAGGGCAAACTCGCCGTCGTCTTCCCCGGCCAGGGCGCGCAGCGGCAGGGCATGGGCCGCGAACTCGCCGCCGCCGACCCGGAGTTCGCCGCCGACCTGGCCGAGGTCTGCGCCGCCTTCGACCCGTACCTCGACCGTCCGCTGCGGACCGTCATCGACGACGAGCCGGACCTGCTCGACCAGACCGGCTACACCCAGCCCGCGCTCTTCGCTGTCGAGGTCGCCCTCTACCGCCGGTTGCGACGCGCCGGGGTACGCCCCGACTACCTGCTCGGCCACTCGATCGGCGAGCTGACCGCCGCCCACGTGGCCGGCGTGCTCTCCCTCGCCGACGCCGCCCGCCTCGTCGCCGGCCGGGCCCGGCTGATGCAGGCCCTGCCGGCCGGCGGGGCGATGGCCGCCCTGCAGGCCGCCCCGCACGAGGTCGAGGCGCTGCTCGACCCGGCCGGGCAGACCGGCATCGCCGCGGTCAACGGGCCGACCGCCGTCGTCGTCGCCGGGCCGGCGGCCGAGGTGGACCAGCTCGTCGACGCCTTCGCCGGGCAGGGTCGCAAGACCACCCGGCTACGGGTCAGCCACGCGTTCCACTCGCCACTGATGGAGCCGATGCTCGCCGAGTACGGCGCCCTGGCCGAAGGCGTCGAACACGCCGCGCCGCGGCTACCTGTCGTCGGCAACGAGACCGGTGAACCGGTCGAGGAGTTCACCGCCGGGCACTGGACCCGGCACGTCCGGCAGCCGGTGCGCTTCGCGCAGAGCGTACGGTGGCTCGCCGCCCAGGGCGTGACCCGGTTCCTGGAGGTCGGCCCCGGTGGCGCGCTGTCGGCCATGGTGCTGGACTCGGCCGGCGACGCCCCCGACGCCGCGACCGGACCGGTCGCCGTGCCGCTGCTGCGGACCGGTCGCGCCGAGCCGGAGTCGTTCACGCACGCGCTGGCCCGGCTGTTCACGCTCGGCGTCGCCGTCGACTGGTCCGCCGTCGTCGGCCCGGCACCGCGCGCCGAGCTGCCCACCTATCCGTTCCAGCGCCGGCGGTACTGGCTCACCCCGCCGACCCGGCCGGTGCTCGGCGAGCCCGTCGAGCTGCCGGCCGCCGCCGGGCGCCCCGGGCTGATGTTCGCCGGGGAGCTGTCGCTGGCCGCCCAGCCGTGGCTCGCCGACCACCGGATCCGCGGCACCGTCGTCGTACCCGGCGCGCTGCTCGCCGAGTTGGCGGCCGCCGCCGGTGACCGGGCCGGCTGCCCCGAGGTCGCCGAACTGCTGCTGCACGCGCCGCTGACGCTGCCCGACACCGGCGCGGTGCAGACCCGGATCGTCGTCGCCGAGCCCGGCGCCGACGGCGCCCGGCCGCTGGCCGTCCATGCCCGCCCGACCGGCGGCACCTGGACCCGGTACGCCACCGGCACCGTCGCCCCGGTCCGGGACAGCGACGCCACCCGGCTGCGGATCTGGCCGCCGCCCGGCGCCGCCGAGTTGTCCACCGCCGACTGCTACGCCGACCTGCGCGCGGCCGGCTACGAGTACGGGCCCGTCTTCCAGGGCCTGGGCCGTGCCTGGCAGCGCGGTGTCGAGACGTTCGCCGACGTCGCGCTGCCGCCCGAGGCGGCCGGGACGGCGGACCGGTTCCTGCTGCACCCGGCCCTGCTCGACGCGGCACTGCACGCCCTCGGGTTGCGTGCCGACGCCGACGACCAGCTGGCGCTGCCGTTCTCCTGGACCGGGCTGCAGGTGCACGCCCGGGGCGCCGCCGCCGTCCGCGCCCGGCTGACCCGCACCGGCGACGGGATCGAGGTGACGCTCGCCGACCCGACCGGCGCGCCGGTCGCCTCGATCCGCCGGCTCGCCCTGCGTCCCGTCGACCCCGACCAGTTGGCCGCCGCCCGGCCGCCGGACGGCACGTACGAACTGTGCTGGGTGCCGTACGACGCGGGAGCCGGGACATCGGCCGGGGGCGACGCCGCGATCACGTGGCTCGACGAGCTGCCGGCCGACGCCGCGGTGCCCGACGTGGTCTTCGCCGCCCTGCCCCCGGGCGGCGACGAGCCGGCCGGGGCGGTCGCCGCCGCCCTCGAGCTGGCGCGGCGCTGGCTGACCGATCAACGGTTCGCCGCCGCCAGGCTGGCGGTGGTGACCCGGGGCGCCACCGGCGAAGCGCCGGCCGACCTCGGCCACGCGGCGGCGTGCGGGCTGCTCCGCACGGTGCAGTCGGAGTATCCGGGCCGGGTGACGCTGATCGACGTGATCGGCGACGCCCCCGTCCCGTCGGCGGCGCTCGCCGCGGCCGGCGCCGGCGACGAGCCGCAGGTCGCGCTCGCCGGCGGCGACGTGCTGGTGCCCCGCCTGCGGGAAGGCGGCGCCGCTGCCACCCCGGGCGCGTCCTGGGACCCGGCCGGCACCGTGCTGATCACCGGCGGCACCGGTGCCCTCGGCCGGCTCGTCGCCCGGCACCTGCTGGAGCACGGGCGGTCCCGACATCTGCTCCTGACCTCCCGGCGCGGCCCCGACGCCCCGGGCGCCGCCGACCTCGCCGCCGAACTGGACGCGCTGGGCGCCGCCTCGGTACGCGTCGTCGCCTGCGACATCGCCGATCCGGCGGCGGTCGCCGGGCTGCTCGCCGGCGTTCCGGCGGAGCACCCGCTCACGGCGGTGCTGCACCTGGCCGGCGTACTCGACGACGGTGTCGTGGCCACGCAGACGCCGGAGCGGATCGCGGCCGTGCTGCGCCCGAAGGCGACCGGCGCGTGGCACCTGCACGAGCAGACCCGCGACCTCGGGCTCGCCGCGTTCGTCCTCTTCTCCTCCGCCGCCGGCCTGCTCGGCTCGCCGGGCCAGGCCGGGTACGCCGCCGCCAACGCCTACCTCGACGCGCTGGCCGCCCGCCGGCGCGCGCAGGGCCTGCCGGCGCAGTCGCTGGCCTTCGGGCTGTGGGAACTGCCGGGTGGGATGGCCGACCAGGTCGGCGCCGCCGGGCTGGGCCGGATGCGGCGCGCCGGGCTCGCGCCACTGTCCGCGGAGGCCGGCCTGGCCCTGCTGGACCGGGCGCTGGCGGCGAACGCGCCGCTGCCGGTCCTCGCCGACCTGGACCTGACCCTGCTGCGGGGGCTGGATCGCCGGCTGCTGCCGAGCCTGCTGCACGACCTGCTGCCGGCGCAGCCCGCCGGCGGGGTCCCGGTCGCCGCGGAGCCGGGTCTGGCGGGCGGTGCCGGCGGTGGCGCGGCTCGGTCGGACGGTCCGGACCTGGCCCGTACCCTGCCCGGGCTCGATCCGGCCGAGCAGGACCGGGTGCTGCGCGAGCTGGTGCTCACCGAGGTCGCGCTGGTGCTGGGCCACCGGTCGAGCGCCGATCTCGATCCGGCGCGGAGCCTGCCCGAGCTGGGCTTCGACTCGCTGACGGCGGTCGAGCTGCGCAACCGGCTGGCCGCCGTCACCAGACTCACCCTGCCGGCGACCCTGGTCTTCGACCACCCCGGCGTGCACGAACTGGTCGCCTACCTGCGCGGCGAGCTGGTGCCGGAGCGGGCCGCGTCCGCGCTCGGGGTGCTCGAGGATCTGGGCCGGCTGGAGTCCGACCTGTCCCACCTGGCGATGGACGGGGTGTCCCGCAAGCGGGTGGCCGACGCCCTCGGCCGGCTCATGTCCCTCGTGGACGCCAGCGGCGACAAGATCGATGCGTCGAAGGACGACTTCTACGACCTGATCGACTGACCGCGACCCACGCCGGTGCGGCCAGCGGGCCGCACCGGCACGGGCCGGCTCGGGAACCTAGACGGCGACCGGGGCCGCCTCGACCGCGTCGATCTCGATGTCCGCGCCGAACAGCCCGCGCAGGATGTCACCGACCGCGTCCCGCAGCGCCGCGCAGGCCACCGGGTCGATCAGGCTGGCCAGCGAGGCGATGCCGAGATCGAACCGACTGGCGAACTCCACCCGGACCACGTCGCCCTCCTCGACCACCAGCCAGGAGCCGGTGAAGACCGAGAAGTCGCCCTTGGTCTGCGCGAAGTCGATCCGCCGGGCCACTGCGTCGATGTCGTCGCGCTCGGTCCAGACCAGGATGCCCTTACGGAAGTTGACCTCCCACGCCGACTCCACCTGGGTCGGGCTGATCCTGGTGACCGCGACCGTCCGCACGGCATCGGTGAATTCCGGGTACGCGCCGAAGTCGGCGAGCCGGTCGAACGTCCGTTGGGCGTCGGCGCCGGGTAGCAGCGCGTGCACGACGACCGAGCACTCCATCGTGGCTCCTCAGTCGGGTAGATGATCAGTTCTTCAGGCCGCGGATCAGTTCGCGGATCGAGCGTCGCCAGGCGTCCTCGACCTCGGCGGGCGTCAGGGCGGCCGGACCGCCGGGCAGCGCGCCGAAGGACGTCGGCAACAGTTCCGGGATGATGACCAGGCCGCAGACCGCCACCACCGAGTCCAACCGGGCCAGGTCCTCCGCCGGCAGCACGTCCGCGAACGCGGGCCGGACCAGCCGGTCCACGATAGACGGATCGGCGACCCGGGACG
Organism: Polymorphospora sp. A560; assembly: GCF_045781765.1. NCBI lineage: Bacteria > Bacillati > Actinomycetota > Actinomycetes > Micromonosporales > Micromonosporaceae > Polymorphospora > Polymorphospora sp. A560. Next base: position 2,782,934 of record NZ_CP122282.1, on the reverse strand, counting down.
CCGGGACGTCCAGCCCGCACTCCCGGCCGGTCTCGGTGACCAGTTCGAGGTAGCGCTCGACCGGCACCCCGGCCGGACCGGCGGTCAACCAGAACTCGCCGGCGCGCAGGTCGGCGTCGAGCACCGCGCGGATGCCCCTGGCGACCAGGTCCTGCGGGACCAGGTCGAAGAAGGTACCCGGGTGTGCCGGAATGAAGGGCAGCCGACCGGTCAGCAGGTATTCGGCCAGTGTGTGCACGGCCTGGTTCTGCCGGATCACCCCGGTCGTCGAGTCGCCGATGACGATCGCCGGCCGGACGATGACGTGGTCGAGGCCGCTGTCGCGGACCATCACCTCACCGAGGTACTTCGAGGCCACGTACTCGTCGGTCCGCGCCGACCCCTTCTCGGTGCCCCGGCGCTCGCCGCCGCCGGCCTTGCCGTGCCGCGCCACGTAGGCCGTACTCACCTGCATCAGCAGGGCGTCCGCCTCGGCGGCGAACTCGATCACCCGGCCGAGGCCCTCGATGTTGAGCCGGTCGACCTCCGCCTGGTCGGCGGAGAAGTTCACGATCGCCGCCGAGTTGATCACGACGTCGACCTCGGCGCAGAGTTCCCGGTAGGCGCGCCGGTCCAGCCCGAGCGACGGGGCGTGCAGGTCGAGCCGGACCGCCCGGTCCGAGCCGGTCGGCAGCCGCCGGAACACCCCGGCGATCACGTCGTAGTCGGCCAGCTCGGGCAGCACCGCGGTGCCGACGACGCCGCTGGCGCCGGTGACCAGCACCGTACGGCCGCTCATCCGGCGACGCCCGGGGCCGGAAAGCGCTTGGCGAGCGCGGCGCAGGCACGGTCGAAGGAGGCGGTCAGGCGTTCCTCGTCGGCCGCGGTCATCGTGGCCGGCGGGGTCAGCCGCAGCACCGGATGGGCGTTCATCGAGTGGTTGACCACCACGTCGTTGTCGAGCAGGTCCATCAGGAACTCGGCGGCGTGCTCCCCACCGCGGAACTCCACGCCGATCAGCAGCCCGGCGCCGCGCACCTCGGCGACCAGGTGCCCGATCCTGCGTACCGAATCGGTCAGCGCCGCGAGCAGCCGGCCGCCCAGCCCCGCGGCCCGGTCGACCAGCCCCTCGTCGCGGAGGACCTCGACGGTCGTCCGGACCGCCGCCATCGCCAGCGGGTTGGCGGAGAACGTCGACGTGTGCAGGTAGGGGTCCTTGTCGAACGGGGCGAACACCTCGGGGGTGGCCAGCGTCGCCGCGACCGGCACCAGCCCGCCGCTGAGCGCCTTGCCGACCAGGAGCAGATCCGGCCGTACGCCGTCGCGGTCCGCGCCCCACCAGGTGCCGAGCCGGCCCAGTCCGGTCATCACCTCGTCGAGGACCAGCAGGGCGCCGCGTTCGCGGCAGAGCGCGGCGACCGCGCCGAGGTAGCCCGGCTCGGGGATGATCACCCCGCCCTCGCTCTGGATCGGCTCCACGACCACGCAGGTCTCGCCGTCGACGACGTCGGCCAGGGCGGCGAGGTCGCCGAACCGGACGTGTCCGACCTGCGGCAGCAGCGGCCGGAACGGATCCTGGTAGAGCGCGCGGGCGGTCAGTGACAGCGCCCCGGTCGTCTTGCCGTGGTAGCCGCTGTGCATGGAGACCAGCCGGTGCCGCCCGTTCGCCCGGGCGATCTTGATGGCGGTCTCCACCGCCTCGGCACCCGAGTTGGAGAAGTGCACCTTGGACAGCCCGGTCGGCGCCACCGAGGTCAGCGCTTCGGCCGCCCGGGCCGCCGGCTCGTTGAGCAGCACCCGGGTGGACAGTGCCTGCCGCTCCAGTTGGTCGCGGACGGCGGCGAGCACCCGCGGGTGGCCGGCGCCGACGAAGAAGACGCCGTAGCCGCCGCAGTTCAGCAGGTCACGGCCGTCCTCAGTGTGCACGACGGAGCCGGTGGCACCGATCTCCAGCGGTGTGTTGAGCATCGCGGCCACGCGGCCCTGCCCGTCGCTGAGGTGCCGGCGGTAGAGATCGAGGACATCGGTGGACACGGCGGAAGTCTGCCCGAACGATCTTCAGCCGGCAAGGTCACGGCCCGAAAGAAGCTTGGCGCACGGCCGCCCCGGACCGACGATTGCCGCCCGGCCACCGGCGATCTATGGTTTCCGGCGTGGATGCGTACAGCGAGATCACGTACGGGGTCGCGGACCGGATTGCGACGATTTCGCTGAATCGGCCCGATACCCGCAACGGCTACACCGTACGGATGGCCGACGAACTGGCGCACGCCTTCGACCGGGCGGACCACGACGACGACGTACGCGTGGTCGTCTTCACCGGCGCCGGCGAACACTTCTGCGCCGGCCTCGACCTGTCCATATCGGAGTTCGACACGCCCGCCGACGGTGATGCCGGGGAGTGGGACGAGCCCGCCGGCCGCTGCTCGATGCGCATCTACACGATGAACAAGCCGGTCATCGCCGCCATCCGGGGTGCGGCCGTCGGCGCCGGCGCGACCATCATCCTGCCCGCCGACTACCGGCTCGCCGCCACCGACGCCCGGTTCGGGTACGTCTTCAGCCGGCGCGGCATCTACGCCGAGGGCGCCTCCGCCTGGTTCCTGCCCCGGCTGGTCGGGATGGGTCGCGCCCTGGACTGGATGATCAGCGGGCGGGCCTTCGACGCCGCCGAGGCGCTCGACGCCGGCCTCGTCCACAGTGTCCACGAGCCGGAACAGTTGCTGGACAAGGCATACCAGCTCGCCCGCACCATCATCGGCACGACCGCGCCCGTCTCCGTCGCCGTCATCCGGCAGCTGCTCTACCGGATGAGCGCCCTGGACTCGCCGTACCCGGTCCAGCGCCTGGATTCCCGGCTCGCCGCCGACAGTCTGGACAGTCCCGACGCCCGCGAGGGCTTCGACTCCTTCCGGCAGCGCCGGGAGCCCGCGTTCCCGGGCCGGGTCAGCACCGACCTGCCCGGCTACCTACCCTGGGAAAACGGGTCGAGGGCTCGCCGTGACAGCGAATGACGCCTACGGTGGCGGGATGATCGAGGAACTCGCGGAGCGGATCACCGTCGCGGCGCCGACCGAGACCGTCTATGCCGCCGTCGCCGACCTGCGGCGGATGACCCGGTGGAGCCCGGAGTGCTTCGCGATCTGGGTGACCGCCCGCAACGGCGGCCGCCCCCGCCGCTTCGTCGGCTGGAACCGGCGCGGCCCGTTCCTCTGGTTCACCACCGGACGGGTCGTCGTCGCGGAGCCCGGCCGCGAGTTCGCCTTCGACGTCACCGCCTTCGGCCAGCCGGTGGCGCGCTGGGGCTACCGGTTCACCCCGGCCGACGGAGGCACCGAGGTGACCGAGTACTGGCACGACCGGCGCAACCGGGCGGCCATGGTGCTCGGCCGGATCTTCACCGGCAAGGTGGCCAAGGTCCGGCCGGCGGCCAACCGTGAAGGGATGCGGCAGACGCTCACCCGACTCAAGGACGACGTCGAGCGCCACTGACCGACGTCCCGTTCGCACCCGGAGGCGAACCTCCACTGCCGCGTCGACCAAGCCCGAGCCGTCGAGACGGCGGGCCGCTCCATATCCGACAGGATCTCCGCCAGCCGGGCGAATCGGTCCTTGCCCGGGGCAGCCGATCGCTCAACCTCCAGGGGGTTCGATAGAACGTCCGGCGCGCCGTCAGTTTCGGCCCGCCCGTGACCGCTGCGTGTCACGGCTACCGGCCCGCGGATGGCCCGTGATGGTTCGGCTTCAGTCGTCGTGACCGGCAGCGGGACGAAGGTGTCCCCACTGCGGGTCGTAGCAAACAAGTCCGTGGTCGGCGGCCATCCGTGCAGCCGCGGAGGAAACCTCATCGGACCGGCTGAACGGGATCGTAAAGTAGACCATCGGGCCGGAGGCCTCGTCGATGAGGCCGTTCGACAGAGGGTGGAGCTGGGGATCGTGGCCGTACAGATCGGGCCATCGGGCTGCCACGGCATCGACGTAGGCGCGGATGCGGGGCGTGGGCGGCTGCTCCTCGCTCTCGAAATACCGCTGATACCGGGCCTCATACGCCTCACCGGCCGCTTCGTCGTCGGCGGGCGTGTCACCCTCCCACACCGCCAGGTCGTAGCTCATGCGGGAAGTGTGCCAGTGCCGGCGGTGGGGTCTTCGGCGACTGACCTGGTGTGAACACACCGGGCCGCGTGCCTGGCTGTCGTACCCGTGTGTGAGGCTTCGGGGCATGGCGACGTTCGTTCTGATCCATGGCGGCGGGGGTAGCGCCTGGGACTGGCATCTTCTGGTGCCTGAGCTGGTCGGCCGCGGCCACGATGTGGTGGTGCCGGAGTTGCCGATCGAGGACAGGTCGGCGGGATTCGCCGAGTTCCGCAAAACGGTCGTCGACGCGATCGGTGACCGGGACGACCTTGTGGTCGTCGGACACTCGTACGGTGCGTTCACCGCGCCGCTGATCGCCGACAAGCTGCCTGTGCGACTGATCGTCCTGCTCACTCCGATGATCCCGGCACCCGGTGAGAAGCCCGGGGACTGGTGGGACAACACCGGTCACCGCACCGCGGAGGGGCTCAGCGAGGAGCAGCAGTTCCACAACGGCGTGCCGGCCGAGGTCGTCGCGGAGGCCGCGAAGCATGGCCGGGAGCAGGTCAGCGCGGAATGGAACGAGCCGTGGCCTCTGGACGCCTGGCCGGACGTGCCGACGAAGGTGCTCATTGCCCACGAGGATCGGTTCTTCCCGGCGGACTTCCAGCACCGGGTGGCCGCCGACCGGCTCGGCGTCACCCCGGATGTAATGGACGGATGCCACGCGGTGGCACTCAGTCACCCGAAGCAACTCGCCGACCGGCTGACCGCTTACCTGCCGCACTGACGGCGAGGGGTACCACGGCCGTTGACGGCTGTCAGGTCGGTGCGCTCTGGAGTGTGTCCGCGACCGGGCGCCGGGTGGCAACCATCGCAGAGATGGCGGTGAGCGCCGCGACGGCGAGCAGCCAGGAACCGGGTAGGTACTGGACCTCACCGGTGCTGACGAACGCAAGAAGCCCTATGCCGGTCGGGATTCCCGCGGCGACGCCGGGTATGGCGAGAAGTAGTTGCGCTACCGCCAGGCCGACGCTGGCCTGTGCGGGCGTGGCGCCGAGTGTCCGCGCGACGGCCAGCGCAAACAGGAAGGCCGGCGGCCCCTGGCGCAGCAACCCGCTGCGCCGGGGGCCGCACCCGGCCTGTGACCGGTGTCCCGGTCGTCGTGCGGTCAGCCGCCCCGCCCGAGCAGGCTCCAACTGGTCAGCCGGCGGGTGGAACGGTCCATGAGGACCGGATCAGCTCCCGCTCGGCGGCGGCGAGGTGGACGGTCACGGCGAGCCAGGCCCAGGCGTACCGGTCCGAATCCGGATCGGTACGCCGGCCGAACGCGTCCCGGCCGCACCGGTCGGCCTCGTCGGCGAGCGCGGTGGCCACCGCGGCGGCGGTGGTGAAGCCGGCACGGCGCAGCGGACCGGCCAGCCCGGCGGCGTCGCCGCGGGCCGCCTCGGCGACGGCGCGGCGACCGCCGGAGACGGCCAACTCCACCAGTCGGCGGACCCGCCACAGCGGGGACTCCGCGACCGTGTCGGCGCCGACGGCGAGTACCGGTTCGGCCATCGCGGCCGGGTCGCGCGGCGGCAGGTGCCCGCCCTGGAGCTCGTCGTAACCGAGATCCGCCCGGCCGTGCCAGTCCGGTGGCAGCCGCAGCGTCCCGGCGGCACCGGGCACCGGGCCGACCACGAGCGGGTGCAGCGTGCTGGCCCGGTCCGGGTCGAGCCGGCCGACCACCCGTATCCGCAGGCCCGGCCGGGACGCGAGTCGCCGCAGGTTGGCCACGTGGGCCAGCACCGGGTGGGAGTTGGCCGGCACCAGCCGGATCACCGGCCCGTCCGGCACCGGTGCCCGGTCCGGTCCGCCGTCGGTGTCGGGGGCCAGCTCGCGGGCCAGCACCTGGTCGCCGACGGCACCGACCACCATCAGGTCGCAGCCGATCAGCGCGGTCCCGGCCCGGGCCGGATCCTCCGGGTCGTCGGTGGCGAGTTGGGCGGTCACCACCTCGGCGAGCGGGCGGGCGAACAGGTCCGCCAGCGGTCCGGTGGACCAGTCGGTTCCGGGGATCGGGGTGGCCCGGACCCCCTTGCCGGCACCGAGCCGGCCGTCCGGGGCGACGGTGGTGCCGGTGATCCGCAGGCCGCCACGGGCCAGCACCGCGTGGTTGACCGCGACCGCGCCCATCTCGGTGACCGCCCGGGCGCAGTCGCGTGCCCGGTCCGGGCCGCCCGGTTTCACGTCGCCGAAGGAGAGCCGGCGCCCGTCGGCGGCGACCAGGTGGGTGACAACCCCGGCATACCCGGTCGCGCTGATCACCGGTTCCCGGCAGACGCCGTACACGTCGAGCGTGCCGTCCGGCTGGTAGGCCCGGCGCAGGATGCCGACCAGCGCCGGGTCGGGATCGCCGGCGGCCAGCCGGCCGGACACGTACAGCAGGTCGTGCAGCACCTCGACCAGCTCGGCCAGCCGGTGGCCGGTCTGTCGTTCCCGGTGCGCGCGCAGGCCACGTACCGTGCGCAGCGCGGCGCTCTCGGCCCGCGGCAGGCCGGCCAGCCGGGCGCCGTGGGCGGCCCGCAGCAGTTCCGCCTGGGGGACCGCGCCGGCGGCGGGTACGCCGGCCGCGAGCACCGCGGCGGCGGCCCGCCACAGCGCCTCGGCGGCGGCCCGTTGCGCCTTCGTCGGTGCCGTGTTCCGCCCGGCGGCCGCGCCCGCCGTCTTTCCGGTCCGCCCGGTCCGGCCGGTGGCCGCACCGGCGCTGTCCGAAGTCGACGGTCCAGCGGAGGTGGCCGCCGGATCGGGGTGGGTGGCCCGGTCGGCGACCGGGCAGGCGACCAGGACTGCGGTCCGGTGCAGGCAGCGGGGCGTCAACAGGCAACTGCACCGCGCCTGGTCCGGATCGGTGACCGCGCCGGTCGGTCCGGGCGTCAGCGTGACCAGTGCCTCGGGGCCGCAGTCGACCGACACGCCGCCGTCGACCCGGCCGACCGGTACGCCGGCCAGTCGTTCGACGGTGGCGTCCAGGCGCTTGTGCAGCCGGGGTGGCAGGGCCGCCACCGCGGCGGCCGCCACCCCGGGCAGCACCGGCGGCAACCGGTCGGTGTCCACGGCGATGGCTGTACGGTCCGTCAACGTGATCCTCCGCGGATGCGGTCGCCCACCCAGCGGGCGAGTTCGAGCGGGCTGAGAGCGGCGACCGGCATCCCGGCCGCGGCAAGCTGCTCGGCGACCGGTACCGAGTAGCAGGGCACTCCCCTGTCGTCCAGCGCGGCGCAGCCGAGCAGATGCAGGCCGGAACCGGCCAGCGTGCGGACCTCGCCGAGCAGCCCGGCCAGCGGGTAGCCCTCCTCGAAGTCGCTGACGACCGCGACGATGGTGCGGCTCGGCACGGTCACCAGCGAGCGTGCGTGGGCCAGCGCGGCGGCGATGTGCGTGCCGCCACCGACCCGCACCTCCAGCAGCAGCGACAGCGGGTCGTCGACCCGGTCGGTCAGGTCGACCACCTCGGTGGAGAAGGCGAGGAAGTGGGTGGACAGGGTGGGCACCCCGGCCAGTACGGCGGCGGTCAACGCCGACCACACCACCGACGCCTCCATCGAGCCGGACACGTCGACGACCAGCACCAGCCGCCAGTCGGCTTCGGTGCGGGTGCGGGTGTTGAAGACCGGGCGTTCCGGCACCACCACCGTCCGCCCGTCGCCGAGCCGCTGGGTGTGCGCCAGGTTCGCCCGCAGCGTACGGGCGAGGTTGATCCGGCCGCCGGGACGGCGGGACGGACGCGGGTTGGTCAGCCCGGTCAGCGCCGGACGCACCTGGGTGGCCAGCTCCCTGGTCAGCTCCTCGACCAGCCGCCGGACCAGTGGCCGTAGCTTGGCCAGCTGCGCCTCGGGCAGGCCACCGGCCAGCGACAGCACCGAGGTCAGCAGTTCCATCGAGGGGCGTACGGCGGCCGGGTCCAGTTCGGTGAGCACGTCGGTACGGCCGTTCTCGGCCGCCCGGGCGATGACCTCCTCGCGTACCGCGGTGCCGAACAGCGCCTCGAGTTCGTCGGCCCACTCGCGGGCGGTCGGGAAGGAGGCTTCCTGGCCGCCACCGGCCGCCTGGCCGAGGTCGGTGGCGCCCTCGCCCTGCCCCGCCCCGTAGAGCTCGTCCAGGGCGCGGGCGTAGCGGCGGGCGTCGGCCGGCAACCGGTCGGGTTGGCGGCCGAGCAGCAGCCGCCACCGGTCCCTGGGGGCGATCCGGGCGGTCGGCGTGTCCGGCCCGGCCGCGGAGCCGGCGTCGACCACGGCTCGCGGGTCGGTCGTCGACGGGTCCGGGATCGGGATGTGGCGGGCGGCCAGGGCGGCCCGGCCGGCCGCGTCGGCGGCGGCCCAGGAGGCCAGCAGCTCGGGCGGGGCGGACAGGGTCAGATCGAGCCGGTCGCCGAGCCGTTCGCCGACGGTGTGCAGCATCCGGTCCCGGGCCGCCGGGGTGAGCACGTCGAAGCCGCCACGCAGCGCCGGCAGCCGGTCCAGGAAGTCGGCGTCGGTGAGCCTCTCGATCCGCTCCAGCAGCGGGTTCAGCGCGGCCGGGGCGGACTGCAGCAGCGGGTGTGCCGCGGTGAGCAGACCACCGAGCAGCCGGCGCAGGTGTCGCCGGGTGTCCGGCCCGGTCGCCGCGTCGATCCAGCCGGCCACCCGGCTGCCCAGGGTTTCCGGGCCGGTCAGTTCGAGCAGCACCCGGGCGGCCAGGGCGGCGCCCTGGATCAGCGGCGAACCGGCCCGGGCCAGGTGGTCGAGCGCCTCGTCCAGGCGCAGGCCGATCCGTTCCTCGCCGGCCCGGACCGCGAGGTCGACCAGCGCGGCCGCGTCGGCCGCGGTGTCGCTGCCGGCCAGGCCGGGCAGCCCGCGGACCGCCGCGTCCAGCAGCACGACGGCCAGCTCGGCCGCCCGGGCCCGGCCGTCGACGGTGGTGCCGGGCAGGTGTTCCCGGCGCAACGCCTCCAGCAGGTCCAGTGCGGCCAGCAGTTCGGGCAGCGTACCGGTGCCCGGCAGCACCACGGTGGCCAGCTCGAGCCGGTCGGTGACCAGCTCGGGCAGGTCGCACCGGGCGGCGTCGCGTAGCCCGGTGAGGAGCTGCGCGCCGGTGGGGCCGCCCTCGGCGGCCTCCCGGCGGAACCGCTCCCGCAGGGTGCCGGCCGCGGCCAGCGCCGCGGTCACCCCGCGTACGCCGACCAGGTCCAGCCGCGCCGCCACCGACGGCGTCCAGGCCAGTTGCCAGCGGGTGGTCAGGGCGGCACCGTCGCCGGTGCCGGAGACCGCGATCGGCTCCCCGTAGCCGACGCCGCAGACCTGGAGGCGTTGCAGCAGGATCTCTCTGCGCCCGTCCAACTCGGTACGCAGCGGGTCCAGCCGGACCTCGCGGGACTTGGGGCTGTCCGGGTTGGGCAGCCGGAGCCCGCCGAGTTCCGCCTCGACGGCGGGGCCGAGCCCGGACCGGGGCGTACCGGGGGCGATCCGCCCCCGTTCGGCACCGACCAGCACGGTTTCCAGCGCCTTGGCCAGTGCCCGGCCCCGGCCGAGCAGTTCACCCTGGCCGAGCACGGTGGTCACCGCCTCCAGCACCTCGCCCCGGCCGGGGGCGGGCAGGTCCCGCAACCGGGCCAGGTCGTCGGCCAGCCGTACCGCCTCGGCGGCCTCACCGGTGCCGGCGATGTGCCCGGCCCGGCGGAGTTCCCGGCACAGGTCGGTGACCGCCCGGGCGGCGGCGGCCCGGATCAGTTCCGGGTCGCCGGCGGCGGTGAGGACGAGCTGCTGCCAGCGCGGGTCGCGGATTCCGGCCGGGTAGCCGGAGCGGGAGTCGAGCAGGTCGAACGCGTACGGCACCAGCGAGGTGGTCGCCGGGGTACCGCCATCGGTGGTGTCCGGCCCGGACCGGTCCGGACGGTCCGGGGCGGCCAGCAGGGCCGGGGCGTGGAAGGCGCCGATCACCGCGGCGACCCGCCGGCCGTCCGCGCCGGCCTGTGCCAGCACCTGGCGCATGTGCCGCTCGCGGGCCAGGTCCCGGGCCGGTACGCCGTCGCCGCCGGCGTTGTCGGTACGCATCGCCCAGCCGATGCCGAGGGCGGCCCGGCGGACCGCCTCGGGCGGGCAGCCGGGGGCGCGGACCTCGACCACCCGGTCCCACAGGTCGTCGCCGTCGCGGCCGGTGCCGCTGGCGCTGAGCGCGGCGGCGTAGGACCGGCGCGGGCCGGGCAGCGGCTCACCGGCGTCCGGGTCGGTGGTGTCGGCGGTCCAGCCGGGGTCGGCCAGCGGCAGGTCGCAGCAGACCACCTCGACGCCGCGCTGCCGGGCCCAGCGGATCGCGGCCAGTTCCGGGGAGAAGTCGGCGAACGGGTAGAAGCCCATCGGCCCGTCGGCGCCGTGGCTGCCGACCAGGGCCAGCGGAGCCTTCGCGGCCGGGTCGGACAGGTACGGCAGCCAGCGCTGGAAGTCGGCCGGCAGCTCGATGCAGACGACCTCGGCCCCGGCGGCGTCCAGCAGTGCCGGAACCACCGCGGCCAGAGCCGGGCTGTGATGCCGCACCCCGATCAGGTAGGGCCGGACCGAACCGGCGAGGGCGTCGACGACGGCTCGCGGGTCGGCCGTCGTCGGCGGGGCCGTCGACGGGCTGGCCGCCACCGGGTCGGCGGTCGGCGGGGCCGTGTCGGTCGCCGTGCTGGACAGGGTCGTCACCGCAGGCTCTCCCGCAGGTCCCAGAGCCGGCGCCACATCGCCGAGCCGTCCTCGGCGCGGCGGCGGACCGGGCCGTCCCAGTAGCCGAGCAGCCGGGCGTGGTCGTTCTCGTCGTCCTTGCGTACCACGCCGAGCAGGTGCCCGGGCACCAGGTCGAGCGCGTCCCCGCCGGGCAGGTACGCGGCGGCCAGACCGAGCGACACCGTCACCTGCACCGCCTCGGCGGTCGACATCGCCGTGCCGGGCCGTTCCACGTCCCAGCCCTCGCCCGATCGGCCGGAACGCAGGTCGCGGAACACGGTGACCAGGGCGTCCAGGACCGAGTCGTCCACCGCGTACGTCGCGCCGGCGCGCTGCACGGCGGCGGTGGCCTGCCGGCGGACCAGGTCGGTCTCGGTGTCCGCGTCCGCGATCGGGTGGATCGTCTCGAAGTTGAACCGGCGCTTCAGCGCCGAGGACATCTCCGACACGCCCCGGTCCCGCAGGTTGGCGGTCGCGATCACGGTGAACCCGGGCACCGCCCGGATCAGGCCGTCGCCGGTGCCGGCCAGCTCCGGCACGTTCATCCGCCGGTCGGACAGGATCGACACCAGCGCGTCCTGCACCTCGGGCAGGCAGCGGGTGACCTCCTCGATCCGGGCCACCCGGCCGGTGCGCATCGCGGTCAGCACCGGCGAGTCGACCAGCGCCTGCGGGGTCGGCCCCTGGGCGAGCAGCAGTGCGTAGTTCCAGCCGTACCGGAAGGCGTCCTCGGTGGTGCCGGCGGTGCCCTGCACCGTCAGCGCGCTGGTGCCGCAGACCGCGGCGGCCAGCAGCTCGGACAGCATGGACTTGGCGGTTCCGGGCTCGCCGACCAGCAACAGGCCCCGCTCGCCGGCGAGGGTGACCACGCACCGCTCGACCAGGCTCCGCTCACCGACGAACTTCGGCGAGATGGTCATGCCGGCCGGCAGTTCGGTGCCGTCCGGGCCGGTGCGCCGGCCGGCGGGCAGCTTCAACGCCTCGCCGTCGCTGCCCCGGATGAAGGTGACCACGGCACGCGGGGTCAGCGCCCAGCCCGGTGGCCGGGCCCCGTCGTCGTACGCGGCCAGGAAGACCAGCTCGTCGGCGTAACGTTGTTCGGCCGAAAGGACCTGGGCGGCGGTCTCCGGCGGGCGGACGTGTTCCGTCACGGTCACTTGTGTTCCTCGATCTCTCTGGTTCCGGGTGGGGTGTTCGGGACAGGGTCGGGTCAGCGGCGGTTGCCGCGGGTGGGCAGGTTTTCGAAGCGGGGCCGGTCGCCGTCGCGGAGGCGTTGCCAGGCCCGCCGGTAGAGGTCGGCGACGGGTTCGAACGGCACGGTCACGCCGAGCGCGGCCGTACCGTCGGGGGCGAGATCGAACAGGGCGACCTTCCATGCCTCGATCGGCGCCTGCCCGCTGCCGCGCTCCAGCCACGGGCCGGGCAGGAACAGCGACCGGCCGGCCCGGGGCCGGCTGGCCTCGATGACCAGGTCGGTGCCGGCCAGTTCGGCGCGGGCCGCCTTCAGCCGGGCCGGCTTCCAGCCGGTCCACTTCGCCGTGTTGCGATCGGTCGGGTCCGGCATGGCCAGCAGCATCAGGTACGTCGCCGCCGCGTCGGCGTCCAGGCCGTGTCTCCCGGCGACCTCGGCGACCAGGTCGGCCACCGACCGGGTCGGGTCCTGCGGCCACCAGGTCCCGTCCGCCGCCGGCGCGCCGCCGTCCGGCTGCCCCGGATCGCCGAGCAGCGCCGCGAACCGCGGGTCGCGGACCAGGCGCAGTGCCACCTCCGTCGGGTACGGCTTGGCCGCGTCGTCCCGCAGCGCCGGCAGGTACGGGTCCGTCCCGGCGGCGTCGAGCAGGTCGGGCCGCAGTGCGGGCGACGGTTGGCTGTCGTGGGTGGCCAGGACGATGGCGCCGTACCGTTCCCAGCCCGGTCCGGTCTCCGACGGGCTGCCCGCCACCTGGCGGAACACGGGCAGGGAGACGTACTGGTCGAGGTCGAGCAGCAGGTCGGGGTTGGCCAGCCGGTCGCGCAGCGCACCCAGTGCGGCCGGCAGCGCGGCCCGGCACGGCTCACCGGCCGGCGTGTGGTGGGCGACCCAGGCCGCCAGGGCAACCGTGCCGCGCAGCACCCGGCCGGTGAAGCCCGCTCCCGCGCCGTCGACCGGCAGCGCCCGGTCGCCCTTGATCCGGAAGGCCAGATCGGTGCTCAGCTCGACCGAACGGGCCGGGTCGAGCAGGGCCGGCAGCGCCTTCGCGGGTCCCCAGTCGGTGCGGACCGCGCGCACCGCCTCGGCGAGCAACTGTTCGGGCACCATCACCCGTCGCCCCACGGCGGCGTTCCAGACCGCCGCGGCGGCGGCCACGTCCGGACCCTCGGTCCACAGCCGGGCCGGGTCGTCCGGCACCAGTGCCGACACCACGGCCCGCCGGACCTGCGAGTTGGCCTCCCTGAGCACTCCGAAGGCCAGGTTGAGCTCGCCGACCTGCCGGACCCCGAGCGCCTTGCGCAACCCGGTCGGCACGGTGCTCTCCGAGTCGGCGTACGGCAGGCCGGACAGCACCAGCTTCGCGGCGGTGGGGGTGACGCCGGTCAGCTCGGAGAACAGCTCGGCCGCTTCCGGTCGCCAGGACAGCGGGCCACGCGCGGCCCACTCGGTGCGGAAGCCGGCCAGCCAGCCGGCCGGCCGTTCGTCACCGACCGGCGCCGAGGACTGCACCGTGTACGGCTCGGGCACGGCGAACACGCCGGCCGGGTCGTGGTACAACGCGTCGAAGGAGTAGCCGGTGGACGTGCCGCTGGAGTCGAGGATGGCGATGAACACCCCGTCGGACAACGGCAGGATGCCCGGTCCGGGATACCGGCGCGAGCCGTCGGGGTTGTTCAGGTCGTCGTCGAGCAGGTGCAGCGTGAACCGGCGCCACATGGCCGGTTCGGCCGCCGTGCTCAGGTCGAGCCGGTCCAGCTCGGTGAGCAGGGCGCCCAGCGTCTCGCGGTGTTCGTCCGGCGTGACCGCCGCGACGGCCCGGTAGGCCACGGCCGCGACACCGCCGAGCAGGGGCCACCAGTTCAGGCCGTTCGGCAGCGACGGCCCGTCGAGGTGCAGCCGTACGGCGGGTTCGCCGCCGGTGGCGGCGGACCGCTGGGCGGTGATCGCCTGGAACTGGGTGAAGACGTGGACCACCCTGCCCGCCCCGTAGGCCGAGCCACGCAGGCCGTCCAGTGCCATGTTGAGCTGCTCGTCGGTGGGTCCGGTCACGCCGGCCGTCGGCTTCACCGTCTTCGGGGCGGACAACGACCTGGTGAGCCGCTCGGTCAGCGCGTCCAGGTCGGTATGCACCCGGGCGGCCAGCCGCAGCACCCCGGTCACCCCGGCGATCAGCGCGTCGTGGCTGACCGCCGGCAACGTCGAGCGGACCAGCTCGACCAGCGCGTCCTTGTCGGGTTCGCCGGCGGATGCTCCGGAGCCGGAGGTGCCGGTCGGTGCGACGACCGCCGGGACGGCGGCGACGAGGCCGGTGCTGGCCCGGGTGGCGGTGGTCGACCGGGATCGGGTCGCCGCCTGGGTCGCGGCCCGCGCGGCCTGTTCGGCCAGGACGGCGCGGTGTTCGTCGAGGGCCACCTTCAGCAGCACGTCGGCGACGTCCCGGTCCATCCGGCGCAGGGCGGCGGAGCCGGCCGGGTCCCGGGCCAGCATGGCGCCGAGGAACCGCTCTCCCGGCAGCGGAAGCGCGTCGGGGTGGTCGTCCCGGGTGGTCGACGGTCCGACGACGGTGCACACCATCCCGTCCGGGTCGACCAGGACGAGTCCCTTGAGGACGGCCCGCGGCCGGTCGTCGCCGGGCAGCACCAGCGCCGCGATCGGCTCCCGTCCGGCGGCCACGGTGACGGTACGACCGGCCAGGTCCTCGCCGCGTACCGAGCCGTCCGGCAGCGTGACCACCCGCCAGCCGAGCAGACCGTCCACCGGTACGGCGGCCGGGGTGGCCCGGTCGGACAGGGCCGGCCGCAGCCAGCTGGCCGACTCCTGGAGGTGGCCGCCCTCTGCCGGCAGGTCGGCCAGGAACCGGGGCAGGCTGCGCCGGCCGTGGGTGTTGCCGGCCGGGTCGTACTCGCGCCAGCCGAAGCTGTCGTCGTCCTCGCCCCGGCGGTACACCCAGTGGGAGGTGCCGTCGGTGATGACCGGTACCTCGGACGGGACCGCGGTGTCACCGACGTGCAGTACGCCGTCGCCGGTGGTCCGCCCGCCGCCGGCCAGTGGCAGGGTGACCCCGTTCCCGCGCGGCCGGTTGCCGCGGCGCCCGCTCTGGATGGGCTGCGGCTCGCCGGGCGACGAGTGCCAGTAGCCGCGCGGGTCGTAGCCGAGGGACTGGGAACTCCAGTAGACCAACAGGTGGCCGTCGACGTAGTGGTAGCCGGGCTGCCCCCACATGTCGCCGGCCGGAATACGCAGGTCGTGGCGCAGCACGATGCCCTCGGCGCCGATCACGCGCACCGTGGTCGGCCCGCCCAGGATCACGTACGGCCAGGCTTCCTGCCGGGTCACCTCGACCCGGCGGTCCCCGCCGGTCACCTCCTGCCAGGCCAGCTCCCAGTCCGGCCAGCCCAGCTCGTCGATGATCCCGCCGCGCAGGCTGCGGGCGACGTGCTCGGCGAGGTCGATGTCGAGGGCCTGCCCGAGGTCGCCCTCCGGCCCGCCGTCACCGGGCCGGACGGGGTCGTCGGACACCAGGCGCAGCGCCTCGACCGGGAGCCGGCCCAGCCAGTCCACCGACTGCGGAAGGTACGGCAGCCCGACGGCGAGGCGGTCGCGGACCCGGGCCCGCAGCCAGTCGGTCAGCATCGGCCGGACGCCCGGCGTGTCGACCAGCCGGTGCAGGGCGTGCGGCTGGTTGTCGAACTGGTCGAGGCCCCGGCGCAGGGCCCCGGTGAACCGGTCGTCGCCGGCCACGGCGAGCAGATCCCGCTCTCCCCCGCCCTTGGTCCAGCTCGCCAGGTCCAGGATGTCGCGCTCCTTCGGCGCGGCAACCGGGAGCTCGCGGGCGAGCAGCAGGTCGAGCAGGTCCAGGTCGCCGTCAGCATCGAGGGTCTCGCCGCTGCCGGCCAGTTCGGCGCGCAGCCGGTCGGCCATCCGCTCGACGAGCGGGTACAGTTCCGCCACCCGGTGGCGGTGGTGGCCGGAGTTGGCCCGGCTCACGAAACGGCGCAGCCAGCCGACGGAGCCGTCCTGTGGGCGGGCCGGGTCCGGCACGTCCGGGGCGAACAGTCCGTCAAGCGCCCCGGTGTCGGTCAACAGGGCCAGCCAGGGGACCAGATTGTCCCGGTCGGCGGGCATCAGGTCGAGCAGGCTGCCGCGGATCGCCGGGTCGCGGCCGGCCAGCTCCGTCAACGCCGGCAGGTGCGCCTTCCACCAGCCGGGGGGCGCCTCGGCCGCCACCGGCAGCCGGATCAGCTCGGTCAGATAGGCCGCCGCACGGTCGGCGACGGCGGCGGCGCCCGTACCGGCGGCCTTCGTCGCGGTCCGGACCAGCCGGTTCACCGTGCTGGCCGACTGCGTGGACGGCACCACGCCGGCGGCCGCGGCCCGCAGCGCCAGCCGGCAGAACCGCTCCAGCGCCTCGTCGGGCGGCAATTGGGCGGACAACTCCTTCGCGTGGCCGGCCAACGCGGTCGCGGACACCACCCTGGCCGCCGCGAACTCCACGTAGACCTCGTCGAGCCGGGTCAGGTCGACCGGCAGGCCGTGCTGCGCCTCCGCCTTGCGCGCCTTGTTGAACAGCTGCGTCGCGTAGGTGTCCTGCCCGGCGGCCAGGAACACCCGTGCCGCCTGCTCGAAGAACGTCGGCAGGAGGTGCGGCAGCGTACGGGCGAACCGGTCGGCGACGGCCTGGTGCCCGTCCAGGGCGGCCTTCGGCCGCGACCGGACCTGCTTGGCCAGCTTCTGCAACTCCGGCACCACCGCCAGCGCGTGCCGGCCGTCGGCCGGGTGGTGTACGAGCACCCACTCCGGGAAGGCCAACGGGCGGCGCAGGCCCAGCCCGACGACGGCCGGCTCGGCACCCGGTGCCAGGCCGAGAAACCCGACGGCGATGTCCTCGCCCTCGCCCAGGGCGGCGTCGACCAGGCGGACCACCGGCCGGTCGTCGAGGGCCGGGTGCCGGTAGGTGCGGGCGGTGAGCGGCACCGCCCGGTCGCCGGCCACGGCGGTGTCGGCCGGCAGCACCGCGCCGGCGGCCAGCAGGCTGTCGGTCGACTCCTCACCCGACCCGGTCGTCATCCCGGTCACGACTGCTCCCCCGTTCCCGTCAGGGCGCCGGACAACGCCGTCGCCATCCGCATTCCTTCCGACCAGGCCACCGGCCCGACCTCGGTCAACCGCAGCATCGGTCCCTCCACCACCGACCAGGAGAGGGTGCCCAGGGTCGCCTCGGAGTCCCAGTAGTCCTCGTCGAACCAGATGGCGGCCTCGACCGTGTGGCCGGCCTCCCAGACCCGGCACCTGACCTGTGAGCCGGAGACCCGGAAGCCGAGGGTGGCGGCCCGGGCGGCCAGCCGGTTGGGGACCGTGGTGCCGCGGAAGTCGGTGATCGTGGTGTCCCGGTCCTTCAGGTTGGCGGGCCTGTCCCAGGTGCCCCGGTGCAGTTGCTCGACCCGCTGGGTCACGTCCAGTTCGCCGGCGAACTCGCGCAGGTCGGCCAGGTCGGGCAGGCGCACCGGGTGGGGCAGTACGGCGCTGGCCGGCGAGAGCCGGACGGTCTCCCCGTCGAGGTTGACCACGCGCAGGTCGCCGGTGTCGGTGACGTCCCGCAGGAAACCCGGCTCGGCCGGGTCGTCCCCGAGCACCACGAGGTCGCGCAGCGCGTCCCGCCAGGCCGGGTCCGGCCAGATCCGGGCCAGCAGCCCGGTCGGCACCGGCAGCGAGGACACCACCCAACCGTCGACCCGGGCCAGGCATTCCGCGCTGTGCCGGTCCAGCCACTGGGCGAGTTGGCGCAGCCGGTCCACCTCGGGGTCGTCCCGCAGCACCTTCGGCAGGGTCTTCAGTGGACGGCCGGTGGCCCGCGGGCCGGTGGCCCGGGCCGCCACCTTTCCGTCCACCAGAGAGATCTCGTACGAGTCTCCCACCGGTAACCAGCCCATCAGGAACACCCTCCGCAGTGGCAAATAGCTATATTTCGGAAGCAATCGGCCGTGATCAACGACGCAGCGCACGCTAACAGTAGTGACCGACACAACAGGGACCCGTTGGCGGGAGAAGCACGACCGGGCCGGCGGGGCCAGGTGGACGGGACCCGTGAGAGTCGCAGGTCCGCCCCGGTCGGGTGCACTGTGCGCGGTCAGGGGCGGCCCGACGGGAGGCCGAGGCGGTGACCCGAGTCACACCGGTCAAGCCGGGACGGCTGTCCGACCGACCCGACTCTCTCCTCCGACAAGATGGAGGGCCGCGTTCACGCCCGGGGCGGTCCATCCAAATCGACCACGCCAGGAACATCCAACTGGCGCAGCAGAACGCTCAACAACTCGATCTCTACGCGAGTGCCCGCGAATCCGACCCCTCTGAGCCTGTCTGCGGACGCCCGAGCCTCCTGAAGGCTCCCACCGAAGACCTGACGAAAGACTCTGAGTATCCGGCCACCACCACGCGACTCACTGTTTTCGAGCCGCAGACGGCAGCCCCCGTGCTGAGCCAACAACTCGTCCCGAACCTCGTCCGGCGCGGGCCCCCAGCCACCGTCACACGACACCGTTCCACAGGCACTGCAGTCCCACTCCAAGCCCCAGCGGAGCTTGCTGTCGCGCGTGAGCTGCACCGCCCATCCACTGCACGGAGTGCCGCACGTCTGGCAATCACCCGAGAGTCGGGCCGCTTGCTCACTCACTTCGGGCCAGACGATCCCAGGTTTCGGTGTACGTGACCACGACCATCCGGCGCCTTCCGTCCGGCGCGTCCACCCAACTCGCCGGATCACGCAACGCGTCGTGCAACCTCTCGCCCGGCAGCGGCTCCGTGCCGTCCCAGCGGTCGAACGTCGGCTCGGTCAGCTCGATCAACTCCCGTTCGACCAGGTCCGCGACCACCGACGCGAAGCGCGGGACCAGCTCGCGCTTCGCGACGTCGTCCAGCTTGGACGGACAGGTGGTGTCACCCGTCCTCGCCCACTCCAGCCGGGCACCGTACCCGTCGATGATGTTGTTGAGGTACGCCTCCTCGAATGCACTGATCATCACGGCTTGCTGTTCCAACGTCATTTCATCCCAGACCCGCACGCACCGATTGTGCGCCGCCACGGCAGGACCGACGGGTGAGCCCACCCCGCCCGTGGTCCGGCCGATCGCCGCTGTTCGGGACTGTTCCGAACAGCGCGGGCATAGCAGGCGGAAGTAGCGAACTGCTGGAATCGAGAACATCGATACTCGACCCCTGCCGCCGGAGGCTCGCCCTTCGCCCAGGGAACCGGAAGGGAGTGACCATGTCGGACGTTCCTATCCGTGGCCGGCACCGGCCGGCCCCGTCCGGGTGGCCGCGGCCTCCGCCCGGATCCGGGCCGCGGTCCCGATGTCCCCGGCCCGGTGGTGAGCCTCGGCGAGGGTGTCGAGACCGGTCGCCAACCAGGTTCGGGAGCCGACCCGCCGCCACAGGTCGACCGCCGCCTCGGCACGCCGGACCGCCAGCGCCGGCCGGCCGGCCGCGAGTTGCGCCTCGGCGAGGGCGTAGAGGGTCGCCGCCTCGCCCCACACGTTGCCGAACTCCCGGTAGGTCCACAGACTCCGGGCGAGCAGCCGGCGCCCCTCCCCGTACGCCCCCTGTCGTACCAGGACGTCGCCCAGCCAGCAGCGGGCGTGGGTGGCGGAGAGGCGGTCACCGAGGGCCTCGCTGATCGCGGCGGCCCGCCGGAAACAATCGGCGGCGAGCGGGTACGCGCCGACGGCCCGATGGCTCTGCCCCAGACATCGCAACGCCTGGGCCTCGCCGGGCCGGTAGCCGGCGGATCGACTCAGCCGCAGACACTGCTCGAATCGTTCCGCGGCGGCCTCGACCCGCCCCTGTTCCAGGTCGATGACGCCGATGCCGTTGGTGACGTAGACCAGACAGTTCACGTTGCCCGCGGTACGGGCCAGTTCGGCGGCCTGCTCGAAGTGGTGGACGGCGGTGTCGTACCGGCCGAGCAGCCGATGCACGTACGCCAGTCCGGCGCTGGCACTGGCCTGGTAGGCCGGGTCGCCGTCGGTGAGTCGCAGGGCCTGCTCGAAGTGGTCGAGTGCCTCGGCGTACCGGTCCAGAATGGTGGTGAGTTCGCCGAGGCAGCGGTGCAGCGTGCCCGCGCTGTGCCGGTCGCCGGCGGACAGCGCGACCGCGAGCGCCCGGCCCTGCAACCGTTCCCAGTCGTCGAAGTGGCTGCCGACCTGGAAGAACGGTGTCAATGCGGTCGCCAGCCCGGCGGCGGGCGCGATCACGTCGTCGTCCAGCCCCTGGTCGACCACCGCGATCAGAAACCGGCGTTCGTCGTTGAACCACACCACCGGGTCGGCGGTGAGCCGGTCGGCTTCCGGCGTGGGGAGTCGCCACGACACCAGTTCCTCGTGCGACATGACCTGGAAGTCGGCGGCGAGGATGGTCGCGGCACGGTCGGCCAGGGACAGGCAGGCGCCGCGCAGCCGGTCGAGCGCGGCGGCCCGCCACCGTGGAGTGATCTCCTGATCCGCCCGCTCCCGGCCGAGCAGCCGTACGAGGTCATGCACGCGGTAGCGGATCCCGGTGTCGCCGACCGGTCCGATCTCCAGCAGGTGCACCTCGACCAGGTCGTCGAGTATCGCCTCCGCCTGCGACACGCTGGTGTCCAGCATCGCGGCGAGGGCCCAGGCGGCGAAATCCGTGCCCGGCAGCAGACTCAGCATCTGGAGGGCCCGATGGGCGGGCTTGCCCATTCCGCGATAGGTCAGTTCGAGGCTGGCCCGGACGGCGACGTCACCGACGGCGAGTTCGTCGAGCCTGCGCTGCTCGTCCGCGAGCGCCCGGGCGACCCTGACCAGCGGCCAGTGCGGTCGGGCCGCGAGCCGTGCTCCGGCCACCCACACCGCGAGGGGAAGGCCACCACAGGTCCGGACGATGAACCGGGCCGCGTCGGCCTCCGCGACGGTCCGGTCCCGGCCCAGCATCTCGCGCAGCAACGCGAGTCCGGCGGCGGAGTCCAGGACACCCAGGGGTAGCCGGCGGCTGGCCAGGTCCGCCACCGTGGTCCGGCTGGTGACGATGGTGGCGCACCCTTCGCCGCTGGGCAGCAGGTTGCCGATCTGCCGGGCGGATGCCGCGTTGTCGAGGACGATCAGCATCTCCCGCTGGGCCAGCAGGGTGCGGTAGAGGTGGGTGCGGCTGGTCAGGTCCGGGGGCACCGCACCGCCGCGTACGCCGAGGGCCCGCAGGAAGGTGCCCAGGACGGTGTACGGCTCGGCCGGCTCGTCACCGAAGCCCTGCAGATCCGCGTAGAGCTGACCATCCGGAAACCGGGCCACCGACAGGTGCCCGATGCGTACCGCCAGGGCGGTTTTGCCGACCCCGGCCGGGCCGGTGACCAGCAGCGTCACCGGGCCGGCGGCATCCCGGTCGAGCAGCCGTCGAGCCCGCACCACCTCGTCGTCCCGCCCGACGAACAACGGAAGGTCCGGCGGCAGCAGCCGCGGGACCATCGGCCGGCCGGTGGGTGGGGCGAGCGGGTGGCCGGGCTCCTCGGTGCCGGCCCCGTCGAAGGCTGGCGGTGCCGCGGCCTCTGAGCCGATCGGCGGGGCCGGTGGCCGGCCGGATCGGTCGGCCACCGGGGCGACCTCGTCGGGCAGGGCCAGCGCACGGCGTGCCTCGACCCACTCCCGTACCAGGCCCGGGTCGCCGCCGCAGGCGCGCACGAGGGCCGCGACCACATCGTCGGACGGGAGCGAGACCCTGTTGAGCGCGCTCGCGAGGGTGCTGGCCGGCAACTGGTCGCCGGCCATCCTGGCCCGCCGCTCGAGCGCCCGGTATGAGAGTCCAGACATGGATCGCATGGCACGCAACCGGGCAAGGAACTCCGCCCCGGTCCGCACCGTTCCGGGCCGTAGCGACACCGTCACGCATGGCACTTTATCAATGCGTGCCCGGCCGGTCGCACCCGCACTGTCGCCTAACAATCACTTCGGAACGCACCCGCCCGCCTCGCGAACCCGGCCGATCGATCATGGCCGCGAGATCCGGTCACGAGACGGGTTCTCCGATGTCTGGACGATAGACTCCCCGACCCAGCAGCGGGCCGGCGATTTCCCACATCCTGTCGGTCAACGGGACCGGGCGCAGCGAGACCGGGTCGAGGTTCACCAGCACCCGGCTCCCCTCGGCGTGGCGGACCGAGCGCGTGGTCGACAGCACCTCGAAGCGATAGGTGACACTGGTGCGCCCCGCCCGCTCCACCCAGAAGTGCACGTCGACATCGCACATCCCGACAATCGGCGCGTGGTACGTGATTGTCAGCTCTCGTACCACCTGGACCGATTCACGCGGGTTCGGAGCCCAGCCGGCTTCAAGCCAGTAGTCGATCACAGCCCGGTCGAACAGCACGGCGTAGCCGGCATGATGCAGGACGCCGAAGCCGTCGAGATCGTCAAGATATACGCGCTGACGTGTGACGACACCCTCGGCGATGTCGATGGTCATCTGCCCTCCTCAACAATACAACCGATCGGTCGCATAGTAGGGGGTCGCCAAGCTTTACGTCCAGTCGGTCGCATAAGCTACGGGGATGACTTCGGTGGACGGTCGGCGACGGCGCGGCGATGCCACCCGGCGCACCGCTGCCCGAAGCGCCGCGATGACGGCGACGGTCGGTGGGCTGGAATCGGTGACGGTGGGCGGACTCGCCGCGTCGACCGGGTTGAGCAAGAGCGGGATCCTCACGGTGTTCGGCAGCCGCGAGGCCATCCTGCTCGCCGCCGTCGCCGAAGCCCGCCAGATCTACATCGACACCGTGATCGCACCCGGGTGGGGAGCACAGCCGGGACGGGACCGACTACGCGCCCTCGTGGACTCGTGGTTCTCGTGCCTACGTCGCAGAGTCTTCCCGGGAGGGTGCTTCATCACGGCGACATCCAGCGAGTACGGCCACCGGGAGGGACCCGTCGCCGACGCGATCCGCAAACTCAAGCGGGAATGGCTGGATCTCATCGAGTCCGAGCTTGCGGTCGCGGGCTCCCTCGATCCGCCCGGCGACGCGTTTCGCATCGACGCGTTCCTCAGCGCCGCCAACACGCGCTTCCAACTGTTCGACGACGAGACCGCGCTTGAGCGCGGGCGACACCTCGCGCTCGAGGTCATCGACCGACACTCCTGAACGACTCGCGCCCCTCACCCGCCCGAGATCTCTGGGCCGAGACGGCAGCTCAGCCCAGCAGCTCTTCCGTGAGGTCCATCAAGCGTCCGGCGTTCTGCGGATCGAGCGTGGGGAAGCTGAGCGGAAGTCGCTTGTTCCGGTCGACGGCGGTCAGCGGCGCGGCTGGCGGCGCGTCCAGGAACTGGTGAATGGGGGCCACCGCGTCCGCGACCGGGCGGGCCGCCACCGACACCGCCGCCAGCAGGCCGCGGACGACCAGCGGGAGCGGGCTGCGGTCGCCGCTCTTGGTGAAGCCGGGATGGTAGAGCACGTATCGGGCGCGGCTGCCGGACCGTTGGGCGAAGCCCACGCCGAGCAGGTCGTTGGCTCGACCGGCCTGCAGTTGCGCGGCGACGACCGAGTAGCCCGACGTCAGTTGCGGGTCGGCCCAGCGGACCCCGCCTTTGGTGACGCCGACGCCTGCGATGTTCACGATTACCGGCGCGGTAGCCCGGTCCATCGCCGCACGCAGGCCGAAGCTGAGCAGATAGCGACTGAGGTAGTAGAGCGCGAACGTACGCTCCAGCCCCTCGGCGGTCTCGATTCGACGCGGCGCCACCGCGTTGGCGAACAGCGTCAGCGCGTCCACGACGTGGTACTCGGTGAGGATGTGCTCGACGACCTGTCGCGTCTCGGTCACGCTGGAGAGGTCGACGGGAAGGAAGGTGACAGATCCGCCCGCCAGCGCCTCGCCGCGTTCGCGGTTGCGGCCGAGCACCACGACCCGGTCACCGCGTTCGGCCCGGCCGAGGGCGAATGCGCGCCCCATTCCGTTGGTGCCACCACTGACCACCACGACTCCCATGTCGCCTCCGTTACCGTTCTCCACTGACCTTGCTCATCCTGGGCAGATGATCGACGGAGGCGAAAGAAGGCACTTTCATGGCCACAAGGAACACCGGTGTTCGTACCACGCTGGACAGCCACCGGTTGCCGATTCCCGTTCCGATCGACGAATACGAGTGTTGCCCGGTCACAGACGTGTTGCGGCGGGTGAGTGACAAGTGGACGCTGTTGCTGATCACCCTGCTCGGCCAGCAGCCGTACCGGTTCAACGAGTTGCACCGGGCGGTGGAGGGGATCAGTCAGCGGATGCTCACCCGGACGCTGCGCGTGCTGGAGAGCGACGGCCTGGTCGAACGGGAAGTGTTTCCGACGTCGCCGCCGAGCGTCGAGTACCGGCTGACGGCACTGGGCGCCAGCCTGCTGGAGCCACTCTCGGCGCTGGCCAGCTGGGCGGTCGACCACCACGCCGAGATCGCGGCGTCCAGAACCGGTACCGGGTATCCGAGGCGGGCAGGCCGGCCCCGGGCGGGATTCCCGCCGTCACCTCCAGATCGTCCCGGGCACGGACCGTTCGAGCGTCGTACGGATGAGCCGTCGAACTGACACCCGCCGAGTCCGAAGGCCCTGCGCCGGCCGAGCGGTCGTCAGTAGACCTCAACCTTGCCCGTGGAGCGCGGGCTGCCCGGGTCGTTGAAGAAGTACTCGCCGGGGCGGGCGAAGGTGTAGCGGAAGGACTCGCCGGGAGCGAGCCGGACGTCGCGGCCTGGACCGACGCCGAACTCGCCGGCGACACCCACTTCCGCCAGCACGTCATGGGCGGGGTCCGCAGCACGATGGGCATCACGACGTTCTGCCAGAAGTGACGTCCCCGTGGGGCGGACGTCGGCGGTCCGAACACCGCCGACGTCCGCCCTACCGGAATCTGGCCACGGGGTACGGCAGCCCACCAGTTCGACCACGCAACCGGGAGCAGCCCTCCATCGGCACGGGCGCCCTGAAGCCTCGTCGGATCAGGTGATGGCCAGGACAAGCGCCTTGCCCTCGCGGGCCGCCGCGAAGAGGAAGCCGCCGATGTTCCGCTCGTCGTCCGCGACCGCCTCGGCGGGCTCTCCGACAGCACCGTCGGCGTCGGGACCGGCCCCGGTCAGTTCGGCGGCGATCCGGGCGACCTCCGCCGTGCCGAGGACCGACGGCTGCCTGTACCCGATCTCGACGTCGAGAACGTCGTCGCTGCCGTGGACCGCGTAGAACAGCCAGGACCGCTGCTCCGCGGAGCCGGGATCCTCCTCCCACACCACCCCGGCGACCTCGCTCAGGATCCGGTAGTCGGTGCCGAACAGGTCGCGGTCCTCGTCGAACCCGGCCAGCGACTCGTCGGGGTCGTGGAACATCCCTTCCGCCAGCGCGGGCTGGGCGCGCAGAGTGGCCAACAGCTCCGGACTCACCTTGGCCGGCATCAGCCACATCGACATGGTGAGGCAGCGTACTGCCGCCGTCCGACACCGCCGCCGGCGAAGCCTTGGTGTCGCTGACCTCGACGCGCACCTGGCAGCGGCGGATGCTGTTCGTGGCTAGGCACCGGTCCGACCCACCTGTCGGCTCGGCGGTTCGAGGAGGCGTTGCAGCAGCAACAGGCCGCTCTGGAGGTCGGCGCTCCCGTCGAGCAGCCACTGGGTGCTGAGGCCGTCGGCCGCCGCGAGGACGAGCGAGGCCGCTTCGTCCAGAGGGATGTCGGACCGGACGCTTCCCGCCGCCCGGCCTTCCTCGAGAAGGGTCACGATCGTCGCCCTGAGGTTGGCGTACCGCTCGGAGAAGTGCGCCCGCGAGTGGTCGTTGCCGGCCTCCAGCGCATGGGCCACCATGCTGTTCAGCAGGGCCATCAGCCCCGGCACCCGCATGCTGTGTTCGGCTGATCGTTGGATCAGGTCGACGAAGGTGTCGTCGTCCTCGGACGGGGCGTCCAGGAATCGGCGGTCGTGCTCCCGCAGCACCTCGATGAAGAGCTGTTCGCGGGTGCCGAAGTGGTGCTTGAGCACCGGATGCGTCACGCCGATCGCCTCACCGATGGCGCGCAGCGAGGTGCCCTCGAACCCCAGCCGGTCGTAGACCGCCAGCACCTCGTCGATGATCTGCTGCCGCCGCGCAAGTCCCTTCGAGTACGGCCCCCGCTTCGACGAGCCCTCCCGCCGGGCGGGTCGGGGTTCCCGGTCGGTCATGGCACTACCTCCAAAGCGGTCGACGCGCGGTGGAGCGCGGCTCACTCGATCCTATGACCACCGCCACCAAAATATCCGGTCGGATATTTTCATGCTACCGTCTGCTGGACGCCGGATCGCGTCACCACCCCCGGACAGCCGCGAGTGAGCACCCGCACCGGCACCCGGTCACCGACACGCAGGAGGAAACGGCATGGCATGGCAGTTGTTCAGGCTCGGACGCTGGTCGTTCCGACACCGGCGGACCGTGACGGGAATCTGGGTCCTGCTGCTTCTCGTCGTCGCTCTCGGGGCGGCGACCCTGTCGGGCAAGACGAACGACAGCTTCGAGCTGTCCGGTATCGAGTCGACGCAGGCCTTCGACCTGATCAGGGACCGCGATCCCACGGCCGCGCCGGAAGGCGCTACGGCGAGGGTGGTGTTCCAGGCGCCGGACGGCGAGTCACTGGCAGACCCGGCCAACCAACAGGCTGTGTCCGACGCGCTCGCGGCGCTGAGGACGAGCGGCGTCGTGTCGATCCTCGACCCGTTCGCCGCGGGGACGATCACCGAGGACGGGCGTACCGGCTACGCCTCGGTCAGCTACGCCCGGAGCGCGGTCGATCTGTCCCAGGCGGACCGGGAGGCCCTCGAAGCCGCCCGTGATGTCGCCGAGGAGGCAGGGCTGACGGCCACCATCGGTGGAGACGTGATCGGCGTGGAGATCGGCGGGGCGCTCGCCGAACTCATCGGCGTCGCCATCGCCTTCGTGGTGCTGGCCCTCACCCTCGGGTCGCTCGTCGCGGCCGGGATGCCGCTGCTGACCGCGCTGGTCGGCGTCGGCATCGGTATCACCGCCATCGCCACCCTGACGGGGTTCGTCGAACTCGGCACCACGACCCCCGCGCTCGGCACGATGCTCGGGCTGGCGGTCGGCATCGACTACGCGCTGTTCATCCTGTCCCGCTATCAGGCCGAGGCACGCCGGGGCCGCCCGCTGGAGGAGGCAGCCGGCCGCGCCGTGGGCACCGCGGGCTCCGCGGTGGTGTTCGCCGGCCTCACGGTCGTCATCGCACTCGTCGGCCTCGCCGTGTGCGGCATCGGATTCCTCACCGAGATGGGGCTGGCCGGAGCGTTCAGCGTCACTCTCGCCGTACTCATCGCGCTCACCCTGCTGCCCGCACTGCTCGGTTTCGCCGGCACCCGCGTCACGAAGCGAAGTCCTCGCGCCGGGCAAGAGCACACCGACGCCGAACCGAACCCCGGCGAGCCACGCACCCTCGGTCGCCGCTGGATCGAGGGCCTGGCCCGGTTCCGCTGGCCCGCGCTCCTGGCCGGGATCGTGGCCGCCGCCGTGGCCGCCGTCCCCGTAGCCTCCCTGCAGCTCGCGCTGCCCGACGACAGCACCAAGCCCGCGGGCAGCGACGTACGCCTTGCCTACGACCTCATCGACGAGCACTTCGGCGCCGGAGCCAACGGCCCGCTGCTCGTCGTCATCGACACCAAGGAAGCCCCGGACCCGGCCGCCGCCGTCGCGGCCGCCACCGAGCGGCTGCAGACGCTGGCGACCCGAGACGACTCCAACATCGCCGCCCTGGTCCCTGCCGTTACCAGCGACAGCCCCCAGGCGCGGCAGGCCTACCTGCGGCAGCTCGACACGGCACAGTTCGCGACGCTCACGGTGATCCCGCACTCCGGACCGTCGGACGAATCCACCAAGGACCTCGTCGCGGACATCCGAGACACGCTGTCGGACCTGCCGGACCAGAGCGGGGCCCGGGCACTGGTCACCGGCGTCACCGCGGTCGGCGTCGACATCTCCAACGAGCTGACCGAGGTGTTCCCGCTCTACCTCGCCGTCGTCGTGGGTCTGGCCTTCATCCTGCTCATCGCGGTGTTCCGCTCGATCTGGGTGCCTGTCAAGGCAGCGCTCGGCTTCCTGTTCTCCGTCGGCGTCTCCCTGGGGGCGACAGTCGCGGTCTTCCAATGGGGCTGGCTCAACGAACTCGTCGGTCTCGACACCACCGGCCCGGTGCTGTTCCTGCTGCCGATCCTGCTCACCGGCATCCTGTTCGGCCTGGCGATGGACTACGAGGTCTTCCTCGTCACGCGCATGCGAGAGGCCTACGTCCACGGCGCACCAGCGCGTCAGGCGGTCATCGACGGGTTCACCCACAGCGCCCGCGTCGTGGCGGCCGCCGCCCTCATCATGGTCGGCGTGTTCGCGGGCTTCACCCTCACCGACGACATCATCCTCAAGACCATCGGCTTCGCCCTCGCCATCGGCGTCCTCGTCGATGCGTTCCTGGTCCGCATGCTCATCGTTCCCGCCACCATGCTCATCCTCGGCCGGCGAATCTGGTGGATGCCCCGCTGGATGGGCAGGCTCGTGCCGACCTTGGACGTCGAGGGCGAGGAACTCGCGAAGCACCTCGCACCACGCTGACCAACCCACCGGTGCGTGCCTCGACGCAGGCGCATCATCGCCCTGGCCGAGTCGATCGCCGCCTCGGCCAGGGCGCGAACTCGACGTCGCGCCCACGTCAATCGAGGGTCATCGGCCCGATTAGGCGGATCTCCTCGACGTCCAGTCGAGCCTGCAGTTCGCGCAGCACGGCCTCGTCGATCTCCCGGGCGTCGCGCATCCGGGTGATCTCGCGCCGCTTGTGGTCCAGCGCCGCCAGCCGCAGTCGGCGCTCGACCTCTTGGGCGCCGCCCGACTCGTCGTCCTGCCCGGCCTGCAGTGCGCCGAGGTGTCCCTCGTAGTCGCCCCGCAGCCGCTGCACGCTCTCCGGATCGGCGCCGACCCGGTCGGCGATGTCCGGCAACGCCGTGAGCGTGGCCTTGGTGGCCAGGACCTGCGCCTGCCGCGCCTCGTCGGCACGTTCCGGGTCGCCGGAGAGCCCTGCCCAGTTCATCAGCAACGGCAGCGTGGTCCCCTGCACGAGCATCGTCAGCAGGATCACCGTCGCGACACAGAAAATGATCAGATCGCGCTCCCGGACCGGCTCCCCGTTGACGGTCAGCGGGACGGCGAGCGCCGCCGCCAGGGAGACGGCCCCCCGGAACCCGGCCCAGCCGGCGACGGTACGCACCCGCCAGTTCACCCGCCGCCCGCGACTGGACTCCCGTCTGTCCACCACCCGGGCGACGGCGGCGGTCAGGTGCAGCCAGAGCATCCGGACCGCGACCAGCACCCCGGCCACGACGACCGCGATGGCGATCGCGCGCATCAGCGAGGTGCTGGTGACGTCCCGTACCGCCCTCGGGATCTGCATCCCCAGCAGCACGAAGAGTCCGCCGTTGATAAGGAAGGTGGTCAGGTCCCAGAACGACAGCGCCAGCACCCGCGACCGGGCCCGGATCACCCGAGGGCTGGCGAAGGCGACCAGCAGCCCGGCGGCCACCACGGCGAGCACGCCGCTCTCGTGGATGGATTCGGCGAGGAAGAAGGCGGCGAACGGGGTCAGCACGCTCAGCGCCCCCTCCCGCAGCGGGTCGTCCAGGCGCTTGCGGATCAGGATCACCACCGTGCCGACCAGCAGGCCGGCCGCGATGCCGCCGAGGAAGGACAGGCCGACCTTCTCGACGAGTTCGATGGCGTTCGGAGCCGCGTGCCCGCCGAGCAGTCCGAGCGCGATGGCGAACAGCACCAGGGCGGTGCCGTCGTTGATCAGGCTTTCGGTGTGCAGGGTGGCGAGCAGGCGTCGGGGCATCCGCTTGGCCAGGCCGGCCACCGCCGCCGCGTCGGTCGGGGCGAGCACCGCACCGATCACCCAGGCCACCGCCGGGTCGACGCCGAACCGCTGTACCACCAGCGACACCGCCACCATCGTGACGCCGACCAGCCCGATCGCCAGCAGAGCGATGACCACGATGTTCGCCCGTACCTCCCGCAGGCTGGTGGTCAGACTCTCCCGGTAGAGGATCGCCGGCAGGAACAGCAGCAGCACCACCTCGGGGGCGAGGATCACATGGGACAGCGGTGGCAGGAGCGCGAGCAGCGCGCCCAGGCTGATGAGCAGGACCGGTGGCGCGACCCGGTAGCGGCCACCGATGGTGGTGCCAACCAGCACGGTGACGCCCAGCGTGATGATCAGCAGCAGTTCCGGCACATCGCCCCCGTCCGTCCTCGCTCACATGGTGGTACCTACGCCGGCCGCCCGCCCCGGAATCGGCGGACCGGGGTGCTGAGGGGCGGAACGCCGCCCCGGTCCGCTTGACACCCCCGTCACCTGGCGCACTCGAGCCCAGGCAGGTCGTACGTCTTGCACATGACCGTGGCCGCGTGGCGGGCCGCCGCGTAGGGGATGTGCGCGTGGGGCGGGTAGCCGAGCGGGGCATGGATCTCGTCGGCGGCCGTCCCACGCCACGCCCCCGGATCCGGCATGACGGCTCCGCGATAGGACAATCGCGTCATGGGTACCTTCATGACAGCGGAGCAGATCGCCGACCGAACGTCACGTGCCGTCGACGCGGCTGTCCGCGCGGGGCGCGGTCTCGGGCTCACCGTGACCGATGCCCGGGTGCTCTACGACGTGTTCTCCGTCGTTGTCCACCTCGCACCCTCGCCGGTCGTGGCCCGGGTTCTCACCGTGTTGCCGCACCACGCGGATCTCGACAGCCAGGCGAGCCGACAGCGGGCGGAACTGGACGTGGTCCGGTGGCTCGCAGACCAGGGAGTCCCCGTCATTCCTCCCAGTTCCCTCGTTCCGCGCGAACCTGTTCAGGTCGACGGATTCTCGATGACGTTCTGGCAGTTCGTCGAGAAGGCCCCGGCCACGGAACCCGACTACGTGGCGAATGCCGGCCTGGTCACCGATCTGCACGCCGCCATGCGCGCCTACCCGGGTGAGTTGTCGTTCCTGTCCGCGGCCGAACCGCGGTTCATCGAAGACAGCATCGCTCTGCTCGACGGACGCCCCGACCTCATCGACCCGGCCGACCTGGACCGCGCGCGCCGCGAATGGCAGGTCCTGGAACCTGTGGTGCGCTCGCGCACGGCGTTCGAGAAGACGTTCCCGGGGATCGACCTGCAGCCCATCCATGGCGACTGCCCGGCGGTGAACATCTTCCACGAGGTGGACGGAGACTTGTACGCCGACTTCGAGATGGTGACGCTGGGGCCGGTCGAGTGGGACCTGGCCGGCCTCGGCCCCGAGTGCGAAGCCGCCTACAACCGTGAAGCACGGCGCAAGGGCATGCGGCAGTTGAACGAGGACGTGCTGCGCTTCGTCAACGCCGTGGGAATGCTGCGAGGCGTCGCCAGCCTCGCGCTCGCGCCGCAACTGCCCCTGCTGGCGGATGCTGCCGGGGAGCTTTCCGCGCAGTGGCGGTCGATGCCGTTCGCCGGAGGCCTGGTGGGCTGACGGGCGGGGCGGCCCCGCGTTACGGCAGGGCGGCCGGGGCGGTGTGGTGCGTCGATTCGCGCTGGCGGGCGTCCTGGCTGGGAGGTACGCCGAACTGGCGTCGGTATTCGCGGCTGAACTGTGACGGGCTGTCGTAGCCGACGTGGCGGCTGACGCCGGTCACGTCGTTGGAATCCGTGGCGAGTAGCAGTCGGGCTTCCTGGAGCCGGATCTGTTTCTGGAACTGGATCGGGCTCATCGCGGTGACCGCCTGGAAGTTGCGGTAGAAGGCGGACAGGCTCATTCCGGACAGCTGTGCCAGGTCCTGGACGCGGAAGGACTGTCTGTAGTGCTCGCGGATCCATCGGACCGCCCGTGCGATGTGGGTGAGACTGCTGTCGGCGAGGCCGAGCTGGCGGACGATGACGCCCTGATCCCCGGTGACGAGCCGCCAGAGGATTTCCCGTTTGATCAGCGGCGCCAGCACCGTCCTGTCGCGCGGCTTGTCGATCAGGCGTAGCAGCCGGATCACCGCGTCGAGCAGTTCGTCGGGCGCGTCGCTGACGGCGATGCCGGACGGCGCGCCGCCGTCGACGGGTGGGAGATCTCCGGGGGCCGCCGCCAACAGCAGCTCGGCGACGGCGGCGGGTCGCAGGATCAGGCCGACGCCCAGCGCCGGCCGTTCGGGGCTGGCATCGACGAAGTGGCCGGTGACCGGCAGGTCCACGGACGCGACGAGGTACTGGCCGGCACCGTAGTCGTACACGCGATCGCCCAGCGCGATCCGTTTCGTGCCCTGTGCGATGAGCGCCAGCACCGTGCCCGACATCGACGGTGAGGGTGGAGCCGACTTCTCGACCTTGGAAATCAGAAGGTCCTCGATGGCGGTGCCCGCGTCGGGCCGGGCGTGGCGGCTGAGTAGACCGCGAAGCTCCCCAAGTCTCACCCGCCCAATTCAAGCACTGCCTGATCCTCGCCACAACGAGAGGATCAGGCAAGACGTTGCGAGCATCGTTCTAACGTTTCCACTGCTCACGGTGATTCGATGAGGTGGTCGATATTCCCGGAGCGGATGCCAGCTCCAAGGCTGGGAGGAACAGGCACCCATGACAGTCACCCACGGATTCCACGCCACCATGACCGCGCGGCCGGGCAAGGGCGACGAACTGGTCGAGCTTCTCCTCGACGCCCCGTCGCTGCCGAACCAGGACTGCGTCGTCTTCCTGGTCTCCCGCTCGGCCAGCAACCCGGACGTCGTCTCCGTGACCGAGGGCTGGACCAGCCAGCCGGCGCACGGCGCCTTCTTCGCCACCGAGCAGGCGCAGGCCCTGGTTGCCAAGCTGCGCCCGCTTCTCGCCGACGAATCGCACTACGTCGACGAGGTACCGGTCGGCGGCAAGGCCACCTTCTGAAAACGCCGTCAAGAGAAAGGACCATCGTGGTGTTGGCACGACCTGACTTCGACCCCGCACTGCGCATGCTGCTCGCCGACATGCCGCTCGTCCCCCAACTCACCCCCGAGGCCCTGGCGCAGATCCGGCCGTACGCGTCGTCACCGGTCGAACCGCTGCTCGACGGCCGTGCTGTCGAGCGGCGCGAAGTGACCATCTCCGCTCAGGACGGCACGCGGATCCCGCTCTCGATCCTCACTCCCACCCGGATGGCCCGTACCGCCGCCGCGCCGTGCGTCTACTGGATCCACGGCGGCGGGATGGTCATGGGCGACCGCTATTCCCAGATCGACATCCCGCTGGAGTGGCTGGAACTGCTCGGCGCGGTGGTGATCTCGGTCGACTACCGGCTGGCACCGGAGGTCAACGGCACGACCCTGGTCGACGACTGCTACCACGGGCTGCTCTGGACCGCCGAGCACGCCGCCGACCTGGGCATCGATCCGGCCCGGATCATCGTGGCGGGCGCGAGCGCCGGCGGTGGCCTCGCCGCCGGGGTCACCCTGATGGCCCGCGACCGTGGCGCTCCGGCGATCGCCGCCCAGGTGCTGATCGGCCCCATGCTCGACCACCGCAACACCACCACCTCCAGCCGGCAGTACTCCGGCGAGCCGGGTGTCTGGACCCGCGAGATGAACGAGTTCGCCTGGCGATCCGTGCTCGGCCACCTCGCCGGCGCCACGGTACCCGCGTACGTCTCACCGGCCCTGGCCGACGATCTCGCCGGCCTACCCACCACCTACGTCGACGCCGGCTCGGCCGAGGTCTTCCGGGACGAGGGCGTCAACTACGCCGCCCGGATCTGGGCCGCCGGTGGCCAGGCCGAACTCCACGTCTGGGCCGGAGGCTTCCACGGATTCGACGCGCTGTATCCGCACGTACCGGTCTCGGCCGCGGCCCGACAGACACGCAACGACTGGCTCACGCGCGTACTCGGCACGGCTCCCGACATCCAGACGAAGGAAGAGGGCTGACCATGCGGATCGCCATCGTGACCGGCGCCAGTTCCGGCATCGGACAGAGCGCGGCCATCCAGATCGCCAAGCGCGGAACGGGCGTCATCCTCACCTACCGCGACAACCACGCCGGCGCGTCGGACACGGTCGCGACGATCGAGAAGAACGGCGGCACCGCTGTCGCGCTACGGCTGGACATCGGCCGATCGGAGACCTTCCCGGCATTCCGCGACTCCGTTGTCGCCGTCCTCCGCGACACCTGGCAGCGTGACACGTTCGACCACCTCGTCAACAACGCCGGATCCAGCCGGATGGCCCTGTTCGAGCACACCACGGAGGAGATGTTCGACGCACTCATGCGGGTGCTGCTCAAA
Organism: Polymorphospora sp. A560; assembly: GCF_045781765.1. Classification (NCBI taxonomy): domain Bacteria; kingdom Bacillati; phylum Actinomycetota; class Actinomycetes; order Micromonosporales; family Micromonosporaceae; genus Polymorphospora; species Polymorphospora sp. A560. The sequence continues at coordinate 2,748,672 of NZ_CP122282.1, read as the reverse complement.
GGCCCGTACTTCCTCACCCAGACGCTGCGACCGCTGCTGGCCGACGGCGGCGCCATCGTCAACGTCACCAGCAACGCCGCGTCGGTCTCCGGCCTCGAGCCCGGATACTCCGCCTACGGCACGATGAAAGGCGGCCTGGTCGTACTGACCCGCTACCTGGCCAAGGAGTTCAGCCGACGCGGCATCCGGGTCAACTCGGTCTCGCCCGGTTCCACCCGCACCCGCATCGCCGACAACGCGTTCGAACGCCACCCCGAGGTGGTCCCCGGTCTCGCCGCCAGAACCGCCCTGGGCCGACTCGGCGAACCGGACGACATCGGCGTAGCCATAGCGGCACTACTCGGCGAAGACGGAAGCTGGATCACCGCACAGAACATCGAGGTTTCCGGCGGCTACAACCTCTAGCAGCCCACCGTCCGACTTCAAGGGGTGCATCAGCGGGATGGGTTCCTGACATGCCTTGCGTCGCCGGCGGCCGCCTGTGCCTCGGTTCCCGGCACGACTATCCACTCGCATTCTCGGATCCACGACTTCGTTGCGGACCGTGATCGCCACCACTGCGACCGTTGGGCCGCAGGCAGCGTCGAGGCGGCGTGTACGGAACTGTTCCGCACAGCCCCTTCCCCGCATTACCGATCGCCGGTCAGGCTTGCGGTCACAGGTCGAAGCGACCACACAGGACCTCTTCGTCTTGCAGGACCCGGCGTTGCCCGAGGACACCCTGTCCTCCTGCGCCCTGACCTGACCGAACAAGTTGAAGGAGGTTCCACCGGCCATCCAGGCCCGCCCACGGCAGAGGAGGAAGTAATGCGAATCAGTCGGACACTGAGTGTCATCCTCGGCACTTGTTCATGGCCGGAGCGTTGGCCGTTCCGGCACAGGCCGCGCCGTCCGATGAGTCTGTGCAGATCCTTGCGAGCTTCACCGCGTCGAACTCCTTCGGCAGGGCGTCAGGAGATCGGGGCGTGTACTCGCAGAGGGTCACCGCGTCCGGCACGATCACCGACTACGCGGCAAACCCGTCGACGTCCTACGCCTACCTGAGGCTGGCAGGAGTACCACCACGGCGCCTGGACCAATCGAAACGAGCAGATCGGCTGGGCGGCCAACGGTACGACGAAGCCCATCTCCGGCAGCTTCCTGACTCCGTATGACGTGCGCAACGTATGAGTCACGGTGTGCACGTCCGCCGGCAGTTGGTACTGCGGTGTCCCAGCCTGAGGAACGGCCTCAGCGGTCGAGGCCTCGACAGGAGCGGCCCACAGCGTCGAACGCCGTGGGCCGCTCCCGGTGTGGTGCCGGCCATCGAGGTCCAGGTGTGGCCCGAGGGCGCACGGCCCCTGATCCGGTGTGGCGGCCAACCGGCGGTTACCGACCAACTCGGCCAACCCCTCACGTGAAGGGCTCGTCACGTCATCGGGCACCGCGGCCGACGCCGGGCAGGCCGGGCTTCTCAGGCACCGACAGCGCCCCGATCCAGCCCTGGACCCGCTCGGTCACGTCGGCGGCCGTCAGGCCGATCTCGGCAAGAATCTCGGCCCGCGTGCCGTGGTCGATCCACTGCGCCGGCACACCCAGGTCACGCAACGGCACGTCCAGCTCATGGTCACGCAGCAGCTTGGCGACCGCATCGCCGACGCCGCCGTTGCGTACCCCGTCCTCGATGGTCACGACCAGCTGGTGCGCGCCCGCGAGCCCGACCATCTCGACCGGCACGGGGCGAACCCAGCGCGGATCCACCACGGTCACGCCGAAGCCCCGCTTCGCCAGTTCGGCCGCGACCTGTACCCCGAGGTGAGCGAAGGGTCCTACCGCGACCAGCAGGACGTCCCTGCGCTCACGCGTCTCGGCGAGTACGTCGATGCCGCCGACCTGGCGCAGCGCGGGCAGGGCGGCCGGCACCGACCCGGTCGGGAAGCGCACCACCGTCGGCCCGTCGTTGATCGCCACCGCCTCGCGCAGGGACATACGCAGGGTCTCGGCGTCCCGAGGAGCGGCCACCCGGAGGCCCGGCACCACGCCGAGGATGGACATGTCCCAGATGCCGTAGTGGCTCGGCCCGTCCGGCCCGGTGACACCTGCCCGGTCGAGCACGAACGTCACGGGCAGCTTGTGCAGTGCCACATCCAGCAGCACCTGGTCGAAGGCACGGTTGAGGAAGGTCGCGTAGATCGCCACCACCGGGTGCAGCCCGGCCAGCGCGAGCCCAGCGGCAGACGTGGTCGCGTGCTGCTCGGCGATGCCGACGTCGAACACCCGGTCCGGGTAGGCGGCGGCGAGTTTGTCGATGCCGGTCGACTCCGGCATCGCAGCCGTGATGCCGACGACGTCGGGCCGCTCTCCCGCGATGGCCACCAGTTCGTCGGCGAACACCTTCGTCCACTTGAGACTGGGGGCGGCCAGCTGCTTCCCCGTTTCCGGGTCGAAGGCACCGGGCGCGTGCAGCCGGTCGGCCTCGTCCTGCTCGGCCGGCGCGTAGCCGTGACCCTTGTGCGTCATCGCGTGCACGATGACCGGGCCGCCGTAACGCTTGGCCCGGGTGAGCGCCGACTCCATCGCCGCCAGATCGTGGCCGTCGACCGGTCCGACGTATTTGATCCCGAGATCCTCGAACATCGCCTGCGGCGCCACGGCATCCTTGATGCCCTTTTTCACCGCATGCAGCGCGTCAAACAACGGCTTGCCGACCAGCGGGGTCTTTTCCAGAGCGTCCTTGGTGAAATCGAGTATCTTCTCGTACCCCGGATCGAGCCGCAGGGACGCAAGGTGATCCGCGAGCCCGCCAATGGTCGGCGCGTAGGAGCGGCCGTTGTCATTGACGATGATGACCAGACGGTTGCGGGTGGCGGCGATATTGTTGAGTGCTTCCCAGCACATACCACCGGTGAGGGCACCGTCCCCCACTACCGCGACGACGTGCCGTAGCTCGCCCCGCAGGGCATAGGCCTTGCCCATGCCGTCGGCATAGGACAGGGCGGTGGAGGCATGGCAGTTCTCGACGAGGTCGTGCTCGCTCTCGGCCTGGCTCGGGTATCCCGTGAGCCCGCCGCGTCGCTTCAAGAGGTCGAACCCGTCCTGCCGCCCGGTCAGAATCTTGTGCACGTAGGCCTGGTGCCCGGTGTCGAAGATGAACCGGTCACGAGGGCTGTCAAAGATGCGGTGCATCGCGAGCGTGAGTTCGACGACACCCAGGTTGGGGCCGATGTGACCACCGGTGCGCGCCACTTTGGCGACCAGGAAATCCCGGATCTCGGCTCCGAGCACGGTCATCTGCTCGGGCGCCAGGGTCTTCAGGTCCTGGGGCCCGCGGATCGTGCTCAGCAGGGTCTGCGCGTGGTCGTTCATAGCCGGAAAGACTATCGGGCAGCTCAAGGCCGGCCAACCGACTCACTGGCAAAGTCGCTTGTCGATCATGTGGCACGGTGACGGTTCTTGCGGTGGCCGACCGGATTTCATAAATGATCCGTACCCGTTTCCGGACGGGTGGGGCGGAGTTCCGGGCACACGCTGCCCTCGGCCGTGGATGATCAGGTGCCGACCGGGCCGGCGACGTACGGCGGGCTGGCGGCGAGCCTGGTCCGCAGCCCGTCGGCGTCCGGGTGGTCCAGTTCGTCGAAGATGGCCAGGGCGGCCTGCCACGCCGACCGGGCGGCCTCGGGGGCACCGATGAACCAATACGTTTCGCCGAGGTTCGCCAGCACCTCCGCCTCGTCGTAGCGGTCGCCGAGGGCGCGGTGCAGGTCGAGGGCCCGCCGGTAGCAGCGTAGGGCCTCGTCGTGCCGGCCGAGCCGGTGCTGGGCGTACCCCAGGTTGTCCCAGGCCAGCGCGGCGCCGTGCCGATCCTCGTTCTCCTCGTGCAGGGTGAGGGCCCGGCGGGAACAGTTGAGGGCCAGTTCGTGATGGTCGAGCCGGGCGTGCAGCCAGCTCAGGTTGTTGAGGGCCTTGGCCTGACCGACCAGGTAGCCGGCCGCCCGGTAGAGGCTGAGCGCCTGCCCGGTCTGGTCGAGCGCCTCGTCGTGCCGGCCCTCCCGGGCGAGTATCCAGCTCACGCCGACGTGGGTGTGCGCCTGGCCGACCGGGTCCGCCAGCTCGCGGTAGAGGTCGAGGACCCGCTGGTAGTGGACGTGCGCGTCGGTGTTGCGGCCGAGCCACGTGCAGGCGATGGCGAGCCCCCGGTGGGCGTGCGCCCGACCGAGGCGGTTGGCGCCGCGCCGGGCGGCGTCGAGTGCCGTGCGCTGCACGGCGATCAGGTCGTGCCAGTGGCCGCGCCGGTCGAGGTAGGTGGTGAGCACGGCGGCCAGTTGCCACGCGTGGTCGTCGAATCCGGCCCGCCCGGCCCGGTCGACGACGGCCAGCAGAACGTCCTGCTCCGCCGCGAACCAGGCCATCGCGGCCGGGTGGTCGACCGGCTCTTCGCTGGTCACGTCCGGCCGCGGGGCCGCCGGCACGACGGAAACCGCCAGCCGGTACGGGTCGAGCAACCGGTCCGCCGCGTGCGTGGTGTGCAGGTAGTGGTCGAACAGGCGGTGACTGGCGACGGCACGCTCGACCTCGCTGTCGATCGTGTGGCACAACTCGGCGGCGTAACTGGCGAGCAGGTCGTGCTGCGCGTACCGGCCCGGTGCGTGTTCGGTCAGCAGGTGCGCCCCGGTGAGCCGGGCCAGGAGCGGACGTACCCGGGCCGGCGGAATCCCGGCGAGGCTGGCCAACGCCGGTTGTCCCGCGTCCGGTCCGGGGTGGAGCCCCAGGAGGCGGAACAGCCGGGCGGCATCGGGCTCCAGCGCCCGGTACGACCAGGAGAGGACCGCGCGTACGTCGGTCGCCGGGTCTCCGGTGTCGAACGCGGCCAGGTCACCGCCGCGTACGTCGCGCAGTTCGGCGGCGAGGGCGGCCAGCGGCAGGTGGGGGTGGGTCGATGCCCGTGCCGCCACGACGGCCAGTGCCAGCGGCAGCCCGGCGCACCGTCGAATGATCTCCTCCACCGCCGCGAGGTCCGCCGTGGTTCGGTCCCGCCCGATGCGCTGCCGCAGAAGCTCCCGGGACTCCGTGGCGGTGAGCAGGTCCAGGGTGAGCGGTCGCGCGCCTTCCGCGATGACCAGGCCGGTGAGCCGGTTGCGGCTGGTGACGACCACCAGGCACCCCGGTGCTCCGGGCAACAGGTCCCGGACCTGCTCGGCGTCGCGGGCGTTGTCGAGCAGGACGAGCACCCGCCGGCCGGCCATCAGGGTGCGGTAGAGGGCCGCCTGCCGGGACAGCTCGGTCGGTACCTGCTGTCGTGGTACCTGCAGCGCCTCCAGGAATCCGAGCAGCGCCTCGGCCGGTCCGACCGCCCGCCCACCCGGATCGAAGCCGCGCAGATTGACGTAGAGCTGTCCGTCCGGAAACCGGTGCGCCGTACGGTGTGCCCAGTGCACCGCCAGTGCGGTCTTGCCGACGCCGGCGGTGCCGCCGATCGCGGAGATCACGACCGCCCGGCCACCGGCGCCGTCAGCGCCATCCAGCAACGCGTCCAGTGCGCGCAGTTCGGCCTGACGGCCGGTGAAACCGGGTACGTCGGTGGGCAGTTGGGCCGGTACCGGTGCGGCGGGGATCGGCACCGCATCGGGCGGCGGCACGGAAGCCGGACGGGGACCGGGCTGCGGCTCGGGTTCGGGATCGGGCATGTCGTGGCGCAACACCCGTAGGTGCGCCGCAGCCAGTTCGGCGGCGGGCTCCACCCCCAGTTCCTCGACCAACCGGCGACGGGTTTCGGCGTACACCTCCAACGCGCGCGCCCGCTGGCCCGCACCGGCCAGCGCGAGCAGGTACCGGCTGATCAGCGACTCGCGCAGCGGGTGAGCGTCTACCACCGGACGCAGCACCTCGATCACGTCCGCGTGCCGGCCCAGCGTCAACTCGGCGGTCGCGAGCTGCTCGTACGCGGACAGCCGCTGTTCGTCCAGGCGCGCGGCGGCGGACTCGACGAACGCGCCCGCCGCGCCGGCCAGTGCCGGTCCACGCCACAACGCCAGCCCGGTCCCGAGCAACTCCGCGGCGGTCGCCGGCTGACCGGCCGCGACGGCCGTCCGGGCTTGGGCCACGGCGCCGGTGAACACGGCCAGGTCCAGTTCGTCCGGCCCGACGACGAGGCGGTAGCCGCCGGCCTGGGTGAGCAGCACGTCCGTGAGGCCGGCGCCCCGCAGCGCCGCCCGGATCCGCGACACGCATACCTGGACCTGGGTACGGGAGCTGCGGGGCGGCTCGCCCGTCCAGAGCGCGTTGATCAGTTGCTCGGGTGACACCACCCGGCCCGCGTCGAGGAGCAGCAGGGCCAGCACCGCGCGTTGCTGGGGGCGCCGGAAGTCCAGGACCTTCCCGTCGATGTCGGCCTCGACGGGGCCGAGTATGCGCCACCTCATGCTCCTCCTCACCCTGCACCAGCGATGGAGCAGTCCGATGTGGATCGTCTGGTCGGTCCGTCCGCGCCAAGCCGCCGGGTAGCAGACGCCAAGCCCGGCGAACCAGGCTTGTCGCCAGTGACCGACAGGCAGGGGTCGATCCAGGTGCGTCCCGCTGCCTGCTCAGGATTTAGGAGGTAGCAGTGCGCACATTCGTACATCGCGGTTTCGCCCGGCTCGCCGTGGCCCTGGTCGCCCTCGGTACGGTGGGCGTGGGCTGGACGGCTCCCGCTTCCGCGGACCCGGCCGGGCTGGTGCTCAGGGGCGAAACGACGCAGGAGAACAGCAGCGACAAGTCGCTCCCCGTCCGCTGCCCGGCGAACACGGTCGTCAGCGGCGGGGGCGCCTACCTCACGACGTCGCCCGACGCCGGGGGGCGCGTCGCGGTGGACCGGTTGGAGCCGCTGGCCGACGGCAGCGGGTTCGTCGCCACGATGCGCGAGGCCGGGCCGGTCGACTACACCGGCGACTGGCGCTTCACCACCAGGGCCGTCTGCGTCTCGCCGCCGGCCGGGTATCAGGTCGTCGCGGTGACCGGGGCGGTGGGAACGCAGTACGTGACCGCGAGCTGCGGAACGAAGAGCGTCATCGGGATGGGTGGCCGGGTCAACGGCGGCGCCGGGGACGTCGTGCTGGACCAGGTGGTGCCGTCCTTCGACCTGAAGTCCGTCACCGCGCGCGGCGTCGCGGTCCAGGGCGCGACCACGACCGGCTGGTCCGTCACGGCCTTCGCCGTGTGCGCCACCGCCGTGGCGGGCCTGGAGCGGCTGTGGGACCCGGCGCCGACCGACAGCGTCGCGTCCGTCACCTGCCCGGCCGGAAAGGCGCTGTACAGCGTGGGCGCGGACATCAACGCCGGCAACGGTCAGGTGCTGCTGTCCGGGGTCAACATCGGGCCGGAGGACACCGTCCGGGTCTGGGCCGACGAGGACGCCGACGGCCTGGCCGGGAACTGGACGGTCGCCGCGTACGGCATCTGCGGTAGCTGACCGGTACGCGGGCTGGTCGCTCGGCTCTGGTCCGGTCGGTCGCGTCAGCGGCCGACCGGACCATCGGTCGTGGTTGGTCCGGTCCGCCGGTCGGACCCGTTGCGTGATGATTTGTTTCGTTGGTCGGTGCGGCAGGGGTCGGGCCGGGGTTGACCCTCTCCCCGGGAGAGGGTCGAGGCTTGTTGGAGGCGTCGGTGACGGGGTTGATGCCGATCGGGGTGTTCGCGCGAGCGACCCGGTTGTCGGTACGGGTGCTGCGGAACTACGACCGGCTGGGACTGCTCGTTCCGGCGTGCGTCGATCCGGACACCGGCTACCGCCGGTACGGCGTCGACCAGTTTCCCCGTGCCGGGCTGATCCGGCGGCTGCGAGAGATGGAGGTGCCGTTGCCCGAGATCGCCGAGATCCTGGCGGCCGATGTTCCGGAGCAGGCACGCGCCGTCATCGAGCGGCACCGGGACCGGGTGGCCGCGCAGGCGGCCCGGCTGGACGAGATCGCCGGGCGGTTGGGGGCCGTGCTGGCCGAGCCGGGGCGCGTGCCGGGGTGGCTGCACGTGTACGAACGGTGGCGCGTCGCCCAGCCGACCGCCCGTACGGTGCTGCGTACGCCGCCGAGCGGGCTGGCCGAGGCGCTGGCCCCCGGGTTCGCGCGCCTGTTCGCCGGCCTCGCCGAGCAGGGAATCGACCCGGCGGGGCCGCCCGGGACCCGCTACCTCGGCGACGACCCCGAGGCGACGCAGTGGCAGGTGGAGTTGTTCGTGCCGGTGGCACGCCCGCCCCGGCCGACAGCGACGATCGCGGCCGGCGAACTGGCGGGCTGCCTGCTCGCCGCGACCGTCCACGAGGGCGGCTACGACGACGTCGACAGCGCCTACCGTTCGCTGGGCCGCTGGATCGCCGAGCACGACCGGGTGCTGGCGGGCCCGGCCGAGGAGAGCTACCTCGTCCCGCCGGCGCCCGGCGTACCCACCGCGGCGCTCCGCACGGAGGTCGCCTGGCCGGTCCGCCCGTCGTCCGGCCCAACCCGACCAGCAGAACAGGAAACCAAGTGATCATCGAGAACGTGGCGTTCCCCGCCGGTCAGCACTGCGAGACCACCACGCTCGGCGCCGTGCTGCGCCACGCGGGCCTCGACCTGTCCGAGCCGATGCTGTTCGGCCTCGGCGAGGGGCTGGGCTTCGTCTACTGGGACGCCAGGAACATGGACTTCCCGTTCCTCGGCGGCCGTGGCAAGCCGGCCTCGATCACCCGGACCGTCGCCGACCGGCTGGGCCTGACGCTGCACGTCCAGGAGACCGCCTCGCCCCGCAGGGCCTGGCAGAACGTCACCGCCGCCCTCGACGCCGGACGCCCGGTCGGCCTGCAACTGGACTCCTACCACCTGGACTACTTCACCACGAAGGTCCACTTCGGTGGACACTTCGCCGCGATGTACGGCTACGACGACACCCACGCCTACCTGATCGACACCGCGCAGCAGGGCGGCGCCGTGACGACCACACTGGCAAGCCTGGAACGGGCCCGCAACGAACGCGGACCGATGACCGCCCGCAACCTGTCCTACACCGTGACCGGCCCCACCGGCCGGCCCGACCTGGCTCGCGCCGTCCGGACCGCCGTCCGCGGCAACGCGCACACCTTCCTCGACCCGCCCATCGCCAACCTCGGCCACCGTGGCATCGCCAAGGCGGCCCGACAGGTGACGCGCTGGCTCGACCGCTCGACCGACCCGTCGCGCGACCTCCCGCTCGCCGCGAGGCTGATGGAACGCGGCGGGACCGGCGGCGCACTCTTCCGCAACATCTACCGCGACTTCCTCGCCGAATGCGCCGCCATCGTCGACGACGACAACCTCCGCCACGGCCACCAGATGTACGCGAAGATCGCCCCGCTGTGGACCGGGGTCGCCCACCACGTCACGACCGCCGGTGAAACCGGCGACCCGGACCACCTCGCCCGCGCCTCGGAAATCCTCGCCGAACTCGCCGACCGGGAACACGACGCCATGCGGGTCCTGTCCGCCGTCGGCGCCGACTGACCGCGGGTCCCCGACGGTCGCGTACGTCCGGTTACCGGCCGGCGCCGGCCGCCTGTGGGGCGAAGACGATGTTCCAAGGGCACGCCGAGTCCGGCGCTGGGACGCCTGTCGGGGCGGGTGAGGGCTCGTCCAGCGTCTCGGCGGCGATCTGCGCGAAATGCTCCGCCGCGGTGTGCGGCGCCGGTGCGGGCCACGCCGCGGAGACGACCCGGTGCAGTGGGTGATCGACGATCGGGCGCCAGACCACGCGCGGCTCGCGCCGGGTCGCTTCTTCCGGTTCGAACGCGATGCCCCTTCCGGCGAGTACGAGTCCCAGCACGAATTCGGGATTGCGTGCGTGCCGTACCCGTGCCGGCGTGAAGCCGTGCTGGCCGACGACCGACGCCACCCACGCCCACGTGCCGCGCCTGCTGACAGCGTTGGATCGGCCGGCCCTGGTCGTGCCGGTGCACTGGGACGACTTCGAGACGCCGCTGAGCAATCCTCCGTCCACCACGCCGAACGACCGTCGGCGGCTCGACGCCTTCCTCGCCGCCGTACGCGAGACGGCACCACGCACCACGATTCTACTGCCGGAGTACCTGACCCCGTACAGGCTCGGTTAGCACCAGGAACATGAGCATCGTCGCCTGTTCACTTCTGGCCGCCATCGCTTTCGCGCTCCTGCTGCGGTGGTGGGGCGGAGCACTGCTCACCGACCGATGGAGAACCCCCGGCTGGTTCATCGCGACGGCCGGACTCTGCACGGTCGCCGCCGCCGTCACGTGGTTCGTCGGCGTTTTCTCCGGTTCCTCCCTGGACCCGAAGGAATCCTGCCGCGCAACAGGCGTCACCTACGACGAGGCCTACCGCTCGCTCCAGTGGCGGGAACACCCGCGATGGTTTCCGCTGCACAACTGGTGCAACGCCGAATACGACCTGGTCCCGGCGTGGGTCAAACCGGCTCTGGTGTCGCTGGCCCTCCTGGCCACCGCTTGTCTGGGCGTGGCCGGCTGGCTCTTCGTCGAACGCCGAAGGCGCCGGCGAACAAGCTGACCGGTGCGCCCCGACTCTCTCGACGCCCTCACCGGACGCGAGCGGATCCCGGGTACCGCTCGTCGGTGACAGGTTCGAGCCAGGTCGGTGGGCTGACCGCGGCCAAGCGGCGACGCGCGGCTCCGGATCCGGTTCCACGCGGGGATCAACTCGGTGGCACCGCGCCTCCCTGCGGGTTGCCGCAGCGGATCAGGAACCCGGCAGGTCGCGCATCAGTCTCCGTACCGCCTGGACATCCGGTCGCGACGACGTGTGGCCGTCGCGTCGGGGTGCCGGTTCGCCCACGGCGCCCGCCGGGTCCATGAGCCGGCGCAGGCCGGTTCGCATCAGCGCACCGTCCATGGAGGCGATGCCGCTGAGCGTGAGCACCGATACTCCCTGGTCGAAGGCGGCCATGAGTTGGGCGACGTCGTCGACCGGAAGGACTTCGCCGGTCGGTCGACCATCGGCCGCGACCCGCCCGTAGGCGTCGATCATCACCTGAACGCGCTGCCGCAGCGCATCGATGAGCGTGTCGTCGCGGGCGGCGGTGGCGATGAACTCCAGTGTCGCCAGGCTGAACCCGCGCACCATCCGCGCCGCGTCGTCGGTCGCGGCGTCGGGTACGGGCGTTTCGGCGTCACCTTCCGCCGCCGCGAGCGGGTCCCAGCCTTCGCCGCGCAGCATCTCCAGGTTGTGGTCCATCACCGCCAGGAACAGTTCCGCCTTGCCCTCGAAGTTCGAGTAGACCGCGCCTTTGGAGAACCCGGCCTCGTTGGCTATCCCCTCCAGGCTCGCCGCGTGGTAGCCGTCGCGGGTGAACGCGTCCAGTGCCGCCAGGATGAGCGCTTCGCGGGTCTCCTGCTGGCGCTGCGCACGACTGCGCGGGGCGCGGCGCCCGGACGTCGGGGGGCGGGGATCCATGCCGCGATTCTAGTCAGTTGACCTACCATCCGAATCCAGATACCGTCGGTATTCGAATACCGACGGTATCCCGATGGAGGTTCAAGAAGCCATGAGCAGCGCAGTACTGGAGGTGGAGGGCCTCACCAGGCGGTTCGGACCAGTCGTCGCCAACGACCGCGTCGGGCTACGCGTACGCCAAGGAGAAGTGGTCGGCCTGCTGGGACACAACGGAGCCGGCAAGACCACATTGGTCTCGCAGATCGTCGGACTGCTCCGCCCCGATGCCGGATCGGTCCGGGTGGCCGGCGTGGACGCGATCGCCGACCCGGCGACCGCGCGACGCTGCGTGGCACTCCAAGCCCAGGCGCAGGCACCGCTCGACGGCCTGACACCCAGGACAGCCATCGAGATCGCCGGACGGCTCCGCGGCATGTCCCGCACCGACGCGAGAAGCTCCGCACGCGCCCTGGTCGACGAACTCGACATCGGCGAGTGGTCCGACCGCCGCGCCACACCGGACGGCGGCGGCCTGTCCGGCGGCATACGCCGACTCACCGCGTTCGCCATGGCCGCCGTCGCGAAAACGCCACTGGTCATCCTCGACGAGCCGACCAACGACGTGGACGCGGCCCGGCGTCGACATCTGTGGAAGACCGTACGCCGCCTCGGCGACGAGGGCGCCGGCGTCCTGCTCGTCACCCACAACGTCGTCGAAGCAGAACGCGTGGTGGACGACCTCGTGGTCCTCGACCGCGGCAAGGTCGTCGCCTCCGGATCACCGAACCAGCTCCGCGGGACCAACGACAACGACCTGCGACTCGAACTCTCCCTGCAGCCGGACGGCGGTGACCCCTCCGAGTCCCCCCGCGACGTACCGATCCCGATCGTCCGCCGCGTCCGCGTCGGCCGGCGCGTGCTGATGACCCTTGACGCGGCCGACGCCGAGGCCGCCGTCGCCTGGGCCACGACCCTCCGCTCGGACAAGCGCATCGACGGCTACGCGCTGGCCCCCGCCACCCTCGAGGACGCCTACCTCGCCACCACAACCGACGCCGCCGAACAGGCGACCACCGCGCAGAAGGTAACCGATGTCTGAGACGACGACCGCCCCCGCACTCGCGCCGATGCGCACCCGCACCCCGCCACGCACCGCCCCATGGACGACGTACGGGACCCTGCTGCGCTGGACGATCGCCCAGACCGGCGCGATGCTGCCTCTCGTCATCGTCGTACAGGCCTTGCTCGCCGCCGGAATCATCATCGGGTTCGGGTTCCTCATCCCCGACATCGACACCTCGTCGGCCCGCTTCCTGTCCACCGGCGCACCCACGGTCCTGCTGATGGTCGTCGGGCTCGTCATGGTCCCCCAGGGCGTGGCCCAGGCACGCACCAACGGCACGTTCGCCTACCTGCGCGCGCTACCGGTGCCGCGCCCGTTGCTGCTGCTGGCCGACCTGACGGTGTGGCTGGTGGTCGCCCTGCCGAGCGTCGCCGTCGCGGTGATCGTGGCCCAGTTGCGGTACGGCTTCAGCTACGCCTTCGACTGGCCCCTCCTGGTGGCCGCGGCCGTCCTGACCGCGGTGACCGCCACCGCGGTCGGCTACGCGATCGCGGTGACGCTGCCCCCGCTGCTCACCCAGCTCACGACCCAGGTGCTGGTGTTCTTCGTGATGCTGTTCTCGCCGGTCACCTTCCCGGCCGGCCAGCTCCCCACCTGGTTCCAGACGATCCATGACGTACTGCCGTTCCGACCGGCCGCGGACCTGCTCCGCGCCGGGCTGCTGTCGGACACCTACACCGCGAGCCGGCAGGACCTCGTCGTGCTGATCGCGTGGTGTGCGCTCGGACTCGCGGTGAGCATCCGCGCGATGGTTCGCCGCGGCTGACGACCCCGCCCCGTCCCGACCCGCCTTGGCATCCGTATACGCCTCCCGATCGTGCGGGATGCCCCCGCCGCGCGGGCGCCATCGGTACAGCCACGGGGGCGAGCGCGAGGCTGGGCACGGGTGACGTTCCAGGCGTCATCACCCGGAGATGGGCCTGGCCGGACATCGCCATCAGCCCATCGACCTGTCGTTTTGTGGTGCGCACCGTGGGTAACCGAGCAGCATGGCTAAGGGCGACAGATTCCACAAGGGCGACCACGTCTCGTGGGCCAGCCACTCCGGTCGGGCGTACGGGACCGTCAAGGACGAAATCACCGAACGTGTGAAGGTCCGGGGGCACCCGGTCAACGCGTCGCTGGAGCACCCGCAGTACCGGATCCGCAACGACGACTCCGGCAGGGATGTCGCGCACCGGCCGGAGGCGCTACGTCGTGAGCAGGAGTGACGAGGGCCGGGACACCTTGAGGAACAGCGAGGCGAGCACCCTTCGGCCGGGTACGGCAACGGCAGCTGGTCAGGGGTAGCCGCATCGTCGGTAGTGGCAGGTTCGGGCTTGGTGTCGGCGGCGTCCGCGCCATCGGGACCAGGCCCAGACCTGTGTGTCGCACTGCGGCTGCGATGTGTCGTCATGCCCTGGTCCCCGCTCGGTCCCCAGCTCTCGCCTAGCTCACCGGCGAATCCGGGCCTCTCGTGCCGCGCCGGCATCTGCTAGCTTCGGGCGACGTTGACGAGCGAGTCGGGGATCGACCAGTGTCTGATGAACGGTGGGACATCGTCCCTGAGTCGGACGTCCTTCCCCTGGCGGGCGCTGCAGCCCGGATCTACCGGACGCCGTCAGCAAGCCACGTGCTGGGCCCGGATGCGTTCATCGTCATTGTCGAACCCGGCGACCGACCCGACGGCACCGCCGTGCAGGACCGTCAGTTTCTCAACCTTGCGGGTCCGTTCCCGGATGAGGTCAACGCGTACCTCTACAACGACCTCCAAGCTACTGGGCGCCGGACGGCAGCCGCACGCAGTGCGCTACTCGGGTTCGTCCGCCTCCGGGAGGGCTGCCTGCCGTTGGGTCCGCTCACATTCAGCGGCGGTGGCTACGAACCTCGCGAGGAGAGGCTCGTCGAGTACCGGCTTGGCCTCGAACACGCGTTGCCGTTCGACGTGCTCGACCGGGTACGGCCGCTGTTGCCCGCGCCGCCCCCGCCCCGGACGACCTGGTTGGAGTTGCTGCCGGACGAACCGGTCGCCGCGACCCGCGAGTTCGTCACCGACTGGTACGCCGACGTGCCGCCGGCCGAGAGCCACACTGAGATGCCGCAGGTTCCAATTCCCCCACCACTCGCCGCGTTCTACGCCACGGCGGCCGGGCGCAAGGAGATACTCGGTCGGCAAGATCCGCTGTTCCCGCCCCACGAGCTGCGTCTGGACAAGGACGGCTGGCTTGAGTTCGGCGCCGAGAACCAAGGCGGCTTCGTTCTCGCCGTCGATCCAACTGCGACAGATCCCGCGGTGCTATATCGATACTGGACGGTCGAGCCGGATACCGACCCGTTCGACCCCCACCCCCTGAGCACATTCCTGTTGCTCTTCACATTGTATGAGGCGTCATTCGCCGCCCCGTACCATGCCTTCGCCAACCTCACCACCGAGGAGGCGCAGCTACTCACGCACGGACTGCGGCGCGTGCCGCTCCGAAACCGATGGTTCCCATCAACTGACACCGAGTTCCATGTGGGCAACGGCCTCGTCGTGCAGCTCACCCCACGCGAAAACGGCACCTGGTACACGTTCACCAGCGCTCGACATCGCGCACACCTCGAGCCGCTACGGTAGTTGTCAAGTCAAACTGAGACGGTCTGTTCCTTCTGGGTCGGCTGGTTGATCCAGGCCTGGTCGGGCAGTTTCGGTGCGCGCGGCCGGCGGTTGAACCGGTCCGGGTGGGCGGCGTGGGCCGCGTCGAGGGCGCGTTGGCGTTGCTCACGGATTTGCTCGGCGGTGCCGTAGTGCACCGACGCCGGAGTGTGCCAGCCGATCCCGGAATGCCGATGCTCGTGATTGTAGGCGGTGAAGAAGGCGTCACAGAAGGCTCTCGCGTCAGCGAGGGATCCGAACCTATCCGGGAAGTCCGGCACGTATTTCATCGTCTTGAACTGAGCTTCGGAGTACGGGTTGTCGTTCGAGGTCCGAGGCCGGGAATGCGAACGTAGGACTCCGAGGTCGACGAGCATTTCCGATACCGGCTTCGACACCATGGCGCCGCCACGGTCGGCGTGGATGGTGTGCGGCTCGATCCCGTTACGGCTGATCGCGTCGGCCAGGAAGTCACGGGCCACGATCGCGTCCTCACCGGCGGCGACGAGCCAGCCGGTGACGTAACGTGAGTAGATGTCAATAACGACGTAACATCTGTACCAGACGCCTTTGACGGCTCTTCGAAATTAAGCGGGGTTGAGGTGTCCGCGGTGTCGGCGGGTGGTGGCGGTGCGGGTCCGTAGGCGCTGGTTCTCGGGGTTGCGGAAGCCGTAGGCATCGCGGGCGACGGTCTTGATAACCCGATTGGTTCCTTCCGAGCCGGCATTGGTGATGCCGGTGGTCAGGAACGCCAGTATTTGTGGCCACCAGGTCTCGATCGTGGTGGCGAGCCGGTGGAGTTCGGGCAGGTCAGAGGCGGCGCAGCGGGCGTAGAAGCGGTACAGCAGCCGGTGGACGTGTTCCCTGTTCGGCTGGGTGCGGGCGGTCGCGAGCAGGTCGAGCAGGTCCTCTTTCGCGTTCCACGCGGCCAGGATCGGAGCACCGATCGCCGCCGGGAGGGCATCGAGGGTGTCGACGAGGCGGTCGACGTGCTTGCCGGGCATACGGGCGGCCGAGCGGGTCAGCCGGTTCCGCATCCGCCATTCCGGGTCGCTGCCGCGACCGCGGCGCCCCCGCTGGATCAGGGTCATGCGGCGGCGGACCTCGGTGACCGCCCGGTTGGCCAGCTGCACGACGTGAAAGTGATCGACGACCAGCACCGCGTGCGGCAACACCTGCCGGATCGCGGACTTGAACACGGTGCACATGTCGATCGCCACCGCCTGGACCCGCTCACGCCAAGCCGGCGGGCGAGCGGTCAGCCAGCCGGTCACCGCCGCCGTAGTGCGGCCTTCGACCTGCGCGAGTAGTCCCTGACCGCCAGACAGATCGCAGAAGCCGACGTGCCAGCGGTCCGCAGTCACGGTCCACGAACCAGCGGGAGTGTCCCAGATCCAGCGCGGCTTGCCGCGGCGAACTTCATCGATACCCAGCACCGCGACCGGCTCCGGCTCGGCCGGCAACACCCGCTTCGCGTGGGCAGTGAACGCGGCAGCCACGACCGGCCAGGAGATCCCGTGGTCCCGGGCGGCCTGCACGATCGTGCGACCCGCATCGGCGACCGCCGCCCCGGCCGCCTGCCGCAGCCGGCTGGTCAGCCGGACACGGGCCGGGACCTGTGCCACCTGCTCGGTGAACGACTTACGCGGACAGCCTGACGTCGAGCAGTACCAGCGACGTTTGCGCCAGCGCAGCCGTACCGCCCGGCCACCTACCGGCAGGTCCCGCGGCCGGGTCGTGGTCCACTGCTTCACCCGCACTGCCCGCTGCCCGCACTGCGGGCAGCATCGTGCCTGCTCACAACCGGTGGACAGGTCCACCACCGGAACACCGGTGACATCCAGCTCGACCCGCTCGACGACCAGGCCGTCCAGGCCCAGCAGCCGGGTCGTATCGTTGACCATGCTCGCAGCTCTTCACTTGTGACCATCCGAACTAGACACTCAGATGATCACCGATGAGCTGCGAGCCCCTCACGCTCGGGTCGGCTCAGCCACGAACCCCGCCCAAGTTCGAAGAGCCCCTTTGACGGGTCCTTTCAACGCGGTGATGTCCCAGGACCACACCTGACCGGGCCCGGTCGCGACCAGCTCTGGACGCACCCGGGGTGGATGAGTCGCCAGCCGGCGTCGTTCCCGGCTCTGCCCGGCCGCCCGGGCGATGCGATACATCGTGGACATCGAGCAGTGGTACCTGCCCGCATCGAGTTCCCGGGCCCAGACCTGCGGGATCGCCAGGTCGGCGTATACCGGCGAGTTCAACACCGCCAGCACCCGGTCACGTTCGGCCGTGCTGAGCGCTTGCGGCGGCGGGGTCCGCGGCAGCCACGGCCCGTGCCGCGGTCCGACCGGCTTCGCCCGCCGATAGTAGGTCGCCCGCGAGGTCCCAGTCAGCGCGCACGCCCGCTGCACCGAGATATCCGCGTCGCGCAACTCGCCGAACACGGCGGTCAGGATCTCTTCGGCGGGCTGTCGTCGTCCGCGCTCTCGGAGAGTTCTTCCAAGAGCGCGTGCGCTTTTCCCATAATATCCAACGCCATACGGGTCTTCTTCAGATCCGCCTGCAGTTTCTCGTTCTGCCGGCGCAGCTTCTCCAATTCGATCTGTTCCGCGGACTTCTTCACTCGCGCCCCGGCCACAGTCGTGGCGGCGTCCGTTTTCTCGGCGCCTCCGTTGCCGAGTTGCCCGGCGTCGCGGGCTCGCGTCCATTCAATGATGTGCGATGAGTACAAGCCCTCCCGGCGCAGGATCGCGCCTTTCTCCCCGTTCGCGGCGCTCTCGTACTCGGCGACCATCGCGAGCTTGTACTCCGGGCTGAAAACCCGCCGCGACGGCTTCGGCGCCGGATCAGCCCCGCCACCGGACGCCGACTCCTTGCCAGATGAAGTGGACACGTACACAAGGATCTCCGATCCCCGCCCTCAGGTCAGCACCCCACTCACACGGGGTGTCTCACACCATCTTGACCAAGTGGGGGTCGCCCCCTATAGCTCGCAATCATTCACAGGCGGTCAAACTCTCATCACTGCACAAGCCGGCCGATTCTAATGCGACGCAGCACGCCGCGTCAGATAAACTAGCAGCAGAATGGGTAGGTCCTCCGCATCGAGGTGAGCTACCCCAATGGAGAGCAAAGCATCGTTGATCATCCAGTCGGAGCCTGTTATCAATTCCTCAACCTCTGAGACATCACCAACGAACTCTGGAACCGCGTGTCGACCAAGCAAACCAAGGAGCTCCTCCCTGACACCTTCCACTTCGCCAACTTGGGGAGCGTACGAGCTATTGACTGCATTCACATATGTCGAATCATTCCAATCGGGTTTAATTTCTCTCAATACAAACTCAATCGATGGATCGTGGCGCCCGAGTATTGAAGCCTGAAGATTACACTTAGACCACTTCCGCGAAAATGGGAGCGATACCGCCCCTGCAACCTGCCAGCCCTGAACTTCGAACAGGGACGCCACAGCTTACGCAGGGCTCAGTGGTCGCCACGGAGCGGTGACCTGTCGGGGATCATTCTCCGACGAAGACGGTCCCCAAGCGCAGCCGGTCACCTGCGCCAAGGAGCCGCGGCACAACCGGCGGCCACGGTGCGCTGACACCACCGACCCGGGGAACGTCAAGGTGTCCGGTGCCAGGGGGTCGCTTCAGTACCTCGGCTCATCGCAGTCGGGCCCAGTCAGTGCCCCCGTCGATTGAGGTCGGCGTCTGCGGTCGGAGGTTGGCGTCGGGTGTCCGTGGTGAGCGGCACGGTCAAGTGAGTACCGCCGGACAGTGTGTGCGACTGTTGGTCGATGACTACCGTCACTGGGGGTGCTGCGCTGGGGAGCGCGTGTACGGATATGTGGTCTTGGCTGCAGTGGAAGCGGAGCCAGTGACCGCGGTAGCGCAGGTCGAAGTCGAGGTGGGTGAGGGTTTGCGGGAGTCGTGGGTGGAGGCGGAGGGCGTCGCCGCGGGTTTCGAGGCCGGTGTAGCACCGCTGGAG
This sequence comes from Polymorphospora sp. A560, assembly GCF_045781765.1. NCBI lineage: Bacteria > Bacillati > Actinomycetota > Actinomycetes > Micromonosporales > Micromonosporaceae > Polymorphospora > Polymorphospora sp. A560. The sequence continues at coordinate 2,729,564 of NZ_CP122282.1, read as the reverse complement.
GATGTCTACCGTACCGGCCATGGCGCCGAGATGGATGCCTTGGCGGGTGGTGCCGGACTGGGTGTCGGACAGGTCGGCGTCGAGCGCTTCGCGTAGTAGGTGCCATGAGGCGTGTCGGTTGGTGCGGGCGAGGAGCCAGGAGTGTACGACGCGGCTCAGCGTCGATCCGTGGGTGGTTCGGGCGAGGTAGTGGTGCACGGTCTGGGGAATGGTTGCCGGGTCGAAGGGGTAGCCGAGCCGGTGTAGGACGGCGGTGATCTCTTCGGCGCTGAGCAGGTAGAACAGCATGAGCACGTCGGCCTGTTTGGACACCTGGTACCGGTTGGCGGTGTCGTCCTCGGCTTCGAGAATGAGGTCGATGCGGCCTATGTCGCCGTAGCGGGCGCGGTAGGCGTCGTGATCGAGTTCCTCGAGGGCAGCGTAGCCGTCGAACTGGCTGAGTAGCCCGTTGGGTAGGAACGGGACGTGTAGTCGTCGGCTGATGTGGTCCCACCGGTCGAGTTCGTTGTCGGTGACCCCCAGCCGTTCCCAGAGTTCGTCGGTGTGGTGCCCGCCGAGGGTCTCGCACACGTCACGTGTCCTGGTGAGTGTCCAGGCGGTCATGATGTTGACGTAGGCGTTGTCGTTCAGTCCGGTGCCGGGGTGGTCGGGATAGCCGTCGTGGAACTCGTCAGGTCCCATTACCCCGCGGATGTGGTAGCGGTCGCGCACCGGGTCGTGTTCGACGAGGGAGGCCCAGAAGCGGGTGATGTCGATCAGGAGTTCGGCGCCGTAGGCGGTGAGGAAGTCGACGTCTGCGGTGACCTGGTAGTACTGCCAGATGTTGTAGCCGATGGCGAGGTTGACGTGGTATTGGCGTTGTGAGTTGTCGGCCATCCATCGCCGTGAGAGTGGGTTGTGGAACCTTTCGGGCGTTTCTTCGCGGCCGTCGCTGCCGCTTTGCCAGGGGAAGAGGGCGCCGGAGGCTCCTATGCTTCGCGCGAGTCGGCGCGCCTGTGGTAGGCGTCGGTACCGGTACAGCAGCAGGGCCCGGGTCAGTTCGGGAGTGCGGAGGTTGAGTAGTGGGAAGACGAACAGTTCGTCCCAGAAGATGTGGCCGCGGTAGCCCTCGCCGTGTAGGCCGCGGGCGGGGACACCTGTGTCGAGGTCTGCGGTGTGTCGTGACAGGGTCTGTGCGACGTGGAAGAGGTGCGCGTTGACGGCTCGGCGTTCGTCGGTCATTTCGCGGCCGTCTATGGACAGGTGGAAGCGTCGCCAGATGTGTTCCCAGGCGAGGGTGTGGGCATCGCGCAGAGCCGCGAGCGCGGGGGCGTCTGCGATCTCGGCGCGAGCGGCGTCGAGCGGTTCGGATATGGCGCGGTCATCGGAGGTGTAGATGGCGACGGTCTTGTCGATTGTGACCGGGGTGCCGGCCTGCGCCGCCAGTCGGAAGATGTGGCCCACACGCCCGCCCCCGCCCACCGGGAGTCGGTCGGCGACAACCGGGCCGCTGTCGTGGTGAAGTGTTGTACGCGCGGCGACGGCGATGCGGATGCCGGACTGGTTCGTCTGGGTGGTGAGCCAGTGGGTGTCGCTGTGGTGACCGGTGACGGGCGGGACGAGGTGCTGCCTGTTCAGTGGGCCGTGCGCGGCGACGTTGCCGTTCGTGACGCGTCCGTCGATCAGACTGCGGACGTGGATGGCTCCCGACCAGTCCTGCGGGGTGATGGTCGTACGCTGGCAGGCCAGGTGCGGACGGTCCATCGAGATCAGTCGTTCCTGGGTGATGTGGGTACGACGTTGCCGCGGGTCCAGCACCACGAGTTCCCGCTGATACAGCCCCTGTCGAAGATTGATCATGACGTGGTGATGGACCATGTCGTATGCCCCAGGGGCGAACCAGGGCCCGTCCTCCGGCCGAAATGTCATGGGCAACCAGTTCGGCAGGTTGACGATGCTCTCGTCGGCACGGCGGTGTCCGTCGACGAGTGAAACGAGGCGGTTGTAAACCCCGGCCACGTATGTGGCGGGATAGTGTATGCCGTCGGCGGTGGCCTCGGCGGCGGCGCCCCGGGTCATCAGGTAGCCGTTGCCCAGGGTCAACAGCGCCTCGCGGGTTCCCTCCTCGGTGGGGTCGAAGCCCACGTAGCCGAGCAGCCACTCGTCGTCGGAGGGTACGGCGCACAGCCGGCACTCTTGTACCCATTCCGTCTGGTCGGGGCCGCGCGATTTCACAGGAGCCGCTTACGGAGTCGCTTGTCGACGGCGACCACGGCCGAGGCCGCGACGCCCATGGCCAGGATGCGTAGCCACACGTCGACGCCGACGGGGGCGGTGCCGAAGACGATGTTCATGGCGGGTACGTAGGTGATGGCGAGCTGGCCGAGGGCCTGCACGGACACGCCGACCAGGATCCACCGGTTGGAGAAGAAGCCGATGCGCCAGGCGGATCGGGTGATCGATCGACAGCTGAACAGGTAGAACGCCTCGACGACGACGAACAGGTTCAGGGCGGCTGTCCGTGCCTCGGCGGTGCTGGCGCCGGCCGCCAGTTCCCACTGGAACAGCCACCAGGTGCCGCCGACGAGCAGGGCGGCCACCAGCAGGATCCGCACCGCGAGGGCGGCTGTGAGCAGTGGCCGGGCCGGAGGGCGGGGTGGCCGCCGCATGATGTCGGCCTCTTTGGGTTCGAAGGCGAGCATGAGGCCGAGCAGGACCGCGGTGGTCATGTTGATCCACAGGATCTGGGTGGGCAGGAGAGGCAATGTGGTACCGAGCAGGATGGCCACCAGTACGACCAGTCCTTCGGCGAGGTTGGTCGGCAGGGTCCAGACGATGAACTTGGTGAGGTTGTCGAAGACGCCGCGGCCCTCCTCGACGGCCGCTTCGATGGTGGCGAAGTTGTCGTCGGTGAGCACCATGTCGGCCGCCTCCTTGGCGACCTCGGTTCCGCCGCGGGCCATCGCGACACCGATGTCGGCCTGTCGCAGGGCCGGCGCGTCGTTGACGCCGTCTCCGGTCACGGCCACCACGTGGCCGCGATCCTGTAGCGTCTGGACCAGCCGAAGCTTCTGCTCGGGTGAGACCCGGGCGAACACCGGTGCCCGCTCGACGGCCTCCGCGAACCGGTCGGCGGGCAACGCGTCCAGGTCCGCGCCGGACAGCACCTGCCCGTCGCGGTCGTCGCCGATGACGGCGAGTTGCCTGGCGATGGCCCGGGCCGTCGCGGCATGGTCGCCGGTGATCATCTTGACGGCGATGCCCGCGGTGCGGCACGCGCGTACCGCGGGAGCGGCGGCAGAACGTGGCGGATCGAGCATCGCCTGCAAGCCGGTCAGCACCAGGCCGCCGTCCAGTGCCTGCTCGCCGAACTCCTCCGACTTCCCATCGGGGCGCATAGCGGTGGCCAGGACCCGCAGCCCTCTGTCGGCCAGGTTCGTGGCAGCACTCAGGACCACGTTGTTGTCGAGCGGTCGGACAGCCCCATCAGCGCACATCTCGGCACGGCACATGGAGACGACCCGCTCGACGCCGCCCTTGACCAACACCACGGTGCCGCCGCTGTCACGCTGCTGATGAAGTGTGGCCATGTACTGGCGTTCTGAGCTGAAGGGGATCGTGGCAACACGGGGATACGCCGCCTCAACCTCTTCGCGGCCGAGGCCTCCCTTGCCGGCGACGGCCAGCATCGCTGCCTCGGTGGGATCGCCGACCAGAAGCCACTCGTTTCGTTGCTGGCGGAGTCGGGCATCGTTGCATCCGACCCCCGCGAGTAGGCACCACCGCAACGTATGGCTCGTCGCCTCAGTCACGACGGCGCCGTGACGGTCGCTGAGTTTCCCCTCCGCGCCGTAACCGGAACCGGTGACGGTGTATTCGCCATCGACCGTCCATACCACCCGCACTGTCATCTGATTCTCGGTCAACGTACCGGTCTTGTCCGAGCAGACGACCGTCGTGCTTCCCAACGTCTCGATCGCGGGTAACCGGCGGATCACCGCCCGCCGTCGCGCCATCCGCCGCACCCCGATGGCCAAGGTGATCGAGACCGCCGCCGGTAGCCCTTCCGGGATCGCCCCCACCGCGAGGGCAACCGCCGCCGTCAAGGTCTCGACCGGCTCCTGACCGCGTAGCAACCCGACAGCGAAAGTCATCGCCGCGAGGGCGAGGATGACCACCGTCAGCACCTTGCTGAACCGGGCAAGCTTCCGGGTCAACGGCGTCGCCAGCGTCTCGGCGGCCCCGACCAGCCGATGAATCTGTCCAAGCTCGGTTTCGGCGCCTGTCGCCACCGTGATGCCGGCTCCGCTGCCAGCCGTTGTCAGCGTTCCCGAATACGCCATGTTGCGTCGGTCCGCCACGGGTACCGCCGCCGGCAACGCCACCTGATCCTTGGCGACGGGGACGGACTCACCCGTCAGCGCCGACTCGTCCACCCGCAACCCGGCCACCCGGACCAGCCGTACGTCGGCCGAAACCTTGTCACCAGCTTCGAGCAGGATCAGATCACCGGGCACGACTTCCGCCGAGGGCACGAACCGCTCCCGACCGTCGCGCCTCACCCTCGCCCGGGTACGCACCATCGACCGAAGGCTCTCCAGCGCAACCTCGGCCCTCGATTCCTGCACAAAACCAATTGCCGCGTTGACAAGCACCACAGCGAAGATCACCACGGAATCGACGTACTCGCCCAAGATCGCGGTGACCACGCTGGCGGCGATCAACACGTAGATCAACGGATGATGAAACTGGCGCAGGACCCGCCGCAGGAAACCGGCCCGGGCAGCGGCCGGCAAGACATTCAGGCCGAACCGTTTGAGTCTACGGCCGGCCTCCGCGCCGCTCAGCCCACGATCCGGATCCGTCTCCAACAGGAGCACAACCTCATGAGCGGACAACTCATGATGCGGACTGCCCGACGATTCGCGCGACTCGACCGATCCCATCCTCAAACCACACCGGGGACCGATCGAACAACCCGGCACCCATCAGCCGGCGCCACCCTCGCCAGTCCCGGACACGGTATGCGAGCAGTCCTCCGGCCGGTGTCCGGGCTCCGCCTCCGGCCATTGAGAAATCGATGCTCAATGCGCATCATGAACCGGGAGCGGTACTTATCCGCACCGGAAGGTGTGCCGACCAACGAGGCTTGCTGGCGCCACCGAAGCGCACCCCCGGACCCGCAAAAGATCGGTACGTAGCCGGCGACGATCGGGCAGGAACAAACCTGATCACCCGTTTCTCCTCTCGGTCACCGCACCCGACGAAACCGTGGTCTACCAAACGCCGTCAACCGAGGAAATCGAACGGCCGGCACGGAAAGCTGTCGCTCTTGGCGAGGTTGGACATCACCAACCGGCAGCCGCACAACTGGCAACTGCCCACCCGTCCAGGGGCTGCTCCGCGTCATCGCGCCGGGTCGCCCTCGGCGAGTTCACTAGCTGACAACACACTACCCGCATATCGGGCGTACAGGTTGCGAAGCGGCGTTCTGGGAATGCTGGTCGACGGATCGATCGCGACGCATTCCGGAGGAATCGATGGCCAAGCCTCCCGGTAGCCGTACGCCATCCTTGTTCGGTCGCGGTAGCTGGCGGGAGGTGCGCCGAGTCGGCGACATCTTACGTACCGAAACCGTCGGTGGCGTGCTGCTGCTATCTGCCGCGCTGGTTGCCCTTGTCTGGGCGAATTCGCCCTGGTCCGAACCGTACCGGTCGTTCAGCGACCTGAAGATCGGCCCGGCCGCCCTGCACCTGGAGCTCTCGCTGGCCCAGTGGGCTACCCAAGGCCTCTTGGCGATCTTCTTCTTCGTGGCCGGACTGGAACTCAAGCGTGAGTTCGTCGCCGGCGACCTGAGCGAGCCCCGGCAGGCGGTGCTGCCGGTCGCCGCCGCTGTTGGCGGCATGACGCTACCGGCTTTGATCTACACCGCGGTCAACCTGCGGGCCGAGGAAGGAGCGCTGGTCGGCTGGGCGATCCCGACGGCCACGGACATCGCGTTCGCGCTTGCCGTGCTCGGGATGATCAACACGCACCTGCCCGCGGCGATGCGGACCTTTCTGTTGACTCTCGCGGTGGTCGACGACCTCCTGGCGATCCTGATCATCGCGGTGTTCTACACCAGTTCGCTTCATGTCGAGCCGTTGCTGCTGGCGCTGGCTCCACTGGCGCTGTTCGGCCTCCTGGTGCAGCGCCGGGTGCGCCGCTGGTGGCTGCTGCTGCCGCTGGCGGTGGCGACCTGGGCGTGGGTACACGCCTCCGGGGTACACGCCACCGTCGCCGGGGTGGCACTCGCGTTCACCGTGCCGGTCAGACCCGGAGTGCGGGAGGCGTCGCCAGGGCTGGCGGAACACCTCGAACACCGGTTCCGGCCCCTGTCGGCAGGAATCGCCGTCCCGGTGTTCGCCTTCTTCGCCGCCGGAGTGTCGCTGGCCGGCCCGGGCGGAATCGGTGCGACCCTGACCGACCCGGTCACGCTTGGCGTAGTGGTAGGGCTGGTCGCCGGCAAAGCCGCCGGAGTCGCCGCCGCCACCTGGCTGGTACAACGGTTCACCCGAGCCCGACTCGCGGAGGGGCTCCAGTGGTGGGATGTGCTCGGACTGGCGCTGCTTGCCGGCATCGGCTTCACCGTGTCGCTGCTGATCGGCGAGTTGGCGTTCAACACCGACGGCGAACGCAACGACCGCGCCAAGATCGGCATCCTGCTCGGTTCACTGCTGTCAGCACTACTGGCCACCGCCGTTCTGCGAGTCCGCAACCGCCACTACCGACGGCTCTGTGCACTGGAGGAGCGCGAATGTGACAACGAACGACCCTGAGCCTCGCCACCCGCACGAACCTACTCCGCCGATGTTCGGTGGCGAGCCTCTCTACAGAGCGAGGATGATGGTCATGGCGGCGTAGCTTGCCAGCAGCAGGATTCCTTCGAATCCGAGGCGCCCCCAGCCGCAGGTCTGGCGGATGAGTAGCCCGCCGAGCAGGGTGGCGGTCATAAACAGGCTGGTGGTGGTGGCGAGCAGTTCCTCGCTGCCGGCGGTGTGGTAGAGCGACCCTTGCTGGTAGGCGAGGTCGCCGGCGACGAGGGTGAGCACGTCGAGGATGTTGCCGCCCAGCACGGCGGCGATGGCGAGGGTGACAGCGCCGTTGCGGACGGCGGTGATGGCGGTGACGGTTTCGGGCAGGGCGTTGACGATGCCCATGAGGACTCCTCCGACGAATCCGGCGCTGAGTCCGGTGATCTCGACGAGGCTTTCGGCGGCGAGTGTGACGAGCCAGCCGCCGGCGGCGACGAGGAGCCCGACGACCGTGAACTGGGTCCATAGCCGGGCTGCGGGACGTCGGTTGAGGGCGTCGTGGCTGCGGGGGACGTCGGGGCGGGTCTCGGTGGTGACGGTGGCTTGCCACATCGGCTGGACCCCGGCTTGGCGGATAAGGATCAGACCACCGACGTATGCGGCGACGAGAACGGCGGACATCGGGTGAATGCCGGCGACGCTGGCCTGCGGGACGTAGCTGGCGAGCAGGGCGAGCGCGAGCATGGCCATCAGCAGGCAGCCGGAGAGCAGGTTCGCCAGCGACGCGGCGGCGTGTTCGAGATTGGCACGGCGGTGGAAGGCGTCAGCGACCGCGACGGCGGTCGTCTGGGCGGCGATCCCGCCCACGGCATTGCTGTACGCGAGGTCGGGCTCGCCGCTGGTCGCGGCGACCACGGACATCACGATGCCGGACAGGCCGGTGACGATGCCGAAGAACACCACGCCGAACAGGGCCTCGCCCCAGCCGGTGCGGTCGGCAAGGGTGTCGCCGAGAAGTGCCAGCCTGACGCTACCTGCGACGGTGACTGCGCCGGCGACGACGAAAACGCCGATGGTCCAGGGCAGCGGCCATGGCATGGTGGTGAGGTCCGGCACCGCGGGGTTGTTCCCCGATCTGCACGGGTAATGACCCGATCCACGTGCGTGATGGTGTTATACCGGCCGTCAGCGTGAACAGACAAATGGCCGGGGAGTTGGCTGCGGCAGGCTCGCCATGAAAGCCGTAGTCTTGACCGTTGTCGCCTCCTGAAGGCCGCCAGGCTGCAAGACGCGGGTGTGGAGTCGATTATCTCGCCGGGTGTCGGGCGGACCCCGTTGACGGCCCGCCGGTCTCGTGGCAGGTGGTCGTTGCCGTGGTGTTCGTCGGGATCATCCTGTTCGCACCCGGCCTCAAGTAATACCTGCCCGGCCGAGCCTGATCCTGCCGGTCGTCGCCGGGATCCTACTCGTCACGATGGTGCTGCGCCCAAAAGCATTGATCGCGCTCGGCATCCTGGGCCGCCGGCAGCGTCACGTCGCCGTGGCACAGATCCGTCACCGAGAGCACCACCGGTCCCGGAATCCGGGAGACTGCGTTGAAGGAACAGGTGGCCAGTGAGGTGGACCAGAGCGAATGACGGCGCATACACCTTTAACCCCGCCCGGGCCGGCGCGGCGGCTGCCATCGCCTGGACGCAGGCCAACCGCCCATGCATCCGGAACTTTGGGTGACCTGCACGGATCATGGGTGCTTGCGGGTTTTAGGGTCTGTGGCGGGGGTTGTGGCGCTCAGGGCGCGGAGCAGGAGCCGCACTGTCCCGCACCGGGTTTGATGGAGACATCGAAACCTGGGAGGAATACCTGCGATGCCCGCACCGAAGAAGTACAACGATGAGTTGCGTGAGCGTGCGACTCGGTTGGCCGTCGAGGCCCGCCGGGATCCGGTCAGCGCGGTCGGAGCGATCCGGCGGATCGCCGGTCAGCTCGGGGTTCATCCCGAGGCGTTGCGCACGTGGGTGAAGCGGGCCGAGACCGACGCCGGGCAGCGGCCGGGCACCACCGGCAGCGACGCCGAACGCCTCGCCGCCCTCGAACGGGAGGTGCGTGAGCTGCGGCGGGCGAACCAGATCCTGAGGTCCGCGGCGAGTTTCTTCGCGGCGGAGCTGGACCGTCCGTCGCGATGAAGGTCGACTTTGTCGACTCCCAGAAGGCCGAACACGGTGTCCAGCCGGTCCTGCGGGCGCTCGAAGACACGCCGGCACAGATCGCACCGTCGACCTACTACGCCGCCAGGACCCGCCCCGCCAGCGCTCGCTCACGGCGCGATGAGGAGCTGGCCGCGATGATCGAACAGGTCCACGCAGCCAACTACGGCGTCTACGGCGCCCGCAAGATCTGGCACGAGCTGCACCGCCAAGGGGTGCCGGTGGCCCGGTGCACCGTCGAACGGCTCATGCGTGAGTCCGGGCTGCGTGGGCTGCTGCGCGACAAGGCGCCCCGCACCACCCGGCCGGCAGCCGAGACCAGCCGCCCTGCTGACCTGGTCAGACGGGACTTCACCGCGGCGGGGCCGAACCAGCTGTGGGTCGCGGATCTGACCTACGTACGAACCAGCGTGGGCTGGGTGTACGCCGCGTTCGTCCTCGACGTGTACTCCCGCATGATCGTCGGCTGGCAGGTGTCCACCTCGCTCTACACGGATCTGGCCCTCGACGCGCTGAAGATGGCGATCTGGCGCCGCGGGAACCAACACGCTGACCTGCGTAAACTGGTCCACCACTCGGACAGGGGAGTCCAATATCGAGCGATCCGCTACACCCAGCGGCTTGCCGAGGCCGGCGCCGTCGCCTCGGTCGGCTCCAAGGGCGACTCGTTCGACAATGCCATGGCCGAGGCGTTCAACTCCCTGTACAAGGCCGAACTCGTCCGCAACACCGGCCCCTGGCGCGGCCTCGACGACCTGGAGATGGCCACCGTCGAATACATCGACTGGTACAACAACCGCCGCTTGCACGGCGAACTCGGACACATCCCACCCGCCGAACACGAGGCACTACACGCGATGACCCACCCGCTCACCGCACCCCTGAAAACCAGCTAACCAACTCTCCATCAAACCCGGGGCTTGACACACACCCAGCGCCAAGCACCACTTGACAGCTATAGAAGCATCTCAGTCACGCAACGACACACCACAACCCAACAAAGCACTACTAGTTATGCGCACCGATCGTACGCTGGACAGAGTTCCGGCTGAGGACCTACTGCCCGGACTGCCGGAGAGATCCGGCGAGCTCGTCGATTCACTGCTGATTCAGGCTGCTGCCGCATCGACGGTCGTGGAAACCACCTCGGAAGGGCGGGGTTATCTGTTCAAAATCGGACTTACGGCGCACCATGCCAGCAGGTACCGGCGCGATCGGCGTTCTTCTCGAACATGTCTGGGCCAATCCGCTGCGTGATGCGGTCGTGCGTTCCGACGCCACTCCTATGGCAGACGCATGGATCGGTCGTACGTCCTTGCAGAGGTTGAACCTGGCACCTTCGGAAAGTCACTGACTTCAGTCGCACATGCCGCATACCAATCCGGGCTTGTTCAGCCCGCCAATCTGCGGGCGATGTTGGCGGCCGTGGCGACTTCTCCGAGCTGACCCATCGTGTCCAGGCTCGCTTGGTGGGCCTCGTCGGTCGCGGCCGTGCAGGCGTCGGAGACGACCACAATGCGGTAGCCGTGGTTGATGGCCTCGTAGGCGGTGCCTGCGACCGAAAGGTTGGTAGCGACACCAGTGAACAGGATGGTGTCCACGTTTCTGCCACGGAGGATGGTGTCTAGTTCGGTTCCGAAGAAGCCGGTGAGCCGAACATGGGTGATGACGACGTCGCCGCCCCTCGGCTCCACCTCGTCGATGATCCGGGTCTTCGGCGCGTCTTCCAGGAAGGCCTGCTGCTGGGCGATCATGGCGAAGCTGGGGGTGTTGGGGATGAGGTCGGGGTAGCCGGGACGGTGGGCGACACGGGTGTAGACGACGAGGCCGCCGCTGTCGCGCACTGCGGTGGCGACGCGTGCCGCGTATGACGCGACGTCGTGTCGGAAGACCTGTTCGGCAAAGAACGGGCCGAAGATTCCGTCGGGACTGACGACCTCGTGTTGCCAGTGGACGCCGACGACAGCGGTACGAGCCGGATCGATTTCTTGCATTGTCCGTCCCTCCTGTCATGAGACGAAGAGTTGTTGTGGCTCGGGTCGTTGCTGGCGACGACCGGTGGCGGAGGGCCCTCTACCGTAGGCGTCGAGGTGTCCCCAACGGCCTGGTATGTCGAGCAGCGCCACGAAGTCGAGGTTCTCGGGGAGAGCGGGCCTGATCACTAGGTCGTCACCGAGCGGCTGGAGTCCGAGCATCGTCCTGAGCAGCAGGAGTGCGGCCCCGGCGGACCACGCCTGTGGGCTGCATGCGGTGGGGTAGTTGACGGGGTATCTGGTTTCGGACCGGTTGAAGCCGGCGAACGCTTCGGGTAGCCGACCGTGGTAGAAGACCGCCGCGTCCAGGATTCCGGCGGCGACCCGTGCCGCTTCATCGGCGTACCCGTAACGCCTCAGGCCCCAGGCGATGAACGAGTTGTCGAACGGCCAGACGGTCCCCACGTGGTATCCGATCGGGTTGTATCGACCCTCGCCTTCAGCCAGGGTTCGGATGCCCCAGCCGCTGAAGAGTGCGGGCGACATCAGGTGCCGCACCAGGGCGGGAGCCTTTGACTCGTCGACAATACCACTCCATAGCAGATGACCGATGTTCGACGATAGGGAGTCGACCTGACGCCCGTCGCCGTCGAGGGCGATGGCCATGTACTCGCCGTCGGCGACCCAAAAGTCGCGGTTGAAGCGGTGCTTGAGGTCAGCAGCCTCCCGCTCCAGCTGGTCGGCGTACGCTGGGTCGTTCCAGAAGGTGCGAGCAAGCCGGGCAGTGCGCATCTTCGCGTCGTACGCGTACCCCTGCAACTCGCAGGTGGCGCGCGGGAACTTTGGTAGCCGGCCGTCGTGGTAGGAGATGCCGTCCCAGGAGTCCTTCCAGCACTGGTTCTCCAGTCCGTTCTTTGTGTTGCGCCGCTGGTAGGAGATGTAGCCGCTGCCGGTAAGGTCAGCGTAGTCATCGATCCAGTCGATCGCTGCCCGTGCCTCCTGCTCAACCGAGCGGACAAGGTCGGCGTCCCCGCTCCACCGCTCGTACTCGTCGAGCAGCACGAGGAATAGGGCGGTTGCGTCCGCACTGCCGAAGTACGGAGTATGCGGAGTGTCCTCGAAAATGCTCAACTCGCCGTACCGCATCTCGTGCAGAATCCGGCCGGGTTCTTCCTCGCGAAAGTCGTCGACCCGGCTGCCCTGCCGAAGCGCGAGTACGCGGAGGGTCGTGGCAGCGAGCGAGGGGGCAAACGGCAACGCCTGAAGGCTGGTGAAGATGCTGTCCCGGCCGAACAGGCTCATGAACCATGGCAGCCCGGCGGCCAGCACACTCTTGTCCTCGGCGAGGAAGGGGCTGAAGCGTAGCGCGGCTAGATCGATGAGGCTCTGCCGGTATGTGCTGCGCAATGGCTCCCAGTCGGACTCCAGGCGTGGTGTCTGGTCCAACCATTCCAGGAGGTCGCGTTGCTTGTCCCGTCCTGTGCGGGCTGCTCGCCCTGGGATCGTGAGCCGATGCAGCCCTCTCGGCATCGGAAGGTCGGGCACGGCACTCAACGTGGTAGACCACCGACCGTCGGCTTCGACGTGGACCTCGAATGTCAGTCCACTCTCATCCAATGCGGCCGGCGTCGAAGCGGAGACGATGGTTTCCCGCCGGAACCGCTCCCGCTCGTAGCCCAGTACGAGGCGTTCCTCGTCTACACGCCGATAGTACCGGCCCTTCTTCCTTATTGCGGCGTCCTTGACCTCGAAGAGATCCGCGAAGTCGGCGTCCACCTCGACCCGCAGGGACAGGTCAACTGGCCGTCGATCGCTGTTGATGATAGTCAGCTCTTCACGGAGGCCGGTGTCCAGGCTGTGCCTGCGGCGCACCGCCAGAGTGCTGTTGACGTACACGTTCTGGTGTCCCGGCACCAGGTAGAACCTGTTCTCAAAATAGTGAATGTCGTCGACGGAGAGGCTACTTAGCCGTTCTCCGTTGATCGTCAATACCCACTTGGACAGCAGACGCGTGTCGTGCGCGAACAGGCCGTGGTGTACATCAGGTGACGCGACGATGTCACCCGACTGGTTGCAGACCATGAAGGTGGTACCGTCGAGAATTCCGTTCTGGTTTTCACTCATGTGTACCACCTCGACTCCCCGCCGACCTGGGCGGCGACGGAAACAACCTCCGAACCGTCGCGAACAATTGCGGGTTCCCCTCCACGGTCACCTCGCCGCGTAGGACGGTGGTCAAGAAATACGCTTCCCCACTGGCGATACGGCCAAAAGTCGCCCGATCCGCGCGGACGACGGCATCTCCGCCCGTATCCTGCTCCGACACCCTGATATCGCCGTTGGCGATGGAAACAAGCCAGTGGTCGGCCTGCCCGGCCCGGCTGATGTCGAAGCGAACACTGCCCTCCGGAATTCCCGCCAGTCGGCGATCATGTCCCCGTTGCGCAAGGCCCCGGAAGAAATCATCGGTGACGTCAGCCATCTAGCCCTCCTCGCCGACCACTATCCGCAAAAGAGTTCACCTCCGCCTCACCCCAGCAAGGTGAACATTGCCAGAAGCCCCTCCAGCATGTTGCTTCCCGCTTGGATCTATGCCATCCCTAACCCGCCAGCACCTCTTACGGGCAGAAAACACCAACCTCGATTACTCAGCCCTCGGACCGATAGTCTGAGACGCGATGGATCCCATGCAGGGCACGCTGCTTTTTGCCGCAGGCCTCCTCACAGGCGCCTTCAACGCCGCTGCCGGCGGCGGCTCCCTGATCGGATTCTCCGCACTGATCACTGCCGGCGTTCCGCCCCTCACCGCCAAGTTGACCAGCACTGTCACAGTTCTTCCCGGAAATGTGGCCAGCGTGGCTGGAGGCTACCGGGACCTGCCCGCAAGAAGAGAAGCCACCCGCATCCTGCCAGCAGCCGTCCTCGGCGGCATCGCCGGTTCGCTGCTACTGCTTCAGACACCCACCCGCATCTTCGACGCGATCGTGCCCTTCCTGGTGCTCGCCGCCTCCGCCGTCCTTGGCCTGCAACATCGGCTCGCCAAGCTGGTCGAACGCCCCGCCATCAATTGCCGACGGGAACACCCCGCAACCCTACAGGCGCTCGTCGCCGCGAGCGGCGTCTACGGCGGATACATCGGTGCCGGATTCGGTATCGTCCTCCTCGCCAGCCTCACTCTTCTCCGGCAAGAGACGCTCAACAGAACCGTCGTCCTGAAGAACCTTCTGGCAGCTGCGGTCTCATTGACCACCGCAGCCCTATACGTCCTTTTTGGCACCATCAACTGGACAGGCGTCGCAATCCTAGCCCCAGCGACCGTCATCGGCGGTTACGGCGGGGCTCGACTCCTCCGCAAGTTCCCACCCGCACTACTCAAGGGGATAATCGTCGCATACGGTGTAACCTTCGGGTTGGTGCTCCTCGGGCAAAACGTCCTGCAGCACTGAGTGACCTCGTTTGGCCAAGATGCTAGTGCTGCTGTCCGCGCCGGGCAGGCCGGCTTACCGGGGTCAAACTTCTCGAACGGATAGCGTCCCATCCACCGCGCCCAATCCAAAGTGACGCGGCACGTCACGCCGTCCGCGAGGTGCCGCTCGGCCGGCACACGGCATGGTCATCGCCTGCACCGGCAACGGATCCCGCTGCCGCGCACCCGCCGGCGTCGACACACTCACCGCCTGCGGACTCGACATTGCCGAACTCGCCGTACGGCAGAAAAGAGTCGGGAGGTCGCCGAGTCCCTCGGCGTCGCGGTTCCACGGTTGACAGCCGTCTGGCCCGCATCTTCCGCAACCTCGAGGTCAGTTGCGACGAACTGCTCCCAGCCAGGCGGCCAGCACATGTGTCGGACCGCTGCCGCTCCCGTACGCGGCAGGTTCATTCCGCGGCGGCGAAGCGTTCGATGTTCTCGATGGTGCCCTGTACCAGGATGAGGTCGCCGTAGCTGAGGACGGTGTCGGGTGTGGTGTCGGTGAAGCGGGGTTCGCCGGTCGGGATGGTGGCTTGTGGCTTGACGGCGACGATCGTGACGCCGTACCTCTTGCGGACACGGGCTTCACGCAGCGGGACGCCGACGATGTCGCCGGGTGGTTTGGTCTTGATGATGGCGAAGTCGGTGTCGATCTCGACGTATTCGAGTACGCGGCCGGAGAGCAGGTGAGCGACCCGTTCGCCCATGTCGTTCTCCGGAGCGACGATGTGGTGGGCGCCGACGCGGGCGAGGATGTCGCCGTGCCGGCCGTTGATCGCCTTTGCCCAGATGTCGGGGATGCCCATGTCGGCCAGTAGCGAGGTGGTGAAGATGCTGGCCTGGATGTCGGTGCCGATGGCGACGACCGCCCGCTGGAACTCGGGGAGCCCAAGTTGACGGAGTGCCTCGATGTCGGTGGAGTCGGCGGTGATGACGTGCGGGATCTGTCTGGTGAGTCCCTGCACGATCTTGGATTGGCTGTCGATCGCGAGGACCTCGGTGCCGTTCCTGACCAGTTCGAGGGCGAGGGCGGTGCCGAAGCGGCCCAGGCCGATCACCGCGACGGGGTCGTTGCCTGTTCTAGCCAACGATTGTCCTTTCCTCGGGCAGTTCGAAGCGTCGGGTCCGCTCGCGTAGCGCGAGGGCGGAGGCGAGGGTCAGGGGGCCGATCCGGCCGCCGAACATGAGCGCGACAAGCAGCAGGTGGGCGTGTGTGGGCAGGTTGGCGGTGATGCCGGTGGACAGTCCGACGGTGGCGAAGCCGGAGATCACTTCGAACAGGGCGGCGTCGAGGCTGTGCACGGTGGTGCTGACGAGGGTGAACGTCGCGGCGACGATCGCGCCGATGCTGAGCAGGGTGATGGCCAGTGCCTGTCGTTGGTTGGTGGTGGGGATCCGGCGACGACCGACGTTGACGTGGGGTTCGCCGCGTATCTCCGACCACAGGACGAAGGCGAGGACACCGAAGGTGGTGACCTTGATCCCGCCGGCCGTGCCGGCGCTGCCGCCGCCGATGAACATCAGGATGTCGCTGGCGAACAGGCTCTCCGGCCGCATCGCGCCGATGTCGACGCTGTTGAATCCGGCGGTGCGGGTCATCGCGGAGGCAAAGAACGCAGCCAGAAACGAGGCGGGTGCGCCGAGGTTGCCGAACGTGTCCGGGTTGGAATATTCGGCGACGAAGAACACCGCGGTGCCGGCCAGTAGGAGCGTCACGGTGAGGGTGACGGTGATCCGGGTCATGACAGACCACCTGGCCGGATGGCGCCAGTTGCGGGTCAGTTCGAAGACGACCGGGAAGCCGAGCCCGCCGAGGATCACCGCGCCTACCACGGGCAGGCAGATCCAGGGGTCGGCGACGTAGCGGCTGAGGCTGTCGGTGTGGGTGGAGAAGCCGGCGTTGTTGAACGCCGAGATGGCGTGGAACATCGCCTCGTACAGGGCCGTGCCGAACGGCTTGTCGTAGACGGTGGCGAGCCGGGCGGTGAGCACCACTGTGGTGACGGCCTCGGCGACCAGGCTGAACAGCACGATACGGGCGATCACGCCCCGCAGGTTGTTCAGGTCGAGGCTCTTGGTCTCGGCCTGGGCGAGGAACCGCGCCCGTAGCCCCAGCCGTCGCGACAGCAGGGCGGTGAGCAGCGTGGCGAGTGTCATGATGCCGAGGCCGCCGGCCTGGATCAGCAGCAGGATGACCGCCTGACCGAACCAGGACCAGTGGCTTGCGGTATCGAGCGTGACCAGGCCGGTCACGCAGACCGCCGAGGTGGCGGTGAACAGCGCGTCGACCAGGTCGGTACGCTGCCCGGTCCGGGTCGCGAACGGTAGCGACAGCAGTCCCGTTCCGACGGCGACGGCCCCGGCGAAGGCGAACGTGATCGTCTTCGCCGGGTGGCGGAACCGGTCGCCGCGGTGCCGCCACGGTGCTGTCTGGCTCAACGGTCGCCTGTCAGCCGGCCGGCACCGGGGCGGGGTACGACGACCGTGCCGCCACGCGGCCCGCCGCAGAACCTGTGGCGGCGGCGTGGGATGTCACGGTGCCGAGGCTAGTACGGTACGCCTCGTCCGGCCCGCGTTGTGCCGGGCCGGCGGGCGGGCTGGGCGACGAATTCCTTCCGGCCGACGCGCCTCGGTCGGCACGTCGGCCGGTCCGGTCGTACCTCACCGCTACTCCGGGCGCTGCTGGTAGATGTCGGGGATGCCGTCGTGGTTGGCGTCGACGGTTTCGGCGTGGTGGATGTGGCGGTAGGCGCGGTTGCGGATGCGTAGGACGACGGTGGCCAGTAGGGCGGCGCCGAGGCTGCCGGTCAGTACGGCGATCTTGACGTTGTCGTCCTGGGGGGTGCCGGTACCGAACGCGAGTTCGCCGATGAGTAGGGAGACGGTGAAGCCGATGCCGGCCAGCATCGCCAGTCCGACGACGTCGGTCCAGGTCAGGCCGGAGTCGAGGGAGGCGCGGGTGTAGCGGGACACCAGCCAGGTGGCCAGGGTGATGCCGATGGTCTTGCCGGCGATGAGGCCGACCACGATGCCGACGGCGACCGGGTTGGTCAGTGACGAGGTCAGGCCGGTGATGCCGCCGATGGTGACGCCGGCTGCCATGAGGGCGAAGACGGGTACGGCGAAGCCGGCGGAGATCGGCCGGAGGCGGTGCTCGAACGCTTCGGCGAGGCACTCGTCGGCGGGTTGGCCGTCGGGTCCGGGGCGGGCGACGGGTACGGCGAAGGCGAGCAGCACTCCGGCGACGGTGGCGTGTACGCCGGAATCGTGGACGAGGGTCCAGGTGATGGCGGCCAGCGGGAGCAGCAGCCACCAGGAGCGGATCCGGCGTTGGACCAGCACCGTGAACAGCGCGAGCGGTAGTAGCGCCCCGAGCAGCGGCAGGATGGCGAGGTTGGCGGTGTAGAAGATCGCGATGATGACGATCGCGATCAGGTCGTCGACGACGGCGAGGGTGAGCAGGAAGGTCCGTAGCGCGATCGGCAGGTGCCGGCCGATGACGGCGAGTACGGCCAGTGCGAAGGCGATGTCGGTGGCGGTGGGGATCGCCCATCCTTTGAGGGCGTCGCCGCCGGTGCGCAGGTTGATCAGCGCGAAGAGCAGGGCGGGTACGACGACGCCGCCGACCGCGGCCATGATGGGGACTGCGGCGCGCAGCGGGTTGCGCAGGTCGCCGGCGACGAACTCGCGTTTGAGTTCCAGGCCGGCGACGAAGAAGAAGATCGCCAGCAGGCCGTCGGCGGCCCAGGCGGCCAGTGACAGGTCCAGGTGGATCGCGGCCGGCCCGATCGTGTACGACCGGACCGACTCGTACACGCCGGACCAGGGTGAGTTGGCCCAGACGAGGGCGACGACCGCGCCGGCGAGCAGTAGCGCGCCGCCGACGGTCTCCTGGCGCAGGATGTCGGCGATACGGCTGGCCTCGGGCCACGATCCGCGGCTGAACAGGCGGAATCCGCGCGGGGAGGGGTGTGTCATGGATGCTCCGGGAGTCGACGTGATCATGCATCGCCGACCAGGCTTCCCGGCACACCGGAGATCACTCTAGCCGGCGGGGCTCGCGCCGGCATGTCGAGGCCCCCTGGACCAGCAGAATGTTAGTGACTAACATTCTTGCCATGATGTCGGAACCACCCGGCAAGCGGACCCGCACACGGCACCGCCTGGTCACCAACGCGTTGGACCTGTTCGAGGCGCAGGGGTTCGACGACACGACGGTTGCCCAAATCACCGCGCGGGCGCGGGTGTCGGAGATGACGTTCTTCCGCTACTTCGCCAGCAAGGAGATGGTGGTCCTCGACGACCCGCACGATCCGGTGATCGCCGAGTCGGTCGTCGCCCAGCCGGCCACGCTGCCGCCGCTGGTCCGGGTGGCCCGCGGGCTGCGGGCGGCGTTCGCACAGGTGGACGAACCGGAGGACCTGACGACGCGGCGCCGGGTGCGGGTCGTGGCGGGCAGCCCGGCGCTGCGGGCCGGCATGGTCCGCAGCAACGCGGCGACCGAGGCCGCCATCGCCGACGCACTGATCGCCGACGGTGTCGCGCCGCTGCCGGCCCGGGTCGCCGCGGCCAGTGTGCTCGCGGCCCTGACCTGCGCGCTGCTGGAGTGGGCGACGACCCAGGACGGCACCACTCTCGCCGACGCCGTCACCACCGCGCTGGACACCGTCGAGGTGACGTCGGCATGACCGAACGACTCGCGGTCCATGGGCTGGTCCGGGACTTCGGGGCGGGCGCCGGTGTCTTCGGGATCGACCTGACCGTGGGCGCCGGGGAGATCCACGCCCTGGTCGGTCTCAACGGTGCCGGCAAGACGACCCTGATGCGGCTGGTCCTCGGCATGCTGCACCCCACCGCCGGCACCTGCCGGATCAACGGCCGGGACCTGGCCGACCTCACCGCCGCCGACTGGGGCCGGGTCGGGCATCTGGTCGAGCACCCGTTCGCCTATCCCGAACTCGACGTACGGACCAACCTGGTGCTGGCCACCCGGCTGCGCCGCGTCCCGGCTGCCGAGGCAACCGGCCTGGCCGAGCGGGCGCTGGCCGAACTCGACCTCGGCCGCTACTCCCGGATCCCGGCCCGCCGGCTGTCGCAGGGCAACCGGCAACGCCTCGGCCTGGCCACCGCGATCCAGCACCACCCCGACCTGATCGTGCTCGACGAACCGACCAACGCCCTCGACCCGGCCGGGGTGATCGTGCTCCGCGACGCCTTGTCCCGCCGGGCCAAGGCGGGCGCCGGCATCCTGGTCTCCAGCCACCACCTCGACGAGGTCGCCAGGATCGCGCACCGGATCTCGGTCGTCAACCGCGGCCGGAGCATCGGCACCCTCGACCCCGACGCCACCGACCTCGAACGGGCGTTCTTCACCCTGGTCCACGACAACGAACGGGAACACCCCCGATGACCCCCGCCCTGACCGCCGCCCTGCACGTCGAACTACGCAAGCTGGCGGCGTCCCGGGTGATGCGCGCGACCACCGTCCTGATCGTCGCCGGCATCGCCGTCCTGTCGACGGCCCTCACCGCGGCGGCGACCGCCGGCAACGAACAGGTCATCGCCCAACTCGGGCCACACGCCGCCGCCGGCGGCTGGGAACTGTTGACCGGGGTGGTCGCCCAGATCACCGCCGCCGGCGGCCTGCTCGGCTTCGGGGTCGCCCTGAGCTGGCTGGTCGGCCGCGAGTTCGCCGACGGCACGATCACCGGCCTGTTTGCGCTTCCCGTGTCCCGGCGGGTCCTCGTCGTGGCCAAGCTGCTGTCCCACCTGCTGTGGGCCGTACTGGTCGCCGTCGTCCTGACCGCCGTCGTCGCGGTCGCCGGAACGCTTCTCGGGCTCGGCGCCTGGAACGGTGACGTCGTCACCGCCCTGGCCCGGCAGTTCGTGCTGACCATCCTGTCGGCGCTCGTCGCGGCCCCGGCCTGCTGGGCAGCGACCCTCGGCAGGGGGCCACTGCCCGGCATCGCGACCACGATCGGCCTGATCGTCGTCGCCCAGGTCGCCGTCGTCGCCGGCGCCGGGGCGTGGCTACCGATCGCCGCGCCCGCGCTGTGGGCGCTGCAGCCCGGCACCGTCGCCCCGGCGCAACTCGCCCTGGTCGCCGTCGTACCGGTCGGGTTCGCCGCGCTGACCGTCGCCGCCTGGGCACGGCTGCAACTCGACCGCTGACGGGTCTCGGCGTCAGGTGGCGACGACGTCCCGGCGGCGGAAACCGGCCAGCGCCGCCGTACCGATTCCCGCCGCCAACCCGGTCAGCACCAGCACCGCGATCGGCACGATCGGCTCCAGCGGGTACTCGCCGACGTGCTCGAACGGCGACACGGCCACCGCCAGGTCGGGAATGTCGAGCAGCGGGGCGAAAAAGCCGACCACCACGCCGTACCCGACGACCGCCCAGACGGCGGGCAGCGCCCGTGGCACGACCCCGTACAGCAGCACGGCAACGGCCAGGACCAACCAGACCGCCGGGGTGTGCACGACCGTTCCCAGGATCATCTCCCCGACGAGCGCGCCGTCACCGGTGCTCGCGGCCGCCCCGATCCCGGCCGCCAGACCGGACACCAGCAACAGCCACAACACCCCGAGCGCGGTCACGGCCAGATATCCACCCAGCCACCCGACCCGGCTGACCCCGGTGGCCAGAACCGGTTCGGTACGCCCCTCGGTCTCCTCGTTCCGCAGCGCCTGCACCGCCAGAACCGCGAAGACGGCCACCACCAGCGCCATCATCAGCCCGATCAGGCCGAGGAAGCCAGCACGCAGATCCTGCTCGCCGCCCATAACGGCCAGCAGGTCGGCGGGCGCGTCGGAGAACCCGTCGAGCAGCGGCTGGGTGAACGCCCCGTACAGCGCCGCACCGCAGGACAGCGCGACGGTCCACCCGACCAGGCCGGCGCGCTGCAGCCGGAACGCAAGCGCCGTCGGGCCGGCCAGCCAGCCCGGCGCGGTCGCCGAACCGCGCCGGGGCGCGATGAGCCCGGCCGTCAGGTCCCGCCGGGCCGACAGGGCATAGCCGGCCGCTGCGGTGGCGCCGGCCGCCAGCACCGACAGCAGCAGCGGCCACCACCGGTCCAACGTGTACGGCGCGGTCTGCTGCGACCAGCCGATCGGCGACAGCCACGACAACCAACTGCCGTGGGCCTGCGCCATGTCACCCAGGCCACGGACCACGAACGCGGCACCGAGCACGGTGCCGGCCAGCGCCGACGCCGCACGCGGATACTCCGAAAGCTGCACCGTGACCGCCGCGACGCCGGCGAAGACCAGACCGGTGGCACCGACCGAAGCGCCGAACAGCAGCGCCCCGGCGACGCCGGACGCGGCCATCACCGCGGTGACGAAGACCGCGACCAGCAGGTTCATCAGCACCGTCAGCAGCAGTGCGGCGGTGAGCTGGGCATGCCGGCCGACGACGTTGGCCCGTACCAGTTCCGCCCGGCCCGACCGCTCCTCGGCCCGGGTGTGTCGCACGACGGTGAGCAGGCTCATCAGCCCGGCACCGACGATGACGTACAGGCCGTACTGGCCGACGAGGAAACGCTCCATGGTCAGGTCGTCGTAGCCGTAACCGGGGCCGCCGAGCAACGCCCCCATCGGGCTCGCGGCGAACGTCGCGATGCCGGCAAGATCCTCGGGCGCGGCGAACACGGTCCGCAGGGCGGTGCTGAAGTAGCCCATCAGCAGGGCCAGGCCGATCGTCCAGCCGGGCAGCCGGATCCGGTCGCGGCGCAGCATGAACCGCAGCAGGGTACCGGTTCCGGACAGCGTCCCGGTGATCTGACCGGTGCCCCCCAGCCCGGGACGGTCCAGGGTCGCGGCGGTCATCGCGTCACCGCGCCGTTGTCGTCGAGGGTCACCCCGTCGCGGCGAAGTTCGTCGCCGTAGTGCCGCAGCAGCAACTGCTCCAGCGTCGGCGGATGGGCGGTCAGGGCGCGGACCCCGAGCCCACCGAGGGCCGGCACCACCTGCGCGAGGTGACCGCCGTCGACGTCGAACCGCACCTGGCCGCCCTCGACCCGTACGTCATGGACGCCGGGCAGCGCGGACAGCCCGTCGACCGGCCGGTCGACGGTGACGACAATCGACGTACGAGTCAGGTGTCGCAGATCGGCGAGGCTGCCGGACTCGACGACCCGGCCGTGCCGGACGATCGAGATCCGGTCGGCGAGCACCTCGACCTGGGCCAGGATGTGACTGGACAGCAGCACCGTCCGACCGGCCGCCTTCGCCTCCCGGATACACGTCTGGAAGACCGCCTCCATGAGCGGATCAAGACCAGCGGTCGGCTCGTCGAGCAGCAGCAGTTCGACGTCACTGGCCAGGGCCGCGATGAGGGCCACCTTCTGCCGGTTGCCCTTGGAGTAGGTGCGGCCCTTCTTGGTCGGATCGAGGTCGAACCGCTGGCACAACTCGTCGCGGCGGGCCCGGTCGACACTGCCGCGCAGCCGGACGAACAGGTCGATCGCCTCACCACCGGTCAGGTTCGGCCACAGTTCCACATCGCCAGGTACATAGGCGAGACGGCGGTGCAACGCGACCGCGTCGCGCCACGGGTCTCCGCCGAGCAGGGCGACCCGGCCGGCGTCGGCACGAAGCAGGCCCAGCAGGACCCGGATGGTGGTGGACTTGCCGGCCCCGTTCGGGCCGAGCAGGCCGTGCACCTCGCCCGGCGCGACCAGCAGGTCGAGCCCGTCGAGCGCGGTGACATGGCCGTAGGTTTTACGTAGGTCGTGGATCTCGATCGCGGGTGTGGTGGAGGTCGGCATGATCGCTCTCCCGATCGGTCGAAGGGGCCGGGGTTCGGGCCGGACGGCCCTCGGTGTCCCCCGGCGGATCGCCGATGTAGAGCAGGTACGTGTCGAGCATCCGGCGGTCGGTCAGGAACCCCTCGGTGAACAGCTCCAACGCCGGCAATGCGACCCGGTCGAAGTACGAGGTGAGAAACCCGCCGAGATCCGCCGGATCCTCCGGCGGGTTCAACGACAACTCCAGCAGCAACGGCCCCAACGACGCGCCCAGCAGGTAACGGGCCCGCGCCTGCTCGTCCCGGCTCGGCACGATCGTGCCCGCCGCGACGCCCTCGGCGACATACCCGCCCGCATCGGCCACCATGTGCTCCACGAACGCACGAGCGCGGTCACCACCCGTCTGGAGGCTACGTACGACATAGCCGACCAGCGGCGCATACTCTTCGATCTTCGCCATCTGCACCAGGAAACTGGCCGGGCCCGCCGAGTCGGCGACCACACCCCGCTTCGTGTCACGCACAACGGTGAAGACGTACTCGTCACACTCCGCCCGCAGCCCCTCCTTCGACCCAAACAGGTGAACCACCAGACCGGCACTGAAGCCGGCATCACCAGCGATCGACCGCAGGCTGGCCCCGAACCCCTCCCGCGCGAACCGCAAAATCGCCGCATCACGCAACCGGGCCCGGGTGGACAGCTCACCCAAGTTGACGCCCGACACCTTTGAACGCATGCTTACAGCATTGAACAGCCGTTTAGTTGCTGTCAATGGCACCCACCGGGGCATCCACAACAGGACGACGGCCACCTGACGATTCGACGTCGATGAACTCGAGCCACCAGTGGGACGAAAACGCCGACCCGGCGGTGTCGCCTCCCCGCTCCACGGCCTGCCGGATGAACGGCACTTCCGCGACGTTCAGCGCCTCGACGCTTGCTCCGCCACCCAGCGCCCGCGGTCGCCACGCAGGCACCATGATCATCTACTGCGGCGGCCACCGATTCCTCTATCGACATCTCCCGTGATGCGAGGGTCACCCGCCGGATGTGTCTGGTTGACGGAGTGCCCGCTCGACGATGCCGAACCGGATTCGTTCCTGTTCCAGTCTCAGCGCCGGGGCGTACCGGTCGGCGAGCAGGTCGGCGTAGAGGTCGGCCTCCGCCGGGTGCAGATGGGGCAACCCGGTTCGGATAGGGCTCGGTTCCCGGCCCCAGTGGGCGCGGTGGGTAAGCAGTGTGTCCCTGTCCATCAGGATCGACCGGGTGTGCGGAAAGATCTGGCGTAGACGATCCAGGATGGCAAAGCCGTGCGTGTCCACGTCGCCCCAATAGACCAGTTCGCGGGAATGTAGCCAGTTCAGCAGCGCCAGCCCGGACAGCGCGTATCCGCCGCCGAGGACCGCGACGGCATCGTCCACCGGCGGTAGTGCCAGGTAGGTGATCTCGTTCTCCACCACGATGACCCGAGACACCTCGACCGGAGTCGCCGCCAGCTCCTCAACCCGTACCGTCACCTCCTGGTACGGCCCGAGCGTCGGGGGTTTCCGTCCCAGCGACCGAAGCCGGACGTACACCGGCTTCGTGCGGAAGCCGTACCGGCGCGTGAACCGGCTCGGCGGGTGGGCCTGGTCGATCCGGCCCGGCTCGAGCTGGTGGTCGAGCAGCCCGGCCAGCACCGCTCGGTACTGCTCAATGAACTTGGTGTCGACGCCCGGCACATCGACGTGCCGCAGGTACGTCTCCGGCCGCCCGTTGCGGTCGATCCACAGTACGGTGTCGACCAGCCTGCTCCACCGATCCGCGTGCCGGAGCACCTGTATCGGATGGGCCACCATCCAGTCCAGTAACGCCGGTGCACTCGCCTGGGTGTCCTCCAGCAGCCGTTCGTACGTCGCCACGTACGCACCGACCCGCAACAGTGCCCAGAGTTGCCGGGGAGTGTCGATCACCGCTCGGGCGGGCACCCGGTTGGCGCCGATCAGCCGGCCGCCGACGGTACGCTGCTCAAGCCGTACGAGATCGGCGTCGACGTTCCGCCATCGGCCGATCCAGTCTTGAGCTGCGCCGAAGTGGTCGGCCAGTTCGGCCGCGGTCGGCGCGCGCAGCGGTACGGCGACCGGTTCCCATGGCGCACCCCGGCCCAGCGCGGTGAGGAACTCCCCCGCCTCCCACCGACGACGCAGCCGCGCAACCAGATCGTCGGGTCCGGTCCAGTACGGGACCTGCGAGGCGCCAGCGCCCACGTCAGGCCCCGGACGCGGGCGAGACGCCCAACTCGTGTGTCTGTCGCCGCTCGTGGTACTCCTCGATGGTCAGGCTCTGCAGGCGCGAGTAGTTACCGTTCGGGTTGTCCACAAAACCCACCGCCGCCACGTACGGCTCGATGACGTGGATCTTCTGCAGGGGTGTCACGATCAGCAGTTGCAGGCCGATCCGCTGGAACAGTGCGAGCGCGAACCGAGTCGACGTCTCGGAGCCGCGCCCGAACGCCTCATCGATCACCACGAACCGGAACGTATTCCCACCGTTGGCTGCCGAGTCGAGCTTGAACTGGTACGCGAGCGACGCGGCCAGGATGGTGTAGGCCAGTTTCTCCTTCTGCCCGCCGGACTTGCCGCCCGAGTCGGTGTATGTCTCGTACTCGGCGTCGTCCTCCCGCCACCGTTCGGAGGCGGAGAAGACGAACCAGTTGCGTACGTCGGTGACCCGCCGCGCCCAGATTCGGTCGACATCGGTGAAGCCCTCCCGACCCTGAAACCGCTCGATGATCCGCTTGACCTGGAGGAACTTCTGCTCCGAGTACTGGTCCGAGTCGTCGCCGAGCGAGTTGTCGGTACAGGCCCGAAGGTCGCCGACGAAGTCGCGAATCTCCACGTTCGGTGACGGGCTGCCGTCCAGCCGGATATAACGGCCCTGGTTGTAGTCAATACCGACCAGCGACTGGTTGATCGTCGCGATCCGCTCCCGGATCAGCTCCGCCTGCTTGTTCAGTTGGGAGTGGAAGCTCGCGATGTCCCGGATCGTGTTCGTGTTCAGGTATGTCTTGAACTCCGCCTCGAACCGGGGAAGGTCGTCGCGGACCAGTCGGTCCCGCATCGCCCGGTACTCTCCGGCGGACTGGACAGTGTTGTCCAGCTCGGCGGCCTCCAACGGGTACCGGCGCCGGAAGTCCGCCATCCTGCTGACCGCCCGGTTGCTCGCCGCAGCCTGTCGGCGGGCAGCCTCGTCCCGCTCCGACCGGAGTTCGGCCTCGATTTCGTCCCGGAGCCGGTCGTAGCTGGCCGGCGCTTCGGGCATCGTCACACCGGCCCGCTTGTCCAGCGTCTCGAAACATTCCAGCGCCGTACCGCATCCCGGCTCGTTCAGTAGCCGCTCAGCGTCCCTCAGCCCCTGCTCGGCCCGGGCGAGCTGCTCCCGCACCTGGCCGATTCGGCCCTGCGAGGCATCCCGCTGCTCACCGAGTTCGGCGAGTTCCTCGGTGACCCGGTCCAGCTCGGCGTTGAGCCGGGCG
Organism: Polymorphospora sp. A560; assembly: GCF_045781765.1. Classification (NCBI taxonomy): domain Bacteria; kingdom Bacillati; phylum Actinomycetota; class Actinomycetes; order Micromonosporales; family Micromonosporaceae; genus Polymorphospora; species Polymorphospora sp. A560. The sequence continues at coordinate 2,702,884 of NZ_CP122282.1, read as the reverse complement.
AGTTCCCCCGAGGCCGCCTCCAACCGCCGCTTCTCCTGGCGCAACCGCTCGATACGTTGTACGGCCGAGCCCCAGTCCAGCTCCGTGAAGTCAGTAAACTCGACCAGCTTGCTCAGCGTGCCATGCCGCACGGTAAGCCGGTCCAGCCGCCCGACCAGTGCGTCCCGATCAGCGGTGGCCCGGGTACGCCGCCCGGCCAGGAGCTGTGCCTTCGCCAGCAGAGCGTAGATCTTCTGCTCGACGCTCCAGCCGAGCACATAGCCGCTGCGGTCGTCGATCCGGGACCGGTCGTCCTTCTCATGCCGGCCACCGATGTCCTTGATCTGGCCCGCCCGGGTCAGTGCCCGCTCAGCCCGACGGAACTCGGCGGTCGAGGCGACGCACTCGTAACCGGCACGCCGGCGTAGTTCCCGCTCCAGCCAGGGCCGCAGGGGCGACTCCGGATGCAGCTCCAGCTTGGCGAAGAGCGTCCGCCGCTCGTCGTACCCGGGATCTGGTTGGCGGGACAGCGTCGCGGGCACCCGGTAGTAGACCAGCCTGCCGCCCAGGTGCCGCTTGTCCACCCAGTCCGCTACGGCCGGGTAGTGCGCGTCCGGCACCAGCAGGGACAGGGCGAAACCACGCAGGACTCGTTCGGCGGCTCCCTCCCACTCGGGCGCCTCCGGTCGCATCTGGATCAGTTCGCCTGCGAACGGCAGGCTGGATTCGGGCAGGTTCAGCTCGCCACAGATCCGAGCCCGTAGTTCGAGGCTGCGACGCGGAATGTTGCTACGCCGTCCCCGCAGGCTGTGCAGCTCGGCGTTGACCTCCTGTTCCTGGCCCGCGATTTCCTTCACCGTGACCGCGGCCTCGGTCAGCTCGTTCTGCCGGTCGGCGCGGTCCTGGTCGCATCGGGCCAGCTCGTCGGCGACCTCCTGTCGGCGGTCGGCGAACTGCGGCAGCGCCTCGACCGGCGCCAGCCCGGCTTCGGCGAGCAAACTGGCGTACCGTTCGAAACGCCGCCGCCGCTCGTCCCGGGCTGTCTCCGTGTCGCTGATCTGTCGCTCCAGCTCAGCGACACGGTCGCCGCCATGCCCGGCACGCTCCAACGTCAGCCGGTCGCGCCGGGCGGCCAGCTCGGTGATCCGGCCCTTCACTGCGACGAGTCCGGCCTGCTCCCCCGCCAGCGTCGCCTGGTTGGCGGTGACCTCGGTCCGAAACAGCTCCGCCTTGCCCCGCGCGCAGAAGAACGGCAGCGCCGAGCGCTGCGCGTCCAGCGACACGATCTGGGCCGTGTGGCCGTCGTACGCGTCGCACGCCTCCAGCAAGGGCCTCAGGTCGGCGAGCTGCTCGCGGGCCTTCACGACGGCCTCATGCGCGCGGGTCAGATCGTCGAAGTGGGTGACAAGCCGACGGATCCAGTCCGCGGCGTCGAACGGCTCCAGCATGTGGTTGCGGACGAAGTCATTGAGGTCACCGACCGCCTTCATCGACACCGTCTGGTGAAACAGATCCATCGCCTGGTCGGAGGCGATGCCGAGACGCCGCCGGAAATCCTTGCCGTACTCTGGGAAATGGTCGTATATCTTGGCGCCGGACTGCCTCAACCGCTTCTTGAGTTGGGCGATCTCGCTGCCGAAGCCAACGAAGTCGGTGGCAACCGCCAGCTCCGTCCCGGCGGCGACGAAGAACCGTTCCGGCTGCCCGGAGTTGCCGTCCCGGGTCCAGAAGACCTGTCCAAGCGTGACCGTGGCGCCGGTGGCCGCGTTGCCGAAGACCCCGAGCAGCACCGAGTAGCTGTTGCCTCCGCGCAACCCGACCGGCCGGGACGTGCCGGTTGCCTCGTTCCTCTCCGACTTGTAATAGCCCAGCACGTACGAGCGCAACGTCCGCTCCCGTGTCTCGGCACCGGCGGCTCGGTTGTAGGAGATCTTGTGTGCCGGAAGCAGCAGCGTGGTGATCGCGTCGACCACGGTCGACTTACCGGAGCCGATGTCGCCGGTAAGCAGCGCGGTCGAGCCATCCAACCGGAAGGTCCAGACCCGGCCGTCGAACGTCCCCCAGTTGCGCAGTTCCAGCCGCAGCAAACGGAATCCGTGCGCTGCCGCGGCAACTCCGATCCGGTCCTGGTCGGTCACCGCGGCCCCGCCGTGGTTCCCGAAAGTTCGGCGACGTACTCGGCGAGCCGGGCATCGAATTCGGCCAACCATTGCGCGTCGACGAAGGCCTTGATGATTCGCCGCACCTCGTAGCTGGCCTCCCCGTCGTCAAGCCGCCGGAGGAACCCCAGCTCGACGACCTTGTTGAGATGAGTGTCGATCTGGTCGACTAGCCGGGCCTCGCCGATCGTGGCCGGCATGAAGGTCGTGAGCAGGTCGATCATCTGCTGGCGGGTGAGTACCAGCCGGGTGTCACTGTTGTTCGCATCAAACTCGGCGAGTTTCTTGCGCAGCAGCGCGAGCAGCAGGCTGACGTGGAACGACAGCGACCGACGCGGGATCAGCCGCGGCACGGCAGGCCCGTCCTGGTCGACGTCATCTGGTCGGGAGCGCAGGAAGGCGTACCCCTCGGCCTCATCGATCATCACGGTCAGCCCCAGTACCGCGACGTAGTCGCGCACCTGTGTCTGCAACTGGGTCAGATGAAGCCACGGCACCGCATGCGCGTCCCGATAGACGACGCCCTTCATCAGGTGGGTAACGGCAACCGAGAGGTTGGGTTCTGCCGGCCGGATCGCTCGGGACACGGTCACGCACCTCCCGCAAGGGACGACCTGCGGACGAAGGCAACGGCGGGCACGACCGCCTCCCGCAGTCGGCCATCGACACCACGCCAGCGTACGTGGTCCGGACGCCACTCATCGAAGATCAGCTCGAAGGTGGGGTCCTTGTCGAGCGACAGGTAGGCGACGAGTTCCGCCAATCCGTGTTCCAGGGGACGGGCGGCCACCAGCTCCGGCAACGAGACCTGGGTGCCGTCGGTGAGTGCTGCCCGTACCGCCTCGCGCAGCCGAGCCGGATCGACGTGTACCTGCTCGAACAAGGCTGAGACGTCCACCTCCGGTGTGTCGGCGTCGAGGTCGACATCGCTGTCCAGCGCCTGCTTGGCCCGAATCTGATACAGCGGTCGCTCCATCGGTAGAACGATGTGGGGAGCAATGCCGTCGATCTCGTGGCCCAGTTCACCCGTCGGCTGGTCACGAACAGCAAGGGCGTGCGTCTCCACGCTGCGCAGAATGTCCACCACTCGTCGGTTCTCCAGCCAGACCTGGTCGTCGAGGAACCGTCGCAGTTGCTCCGAGAGCAACCGCACGGTTGCCTGGGTGCGTTCCGCCGCGTCCAGCCAGTCGTAGTGGATGCCCCGCATCCGCAGGTCCGGCTCGCCGATCGCCTCCAGCGACTGCACCCGGGCGAGCAGGTCACTGAACTCCTGTTGGCGCCGGGGCGACAGGAGGAAGTCGTAGAAGGCATGGAAACTGCGGCCCTGGTCGGACTCCGCGATGTCGTTCCGGTTCCCTACGACCTCGTCCAGCAACTCCCCCTTCGACCCGTTCCAGGAGGCGATCCGCTCCCGCAGCTCCCGGTCGAGAGTTCGGAAGTTCGCTTCCACCTCCCGAAAGTCGCTCAGCAGCCCACGGGCGGTCGCGACGAACTGTTGGTACCGGTCACGTTGCGCGGCCGGATCGAGCAGGTCGACCTCACCAGCCGAAACCCGGTCGATCTCAACGTCGAGTTCCGCGCGTCGCTGACGCAGCTCCGCCAGCCGGACCTCCGGATCGGTCTCGGCGCCGAACGCCATCTGCCGCAGCAGTTCCAGCACGATGTTCAGCCGCGACTCGGTCCCGACGAAGGAGCGGGCGCGCAGCGACTGCACCCAGGCCAGCGCCCGCTCCACCGCTGGCGTGGCGTCGAAGTGCACCTGGTCCGCGCCAGGCGGATAGTACTTGCGCAGCCAGCCGACGTCGGGCTGCGCCCACTCGTCCAGGTACGCCTTGGCCGTACGCGGATATGTACCTTCCCCGAACCGCTCGTTGAGCGTGAAGAGTTCGTCCTCCAACCGCACGGTCAACTCGATCGCGGACATCGAGCGGATGTTCTCTTCGACGAAGACCCGCCCCAGGAAGGACAGCACCAAGGCCGCGTGGTCGGCCCGGAGCAGGCGCCAGGCTGGACTGTTCCGACGCAACCACTCGATGCTGTCGAAATCCATGCCGCTGCCCCCGTCCATGCCCGTAACCGCAAAGATGCTACGGACCTCAGTTACCAACCGCTATCCACCGACGACTCCAGAGCCAATTGGCCGACACCACCGAACGGCCCACAGCCTGCCAGCAGGCTGGCCCCGGACGGTTTTCCAGGCGGCCTGCGCCGCCCGGGACGCGACCGGCGCTGCCTACGCCCGATCTGTGGCGTGTCGTCCTCCAGTTCCCGCAAGCTGCCCCGTGCCTTCAGATAGATGCGGGAGCTACCGTAGGCTTCCGCGATGGGTTCACTGAGCCGGGCCGAACTGGATGCTTTGGTCGGCGATGCGACTGTCGATGCTTACGACGACGATGAGCAGCTGACCAGCCCGTACACGATGATCGAGGACAACCTGGCGGCGCCGTTCACGACGCAGGTTCTCGGCGTGGAGGTGACGGTGCGACGGGTCGACCTACGCCACGGCGGAATCGTGGCTTTGCCGACGAGGCCGCGTCCGGCAGGCGATCGGGATCTTGGACCTTCCCTTGCCCGAGCCGCCGCCGGGGGCGTTCGGTGGATCGAGGCCTACCGGCACTGGACGGTTGGATGATCACGTGTGACGGAGGCTGTCGGCAGTGAGCGAATACCAATACTACGAGTTCGTATCGATCGATCAACCGTTGACACTGACACAGCAGCAGGAGCTGCGGGCATTGTCGACCCGGGCGCGGATCACGTCATCGAGCTTCGTCAACGACTATCAGTGGGGAAACCTGAAGGGCGACCCACAGACCTGGATGGAGCGATACTTCGACGCGTTCCTGTACCTGACGAACTGGGGAACGCAGCGGATCGCGTTGCGGTTGCCGGTCAACGTGTTGTCTCCGGACATCGTCGCGAAGTACTGCGTCGGGGGATCGGCCCGTTCGTGGTCGACCCGGACCCACGTGATCCTCGACCTGCTCAGTGAGGACGAGGACAGCGACGAGGTCTACGACGGCGGTGGCCACCTCGCCGCGATCCTTCCCGCTCGCACAGAGCTGGCCGCCGGCGATCGGCGGCTGCTGTACCTGGCCTGGCTGCTGTGCGTGCAGGGCCGCGAGTTGGATGACGACGAACCGGAGCCGCCCGTTCCGCCGGGCCTGGGAAACCTGTCCGGGCCACTGCACGCCCTGGTCGAGTTCCTGCGGCTGGACCCGGACCTGCTCGCCGTGGCAGCCGAAACGAGTCCGCCCCTGCATGAGAAAGCGCCGTCGACATCGGCGCTGTCCCGGTGGGTGAAGACGCTGCCCGAGTCCGAGAAGGACAAGATCGTCCTGCGTCTGCTGAGCGGCGACCACACTCACCTGCGGTCGGAGTTGCTGCGTCGCTTCAACGGTACGACCCCAGAGGACCTCACCGGCGGTGGCCGTACCGCAGGAGAGTTGCTGACCTCCGCCGAGAAGCGCTGGGCACACCGGCAGCAGCTCGCCCGCCAGCGCGACGCGGCCGAGCGGAAACACCGGGAGCAGGCAGCCGCCGCCGCACGCGAGCAACACCTGAACGCGCTCGCTGGACGGCAGGAGCAGGTGTGGCAGCAGGTGGCCGCGATGATCGAAACGAAGAAACCGAAAGAGTACGACGCCGCCGTCGCACTCATGGCCGACCTGAAGGCGTTGGCCGAACGGGGCAGCGACACCGTAACGTTCCGCCGTCGGATGCGGCAGCTGCGTGAACGGCATGCCCGCAAGCCGAGCCTGCTGGACCGCCTCAACCGGGCCGGGCTCGGCTGACTGTGAGCATGGTGGGGTTCGTTCCTCAGTGGTGAGCTTCGTGACTGAGGTTTTTTGGCTGCTCGGAAGGTGATTTTCCTGGGTTCGGTGGCGGGCCATCCCGAGGTGCGTGTGCTGGCGACCTTGCGAGAGCGCCTCGCTATCGCCGGCGAGAAAGGTGGTCGCGGTTGAGCCACTGGAACCGACCAGCGCGGGTGCCGAGCTGTTCCGGACCCGGGCGCTCGCGGTCGACGCGACCGTCGACCTGGACGCTCATCACAGCGACGTGGTGGATATCTGCCAGCGCCTTGACGGGATCCCGCTCGCGATCGAGCTCGCCGCCGGCCGGACGAGAGCGTTCACGCCGGCCGACCTGCGGGCGCGACTTGACGACAGCCTGCCGCTGTTGACGGGCGGCCAGCGCACCGCAGCCGCCCGGCACCGCACGCTGGAGACGACAATCCGGTGGTCGTACGACCTGCTTGATGCCGGCGAGCAGAATCTGCTACGACGCCTGCCGATCTTTGTCGGCGCGTTCGACCTAGCGGCAGCGGAGGCGGTCGGCGGGGATGCTCCGTCCGACGACCGGCAGGTCGACAACCTCCTCGCCGGACTGGTGGAGCGGTCGATGGTGGCGGTCGAAAGGGGCCAGTCCGGCCGTCGCTTCCGCCTGCTCGAGACCATTCGCCAGTTCGCCGCCACGCTCGCACCCGAGGAGGACGGGCTCGCCAAACGCCACGCGCGGTGGTGCGGCGAGCGCGTGGCGCAGATCGGTGATCAACTGCGCGGGTGGACGGAGATTGAAGGTACTGAACCCCTGGCCGAGCTGTGGCCGGACCTGCGTGCCACGCTGGCGTGGGCGTGTGCGAGGCGCGACCCAGATCGGGCCACCGCCCTGCTCCGGCCGGTGGCTACGGAGCTCGCCCTACGGGCCCGCCACGGGGTCGGTGACTTCGCCGAGCGGATCCTCGACATCACGCCCGTGTCGTCCGCGGCCACGCGCGCTGCCTTTCCTGGGCCGCCAAGCGCTGCACGCAGGCCGGCAACCAGCAGGCGTACGGTCGGCTCCTCGACCGTTGCGGCGAGCCCGACCATCCGTTGGCCCGGTAACGCGCGGGCCTACGTGAGCGGGGACGGCGCGGCGCTCCATCGGTGCCTCCCCGACGTCGCCTCTGCCCTCGAGGCGTGCGGGGATGACGCGACGGCCCGGTTCGTCCAGCTGATGGCGGCCGGTCTCCTGCTGAGCGCCGGCCGATTCTCCGAAGTAGACACCCTGGTGTCGGCGCTCGCCGAGCAGTACCGCCGGCAGAGCCCGCCGAACCTACTGCACCAGGCCCTGCAGACGCTCGGCTACTCGGCGTCGCTCCAGCAGCGCACAGCGGACGTAGAACAGTACTTCTACGAGGCCGCTCTCGGCCAATGGTCCGGTGGCGGCTCGATCAGCCTTCCGCCGCGCGGGGACCGTGCGGAGGCCGTCGAGATCCTCTGCGGCTACATCGATGAACTGCTTGAGCACGACAACGTGGTGGCGGCCAGCGTGGTGTCCATCGAATTCATCAACATGATGGCGGCGATGGAGCGCTACGCCGAGGCCCGGCAAATGATTCGCTACCTCGCCGGTGTGATGCCTACTACCCGTGGAAGAAGATCCCGGTCAGCGGGCACGATCTGTCCGATGCCCACCTGATCAACGTCGCCCATCACCACCACCACCAGCGCTCCACCCGCTCCCCGACCTTGATCTCCTCGGTCTCCGTAGTCCGCGCGCGCCGACGATTCGGCGCGGCGTGGGCCGGACGACGACCGGTGGTGCCGTCCGGCCTGCGCCACCCGACCTCAGCCCTTCTCCTGCTGGAGGCGCTGCATTAGCATTTTCTTGCCCTGCTCGCCCGCCTTGCGGTTGTTGTCCTGGATCCGCCGGAACCATTCGGCGAGTTCCGTGTCGCCGTCGGCGTCGGCGTCGGCGATGTACGTCTCCAACTGCCAGATGTGCTGCAGTGACATCTGCAGCGCGTGGACCAGGTCGTAGTTCTTATCCTTCACCGGGCTCGCCGCTTCCCGAACGATCGTGGCCACGACACACCTCCCTGTCGCTGATGCGTGGAACCAGCGCTTACCCCTCGCCACGGCCTTCACGCCGGCTACCTACCGCCCGCTGGCGGGTAGGGGGCACGCACGGCGGAACTGGCGGCGTTGCAGATCGTGCGATACGGCGAGAGCACAGCGAACGTTGCGGCCGGCGCGGCAGTCGGCGCCGAACTGATCGACCTCACTCACCGGCACCCGGACGTGCCGCTCAACCGGACCGGGCAGGAGCAGGCCACCGCCACCGACCTGCGGACCTGCGGTTCGCCGGCCTGCCGGGCCTGTCTCGCGAACGGCCCTGTCTCACATTCGGTTTGCTCCGTGAGGCGCTGTGGTTCGAGCGGAGGTGGGAGACCTGCGCCTTTGGCCTGTCGCAGCAGGTTGATGTAGCTGGGGGCAGCCTGATCCGGGTGGCGCTGGGGAAGGTGGGAGCAGCCCTGACAACGCCGGGACGTTCCAGTACTGCCAGATGGGGCGGGTCCGGCAAGCGAGACGAAGAGGAGTACGCGAGGAACCGGCGTCTTTACGTCCTTCATCAGAGACACCGACTCGAACCTGGCGGATGTGGGTCGGGCGCGGTGCTTCCCCGCCGTGTATCGAAGCGGTGGGGATCTTCCAGGTCGGTATGCAAGAGCTGGCTTGGGAGGCCATGAGGAAGGTCTGCGGCGTACTCATGGCGATGCCGCTGGGACACAGTCGGGCTCCTCCTTCGACGAGCGAACCACAGTGAACACGGGAACCACCTGGTCGCGGTTCCCGGCGCGGGTGCGGCCAGCACGCGCGTCGGGATAGGCGCGCCGACCGCTGAGGGGGCCGGGTGGGGCGGAGCCTCCGTAGTAGTCCGAGGTCGGGAAAGCCGGCCACATGGCGAAGGGCGGCAGCGGTTTCGCGAAAGGGAGGATACTGTAATGCCGCAAGACGCGCCGCTGAATGGTGCTGCTCCGACCGATCCGGCCGTCGGGCCGTATCGGCGGGTAGTGGAGATGCAGGCCAAGCTTCACCGTTGGGCGGCGGCCGATCCCGGCCGCCGGTTCGATGACCTGTTCAATCTCGTGCACGACCCGGCGACGCTGGTGATGGCGTACGGCCGGGTCGCGGGCAACCTCGGAGCCCGGACTGCCGGCGTGGACGGTGTGACCGTCGCTGACGTCGAGCAGCACATCGGCGTTCCTGGGTTCCTGGACGACTTGCGTGCCCAATTGAAGACGGGCACGTTCCGGCCGCTGCCGGTGCGGGAACGCAAGATCCCGAAGCCGGGCGGGTCGGGTAAGGTCCGCAAACTGGGGATACCCACGGTGGCGGACCGGGTCGTTCAGGCGGCGTTGAAGCTCGTGCTGGAACCGATCTTCGAGGCCGACTGTGCGCCACAAGGCGCTGGTTTCACCGTGTGAGGTGCAAGACCTCACCGGGCTCCTGTCGCAGCAGGGGTCCAGAAGTTGGGGGCAGCCTGATCCGGGAGGTGCCGAGGAGGGCGGGAGCAGCCCTGACAACGTAGCGGAGGCGTGGTACTGCCAGACGCGTCAGCCGCGCTAGTGCTGTGACCGGAAACGTTGGCCGGGTTGGTCAGGCCGCTGCCCGGTCGGTGGTCTGACCCCAGCGTCGTTGGCGTTCGGAGCGGATGCGGGCGCGTTCGCGGCGTTGGGCGGCCAGGATGTCCGGGTGGCGGGCGTTGGCGTTACGCCAGCGTAGGTAGTTGTGCAGGGCTTGGGTCGCGACCGGGTGGTTGGGATGGTTCGATCCGGCGAGGACGAACATCCGTAGCGGTCCGAAGTGCGCCTCGATCGGGTTGGCCCAGGACGAATAGGTCGGGGTGAAGCACAGCTCGACCTTGTTGCGTGCGGCCCAGGCCCGGATCTTCTTGCCTTTGTGCGCGGACAGGTTGTCCAGGATCACGTAGATCGGGGCGCCGTCCGGCCGCGCCTTGCGGATCGACCTGAGCGCGGCCAGGGTGTTCGCCGCGGACTTGCGGCGCCGCACGACGCCCCACATGGTGTCGTCGCCGACGCTGTAGCAGGCGTGGAACTGCCGCACGCCGTGCAGCTTGTGGTAGTTGCCGGGCAACCGGTCCGGATGCCCGGCCGGCGTCCACGACGCGCCGGCGTGCGGCCTGATGCTCAACGGGCCGAATTCGTCGAAGGCGAAGACCCGGTCCGGGAACGCGGTGGTCACCGCCTCGATCCGAGCGAGCTTCGCCTCGGCGTTCGGGTCGTTGGTCTCCTTCCAGGTCTTGGTTCGCTGGAGCGTGATGTCGTGCCGGTGCAGGAACTCCCGCAGCCGTTCCCGGCCGACCACCACGCGGCGCGGACCGCGGTTGTGGGCCAGGTAGTCGGCGAGTTTGCGCAGGCTCCACCGGGTGAACGGCTGACCGAGCGCCTGGGGTCTGGTACGGGCCGTCGCGACGATGAACGCTTCGTCGTCTTCACTGATCCGGCGGGGACGGCCACCCGCCCACCGAGGGTCCAGGCAGGCCAGACCGATCTTGTTGAACCGGTGGATGACCTCACGGATCGCATCCTCGTCGCCCTGGACCAAACGAGCGATCGCCGGGACGGTGTTCCCACTGGCCGAGGCCATGATGACCATCGCCCGTCGCAGCCGGACCGGTGATCCCGTCCCACGCCGCACGATCTGTTGTAGTCGCCGACCCTCGTCATCGGTGAGCCGACGCGCCCGAACAGCATCTGCCATCCCGACAGCCTGAACCCCGCCCGACACCGAACCGGTAACGATGACCGGCGTGTCACCCAACCCGGCCAACGTTTCCGGTCACAGCACTAGCGAGGCGGGAAGGGATAGCGATCGCGAACGAGTGTCTGATGCCCCGTGATTCGAAAACGACCCTGAACCTGGCGGATATGGGTCGATGCAGTGCTGGGTGGGTTTCAGTTGGTGGCCGGCCCGCTTCCTGGTCGTCCAGTCTGTGCGGCCAGGAAGACCACGAGGAAGGCCTGCGGCGTACTCGTGGTGATGCTGCCGGGGTAAAGCTCGATCCCGACCCCGCCAAGCGGTGGCCAGTGAACGTGGGAAGCGTCTGGGTGTCGCCCTACCCGCTCGGCATCCAGCCGGGTGGCGGGCAGGCGCACCGTCAACTGACGGCGCCCAGGCGTGGCAGAGCCCTCGTAGTAGTCCGAGCGCAGGAGAGCTGCGCACATGGCGAAGGAGGGCAGCAGATTTGCAGCAAGGACTGGTCGAGGGGAGGTCGACGGTGAATACCGTCGCGCCGTGGCCGACATTCCGCGAAGCGGACGCACGGGTACTTCATGTCCAGACCAAGCTGCACAAGTGGGCAACAACCGATCCGAACATGCAGTTCCACGATCTGTTCAACCTCGTTGCCGACCTGGCCACCCTGCGGGTGGCGTGGCTGCGAGTACGAACAAATCGTGGAGCCCGCAGCGCCGGGGTCGATGGTGTCAGCTGCTCGTATGTGGAGCAGCAGGTCGGCGAGGAGCCCTTCCTCCGAGAGCTTCGCGACCGGCTCAAACACAGCACCTATCGGCCCGAACCCGTGCGGGAACGAGCGATCCCGAAGAAGTGCGGCAAGGTTCGCCGGCTCGGGATCCCCACCGTTGCCGACCGGGTGGTGCAGATGGCGCTCAAGCTTGTGTTGGAACCGATCTTCGAGCCCGACCAGTACCGGTCCAGCTACGCCTACCGGCCAGGACGCCGCGCACAGGACGCGGTAGCCGAGATCGTGCACTACATCAACAACGGCTACTCGTGGGTGGTCGAGGGCGACATCGAAGGCTGCTTCGACAACATCCGGCATTCGGTCGTGGTCGAACGCATCCGCCGACGCGTCACCGATCGCAAAGTGATCAACCTGTGCAAGGCGTTCCTCAAAGCAGGGGTACTCACCGAGCTGGGCCAGTTCGAACGACGGGTGTCCGGCACCCCTCAGGGCGGGGTCATCTCCCCGCTGTTTGCCAACCTGGCACTGACCGCCCTGGACGAACCGTTCCAAGCGGCTTGGGCGGCCACGTCGAAGTACCGCAACCAGCGCACCTACCTGCGCTCCAAGGGTATCGCCACCTATCGACTCATCCGCTACTCGGATGACTTCGTGATCATGGTGCACGGCACCCAGACGCAGGCAGAAGCCCTGAAGGCCGACACCGCAGCCATCCTGGCCAGCCAGGGGCTGCGGCTGTCGGAGGCGAAGACGCACATCACCCATGTGGACAACGGTTTTGACTTTCTCGGCTTCCGCATCCAGCGGCGGCCTCGGAAGGGCAAGACTCCCTGCGCCTACACCTTCATGTCGCCAGCGAACTTCGAGGCGACGAAACGCAAGGTCAAGGCGTGGACCCGACGCAACCGGCTCAACCTGCTCCTGCTGGACATCCTGGAGGCCATCAACCCGATCCTGCGGGGCGTGGCCAACTACTTCCGGCACGCCGCGGTGAAGCGGACCCTGCACTACCTCACCTGGTACTCCTGGTGGCGGGTCATGCGGTGGATCCGCGCGAAGCATCCCAAGGCGAACTGGACGTGGCTCAGGAGACGCTACTTCGGCAAGGACAAGATCAGCCAAGCGGGCGTGATTCTCTTCCGGCCCGACTCGGTACCGGTGACCCGCTACCGTTACCGGGGCTCGAAGATTCCCACGCCGTGGGACGCGGCAACTGCAACGGTATAGACGCCCACCCGCACGTCTGTGGAGAGCCCGGTGCCGGGACGACCGGCACGCCGGGTTCGGGGAGCGGGCCGGGGAAACGGACCACCGGAGACGGTGGCACCGCGCCCCGGTCCGACTCCATTCCTCCCGTGTTCCTACGGGTTCCGCCCGGGACGCCGGGCCCATGACGCGGTGGCCGAGATCCGTTACCTGGCCACGAGACCACGTAGCTACGAGTGGGTCGTGGAAGGCGACATCAAGGCCTGTTTCGACGAGATCGACCATACCGCCCTGATGGGACGGGTGCGTGGCCGCATCGCCGACAAGCGCCTGCTGGGCCTGGTGAAGGCGTTCCTGAAGTCGGGCATCCTCGGCGAGGACCGCCAACTGCGGGAGACCAACGCCGGCACTCCGCAAGGGTCGATCCTGTCCCCGTTGCTGAGCAACATCGCCTTGTCAGTGCTGGACGAGTATGTCGCCCAGCGTCCCGGTGGCCCTTCCACCGGCAGGGTGGAGAAAGCTCGGCGGCTTCGGCGCGGCCTGCCGAACTTCAAGCTGGTCCGGTATGCCGACGACTGGTGCCTGATGATCAAAGGCGGCCGGTCGGACGCCGAAGCGCTGCGGGACGAGATCGCCGGGGTCCTGGCCACGATGGGCCTGCGCCTGTCGCAGGCCAAGACCCTGATCACCCATATCGACGAGGGGATGGACTTCCTCGGCTGGCGCATCCAGCGTCATCGCAAGAGAGGGACCACCCGGCACTACATCTACACCTACCCGGCCAAGAAGTCGCTGAAGGCGGTGATGGCCAAGGTGAAGACCCTGTGCCGGCAGGTCGAGGTGAACCAGCCGCTGGATGACCTGATCCGCAGGCTCAACCAGGCGGTACGCGGCTGGTGCGCCTACTTCCGGCCCGGCGTGTCGTCGGCGACCTTCGCATACCTCAGCCACTACCTGTGGCAGACGGTCTGGCGATGGCTCCGGCGAAAACACCGCCGGACCACCTGGAAGGAACTCCGCCGCCGCTACTGCGACGGCGGATGGTGGCCCCACGGCCAGCGGGAACTGTTCGACCCGGAGAAACTGAGTACCACCCGGTACCTCTACCGCGGCGCGAACATCCCCACCCCCTGGCCAGCCACCTGACGACGAGACACCACCACGCCCAAGCGAGGCTTGTGGAGAGCCCGGTGCATCGAAAGGTGCACGCCGGGTTCGGGAAGCGGCCCGCAGAAACAGACTGACCAAGAGCCGGAACTGCGCTGCGGGCCGACTTCACCGACCGGCCTACGACACGCTCGTGAGGTTCGTCGACGAGCATCGGGACCGTTTCGGGGTCGAGCCGATCTGCCGGGTGCTGCGTCAGCACGGGCTGCAGATCGCTCCGAGCGGTTACTGGGCGGCCCGGTCACGACCTGTCTCGACGCGCCGGGTTTCCGGGATGTGGAGTTGACCGGGCTCATCCGCGCTGTCCACGCCGGGAACCTCGGTGTCTACGGTGCCCGCAAGGTGTGGCATGAGCTGCGCAGGCAGGGGTATCGGGCGGCCGGGTACACCACGGGCGGTTCACAACACCACCTCGAGGTGGGATATGTCAGAACGTGACGAAGACTCGGCGCTTGGGCTGCCCACTCACTCCAGGGATGCCTCGGATTGATGCCACTCGCACTCAAGCGCCACTTTGGGTCTTGATCTTGGTTCAAAGCCGTGTCGGTTCGCCGCCCGCGGGCTGGCTCGGGGCGCCGTCAGGCGGCGGTGAGGCGCTGGCGGGCGGCCGGTACGACGAGGGGGCTGCCGGTCTCCGGGTCGGGGATGATCCGGCAGGGCAGGTCGAAGACGGCCCGGACGAGGCCGGCGTCAACGATGTCGGTCGGCGCGCCCTGGGCGACGACCCGTCCGTCGCGCATGGCGATGAGGTGGGTGGCGTACCGGCAGGCGTGGTTGAGGTCGTGGAGCACGGCGACCAGGGTGCGACCGGTCTCCTGGAGTTCGGCGCAGAGGTCGAGTACCTCGATCTGGTGGGTGATGTCGAGGTACGTGGTCGGCTCGTCGAGGAGCAGAATCTCGGTCTCCTGGGCAAGGGCCATGGCGAGCCAGACCCGTTGGCGCTGGCCGCCGGAGAGTTCGTCAACGGGGCGGTCGGCGAGGTCGGTGACGCCGGTGGCGGCCATCGACTCGGCGACGACGCGCTCGTCTTCGCGGGACCACTGGCGCAGCAGGTTCTGGTGCGGGTACCGACCGCGGTTGACGAGGTCGGCGACGGTGATGCCGTCAGGGGCGACGGAACTCTGGGGGAGCAGGCCGAGGCGGCGGGCGACCTCCTTCGACGGGTACGTGGTGATGAGCCGGCCGTCGAGGTGGACGCCGCCGGTGCGGGGGCGCAGCATCCGGGCGAGGGCGCGGAGCAGGGTCGACTTGCCGCAGGCGTTAGGGCCGACGATGACGGTGAACGAGGCGTCGGGGATGTCGATGTCGAGATGCGCGGCAACGGTGCGCCGGTCGTAGGCCAGGGTCAGGTTCTTCCCGTAGAGCCGGGGAGATGCTGTCACCGGATCGAACCCTCCACATCGAAGTTTGGTGAGCCTAACATAAGTACCTGCCGGACGGAGGCCCTCATGGACGGCAAGGGTGGTTCCCGCGCCAGCGGGATGCTGTTCGGCGTCGTGATCGGCATCGTCATGGAGAACCTGGCGATCGGCATGGCCTGGGCTGGCGTTCGGGATCGGGACCGGCGCCGGTCGCGGCAGGGGCGGCGACCCGGACCAGGGTGACCCGAATCCCGACCGGCACTGACGCGGGCCGTGTACGCCGAACTGCGACCGGGCGACCTACAAGAAGCGCAACGTCGTCGAGCGGTGCTTCAACCGACTCAGACAGTGACGCGACCTGGCCACCCGCTACGCCAGCGCACACAGCTGTACCGGGCCAGCCTCGTACTCATCGCCGCCATCATCTGGCTCCCATGATCGCCAGGACACGCCCTAGACGCGGGCGGAGCGGGTCCGGCCGGCGAGCAGCCACACCAGGTAGACACCTCCGAGCGCGCCGGTGAGGACCCCGACCGGCAACTGCAGCGGGGCCAACAGCCGCTGGGCGCCGAGGTCGGCCAAGGCGAGCAGGGCCGCTCCGGTCAGCGCGGCGGGGAGCAGGTTCGTCCCCGGTGAGCGGGTCAGCCGGCGGGCGATCTGCGGGGCCGCCAGGGCCACGAACGGCACCGGCCCGGCCGAGGCGGTGCCGACGGCGGTCAGCGCGACGGCCACGAACAGCAGGGCGAGCCGGGCTCGTTCGACCCGCACGCCGAGCCCGCCGGCGATGTCGTCGCCGAGGGCGAGGGCGTCCAGCGACCGGGCGAGCAGCACGGTGAGCGGCAGCAGGGCGGCGAGGGCGGAGCCGACGGGTACGGCGTGCTCCCAGCCACGCCCGTTGAGGCTGCCGGTGAGCCAGACCGCGGCGGTCATGGCGTCGCCCAGCCGGGCCCGGGTGAGCAGGTAGCCGTTGGCGGCGGCAAGGACCGCGCTCATCCCGATGCCGACCAGCACCAGCTGGTGCGGGCGGGCCGAGCCGCGCTGGAAGGCGAGCAGGTAGACCAGGACGGCGACGACCAGGCCACCGACGACGGCTCCGCCGGCGACGACGGCGGTGCCGCCGCCGAGCAGGATCACGCCGACCAGCGCGCCAGTCGCCGAGCCCGTGGTGAAGCCGATGATGTCTGGGCTGCCCAGCGGGTTGCGGGACAGGCTCTGGAAGACCGAACCGGCGATCCCGAAGGCGGCCCCGACGGCGAGGGCGGTCAGTACCCGCGGCAGCCGCAGCGTGGTCACCGCGAACTCGCTCGCTGGCGTACCGGCGCCGAGCAGGGTGCGGACGACGTCGACCGCCGACAGTGGATAGTCGCCGATGGTGAGGCTGGCGACGGCGGCGGCCAGGATGACCGCGACCAGGGCCAGGCCGACGACGACCGGGCGCGGCGCGATCCGCAGCGACATACCGGCCAGCCGCAGTACCAGCACCGGGCGGCCACCGCGCCCCTTGCCGGCACCGGGGCCGGCCGGACCGGTGGGCGGCCCGCCAGCGGGACCGGCGGGGGCGACGGCGGTGGGGTCGGCGGTCACGATCGGCTCCAGTCGTGGGCGGCGTCAGAGGCGGGCGATCCGCACCCGACGGACCAGGGCGATGAACACCGGCGCGCCGACCAGGGCGGTGACCACGCCGGCCTCCAACTCGCCGGGTCGGGCGAGCAGCCGGCCGGTGACGTCGGCGGCGAGCAGCAGGATTGGGGCGAGGACCGCCGAGTACGCCAGCACCCAGCGCTGGTCGGGACCGGTGATCGCGCGGGCGGCGTGCGGTACGGCCAGACCGACGAAGCCGATCGGGCCGGCCGCGGCGGTCGCCCCGGCGGCCAGGATCACCGCGGCCAGCGCGGCGAGGCCGCGTACGGTGCCGGGACGGGCACCGAGAGCCCGGCCGGTGTCGTCGCCGAGGGCGATGGCGTTGAGCCCCCGGCCGAGGGTGGCGGCGAGCAGGGCACCGGCTGCGATCAGGGGGCCGACCTGCCACAGCACCGACAGGTCGCGGTCGGCGATCGAGCCGACGGCCCAGAAGCGGAACTCGTCGAAGGCGCCGGCGTCGAACAGGACGACGGCGGAGGTGAAGGCGGCCAGGGCGGCGGCCACGGCGGTGCCGGCGACGGCCAGCCGGGCCGGGGAGGCGCTGCCGCCGCGGGCGCCGAGCAGGTAGACCAGGGCGAACGCGCCGGCGGCGCCGAGCAGTCCGAACCAGACGTACACCCCGGGGTGGGACAGGCCGAGCAGGCTCAGCGCGGTGACGATCGCGGCGGCCGCGCCGGCGTTGACGCCGAGGATGCCGGGGTCGGCGAGCGGGTTGCGGGTCAGCGCCTGCATGAGGGCGCCGGCCAGGCCGAGGGCGACACCGACGGCGACCCCGAGCAGGGTACGGGGCATCCGCAGGTCGCGTACGGCGACGGCGTCGGGCGAGCCGTCGTACGCGGTGAGCGCGTCCCAGACGGCGGCGGGCGGCACCGGGCGGGCGCCGATGGCGACGCTGGCCAGCATGACGGCCGCGAGGACGGCGACACCGGCCAGCAGTCCGGTGATCCGGCGCGGTCCGGCGCCAGCGGTTCGGGCGGGGCCGGTGGCGCCGGGTGCCTTCGCGGTCGGCCCGCCGAGGCGGGCCGTGGTCACCGGGGGTCCGCGGTGGCGGCCCGCTGGCGGCGGCGCCGTTCGACGACGAGCAGGACGAGGCCGGCGGCGGGCAGGATCAGGGCGCCGGCGAGCCAGCCGGCGGAGTCGACGCCGGTCTTGGGCAGTTCGCCGCCGGGCACCTGTGGGGTGGGGCTGGTGGTGGTGCCGCCACCGGCGGTGACGGTGAACTGGTCGGTGGCGAGGCTGCGGGCCGGGCCGTCGTTCTCGGCGCCGGAGCCGGCGAGGAACCGCAGCCAGTGGCTGCCGGCCGGGGTGCCGGCGGGGATGGTCACCGCCCCGGAGATGGCGCCGCTGTCGCTGGCGGTGACGTCGCCGAGGATGTCGACGTCGTCGAGCTTGATGGTGACGATCTGGCCCCGTTCGCCCTCGTTGACGAAGCCGGTGCCGGTGAAGCGGATCGCCTGCCCGGCGGCGACGGTGGTGGCGGCCAGCGAGACGGTGGCGCCCTGCGGGTTGGACGGGCGGGGCTCGGCGGCGGCCGGCCGGGCGACGAGTACGGCGCACAGCACGGCGAGCAGGCCGCCGGCGAGGCGGAGCGGGGTACGGCTCATGGTCTCTTTCTTTCCGGAAGGGGTGGGGCGGGCGGGGTCAGCCGGCCGTCATCGCCCCGGCGACGTCGGTGAGGATGACGGTGGCGGCCAGCGGCCCGCCGGCGCTGGTCCAGGCGGATCCGTCGACGGGCACGATCCGCTGGTCGCGGTAGGCGCGCAGCGCGGTGAACCCGGGGGTCTGTACGGCGTTGTCGAGCATGGCGGCGCTGGCGGCGCGGCCGACGTCGGCGGCGGATCCGGTGTTGCCGCCCTCGGGGCTGGTGGCGCCGCCAAGGGTGCCGAAGAACATCCAGTCGGCGTCGAGTTGGTCGAGGTTCTCCCGGCTGACCGGCTGGGAGTGGCCGGGGCCGTCGCGGTCCTGGGCGGGTGGGCGGCGCAGGCCGAGGTCGGCGAGGACTTTGCTGGGCGGGAGTTCGCGTAGCAGCACCGACGGCTGGCCGAGTCCCCAGCGGACGATGCTGACGGTGGCCCCGGTGTTCGGGCCGAGCCCGGCTTTGATTTCGTCGACCCGGCCGCGGTAGCCGGCGAGGACCTGTTCGGTCTCGGCGGCGCGGTTGACGACGTCACCCAGCGTGGTGAAGGCGGTCTGCCAGTCGGCGCCGGTGGGGCTGATGTAGACGGTCGGGGCGATACCGGCGAGCTTGTCGAGTACGGAGTCGTCCGCGCTGACCGTGCCGTCGGTGAGGATGAGGTCCGGGGTCAGGGTGAGGATCTGTTCGAGGTTGGGTCCGGCGACCGAGGCGACGACGGGGATACCGGCGGCCTTGTCGGCGAGGTACGCCGAGACGGCGCCCTGCCCGCGCCCGCTGGTGGTGCCGACGACGGTCAACCCGAGGGCGAGCGCCCCGTCGAGGGTGGGTTCGCTCAGGGCGATGACCCGGGCGGGTTCGGCGGGCACGGTGACCTGGGCACCCTTGCCGTCGGTGACGGTCCGGGAGCCGTCCGGGGTGGACGGTTCGGTCGACTGGCAGGCCGTGGCGGCGAGCAGTGTCAGCAGTGCTCCGGTGACGGCTCCTGCCGTGCGTGTGCGGCGCGTCCCGCGGCGTTCCACCGTTCGGCCTCCCGGCTCTGTCTGGTCGTGGTCGGCGGGACCCCTGTCGTCACCGCGCAGCATTAGGTTAGCCTAACCTCCGATCATGCCAGCAAGGGAAGCCTAACCTTTCTTGCCCGCTGGATGACACCCATCCCCGAAAGGAAGGGCATTGCGACTGACATCGACACTTCGCGCGGTCACCGGCGCCCGGACGGGCCCGCGCGTACTCGCCGGGCTGTCCGCCGCGGCGCTCGGGCTGACCGTGCTCGCGGCGGCGAACCCCGCGTACGCCGCCGACCCGCGGCCGGACAACCCCAAGGGCGCGACGGTCGCGATCGGAGCGACCACGGTCGCCCCCGGCGGCACGATCTCGTTCACCGGCACCGGATTCGTCAACGCCGACGGCTCCGGCTCGGTCGTCCTCGTCAAGATCGACGACGGTGTGGTCCGGCTGCCCGACGGCGGCGACGTCTTCGCCGAGGTGACCGCCACCGCGACCACCGGCGAGATCTCCGGCACCGTCACCATCCCCGCCGGACTCAACGGCGCCCGCCACTGGCTGCGCATGCTGACCGGCTCCGGCCAGGCCGGCGACGAGGTACGCAGCCTGCACACCGAGTTCTTCGAGGTGGCCGAGCCGCGGACCCCCGCGGTGACGCTGGCGAACGCGACCGTGGCGGCCGGGGCGGCCCTGTCGGCGTCCGGGGTGCACTTCCCGGCCTCGGTCACCGTCACGGTCAAACTCGACCGGGCGGCCACCCTGACCACCTTCGAGAGCGGCGCCGACGGTTCCTTCACGGCGCAGCCGGTGCCCGTACCCGCGGACACCACCGCCGGCGCCCACACGCTGAACTTCCTCGCCCCCGGCGGGACCAGCGTCGCGGTGCCGTTCACGGTCGCCGCGGGGCCGGACCCCGGCGCCGCCTCGGCCACCGTCACCATCAGTACGGCGGTGACCGACACCGGTGCGCTGGCGATCCGGGTGAGCACCGGCGCGGTGGCACTGTCCACCCCGCAGGTCTCGCCCGAACTCGACGCGCTCGTCGCCACCGGGGTGCTGCCCACGGTCACGGTGAGCGACCTGCGGGCCCTCGATCCTGGATGGAGCGTCTCCGGCCAGATCGGTGACTTCACCGGCGACAAGGGCACCGTCGACGGGAAGTTCCTCGGCTGGACGCCGAAGGTGGTCACCACGTCGCAGGGCCAGACCGTCACGGCCGGCGCGGCCGTGGCGCCCGGCACCGGACTGAAGACCGCCGCACCGCTGGCCACCGCGACGGCCGGACAGGGCCGGGGCACGGCGACCCTCGGGGCCGACCTCACCCTGCGCCTGCCGACCAGCACGGTGCCCGGCTCGTACACCGCGACACTCACGCTGACCGTCATCTGACGGGCGGCCACGGCCGGGGCGGACGGTCCCGCCCCGGCCGCGCGCCCGAACGCCCGCCCCGAGCCCACCAGGACCAGGATGTACGCAGTGGACGCCCACCCCCGCCGCGGCGCCGTACGCGGCCGCGCCGCCCGCGTGCTCGCCGCCGCGGTCGCCCTGGCCGCGGTCGCCCTGGCCGCGGTCGCCGGTCCGCTGGCCGGCCCGGCCGGGGCCGCCCCCGCCCCGAGCCCCGCCCCGACGCCCGGCGCCACCGCCGATCCGGACACCGCCGCACCGGCCGCCGCCTGGTCGGTGCAGCCGTCCGGGCGCGGCGGCCCCGGCAACCGGCCGTTCTTCAGCTACGACCTGGCCCCCGGCGGCACCGTCACCGACCATGTCGGCGTCACCAACCTCGGCACCGCGCCGGTCACACTCACCGTCTACGGCAGCGACGCGTACAACACGACGTCCGGCGGCTTCGACCTGCTGCCCGCCGACCGGCCGCCGACCGACGTCGGCGGCTGGATCCGGCTGGCCCAGACCACGGTGACCGTGCCGGCCCGTTCCCGCGCCGACATCCCGTTCACGCTGACCGTGCCGGCCAACGCCACCCCGGGCGACCACGCCGGCGGCATCGTCGCCTCGGTCACCAGCAGCAGCGCCGACGCGCGCGGCCACGCCACCCGGTTGGAGCAGCGCGTCGGATCCCGGGTCTACCTGCGGGTCAACGGCCCACTGCGGCCGTCGCTGCGGGTCGACGACCTGAAGGCGGCGTACTCCCCCGGCTGGCACCCCGGAACCGGAGAGCTGACCCTGACCTACACCGTGCGCAACACCGGCAACACCCGCACGGCACCGACCCAGGCCGTACGGGTCGAGGGGCTGTTCGGGCTACCGGTCGACTCGTCCACCCTGGATCCACTGCCCGAACTGCTGCCCGGCGGCGTGCTCCGGCGCACCGTGACGCTGTCCGGCCAGCCCGCCGCGCTGCGGCTGTCGGCGGCGGTGTCGGTGGCTCCCGACCCGGGCGCGGCGGCCTCGTCGAGCGCGGCGGCCTGGGCGCTGTCCTGGTGGTACCTGCTCGTCCCGGTCCTGGCCGCCGGCACCGGCTGGTTGCTGTGGCGCCGGCGGACCCGGCGGCCCGGTACGCCCGACGGCCGGCGGCGACGCACCCGGACCGCCGGCACCACGGCGGCGAAGCCGTGACCGGCGGACCGGACACCGGCGCCCGGCGTCACCGGCGGGCCGGTCGGGGCCTCGCCGGGCTCGCCGTACTCGTCGCGGCCCTGGCCTGGCCGACGCCGGCCCGGGCCGACCCGGCGGTGACGGTGACGCCGGCCGCCGCCCGGCTGGACCAGACCGTCACGGTGGAGCTGACCGGCTGGCCACCCGGCGTGGTCACCGTGGCACTGTGCGGCAACGAGGCCCGGCAGGGCTCGGCCGACTGCGCGGTCGCCACGGCCGCCGCCGCCACGGTCCCGGACGCCGGTACGACCCGGGTGCCACTGCGGCTCACCCCGCCGCCCGCCGGCTGCCCCTGCGTGGTGCGGGCGGTGACCGCCACCGGCGACCGGGCCGGCGCGGCGGCGCTAGCCGTGGTCGACGTACCGGACTCGGCCACGGTCTCCGGTCCCGCCGGCCAGGCGGACGGACCCCGGACCGTGGAACTCGTCGCGGCCCGCCTCGACGAGCGGTGGACGCTGCCCGGCCTGCTCGGCGGGCCGGCCGAGCGGACCCTGCGGCTGGACCTGCGCAACCCCTCCGGGACGCCGCTGCGCGACCTGGTGCTCACCCTGGACCTGGGCCGGGCGGCCGGCACCGGCGGCGCGCCACCTCCGGTCCCGGTCCCCGACCTGGCCGCCGGCGAACGCCGGGTGGTCGAGGTGCCGGTGACCATCGGCGCGCCGGCCGTCGGCCGCTATCCGGTGACCGGCCGGATCGACGGGTTGGACGCCCCGGTCACGTTCACCGCGCACACGTCCAGCTGGCCGTGGCTGCTGCCGGTCGTACTGCCGCTCGTGGTCTGCGGCGTGGTGCTGGCCCGGCGGCTGCGGGCCCGCCCGGGCCGTCGGGGGCGGCCCGGCCGGGCGGGGCGGAGCCGGACCCGGCGTACGACGCGGCGCGGCCGGCCCCGGCCGGCGGCGGGCGGCACCGGCGGCCCGGTGGGCTGCGACTGGCCGGGGTCGGGCTGATCGCGCTCGGCGTGGGGTGCGCGGTCGTCCTGGCCGGACAGACCCTGTTGCCGGGCCGGGAGACCGCCGCCGCCCAGCGCGAGCTGGCCGAGCGGGTCGACGAGCGGTGGGCCGATCCCGGGCCGCCCCGTCCCGGCGAGGCGCCACCCCTGCCCGGCGAGACGGTACGGACCAGCCTGGACGAGGCGCTCGTGGAGCCGCCGGCCGGCGAGCCGCTCGCCGTCATGCACGTGCCGCGCTGGCGGGCGAGGTACACGATCGTGCAGGGGGTGGGCACCGCCGACCTGCGCAAGGGACCGGGGCACTATCCCGGGTCGGCGCTGCCGGGCCGGGTCGGCAACTTCTCGGTCGCCGGGCACCGGGGACCGGCCGGTGAGCCGTTCAACGACATCGACCGGCTGACGGCCGGCGATGCGATCGTGGTGGAGACCGCCGGTGCCTGGTACGTCTACCGGGTCGAACGGCACGTGATCGTCACCCCGGACCGGGTGGACGTGGTGGCGGAGGTGCCGGAGCGGCCGGGGGTGGCCGCGACCAAGGCGATGATGACGATGACCGCCTGCCACCCGCGCTACTCGTCGAAGCTGCGGTACGTGCTGTTCTCCACACTGGCCGAATCGATGTCCAAAGCGGACAGTGGCCGGCCGGCGGCGCTGGACGAGTAAGCATCCTGCGAATTGCGCCACACGATCCACCATTGCTATTTAGGTAAGGCTTAGCTAATTTCATCTCGGTAAGATCGACAACTAACCTCCCGAGAGGAGTCCGCATGTCGAGCGATTCCGGCCAGCGCGGGCTGAACCGACGCACCCTGCTCGCCGGTGCCGGCGCCATCGCCGCCACCACGGTCACCGGCGTGGCCGCCGGCGCCAACCCCGCCGCCGCGGCCGGCTGGTGGGGCTACAGCAACCTGGTCCAGGCCGTCACCGACGGCTCGTGGATCTACGAGCTGGCCAACCTGCCCAGCCTCGGCAACGTCTACGTCGCCAACCCCTGGACCGACACCTCCAGCCGTACCCCCCGGCACCGGGTCGTCGTGGTCGACGCCGAGGCCCGCCGGGTCAAGGGCGAAATCGACCTCGGCGAGGGCAGCGCCTTCGGACTGGCCGCCAACCACGAGACCAACATCGTGTACGCCGGCGACCAGGTCTTCACCCGCAAGGTCTACGCCATCGACGGCCGCACCAACCGGGTGATCGGCTCCACCGAGGTCGACGGCGGCGAGCCGCGCGGACTCGCGGTCAACCCGAACACCAACAAGCTCTACGTGACCCTGACCAACCAGGGCAAGGTGGCCGTACTCGACGGCGCCAGCCTGACCGTCGAGGCGGTCGTCGAGATCGGCTCGATCGAGCCGGCGAAGGTCGCGGTCAACCCGGTCACCAACAAGGTCTACGTCTCCAACGCCAACCGGCGCGGCACGGACAGCTCGGTGACCGTGATCGACGGTGCCACCAACGCGATCACGGCGACCATCCCGGTCGACCGGTACGCGCTGGGCATCTCGGTCAACCCCGTCACCAACAAGATCTACGTCTCGAACTACACCAGCGAGACGCTGACCGTGATCGACGGCGCCAGCAACGGCATCGTGGGCAAGGCGTACGTCGGGGGCAGCCCGACCGGCGTCGAGGTGAACCCGGCGACCAACAAGATCTACGTCACCATCTTCGAGGGCAAAGGCGCGGTGACCGTGGTGGACAGCAACACCCAGCAGGTACGCCGCCTGCGGGTCCGGCCGGCAGCCCTGGGCATCACCGTCAACCCGCGGTCGGGCCGGGTCTACTCCAGCAGCCAGACCGAGGGTTCGGTCTTCCTCGTCGACGAGAGCTGAGCCGTCGCGGGTTCCAACCGGGGGCGTCCCTGCCCGGCGGGATCTGCGGGAGCCAGCGACCCCGGCCCGTCCAACGGCGTACGGGCCGGGGCGCCGCAGGCGACGGGGTACCCGTATAGGCTTCGGGTGCCGATCGGACCGTTGCCGGAGGACCACGCTTGAGGCTCTGCGCCTGCGGGCACCCGCACGCCGCACACACCCACTTCCGGCCCGGCTCGGACTGCGGGATCTGCGGCCCACGGGAATGCCCGCGCTACCGCCCCGACCGCTGGTGGCGGCGGCTGTGGCGGGCCAGGACCGGCACCCCACCGGGCGACCGCGGCTAGCCGGCCCCCGGGCCCGCACCCCCGACGCCGCGTTCTCCGACGCGCCACTCCGACGCCACGCACTGCCACACCGCGCACGACCACCGACACCGGCACGACCACCGCGCCCGCCGGCCGTCCAGACGACGCCGGGCAGCCCGCCCCCACCGCCGCCGACCAACCCGATCGATCGGTGTAGCATCATCGAAACGAAATTAGGCTAGCCTCGCCTAATCCGCCGATGGCTCCACTCGACGCGGGCACGTACGGCGGGATCGCACCCGACCCGCCGGGCCGGCAAGACCTGACCTGAGACTCCGCTGCGGAACCCGCCCCGGGAGGTTTGAGTGCAGCCGCTGCGTCCACGCCCGACCAGCCATCCGACCGTCACCGTCGTCGTACCCGCGCGCAACGAATCGCGCAACCTGGCCGAGGTGCTGCCCAAGCTGCCCCCGGTGCACGAGGTCATCGTCGTCGACGGCCACTCGGTCGACGACACCGCCGGCACGGTAGCCCGCGTGCTGCCGGCCGCCCGGCTCGTGCAACAGACCCGCCGTGGCAAGGGAAACGCGCTGGCCTGTGGGTTCGCCGAGGCCACCGGTGACGTCGTGGTCATGTTCGACGCCGACGGCTCGGCCGACCCGGACGAGATCCCGCGGTTCGTCGCCGCCCTCGTCACCGGCGCCGACTTCGCCAAGGGCAGCCGCACCATGGCCGGCGGCGGCAGCGAGGACATCACGGTGCTGCGCGGCCTGGGCAACCGCGGCCTGACCTGGTTCACCAACCGGCTCTTCCGAACCCGCTACAGCGACCTGTGCTACGGCTACAACGCCTTCTGGCGCGACGTGCTGCCCCGGCTCGACCTGCCCCGCCCGGAACCGGTCGGCGACCAGATGTCGTGGGGCGACGGCTTCGAGATCGAGACCGTGATCAACTGTCGGATCGCGGTCGCCGGCCTCGCCGTGCACGAGGTGCCGAGCGTGGAACTGTCCCGCATCCACGGCGTCAGCAACCTCAGCGCCCCCCGCGACGGGCTGCGGGTGCTGCGGACCATCCTCACCGAATGGCGCGCCGCCCGCCGGAGCCGCCGGGCCGCCACCCGGAAGGGCGCGGGCGACGCCGTCCACACCCGGGGCACGGCCGCCGGCGGCCCGTCCGTGGGCGCCGTCGCGGAGCGGCCCGGGCCCAGCGCGGCCGTCGTACGGCGGTCCGAGCCAGCCCGGGTCCCGGCCCCCCGCCGCCCCGAGGTGATGACCCCGGCCGGCGCGGACGAGGCCGCGGCCTGACCATGGGCGACACCTCCCGGCCGCGGGTACTCGTCGTCGGCTCCGGCTTCCGCTTCACCTCCGGCATCAGCTACTACACCTGCCGGGCGGCGAACGCGCTGGCCACCCGGACCACCACCAGCGTGCTGCTCATGCGCCGGCTCATCCCCCGGCTGCTCTATCCCGGACGGCGCCGGGTCGGTGTACGCGTGCACGACCTCGCGTACGACGCGTCGGTGCCGGTCCACGACGGCCTCGACTGGTACTGGGGCCCGTCGCTGCCGCGCTCGCTGCGCTTCGTCCGCCGGCAGCGGCCCGACCTGGTGGTGCTCCAGTGGTGGACCGCCGCGGTGCTGCACTCCTACCTGCTGCTGGCCTTCACCGCGAAGCGGCGCGGCGCAAAGGTGCTGATCGAGTGGCACGAGGTCCAGGACACCGGCGAGGTACGCGTCCCCGGGGTCCGCGCCTACACCCGGGTCCTGATGCGGCTGCTGCTGCGCAACACCGACGGCCACGTCATCCACAGCGGATACGACCGGAACCTGCTGCTGGCGAACTACCCGCTCGGCGACGCCCCGCACGTCGTGGTCCCGCACGGGCCGTACGACCACCACGCCGCGCCGCCGGCACGGCGGGCCGAACCCGACGTCACCAACGTGCTGTT
This sequence comes from Polymorphospora sp. A560, assembly GCF_045781765.1. NCBI lineage: Bacteria > Bacillati > Actinomycetota > Actinomycetes > Micromonosporales > Micromonosporaceae > Polymorphospora > Polymorphospora sp. A560. Next base: position 2,675,835 of record NZ_CP122282.1, on the reverse strand, counting down.
CTTCGGGGTGATCCGGCCGTACAAGGGGCTGGAGGACCTGGTCGCCGCCTTCGACTCGCTCGACGACGGGCAGGCAGCGAGGCTGCGGCTGACCATCGTCGGCGAGACCTGGGAGGGCTGGGACGCCCCACTGGCCGCAGTCGCCCGGTCCCGACACCGCGACCGGATCACCGTCGTCAACCGGTACGTCACCGACGCCGAGGTCGGGCGGGTCTTCGCCGAGGCCGACGTCGTCGCGCTGCCGTACCGACGGTCGTCGTCGTCCGGGCCGCTGCACGTCGCGATGGGCACCGGCCTGCCGGTCGTGGTGACCGACGTCGGCGGGCTGCGCGAGGCCGCCCACGGCTACGAGGGCGCGATCCTCGTCCCGCCCCGCGACCCGGCCGCGCTGGCCGCCGCCCTGCTCGACGCCACCAGCCGACGCGGGCAACGGTTCGTCGACGTCCGCTCCTGGGACGACGTCGTCGACGGCTACCTGGAACTGTTCGGCACGGCCAGATCGCGCCTCGACCCGATCGGGAAGCCCTCATGACCACCACCACCGCCACGGCGTCCGTCCTGGCCACCGCCCGCACCCCCGACCTCGTACGCGACGTCGAACTGACCCGGCCGCTGCCGCACCTGCCCGCCGACACCGGCGACGGCGTACGTCGCGGCCGGGCCTGGCTGGTCGTGCGGCGGCACGGCGTACCGCTGGGCATGCCGGTGCTGCCGCTGCCGGCCGGCGGGCTGCCCCCGGCCACGCTCGGCGCCGCTCTGGCCGACCACCTGGCCGGCGCCCTCGACCCGTCCGACGCCGACCGGCTGCGGGCCGGGCTGCCGGTGACCGCCGACGGCGCCGCCGTGCTCGCCGCCCGGGAGCGGGCCCGCCGCGACGGCGCTGCGGTCACCGCCGTCGTCTGCACCCGCGACCGCCCCGACGCGCTGCGCCGCTGCCTGGCCAGCCTGGTCACGCAGGACTACCCGCGAGCCACGGTGCTGGTCGTCGACAACGCCCCGACCGGCGGCGCCACCCGCGACGTCGTCGCCGAGTTCACGGGCGTGCGGTACGTCGTCGAGCCCGCCCCCGGCCTGTCCCGCGCCCGCAACCGGGCACTGTCCGAGGTGGACACCGAACTCGTGGCCTGGATCGACGACGACGAGGTCGCCGACCGGTACTGGCTGACCGAGGTGGCCCGGGCGTTCCTGGAACTACCCGCCGCCGCCGGCCTGTCCGGGCTGGTGGTGCCCGGCGAGATCGAGACCCCGGCCCAGGACTGGTACGAGGCGTTCGGCGGGCACAGCAAGGGCCGCGGCTTCGTGCCCGACGTCTTCGTCCCCGGGGAGATGGCGCAGAGCCCGCTCTATCCGCTGCCACCGTTCGGAGTCGGCGCCAACATGGCGTTCCGGCGCGAGGCGCTCGTCGCGGTCGGCGGCTTCGACCCGGCGCTCGGTGCCGGCACGCCCGCCGAGGGCGGCGAGGACACCATGGTCCTGACCCGGCTGCTGCTGGCCGGCCGGACCCTGGTCTACCACCCGGCGGCACTGGTCCGGCACTACCACCGCCGCGAGTACCCGCAACTCGTCGCGCAGATGCGCGGGTACGGCGTGGCGCTGACCGCCTTCTACACCGCCCTGGTGTGGCACCGGCCCCGGCTGCTCCCCCGGCTCGTCGCGCTACTGCCCCGGGCGCTACGCGACGTACGCGACGGCGACAGCCTGCGCAACGTCGGCGTCCGTGACGGGATGCCGCCCGAACTCATGTCGACGAACCTGAAGGGGATGCTGGTGGGGCCCTGGCGATACGTACGGTCCACCGCGCGGGGCCGCCGCCGTGCCAAGTGACCGGCAGCGCCTGCTCGACCGCCCGCACGAGGAACCGGCCGGATCCCCGCCGGCCGACGCCGGGACGGCCGACGCCGGCACGGCCCGGTCCGGTCCGGCCGCCGGCACCGATGCGGCCCGGCCGGACGGCGACCCGGACAAGACCGCCACGCCGGACAACGCCGCGCCGGACGGTCCCGCGACCGCCCGGCCGGCCCGCTGGGCACCGGCCCTGTGTGGCGTCGCGCTGCTGCTGGTCGCCGCCGCGTTCGCCGGCGGCCGCTCGCAGGCGTCGTGGGCGATGGGCGCGTACTGGGCCGGACAGCTCCTGCTCGTCAGCGCGGCCGGCGCGGCCTGCCTGCTGCCCCGGATCAGCCCGGCCGGGCGGACCGGCGCGCTGTTCGGCTTCACCGCCGCCCAGTTCCTGATCAAGGTCGCGTACTCGCCGGTGCACGTGAAGTTCGCCGACGAGTTGCAGCACTGGCAGACCACGCTCGGCATGCTGGACAGCGGCCGGCTCTTCCCTACCAACCACAGCCTACCGATCAGCCCGGTCTTCCCCGGCCTGGAGATCCTGACCGTGGTCGTCATGAAGACCACCGGCCTGTCGTTCTTCCCGGCCGCCCTGGTCGTCTGCGGGGCCAGCACGATGCTGCTCACCGCCGCCGTGCTCCTGCTGGTCCGCCAGATGACCCCGCGCTGGGACGTCGTCGCCCTGGTCACCCTGGTCTACCTGTGCAACCCCAACCACGGCTTCTTCACGTCGATGTACCTCTACACCACTCCGGCCCTGCCGCTGCTGGTGCTGGCCCTGGCCCAGGCGGTCAGTCTGCTGCGCGACCCGCGGCGACCGGTCGGGCGGGTGGCGCTCGGCCTGGTGTGCGCCGGCGGTGTACTGGTCACCCACCACCTGACGATGGTGGTGTGCCTGGTCCTGCTGGCCACGATCGCGGTGTCGGCCGCCCTGGTCCGGCCGGTACGACGGTCCGCCGCCGCGCTCGGCGCGCTCGCCGCCGGCTCGGTTGCCCTGTCGGTCGCCTGGGTGGCGCTGGTCGCCCCGGACACCGTCGGTTATCTCGGCGGCCCGCTGCTCGCCCTCGGTGAGACGTTCACCCAGTTCGGGGCGGTGGAGTCCGGCCAGGTGGCCGGGGCAGCGTCGAGCAAGCCGCTGGTCGAGACCGCCTTCTCGCTGGCCGCGATCCTGGTGCTGGCCGGGGCCGCCGGACTGCTCGGGCTGTGGTCGTGGCGGCGCCGGGAACGCTGGCTCGCGGTGCTGCTGATCGGCGTCGCCGGTCTGGAGGCGCTCATCGTGATCATCCGGGTGGTCAGTCCCCGTGGCGAGGAACTGGCCGGCCGTTCCCCGGCGTATGTGACGTTGGTGGTCGCCGCCGTACTCGGGCTCGGCCTGCACCGGCTGCCGGCGGCGGTCCGACGCGGCCGGGTCTGGCTCGCCGGAGCCGCGGCCGCGCTGCTGGTGCTCTTCGTCGGCGGGATCACCGCCGGCTGGCCGCCGAACTGGCTGCGGCTGCCCGGGACGTACCACGCCGCCGGCTACGAGGCCGCCGTCGACGCGCACACGCTCCAACTCGGCTGGTGGAGCCGGGAACACCTGCCGGCCGGCGGCCGGTTCATCTCCGACTTCGGCAACCAGACCGTACTCGGCACCATCGGCGGCCTCGACCCGGTCAACAGCCCGGCGCCGATGTTCTACCGCCCGGAGTTCGACTGGGGCGACCGCTCCATGGTCCAGGACCTGGAGATCCGGTACGTCGTCGTCGACCACCGGATCACCCTCGCCCCGCCGGCCCGGGGCACGTTCTTCATCGGCGACCCGCCCGAGGGCGGCACCGACACCAGTGGGCCGTTCCCCGCCGCGTCGCTGACCAAGTTCGACACGACGCAGGGCACCGGCATCGTCTTCGACGACGGGACCATCCGCGTGTACGACCTGTCCAACTCCCGCTATGCCTGGTAGCCGCCGCACCGCGCCCGCCGCCGGCCCCGCCGACACCCGGGGGGCCGGCGCAGGTCGCCCCGCCGTCGCCGACCTGCGGGTCTTCGTGGCCGTCCTGGCGCTGTGCGCGCTGTTCGCCGCCGGCACGCTGGCCGGCGCGCCGGTGCTGCGGGTGCCGGCCGGGCTGCTGCTGACGTTCGCCGTACCCGGGCTGCTGGTCCTGCGGCTGGTCCGAGCCAGGATGCCGCGCTGGCAGGCGGCGACGGTCGGGGTCGCGCTGTCGTTCGCGGTCGCGCTGGGTGCCGTACTGCTGCTGGAGGCGACCGGCACGGCCGCCTCCACCGCCGGCGTCGGCTGGCTGCTCGGCGGGCTCACCGTCGCGCTTGCCGGCGCCGACCTGGTGGCCCGCACCATCCGCCCGGTGCCCGGCCGGCCCGCCGGCGACGAACCGGCCCCGGCGGCCGGTTCGGGCCCGGACGGGCCGGCGCCGGGTACGCCGCCGCGGGCCGGCGCCGGAAGGCCGTGGCGGCGGTACATCCCGGTCGCGGCCGTCGCCGTGTTCTGCGCCGCCGCCGCGGCCACCGCCGTCACCATTTCCGTCCACAGTGAACGTGTCGCCGCCGCCGAGACCTTCACCCAGGTCGGCCTGGTTCCCGAGCCGTCCGACCCGCGCAGCTTCACGGTCAGCGTCACCAACCGTGAGGGCACGCAGGTGCCGTACCGGCTGGTGGTCACCGCGCCCGGCACCGGGCCGGTCGAACGGACGGTGACCGTGCCCGACGGCCGGACCTGGTCGGACCGGATCACGGTGACCACCGCCGGCACGCTGGAGATCCGGGTGTACGGCGGCACGCCGACCGCCGCCGGGCACCGCGAGGTACGGGCGGCGGTGCTGTGACGGCCAGCCCGCCGCAGGCACCGCCGGCCCGGACCGGGCGGATCGGCGCGCTGCTGCGGTCGAGTGCCGTACTGCGGTCCAGTTCGGTGCTGCGGTCGGCGGCCGCGCTCTACGGCTCCACCGTGGTCACCGCCGGTCTCGGCTTCGCGTTCTGGGCGGTCGCCGCCCGGCTCGCCTCCCCCGCCGAGGTCGGCTCGGCCGCCGCCGCCATCTCGGCGATGCAGTTGCTCGGCTCGTTCTGCACCCTCGGGCTGGGCAGCCTGCTCATCTCGGAACTCGCCAAGCGCCCCGAGACGACGACCCGGGTGGTCAGCGCGTCGCTCGCGGTGAGTGCCACCGTCGGGCTGGTGCTGTCGCTGGGCGTCGCGGTCGTGGTCGGGCCGGTGCTCGGCCGTGGCGGGCCGCTGTTCGGCAGCGTGCCCGGGATTCTCGTCTTCGCGCTCGGCTGTGCCGCGCACGCCGCGACCGCCGTACTCGACCTGGCGCTGGTCGGCGCCCGGCTGCCGGCCCGGCAACTGCTGCGCAACACCGTCTTCGCGGTGGCGAAGCTGGCACTGCTGCCGGTCGCGGCCGCGCTCGCCGGCCTGTCCACCAGCATGATCTACCTGGCCTGGCTGCTCGGCTCGGTGCTGTCGGTGGTCGCCGTGCTGTCGCGCAGCTCCCGGCCGTCGCGGTGGCTACGGCCGCCGGCCCCGCCGACCGTGCTGCGCGGCCTCGGCGCCCAGGCGGCCGGCCACCACGCCATCAACGTCTCCGCGCACGCCCCGTCCCTGGTGCTGCCGATGGTGGTGGTGGCCGTACTGCACCCGGTGCACAACGCCGGGTTCTACATGGCGTTGCAGATCGCCTCGTTCGCCTGGGCGATCGGGGTGCACCTGTCGACCGCGCTGTTCGCCGTCTCCGCCCACGACCACGGCCGGCTGCGCCGCGAACTGCTCCTCGCGCTGCGGGTGTCGCTGCTGGTCACCGTCGCCGGGGTGGCCGGTGCGCTGCTGCTCGGCGGCTGGCTGCTCGGGCTGCTCGGGCCGGCGTACGCGCTGGCCGCCCCCGCCCTCGTGGTGCTGTTCGCGGTGTCGCTGCCGTCGGCGGTCAAGGCGCTGTTCATCGCGGTGTGCCGGGTCCAGGGCCGGCTGCGGCTCGCCGCGACCGCGACCGTCGCCGGCTCGGCGGCCGAGATCCTGGCCGGCGTGGCCGGCGCCCGCTACGGGGTGACCGGGGTGGCCGTCGGCCTGTTGGTCGCCAACCTCGTCCAGGGCGTGCTGATGTGGCCACGGGTGGCCGGCGCCGCCGGCTTCGCCGGCCCGTGGCCGCGGAGGATAACCGGCGATGGCTGACGGGGACGCCGACGGACCCACGGTCAGCGTCGTCATCCCGACCGTGGGCCGGGCCAGCCTGCGCCGCGCCGTCGACAGCGCGCTCGCGCAGACCCGCCCGCCGCACGAGATCCTGGTCGTCTTCGACGGCACCGCCCCGGCCGCCGACCCCACACCGTGGCGCGACGCCTGGCCGGACCGGCCGGTACGCTGCCTCGTCGCCGACGACGGCGGCCCGACCGCGACCCGCACGACCGGCGTCGACGCGGCCACCAGCACCCTGGTCGCCTTCCTCGACGACGACGACGAATGGCTGCCGGAGAAGCTGGAGGTCCAGGTCCGGCGGTGGCGGGCCGAACGCGCCGAGGTGGCGTACCCGGTGGTGATCTCGCTCTGCGTGGACGTCGACGCCGACGGCAAGGTGCTGTTCGTGCCGCCGGCCGGGGGTGCGCCGGCGGGGCGGACCGGTGCCGGGCTCGCCGACCGGCTGTTCCGTCGTACGTCGCTGCGCCAGCGGACCGCGCTCGGCGGCTCCTCGTCGATCCTCGCCCCCCGCGACCTGCTGCGCGCCGAGCCGCTGGACGCCGGCCTCGACCTGCACGAGGACTGGGAGTGGCTGCTGCGCGCCGACCGGCGCGCCGACACCCGGGTCAGCGTCGTCGAACGACCGCTGCTGCGCTACCGGCTCAACCGGCCGGGCACCTCGGCCGGGTCGCCGGGCCGCGGCTGGTGGGACAGCGTCGCCTTCGCCGGTTCGGCGGGGCTGAGCCGCCGGGCGTACGGCGACTTCCTGCTGACCGTCAGCGCCCCGATCGCCGCCGCGCACGGCGCCCGCCGCGACGCGCTGCGCATCGCCGGTACGGCACTTCGGCGGGGTCGGCCGGGACTGCCGGCGATCAGCATGTTCACCCTGCTGATGACCACCCCGGCCGGACTGCGCTGGCGGCTCGGCGCGCTGGCCCAGAAGCTGTTCGGCTGATCCGGCGCCGGCCCGGCCGTCACCTCGATCGTCTGCTGTTCAGGAAGCTGACACGCCGGCTCCGCGGCGCCGCACCCGCAGACGATCATGACGACCCGGTCGGCCCGCCACCCCACGGATCGCGCCGCGACACCGCGTGCCGGGCCGCGAGGGCACCGACTGGCGACAGACCGTCCCGGTGACCGGCACCGACGGGCGCCAACTGCTGATGATCTACGGCCCCGGCGCACACCCGGAGTTGGTCAACCAGCCGGTCCCAGTGCTCGGCCTGACCGGCTGGCACACGCCCGAGAGCAACCAACTGTCCTTCACCCTGCCGGTCGAGGTCGCCGTACTGATCCAACTGGACCGCCCGGCTCGACGGGGACGACCGACCCGGGCGGGGCGTCCGCGCCGCCTCCGGTTCCGGTGGCCGACCTGGTCCGCATCGCAGAGGAGTTCGACTTCGGGCCGTGGCCGGACATGTCCTGGGTGGGCTCGCGGTAGCCGTGCCGCCCGCCCGGGATGGCCGCACCCGCCGGCGCTCCCGGCTCAGCCGCGGACGTACGCCTGGATCTCGATCACGCCGCGCAGCAACCGGGCGGACAGGTCCTCGACCCGCCACAGCCGCAGCGCCCCGGCCGCCTCGAGCATGCCGCGCAGCAGGACAACGACCAGCGACACCAGGCCCGGCAGCCGCAGGCTCGCCGCCACGACCCGACGCAGCCAGGTGACGACGGCCGACTCGTCCTCGGCGTGCACCAGCGGCGGGCTCGCCGTCCAGCGCCGCTCCATGGCCCGGACCGCCGCGCCGCGGGCCCGCGCCTCGTCGACGATCGACCGGTTGGGTTTGTCGTGCAGGTGCACGCCGGTCACGGCCCGGTCGAAGAAGCCGCGCGCACCCAACGACCGCAGGCGCAGGCCGAGGTCCATGTCCTCGAAGTAGCGCAGCCGGTCCTGCGGGCGTACCGCCTCGGCGCGCAGATAGAGGTCGCGTTCGAGGCTGACGTTGCCGCCCCACAGTCCACCGAGGATCGCGTCGGGATCACGTTCCCAGCGGCGCATCGCTCGCTCGTAGTCGGTGGCGTAGATGCGGCTGGCGACCTGGCCGCGCCGCCGGCCGTCCGGCCGGATCGGGACGTACCCGGCCAGCACGCAGCCCCGGCGGCCCTGGTGGAAGGCGCGGTGCCGGTCGACAAGGCCGTCGCCGGGCACGATGTCGTCATCGGTGAGCAGCACGATCTCGGTACGGGCGGCGTGCGCGCCCCGCTCGCGGGCCCGGGCCGGTCCGACGTTCTCGGCCAGTTCCAGCACCCGCAGCCGGGGATCGTCGAGCGTGGACAGGAAGGCGCGGGCCGGCGGCTGCGGGCCGTCGAGGACCACGACCAGTTCGTCCGGGGCCTGGGCCAGGTAGGCGGGCACCACCCGGCGCAGCAGGTCCGGCCGGTGGTAGCTGGGCATGACGACCCCGAGGGTGCGGCGGGCGCCCGCCGGGCCGGTCACCCCCGCCATACCCAGCCGGTGGCGAACGGCAGGCCGACGTAGTTCTCGGCGAGGGTGGTGGCCGCCGCCCGCGACGAGACGACCCGGTCGAGTTCGGCGGCCCGCAGCCGCTCGTCGAACGGCTGCGTGCCGTCGATGCGGTGCAGCATCGCCGTCATCCACCAGGAGAACTGCTGCACCTGCCAGACCCGGCGCAGGCAGCGGGCGGTGTAGCGGTCGAGTTCGTCCCACCGGCCGGTCGCGTAGTGGTGGCCGAGGCCGTACGACAGCACGCGGGCGTCGGCGACCGCCAGGTTGAGTCCCTTGGCGCCGGTCGCGGGCACGATGTGGGCGGCGTCGCCGAGCAGGAACAGGCGGCCGTACCGCATCGGTTCGACGACGAAGGAGCGCATCGGGGCGAGGCTCTTGTCGAAGATGGGCCCCTCTTCCAGGTCGAGCCCGTCACCGTGGCCGAGCCGACGGCGCAGCCCGGTCCAGATCCGCTCGTCGGGCCAGTCGGCGAGGTCGGTGCCGGCGGGCACCTGGAGGTACTGCCGGGTCACCTCGGGGCCGCGCATGCTGTGCAGGGCGAACCCGTCGGGGTGACGGGCGTAGACCAGTTCGTCGCACGACGGCCGGGTCCGGGCCAGGATGCCGAGCCAGGCGAACGGGTAGACGCGTTCATGGACGGTGAGGACGCCGGCCGGGATGCTGGCCCGGCTGATCCCGTGGAAGCCGTCGCAGCCGGCGATCACGTCACAGTCGACGGTCCGCTCCCGGCCGTCGTGCCGGAACCGGACCCGGGGCCGGTCCGTGTCGACGCCGTCGAGGCGTACGTCGTCCACGTCGAACAGGATCGGTTGCCCGCCGGCGAGCCGTGCGGCGACGAGGTCCTTCACCAGTTCCTGCTGGGCGTAGACGGTGATCGCGGCGCCGGTCAGGTCGGCGAAGTCGATCCGGTGCATGGCGTGGTCGAAACGCAGCCGGATGCCGTGGTGGGTCATGCCCTCGACGCGCAGCCGGCCGGCGAGGCCGATCTCGTCGAGCAGGTCGACGGTGGGCTGTTCGAGAACGCCGGCGCGGACCCGGGTCTCGATGTGTTCCCGGGCGCGGGCCTCCAGGACGAGGCAGTCGATGCCCTGCCGGTGCAGCAGGTGGGCGAGGGTGAGTCCGGCGGGCCCGGCGCCGACGATGACGACCTGGGTCCTCACCGGACCGCTCCCCGTTCGGCGAAGACCCGGGGCGCGAACCACTCGGTGATCAGCGCGAGCGGTCGGCCGGTGCGGACCAGCCGCATCCGGTAGGTGCGGGCCGGCACCGGGGCGTCGGCGGCGAGGTCGGCGCCGAGGGTGGCGCCGCGGGCGCCGACCCGGCGCAGTCCCCAGTGCCGCAGCTCGCGGGTGACCGGGACCTGGTTGCGGGCCAGCATCCGGCCGATCGGCTCGTCGGTGGTGGCCAGCCGATGGGCGACCGGGGCGGGCAGCCGGTCGAGGGCGGCGACCAGGCTGGCGGCGCCGTAGTCGACGCCGTCGTCGCCGGTCAGCAGCACCTCGCGGACCAGCAGGTCGTCGCCGGGGCGGGCGTCGAGCTGGTCGGCGCCGACGGCGGCGAACCAGGACAGGTCGGGGGCGTCGAGTCCGGTGTAGACCTCGTCGCCGGGGGCCATCGCGTGCAGGTCGGCGTGCAGCGGCAGCCGCCAGTGGGCGCGCACCCGTACGGTGATGACGCGGCCGGTGAGGATCTCCAGGCTGGTGGTGGTGAGCCCGTCGCCGCGCAGCACGAGCTGCTCGACCCGGCCGAGCGGGCCGGGCAGGCAGCGGGTGACGGCCGGTCCGGTCCGGGCGGTGCCGCGGCGCCTCATCGGGCCGCCCCGGCGGGCTGGAGGGCGGCGACGGCGTCGGCGACCCGGGCGGCGACCGTCCCGACGTGCGGTTCGCGCAGGACCGACGGGTGGTCGCAGGCGACGCGGTGCACGTCGACCGGTCCGGTGAGCGCGTCGGTCCAGCCGGAGCCGTCGTCCGGGTGGTCCTCGGCGAGGAACAGCAGGGCCCGGCCGGGCCAGGGCCGGACCCGGTGGCGGCGGGTGAGCAGGTGGCCCTGTTCGAAGAAGACGCCGTACTGGGTGATGCCGTCGAACGGCACGACACCGGCCAGCGGCAGCCGCAGCCGGTACGACCACAGTTCGCGGGAGTCGCCGCGCAGGCCGTCGGCGGTGGCGCGCAGTCCGCGTACGGCCCGGCGGATCCGGCCCCCGGCCCGGTCCGGGGCGGGTTCGTCGCGCGCGGTCGGGCCGGCGTAGGTCATCTTCCGGGCGTCGGCCGGCAGGTAGCTGTCGAGGACCACGACCAGTGGCACGTCTTCGCCGGCGGCGGCGAGTTCGTGGGCGACCTCGAGGGCGATCAGGCCGCCGAGGGAGTGCCCGGCCAGCAGGTACGGCCCGTGCGGCCGCAGTTCGCGTACGGTGCGCAGGTGCCGGCGGGCGGCGGCCCGTACGCTCCAGTCCGGCCGGCCACGGTTCTCCAGCCCGTACGCCTGGATGGCGTGCACCGGCCGGGTGCCGGGCAGCCGGCGGGCCAACGGCAGGAAGCTGAACCCGAGCCCGCCGGCCCCGGCGAAGCAGAACAGCGGTGGCTCGTCGGCGTCCCCGCCGCCGGGGGCGGTGCCCGCGGCCGGCGCGCGGAGCGTCACGGTGGTGGGGTGCCGGGGTGCGGCGCGGGAGCTGTCGGCGACCAGCCGGGCGAACTCGGCGACGGTCGGCGCCTGCGCCAGATCGGCGGAGGTGAGCCGGATGCCGAGCCGGTCCTGTACGGCGGCGAGGAGTTCCTCGGCGGCCAGCGAGTCGCCGCCGAGCCGCATGAAGTCGTCGTGGATCCCGACGCTCTCCAGGTCGAGCACGTGTGCCCACAGGTCGGCGACGATCACCTCCCAGTGGCTGCGCGGCGGCACGGCGTCGGGTTCGGGGGGCGGGGGCGGCAGCGCGACCCGGTCCACCTTGCCGCGTTCGTTGCGGGGCAGGCCGGGCAGGACGACGATGGCGGCCGGCACCATCCAGGACGGCAGCCGCTCGCGCAGGAAGCGGCGCAGGGTCGCCGGGGCGGGCGTACCGGCGGTGCGGTGCGGTGCGACGTAGGCGGTGAGCGCGACCGGTTCGGTGCCGTTGCGGGTGGCGACGACGACGGCCTCGGCGACCAGCGGCGAGGCGAGCAGGGCCGCCTCGACCTCGGCCGGTTCGACCAGGTAGCCGCGGATCTTGACGGCGGAGTCGCGGCGGCCCATCAGGTGCAGGGTGCCGTCGGCGTCGAAGCGGCCGAGGTCGCCGGTGCGGTAGGCGACCCGCCCGTCGGGCAGCGGGGTGAAGCGGGCGGCGGTCTCCTCGGGTGCGTTCCAGTAGCCGGCGGACAGGTAGGCGGAGGTGACGACGAGTTCGCCGGTCTCGCCGTCGGGGACCGGGTGGCCGTCGTCGCCGAGCAGGGTGACGTCCTTGCCGGGGGCGGGTCGGCCGACCGGCACGATCCCCTCGGGTACGGGGTCGCCGGGCACGATCGGGTGGAAGGCGAGGTGGCCGATTTCCGACGAGCCGGACCAGCTGGTGTAGGTGCAGCCGGCGGGCAGGTGCGGGCGCAGGGCGGCGACGTCGCGGCCGTGGACGGCCTCGCCGCAGGTGGTGACCAGGCGCAGGCCGTCGAGCCGCTGCCCGGGTCCGAGGACGGCGAGCAGCGAGCGCAGCAGCGACGGGGTGAGGTGCACGGTGGTGACGCCCTGGGCGGCGAGCCAGGCCGGCAGGTTGCGGATGCCGCGTACCCGGGGGTCGTAGGCGTAGACGCCGGCGCCGTTGAGCAGGGCGAAGATGAGGACGGTCAGGCCGGCCATGAAGGCGGCGGGCAGCACCAGGGCGACCCGGTCGGCGGGTGAGATGTGCAGCCGGTCGAGTCCGCCGTACGCCTCGTTGAGCAGCATGTCGTGTGTGAGCACGACGCCCTTGGGGCGGCCGGTGGAGCCGGAGGTGAACACGACGAGGGCGGGGTCGGTGCCGGCCGGCCCGGCCGGGCCCGCCAGCCCGGCCGGGCCGGTGGCCCGGGCCGCGTGCGCGGCCGGGTCCGGGCGGTGCGGATTCGGGTCCACGGTGTACGGCGCCGGGTCGGCGGTGTACGGGTCGGCGGCGGGTGCGGCGAGGGCGGGGGCCAGGTCGACGAGGGCGGGCACCCCGATCGTGGCGGCGGTCGCCCGGTGGTCGGCGTCGGTCAGGCATCCGGTGGCGCCGGACCGGTCGACGATCTGCCGGAGCCGGTCGGCGGGCAGGGTCGGGTCGAGCAGTACGACCGGCCGGCCGGACTTCAGCGCGCCGAGCAGGCCGAGCAGGCCGTCTGCGGTCTGCGGCAGGAGTACGGCGAGCGGGTCACCGGGCCGGTCGGGGCGCAGGTGGGTGGCGATCCGGTCGGAGAGCGTGTCCGCGGCACCGAACGTGTACGCGCCGTCCGGTGACACCAGCGCGGGTAGCTCCGGGATCCGGCGCGCCACGTCGCGGAAGCGCCGGGTCACCGAACGGGTGTCGCCCGGTACGACGAGCGGCGGAACCGCGTCCTGCTCTGCCTGCATGCCCGCACCCTCCCGAAAGTAAGCCCAGGCTAGCCTAAGTAATTACGATGGGGAACAGTCCACCGGCATGATCAGCACGACAGTCCGGTCCGGTGTGGTCAGTCGCCGAACAGTTCGCGGTAGACGTCCGCCGTACCCGGATTTGCCCGGCACCCGGGCTCACCGGCGCGGAACAGGCTGGACTGGACGCCGCCGGCGTCGCAGTTGGAGAAGTACGCCTCGTACGCCAGGTCGGCGGCGTGCGCGGCGAACCAGGCGTGCATCCACCGGACGAAGTCCGGGTTCTCCCGCCCGGCGTCCCCGGTCGGCACCACGCCCCACTCCCCGACCGAGAACGGCTTGCCGCGTTCCCGGGCGAACGCGAACAGCCAGTCCAGCCCGTCCGGGGCGGCGGCGATCCGGTCGAAGTCCGCCTTCGTGCGCGCCGCCGGCCAGTGGTCGTAGTTGTCGATCCCGACGATGTCGACGTAGTCGTCGCCGGGATAACAGTTGGTGCTAACCCCGCCACAGACGCCGTCCGGGGTGCCGTGCGCGTTGATGGTCCAGTCGAGCAGCACGTGGGGGTTGGTGGCCCGGATCCCGTCGGCGGCCCGCCGGTAGCAGGCGATCCAGACCTCGGTGTCGGCGCCGTGCCAGGGCATGAAGGTGCCGTTGAACTCCCAGCCCAGTCGGACCACCGAGTCGGCCCGGTCGTGCCGGACCATCAGCGCGCCGAAGTCGCGCCACAGCTGGTCGAACTCGCCGCGCGCACAGCCGGCGAGATCCTGCGGGCGTCCTTCGGGGACCAGCCCCTGCGAGACGACCAGCACTCCGGGGAAGCCGTCGAACTCCTCGAACGTCCAGCCCGTGTCGCGGGTCATCGACTCGTACGTGGTCCGGTCGGTGTAGGTGTGCGCGACCCGGCAGACGCTCCCCCGCTCGACACAGAACCGCTCGACGTGCTCACGGTCGTTGATCGGATCGCCGTTGACGCCGGACAGCCCGTTCGGGCCGGGCCAGACGCCGGGCGTACGCGGTCGGGCCATCAGCTCGGCGGCGCCGGGGTGCCGCTCCGGCACCGTTGTCGACGGCCCGGCGTCACGGCTCCAGGTGAACGCCAGCGCCGCGATCGCGCCGAGCATCACAACGGCGAGCCCGGCCCCGACCACAGTCCCACCCGGCCCCCCTCTACCCATTCGCCAAGGCTCCCTATCCTCACTTCGCGTCGGGGACCTCGCCGCCCGCACCGTTGATCAAGGAGAGACCTACGCGGACCGCGCACGGCCCGTCGCGAGCCTGGGCGGGTCAGCCGGCGAGCATCGTGGACCAACTGGCGATGGTGGGCCGTTCGGCAAGCGTCACGTAGCTGGCCTCGACACCCTGGCGGCGCCAGCGTTCGACCAGGCTCATGAACGTCATCGAGTCCAGCCCGTAGGCGAACAGGTCGTCGTCGTCGGTGAGGTCGTCCAATGGCTCGCCGAGCGCCTCGGCGAGTTCGGCGCGCAGTCTCGACGGCGTGAGGGGTTCCATCGACCGGCCCTTCCGGTTGAGGTGGTCAGTTGACGATCGCGTCGGTGGTGGTGACGACGGCGCAGCGGCCGGCCGCGTACGCCATGGCGGTCTCGTGTTCGGCACGGGAGAAGTCGGCGACCGCGTCGGCGACCACGAACGGCTGCACGTCGCGCATGAACGCGTCGCAGGCGGTGGCGACGACGCCGATGTGGCCGTACACGCCGCAGACGACGAGCTGGTCCCGGCCGTGCCGGTCGAGCAGGCCGGCCAGGTCGGTACGGTGGAACGCGCTGTAGCGCCACTTGGTCAGCAGCGTGTCGCCGGGAGCTGGGGCGAGGTCGTCGACGATCCGCGCCCCGGCCTCGTCGGCGATCCCAGCGCCCCAGAAGTCCTGGAGCAGGCCACGCTGGTCGAGGGTCTGGGCGGCCGGTTGCGCGGAGTAGACCACGGGTACGCCGGTCAGGGCGCAATACGCCCGCAGCCGGTTGACGTTGGTCAGCACGGTGGACAGCGGCTCGGCGCCGGGCGCGTAGAAGCGCAGGAAGTGCCGTTGCATGTCGTGGATCAGCAAGACGGCGCGGTCCGGGTCGACCCGCCAGGACGCCCGGTTGGCGGGCAGTTCGGCGGCGGTCGGCACCGGGTACGGCGCGATGGTCGGGATCATGAGGCGGCTCCACCGTCGGTCGGGGACTGCCCGGTCGCGGAAGTCGTGACGGTCGGGGATGTCGTGGGCTCGGGTGGGCCAGTCGGGGACGGCGCGGGCCGGCCGGTCGGGGTCGTACCCGGCGCCGGGTCGCCGGTCGCCATCAGCAGGGCCAGGGCTCGGCGCAGTTCGGAGCGGCTGGTCTTGCCGACCCCGGTGTGTGGGAAGGCGTCGACGAACCGTACCCGGTCGGGGATCTTGAAGTCGGCGATGCCGCGGTCGCGGATGAAGGCCCGGATGGCGGCGGCGGTCGGTGCCTCGCCGCGTGGGATCACCACGGCGCAGGTCCGTTCGCCGAGCATCGCGTCGGGTACGCCGACCACGGCGACGTCGAAGATCTGCGGGTGGGCCAGCAGGTGGTTCTCCACCTCCTCCGGGGCGATCTTTTCGCCGCCCCGGTTGATCTGGTCTTTGGCCCGGCCCTCGACGATGAGGTGTCCGGTCGGGGTTCGCCGGACCAGGTCGCCGGTGCGGTAGAAGCCGTCGGTGGTGAACGCGACCGTGTTGTGCGCGGCCGCCCGGTAGTAGCCGCGGATGGTGTACGGGCCGCGGGTCAGCAGGTGTCCGGTCTGTCCCGGTGGCAGGTCGCGGTCGGCGTCATCGACGATCCGGATCTCGTCGTGGGGGCTGATCGGGGTGCCCTGGGTGGCGACCACGGTTGCCGGGTCGTCGTCGAAGCGGGTGTAGTTGACCAGGCCCTCGGCCATTCCGAACACCTGCTGGAGGTCGCAGCCGAGGGTTGGTGTCACTCGGGCGGCGACCTCGTCGGCGAGTCGGGCGCCGCCGACCTGGAGTACCCGCAGGCTGGACAGGTCGGGGCGGCGGTGCGCGGCGGCGTCGAGCCAGAGCAGGGCGAGCGGCGGGACCAGGGCGGTGATCGTGGCCTGTTCTTGTTCGATGAGGTCGAAGGTGACGTCCGGGGTGGGGCGCGGGGCGAGGACGACGGTGCCGCCGGCGGCGAGGGTGCCGAGTACGCCGGGTGAGCTGAGGGCGAAGTTGTGGGCGACCGGCAGCACGCACAGGTAGATCGACGAGGTGTCCAGCCGGCAGATGTCGGCGGAGGCGCGGACGCTGTAGAGGTAGTCGTCGTGGGTGCGGGGGATGAGTTTCGGTAGGCCGGTGCTGCCGCCGGAGAGTTGGAGGAACGCGACGTCGGAGGCGGCCGGGCCGGGCGTGGGGGGTCCGGTCGTTGGCTCCGGCCCCGTGTCGCCAGGCAGTGGACCGTCAGTGGCCAGGTCGGACAGCGTGGTGAACTCGGCCGGGTCGCCGACGACGAGCACGTGCTGCAGGCCGGGCAGCCGTTCGCGTACCTGCCGGGCGAGGTCCCGGTAGTCGAAGCCGGCGTGCCGGTCCGCGACGACATACCCGACCGCGCCGGTCAGTTCGGCGAAGTAGGTGATCTCGGTGCGCCGGTGTGGCGGCAGCGCGAACACCGGCAGCGCGCCGAGCCGGAACAGCGCGAAGATCACCTCGAAGAACTCGGCGACGTTCGGCAGTTGCACGATCACCCGGTCGCCGCGACGTATCCCGAGGTCGTGTAGGCCGGTGGCGAGCCGGTCGGCGCGGGCGTCGAGTTCGGCGTACGTCCACCGCTGCCGTCCGTCGACGACGGCGGTCCGGTCGGCGTGGGTCCGGGCCCGGTCGCGCAGGAAGCCGCCGAACGTCTCGCCGGTCCAGTGGCCGGCCGCCCGGTAGCGGGCGGCGAACTCGTCGGGCCAGGGCGTGAAGTCGGGGCCGGGTGACGGTGGGGCGACGGCGGGTTCAGGCGGCATCGGGCAGTCCCATCGCGAGCAGCAGGGTACGGAACTTCGCGGACGTCTCGGCCAGTTCGTCGGCGGGCCGCGACCCGGGGACGATGCCGGCGCCGGCGTACAGCCGCAGGGTGCGTTCGTCGGCCTCGGCGCAGCGGATCGCGATCACCCACTCGCCGTCGCCGTCGGCGTCGACCCAGCCGACCGTTCCGGTGTAGAAGCCGCGCGGGAACGGTTCGACCTCGGCGATCACGTCCCGGGCGGGGCCGGTCGGGGTGCCGCACACCGCCGGGGTCGGGTGCAGCGCGGTCGCCAGCGTCAGCGCGGTGGTCGAGGGGTCGGCGAGGGTGCCGGTGACCTGGGTGGACAGGTGCCACATCGCACCGGTCGGCACCACCGCGGGCCTGGCCGGGACGCGCAGGTCGGCGCAGTACGGCCGCAGCGCCTCGGCGACCGCCTCGACGACCAGGGCGTGCTCGTGCCGGTCCTTTCGGGAGCCGAACAGCGCGGCGGCCCTTCCGGTGTCCAGGGCGGAGTCGGCGCTGCGGGCGGCGGAGCCGGCGAGCGGGTTGGCGACGACCCGGTCACCGACCCGGGAGACGAGCAGTTCGGGACTGGCGCCCACCAGGGTGCGGCCGCCGGGCAGGTCGGCGGCAAAGGTGTAGCCGCGAGGGTCGAGCCGGGCCAGGTTGGCCAGGACCCGCCGCAGGTCCAGGCCGGACGGTGTGCCTACGTGCAGCGACCGGGCCAGCACCACCTTGGCCAGCTCACCGTCGGCCATCCGGGCCAGCGCCCGTTCGACGCCGCGCAGGTAGCCCTCGGGTTCGGGGACGGCCCGGACCTCGATGCCGGCCGGCGGTCCGGCGGGCTCCGGTGGCGGTCGCCAGTCGACGCCGACCGGGGCGGCCCGGTGCACGGCGGCCGGCACGACCAGGTGCGCGGCGGCCGGGTCAGCGAACGGGATGGCGCCGACCGCGACCGGTTCGGGCACGTCACCGGCGACGGCGGCGAGCATCGTGGACACGTAGCCGGCCAGGTCGGTGTCGCGGGCCGGCAGGCCGACCGCGACGCCCTCGGCGAGCAGCACCTGCCGGGGAGAGGCGAAGAAGAACGACGACCCAGGCCGGTAGCGGTCGACGAGGTCGCCGGCGGTCGGCGGCCGGTCCGCCGGTGCCGGTCCGGCGAGGTGGGTCGACTCAGGCACCGAGGGCCGCCCCGCCGTCGACGCACAGGTTGTGCAGTGTGATGTGCCGGGCCTGCGGCGAGGCGAGGAAGAGCACCGCGTCGGCGATGTCGTCGGGCTCGGCGATCCGGCCGAGCGGGATGCCGACCCGGAAGGCCTCCGGCTGGCCGGCCAGGGTCGCCGCAGGACCACTGTCGTCGGTCCACAGGGTACGCAGCATCGGCGTGTCTGTGGAGCCGGGCGAGACGACGTTGCAGCGGATGCCGTACCGGGCGACCTCCAAGCCGAGGCTGCGGGTGAACTGGGCGGCGGCGGCCTTCGAGGCGGCGTACGCGGCCATCCCGACTCGGGGTACCGAGGCGGCGTTGGAGGCGACGGTGACGACTGCGCCGCCACCCCGGCCGGCCATCCGGCCGGTCACCGCCCGGCACGGGTAAAAGACACCGGTCGTGTTGACGGCGAAGGTACGGGCCCAGTCGGCGTCGGTGTAGCCGGCGACCGGGCCGGGCAGCAGTACGCCGGCGACGTTGACCAGCAGGCCGACCGGGCCGAGTTCGGCCTCGACGCGGTCCACCGTCGACTCGACGTCGGCGGCGTCGGTGACGTCCAGCGGGTAGCCGGTGATGCTTCCCGATGCCGCCTGCCCGGCCGGGAGCGGCGCGGCGCTGGCCGCGAGCCCGCGTACGGCGGCACCGTCCAGGTCGGTGGCGGCGACGGTGGCGCCGCTCTCGGCGAGGCGCCGGGCGACCGCCGCACCGATCCCCCGTCCGGCGCCGGTGACGATCGCGACGGTGCCGGTCAGGGCGGGATGCATGGGTCCTCCCAGATAGGCACGAGCAGCGACAGGCCGTTAGGTTAGCCTAAGCTTGTTCGGCAAGCCAAAGGTTGAGACCTTCACCAAAGGATCTTGACAGCGGCCGGTCACGCCTGCCGATACGTCTCCTGCCGCGCGGTCGCCCGCATCAGCTCCAGGTAGCGGTCCCGGGTCAGCCGGGGCCGGTGCCCCGCGAGCAGCTCCCGGGCCACCCGGGCGTCGCCGTACAGCAGGTCGACGACCGTCCACGCCAGCGCCTTCGCCGGTTGCACGTACGCCAGCCACGGGTCGACGATCCGGAACCCCGCCGAGTGGTTGGCACCGGCACAGCCGCCGTGCGTCGGGTGCAGCACCGGCATCAGGTGGCTCAGGTCACCGGCGTCGGTCGACGCGGTCGACCAGGGCCCCTCCGACCAGCCCGCCGCGCCGAGCAGGTCGACGGCATTGCGCCGGAACAGCTCCCCCAGCGTCCGGTCGACGACGAGCGGCAGGTAGCCGGGCAGCGTGGTGAGTTCGACGGCCGCGCCGAGCGCCAGCGCACCGGCCCGCAGCGACCGGTCCACCCGTACCTCGGCGGCGGCGATCGCGTCGCCGGAGCCGCCCCGGATCAGCATGTCCACCACGACCTCGTCGGCGACCACGTTCAGGGCGGTCCCGGCGGGACGCAGCACCGGGTGGATCCGGATGTGGTCCCGGTCGGCGAACGTCTCCCGCTGCGCGTCGATCGCGTGCAGCGCCACGGTCGCCGCGCCCAGCGCGTTGACGCCGTGCTCGGGCGCGGCGGCGGCGTGCGTGGCCCGGCCGAGGAAACGGGCCCGTTTCGCCAGAAAACCCGTGTGACTCCAGGTCAGCCCCAGCGGGGCCGAGTCGGCGTGGGCGTGCACCATCATCGCCAGCCGTACGCCGTCGAAGTGGCCGAGCCGGACCAGTTCCTGCTTGCCGCCGGCGAACTCGATCCGGCCGGCCGCCCGGGCGGCGCCCGACCAGTCGATGTCGACGTACTCCTCGGCCGGTACGGCGAAGAACAGCACCTCGCCGCGCAACTGCCCGGCCGCCTCGGCGGCGACCAGCGCTCGGGCGACCCCGACCAGGTGGGCGACCTGCGCGTTGTGCCCGCAGGCGTGGGCGGCCCCGGTCACCGGGTCGGCCGCCGGATGGTCCGGCACCCGGACCGCGTCCAGTTCGGCCAGCACGCAGATCCGCGGCCCCGGCCGGCTGCCGGCCAGTATGGCCCGTACCCCGGTCTGTGCCAGGCCCTCCTCGACGGTCAGGCCCAGCGCACGCAACTCGCGGGCCACCAGGTCGGCGGTCCGGAACTCCCGGAACGCGAGTTCCGGGTGGGCGAAGACGTCGTCGCCGACCGCGGTCAGGTAGGCGCCGTCGGCGTCCACCAGGTCGGCGATCCGCGCCTTGAGCCCGGCTGCCGAGCCGCCCCTGGGCGCCGCCGCTCCCGGGGCCGGCGGGCTGGGCGGTACGACGGTCACCGGGCTGCCCCGAGCAGGCTGGCGAGGGCGTCGCCGAACCGTTCCCGCCAGCACAGCCGGTCGTGGCCGCCGGCGAACTCGAGGTAGCTGACCGGGTAGCCCCGGGCCAGCAGCACGTCGCGCAGGTGCCGGTTGGGGCGCAGGTTCACCCACTCGTCCAGTCCCACCTCGAGGTGTAGCCGCAGCGGCCGGCGGGCGGTGACGGCGTACTCGTGGCCGAGCCACTCGGCGCCGGCGTCGTCGGGGGTGCCGCTCTGCCACCAGAACGCACCGGACTGCGCCAGTACGTTGCCGAACCGGTCTGGAGCGGTCAGCCCGGCGAACGCGGCGGTCAGGCCGCCGAGGCTCTGCCCGGCGACCACCGTGCGCGCCGGGTCGTCGGTCACGGCGAGGTCCGCACCGGCGTGCCCGATCAGGTCGGTACGCAGGAACTCGACGTACTCCGGCCGGCAGGCGTACTCGGTGAACCGCGTCGGCCGGTCCACGCTGTCCGGCATGAGGGCCACCAGCGGTGGCAGCAGTCCGGCGTGGATCAGGTTGTCCAGGGTCGGCGCGACCGGCAGCAGCGGCCCCCATACGTCGCCGTCGAGCAGCACCAGCAGCGGATACGGCCCACCGCCGGGCCGGTGGCCGGGCGGAGTGTAGCGCCAGACCCGGCGCGGGCCGCCGGCCAGACGGGTCGGCACCCGCACCGTGTCGACCGCGCCGGCCGGGACCCTGGGCCGGGGCCGCCACCACCCGGAGCGGGGTGTGGCGGGTCCGTACGCGACCGACTTGTGCGGCGGGCGGTGCTGCGGCAGCGTCTCCGGGTTGAGCGGGTCGGCGACCGCCCGGCCGGCCAGCTCCCGCCAGTACGCCGGGCCGGTGGGCGGGACTCGCCCGGCGTCGTCCGGTGAACCGGTGTCGTCGGGGGCGATCTGGTAGCTGCCGGACCACTCGGCGCGCACCTGATAGGTGAGGTGCCACAGGTCGGTGCCGGGCAGCCGGGTCATCGCGCTGCGGCCCAGGTCAGCGCGGTCGGCCAGCTTGTTGACCAGCAGCAGCACGGCCCGGGTCGGACGGCGTTCCCGCCACACGAAGGTGAGCACCGCGTCTCCGGGGTCGTCCGGGGCTGGGGCGACCAGCGGGGTTCCGGTCTTCTCCACCTCGGACCAGAAGTACGCAAGGACGGCCGGACCGGCGCCGGAGGCCAGGTCACGGCGCAGCGTCTCGATCCGGGGGCCGGGCACCACACGGGGCGGCATCGGCCGCGGGATCCGCGGTGGCACGGAACCCGCCGGGACGGTACGCGGGGCGGCGGGTTCGTCCACTTCGGACGGCGTCCGGGTAGGCACACGCACCTCCTGCCGTAGGGCCGCACAGTCGCAGTTGACCATGCCTAACACTGTGGTTAGCCTAACCTAATGTTCACTGATCGGGAGGTGGCCCCTCCAGGACTCCGCCGGGGCGGTGAGCGGGGTTGACCGGCGCGCCGGCCCGCCGCCCGCTGTCCGCCGCCCAGCAGGCCCTGTGGTTCGCCCAGCAACTCGATCCCGACAACCCCGTCTACAACTGCGCCCACTACGTCGACCTGCGCGGACCGCTCGACCTCGACCGGCTCGTCGCCGCCGTCCGGGCGGTGACCGCCGGGACCGACGTACTCAACCTGACGTTCGGCACCGACGGCCACGAGGTGTGGCAGGCCCACCGGCCCGCCGAGCCGGAACCCACGGTCGTGGACCTGCGCGACCGGCCCGACCCGGAGAAGCACGCGGCCGACCTGATGCGAACCGACGCCGCCCGACCAGTCGCCCTGACCAGCGACGACCTGGCCCGGCAGATGCTGCTGCGGCTCGGCCCCGAGCACACCGTCTGGTACCTGCGCGCCCACCACATCCTGCTGGACGGCTTCGGCTTCTCGATGCTCGTCGAGCAAGTGGCCACCGGCTACGCCGCCCTCGGTCGCGGCGAACCCGCCGACCCGCAATTCGCCAGCCTGGCCGACCTGCTCGCCGAGGAGACCGCGTACGACGGCTCGGAGCGGGCCGCGACCGACCGCCGCTACTGGCTCGACCGGCTCGCCGGACTACCGGACGCCGTCTCGCTCACCGATCACGCCGCTCCGACCGGTCACCACTACCTGCGTCTCGACGGCGAACTCGGCGAGCGGGGCAGCGAACGGCTGCACGGACTCGCCGAGGCGTGCCAGGTCACCTGGGCCGAACTCGTCTTCGCCGCCACCGCCACCTACCTGCACCGGATGACCGGTGCCCGCGACCTCGTACTCGGCGTACCCGTCACCGGCCGGCTCGGCTCGGTCGCCGCCCGGGTGCCGGCCACCGTCGTCAACGTGCTGCCGCTGCGGCTCGCCGTACCGGCCGGGTCGACGCTGCGCGACCTGGCCGCCCAGGTCCGCGCCGAGCTGCGTGCCGGCCGCCGGCATCAGCGCTACCGGTACGAGCGGCTGCAACGCGACCTCGGCATGGTCGGCACCGGCCGCCGCCTGTTCGGCCCACAGGTCAACATCAAACCCTTCGGCCAGGACATCGCGTTCGGCGCCTGCGCCGGCCGGGTCCACTACCTCGCGACCGGCCCGACCGACGACTTCGAGGTCACCGCCAGCCTCGCCCCGGACACCGGCCGGCTGCGGCTCACCGTTGACGCCAACCCGAAGGCATACTCCGCCGACCGGGTTGCCGCCCACCGGGACCGGCTCGCCCATCTGCTGGAGATCCTCGGCGACCTCGACCCGGACACACCGCTCGACACGATCCCGGTGCTGACCCCGACCGAAGGCCACCGGGTGTTGCGCGGCTGGAACGACACCGGGCACCCGGTCCCGGCCGGGACGCTCACCGACCTGCTCGACCACGCCGCGACCGGGCATCCCGACGCCGTGGCCGTGGCCGCCGACGCAGGGGTTCCCGACGCGGGCGGGACGCTGACATACACCGAACTGCACCGGCGGGCGAACCGGCTGGCGCACTGGTTGATCCTGCGCGGCGCCGGGCCGGGCACCCTGGTCGCGGTGGCCCTGCCCCGCAGCGCCGACCTGGTCGTGGCGCTGCTGGCGGTGCTGAAGTCCGGGGCAGGCTACCTGCCGCTCGACCTGTCGTACCCGGCCGACCGGCTGGCGTTCATGCTCGACGACGCCCGACCGACCTGCCTGCTGACCCTGTCCACCATAGACAGCCCGGCATCCGGGGACGCCGGGCCGGGCCGGATCGAACTCGACCGGCCGGAGACGGCCGCGCTACTGGCCGGCCTGCCGGACACCGCCCCCGGCGACACCGACCGGCGGCGGAAACTGCGCGCCGGCGACACCGCGTACGCGATCTACACCTCAGGGTCAACCGGCCGCCCCAAGGGCGTACTGGTGCCGCACCGGGGCATCGTCAACCGGCTCGCCTGGATGCAGCACGAGTACCGGCTAACCGGCGACGACCGGGTGCTGCAGAAGACGCCGTACGGTTTCGACGTGTCGGTCTGGGAGTTCTTCTGGCCTCTGACGACCGGGGCGACGCTGGTGGTGGCCCGTCCTGACGGGCACCGCGACCCGGCGTACCTGGCCGACCTGATCCGCCGCGAGCGGGTCACCACCGTCCACTTCGTACCGTCGATGTTGCGGGTCTTCCTCACTGAACCCGGCGCGACGGCGTGCGGTGCGACGCTGCGCCGGGTGGTCTGCAGTGGCGAGGAACTGCCCGCGGACCTGGCCCGCGAGTTCCACCGCACCGTCGGCGTGCCGTTGCACAACCTGTACGGCCCCACCGAGGCGTCGGTCGACGTCACCCACCACCCGGTCCGCGCCGACGACCCGCCCGGCCCGGTCCCGATCGGCCGCCCGGTCTGGAACACCAGGATGTACGTCCTCGACGCCGCCCTGCGGCCGGTGCCAGCCGGGGTCGCGGGTGAGTTATTCATCGCCGGCACGCAGGTGGCGACCGGCTACCTCGACCGGCCGGCGCTGACCGCGGGCCGGTTCGTCGCCGACCCGTGGGGTGGACCGGGTGACCGGATGTACCGGACCGGGGACCTGGCCCGGTGGCGCGACGACGGGGTGCTGGAGTTCCTCGGCCGCACCGACCACCAGGTGAAGATCCGTGGGTTCCGGGTCGAACCCGGCGAGATCGAGGCGGTGCTGACCAGCCATCCGGCGGTCGCCGGCAGCGCCGTGGTGCCGTGGCCGGGCCGACCGGACCGGCTGTGTGCGTACGTCGTAACGGCGGGCGGGTCCGGCGGAGAGCCGGCCGGCGACGGACTGTCGGACGAGGTGGCGGCCGCCTTGCGGTCGCACCTGGCGGCGGCACTACCCGACCACATGGTGCCGGCCGCATTCGTGACGCTGCCGGACCTGCCGCTGACGACCAGCGGCAAGCTCGACCGGCGAGCCCTGCCCGCACCCGAGAGCGGGCCGGCCGGGACAGCACCCCGCAGCCCGCGCGAGGAACTGCTGTGCGGACTGGTCGCCGAGACCCTCGAGATGCCCCGGGTCGGCGTCGACGACAACTTCTTCGACCTCGGTGGACACTCGCTGCTCGCGGCGACGCTGACCGCCCGGATCCGCGACGTGCTCGGGGTGGCACTGCCGCTCGGCGCCGTCTTCGCCGCCCCGACCGTCGCCCGCCTCGCCACCCGGATCTACGGCACGGCTGCCACGGGCGCCCCCGTCACGGGGGACGCGCTCGACGTCCTGCTCGCGCTACGGCACCGCGACGAGGGGCCGGCACTGTTCTGCGTACACCCGGCCGGCGGCCTCAGCTGGTGCTACACCGGGCTGCTGCGACACCTGCCCGCCGAGGTCGCCGTCTACGGGTTGCAGGCCCGCGGGCTGACCGACCCCGCCAGCCGGCCGGCGTCGATCGACGAGATGGCCGACGACTACGTACGGCAGATCCGGGCGGTTCGGCCGCACGGAGCGTACCGGCTGCTGGGCTGGTCGGTCGGCGGGGTGATCGCGCACGCGGTAGCCGTACGGCTGCGCGACGCGGGCGAACCGGTCGACCTGCTCGTGCTCCTCGACGCGTACCCGGGCGACCAGTGGCGGGACCTACCCACCCCGGACGAGTCCGACGCGCTACGGGCTCTGCTGCACATGGCCGGCCAGGACGAGTCCGTCGTGGCCGGGAAACTATCGACGGAGGCGGTGCTCGCGGCGCTACGCCGCGACGGCAACGCGCTTGCCGGACTCGGTGCGGACACCCTCTCCGCCATCGTCACCGTCGTGGTCGACAACGCCCGGCTGATGCGCGAACACCGGCACCGGCGCTACGACGGGGACGCGCTGTTCTTCACCGCCGCCCGGCCCCGGCCGGAGCACTGGCTGGACCGGGCCGGCTGGGCGCCGTACCTGCGAAGGGTCACCAACCACGACCTGGACTGCCTGCACCCGCAGATGATGCGCCCAGATGCGCTGGCGGTGATCGGCGACCTACTCGCCCGCCGCCTAGCAGCCCGGCCTGACTGAGCCGGCCGCGCGCCGCCAACCGGGCCTGCCGGGCGGCTGGGAGCGACATCGGAACCAGCGTCCGCGTCTCTGTCCACCTCTCAGTATGTGCGGTGTGTGCCGGCAGGAGCCCACCGGTTGGCAATGCGTGGCCGAGAGCGTCCGGACTCGCGTGGTGCCCGCGCCAGCCTCCATCGTCGTCGCGGTACGGAGCCGCCTCGCCCGCCGGTGGTCGTACCGGCCCGCCGATCTACCCGGCGCTGTCCGGTGCGCGTCCCGTCGCGCGTGCGGTGGGTGTGCTCGCCCGCCAGTGGCGGCTGGTGGGCTGGCGGGTGTGAAGTGTCGCCGCCGCAGTGCTCGACGCCGGCATGACGCTGGCCGGCTGGGTGTCGGCCTCGGCGGAGCCGGCGCTCGCGGCAGCCGTTCCGCTGGTGGCGGCGGTTGCGGTGGCCGGCGCGTGCGGAGTGACGAGCCGCCGGACGAGCTGATCCGGGCCACACCGACTTCGGTACGGACGGTCCTGCTCGCCCGGTTGACCCTGGTGCTGGGGCCGGCGTGCGCCTGGTCGACAGCTACGACGCCGAACGCCGCCCCATCGCCCAGGCAACCGCCGACGAAAGCCACCGGCGCCCCACCCCAGCGAGGGCCTCGTCCTCGGGTATTTGACGGGTTCGTCGGTGCCGGGTGGCCATTCGGCGATCAGCCAGCAGTCGGGCTGGGTGCCGGCGTCGGCGCGGGGGATGTCGCGGTTGGCGGGGCGGACGCGTAGGCGTAGGAAGTGGGGACGCAGCGCGGCGTGCGGGTTCGTCGGCGTGGCGGTGGGCGGGGACGGTGGCGTCCGGCATAGCGGTCGCCGACGAGGAGCAATCCGTCCGGGCGTAGCAGGTGTACCCGCCAACACGGTGGCCCTGAGCGGCATGCCGACCTGGTCGGACCGGCTGTCCCGGGCTCCTTGGAGCCGACGTCGGACACCGCACTGCTGGGCGCGACCGCGGTGGTCAACCCGGACGCGGCGTTCTCGGCACTGACGGCGCTCCAGTCCGGGTCAATGGCGCAGCCACCCGACATACCCGCGGCATGATCGCCACCGTCTTGGGGCGACGGCGCTGACCGTCGTCGCCCGTTGCTCGTCGCACGTGGAGATGCGGCATCGGAACCGGCGTTCAGCGTCGACCAGACCCGCCGCCGCGATCGGGTCGTGCCCAGCAGCGTGCCGCCGACCCTCCAGGCCGAACCGCGTCGAACTCGCAGGTCTCGTTGAGCGGCAGATCCCGGCCGGTGGTGGATCACGTTCCGGATACGGACTCTTGCCCATGCCGCACCTCCTCCGATAACTTGCGTGCCATAAGTTCACAAGGCAGCGCCAACAGTCCCAGCAAACGGCTGTCGTTTCGGGGATGTTGCGGGACGCAAGTTGAGGAGAGTGCGGTGACGTTCTCGATCGTGGCCGTCGACCCGGCGACCGGTGAGATCGGCGCGGCCGTGCAGTCTCACTTCTTCGCCGTCGGTCGCCGCTGCCTCACCGTCCTGCCCGGGACCGGCGCGGTCGCGTCGCAGGCGTTCGGGGACGCCGGACACGGACCGCTCGTTCTCGACGCGCTCTCGAACCCCGGCGCCGTCCCCGCAGTCGTCCTGCGGCGGCTGATGGCCGGTGACGAGAACCGCGAGCTGCGGCAGGTCATGGTTATCGACCCAAGCGGCGAGGCAGCCGCCCATACCGGCGCTGGATGCATTCCGTACGCCGGTCACCGGATAGGTGCCGGCGTGGCCGCGGCGGGCAACACACTCTCCGGCCCTCACTGGCAGGACATGGTCGACGCGTACCGGGACAGCCCCGGCCCGATCGAACAGCGCCTGCTCGCCGCCCTCTCCGCCGCACAAACGGCCGGCGGCGACCTGCGCGGCATGATGTCCGCCGCGCTCAAGGTCGTGGGTCCGGAACGGACCAGGTGGCCGCAGCCGGGCACCCGCATGGACCTGCGCGTCGACCATCACCCGGCGCCGATCGAGGAGCTCGCCCGCCTGGTGACGCTCTCGGCGGCGCATGCCAGGCTTACCGCCGGTGTCCTCTCCCCCGGCCGGATCGTCGGCACCGGGGCGGCTCCGATCGACGACACCAACGCACCGGGGATCCTCGACGACCTGGCGGAGGCGCAGCACGTCTTCGGCGACGACCCGGAACCCACCTTCTGGCGCGGTGTCGTGGCGGCGCGTGTCGGGCGCGACGCGCTCGCGGCCTCCTGTTTCGCTCGGGCCATCGCGCTGCATCCGTCGTACGAACAGCTCGCCGGCGCGCTCGAACGCGCTGGCCGGCTCCGGCTTCCCCCGGGTGGACTCCGCGCGCTCCTGGCGGCCCACCCGGACGTCCCACCCCCAACGACCGTCCAGCCTGGTCGGAACGGACAGATGGAGACCCCCAGCACATGAGACGAAAGCACATCGCGCCGCTCGTGGCGGCCGCGCTCACCGGCCTCGTCGCACTCACCGGATGCCAGGGCGGGTCGCAAGGCGACTCCGGCGGCCGGTCGCACAGTTTCATCATCGGTGCCGGCGAGGTGGACGGGCTCGACCCCGTCCAGACCAAGACGATGACTGCCCAGATGGTCGTGGCGAACCTGTACGCCAACCTGATTGAACAGAAGATGGTCCCGGTAGCGGACGGCTACCTGGATGGCACCGACGAGTACGTCAACGGCATCGTCGAGAACTACGAGACCTCCGCCGACGGCAAGGTGCTCACTTTCGCGCTGGCCGACGGGCTGACCTTCGCCGACGGCTCGCCGCTCACCGGCGACGACGTCGTCTACACGATGCGGCGAACGCTCTCGGAAGCCTCCTACGTCAGCGGCTCCAGCACGGTCTTCATGCACATCAGTGACGCCGAGAAGCAGATCGTGGCGGTCGACCCGTCGACTGTCCGGGTCACGCTCGACTCACCGGCGCCGGCCGTCGACGCGTTCCTCGCTCTGAGCACCTTCGGCATCCTGAGCTCGGAGAAGGGCTCGGCGAACGCGGGCGCGAACGGCGCCGCCACCGAGTTCTTCGTCAAGAACGCAACACCGTCCGGCCCGTTCACGCTCGAGTCGTGGAACGCCGGCGAGAGCGTCAAGCTCGTCAAGAACCCCAAGTACGTGCACGCGGACGACGTCTACCCGGAACAGCTCACCATTCTCAACATGGCCGACGAGGACCAGCGCTACCTCGCGTTGAGGAACGGCGACATCGACGTGGCCCTCGACCTGTCGCCTCGGCTGGTGAAGGAGGCGTCCTCGCAGGCCGGGCTGACCGTGCACAGCATGCCCAGCAACACGCTCTACTACCTGGGCATGAACCCCAAGGTGGCACCCTTCGACAACAAGCTCGTCCGCCAGGCGGTGGCCGCCGCCGTCCCGTACGAGTTGCTGATGCGGGAGGTCGTGCTCGGCCAGGCAAACCCGGCGTACGGCGTGGTACCGCACAACATGACGACCAGTACCGCGCCGTCGGAGAAGGCCACACAGTACGAGACGAACGCCGAGCGCGCCAAGCAGCTTCTCGCGCAGGCGGGGGTGCGTGACCTGACCGTCGACCTCTCGATCTCCTCGGCCGACCCGATCTCGGTGGACTCGGCCGTCCACATCCAGTCGGCGCTCGCCCAGGCCGGCATCAAGGTCCAGATCAAGCAGCTGGCCGACGCCGACTTCGAGACCCGGAGCAAGGCTCAGGAGCTCGGGTTCTTCGTCGCGAACTGGGCCTCGTGGGTGCAGGATCCGTTCTTCCAGATGCGTGCCCTGCTGCTGACGGACCGGGCGACCAACCGGACCGGCTTCGCCAACGCCCAGTTCGACAAGCTCGTCTTGGACGGCATCGCCGAGGGCGACCGCACCACACGCGACCAACTGTCGGCCGAGGCACAGCGGATCGTGATCGACGAGGCATCGTTCGTCGGCCTGTTCACCAAGAACATGTCCGTTGTGACACGGTCCGATGTAGAGGGCGTCACGCTCACCGACGACCTGCTGCCCCGTTTGAAGTACCTGTCCCGTAAATGACGTCCTGATTCGCCGGGCCGGCCGAAGAGGGCCGGCCCGGCGACCGGGCAAGCCGTGGAGCGCAACCTCTTGACCAGGTATCTCCTGCGACGCCTGCTGTCGAGCGCGATCACCATCGCGGTCATGGCGGTGCTCGTGTTCTTCGCATCCCGGGTGCTGCCCGGCGACCCCGCAGTCATCCGTGCCGGCAACGACGCCACGCCGGAGCTGATCGCGAGGATCCGCGCCGAGCACGGTCTGGACCTTCCGCTGTACGAGCAGTTCTTCCACTACGTCGGCGGCCTGCTGCACGGGGATCTGGGCACGTCGGTGCGGACGGGCAACCCCGTCTCCGCGGACCTGCTGACATTCCTTCCCGCCACCTTGGAGCTGAGCCTGCTGGCGTTCGTCGTCGCCGTGCTGATCGGCGTCACCGTCGGCACGGTCGCCGCCGCCAGGGCAGGGCGGTGGCCGGACGCGGTGGCACGTGGCTTCACTGCGGTGGGGGGCTCTATGCCCAGCTTCTGGCTCGCACTCATGGCCATCTTCGTCCTCGTCTACTCCCTGGGCCTCTTCCCGAGCCCGGTGGGACGGTTGCCACTCGGCACGAGCGCGCCGCCGCGCCACACCGGCTTCCTGACCATCGACGCGCTCATCGCCGGCGACAGTGCCCTGGCAACGTCGGCGCTCGCCCAGCTCGCGCTGCCGGCGCTCCTGCTGGGGACGCTCAGCTCGATCGCGCTCGCCCGGATCACTCGTACGGCGATGATCGACGCGCTCAGCGCGAGCCACACGCGGGCCGCGCGCGGACTGAACCTGGGGCGCCGGCACATCCTGCTGCAGGAGGGCTTCCGCAACGCGCTGCCGACGATCATCACATCGATGGGCTTCGTCGCCGGGCACCTCATCGCCGGCAACATCATCGTCGAGCAGATCTTCTCGTGGCCCGGGATCGGGCGGTACCTAAGCACTGCGATCTCGCAGAGCGACCTCGACGTCGTGCAGGGCTTCGTGATCGTCGTCGGTGTCAGCTACGTGCTCATCAACCTCGTCGTCGACCTTCTGTACGTCGTCTCGGACCCGCGCATCGACCTGAGGAGGGCAGGATGACGACCGCCAGGATGCTCGCCTCGGCTCGCCCACGCCGGCTGGCCCGGCTGCGTGGCCGCGGGGACCTCGGACTGCGGCTCGGGCTGCTGCTGCTGGCCGTCCTCGTGCTGATCGGCTTGGTCGGTCCGCTGCTGCTGCCCGACCCGAACGCGACGGCGGCCGGTCAGTCGCTGTTGCCACCGGGCCCGGACCATCTCTTCGGCACCGACCGGTACGGCCGCGACCTGCTCGCCCGTACGGTCGCCGCGATCCGCCTCGACCTCGTGCTCGGTATCGGAGTCGCCGTCGCCGCGATGCTGCTCGGCTCGCTGCTGGGCGCCGTTGCCGGCTACCTCGGTGGCATCGTCGACGAAGTGGTCATGCGCTTCACCGACGCGCTGCTGGCCTTCCCCGGTTTCGTGCTCGCCCTCATGGTCGTCGCCTTCACCGGCAACAGCCTGGTGTTCATGGCGGTCGGCGTCACCATCGGATCGATGCCCCACTTCATCCGGCTGTCCCGGGCCCGAGCACTGTCCGAACGGGAACTCGACTACATCCCCGCCAGCAAGCTGGCCGGCAGCGGAAGCGGCGGCATCATCTTCGGGCACATCATGCCCAACACGATCGGGGCGCCGCTCATCCAGACCACCGTCACCGCCGGATGGGCGATCCTGGACATCGCGGCCCTGTCGTTCCTCGGCGTCGGCGTCCAGCCACCCACCGCCGAGTGGGGCACGATGATCTCGGAGGGTTACAGCGAGATCCTCACCGGCAAGTGGTGGCCCGCGTTCTTCCCCGGCCTGTTCATGCTCATCGCCGTGCTGGCCTTCCAGCTGATTGGTGACGGGCTTTCGAAATGGAAGAACTCATGAGCCTTCTCGCGGTTGACGACCTCGATCTCCGGATCGCCCGGTCCGGGCAGACGCTGCTGCGCGATGTCACCGTCTCCATCGAGCGCGGTTCCATCGTCGGCCTGGTCGGCGAGTCCGGCTCCGGAAAGTCGATGTTCTCGCTGGCCCTCATGGGACTTCTGCCCGACGGCGTCGAGGTTTCCGCCGGGACGGCGGAGGTGGCGGGTCGACCCATCTTCCGCGGCGCGTCACGCTCCTACGACACCGCCGTACGGGACCGGATCGCGCTCGTGTCCCAGAACCCGCGGGCCGCCCTGAACCCGACCATGCGGATCGGCAAACAGATGGTACGCGTGCTGCGGCAACGCCGACGGATGGGGAAAGTCCAGGCGCGGGACGAGGCCCGGGAGCTGCTGCGCAAGGTGGGCATATCCGATCCGCTGCGGGTCGAGCGCGCCTACCCGCACCAGCTCTCCGGAGGGATGTGTCAGCGGGTCGTCATCGCGATGGCGCTCTCCGTCCAGGCACCCGTGCTGATCGCCGACGAACCCACGACCGGTCTCGACGTCACCATCCAGGCGCAGATCCTTCTGCTGCTCAAGGAGCTGATGGCCGACGGCGACCGGGCGGTTCTCATGGTCACCCACGACCTCGCCGTCGTGAGCAGCATGTGCGACCAGGTGATCATCCTCTACGGCGGTCAGGTGATGGAGGTGGGCCCGACGCAGGATATCTTTCACGACCCCGTGCACCCCTATACCCGCTTCCTGCTCGAGAGCCTCGAAGACCACGTCCCGAGCGCCGACGACATCGGCGACCGGGTGACGGAGTCCTCGGTGGACTTTTCGCTTGCCGGCTGCCGCTTCGCGAAGCGGTGCCCGTTCAGCACGGACCTGTGCCACCGCGAGCCGCCGCTCGCACGCCGGAGCGGGACTCGGACCGTCAACTGCCACCACCGGGGTGTCTCGTGAGCCCACTGCTTCAGGTCGATGACCTCGTCATCACCTACATGAACGGCCGGCGCCGCGTCCCCGCCGTACGCGGCGTGAGCTTCGCCGCCGAGCCCGGGGAGACGATCGCCCTGGTCGGGGAGTCCGGATGCGGGAAGTCGTCGACCGCCCGAGCAGTCGCCGGGCTCGAGGCGCCCACCACCGGCCGCGTGCGCATGGCCGGGCATGACGTCGGCGCCATCGCACGCGACCCCAAGCTGCGTCACCTCGTGCAGATGGTGTTCCAGCACTCCGACCAGTCGCTCGACCAGATGTGGACGGTCGAGCGCATCGTCGCCGAGCCACTGGCCCGAATGCACCGCATGAGGCGCGGTGCCGCCCGGGACCGGGTCGTTCCCGCGCTCGCCGAGGTCGGGCTCGGTGACGAGTACCTGACCCGGCGGCCGCGCGACCTCTCCGGTGGGCAGGCGCAACGCGTGGCCATCGCCCGCGCCCTGATCACCCGCCCCCAGCTCGTCGTGCTCGACGAGCCCACCGCGAGCCTGGACCAGTCGGTGCGGTCAAGAGTGCTTGCGCTGCTGCAGCGTCTGCAAAACGAACGGAAGATGACCTACGTCTTCATCTCCCACGACCTGGCCAGCGTGCGTCGAATCGCCCACCGGGTCGCCGTGATGTACCTGGGGCGCATCGTCGAGGTAGGACCCACCGCCGAGATCTTCCGCAATCCGATGCACCCGTACACCAAGGGCCTGCTCGAGTCCGAACCGCGGGTGACGCCCAACGAACCGTGGGAGATCACCCCGATGCGGGGCGAGACGCCCAGCCCTTCGGCCATCCCCACGGGGTGCGCCTTCCAAGGGCGGTGCCCACTCGCCGGCCCGCAGTGCGCGGCCGTCGATCCCCGTCTCGTCGAGGTCGCCGGTGGCCGGCTGCTGGCCTGCGTGAAGAAGGACTGACACGTGCCCACACTGTCCCGGCCCCGGCCGGCACGCCTTTTGTCAGCCGCGGCGCGCCGTCTGCCGCAGATACTCGACGACCTGAAGCTTCTGGTCGAGTGCGAGTCCCCGTCTGCGGTTCCGGCCGCGCTCCACGAGTGCGCCGACCACCTGGAGGGCCTCGTCCTGACACGCGTTGATCGCCGGGCCGAGTCGCGAGGCGAAGCACTGCCGCACCTGCGGTGGCGGTGGGGTGGCTCGCCCAACCGCGTCCTGATGCTCACCCACTTCGACACGGTCTGGCCCGTGGGCACGCTCGTGGACTTCCCCTTCTCCCACGAGGACGGCCTGGTCCGCGGACCCGGGAGCTTCGACATGAAGGCAGGAATCGTCATCGCGGTGCATGCGCTGGCGGTGCTCCGGGAGGTGGCCGGCGATCGCGCGCTCGACGGGATCTGCCTGCTCTCCACCGCCGACGAGGAACTCGGGTCCGGCGGGTCGCGGGCGCTGATCGAGACGGAGGCAGAAGGCTGCCGGGCCGCGCTCGTCTTCGAGGGTGCCGGCGCGGACGGCGCGCTGAAGACCGCCCGCAAGGGCACCGCACACTACGTGCTCCGCGTGCACGGCAAGGCGTCCCATGCCGGCCTGGAACCGGAACGAGGCGTGAACTCGGCGCTGGACGCCTCCCGCCTGACCATCGCCGCGGCACGGCTGTCCGACCCGGCCCGGGGAACCACCGTGACACCGACCCTCCTCACGGCGGGCACGTCCAGGAACACCGTTCCCGACCTCGCCGAGATTTCTCTCGACGTGCGGGCGGCCGACCCCGACGAACAGCAGCGTGTCGACAACGCGCTACGGCGGCTGGTGGCAGAGCCGTCCCCCATCGGGTGCGGCATCGAGCTCGTCGGCGGACCGAACCGCCCCCCGATGACGGCGCGGACGTCCGCGGCACTCTACGAGACCGCGCGGCGGGTGAACCGCTCGCTCGACCTGCCCGAACTCAAGCAGGTCTCGGTCGGCGGTGGCTCGGACGGCAACCTCACCGCGGCGCTGGGCATCCCCACGCTGGACGGGCTCGGCGCGGTCGGTGGCGGCGCGCACACCCGCGAGGAGCGGGTCATCGCCGACCGCTTCGTCGACCGCGTCGCCCTTGCCGCCGCGCTCCTCGCCGAACTGCTCGACGCCCCCATGACAGGAGACGACCGTGGCTGAGCCGCTGGACCCGTTCGCCCCGGCGACGGAGGTCGCCCGCCGCATCCGGGAGCGCGAGGTGACGCCGTTGGAGGTGGCACGGTTCTACCGCGACCGCGTGGACCGGCTCAACGACCGTCTCAACGCGATCGTCTGGCTGGACGAGGCGTTCCTCGACCGCGCCGAGCGCGCGACCAGGGAGCTGGCGGACCTCCGCGACCTCCCGGCGTTCTTCGGCGTGCCGATCGCGGTCAAGGACGTCCAGAACGTCGCGGGACAGCCGAACACAAAGTCGTCCCTGGCCGTCTCGGCCGCGCCGCAGGTGCGCGGCGACATCTTCGTCGAGCGGCTGCTCGCCGCCGGCTTCACGCCGATCGGCCGAACCGCCTCGTCCGAGTTGGCGGCGACGCCGACGACCGAGAGCATCAAGCACGGCGTCACCCGCAACCCGTGGCACCCGGAGGTGAGCCCGGCCGGGTCGAGCGGCGGGTCGGCGGCGGCGATCGCCGCGGGCATGGTGCCGGCGGCGACCGCTACGGACGGCGCCGGCTCGATCCGCCTTCCCGCGTCCGCCTGCGGCCTCGTCGGCCTCAAACCCACCCGCGGGCTGCTCCCGCAGCGGACACCGAACTGGGAGGGCTCATCCGTCGACGGCGTACTGACCCGGGCCGTCGCCGACACCGCCGCGATCCTGGACGTCGTCGCCGCTCCCGACCCGTATGCGTGGACGGTGACCGCGACCCCGCCGCCGGACTACCAGCGGGCCCTCCACGACGATCCGCCGCCGCTGCGCATCGCCGTACTCCTGCAGGCGCCCGGCGACATCGAAGTGGACGACGAGTGCGTGGCGGCGACCCGCGAGGTCGCCGACCGGCTCGCCCGGGACGGGCACGAGATCGTCGAGGTGGCGCCGACGATCGCGCAGAGCCAGGCGATCGACCTCTACCGCCGCTTCGTCGGCCCGGCCGGCAGCCACCTGCTCGACTACGACCTCAGCCAGCCGATGCAGCCGGGCGTACGCGCACGCCTGCGCCACGTCGAGGACATGTCGGTACGGGACTACGTGCGCGCCGTGGCCGAGCTGAAACGGCTGACCCGCGACCTGGTGCGCCCCTGGGTCGAGGACTTCGCCGTCCTGGTGACGCCGACGAGCGCGGTCCGCACCCCGCCGCACGGCGTGGTCACCCACGAACACAACAACCCCGACCAGGGGCAACCGACTCTCAAGGCGGTCGGGGCATTCACCGGATGGGTCAACGTCGCCGGGCTGCCTGCGATCTCGTTGCCGACCCACACCGACTCGCGCGACGCCCCGCTCGGCGTCCAACTCGTCGGCGGCCCGTTCTCCGAGGCTTCGCTTCTGAGAATCGGCCGGCGGCTCGAACGGCAGTACCGCTGGCCCGACCGCCGCCCGGCCGGGACCTGAAGGAGAGGCAGCAGTGACAGACACACAAAGCGAACAGAAAGGTCAGGGCAACCCCATGGGAATGGACACCACCGAGTATGACAAGCGGCAGGTGCTGGCCCTGCACAAGCAGTGGTGGAAGGCGAACGTCGGGCTCGACATCCCGGCCATGCGCGAGTGCTTCCCCTCGGGCAACGCCTTCTCGATGTTCAACCGCAACAGCTTCACGTACTTCGGCGTCGAGGAGGTGGCCAAGCTCTGGCAGCACTTCATCGACACCGGCATCCCGCCCCGCCTGACGCAGACCGTGGCCGTCCTGCGCATCGAGGCGCGCGCCGACACCGCCTGGGTCATCAGCGAGCTCACCTACCGGCGCGTCGCCCCCGTCCAGACCGAACGGCACTGGGAGGTCCCCGACGTCGACCAGACCCTCGGCAGCAAGGCAACCGAGATCTATCACCGCGACAACGGCGCGGGCGTGCCGGCGTGGAAGATGTGGCACTTCCACTCCGGACCGCTTCAACCCTTCCAGGAGCCGCGCCCGGCTTTCGACGACACGCTGACCGACCGGGGCCTCGGCGGCAACCCGTACGGGGAGCCGATCACCTACACCTTCACCCTCGACCGGCCGGCCTGAGAGCGCGCGGACGATGACGGAGAAGCGCGCCCCCCGGATGTCGCTGATGCTGAGCAGCGCGGTCCCGCCCGATCAGACCCTCGCGGTCGCCCGGTTCGCCGAACAGTCCCGCTACTCCAGACTCTGGATCACCGAGGACTACTTCCGTAAGGGCGCCTTCTCCACCGCCGGAGCCGCGCTCGCGGCGACCGGCGGCATCAAGGTCGGCCTCGGCATCGCGTCCCTGTACGTGCGAAGTCCCGCCACCTTCGCCATGGAGGTCGCCACCCTCGACGCGATGTTCCCGGAAAGGTTCGAGGCCGGCATCGGGCTAGGCAGCCTGCGGGCCCTCGACACCCTTGGCCGCCGGCCCGACAAGGCTATCGGGTCGTTAACCGACCGCCTCCGGCTCCTGCGCTCGCTGCTGTCCGGCGCGGACACGCGCTGGCGGGACGAGTTCGACAACCTCGACGGAGTACGGCTGGACTATCCGGCGACGAAGCCCCCGCGCCTCTGGGCGGCCGCTGAGTCCCCCCAAATGCTGCGAATGGCCGCACGGGAGTCGGACGGGCTCATCCTCTCGGCGCTCTCCTCGCCCGGGTACGTCTCCTGGGTACGCCAAGAGATCGCGCCCGCGCTCGCCAAGCGGGGCGTGGACCTGCCGATCGCGGCGTTCGTCTACACCAGCGTTAACGACGACGAGGAGGTCGCCTTCGGCAACGCACGGGAACTCGTCGCCGCCCGGCTCGCGTCCGGCCGCGTGGCGCCCACCCTCGCCCGAAGCGGGCTCTGGGAGCAGATCGAGCCGCTGCTCGGCCGCCCGGTCGACGACCTGCGGCCGCGGCTGGGGCCGGAGGTGGTCGGTAGCTTCGTCGCCTACGGCACGGTCGCGTCGTGCCGGGAACGCCTCCTCGCGTACACGGCCGCCGGCGTGGACGAGATCGCGCTGGCCCCGATTCCGGTCGCGGGGAAACTCAACCTCACCGAGGTGATGCCCCTCCTGGCACAGTTCGTTCGTACGACACCGTGAAGACCCACCACGGGGACGCTGACGCTATCGTCTCCCTGCGGCGGCCGCCCTGACCGAAGGACCGACAGTGACCCTCGACGAGACGCAGATCCACAGCACCGAGTCGGACAACCGCAGCCTGGTCAGCCCGAGGGACCGCTACGCGGCGCGGCTGCAGATGAACATGTCCGCCGCGAACCTGCGGGCCCGGGTGCTCGACGCCGAGCTGCGAAACCTCCAGCGGACCTTCGACCACCTGGGCGAGGACGACTCGCTCGTGCGGGCCGCGAGCGGCATCGTCAGCGCCCGGCGCCGCTTCATTGTCGGTGCGGGCAAGAGCCTCGCCCACGCCACACTGCTCGCCTGGGACCTCTCCGCCGGCCTCGGCCAGGTGCTGCTGGTCGACGAGGTCACCGTCCGCTCCCTCGACGTGCTCCTCGACGTGCGCCCCAGCGACGTCCTCGTCGCTTTCTCCTTCCGCCGGTACCAGCGCCGCACCGTGACGGTCGCGGAGGAGTTCGCGGCACAGGGTGGGGTCGTGATCGGGATCACTGACTCCCCGGACGCGCCGATCGCCCGGATCGCGCATGAGGTCGTCGTCGTACCCACCGTGAGCGCCTCCTACGCGGACTCGCCGACCGCCGTTGCCGCGGTCATCCACCTGCTCACGACGCTGACCACTGCGAGCGCGAAGGGCGCGCGGCGTAGGCTCGCCGAACGGGAGCGCCTGCACCAGGCGCTCGACACGTACCTGGAATGACGGCGACGCCGGAGGCACACGGGTGAGGGTCATCGGTATAGATCTCTATCGGGTCAGGCTGCCGCTGAGGTCGACCTTCGAGACCAGTTCCCACCGCAAGAACGCAATTGAGCACATCCTCGTCCGTCTCCACGACGAGTCGGGCCTCGACGGCTGGGGCGAGATCGCGTGCGGTAACGGCCCATGGTTCTCCTCGGAGTACGTCTCGACCGCATGGGCCGTCGCCACGGAGTTCCTCGCCCCCGCGGTGCTCGACCATCAGTGGCGGCATCCCGGCGAACTGAACGCGCGATGGTCGGGGATCGCCGGGCACCAGGCGGCGAAGGCGGGGTTCGACGGCGCCGCATGGGACCTGTCGGCCAGACGCGACGGCATACCGCTGACGGTCGCTCTCGGGACTTCGCCGAGGACGATCCCGGTCGGCGTCTCGGTCGGCATCGAGGAGTCGAGCCGGTGCCTGGTCGAGCGCGTGGGCGGCTATCTCGACGAGGGATACCACCGGGTGAAACTCAAGATCAGGCCCGGCTGGGACGTCGAGCCGGTCCGGGCGGTGCGGCGCGCCTACCCCGACCTCCTGCTGCACGTCGACGCCAACGGCGCCTACCGGCCGGGAGCCGAGTCCGACGAGGTGATGCGCCATCTGGACGGGCTGGGGCTGGCCATGGTGGAACAGCCGTACCCCGGCCGGGACTTCGTGTCTCACGCCCGCCTGCGGCAGCGGATCGCGACACCACTGTGCCTCGACGAGTCCATCGAGGACGCCGCCGACCTGGAGACGATGGTCACGCTGGACGCGGCACAGGTGGTCAACCTCAAAGTCTCCCGTGTGGGCGGTTTGACGCCCGCGCTGGCCCTCGCCCGGCAGTGCGCCGAAAACGGCGTCAGCGTCTGGTGCGGCGGCATGCACGAGTTCGGAGTGGGTCGCGCGGCCAACATCGCCTTTGCGTGCGATCCCGCCTTCGGCTACCCGAGCGACCTCTCCGGCTCCGACAAATACTTCACACACGACATCGTCGATCCGCCGATCATCGCGCGGGACGGATACGTTTCCCCAGCGCCGGGCCCCGGCCTGGGCTTGGCGGTCGACCTGGCCCGGATCGAGTCGGTCGCCCTCGACATCAACCGGCGCCGAGCCCCGCGCTGACATTCGCCCTCCACCCACCCCACGCCCGTTGGGGAGCACGGTCGGTGAGGCGGCCGAGCATCGTCCGGGCACAGTCCCCCCGCCCGAGGGAACACTGAATCGCCCTTCACGACAACGGCGGTCGTGGCGGTACACCCCCACGCCCATGGCCAGCGGCTGATTCGCCGCAGGCAACGGCGGTGAGATCCTCGCCGACGCCATAGCGCCAGCGCCGGTCGGGTCGTGGTCGCCTACGCCGTGGACCAGGTCCCGGTTGAGATCCTCGCCGACGCCGTAGCGCCAGCGCCGGCACGTCGCGTCGACCGGCGTCATCGGCGCGATCAATGTTGAGACCCTCGCCGTCGCCGTAGCGGCAGCGCCGGCTGACGATCCTCTTCGACCAGGCGCCGTACGTCGAGCGCCGACGGATGGCAGTCGACTTGACCTCAGACCTGTTCCGTCATTGGTTGCCAGTCGATGTGGCCGGGGCGTTGTCCGTCGGTGGTCAGGAAGTCGCGTGCCGCCTGTCGGGCGGTTGCCGGGTGGATGCGGGTCCTGGCCGTTGAGTACTCGGTCGGGGTGCCGCCGTAGTTGAACCAGATCGGCTCGCTGGCGGGTTCGAGGGTGGGATCGACGGCCCAGACCTGGTCGGGGTCCAGGTATGCGAACGACCGATCGGGGTGCCCCAGTCCGATCTGGAGGATCCTCTGTTCGTCCCACGGGTCGCCGTGGTCGGGGTTGAACAGGTTGACCATCTGTGGCCGCCGTTCGTCGGTGATGTGGTCGAGCACGGTGTCGAGTTCCTCGACGGTGGCGACCGGGACGGCGGCGTTGCGGCCCCACTGTACGGCGAACTTCACGACCGGATCCCTTTCCCGTTTCCCTCGTACTCGTCGTAGTACCGTACGCCTTCGGGTGTCTCCGGCGCCTTCACCCAGACCCGCATCCGCTGGCCCGGCCGCAGCAGACCGGGCAGTAGGGTGTCGCAGCTCAAGGGACCGACACAGACGTCGTTGTTGACCACGACATCGACGCTGTCGGGGGCTTGGTTCCGGCGCATCATTGCCGCCGCGTACGACTCCACGTGGCTGATGACGGTCATCCAGCCACGCGCCCGAGGTACCAGGTCATCGGCCAGCGAGGGGTCCTCTCCGGACCGGATTGGTCGACGGGTCAACCGACGCCCGTCCGGATCGAACATCACGCCATGGGTCGGGCCCTGGTCCCCGTCACGTCGAGGTAGTCGCCGGGCCGCGTCCCCGATCCACGCCGGCACCGGCCGGCCGGTCGGCGTGTCGGCAGATGCCGGATCGGGTGCCGGCGACCCCGAAGGTACGCCCACACCCGCAGCCGGTTTCCCGAACCGCCGAGCTGACCCGCCTCGGCAACGGCCGCCTCGACATCCCGCACGGTGTCCGCACCGTATTGACCGACCGCGACCAGGGCCTGTCGGACCGCGTCCAGCCGCGCCATCATCACACCAGGATCGCCACCCCGCAGAATCGCAACGGTCAACTGCCTGGCCTGGTCAACCTGGCCGATACACCGCCCAACCTCGGCAGGAAGCGCGCCCAGACGATGCAGTAACGGGGCAAACGCAGCGGTGATCTGACCGGCCGTGGGCTGTGCGTGCGCGCCGGCTACCGCTGTGCCGGTCTCGCCGACCAGCACCGACAGGCCACCGATCCCGGCCTGGAGCTGCCCGAGCAGGTCGCGGACCCTGGCCATCTCACGGGCGACGCCGATGAAACCTGCCCCCGCCGCATGCGCGACTACCTGCTGTGCGGAGTGATCAGCCGCCGCGGTCTGCTCCTGCGCATGCCTGATAGCCGCCGTCATCGCGTGCAGCCTGCTCCGGATGGAATCGATCAGCGACACGCCCACCTCCCGCTCAACCAGCCCATCATCGGCAATGATCCGGCCTCCACGAAAGTCCGACGGGCGAAATGTTCGAACGGACAGCTATGGACAGGCATCACTTGGTCACTCCCGGTTTCCCGATGCTGCGTTACGGGTGCCGATGCCGCAGATCGTCGTGGCATCGACCGCACGGTGATCGGGTAGCAGATCTGTCCGCCGCCCATTGTGGATCTTTGCGAGTGAATTGTCGTCGGGGACAGCTATGGGCGTGGACAGCCCAAGGGGCGCCTTGATCGGTAGACGAGCGGTGTCGGGGCTGTGGTAGCTGAGATCGCTGCAGTTCTGCGGTTCGTCGCCAGAGCTGATCCTGTACAAGCCGCCGAAAACCAACCGGAGCGTGCCGGTGATCTCAAGGACCCGGTGGACATGCCCGAAGACCCACGTCCTCCCGGCGACATAGTGCAGCCGAGTGGTTTCGGATCCGTATGGTCCTTGCCGCCAGGGGGTCTGCAGCCGATCGTGGAGCGGGCTGGTGACCGCGGCCCCGACGCTGGCCGTAGGCGGGGTTGCGAGGACCTGCTCAGCATCGCCGTGGACAGTGATCGCCTCATCCCGGTGCTGCAGGAACCGGTCAGCCGGGTCACCCGGGTTAGTGTCGAAGATGGTCATCCGGTCTCTCCGCCCTGCCGCCGGGGACGCCGGGGCGGACGACGAACCACGCCTGCCCAGTCGGAAGTGGTGACCTGCCACCAGGTACGGGCCACACCGTCAGCCTCGTGTGTGGTGCGGGGCCGGCTCGGCCGGTCCCAGCCGGGGGTGGCGGGCAGGTCGGCTACGGCGGTCCAGCCTGCGGCGCGGAGGCTGGTGCCGGGCTCGTCGGAGCGGGTGTAGGTGATCATGCGCTGGTAGCCCATGTGGCGGGCGACGCGCCAGGCGGCGGCCAGGAGGACGGAGCAGGCGTTGCGGGAGCCGTCGGTGGCCAGGCGGGTGATCTCGGCGGTGAGTCCGTCGTCGAGGTGGCGGGCAACGGGCCGGCCGACCACCGCCACTCCGAGCAGGTCCCCGGCGGGGTTGGTCAGGCCGAGGGAGAACTTGTGCCCTTGCGGCGGGGTGAGGTGGCGGTGGTGGTCGGTGATGAAGTCTCTGGCCTGCCGGTAGGTGACAGGGCGGACGCGAGGCCGGGGCAGCCGGCGGTAGGAGTCGCTGATCATCGGCACGTTCCCTGCTCGTCGGCTTCCAGCGGGTCCGCCGCCGGCGGGTGCTGAAACACGTAGGTGTCCTCGTAGGCGGTCTGGTGGAGGGGAAAGCCGTCGGGCAGCGAGGCGGGCGCCCAGGGCAGGCGTATCGGCGGTGTGGGAACGAGGTGGCCGGCGCGGACGTTGGCCAGCAGGCCGATGCTGTGCTCGATGAGCGTCACCCTGGCGCCGGTTCCGGTAGCGAGGACTGTGTCGGGGTCGGCTGTGTCGTTGGGGTGGCGGCGCGGCGCGACCACGACGGTGGCGTCCTGCCGCAGCAGCGGTACGCAGCCGGCGAGTACCGCAGTCGGGCCGGTGGTGAGGTCGCCACAGTAAGAACGGTTCGCGACACGGCTGAGCATGGTGGGCCCGTACGGCGGCGAGGTCACCACCAGCACGGGACGTTCCGGCCGCATCGAAGCGAGCACATTCGCCAGGTTCCCGCGACGCTGCGCGGCTACCGGGCGCTGCTCGAGCCACACCGGCCGCTGCGGCACGGACACCAGCGAGGGACCGGGTTGGGTGTCAGCCACGGTGGCCTCCCGCGACGACGAACACAAGGACGTCGACGTGGGTGCGTCGCCCGGCTGTCGAACTGCCGGAGTTCGTGTCGTCGTCGGACGTGGTGTCGCCCGTGGTAAGAGCGATCGGGACGGTGATCGCGATGATGCGCTGCAGGTAGGCCATTCCGCCGGCGTCCGCGGCCGGGATCAGGCGGTGGGTCTGCTCCGGGTAGCTGCCCGCCGGCTGGTTGGGGTCGACGATGAGGACCGCGAACCCGTCCGGGGTGACGACCAGCCGGAAGGCGCGGAACAGG
Organism: Polymorphospora sp. A560; assembly: GCF_045781765.1. Taxonomy (NCBI): domain Bacteria; kingdom Bacillati; phylum Actinomycetota; class Actinomycetes; order Micromonosporales; family Micromonosporaceae; genus Polymorphospora; species Polymorphospora sp. A560. The sequence goes on along the minus strand of NZ_CP122282.1, from coordinate 2,632,126 downwards.
TCCACCACGGCGTCAGCTGCCGCGGCCGGCCGGGGCCATCGCAGCACGATGAGGTCGACCCGGACGTCGTCCACGTCGGTGAGATCGGCTGGATGGGTGACCGGCAGGTAGAGACGACCGGCTGCGGTGGTCGCCTCCTCGATTGCTGGGTCGCCGTCGAAGTCGACCACGGTCGTGTCACGCTGACTGAAGGTCACGACGATCCGCCGCGCCAGCCGCTGCCGGAACGACTCCTCGTCATCGCCATCTCTCGGCACGGCGCGCCAGACCGAGATCGGTACCGGTGGGCCGTCGGTGAGGTCCACACGCAGGAAGTCGCGGTACGCGACGTCAGCGGGTAGGGACGCGTCGCGACTCGCCGGCTCGCCGGGCGGCGGCTGATGCGGCTCGCCATGATGCTCGGATGTTGCAAAGGGATCGGTCATCGGTAGGTGGCTTCCACCGGCGGCCCGTGCTCACGACTCCCAAAAGCGCACCCAACCCCGGATCTGCGGGGGCTCGCCTGTCGTGCCCAGGCCAACAGCACCCAACAGCGACGCGGCCGTGGACGCGCTCGCGGCCACGAACCCGGACCGCTCACGCAACAGCGGACCGGGGACTACCCAACGACGCGCGACGACCAACCAAACAAGCAGCGCGTAGTCCTGCGGACAGGCGGGCCACAGACCGTATCCACAGGTTCCTGCCGGCGAGGAGGACGGCTAACAGGTCACACCATCCCGTGCATCGAGCCGACAAGGCCGGCGGCCTGGCCATGTGTGCAGCCGGCGAGGTGGCAAAGACCTCGACCGCCGCCGCTGTTGGCCAACTACCCGCCAACAGCGGCTGGCAGGCCCGTGAGCTGGCCCGACAGCAACTCCCCGCACCTGCAGCCCACGCACCGGCTCCGGGTGCCACAGCGACACGGTCGCGCGGATCAAAGCTCTGACCTGCGCCCAACAGCTGGCCATGCCTTACCTCTCCCCCACCGCCGTTGCCCAACAGGGTTGGCGTGTCGCTATCACTGTTGGGTGGCCGTGCGTGGATGGGCCGTGGCTGTGCCGACCGGCGCGGCGTCGCAAGGATCTCGGGAGAGCTTCATGCCTTCGATCTTCGACGGGGAGTCGCCGCTCGACGCCCACCAGCGCGCGTTCAACCTGCTCGTCCGCCGGCCTGTGCCAATCGCCTTCGACGGTTGCGGCTTCTCCGGCTGCCCCCAACGGATCATGGCCCTGGACGAGCTGAAGACCTTCCTGCTCGACCGCGACACGACACCGGAGGTCCGCGACAGCGTGTGGCGCGAACTGGTCGTACGGGCTCGCCGCGACGGCGCTGGATGGGGCATCGGCGCGATCGGCATCGCCATGCCCGGCCTGCGCAAGCGGGCCGGCGACATCACCCGCGGCTACCGCGGCGACACCGACGACATCGACGCCGAGATGCTCAAAACCTTCTGGGAGCAGATGCTCCAACGTGTCGACCTCGACCAGCACCGTATTCTCGGGCGGATACTCGACGCCGCCGAACGCGCCGGCCGCAAGATCCGCTACGCCGATGTCACCACCGACCAACTCGACAGCGAACCGGCCGGGCCACGCCTCCCTCTCCACCCGTGGGACCACCCCGAGTTCGTCCTCGCTCGCGCCATCGCCCTCGGTGTAATCGACGCCGACGACGCGAACCTCATCGCCGAAACCCGACTCGAAGGCGTATCGGTGCAGACCGCCGCCGCCCGCCGCAGTATCCAGGGCCAGCTCGCCTCCCAGTGGCGCGACCGGGCAGAACTGCGTCTGGTCGCAGCCATCCGTGCCGGCGAACTCGCCCACGTGCGCCTACGCCCGCGGCCAGTCAGGCCCGTCCCACGAACCGCGTTGATCGCCTGGCCCGGGGCATAGGAGCGCGACCCGACTGCGCTGGCCTGGAGATGAGGTGCCTCCGGCAGCTCAGCGGCTCCACGAAAGCGGGGTAGCTCAGTACCCGAAGGAGTTCTGGCGTCAGGCTGCGATGCCTGGATCGGACGGCATTATCAACAGATCGTTTAGTTGGGAGTGAATGTTGGCTGCTGCCAGACCGGGAAACTGATCCGATTGACGCCACCGCGAGAGATCGGCTCGTCCTGACGTTGTGGTTGAGTGTATAGGTCGTACCGTTGGGCGTAGGGACGTCCATAGAAAAGGTACAGGTCGCCGGGCCGTGGTTCCGATAAGTAAGGGTGGCTGGTGAGGACCGCCTGAATGCCGCGTCCAAGCGCTATTGCGTACACGTCAGTCTCGGTATCGACGATGTGCCACTCGTTGGACTCCCACATCATAGTGCGTGCGCCTTCAGGATTGTCGGGGTCGTACTCCTGAGCCAGTACTCGCGTGTTGTCGGCCCAGCGGACGGATTCAGGATTGAGCAATTGGCCGGTACGTGAGGCATCCACCGAGGTTGCTTGCCCGCTCTCCACATCGACGATGAAAAACTTGGACATGGTGTCCCACGGAGCGGCTACGGCCGCCACTCGGGTTCGATCCGGCGACATCACGCCGCGGGAGACCACCGCGTCAAGATGAAGCCGGCGGGACACCTCGCCGTCAGGACTGAGCCAAAGCAGGTTGCTGGATTCCTGATCCCAGACCTTGCCGTCGCGCCATTTCGGTTCCAATGCCAGCACTGTTCCCGTAGAGGTCAGTCCAGCGAAATCGGTGTACGGCGGCACGGACGCGACCCGCTGAAGTTTTCCCGAAGGTAGGTCCACTTGGTAAAGCCATCCTTCGGCTACATCGTCGGCGTCCATGGGATAGTCGGTCTCTATGCCGACGAGGGTGTTGGCGTCGACGAAACCAAAGGTTCCGTAGCCAACTGTTTCATCCGTCCAGTACGTCTTCCCAGTCTCAGTGTCCCAGATGAGCAACGACTGCGGGTATCCGCCGGAGCCGGGCAAATAGCTCGCGGCCAGGAATCGACCGTCGGGACCTAAGAGTATTTCCCCGTTGGGGGTTCCCTTGCCTTCAGGCGCGGTCTCGACCTCACCGGTCGCCGGCCTGACGACGTGCAGGCCAGCGCTGTCCCTGAAAGCGATCCCCACATGCGCTGGAGGGTCGAGATCTCGCTCATCATGGTCGGCCGAAGTAGAGAAACCGAAGTCAAACTCCTTCGAGAACAGATTCACATTCGCGTCGAGCCGGTCAATCGGCACGTCGATTTCGATGTCTAGGCCGGCTTCGAAGGACTGCCCGGCCGTGACCTCCAAGGGGTTCGCCGACGCCTTGACCTCAAGCCCGTAGGACATCCTTAGCAGCAGCTTGAGATCCGCTATCCAGGTGTTGCCGCCGAAAGAGAACGTCAGGCCACCCTGTGCCGTGGCTGCACCTTCGGCGGACACCGTCGTCTGGGAATACCGCTCCACTTCTGAGGGCCACCCACGCAGCGATCCCTTGGGGAGTTCTCCTGTGCGCCAAGACACGGGGATGGAGTGGCTGCCTTTTACGCCCCTCGAGAGCGCAATGTCACCATTGCTGGCAACCTCGGCTTGCGCGACGCCCTTCAGGTCACAGCCGAGTGAGAAGGGCCCGATCCGAAGTAGCTTCCCGACCACTGACTTGCAGATCCGGCTTACCGAGCGGCCCTGCTTCTTCAGGTCGATGTCCTTGCGGGTCGACATGTTCGTTCTGCCGGTCGCCGAAAAGCTGACTCCGGCGTCGTAGTCGACCTTTGGGGTTACACCTACCTCGACGTAGGGATCCCCCCAGAGGTCGATGTCTATGTACCCGTCAATGTTGATGTCCATGTTGGCGGCGAGCTGCACCTCCACCTTCTGAGGGCGGGCCCCCTCTCGTTCGTGTAGCGTTGCCTCGAACAGCGTCGATTCGAGCCTCTTCCACGGTTCTGCGGGTACGTGCGGCAGCGATAGTACGCCGCCACCGCCGCCAGCGGCTGGAGCCGGCATCACGGTGGTGTGCGCATGGTCGAACTGCATCACCAGCTTCGGAACCACCTCCAGCAGAGCTACGGGAGTTGTCCGAGCAACAACAGTGCCGCCCTTGCGCTCCAGTGCAACCACTCTGCGGGACAGGCCATCTCGGGTTCTTGGCCCCTCGGCCACGACGATCGCGTCGCCGGGCCGAAGACTGTCGGCGTACTCGCCAGCGATCAACACGACGTGGTCTGGTGCGACGGCGACGGTGGGCGGATCCTCGGGGTCGTCAACGACCTTTGTGGTGTACGGAATGGCCACCCGGTAGCGGGCATCGACCGTGACGGTGTCCGACGCCGCCACGTCGACTTGATGCGCGTCCACCGCGCCGTAGAACTTCGCCTCGCCAGCGTCCACCGGCGCGACGCTGATCGTGTATCTTCCCGGCCGCACCCACAGCGCCTTGGACGAACCCAGGCGCCAGACGCGTCCCTCGCCGTCAATCTCCACCTGTGGCACTGCGCCTGACGGAAGACCTCCGACCGTCACCACGAGCCGGCCACGTGGTTGCCCTTCTGAAGCGGCATTGGTTGAGATCACCACGGCGGTCAGTACAAGCAACGCCAGCAAACGACGGCCGAGCTGCATCGAAGCGACTCCCCAATGGGCGTAAGGAAAGAGTTGGGCACGATCCTTCCATCCCGAAGCAGGGTGCCGGAAGGTGTGTCCTTAACTCGCCCGAGTTATCCCGGCATAGGGATGGCAGCCGGAACCGAGTCCGATGTCGCTTGAACCCTGCCGCTGGATCTGCACTGCCCGGCAGTCGCACCACATCTGACAAAGTCTGACCAAGCTAATCTTCATGCTCAGCCGCCAAAAGAGCGGGTTGCTGCGCTTGCATAGGCAATCGGACGGGTTGCTGCTCGAGCTGGCGAGGAGACAGTCGAAGAGGTCCGTCGAGCATCTGGGTGGCGATGGCGTCAACGGGTTCGATGCCGCCGAACCGGTAGTCCTCGTAGCCGCGCAGCCGTAGGTGACGGCCCTCGGCCTTCATTACCGCGAAGCGGATCGGATCGGCTGTGCCGTCGCGATGTGCGTAGTGCTGCTCGCCGTCGCACCCGATCACGATTCCGATCCGACTGGGTAGCAGCATCAGGAAATCCATGCGCTGACGCTGCCACCCGGAGCACGCCAGTTCAGTTGCTTCTGCACTATCGACAGTAAGAAAAGTCGGCATTTTAGGTGCAAATCCCAGAATGCCCCTATTCTCGCCTTCATCATACAAACACAGCATTCTCCTGGCCTTGTTGGGTCTCCGTTAGCCGCTGTTGGGTTGCCAGCCCCCGCAGATCGCGGCCGACACCGGCTTTTGGCGGTCACGAGACCGATCCGCCCCGGCGCGCCAGCCGGGTTAGTGACTGGTCTCGGGCGCCGCCCGGTGTGGGTGGTGACTCGGCCCGGCATCGGCCCGTGCTCACCACGATTCCGAACCTGGTGTGGAAGGAGTAGCGCTTCCACGGTCTCCGCCCGCGCGGGCGGCGCCTCCCATCTGTTTTCGAGTGCGTCTCGCCGCGAGGCGAGGCGGGAGGTGAAGACCAGATGCGTCGCATCCTGTCCTGTCTGTTCCTGTCCGCCACGACGGTCGCCGTCGTTCTCACCGACACGACCAGCGCGGCCTTTGCCGGGCCGCCGGCTTCGGTTGCGGTCAACGATCTGCCGACCGTGATCAACAATCTCACCACCTGGATCGTCGGCATCCTGGTCGGTATCGCGACCCTCTTCCTCACGTACGGGGGTGCCCTGTACCTCATGGCCGGGGGCGACCCCGGCCAGGTGGAGAAGGCCAAGGGGGCGCTGAAGGGTGCCGCGACCGGCTACGCCCTCGCGGTACTCGCGCCGGTGCTGCTGACCATCCTGCGCGGCATCCTGGGCAGCTGACCGGTGCTCTGGGACATCGTCGGGATCTCACCCCTGCTGGACGCGGTCCTGAGATGGATGGCCGAGCGCGTCGCCGAGGTCATCAACATCCTGTGGGGGTTGCTGTCCTCGGCGTTCCTGATCGTGCCGGACGTTACCGTCCTGCCGCAGGTCCAGGCGGTCGGCAGCCGAGCGTTGTGGATCGTCAACACCTGCTACGTGTTGGCGATCATCGCTTGTGGCGTGGTGCTCATGGCCCGCGACAGCGTCCAGGCCCGTTACGGCGTCACTGAACTCGCGCCCCGTCTGGTCATCGGCATCATCGCGGCGAACTTCGCGATGCCCATGCCGGGAGTTCATCAATCTGGGCAACACGCTGATCCAGGCCGTCACCGGGGGGCCGGTCGCCGACGACGGCTCGTTGGGGCAACTGCAACGCACGATTCTCGCCGCGCTGACCAACCCGGCCAACGCGCTGCTCACGTTGATCATCGGCGGGGTCATCGCGACCCTGGCCGCAACGATCATGGCCGGTTGGATCCTTCGCCTCGGCCTGCTGGTGATACTGGTCTGTGTCGGACCCGCAGCTTTGGCCTGCCACGGCACACCCTGGACGGAGCCGGTCGCGAAGCTGTGGTGGCGGGCCTTCCTCGGCGTCTTCGCCACCGTTGGCGGCCAGGCCCTCGCGCTGCACACCGGGCTGACGGTGTTCGTCAGCCCGACCGCGAACCTGCCCGCCCTCGGCCTGCCCGACGATCCGACCGGAACTCTCAACCTGCTCATCGTCTGCTGCCTGTTGCTGGCGGTGACCCGGATCCCGGCCCTGGTACGCCGGTATGTCACCGGCGGCCAGTCCCGCAACGTGGTCGGTGCCTTCGTCCGGGTCGCGGTCGTTCAGCAGCTCGGCCGTGCCCTGACCCGTGGCCTGTTGGGCGGTGGCCGTGTCACGGCAAGGGCTGGGGCCGATCGGACGCGCCGCGCACCGAAGGCGGGCGGGCCTGGTGGCGGTACTCCGGTTGGCGGGGTTCCGCTGCCTCGGCCAGCCCGCGGCAGTGGCACAACGCCCGGCCCGGTGAGGCGCCGTACAAAGGCTGCGGCGCTGGCCCAGGCCGGGGCGCCGAATCTCCCGCCCGGACGAACCCCGGGCACCGCGCTGCCAAAGCGGTACCCCCGCCGGCGTCGCTGATGGGGCCCGTGCCGCCCGAGTTCCGCAGTTCGTAGGAACACAAGCATGATCGGGTCGGGGTCGATGCTGGTCACGGGCTCGCAGATGCCTCGGACTGGGCCGGCGGATCCGAAAGTGTAGTAACACGACCTGAGATTCACATCTTGTTCTGCCAGTGGTGATGTGGTTTCTTCGTAGTCATGTATCTGCGGTTCACCTCGCGGACCAACGCCGACGGCAGCGTGGTGCGCTACGTCGCGTTGGCACACAACCGGCGCGTGGACGGCAAGATCAAGCCTGATGTGCTTATGAATCTGGGCCGCGTCGACCGGGTCGACGTCGAAGGGCTGCGCCGGCTCGCCGCGTCGATCGACAAGCACTTCGGCGAAGACGGCGCGGGTGCGGAAGCGGGCCTGGCGGCCGGAGCGGGACCTCTCGACGTCGTCGACGCACGGTCGATCGGGTCGACATGGCTGCTCGACGGGTTGTGGCGGCGCCTCGACGTCGGCGCGGCGGTGCGGGCGGCTGCGGACGCGCGTAGGTTCACCACGAACATGGAACGGGTGCTGTTCGCGCTGGTCGCCAACCGAGCTGTGGCGCCGATGAGCAAGCTGTCGGCCGCCGAGTGGGCCGGGCAGGACACGGTCATCCCGGGCCTGACCGGTATGGACGACGACCACGCGTACCGGGCGATGGACCTGCTCATCGACGCCGATACCTGCGGCCGGGTGCAGGAGGCGGTGTTCTTCGCCGTGGCCAACCTGTTCAACCTTGAAGTCGACCTGTTGTTCTTCGACACCACCAGCACCTACTTCGAACGCGACACCGAAGACGACGGCGACGATGCGTTTCGCCGGTTCGGGCACTCCAAGGACCACCGCTCGGATCTGCCGCAGATCGTCATCGGCCTGGCCGTGACCAAGGAAGGCATCCCGGTGCGGTGCTGGTGCTGGCCCGGCAACAGCAATGACCAGGCCGTGCTGGCCGAGGTTCGCGACGACATGCGCGACTGGAAGCTCGGACGCGTGATCACCGTGGTCGACCGCGGGTTCTCCAGCGCGGACAACCTGGCCTACCTGCGCCGCGCCGGCTGGGCACTACATCGCCGGGATGCGCATGCGTGACGGCAACCCCCTCGTCGAGCGGGTCCTGGCCCGCCAGGGCCGCTACCAGCAGGTCAAGGACAACCTGCGCGTCAAGGAAGTACGCATCGACGGATCCGACGTGCGGTTCGTCATCTGCCACAACCCCGACCAGGCGATGCGTGACAAGCAGCACCGCGACGACGCGATCGCCCGCGTCGAAGCCGAACTCGAACGCATCCGTGACCAGCGCGAACGCGACGCCAGACGACCCGTCGCAGACAAGGCCCGTAAGAAGAACGAGGCGGCGCACGCCCGCGCCGAGTGCGCCCTGCGCGACCACCCGACCCTGGGCCGGTGGCTCGTCCAGCAGCCCAACGGACGACTGAAGGTCAACAAGGCCAAGGTCAAGGCCGAGGAACGCCTCGATGGCAAGTACCTCATCGCCACCTCCGACCCGCACATCAGCGCCGAGGACGTCGCGCTGGGCTACAAGAACCTCCTCGAGGCCGAGCGCGGGTTCCGCGACCTGAAGTCGCAACTGCTGCTGCGGCCGGTGTTCCACCGCCTCGAGCACCGCATCCGCGCCCACGTCCTCATCTGCTGGCTGGCCCTGCTGCTGATCCGCGTCGCCGAACGCGCCACCGGCCAGACCTGGCGAAACATCAACCGGCAACTCGGACGAATCAGCCAGGTCACCCTCGCCGGGCCCGCCGGCACCGTCGTGCAGACCACCCCGCTGAGACCCGAACACAAGGCCATCTACCAGGCACTTTCCGTCCAGCCGCCGGCCCGGGTCACCGCCTTCGACCCCCAGTAGCCAAGATCAGATCCTGGCAAGAGGGCGTAGACACACGCCTCTTGTTCGACGCACGTCAATCTTCGCTGCTCCACATCCAGATTCCGATGATCGTTGAACTACAAACTGCGGAACCCGGGTGCCGAGTCTGTGCCGACGTCGCCTACCGGTCCGCATCGAGCAGCGAGCGGATCGGATTGGCCGGCGGAGGCCGAACCGTTGTCAGGACCGCATGTGTCGCCGGTGGTCAGCCTGACAGCGGAGTCGGCGGCCCGCCCGGCGGCACGGGTTGGCCCCGGGACCGCTGACGTCGTCCGGCGGGCCGGTGGTCGGCTTCGTTGCGGCTTTCGCCCGCGCATGCAGCGGCGGCCGGTGACCGTCGGCGCCGGGCGGCGGCCACCCGGACCATCCGCGCCTCGGCAGCGGCTCGTGCCGCTGCCGCCCATCCACGACCGGCCAGGCGCTAGCCACGACGGCAGCGGCACCGGCCGGTCGGACTGATATCCCACCTGACCTGAGGATTGGTGCTTCCATGTCTGATGTTGATCTTCGTGCTCGGATTCCGGCGGACGTCGAGACGCCGGATCGTGTTCTCTACAACCTGACCGCGCGGCAGGTGTCCATCCTGGCGGTCGCCGCCGCCGTCGCCTATCTGTTGTGGCGGGCGTTGCTGGGGCATGTGCCGATGCCGTTCCTCCTTGCAGCCATGTTCCCGCTGCTCGGCGCTGCCACGGTCCTGGCATTGGGCCGCCGTGACGGACTGAGCCTGGATGCCTGGCTCCTTGCCGCTGTCCGGGGGTCGCGTGTCCCGCGCCGGCAGGTCCCCGCTCCCGCCGGAGTAGGGAAAGCTCCCCAGTGGGCGCCGCCCCCGGCCGGAGCCGAGGGTGATCTGGCCGCGCCGGCTCCGCTGCGGCTGCCGGCGCGGGCGATCGCCGCCAACGGCGTCGTCGACCTCGGCGGGAGCAGCGCCGCCCTGGTCGCGGTTACCACCGTCAACCTGGGGCTACGCACCCCGGCGGAGCAGGCCGCGCTGGTCGGTGCCTACGCCAGGTGGCTGAACAGTCTGACCGCGCCGGTGCAGATCGTGGTCTCCACTCAACCGGTCGACCTCGCCGGCCATGCGCAGCGCATCGCCGGGGCCGCCCACCTGCTACCCGACCCGGCGCTGGCCGATGCCGCCGCCGACTACGCCGAGTTCCTTCTCGACTTGGAGGACGAGAGGCAGCCGCTATGGCGGACCGTCACGATCGTTCACACCGCCACCGGCGCCCGGCGTGACACCGATGTGCTGCGCGCCGCCGAGCACACCGCCGCCGCGTTGCAGGGCCTGGGTGCCACCACCCGGGTCTTGGACGGGCCGGCCGTCGCGACGGTACTCGCCGCCGCGGTGGACCCGTTCACGCTGCCGGTACCCGGTGAACGGGCCCTGCTGGACGCCCCGATCACCGGGGAGGCGTCGTGAAGCTACCGAAACTGCTGCGGTTCCTTCTGTCCGTGCTCACGGGACGGTCTGCGTCCGCGGCGCCGGCTGGTGCGGATGTTGACACGCTGCCGGCGCTGGTCGGCCCGGCCAGCGTCGAGGTCACTGCCCGCTACCTGAAGGTCGGTGACGGCTACACCTCAACGCTGCTGGTCAACGGGTACCCCGCGGAGGTCGGGGCGGGTTGGCTGTCCCCGCTGACCGGCTGGCCCGGGCGCGCCGACGTCGTCATCCACATCGAGCCTCTCGCTCCGCAGGTGGCCGCGTCGCGGCTGCGGCGGCAGCGGGCGCGCTTGGAATCGTCTCGGCGTTCGGATGCCGAGCATGGCCGCCTGGACGACCCGTCTACCGAGGCCGCTGCCGCCGATGCCGCGGAGTTGGCTGACCGGGTTGCCTGCGGAGCCAGTCGCCTGTTCCGGGTCGGTCACTACGTCGCGGTGCATGCGACGAGTTTGGAGGAGTTGACAGAGTCCGTCGCTCATGTGCGGGCCACCGCCGCGTCGGTCATGCTCGACACCGTCCCGGCGACCTGGCGGCAGATGCAGGCGTGGACGTCCACTTTGCCGTTGGGGGTGGACAGCATCGGGATGCGGCGGGTGTTCGACACCGACAGCCTCTCCGCCGGTATGCCTCTGGCCTCCGCCGATCTGCCCGCTCCGCTGCCGGGTGATCCGCCCAGCGCGTCCGGTGTCCTGTATGGGGTGAACACGGCCACCAACGGGATCGTCTGGCACGACCGGTGGGCCGCGGACAACCACAACTCTGTCGTTCTCGCCCGTTCGGGCGCCGGCAAAAGCTACATGATCAAGCTGGAGACGCTGCGGTCGCTGTATGACGGGGTGCAGGTTCATGTCATCGATCCCGAGGACGAGTATCGGCGCCTCGCCGGGGCGGTCGGCGGCACGGTGATCGACCTCGGTGCGCCGGATGTGCGGCTCAACCCGCTGGACATTGCCGCCGACGACACCCGGCCGGACGCCCGTAACCGGCGGGCGTTGTTCGCCCACGCCCTGGTCAACGTGCTGCTCGGCGCCGCTGGTCAGGCGGGTGGCATGGACCCGGTCGAACGCGCAGCCCTCGACCGGGCCGTCAACGCCGCCTACCTTGGGGCGGGCGTCACCAACGACCCGGCCACCTGGAGGCGGCCGGCGCCGCTGCTGCGGGACGTGGCGGCCGCGTTGGAGGCGGACGGCTCCCCACCGGCGGTCACCCTTGCCGCTCGACTGTCGCCGTGGACCACCGGCAGCTTCAGCGATCTGTTCGCCGGGCCGACCACCACCCGACCCACCGGTCATCTGGTGGTGTGGTCCACCCGCCGGCTCGCCGACGAGTTGCGTGCCCCGGGCATGCTCCTGGCCCTGGACACGATCTGGCGGGTCGTGGATGCCCCGCCGGCCGCTGATCCCACCGGCGGCCGGCGTCGGCTTGTCATCGTCGACGAGGCGTGGACGTTGTTGCGCGATGGCGAGGGTGTGCGGTTCCTGAACCGGCTGGCGAAGGCGGCCCGAAAGCGTCGCGCCGGCCTGTCGGTGATCACCCAGGACGCGGCCGATCTGTTGGGCTCCGAGCTCGGTCAGGCGGTCATCGCCAACAGTGCCACCCAGGTGTTGATGAGGCAGGCTCCGCAGGCGGTCGCGGCCGTGGCCGACAGTTTCAGCCTCACCGGTGGTGAGGCACGGATGCTGTTGTCCGCCCAACGCGGAGAGAGTCTCCTGTTGTCCGGGAGCAATCGGGTGGCCAGCCATGCCGTGTCCTCCTACCGGGAGCACGCACTGTGCGTCACGGGCAACACCGACCCCGAGGAGACGCCGTGATCAGGGTCGCCTCGCCGGTCCCGGCACCAACCCCGCCTACTCCGGCGCCGCTGCCGTCGTTCGGCACGCCGGCCCCGTCCAGCCTGGTCCCCGACGCTGTCGGGAACGCGGTTGCGTGGTCTTCGGCCCGGCCGTGGCTCGCGATGGCCGCGGTGGCGTTGGGTGTGCTCGCGTTCGTCGCTCACGCCCGGCTGCTGAGGTGGCGGCAGCAGCGCTGGCAGCGCCACGCCCAGCAGATCACCATCACCCCGCCGCTGGAGGTGGAGTCGGACAGCGCGGCGCGGTGGTGGGCGACCTGTGCCGAGATCCTGCGTCCCATGGGCTGGCGGCGTCTGCTCTACGGCACACCGCACGTCGGCTTCGAGTACCGGTGGGCGGGCCGGCAGCTGACCATCGTCATCTGGCTGCCTGGCACCGTTCCTGCCGGACCGGTCCTCGCTGCCGTCGCCGGCGCCTGGCCGGGCGCCACCGCCACGGTCGGCGACGCCGCCGACCCGATCCCCGCCACCGTCATCGCCGAGGGTGACGCCCTGGCGCCGACGCTGCCGGCCTGGTATCCGATCGTCACTGGCCACGACAGCGACCCTCTGCGGCTCCTGATCTCCGCCTTGTCCGGGCTGGGCGAGCACGAGTACGCCTGCGTGCAGGTCCTCGCCCGGCCGGCGACACGCCGGCAGGTTCGCCGGCTGCGGGCCGGCACGGCGGCGCTGCGTACCGGACAGCCCGCCCGGGGCGCCTTCGATCCCGCGACCTGGCTGGAAGGGATCGCCAATCTGCTGATGCCCGGGCCCGGGCGTGCCAGCACCGGTGCCGGTGGCCGCAGCGTGGCGTACCGGCCGCCGGTTGGTGATCCGGAGCGGGAGCGTGACGCCCGTGCGGCGGTGGACAAGCTCGCCTCGGGCCAGTTGTGGGAGGCGTCGATCCGGTACGGCATCGCGCACACCAACCCGCGCAAGGCGGGTGAGGACAAGCTGCGGGCCCGGTTGAGGACGCTCGCCCACGGCGCCGCGTCCGCCTACGGCCTGTACACCGCCCGGCAGCGGCTGCGGCGCGTCCGCCTCGGCCAGCCGGCCGCAGTGTTGGCCAGCCGGCCGCTGCGCTGCGGCTATCTGCTCGGCGTCGCTGAGCTTGCCGCTGTCGCCGCCCTGCCCACCGATCTGGCGGTGCCCGGCCTGGTACGCGCCCGTGCCAGACCGATGCCGGCACCGGTCGAGGCGCCATCCGGTGGCCGGGGCGTCAAACAGCTCGGCCGCGCGCAGATCGGCGGCCACACCGTCGCCCTACCTGTCGTCGATGCCCGCCAACACCTGCACGTTCTTGGAAGCACGGGCGTCGGGAAGTCCACGTTTCTGGTCAACCTGATCCTCGACGACGTGGCCGCCCGCCGCGGGGTTGTCGTCATCGACCCCAAGGGCGACCTGGTCACCGATGTCCTGGACCGGCTCGACCCGAAGTTCGCCGACCGGGTCGTGCTCATCGACCCCGACCAGGGACAGGGCGGCTACTTCAATCCGCTGTCCGGCGACGACCACGACCTCGCGGTGGACAACGTGGTCTCCATCTTCTCCAAGATCTTTCAACGGCACTGGGGACCCCGCATCGACGACACCTTGCGGGTGGCCTGCCTGACCCTGATGCGCAAGGCCAACGCCACCCTCGCCCTCGTTCCGCCGCTGCTCAACGACAAAAAGTTCCGGACGGCGTTCACCCAAGACCTCGACGATCCGGAAGGGCTGCTCGGCTACTGGACCTGGTACGAGTCCATGCCGCCGCCGGTGCGGGCACAGGTCATCGGCCCCGTCATGGCGCGGCTGCGTGCCTTCCTGCTGCGGGACTTCCCGCGTCGCACGCTCGGCACGCCGCGCTCGTCGTTCGACATGGAAACCCTGCTCAACACCGGCGGAATCCTCCTTGCCCGGCTACCGAAGGGACAGCTTGGCGAGGACACCTCCCGGCTGATGGGTTCGTTCGTCCTGGCCCGTGCCTGGCAGGCCGCCACCGCGCGCGCGAAACTGCCTGAGGACAAACGCCGCGATTGCACCGTTTACATCGATGAGTGTCACAATTTTCTTAATCTGCCCGGGTCGGTGGACGACATGCTTGCCGAGGCCCGCGGCTACCGGATGAGCCTCGTGCTGGCCCACCAGGATCTCGCCCAGCTACCGCGGCCCACCCAACTGGCGCTGTCCGCGAACGCGAGGAACAAGATCACGTTCAACGTGGCGCCCGAGGACGCCCACCAGATGGCCCGGCACATGTTCCCCGAACTGTCCGAACACGACCTGAGCCATCTGGACGCCTACCAGGCCGCCGCCCGACTCGTGATCAACAACCGGGAAACCGCGGCATTCACGCTGCGGGCCCGACCGCCCCGGCCTTCGATCCCTGGCGCAGCAGATCAGGTCCGCAGGGCCTGCGCCGCGGCCAGCCGTAGCGCGGGCGATCCCACGGCGATCGAACAACTCGCCAAGCGGCTGGCTACCCAGCCCGAAGGCCGCCGGTAAACGCCGTCGATCACCGCTGCCAGGCCGGGCGCCGGCCCGGCCTGGCAGCGGTCGGCCCCTGGTCCACACCCCGGCCTGGTCCCGGCGAAACCCAACCCACCCTCAGCCACCCAACAGCGCAGGCAGGTGCCCCGAATGCCCCATGATCAACCATCCCGACAGTCCCCTCAGGGGGATACTCTCCGACCGGGGGACGCCCCGTCACCCCCACGCCCTCGTACGCCCGCCCGACGCACGACAACGACCCTCGCCGACATCTCCGCCCGGCTACGCCCCCGCGACCGGGTGATCGCCGTCCTGCTTTCGGACCACACCGCGCTCACCAGCGACCAGATCGCCGCGGTCCTGTTCGACTCACCGATCACCTGCGCCCACCGCCTCTACGCACTACGCCGCATGGACTTCATCAACCGCGTCCTGCGCTCCGGACAGCCGTCCCAGGTCTACTGGGTGCCCGGACGACTGTCGGCCCGCCTGGTCGCCCTCACCCGCGGCGAAACACCACCAAGCCCGAAAGCGGTGGCCATGGCCGCCGACAGCGTCCTGTCCGACCGCACTCGCCGGCACACCATCGAGACCAACCAGTTCTTCATCGACCTGCTCGCGCACAGCCGATCCCACCCACAGTCCCGGCTGACCCGCTGGTGGTCCGAGCAGCAGACCGCCGCCGCGTTCGGCCGCCGCGTACGCCCCGACGGGCACGGTGTCTGGACCACGGGCCAACGCAGAGTCGGCTTCTGGCTGGAGTACGACCGCGGCACCGAGGGCCACGTGCGGCTGCGCGACAAGCTGGAGCCCTATCGCCGGCTACGTGTCGACGGCGGCCCCGGACATGTCCTGTTGTTCTCCCTTCCCAGCCGGGAAAGGGAGCGGAACCTCCACCACCATCTGGGCGAGACGGCCGGCCACGACCATCGGGTCGCCGACGCCTTGGCCACTGTCGCTATCGCGACCTGCGCCCGGGACCGCGTGAATGGTCACGGCCCGGCCGGGCCCGTGTGGCGGCTCGTAGGAAACGGCGGCCACCGGCTACGCCTCGCCGACCTTCCCACCACAGAAGAGGAGCCCGGCCCACTCAATCCGGGGCCGCCTTCAACCGATCAAGACCCGCTACACGAGCTCACCTGACTCGTCGAAGCACGCCGAGAACCCGTACTCGAATTCACCCCTCTGCGCGGCGAACCACTCCCCCGATGGCAACCGAACGACACGCGCACACCCCCGCTAGAGATCTCATAGATCCTCTGCCGTACCGGTCGGCCCGTTCCCGGGGTCGCGCATTTTCCGCGCGGCCGACATCGGTCACCTCAACCCGGTAACGGTCGCGGTCTTCTCGCACGTGGCACCTGACGTCGGCCCACCAGAATCCGTACTGGCCGTCGAATCCAGTTGACCACACATCGCGTTCGCTTGCGGCCTTTCCCGCCGCCATCACCGCCGCGGCAGCAATTCAGAGCCTTTCCACAAGGGAGATCCATGCCCGAAGAAGGTCCCTTCACGACGAACACCCAGCGCCCACGCCGACTCCTCACCCAGAACCGGGAGATGAGAAGAATCGGGGCATGGAACTGGTCCATACCGGCGTGGGCCGGCCGTCTTCCTGACGGCCGGCCATACAACACCTGCCCATCAGCCGGCATCTGCCGCGAAATCTGCTACGCGCGGCACGGCACCTACACCTGGCCAACGGTGCGCGCCAAACATCACGCCAATCTGATGTTCGTGCTCGACGATCCACCGGGATGGGAAGCAGCCATGGTTGCCGAGCTTGAGAGACGGAGGTTTCAGGACGCGTGGATCAGGATCCACGACTCCGGCGACTTCTTCTCCGACGACTACACCAAGGCCTGGATGCGCATCTGTCGCGCCCGTCCGGGGATCAACTTCTATGCCTACAGCAAGGAGGTGGACAGGTTCCGGCGGCTCGTCGAACCGGACCCGCCGCCGAACTTCCTCTGGGTGTACTCCCTGGGCGGCGCCCAGGACGCCGCGCTGGATCCCGCCACCGACCGTATCGCCGACATCTTCCCCGACGAGAACGCCATCACCGCCGCCGGATGGTCATCCCAAGAGGCCAGTGATCTCCTCGCCGTTCTCGGTCCTCGACTGGTCGGGATTTTCGCCAACCGCATCCCCGCAGCCTTGCGCAAGCTCGCTGGCCGGCGTGCCAGCAACTGGCAGGCCGAGATCGACGCCGAACGCGTCGCCCGGCGGCCGGAGTCGCATGTCAACGGGACATGACCCAACAGGGGGTGTCCGTTGGCCAACAGCCCCGTCCTCGTTGACCAACAGCATCCGCCGATGGCCGCGACCGCAAGGGTTGCTCGTCGGCCAACAGCCCTGGTCAAGCCGACTCTTTGCGATCCCACACCATGATCGTCTCCTGTTGGGTGGACGGGCTACGGTGGGGACTCATTTCATGAACCCCTCACCTCGCACCACCTCGGGCATCGGCCCGTCCCGGCAGGAACCGCACCCGCCCACCCGCCACCGGCCGGTCGGCAGCGACACCTTCTTCCGCGACGCTCCGCCCACCCCGCCCCACCGTTCTCGTACTGACCGCACCGCCGAGAACATTCCGGCCCCTGCGGTTCGCCTGGATTCCCATTCCGGCGACACCTGTACCACCTCACCAATCTCATTGATCAGAATGGAGGTATCTGCATGTCCTCACCGTTGACCGTCGTGGTCGCCCTCGACCCCGACACCGCAACCGCGGCGCTTGCCGATTCGGCCGCTTCCCGCGTCCGCAGCCAGGACCTTTTGCCGGCTGGTGCGGTTGGCCACTTCTCGGCGCGTCGCCGTCTCACCCGCAAGCTGCTGCGCCGCGTTCGCGGGCGCGCCGCCGGCGGCCCGATCCGTCTCCTCGACTTCCAATCCATGCGTACGCAGGCCGACAACTACGCCGCATGGCAGTGGCAACAATGGCGTGCTGTCGTTTCCGGCACCCGCGACGCCCAACCTTGGTGGGTGTTCGTCGACCGGCACCGCGCCGACTCGGACACTTGGCCGGTCAGCCGGGCCCAACAGGCGTACCTGGCGCAGCCCCAGGGCCCCGGCAAAGTCGTTAGATGATGCCGAGTAGTGCCAGGGGGCGGGTGCTGTCGCGGGCGTGGTGTCGGTTGGCGGCGGCGATGTTGGTGACGCCGGCGGTGCGGAGCGCGCTGATGGCGGTGTTGCGTAGGACGGCCATGACTTGGGGTCCGGTGCCGGTACGGATTTGGGAGCGGTCTTCGTCGTAGGTGACGTCGCGGACCCAGTGGACGGCGTTTTCGATGGACCAGTGGCCGCGGATCCAGGTGGCGAGTTGTTCGGGTTTTGCCTGGTGGACGTGTAGGTCGGTGATGGCGTAGACGGTCTCGGTGGTGAAGCGTCTCGGTTGGTCGAGGCGGCGTCTGCGGCGGCGGATCTGCAGGGCCTGGGCAGCGTTCGGGAACGCGATGCCGGTGGAGACCGAGAGGATCTTCAGGGTGCGGATTTCTCGACGGCCGTGCCCGCGATCGTCATGGCGGGTGGCGTCCGGGACCTGCCGCCAGGGCAGGTCGGCGAGCTGTTTGTGCAGGTGAGGTTGGTTGCCTTTGACTGTCAGGATCCAGTGGGCGCCGCGTTTGGCGAGGTAGGTTACGTGATCGCGCTGGCAGTGCAGAGCGTCGACGGTGATCACCGTGTTGGTCAGGTCGCCGATCTGGTCGAGCAGGGGCTCGAACCGGGTGATCTCGTTCGTTTTGCCGTCGACGTCGGTGCTGGCCAGCACGACGCCGGTGTTCTGATCGCAGGCGGCCAGGACGTGCTGGGCCGTGCTGTCGGCGGTGCGTGATCCTCGCAGGGTTTTGCCGTCGACGGCGATCGCCTGCCGGTTCACTGGGGTGCTGGCCGGGGCTCTGCCGGCGAGCCAGGTGCCGATGGCGGTGGTGAGCAGGTCTGGGTCCAGGGCCTGCAACAGTCGGCGGATCATGGCCTCGGACGGTCGTCGGTCCGGGGCGATACCGACGGCCAGGACGGTCGTGTCCGGAACGTCGGCGATCCACTCGGCGATGGCGGTGTAGGAGCGGTAGCCGGCCACCACGGCGCATACCGCCGCGGTCACCACGACCGTCAGCGGGTGCCGTACGCCTCGCCGGGCACGCGGATCGGGCACATCGGCGAGTGCTGCGGGCAGCCCGCCCGCGGTTTCGGGCACGGTCAGAGCCGGTGCGCGGGACAGGGACGAGATCAGCGATGATGGCAGCGCGGGCATGACTCACTTCGGATAGATCATCGTGGCGTAGGAACCTTGATGATCTTCTGAACCGTCATGCCCGTCTTGCTGCCACCAACTGCGGCGCTTCTACTCCAAGCGATCCAAGTCGGGCACCATCACGACTTTGCCGGGGCCCTGGCGCAGCCCCGCGTGCTGGCGATGACCGCCTATAACGCCGCGTACCGGCAGCACCCCATTCCCCGAGCACGACTGGAGTCTTTGCAATCGGGATTCAACGCGTACCGCACCCTCGCCGCGCTCGCCGCGGTTCCCGGCGACGCTGTCGCCACCGCCGACGGCGACTTGCTCACTACGAGCAGCGGACGGCTGTTCGACCAGCTGCGTTATCTGCACGCCGCAAACGACTACATCGACCGTCTGCATCGGGACACCCCACTCGTGGCTATCACTGCTCAGTCCGGCAGCGAATAGCGACGATTGCGAGCGGGTAGCTCGGGCTTTGCCAGCCGAGTTGCCCGGTTCCACCCACGCCGAAGATCCACACCAGTCGGCGCCGTTCCTGTCGAAGTCAACCGTTTATCAGCGGCCACATCACTGGACAGAGTCCGGCGATGTGTGCGCGTCCCTCCTACGGCCCCACTGACGCCGGGCAGGCATCCTCGCCGGCCCGGCCATTGCCATGCCCACCGGAGGGCGCCGGCCAGACGGTGCCGAGAAGGGAGGCGCCAGCCTGGGTCGCGCCATAGGTCACGAGCGCCCCGACATCAAACCGATCCAGCTCATGGGTCGGCTCGCCAGCCCATTTCATCTGGTCCGGATCACAACCGGACCGGTCCTACCTGATTGGAGGCGACATGAGGCGGAGCACCATTTCCGAAGCCCTCACGGAAATCCGGCAGTTCGACAGTTTCAACGCCGGCACCCTGGTCGGCATCGCCCTCGCCGAGCGGTACGGCGGCGCACCGCCGCTGCGACTCGACGGGCTGCCCGCAACCCAGGCCGCCGCCCTGCGGGCTTCGCTTGACGCCCGCGCCGCAGGTGTTGTCGGCATCGACACTCCGGCCTATCTCGTCTACTCGGGTGGCCTGCTCGTGGCGTGGTGCACCGTTCGCGCCGCTGTCGCCACGCCGGACCTCGTGCTCAGCGGTACCCAGGCCCGCCATCAACGCCTCGCCGTGCAACCCGGGTTCCGCAGTTTGTAGTTCAACGATCATCGGAATCTGGATGTGGAGCAGCGAAGATTGACGTGCGTCGAACAAGAGGCGTGTGTCTACGCCCTCTTGCCAGGATCTGATCTTGGCTACTGGGGGTCGAAGGCGGTGACCCGGGCCGGCGGCTGGACGGAAAGTGCCTGGTAGATGGCCTTGTGTTCGGGTCTCAGCGGGGTGGTCTGCACGACGGTGCCGGCGGGCCCGGCGAGGGTGACCTGGCTGATTCGTCCGAGTTGCCGGTTGATGTTTCGCCAGGTCTGGCCGGTGGCGCGTTCGGCGACGCGGATCAGCAGCAGGGCCAGCCAGCAGATGAGGACGTGGGCGCGGATGCGGTGCTCGAGGCGGTGGAACACCGGCCGCAGCAGCAGTTGCGACTTCAGGTCGCGGAACCCGCGCTCGGCCTCGAGGAGGTTCTTGTAGCCCAGCGCGACGTCCTCGGCGCTGATGTGCGGGTCGGAGGTGGCGATGAGGTACTTGCCATCGAGGCGTTCCTCGGCCTTGACCTTGGCCTTGTTGACCTTCAGTCGTCCGTTGGGCTGCTGGACGAGCCACCGGCCCAGGGTCGGGTGGTCGCGCAGGGCGCACTCGGCGCGGGCGTGCGCCGCCTCGTTCTTCTTACGGGCCTTGTCTGCGACGGGTCGTCTGGCGTCGCGTTCGCGCTGGTCACGGATGCGTTCGAGTTCGGCTTCGACGCGGGCGATCGCGTCGTCGCGGTGCTGCTTGTCACGCATCGCCTGGTCGGGGTTGTGGCAGATGACGAACCGCACGTCGGATCCGTCGATGCGTACTTCCTTGACGCGCAGGTTGTCCTTGACCTGCTGGTAGCGGCCCTGGCGGGCCAGGACCCGCTCGACGAGGGGGTTGCCGTCACGCATGCGCATCCCGGCGATGTAGTGCCCGCCGGCGCGGCGCAGGTAGGCCAGGTTGTCCGCGCTGGAGAACCCGCGGTCGACCACGGTGATCACGCGTCCGAGCTTCCAGTCGCGCATGTCGTCGCGAACCTCGGCCAGCACGGCCTGGTCATTGCTGTTGCCGGGCCAGCACCAGCACCGCACCGGGATGCCTTCCTTGGTCACGGCCAGGCCGATGACGATCTGCGGCAGATCCGAGCGGTGGTCCTTGGAGTGCCCGAACCGGCGAAACGCATCGTCGCCGTCGTCTTCGGTGTCGCGTTCGAAGTAGGTGCTGGTGGTGTCGAAGAACAACAGGTCGACTTCAAGGTTGAACAGGTTGGCCACGGCGAAGAACACCGCCTCCTGCACCCGGCCGCAGGTATCGGCGTCGATGAGCAGGTCCATCGCCCGGTACGCGTGGTCGTCGTCCATACCGGTCAGGCCCGGGATGACCGTGTCCTGCCCGGCCCACTCGGCGGCCGACAGCTTGCTCATCGGCGCCACAGCTCGGTTGGCGACCAGCGCGAACAGCACCCGTTCCATGTTCGTGGTGAACCTACGCGCGTCCGCAGCCGCCCGCACCGCCGCGCCGACGTCGAGGCGCCGCCACAACCCGTCGAGCAGCCATGTCGACCCGATCGACCGTGCGTCGACGACGTCGAGAGGTCCCGCTCCGGCCGCCAGGCCCGCTTCCGCACCCGCGCCGTCTTCGCCGAAGTGCTTGTCGATCGACGCGGCGAGCCGGCGCAGCCCTTCGACGTCGACCCGGTCGACGCGGCCCAGATTCATAAGCACATCAGGCTTGATCTTGCCGTCCACGCGCCGGTTGTGTGCCAACGCGACGTAGCGCACCACGCTGCCGTCGGCGTTGGTCCGCGAGGTGAACCGCAGATACATGACTACGAAGAAACCACATCACCACTGGCAGAACAAGATGTGAATCTCAGGTCGTGTTACTACACTTTCGGATCCGCCGGCCCAGTCCGAGGCATCTGCGAGCCCGTGACCAGCATCGACCCCGACCCGATCATGCTTGTGTTCCTACGAACTGCGGAACTCGGGCAGCACGGCCCGCCGTACCCCTTGGTCGATCATCGCCTGGATGCGGTGCCGGCCGCCGTAGATGCCTCCCTAGTCGTCGAGCATGAGCGGGTCGACGGTGCTGACCAGGCAGCGAATCGCGGTGGTTCGAAAACCACGCAGCGTATGGACCCGGGTTCCACAGATAATCCGGGTCCTGCGACACGTCTGCGGGTCCTGTCGCTGGTCAGGGCGTTGCGGTCTAGCGGAAGAGCCGAGAATCCCTAGTGACACGGATCGCGCGATCACCGGTGTCGCAGGACCCCGATTATCTGTGGAACCCGGGTTGCGACGACGTGCTGGGCGAACAGGCGGCGCGACAGCACAGGTTCGAGTGGCTGCTTGGCGACCCGTCGCTCACCGGACGACAAGATGGCCCTACACCTCATGACCGACCGCGTCACCGTCGAACTCGAAATCGGCACCTTCGACGACAAAGCTGACAGCATGCGCGGTGGCGGGCAATGTCACTGGTCCTCTGGGTTCGAAGCAACCACCTGCAGATGCCGCGATGGGAATGCTCCGGGGCGGGCCGGGAGGCTGTCTGTACGGCCGCCGGGGACGAGGTTCAGGGTCGGGCGTTGGTCTGTACTGCCGAGTAGTTGGCGAACCCTGGTCAAGGGCCACCGTAGTTCGGTGGCAAGGTCCGGCACGGTGAGGCCGTATTCGCTTGCCCGCTCGAGCGCCTTGCGGAGCAGGCTAGGCTGTTCGCCGGGGAAGCCTTCAATGGGCTCCGGCTCGGGTTTCATCTGATTCAGCCGTTGGTATGCGCGCTGGGCGGTTGTGTCGGTGTACAGACCGATTTCCCGGCAGCGGTAGATCAGGCTGCTGATGGACACGCCCCACGTCCGCTGGAGTTCGGCGAAGGTAGGAAAGTTCACCCGGGTCGGTAGCTGAGGTACGACGGTGTCGCGGGGGGTGAGGAACTCGGCGGCGAAGGCATCGGCGTCGCGCTCCTGGCGGGGGTCTCCGGGGATTGCATCTGCGTGCAGGACCAGGTGGCCGAGTTCGTGGGCGGTGGTGAACCGGTGCCGGTAGACGTCCGTGGTGCGGTCGCGGCTGATCACGATGAAGGGTCGTGGCAGGCGCGAGGTGGAGAACGCGTCCACGGTCCGGAAGTCGCCGTCTGCGGGAGCGTGGACGACGACGATGCCGCGGATTTCGAGCGTTCTGACCAGATGTGGGACTGGGCCGACGCCCAATGCCCACAGGCGTCGTAGGCCGCGAGCGGCCTGCACCGGGTCGGTCGGCAGGCCGGTACCTGGCGTGATTTCCCCGCCGGCGAAGCCGGGCAGGTCGACGTGCGGTAGTTCGACCCGACGTTCGAGCGCGTATATCAGTTCCCACACCTGTTCGGTGAAGGAGACCGCCTTGGCGCGTTGGTATGCCCTTGTCTCACGAAGATGCCGAAAGTGGGCGGCGGACGCGTCGAGTCGGGCGTAGGGCCGGCCGATCTGAAAGAACGCGACCGGATAGCCGAGCCGGTCGGCAAGCGCGGCGAGTATGTCCGGGCCGGGCCGGGTGCCGGCCTCGTACTGCCCGATTGCTGCTGCGCTGACGCCGGTTCGCTCGGCGAGTTCCTTTTTCGTCAGGCCGGCGAGTTGGCGGGCCTGGGTCAGCCGGGCCGGGTCGAACGAGCGAGCGACGGCAACGGCGGATCCGTCCGGTAGGACGTCTTTGGCATCGGCTACCGAGAACAGGCCGTCAGGTTCGTCAGTCCTGGACATCGCTGCGCTGCTGGTTCGGTTCGTTGCCTGGTGGTGGGGTCAGCCCGGCCCGTTCGGCTGCCGTGCGGGGCTTGATCAGCGGAGCGGCAAGCTCCCCATCGTCGAAGCGTGGGGTGCGCTTCGACGGACGGGGGTTCGTGAGGACCTGCAGGCCAGGGATGGGGCTGGCGGTCGGCAGGGGCAGTGGCTGGGTGGTGACCCACTGTGCTGTGCCGTGGGAGTTCACGCTGATCTGACCCCATCCGATGGTGAGCAGTCCTCGCCGCTCGTGGGCGGCGTAGTAGACGATCACGATACCGGCCGGTTGGAGACCTTGCAGGAGGTCGGGTGCCACCTCGGTGACGTCGCCGCCGGGTTCGAACCCGTCGAGGACAGGCTGCGTGTGCGAAGGCTCAGGACCGAACTGCCGGGCCAACTCGAGCGCAGTCTTGTTGATCTTTCTCAGAGCTTGAGGGCTGTCGTACGCGGTGGCGAGGTCTTTGGCGTACTCGACGGGCAGGATCACCACATTGTTGACGACAACGACGTGGTAGCTCTTGCCGAACGGGCGCACCAGCTGCGCATCGGGGATCTCGCCGAGATGGGAGGCGAGTTCTTCGTAGCGGGCGGGCCAGCCCCCGCCGAAGGCGTGCCGGGAGGACAGGCCGACGACGTCGTGGCCGTCCATCTGCCGCGCTACAGCGGCATGAATGGCAGCGGGAAGTCCCACCATCAGTTCCGCAGCGAGCTGAGCGCCGAACATCGACGTCGCCCACGCGGCCGGCTTGGTCTGACGTCCCATCGGGCTACCTCCTGACTTTACCTCTAGGCAAAACCATAGCACTCGTGCTTTAGTTTTTCGCGAAAGAGCGACACTTTGGTGTCGTGGGGGTCTACCGTCAGCGCAGGCGCTGACGCAGTCGCGGTCTTCGATCGCACAACATGTCCGGCTGCGCCGCAGCGGCGTACGGCAGCGTGCAGCGCCGGACCGGGGGGACAGATGACACTTGGCATACAGCGGTTCGGTCGCGACGCGACCGTGACCGCGGTGACGCACGCCGCGAACGTGTGGACCTCAGCGGATCCGGTCGGTCAGCGGTGGCGGCGGGTCACGGAGCTGCACGGTCTGGTCGGCATTGCCCATCTCATCAGGGGCGAGCAGATGCCGTCGCTGGTGCAGTTCGTCGACGGGCTGACCGGACCGCTCGCGCCGCTGCTGCCCGCCTCCCTGCGACAGGACTGCGACGACGTCCCGCTCGTCGAGCAGGACCAGTTGTCACCGGCGGCGGCTGACCTGCTGATGGAGAACCTTGCACCGTCGCTGGCCCCCCAGGACGTCGCCGGATGGTCGATCCCTCAGCTGGGCGCGGAGAAGGTACAGGGCTGGCTGTACGGGCAGATGCTCAACACCGGCAGCGAAGAGGGCTACCGCCGAGCCCGCAAGGCCGTCATCGACAACGCCGCTGGCGTGATGCACATCGTGCTCGACGCGATCAAGGCCGCCGGGCTGCCCCGCGAAGGGCTGGTCGAGCAGATTCCGGCCTGGGCCTGGGTCCTGCACGAAGGCGAGCGGTACTGGTTCGGCTGCCCCGTGTGCCGCTACCCGATGACGGTACAACTCGGGCGGGTCGCCTGCCTGTACCCGCCGCACGACAAGGCCCTTGGCGGACCTGTCACAGTGCGGACCCCGAAAGGCCGCCGGCCTGCCGTCGGGGCGTGGAATCACCAGCGGGTGACCGACCTGGGTGGCACCGACGCGATCGAGGCCGCCACTGTGGAAAGCCATGTGTGCCTGGTCCGGCCAGCATGGCGGTACTCCGTCATCCCCGGCTGCGAGGAACTCCGGCTGTACCGGCTGCTCTCGGTGATGCCGGACGTGTCGGTGACGCTCTGGCCCTTCACCGACCGCTACGACCTGCACGTGCAAGCGGGTCGCCGCCGGCTGCCGTGGCGGGTGGATGTGAAGGACTACGCCGACCCGGCGAGGCTCGTCACCGAACTGGTCAGGAAGGATGCCGTGCGCGACCCCTCGGTCGTGATCGTCGTGCCAGACTATCGAAGCAGCCAGGTTGGTGTCCTCAACGAGCGGCTACGGCGGCACCTCGGCACCCGCCGGACCGTTGCGATGACGTCGGCCGTCTTCCTCAAGACGGTGGCGAAGGCGGTGGGTGCGTGACCGGCCGCCCCCGACACCGCAGTGCACCGGCACAGCAGCTGACCGGTCCGTCGCTTCGCCTCGCGCTCGGCCTCGCCGAGTGCCTGCTGCCGACCACCACCTACGACGGTTCTCCCGCCGTCGACCCGCGCGATGCCCGTTTCCTGCTGTCCGGGCAGTTGGGTGTGTGGGACCGCTGGCGGGACGGACTGTCCCCCGAGCATCGGCACATGATCGACCGGCTGCTGGCCCTTCGCCCCCGCAGGCTGGCGACCGAAGGTGGCTTCCGAGTGAGCCTCGCGGTGCATCTTCGCAACGGTCGCTCGCCCCGATACACACCGTTCGGAGACCTGCTGCAGGTCATTGACGGCGTGCCCGTGGAACAGCTGTTGAGCGCCGCGTTGGCCGAATTGGATGCTGCCACGTCGCCGCCGGCGGCACCACCAGCGGCGCAGGCAGGACGGACCTACAACTCGTCGGTCTTTCTCACCGGTACCGGTCGGGAAGAGTACCGGCGCAATACCTACCAGATTCCCGAAATCCCGGCGGCGGTGGCGCAGCCATCGCCGATCGAGGTCCTCGACACGCCCGCTCCGCAGCACCTCGTCCTCGACATGGATGAACTGCGCGCAACGGCCAAACGGATCGACGACGCCCGTGCAGGTGCGTCGTTCAGCCTGTTCGACGCGCTGCAGTCGTTCACCACAGGGCTGCGCAGCCCAGCCGGTCACCCACTCCAGCGGCTGAGGCTCCCGGCGGGTCCGTTGACGCTCGCGATCGCGCCCACCGGTTCAGGTAAGAGCATCCTGATGCGGGTCGCCGCCACGCACTTGGCGGAGCAGGGCCACGTACCGGTGCTACTGGCCCCGGACATCGAGAGCACTCTTGCCCTGGTCGCTGACATCCGCAGCGACCTGACCGCACTGCGCCGTCCGGACCTGCCGGTCACCGCGTTGATGTCGTCACGCCGCCTGATCGATGTGGCGGTCCGCCGCAGCGAAGACGCCAACGACGATCCTGTCCGAACTCGGTGGACCTGGCAGGAGATCGGGTACTCCTGCCTGCTGCCCGCCGACAACGGCGCGGCCTGGCAACCGGGGCAGGAACCGTGCACCGATCTGCAGGAGCCGGGTGAGGAAGGACGGCACCGCTGCCCGCTGATCGGGGTGTGTCAGAAGTGGGCACCTTGGCGGCAGGCTGCCGGCCCCGCGCGAATCATCGTCACCAACCACGCGTACTTCCAGCAGGGCTCGCTCCCCGTGCCGGTCATGGTCAACGGTGAACTCCACGGCCGCATCAGCGCCCAGGCGTTCCTGATGCGCCGGGCGAGCGTCGTCATGATCGATGAAGTCGACGCCTTCCAAGCGCACGCGGTCAGCCGGTCCGGCCGCACCCTCGTGTTGGCCCGACGCGACACCCAACGGCTCCTGCTCGCCAAGCTCGACGAGCAGCGCCAAGCGCAGGTGTTCTCCCGACACGTACCTCGTGACCTCGAGCTGGACTTCCAGCGGGTGATCCACCGGCTGGAGTTTCTCTCCGAACGCTATCTGGCCGCGGTCGTCAACGAGTTCATCGATCCACGCGACCCGCTCGGATCCCGTCAGGCCCGCCTGCATCTACCCCGACGCTGGGACAACCTGCTCGCATGCCGGCTCTGTGGTCTCGACGAGTTGGAGGAACGCCCCAGCGATGACCAGCTCGAACACTTCAGCGGCCTGTTCACTGTGTTCGACCCCGCTGACCTTCCCGACGGGTGGGCAACGCTGCGTCAGCAGTTGCGGCTGGTGGTGTCCGACCATCCCGACGCCGACCGGATCGACCAGCGCCGTCAGGACGTCATCGACGCGCTCGGCAAGCTCCCCGACATCACCGTGGCCGACCCGCTGCAGACTGCGCATCTCCTACTGCGTCGGGCGTTCCTCGGTGAACTGCAACAGGGACTCGCCGAGCTGGAACGGCTCCTGCCGCTCATGCGCGACAGCGGCATGCGCCTCGCCGACGACATCGAAGCCGCCCTCGACCGCGGCTCCGCCTGGCAGGCCACCCCCGAAGGACCGATCGGCCGGGCAGTATTCGGATTCGCCGTCACCGGCGACCAGAACGATCCCAGCGAACGGCAGCTCAACGCCGAGATCATCTCCGGCGATCCACACGCCTACACCGCGGAACTGGGAATGACGACCGCACCCGCCCTGACCGGGACACCGCGCATCGTGCTGGGCATGTCCGCAACCGCCCACCTTCCGGGCGCGCCCACGACCCACGTACACGCCGAGGTCGCCTGCTACTACCCCGACGACGCCACCGCCGGAACCGGGAAACTGACGGTCAGCAACGCCGCCGTCAACGACGCCACCAACCGCGGCATCACCATCTCCGGCGCTGCCCGCAACCGCAAAGCACAACTCCTGGGCGACATCGGCGCTGCTCTGTGGGAACAGACGCTCGAGCCCCGGCTCACCAACCTCCAACAGCACCCGCACCGCCGCGACCGGGCCCGAGTCCTCCTCGTCACCAACTCCTACGAGCAGGGCGTCGAACTGTGCCGGGGCCTGATCCGCGGCGGCGCCCACCGAACCCGCATCGCCATCGCCGTACCCACCGACGGACCACACGATCTGCAGATCCCTGACGACGTGCTAGCACTACCCGCCACCAGGCTCAGCGCCTTCCCGGACACCGGCCGCGACGTGCTCATCTCCCCATTCGCCCGAGTTGCCCGCGGACTCAACATCGTCGTCGGACGCCGCTCAGCGCTCGACTCGATATGGGTCTGCGTCCGCCCGATCAAACTCATCGACGAACCAGCAGCGCTCGTCGCCCACTCCGGCGCCCACGCCCGTCGCAACCGCCACCCCGCCGCGGACCCCCGCCGCGAACTAGACGCCCGCCACGACCTCGCCGGCAAACACCTCGAAAAGATCAACCGCTCGAACCCGGCGTTCGGCCGGCTCCCCGCCGACGTCCGAACAGCGATATTCGCCGACGTCCTGGCCGACCTGATCCAACTCGCCGGCCGGGCCCGTAGAGGCGGCACCGACACCACGCTCTACCTCGTCGACAACGCCTTCCACCGCGGCGGCGCCGCCCCCGGCAGCGACTTCAGCTCCCTCGTCCACGCACTGCACCGCCACTGGCACGACACCAACGCACTCGACCAGGTCAAGGCCATATACGGCACCACGCTCGACGCTTTCCTCGACTTCGCCGGACTCACCGACAGGACCCGCTAGCCATGCGAACTCTCGCCTTCCCCTACACCGACGTCATGGCCCGCCCGGTCTACTGCTACACGTTCACCAACGACCTCAACGACAGCTGGCAGGACCTCACCCGCCGATACACCCGCCAACCAGAACAACTGCCCTACCGCGAGCTCACCCTCGCACTGCGGTACGTGTCCCGCGACTACGCCACCATCCGCAAGGACCCTGTCGGCGCAGGTACATTGCTGCTGACCCGCAAGAAGCTCGACCCGGACATCATCAGCCGACTCTTCGCCGCGTTCGAGCGAGGACTCGCCACCCGGCACAACAAGCCGTTCGACAACATCCTCGCCGCCCACCTGCAAAACCTGCACCCACGCACCCTGAAGATCGCCGGCCACCTCAAAGCCGGCGGCAACGCACCCGCCTGGGTCTACGACGTTGCCACCTGGCACGCGGTCGAACTCCTCAAAGGCGGGTTCAAGCTCCCTAACGGTGAACACATCACGTTGCGGCCGGACACCGACGGCAACCTCGTCGCCTACGACCACCCGCTGCCCGAACAGCACCCCCGCGGCGAACAGGGCATCCACTACATCAGCTGCACTCCCATGACGCTGCCCGGCTACCCCGGCATTCTGCTGAACCTCGACGCGCACATCAGCGCCACCACCGGCTGGCCGGGCAACGCCCGCAGCCTGTGGATCGCCCCCGACGAGCACGGCCTGCTCCTCACCTCGAGCCAGAGATACGACCGCGTCCGCAACGTCAACCTGGTCACCGGCATGCTGCCCGAGCTCACCGACTCCTTCTCCATCGACGGCGTGCCCACCGAGTTCACCGCCGCCGACCTGCGCGAGGCGAAGCCCCGCCTGCGGGCCCGACATGCCAGCAAGCCCGATCGTCACCCGATCGCCTCCGGTCCGGGGCGCAAATTCCTCGAGACGCTGCTGGAACACGCCACCACCCGACTCGGCACCGACTCGCTGACCCTCACCGATTCCAAGATCCGCAACCTCGATGCGCCGCCAGCGACCGGCGACGACCGTGCCGACACTCTCAGCGCAGCCGTTCTCACCGCTACGCGTCCGTTGCACCTTTCGGTCGTCTACACCGACGACATCCAGCGCGCCAGGGCCGCAGCCGCCATCACCGGCCTGTTCGACATCGTTCCCGAAGCCCTGACCGGCAGGACCGCGACACTGCTCGACGGTGCACTCACCGTCACCTTCACCAGCGTCCCACCGTCCACCTTGCTCGATCCGAGTTTGCCTGACCGCCGCGTCGAACTCGTCACCGAACTCTGCCAGCACGTCCCGCCCGGCACCCGGCACATCGCACTACTCGACACCGACAAGCAGCGGGCGGCGCAAGGAAGCGGCACCCACGACCCCAAGCCCCAACTCCGTCAAACGCTCGCTGCGCGGGGCGTCGTCAGCCAGTTCCTGGACGTCGGCTCAGCGCCGGCACCCGGAAAGGTTGATCACCCGGCGCAAGCCGCCCTACGCGACCTGCTCCGCGCAGCCGGCCTCACCGCAACTACGCCCACCCGGGTTTTCGCCAAACCCTTCACCGGGCACCAACCATGCGTCATCGTCGGCATCTCCAGCCATGAACGGCAACGCCCCGCCCGGCGGATGGTCAGCCTGGCAGCACTCGTCACCGACGGCAGCGACGCACCTTGGCAACTGCTCGGTTACCATCCCGACGCCCGCGGCTGGAACGAACTGCCCGACGCCATCGCCGCCCACCACGCAACCGTCCTGACCCGCTTCGACCATCGCGACGTCGCAACCCGCTCCGGACAGGCCCGCGACTACGCTGAGCGGGCGCTGCATCAACTCCGCGCCCGTTTCGACGACCTGCCCATCATCATCTACCTGGACACCTCCGAACGGCACCCCGTCTGGCCCGGCCTGCCCAACAACAACCTCGCATCCACCGAACCAGGACACCTTCCACATCTGGCCCTGCCCGACCGACACAACATCGCAGTCATCCGCGTCGGCATCTCAGCCGGCCGTAAGCTCCCCCAGCCCGTACGAGACCTCGCCGCACGACAAGGCACCGATCCGGCCCTCGTCCCCGGCAGCACCAAGCTGTACCAATTGCCCGACAGCACCGCAGACGTCTACTACCTCGTCAACCGATCACGCAGCGACCAAGCCAAAGACTTCGGCGTACGCCCCGGCCACCGCATGACCAGATTCGAAGTCACCGCAGACCACAACGCCATGAGAACCCCGTGGCATGCCATGACCTGCACCGAATTCGTCATCCTCGACCACGGAGGATTCAGCCGTGAGCAGCTCGCAGCGCTCAGCGCCCGGCTCTGCGGTTACCCCCTGGCCTGGGACGGCCGGACCTCTTTACCCGCTCCCGTCCATCTCGCCGCCCAGGTCCTCAACGACCATCCGGATCTCTGCACGAACTGACGGAAAGCGGTGCTCCTGGCGCGGTCCAACATCGCGCCAGCGGCCTAGACTGGCGCATCTGCCACCGGTGGAACGCTGCGATCCTGGGTGCCGGACACCGGTCTTGAGGTCAAGGCGCGTCGTCCGCGGGGCCCGACCTGCCGGGTGGATACGGTTCGAAGGTGGATGTGCGCGTAACCGCGATCGTGGTTGAGGACAGCGACCGGACCTTGCTTCTGAACCAGGAAACCGAGACCGAGCGGCCGTGGAGCCTTCCCTGCGGCAAGATCGATCCGGGAGAGACGGCCGAGCAGGCGTTGATGCGCGAGTCGCGGGAAGGCTACGGACCCTGGCCGACGTGTTCGCCTAATTAGGCGTGAACGTGCGCGGTTCGGTCCGTCGAGACCAGAACGGCCGCGCCGATGCCAGCGCAACCACGCACCTATTGGACGAATTCCATGAGTTGCGCGGTGAGTTCGGTCGGCTGTTCTTCGAAGATCCAGTGGCCAGAGTCTTCTATGACGCCGCCGGTTACCGTTGTGGCGTATTGCGCGACCTGGGCGGGTACCGCCTCGCCGAGGCTGGCCCGGGCGCCGAGTGCGAGAACCGGCATGGTCAGTTTCGTCTTGCCGTACTCGGCGTTGTCGGCGATGTCTTGGGGCAGTGTTCGGAAGTAGTCGAAGCTGGCTCGCAGGTGATCGTCGTCTTGCAGGTGCCGGGCGTACTCGCGGACATCGTCATCACTGATGCCGGTCTTCTGGACTTCCATCGAATCGGTGAACCGATCGACCCAGAGGGCCTCGCGACCGTTCACGATCTGTTCCGGTAGGCCGTTCGGGAGGCTGAAGAAGCCGAAGTTCCAGAAGCCGGGTCCCTTCGGAGTCAGTGACGGGGCCTGGTACAGGCTCTGGTCAGGGATGGGTGCTTCCGTGAGCACGAGCCTGCGGACGTGATCGCGGTGAGCGGCGGCGTACGCGTAGGCGACCATGGTCCCGATGTCGTGTCCGACGACGCTGACCTCGTCATCGAGGCCAAGCTGGGTGAGCAGGCCGTACACGTCACCGGCGAGGGTCTTCTTGTCGTAGCCTCCTGCCGGGGCGTCGCTGCCGCCCGCTCCCCGAAGGTCGGGCGCGATGACCGTGTGGTGCTCGGCGAGCTGTGGTAAGACCTTGCGCCACATGTACCACGTCTGGGGATAGCCGTGCAGCAGCACCACCGTTCTGCCCCGACCGCCCCGAACATAGTTGATCGCGACATCGCCGACCTGCGCAGTCTGCTCGGTGAAGGAACCCGGAATCCGCTCGCCACCCATTACCGCTCCCTCTGCTGACACCCGCGGTCCGCGGGCTACCCAGCCCCAGGGCCCATACACCTCCCGAACACCGGTGCAGGTCCACAACGAGGCGAGTCCCGACGAGGGAACATGCGGCAGCGAGCAGGACATGGACACCGCGACGTGGTCGGCCACCTCGGCGACGACGGCGAGTGGATCTGCGACTTTGCCGCATCGGCGGGCGCTTGGCACGATCAGGCTAATGTGACGGCCCGTCACCTCCGCGATCCGATCCCGGGCTCAGGCGGGTGTCCTCATACCCCGATCTCGGTGACCGCCACAGCAGGCAACGATGCTCCCACCCGTGGACTACCGCCTCGGACGCTGCGGCTACGATTCCGCGCCTCTGCCCGGCGTCCCGGTCGAGCATCTGCCCGAGCGGGAAGCACGTCGACCGGACATCCGTCTCGCCGAACAGCCGGGAACGCCGGCGTGGATCTGTGGACGGACCGCCGTCGAAGGCCAGGGGCGATCTCACATCCGACCGCTCGAACATGCCGAAGCTCTACCAGGACCGCCGACGCGGATGCGCCGGGGACAGCGAGCCGAACGGGCGCAGCCCGCCAACTACTCCCCCATGCTTGCGGCCGCCGCCGGTGCCCTCAAGATGCCGCCAGCCCGGTCTTGTCCGGCCTGACGGTTCGGCCGTACTGAGACAGAACCCTGCCTATTGCCTCCCTTTGCTGCGATTCGAGGCCCGGTTGCCGCGCAGCCGATCCGGCGGCGCTGTAGTCCGATAGGGACGAGCGTTGCCGGCGGCAGCAGACGCGGACCGCATGCGTGGGGCGTTGTGCGGCTGACTGCCGTCTACTTGTTCGTCGTCTGCCACGCGGCTCCCCCTCGAACCCACCACCGGCTTCATCCACTCAACGAGCAAGACCGTTGCTGGAAACGCCCGGGTAACCACCAAATGAGGTTGATCGGCCCAGGACAGCGGGCCGACTGGAGCCCAAGGGGAAAACTCGCAGCTGATTCAAGTGACGACTAGCAGTAGGTCTGACCTGCTGAAACGCGTCCCGGGCGCCAGAAGGGCGGGGTACGTTGCTTGGTGTTGGGTAGCTGGCCGGGCACCTCCACGGGTTCTCATCGGCCAGCGGATAAGGGGTGCCGGGTCGCGACAACGGGTCGACCCGGCACCCCGGCACCCGGCACGCCTCACCCGAGACACCGGCAACCGTCGGCCTAGCAGGTTGCCAGAGCGATCGACCTGGTGCTGCTCACCGTCGTCGGCCCGGACCCGGTCGGCATGATCACCGTACCCGGCGAACGGTTGGACAACTCGTCACCGCTGACCCTGGCCCTGCTGACCCTGGCCACCTGCCAACTCGGGCTGATCCTGCTCGCCCGCCAGCTGGTCGAGCGATGGCTACGCCGTGCCAGTCCCTGGCGGGCCGTCGTCGCGATGAACACAGTCGTGCTCACCGTCTTCCTGTGGCACCTGAGTGCGGTCGTGATCCTGGTCGGCGTACTGAACCTCGCGCATTGGCTGCCATCCGCGGGAGAGGCAGGGTGTTGTGGGAGTCGACTTCTATGAGCCGCTGGCCTGGGCGGCGGGCGTCATCGTGGCCCCAGCGGCCTGCGACACGGCGTCTCGCCACCACCACGCGAGACCGTCGACGTACAGGCACGTTCTCTGAGGTCTATCAAGACCTACGCGCCCCGACCGGCGCCGCGGAGACAGCGGCCTCCACCCGCTGAGCCGGGCCTCGCAGCCCCATGCAGCGGTTGCTGGCAGATCCTGCAGCGGACCGGCGGTGTCGGCGACACCGTCGAGCGGGCGCAGTTGAGCCAGTCGCCGCCGGCCCGAGCAGCCGGTACGGATCCGTCGGCAGCCGGGAACCAGGCGAGTTCGCCGTCGGCCGAGTGATCTTGGTGGGCAGAGCGCCGCACGGCATCGACGGCAGTGGGGCGCCACACGGGGAAGGCGTCAGGTCCCGCGGAATCCACCAACCACGCGGGCCGCCGGCGCCTGGGCCGGTGGTGGCCATCGCGGGCTTTCGATGAGGCAGCGGTAGTGCTGTGACCGGAAACGTTGGCCGGGTTGGGTGACACGCCGGTCATCGTTACCGGTTCGGTGTCGGGCGGGGTTCAGGCTGTCGGGATGGCAGATGCTGTTCGGGCGCGTCGGCTCACCGATGACGAGGGTCGGCGACTACAACAGATCGTGCGGCGTGGGACGGGATCACCGGTCCGGCTGCGACGGGCGATGGTCATCATGGCCTCGGCCAGTGGGAACACCGTCCCGGCGATCGCTCGTTTGGTCCAGGGCGACGAGGATGCGATCCGTGAGGTCATCCACCGGTTCAACAAGATCGGTCTGGCCTGCCTGGACCCTCGGTGGGCGGGTGGCCGTCCCCGCCGGATCAGTGAAGACGACGAAGCGTTCATCGTCGCGACGGCCCGTACCAGACCCCAGGCGCTCGGTCAGCCGTTCACCCGGTGGAGCCTGCGCAAACTCGCCGACTACCTGGCCCACAACCGCGGTCCGCGCCGCGTGGTGGTCGGCCGGGAACGGCTGCGGGAGTTCCTGCACCGGCACGACATCACGCTCCAGCGAACCAAGACCTGGAAGGAGACCAACGACCCGAACGCCGAGGCGAAGCTCGCTCGGATCGAGGCAGTGACCACCGCCTTCCCGGACCGGGTCTTCGCCTTCGACGAATTCGGCCCGTTGAGCATCAGGCCGCACGCCGGCGCGTCGTGGACGCCGGCCGGGCATCCGGACCGGTTGCCCGGCAACTACCACAAGCTGCACGGCGTGCGGCAGTTCCACGCCTGCTACAGCGTCGGCGACGACACCATGTGGGGCGTCGTGCGGCGCCGCAAGTCCGCGGCGAACACCCTGGCCGCGCTCAGGTCGATCCGCAAGGCGCGGCCGGACGGCGCCCCGATCTACGTGATCCTGGACAACCTGTCCGCGCACAAAGGCAAGAAGATCCGGGCCTGGGCCGCACGCAACAAGGTCGAGCTGTGCTTCACCCCGACCTATTCGTCCTGGGCCAACCCGATCGAGGCGCACTTCGGACCGCTACGGATGTTCGTCCTCGCCGGATCGAACCATCCCAACCACCCGGTCGCGACCCAAGCCCTGCACAACTACCTACGCTGGCGTAACGCCAACGCCCGCCACCCGGACATCCTGGCCGCCCAACGCCGCGAACGCGCCCGCATCCGCTCCGAACGCCAACGACGCTGGGGTCAGACCACCGACCGGGCAGCGGCCTGACCAACCCGGCCAACGTTTCCGGTCACAGCAGTAGTCGACACCCAGCCTCCAGTTGCCCGCCGAGCCACCGCTTCTGGGCAGGGCGTATCCGGTGTAGGTGGGTCGAAGTTGCCGAGGCGGTGGTACCTGAGTGGCTTCGCGACGCGGGACGGCAACCGAGCGCGCAGAACTCTTGAGCAAGGTCCTTGACGCAGCGTATCGAGCGCAACCTCCTTCGAGCGAGTTGTCGCAAACGGCGATCTACGCGGCGGGCGGTGATACCGCCGAACACCGCCCACTTTACGCAGCAGTGAACAATGTTTTGTCTTGCTAAACCACCGTCGTCATGGACATCATCAAGCCGTGATCCAGCTCGAGCGTGTACAGACGCCCGCTCACCGAGGCCAACATCTGCTCTACCGCACCCCACAGGTCACGGTCGTCACCCCTACCTGTTCCAGCCACTCCGACAGGAGCCGCCATGCCGAGAATCCTGGTCATCAGCCCGAGCGGCACCGACCTCCACAACGAGCATGATCTCGCCATCGCCCGCGCTGCGGCGTCCCCAGCAACCGAGGTCGAAGTGCGTCACCTTCCCGCCCTTCCGGTGAGCGCGTACATCCCGGCCGAGGATGTGCTGCTGTCCCCACTACTCGCCGCGGTCCGCCGTGGCCACGAGGAGGGATTCGACGCCATCGCCATCGCCTGCGCGTCCGACCCCGGCGTGCGCGAGGCGAAGGCGTTGGTGCCGACACCCGTCACCGGCCCTTTCGAAGCGGCGTCTCGCGTCGCGGCTGCCTTTGGTCGGTTCTCGGTCATGTACCCGGGCGTAACATCAGGCCCGGGCGAGAACCTTCCTCAAAATGCCAACTGGATACGCCGACTGGCACGGGACTACGGCGTACTCGACCTGCTCGGCCCGAGCGCTCCGGTTCCAGTCATCCGTCCGGCCGACGAGGTCACCTCGACACTCCACGACCAGGAAACCCAAGCCAGGGTCACCGGTGGCCAGGTCCGAGAGAACATGACCGCAGCCATCCACGGTCAGGGACCAGCGATCGCCGAACATCTGTGGCGCAACGGCGAAGCCCAAGCCATCTTCGTCGCATGCACGTTCTGGTCCGGCCAACTGGGGTCAATCCGTGACACGGTGCCGATTCCGATCATCGACCCGGTCAAGACGCTCGTGCGCTATGCCGAGGTGCTGGCCGCCGCATCCCTCGGCAACTGAGATCGAACGTCGGAGCCCGAGACACCAGGATGGATCCTGTCTTCGACATCGGCGAGCTTCAGGCACCGGTTGCAGACACGTATCGGAGATCCCGAAATCCTGCGCGACCTGCCTCAACGGCGCCTCGCCCTTACGATCCTAGTGCCCGTTGAAGAACCAGGTCGGCGTGGCTGGGCTCGGTTGAGGGCGCAGGAATCCGAGTCGATCTCGGTGTGTCGCGCGGACACGTGGTAGGGCCTCCGGGTACGGCTGTGGTTGTCGAAGCCATGCCATCCCGAAGGCCCTACAGTGAGTTTCTACCTGGTCTGCGGCCAGGCCGTCGCCGCGCCCCCCGGAACGTGTCAAGGGATTGAGGCCAGCGGGAGTTAAGCGGCCTGTCGTTTCGGTTCGGGTTTGTTGATCCAGACCTGGTTGGGCAGGTCGAGGATCTTGGGGAGTAGCCGGGTGGTGCCGAACCGTTCCGGGTGCGCCGTCCGGGCTGCGGCGAGGGTGTCCTCGCGGTTGGCGCGGACGGTGTGGTGGCGGCCGTGGTGGACGTCGGCGGGGGTGTGCATGCCGATCCCGGAGTGCCGGTGGGCGTGGTTGTACCAGGTCACGAAGTCGGTCATGAACGCCCGCGCCTGGGCGAGGGACGCGAACCGGTCCGGGAAGGCCGGCGCGTACTTCAACGTCTTGAACCAGGCCTCGCTGTACGGGTTGTCGTTTGAGGTTTTCGGCCGGGAGTGCGAGCGGGTCACCTGAAGGTCTTCGAGCAGGTCAGCAACCGATTTCGAGGTCATCGAGGTGCCCCGGTCGGCGTGCACGACGTGCGGGACACCGTAGACGCCGAACACCTCGCGCATCATCGACTCCGCGAGCGGACCGGACTCGCGGGCGTGCACGCGGACGCCGACGATGTACCGGGAGTAGATGTCGATCATCACGTAGGCGTCGTAGTAGACGCCTTTGACCGGCCCGGCGAGTTTCGTGATGTCCCAGGTGTAGACCTGTCCCGGCCGGTCGGCGATCAGCTCGGGACGCTGCCTGGCGGGATGCCGGGCCTGCCGGCGACGCTCGCGGACCTGCTCGTTTTCGCGCAGGAGCCGGTACATGGTGGCGATAGAGCCCACGTACACGCCCTGGTCCAGCAACGGCCGCGTAGATCTGCGCCGGAGCGGCGTCGACGAACTCCGGGCTGTTCAACAGCCGCAGCACCTGCCCGCGCTCGCTCGGGCTGAGCGCGTTCGCCGGCGTCCGTCGCACCGGCCGCGACGGTGTCAGCCGGCACAGGTCCCGGTCCGCGCTGGACCGGGCGATCCCGGTCATCGCCGCCGCCTGCCGGGTCGTGGTGCCGGTGCTGGTCAGCTCCCGGTAGGCGGCCATCAGCGTTTCCCGAGCCCGAACACGTCCGGACCGTCCGGCTCGCTCCTGGAGATGTCCTCCAAGAGCTCTCGTGCTTTTCCCATGATCGTCAACGCCGTCTCGGTCCGCGCCAGTTTCGCCTGCGCCTGCGCCAGTTCCCGACGCAGCCGGGCGATCTCGGCCTGCTCCGCCGACGGCCGCCCGACCGTCTCCCCGGCCGGTTTGCCCTGCAACAGGCCGGCGTCACGGGCCCGCCGCCACTCCGACATCAACGACGAGTACAAGCCCTCCCGCCGCAGGAACGCCCCGCCCTCACCAGCCGCGACGGCCTGCTCATAGCCGGCCAGCAACCCCAGCTTCTGCCCCGGCGTGAACGACCGACGTGGCCGCGGCCCGTCCGAACGCGGACCCTTCTTACGACTCATGACCCCATCCTGGGCCACGACCATCTCAACAGCAGTAGTCAACGAATCCCGATCCTGAACTCGCCCTGTCCAGCGGACTTGCTATCAACCGCCGGCCTCAACTCACCCTGACAGACAGGGCCCCGCCACCGCTGCGGAGCACCTGCCCACGGCCCGTCCCCGCCGCTACCCGTCGGACACCACCGACACCGAGTGGCAGCTGATCGCCGCGTACCTGCCCACCGGCGGCACCGGCAATCGCGGCGGCCGCCCGGTCACCTACCCGCGTCGTGACATCGTCGACGCCATCCGCTACCTCAACCACACAGCTGCGTATGGCGCGCACTACCGGTCGACTTCCCACCCTGGCCGACCGTCTACCACTACTTCCGCACCTGGACCCGCGACGGCACCCTCACCCGCCTGCACGACGGCCTCCGCGAACAGATCCGCACCGCCGAGGGCCGCAACACCACCCCGTCCGCGGCGATCATGGACTCGCAGTCCGTCCGCGCCGCCGACACCGTCGCCAGGACCAGCCGCGGCTACGACGCCGGCAAAAGAGTCAACGGCCGCAAGCGTCACATCGTCGTGGACACCACCGGCCTGCTCCTGGTCATCCTGGTCACCACCGGCGCCGTGCAGGACCGCCACGCCGCCCGCCTCCTGCTGTGGGCCCTACACGGCTGTTTCACCCGCGTGGCCAGGGTCTGGGCCGACGCCGGCTACGCCGGCCAACTCGTCGACTGGGCCACCGGCACGCTCGGCCTGACCGTCCAGATCGTGCGCAAGCTCGCCGACCAGGTCGGCTTCCAGGTCCTACACCGCAGATGGGTCGTCGAGAGAACACTGTCCTGGATCACCCGCTGCCGCCGCACCGTCCGCGACTACGAACGCCATCCCGCACACCACGCCGCGATGGTCCAATGGGCCATGATCATCGTGATGACCCGACGCCTGGCCAGATACCACCACACCGGCCGACTCCACACCGCCATCCACCCACGCTGACCAGGTTCTTCAACGGGCACTGAGGCATCTCGCGGATTCTGCCATTATGTTGAGGCACCTGTTGGTGCTTCCGGGAGGGCAGGCGTCGGGGGGCAGAGCCGCCTGTCTCGTCATGGATGCGGAGGGCGCCGGGTGGACGAGGCGACGTTCGCGGTGCCGCTCTGGGCCTGGGCGGCGGTCGGCACGGTTATCGCCGTCATGCTCGCGGTCGACATGCTCTTGCACCGCGACCACCACGTCATCGAGCTACGCGAGGCGCTGATCTGGAGCGGCGTGTGGATCATCGCGGGGCTCGCCTTCGGCGTGCTGATCTGGTTTTGGCGTGGCAGCGAGCCGGCGGTCGCGTACTACTCGGGATACCTGCTGGAGAAGGCGCTGTCGGTCGACAACGTCTTCGTCTTCGCGCTGCTGTTCGACTACTTCCGGGTGCCGGCCGGCTATCAGCACAAGGTGCTCTTCTGGGGGGTAATCGGGGCGCTCGCGTTCCGCCTGGTCTTCATCTTCGCCGGGGCGGAGCTGCTCGACCGGCTAGCCTGGGCCGGGTTTGTCCTCGGCGCCTTCCTGATCTGGACCGGTTGGCGGCTCGCGGTGCGCGGCGAGCCGGACGTCGATCCCGACCACAACGTGGCGGTCCGGCTGTTCCGCCGGCTGGCGCCGACCGAGCCGCGCTTTCACGGTGACCGGTTCATCGTCCGCCTGCACGGCCGGCGGCGGGCCACCCTGCTGCTGGTCGCGCTGGTCGCGATCGAGGCCACCGATATGATCTTCGCGATTGACTCGGTGGCGGCGATCCTGGCCATCACCACCAACACCTTCCTCGTCTGGACTGCGACCGCCTTCGCCGTGCTCGGCCTGCGCAGCCTCTACTTCTGCCTGGCCGGGCTGCTGCGGCACTTCGGCTACCTGCGCTACGGGCTGGCGGTGCTGCTCGCCTTCGCCGGGCTGAAGCTGATGCTCGCCGAGACGCCGGTGGGGAAGTTGCCGATCTGGCTGACCCTGGCGGTGGTGGTACTGGCCCTGTCGGTCTCCATCGGCTGGAGCGTGATCGCCGCCCGTCGCGGGCCCCGCCACTCCGCTGGCGGCTGAGCGCCCGTCGCCGCCTCGACGGCCTCGGCGAGGACCTGACCTGAGCAGCATAGTCACACGGGCAGCCAGGGCGGCCGAACGCCCGGGCGCGCCCGTCTTCGAGGCTGACGATGCGCGTCTTGGCGTCGTTGAACGACAGCCCCGGGGTGCCAGCCAAGCGGCCAGCCTTGCCTTGACCTGCTCGGCCTCGGCCTTGGTGTGGCAAAGCGCGACCATGTCGTCCATACTCGATGTGGCATTGATCGATCTTTCCCGCGAGGGGACTGCGGGGCCATTCCTGTTCCGGGCGCGTGTCCGGCGCCCGCATCCCCTGCGGGTTGCCACCGTCGCCCGCTGGTCACGACGTCACGAACGGCGCCTCTCTGCCTGACGGAAGTACGCCCGGGCTGGCAACACGATCGTCGTGCACACCCTCGACCGGCTCGGCCGCAATCTGCGCAAGGTGCTCAACCTCGTGCACGACCTCGCCGAGAAGCACATCGGCGTACACTCGCTGGCCGACCCGCTCCCGATCAACACCGCCGACGACGGCATGGGGCCGCATCGCCTTCCTACTGCTGGCCCTGTTCGCCGAGATGGCATATACCTTCACCGCCGAGCGCCCGGGTGCCGGCGGCTTCGCCGTGTGAAGCGCGGGCCGCGGCCCAGAACGCGTCGTGGACGGCGGTGAACGTTGCCCTTGGCGTCGCGGATGCTCGGTGGTCAAGCGGTACACCGAGCGGGAGAAGACGGCGTACGAGCACGCGTGGGAGATCCGCGACGCGTACGGGTACCGGGACTTCTCCGACCCGGCGGCGCAGGAGCCTCTGCGGGAGTTTATGGACGGCCGGGCGTGGACCCACGCGGGGGGCCCTCGCCCTGTTCACTCAGGCCACAGCGTGGTTGCGTCGGCACCGGGTGCTGCTGCCCGGGGTGAGCACCCTGGCCCGGCTCGTGTCGCAGGTGCGCGACCAGGCCGCCGAGCGGATGTACCGCACCCTCGCGGAGGCGGCGACGTCGGCGGGCTCGGTAGCGGGCGTTCCAGTGCGGGTCGTGCCGTACTGCGGCCAGCGCCCACACGTAGCCGGTAGCGGCGATCCGATCGTTCTTCGCGCGGCGGGCGTGCACGAAACTGCTCTTGCCTGACGCGCGGGTCACCGGAGCGGCGCCAGCGAAGGCCCGCAGTGCTCGTGCGTCTACGAAACGGCGCCGGTCGTCGCCGATCTCGGCCAGCAGGCGCGCGCCCAGCTGCACTCCGAGGCCGGGCACACTCGTCACGATCTTCGCGTCCGAGTGCGCGGTGAACACCTCGTCGATGCGGTGCTCCAGCTGTCCCAGCGTCTGGCAGACCGCGTCGAGCTGCCGGACCAAGCCCTGCAACTGCAGGCCCATCGCCTCCTCCACGGCTGCGGGCTGGCGCATCTGCTCGCTGCCGAGCAGGCTGTGCAGCTTATCCGCCTCAGCGGTGATGCCACGCTGCCGGCCGGCCGTGCGCAGCAGCGACGCCAGATCGTCTGCGGTCAGCGCTGCTGCGGCGGCAGGTGTCGGCGCGGCAGTCAGGATGGTCCGGGCTGCCGGCGAGTCCAGCCTATGCCGCCCGCCGCGCTCGAACGCGTCCAGCGCGGCCGGGAAGAACATACGCAGAACCGTCCGGATCCGGTTGCTGATCGTGACCTGGTCCCACGCCGCGTCCTGCTGCGCCCGGGTCAGCACGCGCAGCGATTGCAGCACCTCGCTGTCCTGCGGCAACGGCCGGTGCGCCTCGATGTCGGTGCGCAGGATGTTGGCCAACACCATCGCGTCGAACGCGTCGGACTTGCCCCGCGACGACCGGTAGCGGTCTCGATAGCGCGACACCGCCAACGGGTTGATCGCGAACACCTGCCGGTCAGCGGACCGCAGCCCCGCGACCAGCAGTCCCTGACTCGTCTCGATCGCTACCGGCAGCCCGCCGCCTTCGGGATCATGCTCGGCGAGCAGGGCCAGGACCTGGCTCAGCCCTGCCGCGTCGTTACTGATCCTGGCTGAGGCCACGACAACGCCGTTGTTGTCGACCAACGCCACATCGTGATGATCCTGCGCCCAGTCGATCCCACACGCCACCGCTGTCACCGCGACTCCTCTCCGTCTCAATCCACAGCGAGGCGCGACGCCCTAATGGACAGTGCTTGCCGCACGACATCTCACGAGCCGTTCACCTCGCCACCGGCGGCGCCCATACTCGCGCAAGGCTCCCGGCCTGCGACCAATCCAAGGCTCAGCCCGCCGGCGAACCCCGGGCAGATCATCCTCGCCGACCACCGCGGCCACTGCGCCCCTCCCGGAATCCAGGGTCCAGCCCTCAAGGTTGTTGCAGGGGTCAACAGCGGCCGCAGTCCTCAACGAGGCGCCGATCTCGATTCCCAGGCTCGACGGCCAACGGCTGGTACGGGCGTCCTCCGTTGCCATTACGGCTGGTACAACACCCACCGCATCCAGAAAGAACTGGGCTACCTCAGCCCCGACGAGTACGAAACCGCCTGGCACACCCACCAACACAACCCAGCCGAGCCACCTATCACCACCCCTGCACCAGCCGGCAGCAGGTAACCACCGCTCCATGAAAACGGGGGAACTCAACCTGTGGAACGAACCGGCCGCAACGATCTATCGGCGCTGACC
This sequence comes from Polymorphospora sp. A560, assembly GCF_045781765.1. Taxonomy (NCBI): domain Bacteria; kingdom Bacillati; phylum Actinomycetota; class Actinomycetes; order Micromonosporales; family Micromonosporaceae; genus Polymorphospora; species Polymorphospora sp. A560. Next base: position 2,588,371 of record NZ_CP122282.1, on the reverse strand, counting down.
TGGGTGCTGTTCCGTGGAGTGCTCGGCATTGACCCCTTCACCGCCTCGCGGACACTCGCCGCCTCCGCGCTAACCGTGGGCCACGACGCCCCCGATGCCGAGCCTGCGCCAATCGACGCGTGGCTGCAGACCGTACTCGACCTCGATCTCCGCAGCGACCCGCACGCCGTATACCGGGCGCTGCAGCAGGAGGCGCATCATCAACATCCGGCGATCGCCACCGCTGCCGAGTCGCTGATCGAACTTGTTGATCGCCTCAGGGCAGCAGCAGGCGATCTTCGTGGCGCACTCGCCGCGGCAGTCGCAGCAACCGCACTCCTCCAAACCCGCGTCCTCCTGCCCCGAACCGCCGTAACCGTACGCGTGGGGGACTACCTGGCCAGGGCCATGGTGCGGGCGACGAGCGACGTGCACGGTTCCTAGTCCAAGCCTTACCTAGCGGCGGGGCTCTCGATCACGTTCTCGTCCGAGGCCCCACCGGGCGGTCGACACGATCTCGAACACGTCCATGCGGGTGCGGTCGATCCCTCTTGTCGGCCCGGCAGTCGGATGGTGCCCGGCCGCAGATCCTGCGCCAGCTCGCCGCCCTGCTGGCGATCGAGCCCGCCTCTGCGGCGCAGCCGTAAGCCGCACCTTCACCGCCACTTCCGCCCGCTGGCCGGTGGGCGGGTCCTCGCCGTCAGGGTCGGCCTGGGGCTTCGGCCCGCGATTGAGCCGCCGTCCGCTGGCGCCCCGGCCGTCGGAGGCGAGGACGGCCGGTCGCGTGTGCGGCGAGCGCCGTCATGGCGTGCGCGGCGTCGCGCCCGACGCCGCGCAGGGTGTTCGAGGCGAAGGACCGCTGGAACTCCAGGCCCAGGTAGACCAGGCCGGGATGGGTGGTGGAGATGCCGCCCACCTGCCGCGGCTTGCCGCGATCGAGGGTGTCGAGGGGCGCGAGGTAGTCGACGTGTGGGCGGTAGCCGGTCGCGAAGATGATCGCGTCGATCGCCTCGGTGGTGCCGTCGCTCCAGGAGACGCCGTCGGGGGTGAAGGCAGTGAACATGTCCCGCCGGGGAAGCTCACCTGAGTCGATGGCTTCGCGGTAGCGGCCGGTGTCGAGCACGGTGGCGTTCCGGACGACGCGGGTGATGATCGCGCGCGGAAGGCGGTCGCTGCCAGTGAGACGGAGCCAGTGATGGAGGTCCCGACCGCCAATGCGCTGTGGCAGGAACCGGATCGGCTCGCGGGTCGCCAGGGTCACGCGGGCGGACGCGGCGAGTTCGTAGGCGACCTGAACAGCGGAGTTGCCGGCCCCCACGACCACGACCCGCTTGCCGTCGTACGCGTCGGGGCGACGGTAGTCGGCGACGTGCCGCAAATCTCCACCGTACTCACCCTGCCCGTTCAGGGTGGGCAGGTACGGATTGCCGAACGAGCCGGTAGCGGCGACGACCCCGACGGCGGGCATCTCGTCGCCATTCTCGGTGTGCACAAGGTATCCGCCGCCCACACGGGCCCGCACGGCGACGACGCGGGTGCGGCTGCGGATGTCCACGTCGAGGGCGTCGGCGTAGCGGCGGAGGTAGTCGACCACGTCGTCGCGGTGCGGATAGCGATCCGGGTCGCCGTCGAAGGGCATGCCGGGCAGCGTGCTGTAGTGGGCGGGCGAGAACAGGGCGAGGCTGTCGTAGTAGTCCGGCCACGAGCCGACCGGTTCGGCGCCCGCGTGCAGGACGACGGGTCGCAGGCCGGCGTCCAGGGCGGCGCGGGCGGCGGCGAGGCCGGACTGACCGCCGCCAATGATGATCACGGGATCTAACTCAGTCACACCTCGATCATATCGTCATTTTGTTGAATGACAATATGACGAGGGCAGGGAAGGGTATGACCATGAGCCAGACCGCCGCCAGCCAGCCGAACGGGCCACAGGGCGCCACCCCAGGCCTTGCTCCGCAGACGCAGGAGTTCCTCAAGGCCCTCGGCAGCCCCACCCGGCAGCGGATCATGATGCTGTTCGCCGACGGCGCCGAGATGTCCGTGGGCGAGGTGGCCGAACGGATCGGCATCAGCCAGGCCACGGCGTCGCAGCAGTTGACCCTGCTGCGACGCGGCGGAGTCGTCACCTCACGACGGGACGGCAAGACGGTGTTCTACCGGGCCGACCGCGACGGTGCCCTCGCCGCCCTGTCGGATCTGCAGTCCTACCTGGCGACCTGCTGCTGATCAGCCGCGCCGACGCCGGCGCCAGGGAGATGAAGGCCTCCGCGAGACCGGCTTGACTCCGCAGAACTGCTCAGCGATAGTTGAGTCAATGAATGCTGAGTCTTCGTCGCTGACTGTCCGGGCCCGGATCCATGCCGCCCTCGGCGATACGGCACGCCTGGCGATCGTGGACGCGCTCACCCTGGGCGACGCCTCCCCCGGCGAGATCGCACATACCCTCGCCATGCCGACGAACCTTGTCGCCCACCACGTCAAGGTCCTCACCGGTACTGGCATTGTCATCAGGGGCCGCTCCGAGGGCGATCGGCGCCGCACCTACCTGCGGCTACGCCCCGAGGCGCTGACCGCTCTCGCCACCCCGCGTCTGGCGGGCGTCGGTCGGGTGGTGTTCGTGTGCACCCACAACTCGGCCCGCTCGCAGTTGGCCGCCGCGTTGTGGAAGCAGCGCGCTCACGGTGATGTCGCCTCCGCCGGCACGAAGCCCGCCACCCGGGTGCACCCCCGGGCAGTGGCCGTGGCCCACCGCCACCACCTCGACCTCGACCCGACCGGCACCGCCCACGTCACCGATGTCGTCCGCCGCGACGACCTGGTGATCGCCGTGTGCGACAACGCCCACGAGGAACTGACCGGCCCGATCCGCCCCCGACTGCACTGGTCGGTCCCGGACCCGGTGCGGGTGGACACCGACGAGGCGTTCGAAGCCGCGTACGCCGACCTCGCCGACCGCGTCGACCGGCTCGCCCCCGCCATCCTGCCCGGAGGTCCCCGATGACCGACACCGCCTACCCCTACCAGGAGATCACCCTCGACCAGCAGGTCGCCCTGCACACCGCCGCGACGCGACTCGCTGAGGAGTTCGACGGCATCTACGGCACCGAAACCATCGAGAAGTTCCTGCGCAACAGCTACGACCAGTTCGCCACCGCCGCCACCATCCCGAACTACCTTCCGCTGCTCGCCGAGCGCTTCGCCCGCCAACGGCTGCGTGCCCTTGCCCGGGTCGAGGGTCATCACCGCGACGGCCGCCCGGTCGTGCTGTTTCTGTGCACCCACAACGCCGGCCGCTCTCAGATGGCCTTGGGCTTCTTCACCCACCTGGCCGGTGGCCAGGCGATCGCCTGGTCCGGCGGCAGCGAACCCGGCATCGAGATCAACCCCGCCGCGATCGCGGCGATGGCCGAACGCGGCATCGACATCTCCGAGGAGTTCCCCAAGCCCTGGACCGACGAGGTGGTCCGTGCCGCCGACGTCGTGATCACCATGGGCTGCGGCGACGCCTGCCCCATCTTCCCCGGCACCCGCTACGAGGACTGGAACGTCGACGACCCCGCCAGTCTGGACCTGGCCGACATACGACCGATCCGCGACGAGATCGAGCGCCGGATCCGCCAACTCCTCGGCGAACTGAACGTCACCACCAACTGATAACCACCACCTCGGCGAGCCCGGGAACCCTAGATCATGGGAGAGAACAGACTGATGACCATCGCGCTTCGGCGGCGCCTGCTGGCCGAGTTCGTCGGCACCGCCCTGCTGGTCACCGCCGTGGTCGGCTCCGGCATCATGGCCGCCACCCTCTCGCCCGGCGACGTCGGCCTCCAGCTTTTGCAGAACTCCACCGCCACCGCCTTCGCCCTCGGCGCACTGATCCTGATCTTCGGTCCAATTTCCGGGGCCCATTTCAATCCGGTCGTGTCCGCCGCTGACTGGTTCCTCGGCCGCCGCGCCGGAACCGGCCTGACCGCCCGCGACCTGGGCGGCTACGTCGCGGCCCAGGTACTCGGTGCGATCGTCGGGTCAGTGCTGGCGAACCTGATGTTCGACCTCGCCGCGGTCGGCTTCTCCCACAAGGACCGCGCTGCGGGCCACCTGTGGCTCGGTGAGGTCGTCGCGACGGCCGGGCTGATCCTGCTGATCTTCGCCCTCGCCCGCTCCGGCCGCGCCTTGGTCGCCCCCGCCGCGGTCGGCGCGTACATCGGCGCGGCGTACTGGTTCACCTCGTCGACCTCGTTCGCCAACCCGGCGGTCACCATCGGCCGCGCGTTCACCGACACCTTCGCCGGCATCGCCCCCAGCTCCGTGCCCGGCTTCGTTCTGGCGCAGATCGCCGGCCTCGTCGTCGGTGTCGGCCTGCTCGCCGCTCTCTACCCCGGCGCGGGCGCCGCGGCGGACCAGGTTGTCGTCCCCACCGACGAGGACGCCGTCGGCCGCCGTTCATAACAGCGCTCCCGGGCAGTCCCAGCACGGCTCGGCCGGACCGACGTCTTCGTCGACCGGCGGCACGACCCCGGCCGCTACCGCACCGTCGACCGCAACAGCAACCCGGACCACCACCTGGCCCTCGACCCGACGATGCGCCGGTCAACCGGCCCCACGACTCGTACGGCATGAAAGGCACCCCATGAGCGACAAGCCCAGCGTCCTGTTCGTCTGCATCCACAACGCCGGCCGCTCTCAGATGGCCGCCGGCTGGCTGCGCCACCTCGCCGGTGACACCGTCGAGGTCCGCTCCGCCGGCTCCGCCCCCGCCGAGACCGTCAACCCGGCCGCCGTCGAGGCCATGCGGGAGGTCGGCATCGACATCACCGACCAGACCCCCAAGCTCCTCGAGTACGCCACCGCGGAGTCCTCCGATGTCATCGTCACCATGGGCTGCGGCGACACCTGCCCCGTCTTCCCAGGCAAGCGCTACGAGGACTGGAAACTCGAAGACCCCGCCGGCAAGGGCGTCGACGCCGTACGCCCGATCCGCGACGAGATCCGCACTCGCGTGGAGAAGCTCCTCACCGAACTTCGTCCCACCGCCTGACCCATCCACAGTACTGCCCGCCCGCCGATCACCTGTCGGGCGGGCGGCTGCGCCCTGAGTAGGAGCCCCTCGTGTCCGACCCCCATCGCCTGATCATCATCGGCTCCGGACCCGCCGGATACACCGCCGCTGTCTATGCCGCCCGCGCCAACCTCATGCCCCTCGTGACCGAGGGCGCCCAGTCCGGCGGCGCGCTCATGACGACCACCGAGGTGGAGAACTTCCCCGGCTTCCCCGACGGCATCACCGGCCCAGAGCTGATGGACAACCTCCGCAAGCAGGCCGACCGGTTCGGTGCCCAGTTCATCACCGACGACGTCACCCGCGTCGACCTCGCCAGCGAGGTCAAGAGCGTGTGGGTCGGCGAGCAGGCCTACCAGGCGCGGGCGGTCATTCTCGCCACCGGCTCCGCGTGGCGGCCCCTCGGCGTCCCCGGCGAGCAGGAACTGCTCGGCCACGGCGTGTCCTCCTGCGCCACCTGTGACGGGTTCTTCTTCCGCGGCCAGGACATCGCCGTCGTCGGCGGCGGTGACTCCGCCATGGAGGAAGCCACCTTCCTCACCCGCTTCGCCCGCAGCGTCACCATCATCCACCGCCGCGGCAGCTTCCGCGCCAGCCGCATCATGGCCGACCGCGCACTGTCGAACGACAAGATCAAGGTCGAGTGGAACAGCGTCATCGAGGAAATCCTTGGCCGCGACGGTGTTGTGGCAGGCGTCCGGATCCGCAGCGTTCCCACCGGAGCCGAGCAGATCCTGAACGTCACCGGGGTTTTCGTCGCCATCGGCCACGACCCGCGCAGCGAACTGTTCCGCGGCCAGGTCACCCTCGACGATGACGGCTACGTCACCGTCGACTCCCCCGGTACCCGCACCAACCTGCCCGGCGTATTCGCCGCCGGCGACCTCGTTGACCACACCTACCGCCAGGCCATCACCGCCGCCGGCACCGGCTGCGCCGCCGCCCTCGACGCCGAGCGGTACCTGGCCGCCCTGTCCTAACCGGCGCCCCCGTAGGCCCGACCGGACCTCGGGCCTGCGGCTATCCGCGCAGGCGGGAGGCGATGTCGGCGACCGTCGCTTTCGATGTACGGCCGGCGCCCACCAGCGTGGCTGACGCCGGCCCCGTCCAATCGCCGTAGCCGAGCAGGTAGAGGCAGGCCTCGTCCACCGACCGCGTGCCCTCTGTGGCCACCTCCCCCTGCCGCCATCCGGGCAGCAACGACGCGAGGTGGATGAGGTTGGCCTGGAAACCTGTACACCAGATGACGGCCTCGCAGGGCTGCTCGGCGCCGTCCGCCCAACGCACGCCACGTTCGGTGAGCCGCACGAACATCGGACGGGAGTGCAGAACCCCACGATCCCGCGCGTCACGGACGCTGGGCACCATCACGATGTCCCCAAGGTCGCTGACACCGCCACCGGCACCACCGGCGGCCTTGCGAGTGGCCACACCGAACAGCACCCGACCGTCGACGTCGTCCGGCATGAACCGCGCCGGGCGCAAGGCGACCCAGGTGGCCTCGGCGACCCGGGACACGTCGGCCAGGATCTGCGCCGCGGAGTTCCCTCCGCCGACGACCACGACCCGCTGCCCCCGGAACTCCGCCGGCGAGGTGTAGTTCACCGTGTGCAGCTGCCGGCCGGCGAATTCCCCACGGCCCGGGATGTCGGGCACGTACGGGCACTCCCACGAACCGGTGGCGGAGATGACGTACCGGGCCAGCCATCTCCCAGCATCGGTCTCCACCACCAAGCGCTCTCCTGTTCGCCACACCTCGTGTACCCGGACCGGCCGACGCACCCGCAGGTCGTACCGCTGCTCGTAGGCCCGCAGGTAGTCCACGACGTGCCCGGCGGTCGGGAAGTCCTCACCCTCCTGCCGAGGCATCCCCCACCCCGGCAGCGGGCTGTATTCCGCCGGCGAGAACAACCGCAACGAGTCCCAGCCATGCCGCCACGCGCCACCCGGCTCAGACTGGGCGTCGAGGATGACGTAGTCCAGACCGGCGCGGCGCAGGTAGTAGCCCGCCGCCAGGCCACCCTGCCCGCCCCCGACAACCACCACGTCACACGATCCGGGCACGTTCGGCACCTCCCTCCGTCCGCAGATCATCATGCCGAGCGCCCAAGATCCGCGCCACGCTGGGCCGGTGCCGGCAGTCGCCCATCCGGCAGTGCACAGGGCCTGGACGGGTAAAGACGCTTTCCATACGCAAACTGACGGTGAACGGTCCTGGTTCCACCGGCCTAACGATGACGTTGGTGGAACGATAGAAGACGTGGAAACCGTAAAAACTGCCACGCCAGCCGTCTCGCCGCTAGCCGGCGAGCCGATGAAGCGTGCCGACGCCGAGCGGCTCGCGGGAGTGCTGAAGGCATTCGCCGACCCGGCCCGGCTCCGACTACTCAGTCTGATCCAGTCCGCCCCGGAGGGCGAAGCGTCCGTCAGCGACCTCACCGCGCCGCTGGGACTCTCCCAGCCGACCGTGAGCCATCACCTTCGGATCCTCACCGAGGCCGGCCTGCTCGAGCGTGACAAGCGCGGGGTCTGGGCGTACTACCGCCTAGTACCCTCCGCGATCGGGACGATCGCCGACCTATTGACTCCGCCCCGCAAGCGAGCGACAAAGAAGACCCGCTAGCGACACCCTAGAAGGCCGGACTCCGATCATGCGGTACCGGCAATGACGCCCGCCTTGGTCAGGGGTTTGACGAAGCCGACAAGGGCTTGCCCACCGACTCATCGGGATTACGGGTACGGTCGCCGGGGTGTAGGGCGGTAAAAGCACGCCCAGGTAGGCCAAAACCGTGGCCACACGGCCACCGCCATGTTCTTCGTGCTCTCCGAGGAACCGGAGGATCATCAGGCGGTGGCCGTCTCCGTGTCGAGCACCGATACGCCGAAGCCGCACAGGACCGACGACAAGCCAGCGCGTCCCATGTGTCGGGTGGTTGCTGGTTGGCGTAGACGACCGTGACGGTGCCGGTCATGGCTGGACTCCGACGCGTTCGCACAGGGCGCGTAGCTCGGTCCATCCGCTTCCTCGGCGGGATTTCTCGAGCAGGTGTCGGACGGTCTCGCTGACCAGGGGGGAGAGTCGGACGCGTTGTGGCGCGAGGCGTTCGGCGTGCAGCAGCATCCGTAGCGCTTCGGTGTCTTTGTTGATGCTGCTCAGTGCGCGGGCGGTGTCGATGTAGAACGCCGCCTGGCGGGAGCGGGACACCGCGGCGAGTCCGGCGGGGTCGGCGTCCTGGGCGATTCTGACCGCTACTCGTGGGTCACCCGCGTCGGCGTTGATGCTGACGCGCCAGACGTCGATGGCTGTCGGGCCGAAGTTCAGGCCGAGTGCGGGCGACTGTCCGGTCAGTTGTGCCAGCTTTGCCGCTTCCGCGATCGCGGCCTCCGCGGTGGCGGTGTCTCCGAGCGCCCATTTGGCGAATCCCGTCACCATGTAGAGCTGGCCGAGCATCTCCTTGCCGTGCGGGTTGCCGGTGTGGGGTTCCAGCTCTGTGACGGCGCGTTCGGCTATACGTAGTGCGCGGGCGTACAGACCGCAGCCACTCGCCGCGTGTGCCTGGGACCAGGCGGCCATGCCGAGCATGACCGGATCCTGGAGGTACGAGGCGGCCTGTCGTCCGCGGTCGGCGATCATGACCGAGGAGGTCGGGTCACCGAGGTACCTGACCACGAACGACGCGGTGTCCTGGGCCAGCACCAGTGCCTCTAGGGCGCGTTCGCGTTCGTCGCCGAAGGCGGCGGCATGCAGGTCCTGCAGCAGGGAGGGTATGAGTTTGGCGGCGCCGATGTAGTCGCACTTGAGGCGAAGGTCGACGACGAGGTCGAGCCGCTCGACCAGTCGCTCGATCGGTGTGGCCGCGACGGCGGGAGCGTCCTCGAGGTCGGCCTCGATGACGGCCTGCATCGTGTGGTAGATGGCCGTCTTGGCCTCGGTTCCTCCGTGTTCGAGACCGACGGCGCCGGTGCCGGTGAGCTCGGCCAGTGGCACGTTGAGTGCTTTGGCCAGGGCGGCGAGCATGAACCGGTTGTCGGCGCTGCGCTCACCGCGTTCCAGGCGGCCCCACTGGACGTGGCTGATGCCGGCGAGTGAAGCGGCGTGACGGATGGACCAGTTGCGTTGCAGCCGCAGCATCCGCAGTCGTTCACCGATCGGTTCGGTGGCGATGCTACGTGATCTCATTCCTGCTCCCCGGAGGTTCCGGTCCTGCCCGACGAACTGACGGAACCACTTGGTACCAGTGTGGCACGGATCTGACGGTAGGTTCCATCCATGCCTGACTGGGCGGTTGCCACGTCGACCAGCATCGCTGAAACGGTCCGGTACCGCTTTGGCGCCGGCCGCTTGCGGCTCGCGGCCGCCCCGCCTGATCCATCGACCGATTTGCCGCCAAATGGTGGTGAGGAAGGGAGAACTCGATGAACCCTTCGCGTCCCGCGACGGTGATCGCTCCGCTGTTCTCGCCCACGGCGCTGCTGCCGCTGAGCGAGCCGGGTGGGGTCTCGTATCCGATGGAGCACACGCCCGGCCCGCTGCGTCCCTACTCGGCCACCCTGGCGGTGCCGATGCCGCAGGTCGGCAAACATCACACGACCAGCACCAGGCCGGCGACGGCGCTTCCCACCCAGCGGTCCAAGGACGGAGAAGTCGTCTCGGACACCACGCAGGATACCGGTATGGACAGCTGAGGCGAGCCGTCGTGGACACGTCCGGGACCGTGCTCGTTCTGACCTGCGCCGAGGATCCGACCGCCGATGCCGTCATCGCCGAACTGTCACGCCGAAATGCTTGTGTGGCCCGAATGGACACCGGCGACTTCCCGACCGCCCTGGCACTGACCGCGACCACGGTGGGCGGCTGCTGGACCGGCCGGCTGGCGACCGACGACACCCATGTCGATCTTGCCGAGGTCAGCTCGGTGTACTTCCGCCGGCCGACCCGGTTCCGGCTGCCGGCCGGGATGTCCCCGGCCGACGAGGTCTTCGCGGCCGTCGAGGCACGACACGGCTTCGGCGGCCTGCTCGCCGCGCTGGACGTGCTGTGGGTGAACCAGCCGATCCGGCAGGCGGCCGCCGAGTACAAACCGCTCCAGCTTGCCACTGCGGCCAACTGTGGCCTGCGCATTCCCTCGACGTTACTCACGAACCAGCACACCGAGGTCCGCGACTTCGCCGAGCAGGTTGATGGGCCGGTGGTGTGCAAGCAGCTGTCGTCGCTGGTGTTCAGCAAGAACGACGAGATGCGGGTCACCTACACCACGGTCATCGACCCCGCCGCGATCGACCCGGCCGCGATCGCGGCGACCGCGCACCTGATCCAAGAGTTCGTGCCCAAGGCGTACGAGGCGCGGGTGACCGTGGTCGGTCGGACCCCGATCGGCGTGGCGGTCCGGTCGACGTCGGCGGCGGGACGGATCGACTGGCGCTCCGACTACGACGCGTTGACCTATACACGGATCGACGTCCCGGCGACCGTGACGCAGGGCGTCAACCGGTTCCTGGACGCCCTCGGACTTCAATACGGCGCGTTCGACTTCGTGATCACACCGGACGGTGATTGGGTGATGCTGGAATGCAACCCGGCAGGTCAATGGCTATGGCTGGAACACGAGACCGGGGCGCCGATCGCCGCCGCGCTGGCGGACCTGCTCACCCAAGGACCCGCACGATGACCGACTGGAAGCCGTACGCCGCCGCGCTGGCCGACGAACTGACGCGCGCCGGGGTGCTGACCCCGCAGTGGCGTCCGGCGTTCACGCACGTGCCCCGGCACCTGTTCGTGCCCGAGTTCTACACCAGCGACGACGAACTGGTCAGCGGCACCGACCCGGCGCAACACGACCGTTGGCTGACCGCCGTGTACTCCGACACCTCGTTGACGACGCAACTGCGGACCGCGCCCGGCACCGACCTGCTGTGGCCGACCAGCTCCTCGACCCGCCCCAGCCTGATGGCTCACATGCTGGACCTGCTCGACGTGACCGACGGACACCGCGTCCTGGAGATCGGCACCGGCACCGGCTTCAACGCCGGCCTACTCAGCCACCGCCTGGGCGACGCCCACGTCACCAGCATCGACATCGACCCCACACTCGTCGAGACCGCCCGCCGACGTCTCACCGCCCTCGGCCACCAGCCCCACCTGGCCACCGGCGACGGCGCGAACGGCGTCCCGGCACGGGCGCCGTACGACCGGATCATCGCAACCTGCGCGGTACCCACCATCCCCCGCAACTGGATCACGCAACTCGCCGACGGGGGCCTCATCGTCGCCGACGTACGCGGCGAACTCGCCTCCAGCCTCATCGTCGCCCACAAGAACACGCCGCATTCCGTCACCGGCCAATTCCTCCCGGCACCGGGACACTTCATGTGGCTGCGCGCCAAAGCCGACAACCCACTACGCGACGGCGGCGAACTCGCCGCGACGTACGACTTCACCTCCCCGCAAACCGACACGACAACCGTTCCCCTGTCCGCGTTCGACGACAACAACTTCCGGTTCGTACTCGAGCTCGCGGTTCCCGGCCTCGGCCCGATCGGACGCACGCTCCGCAACGGCGACGGGGTATTCGTCACCGCCAACGACGCCTCCTGGGTCGAGATCAAGCCAGGCAACGGGGCGGGGTCGACCGTCCTGCACGGCGGGCCACGCCCGATCTGGCCCCGCATCGCCGACGCCTGGCAGCGGTGGAACGAACTCGGACGCCCCGACCGCGCCCGCTTCGGGCTCACCGCCGACGACGACGGCAACCAACACGCCTGGCTCGACCACGAGGACCAGCCGATCCACCTGCAACTGGGCTGAGTCGGCGGTCCCATCCGGACCGACCCGGCCAACCAACCCACTACATCGCACAACGGGGATGCGGACAGCGATGCTCGACAGAGATTGGAGAGCCGGGACGTGGAAAGCGTCCGCGAATGGACGGCGGAGCACGTGCGAGCAATACGCGAGGCGTCGCGTATGAACAAGACCGACTTCGCTCGCACACTCGGAATCACCCTGCGGTCCGTGACGAACTGGGAAAACGGGGCACCACTCGCCCCGTTCAGCGAGTCCATGCTGGACAGCTATCTCACAACCGTGAGCGGCGACGTACTGGAGCGATACTGCGCCAATCTGCACCGGTTGAACCCCAAACAGTCGCGGTCGCCAATCGACGACGAGACACCCAGCCCACGCGACACGATCAACGACCTCGCTCAACGCTCCGGTCCACCAGTCACGATCGGTGCCACAATCGGTCAGCTCCGCCGACAGCTTGACACCTCACTAACCGCGAACGGAGTCGACGACTCATCCGTCGAGCAGTGGCAGGCAATCGCGGACAGCTACGGCCGTACCTACCGGACCACGCCGACGCTGGACTTCCTGACGCGCATCACCCAGGACATGGCCGGACTGAGGACAGCAATCGACCAGTGGTGCACCGAAGCGCAACGCCGGGATCTCCTCCGACCTGCCGCACAGATGGCAGGGCTGCTGGCGACCAGCCTGGTGAACCTGGCCGATCATCGCGAATCACGCAGTTGGTTCCAGACCGCCCGACGCGCGGCACAAGAATGTCACGACGCCACACTCGAGGCCTGGATCATCGTCAGACACGCGGTCAGCGCCCTCTACTGGGACGACGCCCACGGCGCCTTGGCCCTGACCGGACAAGCGATAGCGTTGACGGCCACGACTCCTTGCATCGCGTCAGCGTGGGCCCCGGCGGTTCAAGCACGAGCCTATTCCCGGCTCGGCCCCAGCCGGAGGGAAGACACTCGCGCGGCGATCGACCGCGCCGAGATCGCATACGAGGACTTCGCGGCCGGCCACGGCGAGCAACACGCCTACGGCTACACAATCGCACAATTGCATTTCTACCGAAGCAACGCGCTGACCGAAATCGGCGACACGGCTACCGCATATGGTGCCCAGGGTGCCGCATTGACCTACTACGAGCCCAAGGCATCACTGGACTCCACCCTGGTCCGCATGGACAGGGCATTCTGCCTATCCAAGGATGGCGAACATGAGGAAGCCGCGCGCTTCGCGACACAGACACCGAAGGCGCTTTCCCCAGAATCTGGCCCCCATCGTCATCCGACGGGCCAACGAATTCGCCTCGGAACTGCCGCGAGCATGTCGAAGCCTTGTCCCGGTCCGCGAACTGGAAGACGTGCTACGCGGATCAACGAGCGCTGGAGGCGGCTCCGACGATGAACTCTGACCCCGGCCAGAAACGTCCCGGAATCCCTCCGCTCGCGCTGCGACAGTTCCGTGAAGGCGACTTCGATGAACTGGCAGCGCTCAACGCCTACGGCCTAGCGGCCGCCGGCATCAAGGCGGCCGACGACTACTACTCCGACCAGGACTTCCAAGACCTTCAGAACACCTACGCCGAGCCCGCCGGAGGAACCCTGCTGGTCGGCGAGATCAACGACAAGATCGTCGCAATGGGAGGAATCCGCCGAACCAGCCCGTCATCCTGTGAACTACTCCGCATGCGCGTCTACCCGCAGTACCAAGGGCAGGGATACGGCACACTCATCCTCGAATCGTTGAAACCGCGGCAAGACAGCTCGCCTATCGGCGGATCACCCTCATCACCGGCCGAGACCAGCACCCAGCGGTCGATCTCTACGCGTACCACGGCTACCGGACCTTCAAGGAGGAGTCCCTACTCGGGATCCCCTGTGTCCACATGGCCAAAGAGTTGTAACCACGGATAGCTACGACACCACGGGCTGAGGCATCGCCGTCCTCGGGCCGAGTCTGATGGCCGCAGCACCAGTGCGGACGAACCCAACCGGAAACGGACCGAACCGCACCGGAAACGACACCGGTACCCGACCGGTACCGGCAGCCCGGGGCCCGAGGCATCGATCGATACTGTGATCAGCAGCAGGCGACGGCGCGGTTCCGACGTACAGGGGGGCGACCGACGGTGGACGAGGCCGTGATCCGGTGGTGATCGGCACTCCGGCCGCCCTCGTCGCGCTGGCCCGTTACCTGTTGCTGGACTTCGACGGCCCCGTCTGCCACCTGTTCGCCGGCCTACCCGCCCGGCAGATCGCCGACGAACTCCGCGACCTGATCCCCGAACCATCGACCGCCCTCCCGGAGGCCGTGCGCATGACCGGGGATCCGCTGGCGGTTCTCACCCACATCGCCCGGCACGGGTCCGCCGCGTTGTCGGCCGAGGTCGAGCGTGTTCTGCGGGCGGCCGAGACCCGCGCCGCCACCAGCACCATGCCGACGCCGTACGCCGCCCGGCTCATCGCCGTGGCGCGCCACACCGGTCAGCGTCTCGCCGTCGTCTCGAACAACTCCGCCGACGCCGTGACCGCCTACCTGGGCGCACACGGCCTCGACCGGTACATCGACGTCATCGTCGGGCGACCCGCGCGGCGGCCGGACCGGATGAAACCGAATCCGTGGCCGGTCCTGGCCGCGCTCGACGAACTCCACAGCAGCCCCGACGAGGCGGTCCTGGTCGGGGATTCACCCACCGACGTCGAGGCCGCCCACGCGGCCGGCGTCGCTGTCATCGGCTACGCCAACAAGCCGGCCAAATGGACACCGACCCAGGCGAATCGGATCGTCACCGAAGCCCGCCCTCACCTGTCGCGCATCCCGCCCTTCACGATCACGATCGGCCCACTCGCCGGGTCTGCCGGAGCTGTCCGGTTCAGCGTCGGCCCTCACGAGCCGGTTCTCCGGATACGTGCCGCGGTACGGGCCGCGGTCGCAGCAGTACGAGGAGCGGAGAACGTGCCGATGCGCTCCACCACCTACGTCCCGCACGTCGGGATCGCCTACAACAACAGTCAGGTCGACGCCCAGCCGGTCAGGCAACGGGTACGTGGCCTGCGGTCCGAGCCACCAGTGACCACGCTGATCAACACAATCGACCTCGTCGAGCTGCGCCGCGAGGAACGGCGATACGCGTGGAGAACTCTGCACCGGATCCCTCTCCAGGGCCACCGGTAGCTTGCCAACGAGCAGACCGAGCGGCTTGGTCGGCAGATTCGCCCGAGGTGTTCCGGCACCAGCGGCGCCTCCTGATCGCCGGTACCTGACCGGCGTTACGTCAAGCCGCGCTGCCGCAGCTCGTGGTGTGGTAGCGGAAGGGTTTGATCAGTGTGCGGACGATACCCGCAGCGCCCCACGTGTCGAGGCCATGCGCGATCACGCTGAACAGGTCCCAGATGCGCAGCAGTTGCGCCTGGTCCCGCCAACCGTCAAAGGGGTGGGCGAGCTCCTCGTACCCGGCGAAGAACCGCTCCGATTCCGGCGGCCGGAGCGAGCACCAGAGCGCGGCCAGATCGACCTCGGGCCACGTATAGGACACGGCCGGGTCGATCAGCACGGGCTCACCGGAGCCGTCAGCGAGGATGTTCCCCGGCCACATATCGCCGTGGGTGAGCGACGGCGGGTGCGGCGGGATCAGCTCCGGGAGCGCGGCGCAGAGTCGTTCCAACGCTCGCCGCTCCTCGCGGTCGAATTCCGCCTCCACTAGAGGTTCCGGCAGCCATCGCAGAATCCTGTGCTGCGCGTAGAACGCGTGCCCGTCCGTCTCCCAGGTGTTGTCCTGCCGCATCCGGCCCTGCCAGCCGTCGCGGTGCCAGCCGAACCGGCCGGAGACGGTGGACGTGTGCAGCGCGGCGACCATGTGGGCAAGCTGCTCCCAGAACCGCTGCCCATCGTCGCGGGGTTGCAGCGCCTCCAGCACGAGCAGGCCCGGCGAGACGTGGATAACCGTCGGGACCCGTACACCGCCAAGGTCGCGCAGCGCCGACAGCCCGGCGGCTTCGACCTCGAACAAGTCCGCCTCTGCCTCTGCCTCCGTCTCGGTTTTCGCGAACACCCGGCTGCCGTCACGCAATGACGCCATCCCGGCGACGCAGATGCACCCGCCCGTCACCGCCACCAGCGATGTGACCGGGAAGCCCGTCTCTCTCAACCGCTGCGCGAGGAGCTCATATTCTGACATGACAGCAGTGAACCATCGATTTCCGTCCACCGGTAAACACCGGCCGGACGCAGGCCAGCAACAACCACGTCCGCGTCAACAGCCGGACGAACTACGCCCGGACTCACGGGATCTGTACCCCTGTCAAGGGGATACCGCGAGTTCGAACCGCGGACTGGGTGCGACGAAGCGCCAGATCCCACTCATCGCGGTCGTCGACCGCCTCCGGAGCAGGTAGGCCGAGCGGCGGAGGCCCACCCCTTCACTCCATTCAGGACAGTCCAGATTGCCGCGCACCGTACCGGCGGTCCGTATCCCCTTCTGCCGCCGACAAAGCGCGCCTGAGCGATTACCGTCGGTGCGGCCGGCTCGCTCCGCCGTAGAGATGGACGCGGTGATCGATGTCGTGGTCGGGTGTGCGGGCGATGAACTCGTCGGTTTGGACTTCGCCGTTGGCGATGAGTATCAGCCAGTCTTCATAGAACCAGTTCGGATTGCAGGCGCAGGTCGTGACCGTGAATCGGAAGTTCGCCCGGTAGCGGCCGATCTGCCCCGGCAGGAGCGTGAAAAGGCGGGCCGGTCCGCCCTGGCGGGGGTAGGCGGCACGGCCCGATAGCCGGTCGACGAGCAGCGGCGAGGCTTCCGTGGACAACCACAGGTCAAGGTCGCGAGCTCGCTCGACGCCACCGGTCGTTACCCGATCATGGGCCGTGTATCCGGTTGCTTCCTCGGCGGCGGCCGTCGGTGGCGGTGATCGCCATACGGCGCGGCTTGGACGCCTCGACGAGCGGAATCGTCAAGGTGAGGACCCCGTCCTGCCAGGTCGCGGCGACCTTGTCGAGGTCCAGCCCGTCGCCCAGGGCGATCCGCCGCTCGAATGTGCCAGTCGGCCGTTCCCGACAGACCCACTGCACATCGTCGTCGGTACGGCGGGGCGTTGGGTGCCGACCATGAAGAAGATGGCAGGTACTCCACGCTGGTGCAGCGTGTCCAGGACCATCAGCGTCCATCGTGGTCCGGGACCGTCGTCGAAGGTGAGCGCGACCGCCCTGTGGTCGGGGTCGACGCACCAGGTCAGCCGCAGGTCACTGTTGCCCTGCGGGTCCGGTTGGCTCGTCATCGCCGCGCTCGCGGCCCCGCCTCGTATCGGAAGCTTCCGCTCGGTGACGTCGGCGGCCTCAGCGAACCCGGACGCGCCGACGCCTGCGCCGAAGGCGAGCAGCACGCCGTCGCGTAGCAGTTCACGTCGTCGCGACCGCCCGGACCCGGATCTCTGCCATCCCAACGGCGCAAACCTGTACCTCATCGACACGGCAGGCGTGCTGTACTCGAAACCGGTGCCCGGACACCCGTACGCCGTTGGTTGTGCCGAGGTGCGCGGAGCGCACTCCGGCGTCGGGTAGCACCGGGATCAGCGTTGAATGGGTCGTGGCCGGCCGTTCCGGTTTCACCGGAACGGGCATGGGCGCGGCCATATGCTCAGGTGGTGGGCGGCCCCGGTCGAGCTCCCGTCGGCTCGGTGGGCCGCCCGCGCCACCTTCTGCCGTCTCGTTCGCGGGGCAGCAGGCGACCCCGTGACGATCACGGCGCCGCCGACCGTGACGGTTCATCGTGCTGGCGACGTTTCTGCTCCACCACGCTCAGCGACGCTGACCGCTTCCGGTGCTGGTTCCGGCGAGGTAGATGCCGACCGCGATTGCCGCGCTGGCAAGGGCGAGTCCGATCGCGCGGAGCGGGGTGAGGTGGATCGTCTCCTGGAAGACGGTGACGCCGATGATGACGCTGGTGATGGGGTCGGTGAGGTGAGCGCGGTCAGTGGTGCGGCGAGGCGGCCGTGTTGGAAGGCGCTCTGGTTGGGGTGTGTACAAATAACGGCCCTGTCTCACATTCGGTGGTGACGGAGAGTTGTGGGGGTTGTTGACACTCGCGTGATGGATGTCGACGTGCTTGTGCGGACGGTGTTTTCGGGTCTGTCTCCGCTGGTCATAGAGGATGTGGCCGACGAGGGCGAGCGGATCGTGGTGCGGGCACGGACTCCACAAGGGACCGCGGTCTGTCCGGTGTGCGGGGCGTCGTCGGGGCGGGTGCACGGATTTCACCTGCGGACGGTGGCCGACGTGCCGGTCGACGGACGGCGGGTGGTGGTCCGTGTGCGGGTTCGGCGCCTGGTGTGCCCCACGCGGGGCTGCCGGCAGACGTTCCGCGAGCAGATGCCCGGAGTGCTGGAGCGTTACCAGCGGCGCACGATCCGCCTGTCCAGGCACGTCGCGGCGGTGGTCAAGGAGTTGGCGGGCCGGGCGGGGGCACGTCTGCTGGCGGTACTCGCGGTCGGCCTGTCCCGCCACACGGCCCTGCGCGCCCTGCTGCGTATCCCGTTGCCCGCCGGGCGGACGTCCCGGGTGATCGGCGTCGACGACTTCGCTCTGCGCCGAGCGGCACCGCTACGCCACCGTGGTGATCGACGCCGAGACACATGAACGGATCGACGTGCTGCCCGACCGCACCGCCGACACCCTCGAAGCCTGGCTACGCGGGCATCCGGGCGTCGAGGTCGTGTGCCGTGACGGCTCCGCTACCTACGCTGAGGCCATCCGTCGCGCCCTGCCCGACGCGGTGCAGGTCGCGGACAGGTGGCACCTGTGGCACAACCTGTGCGAAGCCGCACTGAACGAGGTGAAGGCACACAGCACCTGCTGGGCCGCCGTACTGGACGCACCCATCTACGACGGACCCCGCGCTCGAACCACCCTGGAACGCTGGCACCAGGTCCACCGCCTCCTCGACCAGGGCGTGGGCCTGCTCGAATGCGCCCGCCGCCTGCAACTGGCCCTGAACACCGTCAAACGCTACGCGCGAGCCGACCGGCCCGAACGGATGCTCCGCGTCCCCAAATACCGCGCCAGCCTCGTCGACCCCTACCGCGAACACCTACGCAAACGCCGGACCGAGGACCCCGCCGTCCCCATCGCGCACCTGTTCGAACAGATCAAGGCCCTCGGATACACCGGCTGCCTGAACCTCCTGCACAAGTACATCAACCAAGGCCGCGCGGACGCCGACCGCAGCCACATCTCCCCACGCCGGCTCGCCCGGATGATCCTCACCCGACCCGACAACCTCAAACCCGAACATCGAAGTCTCCTGGCACGGCTCACCGCCGCCTGCCCCGAGATGACCAAACTGGCCGCCGTTGTCGCAGGCTTCGCCGAACTCCTGACGCCTCACGCAGGAAACGACGACCGGCTCTCGCACTGGATCAACGGCGTCCGTGCGGTCGAACTGCCTCATCTGCATGCCTTCACCCGAGGCCTCGAGCGGGACCGCGACGCGGTGAACGCCGCGCTCACGCTTCCGTACAGCAACGGCCCCACCGAAGGCGTCAACACCAAGACCAAACGGATCGCACGCCAAATGCACGGACGAGCAGGCTTCACCCTGCTCCGCCACCGCATCCTCCTCGGATAGCAGCACGCTCCGTCACCACCGAATGTGAGACAGGGCCCAAATAACGGCTGATCGACCGATCAAGGGAGAGACGCCAGATGACGACCGAGACCACCGAGGAACAGCGGTCGGCCGTGGCGCCGGCGGGTGCGGTCACGAATGAGCAGTTGATCGCGATGCTGGTCGATCGGGCTCGCGGTGACGGGCTGAAGCTGACCGGCGAGGGCGGGCTACTACAGCAGCTGACCAAGCGGGTTCTTGAGTCCGCGTTGGACGGTGAGATCACCGACCACGTCGGCTACGACAAGCACGACCCGGCCGGTCGGGGCAGCGGGAACACCCGTAACGGCAGCCGGACCAAGACGGTGCTCACCGACATTGGGGCTGAAGGACCGAGTTGTCGGAGTTCAGGCGGTCGGTCCAGGCGCCTTCCCACGTCGTGCCCACGGTCTGCGGCGTGGGTAGCCGGCCGTCGAGACGCATCAACGGTGCCCCGCGCCAGCGACGTCGGCGAGCCCGACGCGGTAGCCGTCGCGCTCGACCTGCCCGCGAGGGACCGATTCGCTCGGGCCCTGGCGGACATCGCCGCTGTCGGCCGGTCCCGGCGGGCACACCGGCCCGGACACCCCGGAGATCACCGCCCGGTGCGCCCGCCGCAACACGTTTGGAAAACCGGAGATTTCTACCGAGGAGCTGCGGAGGTTGGCTCCCTTGGCCCGTTGACCCTGTGCCGTGCCATAACTGGTTCGCAGGGGTTGTGAACTGCGGCTTTGTCTGCCGCAGCACTGGTCACCGGCATCGGTCGGCGGCAACGCCGCCACGCTCATCTGTCGGCCGCGTACGCCTCCTGGGATGTCACGCCGATGGCGTCGATGCGGCCCCAGCGTCCGAGGATGTCGAGCAGTTCGATGCGACCGAACCGTTCGGGCAGTGCCGGCACGACCACCAGATCATCGCCGTAGGGCTCGAGGCCGAGCAGCGTGCGTATCAGCAGCAGGGGCGCTGCGGTGGCCAGGGCCTGTGGGCTGTTCGCCGCGGGTTCCTGGACGGGGTGCCGGGTCAACTCGCGGTCGTAGCCGCCGAAGGCTTCCGGAAGTCGACCCTGGAAGTGCCGGGACGCGTCGATGATTCCCTCGGCGATCCGCCCGGCTTCCTGGTGGAATCCGTAGCGGCGTAGCCCCCAGGCGATGAAGGCGTTGTCGAATGGCCAGACGGTGCCGACGTGGTAGCCGAGTGGGTTGTACTGCCCCTCGCCCTGCGCGAGGGTGCGTACGCCCCAGCCGGAAAAGAGGCGGGGGCCGAGCAGGTGTTCGGCGATCTTCGGTGCCCGGGATTCGTCGACGATGCCGCTCCATAGCAGGTGGCCGATGTTGGAGGAGAGGGCGTCGACCTGGCGGCCGTCGCCGTCGAGGGCGAGGGCGTAGTACTCGCCGTCGGAGACCCAGAAGTCGCGGTTGAAGCGTTCCTTGAGGTCGGCGGCTTCCCGTTCGAGGCGGTCGGCGTACGCGGGGTCGTGCCAGAACTCGCGGGCCAGCCTGGCGCCGCGGATCTTGGCGTCGTACGCGTAGCCCTGCAGCTCACAGGTCGCCCGGGGCAGGCTGGGCAGCCGCCCGTCCCGGAACGAGATGGCCGTCGGGGAGTCCTTCCAGCACTGGTTCTCCAGCCCGGTCCGCTCGTTGCGGCGTTGGTACCAGACGTAGCCGTCGCCCATGATGTCGCCGTACTCGTCGATCCAGTGCAGCGCCGCGCGCGCCTCGTCCTCGAACTCGCGCACCACCGCGGCGTCCCCCGTCCACCGCTCGTACTCGTCGAGCAGGATGACGTAGAGCGGGGTGTTGTCGGCGGCGCCGAAGTAGGGCGATGTGGGATTTTCTTCAAACGCGGTCAGCTCGCCGTAGCGGAACTCGCGCAGGATCTTGCCCGGCTCCTCGTCGCGGAAGTCGTCGAGCACGCTGCCCTGGTAGATGCCGAGCATCCGCAGGGTGTTGACGGCCATGTCCGGTGTGAACGGCAGGACCTGCAGGCTGGTGAGGATGGGGTCGCGGCCGGTGAGGGTGGCGTTCCACGGCAGACCCGCCGCGGGCAGCGGCTCGGTCGGTAGCGCCAGCGGCGAGAACCGCAGCGCGGCAAGGTCGACCAGGCTGCGCTGGTAGGTCCGCTCCAGTTGCTTCCAGTCGCAGCTCAGCTGCGGAGCCTTGTCGAGCCACTGCCGCAGGTCGTGTTGGAGCCTTGCCGTGTCGCGTTGCTGGCGAGGGGGAGTCAGGTGTTCTCGCATGTCCTGACCGTCGGGATGCAGCACCAGCCCCCGGACGTGCAGCATGGTGGTCCACTGCCCGTGGGGTTCGATCCGGATGTGGTAGGTCAGCCCCCGTTGGTCGACCTGCGCCGGCTCGGTCGTGGAGATCACCGTCTCTAGCCGGAACTTCTCCCGCACGTAGCCGAGGTGCAGGCGACCGTTCTCGACGCGTTGGTAGAGCCGGCCGGCCGGCGTGCGTTCTTGTCTGATTATGTACACGGAGCTGAAGTCAGAGCCGGCGTCCACCCGGACGGTGAACTCGGCCGGTTCCCCGGAATGGTTGAGCACTGTCAACCGCTCCTCGAAGCTGCCGGCCACCGCCCGTTCGCGGATCACCGAGACCTTGGCGTCGACGTAGTGTGTCGGGGCCCCGGGCACCAGGAAGAACCGCGCCTCGAAGTACGACGGGTCGTCCATCGCCAGTGTGCTCACCCGTTCGCCGTTGATGGTCAGTCGCCACAGCGAGAGGAACCGGGTGTCGAATGAGAAGTAGCCGGTTGGGACGTTGGGCGTCGACTCTATGTCGCCGCTGTCGTCGCTCAACACGGAGATGTTGCCGTCCAGGATTCTGACGAGATCGGTTTTCATCCCTGCCTCCCCCGGTCCCGGGCGGCGATCCGCGGGTGACGCGCGTTGGGCGGCGGCGCGAAGAGCCGCTCCAGCAAGCTGACGAGCCGGATTTGTCCTTTGAGCGTTATGTCGTTCCTCAGCCACGCCGGGTGCGGTTTGGCTTCGCCGCGGACCATCCGGTCGAAGAAGGCGTCGTCGGAGCGGATGACGGTGTCGGCGGCGCGGTTCTGCTGTGACACCCGGACGACGCCGCCGCGGATCTCCACGAACCAGTGGTCGACGTCGTGGTCACGCTCGAGGTCGAACCGTATGGTGCCGTTCGTCTTCTTCAGCAGGCGTTCGTGGCCGTGTCGTTCGAGCGCTTCGAAGAACTTCTTGGTCGCCTCCGACATGGCACCACCCCCGTAGAAAACCGCCGGACCACGAGCAGCATCATTCGCATCAGGGTGGGTTGGCCTCACTCGGAACGGATGAACCTGGACTGCGGTCGCGAGCGGCGCGGGGAAATCCACCCGATCCGGGTGATGCGGCAGGGCCTCGCTCCGGGTCAGGGTGGGTAGGCGGCTCATCCGGGCTCGGCGCGCATCGGAGGGAGGCGGACATGTCGAATCCCACCACGAGCTTCTTCCAATCCCTCGCCCGTCGCGGGCACGAAACCCTCCTCGAGGACGCCACCGGGACCATACGGTTCGACCTCACCCACGAGCAGGGCGTCGACCGCTGGTTCGTGGCCATCGAACGGGGCGATATCCGCGTCTCTCGGGATGGAGGCAAGGCCGACTGTGTATTCCATGGCAGCCGGGCGACCTTCGACCGGATCTTGGCTGGCCAGTCACAGATGTACCCGGCATGGTTGCGCAACGACATCACGACGGAGGGTGATGTCCGGCTGGCCCGCCTCTTCGTTCGGCTCATGCCGGCGCCGCCCGAAGCCCATCACCCTCGGGATTTCGGCCGCGAACGGAGACGTGCGGCATGAGCGACGGCCTCGTCCGGCTACTGGACGGCAACACGTTCGTCGTCAGTGAGGAGACGGGCGACATCGACGCGTCTCCCACCATCCCGACCGGGTTCTTCTCGTTCGACACCCGATTCCTGTCGAGATGGATCCTGTCCATTAACGACGAGCGGGTCAACGTGCTCACCGTCGAGGAGGTCGAGTACTTCGAGAGCCGCATGGTCGTCGTCCCGACCCTCCCCGCTCCACTCGTCGACATCGGTGTTTCGGCCATTCGCGACCGCTCCATCGGCGGAAGCTTCATGGAGCAACTGACCGTGATCAACCACGAGCCCAAGCCCGTCGACCTGCGGATCCGGATCGACGTCGACAGCGACTTCGCCGACCTCTTCGAGATCAAGGACGTGCGGAACAAGAGCGGGACGTACTACACCCAGGTCGACGGCGGGCGCCTACGTCTCGGCTATCGGCGGGAAGCGTTTTGCCGGGAGACCCTGGTCTCGTCCACCGTGCCGGCCCGAGTCGACGAGCAGGGGCTGACATACCACGTTCGACTCGAACCGCACGGTCAATGGACCACCGACCTGCACGTGCAGGCGCTGGGCCTGGACGGGCGCGACCTTCGCAAGAGCCTGGAGGGCAGACCCGGTCGATCCCGAGCGCAGATCCGGCAGGACCTGGCCGGCTGGCTCGCGCAGGCACCCCGCCTCACCTGCGACTCCCCCACGTTGGGAATGACCTACCGACGCAGCCTGGCCGACCTCTCCGCGCTGTTTTACGCACCGCTGACCGCCAGCGGACACGCCATCCCCGCCGCCGGCCTACCGTGGTTCATGGCGATCTTCGGCCGGGACAGCATCCTCACCAGCATCCAGGCACTGCCGTTCGCGCCCGACCTCGCCGCCACGACGCTGCACCAGCTCACCGTGCGACAGGGGGCCGTCCTGCATGACTTCCGCGAGGAGGAGCCCGGGAAGATCCTCCACGAGCTGCGGTACGGGGAGACGGCCGCATTCGAGGAGCAGCCACACTCGCCGTACTACGGTAGCGCCGACTCCACTCCTCTCTTCGTCATCCTGCTCGACGAGTACGAGCGGTGGACCGGCGACGCCACGCTGGTCCGGTCTCTCGAACGTCCCGGGAGAGCCGCCCTGCACTGGATCGACGAGTACGGCGACATCATGGGCGACGGCTACGCCTGGTACCAACGCCGCAACGAACGGACCGGGCTGGAGAACCAGTGCTGGAAGGACTCCTGGGACTCCATCTCGTTCCGGGACGGGCGGCTGCCCAGCCTGCCCCGGGCGACCTGTGAGCTGCAGGGCTACGCGTACGACGCCAAGATCCGCGGCGCCAGGCTGGCCCGCGAGTTCTGGCACGACCCCGCGTACGCCGACCGCCTCGAACGGGAAGCCGCCGACCTCAAGGAACGCTTCAACCGCGACTTCTGGGTCTCCGACGGCGAGTACTACGCCCTCGCCCTCGACGGCGACGGCCGCCAGGTCGACGCCCTCTCCTCCAACATCGGCCACCTGCTATGGAGCGGCATCGTCGACGAATCCCGGGCACCGAAGATCGCCGAACACCTGCTCGGCCCCCAACTGTTCTCCGGCTGGGGGGTGCGGACGCTCGGCACCGGCGAGGGACGCTACAACCCGATCGGCTACCACGTCGGCACCGTCTGGCCATTCGACAACTCCTTCATCGCCTGGGGGCTACGCCGCTACGGATTCCACCAGGAAGCCGGCCGCATCGCCGAGGGAATCATCGACGCCGCGGAACACTTCGACGGGCGGCTCCCCGAGGCGTTCGGCGGATACGAGCGGACGCTGACCAGATATCCCGTGCTGTACCCCACGGCGTGCAGCCCACAGGCGTGGTCCACCGGAACTCCCCTGTTGCTGCTGCGGACCATGCTCGGCATGGAGCCACGCGGCGAGCACCTGGTGGCCAGACCGGCCGTGCCTTCGGGCATGGGCCGGATCGAACTGCTCGACATCCCCGGGCGATGGGGCAGGGCGGGTGCAGTCGGACGCGCCCACCCGGACCGACGCTGACCGCACGGGCTCGCCCCCGAAGGAGAGCGAGCGCTGCACCAAGCGCCCCAACCGGCAACCGCTCACCGAAGGGCACAACTCGACACGCGAGGCTGGCCGAAAGCCCTACCTCGTGTCCGCGCGACACACCGAGAACGATTCGGATTCCTGTGCCCTCAGCCGACGCCCGCCACGCTGACCTGGTTCTTCAACGGGCACTCAGCTTGTTCTTTAACCCTGCGCGTTGTTTGCGGGCAGTGATGCTCAGGTCGCGGACGGCGGTTTTCCCGACGTCGTGGCGGGGTGCGCGTAGGCGGTTCGGGGTGCCGGGCGGGCGTCCGGGACCGGGTCGTGCGGGTTTCGGTGCACTGGTTGGTCCTGCGTTCCGCAGCTTCGCTTCGATATAGTCCGCGAATCTGCGGCTTGAGCTGGGCAAACACGGGTAGGCCCGGTGGCGAGGCGTGTCACTAGGCCGCGGCATTCAGGCTGGTCAGGCGGTTGCGGGTATCGCCTCGATGACGCGGGGCGGTTCGGCGACCTTCAGCTTGGCGAACAGGGCCTTCTGGGGCTGGGACAGCTCGGTGCGCTGGCAGAACGTGCCGGCGGGGCCGGTGAACACGCCGATGTGCAGCCGCTCGACGTCGGTGCGGATCTTGGCCCAGGTGTGGCCGGTGGTGGTCTCGGCGACGCGGATGAGCAGCAGCGCCAGCCAGCAGAGCAGGATGTGGGCGCGGATGCGGTCTTCGCGGCGGTGGTAGACGGGCCGCAGGTCCAGGGTGGTCTTCATGTCGCGCCAGCCGCGTTCGATCTCGAGGAGCTGCTTGTAGCCCAGCGCGATGTCCTCGGCCGACAGCTTCGGGTCGGAGCAGCGCAGCAGGTACTTGCCGTCCAGGCGCTGCTCGGCCTTGATGGCGGCGGCGTCGACTCGTAGCAGGCCCTTGGGTGTGACGCGCAGGTAGCGGTTGAGGCCAGGCTTGGTGGAGATCACCCCGCGTAGCTCGGCGCGTTTTGTGGCGTTGAGCTTGTCCGAGCCGTCGATCTTGTCGGTGAGCTGGGCGATCAGCCGTTCACGCACGGCGGCGTCGCGCTCGGCGGCTTCGGGGTTGAAGCAGATCACGAACCGGTCGTCGGCACCGATGTTGACCTCTTTGACCTGCAGGTTGTCGGCGACGGTGGCGTAGCGGCCCTGCCGGGCCAGGGCGGCGTCGGCTTCGGCGGTGCCGGCGCGCAGCTTCTCGCCGAGGATGTAGCCGCCTGCGCCCTGCTGCAGGAACCTTCTGTTCTCGGCGGAGGCGAAGCCGCGGTCGGCGACCCACACGATCCGGGCGAGACTCCACTCACGCATCTCGGTCTTGACCTGGCGGATCAGCGCCGAGTCGCCCGTGTTGCCCGGCCAGCACCACACCCGCACCGGGATGCCGGTGCGGGTCACGGCCATGCCGACCACGACCTGGGGCAGGTCGTCGCGGTGGTCCTTGCTCTTGCCGTGGGTCCGGAACCCGGCCTGCTTGACCGCGGCCGGGTCGCCTTCGTCGACCACGCGGCCCTTGTCGTCGCGCCATGCCAGGTCGTCGGCCTCGTCCAGTTCGAAGTACGTGCTGGTCGTGTCGAAGAACAGCAGGTCGACTTCGAGGTTGAGCAGGTCGGCGATGCTGTCGTAGATCGCCCGGGTCAGCGCGGGCTCAACGCCGATCAGGTCGTCCATCGCCCGGTAGCAGGCGTCGTCGGTGACGTTCGGCAGGCCGGGCAGGTGCACGTCGTGGCAGACCCACTCCGATGCCGCCAGCTTGCTCGACGGCTTGAGCGCCCGGTTGGCGACCAGCGCGAACAGCACCCGTTCGACGTCGACCTCACGACGGGCGGTATTGACCATGCCTCGCGCGATCTTGTCGATACCCAGCTGCCGCCACAGGCCGTCGAGCAGCCACGCCCCGCCCAACGGCCGCGACTCCAGAAACGACAGCCCCGTCGGCGCGGCTGCGGCGAGGGCGTCGGCCGGGTCCAGCAGGCGTGACAGCGCGTCGACCAGGCGACGCACCCCGGCGACGTCCAGCTGGTCCTCTCGGCCGAAGGAGTACAGCACCCGCGTCTTGGACGCCTTCGCGATCGGGTCCCACTCGTTGTGGGCCAGCTGCAGGTAGCGGATCGTCTGCCCGTCGCGGGTCTTGCGCGTCGACGCCTTCACGTACACGGCCCAGACCGTACACCGACTATGACCACCGCAATAGATCAGCAGCTAGTAGAAGTTATCCACAGGTAGGCGTGTCACTAGGCGTTTTCGCCGTTTCCGTCAGGCCGCGACGCCTTGAGCTGCAGCTTCAGGTCCGCGCGCCGACTATATCGACGCGAAGCTGCGGAACGCAGGGTGGCAGGTGGCACACCGTGATGTCGAGGCCGGTCTCGGCGGCCAGGGTCGCGAGTTCGGTCTTCCACGCCCGGGTCCGGTATCCGTTGGAGCCACCCGCGTCGGCGGTGACCAGCAGCCTGCGGGCGTTCGGATAGTCGCCCGCGCCGCGGGTCTGCCAGCGGCGGATCGAGGCGACCGCGAACGCGGCGGTGTCATGATCGCAGCCGACGTTGACCCAGCCGGTGTCCGCGGTCACGTCGTAGATCCCGTACGGGATCGCCTTACCGATCGGCCGTTCGGGAAAGTCGTGCGTCTTGACGTGGACCGGGTCACCGATCGGCCGCCACTGACGCCCGCCGTTGCGGAACTAGCCGACCAGTTCCTTCTTCTTCGTGTCCACGCTGATCACCGGATCACCGTCGGCCTGGTGGTCCTTTACCTACTCGTTGAGATACCGGAACTGGGCATCCCGGTCCGGATGCTGCTTCCCCTCGATCGTCTTCACGTTGGCCTGCAGACTGAAGCCCTCGTCACGCAGAACGTCGGCGACGGTGTCGGCCGAGATCCGCCACCCCTGGCCGGTCAACTCCCGGGCCAGCCCGCGCGTCGACCTGGTCGTCCACCGCAGCGGCGACATCGGATCCCCACGTATGTCCGGCTCGACCAACGCCAGCAACGCCGGCCGCAGCCCCGGATCAAGATCGACCAGCCGCTTGCGGCCGGCCCCACCCACCCGACGCGTCCTACCCAACGACACCTCACCGGCGTCCAAATCGGAGACACCGCGCGAGACCGTACTCTCCGCGACCCCGGCAGCCCTGGCCACCAGCCTGATTCCGCCATGCCCCAAACCCCGGGCCTCGGCCCCCATCAACAGACGACGCTGCCGCTCATCCAGATGCGGGAACAGCACCCGGAACTTCGCCGCCAGCAGCCCCTCGATCTCATCCACGCCCATACCACAGCAGACAACGCGAGACCCGAAAACCGCTAGTTATTCGCGCCTGTGGCGACGGCGGTGGACTGCTGGCGGAACGTTCAGCGAGGACGATTACATCGCCTTCCTCGATCAGGCCCACCAGCGCCTGCGGGCACCGATAGTGCTGACCTGGGACAACCTGAACACCACGCCGGCCACCGCATGCACGCCCTGACCACCGCCCGGCCGTGGCTGACCGTGACCCGGTTACCTGCCTACGCTCCGGACCTCAACCCCACCGAAGGCGTCGGGCGCTGGATGAACGCGGCCTGACCAACACCGCCGCCTGCGGTATCGACCACCTCGCTGAACTGGTCAAACGTCAACTACGCGCTTGTCAGCAACAGAACGATCTCCTCGCCGGCTTCTTCACCAGCACCGGCATGACCCTCGAACTCGAACCACCGAGATAGCTCGCACCCTGGCCCTTCACCGGCCCGCACGATGGTCGACGGGCGCCCGGTTCGATAGGTTAGGTCTACCATGGACAGACCAACCGAAAAGCAGGGAGGACCGTTGCGTCAACCGACGGTTCGGTACCAGAACGAGGTTATGGACAGCGGACGGTGGGAGGGTTTCCCGTTCCGCGAAGGTGACATCGTAGTTTCGACCCCCGCGAAGTGCGGGACGACGTGGACCCAGACGATCTGCGCCTTGTTGATCTTCCAGACACCGGAGCTGCCGGCACGGCTGGACGACCTCACCTACTGGCTCGACATGTTGACTCGCAGTCGGGACGACATCTTCGCGTTCTACGAGGCGCAGCGGCATCGCCGTTTCATCAAGACTCATACGCCCTTCGACGGGCTGCCCATCCATGAGGGGGTGACCTACGTTGCGGTCGGTCGGGACCCCCGGGACGTCGCGATCTCCTGGGACGCTCATTTCCAGAACGTCGCCCAAGAGGCCTTCGACGCGATGCTGGTGGCCAACGGTAGCCCGACCCAGGAGCCCGCCGATACGGCTCCGGCGCCTGCGGAGTCCGCGTACAACCGGTTCTGGACCTGGCTGGAGGACACCAATGTGCAGGTGGGCCTGCCGTCGATGCTGCACCACCTGTCGGGGTTCTGGGCCGAGCGGGAGCGGCCCAACGTGCTGCTGCTGCACTACGACGATCTGAAGTCAGATCTTGAAGGCCAGATGAGGTTCCTCGCCGGGCGCCTCGGAATCGAGGTGCCGGAGTCGCGGTGGCCGGATCTGGTGCGGGCGGCGACATTCGACTCGATGCGCGGCCGGGCGGAGGCTCTGACCCCGGTCGCGGCGATGTGGCGCGATCCGAAGCGGTTCTTCAACCAGGGTGTCAGCGGCCAGTGGCGGGACCTGCTCGACGAAGATGACCTGCGACGATACGAGGATCGGGTCGCGAAGCTGGCCGAGCTCGACCTCATCGACTGGTTGCACCGCGGCCCCATCGTCCCCGCCCGCTGACCCTACGCCGCCCTCCTTCTCGCTATCCCGCCTAATACTGCAACGGCGGTTCGTCACGTACGATGGTCTTTGAAGTGTTTGTGGTAGTGGCTGGCTTTCGCTTGGGCTTGTCGGCGGCGACGCCAGCCGGACCAGTGCAGCACGTGTCCGGCCGTGGCCCGTCCGATGAGGACGAGTTTGCTGAGCAGGCGGCGGATTTCGTTGCTGCTCAACGGGATCAGCGTGTGCTCGCCGTCGTCGGTGCCCCCTTTGCCACCTCGCGGGCCCGGGTGGCGACCAAAAACGCGGCGGCGAGCATGGCCAGGGTGATGTGGGCGTACCAGGCGTCGTAGCGGCGGACCTGGTACTGGTCCAGGCCGACCTCGTTCTTCGCAGTCTGGAACGACTCCTCGACCGCCCACCGGGACCCGGCGACCCTGACCAGCTCGCGCAGCCGGGTGCCGCGCTTGCCGAAGCACACGTAGTAGGCGATCTCGGTCGGGTCGCTGACACTGCGCCGCGCGAGGACCCAGCCGCGACGGCCGTGCAGGAACGGCCGGCGGATCGGCAGCCAGGCCCAGTCGTAGACCCGCGGCCCGTGCGCCCCGTCGCCGCAGGACATACGCCGCCACGCACCACCCGGCACCTTGCCGATCAGCGCGTCGACCCGGGTGGTGGTGTGCAGCCCGGAGGCCACCTCGTCATCGCAGCGGGTCGCCATCGCATACGAGACGTCCTGCTCCTCCAGCCAGCCGCGCAACCCGGGGTTCTGCCCGTAGAGCTCGTCCGCGGTGAACCAGGCGAACGGCACACCCGCGGCGATCGCCCGTTCAAGCATCATCCTGGCCTGCTGTGGCTTGGTCGCGAAGGCGACCTCGTCCGGGACCGCCGCCTTGCGGCACCTGGCACGGTCGTCAGTCCACGACACCGGCAGGTACAACTCCCGGTCGAGCAACGCCCGACCCTTCGGTGTGGCGTAGGCCAGAAACACCCCGATCTGGCAGTTGTCCGTGCGGCCCAGCGTGCCGGAATACTGCCGCTGAACCCCCGCCGAGGCTCGGCCCTTCTTGGCGAAACCGGTCTCGTCGGCGATCAGCACCCCGTCCGGGTCGCCGATGTGTTCCACCACGTAGTCGCGTACCTCGTCCCGCACCGCGTTGCGGTCCCAGCACGGGCTGCACAGCAACGCCTGCATCCCGTCCGGCGAACCATCACCGGCCTGCTCGGCCAGGGTCCACCCGTTGCGCCGCTCCAGCGGCGCGAGCAGCCCACGCACATACGCGAACGCCCGCTTCCGCGACTCCACCCGCGAAAACCGCCCCGCAATCCGCGCCAGCAGATCCCCAAGCTCAACGTCCCACGACTCGACCAACCCGACACTGACCACAATGAACTAACTTACGACAACCACAGAAGGTTGCGAAACGCCGTTGCAGTACTAAGCGCCTGGCCAGAAGTCCTGTCCGTAACCCTGGGGTAGCCAGGGTGAGGTCCAGGGCGCGGTGGTGGTGAGGTTCTGGTCGGGTGTTCGGTGGCGGAAGAAGGTGTGGGCCTGCCGGATCCGGTCGGCCATGGTGGCGGGGGCGGTGTTGGCGATGTGCTGCTTCAGCGCGGCCCAGATCCGTTCGACGGGGTTGTCCTGTGGGCTGTATCTGGCGCCTTCGATCAGCAGTAGGCGGGGGTGTTCGGCCAGCCACCGTCGGGTGATGCCGCTGTGGTGGGTGGTGCCGTTGTCGCAGATCACGGCGACGACGGGGGCGTCGGGGTAGGCGGTCAGGAGCATGTCGAGGAAGTAGCAGAACACCACGGACACGTTGCGGACCGAGACGTGGTGGTGGAAGGCGCCGGTGGCCAGGTTGACCGCGCCGTGGATGGTGCGGCGCAGGTTGGTGCCCGGGGTCGGGACACGGTGACGCACGCCGACCGGCGTCCAGCAGGCGCGGACCCGGGCGAGCAGGTCGAGGTGGGTTTCGTCCTCGGCGAGGACGACTGATCCTTCGGGCAGGGCGGCGATCTGGTCGCGGATGCCGGCGCAGACGGTGTCGTGGTCGGGGGCGCTCTTGGCGGTCAGGCGGGGCCTGCACCATCGGGCCTGTTCCCGGATGCGTCGGTAGACGGTGCGCAGGCTCAGTGGTGGGCGGCCCAACGCCCGCCAGACCCGGCCGGTGGTCCAAGCCTTCGGGGTGGTGAGCAGGGTACGGATGCGGTCGCCCAGGCGTGGGCTGCCCAGGCGGGGGCGTCCGGGACGGGGCCGGTCGGGTAGTCCGGCGAGGCCTTCGAGGTTGTGGCGGGTGATCCACCGGCGGACGGTGGCCGGGTCGTAGTGCAGCAGGGCGCCGATCTCGGCGGCGGACATTCCGCTGGCGGACAGCAGGACCATCATCGCGCGGGTGGCGACCCGCCACTGCCGGTGCAGGGCGTCCAGGATCTGGTGGTACTGCTCGTCGGTCGGGTTGGCGTACACGTGCGCGGGGCGCATACTGGCGGGGACCTCGTCGGGGCTGATCTTGTGTGGTAACTCGATCAAACCCCCGACGGGGTCTTCCTATGTGGAGCTGCGTCGACTCGGGCGAGTTACGGACATAACTTCCGGCAACCTGCTTAGCTAAGTGCCTCTCGTCGTTAATTCGTCGGGGGTTACGCGGCGGCAGGTAGGAACTCGTGCGCGGCGAGTCGTTTGAGTAGGGCGTCGAGGTCTCTCTTGGTGTATCGCCAGTTGAACGGACGGGCGCCGAGGTTGTAGTGCTCCTGGAAGGCGATGAGCCGGTCCTGGACATCGGCCAGGTCGTAGAAGTCGTTCGGCGTGACGACCTTGCGCTGCACGATCGAGAAATACAGCTCAACCTGGTTCAACCACGACGCGTGGATCGGTAGGTGGACCAGCGTCGCGGTGGGCCACGCCTCGGTCAGGCGATCGATAGAGGCCTGCCCGCGGTGGGAGGATCCGTTGTCCACGATCCAGAACACCCGATCCGCTGAGGCGTAGGGCTGGCTGGTCATGACCTGCTCGACCAGGCGGGCGAACGGGACCAGCCCGGTGGAGGGCTCACAGCGGCCGAACACCTTGCCGTGATGCACGTCCAACGCGGCCAAGTACGCCAAGGCGCCGCCGCGTTCGTACTCGTGCTCGACACGCATCAGCCTCGACCGGCCCGGCGGCAGGCTGGGATGGCAGCGGCACCGCGCCTGGATCGAGGTCTTCTCATCCGCGCTGATGACGAACTCGCCCCCGCCCAGCGGGCTCCCATCCCATATGCGGGCGTACAGGTCCAGCACCCTGCTGGCCTTGACGGCGAACTGTGGGTCCCGGGGGAAGATCCACGACCGGTGCCGCCAGGGCTTGATCGCATCGGCGGCCAGCCAGCGCGTCACCGTCGCCGCCGAGATGTCCTCCACGACACCGGCGGCCACCGCTTCGTCGGCCAGATCAGCGGCGCTCCACCGGGACAGTGGCACGCCACGCTCGGCCGGCAACTCACACGCGAGGGCTTTGACCTGCGCGGCCTGCACGTCGCTGAACCTGCGCGGCCGGCCAGGACGCGGCGCGTCGGCCAACCCGTCCAGCCGCCGCTGGTAGAACCGCACCCGCCATTTACGCACCGTATCCACGTGCACCCGCTGATCGGCGGCGATCACAGTGTTGCTGGCACCATCGGCTGCGGCCAGCACGATACGAGCCCGCACCACCAGCCGGTAGGAGGTCGTAGGCCGGCGGGCCAGCGCCTGCAGGACGACACGCTCGGCAGCGTCGAGCATGATCGGGTACGGGGATGACGGAGGCACCGCAACGTTGTGCCACCCGCACCGCCACGGCGCCAGCACCGACACGACGGCACAGGGGGTGGGGCAGGATGGCAGTCGTGGCCAAGCCCCCACCCGAGTCGACCAAGACCAGCCTGCGTCAACGCCTGAGCGCACACGCCCGCACCCGCTGGCCCGCCCTCACAGCCGTGCCCGTGCGGTATCACGGCATCTTCGCCTACGTCGACGGGCGGCTCGCCGACGGCACCACCCTGCCGCTGTGCCGGCTCCGCTACGGCGGCTCCGCCAGCAGGTGGGGCTTCGCGATCTACCTCGCCAGCCGCGACGCCTACCAAGACTTCGTCCTGCCCAACGGACTGCACGCCGGCAGCCCCGAAGAAGCCCTCGACTGCGCCTGCGGCCTCTACCTCAACGACCCCACCGCCTGGACACAACCCCCGACGAATTAACGACGAGAGGCACTAAGGGCCGGCGGCCGGTCGAGGGACGTTGTTCAAATGCATTGACAATTTCAGCGCGTTGGGCCGCCGAGGCGGGTGCCGCTGGGCCGCACTGCAGCGGGGGCGGGCTGCGGGCTC
Organism: Polymorphospora sp. A560; assembly: GCF_045781765.1. Taxonomy (NCBI): domain Bacteria; kingdom Bacillati; phylum Actinomycetota; class Actinomycetes; order Micromonosporales; family Micromonosporaceae; genus Polymorphospora; species Polymorphospora sp. A560. The sequence continues at coordinate 2,553,998 of NZ_CP122282.1, read as the reverse complement.
GGCTGGGATGCACGCATGACCCACATGGCGATCCCGCTGGCTGCGGTAACAACCAGCGCGAGCCCGGCCACCGGTAGGTCGACCAGGAACACCATCCGCCAGGTCATCGTCTGCGTCAGCACGCCGCTCACGACAGGCCCGAGCAGGAGAGCGGCGCCGAGCGTGAGGCCAAGAACCAGTTGGGCCTGAGAACGCCAGCGGTTCAGCTGTCTGGACACGGCGAGGAGGACGCCGATCACGGTTCCGGCCCCCAGCCCCAGGACTACCCGTCCAACCGCCATCGGCGCCGCACCTGGCGCGAGAGAGCACACCAGGCTTCCGACGACCAGGAGCAGAAGCGCCGAAACCCCGGTCGCGGTGGGCCACCGTCGGCCGAGCAGGTAGCCGGGTGCGGCCATTGCCGCCATTGCCGCCACGTACGATGCGATCAGGGTTACTGCCGTGGTCGCGGTGGAAAGTCCGAGCTCCCGCTGGATGGTGCTTCCCCATGGTCCGATGGGAGCGGTGATCAGCCCGGCGGCGAGTAGCGCTCCGAGGGTTGGGCCGGCAAGCGACCAGAGCGGGCGGACCACCAGCGGTTGGACCGGTGCGGGGTATTCCGGCGCGCTCACCCGACGAGTATATACACCTGGGTGAATTCCGACATGAGGGTCCCCTGGGATGTGGACACCGGGTTATGCCGCTATCTGTTGCGAGGTAGTGGGTTTGAGTGCCTGTTCGTAGTCGGCGGGGGGCGAGGTAGCCGAGTGCGAGGTGGCGGCGGAGGTGGTTGTGGAGGGCGATCCACCTGGACACGTCGCGGCGGGCGCTCGGTGCGCCATCGGCGGTGGTTGACGTCGAGGCCGCGGTTGAGGGCGGCGAAGTACGACTCGGCCAGGGCGTTGTCGTACGACCATGAGACTGCTGGTCGCCGGCAGGCGGCCTGACGGGCCGTCGGTCGCCGACGGCAATGCCAGGCCGATCAGCGGCCGGTAGTCAGGTCGCGTGCGGGTGCTACTGCGACCGTACGGTTAGGATGATCTTGCCGATGTGGCCGCTCGCCTCGAGGATCCGGTGTGCCTCCGCCACCTCGGTTATCGGCAGGGTCCGGTCGGTTTGTGGGCGGATCTGCCCGTTCTCGATCAGCGGCCAAACGCGTTTCCGTACCGCTTGGACGATTTCGGCCTTCTCCGCGATTGGTCGCGCCCGCAGCGTGGTGGCCGTTACGCTGGCTCGCTTGCGTTGTAGCTGGCCAAGGTCGAGTTCGGCTCGGTCGCCCCCCTGCAGGCCGATCACGACCAGGCGGCCGCCGAGGGCCAGGACCTCGACGTTGCGGCTAAGGTAGGCGCCGCCGACCATATCGAGCACTACGTCGACACCACGGTCGCCCGTTTGCTCCCGCACCCGCGCGACAAAATCCTCGGTGTGGTACGAGATCGCCACGTCGGCGCCCAGTTCCCGGCATCTGGCGAGCTTCCTTGGGGTACCGGCGGTGACCAGCACGCGGATGCCCTCGGCCGTGGCGCGTTGGATGGCGAAGGTACCGATGCCGGAGGCACCGCCGTGCACGAGCAGCGTGTCTCCGGAGCGCAGTCCTGCGACCTGGAACAGGTTGGACTCCACGGTGCAGGAGACCTCGGGTAGTCCGGCCGCGGTGTAGAGGTCGACGCCGGTGGGGATCGGTAGTAGTTGGCTGGCCGGGACAGCGACGTACTCGGCGTATCCGCCGCCCGCCAGCAGTGCGCACACCTGGTCGCCGATCGCCCAGTCAGACACCGCCTCGCCTAGCGCAACGATTCGCCCCGAGCACTCGAGCCCGGGGTATATCGGTGCGCCGGGTGGGGGGTCGTACCTTCCCTGCCGTTGCAGGATGTCGGCTCGGTTGACCGCCGTCGCGGCGATCTCGATCACCACCTCCCCGGGTGCGGGCGTCGGGTCGGGCACCTCCCTCCAGTGCAGCACCTCGGGTTCTCCGTAGCGAGTGATTTCGATGGCCTTCATCGTGTTCCGTCTCCACTTGGTTGGCAGGCGACTGATGTCCTCGGTCAGGGCAGGAGGATTGCCTTGACGACAGACCCTTGTTCGACGGCGTGGAGCGCGTCGACTCCCTGGTCGAGGGGGAAGGAGGTCGTGAGGCCGTCCCATCGGCCCGGATCCCGCTGGAGAGTTGCCGCCGCCCGTTCGTAGTCCTCTCGGCTTGCTCCGTAACTGCCCAGCAGGTGCAGCTCGTGGCGGGTCACCACGTTGATGTCCACCGTGGGGATCCGTGCGAACACCGCCGGCACCACGACGGCGCCTCCGATCGCGGTCTGGCGCACGGCTCGGTCGAGCGCCTCGCCGGATCCAGAGGCCTCCAGCCACATGTCGGGGGCGAGCGGTAGGTCCTCGCCTTGGGATGTCTGAAGGCCGAGCTTGGCGGCGGCGGCGAGGCGGACCGATTGATCACGAGCGATGCCGACGAGGGTCACCCGGTGACCGAAGCTGTCCAGGAGTAGCGCCGCCATGAGCCCGATCGGCCCCGGCCCGGTGACGACGATCTCGCTGGCCCGCCCGTGCGCGGCGTCCTGCAGCTTGCTGACGGCGTGCATGGCGATAGCGAGCGGCTCGGTGAGGACGAGGGCCTGCACGGGCAGATCGTCGGGGACGACGACGAGGCGTTGTGCGGCGACGGTGAAGCAGTCGGCCGCCGCGCCGTGGAACGAGAGTCCCAGGACTTGACGGCGTGGGCAGATGTGCCGGCGGCGGGTGGCGCATACGTCGCATTCGCCGCAGCCGTCGATCGAGATTGGTACGACCCGCTGGCCGATCCATCCGGGGTCCACGTCACTGCCGACTTCGATGACGACGCCGACCGCCTCGTGCCCGAGCACCACCGAGCGTGCGACCCACTCGTAACCGATGTCCTGCTTCCAGGCGTGGACGTCACTGCCGCAGAGTCCTACGGCTTCGGTGCGGACGAGGACCTCGCCCGCAGACGGCACCGGCCGGCGCCAGTCGATCACTGCCACGTCGCGCGGGCTGCGACTTCGCTTGACCAGTGCCCGCATGCCGTTGTCGGGCATGTCAGCGGACCAGTGAGTCGAGGTAGTCCAGTCCGATGCCGTTGCTGGCGTAGTGCCGGCGGGCGTTCTCGAGCTTGGTGAAGACGTCCTCTACGCCCTGCGGCACGCCGTTCGGATCCACGTAGATGTAGGCGCCCGAGACGTGGAAGAGGGTCCTCATCTCCTCGACGTCGTCGGGTACCTCGAGGGTGTGGATGTCGCCTGGCGGCTCGAAGCTGTAGCCGCCCTCCTCCGCCCACCAGTCGTGCTCCAGATAGTGCCAGCGTCCCTTGAGGGTGACGGCGTGCACCGGACCCGCGTGGCGGTGGCGGGACAGGATGCCCGTCTTCCGCACGCGCAGGACGTTCACGAAGTACCCGTGACTGACCGAGAACAGCAGCGGCCGGAACGAGACGTCGTCCGACTGCGGCACCCACAACCGTTCGTCGCAGTCGGCGCCGAGTACGCCGGCGATGACCAGGTCGTCCGCCTTCCCGAACGGCTGCTCACCCTGGTAGGCCAGCGGTTCGCCGGTCAGTGGATCCGTTCGTGTCGACACCGGCATCTGTGTTCACCCTTCTTGTAGCCGCCGACAGGGGCGGGCATCCCTTGGATGCGTCGGAACGAGTTCGGGTCGGCTGCCCGGATGCGACCGCGCGGGGCGCTGGGACGGGTGGCCCCGGACCGGGCCAGGTCGGCCCTCAGCCAACGGCCACCATGCTACATTAATCGAATAAGTCCTGCGACTTCGGTGCCGGGGCGGTTGGTTTACGGTGACGAGTCAGACTCGTTACGAGGGAGACGAGAAAGTGGCGAACTTCTACAAGATCGACGTACACGTCCACCTGGGAATCAGCTCGGTACTGTCCGTGGCGGGCTCGACCGACGAGATCATCCGAAAGATGCGGCTCAACGGCATCGACCAGTCGGTCATCTCGCCGATACCGGGATACGAGGATCCGAACGGGGTCGCCGACTCACGCGCGCAGAACGACGGTATCGCCGCGGCCCTGCGGGAGCACCCGGACCACCTGGTGCGCGGACTCGGGGTGGTGGAGCCCCGTCACGGCGCGGCCGCCCTGGACGAGGTCGACCGGGTCATGACCGACCTCGGCCTCTCGGGTCTGATGTTCCACAACGACTTCAACGGGCTCCCCCTCGACCATCCGTCCATGTTCGCCATCGTCGAGCGGCTCGCCCGATACCCGGACGCCGTCGCCCAGGTGCACACGGCGCAGCACTCGGTCCTGGAGGCACCGTTCCAGCTCGGCCGGCTGGCCGACGCCTTCCCGACCGTGACGTTCCTCAACGCGCACCCCTTCATGGACACCACGCACGAGGCGGCCAGCCTCGACCTGGGCGAGCGGCACCCCAACATCGTCTTCGACACGGCCGTCTCGCACACCCAGCTCTACCCGATCGAACACGCGGTCGAGCGCCTCGGCGCGGACCGGGTGCTCTGGGCCAGCAGTAACCCGTACTACGAGACGACACTCGACATCCCGCTCGTCGCCAACGCGGCGATCAGCGAAGACGACAAGCGGAAGCTCTTCGCCGAGAACGCCCGGCGGATCTTCAAGATCGAGGAGGCGTGATGGTCATGCAGGGTTCACCCGACTTCCGCGACAGCGGTCTTGAGTTTCCGCCGGGGTTCGTGTTCGGCTCGGCGACGGCCGCGTACCAGATCGAGGGCGCGGCACACGAGGACGGACGCGGCCCCTCGATCTGGGACACCTTCAGTCGCATCCCGGGCAAGGTGGTCAACGGCGACACCGGCGACGTGGCCTGCGACCACTACCACCGGCTCGACGAAGACCTCGACCTGATGAAGTCGTTGCACCTGCAGTCGTACCGCTTCTCCATCTCCTGGTCCCGGGTCATCCCGGAGGGCACCGGGCGGATGAACAGCGCCGGCCTCGACTTCTACGACCGGGTGATCGACGGGCTGCTCGAGCGCGGAATCACCCCAACGGTGACCCTCTACCACTGGGATCTGCCCCAGGCGCTCGAGGACAACGGCGGTTGGCCGGCCCGGGACACCGCCGAGGCGTTCGGCGAATACGCCCGCCGGATGGGCGAACGCTACGGCGACCGGGTCCAGACCTGGACGACTCTCAACGAGCCGTGGTGCACCGCCCACCTCGGGTACGGGTCGGGCGTGCACGCCCCAGGCCGGCAGGATCCGGCGGACGTGTTGGCCGCCGCGCACCATCTGAACCTCGCCCACGGGCTCGCTATCGAGGCGCTGCGCGGTGTCGTGCGCAACGATCCGGACTTCTCGGTCACGCTGAACCTGCACGCGCTGCGTCCGGCCGGCCCCACCGGTGCCGAGGCCGTACGGCGGATCGATGCCGTTGGCAACCGGATCTGGACCGGACCGATGCTCAGCGGCGCTTACCCCGAGGATCTCTTCGCCGACACGGCGAAGATCACCGACTGGTCGTTCGTCCGGGACGGTGACCTCGATACGATCCGGCAACCGCTCGACGTGCTCGGGATCAACTACTACTCGACCAAGCTGGTGCAGATGTGGGACTCCGCATCCGATGAACGGGCGGTCAGCGGCAACGCGATCCTGGCTGGGAATCCCTGGCCGGGCGCCGAGGACGTCGAGTTCCTTCCGCAGCCGGGCCCACACACCGCGATGGGGTGGAACATCGAACCCGCTGGCCTGATGGAACTGGTCGGCTCGATCGCGCGGGCCTACCCGGAGCTGCCGTTGATGATCACCGAGAACGGTGCCGCCTTCGAAGACACAGTCGTGGCAGGCCGGGTACACGACGTGGAGCGGGTCGACTACCTGCGACGGCATCTCACGGCCGTGCACCGCCTTATCGAGGCTGGCGTGGACCTGCGCGGCTACTTCGTGTGGTCACTGCTCGACAACTATGAGTGGGCGTACGGCTATGCCAAGCGTTTCGGGATCGTTCACGTCGACTACGACACGCTCGTCCGGACGAAGAAGGACAGTGCGTTGTGGTTCGCGGAACTCGCCCGGACCGGCCGCATCCCCGAATAGACGCCAGCCGGATCGCCAACGGCGGTCTTGACTCAAGCGGTGCTTCGACGGCGAATGCGATAGGGCAGTTCGACAACCTGCGCTTCGCCGTCGAAGCCGGCGATCCGCCTGCGCAGGGTCTGAACGGCGCGACGCCCCATCTCCTGTCGAGGCACCTCGACGGAGGTCAGACGCAGCGGTCCGGCGCTGGCAAAGCTCATGTCGTCGAAGCCGGTGATAGCGACATCCTGGGGCACGGACAGCCCGCGCTCGTAGCACACGTCCATGACGCCTAGCGCGATGACGTCATTGCCGCAGACCACCAGGTCGACTGGGCCCTGCGAATCGAACAGGGCACGCGCCCGCTCGGCGCCGCTATCGCGTGTCAGCGCGCCGGCCCGGCCGTCCGGCAACGGCTCCAGACCCGCCTCCCGCAGCGCGGCCAGGGCTCCGGCGGTCCGGCCCGCGCTCACCGACGACCGCTCGGGGCCGCCGAAGATGGCGACGCTGCGGCGGCTCCCCACCACCTGTGCGACGAGTTCCTTGGCAGCGGCGAAGTCGTCGATGCCGACCCAGTCGGCGGGTAAGTCCTCGATCCTGCGGTTGATCAGGCCGAATGGGATGCGGCGCGCCTGTAGCTCCTTGAGCATGGAGGCGTCCTCCGGCAGAACCGCGGTGAGCAGGAGCCCTTCGCAGTGGCTGTCGACCAGCGCGGTGATCACGCGGAGTTGATCACGACCGTCGAGCCCCACCTGCGAGACGAAGACCTGGAGCCCTTCGGCCGCCGCCGCCTCGATGACGCCTGACGCGAGTTCCGGATAGAACGGGTTCGCCACGTCCGGCACGAGCAGGCCGATCGTGTCCGTGTGTCCGAGCCGCAGGCCGACAGCCAGCCGGCTGGGGCGGAAACCCATCTCGTCCGCGACCTTTGCGATGCGCTCCCGCAACTCGTCACTGACACCCGGCTGGCCATTGAGGGCATACGAAACCGTCGCCGAGGTCACGCCAACGGCCCGCGCCACGTCGCGTTGCGTGACACGTCGACGGTTTCCGCCGCTCATCTGGGTTCCTTCCCGGTGCGACACCATGGGACACCTAAAAGTACAACGCCTCGCCTCCACTGAGGTTCAGCGCGGCCCCCGTCATGTAGGAGCTGTCATCGCTTGCCAGCCAGGACACCAGCCCCGCGACGTCCGCCGGCCGGCCCATGCGACGAACCGGGATCCGGTCGCCCGCGTACGCACGCATCCAGGCCTCCGCGTCTGGGTTCTCCTCACCCGTCGTCGCTGACAGGGTGTCGAGCATGAGCTGCGTGACCATGGTGCCGGGGCACACCGCGTTGACGGTAACCCCGTACGGCCCGAGTTCCTCCGCGGCGGCCTGGGTCAGGGAGATGACGGCACCCTTGCTCGCGCTGTAGACGCCGAAGGTCGCCAGGCCACGTTTGCCGAGATAGGAGGCGATGTTGATGATCCGGCCGCCGCCGGACTCGGCCATGATCGCCCCGCCGGCACGGATGCCGTTGAACACACCACGTGCGTTCACCGCCATCACGTGCTCGTAGGTCTCGTCGGTCGTCTCGATCAGCGGAAGCTGCGGCTGGCTCACCCCGGCGTTGTTGACCAGGACATCGAGTGAACCGAACCTCGCCACCACGTCGTCGAGCGCCGCACGGAGCCGCCGGCCGTCCGTGACATCGAGGACCACACCCGCATGCCGGCGGCCGGTGCGTTGCTCCAGCTCCGCGGCCAGCGCGCCCGGGTCCTGCAGATCCGCCACGACCACGGTTGCCCCGTCGTCGGCCAGGCGACGCGCCGTGGCCTCGCCGAGCCCTTGCCTGGCTCCAGTCACCACCGCAACCTTGGCGGTCAGTGCCTTCACTGGTCCTCCCTCATCCATCCTGGTTCACCGCACCGTCGAAAGTCGACGGTTTCTCGGGCAACTCGCGCACCCGACGGGAGGCGAGTCCGCCGGCATCGAGCGTGCCGACCAGGAGCGCGCCGGAGTACGGCCACCGGTCCAGTGCTGGACGGCTGAGCCCCACTCTGGCCGAGGTCACGTACACGGCACGCAGCCCCGCTCCCCCGAACGCCAGGCTGGTGGGCCGGGGCACCGGTAGGTCGACCTGGCCGACGAGATCACCGTCGGGGGCGAACCTGACCAGGCACGAGCCGTCCCAGATGGCCGACCAGACGTGTCCGGCGGCGTCGACCGCGAGCCCGTCGGGCATGCCCGGGCCCGACCACTCGGCGAAGACCCGCTCGTTGCGCAACCCACCATCGGCCGGGTACTCGGCGGCGAAGATACGTTTCGCCGTCGAGTCGGTGAAGTAGATGGTCGTTGCGTCCGGCGACCAGTCGATGCCGTTACTGAGGGTCAGTCCGTCGCGCAGCACCTCGACACCGCCGAAGCCCAGCCGGTAGAGCGCAGCACTGGGCGCGTCGCGCTCCTCGTTCATGCTTCCGAACACGAACCTGCCGTACGGGTCGACCGCACCGTCGTTGAGCCGGTGCGTCGTCGGCAGACGCAACCGGCAGATCTCGCGCACCGCACGGTCGCTCTGGAGCGCCACCACCCGGTGTTCCAGCGCCGCGATGAGGCCGCCGCCAGCCAGAGGCGCGACCGACCCGATCTTCTCCCCCAGATCGAGTTCCCCACCCGCGAGGTACCGTATCCGGCCCCGCAGACTGTCGACCCAGATCAGGCCGTCGCGGTCGCCGAGCCAGACCGGAGACTCGCCGAGCACGTCCTCAGGTGCGGTGACGGCCCTGATGCCGGCTCCGGCCGGCGGCTCGCCGCTCAGAAGAACACCGCCTCGCCGCCGGTGAGGTTGAGTGCCGCTCCGGTCACGAAAACGGCGTCGTCGCTGGCCAGCCAGGCCGCCATCGCTCCCACGTCCTGTCCGGTTCCCATCCGACCGACCGGGATGTTGGCCGCCGCGTGCTCGCGCCGGTACTTCTCCACATCCGGATTCGCCTCACCGACGAAGGTCGGGAGTTTCTCCACCCACATCGGGGTGTACATGGTGCCCGGGCAGATGCTGTTGACGGTCGTTCCGTGTTTACCCAACTCCAGGGCGAGGGCCTGGGTCAGTGAGATGACCGCAGCCTTGGACGCGGAGTACAGGGCGTGACCGCCGATCGCCTTCTTTCCGATGTAGGAGGCGACGTTGATGATCCGCCCCCGGTCCTGTTCCCGGAACACCCGGGCCGCGGCCCGGCAGCCGTTGAACACGCCCCGCACGTTGACGTCGAGCACGAAGTCGTACTCCTCGTCGGTCAGGTCGGCGACCTCGGCGCCCGAGTCCATCACGCCGGCGTTGTTAACCATGACGTCCAGGCGGCCGTACCGGGCGACCGTGTCGGCGACGAGGTCGTCGACCTCGCGGGGCGACCGCACGTCCACGGTCGCCGTCAGGTGACCGATCTGGGTCGGCGCGAGCTGCGCCAGTAACGGCTCGGCCGGTGTGCGGTCCGCGATGACGACCGAGGCGCCCTCGGCGGCGAAGCGCCGGGCGATTCCCTCGCCGAGTCCACGGGCGCCACCGGTCACGATCGCCACCCGGCCATCCAACATTCCCACTGCTGCCACTTTCCTTTCGGTTGTCGTTGCGGACCGCCCTGTCGGAGCAGTCTGCTCAGCCCTTGACTCCACCGGCGAGGCCTTCGACCAGGTTCCGCTCCACGAGCAGGAACAGGGCGATGAGCGGCAGGGTGGTAAGGATGCCCAGTGCCATCAGTTCGCCCCAGGACACCTGGTACTGCCCCACCAGCGAGGTGATTCCCAGCGTCACCACCCGGTTCTCCGGTGAGCTGGTCAACGACAGGGCGAAGAGGTACTCGTGCCAGGAGCCGAGGAAGGCGTAGAAGAAGACGGCGCCGATGCCCGCCCGCGCGGACGGGGCTACCACCCGGAAAAGGGCACCCACTTGGCCGCACCCGTCGATGAGCGCCGCCTCGTCGAGTTCGCGGGGCACCTTGGCGATGAATCGCCGCAACAGCCAGGTGGCGATCGGCATGGTGAGCGAGACGTGGGTGACGATCAGCACCAGCAGGGTGTCGAGCAGGCCCAGCGTCCGGAAGACGAGGAAGTACGGGATGACGAAGAGGATCGTCGGGATCATCTGCGCGAACAGCAGGAGCAGGACGAGGAGCTCACCCCATCGGCTGGCCAGACGTGACAACCCGTACGCGGCGAGCAGCGCCACGGTGGTGCTCACCGTTGCCGACACGCCGGCGACCAGCAGGGTGTTCCCCATGATGACGGTGAAGTCGGCGCGGGTGACGACCGCGACGAAGTTCTCCAGTGTGGGGCTCGACGGCCACCAGGTCACCGGGCTGGTGTAGATCTGGGTGGCCGGCTTCAACGCCGTGGACAGCATCCAGAAGAAGGGCAGGAGCGCGAACAGCAGCAAGCACGCGACGAGTGTGTACCTGATCGCGGTGCCCGTCAGACGGGATAGGTGGTACAGCCGCGTGGACCGGGTCGCCATCATCAGTCCTCCTCGCCTCGCGCTGCCATGCGCATGAGAAACAGGGTGGCGATCAACGCCAGCACGAACATGAGCGCCGCGAGTGCCATCGCATCGCCGAACCGGTGATACTGGAAGAACAGCCGGTACACCTGGGTGGCCAGAACCTCGGTCGCGCCAGCGGGGCCGCCGCCGGTGACCACGTCGATCATCGCGAACTCGCGGAACGCGTACAGGCCCTCCAGCGTGCCGACGAGGATGAAGATCGGTCGTACGCCCGGCCAGGTGATCGACACCAGACGTCGCAGCGGTCCGGCACCATCGACAGCCGCCGCTTCGTGCAGCTCTGCGGGGATGGTCTGCATCGCCGCGAGCAGCATCACCATGATGAACGGAAAGCCGCGCCAGACCTGGGCGAGGATGATGATCCACGGCGCCAGCTGAGGTTCACCCAACCAGCTGACCGGCTGGTCGATGATTCGCAGTTGTAGTAACAGTCCGTTGAACGCACCGGCGTTGGAGTCCATGATCCATCGCCACAGCAGTGCCGTGACGACCGTCGGAATCACCCACGGGAACATGAACGCGCTGCGCATCACCCGGCGCCCGGCCAGCCGCCCGTTCAGTAGAAGGGCGGCGCCGAAGCCGAGCGTCAGGGCCAGAACCACGGAGCCGAGGGTGAAGCGCAGTGTGTTGACCAGCGGACCGGAGAGGGTCTCCGGGCGCGCCAGAAGCGACTCGTAGTTCGTCAGGCCGGCGAACTTGAGCGAGAACAGGTTGTTGACGTCGGCGAAGCTCGCATACAGGGCGAACAGGATCGGAAAGGCGAGCAGGCCCACCATCAGAACGAGGAGCGGCCCGAAGAAGACCATCCGGATCCGCAGCGACGCCCTGGGACGGGCAACGGCCCGCCCGGCACTCCGGGCATCTCTGGGGGTTTTCTGCCGCCGCGGAGGGTTCTTTGTTGCGCTGTCCATGATCAGCTTCCCTCCTGGTTCTCCTCCTCGACAGGCCGAGGGAGGAGAACCAGACATCGGGCCGGGCGGTGGTCAGAGTGCCTTGAGTTGGTTGCAGGCGGACTGGAATGCCCGGTCCACGGGTTGCTGGCCGGTCACGGCGGCCTGGTACGCGGTAATCAGGATCTGCCGCATCTCTGCCATGTGCGGCCCTCGAGGACGAACAAATCCACCTTCCTCGATCAGCGTGCTGTAGGTGGACAGCAACTCGTTCTCGGTGACCGTCGGCGAGTTGAAGACAGCCGTGCGTGTGGGGACGAATCCGCCTGCCTCGGCACTGCCCTCCTGAGCCTTGTCGGTGCTCATGTACTTGATGAACTCCCAGGCCGCCCGAGGATTCTTGGCGTTCTTGGGGATAACGAAGATAAGGGCGTCCTGGTTCGCCCCGGTTTGTCCCCCAACTTCCTTCGGAGGCATGCGGGTCACCCCGATGCTGTCGCCGATACCGGGGTTGTTGCCCTCGTAGATGCCGAGACCCCAAGGACCATCGGTGACGAAACCGACGTCGCCGGCGGCGAACTGGCGGGTCAACTCGTCGTAGCCGATGCCGGACGGGTTCGGGACCAGGCCACCCTCGGTGTAGAGCGCGGTCAGCCAGGCGAAGGTCTGCTCCGCCTGCGGGCTGCACATCTGCGCGACATACTGCGCCGGATCATCCAGCTTCACGCCACCGGCGACGTACCACGCCCAGTGCCGTTCGAAGCTGGCGGCGTCCTTGCCCTGGAACACCATCGGTGTCTTGCCGGACGCCTTCACGGTCTGCAGCGCCGACCGGAAGTTCGCCCAAGAACTAACTGCGTTCTCGACGTCGACGCCGGCCTCGGCCAGCACCTTCTTGTTGTAGTAGAGGGCGTCGCTGGTGCCGTCCTCGATGGGAACTCCCCAGAGCTTGCCATCCCACTTGGCCAGGTTCCTGGCGGATTCGGTGAAGGCACCGGCGAACTCGGCGCCTTCGGCCTGCCAGTACTCGTCCACCGGCAGGAGGTAGTTCGCGTAGTCGGCGATCTCGGAGGTGGTGATCGCGACGATGTCGGGGGCTGACCCACTCAGCGCGGTGTTGACCAGCTTGGTGCCCTTGTCCGCGAAGGGAACCGGCTCACCGGTGACCTTGATGGCGCTCTGACTCGCATTGAAGGAGTCGATCCAGCTCTGGTGCAGCTGGCCGAGTGCGCCCGGGTCGGCGAGCCGCCAACTGAGGATCGTCACGCCCCCGGAGGGCGGCCCCGACGAGGCCGCATCCGGCTCCCCGGACGAACACGCGGTAAGGGCGATAGCCACGGCCGTCATGCCGGCTATAGCTACGTGAGGCTTCGGACGCATGGTCGCTCCTTGCGTACGGCGTGGTGGGTTGACGTCGGCGGTGTGGAGGTTGCTTAATCGAATAATAGGACGTCCCAGGCTTACTGCCAACCACCCACTTCGACTACCGACTGTAACTACAAGTCCGCACAAGAGGCAGGTGCACTCACTGTGGGAGCTTCACTACCCTTCGCCGGCATCCGCGTAGTGGATGCCTCGCAGGTGCTCGCCGCGCCCTACGCGGCCTACCAACTCGCCCTGCTCGGAGCAGAGGTAATCAAGGTGGAAAGGCCGTGTTCTCCTGATTTCGTGCGTAACGTCGGCACAGACCCGAGCCTGAACGACCAGGGCATGGGGACTCAGTTCCTGACCCAGAACGCGGGAAAGCGGTTCTTGACGCTCGACCTCAAGGACGAACGCGGCCGGGCGGTGCTCAAGGAACTCGTGCGACGAAGCGACGTGTTCCTCACCAACGCCCGGCCCGGCGCCTACGAGCGGCTCGGCATCGGCTACGCAGACCTCGCGGCCATCAATCCCGGGCTGATCCACTGCGGCATCTCGGCGTTCGGCGCCCGTGGTCCCAAGCGGGAGCACACCGGATACGAAAACGTCGTCCAGGCAACCTCGGGCTACATGTCCGCCAACGGCGACCAGCGCACTGGCCCCCTGCGCCAGGGATCGCCCGCCATCGACTACGCCACCGGAATCACCGCGGCCTTCGCCATAGCCAGCGCCCTCTTCCACCGGGACCGCACCGGCGAAGGAACGTCTATCGACGTCGGCATGATCGACGTCGCCGCCATCCTGATGGCCTGCCACGTCACCTCGCACCTTCGCGACGGGTTCGAGCCCACACCGACCGGGAACACCATGGCACTGGCCACCACGTCCACCTACCCGACCCGAGCCGGCTCGATCATGCTCGGTGCCTGCAACAAGGATCAAATGACCAGACTGTGGACCCTGCTCGGCCACCCGGAGCTGATCAAGCCCGACCCGTTCAACTCCCCCACCGCCGACTTCGACCGAGAGCACGCCACCCTCTCGAAGATCATGCTCACCCGCACCGCCGAGGAATGGGAAGAACTACTCCAGAGGAGCCACATCCCCGCGGCCCGCGTACGAGGATCACTCGCCGACGCGCTCAGCGACGTCCAATACGCCGAACGTGGCGCCTTCACACCAATCGCCGTGCCGGGCATCGACGGACCGATCGGCGTACCGCTCCTGGGCTTCATGCTCAACGGCGCCGCAACTCTGCCCAACCGGCCACCACTGCCAGAAGGCTCACATTCCCGCGACATCCTCCGCGAACTCAACTACTCAGAAGACGCCATCGCCGACCTGCTGGACGCTGGCGTCACCTCCGTACCACCTACCGCACACCGCGAAAGTTGACCTCGCCCCCCGGTCCATCCTCGTCGATACGGTAGTCGTGATCTCGATCGTCGCCCAGCGCAGGACCTGACCGACGGCGACCGTGATGCGCTCACCGGCATCGCCGGCCGGGCCCGCGACCAGGGCCTGACCGTCGACATCGGCGGCGACGCGCTGCAGGCCCCGACCGAGCTGGGCGACGACACCGGCACCCGGGGGGTCACGTTGACAACGTGGTCGGCCCGCCGCGGTCGAGCAACCTGCCAGGGGCGTCTGCCGGTCATTTGTGAGCTGAGGTGTGTGTCTGCTTGCGGCGGCGGTGTTCGGCGACCCGGGTGCGTGATGCGCAGGTGGTGGAGCAGTAGCGGCGCGGGCTGCCGGGGCCGGTGCCATGGTAGAGCTTGCGGCAGTTGGCGGCCGCGCATTCGCCCCAGGTGGCGCGGCCGTGCTCGGTGAGGATCTGCGCCAGGGCCAGGGCGCTGGAGGCCAGGAACCAGTCGGCCCATCCGGCGTCGCCGCGGTCGACGTGCAGGTGCCAGGGGTGGCCGTCGTGCCGGGACAGGCGGGGGGCGGCGGCGTGGTCGGCCAAGAGCTCGTTGAGGGCGACGGCTGCCCGGTCGGTGTCGCTCTCGGTGAGGATTTCGGTCATCTTCAGAGCGGCGCCCCTCAGCTCCCGGAGGTCTGCGTCGGACAGTGCCGCTTCGGTCAGGTCCTGCGGGCCCTCGCCGTGGTGGGCCAAGAGCGACACCGCCACCTCGCGCGGCAGTTCGGGATGGGTTCGTACGGCGTTCGCGAGGTCGATCAGGCGCTGGACGGCCTGGAAGCCCTGGCTTGTCACGTCTGCACTCCTTGATCCGCGGTCCGGACGGCGGGTGGGCATCGAAAATACATACACCCTCGACTGTAACGTCTTGCAATAAGATCCCGCTACTTGGTGGAGGTGGCGATGTCAGGGCGGTCGAGAGTGCTGCGATACCTGGTGACCGCGTTCTTCGCGCGGCTGGCCGATGAGGGCATGGCGGTGGCAGTGGTCATGCTGGCCATAGACCGTACGGGCAGCGCGGCGCACGGGGCGTTCGTCCTGACGGCCTGGATGGCCCCCCATGTCTTTGCGGCTCCGCTGGCCGGCGCCGTGGCAGCACGTGCACGCCGGCCCCGGCTCTTCTACGCCGGCGCGCTCGGTGGCTTCGCCATGGCGATTTCCGCCCTGGCGATCAGCATCGGACGCATTCCCCTTCCTCTGGCCCTCACCATCGCGGCGGCCGGGGGCTGCTGCGGGCCGATCGTCTCCGGCGGCCTGTCCAGCCTGATCACGCGGTTGCTGCCGGCGGGCGGGGAGCGCAGCCGCGCCTACTCCTGGGACGCCATGACCTACAACGCCGCCGCCGTCGCCGGCCCCGGAACCGCCGGGCTGGTCGCCTCGGCCCTCTCCCCGGCGACGGCGATGCTCGTCCTGTCGGCGGCGGCGGCGTGTGCCTGCGTGCTGACGGCACTGCTCCCGCTGCGCACTGGCGTCGAGGGCTCACCGGTGGTGCCGACGCGGCTTCGCAGGGACATGGCCGACGGTGTGAGAACGGTCTGGCAGGAAAGGGAACTGCGTGCCATCACCGCGGCCACCTGCCTGGCCTTCACCGGTATCGGTGCACTGACCACGACCAGCGTCCTTCTCGCCACAAGCCTGGGAAGCGCGGGAGCCGGCGGCTTGCTGATGACCGCGTTCGCGGTCGGCGCCATGGCCGGCACGCTCGGCATGACCCGTCTGCGGCCGACCGTGTTGCCGCAGCGGTTGGCTGTCATCGGCCTGCTCGGTACCGCTCTCGGGCTCGCCGCCGCGGCGCTGGTCTCCTCCGTCCCCGTCGCGGCAGTCTGCTTCGCCGCGGCCGGTGCGTGCGACGGTCTCGTCCTTGCCGTGACCCTCCGCATCCGCGCCGATCACTCCCCGCCGCAGTTGCGCACGCAGGTGTTCACCATCGGGGCCGGGCTGAAGATCTCCGCTGCTGCTACCGGTTCCGCTCTCGCCGGGCTGGCCACCGTCGGCACCGCACACTGGTACCTGACCGGCATCGCCCTCCTGCAGGCGGCAGCAGCACTGCTGTACACCCTGGTCAGGCGATGCTCGTGCTCGCCATGTTCGCCGCAGGAGCCGTCACGATCGCCACGACGCAGACCCGTCACCACGACCAACACCGCTGCCAGACCCGACAGCGAAGCGCCTCGGGTTCCATGAGGGCTCTGACGATGCCGCCCGAAGATGGAGACGGCTACCGGTGTGCCGTGCGGTAGGCGTCGAGCACTTCTTGTGGGATACGGCCACGTACGGAGACCTCGAAACCATTCTGGGCGGCCCAGTCACGGATCTCACGATTCTCCTGACGCCTGTTGGGGGCCGTCGCGGATCGGCTGGCCGGCCGGCTCGTGGGCGAGGCCGGTCCGCTGCGGCCGAGTCGCCGGCCGGCTTCGATGTACGGGTCGAGAGAGGTGCGTAGCTTGCCGGCGTTGGCCTCGGACAGATCGATGGTGTACTTAACACCGCCGATTCCGAACTCGACGGTCCGGTCAGCCGGCTTCCCGTCCAAGTCGTCGATGAGCGTGGTGATTACCTGCCTGGCCATGGGGTCTCCTGTTACGTCAACGCGAGTACGTGCCGGAGGGCCGGTAGCGTCCTCCTCAGCTCGAACGACAATCGCTGGCCGGCACTGCGACAAACGTCGGCTACCGCCCACCCGAGTTCCGCAGTTCGTAGGAACACAAGCATGATCGGGTCGGGGTCGATGCTGGTCACGGGCTCGCAGATGCCTCGGACTGGGCCGGCGGATCCGAAAGTGTAGTAACACGACCTGAGATTCACATCTTGTTCTGCCAGTGGTGATGTGGTTTCTTCGTAGTCATGTATCTGCGGTTCACCTCGCGGACCAACGCCGACGGCAGCGTGGTGCGCTACGTCGCGTTGGCACACAACCGGCGCGTGGACGGCAAGATCAAGCCTGATGTGCTTATGAATCTGGGCCGCGTCGACCGGGTCGACGTCGAAGGGCTGCGCCGGCTCGCCGCGTCGATCGACAAGCACTTCGGCGAAGACGGCGCGGGTGCGGAAGCGGGCCTGGCGGCCGGAGCGGGACCTCTCGACGTCGTCGACGCACGGTCGATCGGGTCGACATGGCTGCTCGACGGGTTGTGGCGGCGCCTCGACGTCGGCGCGGCGGTGCGGGCGGCTGCGGACGCGCGTAGGTTCACCACGAACATGGAACGGGTGCTGTTCGCGCTGGTCGCCAACCGAGCTGTGGCGCCGATGAGCAAGCTGTCGGCCGCCGAGTGGGCCGGGCAGGACACGGTCATCCCGGGCCTGACCGGTATGGACGACGACCACGCGTACCGGGCGATGGACCTGCTCATCGACGCCGATACCTGCGGCCGGGTGCAGGAGGCGGTGTTCTTCGCCGTGGCCAACCTGTTCAACCTTGAAGTCGACCTGTTGTTCTTCGACACCACCAGCACCTACTTCGAACGCGACACCGAAGACGACGGCGACGATGCGTTTCGCCGGTTCGGGCACTCCAAGGACCACCGCTCGGATCTGCCGCAGATCGTCATCGGCCTGGCCGTGACCAAGGAAGGCATCCCGGTGCGGTGCTGGTGCTGGCCCGGCAACAGCAATGACCAGGCCGTGCTGGCCGAGGTTCGCGACGACATGCGCGACTGGAAGCTCGGACGCGTGATCACCGTGGTCGACCGCGGGTTCTCCAGCGCGGACAACCTGGCCTACCTGCGCCGCGCCGGCGGGCACTACATCGCCGGGATGCGCATGCGTGACGGCAACCCCCTCGTCGAGCGGGTCCTGGCCCGCCAGGGCCGCTACCAGCAGGTCAAGGACAACCTGCGCGTCAAGGAAGTACGCATCGACGGATCCGACGTGCGGTTCGTCATCTGCCACAACCCCGACCAGGCGATGCGTGACAAGCAGCACCGCGACGACGCGATCGCCCGCGTCGAAGCCGAACTCGAACGCATCCGTGACCAGCGCGAACGCGACGCCAGACGACCCGTCGCAGACAAGGCCCGTAAGAAGAACGAGGCGGCGCACGCCCGCGCCGAGTGCGCCCTGCGCGACCACCCGACCCTGGGCCGGTGGCTCGTCCAGCAGCCCAACGGACGACTGAAGGTCAACAAGGCCAAGGTCAAGGCCGAGGAACGCCTCGATGGCAAGTACCTCATCGCCACCTCCGACCCGCACATCAGCGCCGAGGACGTCGCGCTGGGCTACAAGAACCTCCTCGAGGCCGAGCGCGGGTTCCGCGACCTGAAGTCGCAACTGCTGCTGCGGCCGGTGTTCCACCGCCTCGAGCACCGCATCCGCGCCCACGTCCTCATCTGCTGGCTGGCCCTGCTGCTGATCCGCGTCGCCGAACGCGCCACCGGCCAGACCTGGCGAAACATCAACCGGCAACTCGGACGAATCAGCCAGGTCACCCTCGCCGGGCCCGCCGGCACCGTCGTGCAGACCACCCCGCTGAGACCCGAACACAAGGCCATCTACCAGGCACTTTCCGTCCAGCCGCCGGCCCGGGTCACCGCCTTCGACCCCCAGTAGCCAAGATCAGATCCTGGCAAGAGGGCGTAGACACACGCCTCTTGTTCGACGCACGTCAATCTTCGCTGCTCCACATCCAGATTCCGATGATCGTTGAACTACAAACTGCGGAACCCGGGGCCCAGACCCGCCACCCACAACGATTCCCGCGACCACCCCAGCCGCCCAGACTCCCGCCACGGTCTGGATCAACCGACCCGTACTACAAATACTAAAACGATCTCGCCTTACTGATCCACGTTCGGGACGTCACCCACGACGAAGACCGCTCCCAGATCCGCACCGGCACCGGACCACAAGTCATGACCGCCCTGCACAACGCCGCCATCGGCGCGCTACGCGCCGCCGGCGTCACCAACATCGCCGCCGCAACCCGCCACCACGCCCGCGACAGCAGCCGCCCACTGGCACTACTCGGCATCACCTAACGACTTTGCCGAGGCCCTGGGTGGGCGGCCCGCTCGGTGTCGCAGAGCAGCCCGTCGAAGTCGAACAGGAGCAGGCGCAGTGGCATGGATCAGCACCACCGTAAGAAGGGCGCAACCGGCGCGGCGGCCGCTGCGGATCACCGCCCCAGACAGCCAAGGCAACACCGTGAAGCAGACCATGCCAACGGCGTACCGACTGAACTGACCCTTCTCAACAGGGAGGTGCCCGCAGTCTCGGCTGCGGACACGTCTTCTCTGTGACATGTCCTCAAGGGCGTTCATCAATGGGCTGTCGCTGCCCGGCGAAGCGACTCCGCCCTCGGCGGCGTGCGAAGTCTCCTCATGGTCAGGCATTCTCGAAGGTGATGCCCCGCCGGTCGACCGACACCTGCTTTTCCACCACGGTGCCCAACTCCGTGGTGTACCAGCAGTAGAACGGCGTCGCGCCGAAGGGGAACACCGCCTGGTCGGGCATCGCGGCGTCGCACATCGCAGTGCCCGGCCGGGCGTTGTTGTTGGCTGCTTCGCTGTTCCACAGAAAACCCACATTCGGCCGGGACAGCACGCCGACCGAGGCGACGGCGGACCAGGTCATGTACTGGTCGGCGATCGACACCGTCACGTCCATCGGCACCGCGAGGTCGTCGAACTTCACCGTGCACCTCGCCGTCACGTTGCCGGTCAAGAACTTCTTGTTGCAGGTCACGGACGTATGCGCCGGCGAGCCGGCCTGGTTCAGCACCTGTTGCTGCAACTTATACATGATCTCCGCGTGCGGTGTACCGGGAGCGCCGTAGTCCGTGGTCGTGGCGGGGCCGTCAGCGGTGTACGGGTTGGCGCTCGGCATCAGCCGGCCGGGCCGGGGCGGCTCGGCCGGCGACGAGGAAGGCGCGGTCGCGGCCGTGTCAGGACCCGAGCAGGCGACGAGGGCAAGTAGCAGCAGCGGTCCGAGGCTCATACGGAAAGATCGCATCTGGTCAGGATATCGACGAACACCACCTTGACCGGAGTACGACAAACAGCCGCGTCGGAGCAACTTCATTCCGGCAGAAGACCGTCAACCGTCACCCCGCCATGATTCGCGCTGTCGGCGAACGCGCCCTGCTGGTCGGCCGCCCGGCGGGATGCGCGCTCGTGGCGGTCGACTGCTCGGGCGTGGGCGATCGCGAGCAGCCGGTCGATCTCGGGCCGCATCTGCGGGCCGGGCATGACGATGCTGCCGAAGCCGTAGAGCGCGTAGCCCGGGTGCGGCACGACCATGTCCACCCGGGCGAAGTCGAACTCATCCCGGTGCGCAGCGAATTCCTTGGGCGGAAAGGCGAACACGCGCTCGAATTCGGCTCGGCCCAGGTCCCAGGTTGAGCCGGAAGACGCCGGGGCGGACGAAATGGGAGGGCTCGTCGAAGACCGACACATCATGTTCGACAATGAGCCTCTTTCATCGTGATCAGGTCTGGTCTGGGCGGGACGGGCGGGGATGGCGTGTCGCTGCTCCAGATAGGACGAAGCTCCCGGCAGGACAGCAGTCGACCAAGACACACCGTCCGCCACGGGAGCTTCGTTGCTTGCCTATCCTGCCAGCATCCCGCTTTCCACGCGCAGCCTGACCCGCCTGACCGACCTGATCCGGGCCCGCAGGCTCTCGCTCGGCAGCCGGTGGCGCCGGCTACCTGCGCAGCGGCAGGCGTTGATGGCCCTGGCCCACCTGCGCAACGGCGACACCCTCACCCGCCTGGCCGCCGGGTTCGGGGTATCGGTGACCACCGCGTGGCGATACCTGCGGGAAGCCGTCGACCTACTCGCCACCTGCGCACCAGACCTCGCCGTAACGATGCCGAGGCCACACGGCTGGCGTTCGCGATCCTGGACGGGACGCTGATCCCAATCGACCGGGTCGCCAACCAACGGCCCTACTACTCGGGAAAACACAAGCGACACGGAGTCAACGTGCAGATCCTGGCCGACCCCGCGGGCCGGCTCAAGTGGGCCTCGGCCGCGCTGCCCGGATCGACGCACGACGTGACCGCGGCCAAATCCCACGGCCTCATCGAGGCCCTGACCAGCGTCGATGTGATGACCTTCGCGGACAAGACATCCGATGGGCGTAACTGTCAAACAGCGACCGCTTCGGTCGAGGTCGGGAAGGCCACCGGCTCTCGGTAGTGCTCCCGTGTTTGCAGGCAGTGGTGCAGGCAGCCGAGGAAGCGGTTGAACAGGCGGCGGAAGGTTGCGGCGTGGCCGTCTCCGGCGGTTCGGCGCCGGTCGTAGTGGGCTCGCCACGCCGGGTGACAGGTTGAGTGCTGACAGTCCCCAGGTGAAGCCGACCGCGGCGAGTCTGTCGTTCTTGATCCGGCGTTGCGAGACGATGAGGCTGCGGCCGGAGGCACGGGTCACCGGTGCCGCGCCGGCGAAAGCTTTCAAAGATCGCGCATCGGCGAATCGGGTACGGCCGTCGCCGATCTCGGCCAGCAGTCGGGCGCCGGCCTGGGCTGCGATGCCGGGAAAGCTGGTGATGATCTCGTAGTCCGGGTGCTGTCGGAACGACGCCTCGACTGCCGCCGACAAGTGGTCGATGGTCTCGCACTGCGTGGTGAGCGTGGCGAGCAACCGCAAGGCTTGGACGCCCATCGCCTGCTCGACGAGCGGATCCTGACGTAGGTGGGGCCGGCGCAGGATCGTGTGAAGCTCGGCGGCGACCTGGTCGATGTTGCGGGAACGGCCAGCCCTGCGCAGCGCGGCCGCGATACGGGCCGTGGACGCCGTGAGCGCCGCGGCGGGAGTCGGGGCCAGCTCGATCAGGACTCGAGTCAGCGGCGTGGCCAAGCTGCCGCTGCGGTTGGCGGCAGCCTCGAGCATGGCCGGGTAATACTCGCGCAGCAGGGACCGCAGCTCGTTGCCGGCCCGGGTGCGCCGCCACGTGGCGTCCTGGCAGGCCCGGGCGAGGACCGCGATCGAGCGGGCGAGTTCGGTGTCAACGGGCAGCGGCCAATGCACGTGCAGTCAGCGTGATCAGCACCGCGGGCAGCTTCGGCCAGGAGCACCCGGCCTGGACCAGATAGACGATCGCGGCCAGGACTGCCCGGCCATCAGCCCGCCGCTTCCCACCACCCTGCGGCCGCACCGCCGGGACCGGGATCAACGGCTGGGCTTCCTGCCAGAAGTCGTCCGGAGCCCCGGTCCGCACCATGTCGTCCGCATCGACCATCGCGCAAAGAGGATGGCAAGCCAGCACATCACCATCTGAGATGGGGACACCATGATCAAAACCAACCCGGACAGGCCTTGCCGCCGCTGGACGGGCCGGGACGCGAGGGATGCTCGTCGCACGAGCACCCACCGACCACCCAACCATCCACAAGAGACGGAACGAGCAAGGGGCCTGACCAGCATTCCAGCAGGTCAGACCACTATTGATCTTGCGCGCCCGAAGGGACTCGAACCCCTAACCTCTGATCCGCAGGTCTTTGGCCTGCCTCGCGCCCGCGACAGAGCGATGCCCTCACGTTCGCTGAGCGACAGATAGCGGCCCGACACCGTCGGCGACATGGAAGGATTCACGCCGCCAGCGTGCCGGAACCACCGGAATCCGACCGGCGACGGCACGCCCTCTGCCACGGCCGCGTCCTCGGTCATCACACCGCGACTGATCGCAGCCCAGAATTGACCCGGTCCTCACGCCACGCCACTGTCGGTCGACCCGGCGAGGGAATCTGACCCCGATACTCCCGAACCCGCTTCTGCCCCGGCCCACTGCCCACCGCTCCACCTCTCCGACAAGGTGTTGCGACGATCAGTTGGATCCGCCCAGTGATCGCGTGTACGACCGGCAGCCAAGGCCGCAGGAGCGGAGTCAGCAGGTGTTCCCGCAGGCTGGCCAGCTCCGTGCAGACGGGGGTGACCATTTCCACCGTGTGCCGAAACCTCTGGCGGCTCTGTGGCCCGGGACGTCACCCCGGCTCTGACGGCGGTCCGGCTGCCCCTGATACAGGTGGGGCACAGGCGATTTCGCTGGCACTGGGCGGGGACAGCGGCACTCTGGGTCGGGGTGCTGGCGACCGGAATCATCCGCCGGATCGGCGTCGTTCAGATGATGAAGTGGGTCCAGTAGGCGAGCCAGACGACGAACAGGACGCCCTGGAGCAGCGCGAGCGCGGCGGTCAACCAGACGTCGACCTTGGGCCGCCGCGCCCAGGAGGCCAGCACGAGGGCCACCGGGAATACGGCGAGCAGGTAGCGCAGCAGGCTCTTGTAGACGGGTGGGCCCATCGACAGCGGCACCAGCACCATCATCACCCCATACACCAGGTAGGGCAGGCCCAGGTGGCGGGCGCCGGTGACGAGGACGGCCAGGACCACGACGGCGATCCAGACCCGTACGGCGTCCCGCGGCGCTGTCCCGGTCACACCGTGCCAGAGCACGCCGAACGGGTTCTGCACGCGGATGTTCCAGCCCTCCTCCTGGGCATGCTTGTAGGCGAACCAGTCCCCACTCTGCCACCGGCAGAACGCCATGAAGGTGAGCCAGCCGGCAGGCAGCAGCAGCAGGGGCCATCCGGTACGCAGGTACCCCCGCAGGGCGCGTGGGCCCAGCCGGTAGCCGCCCTGCCCGAGCAGTAGCAAGGCCAGCGGGAGGACCACGAAGAACCCGGCCGACCTGCTCAGCGCGAGGAAGAAGCCGACCACGCCGACCAACGGCCACCGCCGCTTCTCCGCGTAGTAGAAGGTCGCCAGTGCCAGGCAGAGGAAGAGCGACTCCGTGAGCGCCGCGTGGAACAGGAAGGCGGTGGGCAGCAGCACCAGGTACCGCACGAACCGCCTCGACGCCCGGTCACCGCCACCGTCGGTGGCGCTACCGCCGGCAGCGCCGGTGGTAGCGCCCGTCAGCAGGCGCTCGCCGAGCTGGTGGGCGTAGTAGAGCACGCCGACGAAGGCCGCGTTGGCGACGACCAGCAGCGCCAGCGTGGTATCGCCGCCCAGCAGCGGGGCCAGCGGCCGGGCGAGGAACGGGTACAGCAGGGGGAAGCCGAAGTCCCGCCACGGCTGGTCGAGCGGCATCCGGGCAAGGTGGTCGTAGAGGAATGAGTCCCAGGCGAACCAGAGCGACAGCCACCGGTGCGGCGAGACCTCCCGCTGCTGCTGGCGCATCAGCACATCGTCCGGCGGCGGCGCCCAGGGAATCTCGTCGAAGGCGGCGAGCGTGAGCACTCCGACCAGACTGAGGGCGACCTTGGTGCCGACGAAGACCGCGAGCACGTACGGCCAGGGCGCGGGCACCCGAGCAAGCAGCCGGCCCACCCCGCCCGTCCCGACCATCCGTCCCCCACCGTCCCGCACGAATCGGCGCCGCGTACCCGGTACGGAGCCGACCACACCCTGCTCCTGGCGTGTGTCATGGCCGACGTAGCGGGTAAGCGGCCAGCCGTCCGACCGATCGGGTGAGGGAGGCGGCGGGGCGTGGGCGACGAGCACGGCACCGTAGTGATCGGTGCGGGTCCCGCGGGCCTGACCGCGGCGTACGAACTGCTCCATCGAGGCGCTCCGGTGCGGGTGTTCGAGGCCGACGAGGTAGTCGGCGGCATCAGCCGGACCGTGGAGCGGGACGGGTGGCGCTTCGACATCGGCGGGCACCGGTTCTTCACGAAGGTGTCCCGGGTCGAGAACTTCTGGCACGAGATCCTGCCCGACGAGGACTTCCTGCTCCGCCCCCGGATGAGCCGGATCCACTACCGGGGAGCGCTCTACGACTACCCGCTGAATGCCGGCAACGCGCTGCGCAACCTGGGGCTCTGGGAGGCTGCCCGATGCATGGGCTCGTACGCGCGGGCGCGGCTGCGGCCACCGAGGGACCAGTCACACTTCGAGGGATGGGTCTCGGCCCGGTTCGGCTGGCGGCTGTACTCGATCTTCTTCAAGACCTACACGGAGAAGGTATGGGGCATGCCGGCCGACCGACTGCGGGCGGACTGGGCGGCCCAGCGGATCAAGAACCTGTCACTGGCCAAGGCGATCCGCAACGCGGTACTACCGAAACGTAACCGCAAGGACGTCACCAGCCTGATCGAGGAATTCCAGTACCCGAAGCTGGGACCCGGGATGATGTGGGAACGCTGCGCCGAGGAGGTACGACGACGCGGCGGCGCGGTGCAGACCGGCACCTCGGTGACCGCCGTCCACCGCGACCCGCAGCGGCGTCGCGCGGTCGCGGTCACCGTCGACGGCGCCGCCGGGCGGCGCACCGAGCCGGCCGCCCACATCGTCTCTTCGATGCCCATCTCCGAACTGGTGGCCGCTCTGCGTCCAGCCCCGCCGCCGGAGGTCCGGGCCGCAGCCCAGGACCTGCGCTACCGGGACTTCCTCACCGTGGCGCTGGTCGTGCCGTCGGAGTTCTCGTTCCCCGACAATTGGATCTACGTGCACGACCCGGGCGTGAAGGTGGGCCGCATCCAGAACTTCGGCTCCTGGTCGTCGTATCTGGTGAAGGACGGCCGCACCTGCCTCGGCCTCGAGTACTTCGTGTCGGTGGACGACGAGACCTGGCGGACACCCGACGCCGACCTGATCGTCGCCGCGACCACGGAGTTGGAGAAGCTGGGGCTGACCCGCCCCGGGGTCGTCGAGGCCGGCTACGTCGTGCGGATGCCGAAGGCGTACCCGGTTTACGACGAACGCTACGAACGCAACGTCGACGTGATCCGGCAGTGGCTGGCACGGGAGGTGCCGAACGTGCACCCGGTCGGACGCAACGGTATGCACCGCTACAACAACCAGGACCACTCGATGCTGACGGCGATGCTCACCGCCGAGAACATCGCCCAGGGCGCCGGCCACGACGTCTGGTCGGTCAACGTGGAGCAGGACTACCACGAGGAGCCGGCCAAAGGCGACGGGCGCCGCAGCACCGGCCGCGAGGCACCGCTGACACCAGCCCCACCGCTGCCCGCGACCACCGTGGCAGCCGCCATCCACGGCGACGGCCAATCAAGCCGGCCGCCATGACGGCGATCGCGCCCAGGCCTCGGGAGGTGACCGGCTCGATCATCCGGCCCGTCGCCGAGCGCACCGGACGTGAGCAGGCCGACCTGGCCCGCATCCCACGGCGCCGCCGGCGGGCGCCACGATCCCCGCCGCGTCCGCGCCGCCCGCTCTACCAGGCAATCGACCGGGCCGGCAACACCTCGAAGCAGCGCTCGCTGTGGCTGCGGGTAGACCACACCGGGCCGACAGTCGAGGTCGAGGACATCACCGACGGCACCTCGTACGGCGACTCGGGCACGCTGACTCCGAACTGGACGGTCAGTAACTCCACCTCCGGCGCGGCCGGCACCAACAATGTCGCCCTGCTCGACGGAAACCAGATCCGACGCGACAAAACGATCAAACTGGCCGACCTGCCACTAGGCGAGCACACCTTGACGATCACCGCCAAGTACCAAGCCGGCAACGTCACCACAAAAACGGTCAAGTTCACCACCACCACGTCGCTGACCGACCTGCATACGCTCGTCAACGGCTACGCAGCCACCAGGACAATCTCGGCCACCCAAGGCAGACCAACTCAGCGCCAGCCTCAACCAGGCCGCGGCCGCCCTGAGCGCCGGCGACAAGGCCACCGCGATGACCGCTCTGAACACCTTCCTCAACCACGCCAACACCCTCAACGCCCCCGGACCACAGGCACTACTGGTCCGCGACGGGCAAGCCCTGATCACCTCAATCCGAACCTGACCCCCGAAACGGCGTAGCGGGGGCAGATTGGGCGGCACCCAATCCGCCCCGCGGCCCATCACATACCTGGCGGGCGTCGCGATCGGGCCGGACGAGCGGCAGCACCAACTGGATGAGTTGACCAACGCCGTCCGTCACTACGTAGCACGGGGGCCGTTCTCGCCGGACGACAATCTCACATGCCGGACACCACCTGGCCAGAAGACGGCACACCCGCCAGGCTCGTCCCGGGATCCGTTTGACACCCCGGTTTTGATGTCTTCTATATCTGTTTCAACACGTCAGCAACGATTCACTCGCATTCGTCTTCCTGATCCCCACCTGACACCTCTCGGGCGCCTTTTCCTCATCGCTCACCACGACGGTCTTCAGCCAACGCAGCATGAGGCGGTTTGGAGCCCTCCACCGCCGGGCGACTCCGAAGGGCTAAACCCTTCATCATCCGTGCAGCACCACTTCGGAAACTCGACCTACGGCGGATTCAACTGGTCGTCGCAACACCTTGATCACGGAGGTTTGCGATGGGGCGTGGCAGGAAGCAGGTGCCTGTGCCGGCTGGTGCGCGTCGGCAGTCCCGGGTTCGACGTAATTCGGCAGGGCTGGAGGTCCTGCGTGGCGGAACACGCTGGCCAGCGGGCCGCGAGGGGCAGGGATAGCCAGGAACGCCTAGAGACGCGATTGTCTGGGCTGGCCTGTTCTGGCCTGGGTGTATCTCGTATGCTCTAGAGCCGTGTACGTGAAGACGACGAAGCGGGAGAACAAGTCCGGCACGGTCCGGTACCTGCACCTGGCCCACAACGAGTGGGACCCGGCCAAGGGCCGGGCGGTGCCCAAGGTGCTGTTCACCTTCGGCCGCGAGGACCAGCTCGACCGCGACGCGGTCAAGCGCCTGGTCGCGTCTCTATCGAAGCTGTTGGAGCCTGGTGACGCGCTCGTGGCCACCGCCGCATCCGACCTGGAGTTCGTTTCCTCGGTGCCGATCGGCGGCACCCACGTGCTCGACCACCTGTGGCGCAGACTGAAGATCGACCAGATCGTGGCCCGGGTCGGACAGCCCAAGCGCGGCCGGCCCCGAGACATGACCACCACCGAACGGGTGCTGTTCGCCCTGGTCGCCAACCGTGCCCTGGCGCCGTCGTCGAAGCTCGCCGCCGCCGACTGGATCACCAACGACGTGCACATCGACGGACTGCCCGAGATCGGCGAGCAGCCCTGCTACCGGGCGATGGACTGGCTGCACGAGGTCACCGACGACCTGGAGAAGCAGGTCTTCGACTCCGTCGCCACCCTTCTGAACCTCGAAGTGGACCTGCTGTTCTTCGACACCACCAGCACCTACTTCGAGCTGGCCGAGCCCGACGATCCCGTCGCCCGCGACGACGCCGGCCGTCCGCTCCACCACAGCGAGGCAGGCGGCGACACGAACCACAGCGGGTTCCGCGCCTACGGCAAGTCCAAGGACTCCCGCGACGACCTGCCGCAGATCGTCATCGGCATGGCCGTCACCCGCGACGGCATCCCGGTGCGCTGCTGGTGCTGGCCGGGCAACGCCTCCGACTCCACGGTGATCCGGCAGGTCAAGGACGAGATGCGGGACTGGACCCTGGCGAAGATCGTGTGGGTGACCGACCGCGGCTTCTCCTGCGCGGCCAACCGCCGCTATCTGCGGCAGGGCGACCACGCCTACATCATCGGCGAGAAGCTCCGCTCCGGATCATCCGAGGTCACGGCCGCCCTGTCCCGGCAGGGCCGCTACACCGAGATCGCCGAGAACATGCGCGTCAAGGAAGTACGGATCAGCGACACCGACCGGTTCGTGATCTGCCACAACCCCGAAGCCGCGCAACGCGACAAGCACATGCGCGAGCAACTCGTCGCCCACCTGCAAGAACTGATCGCCGACACGGACACCCTCAGCGAGTTCAAGCGCGGCGAGGTACGCGGGAAGATCGCCGGCAAACCCGGACTGAACCGCTACCTGCGCGCCACCCCCGCCGGCAAGCTCCGCCTCGACCAGGCCAGGATCAAGACGGAGGAGAACCTCGACGGCAAATACCTCCTGCGCTGCTCGGACCCCCACCTCAGCGCCGAGGACATCGCCCTGGGCTACAAGCAACTCCTGGAAGTCGAACGCGGCTGGCGCGACATGAAACAGATCATCGACCTCCGGCCGGTCTACCACCGGCTCGAAGAACGCATCCGCGCCCACGTCGTCCTGTGCTGGCTCGCCCTCCTGCTCATCCGCATCATCGAGACCCGCACCGACACGACCTGGCCCCGGACCCGCCGTGAACTCCAACGCCTGCACGTCGGAACGTTCACCGGCCCCACCGGCACGTTCCAGCAGGTCACCAGCCTGACCAAGCCCCAGCGCGACCTGCTCGCCAAGCTCGGCATCCCCCACCCCAAGCAGGTCCTCGACCTTCAGCCCACACCCCGCTGACCAGCCGAAACGCCACCGCCTAGAGAAACGCCCTACAGGCGGTCCCACCCATGTCCACCCAGGTCAAACCCAAGATTCGGCTCTCCAGATCACCGAATTACGTCGAACCCGGGGCAGTGGGCGGCGGATCGGGCATTGCGACCGCCGATGCGTTCACCGGGACGGCCGGAGCCGTCTCGTGCGGTGCAGCGTGTTTTCTGGCGGTGGATCGCGTCGGGTGTGACGACGGTGGAGGCCGCGGAGGCTGTGGGTGTGTCGTGGCCGGTCGGGTCCCGGTGGTTCCGTCACGCTGGCGGCATGCCGCCGATCAGTCTGGACGAGCCCACGGGCCGTTACCTGTCATTTGCCGAGCGGGAGGAGGTCGCGCTGCTGCGTGCCCAGGGGGTCGGCGTGCGCGAGATCGGCCGCAGGATCGGACGCGACCCGGGAACGGTTTCTCGCGAGCTGCGCCGTAACGCGGCGACCAGGGGCGGTAAGCAGGTCTACCGGGCTCTGGTGGCGCAGTGGAAGGCGCAGCAGGCCGGCAAGCGCCCGAAGACCGCGAAGCTCGTGGGCAACGACAGGTTGCGTGATTACGTGCAGGACCGGCTCGCCGGCGGTGTCCGCCGACCCGACGGCACGATCGTCACCGGGCCTGAGACGCCGGCGTGGAAGGGGCTGAACAAGCCGCATCGGCAGGACCGCCGCTGGGCGACGGCGTGGAGCCCGGAGCAGATCTCGCACCGGCTGCGTGTCGACTTCCCCGATGATGAGTCCATGCGCATCAGCCACGAGGCGATCTACCAGTCACTGTTCATTCAGGGGCGTGGCGCGCTCAAGCGTGAACTGGTCGCGTGTCTGCGCGCCGGCCGGGCGCTGCGGGAGCCTCGGGCGCGGTCACAGAACAAGCCGCGAGGGCATGTCACTGCCGATGTCGTCCTGTCCGAGCGCCCCGCCGAAGCCGCGGACCGCGCGGTCCCCGGGCACTGGGAATCTCAATGTTCTTGTCAAGCGGCCTGAGCTGTCGCGGGTGGTGTCGCGGTCCAGGTTCGGTTCTCGCGCAGCAGCGCCCATAGGACGTCGATTCGGCGACGGGCTAGGGCGATGACGGCCTGGCTGTGGGTGGCTCCGCGGTCGCGCTTCTTGAGGTAGTAGTCGCGGTTGGGACCGGCGCGCATCATGCTGGTCTGCGCAGAGAGGTAGAAGACGTGTCGCAGCGGGCGGCTGTAGCGCAGCGGCCGATGCAGGTTGCCGGTGCGGCGTCCAGAGTCGTTCGGGACCGGCACGAGCCCGGCTGCGGCGGCAAGATGGCCGGCGCTGGGGAAGGCACGCAGGTCGCCGGTGCCGACCAGCAGCGAAGCGCCGAGGAACGGGCCAAAGCCGGGCATGGATTGAATGACTGCTGCCTGCGGATGTTCGGCGAAGGTCTGCTCGATCTGGGCATCGAGAGCCTTCAGCCGTTCGTCGAGGGCAAGGATGGCCCCGGCCAGCTCCGCGATGATACTCGCGGTCAGCTCTTGACCGGGCAGCACGACAGACTGCGTCCTCGCCGCAGTGATCGCCCGGGCGGCCACATCGGACGAGCCGCGCACACTACGACTCCGTAGCCAGCCGGTCAGGCGTGTCTGGCCGATGCGCCGGATCCGGTCAGGGCTCGCGTAACCGGTAAGCAGCACCAGCGCTCCCTTGTGCGACGAATAGTCGAAGGCCCGCTCCAGGCTGGGAAACACGCTGGTCATCAGGTCCCGCAGCCGGTTGATCATCCGCACTCGATCGGCGATCAGATCCGCCCTGTGCCCGGTCAACACCGCGAGGTTGCGGACCAGGTCGGTTTGGGCGTCGATGACAGCCAAGTCCCGGCGCAGCCGGGAAGTCTCGGCGATCACGTAGGCGTCCTTGGCGTCGGTCTTGCCCTCGCCGGCATACGCCGCGCTCATCGCCGCGACCACCCGGCCCGAGGCGTAACACACCGACTGGCCGGCGCGAGCCAGCAGCGCAAGCAGCAGCGCCGACGGTGCACCGATGATGTCGACCGCCCAGGTCAACCGTGACGCCAGGGCGCCAGCGGTGGAGACGAGCGCGACGATCTCAGCCTCGTCGTTATTGATCTTTGCCGACAGCAGCCTCTTGCCGTCTCCGTCCACGACACACACCCAGTGGTGGGCCTTGCCGACATCAATACCGACCCAGGCTCTGTCTCGTTGTCCCTCCACGCGCGTCTCCGTCCGTCGATCTCCGGATACCGTCAGCGGCCCGTGGAACACCCCGCTGACGCTTCCGTAACCAGCGACCGAGCGCAGATCTCAATCAGCAGCCGGGGCGCCCCGAAGAGCCGGGCGGACATTCCCAGTAAGCGACCAGAGCGCAAGGCGATCTCAGCCACACCCGACCCTCCTGGGCCATCGACAGTCTTACGGAAGGGGACCTGATCATCGGGACGGGCCGCTCCGCGATCGGCACGCTCGTCGAGCGCGCCAGCCGCTGCACGCTCCTGGTGCATCTGCCTCGGCTGGAGGGCTGGGGCGAGAAACCACCGGTGAAGAACGGTCCCTCGCTCGGCGGCTACGGCGCCGTCGCGATGAACACCGCCTTGACGGTGTCGATGACAAAGTTGCCCGAGCAGCTGCGCAAGACCCTCACCTGGGACCGCGGGAAGGAACTCTCCGCTCATGCGCAGTTCGCCCTCGATACCGGCACGAGGTGTTCTTCGCCGATCCGCACTCGCCCTGGCAACGCCCGACGAACGAGAACACGAACGGACTGCTGCGCCAGTACTTCCCGAAGGGCACCGACCTGTCCCGGTGGTCCGCCCAGGACCTCGAAGCCGTCGCCCTGGCGGTCAACAACCGGCCCCGCAAGATCCTCGGCTGGAAGACCCCGGCCGAGGTCTTCGACGAGCAGCTACGCTCACTACAACAACCCGGTGTTGCAACGACCGGTTGAACTCGCCTACCGAACCTCCTCCATGTTCAGGACACACCAAACGATCGATGTATGGGCGGGCCAGCTTCGATCTCCTTCGCCGCCGAACCCTGCTCAGCGCCTGACCATCTGGACCACAAGATCATCGCCAGAACCGAACTTCATGATCGCCGACAGCCGGAGTGCGTATTCGTCTGGCGCGGGTTCGCCTCCGTTCACCTGCAGTGCTTACGGATCGTTGCCATCCGCGATAGCCCGGTTCTGCCAATAGACGAGGTTGTGGCGGGTGGCCGGGGTGTCGGGGTGGTCGGGGCCGAGGATCCGCAACTGGTCGGTGAGTAGCTGCTCGTAGGCGGCGGCGGCGCCGGCCGCATCACCGGCCTGCCCCCACCAGCGGGCGAGGTCGTGGCGGGTAGTCAGGGTGCCAGGGTGGTCGGGGCCGAGGATCCGCAGGCGGTCGG
Source organism: Polymorphospora sp. A560 (assembly GCF_045781765.1). NCBI lineage: Bacteria > Bacillati > Actinomycetota > Actinomycetes > Micromonosporales > Micromonosporaceae > Polymorphospora > Polymorphospora sp. A560. The sequence goes on along the minus strand of NZ_CP122282.1, from coordinate 2,521,271 downwards.
TCAGTAACTGCTCGTAGGCGGCGACAGCGCCGACCGCATCACCGGCCTGCCCCCACCAGTCCGCGAGGTCGTGGCGGGTGGCCAGGGTGCCAGGGTGGTCAGGGCCGAGGTGCTGGCACGCGGTGGCGTGCAGGTCGTGGAAGTACTCCGCAGCGGCGGTGACGAGGCCGGTGCTGCCGAGACTGTAGCCGGCTTGGAACAGGACGGGGTGGCCGCCGTCGTCCTGGTTCCACAGCAGGGTGCCGGTGGTGGTGTGCAGGCTGGTCGTGTTGGCGCGCAGGTGCTGGGTGTGGGTGGCGTCGCGTTCGGTGGTCGGCCACAGTTCGATCAGGGCGTCAGCGGCGGCGACGGCGAGAGGACGTTGGTGCTTGTCGGGGGTGGCTTCCCGGGTCACGCGCTGGACTAGGGCATGGACGCGCAGGGCGACGTCGGTCGAGGTGGCGATGCTTCGGGTGGTGTTGGCCAGGCTGAGCCGGTGCAGGGTGCGGACCGCGTGGTGGGTGTCGTCGGCGTCGACCGGCTCGCCGAGACGATCCTCGCAGTATTCGGTGACGGCTTGGGTGGCGAACAGGTCGAGCGGGATGCCGTTGGGGTCGAGCAGGGCGGCGATCTGCAGCAGGATCCGGGCGAGGCCGTCGGTGGCGGCGTCGGCCAGGTCGACCGACAGCGCCCACGTGTCGGCCACCGGTGTCGCCTGATCGTCGGGGAGCAGGTGCGGGGACAGTGCGGCGAGCCGACGTTGGGCCAGCTGTTTGCGGTATCCGGCGCAGGTCAGGTCCTGGTCAAGGATGTAGGTGGCGGCCTGCGCCAACGCCAGCGGCAGATACCCCAGATCAGCGGCCAGTTGGTCGGCCTGGTCCAGCCTGTCCGTGTCACCGTCGAGTTTCCCGTCCAGGTAGGCCGCCGCCTCGCCTGGGGTGAACAGGTCCACGTCGATCAGCGTGCGCCCGTGTAGGAGCGCGGCGTCCCGGCGTCGGGTAGTGACCACCGTACGGCCGGTGGTCGTCGTCGGTGGCCACAGGCTTCGCAGGTCGGCGGGGTCGGCGAGATCGTCCAGGACGATCAGCCACCGCCGGTCGGTGCTGGCCAGCCACGCCAACAGCCGTGCAGCGCCCCGGTCGGGGTCGTCGTCCTCGACACCGGTGACGTCGGCCGCCGTCTGGGCGTAGCTGGTCAGCACATTGGAGCGTGAGGCCGCAGTGACCCACATCAGCAGGTCGACCTGGCGAGCCCGCCACAACTGGTCGGCGAGGTTCGCCGCAAGCTGGGTCTTGCCAACCCCACCGAGCCCGGCCACGACCTGACACACCACCACCGTCCCACCAGAGCCCGCCGCCGCGAGCGCCTCGTCAGCCGGGCGGCTCTGGCAGCGGTCCGCGAGCGCCGGTACCACTCCGACTCGGCGCGGCCAGGACACCTGGCGGCCGTAGAAGTGGTTGTGCTGGGTATTGCCGTCACCGATCTGTAGCCCTCGGGCGTGCGAGGCGTCGACCGTGTCTCCGGTCTTGTCGCGCCAGTGGGCGAAGTTGTGGCGGGTGTTCAGGGTGTGGGGGTGGTCGGGGCCGAGTACCCGCAGGTCGCCGACGGGGCTTGACCCCTGATCCTGGACACGGGGTTTATGCGGCGGTGGCCAGCGTAGCCGGTGCTGGCCGGGTGGCCTTTTCGTAGGTGATCGGGGATTGCTGTCCGAGACGGGAGTGGCGTCGGACGGTGTTGTAGCGGTGCAGCCAGCGGAACGCAGTGAGTCGGGCTTGACGTTCGTCGGTGAAGGCGCGGCGGCCCTGGAGGGTTTCGCGTTTGAGGGTGGCGTTGAACGACTCCGCGGCGGCGTTGTCGGCGGAGCTGCCGACCGCGCTCATCGATTGCCGGACCCCGGCTGTGGTGCAGGCCTCGGCGAAGGCCCGGGACGTGTATTGGGCTCCGTGGTCGGTGTGCATGATCGCCCCGGCGAGGCTGCCCCGCGTTTGTCGGGCGGCGTGCAGTGCGTCGATGACCAGGTCGGTGCGCATGTGGTCGGCGATCGCCCAGCCCGCCAGCCGGCGGGAGTGCAGGTCGATGACGGTGGCCAGGTAGAGGAACCCGCGCTCGCCGACCGGCAGGTACGTGATGTCGCCGACGTAGCGCCGGTTCGGTGCGGGGGCGGTGAAGTCCCGGCCGATCAGGTCCGGGGCCTTCGCCGCGGCCGGGTCCGGCACCGTCGTACGCAGGCGGCGACGCAGCCGCAGCCCCCGCACGCCGAAGCGGCGCATCACCCGGGCGACCCGCTTACGGTTGACCCGCATCCCGGCGTCGCGGAGTTCGGCGGCGATCCGTGGTGCCCCGTAGGTGCCGTCGTGAGCCGCGTGCACCGCCCGGATCCGGTCCGCCAGAGCGGCATCCGCGGCCTGCCGTGCGGCCCTGCCAGCGGCGGCGGACCGCCAGTGGTAGTAGCTGGACCGGGGCACCCCGAGGATCTGACACAACCGCTTCACGCCATGGCGCTGCTGGTGGTCGGCGACGAACTGGAAGCGGTTCACCAGCGCGTCTCCCCCGCGAAATACCGGGCCGCCTTCCGCAGAATGTCGCGTTCCTCCTCCAACTCCCGGACCCACCGACGCAACGCGGCGTTCTCGTCCTCGACCGAACCAGCCTCCCGCGACTCCGCCGCCGGCCCGGTCGCGCCGTCCCGCCGTTGATCATCGGCACGGACCCAGCTACGCAACGTCTCCCGATTGACCCCGAGATCGTCAGCGACCTGCGCGATCGTCGTCCCCGGTCGAGACCGGTACAGCGCCACCGCGTCGGCCTTGAACTGCGCGGGATAGTGCTTCATCACCATCTGTCAGGAACTCCTGATCTCCCCGGACCATCACGATCCAAGGTTCAAGTGTCCAAGATCAGGGGCAACACCCTGGGTCGATCGCCGCCGGTCTACCCACAGTCACCTACCGGCCGCTGCCCGGCCACGGCAGAGCGAACGGCGGCAGCACTACGCAAGACTGGACTCACCACGTACGTCGAATCGGAACAGCACCTCGAACCCGCCTTGACGGCGCTCCTCGCCGACGGTGCCCCCACCCCCGAATGCGCGGACGCCCGCTACCGACATGACCGCAGTGGTCGCGGAGGCCATCCTCGCCCCGTCCGGTAGACGTGCGGCACCCCGGAAACAGTGACCGATCCGAACTCCCGAACCGCAACTGGTCGATCAATTCAGGCACATTACGCAACGCGACCAGTCGGTCGGCCCGCTTGTCACCGGTGGGCTCCGACCCGCCGGCCCGCCAGGCGGGGACCACGCCGACCTGGTCGATCCAGTTATCGATGACGTTGACCGGGACTGGGCGCTGCTACGGGTGGACGCGGTCCAGGAAGTCCCGCATCAGCGCCAGCACCTCGGCTAGGCGTCGGAGCGCTCGCGTGGGTCCCGTCCGTCCGGCCGTCGATGCGCTCCTGAGGAGCCTCGGCTGGTCCGCCGAGAAAATCTGGTCTCCGGCGCCTAGACATTGGCGGTCGGGTTGGGTAGTGTTGCTTGCGTTGACGACGGAGATCGGTAAAAGACGCCGACGAAACAGGCCGAGCGTCAAGCAGGCCCGGGACACTTCGTGGCCCGCTCGGTAACTGCGGTGGAAGCACATCACCGCACGCAGCAAGGTAAGGCAAGTGCAGGTCAAGACCTTGACGTAACTCCAGGTCAGGGCAACCGCAGGCAGGGCCGATGCAGGTTCGGGGCTCCACCTGATGCAGGGAAGATCCGCTGTACGTGTGCGGAGCCGTGAAGTTGCGTGGGGCTCCGACATCGGCGGGCAGTACCACAGTAATGGAAGAAGAGGAAAGGGAGGGCTGGACGCCGTTGGATCGCCCGCCGTCAGGACGTAGTTGCAGTTCTGCGGTGGACACCGTAGTCCCATCGAACGTGAGGTGGTGGTCTCCGGTCACGCTTATGCGATCCTCACCCCGCCTGCCGCTGATAGCGGCATGGTGCGGAAACGAGAACCCGACGAACCTGTCGGTAGATGGTGTATTCAACCCGTAACCCTGGGCCCCGGCGCGTGGTGCGCCGGGGCCCTCGTCATGGAGAGGTATGTATGGCCCAACCCGACGACATGCTCAACGACGACAACTACCCCGCCTACACCATGGGCCGCGCCGCCGAGATCGTGGGCGCCTCGCAGGACTTCCTGCGCCGCCTCGACGAGGCGAAACTGATCATCCCGTTCCGCTCCACCGGCGGACACCGCCGCTACTCCCGCTACCAACTGCGCCTGGCCGCACGAGCCCGGGAGATGGTCGACCACGGCACCGCCCTCGAAGCCGCCTGCCGGATCATCATCCTCGAAGACCAACTCGAAGAAGCCCTCCAGCACAACCGGAACCTCCAGCGCCGCCAGCAATCCGGCGCCGCCTGACCCACGCCGCACGGTCCTTCTCCACCCTTGAGAGGGACCGTTTGTCGTACCCGAATCCCCCGCGGCCAGCAAGAAGGCGCTTCTTGACAGCCCAGCAAGGCGAGCGCGCAACGCGCTGACACAGCACCCCTGCGACCAGCACGCCGGACGCCACCGGGGCCGATGAGCTGGCAGCGGGGATTCCTGGCGCAGGGCTGATGCCGTGACAGGGACCGCGCACATGGGGCGCAGGCGGGACTGGCATCTGTGCTAGGCTTCTCCCAGTTGCAGTTTTGATTTCCTTAGACGTTTTCGGCGCCTGATGGGGTTATCTGAACCCATCCAGGCGCTTTTTTCGTTTGTCGTGTCGGTTCCGGCGCGGGCGATCAACGCGGCGGCGTAAGGGTCCGCGCAGTGCGGCCTCTAACAGCTTGCGAAGGAGCAGACATGGCTACAGGTACCGTGAAGTGGTTCAACGGCGACAAGGGCTTCGGTTTCATCACCCAGGACGGCGGCGGCGCCGACGTCTTCGCCCACTTCTCCGCGATCTCGGCGAGCGGCTTCCGCAGCCTCGATGAGAACCAGCGGGTGGAGTTCGACATCACCCAGGGCCAGAAGGGCCTGCAGGCGGAGAACATCCGCTCGCTCTGATCCGCAACTTCGCGAACGGCGGCCCGACTGGTTCAGCGGGCCGCCGTTCGGCGTTCCCCCGCCTCCAAGGTCTTCGGCCGGAAGTACCACTCGCAGGTCCACGCGAGCACGTCATACGACACGCCGCACAACTCCGCCACCGCGGACAAACCCATGTTCGTGGCCTCCGCGATGATCACATACAGCAGGTTGCGCTCGAGCTCCGCCGGCCGACTCACCTTCCCGCCGGCGTGCAGCAGCCACTCGGTGCCCGGCCCGCCGACGAACCCGACGGCGGCGAGCACCGCAGGGGCGAACGGGCGCAGGCACGACATCGACGCATCCAGCATGCTCAACTGACCGTGGTCGCAGGGCAGCCGCTCACGCCGCGCGCATCCGCTCCATCCCGATGCTGGTGCGCAGCATGCTGCCCATCTGCTCGTCACCGATCCCGGGATCGAGCACGATGGTCAGGATCTCGTCCAGCAGCGCCTGCCGATTCTCCCCGCCCTTCGCCCGCTCGGCCAGGACCTCGGCGACCTTCCGCTTCACATCGGGAGGCATCGTTCTGAGCGTTACTGATGGTCCCGCTTGGGCGTGGATTTCGGTCCCAGGTCCCGTCTGCCCATTTCTTTGGGCGCGTCTTCGAGACCCGCCCATTGTTTTCGGCTTCGTCTTTGACTGCCCGATCTTCCGTCGCAGATGCGGCGAGGCGGCACCCGTGTGGGACGGTCGCCGCACCGCCGACTTAAGTTCGACGACCAGTTCGACCTCGACAGGAGCGTCGAGGGGCAGCACAGCGACCCCTACGGCGATGCGTGCGCGCTGTCCTCGCGGCCCAAATGCTAGGTCCAGCAAGTCGCTCGCGCCGTCGGCAACTCCCGGTTGCGCGGTGAAGGAGGGGTCGCTCGCGACGTAGACGGTCACCTTCACGACCGAAGCGACGCGGCCAAGGCCGCCAGCTACGGCAGCGATCGCGGCGAGTGCGTTGACAGTGGCCTGTCGGCTGCACTCCCTGCCGTGCTTCAGGGTAACTTCCCGGCCGAGCTTGCCCCGGTGCAGCAGCTGACCGGCACGGAGCGGGAGTTGGCCCGAGGTGTACACCAAACGGCCGTTGCGGGTGGCGGGCACGTAGTTGGCGAGAGGCTCGGGAGAGACCGGAAGTTTGATGCCCGCTGCAGCAAGTCGGGACACCGGATCGATCTGCGTATCCACGCTCAGCCCTTCTCGAAGACCAGCGTTCCGCCGATCCAGGTCTGCATGACGGTCAGGGCGGCCAGATCCGTCGGCTCGGTCTCCAACGGGTCCGCAGACAGGATGACGAAGTCGGCGAACTTGCCGACCTCGAGCGAGCCGACCCGGTCTTCCCAGCCGATCGAGAACGCCGACCACTCGGTGTACATCCGCAGCGTCTCCTCGATCGTGACCGCCTCCGGGGCCTCTAGCACGTCGCCGTCGTTGGTACGGCGGGTGACCGCGGCCTGCATCGCCGGGAATGGGTCGTGCTGGTCCTCGGTGATGCCGATCGCGTCGGAGTTGCCCGGGATCGGCAAGCCGTGGTCGATCAGCGTACGGAACGGCATCACGGCCCCGATCCGGTCGCTGCCCAGGTGCGCGACGTATCCGGCCGCGGTGGTCAGGATGAAGGCCGGCTGCGGAACGGGGACGACTCCGGAAGCTACCAGCCGCTTGATCCGTTCGTCGGTCATGAACATGTTGCCCGCGTGTTCGATGCGGTGCCGGGCGATGCCGTGCCGCTCGGCCGGCAGTGCCAACGCGCCGTCGAGAGCCTGGTCCAGGGCACGGTCGCCGATCGCGTGCATGGCGATCTGCAGGCCCGCATCATCGGCGGTGGCGACCAGGGCGGCGACCTCCTCGTCGGTGAACGCGAGTTCGCCCCGGTAGCCGGGCTGGCCGGGGTAGTCGCCGTGGAGGGCGGCCGCCCCTGCGGTGAGCCCGCCGTCGAGGAAGACCTTGAAACCGGCCATCGCGAGATGGTCCGGGTCGAGGGCGTCGATCCGGTCCCTGGTACGGCCGGTGCGAACGTCCTCGGCCGACACCACAGCCTCCAGCTTCGGGTACAGCGCGGCGCGCAGGACCAGGTCACCGTCGGCAGCGAGCGAGGCGATCGCTTCCAGTCCTGCACGGTGCAGGGGAATGTCGCCGACGGTGGTCACGCCGACGGCCAGATAGCGGTCCTGCACTCGTTTGATCGCCGCCGCGAGATCCTGGACCGGCGGCTGCGGGCCGCCGAGAGGCTCGAACATGTCGTAGGTGCGGCCGGTGGCGACGCCGGTGGTCGGGTCGCGCTCGATCCGGCCGCCGGGCGCGTTCGGGGTGTCGTCGTCGACACCCAGCAGCCGCAGGCCCAGCGAGTTGAAGACGTTGAGGTGGTAGCTCGACCTGTACATCACCGGGTGGGTCGTGCTGACCCGGTCCAGGTCGTGCCGATCGGGATAGCGCCCCTCGGCGAGCTTGAGATCCTGGTAGTGCTCCCCCTGACCGAGGATCCACTCGCCGGCGGTCGTGGAGTCAGCGCACTCGGCGAGCACCGAGACGATCTCTTCGATGCTCGATACCCGCGACGAGCGGCAGTCGATGGCGAGCTCCCAGGAGTAGGCGAGCAGCTCCAGGTGGGAGTGGCAGTCGATCAGCCCGGGGATCACCACCGCACCGGCCAGGTCGACGACCCGCGCTTCCCCGGCCCCCGCGAGAATCTCCTCTGTCGTCCCGGTCGCCGTGATCCGGCCGTCCTCGGTGCGAAACGCCTCGGCGACGGTTCCGGCCCGGTCCATCGTGCGGACTTGGCCACCGACGAAGCACACGGTCTGTGTTGGCACTGCTCTACCTCTTTCTGGGCATGTTTGTGAAGCCGCCGTCGCGGGTGGGGCCGACGGTGGCGGGTCAGGGAGTGCTTCAGCGGACGGCAGGCATCTGTACGGTCTTGGTCTCCAGGTACTCCTCGACGCCGAGCCGTCCCCGCTCCCGTCCGATGCCACTGCTGCGCATGCCACCAAAGGGCAGGGCCGGCTCGCTGACCAGCGGAGTGTTGACGCCGACCGAGCCCGCTTTGAGCTTGCGGGCAACCGCGGTCGCGGCGGCTTGGTCACCGCCGAACACGTACGCGGCGAGGCCGTACTCGGTCGCATTGGCCAACCGGACGGCTTCGTCGATGTCGGCGCAGCGGACGACGCTGAGCACCGGGCCGAAGAACTCCTCGTCGAGTACGGCGGGCTGGCTCTGTCCCTCGGCGGTGAGCAGTGTCGGTGCCAGGAACGCGCTCGCCTCGTTCTCGGCAGTCCTGACGGCGCCCGCGACGACGGTCGCGCCGCCCGCCACGGCCTCGGCCAACTGCGCCTCGATCCGTCCCACGGCCGCGTGGTCGATGAGCGGGCCCATCGTGGTCGCCGGGTCGCGCGGGTCGCCGACGACGATCTGGTCGACCGCCGCGGTGAGTTCGACGACCAGGTCGCCGGCCTTCGACTCGACGACGTACACCCGGTTGGCGGCCATGCACGCCTGCCCGGAGTTGAGGAACCGCGCCCGGACCAGGTCCCGCGCGGTCTGGACGACGTCGGCGTCGGGTAGCACCACCGCAGCCGCGTTGCCACCGAGCTCGAGGAGGACCCGCTTGATCGAGGATGCGGCCTTACGCATGACGAGTTCGCCCACCTTCCGCGACCCGGTGAGGCTGATGCACGCGACCTCGGGAGCGTCCAGCAAGGAGTCACTGACCCGCTGCGGATCGCCGGCCACGACGACGTTCAGGACACCGGCGGGCAGACCCGCCTCCTCGAAGCAGCGTGCGATGGCCAGCGCGGTGAGCGGCGTCTGCGGGGCCGGTTTCAGCACGACCGTGCAGCCGGCCGCGAGCGCGGCGCCGACCTTGCAGGCCACCATGAATGCCGGGAAGTTCCACGGCGTGATCGCCAGGACCACCCCGATCGGTTCGTGCAGCACGAGGGCGTCGCGTCCGGGCGCCACGTCGGTCCAGGCCTCGCCGGGGAGACGAAGCGTCTCGTGACTGAACCATTCGAAGAAGCGGACCGTGTTGCGGGCCTCGCCGATCGCCTCCGCCAGCGGCTTGCCGGTTTCCGCGCTGATGAGTTCGCCGACCGCCTCGACCCGCTGCCCGAGCAGGTCGGTCGCTCGGCGCAGGACCTCGAAACGCTGCCAGCCGGTCGCCGACGACCACCCGTCGAGGGCGGCCGCCGCCGAAGCGACCGCTGCGGCGGCCTGGTCGGCGTCGGCGTCGCCGACCGCGCAGATCGTGGCCCCGGTGGCCGGGTCGTGGACCTCGAACGTGTCCGGGGAGGTCACCCAGGTGCCGTCGATCCACGACCCCGGGCTGTCGCCCACGAGCCGTGCGACCAGGTCGGCCGGCCGGCTGCTCATTGCGCGTCCTCGGCGGTGCGGGCGGTGTACTCGGCCTCGCCGACCTCTCCGGTCCACTCGACTTCGCCGAAGTGGAGCACCAACTGGATCAGTTGGGCGGACGCGGTGGCGCCGTGCCAGTGCTCGACGCCGGGCTCGGTCCAGACGACGTCGCCCGGACGCATCACCACCACCTCGCCGCCGCGCTCCTGGATCCAGCCCTCGCCGGAGACGGTGTAGAGCATCTGGCCGCCCGGGTGCCGGTGCCAGTGCGTGCGCGATCCGGGTGCGAAGAACATGTTGAGGGCGCGGGTTCCGCCGTCGGCCAGGACGATGTCCGACCAGACCTGTCCGGTCGTGGTCGCCGACCGCATGGCCGACACCCGGTCCGCAGGGATACCTCGTCCGATGATCATCGTGGTCCTCTGGTTAGTGGGGTCAGGTCAGTCGGTGGTACGGCGGAGGTCGGCGAGTACGCGGTTGCTCGCGTTGTAGCCGGTGACGCCGCTCATGAAGTTGCCCGGCCAGTTGCCGACGCCGGTCAGGTAGAGCCCTTCGACCGGGGTCCGGTAGTCGGCGCAGCCCGGGATCGGGCGCGAGTCGAAAATGTGTCCGGGGACGATGTCGCCGTGGGCACCGTTGCCTTCGACGAGGGCGAATTCCCGCTCGAGGTCCAGCGGCGAGTAGACGTGTACGCCGGCCAGGATCTCGGACAGGTTCGGGATGTGCTGCTCCAACGTGCTGACGACGGCCTTGCCCAGGTCGTCGCGCTGCTCGTCCCAGGTGCCCTCGGCCAGGTGGTACGGAACTCCTCGGACGCTGATGCTCACGAAGTGGCATCCCGGTGGGGTCAGTGAGGGGTCGTGCGCCGAGTCGATCATCGCGGTGACGGTGGGTCGCTTGCTCCAGCGCCCGAGTACCGCCTCGTTGTAGGCGTTCTGCAGCACGTCGATGCTGGCCGCGATCCGGAAGTTGGTGCCGAGGAAGAGACGGTTCTCCTCCTCGTTCCGAGCGGCGGCGAACCGTGGGGTGCCGTCGAGCGCGAGGTGAACCTTGGCGGAGGTGCCTTTCATGCTGACGGCCTTGGCGACGTCGTACAGGTCCTGCCCGATGTCCTCGGGGCCGACCAGTTTGGTCAGGGTCAGCTTCGGGTTCGCGTTGGAGACGACCCGGGGGGCGCGGAACTCACGTCCGTCGGTGAGGACGACACCGACGACACGCTGATCCTTGCAGAGGATGCGCTCGACCTGCGCGCCGGTGAGGATCGTGGCTCCGTGGGCGCGGGCGGACTCCGCCATCGCGCCGGTCACGGCACCGATACCTCCTAAGCAGGTTGCCGGAAGTTATGTCCGTAACTCGCCCGAGTCGACGCAGCTCCACATAGGAAGACCCCGTCGGGGGTTTGATCGAGTTACCACACAAGATCAGCCCCGACGAGGTCCCCGCCAGTATGCGCCCCGCGCACGTGTACGCCAACCCGACCGACGAGCAGTACCACCAGATCCTGGACGCCCTGCACCGGCAGTGGCGGGTCGCCACCCGCGCGATGATGGTCCTGCTGTCCGCCAGCGGAATGTCCGCCGCCGAGATCGGCGCCCTGCTGCACTACGACCCGGCCACCGTCCGCCGGTGGATCACCCGCCACAACCTCGAAGGCCTCGCCGGACTACCCGACCGGCCCCGTCCCGGACGCCCCCGCCTGGGCAGCCCACGCCTGGGCGACCGCATCCGTACCCTGCTCACCACCCCGAAGGCTTGGACCACCGGCCGGGTCTGGCGGGCGTTGGGCCGCCCACCACTGAGCCTGCGCACCGTCTACCGACGCATCCGGGAACAGGCCCGATGGTGCAGGCCCCGCCTGACCGCCAAGAGCGCCCCCGACCACGACACCGTCTGCGCCGGCATCCGCGACCAGATCGCCGCCCTGCCCGAAGGATCAGTCGTCCTCGCCGAGGACGAAACCCACCTCGACCTGCTCGCCCGGGTCCGCGCCTGCTGGACGCCGGTCGGCGTGCGTCACCGTGTCCCGACCCCGGGCACCAACCTGCGCCGCACCATCCACGGCGCGGTCAACCTGGCCACCGGCGCCTTCCACCACCACGTCTCGGTCCGCAACGTGTCCGTGGTGTTCTGCTACTTCCTCGACATGCTCCTGACCGCCTACCCCGACGCCCCCGTCGTCGCCGTGATCTGCGACAACGGCACCACCCACCACAGCGGCATCACCCGACGGTGGCTGGCCGAACACCCCCGCCTACTGCTGATCGAAGGCGCCAGATACAGCCCACAGGACAACCCCGTCGAACGGATCTGGGCCGCGCTGAAGCAGCACATCGCCAACACCGCCCCCGCCACCATGGCCGACCGGATCCGGCAGGCCCACACCTTCTTCCGCCACCGAACACCCGACCAGAACCTCACCACCACCGCGCCCTGGACCTCACCCTGGCTACCCCAGGGTTACGGACAGGACTTCTGGCCAGGCGCTTAGCGGCGCGGCGTTTCGCATCATCAGTTCGTTGTCGTCGTTGCTGCCGACGCTGCGCAGCGACTCCTCCCATAGCGGCCGCTGAAGCAGCAGGTAGCCGCTGCCCGGCGTACGCGGGCCGACGAAGTTGGTGGCGACCGCGGTGCCGGCGAAGAACGCCTGCAGTTGCGGCGACGAGAGCCGCTCCTCGAGGATGTCCGCGACCGGACCGAACATGATCGAATCGAAGTCATGACGCTGGCGCGGGGTGGTGAACCGCGCGGCCACCTCGGCGAACGACGGCGGCGGGTCGTAGAAGGAGACCTTCATCTGCCGGGCCACCGAGGCGTACAGCTCGATGACCGAGGCGTAGCCTTCGAGGTCGGCGTCCCCGTGCGCGAACTGCTCCATGACGGCCCGGCGCTTGGCCCGGTCCGGCCATGCCGGCAGGGCCCTGCCGTCCTCGAAGAGGGTCAGGGATCCGAGCGGCGGGTGGGCGAAGCGGAGTCCGTGCTTGCTCAGCTCGAGTTCCTGGGTGATGCGCGGATCGAGGCTGTGGCTGGCGTTGGCCACACTGCTCCCGCGGTATCCCGGGAAGATCTCTTCGGTGACGCAGGTGCCACCCACGATGTCGCGGCGTTCCAGGGCAAGCACCCTCAGCCCCGCACGAGCCAGGTATCCGGTGGCCACCAGGCCGCTGTGCCCGGTCCCGACGACAATCACGTCGTACGAGTGCTCCATCCGCTTCCTCTCGTTCCGTCGCGTTGCCAGGTCAGCCCAGTGGACTGATACGTCGAGCCGAGATGCGCCATCCCGCGTCGGTACGGGTCACGGTGTCGCGATAGATCGCGGCGGTGACTTCCCCTCCCGCCCGCAGGGCGAGCGCCTTGCTGTTGCACTCTGCGGTGTCGTCGTCGACGCCACCCACCACCACGTTGGTGATGTGGTGACTGACCGCGGGCGTCGCGATCGCTCTGAAGGCGGCGATCACATCATCGAGCCCGCGGGCCGTGAGACGACCCGGGTTGTCGAAGAAGACCTCGGGCGCGAACACCTCGCCGAGCCGGTCGTACTCGCGGGCGTCGAGGAGGTAGGCGACCCGGTTGAGGACTTCTTCGATCGCTCGGGCATCGGCCGGGGGCACGGGTTGGTTGGTCACTGGACTCCTTCGAAGTTCCGCACAGTGGAAGTCTGACTTCCGCAGCATAGGATGCCCCTGAATTCGAAGCCGGTCAAGCGCCCCCCGGCATCCGCGACAGCGGTCGGAAGCAGACCCCGAAGGAGACCTCGAATGACGATGCGCCAGCAGACCTGTGTCGACCGGACCTGGGTCGATGAGGCGATCCGCCGCGTCGAGGCCGATGCCACCCGCAGTTCCGACACCCACCTGCTGACCTTCGACCTGCCCGGTCGGCACGGCATCGACCTCTACCTGAAGGACGAGTCCTCGCATCCCACCGGGAGCCTCAAGCACCGGCTCGCCCGCTCGCTTTTCCTCTACGCGCTCTGCAACGGCTGGATCGGCCCGACCACGACGGTGGTCGAGGCATCCAGCGGCTCGACCGCGGTCTCCGAAGCCTACTTCGCCCGCCTGCTGAACCTGCCGTTCATCGCGGTCGTCCCGGCCTCGACCAGCCCGGTCAAGATCGAGCTCATCGAGTGGTACGGCGGGCGCTGCCAGATGGTGGATCATCCGGGGCAGGTGTACGACGAGGCGCGGCGTCTCGCTGCCGAACTCGACGGCCACTACCTCGACCAGTTCACCTACGCCGAGCGGGCCACCGACTGGCGCGGCAACAACAACATCGCCGAGTCGATCTTCGAACAGATGTCCGGCGAGGCGCAACCGGTGCCGGCCTGGATCGTCGCCAGCGCCGGGACCGGCGGAACGGCGGCGACCATCGGGCGCTACCTGCGCTACCGGCGGCACATCACCCGGCTGCTGGTCTCGGATCCCGAGAACTCGGTCTTCCTCGACGCATGGCGCCTCGGCGATCGCGGATTGCAGTCGGCCAAGGGCTCCCGGATCGAAGGGATCGGCCGCCCGCAGGTCGAGCCGTCCTTCGTGCCCGAGGTGATCGACGAGATGGTCCGCGTGCCGGACGCGGCTTCGGTCGCGACGATGCTGTGGACCTCGCGCCGCCTGGGTCGTCGGGTCGGACCCTCGACCGGGACGAGCATGTGGGCGACCCTCCACCTCATCGCCAGACTGGAGCGCAACGGCGAGCGAGGCAGCGTGGTGAGCCTGATCTGCGACGGTGGCGAACGGTACGCCTCGACGTACTACGACGCGTCCTGGCGCATCGACCAGGGCATCGACGTGACGCCGTACGTCGCCGTACTGGACGAGTACGAGCGCTCGGGGTCGCTGCCGGCGTGATCCCAGAAAGCTCGGCCACAGCTCTTGACAGCCCACACCCAGGCCACCAGCATTCCTGCAATGGAAGTCATACTTCCATTCTGCGGAAGTTCACCTTCAACCTGGTCCGTTCACCCACCGGCCGCCCAGACTAAGAAGGAAACCGTCATGCGAACATATCTCGGTGTGACCAGGGGCTGGCGTCGCGCCGGTGCCGTGCTGGCCGCAGTCGTCGTCGCCCTGGGTGGCCTCACGGCCTGCTCGGGAGGCGGCGACGAGAAGGGATCGATCACGTACGCCGGCTTCGGCGGCACCTACGAGGAGGCCGTCAAAGCGGCACTCTTCGACCCGTACTCAAAGGACGCTGACATCAAGGTCCTCTTCGACAGCAGCGGCTCCGACGTTGCCAAGCTGGTCCAGATGTCCAAGTCCGGCTCCATGACCCTGGATTTGATCGACGCCGAGGACTCCTCGCTCGCCCAGTTCATGGCCGCCGACATACTGCAGCCGATCGACTCCAAGAGCCTCGACGGCTTCGCCGACCCGAGCGCGGTCACCGAACACTCGGTGCCGTGGTACACGTTCTCGCGCAACCTGTACTGGAACAAGGACGACGTACCCGGCGGCGTCAAGTCCTGGGCCGACCTGTTCGACACCCAGCGCGTCCCGGGCAAGCGCGGCATGGTGGGGCTGCCCTGGGGGATCCTCGAAGGCGCCCTGATCGCCGACGGCGTCCCGGTCGACCGCCTCTACCCGCTCGACCTGAACCGCGCCTTCGCCAAACTCGACACCATCCGCAACGACACCATCTTCTTCCCGTCCAACGGTGACCTGCAGAACGCCATCTCCCAGGGCGAGATCGCGCTGGGCTACGGGAACCTCGCGCGGATCAAGAGCATCGCCCAGAGCGGTGCGGTGCCGCTGGAATACACCTGGGAGGGGGCCGTCCTCTCCGTCCAGCAGCTCGTCATCCCCAAGGGAGCACCGAACGAGTCGGCCGCCTTCGACGCGATCAAGTACTCGCTGCGCCCCGAGGCCCAAAAGGCGATCATGGACGAGCTGGGCTACACGCCGTCGCAGCAGTCGGTGCTCGACGGCCTCGACGCCGACACCCGCGCCGACCTTCCCGGCACCCCGGAGACCGCCAGCGGCGAGACCTTCCGCATCGACGTGGAGTGGTGGTCCGCCAACGGCGCGGACGTGCTCAAGCGCTGGCAGGACTGGCTCAACGCGTGACCACCACGCCGACAGACGCGGACCTTGCGACGCCGGCCTCCCGTAGAACGGTAGGCCGGCGCCGCCGGCGGGGCTGGGACCTGAGCGGGGTTCCGGCGGCCCTGGTCGTGACCCTGGTCTTCGTGCTCCCCGTTGCGATCCTCTCCCTGCGTAGCGTGACGGAACCTACGCTTGGCCTGGAAAACTTCACCCGGCTGCTCGGGCACTCCGGTTACGTCGACAACATCTTCCGGACGATCCTGATCTCCGCGACCTCGACGTTCCTGGCGCTGGTCCTCGGCTATCCGATCGCCTATCAGATGGTGCACGGCGGTAAGTGGCTGCGCACCTTCCTGACGGTGGCGATCATGGCGCCGTACCTGACCTCGATCCTGCTGCGGTCGTTCTCCTGGCTGGTGATCCTCGGGCGCCAGGGCCCGGTCAACAAGCTGCTCGGGCAGTTGGGGCTGGAGCCCGTCGCGATGGTGTTCACGCCGATCGCGGTCGTCGTCAGCCTCTCCCACTACCTGCTGCCGCTGATGATCCTGCCGCTGGCCGCCACGATGCGCTCGCTCCGGGACTCGCGGATGCGCGCCGCGACCAGCCTGGGCGCCGGGCCGGCCCAGGCCTTCGTCCGGATCTACCTGCCGTTGACCAAGCCCGGCATCCAGGCGGGGTCGGTACTGTGCTTCGTGTACGGCATCGGCGCGTTCGTGATCCCCGCGCTCCTCGGCGGTTCCGAGGGCAGCATGCTCGGCTCGCTGATCCACAGCGCGATCAAGCAGAGCGGCGATTACGGCCTTGCCTCGGCCGCTGCGCTCGTGCTCGGCGCCCTGGTCCTGGTCATCGTCGTCGTCTTCCAACGGCTGACCGGCATGTCGACGACCGAACTCGCCGGGCGTTCCGGCGCTGCGGCCACCCGCACCGCCCCCGTCAAGCGCGGCGGACGCGTCCTCAAGCTCGCGGGGCGCGCGGCCGGCGGGCTCGACCGCCTCGGCGTCACCCGCAGCCGACGACTCCCGAAGGTCCTGGCCACCGTTCTCGGCGTCCTCGTGCTGGCGCCGCAGTTCATCGTCATTCCGATCTCGTTCGCCGCCACCAAGGCGCTGGTCTTCCCGCCGGTCGGCTACTCGACCCAGTGGTACTCGGAATTCTTCACCGCAAGCTGGCTCGATCCGCTCGCGGTCAGCGTCCGGATCGCGCTCTTCGTGACTGTCATCGCTGGCGTGCTGGGGACACTTGCCGCGATGGGCGTCGTACGGGGAACGGTCCGTGGCTGGGGAACGCTGACCTCGACCCTGATGATGCTGCCGCTGCTGTTCCCGACGGTGGTCGCCGCTGCCGGCTTCTACGTGGAATTCGAGCGGATCGGACTCGTCGACACCGAACTGGGGATCGTCCTGGCGCACGTGACGCTGGCTCTGCCGTTCGTGTTCAGCGTGGTCAGCGCGGGGCTCCGTTCGCTCGATCCGATCTACGAGCGAGCCGCCTCCAGCCTGGGTGCGAGCCGGACGGTCCAGCTTCGCCGGATCGTGCTACCGCTGATCGCCCCGTCCATCGCGATCGCCGGCCTCTTCGCGTTCCTGACCTCGTTCGACGAGTCGACGGTCGCGATCTTCCTCTCCGGCGTGCACGTCAAGACGCTACCCAAGCGGATCTTCGAAGCGCTCTCACTCGAGACCAACCCGACCGTGGCGGTGATCTCCGTCTTCGTCATGGCCTGCGCCGCTGTCATCTGGCTCGGCTATGTGCTGTTCCGTCGCCTCACCAAGACATCGAGGAGCAAGTCATGACCGTCAGCCATGGCGCGATCCACTTCGACAACGTCCGTAAGGAGTACGGGGACCACGTCGCCGTCGACGACCTCACCCTCACGATCGAGCCGGGCGAGTTCTTCACCGTGCTCGGTCCGTCGGGTTCGGGCAAGACCACCACCCTGATGATGCTCGCCGGTTTCACCGATCCGACCTCAGGGACCATCAGCGTCGACGGCACCGACATCTCGCGCGTGCCGAGCGACAAGCGCAACATCGGTGTCGTCTTCCAGGACTACGCGCTCTTCCCGCACATGTCGGTCCGCGACAACCTCGCGTTCCCACTGGAGATGCGCAAGGAGCCGCGCGACGTCATCGCCGAGCGGGTGCAACGGGCGCTCGAACTCGTCGACCTGGCCGCTGCGGCCGACCGGCTGCCCGACCAGCTCTCCGGGGGCCAGAAACAGCGGATCGCGGTGGCCCGGGCAGTCGTGTTCGACCCGGCATTCCTGCTCATGGACGAGCCGCTGGGCGCCCTCGACCGCAAGCTGCGACAGCGTCTCCAGATCGAGCTCCGACAACTCCAGCAGGAGTTGAAGGTGACGATGGTCTACGTCACCCACGACCAGGAGGAGGCGATGTCGATGTCTGACCGCGTCGCCCTGATGAACCACGGCCGGATCGAGCAGATGGGGACGCCCCGGGAGCTTTACGAGCACCCCCGGTCCGCCTTCGTCGCGGACTTCCTCGGCACCAACAACATGCTCACGGTCCGTCCCGAGGCGCCGGGACGGCTGAGCGTCGAGAACGGCGGGTTGCTGTCGATCGACGACGGCAGGGACGTGCCCGCCGACGCGTCTGTGGTCGCGGTGCGTCCGGAGCGGATCGCGCTGACGGACATCGCGGCTACCCCACCCCCTGGGTTCAGCCACTGCACCGGGAAGGTTACGCACCGTCTGTACCTCGGCTCGCACACGATGTACACCGTCCACTCCGAGACACTCGGCCCGGTGCGGGTGCAGCTGCAGCACGATGACGGCGAGCACCCCTACCGCACCGGCGAGACGGTAGGCATGATCTGGCGGACACGCGATGTGAACCTCTTCGGCCCGACGGCCGAACGATGAAGGAGGACCAGGTGACCGAACTGGACGACGAGCCCACCGAACAACGCGGCGTCAGGTCGGTGATCCGTGCGCTCAACCTACTCTCCGCAGCCGCTCGCGGGAGCCGGACACTCACCGAGCTCGCCGGCGCGGCCGGTGTCAGCCTGAGCACCGCGTCGCGGCTATTGGCAACCCTGAGGATGGCTGACTTCCTGGAACAGGACAAGGACGGTCAGTTCGTCCCCGGCCCCGAGCTGACCGCGCTCCTATACGCCAGCGACCAGTGGTCGGGCATCCGCAAGCTCGCAGGAGAAGCCGTCTCCAACCTTCGAGACGAACTCGACGAGACCGTGGCATTCTTCGTCCGCTCCGGGCATGACCGTGTCTGCATCGAGTCCGCGGAGTCCGGCAGGCTCGTGCGGAGGGTCTGCCACCCCGGTGAGCGCGGGCCGGTGTACCTGGGCGCCGCAGGCAAAGCCCTTATCGCCTTCAGCAACGCCGAGCATGGCTACCTCGGTTTGCCGCCGGGCACCGACGAGTTCAAGACAGAGTCCGGGGCCGTGCGCACCTTGGCCGATCTGCGGGCCGAATGCGCCGTCATCCGAGAGCGTGGCATGGCCTACAGCGGTCGCGAGTCGACCGAGGAATCGTGGGCGGTCGCAGCGCCTGTCTCGCGGGGCGACCTCCTTCTCGGCGTCCTAGCCGTGGTCGTCCCGATGACCCGGTCGGACGAGCTGTACATCGCCAAGGTCCAGGCGGCTCTGCGGCAAGCCGCGGCGGCCGCCAGCCGCTGACCGCCGCACGGATCGAGCCACCAGATCCGGTGCAACCGTTTCCGCCCGACAACACCGAGGAGCTCGGTCACTCATGCCCGGACGCACTCTGCCTGGACCCGATCGGCGCGGCCTCTTCATCGGCGGTGGTTGGCGTGCGGCGGAGCAGGGAGCCACCTTCACGGTGCTCGACCCGGCCGACGGGTCCGTCCTCGCCTCGGTGGCGGACGGCTCGGTCAAGGATGCAATCGAGGCACTCGATGCCGCCGCCGCTGCCCAGAAAGACTGGGGGGCGAGTGCGCCACGTGACCGCGGGGAGATCCTGCGCAAGGCGTTCGACCTCATCCGGGGCAGGACGGACGAGCTGGCCGAGCTGATGAGCCTGGAGATGGGCAAGACCATCACCGAGGCCAGAGGCGAGATCGCCTACGGCAACGAGTTCCTCCGGTGGTTCTCCGAAGAGGCGGTCCGCATCCACGGCCGGTGGATGCACGCTCCCGATGGAGCCAGTCGCCTGCTCACCATCCGCAAACCGATCGGCCCCTGCCTCTTGATCACGCCGTGGAACTTCCCACTGGCGATGGGAACGCGCAAGATCGCTCCGGCGATCGCCGCCGGCTGCGCGATGGTGGTCAAGCCGTCCGAGCTCACGCCCCTCACGATGCTGGCGTTGGCGGACATCCTCAACGAGGCCGGGCTGCCACCAGGTGTCCTGAACGTGGTGCCGACCGCTCGTGCCGCAGCGATGAGCGAGGCGCTGATGCCGGACCCACGACTGCGCAAGGTGTCCTTCACCGGATCCACTGCGGTCGGACGGCAACTCGTACGCCAGTCGGCCGACCAGTTGCAGCGCTTGAGCATGGAACTCGGCGGCAACGCTCCATTCCTCGTCTTTGAGGACGCCGACGTCGATGCCGCCGTGGACGGCGCGATGCTCGCCAAAATGCGCAACATGGGCGAGGCATGCACGGCAGCGAACCGCTTTCTGGTCCACTCGGACGTAGCTCAGGAGTTCGCCGAGAAACTGGCCAATCGGATGGGCCGGCTGGTCGTCGGTCGCGGCCAAGACCCCGGTGTCGATGTCGGTCCGCTGATCGACGAGCGCGCCGTCGACGCCGTCCACCGGCTCGTAACCGACGCCGTCCGCGACGGGGCCCAACTCGTGGTCGGTGGTACCGCTCCTGACCGGCCGGGCTACTTCTACCACCCCACCGTGCTGCTCGACGTTCACCACGACTCGGAGATCAACGGCCAAGAGATCTTCGGGCCCGTCGCACCCATCAGCATCTTCACCACAGAGGAAGAGGCGGTACGCCGCGCCAACACAACCGAGTACGGCCTCGCCGCATATGTCTTCACCCGCGACCTCGCCCGCACTGTGCGGCTCGCGGAATCGCTCGAGTACGGCATGGTCGGCGTCAACACCGGACTGATTTCGAACCCGGCCGCACCGTTCGGTGGCATGAAGGCCTCGGGATTCGGCCGAGAGGGCGGCTTCGAAGGAATCGAGGAGTACCTCGAGACCACCTACGTGGCGCTGCCAGTCACGTTGCGACAAGCTGGTTGATTGGCACCGTTGCGTTATCGGATCGATGGGGTTTTTGTCCCCGTGTAGGGTCTGCGGTCAGATCGCTTCGGCGAGTTCGGTGAACGCCACGGCGACCTGCCTTGCGGGCGGGCCGTCGAGTCCGAGTTCGTAGGCCTGGAGCAGGAAGCGGAACAGGTCAAGGCCCTGTTCTCCGTCCAGGTCGACGCCGCACGAATCACCGCCGTAGCCGAGCAGGCCGTGCCACTGTGGCCGGTGTGACCGGCGACGCGCCCTGCGGCCGGAGCGCAGGGGCGGGATCAACGGTTGGGCCGCCTGCCAGAAGTCGTCCGGACCCCGGGTCTGCACCATGTCGTCCACATCGATCATCACCCAAAGAGGATGGCAAGCCAGGCCAGCATCACCATCTGGGATGGCCCCTGACCGTGCTTCCAGGACTGGCGACCGCTGTGACGGTGGGGTCCGTAACCGGAGCGGACGCAGCCGTCCA
Source organism: Polymorphospora sp. A560 (assembly GCF_045781765.1). NCBI lineage: Bacteria > Bacillati > Actinomycetota > Actinomycetes > Micromonosporales > Micromonosporaceae > Polymorphospora > Polymorphospora sp. A560. The sequence goes on along the minus strand of NZ_CP122282.1, from coordinate 2,500,190 downwards.
GGTCCGCCGGCATGTTGGCGGCCGGCGCTGGTGGACGCCATCAAGATGACGCCCGGCGGCTTGATCTGACCCGCAGTTCCACGTACTGCCGGGATCCTATCTACTGCGCGTCGCTTTGCGGCGATCCTCGGCGGTTGCCGCGTAGGTGACGTGGTCGCGTTGGCAGTGCGGGGGCGTCGGCGGTGATGACGGTGTCGCGCAGGTCGCCGATCTGATCGAGTAGCGGCTGGAATCGGGTGGTCTCGTTGGTCTTGCCGTCGACGTCGGTGCTGGCCAGGACCACGCCGGTGGCCCGGTCGCAGGCGGCCATCACGTGGCGGGCGGCGGTGTCGGTGGTGCGGGATCCGCGCAGGGTCTTGCTGTCGATGGCGATCGCCCGCCTGCCAGTCGATGTGTCGGCGGTGCTGCGACCGGAGAGCCAGACGCCGATGGTCGCGGTCAGTCGTTGCGGATCGAGGGCCTGCAGTAGCCGGCGGATCGTCGCCTCGGATGGCCGTCGATCGGGGGTGATGCCCAGGGCGAGAGCCGTCGAGGCCGGAACGTCGGCGACCCACTCGGCGATGGCCGTGTAGGAACGGTAGCCGGCCACCACGGCGCACACCGCTGCGGTCACCACGACCGGCAACCGGTGTCGGACACCTCGCCGGGCCCGCGGATCAGGCAGATCGGCGAGCGCTGCGGGCAGCCCACCGGCGGCTTCGGGTCATGCCCGTCTTGCTGCCACCAACAGCGGCGCTTCTACTCCAAGCCACCCAACCTGGACACCATCACGACTTTGCCGGGGCCCTGGTCCGCTCCTTCTCGCCTGCGTTCCGCAGCTTCGCTTCGATATAGTCCGCGAATCTGCGGCTTGAGCTGGGCAAACACGGGTAGGCCCGGTGGCGAGGCGTGTCACTAGGCCGCGGCATTCAGGCTGGTCAGGCGGTTGCGGGTATCGCCTCGATGACGCGGGGCGGTTCGGCGACCTTCAGCTTGGCGAACAGGGCCTTCTGGGGCTGGGACAGCTCGGTGCGCTGGCAGAACGTGCCGGCGGGGCCGGTGAACACGCCGATGTGCAGCCGCTCGACGTCGGTGCGGATCTTGGCCCAGGTGTGGCCGGTGGTGGTCTCGGCGACGCGGATGAGCAGCAGCGCCAGCCAGCAGAGCAGGATGTGGGCGCGGATGCGGTCTTCGCGGCGGTGGTAGACGGGCCGCAGGTCCAGGGTGGTCTTCATGTCGCGCCAGCCGCGTTCGATCTCGAGGAGCTGCTTGTAGCCCAGCGCGATGTCCTCGGCCGACAGCTTCGGGTCGGAGCAGCGCAGCAGGTACTTGCCGTCCAGGCGCTGCTCGGCCTTGATGGCGGCGGCGTCGACTCGTAGCAGGCCCTTGGGTGTGACGCGCAGGTAGCGGTTGAGGCCAGGCTTGGTGGAGATCACCCCGCGTAGCTCGGCGCGTTTTGTGGCGTTGAGCTTGTCCGAGCCGTCGATCTTGTCGGTGAGCTGGGCGATCAGCCGTTCACGCACGGCGGCGTCGCGCTCGGCGGCTTCGGGGTTGAAGCAGATCACGAACCGGTCGTCGGCACCGATGTTGACCTCTTTGACCTGCAGGTTGTCGGCGACGGTGGCGTAGCGGCCCTGCCGGGCCAGGGCGGCGTCGGCTTCGGCGGTGCCGGCGCGCAGCTTCTCGCCGAGGATGTAGCCGCCTGCGCCCTGCTGCAGGAACCTTCTGTTCTCGGCGGAGGCGAAGCCGCGGTCGGCGACCCACACGATCCGGGCGAGACTCCACTCACGCATCTCGGTCTTGACCTGGCGGATCAGCGCCGAGTCGCCCGTGTTGCCCGGCCAGCACCACACCCGCACCGGGATGCCGGTGCGGGTCACGGCCATGCCGACCACGACCTGGGGCAGGTCGTCGCGGTGGTCCTTGCTCTTGCCGTGGGTCCGGAACCCGGCCTGCTTGACCGCGGCCGGGTCGCCTTCGTCGACCACGCGGCCCTTGTCGTCGCGCCATGCCAGGTCGTCGGCCTCGTCCAGTTCGAAGTACGTGCTGGTCGTGTCGAAGAACAGCAGGTCGACTTCGAGGTTGAGCAGGTCGGCGATGCTGTCGTAGATCGCCCGGGTCAGCGCGGGCTCAACGCCGATCAGGTCGTCCATCGCCCGGTAGCAGGCGTCGTCGGTGACGTTCGGCAGGCCGGGCAGGTGCACGTCGTGGCAGACCCACTCCGATGCCGCCAGCTTGCTCGACGGCTTGAGCGCCCGGTTGGCGACCAGCGCGAACAGCACCCGTTCGACGTCGACCTCACGACGGGCGGTATTGACCATGCCTCGCGCGATCTTGTCGATACCCAGCTGCCGCCACAGGCCGTCGAGCAGCCACGCCCCGCCCAACGGCCGCGACTCCAGAAACGACAGCCCCGTCGGCGCGGCTGCGGCGAGGGCGTCGGCCGGGTCCAGCAGGCGTGACAGCGCGTCGACCAGGCGACGCACCCCGGCGACGTCCAGCTGGTCCTCTCGGCCGAAGGAGTACAGCACCCGCGTCTTGGACGCCTTCGCGATCGGGTCCCACTCGTTGTGGGCCAGCTGCAGGTAGCGGATCGTCTGCCCGTCGCGGGTCTTGCGCGTCGACGCCTTCACGTACACGGCCCAGACCGTACACCGACTATGACCACCGCAATAGATCAGCAGCTAGTAGAAGTTATCCACAGGTAGGCGTGTCACTAGGCGTTTTCGCCGTTTCCGTCAGGCCGCGACGCCTTGAGCTGCAGCTTCAGGTCCGCGCGCCGACTATATCGACGCGAAGCTGCGGAACGCAGGTCTCGCGAGTCAATCCGCTGACGCGCTCGGAGCCGTGTTTGCATTTGTGGCGAGACTCGGTTTCCTGCTCGATGATCAAATCCAGAATTGGCGTCGGGTTAGCTCGGCACGCGGCCTCGGCGACCATGAGCGTACCGGCGGGTGAGACCATGATCGTACCGTCGAGATCAAACCACTCGACGTCGGCGAGAATCTCTCCGACCGCGGCCAATTCCCCAGCGCTGGCGAACTCGACCGGCTCCTCACTCAGCACCGCAAGTACCGGGACGGCGCTCACCGGGCGACCTGCGCAGCGATGCCTGAGGGCAACCGGGTCGCGACCTCGTTGTCCACGATTCCTCAACCTCCCTCGGCCCACGGCTGATCGGCCGATCAGCAGAGCGAGTCCAGCAGGAGCAGCAGCGCAGCCGATCCGGTGACCGCTCCCGTCAGGTCGCACCACTCTTCGATCGTCCCGCGACCGCCGCCGCGCTCGGTGCCCTCCAGTGCTACCCCGGGCAGCCCGGCGGCCAGCGCCGCGTTGACGTTCGAGGAGGACCAGGCACGTTGGGTTACCGGCTGGTCGTGTATTGCCGCCATGGCGCGCACCGCCGCGCGGACCAAGGGGTGCGTCGCACCGCCGGGCAGCGTCGCGGCAGGCTGCTCGTGTACCACGTCGACCTGCGCCAGTACCCCTGTCTCGGCGGCCACCACGCCCGCCTCGGCGCGGACGGTCGCGACGGCGTCGTCCAGCCAACGCTGATCGGTGGCGCGCACGTCCACCCACAACTCGCCGCCGGCCGGCGAGTGGTTGTACACCTCACCGGCGTGGATGCCGTTGACCCGCAGCACGCGATGCCCGTCCAGCGGCGGCGTGGGTGCCCGGGCGGCGAGCCGCTGGGCGAGCCGGGCGAGCGCGTCCGGCACCGCAGACACCCCGCTGCCGAGACTGTGCCGGCTGAGGCCGCTGATCCGCACGGTGAGGTGTCGGATTCCGATCGCATTGAAACTGACCGTGCCCACCCCGCCCATCACGTCGATGAACCCGTCTAGGCTGGCAGCGTACCGGCCGACCAGTTCGCGGGCGCCGGTCAGGCCAGTCTCCTCGCCGGTCACGAACGCCACCAGCACCTCGCCCCGTGGTCGCCAGCCGAGCGTGCGGGCCATTCGCAGCACCGCAAGCACGGTCGCGTCGCCGCAGGTGGTGTTGACCCCGGCGCCGATCATCCGGCCGCCCTGCCGCCGGGCCGGCGCGCGGCCGTGCAGCGCCGCCACGGTGTCCAGGTCGTCCACCGTTGCCACCACCGCCAGCCGGGGCCGCCGGCCGCCCGGCAGGTGCCCGGCCGCGGTGCCCAGCCGGGCGTAACAGTTGGGGGTGGCGTCGACCCAGACCTCATCGACCAGCCCCGGCTCGCCCAGCAGCCGCTCGACCACCGCCAGCCGGGCCGATTCCGCGCCCTTCGGCGCCGGCCGTGCCGCGACCGCAAGCCAGTCGGCGACCATCTGGTCTCGCTGGGCCCACGCCGCGGCGAGCACCGTCCCGGGGTCCAGCCGTGCTTCCGCTCGCCAGTGCATACCGCGGGAACATACCGGCATCCATCTGTTCGGCCGATCGGTCGCATCGGCGGCAACTGTTGGACGGCGCCGCGGCCGGCTTCCTACGGTCGGCGAGGCAAGGGAGTGATTCGACACCGCGGGAGGAGATGGCCCATGAGCCGGGCGCCGACCGTCTGCGTCACCGTCGACTTCGACGGACACGCGCTGTGGCTCCAGTGGGACTCCGCGTTGTCGCCGACCCGCATGTCGCGGGCGGACTTCGGTGGTGAGGTCGGTATGCCCCGGCTGCTGGACCTGTTCGCCACCGAGGAAGTCCTCGCGACGATCTACGTTCCCGGCCACACCGTCGAGACGTTTCCCGAGGTGTGCCGCCGGGCTGTGGCCGAGGGGCACGAGATCGGCCATCACGGATACCTGCACAAGGACCACACCCGGCTCTCCGAGGCGCAGGAGCGCGCCGAGTTCGAGCGGGCGTTCGCCGCGTATGACAAGGTGTTGGGCCTGCGCCCCACCGGGTTCCGGGCACCCGGCGGCGACCTGTCCACAGACACGCTGAGGCTCGCCGCCGAGTTCGGCATCGGACACGACGCCTCGGGCATGGGTCACGACGTGCTGCCGTACTACGCGCGCCGGGGCGACCGGTGGACCCCGGACGGGCCGCTGCGTCGTGGTGAGCCGCTGGACGTGGTGACTCTCCCGGTGCTCTCATCGATGATCGACGTGCCGCAGATGGACTTTCTCATCCAACCGCCGATCTCCGGGCTGCACGGGTACGACAAGATCCTGCGAATGTGGCTGGACGAGTTGGACTGGATGTGCCAGACCCTGCCCGACGGTGTACTCACGCTGATCCTGCACCCCTCCAGCGCGCCGCGCGGGGCCCGGCTGCGGGTCGTGCGCGACTTCCTCCGGCACGCGCGCTCACGCGGCGTCCAGTTCCGGCGCCACCGTGAGGTCGCCGCTCGGTTCCGCGCCGAGAACCCGTTCTCGCCGGCCGCGCCGTGTTGACCGTCGCGGGCTTGACCGTCGCAGTGCCAACCCCGAACGGGCCGGCCAACGTCGTGCGTGGGGTGGACCTGGAGGTCCGGGCCGGCGAGGTGTTCGGCGTCGCCGGGGAGAGCGGCAGCGGCAAGACGATGACGTTTCTGGCTCTGCTCGGGCTGCTGCCGGCCGGATCGCGGGTGGCCGGCGAGGCCGTCTTCGACGGGCGCGACCTGCTCGCGTTGTCCCCCGCCGAGCGGCGGCGGGTACGCGGCCGCGACATCGCGATGGTGTTCCAGGATCCGATGACCTCGCTACACCCGATGCTGACCGTCGGCGCGCAGCTGACCGACCATGTCCGGGCCCATCTGGAGATGGGCCGGCGGGAGGCGCGGGAGCACGCCGCCGCGCTGCTCGCCGACGTACGTATCCCGGACCCGCACGGCGCGCTGCGCAGCTATCCGCACCAGTTCTCCGGCGGGATGCGCCAGCGGATCGCGATCGCGGTCGCGCTGGCCTGTCGCCCCAAACTGATCATTGCAGACGAGCCGACCACCGCGCTCGACGTGACCGTGCAGGCCGGCCTGCTGCACCTGCTCGACGAGCTGCGGCGCCAGCAGGGGCTCACGATCGTGCTGATCACCCACGACCTCGGCGTGATGTCCGCGCTCGCACAGCGGGTCAGTGTCTTCAACGAGGGACGCATCGTGGAGACCGGCACCCGCCAGCAGGTGCTGTGCGAACCCCGCCACCCCTACACCGCAGGGCTGCTCGCCGCCCTGCCACCGGCATGACCGCCTCCGGGGTGACCGGCCGGCGCCGGGCCGCCCACCCCCTGGCCCGCTTGCTGGTGCGCAGGCTCGGCGCGATGGTCCTGCTGCTCCTGGGGATCAGCCTGGTCACGTTCGTGCTCACCTCGCTGGTACCGGGCGATCCGGCCCGCGCCGCGCTCGGCCCCGTCCAGGGCGAGGACGAGGCGGCGGTGGCGGCCTGGAACAGCCGGAACGGCCTGGACAAGCCGATTCCGGTGCGATACCTGGTCTACCTGTCCAACCTGTTGCGCGGCGACCTGGGCGTGTCGCAGCAGACCGGCACGCCGGTGCTGGACGACCTGATCGCCTACATCCCGGCCACCGCCGAGCTGGCCGTCGTCTCGGTGCTGCTCGCCTCGCTGATCGGCGTCGGACTCGGGGTCGCGGCGGCGTTGCGTCGCGATACGCTGCTGGACCAGGTACTGCGCGTGGTCTCGCTCGGCGGCGTGTCGGTGCCGGTGTTCTGGCTCGGACTGATCGTGCTCTACCTCGGGTTCTTCGTGTTCGACCTGTTCCCCGGCGGCGGCCGGATCGACCCGCTGGCCATACCGCCCGCCGAGATCACCCACCTGTACACGCTGGACGCCCTGTTCGCCGGTGACCTGGCCGCGACGGGCGCGGCCCTGCACCACCTGGCGCTGCCGGCCGCGGTCCTGGCCGCCTACAACATCGGCTACATCGCCCGGTTCACCCGGACCGCGGTGCTTGAGGTGATCAACCACGACTACGTCCGCGCGGCACACGCCAAGGGCCTGCCGGCCCGGACCGTGGTGCGACGGTACGTCCTGCGCGCGGCCCTGCCCAGCATGATCCAGATTCTCGGCTTCGCGTTCGCCGGAGTGCTCACCGGTGCGGTGCTGATCGAGGCGATCTTCAGCTGGCCTGGCATCGGCGGCTACGCCTACCGGGCCGCGGTCAGCCTGGACCTGCCGGCGATCACCGGGGTGACGATGTTCGTGGCGGTCGTCTACATCTCGGTGAACTTCGTCATCGACGTCCTCTACGGCGTCATCGATCCCCGGATCCGGGCCAGATGAGCACGCCCCCGGGGACGGCACCCGGCACCGTGCCGCTGCGTCCCTTCTGGCGCCGCCGGCCGCCGGCCCGGTGGCGTGGCAGAGGACGGCTGGACGGGCGGACCCGCGCGCTGTGGCGCCGCCCGATGGCGGTCATCAGCATCACCGTGATACTGGTCTGGCTGCTCGCCGCCGCGCTAGCCCCGGTACTTCCGGGCCCCGGCCCGCTGGCCCAGGACGCCGGACGTTTCGAGGCGCCTTCGGGTACGCACTGGTTCGGCACCGACGAACTCGGCCGCGACGTGTTCTCCCGGGTCCTGTACGGCGCCCGGACGTCCCTGCCGTTGGCCGTCATGCTGGTCGCGCTGTCACTGGTCGCCGGCACCGTCCTGGGCGCCCTGGCCGGCTACTTCCGGGGCTGGGTGGACAGTGTGCTGATGCGCCTCTGCGACCTGCTGTTCGCGTTCCCCGGAATCGTGTTGGCGATGGTGGTGACCGCGGTACTCGGCCCGAGTGTCACCAACGCGATGCTCGCCCTGGTGATCATCTCCTGGCCGTGGTATGCCCGCATCGTCCGTGGCCTGGTCATCTCCATCGGGGACGCCGAGTACGTCAGCGCCCGTCGGCTGCTGGGCGTCTCGGCCTGGCGTACCCTCGTCGAGGACGTGCTGCCCAACATCGCCGGACCGGTGCTGGTGCTGGCGACACTCGACCTGGGTGGCGCGATCCTGCTGCTGTCCGGGCTGTCGTTCCTCGGCCTGGGCGCCCAGCCACCGGCCGCCGAGTGGGGCCTGATGGTCTCCTCCGGTACCCAGTACTTCCAGTTCTGGTGGGTCAGCACGTTCCCCGGGCTGGCCATCTTCAGCGTGGTGCTCGCGTTCAACTGCCTGGGAGACACCTTGCGGGACGTGTTCGACCCTCAGACCAGTTTCACGCGCGCCCCGTCGGCCGGTGCCGGCGGCACCGCACCCGACAAGACCGGCGGGTCGGCGGTGACGCCGTGAGCGGCGAGCCGGCGGAGCACCCGCCGGTCCTCGACGTCCGCGACCTGGAGGTGGTCTACCACCAGCGGGGCCGCCCGCCGGTGCGCGCGGTCGCGGGGGCGAGCCTGACCGTGGCGGCCGGCCAGATCGTCGGGCTGGTCGGCGAGAGCGGTTGTGGCAAGTCCACCGTGGCCAAGGCGGTCATGGGACTGGTCACTGCGTCCGCTGGCGCGGTGCACTTCGAGGGTGGGCCGGTCCTGCCGATCCGTCGGCGGGTCCGCCCGCCTGCCCTGCTCGGCCTGCAGATGGTGTTCCAGAACCCGTACGCGTCGCTCAACCCTCGTCGTCGGATCGGCCGTCAGGTCTGTGACGGGCTGGTCGGGCCGGCCGCGGCGGCGCGGACGCGAAGCGCCGCGGAATTACTGGAACAGGTTGGCCTGCCGGCCACGACAGCCTCTCGCTACCCGCACGAACTCAGCGGCGGGCAGCGCCAGCGCGTCGCCATCGCCCGCGCGCTCGCCACCTCCCCCTCGATGCTCGTGCTCGACGAGCCGCTGTCCTCACTGGATGTCGCCGCCCAGCGGCAGATCGCCGAGCTACTGGTGCGGCTCAAGTCCGAACTCGGCGTGGCGATGCTGCTGATCTCCCACGACCTCGGCGTGGTGCGGCAGATCGCCGACGCGGTCTCGGTGATGTATCTGGGCCGGGTCGTGGAAAGCGCACCCACCGGCGAGCTGTGGCGGGACCCTCGGCACCCCTACACGCGGGCGCTGATCGACGCGGTGCCGTCGGTCGACGGCGCCGGCCGGCTACCCGTGGCGCTGCCCGGGGAGATACCCGACCCGGCGGATCCGCCGCCGGGCTGCCGCTTCCACCCGCGTTGTCCGCAGGTCCTGCCGCGTTGCGCTACCGACGATCCACCGCTGCTGCGGCTAGCGCCGGTGAACCGCGAGGCCGCCTGCTGGTTGCGGGAGCCGGCCAGCACCCCTCGCTGAGCCGAGGGGCCATTCTCACCCCACACGTCCCGGCCGGGACCGGACACGGACGCCGGTGGGCAATGATCACGCCGACTCGCCCGCCACCAGCCACCTGAAGACCTTGTTCACCAGGCTCTGGGCCGGCCGCACGGGCCGGCCTACCCGGTGTCGGGATCTCCGCTTCCGCCGATCCCGTCGCGAACGCCTCGACCCCAGGGTTCCCGGGCCAGGCCCGGAGCCCCGGGGTCGAGGCGAGTCAGCCGCGGCCGATCCTGGCCACGTCCACGCCCCACTGCGGGTTGTAGACCAGCCCGGTCAGACCGGCAGTGCCGACCAGCACCGAGGCCGGCTGCATCAGCGGGAAGTATGGGGAGTCGGTGTTGAAGCGACGTTGCAGCTCCTCGTACCGCTGGGCGCGCTGCCGCTCGTCCGTGGTGGCCGTCGCCTCCCTGGCCAGCGCCGCCTCCGCCGGCGCCCGCTCGACGGTGTATCCGAGCGGGACCGCGACGGTGCCGCCCGGGGCGAACGGCTGGTAGCCGTTCGGGTCCGCCGAGTCGGGTGACCACAGGGAGGCACTGGCCTGGACCTTGCCGTCGCGACGCAACTGGAGGTGGACGGCGATCGGCCGGCCCTCGATTTCGACCTCCAGGCCGATCTCGCCAAGGCTGGACTGGATCTTCTGCGCGATCGTCTCGACCGATACCCCGGCGAAGACGAAGTTGGCGACGTAGTTCAGTTTGAACTTCGGGTCGGCGATCCCGGACGCGGCGACGGCCGCCTTGGCCCGCTCCACGTCCCGCTTGACCGCCTGGTCGGGTGGCAGGCCACCGAGCAGGCCGTTCGGGATCATGCCGGCGAGCTGGACCGCGCCCGTACCACCGATCTCGGTGATGCCGTCGTAGTCGAGCCCGTACCGGATCGCCTCGCGGATCTTCGGGTTCGCGGTGACCGGCGCCTGTTCCGGATCGATGTTCACACCCAGGTAGAAGCTGTTCAACGCTGGTTTGGTGACGACCTGGACGGCGGGGTTACCGCTCAGCGAAGCGGCCTGGTCGGCGGCGATGTCGTAGGCGACCTCGTCCTTGCCCCGCTGCACGCCCAGCAACTGGGTGGCGGCGGGCACGTTGCGGATGATGACCGTGTCGAAGACCGGCTTGGTGCCCCAGTAGTGCGGGTTCGCGCCCAGGGTGATCTGCTGCGTCGGCCGGTACTCCTTGATGACGTACGGGCCACTGCCGGCGCTCTTGGTGGACAGGAACGCCTCGGCGTTGTCCGTCTTGTCCGCGTCCGCCGCGTCGCTGCCCCCGTTAGCACCGACCAGGGTTGAGTTGACCACGCTCAGCGGAGTCGATGCGACGATTCGCTCCAGGGCCGGGTTCGGTGTGTCGCTGGTCAACACCACCACATGCGCCTCGGGGGCGCTGGCCGTGACGCCATGCAGCATGTAGGACTGGCGACCCTTGATGTTGATCAGGCGGTGGAAGGAGAACACGACATCCCTGGCCGTCAGGGGCGTACCGTCGCTGAACTTCACGTCCTTGCGCAGGTTGAAGGTGAACACCTTCGCGTCCGGCGAGACCGTGTGCGACGTGGCCAGTGCCGGTTTCGGCGTCAGGTCGCTGCCCTCGAACGTGAGCAGTGTGTCGTAGACGGCGTGCAGCGCCATGTTCGCGGTGACCGACGCCTCGCGCGCCGGGTCGAGTTGGTTGTTGTTGAACACGGTGTTGAGCACCAGGGTGCCGCCGGTCACCGGTCCGGACGGCGCGGCCTTCTCCTCGGTGGAGCAGGCGGCCAGGGTGGCGACGAGGCCGACAGCGACGGCCGTGGCCAGCACCTGGGTGACTCTCGTGGGTACGGCTGTTCTATGCGGTCTCATGGACTCTCCGTTCGAGGTCGCGCGTGCCGCGAGGCCCGCAGCGTATGGCCGGCGGACGAGGAGCCTCCAACAGGATTGCGCGATGTGATCCATCGACCACGCCGATGGCCATGCATCGGCGCGACCGATGGACCGCATCGGGAACGCGCGTTGGACCTGCCGAATTGCCAGTTCCTACCGTCGAGACATCCCCATCTCGGGGCCGTCTCACGGAGGTCGACACGTGATCCGCACTGGAAAGCAGTACATCGAGGGACTTCGGACGCCGCGTGAGGTGTACGTCGGCGGGGAGCGGGTCGCGGATGTCACCACCTATCCGGCGTTCCGCAAGCCGATCGAGAGCTACGCCCGGCTGTACGACATGAAGCACGACTCGCGCTACACCGACATCCTCACCTATTCGGAGGAGCCCGGCGGCGAGCGTTACGACATCAGCTTCCTCGTGCCCAAGAGCAAGGAAGAACTCAAGGCGAAGGGCCGGGCCTACCGCACCTACTCCCGCGCCTCGTACGGGTGCCTCGGTCGGGGGCCGGAGTTCATGGCCGCGCTGATCGCCGGGATGTGGGAAAGCACCGAGTGGTTCGAGCAGTGGGGCGAGGGCGGCGCGCAGAAGGTCGCCGACTACGTGCGCTACGTACGCGACAACGACCTGTTCCTCACCCACGCCCTGGGCAACCCGCAGTCCGACCGCTCCAAGCCCTCACACCAGCAGGCCAACCCGTTCATCCACCTGCGGGTGAAGGAGGAGACCCCGGAGGGGCTGGTCATCCGTGGCGCCAAGCAACTGGCCACGGCTGCCCCGGTGACCGACGAGATCCTGGTGTTTCCGAACGGGCGGCAGTTCGGACCGGGCGACGACGCGTACGCGCTGTGTTTCGCGGTACCGACGGCCACCCCCGGCGTCAAGATCATCTGCCGTGAGCCGCTGGTGCCCGACGACCGGCGCAATGTCTACGACCACCCGCTCAGCTCACGCTTCGAGGAGATGGACGCGCTTGTCGTCTTCGACGACGTGCTGGTGCCGTGGGACCGGGTCTTCTTCCACAACAGCCTGGCCGCGGCGAACAACATGCGCTTCATGACCGGCGTGGCGGCGTTCTCCGGCCACCTGTCCATCCACCGTGCCACGGTCCGCGCGGCGCTGACCGTGGTGACCGCGATGAAACTGTGTGCCTCGGTCAGGACCGACGTGTTCCCCAATGTCGGCGAACTGCTGGGCAAGCTGGCCGCCATGTACAAGGCACAGGAATCGCTGCTGTTCCGCTGCGAAGAGGAGCCGCGCATCACCGACACCGGTACGTACTGGTGTAACGGCGACGCGATGTCCGCCTCGGGCCTGCTGTTTCCGGACTTCTACACCACCATGCTCGAGGTGATCAAGCGGACCGGCGCGGCCGGCCTGATGCTCACCCCCACCCTCGGCGAATTCAGCGGCGATATCGGGGAACTTGCGAACACCTACTTCGCGGGCGCCGAAGACATGCCGGGCGTGGACCGGGTACAGGTCGCCAAACTCGCCTGGGATCTGGCCGGCGACGCGGTCGGCCAGCGACTGGCGCACTACGAGCGGTTCTACATCGGGGAGCCGATGTTCGTGTCCTCGTTCTACGCCCGCTCGGTGGACATGAGTCTCGGACGGGAACTGTTCGACGAAATCATCGCGGAGGGGCGGGCACTGCACGGGGCCGCCGGGGCTGATGCGTGAGAGGGCGGACGCCCCGACCGACCGCGGTTACCGCACCACGATGGGGTTGTTCGCCACCGGGGTGACCGTGATCACGGTAGGCGACGGGAGGGTGCGACACGGCATGACGGCCAGCGCCGTGATGTCCGTGTCGCTGCGCCCACCGCTGCTCGCCGTCGCGGTCGACACCCGCGCCTACACCAACCAGATGATCCGGCGGGCCGGCCACTTCACGGTGAACGTCCTGGCCGAGGGGCAGGAGCAGGTCGCACTGCGGTTCGCCCGGGCGATGGCCCGCGAGGCCGAACTGTTCGGCCCGGACCCGTCCCCCACCGGGGCAACCGGTGATCCGCTGCTGCCACACACGCTCGCCCACCTGTGTTGCGAGCTGGCCTCGGCGTACGAGGAGGGGGACCACATCCTCTACGTCGGCCGGGTGACCGCGCTGTGGCGGGCGGACGATCCCCGGCCGCCGCTCATCTTCAACCGGGGTCGGTTCTGCTCCACCAACTGCCGGGTCTGTATCACCCGGCTCGACCCCACCGAAGCGTTGTGTGCCCTGATCGAGGGCTGACCGGACACGGTACGCCCCGGGATCCGGGCGGCCGAGCAAACAGGGAGCACGAGAGATGGCACAGATTGTCCTCGGCCTCGGGGTGTCGCACACCCCCCAGATGAGCATGCCCAGCAACCTGTGGGCGTCCTACGCGAGCAATGACCGCAAGAACCCCAACCTCATCTACCGGCGGAAGAAGTGGGCGTTCGACGACCTCGTGGCGGCGCGGGCCGGCGACGGCATCACCGAACGGATCAACGAGGAGGAGTTCGCCGCGTTGCACGCCCGCGCGCAGGCCGCGGTGTCCATCCTGGCGAACGAGCTGGCCCGGGCCGCACCGGACGTCGTGGTGGTCGTCGGGGACGACCACCACGAACTCTTCAGCGAGGATCACATGCCCACCTTCGCGGTCTACTGGGGCGAGACCGTCACCGCGATCCCACCGGAGAAGTTCTGGTTTCCCGAGGTGGCCACCGCGGCGTGGGCGCTCTACGGAGAGCAACGGGAGACCTACCCGTGCGACCCTGCGCTCGGCGCGCACCTGATCCGGCACCTCAACAGCGGCGGCTTCGACGTGGCGCAGATCCGCGCACAGCCCGAGGGCGAGTCGATCGGTCACACCGTGGTACTGGTACGCAACCGGCTGATGGACCGGAGCAAACCCGTCCTGCCGATCGTCCCGCTGCTGATCAACACCTATTTCGAGCCGAACCTGCCGACCCCGCAGCGCTGCTGGCAGCTCGGTAAGGCGCTGCGCGCGGCGCTCGAGGCGTACCCGCCGGAAACCCGGGTGGCGGTGATCGCCTCCGGCGGCCTGAGCCACTTCGTGGTGGACGAGACGATCGACCGGGCCGTACTGGCCGCGATGGCCGGCCGGGACGAGGCGGCGATCGCCGCACTGGTCCCCGCCGACTTCGTCTCCGGCACCTCCGAGGCGATGGGTTGGCTCACCGTCGGCGGCGCCTGCGGCGGGCTGGACATGGACGTGGTGGACTACATCCCCGCGTACCGCACCGCGGCCGGCACCGGCTGCGGCATGGCCATGGTCCGGTGGATCTGATGGCGGAGACGATGCTGGTCGTCAGCGCGCACGCGGCCGACTTCGTGTGGCGCGCCGCCGGCGCGGTCGCCCTGCACACCGCCGCGGGCGGCAGCGCCACGGTGGTCTGCCTGTCCTACGGCGAACGCGGCGAGTCCGGCGACCTGTGGCGCGAGCCGGGCCAGACCGTCGAGGCGGTCAAGGTCCGCCGGCACGCGGAGGGCGCCAAGGCCGCGGCCGAGGTGGGCGCCGACTACGTCCCGCTCGACCTCGGCGACTACCCGCTGGAGGTGCCGCCGGCCGCGCTGCGCAGGCTGGCCGACATCTACCTGGATGTCCGCCCCCAGGTGCTGTTGATCCACGCGCCCGCCGACCCGTTCAACCCGGATCATCCGGTCGCTTCGGCCGCCGCGGCGAAGGCCCGGTTGCTGGCGATGGGCGCGGGCGGCGTCCCCGCGGCGTTTCCGACCATCCCACCGCCGCGGATGCTGGCCTTCGAGCCGCACCAGCCGGACCAGTGCGGCTTCGCCGCGGACGTGTTCCTGGACATCACCCCGGTCTTCGCCCGCAAGCAGGCCGCGATGGCGGCGATGGCGTCCCAGTCCTATCTGGCCGACCACTACCGCCAGCGCGCCGAGCAACGCGCCTACCAGTCGCGCTATCTGGGCGCCGGCACGGAGGTCCGCTACGCCGAGGCGTATCAGCGGATGACGCCCGAGCTACGGACAGCGCTGTGAACCCGCTCGCCCGGCTCGGTGTCTCCACCGTCTACGAGGCGTCCGGGCAGGACGGTCTCGTCGACGCGGCGCTGACCCGGGTGGTACCCGGTAGCCGGGCCGCCGGGCCGGTCCGCACCGTCCGGTGCGGCCAGGACGACAACTTCGGCGTGCACCTGGCGTTGGACCGCATCGGCCCCGGTGAGGTGCTGGTCGTGGTGATGCCGCGGCCGGCGCCGGTGGCGCTCGTCGGCGGGCTGCTGGCCGCGCAGGCCAAGGCACGCGGCGCGGCGGCGCTGCTGGTCGACGCGGCAGTACGCGACCTGGACGAACTGGTCGCACTGGGGCTGCCCATCTGGGCCCGCTGGATCACCTCCCGCGGCGCGACCAAGTCCGGCACGGCGGAACTGGACGTACCGGTCGAGGTGGGCGGCGTGCTGATCGCACCCGGCGACCAGGTCGTGCTCGACGGCGACGGCGTGGTACGGGTGCCCGCGGCCGACCTGGCATCCACCCGGTCCGCCGCGACACGGCGGGCGGACAAAGAGAACGAACTACTGCCCCGGCTGGTCGCGGGCGAGGCCACCCTCGACCTGATGGGACTGCGGAGGGCGAACCAGCCACTGGACACGACGGCGGAAGGACCGGCATGACACGGGCAGGCGGATACCGGGTGGCGGTGGACATCGGGGGGACATTCACCGACGCCGTGGCGATGGCGGCGGACGGCACCGTCCGCAGCGCGAAGTCGCTGTCCATCCCCGGCAGCCAGGACACGAGCGTGCTGGAGGCGGTGGACCGGATCGGGATCGGACTGGACAGCGTGGCGGACTTCATCCACGGCACCACCACCGCGCTCAACGCACTGCTGGAGCGCTCCGGCGCCCGGCTGGCGATGGTGGTCACCAGCGGGTTCCGCGACGTGTACGAGATCGGTCGGGCGAGCCGGCCCCGGATGTACGACATCCATTACCACCGGCCACCGATGCTGCTGCGGCGCCGGGACGTGTACGAGGTCAGCGGCCGGGTCGGCGCCGACGGCGAGACGCTGGTCCCCCTCGACGAGGACGCGCTGAGCACGCTCGCCGGCCGACTGGCCGCAAAGTACGACGCGGTGGCGGTGTGTTTCCTGCACGCCTACCGGTTCCCGGCGCACGAGGCCCGGGCGAAGGAACTGATCAGCGCCGCCGCGCCGGGACTGGCGGTGGTCGCCTCGCACGAGGTGGCCCCGCAATGGCGCGAGTACGAACGGTTCTCCACCGCGCTGGTGTCGGCGTACGTGACCCCGAAGATCAGCGACTACCTGGGCCGGCTGGAACGCCGGCTGGCCGAACGCGGCCTGCCCGGACCGCTGCACGTGATGCAGTCCAACGGGGGCGTGATGAGCGCGCAGATGGGGGTCCGCCGCGCGGTGCAGACCCTCTTCTCGGGCCCGGTCGGCGGCACGGTGGGTGCGGTGGCGATCGGCGGCCAACTCGACGCGGCGCAGCTCATCTGTGTGGACATGGGCGGCACCTCGTTCGACGTGTCGCTGGTGGTGGACGGTACGGCCGACATCGACAGCGAGCTGGAGATCGTCGGGCACCCGGTACTCACCCCGTCGGTCACCATGCACTCGCTGGGCGCCGGCGGCGGCTCGATCGTCTACGAGGAACTCGGCGGCCTGCGGGTCGGCCCACAGTCGGCCGGGGCGAACCCCGGGCCGGCCTGCTACGGCCGGGGCGGTCAGCCGACCATCACCGACGCGAACCTGCTGCTCGGCCGGATCCCACCGGACACCCGGATGGGTGGCACGGTGGCGCTGGACCGGCAGGCGGCGCACCGGGCGCTGGCCGAGGTCGGCGAGCGCCTCGGGCTGGACGCGGTCCAGCTCGCCACCGGGGCGGTGGCGGTGGCCGACGCGGCGATGGCCGACGCGATCCGGGAGCTGACCGTGGCGCGCGGGATCGACCCGCGACAGTTCGATCTGCTCGCCTTCGGCGGCGCCGGACCGCTGCACGCCGCGTCGCTCGCCGAGGAACTGTCCATCGCGCGGGTGATCGTGCCGGTGACCCCGGGCGCGCTCTCCGCCTGGGGCATGCTCCAGGCGGACGTACGCCACGACCTGGTCCGGGCGTTCTTCGCGGTGCTCGCCGACGTGCCGGCGGCCGGGGTGGCCGCCGAGTTCACCGAACTGCGCGGGCAGGCCCGGGACCTCCTGGCGGCGGAGAACGTCTCGCCGGACGCCACGGTACTGCACAACGCCGCCGACCTGCGCTACGCCGGGCAGGAGTACACGCTGACCGTGCCGGTACCCGGGCGGGTCGACGCCGCCGCCCTGGCCACCCTCGCCGCTGCATTCCACGACGCCTACCTGGAACGGTACGGCCACAGCAACCCGAGCGAGGCGGTGGAACTGGTCAACCTGCGGGTCGCCGCACTCGGTATGCGGCCGCGCCCCGCGCCCCGCGCGATCGAGCCGGCGCCCCGGCCCGCACCAGTGCAGTGGCTGACCACCCTGTTCGCCGGGGAGTACCACGACACGGCGGTCTACGACCGCACCGGGCTGGGCGCCGGCACGGTCGTCGAAGGGCCGTGCGTCGTGCTGGAGGAGGGCTGCACCACCCTGGTGCCACCCCACTGGCAGGCCACCACCACACCCCACGGACACCTGCTGCTGGAGCGGCGGCCGTGACCCCCCGCCCGACCCGAGAGAGGTGCTGATGACCACCGTCGACGCCCCCCACATGCCCGCCATGGTGGATCCGGTCACCGTGGAGGTGATCCGCAACGCGATCTCCTCGATCGCCCGGCAGATGAACAACAACCTGGCCCGCTCGGCGTACACACCGATCATCTACGAGATGAAGGACTGCTCGGTCGGCGTCTTCGACCACCGGGGCCGGCTGCTGGGGCAGTCCCCCGGCCTGCCGATGTTCCTCGGCAACCTGGAGATGGGTATCCGGGTCACCACCGAGATGCTCGGCGGCCCGGAACACTACCGGGCCGGCGACGTCTTCATGGTCAACGATCCGTACCTGGTCGGCAGCCACACCTACGACGTGACCGTGTTCTCGCCGATCTTCCACCGGGACCTGCTCATCGGCTTCGGCGCGACCAAGGCGCACTGGCTGGACATCGGCGCCAAGGAGGCCGGCCGGCCGGTGGACACCACGGAGATCTACCAGGAGGGCTACCGGTTCGGACCGACCTACGTCTACCGCGCCGGCGAGCCGGACACCCAGACCCTGGACTACATCACCCGTAACAGCCGGCTACCCCGCTCGGTGTGGGGTGACCTGCACGCACAGATCTCCGCCTGCCGTACCGGGGAGCGCCGGCTGGTCGCACTGTTCGAGCGGTTCGGCGCGGACGTCGTACGGGCCGCCACCGAGGAGACCTTCCGCCAGAGCGAACGGCTGGACCGGGAGACGGTCGCCCGGATCCCGGACGGTGTGTACCGGGCCGAGGCGGCGATGGACTCCGGCGGCCCCGGGCAGCCCCCGGTGCCGGTCAAGGTCGCCGTGACGATCGCCGGCGAGGAGGTGACCATCGACCTGACCGGTTCCAGCGGCCCGACCGCGGGGTCGGTGAACTCGCCGCTGCCCGGCACCGTCGCCGGCGCCCGTCTGGCGTTCAAGTGTCTGATCAACCCGAACGCGCCGGTCACGGCCGGGACATTTCGTAACCTCACGGTGGTGGCCCCGCCCGGCACCGTCTTCAACGTGGCCGAACCGCACGCCACCATCTACTACTACCCGCCACTCGGCCTGATGATCGACCTGGTCATCCGGGCACTGGCCGAGGTGCTGCCGCACGAGGTGGTGGCCGGGCAGCCGGCCGACCCGATGAACGTGACCTTCTTCGGCACCACTACCGACGGCCGGCGGTACGTCAGCGGCGAGGCGACCGCGGTCGGCTGGGGTGCGTCCTCCCGCGCGGACGGCGCCAACGGAATGATCAACTATGGTGCCGGAGATCTGAAGAACTACCCGGTGGAGGTGCTGGAGTCCCGCTATCCGATCCGGGTGCACCGGTACGCGCTGCGCGAGGGCTCCGGCGGCCCCGGCCGGCAGCGCGGCGGTCTGGGGATCCTGCGGGAGTACGAGACCCTCGACGAGGGCACCCGCCTGTCGCTGTGGCTGGAGCGCTCGACAGTGCCCGGCTGGGGTCTCCACGGCGGCTCGGACGGGCAACCCACCCACGGTGAGATCGAAATCGACGGGGTCACCGAGACGGTCCTCAAGGTGGGTGCCCGGGCACTGCCGCGGGGCGCGCGCGTGCGGGTGGCCACCGGCGGCGGGGGCGGATACGGCCCGTCCGGTGAACGCGACCCGGACCTGGTCGCGGCTGACCGCGCCGACGGATACGCGCCGGACAGCGCGCCCGCCGGGTGACGGGCGAGGAAGGCCGACATGTTGTCCCTGCTGTCCGATTTCGCTAGTCAGATATGGATGTTCGGCCCCCGGCCTGTCGACCTCGTGGCGCTGGTGCAGGCCCCTGACCTGCGGTGAGGGTGAGTCATGCCAGGTTCAACATCCATTCGCGGGGTTGGCTCCCGGCTGGTCCGCCTGGCCATCAGCCTGGGCTGGATCCTGCTCGTCGTGTGGATCGCGGTCAGCATCACGTTCGTGCTGAGCCGGCTCGTCCCGGCCGACCCGGCCCGCCTCGCCGCCGGCCTGGACGCCGGACCGGAACAGGTCGCCCAGGTCCGCACCGACATGGGACTGGACCGGCCGCTGCCGGTGCAGTATCTGCGCTACCTCGGCGACCTGGTCACCGGCGATCTCGGCGACTCGATACAGACCCGCCAACCGGTGCTCGACGACCTGGCCGCCGCGGTGCCCGCCTCGCTGGAACTGATCCTGTTGTCGTACCTGGGCTACGCGGCGATCGGCGTGCTGGCCGGGATCGCCTGGGCGTACTGGCCGCGCGGGCCGCACACGGGGCTGCTGCGCTTCACCGGGGTGGTCGGGGTGGCGGTGCCGGTCTTCTGGGTCGGCCTGCTGCTTCAGATCGTCTTCGCCGGCAAGCTCCAGTGGTTTCCGGTGGCGGGCAACTTCGACTACGGCGGCACCGGGGTGCCGAAGGTGACCGGGATGGGCCTGGTGGACACCATCCTGACCGGTGAACCGGGGCTGATCGGCCAGGCCGCGCGCACCGTGGCCCTGCCGGTCACCACCCTGGTCATCACACACATCGCGGTGACCATGACCCTGATGCGCTCGTCGCTGGCCGAGCAACTCCGCCGCCCCTACGTGCGGACCGCCCGGGCCCGCGGCGTCACCGAGCGGCGCCTGGTCTTCGTGGACGCGTTACGCAACTCGCTCAACCCGGTCATCACCATGCTCGGCCTGCAACTCGGCTGGAGCCTCGGTGGAGTGGTGATCATCGAAGTGATCTTCTCCTGGCCCGGCCTCGGCCTGTACGCCTACCACGCCTTCGGCGCCTTCGACTACAACGCGATCATGGCGATCACGATCCTCTCCACCGTCGTGTTCGTCGTGGTCAACGCACTGGTCGGCACGCTCTACCCGGTCCTGGATCCGCGGCTTCGGGAGTCTCGATGACGGTATGGCAAGTTCCCGGCGTGGCCGCCTGGCGGCTACGCCGGCCCCGCGCGGCCGAATGGTGGGTGGGCGCCACGGTGTTCGGCATCGCCGCTCTGCTGCTGGTTCCCGGATGGCTGGCCCCGCACGACCCTTACGTGTTGGCGGTCTCCGAACGCTTCCAGGCCCCGTCGGTCGCCCATCCGTTCGGCACGGACGACGCCGGCCGGGACATCTTCAGCCGGGTCGTCCACGGAGCCCGCTACTCGCTCGGCACCAGCCTGATCGTGGTCAGTGTCGCGGCCGTCTTCGGGACCGCCTACGGCGCCGTCGCGGCCTGGAGCGGCGGCCTGGTGGATCGGATCCTGATGCGGGTGGTGGACGTCTTCCTCGCCTTCCCGTACCTGGTGTTCGCGATGGCGATCGCGGCCTCGCTCGGGCGGGGGCTGGGCTCCACCCTGATCGCGCTCGTGGTGCTCTGGTGGCCCAGCTACGCCCGGATGGTCCGCGGCCAGGTCCTCTCCCTGCTCAAGGACCAGCACATCAAGGCGGCCCGGACGCTGGGTGCCTCGGGCGGACAGATCCTGCGCTGGCACGTCGTGCCGCACACCTACGACCAGGTCACCGTCCGTTACACCCTGGATCTCGGGCAGGCCCTGGTCGCCCTGACCGGCCTGTCCTTCCTCGGCCTCGGCGCACAGCCGCCCAGCCCGGAGTGGGGACTGCTGATCGCCGACGCCAAGCAGTACGCGCTCACCGCCTGGTGGGCGGCGGTCCTGCCGGGCCTGGTGGTCTTCCTGGTGGCGTTGAACTTCATGGCGATCGGCGACCGGTTGCGCCGGGACGGGACCGGCCGATGACCGCCATCCTGTCCGCGCGCGGGCTGACCGTACGCTACCCCGGCGCCCGGCGCCCGGCGGTCGAGAACGTCAGCTTCGACCTGTCCGTCGGCAGCACCCTCGCCGTGGTCGGCGAGTCCGGCAGCGGCAAGTCGACCATCGCCCTGGCGATCAGCCGGCTCCTCGACCCGGCCGTGGAGATCCGGGCGGACCTGCTCACCTTCGAGGGCCGCGACCTGCTCACCATGGACCGGGCCGGGCTGCGCCGGCTGCGCGCCCGGCGGATCGCCATGGTCTTCCAGTCACCGTTCGGTTCGTGGAACCCCACCCGCACCATCGGCGCCCAGCTCACCGACGGCCTGCGCGCAGCCGGCATCTGGCCCTCGGGCCGGGACCGGCTGCTCACGCTGCTGCGCCGGGTGGGCATCCACGAGCCCGCCGACCGGCTCCGCGACTACCCGCACCAGTTCAGCGGCGGGATGCTCCAGCGGGCCATGATCGCCGGGGCACTGGTCGCCCGGCCCAGCCTGCTGATCGCGGACGAACCGACCAGCGCGCTGGACACCACCGTGCAGGCCGAGATCCTGGACATCCTCGACGAGCTACGGGACGAGCACCAGCTCGCGCTGATGCTGATCAGCCACGACCTCGGCGTGGTCGCCCGGGTCGCCAGCTCGACCCTGGTCCTCTACGGCGGCCGGCTCGTCGAGTCCGGCCCCACCACCGCGCTCTACCGGAACGCCGGTCACCCGTACACGCGGGCGTTGCTGGCCGCCGCGCCCCGGCTGGACGGGCCACGCAAGGTACGGCTGCCCGCGCTGGCCCCGGGGCCGGTGGTCGACCACGGCTGCGCCTTCGCCCCCCGGTGCCCGCAGGCCGAGTCCCGGTGCGCGGAAACCACGCCCGGCCTGCGCCCGGTGTCCGGATTGAACGTGGCCTGCCATCTCGCCGAGACACCGCGGAGCACCTGATGACCAAGACCGCCGACCCGCCCCCGCTGCTCGAGGTACGCGACGTCCACAAGACGTTCACCACCGGCCCCCGCGCCGTCCGGGCGTTGCGGGGGGTGTCGCTGAGCGTGCGCCCCGGCGAAATCGTCGGGCTGGTCGGCGAGTCCGGCTCGGGCAAGTCCACGGTCGCCAACCTGATTCTCGGGCTGGAGCACCCGGACGCCGGCGACATCCGCTACCAGGACCGGGCGCTACCGGACTGGCTGGCCAGGTCCGCACGCGGCTACCGAGGGGCGGTGCAGGCCGTCTTCCAGGATCCGGTACAGGCCATGGACAGCCGGAAGACCATCGGCTGGTCGGTGGCCGAGCCCCTGGTCATCCACCGGGTGGCCCGGGGCGCCGCCGCCCGGGAGCGGGTGGCCGATCTGCTCCGCTCGGTCCACCTCGATCCGGCGCTGGCCGACCGCTACCCGCAGCAGATCTCCGGCGGGCAGGCGCAGCGCGCCGGCATCGCCCGCGCGCTCGCGCTGGAACCTGCCCTGCTGGTCTGCGACGAGGCCGTCTCCGCGCTGGACGTCTCGGTCCAGGCGCAGATCCTCAACCTTCTCCTGGAGATCCAGGATCGGTTGGGCACCGCCATGCTGTTCATCAGCCACGCCCTACCGGTCGTGCGCCACCTGGCCGACAGCATGGTGGTGATGTACGCGGGCACGGTCGTGGAGCAGGGCCCGACCGAGGCGGTCTGCCAGGCGGCCCGGCACCCGTACACCCGGCTGCTGATCAGCTCGTCGCCCCACCCGGCCCCGGACCGGAAGCCGGGGCGTGCGGCCACCGCCCCCCGGGAGCAGATGCCGGTCACCGGTTGCCGGTTCGCCCCGCGCTGCCCCCTGGCGGTGGACCGCTGCCGGGCCGAGGACCCGGTCCTGCGGCAGGTCGGCACGGCGCATACCACCGCCTGCTGGCGGGCCGAGGACCTGGCCACGGTCACTAGCCGATGACCGGACCGATGCATCGGCGCCGGCGATACAACGCATCGGAGGGCGCTATTGGACTGCGCGAACGGCGGGTTACTAGCCTCGGAACACAGCACGCCCCAAACGCACGGACGACCACCACTGCCATGGTCGCCGATGCCGCGCCGGGTGACCCCGTACGCCGGGCCACCTTTCGAGATCGAATTCTCTGAGCCCCGCTGACCCGCTCACGGGACTGCCTCGTTGGGGGAATCGTCATGAAGTTGCGACATGCCATGGTCGCCCTGCTCGGTTGTACGTTGGTCGCCGGTTGTACCGAGGTCGCACCCCCGTCCGACCAGGCCCACAGCGACGTGTCCGCGGTGTTCTCCAACATCGCGCAGACCAAGACCCTCGACCCGCACATCGCGTTCTCCTCCGAGGGCACGCTGTACGTCCGGCAGGCCTACGACAGCCTGCTGGAGTACGAGCCGGGCGGCATCACCGTCCAGGCCGCGCTCGCCAGCGAGTGGAAGGTCTCGGCGGACAGCAGGACCTACACCCTGACCCTGCGCGACGGCGCCACCTTCCACGACGGCTCGCCGGTGGACGCCGAGGCCGTACGCACCAGCATCGAGCGCATCCAGGCCATCAACCAGGGCCCGGCCAACCTGGCCAGGGACATCGCCTCGGTGACCGCACCGGACACCAGGACGGTGGTGTTCACCCTCGAGCAGCCCGACGTGTTCTTCCCGGGGATCCTGCCGAAACTACCGATCGTGTCGAAGAAGGCGATCGACACGCACAAGACGGCCGCCGACCCGTGGGCCAAGGACTGGTTCGCCACGAACGAGGCGGGGGCCGGGGCGTACACGCTGGTCTCGCACACCGCCAACGAGATCCGCTTCAAGGCGTACGACAAGTACTGGCGGCCGTTCGAGCCGGGCACGCCGACCTCGGTCACCCTGCGCACCGATCCGGATGCGACCACCGCCGTGCAGCTCATGTGCCAGGGCAAGGTGGACATGATCGGAGGCATCGGCCCCGACCAGACCGACCAGGCCGCGGCGTGCCCGGGGGTCAAGACGATCCAGCAGACCCAGTACGGCGTACGGACCGTCTTCTTCAACCAGCAGACCAGCGGCCCACCGGCCGACGTGCGGGTACGCAAGGCGATCGCGCTCGCCTTCGACTACCAGTCCTATCTGGACTACTTCAAGGGCAAGGCGTACCCGGCCAACGGCCCGCTCCCGGCCAACGCCGGCAAGCTCGGCACACCGTACCCCGACGTGGCCCGCGACCTCGACCAGGCCAAGCGCCTGCTCGCCGAGGCCGGCTACCCGGACGGAAAGTTCACCGTCAGCTACCTGGGCATCAAGGGCCTGGCGTGGGCCGAGTTCTTCGGCACGCTGCTGCAACAGAACCTCCAAGAGCTCGGCGTGACGCTGAAGCAGACCTTCGTCCCGTGGCCGCAGATGGTCTCGCTGCAGAGCAACCCGGAGACCGCGCACGACCTGGCCCTCCTCTCGGTCAACATGGTCACCAACGACCCGACCGCGATGCTCAAGAGCGCCTACGTCACCTCGGCCTGGGCGGACAAGGGCGGCTCGAACTGGGGCTACTACTCGAACGAGAAGGTCGACGACCTGACCGCCTCGGTCAGCACCGTCCAGGACGAGAACCAGCGGGCCGAGATCATCCACGAGATCCTCGGTGAGATCATCGCCGACCAAGTCGCGGTCTGGCTCATGCGGCCCAGCATCTACCAGCCGGTCCTGGAGAAGTGGGACGTCAAGTACGAGCCGATGGACAACAACGTGATGGTGCGCTTCTACTTCGCCCGGTTGAAGTCCTGACCCGGGCCCGTCGCCGAGGGCCGCGCCCGGCCGCGACGGCACGGGGTTCACCGTCGCCATGCCGTGCGGTGCTGTCGACAACCAGCCAGTGATGAGGTGAATGTGGGACAGGACCTGACCGAGGTCGCCGAGTCGCTGGTCGGCGCGATGGTCGCCGGTGGCGTCCGGGTGCTCTTCTTCGCCTCCGGGTCGGACGTGATGGTCTTCCAGGAGGAGATCGCCCGACGCGAGGCGCACGGCCTGCCCGCACCCCGGCTCGTCCCGGTGCTGCACGAGGCGGTCGGGCTGAACGCCGCGATGGGCTTCGCGATGGCCGGTGGCGGAGTGGCCGCCGTCGCCGCGCACGCCGACGTCGGCACCCTCAACATGGGCGCCGCCTGGCACACCGCCCGCCGCTGCGGTGAGCCGGTGCTGGTGCTGGCCGGCGCGCCGCCCACCGCGCCGCCGGGCACCTGGCGCGGCGCCCGCGACCACCCCGTCTACTGGCTTCAGGAGCCGGTCGACCAGCGCACCATCTTTCGCCCGTACCTGAAGTGGGACTGGCGACTGTCCCCGACGGACAACCCCGGCCTCGTCGTCAGCCGGGCGCTACAGGTGGCCCGCAGCGAGCCGTGCGGCGCCGCCCTGCTCACCCTGCCCCGCGACGTGGTGATGGCCCGCGGGCCGGCGCTGCCCTATCCGGACCTCGAGCGCCTGGGCCTGCCCACCCCCACCCACCCCGACCCGCCCGCCGTCGACCGGTTGGCGGGCCGGCTCGCCGCGGCCCGGTGCCCGATGATCGTCACCGGTGCCAGCGGCCGTGACCAGGCGACCGTCCCGCTGCTCACCGCACTGGTCGAGGAGTGCGGCGCCTGGGTCACCGACACCGGCTGGCGGGAGCGGCTCAACCTGTCCTCCCGTCACCCGATGCTGGACACCGGCCCGACCCTGGCCGAGGCGGATGTGGTCCTTGTCATCGACCGGCACATCCCCTGGGTGCCCGACGGTGGCCCGGACGCCCCCGGTCCCGGGGCCACCGTCGCCTGGCTGGGCCGGGACGTCCTGGTGGCCGACATCCCCGTCGTGGAGCACCCAGCCGACCTGCGAATCCCCTGCACCACCCGGCACGGGCTGGCCGCCCTGCGCGCGGCGGTGGCCGCGACACACACGCCGGCCACCCGCCGCGCGGCGGACGCCCGGCTCGCCGAGGGCGCCCGGCGACGCGCAGCGCTGGACGCCCGGCGCGACGCCGAGGCGCTCGCCGCGACGGGCACCCCGGTCGACCCGCGGCGGGTCGCGTACGAGTTGGGCCGCCTGCTCGGCCCGGACGCGATCCTGCTCGACGAGGCCGTCTCGAACGCCCCGGCGGTCCGCGCCCACCACCGTGGCGAGCGGCCCGGCAGCTTCTTCGCGCAGAGCGGGAGCGGCGGCGGATGGGGCTCCGGCGCGGCGCTCGGCGCCAAACTCGCCGCGCCCAACCGGGACGTGGTGCTCGCCTCCGGCGACGGCTTCTACCGGTTCGGGTCGCCCGACGCCGCGCTGTGGACCGCCCGGCAGGCCGGCGCTCCGTACCTGGCGGTGGTGTTCGTCAACGGTCGGTACAGCACCGGCACCCGGCAGGTCAGCCAGTTCTACCCCGGCGGGTACGCCGAACGCGCGGGCTTTCCGGGCGGTGTGTTCGAACCGCCACCGGACTACGCGGCGGAGGCGCGGGCCGCCGGTGGCTGGGGGTGCTATGTGGAGCACCCCGGAGAGGTGGCCGACGCGCTGGGCGAGGGGCTGCGGCAGACCCACGCGGGGCTGCCCGCGGTGGTCGCCGTCCGAGTGTCCTGAGCTCGACGGCAACGCCACCCACCTGTTCGACCCGCCGGCTATCGAGCCGCACCAGCGACCCCACTACGGATTGCGGACCTGACCATGCGAATCATCGACGCGCGCAGCCGGCCACCGGTCCCCGCGTTCCTGGCTGACCGTACCTACGTCAATCTCGACCGGACCCTGCGCAACGTCCACGCGCGCGGCTGGCAACCGACCGCCAGCATGCGGGAGCCGAGCCTGATGGGCTACCTCGCCGAATGCGCCGACGCCGGCATCGTGCGGGCCGGACTGCCCGCCCGGGTACCCAACAGGTGGTGGGGCGGGCAGGGCAACGAGCCGGTCTTCGACGCCTGCGCGCAGCACCCGGACTTCTTCTTCCCCTACGCCGCCGTCGACCCGTTCGCCGTCGGCGCCGCCGAGGAGATCGCCCGGCTGCGCGAGCGTGGCGCCCGCGCCGTCGTCCTGGAACCGGGCATCGCCGACGAACCCGCCTACGTCGACGACCCGGCGATCCGCCCGGTCTACGAGGCGTGCCAGGCGATCGGGCTGCCCGTGCTGCTGATGGGCGGCGGCGAGACCGGTCCGGACCTGACGTTCAGCGACCCGGCGCGGTTCGAGCGGGTGGCCATCGACTTTCCTGACCTGCCACTGGTCAACGTGCACGGCGGGTGGCCCCTGACGCAGGCCGCGCTGGGTGTGGCGTTCCGCCGACCCAACGTGTGGATGCTGCCCGACGTGTACTTTCCGGGCCTGCCGGGCGAGCCGGACTACGTGCTGGCCATGCGGACCTTCCTCGCCGACCGGTTCCTGTTCGCCACCGGCTACCCGTTCTGCCCGGTGGACGCGACGGTCCGCCGCTACCTGTCCTTCGACCTGCCCGGCGACGTACTGGCGAACGTGCTGTACGGCAACGCGGCCCGGTTGTTCGGACTGGACCCGAGGTGACCGCCCGAACTCGGACCGAACGGCGGACGGGTGCTGCGGTGAGCAACAGCCCGTGAAGAAGACGGTCATCTACACCGTCACGCTCGGCTCGACCATCGTGGTGTTGGACACCACCGTCGTGAACATCGCCGTCCCCGACCTCGCGCTCCAACTCGACGCCTCGATCACCGCGGTCGGCTGGGTGGTGGCCGGCTACTCCCTGGCGATCGCGGGTGTGCTGCCGATCGCCGGTTGGGCGGTCCGCCGCCACGGCGAACGCCGGATCTGGCTGCTCGCACTGCTGCTGTTCGCGTTCGGGTCGGTCAGTTGCAGCCTGGCCTGGAACCTGCCCGCACTGCTCACGTTCCGCGCGGTCCAGGGCATCGGCACAGGCCTGATCGTGCCGGTCGGCCAGATGCTGCTGGCCCGGACGACAGGTCCACAGCAGATGGGGCGGGCCCTGGTGGTCAGCGGCGCGCCGGTGGCGGTGGCACCGGTCTTCGGTCCGACGCTGGGCGGGCTGATGGTGGGCGCCTTCGGCTGGCGCGGAGTCTTCCTGCTGTCCGCTCCGGTCGCCCTGACAGCCCTGGCCGCGTCGCTGCGGTGGCTGCCCGCGACGACCCCGGCGGAACGCGCGGAGCCGCTGGACCGGCGTGGCGCGCTACTCGGCGCGGTCTGCGTCGCCACGCTCGTCTTCGGCCTCTCCTCGGTGGCCCGTCAGGATCTCGCCTGGCGGCTCGCCGCCGCGGCCTGTGTGGGGACCGGGCTGGTGCTGTTGCCGCTGTTCGTCCGGCACACCCGGCGGCATGCCCGCCCCGTCCTCGACCTGGGCATGTATCAGCGCCGGCCGTTCGCGCTGGCGCTCGGAACGCACACCCTGTTCGGATTCACGTTCTATGCCTCGATGATCGTCCTGCCCCTGGAGATGCTCTCGCTACGCGGGATGAGCGTCACCACCGCCGGGGCACTGCTCGCCGCCCAGGGGGCCGGGGCCGGACTGGCCATGCCGCTGGCCCGGTGGACCATGGACCGGTTCGGCCCGGCCCGCACCGCCGGTTGGGGGCTGCTCGCGATGCTGGTCACCACGCTGCCGATGGCGATCTGGCCGGGCCGGGTGCCCGATGGTCCGCTGGTCGCGCTCCTGCTGGTCCGCGGCGTCGGCACCGGGATGGTGTTCGTCGGGCTACAGGCCGCCGCCTACGCCGCGATCCGGCCGGCGGAGGTGTCCAGCGCCGCCCCCCAGATCAACATCGTGAACCGGATCGGCGGCGCGATGGGCGTGGCGGTGGCCGCCGTGCTGATGGATCTCGCCGCGGGCGGCGTGGGGCCCGCCTGGTGGGCGGTGATCGCGGTGAACGCGGCGGCGGGCTGCGGCGCGTACGCGCTGACCAGGGTCACCCGACCGGCCGGGCGGACACCGCTCACTGCTGCTGGAAGCCGCCGGTCACGTTGATCGACTGGCCGGTGACGAAGCCGGCGTCGGCGGACAGCAGAAAACGCACCGTCGAGGCCACCTCGGCGAGCGTCCCGGTCCGCCCCATCGGCACCGCACCGAGCCGGGTAGCGGTCAACTCGGCCACGCCCACCCCGCGCCCGGCGGCCACCTCGCGCAGGTAGGCGTCATTGGCCGGGGTGCCGATGACGCCGGTGCACACGGCGTTGACCCGCACCCCGGCGGCGGCGTAGGCGTTGGCGAACGAACGGGTCAGGGACAACACCGCCGCCTCGGCCGCGCTGTAGACGGTGACCTCCGAATTCCGCGCCGACTTGCCCGCCACCGACACCACGGTCACCACCGCGCCGCCGGCCGGCAGCCGCGGGCACAGCGCCCGCAGCAGCTCGAATGCGGCGACCGGTCCGGCGGTCACGGCTCGGTCCCAGTCCGCTTCGGTCACCTCGGCCAGTGGAAGCGCCACACTCGGCGCGCCGGTGAACACCGCGTGGGTCACCCCGTCGAGGGTCGCGAGGCGGGCCCGCCCCGCCCCACTCCACAGGTCGTCGACGCCCACCACCCGGGCTCCGGCGCGCTCGACCTCGGCCACGACGGCCGCGCCGATCGCCCCACCCGGATCGGTCACCAGACAGACAGCCTCATCCAGTCGCATCCGGCCACCGTAACGGCGCGGATCGGCGGACCCGATGGCTTCGATCGCCGCCACCGGTTGGACGCCCCGTCACCGGTCCTAGCGTGACGTTCGATGGAGAAGATCACCCATGTCATCGACGGCCACCTCGTGCCGTCCGCCAACGGAGAGACGTTCGTCAGTATCGGGCGGGCGCCGTGGGCGCGGGTCGCCCTGGGCGGCGACGCCGACGCCGACGCCGCGCTGGCCGCCGCCCGCCGCGCCTTCGACGACGGACCCTGGCCCGAGCTGCCGCAGGCACGGCGCAGTGCCGCGCTGCACCGACTCGCCGACCTGCTCGACGCACACGCCGACGAGCTGGCCCGGCGGGATACCCGGGATGCCGGCAAGCCGTACGCCGCCGTGGCCGGATACGAGATCGGCGCTGCCGCGCAGGAGCTGCGCGACCACGCCGACCTGGCCCGGCTGTCGGCCGCCTCGACCTATCCACGCGACGACGGCCTGCACATCTACAGCAGGTACCCGCCCGCCGGCGTGGTCGTCGCCGTCACCCCGTGGAACTTCCCGGTGCCTCTCGCGGTGTCCAAGATCGGACCTGCTCTGGCCTGGGGAAACACCGTGGTACTCAAACCAGCCGAGCAAACCCCCGAGTCGGCGACCCGGATCGCCGAACTCGCCCTGACAGCCGGCATCCCGCCCGGCGTACTCAATGTCGTGCACGGGTACGGTCCCGGTGGCGTGGGTGAGCGCCTGGTCGGTTCCCCGCTGGCCGACCGGGTCACGTTCACCGGCACGAGCGCGGCCGGTGCGGCGGTGGCCGCGGCCACCGGCACCCGGCTGCCCCCGGTGCAGATGGAGTGTGGCGGCGAGGCCGCCAACATCATCTTCGCCGACGCCGACCTGGACCGGGCGGCCGAGCTTTCGGTGCGTGGCGCGTTCGGCAACTCCAGACAGATCTGCGTGGCGGCGACCCGCCTCTACCTCCAACGGGAGGTCTTCGACACCGTCCACACCGCGGTCGTGGCCGGCGCACGCGAACTGCGGCTGGGCGACCCGATGGACCCACGGACCGCGCTCGGCCCGCTGGTCAGTCGGGAACAGCACGAACAGGTCCTCGGTTACCTGGAGACCGTCGCCGTGGACGGCGGCGAGATCGTCACCGGCGGCGCCGGACCGGACGGCTGGTTCGTACGCCCCACGGTCGCCGTCGGGCTCGCCCCGGACGCCCGCGCCCACCGGGAGGAGATCTTCGGCCCGGTCGTGGTCGCCGCCCCGTTCGACACCGAGGACGAGGCGGTCGCACTGGCCAACGATTCGGTGTACGGATTGTCCGCGTCGCTGTTCACCGGCGACACCGGCCGGGCACACCGGGTCGCCGCGCGGCTGCACGCCGGCATCGTGTGGGTCAACACGTTCGGGGTTCGCGACTGGCGGGCCCCGTTCGGCGGCTACCGGCGGTCCGGGGTCGGGCGCGAGGGCGGGGAGTTCAGCAGGGCGTTCCTCACCGAGCCGACCTCCGTCGTCATGGGCGGGTAACCCGCGGCGCGGGAATCACCGCCGAGTCGACCCGTCATCGGACGGGGTGTGCAGCGGGGTGAAGGCGCTGCCGGACAGGGCCGGCCAGGTGTCGTCCGAGGGCATGTGATCGCGGGCCAGGCTGAGCAGCTTCTCGATGGTGCCGCGGCGCGGAGTGTCGGAACGGTACAACGCGGTCAGCACGCGGCGCGGTACGTGCGCCTCGTCGATCTCCACCACCCGCACGTCCCGGTACGGCAGCAGGGTCACCGCCCGGGGCACGACCGCCACCCCCATGCCCACCTCGACGAAGCGGACCGCCATCTCCAGCCAGCCGGTCTCGATCGCCGGGGTGAGGGACACCCCGGAACGGGTGAACAACTCGTCGAGCACCATCCGCAGCGCGGAGTACTTGGGGAAGAGAATCAACTGCTCGTCCCGCAGCGCGGACAGCGGCACCGCGACGTCCTCGGCGAACGGGTGCCCGGCCGGCACCATGATCACCCAGTCGTCCTCGAAGAGCCGGTGCGTCTCCACACCGGAACCGGAGCCGACAGACAGCCCGCTGTCACCGACGCTGGCGATACCGAGGTCGAGCTGACCGATGCTGATCCTCAGAAAGATCTCCGCTGTCGTGATGTCCTCGATGCGCACGTCCAGTCGCTGGTTACCCTGACTCAGCCTGGACAGCGCCTCCGGCAGCCAGATCAGCAGCGGCCCCATGGTCGCACCGATGCGCAGCGGACGGCTCTGCCGCCGCTGGAGCGAGCGCGCCGACTGCTCCAGGTCGTTGGCCACGCTCAGCAGCAGCATGGCCTGGTCGAACAGGGCCTCGCCGTGCGAGGTCAACCGCGCGCCGTGCCGGCCCCGGTCGAACAGCCGGCAGCCGAGCTGCCGCTCCAACAGCAGTATCTGTTCGCTCAACGCCGACTGGGTCACGTGCAGGGACGCCGACGCGGCGGTGAAGCTGCCCCGCTGGGCAATCTCGACGAAGTAGCGGTAGTGCCTGAGGTCCGCCATCTTCGCAGCGTAGGGCCTACCATCGGACTCGCCGATGGGTCACATCGGCAGCCTGCGTTGGACCTGCGTACGGGGCTGTTCCTACGTTCGACCCCATGCGGATCATCGACGTGCACGGCCACATCAGCGCGCCGCTGGCGCTGTACGCCTACCAGGCCCAGCTCATCGCGAGCAAGGGATTCCACGGCAAGGGACGCCCCGCCTGCTCTGCCGAGGAGGTGCTGACGGCGTCCGACGCGCACCGCGAGCTACTGGGCAAACTAGGCATCGACACACAGTTCATCTCGCCGCGCCCGTTCGCAATGATGCACTCCCAGAAACCTGACAAAATCGTCCATTGGTACACCGAGCACGTCAACGACATGATCCACCAGCAGGTGTCGGCGTACCCCGACACCTTCGTCGGCGTCGCGGGCCTCCCCCAGTCCGCCGGGGTGAGCCCGGCGAACGTGGTCGCCGAACTGGAACGCTGCGTCACCGAACTGGGCTTCGTCGGCTGCGTCATCAACCCCGACCCGGGCGAGGGCGACTACGCCACCCCGCCGCTCGGCGACGAGTGGTGGTACCCGCTCTACCAGAAGATGGTCGATCTGGACGTACCGGCACTGATCCACAGCGCGGCCTGCAGCAACCCCCGAGAGTCGTACTCCAACCACTTCATCACCGAAGAGAGCATCGCGATCCTGTCCCTTGTGGAGTCCCGGGTGTTCACCGACTTCCCGGGCCTGCGGCTGATCGTCGCGCACGGCGGCGGCTCGATCCCGTACCAGATCGGGCGGTGGCGCGCGCAGCGGCTCCAGAAGAAGGGCGAACCGTTCGAGGAGAGCCTGCGCCGGCTCTACTTCGACACCGTCCTGTACAGCCCGGACGCACTGGAACTGCTGCTCAAGGTGGTCGGGCCGGACCGTTGCCTGTTCGCCACCGAAGCGCCCGGCATCGGTTCGGGCTACGACCCGCAGGTGGGGCGCAACCTGGACGATCTGAAACCAGTGATCGAGGCGGTCGATTGGCTCACCAACGGCCAACGCGACGCGATCTTCCACGACAACGCGCAGGCTGTCTTCCCTCGCTGGACGAGGTGAACACCGTGTCCAGCCTCGACCACCCCGGCCGCCGGGCCGCCTTCTCCAGCGCCCTTCGTGAGCACGGCATCGACCTCGCCTTCTGCCCGCCCTCCGGTGACCTGGAGTACCTGACCGGCTTTCCCCGCAAGATCGCCTCGTTCGGCAACTCTGAGTACGCCAACCAGTGGATCGCCGGTGCCTTCTTCCGGCCCGACGCCGAACCGGTCTACCTGATCCCGCAGGGCTACGCGGCGTTCAACCTGCCGGCCGCTATCGACGGGGACGTCGTCTCCGTCGCCAACGCCGACGACGCCACTGCGATCTTCGCCGGGCTGCTGCGCAAGCACGGCCCGCGCACGGTCGGCATCGCCGCCCGCACCTTCGGGGCGACCGCGGTACGGATCCTCGACGCGCTGCCCCAGGTCCGGCTCGCCGACCTCGACCCCCTGCTGAACGGGCTCCGGAGGATCAAATCCGCGGAGGAACTGGCGGCGATGGAGCGGGCCAGCCTGATCTGCGACCGGGTAATGGCCGAGATCACCCCGAAGGTCGCGGTGGGCGTCACCGAACTGGAGATCGCCAGCGAGGTCGACCTGCTCCTGCGGATGCACGGCGGGCGTACCCCGTCCTTCGACACTGGCGTCTTCGCGATGGGGCCGGGCGACGGCCGGGACGCCTCCACCCGGGTCAGCGGCAAGGCTCTCGTCGCCGGGCTGGGAATCTCCTTCGACTTCGGCACCGTCGTCGACGGCTACTGCTCCGACTTCGGCCGCACAGTGCACATCGGCGAGCCGAGTGCGGAGTACCGCCGGGCCTACGAGACGGTGATCGCCGCACAGGCCGCCGGGATCGCCATGGCAGTACCCGGAAACACCGCCGCGCAGGTACACCACGCCACCCGGCAGGTCATCGTCAACGCCGGCTACGGCGACTGGTTCCGCCACCGCACGGGGCACTGCATCGGGCTGGACACGCACGAGCGACCGTTCATTTCCGATGAGGACCACACGGTACTGCGGGAGGGCATGACCTTCACCATCGAACCGTCGATCTTCTGGCCCGGTCGGGTCGGCGCACGGGTCGAGGACGTCTTCGTCTGCACGCCGGGCGGCGGCCGGAGCCTCAACCGGTACCACCGTGACCTGGTGGCGGTCTGAGATGGGCAGGCGCCGGCAGGTCATCGACGTTCCCGGAGTCGCGCACGGCACCATGCCGATCCCGATGGGGGTCCGGATCGGCCAACTGGTCTTCTCCAGCGGCATCCACGGACTGGACCCGCAGACCCAACGCATCCCCGAGGACCCGGCCCGCCAGGTCGCACTGGCCTTCCAGCACATGCGCACGATCGTGGAAAACGCCGGCGGGAGTACGGACGACATCGGGATGGTGATCTTCAACCTCGCCGCCGACGAGTACCGCCCACTGGTACACGCCGAGTGGGTCGCGATGTTTCCACACGACGACGACCGCCCCGCCCGTAACACGCACATCATGCCGCTGGGCATGGGCATGATCATCCACATCCTGATGACCGCGGCCATTGAATGAGATGCTTCTATAGTTGTCAAGTGGTGCTTGGCGCTGGATGTGCGCTGGTCAGCGTGCGGAAGAGTTGCCTGCTGATGTAGCGCTTGAGTTCCCTGAGTCAAGTTGTTGGGGTGAGGGCTTGGGCGGCGCGGTGCTGCGTGGGGTTGTAGGGCGTGTTGGTGTGCCAGCATGCCCAGATGACGCGTAGCCATGCGCGGGCGACGATACGGACGGCGTGTGGGTTGCGTTTGCCGCGTGCTCGGGCGTCGGTGTAGAGCTTGGCGGCCCAGGGTGACTGGAGTCGGGCGTTGTGCGCGAATGTGGTGATCGCGGTGCGGGCTCGGGTGTTGGCTGCCCAGCGGAAGTAGACCCCGCGGACCTTTCCGGAGGCCTTGGTCACTGGGGTGGTGCCGCATTCAGCGGCGGCCTGCTCGGCGGTGCCGACGCGCATGAGGATCGGTCCGACCTCGGCGAGTAGTTGTGCCAGGTTGATCTGGCCGACGCCGGGTAGGGCGGTGAGGAGTTGGGCTCGTGGGTGGACCGCGATGATTTCCTTGATCAGCTTCTCGATGGCCTGCAGAGCGCGTAGCAGTTGGACCTGGGCGTGGATCATCGCGGTGAGGGTGGCTGTGGGCAGGGCTGTTGCGGTGGTGGGTGCGCTGCGTAGCCGCTGCAGCAGTTCGGTTGCTGTCTTGCCGCCTCGGTAGGAGTCGCGGCGCAGGAAGGCGTACATCCGGGCCTCGCCCAGGCGGTGGGCTGTCTGTGGCGTGGGGTAGTCGCTGAGGAACGCCAGCGCGATGGGCGAGGCCAGGATTGGAAGAGTTTGCGG
The DNA here is from genome assembly GCF_045781765.1 of Polymorphospora sp. A560. Classification (NCBI taxonomy): domain Bacteria; kingdom Bacillati; phylum Actinomycetota; class Actinomycetes; order Micromonosporales; family Micromonosporaceae; genus Polymorphospora; species Polymorphospora sp. A560. The sequence continues at coordinate 2,464,336 of NZ_CP122282.1, read as the reverse complement.
GGTCCGGGCCAGTGTGCGTCCAGCAGGGCGGCGAGCTGGTTGGTGGCGGCGGTGCGGGCGCGGACGTGGTCTTCCCGTTGCCGGGTGAGACATTGGAGTGCGCTCAGGCCGTGGTCGGCCGGTTGCAGCCGGCGCAGTCGATGGCCGTCGGTGCGTAGGTAGTCGGCGAGTTTGTAGCTGTCGCCGGGGCCGGACTTGGCGCCGGAGGCGCCCCAGCGAGGACGAGCGGCGTTGAACGCGGTGGGGTGCACGGGGAAGACGGGATGTCCCGCAGCGAGCAGTCGATCGACGACGAATCCGTCGGGGCGTTCGATGATCACCGGTAGCTCGGTGGGATCGCCGTGGCGGGCGAGCCGGTCGAGGGCTGCGGTCAGGGCCTGTTGTGCTGGCCCAGTCCCAGCCGATGCACATCATCGCTGTGTCCTTCGTCCTTACGCGGTTGGCTCCGATGGCGAGGCCCCGCCGTGCCGGGTTCTCATTGTTCGGCCCTCGCTGGGGCGTGTCCCTTGATGCCGGTCCGGAGGCCTCGGTGTGTCAGGGGCGGCCGAACTCAAACTGGCCGTCAAGCGGCGCGGCAACGAAGCCGTCCCCCGACACTCACCGAGGAGCCACGACCCCTTGGTAGATCGTGGAATCGATACTCCCCCAATGAGGCTGCGTCCGGGGTTCCACAGATCAAGTGGCTGGCTAGTCCGCGAAATCGCGGATTGACCTGGGAAAACGTGGGTTGGCCCGGTGGCGGGGTGTGTCACTAGGCCGGGGTGTTCGTGCTGGTCAGGAGGTTGCGGGGGTGGCCTCGAAGACGCGGCGGGGCTCGGGCAGGCCGAGGGCGGTGAGGATCTTTCTCTGGCTGGTGGTGAGTTCGGTGCGTTGGCGGAAGGAGCCGGCCGGGCCGGTGAATGTGCCCAGGTGAAGGCGCTGGAGTTCGTCACGGACCGCGGGCCAGGTCTGCCCGGTGCGGGTCTCGGTGACGCGGATGAGTAGCAGGGCGAGCCAGCACAGCAGGACGTGGGCGCGGATGCGGTCCTCGGCGCGGTGGTAGACCGGCCGCAGGTCGATGATCGATTTCATGTCCCGCCAGCCGCGTTCGACCTCGAGGAGTTGCTTGTAGCCCAGGGCGATGTCCTCGGCCGACAGTTTCGGGTCGGAGCAGCGCAGTAGGAACTTGCCGTCCAGGTTGGCCTCGGCCTCGACGGCCTTCTTGTCGATGCGCAGCAGCCCGCCCGGGGTGGTGCGCAGGTAGCGTTTCAGGCCGGGTTTGGTGGAGATGACACCGCGTAGCTCGGCGCGCTTGTCTCGGCCGAGCTTGTCCGAGCCGTCGATCATCTCTTCCAGGATCGCGACCATGCGGGCCCTGATCGCGGCGTCGCGGCCGGCGGCCTCGGGATTGAAACAGATCACGAATCGGTCGTCGGTCAGGTCGCCGGACAGTCGCACTTCCTTGACCTGCAGGTTGTCCGCGACGTGCCGGTAGCGGCCCTGCCGCGACAGCGCGGCGTCGGCCTCGGGCGTGCCGCCGCGCAGCTTCTCGCCCAGGATGTAGTGACCGCCGGCCTTTTGCAGGTAGCGCCGGTTCTGCTCGGAGGTGAACCCGCGGTCGGCGACCCATACGATCCGCGACAGCGACCAGTCCCGCATGTCGTCGCGCACCTGACGGATCAGGGCGCTGTCCGCCGTACTGCCGGGCCAGGCCCAACATCTGACCGGGATGCCGTCGCCGGTGACGGCCATCCCGACCACGATCTGCGGCAGGTCGCCCCGGGAGTCCTTCGACCTGCCCCAGGTCCGAAACCCGGTCTCCTTCACCGCCGGGTCGCCGTCGCCGACCCGCACGCCCCGCTCGTCGCGGGCCACCGGCACGTCGGCGTCGGCGGTCTCGAAGTAGGTGGAGGTCGTGTCGAAGAACAGCAGGTCCACCTCCAAATTCAGCAGGTCGGCGGTGTTGTCGAACACGATCCGCCCCAGTGCCGGCTCGGCGTTGATCAGCCAGTCCATCGCCCGGTAGCAGGATTCGTCGACCACGGGCAGATCCAGGCCGTCGATCACGACGTCGTGCTCGATCCAGCGGGTCGCGGCCAGCTTCGACGACGGGGCCAGTGCGCGGTTCGCCACCAGCGCGAACAAGATCCGCTCAACCCGCGGCTCCATCCGCGTGTCGGCCAGCAGCCGCCGCATCGCCGCGTCGATGCCCAGCGCACGCCACAGTCCGTCCAGCGTGTACGCCCCGCCCAACGCGCGGGAGTCGATGAACCGCAGGTCCGCCGGGGTGGTTGCCGTCAGCGTCTCGCCCGGCTCCAACAGCCGGCACAGCGCCGCGACCAGCCGCCGGATCCCCGCGACATCCAACTGGTCCTCCCGGCCGAAGGAGTACAGCACCTTCGTCCGCGACACCTTCGCCACCGGATCCCACTCGTTGTGGGCCAGCTGCAGATAGCCCACCGTCCGGCCGTCCGCCATCCGCCGGGTCGAACGCTTCACATACACGATCAGCGACCCTAGCGATCAGCCACTAGGACACCAAGAGGAAGCCCCACGTCACTACCGGTGATCCCACAATCCGTGTCACTAGGGATTCTCGACGCTTCCGCTAGACCACAACGCCCTGACCAGCGACAGGACCAGCAGACGTGTCGCAGGACCCCGATTATCTGTGGAACCCGGGGTCAATCGGCGGGCTTGCGGACGTAGGTTCCCTTGCCTTGGTGTCCCTCGATGAGGCCCTCTCCGCGTAGCGTAAGCATCGCTGAGCGGACGACGGTGCTGCTGACCTTGTACTGCCGTTGCAGTGCGGCGGCGGACGGCAACTGGTCGCCCGGTTCCAGATCGCCGGAGGCGATCCGGGCACGGATGTCGTCGACGATCCGCGTGTACAGCGGCGTGATGCTCATGGTGCGGTTACTCCCAGCTTGGATGACCGGTTAGATATCTTTTTGCTCTTAATAGCGCGCCTAGTACTTTTTTGGTGGTGACCGAAACAGCCCGGTCGCAGGCCACCTGAGGGTCGTGCCGCCCGCAGGTTCCGTTTGTCGGCTCACCGCCCGTCGGGCCGCCGCCGACTGATTCTTGCTCAACCTGGGCGAGTAGCCCCGTATCGGGTCACCTGATCTCTGTGCCTGGGCGGCGGGCGTCTTCGGGGCAGCCAGAGTGGATCTTCGTGTAGGACTTGGCAGTCGGCTGTGGAGAGTGCTAAATAAGAACTGTCGCTGCTGGTCGATCGCGGTGATGCACCGCGGGAAGCCTGCAGTGGCTCGGCAGAATCGATCTTTGGCCGAGTGCCACGTGTCCGCCGGAAGGCCCGGCGGACGGCTCTGGAGGAGGTATCCGTGGTGCTGACTTTCGATCCTTTCCGCGAGTTCGACCGCGTCGCCGGTCAGGTGTTCGGTACCGGTACGGCCATCGCAGGCGCCGCTACCCAGGCGATGCCGCTGGATCTCTACCGCTCCGGTGACCACTACGTCCTGCACTGCGACCTCGCCGGCGTCGATCCCGGCTCGGTGCAGGTCGACGTCGACCGGCGGGTACTGACGATCCGCGCCAAGCGTTCCGCCCGCACCGACGACGACGTGCAGTGGGTCCGACGCGAACGACCGACCGGCACCTTCGAGCGGCGGATCGCCCTGGGCGACGGGCTGGACCTCGACAAGATCGCCGCGACCTGGCAGGACGGAGTCCTCACCCTGACGATCCCGCTCGCCGAGGCGTCCAAGCCGCGCCGTATCGCGATCACCGCCACCGACGGCCGCCGGCACGAGGTCGTCGAAGGTTCCGCGACGCCCGCCCTCACCAAGTCCTGACCACCTCCACACCGCCACGGCCGGGGGCGAGAGGTTCCTCTCGCCCCCGCCAGCCCGAAGACGCGCCCTGTCCGTGAGTTGGTGCTCGATCTGCGCATTGACCCAGCAAACAGGTGGCGGCCCGCGGGCGGTTGGAGAGCAGGAACGGGCCCAGACGGCCGTTCGCGCACGTGATCGACGCGTGGTTGCGGGCGGAGGTACTGCTCAGGGCACGGTGATCCACGAGCAGCCGGTGCGGCCACACGGGTTCACAGAACAAGGAGAGTTCTCACAGGCCAGCCCTTCACCATCTGGGATGAGCCCAAGCCTGAGGCTGATTACTGTGGGGTAACAGTATGTGTCCGAGGGGGCTCGAATCCCCAAGTGTCGCATTTGTACACCAAACGGGTACACATGCCACAGCCTAGCGGCTCAATCTCCATGGAGAGGGCCTCGAACGTCGACCATCGCCGCCGGATCAACAGCCGCGATCATCGTCGTCCCTCGGCCCATCGGGGCTACCGCCTGACAGCGCTGCCCTACGGCCAACGGCCAACGGCGGAGGTCGGCGACGGCGGCGAGGCGCAGCTCGGTGCGGCCAGGACGAGCCCGGTCCAGCGGTCGGCGGCAGCCGGGCGCGCAGTTTCGAGCTGGCCCAGCCGATGATCTATTTGAGCCTGCCATGCGGGTCGGGTGGCGGCGGCCACCCGATCCGGCACGAGTGGTCAGGCCCTGCCCTTCCGCCCCCGAAACAGCGTGCAGTGACACAGTGGCCACCCTGGGCAATCTGGCCGTACTCGTGCCGGGTCAGGTGCGCCTGCTCACGGAGCATTCCGGTACGAGCATCGCGCCGGATCGCCGCGTACAGGCCGATACAGGGACGGTGGCATCGGCCACCGCGTCGATGCTTCGCCGCGGCTGCGGACCGTTACCCGGCGACCAGCGCGAAGTGGGTGACCGCGCCCCCGGCCAGCGCCAAGAAGAGCATCGGAAACGCGATGTTGTGGAAGACCGATGCCCGTACGTGAGCCCCGACCGCGCACAGGTAGAACAGGACCAGCCCAGTTGCGGCCGCGAACCCGAGCGGCGCGATGCCGGTCAGGCCGATCAGCAGGCCAAGGGTGCCGGCGCCCTTGAGCGCCGCGAGATACGGCAGTATCTCCGGCCGCAGTCCGACCTCGGCCGAGTTCGCGAGGACGAACCCGGCTCGGGACAGGTCCGCTACGACGATGAAGACGTTGGCCACGACACACGCAACCGTGACGGCTACCAGCATCGTCTCGACAACGTCGCTCACGCGGCGTACCGCCCGATGACGTGAAGCGTCACCGGCGGCACCGGTCCCCCTGCCCACTCACCGACCCGGCCACGGAACGCTCCCGCCTCCGGGATTTCCAGCAGCGGGTTGGCGGTGTCATCAGGAAGGGTGAGCGTGAGCAGGAACTGTGAGCTGTCGCCGACACGGGCCGCCGTGTACTCGATGCCCGCGGGCGCCGCCTCCTCGACGGCGGCAAACAACTTCCCGATCGCTTCCTCGACCTCACCGACCCGGCGGGGGTCGGTCCGGAACTGGACGATCTGTACGCTCATGATGGGTCTCCTCCGTGCGGGGTCTGTCGTTGTCTGGTTCGCCGCCCGTCATGACGCCCGGCACGCCCGAAAGGTGACCACCCCCGTGGAGTTGACCGACGAGTTCGAGGCAGCACGCCCTCGACTCCTCTCCCTTGCCCACCGGATCCTCGGGTCCCTCGAGGACGCCGAGGACGCCGTCCAGAGCACCTGGGTACGCGCCCAAGCCGCGAGCCACGCGCAGGTTCAGACGCCCGCCGCGTGGCTCACGACAGTGACCGCACGTCTGTGTCTCGACCAGCTGCGCTCCCGTCAGCGGCGGGCAGAGATGCCGCTATTCGCCGACATGCTTCCCAGCGATAAGCTCGCTGCGGACGAGAAGTTCCTACGCCGCGAAGACGTATCCCGGGCACTCATGGTGCTGCTCAACCAACTCACCCCCGCCCAGAGGGTGGCCTACGTGCTGCACGACCTCTTCCGCGCGCCGTTCGGCGAGATCGCCGTCGTGCTGGACACGACACCGACGAACGCGAAGAAGTTGGCCAGCCGTGCACGGCAACGCCTTGCCGGAACAGATCCGGCATCCGCCGACGAGCCCGCGCAAACATCGGGCCACTGGCGGATCGTCGACGCCTTCCTCGCCGCCGCCCGCGGAGGACATATCGACACGCTCATCACGCTGATGGCCCCCGACGTCGTCCGGACCGCTGACCCGGCCGTGCTCCCCGAGGGCGGCGCCATCGAAGTCGTCGGGAATCACGCCGTAGCAGAAGAAACCCGGTACTTCACCGACCGGGTACACGCGAGCATCCCGATGCTCGTCAACGGCACCGCCGCCGTCGTCATCGCCCCCGGCGGTCACCCCCTTGCGGCCGTCACCTTCGAGTTCAAGGGCGACAGCATCGCCCGGATCGAGATCGCTCGGCTGAAGCGAACCGACGAGGTGCACCCGAGGCGCGCCACCAGCACCTCCTCTCTTGCACCCGGTGGTGTCGAGGCCCAACCCCACAGTCACACCATGCCTGGCTCAGGAATCACGGCGAGGTCGCTGCGGTAGCAACTGAAGTCAACCGATATAGACACCTATCTTGCGGCGCCAGCGCCGCCACCCCACCTGAACCTGCCTGATCTCGCATCGCCGCGGCGAGGAGCTGCCAAGTGACCGGCTGCCCGTTGACGAGGTTGGCGCCCACGCACATCGAGATGATCGACTCACCCCAGCACCGGGAGCACGATCACCGGAGCGGACCTGCTTACCTGCGGGGCGCCTGGGCGCCTCATTGATCATGGTCACCGCGCTGGCACCCGCCATCATGACCGCACACCTGCGCACGTGGCCTCGGCCCGACCGGGTCGACAACGTCGTTTAGATCCGCAGCATCGCCCGCAAGGGCGTGGAGTCGTCGCAGCGGCTCGGCCGGCACCGGCGGATCGACGCATCCTTCCTGGCCTGGCTACAGAACAACCGCCGACTCGTACGCCTCTACGAACGCAAAGCCGACCACTTCCATGCCTTCGCCGACCTCGGCTACGCCCCACTCCGCTACCGCCGACTCACCAAGGACAATCCAACCAAACTGGCCACCAGTCCGTCAGCCCACGACTGCACGTCCGCAAGCTCGAACAACGCATCCGACCGGCGGTCAGGCAGGTCATAGGGATCTCAACGAAAGCCTGCCGCGCGAGGCGAGGTGCACCGCGCGGGTCTGCTCGGTCAGCCATACCTGACGCAGCGCCAGCGCCGATGGTGGCCGGTCACGCCAGGCGTAGTACCCGGAGGCGGATACCTGCAGCACCCGGCAGCAGACCTCGACGGGCAGCCCTTCAGCAGCCATCTGCTTGATGACCGCGTACCGGTCTTTTGGGGGCACCACCTCCTTGAGCAGCTCGGCCGCGCGTCGATGCACGGCCAGCTCGGCGATACGCCGCCGGGCGGCGACCAGCTCCGCCTGGTCGGCGGAGGTGACACCGGGCATCTGGCCGGTGTCGATCAGCTCCTGGCGGCGCCAGTTGTAGATCGTCTGATCACTGATCTCCAGGTCCCGGACCAGCTCCGCGACCGACCGGCCGGCCTTAAGCAGATCAAGGACCTTACGACGAAACTCGGGTGGGTATCTCCTCGACACGTCTCTCCTCAACGAGTGAGAAGCCTGACGAGTCAACCAACCCGACTCCACCGAACCCGGGGAACATCACGCTGCTGTTCCTGCTCTTGCTGAAGCAGCTGATGTCGTGGACCGTGGCGGTGACCGGGACGCCGACGGCCCTCATGTAGCGCACGGCAGGAACCGCGGCCGCGGTCACCATCAGCACGAAGGCAAAGCCGAACGCCACCCAACTCGGACCGGTGCGTTCCTCGCTCAGCCGGTAGAGCGAGAACGGCCACATGAGCAACACACAGCACGGCACGATCGCGATTAGCCACCAGACCGGGCTCGCCAGGGCGTACGAGGCACCGAGGAGCAGCCAGGCCAACGCGGCGACGGCGAGCAGCACCACCACCCACGCTGCGGCCTGCCGGGGCCCGGACGGCGACCTCCCGAAGACCTTTATGATCGACATTCTCGGCCGTCCGGGCCGGCCGGCGGAGATCCGGCCGGGTGGGATGGCCCGTTTCCGGGACCTGCCGCCGGCCGCCGACTCTGAGACCGCGTGGCGCTGCCAGAGATGCTCGGCAAGAGCCCGGTGCTCGGCGAACAGCCTGGCGAACGCGGCCTCCAACGCCGCGATGTCGGCCGAGCCGGCGCCGGCCGGTCGGGGCCGCAGTTCGCTGTCCGGACTATCGCTCACGGTTCGATCGCCACCGCGATATACGCAAGGAGCTGCTGCATCAGCGGAGTGGATCAGGATGCCGCGGGTCGCAGATGGTCATGGCCCGGGTCGATCGCATCCTGGGTGAGCTCGACTCCAGCCCTTTGAGTCGCTCGACCGTCGGGTACACGCAAAGTCGTGCGGGCCACCCGACATTGGGGCCCGTTCAAGAGTTCCCTGGTCGCTGGCGGCTTGACGCACGCCCAGTCCGGCATCGAGGATGCCCTTGCCTGCCGGCCCAGCCCGGCGTGACCTACCGGCTGGCCGGCTCCGGCCCGTCGGTCAGCGCCGGAAGGTCCCTGAGGGCGAGGTCGAGTCGCTCGGCACATGGGCTACCAGCGGATGGTCACCTATACCCGCGCCGATGAGCCCGGCACCAGCCTTCGAGCCGCCGGCTGGACCGCCGTGGCCGATCTGCCCGCAAGCCCGGGCTGGGACAGGCCGAGCCGACCCCGTACGTCGAACGGCGCAGACCGCGTAAAACCAAAAGTGCGTGCGAACCCATGAGACGCGGGCTACTGGCAGACCCATGGGACGCGCAGATTGACCAACCGGCATACCCGCAACGGTCCGGTTTCGGACATCCGGGTATTGGCCCTGTTGGACGGGTGCGAATTGTCGGGGTGCGCGCATGTGACCAGGGCTTCTTTCGAATCCTTGTTATGGACAGGTTTCGGCGGGTGTGAGGGGGAGTACACGCGGGGGTATTTCCGCGGGTCGATCAATCCAGGTATTTTGTTCCAAGTCAGCAATCGATCATTGTGACTGTCACGTTTGGGGGCATGGGTGCCGCGGGCAGCAAAAAGACTTGACGCCGGCCGTGCGCACCCTCGGCGCCGTGTGCGCCCGCCAGGCTCGCCAGGCCGGGCGAGCGTGAAGCCGGACGCCCCGGGAGGGCGCTGCTCGGTGCCGTTGGCGCATGTCTGGGCGTGGCTGCGGTCTTTCCTGACGAGGTCCGCGACGCGCGCCGCCGTCCCGGCAGCGACAGCGGCACTCGCGCCGGAGATGGTCTCCCACGGGTCGAACTGGCCGCACGGGCCCGCTGAACGAGCGCGGCGGTTCAAGTCGCGGGTCAGCCGAGGCAATTTATTGGTGCAAGCCTATAGACAAATAGGGGCTGAGTTCTGTTTGTGCGACAGAGTCGATAATCCTCAGCGTGAAACGAAGGGATCCAAGATGTCCTCGAACAACCCGTATCGCCGCCCACCTGACAGGCCACGCCGCCGCATCACCGCAGCCGTTCTCGCCATTGCGCTCACCGTGCTCGGTCTGGTGATGGTGACGAGCCCGGCTCGCGCGGCCGGGACGGTGCCAGCGATCGCCTACATCCTCGATTCGTCCACCGCCGGAGCCCGGGTGCTGGTCGTCGACATGATCGACGGCACCATCATGGGCTCGATCCCGACCGGCACCACGGCCGCGAGGATGGCCGTCACCCCTGACGGCACCCGCGCCTACGTCACCAAGTCTGGGCAAGACATGTTGGTGATCGACACGGCCACGGACAGGGTCATCGCCAACGTCGACGTCGGAAACTATGCCAGCAGCCTGGCGTTCCCCACTTGGTCAAGATGGTGTGAGACACCCCGTGTGAGTGGGGTGCTGACCTGAGGGCGGGGATCGGAGATCCTTGTGTACGTGTCCACTTCATCTGGCAAGGAGTCGGCGTCCGGTGGCGGGGCTGATCCGGCGCCGAAGCCGTCGCGGCGGGTTTTCAGCCCGGAGTACAAGCTCGCGATGGTCGCCGAGTACGAGAGCGCCGCGAACGGGGAGAAAGGCGCGATCCTGCGCCGGGAGGGCTTGTACTCATCGCACATCATTGAATGGACGCGAGCCCGCGACGCCGGGCAACTCGGCAACGGAGGCGCCGAGAAAACGGACGCCGCCACGACTGTGGCCGGGGCGCGAGTGAAGAAGTCCGCGGAACAGATCGAATTGGAGAAGCTGCGCCGGCAGAACGAGAAACTGCAGGCGGATCTGAAGAAGACCCGTATGGCGTTGGATATTATGGGAAAAGCGCACGCGCTCTTGGAAGAACTCTCCGAGAGCGCGGACGACGACAGCCCGCCGAAGAGATCCTGACCGCCGTGTTCGGCGAGTTGCGCGACGCGGATATCTCGGTGCAGCGGGCGTGCGCGCTGACTGGGACCTCGCGGGCGACCTACTATCGGCGGGCGAAGCCGGTCGGACCGCGGCACGGGCCGTGGCTGCCGCGGACCCCGCCGCCGCAAGCGCTCAGCACGGCCGAACGTGACCGGGTGCTGGCGGTGTTGAACTCGCCGGTATACGCCGACCTGGCGATCCCGCAGGTCTGGGCCCGGGAACTCGATGCGGGCAGGTACCACTGCTCGATGTCCACGATGTATCGCATCGCCCGGGCGGCCGGGCAGAGCCGGGAACGACGCCGGCTGGCGACTCATCCACCCCGGGTGCGTCCAGAGCTGGTCGCGACCGGGCCCGGTCAGGTGTGGTCCTGGGACATCACCGCGTTGAAAGGACCCGTCAAAGGCGTCTGGTACAGATGTTACGTCGTTATTGACATCTACTCACGTTACGTCACCGGCTGGCTCGTCGCCGCCGGTGAGGACGCGATCGTGGCCCGTGACTTCCTGGCCGACGCGATCAGCCGTAACGGGATCGAGCCGCACACCATCCACGCCGACCGTGGCGGCGCCATGGTGTCGAAGCCGGTATCGGAAATGCTCGTCGACCTCGGAGTCCTACGTTCGCATTCCCGGCCTCGGACCTCGAACGACAACCCGTACTCCGAAGCTCAGTTCAAGACGATGAAATACGTGCCGGACTTCCCGGATAGGTTCGGATCCCTCGCTGACGCGAGAGCCTTCTGTGACGCCTTCTTCACCGCCTACAATCACGAGCATCGGCATTCCGGGATCGGCTGGCACACTCCGGCGTCGGTGCACTACGGCACCGCCGAGCAAATCCGTGAGCAACGCCAACGCGCCCTCGACGCGGCCCACGCCGCCCACCCGGACCGGTTCAACCGCCGGCCGCGCGCACCGAAACTGCCCGACCAGGCCTGGATCAACCAGCCGACCCAGAAGGAACAGACCGTCTCAGTTTGACTTGACAACTACCGTTCAGCCCGGACGGCACACGCCTCTACGTCGCCAGGGGTCAGACCATTTCTGTGATCAACACCGCCACCAACGCGGTGACCGGCACCATCACCGGCGTGGGTGCCCCGAGTAGTGTCTCGGTCAGCTTGGCGGTAAGCCCGGACGGCACACGCCTCTACGCCCCTGACACCGGCGGACGGCTTTGGGGGATCGACACCACAACCAACACGATCATTGCCACCATCGACATGGGCTACACCTCCGGGATACGCGGACTGGCGTTCAGCCCGAGCAGCCCCAACCTCCTCTTCGTCACCAACTCCGGCTACAACTATGTGTCAGTCATCGACACCACCACCAACACCGGCGTAGCCACCATTGCCGTGGGCGGCCAACCCAGCGATGTGGTCTTCGGCCTGGACGGAGCCTATGCGTACGTCGCCAACGACTCTGGCAGCAGTGTCTCGGTCATCGACACCGCCACCAGAACGGTCGTAGCCACCATCGGCACCGGCGCCTACATGACAGCTCTCACGCTGACCCCCGACGGCGCCCACGTCTACGCCATCAGCAGATTCAGCCCCAGAATGTACGTGATCGACACCGCAACCAACGCGGTTGTCTCTTGGTACCCGCTGAACGGAGTACTCCCCTCGACGATCGCCGCGTTTCCCTGGTCCGCGCCGGTGGTGACCGGTGTCGAGCCGAGCAGCGGTCCAGTCACGGGCGGCAACACCGTAACCGTCACCGGCAACAGGCTCAACAAGGCGACGATCACCTTCGGGGCCGCAGGGCCGGCCAGCGGGGTGTCGTGCACCACCACATCGTGCAGCGCGACCGCCCCACCCGGCCCGCTGGGTGTCGTGGACCTCCAGCTGAGCACTCCTGGTGGCACTGTCGCCGCCGGCCAGTACACCCACCTACCCGTCCCGGTGGTCACCAGCGTCAGCCCCAGCAGCGGCCCGGTCGCCGGCGGAACCACGGTGACGATCACCGGCACCGACCTCGAAGACGCCACCGAGGTCACCTTTGGACCCGGCCGCCGGGCCACGGACCTCGTCTGCACAGCGACCTCGTGCAGTGTGACGGCCCCCGCGGGACCAGCGGGCACGGTGCACGTGCAGGTGATCTCGCCGACCGGAACCAGCGCTACAAACGACGCCGACCGGTACACCTACCTGCCCCCGCCCGTCGTGACCGCGATCCACCCCGACCGCGGTCCCACGACAGGTGGCACCACGGTGACGATCACCGGCACCAACCTCGCCGACGCCACCGCCATCACGTTCGGGCCCGGGAACACCGCCACCGACGTGTCGTGTACGGCGACCTCGTGCACCGCCGTGGCTCCACCCGGCACGGGCACGGTGCAGGTGCGGGTCACCACTGCGGGCGGGACGAGCGGCAGCGCCCAGTACACCTACAACGATTCGCCCGTGGTGACTGCGGTCAGCCCCAATGCTGGCCCCGCAGCTGGCGGTAACACGGTGACGATCACCGGCACCAACCTGGCCGGTGCCACCGGTATTACGTTCGGGTCGGGGAACAACGCCACCGATGTGTCTTGCACGGCGATCCTGTGTACGGCTGTGGCTCCGGCCGGAAACGCTGGCGACGTCCACGTACAGGTCACCACGCCCGGCGGAACCAGCGCCACCAGCGACGCCGACCGGTACACCTACGTGTCGGCGCCGACCGTCACAGCGGTCAGCCCCAACACGGGCCCACTGGCTGGCGGTAACACGGTCACGATCACCGGGACCGACCTGGCCGGCGCCACCATCACCTTCGGGTCGGGGAACAACGCCACCGACGTGTCCTGCACCGCCACCTCCTGCACGGCCGTCGCTCCGACCGGAAACGCTGGCGACGTCCACGTACAGGCCACGACCATCGGCGGAACCAGCGCCACCAGCGTCGACAACCAGTACACCTACGTGCCGGTGCCCACCGTTACCGCAGTCACCCCCGACGCTGGCCCCACGGCCGGCGGTAACACGGTCACGATCACCGGCACCGACCTGGCCGGTGCGACTGCGGTCACGTTCGGGTCCGGTAACAACGGCACCGATGTGTCCTGCACGGCGACCCTGTGTACGGCTGTGGCTCCGGCCGGAAGCGCGGGCGAGGTTCACGTGCAGGTGACCACGCCCGGTGGGACCAGTGCTACGAGCGACGCTGACCGGTACACGTACGTGTCGGCGCCGACCGTCACTGCGGTCAGCCCCAATGCTGGCCCACTGGCTGGCGGTAACACGGTCACGATCACCGGGACCGACCTGGCCGGCGCCACCATCACCTTCGGGTCGGGGAACAACGCCCACCGACGTGTCCTGCACCACCACCTCCTGCACCGCTGTCGCTCCGACCGGAAACGCTGGCGACGTTCACGTGCAAGTCACCACGCCCGGCGGAACCAGCGCCACCAGCGTCGACAACCAGTACACCTACGTGCCGGTGCCTGTGGTGACCGCGATCCACCCCGACGCTGGCCCCGCAGCCGGCGGTAACACGGTCACGATCACCGGGACCGACCTGGCCGGCGCCACCATCACCTTCGGGTCGGGGAACAACGCCACCGACGTGTCCTGCACCACCACCTCCTGCACGGCCGTCGCTCCGACCGGAAACGCTGGCGACGTCCACGTACAGGCCACGACCATCGGCGGAACCAGCGCCACCAGCGTCGACAACCAGTACACCTACGTGCCGGCACCCACCATCACCGCGGTCAGCCCCAACACGGGCCCACCGGCCGGCGGTAACACGGTCACGATCACCGGGACCGACCTGGCCGGCGCCACCATCACCTTCGGGTCGGGGAACAACGCCACCGACGTGTCCTGCACCGCCACCTCCTGCACGGCCGTCGTACCGGCGGGAAGCATCGGAACGCTCCACGTACAGGCCACGACCATCGGCGGAACCAGCGCCACCAGCGTCGACAACCAGTACACCTACGCGGCTGCGGACCTGAGCGTGGCTATGACCGCCACCGGTGTGCCCGGGCTGCTCAACGGGCACATCGACTACACCATCACCATCACGAACAAGGGTCCCTCGACCCTGAGCTCGGCGACTGTCACCGCCACGCTGCCCATCCCCATGACGGCGACCAGCTCCGACTGCACCACCGGCGCCGGTAACGTCACCTGTGCCGTGGGGCCGCTGGCCAGCGGCGCCAGCGTCACCCGCAGCATCAGGGTCCCGGTTGGCCTGCTCACGATCGGGATCCCCTACACCGTCACCGCGACTCGCACCGCCAGCGCACCCGTCGACCTCAACCCCAACAACGACAGCGCCTCTCGAAGCTGCACCGTCGTGAGCTCGCTGATCATCCTCTGCCACTAGGTACCACCAGGAAGGGCGTCGCCCGACCAACCACGCACACCCCCGACCAGGACGGGGAAGGCAAGCTCGTCGTCCAGCGTCACGCTGCGGTCCCAGCCACCGCACGGCGGCCGATGAGAGCCTTCCCCGTCCCAGCGGGAATCTCCACGGTGATGTGATGCCATGGACAACCCGCTGTCGGGCCTGACCCGGTTGGCCTCCCGCCGCTGGCTCTGGCACGAAGTTGGTGAATCGGACCGGCCCCGGTGCTCGGGTCTGGTCCGATGTGGATGGCCATGTTCGCGGTGTGATCATGGCCTGGAAGGGCTGCTGCCTCATCTTGCGGCCCTGCGGATCAGGAGCGTATGTGCCGAGGGGCGGTCGGTCTGGCTGGATGCCGACGTTTCGGCTGGTGGCGCGCGGTGTCCGGACTGCGGGTCACAGTCGGCGCGGGTGTACAGCCGGTACCGGCGGGTCCTGGCAGGCCCGGGGGATCGGTGGCCGGCAGACGCTGCTGCGGGTGCATATCCGGCGGTTCTTCTGCGATGACACCGCCTGTGGCCGGCGGACTTTCGCGGAGCAGGTGCTGGATCTGACGGCACCGTATGTCCGCCGTACTCCGCTGTTGTGCGGCATTCTGGAGAAGATCGCGCTGGCTCTGGGAGGCCGTCCGGGTGCGCGGATGACGCGCCTGCTGGCCGTCGGGGTGTCCGGCACAACCCTGTTGCGGCTGGTCCGGGCGTTGCCGGTGCCCGAGATCGGCACGGTGACGGTGGTCGGCGTCGACGACTTCGCGTTCCGCAAGGGACGTAACTACGGCAGCATCATCGTCGGCATGCACACCGGCCGGCCTGTCGACCTGCTGCCCGACCGCCGCGCCGACAGCTTCGCCGACTGGCTGCGTGTCCACCCGGGCGCCGAGGTGGTCTGCCGTGACCGGGCCAGCGGCTACGCCGAAGGCGCCAGGCTGGGCGCGCCGGACGCGATCCAGGTCGCCGACCGGTTCCACCTGCTCTACAACCTCACCCAAGCCGTCGACCGGGTCGTCCGCGCCCACCGCCCGTGCCTCAAGGACCGGCCCGAAGCCGAAGCCGTCGCGCAACCGCGCCCGCCAACCGATGGTAGGCAGGGCCGCCGCGCCCAGACGACCCGGCAACGGCACGCCGAGATCCACGTCCTGCACGACGGCGGCCGCCCGCCACGCGCGCATGATCCCGGTGGTCAATGCGCATTGACGGCGGAGGCCGGGGCGAGTTCCGCATCCGCCTGGTCGACGAGCGCGACTTCCTCCTCGACAAGCGTGACTCGGACCCGGCGCCGGGCGCCCGCGTGACTGGCCGTACGCACAGCTGCTCGGCGGAGGCGATGCACCCCACTGCCGCAATGCGATGAAGAGGAGCTTCCGCTGCTCGCCGGCGGGGGCGAGCGTATAGGCGCGGCGTGTGCGCCGGCCGGGTTCCTGATAGGGAGTCTTCTCCATGATCCCGTCGATGAGCGCTTCGTGGAGGCGGGAGCCAACTTCATCGACACGGCTGACACCTACCAGGAGGGCCAGTCGGAGCAACTGCTGGGCGAGTTCATCCAGGCAGATCGCGATGACCTGGTGCTCGCCAGGAAGTTCACGGTCGGTGCCTGCCCCGGCCTCGGCATCTCGCGCACCGGCAACAGCCGTAAGAACCTCGCAACTCAGTCGAGGCGAGTCTGAAGCCGAACCCGCCGGCGTCGACGTCCACGTCCAGGCGCCGCCGCACAGCACGCACCTCGTACGTCCGCTGCCGGCGGGCTGCACGGTCGCGCGCCCGCCGTCGTGCGCTGCACCTGACGACAGGTCCCGCGACCGGCCGGCGGGCAGCCAAAGCCGGTACAACCGTGGGCGGCGAGGTCGGTTCGGCCAGTTCACCGTGGTCAGACGTCCGGCGACCCGCTGCTACCCGGCCGAGGTCAGCGTGTAGCGGGCTAGTGATCACTACTGACGATCGAATGGCCATCAGTTGTCATCCCCGGATGGCCGCTTCACTCCCCGGCATCGCCGGTCAGGAACCGCTGGACGGTCTCGGCGTATCCGGTGGGGATGTGGCCCGTGTCGGCCACAAGGGTGACGTCCGCCCCGGGGACCAGATGACGCAGTCGGCGGGCGCTGTGGTGGGAGTCCAGTATCCGGTCCTTCTCTCCGGCGATGAACAGCAGCGGCACATTCAGCCCACGCAACCGGTCATCGCCGAAGACCGGCAGCCGGTCGCGCCGGGGCCGGTAGCTCTTGTGGACAAGCCACAGGTAGTCGTCGAAGGCCTTCAAGGTGGCGGCCATGGGCCCCGAGACCGGCGCCCCGGCAGGGCCGAGTACGTACCGCATCCCCGCACGCTGACCACGCTCGCCGAACGGCATGAGGAACAGCGACGTGATGATCGCGCCGTACCTCTGGCGCCCGATGCCGGCGGGCACGAGTAGTACGAGCTTCGTGACCCGCTCCGGTCGACGCAGGGCATAGTCGAGCGCCAGCCATCCGCCCAGCGACGTGCCCACGACTGCCGCCTGGGTGACACCGAGCCCGTCCCACACATCGTCGAGCCACGTTGCGTAGGCGTCGGAGTTGGGAGACGGCCGGGACGGTGCGCTCAGGCCGGGCTCGCCGATGACGTCGACGCTGTACACCCGGTGCGACCGCGCCCAACTTTCCACATCGCCCAGCCAGGCCGCCGAGTTGAAGCCGGCACCGTGCAGAAGGACGATCGGCGGGGCGTGTTCGTCGCCGCAGGCAACGACAAACGTGTCGCCCTGGCGGGTGGGAAGCACCGACTCCGTCGACGGAACGGGCCAGCCGTCCAGGAACACGCGGTAGCGCTCCTCGACCGCGCGGCGTGCGTCGTCGGAGCGGTAGATCGAGGTCACCACTCCACCTCCGCGAAGCTGCTGACAAGGCTGACCACGGTGTTCTCGGCGCTGCCGACGGCCACGAACCCGGTGCAGCGGCGTTGGGAGTCACGAACGGTACGGAGGTGTGGGCCGCGCATGGCGGCCATGTTCTCGGCGGGGGAAAACACCGTCACTGACACCTGTCGAAGTCTGCTCTAAAAGACTCTATTGCGCAACCCTAAAGGTCTTATAGGGATGTTTAGGGAGCCCCTTCCCGTCACGCCCTTCATGTCAGACGCAGACGCGAACGAGGCTGCCGATCGGGCCGGCGCCGGAGCCGACACGCTGCACCAACCTTCCTCAAGGTCCACTCACGTCGCCACGGGCGGGCCGACCATGTGTTCAACCAGTCGTGGGGTGGCGAGCACCGTGGCGTTCCACTGGTGGAGCGTCGCGGCGGCGGCTAGATCGCCGGCACAGGCATCTCGGTAGGGCCCAGGCGCTCCACGACAGTCGCTGCTCCAGGGGTGCGGCCGGTTGTCCAGTTCGGTCAGCTCGATCGGTTGACCGGCGCGGCCGGCCGGTGTCAAACACGGTCACGCCGGCGTACCTGATGGCGCGAGGGCCTCGGTGCGCAGGGGGTTGTCCCTATGGGGTTCGTCAAGCGGCGGGGCGTGGTTGGTAGTGGGCTTTGTCGCGGAGCATGGCGAACAGGACGTCGCAGCGGCGTCGGGCGAGGCAGATCAGGGCGGCGTTGTGTCGTTCCCAAAACGCAGCCTCTGGGCGACGGGCATGGGTCGGCCACTGAGCGGGTGGTCGTCGCCGAACTCGCCAACTTCGGCATCGATCATGGCTCAGGCTGGTCTGCTGAGGACGTCGGTAGATCATCCGCGCCTCAACGCGGCTCCCCCGTAGCTAATCTGCCTGTTCTGGCTGGCGGTGGATTGTGAGCAGCGCGATGTCGTCGATCGGCTCGCGGTTGACCAGTTTGGTCATCACTGTGGAACAGACCGTTTCGGCCGGGCCGGGTTCGACGGCTGCCCGCAGTCGGTCCAGACCAGTGTCGATGAGTTCCCCACGGCGTTCGACCAGACCGTCGGTGTAGCAGAGCAGGACGGCGCCGTCCGGGAAGTCGATCACTGTCGTACGGCGCGATCGTCCGCCGTCGAAGCCCAGCGGATGGTCAACCGGCAGCGACAGCAGTTCAGCCGGCCGGTCCCGGCTGACAAGGACCGGCGGCGGATGGCCCGCCACCGAGAGGTGAACGCAATCGCGACCCGGCGGCAGCATGGCGTAGATAGCGGTCGCAAGGTGACCAGCCTCGAAATGGCGGATCTTGCGGTCGAGACGGGTGAGTACCTCGGCCGGATCGGCACATTCCAGCGCGTACGCGCGAAGCGCGCTGCGTAGGCGCCCCATCACGACGGCGGCGTGTAGTCCGTGGCCGGCAACGTCGCCGATCACGACGCCTAGCCAGCCGGACGGGAGTGAGAATATGTCGTACCAGTCCCCGCCGACGCCGGTGTCGTGTCCTGGAAGGTACCGGGCCGCGAGGTCGACCCCAGGGACCGTAGGTAGCCGCGGCGGTAGCAGGCTGCGTTGCAGCGCGAGCGCGGCGGCGCGGTCGAGGTGGCTCAGTCTGGCCTGGGTGGCCTGGGTGGCTCGGTCTGCTGCGAGTTGCAGAAGACCGATGTCGTCACTACTGAACTTGCGGGGACGACTGCCGCCGACCTGCAGCACGCCGATGACGTCGGTGCCAGCGATCATCGGCACTGCGAGCAGCGATCGCAGTGCCGACGCGGAAGCCAGGCCGGGCAGCTCACCTGGTTCGGCCTGCTCGACGACGACCGGCAGCCGGTCCCGGAGGACGCGGCCGGCGGTTCCCTGCCCGACCGGGACCCGTACGTCGACGCCACCACCGTGCACCGACCCAGACACTGCGACCTGGACCAACTGCTGGGCATGCGCGTCGAGTTGCAGGAGGGTGGCGACGTCCACCTGCAGGATTCGTCGTACCCGGTCGAGTAGTTCCGTCAGCATGTGACCGACCTCCATCTGGGACAGGCTGGCGTCGACCACCGCCTCCATTCGGCGTAGCCGTTCGTCGTCACCCAAGCCGCTCGTCGTCACCCGCACAGGGTATGAGAGGCCTCGTCGTAGTAGAAGGCGGTACCTGAGCCGCGGAGGCGGTCAGCCTGCCCGGACATTTTGGGGGCAGCCAGGCGATGCGCGAGCCGGTAACGGTCGACGGACATACCACCACGCCCGGTAGCGACAGCCTCTAGCTACGCGCGTCCTTGTAGAAAATCTATGTGTGAGTTGGTAGACATGCTCGCCGTCGCCGGTTATGGTTTCTCGGGTTGAAAGCGAAGGAACGACAAAGGACGCGGACGAACCCGCCCCGACGAGGCGAGGGAGCAGGGGCCAACAAGCCACACGGCCCTGCTCGGCACGAGAAGTGCCACGCAGTTGGAACGACAGCACCACCAGCACCTCGTAGTTGAAGTGGAAGTTCAGTACGGCAGCACCCCGGGGGGTGAGGCATGCTCCCGGGCGCACCGAAGTGGCGGGGCCGACGTCAGATTTCAGGGTTCCGCTGCTAGCAGTAACCGTTCCGTCGCAGGTGCACGGGGCCATGAAGTCGCGTGAGGTTCCGACACCGGCGGACAGCAAGTAGGAGTAGAGGAAGTCTGAGGAAAGGGAGGGCCGTACACACCGTTGGATCGCCCGCTGCCGGCCGCATCGACTGGGCTGGGCGCGGACACCGTTGTCTCCATCGAACGAGAGGTGGTCTCCGGTCACGCTTACGCGATCCCCGCACCCGAAACCGACTCGCGCGGCTGGTGCGGACATGACAAACCGACGTTCCCGTCGGTGAATGGTGTTTTTGACCCGTAACCCTTGGGCCCCGGCGCTACGGCGCCGGGGCCCTCGTGATGGAGGTGTACATGACACAACCGGATGACAGGCTCGACGACGAGGATTACCCGGCCTACACGATGGGCCGCGCGGCCGAGATCGTCGGCTGCTCGCCAGACTTCCTGCGCCGGCTCGGCGAGGCGAAACTGATCGACCCGCACCGCTCCGGCGGCGGCCACCGCCGCTACTCCCGATACCAACTACGCCTGGCCGCCCGCGCCCGCGAGATGTGCGACCAGGGCACCGACATGGCCTCCGCCGTACGGATCATCATCCTCGAAGACCAACTCGAGGAAGCCCTGCGGCACAACCAACAGCATCCCGGCTGACCACACCCGACCCGGCGACAGACCGGGCGACGCAACCGCCACACGGTCCCTCCCCTCAGGGCAGGGGCCGTTCGTCGTCACCGCCCGCAGCCCCGGCCTTATGCCGCAGACGCCCGGACGGGCGCAACGACTCGTCCCAGCCGCCATCCCGCCCTAGCCGGTCCGCCCGCGCCGTGATGTCGTCCGCCTGCACCAGCACCGCGTCGCCCAAAGCCCGCAACCGCGTGGCCCTCTGCCCGCTCGGCGTCGCCGCGGCACTGGAATACAGGATCGCCGCAGCCTGTCTCAACTGCTCAGCCGTTGCCCGCATCACCGCAGCGGTACGCGCCCGTTCCTGACAGTGCGCCCGGTACCCGGCATCCACCCACTCACCGGTACCCCGCCAGGCGAGCGTCATATCCTCAGCATGCCACCCGACAGGACAGCCACGCTGGATGGGCGCCGGCACAGGATGCCGCGTCTACGGGTGGCCCCGCGAACCGTGTCGCGGAGGCATGGTCCTCCTGCGATCACGTGAGGCATGTCGGCGCTGGAGTTGATCGAGCACGGCCGTCCGGAGGACGGTGTCGATGACCCGGTGTGCGGCGCAGTGCGACGCCCCGAGGGGAAGCTGAAGTGGATCTTCGTAAGAGGTTGGCACTCGACGCGAAGGAGTGCTAAAAAGGACCCGTCGCTGCTGGTCGATCGCGGTGATGCACCGCGGGAAGCCTGCAGTGGCTCGGCAGAATCGATCTTTGGCCGAGTGCCACGTGTCCGCCGGAAGGCCCGGCGGACGGCTCTGGAGGAGGTATCCGTGGTGCTGACTTTCGATCCTTTCCGCGAGTTCGACCGCGTCGCCGGTCAGGTGTTCGGTACCGGTACGGCCATCGCAGGCGCCGCTACCCAGGCGATGCCGCTGGATCTCTACCGCTCCGGTGACCACTACGTCCTGCACTGCGACCTCGCCGGCGTCGATCCCGGCTCGGTGCAGGTCGACGTCGACCGGCGGGTACTGACGATCCGCGCCAAGCGTTCCGCCCGCACCGACGACGACGTGCAGTGGGTCCGACGCGAACGACCGACCGGCACCTTCGAGCGGCGGATCGCCCTGGGCGACGGGCTGGACCTCGACAAGATCGCCGCGACCTGGCAGGACGGAGTCCTCACCCTGACGATCCCGCTCGCCGAGGCGTCCAAGCCGCGCCGTATCGCGATCACCGCCACCGACGGCCGCCGGCACGAGGTCGTCGAAGGTTCCGCGACGCCCGCCCTCACCAAGTCCTGACCACCTCCACACCGCCACGGCCGGGGGCGAGAGGTTCCTCTCGCCCCCGGCCGGCCCGAAACCGCGACCTGCCCGCGGGTTGGTGCTCGATCTGCCTGGTGCACTGGCTGCGCTGGGTCTGTCCGATCGCCCTCGACACGGCGAGTTCAGGACTGAGATGCGTTGAGTACTGTGCTGATCGAGGCAGTGACGCAACCACCTCTCCACGGTCCAGCCGCCAGCTGTGCGCTGGCCCTGGTCGAGGCGAGCCACTGGTCGCGCGCCCGTCGGGCGGCGGCCTAGTACTCCAACGTCACTTGGCTTTGGCGTTGGGCGTGGCGCGGGTACGAGGACGGCCACCGCGGCGATCATCGATGGTTTGTGAGGACAACCGAAGATCGTGCGGTGGCCGCGTGCCACAGCGTAGACCCCGCCAGGTGGCGGGTCGTCCTAAACGAGGCCGTGACGCGTGTCGCCGGCAGGTTCGCCCGGGCGCAACCGCGGGCGACCACGGCGCGGTTCGTGGAAGGGCTGCTGTCCGGTGTGGAACGCAAGACCTGCTGGTCGCTTGCCGAACACGCGGGTGACGCCGATCCGCAGGCGATGCAGCGACTGCTGCGTACCGCGGTGTGGGACGCCGACGCCGTCCGCGACGACGTACGTGACTGGCTGGTCGAACAGCTCGGTCACCCCGACGCCGTGCTCGTCGCCGACGAGACCGGCTTCCTGAAGAAGGGCGCGTGTTCGGTCGGGGTGCAGCGCCAGTACACCGGCACCGCCGGGCGTGTGGAGAACAGCCAGGTCGGGGTGTTCCTGGCCTACGTGTCACCGGCGGGCCGCGCGATGATCGACCGTCGGCTCTACCTGCCGGAGACGACCTGGTGCGACCAGCCCGAACGCCTCACCGCCGCCGGCGTCCCCGACCAGGTCGGCTTCGCCACGAAACCGGCCCTGGCCCGACAGATGATCACCGCCGCGATCGACGCCGGTGTCCCGGTCGGATGGGTGACCGCCGACGAGGTCTACGGCGCCGACCCCGGCCTACGCACCGACCTGGAAACCTACGGGATCGGCTACGTCCTGGCAGTCGGCTGCGACCGGCGCGTGGCGGTCAACGACGGCCGCACCCTCGTGCGCGGCGACACCCTCGCCGAACGGATCCCCACCACCGGATGGCAACCACGCAGTTGCGGACCGGGAGCCAAAGGACACCGCGACTACCTGTGGGCCTGGATCACCACCGCCACCCGACCCGGCGAACACCGGTGGCTACTCATCCGCCGCAACCGCACCACCGGCGACCTCGCCTTCTACCTGTGCTGGTCACCCCGCCCCGTACCGCTACACACCCTCGTACGAGTGGCCGGCTCCCGCTGGAGCATCGAGGAACTGTTCCAGACCGGCAAGGGCCAGGTCGGACTGGACCACTACCAGGTCCGCGGCTGGACCGGCTGGCACCGGTTCATCACCCTCGCAATGCTCGCCCTGGCCGTCCTGACCACCCTCGCCGCCACCGTCCGACAGCCCGACCCCGACCCGCAGGTCATCGCGTTGACCGTCGCCGAGATCCGCCGACTCCTCAACGCCCTCGTCCTCACCCATCCACTCCCACCAGCACACACCATGCACTGGTCCATCTGGCGACGAACATCCCAAGCCCGAGCCCGACGATCCCACTACCAGCGCAGACAGGCGAACTGACGTTGGAGTACTAGGGCAGGTAGCCGCCCGGGCACGCGTACGGAGCGGCCGGCCATGTGGGTGCCGCAGCGGAGCGATGACGCGCATCCCTTTGGTCTCCTTCCGGTAGAGGCGTGGGTCAGCGGGCGTCGCGGTGGGCGTCCCGGACCTCGCGGGGAATCGGGCCGTAGCTGAGGTGCTGGCGCTGATGCGGGACTTCCTGGACCGCGTCCACCCGTAGCAGCGCCCAGTCCCGGTCAACGTCATCGATAACTGGATCGACCAGGTCGGCGTGGTCCCCGCCTGGCGGGCCGGCGGGCGGAGCCCACCGGTGACAAGCGGGCCGACCGACTGGTCGCGTTGCGTAATGTGCCTGAACTGATCGACCAGTTGCGGTTCGCGAGTTCGGATCGGTCACTGTTTCCGGGGTGCCGCACGTCTACCGGACGGGGCGAGGATGGCCTCCACGACCACTGCGGTCATGTCGGTAGCGGGCGTCCGCGCATTCGGGGGTGGGGGCACCGTCGGCGAGGAGCGCCGTCGAGGCGGCGGTAGCCGGCGGCGGTGGTCGGGAAGCTGGCGGAGGTGACCTGGACGCCGAGCGCGGTGATCACCGCGGCGACGTGGGCGTCCTTGTGGGTGCCGATGCCGAGGATGATCTCCTCGCCGGCCGGGTCGGGCGCGCTGTCGGCGGTGGTGGCTGGCATGCTGGGCATGGACTGTTCGTCTCCTGCTGGCTTGGGACGGCGGATGGCCATCGCCAGGCCGGCAGGGCGGTCAGAACTGTGATGGTGCCCTTGTTCGCAGCAAGGCCCCTATCGGGACACGCCCTACCGGTCTGGTGACAGCAGGCCCTCCCGCGAGCCACAGTCGACAGATCGGAGCGAAGGCATCGACTGAGCCGGTTGCGTTGCGGGTCAGACCACGGCCCGCGGAAGCACGGCTCCTACGATCTCAGAACCGCACCATCACACTCACAGTTCACCTATGTGTCTCGATTTACCGCAGTCAGCGGCTGGCGCCGTCGAGCGCGGCGAGTTCGTCGGTATCCAGAGCCAGCCCCGCGAAGGCGATGATCTCGGTCAGCTGGGCCGGCGTGCGGGCACTCGCGATGGGAGCGACAACCGTCGGCTGGTGGGCAAGCCAGGCGAGGGCCACCGCGCCGAGCGCCACCGCACGCCGGTCGGCGATCACCCTCAGAGCGTCGATCACCCGCTCCCCGCCGCGTTCCCGGTACCGGTCTGCGGCCGCCCGGCGGGCGCTGGCCGGCGCCGACCCGCTGCTGTACTTGCCGGTCAGGTATCCGCTCGCCAGGCCGTAGTACGGGAAGCATGCCAGGCCGTGCCGGGCCACCACGGCCCGCAGGTCCGTCTCGTACGCCTCCCGCTCGACCAGGTTGTAGTGGGCCTGCAAAGCGACGAACGGCGCCCAGTCGTTGGCGGCCGCGGTCTTCAGCGCCTGGTCCAGCCGTTCGGCGCCGTAATTGGACGCGGCGACGTACCGGACCTTGCCGGCCCGGACCAGGCTGTCGAAGGTCTCCAGCGTCGCCTCGAGCGGGGTCTCGGTGTCGTCGAGGTGGGCGTACAGCAGGTCGACGTAGTCGGTGCCGAGCCGGCGTAGTGAGTCGTCGACCGCGGCACGGACGGTCGCCGGCGCCAGCCCTTCCATGCCTGGCATCCGGCCGCACTTGGTCGCGATCACCAGCTCACCTCGGTCGACGCCGGTGGCCAGCCACCGTCCGATGATCGTCTCCGATTCGCCGCCCACGTTGCCGGAGACCCATGAGGAGTACTGGTCGGCCGTGTCGACGAAGTTGCCGCCGGCCGCGACGTACGCGTCCAGCACGGCCCGGGACTGCGGTTCGTCGCAGGTCCAGCCGAGGACGTTGCCGCCGAAGCAGAGCGGCGCGACCCGAAGGTCGGTGCCGGCGACGGGCAGCCGTGCGGCGAGGGCGTTGCGATCAGACAAGAGTCCGTCCTCCGTCGACGTGGATGACCTGGCCGGTGATGTAGGCCGATCGGGGCGAGGCCAGCAGGGCGACGACGCCCTGCACGTCCTCTACCAGGCCGAGGCGCCCGGCCGGGACGAGCCCGGTGAGCGCGTTCTCGACCCCCGGCTTGGCGAGATGGCCGATGGTCAGACCGGTCGGTGTGTAGCCCGGCGCGATCGTGTTCACGGTGACGCCGGCCGACGCCCACTCGTGGGCCATGACCCGGGCGAACTGGTTGAGCGCCCCCTTGGAGGCCGCATAGGCGCCGTGGTCCCGGTGCGCCAGCGTCCCGGCCACTGACGAGAAGAGGATGAGCCGGCCCTGGCGCCCCGCCGTCATGATCGCGCCGGCGGCCTGTGCGAAGTGGAACGCCGAGTCGAGGTTGACCGTGAGCAGGTGCCGCCAGGCGTCTGCGGTGACGGACAGGACGGGCTGCCGGTCGTTGACGCCGACCGCGTGGACGGCGACGTCCAGCCCACCCAGCCGGGCGGCCATCTCGTTGACGGCGGCGCGCGTGGCTTCCCGATCCGTCAGGTCGACCTGCCGGGTCGGCAGACCCGGATGGGCGGTCGCCAGCTCGTCGAGGGTGTCCGCCGACCGGTCGAGGGCGGCACAGACGCAGCCTAGCTCGGCGAGAGCCTCGATCACCGAGCGGCCGAGCCCGCCCACACCGGCGACCAGGACCCGCCGTCCGGTCAGTCCCCACCAGTCGGCCGTCACCGGGCCCCCTCGGCCGCGGCGATCATCCCCGTGACCGCATCGAGGCTCGCTACGCACCATTCCTCCAGAAGCTCCGGGCTGGTGAACGGGTCGATCGTCAACCAGCCGTCGTATCCGTCCGCGACCAGTCGGTCGATCAGGGCGGGCCAGCCGACGGCGCCCTGGCCCACGACGACGGCCAGGAAAGGCCCTTCGAGCCCGTCGACGAAGAGCCGCCGCGCCTCGGGCCGGTCGCGATGCGCTTCTTCGAAGCGGACGCAGTCCTTGGCGTGGACGCCTCCGATGTACGCCCGCAACCGCTCGTACGCCTCCGGGAACGCCGGCTCGCCGACGGCCACGAAGTTCGCCGGGTCGTAGCAGACGCGCACGCCGTCAGGTCCGGTTCGCCGGGCGAGCGCTTCGAGACTCTCCACGGATCGCGAGGCGTTGACTCCGTACACGTCCTCGCCGCGCTGGTCCAGGTTGTTCTCCACCAGGACCGTGAGGGAGCGGCTCGCGGCCTCGTCGAGCAGTGGCGCGAGCTGGTCGGCCAGGATGTCGACGGCCTCGCCCCGGGTACGCACGTCGGGCGTGGCGCAGTACACCTGGATCGCCGGCGCGCCGAGCGCCACGGCGTCGTCCATGGCCGCGACGACGACGCGCCGGGCGTCGTCGGGCCGCGTGGCGCCGCCGAGCCGGATCTGCTTGCTCGGCACGTTCACGCAGCAGACGCTCATCCCCGCGTCGTCGAGCAGGCGCCGGTAGCTGCCGGCCGAATGCGTGCCGCGGTTCCAGGGCCAGTAGTCGATGCCGGTCACGCCGAGGCGGCCGGCGAATGCCAGCAGATCTTCGGCGGAGTAGCCGTCGAACGAGAATCCGGACAGCGCGATCCGCGGGCTCACCGGGTCACCTCCGCGTTCAGGTCGGCGAGGACCTCCAGGCCGGTGGAGACGAGCCGCTTCTCCCATTCGGTTGTCGGCCCGGCCGGCCGCAGGTAGTTCTGGTGCGACTCGATCTCGTACCCGCCCTGCTCGAAGGCGGCCGCGGTGGGCACATAGAACAGCACGCCGTTCGTGTAGCCGCTGACCAGCGTGGTGCGGAAGGGAGAACCGGCCCGGATCTGGAGCCCGATCTCCACGAACAGCTCGGCCGGTATGCCGATCAGCGCCAGGTCTCCGATCCGGATGCCCTGGACCTCAACGTCGACCGTGAGCGTTCTTTCGTGCCGTGCGGCCTCCATCTGCATCCGGGTCCAGATGACCCGCCGCCGCGCCCGCAGCCGGCTCGGCAGGTCGGACTCCTGGCTCCGCACGGCGTCGAGGTTTTCGACGGCCGCGGCGTACTCGGCGGCGGCCTCGTCGGGGGCCGGCAGCTCGCGCAGTGGCAGCGTGACCGTGGTCGAGATGCTGGCCACGACCGGGTCGGTGTGCCGGGCGTCCTGGTACACCCAGCCGGTGACCGACGAGTTCGAGGTTGACGAGCGCCAATGCACCCGGTGGTCGCGGACTCGGTGCTCGACGAGCCGCTGGTACACGCGGACTGCTTCGCAGCCAAGCTCGGTGCCGAGCCGGTCGGCCTCGCGGACCCCATCGTCGCCGGTCACGATGCCGCACAGCGGGTCGATGTCGCCGGCGCAGCCTTGCAGGAAGAGAGCCGTCGCGCCGGTGAGCCGCTCGGTGACCTCGCGGGCCGCGCCGACGTAGTCGGGCGAGATCAGGCCGGACTTGGGGCCGAGCACGTCCGGGTGGCAGGAGTAGTGCACCACCGCCGCGATCGGCCGGCCGCCGACCTCGTCGAAACGCACGACGCCCACGGTCGGGTCGACGATGCCGTCCGGGTTCTCCCCCAGCAGCAGGTTGCCGTCGGGGCCGACCTCGCGGCGGTTCACGCCGACCGTCACCGCGCCGGTGCCGTGCCCGACGACCGCGGGACGCGCGCCCGCGACCGCGACCGCGCAGATGCCGGCGGCCTTCGCAACGACCCCCCGGAAGTAGACCTCGGCGAGTTCGACCTGATCGGCCTCGGTCTCCGGATCGAACTCCTGGGCGCTGGGCGGCGCCGGTGTCGCGTGCGAGTGGCTGACGTTGACGAAGATGTCCGCCGGGCCGATCCGCTCGACGACGGCGCGGCGGAGGTGCGCGACCTCGTCCGGTGAGAGGTGGATGAGGTCGCAGGCGAGGACGATGACCGTCGTCCGGCCGCCGAGCAGGGCGAGTGCGCTGAGGGTCAGCGGGCGGTCGACCGCCTCCGACGCTCCCTCGCGCAGCGTCCCGGTGAGGCGCATGCCCACCGGCGGGGTGATGTCGGCGCGGGCGACGCCCACGCGCAGGTGAGCGGCGGCGGGGTCGGTGTCTGAGGTCATGGAGATCCGTCCGGGTTCGTCAGAGGGGCGAGGGCGGAGAGCGCGGTGAGCAGGGCTTGGAGGGCGTCTCCCTGGGGCGCCCGCAGCGGGGCGCTCACCTGTGGGGACGCGATGATGCCCCAGTGCCACAACGCGGTCTTGACGGCGCAGATCGCGGTGGCGTTCACGGAGGTCGCGACGGCGTGTGCGGTCAACTGCTCGTACGCGGAGATCGTGTCCACGTCGGCCCGCGTCTGGTCGCCCGGGTTGAAGAACGCCCGGCGGCAGGCGGACGGGGCGACGTTGGCCATCGCCGGCACGACCCCGTGGGCGCCGACGTCGGCCGCGACGTCCACAAGGGTCCGTGTGCCCAGCAGCATCGTGAACCCGTCGGGCCCGACCACCTCGCGGGTGCGGTCCGCGACGCGGCGAAACCACTGCAGGTCGTTCTGCGAGTCCTTGATTCCCTGTAGGACCCCGTCCGCCGCCAGTGCCACGACGCCCGCCGCCTCCAGTGCCGGTCGGACGTTCTGTGGGATGTTGTAGGCGAACAGCGGAACGTCGGGGTGAGCGTCCTTCAGCGCCCGGTAGTGCCCGTCGATCTCCATCGGGCTGTGTGGGTAGTAGAAGGGCGGCGTCGCCGCCAGGGCGTCGGCGCCGGCGCGGATCGCGTCCCGACCGGTGCGGATCGCGAGCGCCGTACCGGGTTGGCTGACGTTGACCACGACCGGAACCCGTCCAGCGACCTCGTCGCAGACCACCTCGACCAGGCGGGTGCGTTCCGCGGCGTCCAGCGCGGCGAACTCGCCGCTGGTGCCGAGCAGCCACAGCCCGTCGGTTTCCGCGGACAGCAGCGCCCGGACGAGACGCCGGGCCGAGGTCTCGTCGACGGTCTCGTCCGGATGCATCGGGGTGACCATCGGCGCGATGACGCCGTGCAGGCGGATGGCGGTCATGTGACGCTTCCAGTGGTGGTGGGCTTTGGCACCGCCCGGACGGCCGGGAGCCCGTCGAGGACGGCCAGCACGTCGGTGGCGACACCGACGGATACGCGGCGCGCGGCCTGTTCGGTGAGGGCGGCGCTGTGCGGGGTGAGGAGGGTGTTGGGCGCGGAGAGGATCGGGGTGGACGGCTCCGGCGGCTCCTGCGCGAACACGTCGAGCCCGGCCCCGGCGATCGTGCCGTCGGCCAGCGCCGCGGCCAGGGCGTCCTCGTCCACCACGGCTCCCCGGGAGACGTTGATCAGCAGGGCGTGCCGGCGCATCGCCCGAAGCTGCGCGGCGCCGACCAGGTGGCGGGTCTGGGGCGTCAGCGGGACGTGGACGCTGACGACGTCGCTGTGGCGCAGCAGGTCGTCGAGGCTCACCGGCGACGCGGCAGGCCCGTCGGCGCCGGCGGCGCGGAACGGATCGTGGTAGAGCACGCGCATGCCCAGGCCGCGGAGGCAGATGGCCGCGACGGCGCGGCCGATGGAGCCGAACCCGATGACGCCTACGGTCGCGCCGGCCAGCTCGGATCCGCCCAGCGTGTCGCGGGCCGACCAGTCCCGTTCGCGTACCGCGCGATCCTGCCGGTGCAGCCGCCGGGCCAGCGCGAACATCATGGCGATGGTGTGCTCGGCGACGGACTGCGCGTTGAGCCCGGCGGTGTTGACCACGGTGACCCCGTGCTCGGCCGCGGCGTCGAGGTCGACGTTGTCGACGCCGACGCCGTAGCGACCCACCACCTTCAGGCGCGGCGCACGGCGGAAGAACGCCCGGTCGAGCCGCCCCCGGGCACGCAGGATCACCGCGTCGACCCGTTCGGCGTGCTCCAGGAGGCTCGCGGGGTCGACCGACGCCGCGAGCGTGACGGTGGCCCGCTGCTCCAGCAGCCGGTGCCCGTCGGGGTGGATGGGCTCGGAGAGCAGTACGACGGGCCTCATCGCACAATATCCACTGTAGAGCCGGAGTGGACGAAGGACCGCGCGTTCTCCAGTGCCGCCGCGATCGCCCGTCGCCGCACCTGTGGTGCCCCGGCCGCGACGTGCGGGCTGAGGACCACGTTGTCCAGGGCGAGCAGCGGGTGGTCGGCAGGGAGCGGCTCGGGGTCGAGGACGTCCAGTCCGGCTCCGGCGAGCGCGCCGCTGGCGAGCGCCTCGGTGAGGGCGGTGAGCTCGACGAGCCCACCGCGGCCGGTGTTCACCAGGATCGCTGTCGACTTCATCGACGCCAGCTCGACGCGTCCGAGCGTGGGACGGTCGCCGCGGGCGTACCGGAGATGGAGGCTGACCACGTCGGAGCGTTCGAGCAGGTCCGGCAGGGACGTGAGGCGTACGCCGTCGGCCCCGGCCGCCCACCGTACGGAGTCCTCGCGGCTCGCTGTGGCGAGCACGCGCATGCCGAACGCGGCGCCGAGCTGGGCCGTCCGCCGGCCGACGGCCCCGAGGCCGACGACGCCGAGCACCCGGGACGCGAGTGTGGTGCCCCAGCAGTCAGGTGGCGGCAGCCCGGCACGGACCCGGCGGTCGGCCTGGAGGAGGGACCGGGTGACCGCGAGTATGAGCGCGAACGTGTGTTCGGCGATCGCGTCGGTGCCGTAGTTGGCGATGTTGCTCACGCGCACGCCGCGGGCGGCGGCACGGTCTACGTCGACGAGGTCCCACACACCGGTGCCGGGGAAGGACAGCAGGCAGCCGCTCGGCACGAGCGCGAGCAGCCGGTCGTCGACGGGCTCGTCCACGCAGAGGGCGGACGGCGGCGCGACCGTCCCCGACTCCAGGAGTGCCCGCAGTGAGTCGTACCCGACGGCCGGCTCGCCCGCCTCGCCGGCCCACGCCGCAGGGACGTAGACGGTGCCCGCGCTCATACCGACCCCGCCATCGCGTCGACGGCGTCCAGCACCTGGGCGACGCCGTCGAGGCTGAGTGGTGTCGCGACGCTCTCGTACCGGTTCTTGGCCATCTCGTCCGGAGGCGACAGGTAGCCGGGGTAGTCGTTGGCGTAGCCGGCGACCCGCAGCAGCGTGTCCGGGGTACGGGTCTGCAGGCGCAGTGCGGTCTCGACGAACGGCTCGCCGGGGATGCCCAGCAGGACCAGGGGGCCGAGGCGCAGCAGCGACACCTCGGTCACCAGGGACCGGGCGGTGCGCCACACCTTGGCGACGGCGGGGCTGTGCGGGATGTGTCGCAGCAGGCGGTCGAGCTGGTCCGCCGGCTTGAGGGGCGCCTCGACGGTCCGGAGCGCGCCGCCGACACCCTGTCCCGGCCGCAGCGGGCCGGTGGCCGTCACCGCGGCCGTCCGGAGCACCTCGCCGCCGAGTGCCGTGGCGAAGCGGGCCGCTACGGGGATCGAGCGGATCCTCGGGTCCCGGCCACGCCGACCGGCGAGTACGACGTTTTCGCCGTCGGGGTACGGGAAGGCGCGCGGGTTGATGTTGCCGGCCCCGCCGTTGACGAACAGGGCGACCCGGGGACCGCCGGGCACGGCCTCCAGCATCGCCGAGCACAGGCCGGGGAACTCGCCGGAGATCGACCGGTTGTGCGTCCCGACGATCACGGGATGGCAGGCGTACCCGTAGACGAGCGCCAGGCAGGACCCGTCCGCGCCGTCGAAGCGCACCACCGGCACGTCCGGGTCGACCGGTCCTGAGGCGTCCCGTCGGTTGATCGTCAGACCCGCGAGGCGCCCGACGCCGACTCCGGCCGTGGCCGGCTGCCGGCTTCCCACCGCCTCGGCGACCGCCTGTACCACCCCGTCTACGACCGCCGCCGTCACCGACGGGTCGACCGGCTCCCACTGGCCGGTGAAGTCCGGGCCCGAGTGGTTGTGTGTCGCCACGAGCATCACGGAGGTCTCCGGAATCCCGTAGGCGTCCCGGACCCGTCGCCGCACGGTGGCGGTGACCGCGGCGGTGACGACGCAGACGTCCAGCGACACCAGGACCGCCGTGCCGTCGGCGTCCGTCAGTGCCACCGCGCGGGCGTACGTCGGGTCGGCCACGTCGACGAAGTCGCCGGTCCGGCCGATGTACCCGTCGTGGTCGCGTGGGCCGCCGTCGATCGGATGGATGACCGGGTATCCGGCCATCGGGACGGCCGACCGGGGCGTGATGTCCACCCGGCCGACCCCCACCTGGAGATTGCTCATGGCCTCGGCGCCCCTCACCCGATGCGGTACTGGTTCTCCATGCGGCCGACGGCCGCATCGAATATGTCCAGCGCCCGGTCGGCGAGTTCCTGGGTCATCACCAGCGGTGGGGTGATGCGCATGATCGGGGCGGCGCTGGCGACGAGGATGCCGTTGGTCACGAGCTCCCGGTACAGGTACTCCGCGGCCTCCTGGCTGATCCGCTCCTTCGTCTGGCGGTCGGTGACGAACTCGACCGCCATCAGCATGCCCTTGCCCCGGACGTCCCCCATGGACTGGTGCCGGGTCTGCATCTCCTCGAGTCTGCCCTTGATGTGGGCGCCGACGACGGCCGCGTTCTCGATGAGGTTCTCGTTGACGATGGTGATCAACGTGGCGAGGCCGGCGGCGGCGGAGACCGGGCTGCCGCCGTACGTGCTCGTGCCGCCGTTGTGCTGGGCCCAGGGCAGCGACGACATGACCCGCTCCGACGAGGCGACCACGCCCAGCGGGAAGCCGGAGCCGATGCCCTTGCCCATCGTCATGATGTCGGGCTCGATGTCGTAGTGCTCCGAGGCCCACATCTTGCCCGTACGCCCGGCCGAGGTGAGCACCTCGTCGATGAAGAGCAGGATGTCGTTGCGGCGGCAGAATTCCTGGATCTTCGTGAAGTACTCCGGCGGCGGCACGATCGCACCGCCGGCGCCCTGGATCGCCTCGGCCACGACGGCGGCGACGTTGCCGGTCGTCTCCTGCTCGAAGACGTTCTCGATGAAGTCGGCACACTTGGCGCCACAGGTCTTCGGCTCCAGCATCAGCGGACAGCGGTAGCAGTAGGCGTTGGGTGTCTGGTAGAAGCCGCTGGCGAGCGGCCCGAAGCCCTTCTTGTAGCCGCCGCCCATCAGCGACAGCGCGCCCAGCGTCTTGCCGTGGAAGGCACGGTAGAGGGAGATGAACTCGGTGCGGCGCGTGTGCGACCGGGCGAGCCTCAGCCCGGCCTCCACGGTCTCCGCGCCGGACGTGTACATCTGTACCCTGTCCAGACCCTCCGGCAGCACCGACACCAGGTAGTCCAGGAAGTCCGCCCGGGACTGCGACGTGTAGTCGTAGATGTGGATGAACTTCTCGATCTCCGCTTTGATCGCCTGTACGACCGTGGGGTGCGCGTGCCCGGTAACCGTGACGACGGTGCCGGAGCTGAAGTCGATGAAGATGTTGCCGTCGACATCTTCGACAAGCGCGCCGAACCCCTGGTTGACAGCCACGCCGGACAGGGTCGACAGCGCCGACAGCCCTGGGGAACTGTGCACGCGCTCCCGGTCGACCAGCGCCCGGGAGCGCGGGCCGGGTACCTCGGTCACGAGCCGCGGAAGCTCGCTCACGTCGATGTTCTGCAACTGCGTCGGTTGGACAGCGGTCATCGGTCCTCCAAACGATCGTCGACCTCGGGTGCGTTCGAAACGTGCCGACCGGTCAGGCGTTCCGGTTGCCGGAGAGGATGTCGTTGACGTCCCACTTGCCGGTCGCCCGGGTCCGTGGCGCCTTTTCGGTGTGCACGTCGAGCACGTACGGCCGGCCCGAGTCCAACGCCGTGCGCAGCGCCGACCTGAGGTCGGCGGGGTCGGTGACGACGGCGCCCAGCGCACCGCACGCCTGGGCCAGAGCGGCGAAGTCGGGGTTGTACGGCTTTCCGTCCGGCGTACGGAACGTCGTACCCAGCGCGCCCAGGGCGTGCTTGTGCTGATAGACCGAGATCGAGCTGTATCCGAAGTTGTTCATCACGACCCAGACGACCGGGATGTCGTACTCCACGGCGGTGACGACAGCGCTGAGGATCGACGTGAACGCACCGTCGCCCACCTCCGCCACGACCGCCCGCTCCGGCGCGCCGACCTTGGCGCCCAGCGCCGCCGCGACCGCGCCGCCCATCGTGCCCCAGCCGGAGGCGACGTAGTGGTCGCGCGGGTCGTAGACGTCGAACTGCTGCGCCACCTGGTGGCGGATGCCGACGTCGGTGAGGAAGATGCCGTCGCGCGGAAGCACCTCACGGATGTCGCCGAGCAGCCGCTCGACCGTGATCGGCGTGGCGTCGCTGTGCCGACCCTGCTCGATGTCCGCGCGCCAGGCGCGGATGCCTTCCTGGATCGCCGCGAACCGCGCGGAGCTCTCCCAGTTCCGGCGCGGCGTGGCCCCACGGATCTCGGCCAGCAACTGGCCGACGAAGGCGCCGACGTCGGCGACGACGCCGAGCGCCACCGGGTACGTGCGTCCGATCTGGCTGGCGTCCACGTCGACCTGCACGATCTGGGTGGGCGGAACGCGGAACGACACCTCCGGGTCGTACGAGCTGGTCTCCATCTCGCCGAACCGCGTGCCTAGTGCGAGGACGACATCGGCGCTGTTGACCAGGGCGTGGCCAAGCGGCGTGCCCACCGTCGCGGTGTAGCCGGCGCAGAGCGGGTGGTCCTGCGGGATCACGCCCTGCCCGGCCATCGTCGTGACGACCGGGATGCCGAGGTGCTCGGCCAGGGCGAGCAGCGAGTCCCGGGCTCGCGACCGGGCGGCTCCCCCGCCCGCGTAGATGACCGGCCGTTCCGCCTCGACCAGCATGTGGGCGGCACGGGCGACCTGGGTGTCCGGAGCGTACGTCCGCCGGTCGGCCGGCACGCGACGTGCGGCGACGTGGATGTCGTCGCGGAACGTGGCGGAGAAGAAGTCCATCGGTACGTCGAGCAGGACCGGCCCGGGCTGGTCGGCCAGGGCGATCTGGCAGGCCCGGCCGGTGACGTCGGCCAGGCCCTCACGACTGGCGACCTTCCAGGCCCGCTTCACCAGTGGCCGCACCATCTCGACCTGCTGGGCCTCGCCGTGCAGGTCGAGCTCCTGGAAGCCGCCCCGACCGGCGAGATACGACGGCACGTCGCCGGCGATCACGACCATGCCGGCACCGTCGAGTGCCGCGTCACCGATGCCGGTAAGGGCGTTGGTCAGGCCAGGTCCGATCGTGGTGAGCACGGCGGCGAGTTGGCCGGTGGCCCGGAAGTATCCGTCCGCGGCATGTGCGGCGACCTGCTCGTGGCGAACTCCGATGAAGGTCAACGACGATTGCTCGATCGCGCCCAGCATCGCAAGGTTGGTGTGGCCACACATTCCGAAGACGTATCGCACGCCGTACGCCTCGAGGGTCGCCACGATGGCCTGCGCGCCCGACCGGACCTTCGCCCGGACACCGCTTTCCGTCGTAGCCTCGACGAGATCGTCGCGCTCCCGCACTGCCTCAACCACCCAAGCCTCCTGTCATCGTTTCTGCTCGTCGTCGTGGCCGGCGGCGGTCAGCGGACCGTGGGCGCCAGCTCGGTGCCGAGGTCGGCGACCGCCTTCGCCAGCAGGCGCGTCGCGTCCTTGAGCTGCTCGCCGGAGAGGCGCCAGCTCGGTCCGCTGATCCCGAGCGCGCCCACCACGGCGCCGTTGCTGGATCGCACCGGCGCGGCCACGCACGTCAGCCCTTCGTCCCACTCCCCCACGTCCACGGCGACGCCGTCGGCACGGATCCGCTCGAGCCCCTCGACGAAGGCGTCCAGCTCGGTCACGGTGTGCCGGGTGCGGGAGGCCATGCCGGTCCGCTTCAGCAGCCGCCGGACGTCGGTCTCGTCCATCCACGCGACCAGCGCCTTGCCCATCGCCGTGGCGTTGACCGGACGATGGGATCCGATCGGCGAGAGCAACTTGACCGGCTGCGGCGACTCGATCCGGTCGACGTAGAGCACCTGCTGCATGTCAAGAACGCCCAGGTAGGACGACTCGCCGACGCGGAGGGTCAGGTCTTCGAGGTAGGGCCGGCTGGTCACCCGCAGGTGGCTGTTGGCCAGCGCCTGGCCACCGATCGAGAACAGCCGCATGCCCACCCGGTAGCGGCGCAGACCGTCCTGCTCGACGAAGCCACGCGACTCGAGGTTGAACAGAACCCGGGCCACCGTCGACTTCGGCAGCCCGAGCCGGTCGGCCAGCTCGGTCAGTGTCTGCCCGACCTCCGGCGCCTCGGTGCTGAGTGTTTCGAGCACATCCAACGCACGCTGGATCGACTGCGACATGGCCGTCGTGTGGGCTGCTGCCGCGGCTCCCTGCTGGGTGGCCACCCTGCCTCCTGAATCTGTTCTGGATGGTGCCGGCGATGCATGGCGCTCGGCCATTTTGGAACTCGGTACCAAAACGGAGAGTAGAGACGATTGCGCAGGTCGTCAAGGCATTGATCTAGAAGTCAGTGCTTGACGCAAGTTCGATCAGCCATTTACTTTGGCACTCGTTACCAGGACGGAGCCTCATCAGTCCGGTAGCCCCGTCCACGCTCCGCGACCTTGGTGGTGCCACACGGCACATCGGCCGACGGCGAGCACCACCCCGTGCTGGCGACGTGAAAGGACCAACGCAGATGGACGCAGGAGTTCGCATCGGTCTGTCCCGTGCCCTGTCCCGCCGAACACTCCTCGGCGCCGGTGGCGCTGCTCTTCTTGCCGGAACCCTGGCGGCCTGCGGTCGCGGATCCGGCGGGCGCGACTCCGGCGCGACGCTGACCTACAACACGCCTTCGTTCGGAGTCGAGCAGGTCACGCCCTACCTCGACACCTTCAAGCAGCAGTACGGCAGCGCGGTGACCGTCTCCGCTGTGCCGAAGGACTACCACCCGACCACCGAGACGCGGCTGCGCGGCGGAACCGACTACACGGTCGTCACCTGCGACGAGGGCTACCCGCAAAAATGGCTCAAGGAGGGCTGGCTGGTCAGTGTCGAAGACAAGCTGGACCTGTCGAAGGTCAAGAACGACATGTACCCGTCGCTGCTGCAGTCGGCCACGGTCGACAACAAGCTGGTCGCACTTCCCGGCAACGGCCTGACGAAGGTCATGGTCTACAACGAGGCGGTACTCGGCGGCCTCGACCCGGCTGACGACTGGGAGGCGTTCTTCACCCAGCTCACCTCGCTCAAAGACAAGGGCGGGTCACGGTACCCGTTCGTGCCGATGTGGACGAAGGCCTACAGCCTCATCACGTACTTCGCGATCGGTGACAGCTACTCCCGCGGCGCGAAGGACTGGTTCGACCCCGACACGCTGGCCCCGCGCTACCAGGACGACCCGGCCGTAATCGAGACGATCGAGTTCTGGCGTCGGCTGTGGGAGGCCGAGCTGGTGCCTCCGGATGTCCTGACGGCCGACCACAACGCGACCGCGGAGATCTTCGCCGCCGGCAACTCGGCGTACTTCCAGCACAACCTCTCGCAGGTCCTCCCGGTGCTCAACCTCGACACGACCAAGTACGCCAAGGTCGCCGGGAAGATCAAGCTCATGATGTACCCGGGTACGACCCACGAGTGCCTGACCGGCACGAACTGGGTGTGCCTCACGAAGTCGGGCGCCGAGGTCGAGCACGGTCCCGAACTCGCGCGGTTCCTCGGCGGCCTGGACAAGGAGGACAAGTACCTCGTCCCGACTCGGTACCGCGCCATCGACCTCGGCGTCGAGCCGGGCTACGCGCCGGTGTTCGAGGAAGCCGACGTCATCGCCAAGTGGAGCACGTTCACCGACCCCACGCTGGTGGCCGAGCAGAAGGCGAAGTCACGGCTGATCGGGCCGGTCGTGCAGCAGGGATGGTTCACCGAGTGGCTCGACCGTACGGCGTCCGAGCTACAGAACGCCATCCTCGGCAAGGTGAGCATCAAGGACGCGCTGACCGCCTCGGCGTCCTTCGCACAGGGGCGGTGATGGCCACTCAGCCGACCGCTGTCGTGCCGCCGTCGCACGCGGCGGCACGACGAGCGGCACGGCGGCGCGAGCGCCTCGGCGAGGTCGCGCTCATCGGCCCGGCCATCGTGGTGGTACTGGGCGTGCTCGTCTACCCGTTGATCCACTCGCTGTGGTTGAGCCTCACCGAGCCCACCGACGACGGCAGCACCTTCGGCCTGGGCAGCTACGCCGCCGTCTTCAGCGATCCGGTCCTACCCATCGCCCTGCGCAACACGTTCCTGTTCGCCGCCATCGCGATCGTCGGCTCGATCGTGCTCGGGCTGGGCATGGCGTTGCTGTTGAACCTCCCCTCGCCGCTGCGGAGCTTCGGCCGAGCAGCCATGCTCATTCCCTGGTCGATGTCCCAGGTGGCGGTGGCCGTCATCTGGGGCTGGATCTACAACGGCTCGTACGGCGCCCTTAACGGTCTGCTGTTCGAACTCGGGCTCATCGACGCGTACCGCGCGTGGCTCAACGACGGCACCACCGCGTTCGTCCTGTTGGGCGCGGCGTTCATCTGGAGCATCGCACCGTACGCGACCCTGATCTTCCTGTCCGGGCTGCAGGCGATTCCACGGGAGCAGTACGAGGCCGCGCAGATCGACCAGGCCAACGTCTTCCAGCGCTTCCGCTACATCACGCTGCCGTGGCTGCGCAGCAGCTTCGCTGTCGTGTTCGTGGTCGCCTCGCTCGAGGGCTTCCTCGCGTTCAGCCTCGTCTACATGCTCACCAACGGAGGCCCCGGATACGAGACGACGGTGCTCGCCTGGTGGGGCTACGCGACGATGTTCACCTACGGGGCGGCCGAGAAGGGCGCGGCGATCCTCTACTTCCTCACGGCGATCGTCATGGCCGTGTCCCTCGTCTACATGCGGGCGCTTCGGCGTCCCGCCGTCTGAACGGGAAGCGGCGATGCAGGCTACCCTGACCCGAACCACGCAGACAGCGACGAAAGCGGAGCCTCAGCGGCGGCCACGCCGGCGCTGGCGTACGGCTTGGGTGACGTCCGCGACCGTTCTGGTCATCATCTGGTCCATCGCCCCGTTCCTGTGGCTGATCCGCAGCAGCCTGTCGCCGGTGGGCGAGATGACGCGGACTCCGCCTGCCTGGTTGCCGGAGAGCGTCACGTTCGACAACTACATCGACCTGCTGGTCGCGCTCTTCGCCCCGGGAGACGGCACGACCACCGTCGAACTGATCGCGCTCGGCCTACAGAACAGCATGATCGTCTGCGTCGCGGTCACCCTGCTCAACGTCCTGCTCGGATTCAGCGCGGCCTACGGCTTCTCACGCGCGAAGGGCCGACTCTGGTCGACCGCCCTCAACGGGCTCATCGTCTCCCGGATGGTGCCGACGTTCGCCATCATCATCCCGCTGTTCCTGGTGTTCAGCCGCCTGGAAATATACGACACGTTCCTCGGGTTGGTGCTCGCCGAACTCGCGGTGACGCTGCCGTTCAGCATCTGGCTCATGAAGAGCTACCTCGACACGATCGACATCGAACTGGACGAACAGGCCCGGGTGGACGGCGCGTCGAAACCACAGGTACTGCGCAAGGTCATGCTGCCGGCGGCCCGTCCCGGCGTCGCCACCGCGGCCATTTTCACCTTCTTGACCAGCTGGAACTCGTTCATCTTCCCGCTCGTGCTGTCCTCCAGCCCGACGGTGATGACGGTCCAGCCGCAGATCGCCGCCACGTACAGCGACATGCGTGCCGACTACGACGTGATGTTCGCAAGCACCGTGCTCGCCTGCATCCCGCCGATGATCCTCGCGTTCATCCTGCAGCGGCAGCTCACCCAGGGGCTGCTGTCCGGGGCCATGAAGGGCTGACGCCGCCGGCCAAGCGCCGCCGGTCGGGCATCGGCGCGAGAACGAGGTTGAGGTCCTCCTGGGCACGGCCGAAGTGTTCTCACAACTCGACCATCTGTTCCTCCAACGCCATCAGCGTCACGCTGGTCCGCCCGGCTGTTCCTCGGCCAGGTCGCCCTGATCGACCCGACGCAACGCCTGCCGCTTCATGAGCCCGCCCGAGGAGGAAGCGATGTCCCGGATACCGATGCTGGCGCCGGAGGACCTCGACGACGACCAGCGCCGCGCCTTCGAGTCGATCACACGCGGCCCGCGCGGCGGTGCAGGGCGGGCCGCACTCGTAGATGATCGTGGCGCACTGCTCGGCCCGTTCAACGCGATGGTCACCGCTCCCACCGTCGGCGAACCGCTCCAAGCGCTTGGTGTGGCGATTCGGTACCGTACGGGCCTGTCGGCACGGGCACGGGAACTGGCGATCCTCACGGTCGCCGCACACCACCGCAGCGACTTCGAGTGGGAGGTGCACGTCCGGGACGGCCGTGCCGCCGGCCTCACCGACACCGAACTCGCCGCAGCCGTACACGGCGAGCCCGCCGCGCTCACCGACCCGACCGAACGCGTCGTCCTCCGAACCACCCGTGCGATGCTCCGGACGGGTGACCTGACCGACGACGAGTACACCACCGCCGTGGCGGCCATCGGCGAGGCCACACTGGTCGAGCTGACCACACTGGTGGGGTACTACGCCCTACTGGCGTTGCAGCTGAGGGTGTTCCGGGTGCCGGCCCGCGTGACCGGCCCTTGGACCGCGCAAACCACGGAGGACTGACGGATGCAACCAACCGACGCCCGGCAGTGGGTGTGGCAGCAGATCCGCCACCACCAGGACACCCTGACCGCCTCCGGCGAACTCGCCGAACGCCGTCGCCGGCAGCAGATTGGCTGGGTCTGGGCGATGGTCCGAGACGAGCTGCTCGACCGGCAAGGCCCGCCTTTCCATCCGTATACGCCTCCCGCTCGTGCGGGGTGCCTGCGCGCGAGTTCCCGCTTGAGCGTCTTGTAGTCGAGGACGGCGTCGATCCGGTCGGCGAGCTCGGCGACGTCCGGCTCGTCCTTCGCCCGGGGCTTGGAGCGGGACCGCGACGCGGTGAACGCCGCGCTCACGCTTCGGTACAGCAACGGCCCCACCGAAGGTGTCAACACCAAGACCAAACGGATCGCCCGCCAAATGCACGGACGAGCAGCCTTCACCCTGCTCCGCCACCGCATTCTCCTCGGATAGCAGCACGCTCCGTCACCACCGAACGTGAGACAGGGCCGTTCATTTGACAGACCCAGATCTGGACCCTACTCCGCCCCTACGCACCGCCCCCGCCGCGACTTGACAGATATAGGAGCGTCAACGCGCTGATGGAGAACTTCTGGTCGACGCTGAAGATCGAACTCGTCTACCGAACCTCCTGGCGGACCCGCGACGAGGCCAAGAACGCGATCTTCGCCTACATAGACGGCTGGTACAACACTCACCGCATCCAGAAAAACTGGGCTACCTCAGCCCTCACGAGTACGAGACCGCCTGGCACACCCGCCAACACAACCCAGCCGAGCCACCTATCACCACCCCTGCGCCAGCCGGCAGCAGGTAACCACCGCTCCATCAAGGCGGGGCGAACTCACATCGCCGAGATCAGCTCAATAGGTGAGGTAGGCCTTATTTTTGCCCTCGTGATACGTTTTCAGTTGCTCGTAGGTTACGAACGTCGTCCCCTGATATGGATCCATCAGAGCGATCCGCTCTAACTGGTTCTGGACATTATAGACGGCTCCCACTATAGCGGTGGGGTACGGTTGTCCAACAAGATTGGGGTCGTATTCCATGACTGGCACACCGTCGAAGACCGTCCCCTCGGCGCCGACCTTGTGTGCGTACTCCAGCACGATCGGCCGCCCCTGGTCCAGCTGCGCCTTTATCGCGTGCGGATCCGGCATCGGGGGCCACACGACAGCGTCGATCCCGTAATGGCGATCCCCGTGCCCAACTTTCCTAAGCGCCCATTCGACGGGAAGGCCCCGATTCGCACGCTCTGGAGCGCTGCAGACCTCCTGCTCGGGCAGTCCGACTACCGCAGCCATAAGCTTGCACTGGGTCCAGGAACATTCCTCACCCCTCAGCCACGCGTAGTATTTGGCGATCTGCACCACCAGGGCCACCGCGCCCCATCGGCTCACTACCGGCCGCGCGTAGTCGACCTTAAGCGACTTATAGGTACTGCTCACAAATACCTCATCTCGCCAAGTGGCCCCATGTTGGCCCTGGTGACGCCACGGTCTACGACCCAACTGAGTCCTGTGCCGAGGTAGCACCCATGGGCCGCCGGACAGAAGGAGTCTACTCATTGCTCGATCTGGAAACAAAAGATCATTCTTTAGATCAAATATCTAGGATTCCCGCTAATGTCACCTCCTCAGGCCCCAAGCGGGCAGCGACTCCGCGTCCCAGAATTGACGAGAAGGAACGATAGCCTATCACGCCCTGGCGCCCCGAGAGTGAAAAGCTTTCAGCTAATCAAGAGGCACTTGGCCTACAGGGCGTTGATTTACGCCTTTTGCGGTTTGCGCGTTTAGTGTGCTGATCCCAGCGGCTTTCGGGTAGGTGTTTGTATTCGAAGTGGGTCAGGTGCAGGGCAGCGGTGACGAGGCCGCCGATGCGACGTTGGCTTGCGGTGGTGTGCCGCTAAGGGCTTGCAGAGGAATAACGAGCGGTTTTCGGGGCTGGCGTTGTCTGATGTCTCCGATCTGGATGCCGGTGAGGTGCCGTTGGGTAAGACGCGTCGGGTGAGTGAGGGCCGTAAGCGGCTGGTCGATCTTGATCCGGGCTGCGGCCGGCGTTGTTGGGCGTCGGTCGAGCCGGACATGCGTGGGGATCCGATGTCGCCGCTGCGGTCCGCCGGGGCGGGGTGTGTACAAATAACGGCCCTGTCTCACATTCGGTGGTGACGGAGCGTGCTGCTATCCGAGGAGGATGCGGTGGCGGAGCAGGGTGAAGCCTGCTCGTCCGTGCATTTGGCGTGCGATCCGTTTGGTCTTGGTGTTGACGCCTTCGGTGGGGCCGTTGCTGTACGGAAGCGTGAGCGCGGCGTTCACCGCGTCGCGGTCCCGCTCGAGGCCTCGGGTGAAGGCATGCAGATGAGGCAGTTCGACCGCACGGACGCCGTTGATCCAGTGCGAGAGCCGGTCGTCGTTTCCTGCGTGAGGCGTCAGGAGTTCGGCGAAGCCTGCGACAACGGCGGCCAGTTTGGTCATCTCGGGGCAGGCGGCGGTGAGCCGTGCCAGGAGACTTCGATGTTCGGGTTTGAGGTTGTCGGGTCGGGTGAGGATCATCCGGGCGAGCCGGCGTGGGGAGATGTGGCTGCGGTCGGCGTCCGCGCGGCCTTGGTTGATGTACTTGTGCAGGAGGTTCAGGCAGCCGGTGTATCCGAGGGCCTTGATCTGTTCGAACAGGTGCGCGATGGGGACGGCGGGGTCCTCGGTCCGGCGTTTGCGTAGGTGTTCGCGGTAGGGGTCGACGAGGCTGGCGCGGTATTTGGGGACGCGGAGCATCCGTTCGGGCCGGTCGGCTCGCGCGTAGCGTTTGACGGTGTTCAGGGCCAGTTGCAGGCGGCGGGCGCATTCGAGCAGGCCCACGCCCTGGTCGAGGAGGCGGTGGACCTGGTGCCAGCGTTCCAGGGTGGTTCGAGCGCGGGGTCCGTCGTAGATGGGTGCGTCCAGTACGGCGGCCCAGCAGGTGCTGTGTGCCT
Source organism: Polymorphospora sp. A560 (assembly GCF_045781765.1). Lineage (NCBI taxonomy): Bacteria > Bacillati > Actinomycetota > Actinomycetes > Micromonosporales > Micromonosporaceae > Polymorphospora > Polymorphospora sp. A560. The sequence goes on along the minus strand of NZ_CP122282.1, from coordinate 2,420,225 downwards.
TCACCTCGTTCAGTGCGGCTTCGCACAGGTTGTGCCACAGGTGCCACCTGTCCGCGACCTGCACCGCGTCGGGCAGGGCGCGACGGATGGCCTCAGCGTAGGTAGCGGAGCCGTCACGGCACACGACCTCGACGCCCGGATGCCCGCGTAGCCAGGCTTCGAGGGTGTCGGCGGTGCGGTCGGGCAGCACGTCGATCCGTTCATGTGTCTCGGCGTCGATCACCACGGTGGCGTAGCGGTGCCGCCGGCGCAGAGCGAAGTCGTCGACGCCGATCACCCGGGACGTCCGCCCGGCGGGCAACGGGATACGCAGCAGGGCGCGCAGGGCCGTGTGGCGGGACAGGCCGACCGCGAGTACCGCCAGCAGACGTGCCCCCGCCCGGCCCGCCAACTCCTTGACCACCGCCGCGACGTGCCTGGACAGGCGGATCGTGCGCCGCTGGTAACGCTCCAGCACTCCGGGCATCTGCTCGCGGAACGTCTGCCGGCAGCCCCGCGTGGGGCACACCAGGCGCCGAACCCGCACACGGACCACCACCCGCCGTCCGTCGACCGGCACGTCGGCCACCGTCCGCAGGTGAAATCCGTGCACCCGCCCCGACGACGCCCCGCACACCGGACAGACCGCGGTCCCTTGTGGAGTCCGTGCCCGCACCACGATCCGCTCGCCCTCGTCGGCCACATCCTCTATGACCAGCGGAGACAGACCCGAAAACACCGTCCGCACAAGCACGTCGACATCCATCACGCGAGTGTCAACAACCCCCACAACTCTCCGTCACCACCGAATGTGAGACAGGGCCGTTAACTTGACACTCCCACCCAGCAGTCGATCACCAGTTGGATTACACAAAGTAGCGCCGTCTGCGCTCTGTGTTTCCCTCGGGGAGGTGTCGTGATGCTTGGATGGAGTAGGCGCGATCGTTGGTTGTCGCGTTCACGCGGTTCGGACCTAGGTCGGGATCGGGCAGTCCGTGGTATCGCCTATGGTCTGGCGGTCGTGCTGGCCACGACAATGACTGACTGGGTGGTGAGGTCACCTGCGGTGGCGGCACCGCCGAATCCTGCGGTGCCAGCTGGACAAACGGTATCGAGCGAGCCGTTGGAACGGCCGGACGAGGTGACGGCGCGGATGACCGGCAAGCGAGTGAAGATCGCCGGTCAGACGTCGGAGACGTCGGAGTTCTGGGCGTTGCCGTCGGGTGCGATCGAGGCCGAAGTCCATGCAGGTCCGGTGCGGATGCCGGACGGCGCTGGTGGCTGGTCGGACGTGGACGTGACGTTGAGACGTGCATCCGACGGGTCGGTCGCACCTATCGCGCATCCTTACGGATTGCGGCTGTCCGGGGCGTCGACAGCTGACGAGACCGAGCTGGTGAGCCTCGGTACGGATGGCGAGCGGTCGGTACTCGGTTGGCTGGGACACCTCCCGCAGCCTGTGCTGGAGGGGACAAAGGGGATGTATCCGGAGGCGCGGCCGGGTGTCGACCTGGTCGTGTCGGCCACCCGTACCGGCTATGAGCGGGGTGGCGGGTTGGCTGGAGCGTCGCTCCTCGAGGGAACGGCAAGTACGGATGGACGTTTCGTGTGCGCACCGGCCGCGGTCGGAAATGGGATATCTTCATAGGGCCGATGACTTGATGCTTGAGGGGTTAATGGAAAACGCACTGAAGAAGAATCTTGCCTCGATCACTGGAGCAGCAGATATCAGTTGGAAGATCGACAAGGATGGCGTTAGCTCCGTCTTCGTCAAGCCATTCAACATCGAATCGTGCCCGTTCAGTGTCGCCTGGAGCTCCCATGAAACCGTCATGGGCTTCGAAACTGGGGCTAGGTTCGAACTGGATGCAGGCGAAGATGATCTGGCGACGCTGTACACGCTAATCGAATCTGTAATCCTAGGGCGCGTTCGGGAGGTTCGAGTCGGGCGAACGGTGGCAATGTCCCTCGAACTCGAAGACGGTCGCACAGTAAGCGATCCACCAATTGAAGATGGCAACGAAATGGCAACGGTACGCCAATACCTGCCGTACCTGACCTGACTTGCCTTTCGCCTAGCTCTGCTCTGGCGAGGTTCCAAGCGCATGCCTAGCATCCTCCACCCAAGCCTCCGCTCGGGTGGAGGATGCTAGGCGGCGCCGCGGATCCTGGCGTGCATCGGCGCCGCGAGTTACTGCGCTCAGGCCATGGGGCACCTCGATGCGGTGGGTGCCGGGCGGAGTTCACCACCCCTTGCCAGATCTTCTTGACCCTCAACAGTTCGCGCCACAGATGCACCACGTTCCCCACACGGCCGGGCACCGCTACCCGTCGCTCCCACGGGTGGACGGCAGTGGCCACGACGAGCACGCCAGCGGCAGGCCCAAGGCGAGCCGCTGGGAGCCGGGTCCGGCCCCGGGCCGGCGGTATCGCAGCCGGAAAGGGGGTATGGCGGCGGTCTGGTTGGGGGCACGGGTCGTTCCCCCTCGCGCCGCCAGAGGGCGTCAACCTCGGCGGGTTTCCAGGCACGGGTCGGCGAAGGTGGGGAAATGAGTTCGCGAAGCCGGGGCGCGATCACCGTCGAGCACACCGGGTCGATAGCGAGGCGCCGTGGCGCTGGTGGGCGCGTTGCCTTTTCGGGCAGCGCGTCGGGGAACGTTCCCGGATCAGGGTCGCGGGTAATCGCGAGAACAGACCCTGACGAAACAGGTGGATGGCAGGGGGAGTTACCCCCGGTGCGGCGGTCCGCTGAACCAGTCGGTACGCCGTGCCGGGGGAACTCGCGTCAGAGTGGGCGGATGTTCTCTGCCTGCAGGCCCCGCTGGCCCTGGGCAATGTCGAACTCCACCCGCTGGTTCTCCTCAAGGCTGCGGAAGCCGCTCGCCGAGATGGCCGAAAAGTGGGCAAAAACGTCGGCGCCGCCCCCGTCCTGGGCGATGAAGCCGAACCCCTTGTCCGCGTTGAACCACTTGACGGTACCGGAAGCCATGTCTTTCTCCTTCGCAGGCTACTGAAACGCCGCACCATGCGGAGTCTCGTGTCGCCGCGTTGATCGCCCGCGTCCGGACAAGACGAAATAAAGAAGCGCCTGGGGCTCAGATACCCATCAGGCGCTGGCAACGTCTACGGAAATCAAAACTGCAACCTGGCCACCGTAGCACGAAAGTTGGGGTTGCCGTTTCACGGCGTCTTCTGACCATGCTCTGATCGCCACCCGGATCCGCTGCGGTGACGTGTGCCTACGCCCGCAACCAGCAGATGACCTCGACCACCAGAACGAAGCGTCCGTCAGTCGTCCCTGGAAGCGGCATCGCCGCGAGGGCGATGCAGCCGCTCGGCATCCAGCCGCCCCGCACGCGATTTCATACAACGCGCCGTGACCACGACGGTGCCCGCTCACCCCCGACAACTTCACCAACGACCGGACCGCCCCGTCGGCGCACAACATCGCGTCGGCAGGACCGGACAGCGCGTTCGCCCATGCGGGCAGGCAGGGGCACAAGCCCCGACGGAAGTCGGCCAACACCGACGTCGGGTCAGCTACCGGCCAACTCGCCGGGGCGTGGGCTGGTACCAGCCGACTCAGGTGGTCCAGAATCGTGGCCACGGACACCGCCTCGATCATCGTGTCCTTCCGAGGAACCGGAAGATCGTCAGAGAGCGCCGTCCTTTGTCGAGCATGGACACGCCCACGTCCCGACGGCATCAGAAACGCTCCCGCACGCCGCAATTGAAGCTCAGGTTACGCGAAGTCCGGAAAAGTCCGGAAGAGAGCCGCGAAATGCTCCAGTATGGACACAGGGCAGATCTGCCATCGGCCAACCGCGATCACATAGGCCGTGCCAGAGCCAGTATCTACTGGCCACGGACAGTCTAGGCGGGACAACGAACTCTCCCCGTGGCCGACGAATTGTGTGGTGCGAAGCGGCGTCCCGGGGCGCGGCCGAGTGGCCGCGAGTCAGATGTGGGAGGTCGTCGATTCTCGAGTGGAGCGCGATGTCGACGGTCCGCCTTTTCCAGACACCGAACCCGAAGGGTGGACAACCGCTGGCGAGCGGGGATGACCTGATCACGGCGATCGTACGAGCGACCATGACTCTGTCCTCGTGCACGCAACGGTCCGCCCGCGGAGCTGAGTGGTCCGCGGGCGTGCCCGATCATCTGAGCATCGCGGCTCTGAGCCGGGCCAGGGCACGCTTCAGCAGCCGGGAGACGTGCATCTGTGACAACCCGACCCGGGTGGCGATCTGCGCCTGGGTCAGGTCGCCGAAGAACCGCATGGTCAGGATTCGACGGTCACGTGCGGGAAGCGCCGCGAAGAGCGGCCGGAGCGTGAGGTGGTCGTCAACGGCCGCGTATCCTGGATCAACGTCGCCGACGAGCGCGAGGAGCTCGACGCCATCGGTCCCGGGCTTCGGCTCGTTCAGTGACGGCAGGCGGTAGACCTCGGCAGCGGCGGCGGCGGCCAGGACTTCGGCGACGGTCACCCCCAAGTGGTCAGCGAGCTCTCCGGAAGTCGGTTGCCGGCCCTGTCGCTGGACAAGTTCGCCTCGGGCGCTGGGCGCCCGGGCATTCAGTTCCTGGGCTGTGCGCGGCACCCGGATCGACCAAGTCGTGTCGCGGAAGTGCCGCCGGAGGGCGCCGAGAATGGTGGGGATGGCGTAGCTGGCGAACATCGGCCCTCGGTCGGGGTCGTATCCGTCGACAGCCTTGATCAGGGCGACGGCGCAGACCTGTGCCAAGTCCTCGTACGGTTCTCCGCGGCCGGTGTAGCGGCGGGCCAGTCGACCGGCCATCGGCAGGTTGGACTCGATGATCCGGGCTCGCAGCCGCGCACGGTCGGGATCGTCGGCGCTCAGGGCCGCGCGTCGACGCAACAGTTGCTCGGTGCTCCCGGTCTCAACAGTCAGAGTCGGAGGAGGAAAAACGACCGTCGCTTTCGCTAGGTGGGTGACCACTGTTCAACACCCCTTACGGGCCGGTGGCGGCGAGTCTGGCGGCCACCGGGGACCCGGGCGACATGGCAACCGTACGCCTCATCCCGCGGAATCGGCACCCCCCACCGGCAGCACTTTCGAAAGGTCGCTGTCCCATCTGGGCCGCGTTGGTGGGCGACCGGGCCGGTTGGTGGGCGGTCCCGGCGACAGTTGCTCGGAGCCGTCGACGATCGCCTGAGACAGTTCGGACAGCCGCCGGTTCCGGCTGCGGGCGTCGTGGCGCAGCAGCGCGAAGGCTTCGCCCACGTCCACCTGAAGGCGTTCAGCCAGGACCCCCTTGGCCTGCTCGATCAGGACGCGGCTGTGCAGGGCGGTCTGCAACTGTTCGGTGAGGATGTCACGTCGCTGGATGGCACGCTGTTGCAGCAGTCCGATGGTTGCCACGTCGGCGAGCGCCTGACCGATGCGGAGCTTGCCCTCATCGAGGGCTCCTGGCCGGACGTCGAAAAGGCTCAGTGTGCCGATGACCTCGGAGCGCAGGCACATGGGCAGGGCGTGCACCGCAGCGAAGCCGACCTCGGCCGCCGCGGCAGCGAATCTCGGCCAGCGACCGGCATTGGGCAGGTCTGCGACCGAAATCGGTTGACCGCTACGGAAGCAGTCCACGCAGGGACCCTGGTCGGTCTGGAGCTGGAACATCTCCAACAGCCGAGTACGTTCCGACGAGGCAGCCAGCACCTGCAGCGTGTCCCGCTGGTCGGTCAGGAGCAGCCCGGCCGCCGAGACACCCAGCAGCTCGACACACCTCTCGGTCAGCACGTGCAGGAACTCGATCACGTCGAAATCGTCGACCAGAGTGTCAGCCATCTCCACGAAGACGTCGGCTAGCTGGGCATCAACCATCTCATTCACCTCGTCGGTCAGTGGTCGCGCCGGTCACCCGACGACATGATTCACCCGCGCCGCCCTCTTCCCCATCCGACTCCGCCTCCGGGCGTCACGGCCGGCCCGAGAACGCAGCGCAGCCGGCAGCGGCAGATGCCACATTCCCGAGGCGCCAGCTCCGGGAGCACGCGTATTCGCGCAACCGGATGAGCGCCAACGCTGTGGTCACTGCCCGCCAGGCCGTGATCATGCGGTCACCTGGTGCACCTCGGGATGTGGCAGGCCGGTTCGCTCGGGCCACCGACCGTCCCGGCCCTCCCGTGGCGCGTAGCAGCACCGCACACGCCGTGTCCACCAAAACCAGCACGGCGATCGATTGCTCTGCCCGAGCGACTGTACACCCATGTGCACCCCCCGGCGGCTGTCGGACCACGACGTCCTGGTAGGCCGACGAACCCGGTCGACGCCGAATGCGCGAGGGCGTACGCTGGCAGTGCCGCCCGGGACCCTGGTGGCTGACGGCTTGCCGCCGGCGGACGAATTCCACCGTTCGAGGTGACCGGTTGGCCGTCCCTCCGCGCCAGATCCATCGATCAGGTCGCCGGATGTCCCTCACCGCCCTGGCCAGGTACCTCCCCACGCATGGCACGCCGGGCCGCGACAGTCCGTCGTAGGCCCGCCATCACCCAGGTACGCGTCGGCCAACGCCGGCATCCAGGCTCGCCAGACGCTCATCGGAAGGCGGCGGTTCGTAATGACCGCACCCCGGAACAATCATGCTCGATTCTTCTCCATCAACGGCCACGACCGTACGGATGCTTCTCGTCCAATGCCCGGGCGTCCGGCGGTGCGGCGCTCGCGGGTCGGGGATCTGTGGATCGCTGCCGTGGTGTTCGCGCTCGTACTCCTGCTGCTCCTCATCTTCGTCCTGCAGAACGGGCAGCCTGCCGAGGTGTCGTTCCTCGGCGCACACGGCACTCTGCCGATGGGTGTGGCGCTGCTGCTGGCCGCGGTCTTCGGGGTCCTGCTCGTCGCCCTTCCCGGCACCGCCCGGATCGTGCAACTGAGGAAGCTCGACCGCCGTCCCGTCGAGCAAGCAGGCCCGCCCGTATCCGGCCCGACTCCCCCACCGGCGACCGGCATCGCCACAGTTCCGCTGCCGCCCCGCCCACCTCGTGAGGACGGATGAGCGATGTCCGTCACCGCGCAACACGTCGCCACGACTCCCGCGCCAGCACCCTCCACTCCTCGGCTCGCCCCTACCCGGGTCCGGGCGGTACTCGACGGCGGGTGGCGGCCGCGGTCCTGGAATCCGGCCACCTAACTCCCCGGCCTTGTCCTCGCACTGTCCGAACCTCATGGCCGGATCCGGCACATCATGCTCAACATCCACGCCTGGGACAGCCGGTTCCGCCGGTTGACCGTCGGATCGGATGTGGTCCGGTTCCGTTGGTTCGACACCCTCGATCCCGCCCTGCCGGTCGCCACCACCGGCCGCGACGTCCAGGTCGACCTGCTCGTGGGCACCGTCCGCCACGGCACCCTCGGCAGCCGGGTGGGCGATGACGCCCGCCCCGGGGCCGGCGTACTCGGATCTCGGCGGCGTCCAGACGCAGCGTGACCCCTTCCGCAGCGGCGTACGAGAACGCGTCGGCCAGGGTCCGTAGTCGTAGGCCGCTGGACACCGCGCAGCCGCGGCCGGCCAGCAGCGGACGGACCAGGCTTCGCTTCCCGCTACGGACCGCGCAGTCACTCCCCCGAAAGCAACGACAAGCTGTACGAGCGAAGATCAACCGCCTACGCGATCAACCTCCGCTCTGCTGAACGCACGAAGAACGCTCAATGGCCCCGGCCTCCAACTACATGGAGGGGCTTGGTTGCTCGGGTGGGTTCCCGTGGGCCCGGATGCTGTCCGCGATGGCGACTCCCGCCAGGACGAGGGTAGCGGTCAGCCCGGCCACCAGTGCGGGTGCGAGCACCAGAGCGGGGCCGGCGACGATCAGAATGAGCAGCGCGACCAGCCGGGGCGGTGACACCCGGCTGAACACCTCGTACTCGAAACGGGCTCGTCCGGCCAGGAACAATGCGGGGCCGCCGAGGATGACGCCGGCCAGCCAGGGTGTGGTGTGGTCGGTGGGGTGGGCGATGACGACTTCGAAGCCGGCGGAGGTGGCGACGACGCCGGCCACCATGAGCAGGTGGGTGTTGGGTGCGGACCGCACGAATCCGCCCGGATCTCGGGCGGACTCGATGGTGGCCTTTAGCAGGGCCCCGGCGCGATGGACGTAGATCTGCCACAGCAGCGCGGTGGCGGCGAAGGCCAGCAGGAGCACCGCTGTGCGGCCGATTGTCGTGTCGTTGTCGGCGTAGGCCAGGGTGGTGAGGAGGATGAGATCGCCGAGGGCGAGGGTGAAGAACTGCTGGTAGCGCTCCGCTAGGTGGTCGGCTGCCACCGTGTACTGGGATGTGGGTATCCGACCGAGCCGGGGCGTGGGATAGCGGAGCCAGGCTGATCCGTAGTCGATGGCTAGCGCCGCGGTCCACAGCAGGCCCCGCGCTGCTCCTGCCACGAGGCCGCCGGCGAGCCACGGTACGGCGGACACAAGAAACCAGAAGACGAATCGGCTGGGCTGCAGGTTCGCCGCGCGGTTGCGCAGCGTGGCGACGAGGAGGATGCCACGTCCCAGTTGGATCGCCACGTATGCGCCCGCGAAGACCAGGGCGTGGTCGGAGAAGGCGGTGGGCAGCGTGCCGGCAAGCAGGATGGTTCCGAGCATTACCCAGAGCGTCATGGGAAAGATGGGAGGCCGCTGCGCGTGGTAGAGGTCGGTTACCAGCGCGGTGACGGACCAGACCCACCAGATCGCCAACAGCAGCACCACACTCTGGAAGGCCCCGACCCAGTCGAGACGCTGGGCCAAGGTTCGTGATGTCAGGGCGAGCGCGGCGACGAAGACCAGATCGAAAAACAGTTCCAGCAGGGTTGCGCGCTGGGGCCCCTCACCCTCCCGGGCCAGCCCCACCGCGCGGTCGGTCGTCATCAGGTTCCCGTCTACTGACTCCGGGTCTTCAAGACTGGAGAGCTTCACAGTAGGGGACGCGGCCGAGGTGGGTGGCGAAGAAGCCCTGAGCCATGTTAGCGGAGTAGTGGAATCAATATGGCAGAGATCGGTTTTGTCCCACGCCCTACCCATGCGCTTGCGTTCCGAGGTCATCGGCGCGCTGAACCTTCCAGCCGCAACCGGCGGCTGTCCGATCCGGCGCGGGCAATCGTCGACGGCTCCGAGCAGCTCGCGCCAGGGACGACAGCGAACCTGTCCGCCTGACCGCCCGCGTCCGCCTCGGATTCTCGCCATGTGGTTCTACGGCCACCTGACCCCAGCGCGGATCGCCACCGAGGTCGAAATATCGCATCTGTGTGTCCCCCGGCTGGAAGTGTTTGCCCGAACCCGGTAGATCGGACATCTCCAGGCACGGTGTAACCCGGCCCAAGGAGTAGGCTGATGATGTCGTCCTGGACCCCGGCGGCTTCGGCCCGCGAACTTCGTGCGCCACCGTCGAGATGTGAGGTCCACAAGATGGCCAGGTTCGGCTTTGCCCGCTCCACCACGGTGCAGTCCGGCCCCGAGATCAACGGCCGGTCCCGCACGGTGCCGCGTACCCACGCTGGGAGTCCACTGGTCGCGTTCGCGACGTCCGCGCTGCTGCTGCTCCTGCTACTGGTCTTCATCGTGCAGAACGGTCAGCGCATGGACGTGCGCCTCTTCGGCGCGCAGGGCCACCTGCCGGTGGGAGTCACGCTGCTGCTCGCTGCGGTGTTCGGCGTGCTGCTGGTCACCGTGCCCGCTACGATGCGGCGCATCGTCCATCTGTGGTTGTTCAACCGCAGGCACCGCACCCCCTACACCATGCCCCGTCCAGACCCCGCCGACACCGGACCGCGCGCCGATGTACCGGAGGGACGGAACCCTTGATCCGCTCTACCGAGGACCGCATGACGTGGGTCTGCACCCGTGAGCCGCCAATGGCACGCCTGCGGCTGGCGCCCTCGCCGTCCAGACGCGCGATCCTCGACGGCGGTTGGTGGCCGACCTCGCGCGACCCGGTCGTCGAGCTGTGCAGCCTGGTCACCGCGCTTACCGCCCAGCGGGGCGGCGTGATCGAACGGATCATGCTGCAGCCGGCGGCCTGGGACAGGCACCCGTGCCGGATCGGAGTCGACGGTGCAATGGTGCGGGTGGGCTGGTTCACCAGCCTCGACGCTGAATTGGTGATCATCACGGGCCCGCGAGATCTGCGGATCGACCTGGCCGTGATAGCGCCGGAGACCGCGCACGCCGTGGCGACGGCGGCCATGCTCGCGGCTTCCCGCCCCACCACCACCCGCACCGCCGGTACCCTGCCTGTACCGCCCAGCCCTCGCCCGCGAGGAGCGGTACGAGACGGCGAGGATGTCGCCGTCTGGGAGGCCGAAGGCGGGCACCTTCGACCCGATCGACAACCCACAGCGCCGGCCCGAATCTGACCGTCCAACCGGCCCGGGGGCACCGGGTCCGGGACCTCGGTTCGAGGTCCCGGATCCCCGAAGCCACCACTGACCGCGGTCCCCTAGACGCGGGAGAGGCAACAATCGGGAAGGACACCGGGACGCCGGACCCGGCCGGCTCCACTCATCTGTTGTCGAGATGCCTGCGTTTGCCTCACGGAACCAGCCGCTACCACTACCGCTACCGGCCGGTCGTTGTCGGCGTTCGACATTCACACGACGGCGAGATTGCCGTGTTCATCACCGACCAGACCGACGGCCGGTCACCGACTGAAGGTTCGAAGGGCGGAGCAACCGCATGGAGTTCGACGTCACCATCGAGATCCCCAAGGGAACACGCAACAAGTACGAAATGGATCGGCAGACCGGCCGGATCCGACTGGACCGCACCCTGTTCACCGCTACCCAGTACCCGGCCGACTACGGATTCATCGAACACACCCTCGGCGAAGACACCGACCCCCTTGACGCGCTGGTACTGGTACAGGAGCCGACCTTTCCCGGCTGCCTCATCCGATGCCGGGCCATCGGCATGTTCCGGATGCGGGACGAGAAGGGACCCGACCCAAAGGTGCTGTGCGTGCCCACGGCCGACCCCCGCCTCGTGTACCTGGGCGACATCACGGATCTGGAGCACTTCCACAGGCGGGAGATCCAACACTTCTTCGATGTGTACAAGGACCTGAAGCCGGGCAAGAGCGTCGACGTCGATCGCGGGATCTGGGCGGGCCGGACCGAAGCCGAGGCGGAGATCAGACGTTCACAGGAACGCGCCTCCCAGCCGACCTCTGCCGGATGACCACGCCAGGCCGAACCCGCGGAGCCCTTGTCTGCGTACTCGCCGTCCGGCCCGGCGTTCGGTCGCGCCGTTCAGGTATGCCGTACGGGCCGCGCGGTGGGCGTTTTGCTTCAGATCCCCAGCGGCGACAGGTCACTCGCTGTGCAGACAGGTTCCGGAAGCCCGGCTTCCGGTGCGGGTGCAGGTCCACGTAGTGAGGCGTAGGTGAGCATGCCAGCCGGGTCCGCGGTGGCCGCCAGGTGCCGTCGCCACCAGCCCGCCCGGGGGACGCCGACCAATCGCCGTCGCCCCAGCGTGCCCGTCGTGCTGGCTGATCGCCGATCACGTCCCGGCCGCAGGATCCGCCGCTCATGGCACGTTTCAGGTTCGCCACGCATCTCGACGGCCGGTGGTGGGATTCGACCGGCGCGTCCACACCGCCGTCCGTGAGCATCACCGTTGCGGACGGCTTCACGAGGGAGCATTCGATGAGGATCGCCAGGCACCGGATCGTCCGCGTTCTCCGCGACCGCGGCCAGCAGGTCAGGGCCGACTGGGTCGAGCGCGAACTACCAAAGCGGGTGGCCCCCCATGAGCACCTCGGGCTGCTCGCCGCCCTGCGTCTGGACCCGGCCGACCTCGCCGACGTGCCATCCCCGTGAGGGTCGCCCTGCTCGGACCGATCGCCTGGCGGACACCCCCACACCACTACGGCCCCTGGGAGCAAGTGACCGGCCTGCTCGCCGAAGGGCTGGTCACCCGTGGCGTGGACGTGACCCTCTTCGCGACGCTGGACTCCGCCACCTCCGCCGCCCTCGACGGCGTGTCCCCACGGGGGTACGCCGACGATCCGGACATGGACGGCCGGGTGTGGGAGGCGATGCACGTCTCCCACGCGATGGCCCGCTCCGGGCAGTTCGACCTGGTGCACAGCCACCTCGACTGGCTGCCGCTGGCCTTCGCCGAACACTGCCGCGCCCCACTGCTCACCACAGTCCACGGCTTCTCCGGCACGGGGACCCTCCCCGCGTACACCCGGGCCCGCTCGTCCTACGTGTCGATCTCCGACGCCGACCGGAGTGCCGAGCTCGACTACATCGCCACGGTGCACCACGGCGTCGACCTCACTGGGCTGCCGTTCACCCGCGACGCCGGCCCCGGCCTGGCCGCCTTCGGCCGGATCCATCCCGACAAGGGCACCCACACCGCCATCGAGATCGCCCGCAGCGCCGGCCGGCCCCTGACCATCTGCGGCATCGTGCAGGACGAGCAGTACTTCGCCGAACAGGTGGCCCCACACATCGACGGTGAGCAGGTCATCTTCCTCGGATCCGTCGGCCCTCGACGGCGCGCGGAGGTGCTGGGCGTCAGTACCGCCCTGCTGCACCCGATCGCCTTCGACGAGCCATTCGGACTGTCGGTGGTGGAGTCGATGGTCTGTGGCACGCCGGTCGTCGCGTATGCGCGAGGGTCCATGCCGGAGGTCGTCGACGAGGGGGTGACCGGGGTTCTCGTGCACACCGTCGAGCAGGCCGTCAACGCGATCGCCCGGGCCGCCGGGCTCGACCGGGGCGGCTGCCGGGCGCGGGCCCGGCAGCGCTTCGGCGCGGACCGGATGGTCACCGACTACCTGTCCGTCTACGACCGCCTCACGCGCCGCTGAACCCGCCGGGCGACCGTCGATTGCTGACCAGGCAGCGGCCCCGCCCTCGAATCCGCTCCGCCGGCCACACACGCTGGCCGGCGTCCGCCGTCACCGCGTGAAACCGCCGCTACGCCCGGGCGGCCGCCGACAACCGGAAGGCCAGATACCAATGCCCAGCTACGGATTCCTCAGCACCCACCCGCCAACCCGGTGCGGACTGGCCACCTTCAACTCCTCCCTCGCCGCCCACCTGACCGCCGACGGCATCCACGGCGGCATCGTGCGGGTCACCGACCGCGACGACGACCAGCGGGCCGGGCCAGACGTCGTGCACACCTGGTCGACGCGCACCCCGGTCGGCTGGCGGGACGCCGCCGCCGTCCTGAACACCTTCGACGTGGCGGTCGTCCAGCACGAATACGGCATCTACCCCGGCGCCGACGGCGAGGACATCCTGCCCTTGCTGCGCCGGCTCACCGTGCCGAGCATCGTCGTCCTGCACACCGTGCTCCGCCAGCCCACCACCCGGCAGAAGTCCCTGCTCGAGCAGATCGTCGCCGCCGCCGGGGCGGTCGTCACGATGACCGACACCGCCCGCGACCGGCTGCTCGTCGGCTACACCATGCCCCCGGACAAGGTCACCGTCATCCCGCACGGCGCCGCCGAGCACGTCGGCGCACCCGCCGACCGCCGTACCCGCCCGCACCTGCTGACCTGGGGGCTGCTCGGCCCCGGCAAGGGCGTCGAATGGTCGCTACGGGCCCTCGCGCGGTTGCAGGACCTCGACCCGCCCCCCACTTACACCCTCGCGGGCCAGACCCACCCGAAGGTGCTCGCGCACCAGGGGGAGGCGTACCGGTCGGGACTGCACCGCCTCGGCGCGCAACTGGGCGTCGCACACGCCGTGGACTACCAGGACGTCTACCACGACCAGCACACCCTCGGCCGGTTGATCCGCTCCGCCGACGTGGTCGTTCTGCCCTACGACTCCCGCGAGCAGGTCGCCTCCGGGGTGCTCATCGAGGCGGTGGCCGCCGGCGTGCCCGTGGTGGCCACGGCGTTCCCGCACGCCGTCGAGCTGCTCACCGGCGGCCCCGGTCTGGTCGTACCCCATCAAGATCCGGCGGCGCTGGCCGCTGCCATCCGGCGCATCCTCACCGAACCGGGCCTCGCGGCCCGGCTGGCCGGCCGCATCCGGCCACCGGCTGCGGACCTGCGCTGGCCGGTAGTGGCGGCCCGCTACGGCACTCTCGCCGAGCGGCTCGTCGCCGCCCGCGCCTCCGTGGTCAGCGCGGCGTCGGCGTGACCGCGACCACCGACCTCCCCGGCACACCGGACAGCGGCCCGGGGCAGTCGGCGCTCCGACCTACCTTCGCGCACCTGAGCCGGTTGAGCGACGACACCGGCCTGTTCGAACACGCCCGCCACGCCATCGTCCGCCGCGAGTACGGCTACTGCACCGACGACGTCGGGCGCGGCCTGGTCGTCACCAGCCGCGAGCCGGAGCCGACCGAGGAGGTGCTCCGGCTCGCGGAGTGCTACCTCGCCTTCCTGACCCACGCGCAGGACGCCGCCGGCGCCTTCCGCAACCGTCTAGGGCACGACCGGCGCTGGACCGACCAGCCCGGCCTCGGCGACTGGTGGGGTCGGGCGCTGTGGGGGCTGGGCACCGCCGCCGCGCGCAGTCCCGCCGCCTGGATCCGGGAGGGGGCGCTCGTCGCCTTCAGCCGGGGCGCCACCCGGCGCTCCCCGGCCCCGCACGCGATGGCCTTCGCCGGGCTCGGCGCCGCCGAAGTGCTGCGCCGCCACCCGGCCCACGCCGCCGCGGCCGCGCTGTTGGCCGACGCCGCGACCACGATCGGGACCCCCGAGACGGATCCGGGGTGGCCCTGGCCACAGCAGCGGCTGACCTATGCCAACGCTGCCCTCGCGGAGGTCGTCATCGCCGCCAGCCAACTGCGCCACGACGGCCCACCGCTCGACGACGGGCTGCGGATGCTGAACTGGCTGCGCGACGTACAACTACGCAGGGGCCGGCTGTCGGTGGTGCCGGCCGCCGGGTGGGGACGCGGCGTGGCGCGGCTTCGCCACGACCAGCAGCCCATCGAGGTCGCCGCCTTCGCCGACGCCTGTGCGACGGCCGCCACGATCACCGGCGACCCCGGCTGGGAGGCCGGAGTACGGCAGGCGGTCGGGTGGTTTCTCGGCGACAACGACATCGGCACACGGATGTGGGATCCGGACACCGGCGGCGGCTACGACGGGCTGACCCCGCACGGCCCCAACCTCAACCAGGGTGCCGAATCAACCCTCGCGCTCATCTCCACGCTGCAGCACGCCCGGCGGTGGTCGTGACCGGCCCCCTGGCGGTCCGACACGGCATCACCCTCACCCCGGATCCAGGCAGGGTCATCGTCAAGCTCTTCGTCCCCGGTGAGGACGCGGCTGTGGTACGCAGCCGCGCGGGGGCGCTGATCGACCGTGTCGCGCACCTCGACGACGAGGAGACGGGCAGGCTGCTGAGGGAGAGCTTCAGCCGCTTCGGAACCCGGCACCGCGACCTGGACGGCACCTTCCACCACCACTACGACCTGGTCCGGCACCGGGCCGCGCGAGCCCGGGACTTAACCGCCACCACCCGGCTCCTGATCGGCGCCTACTTCAGCCACGAGTACTCGGTCGAGGCGGCCGCGTTGTGCAACCCCTCGATGGTGCCCCACCCCGACCAGACCGGTCTAGGCGCCGGGCAACTGCGCGTCGCGGTCAGCCTACGCCAGATCGGCGAGGGCCACCTGTCGTCCATCGGGTTCGCCACCGCGGTCGTCGGACCCGAGCGCCGACTCACCGTTGCCGACCGTACCGGCCCGCTGGTCGTCGGGCAGCGGACCGGCGTACGGCACCGTCGGGACCTCCTCGCCGCCGGCCTGACCGAGGTGGACTGCGACAACGAGATCACCGCCACCGTGCTGGACGCCCTTCCCGAACGCTACGACGAGGCCACCTTCGAACTGGTGCTCGGCGACCTGCCACCGGACCTGCTCTACCGCAGCACCGGACTGGGCACCCTCGAACACATGCGCCGCACCAACGCCGCCAGCTACGCGACGACCTTCCCCGCCGACACCACCCTGCACCAACGGGTGCTCTGGCCAGCCACCCCGGCGGAGAGCAACGGCATGGAGGACGCCCGGTTCGTCAGGTTCCTCGACGAGTCCGGACCGGTGTACCGGGCCACCTACACCGCCTACGACGGGCGGCGCATCGCCACCCGCGCGCTGGCCAGCGGCGACCTGCGCCGCTTCGAGGTCACCCCGATGCGCGGGCCGGGCGTCCGCAACAAGGGCGTCGCGCTGTTCCCCCGTACCGTCGGCGGCCGGCACCTCGCCCTGTGCCGCGCCGACGGCGAGACCATCGGCCTGACCTGCCTGGACGCCGAGAACCGGTGGCAGGATCCGCTGCCTCTGCACGGCCCCCGGGAAAGCTGGGAACTGATCCAGGTCGGCAACTGCGGATCGCCCATCGAAACCGATGCCGGCTGGCTCGTGCTCACCCACGGGGTCGGCCCGATGCGCCGGTACGCCATCGGCGCACTCCTGCTCGACCTGCGTCGACCGGAACGGGTCGTCGCGCGGCTCCCTGGTGCACTCCTGTCACCCGACGACGCCGACCGGGACGGATACGTCCCCAACGTCGTCTACTCCTGCGGCGGCCTCGTCCACGAGGGTGAGCTGTGGCTGCCATACGGGGCCAGCGACGCCCGGGTCGGATTCGCCACCGCGCCGGTGGCCGCGCTCCTCGCCGGGATGGTGGAATCCCCGCCAGCACCGGGCGACCGGGGCCGATGATCGGCCCCCGGCACGGCGGTCCGTACGGCGAGTGCCTGACGCACGGGATTCTCGACGGCACGCTCATCCACACCGACCGGCTCTCCGGTGGGCAGGACCGACGCCACTACGCCGGCAAACATCGCTGCCACGGTGTCAACGCCCAGGTCATCGCCGACCCGGCCGGCCGACGTGGACCTCACCCGCGCTGCCCGGGCTACACCCACGACCTGACCGCCCGTACGGTGCCAATACCTGTCGCACCTGCTGTGAGCTGGGGGTTCGTGGGAATGAGGCACCTTTCGTGGTCATGGCCTTCCATCTGATCTATCTGGTCGCGATCCGCGTGTCGGCGCTCTGCTCCTCGCGGATCGCAGCGACCGCGCGGTGCTCGCGGAGTCGCTGGCCCTGCGTGGGTAACCCAGCAGGCCCGCAACATGGTCATGGACCCCGGAGAACGCACCGCCGGGGCCGCAGCATGCGCGAGGAGTGCACAGGCGTCGATGACACCTCGCGGTGGCCCTGCTCAACCGCCCAGAGGGCTGACCCGAGTTCGGCGCAGTTGGGCGCCGGCTGGTCGGGGGCGGTACGGCCTACCGGCGTACGCGACAAATGGGTTGCGGGTTCGCTCCAGCTCCACGAGCATCGTTCGCGTGGTGAGCCCAAGTACCGCCCAACCCGCTGGAGAGTGGTGTATGCCCTGGTCAGCGCCGAGCGCACGTTGTCGCCTCGGCGAAGGCTCCTGCCGCTGACCCATCTCCGCTACCGGCGTTCACCGGCAGTGAGTCTCCCGCGAGGCCGAGCATCATCGCTCGGCGCGTTTCCTGACCTATCGGAAACTCTCGCCAGGAGATAGCACTTTGTCCTCCGATAAGAACGGCTCCTCGCTCCCTGCCTTCTTCAACTGCATGCGGTGCGGGAACAGCGTTTCCACGAACACCCCTTCGAGCCGGATCCGTAACCACTGCCCCAACTGCCTGACCAGCAGACACACCACGATGCGCGAAACACGCACCACCGACGGTAGGTGCGGTGCCCGCATGCAACCGATCTCGGTCGCGGTGCTGCGTGGCGGCGACTGGACGCTCATCCAGCGCTGTACCGGCTGCTCCGAGCTCGCCGACGACCACGTCGAACCGGATGACAACCAGTTGCTCCTCATCCGCCTCGCGGTCCGGCCGCTCGCCCAGCCACCGTTCCCGCTGGATCATCTCGGCGCCCTCTGGGCGGCGGGTTGATCAGGAGTTCCGCCATGCCACGCCGGAACAGGGAGCGACCGGGGCGGCGACAGCCGCACGGCCGGACGCAACGCCAGAAACGGATGCCCGGCAGGAACCGCGACGAGTACGGCGAGTCGTTCCGGTGCCTGCACTGTCGCCTCGACGTGTCGATGTCCGCCCCGGGCACGGCACACCGTAACCACTGCCCGAACTGTCTGAGCAGCAAGCACGTCGACCGGTCGTGCCCCGGCGACCGCGCCTCGACCTGCCATGCCCGGATGGAACCCATCTCGATCGCCGTTCGCGGCGACGGGGAGTGGGTGATCATCCACCGCTGCGTCGGCTGCGGCGGCCTCGGATCGAACCGGGCCGCTGGGGACGACAATGCCCTGGCGCTGACCAGGCTGGCCGTCACGGCGATCCGCCATCTCGGGTCGCCGCTGCGGATCCAGATGGCCGTACCCCCCGAATGACGCGATCGGCGGGTGGCCCCGACGCAAGGTCCGGGCTACCCGCCGGTTCGTGGTGTGGCCGGTGGCCGGCCCGGACGACCCGTCCGGGCAGGACGGCAACCGTCAGGACGCTGGGATCAGCTCGCCAGGGTCGCCCGGCGCCGCGCCCTCGTCCGGCCGGACCGGCTCCACCTCGTGCGGCCGGCAACGGGGGGCAGCTTGTCGCGGAGTTACTGAACCTGGTGTTCGAGTCGATTCACGGCGCTTTGGTGGTCGCACCCGACCGGTACCGCCACCCAGCGGATGAGCGGACCACATGGCAGCCGCAGACACCTGGGTGGTGCGCGGCCGGGCACGGCAGCACCTGGCCGACCACGACGGTCCGGGGAAGCAGCCGTGTAGTCACTATGGGATAAGTCCTCAGCGCAGGCCGAGCAGGTCCAGGGTCAGCATGCCCGACTCCAGAGCTGCACGCATGCCGTCCTCCTTGCGTTCTCGTTCGATCCCGGCGTCGATTGCCGCGGTGAGCCGGTCCCCGGGGATCACGACGACCCCGTCTCGGTCCCCGATGATGACGTCACCGGGGTGTACTGGTGTACCGCCGCAACTGATCGGTGCTCCGACCACGCCGGGCCGGTTCTTGGTGGTGCCTTTGATGGAGACCGCCCTGCAGAATGCCGGGAAGCCCATTTCGACGATCGAGTCGACGTCGCGTACTCCGCCGTCGATGACCAGGCCGGCGATGCCGGCGCACTGGGCGGCCAGGGTCAGCCTGTGCAGCCGGTACTTGTTCGTCACCGCCACCCCGGCGGACACGTTGTGGTCGGTGCGGTTGGCGTACCGGGTTCCGGCGGTCGTCACGTCCGGCACCGACGCGGTCCCGCCGGCGCGGCCCTCGTGCTTGATCCGGTCCAGCCACAACGACGGGAACGTCAACGCCGCGCTCTCCATCGTCGCCGGGAAAGTATGCTCCAGCGTCCAGTGATCGACATCGGCGAAGTCACCGTCGACCTTGACCTGCGTCGTCACGGTCTTCAGCCGGTGCGATGCGCGACGCCAACAGCGAGGACAAAAGCACCGTCTACCGCGAGCTACGACTCGCCCTCACCTACAACCCCGGCCACAACAAAATCAGCGTCGAGGCTAAGCCTGACGCTGATTACTGTGGGGTAACTGTACGTGTCCGAGGGGGGACTTGAACCCCCACGCCCTATACGGGCACTAGCACCTCAAGCTAGCGCGTCTGCCATTCCGCCACCCGGACTTACACGTTCCACCCTACCGGAGATCGGCCAGACGATCTCTCGTCCGGCTTCGGCCTCCTTCAGGGGCACGGGGCATTACTGTACACGGGCCGTACGGGCACCGCACAACGCCCCGCCCGCCACCCGCCGACCCCGGGCTGAGCAGCAAATTCGAGGGCGTCGGAGAGCCCCGGCCGGCAGACTGCCCGGATGACGATCACCCGGATCAACCCCGAAGTCCTGCATGCCACCCCCGGCTACCACCACGTGACGGTCGTGGCGGCGGGCCGTACCGCGTATCTGGCCGGGCAGTGCCCGCTCGGTCCGGACGGCGCCCTGGTCGGGGCCGGCGACATCGACGCGCAGGTCGACCAGGTGGTGTCGAACGCGCTGGTGGCGCTGGCCGCAGTGGAGGCCGGTCCGGAGCGGGTCGTACGCACGGTGATCTACGTGGTCAGCGACGACGGCGCCATGCTGGCCGGGGTGTGGCGGCGGTTGCTGGCGTCGCCGTTGGCGCCGGCGTTCACGACGGCGAGCACGCTGGTCGGGGTGGCCCAGCTCGGGTTTCCCGGTCAGTTGGTGGAGTTGGACGTCACGGCGTCGCTGCCCGGCTGACAACCCCCGGCGCCGGCAGCCGCACGCCGGGCACATGGCCGCGCAGGGCAAGCACGCTCCGCGCAGCTATCTCCAGATTTACACATCATCCGACCTGCGAATATAGAGTTCGTACGATTGACAAAGTTTAGACTCCATACTTATTCTCCTGGTCAGTCCGGGCGCCGTCCGCGGTCAGCACGGCGCCCCGCCGTAACCCGTCCCCCCGAAACGGCACGCACTTTCCCCTGGCGAGGAGCACCATGACCGGTTTGCGCAGCACGACAAGACGGACCCGATGGCGGAACGGCCTGCTCGCGAGCGGCCTGTCGGTCCTGCTGGCGGCCCTCGGCCTGACGTTCGCCGTCAGCGCCCAGGCCGCCGCCGGCTGCCGGGTCGTCTACACCGCCCCGAACCAGTGGCCGGGCGGCTTCACCGCCAACGTCGCCATCACCAACCTCGGCGACCCGCTCAACGGCTGGAGCCTGACCTGGACGTTCCCGTCCGGGCAGCAGGTCACCCAGGCCTGGAACGCCAACGTCACCTCGTCCGGCGCCAACGTCACCGCCACCAACGTCAGCTACAACGGCGCCCTGGCCACCAACGCGACCGTGTCGTTCGGCTTCAACGGCTCCTCGACCGGCGCCAACACCGCCCCGTCGTCGTTCGCGCTCAACGGCGTCACCTGCACCGGCAGCGTCGGTCCGACCACCCCGCCGACCACCCAGCCGCCGACCTCGCCGCCGCCGACCGGCAACCCGACCGACCCGGCCGCGGCCGTCGCCGCGATGCAGCCCGGCTGGAACCTCGGCAACTCGTTCGACGCCACCGGCGACGGCGAAACCTCCTGGGGCAACCCGCGGGTGACCGCGCAACTGCTCGACAACATCAAGGCCCAGGGCTTCAAGAGCATCCGGATCCCGGTCACCTGGGGCCAGCACCACGGGGCGGCGCCCAACTACACGATCAACTCGACCTACCTCAACCGGGTGAAGGAGGTCGTGGACTGGGCCCTCGCCGACGACTTCTACGTGATGATCAACATCCATCACGACTCGTGGCAGTGGATCGCGAACATGCCCAGCAACCGCACCACGGTGCTGGCCCGCTACAACGCGATCTGGACCCAGGTGGCGAGCACCTTCCGCAACTCCTCACCGAAGCTCGTCTTCGAAAGCGTCAACGAACCCCAGTTCACCGGCAGCTCCGGTGACGCCCAGAACGCCACGCTGCTGCACGAACTCAACACCTCCTTCCACAGCATCGTGCGGCAGTCCGGCGGCAACAACGCCACCCGCCTGCTGGTCCTGCCGACCCTGCACACCTCGTCCGACCAGCCCCGGATCGACGAACTCGTCGCCACGTTCGACGCCCTCGACGACCCCAACCTGATCGCGACCTACCACTTCTACGGCTACTGGCCGTTCAGCGTGAACGTCGCCGGCGGCACCCGCTTCGACGCCACCGTGCAGAAGGACCTCACCGACGCCTTCGACCGCATTCACACCGCCTTCACCGCCCGCGGCATCCCGGTCATCCTCGGCGAGTACGGCCTGCTCGGCTTCGACCGGCACACCGGCACCATCCAGCAGGGCGAGAAGCTGAAGTTCTTCGAGTTCCTCGGCCACTACGCCCGGGCCAGGCAGATCACCACGATGTGGTGGGACAACGGCCAACACTTCAACCGCAACACCCACCAGTGGAACGACGCCGAACTGTTCGCCCAGATCAAGTCGAGCTGGACCACCCGGTCCGGCACCGCCTCCAGCGACCAGGTCTTCAGCGCCCGCGCCAGCGCCGTCACCGCCAAGTCCCTCACCCTGAACCTCAACGGCACGTCGTTCGTCGGGCTCCGGCACGGCAACACCGACCTGGTACGGGGCACCGACTACACCGTCAGCGGCAACGAGTTGACGCTGACCGCCGCCGCCCTGACCCGACTGAGCGGCAACCGGGCGTACGGGACCAACGCGGTGCTGTCGGCCCGCTTCTCCCAGGGCGTCCCGTGGCGGATCAACCTCGTCACCTACGACCGGCCGGTGCTGGCGAACGCCACTGGGACGACCGGCTCGTTCACGATCCCGACCACGTTCCGCGGCGACCAGCTCGCCACCATGGAGGCGACGTACGCCGACGGCAGCAACGCCGGCCCGCACAACTGGACGCCGTTCAAGGAGTTCGACCACACCTTCGCGCCGAACTACACCGCGAACAACATCGTGCTCAAGCCGGAGTTCTTCGCCGAGGTCAACGACAACTCCCGGGTCACCCTGCGGTTCCACTTCTGGAGCGGCGAGATCGTCACCTACTACGTCACCAAGTCCGGAGGCAACGTCACCGGCACCACCAGCTGATCCCGCGAGCAGCCGAAGGCCCCGTCCACCGGATGTCCAGTGGACGGGGCCGCCGGTACCCGGGACCCCCGTTGACACCACGGCCGGGTGACGGGGGAGCATGACGGGCGTGTCATCGCCCTCGCCCTTCGACGCCGTCCGGCGTGACGTGCAGGCGTTCCGCGCCGCCGGCGACCTGGACTCGGCGCGCGGGCTGCTGGCCGAGGCCCTGGTCGCGGCCCGGCCGGCGTACGGCGAGGACCACCCCGAGATCCTCGGTCTGGCCCACCAGCTCGGCCGCCTGCACCGCGAGGCCGGTGACCCGGCCGGCGCCCGGCGGGTGCTCGAGGAGGCCATCGCCGCCGGCGAGCGCCGCCACGGCCACGCCGACGCGCTGATGCTGGGCCTTTCGTTCGATCTCGGCACGGTCGCCGAGGAACTCGGCAACCGGCACGAGGCCAGCCGCAACTTCGGCCGGGTCGCCCGGTTCGGGCCGGCCACACTGGGCGCCGACCACTGGGCGGTGAGCGCCGCCCGCGCCTACCTGGGCGACGACGCACCGGCACCACAGGGCGAGCCGCCGGCCGCGCCGGCCCCACCCGCTCCGGCGCACCCACCGGCACCCGCGCCACCCAATCTCCCGCCCCCGGCCGCGGCACGCCCCGCCGGGCGGGCACAGGTGTCACCGCCCGCCCCGGCCCGCCCCGCGACGCCCCCGGGCAGCCCGGCACGCCACCGCCGCTGCCGGCCGTACCACCCGGGGTCGAGTCGCTGGACACCCCGTACCCGGACCCGACGGCGGGCCGGCTGCCGCCGTACCCGCCGCTCGAACCGCAACCGGCGACCCCGGCGCCGGCCGCACGGCCGGCGGGCGGCCGCGGCCGGGCACCGGTCGTCATCGCGGCGGCCGCCGCGGTCGTCGCCGCGGTGTCCGCGACCGTGACCGCCGTCATGGTGCTACGCGACGACCCGACGCCTCCCCCGCCGCCGACCGCACCGACCGCCGGGCCGGTCGTCGACGGCGAACCACCGACCGGGGTACGGGTCCGCGACGACGGCACCGCCATCACCGTGACCTGGGAGGACCCGAGCCCCGGTACGGTCCCGTTCATCGTCGCCGGCGGCCGGGCCGGACAGCAGCTACGTGCCATGGCCACCATCAACCCCGGCGAGACCAGCCACACCGTCAACGGGCTCAACCCACGCCTGAACTACTGCTTCACCGTGCTCGCGGTCTATTCGACCGAGCGGTACGCCACCTCCGGCCAGGTGTGCACCGACCGGTCCGGCTCCACGCCGGACTGACCCGCCCCGCACACCGGCGGTTGTCCACAGCCACGTCCGGGTGGTTGTCCACAGGCTGGCAAAGCGGCATTCCGTCTCCGCCGGAGCACCCCATAGGATGACCCCCGGTCCGGGGAGGAACACACACTGCAAAGTGCGGAGACATCGACCGCACACGGGGAGGCAGGAACGTGGTCACCACAGCCAGCGGCGACACCGGCAGCACGACGGCGCCGCCGCCCGACGGCCGGAAACGGTTCAGCCGGCTCCTCCCCCGCTGGTCCCGCCCCCGGGGCGGTCTCGTCACCGTCGGCACCGTCCTGGCGCTCGTCGCCGCGATGGGCCTGACGGTGCTCGGTCTCGGCTCCGCCGACAACGCGGTGGCCAGCTACGACGCCAGCTCCTGGCTGTGGAGCGTCGCCCGCGGCGAGGCCGCCCGGGTCAACGGCGTCACCGGCCGGGTCGACACCCGCGTCGCGGTGCCGCAGACCCGCAGCCACCCGATGCAGGTCGTCCAGACCGACCGGTTCCTGCTGCTGCGTGACCTCGACACCGGCCAGGTCAGCTCCCTCGACCTGGCCACCCTGCAGATCACCGCGACGACGCCGACGACCGCCGGATTCGGCGTCAGCGTCGCCCTGCACGGCGACGCCGCGTTCGTCGTCGACGCCGTCCAGGGCCTGGTCCGGCAGCTCGACCCGCGCACCCTGGTCCCCATCGGCGAACCCGTCCGCTACCCGCCGGGCATCACCGGCGGGGCGTTCGACGGCGACGGCCGGCTGTGGATCGCCGTACCCAGCGAGGGCACCGTCTCCGCCGTGACCGCGGCGCCGCTGCCGTCGGCCGCGCCGACCGCGGCGAGCGCCGCCGGCGAAGGGGTCAGCCCCAAGCAGGTCCGCACCGTCGCCGTCGCCGAACCCAGCCACGACCTGACCATCTCCACCCTCGACGACGGGGTCGCCGTCCTCAACCGGACGGCGAACACGCTGACCACCGTGCGCGGCGAGGACCAGAAAGTCGTCACCCTGACCACCGGCGGACCGGGTGCGCTGCCCACCCACACCAGCGGCGACCGGGTGCCGGTCACCGTCGCCGAGGAACGGCAGATCTACGTCGTGGACGACAGCGGCGTACGCCAGTTCGCGGTCCCCGGCAGCGGTGTGCGGCTGCGGCCGGCGGTGTCGTTCGCCGACCGGTTCTACTGCGCCGACGAGGACACCGGCACCGTCTACTCCTTCGACCTCGCCGGCCAGCTCGTCGACCGGATCGAGGTCAAGGGGGCCGGCGGTCCGCTCGAACTGGAGGTGCGCGAGGGCCGGCTGTTCATCAACGCACCGAACTCCTCGACCGCCCGCGTCGTGGACGACAAACACGAGGTGCGGGTCGTCGACAAGTACGCCAACGACATCCTGGGCGGCGACCCGCCGCCGGACCCGCCGGCCCCTCCGCCGCCGACGAAGCCGGTGGTCGACAAGCCGAGCGCGCCGCGCACCGTCACCGCGACGGCCGGCGACGCCCGCGCCCGGATCACCTGGCGGGCGGCGGCCGCCAACGGGTCCACCATCACCCGCTACGTCGTCGAGGGCGACGGCCGCACCTTCGAGGTCGGCGCCGACCAGCGCTCGTTCGAGGTCGCCGGGCTGACCAACGGCGAGACATACCGGTTCTCGGTCCACGCCGTCAACGCCAAGGGTCCCGGCCCGGCCCGCACCAGCAACCCGGTCGTGCCGACCTCCGAGGTGCCGGTCGCGCCGACGGAGGTCACCGCCGAGGAACGCGCCGACGGGACCGTGCTGGTGCGCTGGCCGGCGTCGGACGGCCAGGGCCACCGGATCGCCCGCTACACCGTGACCGCCGTGTCCGCCGGCGCGACCGCGCCCGCCGGCGACTCCCGCAACACCGAACTCGTCATCCCGGCCGGCGAACTCGAATACGGCACCCAGTACGCGTTCACCGTCTCGGCCGTCAGCGCCAACGGCGCCGCCTCGGCGGCGTCACCGGTCAGCAACACCGTGGTGCCGTACACGGCGCCGGGGCGACCGGGGGCGCTGGCCGCCTCCACCGTCGCCGACCGGCCCGGAACCGTGCAGGTCGTCTGGGCGGCCCCGGCCGCCAACGGCCGCCCGATCAGCCATTACGTCGTCGAGGCCGGCGGCCGGCGCACCGAGGTCACCGACACCCGGGCCCGCGTAGAGGGGCTCGGCGACGGCCAGAACGTCACGGTCCGGGTCCGGGCGGTCAACGCCGCCGGCGAGGGTCCCGAGGCCACCGACACCGCCCGCACCGTCGCGCCGCCGCGGGTCACCGTCACCGGCAGCTCGGCGACCGCGACCAGCGTGACCGTCACGTTCACCACCGACGCCGGTGGCGGCCAGGCGACCTGCTCGCTGGCGATCGCCGGGGCGACCACCGCGACCGGCGGCTGCACGTCGCTGACCGTACGCGGGGTGCGGCCGGGGACGACCCACCGGTTCACCGTCACCGCCGAGAACGCCGCCGGCGAGGGCACCGCCACCGGCAGCCGGGCCACCGAGATCCTGTACGGGACGGCGACCTGCCGCAACGGCGACTCCGGCGAGGAAGCGACCTACTGCGATCGCGACCATGCCGGCCGCAACGGCAACGAGATCTTCGAGGTGCCGAGGCAGGACAACGACCGGCAGGCCGGCTGGGCCCGGCCCGGGACCCGGCTCGCCACCTACTGCAAGGTGCGCGGCGAGGAGGTCTTCGCCTACATCTACAACGACAACAAGCGCAGCACCTGGTGGATCCAGGTCGACTACCAGGGCCGCAACTACATCCCGTGGGTCTGGATCAACCTCGACGGCGGCGACGACGTCAACGTCCTCCCCAACTGCTGAACCGCCCGCAACCCTGAGGAGCACCACCGTGCCGCCCACCCCGCAGCCGCTCGCACCGCACGAGGTGCAGGGCTTCGCCGCCCTCGCCACCCGGCTCGCCGGCAACGTCGGCTCGGTGGTGCTCGGCAAGCCCGACGTCGTACGGCTGGCGCTGACCGCACTGTTCGCCCAGGGGCACGTGCTGCTGGAGGACGTACCCGGGGTCGGCAAGACCACCCTGGCCCGCGCGGTCGCCGCCAGCGTGCACGGGCAGTGGCGGCGGATCCAGTTCACCCCCGACCTGCTGCCGTCCGACGTCACCGGCGTCACGATCTTCAACCAGGGCACCCGGGGCTTCGAGTTCCACCCCGGCCCGGTCTTCGCCAACATCGTCATCGCCGACGAGATCAACCGGGCGTCGCCGAAGACCCAGTCGGCGCTGCTGGAGGTGATGGAGGAGCGGACCGTCACCGTCGACGGCGTACGGCACCCGGTACCGCGCCCGTTCCTGGTCGTCGCGACCCAGAACCCGGTCGAGATGGACGGCACCTACCGGCTGCCGGAGGCCCAGCTCGACCGGTTCCTGGTCAAACTGTCCGTCGGCTACCCCGACGAGGCCGTCGAGATCGAGGTCCTACGCGGTGCCACGACCCGCTCCCCCGAGGCGCTGGAACCGGTCACCGACACGACCACCGTCGGCGAGATGATCCGGATGGCGCAGCGGGTCCACATCGCCGACCCGCTCTACGCCTACGCCGTACGGCTGGCCGCCGCGACCCGTGACCACCCGCGCGTACGGGTCGGGGTCAGCCCCCGCGGCGTCATCGCGCTGACCCGCGCCGCCTGCGCGTACGCGCTCGTCGACGGGCGCGGCTACGTGCTGCCCGAAGACCTCAAGGCGCTGCTCGGCCCGGTCTTCGCCCATCGCATCCTGCTGTCGGCCGACGCCCAGCTCCACGGCGGCACCGCCACCGAAATCCTCGACGACGTGGTCCGGTCGGTGCCGGTACCGCTGCCGGCCGGGCAACTCGCCGCCAGCGGCACCTGACCCGCCGATGAGGTTGACGTCACGGGGGGTGGCGCTGTTGTGCGCCGCCGCCGTCCTGCTGGCCGCCGGCTTCCGGTTCGGATACCCCGAACTGGCCCTGCTCGGCACCTGCGCCGCCGTCGCCGTGGTGTGCGCGCTCGGCTACGCCGCCGGACGCCCCCGGCTCGGGGTCACCCGGGTCGCCGAACCGGACCGGGTCGCCCGCGGCGAGCCGGCGACGATGACGCTCACGGTCCGCAACGCCGGCCGGCTGCGGCGGGCCAGCCTGGTCGCCGAGGACCGGTGCGGAAACCAGCCGGTCGCCGTGCCGCTGCTGCGGCTACGTCCCGGCCACGACACCACGGTCAGCTATCCGGTGCCGACGCACCGCCGCGGCGTGATCCCGGTCGGTCCGCTGCGGGTCACCGGCCGCGACGTGCTCGGCCTGGTCCGGTTCTCGCGCCGGCACGGCCCGGTCACCGACGTCTGGGTGCACCCGCGCGTCCACCCGCTGTCGGCGGTCCCGGCCGGTGTCGCCCGCAGTCTCGACGGCCAGATCGACCGGGTACCGCACGGCTCGATCACCTTCGACTCGCTGCGCGAGTACGTCGTCGGCGACGAGCTGCGCCGCGTGCACTGGCGCACCAGCGCCCGCGTCGGTGAGCTGATGGTCCGCGAACACGTCGACACCAGCCTGCCGACGATCGTCGTCCTGCTCGACAACCGAGCGGTCGCCCACCCGGTCGTCGACGGGTTCGCCGCCACGTTCGAGTCGGCGTGCGAGGCGGCCGCGTCCGTCGTCGCCGCCGCGACCCGGGAGGGCCTCACCGTCAGCCTGCTGCTGGTCGTCCCCGACAGCGGGCAGGGCGGTTACCTCGACCGGCTCACCGAAGCCGACCTGCGCCACGGCAACCCGGGCGACAGCACCGCACGCGGCGGCGGCACGCGCAGCGGCCTCTCACCCGGCGGCGGCTCACGCGGCGGCCGGAGCGGCGACGACCCGCTGCGTACCGCGACCGACCGGCTGCGGCAGCAGCGGCTCGGCGACACCCTGGTCTTCCTGACCGGGCCGGGCGGCCGTGCCGACCTGGGCCGGCTCGGCGCGCTGCACGGGGCGTACCCGTCGGTGGTCGTCGCCGTCTTCGACCCGGCCGGGCAGCCGCCCGCCGCCGGCCACGTCGAGCCGGCCGGCCCGGCCGGACCAGGTGGCCGGCCGACCGGCGGCACCGGCGGCGGCTCCGCTGGTGTGGTCGTCATCGACGCCGCGGACGGCGCCCGGTTCGCCGCCGCCTGGAACGGGGTGGACCGATGGTGAGGTGGTCCCGTGACCTGCCGGTCGCCGTCACCCTGATCGCGATGATCGGCCTCGCCGGCGAGGCCCTCGGCCGCATCTACGCCGGCCCCCTGCTGACCCAGTTGATCTGGGGCGCCGCCGCCGGCTCGGTCGCGGTCGGCGTCGCCGCCCGGCGGCTGCCGTCCTGGCTCGTCGCCCCGTTGTCGGTGGCGGCGATGACCGGCTACACCCTGCTCGCCCTTCACCTGGCCGCCGGCCGCGCCGACCTGCCCGACCCGCTCGGCGTCCTCGTCGCCGACGCGGTCCGCAACGGGATACCGCGCCTGCTCACCTCGATGATCCCGGTCGAGGCGATCCCCGACACGGTGATCGTGCCGCTGGTCGCGGCGTGGCTGACCGGGCTGGCCGGCACCGAGGTGGCGCTACGGGCGGCCCGGCCCCTGCTCGGCTACCTGCCGCCGACGCTGCTCTACGCCGGGGCCGTCTACGTCGTCGGCCCGAACGCCGACCAGGCCCGCTGGCTCACCCTCGCCTTCGCCGCCGCCGCCGTCGTCGGGCTGGCGGTCACCGGGCGTCCGGCCGTCTCCACCCCCGGCCGGACCGGGTCGCCCGCCGCCTCGGCGCCGTACGGCCCGGCACAGCCCGTCGCGGCCACCGGCGACGACACCCCGGCGCGAACCCGGGCCGCGACCAGGGCCCGGGCCGTCGCCGGCAGCGCGGCCGGTGCCGCCGTCGTCGTCGCGCTCGCCGCCGCGGTCGCACCGGTCGTCGCCACCCGGGTCGGCGGCACCCCGGTCGACCCGCGCCGCTACGTGCAGCCGCCACAGGTCGACAGCCTCGACGAGAATCCCCTGATCCGGATCTCCGGCTGGGCACTCGAACCAGAACAACTGCTGTTCGACGTGACCACCCTCGACAATGGCGGCGCCGGACCGGCCACGGACGGCGCCGCGGCCGACCCCGACCAGCCGACCCCCGACGAGGGCACCGACGACGCCGGGCCGGCCGGGGCACCGACCCGGATCCGGCTCGCCGTACTGTCCGACTACGACGGCGTCACCTGGCGCGTCGGCGCCACCTACCGCAACGCCGGCCGCATCCTGCCACCACCGACCCCCAACCCGGACACGACCGTCGACACCGTCCGCCAGGAGATCACCGTCGCCGACCTGACCGGCCGGCTGCTGCCCGCCGTACCGACCCCGCGGCAGGTCGACGGCGCCCGCATCGCCTACGACCAGGACACCGGCACCCTGATCCACCCCGACGGCCTCACCCCCGGCCTGCGATACACCGTCACCTCGGCCCGGGAACGCCCCGACGCCAACCTGCTGTCGACCGCCGACGTACCGGCCGGGCCGGCCGTGGCCCGCGTGCTGCGGGTCGGCGACGGCACACCCGACCGGATGCGGCGCCTCGCCGACCAGCTCGCGACCGACAACGGCGCCCCCTACGACCGGGCGCTGGCCATCGAGGAGTTCCTCTCCACCCACTACCGGCTCGACGCCGACGCCCCCAGCGGCCACGCCTACCCCAACCTGGAGTTCTTCCTCTTCGGTCCGCGCAACGCCGGCGGGCAGCGCGGCACCTCCGAACAGTTCGCGGCGTCGTTCGCCGTACTCGGTCGGCTGACCGGCCTGCCCACCCGGGTCGTCGTCGGGTTCCGCAGCGCCACCGGCACCGGTCCGGTCCGCGGCGGCGACGCCTACGCCTGGCCCGAGGTCTACTTCACCGGGCCGGGCTGGGTCGCCTTCGACCCGCTCCCCCGCCCCGACACCCAGCCCCGCCCGGTCGAGCAGGACTTCCGGCCCCCGCCACAGGAGCCGACCCCGCCGCCGACCGAGGAACCGGAACCGACCGACACCCCCGGCGCCGAACCGAGCACCGAGGCGGCGGCCGACCGGCCACGTCCGGGCGGCCTGTCCGGCCCGCTGCTCGCGTCCGGCGGCGCCGGCCTGCTCGTCGTGCTGGCAGCCGGTCTGGCGGCACTGGTCGTCCTGCTCCGCCGGGCCCAGCGGCAACGCCGGCTCGCCGACGGCCCGCCCCCGCAACGGATCGCCGGCGCCTGGCGGGAGGTGACCGACGCGCTGCGCCTCGCCGGCCGGCCCGCCCCGCCGCACCTGGCCGCCACCGAGGTCGCGGCCCACGCCGCCGCGGCGGCCACCCCGCCGCCCGTACCGGACCCGCCGGACACGGCCGCGGACCCGGCCGCCGCGGGGAAGATACGACTCCCGCTGCCGCCACTGGACGACCTCGCGAACCTGGTGAACCGGGCCGCGTTCGCGCCCGAGGCCGCCAGCGACGACGACGCCCGCCGGGCCGCCGACCGGGCGACCGCGTACACGGACACGCTCCGCGCGCGGCAGTCCTGGTGGCGGCGACTGCTGTGGTCGCTGCACCCCGGCCCACTGCGCTGGCGACGGTAGGCCAGTCCACCCTACGGGCGTCACGGACCGCGTCCACCCTGCGGACCAGCCATTGAGCTGGAAGGGTCGGCGTGACGTCATCGACAGTGCGACCGCGCGGCGGGCGGGCGGACGGCCGTCGGCTCACCGGTCCGTCGACGACAGGAGACCGCCATGGCTCGCGCCGCCGCCACGCCACCTCCGCCTGAACGCTTCGGACGACGCATCGAGCGCCCCGACGGCCTCGACTTCCCGTTCTACAACGGCCTGCCCACCCTGATCCCCGGCCGGCGCTGGGCCGCGGTGGTCGCCGCGGTCGTCGTGGGCTTCGCCGCGCTGGTGCTCAGCGAAGACGAGGCCGCTGCCGTGGTCATGGGACTCAAGGAGGTCGCCTCCGGCATCCACCCCACATCTGCGGAGGCCGCTGTCGGCGCGATGGCGAAGATCGTGCAGGTGCTTCCGGTGCGCATCCGTCGTCGCGTCGACAGCTTGCGAAGCGTTGCCACACCTCGGGTTGATCGTCAACGTACGAACATCGCCGATGTCGCGTCGCTGACCACCGTCGCCTTGGCCTGCCGCGACCATGAGGCGCTGAGTTTCACCTACCAGGCACGGGACGGCTCGATTTCCGAGCGAACCGTCCACCCGCACCGAACCGTCAGCGTGGACTACCGCCTCTACCTCATCGCCTGGGACCTCGACCGATCAGACTGGCGCACCTTCCGCATCGATCGGATCGACAACCCGATCCGAAGTGGCAGGAAGTTCGCCCAGCGCCAGCTTCCCGAATCCGATCCCGTCGAGTACGTGTACCGCGAGATCAGATCGATGCCCGCGAAGTACCCGGTCCACGCGACAGTTCAGGCTCCGCCCGGTCGGGTCAAGCAGGAGGTCGCGCAATACGGCAGCGTCGAACCCATCGACGACACCTCATGCGAGGTCTACATCCCCACAGAGTCACTCGACTGGGCCGCCTTCTGCCTCGCAGCCATCGGAGCCCCCTTCGTCGTCCACGGCCCACCCGAAGCCACCGACTACATGCGCGGCTGGGGACAGCGACTCCTCGCCGCCACCGAACGTGGAGCGTCCTGATGCGGAAGGGTGCCATCCCCATCGTGCGGTTGGTGACGGATGAAGAGCGTCGTGCGCGGCTGGGCGTCAGGCACGCCCTGGCACAGTCGGTTCGGGTGCAGTCACCCGAAGATGCTGCTCGTGCGGTCGTGTGCCTGCACGCGACCGATCCACCGAGCGCGCATCTCTCCTGCTGGGCACGCACCGAGCAAATCAGCGTCGAGGACATTGAACGAGCGCTATACGACACGCGCTCCCTGGTCAGGCAGCAAGCCATTGGCGAAACGCTCTTCGTCTTCCCCCGCGATCTGATCCCAGCCGCCTGGGGAAGCGCCTCCGCGCGCTTCGCCGCGGCCAACCGCACCCGATTCGTCAAAGACCTGGAACGCTGGGGCTCCGTACCGGACGGGGAAGGCGCGGCCTGGTTGCAGGCTGCGGAGGTCGCCGTCCTGGACCACCTCGCCGACGGCGTGCCGCGATCCTCGGCACAGCTGCGGAAGGAAGTCCCGGTAATCGGCGGGTTCATCGTGCAGGCCCCCGACAAGTCGTGGGGCGGCAAGGTGGCGATCGCCCCACGAGTACTCGCTCAGCTCAGCATGGACGGAGTGGTCGCGCGGGCGGGCAACGCCGGCCCCTGGTACACGAGCCGTCCCACCTGGACAACGACCGCGCAATGGTGGGGTCACGATGTGCCCGATGTGCCCGATGTGCCCGACGTGCCAGAGGCACGACAGGGCTATGCCGAACTCGTACACCGGTGGCTCTGGTCGTACGGACCCGGCACCATCGAGGACATCGCCTGGTGGCTCGGCGGCACCAAGGCCGCGGTTCGAACCGCGCTCGAAGACCTCGGAGCACAAGGCGTGACCCTGGAGGACGGCTCGATCGGCTGGCTGCGAAAGGACGACCTGGATCCGGTCACCGCCCCCGAATCCTGGGTTGCGCTCCTGCCGCTGCTCGACCCTACCGTGATGGGCTGGAAAGGGCGGGACTTCTTTCTCGGCCCGCACGCACCCCAGTTGTTCGACAGCGCAGGCAACGCCGGAACGACCGTGTGGGTCGACGGGCGTGTGGCGGGTGCCTGGATACAGGACGCCGATGGCATGGTGCAGCTGAGACTTCTCGAAGAAGTCACCCCGTCGGCACACAAAGCGTTGCAATCCGAAGCGCGGAGGCTCACTGAGTGGCTGGACGGCCAGCGGGTGTTCACCGTCTACCCGTCACCGGCCATGCAATCACGCTCAGACAGCTGACAGCGCCGTAAGCTACCGGAACGCTTCCGGCAGGTCGATCCCGAACCGCGCGCACAGCAACCGCCCACGCACACCTCGACCCCGTGGTCCGCGAGCCGGTCCAGCAACGCGACGGCTTCCGCCGCGTCCATCACGTACGTGCCTGTCATCCGCCGTCCTCCCGGCTCACGTTCGCCGCGGGTGGGCATCGGCAGGAGTCGCCATGACGGGCATCATCCCCCGGGCACGGAACCGCATGCCGTCGCGGCCCAACGCCGGCCGGCTCCGCCGGACGGCTGTACAACGCGGGTCCGGCCCGCGCTAGCCGGGGCGGTCGTGGTCGGCGAGGACCTCGCCGACCACCCGCTCGTTGGCGGCGGCCCGTTCCGGGTCGGTGCCGAGCGAGTCGGCCATGACCAGCAGTGCCTTCCACAGCGCCCAGCCACGGGCCCGCGCCCACGTGCCGTCGTCCAGGTCGACCACCGCCCGGAACGCCTCGCGGCTGTCGCCCGCGAACATCGTCCAGGCGATCACCAGGTCGCAGGCCGGGTCGCCGACGCCGGAGGTGCCGAAGTCGATGACCGCCGCCAGTTTCCCGTCGGCGACCAGCAGGTTTCCCGGGGCGATGTCGCCGTGGAACCACACCGGTACCGCGTCGAACCGGCTCGTGACGGCGGCCTCCCAGACGGCGGCGGCCCGGGCGGTGTCGACGTGACCGGCGAGCGCGGTCAGGCAGCGGCGGGTCTGGTCGTCGTAGTGGGCCGGTGTGGCTCCCCGCCAGAAGCTGTGCTCGCCGGCGGCCGGGCCGCCCGTGGTGTCGCAGCGGTGCAGGGCCCGGACGAACCCGGCGACCGAGGCGGCGAACTGTGGAATGTCGTCGATGCGTGCCCGGTCGGCCGTCTCGCCGGGCAGCCAGCCGCGCACCGACCACGGGAAGGGGTAGCCCTCGCCCGGCTCGCCCATGGCCAGCACCGGCGGTACGGCGACCGGCAGCGCCGGCGCCAGCCTCGGAAGCCACTCGTTCTCCTTGGCCACCCCGGGCACGTACCCGGCGGCGGTCGGCAGCCGTACGGTCATGTCGTCGCCGAGCCGGTAGGTCCGGTTGTCCCAGCCGTCGACCTCCACCGGCACCACCGGCAGGTCGCTCCACTGTGGAAACTGTGCGGCGATCAGGCGCCGCACGAGCGCGGCGTCGATTCCGGCACGACCGTCGGGCCCAGGTGAAGCCATGCCGTGATCCTCACCCCGCGACGGCGTCTCGGCCAACACGTTTTCCCCCGTGGCGGCCCGCCCCGCGGGTGGCGATCCCACCCGGGTAGCCTCGCGGCATGACTGTGCCGATCATGACCGGCCCGGCCTGATGCGCATCCGCCGGGTAGACGCCGAGGAACGGCTGACCACAGCCTTTCCCTTGGCCGCGTACGCCTTCGAGTCCTCGCCGCCCGCCGCCGACCGGCTCGACCGGGCCCGCCGGTACGCGCCGTACAACGAGGACAGCGTCAACCTGATCGCCGAGGTCGACGGGCGTACGGTCGCCGCGGTGGCCGGCATCCCGATGCGGCAGAACGTGCGTGGGGTCGTACACCGCATGGCCGGGGTGGCGGCGGTCGTCACCGATCCGCTGGCCCGCCGGCAGGGTCACGCCCGTACCCTGCTGACCCGGCTGCTCGGCGACATGCGCGACGACGGGCACGTGGTCAGCGCCCTGTATCCGTTCCGGCCGTCCTTCTACGAGCGTTTCGGTTACGCCGGGATGCCGCGCGCCCGGCGGGCGACGTTCGCGCCGGCCGACCTGGCCGGGTTGCAGCGCGCCGACCTGCCCGGCGAGGTCGACTGGGGCCCGGTCGCCGACCGCTACGACGACTTCCGCGACCTGACGCTGCGGCTGCTCGGCCAGCGGCACGGGTTCGCGGTGTTTCCGGAGCGGCGCGGGCACGTGCTGCGCGACCTGGAGCCGCGCTGGCTGGCCACCGCCCGCGTCGACGGCGAGGTCGTCGGGGCGCTGACGTACCGGATCGAGGGCTACGGCGGTGAACTGGTCGGCGACGACCTGCTGGTGACCGGGCCGCTGGGCCGGGCCCTGCTGTTGCGGTTCCTGGCCCGGCACGTCGACCAGGTGTCGCGGGCCAGCGTGCTCGTCGGCGCCGACGACGTACCCGAACTGTGGGTGACCGACCTCGCGGCCCGCACCGAGGCGGACGTCAGCTTCCCGCGCCGGGGTGGGCCGATGGCCCGCGTGCTGTCGCTGGAGGCGCTCGCCGGGGTGGCCGCCGGACCGGGCCGGGTCGCGGTCGAGGTCGTCGACGACCCGTTCGTCGCCGGCCGGTACGTGCTCGACGGCGGCTCGGGTCGACTGGAGGTGACCCGCGGCGACGGGCCGGCCCCGGCGGCCACGCTGACCGTCGCCGGCCTGTCCGGCCTGTTCTACGGCGTCCTCGACCCGGTCGAGGCCCGGCTGCGCGGCCTGGGCACCGTGCCCGACGACGCGGCCGCACAGCTACGGCTGCTGTTCCCCCGCCAGATCCCCTACCTCTTCGCGGACTTCTGATGACTGGTTACCCGATCGGCGTCAACACCTGGGTGTGGGTGTCGCCGTTGACCGACGACGCGCTCACCCGGCTGGTGCCACGGATCAGCGACTGGGGGTTCGACGTCGTCGAGTTGCCGATGATGTCGACCGGCGACTGGGATCCGGCGTACGCCGCCGACCTGCTCGCCGCCCACGGGCTGGGCGCGACCATCTGTGCCGGGCTGCTGCCCGACCACGACCTGCTGACCGACGACGCCGAGGTGCTGGGGCGTACCGGTGACTTTGTCCGCGCCTGTGTGCGGGCGGCGGCGACGGTCGGCGCCGCCGTGGTCGCCGGGCCGCTGTACTCCCCGGCGGGCCGGCGGTGGCCGCTGTCCGCCGACGGCCGCCGTGACACGCTGGCCCGGCTGGTCGCGCGGCTGCGACCGCTGGCCGGCTACGCCGCCGAGCACGGGGTGACGCTCGGGCTCGAACCGCTCAACCGGTTCGACAGCAGCCTGCTGAACACCGTCGAGCAGACGCTGGAGGTCGTCGACGGCGTCGACGGGCTGGGCATCGCCCTGGACACCTTCCACGTCAACATCGAGGAACGCGACGTCGCCGCCGCGTTCCGGGCCGCCGGCGACCGCCTGGTCCACGTCCAGGTCTGCGCCAACGACCGGGGTACGCCCGGCGCCGACCACTTCGACTGGCCGGCGATCCTCGGCGCGCTGGAGGACGTCGGGTACGCCGGTCCGTTGTGCATCGAGTCGTTCACGGCGGCGGGCCTGGAGGTGCCGATGTCGGTGTGGCGGCCGCTGGCGGCGAGCCGGGACGCGGTGGCGGTCGACGGGTTGTCGTTCCTGCGGGCACTGATGACCAAGGACACCTCGACCGCGGCAGCACCCTAGGTTAGGCTCGCCTAACGCAATGCCGTGGGAGGTGTGATGACGGCGCCGGGCGCGGACGACCGCGAATCCCTCGCCGACCTGCTCGGCGGTCGCCGGGGCGCGATCGACGCCACCCTGCCGCCGGTCGCGTTCGGTGTCGGCTGGCTGCTGACCGGCCAGTCGATCATCGGCGGTGTCGTCGCCGCGCTGGTCGTCGCGCTGGTGGTGGCCGGCTGGCGGCTGCGCCGTGGTGACCGGCCCCGCTCGGTGCTCGTCGGCCTGCTCGCCGTCTGCGTCGCCGCGCTGATCGCCCTGCGCACCGGCCGGGCCACCGATTTCTTCCTGCTGCAACTGGTCTCCAACGCGGCCAGCGCGCTGGCCTGGATCGTCGGCATCGTGGTGCGCTGGCCGCTGCTCGGCGTCGTGGTCGGCACCGTCCTGGGGCAGCGGACCCGGTGGCGGCGCGACCCGGCCCTGCTGCGGGCATACAGCCGGGGCAGCTGGGTGTGGGTCGGCCAGTACGTGATCCGGCTGCTCGTCTTCCTGCCGCTCTACTTCGCCGACCAGGTCGTCGCGCTGACCGCCGCCCGGGCGGCGCTGACCTGGCCGCTGGTCGCCGCCTGCCTGGCGGTCAGCTGGTGGGTGATCCGCCGCTCGCTGCCGGCCGACCACCCGGGCCTGCGGCATCCGCTCGAACCAGGCAAGACAACCGCCAATTCATCGCAATAGCGGAAATACAATTCCGTACCGGCTTTTAGTCGGATAACGGGATATGCCCAGCCAGCGGAGCCGGTCCCGGCGAAGGACCTTCGGCGGCCGACGGACGCGTATGGTAAATGCTTCCCAATACGGCGAAAGATCGATTGCAGAGGATCTGTCGCGCTGCAACGGGAAACATGAAATAGGTCTCCGCCGCTAGGATCTGCAACATGGCGACTAGCCACACGGCCTCCGTCGACCTTGCACCGCCGGAGCCCCCGAGCCACCGCCGCGGCGGCCAGCCCTCGCTCGCCGACCGGGTCGCCTGGCTGCTGCGCAGCAACCGCCTGCTCGACCCCCACCAGCGGTGGACCCGCGCCAAGTCGTTCGCCGCCGCCTTCCACGGCGGCTCGTGGCCGAGCCACACCACCGAGAGCCGGATCTCCCGCTGGGAAACCGCCGCCGTACGCCCCACCCACCGGGCCGTGACGCGCTACGAGGAACTGCTCGACCTGCCGGCCGGCACCCTGACCGCCGTCATCGACACCCTGCACCGCTACGCCGCCCCACCCGGGCACGGGGCGCCGGCGCTGGCCCGGCACCTGCCCGCCGCCGACGAGGCCGCCGGCCGCATCGACGACCTGCTCGACCGGGCCCTGTCCACGGCGATCATGACCGGCCGGCAGTGGGACGAACTGTCCGCGCTGGTCTCCGCCGCGCCCAGCCTGATCATCAGCCCGCGCAGCGCCCGCGCCGCGCTCACCGAGCGGCTGCTCACCGAGATGATCGTCGCCCACGGCCTGTCGTGGCAGCAGCGCTTCGAGGCGTTCAACCGCCTCATCGCCCACCCCTCGTGCCAGCGGGCGGCCGTCGCGGCCTGCGCCGGACTCGGCGCCGACCGGGCGAACCAGGTCTTCATCGAGACGATCGGTGCCCTCGACGGCAGCCCGCACCCCGACGCCAGCCGGCACGTGCTCGCCCAACTCCACCAGCCCACCAACGACCGGGCGTTCCTCGGTGCCCTGCTGGCCTGCGTACGCAAGATCCGCTTCGGGCACTTCACCACGGACCAGCTCACCGACCTGACCGCGCTGATCGTCGAACTCGTCCGCGAACCCGCGCACCGCGCCGAGGCCCAGCCGCTGGCCGCCGCGCTGCTGCGGCACGCCCCGCAGCTGCACCGGCCCGGGATGCAGGCGGCGCTGCGCCGCGCTGCGGCCGCCGACCGCACCGTCGGCGAGGCGGTCGCCACCGGCCAGCTCGCCGCGCCGCACACCGCCCGCGCCGTGGTGACCCGCGTCGTCAACACGACCACCGCCACCCTGCCGCACGACCCGGCCAACGACATGTTCCCCACCCTGGTCCGGGAACTGCTGTTCCACCCGCTGTCCGACATCCGCCTCTACACCGCGATGCTGATCGCCGCGACCCCCTACCGGGAGCCGCTGGCCCGGGCGTTGGCCGACGAACTCGCCGGCATCCGCGCACCCGAACGCCTGGAGCTCAACGGCTGCATCATCGCGGCGCTGCGTGCCCTCGGCGGCGCCGAGCAGCGTCCGCTGGTCGAACGGATCACCGTCGGCAGCGGGATTCCCGGGCCGCTGGTCGTCCTGGCCACCCACGCGATCGGGCACCTCGGCGGGCACAGCGACGACCGCTACTGGGCCGCCGCGGTCGACCACCACAACCGCCTGTGGCGACGGCACCGCGACCCGCTGCACGAGTCGGCGCTGCGCGGCCTGGTCTACGGACTCGGCATCGCCCGCCGGCAGGCCCTGCTCAGCCGGCTGCGGGACGACCCCGCCGCACCGCAGCCGGCCCGTGGCGCCGCCGCCTGGTGGCTCCGGCTACCGCAACACGTGACGGCCAGCGCCGTCCACTAGACCTCGGTCCGTCTCCTCTGGGGGGATTGAGACGGATCGCCGACCATGCCGTTACGGCAGACGGCATGGTCACCGGAGGCGGGTGGGTGCCCGCTCTACGCACCGGACGGGCACCCATCCGCCCCCACAACCGGCGGGCGCACAAAAAGGACCGGCCAATCAACCACGGGGGGAGTTGATCGGCCGGTCAGCCGGAGTCTAGCGCTCCGGCACTGATCGTGCTGCCCGCACGACGCGCCAATGTCCACAGTGTTCCACATCGGACTCCCCGACTTGCGAAATCGTCAGATCTGTTGCATGACTGATGATCACCAATATCGGGCGGCAACCGCCGGGGAAAATCCCGCCATGGTCGCCCGGCAACGACGCCCGCCCCGGGTACGTACCCGGGGCGGGCGGTGTGCCGATGCGGTGCGGGCCGGATGATCCCACCCGGCCCGCACCGCCGGTGGTTCAGCCGTTCGGGAACAGGTGCCCGAAGTCGGCGTAGGCCATGGCGATGTCCGCCTGGGCCCAGAACCGGTGGTAGTTGAAGACCGGGGCCGGTCCGCCGTCCAGGTAGGCCTGAACCTTCGGCCAGTCCGGGTCGTCCTTGTAGAACGAGCGGATGTCGAGGAAGCTCTTGCCCGGCGCGATGACGTCACCGTTGGGCATGGTGCCCGTCCAGCCCTGCGGGATGTAGAGCCCCTGGCCGGTCGACGGGTTGTAGACGTCGTCGAAGCGGTTGAAGTGCTCCTGCCGCTCGGGCACCGAGACACCCTGCGCGTCGGCGTTGGCGTTCAGGCCGTCGAGCAGGCCCTTGGCCGCGTTCTTCGCGCCGACGTGGCCGGACTTGGCCGCGTACCACATCAGGGTGCGGGCGTACGCGGCGGTGACGCCGACGTCCTTGCTGTGCGAGACGACCTCGACGTGCAGGTTGCTGTTCGGCTGCGGGTTGACCGGGTTCCAGATCGCGGGGGCGCCGGTCCACTCCATCGTCGCCGGGATGGAGTAGTCGCCGCCGGTGCCGATCGTGGTCTCCGACAGGGCCCACGGCACCCACTTGTCCAGCACCGTCTTGGCCCGTGCGTTGCCGGTCAGGTAGTACAGCTCGGCGACCCGCTGCAGCGACCAGACCTGCATGCCGAACCAGTTGTTGCTCGGCGGGTCGTGGTAGACCGGCTTGGGGTCGTAGAACATGCCGTAGAAGGTCGGGGTGCCCGCCGGCGGCTGGCTGTAGCTGCCCTGCCAGCTGTTGGTGGCACCGCCGGCGATGCCGCCCTCGGCGGACTGGAGCCACTGGTACAGCTCCATCTGCCGCTCCAGGCTCTTGGTCCAGTCGGCGTTGGCGGTCGTCGACCTCGGCCGCAGTTCCGGCATGGCGGTCAGCGCGTACGCGGCCATCGGGTTCTGGTAGCCCATGTGGTTGTGGCTGGAACCGATCCGCCACGACCAGGCGGCGTTCGGGTCGGTGGCGCCACCCCAGGCGTAGTACCAGGACATCAGGTAGTGCGCCGAGTCGCGGCCGGTGCCGGCCGGGCACTGGGTCGCCCCGACGCAGTTGCCGATCCGCTTGAAGTACTTGTCGAACATCGCGTACCGCAGGTAGTCGCCCATCTTTGCGGCCTTGGCCACGGTCTGGGCGATCTCGGCCTCGCGGCCCTGCTCCTTGGCCCAGGTCTGGGCCCAGTACGCGGCCTGGATGGCGCGCGCGTCGGCGTCCGGGGCGTTGGTGTACTTCCACTGCCGGGCGGGCGGGTTGCTCTCCCGGGTGAACAGGTCGAGGTAGCCGTGCGTGCCGCCGTGGGCGAAGGTGTCGCAGGACGGCTGCGGCACGGTCTCCCACACCGACTCCTGCGGCCCGCGCTGGAAGGTGTTGATGTACGCGGGGCGGGTGGTGCCGTCGCCGCAGCGGCCGAAGCCGTACACGTTGTCGACGTCTAGCAGCCAGTGCATGCCGTAGATGCTGCCGGTGCCGTACGTGGTCTGCAGTTCGGACCGCAGCGGGTCCTGGCCGACGGACACGTTCGGCTGCAGCTGCGACGGGTACTGGCTGGGCAGGTCGTACTCGGCGGCGTACTGCGGGGTGCCGGCGACGCCGGCGGTCGGCTGGTCGGCGTTCGACGGGATGATGTACTTCTCCGTCACCGTCCAGGCGTTGTTGAACGGCGCCCAGTTCTGGGTGACCCGGCCGTACTGCGCCTCCAGCCAGATCCAGAAGCTGAACGCCTCGGACGTGGTCTCGTGGCCGTGGTCCGGCGCCTCGACGATGATCGTCTCGATCGAGTGGTACGGCACGCCCTCGGGGCTGAAGTAGCCCGAGTTCTTGATCTTGCCGTACTGCTCCAGGAACCGCTGGATGTAGACGTTGTTCCCGCCGCCGGTGTCGTTGTCGATCTCGGTGGCGACGATCGCCAGCGGCGCGAGGCCGGTGGCCGACGCGGTGATGGTCGCGGTGCCGCTGACCGTGTCGGCGTCCTCGGCGGCGGCCACGATCACGTTGACCCCGGTGCTCCAGTTGCTCGGGGTGAGGGTGACCGAGGTCGGCGAGACGGTGATGTCCTGGTCACCGGTACGCGTCAGCGTCACCACCCGGTTGCTCGTCGGCGCCGCCGACAGCTTCAGGTTCACCGTGGAGGTGCCGCCCTCGTTGACGCTCACCGACGACGGGGTCGCGATCAGCACCGGGCCGGAGCTGGGGGTGACGGTGAACGCCCGCTCCGCGGTCGCGGTCGCGTTGGCGTTGTCGTACGCCTTGGCCTGCACGGTGTAGCTGCCGGCCGGCAGGTCCTCCATCGTGTAGCCGTACGGGGCTGTGGTGTCGGTGTTGACCAGCAGGCCGTTGCGGTAGAACTCGACCTTGCTGATGGTGCCGTCGGGGTCGCTGGCGGTGGCGGTCAGCGGCACGTCGGCGGGGGCGACGAACGGGCCGGCCGGCACGCTGAGCGAGACCGTCGGCGCCTGGTTGGGTACGGACCCGTTGCAGACGGTGCCGTTGAGGGTGAACGACGTCGGCTTCGGGTTGTTGCCGGTGTGGGTGCCGTTGAAGCCGAAGTCGACCGTGCCACCGGTGGGGATGCTGGCGTTCCAGGCCGCGTTGACCGCGGTCACCTGGCTGCCGTTCTGGGTGACGGTGGACGACCAGCTCTGGGTGACCCGCTGGCCGGAGTTGGGGAACGTCCAGCCGAGGGTCCAGCCGTTGTTGATCGGGTCGCCGAGGTTCTTGATGGTGACGTTGGCGGTGAATCCGCTGTTCCAGTCGTTGGTCGCGTAGACCACGTCGCAGGAGGTGGCGGCGTGGGCGGCGCCCACCGGCAGGGTCACCCCGGCCGCCACGAGCACGCCGGCGGCGACCATCGCCACCCGACGGCGTCTTGCGGTGACTTTCATGAATGTCTCCTCGCGGAACCGGGCCGGGGCGCGACGGCCACCGGCCGGGCGCCTCCGGCACGACGGTCGTCGCGCGGGACGGAAGGCGCGGGGGAACGTTGCGAGCGACCCGGCCCGGACCGGGGGTTGACCGGCGGTCCCGGTCGGTGGGGCGGCCGTTCGGAAGCCCGATGCCCTCGGCGGCCCACGGTCGCGCGTGGTGGCTCACCCACCCGCGACAGTTCGAGAGTGTTCCATGGGAGCGCTCCCGAATCAACCGCGGGAAGGGGCTTTCCGGACTTTGTTTCGATTCCATTTTGGGGCTTTCACAAAGCCGTAACGCGGACTACAGTCCTGAACCATCGCCGATGGGAGCGCTTCCATCGATGAACATGCAAGTCGTGTCATGTGCCCTCGTACGTGACCCGACCCCTGCGCAAGCAAGGGCCGACGGCGGGCCAGCCCGGACTCCGCCGCCGGCCGCCCCACGGAACATCGGAAGGGAGGTGGGATCACCAGCCACTCGCGTGGCCCGGCTCCCGCGCGGCACGCACGACCTGGACGCCAACCCGCTCGTGCGTGTGTGTAACCGATGGTGGGGGCGGGGATTGCCCTCCCCGCCCCCACGCTAACCCCCGATTGTTACGACGAGCATCGGGGATCCCCGATCACCAAGAGGAGACCCGAAACATGTCCGTTCCCAGCCGGCGGCAGCCGCTGCACCACGCCACGCCGCCCGCGGACGCCGAAGCACCGCTCGGCCTGCGCTTCCCCGACGACTTCGTCTGGGGGGCCGCCACGTCGGCCTACCAGATCGAAGGCGCCACCAAGGAGGACGGCCGCGGCGAGTCGGTCTGGGACACCTTCAGCCACACCCCCGGCCGGATCAAGGGCGGGGACACCGGCGACGTGGCCGCCGACCACTACCACCGGTACGCCGACGACCTCGACCTGATGCGCGACCTCGGCCTGCACAGCTACCGCTTCTCCATCGCCTGGCCCCGCGTCCAGGCCGACGGCGCCGGCGCCCCCAACCAGCGCGGCCTGGACTTCTACCGCCGCCTGGTCGCCGGGCTCCTCGACCGCGGCATCGCCCCGATGGCGACCCTCTTCCACTGGGACCTGCCGCAGGCGCTCCAGGACGCCGGCGGCTGGGAGTCCCGCGACACCGCCCTCCGCTTCGCCGAGTACGCCGACGCCGTCTTCGCCGCCCTCGGCGACGACGTACCGGTCTGGCTGACCATCAACGAGCCGAAGACCGTGGTGCAGAACGGCTACCTCGAAGGCCACCACGCACCCGGCCGGCAGGACCCCGACGCCGCCCACCTCGTCGCCCACCACCTGCAGCTCGCGCACGGCATGGCCGTACAGGCACTGCGCGCCCGCGGCGGGCCGGGCCGCATCGGCCCGGCCTTCAACCTGCACCCCTGCTATCCCGCCGACGGCAGCGCGGCCGCCGCCGCGGCCACCACCCTGTACGACGGCTACGAGAACCGGTTCTACCTCGACTCGGTCTTCACCGGCCGCTACCCCGCCGACGTCCTCGACGACCTCGGCCCGGACAGCCGGCTGGTCAGGGGCATCCGCGACGGCGACCTCGACATCATCTCGACCCCGGTCGACCTGCTCGCCGTGCAGTACTACACGCCGATCTACGTCACCGCGGACGGCGGCACCGTGACCAGGTGGCCGACCTCGCAGGCGGACTGGCAGCAGATCTACCCCGACGGCCTGTACGACATCCTCACCCGGGTCACCCGCGACT
Source organism: Polymorphospora sp. A560 (assembly GCF_045781765.1). Classification (NCBI taxonomy): domain Bacteria; kingdom Bacillati; phylum Actinomycetota; class Actinomycetes; order Micromonosporales; family Micromonosporaceae; genus Polymorphospora; species Polymorphospora sp. A560. The sequence goes on along the minus strand of NZ_CP122282.1, from coordinate 2,375,541 downwards.
ACGGCCCGATGCCGATCTCCATCACCGAGAACGGCCTACCCACCCCCGACCCGCTCGGCGCCGACGACACCGTCGACGACGCCGGCCGCGTCGCCTTCCTACGCGACCACATCGCCGCCGCCCACCGGGCGATCGCCGACGGCGTACCGCTGGAGAGCTTCCACGTCTGGTCCCTGATGGACAACTTCGAGTGGGCCGAGGGCTACGACCAGCGCTGGGGACTCATCCACGTCGACTACCCGACCCAGCGCCGGATTCTCAAGCGCAGCGCCCACTGGTACCGCCGGGTCATCGCCGACAACGCGGTGTAGGTAATCGCACGGAGCCTCCGGACGGCCGCTCCGTGACACCTGGACAGCCAGCTAGCCCGGCCTGGTCAACCGGGCTAGCTGGCTTTTATCCAGCCTGCTGCGGCTCGGCGCGGCAGCGCCTGATGCGGCTCGGCGCGGTAGCGCCGGCCGCGATTCAGCGCGGGAGCGCCTGCTGCAGTTCGGCGCGCAGCGCCGGGGTGAGCTTCTCGCCGGCCTGCTTGGCCAGCCGGGCCATCTCGTAGCCGATCACCCCGACGTCGGCGTCACCGGACGCGAGCGTCGCCAGGATCGAACCGTCCCGAATGTTCATCACCAGGAAGTAGCCCCGCCCCATCTCCACGACGGTCTGCTTGACGATGTCGCCGTCGAACATCTGCGCCGCGCCCGTGGTGATGCTCATCAACCCCGAGGTCACCGCGGCGAGCTTGTCGGCGTGGTCGCGGGGCAGGTGGTCGGAGACCGCCACCAGCAGCCCGTCGGAGGAGACCACCACCGCGTGCAGGACCCCGGGTACCTTCTCGGCGAACCCGCTGACCAGCCAACTCAGGTCGCGTGCATCTTGGCTCAGCGTGTTCACTGGCGCTCCTCGTCCTTAGTGATCAACTTTGACATTTCGGTGGTCTCCTCCGCCTCGGCCCGCCGTACGCCGCCGTAGAACCGGGAGAGCGTCGAGCCGGCCGCGTCCGGGTCCGGGTCGGTGTACGGCCGCGAGGCGGCGGGCGCGGGCGACTCGGTCTCCGAAGGCAGGTGCGCCATCGGCACCCGTACCGGCAGCCCGTTGGCGTTGCGGACCACGGTCGGCCAGAACGGTTCCGGTGCCGGCCGGTGGTCGGCCCCGGCCACCGGTGCGGCAGCCGCGTCGCCATGCCCCGGGCCGGCCTGGCCGGCGGGCCGCATCGGGGCCTGCCCCACCGCCCGGGCCACCCCGACCGCGCCTCCGGAGCGGGCGGCCGGGGCCGGTACGGCCGACCGGCCGGCAGCCGCCGGGCCGCCGGGCTGACCGGCGCCGGGCTGGCCGGCGGCGGACCGAACGGCAGCGGGCTGACCGGTGCCAGGCTGGCCGGTGGCGGACCGGGCGGCGGCCGCCGTACCCGGCCGGGCCTGCCGCGACCACCAGGTGCTGCCCTCCGGCGCGTCCGGCGCCCCGCTGGCGTCGGCCAGCACGTCCTCGGACCGGGTCGGTACCGCCCGCCGCGAGCGCGGCAGCGTCTTGCGGCGCCCCGCCGGCAGCCGGCGCGCCCCGGTCGTTGCCGGGTCCGGCCGCGCGCAGCGCCGGCAATCCCGCCGTGGCCCCGATCGCGTACGGCCGCAACCCGCCGACCCCCCGCCCGGGATCGTTGGCCGCGTCCCGCGCCGTCGGCGCCGGCGACAGCACCGAACCGGGCAGCCAGATCGTCGCGACCACGCCCCGCTCGGCGGCCCGCAACTGCACCCGCACCCCCTGCCGGGCGGCCAGGTGGCTGACCACGAACAACCCCATCCGCTCCGACGCGGCGAGGTCGGCGGCCGGCGGCGCGGCGAGCAGCTTGTTGGCGTCGGCGACACCGGTCGGGCTCATCCCCAGGCCCTCGTCGACGATCTCGATCAGTGCCGTCTCCGGGCCGTATCCGGTGCCGGTCACCCGCACCAGCGTGTCCGGCGGCGAGAACGCGGTGGCGTTCTCCAGCAACTCGGACAGCAGGTGCACCAGGTCGGCGACCGCGTGCCCGACGACGTGCAGGTCGTCGGCGACGTCGTGCCGCACCCGCGGATACTGCTCGATCTCGGCCACGGCTGCGAGCACGACGGCCGACAACGCCACCGGGCGGTTCCACCGGCGGGTCGACTCGGTGCCGGCGAGCACCAGCAGGCTCTCGTCGTTACGCCGCATCCGGGCCGCGAGGTGGTCGAGCTTGAACAGGTTCTCGAGCTGGTCCGGGTCGCTCTCCTCGCGCTCCAGCTCGTCGAGCAGTTCGAGCTGCCGCTCGACCAGGACCTGACTGCGCCGGGCCAGGTTGACGAACATCGCGTTGAACGTACGCCGCATCGTGGCCTGGTCGACCGCGACGGTGACCGCGCTGCGGTGCACCGCCACGAACGCCTCGGCGACGTCACCGATCTCGTCCATCGACCGGACCGTCGCCGGCGGCACCTCGATCTCCGGGATGCCGGCGTTGACCTCCCGCAGCTGGCGCAGCGTCTCCGGCAGGTCGAGCTGCGCCACCTGCAACGCCTGCGCCCGCAGCATCCGCAGCGACCGGGCGATCGAGCGGCCGATGACGACCGAGGTCAGCAACGCCACCAGCAGCACCGCGAGCACCCCGGCGGCGACCATCACCGTACGGCGCACCTGCGCGGCGCTGCGCGAGTCGGCCTGCTGCACGGCGTCGTCGAGAACGGTCGTCTCGATCTCACGCAACAGGTCGTGCCGGTCCTGGCTCGCCGACCACCAGCTCGCCGGTGGGATCACCCGCGGCCCGGCGCCCGCCGACGGCAGCGAGGTCTCCTCCAACTGCCCGGCGTGGACGAACCGCGGATCACGGGTCGCCTCCTCGTAGCGCGCCAGCTGCTCGGTGGTCGCCACGACCCGGAACTCCGCCATCGCGGTCAACTGCTGCACCCGCAGGTCGCTGAGGGTCACCAGCTCCTCGGCGCCGTAGCCGCCGAGCCGGCCGGCGCTGTAGAGCCGGGCCCGGATCCGCGACCCGACCTCCTTGACCCGCGCCAACTGCACGTAACGCAGCACCGCGTCGGTCAGCTCCGGACGTTCGACACCCGGCGACGGCTCGGCCAGCAACGCCAGCAGGGAGTCGATGGTCCGGGTGTAGTTGCCCTCGATGGTCGGGGCGGTGACGATGCCGCCGACGGCCGCCGACCGCAGGGCCGGCAACTGGTCGAGCAGCCCGACCGTCCGCGTGTAGGAGACCCGCCAGGCGGCGTCGCCACGCGACATCGGGTCACCGGCGGCCCGGAACGCGCCGACCGCCGCGTCCACCCGTTCGTGGAACGGGGCCAGGGCCACCCGGGCCTGGGCCGGGTCGTACCGGCCGTCGGAGCTGGTCGCCGGGGCCACCTGTTCGCCGAAGGTACGGTCGCGCTCCTGTTGCAGCTCGTGGATCAGGGCAGTCGTCTCCCGCCCGACCCGGACCTGCTCGGCGAACTCGTTCAGCACCGTCGCCTGGCTGACCAGGGAACCGGTCTGCACGCTGGCGAGCACGATGAACGCGACCGAGGGGACGATCAGCACCGCGCCGAGCTTGGTACGCATCCGCCAGTCGCGCAGCCGCAGCCGGGACCGGCGGCGGTGCGGCAGAACCCGCTCGTCGAAGAGGCTTCGTCGTTGGTGCGGGGCCGTCACGTCCGACGGCCCGTTGGTGACGCCCACCAACGCCTCCCTACTGTCCCCGGCGCCGGGCCGGCCGAGGGGCGGCCTCCATCCAACCAGGCCAGGCAAAGCTGTCAACGACGCGACATCCGGGTCGTTCACGAAGGATAATGTGGCCGATCACGTCCTGCCGACACCGCCGAGCCGCCCTCCTCCGTCCGGCCGATGCCGCTATGCGCGTCGATGTCGCCGAACCGGCCCAGCGCCAGGATCCCCGCCCCGGTGCCACCCACCTCCGGGTTGGTGACGTGCCGCACCGGGCGGGGGGCCAGCGCCGCCGCGAACGCCCGCCGCCACCAGGCGGAGGCCGCCACGGCACCGCCGCCGAGCACCACCTCCACCCGTCGGTCCACCGTGGACTCCAGGTCGACGAGGTCGTCCGCGACCTGCCGGCACAACGCGTCCATCAGGCCGGCCAGGATGTCCACCGCGGTGCTGCCGAAGCCCAGCCCGCCCAGCGCCCCGGAGCCGGCCCCGGCCATTCCCGGCGGCCGGTCACCGGCGAACCGCATGTCGGCCGGTAGGGACCGGCCCGGCGTCACCCGCTCCAGCGCCTCGTCCAGGGCCGGCCCCGCCGGCAGCCGCAGCTCACGCTCGGCCCAGTCGAACAGGTTGCCGCCCGACGAGTACGCGGTGCCGGTGATGATCCGCTCGTGGTCGACCCGGTAACGCCACAGGGTCGCCGGCAGCGGCGGCAACTCCGCCCCGGCCGGCGCCGGCTGCATCAGCCGTACGGCGGCCGAGGTGCCCACCGTCACCGCCGCCCGGTTCTCGTCGACGCAGCCCGAGCCGATGTTGGACGCCGCACCGTCGCCGATCGGCGCCTTCCAGCGCGCCGCCGCCAGGGCCGGCCAGCGGGCGGCGTACGCCGGTCGCAGCCGGCCGCGCCACCCGGTCGGGGCCAGGTCCGGCAACTCGCCCGGCCGTACCCCGGCCAGCTCGCACGCCTCGAAGTCCCAGGTCATGGCCCGCAGGTCGAGCAGCCCGGTGCCGGACGCCTGCGACACCGACATCGGCGCCCCGTCGAGCAGCACCCCGAAGACGTATTCGACCAGGCCGACGAACCGGGCCGGCGGCGCCGACGTGTGCCGGCGCAGCCACGGCACCCGTACGGTCCAGTAGAAGCGGTGCCACCAGGCGCCGGTACGCGCGTGGAACGCCGCCTCGTCGGCCGGGCCGGTCACCGAACCCGGCGGGGTCGCCCGGGTGTCCAGCCAGGTCAGCACCGGCCCGAGCGGGTCACCGGCGGCGTCCAACGGCACGATCGAGTGCCACTGGGCGGCGGTCGCCACCAACTCGATCCCGTCGAGGTGGCCGGCGGCGTGCAACTCGTCGAGGCACTCCACCAGGCAGGCGAGGTAGCCGGCGCCGTCCAGGGTGCCGGCACCGGTGCGGTCGATCGACACCCGCACCTTGCGGCGGGCCAGCGCGCCGGGCAACTGCACCGCGTCGGCGTCCAGCACCATGCCACGCACCGACGAGGTGCCCATGTCGAGGGCGAGAACCTTCATCGCCGGTCACGGTACCCGGCCGGGCACGGCCGTACCCGCCAGCTTCGCGCGGACCGCTTCCGCCGGGGTCGTACGGCGCATAGGGTTACCGCATGCCCGCGCACGCCAGTTCCTGGCAGCCCGCCGATCCGGCGGGCAGTTCCTGGCAGCCCGCCGACCCGGCGGGCAAGTTCTGGTGGCCCGCCGACCCGGCGGCCCGCACCCGCGCGTAGTTCATCCACGCGGCCGCCCCACCGAGGCGGCCGCCGGCAACCCTTCCCCCAGCGGACGCCTCGCCCGGGACGGCCCCCGGCCAGCCGAGGAACGACATGCCGCTGCTGCACCAACTGCTCGCCACCATCGCCGGTGGCGCCGACCCCGGACCGTTCGCCCTGATCCGCCGCGAGGGCCGTGACGAACTGGAGATCTTCACCGGGCCGGCGCACGCCGTCGACCGGCTCGCCGACATCCCGCTGCCGGCCGGCGCACCCGGGCCGCGCACCCTGGCCCTCGTGCCGTACCGGCAGATCGCCGAGCGCGGGTTCGCCTGCGTCGACGACGGCACCCCGCTCACCTGCCTGACCGTCACCGGCTACGGCACCAGTCCGCTGGAGGCGGCACTGGCCGCGCTGCCCGACACGCCGGTACGCACCGGGCCGGGCGGCTTCGACGTCGACGACGAGACGTACGCGCGCACCGTCGACCGGGTGCTGCGCGACGAGATCGGCCGCGGCGAGGGCGCCAACTTCGTCGTCCACCGCGCCTTCCACGCCGACCTGCTCGACCCGCCGCTGACCGCCGCCCTGGCCGCGCTGCGCCGGCTGCTGACCGGCGAACGCGGCGCGTACTGGACGTTCCTGGTGCACACCGGCGACCGCACCCTGGTCGGCGCCACCCCGGAACGGCACGTCAGCGTCGAGGACGGGCTGGCGATGATGAACCCGATCAGCGGCACCTTCCGGCATCCGGACGGGCCGGCCGACCACGCCGCGCTGCTGCGTTTCCTCGCCGACCCCAAGGAGATCGACGAGCTGTACATGGTGCTCGACGAGGAGCTGAAGATGATGGCGACCGTCGCCGAGCACGGCGGGCAGGTCGTCGGGCCGTACCTGAAGGAGATGTCGCACCTCACCCACACCGAATACCTGCTGGCCGGACGGGGCTCGCTCGACGTACGCGAGGTGCTGCGCGAGACGATGTTCGCCCCGACGGTCACCGGCAGCCCGATGGAGAACGCGTGCCGGGTCATCGCCCGGCACGAGCGGCGCGGTCGCGGCTACTACGCCGGGGTGCTGGCCCTGCTCGGCCACGACGACGCCGGCCGGCAGACGCTGGACGCGCCGATCCTGATCCGTACCGCCGAGATCTCCCCCACCGGGCGGCTGAGGGTGCCGGTCGGCGCCACCCTGGTCCGGCACTCGACGGCGGCCGGCGAGGTCGCCGAGACGTACGCGAAGGCGGCCGGGGTGCTGGCGGCGCTCGGCCTGCGGCCCGCCGCGGCCGGGCCCGCCGCGGGCACCGGCACCGCCCGCCTGGCCGACCACCCCGAGGTACGCGCCGCGCTCGCCGCCCGCAACGACCGGCTGGCCCGGTTCTGGCTGGAGCAGCGCGACGGTACGTCGGTGGTGCCCGCGCTGGCCGGCCGGCGGGTGCTCGTCGTCGACGCCGAGGACACGTTCACCGGCATGCTGTCCCACCAGTTGCGGGCCCTCGGGATGTCCGTCGAGGTGCGGCCGTGGCGGCAGGCCGCCGGCACCGAGCCGGCGGAGGGCTTCGACCTGGTGGTGGCCGGGCCGGGTCCCGGCGACCCGACCGACGCCGCCGACCCGAAGATGGCCGCGGTGCGGCGGCTGGTCGCCGGCCTGCTGGACCGGCGCCGGCCGCTGCTCGCCGTCTGCCTCGGCCACCAGGTGCTGTGCGGGCTGCTCGGGCTGCGCCTGCACCGCCGCGACGCCCCCTACCAGGGCCTGCAGCGCCGGGTCGAACTCTTCGGTGCCACCCGTACCGTCGGCTTCTACTCGACGTTCACCGCTGTGGCCGGCTCCGATGCCCTCGCCTCGGCGTACGGGCCGGTCGACGTCGCCCGCGATCCGGCCGACGGCTGCGTGCACGCCGTACGTGGCCCGGCCTTCGCCGGGGTGCAGTTCCATCCCGAGTCGGTGCTCAGCCCGGACGGCCTGCCGGTCCTCACCGACCTGGTCGGCCACCTGCTCGCCCCCGCCGGGGCGACGCAGCCGCCGGCAACGGTCTGACCACGGAGGAATAGTCCGCCGGAAGACGGGTAGCGGGAAGTCAGGCCGGTGGTCCGGGTGGGTACGAGAGCCCCCGCCCGGACCACCGGTTCCGGCCACCCCAAGATCCGCGTGAGCGCGTGCGCAAGATCCGCGTGATCAGGGAGTACGTCGCGCGTGTCGTCGGCGCGTCGCCGCCTCCGGCCCCTGATCACGCGGATCTTGCGCGATCGGAGGCGCACCCGGCCCGGGTGCCGCCCGGCAGCGGATGCGGTGCGCCGACCTCATCCTTCCGTGCCGCGTAGCGGTCGCGGTCTTCGGGGTGCGCAAGGGTGTATCCGGGGCTGGTCGTGGTGATCGTCTGCTGCTCCGCCGGTCGCGGTACGGCGTGTCGACGGGCTGGACAGCAGACGATCACCGGCGTCGGGGCGGCATCCGCCCGCCCCCTCGGTACCGTCAGCCGGCAACGTCAGGCGATGCCGCGCTTGAGCGCGGTGGCGATCTCCACCGCCCGCCGCGCGGTCAGCGCCGTGGCGCCCAGCGCCTGCTCGTCCGGCGGGACCTCGCCGTTGTTGCTGGTGTGCGAACCGCCGTACGGGTTGCCGGCGACGAACTGGCTCGGTTCGACGTACCCGGGGGTGACCACGATCCCGCCCCAGTGGTAGACGACGGTGAACAGCGACAACAGGGTGGCCTCCTGCCCGCCGTGCGCGGTCGCGGTCGAGCAGAAGCCGGCGAAGACCTTGTTCACCAGCCCGCCCCTCGACCACAGTGGACCGCTGCCGTCGATGAACTGCTTGAGCTGGGCCGCCATCACCCCGTACCGGGTCGGGGTGCCGAAGATGACCACGTCGGCCCACTCCAGGTCGTCGAGTTCGGCGACGTCGACGTCCTGGGTCTCCAGGTGGTGGGCGTGCCACCCGGCGTTGGACCGGATCGCCTCCTCGGGTGCCAGCTCGCGCACCTTGCGCAGCCGGGCCTCGGCACCGGCCTTCTCGGCCGCGACGACCGCCGCCCGGGCCATCTGGAACGTGGTCCCCGTGGCGCTGTAGTAGATAACCGCGACCTTGACCTGGCCGTCCATCCCGAAACCACTCCCTCAACCGTCCGGCACCGTGTCTGGTGGTCGCTACCCGTCCGGTCGGCAACCAAACCCCCGGCAAGCACACGTACGGGGCCACCGCGTTCCCACGGTGGCCCCGTACGAACCGCTCAGGCGGCGGTCACCCCGCCGGACCGGCCCTCGTGCAGCGTCAGGTTGCGCCCGTCGGACGGGTCGAACAGGTGGATCTTCTCCAGGTTGAGCCAGATCCGCCGGTTCTCGCCCTCGCGTACGTCGGACTCGGCCGACAACCGGGTCACCAGGTTGGAGCCGCCACCCCCGGGCAGGTCCGAGGCGCCGATGTCGGCGGCCAGCTCCTCCAGTTCGGCGGAACTGGCCCGCTCACCCTCGACCGAGAGGTAGACGTACTTGTCGGACCCCATCGACTCGACCAGGTCGACCGGTGCCTCGAACTCCATCCCCCGGTCCCGGTGCGCGGCGTCGACCAGGGCCGCGTCCTCGAAGTGCTCGGGCCGGATGCCGACGATCAGTTCCCGGCCGGCGTCGCCGCCCTCGAGCTGGCGGCGTACCCGGTCGCCGATCGGCAGGTCGCCGAGCGAGGTCCGCAGCTTGCCGTCCTCGGCGGTCGCGATGAGGAAGTTCATCGACGGCGAGCCGATGAACCCGGCGACGAACAGGTTGGCCGGGTGGTCGTAGAGGTTCTGCGGTTCACCGACCTGCTGCACCGCGCCGGCCCGCATGATCACCACACGGTCACCGAGTGTCATCGCCTCGGTCTGGTCGTGGGTGACGTACACCGTGGTGGTGCCGAGCCGCTTCTGCAGCCGGGACACCACGGTCCGCATCTGCACCCGCAGTTTCGCGTCGAGGTTGGACAGCGGCTCGTCCATCAGGAACGCCTTCGGGCTGCGGACGATCGCCCGCCCCATCGCCACCCGCTGGCGCTGGCCGCCGGAGAGGTTCGCCGGCCTGCGGTCGAGCAGCGCGGTCAGCTCCAGCACCTTGGCCGCCTCGGTGACCTTCTCGTCGATGGTCGCCTTGTCGAGCTTGGCCAGCTTGAGCGGGAACGCCATGTTCTCCCGCACGGTCATGTTCGGGTACAGCGCGTACGACTGGAACACCATCGCGATGTCCCGGTCGCGGGGCGCCTTGTCGTTGACCCGCTCGCCACCGATGCGCAGTTCCCCGGAGCTGATGTCCTCCAGTCCGGCGATCATGTTCAGGGTGGTCGACTTGCCGCACCCGGACGGGCCGACCAGGATGACGAACTCGCCGTCGGCGATCGTCAGGTCGACGTCGCGGACCGCGACCGTCCCGTCCGGATACTTCTTGCTCACCTGGTCCAGCACGATGTCAGCCACGAAAACTCACCCCTTGACCGCGCCGGACGTCAGGCCCGAGACGATGCGACGCTGGAAGAACAGCACGAACAGAATGATCGGTACGGTGATCACCACGGCGGCCGCGGAGATCGCCCCGGTCGGGTCCTCGAACTGCGACTCGCCGGTGAAGAACGACAGCGCGACCGGGACCGTACGGGACCGCTCGGTCGAGGTCAGCGAGATCGCGAACAGGAAGTCGTTCCAGCAGAAGATGAAGACCAGGATCGCGGTGGTGAACACGCCCGGCGCGGCCAGCGGCGCGATCACCCGCCGGAACGCCTGCCCCTGGGTGGCGCCGTCCATCTTCGCCGCCTTCTCCAGGTCCCACGGGATCTGCTTGAAGAACGCCGACAGCGTGTAGATCGCCAGCGGCAGCGCGAACGTGATGTACGGCAGGATCAGGCCCGGCCAGGTGTCGAACAGCCCGAGCCGGCGCTCGATGTCGAACAGCGGCGACACCAGCGACACCTGCGGGAACATCGCGATCAGCAGCGACACCCCGACCAGCAGCCCCTTGCCGGGGAAGTCCAGCCGGGCGATGGCGTACGCGGCCAGCATGCCGAGCACCACCGCGATCACCGTCGAGATCATCGCGATGCCGATCGAGTTGATCAGCGCCCGGATGAACTGGTCGGTCTGGAAGATCGTGCGGTAGTTCTCCAGCGTCCATTCCCGCGGGATGAAGTTGCCGTCGGTCAGGGTGCCCGGCGTCTTGAACGACAGCGACGCGATCCACAGCACCGGCGTCAGCGCGAAGACCACGACGACCGCGTCCAGCAGGCCCCACCGCCACTTCTTGGCCGGGGTGGTGTCCAGCGCGGCCATCAGCGCCTCCCCTCGTCGGAGCTGCCCGGGGCAGCGGTGCCGAACAGCTTCACGAAGATGAAGGCGATGACCGCCACGGTCAGGAAGATCAGCACCGACATCGTCGAGCCGATGCCGAGGTTGAGCCCCTTCATCAGGTTGTTGTAGGCGAGCATCGACACCGACGAGGTCTGGTTGGCCCCGGCGGTCAGCACGTAGATGTTGTCGAAGACCCGGAACGCGTCCAGGGTCCGGAAGAGCAGCGCGACCAGGATCGCCGGCTTCATCACCGGCAGCATCACCTTGGTGAACCGCTGCCACCCGCTGGCTCCGTCCATCGACGCCGCCTTGAGCAGGTCCTCGGGGACCAGCGCCAGCCCGGCCATCAGCAGCAGGGCCATGAACGGCGTGGTCTTCCAGATCTCGGCCAGCATGATGATGCCCAGCGCGCTGGCCCGCTCGGTCAGCGGCGCCCCGTCACTGAACAGGTTCGCCAGGTAGCCGGTGTCCGGCGTCCACGCGTACCGCCAGGAGAACGCGGCCACGACCGTCACGATCCCGTACGGGATCAGGGCCGAGGTCCGCACCAGGCCGCGGCCGACGATCGTACGGTGCATGATGATCGCCAGCCCCATGCCGAGCACCAGCTCGACCGCGACCGTGACGACCGTGATGAGCATGGTGACCCCGAACGCGGTCCACCAGAACTCGTTGGTCAGCACCGTCACGTAGTTCTCCAGCCCGATGAACTCGCGCTGGTCGGGAAACTTCAGGTCGAACCGCTGCAACGACAGCCAGACCGAGTAGAAGATCGGGTACGCCGTCACGGCGACCATCACCAGCGCGGCCGGGGCGCACAGCAGCCACCCCAGCCGGCGCTCGGCCTTCTTGCCCTCGCTCAGCGGCGCCTTGACCCGCCGGCCGGCCTTACGGTCGGCGAGCCCTCCTTCGGTGGTCGGTTCGGCTCGGTGGCTCATCCCGGCAGCACCCCCTTGGATTCCAGCGCGTCCTGCACCGACCGGCGCAGCTGGTCCGCGGTCTCCTGCGGCCGGATCGCCGACGGCGGGGACAGCGTCACGGACAGCACCGTCGACACGTTCTGGTACGCCGGCGTCAACGGCCGGGTGGCGCCGTCCCGCAGCTCGGCGAGGATCTCGTCCTTCATCGGGTACGCCTCGGTCATCTCCGGGTCGGCGTAGATGCTCTCGATCGTCGGCGGCACGCCGTCGTTGATCGCGGAGAACTTCTGGTTCTCGGCGTTGCGGATGCACAGCGCGGCCTCGAACGCCTCGTCCGGATGATCGGAGTAGCGGCTGACCGCCAGGTTGACGCCACCGATCGTGACCCGGCTCGGCTGGCCGGCGTCGACGCCCGGGTAGCGGGCCCAGCCGACCTTGTCCGCCAGTTCCGGCGCCCCCTCCTGCAACGCCGGGTAGACGAACGGCCAGTTGAGCTGGAAGGCGCCGTTGCCGGACTGGAACGCCAGCCGTACGTCGTCCTCCAGCGCGTTGGTGAACGACGCGCTGGTCACCCCGGCGGTCGCGAACCGCTGGAGCACCTCCAGGGCGCGCACCGCGCCCTCGTCGAAGACCGCCTCGGTGCCGTCCTCGTTGAGGATCTGCCCACCGGCGCTGGCGACCAGGGTGTTGTAGAAGGCGACCAGCCCCTCGTACTGGGCGCCCATGGTGAGCACCTGGTACGGCTGCCCCTGCTCCTTGAGCCGCTGTGCCGCCGCGATCATGTCGTCCCAGGTCTCCGGCGGCTGCTCGACCAGGTCGGTGCGGTACCACAGCAGCTGCACGTTGGTGTTCTTCGGCGCCGCGAACAACTCGTCCTCGTAGCGGGCCGACTCCAGCGGCCCGGCGAGCGTGCCCCGCTCGACCTCGGCCCGCGCGTCGCCGGTCCACGGCAGGATCCAGTCGGCGCTGGCGAACTCCTGGGTCCAGGTCACGTCCAGCCCCAGCACGTCCATCCCCCGGTCCCCGGCGGCGAGCCGGCGCACCATCTGGACCCGCTGGTCGTCGGCGCCACGGGGCAGCACCCGGTATTCGATCCGGTAGCGTCCCTGCGCCTGCTCGTTGCAGTTGTCGATCACCGTCTGCAGGTTCTGCTCCGGTGGGTAGTACAGGTTTATGGTCGGCACACCGCCGTCGCCGCCGCCACACGCGGCCAGCGGCAGCAGCACCCCCAGCGCCGCCGCGGCGGCCACCATCCGGCGGCCACGTCGTCGGGGGCCGGCACGTCCCCCGGTGGTCCGCTCTACGCGTCTGCCCATTCCGCCCCTCCCTCGGCGGCTGCCCCGCCGGGTGCGGTCCCGGCAGGCCAGCTGATCAGGCCCGTCGCGTGGGCCGCGGCGCGTCGAGGCGCGTCGGCGGTGACGCGATGGGCGTGACCGCTCACTGCCCTACCCGGCCCGCCGGCAAACCTGCGGCCAGCAGGCGAACCCGACCGGGGACCGTTATCCTGTCGCCCGGCCGACGGCTACACCCCTCCCCGGCGCCGTTCCGGATCTAGACTTTCGGGCATGGATGTGACGTTCCACTTCGACCCGGCCTGCCCCTGGACGTGGCGCACCTCGCGCTGGCTGCTCAGCGTCGCCCCCGAGCGTGATCTGGCCGTCCGCTGGCGGCCGTTCAGCCTCGCCCTGCTCAATGACGAACCGCCGCCGGACGAGTTCCGCGAGATGATGGCCGCCTCCACCAAGGCGCTGCGGCTGATCGAGGCGTTGCAGGCCGCCGGCCGCAACGACGACGCCGGCCGCTTCTACACCGCACTCGGCACCCACACCTTCGAGTCGATGAACCCGCTCACCGACGCCTCGGTACGCGCCGCCGCCGAGGCCGCCGGTGTCGCCGACGCCGCGGGCGCGCTCGACGACGCGTCGTGGGACGAGGCCGTACGGCGCTCGCACACCACGGCGTGGGAGGCCGCCGGCCCCGACATCGGCTCCCCCGTGCTGACCGTCGACGGGGTCACGCGCGGTGTGCACGGCCCGATCGTGGGCGAGGTGACCGACAAGGCCGAGGCGCTGGCGATCTGGGACGCCGTCGAGCCGCTGCTGCGTACGCCGACGTTCTTCGAGGTCAAGCGGGGCCGTCCGTAACCCACCCGGCGCCGCCGGCCGGCGTGGCCGGTGGCGCCGGCCCGGTCCGGCGGGGACCGGCCGGCGGGGGCGGTTCGCCCGCCGGCCGGTTGCCGAGCCGGTTGTACACTCGGTCACTCCGTGGCCCCCGACCGTGCCCCCGGTCGTCGGCCCCGACCCCGTCACCGATCCAGGGGAGGCACCGTGCCAGCAGCACTGCCGCCGGGTGTTCCGGACGCGGTGCTCCAGGTGATGGGCAGCGCCCTCCTGACGACCACCGACGGCACGGTCGACTGGTGCAACGAGGCGGCCGTCCGGCTCGGCCAGGCGATCGGCACCGACCTGCGTACCCTGCCGCTGGCCACGGTGACCCCCGACGGCCCGTCCCGGGAGCTGCCCTGCCCGGTGCCCGACGGCAAGCCCCACTACCTGCGGGTGACCTGCCGGCAACTGCCGCCGCGCGACGGCGTCGGGCCCGAACTGCTCTACGAGGTCGCCGACGTCACCGCGGCCCGCGCCGACCGGGCCCGGGCCGACAACTACGAGTGGCGGCTGAAGCACATCGAACAGCTGTCGAAGGTCGGCACGTGGGAGTGGGACCTGGCGACCAATGACGTCATCTGGTCACCGACCCTGCTGTCGATGTTCGGCCTGCCGGCCGGTTCCACCCTCGACTACCCCGCCTACCGGGCGATGCTCTACCCCGACGACGTCGCGATGATCGAGTCGACCCTGGCGGCGGCGCTGGAGCGTCCGGCGCCGTTCAGCTACACGCACCGCATGTACCTGGCCGACGGGCGGACGCTGCGCGTGTTCGAGTGCTACGGCGAGGTCTTCACCGACGCCGGCGGGGCGCCGGCCCGGGTCCTCGGCACCGCGCACGACGTCACCGAGGTCCAGCGGGTGCAGGACGAGCTGACCTATCTCGCCGACCACGACCCGCTGACCGGGCTGCCGAACCGGCGGGCGCTGACCGCGGCGATCAGCGGCGCGGCCGCCCAGGGCCGGGCCGGCGGCACCCTGCTGCTCATCGACGTCGACAATTTCAAGGACATCAACGACCTACGTGGGCACGGCGTCGGCGACGAGGTCATGCGGCTGCTGGCCCGGCTGCTGACCAGTCACCTGCCGGCCGGTGCCGTCGTCGGCCGGCTCGGCGGCGACGAGTTCGCCGTCCTGCTCGACGGATACGACCCGGCAGCGGCGATGGCGGTGGCGGGCCGGCTGTGCGACCTGGTCGCCCGGACCCCGTTCGCCGTACGCGGCGAGCCGCTGCGGGTGACCCTGTCGATCGGTGCCGCCCCGTTCGAGCCCGGCGACGACCACGACCTGCTCCTCGCCCACGCCGACCTGGCGCTCTACCAGGCCAAGGACGAGGGCCGCAACCGCGCCCGGCTGTTCGCCCCGGAGCAGCACCGGCAGGCCGCCCAGCGGGTCGGTGTGGTCTCCCGGGTCCGCCGGGCCCTGGACACCGGCCGGCTCGAACTCGACGCCCAGCCGATCATCGACCTGTCCGACCTCGGGGTGCACAGCTACGAACTGCTGGTCCGGGTCCGCGACGGCCACCTGCCCGAACTCGAACCCGCCGACTTCCTGCCCGCCCTCGAACGCGGCGACATGGTCTGCGAGCTGGACCGCTGGGTGGTGGAGACGGCGATCCGGGCCCTGGCCCGGGCCACCGCCGCCGGCGCCGCCCTGCGCTTCGACGTCAACATCTCCAGCCGTTCGCTGGAGGACCCGTCGTTCGGCGACTGGGTGGTCCACGCCCTGCGGTCGGCCGGGGTGCCGGCGACCCGGCTCGGCCTGGAGATCACCGAGACGACCGCGATCGCCAACCTGCACGACGCCCGCCGGCTCGCCTCGACGATCACGTCCGCCGGCTGCGGGTTCAGCCTCGACGACTTCGGTGCCGGATACGGTTCCTTCGTCTACCTCAAGCACCTGCCGTTCACCACCGTGAAGATCGCCGGTGAGTTCGTCCGGCATGCCGACCACGGCGGCCCCGACCCGATCCTCGTCGACGCCGTCGTACGGGCCGCCCACGGGCTGGGCATGTACACCGTGGCCGAGCACATCGACCGGCCGGAACTGGTCGGGGTGCTCAAGATGCTCGGCGTCGACCGGGGGCAGGGCTTCCACCTCGGCCGGCCGCAGCGCCTCGACGACCTGATGCGGCGCACGATACCCCTCGACGCGGCAACCGGGGTCCCATAAGGTTTTCTGGCGCCGATCCGGCGTCCTTCGACCTGTGTGGAGGATCCGTGCCCGACTCCTGGACTCTTCCGGTCGCCGTCGACCTCTCCACCACCGCCGTGTCGTCCGCGGCGGCGTTCTACGCCCGGCTGCTCGGCTGGTCGGTCGACGGCTCCGGTGACACCGTTGTCGCCACCGTCGACGGGGCCACCGTGGCGACCGTACGCCCCACCCGCACCTTCCACTCCGGATGGTCGACGGTGTTCGGCACCGCCGATCTGGCCGCCACCCGGGCCGGCATCGTCGCCGCCGGTGGCCGGGTGTACGGGACGGACCCGGCCGGGATGCTGCGGGCCGCCGACCCGGCCGGCGCCACCTTCGCCGTGACCACCGGGCACACCCCGCCGCCACCCGGCCCCGGCCGGCCCTCCTGGTTCGAATACATGACCACCGCCCCGGCGGCGGCCGACGACTTCTACCGGGCCGCGCTCGGCCTGTCGCCGGTGCGTCCCGACGGGGCACCCGACGACGGCTTCGTGCTGTTCACCGCCGGCGGCCGGCCGGTCGCCGGCCGGCTCACCCTGCCGCCGGAGCTCGCCGCCACGGTCCCGGCCGGCTGGATGGTCTACTTCGGCTGTGTCGACGTCGACGACACCGTCACCGTCGCCGCCGATCTCGGCGCCGCCGTCGTCGTACCGCCCCGGGACACCCCGACCGGGCGGCTGAGCACGCTGGTCGACCCGACCGGCGCGGTCTTCACGCTGCTGCGCCCGGCCCGCTGACCAGCGACACCACCTCGTCGGCGCAGCCCCAGGCCAGCGTCATCCCGGCCCCGCCGTGCCCGTAGTTGTGCACGAGCCGGACCCCGCCGGGCAGCCCCACCGGGTCGGCTTCCACCCGCGGCCCGCCGTGCCGGGCCGGCCGTAGCCCGGCGAGCCGGGCGAGCACCGGGGCCCCGGCGAGTTCGGGTACCAGGGCGGTGCACCGGGCCACGATCGCGGCGCTGGCCGCGTCGTCGGGGCCGGTGTCGTACGCGTCCGGCTCGAACGTGCCGCCGAGCACGACGTCCCGGCTGCGCGGGTGGACGTACGTGATCCCGGCCGGGTCGTCCTCGTCGCGTACCGACACGTGCAGCCCGGGGTTGGCGACCACCACGATCCGGCCGCGCGCCGGGTGCACCGCCGGGTCGGCGGCGAGGGTGCGGGCCCCGAGCCCGGACGCGTTGACCACGACCGGGGCGAGGTCGGCGACGTCGGCGAGCCGGGCGAGCCGGCGTCGCGCCAGCCGCCCGCCGCCGGCGACCAGCCGTTCGGCGAGCCATTCCAGGTACGGCCCCATCTCGACGCCCGGCACGGTGAACCGCCACCGCCCCGTGTACGGCGCCGGCACGTCCCGGTCGGCGGTGAAGTCGCGGGTGGCCGGCGCCCACCACGGGTCGGCCGGCGCGGGTGCCCGCAGCAGCATCCGGGTGGGGCGCATGACGACCCCGGGTACGCCCCGCGCCGCCTGGTCGGCGTACTCGTCGAAGGTCCGGTGGGCCCGTTCGAGCATGCGGGCGCTGCCGTCGGTGTGGGTCGGGTACCAGACCGCGGCCGCCACCCGCGAGACCGTGTCCGCCGGATCGTCCGCGGTCAGCACGAGGACCCGCGCGCCGGCCTGTTGCAGTCGCAGCGCGCTGGTCAGCCCGACCACACCCGCTCCGACGATCACCACGTCAGTCATGCGTCAAGGCAACCGCGCCGCACCCCGTGCTGTCCAAGACGACCCGGCTACCAGCTGATAAGCACAGCTTATGATGACGGACATGGATCTGCGCCGGCTGCGCTACTTCGCGGTGCTCGCCGAGGAACTGCACTTCACCCGCGCCGCGAAACGGCTGCGGATCGCCCAGCCGGCGCTGAGCCAGCAGATCCGCGCCCTCGAACGCGAGGTCGGGGCCGTGCTGATCGAACGCACCGGCACCGCCGGCCTCACCCCGGTCGGCCGCGTCGTCGCCGCCGAGGCGGCCACCCTGCTCGCCGCCGCCGACGCCGCGCAGGCCCGCATCCGGGCCGCCGTACGCGGCACCGAACGCCTCCGGCTGGCCTACACCCGGTCGGCGCGCGGCGGCCGGGTCGACGCCCTGATGGCCCGCTTCCGCGCCGGGAACCCGCACGTGGAGGTCGTCGCCGAGACCGGCTGGACCGCGCCGAACGTCGAGGGACTGCTCGGCGGCCGGTTCGACGTCGCCTTCGTCCGCCCGCCGGTCGACGAGCCCGGCCTGCGCTGCGTGCACGTCGACACCGAGGAACTGCTGCTCGCCGTACCCGCCGGCCATCCGCTGGCGGCCCGGCGCCGGATCCCGCGCGAGCCGCTGGTCGGCGAGCCCGCCGTGATGTGGCCCCGGGAGAACGGCCCCGGCATGTTCGACCGCACGATCGCCCAGGTCTGGCCGCGTGGCGGCTTCAACCTGGTCCGCCACGAGCCCGACGACGAGCAGCTGCTGCGCGCCGTCGCCGGCGGCTCGGTCGTCGCCGCGGTGCCCGCCGGCCGGGCCCGTGCCCTACGGGTGCCCGGCGTACGGCTGCGCCGTTTCACCGCCCCCGTGCCGACCGTCGACATCGCGCTGGCCCACCCGGCCCGCGCCGTACCACCGGTGGTCCGCCGGCTGCTGGACCTGCTCGCCGTCGACCCCGTCACGGGGTGAGCGACCGCCGCGCGTCGACCAGGTGGTGCACCCCCTCGTGGATCGCGTCGCGGACCACCCAGTCGATGTTGCGGACACTGCGGTACGGGAAGTGCAGCACCGCCGTGTACGACCACTCCTCGTCGCGCAGGTCCTCGATCGCGTCGGCCAGCGCCGACGACGCCTCGGTCAGCCCGTCGAGCGCCGTTTCCAGGTCGAAGTTCTGGTAGGCGGCGTTGACCAGCGAATCGTCGCGGGGCACCGGCACCACCTCGGGCTCGTCGTGGACCAGCATCAGCCAGATCCGGTTGTGCTGCTGGCGCATGACGTCGGCGACGTGCAGGACGTTCTCGATCGCCGAGTATTCGTCCGGCGACGGCCGCCGGTGCACGATCCGTGGGTCGACGCCGACCAGCACGCCGCGGAACAGCGGCCCGAAGGCGCGGATCCGGTTGGCCAGCTCGGGGCTCTTCACCTCGTGGTAGCCGTACCCGCACTTGCCGCACTTGGTGGTCACCCGGCGGAGTTCCCCGCCGGGCGGCTCCCATCCCTGTGCCCGGGCCCGGCCCGCGGCGCCGGCGGCCGGGGGCCCGCCGGCGGCCGGTCACCGGCCCGTACGGTCAGGATCAGGTCGGCGACCAGCGCCGTCCAGCCGGTCTGGTGCCAGGCGCCCAGTCCCGCGCCGTTGTCGCCGTGGAAGTACTCCGGGAAGGCGATCAGATCCCGCCATCCGGGGTGGGTCTGGAACAGTTCGGTCGCCCCGTACATCGGGCGCCGGCCGGCTTCGTCGGGGACGAACATCGCGATCAGCCGCTCGGAGAGGTCGTCGGCGACCTCGGTCAGCGTCCGTTTGCGCCCCGACCGGGTCGGATGCTCGACCAGCAGGTCGTCGCCGAAGAAGCCCGCGTAGTCGCGCAGCGCGCAGATCAGCAGGAAGTTCGTCGGCATCCAGATCGGGCCCCGCCAGTTGGAGTTGCCGCCGAACAGGCCGCTGGTCGACTCCGCCGGCTCGTAGCCGACGGTGAAGTCCTGCCCGCCCAGCGACACCGTGAACGGCTCGGCGAGGTGCTGCCGGGACAGCGTCCGCAGCCCGTACGGCGACAGGAACTCGTCCTCGTCGAGCATCCGGGCCAGTATCTTGCCGAGCCGGTCCGGGCCGACCATCGACAGCAGGCGCTGCTGCCGGCCGCCGCCGGCCAGCCGGCGGGCACCGATCACGTCGGCGTACTCCGGCTTGTTGGTCAGGAACCAGCGCAGCCGGGCGGCGAGTTCCGGCATCCGGGCCAGCGTCGTCGAGGTCAGCGTCGTGGCGGCGGCCAGCGGCAGCAGCCCGACGACCGAGCGGACCTTCAACGGCACCCGGTCGCCGTCCGGCAGTCGCAGCACGTCGTAGAAGAAGCCGTCCTCCTCGTCCCACAGCCCCTGCTCGGCGGCGGCCTCGGCGATGTACGCGAAGTGCTCGAAGAACTTCGTCGCGATGTCGGTGTACGCCGGGTCGTGTCGGGCCAGGATCGACGCGATGTCGAGCAGGTTGAGCGCGTACATGCCCATCCAGCCGGTGGCGTCGGACTGCTCCAGGACCCCGGCGACCGGCAGCGCCGCCGACCGGTCGAACGGGCCGACGTTGTCCAGGCCGAGGAAGCCGCCCTCGAACAGGTTGCGGCCGTCGGCGTCCTTGCGGTTGACCCACCAGGTGAAGTTGATCAGGAGCTTGTGCATCACCCGGGCCAGGAAGTCGTGGTCCCACCCGCCGTCGATCTCGAAGACCTTCAGCGCCGCCCAGGCGTGCACCGGCGGGTTGACGTCACCGAACGCCCACTCGTACGCCGGGATCTGCCCGTTGGGGTGCATGTACCACTCGCGTAACAGCAGCAGCAGCTGCTGCTTGGCGAAGCCCGGGTCGACGCGGGCGATGGTGACGCAGTGGAACGCCAGGTCCCAGGCGGCGTACCACGGATACTCCCAGGTGTCCGGCATCGAGATGACGTCGAAGCTGTTCATGTGCCACCAGGCGTGGTTGCGGCCGTGGCGGCGGCCCTCCGGTGCCGTCGACGCGGGATCGCCGACCAGCCAGCGGTGCACGTCGAAGTGGTAGAACTGCTTGCCCCACAGCACCCCGGCGAGCGCCTGCCGGGCCACCGCCGCCTCGGCCCGCGAGGCGCGGGCCGGGATGACCCGGGCGTAGAAGGCGTCGGCCTCCGCCGACCGGGCGATCATCGTACGGTCGAAGCCGGCGCCGAGGTCCAGCCGCGGCGCCGCTCCCCCGGCCGGCGGCGGCGCGGTCAGCCGCAGCCGCAGCCGGATCCGGGCCTGTCCCCCGCCGGGTACGTCGAGCACGTAGTGCAGCGCCCCCTTGGTGCCCGTACGCTCCGGGTTGACCGTCGCCGCCCCGGACACCACGTGGTCGTTGATGCCGTCCTTGGGATACCGGGTCTGGCTCGGCAGCCCCCACAGCCGGTCGGCGTTGCTCTCGTTGTCGCACAGCAGCGGCACCGGCTCGCCGTCGCCCTCCAGCACGATCTGGCCGAGCACCCAGTGTTCGCCGACCAGCCGGTTGTCCTCGCCGACCAGGTGCGGCACCCGGTCGCCGCCGGGCAGCCGCCACGACCACGTGTTGCGGAACCACAGCGTGGGCAGCACGTGCAGCCGGGCCGCCTCGGCGCCGTGGTTGGCGACGGTGACCAGCAGGCACATGTCGGTCGGCGACTCCTTGGCGTACTCGACGGTCACCGCCCAGTACCGGTCGTCGTCGAAGACGCCGGTGTCGACCAGTTCGTACTCCGACTCGTCGCGACCGCGCCGGGCGTTGACCGCGACCAGGTCGTCGTACGGGAACGCGGCCTGCGGGTAGTGGTAGCGCCACCGCATCCACGAGTGGGTGGGCGTGGAGTCCTCGTACCACCAGTAGTCCTTGGCGTCCTCGCCGTGGTTGCCGCCGTCGCCGCCGAGGCCGAACATCCGCTCCTTCAGGATCGGGTCGCGGCCGTTCCACAGCGCCAGCGCGAAACAGAACGTCTGCCGGTCGTCGCAGACCCCGGCCATGCCGTCCTCGTTCCACCGGTACGCCCGCGACCGCGCATGATCATGCGGGAAGTAGTCCCAGGCCGTACCGTGCTCGCTGTAGTCCTCGCGCACCGTTCCCCACGCCCGCTCCGACAGGTACGGCCCCCACGACCGCCAGGCCCGTTCGCCGGAATCCGCCTCCCGCAGGCGCCGGCGCTCGGCCGATCCGATCCGCCTGAGTTCCTCCTCCTCGTCGCGTACGTTCTGGTCCCCGGGGGCCGGCACGTCGTCGATCACCGCCATATCCTCGATCTTGCCCGCAGACTTGACCACACTGGTGATTGTCACCGCGGCGTGTTACAGCCTCACCGTCGGTACTCCCCGTAGCCCTCCCCAGGAGAAGCATTGATACCGATCAGTTTCGGCCCGCAGGTGTGCGGTCACCCGGAGGCCGGCACCGCCCGCGAGTGGCTGGTTCCCGACGGCCGCGGCGGCTACGCCATGGGCACCGTCAGCGGGCTGCGCACCCGCCGCTACCACGGGCTGCTGGTCGTCGCCGACGACACCGGCGCCAACCGCCGGGTCGGCCTGGTCGGCCTCGACCCGGCCGTGGTGTTCCCGTCGGGCGCCCACGTACGCCTCGGCGCCCACGAGTGGGCCTCCGGCGACGTCGACCCGCGCGGCTACGAACTGCTCGAACGGTTCGACCTGGTCGACGGGCTGCCCCGCTGGCGCTGGCGGATCGGCGACGTGGTCATCGAACGCGAGATCGCGATGACGTACGGCCGGTCCTGCGTCGCCGTCGTGCACCGGCTGGTCACCGGCGGCCCGGTCCACCTCAGCCTCGCCGCGGTCTGCACCTGGCGCGACGCGCACGGCGAGCGCCGCGCCGACGGACCCGCCCCGCACGTCGAGCCGGTCGCCGGCGGCGCGGTCGTGGAGAGCGCGTTCCGGCTCGCCGGCCCGGACTGGGAGCCCGAGGGCCAGTGGTGGCACGGCGCCCACCACCGCGCCGAGGCGGCGCGCGGCCTCAACCCGAACGAGGACCTCTGGTACGCCGGCCGCTTCGCCGCCACCCTGGACCGCCCCGGCGCCACGGTGCAGGTGCTGGCCTGGGCCGACGACCTCGCCGACGAGCCGCCGCCGGCGGTCGAGGTGGTCGCCGCCGCCCGCCGGCGCAACCGGTCGGTCGTCGCCGCCGCGAAACCCGCCGACAACGTCGACGCGACCCTCGCGCTGGCCGCCGACGCGTTCGTGGTCGCCACCGCCGCCGGCCCGGACGTCGTCGCCGGCTACCCGTGGTTCGGCGCCTGGTCCCGCGACACCATGACGGCGTACGAGGGGCTCTTCCTCACCACCGGACGCGCCGACGAGGGACGCGAGCTGCTGCGGGCGTACGCCGGCCGGCTCTCCGAGGGAATGCTCGCCAACACCGCCGACACCGGCCGGGTCGAGTACAACACCGCCGACGCCACGCTGTGGTTCCTGCACGCCGTCGGCCGGCACGTCGAGGTGGCCGGCGACCCCGACCTGGCCGCCGAACTGCTGCCGGCGCTGCGCACCGTCGTCGACACCCACCTGACCGGCACCCGCTACGGCATCCGCGTCGACCCGACCGACGGCCTGCTCACCCAGGGCGCCCCCGGTGAGGCGCTGACCTGGATGGACGCCCGCGTGTACGGCGTACCCGTGACGCCGCGCGCCGGCAAGCCGGTCGAGGTCAACGCGCTGTGGATCAACGGGCTGGCGACGGTGGCCGCCCTCGCCGAACTGGCCGGCACCGACGCCGGACCGGTACCGGTCGCCCACGCCCGGGCCGTCGAGTCGTTCCGCCGGCGCTTCCCGTCGTCGTCCGGCTGGCTGCACGACGTCGTCGACGCCCCCGCACCGACCTACCCGCTCGGCGGGGCGCCGCACCACGACGACGACCACCTGCGCCCCAACCAGCTACTGGCCTGGTCGCTGCCGCACGCGCCGCTGGCACCGGACCGGCGGATGCTGCAGGCCGTCGGCGCGGCCCTGCTCACCCCGCTCGGCCTGCGCAGCCTGGCCCCGGGCTCGCACGACTACACCGGACAGCACCGCGGCGGCCCGGCCGACCGGGACGGCGCCTACCACCAGGGCACCGTCTGGCCGTGGCTGATCGGCCCGTACGCCGAGGCGATGCACCGGGCCGGGCTGGAAATCGGCGAGTCGTTGATCGGAATCGAGTCTCATTTGCCCGAATTTGGCCTAGGGTCTGTCAGTGAGACCGCGGACGGGCAAGCCCCGCACGCCGCCACCGGCTGCCCTTTCCAGGCCTGGTCGGTTGCGGAGTTCAGGCGCGCCCGACGGTTTTGACCGTTTGCCGTTACACACCTGCAACGGCCGTGTCTTCGCTGGTTATCTGGTTCCCGGCACGATTGGCCACAACCCAGACGATGCGCTGACACCCGCACAGGTGTCTGGTCGCGCATGCGCCGGGACGATGCCGAGGGGGCGGGGCCAATGTCAACAAACGCCGAAGTGTTCGACATCAGAAGTCCGCGGCGGCAGCGGGTGCTGATGCTGTCCTGGGAATACCCGCCGGTGGTGGTCGGCGGCCTCGGCCGGCACGTCCACGCGCTGTCGGTCGCCCTGGCCGCCGCCGGCCACGAGGTCACCGTCGTCACCCGGCACGCCGCCGGCGCCCCGCTCGAGGAGTACGCCGACGGCGTACGCATCGTCCGCGCCCCCGAAGACCCGCCACTGTTCCCGCTCGCCACCCCGTCCCTGCTGGCCTGGACCATGGCGTTCAACCACACCCTGACCCGGGCCGCGCTGCGCGCCGCCGAGTCCGGCGAATACGACGTCATCCACGCCCACGACTGGCTCGTCACCCACACCGCCGTCACCCTCAAGGAACACCTCGACCTGCCACTGGTCGCCACCATCCACGCCACCGAGGCCGGCCGCCACCAGGGCTGGCTGCCCGACGAGATGAACAGGTGCATCCACTCCGTCGAGTGGTGGCTCGGCCACGAGGCCGGCCGGGTCCTGGTCTGCTCCGAATACATGAAGTGGGAGGTGACCCGCCTGCTGGAGATGCCCGCCAGCCGGGTCGAGGTCATCCCCAACGGCGTCGACGACCGCGCCTGGCGGCCCCGCCCCCGCGCCGTCGCCGCCGCCCGCGCCCGCTTCGCCGGCGACGGCCCGCTGCTCGGCTTCGCCGGCCGCCTCGTCTACGAGAAGGGCGTCCAGCACCTGGTCAGCGCCGTACCCGAACTCGCCGACCGGCACCCCGGCCTGCGCGTCGTCATCGCCGGCGACGGGCCGTACCGGCCCGAACTGCAGGACGAAACCCGCCGCCTCGGCCTCGACGACACCATCAGCTTCGCCGGCTTCATGAACGAGACCCAGCTGCCGGCCGTCCTCGCCGCCACCGACGCCACCGTGATCCCGAGCCTCTACGAGCCGTTCGGCATGATCGCCCTGGAGGCCGCCGCGGCCGGCGCCCCGCTCGCCGTCGCCGCCACCGGCGGACTCGCCGAGATCGTCGAACCCGGCGTCACCGGCGTCACCTTCCCGCACAGCGACCCCGGCGCCCTGGCCGGCGCCGTCGACAGCCTGCTCGGCAACGCCGCGTTCGCCCGGAGGGTCGCCCGCCAGGCCCGGTCGATGGTCAGCGAACGGTACGGCTGGGCGACCATCGCCGCCCGCACCGCCGCGGCGTACGCGTCCGCCGAACGCGACAACGCCTCGTTCGCCGCCCGCCAGGCGGCCGCCCAACTCGCCGGGGGCCGCCCCCGCGTGGTCGTCCCGGAAGGCAACCTCTTGACCCTCTGACCATCCGCCGGACGGGACAGGGCCGGGGCGGCTCGGGCGGCTCGGCGATCAAGGGGATGTGTGCCGCGAATCGGGCGGGGAGGGCCACGATTTCTCCTTGATCGCGCCTGACAGCGATTCGTGCGCGCCTGGCAGCGGGTGGGTCAGACGGCGGCCAGCAGCGCGTCGAGCGGCCGGGGCAGGGCGTCCCGGCCGACCGCCGCCTCGACGAGCAGCCGGGCATAGCGCAGCTTGCGGTGCGCGCCGCTGCCCAGGAACCGCCGCATCTGCGCCTCCGGCCGCCGGCCGCGCCAGGCGGGCTGGCTCTGCAACGAGCGGAACGACCCGAGGTCGCCGTGGGCGGCGAAGAGCGCCTCGACGTCCGCGACGCCCACCGCACGGATCAGCTCGTCCTCCAGATCGTCGACACAGACGTAGAAGCCGAGGTCCTCCATGTCGGTGCGGGTGGCGGCCGGGCCGATCCGGGCGACGATGCCGCGCCGGAACAGCTCCTCCTCCCGCAGGTCGCACAGACCGGCGACGCGTAGCCGGTCGGCCGGCGGGCCCAGTCTCGTCAGGACGCGGCGGATCGCGTGTGCGCCGCCGATCGGCACGACCACGACCCGCTCCGCATCGAGGTCGCGGCCACGGCACACGGCGGCCGTCTCCAGCGCGATCTGGTCGCTGATGCCCTCGACGAGCACCACCGCCACGGCGTCGTCGACCTTCGCCAGGGCGCGGGCCGTCGCCAGGACCGGGGCGTCGGGGCCGCTGAGGTATCCGTCGGGCGGCCGGCGGCCAGGATCCGGACGATCGGTGACATCCATGGTGGTGGCAATCATCGGCGATACACGTGCCCGCCGGCCAGGGATTTACCGACGTGCGTCGACGTCCGCCGGGTCACTGAGCGCCGACGCGAGTTCGGCGGCGTCCCGGAACGCCGGGGCCGCCCGTTCCGACTCGTCGGCGTCCAGCACGACGTGTTCGACCCGGGCCAGCATCTCGGCCGCGGTGTCGGGGTCGCGCAGCACCATCGCGAGTTCGGCGCGGTAGACGAGGACCTCGATCCGGGCGACGGGATCGTCTCCGGGCCGGGTACGGGCCAGCGCGCTGTCGAGGATCCGGACGGCCTGCCGGACATCGCCCCTGGAGTCGGCCTGCACGACGGCGTCCGCCAGGGCCTTGGCCAGCCGCCCCACCGGCCCGGACTCGGTGACGGCGGCCGGCTGGGCGACGCGGATCCAGTTGCCGCCGGGGTCGATGACGCTGAACCCGGTCATCCCGTCGGCGTTCTTCCGCGCCCGCGGCCGGGTCATCCGCGGCGTCCCGGACACCAGGACCTTCCCGTACGCGGCGCGCATGCCCGCGGCGAACGCCCGGTGCAGTCCCTCGATGTCCGACGTGAGGACGAGGCAGGAGCCGTACGACTGCTCCGGGTCGAAGCCCGCGATCTCGAAGAAGTGCAGGTGCAGGTCCTCACGCCGCATCGCCACGTACGGGTGGGGCCGGCGCTGCCGGTATGTCGTGCCGAAGCCGAGGACCTCGTAGAAGTTGACCATGTCGTCGATGGAAACGCAGGGCAGGAACGGAACGGTCACCTCGTTGGCCATGCCTCCCTTCCTAGGGAATCAGGGATGCCCATCGCACATGGAAATAGCCGTTCGTCGCTGCCCACCAGCCGATCGGGCGAGGCGCCGAAGCGACGCCTGGCCCCGCCGTGTGGCGACCTCCGCGGAGGCACCCCGGGTTACGCACCGGCGGGGCGGGGTCAGGTGCGGCGGATGGACGTACGGGGTGGCTGCTCGCGCAGCCGGCCACGGGCGAACGCGTCCACCCGCCCCCACCGTCCCGGCAGGTCGAACAGTTCGATGCGCCCCATCCCCTCCGGCAGCGACGGTTCGACGACCAGGTGCTCGCCGTACGGTTCGAGGCCCAGCATGGTGCGTAGCAGCAGCAACGGGGTGCCGGCCGACCAGGCCTGCGGGCTGCACGCGGTCGGGTACTCGACCGGATACTTCGTCAGGCTGCGGTGGTAGCCGGCGAACGCCTCCGGTAGCCGGCCGTCGAAGTACTGCGACGCGTCGATCATGGCCAGGGCGATCCGTCCTGCCTCCTCGCGGAAGCCGTAGCGGGCCAGCCCCGCCGCGATCAGGGAGTTGTCGAACGGCCAGACCGTGCCGACGTGATAGCCGACGGGGTTGTAGGCGCCCTGGTCCTCGGCCAGGGTCCGCACGCCCCAGCCGGAGAACATCCGGGGACCGGTCAGGTGGGCGGCGAGGTGCGGGGCGCGGTCCGGTTCGACGATGCCGCTCCACAGCAGGTGGCCGATGTTCGACGACAGCGAGTCGACGCGCCGGCCGTCCTGGTCCAGGGCCAGCGCGTAGTATTCGCCGTCCTCGACCCAGAAGTCCCGGTTGAAGCGCCGCCGTAGCGCCCCCGCCTCGGTTTCGAGCTGGTCGGCGTAGCCGGGGTCGTTCCAGAACTCGCGGGCCAGTCGCGCCCCGCGCATCTTCGCGTCGTACGCGTATCCCTGTAGTTCGCAGGTGGCGCGGGGGAAGCCGGGCAGGGTGCCGTCGCGGAAGGTGATGGCGTCCCAGGAGTCCTTCCAGCACTGGTTCTCCAGGCCGTTGACGTTGTTGCGCCGCTTGTAGGAGATGTAGCCGTTGCCCATCAGGTCGCCGTACTCGTCGATCCAGCGCAGTGCCGCGCGGGTGTCGTCCTCGAGTTCGCGGACGAGTGCGGCGTCGCCGGTCCAGCGTTCGTACTCGTCGAGCAGCACCACGAACAGCGGGGTGGCGTCGGCGGTGCCGTAGTACGGCGAGTGCGGCTGCTCCTCGAACGCGGCGGACTCGCCGTACCGGTTCTCGTGCAGGATCTTGCCCGGTTCCTCGTCCCTGAAGTCGTCGAGCTTGGCGCCGCGCAGCAGGGCCAGGATGCGCAGGGTCGTGTTGGCCAGCTCCGGGGTGAACGGTAGGGCCTGGTAGCTGGTGATGATGCTGTCGCGGCCGAACAGCGCCATGAACCACGGCAGGCCGGCGGCCGGCACCGCGGCGCCGGGGGTCGTCAGGATCGGGAAGCGCAGCGCCGCCAGGTCGACCATCGTGGTTTCGTACGCCTTGTCCAACTGCTCGGAGTCGCACCGCAGGATCGGTGCCCGGCTCAGCCAGCGTTCGATCTCGGCCTCCATGCCCTGCTGGATCTCGCCGGGCATGTGGTGCACGTTCGGGCGTACGTCCTTCGCGCCGCCGGACCGGGCGATGGTCTCCACGTGTACCTCGGCGACCCAGTCGCCGTGCGGCTTGACGTGTGCGGTGAGGGTCAGCCCGCCCTCGTCGAACTGGGCCGGCCGGTCGACGCTGATCACGGTCTCCCGGCGGAAGGTCTGCCGTTCGTAGATCAGTCGCAGCCGGTCCTCGTTGACGATGGTGGTGATGTGTCCCTTCTTGTGTTGGACGTCCTTGATCTCGAAGATGTCGGCGAAGTCGCAGCCGGCGTCGATGCGGAGGGTGAGGTCGACCGGCTCCTCCTGGTGGTTGAGCACGGTCAGCCGCTCGTCGAAGCTGCCGCCGATGGTCCGCTGCCGGATGACCGAGATCTTGGCGTCGACGTAGTGCGTCGGCTCGCCGGGCACCAGGAAGAACCGCGCCTCGAAGTAGTGCAGGTCGTCGACGGAGAGCGCGTGCAGGCGCTGTCCGTCGACACTGAGCCGCCACAGCGACAGGAAGCGGGTGTCGAGGGAGAACAGCCCGGTCGGCACCGACGGTGAGGGATCGACGTCGCCCCGCCGGTCGCTGACGATGAAGTTGTTGCCGTCCAGGATCTTCACGATGTCTTCGTTCATCGGTTCGGCCTTCCGGCGGCGGCCGTGCGCAGCTCCGCGGTCGCGGGCGGGCGCAGCTCGCGGACCCTGGGCGGGCGCGGGTCGTGGCTGCCGGGCGGGCCGGGCAGCAGCCGTTGGAAATAGAGGAACAGGGTGAGCTGCCCGGTGAAAACGATCTCGTTGCGGAGTACGGCGCCCGCGGCGTTGATCTGCCCGGTGGTCATCCCCTCGAAGGTCCCCCGGTCGGTGATCACCACGCAGTCCGGCTCGCCGCAGATGTGGCGCGAGACGAACACGATGCCGCGCTTGAACGTGACGTTCCAGGCATCCACCTCTTCGTCGTGGTGCAGGTCGAATCGGATCGTGCCGGTGACGTACGACGGCACCTCCCCGGTTTCCCGCTGGCCGAGTTCTTCGAAGAACGCCTCGGTCGCCCCCAACAGTCCGCCTCCCGTACGCTCCGGCGCCACCGACGGCCGCCCACTGCCTTCCCGCCGCAGTGTCGCCGCCGCTCCGGTGGCCCGGCATCACCCCGGCCGGGTGAACCGCCGCCGGCGACAGGCCGTACCGGGGCGGCCCGGAGTCAGGTGAGCCAGCCGGGCCGGACCAGCCCCGCCTCGTACGCGAACACGACCAGCTGCGCCCGGTCCCGCGCACCGAGCTTGATCATCGCCCGGCTGACGTGCGTCTTCGCCGTCGCCGGGCTGACCATCAACCGGCCGGCGATGCCGTCGTTCGACAGCCCCTCGCCGACCAGGGCGACGACCTCCCGCTCCCGGTCGGTGAGCTGGTCGAGGGCGGGCGACGGGACGGCCGGTCGTCGCTGCCGGCCGGCGAACTCGGCGATCACCCGCCGGGTCACCCGCGGCGAGAGCAGCCCGTCACCGGCCGCGACCGCCCGTACACCGCGCAGCAGTTCGACCGGCTCGGTGTCCTTGACCAGGAAGCCGGACGCCCCGACCCGCAGCGCCTCGAAGAGGTACTCGTCCAGCTCGAACGTGGTGAGGATGACGATGCGGGTGGCGCCGAGGCCGGGGTCGGCGACGATCCGGCCGGTCGCCTCCAGCCCGTCGACGCCCGGCATCCGGATGTCCATCAGCACCACGTCGGGCCGGGTCTGCGCGGCGAGCCGGACCGCCTCGGCGCCGTCGGCGGCCTCACCCACGACGGTGATGTCCGGCTCGGCGTCGAGCAGCGCCCGGAATCCGGCCCGGACCAGGGCCTGGTCGTCGGCGAGCAACACCTTGATCACGACATCCACCTACTCACGACTCGTCGCCCGTCGGCAGCCGGGCGTCGACCCGGAACCCGCCCCCGTCCAGCGGCCCGGCGGTCAGCGTGCCGCCCAGGGCCGCCGCCCGGGCCCACATCCCGGCGATGCCGTTGCCGGCCTCGTCGACCGGTGCCGCGGCGCCCCGGCCGTCGTCGTCGACCCGTACGGCGAGGGCGTCGTCGTCGTACCCGATGGTCACCAGGGCGGTCGCGGCCGGGCCGGCGTGCCGGCGCACGTTGGTCAGCGCCTCCTGCACGATCCGGTAGCCGGCCCGGTCCACCTCGGCGGGCAGCGGCCGGGCGGTGCCCCGGACCCGGGTCCGTACGGGGATGCCGGCGTCGGCGGTCAGTTCGGCGAGCCGGTCGAGGGTCGGCGCCGGCGCCCGAGGCGCCGCCTCCTGCTCCGGCCGCAGCACGCCGAGGACGCCGCGTACCTCGCGAAGGGCCTCGGCGCTGGCGGTCCGGATCGCGGTGAGCGCCTCGCGGGCCTGCTCGGGCCGGCTGTCCATCAGGTGCAGACCGACCCCGGCCTGCACGTTGATCAGTGACAGGTGGTGGCCGAGCACGTCGTGCAGTTCCCGGGCGATCCGCAGCCGCTCCTCGCTGGCCTGCCGGCGTTCCTGCTCGGCCCGGGCGCGGGCCTGCTCGACGCGGGTCCGGGTGATCTCGGCGTAGTGCTGGCCCCGGATGCGGGCCGCCTCGGCGAGCACGAACACCACCAGGATCCACAGTGCGACCACGACCGCCTCGTGCACCTCCGGGCGGGCGCTCGCCGGCAGTCCGAGCCGGTTCGCGCAGAACCATCCGATGCCGAGATAGGCGAGGTAGGCGACCTGCACCAGCACCCAGGCGGCGGTGCGGCGGCCGGCCACCACGGCGGTGAACAGGGCGACGGTCGCGGCGAGGAAGAACGGTGCCCGGGGATAGCCGGCCAGTGGGTAGGCAACCGCCACCGCCAGGTTGACGGCGAGTACGGCGGCCGGGAAGCGGTGCCGGGCGATCAGGGCGGCCGGCCCGGCGACCAGCAGCAGGACCCCGGCGACGTCGAGCGGGCGGGCGGCGGGCGGCTCGGCCTTGGCGGCGACGGCGCCGATGACCTGGATCGCCGCGAGCACGCCGGCGAGGATCACGTGCCGGCGCCAGCGCCCGGGAGCAGGCTTCCACGGCGCCTCCTCCACCAGCCAGGGCAGCCACCCGGCGCCGTCGTCCCGCACCTGTCGACGGTATGCCACCGGGGCCGGCACCGGCGTCGGCGCCCCGGCGCGGCGGACGTACGACGCGGGGCGTAGGCCCGCCGCCGGCTACCCCGGGGGGCGTACACGACACGCGCAGCAGCGGTGCCGCCGGTCGCCGCACGGCCGGCGGCGGAGCGGTGGCGGCCGCGGGTCCACCCGACCTGAGCTGCCGCTGCCCCGGGCCGGCCGGGTCGCGCCGGCCCGGCACCGCACCCTTCGAATCCACTGTAGACGGACAGGTGTTTGAACGGTGATCTCGTGTTTGACACAGTGGGGCGCTCGCAGACCAACCCTGGGGAGGGTGCACGACCATGATGGGGCCATCGCACGCGCTTTCGGGCGCCACCGTCTGGCTGGCGGGTTCCTGGGCCCTGCACCAGTTCGCCGACTACGAACAGTCACCGCTGGCCATCGCCGTCGGTACCGCGGTCTGCGCCGGTGCGGCACTCTTCCCCGACCTCGACCTGTCCGGCAAGGTCACCCGCAACCAGGGCGGCGCCACCGTGGCCAAGACCTTCGGGGTGGTCTCGCTCTTCATCGCCGAGGTGGTCGAGAAGATCTCACTCGGCGTCTACCACGCCACCAAGCTCAGCAAGGACCCGCACCGCAACAACGGCCACCGGACCCTGACCCACACCATCCCGTTCACCGTGCTGGTCGGCTGGGGAACGACGGCGCTGTGCGCCGCGTACGGCAAGTGGGCCGTCATCGGCATCCTCTTCTTCATGATCGGCCTGGCGCTGCGCGGCCTGTTCGACGAGTGGGCCAAGCGCGCCGGCTGGGTCATCGTCACCCTCGTGTCGGCCGCCGCCGCCTACTTCACCTTCCTCAACCTGCCCGGCGACCGCGGCTATCCGATGATCGGCCTGGCCGTCGGGGTGGGCTGTTTCGTCCACATCCTCGGCGACATGATCACCCGCAGCGGGGTGCCGATCCTGTGGCCGATCCCGATCAAGCGGCGGATGTGGCGGATGATCAGCCTCCCCGACAAGATCGCCATCAAGGCCGGCAGCAAGGTCGAGACCGTGGTGCTGCGCGGCGTCTTCACCGTCATCTCCCTGCTCGCCGCCGCCGGCCTGATCGCCCCGGCCGTGCTGCGCAGATTCGACATCGAGATCTGAAGATCGGACGGCCGAGGGGGCCGGGCCGCGCACACGCGACCCGGCCCCCCGGCGTCAGTCCCCCTCGCGCTGGGCCGGCACCGTCAACCCCCACGCCTCGACCAGTTCCGGCGAGTCGACCCGCGCACCGTCGGCGATCCCGTCACAGGAGATCTCGACGATGTCGTCCTTGTGCGCCAGCAGGTAGGCCCGCGCGCCGACGTCCGCGTTGGTCAGCGACGCGATGCCCGGCCAGTGCCGCCGCCCGAACAGCATCGGATAGCTGCGCAGGCCCTCGTACGTGGCACAGACCAGCACGTCCGGGTACGGCAGCGCCGCCACCCGCCGTACCGCGTCGGCGGTGACGCCCGGCATGTCCACCGGCACCACCACGACCGCCTCGACGTCGTCGTCGGCCAGCGCGTCCAGCCCCGCCCGCATCGACGAGCCGACCCCGGTCCCCCACTTGCGGTTCACGACCACCTTGGCGCCGGTCAGCCCGGCGGTCTTGCGTACCCGGTGCGCCGCCGCGCCGAGTACCACGACCACCGGCGCACACCCGCCGTCACGTACGGTCTCCAACATCTGGTCCACCAGCGACTTGTCGCCCTGGTGCAACAACGCCTCCGGGCCGCCGATCCGGCGCCCCCCGCCCGCGGCGATTATCAGTCCTGCGGTGCGATTCAGCTACGTCACCTCCACCATCGGTGACCGACCACCCCGCCCGGGACAGCCGGCCGCGCCCGGGAGGTGTATCTGTTCGATCGGGACCGGCTCCGCCGGTCCGGGGACGGCCGCGGCGCTCCACGCCGGGCGACCACCCCCGTGGAACGCACAACGGACCAACGATCCGCCGCGCCCACGGTGTCGCCGCCCGGGCGTGCCGACTTCCGGGCGTACGCGGCGTC
Source organism: Polymorphospora sp. A560 (assembly GCF_045781765.1). NCBI lineage: Bacteria > Bacillati > Actinomycetota > Actinomycetes > Micromonosporales > Micromonosporaceae > Polymorphospora > Polymorphospora sp. A560. The sequence goes on along the minus strand of NZ_CP122282.1, from coordinate 2,341,835 downwards.
GCTACTTCGCGTCGGCGTAGCACTCCACGACGGACAGGTCGAGCGGGAACCGCACCGGGGTGTCGCCGAAGAGCAGCCGGGTGGCCCGGACCCCGGCCGCCCGGACCAGCGCGGCGACCCGGTCGGCGTCCCCCGCCGGGCAGTGCACCAGCACTTCGTCGTGCTGGAAGAACACCAGCCGGGCCGGGGTCGCGGCCAACTCGCCGCGCAGCGTGGCCAGCATCGTCAGCGCCCACTCGGCGGCCGTCGCCTGGATGACGAAGTTGCGGGTGAACCGGCCCCGGGCCCGGTCCGCCGACCGGGGCCGGACCGGGTCGGCCGGTGCGTCGAACGCGTCGAACCCGTCCTCGTCGCGGATCACCACCGACGCCGGCGGGCAGGTACGCCCCAGCCACGACCGGACCAGCCCGCCGGCCTCCCCGGTCCGGGCCGCCGACTCGACGTGGTCGTAGGCCAGCGGATAACTGCGCCGCAGTACGGCGAGCGCCGGAGCCGCCATGCCGCCGGTCTGGCCGTACATGGCGCCGAGCAGGGCCAGCTTCGCCTTCGCCCGGTCACCGCCGAACGAGTCGTGGGCCAGGGCCGCGTAGAGGTCGGCGGCCTGCCCGGCGGCGGCCAGCCGGGCGTCGCCGGAGACCGCGGCGAGCACCCTCGGCTCCAACTGGCCGGCGTCGGCGACCACGAGGCGCCAGCCGGGATCGGCGCGCACGGCCCGCCGGACCACCTTCGGGATCTGCAGGGCACCGCCGCCCCGGGTGGCCCAACGGCCGGAGACGACCCCGCCCGGCACGTATTCGGGGCGGAACCGACCGTCGCGCACCCAGGTGTCGCACCACGCCCAGCCGTGCGCGGTCCAGATCCGGTACAGCTCCTTGAACTCCAGCAGCAGCGGCACGGCCGGGTGGTCGACGCCGCGCAGCACCCAGGCCCGGGTGTTCGGCACGTCGATGCCGGCGCGGGCGAAGGCGCGCAGCACCTCGGCCGGCGACTCGGCGTGCAACTGCCGTACGCCGAACGCGTCGGCGATCCGCGCGTTCAGCTCGACCAGCCGGCGGGGCGGCCCACCGACCCGGGACGGTTCGCCGAGCAGTTCCACCAGCAGTTCGTCGTGTACGTCGGCCCGCCACGGCAGGCCGTCGGCGCCCATCTCGGCGGCGATCAGGGCACCGGCCGACTCGGCGGCGACCAGCAGCCGGAACCGGCCGGGCGAGTCGGTGCCGGCGATCCGGCGCCGCTGGTCGGCGTACACGTCGGTCAGGGCCCGGAGCTGGTCGGAGCCGGGCGTGGCCGGTGGTGCGGCGGCGGTCTCGAACAGGGTGCCCTGCAGGTCGCCGGGCGGTGCGGCGGGCCGGGGCGGCGGGTCGGGCGGCACCGGCGCCCCGGTGATCCGGGCCAGGGCGGCGGGCAGGGCGCGCGGCTCGCCCCAGCGGCCGGCGTGGCCGAGCAGCAGCGCCTCGGTCAGCTCGACGTCGTGGCAGCGGTCGACGCGGATGCCGGCGTGCAGCAGCGGTGGGTAGGCGGTCGCGGTCGACGGCCACAGCCACCGGGGCCGGTGCCGTTTCTCCAGGTCGGCGACTGCGGCGGCGAGGTCGGTGACGGTTTCCGGCGCCCCGTCGGGCCGCCCGGCGTGGTCGAGCCGGAGCAGCCGCCCAGCCCTGACGGCCCCGACGCCGGGTCCGGCGTCGGGGCCGTCGGGTACGACCGCCACCAGCATGGCCTCATTGTGCCGCCCACCTGCGACAACTCTCGCCATCCCGGGCTCTCGCGATCTTGCGGTTATCTCCCCTGTTCGTCGGATTTGTCGGGCGACAAGTGCAAGATCGCGGGGAACTACTTGACGGCGCCGGCGGTGAGGCCGGACTGGATCTGGCGTTGGAAGATGGCGTATATGATGATCATCGGCAGGATCGCCATGGTCAGCGCGGCGAACAGGCCGCCCCAGTCGGCGTTGAAGCCGGCCGAGGTGTTGATGTTGGCGATGCCCTGGGTCAGCACCCACTTGTCCTCGACATCGGTGCCGGGAATGATCGCCAGCGGCAGGATGTACTGGTTCCACTGCCCGATGATGTTGAAGATGGTGATGCTGATCAGGCCCGGCTTCGCCATCGGCATCATCACCCGGAAGAACAGCCGGGTATGCGAGCAGCCGTCGATCATCGCCGCCTCGGCCACCGAGTTCGGCAACGTCTTGAAGAACGCCGCCAGGAAGAACACCGTGAACGGCAGCGAATACGAGATGTAGACCAGGATCAGCCCGGTGTGGGTGTTGAACAGGCCCAGGTTGCGGACCACGAAGAACAGCGGCACCAGGGCCAGGAACACCGGGAACGCCAGCCCCGAGACGAACAGGTAGTAGATCGCCCGGTTGCCGAAGAACTTGTAACGGGCCAGGACGTACGCGGCCATCGAACCGAGCAGCATCGTGCCGAAGGTGCTCACCCCGACGACGAAGACGCTGTTCAGGAAGTACTGGCCGACGTGCGCCTCTTCCCAGGCGCGGGCCCAGTTCTCGAACCGCAGCGCACCCGGCAGCGACCAGGCGTTGCCGAAGATCTCTTCGTTGTTCTTGAACGACGCGAGGAAGGTCCACAGCAGCGGCAGGATCACCAGCGCCGCCCACACCACCAGGAAGATGTGTCCGACCGAGGACAGCAGGCCGACCTCGCGTTTGGTGCCCTCCCGGCCGTGCCGCCGCGCCCCCCGGGACGGAGGCGGGGCGGGCTGGACCGGGGCGGGTTTGTCAGTACCGATGGTCATCGTCCGACCTCCCTCACATCTCGACGGATTCGCGCCGGCTGACCCGCAGGCTCAGCGCGGCGAAGGTGAGCGTCAGGAAGAACAGCGCGACGCCCATCGCCGAGGCGTAGCCGTACTTCGAGAAGACGAACGCGTTCCGGTAGATCTCGGCGCCGAGCACCGTGGTCGACCCGTCCGGGCCGCCCTGGTCGACCGAGAGCGTCCAGACGATCGCGAACGCGTCGAACGCCATGATGCCCAGATAGACCCAGGCGACCTGGAGCGTGTCCCACAGCAGCGGGATGGTGACCCGGAAGAACAGGCCGACCCGGGAGGCGCCGTCGAGCATCGCCGCCTCGTAGATGTCCTTCGGGATCGACGCCATCCCGGCGGAGAACAGTACGACGTAGAAGCCGACGGCCTGCCAGACCAGCACCCCGATGATCGACCACAGGGCGATGTCGGGATTGATCAGGAAGCCGAGCGGTTCCATGCCGAGGCCGCCGAGCAGACCGTTGATCAGACCCGACTCGTCGGCGCGGTACACCGCCTGGAACAGCACACCGAGGATGGCCACGGCCAGGACCTGGGGGAGGAAGAACACCACCCGGTAGAACTTCGACCCCCGGACCCCGACCATGACCCCCTGCTTCGCCCCGCCGCCGACGTTCAGCATGAACGCCAGGAACAGGGCGATCGCGATCGTGAGCAGCGGCAGGGCAAGCAGCAGAACGCCGTGGTGCTGCAACGCCTTCCAGAAAACGTCGTCCTGGAACAGACGCTCGAAGTTTTCGAACCCGACGAACTGTCCCGGCGACAGGCCGCGCCAGTTGGTCGCCGCCATGTAGAACGCCTGCGCGTACGGCGCGATGACGAAAACGACGTACAGCGTCACGGGTGCCAGAAGGAACCCTATGACGAACGGGTACTTGCCGTGCCGCATGACCCCGGTACTCCGATCAGCGCGAGAACTTCGTGATGGACGAGTCGGACTTGATGGCGTCCGCCTTCTTCTGCATCCGCTCGACGAACTGCGTGGCGTTCTCCCGCCCGAACATCAGGGCGTTGGTCGCGGTACGCAGCTCGGTGTCCAGCTCCTTGTACCAGTCCGGGAACCGGTAGTTGAAGGCGTCCTGCGCGGACGCGGACAGCGCGGCGCTGGCGCTGGTCAGGCCGGGCGTCAGCGGGATGCCGTCGGACGAGCCCGCGACCGCGGTCAGCGACTTGTTGAGCTCGATGAAGCCCTTGGTGCCGGCCTTCGACAGCATCTGGCGCATGTACTCCATGCCGCCGCGCGGGTTCTTGCCCTTGGCGGCGACGAAGTAGCCCTCACCGGGGGCCGCGTACACCGCGGTCCCCGGCAGCTTGTCCGCCGAGGTCGCCGACGGGATCGGCATCACCGCGTAGTTGAAGCCGTCCGGCGTCGACTGGGTCTGCTCGGCCTCCAGCCACGAACCGCTGGGGTAGAACGCCACCTTGCCCTGGTTCTGCTGAAGCTGCACCTCGGTGTGGATCAGACCCTCGTGGCTCTTGTCCATGTACTTGGCGCCGATCTCCGCCCACAGTTCGGCGGCCTGCTTGACCGGCTCGGCCGTCCACGCGCCGTCCTGCAGGTTGTCGATGTTCTTCAGGACGTCCGGTCCACCGATCTTCGCGGCCGTCGACAGGATCACCAGGTACTGGTAGTACGGGGCGTTCTTGCCGGCGTACGAGTACGGCGTGATGCCGGCGGCCTTGATGGTGTCCAGCAGCGCGGTGAACTCCGCCCAGGTCTTCGGCGGCGCCCAGCCCTTCTCCTTGAACAGCTTGTCGGAGTACCACAGGCCGTACACGGTGAAGACGTAGAAGAGCACGAACGGCTTGCCGTTGTAGACGCCCTGCTCGACGGTGCCGGCGATCAGGGTGTCGCGGACCTTCTTGGCCGGGTCGTCGACCGACGGGGCGTCGAACAGTTCGGTCAGGTCCTGCATCTGGCCGTCCTGCACCAGCGCGCCGAAGTCCATGAACTTGGTGCCGGAGTTGTTCACGAAGTCCGGCGGGTTGCCGCCGGCGAACCGCGGCTGGAGCGTGGTCGCGATCTCCTGCGTCGCCGAGTGCTTGATCTCGGCCTCGGGGAACTTCGTCTTGTACAGCGGCTGGTGCACGTCGGTGGCGTACTTCTCGCCGTAGCCACCGTTGAAGATCACGATCTCCAGCGGCGCCTTCGGGTCGACACCGAGCGGGTTCTCGGCGGTCTTCTCGCCCTCCGCCTGCTCCTGGGGCTCGTCGCCACCGCTGCCGACACAGGCGCTGAGCAGGCCGGCGGCCGGCGTGGCGAGCAGGCCGACCGTGGCGGCCCGGCGCAGAACCGTGCGCCGGGTGAGGTCCGACGTGTTGTCGGGGGTTGCGGACATGTCTCGCTCCTCGGATCGGTTACGTCGCGTCGAATTCGAGTTATCGGATGGCACGGGTCAGGCGGTGCGCCGGATACGTCCGGCGTACCGCGACTCGAGCGCGGTGTTGTGTTCGTCCCCGCCGGGGACGTTCGCGGAGAGGTAGATCGGGGGTACCTCACCGGCTACTTGGAACCGTCGTACGACCTCTGCGGTCAGCAGCTGCGCGAGCAGCGCCGCGGTGACCGAGGAGACCGCACAGACCGCGCCGCCGCTGGTCAGCGGCAGCAGTGCGTCGCCGTACGGCGCGCCGTTGTCCAGCACGACGTCGGCGATGTCGGCGAGCCGCTGGCCGGACGGGTGCCGTGGTGCGACCCGCGCGGTGTGCTCGACGGAGGTGACCGCGACCAGGTGGTGGCCGCGGGCCTTGACCAGCGTCGCCAGCTCGACGACCGAGCCGTTGATGCCGGACTGGGACGCCACCACGAACACGTCACGCGGCTGTGGCGCCGCGAGCGCGTAGATCTGGTGGGCGATTGCGGGGTCGCGTTCGAGCTTGGGGTCGCCGAGCACGTCCCGGGAGGCGTCGCCGTGCAACACCAGGTCGCGTAGCGACAGCTGGTTGGTGGGCACCAGCCCGCCGGCCCGGGCGACGAGTTCGGCGGCGAACGCCTCGGAGTGGCCGGCGCCGAACGCCTGGAGCACACCGCCTTCGCGCAGGCTCCCGGCGATCAGGTCGGCGGCCCGGGCGATGCCGGCGGCCTCGGAGTCGAGCAGCCGGTCGAGAACCGGCCGTACGGCGTCCGCGTACCCCTGCATGCTGACCACGTGGCCCCTCTCGCTGCGCTCGTCAAGCCCGGTCACGCCGCACCCCCGTCCTTGGCGGCCTTGTGACCGTCGACGGCCTGGGCGGTGCGCTGGAACGCCGCGTGCGCCACGTCGTGGGTACGCTGCGCCACCGCGATGTAGAGCAGGTCGAGCACCACCAGTTGCGGGTGCCGGGCGGAGAGCGCGTCGGGCCGGAAGGTGGTCGCCTGGGTGGCGGTCACCAGCACGATGTCGGCCAGCTCGGCCAGCGGCGAGCGCGGGAAGCTGGTCAGCGCGACCGTGGTGGCGCCGTGGCTGCCGGCCTCGGCGAGCATCTCGATCGTCTCCCGGGTCTGTCCACTGTGGGAGATCCCGACGGCGACGTCACCGGCCCGCTGGAGGGCGGCGCTGGCCAGTCCGTTGTGCACGTCGGTCCAGGCCCAGGCCGCCACACCGATGCGGTGCAGGCTGAACTGCAGTTCCTCGCCGACCAGCGCGCTACCGCTGGCGCCGAAGATGTTGACCCGCTGCGCGCCGGCGATGGCGTCGGCGGCGCGCTCGACCTCGGCCAGGTCGAGCAGCGCGGCGGTGTCGTGCATGGCCCGGGTGTCGGCCGCCATGATCTGGTCGAGCACCCGGTCGAGCGGGTCGCCGGGCTGGATCTCCCGGCCGATGTCGATGCTCCAGCCGGCGGAGCGGGCCCGGCCGGTCTCGGCGGCGATGCCGAGCCGCAGTTCGGCGTACCCCTCGTAGCCCAGCGCGCGGCAGAAGCGGGTGACCGTGGCGGGCGAGGTGCCGCTGCGTTCGGCCAGTTCGACGATGGTCGCCCGGGCGGCGGCGTCGGGGTCGCTGAGCACCTGGTCGGCGACCCGCAGCAGGGCGCCGGTGAACTCGGGCAACCGGGCCCGTACGCGCAGCAGGGCACCGTCGTCGGCGACCGACAGCGACGGGGGTGCGGCGGGCCGGCGGCTGCCCGCGGAGGAGTCGACCACGGCGGTCACCGCGGCGACGTCCACCTCGCGTTCAGCCATGCCTTCGCCTTTCGGAAAGGAGTGTTAACTGTTAGTGGTAAAAGTTCTTACTAAAGGCCCCTCCCTGTCAAGGCCATGGGTGAAGTTTTCAAACTGTTACCTCGGCCCGGCACTGATTGCCGGACCCCGGGGTTGCCCGCGACCGCCGCGCCGCGCAGCATGGACGCCGCAGATCCGACGGCTCCATCGACTTCATCGGCAGAGGCGGCCAGGGTTCATGAGCGAATCCCTCGTGGTGGGGCTCGACATCGGCGGCACCTCCACCCGCGCGCTGGTCGCGACCACCACCGGCACCGTCCTCGGCCGGGGCCGCGCCGGCGGCGGCAACCCCACCACGCACGGCGCCGACGCCGCCGCCGGCGAACTGCGGCTCGCCCTCACCGCCGCCCTCGCCCCGGTCGACCCCGGCCGGGTCAGCGCCGCCGCCATGGGGCTCGCCGGCGCCGGCCGGCTACTCGCCGACCCGGTCGCCCGCGCCGCCTTCGACCGGGTCTGGGACCAGGTCGGCCTGCGCTGCGGGTACGACGTCACCGGCGACGCCCTCGCCGCGTACGCCTCCGGCACCCCGCACCCCGACGGCAGCATCGTCATCGCCGGCACCGGGGCCATCGCCGGCGAGATCCGCGACCTCACCCTGCACCGGGTCGCCGACGGCCACGGCTGGCTGCTCGGCGACGCCGGCTCCGGATTCTGGCTCGGCCGGGAAGCCGTACGGCGCACCCTCGCGGCGATCGAAACCGGTCAGCCACGGTCTGGCCTACCCGACCTGGTGATGACCGAACTGCTCGGCGACCCGGCCACCGGCGGCGGTCCCCGCGCCGGACCGGCCCGGCGCACCGTCGACGCCCTCGTCCAGGCCGTCACCGCCCGCCCACCGATCGCCCTGGCCGCCCTCGCCCCGCTCGTCGTCCGCGCCGCGCGCGCCGACGACCCCGTCGCCGCCGACGTCATCGCCACGGCCGCCCGCCTGCTGGCCGGCAGCGTCGGCCGGATCCGCGGCGACGGCGACCGCGGCCCCATCGTGCTCGGCGGCGGGCTGCTGACCGGGGACACGCCGCTCTCGGCCGCGCTCGGCGACGCGCTGCGCGAACGGTGGCCGGCCGCTCCCCTGGTGACCGCCGGGGACGGCGCGGCCGGCGCGGCGTGGCTGGCCGCCCGGACCCTGCCCGACGTCACCGACCCGGCCGCCCTGCACCACCGCCTGCTCGGAGCTGGCGTTCTGCCGTGATCGTCTGCTGTTCCGCCGTTGCCCACACGGCGTGTCGACCGCCTGATCAGCAGACGATCACGACGACGCGGATCACTTCAGCTGGCCGGCCGTCAGTCCGCTCTGGATCTGGCGCTGGAAGGCGATGTAGACGACCAGGACCGGGAGCATCGCGAGGGTGAGGCCGGCGAACAGGCCGCTGTAGTCGCCCTCGTAACCCTGGTTGATCGCGAGCGCCGCCAGCCCCTGCGCCAGCACCCACTTCGACTCGTCGCCCTGCATCAGCACCTGGGGCAGGATGAACTGGTTCCAGTGACTGAGGAAGTTGAAGATCGCGATGCTGATCAGCCCCGGCCGCGCCATCGGCAGCATCACCCGGAAGAACAGCCGGAAGTGGCCGCAGCCGTCGATCAGCGCGGCCTCGGCGACCGAGGTCGGCAGCGTACGGAAGAACGCGGTCAGGAAGAACACGGTGAACGGCAGCGAGTACGCGGCGTACACCAGGACCAGGCCGGTCCAGGTGCCGAACAGCCCGGCGTTGCGGACGACGAAGAACAACGGCACCAGGGCCAGGAACACCGGGAACATCATCCCGCCGACGAACAGGTAGTAGGCGAGCTGCCGGCCGCGGAACTCGTAGCGGGCGAAGACGTACGCGGCGGTGGCGCCGAAGAACATCGTCAGGGTCAGCGAGCCGGCGACGACGATCGCGCTGTTGAGGAAGTACTGGCCGATGTTCGCCTCGGTCCAGGCCCGGGCCCAGTTCTCCAGGCGCAGCGCGGACGGCAGCCCCCACGGGTCGCCGAGGATCTCCGCGTCGCTCTTGAACGAGCTGACCAGCACCCACAGCAGCGGGAACGCGGTCAGCAGTCCCCACAGCAGCAGGAAGCCGTGCGAGAAGGCGTTGGCGACGCCGGTCTCGCGGCGCGGGGCCGGATCGCTCTCGCGGACCTTCGCCACATCGGAGGTAGACCGATCAAGAACGGTCACGGGGTCGCCTCGCAACGCTCGCTCATGAGTATTCGATCCGATCACGCCGGGCGGCGCGCAGGGCCAGCACCGCCACCGAGAGGGTCAGGAAGAACATGACGACACCGATCGCGGAGGCATACCCGAACTTGGTCTCACTACCGAAGGCGGTGTCGTACATCCGCAGGCCGATCACGTCGGACGAGAAATTCGGTCCGCCGTTGGTCATCAACTGCACCAGGATGAACCCGTCGAGGGCGGCGATGGCCAGATAGATCCAGGCGACCTGGACGGTGTCCCACAGCAACGGAATGGTGACCTTGAACAGGGTCACGAACCGCGACGCCCCGTCGAGCATGACCGCCTCGTAGATGTCGCGCGGGATGGCCTGCATGGCGGCGCCGAACAGCACCACGTAGAAGCCGACGTTGCTCCAGATCAGCACGGCGAGCACGCACCAGAACGCGAAGCGCGGGTCGCCGAGCCAGGTCGGCCCGGTTATGCCGAACGTCCCGAGGGTGGCGTTCAGCAGGCCGTTGTTGGGGTGGTAGACCTCCCGCCAGATGATCGCGATGATCACCACGGACAACACCTGCGGGAAGAAGTAGACCAGCCGGTAGGCGGCGGTACCGGTCACCCCGACCACACCGGCCCGGCCGCGCCGGCCACCCATGTTGAGCATGGTGGCGAAGAACAGGCCCAGCCCGATCGTCACCAGCGGCAGCACCAGGAGCAGGACCGCGTTGTTCTTGATCGCGTTCCAGACGTAGCCGTCGCGCAGCAGCGTGGCGAAGTTCTCCAGCCCGACGAAGTCGGCCTCCGCGGAGTAGCCGAGCCAGTTGGTGGTCGAGATCTGGAACGCCTGCAGGTACGGCGACAGCACGAAGATGCCGTAGAGCAGCAGCGGCGGCACCAGGAAGGTGACGATCAGCGGATACTTGCCATGTCTCACGGAGATTCTTCCTGCCCACGGAGGCCGACGCGGGACCGGCGGACGGTCCCGCGTCGGCGTGGCTGCTAGGCCCGCTTGTACTTGGTGATCGAACTGTCGGCGGCGATCTCGTCCGCGCCCTTCTGGCACTGGTCGAGGAACTCGGCCGGTCCGATCCGTCCACTGAAGAACTCGCCGCAGGCGGCGTCGACGAGATTGCGCTCCAGCTTGCGGTAGTACGAGGGGTAGACCCAGTTGAAGCCGTTGGTCGCGGACGCGTCGAGCGCCTTGACGACGCTGGTCAGCCCGGGCGGCAGTTCGACGCCCTCGGTGCTGCCGGCCACCACGGTCAGGCTGGAGACCTTGCGGGTGAAGTCCTGGGCACCCTTCATCGACAGCATGACCCGCAGGTACTCCAGGCCGCCGGCGACGTTCTTGCCCTTGGCCGGCACCACGAACGGCTCGCCGGCGGTGCCGCGGATCGCCTCGTACGGCAACTTGTCCCCGGCGCCGAGGCTCGGCGTCGGGGCGACGGCCATGTCGAAGCCCTCCGGGGTGACCTTCTTCTGCTCGCTCTCCAGCCAGGAGCCGCAGGAGATGAAGGCGGCCTGCCCCTGGCACCAGGCGGTCTGCGACTGCACGTGGTCCAGGCCGGGTGAGCCGGCGAGGATGTAGCCGTCCTTGACGATCTGGTGCCAGGCGTCGGCGGCGGTCCTCATCGCGTCGGACTTCCACGCGTTGGGTTCGAGGTTGTCGATCGCGGTGGCGACCTCGGGTCCGCCGAACTTGATGGCCGTGGAGATCACCGGCCAGCTCATGTAGCGGGGGTGCTTGCCGGCGTACGTCCACGGGGCGATGCCGGCGGCCTTGATCTGCCGGCAGAGCGCGATGTGGTCGTCCCAGGTCTTCGCGTCGGTCCAGCCCCGGTCGGCGAACAGCTTGGCGGAGTGCCAGATGCCGTACACGGTGTAGGTGTAGTTCATGACCAGGAACCGGCCGTCGTAGGAGCCGACCTCGACGGCGCCGGGCAGCAGGGTGTCGCGGACGGTCTTGCCCGGGATGTCGAGGCTGGGCGCGTCGAGCACCTCGCCGAGGTCGGCGAGCGCGTCCTGCGAGACCAGACCGTTGAAGTCGATCTGGCCGGCGCCGGAGTTGTTCACCACGTCGGGCGGGGTGCCGTCGACGAAGCGGGGTTGCAGGGTCTTGCTGATCTCCGGGGTGGCGGAGTGGGTGATCTTCGCCTGGGGGTGCTTCTCGTTGTACATCGCCTGGTGGGCCTTGGCGTACTCCTCGCCGAAGCCGCCGTTGAAGATGACGACCTCGAGCGGGGCGTCCGTCTTGACGCCGAGCGGGTTGTCGGCCGTCTTCTCGGCCCGGTTGGCGTCGCCGCCGTCACCGTCGTCACCGCCGCCGCCGAGTGCGCAGCCGCCGAGCAGGGCGGCGGCGGGGGTGGCGAGTACGCCGGCGGCGGCGACGCGACCCAGAATGTCACGCCTTTTCATCGGAATCCTTCCGTGGCTACTCCGGCCTTCAGGCCGGGGAGGAAACGAAACCCCTGTGGGGCAGGGCAGGAAAAACGGGTTCGCCGTCGGGGCGAGCGGGCGTCCGCCCACACGCCACCGCGAGGTCCAATGTCTGGTCTGCTAACTTGCGAGCCGTGACCAGAAGGGGAGTGAAGCGGGCGTTCAAGTACCGCTTCTACCCGACCCCCGAGCAGGCCGGCGAACTTGCCCGCACGTTCGGGTGTGTCCGGCTGGTCTACAACATGGCGTTGGGGGCCCGCACCGAGGCATGGACGCTGCGCCGGGAACGGATCAACTACAACACCACCTCGGCCCTGCTCACCGGATGGAAGAAGAGTGGGGAACTGGCGTTCCTCAACGAGGTCTCGTCCGTACCGTTGCAGCAGGCGCTGCGACACCTGCAGGCCGCGTTCACCAACTTCTGGGCCAGGCGCGCCAGATACCCGACGTTCAAGAGCAGGAAACGCTCGCGGCGGTCGGCGGAGTACACCACCAGCGCGTTCCGCTGGCGCGACGGCCGGCTCACTCTGGCGAAGATGACCGACTCCCTCGATATCGTGTGGTCGCGTCCGCTGCCCGAAGGTGCGTCGCCGTCCACGGTCACGGTCAGCCAGGACGCGGCCGGCCGCTGGTTCGTGTCGCTGCTGTGCGACGACGTGATCGAGACCGCCCCGGCCTCGGGCGCGGTCGGGATCGACGCCGGCCTCGACAGCCTGCTCACCCTGTCCACAGGGGAGAAGATCGTCAACCCCCGGCACGAACGCCGGGACCGGGCCGCGCTCACCCGTGCCCAGCGGAACCTCGCCAGGAAGGAGAAAGACTCCGCGAACCGGGCGAAGGCCCGTACCAAGGTCGCCCGCATCCACGCCCGCATCGCCGATCGGCGCCGAGACTACCTGCACAAACTGACCACTCGACTCGTTCGCGAAAACCAAACGATCGTGATCGAGGACCTGACCGTACGCAACATGCTCGCAAATCACCATCTGGCCCGCGCCATCAGCGACGCGGCGTGGCGGCAGTTCCGCACCCTGCTCGAATACAAAGCCGACTGGCACGGCCGGAACCTGGTCGTCGTGGACCGCTGGTTTCCGTCCTCCAGGCTGTGCTCGACGTGCGGTGCGCTCGCTGAGCGGATGCCGCTGAACGTCCGGTCGTGGATTTGCCGATGCGGCACAGCCCAGGACCGCGACGTCAACGCGGCCCGCAACGTTCTCGCGGAGGGGCTCTCCGTGATTGCCTGTGGAGGCGGTGTAAGACCTCAACGAGAGTCCTCTCGGACGGGGCGGTCGTCGGCGAGACAGGAAAACCCGAGGGCGACCAAGGGAATCCCCGTCCTTTAGGGCAGGGAGGATGTCAAGGTCTCTCCTCGGATCACGGAGGGCGTTGCAGACCTTCGACCGGCACTTTCCACCCCTGGTGCTTGTCTTCACGTAATCCGGCGTTCCTGAAGAATTCTTACGACATCGATCGGTGGACGGCAAGCCCCCAACCCCGAACCGTTACGATCCTCGACCATCCCGCCCTGGCGTCCTCCCGTTAAGGACGGCCGGCCCCGATGCGTCCCGAGCAGCGGACCGTCCCGGTCGCACCCGCAGCTCGGCGGGTCTGGCGAGAGCGCAAACGCGGGACCCACCGTTGGACCGGCTCGTTACGGTGTCAGGCACGCTGTCGGACGCTGCGCCCGTCGAGGAGGACGAATGGCCGCCGGACCGTACAAGACGGAAACCACCACCGCCGACTGGCTCAACGAGCTGCGTACCCGGGGCGACGATCTCACCCGGACCCGCGACTGGGCGGGCATCCATGCCTACCGCGGCGAACTGCGGCGCGATGTCGTTTTCTGGACCCACATGTGGGGGCCGTGGTGCGCCGTCGCCGCACACCGGATCGGCGACCCGGGCGCGTACGCCCTGCTCGACGAGGTGATCGACGGCGGCTTCCGGCAACCGGAGGTGCTTTTCGGCGAGCTCGAAGCCGCGTTCGGCGGCGACCCCGACTGGCCCCGGCCGCTGGAGGCTCGCCGCCCCCGCGCCGCCACCGTCGCTGGAACTGCTCACCTGGCCCGTCCTGCCGACGTCCCCGCCGCCGGCACTGTTCCGGTTGCCGCCGGAGCGCGAGCCCAACCTGCGGGCGCGGATTCCCGCCCCGGCGACCGGCGCGTGGGAGACGGCCACCGGCCTGGCCGAGTGGGTCGGCCGGCGGTGGGCGCACGCGAACGGTCACCTGGATGTCGACGACGCGGTGACCTGCCTGGAGCGGGTGGACGCCGGCGAACGGTTCGCCTGCGTCGAGTACGCGCTCGTGCTGACCCAGGCGCTCAACGCGGTCGGGATTCCGGCCCGCCGCCTCGACCTGCGGCAGCCGGACCATCACGTCGGCCTGTCCCGGGGGCACATGGCGACCGAGGCGTGGATCGACGGCCTCGACCGGTGGATCGTCCTCGACGGACAGAACCGGTGCCACTGGGTCGACTCCGACGGCACGCCGCTGGGCGCGGCACAGCTTCAGGCGGCGGTCCGGGCGGGCCGGCCGGTACGGGCGGTCCGCCGCGGCGTCGGTCTCTCCGCTGAGGAGACCGACGTCTGGCGGTCGCATTTCGCGGCGGTGGCGACGACCGGCGGCACCTGGGCGGCCGGCGCGTTCGTGCCCGTACACCAGGAACGTGGCCTGGTGTGCACGCCACGGCTGGAGCACGACCCGGCCGTCCTCTACCCCGACCTGTCCGGTGTCGGGATCGGCCTCGACCTGGTCGACGGGTGGGCCGCGATACGTCCCGTCACGAACCACCCGTTCGCCGACGGGTTCCGGATCGAGACGGACACCGGCACCGAGACGCTGCCGGTCGGCGGGGCGTGGGTGCTGGCCACCGATCCGGGTGAGCACCGGGCGACCGTGGCGGTGCGGACCCGCTACGGCAGCCTGACGCCGCACGAGCTGATTTACCGGGCACGGTGAGAGCGGCCCGGCCGACAACCCTTCGCCCCGTGGTCACCCGACGGCCACCACCGATCACCTAAATTGATTGCCATCTATCAGTTTGGTGATTGGGGCGTACATGATCGACAGTGGCCGGACCATCCGGCGATCGTGGACGGCAGCCGCCCTGGTGCTGGCGCTGGCCGCGGTCACGCTCACCGTGGCCGCGCCGGCCCGGGCCGCGGTCAGCCGGGCCGACCTGGCGCTGCGCTGGGCACCGATCCACTACCAGGACGTCGACGTGACCGGCAGCCACGCACTGGCCGGCCGGTCCGACTACATCACCCGCGTCGACTTCGACGGCGACCTCGCCGGGCGCAACAACTGGGACCGGGCCGCCGCCCCGGACGTGTCGTTCGCCGCCCACGTCTACTACTCGGTGCTGGAGACGGCCAGCCACTGGTACCTCACCTACTTCTTCTTCCATCCCCGCGACTGGACCGACCATCCGTTCTTCGAGACCGAGCACGAGAACGACGGTGAGGGCGTGCTGTTCGTCGTGGAACGCGACGGCTCCACGTACGGCACCCTGCGGGCGGCGGTGACCGTGGCGCACGGCGACTTCTTCTCGTACACGCCGGCCGGCAGCACCTGGACCGGTGGCCGGGAGACCGTGGACGGCACGGTGCGGTTCCAGTCCTCGCCGCACGACCCGCACCAGCACCCGGTGACCGCCCAGGAGGCGAAGGGGCACGGTCTCAAGGCCCACCCGCAGTACGACATCGTCGGCGACGGCATCGTCTACTACCCGTCGACGGTGGCCGAGACTCCGAGCCACGCCGACGACCGCGACGTCCGCTACCGGCTCGTCGACATCTTCGCCCCCGGTGGCCTGTGGGCGCAGCGCGCCAACCCGGACCTGTTCGCACACCTCGGCACCTTCGCCGGCGACGCGTCCGGCGGCTGCGGCACCGGCACCTGGGCCTGCTCGGTCAACTCGGCGAACGCCCCTTGGGGCTGGGACGACGGCGACGACCTCCCGGCCCGCGGCGAGATCGCCACCGATCCGGCGAAACTGTCCACCGAGTATTTCGCCGTTCCCGGCGGCCTGTCCCGCACGTACACCTACAACCCGTACGCCAGCGAGGCGGCGGCCCTGGCCGAAGCGGCCCGGACCGCGCCACCGGTCGTCGACTGACGAGCCCGGCGCCGGGGTGGACCAGGCCGCTCCCCCGCCCCGGCGCCCCGGGCCCGCTCCCGAGCCCTGCCGTCGCATGTCGGACCGGTGTCGTACGGTGCCGACGTCCGGCCAACAACGCCGGCCGGGGTCGACGACGTGGAGGACCGCATGCCCGAGGAGATCACGTTCGACCGGATCGCTCCCGTCGTGCCCGTGCGTGACCTGGACGCCGCGCTCGACCGCTACCGGCGGCTCGGCTTCACCGTGCGGCCGTACGCGGGTGCCGACCGGTACGGATTCGTCGACCGCGACCGGATATCCCTGCACCTCACCGAGTGGGCCGAGCACGACCCCGCCCGGACGGCGGCGACGGTCTACCTCTACGTCTCCGACGCCGACGCCGTGCACGCCGCCTGGGCCGGGTCAGGTGTCGAGGGCCGGTTGGGTGAGCCGGCCGACACCCCGTACGGGCTGCGGGAGTTCGCTTTCGTCGACCCGGACGGGACGCTGCACCGGGTGGGTTCCCCGATCCCGCCCGGGTAGCGCCCGGTCAGCTCGGGTCGGCGTGCCCCTGCCGCCAGTAGCCCATGAAGGCGACGGAGCCACGGTCCATCCCCCGGGTCGACACCAGGTGCCGGCGTAGCTGCCGGATGACGCCGGCCTCACCGGCCAGCCACACGTAGCTCGGGCCGGCCGGGACGTCCCAGAGGATCTCCTCCGGGTCGCCGTCCCCGGCCTCGACGGCGGCCGGGCGGCTGGCCGGGAACAGTCGTTCGGCCGCCGCCCGGACCGCCGGTTCCAGCCGGCTGCCGTGCGGTGCGCCGGACCGGGGCAGCCAGGTGACGGTCACCCCGGCGGGTGCCGGACAGTCGAGGACGTCCTCCGGCAGCGGCACCTCCATGAGGATCTCCCCCCGGCTGTCGGCCGGCAGCCGCTCGGCGATGGCGCAGATCGCCGGCACCGCGGTCTCGTCACCGGCGAGCAGCATCGGGCGGTCCGCCTGGGCCGGCACGAACTCCCGGCCGCCGTGGTCCCCGTGGTAGGCGTTGTCCGGTCCCATGACGACGATCCGGTCGCCGGGGCGGGCCGTGGCGGCCCAGCGGGCGGCGGGGCCGTGCGGACCTCCGTCGTGCAGGACCAGGTCGACGTCGATCTCGCGGTCCGCGCACCGTACGGCCCGGACCGTGTACGTGCGGAACGGGTTGCGCTGGTCGGCGGGGAGCGACCGCCAGCGCCGGTACCAGTCCGGTCCCTCGGGCAGCGTCCGGAAGCCGTGTTCGGCGAGCGGGAAGACGAGCTTGATCCGCAGGTCGTAGCCGAGGTCGGCGAACCGGTCGAGGTCGGTGCCGGTGAACGTGGCCCGCAGGAACGACGGGCTGAGGCGCCGCAACCGGGCGGTCTCGGTGTGGAAGTGCCGCCACGGTGCGACGGATTCCGGGGCGGGGCGGAGGTCGGTCATCGGGGCCTGCCTTGGTCGTGGGTGCGGGATGGCCGGTTGCCGGGGCGGGTCATCCGGTCGCCGCCCGGTCGGTCCGGGAGCGCCAGAGCAGCCAGACGAAGTACGGCGTGCCGATCAGGGCGGTGACCAGGCCGGCCGGGATCTGCGCAGGGGCGATGACGGTCCGGCCGAGGGTGTCGGCGAGGCTGACCAGGACCGCCCCGAGCAGGGCGGCGACGGGCAGCACCCGGGCGTGCCGGCCGCCGACGAGGGCCCGCGCGAGGTGCGGGGCGACGAGGCCGACGAACCCGATCACGCCGACCGCGGAGACGGCGGTGGAGGTGAGCAGCGCCGCTCCGGCCAGCGCGACCAGCCGGGTGCGTTCGAGCCGTACGCCGAGCACCCGTGGCGTGTCGTCGTCGAGGGAGAGCAGGTCCAGGTGCCGGCGGGCGAGGACGACGACCGGGGTGAGCACCAGCAGGGCGATCGCGACCGGCAGGAGTTGCGGGGCGGTACGGCCGTACGTCGACCCGGAGAGCCAGGTCAGCGCCTTGGCGGTGTTCCACGGGTCGGAGCGCACGACGATGAAGGTGATCATCGCCAGGCCGGCGGCGGACACGCCGACACCGATCAGGACGAGCCGGTCGGAGCTGAGTCCGCCCCGCCAGGCCAGGCCGTAGACCAGGGCGAAGGTCAGCAGGGCGGCGCCGCCGGCCACCGTCGACATCGCCCAGACGCCGGCCATCGGGACGAAGGTGAGCAGGGAGACCGCGCCGACCCCGGCACCGGCGGTGATGCCGAGGATTCCCGGCTCGGCCAGCGGGTTGCGGCAGACCGCCTGGACGGTGGTGCCGGCGATGGCGAGGGCGGCGCCGGCGAGCAGTGCCGCGCCGACGCGTGGATACCGCTGGTCGAGGACGAACGTGTACGCGAGGCCGCTGTTTCCGCGTAGCCAGTTGACGACGTCGCCGGTGAGCAGCCAGGTGTCCCCGGCGAGCATGCCGAGGACGAGGGCGCCGACGGCCGCGCCGGCGCAGATGCCCAGGACGACGCCGAGCCGGGTCCGGGACCGGGCGGCGTTCGGCCGGGCGGCGGGCGGTTGCCGGGTCGGCCCGGAGTCGCGGTGCCGGCGGGCCAGCCAGACCAGGATCACGGCGCCGAAAATGGTGGTGGCCACGCCGGTGGGGATGTCGACGCCGGCCTGACCGCCGAGGGTCGCGCGCAGGACGACGTCGGAGGCCAGGACGAGGAAGGCCCCGGCGATGCCGGACAGGGGCAGCAGGACCCGGTGCCGCTGGAGCCCGGGCACCCAGCGGGAGAGCAGGCGGCTGACCACCGGTGCGCAGAGTCCGACGAAGCCGACCGGGCCGGCCAGGGTCACCGCCGCCGCGGCGAGCCCGACGGCGAGCAGGGTCACCACCAGCCGGGTACGGCGGACGTCGAGGCCGAGCACGCTGGCGGTGTCGTCGCCGAGGGCGAGGATGTCCAGCCGCCCGCCGATCAGCAGGCAGCCGGCGACGCCCAGGGCCACGACCGGGGCGAGTTGCGCCACGGCGCTCAGGTCGCCCTGCACCAGCGAGCCGTTGCCCCAGGCGAAGAGTCCCATGGTCGACTCCTCGAAGAGGAGCATCAGCAGTGTGGTCAGGGCGCTGAGTGCCAGCGCGGTCGCCGATCCGGCCAGGATGAGCCGGGTCGGTCCGGAGGCGCCGCCGGCCGACAGGACCAGCACCAGGCCGGCGGCGGCCAGACCGCCGGCGAAGGCGGCCAGCCCGGCCGGCAGGGCGGGCAGGTTGATGCCGACGGCGGCCACGGCGACCACGGCGAGGTGGGCACCGGCGTTGACGGCGAGGGTGTCGGGCGAGGCCAGCGGGTTGCGGGCCAGCGACTGGAGGACGGCGCCGGCGAAGCCGAGGGCGACACCGACGGTCAGTCCGGCGAGGAGCCGGGGCAGTCGGGAGCCGACCAGCACCTCGGCCGCGCCGGGGTCGCCGCCACCCACGGCCAACCGCAGCAGGTCGACGGCGTCGACCGAGGACGTGCCCTGGGTGAGGTGGACGAGGGCGACCGCCACGGTCAGGACCACCGCCACCGTGAACGCGACCGTGAGGCGGCCGACGGCCGGCGCGGGTGACGCCGGTGGCGTCACCCGCGGCAGGGTGCTGACCTGGCTCAAGATGTGTAGGC
This sequence comes from Polymorphospora sp. A560, assembly GCF_045781765.1. Classification (NCBI taxonomy): domain Bacteria; kingdom Bacillati; phylum Actinomycetota; class Actinomycetes; order Micromonosporales; family Micromonosporaceae; genus Polymorphospora; species Polymorphospora sp. A560. Next base: position 2,322,538 of record NZ_CP122282.1, on the reverse strand, counting down.
CGCGACGAGCTGCTCGGCGTACTGGATCCCGGACAGCGGGCCGCCGAAGGTCCAGATGCCGTCCGGCATCCGGTGCAGCTTCTTCTGCTGCACGAAACCGAGGGACTGCCAGATCGGGTTGCCGGACAGGCCGCCGGCGAAGACGTCGTCGCCGTCGGAGGCGTTGTAGAAGAAGCGTACGTCCGCGTCCTTGATGGCGGTCAGCCCTTCGACGTCGGTCTGGTCCAGGGCCCACATCGGGTCGCCGGCGCCTGGCCACGCGTTCTTCAGGCCGAGCGCGATGCCGATCTGGGAGACGAAGGCGCCCTGTCCGAACATCCGGATCGAGACGCTGCCGCCCTGCTGGTAGCCGTCGGCGATGGCGAACTGCTGGCCGGCGGCGCCGGCGGCGGCGATCTTCTGCTTTCCGTCGGCGATCGCGGCGTCGAAGTCGGCGAGCACCTTCGTCGCCTGCTCGGTGCGGCCGACCGCGGTCGCGATGGTCTGGAACTCGTCGCGCATCCGGCCCAGGTTGTCGTCGGTGTCGCTGCCGGCGGTGACCAGCACCGGCACGTACTTCTCGAGCTGGGCGACGAGTTCGGCGCCGCGGTTGGAGCGGGCGAGGACGAGGTCGGGTTGCAGGGCGACGATGGAGTCCACGCTCGGTTCGGCGCGGGTGCCGACGTCCGTCACGGACGCGTCGAGCTTGGCCGCGGTCACCCAGGTGCCGTAGCCCTTGACGTCGGCGACCCCGACCGGCATGACGCCGAGGGTGACCAGTTGCTCGACCTCCGCCCATTCGAGGGCCACGACCTTGGTGGCCGGGGCGTCGAGGGTGATCTCCTTGTCCCGGCTGTCGGTGAAGGTGACGGGCCCGGTGCTGGGGGCGGCGCCGGCATCGTTCCCGGTCGGGGTCGGCTCGGTGGTGCCGCAGGCGCCGAGCAGGAGTACGCCGGACAGGGCGGTGACGAGGAGGGTGCGTCGGTTCATGATTCTCTCTTTGACGACAGGCAGGATGGACCGGCCCGCCGGGTCCCGGCGGGCGGCTGGTTGGTGGTCGGGGCGGGTCAGGCCGCGGCGGTGCTCCGGTGGGTGTGCCGGCCGACCGGCCGGGTGTTGAGGTGGCCGGTGACGGGGTCGGTGGTCACCTCGATCGGGATGCCGTAGGTCCCGGTGAGGATCTCCTCGGTGAGGACGTCGGCCGGTGGTCCGGCGGCCCGGACCCGGCCGCCGTGCAGCAGCACGATCCGGTCGGCGATCGCGGCGGCCTGGTTGAGGTCGTGCAGGACGAGGCCGACGGCGACGCCGTGGGTGTCGGCGAGGTCGCGGACCAGGTCGAGGATCTCCACCTGGTAGCGCAGGTCGAGGAAGGTGGTCGGTTCGTCGAGCAGGATGATCCGGGTGTCCTGGGCGAGGCAGGTGGCGAGCCAGACCCGTTGCAGTTCACCGCCGGACAGTTCGTCGACGCCCCGGCCGGCCATGGTGTCCACGCCGGTGACCTCCATGGCCCAGGCGATGACGCGCGGCCCGTCGGGGTCGGTGGAGCGCCAGCCGCCCCGGTACGGGTGGCGGCCGTAGCCGACGACGTCGCGGACGGTGACTCCACTGGGGACCGGGCGGCTCTGGGTGAGCAGGGTCACCCGCTGGGCGAACTGCCGGGCGGTGAGATCGGCCGCCGAGGATCCGTCCGCGAGGGTGATGCTGCCCTCGGTCACCCGGTGCAGCCGGGCCAGCGCGCGCAGCAGCGTGGACTTGCCGCTGCCGTTCGGCCCGAGCAGCACGGTGACGGCGCCCTCGGTGAGGTCGACCCCCGCGTCGCGCAGGACGGGGTGTCCCTGGTAGCCCAGCGAGAGGTTCGCCGCCCGCAGCCCGTCGCGTTGCCGCGGCCGGGCGCTTCCCGGCTGAAGCACATCCACCATGTCACTCAGGTTAGCCTAACCTTTGATCTTGTCAAACAGGTCCCGACGCCCTGACCGGCACGAACGCGCGGCGGTCAGCGCCGGGCGTCCCGCGGCGGCCGGCGCAGCACCAGGATCCGGTCACCCCGGGTACGCACCGAGGCCGTACCGTCGCGGCGCCGACGGACCCGCAGGTCGAACATCGCCCCACCGACCCGTACCCCCTCGATCTCCAGATCGGGCAGCCACGCCGGCAGGTGCGGATCGACCAGCAGGGTCCGCAGCGGACCGACCGGCCGGGCCACGAGCAGCGCCTGCACGATCGCCACCACCGTGCTCGCCGACCACGCCTGCGGCGAGCACGAGTCCGGATAGACCCCCGGGTACGGCGTCTCGGACCGGGACAGCCCGCTCAGCACCTCCGGCAGCCGGTGCCCCTCGAACATCCCGGCCGCCGCGAACAGGCCCTCCGCCACCGCATGCAGGTGCGGCCAGCAGCCGTACCGGGCCAGCCCCAGCGCCACCGTGCCCGCCTCGACCGGCCAGACGCTGCCCCGGTGGTAGCTGAACGGGTTGTAGGCCGGATGGTCCGCCGACAGCGTCCGGACCCCGAAGCCGCTGAACATGTCCGGACTCATCAGCCGGTCGGCCACCACCCGGGCGACCCGGCGCGACACGATCCCGGCCGCCAGCAGGTGCCCGTCGTTCGAGTTGGCCGACACCACCGGCCGGCCGTCCGGCCCCAACGCCATCGCGTGGAACCCGTGCTCCGGCAGCCAGAACGCCCGCTGGAACCGCCGGCGCAGCGCCGCCGCCCGGCCGACCAGCCGGACCGCGTACGCCCGCTCGCCGGTCGCGGCGAACGCCAGCGCCCCGTGCCGCAGGGCGGCGTACCAGTACGCCTGGAGTTCACTGGTCGCGATCGGGTTGCCCACCACCTCGCCCCGCTCGTCGACGATCGCGGTGTCGGAGTCCTTCCAGCCCTGGTTGCGCACCCCGGCCGCCGACCGGCACCGGTACTCCAGGAACCCGTCACCGTCGAGGTCGCCGTACCGGTCCAGCCACGCCACGATCCGCCGGGCCGCCGGCATCAGCTCGCGTACGGTGTCGAGGTCACCGGTCCAGGCCAGGTACTGGCCGAGGCCGAACAGGAAGTCCGGACCGGTGGCGTAGTCGCCGTGGTAGCGCGCGAAGGCGTCCAGCCCGAGCACCGACACCGGCCCCCGCCGGGCCTGGTGCAGCGGCTTGCCCGGCTCCTCGTCCCGCCAGTCGTCGAACCGCCGGCCCAGGTAGCCGGCGTTGAGGCGCAGGCTGTCGCGCAGCATCGTCGGCCCGGCCAGCAGCGCCTGCCAGGAGGTCGCGAGCGTGTCCCGGCCGAAGATCTGCTGGTACGCCGGCAGTCCGGCGAACGGCGCCGTCGGGCCGGCCGGCTCGCCGAGCGGCAGCGCGGCGAGATCCCGTACGGCGGTCGCCCAGGCCATGGCGACGCCCTGATTCGTCGACCGCAGCCCGGACAGTTCCCGCCGCAGCTCCGCCCGTGCCTCCGCCGCCGTGTCCCGCTCCCCCGTCCCCGCGTCCCGCTCCCCCGTCCCCGCGATCTTGCGGTTGTCTCCTCCATTCGCCGGATTCGCCGGGCGAGAAGTGCAAGATCGCGGCTCGGCGGGCGGGTCGGTGAACAGCGGGGGTGGGGCGTACCGGCGCACGCCGTCGAAGACCGGCTCGACCAGCACCTCCACCGACGCCTCACCACGCGGCGGCACGTTCAGGTCGACGGTGAACGCGCCGTCGGCGTACCCGAACCCGTCGGTGCCGTGCACCCCGATCGCCACCGCCCGGTCGAGCCCCGGCCGCCCGTACGTCAACAGCAGCTCGCGGCCGTCCCACGACCGGGTCACCGGCCCCTCCTGCCGGCGCCGCCCCGACTCCGCCTCGACGGTGTCGGCGAAGTCCGCGTCGACCTCCACCCCGAGCCGCAGCGACAGCGGGGCCGCGGCGTAGCTGAGCACCCGCAGCCGGGTCCGCAGCCCGGCGCCGACGAACCTCTCCACCACCAGGTACGCCGCGACCGACGGCAACACCTCCGCCTCGGCCAACGCCGCGTACGACATTTGCGCGTGCGCGGCGACGTCGGCCGTGCTGAACACGGTCGGCGTCCGCCCGTCGACGGTGATCCGTTCCCGGCTGAGCACCCGGGTGTTGTCGGCGAAGAAGCCCTGCGGATCGGTGCCGCCGACCCGCCCCCGTACGTCGGTGACCAGCGTGCTCCAGCCGCTGGCCACGTAGAGCAGTTCGGGACGTACCCGCACGTCACGCACCGGCGGTGAGGCCACGCGGGTCCATACCCGTACCGCCGGCCTTCACGCCCGACGGCTAGACCTCGGCCGGCCAGAGCCGCAGGAGATAGCGCTCGACACCGATGAGCCGCCGCCACACGGCGTCGGACTCGGTCGCCGTGAGGCGGAAGGTCTCCTCCTGGATCCGGTAGATCTCCGTTCGCGCCTCGAACACCGCCGGAACCATGTCCCACACCTCGACCCGGATCAGGGGCCGGCTCTACTGATGGGCGCAGCGGATGAGCAGGATCCGCCGCTGCTGCCGAAGAGCTTCGCGCCACCGCGCGTGCCCGGGTGGCCCGGCCGAGTCGGCGAAGGCCCCGCCAATCGCGGCCGAGACGGCCTCGTAGTCCAGATCCTCGACGAGGACGATGCCGTCGCCGGAGCTGAGCGTCGCCTCGTGCACCGACACCATCCGTCGCCTCCCCGCCCGGCGGTCCCGGGCCGGCCGGCGCGAAACCGGTGCGTACCCTAGCGCCCCCCGACAGCCGTACGGCGTCGGACCCGCGCCGGCCGGCTTGCCGCGTTCGCGGTCGCGGTGGCCGGGCCGGCGCATAGCGTCGGGGCATGCCCCGACCGCTGGCCGGCCTGCGTCAGCTCGCCGCGCGCACCCCGGCGAGCCGGGACCGCTACGTCGACTCGCTGCGGGCCCTCGCGATCACGCTGGTGGTCCTCGGGCACTGGCTGGTCACCGTCATCGCGCACACCCCGGACGGGCGGCTCACCGGGCACTCCGCGCTACCCGACCTGCGCTGGGCCTGGCCGCTGACCTGGCTGGTCCAGGTGCTGCCGGTGTTCTTCCTCGTCGGCGGGTATGCCAACGCCGCCTCGCTGACCGCGCACCGCGACCGCGGCGGCAGCACCGTCACCTGGCTGCTCGACCGGGGCCGCCGGCTGCTGCTACCGACCACGGTCCTGCTCGTGACGCTCGCCCTCGCCGCGCTCGTCGCCCGGATCGCCGGCGCCGACCCGAAACTGGTCCGCGACGCGGTCTGGTTCGCGGCGATCCCGCTGTGGTTCCTGTCGCCGTACCTGCTGGTGGTGCTGCTGACCCGGCCCATGTACGCCCTGCACCGCCGGTACGGCGTCGCGGTGCCGCTGGTACTCGCCGGCCTCGTCGCACTAGGGGATCTCGCCCGGCTGGCCGGGCACGGCGGGCTGGCGGTCGGCGGTTTCCTGTTCGGGTGGCTCGCCATCCATCAGGTCGGCTTCGCCTGGCGGGACGCGTGCGCGGGCCGGCCGGGCTGGCCGACCCGGCCCCGGGTGCTGGTGCCGCTGCTGGTCGGCGGGTTCACCGCCACGGTCCTGCTGACCTGGCTCGGGCCGTATCCGGTCAGCATGATCAACATTCCGGGTGAGCGACTGCACAACATGTCACCGCCGAGCCTCGCCCTGCTCACCCTGGCCACCACCCAGATCGCCCTGATCCTGCTGCTGCGCCGGCTCGGCTCCCGGCTTCCCGCGATCTTGCACTTGTCTCCCCCTTCTGCCCACAATGGGAGGCGACAACCGCAAGATCGTGGGGAAGGGCGGGATGGCGGGGCTACGGCGGGGTGGACGCTTGTCGTGGCGATCAACGCGTTCGTGCTCACGGTCTTCCTCTGGCACGTCAGCGCCGTACTCCTGCTCGCCGGGCTGCTCGACGCCCTCGGCGTGCTGCCCACCCCGCCGGTCGGCACGCTCGACTGGTGGCTCTGGCGGGTGCCCTGGCTGCTCATGCTGATCGTGCTGCTCGCCGGCCTGGTCGCGGTCTTCGGCCGGGTCGAGACCCGCGCCGCCCACCGGCTGCGGGACGCCGTACCCGACCAGCGGGGCGGCCGGGCCACGACCCGGTCGGCGCTGACCGTGGCCGGCTTCGCGGCGGCCACCGCGGGCCTGGTCGGCATCAACGCCGCACCACGGGCGGGCGAGCAGCTGCTCGGGATGCCCGGCTGGGCACTGGCATCGTTCCTCGTCGGCGTCGCCGCCCTCGAACTCGCCCGCGCCACCACCGCCCGCGCCCGCCCACCCCAACCCGACGGCCAGGTCAGAAGATGAGCGAGCGGCCGGTGGGCGCCAGGCGCAGTACCCGGGGCGCTGCTGTCTGCGCCCGCTCGATGCCCGGCAGGATGTCGTCCCGTACGACGGGGTGATCCCGCACATCGGCGAGGTGCTGCCGGTAGGCCCTCTCGTCGGGATACGAGGTGAAGATCACGGCGACGTTCTCCCCGGTGCGGACCGGCAGTCTGGGGAACGTGTTGTGGGCCGTCTCGGTGGCCAGGACGGCGAGCGGCGCGGGTCCCGTCTCGTGCAACACGGGGAGAAGACCGTCCCGGACCAGCGCGACGCCCTCGTGTCGCCCGGGAGGGAAGGACCACAGGGTCGCGGACACGAATCGCTCCGGCGCCGGGGCGCCGGCCCGGGGCCGCCCGGCCGGGGAGGTGACGAAGCCGCTTCCGGCCGACAGGGGACGCAGGAGGAGGACGTCGTCGGAGTCGATCATGGTGGCGTTGGCCTGGGGACCGTGCTCGGCCCAGACCGGACCTTCGCAGAAGGCCGCCAGTGCGCGGTGACGCGCCGCCATGTCCCGGAACCCCCGCAGCCAGACGAAGCGATCCGGATCATCGAGATCCCGGAACTGGCCGAGCACGGCCATCCCCGCCTCTTCCTGGGTCTCCACGAACTCCCGGTCGAACAGCTCGATGAGCTCGTCGCGCCGGCCGGACCGCAGCCTGTACTGGCGAAGCTCGATCACTTGGATGCGGTCGACAGGGTTGGTAGGGGACACGACGGGCTCCTGTTCGGCTCTCATTTCCGGGTACGGGTTCCCGGCTCGTTCGGTCCGAGCCGGGAACGCACCGACGGTAGGGCGGCCGTGTGCCAGGTGCTGTCAGGGTTCCCGGGAAAATGCGTCCGTGTCTGCCGGTCGACTGCTGTCGGTGCTGCTGTTGCTGCAATCCCGTGGCCGCATGTCGGCCCGCACGCTCGCCGACGAACTAGGGGTGTCGGTACGGACCGCCTACCGCGACCTGGCGCGGTTGCAGGCCGCCGGGGTCCCGGTCTACGCGGAGCCGGGCCCCGGGGGCGGCTATCAACTGCTCGACGGTTACCGCACCCGCCTCACCGGAATGAGCGAGAGCGAGGCGCGGGCGCTGCTCTTCGCCGGACTGCCGGGCCCCGCCGCCGACCTGGGGCTCGCGGCGGAGACGATGACAGCCCGGCTCAAGTTGCTGGCCGCGCTGCCGGCAGGGCTGCGCGAGGAGGCGACGCGGACCGCGGCGGTGTTCCACCTCGACGCGCCCGGCTGGTATCGGGAACCCGAACAGACGCCGTACCTGCCCCTGTTCGCCGACGCGATCCTCACCGGGCGCGCGGTGGACGTGCACTACCTCCGTTGGCGGGCTCCGCAGGAGGTGAACCGCCACCTTCGCCCCTACGGCCTGGTGCTCAAGTCCGGTGTCTGGTATCTCGTGGCCGCCACCAACGACCGCGTCTCGACCTACCGGGTCGCCCAGGTCCTCGACGCGACGCCGAGCGACGAACGGTTCGACCGGCCGCGGGACTTCGACCTGGCCGCGTACTGGACCTCCTACCTCGACGATTTCCAGGCCCGCCGCTACACCGGCACCGCCACCATCCGCCTGTCCGCGCAGGGGCGTCGGCGGCTGCCCGACAACGTCCCGCCGGAGGTGGTCCGGGCAGTCGATGCCACCGCGACCGCCGTCGGCGACGACGGATGGATCGAGGCTGTCATCCCGACCGAGAGCACCGGGCACGCCTGCGGTGAGTTGCTGCGGCTCGGCATCGACGTCGAGGTCGTCGCGCCGGCCGAACTGCGCCAGGCGATGGCCGCCACGGTAGGCGTACTCGCCAGAACCTACGGGCCGGCCTGAGCGACACCCGGACGAGGCCGCCCGGTTCTGCGGGCACCGGCGGCATGCCGACGCTTGCGAGGATCACGGACATGATCCGCCTGCCCCAGCCGGCCGACCTGACGTCGCTGGTTCTCCGCACCGACTTCGCCGACGACACCGCATGGCACGCCCTGCAAGAACAGATCGGCCTTCTCGACCGGCATCCCCACGCGACCTTCGTCAGCGACGCTGCCTACGCCGGAATCTCGGTCCAGGCGATCGTCGACCTCGATGCCGCCGCCCGCGACGACGACAAGCTGACCTATCTGTTCCTCGCCGACACCATCACGATGACCGACGACGAGAATCCCCTGCTCGCCGTCGACACGTACGACGAACCCGGCCGCACGTTCCGGCTGCCGGTCCGCTGGTACGCCGACGTCTCGACCAACCTGTCCATCGGGAACGTGGACTTCGCCGATCTCGCCGGCGCCACGGACGAAGCCGGCACGTACCGGGTCCTCGACCGGGAGTGAACCCCCCTGCCGTTGACCAAGGAGAAGCCGTGCCCGGATCGCGGCGATTCGTCGCGCGACTTCTCCTTGATCAACGCGCGTCAGGGGCGCGTCAGGGGCGGGCGGGACTCAGGTCTGGGTGGGGAAGCCCAGGTTGATGCCGCCGTGGCTGGGGTCGAGCCAGCGACTCGTCACGACCTTGCCCCGGGTGAAGAAGTGCACGCCCTCGCGGCCGTGCGCATGCGTGTCACCGAACAGCGACGACTTCCAGCCGCCGAACGAGTAGTAGGCCATCGGCACCGGGATCGGCACGTTCACGCCGACCATGCCGACCTCGACCTCGTGCTGGTAGCGGCGGGCCGCCCCGCCGTCGTTGGTGAAGATCGCCGTGCCGTTGCCGTACTCGCACGCGTTGACCAGGGCCAGCGCCTCGTCGTACGAGGCGACCCGGACCACCGACAGCACCGGCCCGAAGATCTCGTCGGTGTAGATCGACATGTCCGGGGTGACGTGGTCGAACAGGGTCGGGCCGAGCCAGTAGCCGCCGGCCGCACCGTCGGCCACCACGTCCCGCCCGTCGACCACCGCCTTCGCGCCGGCGGCCGCGCCGGCCTCGACGTACGACGTCACCCGGGCCAGGTGCGCGGCGGTGACCAGCGGTCCCATGTCGCAGCCGCGGCGGCCGTCACCGGTACGCAGGCCGCCGATCCGGGCCGCGATCCGCTCCACCAGGGCGTCGGCGACCGGCTCGACGGCGACGACGACGGAGATCGCCATGCACCGCTCCCCCGCCGACCCGAACCCGGCGTTGACGGCGGCGTCGGCGGCCAGGTCGAGGTCGGCGTCGGGGAGCACCACCATGTGGTTCTTCGCCCCGCCGAGCGCCTGCACCCGCTTGCCGGCGGCGGTGCCGCGCTCGTAGACGTAGCGGGCGACCGGGGTGGAGCCGACGAACGACACCGACTTCACGTCCCGGTGGTCGAGCAGCGCGTCGACCGCCTCCTTGTCACCGTGTACGACGTTGAAGACGCCGTCGGGCAGGCCGGCCTCGCTGAACCAGGCGGCGAGCAGGCCGGCGCTGGACGGGTCCTTCTCCGAAGGCTTGAGCACGACGGTGTTGCCGCAGGCGACCGCGATCGGCACGAACCACAGCGGCACCATCGCCGGGAAGTTGAACGGGGAGATCACCGCGACGACGCCGAGCGGCTGCCGCAGCGTGTAAGAGTCGACGCCGGTCGACACGTTCTCGCTGTGGCCGCCGGCGAGCAGCGTCGGGATGCCGCAGGCGTACTCGATGATCTCCAGCCCGCGCTGGACCTCGCCGGCCGCGTCGGACAGCACCTTGCCGTGTTCGGCGGTGATGGTGGCGGCGAGTTCGTCCCGCCGCGCGTTGACGATCTCCCGGAAGGCGAACAGGACCGAGGTACGCCGGGCCAGCGACGCGTCGCGCCACTCCCGGCCGGCCCGTACGGCGGCGGCGACGGCGATGTCGACGTCGGCGGTGCCGGCCAGGTCGACGTGACCGCTGACCGTGCCGGTCGCCGGATCGAAGACCTCACCGGTACGCCCCGGCTCCCCGGTCCACGGCTTCCCGTCCACAAAGTGGGTAATACGCTCGCTCATGCCCCATCCACCTTCGTGATCGCGTCGACCAGGATCGCCAGGCCCTCGCGGGCCTCGTCCTCGGTCAGGGTCAACGGCGGCCCCATCCGCAGCACGTTGCCGTACAGGCCGCCCTTGCCGACCAGCAGCCCGCCGCGCCGGCACTCCTCGAACACGGCGACGGTCGCCGCCGTGTTCGGTTCGCGGCTGCCCGGCTGGACGAACTCGACCGCCAGCATCAGCCCCTTGCCGCGTACGTCGCCGACGATGCCCCGGTCGGTGACCGCCGCCCGCAGCCCGTCGCCGAGGATCGCGCCGACCCGGGCGGCGTTGGCCTGCAGGTCGTGGTCGAGCAGGTAGTCGATGACGGCGTTGCCGGCCGCGGTGGAGACCGGGTTGCCGCCGTACGTGGAGAAGCTGGTCGCGTGCACCTCGTTGAGCACCTCGGCCCGGCCGACGACCCCGGCGAGCGCGAACCCGTTGCCGATCCCCTTAGCGAAGGTCAGCAGGTCGGGTACCACGTCGTGGGCCTGGTAGCCCCAGAAGTGCTCGCCGGTGCGGCCCCAGCCGGTCTGTACCTCGTCGGAGATGAGCAGGATGCCGGTCTCGTCGAGCACCTTCTTCCAGGCGCCGAGCAGCCCGTCGGGGGCGTGCACGAAGCCGCCGACGCCCTGGATCGGTTCGGCGATCAGCGCGGCGACGTCGCCGGAGGTCTGGGTGGCCAGCACCTCGCGCAGGTCGTCGACGGCCGCCTCGACGTGCTGCTCGGGGTCGAGGCGGGACAGCAGCCCGCGCAGCCGGTCGCCGGAGTGCAGCCAGCTCACCTGGAGCGGGTTCAGCGCCGACGCCGACCAGCTGCGGTGTCCGGTGATGCCCATCGCCGCGTACGACCGGCCGTGGTAGCTGTTGCGTACGGCGAGGATCTGGTGCGACCGGCGGTGGTTGGTGGCGACGAGCAGCGCCGCCTCGTTGGCCTCGGTGCCGGAGTTGGTGAAGAACACCCGCGGGTCGGGGATGCCGGACAGCCGGGCGACCTTCTCGGCGAGTTCGACCTGCTGGCGGATGAGGTAGAGGGTGGAGGTGTGCACCACGCCGGTGCGCAGCTGGCGTTCGACCGCCTCGCGGATCTCCGGTATGTCGTACCCGATCATCGTGGTCAGCACGCCGCCGAAGAAGTCCAGGTAGGTGCGCCCCTGGGCGTCGGTGACCCGGCATCCAGCGCCGGATACGATCTCGATCGGCTCCTGGTAGTAGAGCGGCATCCAGGAGGGCAGCACAGCCCGGTGCCGGGCCAGCAGGTCGTCAGTGGTCATGGCAGCAAACCCCTCACCCGGGTACGCGGATCTTTGCACGCTGCCACCGATGACCACCCGTGGCAACCGTCAGGATGTAGCTCACCGACACGCGTCGATTGACACTCCGTCAACCGGCGGAACGCTCCGAGCGGCCCGCCGTTTACCGATACGATCCGCCGGTGACCGTGCCCGCCGTACCGCTGCCGACCGGTGCGCCCGGTGCCACGGCCGCCGACGTCGCCGCCGGCATCGCCGGCTGGCTCGGGTCGCCGGCACTGTCCGACCTGGTCACCGCGTTCGGCGGCCGGCCGCCGACGGCGGACCTGGGCGCCACCCTGGCCTGGCTCGACGACTTCTCGGCCGCACACTGGGACTTCCGCGCCGGCCGGGAACGGCCGGAGGCCCGCGAACCCGCACTGCCGCCGGAAACCGCCCGCCGGGTGCTGGCGTCCGCGCGGGCCCTGGGCCTGGTCACCCCACGGCCGCCGGCCAGGTCCGGGTACGCCCACCTGGTCGTCCTGGGCGGCCTGGCACACGCCTGCGTCTCCCGCGTCCGGTGCGCCGCCCGGCTGCTGCGTCCCGCGGTCGGATCAGCGACGGCCGGCGTGGGGCTCACCGCCGCGACCGTGGCCGTGCTGGGTAGCTTCCGGCCGCTGACCGCCGACGAGACGGCGTCGCTGGCGGCGGCCGGCGTCACCGGCTGCCGGTCCGAGGTGGACGCCCTGGACGCGACGGTCCGCCGGGAGTTCGGCGTGGACGTTCCGGTCGCCACGCACGGCGAGAACAGCGAGGACCCGCACCGCTCCTGGTCGGAGCGGATCTACCGGCCGGCCGGCGGCCCGCAGGTCCGGGTGCTGGCCGCCCCTTCGGGCGACCCCGCCGTACGTCGCGCGCACACCGCCGACACGCAGCGGTTCTGGGCCAGCCGGATCCGGCTGTCCCCCGGCGACCCGGTACTGCTGGTCACCGCGCCGATCTACGTGCCGTTCCAGCACTGCGACGCGTTGCGCACCCTGGGCCTGCCGTACGGCTGCGGCATCGAGACCGTCGGCCATCCGCCGTCCGACCTGGACGACCGGATGCCGGTTCCGGTGCTGACGCCGGGCCGCTACCTGCAGGAGATCCGCTCCGCCGTCCGCTCGATGCGCGCTCTGCACGCGACCCTGTCCTAGCCGGTGTGGAGCAGTGCCTCGATCGCCGTGACCCGCTCGGCCGGGATGCCCCACGGTTCGGGTACGCCGACCCGGGCGTCCAGGTCCCACAGCACGCACCGCTCACCGGGCCGGGCCACCATCGACCAGGCGACGACGGTGCGGCCCAGCCGGTCGTGCATCGATCCCGCGTCGGCGACGGTGCCCGGCAGACCGCCGCCCTCGGGGTGGTGGTGCAGGTAGCGGCCGTACGCCGCCGCGCAGAACGCCGTGTACCGGGCGGTGCACAGGATGAGGCCGTGCCAGGCCTCGTCGACGGCGTGCGAGGGCATGCCGATGATCCGGTTGTCGCGCATCGCCGCACCGCAGCAGCGCAGCCACTGCCGCAGCCCGGTCTCGACGAGTTCGCGGGGCCGGTAGGGGCATGTCTTGAAGACGGCGTCGGGTAACTCCAGACCGTCGACGGCCCGGGTCATCCGGTCGATGCGGATCCTGCGGCGCAGCGCGATCACCCTTACCTCCCAACCACCTACGAGCTTCAATGTAATGGTGGTCAAGAAAGCGTTGCAGATCTGGTTCGGGATCTTCGTCCTCAGCGGCATCCTCGGCGGCGTGGACGCCATGGAGTGGGTGTTGACCCTGGGTCTCATCGGCGGTGGGGCCTGGCTGATCATGTCCTCCGCCGACGATGGTGGGTCGAGCAACAACGACAAGTGGGGTGCCGGTGGCGGTGGCGCCGGCGGCTCGGGCTCCTCGGGCTGCGGCGGTGGATGTGGCGGCGGTTGCGGGGGCGGCGACTGAGGTCGCCGGCATCCGCGCCGGCAGGATCCGGGAAGGTCAGGCGGTGTCGGCGATTGCCTTCACGAAGACCTCGGAGCGGTGCTCGAAGTTGCGGAACCGGCCGTAGCTCGGGGCGGCCGGCGACAGCAGCACCGCCCCGCCGGCCGGGGTGAGCGTACGGGCCAGGGCCACCGCCGCGACGAGGTCCTCGGCCACCTCGGCGCGTACGCCGGGCAGGTCGCGCAGCGTCTCGACGATCCGCTCGCCACTGTCCGGGATGCCGATCACGGTCAGCTCGCGGTCGGCGAGGTGCTCGCGCAGCGGGGTGTAGTCCAGGCCCCGGTCGGTGCCGCCGACGATCACGGTCAGCGACCGCCCGTCGTACGCGTCGATGGCGTGCATCGCCGAGTACGGGCTGGTCGACAGGGTGTCGTCGACGAACGTCACCCCGGACGGGTCGGCGATCTCGGCCAGCCGGTGCGGCAGCCCGGCGAACGAGCGGGCCGCCCGGGCGAGCGTGTCGGCCTCGGCGATCACGTCGACGCCGAGCGCCTCGACGACGGCCAGTGCCACGCACAGGTTGCGGCCGTTGTGCCGGCCGACCAGCGGCAGGGCCGCACGCGGGAAGAGCGGGCGGTCGCCGGCGTGGACGTACTCGGTGCCGTCCGGCCCGACGGCCAGGTGGAACCGGTCGGCGCCGTCGACGACCGGTCCGCCGGGGCGGTCGGTGAGTACCGGCTCCCCCACCGGTCCGGGCCCGCCGACCACGGTCGGTTCGCCGGCCGGCCCGGCCACGCCGACCAGGCCACCGGTCGGCAGCGGTCCGGGGGCGACGTCGGAGCGGCCGGCGGTCAGGACCGGTCGGCCGGCGACGGCCGGCAGGGCGGCGAGTTCGGCGAGCAGGCGCTTGTCGGCACCGTTGACCACGATCGTCGCCGGGTCGTGGGCGAGCAGGTTGAGCTTGTCGCGGTAGTACTCGCGCTCGCCGCCGTGCGCGTCGAGGTGCTCGGGGAACAGCGAGGTCACCACCGCCACGCGGGGCGAGTCGGCCAGGTCGCCGCACTGGTAGCTGGACAGCTCCAGCACATAGAGGTCGGCCTCGGGCAGGTCGAGCAGGGGTACGCCGATGTTGCCGCCGAAGACGTTCGGCCGGCCGACGGCGGTGAGCAGGTGACTGATCAGGCTCGACGTGGTGCTCTTGCCCTTGCTGCCGGTGACCCCGACGGTCCGGTCGGCGTGGTCGGCCATCCACAGGGCGGTGCCGCCGGTGATCGGGATGCCCCGCTCGCGCAGCGCGACGACCCAGGGATGGGTCTGCGGTACGCCGGGCGAGCGGACCACGACGTCGGCGGCGGCCAGCTGCCCGAACGCCTCGTCGCCGCCGTGCAGCGGGGCGATCCGGGCCAGTTCGCCGTCCCAGGGCAGGGACAGGAAGTTGGCGCTGTCGTCGACGGCGACCAGTCGGGCGGGCGCGTGTGCGGCGATCGCGGTGACCGCCGCCCGGCCCTCCCGGCCGGTCCCCCAGACGGCCACCGAACGTCCGCGCAGGTCGGCCAGGCGCACCGGCATTCTCCTTCGGTCAGGGTCGGGCCTGCCTAGTATGGCGTGTGCGCAACGAACAGCTCCGGGGGATGCGTTCCTTCACCTTCCCGTCGTACTCCTTCGATCCGGACAGCGGGGTGGCGTCGTTCGACTACGCCCTCGACGGCCCCGACGGCGAGGTCCGGTTCACCGAGACGGTGACGTTCCCGCTGCCGGAGCGGCCGCCTGCGGCGGAGACGATGCTGACCTTCCACCGGGTGCTGGAGCTGCTGCACCTGCTCGCCGGGGTGAGCTACTACAAGGCGGCCGCACCGCCGTCGCTCGCGGCGCCGGCCCCGCTGGGCACGGCCGCGACCGCGCTGGTCCAGGCCGTCTACACCTGGGGCCTGGCCGAGTACGCCTACCGCAACGACCTGCCGCACGTGCTGGAGCTGGTACTCGACGTACCGGTGGGGCAACTGCCGGCGCCGACGGTGGTCGACACGTCCGACCGGCGGCCGCTGTCGGCCGTCGGTGGCGGCAAGGACTCGATCGTCAGCCTGGAGGCGCTGCGGCAGGGCGGCTTCGACCCGGTGCCGTTCTCGGTCAACCCCAACCCGGTGATCGAGTCGGTGAACGCGGCGGCCGGGCTGCCGGCGCTGGCCGCCCGCCGCCGGCTCGACCCGCTGCTGTTCGAGCTGAACAAGGCCGGCGCCCGCAACGGCCACATCCCGGTCACCGCGATCAACTCGCTGATCGCGGTCGGCACGGCGGTGCTGCACGGGCTGGGCCCGGTGGTGATGTCGAACGAGCGGTCGGCGTCCGACCCCAACCTGATCTGGAACGGTCACGAGATCAACCACCAGTGGTCGAAGGGGGTCGAGGCCGAGGGGCTGCTGCGGGCGGCGCTGTCGGAGCACGCCGGGCTGACCGAGCCGTACTTCTCGCTGCTGCGGTCGCTGTCCGAGCTGCACATCGCCCGGCTGTTCGCCCGGTTCGACCGCTACGACGCGGTGGTGACCAGCTGCAACGCGGCGTTCAAGCTGCACGACCCGAGCGCCCGGTGGTGCGGCGACTGCCCGAAGTGCCGGTTCGTGTTCCTGGCGATGGCGCCGTTCATGTCGCGGGCCCGGATCGGCGGCATCTTCGGTGCCGACCTGCTCGCCGACCCGGCGCAGGTGCCGGGCTACCTGGAACTGCTCGGCATCGACGCGCACAAGCCGTTCGAGTGCGTGGGCGAGGTCGAGGAGTCGCTGGTGGCGCTGGGGCTGCTGGCCGAGCAGGAGCAGTGGCGCGGGGCGCCGGTCGTCCGGTCGCTGATGGCGGCGGTGCCGGCGGAGGCGTGGCCGGCGGCGTCGCGTACCGACGTGTTCACCCCGGCCGGGCCCAACCACGTGCCGCCGCCGTACGCCAAGGCGTTGACCGCGCTGTTCTAGCCGGCGGTCGCGGTCCGGTGGTCAGGGGCGGCGCGGGCCGATGCCGTTCTCCGGTGTCGGGTCCACGCCGAGGCCGGACTGCACGCCGAGGAACCGGTACGTGACGCACTTCAGCGCCCACAGCAGCCAGCCGCGGTCGCCGGTCTGGATCGAACGGCCGTCGGCGTGCCCGACCGCGCCGATGAGCAGCCAGGAACTGGCGACCGAGAAGACGGTGCGTACCTCGCCGTGCGCGTCGGCCGGGGCGAGTCCGTCCGGCAGGGCTTCGCGCACGGCCCGGGCGTCGTCGTTGCTCGGATAGAGCACGGCCCGGAAGTTCACCAGGGCGTCGCTGTCGTCGGTGGTGAAGGTGGCGTGCAGCGTACGGATGCAGGGTGCCCGTTCCAGCGGCCCGTCGTCGGGCAGGACGCCGGCACAGCCGCGCCGGTCCGCGGAACTCTGCCGGGTCAGGGTGTTGCCGCCGATGGTGAAGCTCGCCTCGGAGAAGACGTCGGCGGCGGTCAGGTAGGTGGGCGTGGCACGGACCCAGGCGACGCCGAGGGTGGTCACCAGCGCCAGCGCGGCCACGGTCGCGGTGGCCGCCCGGACGGGGCTACGCAGCCGCTGCGCCATCATCAGGGCGGCGACGGCCAGCACCCCGGCGGCGACCAGTCCGATCAGTCCCCACCGCAGGCCGGTGGCCATCTGGTCGGCGCCGGCGCCGACGCCGCGCATGATCGAGGCGAACGAGGTGCCGCGTCCGGGCACGAAGACCAGGGCCACGAGGCCGGCCAGGATGCCCGCGACGATGAACGCGGCCTGGCCGATCCGGCCCGCCCGGCGGCCGACCAGCAGGCCGGTGATCAGGATCATGAGCGGGAGTGCGACGACCAGCCAGCCGGCGGTGACCATGCCGACGCCGGAGCAGCCGGTGATCCGGCAGGCGGCGCCGGCCACCGTGGCGCGGATGGGTACGGCGAACACACCGGCGAGGATCGGGCCGCCGATGAGCGCGACGAGGGCCAGCAGGCCCGGCAGCACCGAGACGTCCCGGCGCTGGCGGGGCCGGGTGCCCTTGTCCAGGTCCACCCGACCCCCCGTACGCCGTCGCGGGCGTGTCCCGCGGTGCTCGATCGGGCCCTGGTCCGGTCGTCGTGCCGCCATGATCAGGCAGTTTAGAGAATTTGATCAAGCCGGCCGGATGTCGGCGGTCAGCGGCGACCGACGGCGGCCGAGACGATGCCGACCCCGATCGCGGCGAGGGCGATCTGGATGAATAGTTCGATCCAGTCGATGCCACGGGTCTCGGCCACCCCCATCACGGTGGCCAGCAGCGTGCCCAGCAGGGCCGCGACGATCCCGACGGCGATGGTGAGCAGGAACGAGATGCGTTGCCGGCCGGGCAGGACGAGCCTGCCGAGCGCACCGACGACGGCGCCGATGATCAGTGCGGTGATGATGCCGGTGATCTCCACGGTGGTTCCTCCCGTGCCTGACTCGGCGCCGGCCCGTGGCGCGGGCCGGCGCGCGTCCCTGTATCGGCGACGCCGTCCTGTTTCCTTCCCGATCAAGAGCGTTCCGAATCCGGGTTCCGGCTCACACTGGCCCTATAACCCCAATGGGGGTATAACAGGGTTACAGGTGGGGACGAGGAGGAGCCGACCATGCCGAAGATCAACGTGTATCTGCCCGAAGAACTCGCCGAGGCGGTCCGCGAGGCGGGCGTGCCCGTCTCCGCCGTCTGCCAGCGCGCTCTCGAACAGGCCGTACGCCGGGTGACCGCCATCCGCGAGACCAGCCTCGGCGACGTCGACGGCGACGACCTCGCCGCCCGGCTGCCGCACTTCACCGCCCGGGCCCGCGACGCGCTGCGACTCGGCATCGACCGGGCCCGCGTCGACGGCTCACCCATCGTCGGCAGTGGACATCTGCTGCACGGCCTGCTGACCGAGGGCGCCAACCTCGCCCTGCAGGTGCTGCCCGCCGTGGAGATCGAGCCGACCCGGATCGCGCGCGACCTCGCCCGCGAAACCCTGGCCGAAAGCGACCCGGTAACCCCCGCCGGATCGCGGCGGTTCAGCGTGCCGGCGGCGGGCGCGCTGGAACTGGCGGTCACCGAGGCGACCGCGTACGGCCACAACTACGTCGGCTGTGAGCACCTGCTGCTGGGGTTGATCGCCGAACCCGACGGTGTCGCCGGAAAGGTCCTGCGCTCACTCGGCGCCGAACTACGGCTGACCCGCCGCGCGGTCGCCGCCGCCCTGGCGGGATACGTCCACCTGCGCGCCCAGACCGCCCAGCCGGTTCAGAACGGCGGCCCGGCCGACCGGCCGGCGCAGCAGGGCGGACCCGCCGCCGGGCCGGAGATGACGGCGGTCCTCGGCGCGGCGATCCGGCAGGAGCTGCGCCCCCTCGTCGAACGCATCGAACGGCTCGAGGAACGGGCTCGGCTGACCGGCTGATCCGCCCGGCTCAGGTGTCCCGTACGGCGTCCAGCGCCAGCAGCGCCACGTGCAGCGACAGGCAGGCGTCGACCGAGTCGAGGTCGGCGTCGAGGATCCGGGCGATCCGGGCCAGCCGCTCGTAGAACGCCGGCCGGGACAGGTGCGCCGCCGTCGCCGCCGCCGACTTGTTCCGCCCGTTCTCCAGGTACGCCCGCAGCGTGCCGAGCAACTGTTCGCGCGGATGCTTCGCGTCGTACGCCAGCAGTGCCCCCAGCTCCCGCTCGACGAACGTCTGCAGGCGCGGCTCCTCACGCAGCAGGTGCAGCAGGCCGGCCAGGCCGACGTGCGGCAGCCGGAACACCGACACGTCCCGCCGGTCGTGGCGGGCGGCGTCGGCGACCTGCCGCGCCTCGATCAGCGACCGGCGGGCCTCGCGCAGGGTGCCGACCCCCGAGCCGGCCGCGACGATCAGCCCGCCCGGGCGGGGGACGCCGTTCGCCGGCGTCGCCGGACCCACGGCGGCCGGTCCGTGGTCGCCCGGACCGCCGGTACGGGGCCGGCCGGGCGGTCCGGCGTCGAGGCGTACCCGGCGCAGCGCGGCGGCGAACGCGGACAGCGCCCGCTCCTCGTCGTCGGCGCCGCGCAACGCCAGCAGCGCCCCCACCGCCTGGTCGTCGAGGGCACTGGTCAGACCGGTCAGCCGGGCGTCCCGCATTGCCTGCCCGACGGCCTCGGCCAGGTCCCGCAGCCGGGCCTGGGCCGCCTCCGTACCGGCCTCGGCGCCGCCGTCGTCGGCCCTGAACCGGACCACCACCCCGACCAGGTGGTGGCGTTCCAGCGCGACACCGAGCGCGCGGGCCCGCAGGGCGACCTCGTCGACCGGCCGGGAGTGGTCGAGCAGGGCGGTGAGCAGCGTGCGGTGGATCTGACGCTCGAGCCCTTCGGCGTCCCGGCGGATCAGCCGCCCCAGGGCGAGGGTCGACGCGGCCCGCTCGACCAGGATCGTCAGCCGGGTCGGCGGCGGGTCGCTGCCGGACAGCTCGTTGGACCAGCGCAGCAGCAACCGGCCCCAGTCCTGCCCGCGGGCGCCGACCGTGGTCACGAGCCAGCCGGAGTCGGAGTCGTACGCGGTCCGGCCGGTCGGCTGGATCCGGCGCGAGTGCTGCTCCCAGCCGTCGAGCAGCATCTCGGCGGACTCCCCCGCGGTGTCGTACGCGAGCACCTGCCGGGACAGGTTCTCCAGCACCACCGGGCAGCCGGCCAGGGCGGCGGCCTGGTGTACGACGTCCGCCGGCTCGGCGCCCTCCACCGACAACTCGGTGAACCTCTGATGGATCTCCTCGGTCGCCCGCAGTTCGGTGAGCTGGGCGTCGACGATCAGCGCGTGGACCGCCTCGGTGATCCGTACGAACGGGGTGGCCCGACGCAGCTCGACCAGCGGCAGCCCGCGCCGCTCGGCGGCGGCGACCATCACCTTCGGTAACGTCCCGGTGAAGCGCCGGCCGAGTTCGACGACCAGGCCGGAGACGCCGACGTCGGCCAGGTCGGCGACGAAGGCACGCAGCCCGGCGTCGTCGGTGGGCAACCCGATCCCGGTCATCAGGACGAGTTCACCCCCACCGAGCAGGGTCGCGATGTCGGGCACCTCGGCGACGTGCACCCAGCGCACCGCCCGGTCCAGGCTGGCCGCCCCGGCGAGCATCCGGGGCACCCCGTGCCGCACCGGCGCGAGCGCCAGCACGTGACGGACCGTAGGGAACACCCGCTAACGGTAGCCGCCCATGATTCCGGTGATCAGGGAGTAAGTCCGGGGTGTCGCCGGCGTGTCGGGGGCCGCGGCCCCTGATCACGCGGATCTTGGAGGTTGCCGGCCGATCGCCTCGCCGACCCGAAGGCCTCCGTCGGTGACCGCGCCGTACGGGCGCGGCCACCGACGAAGCTGCCCTGGGCCCTGCTGGTTCGGCGGGTGGCTAGACTTCAGGTTGGCAGTTCACGTGCTCTGCTGTAGCGGGCGCGGCCTCGGGAGGGTGTTCCAGCACCCTCTCGAGGGTCCGTCCACCTGGACGGCGCCTACTCGCAGAAGACACGCACCTTGGCATCGGGCTGATCGACCTCCACCGTCATCTCTTCGAGGTGATCCACCAGAGCCTCGAGCTGTTCGGGCTTGAGCTGCGTCAGGTCGATCGGCACGCCCGACTTGCCCAGTTCGGCGTTGGCCTTACCCAGTGCCGGCGGCGGGATCAGGGCCGTCAGCCGGACCCCGGCCCGCAGGAGTTGCAGCGGCACCCGTACGTTGACCCGCCCCGGCACGCCGTTCTCGTCGAGGGCGTCCACCATCACCCGCAGATACCTGGCCTTGCCCTTCGGCCGGGCGTCGAGGCTCGATGCCGGCGGCGGCTCGTCCCGTTCGAGCGCGGCGATGAGCCGTTCGGCCTCCTCCGCGGTGATCTTGCCCTCGGCCAGCATGTCGAGGATGTCCTTACGCTGTTCGTTCATCTCCACGCTCCTATCTGATAGCCACGAGCACGGCCGTACGGTCGTGCTCGATGTCGAACCGGGTGCCGGGCAGGGCGGACACCACGCGCCAACCGGTGCCTAACGCCCGCACCACGCTGACGCGGTAAACGAGGCAGGCCACGGCCGCCACCAGCAGGGTCAGGACCACGACCGGCAGGAACACCAGCACCACGGGAAGCACCGGGACCCAGACCCGGACGGGACGACCGGCCGGGCGCTCGACCCGTACGGTCAGCAACTGCGGCATCATGTCCGGCTCTCCAGTTCGGACAGTGCCTGCTGCGCGGTGATCTCGCCGCGACGCAACCGATCGATGACGTCGGCCCGGGACGGCGCCGGGTCGGTCTCGACGAAGTCGAGCATCTGCGTGATCCGGTTCAGCCGCGACTTGATCGTCGGGTAGCTCACCCCGAAGATCCGCTCCATCTCCTTGATGGAGCCGTGGCACCGCACGAACGCCGTGACGAAGACCTGGTCCTCGACGCTGAGCTGAGCCAGTTGCGGTGGCTCGAACTCGCCCTCGATCGCGACACCGTTGCCGGCCAGGCGCACCCGCTCGACGACGAACGGCTGCCCCCGGGTCAGGTTCGTAAGCTCCTGCCAGTCCATCGCCTGCTCTCTCATACCTGAAACCTAGCCGTGCCGAATATTAATTTTCAAGAGGTTGATCTTAATTTTCTTAAGTTCTGCCGCTAGACCCCTTGCGGGCCGGGCGGCCAGCGCCCGGTACCCTTGGTCCGCCGGCCGGTCCAGTGCCGCGCCTGGAGGATCATCGATGCCGGATCGCCGCTACCCGTCCGACTCCTGGCTGACGCCGCGGGCCCGGGTGGGTCCGTCGCCCATCGAGGGACACGGCCTGTTCGCCACCCACGCCATCGACCGGGACGAGCCGGTCATGGCATTCGGTGGTGCGGTGCTGGACAACGCGGCACTGGCCGCCGTCCCTCCGCCCTACAGCAGCGTCGCCGTCGCGGAGGACACCAACCTGCTGCTCGATCCGGCGCACCCGGTGCGCTACGGCAACCACTCCTGCGACCCGAATCTCTGGCACCTGGACGCGGTGACGGTCGTCGCTCGCCGACCCATCCCCACCGGCGAGGAACTGACGATCGACTACGCCACGCTCACCGGCACGGAGACCTGGTCGATGACCTGCCGGTGCGGCAGCCCGTTGTGCCGGCAGACGGTCACCGGACGCGACTGGCGGCTGCCGGAGCTGCAGGACGCGTACCGGGGGCACTGGATGTCGTGGCTCGCCGAGCGGATCGCGACAACGTGACCCGGACCCGTGGCCGGCGCCGCCATACACTTCCTGGCGACCGGTGAGTGTGCAGAACGGACGGTGTCCTGTGTGTCTGACCCCGAACCGACGACGGGGCCCGCGGTGACCGAAGCCGGCGTCTCCATCCGGAGTGGACAGTGACCTTCCACGCGCTCGGGACACTCGAGATCCGGGACCGGGAGGGCACGACGGTCGCCCTGCCCCGGCAGAAACAACGCGTCCTGCTCGCCTACCTGCTGGTGCACGCCGGGCGGGTGGTGAGTTCCGACGAGATCGAGTACGCGCTGTGGGGCGAGCGACCGCCGGCCTCGGCGCGGGCCAACCTGTACTCGTGATGTCGGGTCTGCGGGCCGTGCTGGACCGGGCGACGGCCACCGGACACCCGCGCCCACGGCTGGTCTCCCGTGGCTACCGCCTGGACGTGTCGTCGCAGGAGTGCGACGCCGACGTGTTCGAGCAGCTCGTGGCCGGTGGCCGGACGGCGCTGGCCGCCGGCGACTGGGCGGTCGCCGCCGGGCAGCTCGCCCGGGGACTGGCGTTGTGGCGCGGTGACGTGCTCGCCGGCCTGGAGCCGTACGAGTGGTCGCTGGCGTACACCACCCGGCTCGAACAGGCCCGGCTGGCCGCGATCGAGGACTGGGTCGAGGCCTGGTCCATGTTGAGCCTCTTCCGCCACGACGGCGTCGCGGCGCTCGGGATCCGGTTGGAGGCGCGAATGCTCCTGTCGTTCGCGGAGCGCCCCGGCTGAGTTCGATCATCGGACGCCGCACAGGGTGGCAGTGCGGGCTACACGCCCGGCCATACGCCGCCGCGTAGGTCACCGCAGGGCGGTGTTGATCGCGTGGTACGACGGGGCGAGATCACGTGGGTGCTATGCCGGTTCGGGATTGCCGCCGGCGGGTGCGAAACCGGCATGGTGTTGACGCACCACGCGCTGTCCCCCCAGGTCACTCGAACCCCCTGGAGCGTCCGCATGCACCGACGTCCCGTACCCCTGGCCGCCGCCGCTGTCCTCGCCGCGACCCTGCTGTTCGCCTCGACGCCGCCCGCCGCGGCGGCGGCGCAGGACAGGCAATGGCGAGAGGTCTTCTCGCCCGACGGCACGATCACCCAGATGTACCTGCCCACGGAACGCGCCACGGCCATGACGCCGCAGCAGTCCGCCGCCGCCGCGGCGGCGGAGGTGATCGCCCTGCAGAACACCGGACCGTCCAGCACCCGGTTCGACATGGTCATCGTGGGCGACGGCTACACGGCGTCGCAGATGGGCCTGCTGCGGCAGCACGCCCAGACCAAATGGAACGAGATCGCCGCGACAGAGCCCTGGAACAAACACCGCGGATCGATCAACGTATGGCTGGTCAACGTGATCTCCAACCAGTCGGGGGTGGACAACGACCCCACCCAGGGCGTCCGCCGGGACACCGCACTGGACATGTACTTCTGGTGCGGCGGCATCGCCCGACTGCTGTGCCTGAACGAGACCAAGGCCAAGCAGTACGCGGCACAGGCCCCCGGCGTCGACGCGATCGTGGCGATCGGCAACAGCACCACGTACGGCGGCGCCGGTTACCCGAGCCTGTCCACGGTGTCCGGCGGCAACGCGTCCTCCGGCCGTATCGCCATCCACGAACTGGGGCACTCGGTCGGCGGGCTGGCCGACGAGTACTTCACGGCCGGCACCACGTACACCGGATCCGAGCCCCGACAGCCGAACGTCACCACCAACCCCAGCGGTACGAAGTGGGCCTCCTACCTGGGCCAGGCGACCCCGGACGGTGGCGTGATCGGCGCGTACCAGGGCGGGCACCAGTACGCGTACGGCATCTACCGGCCGTCGCAGGACTCGCTGATGCGTAGCCTGGCCAAGCCGTTCAACTCGGTCAGCCTGGCGGTGATGGACCGCGCCATCGCGGCGAGGATCAGTGGCGGCCCCGGCTGCACCGGCTACGGGAGTTCACGCACCGGCTCGCTGTCCAGCGGCGGCACGGCATACCAGCCGGACGGCACCTACTTCCACACCGCCGCCTCCGGCCAGCACCGCGCCTGCCTGGACGGTCCCGCCGGCAGCGAGTTCGACCTGCACCTGCAGAAGTGGAACGGCAGCGCGTGGGCCACGGTCGCCTCCGGCGCCACCGCCGGCGCCGACGAGACGCTGACGTACAACGGCACGGCCGGGTACTACCTGTACCAGGTCCGGTCGGTCAGCGGAGCCGGCTCCTACACGCTGGGCTACGACGCTCCCTGACCGCCGCCGCCCGGTCCCGGGCCCGCCCCGGGACCAGACACCCTTACTCCCTGATCACGCGGATCAAGAGAGGGGTCAGGTGGGGAGGGGGTCGTCGCGGCCCAGCTCCCAGAAGGCGACGGCGGCCGCGGCCGCGACGTTCAGCGAGTCGACGCCGCGCCGCATGGGGATACCGACGCGTACGTCACTGGCCGCCAGCGCCTGCCGGGACAGCCCCGGCCCCTCGGCGCCGAGCAGCAGCGCCGCCCGGCCCCGCTGCTCGGCGGTCAGCCGCTGGATCGGCACCGCGTCGGCGGCCGGCGTCATCGCCAGCACCGTGAAGCCGGCCGCGCGCACCTGCTCCAGACCGTCCGGCCAGGGCGTGAGCGTCGCGTACGGCACCGCGAACACCTCGCCCATGCTGACCCGTACGCTGCGCCGGTAGAGCGGGTCGGCACACGACGGCGACAGCAGCACCCCGTCGACACCCAGCGCCGCCGCCCCGCGGAAGACGGCGCCGAGGTTCGTATGGTTGTTGACGTCTTCGAGGATCGCGACCCGGCGGGCCGCGGCGAGCAGTTCGGCCGCCGTCGGCAGCTCGCGCCGGTGGAACGAGGCCAGCATCCCCCGGTGTACGTGGAACCCGGTCGCCCGTTCCAGCACGTCCTGGCTGGCGGCGTAGACCGGCGCGTCCCCGGTGTCGCCGAGCTGCTCGACCCGCTTCGCGTCGACCAGGTACGACCGGGGCCGGTAGCCGGCCCGCAGCGCCCGGCGCAGGACCAGCTCGCCCTCGGCGATGAACAGGCCGTGCGGTGGCTCCCAGCGGGTACGCAACTCGACGTCGGTCAGCGCACGGTAGTCGCCGATCCGCTCGTCGTCAGGGTCGGTGATCAGCTCGACGGGCACCCGCCGATTCTGCCGAACCACGACGGACCGGGCCGGGACCGGGTCGACCGTCGATGTCCGCGCTGCCTCGATCGTCTGCGGTCCAGGCGGCCGACACGCCGGGCGGGAAACACCCGAGCCGCAGACGATCATGGCACCACCGGCCCGCACCCGGGTCCACCCGGGGACGGGCCGGCAGGCGTCGACCGCGCGGGACCGGTCAGGGTGCGGCGAGGCTGCCGTGGGTGGCCACCCGGGCGGCGACGGCACTGGCCCCGGCCGCCACCGCCTCGGCCGCCACCGCGCTCGCCGCCGGCACCTTGGCCGGACCGGAGACCGCAGCGCCGGACGCCGCCGGGCCGGACGCGGCCGCCGCGCTCGCCGGCACCGGCCCGGCCTGGGCTGCGGTGGCCGGCTCCGCCTCGGTGGCGAACGGCAGCGTCGCGGTCACCGGCTCCGCCGCGGCGGGCTTCGCGGCCGCCGGCATGAGCCGCCCGGTGCCGATGGCGACACCGATGCCACCGGCCAGCGCCAGCAGCGCCCCGACCGTCTGCAGTGGACCGACGAGGAGTCCGGCGACGCCCAGCATCGGGGCGGCGAGCATCAGCAGCACCCCGTCGCTGCGGTTGAACAGCCCCGACTCGCGTACCGACCAGCCCATCACCAGCCAGCCGACGCTGAAGACGGTCGCACCGGCCAGCGACAGCACACCGGCGTCCAGCCCGTAGACCGCCGTGTCGGCGGGCAGGGTGGCGAACGGGAGCATCAGCGCGGCACCCGCGATGCCGATCATCAGTGCCGTGGCGGCGGCCCGGCGGCTGCGTGCCGACACCTGCACCCCGGCCAGCGCCACCAGCGCGACCAGGCCGAGCCAGACCGCGGCCACCCAGCCGAGCAGGTGCAGCGCGGACCCGTGTTCGAGGTACGGCGCCGGCCCGCCGTCGAGACTGCCGGCGGTGACCAGCCCGTACAGCAGGGCGTACGCCGGCGTCGCCCAGACCGCGAGGCGCACGAACCGGCGTACGGAGAACGCCCAGGTGGCGTTGGTGACCGGCTGGTTGGCCGGGGTCGACGGCGGGGCCGCGGTCAGCACCGCGAGGCCGGCGTCGAGCCGGGTGACGATCCGCAGCGGCGCCGTCCGCGCGGTCGAGGAGGACAGGAACGAGGGACGACTGTGCTTGGCGTGGTTCATGGGCACCGGGCCTTCCGCGCGGCCGGGCATCCCGCCGGTGCCCGGCACCTGCCGACCGGTCGCCTTCGGACGGTCGGCGCCGGAACCGGCACCGGCACCTGACCGGTCGTAGAAACGATCGTGACAGGTGCCGGGCGGTAACGTGACCGGTTCTCGGATATCCGTCCTGAGCTGGATGAACCTCGCCCCGGTCAGCCCTGCTCGCGGTCCGGTGTGGAGCTCTTCAGGAAGTCGGTCGCGGTCATCGGCGGCGCCGCCGGCAGACCCGGCTGCCCCGCGAGGCCAGCCTGCTGGCCGCCGCCACCCACCTGCGCCTCCGCGGCGCGTACCTCGTCGTTGACCCGCTGCGCCTCGGCGGCCGCGGCTTCGGCGGCGGCCGCCGCCTCCCGCTCGACCGCGCCGGAGTCGACCTCCTTCGACGGCGCGTCGCCGACCATCGCGCCGAGCCCGCCGAGCGCACCGCCGAGCCCCTCGAGCGCCTTGGTCAGCTCGGCCGGCACGATCCAGACCTTGTTGGCCTGACCGTTGGCGATCTGCGGCAGCGCCTGGAGGTATTGGTAGGCGAGCACCTTCTGGCTCGGGTTGGCCTGGTGGATCGCGTCGAAGACGGTCCGGATCGCCTTGGCCTGCCCCTCGGCCTGCAGGACGCGGGCCTGCCGGTCACCGTCGGCCCGCAGCACCGCCGCCTGCTTCTCACCCTCGGCGGAGAGGATCTGCGACTGCTTGTGCCCCTCCGCGTTGAGGATCGCCGCCCGCCGGTCCCGCTCGGCGCGCATCTGCTTCTCCATCGAGTCACGGATGCTCGGCGGTGGCTCGATCGCCTTGATCTCCACCCGGGTGACCTTGATGCCCCACCGGCCGGTGGTCTCGTCCAGCACCCCGGACAGGTGCCGGTTGATCTCCTCGCGGCTGGTCAGCGCCCGCTCCAGGTCGAGCGAGCCGATGACGTTCCGCAGCGTCGTGACGGTCAACTGCTCGATGGCCTGCAGGAAGTTGGAGATCTCGTACGTCGCCCGCACCGGGTCGACGACCTTGAAGTAGAGCACCGTGTCGATCGACACGACGAGGTTGTCCGAGGTGATCACCGGCTGCGGCGGGAAGCTGACCACCTGTTCCCGCATGTCGACCTTGGTGCGTACCGCGTCGATGAACGGCACCAGCAGGTTGAGGCCCGGCCCCAGGGTCTTCTTGTATCTGCCCAGTCGTTCGACGACATCCATCCGCTGCTGCGGAACGATCCGCACCGCGCGGATCAGGGTGACCACCGTGATCAGGGCGATCGCCCCGAACACGACTGCGATCACGAGTTCCATGCGCTCACCTTTTCCCAATATATGTAGGTGCGGCGCCTCCGGCACCGCCGTCATCCCCTATGTATGTAGCTGCGGCGCCTCCGGCACCGCCGTCATCCCCACCTGGTCGCGGTGCCCGCGGCACCGCCGTCATATGTCGTCGCGCCAGACCATGGCGGTCACGCCCTTGACCTCGATCACGCGGACCCGTTCACCGGGCGCGAAGGTCTGCGTCCCGTCGTACGACCGCGCGGTCCACATCTCTCCGTCGATCTTGACCATTCCACCATCGGCGTCGACCTGCTCGAGAACCAGGGCGTTCGACCCCTCGATCGCCTGCAGGCCGAACCCCTCCTGGTCGGTCTCCGCCGTCTTCTCCCGGTGCCGGCGCACGGCCGGCCGGCTGGCGGCCAGGGTCAGCGCCGACACCACCGCGAACACCAACGCCTGCACCGGCACGGAGGCGCCGAGCGCCGCCGCGCCCGCAGCGGCGAACGCGCCGACCGCGAACATGATGAGGAACAGGCTCACGGTGAAGATCTCGGCCACCGCCAGCACGACACCCAACACGATCCAGAGCACAGCTTCCACTCATCGATCGTGTCACGTAGTGGCAACAGGAGACCACTTCTGCGCGTGACGGTAACGTTGTGGGGCCGCCCGAGCCGAGGAGTTCCGCCGCCGTGTCGCTGCTACCCGAGACCGCCCGACGCATCGACAGCACCGTCGCGCGGGCCCAGGCGGACGGCCGCGCGCCGTCGCTGATCATGGCCGTCGTCCGGAACGGCACCATGGTCCACTTCGCCGGCGCGGGCGAGGAGCCGGCCCCCGACCCGCACCGCCAGTACCGGATCGGCTCGATCAGCAAGACGATGACCGCCGTACTGATCATGCAGTTGCGCGACGAGGGCCGGGTCGCACTCGACGACCCGCTGGACCGGCACCTGCCGGGCACCCCGGTCGGCACGGTCACCCTGCGGCAACTGCTCGGCCACGCCTCCGGGCTGCAACGCGAACCCGAGGGCGACTGGTGGGAACGGTCCGCCGGCACCGACCTCGACACCCTGCTGGGCAACCTCACCGCCGACAAGCTCGCCTACCCGCCGCACCGCACCTACCACTACTCCAACCTGGCGTACGGGCTGCTCGGCGGGGTGATCGAACGGATCACCGGAAAGCCGTGGGCAACCGTGCTCGGCGAACGGCTGCTCGAACCGCTCGGCCTGCACCGCACCACCTACCACCCGACCGAGCCGTTCGCCCACGGCTACGTCGTACACCCCTGGCACGAGACGCTGCGCGAGGAACCACGCACCGACACCGGTGCGATGGCACCGGCCGGGCAACTCTGGTCGACAACGGCCGACCTGGCCCGCTGGGCGGCGTTCCTCGCCGAGCCCGACCCCGCCGTACTCGCCCCCGCCACGCTCACCGAGATGACCGCGCCGGTCGTGATCAGCGATCTCGACTCGTGGACCAGCGGCCACGGCCTCGGCTTCGAGCTCTACCGGACCGGTGACCGGGTCTACGTCGGCCACGGCGGCTCGATGCCCGGCTACCTCGCCGCGCTCGCCGTGCACCGCCCGTCGCGCACCGCCGTCGTCGGCTACGCCAACGCGTACGGGCTGCGTACCGGCTCGCTCGGCGGGCTCGCCCAGGACCTGCTGACCATGGTGCTCGACACCGAACCCGAACCGCCCCGGCCGTGGCGGGCCAACACCGCGCCGCCGCCGGCCGAGGCCGCCGAACTGGCCGGCCGCTGGTGGTGGATGGGGCGCGAGGTCCAGGCGGCGTGGCGCGACGGCGAACTCGTGCTCAGCCGGATCGACCAGCCGGCCGCCACCGCGTGGCGGTTCACCCCGGAAGGCACCGACCGCTGGCGCGGCCGCTCGGGCAGCAACGACGGCGAGATCCTGGCCGTACGCCGCGACGCCGACGGCACCCCCCGGGCCCTCGACATCGCCACGTTCGTCTTCACCCGCGACCCCGACCGGCTGGCCTGACGCCGAGCCGGGGGTCCGGCGCTGTCAATCCTGCGGCACGGTCACGAAGTCGATCAACCGCTCCATGGCGTTGATCAGCGGCGTCTCCACGTCGTGGAAGCTGTCCACCCGGCTCAGGATGTGTCGCCACATGTCGGCCGGCTCGGCCACCCCGAGGGCGGCGCACACGCCCTCCTTCCACGGCCGGCCCGGCGGCACCTGCGGCCACGCCCGGATACCCACCTTCGCCGGCTTCACCGCCTGCCACACGTCGACGTACGGGTGACCGGTCACCAGCACGTACGGCGATGTCACCGCGGCCACGATCCGGCTCTCCTTCGACCCCGGCACGAGATGGTCGACGAGCACCCCCAGCCGCCGGTCCGGACCGGGCCCGAACCGGCGTACCTCGGCCTCCAGGTCGTCGATGCCGTCCAGCGGCTCCACGACGACGCCCTCGATCCGCAGGTCGTCGCCCCAGATCCGCTCGACCAGCGCCGCGTCGTGGATGCCCTCGACCCAGATTCGGCTGGCCTTGGCCACCTGCGCCCGTACGCCCGCGACCGCCACCGACCCCGAGGCGGTCCGCCGCCGGGCGGCCGGCGCCGCCGCCGAAGCCGGCCGGCGCAGCGTCACCGGGCGGCCGTCGAGCAGGAACGCCGCCGGCAGCAGCGGAAAGTTGCGGCGCCGCCCGTGCCGGTCCTCCAGTACCACGGCCCCGGACTCGAACCCGACGACCGCGCCACAGAACCCGGAATCGGCGTCCTCCACGACAAGGTCGGGCTCGGCGTCGACCTCCGGCGTCACCCGCCGTCGCCGCCAGTCACCCGCCAGCACGTCCTCCCCATACATCCCGCCGACGCTAGCCGGCCACATCACGACGGTCATTTCGACGCGCCGCTGTCGAGACAGGGCC
The DNA here is from genome assembly GCF_045781765.1 of Polymorphospora sp. A560. Taxonomy (NCBI): domain Bacteria; kingdom Bacillati; phylum Actinomycetota; class Actinomycetes; order Micromonosporales; family Micromonosporaceae; genus Polymorphospora; species Polymorphospora sp. A560. Next base: position 2,291,479 of record NZ_CP122282.1, on the reverse strand, counting down.
GGCGGGCACCACGTACCCTTGCTCGCATGTCCCCCGCAGCAGGCGCGGCGACCCTCGCTGTGCGTCGTTCGAGCCGGTTCGTGGCCTGGGTACGGGCATGGCGAGCCGGGCTGGTGCCATACGACGAGGTTGCCGACGAAATCGCCGGCGACGAGGAGCACCTGGTCGCGGACGCACCCGGCGCGTGGACCGACCTGCCGCTCCGCGACGCCCTGCCCACCCTGTCGAAGCTGTCGCCCGACGAGATCCGGCTGGCCCTGCCCGCCCCCGGCGACCCGCGCGGCCTGCCCGGCCCCGGGCCGTTCGCCGGCGCCGCCCTGGTCGCCGGCGAGGCCGTCGTCGCCCGCGGCCTCGGACTCATTCCCGAGGTACGCAGCCACACGTCCGGCTCGGGCATGACCTTCGAGACGGTGCTGTGGCGGGTCTATCCGCTGCCCGAGGAGGCGCACACCGCCGGTCTCGGCGCCCCCAGCGCCGCCGAAGCCGAGGCCGAACTGTCGGTGGCCCTGGCCGAGGCGACCGCCACCCTGACCCGCCTCGACGTGGCCCACTGGCGGCCGGAGCTGGCCGGGGCGCTGGCGGCGCTGCGCAAGCCCGACAGCGCCACCGACCTTCCGCCCGGTTTCGACCCCCGGGCCCGCCGGCTGTTCGCCCGGGCCAGCGTGCTCGACCGGGTCCTCGCGCTCGCCGAGCACGCGGCACCCGGCGGAGCGATCAACGGCTACGAGGCGCAGCAGCGTGACGCGGCACTACGCCCGCTGACCACCGCCTGCCGCCGCGCCCTCGTCGCCGCCTGCAACGCCCCCCTGAGCGCCTGACGCTTCCCGGACCCTCGGCGCGCCCCGGACGCGCACGGAGCGCACTTCCCCGCTGTGCAGGCTGTGCGGGCTGTCCGGCCGGCGCCGGCCCGACCGCGCGCTGGCCTGAACGGCACTGGGCACTGGCCCGACCGCGCGCTGGCTGGCTGGCGCTGGCGCGGTCGCGCTGGCCGGCGCCGGCCTGCTGCCAGGTGTCCCTTGCCGGCCAGGGCGATGTTCGGGGCGCCGCCGCCGGACGGTACCGGTCGTCTCCCCGGCTCCGAGCAACGAGTCGCCGGCCGACCGGGTGGGCGACGGGCGGTGATGTCAGCAGCGCGTGGCTGGCAGGCGGCGGCAGGGTACGAACGATCCGGCCACATAATGCTGTTGGCGGCCACAGCGAATTCGCTGTTTGTACAGCGAATTCGCTGTGAGGCGCGACAGCGATACCGCGCCAGCCCCGTCGGCTCCCGGCCGGGGGCCAGGTCGCGGCCGCCGACCACCGCCGTGAACCGATAGGCCTGGTTGCCCGTTATGGCCGGACCAGGACGCGTATGGCCGGACCAGGGCGCCACGACCGCCACGATCACGGAGAAGTCGTGCCCGCGATCCACCCTTTTGTCGCTCAACAACTCCTTGATCAACGCAACGGGGCGCCATGGCGGCAGCGGAGGCGGGGCGGGGCGGCGGGGTCAGATCTCGTCGATCAGATCCGCGACCGAGCCGACGATGCGGGACGGGCGGTAGGGGTAGCGCTCCGCCTCGGTGCGGGTGCTGATACCGGTCAGCACCAGCACCGTCTCCAGCCCGGCCTCGAGGCCGCAGAGGATGTCGGTGTCCATCCGGTCGCCGATCATCGCGGTCGTCTCGGAATGCGCCTCGATCACGTTGAGCGCCGACCGCATCATCATCGGGTTGGGCTTGCCGACGAAGTACGGCTCGACCCCGGTCGCCTTGGAGATCATCGCGGCGACCGAGCCGGCCGCCGGCAGGGCGCCCTCGATCGACGGACCGGTCGGGTCGGGGTTGGTGCAGATGAACCGGGCCCCGTCGTTGATCAGGCGGACCGCCTTGGTGATCGCCTCGAAGCTGTAGGTGCGGGTCTCGCCGAGCACCACGTAGTCGGGGGCGAAGTCGGTCAGGATGTAGCCGACCGCGTGCATCGCGGTGGTGAGTCCGGCTTCGCCGATGACGTACGCGGTGCCGCCCGGCCGCTGGTCGGCGAGGAACTGGGCGGTGGCCAGCGCCGCCGTCCAGATGGCGTGCTCGGGCACGTCGAAGCCCATCCGGGTGAGCCGGGCCTGGAGATCACGCGGCGTGTAGATCGAGTTGTTGGTCAGTACCAGGAACGGCTTGCCGGACGAACGCAGCCGGTTGATGAACTCGGGCGCCCCGGGCACCGGCTGCCCCTCGTGCACCAGCACGCCGTCCATGTCGGTCAGCCAGCTCTCCACCGGCTTGCGGTCGCTCATCGGGTCTCCAACGGTGTCACGGTCGGCGGGCGGGTGCGCAGCAGCCGGGGCAGGTGTCCCAGACCGGGAGCGTACCGAGCCGGCGTCGCGGGGCGGTGTCACCCGGGTGAGCCGCGCCGACGCCGCGCTCCGCGACGAGTTCGCGGACCATCGTGACGAACCTCGGGTCGGTGCCCGGGGTGCCGGCCCGGACGAAGTCGAGACCGACCTCCTTGGCCGTGGCGGCGGCCTCGGTGTCGAGGTCCCACACCACCTCGAGGTGGTCGGAGACGAAGCCGATCGGGCTGACCACGACGCCGGTGGTGCCGGTGGCGGCCAACTGGCGCAGGTGGTCGTTGACGTCCGGTTCGAGCCACGGCACGTGCGGCGGCCCGGACCGGCTCTGCCAGACCAGGTCGTACGGCAGGCCGGGGGCGGCGGCCGCGGCGACCAGCCCGGCGGTCTCGTGCAGTTGCGCCTGGTAGCGGCCGCCTTCGGGGCCGGCGCCCGCCGCCATCGAGGTCGGGATCGAGTGGGCGGTGAAGACGATCCGGGTGCTGCCACGTCGGGCCGGGTCGAGGGTGCCGAGCGCGGCGCGTACGGCGTCGGCGTGCGGTTCGACGAATCCGGGGTGGTCCCAGAACTGACGCAATTTGTCGATCAGGGGCGCGTCGGGTCCGACGGCGGCCCGGGCGGCGGCGATGTCGTCCAGGTACTGCCGGCACGACGAGTAGCCGGCGTAGGCGCTGGTGACGAAGGCGAGGGCGTGCCGTACGCCGTCGTCGCGCATCCGTGCCACGGTGTCGGCCAGCATCGGGTGCCAGTTGCGGTTGCCCCAGTAGACCGGCAGGTCGACGCCGTTCGCGGCGAGGTCGGCGCGGATCGCGGCGATCAGGTCACGGCACTGCTGGTTGATCGGCGACACGCCGCCGAAGTGCTGGTAGTGCTCGGCGACCTCGGCCAGCCGCTCCGGCGGCACGCCCCGCCCCCGGGTCACATTGGCCAGGAACGGCAGGACGTCGTCGGGGCGCTCGGGCCCGCCGAAGGAGACCACCACCAGTGCGTCGTACGGCATGGTCCCCATTCTGTCCCGCGACGCCGCCGGCCGGTCGCCAGGGCGGCCCGGCCGGCGGCGATCGTGGCGGGTTTCACCGCCCGGTCAGGCGCCCAGCGCGTGGTAGCCGCCGTCGACGTGCACGATCTCGCCGGTGGTGGCCGGGAACCAGTCGGACAGCAGTGCCAGGCAGGCCCGGGCGGCCGGCTCCTGGTCGGTCAGGTTCCAGCCCAGCGGGGCCCGGTCCGCCCAGGCGTCCTCGAACTGCTCGAAGCCGGGAATCGACTTCGCCGCCATGGTGCGCAGCGGGCCGGCCGACACCAGGTTGCTGCGGATGCCCTTCGGACCGAGGTGCAGCGCCAGGTAGCGGGACGCCGACTCCAGGCCGGCCTTTGCCACGCCCATCCAGTCGTAGACCGGCCACGCCTTGGTCGCGTCGAAGGTCAGCCCGACGACCGCGCCGCCCGGGCCCATCAGCGGCAGTGCCGCCATCGCGAGCGACTTGTACGAGTACGTCGACACGTGCAGTGCCGTCGCCACGTCCTCCCAGGGCGCGCTGAGGAAGCCGCCGCCGAGGCAGCTCTGCGGGGCGAAGCCGATCGAGTGGACGACCCCGTCGAGGCCGTCGACGTGCTCGCGCACCTTGTCGGCCAGGCCGGCCAGGTGCTCCTCGTTGGTGACGTCCAGCTCGATCACCGGCGCGGCCTCGGGCAGCCGCTTGGCGATCCGCTCGACCAGCGACATCCGGCCGAAGCCGGTGAGCACGACCTGTGCGCCGTTCTCCTGGGCCAGCTTGGCGACCGAGAACGCGATCGACGCGTCGGTGATGACGCCGGTGACGAGCAGCCGCTTTCCGGCCAGCAGTCCAGACACGTACAGATCCTCCGTCTTCGTCAGTGACCCATGCCCAGGCCGCCGTCGACCGGGATGACGGCGCCGGAGATGTAGCCGGCAGTGTCGCCGGCCAGCCAGGTGACCACCCCGGCGACCTCGTCGGGGTCGGCGAACCGGCCGGCCGGGATCAGCTTGCGGTATTCGGCCTTGCGGTCGTCGGGCAGCGCCGCGGTCATGTCGGTGTCGATGTATCCCGGGGCGACCACGTTGGCGGTGATGTTACGGCTGCCCAGCTCCCGGGTGATCGACCGGGCGACGCCGACCAGGCCGGCCTTGCTGGCCGCGTAGTTGACCTGGCCGGGACCGCCGAACAGGCCGACCACGGACGAGATGAAGATCATCCGGCCCCACTTGGCGCGCAGCATCTTGCCGGCGGCCCGCTTGGCGCACCGGTACGCCCCGTTGAGGTTGGTGTCGATGACGCTGGTGAAGTCGTCCTCGGACATCCTCAGCAGCAGTGTGTCGGCGGTGATGCCGGCGTTGGCGACCAGCACCTCGACCGGCCCCAGCTCGGCCTCGACGGCGGTGAAGGCGGCGTCGACGGCGGCGCTGTCGGTGATGTCGCAGCGGACCCCGAACACGCCCTCGTGGTATCCGCTGTCACCGTCGGCCGCCCCGGCCCAGCGACCCCGGTGCGTGATCGCCACCCGGTCGCCCTGCTTGGCGAACGCCTGGGCGATGGCCAGCCCGATCCCCCGGTTTCCCCCGGTCACCAGCACGGTACGCGGCACGGTCATTCCTCCAGCGGTTCTTCCGACGGGTGCGCGAAGGACACTAGGCGCTACCGACAGGTAAGCAGTAACCCGCCCCCCATGATCCTGGTGATCAGGGACCGGGTCCGCGTGTCGTCCGGTGGGTCGGGGTACGCGCTCCCTGATCACGCGGATCACGGGCCGGCCGACACGGATCAGGGCGCGGTGAGCGCCGCGGCACGGCGGGACGGGTGTAGCATCGGCGCGGTCTGCACGGCTCCCCACGACCGATGGAGGTGATCGCTGTGCGAGATAGCGATCCTCTCAGTCGTGGCCGGGCCGACGGTCCGCCGCGCTGAGCCAGCCTCAGCCCGAGCCGACCCCGCACCCGCTCGCGTCGCACCCCCGCTCCCCGGCCGCCGCCGGGACCGGTCCCGTGTGCGGACACCGCGAGCCGCCCTGCCGCGACTGACCCCAGCGTGTCCCCACGTCCCGCGCCAGTCGCCACCGGAGACCCCGATGAACCGCTACGTCGCCCCGCTGGGCTTCACCCTCGCCGCCGTCTGGATCCTGGTCGTCGTCGTCCTGGTCAGCCCGCGCTGAACCGGCCGCCGGCCCGGGACACGCCGGGCCGAAACACGTCGGGCCGGCCGCGAGGCGCATCCCCGCGACCGGCCCACGTCCGCGTCACGGCAGCCGCGACGTCCACAGCAGACTCATGGCGGCCGCCGACAGTGCGAGCAGCAGCGCCACTCCGGCGTACCACTGGGTCACCTCGCGCGGCTCGGTACGGTGCCCGATCGAGCTGCCCATGTCCTCGTACACCTGCTTCAGCTCGGTGACCGACGCCGCCTCGTAGAAGAAGCCCTGCGTCGTCTCGGCCAGTTCGGCCAGCGCCAACCGGTCGACCGGCACCCGCTGGCGGTGGCCGCCGATCTCGACCTCGCCCGAGTCGGTGCCGAACGCGATCGTCGACACCGGCACGTTCGCCGACTGTGCCATCGCCGCGGCCTCCTCCATCGACCGGCCCGAGGTGCGGTAGCCGTCGGAGAGCAGCACGATCCGGGCCGGCGGGATGCCCTGCGCCCCGTCCGCCGGCACCGACCGGATCGCCTCCAGGCAGGTGAAGACCGCCTCACCGGTCGCGGTCGCCTCGGCCAGCGTCAGACCGTCGATCGCCTGGATCACCGCCGGCCGGTCCTTGGTCGGCGGGACGAGCACGTTCGCGGACTTGGCGAACGCCACCAGCCCCAGGTTGTAGGTCTCCGGCAGCTCGGCGACGAACTCCTTGGCCGCCTCCTGCGCCGCCTCGATCCGGCTCGGTTCGACGTCGCCGGCCTCCATCGACAGCGACACGTCGATCGCGAGCATGATGGTGGCCCGCTCCAGCGGTTCCTCGGTGTCGACCGACGGCCGGGCCATCGCGGTCGCCAGCGTCAGGAGGCTGAGCAGGAACGCGGCGGCCGCCACGTGCCGTCGCCAGCCGAGCCCCTTGGGCGCCAGCGTGCGCAGCAGGTCGACGTTGGTGAACCGGACGGCGTACGACCGGCGCCGGAACTGGCGCCACACGTACGCGCCCGCGACGGCGAGCACCGGCAGCACGGCGAGCAGCCACCACGGTTGCAGGAAACGGATCATCGTGTGGTCCCTCTGGTGCGGGCGTGTCGCTGCGCGGCGACGAACTTGACCATGTCGAGCAGCCAGTCGGAGTCGGTCCGCAGCCGCAGGTGGGCCGCGCCCGAGGCGCGCAGTTGGTGGGCGATGGCGGTGCGCTGCGCCGAGGCCGCCTCGGCGTAGCGGCGGCGCAGCTTCGGGTCGGCGGTCTGCACCTCGTGCAGTTCGCCGGTCTCGGGGTCGACGAGCGCGATCACCCCGACGTCGGGCAGCTCCAGCTCGCGCGGGTCGACGACCTCGATCGCGAGTACGTCGTGCCGCAGCGCCAGCTTGCGTATCGGCCGGCCCCACTGCTCCGGCGGGGTGAGGAAGTCGGAGATCACCACCGCCACGCCCCGCCGCCGGGGCGGCCGGTTGAGCAGGTCGACCAGCGCGCCCAGGTCGCTGCGACCGGGGCGTACCCGCGTGCCGACGATGGCGCGCAGCAGGCCCTGCGCCTCCTTGCGGCCGGGCCGGGCCGGCAGCCGTACCGGCGTGCCCTCGCCGGTGCCGACGACCGCGCCGATCCGGTTGCCGCCCCGGACCGTCAGGTGTGACACCGCCGCGGCGGCGGCCACGACCAGGTCGCGCTTGAGCCACCGGGCGGTGCCGAAGTCGAGACTCGCCGACAGGTCAACGGCCAGCCACGTCTCCAGCTCGCGGTCGGCGACCGTACGCCGCACGTGCGGGACGGTGGTGCGGGCGGTGACCGGCCAGTCCATCCGCCGTACGTCGTCACCGGGCCGGTATTCGCGGGACTCCCCCGCCTCGGTGCCCGGCCCCGGCAGCAGCCCGATGTAGTCGCCTTGTAGCAGGCCGTCGAGCTTGCGGGTGACCAGCAGTTGCAGCTTGGACAGTACGGCCTCGGCCCGGCCGGAGCCGCCGCCCCCGGTCAGGTGGGGGACGGGCGGGCTGCCGGCTGGGGTCACGGCAGCCGCCCGGGCCATCCGGCCGGCTGACCCGGCCCGGCCGGCACGGTCTGCGGCGCCGAGTTCTGCCGGGGCGCGACCGACGGCAGCGGGATCGTGGCCATGATCCGGTTGACGACGTGGTCGGCCGGAATGTCGTCGGCCAGCGCGTCGTAGCTGAGCACCAGCCGGTGCCGCAGGATGTCCGGCGCGATGTCCTGCACGTCCTGCGGCAGCGCGTAGTCGCGGCCGCGCATCAGCGCCAGGGCCCGGGTGGCGCGCACGATGCCGAGCGAGGCGCGCGGGCTGGCGCCGTACTGGATCAGCGGGGCGATGTCGGCCAGGCCGTGCTCGGCCGGCGACCGGGTGGCCAGCACCAGCCGTACGGTGTAGTCGACCAGCGCGTTGTGCACGAACACCTGGTCGGCCTTGCGCTGGAGCCCGATCAGGTCGGTGGAGGTGAACACCGGGTCGGGTTCGGGGGCGCTGATTCCCATCCGGTAGACGATCTCGCGTTCCTCCGCGTCGGTCGGGTAGCCGACCAGGATCTTCATGAGGAAGCGGTCGCGCTGCGCCTCCGGCAGCGGGTAGACGCCCTCCTGCTCGATCGGGTTCTGGGTAGCCATGACCAGGAACGGGTCGGGCACCCGGTGCGTGGTTCCGCCGATCGACACCTGCTTCTCGGCCATCACCTCCAGCAGCGCCGACTGCACCTTCGCCGGCGCCCGGTTGATCTCGTCGGCGAGCAGGAAGTTGACGAAGACCGGCCCCAGCTCCACGTCGAACTTCTCGCTGCCCTGCCGGTAGATCCGGGTGCCGACGATGTCGGCCGGCACCAGGTCGGGGGTGAACTGCACCCGGGCGAAGCTGCCGCCGACGACCTTGGCCAGCGTCTCGACCGCGAGCGTCTTGGCCACCCCGGGTACGCCCTCCAGCAGGCAGTGGCCACGGGCGAGCAGCGCCACGAACATCCGCTCGACCATCCGGTCCTGGCCGACGATGACCCGCTTGACCTCGAAGAGGGCGCGCTCGAGCAGGGTGGCGTCCTCCGCCGGGGTGCTGGTGCCCTTGGTCAGCGGACCGGCCGGCGGGCCGCTGCGGGTGGGCGGGCCGCCGTTGGCGGCGTCGGTCGGGGTGTCGGGCGTGGTCGGCTGGGCCACCGGTCCTCCGAGGCGGGTTCGCGTATATCGGGCTGGAAGTCCGTGCGTCGGTCTGACGTTACTGCGGCAGTCTGTGGAGCGGCTGCGGCCTTAAGACTTACACGCCGCCGCGACCGCCCGGACGGCGAGAACCCGAAATCAGGTTCGAGAACCGGATGAACCGGCGTCCCGCCAGGGTAGACACACAGGGGTCGGTGATGTGTACGATGCAGCCGTCGCCGGGCGGCTTCCCCCGTGGCCGCCCGGCGCTAAAAACTCTCCGGTGCTGAAACTCCCGGCGCTGAAATTCTCCTGCGCCGCCCCGGCGTGTCTCGGTGGACGCCCCGTGCCCGCGCCGGCATCCCGTCGCCCGTAGACTCGCGACGATGGCCGATCCTCTTGCCCAGGTCGAGACACCGGAGTGCTCCGCGAAAGGTTGCCGGGCCGCGGCGCAGTGGGCGCTGCGGTGGAACAACCCCAGACTGCACACCCCGGAGCGGCGCAAGACCTGGCTCGCCTGCGACACGCACCGCGAGACGCTCGGTGACTTCCTCGGGGCGCGCGGGTTCCTGCGGGACGTCACACCGTTCACGCCATCGCCTACGCTCGAAGGATGACCGCGCACTCCGTGATGACCGAGCCGACGGGGACGACGAAGTGACCGACGGCGCTCCCGTTCCCGCCGCACCGGCGGCGCGCCCGCTCGACCCGCTGGAGCCGTGGCCGGACACGGTCGACTGGCAGCCCGTCTCACGCGATCTGATCTGGGTCGAGTTGGTGCGGCTCGCCATCCTGATGGTCTTCCTGCTCGGCGGGGTCGGGATCGCCTGGGCACTGTCCGGGCACTGGACGCTCGGGCTCGCGTTCGGCCTGGTCACCCTCTTCGGCCTGGTGCGGGTCGTCACGACCGTCCGGGCCGTACGCGCCTGGGGTTACGCCGAACGCGACCACGACCTGCTCGTCCGGCACGGCCTGCTGGTCCGCCGGCTGTCCATCGTGCCGTACGCGCGGATGCAGTTCGTCGACGTGTCGGCCGGGCCCCTGGAACGCGCGTTCAACCTCGCCAACGTGCAACTGCACACCGCGGCGGCGGCCAGTGACGCCAAGGTGCCGGGACTGCGGCCGGCCGAGGCGTCGCGGCTGCGTGACCGGCTCACCGCCCTGGGCGAGGACCGGGCGGAGGGCCTGTGAACCCCGAGCCCTCGCCGGGACCGGTTCCTCCCGGTCCGGGCCCGCAGCCCGCGCCCGGAACCGGCCCGGCGCCGGGCGCGACGCCCGCGGCCGGCCCGGCGCCAGGGTGCCGCCCGTGCCGGGCGCGGCGCCCGGGGTCGGCCCGGCACCGGGGCCCGGCGGCGTCGAGCCGCGGCAGCGGCTGCACCCGCTGAGCCCGTTCCTCCACGGCGCCAAGTCGCTGCTCGCGATCATCGCCGCGATGTCGTGGTCGACGCTGTCCCGGGTGGGCCTGGGCTGGTTCGCGCTGATGGTCGTCCTGCTCCTGCTCGGCTCCCTCGTCCTCTACGTCGTGAGCTGGTACAACACCGGCTACCACGTGGTCGGGCGGGAGTTGCGCATCCACGAGGGGCTGTTGTGGCGGCGTACCCGGGCCATCCCGCTCGAACGGCTCCAGGCCGTCGAGGTCGTCCGCCCACTGCTCGCCCGGCTCTCCGGACTGGCCGAACTGCGACTCGAAGTGGTCGGCGGCGGCAAGACCGAGGCGCCGCTGGCCTACCTGCGGATCGCCGACGCCGCCGTGCTGCGTGAGCGCCTGCTCACCCTCGCCGGCCGGGCCGGCGCACCCGCCGTGGCACCGGCCGGCGTACCGCAGGGGGCGCCCGGCCCCGGCATGCCGGCGCCGGGACCGGCCGGGGTGGTGCCGACCAAGCCGGTCGAGGTGGCCGGCCGCGACCTGCACGCGGTCTCCAACCGCGACCTGCTGGTCAGTCAACTGCTGACGCCGCAGGCGTTCCTGGTGCCGTTCGGTGTCGCCTTCGTGCTCTACCAGTTCCTGTCGGCGGCCTCGTTCTCGTTCATCGCCGTCGCCAGCGGGCTGACCGCACTGGCCGGCGTTTTGCTCCAGCCGGTCCGCCGGGTCGTCGACGACTGGAACTTCCGGCTCGTCCGCGAGGACGAGCGGCTGCGGGTCCGCCACGGCCTGCTCGAGACCCGCGCCCAGACCGTGCCGCTGGTCCGGGTCCAGGCCATCGTCGCCACCTGGCCGCTGCTGTGGCGGGCGAAGGGCTGGCTCCTCCTGCGGCTGCACGTCGCCGGGGTCAGCGTCGGCGAGGGCGACAGCGGCGGGACCGACCGGCTGCTGCCGGTCGGGGTGCCGCCCACCGCCCAGTCGATCATGAACGAGGTGCTGCCCCGCGTCGACCTGGCCACCCTGCCGCTGACCACGCCGCCGGCCCGGGCCCGCTGGCTGCACCCGTTCGCCCAGCCGGTGATGGGCGCCGCGCTGACCGACGAGGTGTTCGCGGTCCGCTCCGGGCCGATCACCCGTCTGGTGATGGTCGTGCCGTACGCCCGGATCCAGAGCGTACGGGTGATCCAGGGCCCCCTCCAGCGGCGGCTCGGGCTGGCGACGGTCTACGCCGACACCGCCGGCGGCCCCAGCGCGGCGGCCGGTTCCCGCGACCTGCGGGAGGCGTGGGCGATGGCCGCCGACCTGACCGCCCGCGCCCGCCACGCCCGCGCCACCGGCGCCGCACCGTTCCCCACCGCCTGAACCCGCCGGACCGCGACCCGGTCGACGGAAACGCGAAACGCCCCGCACCGGCCCGGTGCGGGGCGTTCAGCAGTTCATCGCCCGGCGGGCGTCACCGACGGGTCCGGCGGCGCCGGTGGGTCGGACGGCTCCGCGAGCGGATCGGCGGCCGGTCGGACGGCCGGCGAGCCGGCGTCGACGGCCAGGGCCGGCTCCTCGGGTACGGCCCGGCGCGCCTTGCGGGCCCGCCACCAGCGTTCGCCGAGGCCGACGACGACGAACGTCATCCCGACGTACAGCCAGCCGACCAGCACGTCGATGATGTAGTGCTCGCCCGCGTAGACCAGGGTGAACGTCATCGCCAACGGGTACGACAGCAGCAGCGGCCACCACCTCTTGCGCACGTTGGCCAGGAAGAACACCACGACGAACAACGCGAAGGCGGTGTGCAGCGACGGCATCGCGGCCACCGGGTTCGAGGCGATCTGGCCGGCATTGAGCAGGTTGCCGGCGCCGTGCATACCGAACGCCCGCCAGCCCCGGGTGGAGATCCGGGCGACGTCCTCCAGCAGCCCGTACTGGGCCGCCCACCACGGCGGGGCCGCCGGGTAGAGGAAATAGGTCACCAGGCCGGTCGCGCACAGGAATCCCCAGCGCCGCATGAACTGGCCCCAGCGGGCCCGGTTGGTCATCCACAGCACCACCGCGGCGGCCAACGCGGCCACGAAGTGGGAGAAGTAGACCCAGCTCACCGCGACGTCCCACCAGTGGATCCGGTCCGGGTCGTAGAGCCGCTCCTGCAACCAGATCGTCGGCACCTCGCCGCCGGTGGCCCAGCCGATCAACAGGCGGTCGGCCACGATCAGGTCGAAGGAGTACGGGATCGCGCCGTTGTCGGCGAAGCCGCGGGAGAGGTTGTACAGCGCCAGCAGGACCACGATCGGCAGCCAGTCGCGGACGAACCCCAGGTGCGACCGGAACGGCCGCTCGCTGTTCCACGCGATCGTGGCGGTCCACAGCCACACGAAGGCGTACAGCGGATCCGTCGGCAGACCGATCAGCAGCCATCCGGCGACGAACGCGACCGACCACACGGTCATCGCGATCAGCCGGCGCCGCCTCGACGGGTCGCGGACGGGCGGATCCGGCGCGGCCGGCGGCTCCGGGAACGGACTGGTCTGGGAATCGGACAGGGTGGCCATCGCGGTCAAGGTTAACGGCGGGCCAATCCCACCCCGAAGGCAGTCACCGGCCGACCTTCCGGCACCGGCCCGATCCGGCCGGTCGGCCCCGCCGCGGCCGCACCGGCGGATCGGCGCGGTCGGGTGCCGGCAACGATGGCCCGACCGTATCGGAGCGCCTACGCTGAGGTGCATGGAGCAGCAGCCGGATCCAGGCTTCGCGCCCGGGCTCACCGCACACGTCGAACTGACCGTCACCGACGCCGACACCGCGCAGGCGGTCGGCTCGGGTGACGTACCCGTGCTCGGCACCCCGCGGGTGCTCGCGCTGGCCGAGGCGGCCACCGTCGCCGCGACGGCCCGGCGGATGCCGACCGGAATGACCACGGTGGGCACCCGCGTCGAACTCGACCACCGGGCACCGACCCCGGTCGGGCGCCGGGTCACCGCACACGCCCAGTTGGCCAAGGTCGACGGGCGGCGGCTGCTGTTCGAGATCGTCGTCACCGACGGGGACACCACGGTGGCCGAGGGGCGGGTCGAACGGATCCTCGTCGACCGGCAGCGGTTCGTCGCCCGGGCCTTCGGCCCCGACGAGTCGTGACGATCGCCTTCGCCGAGGTCGCCGACCGGGTCTACGTCCTGCGCCACCCACTGCTCGACGTCAACGTGACGCTGGTGGTCGGCGACGGGGCGGCGCTGCTGGTCGACACGCTGTCGACGGCGGCGCAGGCGGCCGAACTCGCCGTCGCCGCCCGACAGCTCACCACCGCCCCGTGGACGATCGTCAACACCCACCACCACTTCGACCACTGCTTCGGCAACGCCACGCTCGCCGGTGACCTGCCGGTCGCCATCTACGCCCACGAGGAGACCGCGCGGTTGCTCGCCGACGACGCCGCCGGAGTACGCCGCCGGGCGTACGAGGAGATGCTGCCGACCGAGCCGGCGCTCGCCGCCGAACTGGCCGGCACCGCCATCCTGGCCCCGACCCACCCGGTGCACCTGCTGTCCACCGTCGACGTCGGCGGCCGGCGGGTCGACCTGCACCATCTGGGGCGCGGGCACACGGCCGGCGACCTGGTCGCGCACGTACCCGACGCCGACGTCGTGGTCGCCGGCGACCTGGTCGAGCAGAGCGGGCCGCCGGCGTTCGAGGAGTCCTACCCACTGGAGTGGCCGGAGACGCTGACCGCGCTGCTGCGGTTGACCGGCGAGGACACCCTGGTCGTTCCCGGGCACGGTGCCCCGGTCGGCGTGGACTTCGTACACGAGCAGCACACCGGGCTGACCGCGCTGGCCTGGCTGATCCGCGACGGTCACGCCGACGGGGCGGCCGCCGCCGCGCTGGCGATGCGCTCCGCGTACGGCCCGGCCGTCGCCCTGCCCGCCATCGAGCGCGGCTACGCCGAACTATCCAACCGCACCTGACCCCGCCCTCTCCCTTCCCTCTCCCTCCAAGATCCGCGTGATCAGGGAGTATGTCGGGCGTGTCGTCGGCGCGTCGAGGCGGAAACTCCCTGATCACGGGGATCTTGGGGGCGGGCGTTGGGGCGGTCGCGGCATTCACCCTGCGGCTCAGGTGGACGCGTCGGGTAGCGCTGGCGTGGGCGCCGGCCGCTCTGACACCGGCGCCCGGCGGCTCGGGGCGCCCCACGGGAAGGCTCGGGCACCTGGGGCAGGGAGCCCGGGTGCACCAAGCTGAGGGCTCGGTCAGCGGGCCGACCCGGTCGTCATGATCGTCTGCAGTTGCGGCACTCCGGGTACGGCGTGTCGGGTGCCTGAACCGCAGACGATCAAGTCACCACCAGGAAGGACCTCCGACGGCGGGGCACGGCGCTCCAAGGAGCATGATCGTCTGCTGTCCGGCCGGTCGACACGCCGTGTACCAACAGCGGAACAGCAGACGATCAAGTTGACGCCCACCCACCGACTCCCCCGCCCTGCCCGCCGCTTCCCGCACCCGCCCCCGCCCCCGCACCCGCACCCGCACCCGCACCCGCACCTGCACCTGCACCTGCACCTGCACCAAGATCCGGGTGATCAGGGAGTTTTCACCACGACACACCGACGACACGCACGACTCAATCCCTGATCACGCGGATCTTGCCGGGGCGGGGCAGGGCGAGGAACGGCGGGGCGGGGGGTTAGGGGAAGCGGGTTCTTACTTCGGTTTGGGTGGGCATGGCGGCGGCGCCGCCGGGAGACTCGCAGACCAGGCCGGCAACCCGCAGCGCGAAGTCGACCCGTACCCGCCAGCCGGCCAGGCCGGCCGGCAGCCCGTCGCGGAGCAACCCCTCGATCAGCGCCGCCATCACCGAGTCACCGGCACCGGTCGCGTCGACCGCGTCGACCACCGGGGCCGCCACGTCCACGGTCTCCGTCCCGTACGCGACCAGTGCTCCCGCCGCCCCGCGGGTGACGACGACCACCTCGGCGCCGAGCCCCAGCAACCGGGACGCGACCTGCTCCGGATCCTCGCCGTAGAGCGCGTCGGCGTCGGCGGCGCTGAGCTTGACCAGGTGGGCGGTGGCGGCGAATTCGGCGACGACGGCCCGCTGGTGGTCCCAGGCGGCCAGGTCGGGCAGCAGCCGGGGCCGGATGTTCGGGTCGAAGACGCGCAGTCCGCCGGTCAGCGCCCAGGCGCGCCGGGCGGCGGCCAGCGCCAGCGGTTGGAGCAGGACGATCGACCCGCAGTAGAGCACGGCCGCGCCGGTCACCAGGTCGGCGTCGAGCGCGTCGGCGTCGATCAGCCCGTACGAGGCGGGTTCGCCGTAGAAGCGGAAGTCGGGTTCGGCACCGGCGAAGGTGGCGACCGCGAGCGTGGTCGGCGCCGCGACGGTGACGGTGCCCCGCTGCCCGACTCCGGTGGCGGTGAGGAACTCGCGGATCCGGTCGGCGAGCACGTCGTCGCCGAGCGAGCCGGCGAACTCGACGGTGCCGCCGAGCCGGGCGACGCCGACCGCGACGTTGAGCGGCGCGCCTCCGATCACCCGCCGGTAGACCGGTTCCCCTTCGCATTCAGCTTCGAGCAGGTCGACCAGGGCCTCACCGAGCACCACCGCGTACCGCATGCGTCTCCTCACCGGTCGACCTGTCCACTATGACCGACGCGCCGGCCCGGCAGCCTACCGGCGCCGCGCCGGCACCGCACCGCCGGCCGAGCCCGCCCCGTCCACCGAGCCCGCCCCGCCGGCCGGCACCACGCCGCCCACCGAGCCCGCACCGCCAGCCGAGCCCGCACCGCCAGCCGAGCCCGCACCGCCAGCCGGCACCGCGCCGTCGACCGACACCACGCCGCCCACCGGCGCCGGGTCGGTACGGTGCGGGTCGAGGCGCCACTGCAACCGGCGCAGCGGGGCCGGCGCCCACCAGTTGGCCCGGCCGGCGAGACGCATGAAGGCCGGCACCAGGATCGCCCGGATGATGGTGGCGTCGACGAGGACGGCGATCGCGACGCCGATGCCGACCATCTGGAGGTACATGACCTCGCCGGTGGCGTACAGCGAGAACGACAAAGCGAGGATGACCGCGGCGGCGGTGACCAGCGGCGCGCTGCGCTGGATGCCTTCGAGGACGGCCCGCCGGTTGTCGCCGGTCGCCGCGTACCGCTCCTTGATCCGCGACAGCATGAAGACCTCGTAGTCCATGGACAGGCCGTATGCGACGCAGAAGATCAGGATCGGGAAGGTCGGGTCGACCGTACCGATCGGGGTGAAGCCGAGCAGGTCGGCCAGCGCCCCGTTCTGGAAGATCACGACGAGCGCGCCGAACATCACCGCCAGGCTCAGCAGGTTGAGGACGGTGGCCTTGACCGGGATGAGCAGGCTGCCGGACATCAGGAAGAGGATCACGAAGGTGACGACCAGGATGAGTACGCCGACCAGCGGCACCCGGTCCATCAGGGTGGCCCGGAAGTCGGTCAGCTCGGCCGGGTAGCCGCCGATCAGCAGCTCGCCGAACGGCGCCGGTACGGCACGCAGCCGCTCCATCAGCCCGGTGACGTCGGTGCCGGCGAGCACCTCGCGGGTCGGGATCGCCTCCAGCCGCTGGCCGTCGGCGCTGGTCAGCCGGTCGGCGGCGGGCTCGGCGGAGACCCGGTCGCCGGCGACGAAGACGCCGGCGGTGGAGTTGACCTGCCCGATCCCGGGCACCCGGGACAGTTCGCCGGCGTACCGGGCCACCGCGTCGGCGGGGGTGGCCCGGCCGGCCGGGGCGACGAAGTGGATCGCGTCGTTGGCCTCGTGGGCGAAGTTGGCCCGCAGCTCGTCGTACGCCTGCCGGGTCGAGGCGGTGGGTGGCAGGACCCGGTCGTCGGGCAGCCCGATCCGCAGGCCGAGCGCGGGTGCGCCGAGTGCGCCGACCAGCACCAGGCCGGCGGCGGCGAACAGGACGGGCCGCCGCATCACCCGGGCGCCGAGCCGGTACCAGAAGCCGCTTTCCTCGGCGGTCGCGGTGGCGGCCGGCCCGCGGCGCAGCGCGCGTGGTCCGAGCACGGCCAGTGCCGCCGGCAGCAGGACGAGGGCGCCGAGCACCGCCATGACCACGACGAGCACCCCGGCGTACGCGAACGAGCGCAGGAACGAGTACGGGAAGGCGAGCATCACCGACAGTGCGGCGGCGACGGTCAGCCCGCTGAAGATCACGGTACGGCCGGCGGTGCGTACCGTGGTCACCACGGCGTCGGTCACGGTGGCGCCGCGGGTGAGTTCCTCGCGGAACCGGGCGATGACGAACAGGCTGTAGTCGACGCCGAGCCCGATGCCCATGACCAGGGTGATGTTGGCGGCGAACGTGGAGATCTCGGTGATCTCGGCGAGTCCACGCAGCCCGGCGAGGGTGCCGAACACCGCGAACAGGCCGACGCCGAGGGTGAGCAGGGCCAGCCGTACCCGGCGGTAGAGCACGACCAGCAGCACCGCCATGAGCGGGATGATGAGCAGTTCGGCGCGGATGAAGTCGCGCGACGCCTGTTCGCTGACCTGGCTGGACACCGCTTCGGAGCCGGCGACCTGGACGCTGACCGGCCCGGTCGTGCGGGTGTACGCCGGCAGCAGCTTCTCGCGGATCTCGGCCCGGGTGGTGGTCGCGTCGCCTTCGACGTACGCCAGGACGAGCGCGTGCCGCTGGTCGGTGCTGCGCAGTGTCGGGTCACCGGGCCGGGACCAGTACGACCAGACGTCGCCGACCATGGGTTCGGCGCGCAGTTCGTCGGCGAGGGCGGTGCCGGCGGCGGCGACCGGCGCCGTGTCGACGGTGCCGGTCTCGGCGGTGACCAGCAGGACGAGGTTGGCGTTGCTGGTGCCGAAGTCGCGTTCGAGCAGTTGGCGGGCCTGTACGGATTCGCTGCCCGGCGCCTCCCAGCGGTTGAGGACCAGAACTCCCATCGCGGTGGCGCCGACGCCGGCGAGGGCGAGGGCGAGCAGCAGTCCGGCGATCAGGACGCGGCGCCGGCGGTGGGCGGTGAACGCGCCGAGCCGGGCGAGTGGTGACATGGTGGTCCCCTTGTGTCGTCTGCTGTTAGCGTCAGAAACACGAGCAATCGCCCGCGTTTTGCAAGATACGAGTGATCGCTCGCATTAGTCAAGGAGGTAGGAGCGGTGGCCGAACCCCGCCCCGTCCGCCGGCAGGCCCGCGGCGAACGCCGGATCGCCGAGATCCTGGATGCCGCGCTGAGCCTGTTCGCCGAGGTCGGCTACGAGGCCGCCACGACCAACGCGATCGCCGCCCGGGCCGGGATCTCCCCCGGCTCGCTCTACCAGTTCTTCCGCAACAAGGAGGCGATCGCGCAGGCCCTGTCGGCCCGCCTGGTCGAGGGGACCCGGGACGCGCACGCCACCGCCTTCGCCGACCGGCCGGTGGCCACCCTGCCGCTCGACGAACTCGTCGACCTGATGCTCGACCCGCTCATCGAGTTCAACGTGTCCAACCCGGGCGCCAAGTCCCTGTTCGGCAACACCGACATGCCGGCACAGCTCGCGGCGGCGACCCGGCCGCTGCACGAGGCGGTCACCCGGCGGGTCACCGCCGTGGTCACCGCCCGCGCCCCGCACCTGTCCGCCGTCGAGGCCGCCCGGACGGCGACCGTGGTCGTACAGATCGTCAAGGCCATGATGCCGCCTATCGTCGCGGCGGAAACCGAGGAGCGGGCCGCTCTGGTGACCGAACTCAAGCGGGCCATCCGCGGCTACCTGGCACCGCTCGAGGACGCCACCACCTGAAACATCGAAGTACGGCTATTGTGTCGGGCGCCGATCCGTGGTGCGATAGCCAGGCCGACACGGCGCGGGGGCTAACGCGCCGACAGGCGCCCTTGAGCCAGGCGCCGACAGGGCGCCCGCGAGCCGGGCGCCGACAGGTGTCCCGGCAGCCAGGCGCCGACAGGTGCCGGTGAACCGGGCGCCGACAGACCGGCACGCACGGAGCCACGCGAAGACCCAGGTCCGACACCGGGCCGCCGTTCGCGTGCCCGCCGAGCCGCCCCGCTTCCGACCTCCCCGGAGCAGCCGCTCGTCACCGCACACGACACCCGGTGCCGGTCCGCAGCACACCCGCGAACCGATGGAACCGTGCCGTCGGCCGTCCGGCCACCCCGCCGCGGTTCCGGCCTCGAAGGAGAACGTCGTGAGACTTCTACGCAAGGTGGCGGTGCTCTCCGCCGCCGCCATGCTGACCGCCGGCGTCGTGTCGGTCGTCAACCAGACCGCGGCCTGGTCGCACGGCGCCGCCATGGCGCCCGGCAGCCGCACCTACCTGTGCTGGAAGGACGGCCTCAGCCCGCAAGGCAACATCCAGCCGATCAACCCCGCCTGTACGGCCGCGGTGAACCAGGGCGGCGCCAACCCGCTCTACAACTGGTTCAGCGTGCTGCGCTCCGACGCGAACGGCCGGACCACCGGGTTCATCCCGGACGGCCAGCTGTGCAGCGGCGGCAACCCGGTGTTCTCGGCGTACGACGCGGCCCGCACCGACTGGCCGCTGACCCACCTGACCGCCGGCGCCAACTTCAACTTCCGGTACAGCAACTGGGCGCACCACCCGGGCACCTTCTACTTCTACGTGACGAAGAACAGCTGGAGCCCGACCCGGCCGCTGGCCTGGAGCGACCTGGAGGAGCAGCCGTTCCTCACGGTGACCAACCCGCCGCAGAACGGCGCGGTCGGCACCAACGAGGGCCACTACTACTTCAGCGGCAACCTGCCGTCGGGCAAGAGCGGCCGGCACATCATCTACTCGCGCTGGGTGCGCTCGGACAGCCAGGAGAACTTCTTCGGCTGCTCGGACGTGACCTTCGACGGCGGCAACGGCGAGGTCTCCGGCCTCGGCCGCGGCGGCAACGGCCCGAACCCCACCACCCCGCCGCCGAACCCGACCACTCCCCCGCCGAACCCGACCACCCCGCCGCCGGGCGGCTCCGGCTGCTCGGCGACGCACACGGTGGTCAGCTCCTGGAACGGCGGCTACCAGGGCGAAGTCAAGATCACCAACACCGGTGGTTCCACCATCGGCAACTGGACCGCGAAGTGGAACCTGGCGGCCGGCCAGAGCATCGGTTCACTCTGGAGCGGCTCACACACGGTGAGCGGTTCACAGGTGACGGTGACCAACGCGGCCTGGAACGGCAGCCTGGCACCGGGCGCCTCGACCACCTTCGGCTTCACCGCCGGCGGCAACGCCGGCTCACCGGCGGTGACCTGCACGGTGTGACCGTGACCGGATAAGGCGGCGGCCCGGACCGATTCGGTCCGGGCCGCCGTACGTTCCGAAGACGGGTCAGTGCACCATCGAGCCGACCACCGGCTTGGTCAGCAGCGCCGACTGGTTGCGCTGGATTCCGGGGTCGAGCGTGCGCGCCACGAAGATCGCGTGCCAGATGCAGAAGATCAGCACCGTCCACACCTTGCGGGAGTGGTCGGCCTCCTCCCGCTTGTGCTCCTCCAGCAGCCGCATCGCGTACGACAGGTCCAGCAGTTCGCCGGCGCCGGACGTGGCCAGCACGTGGCGGGCCCACTCGTACATCTCGCCGCGCAGCCACACCCGGGTCGGGGTCGGGAAGCCGAGCTTGCGCCGGTTGACGATCGCCGGCGGCACCACCCCCTGCAGGGCCTGGCGCATCGCGTACTTGGTGGCGTCGGAGCGCGGCGGCAGCTTCAGGTCGACCGGCACCTTCGCGGCGACCTCGAAGACCTCCTTGTCCAGGAACGGCACCCGGACCTCCAGCGAGTGCGCCATCGAGATCCGGTCGGCCTTGACCAGGATGTCGCCGCGCAGCCAGGTGTAGAGGTCGACGTACTGCATCTTGGTGACGTCGTCGAGTTCGGTGCACTCGGCGTAGATCGGGGCGGTCACGTCGGTGTAGCGCACGTTCGGGTCGTAGCGGCGCATCAGCTTCTGCTTCTCCGCCTCGGTGAACATCCGCGCGTTGCCGTAGTAGCGCTCCTCGATCGGCGTGGTGCCGCGCTCCAGGAAGCTCTTGCCCTTCACCCCCTGCGGGATGACCTTCGAGACCGCGCGCAGCCCCTTCTGCATCGGGTCCGGCAGCCCGTTGACGGTGCCGAGCGACAGCGGCTCGCGGTAGATCGTGTAGCCGCCGAAGAACTCGTCGGCGCCCTCGCCGGACAGCACCACGGTGACGTGCTCGGCCGCCTTCTTCGCCACGAAGTAGAGCGGCACCAGCGCCGGGTCGGCCACCGGGTCGTCGAGATGCCACACGATCTTGGGCAGCGCGTCGATCATGTCCTGCGGACCGATCTTCGTCGGGATCGTGGTCACCTCGAGGTGCCGGGCCGACTCCTGGGCGACGTCGATCTCCGAGTAGCCGGGCACGTCGTAGCCGACCGTGAAGGTCAGGATGTTCGGGTTGAACTCCCGGGCCAGGGCCACCACCGCGGTCGAGTCGATGCCGCTGGACAGGAACGAGCCGACCGGCACGTCGGCCCGCATGTGCATCCGTACGCTCTCGCGCAGCACCTCACGGATCTCGTCGTAGAGCCGCTGCGGCTCGGGCTGCGGGGTGGGCCGGAACACCGGTTGGTACCAGCGGCGCACGTCGACGCTGCCGCCGCCCGTCACGCTCCAGGTCAGGCACTCCCCCGACCCGATCCGGTGGATGCCCTGGTGCAGGGTGCGCGGCTCGGGGACGTACTGCAGCGTCAGGTAGTGCGACAGGTTGGCGGCGTCGACACCGGCGTCCCCGGCGTACGCCGAGTGCGCGAACGGCAGCAGCGCCTTCTTCTCCGACGCCAGGTAGATCCCGTCGGCGGTCTGGAGGTAGTGCAGCGGCTTGATCCCGAAGTGGTCCCGGGCGCCGAACGCCCTGCGCTCCAGGCGGTCCCAGATGACGAACGCGAACATGCCGCGCAGCTTGGTGAGCACCCGCTCACCCCAGAAGTGGTAGCCGGCGACGATCGCCTCGCCGTCACCGAGGGTGCTGAACTGGGCACCGAACTCGCGGGCCAACTCCTCGCGCAGCTCGATGTAGTTGTAGATCTCACCGTTGAACGTCAACAGGTAGCGGCCACCCGCGTACGGCAACGGTTCCTGGCTGTGCGCCACGTCGATGATCGACAGCCGCTTGTGGGCGAACACCGCGTCGGCGAACTGGCCGGTGGCGTCACCGATGATCTCCACACCGGTCTCGTCGGGCCCCCGGTGGTGGAGGCATTCGAGGGCACCGGCGATCGCGTCGCGGTGGGCGGCGGCGTCGCCGCGCGCGCTGAAGAAGGCCAGAAGTCCGCACATGGCGGCCATCTTTCCACGGTCCCGCCCGTCGTACGCCGGCACCGGCCCGACACCTGACGTATATCGCCGGACACCGGCGACCCACCCCCACCCGCGCGCGGTACGGTCGTCTACTGCGGGGACGGACCGCAAGCAACGTAGTGGGGAGGCGTCATGGGCGACGACCGGGTCGAAAACACGCAGGCGACACGCACCGAGTCACACGACCCGGACTTTCCGGAGAAGCTCCTCCAGTTCATGCGCGAGGGCTGGCGGGACGACCCGCTGCACGCCGGCCCACGCCCGGAGGTGCCCAACTACGCCAAGCGCCGGGCCGCCCTGTCCGCCGCCTTCGCCGGCGAGACCCTGGTCATCCCGACCGGCCGGGACAAGGTACGCGCCAACGACACCGAGTACGCCTTCCGGCCCGGCAGCGACTTCGCCTACCTGACCGGCGACTACGACCCGGGCAGCGTGCTGGTGCTGCGCCCCAACGGCGGCGGCCACGACGCGATCCTCTACACCCGGCCGCAGGCGGCCCGCGACCGCGACGACGAGTTCTTCCGCAGCCGCGACGGCGAGCTGTGGGTCGGCCGCCGCCACACGCTGGCCGAGAAGGCCACCGAACTGGGCCTGGAGACCGCGCCGCTGACCGAGCTGGCGGCCGCGCTGGCCGACTGCGCGCCGGGGCGTACCCGGGTGCTACGCGGGTTCGACGCTCGTGTCGACGCCACCGTCCGGCCGTACGACCCCAAGCGGGCCGGCGCCCGCGACCGGGAGCTGGCGGCGGTCCTGTCCGAGCTGAAGCTGGTCAAGGACGAGTGGGAGATCGCCCAGCTCCAGGACGCGATCGACGCCACCGTGCGCGGCTTCGAGGACGTGGCCCGGATCCTGCCCGCCGACCGGCCGGTCAGCGAGCGGCTGGTCGAGGGCGTCTTCGGGCTGCGCGCCCGGCACGACGGCAACGACGTCGGCTACGCCACGATCGTCGGCGCCGGCGCGCACGCCACGATCCTGCACTGGACCCGCAACACCGGCACCACCCGCCCCGGTGACCTGCTGCTGATGGACATGGGCGTGGAGAACCGGCACCTCTACACCGCCGACGTGACCCGCACCGTCCCGGTCAACGGCACGTTCACCCCGCTGCAGCGCCAGGTGTACGACGTCGTCTACGCCTCACAGCAGGCCGGCATGGACGCGATCAGGCCCGGTGTGAAGTTCCAGGACATCCACCTGACCTGCATGCGGGTCCTCGCCCAAGGCCTCGCCGACCTGGGCGTCCTGCCGGTCAGCGTCGACGAGGCGATGGAGTCCGACTCGTCGGTCTACCGCCGGTGGACGCTGCACGGCTTCGGCCACATGCTCGGCATCGACGTGCACGACTGCGCCAACGCCCGCAAGGAGCACTACCGCGACGGCACCCTCGCCGAGGGCAACGTGCTGACCGTGGAGCCCGGCCTCTACTTCCAGGCCGAGGACGACCTGGTGCCCGAGGAACTGCGCGGGGTCGGCGTACGCATCGAAGACGACGTGCTGGTGACCCCTGCCGGCGCGGTCAACCTCTCGGCGGGCCTGCCCCGGCGGTCCGACGAGGTGGAGAGCTGGCTCGCCACCCAGCGGGAGGCCGGTCACCGACTGCCCGGCTGACGCCCGTACCGAGCTCGAACGAGGCGCCCGGCGACCCGCCGGGCGCCGCACCGTGGTGCCCGGATGGATCCGTGCCACCGCGGTGCACGACCGTGCCGTCCCGCAGGGGGTGGGGCGGCACGACCACGAGGAGGTTTCATGCGGGTCCGCAGAGTCGCGGCCTGGACCACGGCGGCGCTGGTCGTCGCCTTCGGAGCCAGCGCCTGCACGGGCGGCGACGACGTGCCGGCGGACACGATCGTCGTCGGGCTGGCCGAGCCGGCGCACCTGATCCCGTCGAACACCGTCGAACCCAACGGGGCGCAGGTGCTGGCCGCGCTGTTCACCCCGCTGGTCGGCTTCGACGCCGAGCACCGACCGGTGCCGCTCGCGGCCGAGTCGGTCGAGTCCGAGGACAACCTGGAATGGACGGTCCGGCTCAAGCCCGACTTCACCTTCCACAACGGCGAGAAGGTCACCGCCGACAGCTACGTCAACGCCTGGAACCACGCCGCGTACGGCCCGAACGGGCAGGCCGGCGGCTACCTGTTCGAGAAGGTCGACGGCTACGCCGACCTCCAGAAGATCGACCCGGACGGCCCGGACGGCGAACGACCGGCCGCCGAACCCAAGGCCCGTACGCTCACCGGCCTGGCCAAGGTCGACGACCTGACCTTCACCGTCCGGCTCTCGGCGCCGTTCGCCGAGTTCCCGTCGGTGCTCGGGCACCGCGCGTTCCTGCCGCTGCCGGCGTCGGCGTGGCAGGCCGAGGGGGTGCTGAAGCCCGACTTCGAGCAGGCCGTGGTCGGCCAGGGGCCGTTCCGGCTGAAGGGCACGTGGCAGCGCGGGGCGCCCATCGAGGTCGAGCGCTACGACGCCTACCCGGCGGAGAAGCCCCGGCTGCGCGGCGTGCAGTTCCGGGTCTACGACCAGCTCTCGGCCGGTCTCGCCGACGTCACCGACGGCGAGACCGACCTGATCCGCAACATCCCGGCCGCGAGCGTGGACGCGGCGCAGGAGGCGCTCGGCGACCGGCTGCGCAACGGCGCGAACTCCGCGTACCAGTTCCTGGCGTTCCCGACGTACGAGCCGGAGTTCGCCTCGCCGGAGGTGCGCCGGGCGATCTCGATGGCGATCGACCGGGACGCCGTCGACGGCTCCGGTGACCAGCAGGCGCCGGCCCGCTCGTTCGTCTCCCCGCTGGTGGCCGGGGCCCGGCCGGACACCTGCGGCGAGGCGTGCGTGTTCGACGCGGCCAAGGCCAGGGCGGCGTACGAGGCGGCGAAGGGTCCGGCGGCGCTGCGCATCACGTTCAACGACGACGGCGGCCACCGCGAGTGGGTCGACGCGGTCTGCGGCCAGTTGCGCACCAACCTCGGCGTGGAGTGCGAGGCGGTGGCCGAGCCGACGTACCGCGACGTGCTGCGCAAGGTCGACGCGCGGCAGCCGGTCGGCCTGTTCCGGCAGTCGTGGTCGATGGACTACCCGTCGATGGAGAACTACCTGGGCCCGCTGTACGCCAGCGGCGGCTCGTCGAACTACTCCGGGTTCAGCGACGCCGGCTTCGACGCGCTGCTGCGCGAGGCTGGCCGGGCCGCCGACCAGGCCGCCGCGATCACCAAGTACCAGGAGGCGGAGGCGCTGCTGGCCGAGCAGGTGCCGGTGCTGCCGCTGCGCTTCGGCCGGGAGAGCTACGGCCACTCCGAGCGGGTCCGCAACGTCGAGACCGACGCGTACGGCCAGATCGACCTGTTGAAGATCGAACTGACCGGCTGACGGCCCGGCCCGGCCGGGTCTCGGGCCCTACGGCCCGGGGACATGTTGCTGTTCGCGGCCACAGCGAATTCGATGTATCCACACCGAATTCGCTGTGGCCCGCGACAGCTACCCCTTCCCGGGGGCGCGGCCCGTCAGCGCTTGCGGGCGAACCAGACCTCTTCGCTCGGCCACCTACGCGCCCAGTCGAGGCCGACGAAGTCGTACGCGGTCTGCGCGCCCTCCGGCGCCCGCACCTCGATCAGGTCCTCGACCTCGAAGCCGCAGCGCCGCAGCAGCCGGATCATCTCGCCGTGCGGCAGGTGGAACTCGACCCCTTCGTCCGGCCACTCGAGACGGTGCATCCCGAACAGCGGGCGCAGCAGCGTCTCGCCGGCCGCGCCGGTGTCGGGCATCGTCAGCATCAGCTGGACCGAGTTGGCCAGGAAGATCAGCCGGCCGCCGGGGCGCAGTAGCCGGGCCGCCTCGGGGATCCACCGGTACGGGTCGCACCAGATCGCCGCGCCGTACTCGCTGATCGCCAGGTCGGCGCAGGCGTCCGGCAGCGGCACCTCCTCGGCGTTGGCCAGGATCAGCGGGAAGTGCAGGTCGAAGCGTTCCTGCATGGCGCGGGCGGTGGCGAGCTGGCGGGGTGAGTTGTCGATGCCGATCGGGCGGGCGCCGCGGCGGGCCAGCCAGGCGGAGACGTAGGCGGTGCCGCAGCCGAGTTCGACCGCGTCGAGTCCGTCGACGTCGGCGGGCAGGACCGGCAGCTCGGACTGCGGGATCTTCCAGATGCCCCAGTCGGGTTCGTCGGCCGCCCAGTTGCCGGGGGCCCGCTCGGCGTACCAGTCGGCGATGTTGTCCCAGACCTCACGGTTGGTCTGTACGTGGTCGGTGGTCACGGCTAATTGCACGCCGCGTGACCCCGCCCCGGCAACGGATTTCACCGAACCCCGCGATCTTGCACTTGTCGCCCCCCCATAACAGACGAACGGAGGAGACAAGTGCAAGATCGCGGGGATGTCGGGGGTCAGCGTTCCACGTACACGGCCACGCTGCGGGCCGGAACGGTGAAGGTGCCGGACGCGCGGTCGAAGGACGCCGTACGCAGGACCGGGTCGGCCGAGCCGGCCAGCACCGGGTGCAGGGCGACGTTCGCGCCGCGCAGCCCGTCGACCTTCTGGCTGGCGGCCCCGGGGCCGGCGTTGAAGACGACGGTCACCGACTTCCACTGCCGGTCCAGGCCCCGGCCGTCGAGCCGCATGGTGATCACGCCCGGCGTCTCGGCGGTGCCGGAGAGCGGGAACGTCACCCGCTTCTGCACCTCGGCGGCGGTCGGCAGCCCGAACACCGGCGACGACTCCCGGATCCGCAGCAGCTCCCGGTAACGCGCGTCGGTCAGCCCGACCGCGGCACAGTCCGGCACCAGCGCCGCGTTCGCCAGCAGCGGCCGGGCGTACGACCACTTCTCCTGGTTGTCACCGGCCGGCGGCAGCCCGATGCCGAAGCCGTTGCCGTCGGCGCAGTCCCAGCGGATCTGGTTGAACCAGTCGCCGGAGTTGTAGGAGTTGCGATCGAGCGACTTCGACCGCAGCCGCTCGGTGCCGGTGGTGACGAACCCGGTCCCCTGCCCCATCACGACGGTGGCGAGGGCGAGGACCTGCATCCGGGCCCGGTCGGTCATCGAGGTGCCGGTCGGCAGCTTGTACACCAGCGCGTCGTACAGGATCTCGTTGTCGTGCGCGTCGACGTACGTGACCGCCTCGCCGGGCGCGGCGGTGTAGCCGGCCGGTGAGCCGTTGTAGTCGACCTGCCGGCCGGTGACCGGGGTGCCGGCGGTGGAGGTGAACCGGTAGTCGGCGAGGTTGCCGGTCAGGCCCACCTTGATCTGGTCGTGCTGGTGCAGCAGCCGGGCCCGCTGCGCGGCCTCGTCACCGTTGACCGGGTCACCGTTCGGGTCGGTGAACAGGCCGCTGGCGAACCCCTGCACGCGCGGGTTCTCGTCGAACGGGCCGCCGCCGCGTACGGCGTCGCGGAGCCGGTCGTTGAAGGTGCCGATGCCGGTGCCGGCCATGTTGAACTGGGTGGCCTGGACGAAGCGGGCGTTGCCGGTGACCTCGCCGAAGTCCCAGCCCTCGCCGTAGAGCAGGATCGCCTTGCCGTCGACCCCGTCCTTGCGAACGGTCAGTTCGTCGAGGGCCTTGCGTACGGCGAGCATGTTGGCCTTCGGGTGGTGGCCCATCAGGTCGAACCGGAACCCGTCGACCTTGTACGCCCGGGCCCAGGTGACGACCGACTCGACGATCAGCTTGTCCATCATCGCGTGTTCGGGTGCGGTGTTGGCGCAGCAGGTGGAGTTGGCGACGGCGCCGTCGTCGAGCAGTCGGTGGTAGTAGCCGGGCACCACCTGGTCGAGGACCGACTTGGGGTCGGCGCCGGCGGCCGAGGTGTGGTTGTAGACGACGTCCATGACCACCCGCAGGCCGGAGTTGTTGACCCCGGCGACCATCTGCCGGAACTCCCGGGTGCGGGCGGCGCCGGCCGGGTCGACGGCGTACCCGCCCTCCGGGGTGGTGTAGTGCAGCGGGTCGTACCCCCAGTTGTAGCCGTCGGTGTCGGCGACGGCGGCGATGCACGCCTGCTGCTGTTCGGAGTCCGGCGGCAGGGCGGCCAGGTCGCAGTCCGGCTGCGCCTGGTCGGCGCGACGTTCGGGGATGGTGGCGAAGTCGAACGCCGGCAGCAGGTGCAGGTGGGTGACGCCGGCGTCGGCGATGCCGCGCAGGTGCCGCATGCCGGCGGTCCCGGGGTCGGTGAAGGCGAGGTAGGTGCCGCGCCGGTCGGCGGGCACGGTGTCGTCGGCGATGGAGAAGTCGCGTACGGACAGTTCGGTGATCTGGGTACGGCTGGACGGCACCGCGGCCGGCTTGCGCAGCTTGTCCCAGCCGGCCGGGGCGAGGCCGGGGTCGGCCAGGTCGACGATCTGGGTGTGGGTCGAGTCGGCGGCGAGCGCCACCGAGTACGGGTCGGTGACCGAGGCGGTGACGATCCGCTGCACGGCCGGCTGCCACGCCTCGATCCGGTAGCGGTAGTAGCGGCCGGTCCAGTTCTTCTCGCCGGTCACCGACCAGACGCCGGTGCGGTCGTCGCGGCGCATGGTGACCTGTCGCGGGGTGCCGGCCGGGGTGTCGAAGAGTTCGAGGCCGACGGTACGGGCGGTCGGTGCCCAGACGGCGAGGGTGGGCCGGCCGCCGCGGAAGGTGGCGCCGAGGTCGGCGTCGGTGGCCTTGGCGTAGAGGTCGTCGAGGACGCCGGGGATCTGCACCCCGGTGGCGGAGATCAGGTTGCCCTCGTGGTCGCGTTCGGTGACGACGAGCTGGCCGCGTAGCGCGGCGGCGAGCTTGCCGTGGTCGCGCTTGTCGACCGCGAGTGCCTCGTACGCCCACAGGTGCGGGAACGTCGCGCGCTGCGCCTCGGTGAGCCCGTTGGGGGTGGCCCGCAGCGGGATCGTGGTGTGCTCGCCGACGAGTTCGTCATCCACGATGGACAGTCCACCGGCCGGCGCGGAGACCAGGTCGTAGCGGCGGCCGTCGGTCGGGCCGACCTGCCAGGCGATCGTGGACCGGTCGATCCAGTGCGCCCGCTGCTTGCTGATGTCGAGATCGCGGGTGGCGCCGGCGGACACCGGCAGCAGCCGGCCCGGAGTGGCGGCCAGCAGCCACGCCTCCCGCCCGGCGGTGGCGAAGTCGAGCCGCTGGTCCTCGGGCAGGTCCTTGGTGTCGCCCTTGTGGATGATGTAGCTCAGCCCGGTCGCGCCGGCGGACAGCGGCACCCGGAAGGTGACCCCGAAGGCGTCGGTCTGTGCCGGCGGCAGCGGCGCCGACCAGTCGGTGGGGTTGGCCGCGCCGTCCCAGACGTGCAGCCCCCAGCCGTCGTAGTCGCCGGCCGGCCGCCGGTAGTGCAGGACCGCGGTGTTCTCGTCGACGGGCGGATCCGGTTGCCCGGTGGCCGCCTGGCGGGTGGGATAGATGGTCGGGTCTCCCTGTTTGATCCAGATCTCGCCGGTCTGGCTCACGTCGATGGTCCGGTCGGCGTCGACGTCCTTGACGCCGTCGCCGTCGACCACGATGAAGCCGACCTGCTTGGCACCGGGCTTCAGTTTGACCCAGGCGAAGCGGCCGTACGGATCCTCCCCGGCGAACGGCTGCCCGGCCGGCCACTGCGTGACGTACGCCGGGTCGATGTCGCCCCAGGCGTAGAGGTTCCAGTCGTCGTAGCCGCCTTCCGGCCGCTGGTAGTGCACGACCGCCCAGTCCCGGGACTCCGCGACCGGCGGGGTGCCGACGGTGACGACGCGCTTGGCGGCGGCGGTGCGGCCCCGGCTGTCGCGTACCGCGGCCTTGTATTCGACGCGGGTGCCGGCGGCCAGGCCGTCGAGGTCGTGGTGGACGGTGTACGGGGCCCGGTCGGCGGTGCCGACCAGCGTCCATTTCCCGTCGCCGACCTTGGCGGCGACGGTGACCGTGGACAGCGGGTCGCCGGTGACGTCGGCGACGACGGCGGCGCGGGTGGCCACGGCGGCGCCGGCGGCCGGGGCGCTGATCGTCACGGCCGGCTTGGCGCCGGGCTGCGGGACGGCCTTGTCGGCGCGCAGGGCGACGGCGGACAGCGGCGGCACGGTGATGGTGAGCCTGCCGTCGGCGCCGGCCCGGGTGGTGACGTCCGTGCCGTGGACGCCGCGGAAGTTCGCCCCGGCCGACCAGGTGTCGACGGTGACGGTCTGCGCGGTGCCGGCGTTGTTGACCGCGGCGACGTACTCGATCCGCTGCTTCGGGTCGACGCGGGAGAAGGCGAAGACGCCGGGGCCGTCGGCGGCGTACCGGGTGACCTGGATTCCGTCCCGCAGCGCCGGGTGGTCGCGGCGCAGCTTGCCGAGGTCGGCGACGGTCCGGTAGAGCGGGTGGCGGGTGTCGTAGTTGTCGGTGGCGTGGGTGGCGTCGGTGCCGATCAGGTCGTCGTCGAGGTAGTCCGGCGTACGGCTGGCGAACTGGGTCTGCCGGGCGTCCTTGTCGCCGCCGGGGCCGGTGAAGCCCTGCTCGTCGCCGGCGTAGACGACCGGCTGGCCGCGGGTGAGGAACATCAGCTCGTGGGCGAGCTGGTCGCGGCGCAGGTGGGTGGCCGGGTCGGTGGAACCGCCGGCGATGAACGAGCCGATCCGGCCGACGTCGTGGTTGCCGAGGAAGGTCGGCAGCCGGCCGGCGCCGGTGTCGCGGGCGGCGTAGAGGTCGTCGCGGGCGTAGAGGTCGGCGAGCGTACGCGCCGACGCGTCGGCGGCGACGTAGCCGCGGGTGGTCTCCTGGAAGGCGAAGTCGAGGGTGGCTTGCAGCTCGCCCTGCCGGACGTAGGTGGAGGTGACCTCGGGGTCGCCGCTGTAGACCTCGCCGAACATGAAGAAGTCGGGCTTGCCGGCGCGCTTCGCGGCCTGCTCGATGCCGCGGCTGAACTGCGGCCAGAAGTCGAGGTTGGTGTGCTTGACGGTGTCGAGCCGGTAGCCGTCGACGCCGGTCTCGGCGATCCAGTCGGCGAAGATCTTCGTCATGCCGCGGACCACCTCGGGACGCTCGGTCCACAGGTCGTCGAGGCCGTAGAAGTCGCCGTACTCGCTGTTCTCGCCGGCGAAGGTGCTGTCGCCGCGGTTGTGGTACATCGTCGGGTCGTTGAGCCACGCCGGCACCTTGACCCGGGCGTCGGCGGGGGTGGCGAAGGCCGGCGTGTACGGGAACGAGTCGGTGTTCACCTTCGGGAAGTCGCGGCTGCCGTCGGCGTAGTTGCGGTCGTCGAACGGCCGGCCCTGGGCGTCGCGGTACGGCGCGGTGGCCTTGTCGACGTAGGTGTACTGGTCCTCTTCGTACCTGATGACGTCGGCGGTGTGGTTGACGATCACGTCGAGGTAGATCTTGATGCCGCGCTGGTGGGCCAGCCTCACCAGCCTCTTCAGGTCGGCGGTCGTGCCGAAGTGCGGGTCGACCTGGGTGAAGTCGGTGATCCAGTAGCCGTGGTAGCCGGCCGACACGTCGGCGCCGGTGCCCTGCACGGGCCGGTTCTTGAAGACCGGGGCGAGCCAGATGGCGGTGGTGCCCAGACCCTGGATGTAGTCGAGCCGGTCCATGACGCCCTTGAGGTCGCCGCCGTGGTAGAAGCCCTTGTCGGTCGGGTCGTAGCCGGTGCCGAGCCGGTCGCCGGACAGGCCGCCGCGGTCGTTGCGCGGGTCGCCGTTGGCGAACCGGTCGGGCAGTACGAAGTAGAACTGCTCGGCGCGGGTGGCGCCGGGGCGGGCCTTGGCGAGTACGTCCGCCGACGGTTCGCTGCTCCACTGCTGGGCGCCGGCGGGGGCGGCGGCGTGCGCGGGGCGGGCGCCGGTCGGGTACACCGCGACCGGGGTGCCGACGAGGGCGAGCGCGAGAAGGGCGACGAGGGCGAGCGGGGCTGGGCGCGTGCGTGGCGGGGGTTTCATCGACGGCCTTCCTAGGGTCGCGGATTCGCACGCACGCTAGCCTTTGCGGAAACCTTCTGCAAGACCTTGCAGACCCCAGCGTTCGCCATGCATCATCTTGCGCAAGTAACACCCCCGAAACACGCCCGCGATCTTGTAGTTATCTCCCCCCTTTGCCCTTTATGGGGGGCGACAAGTGCAAGATCGCGGGAAAGCGCCGGGCGAGCAGCGCGGCGAGGCAGGGCGGAGCGGAGCGGGCGGGTCAGCCGGCGCGGATCACGGTGCAGATGACCGGACCGGTGGGTGTGGTCCGCAGCAGGTACTGGTAGGACTCGCCGGGCACCGCGCGGCCGGCGCTGTCGAGGTATTCCCACTCGACCGCGACCAGGGTCAGCGCCCCCGACAGCCACTGCACGTCGCGGATCTGCGCGTGCGCGGCGACCAGTTGGCGTTCAAGGTAGTCGGGCGCGGCGCCGACGAACGACAGCGCGACCGCCGCCGGCGAGGTGAAGGAGAAGCTGTAGGAGTCGGCGACGACCAGCCCCGGCAGCGCGTAGCAGGCGGCGATCGCGGGTACGTCGGCAGCGGTCAACGCGGCGCCGTACCGGTCGAAGAAGTCGGTCAGCGTGTCCAGATCGATCGAGGCGCTCACGAGGATGAGGATTTCCTGCCCGGAAGGTCGGCAAACCCCCCGACCCCGGTCGACTCGCGCCGCCCCGGCCCGGCCGTACGCCGGTCGACCGCGGTGGTGACCCGCCAGAAGACGAGGTTGACCCCGACCAGCACCAGGAGCAGCCCGGCCTTGCCGGCCAGCGGCCGGTCGACGGAGAACGCGGCGGTGCCCAGCGCCAGCGCGAGCAGCCCGACGAGCAGCCAGGGCGTACGCCTGCGTGGGGAACCCTCGCCGACCATGCCCGCCATCCTGACCGGTCGCGGCCCGATCGACCACCGGGTCACAGGTCCGTCTCAGCGATCATGGCCCGCCTCGACGGCCGGCGCCCGTCGCGACGGTCACGGTCCGTCCCGACGGTCACGGCAGCGGGGCGAGGAACTCCAGCCGGTTGCCGTGCACGTCGTGGGTGTGGAAGCGACGCATGCCGGGCAGCTCGCCGTCGCCCCAGGTCACCCCATGGCCGGCCGCCTCGAGCCGGGCCGCGAGGTCGTCGAGGTCGGGCCACAGCAGCCCGGGGTGCGCCTTGCGGGCCGGCCGGAAGTCGTCCTCGACGCCGAGGTGCAGCTCGATGCCGTACCCGGTGAACCAGCAACCGCCGCGGACCGCGAGGGCCGGCGGCTTGGGCTTCTCGACCATGCCGAGCACGCCGGCGTAGAAGGCGCGCGACAGGTCCTCGCTGCGCGGCGGGCAGGCGAGCTGCACGTGATGGATCATGGCAGGACCTCCTCGTCCCAGAGCCTGGCACGAGGTTGCGACTTTAACAAGACGGACGTACGGTTTTGTTGAAACCGGAGCAGCGACAGAGGTAAGTGTTACCTAACCGGCCAGGTGCGGTAACGGGTAGGAAAGACTGCTGCTCAGGTCCTAGACGGTCGCTGGTGTAAGGGAGTACGGACGTGGCGAGCCTCGACACCTTCGGTGCGAAGAGCCAGCTACGCGTCGCTGACGCGAGCTACGAGATTTTCAAGATCAGCCAGGTCGACGGGCATGACCGCCTGCCGTACAGCCTGAAGATCCTGCTGGAGAACCTGCTGCGCACCGAGGACGGCGCGAACATCACCGCCGACCACATCCGCCAGCTCGGCCAGTGGGACCCCGACGCCGACCCGAGCGTGGAGATCCAGTTCACCCCGGCCCGGGTCCTCATGCAGGACTTCACCGGCGTGCCCTGCGTGGTCGACCTGGCCACCATGCGCGAGGCCGTACGCGACCTCGGCGGCGACCCGACCAAGGTCAACCCGCTCGCCCCCGCCGAACTGGTCATCGACCACTCCGTGATCGCCGACCTCTTCGGCCGCGAGGACGCCTTCGAGCGCAACGTCGAGCTGGAGTACGGCCGCAACAAGGAGCGCTACCAGTTCCTGCGCTGGGGCCAGACCGCGTTCAACGAGTTCAAGGTCGTCCCGCCGGGCACCGGCATCGTGCACCAGGTCAACATCGAATACCTGGCCCGCACGATCATGGAGCGCAACGGTCAGGCCTACCCGGACACCGTCGTCGGCACCGACTCGCACACCACGATGGTCAACGGCCTGGGCGTGCTCGGCTGGGGCGTCGGCGGCATCGAGGCCGAGGCCGCCATGCTCGGCCAGCCGGTCAGCATGCTGATCCCCCGGGTCGTCGGCTTCAAGCTGCACGGCGAGATGCCGACCGGCACCACCGCCACCGACCTGGTGCTGACCATCACCGAGATGCTGCGCAAGCACGGCGTCGTCGGCAAGTTCGTCGAGTTCTACGGCCCCGGCGTGAGCGCCGTACCGCTGGCCAACCGGGCCACCATCGGCAACATGAGCCCCGAGTACGGCTCCACCGTCGCGATCTTCCCGATCGACGCCGAGACGATCAACTACCTCCAGCTGACCGGCCGCGACGAGAAGCAGGTCGCGCTCGTCGAGGCGTACGCCAAGGAGCAGGGTCTCTGGCACGACCCGGCCGCCGAGCCCAACTACTCCGAGCGGCTCGAACTCGACCTGTCCACCATCGAGCCGTCGCTGGCCGGCCCGAAGCGCCCGCAGGACCGGGTGCCGCTGGACAGCGCCAAGACCCTCTTCCGCTCCGCGCTGACCGACTACGTCGCCGACGTCACGCCGGCCCTCGGCGGCCCCGCCGACGAGGCCAGCGCCGAGTCGTTCCCGGCCAGCGACCCGCCGGCCGCCGACGGCCTCAACGACCCCGCCGACAAGCCGCGTGACCTGGTCACCGCGGCGGTGGGCGCCGGCGGCCGGGCGTCCAACCCGATCCGGGTCACCGGCGACGACGGCACCGAGTTCGAACTCGACCACGGCGCGGTCGTCATCGCCGCCATCACCTCGTGCACCAACACCTCCAACCCGCAGGTGATGATCGGTGCGGCGCTGCTGGCCCGCAACGCCGTCGAGAAGGGGCTGTCCCGCAAGCCGTGGGTCAAGACCACCCTCGCCCCCGGCTCCAAGGTGGTCATGGACTACTACGAGCGGGCCGGCCTGACCCCCTACCTGGAGAAGCTCGGCTTCCACCTGGTCGGCTACGGCTGCACCACCTGCATCGGCAACTCCGGCCCGCTGCCCGAGGCGGTCTCCGCCGCCGTCAACGAGGCCGACCTCGCCGTCGTCTCGGTGCTGTCCGGCAACCGCAACTTCGAGGGCCGGATCAACCCCGACGTCAAGATGAACTACCTGGCGTCGCCGCCGCTGGTGGTCGCGTACGCGCTCGCCGGCACGATGGACATCGACGTCGCCAACGAGCCGCTCGGCGAGGGTGCCGACGGGCAGCCGGTGTTCCTGCGCGACATCTGGCCCAGCGCCGCCGAGATCGAAGAGGTCATCGCGGCGTCGGTGGCCAGCGAGATGTTCAGCCGCGACTACGCCGACGTCTTCGCCGGCGACCAGCGCTGGCAGTCGCTGCCCACCCCGACCGGCGACACGTTCGCCTGGGAGAACGAGTCGACGTACGTCCGCAAGCCCCCGTACTTCGAGGGCATGGCGCAGGAGCCGGCCCCGGTGGGCGACATCGCCGGCGCCCGGGTCCTGGCCCGGCTCGGCGACTCGGTCACCACCGACCACATCTCGCCGGCCGGCTCGATCAAGGCCGACTCCCCCGCCGGGAAGTACCTCGCCGAGCACGGCGTGCCCAAGCACGAGTTCAACTCGTACGGCTCCCGCCGGGGCAACCACGAGGTGATGATCCGCGGCACGTTCGCCAACATCCGGCTGCGCAACCAGCTCGTGCCGGGCGTCGAGGGCGGCTTCACGGTCAACCACCTCACCGGTGAGCAGACCAGCATCTACGACGCCTCGGTCGCCTACCAGGAGGCCGGCGTGCCGCTGGTCATCCTGGCCGGCAAGGAGTACGGCTCGGGCTCGTCGCGGGACTGGGCGGCCAAGGGCACGATGCTGCTCGGCGTCAAGGCGGTCGTCGCCGAGTCGTACGAGCGCATCCACCGCTCCAACCTGATCGGCATGGGCGTGCTGCCGCTGCAGTTCCCCCAGGGCGAGACGGCGGAGTCGCTGGGGCTGACCGGCACCGAGACGTTCTCGATCAGCGGGGTGACCGCGCTCAACGAGGGCAGCACCCCGCGCACCGTGAAGGTCACCACGGACAGTGGCGTCGAGTTCGACGCGGTGGTCCGGATCGACACGCCGGGTGAGGCCGACTACTACCGGCACGGCGGCATCCTGCAGTACGTGCTGCGTCGCATGATCGCGAGCTGATCCGAGGTTCGCGCCGCAGGGGCGGGCTCCCGACCGGGGCCCGCCCCTCGCCGTGTCCGGGCCGGGTGCCCGGCCGGCAACGTGGCCGGCGTGGGGCGAAGGCGGACGGCGGGCGGCGGACGGCCCGGTGTGACAGGCTCTCAGACATGGACGACAGGACGATTCTGGGCCGGATCAACGAGCTGGTCGACGAGGAGCACCGCCTGCGTACACAGGTACAGGCGGGCGGCATCTCCTCGGAGGAGGAGCAGACCCGGCTACGCGAGCTGGAGGAGTCCCTCGACCAGTGCTGGGACCTGCTGCGCCGGCGCCGGGCCGCCCGCGACTCCGGCGGCGACCCCGACGCCACCAGCCCCGCCAGCCGCAACCAGGTGGAGCGCTACCTCCAGTAGCCTTCCCCAGCCCCACGGCGTCCCTCCCGCGATCTTGCACATATCTCCCCCTTTCGCCTGGATTGTCGGGCGACAAGTGCAAGATCGCGGGCAACGACGGGGCCGGTCAGCGCATCCCCGCCTCGGACAGCAGGCGGGCCGTCAGGGCGGCCGGGTCGGCCAGGTCCGTCGACAGGCCCTTGGCGGCGAACCAGGTGCTGACCACCCGTACGTCACGGGCCAGGAACTCCGGCCCCTGCGGGTTGGCGACCACGTCGACCACCTGCGGCAGGTCGATCAACACCAGCCGTCCATCGTGGACCAGCAGGTTGTACGGCGACAGGTCGCCGTGCGCCAGGCCCGACCGGGCCAGCACCATCAGGGCGTCGACGAGCTGCCCCCAGAGGCGCTCCAGGGCCGCCGGTTCGGGGCGTACCTGCGCCAGCCGGGGCGCCGCCGTACCCGACTCGGCGTCGCCGACGAACTCCAGCATCACCTCGGTGCCGCGCAACTGCACCGGATACGGCACCGCGACCGCCCCCAACTCCACCCCGACCTGCCACAGCCGGGTCAGCGCGGAGAACTCGGCGGCGGCCCACTGACCGGCGATCATCTCCCGGCCGAACGCCGTACGGGCCGCCATCGCCCGGTTCTCCCGCGAGCGGCGGACCCGGCGACCTTCGAGGTATCCGGCGTCGCGGTGGAAGAGCCGGTGCTCCGGGGCCCGGTACCGCTTCGCGGCGAGCAGGCAGGACCGGTCGGTGTCGGGTACGCCCCGACGCACGAGGTGCACGTCGGCTTCCTTGCCGGTCTTCAGCACGCCGAGTTCGGTGTCGACGGCGGCCAGTTCGGTGACCAGCCAGGCCGGATGCGGCTCCGGGCCGCGTTCGGCGTCGTCCCAACTGGACCAGCGGTCACCGGTCTCCGGCTCGTCGGTGTCCGTATTGGTGTCGAAGCCGCCCGGCGAATGCCGGGAGCGCTTCAGGAACTGCGGCTCGTCGTCGTCGAAGCGACGGTTGCCGCGGGTGCGGCGCTCGCGCGCCGATGGTGCGTATTCGTGCTCGCGCACAGCAGGGATCCTTTGGTCGAGGTGAAAGAAGGCGGCATGAGGCGCACAGCGATGACAGCCATCTGCTCAACTCCCTCCACTCGACCGGGCACACCCGGTGCTCACACGACGCGGGAAGTTTGCCGCCGGACCCGCCGGGGCGTCAACCCATTTCTTACCGGCCTCAGGCCCCCAGTACGGCGGCCAGTGCCGGCAGCAACCCGCCGACCGTACGGGTCGGGCTGAACCTCGGCTCCAACCAGTTGCGCCCCCGGTGCAACCAGACACTGGGCAGGCCCATCGCGGCCGCCCCGGCGATGTCGGCCTCCGGGCTGTCACCGACGACCCAGGCCCCGGCCAGCCGCATCCGCACCCGCTGCGCGGCCATCGCGAAGATCCGCGGATTGGGTTTGCTCACCCCGACCTCGTCGGCGACCACCCAGTCGGCGACGTAGCGGTCCAGCCCGGTCCGCCGGATCTTGGCATCCTCCTGCCGGCTGGTGCCGTTGGTCACCACGACCGGCACCCAGCCGGCGTCGTCGGCGATCCGCAGCGCGCAGGCGACCAGCGGATCGAGCCGGATGCGCTCCATCACGCCCTCGTGCAACGCGTCGACCAGGTCGATCGACGGGGTCCGCAACTGGTAGCGGGACCGGATCGCGTCGGCGACGTCCCAGCGGTCGGTCAGACCGTCCGCGTCGACGGACAGTAGCCATTCGATGTCTTTGGGCGGTGCACCGACAGCCGCCAGGAACCCCTCGGCCCACGCGCGAAACGGCCCGCCGCGATCGAGCAGAGTGTCGTCCAGATCGAGGAACAGGAGTGGCACCCGCGCACCTTATGTGATGTCGACCATCCGACAAAACCCCTGTCCCGTAAACATTATTTGCCGTTGAACAAATGGCGTCGACCGATTCGCGACTCAGGCGGCGATCGATGCCCGCGGTCCACCCTGGTCGGACAGCCGGTCGGCGAGCATCGAGTGGGTGGCCCGCACCCGGACCAGCTCCGCGGGGTCGCAGGCGGTGACCACGACCGCCTCCCCGTCGTCGGCGGCCCGCACCAGCGGCCGGCCCTGCGGATCGTAGACGGCGGCACCGCCGTTGAACCGCCACCGGGTGGCGGCACCGACCGGATTGGCGAAGACCACGTACATGCCGTTGTCCAGCGCCCGGGCCGGATAGTAAAGATCACGGCGGTGCTCCGAACCGCGTTCGTATCCGCTCGGGCAGAGATAGGCGTGGGCACCGTCGGCCGCCGCCGCCCGGCCGTGCTCGGGAAAACAGCCGTCATAACAGATGCCGAGCCCGAGCCGCCAGCCGTCGACGGTCAGCGTCGCGCCGCGTACGCCCGGGGTGAACAGCGCCTTCTCGTACGGGCCGCACAGATGCTGCTTGTCGTAGCCGGCGTTGACCGTCCCGGCCCGGTCCACGACCAGCGCCGAGCAGGTACGCCGGTCGTCGGGGTGGCGTACCGCCGCCCCGACCACGACCACCGCGCTCCCGTCCCGGGCGGCCGAACGCAGCGGCTCCAGCCGGGCGTCGTCGACCAGCCCGACACCGTCGGCGGCGACATCGGTCGCCGGATCGGCCAGCGTCGGCGGATGGTAGGCGGGCAGGAAGAGCTCGGGGAGTACGACGACCGTCGCGCCCCGCGCGGCCGCCTCCCGGACCAGCCGGGCCGCGGTGGCGGCGTTGCCGGCCAGGTCGCCGGGCACCGCCTCGGCCTGCCCGGCCGCCACGGTCAACGCCTCGGCCGGCACCGGATGAGCGGGGGCGCCCATCGGCGCGGAGGCGGTCACGCCGACAGGATATCGACGCAGGTCCGCCGCGCCGCACCCGCGCTGCCAAGCCGTACGTACGGATTGCATGGTGACCCACCGGCGTGACACGATCGTCGCGTGCCCAGGGTGAGCCAGGACCAGCTCGACGCGCGCCGCCAGGAGATCCTCGCCGCGGCCCGGGCCTGTTTCGCCCGCCTCGGCTACGAGGGCGCGACGGTGCGCCGGCTCGAAGAGCAGACCGGGCTCTCCCGCGGTGCCATCTTCCACCACTTCCGGGACAAGGACTCGCTCTTCCTCGCCGTCGCCGAGGACGACGCCGCCGAGATGGCCGAGACGGTCGCCCGCAACGGTTTGGTGCAGGTGATGCGCGACCTCCTCGACCGGGCCCAGTCACCGGACACGACCGGCTGGCTCGGCACCCAGCTCGAGGTGTCGAGGCGGCTGCGCACCGATCCGGCCTTCGCCCGGCGGTGGGCCGAACGCTCGGCCAGCATCGCCGGCGCCACCCGCGAAAGGCTCGCCCGCCAGCGCGACGCCGGCGTGCTCCGCGACGACGTGTCGATCGAGGTGCTGGCCCAGTTCCTCGAGCTGGCGTACGACGGGCTGGTGCTGCACCTGGCGATGGGCCGGCCGGCCGGCGACCTCGGCGCGGTCCTCGACCTCGTCGAGGAGGCCGTCCGCCGGGCGTCGGTGAAGGGCTGACCCGGACCGGGGTGGCACGGGCCGGACACAATGAGGCCGCGGACCCCTGACGCGACTGGAGTTGCACGATGGAAGTTCCAGCCACCCCTGCTGACACCTGGGGCATCCCGAGTACCACCTTCCTGCTGATCTTCTTCTTCACCGCGACCACGCTGGTCACGCTCGCCGTCGTACACCGGCTGATCCTCTTCGCCGGCCGCCGGGACGTGCCGCCCGCGCAGCTCGGTCCGCAGCAGGCGGCCTACCTCAACGGCGGCGACCGGCTCGCCGTCTACTCGTCGCTCGCCGCCCTGCGCAGCGCCGGCGTGATCGGGGTGGCGAAGGACCGCACCCTCGCCGTCGGCGGCCAGCTACCGCTCGGCGCCACGCCGCTGGACACCGCCGTCTACAACGCCGCCCAGAAGCGGATCAAGTCCCGGCAGCTGCTGGCCGACAGCTTCGTCGCCCGGGCCCTCGACCAGCTCCGCGAGTCGCTGGAGCAGCAGGGGCTGGCGCCGAGCGCGGGCACCCGCCGGGCCGCCCGGATCGTTCCGGCGGTCATGCTGGCCCTGGTCCTCGTGGGCGTCGTCCGGATCTTCGCCGGTCTCGCCAACGACCGTCCGGTCGGCTTCCTCATCCTGTTGACGGTGCTCTACGCGCCGGTCGCGATCGTCTTCCTCAGCGTCGTACCGCGCCGCACCCGGGCCGCCCGGGCCGCGCTGAGCCAACTGCGGGTCCAGCACGTGCACCTCTCGCCCAGGACCGCCCCCGCCTACGCCACGTACGGCGCGGCCGGCGCCGCGATGGGGGTCGCCCTCTTCGGGGCGGCGTCACTGTGGGCACTCGACCCGGCATTCGCCGCCGACGCGGAGATCCAGCGCAACTACGCCAGCGCCGGAGGTGGCAGTGGCTCCTCGTGCAGCGGCGGGTCCTCTTCGGACGGTGGTGGCGGCGGCTCGTGCGGCGGCGGGGGTGGCTGTGGCGGATGCGGAGGCTGCGGCGGATGACCGGGGCGTACGGCGTCGGCATCGGCTGGCGGCCGGAGATCTCCGGGTTCGTCGCCGGCCTGCCCGGCCTGCGGTTCGTCGAGGTCGTCGCCGAGTCGCTGCCCCACAGCGGACCGGCCCCGGCCGCGCTCGCCGACCTGCGGGCCCGTGACGTCGCCGTCGTCCCGCACGGCGTACGACTCTCCCTCGGCGGCGCCGAACCCGTCGATCCGGCCCGGGTCGCCCACCTCGCCCACGCCGCCGCCCTCGTCGACGCACCACTGGTCAGCGAACATATCGCCTTCGTCCGGGCCGGCGACGTCGAGGCCGGTCACCTGCTGCCGCTGCCCCGCAGCCGGGAGGCCGTCGCCGCGGTGGTCGGCAACGTCCGCCGTACGCAGGCCGAACTCTCCGTACCCATCGCCCTCGAACCGATCGCCGCCATCTTCGACTGGCCCGACGACGAGCTGACCGAGGCGCAGTTCATCACCGAGATCCTCGACCAGACCGGCGCCCTGCTGCTGCTCGACATCGCCAACGTCTACGCCAACGCCCGCAACCGGGACACCGACCCGGTGGACCTGCTCGACCGGCTGCCGCTGGACCGGGTCGCGTACGTGCACGTCGCCGGGGGCGCCGACCACGGCGGCGTCTACCACGACACGCACACCGATCCGATCCCGGCCGAGGTGCTCGACCTGATCGGCGAACTCTGCGCCCGGCACCGGCCGCCCGCGCTGCTGCTCGAACGCGACGGCAACTACCCGGCCGGTGACGTGCTACGCGCCGAACTCGACGCCGTCGCCACCGCCTCCGGCTATCCCACCGTCACATGACCGCCGGCTCCGTCCAGCCGGGTGGCGGCCCCGCGCCGCTGCCGCCACCCGCGCCGGCAGCGTCCCACCCACCGGGATCGGTCCAGCACGGCGACCTGGCCGCCCGGCAGGCCGAACTGGTGGCGGCTCTGGTCGCCGGGGCGCCCGTACCGGCGGGGTTCGACGAACGGCTCGTCGGCATCGCCCGCGGCGCGCTGCTGCGCAAGCGGGCCGGCGACGTCGCCCGGCACTGGCCGCTGCTCGCCGCCGGGCTCGGCACCGACTGGACGGCGACGTTCGCCCGCTTCGCCGCCACCCGGCCGACCCGGGGCTCGTTGCGCGACGGCTGGGACCTGGCCCGGGACCTGCACGCCGCCGGCCGGCTCACCGGGCCGGCCCGGGACGAGTTGGCCGCCCGCGAGGCGACCTGGCACTACCGCGGGACCGACGCCCCCCGCCCGCGCCGGCTTCCGGCGCTGCGCCGCGGCGACGGCACCGTCGTGATCCAGTTCGCCGGTCGGGTGCACACCCTGACACTGCCCGGCGCAACGGATCGGTCGTCATGATCGTCTGCTGTTCAGGCACCTCCGGGGCGGCGTGTCGACTGTCTGAACAGCAGACGATCGAGGCCACCCGGCCGCCGGGTGGCGCAGCGGGTCCGGCCACCGGGTGCGCGGTCAGCCCGGCCGTCAGCCGCCGGGGCAGCGGTTGTCGCTGCCGCTGAGCGGCACGCAGTGACCGGGCGGCGGAGGCGGTGCCTGCGGGCCGGGATCGGCGTCCCGCACGGTCAGGGCACAGCCGGCCAGGGCCAGCCCGGCGAGCGGCACCGCGACGACGCCGTACCCGATGGCGGTGCGGCGCAGCCCACCGACCGCCGCCACGACCGCGGTGAGGACGGGCCCCACGAAGAGGGTGAGACAGAAGTACATGGCGAGCGTGTAGCTGCGCTGGACACGGTCCGCGGCGGCGGCTTCGTCGGCGTCGTTGTAGCTGGCCGCCCAGGACTCCAAGCCGACCCCGATGTACAGGTAGGCGATCAGCACCAGCGCGGCCAGCCAGGCCAGGGTCAGGAGCAGTACGGCGGCGACCGGCCATCCCGGGCGCTGCCGTACCCCCGTCGGCGTCCCATCCATGCCGCCGACGCTATGTGGTGCCCGCCGACCGGCACCGCCGCACCGTGACCCGGCGGCACCGGGTACGCGTACTCTTGCCCGGCCCGGCGGCTACGCGGTCGGGCCGAGGGCGTCGCCGGACACGTAGTCGCGGGTCGGGACGGTGACCACCGGCTCGGGGTCGTCGACGTAGCGCGGCGGCGAGTCGGCGACCGCGAACTGGGTCCGGTAAAGCTCGGCGTACAGGCCGCCGGCGGCCACGAGTTCATTGTGCCGGCCGCGCTCCACGATCCGGCCCCCGTCGAGCACCAGGATCTCGTCGGCCTCGCGCACCGTCGACAGCCGGTGTGCGATCACCAGCGCCGTACGCCCCGACAGCGCGGTCGTCAGCGCCCGCTGCACGGCCGCCTCGGACTCCGAGTCGAGGTGTGCGGTTGCCTCGTCGAGGATCACGATCGACGGGGCCTTGAGCAGCATCCGGGCGATCGCGATGCGCTGCTTCTCGCCGCCGGAGAACCGGTAGCCGCGCTCCCCCACGGTCGTCTCGAGGCCGTCGGGCAGGGAGCGGACGAGGTCGGCGACCTGGGCGCCACGTAGGGCGGCCCACATCTCGTCCTCGGTGGCGTCGGGTTTGGCGTAGCGCAGGTTCTCGGCGATCGACTCGTGGAAGAGGTGCGCGTCCTGGGTGACGACGCCGATGGTGTCGCGCAGCGAGTCGAGCGTGGCGTCGCGCACGTCGACCCCGCCGACCAGGACGGCACCGTCGGTGACGTCGTAGACCCGGGAGACGAGCATCGAGGTGGTCGACTTGCCGGCGCCGGACGGGCCGACCAGGGCGACCATCCGGCCGGGCCGGACGGTGAAGCTGACCCCGCGCAGCACCGGGTCGGACTCGGTACGG
The DNA here is from genome assembly GCF_045781765.1 of Polymorphospora sp. A560. Classification (NCBI taxonomy): domain Bacteria; kingdom Bacillati; phylum Actinomycetota; class Actinomycetes; order Micromonosporales; family Micromonosporaceae; genus Polymorphospora; species Polymorphospora sp. A560. The sequence continues at coordinate 2,247,350 of NZ_CP122282.1, read as the reverse complement.
TCCAGCGCCGCGACGCTCTCCAGCGAGGCGAGCGAGACCTCGGCCGCGCTCGGGTAGCGGAACCACACGTCGCGGAACTCCAGATGCCCGGAGCCGGCCGGGATCTCGGCGGCGTCGGCCTTCTCGGCGATGGCCGGCTTCAGGTCGAGCACCTCGAAGACTCGGTCGAACGAGACGAGCGCGCTCATCACGTCGACGCGCACGTTCGACAGCGCGGTCAGCGGCCCGTAGAGGCGGGTGAGCAGGAGGGCGAGGGTCACCACGGTGCCGGCGCTGACCGAGCCGGTGACGGCGAGCCAGCCGCCGAGGCCGTAGGTGAGCGCCTGCGCCAGCGAGGCGACCAGCAGCATGGCGACGAAGAAGGTGCGGGAGTACATCGCCGACTGGATGCCGATGTCGCGGACCCGTTCGGCGCGCTGCTCGAAGCGTCGCGCCTCGATCTCGGGCCGGGCGAAGAGCTTGACCAGCAGCGCGCCGGCGACGCCGAACCGCTCGGTCATCGTGGCGTTCATCTTCGCGTCCAGGTCGTACGACTCCCGGGTGATCTCGGCCAGCCGGCGCCCGACCCGGCGCGCGGGCAGGATGAAGATCGGCAGGAGGACCAGGGACAACGCGGTGATCTGCCACGACAGGGTGAACATGACCGCGGCGGTCAGCACGAGCTGGATGACGTTGCTGACCACGCCGGACAGGGTCGAGGTGAAGGCCCGCTGGGCCCCCAGTACGTCGTTGTTGAGCCGGCTGACCAGGGCGCCGGTCTGGGTGCGGTTGAAGAACTGCAACGGCATCCGCTGCACGTGGTCGTAGACCCGGCTGCGCAGGTCGAGGATGATGCCCTCGCCGATCCGGGCGGAGAACCAGCGCTGCACCAGTTGCAGGACCGCGTCGGCGATCGCCAGGCCGGCGATGAACAGCGCGAGCCGGACGACCGTGGCCCCGGCCTCCGGGCCGCCGCCGGTGATGGTGTTGATGACGTCGCCGGCGAGGACCGGGGTGGCGACCCCGATGACGGCGGCGATGACCACGGTGACCAGGAAGACGGTGATGTCGACCCGGTAGGGCCGGGCGAAGGCGACGATGCGTCGGGCGGTCCCCCGGGTCAGCCGGTGCTTGTCGACCGCGTCCTTGTCGCGCATCGAGCGCAGCATGTTCCAACCGCCCATGCCGCCGCCCGCCCCGGACATCGCGTGGGTCACCGGCACCTCCGTCGTCTGTGGGTCGGGTCCAGTTTTCCCGACACCTACGACAACCCGGGAAACAACCCGTTCCTTCCGCATCCGCCCTGTCGGCATGATCACGCACCGCTGTCCGGTCGTGGCTAGACTTGCCACCCGCCCGAGCCATCGCCCTGATCCCGTTGGAGACCCCGTGACCGACCGCGCCGCCGGTCTGGGCGCGCTGTGCGTCCTGGCGGCCTCGCTGCTGTGGGGCACCACCGGCACCGCGGCGAGCCTCGCCCCGGCGGTCGGGTCGCTGGCCATCGGTGCCGCGGCGATGGGCGTCGGTGGCCTGCTCCAGGCTCTCGTCGCCGCCGGTCACCTGCGTCGCGACCGGATGCGGCTGCGCGCCCGGTGGCCGGTCGTGCTGGCCGGTGCGGTGTCGGTCGCCGTCTACCCGCTGGCCTTCTACACCTCGATGCGGCTGGCCGGCGTGGCGGTGGGCACCGTCGTCTCGATCGGCTCCGCGCCGCTGGCCTCGGCCCTGATCGAGCGGGTCGCCGACGGCCGCCGGCTCTCCGCGCGCTGGCTGGCCGGGGCCGGGCTGGGCCTGGCCGGAACGGTGCTGCTCTGCGTGGCCCGGGCGGCGGGCGGCGCGGACGCGACGGCTCCCCGGCCGGTGGCCGGGACCGTACTCGGCCTGCTCGCCGGGCTCACCTACGCGCTCTACTCGTGGACCGCGCACCGGCTGATGGCCGGCGGCCTCTCCTCGCGGGCCGCGATGGGGTCGACCTTCGGCCTCGGTGGGCTGCTGCTGATGCCGGTCCTGGTCGCGACCGGTGGCCCGTTCCTCGACTCGGGTCGGCACCTGGCGGTCGGCGCCTATCTGGCGGTCGTGCCGATGTTCGCCGGCTATCTGCTCTTCGGCTGGGGGCTGGCGCGCGTACCGGCCAGCGCCGCGACGACCCTGTCGCTCTTCGAACCGGCGGTCGCGGCCGTGCTCGCGGTGCTCGTCGTCGGCGAGCGGCTGCCGGGCCCGGGCTGGTTCGGTGTCGGCCTGGTCGGCGCCTGCCTGGCCGTGCTCACCGTCCCGGTCCGCCGGCGGCGGGTCACCGGTACGGCCGCTCCGGCGGTGGAGCCGGATTCCCGGCCGGAACCGGTCCGCTGAGGGCCGGGGCGCACCCGCTAGTCGGCGGTGCCGGCGAGATCGCGCAGGCGACGGGTCTGTGCCTCCCGTTCGGCCCGCTGCTGGTCGGCGGGTGACCGGCCGGCCGCGCCGGCGAGCAGTGCCTTGATCTCGACGACCGCGTCCCGGTTGCCGGCGAGGATCGCCGCGGTCAGGTCGCGTACGGCGGCGTCGAGGTCGGCGCGGGGCACGACCACGTTGGCCAGGCCGAGCCGGTCAGCCTCGGCGGCGTCGATCCGCCGCCCGGTCACGCAGATCTCCAGGGCACGGGCATAGCCGACCAGGTCGACCAGTCGCTTCGTGCCGGCCAGGTCGGGTACGAGCCCGAGGGTGACCTCGGCCATCGAGAGCTTCGCGTCGTCGGCGAGGACCCGCAGGTCGCAGGCGAGCGCGAGCTGGAATCCGGCGCCGATGGCGTGCCCCTGGACCGCCGCGACCGAGATCAGGTCAGGGCGGTGCAGCCAGGTGAACCCGGCCTGTAGTTCGGCGATGCGGTCGGCGCACGCCTCGGGCGACATCCGGGCCAGTTCGGCGAACGAGCCGCCACCGGAATCAGGGTCGGCGCCGCCGGCCACCGACAGGTCGAGGCCCGCGGAGAAGGCCCGGCCCTCGCCGCGGACCACGACCACGCGTACGTCGCCGGCGAGCTGCCGGGAGAATTCGCGCAGCGTCTCCCACATCGCGGGCGTCTGCGCGTTGAGCACGTCGGGCCGGCACAACGTCACTGTCGCGACCGGCCCGTCGCGGTCGAGTCGCACTCCGCTCGCTGTGCTCACCGGGGGATCCTGGCGTGGGCGGAGGCGGGAGAGGCTGAAGAGCTGGTCACGCCTTCTTACGACGACGGGCGCCGCCGCGCTGACGCAACTGCACTCCGGACTCGGTGAGCACCCGGTGCACGAACCCGTAGGAGCGGCCCGTGGAGACCGCCAGGGCACGAATGCTCTCTCCCGAGGTGTACCGCTTTACAAGGTCCTTGGCGAGCGTCTGACGCTCGGCCCCGACGATCCGGCGACCCTTCTCAGTGCTGGTGGCTGTGCCAGTGGCTGCCATGTTGGAATCCTCACGTCCCAGACTGTGCGGTTCGATGCGGTCCCACCTATTAGACCGCCTCGAACGATCATGCGCCAGATATCATCTGTTCGCCAACCGACACGCGCGTCACTGTCGGCTACCCGATACCTGTATCGCAGTGAGCGCAAGTGTGCCCACCCCACTGAAATTTCACCGGACACACGGTGGCCACCCACATCCCGTACGCGGAACGCTCCGGTCAGGCCAGCTCCACCAGTTCCAGCAGGTCGTCGCTCCAGGCGTCCTCGTCACCGTCGGGCAGCAGGATGGCCCGGTCGGGCTTGAGCGCCGTCACCGCGCCCGGATCGTGGGTGACCAGCACGATCGCCCCCGGATAGTTGGCGATCGCGTCCAGCACCTGTTCCCGGCTGACCGGGTCGAGGTTGTTGGTCGGCTCGTCGAGCAGCAGCACGTTGGCGCCCGAGCAGACGAGCGTGGCCAGTGCCAGCCGGGTCTTCTCACCGCCGGACAGCACCCCGGCGGGCTTGTCGACATCCTCGCCGGAGAACAGGAACGCACCGAGGATCTTGCGAAGTTCGGTGTCGGTCTGCTCCAGCGCCGCGCTGCGCATGTGGTCGAGCACCGTACGGTCGACGTCGAGCGTCTCGTGTTCCTGCGCGTAGTAGCCCAGCCGTAGGCCGTGCCCGGCCCGCACCTCACCGGTGTCGGGCTCCAGCAGGCCGCCGAGCATCCGCAGCAGGGTGGTCTTGCCGGCACCGTTGAGCCCCAGGATGGCGACCCGGGAGCCGCGGTCGACCGCGACGTTGACGTCGGTGAAGATCTCCAACGAGCCGTACGACTTCGACAGGCCGGTCGCGGTCAGCGGGGTCTTGCCGCAGGCGGCCGGGGACGGGAACCGTACCTTGGCGACCTTGTCGGAGACCCGGACCTCCTCCAGCCCGGACAGCAGCCGCTCGGCGCGCCGGGCCATGTTCTGCGCGGCGACGGTCTTGGTGGCCTTGGCCCGCATCTTGTCGGCCTGCGCCATCAGCGCGCCGGCCTTCTTCTCGGCGTTGGCCCGCTCGCGGCGGCGCCGCCGCTCGTCGGTGTCGCGCTGCTCCAGGTAGGTCTTCCAGCCGACGTTGTAGGTGTCGACCACCGACCGGGTCGCGTCGAGATACCAGACCCGGTTGACCACCGCGTCCAGCAGCGACACGTCGTGGCTGATCACCACCAGGCCGCCCTTGTGCCCGGCGAGGAAGCCGCGCAGCCAGGTGATCGAGTCGGCGTCGAGGTGGTTGGTCGGCTCGTCGAGCAGCAGGATGCCGCCGCCGTTCTCGCCGGCGTCGCGGAAGAGGATCCGGGCCAGCTCGATGCGCCGGCGCTGACCGCCGGACAGGGTGCCGATGGTCTGGGCGAGGACCCGGTCGGGCAGGCCGAGGTTGGCGCAGATCCGGGCCGCCTCGGCCTCGGCGGCGTACCCGCCGAGCGAGGCGAACTGGTCCTCCAGCGCCCCGTAGCGGCGGACGAGCCGGTCGTCGCCGCCGTCGGCGAGCTGCTGCTCGACCTCCTTCATCCGGGCCATCAGCACGTCGAGGCCACGGGCGGACAGCACCCGGTCGCGCGCGGTGACCTCGAGATCACCGGTACGCGGGTCCTGCGGCAGGTAGCCGATCGCGCTGCGCCGGTCGATCTGGCCGGCGTACGGGGTGCCCTCACCGGCGAGCACCTTCAGGGTGGTGGTCTTGCCGGCGCCGTTGCGGCCCACGAGGCCGATCCGGTCACCGGGCTGCACGCGCAGCGTGGTGTCGGACAGCAGGATGCGGGAGCCGGCGCGCAGTTCCAGACCGGTTGCAGTGATCATTTCGAAGGGCTCGCTCTCGATGGCGCGGAAAGGCTGACTCGGGCACGCGGAAGCGCCGGCGGGTATTTGACCCGTCGGCGCGGGGCGGTTCAGCCTTGGCAGAGCAGCACGGCGAAAAGTGTACCGGGTGGCGGGAGCGCCCTCCCAGCGGATTGTCAGGCAAGATCATCGGGTAGTGGGCGAAGCAGTGGCACCATGACGATTCGAACGGTGCCGGGATTGGCTGGAGTCGTCACGAGCGACTGCGGACGGAGTGGGCGATCGTCATGAGCCAGGACAACGAGCGAATCATCAGACTCAGTCGACGACATGGCGACTGCGAGCGGAGCGAGCAGGCGTCGTGGAGCTGAACGAGAACGCGCGGATCGACACCAGCCAGATCGAGGACCGGCGGGGCGCTGGCAGGGGCGGAGGCGGCGGGGGCATCGGCGGCCTGCCGATCCCGCTGCCGGGCGGCGGTGGCGGCAAGGGTGGCCTGGTCGTTCTCATCGCCGTCGTCGTGTTCACGCTCATCGGCGGCGGCTTCGGCCTCAACGCGCTGACCGGTGGCGAGGAGCAGGGCGACAACGCGGCCATCGACCAGCGGTGCGCGGCCGACGACGCGCTACGCCAACTCGACTGCCGCAACACCCTCTACGTCAACTCGGTGCAGGCGTACTGGCGTACCGCGCTGCCGCAGCACTTCGGCCGGCAGTACCAGCCGGCGGACACCGTCTTCTTCGAGCGGGCGGTCAACACCGGCTGCGGCACCGCGGACTCCGGCGTCGGCCCGTTCTACTGCCCCGCCGACCGCAAGGTCTTCATCGACCTGACCTTTTACCGGGTGCTCGCCGACCAGCTCGGCGCCGGCGGCGAGTTCGCGCAGCCGTACGTCGTCGCCCACGAGTACGGCCACCACGTGCAGACCCTGCTCGGCACCGAGGCGCAGATGCGCCGCCAGCAGCAGCGTGACCCGCGCAACGCCAACGAGCTGTCGGTGCGCCTGGAGCTGCAGGCCGACTGCTACGCCGGCGCGTGGGCGAAGAACGCGACCGGCACCGCCGACGCGCAGGGGCAGCGGATCTTCACCAGCATCACCGACCAGGACATCCGTGAGGGTCTGGACACCGCGGCCGCGATCGGCGACGACACGATCCAGGGGCGGTCCGGCGGGCGGATCGACGAGTCGTCGTTCACCCACGGCACGGCGGCGCAGCGGCAGGAGTGGTTCGGCCGCGGCTACCAGACCGGCGACCCGACCTCCTGCGACACCTTCGGCGGGGCCATCTGACGGGCCGCGCCCCGCGCGGAAGGGGCCGTGCCAGGTCGCGGGCCGCGGCACCCGTCACGGGTCGCGGACGAGGACGCGTACCGCGCGGGCGGCGGCCACCGCGTCGACCAGCACCGCGCGCCGGGGCTCGGGTACGTCGAGCAGCCGGTCGGACCGCAGCGGCAGCAGCGGCGCCAGCCGCCGGTCTTCGAGGATCGTGTCGACCGTACGCCGGTCGCCGCCGCAGACGAGCGCGGCCAGCGTGCCGGCGGCCGGCAGGAGCAGCCGTACGGCGATGTCGCTCGCCCCGGCCGCGGCCGCCTTCGCCTGGTTGTCGCGGCGGCGGGCGAACCGCTGCTGCGACCAGCCGCCGGCGGCGGTGCGGCTCTGCACGTAGCTGGTGTCGACCTTCGACTCGACCAGCCGGGTGCCGTCGGCGACGCCGACCGCCACCGCCGCCTTGCGGGCGAGCAGCAGGCCGATCCGGCGGGCCGCCCCGGCCTCGGCCACGAACCCCGGCAGGTCGGCGGTGCCGGCCGCGCCGGGCGGCGGGTGCAGTTCGGCGGTGGCGCCGTCCGGGGCGGTCAGCAGCAGGCCGTACCCGGTGGGTTCGGCGGCGGGCGGACCGTGCCGGGCGGTGAAGTTCTCCAGCCAGCGGGCCAGCCGGCCGGGGTCGACGTCGACCCAGCGGCCGCCGCCGGCTGGCCGGCCGGGCGGTCACCCGGCCCCTCGCCCCGCGCGGTGCCGGCCCGACCCGGCCGGCGCGCGCCGGTCCGTACGGTCATGTCCACCTCCGGATGATCGTCCATCCGGTCGACGGTACCGGGCCGCCCGGATGGCAGGATCTAGCCATGGTCAACGCGGCACCACCCCTGGCCAGCGAGGTGCTGGCCCGGCTGACGACGGTGTACGCCGCTGCCGCCGATCCGGCCCGCGGGGCGCAGATGGCCGCGTACATGCGTGACCGGTTCCCCTTCCTGGGCATCCAGGCGCCGGCCCGGGCGGTTCTGGGCCGGCAGGTCCTGGCCGGGCTCGGCCGGCCGGACGAGGCCGACCTGCGGGCGGTCGCCGTCGGCTGCTGGGCGCTGCCGGAACGCGAGTACCAGTACTTCGCCTGCGACTGGCTGCGCCGGCACGCCCGGGTCTGCTCGGCCGGGTTCCTGTCGACCGCCCGCGAACTGATCACCACGAGGTCGTGGTGGGACACCATCGACCCGCTGGCGGTGCACCTGGTCGGGCCACTTGTCGCCGCGCATCCGGAGCTGGTGCCGGCGATGGACGGCTGGATCGGCGACGACGATCCGTGGCTGGTGCGTACGGCGGTCCTGCACCAACTGGGCTACCGGGAGGCGACCGACGCCGGGCGGCTGTTCCGGTACTGCGTACGGCAGGCCGGCCACCCCGACTTCTTCGTCCGCAAGGCGATCGGCTGGGCGCTGCGCGAATATGCCCGCACCGACCCGGAGGCGGTCCGCGCCTTCGTGGTCGCCCACCGGTCGCGGCTGGCGCCGCTGTCGGCGCGTGAGGCGCTGAGGAACATCGGCTGAACGCCGCCGGGCCGGATGATCCAGTTCGTGCCGGCGCGCAGCGACGCTGAGCCGGGCAGGTCTGCTGTCGCGGCCGACAGCGATACCCGTCCCCGGCGGTCGACGCCGGCCAGGCTGGTCACCGCCGGCCCGTCACGGCCCGGCCCGTCGCCGCCGACCCGGGACCGGTCCGCGTCGGCGGGGTGATCACGCCGCGGATGCTGGCCGGGGTGCCGTGGCCGGCCAGCACCGAAAAATCGATCGGGCGCCGGGCAGGCTCGCCCGGCGCCCGATCGCTATACGTCAGACGTTGAAGCCGAGAGCCCGCAGCTGGTCGCGGCCCTCGTCGGTGATCTTGTCGGGCCCCCACGGCGGCAGCCACACCCAGTTGATCCGGAAGTCCTGCACCAGGCCGCCACCCGGACCGGTGGTCAGCGCCTGCCGGGTCTGGTCCTCGATCACGTCGGTCAGCGGGCAGGCCGCCGACGTCAGCGTCATGTCCAGGGTCGCCACATTCTCGTCGTCGACGTGCACCCCGTAGACCAGGCCGAGGTCGACGACGTTGATGCCGAGCTCGGGGTCGACGACGTCCTTCATCGCCTCTTCGACATCGGCGATCGCCGCCTTCGAAACCTCCGCCGGGGCGGTCGCCACCCCCGGCGTCTCCGCCGGCGTCGTGGCGCCGGTTTCGTCCGTGCTCATGCTTTCACCTCCGGGCTCGCGCCCACACCGGCGCGCGCCGCCGCGTCCTTGAACGCCATCCACGGCAGCAGCGCGCATTTGACCCGGGCCGGGTAGCGGGCAACGCCCGCGAACGCCACCCCGTCGCCCAGTACTTCCTCGTCGGGGGTGACCTGGCCACGCCCGGACAGCAGCTCCACGAACGCCTCGTGGACCGCGAACGCGTCGGCGGCGCCCCGGCCGGAGAGCAGCTCGTGCAGCACGCTCGCCGAAGCCTGGCTGATCGAGCAGCCCATGCCGTCGTACGAGATGTCGCCGAGCACGTCGCCGTCGACGGCGACCCGGACCGTCACCTCGTCGCCGCAGGTCGGGTTGACGTGGTGCGCCTCGCCACCGTACGGCTCGCGCAGGCCGCGCCCGTGCGGGTGCTTGTAGTGGTCCAGGATGATCTCCTGGTAGAGCTGGTCGAGCTGCATCAGCCGAACACCTTCCGCACCTGGTCGAGGCCGCGCACCAGGGCGTCGACCTCGTCCGTGGTCGTGTAGAGGTAGAACGACGCGCGGGTCATCGCCGGTACCCCGTAGCGCACGCACAGCGGTCGGGCGCAGTGGTGGCCGACCCGGACCTCGATCCCGTGCGCGTCGAGCACCTGGCCGACGTCGTGCGGGTGCACCCCGTCGAAGCCGAACGACAGCGTGCCGCCCCGCCCGACCGGGACCTTCGGCCCGAAGATCCGCAGGCCGGGCACGGTCGACAGCGCGTCGAGCGCGTACGCGGTCAGCTCCTTCTCGTGCCACTGGACCGCCCGCATCCCGACCGCGGACAGGTAGTCGACGGCCGCGCCGAGACCGACCGCCTCGGCGATCGGCGGGGTGCCGGCCTCGAACTTCGCCGGTGCCGCCGCGAACGTCGACCGCTCCAGCGTCACCGTCTCGATCATCGACCCGCCGCCGAGGAACGGCGGCATCGCGTCGAGCAGTTCCGCCCTCCCCCACAGCGCGCCGATGCCGGTCGGCCCGCACATCTTGTGCCCGGTGAAGGCCAGGAAGTCGACGCCGAGGTCGGCGACGTCGACCGGCAGGTGCGGCACCGCCTGCGACGCGTCGAGCATCACCAGGGCGCCGACCTCGCGGGCCCGGGCGGTGATCGCCGACGTCGGGTTGACCGTGCCGAGCACGTTGGAGACCAGCGCGTACGACACCAGCCTGGTGCGCTCGTTGACCAACTCCTCGAGCTGGGTCAGGTCGAGCCGGCCGGCCTCGGTGACCCGGAACCAGCGCAGCGTCGCTCCGGTGCGCTGGCACAGCAACTGCCACGGCACGATGTTGGAGTGGTGCTCCATCTCGGAGATCACCACCTCGTCGCCGGGGCCGAGCCGGAACCGCGGGTCGGCGGCCGGGTCGACCGAGGCGTTGGAGAAGGCGTACGCCACCAGGTTGATCGACTCGGTGGCGTTCTTGGTGAACACCACCTCGTCGGGGCTGGCGGCGCCGATGAACGTCGCCACCTTCGCCCGGGCGCCCTCGTACGCCTCGGTCGCCTCGGTGCCGACGGTGTGCACCGACCGGGACACGTTGCCGTTGTGCCGCTCGTTGTGCTCGCGGATCGCGTCGAGCACCTGGCGGGGCCGCTGCGAGGTGGCCCCGCTGTCCAGGTAGACCAGCTTGTGCCCGTTGACCTGGCGGTCCAGGATCGGGAAGTCGGCGCGGATCTTCTCGACGTCGAAGCGCGGCACGTCGTCGTACTGCGGCATGCCCGGCGGGATGGCGATGACGGTCATCGGGACTTCTCGCGGACCGGCGCTCAGGCCGCCGCGCCGGCGCCGGCGACGTAGCGCTCGTAGCCTTCGGCCTCGAGCTTCTCGGCCAGCTCCGGGCCGCCCTCCTCGACGATCCGGCCGGCGACGAAGACGTGCACGAAGTCCGGCTTGATGTAGCGCAGGATCCGGGTGTAGTGCGTGATCAGCAGCAGGCCGGTGTCACCGGTCGACCGCACCCGGTTGACGCCCTCGCTGACCACCCGCAGGGCGTCGATGTCGAGGCCGGAGTCGGTCTCGTCGAGGATCGCCACCTTCGGCTTGAGGAGTTCGAGCTGCACGATCTCGTGCCGCTTCTTCTCGCCGCCGGAGAAGCCCTCGTTGACGTTGCGCTGGGCGAACGACGGGTCCATCTGCAGGCGCTCCATGGCGCCACGCAGCTCACCGGCCCAGGTGCGCAGCTTCGGCGCCTCGCCGTCGACCGCGGTCTTCGCCGTACGCAGGAAGTTGGCGACCGAGACGCCGGGCACCTCGACCGGGTACTGCATGGCCAGGAAGAGGCCGGCGCGGGCCCGCTCGTCGACGGTCATCGCCAGGACGTCGTCGCCGTCGAGGGTCACCGTGCCGCCGGTGATCTCGTACTTGGGGTGGCCGGCGATCGAGTAGGCCAGCGTCGACTTGCCGGACCCGTTCGGGCCCATGATGGCGTGGGTCTCCCCCGCCTTCACGGTCAGGTTCACCCCGGCCAGGATCGGCTTCAGCTCGCCCTCGGGCAGCTTGACCGACACCTGCAGGTCACGAATCTCCAGAACGCTCATGGTGCCGTTACTCCATTGGTGGGCGTGAGACTGACGTAGATGTCGCCGTCGCGTACGTCGACGGGATAGACGGGTACGGGTTCGGTGGCGGGCAGCCCGGTGGGCTCGCCGGTACGCAGGTCGAAGCGCGAGCCGTGCAGCCAGCACTCGATCGTGCAGCCGTCGATCTCCCCCTCGGACAGCGCGACCGCGGCGTGCGAGCACTCGTCGTACACCGCGTGGAACTCGCCGTCCTCGGTGTGCACGACGGCGATCTCGGTGCCGTCGACGTCGGCGCGTACGGCGCTGGCCTTCGGAATGTCCTCGACGGCGCAGATCCGGATGAAGTCCGACATCAGGCTCCCGCCCGCGCCAGCCGGTCCTCGATCGCCTGGCCGAGCCGCTCGCGCAGCTCCTCGACCGGGATCTTGTTGATCAGCTCGGCGAAGAAGCCGCGGACCACGAGCTTGCGGGCCTCGGCCTCCGGAATGCCCCGGGCCATCAGGTAGAACAGGTGCTCGTCGTCGAACCGGCCGGTCGCGCTGGCGTGTCCGGCACCGGCCACCTCACCGGTCTCGATCTCCAGGTTGGGCACCGAGTCGGCCCGCGCCCCGTCGGTGAGCAGCAGGTTCCGGTTGATCTCGTACGTCTCGGTGCCGGTCGCCTCGGCCTGGATCAGCACGTCGCCGACCCAGACGGTGTGCGCCCCGTCGCCCTGCAACGCCCCGCGGTAGCCCACGTCGCTGCGGCAGTCGGGCACCGTGTGGTCGACCAGCTGCCGGTGCTCCAGGTGCTGGCCGGCGTCGGCGAAGTAGAGGCCGTACAGCTCGGCCTCACCGCCGCGACCGGTGTATTCGACGCTGGTGAACTGCCGGACCAGGTCGCCGCCGAGGGTCACCTGCACGTGCGTCACCCGCGCGTCGCGGCCGAGCCGGACCTTGACGTGCTGGGCCTGGACCGAGTCGGCGGCCCAGTCGGTGACCGTCACCAGGGTGAGCTTCGCCCCGTCGGCGACCGCCACCTCGACGTTGTCGGCCAGCGTCGCCGAACCGACGTGCTCCAGCACGAGCGTGACCTCGGCGAACCGGCCGACCTCGACGAACGTGTGCCCGAAGGCGACGCCTTCGGCGCCGCCGCCGACCACCTTGACCAGTGCCGGCTCGGTGACGACCGCGTCGGCGTCGACGGTGACCAGCAGCGCCTGACCGGCGCCGCCGTGGGCGAGCGCGCTGATCCGGTCGAACGGTGTCAGCACGCTGCCGATCCGCGGGTCGGTCCGGTCGACGGTGGACACGCCGACCCCCGCCGGCAACTGGCCGTACTCGTGCTCGACCTTCACGGTCGCCGCCGGCACCCCGGTGGCCAGGCCGCGCAGGCGCTTGAGCGGCGTGAACCGCCACTCCTCCTCCAGGCCGGTCAGGGCCGGGAAGTCCGCGACGTCGTACGAACGCAGCGCCTGCGACTTGGTCTTGGGCGGCGCGATGGCTTCGGTTGTCATCTCGTCCTTGGTCTCGTCTCGCGAAAGGTGACCGGTGCGGGCGGCGTCAGCCGACCGCGCCCTCCATCTGCAGCTCGATCAGACGGTTGAGCTCCAGGGCGTATTCCATCGGCAGTTCCTTGGCGATCGGCTCGATGAAGCCACGCACGATCATCGCCATCGCCTCGTCCTCGCTCAGGCCACGGCTCATCAGGTAGAAGAGCTGGTCGTCGCTGACCTTGGAGACGGTCGCCTCGTGTCCCATCGCCACGTCGTCCTCGCGGATGTCGACGTAGGGGTAGGTGTCGGACCGGGAGATGGTGTCGACCAGGAGCGCGTCGCACTTCACCGTCGACCGGCTGTGGTGCGAGCCCTCCAGGACCTGGATCAGACCCCGGTACGACGTGCGGCCACCGCCGCGGGCGATCGACTTGGACACGATCGTGCTGGAGGTGTGCGGGGCGGCGTGCACCATCTTGGCGCCGGCGTCCTGGTGCTGGCCCTCGCCGGCCATCGCCACGGAAAGCACCTCGCCCTTGGCGTGCGGGCCGGTCATGTAGACGGCGGGGTACTTCATGGTCACCTTGGACCCGATGTTGCCGTCGATCCACTCCATGGTCGCGCCCTCGTGGCAGACCGCCCGCTTGGTGACCAGGTTGTAGACGTTGTTCGACCAGTTCTGGATGGTCGTGTAACGGCAGCGGGCGTTCTTCTTCACGATGATCTCGACGACCGCGCTGTGCAGCGAGTCGGACGAGTAGATCGGCGCGGTGCAGCCCTCGACGTAGTGCACGTAGGCACCCTCGTCGACGATGATCAGGGTCCGCTCGAACTGGCCCATGTTCTCGGTGTTGATCCGGAAGTACGCCTGCAGCGGGATCTCGACGTGCACGCCCTTCGGCACGTAGATGAACGAGCCGCCGGACCACACCGAGGTGTTCAGCGCGGCGAACTTGTTGTCGCCGACCGGGATCACGGTGCCGAAGTATTCCTTGAAGATGTCCTCGTGCTCCTTGAGTGCGGTGTCGGTGTCGAGGAACACCACACCCTGCTCCTCGAGGTCCTCGCGGATCTTGTGGTAGACGACCTCGGACTCGTACTGCGCCGCGACACCGGCGACCAGGCGCTGCTTCTCGGCCTCGGGGATGCCCAGCCGGTCGTACGTCGCCTTGATGTCCTCGGGCAGGTCCTCCCAGCTGGCGGCCTGCTTCTCGGTGGAGCGGACGAAGTACTTGATGTTGTCGAAGTCGATGCCGGACAGGTCGGCGCCCCAGTGCGGCATCGGCTTGCGGCCGAAGAGCCGAAGCCCCTTCAGGCGCAGGTCGAGCATCCAGGCGGGCTCGTTCTTCTTGGCGGAGATGTCACGCACCACCGCCTCGTTGAGGCCACGCTGGGCGGATGCCCCGGCCACGTCGGAGTCGGCCCAGCCGTATTCGTACTTGCCCAGGGCGGCGAGGTGCTCCTCCTGGGTGACGACGGGCTGGACGATCTGCTCGGTCATCTATCTGTCCTCACAGGGTTGGCAGTGGTGTGCGGTCCACCCGGCTGGGCCGGGATGTGCGTCGTGCACACCCCGTCGCCGTGGGCGATCGTGGCAAGGCGCTGCACGTGGGAACCGATCAGGCGGGAGATGACCGCGGTCTCGGCCTCGCACAACTGGGGAAACTCGGCGGCCACATGGGCCACCGGGCAGTGGTGCTGGCACAACTGGCCGCCCGAGGCGATCGTGGACGCGTTGGCAGCGTAGCCCTCGGCGGTCAGCACCGTGGCGAGGGCCTCGGCCCGGGCCAGCGGGTCGTCGCCGGCGTCCTCCATCGCCGTGCGGCAGCGTGCCTCCAGGTCGGCGACCTGCTCGGCGGCGAACGAGTCGACGGCCTCGGCGCCGCCGGTGCGGGCGATCCAGCGCAGCGCCGCGGTGGCCATCCCGTCGTAGGTGTGCCGGCCGCAACGCAGCCGCGCCGCGTCGGTCAGCACGAAGACCTTGGCCGGGCGGCCCCGGCCCCGGTGCCCGCGCACCGACTGCTCGCGGGCGACGACGTCGCCGTCGGCGAGCAGGGCGTCGAGGTGCCGGCGGATCGCGGCCGGGCTGAGCCCCAGCTCGGCGCCGAGCTGGGCGGCAGTGGCCGCGCCGTGGGCCAGCAGGAGCTGGAGGACCCGGTCGCGGGTGCGCCCGTCGGCGGTCGGCGCGGATGCGGCGGCGCCGGCGGCCGGCTCGGCCGTCGGGATGTGCGCCCCTGAGGCGCTCGCGGACACCGCCACCGCGTTTTTCACAACGGCAACGTTACGTAATTCGCCCCGGACCCGCAACCGACTGCCGGTGATCCACACCACCCTGGCCACCGGGCCGCGCGGAGGACCGAAAACTACAGAACGTAGGATTGCCGCCGTGACCCAATCCGCCCGGTTTACGGTGCGCCCGTCGCTGGTCCGGCGGATCGCGCTGGCCTCGATCATCGCCAACGTCGGAATCGTCGTCACCGGCGGGGCCGTCCGGCTGACCGCGTCGGGGCTCGGCTGCCCGACCTGGCCACGCTGCACCGACGAGTCGTACGTCTCCACCGCCGAGATGGGCATCCACGGCGTCATCGAGTTCGGCAACCGGCTGCTCAGCTTCGCGGTCGGCTTCGTGGCCCTGGCCGCGCTGATCGCCGTGCTGCTGCACCGGCCGCGCCGGCGCTCGCTGGTGCTGCTCGCCCTGGCCGTGCTCGTCGGCATCGTCGTACAGGCGGTCATCGGCGGCATCACCGTGCACACCGACCTGCACCCGATGATCGTCGGCATCCACTTCGTGGGCTCGATGGCGCTGCTGGTGCTGACGTACGCGCTGTGGCGGCGGATCGGCGAGTCCGACGGGCCGAAGGTACGCACCGTACCCGGGCCGATGTACGCGCTGGTCTGGATCACCACGGCGGTCAGCGCCGCGGTGATCGTGATCGGCACGCTGGTCACCGGCAGCGGACCGCACGCCGGCGACGCCGACGCGCAACGCAACGGCCTGGACCCGGAGACGATCTCGCAGGTCCACGCCGACCTGGTGTTCCTGCTCATCGGCCTCACGGTGGCGCTGTGGCTGGCCCTGAAGGCCGTCGGCGCCCCGCCGGGGGCCGTCCGGGCGGCCGCGATGCTGCTGGTCGTCGAACTCGCGCAGGGTGTGCTCGGCTTCGTGCAGTACCTCACCGACCTGCCGGTGCTGCTGGTCGGACTACACATGCTCGGGGCCTGCCTGGTCTGGCTGGCCACCCTGGCGGTGCTCTGGTCGACCCGGGAACGCCCGCCGGTCGGGCCGGTCACCGCCCCGCCGGTCGGCCCCGGCGACCCGGCGGCCCGGGCCGACCGGGAACTCGCACCGGCCGGCTGACCGGCCCTCCCGGTACACGGGCGCGGCCGGTCGCTCCGATGGCGCGTCAACCCCGGCCGCCACCCCCGCGCCCTTCGTGACGTGGCGGTGGTGATCGTCAGCTGTTCCGCCGTGGTCCGTACGGCGGGTCGAGCTGCTGGGCAGCAGAGGATCACAGCTGCCCAGCCGGTCAGCCGGCCGGTCAGCCCAGCCGGCCGACGACCGCGTCGGCGAAGCGCTCGGCGGCGCCGTCGGCGTACGGGAAGAACAGCGACGGCTCGGTCAGCTCCAACTCGACCAGCAGCGGGCTGCCGTCGGCGTCGGGAATCAGGTCGACCCGGGCGTAGAGCAGCCGGTCCGGCCCACCCGGCACCAGGTCGAGCACCCGGGCGGCGACGGCCAGTTCGGCCGCGGTGGCGGTACGCGCCGAGATCTTCTCCTCCTTGTACAGCTCGTCGCCGCCGAGGTCGGGTCCGGTCAGCATCGCCCCCTTGCGGATGCTGTGGCTGAACGTGAGCCCGTCCGGCCCGTTCAGGAACACCAGTGCCGCCTCACCGACCGTGTCGACCGCCGACAGGTAGGGCTGCACCATGGTGAGCCGTCCGGCCGCGCCGAGGCGGGCGGCGTGCGCCGCCGCGAGCCGCCGGTGCTCGGCGTCGCCGAGCAGGTAGCGGCCGGTGTCCCGGCTGCCGGCGCTGACCGCCGGCTTGACGACGTATTCCCCGGTGGACGGGGGCGACCAGGTGTCGGCGGGTTCCAGCCAGGTGGTGGCGACCACCGGTGCCCCACCGGCGGCCAGCTCGCGCAGGTAGCGCTTGTCGGTGTTCCAGGCCACGACGTCGGCCGGGTTGGCCAGTCCGGGCACGGTGGCCGCCCAGGCGACGAACTCGTCGCGGCGCGCGACGTAGTCCCACGGCGAACGCAGTACGGCGAGGCCGTAGCCGGCCCAGTCGACGTCGGCGTCCCAGGACACCATGTCGACGGCCACGCCCCGCCGGACCAGGGCGTCGTACGCCGGGCGGTCGTCGGGGTCCAGGTCGGGAAGTTCGGCGCAGGTGACGAAGGCGACCCGGGGGTCCCGGGCCGCCTTCAGCGGAGTATCAGATTGGATCATGGTCCCTAGCGTGACATGGCCCGGCGGCCCATCGAACGCCACAGGTCGTTGCTGGGGCGCATCTGGTCCATCAGCTCCCGCTCCCACTCGTTCTCCACCTCGACGCCAGCGGTCGCGCACGCCTGCCGGGCGACATTCGTGTCGGTGGCGAACTGGTCCCCCCAGACCCCGTCCTGCCCCACCAGCACGATCCGTGCCCCGCGCTTGCCCACGTACTCGATGACCGCCTTCGCCCCGCCGTGCTCGGCGACGAATGACTTCAAACCGGTGACGAGGCCCGCGGGGGTCTGGATCGGAGCGGTCGTCAGGGTCGTATCGGAACCATCTGCCATGACGCGAGCGTAAGCAGACCGGCAACGACACGCGCAGAAACGAGGCGGTGTTTGTGATGCCCATTACCTCGATGTTTAGGACGCCACGCCGCTATTCTGGGTGGATTTTTCGTGACAAACCGGTTGATACCGAGTGACCAAAACGGGCACTGATTAACTCGTGTCACATGTTGGACAAGCGGGCGGAACAATCAGGCGGTTCAGCGCCGGACAGTGGCAGAACGGACAACCTCAGAGCAGGGCGTCGAGGGCCACCGCGATGAACAACACCGTCAGGTAGGTCGTCGACCAGTGGAACAGCCGCATCGGCCGCAACGGCTCGCCCCGCCGGGAACGACCGACCAGGCGGTGCGCCTCGAGCAGGAAGATGCCGCCGAGCACCACCGCGGTCGCGCCGTAGATCGGCGACATCCCGAGCGGCCAGACGACCAGTGAGGCGGCCACGGTGAGCCAGGAGAAGAGCAGGATCTCGGCGTTGACCCGGCGGGCCGAGGCGACCACCGGCAGCATCGGGATGCTGGCCCGCGCGTAGTCGTCCTTGTATTTGATGGCCAGGGCGTAGAAGTGCGGCATCTGCCAGAAGAACACCACCGCGAACAGCGCCCACGCCGCCGGCGACAGCGACCCGGTCACCGCCGCCCAGCCGATCAGCACCGGCGCCGACCCGCACACCCCGCCCCAGAACGTGTTCATCGGCGTGGTGCGCTTGAGCCACATCGTGTAGACGAGGTCGTAGTAGGCGATCGCGCCGAGCGTCAGCAGCGTCGCCAGCCAGTTGGTGAAGACCGCCATGATCGTCACCGACACCGCGGCGAGCACCAGCCCGAAGACCAGCGCCTGCTTCGGCGCCACCACGTGGGTCGGCAGCGGCCGGCGCTTCGTCCGCCGCATCAGCTGGTCGATGTCCCGGTCGATGTAGCAGTTGAGCGCGTTGGCCGCGCCCGCCGCGAGCGAGCCGCCGACCAGCACGACGGCGACCAGCCACAGCGACGGCAGGCCACCGGCCGCCAGCATCATCGCCGGCACGGTGGTCACCAGGAGCAGTTCGACGATGCGGGGCTTGGTCAGCGAGACGTACGCCCGGACCACCCCGGCGACGTCGCGGCCCCGCGCCCGACCGGCGGGAGTGCCGTCGACGGCCGCCCCCTCCCCCGTGACCGGCCCGGCGCCGATCTGGGCACCAGACGCCCTACCGTGGACAGGGCGCTCGGTGATCATGCTCACGGATTGCCACCTTCCGGCATCGGCGCGGGAGTTCGGGGCGGCGGGGTGACCCGCAAGGTCACCGTGCCGACCGACAGCGTACGCGCCACCGTTTGCGCAGCTTGGGCCACCCGGTATAGGTGCGGCCGGTCACACCGTGTTAGGGCGTGTCGCGGCGGCGCGGCCCGCCCCGACGCGCCGGACAGGCGAGTTCGGCGTACGGATGTTTAGCCTCGCTCGATAGGGTCACGAAAGAGGGTTCCGCCCACCTGCCGAGGAGCACAAATCATCGTGGCTGCCAACCGATCCGAGCCTGCCCCACTCAACTGGTCCGAGCTGGACCGCCGGGCCGTCGACACCGCGCGGGTGTTGGCCGTCGACGCCGTCGAGAAATCCGGCAACGGCCACCCGGGCACGGCGATGAGCCTGGCACCCGTCGCATACCTGCTGTTCAACCGCGTCATGCGGCACAACCCGGCCGATCCGCACTGGGCGGGCCGGGACCGGTTCGTGCTGTCGGCCGGCCATTCCAGCCTCACCCTCTACGTCCAGCTCTTCCTCAACGGCTTCGGGCTCGGCCTGGAGGACCTCCAGTCGCTTCGGCAGTGGGGCTCGCTGACCCCCGGTCACCCCGAGCACGGCCACACCAACGGCGTCGAGACCACCACCGGTCCGCTCGGGCAGGGCGTCGGGAACGCGGTCGGCATGGCGATGGCGGCCCGCCGCGAACGCGGCCTGTTCGACCCCGACGCCCCGGCCGGGCAGTCCCTCTTCGACCACCACATCTGGTGCATCGCCTCCGACGGCGACATCGAGGAGGGCATCAGCCACGAGGCGAGCGCCCTCGCCGCCCACCAGCAGCTCGGCAACCTCGTCCTGATCTACGACGACAACGAGATCTCGATCGAGGACGACACCCGGATCGCCAAGAGCGAGGACGTCGCCGCCCGCTACGCGGCGTACGGCTGGCACGTGCAGACCGTCGACTGGCGGCGCGGCGACGCCGACCAGGACGACTACCACGAGGACGTCGAGGCGCTGTACGCCGCGCTGCTGGCCGCCAAGGCCGACACCGACCGGCCGTCGTTCATCGCGCTGCGCACCATCATCGGCTGGCCGGCTCCCAACAAGCGGAACACCGGCAAGATCCACGGATCGGCGCTCGGCGCCGACGAGGTCGCCGCCACCAAGAAGCTGCTCGGCTTCGACCCGGCGCAGACCTTCGCCGTCGACGACAAGGTGCTCGCCCACGCCCGCGAGGCCCTCGACCGCGGCCGGGCCGCCGCCGCGAAGTGGCAGACCGAATTCGACGCCTGGAAGGAGGCCGACGCCGAGCGGGCCGCGCTCTACCAGCGGATGTCGACGCGTACGCTGCCGGCGGGCTGGACCGACGCGCTGCCGGCGTGGCCGGCGGACGCCAAGCCGATCGCCACCCGGGCCGCCTCCGGCCAGGTCCTCAACGCCCTCGCCCCGGTGCTGCCCGAGCTGTGGGGCGGCTCCGCCGACCTGGCGGAGAGCAACAACACCACCATGAAGGGCGAGCCGTCGTTCGTGCCGGCCGAGCACGCGACCAGGGAGTTCCCCGGCAACCCGTACGGCCGCACCCTGCACTTCGGCATCCGTGAGCACGCCATGGGCGCCATCCTCAACGGCATCACGCTGCACGGCGGCACCCGCCCCTACGGCGGCACCTTCCTGGTGTTCAGCGACTACATGCGCCCCGCCGTCCGGCTCGCGGCGCTGATGAAGCTGCCGGTCGTCTACGTCTGGACCCACGACTCGATCGGCCTGGGCGAGGACGGCCCGACCCACCAGCCGGTGGAGCACCTGTCGGCGCTGCGCGCGATCCCCGGCCTCGACGTGGTCCGCCCCGCCGACGCCAACGAGACCGCCTGGGCCTGGCGGCAGGCTCTCGAACACACCGACCGTCCCACCGCCCTCGCCCTCACCAGGCAGAACCTGCCGGTGCTGGACCGCACGTCGCTCGCCGGGCCGGAGGGAACCGCCAAGGGCGGCTACGTCCTGGCCGACGCGTCGAACGCCCAGCCCCAGGTCATCCTGATCGGCACCGGCTCCGAGGTCGAGCTCTGTCTCGCCGCCCGCGAGCGGCTGGAGGCCGACGGCACCCCGACCCGGGTCGTGTCGATGCCGTGCCAGGAGTGGTTCCGGGCCCAGGACGAGGCCTACCGGGAGTCGGTCCTGCCCCGCGGGGTAAAGGCACGGGTGAGCGTGGAGGCCGGGATCGCCATGTCGTGGCGGGACCTGGTCGGCGACTGCGGTGAAACGGTCAGCCTGGAGCACTACGGGGCGAGCGCGCCGTACAAGGTGCTCTACGAGCAGTTCGGGTTCACCGCCGACAACGTCGTCGCGGCCGCCCACGCGTCGCTGACCCGGGTGGGCGCCATCACCGGCACCACCACCGGCAACTGAGGGGACTGTCATGACGGACCGGCTTGCTGAACTCACCGCCACGGGCGTGGCGATCTGGCTCGACGACCTCTCCCGCAACCGGCTCAGCTCCGGGGGGCTGGACCAGCTCCGGCGCGAGAAGCATGTGGTCGGGGTCACCACCAATCCGACGATCTTCGCCAAGGCACTGGGCGACGCCGACGAGTACAACTGGCAACTGCACGACCTGGCCACCCGCGGCGTGACGGTCGAGGAGGCCGCCCGCATGCTCACCACGTACGACGTGCGGTGGGCGTGCGACGTGATGCGCCCGTCGTACGACGCGACGAACGGCGTCGACGGCCGGGTGTCGATCGAGGTGGACCCGCGGCTGGCGCACGAGACGGACAAGACCGTCGCCGAGGCCAAGGCGCTGTGGTGGCTGGTCGACCGGCCCAACCTGTTCATCAAGATCCCGGCGACCGCCGCGGGCCTGCCGGCGATCACCGCGACCCTGGCCGAGGGGATCAGCGTCAACGTCACGCTGATCTTCTCGCTCGAGCGGTACGCCGAGGTGATGGACGCCTTCCTCGCCGGCCTGGAGCAGGCGAAGGCCAACGGCCACGACCTGGCCAAGATCGGCTCGGTGGCGTCGTTCTTCGTCTCCCGGGTCGACACCGAAGTGGACAAGAGGCTCGACAAGCTCGGCTCCGACGAGGCCAAGGCGCTGAAGGGCAAGGCCGCGATCGCCAACGCCCAACTCGCCTACCAGCGCTACAGCGAGGTCTTCTCCTCGGCCCGCTGGCAGGCGCTCGCCGACGCCGGCGCGCACCCGCAGCGTCCGCTCTGGGCCTCCACGTCGACGAAGAACCCCGACTTCCGCGATGTCATCTACGTCGAGGAACTCATCGCCCCGGGCACCGTCAACACCATGCCCGAAGCCGTCATCCACGCGTACGCCGACCACGGCGAGACCCGCGGCGACACCGTCACCGGCGCCTACGACGACGCCCGCGGCGTGCTCGACGCGCTCACCGCGAACGGCATCGACCTCGCCGACGTGGTCGCCGTACTCGAACGCGAGGGCGTGGAGAAGTTCGAGGCCAGCTGGAACGAACTGCTCGACGGCGTACGCAAGTCGCTGGACTCGGCGGCGCAGGGCGCGGCCACCCCCAACAAGGCAGCCGGAGGCAACTCGTGAGTGATCTGCTGGACGGTGGCGTCGAGGCGGCGGCGGGGCTCGCCGTCTACGGCGCCGACGCGGTCGACAAGGAGGCGCCCGCCTCCACCCGGGCCGCGCTGGTCGCCGACGGCGTACCGGGCAAGCTCGCCGCCAAGGACCCCACGCTGTGGGGCCCGGAGGCCGAGGAGGAGGCGAAGATCCGCCTCGGCTGGATCGACACCTTCAAGCGCAGCCGGGAACTGCTCCCCCAGCTCGCCGAACTACGCGCGGAACTGGGCGACCTCGACCACGTCGTACTCGCCGGGATGGGCGGGTCGTCGCTGGCGCCCGAGGTCATCGCCCGCACCCTGGGCAGGTCGCTGACCGTCCTCGACACCACCGACCCGCACCAGGTCGGCGCCGCGCTGCGCGAGCGCCTGGACCGCACCGTCGTGGTCGTCGCCAGCAAGTCCGGCTCCACGGTGGAGACCGACAGCCACCGGCGCGCCTACTGGCAGGCGTTCCTCGACGCCGGCCTGACCGAGGCCGAGGCCGGCCGGCACTTCGTCGTCGTCACCGACCCCGGCTCGCCGCTGGAGGCGACCGCGGCGCAGATGGGCGCCCACGTCGTCCTCGCCGACCCCGAGGTCGGCGGCCGCTACTCGGCGCTGACCGCCTTCGGCCTGGTCCCGTCGGCGCTGGCCGGGGTCGCCGTCGCCGACCTGCTCGACGAGGCCGACGAGTTCGCCCGCTCGCTGGCCGGCGACACCGACAACCCCGGCCTCGCCCTCGGCGCGGCACTCGGCACCGCCGCCACCGTCGGCCGCGACAAGGTCGCGCTGGTCTCCGACGGCACCGGCATCGAAGGACTCG
The DNA here is from genome assembly GCF_045781765.1 of Polymorphospora sp. A560. Classification (NCBI taxonomy): domain Bacteria; kingdom Bacillati; phylum Actinomycetota; class Actinomycetes; order Micromonosporales; family Micromonosporaceae; genus Polymorphospora; species Polymorphospora sp. A560. Next base: position 2,224,237 of record NZ_CP122282.1, on the reverse strand, counting down.
GTGACTGGATCGAGCAACTCGTCGCCGAGTCGACCGGCAAGAGCGGCATCGGCATCCTGCCGGTCGTCGTCGAGGCCCCGGAGAGCCCGGGCGCCACCGGCGACGACGTACTCACCGTCACCACCGGCGGCGCCTGCCCGCCCGGCACCGTGCCCGGCGGCGGCGTACGCCCGCACCTGGCCGTCAACGGCCCGCTCGGCGCCCAGTTCCTGGCCTGGGAGTACGCCACCGCGGTCGCCGGCCGGGTGCTCGGCATCGACCCGTTCGACCAGCCGAACGTCACCGAGTCCAAGGACAACACCAACCGGCTGCTCGCCGCCGGCCTGCCCACCGAGACGCCCGCGTTCAGCGAGGGCGCCGTCGAGGTGTACGGCGGCACCGGCGGCACCCTCGCCGAGGTGCTGCGCGGGCTGGTCGACGGCGTCGTCGGCGACGGCTACCTCGCCGTGATGGCCTACCTCGACCGGTTCGGCGACGCCGCCGCGGCCGACGTACGCCCGCTGCTCGCCGCCGCGTCCGGCCGGCCGGTCACCTTCGGCTGGGGACCCCGGTTCCTGCACTCCACCGGGCAGTACCACAAGGGTGGGCCGCAGGTCGGGTCGTACCTCCAGATCACCGGTGCGGTCACCGACGACCTGCCGGTGCCGGGCAAGCCGTACAGCTTCGGGACGTTGCAGGCGGCGCAGGCCGCCGGCGACCGGGAGGCCCTCGCCGGCCGCGACCGGCCGCTCGTCCGGCTGCACCTGACCGACCGGGCCGCCGGCGTGGCGCAGCTCCTCGACGCCGTTCGTAACCTGCGGGGCTGACAATGGCCGGCGTGAACCCGCTACGTGATCCGCAGGATCGGCGGCTGCCGCGGATCCCCGAACCATGTGCGCTGGTCATCTTCGGGGTGACCGGCGACCTGTCCCGTAAGAAGCTCCTCCCGGCGGTCTACGACCTGGCCAACCGCGGCCTGCTGCCGCCCGGCTTCGTGGTCGCCGGCTTCGCCCGCCGCGACTGGGGCGACGGCGACTTCGAGTCGATGGCATACGAGTCGGCGAAGAAGCACGCCCGGACCCCGTGGCGGGAGGAGGTGTGGGCCCGGCTCGTCGGCAACATCAAGTTCGTCGGCGGGTCGTTCGACGACGACGCCGCGTTCGACCACCTCGTCGAAACCCTCGACGAGCTGCGCGAGACGCACGGCATCCCGGGCAACGCGGCGTTCTACTTCTCCATCCCGCCGGCCGCGTTCCCGGTCGTGCTCAAGCAGCTCGCCCGCACCGGCCTGGCCGACAACGCCAAGTCCGGCGGCTGGCGGCGGGTCGTGGTGGAGAAGCCGTTCGGGTTCGACCTGCCGTCGGCGAAGGCCCTCAACGACCTGGTCGACGACGTCTTCACCCGCGACGACGTCTTCCGGATCGACCACTACCTGGGCAAGGAGACGGTGCAGAACATCCTTGCGCTGCGCTTCGCCAACAACCTCTTCGAGCCGCTGTGGAACTCCCGGCACGTCGACTCGGTGCAGATCACCATGGCCGAGGACGTCGGGATCGGCACCCGGGCCGGGTTCTACGACACCGCGGGTGCCGCCCGCGACGTGCTCCAGAACCACCTGCTCCAGCTGCTGGCCCTGGTCGCGATGGAGGAGCCGACCAGCTTCGACGCCGCCGAGATCAGGACCGAGAAGCTGAAGGTGCTGAAGGCGATCGCGCTGCCCGAGGACGTCGCCACCGGCACCGTACGCGGCCAGTACCTGCCCGGCTGGGTCGCCGGTGAACGGGCCGTCGGCTACCTCGACGAGAACGACGTGCCGAAGGACTCCACCACCGAGACGTACGTCGCGGTACGGCTCGGCATCCAGAACCGGCGCTGGGCCGGGGTGCCGTTCTACATCCGGTGCGGCAAGCGGCTCCCCCGCCGCGTCACCGAGGTCGCCATCATGTTCAAGAAGGCGCCCCACCTGCCGTTCAACCCGGCCGACGTCGAACTGCTCGGGCACAACCAGCTCGTCATCCGGGTCCAGCCCGACGAGGGTGTCGTGCTCAAGTTCGGTTCCAAGGTGCCGGGCACCACGATGGAGCTGCGCGACATCGCCATGGACTTCCAGTACGGCGAGGCGTTCACCGAACAGAGCCCGGAGGCGTACGAGCGGCTGGTGCTCGACGTGCTGATCGGCGACCGCACCCTGTTCCCGGACGCCGCCGAGGTCGAGCAGAGCTGGGCCGTGGTCGACCCGCTGGAGCAGGCGTGGGAGGGCAAGCCGGAGCCGTACCGGTCCGGCGAGTGGGGGCCGCGGGCCGCCGACGAGATGCTGGCCCGCGACGGCCGGTCCTGGCGGCGGGCATGACCGGCCGGGCGTCGGACGTGACCGGGCCGGTGTCGGGCGTGACCGAGGCGACCTGGAGGAACCCGTGATCGGGCTGTGGGACACCACCGGCAACGAGGTGGTGAAGGCGCTCGCCGCCGAACGGCGCAGCGCGGGCGGCGTCGCCAGCGGCATGGCGCTGACCCTGATCGTGGTCGTCGACGAGAAGCGGGTCCGCGAGGCGGAGGCGGCGGCGACCATCGCCGCCGCCGCCCACCCGTGCCGGCTGCTGGTCGTCGTCCGCTCCGACATCAACGGCGAACGGAACCGGCTCGACGCCGAGATCGTCGTCGGCGGCCGTCTCGGCCCCTGCGAGGCCGTCGTCATGCGGATGTCCGGCCGGCTGGCCCTGCACGCCGAGTCGGTCGTGATGCCGCTGCTGGTGCCGGACGTACCGGTGGTCACCTGGTGGCACAGCGAGCCGCCGGACGAGATCGCCACCGACTTCCTCGGCATCGTCGCCGACCGGCGGATCACCGACACGGCGCAGGCGGTGAACCCGGTCGAGGCGCTGCACCGGCGGGCGGCCGACTACGCGCCGGGCGACACCGACCTGGCCTGGACCCGGATCACGCCGTGGCGCACCCTGGTCGCCGGGGCGTTCGACACGACCGCGGCCGAGGTGACCGAGGCCACCATCACCGCACCGCCGACCGACCCGACGGCGGCGCTGATGTCCGGCTGGCTGAAGGCCCGGCTGGGCATCTCCCCCACGTTGCGGGAGACGACGGAGTTTCCCCGCATGCGCTCGGTCGAGCTGCGCTGCGCCAACGGCGACGAGCTGGAACTGGTCCGCGACGGCGGCATGGCGACGTTCCGGCGTACCGGCCAGAACGAGCGGCAACTTCCGCTGGTCCGTCGCCCGCTCGGCGACGAACTGGCCGAGGAACTGCGCCGGCTCGACGCCGACCAGATCTACTCGCAGTCGCTGGAGGCGATGGCCGGCGAATCGGGCCTCGAGGAGCGGCCGGCGCAGCGGGTGCACGTGTGGCGCGATCCGATCACCGCGAAGCGGGCCGAGGCGCAGATGGGTGCGCACGCCGGTCCGGGTGGGTCGGCCGGGTGAGCGGGCCGGAGCCGGAGGTGCCGGTGGCCGGCGTACGCCGGAACGTGCTCGGCGACCGGGACGAACTGGTCCGGGTCGTCGCCGCGCGGCTGGTCGAGACGCTGGCCGGGGCGCAGGCGGCCCGGGGCGCGGCGTCGGTGGTGCTCACCGGCGGCCGGGTCGCCGCCGACGTCTACCGCACGGTCCGTGACCTGTCCGACCGGGACCGCGTCGACTGGTCCAGGGTCGACGTGTGGTGGGGCGACGAGCGCTTCCTGCCGGCCGGCCACCCCGACCGCAACGAGACCCAGGCCCGGGCGGCGCTGCTCGACGCGCTGCCCCTCGACCCGGCCCGGGTGCATCCGATGCCCGCCGACGACGGGCCGGACGGACCCGACCCGCAGGCGGCGGCCCAGCGGTACGGGCAGGCCCTCGCCGTGGCCGCCGGTCCGGACGGCGACCTGCCACGGTTCGACGTACTGCTGCTCGGGGTCGGTGAGGACGGGCACGTCGCGTCGGTGTTCCCCGGCCATCCGGTCACCGGTGCGACCGAGCCGGTGGCCGCCGTCCGGGACAGCCCGAAGCCGCCGCCGGTGCGGATCACCCTCACCCTGCCGGCGATCAACACCGCCGGCGAGGTGTGGCTGGTCGCGGCCGGTGCCGACAAGGCCGGCGCGGTACGGCTGGCCCTGACCGAGTCCGGCACCGCCGCGCCCCCGGCCGACGCCGGGCCGGACGGCTGGGCGGGGCCGGCGGGGCCGCTGCCCGCGGCGGCCGTCCACGGCGTCGACCGCACCCGCTGGTTCCTGGACGCCGAAGCGGCCCCGTCCACCGGCTGACGGGGCGGAGTGGATCAGGCTTCGCCGCGGCGTCGGCGCAGGGCGGCCAGGGCCTCGGCGAGGATCGCCGCGCCGTCGGCTTCGCTGCGCCGCTCCTTCACGTATGCCAGGTGCGACTTGTAGGGCTCGGGCCGCGCCGGCCCCGGCGGGTTGTCGGCGTCGAGGCCGCCCGGCTGCCCGCAGCGGGGGCAGTCCCAGGTGGCCGGCGGCGGCACGTCGGCCGCGAGCAGGATCGGGTTGGCGTGCCCGCCGGCACACCAGTAGGTGACCGACCGGCGGGGTGCGGGTTCACCGCGCTCGATCGGTCGCATCGGACCGGATCCGATCCGGACACCCCGGATGGCGCTGCCACTGGCCACGGTCGTTCGCTCCTGTCGTCGGGTGCGGTGCCACCGGACGGCGGCGCGACACGATGGAGCGCGACGTGCGGCCGCCGGACCCGAGCGGCAACGGACGATCGGCCGCCAAGAATTCGGCGCGCGGACCGCAGTGCGGTCCGCGCGCCGAGTCTACGACTGTTCGCGGCTCAGGAGGCGCCCGTGTTCATGGCGAGCTTGAGCCAGAGGCCGAGCCCGACGATGCAGGCGAACCACACGATGCCGACGAGAACCGTGTAGCGGTCGAGGTTCTTCTCCGCGACCGACGACCCGGCCAGGCTGGAACTGACACCGCCGCCGAACATGCTCGACAGACCGCCGCCCTTACCGCGGTGCAGCAGGATCAGCAGGGTGAGCAGGGCGCTCGTGATGACCAGCAACACGATCAACGTGTATGCGAACGCGATCGGCATAGTTAGGTCAGTCCTCTCGATTACGGGGCCGCGCCAAGGATAGCGGTAGGACCGCGATCATGTGCACCGGGTACGGATCGACCCCTCGCCACCGTCCTGGTGACGAGGGGTCGACGACCGGCTACCGGGAGACGTGCTCCGGGAAGCGAACGATCTTGGCGAACTCGTCGGCGTCGAGACTCGCCCCGCCGATCAGCGCGCCGTCGACGTCCGGCTTCGCCATGATGCCGGCGATGTTCGACGACTTCACCGAACCGCCGTAGAGCACCCGGGTCCGCTCGCCGGTCTCCTTGCCGAACCGCTCGGCGACCCGCTCGCGGACCGCCCCGCAGACCTCCTGGGCGTCTTCCGGGGTCGCCGTCTTGCCGGTGCCGATCGCCCAGACCGGCTCGTACGCGATGACGACCTTCTCGACCTGCTCGGCGCTGAGCCCCTTCAGGGCCGCGTCGAGCTGATCGCTGCAGTGCGCGACGTGGCCGGCCGCCTCGCGGACCTCCAGACCCTCGCCGACGCAGAGGATCGGCGCGAGGCCGTGGGCCAGCGCCGCGGCGACCTTGGCGTTGACGGCCGCGTCGTCCTCGTGGTGGTAGGCCCGCCGCTCGGAGTGCCCGACGACGACGTACTGGCAGCCGAGGCGGGCGAGCATCGGGCCGGAGATGTCACCGGTGTAGGCCCCGGACGCGTACGGCGACAGGTCCTGGGCGCCGTACCCGATCAGGAGCTTGTCGCCGTCGATCAGCGTCTGCACACTGCGCAGGTCGGTGAACGGCGGCAGCACCACCGTCTCGACCTCGGTCAGCTGCTTCTCGTTGAGACTGAACGCCAACTTCTGGACCAGCGCGATCGCTTCCAGGTGGTTGAGGTTCATCTTCCAGTTGCCGGCCATCAACGGCCGGCGGACAGTGTCAGCCACCGAGCTACCCTTCCAGCGCCGCGATGCCCGGGAGGATCTTGCCCTCCAGGTATTCCAGCGAGGCACCCCCGCCGGTCGAGATGTGTCCGAACGCGGACTCGTCGAGTCCGAGGGTGCGTACGGCCGCCGCCGAGTCGCCGCCGCCGACGACCGTGAACCCGTCGACCTCGGTGATCGCCTCGGCGACGCCCCGGGTGCCGGCCGCGAACGGCTCCAGCTCGAACACGCCCATCGGCCCGTTCCAGAAGACCGTGCGGGCGCCGCCGATCGCCTCGGCGAAGAGGCTGACACTGCGCGGGCCGATGTCCAGCCCCATCCGGTTGGCCGGGATGGTGGCGGCGTCGACGACGGTCCGCTCCGCGTCGGCCGAGAACGCCGTGGCCGCGACCAGGTCGACCGGCAGCACGATCCGGTTGCCGGCACGCTCCAGCAGGTCCCGGCAGATCTCGACGCGGTCCTCCTCCAGCAGCGACTGGCCCACCTCGTAGCCCTGCGCCTTGAGGAACGTGAAGCACATGCCGCCGCCGACCAGCAGCCGGTCGACCTTCGGCAGCAGCGACTCGATCACCGCCAGCTTGTCGGAGACCTTCGAGCCGCCGAGCACGACCACGTACGGCCGCTCCGGGTCGCCGGTCAGCTTGGCCAGCACCTCGACCTCGCGCAGCACCAGCCGGCCGGCGAAGTGCGGCAGCCGCTCCGGTACGTCGTAAACGCTGGCGTGCCTGCGGTGCACGGCACCGAAGGCGTCGTCGACGTACGCGTCCGCGAACGCGGCGAGCTGGTCGGCGAACGCGCCCCGCTCGGCGTCGTCCTTGCTGGTCTCCCCCGGGTTGAACCGCAGGTTCTCCAGCAGCGCCACCTGCCCGCCGGTCAGCGCGCCGACCGCGGCCCGCGCCGACTCGCCGACGGTGTCCTCGGCGAAGACCACCTGGGAGCCGAGCAGGTCACCGAGCCGGGTCGCCACCGGCGCCAGGCTGTATTTCGGGTCCGGCGCGCCCTTGGGCCGCCCCAGGTGCGAGACCACGACCACGGCCGCACCGGCGTCGCGCAGCGCGGTGACCGTCGGCAGCACCGCCCGGATCCGGCCGTCGTCGGAGATGACGCCCGGATGCTCCTTCTCGAACGGGACGTTCAGGTCGGCGCGTACGAGTACGCGCCGACCCGACACACCCTCGGCGAGAAGATCATCGAGGGTACGGATGCTCACAGGGACGAACCCACCAGCTTGACCAGGTCGACCAGGCGGTTCGAGTAGCCCCACTCGTTGTCGTACCAGCCGACGACCTTGACCTGGTCGCCGATCCGCTTGGTGAGGCCGGCGTCGAAGATGCAGGAGGCCGGGTCGGTGACGATGTCGCTGGAGACGATCTCGTCCTCGGTGTAGACCAGGATGCCCTTGAGCGGGCCCTCGGCGGCGGCCTTGAGCGCGGCGTTGACGTCCTCGACCGACGCCTCACGCGACAGCGTGACGGTCAGGTCGGTGGCCGAGCCGGTCGGGATCGGCACCCGCAGCGCGTAGCCGTCCAGCTTGCCCTTCAACTCCGGCAGCACCAGGCTGACGGCCTTGGCCGCACCGGTCGAGGTCGGCACGATGTTCAGCGCCGCCGCGCGGGCCCGGCGCAGGTCCTTGTGCGGGCCGTCCTGGAGGTTCTGGTCCTGGGTGTACGCGTGGATGGTGGTCATCAGGCCACGCTCGATGCCGAACGTGTCGTTGAGCACCTTGGCCATCGGCGCGAGGCAGTTGGTGGTGCACGACGCGTTGGAGATGATCGAGTGCTGCGCGGGGTCGTAGGTGTCCTGGTTGACACCCATGACGACCGTCACGTCCTCGTTCTTGGCCGGGGCCGAGATGATGACCTTCTTCGCGCCGCCGTCGATGTGCGCCCGGGCCTTGTTGGCGTCGGTGAAGAAGCCGGTCGACTCGACGACCACGTCGACACCGAGGTCGCCCCAGGGCAGCTTGCCCGGGTCCTTCTCCTCGAAGACCTTGACGGTGTGGCCACCGACGGTGATCTCGTCCGCGGTCGCCTTCACCTCCTGGGGGAAGCGGCCGAGGATGCTGTCGTACTTGAGCAGGTGGGCGAGCGTCGCGTTGTCGGTCAGGTCGTTGGCGGCGACGATCTCGATGTCGGCGCCCGACGCGGACACCGCCCGGAAGAAGTTGCGGCCGATGCGGCCGAAGCCGTTGATGCCAACCCGGATGGTCACAGGTTCCATCTCCTCGCATTCTGGTCCGCCGGGAAAGCCCGTGACCGGCGGAAATTCTGTGCGCCGACCGTCCGCGGTCGGCCGCCGAAGGTCACCCCGGCCGCCCCGCCACGCCTCTGGAAGAAGCTCTGACCGCCCGAGGCGGTGCGTGCGGCGGGTTGGGCCGGGTGCCGGCCCCGTCGCCGTACGCTGCGACCCTATCCGAGCGCTGTCCGTCGTGGTGCGTCGGGGCGGAAACCGCCCCGGTCGGTGCTCAGACGACCATCATGTCCGGTGTGACGGCCGCCTCGGTGTCGGGAATGCCCAGGTCACGCGCCCGCTTGTCGGCCAAGGCGAGCAGCCGGCGGATGCGCCCGGCGATGGCGTCCTTGGTCAGCGGCGGGTCGGCGAGCGCGCCCAGCTCCTCCAGCGACGCCTGCCGGTGCTCCAGCCGCAACTGGCCGGCCGACGTCAGGTGGTTGGGGGCGTCGTCGGCGAGGATCTCCAGGGCCCGGGTCACCCGGGCCGCCGCCGCGACCGCCGCCCGCGCCGAACGGCGCAGGTTGGCGTCGTCGAAGTTGGCCAGCCGGTTCGCGGTCGCCCGCACCTCCCGGCGTACCCGGCGCTCCTCCCAGGCGAGCACGCTGGAGTGCGCGCCGATCCGGGTGAGCAGCGCGGCGATCGCGTCACCATCCTTGACCACGACCCGGTCGACACCGCGCACCTCGCGGTATTTCGCGGTGACCCCGATCCGGCGGGCGGCGCCGACCAGGGCCAGCGCCGACTCCGGCCCCGGGCAGGTGATCTCCAGGGCGCAGGACCGGCCGGGCTCGGTCAGCGAGCCGTGCGCCATGAACGCCCCCCGCCAGGCCGCCACCGCGCAGCACACACTGGCCGACACCACGTGCGGCGGCAGGCCGCGCACCGGACGCCCGCGCACGTCGAGCAGCCCGGTCTGGCGGGCCAGCGCCTCGCCGTCCTTGACCACCCGCACGATGTAGTGGCTGCTCTTGCGCAGTCCACCGGACGCCAGCACGTGGATCTCGCTCGGGTAGCCGTAGACCTCGGCCACCTCGCGGCGCAGCCGCCGGGCGACGGCGCCGGTGTCCAGCTCGGCCTCCACGACGACCCGGCCGGAGACGATGTGCAGGCCCCCCGCGAAGCGCAGCAGGGCGGCCATCTCCGCCCGGCGGCAGCAGGGTTTGGGTACGTCGACCCGGCTCAGCTCGTCCTTGACCGAAGCGGTCATCGCCATTTTCTCACGTCACCTCGTGGCCGGTTCCGGCTTGCTGCCGGTGTTTTCGTACGTGCTTAACGAGCGGAACCCAGTACGGGAACCAGTGCGGCCGCCAATGCGGCCGGATCGTGTCGGGGGCCGCCGTCGGAGACCGCCACCGGGGCGAGTAACAGCCGCGCACCCAGCGATTCTGCCGCACGATTGACCGGTTCGGGGTCACCTACGGCTTTCCCGTCCGCGATAACCGTGTCAACTGCCAACTCCGGAAGGTACCGGTGCAGGGCCGCCAGGTGCCCGGCGACCGAAAGGCCGTCGGTCTCCAGTTCGGCGGCCAGGTTGAGGGTCACCAGCCGCCGGGCCGGGCTGGCCACGATCGCGGCGGCGAGTTCGGGCACCAGCAGATGCGGGATCACACTGGTGTACCAGCTTCCCGGGCCGAAGATCAACCAGTCCGCGTCGGCCACCGCCGCCAGCGCCTGCGGGCAGGCCGCCGGCGCGCCGGGGGTCAGGCGTACGGTCTCCACCCGGCCGGTGGTGACGGCGACCTCGTGCTGACCGTGGACCGTGACCAGCTCGTCGGGGCGGGCCGGGTCGAGCCCCCGTACGTCGGCCTCGATCTCCACCCGGTCGCAGGACATCGGCAGCACCCGGCCGGCCGCGTCCAGCATCCGGGCCGCGTGGTCGAGCGCGGCCACCGGGTCGCCGAGCAGCTCCATCAGCCCGCACAGCACCAGGTTCCCGACCGCGTGCCCGACCAGCGGGTCGTCGGGCTGACCCGCCGGAACCGGGGTGAACCGGTGCTGGAAAAGGTCGGCACTGCGGCGCGTCTGCGGGGTGTCGGCGGTCAGCGCGACGAGCGCCTGCCGCAGGTCGCCGGGAGGCAGCGAGCCACGGTCGGTACGCAGCCGCCCGCTCGACCCGCCGTCGTCGCCGACCGTCACCACGGCGGTGATGTCGAGATCGAGCCGGCACTGCCGCAGCGCCCGTAACGAGGCGGCCAGCCCGTGCCCGCCGCCGAAGGCGACGACCCGGACCGGCCCCGGCCCGCCGGACGCCCCCCGTCCCGGCCCCCTCACTCGCGCCCCAGGTCACGGTGTTGCGGGTTGGCCGAAAGCCAGGCCAGCCGCAGCCGGGCGGCCAGCTCCTCGGCGATGGCGACGCTGCGGTGCTTCCCGCCGGTGCACCCGACGGCGACCGTCAGGTAGCGCTTGCCCTCCCGCTCGAACCCCGCGGCGGTGGAGCTGATCAGCCCGGCGTACGCCTCGATGAACGAGATCGCGCCATCCTGGCCGAGCACGTAGTCACTGACGTCGGCGTCCCGGCCGGTGTGCTCGCGCAACTCCGGCACCCAGTAGGGGTTCGGCAGGAAACGCGCGTCGAGCACGAAATCGGCGTCGGGCGGCAGGCCGTACTTGAACCCGAAGGACAGCACGGTCACCCGCAGCCGGCGGGCGTCCTCGCCCCCGAACAGCTCCTCGACCCGGCGCCGGAGCTGGTTGACGTTGAGGTGGCTGGTGTCGATGATCACGTCGGCCTGGTCGCGGGCCTCCTCCAGCAGCTTGCGCTCGGCGGTGATGCCGTCGACCAGCCGTCCTTCGCCCTGCAACGGATGCGACCGCCGGACGCTCTCGAAGCGGCGGATCAGCACCTCGTCGTCGGCGTCGACGAAGACCACCCGGGGCTGGAAGCCCCGCTCCCGCAGCGCCTCGATGGCACCGGCGAGATCGGTGGAGAAGGCCCGGCTGCGTACGTCCAGCACCATCGCGGTCTGCCGGGCGGCCCCACCGGCGGCGTACGCCAGCTCGGCCATCTCGAGCATCAGTGCCTGGGGAAGGTTGTCGACGACGTAGAAGCCGACGTTCTCCAGGGCGCGGGCCACGGTGCTGCGGCCGCCGCCGGAGACACCGGTGACCACCACCAGCCTGGTGTCCGACCGGGTGGCCCCGGGCCCGCTGTCGCTGCGTTCGCTCACGTCGCCTCCTCGCTGCGCTCGGCGGCGCCGTGCCAGAACCTGAACCTGATGGTTCGCTCGCTGGGCTCGCTCACACCGCCCCCTCGCTGCGCTCGGCGGCGCCGTGCCAAGACCTGAACCTGATGGTTCCGCTCGCTCACACCGACCCCTCGCTGCGCTCGGCGGCGCCGTGCCGGGCACGGAGCCCAATGGTTCGCTCGCTCACGATCTCCCCGTCGTGTACGGGCGGCCCGTCGGGCCGCTCGACCAGAATCCGATCCTAGGCGTCGTCACGCCGCACGGCCGGTCCGGACCCGGCGCCGCGCGTGCCGTCCGGGCCGGCGCCGGCGTCGGCACCCGGCCCGCCGGCGGCCGTCGCGGCCGGGCCGGCGACGGCGTCCGGGCCGGTCTCCGCCCGGGCGTCCGGTACGGGCGGCGGGGCCGGCTCGTCGCCGAGGGCCGCGAGAATCGCCTCGGCGGTGCGCGGGCCGACCCCCGGCACCTCGGTGATCTCCTCGACCGTCGCGGACGACAGGCGCTTCAGCGAACCGAAGTGGCGCAGCAACGCCTTGCGGCGTACCTCGCCGAGGCCGGGCACCCCGTCCAGGCCCGAGGCGGTCATCCGCTTGGAGCGGCGCTGGCGGTGGTAGGCGATAGCGAACCGGTGCGCCTCGTCGCGGATCCGCTGGAGCAGGTAGAGCGCCTCGGAGGTGCGCGGCAGGATCACCGGGAAGTCGTCGTCGGGCAGCCACACCTCCTCCAGGCGCTTGGCCAGCCCGCACAGGGCGACGTCGTCGATGCCCAGCTCGGCCAGGACCCGGGCGACGACGGCGACCTGCGGCTGCCCGCCGTCGACGACCACGAGCTGCGGCGGGTAGGCGAACCGTCGCGGCCGGCCGGTGGTCGGGTCGAGCAGGCTGCCGGCCGGCCCCCCGTCCGGGCCGCCATCCGGCGTGCTCTCCGCCGGCACCCCGGCGCCCACCGCGGCGTCGGCGCCCACCGCGGCGTCGGCCGCGACCGGGCCGCCGGACAGGCCGGGCCGGTCCGGGGCGGCGGCACCGGCCGGGGTCGCGCTGCCGGCCGGTATCTCCTCACTGGTCGCGTCGAGGTAGCGGCTGAACCGCCGGCGCAGCACCTCGGCCATCGCGGACAGGTCGTCGGTCGCGCCACGGACGGCGAACCGGCGGTATTCACTCTTGCGGGGCAGCCCGTCCTCGAAGACGACCATGCTGGCGACCACGTCGGTGCCCTGGATCTGCGAGACGTCGAAGCACTCGATCCGCAGCGGCGCGGTCTCCATGCCCAGCGCCTCGGCGAGTTCGTCGAGGGCCTTGCCACGGGTGGTCAGGTCGCCGGCCCGCTTCAGCTTGTGCCGGACCAGCGCCTCGGCGGCGTTACGGCCCACCGTCTCCAGCAGGGCTTTCTTGTCACCGCGCTGCGGCACCCGCAGGCTGACCCGGCTGCCCCGGTGGTCGGACAGCCATTCGGTGAGCGCCTCGGCGTCGCCGGGCAGGGCCGGCACCAGCAACTCCCGGGGCACGTCGGCCTCACCGTGCTGGCCGCCGTAGACCTGGGTGCAGAAGTAGTGCACCAGGTCACCGGTGGTCAGGTCCTCGACCTTCTCCACCACCCAGCCGCGCTGGCCGCGGACGCGGCCGCCGCGCACGTGGAAGACCTGGACGGCTGCCTCCAGCGGGTCCTCGGCGAACGCCACCACGTCGGCGTCGGTGCCGTCACCGAACACCACGGTCTGCTTCTCCATCGCCCGGCGCAGCGCGGCGAGGTCGTCCCGCAGCCGGGCCGCCTGCTCGAACTCCAGCCGCTCGCTGGCCTGCGACATCTCGCGTTCGAGCCGGCGGACCATGGTGTCGGTGCGCCCGGCCATGAAGTCGCAGAACCGGTCGACGATCTCGCGATGCTCGTCGGCACCGACCTGGCCGACGCACGGCGCGGAGCACTTGCCGATGTAGCCGAGCAGGCACGGCCGGCCGGCCTGGCCGGCCGCCTTGAAGACCCCGGAGGAACAGGTGCGGGCCGGGAAGACCCGCAGCAGCAGGTCGAGCGTCTCGCGGATCGCCCAGGCGTGCGAGTACGGCCCGAAGTAGCGCACGCCCTTGCGCTTCTCGCCGCGCATCACCTGCAGCCGGGGAAACTCCTCGCCGACGGTGACGGCGAGGTAGGGGTAGGACTTGTCGTCGCGGTACTTGACGTTGAACCGCGGGTCGAACTCCTTGATCCAGGTGTATTCGAGCTGGAGCGCCTCGACCTCGCCGCTGACGATGACCCAGTCGACCGACGAGGCCGTCGTCACCATCTGCTGGGTGCGCTGGTGCAGGTGCCAGGGGTCGGTGAAGTAGGAGTTGAGGCGGCTGCGCAGGTTCTTCGCCTTGCCGACGTAGATGACCCGGCCGCCGGGATCGTAGAAGCGGTAGACCCCCGGCGCCTCGGGAATCGTCCCCGGGGCGGGGCGGTAGGTCGAGGGGTCAGCCACGGCGGCAAGCCTAGCCCGTACCCCCGACACAACCCGGTCGACGGACCGGACCCGGCGGGCGGGACGACCCGGAGGCGCCGCGCGGGGCGCCGGTCGGCGCCCCGCCGCGACGCCGGTCGTCAGCCCAGGACGATGTTGTCGCCCTGGACGGTGACCGTCTTGCTCTGCAGCGGCGCGGTGGCCGGGCCGCCCTGCGGCGCGCCGTCCTCGATCGAGAACCGGCTGTTGTGGCAGGTGCAGTTGATCATGCCGCCCTCGATCCGGCTGACCGGGCACTGCTGGTGGGTGCAGATCGAACTGAACGCCTTGAAGTCACCCGCCGTCGGCTGGGTCACCACGACCTGCTGGGCGGCGAAGATGACCCCGCCGCCGACCGGTACGTCGGCGGTCGAACCCAGGGTGACGCCGCCGCCGGTGTCGCCGCCGCCGGTCGGCGCGGTGCCGGGCGTGGACGTGCCGCCGTCCGGGGACCCGTCGTCACCGCCGCAGGCGGCCAGTACGACGGTCGCGCCGACCGCGCCGGCACCCGCGAACAGCGAACGGCGGGTGGTGCTGCCCGGCCCGGTCACGACCTGGTCCTCACTCATGCGAAGCCCTTCCTGTCTGCTGGTGGGCCATGGATCTTCCACGACCCACCAGAAGGCACGGAATCGAGCCGGCGCTGGTTCAGCCGCGGGTCCGGGTGGCCGCCTTGCGGGGGGCGCGGGTCTTGGGCGCGGTGCCGCCGGACCCCGCCTCGCCGTCGGTCCCACCGGCCTCCGCGCCGGCCGTACCCGCGGACTTCGCGGACTTCGCGGTCTTCGCGGCGGTCGCCCTGGCGGTCTTCGTGGCCGGGCCGGCGGTCTTCGTGGCCGGGCCGGTGGCTTTCGTGGCCGGGCCGGTGGCCTTCGCGCCGGTGGACCGGCCGTTGGCCTTCGCCGCCCGGGCGACCGCCGACGCGCCGCCGTCGGGCTCGCCGGTCAGGCCGAGCACCGGGCGCAGGAACTGGCCGGTGTGGCTGTCGGCCACCTCGGCCAACTCCTCCGGGGTGCCGGCGGCCAGCATCGTGCCGCCGCGGTGGCCGCCCTCGGGTCCCATGTCGATCAACCAGTCGGCGGACTTGATCACGTCGAGGTTGTGCTCGATGACGATGACCGTGTTGCCCTTGTCGACCAGCCCGTCGAGGACCTTGAGCAGCTTGCGGATGTCCTCGAAGTGCAGGCCCGTGGTCGGCTCGTCGAGCACGTAGACGGTCCGGCCGCTGGAACGCTTCTGCAACTCGGAGGCGAGCTTGACGCGCTGCGCCTCACCGCCGGACAGGGTCGGCGCGGGCTGGCCGAGGCGGACGTAGCCCAGGCCGACGTCGACCAGGGTCTTGAGGTGCCGGTGGATGGCCGGGATGGCGGCGAAGAACTCGGCCGCCTCCTCGATCGGCATCTCCAGCACCTCGGAGATGGTCCGGCCCTTGTAGTGGACCTCCAGCGTCTCCCGGTTGTAGCGGGCGCCCTTGCAGACCTCGCACGGGACGTAGACGTCGGGCAGGAAGTTCATCTCGATCTTGATGGTGCCGTCGCCCGAGCACGCCTCGCAGCGCCCGCCCTTGACGTTGAACGAGAACCGGCCGGGACCGTATCCGCGTACCTTCGCCTCGGTGGTCTCGGCGAACAGCTTGCGTACGTGGTCGAAGACACCGGTGTAGGTGGCCGGGTTCGAGCGCGGCGTACGCCCGATCGGCGACTGGTCGACGCCGACGACCTTGTCGACGTGTTCGAGGCCGCTGACCCGGGTGTGCCGGCCGGGCACCAGCCGGGCCCGGTTGAGCTGGTTGGCGAGCACCGTGTAGAGGATGTCGTTGACCAGCGTCGACTTGCCCGACCCGCTGAGCCCGGTGACGGCGATGAACTGCCCGAGCGGGAAGCTGACGGTCAGGTTCTTCAGGTTGTGCTCGCGGGCACCGTGCACGACCAGCTCGCGGCCGGCGGTCTGCGGGCGGCGGGTGGCCGGCGTCACGATCGCCTTCCGCCCGGACAGGTAGGCGCCGGTCAGCGACTCCTCGTTGGCGAACAGGTCGTCCACCGAGCCGCTGTGCACGATCCGGCCACCGTGCTCGCCGGCGCCCGGGCCGATGTCCACGATCCAGTCGGCGGCCCGGATGGTGTCCTCGTCGTGCTCGACGACGATCAGCGTGTTGCCCAGCCCGCGCAGGCGTACGAGGGTCTCGATCAGGCGCTGGTTGTCCCGCTGGTGCAGCCCGATCGACGGCTCGTCGAGCACGTAGAGCACGCCGACCAGGCCGGAGCCGATCTGGGTGGCGAGCCGGATCCGCTGCGCCTCGCCGCCGGAGAGCGTGCCGGCGCCCCGGTCGAGCGACAGGTAGTCGAGCCCGACGTCGACCAGGAACCGCAGCCGGGCGTTGATCTCCTTGAGCACCCGCTCGGCGATCATCTTCTGCCGGTCGGTGAGGACCAGGCCGCCGAGCAGGTCGGCGCACTCGCCGACCGACAGGTTGGTGACCTCGGCGATGTTCTTGCCGGCCAGGGTCACCGCGAGGACCTCCGGCTTGAGCCGGGTGCCGCCGCAGGTGCCGCACGGCACGTCGCGCATGAAGCCCTCGTAGCGGTCGCGGGACCAGTCCGACTCGGTGTCGGAGTGCCGCCGCTCGATCCACTGCACCACGCCCTCGAAGCCGGTGTAGTAGGAACGTTCCCGGCCGTACTTGTTGCGGTAGCGGACGTGGACCTGGTCCTCGGAGCCGTACATGATCGTCTTCTGGGCCCGGGACGGCAGCTTGCGCCACGGGGTGTCGAGGTCGAAGTGCTCGGCGTCACCGAGGGCCTCGAGCAGGCGCAGGAAGTATTCGAGGGTGTGCCCGCCGCTCCACGGCGCGATGGCCCCCTCGCGCAGGGTGCGCTCCGGGTCGGGTACGACCAGGTCGGCGTCGACCTCCTTCTTGGTGCCGAGGCCGGTGCACTCGGGGCAGGCGCCGTACGGCGCGTTGAAGGAGAAGACCCGGGGTTCGAGGTCCTCGATCGCCAGCGGATGGTCGTTGGGGCAGGCCAGGTGCTCGGAGAAGCGCCGTTCGCGGTTGGGGTCGTCGTCGGCCAGGTCGACGAAGTCGAGCAGCACGATGCCGCCGGCCAGCGCGAGCGCCGACTCGACCGAGTCGGTCAGCCGCTGCTTGGCGCCGGCCTTGACGGTGAGCCGGTCGACCACCACCTCGATGGTGTGCTTCTCCTGCTTCTTGAGCTTGGGTGGCTCGCTGAGCGGGTGCACGACGCCGTCGACCCGGGCCCGGGCATAGCCCTTGGCCTGCAGTTCGGCGAAGAGGTCGACGTATTCGCCCTTGCGTCCGCGCACGACCGGGGCGAGCACCATGAACCGGGTGCCCTCCGTCATGGCGAGGACCCGGTCGACGATCTGTTGCGGGCTCTGCTTGGAGATCCGCTCGCCGCAGACCGGGCAGTGCGGCTCGCCGACCCGGGCGAAGAGCAGTCGCAGGTAGTCGTAGACCTCGGTGATGGTGCCCACGGTCGAGCGGGGGTTGCGCGAGGTCGACTTCTGGTCGATGGAGACCGCGGGGCTGAGCCCCTCGATGAAGTCGACGTCCGGCTTGTCCATCTGGCCGAGGAACTGCCGGGCGTACGACGACAGCGACTCGACGTAGCGGCGCTGCCCCTCGGCGAAGATCGTGTCGAACGCGAGACTGGACTTGCCCGAGCCGGACAGCCCGGTGAACACGATCATCGCGTCCCGCGGCAGGTCGAGGTTGACGTCGCGCAGGTTGTGCTCGCGCGCGCCGCGGATGATCAGTCGGTCGGCCACTGTCCGCCCACTCCCAGTTGCAATATAAGGGGATCTGTCCGGGGCACCGGCACAGTAACGATGCCGTCACTCATCGACTTGATCTCGTCGACACCTGATTCCATCGACGGCTGATCTCATCGACGCTGATGCCCGCCGGTCGTAGATGCCAACGACACAGAAACGTCGCGGCTACTGTATCCGCGGGGTATGACAGTTTTCCCCTCCCCCGAATTCCCGCGACCCGCCCCACACCCCCGACACCAGGTCACCGGGGGCGGCGGCGCCACGGACGGCCGGTGCCGGCGACCGCGACCGACGCGCCGGCCGGGGCCGCCGGCCAGAGGCCGACGGCCAGAGGCCGACGGCCAGAGGCCGACGGCTAGGGGCGGGCACCCCCGGCCCGCTGGTCCCGGTCGATCCGCTTCCACCTGGCCCGGTGCTCCGCCGCCACCCGGGCGTCGCGGCGGCGGGTCTCGAACGCCACCTCGCGCTGGAGCTTGCGCCAGCTCTCCCAGCGCCGGCCGGTCAGGTCACCGGACTCCAGCGCGGCCCGCACCGCGCACCCCGGTTCGCCGTTGTGCGCGCAGTCCCCGAACCGGCACCCGGCGGCCAGCTCGGCGATGTCGGCGAATGCCTGGTCGAGTCCCCCGGCGGCGTCGAGCAGGCCCACCGCGCGTACCCCGGGGGTGTCCAGCACCGCGCCGCCGCCCGGGATCGGGATCAACGCCCGGTACGTGGTGGTGTGCCGGCCCTTGCCGTCGACGCCGCGGACCCCCTGGGCGGCCATCACGACCGCCCCGGCGAGGGCGTTGACGAGGGTCGACTTGCCGGCGCCGGACGGGCCCAGCAGGGCCAGGGTCCGGCCGGCGGCGATCGACGGCCGCAGCGTGTCGAGGCCGTCGCCGCGCTGCGCGCTGACCGGCACGATCTCCACGCCGGGCGCGATCTCGGCGATCTGCCGGGCCACGGCCGCCGGGTCGGCGGCCAGGTCGCACTTGGTGAGTACGACCACCGGCCGGGCCCCGGACTCCCAGGCGAGCGCCAGCAGTCGTTCGATCCGGCCGACGTCCGGCTCCGGGTCCATCGGCTCGACGACCGCCACGGTGTCGACGTTGGCGGCCAGCACCTGACCGGTCGAGTCCTTGTCGGCGGTGCGCCGTACGACGGCGGTGCGCCGGGGCAGCACCGCCTCGGCGGTGACCCGCTGGTCGGGCCAGTGCCGGACCACCACCCAGTCGCCGGCACAGGGCAGGTTCGCCGGGTCGCGGCCGGCGGCGACCAGGACCCCGCCGGCGAGACTGGCGCGTACGGTGCCGTCGGCGCACAGCACGGTGCAGGCGCCGCGGTCGACGCGGATGACCCGGCCGGGTCGATGACTGGGATCGGGCGCGCGGAACGCGGCGGCCCGTTCGGCGTCCCAACCGAGGGACGTGATGTCGAACGTCATGGGAACCTTCTCGTGCGTGATGGTGCCGGCGGCCCGGTGTGGGCCGTCAGATACCCGGTGAGACGGGGCTGGTCGCGTTCGCCCGCATGGATGGCGGCATGGACTGGCACCCCCTCTCGGTTCCTGCGTGACGCGTCGGCATCGACGGTAGAGCCTCCCCCGACCCGCCGAAAGGCATTTCCGTCCGGCCCCGTGGCGGTACGGCGGTTAGGGTCGGACCGTGACGGCTGACCCGCTCGTACTCATGGCCGAGGTGCGACGCGCGACCGACCGGCTGCTGTCGACGGTGGCGGACCTTTCCGACGCGGCGGTCGCCGCGCCGTCGGCGCTGCCGGGCTGGAGCCGCGGACACGTGCTGACCCACCTGGCGCGCAACGCCGACGGGATGACCAACCTGCTGGAGTGGGCGCGGACCGGGGTGGTGACCCCGCAGTACCCGAGCTGGGAGCGCCGGGTCGCCGACATCGAGGCGGGCGCCGGGCGCCCGCTGGCGGTCCAGCTCGCCGACCTGCGCGACTCGGCCGCCCGGCACGCCGCCACGGCCGACCGGCTGACCAGCGAGATGTGGCTCACCACGCTGGAGATCCCGGACCGCCCGCAGACCGCGGCGTACGGGGTGTGGCGGCGGCTGCGGGAGATCGAGGTGCACCACGTCGACCTGGCCGCCGGCTACCGGCCGCGGGACTGGCCGGAGGCGTTCGCCCTCCACCTGCTGCACGAGATCGTCAGCGGCTACGCCGGGCGTGACGACGCGCCGAACGTCGTGCTGTGCCCCGTGGAGACGGGGCAGGAACTGTCCGTCGGTGCCGCCGGGGCGACGCCGACGGTTACCGGGCCGGCGTACGCGCTGGCCGGGTGGCTCACCGGGCGGTCCACCGGCGAGTCGCTCGAGGTCACCCCGGACGGACCGCTGCCGAATCCGCCGAACTGGATGTGAAGGAACCCCGATGCCTTATACCGGAGATGTCGCACCGGGTGGCCCGCCCGACGTACGCGAGCTGGACGACCTGGCCATCACCAAGCTCTCGGTCGGGCCGATGGAGAACAACGCCTACCTGCTGCGCTGCCGGGCGACCGGCGACCAGGTGCTGATCGACGCCGCCAACGAGGCGCCGCGGCTGCTGGAACTGGTCGGTGGAGGCGGGCTGTCCGCGGTGGTCACCACCCACCAGCACATGGACCACTGGGTGGCGCTGGAGGAGGTGGTGGCGACCACCGGCGCCCGGTCGCTGGTGCACGCGCTCGACGCCGAGGGGCTGCCGATCCCGTCCGAGCCGCTGGCCGAGGGCGACACCGTACGCGTCGGCGACTGCGCCCTGGAGGTGATCCACATCGTGGGGCACACGCCGGGGTCGATCGCCCTGCTCTACCGCGACCCGGCTGGGGTGCCCCACCTGTTCACCGGGGACAGTTTGTTCCCGGGCGGGGTCGGCAACACCGACAAGGACCCGCAGCGGTTCGCTTCCCTGATCGACGATGTCGAGCACAAGCTCTTCGACCGGCTGCCCGACGAGACCTGGTTCTATCCCGGTCACGGCAAGGACAGCACGCTCGGTGCCGAACGGCCGGGGGTGCCGGAGTGGCGGGCCCGCGGCTGGTGACGCCGGGCCGGTTCGGTCGGCGGTTCGGCCGTGACAATCCGTTTCTCAGGATTCTTTGATCTCACGGTGGTAACCTCCCCGTTCCGTGAGGTCAGGTCGCCCATCGAGGGTGCGTCACGTGTTGCGTCGGTCTGCGACGCTCGGTGAGGCAGCCGGGAGACCCGGCCTCACAGTGGTATTACACGCTGGTACGGGCTACGGCCCGGCCACAAGTTCATTCGCGGGATCGTCCCGCCGTGCAGCGAGTTGGAGGAGTTCGTGGGAGTCAGCCTCAGCAAGGGTGGCAACGTCAGCCTCACCAAGCAGGCCCCGGGTCTGACGGCCGTCACGGTCGGTCTGGGCTGGGACGTACGCACCACCACCGGCACCGATTTCGACCTCGACGCCAGCGCCATCATTTGCAACGCCTCGGGCAAGGCGGTTTCGGACCAGCACTTCATCTTCTTCAACAACCTGACCTCGCCCGACGGGTCGGTGCAGCACCTCGGTGACAACCTCACCGGTGAGGGCGACGGCGACGACGAGCAGATCAACGTCAACCTCGCCGGCGTGCCCGGCGACGTCGACAAGATCACGTTCACCGTGTCGATCTACGACGCCGAGGGCCGCAGCCAGTCGTTCGGCCAGGTCGCCAACGCCTTCATCCGGGTGGTCAACCAGGCCGGCGGCGAGGAGCTGGCCCGTTACGACCTCTCCGAGGACGCCTCCACCGAGACGGCCATGGTGTTCGGCGAGCTCTACCGTCGTGACGCCGAGTGGAAGTTCCGGGCCGTCGGCCAGGGCTATGCTTCCGGCCTGCGGGGCATCGCGCAGGACTTCGGCGTCAACGTCTGACAACCGGCGGCGCAGCCAGCCGCCTGCACCTTCACTCCGCGGGTCGTCCTTCCAACCGGACGGGCGGCCCGCGGCCGTGTGAACGACACCACTTCGAGACCTCCCGCCGGACGATCTTCAACCGGTCCATCGAACGATCTCCACCAGCACATCGACATCCTCTGACAACTGTCCATTCGGAGCGCCACGTGTTCTTACGTACCTTCTTCTGGTCCCTGGCGATCACTGTGGCGACTCTGATCGCCGCAGCCTGGTTCGGTGGCCCTACCGCGTTGGTCCTGGTCGCGGTGCTGATCGTGCTGGAGGTCTCCCTCTCGTTCGACAACGCCGTCATCAACGCCAGCGTGCTGCAACGCATGTCGCGGTTCTGGCAGAAGATCTTCCTCACCGTCGGTATCGCCATCGCCGTCTTCGGTATGCGGCTGGTCTTCCCGGTGCTGCTGGTGACGTTCACCGCCGGCCTCGGCCCGATCGAGGCCTTCCAGCTGGCCATCGACTCGCCCGACGACTACCAGCACGCGCTGGAGGAGGCGCACCCCGCCATCGCGGCGTTCGGCGGCATCTTCCTGCTGATGATCTTCCTCGACTTCATGTTCGAGGACCGCGAGATCAAGTGGATCAAGCCGATCGAGGCGGTGCTGGCCAAGCTCGGCCGGCTCGACCACCTGTCGGTCGTCGTCGGTCTCGCCGTGCTGCTGGCCGCCGGCGAACTGCTGGCCGGCGACAACGCGGCGACCGTGCTCACCTCCGGCCTCTACGGCCTGGTGACCTACCTGCTGGTCAAGGGTCTCGGCGAACTGTTCGAGTCGGCCGGTGAGAACCTGGTCGAGAACGTCACCCACGAGTCCGAGGACGCGGACGGGTCGAAGGACGCGAAGAACCCGACGACCGCGCCCGGCGTACCGGCGACCAACGCGGTGGCCGAGGCCGTCGCGGCCGACGCCAAGACCAAGACCGAGACCAAGGGCGGACAGCCGGTCACCGTCGCCGTCGGCAAGGCCGCGTTCTTCCTGTTCCTCTACCTCGAGGTCCTCGACGCGTCGTTCAGCTTCGACGGCGTCGTCGGCGCGTTCGCGATCACCTCGAACATCTTCATCATCGTCGCCGGCCTCGGCGTCGGTGCCTTCTTCGTCCGTTCGATCACCGTTTACCTGGTCAACAAGGGGACGTTGGCCGAGTACGTCTATCTGGAACACGGTGCGCACTGGGCGATCGGCGCGCTGGCCACGATCCTGATCCTGACCATCAACATCCACATCAACGAGATCTTCACCGGCCTCATCGGCCTCGCCTTCATCCTCGCCTCGTTCGCCAGCTCGGTGATTCGCAACCGCCGCGCCGGCGCCGGCTCCGACCGGTCGGGTTCCGAACTCGCGAAGGTCTGACGGACACACCAACGCAGGGAGCAGCACCATGGCAGTGCAATTGACCAAAGGGCAGCGGGTCTCACTCGAGAAGCCCGGTGGCACCCTGACCCGGATCCGGATGGGCCTGGGCTGGGACGCCGCACCCGCCAAGGGATTCTTCGGCAAGCTGCGCGGCGGCGGCGGGGGCATCGACCTCGACGCGTCGTGCCTGCTGCTCGACGGCTCGGGTCGGCTGCTCGACCAGGTGTGGTGGCGGCAACTGCGCAGCAAGGACAACTCGATCGTCCACACCGGTGACAACACCACCGGCGAGGGCGACGGCGACGACGAGTCGATCATCGTCGAACTGGGTCAGGTGCCCGCCGCGGTGCAGACCCTGGTCTTCACCGTCAACTCGTTCACCGGCGAGGACTTCTCCCGGGTCGCCAACGCCTACTGCCGGGTGGTCGACGAGACCAACGGCAGCGAGCTGGCCCGCTTCACCCTGACCGGATCCGGCACCCACACGGCGCTGGTGATGGCCCGGGTCAACCGCCAGGGCGCCGGCTGGGCGCTCACCGCCATCGGCGCCCCCGGCAGCGGCCGCACGTTCCAGGAACTCATGCCCCTGGTGGCCGCCAACCTGGGCTGACCGCCCGGGTCGATCCGCACCACCCGCCGGCACCACCCGCCGGCGGGCCACCCATCACCACGTGGCGCGCCGCGCCCCCGTCCCGGGAAGAGAAGAAAGGACAGCAATGCGCTACTTCTCCCACCTGGTCGGGGGTGCGGCGGACACACTGTTCCACCGCCCCCCGACCGACTTCGCCCGCGACTCCCCGCCCGAGCGGCTGGCCCTCGCCCTCGGCGCCACCCTCTACTCCCCCGCCGTACGCCCCCAGCTCGCCTCCGACATCGCCCGGTGCCACGCCGAGGGCGTGATGAGCATGGTGTGCTGCCTCGAGGACGCCATCCGCGACGACGAGGTCGACGCGGCCGAGATCAACCTTCCCCGGCAGCTACGGCAGGTGGCGCAGCAACGCCCCGACGGCCCGCTGCTCTTCGTCCGGGTCCGCCACCCCGACCAGATCTACCGGCTCGCCGAACGGCTCGGCGACGACCTCGGGGTGCTCAGCGGCTTCGTCCTGCCCAAGTTCCGCGCCGACGACTCCGGGCAGGCCGGGCTGCGCGCCGTACGCGACGTCGCCAGGGCCACCGGCCGCCCGCTGTACGCCATGCCGGTGCTGGAGACCCCCGAGATCGCACACGCCGAGACGCGGCAGGGCACCCTGCTCGCGATCCGGCACCTGCTCGACCTCAACCGCGACCTGATCCTCGCCGTACGGGTCGGCGCAACCGACCTGAGCAGCGTCTACGGCCTGCGCCGGCCGGCCGAACTGACCGCCTGGGACATCGGCGTCGTCGCCTCGGTGCTGACCGACATCATCAACGTCATGGCCCGCCGCGACGGCACCGGCTATCTCGTGACCGGCCCGGTGTGGGAGTACTTCTCCGGCGGCGAACGGGTCCTGAAGCCGCAACTGCGGGTCACCCCGTTCGAGGACCACGACGACAGCGGCCGGCTGCTGCGCCGCCACCTGGTCCGGCAGGCGCTCGACGGCCTGATCCGGGAGCTGCTGCTCGACCGCTCGAACGGGCTCAACGGCAAGACCGTCATCCACCCGAGCCACGCGGCGGCCGTACACGCCCTCAGTGTTGTCAGCCACGAGGAATACAGTGACGCGGTGGCGATCTGCGACGACTCGGCCGGCGGCCTCGGCGGTGGCGTGCTGCGCAGCCTCTACGGCAACAAGATGAACGAGGTCAAGCCGCACCGCCCGTGGGCCGAGCAGACCCTGCTGCGGGCCAGCGTGTTCGGCGTGGCCGCCGAAGGGGTGGGCTTCGTCGACTTCCTCGACGCCACCGTCAGCCCGCCGGAGCTCGCCGCTTGAGCCGCACCGATGCGACCTGGTCCGGGACCTGGGTCACCGAACGTCTCGGCATCCGCCTCGTCGACACCGCCGGTCCCGGTACGCCGGCAGACACCCCGCGCCTGGCCGACCTCGCCGGCCTGGCCGTACGGCGCAACCCCCGCCGCGCCCACCTGATCGTCTCCGAGGTGCTGGGCAAGCACATCCCGGTCGACCCGCGGACCGTCTACACCGCGGGCTGGTTACTCGGCCGGCGGGTCGCCGAACTGCTCGGCGCGAAGCTGACCGACGTCGACGCCGTACCCGGACCGGACCGTGCCCCGGCCCCCGGCGCCGGGATCCCGCCGGCCGGCGTCGCGCACCTGCCCGAGCCGCCCCTCGTCGTCGGATACGCCGAGACCGCCACCGCCCTCGGCCACGTCGTCGCCGACGTCTTCGCCGGCGCCGACTACCTGCACTCCACCCGCCGGCCGGTGCCCGGCGTGCCGCTGCTCGGCCGCTTCGACGAGACCCACAGCCACGCCACCGAGCACCTGCTGCTGCCGGCCGACCCGGGCTGGCTCGACCGGCCCGGCCCGCTCCTGCTCGTCGACGACGAGCTGTCCACCGGGCGGACCGCGGCGGCGACGATCCGCGCCCTGCACGCCCTACGGCCCCGCGAGCACTACGTCATCGCCGCCCTGCTCGACCTGCGCGGCGGCCCCGACCAGCGGATGCTCGCCGAACTCGGCACCGAACTCGGGGCCCGGGTCGATGTGGTGTCGCTGGCCGCCGGTGGTGTCGTCCTCCCCGACGACGTGCTCGAACGCGGCCGCGCGCTGGTCGACGCCGTCGACACCGGGCGGCCCCCGGCCGGCCCGCACCGTTCGGGCGGCCGGTCGCCGGCACCGCGCCGGGCGCCGTCGGACGTCGTACGGGTCGACGCCGGCTGGCCGGCCGATCTGCCCGACGGCGGCCGGCACGGGTTCGCCGCCCGGCACCGGCCGGCCCTGGCCGGGGCGGTGTCCCGGCTCGCCGAACAGGTCGCCGCCGGGTTCCCCGACGACGCGCGGATCCTCGTGCTCGGCACCGAGGAGTTCATGTACGCCCCGCTCGCCCTGGCCTGCCGGCTGGCGCGGACCCGACGCGGCCCGGTCCGGTTCTCCTCCACCACCCGCTCGCCGGTGCTCGCCGTCGACGAGCCCGGATACGCGATCCGCACCACGCTGACGTTCCCTCCGCACGACCACGAGACCGACGGCGTCCGGTACGTCTACAACGTCGCGCCGCCAGATGCCGCCGAACCGTTCGACCGGATCGTGCTGGTCGTCGACCGGACCGCCGACACCCCGCGGCTGTGGCAGGACGACGGGCTGGTGGCGGCACTGCGCGCGGTCAGCGGCGGCGTCACCGTCGCGGTCGTACCCGATCTGGTCCCGGTGGTCGCCACGGCGCCGGCCGGACAGGAGGTAGCCCGATGACCCTGCCCACGCCGCTGCACGGCCCGGCGTTCTCCTCGTACGACGCGGCCGAGGTGACCTGGCTGCTGACCGACCTGTCGGACGTGGAGTTGGAGGCCCCGGTCGAGCAGCGGGAGGCGCGGATCCAGTCCGGCGCCGCCCACTACGCCGAGTCGCTGCCGACCGAATACCAGCCGTCCGGGGAATACCTGGAGCTGTTCCACGCCGCGCTGGCCGAATCCGCCGACCGCGTCGCGCACGCGGTCGGGGTGGTCACCGAACTGGTGCTGGCGCAGCGGGAGGCGCCGGTGCTGGTGTCGCTGGCCCGGGCCGGTACCCCGGTCGGCATCCTGATGCGCCGCTGGGCCCGGTACGCCCACGGCGTCACACTGCCGCACTACACCGTGTCGATCGTGCGGGACCGCGGCATCGACCGGGTGGCGATGCGCTACCTGGCCCGGCACCACGACCCGGCCCAGGTGATGTTCGTCGACGGCTGGACCGGCAAGGGGGCGATCTCCCGGGAGCTGCGGGCGGCCCTCGACCTGCTGGCCGAACAGGACGGCCTGGTCTTCGACCCGACGCTGGCCGTGCTCGCCGACCCCGGCAACTGCGTGACCGTGTTCGGCACCCGCGACGACTTCCTGATCCCGTCGGCGTGCCTGAACTCGACGGTGTCCGGGCTGGTGTCGCGCACCGTGCTCAACGACCGGCTGATCGGGCCGGGCCAGTTCCACGGCGCGAAGTTCTACCGGCACCTCGCCGACGCCGACGTCTCCAACCTGCTGCTCGACCGGATCACCGCGCGGTTCCCGGCGGTCGCCGACCGGGTCGCCGCCGACTGGCCGGCCCTGGCCGCGTCGGACCGCACCCCGGACTGGAGCGGCTGGCACACCGCGCTCCGGCTGACCCGCGAGTACGGCCTCGACAACGTCAACCTGCTCAAGCCCGGGGTCGGCGAGACGACCCGGGTGTTGCTGCGCCGGATGCCGTGGCGGGTGCTGATCCGCCCCGACGCCGTCGCCGACCTCGGGCACGTACTGCTGCTCGCCGAGCAGCGCGGCGTGCCGGTGGAGAAGGTGGCCGACCTGCCGTACTCGGCGGTTGGTCTGATCCGGCCGCGCGGCGCGGCCGGGACGGACGTGGCGTCGTGAGCACGGTCATCGCCACCGACCTCGACGGCACCGTGCTGTTCTCCGAACGCGCGATGGCGGCCGGCGCCACCCGCCCCGACCCGGCCGACCTGGTGCCGGTCGACATCGACGGCGACCGCACCTACGCCTACATGACGACGGCCACCACAACCCGCTGGGCCGAGCTGGCGGCGGCCGGCGTGGTGGTGCCGGCCACCACCCGTTCGGTCCCGCAGTACCTGCGGCTGCGGCTGCCCGGCCGGGCACCGTCGCTGGCGATCGTCTGCAACGGGGCCCGGCTGCTCGTCGACGGCGAATCCGACCCGGTCTGGGAGCGGCAGGTCCGCCGCAACATGGCCGCCGCCGCGGCCACGTTCGACGCGGTCTGGCAGCAGGGCGTCGACTGGCACGGCCGGCGCGGGTTCGCCGCCGTACGCGCGGTCGAGGACTTCTTCCTCTACCTGACCGTGGAGACCCGCGAGGCGTGGCTGCCGGACTTCGCCGCCGAGGCCGGCGAGTGGGCCGGCGCCTGCGGCTGGCGGGTGTCGTTGCAGGGCCGCAAGCTCTACCTGCTGCCGTCCAGCCTGGACAAGGCCGCCGCCGTCGCCCACGTCGCCGAACGGGTGGCCGCCGACCGGGTCGTCGCCGGCGGCGACTCGCTGCTCGACGCCGATATGCTGCGGGCCGCCGACGCGGCCATCCGGCCCGCGCACGGCGAACTGCACCTGACCGGATTCACCGCGCCGCACTGCCGCACCACCGCGTCCGCCGGCGCCGCCGCCGGCGACGAGATCGTGCGGTGGTACGGCGAACAGACCATCGACCGGCCGACGTCCACCGCGTCCCGCTGACACCACGAGGAGACGAAGATGTCCACCGCCCTGGTCAAGGGGCAGAACACCGCCCTGACCGCGCCCCAGGTACGGGTCGTGGTCGAGGTCGCCTGCCCGACCGACCTGTCCGCGCTGCTGGTCGCGGCGAACGGCAAGGTACGTTCCGACGCCGATTTCGTCTTCTACAACCAGCCGAACGGGCCGGGGGTCTCCTGCCGGCAGCCTTCACCCGGCCAGCCGTGGGAGGTCTCGGTCGACACCGGCGCGGTGCCGGCCGACGTGGACAAGGTCCGGATCGTCGTCAGCGTCGACGGGCAGGGCCAGCGGTTCGGCCAGGTGGCGCCGCCGACCGCCCGGGTCTACGACGCGGCCGGCGCCGAACTGGTCAACTACGCCGTCACCGGCCTCGCCACGGAGAGCATCGTCATCGCGCTGGAGCTCTACCGGCGGGCCGGGGCGTGGAAGGTCCGGGCGGTCGGGCAGGGCTACGCCGGTGGCCTCGCCGACCTGATCCAGGACCACGGCGTCGTGGTCGACGGGGCGCCCGCGCCCGCCGCGGCGGCACCCGCGCCGGCCCCGCAGGCCGCGCCGCCGCCCCCGCCGCCGGTGACCCAGGCCCCGCCGCCACCGCCGCCGGTCACCCAGGCCCCGCCGCCACCGCCGCCGGTCACCCAGGCCCCCCGCCGCCACCGCCGAGCGCGCCGCCCGCGCCGCAGTACACGCCGCCGCCGGCCGCACCCGCGCCGCAGTACGCCCCGGCGCCGCAGGCCGCGCCGCCGCCCCCGCCGCCACCGGCACCCCCGGCGCCGCAGCCGCCCGCCCCGCAGCCACCGGCACCCCCGGCCCCGCAGCCGCCGGCCGCCGCCCCGATCTCGATGGAGAAGACGCTGGGCCGCCCGGGTGCCCCGGTCAGCCTGTCCAAGGGCGAGCGGGTGTCGCTGCGCAAGGAGAACGGCGTCCAGCTCACCCTGGTGCGGATGGGCCTCGGCTGGGACCCGATCAAGCGGCGCGGCCTGTTCGGCAGCCGGGAGATCGACGTCGACCTCGACGCGTCGGCGATCCTGTTCGCCGACCAGCAGCCGGTCGACATCGCCTTCTACAACCAGCTGCGCAGCAAGGACGGGTCGATCGCGCACACCGGCGACAACCGCACCGGCGACGGTGACGGCGACGACGAGTCGATCATCGTGGACCTGGCCCGGGTGCCCGCCCACGTCACGACGGTGCTGTTCGTGGTCACGTCGTACCAGGGGCACACCTTCGAGCAGGTCGAGGCGGCGTTCTGTCGGCTCGTCGACGAGACGACCCGCCAGGAGCTGGCCCGCTATACGCTCTCGGGCGGTGTCGGCACCACCGGCATGGTGATGGCCAAGGTCTACCGCGAGGGTGGCGTCTGGAAGATGATGGCCATCGGCGAGCCGGTCCAGGGCCGCCAGCCCCTGGAGCTGATCCCCATGCTGGGACGTTTCCTGTGACCGTGGCGGCCACCCGCTAGATCGCCACCGAGGAGAGAGTGATGGCACAGGTCCTCGTCAAGGGACAGAACGCTCCCCTGACCGTGGCCCGGCTCCGCGTGACCGTGGAGACTCCGGGGCCGGCCGACCTGTCGGCGTTGCTGCTCACCGACAGTGGCCGGGTACGCACCGACGCCGACTTCGTGTTCTACAACCAGCCGGACGGGCCGGGGGTGTCGTGCCGGCCCGCCGCCGCCGGCCGGCCGGCGTGCGTCGAGGTCGACCTGGCCGCCGTACCGGCCGAGGTGGGCAAGGTGCTGGTGGCCGTCAGTGTCGACGGCTCGGCGCCGGCGTTCGGTGCCGGCCCGGCACCGGTCGCCGGGATCGCCGGCGCCGACGGGGCGGTGATGGCGACGTTCGTCGTCACCGGCCTCGACACCGAACGGGCGGTCATCGCCTGGGAGATCTACCGCCGGGCCGGCGGCTGGAAGATCCGGGCCGTCGGCCAGGGCTACGCCGGCGGGCTGGCCGAGCTGGTGGCGGTGTGCGGCGTGGAGGTGGACGAGGAGCCGGCGCCGGCGGTGCCCGTATCCGCGACCACCGCCAGCCCGGTCGCGGCCGGCACCGGTGCGCCGGCGGGGCAACCACCCGCGCCGCCCGCCCAGCCACCGGCGCCATCCGCGCAACCACCCGCACCACCCGCCCAGCCACCGACGCCATCCGCGCGCCCGGCGGCGGTGCCCGCCCAGCCGGCGCGGCCGTGGCCGACCGACCGGGCCAAGCCGCCGCAGCCGGCGCCGCAAGCGGCCGGCGGGCTGCCCCCGGAACGGCTCTACCAGCAGGTGTGGAGCATCTTCGAGGACGCCGCCCGCAGCACCTCGGCGCTGCGGTCGGCGACCGAATACGCCGAGCAGCGCCGCGACGACGAGGTCGGCCGGCTGCTCGACGACCCGCGTGCCCGCAACTCGCCGGAGACCGCGGCCGCCCGGGCGGCGGCCGACCGCCGGCACGACGAACTGGTGGCCCGGGCGACCGCCGACCACCGGCGGGACGCGGCGCAGCTCGGCACCGAGCTGCGCCAGCTCGACGGTGTCCTCCCGGCGACGATGGCCCGCTGGGACAGTCCGGTCTGGCGGGGCTGGCAGCCGCCGACGGAGCTGGCGGTGGCGCTGCGGGTCGGTGAACTGCACCTGCCCGAAGACCCCGACCTGCGGATTCCGCTGTTGTTCCGGCTCCCGCTGGCGAGGCCACTGTGGATCGACGCGGCCGGCACCGACCGGTCGACGGCGACCGCGCTGGCCCGTTCGGTCATCGCCCGGCTGCTCGCCGCCCACCCGGCCGGCAAGCTCAGCGTCTCGGTCGCCGACCTGGCGGGTGGCGGTGCCGCCGTACGTGGCCTGCGTGGCGACGCGCTGGCCGGACCACCGGCGACCACTCCGGGCGAACTGGCCGAACTGCTCGACAACCTGGTCTCCCGGGTCGACCTGATCCAGATGGCGATGCGTTCGGGCGAGACGGCGCTGCCGCCGGGGCTGGTCGACGGCGGCCGCCGGCTGCTGGTGCTGCACGACTTCCCGTACGGCTTCGACGAGCGGTCGATCGCGCAGATCCAGTACCTGATCAACGACGGCCCGGATGTCGGGGTGAACCTGCTGCTGGTCGCCGACCCCGCCGACTCGTCGACGCTCGGGCCGCTGGTGTCCGCGCTGTGGCGGTCGATGTCGCGGCTACCGGCCGTGCCCGACGACCACGTCGGCGACCCGTGGGTCGGGCTGTCGTGGACTTTCACCCCGGACCCGGTCGGATCGGGTACGGCGCTCGACGCCGTACTCGACCGCCTGGCCGGTGGACGGTGAACCGCCGCCCGGGGCCGGGACGACCGGCCGGGGACGACGGTTCCCGACCCTGGTCGACGCCGGTCGATCCGGCGACACCGCCGGGCAGCGTGGCCGGACCGGCCGGTTCGCCGCGACTTGCCGAACGGCGCTAACTTCATCAGGAACACCACGTCGTAGCTGAGGGGATCACGTGTCTCAGGCATTCACGCGGGGTCAGAAGAGCCCATTGTCGGCACTGACCGCGGGAACCGACCTATACGTCGGTATCCAACTGGTCTCACCGGGCCTGACCTGGGACATTTCGTGTTTCGGGCTGGACGCCGCCGACAAGCTCTCCGACGACTCCTACTTCATCTTCTTCAACCAGCCGAAGTCGCCCGAGGGTGCGATCCAGAAGCTGGGCGAGCAGTCGGGTGACACCGACTCGTTCCGGGTGACCCTCGACCAGGTCCCCGACAAGATCCACAAGCTGTCGTTCTGCGCGGCGATCGAGGGCTCCGGCAGCGCCAGCCAGATCCAGTCCGGCTACCTGCGACTCGTCGCCGGCGGCCAGGAGGTGCTGCGCTACAGCTTCACCGGCGCCGACTTCGGCACCGAGCGGGCCATCATCATCACCGACCTCTACCGCAAGGGCGTCTGGCGGGTCGGCGCGGTCGGCCAGGGCTTCGCCGGCGGGCTCGCCGACCTGATCCGCTCGTACGGCGGCGAGGTCGACGACGAGCCGGCCGCGCCCCCGGCGGCCCCGCCGTCGTTCGCGCCGCCGCAGCAGCAGCCGTCGCCCGGCTTCGCCCCGCCGCCCCAGCAGGCGGCGCCGTCGTTCGCGCCGCCGCCGGTGCCACCGCAGCAGCAGCCCGCCGCCCCGGCGCACACCGGCTTCACCCCGCCGCCGCCTCCGCCGCCCCCGCCCGGCTACGGCCAGCAGCCCGGGCAGAGCTTCCCGCCGCCGCAGCAGCCGGGCCACCCGCCCCAGCAGCCCGGCTTCCCGCCCCAGCAGCCCGGCTTCCCGCCGCAGCAGCCCGGTTTTCCCCAGCAGCAGCAGCCGGGCTACCCGCCGCAGCAGGGCTTCCCGCCGCAGCAGGGGCACCCGCAGCAGCAGCCCGGCTACCCGCAGGCGCCCGGCCAGTTCGGCTCCGGACTGCCGTCGCAGGCCCAGCCGGTGCAGCCCGGCGTCATGGTCAGCCTGCAGAAATACCGGGAGACGCCGACCACCGGCCGGTGGACCCAGCAGAACAAGAAGCTGGTCAAGGTGACGCTGGGCCCGGAGGCGTACGCCCGGCGCGGCTCGATGGTCGCCTACCAGGGCGACATCGAGTTCGCCTACAAGGGCTCCGGCGGGCTCAAGGCGTTCTTCGAGAACGCCGCGACCGGGCAGGGCCTGAAGCTGATGACCTGCAAGGGCCAGGGCGAGGTGTTCCTCGCCGAGGACGCCGCCGACCTGCACATCGTCGAGTTGCAGGGCCACTCGCTGTGCGTCAACGCCAACAACGTGCTGGCCTTCGACGCCAGCCTCCAGACCCAGGTGCAGCGCATCGAGAGCCCCGGCATCCCCGGCGGCGGGATGTTCCACCTGGTGGTGTCCGGCCAGGGCACGGTCGTGGTGATGACCAAGGGCACGCCGCTGACCCTGCAGTGCCAGGGCCCGACCTTCGCCGACATGAACGCGGTCGTCGCCTGGACGGCGGGGATGCGGGTGTCGGTGTCCACCCAGGTACGGATCTCCCGCGAGATCTACCCGGGTGCCAGCGGCGAGTCGGTCGCGCTGCAGTTCATGGGCCTCCAGGGCCACTTTGTCGTAGTCCAGCCGTACGAGGTCTGAGGGGTTCGCCGTGCAGAGTCCGTTGCTCCAGCACTATGGGCAGACGCAGATCCGGGACCGGATGAGCACCCACGGCTACAAGATGGCCAAGGTGATGATGGCCCCCGGGCAGGACCTGATGGCCCGCGCCGGCTCGATGGTGGCGTACGAGGGTCTGATCGACTTCAACCCCAACCCGCCGCAGATGGGCCAGATGGCGCGCTCCTGGGCGACCGGTGAGGGCGTACCGCTGATGGTCGCGACCGGCCAGGGCGAGCTCTACCTGGCCGACTACGGCAAGGACGTGGTCGTCCTGCAACTGGCCGGCGAGGCGCTCAGCGTCAACGGCAAGAACATCCTCGCCTTCGACGCCTCCCTCCAGTGGGGCATCGAGCGGGTGAAGGGCGTCAGCATGCTGTCCGGCATGGGCATGTTCAACGTCGTGCTGCGCGGCCACGGCTGGGTGGCACTGACCAGCAAGGGCACCCCGGTGGTCCTCGACACCCGGGAGGCGCCGACCTTCGTCGACACCGACGCGCTGGTGGCCTTCACCGAGGGGCTCAGCGTCCAGCCGCGGCGCACCGCCCGGCTGGGCGGTCTCTTCGGGCGCGGCTCCGGCGAGGCGTTCCAGTTGGGGTTCTCCGGGCAGGGCTTCGTCATGGTCCAGCCGAGCGAGGACGAGCGCCCCAACTTCTCGGCCCGGGGCTGACGGTCAGCGGTAGCGGGATACGGCGAAGGAGAAGACGACATGTACCAGAGCAGCCTGCTGACCAACACCGAAGTCGGCGGCACCGACAAGTTCGTGCTCCAGAACACCAAGATGCTCAAGGCCAACCTCGGCCAGCAGAGCGGGATGACGGAGTTCTTCGCCCGCAAGGGCGCGATGATCGCCTACCAGGGCGGCGTCAACTTCGACGGGCACCACGAGCACTGGGGCGCCCACATCTCGCGCTACATGACCGGCGAGGGCCTCAACCTGATGAAGGTGTCCGGCTCCGGGAGCGTCTTCCTGGCCAACCAGGCGCAGGACATCCACATCCTCGACCTGACCGGTGACGGGCTGACCGTCGACGGCGAGAACGTGCTCGCGTTCGAGAAGCAGTTGCGGTGGGACGTGGTCCGCATCGAGTCGCAGGTGAACATCGCCAGCGCCGGGGCGTACAACATCGAACTGACCGGGCACGGCAAGATCGCCGTCACCACCACCGGCGAACCGCTGGTGATGCGGGTGACGCCCAGCAACTACTACTTCGCCGACGCCGACGCGGTGATCGCCTGGTCGTCGAGCCTCCAGGTCAGCATGCAGGCGGCGGTCACCTCGTCGTCGGTGTGGCGCCCTCGGGGCAACACCGGCGAGAGCTGGCAGATGCAGTTCAGCGGCGAGGGCATGGTGGTCGTGCAGCCGGCGGAGCTGATGCCGCCGTACAACGCGCTCGCCGGCACCGACATGGCCGGCCGCTTCGGCATGGGCCAGGGTGGCATGGCCGGCAACAACTTCTTCGGCGGCCGCTGAGATCGGGGGCGGGGGCGCTTCGCGCCCCGCCCCGATCCCCGCGATCTTGCAGTTGTCTCCCCCGTTCGCCGGATTTGTCAGGCGACAAGTGCAAGATCGCGGCTAGAGGCCCGGTGGCGCGAGGGTCGGGTCAGAGGACGTCGACCATGTCCTTGGCCTCGCGCAGGGACAGGCCCGTCTCGGCGCGGACCAGCTTGACCGCCTCGATCAGCCGGCCCTGACGCTTCAGGTCGGTGGCCCGGTCGACAACGGACCGGTCGGCGACCTCCGGCGACCGGGGCGGCTGGCCCGGCCAGCGCGCCGGCACCCGGCCCGCCCCGATCTGCTCGACCACCTGCTTCGCCTCGGCCAGGCCCATCGGGCGCCGCGTCCGCAGGACCTTGATCGCGTGGATCTTCCGGTTCCGGCCGAGCAACTCCAGGATCTCGGCGACCAGCGCCCGGTCCGTGGCGTCGAGACGGTCGAGACCTTCGACCCCCTCGGGTCCGGCGACGACACCGGTGCCCTTGCCGCCGGCCGGTCCGGCGCCGTACCGCGCCCGCCCGGCCAGGTCGCCGCCGACCAGGTCGGCACCGCGACGGCGGGAGCGGGCGGCGACGAACACGATCACACAGATCACCAGTACGACCACGATCGCGCCAAGGGCCCCGAACCATTCCATGGCCCCACGCTACCGGCGACCTGCCAGCCCACCGCCGGCCCGCCGGCGCTCAACGGACGAGCTTGGTCGCCTCGGACAGCGGCGCGCCGAGCCGCTCGCAGAGCAGCCGTACGGCGTCGGCCTCACGGCCCCGCTTCTTGAGGGCGAACGCCCGGTCGACGATGAACGGGTCGAACTCCCAGTCGGCCCCGACGACCGGCGTCCGGACCGGCCAGGTGGCCGGGTGCCGGCCCGCCCCGATCTCGTCGACCAGCCGCTTGGCGTCGGCGCCCGCCATGCCGGTGTGCCCGCGCAGCACATAGGTCGCCTGGCGCCGCTTGCCCCGATCGAGCAGTTCGGCGATCTCGGCGATCACCTCGGCCTCGGCCGGCATCTCCCGCACCGGCGGATCGTCCGACCGGGCCGGATCGGCCGGCCGCCGGTCCCGCAGCGCGCCGCCGACCAGGTCCTTGCGCCGGCCGGCCGCCCGGGCCCGACCGATGGCGGCGGCCACGCCGAGGACACCCACCGCCCCGACGACACCCACCACACCGAGGGCCACCGCCCAGTCCACCATGGATCCACCGTACGGCGTACGCCATACCGATCCGGTCGGGACATCGGGTGATCAGGTCGGCCGATCGGCCAGGTCCGCGAGGGCGGCCGGCAACTCTCCGCTGTGGACGACGCCGAGCCGGCGGGTGGCCCGGGTCAGCGCCACGTAGAGGTCGCTGTCGCCACGGGGCGACTCGGCGGCGATCTCGGCCGGCTCGACGACGACGACCGAGTCGAACTCCAGCCCCTTGGCCTGCCGTACGGTCAGCACGACAACCCGGTTGACCAGGTCGGACCGGTCACCGACCGCCGCGTCCGGGACCGCCGAGGCGACCGCCCGCCCCAGCTCGGCCAGCCGCGCGGCGGGCACGATCACGCCGAGACGGCCGTCGGCGACGTCGTCCGCCTCCCGGGTCACCACGTCGGCGAGCCGGGCGGGCAGTTCACCCGGGGCGGTACGGCTGGCCCACGGCGGTACGCCGGTCTCGCGTACGGACCGGGGTGGGGTCAGCGTGGGGTCGATGTCGGCGAGCAGCCGCGCGGCGACCGACATGATCTCGGCCGGGGTGCGGTAGTTGACCTCGAGTTCGGCGAGCCGCCAGCGGTCCGCCACGTACGGCTCGAAGACCTGTGCCCACGACGAGGTGCCGCCGAGGTCCCCGGTCTGGGCGACGTCGCCGACGACGGTCATCGACCGGTTCGGTGTGCGGCGCATCAGCAGCCGCCAGGCCATCGGGGACAGTTCCTGGGCCTCGTCGACGACGATGTGCCCGAACGCCCACCGGCGGTCGGCGGCGGCACGCTGGGCGGCGGTCAGCTGGTCGCCGTACTCGTGCCGGTCGGCGAGCAGGTCGGCGTCGAGCAGGTCGGTGGCGGCGAGCAGCTCGGGTTCGGCCTCGTCCTCGACGTCGATCGAACGGGAGCCCATCGCGATCTCCAGGGCGCCCTCGGCGTACTCGATCTGGCGTTGCCGTTCGCGTTCGGCGAGCACGGCCTCGACGGTGGCGTCCTCGCCGAGGAGTTCGGCGGCCTCGTCGAGCAGTGGCACATCAGCCGGTGACCAGCCGCCGCGCGGTTCGCGGCGCAGCAGCTCCCGCTCGACGGTGGTGAGTTGCGGGGCGGCCGCGGCGAGGCGGGCGTCGGAGGCGAACAGGCCGGC
This sequence comes from Polymorphospora sp. A560, assembly GCF_045781765.1. Lineage (NCBI taxonomy): Bacteria > Bacillati > Actinomycetota > Actinomycetes > Micromonosporales > Micromonosporaceae > Polymorphospora > Polymorphospora sp. A560. The sequence continues at coordinate 2,187,136 of NZ_CP122282.1, read as the reverse complement.
GACGAGTTGCTGCGGGCTGAGGATCGGCCACAGCCAGTCGAGTGTGGCGAGCACCTCGGGTTCGCGGCGCAGTTCGCGCCGGATCTCGGCGACGTCGGCCTCGTCGAGCAGGTTGTCGCCGCCGAGCGGGTCGGCGCCGATCTTCGCGGCGAGCTGGGCGGCGAGGGCGTGGATGATCTCGGTGTCGAACAGCGGCCGGGCGAGGTTGTGCAGCTTGCCGGAGCGGCGGGCGCGGGTCCGGGCGTCGGCGATGGTCGCCGGGTCGAGCCGCAGGGTGTCCTGCTCGACGTTGATCTCGATGGGCTCGTCGGGCAGCCGCTGCCGGTCGGCGACGGCCGCGGCGAGGACGTCGATCATCACCGGCCGCCCCTTGATCTCGGCCACCTCGGCGGGCTCGTCGCGGCGGGCGGTCACCCCGGGGAACAGGTCGCCGGGGGTGCGCAGCAGCACGCCGGTCTCCGCCAGCGACGGCAGCACCTGGGAGATGTAGTTGAGGAAGGTCGGGTTGGGCCCGACGACGAGTACGGCACGGGTGGAGAGTTCCCGGCGGTGGGTGTAGAGCAGGTAGGCGACCCGGTGCAGGGCGACGGCGGTCTTGCCGGTGCCGGGGCCGCCCTGGACGACGAGCAGGCCGGCGACGTCGGAACGGATGATCCGGTCCTGTTCGGCCTGGATCGTCTCGACGATGTCGCGCATCCGTCCGGTGCGGCCGGCGCCGAGCGCGGCGAACAGGGTCGCCTCGCCGGCCAGTCCGGTGCTGCCGGTGGGGTCGGCGGCGGTGAGGTCGAGCACCTCGTCGTCGAGGTGGACCACGGTGCGGTCGTTGGTGCGGATGTGCCGGCGGCGGGTCACGCCGTGCGGGGCGGCGGCGGTGGCGAGATAGAACGGCCGGGCGGCGTCCGACCGCCAGTCGAGCAGCAGCGGCCGGTGGCCGTGGCTCTCGTCGAATATCCCGATCCGACCGACGTGCGCGGTGCGGTCGTCGTCGAAATCGAGTCGGCCGAAACAGAGTCCGTTTTCCACCGCGTCGAACTGCGCCACCTGCTCGCGGTACATCGCGGTGGCGCTGTCGCGCTGGGACCGGGCCTGGGGCGTACCGCCGGTTTCACGCAAGGCCCTGGCCAGCCGTTTCGTGGCATGATCACGCATCGCGTCGAGCCGTCGGTAGAGCATCGACACGTGCGCCTGCTCGCGGTCGACCTCGTCGGTGCGCTGGTCGGCGGCGGCCCTGGACGAGATTGACAAATTGTCTCCCTGTTCGATAAAATCCCCAGAGAATCGCATTTCACATGCGATTCTTTTGTTTTCCCGAACATAGGAGAATAGCGGGTGGGCGGCCCTCACCGCACCCCACCCGCCGTCTTCCGCGCCCGCTGCCGGTTCCCGGCCCCGGCGGCGCCGCTCACCGGTCGTAGCGGTAGAGGTCGTACTGCTTCATCAGCCTGATCAGGTTCGTCGCGTACGTCGGCGAGGTGGCGTACCCGGCCTTGTGGATCTCGGCGGCGAACCGGTCCGGGTTGTCGCTGTACGCGAACGCGGGCCGGTACCGGCTGTTGTCCCTGAGGAAGCGGCCGTGGTCGGCGAACGAACCGGCCGCGTCGCGGTAGGCGCGGAAGCTGGCGGTGGTGCCGTAGCAGCGGGTGCCCTCGCACTCGGTGGTCGCGTACGACCGGCAGCCGACCGCGATCGGGCCAGGGGCGCCGAAGCACTTGATCCCGAAGTAGTTGTGGTCGCGGCGGGTCAGGCCGCTGCCGCCCCAGCCGGATTCCTGGATCGCCTGGGCGATGGTGACCGAGGCCGGCACCTTGTACTGGCGGAAGCCGGCCCGGGCCGGCTCGGCGATCCGCTGGATGAACCGGTTGCGGTCGGCGGTCGGCACGGTCGGCGGCGCCTGGCCGCACCACGGCAGGTTCGACGCGGCGGGGTTCCAGGCGACGTACGCGTCGGCGACGAACCGGCCACCGGCCAGCCGGTTCCAGGCGGAGCTGCGCCGTACCGCCCCGGTGACCGTCTGGCCCCAGGTCTGGCATTCCACGGTGAGCCGGCTGCCGTCGGCGACGGTGCCGACGCGGGCGTGACCGGTGCCGGCGCCGGCGCGCACGTTGAGCGGCCCGCCGCCGGTGCGCGCCGTGGCCACGGCCGCCCGGTTGCCGCCGCACCAGGCCACGGCGGGCCGCGACGGGGTCCAGCGGATGTAGGCGTCGGCGACGTACCGGCCGCTGGACAGCAGGTTCCAGTGCGCCGACCGGCCCTGGGTGCCGGTGACGAGTTCGCCGTACACCTGGCAGGTGACGGTGATCCGGGTGTCGTCGCGCAGCGTGCCGACGCGCCGGTCGGCGGTCGAGGCGCCGGCACGGACGTTGAGCGAGCCGTCGGCGCGTACGGTCGCGGCCGGTTCGGCGGCCCGGGCGACGGCCGGCACGGGGGCGGCGAGAATGGCCGACAGGCCGGCGATGAGCACCGTGGTCGTGGTCGCGACGCGCACGTCGTCCCCTTTCGTACGGGCGACGGCGCGGCTACCGACACCTGACACGGCAGGATATTTGTCGGTTTTGTTACAAGTGTGGAAATGGTGAACCAGACACCTGAAAGTGGTAGATCAGCCCTGTTCTACGACGGGGAGCAGGATCGCCGACGGATGGGTCGGATCGTGGTGGAGCTCGCGGTCGCCGGCCCGCAGCGTGACCGCCGTACCCAGCGGCTCGCCGGTGCCGGGGTTGCGGGCGTAGCGCGGATGCGCACCCCCACTGACCTGCACCCGCAGCCGGTGGCCGGCGGCGAACCGGTGCGCGACCGGCCACATCGCCACCGGCACGGCCACCACCCCGTCGGCCGACGTCGGGAAGCCGTCCGGCACCACCCGGACCAGGCCGTCGCACACGTTCCGGGAGCGCCCGCGCCGGTCCACGTCACACAGCCGGACGAAGACGTCGAAGTAGGGCAGTTCGCTGCGTACCCGGATCTCCGCCGCGACCGGGCCGACCACCTCGACCGGCGCGCGCAGCGGCGCACCGGTGTAGGTCAGCACGTCCGGGCGGGCCTCCAGGTCACGGTTGTCGACCGTCCCGGCCCGCTGGGCGACGAGCAACGGGCCGCCCAGCGACGGCGTCGGATCGGTCGGGTCGTAGCGGAACCGGTCCGGGCTCGACGGCGGCGGCGGCGCGGGGTCCAGGCCGCCGCCGGGTTGCAGGTGCCAGGCCACCGGCACCGCCGGCGGCGGCCACCGTGGCAGGTCACGCCAGCCCGCGCCGCCGCCGACGTGGACGCGTACCGGTGCCGTGCGCAGACCGACGGCGTCACCGGCCAGGTGCGCCCGCAGCCAGGCCGCCCCCTCGCGTACGGACGCCGCGAGCAGCCCCGGGCTGCCGTGCGTCCACGGCCCGACCGTCAGGTAGGGCCGCCGGCCCGCCGCCCGCAGCCGCGCGTAGTCGGCCAGTTGGGCCGGCAGGAAGATGTCGTGCCAGCCGGTGATCATGCCGACCGGGGCGGTGACCTCGGTGATCCGGGCGTCGAAGACCCGGGCGCGCCAGTACGCCGCCCGCGGCCGGTGGTGCCGCAGCCAGTCCTGGAAGAACGGCACCGCCGCGCCGGTGGCGATCCGGTCGGCCTCGGCCAGCGGCAGGTGGGCCAGCCCGGCGACCAGCCCCGGCTGGCCGCGCTTCAGCTCGACCTGCCGGGCCAGCCACGGCACCCGCTGCGCCTGGATCAGCTCCACCCAGGTCAGCACGCTGTCGAGCGAGAAGGCCCCGCCGGCGTACGTCGATTCGCGGCTGGTCGACGCGGCGACGACGGCGACCATCGCGCGCAGGTCGGGGCCGGCGTCCGGGGCCAGCGCCCACTGCACGAAGCCCTGGTAGCTGGCGCCGAACATGCCGAACCCGCCCGAGTACCAGCGCTGCCGGCGCAGCCAGTCGACGGTGTCCAGGCCGTCGGCGCGCTCGTCGGCGAACGGCTCGAACACCCCGCCGGAGCCGAACGTGCCCCGGCACGACTGGATCACCACGTGGAAGCCCTGCCCGGCCAGCAGCCGGCCGAGCACCCGCATCGGCAGGCCCCGCCCGTACGGGGTCCGGATCAGCACGGTGGGCGCGGCCGGCAGGTCGGGGGCGTAGTGGTCGGTGAGGAGCTTGACCCCGTCACGGGCCCGGACCCGCAGGCCGGCCCGGCGGACCACCCGGCGGGTGCGCGCCGGGGGCAGTCGCAGGAGGCGGGCGGCGAGCCCGGCCGCCAGCGCGGCGAACATCAGTCCGGCGGCCGGCCGACCGGGGCGGCCCGGTCCGGCGCGTCGCCCCCGGGTGCCGGGCCGGTGGGCCGACCGGCCCGTACGTCGTCGCGGTGCTGGCGCATCATCGCCGCCATGTCCCGCATGAACCGGTGCACGACCGTCAGCTCGTCGTCGGTGTAGCCGGCCATCACGCCCTCGGTGCGCCAGCCGAGCGGGCGGAAGAAGTCCATGGCGACGCGGGCGCCCCGGTCGGCGTAGCGGAGGAAGACCTTGCGCCGGTCGACGGTGTCCCGGTCGCGGCGGATGTGGCCGGCGCGTTCCAGCCGGTCGATGAGGGCGGTGACCGAGCCGGACGACAGGTTGAGGTGCTCGCCCAGCCGGCCCGGGGTGATCGGGTTGTCCTCCCGCTCCGCGTCCATGATCGCGATCAGGGCCTGGAGGTCGGTGGCGCCGAGCCCGTGCAGGTTGGCGAAGGCGTGCCCGACGTGCTCGGAGTCGATGGTGAGCCGGCGCAGGTCGACGGCGATGTCGGCGGTGAGCGCTTCGCGCCGCGTGTCACGCGGCCGGTACATGCCGTGCGTCACCGAGGTTGTCCGCCTTTCCGTGCCTTGCCTCGCCTGATTTGCACTCTACCGGAGGCGTCGATAATCTCGATCGTCGAGATACTTGGTTGTCGACAAGTATGTTTATCGGGAGATGTGGATGACACCGCGACAGGTCACCTCCGGCCGGACGGACACCGAAACCGACGACGGCCCGGCCGGCGACCACCGGCCGACCAGGATCGGCGGCCGGATCGGCGCGATCGTCAGCGGCCGGTGGAGCGCCTGGATCGTGCTCCTCGTCGCGGCCGTGTTCTCCGCCGCCGTCGTCCTCGGCGGCGGCCAGGCCTACGAGAGCACCGACCCGACGGCCGCGCTGCCCGACACGGCCGAGTCCGTCCGGGTCGCCGAACTCCAGCGGCAACTGCCCAGCGGCCAACTCAACCCGGCCCTGGTGGTCTACTCCCGCGGCGGGCAGCCACTGACCGCCGACGACGCGGCCGCCATCGCCGCCGACGCCGCCGCGTTCGCCGCCGAGGCCACCGGCGGCCAGGTCTCCCCACCGGTCTACTCCCCCGACCGGGCGGCCGCCCTGCTCGCCGTACCACTGCCCGCCGACCTCGACACCGACACCACGATCGCCACCGTCGAACGGCTGCGCGCCACCGCCGCCGACGGCCTGCCCGCCGGCGCGACCGCGCAGGTCAGCGGCGGCGCCGGATTCACCGCCGACATCGCCTCCTCGTTCGACGGCGCCAACTTCCGGCTGCTGCTGGTCACCGTCGTCGTCGTCGCCCTGCTGCTGATCGTCACCTACCGCAGCCCCTGGCTGTGGCTCGTACCGCTGGCCGTCGTCGGCACCGCCAACGTGGTCACCAACGGCCTGATCGCCATGCTCAGCCGGGCGATCGAACTGCCGATCGACCCGTCGACCACCGGCATCGTCGACGTCCTCGTCTTCGGCGCCGGCACCAACTACGCCCTACTGCTGATCGCCCGCTACCGCGAGGAACTGCGCCGCGTCGACGACCGGCGCGAGGCGATGCGCCGCTCGCTGTCGTCGGCCGGACCGGCCATCGCCGCCAGCGCCACCACCGTCTGCCTGAGCCTGCTCACCCTGCTCACCGCCGTACTCGGCAACGACCGGGCGATCGGCGTCGCCGGCGCGGTCGGGCTCGCCGTCGCCGCCACGTACGGCCTGGTGGTGCTGCCCGCCGCCCTGTCCGTCTGCGGTCGTGGCCTCTTCTGGCCGTTCGTGCCCCGCGCCGGGCAGGCCGACCCCGCCCGCTCCGGCATCTGGGCCCGGGTCGGCGGCCTCGTCGCCCGCCGCCCGCGCGCCGTGCTCGCCGGCTCCCTGGCCGTGCTCGCCCTCCTCGCCCTCGGCCTCAGCGACGCCCGGCTCGGCCTCAGCCGCACCGAACAGTTCCGGGTCCAGGCCGAGTCGATCGACGGCCTCGACACCCTCGCCCGGCACTTCCCCGCCGGCTCCGCCGACCCGACCAGCGTCATCGGCAACGCCGGCAGCGAGCAGCCACTCCTCACCGCCGTCCAGGACACCCCCGGCGTCGCCAGCGCCCGCGTCGCCGAACGCACCGCCGACCTCGTCGCCATCGACGTCGTGCTGGAGGCCGAACCGGACAGCACCGCCAGTTTCGACACGATCCGCGACCTGCGCGAGCGCGTCGACGACGTACCCGACGCCGACGCGCTCGTCGGCGGCACCGTGGCGAGCAACCTCGACACCCGCGACGCCGCCATCCGCGACCTCAAGGTCGTCGTACCGCTGGTGCTCGTCGTCGTCCTGCTCGTCCTGATCGTGCTGCTGCGCTCACTGGTCGCCCCGCTGGTGCTGGTCACCACCGTCGTCGCGACCTACTTCGCGGCCCTGGGCGCCGGCAACTTCCTGTTCACCAACGTCCTCGACTACGCCGCCCTGGACACCTCGGTGCCCCTGCTGGCGTTCCTGTTCCTGGTCGCTCTCGGCGTCGACTACAACATCTTCCTCGCCACCCGCGCCCGCGAGGAGGCGTTCACCCTCGGCACCCGCAAGGGCATGCTGACCTCGCTGGCCGTCACCGGCGGCGTCATCACCAGCGCCGGCATCCTGCTCGCGGCCGTGTTCGCCGTGCTCGGCGTGCTGCCCCTGGTCACCCTCACCGAACTCGGGATCATCGTCGGCCTCGGCGTGCTGCTCGACACCCTGCTCGTCCGCACCCTGCTGGTGCCGGCCATCGCCGTCACCGTCGGCCGCCGCTTCTGGTGGCCGAGCGCCCTGGCCCGCGCCAAGACCGACTGACCGGTCCGGCCCGCCACCGCGCCGGATCGTGACACCGGCGCGGCGGCGGGCGGCGGCTAGAACGCCAGGCACTCGCATCCGGTCGTCAACCACCGGACGTTCTCGACGTAGCGCGGGTTCGGTATCACCAGCCCGTCGGCGGTGTCGACCTTCCCGTAGCCGAAGTTGTACGCCGCCAACACCGCGTTGACCAGGCACGGCGCGGTGTGGCTGGCGCACTCCCCGTCGTACGTCAGCGTGTAGTCGCCCCCGAAGTAGACGTCGCCGAAGTACTTGATCAGCCAGGCCAGGTAGTTCGCGCCCAGCGTCGCGTTGTCCCGGTAGTCGTCGACGTCGTAGTTCTTCTCGAACCGCATGTTGACGTACGCCGCGGTGTCCGGCATCACCTGCATCAGGCCGATCCCGCCGTCACACGCGATGATGTTGGACTGCCAGCCGCTCTCCTGCCACGCGACGGCCTTCACCAGGTTGACCGGCACCCGGATGCCCGGCGCCGACGTCGGCCAGTACGCCCGCCCCGCCGCCTCGGTCAGCGCCGCCTTCGCCTGGGCCCGGGTGGCCTGCGTGCCCACGTACTTCGGCTTGCAGCCGCTGGGGGCCGGCGCCGGTACGGCCGGCGGCAGCTTGGCCTCGACCGGCGGCTTGCGGGTCGGTTTCGGCCGGGCCGACGGGGTGGCGCCCGGCGTCGGGCTGGCACTGGGCGTGAGGGCGGCACCGAGCCCCTGCACGTGCGGCGGTGGCGGGGTCGGCGACGGCGTCGGCGTGCCGGTGGCCTCGACCACCGGGGCCACCACGTCGGACATCCCGTCCCCGGCCAACCCGTCCCCGGCCAGGTCGCCACCGGCGTCGCCGCAACCGGCGACCGCCAGCACGGCTGCGACCAGCACCACCACTGTCCGGCGTGCCCGTGTCCGCATCGGACGTCCCCTCCCGTGTCGGTCCGGACACCGGGCCCCGCCGACCGGCGGCCAGTCGCACGAGCGACGAGCCGCGCAGGTCGTGGCAGGTGGGGACCGGCGCGGGACGCACCATAACAGCGGTTGACCTTGGACGGGACCCGCCCGGGCAAACTGGACGCCGCCTCGGGCGGCCCGGTCAGACCAGGCCCGCCGCCCGTCGCGGCCGGTAGGTGCCCGCGTTCGCCCGGCCGCCGCCCGCCTCCGGACCGGCCTGCTCCAGGCCCGCGGCACCGACCGCCGGCCGGTCCCCGTCGGCCCGGCCACCGGCCGCCACCGGCCCCGTGTCGCCCGCCGACCGCCCGTCCGCCAACGGCCCACCGCTGCCGGCTGGTCCGGCGCCGGCTGATGCGATGCCGACCGCCCCGGTGCCGACCGCCCCGGTGCCGGTCGCCCCGTCCGGCTTCCGCACGGCCCGGTCCCGGGTCGCCCAGGCGATCATGAACACCGCCGTCCACAGGACCCCGAGCAGCACCGACGTCACCGTCTCGCTCGCGGTGCTCCAGCCGACGTAGAGCCGGGCACCCGCGACCGTCACCACCCCGACCGCGGCCCCGGTCCACGCCGCCACCGCCACCGGCCAACGCGCCCGCCGCGACAGCAGCCACGCCAGCGTGCACAGGCTCGCCGACGCCACCGCGTTCTGGCCGGGCAGCAGCGCCGCCGGCAGCGGGCCGCCCGCCGACGACTCGTCCAGGATGGTCAGGTCGGCCACCAGCGCGACCAGGACCGGTGGCACGAACGCGCCGACCGTACCGACCACGCCGACCAGGTCGTCGCGCCAGGCCCGGGTACGCCAACCGTGTGCCAGCGCCAGCATCCCGACCACCGCGATCAGCAGCGATCCCCGCAACGCGCCGATCGCCGTGTGCGCCACCTCGACCGCGCCGTCGGTGCGCTGCCCGGCGAACCAGCCGGCGATCGCGGTGTCCACGGCGGACAGCCCGCTCCCGTCGACCACCGTCGACACCGCCCAGGCCAGCACCAGGCCGCCGCTGAACAGCAGCACCAGGCCGGCGGCAAGGTTGGCCACCAGTGCCCAACCGGCACCGACCCGCGCCGACAGCCCGGTGAACAGGGCGCCGTACCGGTGCACCACCCACCGCAGCACCGGCAGCCGGCCGGCCCGCGCCAGCAGCGCGCGTACGGGATCGGGGTTGCGGCCCAGCCACCGGCCGGCGAGCACGATCGCGACGACCGAGACCAGCATCAGCAGCACCGCCGCGGTGGCGCGGCCCAGGTAGTGCGAGACCGCCGCGTACGACTCCCCCGCCAGATAGCCGACCACGATCGAGCCGCCGACCCAGCTCACCACCCCGAGGAGGTTCCACGGCGCGAACCGCCGGTAGCGCATGCCGGTGCTTCCGGCGAGCCGGGGCAGAAGCGTGCGGGCGAACGCCACCCACCGCGCCCCGGCGATGCCGCGACCACCCATCCGGCCCAGCATCCGGTCGGCCCGGGCCCACCGCTCCTCGCCGACCCGGGCACCGAATCCGCCGGCCCGCAGCCGTGGCCCGTACCGCCGACCGGCCCGGAACGCCAACGCGTCACCGACGGCCGCCGCGGTGATCATGATCAGCAGCGTCGGGCCGAGCCGCAGCGTCCCGGTGTACGCCAGGAACCCGACCAGCAGGAGCGTCCCCTCCGCCGGCACGAAAAGGCCGAGGAGCAGCGCGGTCTCGCCCATCACAAGGGCCGCCGCGACCACGTAGATCAACCCGGGCGGCAGGTCGGCCAACCGCATCAACAGGTCATGCATGTCGCTCCCCCGCCACGAACGTCAGCATGCCAGCCGCCGGACGGCGACAGGCAGCGATTTGCGTGGAGATCCGGGCCACCTCAGGGTGACCCCGACGGGGGCCGGCGACGGGCGAGCGGGAGGATAAGGGCATGCAGACCCGCTCCGACCTCCGCAACGTCGCCATTATCGCCCACGTCGACCATGGCAAGACAACCCTGGTCGACGCCATGTTGCGCCAGGCCGGTGCGTTCAGCGCCCGGGCCGAGATGGCCGACCGGGTCATGGACTCCATGGACCTGGAACGCGAAAAGGGCATCACCATCCTGGCCAAGAACACCGCGGTGCGCTACGTGCCCGCCGACGGCACCGGCCCTTTCACCATCAACATCATCGACACCCCCGGCCACGCCGACTTCGGTGGCGAGGTCGAACGCGGCCTGACCATGGTCGACGGCGTCGTCCTGCTCGTCGACGCCAGCGAGGGACCGCTGCCGCAGACCCGCTTCGTGCTGCGCAAGGCCCTCAAGGCCCGGATGCCGATCATCCTCGTGATCAACAAGGTCGACCGGCCGGACGCCCGGATCAAGGAGGTCGTCGACGACACCTACGAGCTGTTCCTCGACCTCGACGCCGACGAGGAGCAGATCGACTTCCCGATCGTCTACGCCTGCGCCCGCGACGGCATCGCCTCGCTGACCCAGCCCGCCGACGGCTCCGTACCCGCCGACAGCGACTCCCTCGAACCGCTGTTCCGCACCCTGCTCGACACCATTCCGCCGCCGGCGTACGACGAGACCGCCCCGCTCCAGGCCCACGTCACCAACCTCGACGCGTCGCCGTTCCTCGGCCGGCTCGCCCTGTGCCGGGTCCGGCAGGGCACCATCCGCAAGGGCCAGACCGTCGCCTGGTGCCGCACCGACGGCACCACCGAGCGGGTCCGCATCTCCGAACTGCTGATGACCGAGGGACTGGAACGCAAACCCGCCGAAGAGGCCGGCCCCGGCGACATCATGGCCGTCGCCGGCATCCCCGAGATCATGATCGGCGAGACGCTCGCCGACGTCGACAACCCGGTCCCGCTGCCGCTGATCACCGTCGACGAGCCGGCCATCTCGATGACCATCGGCACCAACACCTCACCGATGGTCGGCCGGGTCAAGGGCGCCAAGGTCACCGCCCGCATGGTCAAGGACCGGCTCGACAAGGAACTCATCGGCAACGTGTCGCTGCGGGTCCTGCCGACCGACCGCCCGGACGCCTGGGAGGTCCAGGGCCGCGGCGAACTCGCCCTCGCCATCCTCGTCGAGCAGATGCGCCGCGAGACGTACGAACTGACCGTCGGCAAGCCGCAGGTCGTCACCCGGGAGATCGACGGAAAGACCTGCGAACCCGTCGAACGGCTCACCATCGACGCCCCCGACGAATACCTCGGCGCCATCACCCAGCTCCTCGCCACCCGCAAGGGCCGCATGGAGCAGCTCGTCAACCACGGCACCGGCTGGATCCGCATGGAATGGCTGGTCCCGGCCCGCGGCCTGATCGGCTTCCGCACCGAGTTCCTCACCGACACCCGCGGCACCGGCATCCTGCACCACGTGTTCGAGTCCTACGAACCCTGGTTCGGCGAGCTGCGTACCCGCAACAACGGCTCCCTCGTCGCCGACCGCGCCGGCGCCGTCACCTCGTTCGCCATGCTCAACCTCCAGGAACGCGGCACCCTGTTCGTCGAACCGAGCACCGAGGTGTACGAGGGCATGATCGTCGGGGAGAACTCCCGCTCCGACGACATGGACGTCAACATCACCAAGGAGAAAAAGCTCACCAACATGCGCTCGTCGACCGCCGACGAGACCGAGAAGGTGATCCCGCCCCGCAAGCTGTCCCTGGAACAGGCCCTGGAGTTCTGCCGCGAGGACGAGTGCGTCGAGGTCACCCCCGCCGCCGTCCGGCTGCGCAAGGTCGTCCTCGACCAGACCACCCGCGGCCGGGCCGCCGCCCGCCGCAAGCACGCCGGCTGACCAGCCCCGGAAACCGCCCCACGACCGGCCCGTCGCGGGGCGGTGCCGGCGGTCGGCTCGGCTACCGTCACCGCGTGATCCCGCACGACCTCGACCAGCGCCTGGCCGCCACCCCGGGCACCGTCTCCGCCTACGTCGGCCGCCTCGACACCCCACCGGCCTACACCCGGCAACCCGACGACACCCACTACGCCGCCAGCACCATGAAGATCGCCGTACTCGCCGCGCTGCACCGCGCCACCGAGGCCGGCACCGTCGACCCCGACCGGCCCGTCGCCGTACGCAACGAGTTCGACTCGGCCCACCCCGGCGCCCCCCGGTTCGGATGCGCCCCCGACTACGACAACGACCCCGTGGTGTGGGCCCACCTCGACGGCACCGCCTCCCTGCGCTGGCTCGCCCGCCGGATGATCGTGCGATCCAGCAACCTCGCCACCAACATCGTCCTCGCCCACGTCGGCCTGCCCGGCCTCGCCGACGTCTGGCGCCTCGCCGGCGCCCACCACAGCGTCACCGAACGCGGCATCGAGGACTACGCCGCCCGCGACACCGGCCTGACCAACCTGGTCACCGCCGCCGACCTCGCCGCCCTGCTCGCCACCATCGCCGCCGGCGCCACCCGCCCCGGCCCGCTGGCCGCCCCCGAACACTGCGCGCAGATGCTCGAGGTGCTCCGCGCCCAGGAACACCGCGACTGCCTGCCTGCCGGCCTGCCACCGGGCACCCCGATCGCGCACAAGAGCGGCTGGATCACCGGCGTACGCCACGACGCCGGCGTGGTCCTGCCCGCCGACGCCCCGCCGTACTCGGTCGTCGTCTGCACCACCGCCGACCCCGCCGCCGACGGCTTCGACCGGGCCACCCACGACGCCGCCGCCCGCCGCCTCATCGCCGACCTCTCCGCGGCGGCCTGGCAGGGCCGGCACGGCTGACCACGCCGCCGGTCCGCGCCCCGCACCACCACCGCCCGGTCGATAGGGTGCCCCGCATGACGATCGCCGCCGTACGCACCCACCACCTCTCGGCGCCGCTGCACACCCCGTTCGTGACCGCGCTGCGCCGCGCCACGACCGTCGACACGCTGATCGTGGAGATCGTCGACGCCGACGGCCGGTCCGGATTCGGCGAGGCGCCGCAGGTCTGGCAGGTCACCGGCGCGTCCATCGCCGGCGCCCAGGCGTGCGTCGAACAGGTCCTCGGCCCGGCCCTGACCGGACTCGACGCCGACGACCTGCTGGCCAACTGCGCCCGCACCCGCCGGGCGGTGGCCGGCAACGAGGCCGCCAAGTGCGCCGTCGACGTCGCCCTGCACGACCTGGCCGCCCGCCGGGCCGGGCTGCCGCTGGTCCGGCTGCTCGGCGGCACCACGCTGCGGGTGCCGACCGACGTCACCCTCGCCGCCGGCGACCCCGACGCGCTGGCGGCCGCCGCCGCCGCCCGGACCGCCGAAGGGTTCACCGTGCTGAAGGTCAAGGTGGGCACCGACGCCGCCGGCGACCTGGCCCGGGTACGCGCCGTACGGGCGGCGGCCGGCCCGGCGGCCCGCGTCCGGCTGGACGCCAACCAGGGCTGGTCGCCCCGCGAGGCGGTACGCGTCATCCGTGGCGTCGAGGACGCCGGCCTCGACGTCGAACTCGTCGAGCAGCCGGTCGCCGGCCGCGACCTCGACGGGCTGGCGTGGGTCAGCGACCGGGTGGACACCCCGATCCTGGCCGACGAGGCGGTCTTCGACGTACGCGACCTGGTCGAGGTGATCCGGCGCCGGGCCGCCGACATGGTCAACGTCAAGCTGGCCAAGTGCGGCGGGCTGGCCCCGGCGCGTACGCTGCTGGACCTCGCGGCGGCCCATGGCATGGGCACGGTCGTCGGGTCGATGATGGAGGGACCGATCGGGCTCGGGGCGGCGGCGAGCCTGGTCGCGGCGTACGGTACGACCGTGGTGTCCGATCTGGACGCGGCGTGGTGGCTGGCGGCGTCACCGGTGCGCGGCGGTATTCGTTACGAGGGTGCGACCGTGGTCCTGCCCGCCGGACCGGGGCTCGACGTCGACCTGACCTGAAAGCAACATCCAGACCGTCGTTGTTCATTGCAAGATACTTTCGTATGGTCGGGTTCCGGGACGTTCGTCGATTCCCGGGCGGGGCGGGGTCGCGCAACCTGGAGGGGTGGCGGTGGGCATGACGCTCGAGGCAGGCCGGGAGGCGGTCGTACGGGTCGCCGTCGCCACACTCTGGGCGGGCCCGGAGGCCACCCGCGAGGTCGACGCGCCCGCACTGGCCGACCACACCGACATCCCCGGCTGGATCTCCGCGATGGACCGCGACCAGCAGGTCGGCGAATGCGTCCTCAGCCAGCTCCTGCTCGGCGAGCGGGTCCTGGTCGAGGAGATACGCGCCGACGGCTGGGCCCGGGTCGTCGCCGTCGAGCAGCCGGCCGCCAAGCTCGACCCGCGCGGCTATCCCGGCTGGCTGCCGGCCAGCCAACTGAGCCCGGCCCCGGACGTGGACCCGCCCGGCCAGCCCCTCGTCGTCGACGCCACCACCACCAGCCTGCACGCCGGCCCGGCCGGCGACCTGGTGCTCGACGGCGTCATCCTCGGCACCCGGCTGCTGCCGGCCGGCCCCGTCCGCGACGGCTGGCGCCCGGTGCACGCCCCCGGCCACCGGCAGCCACTGTGGACACCGGAGAGCCATCTCGTGCCGGTGTCGACCCGCCCGCCGACCGCGACCGAGGTGCTGGCGATGGCGTCCCGGCTGCGTGACGTCGTCTACATCTGGGGCGGCGTCTCGGCGTACGGGGTGGACTGCTCGGGCCTGGTGCACCTGGCCTGGCGCCGGTTCGGGGTACGGCTGCCACGCGACGCCGACGACCAGGCCGACGCCACCACTCCCCTGCGCCTGGGCGCGGAACTCCCCGGCGACCTCTACTTCTTCGCCCGGCCGGGCCGGCCGATCCACCACATCGGGATAGTGACGGCCGCCGCGGACGGCCCGGAGCGGCGCCGGATGCTGCACGCCTGCTACACCCAGCGGCGCGTCATCGAGGAGCCGCTCTCCGCCGACCGCGCCGCCACCCTGGTCGGCGCCCACCGCGTCTAGCCCTTCTTCCTCGCGAGATAGCTCTCCCCGCACTGCGCCGCTCGTTTCGCGCCGCACGCCACACCCACTACGCCATCCTAGGAGGCTATCCCGCCCCCCTCTTGATCCGCGTGATCAGGGAGTACGTCGAGTGTGTCGTCGGCGTGCCATGGTGCGAACTCCCTGATCACGCGGATCTTGCCGGGATGCCGGGCTCCCTGATCGATGCCGGGCTCCCTGATCACCGTGATCAGGGAGCTGGTCGGGCGTGTCGCCGGCGTGGCGCCGGTAGCGGCCCCTGATCACGCGGATCTTGTTCCGGGCTCGCTGGCGGTGGACGGACGGTCGCGCGGGTGCTTCCGCCGGCCGGCAGCCGGTTCACCGCGCTGGTCCCGCCGCCCAACCAAGATCCGGGTGATCAGGGAGTTTGCATCGCGCCCCGCCGACAACACGCTCGATTTACTCCCTGATCACGCGGATCAGGACCCGGGCGGCGGGGGTGGGCGGGGGCGTGGGAGGCTGCCGGGCATGGTGCTTGAGGTTGCCCTGATCGATGTGGTCGCCGGTCGCGAGGACGAGTTCGCCGCCGCGTACGCCAAGGGACACGAGGTGCTGGCCACGACGCCCGGTTGCCGGTCGGTGCGGATGACCCGCGGCATCGAGTCGCCGACCCGGTTCGTGCTGCTGGTCGAGTGGGACTCGGTCGCCGCCCACGAGGAGAACTTCCGGGCCAGCGAACGGTTCACGACCTGGCGTTCGCTGATCGGCCCCTACTTCGCCGGCCCGCCGGTGGTCGAACACTTCACCGACGTGCCCGCCTGAGTTGTCGTACGGCGGCGCTAGCCTCCACAGCGTCCGTCAACGACCCCGGGAGCGTGCATGTACCGCCAGGGTGATGTCCTCGTCCATCCCATCGAACCCGCCGACGTCCCGGCCGGCCTGGTGCCGGCCGGTCGCGACGCCCGCGGCCGGCTCGTGCTCGCCCGGGGCGAGGCGACCGGTCACGCCCACGTGGTGAGTGGTTCCGGTGTCACGCTGTGGGCGTCGCCCGACCAGAGCGACCCCTCGGTCCTGCTCATCGAGGGTTACGGCCGGCTCAGCCACGAGGAGCACGGACCGATCGCCCTGCCGGCGGGTTCCTACCGGGTGATCCGGCAGCGGGAATACGTGCCGGGCGCGTGGCGGCCGGTGGCCGACTGATGGCGACCGAGACCATCTCCCCCGCCGACACGCTCACCGACCAGCCGGGGACCGCCGAGGACGCCGCCGCCGCGGCGGCCCTGGCCGGCATCGCCGACCGCTGGCTGGAGCATGGTCTGTGCACCGCGCCGGCCGACCGCCCGGCGGCCGAGGCCGCGGTCCGGGAGGCATACGTCGCCGCCGGCCTGCCCGCCCCGCGCCACGTGGTCTGGCTGCCGTCGCCGTTCGCCGGCGCGCTGGCCGCCGCACTGCTCACCGCCCCCGCCCCGAGGCCGGCCCGACCGGGTCGAGCGCGGGCACTCCGGACCCCGACGGCGACACCCCGGCCCCTGACCGCGACACCGTGCCGACCACCCGCACCGCCACCACGATCGACCAGGTGCTGGCGGCGCTGCGTGCCCAGGGCTGCGTGCCCGGCGAGGTCGCGCCGGGCAGGGCGATCCGCGGCACCCTGCGCACCGCCCCGTGGGCGGCGGCCCGGACGGCGGCGACCGAGCGGCTCGGTCCGGCCGGCTGGGCCGCGCACTGGGCGGCCGGCGGGCAGCGCACCTGGAATCTGCTCGTCGACCGGGTCGTCACACCGTTGCGCACCCGGCTCGCCGAGGACCTGGTCGCCGATGTCCGCGACCCGTTGACCGAACGGGCGCGGTCCGCGCTCTTCGACGCCGTCTACGGGCTGCACGAGGCGGCCTGGCTGTCCGCCTTCGACGGCGACCCCCGCCTGCGCGGGCTGGCCAACGTCGCCACCTCGGCCGGCTGGTGGTGGCCCTACGAGCAGGTCGCGGTGCTGACCGAGCGGCCGGTGGTCACCGAGCGCGACAACGTCGGCCGGCTGCACCGCGGCGACGGGCCGGCCCTGGCCTATCCGGACGGCTACGGCCTGCACGTGTGGCGCGGCATGGCGATCCCGCCAGAGGTCGCGCAGGAGCTGCCCCGGCTGACCGTGCAGCGGATCAGGGCGGAGCAGAACGCCGAGGTCCGCCGGGTGATGCTGGAGCACTTCGGCTACGACCGCTACCTGCGGGAGAGCAACGCCCACGCGATGCACCGCGACGAGTGCGGCGTGCTGTGGCGGATCAACCTCAGCGACGACGAGCCGCTGGTCATGGTCGAGGTGGTCAACTCGACGGCCGAGCCCGACGGCACCCACCGAACCTACTGGCTGCGGGTCCCGCCGGACACCCGGACCGCGCGGGGCGGGGTCGCGTGGACGTTCGGCCTCACCGAGGAGGAATACGCGCCGCTGGCGCAGACCTGACCGACGGCCGGCTAGCCGCCCGCTCGCGGCGCGAGCCGGACGACCGTGCCGGTCTCCAGCGCGACCCAGACGGCGGCGTCGGGGCCGACGGCGATGCCGTGCGGCTCCGACGCCGGATCGGGCAGGTCGTGATGGTGGAAGTCGCCGTCGGCGCTGACGTGGCCGATCCGGTTGCCGGCCCATTCGGTGAACCAGCAGCCGCCCGCCGGGTCGGCGACGATCGCGTGCGGCTTCGCGTCGCGGTCCGGCAGCGCGAACTCGGCGACGGCACCGTCCGGGGTGATCCGGCCGATCTGGCCGGCCGCGATCTCGACGAACCATAGGTTGCCGTCGGTGCCACGGGTGATGCCGACCGGTCCGGCGTCGGCGGTCGGCAGCCGGTGCAGGGTCACCGCGCCGGCCGGGTCGATGCGGCCGATCGCGTTCGCCCGGTTGAGCGTGAACCACAGCGCGCCGTCCGGCCCGGCGGTGATCATCGACGGAAAGCCACCCGTGACGGGCAGGGGAAACTCGGTGATCCGGCCGTCGGTGGTGATCCGGCCGATCACGTCGGCGTTCATCCCGGTGAACCACAGCGCGCCGTCCGGGCCGGCCGCGATACCGAACGGCGCGGCCTCCGCCGACGGCACGGGAAACGACGCCGTGACGCCGTCGGTGGTGATCCGCCCGATGTGGTGGTCGCGGGACCGGGTGAACCACAGTGCCCCGTCGGGTCCCGTCGTGATGATCGCCGGGCCGCTCGACGGCGTATCGACCGGGTAGCTGGCCACGGTTCCGTCGGCCGCGAGCCGGCCGATCCGGCCGGCGTGGACGAGGGTGAACCACGGCGCCGCGTCCGGCCCGACCGTGATGCCGTACGGGCCGGCGGCGGGGTCGGACACCACGAACCGGCTGATCGGTGGGCGGTGGGTCGGCATGCGGTCTCCTTCTTCCGGTACGGCCCGTCGGGCGCCTGGTCCGCAGTGGCGCCCGCCGTCCGGCCCGCGACGGGTGCCGACAACACTCCCGCCGCCACCCCGGACCGGGCAACCGGTTTGCCCGGTCAGGAGGCGGCCAGCGCGCGGCGCGGCACCCCCCAGGTCACGCCACGGACCGGGATGCGTTCCAGCACCCCGCCGGCGAAGACGTCGTAGAGCGGCAGGGTCTTCAGGTGCACGTATCCGATGTGGCAGTCGCAGAGCCGGTTGGGGCAGGGGCGTGGCCGCAGCGCGGCGCGGTAGGAGCCGTCGTAGAGGTTGCCCAGCGGTTCGTCGACGAAGTGGCAGCGCCGCACCTGGCCGTCACCGCGTACGGAGATCACGGTCTCGCCGGCCCGGCAGGCCCGGCCGGCCGACTCGTGTGGCCGGACGCTGTAGCCGAAGAGCGGGTCGATCGCGGTCCAGTCGGCTTCCTCGGCCGGCTCGTAGCGGTGGCCGTCGGCGGCGTTGACCCACAGGTAGACGTCGTCGGGCAGGGCCGCCCGCAGTGCCCGCGCCTCGGCCAGGTGCTCGGGCTGGCCGACGATGCCGACGGAGAAGCGCACGCCGAGGTCACGCAGGGTCGCGCACCTGCCGAGGAAGGCGTCCCGGCGCACCTGGCCCGGATGGTAGGTGGCCCACAGGGCCAGGGTGTCCCGGTCGGCGTCGGCGACCCAGTCGAGCCGGCAGGCCAGGTTGGTCTGGATCGCGACCCGGTCGACGTGCGGAAGGTGGGACAGCCGGGTCAGCGTCTGGCGGTACCAGGAGCGGGTCAGGCCCTCGCCCCAGGGGGTGAACAACACCGAGATCCGGTCGCCGTCCGGGTTGCGGTCGACCCAGTCGGCGAACCGGGCCAGCGCCTCCCGGTCGGCCCGCAGCTCGGCGCGGCTGTCCCGGCGCTTGGCGAAAGGGCAGTAGGGGCAGTCGTAGTTGCAACTGGCCAGCGGCCCCCGGTAGAGGATCGACAGGTTCATCGCGGCACGTGCTCCGCCATCGCGGCGCGGACCGGGCCGGAGACGAGCCACGGGCCGATCGCGTCGGAGCGTTCCACGCCGGCGTCGGTGAGCGCGAGCCGGCCGGCGTCGCGCCGTAGCCAGCCCCGCCCGGCGAGGATATCGAGTTGCGGGAAGTCGTCGCCCGGGTCGGCGGCGAACCGGTCCCGGTAGGCGGCCGGGTCGAGGCCCTCGGCCCGCAGCAGCGACTTGACCAGCCACCGGCGCCGTTTCTCGGTTCCGTCGAGCCGGAACCCGACCTCGGCGTGGTCGAAGTCGGCGGCCGGGCGGCGCAGGTAGTCGTCGATGATCGCACGGACCTGCCCGATGCCGACCGCGTAGTCGAACGAGTAGTGCAGGTCGGCGGTGTAGGAACGGGCGCCGCAGCCGAGGCCGACCATGCCGTCGTCCTGGCACGAGTAGTCCGGCGCGTCGTCGTCGGGCAGGTCGGCGCGGCGGAAGTGCCGCATCGACAGTTGTCGGTAGCCGGCGGCGCGCAGGTGGTCACGCCCCTGCCGGTACAGCGCCAGCCGCTGGGCGTCCCAGGGGTCCTCTCCCGCCGCCCCGGGCCCGCCGAAGCCCGGATCCGGGCCACCGACGGCCGGATCCGGGCCGCCGGGTGCCGGACCGCCCGCCGCGGACAGCGGCAGGACCCGGCGACCGAGGCCGGTCAGCGGCCGTACGTAGAGCGGGTAGAGGAAGACCTCCTCGGGCCGCCAGGCGAGTGCGGCATCCAGCGAGTGGGCCCACGTCCGGGCCGTCTGCCCGCCGATGCCGTAGATGAGGTCGAGGTTGAGCACCGGGATGTCGTGGGCCCGGATCGTGGCCAGGGCGCGTTCGACCTCGGCCCGCTTCTGGGGACGGCCGGCGGCGTGCGCCTCGGCGTCGAGGAAGCTCTGCACGCCGATGCTGACCCGGGTGGTGCCGCGCTCGGCCAGCACCGCGATCCGGTCGTCGGTGGCGGTGGCCGGCGACGTCTCGACGGCCGTGGGTACGGCGCCGAGCGGGGCGCCGAAGTCGGCGACGATGTCGAACATCTCGGTCAGCTCGCCGGCGGTGAGGTAGGTGGGGGTGCCGCCGCCGACCGCGAGCCGGGCGATCCCGGGCCGCCCGCCGAGCGCCTCGCGGACCCGGGCCGCCTGGCGGCGCAACTGGTCGAGGTAGGCGCGGACCTGCTCGGCGGGTGGGTTGGCGCGGGTGAACAGGTTGCAGAAGCCGCACCGCATCTCGCAGAACGGCAGGTGCAGGTAGAGCATGAGGGCGTCGGTCGGCTCGGCCGACCACACGTCGCGCAGCGCCGGGCGGGGCCGCAGCGGCCGGTAGGCCGTCTTGTGCGGGTACGCGTAGAGATACCCCTGGTACGGCGATCCGTCAATCATGGAACGACCCGCCCGTCGCTGCCGTTCCGGAAAGCTCCCACTGCCCCGGCTCGATGACGAACTCGGCGTACGGCACCGTCCACACCACCTCGTGGGCGACCCGGTGTCCGGTGTGGCCGTCCTCGCCGTACGCCGTCCCGTGGTCGGCGCAGATCAGCACCAGGCACGGCCGGCCGCGTGCGGTCGCCAGGGCGAAGAGCCGGCCGATGTGCCGGTCGACGTATTCCAGCGCGGCGGCGTGGCTGTCCCGGCTGTCGGCGGCGGCGCCGGGCAGGTAGTGGCGGTTGGGCTGGTGCATCGCGGCGACGTTGACGAACAGGAACAGCGGCCGGTCGGCGGGGACCGTCGGCACGACCGTGGCGATCCGGTCGAGCTGTGCCTCGAAGCAGCCGGGCGCGGTCACCCCGAACTCCGACTCCCAGTGCGATTCGGCGAACAGGCCGGGCAGCACCCGGCCGAGCGGCGAGCGGTGGTTGAAGAAGCCGACCCCGCCGACGCAGACCGTGTGGTAGCCGGCCGCGGCCAGCCCGCTCACCACCTCGGGGGCGTCGAAGACCCAGGTGTCGCCGCCGGTGGTCTCACTGCCCGGGAACGCGGCGGCGAACAGCCGCGGGTGTGGCCCCGGGGCGGTCGGGGTGGGCAGGAATCCGGCGAAGAACGCCTGGTGGGCGGCGTACGTGAAGCTGGCCGGGCTGTGCCGCCGCTGCCACCGCCCGCCGGGCAGGGCCCGGGCCAGGGCCGGGGTACGGCCGGCCGCCACCAGTTCGGCGGCGACGTCGTAGCGCAGCGTGTCGAGGGTGACGAAGAGCAGGTCGTGGCTGCCGACGAGGTCCTTCACGCCGCCACCCCGGAGCCGACCCGGCCGGCCGGAACCGCACCCGACCCGCCGGCCGTGACACCCCGGACGGCGAACCGGCCGGTGCGCAGGGCGGCGAACCGGCCGGTGCGCAGGGCGTGCAACTGCGCCGCCCAGGTGTCGCGGCCGGCGTCGTCGCGCAGGCCGGGCAGCAGGTCGCCGAAGGCGTTGACCTCGGCGACCGCGTGCCGCCGCCAGCCGACGCCGGGCAGCAGGTCGACCGCGACGTGCAGGCTTCCCGGGAAGCAACCGGCGGCGCGGACGCAGGTGTCGAGCGCCGACCGGTAGGCGGCCGGCCCCATCGCGGCCCGCAGCGCCGCCAGGTCGCCGCGGGCGTTTCCGAGGTGCAGGTTGGTCAGCGGGCCACGGCTCGACCGCACCACGGTGTGGGTCGGCTCGCCCGCCACCACGAGCACCCGCAGGTCGACGGCCCGGTCGCCGAGGCCGGCCTTGGGAAACCACCGTTCGACGTGCAGGCTGTCCGGCGCCAGCCGGTCGACGATCGCGGCGACGTCCCGTTCGGCCTGGTAGGTGCGGACCCGCAGCGAGTTGAACAGGCGTCCGCCGGTGGTCAGTTCGACCGAGGTCGTCGCCCTGATCCGGCCGCCGGCCAGTTCCAGCGCCAGCACCCCGGATGCCGACGAGCCGTGTGCCGGTTTGACGAACACCCGCGACCAGCCGGCCGCGCGCAGCGCCGCCCGTAGTTCGTCGTAGTCACGTGGCGGCGCCGGCAGGGCGGCCGGCACCGGCACCCCGGCGGCGGCCAGCCGGGCGTGGCAGGCCCGCTTGTCGAACATGGTGTGGATCTCGTCCGGTGCGTTCAGCAGGGTCGCCCCGGCCGCCCGCGCGGCCGTGGCGAGGCGGTCGAGGGCGTCGCCCAGCCCCCGGTGCCAGTCGGCCAGGCCGGTGATCTCGCCGTGCTCGGCCGGCCGGGCGGCACCGCGCAGCAGCCGGTCGACCTCGGCGTCCTCACCGGGCGAGTCGACCCGGACGACGGCTCCGGCCGGCAGCCGCACCGGGCCGGTGGCGAGACGCCGCCAGGGCAGCACCTCCAGCCGGCCGGGCCAGCCGCCGGTTGCCGCGGCCCGGAACCCGGTGACCCGGCGGTTGTCCGGGTTGCCGACCAGGACCAGCACGGGCGGCGCGGTCATTCCGAGACGGCCACGTAACGGTCGCCGGGACGGTCCTTCTGCTGGTCGGACAGGTCGACCTCGACGCCGGGCAGTTCCGCGGTCAGCCGCGCGCCGACCTCGTCGCTGATGTAGTGGCGGTGCAGGTCGAGGCGCTTGAGGTGGGTCAGCGGCTGCCCGCTGAGCAGGGCGGCGACGCCTTCGTCGCCGAGCATGCCGAGCGACATGTCGAGGACCTCGAGCCGGGCGACGACCGGGGCACCGGCCACCGCGGCGGCGACCTGGTCGGCGATCTCGGCGTTGCGTAGCCCGAGATGACGCAGCGCCGGCAGCCGGCCGCCGGCCAGGATCGGGGCGAAGTCGTCGATGGTGGCGTCGCCGCCGTAGTTGTCGGTGCCGAGCCACAGCTCGAGGTGGGTCAGGCCGGGCAGGTCACACTCGGCGACCTGCCGGACGATCCGGCCGGGCAGGCCACCGGACTCGATCGCGAACTCGCGGAGCGCGGTGTGCCGCACCGGGGTGAGCTCCATGCCCTCGGTGCCGCGC
Organism: Polymorphospora sp. A560; assembly: GCF_045781765.1. NCBI lineage: Bacteria > Bacillati > Actinomycetota > Actinomycetes > Micromonosporales > Micromonosporaceae > Polymorphospora > Polymorphospora sp. A560. Next base: position 2,163,964 of record NZ_CP122282.1, on the reverse strand, counting down.
ACCCGCAGGATCTCCAGCTCGGGGAAGGCGGTGAACAGCGGGGTGACGTCAGCCTGCTGGATCCAGGAGATCTCCGACTCCTCCATGGTCAGCTCGGCGAGGAACAGCGCCCGCAGCCCGGTGAACCGGGGCGCGAACTCGACCAGCATCTCGACGGGGGCGCTCTCCTCGTACGCCTCGCCCCACTGGCCGATGATCAGGGCCCGCACCTGCGCCGGGTCGACGACGGCCAGGAACTTCTCGAACAGTTCCCGGAACTCGTCGGTGCTGGTCTCGTAGTCGCCCTCGACCCGCCAGGCGGTCGCGGCGGGGTCGGCCGTCGGGGCGGCCGACTCGGGGTCGAAAACGGTGACGGGAAGGCCGGCGAACTCGGTGATGTGCTGGTAGATGGCCACTACGAGGCTCCGGATGCGATCGGTTTGTGGGGGCGGGCCGAACCATAACAATCCTGTGCGACAACCGGGCCCGTCGACCCGCTGGAGGGCCACCCCATCCACGTACGGTGACGAACCGGGCACGGGGCCCGAATTCGCTGGTGGCCGGCGCTCCGGGTGGGGTTTGCTCGGACCATGACACAGCCGGTAGCGCTCGTGACCGGGGTCAGCCGCCGGATCGGGATCGGCGCGGCCGTCGCCCGCCGGCTGGTCGCCGACGGCTGGCGGGTGGCCCTGACCGGCCTGCCCGGGTACGACGCGGAGCAGCCGTACGGCGGCGACCCGGACGGCGTGCCGGCGCTGCTCGCCGAACTCGGCGACCGGGCGGAACACGTCGAGGCCGACCTGTCCGACCCGGCGGCCCCGGCCGCCCACGTCGCGCACGCGCGGGAGCGGCACGGCCGGCTGGACGCGCTGCTGGCCGTGCACGCCTACTCGACGCGTACGCCGCTCGGCGAACTGGACGCGGCGGAGATCGACCGGCACCTGGTGGTCAACGTACGCGCGACGATGCTGCTGGTGGAGGCGTTCGCCGCCGGCTTCCCCGACGGTGCCGGGGGTGGCCGGGTGGTGCTGTTCTCCAGCGGGCAGCGGCTCGGCCCGATGCCGGACGAGCTGGCGTACGCGGCGAGCAAGGCCGGCGTCGAGGTGCTGACCCGGCAGTTCGCGCGGCTGCTGGCCCCCCGAGGGGTGACCGTCAACTGCGTCAACCCGGGACCGACCGACACCGGGTATGCGGGGCCGGCCGCCCACGAGGCGGTGGCCCGGCTCTTTCCCGGTGGCCGGTGGGGCACCCCGGACGACGTGGCCCGGTTGGTCGGCTGGCTGTGCTCGCCGGACGCCCGCTGGATCACCGGACAGGTGATCGACTCCGAGGGCGGCTTCGACCGCTACGTCTGACCTGCCGACCGCCCGCACCGGCCGGTGCCGGCTACCTGACGCCGGCCACGTCCATCCCGCGCAGCTCCTTCTTCAGCTCGGCCACCTCGTCGCGGATCCGGGCCGCCAGCTCGAACTGCAGCTCCCGGGCGGCGGCCAGCATCTGGTCGTTGAGGTCCTGGATGAGCTGGGCCAGGTCGGCGCGGGCCATGCCCTCGCGCGACGGTCCGGCGGTCGCCCGGCCCCGCGAGCGGGTCTCCGGCACCGGCGCCTTGCCCCGCGACATCTGCCGGCCGCCGCCACCGATGATCGCCCCGCCCGGACCGTGCCCGGCGAGCGCGCCCTCGGTGTCGTCGGCCTCGCGGTAGATGTCGTCGAGGATGTCGTGGATCTTCTTGCGCAGCGGTGCCGGCGAGATGCCGTGCGCCTCGTTGTGGGCGATCTGCTTGGCCCGCCGGCGGCTGGTCTCGTCGATCGCCGCGGCCATCGACGGCGTCATCTTGTCGGCGTACATGTGCACCTGCCCGGAGACGTTACGGGCGGCGCGGCCGATGGTCTGGATCAGGGACCGCCCGCTGCGCAGGAAGCCCTCCTTGTCGGCGTCGAGGATGGCGACGAGGGACACCTCGGGCAGGTCGAGCCCCTCCCGCAGCAGGTTGATGCCGACCAGCACGTCGTAGTCGCCCTTGCGCAGCTCGCGCAGCAGCTCGACCCGGCGCAGGGTGTCGACCTCGGAGTGCAGGTAGCGGACCCGGATGCCGTGCTCCAGCAGGTAGTCGGTGAGGTCCTCGGCCATCTTCTTGGTCAGGGTGGTGACCAGGACCCGCTCGTCGCGCTCGGTGCGCAGCCGGATCTCGTGCATCAGGTCGTCGATCTGCCCCTTGGTCGGCTTGACGACGACCTCGGGGTCGACCAGGCCGGTCGGGCGGATCACCTGCTCGACCACCTCGCCCTGCACCTGTTCCAGCTCCCACGGGCCGGGGGTGGCGGACAGGAACACCATCTGCCCCACCCGCTCCAGGAACTCGTCGAACCGCAGCGGCCGGTTGTCCTGCGCGCTGGGCAGCCGGAACCCGTGCTCGATCAGCACCCGCTTGCGGGACGCGTCGCCCTCGAACATGCCGCCGATCTGCGGGATGCTGACGTGCGACTCGTCGACGACGGTCAGGAAGTCGTCGGGGAAGTAGTCGAGCAGGCAGTGCGGCGGGCTGCCGGGCAGCCGGCCGTCGATGTGCATCGAGTAGTTCTCGATCCCGGAGCAGGAGCCGACCTGGCGCATCATCTCGACGTCGTACGTCGTGCGCATCCGCAGCCGCTGTGCCTCCAGCAGCTTGCCCTGGCGCTCCAGCTCGTCGAGGCGCTCGGCCAGCTCCGCCTCGATGCCGTTGATCGCGCGTTCCATCCGCTCCGCCCCGGCGGTGTAGTGCGTCGCCGGGAAGATCAGCAGGTGGTCGACCTCGCGAACCACCTCGCCGGTCAGCGGGTGGAGGTAGTAGAGCTTCTCCACCTCGTCGCCGAAGAACTCGATCCGGACCGCCAGCTCCTCGTAGGCCGGGATGATCTCCAGGGTGTCGCCGCGGACCCGGAACGTGCCCCTGGTGAACGCCAGGTCGTTGCGGGTGTACTGCACGTCGACCAGCCGGCGCAGCAGCTTGTCGCGCTCGATCTCCTGCCCGACGTGCACCCGGACCGCCCGGTCGAGGTATTCCTGCGGGGTGCCCAGGCCGTAGATCGCCGAGACGGTCGCCACCACCACCACGTCGCGACGGGTCAGCAGCGACATGGTCGCCGAGTGCCGCAGCCGCTCGACCTCCTCGTTGATCGAGGAGTCCTTCTCGATGTAGGTGTCGGTCTGCGCGATGTACGCCTCGGGCTGGTAGTAGTCGTAGTAGGAGACGAAGTATTCGACGGCGTTTCGCGGGAGCAGCTCGCGGAACTCCTTGGCGAGCTGGGCGCACAGGGTCTTGTTGGGTGCCAGCACCAGGGTCGGCCGCTGCAACCGCTCGATCAGCCAGGCGGTGGTCGCGCTCTTGCCGGTGCCGGTCGCGCCGAGCAGCACGGCACTGCGGTCGCCCCGCCGCACCCGGCGCTCAAGATCATCGATTGCCGTCGGCTGGTCGCCGGACGGGATGAAGTCGCTGATCACCTCGAAGCGACCGTCGAGCCGTGGAATGTCGAGCGCCATGCCATCAAACGTACGCCCAGGGTCTGACAGCCCGCGGACCGGCAACGGTCAGTACACGATCAGCTTCGATATTCCCATTGTGTGGTAAAGGTCACCGGACTACCGTGCTAGGGGTAGGCCGCTCGCGGCGGTCGTCCGGGTCGACGATCGGGCCTCCACACCGGCCGATCGGACCCGGCGCGTGGTTGCAGCCCCGGCACATCGCCGGCGAGCGCACCGGACGCGGTCGCGCGCAAGCGCAGACCGGCCGCCGCGAGCAGCCCCTACGCCCGCCCGGGCATCCCCATTCCGTTCGCGGGCACACGTCACCTTCGCCCCGCCACCGGCGTTCAACCACGCGTGAGGTTCTCCCCCACCGGCGACCGCCGCCGGATCGTCGCCCTGGTCGCCCTCGGCTGCATCGCCATCGGATCCGCGGCCGGCCTGGCCACCGGCCTCGTTTCGTGCGCGCCGACGGCCCAGCCGCAGGCCCGGCCGCTGTCGACGGCCGAGGCACAACGGCTGGCCACGATGCGGATGACCAACTTCCAGCAGGCCCGGGTCGGCGTCCGCGCCACCATCGGCGACCCCGGGGCCGAGGTGCGCCTCATCGGCCGGGTCGACTGGAGCCGCGCGCTGGCGTACCTGTCGGTGTCCGGGCCGGGCGCGGGCGAACGGCGCGGCCTGCTCCAGGCGATGCCCGGCGTCCTCGCCACCCGGTCGGCGGACACCGCACCGGACGGCACCGCACCACCCGCCGGAACCGGCGCGGTCGGCACCGTCGGCCCCACCGGCACGGCCGGGAGCTCGGTCGCGGCCGCGCCGCCCGACGTACCGCCCACCGACGGCTGGCGGGTCGAGCGGTTCACCGCCAGCGGACCGGAGGCCGGACCGGTCGAGTCGTTCCTGGCCCTGCTCTTCGCCATCGCCCACGACCGGGCCGACGCCGCCGACCTGATCGAGCACAGCGAGGCCCGCTGGCTGGGCCGGGACCGGGCCGGCGGAGCCACGGTCGACGTGCTGCTCGGCCCGGCGGTGCCACCCCAGCCGAGGGCGACCCCGACCGCGACGGCCTCCCCCGCTACCACCCGGCCCCCGACGCCACCGGCCGCCGGCCCGTCCGCCGCCGGCCCATCGCCCACCGGCGCCACCGCACCCGCCGGCAGCCGGACGGCCGACGGATCGGCGTCGGCCGGGGCGGACGCGTCCCGTACCGCCGGGGCGGCGACCACCGACCCGGCCGCCGGGCCGGCGTCGGCGCGACCGGCGGAGACGTCGCTGGCGGCGATGGGCGGCGCGGTGCGCTACTGGCTCGACGGCGACGCGCGACTGCACCGGTTCGAGGCCCTGCTCGCCGGCAATCAGCCGGTCAACGCGCATCTCGACCGGGCCGACAGCGCCGGGATCACCGCGATCGACGCGCTCGGCGGCCGGCCGGTCGAGCCCCGGGCCGTCACCGCCGAGGAGGCCGACCTGCTGTCCCGGATGCGGCAGCGCAACCGGGCGCTCGGCGGCGGCAAGGTGACCTTCACCCTGCCGACCATGCCGATCGCGAACCTGCGCGGCACCGGACTGGTCGACTGGCGCAACACCGTCGCGTACGTCGCCGTCGGCGACCTCGACAAACCCGGCGAGACCGCACTGATCCGCGCCGACCGGACCGGACCGGCGATCCGGGTCGCGCCGCAGCGGGTGACCGCCGACCGGCAGCCGCCGGTGCCGCCACCGACCGACCGGAGCTGGACCCACGTCGACTGGCGCCAGCGCGGCGACGCGCAGGGTGCGCTCGACGTCGACTTGCTGATCACGGAACTGCTGGCGCTCGGCACCGGGGCCCGCGACGACGTGGCCGCGCTGCGCCGGTCGGCGATCCGGCTGCGCGACGACCGGGTGGACGGCACCGCCGTCACCGTCTTCGAGGTCGGCCGCCCGGGACAGCCGGGCGCGCGGCCGGGGCAGGGCCGGCTGCGGTACTGGGTGGACTCCTCCGGCGCGCTGCGCCGGCTGGAGCTGCGGACCCGCACGGGCGCGTTCGCCCAGCTCGACGTCGATCCCGGCCGGGTCGCCTACGTACGCCCGGTGCCGCGCGCCTGACCGGCCCGACCGGCCGGCACCATCGCGCCGGCCGGTTCGGTCCCGGCCGGCACCGTTACGGCTGCCAGCCGGTCCGGTCGGCCCACCGCCGGGCGCGGTCGTAGGCGACGTCGAACCACGGCTCCTTCGCCTCGGCATACTCGTCGACGGTCGCGGAGCGCTCGGCGAGCCCCTGCTTCAGCGCCAGGTACTCGGCGCGTGTCGCCTCGTCGGCGCGCAGGAGGTCGCGCAGCAGCAGGGCGCACCGCCAGCCCGGCGAGCCGGTCACCCGTACGTGCAGGTTGACCGGCCGGCCGGGGTCGGCGTTGAGGTGCAGCCGCTTGGTCCATCGCGCCGGGTCGAGATCCGGTGGTTTGGGCGAGTCATACCAGTCACCGGGCGGTCGGGGGAAGCCGCCGTCGGCGAGCCGGTCGGCGAGCGAGTCGGCCTCGGCCAGCGACGACACCGACAGTTGCAGGTCGACGACGTCCTTCGCGGCCAGCCCAGGCACCGCCGTCGAACCGACGTGGTCGATCCGGCGGTCGGGGTCGCCGACGAGGTGACGGATCCGGTCGGCGAGCCGCCGGGCCTGGTCCGGCCAGGACGGGTCGGGCCCGGCCAGCGTCACGTCCGCCGGACGCGGCGCCCGCCGCCGGTGCCGGACGTTCGCCTCGTACGGCACCAGCCGCCGCCACAGCCGGTCCACCACGACGTGCAGGTCGGCGAGGTCCCCGTCGTTGCGGAGCACGACGTCGGCGGCCGCCCGCCGCCGCGCGTCGTCGGCCTGGGCCGCGATCCGGTCCAGCGCCTGCCGCTCGGTCATCCCCCGGTCGCGGACCAGCCGCCCGATCCGGATGTCGCGGTCGGTCTCCACGACCACCACCAGGTGGTACGTCGGCGCGAGGCCCCCCTCGACCAGCAGCGGTACGTCGTTGACCAGCACCGCGTCGGGTGCCGCCGCGGCGGCCAGTTCCCGGCTCCGGGCCCGTACGCGGGGATGGGTGATCTCCTCCAGCCGGCGGCGGGCGGCGGTGTCGCCGAAGACGAGGGCGCCCAGCGCCGGCCGGTCGAGGCTGCCGTCGGGCTGCAGGACCCCGGCGCCGAACGCCTCGACGATCTCCCGCAGCCCGTCGGTGCCGGGTGCGACGACCTCGCGGGCGATGACGTCGGAGTCGACGACGACGGCGCCGTGTTCCGCCAGCCGCCGCGCCACCGAGCTCTTGCCGGACCCGATCCCACCGGTAAGCCCCACATTCAACACGGTCTCAAGTGAACCGGATGCGCTTCTCCCCCTGTCGCGAGGGTCCGCGCCCTCCCCTCGCCAGAGTCCGCCCTCACCCCCAAGATCCGCGTGATCAGGGAGTATGCGGCCCGACGCGCCGACGACACGCGCGACTCGATCCCTGATCACGCGGATCTTGGGGCGGGTCGGGCGGGACGGCACAGCTGGGGCGGGTGGGGAAAGGCAGCGGCCCGGCGGCCAACCCCGGAGGGCTGGCGGCCGGGCCGCTGTCGGTACGGGTTACTTGCCGCCGGCGAGCTTCTCGCGCAGGGCGGCGAGCGCCTCGTCGGTGGCGAGGGTGCCGGCCGGCTCCTCCGCCTGACGGGCCGGAGCCGGGGTGGACGACGAGGTCGCCCCACCGCCGGCCGGAGCCGGGTTGGCGGCAGCCTCGGCGTCGGCGGCCCGGGAGGTCTGCACCTGCTTGGTGTGGGCCTCCCAGCGCTGACGCGCCTCGGCGTACTGCGTCTCCCAGGTCTCGCGCTGCTTGTCGAAGCCCTCGAGCCACTCCCCGGTCTCCGGGTCGAAGCCCTCGGGGTAGATGTAGTTGCCCTCGCTGTCGTACGTCGCGGCCATGCCGTAGAGGGTGGGGTCGAAGTGCTCCTCGCCCTCGACGAAGCCCTCGTTGGCCTGCTTCAGCGACAGCGAGATCCGGCGCCGCTCCAGGTCGATGTCGATGACCTTGACCATGACGTCGGAGCCCACCTGGACAACCTGCTCCGGGATCTCCACGTGGCGCTCGGCCAGCTCGGAGATGTGGACCAGGCCCTCGATGCCGTCGTCGACGCGGACGAACGCACCGAACGGAACGAGCTTGGTGACCTTACCCGGCACGATCTGCTGGATCGCGTGGGTGCGGGCGAACTGGCGCCACGGGTCTTCCTGGGTGGCCTTCAGCGACAGCGAGACCCGCTCGCGGTCGAGGTCGACGTCGAGGACCTCGACCTCCACCTCCTGGCCGACCTCGACGACCTCGGACGGGTGGTCGATGTGCTTCCAGGACAGCTCGGAGACGTGCACCAGGCCGTCCACGCCGCCCAGGTCGACGAACGCGCCGAAGTTGACGATCGAGGACACGACGCCCTTGCGGACCTGGCCCTTCTGCAGCTTGTTGAGGAACTCGGTGCGAACCTCGGACTGCGTCTGCTCCAGCCACGCACGACGGGACAGGACCACGTTGTTGCGGTTCTTGTCCAGCTCGATGATCTTCGCCTCGAGCTCGCGACCCACGTACGGCTGAAGGTCACGGACCCGCCGCATCTCGACCAGGGAGGCGGGCAGGAAGCCCCGCAGCCCGATGTCGAGGATGAGACCGCCCTTGACCACCTCGATGACGGAGCCCCGAACGACGCCGTCCTCGTCCTTGATCTTCTCGATGGTGCCCCAGGCACGCTCGTACTGCGCCCGCTTCTTCGAGAGGATCAGGCGACCCTCCTTGTCCTCCTTCTGGAGGACCAGGGCCTCGATCTGGTCACCGACCGACACCACCTCAGCGGGGTCCACGTCGTGCTTGATCGACAACTCGCGCGAGGGGATGACGCCCTCGGTCTTGTAGCCGATGTCGAGCAGGACCTCGTCCCGATCGACCTTGACGACGGTGCCTTCGACAATGTCACCGTCGTTGAAGTACTTGATGGTCTCGTCGATCGCGGCGAGGAAGGCTTCCTCGGAACCGAGGTCGTCGACGGTGACCTTGGTGGCGCTCGAGGTGGCCTCGATGCTGCTCGTCATGTGGGCGGTTGCTCCGGTCGGATGTGGGTGTCACAGCAAGGCTGGTGTCGCGGTGACCTGTTTGCGCCAGCGGATCCGTCGACGCCACATTCGTCATGTCCGTCGACCGCGGACCTGCTCCCTGCCGAGGCACACGATCCGCGAGCGCATCGACTAGCCTACCGTGTGCATTACCACAGCATGCAAGCCCTCCCGGCACGAGTCGGGTCCCTCTTTTTCGCACCGGATTGCCACCCGGCCGATTACCCGGCCGATCTAGACGGACGTCCGACCGCATCCTGGGACGCGAACACACAATCATCTCACCTTCCGGCAAAGGCGGGAAACACCCCGCCCGGCGCGCGCCGTCCCCGCCGCCGCGCCCCCTAGGGTCTGCGATGTGACGGACGAGGGATCCAGGGTCACCCGGCGAACGGTGACCGACGCGGAGAGCCGGCGGGCCAGCCGGGGCTGGTGGGACCAGGACGCCGACGACTACCAGGCCGAGCACGGCCCGTTTCTCGGCGACGTCGACTTCGTGTGGTGCCCGGAGGGGCTGCGCGAGTCCGACGCCCGCCTGCTCGGCGACGTACGCGGCCGGCGTGTCCTCGAACTCGGCTGCGGCGCCGCCGCCGTGGCCCGCTGGCTGGTCGGCCAGGGCGCCGAGGTGGTCGCCACCGACCTGTCCGCCGGCATGCTGCGGCACGCCGCCGCCGGCGCCGACAGATCCGGGGTACGCGTGCCGCTGGTCCAGTCCGACGCGATGGCGCTGCCGTTCCGCGACGGCTCGTTCGACGTCGTCTGCACCGCCTTCGGCGCCGTCCCGTTCGTCACCGACTCCGGGGCGGTCATGCGCGAGGTCCACCGGGTGCTGCGTCCCGGCGGCCGGTGGGCCTTCTCCGTCACCCACCCGATGCGGTGGATCTTCCTCGACGATCCGGGGGAGGGCGGGCTGCGGGCGGTGCACTCGTACTTCGACCGCCGCCCGTACGTCGAACAGGACGAATCCGGCATCCCGACGTACGTCGAACAGCACCGCACCCTCGGCGACCGGATCCGTGAGCTGGTCGCGGCGGGTTTCGTCGTACGCGACGTGGTGGAACCGGAGTGGCCGGCCGGGCACGAGGGCGTGTGGGGGCAGTGGAGCCCGCTGCGCGGCCGGCTCTTCCCCGGCACCGCCATCTTCGTCAGCGACAAGCCGGCGGCCACCGGCACGGCCTGACACCGGCCACCGTGCCCACGGCCTGACACCGGCCACCGTGTCCCGGCCGCCCTTCGGGGCGGCCCGTCCGGGCGGACCGTTCACCGCGGCCCGGGCCGGGTATGCGCAGGGGGCAGGCAGCACGGACACGGAGGTGAGACCGTTGGCCCGCAACCAGCAGATGAGCACCGCCGAACTCGCCGAACAGGCCCGGCACGCCGGAGTCACCGACGCCGACCGGATGGACCGGGACGAGTTGATGCACGCCATGCAGGCCCGGCCCGGTCGGTACGGCGGCGGACCGCCGCAGAAGGCCCGGTCGAGCGGCGCTCAGCACGACCCGGCGCCCCGGGGCAGCCGGCCGCGGGACTGGAAGAACGTGCCGGGCAACCAGAGCTGATCCTCGGACGGCGCGCGGCGGAGGACGGCCCGGTGGCCGGCTCCGCCGCGTTTCCACGAGCCCGCCCCGGGTACCCGGCCGGTATGGCGGAACGACGGGGAAAGCCCCAGGTCGGCGACCGGGTGACGTGGCGCAGCCACGGTGTGACGGTGCCCGGCACCGTGGAGGAGGAGATCGACGAGCGGACCGAGACGGCCGGCCGTACCGTCGACGCCTCGCCGGAGCATCCCCAGTTCCGGGTACGCAGCGACAAGTCCGGCCGCGACGCCGTACACCGGCCGGAGGCACTCGGCCGGGAGAAGCGCTAGCCGGGGCGCCGGGCGGGAGGGCCGGGGGATGCCGCACACCGACGAGGAAACCGACCGCGACTTCCGGAAAGCGGTCAACATGACGCCACGCGAACTGGAGGACTGGCTCGGCACCGACGCGTCGAAGGAGGCCGGGCAGCACAAGGGCGGCGCGGCCGAGACGACCGGGCACGAATCGGGCCGGCGGATCGTCGCCCTGCTGCGTACGAAGAAGCCCGACCTGACCGGCGCCGACCGCAGCCACATGCGCAAGGTGGTCGGCTACGTGCACCGCCACCTCGCGCAGCGCCCGGACGGCGACGTCACCGACACCCGTTGGCGACACTCGCTGATGAACTGGGGGCACGACCCGCTGCGGTGAGCCCGTACGCCGGCCGCGCGTCGCGCGGCCGGCCCGGACGGTCAGTGGTCGGCGCTGTTCCAGTCGGTGCCGAACCCGACCGACACCTCCAGCGGCACCGACAGCGGGTAGGCGGCCCCCATCTCGGCCCGGACCAGGGTCTCCAGCCGCTCGCGTTCGCCGGTGGCGACCTCGAAGACCAGCTCGTCGTGGACCTGCAGCAGCATCCGCGACCGCAGGTCGGTGTCGCGCAGCGCCGCGTCGACCCGGAGCATGGCGACCTTGATGATGTCGGCGGCCGAGCCCTGGATGGGGGCGTTGAGCGCCATCCGTTCGGCCATCTCGCGGCGCTGCCGGTTGTCGCTGACGAGGTCGGGAAGGTAGCGCCGGCGGCCGAGGATCGTCTCGGTGTAGCCCTCCTGCACCGCCCGCTTCACCACCGACTGGAGGTAGTCGCGCACGCCGCCGAACCGGGAGAAGTATTCCTCCATCAGCCCGCGCGCCTCCTCGGTCGAGATGCCGAGTTGCTGGGAGAGGCCGAAGGCGCTGAGGCCGTACGCGAGGCCGTAGTTCATCGCCTTGATCTTGCGCCGCTGGTCGGGAAGGACCTCGGCCAGCGGTACGCCGAACACCGACGAGGCCGTGGCGGCGTGGAAGTCGGCGCCGGAGTTGAACGCCTCGATCAGCGCCTCGTCCTTCGACAGGTGCGCCATGATCCGCATCTCGATCTGGCTGTAGTCGGCGGTGAGCAGCGACTCGGCGCCCTCCCCCACCACGAACGCCCGCCGGATCCGCCGGCCCTCCTCCGTGCGGATCGGGATGTTCTGGAGGTTGGGGTCGGTCGACGACAGCCGGCCGGTCGCGGCGACCGTCTGGTGGAACGTGGTGTGGATCCGGCCGTCGTCGGAGACCGACTTGAGCAGGCCGTCGACGGTCGACTTCAGCTTGGCCACGTCGCGGTGCCGCAGCAGGTGTTCCAGCACCGGGTGCGGGTTCTGCGCGTAGAGCCACTGCAGCGCGTCGGCGTCGGTGGTGTAGCCGGTCTTGATCCGCTTGGTCTTGGGCAGGCCCAGCTCGGTGAAGAGGATCTCCTGCAGCTGCTTGGGCGAGCCGAGGTTGAACTCCCGCCCGACCGCCGCGTAGGCCCCCTGGGCGGCGGCCTTCACCTCGGCCGCGAAGTGCGCCTCGAGGTTCGACAGGTAGTCGGTGTCGGCGGCGATCCCGGCCCGCTCCATCGCGGCCAGCACCTCGACCAGGGGCAGTTCGACCTCGGCCATCAGCCGGGCCGACGCCTCGCCGTCCCGGTCGAGTTCCTCGTCGATCGCCTCGGCCAGGTCGAGGGTGGCCCGGGCCCGCAGCATCAGGTTCTGTTCGATTTCGCTGTCGTTGCCCAGCCCGTCGAGCGTGAGCTGCCCGTTCTGCGGGGTGTCGATCCGCAGCTCGCGGTGCAGGTAGCGCAGTGCCAGGTCGGTGAGGTCGTAGGACCGCTGGTCGGGGCGGGCCAGGTAGGCGGCCAGCGCGGTGTCGCGCCCGACGCCCCGCAACCGCCAGCCGTGCGCGGCGAACGCCAGCAGCGCGGGCTTGCTGTCGTGGATCACCTTGGGCCGCTCCGGGTCGGCCAGCCACGTCGCCACGGCGGCCTCGTCCTGCGCGTCGAGGGTCGCCGGGTCGAACCAGGCCGCCGGCCCGTCCGCGGTGGCCAGCGCCACCCCGGTCAGCGCGCCGGTGCCCCGGCCGAACGTGCCGGTGACCGCCACCCCGGTCGGCTCGCCGACCACGACGTGGTCGACCAGCCAGGCGCCGACCGCCCCCGGCGCCAGCTTCTCGCCGGCCAGGTCGAAGCCGGCCTCGGCCTCCGGCTCGACCGCCTCCAGGTACTGGTAGAGCCGGTCGCGCAGGACCCGGAACTGGAGGGTGTCGAACACCTGGTGGACCGCCTCGCGGTCCCAGCCCGCCCAGCGCGCGTCCTCGGGGCGCAGCGGCAGCTCCAGGTCGGAGACCAGGCAGTTGATGTCGTAGTTGCGGATCACGTCGGCGAGCCGCTCGCGCAGGCTCTCGCCGGCCTTGCCCTTGATCTCGTCGGCCCGGGCGACGACGCCGTCGACCCCGCCGTACTGGTTGATCCACTTCGCGGCGGTCTTCGGGCCGACGCCCGGGATGCCGGGCAGGTTGTCGCTGGACTCGCCGACCAGGGCGGCCAGGTCGCGGTAGCGGTCCGGTCCCACGCCGTATTTCGCGGTGACCGCGGCGGGGTCCATCCTGGCCAGGTCGGAGACGCCCTTGCGCGGGTAGAGCACGGTGACCTGGTCGCCGACGAGCTGGAACGCGTCGCGGTCACCGGTGCTGATCAGCACCCGCATGCCGGCGTCGCGGCCCTGGCAGGCCAGCGTCGCGAGCACGTCGTCGGCCTCGTAGCCGGGTTTCTCCACCACCGGGATACGCAGCGCGTCGAGAACCTCGCGGACCAGGCTCACCTGTCCGGCGAAGTCGGCCGGGGTCTCCGAGCGGCCCGCCTTGTACTCGGCGTATTTCTCGGTGCGGAACGACCGCCGGGACACGTCGAACGCCACCACGATGTGGGTCGGCTTCTCGTCGCGCAGCAGGTTGATCAGCATCGAGGTGAAGCCGTAGACCGCGTTGGTGGGCTGCCCGGTCGTGGTGGAGAAGTTCTCCACCGGCAGGGCGAAGAACGCCCGGTAGGCCAGCGAGTGGCCGTCGAGCAACAGCAGTCGGGGCTGGTTGTCGGTCACGTCGGCCCACTCTAGTCCGGGGCCCCGACGAAAACCGCCCGCGACCCGGCCGGTCGCGCCGCCGGCCGGCCGACGGCGCCGGCCCCGCCCGGCCCGCCACGGTACGGCGGGCCGGGCGGCCCGGTTCACAGCACCTTGGCCAGGAACGCCTTCGTACGCTCGTGCCGGGGATTCGAGATCACCTCGCGCGGTACGCCCGACTCGACGACCACGCCGCCGTCCATGAAGACCAGCGAGTCGCCGACCTCCCGGGCGAAGCCGATCTCGTGGGTGACCACGATCATCGTCATCCCCTCGCGGGCCAGGTCCTTCATCACATCCAGTACCTCGCCGACGAGTTCCGGGTCGAGGGCGCTGGTCGGCTCGTCGAAGAGCATCAGCTTCGGCCGCATCGCCAGCGCCCGGGCGATCGCCACCCGCTGCTGCTGGCCGCCGGAGAGCTGCCCCGGATAGCTGCCGGACTTGTCGGCGAGACCGACCCGGGCCAGCAGCGCCTCGGCCCGCTCCCGGACCTCGGCCTTCGACTCCCCGCGCACCCGCAGCGGCGCCTCCATGACGTTGGCCAGCACCGTCATGTGCGGGAAGAGGTTGAACCGCTGGAACACCATGCCGATGTCGCGCCGCTGGGCGGCCACCTCGCGGGACCGCAGCTCGTGCAGCTTCCCGCCGCGCTCCCGGTAGCCGATCAACTCGCCGTCGACCCAGATCCGGCCGGCGTTGATCTTCTCCAGGTGGTTGACGCAGCGCAGGAACGTCGACTTGCCGGACCCGGACGGGCCGAGTACACAGCTCACCTCGCCGGTGCGCACGGTCAGGTCGATGCCGCGCAGCACCTCCAGGCTGCCGAACGACTTGTGCACCTGCTCGGCCCGGACCATCACCCCGGGCTCCGCGCTTTCCTTCACCACCTCGGCCACACCGCTCCGCCCGGTCCCACTCAGCTCGGTCACGATGCCCCCGTCGTCCGGCCGGTGTTCTCGGCGCCGATGTTGCGCAGCCGCATCCGGGCCCTCTCCTCGCGCCCGTAGCCGCGGGAGAAGTGCCGCTCCAGGTAGTACTGGCCGACCAGCAGGACGCTGGTCAGCAGCAGGTACCACAGGCACGCCGCGACGTACATCGGGAAGACCTGGAAGGTACGCGTGCCGACCGCCTTGAGCTGGAAGAACAGCTCGGCCGACACCGGCACGAACGCCACCAGCGAGGTGTCCTTGAGCATGCCGATCGTCTCGTTGCCGGTCGGCGGGATGATCACCCGCATGGCCTGCGGCAGCACGATCCGGCGCAGGATCTGCGACCGGGACATCCCCAGCGCCTCGGCCGCCTCGGTCTGGCCCGGGTCGACCGACTGGATACCGGCCCGGACGATCTCGGCCATGTACGCCGCCTCGGACAGACCGAGCGCCAGCATGCCGGCCACGAACCCGCTCAGGATGTCGACCGCGCTGAACCCGAACAGCCGGGCCTCGAAGTTCTCCACCCCGAACAGCGCGCCGATCTGCCGGTCGAACGGCAGGCCGAACTCCAGCCGCGACCACAGGATGCCCAGGTTGCCGAAGAGGATCGCCAGCACCAGCCGGGGCACCGCCCGGAAGAACCAGGTGTAGACCCACGCCACGCCGCGCAGGATCGGATTCTCCGACAGCCGCATGATCGCGACGACGGTGCCGAGCACGACACCGATCAGCATCGCCAGCACGGTCAGCGCGATCGTGCCGCGCAGGCCGGCGATCACCGGCGGCCGGAACATGTTGTCGACCATGAACGACCACTGGAACGCCTCGTTGGTCACCAGCAGGTGCACGAACATCGACGTCAGCACGCCGATGACGACCACCGCGACCCAGCGCCCCGGATGCCGTACGGGCACGGCCTTGATCGGTTCAGGCCGTGCCCGTACGGTTTCCATCTTGTCGAGCGACATCGCTACGCGTTGACCTCGGGGTTGTCGATGCCGCCGGCCTCGACACCCCAGTTCGCCAGCGCCGCCTCGTACGACCCGTCGGCGATCAGGGCCTTCAGGGCGTCCCGCAGCACCTCGGCGAACGCCTGCTGGTCCTTGGTGACCGCGTAGCCGTACGGCGCCGACTCGTAGATGTCGCCGAGCAGCTCCAGCTGGCCGTTGGTCTGCTTCACCGCGTACGCCCCGACCGGCGAGTCGGCCAGGGTTGCGTCGTTCTTGCCGCTGACCACGGCGGCGGTCGCGTCGGTCTGCGCCTGGTACTGGTCGATCGTGATCGCCGGCTTGCCGTCGGTGACGCACTTCTCCGACCGGGCGGTGATGTCGTCGAACTGCACCGTGCCGGTCTGCACCGCGATCTTCTTGCCGCAGGCGTCGTCGGGGTTGACCCCGGTCGGGTTACCCGCCTTCGTGGCCCACTGGGTGCCGGCCTCGAAGTAGCTGACCATCGTCACCGTCTGCAACCGTTCGGGGTTGATCGTGAACGACGACACGCCGACCTCGTACTGGCCCGACGTCACACCCGGCAGCAGCGCGTCGAACGGCGCCGACACGTACTCGGCCTTCAGGCCCAGCTTCGCGGCGACCGCGTTGAACAGGTCGACGTCGAAGCCGATCACCGTCGTGCCGTCGGTGTCGAGGTACTCCGCCGGCGGGTACTGCGAGTCGGTACCGACCTTGATCACGCCGTCGGCCTTGATGGCCTCCGGCACCCGGTCGGCCAGCGCCTGGTCGACCGAGGTCGACGGGGCCGGGCTCGTGCCCGATGCACCGCCCTCGTTCTCCTGCTCGCCGCAGGCGGCCATCGACAGCGCCAACGCCAACGCGCCCGCCGAGGCGAGCACCGCCCGCCGCGCGTTACCGATCCTCATGTTTCCCGTTCCTCCCCATGTGTGCGAACTCGGCGGCCGGTCAGGCAACACCGAGGTACGCCTCCTTGACCGCCGGGTCGTGCAGCAGTTCCTGGCCGGTCCCGCTCTTGACGATCCGCCCGGTCTCCAGGACGTACGCCCGATGCGCCCGGGACAGCGCCTGCTGGGCGTTCTGCTCCACCAGCAGGATCGTGGTGCCCTGCTCGTTGATCTCCGTGATGATCGTGAAGATCTGCTGGATCAGCATCGGCGCCAGACCCATCGACGGCTCGTCGAGGAGCAGCAGCTTCGGCCGGCTCATCAGCGCCCGGCCCACCGCCAGCATCTGCTGCTCACCGCCGGACAGCGTGCCGCCGGACTGCTTGCGCCGCTCGGCCAGCCGCGGGAACAGGTTCAGCACCCGGTCGAGGTCGGCGGCGATGCCGGCCTTGTCCTTGCGGGTGTAGGCGCCCATGTCCAGGTTTTCCAGCACCGACATGCCGGGGAAGATCCCCCGGCCCTCCGGCGCCTGGCACAGGCCCCGCTGCACGCGCAGGTCGGCCCGCAGCTTGGTGATGTCCTCACCGGCGAACTTGATGGAGCCCGACGCCACCGGCCGGATGCCGGAGATCGCCCGCATCGTCGTCGACTTGCCGGCACCGTTCGCGCCGATCAGGGCGACGATCTCGCCCTCGTCGACGGTGAGGCTGATGCCGTGCAACGCCTGGATCCGCCCGTAGAGCAGGCTGACATCATCGATCTCAAGCAGCATCGTCCGGCACTCCAAGGTATGCGGCGATCACCTTCGGGTTCTCCCGCACCTCGGCGGGCAGCCCTTCGGCGATCTTCTTTCCGAACTCCAGCACCACGATGCGGTCGGTGACCCCCATGACCAGCCGCATGTCGTGCTCGATCAGCAGCACGGTGATGCCCCGGTCGCGGATCTGCCGGATCAGGTGGAGCAACTCCTCCTTCTCGGCCGGGTTGAAGCCGGCCGCCGGCTCGTCCAGGCACAGCAGCACCGGATCGGTCGCCAGCGCCCGGGCGATCTCCAGCCGCCGCTGCTCGCCGTACGACAGGTTGCGGGCCATCTCGTGCGTACGACCCTCGATGCCGACGAACTTGAGCAGCTCGGCGGCCTTCTCCCGGCCCTCGCGCTCCTCTTTCCAGTGCCGGGGCAGCCGCAACAGCGCCGAGATCACGCTGGTCTTGTGGTGCGCGTCCGCGCCGACCTGCACGTTCTCCAGCGCCGTCATCTCCGGGAAGAGCCGGATGTTCTGGAACGTACGGGCCATGCCCATCTTGGTGATCATGTGCCGCTTCTTGCCGGTCACCTTCTCACCGCGGAACCGGATCTCGCCCTCGGTCGGGCGGTAGATGCCGGTCATCGCGTTGAAGCAGGTGGTCTTGCCGGCACCGTTCGGTCCGATCAGCCCGAGGATCTCCCCCTTGTAGAGGGTGAAGTCCACGTTGTTGAGCGCGACCACGCCACCGAAGCGCAGCGTGACGTTGTCGACCTCCAGCAGCGGCTCACGGCTGACCGGAGCCGCCGCGGCCTCCTCCTTGGCCAGCTCAGCCACCGACGATCACCTCCTTGCGGCGGTCCTTGAACTCGGCCGCTCTTCGTCGGTTCGGAATCAGGCCCTGCGGCCGGAAGATCATCATCACCACGAGGACCAGGCCGAACGCCAGGAACCGGTACTCGTAGAGCTGCACACCCAGGATCTCGATACCCCGGAACCGCTCGATCAGGTAGGCCACCAGGCCACCGCCGACGATCGCCCCGACGATGTTGCCGGAGCCGCCGAGGATCACCGCCGCCAGGATGATGATCGAGTTGAGCAGCTCGAAGCTCTGCGAGTTGATGAAGTTCTGTTTACCGGCGAACAGCGCACCGGCCAGACCGCCGATCGCCGCACCCACGGCGAACGCCCACAGCTTGAACTTGAAGGTCGGCACACCCATGAGCTGCGCCGCGTCCTCGTCCTCCCGGATCGACACCCAGGCCCGGCCGACCCGGCTACGGGTCAGGTTCCGCACCCCGAGGACCACCAGGATGATCAGCGTGAGCACCAGCCAGTAGTACGGCCGCGGGTCCAGCACACCGAAGATCGGCTTACCGTCCGGGTAGCTGCCCGGCGGGTGCGGAACCTGGTTCATGCCCCGCTGCCCCTTGAGGAACTCCGAACTGGTCGCCGCGATCCGGATCATCTCGGCGAAGCCGAGCGTCACGATCGCCAGGTAGTCACCGCGCAACCGCAACGTCGGCGTACCCAGCAGCACCCCGGAGATCATCGTGACACCGATCGCGAGCGGCAGCGCCGCCAGCCACGGCCACAACGTCTTCAGGTCGCTGCCCGGCGAGGTCAGCACCGCCACCGTGTACGCACCGACGGCGTAGAAGCCGAAGTAGCCCAGGTCGAGCAGGCCGGTGAACCCGACCACGATGTTGAGCCCGACCGCGAGCAGCACGTAGATCGAGACCGTGAACAGCACCTGCCCGAAGTTGGACTCGGTGGTCGGGATCGGCCCGAGGTACTGGTAGAACTCCTTGTTCGGCAGGGCGTAGAAGAAGACGATGATCGCGCCGATCGCCGCCCACCGCACCCACTTCGGCGCGTTGTGCCAGCGCTCGGCCATCGCAGCCTTGCCGTCGCGCACCTTGTTCACGAACGTTGTCATGCGCGTGCCCTCCCCAGTGACTCCCCGAGCAGACCGGTCGGCCGGAACATCAGCAGCACGACCAGCGCGGCGAAGGCCACGAAGTCTTTCCATTGCGAGCCGAACAGTTCGGCCGCGTAGTTCTCCACGAGGCCGAGCAGCAGACCGCCGACCAGCGCGCCGCGCAGGTTGCCGATACCGCCGAGCACCGCCGCGGTGAACGCCTTCAAGCCCAGCAGGAAGCCCACGCTGTAGGTGAGCACCCCGATCCGGATGTTGTAGAGCAGACCCGCCACACCGGCCATCGCGCCACCGGCGATGAACACCAGCATGATGACCCGGTCCTTGTTGACACCCATCAGCGCCGCCGTGTTCGGGTCCTGCGCGACCGCGCGGATACCCCGGCCGAGCCGGCTGCGGTTGATGAACGTGTCCAGCAGCACCATCATCACCAGTGCCGCGCCGACGGTCAGCAACTGCACCGGGGTGATCCCGACGCCGCCGATGGTGATCACCGGCGTGTTCGAGACGATCGTCGGCACCCCCTGCGGCAGCCGCCGGGTATAGACACCGAACGCCTCGGCGATCACGATCGACGCGCCGATCGCGGTGATCAGGAAGGCCAGCGGCGGGGCGTTGCGCTTCCGCAGCGGCCGGTAGGCCACCCGCTCCACCAGCGTCGCGGTCGCCGCCGACGCCAGCGCCGCCACCACCATCGCGACCAGCAGGTAAAGCAAGATCGTCCCGAACCCGCTGATCACCGAGTTCTGGTCGAGTCCGAACGCACTCCAGGTCCACAGCGCGGCGAAGGCGCCGGCGATGAAGACCTCGGAGTGCGCGAAGTTGATAAGTCTGAGCACGCCGTACACCAGCGTGTATCCCAGCGCGACCAGGGCATAGATCGCACCCTGTGTCAAGCCGGTAGTCGTCAGTTCTCCGAAGTTGGAGAACAACCCGTCGAAGTTCAAGGGGGGTGCTCCATCAGGCTTGAAACGAAAGTCGGGTGCGGCCGGGAGCGCGCAAGCTCCCGGCCGCACCCGCGATCACTGCTGAGCCACCGCAGACGCGGAGACCATCAGGACTTGGGGATCTCCTGGTCCGGCACGACCGCACCGTTGACAACCTTGAACGCCCAGACCTTGACCTGGGCCGGGTCCAGCTCACCGGTCTCGGTGAACTTGTAGGACGCCGCGACACCCTCACCGCTGTAGCCGCCGACGAACTCCAGCAGCCCCGGGCGGGTGGTCTTACCGTCCTTGATACCGGCGAGCAGGATGTTCGCCGCGTCGTACGCCGTGTCGCTGTAGGTGCCCGGGTCGGTGCCGTTCAGCGCCTTGAAGTCGTTGACGAAGGTGCCACGGGCCTCGGCAGCCGGCGCGCACGGGCAGGTCAGGATCGTGCCCTCAGCCGCAGCCTGGCCGGCGGAGGTGATGTAGGCCGGGTCGTTGACGCCGTCACCGGCGACCAGGGTGGCGGTGATCCCGGCAGCGGTGAGCTGCTTACGGATCAGGCCGGCCTCCTGGTAGTAGCCGCCGTAGAACACGGCCGTCGCGCCCGAGGAGCGGACCTTGGCGATGACCGCCGAGAAGTCGACCTGCTTGCCCTCGCCCTGGACCTTGTCCTCGCCGACGATCGCGGTGCCGAGGACCTTCTTGACCTCGTCGGCCAGACCCGCGCCGTAGGCCGACTGGTCGTCGATGACGTAGACCTTGTCGGACTTCAGCACGTTCTTGATGTAGTTACCGGCGGCGGGACCCTGGCTCAGGTCGTTGCCGACCGCGCGGAAGAAGGTCTTCCAGCCCTGCTCGGCCAGGCTCGGCCGGGTCGCGGACGGGGTGATGGTGACCAGACCGGCCTCGGAGAAGAGCGGACCAGCGGCCTCCGACTCACCCGAGTAGGCCGGGCCGACGATGCCGAGGATCTTCTCGTCGTCGATGGCGCGCTGCGCCAGCGCCGGCGCCTGGTCGGGGCTGCCCTGCGAGTCCAGCGGGACCAGCTCGACGGTGCAGTCCGGGTTGGCCTTGTTGTACTGGTCAACAGCGAGCTTCACGCCGTTGTTCTCGTTGATGCCGAGCGCCGCCGAACTGCCGGTCAGCGCACCGAAGAATGCGATCTTGTTGCCGCAGGCGTCGCCGCCGGCCTCCGTGCCGCCATCGCCGCTGCTACAAGCTGCGGCACCAGCGACGAGAGCCATCATGGCCACGCCACCGACCACCCGCGCGAGCTTCTGCCTCAAGGCCCGAACCCCTTCTCCATCCCGACGGCTCGATCCACCCGCCGTCGATTGGCTCTTGCGGCATGGAGGGAGCCCGACCGTTAACCCGGTCTGGGGCGGGACGTTATCCCACTACACGGGCGGCCCGTAAGGTCTAGCGAGTGGCGTTGACCTAACCGTTACGTGCAGTGCTCAGATCGATGTTACGCGTGTAATACGCACCCGGACTTCCAGGGCGTATGACGCCCATACGCAGGGCCGACAGCCGTCCCGCCGTCACACCGCCGGCGCCACCCACAGCCGCCCCTCCCGGCCGTCGTCGACAACCAGCACCACCCGCCCACCGGACGCCGCGACCCCGGCCGACCGGTCACCGCCGGCCGGCAGATCGTCCGGCCCCGACAACGCCCGCCACGAATCCCCCGCGTCCGGCGACACCCACAACCCGTGCCGGCCGCCGTCCCACGTCACCACCAGCAGCCCCGCCGCCAGCGGCGCCACCGCCTGCACCGCCCCGCCCGCCCCACCGGCGCCGAACCGGCCCACCGCCCGCCACCGCCCCCAGCGGTCGTCCTCCGCCCGCCACGCCCCGAACGACGCCCCACGCACCCCGACCACCACCGGCCCGGCCGCCGTCACCACCACCCGCTGCGGACGCTCCCGCGCCCCGTCGCCCGGCAACCCGACCCGGGTCCACGCCATCGCGTCCGGCGAAACCCACACCACCGCCGCGTCCGCCCCCGCCGTCACCGCCCCGGCCAGCACCCAGCCCGCCGGCCCGGCCGCCACGTCGTACGCCCAGGTGACCCCCCGGTCGTCCGACGCCAACCCGGGCAACCCGGCCCGCAACTCGAACCCGGCCGCGTCGGGCGAACTCCACACCGCCGCGCCCGACACCCGGTTGCCGGCGATCAGCCAACCACCGGCACCACCGGCGACCCGGCCGACATTGCGGGCCTCGGCACCGCCGTACAACTCGAACGGCGCCGGCACCTCGACCAGCGAACCGTCCGGAACCTGCCGCCAGGTGACCACCCGCGGGTTGCCGTGCATCCCGCCGCTGCGCGCCCCCACCACCGCGACCACACCGTCGCGGCACCCGACCGAATACAGCACCGCCCGCTGGCCGTAGAAGCTCTCGGCGGCCACCCCGACCGGCGACCACGTGCCCGTGTCGGCACTGACCCAGGCCGCCGGCCGGGTCTCACCGTCCGCCGCCTCCACCGCGCCGACGACGTACCAGCGGTCACCGCAGACGGTCACGTCCCGTACGACGACCCGGCCGGGCGTCCCGTCCGGCACCGGAAGCGTCCCGCGCTGCCAGCGGACCGGCATTGGCCCGTCGTCGTCCGACGAGCCGGCACACGCGCCGGTGCAGAGCAGCACCCCGGCGAGCAGGGCCGCCACCAACCGCCGGCGACTCCCCCGTGGAGCCGGCCGGCGGCCCATCCGGATCAGCTCGCGCCGGTCGTCTCGCCGGCCCCGGCCGCCGGTGTCTGCCCGGTGCCCTCGGCGAGAATCCGCTCGGCCACCTCGCGCATCGTCATCCGGTGATCCATCGCGGTGCGCTGGATCCACTTGAACGACTGCGGCTCGGTCATCCCGTACGTGGTCATCAACGCGCCCTTGGCCCGCTCCACGACCTTGCGGGTCTCCAGCCGGTCGGTGAGGCCGGCGACCTCCGACTCCAGCGCCGCGATCTCGGAGTAACGCGACAGCGCCACCTCGATCGCCGGCACCAGGTCGCTCTTCTGGAACGGCTTCACCAGGTAGGCCATCGCACCGGCCGCCCGCGCCCGCTCCACCAGGTCACGCTGGCTGAACGCGGTCAGGATGATCACCGGGGCGATCCGCCCGCCGGCGATCCGCTCCGCGGCGGCCAGCCCGTCCATGATCGGCATCTTGATGTCGAGGATGACGAGGTCGGGCTTGAGTTCCTCGGCCATGCGCACGGCCGCCTCGCCGTCGCCGGCCTCGCCGACCACGTCGTAGCCCTCCTCGACGAGCATCTCGGCCAGGTCGAGCCGGATCAGCGCCTCGTCCTCGGCGATCAGCACCCGCCTGCGCTCGGCACCCGCCTGCGTCTCGGCCACGAAGCCCTACCCCCACGATCGTCAAATCCAACGCTGCCTCAATGCTGCCGCATCAGCGTAGTCGGGTACAGTGAGTCGCACCCGCCGGGATGGCGGATGCCGGGATGGAGGAATCGGCAGACTCGGATGCCTCAAAAGCATCTGCCCGAAAGGGCGTGCGGGTTCAAGTCCCGCTCCCGGCACCAAAAATACCGCACACATGTTCGATAGTGAACAGCGTGCATCCACCCGAACTACGCGCTCGTGCCCGGCAAGCGTTTCTGGCAGGCCGAACCGTGACAGACACGGCAAGAGCGCTTGGGCTGCCCTACTCCACCGTCTGGCACTGGTGTGTCGACCGCCCCGATCGAGCCATCCGCGGCACAGCCCTACGTTGCTTTCGCTGCCTGCCTGACGACAACCCCCAGCCAGACCTCGGTTCCTACTCCTATTCGCTGGGCCTCTATCTCGGCGACGGGCACCTGGTCGCATCCGCGCGGGCTCCGGTCCTGAGCATCGCCTGCACGGAGACGTACCCCAGACTGATCGATCTGTGCGAGCGGGCGATGTTGGCCGTACTCGCCAACCGGGTCCAGCGGGTACCGAAGAAGGGTAGGGGTTACGTCGCGGTCCAGAGCTACGGGAAGCACTGGCCCTGCCTGCTGCCCCAACACGGCCCCGGACCGAAGCATCTGCGCCCGATCGTGCTCGCCGAGTGGCAGCGCCGGGTCGTCGCGGACCGGCCGGGCGACTTCCTGCGCGGCCTCTTCCACTCCGACGGCTGCCGGATCGACAACCGGGTACGCCGGGCGGGTCGCGAGTACTCGTATCCGCGATACCTGTTCACGAACCGGTCGGTCGACATCCTGGGCCTCTGCCGCTGGGCACTGGACCTGCTCGGGATCGCCTGGCGGATGAACCGGCCGGACTCGCTGTCGGTGGCCCGCCGGGACGCGGTCGCCGCGCTCGACCGGCATGTCGGGCCGAAGTCCTGACTGGTGTCGCGGGCGCGCCGGGGTCAACGTCCCTGACATCTGTGAATAATCCTCTCCTATCGGACTGCCCAGCGTTAGCTTCGCGGTAGACGCAAAGGGGGAAACCATGTCCGAGGGAATCGGCTTCTGGGAAGCGTTCTGGCTACTGATCATCTTCATACCGCTGCTGCTGGTCTGGGGCTTCGCGATCGTCGACATCTTCCGGCGTACGGACGTGTCCGGTCTGGCGAAGGCGTGCTGGATGATCGCCGTGGTGCTGATGCCGTTCGTCGGCACCCTGCTCTACCTGCTCTTCCGGCCGGCCCGGGAGACCGCGGCGGCCGCCGGCCCGGCACCTGAGCGGCCGGTGCGGCAGCCCGACCACGGCCCGCAGTACACGGCGCAGAACCGCGCCGAGCAGTTGCGGCTGCTGGCCGACCTGCACGACCGGGGCAAGCTCAGCGATCCGGAGTTCTCGGCGGAGAAGGCGCGGCTGGCGGCCGTACCGGTGCCGGGCGCGGAGTCGAAGGGGCCGCTGCTGACCCGGCCGACGATCACCACCACCCGGATGGCGGCCCCGGAGCTGTCGAAGGAGGGCATGCCGGCCGGGACGCCGGCCAACGGCAGCGCCCCGGCCGAGCCGCCGATGGCGGACAGCGCCAAGGCGTGACGGTCCGCGTGATCGGGGATCTGGTCCCGCGTGTCGCCGGCGTGTCGCCCGTGCCCGTCCCTGATCACGGTGATCAGGGACGGGCACGTCGGGGCCGGAAGCGTGCGCGGCGGGGCCGGGGACGGGCGCGGCGGGGTCAGGGACGGGCGCGGCGGGAATCCACCGCGCCGGTTCCGGAAGAAACCGGGTGCCGGAGGGGTTGGCAAGGCGTGTGAACGACGTACCTCTCGACGTACCCCTGTCTGTCCTTGACGTTGCCCCGGTCGCGGCCGGGGCGGGCGCCGGTGAGGCGCTACGGCACACGACCGAGCTGGCCCGGCGTACCGAGGCGCTCGGTTACCACCGGTTCTGGGTGGCGGAGCACCACAACATGCCGGCGATCGCGAGTTCGGCGCCGGCGGTGCTGATCGCGCATCTGGCGGCGGCGACGTCGTCGATCCGGGTGGGTTCGGGTGGGGTGATGCTGCCGAACCATCCGCCGCTGGTGGTGGCCGAGCAGTTCGGCACGCTGGAGGCGTTGCATCCGGGGCGGGTCGATCTCGGGATCGGGCGGGCGCCGGGGACCGACCAGGTGACGGCACTGGCGTTGCGGCGGACGATGGAGGGGTTGTCGGCGGAGGCGTTCCCGCAGGAGTTGGAGGACCTGATCGCCTATTTCGACGGCGAGCGGCGGCGGGGCACGAGTGCGACGCCGGGTGGTGGTGACAGGCCGGCGATCTGGTTGCTGGGGTCGAGCGGGTTCAGTGCGCGGCTGGCCGGGTTGATGGGGTTGCCGTTCTCGTTCGCGCACCATTTCAGCGCGGCGAACACGGAGCCGGCGCTGGCGTTGTACCGGGACAGTTTCCGGCCGTCGCGGTGGTTGGAGAAGCCGTACGCGATGGTGGCGGTGAACACGATCTGCGCGGATTCCGACGAGCGGGCGCAGTGGTTGGCGGGGCCGAGCGGGTTGTCGTTCCTGCGGTTGCGGTCGGGGCGGCCGGAGCCGCTGGTGTCGCCGGAGGAGGCTGCGGCGTATCCGTACTCGGATCTGGAGCGGGACTTCGCGTTGGAGCGGCAGCGGGGCCAGGCGGTGGGTTCGCCGGAGACGGTACGGCGGCAGTTGGCGGATCTGTTGGCGCGTACGGCCGCCGACGAGTTGATGTTGACGACGATGGTGTACGACATCGGGGACCGGGTGCGGTCGTTCGAGTTGGTCGCCGAGAAGGTCGTGGGTGGGTTGCGGCGGGAGGGGTGAGTCCGGGGTGGCCGGTGGGGTGGAGCGAAACATGATCTTCATCTGGGTGACACCGGCTGGTCCCGGTCGCGGCCTAGTCTCGTATCCGGTGGTGGTTCGACGCGCGTGGTCGTGACCGGTTCGGGTGTGCCGGCCGTATGGTGGCCGGCCGGATCGGTGGCCACGTGTCGTCGCGGTGTGTATGTGCCGCGCCGTGCCGGTGGGGGTTTGTTCGCTTCCACCGGCGCGGACGGCCCCGGGCCTTGATCGGGGCACCCGGATTTTGATCGACTTCAGGCATGACCACTCACATGGACGCCGAGGAGTTCCGGCGTAACGGGCATGCGGTGATCGACTGGATCGCCGACTACTGGGCGTCGCTGGAGCGGCGCCCGGTGCTGTCCCTGGATCAGCCCGGCGCGGTCGCCGGCCGGTTGCCGTCCGCCGCGCCGGAGCGCGGTGAGGACTTCGACCGGATTCTGGCCGATCTGGACGCGGTGGTCATGCCGGGGGTGACGCACTGGCAGCATCCCGGCTTCTTCGGCTATTTCCCGGCCAACGTCTCCGGGCCGAGTGTGCTCGGCGACCTGGTGAGTTCGGGGCTCGGGGTGCAGGGGATGTTGTGGGCGACCGGGCCGGCGTGCACCGAGGTGGAGACGGTGATGCTGGACTGGCTGGCGGATCTGCTGGATCTGCCGGCGCGGTTCCGGTCGTCGGGGACCGGTGGCGGGGTGATCCAGGATTCGGCGTCGTCGGCGACGCTGGTCGCGACGCTGGCGGCGCTGCACCGGGCGAGCAAGGGGCGGTGGCGCGGCGACGGCGTGGAGGGCCGCTACACCGTCTACACGTCGACGCAGGGTCATTCGTCGATCGAGAAGGCGGCCCGGATCGCCGGGATCGGGGACGGCAACGTGCGGCCGGTCGAGGTCGACGACCGTACGTTGGCGATGGATCCGGCGGCGTTGCGGTCGATGCTCGAGGCCGACATCGCGGCGGGGGCCCGGCCGGCGCTGGTGGTGGCGACGATCGGTACGACGTCGACGACGGCGGTCGACCCGATCCCGGCGATCGGGGCGATCTGCCGCGAGTACGGGGTGTGGCTGCACGTCGACGCGGCGTACGCGGGGGCGTCGGCGGTCTGCCCGGAGTTGCGGTGGACGCACGCGGGGTTGGAGTACGCGGACTCGTACTGTTTCGATCCGCACAAGTGGTTGTTGACGGGTTTCGACTGTGACGCGTTCTGGGTGGCCGACCGGGCGGAGCTGGTCGAGGCGCTGACGGTGTTGCCGGAATACCTGCGCAACGCGGCCTCGGAGTCCGGTGCGGTGCTCGACTACCGGGACTGGCAGGTGCCGTTGGGGCGGCGGTTCCGGGCGCTGAAGCTGTGGTTCGTGCTGCGCTGGTACGGGGCGGAGGGGTTGCGGGAGCACATCCGGGGTGGGGTCGAGATGGCGGCCGGCTTCGCCGGGCGGGTACGCGCCGACGACCGGTTCGAGGTGGTGGCGCCGCATCCGTTCTCGCTGGTGTGTTTCCGGCTGAGGGACGCGGACGGGGTGGATGGTGACGCGGCGAGCGCGGCGCTGCTGGCCCGGGTGAACGCGGGTGGCCGGATCTATCTGACGCACACCCGGGTGCGGGGTGCGTACGCGCTGCGGCTGGCGGTGGGTGCGCCGCAGACGCGGGCGTCGCACGTCGAGGAGGCGTGGCGGTTGATCAGTGCGGAGGCGACGGCGGTGCTGGCCGGCTGAGTGGCGGGTGGCCCCGCCCGGCCGGGCGGGGCCGCGGCGTCTCGTACCGGCCGGCCGCGGGGCCGGTCAGGTCCAGGCGCGCGGGTCGGCGACGAGGTCGCGGATCCGTTCGGGCAGTTTGCCGGTGGCCACGTCGACGATGGTGACCGTCTCCAGGATCTCCCGTTCGCTGGCGCGCAGCGCGATCCAGACCTCCTGGAGGGCGCTGGCCGCGCCCCGGTAGCCGAGTTCCTCGGGGCGCTGCCCGCGTACGTGGGCGAGGGGCCCGTCGATCACCCGGATCACGTCGGCGAGGGTGATCTCGGCGCCGGGCCGGGCCAGCCAGTAGCCGCCTTCGGGACCGCGCTGGGCGTGCACGATGCCGCCGCGGCGGAGCTGCAGCAGGATGCTCTCCAGGAATTTCGGCGGGATCTCCTGTGCCCGGGCGATCTGGTCGGCGGTCACCGGCGCTCCGGGTCGCCCGGAGGCGGGGTCGGCGGCGGCGGCGAGTTCGGCGGTCGCGCGCAGCGCATAGTCGACCCGGGCGGAGAGACGCATGGCGTCACCCTACTTGCGGTGGTCGTCCCTGCTCACGGCGGACCAGCCCTTCCTGTACGGCGCTGGCGATGTGTCGGCCGTCGGGGCCGAACATGCGGCCGGTGGCGAGGCCGCGGCCGCCGGACGCCGATGGGCTGACACAGTCGTAGAGGAACCATTCGTCGGCGCGGAACGGCCGGTGGAACCACAGGGCGTGGTCGAGGCTGGCGCCGGCGACACCGCCCGGGCCCCAGACCTCGCCGTGGGTCGACAGGACCGCGTCGAGCAGGGTCAGGTCGGAGGCGTACGTCAGCGCGCAGGCGTGCAGGAGCGGGTCGTCGGGGAGCTTGGCGTCGATCCGCATCCAGACCCGCTGGTTGGGTTCGGCGGGCCGGTCGCCGGGGCGTACCCAGCCGGGTTCGCCGACGTAGCGGACGTCGATCGGGCGGGGGATCTGGCCCCAGATGCCGAGCCGTTCGGGATAGCGGGCGAGCCGTTCGGTCATCGTGGGGACCTCGTCGGGCCCGGGTACGTCGGGCGGCAGCGGGGTCTGGTGGTCGAGGCCCTCTTCGGGGTGCTGGAACGACGCCGACATGAAGAAGATCGTCTTGCCGTGCTGGACGGCGACGGACCGGCGTACGGAGAAGGACCGGCCGTCGCGGATGTTCTCGACCTGGTATTCGATCGGCTCGGTGGGGTCGCCGGGACGGACGAAGTAGCCGTGCAGGGAGTGCACGTGGCGGCTGGGGTCGACGGTGCGCCCGGCGGCGACGAGGGCCTGGCCGGCGACCTGCCCGCCGTAGACCCGTAGCGGGCCTACGGGCGGGCTCGTCCCGAGGAAGGTGGTGTCGCCGAGGCGCCTGAGGTCGAACAGTTCGAGCAGTTGCTCGACGGCGGCGGCGCCGGTGACGGGACCACCGGGGGTCACTGGAGGGCCCGGGCCGCCGCCGCGTCGACGAGTGAGCCGAGCTGGTGCACCCGCAGGGTGTTGGTGGAGCCGGGGGTGCCGGGCGGGCTGCCGGCGACGATGACGACGTATTCGCCGGGGTTGGCCCGGCCGAGGCCGAGCAGGGCCTGGTCGACCTGGCGGAACATGTCGTCGGTGTGCTGGACGAACGGCATGAGGAACGTCTCCACGCCCCAGGAGAGGGCGAGCTGGTCGCGTACCTCGGGGACCGGGGTGAAGGCGAGCAGCGGCAGTTCGCAGTGCAGCCGGGAGAGCCGGCGTACGGTGTCGCCGGTCTGGGAGAAGGCGACCAGCGCCTTGGCTCCGATGTTGCGGGCGATCTGGGATGCGGCGACGGTGAGCGCGCCGCCGTGGGTGCGCGGGTCGTGCTGGAGGCGCGGGACACCGATCGAGCCGGACTCGGTGGTGTGGACGATCTTGGCCATGGTGCTGACGGTCAGGACCGGGTACTTGCCGACGCTGGTCTCGCCGGACAGCATCACGGCGTCGGCGCCGTCGAGTACGGCGTTCGCGACGTCGGACGCCTCGGCGCGGGTCGGCCGCGAGTTTTCGATCATCGAGTCGAGCATCTGGGTGGCGACGATGACCGGCTTGGCGTTCTCCCGGCAGAGTTGCACGGCCCGCTTCTGCACCAGGGGAACCTGGTCGAGCGGGAGTTCGACGCCGAGGTCGCCGCGGGCGACCATGACGCCGTCGAAGGCGTCGACGATCGACTCCAGGTGGGTGACCGCCTCCGGCTTCTCGACCTTGGCGAGCACCGGCCGGCGGACGCCGACCTCGTCCATGATGCCGTGGACGAGCTTGATGTCCTCGGGCGAACGGACGAACGACAGGGCGATCAGGTCGGCGCCCAGCCCGAGCGCGAAGCGCAGGTCCTCGGTGTCCTTGTCGGACAGCGCCGGCACGCTGACGGCGACGTTGGGCAGCGAGACGCCCTTGTTGTTGGAGACCGGCCCGCCCTCGACGACCAGGCAGCGGATGTCGTTGCCGGCGACGGAGGTGACCTCGACGCCGACCTTGCCGTCGTCGATGAGCAGCCGGTCGCCGGCGCGGACCTCCTGCGGAAGCTTGCGGTAGGTGCACGAGACCCGGTCGGCGGTGCCGAGGATGTCGTCGCTGGTGATCACGACCGAGTCGCCGGTGCGCCATTCGTGCGGCCCGTCGGCGAACCGGCCGAGGCGGATCTTGGGCCCCTGGAGGTCGGCGAGGACGGCTACGGCCCGGCCGGCGGCGCGGGCGGCCTGGCGTACCAGCTGGTAGACCTGCTCGTGGTCGGTGTGGCTGCCATGGCTGAAGTTGAGCCGGGCCACGTCCATGCCCGCTTCGACCAGGCCGCGGATGCGTTCCGGCGACGAAGTGGCAGGGCCAAGGGTGCAGACGATCTTTGCACGGCGTGTCACGCCCATCAGGCTAGTCTCTCCCCCGGACCGGTCCCACGACCGGCCCTTGTCGGATATCCGAACACCTATCCAACACCGGATGGTGCACACGTGACCGGATGTCGCCACACCGGTCGGAATCGGCACTGCCCGGCGTCGTCACCGGCGCTCCCGCGACCCGGTGTCGGCCAGCGGCACCCGGGTCGACGGCGGAACTGTCGGCGGGTGACGGCGCCACCGGGACACACTGCCCTCGGACACCATCGCCGTCGGCACGGCACTGGTCGGGGCGGCGGCCGCCGGTACGGCGGTGCCGTCGGTCCGGTGCCGGCGGGCATCGGTGACCGCACCGGAAAGCCTACTCCTCGCCGTCACCGCGGTGTCGGCCACCACACCCCCCGGGAAAACCGCCCTACGGTGCGTTTCCGCCCCGGTGCCCGACCGGTCGACACCGGACCGCCCGCCCGGCACGGCGGCCGGACCGACGTGGTCACCGCCCGAGCCGGCCCGCCCCGGTGCCGGTCCGGCGGGTCCGCCGGCCGGGTCGTGGTCAGCCGCCGAAGACGGTACGCAGTGCGACGACGTACCCGCAGTAGGCGAGGACGGGCAGGACGAGACAGAGGGCGAAGCCGACGAGGACGTACCGGGACGGGGTCTCGTCGACGCCGGGTGGCCGGCCCCAGCGGCCGAGCACGAGGTAGCCGGCGAAGAACGCCAGCACCGGCAGCCCGGCGCAGGTCCAGGCGTAGAGGGTGAACGTGCCGACCGCGCCGAGCCCGGCACCGATCTCCAGCAGGAACATCGGCACGAGGCTGAGCAGGGCACAGCCCGCGTAGACGGCGGCGGCCCGGGCGAACGGCGACCACGACGGCAGCAGCGGCGGCCGCCGGGCGATCTGCTCGCCGGTGTGCGCGGCGGCGTCGGCGACGTCGGCGGCCTGCCGGGCGGACTCCAGTTCCGCGTCCGGGTCGGCTCCGGCGACGACACCGTCGGCACCCAGCGGCGGGCGGGGCCCCGGTACCGGCGCGGCCGGCAGCGCCGGGTAGCCGGCCGGCGGTGGCAGCTGCCCGGGCTTCGCCGGCTCCGGCCGGCCGGCCGGATACCGCGGCGCGGCGGCCGGCCCCGGTCCGGTGGGGTCCGGTCCCGCACCGGCCGGGTAGCCGGTCGCGGCGACCGGATACCGCGGGTGACCGCCCGCCGGGGCGTCCGGCCCGGCACCGCCGGCCGGCCCCGCCGGCACCGGGTCGGGCCGGCCGGCCGCCCGGCCGAGGTGGCGCAGCCGCTGCTCCTGTGCGTCGAGCCGGTGGCCGAGCTGGTCGGCGGCGGCCCGGGTCGCGGCCCGCCGGGCGGTGTCGGCGGCGGCGTCGCGCTCCCCGGCCCGGCGCAGCTCCGACAGGTGACGGGCCAGTGCGGCGTACTCCTCGAAGGTCGACACCTACCGCTCCTCGTCCAGCTCGTGTCCGGGCCGTACGAACGGCACGATCAGCCGGGTCCGCTGGTCGTGCCGGTCGACCAGCAGGGCCCGGTTGGGGCGCGGCGCGTACGACAGGTCGGGCACGCCGAGATAGAGCCCGAGTTCCCCGCCGGGCACGTTCAGCGCCACCAGGCAGGCGACGTCGTCACGGTTCTGCGCGCCGCCGATGTCCTCGGACAGCCGGCGCAGGCCCCGCCACCAGCCGAACAGGTGCACCCCGTGGGCGGGACCGCGGCGCAGCACCGCCTGCAGGTCGTCGAGCCCGGACCGGAACGTGTCGTCGCGCAGCCCGAGCACGCCGCTGGCGCCGTCCATGCCGAACACCACGACGAACGTGCGGCCGGTCGCCGGTCCGGCCGGCTCCGCCAGGGTACGTAGCTCGTCGCGCAGCCCGTTCGCGTCGATCCGGGTCACCGGGTGCCCGGCGGCGGCCAGCTCGTCGGCGCAGCGGTCGGCGACCTCGTCGGCGGCGGCGACCAGCGCGGCCAGCAGGAACCGGGCCGTACCCGGCTCGTGCTGGCGGGCGACGCTGACGGCCGCGGCGTGCAGGACCGCGGCGCCGACCGCCGACGTGCCCACGACGCCGAGGTGCCGGCCGGGGCTGGTGTCGACCGCGAAGCAGGCCGCGGTCAGGTCGACGTCGACGGTACGGCCGACCAGCGCCAGCGGGCGGCGGCCGCCGGGCTGGAGGCCGCGGAACGTGGGGTCGTCCTCGACGTGGGCGGCGTCGTAGCCGCGGAAGACGGCGGGCGGTCGTGATCCGGCCGGCCGGGCGTCCCAGAGTTCGTGGCGCAGCCGGGTGACGGCACCGGTGCCGGCGTGCGCGTCGGGGAAGCGGACGACGGTGTTGGCGCCGGCCAGGCCGGCGGAGGCGTTGACGACCGCGGAGCCAACCGGCAGGGTGCCGGCGGCCTCGTTGAGCTGGTGCAGCACCCCGTTGCCGCCGGGCAGCGCCACCCGCAGCGGGAACTGCCCGAAGATGGAGTCGATCTTTCCGTAGAGGGCTTCGATGCCGGACATGCTCTGGCTGGCCAGCACCAGGTGGATGCCGTACGAGCGGCCCTTGCGGGCCAGTTCCTCGAGCAGGGCGACCGCTTCGCGGGCCACCGCGTCGTTGCCGGCGAAGAGGACGTGGAACTCGTCGACGACGGCGACGACGCGCGGCGCCGACCGGTCGCGGGGCAGGTCGGCGAGCTTGGTGACGCCGTGGCGTTTCAGTGCCGCGGCCCGCCGGTTGAGTTCGCGGCGCAGTTCGCGCAGCACGGCGACGCCGTACTCGCGGTCGGACTCGATCCCGACGGCGCGGGCGTGCGGGATCCACGACGGGTCGCGGTCGGTGGGTACGAACTCGGTGAAGCTGACGCCTTCCTTGAAGTCGAGCAGGTAGAGGGAGAGCTGGTCCGGGCCGTAGCGGGCGGCGAGCCCGTAGAGGACGTCGAGCAGGAAGACGGTCTTGCCGGAGCCGGTACGGCCGCCGACGAGCCAGTGCGGGGTGGCGTCGTCGAAGGCCAGGGTCACCGGCTGGCGGCCGGACCGGCCGACGACGGTACGCAGCCCGGTCAGCGACGACTCCGTCCAGCGGCGGGGCGGCAGCAGGTCGGTGAAGTCGGTCGTGGAGTGTTGCCGGGTGGCGGCGGCCAGGTGCTCGGCGAGTGCGCGTACCGAGCCGGCGGGCGGGTCGCCGTCGAGGGTGACCGGCGCGGCCAGCCCGGAGCCGTCGGTGCTGAACGGCTGGCCGGGCGGGTCGCCGACCCGGGCGGCGGAGTCGTCGAGCCGGACCAGGGTGGTCGCGCCGAGCGGCGGCGGCGCGTCGCCGGCCGGGTAGCCGGCGAGCAGTACGCAGACCGCGGCGGCCGGACCGGCGTGGGTCAGTGCCGCCAGCCGGGCCAGTTCCCGGCCGGGCGGCAGGTTGGCGGCGACGACCAGCAGCAACTCGCCACGGGCGCCGGGCGCCGCGGTGGCCGAAGGGTCGCCGCCGTGGTCGTGCTGGGCGGCCCGGGCGTGCCGTTCGGCGGCGTCGAGCAGGTCGCCGACCTCGGCCTCGGTGGTCGCGGGCGGGGCGAGCACGCCAGCGTCGACCAGTGGCCGCAGCGGCAGGAACGTCGCGCCGAGGGCGGCGGTGTCCAGCGCGGCCACCCGTACGGTGCCGGGGGCGGCGGTGGCGAGCAGCCGCAGGGTGACGGCGCGCAGCAGCCCGCCGACGCGGGGGTCCCGGCCGTCGGTGTCGATGGCGAGGTGGTGGCCGCCGGCGAGCGGGACGACGGCGGGGAACGGGCCGTCCGGGGTGGTCGCCTCGCCGAGCCGGACCGGGACCGGGGCGGTGGTGAGGTCGGCGGCGCCCGGGGTCGGGTTGGCCAGCGTGGTGCCGACCCGGGCGAGCCGGCCGACGGTGTCGGCCGCGGCGGCGGTGTCGCCCGCCCGGCCGGGGGCGGCCAGCGCCGCCCGGGCCCGGTCGAGGTGTTCCCGGGCCTTCCGGTGGGCCGCGACCGCCTGCTCGTACGTGGTCGCGAGCCTGCCCACCCGTACCCCCACCCATGATCACGGCTGCGTAGTCACGAGCACACTAACCGAAGCACCGTACCGGCCAAAGGTCCCGCGCTCGCTCCCCCACGCCGCCGGACCGCCGTGATCCGCGTGATCAGGGACTTTGACCCGCGGCACGCCGACGACACGCCCGCCCCGGTCCCTGATCACGCGGATCACGGGCGGGGCGGGCGGGGCGGGAGAGGCGGTCGGTCGGAGGATCTAGCTGGGGGTCAGGGCTCTGGTGGTGGGGGTCACCGGGGCGGGCAGGGGGGGTGGGGGCGCCCAGGTGGTCGTGGATGGCGGCGGCGGCCGCCCGACCCTCGGCGATCGCCCAGACGATCAGGGAGGCGCCGCGGTGCATGTCACCGGCGACGAAGACCCCGTCGGCCGCCTGCCACGTCGCGTCGGTGTCGACGGCACCACGCGCGTTGCGCGCCACCCCGAACTGTTCCAGCAGCGGCTGCGGCTCGGTGCCCTCGAAGCCGATCGCCAGCAGCACCAGGTCGGCGGGGAGTTCCCGCTCCGACCCGGGGACCACGGTCACGACCCGGCGGCCGTCCCGCCGCTCGACGGTGACCTGGGCGATCCGGACCGCGCGGACCGCGCCGGTGCCGTCGTCGACGAACTCCTGGACCGCCACCTCGAAGATCCGCTCGCCGCCCTCCTCGTGGGCGGCGTACTCGCGCAGGATCCACGGCCAGGTCGGCCACGGGTCGCGGGCCTCGTCGCGGGCCGCCGGCGGCAGCGGGTACTGGTCGAGCTGGTAGACGGACTTCGCGCCCTGCCGGTGGGCGACGCCGAGACAGTCGGCGGCGGTGTCGCCACCGCCGATGATCACGACGTGCCGGCCGGCGGCGTCGATCGGCGCGGTCGCGTCCTTTCCGGCGACGACGCGGTTGGCGGCGACGAGGTGCTCCATCGCCTGGTGTACGCCGCGCAGCGCCCGCCCCGGCGTCTCCGGGGTGTCCCGGCCGGCGAGGGCGCCGCAGGCGAGCAGCACCGCGTCGTGCTCGGCCCGCAACCCGTCGGCGGTGACGTCGACGCCGACGTTCACGCCGGTGCGGAAGACGACCCCCTCGGCGGCCAGCTGGGCCAGCCGCCGGTCGATGTGCTCCTTCTCCAGCTTGAAGTCGGGGATGCCGTACCGCAGCAGGCCGCCGATCTCGTCGTCGCGCTCGTACACGGTCACCCGGTGACCGGACCGGGCGAGCTGCTGCGCGGCGGCGAGACCCGCCGGGCCGGAGCCGACGACGGCGACCGACCGGCCGGTGGGCGCCGGGGCCGGCTGCGCGGCGACCAGGTCGAGGTCGAAGGCCCGGTTGACGATCTCGACCTCGACCTGCTTGATGGTGACCGGTTCGCCGCCGGCGATGCCGAGCACGCAGGCCGCCTCGCACGGCGCCGGACACAGCCGCCCGGTGAACTCCGGGAAGTTGTTGGTGGCGTGCAGCGACTCGATCGCGCTCGCCCAGCTCCCGGTACGGACCAGGTCGTTCCAGTCCGGGATGCGGTTGCCGAGCGGGCAGCCGTCGTGGCAGAACGGGATGCCGCAGTCCATGCAGCGGGTCGCCTGCTCGGTGATCAGCTCGTCCGGGGCGGACGGGTAGACCTCCCGCCAGTCGGAGATGCGGACCGGCACCGGACGCCGGGCGGGCATCCGCCGGCCGTAGCGCAGGAATCCGTTCGGGTCAGGCACGGGCCACCTCCATGACGGCCTGGTCGACGTCACGGCCGGCGGCTTCGGCGGTCCGGATCGCTTCGATCACACGCTTGTAGTCACGCGGTACGACGGCGGTGAACTCCTCGACCGCCTCCGTCCAGCGCTTGAGCAGGGCCTCGGCGACCGCCGAGCCGGTCTCGGTGCGGTGCCGTTCGACGAGTTCGCGCAACACGACCTGTTCGGCGTCGGTCAGCGGGGTCAGCTCGACCAGTTCCGGGTTGACCCGGCGCGGGTCGAGCCGCCAGACGTACGCGGCCCCGCCGGACATGCCGGCGGCGAAGTTGCGCCCGGTCGGGCCGAGCACCACGACGGTGCCGCCGGTCATGTACTCGCAACCGTGGTCGCCGACCCCCTCGACGACCGCGACGCCGCCGGAGTTGCGTACGGCGAACCGCTCGCCGACCCGGCCGCGCAGGAAGATCTCGCCGCCGGTGGCGCCGTACAGGATGGTGTTGCCGGCGATGATCTGGTCCTCGGCGACGAACGGGGCGCCGGCGTCGGGGCGGATGACGATCCGGCCGCCGGACAGGCCCTTGCCGACGTAGTCGTTGGCGTCGCCGCGCAGCCGCAGCGTGACGCCGCGCGGCAGGAAGGCGCCGAACGACTGGCCGGCGGTGCCGTCGAGGGTGAACTCGATGGTGTCCTCGGGCAGGCCGGCGCCGCCGAAGCGGCGGGTGACCTCGCCGCCGAGCATCGCGCCGACGCTGCGGTGCTCGTTGCGTACGGCGACGGTGGCCCGCACCGGGGTGCCGGCGGACAGGGCCGGGGCGGCCAGGGCGAGCAGCTCGTTGTCGAGCGCCTTCTCCAGGCCGTGGTCCTGGGCGCGGACGCCGCGCCGCGCCGCGTCCTGCGGGACGTCCGGCAGGTGCAGCACCGGCGACAGGTCCAGGCCCTGCGCCTTCCAGTGGTCGACGGCCCGCAGCACGTCGAGGACCTCGGTGCGGCCGATCGCCTCCTCGACCGAGCGGAAGCCGAGGTCGGCGAGGATGGTGCGGACCTCCTCGGCGAGGAAGAGGAAGAAGTTCTCCACGAACTCGGGCTTGCCGGTGAAGCGGTCGCGCAGCACCGGGTTCTGGGTGGCGATGCCGACCGGGCAGGTGTCGAGGTGGCAGACCCGCATCATGACGCAGCCGGCGACGATCAGCGGGGCGGTGGCGAAGCCGAACTCCTCGGCGCCGAGGAGGGCGGCGACGACGACGTCGCGACCGGTCTTGAGCTGCCCGTCGACCTGCACCGTCACCCGGTCGCGCAGCTTGTTGACCAGCAGCGTCTGCTGGGTCTCGGCCAGGCCCAGTTCCCACGGGGTGCCGGCGTGCTTGAGCGAGTTGAGCGGTGACGCGCCGGTGCCGCCGTCGTGGCCGGAGATCAGGATGACGTCGGCCTTGAGCTTGGCGACGCCGGCGGCGATGGTGCCGACGCCGACCTCGGAGACCAGCTTGACGTGCACCCGGGCGGCCGGGTTGACGCACTTGAGGTCGTGGACGAGCTGGGCCAGGTCCTCGATCGAGTAGATGTCGTGGTGCGGCGGCGGCGAGATCAGGCCGACGCCCGGGGTGGCGTGCCGGGTCTTGGCGATCCACGGCCACACCTTGTTGCCCGGAAGCTGGCCGCCCTCGCCGGGCTTGGCCCCCTGCGCCATCTTGATCTGCAGGTCGTCGGCGTTGACCAGGTATTCGCTGGTGACGCCGAAGCGGCCGCTGGCGATCTGCTTGACCGCGGAGCGGCGCTCCGGGTCGTGCAGCCGCTCGACGTCCTCGCCGCCCTCGCCGGTGTTGGACTTGCCGCCCAGCCGGTTCATCGCCACGGCCAGGGTCTCGTGCGCCTCGGCCGAGATCGAGCCGTACGACATCGCGCCGGTGGCGAACCGCTTGACGATCTCGCTGGCCGGCTCGACCTCGTCGAGCGGCACCGGCGGGCGCAGCCCGTCGCGGAAGGTGAACAGGCCGCGCAGCGAGCCGGCCCGCCCGGCCAGCTCGTCGACCTTGGCGGTGTAGCTCTTGAAGACCTCGTACTGGCGGCTGCGGGTGGCGTGCTGGAGCAGGAACACCGTCTCGGGGTTGAACAGGTGCAGTTCGCCCTCGCGGCGCCACTGGTATTCGCCGCC
Organism: Polymorphospora sp. A560; assembly: GCF_045781765.1. Taxonomy (NCBI): domain Bacteria; kingdom Bacillati; phylum Actinomycetota; class Actinomycetes; order Micromonosporales; family Micromonosporaceae; genus Polymorphospora; species Polymorphospora sp. A560. The sequence continues at coordinate 2,125,379 of NZ_CP122282.1, read as the reverse complement.
GACGTCGAGGCGGCGGTGCGTGTCGTCGGCCCCGGCGGCACCGCCGGCCGGGTAGGCGGTCGCGTGCCGGGCGGCGATCTCGGCGTGGATGCCGTCGAGGTCGACGCCGCCGATCCGGCTCGGCGTACCCGCGAAGTAGCGCCGGACCAGGGTGTTCTCCAGGCCGACGGCCTCGAAGACCTGGGCTCCGCAGTACGACGACACCGTGGAGATGCCCATCTTGGACATGATCTTCAGGACGCCCTTGCCGAGCGCCTTGACGTAGTTGCGGACCGCCTTGTTGGGGGCGACGCCCGGCAGCGCGCCGGTGGCGATAAGGTCCTCGACCGACTCGAACGCCAGGTAGGGGTTGACCGCGGCGGCGCCGTAGCCGATGAGGACGGCCGCGTGGTGCACCTCGCGGCAGTCGCCGGTCTCGACGATCAGCGCCACCTGGGTGCGGGTCTGCTCGCGTACGAGGTGCTGGTGCACGGCCGCGGTGAGCAGCAGCGACGGGATCGGGGCCAGCTCGGCGGTGGAGTCGCGGTCGGAGAGCACGAGGATGCGTACGCCGTCCTCGATCGCCTCGGAGACGTGCCGGCAGATCTCGGTCAGCCGGGCCTTGATGCCGGCGGCGCCGTCACGCAGCCGGTAGAGCCCGGAGACCCGGACCGCCTTGAAGCCCGGCAGGTCGCCGTCGTCGTCGATGGACAGCAGCTTGGCCAGCTCGTCGTTGTCGATGACCGGGTACGGCAGCACGATCTGCCGGCAGCTCGCCGGGCCGGGGGCGAGCAGGTTGGCCTCCGGGCCGATGGTGGCCTGGAGGCTGGTGACCAGCTCCTCGCGGATGGCGTCCAGCGGCGGGTTGGTGACCTGGGCGAAGAGCTGGTGGAAGTAGTCGTAGAGCAGCCGCGGCCGGGTGGACAGCGGCGCGATCGGGGTGTCGGTGCCCATCGAGCCCAGCGGTTCGGCGCCGCTGCGGGCCATCGGGGCGAGCAGGATCTTCAGCTCCTCCTCGGTGTAGCCGAAGATCTGCTGGCGGCGCCGTACCGAGTCGTGGGTGTAGACGGTGTGCTCGCGCTCGGGCAGGTCGGCGAGGTCGATCAGGCCGGCGTGCAGCCACTGGTCGTACGGCTGCGCGGCGGCCAGCTCGGCCTTGATCTCGTCGTCCTGCACGATCCGGCCGGCGGCGGTGTCGACCAGGAACATCCGGCCGGGCTGCAACCGGCCCTTGGCGACCACGGTGGCCGGGTCGAGGTCGAGCACGCCGGCCTCGCTGCCGAGCACGACCAGGCCGTCGCTGGTGCGCCACCAGCGGCCCGGCCGCAGCCCGTTGCGGTCGAGTACGGCGCCGACGACCGACCCGTCGGTGAACGCGACCGACGCCGGGCCGTCCCACGGCTCCATCAGGCTGGCGTGGAAGCGGTAGAAGGCGCGCCGGGCCGGATCCAGGTCCGGGTCGTTCTCCCACGCCTCCGGGATCATCATCAGCACGGCGTGCGGCAGGCTACGGCCGGCCAGGTGCAGCAGTTCGAGGACCTCGTCGAAGTTGGCCGAGTCGGAGGCGTCCGGGGTGCAGACCGGGAACAGCCGCCGGATGTTGCCGGGGATGTTCGGGCTGGCCAGCAGCGCCTCGCGGGCGTTCATCCAGTTCTTGTTGCCGCGGATCGTGTTGATCTCGCCGTTGTGGGCGATGAACCGGTAGGGGTGCGCCAGCGGCCAGGACGGGAACGTGTTCGTGGAGAACCGGGAGTGCACCAGGGCGATCGCGCTGGCGACCCGCTCGTCGGTCAGGTCCGGGAAGAACGCCGGAAGCTGGTCCGGGGTGAGCATGCCCTTGTAGACCATGGTGCGCGCGGACAGCGACGGGAAGTAGACCGGGATGCCGCGCTCGGCGGTCTCCCGTTCGGCCCGCTTTCGTACGCAGAACGCGACCCGGTCCAGGTCGAGGCCGGTCAGGGCCGAGCCGGCCGGCCCGGCGGGCGAGTCGGTGAGCCGTTCGGCGGCGAGGAACACCTGCCGGATCCGGGGCCGGGCGGCGAGGGCGGTCTCCCCCAGGTCGTCCGCGTTGACCGGTACGTCCCGCCAGCCGAGGATCTCCGCGCCCTCGACCAGGGCGTACTTGTTGAGGATCGTGGCGGCCCGGGCGGCGGCCCCGTCGTCGTCGGGCAGGAAGGCCAGGCCGGTCGCGTACTGCCCGGGCGGCGGGAGCGGGAAGTCGACGACGTCGCGCAGGAACGCGTCGGGAACCTGGAGCATGATGCCGGCGCCGTCGCCGGTGTTGTGTTCCGCGCCACGGGCACCCCGGTGATCGAGCCGACAGAGCGCGGAGAGGCCCTTGGCGACCACGGCGTGCGACCGGCGGCCGTTCAGATCGGCGACGAACGCGACCCCGCAGGCGTCGTGCTCGTATGCCGGGTCGTACAGCCCCTGGGCGGGTCCACCGGGGCGGATCGGCCGGCTCTGAGGGTGCGAAGAAGCCACCGGGCCTCCTGTCGTCAGTCACGTTGGTTCACGGTCGGGACGACGTCGGCCCTGGGCGGATATTTGAGTCTACGTTAGGGGTCACCTGACTTCACCAGGCCGGATTGATCACACTTCCAGGATCTGGGACAGGTAGTCTCGCGCGGTGACCCACCTGGAAGGCGACATCTTCGACCGGCTGGAGCGTTTCTACGACGCGGTTCCCCGGGACGTGGCCCACACCGAGGATTTCGGCGGACTGGTGCTCTTCGTCCGCGACGGTGCGGGATGGCCGTTCTACGCCCGGCCGCGGCCCGGCGCCACGGAGCCGCCGTCCGCCGCCGACATCACCTCCGCACGGGCACGGCAGCGCGACCTCGGCCTGCCCGAGGCGTTCGAATGGGTGCACGACCACGATCCCGACCTGCTCGCGGTGGCCCGCTCGGCGGGGCTGTCGGTGCTGGAGGCACCGCTGATGGTGCTCGACCCGGCCGCGCTGCCGGCCCCGGCCACGCTGTCGGACGTGCCCGTACGCCTGCTCGACGTCGAGGCGGCCGGCTTCGCCGACGACCTCTCGTCGTCGGCGGCGGTCGCCGCGGTCGGATTCGGTACGCCGGGCGTGGCGGCCGGCCCGGTCGGTGCCGCCGAACGGGACGCCGCCCGGCAGCGGCCGACGGACGAGGCGGTCACCGAGGCCCGGACCCGGATCATCTCCGGACGGCGCGCGTACGCCGTCGCCGGTACGCCGTCGACCGGTCCGCTCGCCACCGGCATGTACCAGCGGGTCGGCGACGTCGCCGAGATCGCCGGGGTGGCGACGCTGCCGGCCGCGAGGCGCCGTGGGCTGGCCGCCGCGGTCACCGCGACACTCGCCCGGCAGGCCCTGGACAGCGGCGCCGGCCTGGTGTTCCTCTCGGCGGGCAGCGAGGACGTGGCCCGGGTCTACCTCCGGGTCGGCTTCCGCCGGATCGGCACCGCCTGCATCGCCGAGCCGGCAGCGGTCGCGGCGGTCTGACCCGCCCGCCCGGGCACGTAACGCCGGGCGCCGCCCAGGCACGTAACGCCGATCAAGGACTAGTTGCAACGCCGTTCAGTTAGGGGTGGGCGGGGCTGGTCAAGGGGTGTGTTGATCAGGAAGTGAGAAGCGGGGTTCCGGTATCAAGGTTTGTCACTCCAAGACAACCCGAACCAGGAACCCCGCTTGGTGGATCAGATTGCCATAACACGGACGGTCACGGTAGCTGCCGGACCGTTCGCGGCGGGTCATCTCGGTGAGTTGACCCGCCTCGTGCCGTTCGAGATGGTCGATGACGTGCTGGCCACGACCCGGCGTACGCAGCGACGGGTCCGTCTGTTGCCGGCCCGGGTCGTGGTGTACCTGCTACTGGCCGGCTGTCTGTTCGCCGACCTCGGCTACCGGCAGGTGTGGGCGAAACTCGTCGCCGGCCTACGCGGGCTACCAGTCGCCGATCCCAGTGGCAGTGCGTTGCGGCAGGCCCGGCAACGACTCGGCCCAGCCCCGTTACGGGCCCTGTTCGACCTGCTACGCGGCCCTGCGGCCACCGGCGCCGTCGCCGCGGTGTGGTGGCGGGGCCTGCTACCGGTCGTCATCGACGGCACCGTCATCGCCGTAGCGGACTCGCCGGCCAACCTGCGCCGCTACGTCAAACACCGCTGTAACAACGGCGGCTCCGGCTACCCGACACTGCGGCTGAGCGCCCTGCTGGCCTGCGGCACCCGATCGATACTCGACGCCGTGTTCGACCCGAGCACCACCGGCGAGACAGTCCAAGCCGAGCGACTGGCCCGCAGCCTACGCGCCGGGATGCTGCTCCTGGCCGACCGCAACTACGCCGCCGCCGCCCTGATCACCACAATCACCACGACCGGAGCGGACCTGCTGATCCGCTGCAAGACCGGCCGCAGGCTCCCCCTGATCCGCCGTTACCACGACGGTTCCTGGCTGTCGGTCATCGGCGGCCGACACGTCCGCGTGATCGAGGCCCGGATCAGCATCACCACCACCGCCGGCAGCCACACCGGCGACTACCGGCTCATCACCACCCTGCTCGACCCGCGTCGCTACCCCGCCGCCGACCTCGTCGCCCTCTACCACCAGCGATGGGAGATCGAGACCGCCTACCTGGAACTCAAGTCCACGATCCTCGGCGGCCGGGTCCTGCGTGCCCGCACCCCCGACGGCGTCGACCAGGAGATCCATGCCCTGCTGATCGTCTACCAACTGCTACGGACCGCCATGACCGACGCCACCGACAGCCGGCCCGGCCTCGACCCGGACCGGGCCAGTTTCACCACCGCCCTCAACGCCGCCCGCGACCAGGTCGTCCACGCCGCCGGCGTCATCGCCGATACCGTCATCGACCTGGTCGGCGCCATCGGCGAACGTGTCCTGGCCGATCTGCTACCCAAACGCCGCATCCGCACCAAGACCCGCATGATCAAACGCTCGAACTCCAAATACCAGGCCCGCGGACCGAACATCGACCGCCGCACCTACAAGGCCACCACCAACATCGACGTCATCACCAACGAACCTTGACCAACCAGCCACCGCCCTAACTGAACGGCGTTGGGACTAGTTGCGCGAATCGTGCGCACTTTGTCCCGATACATCCCCTAGATCGACGGAACGGCCGGGTGCGCCGGGTGCACGGGCGGGACGGCCGCAGGCACCGGTGGGACGGCCGCCGGGCTGTGCGACGGGGCGGTCAGGAGGGTATCGAGGGCGGCGGAGCCGCCGTACCCGTACGCCGTCCGGAATCCGTCGGCGCCCAGGGTGGCCCGCAGTGCCCGCGCGGTCGCCGACACCCCGGCCTGTTCGCAGGCGGGGACCGGCGCGCCGATCTCGGCGCGGATCCGGCCCGCCGCCCCGAGCAGCCGTACGCCGCGTACCGGGACCCCGTCGAGCCGGGCCACCTCGGCCAGCGCCTCGACCACGCTCGCCGTACGCCACCGGTCGCCGACCTGCCGGTGGGCGGCCAGGCTCAGCGCCAGGTGCGCCGCGGCCACGTCGGTGCGGCCGGCCCGCAACTCCACCAGTCCGCGCAGGTTGTGTGCCCAGCCCAGCCCTTCGGGGAAGCCGAGCGCCGCGTAGCGCTCCAGGGCGGCGTCGAGCAGTGCCGCCGCGCGGTCGCCGTCGTCGCGGTAGTACGCGACCGCGCCGAGGTTCATCAGCGCGGTCGCCACCGCCTCCGGGTCGCCGAGCCGGCCGTACCAGCGCAGGCTGGCCCACAGCCGGGAGTCGGCCCGGTCCAGGTCGCCGGAGAGCCAGGCGGTGAAGCCCCGCAACTGGGTGGCCTGGGCCTCGCCCCACTCGTCGCCGCAGGCGGCGTACCGGGCGGAGGCGGCGGCGAGATGTGCGGCGGAGAGCGCGTACTGGGCGCGTTCCCGGGCCACCGACCCGAGCGTCAGTTCGATCCGGGCGGCGGCCCGCTGGTCACCGGCGCGCTGGCAGGCGGCGAGCGCCGCCCGGGCGTGCCCGGCCGCCGCCGGGTAGTCGCAGAGCAGCATCGCCAGCATCGCCGCGGCGCTGCCGGCCCGGGCCCGCAGCGCGGCCGGCGCGTCCGGGTGCCGGTCGAGTCCGGCGGCGAGCCACGCGTGCCCCTCCCGGTAGTGGCCCTCCAGCCGGCAGTACATCCCCAGGGCGGCGGCCAGCCGCAGGTCGCCGTACGGTTCGGCGTGCGATCCGGGGCCGGCGAGCCAGGTCATCGCGGCCCGCAGGTTGGCCGTCTCGCCGCGCAGCCGGTGCAGCCACCGGTGCTGGTCCGCCCCGCGCAGCCGCCCGTCGGCCGCCTCGGCGAGGGCCAGGAAGTGCCGCGCGTGCGCCAGCCGGGCCGCCGGTTCGTCGCCGTCGCGCGCGAGCCGGTCCTGCGCGTGCCGGCGGATCGGCACCAGCATCCGGTACCGGACGGGGGCCGGGTCCGTACCCGGTCCGGTCGGTGCGGAACCGGCCGGCGCCGGCCCGGCCGTGGCCTGGCCGGCGGCGAGCCGGGCCAGGTCGGGACCGGCCAGCGCACCCGGTGCCGGCCGGTCCGGGCCGTCCGTGGGTACGGCCTCGACCAGCGACGCCTCGACCAGGGCCGGCAGCGCGGCAACCCCGCCCGGGCCGGCGACCGCCGCGACGGCGTCCGCGTCGAAGCCGCCGGCGAAGACCGCCAGCCGGTCGAACAGGGTACGCGCCGCCGCGTCGAGTTGATCCACACTGGACCCGATGGCCGCCGCCACGGTGCGGTGCCGGGCCGGCGCGGTCGGGTCGGTGCTGCGCAGCAGCCGGGGGTCGGCCCGCAGCCGCTCGACGATCTGCGGGACGCCGAGCACCGTCGTACGCGCCGCCGCCAGCTCGATCGCCAGCGGCAGCCCGTCGAGTTCGGCGCACAGGCGGGCCACCGCGTCGGCGCTCGACTCCGGCACCGGGCGGCCGGAGCGGGCCCGGGCCCGGTCGAGGAACAGCCGGGTCGCCGGGTGCGCCGCCAGGCCGGCCAGGGTGTGCCCGCCGACCGCGGCCGGGGTGGCCAGCGGCGGTACCGGCACGGCGGCCTCGGCCGGCAGCCGGAGCGCGATCCGGCTGGTCGCCAGCACCCGCAGCCGGGCGCAGCGGGTGAGCAGGTGGTCGACCAGTTCGGCGCAGCCGGCGACCAGGTGCTCGCAGTTGTCGAGCACGATCAGGGCGTCGGTGTCGCCGATCTCGTCGGCCAGGGTCGCCGGCACGCCGCTGCCGGCGACGTCGCGTACGCCGAGGGCCGCGGCGACCGCGGCCGGCACCAGCGCGGACGCCTCCACCGCGCTCAGGTCCACGAACCGCACCGACGCCGACGGGCGTACGCCAATGACCCGCTGCGCGGCGGCCAGCGCGAGCCGGGTCTTGCCGGCCCCGCCGGGGCCGGTGAGCGTCACCAGGCGGTGGGTGGCGAGCCGGCCGACGACCGTGCCGAGCAGTTCGTCGCGGCCGAGCAGGCTGGTCAGCGGCACCGGTAGCCGGCCCGGCCGGGCGTGCGGCCCGGGGTCGGCGGCCGGCCGGGCCTCGACGGCCTCGGTCGGGGTCGCCCACCGCTGCGCGAGGTCACCGCGCCGGGCCACCGCGGCCAGCTCCGGCAACTGCCCGCCCGGGTCCACCCCGAGATGTTCCAGGTAGGTCCGGCGGGCCCGGTCGTACACCGCCTCCGCCGACCGGCGCCCGTCCGCCAACGCGGCCGCCACGAGCAGCAGTTCCCACAGCCGTGGCCGCAGCGGGTGCGCGGCCACGGCACGGTCGAGGTCGGTGGCGGCGCCGGCGGCGGTACGGGCGGCCGCCGTCGCCGCGGCCACGGCGGCGGTTCCGGCGGTGGGCCCGCCGGCGGCGGCGATCGCCGCGGCGGCCAGCCGCAGCACGCACTCCGCGTGGTCCTCGTACACCGCCAGCCGGGCCGGCGCACCGGCGGTTCCGGCCGGGGCCGGACCGGTCGCCGCGGGCGCGGGTCGGCGGCGCAGCGCGGCGGCGAGCAGCGGTACGGCGCCGGCCAGGTCGCCGGCGGCCATCCTGGCCCGCCCACCGGCGGCCAGCACGTCGAACCCGCCGGCCGCACCGGTGTCCCGGTCGGACATGTCCGTGGCGGCGTCCGCGGTCTCCCGTCCGGCCCGAGGAGCTACGCCGGTCGGGGCCGCGTTCCCGGCACCGTGGGGCCGATCGGGATCAACGCGCCGCACGTGGGAGCCCTCTCTCTCGCCTCCGGGTAGTCTGCGCCGGCACCGCGACCCCGGTCAGCCTCCGTTCGGTCCGCGCGACCGGCGAACGGGCGATCCCTCGATCCGCTCGGCGGTCGCCCGCTGGCCGGTGTCGACGGCGACCGCCGGCGGCTGGCGGCCGTCGATATCCGTGGACAGGATGCCGGCCGGCTGCCACGGTGACCGCCATGACCGAGCGCAGCGAGGGCATCGGCCGGCTCAGGAGTAGTCATGTGCCGGCTGAGCGAAGCGAGGCTGGCACATGACCGAGCGGAGCGGGGAGCGGCACATGACCGATGCGGAGCGACGGGTCTGGGGGCGGCTGCCGGACGGTGCCCGCGACGCCCTGACGGCCCGGCTCGCGCCGGCGGACCTGCGGACGGCGCTGCTCGACGTGGCCCGTACCCGGGCGGCGGCGGTCCGGCCGGCGGACCTGCTGCGGCGGTGGCGCGACGACCGCTTCGTACGCCCCGCCGACAGCGACCCGAGGGTGCTGGCCGAGGTCGAGGCCCGGCTGTGGCGGCTGCTGCCCGCCGAGTTCGCCGGGGTGGAGCTGTCGCCGGTCGTACCGTTGGGCATCTGTTCGGCGGTCGCCCCGGTGAGCCAGGACCGGATCGTCTCCACGATGCGGGCGACCGAGGTGGTCAGCGACGCGACGAACGCGCTCGCCGTCGAGGCCGCCGTCCGGCGCCGCCGGCAGCCGGCGGCCGGCGAGGTGCACCTGGCGGCCAGCCACCGTCACCTGCGGGCCCAGCCCTTCGGGCCGGGGATGTCGGCGCACTTCCGGCTCTTCGCGCTGGTGTCCAGCGCCCGCGACACCGGCTCCGGCAGGACCGAGGCCCGGCTGCTCGTCCGCCACCTCTCGTACTGGCAGCGGGTGCTCGACGCGCTGCCCGCCACCCCGCGACTGCGGTACACGGTGCTGGACGATCCCGTCGTGGCCGAACGGGTCGCCGACACGGTGGTGCCCGCCCTGGCCACGGGCGGCGGCGTCGCCCTCGTCGAGGAGCCCGGGCGGGAGCGCGGCCGCGGCTACTACGTGGCCGCCGCGCTGCGGCTGACCGCCGGCGACGGGTCGGAAGCCGTCGAGCTGGGCGACGGCGGCTTCACCGGGTGGACGGCGCTGCTCACCGGTGACGCCAAGGAACGCTGCCTGGTCTCCTGCCTGTCGACCGAACGCCTCGCCGCCCTCGCCGGCACCCCGCGCTGACCGGCGTCAGTCCGGCGGCTGCCAGCCCGTCGCGGCGGCCGCCGCCCGTCCCATCAGGCGGGGGCTGATGGTGCCGAGGGCGGCGTCCCGGGCGCGCAGGGCCAGCCGGCCCCGGGTACGCAGCACCGCCGACATCCGCCGGGTCTGCCGTACGACGGTGACCGTGCGGGTGTGGCGCAGCCGCTGGTAGGTCGACAGGGCGGCCCGGGCGCCGGGACCGGGCAGCGCCGAACGCAGCACCGCGGCGAGGGTGGCGGCGTCCTCGAACGCCAGGCAGGCGCCCTGGCCGAGGTGGTGCGGCATGCCGTGCGCGGCGTCGCCGAGCAGCGCGAAGCCGCCGGTGCCGACCGGGAACGCGTACGCCTTCGGCAGCGGCCGCAGTTCGCGTACCTCCTGCTGCACCAGGTCGTCGGGTTCGGTCGCGGCGAGCAGTTCGCCGACCGGGGCGGGCCAGCCGGCGAGCCAGCGGCGCAGCAGGGTGAGTTGGGTGGCCGGGGATTCCGGCCGGGGAGCGCCGGCCGCCGTGGCGATCCAGTAGATGCCGCCGCGGGTCGAGCCGCCGGACGAGCCGCGCTCGCCGAGCGAGGCGGCCACGAACCGGTAGCCGGCGCCGAGGAACTCGCCACCGACCGGCCCGTCGGCGGGGAGCCGCGGTGCCCGGTACCAGGGGATGACGGCCCGCCAGGCGGCGCAGCCGGAGCTGACGACGGCCGCTTCCGGAGCCAGCCTGCGGCGTAGCGTGCTGTCGATCCCGTCCGCGGCGACGACCAGGTCGGCCTCGAACGTCTGCCGGCCGTCGTCGACCGCCGGCCGCTCGCCGGCGGCGGAGCGCAGCGCCCGTACGGCGACTCCGGTGCGGATGTCGACCCGGTCGCCGAGCCCGGCGACGAGGGCGTCGTGCAGGTCCTCCCGGTGCACGACGACGGCCCGCCCGGCACCGGGCGGCGGGGCGGGCTTGCGTGGCTGCACCAGCCACTGCCCGTCGGGGCGGCGTACGCCCAGGTCGGGCAGGGGCGTGGCGATGGCGTCGAGGCCCGCGCCGAGCCCGAGCGCGTGCAGCGCCCGGATCCCGTTCGGCCACAGCACCATCGCGGTGTGGTCGGCCCGCAGACGGTCGGCGCGTTCGAGCAGGGTCACCTGCCAGCCGGAGCGGGCCAGCGCGCCCGCCGTGGCGAGCCCGCCGATGCCCGCGCCGACGACGACAGCCGTACGCATGGTCGCCGTGCCTCCCCGCGCCGGGTCAGCGGTCGTCGCCGCGGGCGGTGGCCTCGCCGGTGGTGCCTGTGCCGCCGGTCGCCGGCTTCCCGGCGTCGACTCCGGCGGGCTCGTCGCGCGCCGGCTCGTCGTCCGCGGTCGCGGTGTCGCCGTCGAGGTCGTCGTGCCGGCCGTCCGGTCCGGCGGGGCGCTCGTCGGCCCCGGCGGGCGGGTCGTCGTCGGGGACCTGACCGGTTTCCAGGTAGGTGGCGTACTGCTGCTCGGTCACCACCCGGTAGCCGTCCGGTGCCGGGTTGTCGGGACGGTTGGTGCCGGAGACGTCGACCTGGGAGACGTCGCCGCGCGGCCCGTCTGCTCCGGCCGGCGGCTCCCACCGGCCACCGATCGGCACCAGGAACTCCTGGGGGCCGCGCACGCGCAGGAAGTAGACCAGCGCGGCGGCGAAGACGAGGGCGGCGGTCCAGACGTTGAGCCGTACGCCGAGGATCTCGTTGGCCTCGTCGGTCCGCATCATCTCGATCCAGAACCGGCCGGCGGTGTAGCCCATCACGTACAGCGCGAAGGCCCGGCCGCGGCCGAGCTTCCAGCGCCGGTCGGCGAGCAGCACCAGGCCGGCGACGGCGACGTTCCACAGCGCCTCGTACGCGAACGTCGGGTGGTAGAGCCCGGGTTCGAGCACCGGGTTGCCCTCGGGGTCGAGCAGCGCGTGGCCGGGGCGTTCCGGGTCCATCCGGTGCACCTGCAGGCCCCACGGCAGCGTCGTCGGCCCACCGTAGAGTTCGTTGTTGAACCAGTTGCCGAACCGGCCGACGGCCTGCGCCAGCGGCAACCCGGGGGCGAGCGCGTCGGCGATCACGGTCAGCGGGATGCCGATCTGGCGGCCGCCGAGCCAGGCGCCGACCGCGCCACCGGCGACCGCGCCCCAGATGCCGAGGCCGCCCTCCCAGATGTAGAGGGCCGAGAGCGGGTCGCCACCCTCGCCGAAGTATGCCTCGGGCGAGGTGATCACGTGGTAGATCCGGGCGCCGACGATGCCGAACGGCACCGCCCAGACGGCGATGTCGAGCACCGCCCACGGCGGGGCGCCCCGGCTACGCAGCCGGTATTCGGTCACGACGCAGGCGACGACGATGCCGAGCACGATGCACAGCGCGTAGGCCCGGATCGGCAGCGGTCCGATCTGCCAGACCGCCGTGGAGGGGCTGGGCAGGGCCGCGAGGTAGTCCTGGCCGGACCATGAAGTCGCCTGGACCGGGAGCGAAGCGAGGGTCACGGGTGCACAGGCTACCGTCGTACGCCGGTGGGCGGCACCCCGGTCCGGCTGCGGGTTTGCCGCCGCCGGCCGACGACCGGCGGCGGAGCCGCTAGCGGCGGCGGACGCCTTCGGCGAGTTCGGCGCTCAGGGTCCGCAGCGCGGCCAGCCCGGTGGCCTCGTCGGGAACGTCGAGCAGGCAGCGGACCAGGGCGCTGCCGACGATGACGCCGTCGGCGTAGGAGCCCACCTGGGCGGCCTGCGCACCGGTGCCGACGCCGAGCCCGACACCGACGGCCAGGTCGGTGACCGCGCGGACCCGGCCGACCAGGGTCGGCGCCGCCGACGAGGTCTGTTCCCGGGCCCCGGTGACACCCATGACCGCGGTCGCGTAGACGAACCCCCGGCAGTGCTCGACCGTCATCGCGATCCGCGCGTCGGTCGACGACGGCGACACCAGGAAGGTGCGGTCGATCTGGTGGGCGTCGGAGGCCGCCAGCCACTCGTCGGCCTCGTCGGGGATCAGGTCCGGGGTGATCAGGCCGGTGCCGCCGGCGGCGGCCAGGTCGCGGGCGAACGCGTCGACGCCGTATTTCTCGATCGGGTTCCAGTAGGTCATGGTCACGACCGGGGCGCCGGTCGCGGCGACCGCCTCGATGATCCGCAGGGCGTCCCTGGTGCGTACGCCGCCGGCCAGGGCGATGTCGCTGGCCCGCTGGATGACCGGCCCGTCCATGACCGGGTCGGAGTACGGGATCTCGACCTCGATCACGTCGACGCCGGCCTCGACCATCGCGGTCATCGCCGCGATGCTGCCGTCGACGGTCGGGAAGCCGGCCGGCATGCAGCCGATCAGCAGCGCCCGGCCCTCGGCGCGGGCCTTCTCGAACGCCACGGAGATGCTCACGCCGCCACCTCGCTACGCTCGGCGGCGGCGTCTGCGACACCGCGCCCGATGGCTCGCTCGCGCTCGCTCATGCCTGCTCTCCGTCGAGGATGCCGAAGTAGCTGCCGGCGGTGTGGACGTCCTTGTCGCCGCGGCCGGACAGGTTGACCACGATGGTCGGCTCCCGGCCGAGTTCGGCGGCGAGCCGGGGGGCGATCTGCAGGGCGCCGGCCAGTGCGTGGGCGCTCTCGATCGCGGGGATGATCCCCTCGGTGCGGCACAGCAACTGGAACGCCGCCATCGCGTCGGCGTCGGTCACCGGCAGGTAGCTGGCCCGGCCGGCGTCGTGCAGCCAGGCGTGCTCGGGGCCGACACCGGGGTAGTCGAGCCCGGCCGAGATCGAGTGCGACTCGACGGTCTGCCCGTCCTCGTCCTGCAGCACGTAGGTGCGGGCGCCGTGCAGCACCCCCGACGAGCCGCCGGTGATCGAGGCGGCGTGCCGGCCGGTGGCGACGCCGTCGCCGCCGGCCTCGAAGCCGTAGAGGCGCACGTCGGTGTCGGGGACGAAGGCGTGGAAGATGCCGATGGCGTTGGAGCCGCCACCGACGCAGGCGGCCACGGCGTCGGGCAGCGCGCCGGTCAGCGCCAGGCACTGCTCGCGGGCCTCGGTGCCGATCCCGCCGACGAAGTCGCGGACGATCTCGGGGAACGGGTGCGGGCCGGCGGCGGTGCCGAGCAGGTAGTGCGTGGTGTCCACACTGGACACCCAGTCGCGCAGCGCCTCGTTGAGGGCGTCCTTGAGCGTGCGCGACCCGTTGGTCACCGGCACCACGGTGGCGCCGAGCATCCGCATCCGGGCCACGTTGAGCGCCTGCCGCTCGGTGTCGACCTCGCCCATGTAGACGACGCACTCCAGGTCGAGCAGGGCGGCCGCGGTCGCGCTGGCCACACCGTGCTGCCCGGCGCCGGTCTCGGCGATCACCCGGCGCTTGCCCATCCGCCGGGTCAGCAGCGCCTGGCCGAGCACGTTGCGGACCTTGTGGGCGCCGGTGTGGTTGAGGTCTTCCCGCTTGAGCAGGATCTGCGCCCCGGCCCGCTCGGACAGCCGCCGGGCACGGTAGAGGGGCGACGGCGTGTTGGCGTAGTCCCGCATCAGCGCGGCCAGCTCCACCTGGAAGGCTTCGTCGCCCTGCGCCTTGCGGTAGGCGGCCTCCAGTTCGTCGAGCGCGGCGACGAGCGCCTCCGGGACGAACCGGCCGCCGTAGCGCCCGAAGTGGCCACGCGGGTCGGGCAGCGCCGCGGTGTCGGCGGCGGTCACCGGACCGGCCTCGGGGTCGCCGGGTGGTTGCCGGCGTTGACCAGCTCGGCGACCGCGTCCCGCGGGCTCTTCTTGGTGACCAGCCCCTCCCCGACCAGTACGGCGTCGGCGCCGGCCGACGCGTAGCGGATCAGGTCGTGCGGGCCGCGTACGCCGGACTCGGCGATCTTGACGACGTTGCTCGGCAGGCCGGGGGCGATCCGCTCGAAGACCGACCGGTCGACCTCCAGGGTGCGCAGGTCGCGGGCGTTGACGCCGATCACCTGGGCGCCGGCCTCCAGGGCCCGGTCGGCCTCTTCCTCGGTGTGCACCTCGACCAGGGCGGTCATGCCCAGCGACTCGATCCGCTCCAGCAGCCCGACCAGCACGTTCTGCTCCAGCGCGGAGACCATCAGCAGCACCAGGTCGGCGCCGTTGGCCCGGGCCTCGTGCACCTGGTAGCTGGAGACGATGAAGTCCTTGCGCAGGATCGGCACGTCGACGGCGGCCCGTACGGCGACCAGGTCCTCCAGCGACCCGCCGAACCAGCGCCCCTCGGTGAGCACGCTGATGCAGCGGGCGCCGCCGGCCGCGTAGTCACCGGCGAGGTCCGCCGGGTCGGGAATGTCGGCCAGCGGCCCCTTGGACGGCGACGCGCGCTTGACCTCGGCGATCACCCCGACGCCGGGGCGGCGCAGTGCGGCGTACGCATCGCGCGGCGGCGGTGCCGCGGCGGCCAGCTCGCGGACCCGCTCCAGCGGGAGCAGTTGCTGGCGTCGCTCGACGTCCTCCCGCACCCCGGCAAGGATTTCGTCGAGCACGTTCTTGGAGGCCGCCGGCCCGGCGCCGCCATCTTCCGCGTGGGCATGCTCAGCACTCACCTACGGACTCCCCTCTCCGGGTGTCATGGGCCGATGCTAGGTGGCGCCACGCCGTGAACACCGTCCGGGGTATGGCGTGCCTCACCCGATGGGCTGGTGCATAATGCCCGGCCTGTGAAGACAAGATCACGCTGAGTATCCAGCCCCCCACCGAGACGCACCCCAGGATTAGAACACAAGTTTCAATCGACCGCAGTCCACCTACCGGGACCGCGTGATGCCGGTCCGGGCCGGGGTGGTCCGGGCCACGTTGTGACGTCGGTCAAGACGACGGGCGGCCGGGCCCGGAATCGGCGATCCTGGACAAGGCCGCACGGCGGTACGCGAACCAGGCGGCCGGGCACCGACCCCGCTCCGGCCCCGGTCACCCGAACCGTTGACGCGCAGGTCACCCGGGCGAAACACGCCCCGGGCAGCATCGGTTTCGGGCAGGCTGGCGCACTGGCGACCCGAAACACTCCCGGCGAAGACGTCCCACTGCGGAGATGAAGATGAACACTGCCGAGCGAGGCACCCCGATCGGTCTGCTCTCGATCCCCCGGGCCGTGCTGTCGATCGCGACCGGGGTGGTCGACACCGTCGAGCGGGCCGTCGTCGGCGAGGCCCGGATCCGCACCGCCCGGGGCAACGCCTGGGCCGCCATCTGCGCCGACCGGGAGCGGGCCAACCAGCGGGCCGAGATCCAGCGCCTGGTGGCGACCCTGAACGCGACCGACCGCGCCCTCGCGGCCGAGCGCACCACCGTTTCCGACACCACCATCCCCGGCCACGACACCGCCACGGCCGGCGAGCCGGTCGAGCCGGCCACCGTCCTGGCCCGCTGACCGGCGGATTCCGCGCCCGACAGCCGCCGCCCCCGCGCCGCCCGCACGCCGTCCTGATCGTCTGATGCTCAGGCGGTCGACACGCCGGGCGCGGTACGTCCCACCCGCAGACGATCGAGAGGGGCGACGGGGCCACAACGACGGATCAGTTGACCGTCGGGTCCTCGCCCCGGTCGAGGGCGTCCCAGGCGGCCGCCGTACCCGCGCCACCGACCCGCCCGTCGGCACCGCGGGCCGGGGCCGCCCGGCGCGCGGCACCGGTCGAACGGTCGTAGCGGGCCCCCATCGCCGGCCAGCGGTGCCCGCCGGCCGCGGTCGACGCCCCACCGGCGGCGACCAGCAGGCCTCCGGCCAGGCAGAGCAGCGGCCAGCCGGGACCGACGTCGACGTCGCTCAGGCCGACCAGCCCGTAGCCGCCGCCGGCGGCGATCCCGAGCCCGATCAGCGTCAGCAGCACGCCGACGAGCCGGCGTACGGCACCCCGGGTGGCCAGCACCGCACCGGCCCCGGCGAGCGCGACCAGGGCCAGCGCCGTCACCCAGGGCAGCAGGTCGCCGCCGGTCGACGTGGTCCGGGTCGGCGGCAACGGCGCGGCCCGCGGGGTCAGCTCGACCGCCCAGGTACGGGTCACCGCGTAGCTGGCCAGGCCGGCGCCGGCCAGCCCGAGCAGCACCGCGACCGTCAGCGCCCGGCGACCGGTGCCGGCCGGGGCGCCCCGGCGTCGGCGCCGTCCTCGGGCCGGTCGCCGGTCACCGCGCCGGCCGCAGGGTCTCCGCCGCCGCGATCGCGGCCAGCACGGCCGCCGCCTTGCTGCGGGTCTCCTGCTCCTCGGCGGCCGGGTCGGAATCGGCGACGATGCCGGCGCCGGCCTGCACGTAGGCCCGGCCGCGCCGGATCAGCGCGGTGCGGATGGCGATCGCCATGTCCATGTCGCCGCCGAACCCGAAGTAGCCGACCGTGCCGCCGTACACCCCGCGCCGGGTCGGCTCCAACTCCTCGATGATCTCCATGGCGCGTACCTTCGGCGCGCCGGAGAGGGTGCCGGCCGGGAACGTCGCGGCCAGCGCGTCGAACGCCGTCCGGTCCGGGCGCAACTGCCCGACCACGGTCGACACGATGTGCATGACGTGGCTGTAGCGCTCGATCGTGGCGAACTCCGGCACCTCCACGGTGCCCGGCACGCACACCCGGCCGAGGTCGTTGCGGCCGAGGTCGACCAGCATCACGTGCTCGGCGCGTTCCTTCGGGTCGGCGATCAGTTCGGCGGCCAGCGCCGCGTCGTGCTGCGGGGTGCCGCCGCGCGGGCGGGTGCCGGCGATCGGGTGCAGCAGCACCCGCCGGTTGCCGCCGGTCACCTTCAGGTGCACCTCCGGCGACGAGCCGACGATGTCGAAGTCGTCGAAGCGCAGCAGGTACATGTAGGGGCTGGGGTTGGTGGTGCGCAGCACCCGGTAGACGTCGAGCGGGTCGGCGGTGGTCTCGCGCTCGAACCGCTGGGAGACCACGATCTGGAAGCACTCGCCGGCCCGGATCGCCTCCTTCGCCTCCTCGACGGCCTTCGGGTAGGCCCCGTCGGCGGTCCGGCAGACCACGTCGCCGATCGGTGGCGCGTCGACCGTGGAGATCATCGGTGGGATCGGCCGGGACAGCGCGGTGGTCATCGCGTCGAGCCGGCCGACGGCGTGGTGGTAGGCGGCGGCGACCTGCCGGTGCCAGTCGGGGGCGTCCGGGTCGTCGGGCAGCACCGCGTTCGCGACCAGGATCGCCGAGCCCTCGTGGTGGTCGAGGACGACGAGGTCGGTGGCGAGCATCATGCCGAGTTCGGGCACCCCGAGGTCGTCGTCGGCCCGCGCCGGCAGCCGCTCGAAGCGGCGGACGAGGTCGTAGCCGAGATAGCCGACCATGCCGCCGGTCAGCGGCGGCAGGCCGCTGTCGGCGTCGAGGTCGGCGCTGCCGGCCAGCGCCGCCACCGTCTCGCGCAGCACCCGCACCGGGTCGCCGCCGGTCGGCAGCCCGGCCGGCGGGGTGCCCAGCCAGACCGCCTCGCCGTCCCGCTCGACCAGGGTGGCGCTGCTGCGGACGCCGATGAACGAGTAGCGCGACCAGGTCGCACCGGCGGCGCCCTGCTCGGCGGACTCGAGCAGGAACGTGCCGGGCCCGCCGGCCAGCTTGCGGTAGACCCCGACCGGGGTCTCCCCGTCGGCGAGCAGCCGGCGGATCACCGGCACCACCCGGCGGGCGCGGGCCCGCAGTGCGAAGGTCGCCTCGTCGGGGCTCACCGCTCCGGTCGTCATCGGTCGTCCTCCGGCCCGGTCGTCGGCTTGCCCTGTACCACGGGCAGGTCCTGGAAAAAACACGTCGGGTTGCCGGTGTGGCAGGCGGCGCCGACCTGCTCGACGCTCACCAGCACCGCGTCGCCGTCGCAGTCCAGGGCCACCGAGCGGACGTACTGGTGGTGGCCTGAGGTGGCGCCCTTGACCCAGTATTCCGACCGGCTGCGTGACCAGTAGGTGGCCCGGCCGGTGGTCAGCGTGCGGTGCAGCGCCTCGTCGTCCATCCACGCCACCATCAGGACCTCGCCGGTGGCGTGCTCGCGGACGACCGCGGCGATCAGGCCGTCGGCGTTGCGGCGCAGCCGGGCGGCGACCGCCGGGTCGAGGTCCGACGGCCGGACGGCGCCGGCCGCCGCCGGGGTCGCCGTGGCCGGGGGCGGCGCGGTGGGCGACCGGTCCGGGTTCAGTTCAGGTACGGGCACAGTCCCCGATTCTCCAGCACGGGTCCCGGCTCCGCCGACCCCGCCCCACGACACCGCCCCGGCCGGCGGCACCTGGTTCCGCCGGTGCCGTCCGGCGGGCCCGGTCAGCCGCCGGTGCGGTGCCGTCAGTGGCCGACGTACCGCATCGCCGCCTCGGGGTAGCGCTGCCCGGCGACCGCGCCGGCCGGCACGGCCGAGTCCAGTTCGGCGACCTGCCCGGCGGTCAGCCGCACGTCGGCGGCGGCGGCGTTCTCCTCCAGGTAGCGGACCCGCTTGGTGCCCGGGATCGGCAGGATGTCGTCGCCGCGGGCGAGCAGCCAGGCCAGCGCCGCCTGCGCCGGGGTGCAGCCGATGTCGGCGGCGACGGCCCGGACCCGGTCGACGAGGGCGAGGTTGGCGGCGAAGTTCTCCTCGGCGAACCGTGGTGCGCCGGCCCGCCAGTCGCCGCTGACCTGCTCGCGGGAGGTGATCCCGCCGGTGAGCCAGCCCCGGCCGACCGGCGAGTACGCCACCAGGGCGACGCCGAGTTCCCGGCAGGTGGCCAGCATCCCACCCTCGACGTCCCGGGTGAACAGGGAGTATTCCATCTGCACGGCGGCGACCGGGTGCACGGCGTGCGCCGCCCGCAGCGTCGCCGGGCTGACCTCCGACAGGCCGACGAGGCGTACCTTGCCGGCCGAGACCAGGTCGGCGAGCGCGCCCATGGTGTCCTCGATCGGGGTCGCCGGGTCACGCCGGTGCAGGTAGTACAGGTCGATGGTGTCGATGCCGAGCCGGGCCAGCGAGGCGTCGCACGCCTCCCGGGCCCACTGCGGGCTGCTGTCGACGTACGCGCCGGGCTGGCCGGTGGCTCCCCCGCCGCTGGACCGGTTGCCGAACTTGGTGGCGAGGAACACCTCGTCGCGGCGGGCCCGCACGACCGGGCCGAGCAGTTCCTCGTTGGCGCCCCAGCCGTACATGTCGGCGGTGTCCAGGTGGTTGACGCCCAGGTCGAGGGCGCGGTTCAGGGTACGGGTCGACTCGGCGTCGTCGGGCTGGCCGTAGGCGAAGCTCATACCCATGCAGCCGAGCCCGATCGCGGAGACCTCCGGGCCGGCGGCGCCCAGGCGGCGGCGGATCATGCCTCGCACCCGGCCGACGCGCCGTCGTAGAAACCGATCTTGTAGTTGAGCACGGTGAGGTCCTCCTCGAGTTCGGCCATCCGGGCGAGTACCCGGTCCCGGTGCGCTTTCAACAGGGCGAGCCGGGCCGCGTTGGTCCGGTCCCCCTGCCGGGCGAGTTCGGCGTAGCGCCGCATGTCACGCACGGGCATGCCGGTACGGCGCAGCCGGGTCAGCAGGACCAGCCAGTCGACGTCACGTTCGGTGTAGCGACGCCGGCCGGCGGTGTCCCGCCCGACCGGGGCGACCAGCCCCTCCTGCTCGTACCAGCGCAGCGTGTAGGTGGTCAGGCCGACCCGCTCGGCCGCCTCGCCGACGGTGAGCGTCCGTTCGGTCAGTTGGGTGTCCACGTACCCAGCCTGGCAGTTCGAGCGCACTCGAAGTCAAGCCCGCCGCGCCCGCGTCCGCCGGTCGGGGCCGGGCCCGGGACCAGGGCCGACCCGGTCGGGCCGCCACGGCGCGTCCGGACCCACTAGCCTGGACGTGCCTCATCGAGGAGGGGCCATGGACAGCGCGATCGAGGTCACCGGTCTGGTGGTCGAGCGCGGTGGGCGGCGGGTGCTCGACGGCATCTCCTGCACGATCGCGCGCGGCGCCGTCACCGGGCTGCTCGGCCCCAGCGGCAGCGGCAAGACCACCCTGATGCGGGCCGTGGTCGGTGTGCAGCGGATCAGGTCCGGCGGCGTCACCGTGCTCGGTCAGCCGGCCGGCTCCGCGCCGCTGCGCCGCCGGCTCGGCTACCTCACCCAGGCCCCCAGCGTCTACGCCGACCTGACCGTACGGGAGAACGCCCGCTACTTCGCGGCGCTCTACGGCCTGCCCCGGTCCGCCGCCGACCGGGCGGTGACCGACGTCGGCCTCGCCGACGCCGCCGGACAGATCGTCGGCACGCTCTCCGGCGGCCAGCGCAGCCGGGCCTCGCTCGCCTGCGCCCTCGTCGGCGAACCCGAGATCGTCGTGCTCGACGAGCCCACCGTCGGCCAGGACCCGGTGCTGCGCGCCGACCTGTGGGCCCGGTTCCACGACCTGGCGTCGCGCGGCACCACGCTGCTGGTCTCCAGCCACGTGATGGACGAGGCCGGCCGCTGCGACCGGCTGCTGCTGATCCGTGACGGCCGGCTGGTCGCCGACGACACCCCGGACGCGGTACGCGCCGACGCCGGCACCGCCGACCTCGACGAGGCGTTCCTGCGCCTGATCAGGCGGGAGGCCGACCGGTGAACGGGCGCATCCTGGCGGCGACGGTGGGCCGGGTCCTGCGGCAACTGCGCCACGACCGGCGTACGGTCGCACTGCTCGTGGTGGTGCCGGCGGTGCTGCTCACCCTGCTCGACTTCATGTACGCCGACCAGCCGGTGCCGCCGGGCCAGCCGGCCACCTTCGACCGGGTGGCGCTGGTGATGCTCGGCGTCTTCCCCTTCGTGATCATGTTTCTGGTGACCAGCATCGCGATGCTGCGCGAGCGGACCAGCGGCACCCTGGAACGGCTGCTCACCACCCCGCTGCGCCGGCTCGACCTGCTGTTCGGGTACGGCATCGCGTTCGGCCTGGCCGCGGTGGTGCAGGCCGGCGTCGCCGCCGGGGTGGCGTACTGGCTCCTCGACCTGGACACGGCCGGCAGCCCGGCGCTGGTCCTGCTCATCGCGGTGGTCGACGCGGTCCTCGGGGTGGCGCTCGGGCTGTTCTGCAGCGCCTTCGCCCGCACCGAGTTCCAGGCGGTGCAGTTCATGCCGGTGGTGGTGATCCCGCAACTCCTGCTCTGCGGGCTCTTCGTTCCCCGTGACCAGATGGCCGGCTGGCTCCAGGCGGTCAGCGACGTCCTGCCGCTGTCGTACGCGGTCGAGGCGCTGCAGGAGGTGGGCGCCAACGCCGAGCCGACCGGCACGATGTGGCGGGACGTGGCGATCGTGTCGGGGGCGGCGGTCGTCGCCCTGGTGCTCGCCGCCGCCACCCTCCGCCGCCGCACCGGCTGACCCACCCCGCCGGGTTGCCGCGTTGATCAAGGACTAGTCGTGGTGTTCGCCGCCCGAGTCGCGGCATACATCCCCTTGATCAACGTGGCGGCCGGGGCCCGGCGCGCGTGCCGCCCCCCGGAGCGGGCCGGGGCTCAGCGGCGGGGGGCCGTTTCACCGCAGCGGTGGCAGAGCACGGGGTGCAGCAGTTTGGCCAGGTCGGCGCGGTCGGTCACCGGGCGGGGGAACGCCAGCCGGGCGCAGTAGCGCGAGCCGGGCGGGCCGATCGCGACGACGAAGCCGTACCGGTCGAGCCGGACCACCTGCGGCTGGTGGTCCGGCTCGTGGTCGTGGCCGGCGCCGCGCAACTGGCGGCGGATGAATCCGGCCATCTCGGTGACGTGGTGGTCGCCGAGGTCGGCGAGCAGTTCGCCCTCCTCGTCGCGCAGCGGGTCGGGTTCGGCCTCGGCGTAGTCGTCCGGGTCGATGTCGATCATCACGCCGGCGCGCTCGAGGCGCACCTCGGCGACGTCGACCCGGTGCAGGACCATGCCCCGGCCGACGTCGAGCAGGTCGCCGGTCGGGTCGACGGCGGCGTAGTCGACGGCGGCGGCGACCGCGGCGGCGCCGGTCAGTTCGGCGGCCCAGCCGGAGATCCAGACCCGGCCGAGCGACGGCGATCCGGTCACCGGCGGGACGTCCGGCACGTCGAGCACGACGGCGACGTCGTCGGCGCCGTCGGCCGGGTGCAGGGCGTACGCGGGCAGCGTGCCGGCGCGGGTCAGCAGGAGCAGCTGTCCGGACGGGTCGGTGACGTGGCGGACCGGATGCGGGCCGGGCCGGCAGGCGACGTGCGCGGTGCCGGCCAGTCGGCCGGCGGCGAGAGTACGGGCGACCTCGGCGGGGCTGGGTTGCATGACATCGTCCTCCGGCATCCGTTAGCCTTACCTAAGTTAGGAGAGGCTAACTTATCAACCAGGAGGCGTCCACGTGAACCAAGCTCGTCCGAAGGTGCGACTCTCCCGGGCCCTGGGCATCCCGCTGACCCGCAAGTGCACCAAGTACTTCGAGCGGCGCCCGTACCCGCCGGGAGTGCACGGCCGGTCCCGCCGCAAGACGTCGGACTACCAGGTCCGACTGCTGGAGAAGCAGCGGCTGCGGCACCAGTACAACATCAGCGAGACCCAGCTCCGGCGTGCCTTCGACGAGGCGGCCCGCAGCACCGGCAAGACCGGCGAGCAACTGGTCAACCTGCTCGAACGCCGCCTCGACGCGGTCGTGCACCGGGCCGGGCTGGCCCGCACCATCTACCAGGCCCGCCAGCTCGTCGCCCATGGACACTTCACAGTGGACGGTGGCAAGGTCGACCGGCCGTCGTACCGGCTGCGGCCCGGCCAGATCGTGACCGTACGCGAGCGCAGCCGGACCAAGCCGCCGTTCCAGGTCGCCGCCGCCGGCGGATACGCCCCGGACGGCCCGACCGCGCCGTACCTGTCCGTCAGCCTGTCGGACCTGACCGCCACCCTGCTGCGCGAACCGGCCCGGCGCGAGGTGCCGATCCTCTGCGACGAGCAGCTCGTCGTCGAGTTCTACTCGCGCTGACCCGCGGGCGGCGGCCTCCTCCCCGGCCGCCGCCCCGGCCGATGTTCACCCCGCGCCGGACCGGCCAGGGGTTCACCCCGCGCCGGACCGGCCGGCGGGTCGCCCCCGCGCCGCCGGACCGGCCGGCGGGATCAGCGGGTCTGCTCCAGCCAGGAGGCGAAGAGCAGCGCGTAGACCGAACCCGGGTCCCGCAGCAGCTCGGCGTGCGGCCCCCGCTGCACCACCCGCCCCTTGTCGACGACGATCACCTCGTCGGCCGCCTGCGCGGTGGAGAGCCGGTGCGCGATCGCGACCGTCGTACGCCCCCGCGTCACCGCCTCCAGGGTCCGCTGGAGGCGTACCTCGGTCGCCGGGTCGACCGCGCTCGTCGCCTCGTCCAGGACCAGCAGGTCCGGGTCGGCGACGTACGCCCGGGCCAGCGCCACCAACTGCCGCTCCCCGACACTGAGCGCCTCGCCGCGCTCCCCCACCGGGGTGTCGAGCCCGGCCGGCAACCCGTCGACCCAGTCGGCGAGCCCGAGATCGGTGAACGCCGCCGAAAGCTCCCCGTCGGTCAGCGACGGCCGCCCGAAGCGCACGTTGTCGCCGACCGTGGTGTCGAACAGGAACCCGTCCTGCGGCACCATCACCACCCGCCGGCGCAGCGACTCGAACCGTACGTCGGTCAGCGGCACCCCGGACAGCAGCACCTCGCCCCGCGTCGGATCCATCAACCGGGTCAGCAGCTTCGCGAACGTCGTCTTGCCGCCACCGGTCTCCCCGACCACCGCCACCCGGGTCTTCGCCGGGATCTCCAGCGTGACGTCGGAGAGCACGTTCGGCCCGCGCTCCCCGTTGCCCGCCGGATAGGCGTACGCGACGTCGGCGAACCGTACGTCGATCGGCCCCGCCGGCAGGTCCCGGCCCTTCTCGCCCGGGTCGGCGACGTCCGGCGCCACGTCGAGCACGTCGAGCACCCGCCGCCAGCCGGCGATCGCGTTCTGCGCCTCGTTGAGCACCTCGGTCGCGATCTGCACCGGCTGGACGAACAGCGTCACCAGGAACAGGAACGCGGTGAGCTGTCCGATCGTCATGGAGCCGTCGACACCGAGCCGGACCCCGAGCACGACCACCGCCGCCAGCGCCAGACCGGTCGCGATCTCGCCGACCGAGAAGCTGGTCACGCTCGTGCGGATCGCCCGCTGCTGGGCGACCCGGTGCTGGTCGATCGTCTCGTCCAGCCGCCGGGCGATCCGGCCCGACACCCCGTAGGCGCGGATCACCGGCGCGCCGACGACGGTCTCGGACACCGCGGCGAGCATCGCCCCGGTCCGCTGGCGGACCACGCCGTACGCCCCGGCGAGCCGGCGCTGGAACGCCCGGATCACGATCACCGCCGGGACGAACGCGGCCAGGACCACCAGGGTGAGCTGCCACGAGTAGACCGACATCACCACGGCGGTGACCACGACCTGACCGCCGTTGATGAGCAGGATCACCCCGCCCCACTGGAGGAACTGGCTGACCTGGTCGATGTCGCTGGTCACCCGGGACACCAGCGAACCGCGCCGCTCCGACTGCTGGTGCAGCATCGACAGGTCGTGCACGTGCCGGAACGTCCGGGTCCGGATCCCGGCCAGCGCCGTCTCGCTGACCGTGAAGAGCCGGCGCATCATCAGGTAGCCGCACAGCGTGGTCACCGCCAGGATCGCGGCCGTCACCGCCACCACCGCGCCGACGACCCCGAGAGCCGGGCCGTCCTCGGCGGCGAGGCCACGGTCGATGCCCTGCTGGATCGCGACCGGCACCACGGCCCGCCCGACCATCGCCACCAGGGCGAGCGCGATCGTGCCGCCGAGCCCGGTGCGCAACTCCGGCGACAGCGCCAGCCCCCGGCGCATCGTCCGCCAGGTGCTCTCCGTCGCGGCAGTCGTGTCACTCACTGTTGCTCGCCTTTCGTTCGCGACTGCGGGGCTCACTCGCTGCGCTCGCTCACTCCTCACGCTCACGGCGTCACCTCGCTGCGCTCGGCACCGCCGTACCGAGGACTGAGCCCAACCGTTCGCTCGCTCCGCTCGCTCACGGCGTCACCTCGCTGCGCTCGGCACCGCCGTGCCCAGGACTGAGCCCAACCGTTCGCTCGCTCCGCTCGCTCACGGCGTCACCTCGCTGCGCTGCGCCGTCGGGCTCGTCGCTGCGGCGTCGTCGGACTCGTACGGCTTCTCGCGCTCCCGCTCGGCCTCGGCCCGCTCGTACGCGGTCACCAGGCTGGCGTAACCGGGCACGTCGGCGAGCAGCGCCTGATGGCTGCCCCGGGCGACGACCCGGCCGTGCTCGACGTAGACGACCTCGTCGGCGAGCGCGATCGTGGCCCGGCGGTAGGCGACGACGAGGATCGACGTACCGGTGCCGGATCCGCCGCCCGACCCGGCTCCGGGATCGCGCAGCGCGGCGAGGATGGCGGCCTCCACCCGGGGGTCGACGGCGCTGGTGGCGTCGTCGAGCACCAGCAGCCGGGGCCGGCCGGCCAGCGCCCGGGCCAGGGTGAGCCGCTGCCGCTGCCCGCCCGACAGCGACGTGCCGCGTTCGCCGACCATGGTGTCCAGCGCCTCGGGCAGCCGGGCGACGAACCCGTCCGCCTCGGCCAGCCGCAGCGCCGCCCACACGTCCTCGTCGCCGATGCCGGACCGGTCCAGCGAGATGTTGGCCCGTACGGTGTCGTCGAAGACGAACGGGACCTGGGCGACGAGCGCGACGGTGCCGGCGAGCGAGTCGGCGGCGAGATCGCGTACGTCGACCCCGTCGAGGTCGACGGTGCCGGACGACGGGTCGACCAGCCGGACGGCGAGCGAGGCGATCGTCGACTTGCCGGAACCGGTCGGCCCGACCAGTGCCACGGTGCGACCGGCCGGCACGGTGAACGACACGTCGTGCAGCACCGGCTGGCCCGGCCGGTCGTCGTCGCCGGTGGGATAGGCGTAGCTGACCCGGTCGAAGGTCAGGGTGGCCGGGGCGCCGCCGCGCCGGTCGAGTTCGGTCCGGCCGTACGCCATCTCGCCGGTCGCCTCGAGGACCCGGACGAGCCGGTCCCAGCCGGCGACGCTGCGCGGGAGTTCGGCGAGCACCCAGCCGATGGCACGGACCGGGAACGCGAGCACGGTGAACAGGAACGCGACGCTGACCAGCTCGGTGACGGTGATCGCGCCCTGGCTGAGCCGGGCCGCGCCGACCAGCAGGATCGCCAGGGTGCCGAGGCTGGGCAGGGTCTCCAGCAGCGGGTCGAAGACGCCGCGCAGCCGGCCGACCCCGATGAGCGCGTCGCGCAGCTCGCCGGCCCGGCCGGCGAACCGCTCGGTCTCCGGTGCCTCACGCCCCATGGTCTTGACCACCAGGGCGCCGTCGAAGCTCTCGTGCGCGATCGCGGAGACCTCGGCCCGCAACTGCTGGGCGAGCGCCTGCCGGGGCGCCATCCGGCGGGAGTAGACGACGTTGAGGGCGAACAGCGCCGGGAAGATGGTGAGGCCGACCAGGGCCAGCACCCAGTCGGTGACGAAGAGCGAGCCCATCGCCGCCAGCAGCATCAGGACCGTGCCGACCGCGAACGGCAGCGGCGCGATCGGGTACCAGGCCGCCTCCACGTCGGAGTTGGCGTTGGACAGCAGCGTGCCGGTGGCGTGCCGCTGGTGCCACGACAGTGGCAGGTCGAGGTAGCGGCGGGTCACCCGGCGGCGGTAGCTGGCCTGGAGGCGGTACTGCATGAAACCGGCGCCGAGCCGGCGGCCGAAGATGCCGACCACCTTGACGACGCTGATCCCGAACAGGGTCGCGGCCCCGAGGGCGAGCAGGCTCACGTCGACCCGGCCGGCGGTGACCGCGGGCGCCGCGACCTCGCCGACGATCGCGCCGACCACGTAGGCGCTCGCGATGGTCACCAGGCCGAAGACGAGGCTGCCGGCCACCGCCACGGTGAAGATCCTGGGCTGTTCCCGGATGGCGTATCCGAGGATCCGCATTCCTCGAAGCAGGATGTCCCGACTCGTCTTCGCCACACTGTCCCCCGCCGTGAGTTGCCGTACCGTCGCCCGGTCCCACCGGGGCGCCCCTCGCCGTAAGTTCCCCTACCCGCACCCCGGCCTTACCGGGGCGACCCCCCATCCTGACCCACCCGGCCCCGCTGTGACGACCTGGTAACAGACGTAACCGCCGTCACAGTCGGGCACCGCCGGGTGTCGCACCGGCCGGCGCGCCGGGAAGGCCGATCGCGCCTACGATCCAGGAATGCCGACGTACGCCCAGACCGAACGCCGGGACCTGGCCGACCTGTTCCTCGCCGTCGGCCCCGACGCTCCCACCCTGAACGACGGCTGGCGCACCCGTGACCTGGCGGCCCACCTGATCGTCCGGGAACGCCGGCCGGACGCCGCCGGCGGCATCGTGCTGCCGCCGCTGCGCGGGTATGCCGAGCGGGTGCGTCTGCGGATCGCCGGCCGACCCTACCCGGAGATCGTGGAACTCGTGCGCCATCCTCCGTGGTGGAGCCCGATCAGCAACCCGCTGTTCGACCGGGCGGCGAACACGATGGAGTTCTTCATCCACCACGAGGACGTACGGCGGGCCCAGCCGGGCTGGCACCCGCGCGAACTGACCGCCGACTTCCAGGCCACGCTGTGGCGGCGGGCGTCGACGCTGGCCCGGTTGAGCCTGCGCAGGTTCCGCGCCGCCGTGCTCGTGCAGGCACCCGGGTACGGCGAGACGTCCGCCGGCGCCGGCGGTGACCGCCTGCGGCTCGTCGCCGCCCCGGCCGAACTGGTGCTGTTCCTCAGCGGCCGGCAGCGGGCCGCCCGCGCCCAGATCGAGGGCTCCCCGCCGCTGGCGGCCCGCCTCCGCGAGGCGAAACTCGGCTTCTGACCCCCGCCCGCCCCGCACCTTCCCCGCGATCTTGCGGTTGTCTCCCCCGTTCGCCGGATTCGCCGGGCGACAGGTGCAAGATCGAGGAGGGTGGGCGGCGCGGGGTCAGTCGTCCAGCTCCCAGGTCACCCTGGGCTGCCCGTCGACGCAGGTGACGCTGACCTCGTAGCTGCCGCCCGGGCCGTTGAAGGTGACCTCGGCGTCGTCGTCCGGGCCGCGGTCGACGTCGGACGCCCCGTACCCCTGGTGCGGGGTCCACGAGGTCAGCTCCGCCTCGCCGCCGACGCAGCGGGCCACGACCGTACCGCCCGGGGTGGACAGGGCGTGTCGGGGTTCCGGGGTCGCGGCCGGCGTGGTCGGCGTGGCGCTCGGGCTCGGCTCGGGTGCCGGGCCGGTCGGGCCGGCCGACGGCGGCAGGGCCAGGTCCCGGGCGATCCGCTCCTGGCTGTAGACGTCGCCCGCGGAGCCACCGGTGATCCCGGCCCCGATGACGTTCACCGCCCCCACCCCGGTGAGGGTGGCGGCGGCGACGGCGGCCAGCCAGCCGGCCACGGCGAGTACGGTTCGACGGCGCATGCCCCGACTATCCACCCGCCGCCGTTAACGTCGGGGCCGGGGAACCCTAAAAGAGGGTTAACGGGTGCCGTGAACGCCGATCGACCGGGATAACGTGCCTGCTGTGGCACGCCTGCTGATCATCGAAGACGACCTGGCGATCCGGACCCCGCTGATCCGCGCGCTGCGCGACCGCGGACACGCCGTCGCCGCCGCGCACACCGCCCTCGGTGGCCTGCAGAACGCCCTGGACGACCGGCCCGACCTCGTCGTACTCGACCTCGGCCTGCCCGACCTCGACGGCCTGGAACTGCTGCGGATGCTGCGCGCGGTCAGCAAGGTACCGGTGATCATCGCGACCGCCCGCGACGACGAGGCGGAGATCGTCCGGGGGCTCGACGCGGGCGCCGACGACTACGTCGTCAAGCCGTTCACCGCCGCCCAGCTCGACGCCCGGGTACGGGCGGTGCTGCGCCGCGGCGGCAGCGAGCCGGTCGACAGCACGGTGACCGTCGGCGAGTTGCGGGTCGACCCGGCCGCCCGGCTGGCCAGCCTCGCCGGCGCCCCGCTCGACCTGACCCCGCGCGAGTTCGACCTGCTGCACCACCTCGCCGCCCGGGCCGGCCAGGTGGTCAGCAAACGCGAACTGCTGACCGAGGTCTGGCAGGTGCCGTACGGCGGCGCCGACAAGACCGTCGACGTGCACCTGTCGTGGCTGCGCCGCAAGCTCGGCGAGACCGCGCAGGAACCCCGCTACCTGCACACGGTGCGTGGGGTCGGGGTACGCCTCGACGCGCCGGCGGAGCCCCGGTGAGGCGCCGGCTGTCGCTGCTGGTCGCCGCCACCACCATCCTGGTGCTGGTCGCCTTCCTGGTGCCGCTGGCGCTGCTGCTGCGTACCGTCGCCCAGGACCGGGCCGTCGGTGCCGCCACCGCCGAGGTGCAGGGCATCGTCGCCGCCGTCGGCGCGGCCGACCCGGACACCCTGCGGCTGAGCGCCGAGCAGGTCGCCGCCGCGTCCGGCCAGCCGGTCACCATCTTCCTGCCCGACGGTTCGGTGCTCGGTACGCCGGCACCGCGTACCCCGGCGGTCGAACTCGCCGCGCGCGGCCGCAGCTTCACCGCCGAGAGCGCCGGCGGCCACGAGATCGTGGTCGCGGTGCAGGGCCGGCCGGACGGCACCGCCGTCGTACGCACCTTCGTCCCCGACGACGAGCTGACCCGCGGCGTGAACCGGGCCTGGCTGGTGCTCGCCGGGCTCGGCGCCACACTGGTGCTGCTCGGCCTGCTGGTCGCCGACCGGCTGGCCCGCAACCTGGTCCGGCCGATCGGCGAACTGTCCGAGGTGTCGCACCGCCTGGCCCGGGCCGAGCTGACCGCCCGCGCCACCCCGTCCGGCCCGCCGGAGCTGCGCGAGGTCGCCGGCGCGCTCAACCACCTCGCCGGCCGCATCCAGGAGCTGCTGCGCGAGGAACGCGAGCAGGTCGCCGACCTGTCGCACCGGCTGCGTACCCCGCTGACCGCGCTGCGTCTGGAGGCCGAGTCGCTGGCCGACCCGGCCGACGCGGCCCGGATCACCGCCGGTGTCGACGCCCTGGAACGGGCCGTCACCGGGCTGATCACCAAGGCCCGCAAGCGCAGCGACACTCCGGCCCACGACGGCTGCGAGGCGACCGCCGTCGTGGGCGACCGGGTCAACTTCTGGTCCGTGCTCGCCGAGGACACCGGCCGGGCCGTCACCCTCGACCTCGCCGCCGGCCCGCTGCCGGTACGGCTCTCCGCCGACGACCTCGCCGCGGCCCTGGACGCCCTGCTGGGCAACGTGTTCGCGCACACCCCCGACGGGACCGCGTTCACGGTGACGCTGGCCCCGGGGCCGGGCGGCGGCGCCCTGTTGACCGTCGCGGACGAGGGGCCGGGGCTGCCGGCCGACCAGGTACGCCGGGGCGAGAGCCGCGGCGGTTCGACCGGTCTGGGGCTCGACATCGCCCGCCGGGCCGCCCAGTCCAGCGGCGGCAGCCTCGACCTGAGCGCCGGCCCCACCGGCGGCGCCCGGATCACCCTGACCCTGGGCCCCCTCACCCACCCCACCTGACCCCCACCCGCCCCTGCCGCCCCGTCCCCGTGCCCCCGCCCTCTGCCCCGTTCCCCCGCCCCGCGATCTTGCACTTGTCTCCCCCTTCTGCCCGGAATGTCGGGCGACAAGTGCAAGATCGCGAGGACGCGTGCCGGGGGCACCACGGGCGTTCCGGGGATGGGTAAGTGTGGCGGCCCACAGCGAATTCGCTGTCGTTACGCCGAATTCGCTGTGGGCCACGACAGCAATACCCCGGCGGCCCGGCCCTGCCGGCGGCCCGGCCCTGCCGGCGGCCCAGCCCTGCCGGTGGCCCAAGCCCTGCCGGTGGCGTCGGCCGTTGAGGCGGTCGCCCCGCCGGGGCGTCTCGACCACGGCCGGGCGGCCCGGCGGTCCTTAACCCGGCCTTAGCGTTGCCACAGCGCGGCCCTATCCCGATCCGGGCGAACCTCTTGGCTACGAGCAACCGAAGGAGGTTCCACCATGACCCGCAAGTCGATCGTCGCCCTGGCCGTCGGCGGAGTCGCCGCCCTTGCGTTCACCGGTACGGCACTCGGCGTGGCGGCGGCGTCGGACACCATCGAGAACCGGCAGCAGACGACGAGCGTCGCGCTGACGAGCGCCCCGGGTACGCCCGGCACGCCCGACACCGCGCCCACCACCGGTCCGACCAGCGGGGAGACGAGCAGCCCGGCCCCGACGCAGAGCAGCCCGACCGGCGGCCCGGCGTCGGGTGGCGACGCGATCTCCGCCGAGCGCGCGAAGGAGATCGCGCTCGGCAGGGTGGGCGGCGGCACCGTCGAGGAGGTCGACCGGGACCGGGAGCACGGCCGCCCGGTCTGGGAGGTCGAGATCTACAAGGGCCAGGTCGAGTACGAGGTCGACGTCGACCGGGAGACCGGCGAGATCGTCAAGTTCGAGCAGGACGACGACGATGACGACGACCACGACGACGATGACCACGACGATGACGACGACCGCTACGACGACTGACCCCACCGCCCACGGTCACCGTGGCCGTACCGCAGCACGCCAGCCGGCTCCCCGCGTCACCGACGCCGGGGGCCGGCTTCGTCCGGCCCGGCTGACGGATGCCGACACGGCCGGCCGGGACTAGCCGAAAGTGGTCAGCGCAAATAGCCTCGGTAACACTGAATTAACGTGACCACGATCACGCACACTACCTCGACCCCGGAGGCGGCCCCCAATATGACACTTGACGTCCCTTACCGGTCCATCCCGGACATGTTTTTCAAGCGCATCGCGAAGACTCCCGACCGCGAGGCGTTCGCCCACCCCGCCGCGGACGATTCCGGGCCGGTCTGGCTGACCTGGGCGCAGGTCGGCGACCGGGCCAAGGCGTTCGCGGCCGGCCTGCGCGGGCTCGGGATCAGCGGCGAGGACCGGGTGGCGATCGTCGCCGGCACCCGGCTCGAGTGGGTGCTGGCCGACCTGGGCATCATGTGTGCCGGCGGGGCCACGACCACCGTCTACCCGACGACCGAGCCGGAGGACGCCGCCTTCATCGTCGCCGACTCCGGCTCCAAGGTCGTGGTGGCGGAGAACCCGATGCAGGCCGGCAAGCTCGCCGACGCGAACCTGCCGGCACTGACCCACGTCATCCTCATCGACGGCGAGCCGGACCCGGCCGCCCCGTTCCCGCAGTTGACGATGGCCGAGGTGGAGAAGCGGGGCCGCGAGGCACTCGCGGCCGAGCCGGATCTGATCGACAAGGTGGTGGCCGAGATCGGGCCGGACCACCTGGCGACGCTGATCTACACCTCGGGTACGACCGGCCGGCCCAAGGGGGTCGAACTGCTGCACGGCGGCTGGTGCTGGGAGGGGATCGCGCAGGGCCAGAACAACCTGCTCATCGCCGACGACCTCCAGTACCTCTGGCTGCCGCTGTCGCACTCGTTCGGCAAGACGCTGATCTGCGGCGTCATCCACGTCGGCCTGCGGACGTACGTCGACGGCCGGGTGGACAAGCTGGTCGAGATGCTGGCCGTGGTCCGGCCGACGCTGATGTGCGGCGCCCCCCGGGTCTTCGAGAAGGTCTACAACAAGGCGGTCACCACCGCCCGGGACGGCGGCGGCGCCAAGGCGAAGATCTTCTCCTGGGCGGTCCGTACCGGCCTGGAGAAGGTCGCCCTGGAACAGGCCGGCAAGCCGGTGCCGGGTGGGCTGAAGTTCCGCTACGGGCTGGCCGAGAAGCTGGTCTTCAGCAAGCTCCAGGCCCGCCTCGGCGGCCGGATCCGGGTGCTGGTCTCCGGTGCCGCACCGCTGAGCAAGGACATCGGCGAGTTCTTCGCCGCCGCCAACCTGCCGATCTCCGAGGGGTACGGCCTGACCGAGACGAGCGCCGGCAACTTCGTCAACCGGCCGGGCCAGCTCCGGATCGGTACGGTCGGCCAGGCGCTCGGCGACCTGGAGTGCCGGATCGACCCGGACGGCGAGATCCTGGTCCGCGGCAAGCCGGTGATGCGCGGCTACCACAACCTGCCGGACGAGACGGCCGCCGCGTTCACCGAGGACGGCTTCTTCCGCACCGGTGACATCGGTGAGCTGGACGCCGACGGCTACCTGAAGATCACCGACCGGAAGAAGGACCTGGTCAAGACGTCCGGCGGCAAGTACATCGCGCCGTCGCACATCGAGGGCATGTTCAAGGCGGTGTGCCCGTACACGTCGCAGGCGGTGGTGATCGGGCAGGCCCGCAACTACTGCACGATGCTGGTCACCCTCGACCCGGACGCGATCGCCGGGTGGGCGGCCGGCGGGCCGCTGGCCGGGAAGTCGTACGCCGAGATCGTCGCCTCGCCGGAGGCCAAGGCGATGGTCGACGGCTACGTGAAGGAGCTGAACGGCAAGCTCAACCGGTGGGAGACCATCAAGAAGGTGACGATCCTGCCGCGCGACCTGACCATCGAGGATGGTGAGATCACGCCGTCGCTGAAGATCAAGCGGCGCGGCGTGGAGGCCAACTTCGCGGCCGAGATCGAGCGGATGTACGAGGGTTCGCTCGCCGAGATCTGATCCCGTGCCGGGGCGGGCGTCCGGGTGGACGCCCGCCCCGCGCGTGTCCGGGACACCGGGCGCGGATCAGGCGATGACGGCCGGCTCGCTCCATCGTGGACGGCTGGCCCGGTCGAGGTCGTAGCGGACCGCGGCGATCCGGTGCACCGCGTCGACGAGTTCGGCGGCGGGCAGCGTGAACGGCAGCCGCAGGAAGCGTTCGAGCGTGCCGTCGAGCCCGAACCGGGGGCCGGGCGCGAGCCGTACCCCGACGTCCTCGGCGGCCCGGGCCAGCGCGCTGGAGACCGGCCCGTCCAGTTCGGCCCAGAGCGTGACGCCGCCGCCGGGCACCGACACCCGCCAGTCCGGCAGCATCTCGGCGACGGCGGCGAGCAGGGCGTCGCGCTGGGCGGCGAGCTGCACCCGCCGGGCCGGCACGATCGTCGCGGCCTGGGCGAGCAGGCGTACGGCGACCAACTGGTCGAGGACCGGGCTGGCCATGTCGACCCCGACCCGGGCGGCGGCCAGCCGCTGCACCAGCGGCGCGGAGGCGCGTACCCAGCCGATCCGCATCCCGCCCCAGTACGGCTTGCTCATCCCGCCGATGCAGATCACCCGCGAGTGCCGGTCGAAGACGGCGGTCGGCGGCGGCATCGGCGTGCCGTCCAGCGGCAGGTCCACAAACGACTCGTCGATGATCAGGTCGGTGCCGCTGGTGTGGGCCGCGGCGACGACCGACTCGCGCAGCTCGGCCGGCATCAGGTGGCCGGTCGGGTTCTGGAACTCGGGGATGAGGTAGGCCAGCCGGGGCCGGGTCTGGCGCAGGCCGGCGAGCAGCAGTTCGCCGTCCCAGCCGGCGCCGTCGCCCTCCGGGGCGGCCGCCAGGCCGTGGGTGGCGATCCGGGCCCGGCGCGCGGCGAGCGCGGCCAGCGCGTTGGGATAGGTGGGTGACTCGACCAGTACGCCGGCACCGACCGGCAGGGTCAGCCGCAGCACCAGGTCGAGGGCGTGCTGGGTGCCGTTGGTCACCATGATCTGTTCGGGGCTGGTGGGCAGCCCGCGGTCGGTGTATCCCCGCGCCACCGCCTCGCGCAGTTCGACGATGCCGGTCGGGTGGTAGCCGGCGCCGTGGACGTAGCGGGGCAGGTCCTCGGCGGCGGCGCGGGCAGCGGGAACCAGCTCGGGCGGTGCGGCGAGCGCGGCGACGCCGAGGTCGATCATGTCGAGGTCGTCCTGCGGGGTCCACAGCCCGGAGCTGGCCACCCGGTGGCCGCCGGGCAGCGTGGTCCAGCTTCCGGCGCCGCGCCGGCTGGTCAGGTGCCCGGTCTCGCGCAGTTCCCGGTAGGCGGCGGTGACCGTGGTGCGGCTGACTTTCAGCGCCTCGGCGAGTTCGCGTTCGGCGGGCAGCCGTACGCCCAACGGCAGGCGCCCGTCGGCGAGCAGGCCCCGGATGGCGCCGGCGAGGGCGGCGTAGTCGGGGCTGCGTCGGCGGCCCGGAAGTGCATGCCACTGCCCGAGTAACCGGGCCAGTTGACTGCCTCGCACGGTACTGGTCATGCCACTCCTCCAGGATTGGCTCTTATCCTTCCGCAGATTGGCCCTCAGAGTGGCATGCGTGTCAAGAATTGGCAATTTCCGTGGCCGGCGCCTGCCCCGGCGGCTGGTCCAGTTGTACGCCGGCCTGGCGCTGTACGGCGCCAGCATGGCGCTGATGATCGAGTCGACGCTCGGCCTCAACCCGTGGGACGTCTTCCACCAGGGCCTCGCCATCCACACCGGGCTGTCGATCGGCGCGGCGAGCATCCTGGTCGGTGCCGTCGTACTGCTGCTCTGGATCCCGCTGCGGCAGCGGCCCGGCCTCGGCACCGTCAGCAACGTGGTCGTCGTCGGGCTGGCGGTCGACGCCACCCTCGCCGTACTGCCCACCCCACGGGCGATGGTGTTGCGGATCCTCTTCATGGTCGTCGGCATCGTCGCCAACGGGATGGCGACCGGCCTCTACATCGGAGCCCGGTTCGGCCCCGGGCCGCGCGACGGCCTGATGACCGGCTGGGTGGCGCGGCGACCGGGCCGGTCGATCCGGATGGTCCGGACCGTCATCGAGGTCACCGTGGTGACCGTCGGCTGGCTGCTCGGCGGCACCGTATGGATCGGCACCCTGCTCTACGCGGTCTCGATCGGCCCACTGGCCCACCGGTTCATCCCGCTGTTCACCGTGCCCGGACCGGGCCGCGCCTCCCCGAGCCCGGCTCGACCGGATGCCACCGGTCCCGTCGGGTCTTCCCCGGCCCCGGTCCAGGTCGGACCCGCCGTACCCGGTGTCGGGTCCGACGACGGCCGGAAAACGGGCGGATAACAGGGGATCCCGTGGTTCCATCGGTGGCGCTCGACGGGCATCATTGGCGCATGGCCGACGAGGGGTGGCGGTGGACGGACGCGTGGATCTTCGTCTCGGTGGTCATCGCCGGTGGGGCGGGACGACACCTCCGGGCACCGACAACACGCCGGCCGGAGGGCATCCGGCTCGCCGACGTCCTCTCCACGGCCGACCACCTCAACCGGGCCATCCCCGACCGTGAGGACATCGAGACCGCCGTACGCCGGCTGGCCGGCGCCGGCCTGATCACGGTCGACGACGGCTGGTTCCGGCTCACCGCGAGCGGCGAGACGCTGTGGCGCACCCGGCCGCGCAGCGGGCTGGCGACGACCGTCGACACCATCCACGGCGCCCTCAACCGCCGGCACGCCCCGGGCGACGCCGACTGGGCGCTGGACGAGCGCGAGCACGCCCGCGCCATCCACGAATACGCCGCCCACTTCACCGCGCCGGCCCCGCGCCGGTCCCCCGAGGGCGGCCCCTACCGCGACTGAGCCGCGGGCCCGGCGGGCCCGCGGCGCACGGTCAGCGGACCGGGTGGCCGCCGGCCCGCAGGGTCTGCTTGACCTCGCCGATGGTCAGTTCGCCGAAGTGGAAGACGCTCGCGGCGAGCACCGCGTCGGCACCGGCCGCCACCGCTGGCGGGAAGTCGTCGAGCGCGCCCGCACCACCGCTGGCGATGACCGGGATGTCGACCGCCGCCCGGACCGCCCCGATCAACGCCAGGTCGAAGCCGGCCTTGGTGCCGTCGGCGTCCATCGAGTTGAGCAGGATCTCGCCGGCACCGAGTTCGGCGCCCCGGCGGGCCCACTCCACCGCGTCGAGCCCGGTGCCGCGCCGGCCGCCGTGCGTGGTGACCTCGAACCCGCTGCCGCCGGCCGCCGGACTGCCGGCCGGTGCCCGCCGTACGTCGAGCGACAGCACCAGCACCTGCCGGCCGAACCGGTTGGCGATCTCGGCGATCAGCTCCGGCCGGGCGATCGCCGCCGTGTTCACCCCGACCTTGTCGGCGCCGGCACGCAGCAGCGTGTCGACGTCGGCGACGGCCCGTACGCCGCCACCGACGGTCAACGGGATGAAGACCGACTCGGCGGTACGGCGTACGACGTCGAGCATCGTCCCCCGGCCGGCGGAGGAGGCGGTCACGTCGAGGAAGGTCAGCTCGTCGGCACCGGCCCGGTCGTAGGCCGCCGCCAGCTCGACCGGGTCACCGGCATCGCGCAGGTCGAGGAAGTTGACCCCCTTGACCACCCGCCCGGCGTCCACGTCGAGACACGGGATCACCCGTACCGCCACCGTCATGGCCCGAGCCTATCCGGCCGCCGGACGGCCCCCGCCGGCCGCACGGGGCGGGCCGGCACCCGCCCGGTCACAGGCGGACCAGCATCTTGCCGAGGTTGTCGCCGCGCAGCAGGCCGAGGAACGCCGCCGGGGCGTTCTCCAGCCCGTCGACCACCGTCTCGTCGTACCGCAGCTCGCCGCCGCGCAGCCAGCCGCCGACCTCGGCGACGAACTCGTCGCGCAGGTGATCGTGGTCGCTGACCAGGAAGCCGCGCAGGGTCAGCCGCTTGCCGATCGCCGACGCCAGGTTGCGCGGCGCGGCCGGCGGCTCGTCCGTGTCGTACTGGGCGATCGCGCCGCACATCGCCACCCGGCCGTGCACCCGCAGCGCCGACAGGGCGGCCTCCAGGTGGTCGGCGCCGACGTTGTCGAAGTAGACGTCGATGCCGTCCGGCGCGGCGGCGGCCAGCGACTCGCGTACCGGGCCGTCGTGGTAGTCGAACGCGGCGTCGAAGCCGAGTTCGTACAGCCGCTGCACCTTGGCCGCCGAGCCGGCGCTGCCGACCACCCGGGCGGCGCCGCGCAGCTTCGCGATCTGGCCGGCGAGGCTGCCGACCGCGCCGGCCGCCCCGGAGACGAAGACCGTCTCGCCCGGCTTCAGCCCGGCCACGTCGACCAGACCGGCGTACGCGGTCAGGCCCGGCATGCCGAGCGCCCCCAGGTATGCCGACGGCGGCGCCAGCTCCGGGTCGACCGGTCGGGCCGAGGCGTCGTCGACGACGGCGTACTCCCGCCAGCCGAGGCCGTGCAGGACCAGTTCGCCGCGCTGTCGACGGGTGCCGGCACCGGTCGCGACGACCTCGCCGACCGCACCGCCGTCGAGGACCGCGCCGACCCGGAACGGCGGGACGTACGACTTCACGTCGTTCATCCGCCCGCGCATGTACGGGTCGACGGACATCACCACGTTGCGGACCAGGAGCTGGCCGGGGCCGGGCTCGGGGACCGGCACCTCGACCACGGCGAAGTTGTCCGCGCCGGCCCTCCCGGCCGGCCGGGAGGCGAGGTGGACCTCACGGCCGACGGTCATCGGGCGCCGGCCTCGGCGAGGACGGCGAGGGCCTCGGCGACGGTGAACGCCCCCGCGTACAGCGCCTTGCCGGCGATGACGCCCTCGACGCCGACCGCCTCCAGCGTCGACAGGGCGCGCAGGTCGTCCAGGGTCGACACCCCACCGGACGCGATCACCGGCGCGTCGGTACGGGCACAGACCTCGCGCAGCAGGTCCAGGTTCGGGCCGCGCATCGTGCCGTCCTTGGTGATGTCGGTGACGACGTACCGGGACGTGCCGGCCTTGTCGAGGCGCTCCAGCACCTCGAAGAGGTCACCGCCGTCGCGGGTCCAGCCCCGGGCGGCCAGCGTACGGCCGCGGACGTCCAGGCCGATCGCGACCCGGTCGCCGTACTCGCCGACGATCCGGTCGCACCACTGCGGGTCCTCCAGCGCGGCGGTGCCGATGTTGACCCGGGCCGCCCCGGTGGCCAGCGCCCGCCGCAGCGACTCGTCGTCGCGGATACCGCCGGACAGTTCCACGTCGACGTCGAGCCGGCCGACCACGTCGGCGAGCAGTTCGGCGTTCGAGCCGCGGCCGAAGGCGGCGTCCAGGTCGACCAGGTGGATCCAGGTCGCGCCGTCACGCTGCCAGGCCAGCGCGGCCTCCAGCGGGTCGCCGTACGTGGTCTCGCTGCCGGCGGCACCCTGCACCAGGCGTACGGCCTGGCCGTCGGCGACGTCGACGGCGGGCAGAAGCGTGAGGCTCAACGGAACTCCTTAGTGGGAATCTAGGTGCGCCGGCCGAGGGCGATCACGACGACGGCCGGCAGGACCAGCAGCATCAGCAGGATCAGCGCGATGCGCAGCGCCATGTCGTCGACGAGCAGCACGATCGCCGCGACGGCGCACAGCGTGAGGATGACGATCCCGGCACGTTCGCCGCGGCTGCGCCGGGCGAGCATCCGCCCCGTACGGCGGTCGGGCAGCCGGGGGGTGAGGCGGCGCAGCAGGGCCCGGCGGCGCTGCCGGCGGGCGACCGTACGGGCCCGGCGGGCCCGCTCCCGCTCGAGTTCGGCCTGCCGGGCCGCCCGGAGCCGGGCGCGTTCCTTGCTCACCGCCAGCCACCGCCGTTGGTACGGCGCCGGCGGCGGGAGGCGACCGGTGGCCGCCGCCCGTCGCTGTCGATCCGCCGCGACCGTGGAGCGGCCGGTGGCCGCCGTGGACCGCGGTTCACAGGGTCGCGATCCAGTTGCGCAGCAGCGTCGCCCCGGTGTCGGCGGACTTCTCCGGGTGGAACTGGGCCGCCGACAGCGGGCCGAGTTCGACCGCCGCCGCGAACGGCGCCCCGTGGTCGGCGGTGGTGACCAGCGCACCGGCGTCGGCCAGCGCGCCCGGATCCAGCGCCGCGTACGAGTGCACGAAGTAGAAGCGCGACGCGGGCGGCAGGCCGGCGAGCAGGCGGGAGCCGGCCGGCGGCTCGACGGTGTTCCAGCCCATGTGCGGCACCCGCCGGGCCGGCAGCCGGGTGATGCCGCCGGGCAGCAGGCCGAGCCCCTTGGTGACCACGCCGTGCTCCTCGCCGTGGCCGAAGAGCACCTGCATGCCGACGCAGATGCCGAGCACCGGCCGGCCGGCCGCGACCCGGTCGGCGATGACCGGGCCGGCCCCGAGCGCGTCGATACCCGCCATGCAGGCGGCGAAGGCACCCACGCCCGGCACGACGAGCCCGTCGGCGCCGGCCGCTGCGGCCAGGTCGGCGGTGACCGTCACCGAGGCACCGGCGCGCACCAGCGCCCGCTCGGCCGACCGCAGGTTGCCCGACCCGTAGTCGAGAACCACGACCTCGGTCATGCGCCCACCTCGCTCCGCTCGGTCACGAACTGTCCCCCGGTAGTAGCCAGAGCACGCCGCCGGCGGCGGCGAGCAACGCGAGTACGGCGACCAGAGCGACGGCACCGCGTCCGGCGCCCTGGCGGTACATCGACCAGGCGCCGCCGACCAGGATCCCGGCGAGCGCCAGCAGCAGGATCGGGATCGCCGCGCCCATCAGGCCCGTCCCGGCTTCACAGGGTGCCCTTGGTGCTCGGGATCGCGCCGGCCAGCTTCGGGTCGACCGACACCGCCTCGCGCAACGCCCGGGACACCGCCTTGAACTGCGCCTCGACCACGTGGTGGGCGTCCGGGTGGCCGCCGGGCCGGGCCGCGCGCAGCACGTCGACGTGCAGGGTCAGCCGGGCCGTCTGCCCGAACGACTCCCAGATGTGCCGGGTCATGCTGGTCGCGTAGACCCCGCCGATGTACGGCACGAGCAGCGGCTCGTCGTGCACGACGTACGGCCGGCCGGACAGGTCGACGGCGGCCCGGACCAGCACCTCGTCCATCGGCACGGTCGCCGAGCCGTAACGGCGGATGCCGGCCTTGTCGCCGAGCGCCTGCGCGAACGCGGTGCCGAGGGCCAGCGCGGTGTCCTCGATCGTGTGGTGCGCGTCGATCTCCAGGTCGCCCTCGGTGTGCACGGTCAGGTCGAAGCCGCCGTGCCGGGCGATCTGGTTGAGCATGTGGTCGTAGAAGCCGACCCCGGTGCTGATGTCGGCCTTGCCGGTGCCGTCGAGGTCGATCTCGACGAGCACCTTGGTCTCGGCGGTGGTCCGCTCCACCCGCCCGATTCGCCCGCTCACAGCGTCTCCTCGCTTCGCTCACAGCCGCCATGAGTCGACCTGAGCCGCCCGATTCGCTCGCCACGCTCGCTCATGACATTCCCTCGATCGCGGTCAGGAAGGCGTCGGTCTCCTCCGGCGTGCCGGCGGTGACCCGCAGCCAGCCGGGCAGGCCGACGTCGCGGATCAGCACCCCCCGGTCGAGCAGGGCCCGCCAGGCGGCCTTCTGGTCGCCGCCGACCTCGAAGAGTACGAAGTTGGCGTCGCTGTCGGCCACCCGGATCCCCCGCCCGCGCAGCGCGGCGACGATCCGGTCCCGCTGCGCCTTGATCGCCTCCACGGTGGCGAGCAGGGCCGCCCGGTGCGCGAGCGCCGCCCGGGCGGCCGCCTGGGTCAGCGACGACAGGTGGTACGGCAGCCGCACCAGTTGCACCGCGTCGACCACGGCCGGGTCGGCGGCCAGGTAGCCGAGCCGGCCACCGGCGAACCCGAACGCCTTGCTCATCGTGCGGGTCACCACCAGCCGGGGGTGGCCGGGCAGCACGGTCAGCGCGCTCGGCGTGCCCGGCCGGGCGAACTCGGCGTACGCCTCGTCGACGACGACCATGCCGGGCGCCACGTCGAGGACGGCGGTCAGCACGGCCGGGTCGAGCGCGGTGCCGGTCGGGTTGTTGGGCGAGCAGAGCAGCACCAGGTCGGGCCGGTACCGTTCGACCTGCGCGGCGGCGTCCGCGGCGGTCAGGTCGAACGAATCGCCGCGCCGCCCGTCGACCCAGGTGGTCCCGGTCCCGAGCGCCAACAGCGGGTGCATCGAGTAGGCCGGGGTGAACCCCAGCGCGGTCCGCCCCGGTCCGGCGAACGCCTGGAAGAGCTGCTGCTGGATCTCGTTGGAGCCGTTCGCCGCCCACACGTTCGCGGTCGTCAGCCCGTGGCCGAGATAGTCGGCGAGGTCACCGCGCAGCGCCACCGCGTCGCGGTCGGGATAGCGGTTGAGGTCGCGCAGCTCGGCGGCGACCGCCTTGGCGATCGCCTCCACGACCGGCTCCGGCACCGGGTAGGAGTTCTCGTTGGTGTTCAGCCGGACCGGCACGTCGAGCTGCGGCGCCCCGTACGGGCTGCGACCGCGCAGGTCGTCCCGCAGCGGCAGGTCGTCCAACGTCACGCCGTCCCCCGCGGTCACAGGTCGCTCCCCGGGAAGCGCGCCTTCACCGCGTCGCCGTGTGCCGGCAGGTCCTCGACCGCCGACAGGGTCACCACGTGCCGGGCCACGTCGCGCAGCGCCGGCTCGTCGTACTCGACGATGTGGATGCCGCGCAGGAACGACTGCACGGACAGCCCCGAGGAGTGCCGGGCGCAGCCGCCGGTGGGCAGCACGTGGTTGGAGCCGGCGCAGTAGTCGCCGAG
The DNA here is from genome assembly GCF_045781765.1 of Polymorphospora sp. A560. Taxonomy (NCBI): domain Bacteria; kingdom Bacillati; phylum Actinomycetota; class Actinomycetes; order Micromonosporales; family Micromonosporaceae; genus Polymorphospora; species Polymorphospora sp. A560. The sequence goes on along the minus strand of NZ_CP122282.1, from coordinate 2,082,880 downwards.
CGACACCGGCGCGTACGGCCCGACGAAGATCGCCCCGGCGTTGCGTACCCGCAGTGCCCACTCCCGGGCGTCGCGGGTCTGGATCTCCAGGTGCTCGGCCGCGTAGACGTCGACCACCCGCAGCCCGGCCCCGAGGTCGTCGACGAGGACCACGCCGGACTGCTCGCCGGTCAGCGCGGTCGTGACCCGCTCGGCGTGCTTGGTGGCGGCGACCTGCCGGGTCAGTTCGCGCTCGACCGCGTCGACCAGCTCGACCGACGGGGTGACCAGGACGCTGGCCGCCAGCGGGTCGTGCTCGGCCTGGCTGATCAGGTCGGCGGCGACGTGGGCCGGGTCGGCGGTGTCGTCGGCGAGGATCGCGATCTCGGTCGGGCCGGCCTCGGCGTCGATGCCGACGACGCCGCGCAGCAGCCGCTTGGCGGCGGTGACCCAGATGTTGCCCGGCCCGGTGATCATGTCGACCGGTTCGCACCGCTGCCCGCCGCCGACGTCGGAGCCGTACGCCAGCATCGCGACCGCCTGGGCGCCGCCGACCGCGTAGACCTCGTCGACGCCGAGCAGCGCGCAGGCGGCGAGCACCCGGGCGTCGGGCAGCCCGCCGTTCTCGGCCTGCGGCGGGCTCGCCACGACCAGCGCGCCGACCCCGGCGACCTGGGCCGGTACGACGTTCATCACCACGGTCGACGGGTACATCGCCAGGCCGCCGGGCACGTAGAGGCCGACCCGGGAGACCGGCACCCAGCGTTCGGTGACGGTGCCGCCGGGCACCACCTCGGTGACGGTGTCGGTGCGGCGCTGGTCCTCGTGCACCTTGCGGGCCCGGGCGATGCTCTCGACCAGCGCGGCCCGTACGCCGTCGTCCAGGGTCCGCTCGGCGGCGGCGATGGCCTGCGCCGGAACCCGGAACTCGGACAGCTCCAGCCCGTCGAAGCGATGGGTGGCGTCGCGGATCGCCGTCAGGCCATGCTCGCGCACCGCCTCGACAACCGGGCGGATCTTGTCGACCGCTACGGAGACGTCGAGTTGGGCACGGGGCAGCAGGCGGCGCGGGTCGGAAGAGCCGTCAGGGCCCCCCGCGCGCAGGTCGATCCGGTTCAGCACCCTTGCGAGTCTAGGCGGCACGCCACGGACGGGTCCGGCGCCGCCCAGCGGGCGGGACGGTGAGCCGGGCCACGCTAGGCTCGACCGGTGAACCAGCGGCTGCCGATGTTTCCCCTCGGGACGGTGCTGTTCCCCGGCCTGGTGCTGCCGTTGCACATCTTCGAGGAACGCTACCGGGAACTCGTCCGGCATCTCGTCGGTCTGCCCGAGGGCACGCCCCGCGAGTTCGGCGTGGTCGCCATCCGCAAGGGCTGGGAGGTACGGCCGGCGGCCGGGCCGCCCGGCACCGCCCCGGCGTCCGGGCCGGTCACCCTGCACGAGGTCGGCTGCACCGCGGAGATCCGGCAGGTGACCGAGCTGCCCGACGGGCGTTTCGACATCGTGACGGTGGGCCGCCGCCGGTTCCGGATCACCGGCATCGACGAGCAGACGGAGCCCTACCTGACCGCCGACGTGGAGTGGCTGCCCGAGCCGGCCGGCCAGGAGGCGGTCGCCGACCTGCTGGCGCCGCGGGTGCTGGCGCTGTTCCGGCGCTACCTGACCCTGATCCGCACCGACAGCGCCGAGATCGCCGAGCAACTGCCCGACGACCCGACCGTGCTGTCGCACCTGGTGGCGGCGACCGCCGTGCTGACCGTCACCGATCGGCAGAGCCTGCTCTGCGCCCCCGACACCGCGAGCCGGCTCCGGGCCGAGCTGCGCCTGCTCAGCGCGAGGCGGCTCTGCTTCGCCAGGTGCGGGCGGTGCCGGTGCCGCTGCCGGAGATCGCGGTTCCGGCGAGTCCGAACTAGCCGGCTTCCCGCCGGCCGGCGGGAAACCCGGCACCGGGGTGGCACCCGGCGGCCCGGCGGCGGCCGGCCCGATGCCGTTCGACAGCCCGGCGGCGGGATCATGCGCCCCGGCGGCGAAATCGTGTGCCGCGGTGGCGGGCGGCGGTGGCCAGCCGGCCGGGTGGTCGGGCCCGGCGCCGACCGGGGGCGGCCAGCCGCCGCCGTACGGCGGGAACCCGAAGTCCGGCTCCGGCTCGGGCCGCAGCGAGGCGTACCGGGACCAGCCGGCCAGCAGGGTGTACGTGACGGCGGCGGCGAACGCCGGCACCAGCAGATCGCCCTGGAGGGTCGGGATGAAGCCGAACACCCACTCGAACCGGCCGGCGCGCAGGTCCGGCGGCCGGCTGAGCAGTTCGCCGACCGGGGCGGTCTCCAGCAGCCGCTGGTATTCCGCCAGCCCGACGCGCCGGCCCACCTGCCAGGCCAGCGGGGCGGCGCCGAGACCGCCGACGACGACGGCGACCAGCCCGGCCGGGCCGCGCTGCCCGCGCAGCAGGAGCCAGCCGAGCACCGCGGCCGCCACCCCGAAGGCCAACCCGAGCAGGCTGAACCAGCCGTCGGCGGCGACGAACTGCTCCGGCTGCGGTTCGGTCAGCGCGCCGCCGGTGGCGGTCCGGACCACCGGCACGTCCGGCGCGACCGCCGCCCACAGCAGTCCGAGCGGTGCCCCGAGCCCGGCGACGACCAGTGCGGTGGCCACGGCCACCAGCAGCGTCCGGCCGGCCGGCCCGCGTCCGGGCGAGATGCCCGGCACCGGTGCCGGGACCGGCTGCGGCCCGACGGGCGGCTCAGGGTTGACGACACTCACCGGTTGATCCTCCCAGGCGTCTTCGGGGCCGCCCACCCCCGGGCCGGGCCACGAACGGCCGGCCCGCCGGGGCGTACGGGGGCGCGTCTCACCGCAGTCCGCGTACGTCCCAGGCCCACAGTTCGGGCGTACGGATCGGGGGCACGCCGAGGATGGCGGTGACCACCGGTTCGGCGAGTGCGCCGTTGGGGTGCAGCGGCACGATGAAGCAGTCGGCGTTCCAGTGCCGGATGTCCTCGACCGCCTGCGCGCGTACCTCGTCGGTGATCTCCGGCACCCGGGCCTTGATGATCGCGTCGTAGACGAGGTCCTCGGTCGGCCGCGACGCGGTCCCCCACTGTCCCTTGCCGTCGGGGCCCCGGGTGATGTGGTAGCCGCCGTGCACCGCGTACCGGTAGCCGGCGTCGCGCTGCCAGGTCATCTGCCGGATGCCGTCGACGAACGCGACGACGGTGCCGCCCTCGTCGGCACATTCCCGCCACTCCCCCTGGCTGACGAACCCGGGGGTCGGCACCCCCTCGACCGCGGCGGGCGGCAGCGGGACCAGCGGTACCAGCACCGCGACGACCGCGGCCGGCCACAGGCGGGCCAGCGGGCGGTCGCCGGCTGGTGCGGCGCCGGCGGCGAGGGCCCGGTCCCAGGTGGCGGCGACCAGGATCCCGATCACCGGGATGAGCACCATGCCCAGCCGCAGCGGGATCACGTCCCGGAAGAGCGGCAGCCGGTCGACCAGCTCCCAGGGGCCGGGTATCCCGACCGGCTCCCCGGCCAGGTGCAGCTCGGTGCCGAGCGACAGCAGCCCGAAGCCGATCCCGGTGAGCACGGCACAGCGGATCGCGATCCGCCGCCACGTCCACGCGGCGCAGACCAGGGCGAGGACGAGCAGCGGCCAGCCGAAGAACGTCGCCTGCTCGCTGACGTTCGGCGAGTAGCGCTCGGCGGTCAGCGGGTCGCCGCCGAGGGCGTACGTCGGGTAGTTGACGAAGGCACCGAGGTCGCCGGGGTACTTGTGGTTCGGGACCCCGTGGTAGGCGTGCGGGCCGAAGAACTGGGTCCACAGCGGGTAGCCGAGCACGAGAAGGGCGATGGCGACCGCGAGGGCGAGGCTGGCCAGCGCGCCGCGCAGCCGGTCGCGCAGGTCCCGCCACCGCCAGAGCGCGTAGCAGGCCAGGAAGGCGGCCAGGGCGAGCGCGGCCAGGAAGATCGGCTCCTCGCCGGTGAGAAGCTGGGCGGTGGCCAGCAGGCCGAGCCGGATCCCGTTGCGGAGGGTGCGGCCGGGCTCGCCCAGCCGCAGGACGACCCACAGGATCAGCGGGATCAGGAAGAGCGCCGACATGTGCAGGTGCCCGGTGGCCTGGGAGACCATGCCGGGCGCGAAGCCGCAGAAGAGCCCGCCGACGTAGGCGGCGGACCGGGCGTCGACGACCCAGCGCAGCAGGAAGAAGTACCAGGCGACGCCGGTGCCGGCGAGGGAGAGGGTCAGCAGCAGGGTGGCCGACAGCCCGGGGCCGCCGAGCAGGGTCACCGGGGTGAGGACCACGCCGGGGAGCAGGACCGAGGTGTTGGCCATCAGGTTGACGCCGTTCGGGGCGCCCAGGTCCGTGGCGAAGAACGGGTTCTCGAGGTTGGTCACCGCCATCGCGGTGTGGCCCAGCATCCACTCGAAGAGCTCGTAGTCGGCGGCGTTGTCGTACAGGACCCGGCCCTGCGGGTCGGCCCACAGCGGGCCGAAGACCGCGACCGCGGCCAGCAGCATCGACACCACCACCGCGAGGTGCCACCAGCCGGCCGGTACGGCCGCGGCGCGGTCGGCCAGCCCACCGAGCCGGTCGGCGGTGACGGACCGGACGGTGGAGTGCCGGTCGTTGTCGCCGCGCTGCGTGGGAGTGCGCGCATCGCCCGAAACAACCACCTCCGGATCCTATGCGCGTACCGGACGGGGCACAGTCGGCGACCACCGCCGGTGGCCGGGAATCGCCCGCCCGGGACCGCCCGGCACGACCGTGCGCCGACCGGGCGGAACCGGTCGCCGTACGGCCGGGGGCCGCGCCCCGGTCAGCGGGCGAACGGCTCCAGCATCACCGACGCGGCCCGCAGCCAGGCGTCTCGGGTGGCGGGTTGCAGTTGCCCGTACTCGATCGAGGAGCCGGTCTCCAGGGCCGGGTCGTACGGCACGATCGCCACCGCCCGGGTCCGGGTCGCGAAGTGCCGGGCGAAGTCGTCGAGCATCGGCGACTTCTCCGGGTTGGGGCACGACAGCAGGGTGACCGCGTTGGCGGCGAGGTCGCTCATCCCGACCTCGTGCAGCAGGTCGAGCATCCAGTCGGCGGTGAACGCGGCGTCCTCGCGCGGCACGGTGGTGACGACGAGCTGGTCGGCGGCCTGCAGGACGGTACGCCAGTTGGCGCTCTCCACGTTGTTGCCGGTGTCGACGCAGATCACGTCGTGGGTACGGCGCAGCAGCTCCAGCACCCGCTGCACGGTGGCCTGGTCGAGTTGCTGGGCGAAGCGGGAGTTCTCCTCGCCGGCCAGCACGTCGTAGGAGCCGTCGGAGGCGTGCCGCAGGTAGTCGTCGAGCCAGTCGGTCAGTTCGATGCCGTGCCGCCCCTCGATCTCGGGCAGGTCGGCGATCAGGTGCCGGATCGTACGGGCGTGCCGGGCGCTGCCGGCGCGCAGCCCGAGGGTGCCGCGCAGCTCGTTGTCGTCCCAGGCCAGCACGCCGCGGCCGCGCACGCTGCCGACGGTGGCGGCGGCGAGCACGGTGGCCGTGGTCTTGTGCACGCCACCCTTGGGGTTGGCGAACGCCACCACCCGGGGCGTGCCCATGTCGCGGCGCAGCACGCTGGCCGCGCGGGTCACCTCGACGTCGACGTCGGTGGACTGCCACTGCAGGGCGCCCGGGGCGACCCGGGCCTCGGCGCGGGCGGACGGCACCCGGGCCGACCCGATCCCGGTGCGGGTCGGCTCCGGACGCGCCGCCTGCATCGGCGCGGCCCACGACGGCTGGGGCGGCTCGGTCCACGACACCTCGGTCCGCGGCGCCTGCGGCTCGATCCACGGCGCCTCGACCCGGGCCCGGCCGGGGACCTCGGCGCGGGAGCGTACCGGCGCCTGCGCCCGGGACTGCCCCCGCGGCTCGTCCACCGGCTCCGTCCACGACGACTGCCCGGCCGGCTCGGTCCACGACGGGCTCGCCGGCTCGGTCCACGACGACCGGGCCGGTTCGGTCCACGACTGCCCGGCCGGCTCCGTCCACGACCGGGGCTGCGTCCACGGCTCCTCGGTGCGGGCGGGCGGCTGCGGCTCGGTCCACGGCGCGTCGGTCCGGGACGGGGTCGACGGCTCGGTCCACGACCGGTGGTCGCGCGGCTCGGTCCACGGCCGCTCGACCGGTGCGGAACCACGCGGCGGGTCGGCGGTGGGGGCCGGGTCGAGCTGGGGGCGGTAGCCGTTGTCGAGCAGCGCCCACCGGGACCCGCCGGGCGGCTCCGGCTCGGGCGCCGGCTCGGACCGGTAGCGCGGCTCCGGCTGGTAGGTCGGCTCGGCGCGGCCACGGGCGCCGGGGTCGTATCCCGGGTCGGGCCGGAACTGCGGCTCCGGCTCGTAGCGGGCCCCGGGGTCGTAACCGAGGTCCGACCGGGCACCGAACTCGTAGCGGGAGTCGGGCAGCGGGTCGGACAGCGGGTCGGCGGGCGCGTACCGGGGTTCGACCCGGGCGGAGCCGACCGGGCTGGGATCGACCGGTTCGTAGCGGGAGTAGTCGGCCGGACCGGGGTCGGCCGGATACCGCCCGGAGTAGCCGTGGTCGGCCGCGCCGCCCCGGTATCCGTTCGCGCCCGGTCGCGGCGCCGGCTCCTCGGCCCGCCGGGATCCGCCCCGGCGGTCGCCGACCTCGGGCTGTTCACCGGTACGCCCGCCGAGCCGGGCCCGGTCGAGCAGCGCCCGCCAGCGCGGGGCCGATTCGGCTGGCCGGCCCCAGCCGGCCTCGGTGCCCTCCACGGCTCACCCTCCCCGCGCCATCGGTTTCGCCTGACAGGCTACGAAGGAAACCCTATTCGGGCTACACCGGACCGCCTACACCACCGTCAGCATGTTCCAACGCCACGGACCGTCACCGGGATGTGGGCGGACCGGTCACTGTCCGTCCGAAGGGGTCGTCCCGGTGCCCGTCGGCTCGCCCGGAGCGCCGCTGGCGCTCTCCGCCGGGGTGGGCGTGACGGACGGTACACCACCCGGCGAGGTCTCGCCGGACGGCCGTACCCCGTCCGCCGACGGTGTCCGGGTCGGTTCCGGTACGGCGGTGGCCGACGGCGTCGGCTCGTCGGCCGGTCCGGCGATCCCCTGGTCGACCGGGGGTCGCACGAAGTCCACCTGCTCGGGCAGGGGCGGCAGGAACACCGCGCGGTCCAGCCGTCGTACCTCCGGCGCCGGGTCGACGGCGCGGACCTCGGACCTCGCCGCGATCCGGTCGAGCCCGGCCGGCGTCGCCCGGACGACCGCCGCGTAGACGCAGGAACACCTCGACCGGTAGGCGGTGGCCTCGGCCGCCGCCACCTGGGCCCCGCTGCCGTAGACCGCCCGCAGGTGCCGCTCCGGCTCCCCGTCGCCGGCCACCTCGTGGGCCCGCTGCTGGTAGTCGGCCGCCTCCCGGTCCTTGCGGCCGGCGACCAGGCCCATCCCGGCGACCACGTCGGTCGGGATCCGGAAGGCCGGAATCCGCACGATCTGGGTCTGGGTCTCCGGCAGCGGCACCCGGGTGAAGACCTCCGACACCGCGACGCCGTCGAGGACCGCGGTCAGCCGGTCGGGCGCCAGGTAGGCGGTGAGCGTCACCAGGGCGTACGTCTCCCCCGACGGGGTGTCGACCGGCTCGGCCAGCATCCGCGCCAGTTCGTGGCGGCTGGCCGAGACGTAGCTCGGGATCGAGTCGCCCTCGACCACGCCGACCCGTACGACCTCTCCGACGGTCGGGTCGCCGGCCTGCCGGCGGTCGGCCGCCCACACGGCGGTGACCAGCACGGCGGTGACCGAGAGCAGCGCGGCACCGGTCAGCACCCGGGACCGCACCGGCCCCTGGCCGAGCCGGGCCATTCCCCGGGCCAGGGGTGGCAGGAGGATGCTGTCCAGCCGTCGCAGCAGGTCGCCGGCACGCACGGGGGAATTCACTCCCTTTGAGGCGGAGGTCGCGGAACGCGCTCAGCCCCGGAGTACGGCCAGCGCGTGTTCCAAGTCGTCAGGGTAGTCGCTGACGAACCGAACCTCTTCGTCCGTACGGGGGTGTAGGAAGCTGAGCGCACGGGCATGCAGCCATTGGCGGGACAGCTTGAGCCGACCGGAAAGTGTCGGGTCGGCACCGTACGTCAGGTCACCCACGCACGGGTGCCGCAGGGCCGAGAAGTGCACCCTGATCTGGTGCGTACGGCCGGTTTCCAGCCGTACGTCGACCAGGCTGGCGGCCGGGAACGCCTCGACGGTGTCGTAGTGGGTGACGCTGGGTTTGCCACCGGACACCACCGCCCACTTCCAGTCGTGCGACGGGTGCCGGTCGATGGGCGCGTCGACGGTGCCGCGCAGCGGGTCGAGGTGCCCCTGCACGACGGCGTGGTAGCGCTTCTCGACCTCGCGGTACTTGAACGCCCGCTTCAGGACGCTGTAGGCGTGTTCGCTCTTGGCGACCACCATCAGCCCGGTGGTGCCGACGTCGAGGCGGTGCACCACGCCCTGCCGTTCGGCGGCGCCGCTGGTGGCGATGGTGTGTCCCATCCCGGCGAGTCCGCCGATGACGGTCGGCCCGGTCCATCCCGGGCTCGGGTGGGCGGCGACCCCGACCGGCTTGTCGACCACCACGATGTCGTCGTCGTCGTAGACCACCCGCAGGCCGGGTACGACCTCGGCGGTGACGGTGGGCGGGGCGGGCGGGGCGGGCAGCGTGACCTCCAGCCAGGAGCCGGCGCTGACCTTCTCCGACTTGGTCCGTACGGTGCCGTCGACGAGCGCGTCGCCGGCCTCGACCAGGGTCGCGGCGGCGGTGCGGGACAGCCCGAACAGGCGGGACACCGCCTGGTCGAGGCGCATCCCGTCGAGGCCGTCGGGGACCGGCAGGCTGCGGCGGTCGCCGGTGGGGCGGGCGCCGGCCGGCGCTCCGGCGGTCACCGCTCGGTCCGGGCGACGGGCCGGGCCGGGTCGGCCGCGGCGGCGGGTTCGGGTTCGGGTTCGACCGACTTGTCGCGGCCCTTCCCGGCGGTGCCGCCGGTGGCCTCGCGGGCGCTGATCCGGGTGCCGTCGCGCTGGCGGCCGGTGAACTCGAGGAAGATCGCGAACAGCACGCCGCAGACCAGCGCGCTGTCGGCCAGGTTGAAGATGGGGAACACCTGCCCGCGCGGGTCGAAGACGCTGACCATGTCGATGACGTGGCCGAGGAACGGGCCGGGGGCGCGGAACAGCCGGTCGACCATGTTGCCCAGCGCCCCGCCGAGGACCAGCCCGAGCGAGATCGCCCACGGCACCGACCGCAGCCGCAGGGCCAGCCAGCCGATCCAGCCGACCACCACGATCGTGACCGTCGGAAAGACCCAGGTGTAGTCGCTGCCGAGGCTGAAGGCGGCGCCGCTGTTGCGGATCAGGGTGAGGTAGACGGCGCCGCCGAGCAGGCGTACCGGCTCGCGGTCCTCCAGCATCTGCAGGGCGAGGTGTTTGGTGCCGAGGTCGGCGAGCACCGTCACGACGGCGATCGCCGTGAGGACCGTCACCGCCCGCCGACGGGTCGCGGCCGGGCGTGGCCCGGCCGCGTCGGGTACGGCGGTCATCTGGTCCCCACCGGCATTCAGCGTCGCTCCTCCAACTGCTTGCACGTCACGCACAGGGTCGCCGACGGGAACGCGGCGAGCCGTTCGACCGGGATCGGGTTGCCGCACCGCTCGCACCAGCCGTAGGCGCCCTCGTCGAGCCGCTCCAGCGCCCGTTCGACCTGCGTGATGCGCTCCAGGATGCTGTTGACCAGCGAGATCTCCTGCTCCCGCTCGAGCGTCTTGGTGCCGGTGTCGGCCTGGTCGTCCCCTGCCGAGTCGGTCAGCCGGCCGCGCTGGAGTTCGGTGATCTCGCTCAGCGTCTGATCGTACTCGGCGCGCAGTTCGTCGCAACGCGCCGCCAGGGCGGCCCGGATCTTCTCGGTCTCCGCGGCACTGCGGGTGCCCTTGGCGACCGGCTTGCCGGCGGTCGCGGTCTTCGTGTCGGCTGGCTTCGCCATCGTCGCTCCCTTGGCCGCGGCGTCCGCGGCGATCGGCGGTGCCTGGACAGGACCCCGCGCCGCCGTACTCGTCGACGGGCGGGTGTGGCTCCCAGTTGCAGAACGGTGCGCGGCGGTCGCCGCGCACTCCGGAGATTCGCAAGAATACGGAACGTACACACGTCCGACAACAGGCTGCCCGGTTCTGACTGGTTTGCGCCCTAATTAACCGCCAAATTAGGGCAAAGGGAACTCTAGCTGATCATTCCGCGCGGCCGTCACCATATTCGTGAAACCAACGGGCCAACCTGCCGCGCCGACCGACCGCCCGCAGCCGCCGCTCGGTCTCGTCCCGCACCTGCGCGGTCGCCACGATCAGCAGACTGTCGCCGACCTTGAGCCGGGTCTCCGGCCCCGGCACCGAACCGGTCCCGTCCCGCAGCAGCAGGGTAACCACCGCCCCCACCGGGAGCCGCAGTTCGTCGAGGTGCACCCCGGCCAGCCGGGACCCCGGCGGGATCTCCAGCTGCAGCAGGTCGGCCCCCATCCGGTCGAGCGGCGCCGTCTCCACCACGATCTCCGCCGGCTCGGCCGGCGCGGTCACCCGCAGCCGCGCGGCCACCGGCGCCAGCGTCGAGGTCTGCACCAGTGTGAAGATCACCACGAGGACGAACACCGCGTCGAACAGCCGGGCCGCCCCCGGCGCCCCCGCCGACAGCGGGATGGTCGCCAGCACGATCGGCACCGCGCCGCGCAGCCCGGCCCAGGACAGGAACAGCCGCTCCCGTACCGCGATGCCGAACGGCAGCGTCGACACCAGCACCGACAGCGGCCGGGCCAGGAAGACCAGCGCCACCCCGGCGACGATCGCCGGCAGCAGCGCGTCGTCCAGCCGGGCCGGCGAGACCAGCAGGCCCAGCAGCACGAACAGGCCGATCTGGGCCAGCCAGGCCAGCCCGTCGGCGAAGCCGAGGATGGCCTGCCGGTGCGGCAGCCGGGCGTTGCCGAGCACCACGCCGGCGACGTACACGGCGAGGAACCCCGACGCGTGCACCACGGCCGCCGCCGCGTACGCCAGCACGGTCAGCCCGACGGCCGCGATCGGATACAGCCCCGCCGCCGGCAGCGCGGCCCGGCCGAGCAGCCACTGCCCGGCCCGGCCCACCAGCAGGCCGACCGCCGCTCCCAGCCCCAGCTCGTACGTGAGCAGCAGCCCCTCCCACCACCACGGATGGGCGCCGAAGCCGGTGGTGGACAGCAGCACGACCAGCAGCACGACTGGGGCGTCGTTCATCCCGGACTCGGCCTCCAGCAGGGCGACCAGCCGGCGCGGCAGGCGCAGCCGGCGCAGCGTCGCGAACACCGCCGCGGCGTCGGTCGACGACAGCACCGCGCCGTAGAGCAGGGCCAGCCGCCAGTCCAGGCCCAGCCCGACGTGGAGCACCGCGCCGACCACGACGATGCTCACCGCCACGCCGAGCGTCGCCAGCGTCGCCGCCACGGCCAGCACCGGCCGCAGCGTGCTCCACCGCGCGGTCAGCCCACCCTCCGCGATGACCACGATGAGGGCGCAGAAGCCGAGGGTACGGGTCAGCTCGGCGTCGTCGAACCGGATGCCGAGCCCGGCCTCCCCGATCGCGACCCCGAGCGCCAGGTAGACCAGCAGGCTGGGCAGCCCGAGCCGGGTGGAGAACCGGACCGCGGCGACGGCGACGAGCAGCACGGCGGAACCGATCAGCAGCGCGAGGTCGAGGTTGCCGGTCATCGCGGCCCCTCGCCGACGGCCTCAGTGCGCGGATCCGTCGCGCAACCGGCGCAGCCGGGCGTCGAGCGCCGGGACCGGACCGTCCACCACGAACAGCTTGTCGCGGCTGGCCGCCCCGGTGCGCAGGATCACCGCCGCCGGGCGTACGTCCAGGGCGGCGGCGAGCGCCTTGCGGACCGCCTCGGTGGCCCGGCCGTCGACCGGCGGGGCGTTGACGGCGACCACCAGCGCCGGCCCGTACGGCCCCTCGTGGCAGCCGCCGACCCGGGCCCGGGACGCGCCGGGCTTGACCCGTACGGCGACGGTGAACGGTCCGGACGGGGTCGGCTCACCCGCCGTACGGCGGCCGCCGGCACTGGTCATGCCTCATTGTGCAGGTCGACCGGCCGGCGCCGCGTCCGTCGGACAGCCGAACGGTGGGCCGGCCGGGTGGCCAGCGGCGCCGGGCGTGAGCGCTGGCGAGATCCGGCGGGAGTGGCCGGTGGCCAGATCCGTCGCGGGTCAGACCCGGCGGGCGTCGGCGAGCAGGGCGCTGTCGGGCTCGCACAGGCTGCACGGGGTGAAGCCGAGCTCGACCGCCTCGCCGACCGGCAGCGGTTCGCCCTCCCGGCCGAGCAGGTGGACGCAGCCGCCCAGGTGGTAGCGGGGCCGTCCGTCGACGACGAGGACCTCGCTGGACATCCGGGCGATGCGGGCCGCCTCCGCGGGCGAGACGTACTGGGCCGCCGGCTCGTCCGGCGGGTCTTCCTCGCCCGCCGGGTCGGTCGCGACCGTCTGCGCGGTCCGGTCGACCGAGGTCGACCGGTAGACGGATTCGTCGACCGGCGCCGACCGGGTGAACGGCTGGTCGGCCGGTGCCGAGCGGGGGAACTGTCCACGCGGACCGGGATCGTCGGTCGCGCTCTCCTGCGGGTAGCCGCCCTGTGTCGGCACGGCCGGGGCGATCGGCTCGGCGACCGCGACGGACGTGTCGCCCTCGGCCCAGCCCCCGGCGCCGTGCCGGGTGGCCGGCTCGGTCACCCGGGCCCCCGCCCCGCCGCGGTGGTAGTGCGGTTGGTCATCCTCGTCGCCGGCACGCGGATCCAGGTCGTCGCCAAGGCCGGCCCCCGCGCGGGCGGCGGCCGCCTGTCGGGCACCCACCACCAGCGCGACGGCGGCCAGCAGGCTCGCGGCGATCGAGCTGATCAGCAACGCGCTCGAACCGTTTGCCAGTCCGAGTACGAGCAGCGTAACGGCGACGAGGATGAGCAGCAGACTTCCGACGATCACGGCTCACCCCCGCCGCTTGAGTTGACGTTGTCCTCTGTGGTCGTGGACCCGGATCAACGACCGGCTTCGAGCGCGCCGGAACGGCTCCCGCCGTAGGACCCGGAGATCCCCGCCGCCGCGAACCCGGAACCGTTACCGGAACGGCCCCCCACCTCGGCGCGGGTCATCTCGCCCTCGAGCTTCTGGCCGCGGCCGTCGAGGTCGCGGAGCTGGCTCTCCAGGTAGGCCTTGAGCCGGGTGCGGTATTCGCGCTCGAACTGCTTGAGCTCCTCGAGCTGCTTCTGCAGCGCGGTGCGCTTCTCCTCCAGGCCGCCCATGGCCTCCTGGTGGCGCTGCCGGGCGTCCCGCTCCAGCGCGTCGGCCTTCGCCCGCGCCTCCCGGGTCACCTCCTCGGCCTTGCCGCGGGCGTCGGACAGCAGCTTGTCGGCTTCCCGACGCGCGTCGGACACGTGGTCGTCGGCGGTCCGCTGGGCCATCATCAGCACCCGGAGGGCCTGCTGCTCGCCGTCGCCGCCCGAGACCGGGCCGCCCTGCGCGCGGATCTGCTCCAGCTCGGCCTGCATCGCACGGGCCGCCTGCTCGGCCGCCGCCTTGTCGCGCTGCACCCGGTCGAGCTGGGCCTTGGTGTCGTTGAGCTCGGCGGCGAGCCGGGGGTCGGCGCCCGGGCCGGCTGGAGCGCCGCCACGACCGCCGCGCTCCACCTGCGCGCGCAGCTCGTTGTTCTCTTCGATCAGACGGGCGAGCTCACGCTCGACCTCGTCCAGGAAGGCGTCGACCTCTTCCTCGTCGTACCCCCGTTTGCCTATCGGAGGCTTCTTGAAGGCGACGTTGTGGACGTCGGCCGGGGTCAGCGGCATCGAAACTCCTCGGGTCAGTTGCGGCCGCGTGGCTCGCTGGTTCCCAGGACGTTCACCTGAGGATCAGCGGCCTTAACACGAATTCCATCAGCACGAACAGGATAACCAGGAGCACAAGGGAGGCCAGGTCGAAGCTCACGGTACCAATTCGCAATGGTGGGATCACACGCCTCAACGCCTTGAGGGGCGGATCAGTGACGCTCCACACGGATTCCAATCCTGCGGATGCCCCCCGACCGGGCTGCCAGCGGCGGCCGTACTGGAGCACGGCGCTGAGGACGAACCTCGCCAAAAGCGTCAGAAGGAACAGGTAAACGATGAGATACAGGACTTGCAGCACGATAGACAACACGGCAGGCGGGGTCCCTCGGTCGGGTTAGCTCAGACTGAAAAACCCGCCCTCAGCGATCTTGGCCTTGTCCTCCGCGGTGACCTGGACGTTGGCCGGTGAGAGCAGGAACACCCGGTTGGTCACGCGCTCGATCGTACCGCGCAGCCCGAACGCCAGCCCGGCGGCGAAGTCCACCAGGCGGCGGGCGTCCGCCTCGTCCATCTCGGTGAGGTTGATGATCACCGGTACGCCGTCGCGGAAGTGCTCGCCGATCGTGCGCGCCTCACGGTAGGTGGTCGGGTGCAGCGTGGTGATCTGGTAACGCTGCTCCTCCTCGGCCACCACGGCCCGCTCCCGCACCTGCACCTGCGGTGCCAGGGCGAGGTTGTCCCGGGTCTGGTAGCTGAGCGCGGACGACGACTCGGAGCCGCCGGCCCGGGTGATCGAGCGCACGCTGGAGCGCTCCGGACGGTCGATCCGCTCGGTGCGCTCGACCCGCTCGGGCTCACCCCGGTCACGGTCGAGGTCGGCGCCGCGGCCCACGTTGCGCTCGGCGAGCCGGGCCCGCTCGCTGGCCCGCGCCCGGGGCAGGGCCGGCGGCTCGTCGCGGTCGTCCTCGTCGTCGTTGAACTCGTCGGCATACCGGCTCTGCCGGTAGCCCGAGTCGCGGTAGCCGCCGTCGTCGTAGCCCCGCTCGTCGTCCTCCTCGACGAGGCCGAGCCAGACCCCCGCCTTGCGCAGTGCACCCATCGCCGCGCCCCTCCGTCCGCCGTGCGGCACGAGCCCCCCGTGCCGTGCCACTGTCACGCGCGTGGACACTGTGGTGTCCACTTCGGTGACCGGACCGGCTCCCCCGTGGTCCGCGGCCGCGGCGGTGTCCCCCGCCGGGCACGGAACCGTCACCACCGGTTGTCGACGGCTCACCGGCCGGTCACGACCGGATCACCGTGGAGCACCGGCCGTGTCCCCCGATCGGGAAGGCCCGTCCCCAAACAACACTGATGTAGTTTGGTGTCCGCCGTCAGGCTACCGCAGCGTGGGACGCATTCCGAGCAACGCGCTGCCGACGCGCACGTGTGTCGCGCCGTACCTGATCGCCTCTTCCAGGTCGGCACTCATGCCCGCCGAGAGCGCGGTCGCTGTCGGATGATCGACACGGAACCGGGCCGCGATCGCGGCCAGCCGCTCGAACGCCGCCGTCGGCTGCCAGCCCAGTGGCGCCACCGCCATCAGCCCGGCCAGGCGCAGCGGACCGTCGCCGGCCACCACGGCCGCCACCTCGTCCAGCCGCCGGTCCGCCTCGACCGCATCGGCCCCCCAGGCCGGCGCCAGCGCGCCGCCCCGGGCCGGATCGCCGTCGACGCTGACCTGCACCAGTACGTCCAGCGGGCGGTCCCGGTGCCGCCGCGCGGCGTCGGCCAGCGCCCGGGCCAGCCGGACACTGTCGACGGAGTGCACCACGTCGGCGTATCCGACCACCGACCGGCACTTGTTGCGCTGGAGCTGGCCGACGAAGTGCCAGGTGACCCGCGTGCCGGCGGCGGCGACCGCCCGGGCCTTGGGTGCCGCCTCCTGGTCGCGGTTCTCCCCCACCTCGGTCACGCCGAGGCCGCCGAGCAGTTCGACATCGGAGGCCGGGTAGGTCTTGGTGACCGCGATCAGGGTCACCTCGCCCCGGTCGCGGCCGGCCGCCGCGCAGGCGTCGGCGATCCGCGCGCGGGTCCGGGCGAGGCCCGCCGCCAGTTCGGCGCGGCGCTCCTCGCGCCCCTGGGTCGACTCGGTCATCGGACCGGCTCAGGACCCGTTCTTGAGGAAGTCCGGCACATCGACGTCGTCGAAGAGCACCCGGCGCGGCGGCTGGGCCGGCGGCGGGCTGACCGGCGGCGGGCTGACGGGTCCGCCGCCGGAGACCGGCTGCGCCGGCGGCGGCGTCTTGCCCGGCGCGGCGGCCGGCTTGTACGCCGGGGTGCCGCCGTCGAAGCCGGCCGCGATCACGGTCACCCGCACCTCGTCGCCGAGCGCGTCGTCGATGACCGCCCCGAAGATGATGTTGGCGTCCGGGTGGGCCGCGTCGGTCACCAGCTGGGCCGCGTCGTTGATCTCGAACAGGCCCAGGTCGGAGCCGCCGGCGATGGACAGCAGCACGCCCCGGGCACCGTCCATGCTCTGCTCCAGCAGCGGGCTGGAGATCGCCGCCTCGGCCGCCTCCACCGCGCGGTTGTCGCCGCGCGCGCTGCCGATACCCATCAGCGCGCTGCCGGCGCCGCTCATGACGCTCTTGACGTCGGCGAAGTCGAGGTTGATCAGGCCCGGGGTGGTGATCAGGTCGGTGATGCCCTGGACACCGGAGAGCAGCACCTGGTCGGCCTGCCGGAAGGCGTCCATCATGCTGATCCCCCGGTCGCCCAGGGCGAGCAGCCGGTCGTTGGGGATCACGATGAGCGTGTCGCACTGGTTGCGCAGCTCGTCGATCCCGGCCTCGGCCTGCACCTGGCGGCGCTTGCCCTCGAACGAGAACGGCCGGGTGACGACACCGATGGTCAGCGCGCCGAGCTTGCGGGCGATGTTGGCGACCACCGGCGCCCCGCCGGTGCCGGTGCCGCCGCCCTCGCCGCACGTCACGAAGACCATGTCGGCACCCTTGAGCACCTCTTCGATCTCGTCGCGGTGGTCCTCGGCGGCGTTCTTGCCGACGTCGGGGTTGGCGCCCGCACCGAGCCCGCGGGTCAGCTCCCGGCCCACGTCGAGCTTGACGTCGGCGTCGCTCATCAGCAGCGCCTGGGCGTCTGTGTTGATGGCGATGAACTCGACGCCCTTGAGGCCGACCTCGATCATCCGGTTGACGGCGTTCACACCGCCGCCACCGATGCCGACGACCTTGATGACCGCCAGGTAGTTGTGCGGAGGAGTCATCGGGCGACCTTTCCCTTCGAGGTGGGCGGCTGCCGACCGTGTGCGGCCCGGCCAGACCGCGATCAACATCCACTCGGTACGACAAGGGTCAGGGGGTGAACCCTAACCCTCTACTAGAGGCTTACAGTTATGTCAACTACTGATCCTCACCGGCAAGGTAGGCGGACGCGCGGCCGCAACCAAGGACCTGCGCGGCGTGTCGCCAAGGTGTGAGTCGGATATCGGACCAGCGGCTCAGCGGATCGTGACCACGTCGGGCGCGCTGACATCGATCATGTCACCCTCGCGGGCGAGCAGTGCGGTCGCCACCTCGGCCTTCGTCGCGCTGTCCGTGGCGTCGCCCCACACCACCTCACGCTCGTCCGCCAGCAGCAACCGGATCCGCGCCGGACTGTCCACCACCACCTCGACCAGTTCCCGCCGCAGGTCGTCGGTCAGTGCGGTCAGCACCGTCAGCGCCCCCCGGGTGCCCAGGTCGTCGGGTCCCGGCTCGGCCACCCGCACCAGCGGCAGCCCGTCCGGCCGCTGCGGCAGCTCACGGAAGACCACACCGGACGCGTCCACCACCACGAACGCCTCGCCGCGCGGCACCACCGCGACCGGCGTACGTTCCACCACGTCGACCACCACCGTGTTCGGAAACTCCCGCGACACCGCGACCCGCTCCACCTGCGCCAGCCCACCGACCCGGCGCTCCACCGCACCGGTGTCCAGGCCGGCCAGCGGCGCGCCGGACCGGACCGCCGCCGCGGCGCGTACCTGGTCGGGGGTCAGCAGATCCGTCCCGTTGACGCGCACGTCGCGTACGCCGAACACGGCGGTGCCGTAGACCACCCAGGCCGCCAGGCCGACCAGGGCCAGCAGCGCACCGGCGACCGCCCACGGCAGCGCCGCCCGCAGCCGGCGCTGGCGGGCCCGGCGCATGAACCGCCGTACCGACGGCGGCACGGCGTCGCTGCCGGCACGCACCAGCCGCCACCGCCGGGTGGGCTCACCCTGGCGGTCCCGCCCGCCGGCCGCCGGGCCGCCGGGCCGCCCGCGGCCGGCCCCGGCGGTCATCCCGCGCCGGGGGTCGGGGCGTCCGGGGCGGGCCGGGCCAGCGCGTCGAGCAGTTCGTCGCCCATCAGGGAGATCGGCGGGGCGCCCATGGTGACCACCAGGTCACCGGCGCGAGCCCGGCGGGTCACCTCGGCCGGCACCTCCTCCCAGGACGGCACGAACACCTTCCGCGCGTCGGGCAGGTCGACCGCGGCGGTCAGCGCCACGCCACCCTCCCCCGGCTCGCGGACCTCGCCCGGACCGAACACCTCCAGGACGATCACCTCGTCGGCCAGCGACAGCGCGGCGGCCAGCTCGGCATGCAGGTCACGGGTGCGGTAGACCCGGTAGGGCTGGAACACCACGAGCAGCCGGCCGCCGGCGGCGACCTCGCGCAGGGTGCGCAGCGCCGCGGTCATCGAGATCGGGTGGTACGCGTACTCGTCGTAGACCTGGACGCCGCCGGCCACCCCCTTGCGCTCGAACCGCCGGCGTACCCCGGGGAAGGTCGCGAGCGCCTCGACGGCCGCGTTCAGCGGCACACCCAGCTTGCGGGCGGTGAGCAGGGCGGCGGCGCTGTTGAGGCCCATGTGGTGGCCGGGCACCGGCAGCCGGATCTCGCCCAGCGACACGCCGTCGAGATGGGCGAAGTAGCGCACCCCCTGCACCGACGAGACGACCTCGGTCAGCCGCAGGTCGGCGGCGGCGGCGGTGCCGTACGTGAACACCCGCCGGCCGCGCGCCCGCAGGGTCGCGATCAATCGCTGCGCCCCCGGGTCGTCGGCGCAGGTCACCACGAACCCGTCCGGGTCGGTCAGCTCGGCGTACTCGACGAACGCCGCCTCCAGCCCGGCGAGGTCGCCGTACGTGTTGAGATGGTCGGCGTCGACGTTGGTGATGATCGAGACGTACGGCCGGTAGCGCAGGAACGAGCGGTCGCTCTCGTCGGCCTCGGCGACGAAGTACCGGCCGGTGCCGTGGTGGGCGTTCGATCCCACCTCGGAGATCTCCCCGCCGATCACGAACGACGGATCCTCGCCGGCGTGCTGCAGGATCAGCGTCATCATCGACGTGGTCGTGGTCTTGCCGTGCGTGCCGGCGACCGCGACCGTGCGCCGGCCGGTCATCGTCGCCGCCAGCGCCTCCGAGCGGTGCAGCACCCGCAGGCCGCGCCGGCGGGCCTCGACCAGTTCGAGGTGGTCCTGCGGGATCGCCGTCGAGTAGACGACCGTGTCGACACCGTCGAGGTTGGACTCGACGTGGTTCATGTGGATCGTGCCGCCCAGGGCACGCAGCCCGGCCAGCGCCGGCCACTCGCGCAACTCGCTGCCGGACACCACCATGCCACGGGTGAGCAGCAGGCGGGCCAGCCCGCTCATGCCGACGCCGCCGACCCCGATCAGGTGGATGGCGCCCAGATCCTCGGCGGCCAACGTGCCGGTCGCACCGGCCTGTGCGATGTTCACAGCCGAACCCTCCCGTGTCGCGGCGCCCCGTCCGTCGGGCCACCGCCTTGTGTCGCGAGCCTCATCGGGCCACTGCCTCGTAAACGAAGTCGAGCAGTGCCTCGTCACCGTCGCGGCGCCCGTACGCCGCCGCCGCCGTACCCATCGCGGCGAGCCGGCGCGGGTCGCGCAGCAGCGGCAGCAGGTTGCTCTCGATCCAGCCGGGGCTCAGCTCGGCGTCGTCGACGATGAGACCGCCGCCCGCCTCGACGACCGGCAGCGCGTTGCGCTTCTGCTCCTGGTTGCTGTGCGGGTAGGGCACGTAGACCGCGGGCAGCCCGATCGCGGCCACCTCGGCGCAGGTCATCGCCCCGCCGCGGCACAGCATCAGGTCGGCGGCGGCGTAGCCCAGCTCCATCTGCGAAAGGTACGGCAGCGTCACGTACGGCACCGGCAGATCGGTCGGCACCGACACCGGCTCGTTACGGGCGCCGATCACGTGCAGCACCTGCACCCCGTGCCGGGCCAGTTCCTTCGCCGCCCCGGCGACGGCCAGGTTGATCGAGCGGGCGCCCTGCGAACCACCGGACACGAAGACGACGGGCAGGTCGGGCCGCAGCCCGAAGTGCGCCCGGGCGGCGGCCTGCTGGGACCATCGGTCCAGGCCGGTGATGCCGCGCCGCAGCGGCACCCCGACGACGCGGGCGTTGCGCAGCGACTCGGCCTGCGCCGGCTGGTGCGGGAAGCCGACCGCGATGTGCTTGGTGAACTTCATGCCGAGCCGGTTGGCGACCCCCGGCGGCACGTTGACCTCGTGGATGACGATCGGCAGCTCGCGCCGCCAGGCGGCCAGGTAGGCCGGGACCGAGACGTACCCGCCGAAGCCGACGACCACGTCGGCCCGGACCTCCTCGATCACCTTGCCCGCCGCGCGGGCCGCCTTGTACATCCGGTCCGGGGTCCGCATCAGGTTCACGTTGATCGACCGGGGCAGCTGGTAGGCCGGGATCTGCCGCAGGTCGTAGCCGGCCGGCGGGATCAGCTCGTTCTCCAGGCCCTTGGGTGTGCCGACGCAGGTGATCCGGACGTTGGGGTCGTGTCGGCGCAGGCAGTCGGCGAAGGCCAGCAGCGGGTAGATGTGTCCCCCGGTGCCACCTCCGGCGAGCACGACCGACCGAAGCTGACCCATCAACGTCTCCTCTCGCTGCCCGAACCGGCGCGCGGCCGCGCCGTGCCGCCCTGCTTAGGCCGGGCGTCGCCGTCGCGCCGCTTCGTGGCGCCCGGATCGGCGCCCCGCCTGGCACCGGAACCGGTGCTCCGGGCGGTGGGCGCGGACGATCGGTCCGCGCGGCGCCCGGCGGGAAGCGGCGGCAACGGGGCCCAGAGTAGTCGTACCCATCGGGCCGGCGGTCGGGCATGCAGAGCTCGGGCGGCGTCCGGTTCGGCGCGGGCGAACGACGCCAGCATGCCGACCGCGGCCAGGGTCACCAGCAGGGCGCTGCCGCCGCGGGAGATGAACGGCAGTGGCACGCCGGTGAGCGGGATGAGGCCGACCACGCCACCGATGTTGATCAGCGCCTGGCTGACCAGCCAGGTGGTCGCCGACGCCGCCGCCAGCCGCCGGAAGTCCCCCTCGACCCGGCGGGCGATCCGCATCCCGCTGTACGCGAGCACGCCGAACAGGGCGAGCACGACGAAGCAGCCGACCACGCCCAGCTCGTTGGCGAGAATGGCGAAGATGAAGTCGTTGTCGGCGGCCGGCAACCAGTCCCACTTCAGGCTGCCCTTGCCCAGGCCGACCCCGAACCAGCCGCCGGTGTCCAGCGCGTTGCGGGACTGGATCATCTGGTAGCACAGGTCGAGCTTGCAGTCGTCTGGCGGGTTGAAGAACAGCGTGAGCCGGTCGAGCCGGTAGTTGCCGCCTTCGCCGCCCTGCGACGCCGCCGCGATCAGCAGGCCCACGCCGGCCAGGCCGAGCACCGACAGCGTGGCGAAGATCCGCAGCCGTACGCCGGCCGCCCACAGCAGGCCGACGACCACGGCGAGCAGGCACAGCATGGTGCCGAGGTCGTTGTAGCCGACCAGCACGAACAGCAGGCCGACCACCGGGAAGAGCGGCATGGCCAGTTCCCGCCACCAGCCCAGGGCCGCCCCCTTGCGGGCGATCACGTCGGAGCCCCACAGCACCATGCCGAACTTCGCCACCTCGGAGGGCTGCAGCCCGACCGGCCCGATGAAGAGCCAGAGCCGGTCGGCCTCCAGCGGTCCCAGGACGGACTCTTTGAGCAGCCCCAGCGCGGCGAGGGCCAGCAGCGCGTCGAGGATGACCAGCAGGGTCAGCGCCACACCGAGCACCGGGATCGCCAGGGCCTGGAACGTACGCGCCGGCAGCCGCTGGCACACCCAGAAGGCGACCAGGCCGATCAGCGCGAAGGCTGCCTGGTTGGCGAACGTGGCGGTGGCGCTGCCCACGTCGGCGAACGACCTGACGCTGGTCACCGAGTAGACCATGGTCAGGCCGATGACCAGCAGCAGGCCGGCGCTGGACAGCAGCAGGTAGTAGGAGGCGAGCGGCCGGGCGAGCAGGCCGCGCAGGGCGGCGAGCCCGCCGGACAGGTCGACGCCGCGCCCCGGTGCCCCGGCGGGCGCTCCGGCCCGTCGCGGCCCACCGACCTGCTGGCCGGTGCGCTCCGGCCCGGCCGGCTGTTTGGCCCGTGGCGACCCGGCGGCCGCCTCGGCCCGTGGCGGCCCGGGCCGGTCGGTGGCCGGTACCGCCCCCTCGTCGTCCGGCGGCTGCTCTCCCGTCATCGCCCGGCCCTCCCGTCCTGCCACATCGCCTCATCATGGGCGTTCGTCCGACGCCCGGCGGCGTTGCCGCCGGCCGGGCGTGTCGGGGCGAATCGCCCATCGTGACCGGTCAGCCCATGGCGGTCAGGAAATCGCTGTAGAACAGGCCGAGCGCGATCGCGACCCCGATCCCGGCGATGATCCAGAACCGGACCACGATGTTGACCTCGCTCCAGCCGGCCAACTCGAAGTGGTGCTGCAACGGCGACATCCGGAAGACCCGCTTGCCGGTGGTGCGGAACGAGATGATCTGGATGACGACCGACATCGTGATGATCACGAAGAGCCCGCCGATGATCGGCAGCAGCAGCACGGTACGGGTGGACATCGCCATCCCGGCGATGAGCCCGCCGAGGCCGAGCGCGCCGGTGTCGCCCATGAAGATCCGGGCCGGCGACGTGTTCCACCACAGGAAGCCCACACACGCCCCGGCGGCCGCGCCGGCGATCAGCGCGATCTCCAGCGGGTCGCGTACGGCGTAGCAGTAGATGTCCTCGCGGGTCACGTAGTTGGGGTCGGCGCACCAGTGCCGGTACTGCCAGAACGCGATGAACGCGTACGCCCCGAGCACCATCACCGACGCGCCGGTGGCCAGACCGTCGAGGCCGTCGGTCAGGTTCACGCCGTTGGTCGCCGCCATCACCACGAAGATGAAGATGATGACCGAGGCGACCTTGCCGACGTCGAGGAAGTCGATGTCGCGGACGAACGACAGCGTCGTGCTGCCGACGGTCTCCCCGTTCGTGCTGGGGAAGTAGAGGGCGATGACGCCGAAGACGGCGCCGACCAGCATCTGCCCGATCAGCTTGCCGCGCTTGTTGAGGCCCAGACTGTTGCGCTTGCGGACCTTGAGGAAGTCGTCGAGGAACCCGACCGCGCCGGAGAAGACCAACAGGCCGAGCAGCACCAGCGCGGTGATGGTCGGGCCGACCTGGAAGATCTGCTGGTCCGGCAGGGTGGTCAGGGCGAGGTGCCCGGCCACGTACGCGATGACGGTGGCCACGATGAAGGCCACGCCGCCCATCGTCGGCGTGCCCTTCTTGCCCAGGTGCATCTGCGGGCCGTCGGAGCGGATCGGCTGCCCGGCCTTCAACCGGGTGAACACCTTGATCGCGACGGGGGTGATGAACAGCGAGACCAGGAACGCCACGCCGATCGCGACGATGACCGCCCTCACGCCGCGGCTCCCCCGTTCGCACGCAGCGCGTCGACCACGTCCCAGGTCTGGTAACGCGAACCCTTCACCAGGACGACGTCACCGGCGCGCAACTCGTCACGCAACCGCCCGACCGCCGTTTCCTGATCGGCCACCAGCACCGACTCTCCTCCCCATCTCGGATCAGCCGTTGCCGCCTCGTGGATCGGGGCGGCAGCCGCGCCGACCACGTAGAGGCGGTCCACCTCCAGCTCGGCCACCAGCCGGCCGACCTGTTCGTGCCCGGAACGCTCCTGTTCGCCCAGCTCGGCCATGTAGCCGAGCACGGCGACGGTGCGCCGGTCCTTGCCCATCGCGGCCAGCGCGCGCAGCGCGGCCGCCGTCGAAGCCGGGTTGGCGTTGTACGAGTCGTCGACGACGGTGACGCCGTCGGGCCGGTCGAACACGTCCATCCGGCGGGTGGAGACCAGCCGCAGCTCGCCCAGTGCCGCCGCGAGTTCGGCGTCGGGCAGCCCGGCCTCGCGGGCGACCGCCGCGGCGGCCAGGGAGTTGCCGACCTGGTGCCGGCCGCTGAGCCCGAGCCGGACCGGGTGCCGTCCGTCCGGGGTCACCAGCGTGTACGACGCCCGGCCCCGCTCGTCCAGCTGCACGTTCTCGGCGCGCACGTCGGCGTCGGCCGCTTCGCCGACGAGCACCACCCGGGCCGCCGTACGGGTGGCCATGGCGCTGACCAGCGGGTCGTCGGCGTTGAGCACGGCCACCCCGTCGGCGGGCAGCGCCTCGACGAGTTCGCCCTTCGCGGTCGCGATCCCCTCGACCGAACCGAACTCGCCGATGTGCGCCACCCCGACGTTGACCACGACGCCGATCGTCGGCGGGGCGATCCGGCACAGGTAGCTGATGTGTCCGGGGCCGCGGGCGCCCTTCTCCAGCACCAGGAACCGGGTCTGCGGCCCGGCGCGCAGCACGGTGTGCGGGTGCCCCAGCTCGTTGTTGAGGGAACCGGGCGGCGCGACGGTGGGACCGACCCGGGCCAGCAGCTGGCCGATCAGGTCCTTGGTCGAGGTCTTGCCGGAGGAACCGGTCACCCCGACCACGGTCAGGTCCGGCAGCCGGCGTACCGAGACCCGGGCCAGCGCGGCGATCGCCGCCAGCGGATCGGCCACCACGACCATCGGTACGCCCGGCACCTCGCGGCTGCCGAGCACGCCGGCCGCGCCGGCCTCGACCGCCCGCGCCGCGTAGTCGTGGCCGTCGACCTTCTCCCCGACGAACGCGACGAACAGGCCGCCCGGCCCGATCTTGCGGGAGTCGTATTCGACGGTGCCGGTGACCGTCGCGGTTCCGTCGGTGCCGGCCAGCCGGCCGTCGACGGCCCCGGCCACCTCGGCGAGCGTCAGCGGGATCATCGCTGCCCCACCAGGTGCCCGAACCGCGCGGCGAGCGCGGCGCCCAGCTCGACCCGGTCGTCGAAGGGGTGGGTGACCCCGGCGATTTCCTGGCCGCGCTCGTGGCCCTTGCCGAGCAGCGCGACCACGTCGCCCGGCCCGGCCAGCCGGACGGCCTCGTCGATCGCGGCCCGGCGGCCGGCCACCTCCACGATCCGGGCGGTGGAGCCGGCATCGGCGGCGCCGCGCAGCACCTCGGCGCGGATCGCGGCCGGGTCCTCCGACCGCGGGTTGTCGTCGGTGACCAGGACCAGGTCGGCGCCGCGCGCGGCGGCCGCCCCCATCACCGGGCGTTTGGCCCGGTCCCGGTCGCCGCCGGCACCGATCAGGCAGATCAGCCGGCCCTGTCCGGCGCCGACCAGGTCGCGCAGCGCGGCCAGGACGGCCACGATCGCGTCCGGCTTGTGTGCGTAGTCGACCACGCCACGCACCGGACCCGGCGCGTCGACCAGTTCCAGCCGGCCCGGCACCCCACGGCAGGCGGCCACCCCGGCGGCGGCCGTCACCGGGTCGACGCCGACGGCGACCAGGGCCGCGATGGCGAGCAGCGCGTTGGCGACGTTGTGCCGGCCGGGCAGCGCCACGCCGGCCTCGACGGCGACCCCGCCGGGGCCGTGGGCGACGAACCGCTGCTCGTAGCCGCTGCCCCCGATGTCGGTCGCCCGCCAGGTCGCGGCCGGGTCACCGGCGGCGGAGTACGTCACCGTGTCCGGCTTGTGCAACGGCAGCAGTGCCGGGTCGTCGAGGTTGAGCACCTCGACCCCGCACCGGCCGTCGAAGAGCTGCGCCTTGGCCGCGAAGTAGTCGGCGGAGTCGGCGTGGAAGTCCAGGTGGTCCTGCCCGAAGTTGGTGTAGCCGCCGACGTCGAACCGGACCCCGCCGACCCGGCCCATCGCCAGCGCGTGGCTGGACACCTCCATGACCAGGGCGGTCACGCCGCGCTCGCGGGCGGCGGCGAGCATCGCGTGCAGGTCGGTGGCCTCCGGCGTGGTGCGGACGCTGTCCACGGTCAGCTCGCCGAGCCGGGTCTCGACGGTGCCGATCAGGCCGGTGACGTGCCCGGCGGCCCGCAGCCCCGACTCGACCAGGTAGGCGGTCGAGGTCTTGCCGGCGGTGCCGGTGACGCCGATGACGAGCAGGTCGCCGGTGGGATCGCCGTACACGGCCGAGGCGACCGTGCCGAGCACCGCCCGCGGGTCGTCGACGACCAGCGCCGGCAGGCCGGCGGCCGCGGCGGCCGGGGCGCCGGCCGGATCGGTGAGTACGGCGACCGCGCCGGCCGCCGCCGCGGCGGGCACGAACTCGGCGCCGTGCCGGCGGGCGCCCGGCAGTGCGGCGTAGAGGTCGCCGGGCAGCACGTCGCCGCTGGCGTGCGTCACCCCGGTGACGGTCAGCGCCACGGCGCCGTCCGGGGGTGTGACGCCGAGCAGCGCGGCGAGGCCGGCCAGCCGGTGGGGAGCGACGGTGTGAGGACGCGGATTGCCGGGCACGGCGGTAGACCCTACCCCGTCCGGTTGACGGGGCGGCACAGCCGGCCCGGTGGTTCGTGGAGTCACCCGGGCCCTCCTTCGGCGCTGCGGGGCGCGTGGGAGCGCCGCCTCCGGCGGGCCGACGTCCCGGTACGCGTATCGGACGAGGCAGTATCACCACCACACGCCCGGCAAAACACCGATCAGACGCAAGTCGGCACGGGCACCGGCCACTGATCCCGGCGTGGTCCGCCGGCCCGGTGGAGCCGGTGCACCGCGCCGGCTACCCCGGGAAGACGACGAACTTCGGCGGCTCGGTGCCGGTCGGCGGCACCCGGTAGTGCAGGAGGGTGAACGCCATGATGTCCTTGAACGTCGGTGCCGCGATGTCGCCGCCCCCGCCGCCGGGGGTGTGGGCGAACACCGACACCACGTACCTGGGGTTGTCGGCCGGCGCCATTCCGATGAACGACGCGACCTCGCCCGGGGCGTAGCGACCGTCGACCACCCGCGAACCGGTGCCGGTCTTGCCGGCCACCCGGTAGCCCGGGATGGCCGCCTTCAGACCGGTCGCCCCCGGCACGGTGGTCACCGCCTCCATGACCGTACGCAGCGCGGCCGCGTTCTCCGGGCTGATCACCCGGCGGGTCTCCGGCGCCGGAGCCGCCGTACGCGTGCCGTCCGGGTTGACCGTCTCGCGGATCAGCCGGGGCTGCACCCAGGTGCCGCCGTTGGCGATCGCCGCGTAGACGGCGGTCATCTGCAGCGGGGTGACGTCGACGCTGTGCCCGATCGGGATCGAGCCCGGCGACGAGCCGTTCCAGTCCTTCGGTTCGAGCACCCGGCCGGCCGCCTCTCCCGGCATGCCCTCGCCGGTCGCCTTACCGAGCCCGAACTTCAGCTGGTAGTCGTAGAGCCGCTGCGCCCCGAGCTGGTCGGCGAGCATGATCGTGCCGACGTTGGACGAGAACGCCATCATGCCGGGCAGGCTCATCTGGGCGCCCTGCGCGTTGCGGCTGTCGCGGTAGGTGGTGCCGCCCTTGTTGATGGTCGCCGGCACCGGCAGCGTGCCGTCCGCCGCGATCACGCCCTCCTCCAGCGCGGCGCCGAACACGATCGGCTTGTGCACCGAGCCCGGGTCGACGACGAAGCTCGTCGCGGCGTCCTCCCGGTCGGTCGGCTTGCTGCCCTTCCAGTTCGCCGCGTCGTACGTCGGATGGCTGGCCTGGGCGAGCACCTCGCCGGTCCGGATGTCCATCACCACGACGGTGCCGGTGGTCGCCCTGACCCGGGCCATGGCCTCGCTCAGGATGCGCTGGACCTCGAACTGCAGGTCGCGGTCGATGGTGAGGACCAGGGAACTGCCCGGCTGCGCCACCCGCTCCTTGAGGTAGCCGTCCGGGATCGCCTTGTCGAGGTCGCCCCGGCCGACCTCGAAGATCCGCTCGCCGTTGACGCCACGCAGTACGTCGTCGTACCGGGCCTCGATGCCCTCCAGGCCGGACATGTCGTCGCCGGTGAACCCGATCAGGTTGGCGCCGAGGTCGCCGCCGGGCACCTCGCGCCGCTCGTCGCGGTGCGCCCCGATACCGGCGATCTCCAGCTTGGTGATCTGCGCAGCCGTCTCGATGTCGACGCCCCGGGCCAGGTATTCGAACTGCGACTCGTTCCCGTCCGGGCGCTTCTGCGGCAGCAGGCGCGGCAGCAGTTGCGACTTCGGGATGCCGAGCAGCGGCGACAGCGCGGTGGCGGCCGCGGCCGGGTCGGTGACCTTGGTCGGGTCGGCGTAGACGTACCGGGCCTCTACGCTGTGCGCGAGGACCGCGCCGTCCCGGTCGTAGATGGTGCCCCGGGGCGCCGGGATGACGACCGGGTTGCTGAGCCGGCCGGCGAGGCCGCCGTCGGCGTACGCCGGGGTGTCGACCACCTGGATGACGACCAGCCGGATGCCGATGACGGCGAAGAGCGTCAGGGCGAGGAAGCTGCCCAGCCGCAGCCGCCGGTTCGGGTTGGCCAGTTGCGGTGGCCGTGGCTTGCGGTACGGCCGTACCGGCTGTCCCCGGCCGGCGGTGCCGGACCCGCGGCGCGGTGCCGGTGCGGCGCCGGGGCCACGGACGGCCCGGCTCCCGGTGCCCCGACCACGTTCGGTGGCGGCCCGGCCGGTGCCCGTACGGTCCGTTCCGGCGCGGCCGGTGCCGTCGCGCCCGGCGCGGCCGGTGCCCCGGTCCCGGGCACCCCGGTCGGCGCGGTCCGGCTCACCGCGGCCGCCGGCACGGTCCGAACCCCGTGCCGGCTGGGCCGGGGTACGCCGAACCGGTCCCTTGCGTCCGCCGTCGAGCACCTGCAACGCCGGCCGGAACGGGTCCCCGCTGCGGTCGGGGCGGCCGGCGTCGCGCACGGTACGGCCCCGGGGGGTGTACGACCGCGCGTCCGAGATGCCGCCGAGCCGCCGCTCGGGGGTGTCTCCGTCAGCGGCGCCGCCCCGGCCCTGGCTGTCCCGGCCGGCCGCCGACCGGGACGAGCCGCGCCGGGGCACTTCCGTGTCCCGGCGCGGCTCGTTCGACCTTGGTGCCATGGGCTATTGACCCGCTCCCTGCTGGCTGCTGATCGCCGGCTGCCCGCCGGCCGGCTGTGGGATGCCGATGACCTGGCCGTCCGGCAGCCGGATGAACGCCGGCTGCTTGGACTCCACGAGTCCGAGCTGACGGGCCCGGGCGGTGAGGTTGCCCGGCGCCTCGTGCTGCGCGATCTCGCGCTTGAGCTTCTGCTCCCGCACGTCGAGCGCGGCCTGCTCGGTCTGCAGGCTGTCGAGCCGGAACGCGTTCTCGTTGATCTTCGTGTTGATCACGAGGATGCCGAGCACCCCGCCGACCACGAGCACCAGGACCGCGGCCACGAACGGCGCCCGCGGCACCGCGACCGGGCGCGGTGGGGCGACCCGGAGCCGGGGCGCCGGCTGCGCGTCGACCTCGGCGCCGGCCGGCTCGGCCGTGGCGCGCCATTCCTGCTCGCGGGGCGCCAGCGCCGCGCTGCCCTGGGTCGGGAACTCGCGGACCGCGCCGTCGCGGTTCTCCCGACCGGCGACGGACGTGCCGCGCGCCGAGGCGATGTCCCGGGCACCCGTGGCCGCCCCCCGGCCACCGCGCGCCCGCGTCGTGTTCCGGCTCGTGGTCGCATCCGTGGTCCGGCCCCCCGACCGCGGTGCGCGCCGCATGGTGTCGCGCTCGACACCGTTCCCGCCGCTGATTCGCTCGCTCATGATCCCTCCCCCTTTTCGTCCGTCTCCCCCGGACGTCGCCGCCCGTCCTGCCCCTGCGGTGCGGACGTCGCGGAGCGCCGCCGGGCGCTCGGCTGGTGCAACGCCTTCACCTGACGGCGGGGCCGTTCGCGGGCGGCCCGTGCCGTCTTGCCGTTCCCGGCCGGTCGCGGGTCGGCGCCCCTGCCCCGTCCCGTACCCGCCGGGCCGCCACCGCTCCGGCCTTCCCCGCCGGTGCCGGTGTCGCGACCTCTTGCCGTGCCGGCGGTGCGGCCCGCCCGGGCACCGGCTTCCCCTGCCGGTCGTGCGTCCGGGTCGATCCGTTCCGCCGCCCGCAGCCGTACCGAGGCGGCGCGCGGGTTCGCCGCGACCTCCGCCTCGCCCGGCAGTTCGGCGCCGCGGCTGAGCAACCGCAGCGTCGGACCGGTACCGGGCAGTTCGACCGGCAGGTCGACCGGCCCGGTACTGCGGGCCCGCGCGCCGATGGCCTGTTTGGTGAGGCGGTCCTCCAGCGAGTGGTAGGACAGCACCACCATCCGGCCGCCGGGCGCGAGCGCGTCCAGCGCGGCTGGCAGTGCCGTCTCCAGCACCGCCAGCTCCTGGTTTACCTCGATACGCAACGCCTGAAACGTTCTTTTTGCCGGGTGTCCACCCGTTCGTCGCGCTGGTGCCGGAATGGACTCCCTGACCAGTTCGGCGAGCCGGGCCGACGAGGTGATCCGGGCCCGGCCCCGCTCCCGTACGATCGCCCCCGCGATCCGCCGGGCGAACTTCTCCTCGCCGTACACCCGCAGCACCCGGGCCAGTTCGTCGACCGGATAGGTGTTGACCACCTCTTCGGCCGTCGTTCCCCGGGTCTGGTCCATCCGCATGTCCAGCGGGGCGTCCTGCGCGTAGGCGAACCCGCGGTCGGGTGCGTCGAGTTGCAACGACGACACACCGAGGTCGAAGAGCACCCCGTCGACCAGTGGCAGGCCGAGTTCGTCGAGGACGCCGGGCAGTTCGTCGTAGACCGCGTGCACCAGGTGGATCCGGTCGGCGTACGGCCGCAGCCGGTCACGGGCGTGCGCCAGCGCCTCGGTGTCGCGGTCGAGCCCGACGAGGACCGTCCGGGGAAACGCCGCGAGCACCGCCTCGGCGTGCCCGGCGAGGCCGAGCGTGGCGTCGACGTGCACCGTCTGCCGGTCGCCCCGGTCCAGCGCGGGGGCCAGCAGCTCGAGACACCGCTCGAGCAGCACCGGCACGTGTGTGCCGCGAAGCTCCCCCATGTCGACCCCCCGGTGGACCGCCGTCTGGTGTGAATGTGCCCGGTGGAAAGCTGTGCCGCTCGCCGTACCGCCAGATCCCCATCCGCTCGTTACGCCTGGCGCCGGGGAAGAGGCGCCAGGGGCATAGGAGCGGCTGGAGATCTCGCAGTACGTCGGGCGACCGGCGCCGGACCGGTCCTTCGCGGGGACCGGTTGCCGTCGTGCGCCCTCCTACAGTCCGCCGGGCAGCACCCCCTCCTCGATGTCGGCGAATTCGTCTTCGCTCTCGGCGAGGTAGGTGTCCCAGGCCTGTCGGTCCCAGATCTCCACCCGGCTGCTCGCCCCGATCACCACGAGGTCGCGGCCCAGACCGGCGTAGTCGCGCAGGTGACCGGGTATGGTCACGCGCCCCTGCCGATCCGGGACCTCGTCGTGCGCGCTGGCGAAGAAGACCCGGCTGTAGGCCCGCGCGGCCTTGTGCGTCATCGGTTGCTGGCGCAACTGGTCGGCGATCCGCTGGAACTCGGGCGTCGGGAATACGTAGAGACAGCGCTCCTGCCCTTTGGTGATCACGACACCTCCCGCCAGCTCGTCCCGGAACTTCGCCGGGAGGATCAGCCGGCCCTTTTCGTCCAGGCGCGGTGTATGGGTGCCGAGAAACACCGACCCAAACCCCCTCGCCCATCGGCGGTGTTCGCGGCACCGCAGATCCCCCTGGGCCGGCGGACCCTTCCGGACCCGCCATCGGGCCCCACTCTACTCCACTTCCCTCCACCTGCAACCAGAATCGCGGGTTTGGCAAGCCCTGTCTCATTTGCAAAACCGCACGTCAGAGCGGGTGGAGCGGAGTGGAGGGCGGCGAGCGGCGGGGCGTCCGGTCACCTACCCGACATTGATCAACTCTGTGGCGATCACCACGGTTTCGACCGGTATCGAGCCGTTGGCCTGCCGCGCAGCCCCGTTCTGTCAAGCCCGGGGAGGAAAGTGGAGGGTCACCGGTCGGGCGTTGTCCAGGGCGAACGGACCGGTCGCCCCCGCCGGAAGGCCCGCTGTCCTCCACGGCGATCGGGAGCCCGCGCCAGTTCCGGTAACCTCGCTCGCGTGACGGACGCGAAAATGCCCCTGCGCGCAAAGGTGGCCAGCTCAGTGTCGCGGACCGCCGCGGCGCTGTCGCGGGCCGCCGGCCGCGGTGACGGCTCGGTGATCGGTGGCTGGCTCGGGCTGAAGATCGACCCGGAGTTGCTCGCCCACCTCGCCGCCGGCCGGACGATCGCCCTGGTGTCCGGCACCAACGGCAAGACCACCACGACCCGGCTGGCCGCCGCCGCCGTCGGCGTCCTCGGACCGGTGGCGACCAACTCCTTCGGCGCCAACATGCCCACCGGGCACACCTCCGCGCTGGCCAAGGCCGGCCACACCCCGTACGCGGTGCTGGAGGTCGACGAGCACTACCTCGCCCAGGTCCTCGACGCGACCGAACCCCGGGTCGTCGCCCTGCTCAACCTCTCCCGCGACCAGCTCGACCGGGCGAAGGAGGTGGCGATGATGGCCCAGGGCTGGCAGACCACCCTGGCCAAGCACCCCGACGTGCACGTCGTCGCCAACGCCGACGACCCGATGGTGGTCTGGGCCGCGATCGGTTCGGCGCACACCACGTGGTTCAGCGCCGGCCAGCGGTGGCACGACGATTCGTGGGTATGCCCCGAATGTGGTTCCCCGATCGAGCGCGCCGAGGACCAGTGGTGGTGCACCGGCTGCACGCTGCGCCGCCCGCAACCCCACTGGGTGGTCGAGGACGACGGCGTCGTCGACCCCACCGGCGCCTGGCACAAGATCGTCCTTCAGCTTCCCGGCCGGGTCAACATCGGCAACGCGGCCACCGCGCTCGCCGTCGCGGCGCAGTTCGGCGTACGCCCCACCGACGCGGTGTCGCGCCTGGGCGGGGTCGCCTCGATCGCCGGCCGCTACGCCCAGGTCGTCCGCGACGGCCGCGGCATCCGGCTGCTGCTCGCCAAGAACCCGGCGAGTTGGCTGGAGGCGTTCGACATGGCCGACCACGCGCCGACACTGCTCTCCATCAACGCGCGCGACCCCGACGGCCTGGACACCTCCTGGCTCTTCGACGTCGACTTCGCGCCGCTGCGCGGCCGGCAGGTCCTCATCACCGGCGACCGGGCCTACGACCTGGCCGTCCGGCTCGACATCAACGACGTGCCCTTCCAGCACGTACGCACCTTCTCCCAGGCGATCGCGGCGGTACCGCCCGGCCGGCTGGAGGTGATCGCCAACTACACGGCGTTCCAGGACATCCGAGCGGAGTTGGACCGTGTCAACTGATGCCGGCTACCCGGCCCCCCCGCCGCCGGGCGCGGACAGCTACCTTCGCCTGGTCTGGGTCTACCCCGACCTGCTGTCGACCTACGGCGACCGCGGCAACCTGCTGATCCTCGCCCGCCGGGCGCAGCGCCGCGGCATCCCGGTCCAGACCATCGAGGTACGGTCCGACCAGACGCTGCCGACCGCCGCCGACATCTACCTCCTCGGCGGTGGCGAGGACGGCCCGCAGGCGCTGGCCGCCCAGCGGCTGATCTCCGACGGCAACCTGCACCGCGCCGTCAACCAGGGCGCGGTCGTGTTCGCCGTGTGTGCCGGCTACCAGCTCCTCGGCGGCTCCTTCTTCGCCAAGGGCGCCAAGTGCGCGGGCCTCAACCTGCTCGACCTCTACTCCGACCGGGGGCCGACCCGGGCGGTCGGCGAGCTGGCCGGCGACATCGACCCGCGGCTCGGGCTGCCGCCGCTGTCCGGCTTCGAGAACCACGGCGGCCGCACCCACCTCGGCCCCGGCGTGTCACCGCTGGCCCGGGTCACCACCGGGATCGGCAACGACGGCAGCACCGAGGGTGCCTGGCGCGGCCACGTGCTCGGGACGTACTCGCACGGCCCGGCCCTGTCGCGCAACCCGGCCCTGGCCGACCTGCTGCTGCGCTGGGCCACCGGCACCAACAACCTCGCCCCGCTCGACGACACCTGGTCGGACCGGCTGCGGGCCGAGCGCGCGGCCGCCGTACGGGTATGAGCGGCCCCGGCCGCTGGCTGCGGACCCGGGCCGACGAACTGGTCCGGGCCGTACGGCTCCCGCCGCACGGCCACGGCCGGCCGCTGCGGGAACGGCTGCGCGAGCGGCCGTTCCGGCGGTTCGTCCTCCTCCTCGGCATGCTCGGGGTCCTCGGGATCGTCATGCTCCTGGTGCCGCAGCCCGACCTGGCCGCCGCCCCGGAGATGGTCGACGACCTGGGCCCGTTCGCGCCGGTCGCCGCGGTCGTGGTCGGTGCGCTGCTGCTCGTGGCGCTCGTACCGCGCACCTTTCTCACCGTCGCCTGGGGAGCCCTGTTCGGCCCGCTCGGCGGCGCCGGCTACACCCTGGGCGCGGCGCTGCTCGCCGCCGCGCTCGGGTTCGCCGTCGGCCGGCTGCTCGGCCGCGAATTCGTCGCCGAGCGGATCCGGGGCCGGCTGGCCAGACTCGACGGCTGGTTCGCCCGGCAGAGCGTCTTCGGTGTGATCACCGTACGGCTGCTGCCGATCGGCGGCTTCGGCCTGGTCAGCTACGGCTACGGCACCACCGGCGCGCGGCTGCTGCCGTTCCTGGTCGGCAGCCTGCTGGCCTCCGTACCGTCGGCGTTCGGCTACGCGGCGGTCGGCGCCGCGGTGGCCGAGCCGGACACCTTCAACCCGCTGTCGGTCGCCCCGGCCGGCCTGGGCCTGATCGCCACCGCCGTCATCGTGTGGCGCTGGCGCCGCTCCGCCCTCCGCGACCGCACCCCGGCCGCCGGCACCGCGCCGAACTGACCCCGCCCACCGGCGCCGCCCGGTCAACCCACGGTCCGGTCGACCCGCGGTCCGGTCGACCCGCGGTCCGGTCGACCCGCGGTCCGGTCGACCCGCGGTCCGGGTAACCCACGGTCCGGGTAACCCACGGTCCGGTCGACCCGCCGTCCGGTCAACCCGCCGGTTGTCGTGGCGACGGGCGGCCGGTGGCCGGACCGGGGATCGGGACCTGCCGCCGGCGCCCAGGGCCGGCTCCAGGGCCGGGACCCACGGCCGGGACCCACGGCCGGGACCGGGGCGCCGATCAAGGAGTCGCTGACCGGCCTGCCGCCGGCCGGGCATGTGTCGCTGTTCGGGGTCACAGCGAATTCGCTGTATCCACACTGAATTCGCTGTGGCTCGAAACAGATACCCCGGCCCGGGAATGTTCGGGGGGCGAACCGGCGCGGCCGCGCCGGCCCGGCTCGGCCCCGGCCCGACCCCGGCGCAGCGGCGGCAGTGCGGACCGAACCGGACCGGACCGACCGAACCGAACCGAACCGGACCGAACCGAACCGGACCGCACCGGACCGCCGCCCCGGCCGGCAGGGCGCCGGCCGGGGCACCTGCGGCGGTCAGGGAACGATGCTGACCATCCGGCCCTTGACCACGATGACCTTGCGGGGCTCCTTACCGCCCAGTTGCTCGGCGACCACGGCCAGCGCCGCCGCGCGTACGGTCGGCTCGTCGGCGTCGGCCGGGACCTCGATCCGGCCGCGGACCTTGCCGCCCACCTGCACCGGGTAGGTCACCGACTCGGCGACCAGCAGCGCCGGGTCGGCCGTCGGGAAGTCGGCGTACGCCAGCGAGCCGGGGTGACCCATCCGCTCCCACAGTTCCTCGGCGATGTGCGGGGCGAACGGGGCCAGCATCAGCACCAGCGGTTCGGCCACCTCGCGCGGGGTGGCGGGCAGCCGGGTCACCGCGTTGGTCAGCTCGATCAGCTTGGCGATCGCGGTGTTCAGCCGGATGCCGGTCAGGTCGGCGCGGACGCCGTCGACGATCCGGTGCAGCAGCCGCCGGGTGGCGTCGTCGGCGGGTTCGTCGACGACCCGCAGCGCCCCGGTCTCCTCGTCGACGACGGTGCGCCAGACCCGTTGCAGGAACCGGTACGCGCCGACGACCGCCCGGGTCTCCCACGGCCGGGAAACCTCCAGCGGCCCCATCGACATCTCGTAGACCCGGAACGTGTCGGCGCCGTACGCCTCGACCATCTCGTCCGGGGTCACCACGTTGCGCAGGGACTTGCCCATCTTGCCGTACTCGCGGTTGACCTCGACCTCGCCGTGGAACCAGCGGCCGTCACGCTCCTCGACCTCGGCCGCGTTGACGTACGCGCCGCGGGCGTCGGTGTACGCGTACGCCTGGATGTAGCCCTGGTTGAACAGCTTGCGGAACGGCTCGAACGAGGTGACGTGGCCCAGGTCGAACAGCACCTTGTGCCAGAAGCGGGCGTACAGCAGGTGCAGTACGGCGTGCTCGACACCGCCGACGTACAGGTCGACGCCGCCGCAGTCGCCGGCCCCGCGTGGCCCCATCCAGTAGGTCTCGTTGTCCGGGTCGACGAATCGTCCGGCGTTGGTCGGGTCCAGGTAGCGCATCTCGTACCAGCAGGATCCGGCCCACTGCGGCATGGTGTTGGTCTCGCGCGTGTAGCGCTTCGGGCCGTCGCCCAGGTCCAGTTCGACCTCGACCCAGTCCCGGGCCCGCGACAGCGGGGTCTCCGGGGAGGTGTCGGCGGCCTCGGGGTCGAACGTCTTCGGCGAGAAGTCGTCGATCTCGGGCAGTTCCAGCGGCAGCATGCTCTCCGGCAGCGCGACCGGCAGGCCGGTCTCGTCGTAGACGATCGGGAACGGCTCGCCCCAGTAGCGCTGCCGGCTGAACAGCCAGTCGCGCAGCCGGTAGGTGGTGGCGCCCTGGCCGTGGCCGTTCGCCTCCAGCCACTCGATGATGCGGGCCTTGGCGTCGGCGACGCCCAGGCCGTCCAGGTCCAGGCCGCGGTCGGGCGCGGCGCTGTTGATCGCCGGACCGTCCCCGGTGTACGCCTTGCCGTCGAAGCCGTCCGACGGCCGCACGGTACGGATGATCGGCAGGTCGAAGACCTCGGCGAAGGCCCAGTCCCGCTCGTCCTGCCCGGGCACCGCCATGATGGCGCCGGTGCCGTAGCCGGCCAGCACGTAGTCGGCGATGAAGACCGGCACCGGTGCGCCGTTGACCGGGTTGGTGGCGTAGGCGCCGGTGAAGACGCCGGTCTTCTCCTTGGCGTCGGCCTGCCGTTCGACGTCGCTGCGGCCGGCGGCGAACTCGCGGTAGGCGGCGACGGCGGCGCGCGGGTCGGCGTGGCCTCCGGTCCAGGCGTCGCGGGTGCCGGCCGGCCAGGTGCCGGGCACGATCCGGTCGACCAGTTCGTGTTCGGGGGCCAGCACCATGTAGGTGGCACCGAAGACGGTGTCCGGGCGGGTGGTGAAGATCCGGATCGGGTCGGCCGAGCCGGGGACCGGGAAGTCGATGTGGGCGCCGGTCGAGCGGCCGATCCAGTTGCGCTGCATCAGCTTGATCGGCTCGGGCCAGTCCAGAGTGTCCAGATCCGCCAGCAGCCGGTCGCCGTACGCGGTGATCCGCATCATCCACTGCTTCAGGTTGCGCTTGAAGACGGGGAAGTTGCCGCGTTCGGAGCGTCCGTCGGCGGTGACCTCCTCGTTGGCCAGCACGGTGCCCAGGCCCGGGCACCAGTTCACCGGCGACTGCGAGACGTACGCCAGCCGGTGGTCGTCGACGATCAGGCGGCGCTCGACCGGGTCCAGGTCGGCCCAGGGGCGACCGTCCGGAGTGGGCCGGGTGCCGGCCTCGAACTCGGCGACCAGTTCGTCGATCGGGCGGGCGCTTCGCCGGTCGGTGTCGTACCAGGAGTTGAAGACCTGCAGGAAGATCCACTGGGTCCAGCGGTAGAAGTCGACGTCGGTCGTCGCCACCGAGCGCCGCCCGTCGTGGGCCAGGCCCAGCATCCGCAGTTGCGCCCGGTAGCGGGTGATGTTCTCGTCGGTGGTCTTGCGCGGGTGCTGCCCGGTCTGCACCGCGTACTGCTCGGCCGGCAGCCCGAAGGAGTCGAAGCCCATGGCGTGCAGCACGTTGCGGCCGGCCATCCGCTGGAAGCGGCCGTAGCAGTCGGTGCCGATGAAGCCCAGCGGGTGCCCGACGTGCAGCCCGGCACCCGACGGGTACGGGAACATGTCCAGGATGTACATCTTGTCGGCTCCGGCCCGGGGGTGGTCCGGGTCGGCCAGCGGCCCCACCGGGTTCGGAGCGTGGAACGTCCCGCGCTCCTCCCAGCGGTCCTGCCAGCGCGCCTCGATCTCGTTGGCCAGCGCGGCCGTGTATCGGAAGGACGGGATGTCGCCAGCCGTCTCGACTACGTCACTCATGGTTGCCACCTCGGTCTAGTCCAGGGCTCGGGAATCGTCGGCGCGCGA
This sequence comes from Polymorphospora sp. A560, assembly GCF_045781765.1. NCBI lineage: Bacteria > Bacillati > Actinomycetota > Actinomycetes > Micromonosporales > Micromonosporaceae > Polymorphospora > Polymorphospora sp. A560. The sequence continues at coordinate 2,044,541 of NZ_CP122282.1, read as the reverse complement.
ACCAACGCGGTCTACAGGGGCATAAAAAAGCCCCTCGCGCAGGAGGGGAAGCCGTGCCGCTGATCCCGTGCTCGGCGGCGGCGCCTCGCGTGGGTCTGTCAGCACGGCTAGGTAAGGAGCAGAAAAGCCCTGGCCATGACGGCAGTCTAACCCTTTCGCCCGACGATGTCGCACCGCGGCCGCCCGAATTCGCCGACCCTCGACAAGCACCCCGGTCGGCGCGGTGGCCGAATCCGGTTAGCCTGATGAAAGCTACGGGAGACCGGTCGACGCGACCGGTCTATTTCCGCAGACTTTCGGCCGGGTCTGGAAACTCCAGTCATCAGCCAGGCAGCAGCGCGACGAGGAGGAGGCCCGTGACACAGCAAACCCGGGACGAGCTGGGCGACATCCTGCCCGCCGACGAGTTCCGCACCGCAAGTGAAGCCATCGTCGCCAACATCGAGCAGGTCATCGAGGGCAAGACCGCCACCGTACGCCTGGCGCTGGCTGTCCTGCTCGCCGAGGGGCACCTGCTCATCGAGGACGTACCCGGAGTCGGAAAGACCAAACTGGCCAAGGCTCTCGCCCGGACGATCGACTGTTCCGTACGGCGGATCCAGTTCACCCCCGACCTGCTGCCCAGTGACGTCACCGGGGTGAGCGTCTACAACCAGGAGACCCACGACTTCGAGTTCAAGCCGGGCGCCGTCTTCGCCAACCTGGTCGTCGGCGACGAGATCAACCGGGCCTCCCCCAAGACGCAGTCGGCGCTGCTGGAGTGCATGGAGGAACGGCAGGTCACCGTCGACGGCACGACGTACGAGCTGCAGAGCCCGTTCATGGTGATCGCCACCCAGAACCCGATCGAGATGGAGGGCACCTACCCGCTGCCGGAGGCGCAGCGCGACCGGTTCACCGCCCGGATCGCGATGGGCTATCCCGACGCCGGCGCCGAACTCGCCATGCTCGACGTGCACGGCGGGGCCGACCCCCTGCACGCGCTGCGCCCGGCCGCCGACGCGGCCACCGTACGCCGCCTGATCGCCACCGTCCGCGACGTACACGTCGCCGACGCGGTCAAGCAGTACGCGGTCGACCTGGTCACCGCCACCCGTGAAGCCCCCGACCTGCGGCTCGGCGCGTCCCCCCGGGCCACCCTCCAGCTCTTGCGCACCGCCCGGGCCGTGGCCGCGCTGGACGGTCGCGACTACGTGCTCCCCGACGACCTCCAGACGCTGGCCGTACCGGTGCTCGCGCACCGCATCATGCCGACCGCCGACGCGCAGCTCGCCCGGCGTACCACCGACGCGATCGTCGCCGACCTGGTGCACCGCCTCCCGCTGCCACACGACCGGCGGTCCCCGTACGACACCCGCTCGACCGGCAACGACGACAACGGCCGCTCCCACTACGAGCCCCGGGGGCGGTGACCGTGCGGGAGGCGCTGCGTGGCATGACCACCCGCGGCCGCTCGTTCCTGGCCGCCGCGGCGGCCGCCGCGCTGTCCGCGCTGATCCTCGGTGAGAAGGACCTGCTGCGGGTCGCGGTGCTGCTCGCCATACTGCCGCTGCTGGCCGCCGCGTACGTCGGCCGCAGCCGCTACAAGCTGGCCTGCACCCGGTCGCTGGACCCGCAGCGGGCCACCGTCGGCTCGACGGCGCGGGTGGTGCTGCGGTTGCAGAACATGTCCCGGCTGCCCACCGGGACACTGCTGCTCGAGGACCGCCTCCCGTACGCCCTGGGCAGCCGCCCCCGGGTGGTGATCGAACGGCTCGGCGCCAACCAGGCGAGTTCGGTGGCCTACACGGTGCGTACCGACGTACGTGGCCGCTACGAGATCGGCCCGCTGGTGATCCGGCTGACCGACCCGTTCGGCCTGTGCGAACTGGTCCGCGCCTTCCCCAGCGTCGACCGGCTCACCGTCATCCCGCAGGTCGTCCCCCTGCCGTCGGTCCGGGTCGCCGGGGAGTACGCCGGCGCCGGGGAGAGCCGCGCCCGGTCCGTCGCCGTGCACGGCGAGGACGACACCGCGACCCGGGAGTACCGGCGCGGCGACGACCTGCGCCGGGTGCACTGGAAGTCGACCGCGCGGACCGGCGAGCTGATGGTCCGCCGCGAGGAGCAGCCCTGGGACAGCCGGGCGACGGTGGTGCTCGACACCCGGGCGTTCGCCCACCGGGGCGAGGGGCCGACGTCGAGTTTCGAGTGGGCGGTGTCGGCCACCGCGAGCGTCGCCGTGCACCTGCGCCAGGCCGGCTACAAACTGCGCCTGGTCAGCGACTCCGGCATCGACACCGACGCCGACCAGGCCGGTGGTGAGGGCATCCTGCTCGACCACCTGGCCGACGTGCAGCCGGCCCAGCGCGGCGACGTGTCGACGCTGGTCGAGCGGGTCCGGCAGCGCTCCGACGGCGGCCTGATCATCGCCGTGCTGGGCGCGCTGACCGTACCCGAGGCCGAACTTCTCGCCGGCCTGCGCACCAACGGCGCCACCTGCGTCGGATTCCTGATCGACACGTCCACCTGGCTCGACCTGCCGCCGGAGATCCGCGCCGACGCCGACCAGGCGCACGGGCAGGCCGCGCTCGCCCTGCTGCGCAGCGGCTGGCGGGTCATCGGCGCGACCCGCGAGGACCAGCTCCCCGCGCTGTGGCCACAGGTGGGACGCGGCTCGCAGGGCTTCGCCTGGCGGGCGACGATGGCCGAGACGGTCGCCGGAGGTATGCGATGAGCAGGCACGACGTACACCGCTCCGGGACCGGCGGGGGGCCGGCATGACCCGCGGCCGCTACCTCGGGTTCGTCGCCGCGGCGGCCACCCTGCTCGCCGCCGCCCCGCTGTCGGCGATCTTCGACACGATGACCTGGCTGCTCCAGTCCGTCGTCGCGGTCGCCCTGGTCACCGGTGCCGCCACGCTGGCCCGGTCGCTGCGGGCACCGGTGTGGGCGCAGGTCCCCGCCATGATGCTCGCCCTGCTGTTCGCGCTGACCTGGATCTTCCCCAGCGGCGACGAGGTGCTCGGCATCCTGCCCGGCCCGGCCACCTTCGGCCACTTCGGGGAGCTGATGTCGCAGTCGGCCGACGACGTGCGGTCGTACGGCGTACCCGTACCCGACGGCGACCCGCTGCTGTTCATCAGCGTGCTCGGGATCGGCGGCGTCGCCGTCGTCGTCGACCTGCTGACCGTCGGGCTGCGCCGGCCGGCGCTGGCCGGTCTGCCGATGCTGGCGATCTACTCGGTGCCGGTCGCGGTCTACTCCGACAGCGTGCCCGCGCTGCCGTTCGCCATCGGCGCGGTCGGCTTCCTGTGGCTGCTGGTCGCCGACAACGTCGACCGGGTACGCCGCTTCGGCCGGCGCTTCACCGGCGACGGCCGCGACGTCGACGTGTGGGAACCGTCGCCACTGGCCGCCGCCGGCCGCCGGCTCGCCGTCGTCGGTGTCGCCCTGGCGGTCCTGCTGCCGGTGGCCGTACCCGGCATGAGCTCCGGGCTGCTGACCAACTTCACCACCGACGGCGGCAGCGGCCCCGGCGGCAACGGGCGGCCCGGCCAGGGCACCGGACCGGGGCGGGTCAACCTGTTCGCCGCGCTGTCCGGCCAGCTCAACCAGTCCCGGGTCTACGACATGGTCAAGGTCACCACGACCGAGGACGACCCGTTCTACCTGCGCTTCGGGGCGGCCGACGAGATCCGCCGGGACGGTTTCGGCGTACGGACGCCGCGCGGCACCCCGGTCACCCGGTCGCTGCCCGACCCGCGCGAGGCGGCCCGGCCCGGCGTCAGCCGGGAGACCCACCGGGCCGAGGTCGAGATCACCGACGACTTCGTGATGCCGTTCCTGCCGGTCTACGGCGAGCCGGTCGGCACCCGCGAACTCGACGCCAACTGGCTCTACGACCCCGATCTCCAGGTCGTCTACTCCAACCGCCAGCAGTCCAGGGGCAAGAAGTACTCCTTCGAGTACGTCCGTAGCCGTTTCAGCCCGATCGCGCTGCGGGCGGCCACCCCGCTCCCGGCGGAGGACGAGACCCGGCAGCGGCTGACCCAGGTGCCGGCCGTACCCGAGGTGCAGACCCTCGTCGACGGGCTGATCGCCGACCGGTCGAACGACTACGACCGGGTCCGGGCGATCTACGACTACTTCTCCCGCGACAACGGGTTCAGCTACAACCTGCGCACCGAGGGCGACACCAGCGGCGAGGACATCGTCAACTTCCTGGACAACAAGGTCGGCTACTGCCAGCAGTACTCGGCGGCGATGGCCTGGATGGTCCGGGCCGCCGGCATCCCGGCGCGGGTCGCGTTCGGGTTCACCAACGGCAGCAACCGCACCGGCGGCACGTACACGCTGACCAACCTCAACCTGCACGCCTGGACCGAGGTCTACTTCGGTGGCATCGGCTGGGTGCCGTTCGACCCCACCCCGGCGTCCAGCGTCGCCGGGTCGGCCCGGTCGGCCTGGGCGCCCGACACCGACGCCCCCGACCCGGTGACCCCGTCGGCCGCCCCCACCGGTTCCGCCGGCCCGAACACCCCGCTCGACCCGGGCGACGAGAACCTGTCCGGCGGCGGTCTCGGCGACAACTACACCGACGATCCGACCGGTGCCACGCCGGAGACCGCGCCGACGTGGCCGTGGTGGACCGCCGCGGGCGTGGCGCTGGTGATCGTGTTGCTCGCGCTGCCCGGCTGGCGCCGTGGTCAGGTACGCCGGCGCCGCCACGCGGCGACGGTGGCGGCCGCCCGGGCGGCCACCCCGGACGACACGGCCGCACCGGGGGTGGCCCGGGTGGTGGTCACCGGCGCCGAGGCGCAGCGAGCCAGGGCAGACGCGCACGCCGCCTGGGACGAGCTGATCGACACGCTGGTCGACTACCGGGTGCCGGTCGACCCGACCGAGACGCCCCGGGCCACCGCCGACCGGCTGGTGAAGGCCGACCTGTCGAAGCCGGCGGCGGCGGACGGCGTACGCCTGCTCGGGCGGGCCGAGGAGCGGGCGCGGTACGCCCGCGAGCCACTGCCGGGCGTACCGCTGACCGAGGCGCTGCGCTCGGTACGGCGGGCGCTGGCGGAGGGCGCCGACCGGCGTACCCGGCTGCTCGCCGCGACGCTGCCGCCCTCGGTGCTGCTGCGCTGGCGCGGCGCGATCATGGATGCTTCGGGCCGGCTCGTGGCGACGACCGGACGCTGGCGGGACGCCGTGACCCGCTGGAGCCCCCGTCGCCTCCTGGCCGCCCGCACCTCCCGCTAACACCAAGATCCGCGTGATCAGGGATTGAATCGGGCGTGTCGTCGGCGCGCCGGGATACCAACTCCCTGATCACGCGGATCTTGCCGGGCGGCGGGCGCGGCGAAGCCGGCCGGGCAGGACGGGGTGTCCGGATCAGGCTGAGGGTACGAGCGCTCCCGCGCCGGGTGGCACGCAGCGGCCACCGGCCATCAAGATCGGCCTGATCAGGGAGTTGGTACCCGGACGCGCCGAAGACACGCCCGAACTAGTCCCTGATCACGCGGATCTTGGAGTCAGCGGTTGCCTTCCGGCCGCTGACGCCACCGATCCTCCAGGCGGTCGATGAACGACGACCGCCTGGCACGGGTGCGCCGGCTCGTGGTGCCTCCGACGACATGCAGGTCCGGCGACTGCGCCCGCCGACGCGAATGGATCGCGTAGGCGGCCCCACCGAGCATGACGACGAATCCCGCCACGCCGAGCAGTGGAACCTTGCTCACCGTGCCGTAGACAACCAGTGCTAGGCCGGCGATGACCACGACGGCCGCGACGAGCAGCCGACGCCGCGAGTGCAAACGCGGGTCGCTGGCGCGCACAGCCGAGGCGAATTTGGGGTCCTCGGCAAGCGACCGCTCGATCTGCTCGAACAGCCGCTGCTCGTGCTCCGAGAGCGGCACGGCACTCCTCCCGGTCGCGTTGGTCGGTCCGGTCGAACCGACAGACCGTGGCAGCCAAGCCGGCTGCTTTCCTGCAAGTCTACGAGGGCGTTCGACGCTCGGAAAGCGGGACGACCTTCCGCCGGCCCGGATTTTCCGTCCGTCGCAGATCATTATCACCGAGAAGGCTCGCCGGACGCACCACCGACCGGCCGAAACGTGCTGCCGCCGCGTCCGCCGCGGCCTCCGCCTCACGCCAGCCACGCTCCGGCGCACCCAGTGTGAGCTGCTGCGGAGTCGACCCGGCGGCAGCGAGCCCCTCGACCCGTACGCCGACGAGACGGATCGAACTCCCCGGGGCCAGCGACTCGTAGAGTGCCCACGCGGTGTCGAAGACGTCACGTGCCACATCCGTCGCCCCGGGCAACGTGCGTGACCGGTTCACGGTCCGGAAGTCGGCGAGCCGGACCTTGATTGTCACGGTGCGCCCGACCTGTCCGGACCGTCGCAGCCGTACGCCGACCTTCTCGGAGAGCGCGAGCATCGCCCGCCGGATCACCTGTGGGTCGTCGACGTCGGTGTCGAAGGTGACCTCGGCGCCGATGGACTTGTCGACGTGCTCCGGGGTGACCCGCCGCGGATCCCGGCCCCACGACAGTTCGTGCAGGTGGGCGGCTGCGGCCTCACCCAGCGCGCCGCGCAGTGTCGCGAGCGGGACGTTGGCGATGTCGCGCACGGTGGTCAGCCCCAGCCGGTGCAGCGTCTGCGCCGACCGCTCCCCCACCCCCCACAGCGCGGCGACCGGCAACGGGTGCAGGAAGTCGAGCACCAGGGCTTCGGGCACCACGATCAGCCCGTCGGGCTTGGCCTGGGTGGAGCCCAGTTTGGCGACGAACTTGGTCGGCGCGACCCCGACCGAGCAGGTCAGCCCTTCCTGCTCGTGGACCCGTTCGCGGATCAGCCGGGCGATCTCCGCCGGCCGGCCGAGCAGTCGCCGGGCGCCCGCCACGTCGAGGAACGCCTCGTCCATCGACAGCGGCTCGACCAGCGGGGTGACCCCACGGAAGATCTCCATCACCGCCCGGGAGGCGGCCGTGTACTGCGTGAAGTCGGGCGGCAGGAACACCGCGCCGGGGCACAGTGCCCGGGCCCGGGCGGTGGGCATCGCGCTGCGCACACCGTAGGCGCGCGCTTCGTAGCTGGCCGAACTGACCACGCCACGGTTGCCGGTGCCACCGACGACGACCGGCCGGCCGCGCAGCTCGGGCCGCCGGCGGATCTCGACGGCGGCGAAGAAGGCGTCCATGTCGACGTGCAGGATCGGGCATCCGCTGTCGTCGGCTTCCGGCCCGAAGCGCGGATCGCCTCCCGGCCCCCCGGCCCGTGGAATTGCCTGGCTACGCCCCACCCCAGCAGGCTAACCACCGGGTACGACACCACACCGCCCCCACGCCCTACGGGGCGCGATCGAGCCGGCCGGAGGGGCGCCGATCAAGGAGAAGTCGTCCCCTTTCCCGCCCGAATTGCCGTACACATCCCCTTGATCACGCAAAAGCCCGACGCGCAAAAGCCGGGCGCGGGAACCTCAGGGGCGGATGGTCAGGAGTGGGATGAGCATCTCGGCGGCGGTGTAGGAGCCGTGGTAGCCGACCAGCCGCGCCTCGATCGGATGGTCGGTGCGGGTGGCGACCACCGCGTAGTTCTCGTGGCAGGCCACCACCACGTCACCGACCCGCGCCAGATGCCGCTCCGGCACCGGGCCGAACCAGCCCGCCGCCACCGCCTCGTCGCGGGTGGCGACCCACGCCGCCCGGCCCAGCACGCCCCGCCAGGCGGCCACCACGTCGTCGGTCGCACCCGGCTCGACATGCAGGTAGCGCACCCGCGGCTCGCCGGCGACCAGCCGCAGCCCGGCCCGCAGGCGCGGGTCGGTGTCGAGGTCGAAGCGCCGGTCGACCGGCACGTTGAGCTGGCCGTGGTCGGCGGTCACCAGCAGCGCGGCATCGGACGGCAGCCCGTCGGCCAGGTGGGCGACCAGACGGTCGACGTCGGCCGCCGCCAGCCGCCAGGCGGGCGAGTCGACGCCGGTGAGGTGCCCCACCTTGTCGAGATCGGGGTGGTAGCCGTAGACCAGGCCACGGCCGTCGGCGGCCCGCAGCGCGGCCAGCATCTCGGCGGCGAGCGCGTCCGGGTCGGCGGCGCCGACATGGCGACCGCCCCGGTTGGCGGCCAGGGTCAGCCCGCTACCGGCGTACTCGGGGCGGCTGATCACGGTCACCGCGACCCCGTCGGCCTCGGCCCGTTCAAGCTGGGTGGAGACCGGCTGCCAGTGCAGCGGCGACGGCTCCTCGCGCCAGTCGATGTGGGTCAGCACCCGGTCGGTGCCGGGCACGTTGACCCGGAAGCCGAGCACGCCGTGCCGGCCGGGGGCCGTGCCGGTGCCCAACGAAACCAGACTCGTCGGGGTGGTCGACGGGAATCCGCTGGTCAGCGGGCGCCCGTACCGCCCGGTGAGGTCGGCCAGCGCCGGCGCGTGCGGCGCCGCGACCGGAAGCAGGTGCCAGCCGAGCCCGTCGACGAGCAGGACGGCGATCCGGCGTACGCCGTCGAGCCGGCCGACCAGGCCGAGCGGGTCGGCGGCGCCGGGCACCCCGAGCACCGCGAGGCTGCTCGGCAGCACGTCGGCGAGGCTCCCGCCGCCGTAGCGGGGCATCACCCGGTCGAAGACGTCCTGTCCCGGCGCGGCTGGTTTCGGTACGCCCTGAGCCGGTACGACCGGCACGGCGACCTCGGCCGTACCCTGCTCCGGCACGACCGGAACGGCGGCCACCTCGCTACGGTCGCTCACGGGACCGGGCGGCGGGCGAAGAGGTGCAGTTGGGCGGCGACGTCCCGATACGGCGGCAGCGCCGCGGCCGCCAACTCCAGGTCGATCAGCGCCTGCGGGGCGCCGTCGGCGACCGCGGCCGGGATCAGGTCGGCGAGGACCCGTACGCCGTGGGTCTCCTCGACCGTCAGCCCGGCGGCCGCCAGCAGCGCGGTGGCGCCCGCCGCGTCGTAGCGGCGGCGCAGCGTGTCCCGCGGCCCGGCGGTGCCGTGCTCGTCGGCGAGCAGCGCGGCGGCGACGTCGAGGTGCCCGTTCGTGGCCCGGCTGAGCACGGCGGCGGCCCGCCCGGCGACCAGCACGCTCGCGGCCCCGCCCGGACGGAGCGCCGACGCGACGGCGGCCACGACGGACGCCGGGTCGTCGACGACCTCGAGTACGGAGTGGCAGAGCACCAGGTCGGCGCTGGCCGGCTCGATGAGCCCGACGAGCGCGTCGCCGTCGCCCTGCACGGCGCGTACCCGGTCGGCGACGCCGGCCTCGGCGGCCCGGCGGGTCAGCGCGGCGAGCGCGTCGGGGCTGGCGTCGACGACGGTGACCCGGTGGCCGGCCTCGGCGAGCGGTACGGCGAAGCCGCCGGTGCCGCCGCCGACGTCGACGACGGTGAGCTGGCGGTCGCCCCGGCGGTCGAGTTCGCGGCGCAGGACGGCCCAGACCACGGCGGTGCGGGGGGTGACGAGGGGGCCGGCCGACGGCACCGGGGATCCCGGCCGGTTATGTGTGCGCTCCACCCGGACGAGCCTAGGCCATGCCCCACGTGCAAGCCCGGCGCGAGCGCCGGCAGGCGCCCCACGTGCAGGCCCGGCGCGAGCGCCGGCAGGCGCCCCACGGACAAGCCCGGCGCGAACCACCCGGGCGCCGGGGAGTCAGCGGAAATCCCGGGACGCCGGGGTGACCGGGGTGGTGATCGGGTCGAGCCGGTCGGCGACGAGGTTGGTCACGCCCTCGGTCTTCTCCAGCCGGCCCCGCACGACCAGCGCCGTGCTGGTGCGGGCCACCCGGCGGTAGCGCTGCCACAGCCCGGGCGAGCAGGTGACGTTGAGCATGCCGGTCTCGTCTTCGAGGTTGACGAACGTGACCCCGCCGGCGGTCGCCGGCCGCTGCCGGTGGGTGACGATGCCGCCGACCCGGACCCGGCGGCCGGCCTCGACCGACGCCAGGGCGGCGATCGGCACCGCGTCCAGTTCGTCCAGCCGGGGGCGGATGAACCGGGCCGGGTGGGTTTCCGGGGACAGCCCGGTCGCCCAGACGTCGGCGACCAGCCGGTCGACGTCCTCCATGCCGGGCAGGGTGGGCGCGGTCGCGCCGGAGACGGTGCCGGGCAGCCGGTCCGGCCGGTCCTGGGCGGCGGCGCCGGCCGCCCACAGCGCCGCCCGCCGGTCCAGGCCGAAGCAGGCGAAGGCGTCGGCGGTCGCCAGGGCCTCCAGCTGCGCGGCCGTCAGGCCGACCCGCCGGGCCAGGTCGGACATGTCCTGGTACGGCCCGTCGGCGGCCCGGGCCAGCTCGATCTTCTCGGCGAGGTCGGCGCCGATGGTGCGTACGCCGGACAGCCCGAGTCGGACCGCCGGGCCGCCCAGCCCCCACCGGTGCGGCGGCTCCCCCGGCGCACTGCCCCACCGGGTGTCCGGTGTGGACTCCAGCCGGGCCTTGGCGGCGCTGGCGTTGATGTCCGGCCGGCGTACCTCGACACCGTGCCGGCGGGCGTCGTCGACCAGGGTCTGCGGCGAGTAGAAGCCCATCGGCTGGGCGTTGAGCAGTGCGGCGAGGAACGGTGCCGGGTGGTAGCGCTTGAGCCAGGCGCTGGCGTAGACCAGGTAGGCGAAGCTCATCGCGTGGCTCTCCGGAAAGCCGAAGCTGGCGAACGACGACAGCTTGAGGAAGATGTCGTCGGCGACGTCGCCGGTGATGCCGCGCTCGGCCATCCCGGCGTACAACCGGTCCTTGATCCGGGCCATCCGCTCCTCGGAGCGTTTCGAGCCCATCGCCCGGCGCAGCTGGTCGGCGCCGGCGGCGTCGAAGCCGGCGACGTCGATCGCGAGCTGCATCAACTGCTCCTGGAACAGGGGTACGCCGAGTGTCTTCTCCAGCGCGTTGTTCATCAGCGGGTGCGGCACGGTCGGCGGCTCCAGCCCGTTCTTGCGCCGGATGTACGGGTGCACCGAGCCGCCCTGGATCGGGCCGGGCCGGATCAGCGCCACCTCGACGACCAGGTCGTAGAACCGGCGGGGCTTGAGCCGGGGCAGGGTGGCCATCTGGGCGCGGCTCTCCACCTGGAACACCCCGACCGAGTCGGCCCGGCACAGCATGTCGTAGACCTCGGGGTCGTCCAGCGGCATGTCGCTCAGGTCCAGTTTGGACTCGATCATGTCGTGGGCGTAGTGCAGGGCGGAGAGCATGCCGAGCCCGAGCAGGTCGAACTTGACCAGGTCGACGGTGGCGCAGTCGTCCTTGTCCCACTGCAGGACGCTGCGGCCGGGCATCCGCCCCCACTCGACCGGGCAGACCTCGATGATCGGCCGGTCGCAGATCACCATGCCGCCGGAGTGGATGCCGAGGTGCCGGGGGAAGGTCTGCAACTCGTTGGCGTACTCGATGACCTGCTCGGGGATGCCGTCGACGTCGACGGCGGCGACCGACCCCCACCGGTCGATCTGCTTGCTCCAGGCGTCCTGCTGGCCGGGCGGGAAGCCGAACGCCCTGGCGACGTCGCGCACCGCCGACCGTGGCCGGTACGAGATCACGTTGGCGACCTGGGCGGCGTGCTCCCGGCCGTACCGCTCGTAGACGTGCTGGATCACCTCCTCCCGGCGGTCGGACTCGATGTCGACGTCGATGTCGGGCGGGCCGTCGCGTTCCGGGGCGAGGAACCGTTCGAAGAGCAGCCCCCAGCGGACCGCGTCGACGTTGGTGACCCGCAGCGCGTAGCAGACCGCCGAGTTCGCCGCCGAACCGCGCCCCTGGCAGTAGATGTCGTTCTCCCGGCAGAACGTGACGATGTCGTGCACCACCAGGAAGTAGCCGGGGAAGTCCAACTCCTCGATGATCCGCAGCTCGTGGTCGATCTGGTCGTACGCCCGCCGGTTCGACTCCGGCGGGCCGTACCGGTCGAGCGCGCCCGCCATGGTCAGGTGACGCAGCCAGCTCATCTCGGTGTGCCCGGCCGGCACCGGGTGGTCGGGCAGCCGGGGCGCGACCAGGTGCAGGTCGAATGCGAGGTCGGCACCGAACTCGGCGGCCCGGGCGACCGCACCGGGGTACGCCGCGAACCGGGCCGCCATCTCGGCGCCGCCGCGCAGGTGGGCGGTGGCGGCGGCGGGCAGCCAGCCGTCGATCTCGTCCAGGCTGCGCCGGGCCCGTACGGCGGCGAGCGTGGTCGCCAGCCGGCGCCGGGCCGGGGTCGCGTAGTGCACGTTGTTGGTGGCGACGGTCGGCAGCCCGGCGCGGGCGGCGAGCCCGGCGAGCGCGTCGTTGCGGTCGCCGTCGGTCGGGTCGCCGTGGTCGGTCAGCTCCACGGCGACGTTGTCGGCGCCGAACAGCGCGGTCAGCCGGTCGAGTTCGCGGGCGGCGGCCCCGACCCCGGCGGTGAGCAGCGCCGCCGGCACCGGACCCTTGCGGCAGCCGGTGAGCACGAGTACGTGGTCGCGCAGCTCGGCGGCGATCTCCTCCAGCTCGCCGTAGTCGGGTTTGCCCTTCTCGCCGCCGCGCAGGTGGGCGCGGGAGATGGTCCGGGCCAGCCGGGCGTAGCCCTCCGGCCCGTGGGCGAGGGCGAGCAGGTGCCGGCCGAGCGGGTCGGGTTCGCCGTTCTGCGGCCCCGGCAGCCCGAGCGACAGTTCGGCGCCGAAGATGGTCGGCAGCCGCAGCTCGCGGGCCGCCTCGGCGAACCGGACCACGCCGTAGAACCCGTCGTGGTCGGTGACGGCGAGCGCGGTCAGCCCGAGCCGGGCCGCCTCCTCGGCCAGTTCCTCGGGATGGCTGGCGCCGTCGAGGAAGCTGAAGTTGGTGTGGCAGTGCAGTTCGGCGTACGGCACCGTGGCCGCCGGCGGGTCCAGCGCCGGCGGCGCCGCGTACGGCTGCCGGCTGCGGGTCCAGGCCGGGGAGTCGCCGCCGTCGCCGTCGACGGCGAGCGGGTCGACCACGTACGGCCGCGGCCGGCCGGACAGCGCCCGTTCCAGTTCGGACCACGGCATCGCCGGGTTGTGGAAGCTCATGGCCGCCGCTCAGTCATAGACCGCCTCCACCGACCACCGGCCGCCGGAGAGCGCGAGCAGCAGCCCGCCGCCGTCGGCGAGGAGCACCTGGAAGCGGGCCCGGCGGCGGGCCTCGGCCGGTGCCCACCAGCGTTCGTCGACCGGCCACGGCCCGGCCCATCCGACGATCCCGACCGGTGTTCCGTTGCCGACGGTGACCCGGGCCGGCGGGGCGCTGACCGCCAGCCGGGCGCTGACGGTGACCGGTTCGCCGGCCGCGTCGTGGACGGTGGCGGGCAGCGGCTCGGGCAGCACGACCGCCGGATGCGGGGCCGGCAGGCTGCCCGGCCACGGCGGCACCGGCCCGGCCGCCGCCCGGGACCGGCCGGCGGCCCGTCGGCCGCCGCCCGATCGCCCGCCCACCGGATCGGGCTGGGCCGCCGGAAAGGCCGGCGCGCTCCCGGCCGATACGCCCCCGGCCGCCGGGGCGGCTGACACACTCCCGGCCGGCCCGTCCTCGGCCGGCGTGGCGGCGGGCAGCGCCGGCAGGCCCGGCGCCGCCGCCGGGTTGCCGGGGCGGGCCGGCACCCGCTCGTCGCCCCACGGCACCAGCCGTACCTGGTCATGGGGTGACCGGCCACCGCCGGGCACCGGGGTGACCACCGACTCCGGGCCGAGAATGCCCTGCACCCGGCTCAGCGCCCGGTGTGCCCGGTCGCGTCCGGCGCCGGTCTCCCCCCACAGGCCGGGTTGCAGGCCGACGTGGGCGAGCACGCCGTCGGGAACCAGCCGCAGCCGGAGGATCCCCGCGGTCGGCCGGGACGCGGTGGCACCGGCCGCGCCGGGCCGCCGGCCGGCGGCGGTCAGCCAGCCCTCGAGCTGCCAGCGGACCCGGTCGCTGATCGCCGCCGCGGTCAGCAGCCCGTCGTGCCGCCAGACCCGGTGCAGTTCCTGGCCGTGCGCGGTGACCGCCTCGACGACCAGCCGGGTGCAGGCCAGACCGTGCCCGGCGAGGGTGTCGTGCAACCGTTCGGCGAGCGACCGGGCGGCGAACGCGGCCACGTCGACCCGTTCCAGCGGTTCGTCGTACGTCTCGGTCACCGCCAGGTCGGGCGGCGGCCGGCGGGCGGCGAGCGGGCGGTGGTCGCGGCCGGCGGCGAGCCGGTGGGCGAGGATCCCGTCGAACCCGAACCGGGCCAGGACGTCCGCGGCGGGCAGGGCCGCGAAGTCACCGAGGGTACGCACCCCGAGCCGGCGCAGCAGGTCGGCCAGGGGTGGCCGGCCGAGGGCCTCGACGGGCAGGCCGGCGAGGAAGCGCGGGGTGTCGCCGGGCGGAACGACCTGCCCGGTCCGGGCGGCGAGGCCGGCACCGAACACCCCGTCGGCGATCCCGACCTGGCTCTCCACGGCGCACGCCTGCGCGACGTGTTCGACGATGCGTTCGGCGGCCGGCTCCTCGCCGCCGAAGTAGCGGGCCGGGCCGCGGGCGGCGAGGGCGCACGCGCCCGGCCGGATCACCTCGACCCCGACGGCGACCTCTTCGACGGCGGCGAGGACCGGCTCGAAGGCGCGGGCGTCGCGGCCCGGATCGTGGTCGACGACGGTCAGTCCGGGGCAGCGGCTCTGGGCCTCGCGCCGGCGCAGCCCGCGCCGGATCCCGTCGGCGCGGGCCGCCTCGGAGCAGGCGACGACCCGGCCGGCGTGCAGGACCGCGACCGGGGTCGACGCCGGGGTGCCGTCGACGATCTCGGCGGCGATGACCGGCCAGTCAGGGCACCAGACGAACATGGTCCGCACCGGTACGCCCACCGCTCTCCCACCCCCGCGACGCCGTGCCGGTCGTCTCGACCAGCAACCCACAGATTAGAACACACGTTCTAGAACTGCGGGATGACCTGGGAGAAGACGGCCTTCTCGACGCCCATCGGCCCCGATCGTCTGCGGGCTCGTCAGCCCGCCTGCGCGTGCCGCCCGCCCACGGGCAGCCGGACCGGCTCCGCCACCTCCTGGACGACCCGGACCCGCCCGACCTCGTCCGGAAGCCACAGGACCAGTTCGGCATGCGGGCGGTGGGACGCGGCCATGGCCAGTCGACGGCTACGCAGCCGGCCCCGCCCCTGCCCCAGGCCGAACCACTCCTGGCGGCGTACCGACACCCGCAGATCGCTGCCCTCCCAGGCCGACCCCAGCGTGAACAGCGTGCAGCGGTGTTGGCGCGCCTTCGCCGCCAGCCGCCGCGCCAGCGCGCCGGGCACCTGCACCGCCGGGTCGACCAGCACCGCGTCCGCGCCCGTCACCAGGGCCCCGACCGCCTCGGCCCAGGCCGCACCGGGGTGGGGAACCAGTGCCAGGGTCTCCAGCCGGATGCCCAACTCCTGGGCGGCCAGGTGACCGAACGACGGAAGGCCGATCACACCGCACCAGCCGCCCGCCGCCGACACTCCGGCCAGCATCATCATCGCCAGCGACGTCCGGCCGTCCCCACCGTCGATGGCGACCACCGCGCCACGCCTCAGCCGCCCGCCGAGCAGTGGCTGCATCGGCGCCGGCAACGGCAGGCGGTCGTCGACCGCCAGCCCCGGATCGGTCTGTCCGACCAGCGCCCGTAGGCGCGCGAGGTCAGCCATCTGTGCTCTCTGGTGAGGTCGTGCGGGTTCGGCTTGTCGGTGCGGGCGCTCAGGCCGCCAGGTCGCCGGGCAGGCCGTCGATGGCCGGCTGGTGGGCCACGCCGAGCGTCGCCTCGACGATGCCGACGAACTGCTCGGCGGCCCGCAGCAGGTCGTCGGCCTCACGGGCGGTCACCACCCGGGGGATGCCGGCCTCGGCGGCGGCGCGCTTGGTGGCGCCGGTGGCGAAGAAGGTGGCCCATTCCCCCATCTCGGGGGCGACCAGCACGAGCAGGGCCCAGACGCTGGTGATCCGGTTGCGGCGGGTGGGTGCCGGGCGGGCCCGGGCGGCGAGCATCGCCGCGGCGGCGCGCAGGGCGGCCAGGTGGGCGGCGGCGTAGCGCAGGCCGTCGGGGCGGGTGCGGGCCGCCTCGGCCAGCCCCTGGCGGGCGATCGTGAGCAGCTGGGTCGGGGTGCGGTGCGGCAGCACGTGGGCCGGCACCAGAGGTGCCGAGTTGGTCGCCATGGCTCTCTCCTCCGCGTCGCGATTCCGTACGCCGCCGGCCGCCGACGCCGGTCGGCCGGTCCGCGGCGGTGCATCGACCGGCCGGGCGCGAAGCTTCCCCACACCACACCCGGCCGGTCGTGCCGGCGGGCCCGTTGTCCGCCGCCCGGGGGTCGGGGGCGGCGGACAACGGTCCTGCCTTTGGCGGGCCAGGTCTCGCGAAGACCCTGGTCCTCTGTGCGGTCGCGCGTCACCGCACATCCGGAAGTCGCGCCGCGAATCGCTCCTCCCGGGCAGTCAGAACCGTCCCCGAAGCGTCCCCCGTCGGGCTCGACCCGGAGGCTCGGCCGGGCCGACCCAATCAAGAGGGTCGAATCGAACACGCGTTCTAACTACTGAAGACTGTACACCTCCCCTGCGACAAAAACGCAAGGCCAACCGCGACAACCTCCCCGGTCCGGGGAAACGGCGGGGCCGCCCGGAGGCGGCCGGAGCCGCGGCCGGCCGGGCCGCGGCAAGACGGCCGGGCCGCGACGGTGCGGGGCGGCCGGGACGGGCGGAGCGGGCACCGGCCCCGCTACGTGACGCGCGGGAACCGCTGACGGCTACGGTTCGAGGCGGGCGAACCAGTCGCGGGCGGCCCGCACCCCGCCGGTCGGGCCGAGGGCGACCATCAGGGCGCTGCGCGCCTTGCCGGGGGCCAGCCCACGCGCGCCGATCGCGCCCACCCGGCCGGCGAGTTGCGCGCCGAGGGACAGCTCGTCGAGGTCGACACCCCGGGTACGGCACCGGGACGCGACGACCACCGGGATGTCCCACTCGACCAGGTCGGCGACGGTGCCGAGCAGGCCGGCCGGGATATTGGACAGGCCGGTGCCCTCCAGTACGACGCCACGGGCGCCGGCGTCCACCACCGCGGCGAGCAGCACCGGGTCCATGCCGGGGTACGTCTTGATCAGGGCGACGTCGGACTCCGGCTCGCCGGCGGGCGCGGGTGGCCGCGGCGGCCGGGCGGCCAGCATCTCGACCCGGCCGTCGACGACCCGGCCCAGCGCCGGGAACGGCGCGGAACTGAACGCCGCCACGCCGGTGGCGTCCACCTTGGTGACCCAGCGGGCGGCGTGCAGCTCGTCGTCGAGGCAGGCGACGACGCCGACGCCGGGCAGGGCCGGGTCGGCGGCGGCGGTGATCGCCGAGGCCAGGTTGCGCGGGCCGTCGGCGGACAGGTCGTCGAAGTGCCGCATCGCACCGGTCAGGACGATCCCGCCGCGCAGCGCCGCCTCCCCGGCGAGCAGGTCGGTGAGGAAGGCGGTGTCCTCCAGGGTGTCGGTGCCGTGGGTGATCACGACGCCGGCGTACCCGTCGTCGAGGATGGCGGCGCGGGCCCGGCGGGCCAGCGCCAGCATCGTCGCCGGGGTCATGTCCCAGCTCGGCTCGGACAGCACGTCCTCGACGGTCACCTCGGCGGTGAGCAGTCGGTCGGGAACGGTCCGGAGCAGGCCGGCGCCGTCGGCGACGGCCTCGTGGCCCGGCCGGCGCGAGTAGGCCATGGTGTCCTTCGTGGCCAGCAGCAGCACCCGTCCGCCCACGTACGCCCCCTCGCCGATCCGACGCCAGGATCCTAACCCCAACATGCCCCTACTAGGGTTACAGGATCGGTTCACTCCTTCAGCCAGAGGCAGAACGGGTGCCCGGCCGGGTCGAGGCAGACCCGGACGTCGTCCTGGGGCTGGAACCCGGCGACGGTCGCGCCGAGCGAAACCGCGTGCGCCACGGCGGCCTCAAGGTCGTCCACCATGATCTCCAGGTGCATCGTCATCCGTTGGTCGCCCGGGCCGGCCGGCCACTTCGGCGGTACGTGCCCCGTCTCCCGCTGGAACGACAGGGTCCGACCGCCGTCCGGGGCCCGCAGCCAGACGTCGTCCTCCTCCACACGCCCGATCCCCCAGCCGAGCAGTTGGCCGTAGAACTCCGCGAGCGCGTACGGGTCCGGGGCGCCGATGTTGACCCCGGTGAGCGTCAGTCGCGCCATGTCCGCACCTCCTGCCGATCGTCGTCAGCCGTCAGATCTACCTGGCAGGTGTGACATCGCGACCAGGCGACGGGACGGGGCGGTGCCCCGCCGGGGGCGGCCCGGCGATCCGACGACCGCCCCGCACCCGGCGCCGGCGGGCGACCGAGCAAGATAGGGACATGCAGGCACACCCGAACGTCCAGGCGGTGCAGGACGCGCTGGACGACGCCGACGCCCGGGACGGCTCCGGCAACCGATGCGAGGTCCGGATGCTGCCGGACGCGGTCCACACCGCGGCCGCGGCGGCCGACGCGCTCGGCGTCGAGGTCGGCCAGATCGCCAACTCGCTGATCTTCGACGCCGACGGCGAACCGCTGCTGGTGCTGACCTCCGGCGCGCACCGGGTCGACACCGCCCGGGTCGCCGCCGACCTCGGGGTGACCGCGCTGCGGCGGGCCACCCCGGAGTTCGTACGCGCCCACACCGGCCAGCCGATCGGCGGCGTCGCCCCGCTCGGCCACCCCAAGCCGGTACGCACCCTCGTCGACAAGGCGCTGGCCGGGTACGGCGAGGTGTGGGCGGCCGGCGGCGTACCCCGGGCGGTCTTCCCGACGACGTACGACGAACTGGTCCGGATCACCGCCGGCACACCCGCCGAGGTGGCGTGACCGAGCGCAGCGAGGAAACCGGCAGGCTCAGCCCCACAGGTCACGGGGCTGCCGAGCGCAGCGAGGTGGCCACGTGACCGAGCGCAGCGAGGGAACCGGCCGGCTCAGCCCCGCAGGTCACGGGACTGCCGAGCGCAGCGAGGTGGGCACGTGACCGGGCGCGGGGACTTACCCGGGCTGGTCACGCTGCACGTGTGGCGGATTCCCCGGCGGGCGGTGCCGCGCGCGCTGGTCCGGATGGCGGTCGATCCGCGCCGGCTGCGGGCGCTGCCCGGAGTACGGTTCGGCAAGCTGCTCGGCACGGGCACCGGAACCGGGTTCGGGCCGACCGACGCCGACCCGACCCGCTGGGCCGCCGTCACCGTGTGGGACGACCCGGCGGCGGCGGACGGCTTCGACGAGAGCCCGGTCGCCCGGTCCTGGCGGCGGATCGCCGCCGCCGGCGTACGCGTCGACCTGCGGCCGGTCACCAGCCGGGGCGAGTGGTCCGGCGTACGGCCGTTCGGCGACCCGCCCGGCGGGGCGACCAGCGGGCCGGTGCTCGCCCTGACCCGGGCCCGGCTGCGGCCGTCCCGGGCACTGACGTTCTGGCGGGCGGTGCCGCCGGTGGCGCGGGCGCTGCACGCGGCGCCGGGGCTGGTCGCCCGCTTCGGCATCGGCGAGGCGCCGGTCGGCTGGCAGGGCACGGTCAGCGTGTGGCGCAGCGCAACGGATCTCGTCGAGTTCGCGTACCGTCACCCGGAGCACCGGGCGGCGATCACCCGCACCCCGGTCGAGCGGTGGTACGCCGAGGAACTGTTCGCCCGCTTCGAGGTGCGCGACGTCGTCGGCGACCGGTCGGTGCTCGGCTGGACCGGGCCGGATGCGGGCGGGGCGGGACCGGCGGAGGATGACCGTGGACGGCAGTGAGGAGCGGGCGTGAGGTTGGTGTCGTGGCAGCCGGACGATCTCGTACGGCGGCTGGACGATGTCGTGGCCGTCTACGGCGAGGCGATGGGCTACCGGGCCGAACTGCTGGAGGCCCGGCGCGGCTACATCGCCACCCACGTACGCCGGCCCGGGTTCCGGGCGGTCGCCACCCTGACCACCGACGGGCAGCTGGCCGGCTTCGGCTACGGCTACACGTCCGGCAGCGGCCAGTGGTGGCACGACCAGGTGCGCCGGGCACTGGCCGAACCCGAGCGGCGCCGGTGGCTGGTCGACTGCTTCGAGGTCGTCGAACTGCACGTACGGCCGGAGGCGCAGGGCCACGGCCTGGGTGCCCGGCAACTGCGGGCGCTGCTGACGATGGCGGCCGGGGCGACCACCCTGCTGTCCACACCGGAGGCCGACGAGCAGCGGTCCCGGGCATGGCGGCTCTACCGGCGGTTCGGGTTCGTCGACATCCTGCGAGACTTCCGCTTCCCCGGTGACGAGCGGGCGTTCGCCGTACTCGGTCGGGATCTGCCGCTGCCGTCGCCGCCACCCCGGTGACCAGGCTCCGGGCCGGGCTGCCCTGGCTGCTGCTCGGTGTGCTGGTGCTGGCGCAGATCGGCTACCCGCTGACCGACGGCACCGCCCGGGCCCGGCTGACGGTGGCCACCGTCGTGCTCGGCTACCTGCTGTCGGTCGGGCACGCGCTGCTGACCCGGGGGCCGCGTACGGCGGCGGCGCTGGTGCTGGTGGCGACCGGTGGCGGGCTGGCGGTCGAGGCGGTCGGGGTCGCCACCGGGGTGCCGTTCGGCTTCTACGACTACTCCGGCGAACTGGGGCCGAAGCTGCTCGGCGTACCGGTGATCATCCCGCTGGCCTGGACCTGGATGGCGTGGCCGGCGTGGCTGGCGGCGGTCCGGCTGGTCGGGCCCGGCCCCGGCCGGGTGGTGCTGGCCGCGCTCGGCCTGGCCACCTGGGACCTGTTCCTCGACCCGCAGATGGTCGCCGAGGGCTACTGGACGTGGCAGGACCCGACGCCGGCGCTGCCGGGGCTGCCCGGCATCCCGGTCGGCAACTACGTCGGCTGGCTGCTCGTCGGGCTGGCGATGATGACGGCACTGGCGACGGTCACCGTGCCGGCCGCCCGCGAGACACGGCCCGGCGACGGGCCGATGTACGCGCTCTACCTGTGGACGTACGGCTCCAGCGTGCTCGCCCACGCGGTCTTCCTCGACCTGCCCGCCTCGGCGGTGTGGGGGGCGGCGACGATGGCGGTGGTGGCCGTACCGCTGGCGGTGGTCCTGGCCCGCAGGGCCGCCCGTGACCGGCGCACCGGCCGGGTCGGCGCGTGACGGCACTGGCGGTCGTGCTGGCCGTGGCGGTCACCGGGCTGACCCTGCACACGCTGGTCAACGCCACCCGGTGGCTGCGCCGCCCGCCGGCCGCCCCGGCCCCCGTCGACGAGACGGTGGCCGTGCTGCTGCCGCTGCGTGACGAGGCGGCGCGGCTGGCGCCCTGCCTCACGTCCCTGCTCGCCCAGCGGGGCGTGGCCCGGCTCGAGATCGTCGTCCTCGACGACAACTCCACCGACGGCACCGCCGACGCGGTACGCGCCGTCGCCGGCACCGACCCCCGGGTCCGGCTGCTGACCGGGGCACCGCTGCCGGACGGCTGGCTCGGCAAGCCGTACGCCTGCCACCAGCTCGCCGGGCACGTCTCGCCCGAGGCAAACGTGCTGGTCTTCGTTGACGCCGACGTGGTGCTCGCCCCGCACGCCGTCGCCGCGTCCGTCGCCGCACTGCGGGACGCGTCGGCGGACCTGCTGACGCCGTACCCGAGGATCCTGGCCGGCTCGGCCGGCGAGCGGCTCGTGCAGCCGCTGCTGCAGTGGTCGTGGCTGACGTTCCTGCCGCTGCGGGCGATGGAACGCTCGCCGCGCCCGTCGCTGGCCGCCGCCGGCGGGCAGCTGCTGGTCGTCGACCGGGCCGGCTACGACCGGGCCGGCGGCCACGCGGCGGTCCGCGACCGGGTGCTGGAGGACATCGAACTGGGCCGGGCGGTGAAACGCTCGGGCGGTCGGATCGCGCTCGCCGACGGGTCGGCGCTGGCCACCTGCCGGATGTACACCTCGTGGCGCGAACTGGCCGCCGGCTACACCAAGAGCATGTGGGCGTCGTTCGGTTCGCCGGCCGGCGCCGCCGCCGTCGTGGTCACGCTCCTCGCCCTGTACGCCGTACCGCCGGTCCTCGGCCTGGCGGCCGCTGCCAGCGGCCGGTACGGCGTGGCCCTGGCCTGCGCGGCGGCCTGGCTGGCCGGGGTCGCCGGCCGGGTGGTGACGGCCCGGGCGACGGGCGGGCGGGCGTTCCCGGACGCGTTGGCGCACCCGGTGTCGGTCGTGCTGTTCGGGTGGCTGATCCTGCGGTCGTACGATCTGCGCAGGCGGCGGCAGCTGTCGTGGCGCGGCCGGCCGGTGAGCTGAGGCCGGTCCGGCCGTCGTCCCCTCTCCCGCGCGGGCGGCCGGCGATCTAGAACATTTATCGCGGTCGGGGCGACGACAAACGTTCCAGATCGCGAAGGTGGCAGCGGCACGGTGGTGCTGCCGGTCGTCCGGTGCCCGGGGTGGCCGACCGCCCGGTCGTACGATGCGCAGGGGTGACGCGGCCGGCCCGGCTCCCGTACCGGCGGCCCGAACCGGGTCGGGCCAGCCTCGTCGGATGGGAGGACGGACGGCGTGGCACGGGTCGTGGTGGTGGGTGCCGGGGTCGGTGGGCTGGCGGCGGCGGCCCGGCTGGCGGCTACCGGGCACCGGGTGACCGTCGTCGAGCGGTCCGGGGCGGTCGGCGGCAAGCTCGGCCGCTACACCCGGATGACGCCGGAAGGCACGTTCCACTTCGATACCGGCCCGAGCCTGCTGACGCTGCCGCAGGTCTTCGCCGACCTGTCCGCCGCCACGGGCGGTCCGGCCGCCGCGACGACCGCCGGCACCACCCGGACGGCCGACGCCACCGGCGGGGCGGCGTCGGTCGGGGCCGGGCTCGACTTCGGCGGGCTGCTCGATCCGGTGCCGCTGGACCCGATCGTCCGGCACCGGTTCGCCGACGGCACCGTACTCGACTCGTGCGCCGATCCGGACGCCTTCGCCGGCCGGATCGGGGCGGCCCTCGGCCCGGCCGCCGCCGACGACTGGCGGCGGTTGTGGCGGCGCGCCGGCCGGGTCTGGGACGCGTCGTGGCGGGACATCCTGCGCCGCCGCGTCGACTCGCCGCTCGCCCTGGCACCGCTGGCCTGGCGGCTGCGCGACCTCGCCGCCATCGCCCCCGGCACCACGCTGCGCGGGCTCGGCCGCCGGCACCTGCGCGACCCCCGGCTGCGGATGCTGCTCGACCGCTACGCCACCTACACCGGCGCCGACCCGCGCCGGGCGCCGGCGGCGCTGGTCGCGGTGCCGTACGCCGAACTCGCCTTCGGCGGCTGGTACCTGCGCGGCGGCCTCGGCACGCTCGCCGACGCGCTGCTGTCCCGCTGCCTCGACCTCGGTGTGGAAATCCACACCGGACAGACCGTGACCGGGATCGACGCCGCCGGCGGCCGGGTGCACCGGGTACGGCTGGCCGGCGCCGCCCCGCTGCCGGCCGACGTGGTGGTCGCCAACGTCGACGCGCAGACCGTCTACCGCGACCTGCTGCCGAACCCGCGCCGGCTGGCCGGGCTCGCCGACCGCAGCCTGGCCGGCTTCGTGCTGCTGCTCGGCGTACGCGGCGACTCCGGGCTGGCCCACCACAACGTGTTCTTCCCCGCCGACTACGACGCCGAGTTCGACGCGGTCTTCGGCGATCCGGGGCGGGGTGTGCCGGCCCGGCCGGCCGCCGACCCGACCGTCTTCGTCACCGTCGCCGCCGACCCGGCGGTCCGTCCGGACGGCCACGAGGCGTGGTTCGTGCTGGTCAACGCGCCCCGACAGGCCCGCACACTGTCCGGAGTGGACTGGCGCCGGCCGGGGCTGGCGGAGGCGTACGCCGACCGGGTCCTCGACGTCCTGGCCGCGCGCGGCGTCGACGTCCGCGACCGGTTGCTGTTCCGGGAGGTACGCACCCCGGCCGACCTGGCCGGCGCCACCGCCGCCCCGGGCGGGGCGATCTACGGTACGGCCGGCGGCCTGCTCCGGCCGGCGAACCGTGGCCCGGTGGACGGCCTGTTCCTGGTCGGCGGGTCGGCGCATCCGGGCGGCGGCCTGCCAATGGTCACGCTGTCGGCCCAGATCGTCGCCGGAGAAATCGGCCCCGCGTGAGGAACTCGCCGGCCCGGTCCGTGTCCCGTCCGTGCCCGGTCCCGCCTCGTTGATCAAGGACAAGTCGTGGGGTGTGTCGCGGCGTGTCGCCCACGACAACTCCTTGATCAACGAACGCAGCGGGCGCGGCGGGCGCGGACGCGGGGCGGGACGGGGGCTACGCGTTGCCCAGGGCGCGGCGGACGGCGCCCAGCAACTGGAGCAGGCCGCCGAGGGCGATCACGCCCCACACGACCGTGGCCAGGGTCATCGTGCCGGCGGCGAGGTCCGGGTCGACGTACCCGATGCCACCGGCCACCAGCAGGCCGACGATCGCGACCGAGACCCGGCTCGGCCGCTCGCCGATGGTCACCACGCCGATCTCCTTCATGCCGACGCCGACCGCCCGCGCCCGGACGTACTCGTGCAGCCAGGACAGCCCGCCGGCGGCGGCGACCACCGGCCCGGGTGCGCCGACCAGCCAGAACGCGACCAGCCAGGCGGCTTCGCCGAGCCGGTCGGCGAACGAGTCGTAGACGTATCCCATCCGGGTGACCCGGCCGGTGACGACCGCGACGGCGCCGTCGGCGCTGTCGGCGATGGCGCCGAGCAGCACGAAGCCGGCGGCGATCAGTGGCCCTTCGACGCCGCGTGGGGCGAAGACGGGTACGCCGACGGACAGCAGCACACCGACGAAGGTGACGGCGGTGGGCCGGATCCGGATCCGGCCGAGGATCCGGCCCAGCCGGTAGGCGAGGCGCAGCCAGCCGCGCACCACGGTGGAGGCGTCACGGGGGTCGAACCCGCCGTGCAGCCTGGCCCAGGTGCGGGCGTAGTCGTCCCAGTTCAGCAGCGCGATGCCCACCTCAACTCAACCGTCGTACGGCGGGTCAGGTGGCGCTGCCGGGCGTGTCACACCCGTACGCCGGCCCGCAGGTGCTGCCACAGGTCGCGGGTGGCGGTCGAGCGGTTGAGGGTGATGAAGTGGATGCCGGGCACGCCCTCGTCGACGAGTCGTTGGCACATCTCGCCGGCGAGTTCGATGCCGAGTTTGCGGACGGCGACCGGGTCGTCGGCGATGCGTTCGAAGCGGGCCGCGAGCGCCCTGGGGAACGGGGCGCCGGAGAGTTTCTCGGAGCGTTCGATGGTGCCCATCCGGGTCACCGGCATCACCCCGGCGACGATCGGGGTGTCGCAGCCGGTGGCGGCGACCCGGTCGCGCAGCCGCAGGTAGTCGTCGGCGTCGAAGAACATCTGGGTGATGGCGAAGTCGGCGCCGGCCCGGCATTTGCGGACGAACTGCGCGGTGTCGCTCTCGATGTCCGGCGACCGGGGGTGCTTGTACGGGAAGGCGGCGACGCCGACGCTGAAGTCGCCGGATTCGCGGACCAGCCGGACCAGCTCCTCGGCGTAGAGGACCCCCTCCGGATGCTGGACCCACTCGCCGGTCGGGTCGCCGGGCGGGTCGCCGCGCACGAGCAGCATGTTGCGGATGCCGGCGGCGGCGAGCCGGCCGACGATGTTGCGCAGCTCGGCGACCGAGTGGTTGACCGCGGTCAGGTGGGCCATCGGCAGCAGGGTGGTGTCGGTGGCGATCCGCTCGGTCACCGCGATGGTGGTGTCGCGGGTCGAGCCGCCGGCCCCGTAGGTGATCGAGACGAACGACGGCAGCAGCGGC
The DNA here is from genome assembly GCF_045781765.1 of Polymorphospora sp. A560. Taxonomy (NCBI): domain Bacteria; kingdom Bacillati; phylum Actinomycetota; class Actinomycetes; order Micromonosporales; family Micromonosporaceae; genus Polymorphospora; species Polymorphospora sp. A560. The sequence goes on along the minus strand of NZ_CP122282.1, from coordinate 2,018,951 downwards.
TCCAGCTCGCGGATCGACCGCCACAGCAACTGCTCGCCCTCGGCGTCCTTAGGCGGGAAGAACTCGAACGAGTAGGTCGGCCCGGGCGCGCGGATCAGGTCCCCGATCGACGGCTGCGAGGCGGGAAGCACAGAGGGAAGGCCGAGCGACACTCCGCGATCGTACCGGCTCCCCCTCGCCCCTCCCGCCCCGTTTCCGCGATCTTGCAATTATCACCCGACAAAGCCGACAAAGAGGGGGAGACAAGCGCAAGATCGCGGAGAGGGTGTGGGTGGCGGCAGCGCGACCGACGGCGGCGGCTAGCGTCATGGCGTGACCGACGTCGACTCCGTATCCCCGGCCGACCGCACCGGCCCACCGCCGGTCGAGGCCGTCCCGCCCGCGGTCGGGGCCGCCGGCGCGCCGCCGGTCGACCGGGCCGACCTGCGCCGCCGGATCGACCGGGCGCTCGCCGGCTTCCTGGCCGCCCGGCGGGCCTGGATGAACGACGTCGACCCGGCGCTGCACCCGGTCGCCGACGCGCTCGACGCCTTCCTGCTCCGGGGCAAGCGGCTGCGGCCCGCGTTCGGCTACTGGGGCTACCGTGGCGCCGGTGCCCCGGACTCCGACGAGATCGTCGCCGCGCTCGCGGCGCTCGAGCTGGTGCAGGCCAGCGCGCTGATCCACGACGACCTGATGGACCGCTCCGACACCCGGCGCGGCGAGCCGGCCGTGCACCGCCGGTTCGCCGGCCTGCACCGGGCCGCCGGCTGGCAGGGCAACCCCGACGGGTACGGCGACTCCGCCGCCATCCTGCTCGGCGACCTGTGCCTGGTCTGGTCCGACGAGCTGATGCACCGCAGCGGGCTGGCCCCCGAGGTGGTGGCGCGGGCCCGGCCGGACTTCGACGAGATGCGCACCGAGGTCACCGTCGGGCAGTACCTCGACGTACTCACCCAGGTCACCGGGGACACGTCGGTCGAGCGGGCCGGCAAGGTCGCCCGCTACAAGTCGGCGAAGTACACCGTCGAGCGGCCGCTGCTGATCGGGGCGGCGCTGGCCGGGGCACCGGCGGCGCTACGGGCGACGTACTCGGCGTACGGGCTGCCGCTGGGCGAGGCGTTCCAGCTGCGTGACGACGTACTCGGGGTCTTCGGCGACCCGTCGGTGACCGGCAAGCCGGCCGGTGACGACCTGCGAGAGGGCAAGCGCACCTACCTGGTGGCGGCCGCCTACGAGGCGACCGGCGACGCCGGGCGGGCCGAGCTGGCCGGGCGGCTCGGCGACCCGGACCTCGACGCCGACGGGATCGAACGGCTGCGCGCGGTCATCGTCGACAGCGGCGCGCTGGACCGCACCGAGCGGCGGATCGCCGAACTGACCGACACCGCGCTCGCCGCCCTGGCCGGCGGCGACATCGAGCCGACGGCCGCCCGGACCCTGGTCGACCTGGCGGTCGCCGCCACCCGCCGCACCGGCTGACACTCAGCCCCCTCCCCCGCGATCTTGCACTTGTCGCCCGGCAAATCCGGCAAACGGAGGAGACAACCGCAAGATCGCGGGACGGGGGTGGCGGGACGGGGCGGCGGGCGGGTGGAGCGGGTCAGCTGTCGCGGCGGGGGCGGGCGCGGAGCCGCTTCAGGACGCGGCTGCCCTCGCCGGCCGCCGGGGTGCGCTGCACCCCACGCCGGCCGAGCCACACCCAGGTCGACAGGGTCAGCAGGATCAGCGCGAATCCGAAGAGGAGATCCTCCGCCGGGGCGTACACGATCCGCAGCCCGACGATCGCGTCCGGGTCGTACCGGACGATGTTCCGCCCGGTGAGCACGCCGTTGGACAGCAACTGGAAGAACACGATGATCGGGTACGTCGCCCAGAAGACGCCGCGCAGCACCAGCCGGGTACGCAGCACGAACAGGTCCACGGCCAGCGCGCCGACCACGCCGAGCAGCGCCGCGGCGGTGTAGGTCACGTCTCGTCCCCCGCCCGCCACCGCAGCACCGCCCGGACCGCCTCGAAACCGAGCACCGCGCAGACCGGTACGACGACGAAGAACAGCAGCTCGTCGACGGGCAGCCGGCCGGGCAGCATGATCCCGGTGATCTGGTCGGGGTCGAAGCTCCAGTGGCCGGCGGCGATGGCCGCGAGGTCCCAGGCGACGAAGACGACCACGACCGGCAGCAGGGTGAGCAGCAGCCGGCGCCACCGGCGCAGCACGTTGACCCGGAACACCGGCTCGAGCCAGATGGCGGCGAGCAGGCACCCCGCGAGTACCGCCAGATAGGCGAGACGTCCCATCCGCCGGCTCAGAACCCGAGTGCCTGCGCGCGCCGCTTGACCTCGGTCGCCAGGTCACCGCCGAGCGCGACCGCCGGAGTACCCGGAAGGGTGTCGTCCGGCGTGAACAGCCACCGCAGGGCCTCTTCGTCGTTGTACCCGGAGTCACGGAGCACGGTCACGATGCCGGGGAGGTGCTTGAGCACGGTGCGGTTCGCCACCAGCTCCGCCGGCACCATCCGGATGCCGTCGCGCCGCACCGCGATCAGCGCGCCTTCGCGGATCATCTGGTGCACCTTGCTGATCGTGATGTCCAGCAGTTCGGCGACGGCGGGCAGCGTCAGCCACTCCCGCGCCGGGACGTCGGAGGCGGTGGGTACGGAATCGGTCACCCGGTCACCCTGTCACGCCGTCGCCGGCCCCCACCACCGGCCCCGTGGCCGGCACCCCTCGCCCTCCCCCATGTCCCGCGCGGCCCGGTGTCCCGTCCGGACCCGGCCGCGCCCGGTCGCGCGGTGGCCCCGTACCCCTCGGGCCGGCCGCCGGAAGGATCCTCGACGTGAGCACCTGGCGGGGCGTACGCCATGAACTTGCCGGCGCGTGGCGATCGCTGCGCTACGACCTGGGCCGGCGCGAGCCCGCGGTGGGCCCGCCGGCCGGGCCGGTCCGGCCGGCGCCCGGTCCGGCGCATCCGGCGGCACCACGCCGGGCGCTGGTCGCCTCGTCGATCTGGGCGCTGGCGGTCGCCGGTACGGCCGGCACGTATCTGATGGTCGGCGGCCTGGACACGGTGCACGACGAGCGGCCGGCCGGGGCGCCCAGCCCGGCGCCGGCGGTGGCGGAACAGGGCGGCCAGGCGTCGCGGGACGACTCCGGGGCGCCCCCGGTCGTGCCGGGCGCCGGACCGACCGGTCCGGCCGGGCCGGATGCCAGCCCGTCCGCCACGCCGGACCCGGCGCAGCCGTCGCCGACGCGGGAGTCGCCGGAGTCCAGCCCGCGCCCGACCCCGAGTTGCGAGTGCCCCGACCCGAGGCCGACGACGTCCAGCCCGCACCCACCGACCTGGCCGCCGCCGTCGCCGACCGCCTCGCCGACACCGACCCCCACGCCGTCCACGTCGCCGAGCACCTCCCCGACGGCGTCGCCGACCGTCCCGCCGACGCCGACGCCGAGCGGCGAGACCAGCCCGCAACCAATGCCCGACCAGGGATGACGGCCGTCACGGCCGGTCGGTCCGCGGTCACGGCGCGGCGCGCCCCATACCGCTTCGGTACCGGCTGTGGCATCCTGTTCTGCCGTCACCCACCCGACACATAGACTGCCTGCCGATGGACATTCAGGTCGCCGACACTCTGCTTGGCTCGTTGATCGACGGGCGCTACCGCATCCGCGGGCGCGTGGCCCGCGGTGGGATGGCGACCGTGTACACCGCGACGGACGAGCGCCTCGAACGCACGGTCGCTCTCAAGATCATTCATCCGACCCAGGCGCCGGACGCCCGGGCCCGGCTCGCCGGATTCGTCGAGCGGTTCACCGACGAGGCCAAGACCATCGCCCGGCTCACCCACCCCAACGTGGTGGCCGTCTACGACCAGGGCGTGCACAACGGCCTGCCCTACCTGGTGATGGAATACGTGCGCGGCCGCACCCTGCGGGAGATCCTCATCGAGCGCCGCCGGCTCAACCCCGGCGAGGCGCTGGCGATCCTCGACCAGATGCTGGCCGCCATCGCCGCCGCGCACCGCGCCGGCCTGGTGCACCGCGACGTGAAGCCGGAGAACGTGCTGGTCGCCGAGGCGCCCAGCGGCGGCGCCGGCAACCTGATCGACAGCGTCGTCAAGGTCGCCGACTTCGGGTTGGCCCGCGCCGTCGAGGCGAGCGCCGACGAGGAGAACGGCGGCCAACTGATGGCGACCGTCGCGTACGTGGCGCCCGAACTGGTCACCGAGGGCCGGGCCGACCCGCGCAGCGACGTCTACTCCGCCGGCATCGTGCTCTTCGAGATGCTGACCGGCCGGGTGCCGTACGACGGAGACCGGCCGGTCGACGTCGCCTGGCAGCACGTCGACCGGGACGTACCGCCGCCGTCGAAGTTCGTGCCCGGCCTGCCGTCGGTCCTCGACGACCTGGTCACCCGCTCCACCCGCCGCGACCCCGGCGAACGCCCGACCGACGCCGGCGCGCTGCTGACCGAGGTGCAGGGCGCCCGCGACGACCTCGGCAACGCCAGCGTCAACACCGCCGTACTGCGCCAGGTCGCCCAGCCCACCATGGTCGTGTCGTCGGTCCAGACGACCGACCGGCCGTCGTGGGCCCGGCTCCCCGACCAGAAGGCGGCGGCACCGGCCGCCGCCCCGCAACAGCCGCGCCGCCGGCGGGCCGCCGAGCCCGCCGACACCCCGCCGCTGCCCGAACGCCTGAAGGCGATGTGGCAGGTCGTGATGAGCGACCGCCGGGGCCGCACGGCCGTGGCCGCCGCGATCGTGGTGCTGGGGCTGGTGGCGGCGCTCGGCGGCTGGTGGTTCGGCGTCGGCCGCTACACCGTGGCACCGGAACTGGTCAACATGTCCAAGGCCGCCGCCGAGGAACAGGCCGCCCGGGGCGGCTTCACCATCACCTGGGGCGATCCGCGACACGACGAGAACATCGAACGCGACGTGGTGCTCAGCCAGGACCCGCCGACGAGCGAACGGATCCTCAAGGGCGGCACCATCACGCTCGTACTCTCCCTCGGCCCGGAGCGCTACCAGGTGCCCGACGTGGTCGGCAAGACGTTCGACCTGGCCCAACTCGACCTGGAGAACGCCCAGCTGAAGGTGACCAAGGGCGCCGACCGGTACGACAACAACCTGCCGGCGGGCACCGTCATCGCCGTCGACCCGGCGGTCGGCACCGAGGTCAAGCCCGGCGACGAGATCACCGTCTTCGTCAGCAAGGGACGCGCGCCGATCACCGTCCCCAACCTGATCGGCAAGAGCGTCGCCGAGGCCCGCAACATCCTGGCCGGGCTCAACCTGGTCGCCCGCGAGTCGTACGTCGACTCCGACCAGCCGAAGGACCAGGTCCTGCGGCAGGAACCGGCCGACGGGGCCGGCGTGGAACGCGGCGCCGAAGTCAAGATCGACGTCAGCAAGGGGCCACCGGCCGTCATCGTCCAGCGGGTCATCGGCATGCCGTGCCCGCAGGCCAAGGCCGCCCTGGAGGCACAGGGCCTGACCGTACGCGTCGACTTCAACCCCAACGGCACCGTCGCCTACCAGCAGCCGGGCGAGAACTCCGAGGTGCCGCCGGCCACCGAGATCGCCATCGGATGCTTCTGACATGGCGGTGACCAGGCCCGTCGGCTCCCACACGCCCACCGCCGGCGGCCTCGCCAAAGCGGCCCTGCCGTACGTCGACGCCGCCGGCGCCGAAGCCGTACAGGTCTACGTCGGCAACTCGCGCGGCTGGGCGCTGCCGCCCGGCGACCCGGCCCAGGACGAACTGTTCCGGGCCGGGTGCGCCGAACGCGGCATCCCGGCATACATCCACGCCTCGCTGCTGGTCAACATCGGGTCACCGACCCCTGCCACGGTCGAACGATCGGTGGCGACGCTGGCGCACGCGCTCCAGCGGGGCGCCGCGATCGGCGCCACCGGAGTCGTGTTCCACGCCGGCAGCGCCGTCGACGCCACCCACACCGACGCCGCGATGCGCCAGGTACGCGAGGCGCTGCTGCCCCTCCTCGACCGGGCCGCCACGGACGGCGGCCCCAAACTGCTCGTCGAGCCGAGCGCCGGCGGCGGCCGCTCGCTGGCGTCGAAGGTCGAACACCTCGGCCCCTACCTCGACGCCGTCGACCGGCACCCGTGGCTCGGCGTCTGCTTCGACACCTGCCACGCCTGGGCCGCCGGACACGACCTCGCCCGCCCCGGCGGCATGACCGCGACCCTCGACTCGCTGGTGGCGACCGTGGGCGACGACCGGCTGTGGCTCGTACACGCCAACGACTCCCGCGACACCTGCGGGTCCACCCGCGACCGGCACGAGACGATCGGCAAGGGCACGATCGGCGAGCCCGCCTTCGCGGAATTGATGCGACACCCGGCGACCGCCGGAGTCGCCGTGATCGTCGAGACCCCCAGCGAACATCACGCCACCGACATCGCCACCCTCCAGAAGCTGAGCTAGCTGGCCTCGGCTGTGTTTTCCGGCCTCGGCTGTGTTTTCCGGCCTCGCCTTCGGCTCGGCTGGCTCGCTCCGCTTCGCGCCGCCTAATTGCACCGTCTTCGCCCTGCGGGCATGACGGCTTCGCCGCATGTCCTCGGGCTCCAGACGGTGCGGCGGCGCTCGGTCGACTCGCGACTCTGGTTCCGGTCAGCCCTGTCCGCCGATTGCTTCGCCGAACGTCCCGGGTCCACGACAGGTCGCCCGGGAGGACCCGCGGGCGCTCACCCCGACGACCGCAGCGCCCGCCCGCAGCCCTGACCGAAACAAAAGGGACAACCGCTACGGCAACCTCACACGGGTGCTGCAGGGCGTGACGTTGATCTGAGCGGGAGGAACCTTACCCGCGCCGGATAAGGTCTCTCCCGCCCAGATCAACAATGGCCACCACACGCGGTTCCGACAAAGCGGACAGTGGTGGCGGGCGTCGCGACGGCGGTCACCACCGAAGAGCGGGACATTTCAACGAAGCAATCGGCGGACAGCCCTAGACCGCGACCCAAGTCGCGAGTCGACCGAGCGCCGCCGCACCGTCTGGAGCCCGAGGACCGCGCCGCGAAGCGGTCGCGGCCCGCAGGGCGAAGACGGTGCATTCAGGCGGCGCGAAGCGGAGCGAGCCGTCCGAGCGGAGCGAGGACCAGCCAGCACAGCCCAACTCCTCCGATCAGGGTGATATCTCACGGACTCCTTGCGTGAACGGCCCCCTTTAGGGCAGCCTTACTGAGGTCAGCCTAACCGCAGGAGGGCACCCCTCATGTACGTCTGCATCTGCGCGCGCGTCCGCGAAGGCGAGGTCCGTACCGCGATCCGCCTCGGCGCGCACTGCGAGGAGTCTGTCGGGGATTCCTGTGGCGCCGGCACCGGCTGCGGCACCTGCCTGGACCGCATCTGTGACCTGATCGAGGAGGAGACCGGCACCGACACGCTCGTCACGATCGCGGCCTGATCCCTACGGCCGAGTAGGCTTACCCCACAGGTAACTCTTGTGGGGGTTTTGTCATGCAAGGCGACAGCCGGGTAATCGAGTTTCTGAACGAGCAGCTCACCGCGGAACTCACCGCGATCAACCAATACTTCCTGCACGCCAAGATGCAGGAGAACTGGGGCTACACCAAGCTGGCGAAACACACCCGGCACGAGTCCATCGACGAGATGAAGCACGCCGAGGTGCTGACCGACCGGATCCTGTTCCTCGAGGGCCTGCCCAACTACCAGAAGCTCTTTGCGCTGCGGATCGGCGAGACGGTCAAGGAGCAGTTCGAGTGCGACATGAAGATCGAGGTCGAGGCGGTCGACCGGCTGCGCCGCGGCATCGAATACATGCGCTCGATCGGTGACACCACCTCGGCGAGGATCTTCGAGGACATCCTGGCTGACGAGGAGCACCACGTCGACTACCTGGAGACCCAGCTCGGGCTGATCGAGAAGCTCGGCGAGGCGATCTACCTCCAGAACGTGACCGAGCACCCCGAGGTCTGACATACCCGTACGCGAAAAAGCCGGGCCCGCGTGACGCGGGCCCGGCTTTTCGTGTGTGGTCAGCCGCGCAGGACGCGGGTCAGCACCTCGATGGCATGGTCGATGCCGGCGTCGTCGACCTCGTAGTGGGTGACCAGGCGGCCGACGTACGGGCCGAGGACCGACACGAGAACGCCTTCGGCACGGGCGGCGGCCGCCACGCCGGCGGCGTCGAGCGGCGACTTCGACAGGTCCAGCGGCACGAGGTTGGTGCGTACCGGGCCGGCCAGCACACCGAACGGCGCGATCGCCTCGGCGAGCCGGGCGGCGCGGGCGTGGTCGTCGGCGAGCCGCTCGACGTGGTGGTCGAGCGCGTACCGGCCGGCGGCGGCGAGCACGCCGACCTGGCGCAGTCCGCCGCCCATCCGCTTGCGGATCACCCGGGCGCGGGCCATCCGTTCGGCGCTGCCGACGATCACCGAGCCGGCCGGCGCGCCGAGGCCCTTGGACAGGCAGACCGACAGGGTGTCGAACAGTTCGCCGTACGTCTTCAGCGGCACGCCGTCGGCGACGTGCGCGTGCCAGATCCGGGCGCCGTCGCAGTGCAGCGCGACGCCGGCCCGGTCGGCGATGCCGCGCAGGGCACGCAGGGTGGCCAGCGGGACCACCCCGCCGCCGCCCCGGTTGTGGGTCTGCTCGACGGCGATGGCCCGGGTCGGCACCGCGTGGTAGCCGTCGGGACGGATCATCGCCGCGACCGTCTCGGGGTCGACGTCGGCGCCGACGGCCGGCCAGGTCCGGGTCGATATCCCGCCGTACGCGGCCGCGGCCGCCATCTCGTACGTCACCACGTGCGCGTCGGCGTCGCAGAGCAGTTCGTGTGCCGGCGGTACGAGCAGTTGCAGCGCGATCTGGTTGGCCATGGAGCCGGTCGGGGCCCACAGCGCCGCCTCGTGCCCGAAGAGTTCCGCCACGTGGGCTTCGAGCGCGTTGACGGTCGGGTCCTCGGCGTAGACGTCGTCGCCGACGTCGGCGGCGGCCATCGCCGCGCGCATCGGTGGGGTGGGCTTGGTGACGGTGTCGGAGCGCAGGTCGACGACGGGGCGCCCGGTCGATTCAGCCACGGAGCATCTCCGCGACCAGGAACGCCAGTTCGAGCGACTGCTGGGTGTTGAGCCGGGGGTCGCAGGCGGTCTCGTAGCGGCCCGGCAGGTCGATGTCCTGGATCGCCTGGGCGCCGCCGAGGCACTCGGTGACGTCTTCGCCGGTGAGTTCGACGTGCAGACCGCCGGGGTGGGTCTCCAGGTTCCGGTGGACCTCGAAGTAGCCGAGCACCTCGTCGACGATCCGGTCGAAGTGCCGGGTCTTGTAGCCGTTGGACGACTCGTGGGTGTTGCCGTGCATCGGGTCGCACTGCCACACCACGCGGGCGCCGGCGGCGGTCACCTTCTCGACGATCGGCGGCAGCGCGTCGCGTACCTTGTGGTTGCCCATCCGGCTGATCAGGGTGAGCTTGCCCGGGACGTTGTCCGGGTTGAGCTTCTCGCACAGCTCGATCGCCTGCTCGGGGCTGGTGCCGGGGCCGAGCTTGACCCCGACCGGGTTGGCGATCCGGGAGATGTAGTCGATGTGCGCGCCGTCGAGTTGGCGGGTGCGTTCGCCGACCCAGAGGAAGTGCCCGGACAGGCCGTACGCCCGGTTGTCGGAGACCCGGGTCAGCGCCCGGTCGTATTCCAGCGCGAGCGCCTCGTGGGAGCAGAAGAGGGTGACCTTGCGCAGTGCCTCGTCGTCGGTCATCCCGCACGCCTGGATGAACGCGAGCGCCCGGTCGATCTCGCGGGCGATCGCCTCGTAGCGCTCGCCCGCGGCCGAGCTGCGGACGAAGTCCTTGTTCCAGTCGTGCAGGCCGTGCAGGTCGGCGAGGCCACCGCTGAGGTAGGCCCGGAGCATGTTCATCGCCGCCGCCGAGTTGGCGTACGCCCGGATCATGCGCTGCGGGTCGGCGACCCGGGCCTCCGCCGTCGCCTCCAGCGAGTTGATCATGTCGCCGCGGTAGGCCGGCAGGCCGAGCGCGTCGGTCGGCGACGACCGCGGCTTGGTGTACTGCCCGGCGACCCGGGCCACCTTCACCACCGGCAGCGACGCCCCGTACGTCAGCACCACCGCCATCTGCAGCAGCGTGCGGGCGTTGGCGAGCAGGTGGCTCTCGGTGTTGTCGACGAACGTCTCCGCGCAGTCGCCGCCCTGGAGCAGGAACGCCTTGCCGTCGCAGACCAGGGCCAGCCGCTCGCGCAGCAGGTCGACCTCGTACGGCGCGACGATCGACGGCACGTTGTCGAGCACCCGGCAGACGTCGACGACGGCGGCCGGGTCGGGCCACGGCGGGGTCTGCGCCCGGGGCAGGTCGCGCCACCGGTCGAGCCCGAGGGCGGCGTCCTCGGCGGAATCGGTCGAGGGGCGGGTGGTCTGCAAGCCGGGGTTACCGACCCCGGGATGGCTCAACTGGTGCCACTCTTGGCGCATGCGAGCAAGCGTACGGCGGACACCCGTCCGGACGGTTGCCGAGGGTGCGCGTTTCGCAGCGTGAGATGGGCCCTACCGGGGGCTGGGGACCGCGCCCGGACCGGCCGGTGCCGCCGACGGGCTCGGGCCGTCCGGTGACGGCGACGGGCTGGCCGTGCCGTCCGGTGACGGCGAGGGGTACGCGGTCGGCGGCGGGCCGGTCTCCTCGTCCGCGATGCACCAGTGCCCGTCGACGTGGCTGAGGGTGAAGACCAGGCCGACCAGCCGGGGATCACCGGCGGCGGTGACCATGACGGCGGCGTCGACCCGCTGGTCGGCGCCGACGGCCTGACCGCCGGTGACGGTGGCGTCGGTGACCACGAAGTGTGCGGCGAAGTCACCGTTGGGACCGGTGGCGATCCGGTCGAAGGTGGCGTGCATACCGGCGCAGAGCTGGGCCCGGCCGGCGGCGACGTCCTTGGCCTTCATCGCGTCGAGGTAGGTCTGCACCCGCTCGCGGGCCAACTGCCCGGGGTCGGGCCCCGACGGCTCCTGCGAGCCGCAGCCGGCGAGCGCCGCCGCGAGCACGGCCCCGAACAGCACCCCGCCCCCGCCCCGACGCACACGCCCTCCCCACGACCGCATTCCGCCCGAGTCTCCCACACCCCCGCCCACCCCCCATCGACCCCCGACCGCCCCACCGCCCCCTGCCCGGCCAACCCGCCCCCTGTCCGCCCGCCCCGGCCTCCCGTCCGCCCGCCCCGGCCCGCCGATCAAGGGGATGTTCGGGGCAGAACAGGCACGTTCTGCCCCGACAAGCCCTTGATCCACGCCACGGCCCGGTCCGCCACGCGGCGGCCCGGGCCGCCGCCGCGCGACAGGTCGGGCCGCGCCACAGGTCGGGCCGCGCGACAGACCGCGCCGCGCGACGGACTAGGCCGCCGCGCGACAGGCCGGAGTCAGTCGAGCAGGGCGGTCACCGTGCCGGCGGCCACGGTGCGGCCGCCCTCGCGGACCGCGAACCCGAGGCCCACGTGCATCGCGACCGGACGGCCCAGTTCCACCGTCAGGTCGACGGTGTCGCCCGGCATGACCATCTGCGTGTCGTCGCCGAGCCGCATCGCCCCAACCACGTCGGTCGTCCGAAAATAGAACTGCGGCCGGTAGTTGGCCAGGAACGGCGTGTGCCGCCCCCCTTCGGCGGTGGTCAGGGCGTACAGCCGCGCACCGAACCGGAGGTGCGGCGTGACGCTGCCGGGCAGCGCCACCACCTGGCCCCGCTGCACCTGGTCGCGCTTGACCCCGCGCAGCAGGACGGCGGCGTTGTCGCCGGCCTCGGCGACCGGCAACGAGCGGCCGAACGTCTCCAGCCCGGTGGCGACGGTGGACAGCGTCGGGCCGAGCCCGACCACCTCGACGGCGTCGCCGACCCGCAGCGTGCCGCGCTCGATCGCGCCGGTGACCACGGTGCCCCGCCCGGAGATGGTGAGCACGTTCTCGATCGGCATCAGGAACGGTTCGCCAAGCTCGCGGGGTGGCACCGGGACGTACCGGTCGACGGCGTCGAGCAGTTCCACGACGGACGCGGTCCACCGCGGGTCGCCCTCGAGGGCGCGCAGCGCCGAGACGCGTACGACCGGGACCTCGTCGCCAGGGAAGCCGTATTCGCCGAGCAGTTCGCGGACCTCGAGTTCGACCAGGTCGAGCAGGTCCGGGTCGTCGACGGCGTCGGCCTTGTTCATCGCCACCACCAGGTACGGCACACCGACCCGCCGGGCGAGCAGGACGTGCTCGCGGGTCTGCGGCATCGCGCCGTCGAGCGCGGAGACGACGAGGATGGCCCCGTCGACCTGCGCCGCCCCCGTGATCATGTTCTTCACGTAGTCGGCGTGGCCCGGCATGTCGACGTGGGCGTAGTGCCGGGTCGCGGTCTCGTACTCGACGTGCGCGATGTTGATGGTGATGCCCCGCGCGACCTCCTCCGGCGCCCGGTCGATGCCGTCGAAGGAGACGTACCGGTTGGCGGCCGGGTCGCGGTCGGCGAGGACCCTGGTGATGGCGGCGGTCAGGGTCGTCTTGCCGTGGTCGACGTGCCCCATCGTGCCGATGTTGAGGTGCGGTTTCGTACGCGAGAACTGGCTCTTGGCCATGCTGAAGCTCCACTGTGGAGGTTCGGGGTCGGCGGGCGACGTACGCGGGCGGTTGCCGGGACCGGCACGCGTCAGAACCGCGCGGGACGGGGCCGCCAGAAGAAAAGGGGCGGCGCCGTACTGACGGGCCACCCTCCTCCGTGGTTCTGCTCGGGATGGAGGAGGGTCAGCCTCGGGTATCCGCGAACCACGCGCACACGTCGACGACGGCCGGCAGGTGTGGACCTGCGGGCCGTCCGAAGCCGACGGTGCCGAACATGGTGGTCACGGTAGGCGACAACGTCGCGGCCCGCGACCGATATTCCGGTACGACGACGCGGGGCGGGGAACCGGAAACCCGGTTCCCCGCCCCTGTGGGGATTCCTGCGTCGGCCCGCCCCCGGGCGGGACCGTCTGGTTGTCGACCCCGCCCTCGGGCGGGGCCGTCCTAGTTGAGGCCGTTACGGATCGCGGTGATCAGCTCGCCGTTGCTGGTGTCACCGGAGAGTTCCCAGAAGAACGCCCCGCCGAGCCCCTGGTTCTTGCTGTACGTCATCTTGCCGGTGATGGTGCTCGGGGTGTCGTAGCTCCACCAGTTGCTGCCGCACTTGGCGTACGCGGTGCCGGCGATGGTCGCCGTCGCCGGGCAGGTGTTCTTGAGGACCTTGTAGTCCTCGATGCCCTGCTCGTAGGTGCCCGGCGCCGGCCCGGTCGCCGTGCCGCCGGGCGCGGTCTGGGTGACGCCGGTCCAGCCGCGGCCGTAGAAGCCGACGCCGAGCAGCATCTTGCTGGCCGGGACGCCCTTGCTCTTCAGCTTCTGGATCGCCGCGTCGGAGTTGAAGCCGGCCTGCGGGATGCCGGTGTACGAGGTCAGCGGCGAGTGCGGGGCCGTCGGACCCTGGGCGTTGAAGGCGCCGAAGTAGTCGTACGTCATCGGCATGATCCAGTCGAGGTTGTTGACCGCACCGGCGTAGTCGGCCGCGTCGATCTTGCCACCGTTGCTGCCGTCGGCGGTGATCGCCGCGGTGACCAGCCGGTTCGGGCCGAACTTGGTCCGCAGCGCCGAGATCACGTTCTTGAAGGCGTTCGGGCCGCTGTTGTCACAGGTCAGGCCACACGCGTTCGGGTACTCCCAGTCGATGTCGATGCCGTCGAACACGCCGGCCCAGCGGGAGTCGTTGACCATGTTGTAGCAGGAGTCGGCGAACGCCTGCGGGTTCTGCGCGGCCTGGGTGAAGCCGCCGGACCAGGTCCAGCCGCCGACCGAGAAGATGACCTTGAGGTGCGGGTACATCTGCTTGAGCTTCTTGAGTTGGTTGAAGTTGCCGCGCAGCGGCTGGTCCCAGGTGTCGGCGACACCGTCGACGCTGTCCGCCGCCGTGAACGCCTTCTCGTAGTCGGCGTAGCTGTCACCGATGGTGCAGCGACCGCCGGTGGTGTTGGCGAAGGCGTACAGGATGTGCGTCATCTTCGCGGCGGAACCACTGGTGTGGATGTTCTTCACCTGGTAGTTGCGCTGGTAGGTGCCCCACTGCACGAAGTATCCGACGACCTTCTTGGCGCCGGGCGGCGGCGGGGTGGTCGGCGGCGGAGTGGTGGGCGGCGGAGTGGTCGGGGGTGCGGTCGTGGGCGGCGCGGTGGTCGGGGGCGGGGTGGTCGGCGGGGTGCCGCCGCCGCAGGCCGCGCCGTTGATGGTGCAGTTGGTCGGGGCCCGGTAGGCGCCGGTCCCGATGTAGCCCCAACTGGTCGAGGCACCCGCGGCGAGCGCGCCGGCCCAGCTCTTCTTGACGGCCACGACGCGGTTGCCGGTGCGGGTCACGTCGGCGTCCCAGAAGCTGCTGATCGTGGTACCGGCCGGCAGGTCGAACTCGATCCGCCAGGTGTTGACCGGGCTGCTGGTGCCGTTGGTGACGGTGACCCTGACCTCGTGACCGGAGCCCCAGTCCGAGGAGGCGGCGAACGTGGTGGTGAGGCTGCCGGCACCGAAGGCCGACGTGACCGGGACCGCGGCGACGACCAGCGCCGCCACGGCGCCGGCCCACATCGCGCGGCGCAGGGATCTCTTCATGTGGCGTCTCCCCAAACAGTTAGGAAACTTTCCAAAAAGCTAGTGAGACGCTACTCACGGATTTAACACTTCGTCAAGATGTCCATTTTTAGATTTCTGGATGTCTTGAGGTCCGCTACCGGTTCTCCTGGGGTCGACGCCGGTCGGCCGGCGCTGGCCACCATCCCTGCGACCACCACCCACCCGATCGGCCCGACCGGCCGGTAACGTCACCGTCATGACCGTTTTCGACACCGGGATCGACGCCCTCGCCGGCGGCCCCGCGAACCTCGCCCAGTACCGCGGCAACGCGCTGCTGGTGGTCAACGTGGCCTCGCGGTGCGGCCTGACCCCGCAGTACGCCGGCCTGCGGAAGCTGCACGAGACGTACGGACCACGCGGGCTGGTGGTGCTCGGCGTGCCCTGCAACCAGTTCGCCGGCCAGGAGCCGGGCAGCGCGGCGGACATCGCCGAGTTCTGCGAGGTCAACTACGGCGTGACGTTTCCGTTGACGGAGAAGGTCGACGTCAACGGGCCGGACCGGCATCCGCTCTACGTCGAGTTGGTGGACACGGCCGACGCCGAGGGGCACACCGGCGACGTGCGGTGGAACTTCGAGAAGTTCCTGATCGCCCCGGACGGTACCGTCGCGGGCCGGTTCAGCCCACGGGTGGAGCCGGACTCGGCGGAGTTGGCCGCCGCGATCGAGAAGGTGCTGCCCCGCTAGCGGGACCGACGCCCGCCCGGCCGCCGCCGGGCGGGCGGATCGGCCGGTGGCGCCGTGCAGCCCGCGACGCCCGCCAGCGGTGGTGCCCCGGTCAGCCGGCGGCGCCGGCCAGCGGGCCGCGCCGGTCGAGGGCGACCCGGATCGGCCCGAGTTCGGCCACCGCCTTGTCGAGCGCGCCGGAGTCGGCCCAGAGATCCCGCCACTCCGACTCGTCGGCGACGATCCGGTCCAGGGCCCGCACCGCCAGCGCCGGCAGGTGTTCGGGCAGGGGCAGGGACTCGCCACCGGTCAGGAAGTCCGGCGCGTACGCCGACTCGATCTTCGGCCCGCCGGGCAGCTGCGACGCGACCACGGCGGCCGCGGCGACCGCGTCGGCGGCGACGTCACAGTCGAGATACCCGCTTTCCGTCTCGACGTCGCGCAGCGCCCGCTCGACGATCCCGGCCCGTTCGGCCGGGGCGGCGTCGTGGAGCCGCCCGCTCCAGTCGGCGGCGCTGTCGTTGTCGAACGGTCCGATGTCCCAGGTGCCCAATGCCTTCTCCCCGTCTGCTCCCGCCACGCGCCGGCCGCGTGGACCGGGCCGAGGTTAGAGCAGCGGTACGACACCGGTGACCGTCGCCGGCCGGTGGGGATTCGGTGGGTGGGCGCCGGTGCCGGCGGGATGGATCAGATGCGGCGGCGGCCGGGGAAGCCGCACTCGAGGCGGTGGTACCACCGGATGTCGGTGTCCCCTTCCAACCAGCACCACAGCACCGGGCGCCCGTCGCGTTCACCGGCGAAGTCGAGCAGCACCGGGGCCAGGCCCTTGACCTGGATGTCGTGCTCGTTGAACTCCTCGACGATGCCGTGGATGCGTGCCTCGAGCCCCTTGATCTCCGGCAGTCCGCCGCGCGGGCTGCCGGCGCCGTCGGCGAGGTCGGCGCGCAGTTCGGCGAGGTCGGCGCGGAGCGTGATGAGTTCGTCGATCCGTGGGCGCAGCGTGGCGATCAGATGGCGCGCCTGGGCGATGGTGAACACGACGGACAGTATGCGCCATCCGTCGGTCGGGCAGGTTACTGGCCGTTCGCTGGCTCCACGACGGTGGAGGGTCACCGGGCCCGCGCCGGACGGCCGGCTGCCGTCCACCACAGCGGCGACCCGTCCACCGCCATCCGGAGCCGGAACGCCGCTGGACGCTCGCGCGAACCCACGACGTCGGCCGCCTCCGGGGAAGCCGCCGAGCGCCGATCCGATGGGGGGCCGGATCGGTCCTGGGCGGCTCCGGTGCCGGCGCGGGGGAAGTCGCGGCCCGGCACGGGGAGATCAGACCTCCGAAGAGTATCGATGTCGCTACCGCTAGTGATGAATTTAGTGCCCCACGGCCGCCGGGGGAATAGCCGTGGCGTGAGTGAATCGGACGCGGGCCGGACGGGCGCGGTCCGGGGCGCGTGAATGAATCAGTTCTCGGTCTGCGCGGCCAACTCGCGGGCCCGGTCGCGGGCGGCTTCGAGGGCGGCGAGCATCGCGGCGCGTACGCCGTGGTTCTCCAGCTCGCGGATCGCCGAGATCGTGGTGCCGGCCGGCGAGGTGACGGCCTCGCGCAGCTTCACCGGGTGCTCGCCGGAGTCACGGAGCATGACCGCCGAGCCGATGGCGGTCTGCACGATCAGCTCGTGGGCGACCTGGCGGGGCAGCCCGAGCAGGATGCCGGCGTCGACCATCGCCTCGACCAGCAGGTAGAAGTACGCCGGCCCGGAGCCGGACAGCGCGGTGACGGCATCCTGCTGCGACTCGGGCACCCGGATGGTCGCGCCCAGCGGCGTGAACATCTCCTCGGCCAGGGCCAGGTGCTCGGCGGTCGCGTGCGGGCCGGCCGAGATCGCCGTCATGGCCTGGTCGACCAGCGCCGGGGTGTTGGTCATGACCCGGACGACCGGGGTGTTCTCCGGCAGCCGGCGGCCGAAGAACGCGGTGGGCAGGCCGGCACACAGCGAGATCACCAGCTTGTCGGCGGGCACCTTGGGGCCGATGTCGTCGAGCAGGCTGGCGGCGTCCTGCGGCTTGACCGCCACCGCGAGCACGTCGGCCTCGACGATCGCGGTGAGGTTGTCGACGACCCGTACGCCGTAGCGGACGGCCAGCTCGTCGGCGCGCTCGGGCCGGCGGGTGGTGGCCAGGAGCTTGCCGGCCGGCCAGCCGGCGCGCAGCAGCCCGGAGAGCATCAACTCACCGATCTTGCCGGTGCCGATCACCGCCACCGTGTGGACGCCAACCGCCACGCCTGCCACCTCGTTCCGTTCCACCGGCACCGCCCGGTGCCGCACGTAGTTCCACCGCACCGCCCGGTGCCGCACGTATCAGCCTGTCAACCCGCACGACCCGGCCGGACCTCGCGCGGCGAGCCCGCGCCGTCGGGCGCGATTCGGTACCGCCACGACCTGCCCGGCCACGCCGGGTACGGCGGGCCGGGCGGGTCGCGGTGGACCGCACGGATCAGCTACCGAAGAAGACCTCGGCCTCGGTGTAGCGCTCCAGCGGGACGGTCTTGAGCTCCCGGGTCGCCTCGGCCAGCGGCACCCGCGCGATGTCGGTGCCCTGGAGGGCGACCATCTTGCCCCAGTCGCCCTCGTTGGCCGCGTCGATCGCCTGGAGGCCGAGCCGGGTGGCGAGCACCCGGTCGAAGGCGCTCGGCGTGCCACCGCGCTGGATGTGCCCGAGCACGACGGTGCGGGCCTCCTTGCCGGTCTTGGCCTCGATCTGCTCGGCGAGCCACTGGCCGATGCCGCCGAGGCGGACGTGGCCGAAGGCGTCGAGCTCCTGGTTGTGCAGGACCATCTGGCCGTCGAGCGGCTGGGCGCCCTCGGCGACGACGACGATCGGCGCGTACTGCTTCTCGAAGCGCTTCTCGACGTAGTTGGCGACCTGGTCGACGTCGAACTGCCGCTCTGGCAGCAGGATGACGTTGGCGCCGCCGGCCAGGCCGGCGTGCAGCGCGATCCAGCCGGCGTGCCGGCCCATCACCTCGACGACGAGGGTGCGGTGGTGGCTCTCGGCCGTGGTGTGCAGCCGGTCGATGGCCTCCATCGCGATGTTGACCGCGGTGTCGAAGCCGAAGGTGTAGTCGGTGGCGCCGAGGTCGTTGTCGATCGTCTTCGGCACGCCGACGACCTGCACGCCCAGCTCGTGGAGCTTGGTGGCGACACCGAGGGTGTCCTCGCCGCCGATCGCGATGAGCGCGTCGACGCCCTGCTCGGCGAGGTTGTTCTTGATCCGCTCGACCCCGTTTTCGATCTTGAACGGGTTGGTCCGGGAGGAGCCGAGGATGGTGCCGCCGCGCGGCAGGATGCCCCGGACCTCCGGAATGCCGAGGGGCCGGGTCAGCCCTTCGAGCGGGCCACGCCAGCCGTCACGGAAGCCAACGAACTCGTGACCGTAGGTGGCGACGCCCTTGCGCACCACAGCCCGGATCACCGCGTTCAGACCTGGGCAGTCACCACCACCGGTGAGCACGCCGATACGCATGATCTGCTGATCCTCCAAGAGCTAAAGGTAAGCCCATCCAAGCCCCAGGAGCGAAGTCTCGGCATCGTTGCCGGCCCGGGGCGGGCCGTCATTGCGCACTGTAGTCGCCCCGCTATGGGTGAATCCAGCGTGTCCCGCCATGATCGCCGTGATCAGGAAGCTGTGACCACGACGCGCCGACGACACGCGCGACTTGGCCCCTGATCACGCGGATCTCGGCAGGCGGGAGAGGGTCTGCCAGCGGGCCAGGTTGTGCCGGGCGTCCACCAGGGCGTCGTGCTGGTCGGCCGGGGCCTTCGGCAGCGCCGGGCGGCCCAGGTCGTCCCACCGCTGACGGAGATCCTTGGTGAACCGCGGGATCTGCCGGGGCAGGGCGGTCATCGGCCCCCAGAGCTGGGCGAGCGCGACGTGGTCGTACGCCGCGTACCAGGCCCACAGTTCGACCTCCTCCCCCGCCCGGCCCCGGACCGGCTCGACCAGGAACTCGAGCAGGTCGTCGCGGATGCGGTCGCGGGACCGCCAGGCCCGGTCGGCCGGCGACGGCAGCCGGTCGAGCACGTTGCGGCGTACCCACGGGATGGCCCGGGAGCTGTCGAACTCGGTGGACACGGCGTAGAACTCGCGACCGAACTCATCCACGACGCCGATCGACACCAGGTCGATCGTGCGCCCGTCCTCGATGAACTCGCAGTCGTAGAAATAGCGGTAAGTCATCGCCGCCATCCTCGCCGACCGGCCCGGACGGCGGCCTCCCGGGGCACCCGCCGGCCAACCGCGGGCCCGCGCCGGCCGTGTCCCGCCGGCCGCGGCGAACCGGCGTACGGGGGTCGGGGTGACGGGGTCCGGTCGGCCCGGCACCCGCCCGGGCCGCCAGCCGATCTTCAACGGTCACGACACGTCCGGCGGAAGGTGGCGCGCTGGTGCGCCACCTTCCGGCCGGCCGCGGTTCCCCTCGGCGCCGAATCCGCCGCGCCCCCGTGCGGCCCCCACCCGTCGGCGGATCCGCGCACAGCATGTCCCGGGACAAGGGCACAGGACTGTCACGTAATCGATCCCAGGGGTGTACACCACCCGACAGGAGCGTCATGATCTGATGTTGACACTCGCACCGCCTATTGTGTGATGGTCCGTTCATCCGCCCGCCGCCGACCGAAGTGGACCCGGCGGCCGGGTGAGCCGGCACATGACCATGTTGCTTACCGGGGAGGGGTTGGACCGTGGAGGTTCGCCTGCCGGATCCGGGTGACGCGCTCTCGGGCGTCGAACTGTTCGCCGGTCTCGAACCGGAGGTGCGTCAACGGGTGATCGCCGCGGCGGTGCCCCGCACCTACCGCAAGGGCCAGTTGCTGTTCGTCGAGAACGACCCCGGCGAGTCGCTCATCGTGCTGCGACGCGGCGCGGTCGCGGTGTTCCGTACGGCGCCGACCGGCGAACGGGCCGTGATGACGGTGGCGCGCCCGCCCGACGTACTGGGTGAGGTGTCCCTCCTGGACGCCTCGACCCGGTCGGCCTCGGCCGAGGCGATCGAGGACTGCACCGCGCTGGCCCTGTCCCGGGGCGCGTTCATGGAGCTGGTGCACGCCAACCCGCGCATCCTCGACGCCGTCATGCGCTCGCTCGGCGCGCTCATCCGGCGGCTCACCGAGCAGAACGCCGACCACGTCTTCCTCGACCTGCCCGGCCGGGTGGCCAAGACGCTGGTCCGGCTGGCCGGCGAGAGCCAGGCCCCGATGATCACCATCGAGCTCAACCAGAGCCAGCTCGCCGAGATGGCCGGCGGCTCACGGCAGAGCGTCAACCAGGCCATCGGGTCGTTCGCCAACCGCGGCTGGCTGCGTACCGAAGGGCGCCGGATCGTCGTCACCGACGTCGCCGCCCTGCGCCGCCGCGCCGGCATGCCCGACCGCTGAAACGCGTCGGGCCGGGCATGTGCCCGGCCCGACGCGATCGCGGTGTGTCAGGGCTGGGTGCTGGTCGGCCCGGCCCAGCCGGTCGGCCCGGCCCAGTCCTTGTCGTCGCCGCCCCCGCCGCCACCCGGACCGTCCCAGCCGCCGCCACCGGCGGCCACGATGCCGCGCGCCTCCAGGTCCGCGAGCGTGGCCGCGTCTACGTCGACGCTGGACCCGGCGTGGTGGGTCGTGCCCTGCCCGTCGGTCCAATCCTGCTCAAGCCGGACATACACCATCTACGTACTCCCCCTCTGTCGGGCCAGTCACAAGCTGCCCGACTGTAGCCTCGGGGCACCCCGGTTGGGGAGTGCGAATGGGCTAAGAGCCCAGTTCCCGACAGCTTGCCGGCCCATGGATACTCGGCGTGGGCGGCCAGCCGGGTCGCCACCGCCGGCCGGCACCGGGTGTCCCCGCAGTGCCGGCAGACCGCAGCCGCGGCCGCCGGCGCCACCGACCGCTCGACGTGTCGCATGCAGGAGGACGGCATCCCCGCCCCATGTGCCCGGTGCAACCGGACCGCAGCCGACGACGACAGGTTCTGTGCCGGCTGCGGAACCGAGCTGACGCCCGCGTGCTCGCAGTGCGGCCGGCTGCTGCCGGCCGACGCCGCGTTCTGCACCGGGTGCGGGTCCAAGGTGGGCGGCACCGGCACGCCGGCACCGCCCGCCGTCCAGGAGGACCGCCGGCGGATCAGCGTGCTGTTCGTCGACCTGATCGACTTCACCCCGTACGTCGAACGCGCCGACCCGGAACTGGTCCGGGCCATGCAGACCGGCTTCTTCTCCGCCGCCCGCCGGGTCGTCGGCCAGTACGGCGGGGTGGTGGAGAAGTACATCGGCGACGCGGTGATGGCGCTGTTCGGGGCGCCGGTGGCGACCGAGACCGACGCCCAGCGGTGCGTCCGCGCCGGGCTGGAGCTGCAGCGGGTGCTGGCCCGGTTCGCGCCCACCGACGCCGGCCAGCTGCGCTTCCGGGTCGGGGTGGCGACCGGCGAGGCGCTGGTCGACGTGGCGGCGGCCCGCGACGGCGGCCAGGCGATCGTCGCCGGCGACGTGGTCAACACCGCGTCGCGGATGCAGTCGGTGGCCCCGCCCGGCGGGGTACTGGTCTGCGGCAACACGTACGCGCTGACCCGCACCGCCATCAACTACGCCGAGCAGCCGCCGGTGACGCTGCGTGGCCGGTCGTCACCGACCGAGGTGTGGCTGGCGGTCGCGCCGATGCAGCGGCAGCAGCCGGACCGCGAGCCCGACACCACCCCGCTCTTCGACCGCGAACACGAGCTGAGCCTGCTCGTCAACGCCCTGCACCGGTCGATCCGGGAGCGGATGCCGCAACTGGTGACGCTCTTCGGGCGGGCCGGGATCGGCAAGAGCCGCCTGGTCCGCGAACTCTTCCGCAACGCCGACCGGCTGATCGACCAGCCGCTGACCTGGCACACCGGCCGGTGCCCGCCGTTCGGCGAGAACGTCACGTTCGCCGCGCTGGCCGACATCGTCAAGGCCGAGGCCGGCATCCTCGACACCGACCCGGCCGAGGCCGCCGCCCGCCGGCTCGACGCCGCGCTGGCCGAGCTCGTCGGGCCGGCCGAGGCCGAGCGGCTGGCCGACGCGCTGCGGCCGCTGGTCGGGCTGGCCGCCGCGAAACTGCCGGCCGAGGAGACCGAGTCGGCGTGGCGCCGGTTCCTGGTCGCGCTGGCGTCCCGGCGGCCGACCGTGCTGGTCTTCGAGGACCTGCACTGGGCCGACGAGGCGATGCTGCGCTTCATCGAACTGCTCGGCTCGTCGGCGCGCGAGGTGCCGCTGATGCTGCTGTGCACCACCCGGCCCGAACTGGTCGACCGCGACCCGACCTGGGCCGGGGCCACCACCGGCGGGCTGACCATCACCCTGTCGCCGCTGCGCGCCACCGGTATCGCCGCGCTCTACTCGCACCTGTTCGGGCAGGCGGCGTTCTCCGCCGACATGCTGACCCCGCTGGTCGAGGTCGCCGACGGCAACCCGCTCTACGCCCACGAATACGTCCGGATGCTCATCGAGCAGGGCGCGCTGCGCCAGACCGGTCGCGGCTGGTCGCTGGACCGCCAGCACGACCTGCCGATGCCGGAGAGCGTGCACGGCGTCATCGCCAACCGGGTCGACCTGCTCGACGCCAAGGACCGGACCGTACTGCTGGCCGCCTCGGTGGTCGGGATGCAGTTCTGGCCGGGCGCGGTCGCCGCCGCGCTGGGCCGGCCGGTCGAGTCGGTCGAACGGTCGCTGCGCCGGCTCGAGCAGCGCGACATGGTCCACGAGCAGGCGACGTCGACGATGGCCGGCCAGTCGGAGTTCCGGTTCCGGCACGTGCTGGTCCGCGACGTCTGCTACCAGCGGCTGCCGCGCACCGACCGGGTCGCCCGGCACGAGCGGACGGCCGACTGGCTCGACACGCTGTCCGGCGGGCGGGACACCGACCTCGCCGAGGTGCTGGCCCACCACCGCTGGGCGGCCCACGAGATCGCCCGTACCCTCGGCGTCGACACCTCCCGCTACGCCCCGCCGGCCCGTGAGGCGCTGCACCGGGCGGCCCGCAGGGCGTACGCCCTGCACGTGCTCGACGCCGCGGCCAGCCACGTCGGCCGGGCACTGACCCTGGTCGACGACACCGACCCGCCCGGGCAGCTCCGGCTGGAGCTGCTGAGCACCGAGATCTCGTTCCTGCGCGACGGTGCCGCGTTCCTGGAGAGCGGCGGCGTCGAACAGCTGACGATGCTGGCCGACCGGCTCTTCACCCTGGGCGAGCGCCCGTCGGCGGCCCGCGCCTGGACCCTGCTCGGCCAGGCCGCCTGGCTGCGCGCCGACCGCGGTGCCGCGCTGTCCTGCCTGGACCGGGCCGTCGAACTGTTCGAGCCGCTCGGCGACACCGCCGGGAAGGCCGACGCGTACGCCGAACTCGGCCGGCTGCACATGCTCAACTACGAACGCGAACCGGCCATCGCCGCCGCCCGCACCGCCGCCGCCATCGCCGACCGGCTGGGGCTGCTGGAGACCCGGACCAACGCCCGGATCACCGAGGCGATGGCCCGCTACCAGGCCGGCGACCGCACCGGCCTCGACGAACTGCACGCCGCCACCGAGGTCTGCCGGGCCAACCAACTGCTGGCGCTGCCCCGGGCCACCCAGAACCTGGCGTACGCGATCCGCGAGGAGGGCGACTGGATCCGCTCCGACCGGCTGCTCGGGCAGGGCGGCGGCGCGACGCTGACCACCGGCTACTCCGGCGAGGCGATGCGGGCCTACTTCGACGGCGACTTCGGCCGGCTCCTCGCCGCCGCCGACGCCTTCGTCGACACCCCGAGCGGCCGGTGGGACATGCAGGTCCGCGGGATGCGGTCCTGCCTGCGGGTGCTGCGCGGCGAGCCGGTGCCGGGCGGCGACAGCCGGCCGGCCCGGGCCCGGACGGCCATCGACACCGCCCCGGCCCGCGGGCCGGTCGCGGTCGGCGACCCCACCGGTACGCCGGCCGACGACGTCACCGACGCCCTCGACAGCGCCCGCAGCAGCGGATTCCACCGCCCGCACTGGACCACGCTCGGGCTGGGCGCGCTGTGCCGGGCGTTGCAGGGCCGGCACCGGGAGGCCGCCCGGCTTCTCGACGAACTGGCCGCCTCGTGGTCGGCGGTACCGGCGCTGGCCAGCGGCGAGTGGATCACCGCGGCCGCGTACGCCGGGGCGCTCGCCGGCCGGGACGCGGCCCTGCAGGTACGCGGGATGCTCGACCGGGTCGGGCACCGTACCCCGTGGGCCGAGGCGGCGCTGCGTACGGTGACCGCGGCCGTGGTCGCCGCCGACGGTGACCACGCCCGGGCCGGACAGCTCTACCTGGCGGCGGCGCAGATCTACGCGGAGATCCCGGACACCACCGACCGGATGCTGGCGCTGGCGCTGGCCGCCGGCGCGTTGCAGCGGGCCGGCGAGCGGAGCACCGCCGACACGGTGCTGGCCGAGGTGCGTACCTTCGCCCTGCGCAACCAGGCGCCGGGCCTGCTCCGGCTCACCGAACCGGCCGGCGACGCCGACTGGACCCCCACCCTGGCCTCCTGACCCACCCGGCCCCGCGCGGGGCGGACGCCGCGCGGCGCTCGACCGCCGTGCCGCGCCGCCGCGCGCCCCCGCCGCGCGCCCGCCGCGTGCCCCCACCGCGTTGATCAAGGACTTGTTGCCAAGATCTGCACCCAGTTTGCCCGAAACATCCCCATGATCGACGGGGCGGGGCGCACGGGCCGGGCGGGACGGGGTCAGGCCGCCAGTGGTGGGGGCGTCTTCATCTTCTGGGCGTAGACGTCGACGTACTCGCGGCCGGACAACTCCATCAGCTCGTACATGATCTCGTCGGTGATGGCCCGCTCGACGAACCGGTCACCGGCCAGGTCGCGGTAGCGGGTGAAGTCCAGTGGGGCGCCGAACCGGATCCGGACCCGCTCGATCTTCGGGATCAGCTTGCCCGGCGGCTGGATCTCGTCGGCGTTGAGCATCACCACCGGGATGACCGGGGCGCCGCTTTCCAGGGCCAGCCGGGCCACCCCGGTCTTGCCCCGGTAGAGGCGGCCGTCCGGCGACCGGGTGCCCTCCGGGTAGATGCCGGCCAGGTTGCCGGCCCGCAGGACACGCAGCTGGGTGTCCAGGGCGGCCTGGGCGGCCCGGCCGCCGGAGCGGTCGACGGGGATGGTGCCGGTGCCGACGAAGAACATCTTGATCAGCCAGCCCTTGAGGCCCTTGCCGGTGAAGTACTCGGCCTTGGCGACGAAGGTCACCTTCCGGGACACCATGAGCGGCATGAAGATCGAGTCGGAGAACGAGAGATGGTTGCTGGCGATGATGGCCGCACCGTGCTCGGGTACGTGCTCCCGGCCCTCGACCACGGGCCGGAAGATCAACCGCAGCCACGGCCCGAGGATGACGTACTTAAGCAGCCAGTACAGCACCGGTGTCCTTCCGCCAAGAGTCGCCCGACCCTGAGTCGGGCGCCACAGGTCCCGCGCACGGAACTCTGGCATGAGCCTACGAACCCTGGGCGGCGCGCCACAACGCACTCCCGCAACCGGCGGCCGCCGTGTCACGATTCAATGCACGGCACGCGCCCTCACGAGGGGGGTCTGCCGCATCGGGCCTGGCGCGGGTCGCGCCGGTGAGGAGAGTGTTCGGTGTCAGCGGGTGGGGCGCGCCGGGGACGGCGGGACAACGGGTTCGACGCGGCGGAGTACGCCGTCGCCGGCGACGTGGATCCCCGCGTGGGTGAACACCTGCTCGACGTCCTGGCCGCCGGTGGCATCGCCGCCTACCTGCAACCGTCGGCCGACCTGAATCCCGTGACGCGCACGACCACCGTGCCGGCCCGCCCGGTCGACCGCCTCTACGTCGACCGGACCCACCTGGAGACGGCCCGCGGCTATCTCGCCGACCTCGCCGAGGAGGAGCGTCCGGCCGACAGCGGCCCGCCGGACGGGAGTCCGGCCGCCGGCACCTCCCCCGCCGTCGCCGCCCCGGCCGGCACCGTCCCCGCCGCGCCGGCCGCCGCCGGTCCCGGCGGCGGCACCGACGAGCCAGCGGCCCGGTCGGGGTCCGGGCGTTCCGACCCCGACGTCGACGCCGAGTGGGCCCGGATCGTGGCCGGCTACCACACCGAGATCGACGACGCCGCCCGCTCGTGGCCGGCCGCCGAGGACGTCGGCCCGGAGCGGCCGCCGACCGGACGGCCCCGGCTGGTCAAGGGGCCGGTCGACACCGACGAGGACCCGGAGACCGGGAAGCGACCCGGGCGCGAGGTACGGCGGCTGCCGTCGGCCGCCGACTTCTCCGGCATCTCGGTCGGTGGGCGCGACAGCGACCCGTCGCTGCTCGACGGGCTGGACACCTTCGGCGCCGACCTGCCCGACGACGACGAGGGCTACGAGCCGCCGCCGCCACCGCCGCTGCCACGGGTCTCGAAGTACGCCGTCGTGGCGGTGCTGGCCATGATCGGCGGGTTCGCGCTCTTCCTCTTCCCCGACCTGCTGCCGATCGACCGCTCCGTCGTCACGATGATCGGCTTCCTCGGCATCCTCGGCGGTTTCGTCACCCTGATCGCCCGGTTGCGGTCCGGCGACGACGAGGAAGATCGCGACGACGGGGCGATCGTCTGACCGGATCCGCCCAGATAGTGAAATACATCGACCTTTAAGGCCGGTACGTAACCCTCGCGTAACTTCTCGTCAGTAGTAATACTCTGATACGTCAATCTGCCACTCCACTACCGAGGGCTTGCGCTCGATCCGGTCCCGCGCACGATCCGCCGCGCGCCTGGTCCGGTCCTGACGGTGGGGGCCTCGCGAAACGAGGTGCCGGGATGCGACAGAGTTCCCTCGTGGTGGTGGCCAACCGGCTGCCGGTCGACGACACCGTGGCGCCCGACGGCGCCTTCGAGTGGCGCCGCAGTCCCGGCGGTCTGGTCAGCGCCCTCCACCCGATCCTGCACGACAAGCCGGCCACCTGGGTCGGCTGGGCCGGCGGCACCGGCGACGCGCCCACCCTGCCCGACGTCGACGGCATACACCTGCACACCGTGCCGCTGTCCGCCGACGACGTACGCGAGCACTACGAGGGCTTCGCCAACGCCACCCTGTGGCCGCTCTACCACGACGCCGTCGAGCAGCCCGTCTACCACCGCCGCTGGTGGGAGGCATACCAGCGGGTCAACCGGCGGTTCGCCGAAGCGGCCGCGCGGGCCGCCGAGCCCGACGCCGTCGTCTGGGTGCAGGACTACCACCTGCAACTGGTGCCCGGCATGCTCCGCGCCCTGCGCCCCGACCTGCGGATCGGCTTCTTCCTGCACGTGCCGTTCCCGCCACCGGAACTGTTCATGCAGCTCCCCCGCCGCGCCGAACTGCTCCTCGGCATCCTCGGCGCCGACCTGGTCGGCTTCCAGCGGTCGCAGGCCGCCCACAACTTCGCCCAGCTCGCCAACCGGGTCCTCAAGCTGCCGGCCACCGACCGGCGGATCGCCGTCGACGACCGGGTCGTACGCATCGGCGCCTTCCCGGTGTCCATCGACACCGCCGAGATGGAGGCCCTCGCCCGCCGGCCCGAGGTCGTCCAGCGGGCCCAGCGGCTGCGCCGCGACCTCGGCGACCCGCAGAAGGTCATCCTCAGCGTCGACCGGATGGACTACACCAAGGGCATCGAGCAGCGCCTCAAGGCGTACAGCGAACTGATCGCCGACGGCCACGTCAAGGTCCGCGACACGGTCATGGTCCAGGTCGCCGTACCGAGCCGGGAACGCGTCGAGCAGTACCAGATCCTGCGCGACCGGGTCGAACGCGAGGTCGGCCGGATCAACGGCGAGTTCGGCCGGGTCGGCGAGCCGGCCGTGCACTACCTCAACCAGCCGTTCGACCGGGTCGAGCTGGCCGCGCTCTACCGGGCCGCCGACATCATGGCCGTCACCCCGCTGCGCGACGGCATGAACCTGGTGGCCAAGGAATACGTCGCCGCCCGCGTCGACGACGCCGGTGCCCTGGTGCTCAGCGAGTTCGCCGGCGCCGCCGCCGAGTTCCAGCAGGCCTACCTGGTCAACCCGCACGACCTCGACGGGCTCAAGCTCACCCTGATGCACGCGCTGGAGGCCAGCCCGGAGGACGTGTCGAGCCGGATGCGGGCGATGCGCGGACACCTGCGCACCCACGACATCCAGGCGTGGGCGACCTCGTACCTCAACGCCCTCGTCCCGGGCCCGTCCCCGGCAGCCTGACCCGCCGCCGGCCCGCCTCAGGGCCGGGTGTCCTTCTCCAGCCAGTCGAGGATCGCGTCGATCGGCTCCTGCCACCCGACGTCGAGCATCAGGTCGTGGCCCATCCCCGGAAACAGCAGCGGGGCCGCGTTGTAGCCGGCGGCCGCCCGGTTGAGCGCCGGCAACGGCACCACCCGGTCGTCGGGGCTGCCCAGCACCAGCACCGGCGGATCACCGACCGCCGGCTCCGCCGGCCGGCCCAGCAGCACCTGCCACTGGGCGCGGGCGGCCGCCCGGCCCAGCCGGCCGGCGTACGCGCGGGCCGCCGGATCCGGCAGGCTCCGGCTGAAAAGCTGGCGCCGGCTCAACCGCAGCCGGCCCCCGAACGCCGCCGGCAGCGTACCGACCGGATTGCGGCGCAACGCCGTGCCGGCGCTGCCCCAGCCACCCAGCACCGGGGCGACGAGCACACCCGCCCGGGCCGGGTAGCGGGCCAGCGCGTGGGTCACCACCAGGGCACCGGCACCGTGCCCGACCAGCACCGCGCGTCGCGGTAGGCCCGCCGCCACCTGGACCACGTCGTGCGCGTACGCCCGCAGCGACGCCTTCGGCGCCGCGCCGCTGCCGCCGTGCCCGCGCAGGCTCAGCGCGTGCGCCGGGAACCCGCGCGCCGCGGTGTGGTCGAGCCAGTGCTCGGCGAACGCCCAGGCGCCGTGCCCGAAACCGGGTACGAACAGCACCGGCGGCCGGCCCTCGTCGACCTCGGGAAGGGCGGCGAGCACCTCCCGGCGTACGGGTGGGACCGGCCGCGCCCACTCCGCGGCCCGCATGATCCGGAGACTGGTCACTGAGCTTGCCTTTCATTCGCGACTGCGGGGCTCACTCGCTGCGCTCCCTCACTCCTCGCGCTCATCAAGCTTGCCTTTCATTCGCGACCGCGGGGCTCACTCGCTGCGCTCCCTCACTCCTCGCGCTCATCGGGGAGCAAGCTCCAGTTCGTCCAGTGTGCGCTGCACGGCGCGCAGGTAGTCGGTGTGGCTGACCTCGAACCAGTGCCGGGTCGACTCCTTGAGCTTCGCCCGGTTCCAGCGCTGGTCGGCGCCGGCCACGACCCGGGTCCGGAACGCCGCCGCCCGCTGCGGCGCGGTCTCCCGCAGCCGCAGCACCCGGGCGATCGCCACCGTCTGCCAGTGCACCAGCGTGAACAGGCCGGAGTCCGGCTGGAGCAGGCCGGCGACGGCGAGCGTCGGGTGGTGGCGCGGGAACGCGTTCAGGTAGAGCGACGGGCGGCCGGCCGCGTCGAGTTCGAGCACGTCGGGCGCCAGGAACTCGAACCTCGGCAGGTAGCCGGTCGCGAAGATCACCAGGTCCGGCTCGATCTCCACCCCGCCCGACAGTTCCACGCCGTCGCGGTGGAAGCGCACCACGTCGCCGACCGGCGTGATCCGGCCGTGCCCGACGTGGTAGACGAGTTGGCTGTTGGCGATCGGATGGGTCTCGTAGACCCGGTGGTCGGGGGCCGGCAGCCCGAACCGGGTGAGGTCGCCGACGGTCAGCCGCAGCGTGCGGTGGAAGAGCCACTGCCGGGCCCGCAGCGGCAGGCGCAGCGCCAGCACCGCGTCGTTGACCTGGTCGGCGGGGCGGCCGAAGACGT
Source organism: Polymorphospora sp. A560 (assembly GCF_045781765.1). Taxonomy (NCBI): domain Bacteria; kingdom Bacillati; phylum Actinomycetota; class Actinomycetes; order Micromonosporales; family Micromonosporaceae; genus Polymorphospora; species Polymorphospora sp. A560. The sequence goes on along the minus strand of NZ_CP122282.1, from coordinate 1,988,779 downwards.
ACTTCGGGGCGTACCAGTAGCCGCGGCGGGTCGAGTGCCAGCAGGCGGTGGCGCTCTGGGCGGCCTCGACGGCGAGGTCGCAGCCGGTGTTACCGGCCCCGACGACCAGCACCCGCTTGCCGCGCAACTGCGCCGGGTCCTTGTACGCCGACGCGTGGATGACCGTGCCGCGGAAGTCTTCCAGTCCCTCGTACGTCGGCTGCTTCGGCGCCCAGTTGTGGCCGTTGGCGACCACGACGGCCGCGTACCGCTGGGTGCGTTCCGGACCGTAGCCGCCGGTGCTGCGGGTCGTGACCTCCCACCGCCCGCCGTCGACCGGCACCGCCCGCACCACCTCGGTGCCGAACCAGATGTGCTGGCGCAGCCCGAAGTGGTCGGCGTAGCGCTCCAGATAGGACAACAGCTGGCTGTGGTGCGGGTAGTCCGGCCACGAGTCCGGCATCGGGAAGTCCGGGTACTGGGTCAGCGGCCGCGACGAGATCAGGTGGGTGCTGGCGTAGACCGGGCTGCGGTCGTGCCGCCAGTTCCACGCGCCGCCGATCCCGGTCTCGCGTTCGTAGCAGTCGACGTCGAAGCCGTGTTCGCGGAGGTTCTTGACGGCCGCGAGGCCGCTGGCCCCGGCGCCGACAACGCAGACGGTGTCGCCGCGGTCGTAGACCGGGCGGTTCGCGGCGCCGGGTTCCGCGGCCGGCGCCGATGCGTCATCGACGGGCGGCTCGGCGGGCTCAGGCTGGCTCATGACGACCGCGGGTGGAGCGGGTGGGTGTCATGGTCGATGGATGGGGGCGTGGGCGCCGGCATGACCGCAGATGATTCCGGCTCCGCGTGCCCGTTGTCCAGCCCGCCGGGCACCCCGCTCGCGGCGGCGCCGACCGGTCCCCGATCGGCCGGCCGGCGCGCCCCAGGTCAACCCGCCGGGGTGGGCAGGACGAGGTCGACGAGCACCGGGAAGTGGTCGCTGGCGCGGCGGGCCTCCGGCGTGTCGACGACGTCGTACTTCGCCACCTCGATCCGGGGGTCGACGAAGAGCGCGTCGATGCGGTCGCGCGGGTTGGCGCACGAGTACGTGTAACGGTCGCCGAGGTCGGCGGCGACCGCCGCGTCGGTGCAGCCGTCGGCGATGGTGCGCCAGGCGGCGCCGCCGGAGTTCTCGTTGAGGTCGGCACCGACGATCAGCGGCAGGCTGACCTCGGCCAGTGCCTTCTTGAGCAGCGTCGCCTGCCCGGGCCGCTCGGTCGGGTCGGTCGACAGGTGCGAGCCGGCGACCACGAACCGGGCCGGTCCGATCGAACACTCGGCGAACACCGCGCCGCGCATGTGCCGGCCGGGGGTGAGCGGGTACTGCAGGCACCAGGTTTCCCCGACCCGGACCCGCAGGCTGGTCAGCACCAGGTTGCCCAGCGACGGGAGGCCGCCCTCGGCGACCACCATCCCGAACGACTCGGCGAGCGCGGCGCACTTCTGCCGCCACCGGAACCGGCGCGGCGCCTCCTGCACGATGACCACGTCGGGGGCGAGCCCGCGTACCACCGCCGCCAGCGCGGTCCGGTCGTCCTTCTGGCTGTGGATGTTGTACGACAGCACGCGCAGCCGCGTGCCGCCGGTCTGGTCTGTCGATGCTGGCTGCGTCACACCCGTACCCCTCGCTAGTCCCGTGGCCGGCCCGTGTGTCGCACGGCCCGGCCGCGGTTCGTCCTCAGATCCGGCGGGCCAGGTCGGCGGCCCCGACCACGCCCGCGCCGTTACCCGTCTCCGCCGGCCGCACCGGCGCCACGGGAAGTCTGCCACGCTGCGCCAATGCGTCCACATAGGATTGGTTGAGCGGGCCGAGCAGCAGCTCACCGGCCTCGATGACTCCGCCGCCGACGACCAGCACCTGCGGGTCGAGGATCTGCACCAGGTCGGCGAGGCTGATGCCCAGCCAGTGGCCGATCTGGGCGAAGGCGGCGCGGGAGACCGGGTCGCCGGCCCGGGCCGCGGCGGTCACCATCGGACCGGTGATCGACCGGACGTCGCCGCCGGCCAGTTCCAGCAGCCCGGCCGCCTGGTCCGGCTCCTGGTGCGCCCCGGCGCGGGCGAAGCGGACCAGTGCGTTGCCGCTGCCGTACTGCTCGATGCAGCCGAGCCGGCCGCAGCCGCACGGGTGGCCGCCCGGCACGGCGAGCATGTGCCCGAGTTCGCCGGCGATGCCGTGCGCGCCGCGCAGCAGCCCGCCACCGATCACGATGCCGCCGCCGACCCCGGTGCCGATCGTGAGCATGACCATCGAGTCGTCGGCGTCGCGGGCGGCACCGAAACGGAACTCCGCCCACGCCGCCACGTTGGCGTCGTTCTCCACCGTGACCGGCAGTCCGACCGCGGCGCTGACGTAGTCGCGCAGCGGCTCGTCCCGCCAGGCGATGTTGGGGGCGAAGAGCACCGTCGAACCGGTCGCGTCGATCCAGCCGGCGGCGCCGATCCCGACGGCCTTGACCTGGTACGCCGCCGTCAACTCGGCGACCACCTCGACGATCACGTCCCGGGTCTTGGCGACGTCGTCGGCGGGCGTGTCCCGGCGTACCTGCGCCAGCACCACACCGGCCTCGTCGACGACGCCCCCGGCGACCTTGGTGCCACCGATGTCGACTCCGATGGTCAGCGTCACCGCTGCGGCTCCCCTCTGTTCTGCCCGGCGGCCGCCATCCGGGCACGGCGCGGCACCGGGATGGTGCTCGTGGATCGGTGCGGATCAGGCCTCGTCGCCCGGCCCCGCACCGCGCTGGGCGGGGTCGTCCCGCCCGGCCGCGGGGTCGTTCCGCCCGGCGGCCGGCTTCCGCGGGCCGGGCGCGGGGGTGTCCCGCGCGGTCGTTCCCCGGTCCGCCGCCGGTGAATCATCCCCGTCCCGGGCGGCGGCGCGCCAGACCTCGTCGTCCGGGGCAGGTCGGCCGGACGGTCGATCATCATCGGCGCCGGCCGGCGACCCGGGGCGGGCCGTGGCGAAGGCCCGCAGCAGGCTGGCCACCCCGGCGGCGAGGTCGCCCGCGCCGGTGGCGAGCCGCTCGGCGAACTCCGGGCTCGGGTCACGCAACGCGGCGATGCCCCGGCAGACCGGGCACACGCAGCAGTCGGCACCGCCGGTGGCGAATCCGCCGGTCGGACCGGGGGCGGTGGCGCCGTCCGGTGCCCCGGCCGTGCCGGCGGCGCGGGGCTCACCGGCGGCGCCGTCCCCCGGTCGGCGGCGCCGGCCGGTCCGGCCGGTCCGTGCGGTTCGGGCGGTTCGGGCGCCGGCCCGGCGGGCCGGGTGGGCGGCGGCGGATGTTCCAGGATGCCGGCGAGGGCGTCGCCCAGTGGTTTCAGCGCGTCGCCGACGGTGCGGCCGGTGGCCGCGAGGCGTGCCGCGGCGAGCGCCGTCGCGACCAGGCGCTCGGCCTCTTCCCGCGCCGATCCCGGCTCGGTCCCCCGCATCGTCGGCTCCTTACGGCGTCACTTGGCGCACACCACGTCAGCCGGCCGCGGCGGTGGCCTCGACCCGCCGCTTGAGCTGCTTCAACGCGGTGTCCATGATTGCTTTCTCGGCCTTGCGCCGGAACATCCCGAGCATGCCGACCGACAGCTCGACCTCGAGGGTGTAGGTCACGGTCGCCGTGCCGTCGCCGTTGTCGTCGATGTCGTACGAACCGGTCTGGCTCTTCTGCATCTTCGACGGCGCGACGAGCTGCCACTCGATGCGCGAGATGTCCTCGGCGTACTCGTAGGCGAGGGTGTACTCGTCGGCGAGCACGCCCGCGTCGATCACGAAGCGGACCCGGCTGGCGTAGCCGTCCTCGTACTCCTCGACGACCTCGACCTCCTTCATCGCCTCGCTCCACTCGGGGTAGCGCGCGAAGTCGCAGATCACCGCCGCCACCTGCGCCGGGGACGCGCCGATGACGATCGACTGGGTGGAGGAGTCCGCCATGGCTGGCAGGCTACCCGACCTCGGGCCCCGGCCCCGGATCGCCATCCTGGTGTGGCCGGCGAACCACCAGGTTGGCGACCGGATCGGCAGACGGCGGTTCGGTGGGCGGACGAGCGGGTACGGCGCCCGCCGGGTAGGTTTCGGGGAGCCCGTTACCGTCCCCCACAGCGGCAGGAATGGAGTGCAGGTGCGCGAGTTCTCGGTCCCGCCGGTCGCGACCGTCGGCGACACGGCCAACCTGACCGACCCGGTCTGGGACAACGCCGACCTCGCCCCGCACGCGGTCCAGTTCGCCCGGCCCACCGGCGACGGCTGGAGCGACGTGACGTGCGCCCAGTTCCGCGACGAGGTCGTCGCGCTGGCCCGGGGGCTGGTCGCGGCCGGGATCGAGCCGGGGATGCGGGTCGGCCTGATGAGCCGGACCCGCTACGAGTGGACGCTGATCGACTACGCCATCTGGGCCGCCGGCGCGGTAACGGTGCCGGTCTACGAGACCTCCAGCGCCGACCAGCTCGCCTGGATCCTGTCCGACTCCGGCGCCGTGGCCCTTTTCGTCGAGACCAACGCGCACGCGATGCTGCTGGAGGGCGTACGCGATCAGGCGCCCGCGCTGCGCGAGGTGTGGCAGATCGAGGTCGGCGACCTCGGCGCGCTGACGACCCGGGGCGAGCAGGTCGACCCGGCGCTGATCGACCAGCGCCGCCGGGACCTGAAGGCCGACGACGTCGCGACGATCATCTACACCAGCGGCACCACCGGCCGCCCCAAGGGCTGCGTGCTGACCCACCGCAGCATGTACAGCGACATCGCCAACGCGATCCCCGGCCTGCGCTCGCTGTTCCACGAGAACGCCAGCACCCTGCTGTTCCTGCCGCTGGCCCACTCGTTCGCCCGGCTGATCCAGATCGGCGTGGTGCAGGCGCGGGCCACGATGGGGCACGCCGCCGACGTGAAGAATCTGGTCCCGGAGCTGCAGTCGCTGCGCCCGACGTTCGTGCTGTCGGTGCCCCGGGTCTTCGAGAAGGTCTACAACACCGCGAAGCAGCGGGCGCACGCCGACGGCAAGGGCAAGATCTTCGACAAGGCCGAGCAGGTCGCCATCGACTACAGCACGGCGCTGGACAGCCCGTCCGGGCCGGGTCTCGGCCTGCGGGTCCAGCACCGGCTGTTCGACCGGCTCGTCTACGGCAAGCTGCGGGCCGCCCTCGGCGGCCGCTGCGAGGCGGCGATCTCCGGGGGCGCGCCGCTGGGCGCCCGCCTGGCGCACTTCTTCCGCGGCATCGGGGTGACGATCTACGAGGGCTACGGGCTGACCGAGACCTCGCCGGCCGCCGCCGTCAACCTGCAGCACGCGATCCGGATCGGCACCGTCGGCCGGCCGCTGCCCGGCGTGACGATCCGGGTCGCCGACGACGGCGAGGTCCTGATCAAGGGCGACCTGGTGTTCCGCGGCTACTGGAACAACCAGGAGGCGACCGCCGAGGTGCTCGACGACGACGGCTGGTTCCACAGCGGCGACCTCGGCGAACTCGACGGCGACGGATACCTGAAGATCACCGGCCGGAAGAAGGAGCTGATCGTCACCGCGGCCGGCAAGAACGTCGCCCCGGCGGTGCTGGAGGACCGGCTCCGGGCGCACCCGCTGATCAGCCAGGCGGTGGTGGTCGGCGACGGCAAGCCGTTCATCGCCGCCCTGATCACCATCGACGAGGACGCCTGGCCGACGTGGCGGGGCGACAACGGGCACCCCGACACCGCGACGGTCGCCGACCTGCGCGACGACGAGAAGCTGCGGGCGGACGTCCAGGCGGCGGTCGACGACGCCAACCGGGCGGTGTCCCGGGCCGAGGCGATCAAGGTGTTCAAGATCCTGCCGAGGGACTTCACCGAGGCGACCGGTGAGATGACCCCGTCACTGAAGGTCAAGAGGAACGTCGTACAAAAGACGTACGCCGCTGAGATCGCCGATATCTACGGAAGCTGACTACGATCCGTCAGGTGCCCGCACCCAGCCCCGCACCGCTGCGCCCCCATCCGCTCGCGACGGCGGCGCGCGTGGTCATGCTGTCCCTCGTTGCGGTCCTGACGCTGATCACCACCAAGGACGTCAGCCAGCTGCGCTGGATCGCGCTGCTCGCGGTCGCCGGGATTCCGGCGGTCCTGGTCGCCCGGCACCCGGTGTTCGGGCCGCTCGGCCGCTTCGCCGAGGTGGTCATCGTCTGCCTGGCGGCCAGCGAGGTCGCGTCGATGGCGCTGATCGACGGTACGGTCGGCGGCGGCCTGGGCGCGTCGGCGGTCCTGCCCTACCTGTCGGTGCCGCTGACCGTGAGCGCGTTGCAGCGCCGGTCCCGCGAGGGCGTCGCACTGCTCACCGTGGCGGCGATCACGCTGCTGCTGGCCGGCCTGATCACGCAGACCGCCGACGGCCGGCAGATCACCCAGTTCGGCTACCTGGTGGTCTGCGCGCAGTGGCTGATCCTGGCCGCGCTCGGCACCCTGGCCGCCGGCACCCTGCGCCGGGCCATGCAGTCCCGCGGCGACGACAAGCCACAGCCGTACGCGGAGGCGACCCGCCTGCTGACCCAGTTGCGCAGCGTCGCCCGCCAGCTACCGGGCGCCACGCTGGACCCGGGCGGGATCTCCGAGCACCTGGTGGAGGAGCTGCGTACGGTGGTCCGGGCCGACCGGGCGGCGGTGCTGTCGGCCAGCGGCGGCGGGCGGCTGGTGGTCCTCGCCCAGGCCGGTGTGGACCGGGTCGACTGGGAGACCACACTTGACTCCGACTCGGCCATCGCCGACGCCTGGGCCAGCCAGCAGCCGCAGACCGCGGCTCGCTCGCAGGCCCGCTCGCACCGCGGCGGCGAGGTGTCGGCCCTGGTCGTGCCACTGGTCGCCGGCGTACGGACGGTCGGGCTGGTGATCCTGGAGGCCGACGTCGCCAACGCCTACCCGCAGTCGGTGATGGCCGAGGTCGACGAGCTGACCGGCCCGGCCGCGCTGCGGCTGGAGGCCGCGCTGCTCTTCGACGAGGTGCGGTCGCTGGCCACCAACGAGGAGCGGCAGCGGCTGGCCCGCGAGATCCACGACGGGGTGGCGCAGGAACTGGTGATGGTCGGCTACGGCATCGACAACGCGCTGGCCACCCTGCCGGAGGAGGCGAAGGAGACCGGCGAGGAGCTGCGCACGCTGCGCGGCGAGGTCACCCGGGTGATCACCGAGCTGCGGCTGAGCCTCTTCGAGCTGCGCAGCGAGGTCGACCGGCACGGCGGGCTCGCCGCCGCGATCGCCGAGTACGCCCGTACCGTCGGCGCGTCCGCGGGGCTGCGGGTGCACTACACACTCGACGAATCGACCGCCCGGCTGCCCGCGGCCACCGAGGCCGAACTGCTGCGCATCGCCCAGGAAGCCATCACCAACGCCCGCAAGCACGCCGGCGCGACTAATCTCTGGGTGACTTGTGAGGTCGATCCGCCATATGCACAGATTGAAGTGTCGGATGATGGTCAAGGCATCGCGGACCAGCGTCCGGACGGAAGGTACGGTCTTGCGATCATGGCAGAGAGAGCGGAACGTATCCGAGGCCGACTGGAGATCCGCCCAAGACACCCAAGCGGGACAACCGTGGCGGTAGTGCTTGGAACATCCACCCGGCGCGATAGCGTGCGCGATAGCGTGACAGCACCAGAAGGGGAGTAACCCGAGCATGACCACGAGCCCCACGCCGACGTCGCGTACCAAGGTTCTACTTGTCGACGATCACGATCTGATCCGTAAGGGCCTGCGGCACGCGTTCGAGCGGGACCGGCAGTTCGAAGTCGTCGGCGAGGCGGCCACCGCCGCCGAGGGCGTACGCCAGGCCGGTGCCCTCCAGCCCGATGTCGTGATCATGGACCTGCGGCTGCCCGACGGCAGTGGCCTGGAGGCCACCCGCGCGCTGCGCAAGTCCAGCTCCACGATGGGCATCGTCGTGCTGACCATGTACGCCGGCGACGACCAGCTCTTCGGCGCCCTCGAGGCCGGTGCCAGCGCGTTCGTGCCCAAGACCGCCCCGGCCGACGAGGTCGTCGCGGCGGCCCGGCACGCCGCGTCGTCGCCGAGCGCGTTCACCGCCGCCGACCTGGCCGAGGCGATGAAGCGCCGGCTGGCCCCGTCCGGCCCGCAACTCTCGCCGCGCGAGGGCCAGGTGCTGCGCCTGCTGGCCGACGGGATGAGCGTGGCCGGCATCGCCAAGCAGCTCTTCGTCAGCGAGTCGACGGCGAAGACCCACATCTCGAAGCTCTACGAGAAGCTCGGTGCGGCCAACCGGGCCCAGGCGCTGATGACCGCGCTGCGGCTCGGTCTGCTCGAAGCGCCCGACGCCCCGAAGTTCTGACACCTCGGCACCACCGGCCGCGGCCCCACCGATGGTGGGGCCGCCCTCCTTCGTGCGCTGGACCGGGTCCGGTCAGCGCGGCGTGGTGAGGCGGCGGACCGTCAGGTACGCCTCGCAGCCGAGGCACAGGCCGAAGGCCGCGTTGAGGAACGCCGCGGCCAACGCGGTCCCGGCGGCGACCGGGCCGACCGCGGTCAGCCCGAACAGGTAGCCAACCGCCGCGACCAGGCTGAACACCAGGCCGACGAGCTGGGCGAAGCGCACCGGCGCGGCCGGCTCCAACTCGGCCGGCGGCCCCAGCCGGGGTGCCACGAAGGCCCGGAAGAGCAGGCCGTACGGGCCCCGGCGGGGGTCGGCCGCGGTCAGTGCGAACACCGCGGCCTGGCCGAGGGCGAGCCAACCGGATCCGGTGAGGAGCACGGCGACCAGGACGGCGCTGGTGACGGCGGCGGCGAAGCGCGGCCCACGGGGATCGAGCACGGGAGACCTCTGTCCTGGGGGGCGAGTGACGACCTGGGCGGAATCGGTGGCTCGGCGGGCGGTGCACCGGCGTCGGCCGACCCGCTCGCCGGCCGGTCACCCGTCCGGCCCGCCGGGCAGCAGCGGGGCGAGCGCGGCGATCACCTGGGCCTTGGCCGGTACGCCGGCGGCCCGCTGGACGATCTCCCCACGCGCGTCGACGACGAGGACCGTCGGCGTACGCCAGATACCGAGGGCGCGTACGGCGTCGAGGTGGCTCTCCGCGTCGACCTCGACGTGGCGTACGCCGTCGAGCATCCCGGCGACCTCGCCCAGGACCCGGCGGGTGGTGCGGCAGGGGGCGCAGAACGCCGACGAGAACTGCAGCAGGGTGGCCGGGGTGCCGGCGGCGACGCCGAGCGCGTCGAGCAGCGCCGGATCGAGCCGGACCGGCGGACCGGCGGGGGCCGCACCGTCGGTGGTGGAGCCGTCTTCGGCCACCGGAGACTCGCCGGGCCCGTCCTGGCCGCTGTCCACCACCGGCACGGCCGGCCCGGTCGGCGGTGCCGGCACGGTCGGCGGTGCCGGCACGGTCGGCGGTGCCGGCACGGTCGGCGGTGCCGGCACGGTCGGCGGTGCCGGCACGGTCGCCCCGGTCGGAACGGTTCCGGCCACTGACGGGACCGCTCCGGCCGGTGCCGGCGCGGCACTTCCGGCCGCTGCCGGCGCGGACCGCACCGGGCGTAGCCGGCCGGCCCGGTGGCGGTGCCACAGCCCGTACGCCGTCGACACGGCGAGCACCACCACGACCACCAGGAGACCGGTCTGGGTACGTGGATCCACGGCACCACCGTGCCATGTCCGGCCCCGGCTGGCCACCGCCGGATCACGACCGGGGCAACCGTCACGTGGCGTTTCGGCGTACCCTGCCGGAAACCCACCCCGCCGGACGCCGCCGCGACCGGTCTCGAGGACACTATGGATACCCGGGCATGGGCCGGGCAGAATGGCGACCACCATCAGTTCAGTGTCAAATCACTGTTATCTTGGCAAAAGGGGCAAGCATGGAGCGGCCGGACTGGGCACCGGAGGGTATCGACATCGAGCGGCCTAGCGTCGCCCGGATGTACGACTACTACCTGGGCGGCTCGCACAACTTCGCGGTGGACCGGGCAGCCGCGCAGGCGATGATCGCCGCCGTGCCGGAGGCACCGCTGATGGCACACGCCAACCGCGCCTTCCTGCGCCGCGTGGTGCACCACCTGGTCCGGTCCGGGGTCCGGCAGTTCCTCGACATCGGCTCCGGCATCCCGACCGTCGGCAACGTCCACGAGATCGCCCAGCAGCTCGCCCCCGACTCCCGGGTGGTCTACGTCGACGTCGACCCGATCGCGGTCGCGCACAGCCGGGAGATCCTCGCCGGCAACGACGGCACCACGGTCTTCCAGGAGGACTTCCGCAACCCGGAGAAGATCCTCGAACACCCCGAGGTACGCCGGCTGCTCGACTTCGACCAGCCGGTCGCGGTCATGCTCGTGGCCGTACTGCACTTCGTGCCGAACTCCGACGACCCGGCCGGCCTCCTGCGCCGGATCCGCGACCGGCTCGCGCCCGGCAGCCACCTGGTGCTCTCCCAGGCCAGCGACGACGGGCGGACCGCCGAGGAACGCTCGGACGCCGAACGCGTCTACCAGTCGACCGACAACCAGTTGATCATCCGGAACCGCGCCGAGCTGACCGCGCTGTTCGACGGGTTCGACCTCGTCGACCCGGGCGTGGTCTGGGTTCCGCAGTGGCGTCCCGACTCGCCCGAGGACGCGGTCGACGCCGAACGCGCGGTCTTCATGGGCGGAGTGGGACGGTTCGGTGGGTGACAGGCAGTCCGGGCCGCCGGAACCGCGACCGGAGCCGGCCGACGGGCCGGGTCCGCATCCGGGCCGGGACGCCTTCGCCGTCGCCTGGGCCCGGGCGGTCACCGGCACCTGCTACCTGCCGATGACGCAGACCGAACTCGAGGCGTACCTCGGCGGGTTGACCGACCGGCTCGCCGAGACGCTGCGCGCCGAGCCGTTCCACCCCCGGGCCGGCTACCAGATCGGGAGCGACCTGGTGGCCGCCCACATCGCCGCACCCGAGGGGATCGGCCGCACGGTCGAGGTGATCGACCTGCGCCTGCTGCGCGACCTCGGGATGTCCGGCGAGGACGCCCGCGACCGGCTGTCCCGGCTGCTCGGCACGGTGGTCACCGGCTACACCCGGGCGCTGCGCGACCGGACCCTCGACGAGCAGGAGTCGATCCGGCGGGCCGCGATGGTGGCCCGCCAGCAGGCCGAGACGGCGCTGCGGGAGAGCGAGGCCCGCTTCCGGCACCAGGCCACCCACGACCCGCTGACCGGGCTGCCCAACCGCACCCTGTTCACCCAGTGCCTCGACGCCGTCTTCGCCGGGCCGCACCTCGACCGCCGGCTCGGCGTCTGCTTCCTCGACCTCGACGGCTTCAAGGTGGTCAACGACGCGCTCGGGCACCAGATCGGCGACCGGCTGCTGGTGTCGGTCGCCGACCGGCTGAGTCGCAGTGTCGGCCGGCACCTGGTTGCCCGGCTCGGCGGCGACGAGTTCGTGATCCTGGTCGAGGACAGCACCTGCGTCGAAGACGTCGTACGCGTCGCCGACGCCGCCCTGGCCGCCATCGCCGGCCCGGCCATCGTGGACGGTCACGAGCTGACCGTCTCGGCCAGCGCCGGCATCGTCGAACGCCCGGTCGGCGGCACCACGGCCGGCGACGTGATGCGGGCCGCCGACGTCACCCTGCACTGGGCCAAGGCCGCCGGCAAGGGCCGGTGGTCGCTGTTCGACCCGGTACGCAACGAACTCGAAATGACCCGCTACGCGCTGTCGGCGGCGATGCCGGCCGCGATCGACCACGGCCAGTTCTATCTCGACTACCAGCCGCTGGTGTCGCTCGCCGACGAACGCATCCTCGGTGTCGAGGCGCTGGTCCGCTGGCGGCACCCGGAGTCCGGAACACTCCGGCCGGACAGCTTCATCGAACTGGCCGAGGAGACCGGCCTGATCGTACGGCTCGGCGGCTGGGCACTGGCCGAGGCGTGCCACGAGGCACGGCGCTGGCTCGACCTCGACCCCGGCGCCCCGTTCGTCAGCGTCAACCTCGCGGTCCGGCAGGTGCACGATCCCGGCCTGGTCGACGAGGTCCTCGCCCTGCTCGACCACACCGGACTGCCGCCCGAACGGCTCCAGCTGGAGATCACCGAAAGCGCCCTGATGGGCAACTCGGCGGACCCCGTACGCGCCCTGCGCACCCTCTACGACCGCGGCATCCGGATCGCGATCGACGACTTCGGCACCGGCTACTCCAACCTGGCCTACCTGCGGACCCTGCCGGTCCACGAGCTGAAGATCGCCGGCTCGTTCGTGGAGGGGCTCCGCCGGCCGTACCCGGACCTGGCCACCGCGACCGACGAGCGGATCCTGACCACCCTGGTCTCGCTCGCGCACACCCTCGGCCTGACCGTCACCGCCGAAGGCGTCGAGACGGCCTGGCAGGCCGAAAGGCTGCGGGCGATCGGTTGCGACACCGCACAGGGCTACCTCTTCGGCCGGCCCGGTCCCCCGGAGAAGATCACGGCCCGGCTCGGCCGGCCGGTCGGCACCACCGTCGCCGGCCGCCAGCCGACCCCCTGACCGGCCCGGCCACCGCCGGTCGCGACCCGACCGGCGGCCGGGGTCAGCCCGGTGGACGCAGCAGCGCCGCCAGCCGGGCCGCCTGCGTCTCCCAACGCCACTCCCGCTCCACCCAGGCCCGGCCGGCCGCACCCATCCGCCGGGCCAGGTCACGGTCGGCGAGCAGCCCGGCGACCCGGTCGGCGACCGCGGCGACGTCCCGGCCGCCGACGACGTATCCGGTCTCGCCCTCGACCACCGCGTCCGGCGCCCCGCCGGAATCCCCGGCGACCACCGGCAACCCCGTCGCCGACGCCTCCAGGTAGACGATGCCGAGCCCTTCGACGTCGAGGCCCCGGTTACGGGTGCGGCACGGCATCGCGTAGACGTCGCCGGCCGCGTAGTGCGCCGGCAGCTCCGCCCAGGGCACCGACCCGGTGAAGAACACCTCCGAACCGACCCCGGTCTCCCGGGCCAGCCGTTCGAGGGCGCCCCGGTAGGGTCCGCCGCCGACCACCAGCAGCGCCGCGTCCGGCACCCGGCGCCGGATCGCCGGCAGGGCCCGGATCAGCACGTCCTGCCCCTTGCGCGGCACCAGCCGGGAGACGCAGACCACCACCGGCCGGTCGGCGAGCCCGTGCCGGGCCCGGACCTCCGCACCGTCCACCCCCGGGTGGTACGCCTCGACGTCGACGCCGGGCGCGAGCCGTTCGAGCCGGGTCAGCCCGCGCAGTGCCCGGTCGAGCCGTACCCGGGTGTATTCGCCCAGGTAGGTGACCACGTCGTTGCCCCGGGCGATCCGCCGCAGGGTGGCCCGGGCACCCGGCAGCGCCGCCCAGCCGACCTCGTGCCCGTGGGTCAGCGCGACCGCCCGGCGCACCCCGGCCCGCCTGCGCAGCCCGGCGGCGAGCAGCCCGAGCGGCGCCGCGGCGCCGAACCAGACCGTGTCGCAGTCGTACGCCCGCGCCAGCCCGGCCGCGCGGCGGGCCACCGCCGGCGTCGGCAGCAGCATCCCGGTGTCCTCGCGCACCACCTCGAACGGCTGCTCGGCGTCGAACTTGCCGGCGCCGTCCCAGGTCGAGGCGTAGACGACGACGGAGCCGGCCGGCTGCCGCAGCGCCAGGTTGTGCACGAACTGCTGGATGCCGCCGGGGCGGGGCGGAAAGTCGTTGGTGACCAGCAGGGTGCGGCTGACGTCTGGTCCGCTCACGGACGGTCTCCTTCGGCCCAGGTCCGGGCGGCGGCGATGCGTTGCACGGTGGACGGGTGCGACGCCGACCAGAACTGGTGCCACAGGGGCGGGTCGGGGTCCCCGAGGTTGACCGCGAAGAGCCGCCGCTGCATCGCCTCGAACGTCGCCGGGTCACCGGTCAGCGCCAGCGCGTGGACGTCGGCCCGCCGCTCGACCTGCCGCGACACCAGCGCCTGGACCGGGGTGGCCGCCAGCGCGCCGACCGCGACCACGGCCAGCAGCAGCGGGAACGCCCGCGGTTCGGCGATCGAGTCGACGCCGGCGGCGCGCAGCAGCCCGCCCCACGAGCCGAGCAGGAAGACGGTGACGACGGCCGCCGCCGCGCCGAGGGCACCGATCAGCGTCGCGGTGAGGACGTCGTCGTTGCTGGTGTGCCCCAGTTCGTGGGCGACGACGGTCTTCACCTCGCCGGGGGTCGCCTCGCGCAGCAGCGTGTCGTAGACGACGATGCGCCGGGTCGGGCCGATGCCGGAGACGTACGCGTTGACGGCCCGGGTGCGCCGGGAGGCGTCGGCGACCAGTACGTCGCGTACCGGCGCGCCGTCGCGCTCGGCGAGTGCCATCAGTTCGGTGCGCAGCGGCCCCTGCGGCATCGGGGTGAACCGGTTGAAGACCGGCTCGACCACGACCGGCAGGATCAGGGACAGCAGTACGACCAGCGTCGCCGCACCGGCCGCGCCGAGCGCCCACCACCAGCGTGGCGCCAGCCGGGTCACGGTGTAGAACACCAGCAGCGCCACCCCGCCGATCACGGCGCTGACCACGTACGACTTGAGCAGGTCGGCGGTCCAGCCGCCCCAGCCCTGGGTGGCGAGTCCGTGCCGGCTGACGACGGCGTGCCGCCAGGCGGCGAACGGCAGCGTGACGAGTTCGGCGACGAGCACCACGGCGAGCCCGCCGACCAGTGCCTGGGCGATCCAGTTGTCGCCGAACGGCCGGCCGCCCAGGGCGACGAGCTTGGCGCCCAGCGGTGTCAGGCCGAGCAGCAGCGCCACGATCAGGCCGACCGCCAGCGCTCCGTAGCTGCCCGGCCGCAGCGCGGCGTGGAACGCGCGGCCCCGCTCGACGTCGTCGGCCGGCAGGTCACGCAGTGCGGCGAGTTGGTCGGCACGGGGCGCCGCCGGCTGGTTCCACGGCACCAACTGGACCACCGCGACGACCAGGGCCACGACGAGCGCGGCGAGCGTGACGGCCGCCCACGTCCGAGTGGTCATCCGACCGTCCCCTCTGCCACGCGGTGTGCGAGCCAATCCTATGGCCCGCGACCGCGCCCGCCCCGGCAAGGCGGGCGGCGCTCAGGCGACCCGGTGGGGACGGGCGCACCGGTGGGGACGGGCCGGCCCGGCGCGGCTCAGGCGACCCGGCGGGGACGGGTGCGTCGGCGGGTGGGCGGGGCGAGGCGCACCGGGCCGGCGGGGGCGGGGGTCGCCGGCCGATCGGTGATCACCTGTGGGTCGAGCCCGGCCCGGGCCAGGATCTCCAGCGCCTGGCGGTCGTCGGCGGTCAGCTCGGATATCTCGCGGGGGGTGTCGAGAAGCGCGGTGACCACGCACTCCCGACAGGCCGCACCACGGACGGTGCAGCTCTGGCAATCGATGAGCATCGCCACTCCTTCAGCGTTGCGGGGTCCGCACGCCGGCCCCCGGCTCGTCGTCCATCGGTGGCCCGTCGCGGACCGACCACCGTCGGTGACGCGACGATATGGCCGGGGTACGACAAAATCCGGCACGCCGGATGAGCCGTCAAGATCCGGTCATCCCCGCCGGAACCTCTCGCGGCGTCCCAAACGCCGCCACCCGAGGCGCGAATGCAGTAAAAACCGCAGGTCAGGAGCGGGCGAGGCGACGCAGCAGCGAATCGGCGCCGAGCGGGTAGGCGCCGTGGCGGCGTACGCCGTCGGCGACCTCGCGGTCCGACGAGATGACGACCACCGCGCGGCCCGCGGGCTCGGCCCGGACCAGGCGGCGGATCAGCTCGTCGGCGGTCTCCCCCTTGCGGGAGAAGAGCACCCGTACGCCGCGCGGGGCGGGCGGCAGCCCGTGCACCCGCTCGGCCCCGTCGAAGACCACCGTCACCTCGTCACCGGTCTGCGCCGCGATCCCGCCCAGGCCGGTGATCAACCGTTTGCGCTGCTGCTCCAGCGACATCTCGGCGAAGCCGCGCTTGGTGACGTTGTAACCGTCGACGACCAGATGCGCCCGGGGCAGCGCCAGCAACTGGTCGAGCCGGCCCGGGTCGTCGGTGTCCTGGGCCCGGGCCCGGGCCTTGTCGGGGGCGCCGGGCACCTCGGCGAACTCGTCGGCGACGAAGTCGGCCGGCAGCCGGTCGGCCGGGTCGAGCGCCAGTTCCCGGCGCAGTCCCACGGCGGCCTGGCCGATGGTCTCCAGGAGCAGCCAGAGCCGCGCGTCGTCGACCGACCGGGCCTCCTTGGCGCTGTGCCGGGCGGCGCCGGCCAGCGACTCGGCCTCGGCCAGGCGGGCCCGGACGCGGCGCAGCTCGGCGTCGTGGTCGGCGGCGGCCCGGTTGGCCCGGCCCTTCTCGGTGGCCAGCAGCTCGGCGGCCCGCCGCTCCCGGGCCTGGGTCTCGCGCAGCGTGCGGGCCAGCACCCGGGACTCCTCGCGCAGCTGCCCCAGCTCCTCGCGGACCCGGGCCAGCTCGTCGCGCAGCTTGTCGGCCTCGACCTTGGCGACCGCCCGGTCGTGCTCGGCCCGGGTGGCCCGTTGCTCGGCCTCCCGTACCAGTTCGGCGACGACCGCGCTGTCGGCCTCGGCCCGTACGGCCGCACCGGCGGCCTCGACCAGGTCGCGCCAGCCCGCCGGGCGGGCCAGGTAGGCCAGGGCGGCCACCTCGACCGGGTCGGCGGCGGCCGGGCAGGCGCCCTCGATGACCGCCGCGCCCAGCTCACCGGCCTCGGCGAGCACCCGGTTGGTGATCCGCTGCCGGAAGAGCGGGTCACCGGCGAGCTGGGTGGCGATGGCGGCACCGCCGAGCCGGGCCCGGCGGTTGGGCGCGAACTTGGCGACCTTGCGCAGCGCGACCGGCAGCTCGTCGCCGGGCAGGCCGGGCAACGCGGTCGCGGCGAGCGCCACCACGCGCTGCCGGACCTGTTCGGGCAGGACCGGTTCGGGCTCGAGGTCCAGTTCGGCGTCGGTCCCCGCCAGGGCGTCGTCCGGCGGCGCGTCCGCCTCGGCGGTGCGCGCAGCGTCGACCGCCGCCACGGGCGGGCGGTCGTCGGACGGTTCCGGCAGGGACATCAGACAAGTCTCCCACCGTCCCGGCGTCTCCCGCTCGATGGCTCAGCGAACTGACCGCGGAGACCAGATCGTTACCGCTGGTACCCGTGGGGCGGGAGTGTCGTACCGGCACCGTACCCTGCCGCCCGTGGTCCGACCCGATTACGTCCAGGGCACCCTCGACGCCCAACTCGCCGACCCGGGCGCGGTGTCGCTACGGGAGACCACCTTCGTCGTGGTCGACCTGGAGACGACCGGCGGCGCCCCCGACGGCGGCGGCATCACCGAGATCGGTGCCGTCAAGGTCCGCGGCGGCGAGGAGCTGGGGGTGCTGGCGACGCTGGTCAACCCGGGGGTGCCGGTGCCGCCGTTCATCACCGTGCTGACCGGCATCACCCAGGCGATGGTCGCCCCGGCCCCGCCGGTCGAGGTGGTGCTGCCCAGCCTCCTGGAGTTCCTGCGCGGCGCCGTGCTGGTGGCGCACAACGCGCCGTACGACGTCGGGTTTCTCAAGGCGGCCTGCGCCCGGCACGGCTACACCTGGCCCAACCCCCGGGTGCTCGACACCGCCGCGCTGGCCCGCCGGGTGCTGACCCGTGACGAGGTGCCCAACCGCAAGCTCGGCACGCTCGCCGCCTTCTTCCGTACCCGGCAGCAGCCGACCCACCGGGCCCTCGACGACGCGAAGGCCACCGTCGACGTGCTGCACGGCCTGATCGCCCGGCTCGGCGGGCACCGCGTGCACACCATCGGCGACGCGATCGAGTTCGCCAAGGCGGTCACCCCGACCCAGCGGCGCAAGCGGCACCTCGCCGACGGGCTGCCGCACGTGCCCGGCGTCTACATCTTCCGTGCCGCCGACGACCGCCCGCTCTACGTGGGCACCTCGGTCGACATCGCGACCCGGGTCCGCAGCTACTTCACCGCCGCCGAGAAGCGGGCCCGGATGTCGGAGATGATCGGGGCGGCGCAGCGGGTGGAGGCGGTCGAGTGCGCCCACGCGCTGGAGGCCGAGGTACGCGAGCTGCGGCTGATCGCCGCGCACGCGCCGCCGTACAACCGGCGGTCGAAGTTCCCCGAGCGGGTCGTCTGGCTCAAGCTCACCCGGGAGCCCTACCCGCGGCTGTCCGTCGTCCGGGCGCTGGCCGAGGACGACGACGCCTACCTGGGGCCGTTCGCCTCGCGCCAGGCGGCCGAGTTGGCCGCGGCCGGCCTGCACGACGCGGTGCCGCTGCGGCAGTGCACCCACAAGCTGTCCATCCGCACCACGATCGCGGCCTGCGTCCTGGCCGAGCTGGGCCGGTGCGCGGCGCCGTGCGAGCACCGGATCTCGGTGCCCGACTACGAGCGGACCGCCGTCGACCCCTTCCGGACCGCCGCCACCGATCCGCGGGTGGTGGTCGACGCGCTGCTGGCCCGCATCGACACACTCGCGGAAGCCCAGCGCTACGAGGAGGCGGCGGTCGTGCGCGGCCGGCTCGCCGCCGTGCTGCGGGCCGCCATCCGGATGCAGCGGCTCACCGGACTGACCACGATCGCGCAGCTCGTCGCCGCCCGGCGGGCACCGGCGGGCGGCTGGGAGATCGCCGTCGTACGCCACGGCCGGCTCGCGGCGGCCGGCACGTCGCCGCCGGGTGTCCACCCCCGACCGACGCTGGACCTGCTCCGGGCGACCGCGGAGACGGTGCTGCCGGGGACGGGTCCGATCCCGAACGCCACGGCGGAGGAGACCGAGCGGATCCTCAACTGGCTGGAGCGGCCGGAGACCCGACTGGTGGAGACCTCCACCGGATGGGTGTCACCTGTTCGTGGTGCGGCTCGTTACCGTGAGCTGCTCAGGAGGGCCGAAGGGGCACCGTCGACAAAAGACTCGACCAAAAGCCTATAAGCAACTACCCGATCGGACTACCTTCCCTCGCATAGGCTGTTAGCCAAGTAGATTACTGGCAGCCAATGCCCGGTTCGGACGTCTGCCGGCCCGTCCAACATGTCCGGACGCGGGTCGGGGCGACCCGGGGGCGGGGTGAGGAGGTGTCACCGCGTGGACCTCGACGCCGGCCACGGCGCCGTTCTCGGACGCGCCCTGTCGACAAAGCAGAGCGAGATCCCGCTGACCAGACGTCTACGGTCGCTGCTGTCCTGGCCGTCGTCCGACGACGACCCGGTCGCCAAACTGACCCGGGCCCACCGCAGCGTCCACCCCTCCGCCGACGCGGCCGTCCTGCGGCGCAGCTACGCCATCGCCGACAACATGCACCGCGGGCAGTTCCGCAAGAGCGGTGAGCCCTACATCACCCACCCGCTGGCCGTCGCGCAGATCTGCGCCGAACTCGGCATGGACACCACCACCCTGGTCGCCGCGCTGCTGCACGACACGGTCGAGGACACCCAGTACACGCTCCAGGCGCTCGACGACGACTTCGGACCCGAGGTCGCCCACCTGGTCGACGGGGTCACCAAGTTCGACAAGGCGTTCTACGGCAAGGCCGCCGAGGCCGAGACGATCCGCAAGATGATCGTCGCCGCCGGCAAGGACGTCCGGGTCCTGATCATCAAGCTCGCCGACCGGCTGCACAACATGCGTACGCTCGACGCCCGCTCCCCCGCCTCGCGGGCCCGGATCGCCCGGGCCACCCAGGACGTGCTGGTGCCGCTCTGCGACCGGCTCGGCATCCAGGCGCTCAAGCGTGACCTCGACGACACCGTGCTGCTGCACCTCGAGCCCGAGGCGCACGCCCAGATAAAGCAGCACGTCGAGCACCGTCCCGGGTGGACCGAATACCTGGCGCACGTCGTGGCGCAGGCGAAGGGAGCGCTGCGTCACGAGAAGGTGACCGCCTCGGTGGCCGTCCGTGACCGGCACCTCTACTCGATCTGGAAGGACACCGTCGCGCAGCGGTCGCCGGTCCCCCACGACCTGCCCCGCATCGCCGTGGTCGTCGACGGCCCCGACACCGACTGTTACGCCGCGCTCGGCGCGATCCACGGTCGCTGGCGCCCCGTCGCCGGCCGGTTCAAGGACTTCATCGCCTCCCCGAAGAACAACCTCTACCGGTCGCTGCACACCACCGTCGTCGGCCCCGACGAACGCCCCGTCGAGGTGCTGATCCGCACCGAGAGCATGCACCGGTCCGCCGAATACGGCGTCGCCGAGCAGTTCCGCTTCCCCAGGCCCGACGGCGAACGGGAAAGCGGCGCCGACCAGCTCGGCTGGCTGCGGCGGGTGCTCGACTGGCAGCAGGAGACCGCCGACTCGGCCCAGTTCCTCGAATCGCTGCGCTGCGACCTCTCCGAAAGCCAGATCCAGGTCTTCTCCGACGGCCGCCAGCTCGTCCTGCCGGCCGGCTCCACACCGGTCGACCTGGCGTACGAACTCGGCACCGACAAGGGCGACCACTGCCTCGCCGCGAAGATCAACGGCCGGCTCGCCCCGCTCTCGTCCCCACTCGACGACGGCGACGTCGTGGAGATCTTCACCGAGAGCGACGGGCACGCCCACATCGACGCGCGGAGCGGGGCGGCCGGGCCGCGCCGGGAATGGCTCGGCTTCGTCAAGTCGCCGCACGCCCAGATGCAGATCAACCGCTGGTTCGCCGAACACGAGGAACCCGGGATCAGCATCGCCGACAAGGTACGCCTCGGCCGCGCCACCATCGGGCTCGCACTGCGCAAACACGACCGTGGCCTGGCCAACGACGCGCCACTGCGGCGGCTCGCCGGCGAGATGGGCTACCCCGACCTGGAGACCATGCTCGTCGCGGTGTTCGACCGCGCCATCGAGCCGGACCAGGTGGTCGAGCAGCTGATCGACCTGGTGGACAAGCGCAACTAGAAGCCCTTCGGGCTGGGTTACGCGTTGATCAAGGGGTTGTTGTGCGACAAATATCGTGGCTCAGTGGGCACGGTTTGTCCTTGATCAACGCGGCAATCAGCGCGGTCTGGACACGGGTGGCTCACGCGGGGCGGGGCGTGGGGGTGTGAGCCGGGTCTCGGGTGAGGCTCTAGCCTTGGGGGGTGAACTCCCGGCGGTCGCCCAGTCGTGCTCTGTTCTACCGGACGTTCTACCGGCTGCCGCACCCGCTGCGGCGGCGGCTCGTCCGGCTCGCCGTACCGAAGTACATCGTCGGGGCGGTGACCCTGCTGCGTGACAGCGAAGCCGAGGCACCGGGCCGGATCCTGCTGCTGCGGCAGCCACCCGGGCGCGGCTGGAGCCTGCCGGCCGGGCTGCTGCAACGAGGTGAGGCACCCGTCGTCGGCGCGGCCCGCGAACTGCACGAGGAGAGCGGCGTACGGCTGCCGCCCAGCGCCCTGCGGCCGGCCGTCCCGAACGCGATCGTGCACGCCAAGGGCTGGGTCGACGTCGTGTTCGAGGCATCCGTACCGGCGTCCGGCACGACCCTGTCGGTCGACGGCGCCGAGGTGTTCGAGGCGCGGTGGCACTCACTCGACGCGCTGCCCCGGCTGACGCAGGCGACTGCCCGGCTCCTCGCCCACTACGGCATCGGCCCGCTCGCCACCGACGCCGGCCCGGCCGGCACGCCACCAGACGCCACGGGGCAAGGCTCCACGCGACAAGAGGCCACGCGACAAGACGCCGCGCGACAAGACGCCGCGCGACAAGCGGGCGCGCCACCGGCCGGGACCCAACCGGCCGACGCGCAACCAGCCGGCACCGGACCGGCCGGCGACCGGGCCGCCGGCCCGGAGACGGTGGAACCCGTGCCGGCCGCCGGGTCCGGGGACCCGCGCTCCGATCCGCAGGACGGCCGGTGACCGGGCCCGCCGACGGGATCTGTGCCGTCGTGCTGGCCGCCGGCGAGGGTCGGCGGTTGCGGCCGCTGACCGAACACCTGCCCAAGGCGCTGTGTCCGGTCGGAAACGTGGCGCTGCTCGACCGGGCCCTGGACCGGGTCGCCGCACTCGGCTTCACCGGGACCGACCGGGTGGCCGTCAACGCCTGCTACCTCGGCGACCGGGTGGTCGACCACGTCGGCGACCGGACACACCTGTCGGTCGAGCCCGGCGATCCGCTGGGCACGTCCGGCGGCATCGGCAACCTGCGGGACTGGATCGGCGGGCGGGGGGTGCTGGTCGGCAACGCCGACGCGTACCTCGCCGCGGACGTCCCACCGGGTGCCGACATCGCCGCGCTGCTCGCCGGCTGGGACGGGGAGACCGTACGCCTGCTCGGGCAGCCGCTCGACGACCCGGCCGAACGGGGCGGGTTCAGCGGCCACCGCTTCGCCGGATTCTCACTGTTGCCCTGGCGGTACGTCCGCGACCTGCCGCCGGATCCGGCGGAACTGGTGCGTACCGTCTGGCGGCCCGCCGAGGCGGCCGGCGCGCTCGAGGTGGTTCCGTTCACCGGCACCTATCTGGACACCGGCACACCGCGCGACTACCTGGCCGCGAACCTGCACGCGGCCGGTGGCGGCGAGCTGGTGCACCCGCGGGCCCGGGTCAGCGGAACGGTGCGGCAGGCGGTGGTCGGCGCGGACGCCGACGTGGCGGGGACGGTCCGGCGGGCGGTCGTCTGGCCCGGCGCGGTGGTGGCGGCCGGCGAGACGCTGAGCGACGCGATCCGGGTCGGCCGCGACCTCACCGTCTCCTGATCCGCGTGATCAGGGACCGGGTCGGGCGCGTCGTCGGCGTGTCGGGCGCACCGTCCCTGATCACCGTGATCAGGGAGCGCGCGGCGCGGGCCGGGTCACGGATCTAGGATGTACGGCGAGGTAACTGGCGTGGAGAGGTGGACCCGGTGATCACGGCGATAGTCCTGGTTGACTGCGAGACCGACTCGATCCCGGAGGTGGCCGCAAGGCTGGCCGACCTGCCGGGGGTCAGCGAGGTCTACTCGGTCGCCGGTGGTGTCGACCTGGTCGCGATGGTCCGGGTACGCGAGTTCGACCAGATCGCCGAGGTCATCGCCGGCGGGATCTCCAAGGTCGCGGGCGTGCTCGACACGCAGACGCACATCGCCTTCCGTGCCTACTCGCGGCACGACCTGGAGGAGGCGTTCGCGATCGGGCTCGCCGACGCCGACTGAGCGGGCACGTCGCTCGGGCCCGTGATCCGGAACACGCTACCCATCGGTAACATCGCGCTCGTAGGCTGACCCGGTGACGCTCGAATACACGCAGGAGCATCTCGACCGCGGCACCGACCGGATCGGGCTCCAGACCTATCCGGAGCCCGAGGGCGTCGTCGACGCACCCGTCGTGGTGATCTTCCCGGCGATGGGCGTACGGGCGCACTACTACCGCCCCTTCGCGGCCGAACTGCGCGCCGCCGGCCTCGCCGTCGTCGTCGCCGACCTGCGCGGCACCGGTACGAGCACTCCCCCGCCGAGCCGCGCCTCGACGTACGGCTACGCCGAACTCGTCGACGACATCGGGGTGGTGCTCGACACCCTCAAGCCGCGGTTCGCCGGGCGGCGCCGGCTGCTGCTCGGCCACTCGCTCGGTGGCCAGGCGGCCGTGCTGCACCTGGCGCTCACCCTGGACGCGACCGTCGACGGGCTGGTGCTGGTCGCGGTCGGGATGCCGTACTGGCGGCTGTACCAGGGCGGCCGGCGCTACGGCGTGCTGCCGTACACGCAGGGCATCGTCGCCACGTCCGCCCTGCTGCGGGTGTGGCCGGGGTGGGGGTTCGGCGGCCGGCAGGCGCGCGGGGTGATCCGGGACTGGGGGCACACCGCACGGACCGGACGGTTCCCGGCGATCCGCGGCGTCGACGCGGAGGCCGCCGTCCGCGGGATCACCACCCCGGTGCTCGCGGTCAGCATGGACGACGACCAGTTCACCCCGCACGGGACGCTCGACCACCTGTGCGCCAAGTTCGACTCGGCGCCCGTGGAGCGCGAGCGTTACACCGTGGCGCGGGCCGGCGGCCGGCTGGACCACTTCGTCTGGGTACGCGCCAGCGCCCCACTGGCGGCCCGCATAGCGACCTTCGCCAAAACCCTCCCCTGACCCCTCCCCCCGCCAAACTTCCCCGCGATCTTGCATTTGTCGCCGGACAGAACGGGCGAATGGAGGAGACAACCGCAAGATCGCGGGGAACAGGGGGCTAGGCGGCGGTGCGGGCCACCTCGACCCAGTGGTCGAGAAGGCGCGTGGCGGCGCCGGAGTCGACGGCCGCGGCGGCCCGGTCGAGGCCGGCACGCATCCCGGTCAGCAGGTCGTCGCCGAGCCCGGCCTGGGCGGCGAGCGCCGCCGCCGCGTTGACCAGCACCGCGTCACGCACCGGGCCGGGCTCGCCGGCGAACATCCGGCGCGCCGCGTCGGCGTTGAAGGCCGCGTCGCCGCCACGCAGGTCGCCCGGCTGCGACCGGGCGACGCCGAGGTCTGCGGCGTCGGCCACGGTGGCGGTGACGGCGCCGCCGTGCGCCACCCACACCCGGGTCGGCGCCGCGGTGCTGAACTCGTCGAGCCCGTCCTCGCCGCGCATCACCAGCACCGAGTCGCCGCGGGCGGCGAAGACGCCGGCCATGACCGGGGCCATCCGGGCGTCGAAGCAGCCGACGGCCGCGCCCCGCGGCCGGGCCGGGTTGGTCAGCGGGCCGAGGAAGTTGAACGCGGTCGGCACGCCGATCTCGCGCCGCGGGACGGACGCGTGCCGGAAGCCGGGGTGGAACCGGCCGGCGAAGCAGAATCCGATGCCGGCCTCGGTGACGCAGCGCGCCACGCCCTCGGGGCTCAGGTCGAGCGGGACGCCGAAGAACTCCAGCAGGTCGGCCGCGCCGCACGACGACGACGCGGCCCGGTTGCCGTGCTTGACCACGGGTACGCCGGCGGCGGCGACCACGATCGCGGCCATGGTCGAGATGTTGACGGTGTGCGCCCGGTCGCCACCGGTGCCGACGATGTCGACGGCACGCGACCGCAGGTCGTCGGGAAGCTCGACAGGCACGGCCTGGGCGAGCATCGCCTCGACGAGCCCGGCCAGTTCGGCCGAGGTCTCCCCCTTGGCGCGCAGGGCCATCGCGAAGCCGGCGATCTGCGCCGGTGTCGCCGTACCCGACATGATCTCGCCCATGGCCCAGGCGGTGTCGGCGGTGGAGAGTTCTTCGTCGCGCAGCAGCGTGGACAGCAGGCTGGGCCAGGTCCGTTCGCCCATGATGGGCCTCCCGAGCGGGGGTGGGGGTCGGAGTGCGGCGGCGACCCGGGCGGCGCTGACTAGGCCGTCGCCACCGTGCCGCCCTTTGCGCCGGAACGCAGCAGGCGGGCGACGGTCTGCCCGGTCGTCACCGGGTCGAGGGGGTGCACGAGGGTGGCGTCGACCTCGGCGAACGCGGCGAGCCACTTGTCGGCGGCCCGGGCGATCACCACGCAGACGGGTGGGGTGTCGGACCGCTCGTCGCGGATCTGGCGGGCGATGCCGATGCCGCCGGCGGGGGTCGCCTCGCCGTCGAGGAGCAGCAGGTCGATCTCGTAGTCGTCGACGTGCCGGAGGCATTCCGCGTAGCTCGACGCGTCGAGGAACTCCACCCGGAGGTCGCTCGCCGGCCGGGGGCCGACGGCGAGCCGCATCCGGTCACGGACCTGCGGGTCGTCGCTGTAGAGCAGGACGGTGTAAAGACGATCGCTCATCGCTGGCAAGGCTCCCACGTCGTAGCTGCCCGCCGATCCTACCGGTCGGGTCCGGCCGGGCCGGACCCGCCGCCCGGGTCGAGGTCAGCCGGGCGTCCCGGCGACCGGCTCGCGCCCCGCGAGCCCGTCGGCCGGGTCACCGTCCGCCGTCCCCGACGCCGGCCGCGGCACGACCGCCCCACCGTCCGGGTCCGCCGCCCCACCCGCCGGGCGGGCGTCGCCGTCCGGGTCCGCCGCCCCGCCGGCCGGGCGGGCGTCGCCGACCGGGCCGGCCGGGCCGGACGCCTGCCGGGCCAGCTCGCGGGCCTCCTGCCGGTCGAGTTCGCGGTCCATCCGGCGGGCCTCCCGCTCGGACTGCCGCATCCACTGCACGACGAGTACGGCGAGCATGGTGACGCTGACGAACTCGCCACCGGCCCACAGGATGCCGCCGGCGATCTTCTGGTCGGTCCACGGGTCGGCCCAGGCGAGCTGGAGCGACGGGTACCAGTCGCCGCCGAACAGCGTGCTGCTCTGCATGATCGTGAGCCCGAGCACGGTGTGGAACGGCACCGACAGCACCATGAGCAGGGCCCGCCCCGGGTAGGGCCAGCGGCCGGGCAGCGGGTCGAGCCCGATCAGCGGCCAGAAGAACAGGCAGCCGGTGAGGATGAAGTGGACGTGGACCACCTCGTGGGCGAACGCGTTCTCCAGGGTGAGCCGGTAGAGGCCGGTGAAGTAGAGCACGAACGGGTTGACGACGAAGAGCCCGAACGCGAAGAGCGGGTGCGCCACGACCCGGGCGAACCGGCTGTGCACGACGGCGAGCAGCCGGCGGCGCGGGGCGGCCCCCAGGGTGCGCAGCGCCAGCGTCACCGGGGCACCGAGGGCGAGGAAGATCGGCGCGATCATGGAAAGCACCATGTGCTGCACCATGTGCACCGAGAGCAGCGTGGTGTCGTACGCGTGCAGGCCGCTGAGCGTCACGGCGGCGATGCCGCCGAGGCCGGGTCCGAGGAACAGCAGGGTACGGGCGACCGGCCAGCGGTCGCCGCGCAGCTTCAGCCGGTGCACGCCGTAGAGGTAGAGCCCGGCGGCCAGGACCAGGCCGAGGGCGAGCCAGTTGTCGAGCCGGGCCTGGGTGAAGAGGGCGGCGACGGTGAACGGCGGCGGCAGGGCCTCGCCCTGCGCCGCGACCGCCAGGAGCTGGGCCGGGGTTACGGTGGTGATCGGATCGACCTGGAGCACGGTGCCGAGGCTAGGCCAGCCGCAGCGGGCGAGGTCAGCCGACCCGTGATTCACCCCAGTTTGGTGACCCCGGCGATCGGCGAACCTGGTCGGGGGCAATAATGACCGCGTGACTGCGGCCCCAGCCATTGACAAGAGCCGGATCCACTCTCTGACGCGCCCGAACATGGTCAGCGTCGGGACGATCGTGTGGCTCTCGAGCGAGCTCATGTTCTTCGCGGCGCTGTTCGCGATGTACTTCTCCATCCGCGCTGCGGACTACAGCATGTGGGAGAAGCACACGCCGGTGCTCAACATCCCGTACGCGACGACCTTCACGGTGATCCTGGTGCTGTCCTCGATCACCTGCCAGATCGGCGTGTTCGCGGCGGAGCGGGGTGACGTGCACGCGTTGCGACGCTGGTTCACGATCACCTTCATCATGGGGTTGATCTTCATTCTCGGACAGCTCAACGAGTACCGCGAGCTGGTGCACCACGGCATCAAGATCAACACCGACGGGTACGGCTCGATGTTCTACCTGACCACCGGCTTCCACGGTCTCCACGTGGCCGGCGGCCTGGTGGCCTTCATCATCTTCATGATCCGCACCACCATGGGCCGGTTCACACCGGCGCAGGCGACCTCGGCGATCGTGGTGTCCTACTACTGGCACTTCGTCGATGTCGTGTGGATCGCCCTCTTCGCCATGATCTACTGGCTTCAGTGATCTTGGCGAACCGCGCTGTCACATTCCGCGCTGCCGCCCCGTCCCTAGGACAAGGTCGAGAAACCGTTAAGGACACAGGCCATGACTTCTGACACCCCCGCCGACCGGCGCGGCGACCGCGAGCGCGGCCTGCTCGCGCGGCTCCGCCGCGGGCGGTCGACACCCCGCAGCCGGGGCCGCCGGCGTGTGGGCGCCGCGTTCCGCCTGCTCGCCGCGCTGTTGCTGGCCGGTGGCGCGTACACCGTCTTCGCGCCCGGCCTGAACGCCGAGGACACCCCCCAGCTCACCAGCGCCGCCGAGGACGGCCGGGCGCTGTTCGACGTGAGCTGCGTGACCTGCCACGGTCGCAACGCGCAGGGTGTCGACGGGCGTGGCCCGAGCCTCATCGGCGTCGGCGCGGCATCGGTGGAGTTCCAGGTCGGCACCGGCCGGATGCCGATGGCCCGGCAGGAGGCCCAGGCGCCGCGCAAGCCCCCGGTCTTCACCGACGAGGAGATCCGCCAGCTCGGCCAGTACATCCAGGAACTCGGCGGCGGGCCGCAGATCCCGGACGGCGACCTGAAGGCCGGCGGTGACGTCGCCAACGGCGGCCACCTCTTCCGGGTCAACTGCTCGTCCTGCCACGCCTTCAGCGGCGGCGGCGGCGCCCTCTCGTCCGGCAAGTACGCCCCGTCGCTGAACGATTCGACCGACCGGCAGATCTACGCCGCGATGCTCACCGGCCCGCAGAACATGCCGGTGTTCGGCGACAACCAGCTCACGCCGGAGCAGAAGGCCGACATCATCGCGTACGTCCAGGAGTCGCTGAAGACCGACGGCGACCCGGGCGGGTTCTTCAACCTCGGACGCTACGGCCCGGTCACCGAGGGCGTGGCGGTCTTCCTTGTCGGCATGGTCGCCCTGATCTTCGCCAGTCTGTGGATTGCGGGGAAGTCGTGAGCACGCACACCGAGACCAAGGCGCACAGCGCCGAACAGGAGCCGATCGACGTACACGATCCGCGCCTGACCGACTGGGACGTCCTGCGCGAGGGTGCCCGGCGGGACGACATCGAGATCGTGCACTACGAGCCGCCGTTCCCGGTGCCCGGCACCAAGGCGGAGCGGCGCCTTGTCCGGGTCGTCGCCGGGTTCTTCCTGATCACCGGCCTGGCCGCGACCGCGTTCCTGGCGGTCTACATCTGGTGGCCGTGGGAGCACGAGGCCGGCAACGGCGCCGACAAGTTCTACACGCCGCTGCTCGGGCTGACCCTGGGCATCGCCCTGCTCGGCATCGGGTTCGGCATCCTGACCTGGGGCAAGAAGCTGATCCCGCACGAGGTCGCGATCCAGGGCCGGCACGACGGCGGCTCGCCGGCGGACGACCGCAAGATCACCGGTAGCACGTTGACGTACATGGTCGACGAGCTGGGTGTGAAGCGTCGGCCGCTGCTCGGCATCTCGCTGCTCGCCGGGCTGGCGCCGGTCGCCGCCGTCGCCGCGGCGCCGTTGGTCGGCGGTCTGATCAAGAACCCGCACACGAACAACCAGATGTTCACCACGGGTTGGGCGCCGGTCGAGGAGGGTGGCACGACCCACCTGATCCGGCTCACCCACTCCGACGGCACCCCGATCCGGCCCGAGGACGTCAGCGTCGGCGGTCAGATCACGGTGTTCCCCGGCATTCCCGGTGGCGCGACCAACAAGCACGCCGACTCCCCCACCCTGCTGATCCACCTGCGGGCCGACGACGCCCAGCTCGCCGCGGAGAACAACGCGCGCGAGGACAAGGCGGACTACATGTGGGGCAACTACATCGCGTACTCGAAGATCTGCACCCACGCCGGTTGCCCGGCCAGCCTGTACGAGCAGCAGACCAACCGCCTGCTGTGCCCGTGCCACCAGTCACAGTTCCTGATCACCGACAACGCCCAGCCGATCTTCGGGCCCGCCAGCCGCAGACTGCCCCAGCTGCCGATCTCGGTCGACGAGGAGGGCTTCTTCGTGGCGACGTCCGACTTCAAGGAGACCGTCGGGCCAGACTTCTGGGAGCGGCCGTGAAGCGCCGGAAGAAGATTGACGTAGCCGCGCTGCCCGGCAAGGCCGGAGGCGAGGTCGACGACCGGCTCCAGGTGGCGACCCCACTGCGGGCTCTGCTCAACAAGGTCTTCCCCGACCACTGGTCGTTCCTGCTCGGTGAGATCGCGCTCTTCTCGTTCGTGGTCGTGCTGCTCACCGGCGTGTTCCTGACGTTCTTCTACGACCCGTCGCTGTCGCACGTGGTCTACGACGGCAGTTTCGCCCCGCTGCGCGGCCAGTCGATGACCGCGGCCTACGCGACCACGCTGGACATCTCGTTCGACGTGCGTGGTGGCCTGATCATGCGGCAGATGCACCACTGGGGGGCGCTGCTGTTCATGGCGTCGATCGTGGTGCATATGCTGCGGGTGTTCTTCACCGGCGCGTTCCGCAAGCCGCGTGAGCTCAACTGGATCATCGGTAGCCTGCTCTTCTGGGTCGGCTTCCTGGCCGGCTTCACCGGCTACTCGCTGCCCGACGACGGCCTGTCCGGCACCGGTCTGCGGATCGCCTCCGGCATCATGCTGTCGATCCCGGTGGTCGGTTCCTGGCTCACCTCGTCGATCTTCGGCGGGGAGTTCCCGGGCGAGGTCATCATGGGCCGCTTCTTCATCGCCCACGTGCTGCTCATCCCTGGTCTCCTGCTCGCGCTGATCAGCGCCCACCTGGGCCTGGTCTTCAAGCAGAAGCACACCCAGTGGCCGGGGCCGGGCCGGACGAACGACAACGTGGTCGGCGAGCGGATGTTCCCCCGCTACGCGATCAAGCAGGGCGGCTTCTTCATGATCGTCTTCGGCGTGATCGCGCTGTTGGGCGGTCTGTTCCAGATCAACCCGGTCTGGCTCTTCGGCCCGTACGAGGCCGCGGTGGTGTCGGCGGCGAGCCAGCCCGACTGGTACGTCATGTTCCTCGACGGCTCGACCCGACTCATGCCGGGCTGGGAGATCCACATCCCCATCGGCAACGGGTACGTCATCCCACCGCTGTTCTGGCCGACGGTGGCCCTGCCCGGGGTCCTGACCATGCTGCCGATCTTCTATCCGTTCATCGAGGCGCGGCGCAACAAGGACAACCGGCACCACAACCTGCTCCAGCGGCCCCGGGACGTCCCGAACCGGACCGGCCTGGGCGCCATGGCCATCGCGTTCTACCTGGTGCTGACCCTGTCCGGCGGCAACGACGTCATCGCCGACAAGTTCCACATCAGCCTCAACGCGATGACCTGGGCCGGCCGGATCGGTCTGATCCTGCTGCCGCCGATCGCCTACTACATCACGTACCGGATCTGCCTGGGTCTCCAGCAGCACGACCGGGAGGTGCTGGCACACGGCGTGGAGACCGGCATCATCCGCCGGCTGCCGGACGGCCGCTTCGTCGAGGTGCACCAGCCGCTCGGCGGGACGGACGAGCACGGCCACGGCGAACTGGAGTACGCGGGTTGGGTCGTACCGAAGAAGATGAACCGGCTCGGGGCGCTGGGCCCGGCCATCAAGGGCTTCTTCGTGCCGATCGAGAAGCCGGTCGAGGCGCCGGTCTCGCCGGGGCACCCTCCGGTCTCGGCCCGCACCGAGGAGAAGGAGATCAGCGGCAAGCGCTGACCACCGTCACCTGACGAAACGTGGCGCCCACCCTGGAGGTGGGCGCCACGTTCGTTTCCGGGCCGCCACGGCGGCCCTGGGGCGGTTTCCGGGCCGGTGGGGCCGCCTCGTCAGGCGGTGCCGCGCCCCACCATCTCGCCGGACATCCCACCGATCCGGCCGAGACTGTCGAACGTCACCGTCAGCACGCCCTCGGGCAGCCGCAGCCGTACCGTCGAGCCGTCGGCCTTCGTCCGCAGCCGGCGCAGGTGCGCGTACGACAGCAGTGCCCGGCGGTGGTCGCGTACGAGGCCGTTGGTGAGCGCCTCGCCGATGACCCGGACCGTCCGGGGCAGGTTCGGCGCGGGAAGGGCCAACTCCGGCCCGTCGATCAGCAGGTGCACGCGGGTGCCCGGCCCGGCCGCGAACGAGTAGCCGGTCCAGCACCGGGTGACCACCTTCGCCGCCTCGGTGAGCCGGGGGGCGAGGTCCGGGGTGAGCGGGATCTCGGCGTCGGTCAGTTCCCGGATGCCGTGCTGCCGGCCGAACTCGGCCACCCGCAGCGACATGGCGGTGACCTCGGGTGCGAAGCCGGACGGGTTGGCCCACCCCCACAGCCAGGTGCCCAGCCGCTCGGAGGTCGACCCGAGCATGCCGAGCGTGGTGCTCAACGTACCCGCGCCGAGGAGGTCCAGCCGCCGGGCGTTGAGATCGACCTGGAAGCGGTGCTCGCCGAGTTGTTCGGTCAGGTCGATCAGGTGCTCCTGGTGTTCCCAGGAGTAGAAGGCGGCATCGTTGACCAGGTCGTCGAGGGTGAGGGGTTTCATCATGCGGCGGAATGTACCGCCCGTTGTCGACCTGACTGCGACGGTTCATCCCGATACAGACGGTGCCCGGCTGCCGGCCGTGACGGAGGAATCGGCCCCACCGGGGTGGGTACTCGACGCGGACCGGGAACGACGGAGGTACGGACCATGCGAAGCGCACGAGACATCATGACGCCGGGCGTCACCTGCATCGGGGCGAAGGACGATCTGCAGACCGCCGCCCGCCAGATGATGGAACTGGACGTCGGCTCGCTGCCCATCTGCGGCGAGGACAACCAGCTCAAGGGGATGCTGACCGACCGCGACATCGTGGTGAAGGTCATTGCGGCCGGCCGCGACCCGCGCGGCGTCACCGCTGGCGAACTGGCCGAGGGCAAGCCGGTGACCATCGGTGCGGACGACGACGCCGAGGAGATCCTGGAGACCATGAGCGAATACCAGGTACGCCGGCTGCCGGTCATCGACGGGCACGAGCTGATCGGCATCGTCGCCGTGGCGGACGTCGCCCGGGCGCTGCCCGACCGGCCGGTCGGTGACCTGGTCGAGTCCATCTCGCAGCATTGACCGACCCACCGGTCCGCCGCCGGATGCCGTACCTCGGTACGCGAACCGCACCGGCGGCCGGGTCGCGAAGCGACAGCGGGTCGGCCGGGCGTATGGTCCGGCCGACCCGCGACACCGACGGGTTCAGTACGCGCGTCTGAGCAACGTCTTCACGCCGGCACCGCTGAACCAGCCGGCCAGACCGGCGGCAGCGACGGCGCCGAGCCCGCAGGCGAAGAGTCCGAGCCAGGGCCAGAACGACCATCCGACGTCCATCGCGGCGAGCAGTGCCGGCATGGCGACCACGGCGCCGAGGCTTCCGACGAACACTCCCAGTAATGTGACCTGCCCGGCGTGTGAAGCGCTGAGCAGCGACCGGAAGCGGCGGTTGGCACCGGCCGCGGCCAGCGCCGACAGGTCGGGCCGCATGTCCTGCGTCGCCAGCGACACGGTCACGAACGCAAGGGTCGCTGCGGCCAGGACCAACAGCGCGATGCTCGCCACCGTGGTGCTGCGCAGGACCTTGCCCGCGGTCGGTCCGCGCTCGACCTCGAGGCTGAAGAATCCGGTACCGATGTCCGACGACAGCGAACCCCGCGCCCGGTCCTCCTGCTCCGGGCTGATCGCGCCGGCCGAGGCCGGCACGTAGAAGTACGCCGAGTTCGGCTGCACGACGGCGCCGATACCGTCGAGTGCGTCCTCCGTCACGAGGACCGCCGGAAGATTGCGGTACGTCGTCCGTTCCTGGACCACCAGCGCGGGCAGCCGGACCGAGATGGTGCCGCCCTGCCCCTGGGCCGCGTCCGGCTTCGGCGCGTCCACGGTGACGGTCCCGTCCGGAGCCAACCGCCGGTCGAGGACGAGGACCTTGTGCTGCGCCAGCGCGGCCAACTCCGCCTGCGTCGCGGCCCTACCGAGCAGGACGGACAGGTCGTCGGGCGCGATCACCATCAACGGGGTGCTCTGGGTGGGAAAGCCGGTTTCGGCGACGCACTGCTCCGGTGTCCGCGGTGATCCGTCCGACAGCGAACCGCCGGCCGACATGCACTCGCTGACCGGGTTCCGGGCCTGGAAGTCTCCCCAGAAGGTGAAGTTGCTGCCGTCGTCGGCCAGGTCCTTGGGTGGTGGCGGGCTGGCCAGGCCGAGTCCGACAACCCGGTCGACCTCGAAGGCGTCGGTCATCGCGTTCACGGCCGCGGGCGACGGCATCCTCGTGGTGTAGATGAAGGCCGTCCCATCCGGGCTGTTGGCGATGTACGTGCGGTTCACCTCGGCGGTCAGCCCGCCCATCGCCCCGAGCACCAGTCCGGCCAGCAGCGTCAAGCTGGCGATCACCGTACCCAGGGCGGCGGCCCGGGGTGCGGATCGGGCGGCGGCACGCAGGCCGATCCGGTGCAGCAGCGGCAGCCCTCCGGCCCGCTCCCCCAACGCGGGCAGCAGCCCACGCAGGAGGTAGCCCACGCCACAGACCAGGCTGAGGGCACCAACCAGGACCAGCATCGGCGTGTTGAGGATCGCGCCGCTGGCGAGCAGGAAGATTCCCATCGGCGCCACCCCGGCGATCACCAGGAGGCCACGCCGGCGGCTGCGCCGGACCGGCTCCGGCTGATCGCGCAGGGCCGCCACCACGTCCAGTGCGACCCCCCGGGCCGCCACCAGCGCCGATACGGCCGGAGTGGCGATCCCGAGTACGGCGAGGACGGCCAGCGCGCCCAGATCAGGGCGGACCGGTCCCCAGATCTCGAAGCTGCGGGCAGCGGCCACGGGCGCGATCGGGAACGCGGCCGCGATCCCGAGGATGATCGCGATGACGACGCCGGCCACCCCGGCCAGCAGCCCCTGGTAGGAGATGACCGCGCGGCGCACCCCGGGCCCGGCTCCGGCCGACGCCAACAGGCCGAGTTCCCGGCGGTTACCGCGCACCACGATGGCGTAGACCGCGCCGAGCACGAGACCGATCTCGGCGACGACCAGGACGGTGATCCCCAGGATCCATGCGTTGACCTGGTCGCCGGGAACCATCGACTCGTTGTCGGAAAGCAGGAACGCCCGCTGACGGTCGCTGACGCTCCACCCCCGCGCGCGCAGTGCCTCGGAATCGAGCCGTACCGGCACGTGCCACGTCAGTACCGTGCTGTTCCGGCCTGGCAGCAGTTCCTGCTGCCCGCCGGCGCTGGCGGCTCCGGGGGTGTTCCGGACGGCGGCCAGCGGAGTGGTGACGACGAACTTGCGCAGCGTGTCGGTGACGATCGCGACGACTCCGGTCACCGTCGCCGGCGCGGCGTCCGGGCCCAGGCCGACCTCGTCGCCGATGCCGACCCCGAGCCGTTCGGCCACGCTCTGCGACAGGGCGACCTCCCGGTCGCCGCGCGGCGTTCGCCCGTCCAGCAGATGGAAGCGCCCCCGGTGGATCGCCGCGTCGAGGTCCACCCCGTACCCGAAAGAGTCCACCTGCCTTCCGTTCGCGGCCGCCGGAAGGTAGCCGTTGACCTCGACGTACGACTCGACCGAGTGCCCCGCCGCCCTCGACAGCTCCGCCGACCCCGTGGCCAGGGCACGCTCGACGCCCTGTTCACGAACGAACGCTCCGTTGTTGACCACGCTCTGCGACTGCCCGATCAGGGCTTCCACACGGGTTTCCGGCGAGAGGATGCTGGTGGCCCGGACCGTGGAGAGGGCCGCGGCCACCGCCAGCGGAACCACCAGGGCGGCCAACAGGATGAACGTGCGGCGGCGGTCGCGCCGCATCCCACGTACCGCCAGCCGCAGCGCGACCCGCCGGGCGCTCACGCGTCGGCCCGGCGCGCGCCGGAGGGCTCGACGAGGTCGCCGTCGAGCAACCCGTCCCGCATGTGCAGGACCCGGTCGGCCTGGGCCGCGACCGAGCCGTCGTGCGTCACCACGACGCAGGTGGCGCCGGCGCGGACCAGCGTCCGCAGCGCATCGAGCACCTGTGCCGCGTTATCGGAATCCAGCGCTCCGGTGGGCTCGTCGGCCAGGATGAGCCGCCGGTCGCCACAGATGGCGCGGGCCAGTGCAACCCGCTGCTGCTGGCCGCCGGAAAGAGTGTCGGGGTATCTGTCCGAGTAGTCGGCCATCCCTACCATCGCCAGAGCGCCAAGCGCCCGGTCGCGCATCTTTCGACGCGGTAAGCCATCCAACTCGGCGGGCAGCATGACATTTTCCAGAACGGTCAGGATCTGTACGAGATTGTAGTCCTGGAAGACGTACCCGATATGCCGCCGACGGTGTCGGTAAAGATCATTCTCGGAGAGTTGGTCGATTCGGACGCCGGCCACGGTGACCGTACCGGAATCCGCCGGCTGGAGACCACCGGCAATGGTCAGCAGGGTCGATTTGCCGCACCCGCTCGGCCCCATCACCGCGGTCATCGTTCCCGGCGTCGTCGCGAGGCTGACCCCACGGACCGCCGCGACCCGCACCTCTCCGGCCCGGTACTGCCTCGTCACGTTTTCCAACACGAGCATTCTCTTGTCCTCTCCTGGCAATCCAGGCCCAGCGAGAGGATAATCGTCCGAGTGGTTGCCGGGCTGCTTCTCTCAGCCCGGCAACCCATCCCGATCTCTCTCGGTCGATCAGCTCCTACATCGGCTGACGACTAGTGCTGGAACCCGGAGGCGTTCACGCCGAACGTGCAGGTCGACGTCTGGAAGTTGTAGTTCGTGAAGCTTCCGTACTGCCACGGCGAGTAGACAGTGGAAGGCGACAACTCGCAGTCGCCCCACAGCCTGACCCCGTGGTCGCCACTGTGGTCACAGCCGTTGGCCCAGGCCCGACCGCCGTTGGAGCCGCTGAAGCCGCTGCTGTCGCAGGAGACACTGCCGGCCTGCGCCGGCAGTGCGGCGAGCGTGAATCCGCCAGCGGCGAGGAGCCCCAACGCCGCGGTGACCAGAATACGTTTCACGAAATACTCCATTCATCAAAGTTGAATCAGCCGGGGCGTGCCACAATCTTTCCGTCACGCCAGAACCGAGGCGAACACACCACGATTCGCCGCTCCACCCGATACGACCGATCGCGAAAGCGGATCTCATCCGGTCGACTAACAGGCGATCCGGCAACGACGCACGGACCCGCAGATGAGGACCTCGATAATTCTTCCCGATCGGGACGGCGGAGCACGCGCGTTCCTCGGAGCAGCCACTGTCACCCCCGTGCAACTGGGCCACGAACTGGTCCAGACTAACGGAGGAAACATCCGATTACAACCGTGAAATGAACGGACGAAATCGTCGTAGATCAATTACATCCCGCTGCCGCACTCCTCTCCGACAACCAACCAAATCGGTAGGCCCGATATCAACCCGGTGCCGGCACCGAGGGTCCTCCCGCTGCGACCACGACCGGCTCGCCGACTGTCATGCGAGGCACCCGGCATCCGCTGGCGCCGACGGCACCGGAACTCCCAGGATCTCGCCGGCCCGCCCGGTCACGGTGTCGATCCTGCTCAACTCGGCCCAGGATCGCAGGACCGCCGCCGCGACGACCTCGACCGGCCGGTCCAGAAGGGAGACCACGAGCGCGAGTTCCTGGGCCGGCAGGGTGACGCCGGACCCGAAGCTGGGTTCGCCGAGATGGGCGCCTTCGACGTTGCGGGCCTGCATCTCGCGTAGGGCGGTCGCCGCCCCCGGAGACGCCTGGCCGGCCAGCCAACCGACCAGGACCGCCCGGGCACCACAGAGCGTGCCGAACACCCCTGCCCCCTCACGGGCGAGAACCTCGTACGCGACAAGCGCGGCGAGGCCGAGCTCGTACTCCCCCTCCCCCCACCGGGTCCCGACGGTGACCGTGTTCGGAGTTCCCGCCGCGAGGTCACCGGCCCGCCAGGTGGCGGCCCGGAGCTGCTGTTGCCGCGGCGTGACGACGCTGCCGCCGTGCAGATAGCCGTGCGCCCAGACCCGTTGCCGAACGGCCATCGGCCGGCGCGCCTCGGCCGGCGGCACCCGGAGCAATACCGCCCGGAGCACCGCGTCCCATCCATCGACCCAGGCGACGAAGTCGGGGAACACGCAGTACCTGACCTGGTCGACGGCGACACAGGTCTGCTGGCGGGCCGGGTCCCGACTCGCCAGGATCCGATCGGCCACAACCTCGTCCCCCGGGGCGGTGACCTGCCCTACTCCCCCGCCCACCGCCAGCAGCAGACCCACGACGGCCGCCGCGCCGACCCTTCGGCCCCCCGCCCGGAACAGGGCCGCGACGATCACCAGCACCAGCACACCGGCCAGATAACCCAGATGCCAGGCGGCCGGACGGGCGAGCAGATGGGTCGGCAGCGGCATCGGGTCCCGCTGCGCGGCAACGGGCAGAAACCAGCCCAGCCAGGGGTTGCCCGGGGCATCGGGAGAACTGTACGCGCCCGTGGCGACGGCGAGACCGAGCAGCGTGAGCGGAGCCACGAACAGCGACCGGAACAGTTGACCGAGGAGAACGCCGAGTGCACCGAGAAGGACGACCACCATCGGCCCGGACATCAACTCGTAGGGGTTCATCCGACCGGCCGCACCCGGAGCCGCGGACATCACGACCGCCCAGATCAGCACCAGCACGGTGGCGAGGCCGCCGAACAGCAGCACGGCCAGCAGGTGGGCACCGACGCGCCAGGGCACCGGCAGGACCAGCACGCCCTGCGCGGCGGTCGTCCCGTGCCGGTGCCCACGCAGCACGGCCAGGTTGCCGACGACCAGGGCAGCGCCACCCAGCAGGACCATGACGGGGTACTGGATCCATCTGTCCTCGTCCTGAAGCACCGGATAGCTGTTCGCGCCCCCGATCAGCAGCGCATACACGCAGAGGCCGACGAACGACAGGACCGCGACGATCGTGACCGGATGACGTACGGCCAACCGTGCCTCCAGCCGGCCTAGCGCCAGCATGCTGCGCCCGCGTCGCGCGACCAGTTTCTCGGCCACCCGGTCCCGAGACGGCACCGAGTTGCCCGTCATCGTTCCGCCCGACCATTCGACATCTGCTCGACGA
Organism: Polymorphospora sp. A560; assembly: GCF_045781765.1. Lineage (NCBI taxonomy): Bacteria > Bacillati > Actinomycetota > Actinomycetes > Micromonosporales > Micromonosporaceae > Polymorphospora > Polymorphospora sp. A560. The sequence continues at coordinate 1,950,314 of NZ_CP122282.1, read as the reverse complement.
GCAGAAGGTAGCCGTCTTCGACGCTCGGCTCGGCAAGTTCCGCGTCGGCCGGCGGATCACCGATGTGCCGGTAGCGACCAGTCGCGGTACGCCACGACGCCAACGCGCCAGCGGTCCGGCTGGTGCTCGTCCAGACTCGGCCGGCGGCAACCGCCGCCAACTCCGCCGGTCGTCCCTCGAACCTGACCTGACCACGCTCGAGCACGAGGACGTGCTGGCAGAGCATCAGTACGTCCTCGATCTGGTGGGTCGAGACCAGGACGGCCCTGCCCTCACCCAGTTCGGCGATCAGCTCACGGAACCGCAGCCGCTGCTCCGGGTCGAGACCCACGGTCGGTTCGTCCAGAATCAGCAGATCCGGATCCCCGACCAAGGCCATCGCCACCGCCACCCGCTGGCGGGTCCCCCCGGACAGCGATTTGATCTTCTTTCCGCGCTGGTCGTCGAGCCCCACGGTGGCCAGGACCCTGCGCACCTCCGCGTGCCGCCGCCGGCGATCGTCGAACTCCTTGAGGATCGCCACGTAGTCGACGAACTCGAACACCGTGAAGTTCGGGTGGAGTCCGGAGTTCTGCGGAAGGTAGCCGACCCGGCGCCGGATGGCGAGCCGACCGGAGGCGGTCCGTGGATCGTGGCCCAGCACGGTCAGGTCACCGGAGTCCGGTACGAGCCCGGTGGCCAGCGTCCGTAGCAGCGTGGTCTTGCCCGCGCCATTGGGTCCAAGCAACCCGGTGACCCCGCGACGCAGGCCGAGCGACACCCCCGCCAACGCGGTGACAGGACCATACCGCAGGGTCAGCCCGGAGGCGCTGACCGAGTAACCGCCGACCGAGGTGCTCACCGTCTCCTCCACAGGACCAGGCGCGACGAGCGCCCACCGTCGCGCGGCAGGTCGAACGCCGGCCTGAGCCGTACGAGCATGGTTGCCGCCAGCAGCGCGGCGACGGCGACCATCGACTGGCCGCCTGGGCCGAGGAGGAAGCTCCCGGCTCCCAGGCCGATCACCAGCATCGCCCAGGCCAGGCCGACGACCACCGCCGCGCCGACGGGTCCGAACGCGGGAGTCAGTGCGAGGCTGAGCAGGGTCAGCGCCAACGCAGGCAGAAACCAGCCCAACGCCCGAAGGCCCTCTTCCGGAAGCCCGATACTGGCGATCACGCTCAGCACCGTCGTGGTGGTCAACACCGCGGCGGTACGCAGCAGCAGCAGCCGGAAGGTGTGCAGCGGCGCGACGATGGCGACCTCGTACGTCGGATCGACGCCCCGCCCGTACGACGCGGCCACGCCGGCCAGCGGCAACAGCGGGGCGACGGCCAGGAAGACCACGGGCTGCACCAGGTTGGCCAGGGCGATGGTGAGCGCCAGGGTCGAGGCGACCGCGATCAGCCAGGAGATCCGCAGCACCGGGGTCGCGACCAACAGCCGGGCCGTGTGATCGGCCACCCCGCAACGGAGGAGAAGCCGTTCGATCGGCCCGGGAACCGGTGCGTCGAGTTCGGCGTCCAGCCGGGCCCAGCCGAGTTCCAGAATCTCCGGGTCCGTCACCGCCGTCAGCCTGGCGCGACAGTCGGCACATGCCGCGAGGTGCGCCTCGGTCGACCAGAGCATCGGCGGCGTCGACTCCCCGCCGGCGTACCGCCGCAGGTCCCCGTCCGGCACGTGCCATTCGGCACTCATGGCTTCCTCCAGCGGTTCACGCCAGCTCCTGGCGCAGTTGCCGGCGGGCTCGCAAGGCCCTCGTCTTCACGGTCCCCGACGGGATCCCGAGCAGTACCGCCGCCTCCGCGGTCGTCAGGCCGTCGAGGACGGTGGCCTGCAGGACGGCCCGCAGTTCGGGCGAAAGCCGGTCGAGCGCTCCGGCGACGTCACCGTGCTCGATGCCGAGCAACACCTGTTCCTCCGCGGAGGGCGCCTCGCGCATCCGATAGCGGGCCAGCAGCCGGCCCAGCCGTTCCCGGCGGCTGTCCCCACGCAACGAGTCGATCAGTCGGCGGGACCCGATCCGCCACAACCAGCCGGCGACGTCGCCGCCCGGCTGCTCGCCGTATCGCGCCTTGCCACGCCAGACGGCAAGGAACGTCTCCTGCACCACGTCATCGACGAGCGACGGGTCCGAACACCGGTAGCGCAGCCGCAGCGCCAACCAGGCGGCGTAACGCTGGTAGAACAGCTCGAACGCCGCCCGGTCGTTGGCGGCGATCAAGCTCAGCAGTTGCGCGTCGCTTGGTGCTGCACCCGACAGTGGTTCCACACCCCTTCATCGCATCGACCGCGACGTTCGGTTCACCCGGCGGGGACAATTCTCCAACAGCCGGTGCGGGCGCGTTTCCAACCGCCGGTACGGGGCGCTCGAACGACAACGGGCCGGCACGGCTCCCGACGAGGGAGCCGCACCGACCCGTGGGTCACGAACAGATTCCGCTACTCAGTGCTCGGCGGTGCGCCGGGTGCCGGTGTAGTACTCGAACAGCAGGCCGCACGCGGTCAGGATGACCGCGACCATGCCGACGGCCACCAGCCAGAGCTGCCAGAACACCAGGCCGAGACCGGCGACAGTGGCCGCCAGGGCGATGCCGAAGGGCCAGTAGCTGCCGGGGCTGAAGAAGCCGATCTCACCGGCACCGTCGCTGATCTCGGCGTCCGGCCGGTCCTCCGGCCGCAGGTCGATGCGCCGCGACACGAACCAGAAGAAGCCGCCGCACATCGTGCAGAGCAGGAACGACAGGCCCAGGGCCACCGTACCGATCCACTCGACGTGGCCGAGCTGCCCCTCGGTCCAGAAGCCGTAGACGAAGGTCGCGAAGAGAAGGAACCCGGCGATGATGAGGAATAGGCGCCACTCGGTCTTCATGCCCCGGTCCTCAGCTTCCCGCGCCGCTGGCGCCGTCGTTGCCGAAATTCTGCGCGGTGCGCTTGGTGTCGAACGGCACCGTCGTGACCGCGAACGGCTCCTCACCGATCGCGGTGAGCGCCTGCTGCGGCGTGCTGCCGCCCTGCAGCGCGGCGAGGTACTGGTCGTACCGCTCCGGCGAGACGACCCGCAGCTCGAAGTTCATCATCGAGTGGTAGGTGCCGCACAGCTCGGCGCAGCGGCCGACGAAGGCTCCCTCGGAGTCGATGCTGGTGACCTGGAAGGCGTTGCGGACGTTGCCCGGGAAGACGTCGCGCTTGAAGAGCATCTCCGGCACCCAGAAGGAGTGGATGACGTCCTTGCTGGTCTCCTCGAAGCGGACGGACCGCCCGGTGGGCAGGACCAGGACCGGGATGATGTCGTCCGACCCGAGCACCGACGCGGTCGTGTTGGCGTCGGGGCCGACGCCGTCCCGGTAGTTGAACTGCCAGTTCCACTTGAACGCCACGACCTCGACGGTGATGTCGGGGTTGCGGGAGGTCTTGTCGACGTCGGTCTGCACGATCGCCGTGTAGTAGAAGAGCACGGCGACGATCAGGATCGGCGCGATGGTGTAGAGGAACTCCATCGGCATGTTGAACCGGGTCTGGACGGGCAACTCGTCGCCACGCTTGCGGTAGCGGATGATGCACCAGAAGATCAGGCCCCAGGTGAAGAAGCCGACGGCCAGGGCCGCGATGGTGGAGCCGATCCACAGGTCGTACATCCGGTTGGCCTCGGGGGTGATGCCGCCCTGCGGCCACCCGAACCCGCCGAACGCGGCACCGACGTCACAGCCGGTGAGCGTGATCAGCGACACCGCACCACCGGCACCGAGCCCGGCCAGCCGTCCAACGCGGCTGCGCGAACTGCGCCTGGCGGCCGTGGGTCCTGATTCCGAGCGCCTTGCGAGCACCTTGTCCTGCCTCCCTGGGAGCGCCGCGGTGGGTGTTGGTTCGTCAGCACCGACGGCAAGGGCGTCACCGACGGTCGCAGATTACTCGACCATGCCCGGCCGGACGGCCTTGGGGTGGGCGAATGGCGGACCTGACCACGAGGGGGACTACCGTCCTACGGGTGGGCGTGACAGGCGTTTACCTCGACGCGGCGACGGCGGCACCGCCGCACCCGGTGGCCCGCGAGGCGTTGCTGGCAGCCCTGGCGGACGGCTGGGCCGATCCGGCCCGGCTCTACACGCAGGCCCGCCGGGCCCGCCAGTTGCTCGACGCGGCCCGGGCCGCGACCGCCGAAACCCTCGGGGTACGCCCTGACGAACTGTCGTTCACCGCCAGCGGTACGACCGCGGCGCATGCCGCGGTGCTGGGCGGGCTGGCCGGGCGCCGCCGGAGCGGGACGGTGCTGGTGCACTCGGCGGTCGAGCACTCGGCGGTGCTGCACGCCGCGGGGCGGCACGTCGCGGCCGGCGGTTCGGCCGTCCCGGTGCCGGTGGACCGGCTCGGCCGGCTCGATCTCGACGCCTGGTCGGCGGCGGTGGCCGGGCCCGGGGTGGCACTGGCCGCGTTGATCAGCGCCAGCCACGAGGTCGGCACCGTCCAGCCGGTGGCGGCGGCCGCGCGGGCCTGCGCCGACGCCGGGGTGCCGCTGTACGTCGACGCGGCCCAGTCGGTCGGCCGGGTGCCACTGCCGGACGGCTGGTCGGTGCTGACGGCCAGCGCCCACAAGTGGGGTGGGCCGCCCGGTGTCGGCGTGCTGGTGGTACGCAAGGGCACCCGGTGGGAGTCGCCCTATCCGGAGGACGAGCGGGAGTCGGGGCGTACGCCCGGGGTGGTGAACCTGCCGGCGGTGGTCGCCGCGGCGGCGGCGCTGCGGGCGGTGGCGGCCGAGGCGACGGCGGAGGCGGCGCGGCTGGCGGCGCTGGTCGACCGGATCCGGTCGACGGTGGCGGCGACGGTGCCGGACGTCGAGGTGGTCGGCGACCCGGTGGACCGGCTGCCGCACCTGGTGACGTTCTCGTGCCTGTACGTCGACGGCGAGGCGCTGCTGCACGCCCTGGACCGGCGCGGTTTCGCCGTCTCGTCGGGCTCGTCCTGTACGTCGTCGACGCTGCGCCCGTCGCACGTGCTGGAGGCGATGGGGGTGCTGTCGCATGGCAACGTACGCGTCTCGCTGCACCGCGGCACGACGGAGGCCGAGGTGACCCGCTTCCTCGCCGAACTCCCCGAGGTGGTGGCCGCCCTGCGCGCCGAGGCCGGCGTAACCGACCTCTGACCCATGATCCGCGTGATCAGGGAGTACGTCGAGCGTGTCGTCGGTGAGTCGGGCTCCCTGGCCCCTGATCACGGGGATCTTGGGATTCGGCCCTGATCGCGGGGATCTTGGAGAGACGGTGTCGGACGGGGAGGTGGGGGTGGAGGCGGTGGAGGTGCTCGACTGCCGGGGGCAGCGGTGCCCGCTGCCGGTGATCAGGCTGGCCCGGCGGCTGCCGGAGGTGCCGGTGGGCACGGTGCTGCGGGTGCTGGCCGACGACCCGGCGGCCGGCAACGACATCCCGGCCTGGTGCCGGATGCGGAGCCAGGAGTTCGTCGGCCCGACCACCGTCGGGGACACCCCGGCGTACGACGTCCGCCGCACGACCTGACCGACCGGGCGCCAGGGCCCGGGCTCGGCGCACCCGAGGGCCGACGCGCCCCGAGGGCCGGCGCGCCCCGGCGCCCCCGAGGGCTGATCAAGGACTAGTCGTGGCCGTTTTGTCCAACTTGTCGCGCAACAAGTCCTTGATCAACGCACCGCCCCGCGCCGGCCTCGATCGTCTGCTGTTCCGGCACTCCGTGCACGGCGTGTTGAACGCCTGAACCGCAGACGATCATGACGATCGGGCGGGCGGTGCGGTGCGGGGCGGGGGCGGGGGCGGGGGCGGGGACTCAGCGCAGGTATGCCAGCAGGCCGGGCAGCGGGTCGCCGGGGACGGCGGTGTCGACGATCAGGCGCGGGCCGACGTACGGCTCGTATTCGGCCCGCCGGCCGACCACCTGCGCCCAGTCCGGCGTCCCGGCACCGCCCTCCTCGGCCAGCCGACTCTCGACCCGGCGCCGGTGCTCCGTCTCGTCGCCGCACCACACCTCGACCACCCGCAGCGGCACGCCGGTGCGATCGGCGATCTCCTGCCACAGCCGGCGGGTCGCGGCGACCGGGTTGACCGCGTCGACGACCACCGGCACACCCATGCCGAGCTGTGTCTCGGCCTGGGCGGCGACGATGCCGTACGCGGCGTGGCCGGGGCGGGGTTCGGTCACCTCGTGCCGGCCCAGCTCACGGTCGACCGGGTCGACGGCGAGCACGGGCACCCGCAGCGCCGACCCGACCTGTCTCGCCAGGGTGCTCTTGCCGACGCCGGGCAGCCCGGCGAAGACCACGAGCAGCGGGCGGGGCGGCGCACCGGATCGGGTGGTCACGCCGTCACCGCCACGCCCCGGGCAGCGGGCGCCCCGGTCACGCGCCCAGGTGCGGGCGTACGTCCTCGGCGACGTGGTCGCCGTACGACTCGCCGAGGCGCTTGACGAAGACGTCGGGGCGTACCTCGTATTCCTGGGTGCCGACGGTCTCCAGCACCAGGGCGGCCAGCAGCGACCCGACCTGGGCGGACCGTTCGAGGCTGAGGCCCCAGGACAGGCCGGCGAAGAAACCGGCCCGGAAGCCGTCGCCGACACCGGTCGGGTCCTGGGCCTGGACGTCGCGGGCGATCGGTACGTGGATGCGCTCGATGTCGCGACCGGTGATCTCCGCCCCGTCCTTGCCGAGGGTGGTGACGCGGATCTTGACGCGGTCGAGGACCTGGTCGGCGGTCAGGCCGGTCTTGGATTCCAGCAGCGACTTCTCGTAGTCGTTGGTGAGCAGGAAGTCGGCGCCCTCGATGAGCTTGATCACGTCGGCGCCGTCCATGCGGGCGAGCTGCTGCGACGGGTCGGCCGCGAAGGCGTAGCCACGGTCGCGGCACTCCTCGGAGTGCCGGAGCATCGCGGCCGGGTCGTTGGCGCTGACCAGGACCAGGTCGAGACCGTCGACCCGGGCGGCGACCGGGGCGATCTCGACGTTGCGGGCCTCGCTCATCGCGCCGGCGTAGAACGACGCGATCTGGCACATGTCGAGGTCGGTGGTGCAGACGAAACGCGCGGTGTGGGCCACCTCGCTGACGTGCACCGCCTCGCAGTCGACGCCGTGCCGCTCGAGCCAGGACCGGTAGTCGGCGAAGTCGGCGCCGACCGCGCCGAGCAGCACCGGGCGCAGGCCGAGCTGGGCCATCCCGAACGCGATGTTGGCCGCGACGCCGCCCCGGCGGACGACCAGCTCGTCGACGAGGAACGACAGCGACACCTTGTGCAACTGGTCGGCGATGAGCTGGTCGGCGAATCTGCCGGGGAAATGCATCAGGTGGTCGGTGGCGATCGAGCCGGAAACGGCGATCTTCATGGCGGCCCTCTGGGTCGGCTACGGGGGGCGGTGCGCCCGATCAGCCTACCGGCCGTCCGCCGGTCGGTCGATCGCCCGCCACCCGTCGTTCACCCGCCGGGCGGCCCGCACCCGGCGCCATCCCGCGACCCGCCGGACGCCACCCGGTGCCCCCACCCGTCAGCCGGAAAACGGGTCCGGAAACGCCGACGGGGGCCACGGATCCGTGGCCCCCGTCGGCGTCGTACGGCTCAGTGGAACGAGTCGCCGCAGGCGCAGGAGTTCTGCGCGTTGGGGTTGTCGATGGTGAAGCCCTGCGCGTCGATCCGGTCGGCGAAGTCGATGCTGGCGCCGGCCAGGTAGGGGGCGCTCATCCGGTCGACGACGACCTCGACGCCGTCGAACTCGGTGACGATGTCGCCGTCGAGCGACCGCTCGTCGAAGAAGAGCTGGTAGCGCAGGCCGGAGCAGCCGCCGGGCTGCACCGCCACCCGCAGCCGCAGGTCGTCCCGGCCTTCCTGCTCGATCAGGGCCTTGACCTTCTGCGCCGCGACGTCGGTGAGCAGAATCGTGGTCGGGGCCGTGGCCTCGGTCGACTCGGTGTTCGCTGAAGTGGTCACGATGAAGGTCTCCCTGCGCCGATGGCGGTGATCGTTCCGCGGATGTTCCGTGCTGGATGTTCGTACTGACCTGGCCAACGCTAACCGGCCGGCCGATGATTCCCAATCGCGAGAATTCCCAATCGCGAGGATTCCCAGTCGGGACTACCTACCCATGTTACGTCGCTGAGAGTCGCGTCACCGGCTCCACTGGCGGGCCAGGTCGGCGGCGATCTCCCGCAGCCCGTCCGCCGGGCGGGTCATCGCCGCCTCGACGCCGCCGCGTTCCTCGCCCCCGAAGTGGTCGACCAGGCTGTACGTCTCGGTGATCCCGGCCACCGCCGCCTCCCGCCGCCCGGTGCTGACCCGGCCGGCCACCACCACGCACGGGATGCCCCGGTCGCGGGCGCTGCCGGCCACCCCGGCCACCACCTTGCCGCGCAGCGACTGGTGGTCGAACGAGCCCTCCCCGGTGATCACCAGGTCGGCCGCGTCGAGCGCCTCGTCCAGCCCGATCACGCGGGTGACCAGCGCGATGCCGGATTCGCAGCGGCCGCCGAGGGCGAGCACGGCCGCGCCCAGCCCGCCGGCGGCCCCCGCGCCGGGCAGTGCGGTCAGGCCCGGCGGGCAGTCGGGCAGGGCGTGGGCGAGCACGTCGGCGAACCGCTCCAGCGCGGCGTCGAGGAGCAGTACGTCCTCGCGGGTGGCGCCCTTCTGCGGTCCGAAGACGTTCGACGCGCCGTGCAGGCCGGTCAGCGGGCTGTCCACGTCGGTGGCGGCGACCAGTTCGACGCCGCGCAGCCGGGGGGTACCGCCGAGCCCCTCGGCGGCGGCGAGGGCGGCACCGCCGTACGGCAGGGCGAGGCCGGCGGCGTCGACCGGGGCGGCGCCCAGCGCGGCGAGCATGCCGCCGCCGCAGTCGTTGGTCGCCGAGCCGCCCAGCCCGAGGACGATCCGCCGGACGCCGGTCTCGACCGCGGCGGCGACGAGCAGGCCGAGGCCGTACGAGGTGGTGGTCTTCGGGTCCCGCTCGGCGGTCGACAGCAGGTGCAGGCCGCACGCCTGGGCGCTCTCGACGTAGGCGGTGTCGCCGACGACCAGGACCTCGCCCTCGGCCGGCCGGCCGAGGGGGTCGACGGTGCGTACCGGGATCCGCCGGCCGCCGGTCGCGCCGGCCAGCACCTCGACGAAGCCGGGTCCGCCGTCGGCGAGCGGCCGGGCGACGGTCTCGTCGGCCGGTACGACGGAATGCCAGCCCCGCTCCACTGCGGCGGCCACCTCGGGGGCCGACAGCGTGCCGGCGAACTTGTCCGGACAGATGAGGATCCGCATAGTTCGGCAGTGTGGCAGGCCACACCGGCTCGAGGTGACAGTGGGCGCCATTGTGGGAGCATTGGACGCGTGACTGCGACCTGGGTAGAGCCGTCCAACACCGCCACCGCACTGCTGCTGCTGGGGCGGGGATCCGACCCGTCCACCGAGCGCGGCGTGGAGTGTCCGGGCGACCTGCCCGCACCGAGCGACCCCGACCTGGTGGCCCGGGCGACCGCGGCGAAGGCGGCGCTGGGCAGCAGGGTCTTCGTGCTGGGGCACCACTACCAGCGCGACGAGGTGATCCAGTTCGCCGACGTGACGGGCGACTCGTTCAAGCTGGCCCGGGAGGCGGCGGCCCGCCCCGACGCCGAATTCATCGTGTTCTGCGGTGTGCACTTCATGGCCGAGAGCGCCGACATCCTGACCGCCGCCGCGCAGAAGGTGGTGCTGCCGGATCTGGCGGCCGGCTGTTCGATGGCCGACATGGCCGTGCTCGGCCAGGTCGAGGCGGCCTGGGAGGTGCTGGCCGACGCGGGTGTGGCGGCGTCGACGGTGCCGGTGACCTACATGAACTCGTCGGCGGACATCAAGGGCTTCGTCGGCCGCAACGGCGGTGTGGTCTGCACCTCCTCCAACGCCAAGCGGGCGCTGACCTGGGCGTACGAGCAGGGTGAGAAGGTTCTCTTCCTGCCCGACCAGCACCTGGGCCGCAACACGGCCGTGCTGGAGATGGGTTTCTCCCTCGACGACTGCGTGCTCTACGACCCGCACAAGCCCAACGGCGGCCTGACCGCCCAGCAGCTCCGCGACGCCCGGATGATCCTGTGGCGCGGGCACTGCTCGGTGCACGGGCGGTTCACCCTCGACAGCGTCAACGAGGTGCGCGAGCGGGTGCCCGGGGTCAACGTGCTGGTGCACCCGGAGTGCCGGCACGAGGTGGTCAACGCCGCCGACCAGGTCGGCTCGACCGAATACATCATCAGGACGATCGAGGCCGCGCCGGCCGGTTCGGCGTGGGCGGTGGGCACCGAACTCAACCTCGTACGCCGGCTCGCGCTCGCCAACCCGGACAAGCAGATCATGTTCCTCGACAAGGCGGTCTGCTACTGCTCGACCATGAACCGCATCGACCTGCCGCACCTGGTCTGGGCGCTGGAGGAACTGGTCGCCGGGCGGGTGCCCAACCAGATCACGGTCGATGCCGACACCGCGCATCACGCCCGGGTCGCGCTCGACCAGATGCTCGCGCTTCCGTAACCGTCCGGGCATCACGGTAAGTGACCAAGAATTTACAGTTGGGTAGAAGCGTCCCCTTTTTGTGCCACCTGAAGCCAGATGGGTAACTTATCCCCCATCACCGAGGGCTATGCTGCCGGAGCGACACCGGTCCGGTCCGCGGCCCGGTTCCACTGAAGGTTCGGCTCACGACCCGCCTGGGCGACGACGCGATGCGCCGCCCGGCCCGCCCCGGCCGGCCACCCCGATAGCTTCATCGACGCGCTGGAGGTTTTGCGTTGGCGACCAATGATGTCCTGGCTGTGCACGGCGGCACTCCCCTGCAGGGTCAGATCCGGGTCCGTGGCGCCAAGAACCTCGTCTCCAAGGCGATGGTCGCGGCACTGCTCGGCGACGCCCCCAGCCGCCTGTTCGACGTACCGCGCATCCGCGACGTCGAGGTCGTACGGGGCCTGCTCGAACTGCACGGCGTACGGGTCTCCGACGGCGCCGAGGACGGCGAACTGGTCTTCGACCCGGCCAACGTCGAGCGGGCGTCGACCGACGAGATCAACGTGCATGCCGGGTCGAGCCGCATCCCGATCCTGTTCTGCGGGCCGCTGCTGCACCGGCTCGGCCACGCCTTCATCCCCGACCTGGGCGGCTGCCACATCGGTCCCCGGCCGATCGACTTCCACCTTCAGGCGCTGCGGGAGTTCGGCGCGGTCGTCGAGAAGACCCCGGAGGGGCTGCACCTGACCGCCCCGAACGGCCTGCGCGGCACCAAGTTCGAGCTGCCGTACCCGAGTGTCGGCGCCACCGAGCAGGTGCTGCTGACCGCGGTGATGGCCGAGGGCGTCACCGAGCTGCGCAACGCGGCCGTCGAGCCGGAGATCGTCGACCTGATCTGCATCCTGCAGAAGATGGGCGCGATCATCACGGTGCACACCGACCGGGTGATCGAGATCCAGGGCGTGCCCCGGCTCAGCGGCTACACGCACCGGCCGATCCCGGACCGGATCGAGGCGGCGAGCTGGGCGGCGGCGGCCCTGGCCACCCGCGGCGACGTCGAGGTCCTCGGCGCCGAGCAGGGCGACATGATGACGTTCCTCAACGTCTTCCGCTCGGTCGGCGGCGCGTACGAGATCACCGACCCGCGGGCGCCGCGGACCGGGCACCCCGGCCAGGAGGGCGGCATCCGCTTCTGGCACCCGGGCGGCGAGTTGAAGGCGACCGCGCTGGAGACCGACGTACACCCGGGTTTCATGACCGACTGGCAGCAGCCGCTGGTGGTCGCGCTGACCCAGGCCCGCGGCCTGTCGATCGTGCACGAGACCGTCTACGAGCAGCGGCTCGGCTACACCGAGGCGCTCAACAAGATGGGCGCGACGATCCAGGTCTACCGGGACTGCCTCGGCGGCACCCCGTGCCGCTTCGGCCGGCGCAACTTCAACCACTCCGCGGTCATCGCCGGCCCGAGCAAGCTGCACGCCGCCGACCTGGTCATCCCCGACCTGCGCGCCGGGTTCAGCCACCTGATCGCGGCCCTGGCCGCCGAGGGCACGTCCCGGGTGTACGGCGTGGACCTGATCAACCGTGGCTACGAGGACTTCGAGGCCAAGCTCGCCGCCCTCGGCGCCCACGTGGAACGGCCCTGACCCCGCCTCGGTGGGCGGCCCGTCGGGGCTTCGTTACCCTCTAGGGGTGCCGTCGTTGTTTCGTCGTAAGTCAACCGCCGTCGTCGAGGAGCCGGTCGTCGAGGAGACGCCCGAGCCGGCTCCCGCACGTCCAAAGGGCTACACGCCCAGCAAGAAGGAACTCGGCAAGGAAACCCCGAAGCGGCCGAGCGTGGGCCGCCGGGGCGCCGGTGACACCAAGCCGCTGACCAAGGAAGAGGCCCGCGCGAAGCGCCGCCAGCTTCGCGCCGAGGCCGCCGAGGAGTTCCGCCGCGAGGGCGGGCCCCGCGACCGCGGCCCCGAGCGGCGGCTGGCCCGCGACGTGGTCGACTCCCGGCGTACGGTCGGCACCTGGTTCTTCGGTGGCGCGCTGATCGTGCTGATCGGCTCGTCGGCCGCCATGCCGCCGATCGTGCGGCTGGTCTCCAACCTGCTCTGGGCCACGCTCGCGATCGGCGTCGTCATCGACTCGGTGCTGATCAGCCGAAAGATCAAGAAGTTGGTCCAGCAGCGGTTCCCCGACTCGACGCAGCGATTGGGCGGGGTCTACCTCTACGCCATCATGCGGGCGATCACGTTCCGCCGGATGCGTACGCCGGTGCCGCAGGTGCAACTCGGCGCCAAGATCTAGGTCCGGTCCGCCGGGTGCTCACCGGCACCGGTGGGCCGTCGCGACGAGGCGACCGACGTTCGTGATCTGAGCGCGAGGAACCTTATCCACGTCGGATAAGGTTCCTCGCGCTCAGATCGATTTCGTCAGGGCACGCCGAACAGGCGCAGGACCGCCGCCGTCGCGGCCGCGGCGACGACCACCACGACGAACGGCGCCCGGCGCCACGCCAGCACCGCCCCGACCAGCACCCCGGCCGGACGGGCGACACCCGCGGCGGCACCGGCCTCGGTCAGCGCCGCGGTGGCGGCCAGCGCGGCGAGCAGCGCCGCCGCGGCCATCGGCAGCAGTTGACGTACCCGGTCGGGCAGGTCGAGCCGGTCGCGCAGTGCCACTCCGGCGAAGCGGAACGTGAACGTACCCACGGCCAGCGCCGCGATCACCGCGATCAGCACGTCGACTCCTCCCGACCCGGTACGGGCCCGTCGGTGGCCACCCTGCCCCCCGTCCTCGGCACGGCCCCGGGCACGGGACCAGCCGCCGGCTCGGGAGCGGGACCAGCCGCCGGCTCGGGAGCGGGGTTAGCCGCCGGCTCCAAAGCGGAATCGGCCGCCGGCACCGGCGGATGCCCGCGGCGGCGGGGCAGGAACAGCACGGTCAGGCCGGTGAGGGCGAGCAGGACCGGCAGCCCGGCGGGCAGCAGCGGGGTGGTGACCACGGCCACCAGCGCGCCGAGCAGGGCCACCCGGCGGGTGTCCCGGTCCCGCAGCGCGGGCAGGATCAGGGCGATCAGGCCGGCCGGGAACGCGGCGTCGAGGCCCAGGGCCGCCGGGTCACCGGCGGCGCCACCGAGCAGTACGCCGACGATCGTGCCGACGTTCCAGGCGAGGTAGAGCACGATGCCGGCGAACCAGAACGCCCGGCGGCGGGCCTCCCCCTCGGGCTGGGCGAGGCTGAACGCGGTCGCCTCGTCGGTCATCAGGTGGCTGCCGAGCACGCGGCGGCTCCACCGCCCGCCGAACACGTCGCCGATCGCCAGCCCGAACGGCAGGTGCCGGGCGTTGAGCAGCAGGCCGGCGAAGACGGCGGCGAACGGGCTGCCGGCGGCGATCAGCCCGACGGCCATGAACTGGGCGCCACCGGCGTAGACGATCGACGACAGGGCGACGACGGCCCAGACCGGGATGCCGGCGCCGACGGCGATCGCGCCGAACGAGGCGCCGACGGCGAGCATGGCGGCGGCGATCGCGGCGACGTCGCGGCGCATCGCCGACCCGCCGGTCCCCGACCGCACAGCGGAGCCGGGTGTTCGGCCGGCCGGACCGGCTGTTCGCTTCACCGTACGCACTATCGGATAATGGACCCGGCACCTGCTGTTCGTCAAACCGAACGAAGTGACCGATGGAGCGAACATGACCTCGCACGCCTCCCCGCTGGCCACGATCGCGGTCGCCCTGCGCCGCGAACGGGACCGCGCCGGCCTCTCCCTGACCGAGCTGGCCCGCCGCGCCGGGATCGCCAAGTCGACGCTCTCCCAACTGGAGGCCGGCAACGGCAACCCGAGCGTGGAGACACTCTGGTCGCTCGGGGTGGCGCTCGGCATCCCGTTCAGCCGCCTGGTCGAGCCGCCCGGCCCGGCCGTACGGGTGGTGCGGGCCGGCGAAGGCCCGGCCGTACGCTCCGAACACGCCGACCTGACCGCGACCCTGCTCGCCGCCGGCTCCCCACACGCCCGGCGGGACATCTACCGGCTGGCGGTCGAACCGGGCAGCGGGCGGCACGCCGAACCACACATCCCCGGCAGTGTCGAGCACATCCTGCTCGCGGCCGGCCGGCTGCGTACCGGACCGGTCTCCGACCCGGTCGAACTCGGACCGGGCGACTACGCGACGTTCGCCGGGGACGTCCCCCACCACTACGAGGCGCTGGAACCGGGCACGTTCGGCATCCTCGTCATGGAGCACCCGTAGGGTGCCGTTCCCGGCCCGGAGCCGAGTACAACCTCGCCACCACGTCCTCGATGTCCGGCTCCACGATCGAGATGTCGCGCAACTCGGCGACCCCGGACAGCCGGCCGATCAAGCCGCCGACGGTCGCCGTGTCGAGCCCGTACGTCAGCCGCCGGCCGTCGGCCTCGACCCGTTCCAGGACCGCACCGGGCACCGGCGGCGGGTCGGCCAGCGGGGCGTCCAGGTCGATCACCACCAGCCGGCGGGACCGGTAGCGGGCGTGTAACGCCTCGATCGTTCCGTCGTGCACCACCCGGCCGTGGTCGATCACGACCAGCCGCCGGCACAGCCGCTCGATGTCGGCGAGGTCGTGGGTCGTCAGCACCAGCGTCGTGTCACCGGCCGCCCCCAGCTCGGCGAGGAACCCGCGGACCGCCTGCCGGCTCAGCACGTCCAGCCCGATCGTCGGCTCGTCGAGGAAGAGCACCGACGGCCCGTGCAGCAGCGCCGCGGTCAGCTCCCCGCGCATCCGCTGCCCCAGCGACAGCTGCCGGACCGGGGTGTCCAGGAAGGCGTCGAGGTCGAGCAGGGCACGGCAGCGGCGCAGCCGGGCCGCATGGTCGGCCGGGGGCACCCGGTAGATGTGCCGCAGCAGGTCGAACGAGTCCCGCAGCGGCAGGTCCCACCACAGCTGCGACCGCTGGCCGAAGACGACCCCGATCCGCAGCGCCAGCCTGGTCCGCTGCGGCACCGGCTCGAACCCGCAGACCCGGACCCGGCCGCCCGACGGGCTCAGCACCCCGGTCAGCATCTTCAACGTCGTCGACTTGCCGGCCCCGTTCGGTCCGATGTAGCCGAGCATCTCGCCGGGAGCCACCGTCAGGTCGACGCCGTCGACGGCGGTCACCGTACGCCGCTCGCGGCGCAGCCGCCCCTTGCGGACCCGTACCGTGAAGTCCTTACGCAGCCCGGACACCTCGATCACGACATCTCCACTCACGAGCCCGTACTCCGGTAGTGCCGGACGCCGACCCGCCACACCACGGCGGCGACCGTCGCCGCGACCACCGCCACGCCCGGCGCGGCCCAGCCGACCCAGACCGGCAGGCCCAGCGGGTCGGTCCGGCCGAGCAGCGCCAGCGCCGGGTAGTAGGCGACGAACGCGAAACCCAGGCCGTACGCGAACAGCCGCCGGAACCATCCGCTGTAGACGGTCACCGGGTACGACGTGAAGTCCCGCCCGCCGTACGTGAAGGCGTTGGCGATCTCGCCGGACTCGATCCACCAGAACGCCACGCTGGCGCCGATCACGAAGATCGAGCCGAAGAACACCGCCCCGGCCAGCGGCGCCACCACGGCCAGCGCGACGCGTCCGGGCGTCCAGTCGACGTCGGCGGCGACCAGCGCGACCACCAGCACGACGACGCCGAAGAGCACCCGCGACACCTTGCGCAGCGGCAGGTCCATCAGCAGCAGTTGCGGCAGCGATCCCAGCGGCCGGACCAGTACGGCGTCGAACAGGCCGGTCCGGACGTAGTGCTTGACCCGCTCGATGTTGCCGACCGCGAGGTCGGCGGTGGCGAACGCGGCGGCCGACAGGCCGACCATGACCATCGCCTCGGCCAGCCCGAAGCCGGCCAGGTCGCGGGTCACCCGGAAGAGGACGAGCACGGAGAGTACGTCGAACACCGTCGCCCCGACGTTGCTGAGCAGGTCGACGACGAAGGAGACCCGGTACGACGCCTGGGCGCGGACCTGTCCCCGCAGCAGCGCCAGATAGGCGCGGCCGGCACCCCCCTCAACCACCCTGCCGGCGTCAGCCACCCTGGACCACCAGGCGCCGTTCGGCGCGGTGCTGCACCAGCCGGCAACCGGCCAGCACCGCGACCGCCCAGCCGAGTTGCACGACCACGATGCCGAGCTGGACCGGTGCCGGATCGCGTTCGACGAGCACGTCCAGCGGCGCCTGCATGACGCTCGGCAGCGGGGTCGCGAGCCAGATCGTGCCCCAGAGCCAGTCGGGCAGGAACCGCAGTGGAAAGTAGAGGCCGGCGAGCACCCCGGAACCGAGCGTCCACAGGGTCGTCACCCCGCGCGCGTCGTGCAGCCAGTAGGCGGTGGCGTTGACCAGGTAGCGGCAGCCGAAGCAGACGACGACCGCGAGCAGCATCGACACGGCGAACAGCGGCACCGTCTGCCACCGGGCCGGCACGTGTACGTCGAAGAAGAGCGGCCCGGTCAGCACCGGCGGGACGAAGCGGGTCAGTACGGCGTACCCGGCGCGGCCGAGATCGCCGGCGAGATAGCTGGTGACCGGGTCGACCGGGCGCAACAGGTCGCTGGCCACGTCGCCGGTGCGGATCCGGTCGGCGAGTTCGGTCCAGCCCCAGATGCCGATCACCGCGAGCAGGCCCTGCCCGGCCCAGACGAAGGTCGCCAACTGCTCGCGGCTGTAGCCGGCGGCCAGTCCCGTCCCGGTGCCGGTGGCGACGGCCAACAACACATAGCAGCGCAGGAATCCGAAGACGGTGTTGGTGAACAGCCCGGCGACGGTAGCCTGCCGGTACGTAGAGTATCGCCGGAATCCGGCGCCAGTTATGGCGGCAAATGTCCGTAACTTTAGGACAACGTTTGAGTGGCGCGCCGCTACTGTAGTGGCGGTCACCGAGCCCACGCCGCTACCCTCCTTCCGCAACCACGCTGCACCGAGCCGGGTGACTCTATCCGGTGCCCGCGGCTGCCCAGCGACACATTTTCCGCGACGAGGTGACATCGCCGTGAGCGAGCGACGGGATCCCTTTTCCCCGGTCGCCGCACGCGCCGACGAGGTCACCCACCCACGGCGGAGTCCCACCCGGCCCGCGCAGCGGAACGACGCGGTGACCCGCTGCCACGACGTACGGCCGGCGACCGGCAGGACCGACCGGTGACCGACAACCGCTTCGACTTCCACCGGTCCCGTAACGATCCCGACTGGATGGTCGAGATCACCGCGGAGTGGGTGCCCCAGGTTCCCGGCCAGCGCTACCCGGGAGACACCGGACCGCTGCGCAACGGCGCCGGGGCGATCCGCCGCCCAACCGCCTCCGGCCGCGCCGGGGTCTACCAGTCCGGCCAGCGGCCGGCACCCCCGCCCGGGCCGTTCCCGCCCCGGCTGACCGGCGTCGACGGCCATGGCGCACCCCCGCCACGATCCGGGCGGCCGGCGGCCGACGAGCGCCGCCCGCCGTACCCGGACGGGCCGTTCACCGACGGCCGGGGGCGGTGGACCGACGAACCCGGCCCCCGGTACGACGACGGCTTCGCCGGCCCGCGCGCGCCGCGCCACGAGCCCGATCCCCGCGGCCGCCGCCACGACCCCGACCGGCGCCACGACCACGACCCGCGCCACGACGGAGGCCCCGGTCCCCGGGACCGCCGGTACGACGGACCGCCGGACGGTCCGGGACGGCGGGACGGCTTTCCCGACCGGCGGTTCGCCGACGGTCGGGGTGGGCAGCGTCCGGAGGAGCACGACCGGCGGGTGCCCGACGACGCGTGGCGCGGACCGGGCGACGGCCGCCGCCCGGGATCGCATTCCGCCGGCCGGGGCTCCGACCGTGGATACGACGGACGCGACGGCTCCCACACCGACGGGCGCGGACGGGTTCCGCTCGACGGACGCGGCGGTCCGCTGACCGACGGGCGCGGACGGGCGCCGGTCGACGGATGGGGTCCGCACCACGACCGCCGTGATCCGGGCGGGCGCGGCCCCGGCGCCTACCCGGCCGACGGCCGGATATACGGCGGCTACGGCCCCGAACCCCGCCATCCGGACCGGCGCGACGTCGACCACCGCGAGTTCGACCGGCGCGACCCCGACCGGCGCGAGTTCGACCGACGGGACTTCGACCACCGCGGCGTCGACCGACGCGACCTGGACCGGCGCGAGCCGGAACGGCACGGCCCCGACCGGCGTGACCTCGACCGGCACGGCTCCGACCGGCGCGAGCCGGACGGCCGGCGGGCACCGCACGCCGACGGCCGGGACGGATGGCAGGGACCACGGCACCCCGACAACCGCCGGGACGGATGGGACGGCCTCCACGGCGACCGCCGCGGGCGCGACTCCTGGGACGGTCGCGGCGCCACCCCCCGCCCACCCGAACCCGAACCACGCCACCCGCGCGACCGGGATCCCTACGCCACCGGGCCGGTCAGTCCCCCGGCCGGCGGCCCCCGCCTCTACGGGGAGCCGCGGCCGCACCGGGACGGACCACCGCCCGCCGACATCCCGTCCCGGCCCGACGACCGCCGTCCGGCCGAGCCGGACCACCGCCAGGTCGAGCCGGACCACCGTCGCCCGACCGCAAGCGGCCCGCCACACACCGGCCCCGACGGCTGGGACTCCGACCGGCACCGTCAGCCCGGCCGGCCGGTCCGCCAGCCCGACCGCGACCTGCCGTACCCCTTCGGCCGGGAGGCCGACGAGCCGGAGCGGGACCACGACCCGCGGCGCGGCCCCGGCCGCCCCGCACCCGTCAGCGGCGGTGCCGGTCCCCTCGACGAGCCGTACGGCCGGGTCCGGCCCCGCTGCCGGAGCAACCCGACGCCGCCCGCGACGTGCCCCCGACCGACGCCGCCCGCCGCGTACCCCCGACCGACGCCGCCCTCGCCGGCCGGCCCACGTCGCCCGCCGGGCCGGCGGACGAGCTGCCGCGGCGCATCCGGCGGCCGATCCCCCGTGACGGTTTCCAGCCGGATCGCGGCGCCCCGGCGCCGTCGGCGCCCCGGCCCACTGCCCCGCCACCGGTCGACGACGACCACACCCCGGCACCGGCGCGCGATGAACAACGCCCGGCGCCGGCCCGCCATGACGACCACCGCACCCCGCCGCCGGCCCGGGACGAACAGCGGTCCCCCGCTCCCGGTCCGGACGAACAGCGGCTCCCTGCGGGGCGGGAGTCGGGCCCCACCGCGGCGGACCGGGCCACCGGCCTGGCCGGCGACCGGTCCTGGCCGACCGGCGCGGGCCAGGAGCCGCCGACCCGCCCCATCCACCGGGACGGAACGGACGAACGGCCGACACGTCCGGTGTCCGGCCCTCCGGTTCCCCGCCTGAGGATCGAGTTCGTGCCCGTGGCGCCTCCCGCCCCGGCCACGACCACCGGGTCTGGCCGCGACCCGGCCGAACAGCCGCCCACGCCCACCAAGGACGCCCCGACCAGCGGCGCGCCGCCGGCTGACGCCATGTCGGCCGGTACCACACCGGCTGGCGCCATGCCGGCTGGTACCAAGCCGGCCGGCGCCGAGGCGCGGGCGGTTGAGGCGGAGGCCAATCCGTGGTTCGGCCAGGCCGACAACGCTCCCGCCAGCCCGGGAAGTCCGGCCGGCAAGGCCCCCGCCACGTCGGGCGGTCCGGCCGGCGCGGCTTCCGCCGGCCCGGCCGGGGAGATGGCGTCCACCGCCCGGGCCGCGCTCGCGCAGCCCGACACCACCTCCACCGAAGTGCCACCGTCCAATGTCGACCACCTGGCGCCGCCGCCGGATTCGTCTACTTCGGACGACGACCTTCGGCTGCCGGAGGGCGGACCGGACAAGTCGACCCCGGCTGCTCCCCGCCCGGCCTCGGCACCCACCGGTCCCGAGCCGTCGACCGGGCCGTCCCGGCCACCGGCGGACGGCACGGTCGGTGCCGCCGAGGACAGCGCCGACCCGGCAGACAACGACGATCTGGGCGGCACCCGGCCGACAAGCGGTCGAAACGCCGACATCCCGGCCACGGCCCAGCCCGACCAGCCCCGACAATCGGACCGCGCCACCCCACCGGACGAAGCCGCGCCGCCAGAAGATGTCACCGCACTGCTCCACGCCGGGCCGCCGGAGGACGCCACCGAACTGCTCCACACCCCACCAAACGACGCCACCAAACCGATCCACACCGGGCCGGCGGACGACGCCACCGAGCTGATCGGTGGCCCGACACCGGCGGGTCCGCCACCCGAGGACGGGCCGGCGGCGTCACCGGCCGCCCCGTTCCCCACCGGGGCCGGCACGACACGGCCGACGGACGACACCGACCCGGCGGACGACGACGTGGCGGCGGACCATTACGCGGCGGCTGACGGCGACGTACCGATGGTCGGCACCCGGCCGACGGACGGCGACGGGCCGACGGACGGCGACGGGGCGGCGGACGGCCACGGGGCGGAAGACGTGGCGGGGTCGACCGACGACACCGCCCCGGCGAGCCGCAGACCCGAACCGGCCCGGCCCGACGGCACCGAACCAGCCCCGCCGGACGACAGCGAACCGGCCCGGTCCGACACCGCCGTGGTCGGGCCCGACCACACGCCGCCCGCCCCGGCGCCGGAGACCGCACCGCGGCCCGTCCCACCGGTGGACACACCGTCCACACAAGACACTCCGGACCCGTCGGCGACGCGGTCCGTACCGGCGCTGAACGGCGCCGACCCGCGACCGGAGCCGGACGGCACCGGTCCGGCACCGGTCTCCGCACCGCCGGCCGGTCAGGGCCGCCCCGAACCACCAGCCGACCGGCCGGTGTCCGACCCGCCGGACCGGGGCACCGTCGAGGCCAGCCCGGACACCGTGCTGCCCGCCCCGGCGGCGGCCGCCGGGGCGGCGACCGCGCTGCGCGCGCCGACGATGCTGGCGCCGGTCGTCACACCCGACTCTCCGGAACCGGCCGGGCCCGCGCCGGCCGCACGGGACCGGGCCCGCGAGTCGCGGGGCGCCGACCCGGAGCAGGTGCTGGCGACGTACCGGTGGCGGTTCCACCACGAGACGTTGCGGGAACTGGTCGAGGATCCGGACGAGTTGCGGGCCATCCGGGACCGGCTCACCGAGAAGGTCGAGGCGGCGACCGACAACGCCTCCCGGGCCCGGCTGCTGAGCCTGCGCGCCGTCGTCTCGCGGATCCTCGGCGACCTCGGCAAGGCACTCGCCGACGGCAGGCTCGCTCTCGGCCACGCCGAGGCGACCGGGCAGTTGCGCCGGATCGCGATCGCGCAGGCCCGGCTGGCCCACGTGCACCAGTGGCGTGGTGACTTCGCCGAGGCCGACCGGCTCTTCGAGGAGGCCAACTCGTCGGAGCTGCCCGACCGGCTGCGGGCGACCATGCACGAGCACGCCGGCCGGTCCTGCTACGACCAGGGCCGCTACATCGAGGCGTGCAACCACTTCGAGCGCGCGCTCGACCTGCGCAAGGTCAAGGATCCGGATCTGATGGCGCGTACCGAGCTGGCGCTGGACGCGGTCTTCGCCCGGGTGGCCGAGAAGGGCTGGGGGCCGTACCCGCGCGGCCGGGACGAGATCCTCCAGGTGCACCGGCCGCCGGTGCCGACGTTCAGCGACGAGGTCCAGCGGTGGGGGTACGCCGATCCGGACGGCACGCTGACGGTGGCGCCGAGCTACGCCGACGCGCAGCCGTTCCGGGACGGGGTGGCCTGGGTACGCCGGCCGGAGGCGGACACCTGGGAGCTGATCGACGAGTCGGGTGAGCTGCTGGTCGACGCGTCCGCCGGTTATCTGGGCGTCGGTTCGTTCGCCGACGGGCTGGCCTGGGTGTCACGGGACGGCACCGGTGGCTGGATCGCGATCGACAAGGCGAACGAGGTGGTGATCGCCGCCGGGTTCGACGACGTACGGCCGTTCCGGCGGGGTGTCGCCGCCGTACGCCGGGGCGGGTGGGGTGCCGTCGACCGGACCGGGCGGGTGGTGGTGCCGACCCGCTACGCGGCGTTCGTCACCGCGCTGACCGACGGCCGCTACGTCGACGGGTTCACCGACGAGGGGCTGGCGATCGTCGAGGCGGACGGGCGCAAGGGTGTGGTCGACCGGACCGGGCGGACGATCGTCCCGCCGGCGCATCCGGCGCTGGTCATCCACCCGGTCGCGTTCCTGGTCGCCGGCGGCAACGGCCGGTGGGGTGCCCTGGACCGGCGCGGCGATCCGCTGATCGACCCGGTGCACGCCAGCCGTGGCGACGTGATGGACGAGATCGACCGCCTGCTGGCGGACACCAAGCCGGTGCTCTGACCCCGGTTGACCAGGGGCTAGGGTCGGGGCATGGAATTCCGACACCTTGGTCGCTCCGGCATGCTGGTCAGCGAGATCTCGTACGGTAACTGGATCACCCACGGTTCGCAGGTCGAGGAGGAAGCCGCCCTGGCCTGCGTACGGGCCGCCCTCGACGCCGGCATCACGACCTTCGACACCGCCGACGTCTACGCCGGCACCCGCGCCGAGGCGGTGCTGGGCCGGGCGCTGCGCGGTGAGCGCCGGGAGGGTCTGGAGATCTTCACGAAGGTCTACTGGCCGACCGGTCCGGGCCGCAACGACCGTGGCCTGTCCCGCAAGCACATCATGGAATCGATCAACGGCTCGCTGCGCCGGCTGGAGACCGACTACGTCGACCTCTACCAGGCGCACCGCTTCGACCACTCGACCCCGCTGGAAGAGACGATGGAGGCGTTCGCCGACATCGTGCACTCCGGCAAGGCGCACTACATCGGCGTCTCGGAGTGGACCGCCGACGAGATCCGGCGGGCGCACGCGCTGGCCCGCGAGCTGAAGATCCACCTGGTCTCCAGCCAGCCGCAGTACTCGATGCTGTGGCGGGTCATCGAGGCCGAGGTCGTCCCGACCAGCGAGGAGCTGGGTATCGGCCAGATCGTCTGGTCGCCGATCGCGCAGGGCGTGCTGACCGGCAAGTACCAGCCGGGCCAGCCGCCGCCGGCGGGTTCGCGGGCCACCGACGAGAAGTCCGGGTCCGGGTTCATCGCCCGGTTCATGACCGACGAGGTGCTCTCGACGGTGCAGCGGCTGCGGCCGCTGGCCGATCAGGCCGGGCTGAGCATGGCCCAGCTCGCCGTCGCCTGGGTGTTGCAGAACCCGAACGTGTCGTCGGCCATCATCGGGGCTTCGCGGCCCGAGCAGGTGGTGGACAACGTCAAGGCGGCCGGGGTCAAGCTCGACGCCGACCTGCTCAAGGCGATCGACGACGTCATCGACCCGATCGTCGAGCGCAACCCGAAGCTGACCACCAGCCCGGCGCAGCGGCCCTGACGACGGTCGGGTGCGGGCATCCCACGCGGGATGCCCGCACCGGCCCCGGGCCGTCCGGCCCTGGTCAGGACCAGAAACGGATCAGGCGCAGACCCTCGGCGTAGAGCGCCTGGGGCAGGCCGATGAGGTCGCCGACGGCGAAGACGCCGCCGAAGAACCAGGCGTTGACCGTCGGGTTCCACAGCAGACCGAACAGCAGCAGGAACCCGAACGGCGCCATGATGTCGTAGCCGCGCCGCCACTTCGGCGACAGCCACGGCTGCAGGATGTTGCCGCCGTCGAGGCCCGGCACCGGCATCAGGTTGAGCACGCTCGCGGTGAGCTGGAGGAACGCCAGCAGCGCCACCCCGGCCCAGAACTCCAGCCGGGCGCCGACGTCGACGCCGACGGCGAACGGCACGACCAGCGCCAGTGCGAAGACGACGTTGGTCGCCGGGCCGGCGAGGCTGACCAGACTGTGCTTCAGCCGGCCCGGGATGTGGTGCCGGTCGACCCAGACGGCGCCGCCGGGCAGACCGATGCCGCCGAGCAGCACGACGACGACCGGCAGCACGATGGACAGCACCGGATGGCTGTACTTCAGCGGGTTCAGGGTCAGGTAGCCGCGGTGCGCGACGCCGGTGTCGCCGGCCCGGAACGCGACGATCGCGTGCGCGTATTCGTGCAGGCAGAGCGAGACGAGCCAGCCGGACACGACGAAGAGGAAGACGTCGAGCCGTACGTTGCCGAACCCGTTCCAGGCCAGCACCCCGCTGGTGACGAAGAGCGCCACCAGCGCCAGGAAGATCGGGCTGGGCCGGAACGCCTCTCGTGGCACGCCGAGCACGAAGCCCGCGCGACCCGGCTGGTCGTGGCTCACCGCGGCTACTCGGCGGCCGGCTGCAGGCTCATCCGGTATTCGACCCGGTCGTCCTCGACGAGCGTGACCGAGGTGACGCCGCCCGCGGCGAGGTCGGACCAGGTCTGGCCGATCCACGACTCGGCGTCGGCCTGGCTGCCGAACGTCTCGGCCGGCCCGTCCGCCGACTGGCCGTCCGTACCCTCGTACCGCCAGCTCCACGGCATCTCGTGTCTCCCCTCGCCGATTCACGTCCGTCCAGGACGGCCCCAGCCAGCCTAGTCGGCGGGTACGTCGGTCAGCCCGGGGCGGCGTCGCCGCCCCGGTGGCACCGGTCACGTCCGTCGGCCGGTCCGGGGATCACCGGCCCAGGTTCCGGCCTTAAGGTACGGGGCATGTCCGTTGACGGGTTGCACACGGTTCTCGTGCTCGGCGGGATCCGGTCCGGCAAGTCCGAGTTCGCCGAGTCCCTGGTCGCCGACGCGCCGGTGGTCCGCTATGTGGCCACGGCGCCCGAGCTGCGCGACGACCCGGAGTGGACGGCCCGGATCCGGGCGCACCACGAGCGGCGGCCCCGGTCGTGGACGACCGAGGAGGTCGCCGGCAACCCGTCCGAGCTGGCCCGGGTGCTGGGCAGCGCGCCGGCCGGCGAGACGCTGCTCGTCGACGACCTGGGCGGCTGGGTGACGGTGCTGCTGGACCCGGTCCACCAGCCGGCCGACGACCGGGCCACCATCGACGAACTGGCGGTCGCGGTACGCGACTGCGCGGCCCGGTTGGTGTTGGTGAGCCCGGAGGTGGGGCTGTCGCTGGTGCCGGCGAACCCGATCGGGCGGGCGTTCGCCGACGCGCTCGGGTCGACCAACCAGGCCGTCGCGGCGGTCAGCGACGCGGTCGCGCTGGTCGTCGCCGGCCAGCCGACCTGGCTGAAGACGCCCGCCACCGCAACGCCCGCCACCGCCTCGGCCGCCACCACGCCAGCCGCCCCGGCCGCGACGCCCACGGCTCCGGCGACGACGGCCACGACGCCGACCACTCCGGCCGGGACCGGCGCCGCGAACGGCCTCGCCCTCGACAAGGTGCCGGCCGGCGGTGCCGCGCGGCCGGCGGCGGTCTCCCCCGAGGTGCTGACGCCGCCGCCCCCGCCGGACGACAGTGCTCCCCCGCTGCCCGCCGACGCCTGGACCGCGCCGACGATGACGCTGCCGGTGGCCTCGACCGGGCTGGTCATCCAGCCCGGCATGGAACTGCCGATGCCCGACGAGTACGCCGGCCCGCAGGCACTCGACCGGCTCGCCGAACTCGACCTGCCCGGCACCGGCCTCGGCAACCTCGAACACGTCGTGAAGTTCGCGGCGGCCACCCAGGGCGTCGCCGTACCCCGGCCCTGGCGCTCGGTGCGCGTGCTGCTGCTGCACGGCGACCACGCCGGGGGCAGCGCCGCCGGCGTACGGCCGGACGAGTCGCGGCGCCGCGCCGACCAGGCCCGGGCCGGCCTCGGCCCGCTCGCCGGGCTGGCCGCCGAACTCGGTGCCGGCCTGCAGGTCGTCGAGGCGCCCGCCGCCGCGCCGATCGAGGACGGGCCGGCCCTGCCGGCCGACGCGGTCGAGACCGCCCTGCGGTACGGCTGGCGGCTCGCCGAGGAGGCCGCCGACGCCGGGGTCGACGTGCTCGTACTCGGCTCCTGCGGCACCGGCACGGACGCCGCCGCGGCGGCGGTGCTGGCGGTCACCACGGGTGCCGAACCGGCGGCCGTGCTTCCCCGCGTGATCACCGCCGGCGGGCAGGTCGACGACGACGCCTGGATGGCGCGGTGCGCGGCCGTCCGCGACGCGCTGCGCCGCGTCCGCGGCGGCGCCCGGGGTGCCAAGGACATGCTCGCCGACGTCGGCGGCGGCGACGTCGCGATCGCCACCGGCGTGCTGCTCGGCGCCACCGCGCGGCGTACGCCGGTGGTCCTCGACGGTCCGATCGGGGTGGCGGCGGCGCTGGTCAGCCGGGATCTCGCCGGCCAGGCCCGGCACTGGTGCCTGCTGGCCGACCACGGCCGGCACCCGGCGGTGCGGCTCGCCGCCGACGTACTCGGCCTCACCCCGCTGCTCGACCTGCGGCTCGATCTCGGCGAGGGCGCGAACGCGCTGACCGCGCTCCCGCTGCTGCGCTCCGCGCTCACCCTCGCCGGCACGCTGCCGCCCCGCCCCGGGGCCGCCGGACCGGCGGACGCGGCCGACAGCCCGCCGGTCGAGGACGTCGCCGCGCCGCCGCCGGTCGAGGACACCGATTCCGCCCCGCCCGCGCAGGACCGGCCGGCCGGGCCGGTCACCGGCGACGACGACGGCGGGTCCACCGCCCCCGGCCCGGAACCGCGCCAGGACGACGACGAGCGGGAGTTCGTCGAGCCGGAGCCGGCCGGCCCCGGCCCGGCGGCGCCCGCCAACGGCCCGGCGGCGCCCGCCGACTCCCCGCGGCGGTCGGACGACCAGGCCACCCGGCCGGTGGGCCAGGCCGACGGCCGGCACGACGCCGCCCCGTCGGGGGCCGGGACCGCCGGGGAGCCCGCGCACGGTGGCTGACGGGCGGCTCGGGGCCGGAATCCGGCTCGCCGTCACCACGTTCACGGTGCTGCCGGTGCCGGCCGGCCGGATCGACCGGGCCACGGCCGGCGTCGCGATGGCCGTGGCACCCGCCGTCGGCGCCCTGCTCGGCGTCGTACTCGGCGGGGCCCTGGTCGGCCTGTCGGCGGCCGCCGCCCCGGCCCTGCTCGCCGGCGCGGTCGTGGTCGCGCTGGGCGCCCTGCTCACCCGGGGCCTGCACCTCGACGGGCTGGCCGACACCGTCGACGGGCTGGGGTCGTACCGGGACCGGGCCGGCGCCCTGGAGATCATGAAGAAGCCGGACGTCGGCCCGTTCGGCGTCGCCGCGCTGGTGCTCGTACTCCTGGTGCAGGCCGCCGCGCTGGCGGAGCTGGCCCGGCGGTCGCCGGGCGCGGCCCTGGCCGCCGTGGTCGTGGCGACCGCGACCGGCCGGCTGGCGGTGACCTGGGCCTGCCGGCGGGGCGTGCCGGCGGCCCGCCCGGACGGGATGGGCGCGCTGGTCGCCGGCACCGTCGGCCGGCCGGCGCTGGCCGTCGCGACGGCGGCCGTCGTGCTCGCCGCCGTCGCCGCGGTGCCCGCCCGCCCGTGGCAGGGGCCGGCCGCCGTGCTGGCCGCCCTGGCCGTCGCGGTGCTGCTGGTCGCCCACTCCGTACGCCGGCTCGGCGGGGTGACCGGTGACGTGCTCGGCGCGGCGGTGGAGGCCGGCACCACGGTGGCGTACGCCGGCCTGGTGCTCGGCTGAGGTCCCCCGCGCCGCGGGGACGGGCCGGCTAGCGCACCGACGGCTCGACGAACGGCGGACGCACCACCCGCATCGTCGACCGCCGGCCGCGTACGTCGACCTCTACCGTGTCGCCCTCGGCCAGCCCGGCGGCGGTGTCGAGCAGCGCGAGCCCGATCCCGACCCGGCGGGTCGGCGAGAACGTACCGCTGGTCACCTCACCGACGACCGTGTCACCGGCGTGCACCGCCATGTGCGGGCGCGGGATGCCCCGGTCGAGCGCGAGCAGGCCCCACAGGGTCCGGCGCGGCCCCGCCGCCTTCTCGGCGACCAGCGCGTCCCGGCCCCAGAACGCCGGCTTGTCCCAGCCGACCGCCCAGCCCGACCGGGCCTGCACCGGCGTGATCGACAACGAGAGGTCCTGGCCGTGCAGCGGGTACCCCATCTCGGTCCGCAGCGTGTCGCGGGCGCCGAGACCGCAGGCCCGGACGTCGTACGACGCACCGGCGGCGAACAGCGCGTCCCACACCGCGACCGCGGCACCGACCGGCACCACCAGTTCGTAGCCGTGCTCGCCGGTGTAGCCGGTGCGGCACACGGTGAGGTCCGCCCCGGCCAGCGTCGCCGCCGCGAAGCTCATGTAGTCGTGCCCGGTCGGCAGGTCGAGGGCGGCCAGCAGGTCGGCCGACCGCGGCCCCTGCACGGCGAGGACGGCGTGGTCGAGGTGCTCGTCGGTGACGGTCAGCGTGGGCGGGGCGGCGGCCACCAGCCGGCGGACGACCTCGGCGGTGTTGGCCGCGTTGGGGACGAGGAAGACGTGGTCGTCGGCGTGCAGGTAGGCGATGATGTCGTCGACCACGCCACCGGTCGCCGCGTCGCAGCACAGCGTGTACTGCGCCCGGCCGGGCCCGATCCGGCGCAGGTCGTTGGTCAGGCCGGCGTTGACGAAGTCGGCCGCCCCCGGCCCGGTGATCCGTACCTTGCCCAGGTGCGACACGTCGAAGACCCCGACCGCCTCCCGTACGGCCGCGTGCTCCTTCAGCACGCCGCCGCCGGCGTACTCCAGGGGCATCTCCCAGCCGCCGAAGGCGGCGAACTTGGCGCCGAGCGCGGTGTGCCGGTCGTGCAGGGGTGAGCGGCGCGGCGGGGCGCCGGGGGTGGTGGCGCCGGTCGAGTCGTCGGTCATGGTGGGCAACCTACCCGGCGCCCGTCTGGGGTGCGGTGCCCGTCCCGGCGGCGGCGCACCGCTGACCTGGGTGGCGGCGGTGCGTCGGCGTTCGGACGTACGGGTACCGGGACATGACCGGCGGGAGACGGGTAGGTTGCGCCGGAGACGTTCATCGCCGCGCCGCACACGATGCGGGCGGCCAGGCCGCCGGAGACGCCGAGTGACATCGCCCAACAGCACCACCCTCAGCCTGGTCGACACGGATCCCGCCGAGCTCGCCGTCGACGCGATCGTCATCGGCCTGCACAGCCGGACCGAGCCGGAGGACGGGCCGGCCGGCGCGCTGCTGCTCGCCACCGGTGCCGAGAGCATCGCCGTGGCGTTCGACGGCCGGCTCACCGAGACCCTCGCGCTGCTGGGGGCGACCGGTGCCCCGGGTGAGGTGACCAAGCTGGCGACCCTGGGTACGGTGACGGCTCCGCTGGTCGCGGCCGTCGGCCTCGGCGCCGAGCCGAGCGGCGCGGCGCCGGCACCGGAGACGCTGCGGCGGGCCGCCGGCGCGGCCGTACGGGCCCTGGCCGGCGCGGGCACGGTGGCGCTGGCGCTGCCGCTGCCCGACGACGAGGACGCCCCGCCCGCGCTGCGCGCGGTGACCGAGGGTGCGCTGCTCGGCGGCTACCGGTTCGCCGGCTACAAGACCAAGCCGCAGCCGGGCCGGCGGGACCCGGTCGGGTCGGTGCTCGTGCACGTGCCCGACGCCGCCGACGGGGTGGCGCTCGGCGAGGTGGAGCGGGCGCTCGCGGTCACCGCCGCGGTGGCGCGCAGCCGCGACTGGGTCAACACCGCCCCCAACGAGCTGCGGCCGCCGACGTTCGCCGACGAGGTCGCGGCCGCCGCCGGTGCGGCCGGGCTGACCGTCGAGGTGCTCGACGAGCAGGCGCTGGCGCAGGGCGGCTACGGCGGCATCGTCGCGGTCGGCCAGGGCTCGGAGGCGCCGCCGCGACTGGTGAAGCTGTCGTACGACCCGGACGTGGCGCCGGAGGCCGGGGCGACCCGGCGGGTGGCGCTGGTCGGCAAGGGCATCACCTTCGACACCGGCGGTGTGTCGATCAAGCCGGCCCAGGGCATGTGGGAGATGAAGTCCGACATGGCCGGTGCGGCGGCGGTGGCCGCGACGATGCTGGCCGTGGCGGCGCTGCGCCCGGCGGTGGCGGTGACCGCCTACCTGCCGATGGCGGAGAACATGCCGTCCGGCACCGCCTACCGGCCCGGCGACGTGGTGACGATGTACAACGGCAAGCGGGTCGAGGTGCTCAACACCGACGCCGAGGGGCGGATGGTCCTCGGCGACGCGATGGCCCGGGCGTGCGAGGACGGCGCCGACTACCTGCTGGAGGCGTCGACGCTGACCGGCGGCCAGGTGGTGGCGCTGGGCAAGCGGGTGGCCGGGGTCATGGGCACTCCGGAGCTGTGCGAGCGGGTCCGCACCGCCGGTGACGCGGTCGGCGAGCCGGCCTGGCCGATGCCGCTGCCGGACGACGTACGCAAGGGCATGGACTCCGACGTCGCGGACATCTCGCAGGTCAACGCGGGGATGGACCGGGCCGGCCACATGCTTCAGGGCGGCGTGTTCCTGCGCGAGTTCGTGACCGACGACGTGTCGTGGGCGCACATCGACATCGCGGGGCCGTCCTACCACGCGGGCGAGCCGACCGGCTACTGGACCAAGGGCGGGACCGGAGTGCCGGTGCGTACCCTGCTCGAACTGATCGACGACATCGCCGCCAACGGCTGACGCGGATCACCCGGCCCCGTCGTCGCCACCGACGGCGGGGCCGTACCGTGCGCGGGTCAGCCGTCGGGGCGCCGCTTGCGGCGCTCGTTGAAGTCACGCATCCGCTGTGGATAGCCGACCAGGCGGACGTCGTAGATCGGGATCGCCAGCTTGTGGGCGAGCCGGCGGGCCGCCTCGGGGCTCTCGATCCGGCGCCGGGTCCACTCGCCGTCGTAGGCGATCAACATCACGGTGGTCTCGGTCATCACCGTACGGGGTTCGATGAACGCCTCGACCCCGCGCCTCGACCGGACGAACTCCTCCAGGTGGGAGACGTCCTCGCGTGTCGTCGGCCGATCGCCCGCGCCACCGCTCGCCCGCTTGCGCCGAAACCAGGCCACCCGACATCTCCTCCCCAGGGCTGTCGCGTACGTCACCCGTCGAACGCCCGCCGTGTGGTTCACTTCGGCCGTGCGTGACGACACGGGCAAGCGTACGTCCCCGCGACGTGTCCTTGGGCACCTCGTTACCCGACCTGCCAGCGCAGGTGACAAGATGACCGAGGCGAGTCTGCCCGTTTACACGGATGACCCTCGTAGCAGCGACGCGACCTGGGAGTAAATTGTGAGTGAGCCGAACGGCGGAACCTTCGACGTCGTCATTCTCGGCGGCGGCAGCGGCGGTTACGCGGCCGCACTGCGGGCCGCGCAGCTTGACCTGACGGTCGCGCTGATCGAGAAGGACAAGCTCGGCGGCACCTGCCTGCACCGTGGCTGCATCCCGACCAAGGCCCTCCTGCACGCCGGTGAGGTCGCCGACCAGACCCGCGAGTCCGAGCAGTTCGGCGTCAAGGCGGAGCTGATCGGTGTCGACATGGCCGGCGTCAACGCCTACAAGAACGGCGTCGTCTCCCGGCTCTTCAAGGGCCTGCAGGGCCTGGTGAACGGCTCCAAGAAGATCACCCTGGTCTCCGGTGCCGGCAAGCTGGTCGGGCCGGACACCATCGAGGTCGACGGCGCCCGCTACACCGGCCGCAACATCATCCTGGCCACCGGCTCCTACTCCCGCACGATCCCCGGCCTGGAGATCGACGGCCAGCGGGTCATCACCAGCGAGCACGCCCTCGAACTCGACCGGGTTCCGGCGTCGGCGATCGTGCTGGGCGGCGGCGTCATCGGCGTCGAGTTCGCCAGCGCCTGGAAGTCGTTCGGCGTCGACGTGACCGTCGTCGAGGCGCTGCCCCGCCTGGTGGCCGCCGAGGACGAGGAGTCGTCGAAGGCGCTGGAGCGGGCCTTCCGCAAGCGCGGCATCGGCTTCAAGGTCGGCAAGCCGTTCGAGAAGGTCGAGCACACCGACAGCGGTGTCAAGGTCACCATCGCCGGCGGCGAGGTCCTGGAGGCCGAACTGCTGCTGGTCGCGGTCGGCCGCGGCCCGACGACCGCCAACCTCGGCTACGAGGAGCAGGGCGTCCGCCTCGACCGCGGGTTCGTGCTGACCGACGAGCGGCTGCGCACCGGGGTCGGCAACATCTTCGCCGTCGGCGACATCGTGCCCGGTCTCCAGCTCGCCCACCGCGGCTTCCAGCAGGGCATCTTCGTCGCCGAGGAGATCGCCGGCCTGAACCCGGCGGTCATCGACGAGGACGGCATCCCGCGGGTCACCTACTCCGACCCGGAGCTGGCGTCGGTCGGCCTCACCGAGGCCAAGGCCAAGGAGAAGTACGGGGCCGACAAGGTCAAGACCTACAACTACAACCTCGGCGGCAACGGCAAGAGCCAGATCCTCAAGACCGCGGGCTTCGTCAAGCTCGTACGGGTCGAGGACGGCCCGGTCGTCGGCGTACACATGGTGGGCGCGCGGGTCGGCGAACTGATCGGCGAGGCCCAGCTCATCTTCAACTGGGAGGCCTACCCGGCCGAGGTGGCACAGCTCGTGCACGCCCATCCCACGCAGGGCGAGGCGCTCGGCGAGGCACATCTCGCCCTGGCCGGCAAGCCCCTGCACGCGCACGCCTGACCATCGTCATCCCGCGCCCGGCCAGCCAGGCCGGGCGACCTTCGCACCAGGCCACAAAGGAGTCTTGAGAGATGCCGGTATCGGTCACCATGCCCCGGCTGGGAGAGAGCGTCACCGAAGGCACCGTCACCCGCTGGCTCAAGCAGGAGGGCGACCGGGTCGAGGTCGACGAGCCGCTGCTTGAGGTCTCGACCGACAAGGTCGACACCGAGATCCCGTCCCCCGCGGCGGGCGTGCTCAGCCGGATCGTGGTGAGCGAGGACGAGACCGCCGAGGTCGGCAGCGAACTCGCGGTGATCGCCGGCGAGGACGAGGCCGGCGGTGCCGGGGAGCAGCCGGCCGCGCAGGAGCCGAAGGCCGAGGAGCCGAAGGCCGAGGAGCCGGCCGCCGAAGAGCCGGCCGCCGAGCAGCCGTCGACCGAGGCGGAGAAGCCGGCGCCGGCCGCCGAGGAGAAGCCGGCCGCGCAGGCCGGCGGGGAGACCACGGTCGTCCGGATGCCGGCGCTCGGTGAGAGCGTCACCGAGGGCACCGTGACCCGCTGGCTGAAGGAGGTCGGCGAGCAGATCGAGGCCGACGAGCCGCTGCTCGAGGTCTCGACCGACAAGGTCGACACCGAGATCCCGTCGCCGGCGGCGGGCACGCTGCTGGAGATCAAGGTTCCGCAGGACGAGACGGCCAACGTCGGCGCGGAGCTGGCCGTGATCGGTGCGGCCGGTGCCGCCCCGTCCGGCGGCGAACCGTCCGGCGGCGCGCCGGCCGCGCAGCCGGAGGAGCCGACCGCGGGTGCGTCGTACGCCTCGCCCGCCCCGGAGGCGGAGAAGGCGGCGGAGCCGGCAAAGGCCGAGCAGGCCGCCCAGCCCGCGCCGCCGAAGCCGGCCGCTCCGGCGCCGGCACAGGCTGCCCCGGCACAGGCTGCCCCGGCTCAGGCGAACGGTGCCGCCGAGGGTGGCTACGTGACCCCGCTGGTCCGCAAGCTCGCCGCCGAGCACGGCGTCGACCTGGCGTCGCTGTCCGGCACCGGGGTCGGTGGCCGGATCCGTAAGCAGGACGTGCTCGACGCGGCCGAGAAGGCCAAGGCGGCCGCCGCCCAGCCGGCTCCCGCCCCGGCCGAGGCCAAGCCGGCCGCCGCCGCGAAGCCGGCGCCGAAGGCCGAGCCGAGCCCGCTGCGCGGCCGTACGGAGAAGATCAGCCGGACCCGCGCGGTGATCGCCAAGCGGATGTTCGAGTCGCTCCAGACGTCGGCACAGCTCACCACGGTGGTCGAGGTCGACGTGACCAAGATCGCCAAGCTGCGCCAGCAGGCCAAGAACGACTTCCAGCAGAAGAACGGCGTCAAGCTGTCCTTCCTGCCGTTCTTCGCCCTCGCCGCGATCGAGGCGCTGCGGACGTACCCGGTGGTCAACGCGCGGCTCGACCTCGACGCCGGGACGATCACCTACCCGGACGGCGAGCACCTGGGCATCGCGGTCGACACCGAGAAGGGCCTGCTGGTCCCGGTGATCCGCGACGCCGGTGACCTCAACCTGGCCGGCCTGGCGCGTCGGGTCGCCGATGTCGCCGAGCGCACCCGCAGCAACAAGATCGGCCCGGACGAGCTCTCCGGCGCCACCTTCACGCTGACCAACACCGGCAGCCGGGGCGCCCTGTTCGACACCCCGATCGTGCCGTCGCCGCAGGCCGCCATCCTCGGCACCGGTGCGGTCGTGAAGCGGGCGGTCGTGGTCGACGACCCCGACCTGGGCGAGCTGATCGTGCCGCGCTCGATGATCTACCTGGCACTGTCGTACGACCACCGACTGGTCGACGGCGCCGACGCCGCCCGCTTCCTCAGCGCGATCAAGGAGCGGCTGGAGGCCGGCAACTTCGAGTCCGAACTGGGCCTGGCCTAAGCGTCTTGTCCAAGGGTGGGGCGGGCCAGCGATGCTGGCCCGCCCCACCCTTTTCCCCACCAAGATCCGCGTGATCAGGGAGTACGTCGAGCGTGTCGTCGGCGTGCCGGAGTGCAAACTCCCTGATCACGCGGATCTTGTGTGGAAGCCACTGGGATGGCGGCGCCGTGCGGCGGGACGGCGCCGTGCGGCGGGACGGCGCCGTGCGGCGGGACGGCGCCGTGCGGCGGGACGGCGCCGTGATCGTCTGCTGTTCAGGCGCTCCTGGTACGGCGTGTCGAGTGCCTGAACAGCAGACGATCAACGCCGGTGGCCGGCTCGGCTCCGGGCGGAAACTCAACGGCGGCTCGGCGCCCAGCGGAAGGCCAACGGCCCGCTCCGCCATGGTCGACGGGATGCCGCTGTCGCGGTCCACAGCGAATTCGGCGTATCCACATCGAATTCGCTGTGGGGTTCACCGGTCATCCCTCCTCCCGAGTCGCCGCCCAACGAAGTCCACGGGAACGCCGGTGATCGGTCGGCACACAGGCCAGCCGTCCGCCAGCCCTGGCCAGCCCCAGCGGATCCAGCCCCAGCGGCGAGTCTTCGACGGCCGCTCGACCAGTGCACCGCCCGCGATTGGCCCCGGCTCCCGTACCGCCCGCGCTTCGCCTTGGCCCCGCACCGCCCCCGGCGCGCCCCACGTGCCTGGTCCACAGCACCCTGCTCCACACCACCCCTGGTGCACCCGCCCCCGTAACCCACGCCACCCCCGGCGCACCACCCCCGCCCGCCCCGGTCCCGCATCGCCCCGGCGCCTCACCACCGTCGGCGCACGACACGCTCCCAAGATCCCGGTGATCAGGGAGATACGGGCACGACGCGCCGATGACACGCTCGACGTACTCCCTGATCACGCGGATCTAGGGTTTCCGCGAAGATGGACGCATGCGGATTCTGATCGCCGGCTCGTCCGGCTTCCTGGGCAGCCGGCTGGTCGCGCACCTCACCGACGAGGGGCACGAGATGCTCCGGCTCGTCCGCCGGGAGCCGCGCGGACCGGGCGAGGTCCGCTGGAACCCGTCGGCCGGGGAACTCGACCGGGCCGTACTCGCCGGTGTCGACGCGGTGGTCAACCTGGCCGGCGCCGGCGTCGGTGACCGGCGCTGGACCGACGCGTACAAGTCTCTGATCCGGTCCAGCCGGGTCGACACCACCTCGACGCTGAGCCGGGCGGTCGCCGCCCTGCCGGCCACAGACCGCCCGAGGGTGCTGCTCAACGCCTCGGCCGTCGGCTGGTACGGCGACACCGGCGACGAGCGGGTCGAGGAGGACGCGCCGGCCGGTGAGGGCTACCTGGCCGACGTGTGCCGGGTCTGGGAGGCGGCCACCGGCCCGGCGGAGAATGCCGGGGTACGGGTGGTCCGGCTGCGTACCGGCTATCCGCTGCACCGCGACGGCGGTTTCATCAAGCCGCAGTTGCTGCCGTTCAAGGCGGGTATCGGGGGCCGGTTCGGCAGCGGCCGGCAGTGGGTGCCGTGGATCTCGCTCCACGACTGGCTGTGGGCGGTCTCGTTCCTGCTCGACCGTGACGATCTCGCCGGCCCGGTCAACCTGGTCGGCCCGGCACCGGTGACCAACGCGGAATTCACCGACGTCTTCGCCGCCCAGCTGCACCGGCCGGCGATCCTGCCGATTCCCGCGTTCGGGCTGCGGATCGTGCTGGGCGAGTTCGCGACCGAGGCGCTGAGCAGTGCCCGGGTGTTGCCGGGGGTGCTGTCCGGCGCCGGCTTCGAGTTCCGCCACCGGACGCTGCCGGAGGCGATGCGGGCCGCGTTCCCCGAGCCATGATCCGCGTGATCAGGGGATATTGACCGCGCCGCGCCGACGACACACGCGACTTGGTCCCTGATCACGCGGATCATGGGGGTCAGCAGCCGATTACCCAGGTCTGGGGGGCGGTCTGCTTCAGGGCGGTGGTGTGGAAGGTGTTGTAGAGGCCCATCCGCTGGGCGGAGCCGAGGGCGTACGCGTACCCGCCGGAGTGGTAGGCACGGCCGGCCTGGACGTGCGCGTAGTTGCTGGCGGTGACGCAGACCGGGGCCGTACCGCCGGTGGTGGCCGACACCGGCGCGGAGCGGGCGCCCTCGCCGCCGGCGTTGAGCGCGCTGACCGCGTACGTGTAGGTGGTGGCCGCCGCCAGGCCGGAGTCGACGTAGGTGGAAGCCGAGATGGGGCTCGCCGTCACCCGGGTGCCGCCCCGGTAGACGTGGTAGCCGGTGGCGCCGGCCACCGCGGTCCAGCCCAGGGACACCGAGGCGGCGGTGGTGCCGGTGACCCTGAGCCCGGTAGGCGCGGCCGGGGCGCCGGGGTTGCCGGGCCCGCCGGGTCCCCCGCCGCCGTCGAGGCCGAAGAAGAGCGCGTCCCGGTACGCGGAGCAGATCGTGTCGAGGAAGTACGCCCCGGCGGTGCCGCACTGGTCGGCGCCGCTGCCCGGGTCGACCGGGGTGCCGTGCCCCATCCCCGCGACCTTGTAGAGGCGCACCTGGTCGGCGCCGTACGTTTCCAGGGTGGTGCCGGCGGGCAGCGTGGCCGTGCTGGTCGGGGTCTGCGGTACGCCGAGCACGTCGGTGAACTGGTCGCGCAGCGCGGTGCCGTTGGCCGGTACGACGACGGCGTCGGACTGGCCGTGCCAGATCGCGACCTTCGGCCGGGCGCCGGTGTGGCCGGGATGGGCGGCGCGGACCAGGTCGCCCCACTGGCGCGGGGTCTTGGCGACCGCGGTGTACATGCAGGTGTACGCGTTGACCTGGGAGGTCGCGCAGCGGTACGGGATGCCGGCGACGACGGAGCCGGCCGCGAACACGTCGGGGTAGGTGGCGAGCATCGTGGCGGCCATCGCGCCGCCGGCGGACAGCCCGGTGACGTGGACGCGGGCCCGGTCGCTGCCGAAGTTGGCGACCGCGTGGTCGACCATCTGCTTGATGGACAGCGGTTCGCCCTGGCCACGCGCGGTGTCGCCGGTCAGGAACCAGTTGAAGCAGGCGTTGGCGGCGTTGGCCGAGGTGGTCTGCGGGTAGACGACGGCGAAGCCCCACTGGTCGGCGTACTTCTGCCAGCCGGAGTTGGCGTGGTAGGCGGCGGCGTTCTGGGTGCAGCCGTGCAGGGCGACGACGAGCGGCGCGCCGGTGGGCAGGCCGTCGGGCCGGTAGGCGTACATGGACAGGTTGCCCGGGTTGGAGCCGAACCCGGTGATCTGGGTGAGGGTGGCGGCCCGGGCCGGCGTCGCGACGGCGAGCACGGTCGCGGCGGCGACCAGCGCGACGGTGAGGGCGCGGGCGAGCCGGTGGGGTGGCGCGGTGGCGGGACGGCGCACGACGGCCTCCTGACGATCGACTGTGGGCTGAGTCACTCCCGATTGCCAGGAAGTTACGGGTCGATGTCAGAAAAATGACATAGCCGACGATCACACATTTACCGGCACCACTGTGTGGGCGCCGGCCCGGCGGCCTGGACGCGACCCCGGGCCGCCGGCCGACCGCCCGCGGGCACCGGGGCCCGCGGGCGGTGGCAACGGTCAGCAGTCGCGCAGTTCCGGCGACTGGTTGCGGATCTGGCCGACCGGCGAGACGAACCGCCGGTACACCTCACCGCCGACCGCCGCCGGCCGGAACGCGGCGACCCGGTGGCAGTTCTGGAACGCGAGCCGGACCCCGAAGTGGCGCTCCAGCCCACCGCGGATCGCGTCGCTGGCCAGCGCCCGCAGCAACTGGCCGCGCTCGGCCTCGCCGGGCGGCGGCACCGCGTGGTCGGCGAAGTCGGCGGTGCCGGCCGTCGCGCGGGCGGCCACGTCGGACACCACCGTCCACGCGTACGGCAGCGAGTGGCGTACGCAGTCGACGAACTCGGCGTCGTCGACCTCACCGGTGGCGGCCCGCGAGAGCAGGGCGGCGGGTACGTCGAGGGACATGGGAACTCCTTCTTCTGACGGAAAACGGGCCGGCGCCGGGTCCGGCGGCCGGCGACGGTTCAGCGGCCGGGGACGGCCAGCGGGCAGGAAAGACCCAGCGGACGGGGACAGTTCAGCGGGCGGCCCGGACCAGCGGGTCGGGTCCGAGCACGAAGGCCGGGTCGACCTGCCGGGCGAGGTCCTCGCCGACCTTGTCGTTGGCCCAGGCGTTGGCGTTGCGCAGGTGGAACTCCACCGCCTGCCGGGTGTAGGTGGCCCAGTCCTTGGGGGCCGCGTCGGCGGTCTCCCGCAGCACCTCCAGGGCCCGCCGGTTCGCCGGTTCGAGCGCGTCGACGGGGCGTACCTCGCCGCGCTCGGCCGCCTTGACGTAGGCGGAGCGGCCGATCCAGGTGAGCAGGTCGTCGCCGACGTGTTCGCGCAGGAACGCCACGTCGGACTCGTCGTCGACCTTGTTGCCGACCACGTGCACGCGTACGCCGAAGTCGCGGGCGTGGCCGACGTACTGCCGGTAGACGCCGACGCTGCGCACGGTGGGCTCGCAGACCAGGAACGTGGCGTCGAAGCGGGTGAACAGGCCGGAGGCGAACGAGTCGGCGCCGGCGGTCATGTCGACCACGACGTACTCGCCGGGGCCGTCGACGAGGTGGTTGAGCATCAGCTCGACCGCGCCGACCTTGGAGTGGTAGCAGGCGACGCCGAGGTCGGCGGTGGCGAACGGTCCGGTGACCGCGAGGCGTACGCCGCCGACCTCGCGCACCAGGGCGTCGTAGACGGGGTTGGGGCCGGCGACGGTCAGCAGCCGGGAGCCGCCGCCGGGCGGGGTGGTCTTGACCATGGTGGCGGCGGAACTGATCCGGGGGTTGTCGCCGCGCAGGTGCTCCTTGATGTCGGCGAGGTGGTCGCCGAGCGCGGGCAGCATGACGGCCTCCTCGTCGCTGGCGCCCAGCGCCACGGCGAGGTGCTGGTTGATGTCGGCGTCGATGGCGAGCAGCGGGGCCGGCAGGGCGGCGAGGTGGCGGGCGAAGAGGCCGGCGAGCGTGGTCTTGCCGCTGCCGCCCTTGCCGACGAACGAGATCTTCACAGGTACGGGTCTCCCGGAACGTTGATGCACGGTCAATTGAATTGATAGTCATTTCCAATAACGCGGTCAAGGTTACCCACGAACCGGGCGTGTCGGGCGCTTCTTGGTAACCTGCGGCCCGTGCCGATCGCTCCCACCCCGGTCACCGCGCCCCAGCCGGACGACACCGCCCGCCCGGCCCCCGACCAGACCGCCCCGGCCGCCGCCGGCCGCCGTGCCGGGCTGCGGGCCGACCTGCTCTTCGCCGCCGTCGCGATCGGCCTGGCCGCGTTCGTGACCAGCGGCCTGTGGACCGACCTCGGCCGGCGGTCACTCGCCGCGAGCACCAGCGACCAGACGTTCTTCGAATGGCTGCTCGCCTACGGCCCGTACGCCCTCACCCACGGCCAGGACCCGCTCTTCGCCGACCTGCTCAACGTCCCGTACGGCGTCAACCTCGGGATGAACACCTCGATCACCGTGATCGCGATCCTTTTCGCCCCGGTGACGTGGTTGTTCGGCGCGACGGCCGCCTACGTCACGGTGCTCACCGGCAACCTGGCCGCCAGCGCCTTCGCCTGGTACTGGGTGCTCTCCCGGCACCTGGTCCGGTCCCGGCTCGCGGCGGCCGTCGGCGGCCTGCTCGCCGGCTTCGCCCCCGGCCTGGTGTCACACGCCAACGGGCACCTCAACTGGACCGCCGGCTGGCTGGTGCCGCTCATCGTGTGGCAGGTGCTGCGGCTGCGCCAGCCCGGCCGCTGGCTGCGCAACGGTGTCGTCCTCGGCCTGCTGGTCGCCGCCGGCTTCTCCATCGCCGCCGAGGCCCTCTTCTTCACCGCCATCGCCTGCGGGATCTTCCTCGGCACCTGGGCACTGTCGCGGGCCGTACGCGCCGAGGCCCGCGCCGCGCTGCCGCCCCTGCTGCGCGGGCTCGCCGTCACCGCCGTGACGTCCGCGGCCCTGCTCGCCTATCCGCTGTGGCTGCACTTCGCGGGGCCGCAGCGCTTCCACGGCACCGGGTACGACGCGGTCATCCACGCCGAGGACCTCGCCGGGTACGCGGCGTACCCGATCCGGTCGCTGGCCGGCGTGCTCGGCCTCGACACCGAACTGGCCGCCAACCCGACCGAGGAGAACTCGTTCCTCGGCGCCGGCCTGCTGGTCCTGGCCGTCGTCTGCCTCGTCACGCTGTGGCGGCGGGCCGATCCCGGACGGCGGGCCACCCTGCGGGCCCTCGCGGTCACCGGCGGGGTGTTCGCCGTGCTGTCGCTCGGCCCCAAGCTCAAGATCATGGGTACGGTCACCGGGATCCCGCTGCCGTACGCGCTGCTGGACGACGTACCGCTGTTCGACGCCGCGCTGCCCAGCCGGCTGGCGCTGGCGGTCGCGCCGATCTTCGCCGTACTGCTCGCCCTCACCGTCGACCGGCTCACCGGGCGCCAGCCGGCCGTCGACACCGGCGCGGACGCCCCCGCCACGGACGCCCCCGCTACGGCGGGTGGCGGGCGGTCCCGGGCGGTCACCACGGCGTGGATCGCCGGCTTCGCCGCCGCGCTGCTCCCGCTGACGCCGATGCCGCTGCTGACCGTCGACCGGCAACCGGTACCCGCGTTCATCACCTCCGGCGCGTGGCGCGACCACGTCTCCCCCGGCGGGGTGCTCGTGCCCGTCCCGCTGACCCTCGACATCACCCCGGACGCGCAGCGCTGGCAGGCGTACGCGCTGGCGCACCGGCAGGGCGAGTTCAGGCTGCCGAGCGGCTACTTCCTCGGCCCGGGCGGCCCGGCCGGCCGGGGCCGGATCGGACCGCTGCCCCGCTTCACCGACGGGCTGCTGCTGGAGGTGGCCCGGACCGGGAAGGTACCGCCGATCGGCGCGGCCGAGCGGGCCGGCGTACGCGCCGACCTCGACTACTGGGACGCCGAGGCGGTGGTCCTGGCCGACCACGTGTTCGGCACCGCGTGGCCGGTACGGCAGGACGCGCTGCTGGAGCTGATGACCGAACTGCTCGGCCCGCCGGAACGCGTCGAGGACGTCTGGCTCTGGCAGCCGACCGATGGCTGAGGCACCCGTGGGCGTCATCGACAAGCTCGCCTGGATCCGGGTCACGGACGGCCGGATCCTGAGCGCCCGCTCGTACGGCAGGAACACCTACTACCTGCCCGGTGGCAAGCGGGAGGCCGGCGAGTCCGACCACGAGGCCCTGAAACGCGAGGTCGTCGAGGAACTGCGGGTGGAGCTGGTCGACGACACGATCGAACCGGCCGGGGTGTTCGAGGCGCAGGCCCATGGCCATCCGGACGGTGTGACGGTGCGGATGACGTGCTACCGGGCCGACTACCGGGGCACCCTGGCGCCCGGGGCGGAGATCGAGGAGATCCGCTGGCTGACGTACGCCGACCGGGAGCGGTCGTCCATGGTGGACAAACTGATCTTCGACTGGCTGCGCGGCCGGGGCGAGTTGTAGCCGGCCGGGCGGTCAGGCGTGGCCGCCGACGAAGCCGAGCACCGCGGCGGTGCCGACCAGGACCAGCATCGTGAGGGCGACCCGCCGGAAGCGGCGCCGCAGGTCGGGCAATTCGGCCGGCAGGGCGAAGACCCGGCGCGGCCAGCCCCGCCAGGACACCCACCAGAAGAGACCGCTGGCCCCGGCGAGCAGGACCGCCTTGACCGCGACCAGCAGCCAGCCGGCGGTGCTGATCCCGTCGGCGGCGGCCAGGCCGGTGAGCGCGATCCCGGACAGCCACAACACGGTGATCAACGCGAGCACCGGCCGCCGGTTGCCGTGGGCGAGGACCCGTTCGGCCTCCTCGATCCGCACCGGGTCGCCGTCGAACATCCGGCCGATCTTCGGCTGGAGCACGAACAGGCTGTAGCTCATGGCGCCCAGCCAGAGCGCGGCGACCCCGGCGTGGACCAGCAGGAGCATGATCGTCAGCACGACCGCCAGGCTAGCCGCCCCGGTGACCGGTCTCACCGGCCCGCACGACCGGCGGCGGGACTACGCTGGCCTGGTGACCACCACAATCTCCGGCCTGACGGTCGTCGACGCCGGCGTCGTCGACTACCTGGCCGCCTGGGACGAGCAGCGCCGCCGCCACGAGGCCGTGGTGGCCGGCGAGGAGCCGGACACCGTGCTGCTGCTGGAGCACCCGAGCGTCTACACGGCCGGCAAGCGGACCGAGCCGTGGGACCGGCCGGTGGACGGCACGCCGGTCGTCGACGTCGACCGGGGTGGCAAGATCACCTGGCACGGTCCGGGGCAGCTCGTCGGCTACCCGATCCTCCGCCTGCCCGACCCGGTCGACGTGGTCGCCTACGTACGTCGTACCGAGCAGTTGCTGATCGACGTGTGCGCCGAGTTCGGGCTGGCCACCGACCGGATCGAGGGTCGCAGCGGGGTATGGGTGCCGCAGGACGACCGGGGTCCGGCCCGCAAGGTCGCCGCGATCGGCATCCGGGTGTCGCGGGGCGTGACCCAGCACGGGTTCTCCATCAACTGCGACTGCGACCTGACCGCCTTCGACCGGATCGTGCCGTGCGGCATCCGCGACGCGGGCGTCACCTCGCTGACCGCCGAACTGGGCCGGCCGGTGACGGTCGCCGACGTACTCCCGGTGGTGCACCGCCACCTCCCCACCCTCCTGCCCTGACCGGCCCCCCGCCCCCCGCTTCGCCCGGCCCCGGGCCTCGCCCCACGCCAAGATCCGCGTGATCAGGGAGTTCCAGCCCCGACGCGCCGACGACGCGCCGAAAAAGGTCCCTGATCACGCGGATCATGAGGGTGGTTACGGGGTCAGGCGGTGGAGGTCGCGGGGGAAGGCCACCACCTCGCGTACGTTCGCCGCGCCGGTCAGCCTTGCCACGAAGCGTTCCAGGCCGATGGCGAAGCCGCCGTGCGGCGGGATCCCGTGCCGGAACGCGTCGACGTACGACGCGTACGGGCCGACCGACTCGCCCCGGGCGGCCAGCGCCGCGACGTAGTCGGCGTGCCGGTGCAGCCGCTGCCCGCCGGTGACCAGTTCGAGGCCGCGGAAGAGCAGGTCGAACCCGTTCGAGTACGCCGGTCGCGCCGGGTCCGGGTGGGTGTAGAACGGCCGCTTCGCCATCGGATAACCGGTGACGAAAAGAAACTCCGACCCGTGCTCGGCGCGGGCCCACTCCCCCAGCGCCCGTTCGTGGGCCGGCGCGAGGTCGGGTTCGTCGGCCGGCGCCCCGGCGATCCGCAGCGCCTCGGTGAAGTGCACCGCCGGGATCTCGGCGGGTACCTCCGGCACCGTGACGTCGAGCGTGGCGAGGGCGGGTCCGCACCGCTCGCCCACCGTCGCCAGCATCCCGGCCAGTACGTCGCGCAGCATCGCCATCACGTCGCGGTGGTCGGTGACGAAGCCGAACTCGACGTCGAGCGAGGTGTACTGGGCCAGGTGCCGGACGGTGTCGTGCGGCTCGGCCCGGAAGACCGGCCCGACCTCGTAGACCCGTTCGAAGACGCCGACCATCAGTTGCTTGTAGAACTGCGGCGACTGGGCCAGGTAGGCCGGCCGGCCGAAGTAGTCGAGGGCGAAGACGTTGGCGCCGCTCTCGGTCGCCGAGCCGACGATCTTCGGGGTGTGCACCTCGACGAACCCCCGGCCGTCGAGTGTGGACCGGAAGCCGGCCGTCGCGGCGGCCGAGATCCGCAGCGCCGCGGCCCGGGTCGGGTGGCGCAGGGCCACCGGGGCG
The DNA here is from genome assembly GCF_045781765.1 of Polymorphospora sp. A560. Taxonomy (NCBI): domain Bacteria; kingdom Bacillati; phylum Actinomycetota; class Actinomycetes; order Micromonosporales; family Micromonosporaceae; genus Polymorphospora; species Polymorphospora sp. A560. The sequence goes on along the minus strand of NZ_CP122282.1, from coordinate 1,905,854 downwards.
TGGTCGAGCTGGGTCGGCAGGGTCGCCGCCAGCGCCGGCCGGTACAGGTCGAACGGCGGCGGTACGGCGGGCGCGCCGAGCGGGCGTACGACCGGGTCCACGACCTCGACCCCGGCGGGCGCCGACGGGTTGGCGACCACCCGGCCGGTGATCTCGACGGCCGTCTCCTCGGGCAGTTCCTCGAGCCGGGTACGGGTGTCCGGGGCGGTGACCACGACCTGGGCGAGCCCGGCGGCGTCACGCAGGATCAGGAACGCGACCGACTTGAGCAGCCGCCGGCGGTGGATCCAGCCGGCGACGACGACCTGTTCGCCGATGTGGGCGGACAGTCGGGTGGAAAGGATGCGTTGCATTTCGGCACCTCCTTGCGTAATCGCAACGCGATCCCCAGGGAGGTGTGGGCGAGCGGGAACCTCGCGGTGCCACCACACCTTCGCCCCCGCCGGGCGGGGGCCTCGTTCGTCGCCCGGTGACGTGGGCCAGTCCGGCGGGCTCTACTGGGCGCCGGGGCGCCGTTCTTCCCGCAGCTCGGGAGGGTCTTCACACCCCGTCCGGAGGTCGCCTTCGCAGCTGCCGGCGGCTCTCTGGACTCCGGGGGCGAGGTGCTACTCGGCTCCGTCGTCGCTGTTGCCCATGACGTTAACAGCGACCGCCACCGGTTTTCGACGGCACGGGCTTTCGACGGCGCGGGTCCTCGGCGACGCGGTCTCCGGCGACGCGGGTCTCCGACGGCGCGGGGTGAGCGCCGTCACATCACGACGTGACCCTCATCGCCCACCCTCCATCCCGTCCGGCCTGCGGCGTAGGCTCGTGAGGTGACCATCGCACCCGAGGGCCGGCGCATGTTGCGCATCGAGGCCCGTAACGCCGAGACCCCGATCGAGCGCAAGCCGCCATGGATCAAGGTCAAGGCGAAGATGGGCCCCGAATACACCGAGTTGCGCGGTCTGGTCGCCAAGGAAGGGCTGCACACGGTCTGCCAGGAGGCCGGCTGTCCCAACATCTACGAATGCTGGGAAGACCGCGAGGCGACCTTCCTCATCGGCGGCGACCAGTGCACCCGCCGGTGCGACTTCTGCCAGATCGACACCGGCAAGCCGGCCGAGTTCGACGCCGACGAGCCGCGCCGGGTCGCCGAGTCGGTGGCCACGATGGGGCTGCGCTACGCGACCGTCACCGGCGTCGCCCGCGACGACCTGCCCGACGGCGGTGCCTGGCTCTACGCCGAGACGGTCCGGCAGATCCACTCCCTCCAGGAGGGCTGTGGCGTCGAGCTGCTCATCCCGGACTTCAACGGTGACCCCGACCAGCTCGCCGAGGTGTTCGCCGCCCGGCCCGAGGTGCTGGCCCACAACGTCGAGACGGTGCCACGCATCTTCAAGCGGATCCGGCCGGCGTTCCGCTACGAGCGCTCGCTCGACGTCATCACCAAGGCCCGGGAAGCCGGCCTGGTCACCAAGTCCAACCTGATCCTCGGCATGGGCGAGGAACGTGAAGAGGTGGTCCAGGGGCTGCGTGACCTGCACGCCGCGGGCTGCGAGCTGATCACCATCACGCAATACCTGCGGCCGACCCCCCGGCACCACCCGGTCGAGCGGTGGGTCAAGCCGGAGGAGTTCGTCGAACTGAGCGCCGAGGCCGAGGCGATCGGATTCGCCGGCGTGATGAGCGGCCCGCTGGTCCGTTCGTCCTACCGGGCCGGCCGGCTCTACCAGCAGGCCATTGACGCCCGCAAACTCGGCACCACCACCCCCGCCCCCTGAAAGGGCATCGGTAGGTAACAGTTCACAACCAATTTTCGTGCTACATTCCGGCGGTCCCCCAGCGGCCGGCGTGCGCCTGTGCGCTCCACACCGCCCTCCACGCGGGTGCCGGCCCCGCATGGCGGTAAAGCGTGACGGAAATGAGCATGACGACACCACCCCAGACAGTCGTGATCGGTGCCGGCCCGGCCGGTCTCACCGCGGCCTACGAGTTGACCAAGCGCCAGGCCCCCGTCCAGGTCTTCGAGGCCGACGAAGTGGTGGGCGGCATCAGCCGCACCGTCGAACGCGACGGCTGGCGCTTCGACATCGGTGGCCACCGCTTCTTCACCAAGGTGCCCCAGGTCGAGACGCTCTGGCACGAGATCCTGCCGGACGACGAGTTCCTGCTCCGGCCCCGGATGAGCCGCATCCACTACCGCGGCCGGCTCTTCGACTATCCGCTGAAGGCCGGCAACGCGCTGAAGAACCTGGGTGTGTTCGAGGCGATCCGCTGCGTGGGCTCCTACCTGTCCGCCCGGATCTCGCCGCCCAAGGACCAGTCGCACCTCGCCGGCTGGGTGACGGCCCGCTTCGGGAAGCGGCTCTATTCGCACTTCTTCAAGACCTATAACGAAAAGCTCTGGGGGGTGCCGGCAACCGAACTGTCGTCGGACTGGGCCGCCCAAAGGATCAAGAATCTTTCCCTGCTCAACGCCGTGATCAACGCGCTGATGCCCAAGCGCAACCAGAAAGACATCACGAGCCTGATCGAGGAGTTCCAGTACCCGAAGTACGGCCCCGGAATGATGTGGGAACGGTGCACCGAACACATCGAAAAGCGGGGCGGAACAGTCACGCTCAACACCCGCGTACGAACCATCCACCGGGAGGACGGGCGGGCGGTGGCGGTCACCGTCAGCGGCCCCGACGGTGACCGGCGCGTGCCGGCCGACCACGTCGTGTCGTCGATGCCGATCTCCGAACTGGTCAAGGTGATGGACCCGCCGGCCCCGCCGGAGGTGCTGGCCGCCGCGAACGACCTGCGCTACCGGGACTTCCTCACCATCGCCCTGGTGGTTCCCGAGGAGTTCAGCTTCCCGGACAACTGGATCTACATCCACGAGCCGGAGGTCAAGGTCGGCCGGATCCAGAACTTCGGCTCCTGGTCGCCCTACCTGGTCAAGGACGGACGCACCTGTCTGGGGCTGGAATACTTCCTGACGCTCGGCGACGACCTGTGGAACAGCAGCGACGAGGACCTGATCAAGCTCGGCACGGCCGAGTTGGAGCAGCTCGGGCTGGTCCGGCCAGGCCTGGTCAAGACCGGCTACGTCGTACGGATGCCGAAGGCCTACCCGTTCTACGACTTCTCGTACAGCGACAACGTCGAGAAGATCCGCAGGTGGCTGGAGCGGGACGTGCCCAACGTGCACCCGGTCGGCCGCAACGGCATGCACCGCTACAACAACGCCGACCATTCGATGATGACGGCGATGCTCACCGTGGAGAACATCCTCGACGGCACCGACCACGACGTGTGGGAGGTCAACGTGGAGGAGGAGTACCACGAGGAGAAGCGGCCCGGTGACCACGGCACCGGCCGCGCCGCCCCGGTTCTTCCCAAGCCCGCATCGGCGTGACCGAGGTCGCCGCGGAGCCGACGCGTCCCGCCCGGCTCCGCGCGCGCGTCACCGACCTGCTTGACCTGCTGTCCGGCCTGCCCGCCACGACGCTTCGGCTGGCCCGCGACCACTGGGCTCTCCTCGCGCTGCTCGCGATCGGTGGGGTCCTCCGGCTGCTGGTGATGGTCGGCTACGCCCCGGCCCTGTGGTACCAGGGCGACAGCCAGGGCTACCTCGGTCTCGCCTACCGGGAGGAGCCCGGGGTCATCCGCCCGTACGGCTACAGCTTCCTGCTGAACCTGCTGTTGCCGTTCGAGTCGGTGCGGCTGATGGTGCTCGTGCAGCACGCGGCCGGACTCGGGCTGGCCGCCGCCGCCTACGCGCTGCTCCAGCGCCGGGGCGTGGCGCGGTGGGTGGCGCTGCTGGCCACCGTGCCGCTGGTGCTCGACGCCCGCACCGTCGCCCTGGAGCACTTCCTGCTCGCCGAGACGCTCTTCACCGTGCTGGTCACCGCCGGCCTGGTGCTGTTGTGCTGGCGAGACACCCCGGGCTGGCTCGCCTGCGTCGTCGCCGGCGGTCTCTTCGGCTGGGCCGCGGTGACCCGGTCGGTCGGGTTGGTGGCCCTGGCCGTACCCCTGCTCTACCTGATCCTGCGGCGGGTGCCGTGGCTACGGGTGGCCGCGTTCGCCTCGGTGGTCGGCGTGGTCCTCGGCGGCTACCTGGTCTGGTACCACAGCTTCCACGGCGTGTACTCGTTCGGCACGTACGGTGGGCGGTTCCTGTGGTCGCGTACGGCCACGTTCGTGGAGTGCGACCGGCTCACCCTCACCGACCGCGAACGGCAGTTGTGCCCCAGCCAGCCGCTCGGCGAGCGGCTGCCGTCGGACCTCTACCTGTGGAACGGGGGCGGCCCGAACAGCGACTTCCCCGACCGGTCGTACGACCCGGTCTTCAGCTCGTTCGCCCGCAAGGCGATCCTGGGCCAGCCACTGGACTTCCTGGCCATGGTCGGCACCGAGACCTGGCGTACGTTGCGCCCCGGGCCGCCGGCGACCGAGCGGGTCGCCTGTGTCGGCGAGGTCTGGGAGTTCCCGGTCACCGAGGAGCAGACCACCTGCCGGGCACACATCGCCCCGTTCGACCCGCGGCGGCAGCGGTTCGCCGGCAACGCCACCGACCACGAGCATCCGCTGATGGCACCACTGCACACCTACTCCAGGGTGGCGTCGGTGCCGGCGACCGTCGTCGGTCTCGCCTTCCTGCTGGTGGTGGCGTTGGCCCTGGTCCGCCCCCGGGCCTCCACCTGGCGCGAACACCTGGACCCGCTGACGTTCGCCGGCCTCGGCCTCGGAATGATCGTCGTTTCGGTCAGCACCTCCACGCTCGACCCGCGCTACTCGATCCCGTCGCTGCCCCTGGCCATGATCGGCGCGGCGCTGGCCTGGCAGCGGTTCCGGTCCACCCGGACGGCTCCGCCCCCGTCCGCGCCGCCGGCACCGGCGCCGAGCCCGGAGCCGCGGATCGTGGCCACCGGGGCCGACCACTAGACTCCGTCGCATGGCAAAGCCCCAGGAGAAGGTCTCGTTCCGCACGCGGCTCAAGCAGATCGGGATGGTGTTCTCGTTCACCGCAAAGCGGGACCGGTGGTTCGTCCCGCTGGCCGCCGCGGCGGTGCTCTTGCCGCTCTCGCTCACCGTGGTCGCGGTCGTCTTCTGGGGCTGGCTGTGGCTGCCGATCGGTATCATGCTCGCCCTGCTCGGCCTGCTGATCGTGCTCAACCTGCGGTCCAACAAGGCGATGATGAACGCCGCCGAAGGGCAGCCGGGCGCGGCGGCGACGATCCTGGACAACATGCGGGGTGACTGGCGGGTGACGCCGGCGGTCAGCTCGACCACGCAGATGGACATGGTGCACCTCGTCATCGGCCGGCCGGGCGTCATCCTGCTCGCCGAGGGCAACGCGCAGCGCATCCGTGGCCTGCTCGGGCAGGAGAAGCGCCGGCTGGCCAAGGTCATCGGCACCGCCCCGCTCTACGACTACGTCATCGGTCAGGGTGAGAACGAGCTGCCGATCCGCAAGCTGCGGATGACGCTGATGCGGCTGCCCCGCAACCTCAGCGGCAAGGACGTCAACGCCCTCGACAAGCGGCTCAAGGCGCTGTCCGCCCGGCCGCAGATGCCCAAGGGCGCGATCCCGAAGAACATGCGGCCGCCGAAGGGCGCCTTCCGCCAGAGCCGCGGCCGCTGACGCCACGCCCCGCGCAGAGGGCGGCGACGTTGATCGTCTGCTGTTCCGGCACCCGACACGCCGTGCTGTCGGTGCCGGAACAGCAGACGATCATTGCTTTTCCGGGTACCGCGCCCTTTCCGGGTACCGCTCCTTTCCGGGTGCCGGCGCCCCGGCCGGGGCATCGGCGTCCCGGCCGCGACGCCGGAGGCTCAGCCGGCCACCGGAACCGGCGCGGCCAGCCGGACCACCCGGCCGGCCCAGACCGCCAGCAGGTCCTCGTCGTGGCTGACGGCGAGCACCCCCAGCCCCTCGTCGGCGGTGACCGCCCGGACCGCCTGCACCAGCCCGGCCGTGCTCGACGCGTCGAGCATCGCGGTCATCTCGTCGCAGATCAGGTAGCGGGGTCGTAGCACCAGGGCCCGGGCCAGGCAGGCCCGCTGCAACTGGCCGTCGCTGACCTCGTGCGGCAGCCGCCCGAGCAGGTCGGCGGTGAGGCCGACGAGTTCCGCCACCTCGGTCACCCGGGCGGCGTCGCCACGCCCCGTCGCACGCAGCGGTTCGGCGACGACGTCGCGCAGGCACAGCCGGGGGTCGACGGACCGCCGCGGTGACTGGAAGACGACCCCGATCGCGGTCCGGGCGGCGCGCGGCGCGGCGTACCGGAACCGGCGTACTTCGGTGCCGTCGACGGTGACCGTGCCGGCCCAGGGGCGCTGGAGCAGGGCGAGCACCCGGACCAGGGTCGACTTGCCGCAGCCGCTCGGCCCGGCCAGCCCGACGATCTCCCCCGGCGCCACCTCGATGTCCATTCCGGACAGGACGGGCCGGCCCCGCCGGTAGCCGGCGGTGATCCCCTTCGCGGTCAGCATGTCCCGTCTCCTCCGCCGTTGGTGGCCGCCGGTGCGCCGGACAGCGCGGGTACCGCCGCGTCGCCGCCGGGGCGGCAGGCGATCCGGCGGTCGCCGACCGGGCGGGCGGTCGGGTCGCCGGAGCAGTCGCCGGGCACCCGGGCGTGGAACGCGCACCCGGCCGGCAGCCGGGACAGCTCCGGCGGCTGCCCCGGGATCGGGGTCAGGCCGTTGCGGGGCAGCGCCGCCAGCAGCCCACGGGTGTAGTCGTGCCAGGGGTCGGCCAGCACCGCCGCCGCCGGACCGCTCTCGACCAGCCGGGACGCGTACATGACGGCCAGGTCGTCGGCGACGTCCTCGGCCGCGGCCAGGTCGTGGGTGATCAGCAGGACCGCCCTGCCCTGGCCGGCCAGGTCGCGAAGCGCGGCGGTGGTGTTGCGGACCAGCGGCCGGTCCAGGCCCGCGGTCGGCTCGTCGGCGAGCACCACCTCCGGTTCGCCGACCAGCGCGAACGCCAGTGCCGCCCGCTGCGCCATCCCACCGGACAGCTCGTGCGGGAAGCGGTCCAGGTCGGCCGGGGCCAGCCCGACCCGGACGGCCAGTTCGTCGCAGTGTGCCCGCAGGGCCGCCTTGTCGCGTACCCCGGTCAGGGTCCGGACCGTCTCGGCGAGCTGTCCGCGGACCCGGCGGACCGGCGTCAGGTGGGTCGCCGCGGACTGCGGCACCAGCGCGACCCGGCGGCCCCGGACCGATCCGGCCAGCACCCGTTCGGGGCAGCGCAGCAGGTCCAGCGGCGGTCCGCCGGCCGGGTCGGCCAGCTCCACCGTGCCGCGTACCTGGGCGTTGGCCGGCAGCAGGCCGAGGATCGCGGCGGCCAGCACCGACTTGCCGCACCCGCTCTCCCCGACCAGGGCCAGGACCCGACCGGGTACGAGGTCGAGGGTGACCCCGTTGACCGCCTGTACCACGGTCGGCGCGGCGCCCCGGCGGCGACCGTGGCCGACCAGGAACCGCACCGACAGGTCGCGTAGCGCCAGCCCGGCGGTCGTGCCCCGTCCCTTCGTCGTCACAGCGCCAGCTCCGTCCTGCGGCGCGGGGTGAGCCGGTCGCGCCACGCGGCACCGCACGCCGCGACGCCCAGCGTTGCCACCACGAGCAGCGCCGACGGGAAGACCAGCGCCCACCAGCCGCCGAGCATCGTCGCCTCGCGGGCCTCGTCGAGCAGGATGCCGATGCTTGCCTCGTGCGGGGCCAGGCCGAGCCCGAGGAAGCTCAGCGCGGTCTCGTGCCAGACCGCGTGCGGCAGCATCAGCACCGCCGCGAGGGCGGCCTGCGGTACGACGGCGGGCAGCAGGTGCCGGCGGGTGACCCGCCACCGCGACGCTCCCCCGCTGATGGCGGCGTCGACGAACTCGCGGTCGCGCAGCGACAGCACCTCGGCACGGACGATCCGGGCGACCGACGTCCAGTGGGTGAGCGTGATCGAGATGATGACGGCGGGCAGCCCGCCGCCGTAGAGGGCGACGATGACGATGCCGAGCAGCAGGTGCGGTACGGCGTTGACGGTGTCGACCAGGCGCATCACGATCTGGTCGACGACCCCGCCGGCGACCCCGGACAGGGCGCCGACGAGCGTCCCGATCAGCGTCGAGACGACCGCGCAGACGGCGGCGATCAGCAACGATACGCGCAGCCCGGCGGCGGACCGGACCAGCAGGTCGCGGCCGGCCGGATCGGTGCCGAAGGGGTGCTCGGCCGACGGGGCGGACAGCCCGGCGGAGTAGTCGGTGATCCGCGGGTCGAAGTCGGCCAGCCAGGGCACGAGTACGGCGTACCCGACCAGGAGCGCCAGCAGGCCCAGGCCGACGGCGGGCCGCAGCCGCGCCCACCCGGCCCGGCCCGGTCCGCGGCGCCGGGGCATCCCGGCCCGGGGCCGGGCCGCGTCGATCCACCCGCCGCCGGCCGGTTCCTCGCCGGGGGCCGGGTCGGTCGTGCGGGGTGCGTCGACCGTCGATGTGGAACCGGTTGGGAGCCGGCCTCCGCCAGCGGGCCGGCCCGGCTCGGCAACCCGGCCCTCGCGGGTGGCACGGGCGGTGTCGGTGCGCTCGCCTTCTTCGGTGGGGCGGGCGGTGTCGGTCAGGTCAGCCATCGGCGGCCACCCTCGGGTCGAGTAGCGCGTACGCCACGTCGGCGAGCAACGAGCCGACCAGCACCGCGATCGTGGACAGCAGGGTCAGGGCGGCCAGCAGCGGGAAGTCGACGGCGACCGCGGCGCGGACCACCGCCTGGGCGGCACCGGGCCAGGAGAAGACCTCCTCGACCAGCACCGCACCGGTGACGATCTCGGCGACCCGGGCGCCGAGCAGCGTCGTGAACGGCAGCAGCGCCGCCGGCAGCGCGTGCCGCAGCACCACCCGGGCCTCGGGCAGGCCGCGGGCCCGGGCCCCGGCCACGTGGTCGTCGGCGAGCGCGGTCAGCAGCGACTGCCGTACGTGCAACAGCAGCACCGGGGTCTGCGACAGGCCGAGCACCAGCGCCGGCAGCACCAGGTGGCGGGCCACCTGGGCGAAGGTCACCGGTGCACCGGCGTCGGTGAGTCCGGCGACCGGCAGCCACGACAGCGCGACGCCGAAGACGGCGATCGCACCGAGCGCCACGACGAACGGCGGGATGCCCTCGATGGCGTGGCTGAACGCGGTCACCGCCCGGTCGACCCAGCCGCCCTGCCGCCACGCCGACCACACCCCGAGGACGAGGGCGGTCGACATGGCCATCAGGAGGGCGACGGCGACCAGCAGAATCGTCCACGGCAGCCGCTCGACGATGACGTCGACGACCGGCTGGCGCAGCGCGACCGAGGTGCCGAGGTCGCCGGTCAGCAGGTCACCGGCCCAGTGCAGGTAGCGCTGCGGCCACGGGTCGTCGAAGCCGAGTTGGGCGGCGAGCCGGGCCTGGTCGTCCGGGTCCATGGTCAGGTAGCGGTCGCCGAGGTAGGCCGACAGCGGGTCGAACGGCGACGCCGCCGCCAGCGCGAAGATCGCCACCGAGACGAGCACCAGCACCGGTACGGCCAGCAGCGCCCGCCGCAGCACCAGCCGCGCGATGGGGGTCACGGTCACCGACCGGGCTTCCAGTCCCGCAGGTTCCACCACGGCCCCCAGGAGACGCCGTGCGAGTGCGGCTCCAGCACCGGGCGGGTGCCGGTCCAGTCGCCGTCCTTCATGACGTACGTGTGGTCCAGGTAGGCGAGCATGACGTTCGACGGTGCCTTGATCAGTTCGGCCTGCATGTCCTGGTAGGCCCGGGTCCGCTCGGCCGGGTCGACGGACCGGCGGCCGGCGTCCAGCGCCGCGTCCACGGCCTCGTTACGGTAGGCGCCCGGGTTGCGGAACGGGTTGTTCGCGTCGTACTGCGCGTAGCTGGAGTGCAGCGTCGCGTAGACCTGGGTGTCCGGGTCGTATGGGTTGTCCCCGCCGCCGAGCAGGCCGGCGTCCTGCGGGATGCGGGGCCGGAACTGCGGCCGGTCGACGCCCTCGAGGTTGACCTCGATGCCGATCTTCTTCGCGTCGGAGGTGAACGCCAGGCTGAGGTCGCGGCGCAGGGTCTCGCTCGGGAAGTACATCAGGGTGAACGCGGCCCGCTGGCCGTCCTTGACCCGGATCCCGTCGGGGCCGGGCACCCAGCCGGCCGCGTCGAGGATCTGGCCGGCCCTGGCCTGGTCGAAGGCGAAGGTGGCCTGCGGGTTGTGGAAGGTCCCGAGCGAATCCGGGATCGGGGTGTACGCCGGCTTGCCGTACCCGGCCAGGATGTTGTCGACCATGGCCTGGCGGTCGACGGCGTGGTTGAGGGCGAGCCGGATCGCCGGGTCGCCGGTCACCGGGTGGGCGGTGGGCAGGCTGACCGCCCGGAAGTCGGCGCTCGGGTGCGCGACGACCGAGAAGCCGCCACGGTCGGCGAAGGTGGCGGCCAGCTTGGGTGGCAGCCACGCCCCGTCGAACTCGCCGGCGCCGGTGCGCTGGGTGCGGGTGTTGTCGTCGGCGGCGATCACGACGGTCAGCTTCTTCACCGCCGGCTCGCCACCCCAGTGGTCGGGGTTGGCGGTGAGCACCATCTCGCTGCCCTTGCGCCACGACTCCAGCTTGTACGCGCCGGTGCCGATCGGCTTCTCGCCCAGCGGCGACGCGTCGGCGGGGCCCGGGGTGGCGACCGACTCGGCCGGCACGATGCCGAGCATCAGCCGGCGGTCGAACGGCGCGTACGGGTATTTCAGGGTGAACCTGACCGTGGTGGCGTCGACCTTGTCGACCGCCTGGAGCATCTCGAAGGAGCCGGCCAGCGGGGATCCGGAGACGGGGTCGAGCACCGCCCGGTAGGTGGCCACCACGTCGTCGGCGTCGAAGGTGGAGCCGTCGTGGAAGGTGACGCCGGTGCGCAGGTTGACGGTCCACTCGCGGGCGTCGGCGCTGGGTTCCGGAAGCTGCGCGGCGAGTGCCGGCTCGATCGCGGGCAGCACCCCGGGCTGGTACGGCGCCGGCCGGACCAGGCCGTCGTAGATCTTGCTGTATCCGGTCTCGGAGTAGCCGGCGATCGGGTTGAGGGTGCTGTCCTCGTAGGCGTCGGCGAGCACGATGCCGGTCGCGGCGCCGGCGCCGTCCGGGGCGTCGGGGTTGCCGCAGCCGGCGGCGGCCAGCAGGCCGAGGGCGGTCAGGCCGCCCAGCGCGGCACGCAGCGGTCGGCTCAGCGGGGAACTCATGCCGCCACCTCGATCCGGACGGTGCCGTCGTCTGCGGACCGGGGCCCGACTGCTCGCTCGCTCACAGTGTCCTCCAGGCGCGAACACGCCAGATGGTGATCAATGGTTGTTGCAAACTTTAGGCAACAGTACGGCGGAACGCCGTGGCGGACACCACATCCGGGACGGTCGGGGCGATGAAGACTCGGTGGCCGGCAGGCAACCGCCCGGCCGCCGGTCAGCGGAAGATCAACTCAGCGTAGTCGCTGGTCAGGACCGTGATCGATCGGTCGTGTCGGCCGGCGATCGACCGTCGAGGGGCACGATCACCGAGCCGGCGAGCCGGTCGTGCAGACCGCGCCGCTGGCCGTCCATGATGAGCGCCGGCACGACCAGGACCAGCAGCAGACCGCGCAAAAGAGCCCGGAAGACGCCGATCCGGCCGCTGTCGGCGTACGAGACGCACCGGATCTTCGCCACCCACATGCCCGGGGTCTGCGCGAAGAGGCCGACGAAGAAGGCGTACACACCGACCAGGACGACGACCGGCGGCCAGCCGTCACGGACCGGGTCGGCGAACAGGCTCGACACCGCGACGCAGGCGGCCCAGTCGACCATCAGGGCGGCGAAGCGGCGGGCCAGGCTCGGCGGCTCGAATCCGGTGCGGGGGGCGTCAAGTCTGGCCACGGAGAGTCAGGGTAACGGCGTCGATCCGGCGACCCGTCGGCGGCCGGCGCACATCGGCAGCCTTCCTGGTCGTCGAGCGGCCCGAAGCGCCCCACTGCGGTATCGTCCGTTTGGCGGCCACATGGCGTCCGACCGGCGGAGATCACGCTCCGCGAGTGACGTAACACGGCAGAAACAAGAGGGACATGGTCGGGCAACCGCACCGCCATAGCGTCGCGACCAGCCTAGCCACACCGTGGACGCCAGGAGGACGTGTGTTCGCCAACCCAGAGGAACTGCTGCGATACCTCAAAGAAGAGGGCGTCAGGTTCGTCGACGTACGTTTCTGTGACCTGCCCGGGGTGATGCAGCACTTCAACCTGCCGGCGGAGTCGTTCGACGAGAGCGTATTCACCGACGGCCTCGCCTTCGACGGATCGTCGATCCGCGGATTCCAGGCGATCCACGAGTCGGACATGCTGCTCCTGCCGGACGTCGCCACCGCCTTCATCGACCCGTTCCGGGTGCAGAAGACGCTCGCCATCAACTTCTTCATCCACGACCCGTTCACCCGGGAGCCGTACTCGCGCGACCCGCGCAACGTGGCCAAGAAGGCGGAGGCCTACCTGGCGGCCAGCGGCATCGCCGACACCGCCTACTTCGGCCCCGAGGCGGAGTTCTACATCTTCGACTCGATCCGCCACGAGACCTCGGCCCACCAGGCGTTCTACTACATCGACTCGATCGAGGGCGCCTGGAACACCGGCCGCGAGGAAGAGGGCGGCAACCGCGGCTACAAGACCGCCTACAAGGGTGGCTACTTCCCGGTCCCGCCGGTCGACCACTACGCCGACCTGCGCGACAGCATCGTGCAGCGGCTGATCGGCGCCGGCTTCACCGTCGAGCGCTCGCACCACGAGGTCGGCACCGCCGGCCAGGCCGAGATCAACTACAAGTTCTCGACCCTGCTGCACGCCGCCGACCAGCTCCAGCTCTTCAAGTACATCGTGAAGAACGAGGCGTGGGCCGCCGGCAAGACCGCGACCTTCATGCCCAAGCCGCTCTTCGGCGACAACGGCTCCGGCATGCACACCCACCAGAGCCTCTGGCTCAACGGTGAGCCGCTGTTCTACGACGAGACCGGCTACGCCGGCCTGTCCGACATGGCCCGCTGGTACATCGGCGGCCTGCTGCACCACGCCCCGTCGCTGCTCGCCTTCACCAACCCGACCGTCAACTCCTACCGGCGCCTGGTGCCCGGCTACGAGGCCCCGGTCAACCTGGTCTACTCGCAGCGCAACCGCTCCGCCTGCACCCGCATCCCGGTCACCGGCAGCAACGCCAAGGCCAAGCGGGTCGAGTTCCGCGTGCCGGACCCGTCGGCCAACGTCTACCTCGCCTTCGCGGCGATGATGATGGCCGGCCTCGACGGCATCAAGAGCAAGATCGAGCCGCCGGAGCCGATCGACAAGGACCTCTACGACCTCCCGCCGGAGGAGTGGGGCAGCGTCAAGCAGGTTCCGGGCTCGCTGCCGGAGGTGCTCGACTCGCTGGAGGCCGACCACGACTTCCTGCTCGAGGGCGGCGTCTTCACCCCCGACCTGATCTCCACCTGGGTCGAGTGGAAGCGCACCAACGAGGTCGACCCGATCCGCCTGCGCCCGACCCCGCACGAGTTTGAGATGTACTACAACGTCTGACCCGCACCATCTGTCCGGCTGGGCCGGTCTCGCGTACGCGGGACCGGCCCAGCCGTTTCCACACGACTCGCCGGCCGAGCGGCACTCGCCCCGGCCGGGCCACCGCTCCCGTCTACCCGGCCCGCCGCTCCCGCGCACGCAGGCCGCCGCTCCCGTTTACCCGGCCCGCCGCTCCCGCGCACGCAGGCCGCCGCTTCCGTTTACCCGGGCCGCCGCTCCCGTTTACGCGGCCCGCCGTTCCCGCACACGCAGGCCGCCGCTTCCGTTTACCCGGGGCCGCCGCTTCCACGTACGCAGGCCGCCGCTTCCGCGCACCCGGGGCCGCCGCTTCCGCGCACGCAGGCCGCTACTTCCGCGCGTGGGGCCAGCCCGCCGTTTTACGCGCATGGGCGGCCCGGCCCGCCGTCTCCGGGCACGCGGGCCGGCCCGCCCTCTCCGCAAGGGCGGCCTGGCCATCTCCCCTGTCGGGGGCGCTCGCCGCCGGTTGATCGTCTGCTGTTCAGACACACCGATCCCGGCGTGTCGAACGCCTGAGCCGCAGACGATCAAGACAAGCGAATTCCAGCCTTCAGAAGCCAGCCTTCAGAAGGCGGAGCTACTACTGTCACGCCCCACAGCGAATTCGGCGTAACCACAGCGAATTCGCTGTGAGCCCCAACAGCAACCGTCCCGGCCACCGAGAGGGCCGGACATCTCCCCGCGTCCCCTCCCCCACCCCGAACCGTCCCGTTGATCAAGGAGAAGTCCCGCGACATAGCGCTACAGAACGGGCACACCTTCTCCTTGATCAACGCGGCCAAGGCGGGGCAGGGCAAGGGCGGGACGGAGGCGCGACGGGCGGGGCGGAGGCGGGGCGGAGGCGGGGCGGAGGCGCACGGCGGGGCGAGGGCTGGGTATGAGTTTGGTGGCGGTATATCTTTGCCACCGTTATATTGTGTGCCATGTCGTCACCGTTGCGGGAACCCACGTTCCTGATCCTCACGGCGCTCGCGGGCGGCCCCATGCACGGTTACGGGATCATCGGTGAGGTCGCCGAACTGTCCGGCGGCCGGTTGGCGATGCGCCCAGGCACGCTGTACGGCGCGCTCGACCGCCTCACCGACGAGGGCCTCGTCGCGGCCGACCGCGAGGAGGTGGTCGACGGGCGGCTGCGCCGCTACTACCGGCTCACCGACGCCGGTGGCGAGACCCTGGCCGCCGAGACCGAGCGCCTGCGCCGCAACGTCGAGGCCGCCACCGCCCGGCTGCGCGACCGGGCCGCCGGGCGCCGGTCCGCGCCGGGGCCGGCCGCGGCCGCCAACCCGCTCGCCACCGGAGGTCTGGCGTGAGCGACCGGACGCGACTGGAACGCCGCTACCGCCGGCTGCTGTGGGCGTACCCGAAGGACTACCGGGCGCGGCGCGGTGACGAGATCGTCGGGACGTACCTGGAACTGGCCGGGACCGACCGGCGGCGGCCGTCGCCCGCGGACGCCGTGGACCTGCTGCGCGGCGGGCTGCGCCAGCACCTGCGGATGGCCGGCCCGGACGTCGTCGCCGGCGCCCACCTCGCCGCCGTCCTCGCGCTGGCCACCGCGGTGGCGATGGCCGCCATCTGGCTCGTGTACTTCGAGCTCGGGCCACGCGAACCGCTGTCTATCCCGTTGCAGTTCGGCCCGTTCTGGAGCCTCGGCGCGGTGCCGTGGATCGCCTGGCTCGCCGTCGGCCTGGTCGCCGTGGTGGCACCCCGGCGCCGGGTCCGGATCGGGATCGGTGCCGCGATCGTGCTCACCGGCGCGGTCGTTCCGGCGAGCGTGCTCACCGGGACGATCCGGCCGCCGCTGTTCGTGCTGCTGCCGCAGATCGCGCTCGGGCTGGTCGCGCTCGCCCTGCCGGCACGTCCGACCGCCGTCGCGCGGGTGGTCCCGTTCGCGGGTGCGGTCCTGTTCGGCGCGCTGCCCGCGGTCCTCGGGGTCTACCGTTCGTTCCGCCCGCTCGGCTACTGGAACCACTATGACGTTCCGGCGGGTGCCGCACTCCTGCTCAGCGTGGTGGCGGTGCTGGCCGCGGTCACCGGTGGCGTGCTGGGTGGCGGCGCGGCGCGCGGCGGTGGGGTCTGGACGATGCTGATGCTGGCTCCGCCGGTCGGGCTGCTCGCCACCCAGTCGCTGGCGACCACATACCTGACCCCGTCCGGCCAGTTCAACGCGTCGTGGGAGGCGCTGCTCGCCGTCTCGGTCGCGGCCACGGTCCTGACCACCGGCGTGCTCGGGCTCGCCCTCGCGCTCCGCACCCGCCGCCACGGCCACCGGCTCTAGCGATCGCCCGCTTCGCGGCCGTGCGCGGGTACGGGTGCCGGGCCGGTGGACCGGGGGGCGGTCCGCCACCAGCGCCAGACCCGGATCCCGACCAGCACCACCAGGATCGCCATGAGCGGGGCACCGGGGAACTTGGTGTAGCGGGGCAGGCCGGTCCCGTCGGGCAGGACCAGGAAGCAGGCGACCGCGCACACGCCGACGAACCGGCGCAGCCGGGTCGTGGTCGCCGCGACCAGGGCCAGCGGCCAGGTGAGATACCACGGGTGGAAGACCGGCGACAGTGCCACCGTGGCGACCAGCGCGATCGCCGCCGCGGTCAGCGGATCCCGCCCGAGGTCGCCGCTGGCCGCCGGCACCGCCGTCCCGGCGGCCTCCGCCGCCCCGGTGCCACCCGCGCCGGACGTACCCGCCTCGTCCCGGGACGGCCCGCCGGGCGCGACCGCCGGGCGCGACCGCCACCACAGGGCGACCAGGAACACCAGCAGCACCAGCATGCCGACCAGCCGGGCGGCCGGTATCGCGTCGAAGTGCACGCCGAAGAGGCGGGGCACGTAGCTGATGGTCTGCCCGACGGCCGTCGGCGGGGAACTCCACTGGATCGTGTCGCCGCTGCTGGACAGCCCGGCGATCCAGCCGAACCCGCGGCCGGCCACGAGGGTGACGGCGACCATCGCGCCGAGCGCGCCGGCGACCACGACGCCGCCGTACCGGACCAGGTCCCGCCACCGGAAGGCGGCCGGCAGGGCGAGGAGGGCGGCGAACGGCACGACGACGCCGGCGGTGGCCTTGACCGCGACGGCGAGGCCGAGCAGCGCACCCGCGCCCACCATCGCCCAGGCCCGCCCGGGGCGGGTGACGAGCAGGGCGAGGCCGGCGAGGACCAGTCCGATCATCAGTGCGTCGTTGTGTGCCCCGGAGACCAGGTGGATCGCGACGAGCGGGCAGGCCAGCCCGATCCACAGGGCCCGACCGGCGGGTACGCCGCAGCGCCGGGCCAGGACCGGCAGGGTGGCCGCGGTGAGCCCCACCCCGAGTACGGCGATCACCCGGAACGTGGCGATGATCGTGGTGAGGTTGTCGGTGGCGGCGACGACCCCGCCGGCGATCAGGACGAAAAGCGGCCCGTACGGGGCGGGGGTGTCCCGCCAGATCCGGGAGATCGAGTCGAGCCAGGGGCAGGGCAGGGCGGAGACCCCCTGCTCGTACGGGTTGAACCCGGCCGCGTACGTGGCGCCCTGGCAGGCGTACGCGTAGACGTCGCGGCTGGCCAACGGCGGCGCGAACAGCAGCGGCAGCAGCCACAGTCCGGTGGTGACCAGCGCCCAGCGGGTCGACTGCACCGCGTCGCGGGCGGCCCACCAGGCGCCGGTCATCAGCGCGGTGCCGACCAGCCAGCAGGCGATGATCAGCGGGCCGTTCTCCCCGCGCAGGATCTTCAGCGGGGTGACGCCGATCTCGAGTTCGACGAGCGCGCCGCCGAGGTAGGCGGCGACGGCCAGCAGCACCGCCCCGGCGAAGCCGGCGTACCGGACGATTGTCAGCCGTTGCACGCCGCTCATCGTGTCACGGCGGCGGCGGGCAGGTCGGGCCTGTCCGCCAGGCTCCGGTGATCCGGTAGCGGCCGGGTTCGGCGGCCCGCAGGAGGGTCCAGCCGTCGCCGGACGGGGTGAGGCAGCCGGCCGGGCCGTCGACGGTGAGCCAGCGCGACCAGCGGACCCGGACGAGCGCGTCCCCGGCGGCCGGCACGTCGATCTCGACGGCGCGGTCGTCGGTGTCCACCAGCACGGCACCGTCCACGATGGACGGGGTGGCGGCGACGGCGTACAGGGTCCAGTCGCCGCCCCGCCACACCGGCGTCAGGTACGGCGGTCCGGCGCGGACGACCTCGGCCTCGCGCCGGCCGACCCACGAGGTGGGGGCGCCGGCCAGCGCCACGTACGCGACGCCGTTGTCGCGCAGCCAGCGCCCGTAGGAGTCGGTGTCGACCGAGCCGTCGAAGAACAGCGGGTGGTGCGCGATGTCGGCCTGGCGCAGCCAGCCCCTGGCCAGCGGCGCGTGCGGGGGCACGTACGCCGCCTCCCAGTAGTTGCCGGTCGGCACCACCTCGACCCGGCCGGGCGGCCGGCGGTCGAGTTCGTCGAGCAGTGGCCGGAAGTAGGCCGGCGACGCGGTCGGGTCCCCGGCGGCGCGCAGGTCGGCGGTCGACACCGGCGGCTGCACGAGGGCCACCGCGACCAGCAGCGGGCCCAGCGCCCCGGCGGCCAGCGGCCGGCGCAGCCGGGCGGCCCCCGGCACGACGGCGTACCCGGCCAGCAGCGGGAGGGTGAACATCACGGCGAGCCGGGTGGCGTTCAGCCCGACCGGGGTGTGCACCAGGTAGGCGGTGACGACCCCGCCGGCCGACAGCAGGGCGCCGGCCCGCACGGCACGGTGTGGCACGAGCAGCGCCACGGCCAGGCTCGCCACGGCGGCCCGGGCGGTGTCGAGGAAGCTGATGTTCATCCAGCCGCCGGAGCCGAAGAGGGCCGCCAGCCCGAGCACCGGTACGGCCGCCCCGGCCGCCACCGCCGCCCCGGCGAGCCGGCGCCGCGGGTCGGTCAGGGCGAGCGCGACCCCGGCCAGCCCGACGAACAGGCCGGCGACCGGGCTCGCCGCCCCGGCCAGCAGCGCGGCGAGCACCGCCGCCACGGGTCCGGCCCGGCGCCGCCGTGACGTGAGCGCGAGGATCGCGAGCAGGCCGAACGCGATGCCGACGGCGTACGTCACCCGGCCGGAGACCAGGTTGCCGAACAGGCACACCGCCCCCAGCACCCCGCCCAGCAGTGGCCGGCGGGCGGCGGTGCGGACCAGGATCAGGGCCAGGACGAGCGCGGAGCCGGCGGCGGCCAGCGCCCCGACCAGCCGGGGGCCGAGCGTGCCGCCGCCCAGCCAGGCCATCAGCGGCGGGCTGACCAGGCTGTAGCCGGGCGGGGCCACGCCGCCGTACCAGCCGAGGTCGAGGGGCGCGAAGCCGTGCCGCTCGAAGAAGCCGGCGCGGGCGACCTGGGCGGACAGGTCGCTGCCGAGCGGCGGCGCGGCCAGGAACGCCGCCGTCAGGACGGCGGCGGTGACCAGCGTCGCGCCGACCGCGCGACGGGCACCGGGTGCCGGCCCGGAGGGGCGGCGGCCGGCGCGCGGCAGGCCGGCCGGGCGGCCGGCGGTACGCGGCGGGTGCCGGTCAGGCATCGAGTACGCGCTGGACGGCCGCCCGCGACCGGCGGGCGGCGCGCAGGTAGTCGTCGAGGAACTCGCCGGGGTCGTCGCCGCCGAGCAGCTGCACCACGCCGGCCAGCTCGGTGCCGTGCCGGGGCAGCTGGTCGCCGGGCCGGCCGCGGACCAGGGTCAGCGCGTTGCGGACCCGGGCGGCGGCGGTCCAGCCGGCGGCCATCGCCACCGCGTCGGCCGGGTCGAGCAGTTCGGCGTCGCGGGCGGCGGCCAGCGCGTCGAGGGTACGGGTGCCGCGCAGCCGCTCGATCCGGCCGCCGTGGCGCAACTGGAGGAGCTGTACCGCCCACTCGACGTCGGCGAGCCCGCCGCGGCCGAGCTTGGTGTGGGTGGCCGGGTCGGCGCCGCGGGGCAGCCGTTCGCTCTCCACCCGGGCCTTGATCCGGCGGATCTCGGTGACCTGTTCGCGGGTCAGCCCGGCGGCCGGGTAGCGGATCGGGTCGACCAGTTCGGCGAAGCGGGTACCGAGGTCGGCGTCGCCGGCGACGAACCGGGACCGTAGCAGCGCCTGCGCCTCCCACACCTTCGACCAGCGGGCGTAGTACTGGGCGTACGCGGCCAGGCTGCGCACCAGCGGCCCCTGCCGGCCCTCGGGGCGCAGGTCGGCGTCGACGCCGAGCGGCGGGTCGGGGGCGGGCATGGCCAGCAGCCGGCGCAGCTCCTCGGCGACGGCGCGGGCGGCGGCGCTGGCGGCGTCGTCGGGCACGCCGGGCGGCGGTTCGTAGACGAACAGCACGTCGGCGTCGGACGGGTAGCTCATCTCGTAGCCGCCGAGCCGGCCCATGCCGATCACGGCGAACCGCAGGCCGGGCATCGGCGGCTGGGCGGCGAGCGCGGCCCGCAGGGCGGCGGCGAGGGTGGCCTCGGCGACGTCGGTGAGCGCGACGCCGATGCCGGTGACGTCGACCGGCCGCTCGGGGGCGAGCGCGCCGGTCCGGCTGAGTACGTCGGCACAGGCGAGCCGGACGAGTTCCCGCCGGCGCAGGGCCCGTACGGCGGTGATGGCCTGGACCGGATCGGGTTTCTCGGTGCCGGTGACGTGCCGGGACGCGGCGGCGGTGAAGCCCTCGCGCAGGGTGTCGGCGGATCGGGGGGTGAGTTCGGCGTCGTCGGCGAGCAGCCGCAGCGCCTCCGGGTCGCGGGCGAGCAGGTCGGCGGCGTAGCGGGACAGGCCGAGCACCCGGGCCAGCCGGCCGGCGACGGGACCGCCGTCGCGCAGCAGGCGCAGGTACCAGGGGGTGCCGCCGAGCTTGTCGGAGACCTGCCGGTAGCTGAGCAGGCCGCGGTCGGGTTCGGGGGCGTCGGCGAACTCCGGCAGCAGCACCGGCAGCAGGGTGCGCTGGATGGCGGCCGTCCGGGTCACCCCGCCGGTCAGCGCCTCGATGTGCTTCAGTGCGCGGGCCGGGTCGCCGAAGCCGAGCACCTCCAGCCGCTGGCGGGCGGACTCGGGCGTCATCCGCAGTTCGTCGGCCGGCACCCGGGCGACGGCCTCCAGCAGCGGACGGTAGAGCAGCTTGGCGTGCAGCCGGCGGACCTCGGTGGCGTGGCTGATCCAGTCGGCGCGGAACGCCTCGACGGCGCTGGTGCCCGGGTTGGCGACGTAGCCGAGGGCGTGGGCGAGCCAGCGCAGCGCGGCCGGGTCGTCGGGCACGGTGTGGGTGCGGCGCAGTCCCTGGAGTTGCAGCCGGTGCTCGACGGAGCGCAGGAACCGGTAGCCGCGCAGCAGCGCCTCGCCGTCGGCGCGGCCGACGTAGCCACCGGCGACCAGGGCGCGCAGGGCCGGCAGCGTGCCGGTGACCCGCAGCGTCTCGTCGACCCGGCCGTGCACGAGCTGCAGGAGCTGAACGGCGAACTCGATGTCGCGCAATCCGCCGGGCCCGCGTTTGATCTCGCGTTCCAGCTCGCGGGGCGGGATGTTGTCGATGATCTTCCGGCGCATGGCGCGTACGTCGGTGACCGCCTCGGGGCGTTCGGCGGCGTGCCAGACGAGCGGGGCGAGCTGGTCGATCCACGCCTTGGCGAGCTCGGTGTCGCCGGTCGCCGGCCGGGCCTTGAGCAGGGCCTGGAACTCCCAGGTGCGGGCCCAGCGGTGGTAGTAGGCCAGATGGCTGGCCAGGGTGCGGACCAGCGGCCCGCGGCTGCCCTCGGGCCGCAGGGCGGCGTCGACCGGCCAGGCGACCAGCCCGCAGATGTGGATCAGCCGGGTGGCGACGGCGGTGGCGGCGGGCAGGTCGTCGTCCTCGGCCGCCACGAAGATCACGTCGACGTCGGAGACGTAGTTGAGTTCGCAGCCACCGGACTTGCCCATCGACACCACGGCGAGCCGGGGCTGCGGGGTGCCGGCCGGCAGTTCGGCGACCGCGATCCGGTAGGCCGCCGCCAGGGTCGCGTCGGCCAGCTCGGACAGCGCGGCCATGGTCTGCTCCAGGCCGCGCCCGCCGGTCAGGTCGGCCGCCGCGATCCGCAGCAGGGCCCGCCGGTAGGCCCGCCGCAGCCCCGGCACGGCCGCCTTGCCGACGGCGGGTCCGGTCGCCGGGGCGTCGCCGGCCGGAGGTGGCTCGGGTTCGAGCCGGCCGTCGGCGGGCGGGGCCGCGCCGTCGGCCCCGGTGACCAGGACGCGCCACTGGTCGGGGTTGGCCACCAGGTGGTCGCCGAGCGCCGACGAGGCACCGAGTACGGCGATCAGCCGGCGGCGCAGCCCCTGGTCGGCGTGCAGCGCGTCGACGACCCCCGGCCCGTCGGGAGCGGTGCGGCGCTCGGACTCGACGAGCCGGTGCAGCTGGCGCAGGGCCAGGTCGGGATCGGCGGCCCGGGACAGCGCGGCGAGCAGTTCGGCGGCCGCCCCGTCGGTGGGCTCGTGGGTGGCCGGGTTCCACAGGCCGAGCCCGTCCGGGCCGAGCAGGTCGGCGGCGGCCGTACCGGGGCGGGTGGCGGGTCCCCCGGCGCCGCCGAAGCCGTAGCGGGCGAGCCGGGCCTGTGCGCTGGTGGGTCTGGTCATCGGCGGCGCTAGTGCCCCAGCAGCGGCAGGTTGCGGCCGGGGCGCGGTACGTCGAGTTCGCCGCGGGCCAGGGCGGCGAACCGGGCGGCGAACGGCTGCCACACCTCCTCGACGTCGACCATGATCGCGTCGCAGGCGGCGACGACGACCTCCGGGTCGTACCCGAGTTCGGCAAGGGTCTCCGAGTCGGTGGCCCACTGCGCGATCATGGCGGTGTCGCACTCGATGTGGAACTGGATGCCCCAGGCCCGGTCGCCCATCCGGAACGCCTGGTGCGGATAGCGGGTCGACGCGGCGAGCAGCACCGCGTTACGGGGCAGCTCGGTGACCTCGTCGCGGTGCCACTGGAACACGTCGGGGATCAGCGGCACGTAGCGGAAGAGCGGGTCGGTCTCGGCGGCGTCGCGCTTGCCGACGACCGCCGGACCGACCTCGGGCCCGGCGGCGCTGCGCTCGGCGGTGCCGGCGTGGGCGGTGGCGAGCAGTTGGGCGCCCAGGCAGATGCCGAGGGTCGGCACCGAGTTGCGGACCGCCTTGCGCAGCAGCCCCTCCAGGGCCGGGAACCAGGGGGCGCCGGGTGTGCCGTCGGGCGCGGGGTAGGGCGCCTGCGCGCCGCCGAGGACCACGAACGCGTCGTATCCGTCGAGGTCGGCCGGCAGCTCCTCACCGGCGTGCGCGCGTACGACCCGCAGGTCCAGCCCGGCTTCGGTGAGCCACTCGCCGAGTCGGCGGAGGTCGTCGGTCGGATCGTTCTCGATTACGAGCGCGGTTGCCACGCACCCGAGGCTATCGGGTGGCCGGCGGGGGCCACCGCCCCGCCTCGCGGTGCGCGGGCCGACGGGTGGGCCTGCCCGCTCAGCGGGACGGCCGGACCGGCAGCAGCGGGGTGACGCCGGTCAGCTCCTCGGAGACCTGCCACAGGCGGGTGGCCAGCCCGGCGTCGGTGCCGGGGCGGCGGACCGCCTCCACGGTGGGGGCGACCTTGCGCAAGGTCGGGCCGGTGCCGATGACCGCTCCGGTCGGGGCGTCCGGTGCGGTGGCGGCGTACAGGATCGGCACCGCGCCGTCCGCGACGGGCCGGCCGATCACCCGGGCGACGGACCTGGCCAGGCCGACGAGGGCGGGCGGCCCCTGGTCGATGAACGCCGTACGGGCCATCCCGGGGTGGGCGAGCAGGCTGCGGACCGGTGACCCGGCGGCGCGCAGCCGGCGGTCGAGTTCGAGGCCGAACAGGACGTTGGCCAGCTTGGTGTTGATGTAGGCGCGGCCCGGGGAGAACCGCCGCTCGCCGGTCAGGTCGTCGAACGGGATCGTGCCGAGCGGGTAGAGGCCCGAGGTGACGGTGACCACCCGCGGGTCGGGTCCGGTCAGCGCGTCGAGCAGCAGCCCGGTAAGCGCGAAGTGACCGAGGTGGTTGGTGGCGAACTGGCGCTCGTG
This sequence comes from Polymorphospora sp. A560, assembly GCF_045781765.1. Lineage (NCBI taxonomy): Bacteria > Bacillati > Actinomycetota > Actinomycetes > Micromonosporales > Micromonosporaceae > Polymorphospora > Polymorphospora sp. A560. The sequence continues at coordinate 1,882,317 of NZ_CP122282.1, read as the reverse complement.
CCCCTGCGGGCTCAACCGCCGGGGCAGGTTGCCGATCCCGGCGTTGTTGACCAGCACGTGCCCGCCGCCGTCGGCGACGATCCGGGCCGCGAAGTCGCGTACGGAGTCGAGGTCGACCAGGTCGAGGTGGCGTACCTCGATCCGGTCGGCGGCCGGCAGCGCGGCCCGGGCCCGCTCCCCCTTGGCGACGTCGCGCACGGCCATGACGACGCGGGCGCCGCGCCGGGCCAGCTCACCGGTCATGTGCAGGCCGAGGCCGCTGCTCGCGCCGGTGATCAGGACGGTACGTCCGGACTGGTCGGGGATGTCGGCGGCGGTCCAGCGCCGGCGGGGTGGTGACTCGGGCATGTCGGAAGGCTCCCGTTCTGGCCCCGGGTGGGGCCGGCCGTCGAACGAAGCGGATTAGCTATCCGCTTCACCGTAGCATAAACGGATAGCCAATCCGCTAATGTCGGCCGGTTCCGGTAGCCTGACTCCGTGCCCGGGTCAGACTCCCCGCCGCGCGCCGACGCGGCCCGCAACCGCGAGCGGCTGCTGCACGCCGCCGGGCAGGCGCTGGCCGAAGGCGACCGGTCGCTGCAACTCAACGACATCGCCCGGCGGGCGGGCGTCGGCGTCGGGACCGCCTACCGCCACTTCCCCACGCCGCGGGCACTGCTGGAGACGCTCGTGCAGGCCCAACTGGACGACGTGCTCGACCAGGCCCGGCGGGAACTGGCCGCCGCCGACCCGTGGAGCGGTCTGACCCGGCTGCTCACCACCGGGATCGCCCTGATGGTCACCGACCCCGGGTTCGCCGACGTGCTGGCCACCGGCACCGACACGCTCCCGCGCACCGGCCAGCTCAAACACGAGCTGTACGGCACCGTCGACCAGCTTCTCCGGCGGGTCCGCGACGCCGGCGCCCTGCGGCCCGGGGTGGACGGCGACGACATCCTGCGGCTGATGTGCGGCGTCTCCTACGCGGCCCGCCTGGCCGGCGACACCGGCGGTCCGGCGGGGCTGCTCGGGCCCGCGGAACCGGTCGGGCCGACGGCCGCCGACCCGACCGCGGTCGGCGAGTTGGCCGGCCGCTACGCGGGCTGGCTGCTCGACGGCCTCCGCGCGCCGTAGCCGGCGGGCCCACCGGGCGGCGCCACCGCCGGCCGGGCGACGCGCGGCGACGCGGGCGCGCTCAGGCGATGCAGGCGCAGACGATGAGCGCGGCGCCGAAGTGCGAGGCGGCGCTGACCCGGGCCGCCGGGTGCGGCTCGGTGGCGGCGATGATCTCCCCCAGCTTGCCGGGGGTGAGCCAGTCGAGCACGAAGAAGCCCAACGCCATGATCACGATGCCGACGGCACCGAAGATCAGCGTCGAGACCAGGCCCTTGGTGAACGAGTCGTAGCTGGTCAGGATCGCGGTGAAGACGATGCCGGCGATGCCGAGCTGGTTGGCGGCCAGCAGCAGCGCGGCGTTGCCGCTGCGCCGTACCCAGATGAGGTCGCGCAGCCGGCCGGGGGTGAGCAGGTCGACCAGCAGGAACCCGACCGCCATCAGGCCGATTCCGACCGCGCCGTAGACCAGGCTCTGCCACGCTCCGGTGAGCAGGTCCGCGTACACCGATCCACCTCCCGCCCCGCGTCACGCTCGATACCGACGCGGCGTGATCCGCACGATAGCCGACCGACGACATTCTCGCGATCTTGCGGTTCTCTCCCCCTTTCGTCCGCTATGGGAGGCGACGAGTGCAAGATCGCGGGGTGGGTCGCTAGGCTGCGCTGCCGTGAGTCGAGACCAAGCCGTACGCCCGGCCGCCCTGCGCCCCGGTGACACCGTCATGCTGGTGTCGCCGTCCGGGCCGACCCGCCCCGAACGGGTCGCCCGCGGCATCGAACTGCTGACCGGCTGGGGCCTGCGCCCCGTGCTGGCGCCCAACGCGTACGCCCGACAGGGCTACCTGGCCGGCGGCGACGAACTGCGCGCCGCCGACCTCAACGCCGCGTTCGCCGACCCGCTGGTCCGCGGTGTGCTCTGCACCCGGGGCGGGTACGGCGCGCAGCGCGTCGTCGACCTGGTCGACATGGCCGCCGTACGGGCCGACCCGAAGGTGGTCGCCGGCTTCTCCGACATCACCGCCCTGCAGTTCGCGCTCTGGCGCGGCGCCCGGCTGGCCACCGTGCACGGCCCGGGCGCGGCCTGGCTCGACGAGCGCACCCCGGCGGCGTCGGCGGAATCCCTGCGCCGGGCCCTGATGACCACGGACGAGATCGTGGTCGCCCGGATCGACACCGAGGAGACCGCGGCCGTACGGGCCGGTGCCGCACCCGCGACCGGGCCGCTGATCGGCGGCAACCTGTGCCTGGTCGTCTCCTCGGTCGGCACCCCGGACATGCCCGACCTGACCGGCGCGATCCTGCTGATCGAGGACGTGGAGGAGCCGCCGTACAAGGTGGACCGGATGCTGACCCACCTGCGCCGCGCCGGGGTCCTGGACCGGGTCGCCGGGGTGGCGGTCGGGCAGTTCACCAACTGCCGCGACGGCTGGCGGGTCGACGTGGCCGACGTGCTGGCCGAGCGGCTCGGCGACCTCGGCGTGCCGGTGCTCGGCGGCCTGCCGGTCGGGCACGGCGTCGGCCAGGTCACCGTGCCGGTCGGCGTGCCGGCGACCCTGGACCCGACCGCCGGCACGCTGACCGTGGGCCCGGCCGTCCGCTGACCACGGCCACGGGACGGGCCCCGGTCAGCCGAGACCGTGCCGGGTCGCGTAGCCGGCCGCCTCGGTCCGGTTCCGGGCGCCGATCTTCGCGAACGCGTTGTTGATGTGGGTCTTCACCGTCGTCTCGGCGACGAACAGGGCCGCCGCGATCTCGGCGTTGGTCCGCCCCAGGGCGAGCTGGCCGAGCACCTCGGCCTCGCGCTGGGTCAGGCCGTCCGGCAACCGGTCGCGCGGCTGCGGCGCCGGCCGGTTCATCGCGTCGGCGAGCCGGGCGGAGACCACCGGGTCGAACATGGAGTGGCCGGCGACCGCCGCCCGCAGCGCCATGCCGATCTCGGCCCGCCCGGCGTCCTTGGTCAGATAGCCCCGGGCCCCGGCGGCGAGCGCGCCGGCGATCGACTCCTCGTCGGCGTACGTGGTCAGCACCACGACCGCGACGTCCGGGAACCGGTCCCGGACCTGGCCGGTGGCGGCGATCCCGTCGAGTACGGGCATCCGCAGGTCCATCAGGACCACGTCCGGCCGCCGCTCGGCGATCAGGTCGAGGGCCCGGGCGCCGTCACCGGCGGCGCCGACGACGGTGACCCCGTCGGTGAGTTCGAGCAGGGCGGTCAGCCCCTCCCGGACGAGTTGCTGGTCGTCGACGACCAGCACCCGCAGCGGCTCGCCGCTCATCCCGGCACCTCCACGCCGACCCGCCACGCCCCGTCCACGACGCCCGCCTCCAGGGTGCCACCGACCAGCGCCACCCGCTCCCGCGCCCCGGTCAGCCCGTACCCGCCGACGCCGTCGTCGGCCGGGCCGGGGCGGTCCGGGGCCGGGTTGCGTACCGTGAGCCGGACAGCCGAATCGGAGTAGTCGAGGGTGACCGCGACCGGCGCCCCCGGGGCGTGCTTGGCCGCGTTCGTCAGCGCCTCGCGGGCGGTGCGCAGCAGCGCCACCTCGGCGCCGGGCGGCAGGTCGTGCGGGCTGCCCCCGGTGCGCAGGGTGATCGTGGCCGCGTGGTCCGCCCGGTGGTCGGCGACGAGGTCGCCGAGGGCCCGGGCCAGCGGCGGCACGTCGGTGCGCAGGGCCGCGACCGCCGAGCGGGCCTCGGCCAGGCCGTCGACGGCGAGCCGCCGGGCCCGCCGGATCCGGGCCGCCGCGGCCGCCACGTCACCCTTCTCGGTCAGTTCGGCCTCGGCGACCTCCAACTGCACCCCGAGCGCACCGAGCGAGTGGGCGAGCACGTCGTGCAGTTCGCGGGCGATCCGGGTCCGCTCGGAGAGGGCCGCCGCCCGGGCCTGCGCCTCCTGCGTACGCCCGGTCTGCTCCAACAGCAGCGCGGTCTGCTCGGCCCGCAGCCGGTATTCCCTCCGGTGCAGGCTGAACAGCACCAGGACCGCGATCAGCGCGGGCTGGGTCAGCATCGCGGTCGGCCCCCGGCCGGCGAGCCACATGCCGGTCAGGAGAACCACGATGACCGCCCCGGTCAGCGCCAGGATCGACCACATCGGGGTCCGGGGCAGCAGCACGAAGGTGAACAGCATGGAGTAGAGGAACAGCGGTGCCGACGCGCTCTCGGGCACCCCCGCGACGGTGGCCGGCAGCAGCGTCGCGAGGGCCAGGCCGCCGCGGGCGACCCGCGGCCACCGGGTGTCGGCGACCAGGAAGACGCCCCAGCAGGCGAGGGCGGCGACGAGGACCAGCCGTACGGCGGGACTCGGCGGGGTCAGGAAGACCAGTGACCAGATCAGCAGCGCGCTGACCACGATCCGGACCAGCCAGCCCGTCTCCGGGTCGTCGGCCCTGATCAGCCGTACGCCCCGACTGGTCAGCCGACGCAGCCCCACCGGTCAGCCGCGTTCCCGTACCACGGTCAGGATGAGGTCGAGCACCAGCAGGCGGTAGGCGACGAACGCCAGCCCCACCACGCCGAGCACCACCAGGATCGCGACGACGACGCGGCCGGTCATCTTCCCACCCTCCCGTTCGAGCACCCGGTCGATGACGGCCCCGGCCAGCCGGGTGCCCCGGCTGCCGTCGCGCTTGCCGGTCAGCAGATAGTTCGCGGCACGCATGACGTCGACGCGACGGCCGGCCGGCGCCTCGGGCTTCGTAATACGGTTCCGCTCGTTCATGACCCGGAACGTTACGAGCGGGACCGGGTGGGCCGGGACCATCGGAGGGTGGAGATCGGGGTGGAGACGGGCGGTGCAGGTCAGAGTGTGCCGAGGTAGCGGCGGCGCTCGTACGGGGTGACCTCGCGCCGGTACTCCTCCCACTCGGCGCGCTTGTTGCGCAGGAAGTAGTCGAAGACGTGCTCGCCGAGCACCTCGGCGATCAGCTCGGAGCCGGCCATCACGTCGATCGCCTCGGCGAGGTTCTCCGGCAGCGCCTTGTAGCCCATCGCCTTGCGTTCGGCGTTGGACAGCGACCACACGTCGTCCTCGGCGCCCGGCGGCAGCTCGTAGCCCTCCTCGATGCCCTTGAGGCCGGCGCTGAGCAGGACCGCGAACGCCAGGTAGGGGTTGGTCGCCGAGTCCAGCGAGCGGATCTCGACCCGGGCCGAGTTCGGCTTGCCGTACGCCGGCACCCGCACCAGCGCCGAGCGGTTGAGGTGTCCCCAGCAGACGTACGCCGGGGACTCGGTGATCCGGTCGGGCAGGGCCTGCGGGAACAGCCGCTTGTAGGAGTTGACCCACTGGTTGGTGACCGCGGTGTATTCGCGGGCGTGCACGAGCAGCCCGGCGATGAACGCCTTGGCGACCTTGGAGAGCTTCATCGGGTCGCCGGCGTCGTGGAACGCGTTGCGCTCGCCCTCGAAGAGCGACAGGTGGGTGTGCATGCCGCTGCCGGGCTGGTCGGTGAAGGGCTTGGGCATGAAGGTGGCCCGTACCCCGGCCGACAGCGCGACCTCCTTGATGACGTGCCGGAACGTCATGATGTTGTCGGCGGTGGTGAGCGCGTCGGCGTAGCGCAGGTCGATCTCCTGCTGGCCGGGGGCGACCTCGTGGTGGCTGAACTCGACCGAGATGCCGATCCGCTCCAGCGACAGCACCGCCTGCCGGCGGAAGTCGCGGGCGACGGCGTGCGTGGTGTGTTCGAAGTAGCCGCCCGAGTCGACCGGCGTCGGCACCGAGCCGTCGTTGGGGCCGTCCTCCAGCAGGAAGAACTCGATCTCGGGGTGGGTGTAGAAGGTGAAGCCCTTCTCGGCGGCCCGGGACAGCGCCCGGCGCAGCACGTGGCGCGGGTCGGCCCAGGACGGGCTGCCGTCGGGCAGGAGGATGTCGCAGAACATCCGGGCGCTCTCGCCGCTGGCGCCGCCCTCGAAGGGGAAGACCTGGAAGGTCGTCGGGTCGGGCATGGCGACCATGTCGGACTCGACGACCCGGGCGAACCCCTCGATCGCCGAACCGTCGAAGCCGATGCCCTCCTCGAAGGCGGACTCCAGTTCGGCGGGTGCGACGGAGACGCTCTTGAGCGTGCCCAGCACGTCGGTGAACCACAACCGGACGAAACGGATGTCGCGCTCTTCCAGGGTACGGAGCACGAACTCCTGTTGACGGTCCACTTCAACCCCTCGTGACGCTTCGCCGCGCAGACCGGCCCCACTGGCTGGACGCCTGGCCGGTCAGTCTCCAACTCGCTCGTTACGCCGACGTTACGCCGGGCGGCCGGCCACCCGGATGGCGGGTCGCACACAACCTGTCCGGTTCCTCGACGTTGATCCCAAACGTACGGCAGAGGAGGCTCATGGGACACCGAACACGTGGAGCCGGCCGCCGGATTCCGGGCCGCGTCCGGCGTACGACGGTCCTGGCCGGGGTGGCCCTCGGCCCGGTCCTGGCCGCCGTCCTGGTGCTGACCGGCGTGGTCGGCGTACCCCGGAGCGGGCCGCCGGCCGCCGCACCCGGCGCCGCCCCGTCCACCCCGGACGGGCCGGCCATCGCCCGCCAGCCGGAACTGGGCACCACGCTGCTCGACCGGACCGACCTGCCGGCCGGGTTCAGCCCGCGTCCCCGCCCCGCGTCGACCGCCCCGGGTCGCGCCGGCCCGGCGCCAGCCGGCCCGGGTCGCGCCGGCCCGGCCACGTCCGGCCCGGACCGCACCGAGCGGTGCCGGACGCTCTTCGAACGCCCCTGGGACCTCGCCACCGAACCGGAGGACGCCACCGAGTCGGTGACGGCCGACCACGCGCACCCGACCGGCGCGCTGCTGCGGCAGGCGTCGGTCAGGTTCGCCGGTGACGGGGCGGAACGCGCCGTCGGGCACCTGCGCACCGCGTCCGGCGGGTGCCGGGAGTTCGACGCCCGGCTCGACGACGGCACGGCGGTCACCGTACGGGTCGGACCGCTGACGCTGGGGCGGGTCGCCGACGAGACGTACGGCCTGGTCCTGACCGCCCGCGGCGCGCACGGCGAGGTCGGTGGCTATCTCGCGGTGGGCCGGGTCGGGCCGGTGCTGTCGGTGCTGCGCCACCTCGGGCCGGCGGGCACCGTCGACCCGGCGCGGGCGTCGCCGACGCTGGGCCGGGCCGTCGACAAGCTTCTCGGGTTGCTGCGCCGCCTCGGCCGGCCGCCGGTGACCGAGGCGGTGACCGAGCCCACCGGCCCACGGACCGCGTCACGACGGTCGGCCCGGCACCGGCGGGGCAAGATGGGCACATGCCGACCCTGCGTCTAGCCCTCGCCCAGGTCAACCCGACCGTCGGTGATCTCGCCGGCAACGCGGCGATCGTCGTCGATCGCACCCGCGCCGCCGTCGCCGCCGGGGCCCACCTGATCGCCTTTCCGGAGATGATGCTGACCGGCTATCCGGTCGAGGATCTGGTGTTCCGGGAGTCGTTCGTGACCGCGTCCCGGGCCGCCCTGCGCGGCCTCGCCGCCGACCTCGACGCGGCCGGCCTCGGGTCGGTGCCGGTGGTCGTCGGCTACCTCGACGCCGACGGGCCGGCGACGATCAGCGCGGCGGCGACGCCCGGCCGGGGGCCGCGCAACGCGGCGGCGGTCCTGCACGGCGGGCGGATCGTGGCCAGCTACTTCAAGCACCACCTGCCCAACTACGGCGTCTTCGACGAGGACCGCTACTTCGTACCCGGCGACACGCTGACCGTGGTCCGCATCGCCGGCGTCGACGTGGCCCTGACCATCTGCGAGGACCTGTGGCAGGCCGGCGGCCCGTTCGCCGCCGCCCGCCGCGCCGGGGTCGGGCTGGTCGTCAACATCAACGGCTCGCCGTACGAGGTCAACAAGGACGACGTACGGCTGCCGCTGGTCCAGCGGCGGGCCGCCGAGGCCGGCGCCACGATCGCGTACGTCAACATGGTCGGCGGCCAGGACGAACTGGTCTTCGACGGCGACTCGATGATCGTGACCGCCGACGGGACGCTGCTCACCCGGGCCCCGCAGTTCGACGGGCACCTGCTGCTGCACGACGTGGAGCTGCCGGCGGCCACCGACCCGGCGCCCGGCACGGCAACGACCGGCACCGCGTCGGCGGCCGACGGGTCGCCGGAGGCCGCCGCCGACGGCCTGACCGTGGTCCGGGTCCACCTGAGCGACACCGCCCCGGCGGCCGGCCCGGCCGGTGACCGGGTCGACGGCGGGATCGCCGAGCGGGTGACCGACGAGGCGGAGATCTGGCAGGCGCTGGTGCTCGGCCTGCGTGACTACGTGAACAAGAACGGCTTCCGGTCGGTGGTGCTCGGGCTCTCCGGCGGGATCGATTCCTCGGTGGTGGCCGCGATCGCGGTCGACGCGCTCGGCCCGGACCGGGTCGTCGGCGTCTCGATGCCGAGCCAGCACTCGTCGGAGCACTCCCGCGACGACGCCGCCGACCTGGCCAAGCGCACCGGCCTCGACTACCGCACCGAGCCGATCCAGCCGATGGTCGACGCGTTCCTGGCCAACCTGTCGCTCTCCGGGATGAGCGTGGAGAACCTGCAGGCCCGGGTCCGTGGCGTGCTGCTTATGGCGGTCTCCAACCAGGAGGGCCACCTGGTGCTGACCACCGGCAACAAGAGCGAGCTGGCGGTCGGCTACTCCACCCTGTACGGCGACTCGGTCGGCGGCTTCAACCCGCTCAAGGACGTGTGGAAGTCGCTGGTCTGGAAGCTGGCGGAGTGGCGCAACGCCGACGCCGCCCGGCGCGGCGCGCAGCCGCCGATCCCGGAAAGCTCGATCAGCAAGCCGCCCAGCGCCGAACTGCGGCCCGGGCAGCTCGACACCGACTCGCTGCCGGACTACGCGGTGCTCGACGCCATCCTCACCGGCTACGTCGACGGCGACCTCGGCCGCGACGACCTGGTGGCGGCCGGCCACGACCCGGCCGTCGTCGACAGGGTGCTACGGATGGTCGACATCGCCGAGTACAAGCGCCGGCAGTCCGCACCCGGCAGCAAGATATCGATCAAGGCATTCGGCCGGGATCGGCGGCTGCCGATCACCAACCGGTGGCGGGAACAGTCCGAGTAACGACGGCGAAAGCGGGCATCAGAAGTGTGAAAAGCTGCACTGCGCCCTCACCTGCGGCCCGGCGACGGTGCGACGATCGCCGCAGACCCGGGGACCGCGAACGCGGCCTCGAGGAGAGGAGAGCAGCATGACCGAGAAGAACGCGCCGGACCGCCCCGCCACAGCCGGGGCCGGCCCGGCCCGGTCCGACGAGGTGCCCACCCTCTACGGCGGGCCGGCCACCCGGCGGGTCCGCACCCGCGACCTGCTCGCCGCCAAGGAGCGCGGCGAGCGCTGGCCGATGCTGACGTCGTACGACCAGTACACCGCGGCGATCTTCGACCAGGCCGGGGTGCCGGTGCTGCTGGTCGGCGACTCGGCGGCCAACAACGTGTTCGGCTACGAGACCACCGTCCCGGTCACCGTCGACGAACTGCTCCCGCTGGTCAAGGCCGTCGTACGGGCCACGAAGCGGTCGCTGGTCGTCGGCGACCTGCCGTTCGGGTCGTACGAGGAGGGGCCGACCCAGGCGCTGCGCACCGCCGTACGGTTCATGAAGGAGGGCGGCTGCCACGCCGTCAAGCTGGAGGGTGGCCGGCGGACCGCGCCGCAGATCGCCGCGATCACCGGCGCCGGCATCCCGGTGATGGCGCACATCGGGTTCACCCCGCAGAGCGAGCACGCGATCGGCGGCTACCGGGTGCAGGGACGCGGCGGCGCGGCCGAGGACGTCGTCGCCGACGCGCACGCGGTGGCCGAGGCGGGCGCGTTCGCGGTGGTGCTGGAGATGGTGCCCGGCGACGTGGCCAAGCGGATCAGCCACGACCTGGCCATCCCGACGGTGGGCATCGGCGCCGGCCCGCACACCGACGCCCAGGTGCTGGTCTGGCAGGACATGGCCGGCCTGCGCACCGGCAAGGCCCCCCGCTTCGTCAAGCGCTACGCCGACCTGGCGACGGTCCTGACCGAAGCCACCCGCAACTTCGCCGAAGAGGTCCGCGAGGCCACCTTCCCCGCAGCCGAACACACCTTCTAACCGCCGCACCCCGCCCGGATCCGCATGCTCCGCCATGATCCGCGTGATCCCCTTGATCCGCGTGATCAGGGATTAAGTCTGGCGTGTCGTCGGCGCGTCGGCGACGTAATCCCTGATCACGCGGATCTTGCGGCGGCGCCCGCCGCCCGGACGGGCGGGGCGGCGGCCGGGCGTCAGGTTGTTGCCAGCTGGGTGGCCAGCAGGGTTCTGGCCTCGGCCAGGGACGGGCCGTACCAGGTCAGGTGGCGGCCGGAGACCAGCGCGTACGGCACCCCGGGAAACGCCTCCGGCCCGTCCGTCGCGGTGAACGCGTACGGCTCGTCGGGCAGCACCACCAGTTCCGGCCGCCGGCCGAGCAACTCCGGCAGTGGCGGGCGCGGATAGCGGTCGGCCGCGTCGTCGTAGACGTTGTGCACGCCGAGCCGGCGCAGCAGGTCACCGGCGAACGTGCCGCCCCCGAGGACGACCCACGGCCGCCGCCACACCGGCACCACCGCCCGGCGTACCGGCCCGTCCCACGGCCGCGCCCACGCGTCGGCGGCCGCCGCCAGCCACGGCGGCGCCGGCACGTCGAGCCGGGCCAGCATCCGCGCAAGCGACCGCAGCGCCTCGGGCAGCGTCCGCGGATACGTCACCCACACCGGCACCCCGGCGGCCCGCAGCGCCTCGACGTCCGCGCGCCGGTTCTCCTCCGCGTTCGCCAGCACCAGATCGGGTACGGCGGACAGCACGCCGTCGAGCGCCGGAAACTTCGTGCCGCCGACCCGGGGCACGTCGAGGTCGCCGGGATGGGTGCAGTAGTCGGTGGCCGCCACGAGCAGTCCCGGCGCGCTCACCGCCACCGCCTCGGTCAGCGACGGCACCAGCGACACCACCCGGCGCGGTGGCGCCGGCAGCCGTACCTCCGTACCCAGGTCGTCACGCACGACGGCGCCGGACGGCCGGGATCAGACGTCGGTGACGCGGACGCCGGCGTGCGCCTTGTAGCGCTTGTTGATGGCGATCAGGTTGGCGGTGAACGCCTCGATCTGGTGGGCGTTGCGCAGCCGCCCGGCGTAGACGCCCCGCATCCCGGGGATGGTGGCGGTCAGCGCGGCCACCACCCCCGCCACCTCGCGGTCCTCGGTGGCGATGAGTACGTCCAACTCGATCCGGTCGATCTCCGGGTCGGCGAGCAGCGGGGCGCTGACATGGTTGAACGCCGCCGCCACCCGGGACTCGGGCAGCAGGGCGGCGGCCTGCTGGACGGCGCTGCCCTCCTCGACCTTGAGCGCGTACGGCCCCTGCTTGTCGAAGCCGAGCGGGTTCACGCAGTCGATGACGATCTTGCCGGCGAGCGGTTCGCGGAGCGCGGCGACGGTCGCGGCGTGCCCGTCCCACGGCACCGCGATGATCACGATGTCGGAGCGGGTGGAGACGTCGACGTTGTCACCGCCGTCGACGCCGGTGCCGGCCGGTACGCCGGGCAGCGCGGCGATCTCGCGCGCCGACTGGACGGCGCGCTCGGCGGAACGGGAGCCGACGAGCACGGACAGGCCGGCCCGCGCGAACCGGTAGGCGAGGCCGCGCCCCTGGTCGCCGGTGCCGCCGATGATGCCTACGGTGAGCCCGGACACGTCGGGCAGCGTGCTCGCGTCATATCCCATGCGGATCATCCTCGCAAATGACGGTCACCTTCCGGCAGCGGTGCGCCGGTGTTTGTGACGTGAACCGCCTCATGATCGTCTGCTGCCCAGACGGTCGACACGCCGCACGACGAACGCCTGAACAGCAGACGATCACGGCCGTCCCGCCGCCAGGCGCGACGGCGCCCGCCGTCAGGCGCGTTCGAAGAGGACCTTGCGGGTGGCCGGGTCGGCCGCGACCAGGCGTACCCGGATCCGCTCACCCAACGGCAGCTCACCCTCGCAGCGGGCGCGTACCGGCGGCTCGTCGATCGCGATCCGCCCGGCCGGCCGGCGGACCTTGCGCCCCGCGTTGCCGCCGTCCCCGGTGCTGGCCGGCGGCTTCGGCGGGGCGTCCACGTCGACCACCGCCGCGTCGAACTCCTCACCGACCCGGTCCCGCAGAAGGACCGCCTCCACCAGGTCGATCGCGCCCCGGTCGGCGGCCGACGCGACCCGGTCGGTCGACGTCATCAGCTCCGGCATCTTCGGCAGCGCCGCCCGCAGCCAGTCCGGCACCGGTTCCCCGGCGTGCAGGGCCAGGCACACCTCGGTCGCGTACCGGTCGGCGAGCCGGCGCAGCGGCGCGGTGACGTGCGCGTACGGCGCCGCCACTCCCCCGTGCCCGGGATCGTCCGGGACGTCACCGTCGAAGGCGGTGTAGCCGGCGCCCCGCATCAACTCGGCCGCCTGGTCGAGAAACGCGGCACCACGCGGGTCGGCCGGGTCGACCGCCGCCAGCATCCGCCCGACCGCGAGATCCGCCGGCCAGTCGACGCCGAGTCCGGCCGCGGCGACCCGAAGGCGCTCGACCGCGTCCGGTCGCGGCGCCGGCATCGTACGCAGCAGCCCGATCCGGCCGGCGAGCATGATACCGGCGGCGGCCATCCCGGTCAGCAGCGAGATCTGCGCGTTGTAGTCCTCGATCAGCCGGGGCGGGCGCAGCACCAGCCGCCAACCGTCGCCGTGCGGCTCGATCTCCTGCTCCGGCAGCGGCAGGTTGACCGCACCCCGGTCCAGGCCCCGCTCGACCAGCAGCGCCCCGATCTCCGGCAGCAGGGCGACCGGCTCCGGCACCGTACCCGCGTCGACGTCGGCCTGCACACCGGCGTAGTCGAGCTTGGCGCGACTGCGTACCCGGGCCCGCCGTACGTCGACCTCGGTGATCGCCCCGTCGGCGTCCAGGTCGATCGTCCACAGCACGGCGGGTCGTACGACGTCCGGCAGCAGGCTCGCCGCGCCCTCGCTCAGCACGGTCGGGTGCAGCGGCACCTTGCCGTCCGGCAGGTAGATGGTCTGGCCGCGCCGCCACGTCTCCGCCTCCAGCGCGCCACCGGGCCGGACGAACGGCACCACGTCGGCGATCGCGTAGTGCACCCGGTAGCCGCCGCCCGCCCGGCGGGCCAGGCACACCGCCTGGTCCAGGTCACGCGACGTCGGCGGGTCGATCGTCACCAGCGGCAGGTCGGTGCGGTCGAGTTCGGGCGGCGCCACCCCGGCCGCCTCCTCGGCCTCGACCAGCGCCGCGGGTGGGAACTCCGTCGGCAGGTCCAGTTCGCGGCGCAGGCCGCCGAAGTCGATGCGGGGCGCGAGTATGCGACGGATCACCACCGGTCATTCCTACCAGTGCCGGTGGCCCGACGCGATCACCGCGACGGCTCGATCCGGTTCCGTCGATCGTGTTCCCGCTCCCGCTCCCTCTCCCTTGATCGTCAGGTGCCCAGCGGTACGACACGCCGTACCTGCCGCCGCTGTGCACCTGACGATCGTGAACGGCGCTACCGCTCGTCGCCGGCCCAGCGTTCGTCCTCCGCCTTCCAGGCGGCGTTGCGCTCGTCGACCCGCTGCATCGCCTGCTCGGCGGCGGCCCGGGTCGGATACGGCCCGAGCACGTACCGGTCGGCGCACTTGTCGCTCGGGGTCTCGACCCGGTGGTGACGCGTGCACCAGTAGTACTGCACATCACTTCCGATGCCACTCATGGCACAACTCTGCACCGCGCACGGCCGCCCCGCCACCGCTGCGCCGTACCCGGTGCGTTCCGGCCGCCGGCCGGGCGTCGGCGAGGCACACGTGACGCGACTCCGAACACTGTGGACGCGGCACCGGTCATCCGACGGCGGGCTCCGGCGGTACGTGGGACTCCGTCGCCACGCGGACGAAGGTCTCCCGGACGCGCGCATAGTCGGCGGGCTCGACGGACCAGACCCACCAGTGACCGCTGTCGACCATGAGGATCCGCGACCGTGGCAGGCCGGCGTCGTCGAACCCGACGAAGTCACCGTCGATGACCTGAACGTCCGTGTCGGCCAGCGCCACCATCTCCGCCCAGGAGAGCCGCACACCCGCCGGCTCCCGTGACTGATCCTCGACGGCAAGGGTGCCCTGCGGCCACACGGCGCGGACGTCACCGTTGAACTCCGCCCAGAACAGCCGCCAGTGCAGCGACCCGCGATCACCGAGGCACCGCATGACCTCGCCGAGGCCGATCAGGGTTCCGTCCACCCAGCAGGGCATCCGCACCGCGTGCACGGCCCCATGATGTCTGACCGGCCGATGGGGCAGACCGCTCGACGTCAGTCTGGGCAGAGCGGGCCTGGACGCGGCCGCCCGACTCGTCACGGCACACCTGGCACAGCGAGAATCGGCGAGAGCCCATCAGCATGACCGGGTCGTCAGTAGGCTCCGCTTGTGAACGACCTGCGGGTGTCCGATCGTGACCGGGAAGCTGTCGTGACCCGGCTCGGTACCGCTGCCGGCGAGGGGCGACTGTCCCTCGCCGAGCTTGGCGATCGGTCAGGGCAGGCGTATGCCGCGAAGACCTACAGCGAACTGGAGGCCCTGGTCGCCGACCTGCCGCTGGCGGAGCGCGAGCACCGGAGCCCGGTCGTCGACTACACGGGCCCGGCCCTGTCGCTCTTGGCGCTGGCCGGAGGCGTGGTCTGGATGCCGCTGTTCCCGCACCTCGAATTCAGCGCCCTCTCGGGAGTCGCCGGCGTCGTGTTCGGCGTTTTCGGGATCCGGGCAAGCGCCCACGCTCTCTGCCGTGCGGTGGCGGTCCTGGGGCTTGTCGGGGGCTCGGTCGGCGTCGTACTGCAAGCCGCCTGGGTCGCTCTGCACGTACTGAGTCACGTGCACGACTCGATCTTCTAGTGCGTAACAGACCAACGAACTGGGAGCGACGGACGAGTCGACCTGTACGCCGGATTCTGTGACCGGCGCCACCGGAGACCGGTGACGTCGGCGGCGGCCATCCATCTAGGCCTGCCGTTGCCGGCAGGCTCGAGCGGCCTACCCGCAGGCTCGGGCGGGCCGCCCTCGAACGCCTGCGCAGACCATCGCCTTGCGGCGAGGGCCCTTCTTGGCCTTGCTCCGGGTGGGGTTTACCGAGCCATCCCGGTCACCCGGGATGCTGGTGGGCTCTTACCCCACCGTTTCACCCTTACCGGCCCGGTTGTCCGGTCCGGCGGTTTGTTTTCTGTGGCACTTTCCCGCGGGTCGCCCCGGGTTGCCGTTAGCAACCACCCTGCCCTGTGGAGTCCGGACGTTCCTCGGCGGCGGGTTCGCACCCACCGACGCGACCGCCCGATCGACTCGTCCGTCGCGCCGACAATCCTACGTTCTGGTCGTCGGAGCAGCCCACCCCGCCCTTGATCCCCGTGATCAGGGGCCGTGCACCCCGGCACACCGACGACACGCGCGACAAAGTCCCTGATCACGGGGATCAAGGGCCCGGCGCCGGAAGGGCGCCGGGCCACAGCGCGTTACGGGGTCCAGAGGCCCAGGTGGATGGTGCGGGTGAGGGTGGCGTTCTCGTCGTCGCCGTCCAGCGACCACATCATCGCGCCGCCGAGGCCCTTGGTCCGGATGTACAGGGCCTTCTGCAGCACGACGGCCGGGTCGTCGTACGTCCAGAAGGTGGTGCCGTCGAAGAGCCAGGCGTGGCCGGCGCGCAGGTCGCGGTGCACCCGGTAGCCGTTCTTGCCGACCAGGTTCTTCAGCAGCTTGTAGTCCTCGTAGCCGGCGTCCCACGTCGCCGGCGCCGGCCCGGTCGAGTTGCCGAACAGGCCGGTCCGGCTGCCGGTGATCCCGGTCCAGCCGCGCCCGTAGTAGGGGATGCCGAGCACGAGCTTGTCGCGCGGCGCGCCCCGGGAGGTCCAGGCGTCGATGGTGCGGTCGACGGAGTACGCCGGTTCGGTGGCGCCGGCCGGCACCCGCAGCGCCGACTGGTGGTTGGCGACCGATTCCCAGCTGCCGTGGAAGTCGTAGCCCTGCACGGTGACGAAGTCGAAGCTCTTCAGCACCTTGCGGACCTCGAAGCCGGCGTCGATCGCGGTCGGGTTGGCCGGCACGAACGCGGTCAGCTCGTAGTGCTTGCGGTCGGTGCGGCCGACGGCGTCGAGCTGGCGGCGGAACTCGGCGGCCAGGGCGGTGAAGTTCTGCTTGTCCTCGGGGCGGATGACGTTGCCGGGTTCACCGGCCGAGCCGGGCCATTCCCAGTCGAGGTCGATACCGTCGAAGAGGCCGGCCGCGGCGCCGGGGCCGCCCGCGCTGCCGTCCGGGTTGGGCAGGTTGCCCTTGATGTAGAGGTCGATGCAGGAGGCGACGAACCGTTCCCGGGCCTCCTTGGTGACGGCCGCGTTGGAGAAGTACGTCGACCAGCTCCAGCCACCGAGCGAGATCATCACCTTGAGGTCGGGGTGCAGGGCCTTGAGCTTCTGGAGTTGGCCGAAGTTGCCGTTGAGGGGTTCGCCCCAGGTGTCGGCGACGCCGTCGACGCTCTCCTCCGCGGGCACCGGCCGCTGGTAGTCGGCCCACGGGTCGCCTTCGCCGGGGCCGCCGTCGATGTAG
Source organism: Polymorphospora sp. A560 (assembly GCF_045781765.1). Taxonomy (NCBI): domain Bacteria; kingdom Bacillati; phylum Actinomycetota; class Actinomycetes; order Micromonosporales; family Micromonosporaceae; genus Polymorphospora; species Polymorphospora sp. A560. The sequence goes on along the minus strand of NZ_CP122282.1, from coordinate 1,865,636 downwards.
CAGCGGCCGTCCTCGGAGACGTTGCCGAAGGCGTAGTTGACGTGGGTGAGGCGGGCGGCGGCACCGGAGTCGTGGAGTTTCTTGACGGTGAAGGCCCGGCCGTAGATGCCCCACTGGGTGAAGTAGCCGACCTTGTGGAAGCCGTCGCGGTGCCGGTTGCCCCCGAAGGCGTTGGCGGCGCTGGCGGGGGCCACGGTGACCAGCACGGCGACGGTGGCGACGACGGCCGCGACGCGGCGGCCGAGATGTCTGCGCATTCGTACTCCCTGGCGGGTTGGAGCCGAAATCAGTTAGGAAACTTTGCTGATTGACGAAGGTATGCCGAACCGCGACCCGGGTCAATCCCCACCCGCCCCAGGGCTCCCACGTCGGCGGGCCAAAGCCCGCCGATCGAGGAGAAATCATGGCGATCCCCGCCTGATTCGCCCACAACATCCCCTTGATCAACGCAGAAGCCGCCCCCGGCGCCAGGCGTCGGGGGCGGCTTTCGGCTTTCAGCGCAGGTGGGACGTGTCGTTGACCGTGCGTACGGCGACGTTGCCGTCCGGCCAGGTGTCCACTACGGACAGTCCAGCCGGGTCGAGGTAGAGGCGGTGCAGGAACGCGTCGCCCGCCGCGAGCGCGTCGCGCAGCAGGATCTTCACCGGCGAGACGTGCGAGACCACCACCACGGTCCCACCCGGGTACGTCGTCAGCAGCCCCGCCGCGACCCGGCGGACCCGTTTGGTGACCGCCGCGAACGACTCGCCACCGGGCGGCGCCACCGCCACCGACTTCAGCCACCGGTCGAGTTCGGCCGGCCAGCGGTCGCGTACCTCGGCGAAGGTGTGTCCCTCCCAGACGCCGAAGTCGACCTCGATCAGGTCCGGCTCGACCACCACCGGCGGTCCGCCGAGCGTCGCGGCGACCGCCTCGGCGGTGGCCGTACAGCGCGACAGCGGTGAGGTGACCACGGCCGCGACCGGCGTGTCGCCGACGAGCCGGGCGATCCGGTCGGCGGCGGCGGCGACCTGGTCCCGGCCCCGTTCGGACAGCGGAATGTCGCCGCGCCCGGAGTAGCGGCGCTGGGCGGTGTAGTCGGTCTCGCCGTGCCGGAGCAGCACCAGCCGGGTCGCCGCCGACACCGGCCGGGGTTCCCACGTCGGCCGGGCCGCGCCGCCCTTCGCCGCCGCCCGCGCGGCGACCTCCCGGGCCTGGGCCCGGGCCGCCGAGTCGGGGCCGGCGACCTGGCGGGCCTCCTCGTCCACCCCGCCGGCCGCCGGCCTGGGGACCGGCGCGGCGGCCCGCGCCGGCCCGACCGCGCCCGGCTCGGCGGCGGTGACGACGGCACCGGCCGGCCCCCGGGCCGGCTTGCCGGCGGCGCGGTCCATCGCGGCGTTGGCCAGCCCGTCGGCGTGCTTGTTGCGCTCGCGCGGGATCCAGCCGAAGGTGACCGCGTCGAAGCGGCGTACGAGGGTGGCGGCCTGGGCGGCGAGCGGCCGCAGGCCGGCGTTCTTGATCTGCCAGCGGCCGGACATCTGCTCGACGACCAGCTTGGAGTCCATCCGGACGTCGACCTCGCTGGCGCCGAGTTCGGCGGCGGCCTCCAGGCCGGCGAGCAGCCCGCGGTATTCCGCGACGTTGTTGGTGGCGACGCCGATCGCCTCGGCCCGCTCGGCGAGCACCTCGCCGGTGCCGGCGTCACGGACGACGGCGCCGAAGCCGGCCGGTCCGGGATTGCCGCGGGCTCCGCCGTCGGCCTCGACGACGACCTTCGGGCCGCCGGTCACAGACCGGATTCCGCGGTACGGACCATGATGCGCCGGCACTCCTCGCAGCGCACCACCTCGTCGGCGGGGGCCGCCTTGATCCGGGCCCGGTCCGCGCCGTACAGCTCCAGCCGGCAGCCACCGCACCGGCCGTGGGTCACCAGCGCGGCGCCGAGGCCGCCCGACGACTCGCGGATCTTGTCGTAGAGGGTGACCAGATCGGCGGGCAGGTCCGCGGCGAGCGGCTGGCGGGCGGTGGTCTTGAACTCCTCCTCCTTGGTGATGTCGGCCAGCGCCTGGTCGCGTCGCACCTCGGTCGCCGCGCGCTTGTCCCGGGTCTGCGCGAGCCGGCTCTCGACGTCGTCGACGGCGGCCTGGGCGGTCTCCCGCTGCTCCATCAGTTCCAGTTCGGCGTCCTCGAGTTCGGTCTGCCGGCGGTTGAGCGAGTTCAGCTCGTGCTGGAGGGCCTCGAGTTCGCGGGCCGGGCCGCGCCCGGCCGTCAGCCGGTCCTGGTCCTTGTCCTTGCGGACCCGGACCTGTTCGATGTCGCGCTCCAGCCGGGCGATGTCCCGGTCGAGGTCGTCGACGGTGACCTGGGCGCGGACCCGCTCGTCCTCCAGCGCCGACAGCTCCCGGGCCAGCTCGTCCAGCCCGGCGTGCTCGGGCAGGGTACGCCGCTTGTGGGCGAGCTGGGCGAGCGCGGTGTCGATCGCCTGAAGGTCGAGCAGGCGACGCTGGTCTTGCGGGTCGGCCTTCACGGAGTGGGCTCCTTTGGGGTGGGTACGGAGTTGGCGTGCAACGTCCACGGATCGGTGTCCACATCGGACACGCTGACGGGCAGGCCGGGATCGGCGCGCAGGTGGTCGGCGACGTCGTCGAGCCAGGGCCGCTCGGTCGCCCAGTGCGCGGCGTCGAGCAGTGCCGGGCCGCCCTCGGCCAGGTGCTCGCTGGCCGGGTGGTGGCGCAGGTCGGCGGTCAGGTAGGCGTCGACGCCGGCCGCGACGGCGGCACCGAGGTAGGAGTCGCCGGCCCCGCCGCAGACCGCCACCGTCTCGATCCGGCGGTCGGCGGCGCCGCCGGCGCGTACGCCCCAGGTGGTCCTCGGCAGGGCGACGGCGGCCAACGCGGTCAGCTCGGCGAGGGTCATCGGGCGGGACAGCCGGCCGATCCGCCCGATCCCGCGCCCGCCGCCGGCGGCCGGGCCGTCCGGGACCGCCGGGCGCAGCGGACGCAGGTCGGTCAGGCCCAGCCGGGCGGCCAGCGCGTCGGAGACGCCGGGACTGGCGACGTCGGCGTTGGTGTGCGCCACGTAGAGGGCGATGTCGTGCTTGATGAGCCGGTGGACGGCGCGGCCCTTGTAGGTCGTCACGGCGACCGAGGACACCCCGCGCAGCAGGAGCGGATGGTGGGCCACGATCAGGTCGGCGCCGGCCTCGACCGCCTCGGCGACCGTCTCCGGCACGCAGTCGACGACGCACAGCACCCGCCGTACGGCGGCCCGGGGGTCGCCGACGACCAGCCCGACCCGGTCCCACTGCTCGGCCCAGGCCGGCGGGTAGCGGCGTTCGAGCGCCGCGACGACGTCACCGACCGTGTGGCCGCCGTCGCCCGCCACCCCGTCGGCGGGCCCCGGTCGCGATCCAGTTGTGCTCACGGCGGCCCAGCTTACCGGCTACCGCCCGGCCCGGAGCCCTCCTCGGCGGTGGGCGGCCGCCGCCCGCCGGCCACGTCGCCGGGGCCGGCGGGCGGGTGGGTCCTCAGGGGCGGCGGCCGTCGACGCCGACGGCGGCGTGCAGCGCGCCGATGGCGAGCTGCCACGGGAAGCTGTCGAGGCTCTTCTCTCCGGTGCCCGGGGCGTGCAGGGGCATCACGTCGTCGCCGAAGAGGACGGTCACCCCCCAGCCCCGCAGCCGGGTCAGGTTGTCGCGGAACACCGGATGGGCCGCCATCGCCGAGTTGGTGTACGGCATCACGACGATCGGCAACCCCCGGCCCTGCCCCTCGACCAGCAGGCCGAGGGCGAGGGTGTCGGCGATCCCGGCGGCCCACTTGTTGACCGTGTTCACCGTCGCCGGCGCCACGATGATGGCGTCGGGCGGCGGTAACACGTCGGGGTCGCCGGGGTTCTTGTAGTTGCTGCGTACCGGATGGGTGGTCTGGGCGGCCAGGGCCGGCACGTCGACGAACTTGCGGCCGTCGGGTGTGGTGACGACGCAGACGTCCCAGCCCTGGTCCTGGGCCAGCGCCACCAGGCGGCCCACCTTGCGGGCGAGCGGTGAGCCACAGGCGATGATGTACAGCACCCGCGTCGAGTACCCCCTCACGCGGTCGGTCCCCGCGTCATACGCCGACACCCATGTGCTCCGCCAACTCTGCCACCGGGGCGGAGGGCACACCACGGGTTCGGCGCAGTACGTCGGCCATGACCTCGTGCGCGACCGGCCGGCACCGGATCTCGGAGGGGGCCAGCCGGTCGCCCTCGAGGAGCATTTCGCTGGCCTTCTCCACGTCGCCGATCTGGGTGTAGCCGCGAGCGATGTCTATGTAGTGGTGGGCCCGGCGCTCGGGCAGCAGCGCGTTGAAGCCATCGCCGATGGTCTCATGTGTCTCGACCGCGTGGCGCCCCTCGCCCAACTCGACGGCGGCGGCCGCCCGGTGCAGCCGGACGTTGGTCGGCCCGAAACTGGTCCAGTAGTGGTTCTGGTCCTCGCCGACGGCCTCGGCGGCCTCGCCCGCGCTGTGCAACAGGTCGCGTACCGTCGCGCTGTCGCCGATCCGGGCGGCGGCCATCGCCCCCTGGAGCAGCAGCATCCCGTACACCGAGAGGCGTTCGGGGGTGGTCTCCTTCGCGCCGCCGGGGGCGAGGCGGTTGGCGACGTTGACGTTGACCTCCAGGGCCGGGCGGGCCCGGCCGAGGGCGAGCAGGGCGTTGCCGACCCGGTAGGTGGCGACGCCGGCCAGCAGCGGGTCACCGGCCCGTTGCGCCACCGCGATGGCCCGGTCGCCGGCGAGCCAGGACAGTTCGTGCTCGCCGACCTTGCGCAGGGCCGACGACGCGATCTGGTAGACCTGGCCGAGCAGGTGGGCGGCGTCGCGCCCCTCGGCGCTGCCGGCGTACGCGCTGTCGGCGCACTGCGCGTCGCGGACCAGTTTCGGTAACGCCCGGGCCAGTACGCCGTACTTGGCGTGCTGGTAGGTCAGCCAGGCGTGGCTGACCGCCTTGCGCAACTCCCCCAGCGGCTGCGGCTGCGGCGGGGCGTCGAAGAAGGCGCTGATGGAGTCGTACCGCTCCAGGGCGGCCCGGATCTGGTCGACCTCGATCTGGTCGATGCAGTTGACGCTGTCGGGCCGGCGTTCCGGCTCCTTGCCGACCAGCAACTGGACGTCGACCTGGAGGACGTCGGCGATCTCGTAGACCACCGAGAACTTGTCGAGCCGGCGGACCCCCCGCTCGACCTTGTCCACCCAGCTCTTCGACTTGTCGAGCCGGTCGGCGAACACCTGTTGCGACATCTTCCGGCGGGACCGCCAGTATGCGACGCGGCGCCCGATGGGCAGTTCGTCCACGTCCGTTCCTCCCCCTCGCTTGCGCGGCGCTTCCGGGCCGCGAGCTCCAGAGTCCCCCCGACGGGACTACGCCCGGCGCGGTCGTGCCTTGTTCCCCCAGTCAGGGCGCGGCGGCGCCGGTGCCACCCGTTGGTGCTGGTCGCACAGCGGGTACGTCACGTGGCTGACTGATGCTCGTAGTTTTCGATGCAAGTTGCAAACGGCTCTTGGAGTACGCAACGACGGCGTGTCGTGTTTAGTGACGATGCCGGGCGCCTGATATGACGCCCGGCCGCCCACGTGGGGAGTTCCCTGACCATGCGGTGGACACTGCGACCATTCCCGACCCTCGACCGGCTGCGCCTGCGGCGAGCCGCGGACCGGTTCGCCGAGCACGGCTGGCCGGTGACCCCGGGCGCCTATCTCGCCGGCCGCCGGTTCACCTGCGACCGGGCCGGCTGCCCGACGACCGGCTGCCACCCGGCCGACGAGCACTGGGAGCGCACCGCCAGCGCCGACCGGGGCCGGATCAGCCGGTGGTGGCGCCGCCGCCCGCACGCCGTGCTGCTGGCGACCGGGCACACCTTCGACGCACTGGAGGTGCCCGCATCTCTCGGCCTGCGGGTGCTCGGGGCGACCCGCCTGCACGCCGGGCTCGGCTCGAGCCAGCTCCGGGTCCGCGGCCCGGTCGCGGTGACGCCGACGGCCCGCTGGATGTTCCTGGTACGCCCCGGCGACCCGCTGCGTCCCGAACTCGAGGAAAGCCTCGACGTGGTCCGGCACGGGCCGGGCTCGTGGGTGCCCGCGCCACCGACCCGGCTGCCCGAGGGGCCGGTGCGCTGGATGGTGGCGCCGCACGAGTGCCGGTGGCGGCTGCCCGACTCGTACGCCGTACAGGCGATGCTGGTCGACGCGCTCGGCGCGCCACGGCCGGCGCTCCGGGCGCTGGCCCGGCAACCATCCACACTGCACAACGCCGCCTGAGCCCCGGCGCCGGCCCGCGCCGCGGTGCCCGGTCGGGGACCGGGGTCGCGGGCTCGGCGCGGGCGGGGTCAGCCATGTCAGGTCACAACGTAGTGCGATAACGATCATGGGTCGATCCCCTGAACGGCGTATCCGCCCCTCGACCTGCGCGGGTCCCGCCGGACCCGGCCCCGTCCGCCGCACCGCCGGCCGACCCGCCGCCGTCCGCCGCGCCGCCCTTCGACCCGCCGCCGATCGATTCTCCGCTGGCCGATTCTCCGCTGGCCGATTCGCCGCCGATCGGTCCGCCGCCGATCGGTCCGCCGCCGCCGACGACCGGCAGCCCGGCGGAACGCAGGCACGTCGCGTCGTCGGCGACCACCGCGCACTCGTGGCCGGCCCGCCCGGCCAGCCAGTCCGCGCCGGAGCGGCCCATCGCCACCGCCGCCGTCGCGTAGGCGTCGGCGACCCCGAGGTCGGCGCCGACGACGGTGACCGAGCGCAGGCCGCGGGCCGGTCGACCGGTGCGCGGGTCGACGACGTGGTGGCCGCGCTCGTAGACCCCGGACGTGGCCACCGCGAGATCGGTGCCGGCCAGCACCCAGGCGACCTTCGTGGCGTTCCACGGATGCCGTACGCCGATCCGCCACGGCCGTCCCGACGAGGCGTGGCCGCGCACCCGTACGTCGCCACCGGCGTTGAGACAGTGGTTGGCCGCGCCGGCGGCGAGCAGCCGGTCCGAGGCGACCTGCACCGCCCAGCCCTTGACGTAGCCGGACGGGTCGAGGCGGCCGGTAGCGTACGCGTCGAAGTAGCCGTCGGTCTCGCCCCACAACTCGGCGCAGCGCTCCAGTACGGCCCGCAGGTCGGCCGAGGCGTCCGGCAGCGACAGCGTCCCCCGGTCGAGGCGGCTGACCTCGCTGTCGTCGCGGTAGGTGCTGAACCGCGCGTCGACCAGGCGCAGCCAGGCGAACACCCCGTCGGCCAGCTCGTCCAGTGTGGACGGCCGTAGCGGGTCGGCGACGTCGAGGCTGACCGCCGTACCCATGACGTGCTCGACCCGGCGCAGGCCGGGCCGCAGCCGCCGGCCGGGCCGGACCCCCATGTCAGCCCCGCTCTCCCCGGGCGGCGGCGTCGATCGCGCCCTGCAACGACTCCCGGTAGCTCTGGCTGGTGTAGGTGGCGCCGGAGACGGTGTCGAGGTCGGCTCCCTGCTCACGCAGGGCCTCGGCCCGCAGCAGCGGTTCGGCGCGGGCGCTGAGCTGGCTGGAGCGCGACGAGCTCTCCGGCATCTCCAGCGTGCGGATCTCGGTGATCCGGTCGCCGGTCACGGTGATCTGCACCTGGACGGCGCCGTAGTCGTTGGCCGCGATCGGCCCGGTCACCTTGTGCGGACCGGCCGCCGGCGGCGGTGCGGCCGGCGTGGTGCGGGCCGGGCCGGGCGCCGCGCCGGTCCGGGTCGGCTGCCCGGCCGGCGCGGACCGGGACGGTCGGGCCGACGGGGCGGGTTCGTCCGCCGGGGTCGCCGACGGCGCCGGCGACGGGGTGGCCGGGTCGGCGGACGGCGGGACCGGACCGGACGGCACCGCGCCGGTCGGCCCGGCCAGGACCGGAGGCGGGGCGGCCGGACCGGAGGCGGCGGCGCCCTTGACCACCACGAGCAGGGTGGTGCCGGCGGCCAGGCCGGCGAGGCCGAGGACGGCGCGACGCATCGGATCTCCCTACAGCTCGAACGTGGCGACGTGGATCTGCCGGCGCGGCACACCGGCCCGGCGCAGCGCCCGTACCGACGCCTCGACCAGGCCGGGCGGGCCGCAGAGGTAGACGTCGCGGCGGGCCACGTCGGGTACGAGGTGACGCAGCCCGGCGGCACTGAGCACCTGCCGGGGGCCGGGGTCGTCGCGGGAGCCGATGACGTACCAGACGTCGGCGTGCCGGGCCCGGGCCAGCCAGTCCAGTTCGCGCCGCAGCAGCACGTCGGCGGTGGTACGGGCCCGGTAGATCAGCGCCGCGCCCGGCGGCACCTCCTCCAGCAGGGCCCGGACCGGGGCGATCCCGCTGCCGCCGGCGATGAGCAGGGCGTTGTCGCGGGTGCGGTGGGCGGCGGTGAAGGTGCCCGCCGGACCGTCGGCCCAGACCCGCGTACCCGGGTCGAGGTCGCGCAGGTCGGCGGTGTGCCGGCCGACGACCTTGACGGTGATCCGCAGCCAGCGGCCGTTGCGGGCGGCCGAGACCGAGAACGGGTGGGCCTGCCACCAGCAGCCGCGGGCGAGGAACCGCCAGCGGAAGAACTGGCCGCCGAGCGTCTCGAGCTGGTCGAGCCGGTGGCCGGTCAGGTAGACCGAGACGGTGTCCGGGCTCTCGGCGACCACGTCGGCGACCCGCAGCCGGTGCCGGAAGTTGAACACCAGGGGCTCGACGATCCGGCCCCACAGCAGGGCGACGAGCACCCCCGCGTACATCGCGATCCACAGGGTGCGGACCGGGCCGGGCCGGAAGAGTTGCTGGCCGTGCGCGAACTGGTGCCCGAACCCGAGCAGGAGTACGGCGTAGCCGGACAGGTGCAGGACGTGCCACAGCTCGTACGGCAGGACCCGGCGGACCGCCCGGATGCCGGTGAGGCCGAGCAGGACCATGACGCCGGCGGCGGCGAAGGCGGCGACCATGTGCTGGTATTCGGTGAGCAGCAGCCGCACCTCGCCGGGCACCGAGATGCGGTCCAGGCTGGCGTAGCCGAGGACGATCAGGGCCATGTGGGCGAGCACGGCGACGACCAGGGTGGCGCCGATGTCGCGGTGCCAGCGGGTCAGGTGCTCGGCGCCGATCCACCGTTCGAGCGGCCGCAGCCGGCTCATCAGCAGGACCTGGACCAGCAGCACGTAGCCGGCGAAGAGCCCGGTGATCCGGCCGGCGGCGGTCAGCAGTTCACCGGTGCTGTCGAGCGACCCGGCCGGGGTGTCCAGCCACCACGGCACGACGCTGGCCACCAGGCCGGTCCAGAGCAGCACCGCGACGCCGCGCCGGCCGGCCGCCCCGCGCCGCGGCGGAACCGCGACCGGTACGGCCGGCGGCGCGGACGGCCCGGTGCCGGTCCGGGCCGGGGTCTCCCGCCGACGCGCGGCGGACCGGGTGTGGTGGCTGGTCACGCGAACAGCTTCACCGGTGTGTACCTCTGCCGCGGGAAGATCTTCTCCACCTCGGCGTCGGTGAGGCCGAAGCGGCCCTGCGCCACCGATCCGTAGACGTGGAACATGTTGTTGAACTCGGGCACGTCGCCGCTGTCGAGCTTGTCCAGCCCCTGCCAGTCGCCGAGCAGCGAGCCGGCCAGCTTCCGGCCGGACAGCACGGTGACCACGCCGCCGTGGCCGTGGTCGGTGCCGCTGCCGTTCTGGGCGACCCGGCGGCCGAACTCGCTGGAGACCATGACGGTGACGTCGGCGGCCTTGTCACCGAGGTCGTCGAAGAACGCGGCCAGCGCCGACGCCAGCTCGCCGAGCCGGCGGTACAGGTAGCCGCCGTCACGGGTGCCCTGGTTCTCGTGCGTGTCGTAGCCGCCCATGCCGATCGTGGCGACCCGGACGTTGGCGCCACCCTTGATCAGGTGGGCGAGCTGGCGGAAGGCGTTGCCGACGCCCTCGTACGTCACGCCCTCGGCCGGTTCGTAGCCCTGCGCGGCGAGCTTCCGCGCGGTGGCGAGCGCCGCGAGGCCGGCATGCACCGACTCCTCCACCGGGTGGTTGATTCCGGTGAAGAGGCCCTTGATCGCCTCGGCGGTGGCGTCGCGGAACCGGCCGTCGCCGTTGAGGTTCAGCGACCCGACGCTGTTCAGCGAGATCGCGCCGTTGGTGCCGACCAGTGACCGGGGCAGCGTGCTGCCGATGCCGACGCTGCGGAAGGCGGTGCCGGGACCGAGTACGTCGACCAGGCTGTCGAGGAAGCCGCGGCCGCCGGTCTCGTTGGGCAGCCCGCCGAGGTTGCAGGCGTCGGCGGCCTGGAAGTGGCTGCGGGACAGCCGGGGGTCGGACACCGCCGGTACGAAGCCGAGCTGCCCGGCCTTCAGGTGTTTCTCCAGCGGCCGGAAGGCGCCGGTCAGCTTGAAGTTGCGGTCCAGCGCGATCGAGTCGTTGTCGGGCAGGACCAGGTCGGGGCGTACCTTGGCGAGCAGGTCGTCCTCGTCCGCCGGGGCGATGAGGCTGAGCCCGTCGAGCCCGCCGTAGAGGAAGACGTGCACCAGCGTGCCGCCCGGCGTCGCCGCGAACGACGCCCGCGCCGACACGAACTGGGTGGTGGCCAGGGCCGTCACGGTGGCGGCGGCGCCGGCGACGAACGTACGCCGGGTCACCCCGCGCCCGTCCTGCTGGGCCTCCTCCTCGTCGTTCAGCGTCCGGAAGCGGTCGCGCTCGGCGGCATCCTCGGCCGCGACGGCGGCGGCCTCGGCCCGCAGGAGCGCGTCGGCCCGGGTGGGTCCGAGCCGGCGCAGGTCGGGACAGGTCGGATGCAGCGGGTATCGCACGTTGGTCTCCATCGGGTGCCTCACCGGAGGTGGTGCATGGGGGAAGCGAGGATCGCCCGCGCGACGGCGACGATGGCGCCGTTGAACGTCGCGTCGACCTTCGTGTCGGCCTGGACCCCGGCGATGCCGAGGATGAGCTTCCGCTGTCCGTCGGTCAGCTTCTGGAACACCAGCCGCTGCGCCAGGGCGTCGAGGTAGGCGCCGGCGGTGGCCGGCGGCGCCGGGACCAGTTCCTGCGGCTTGCGGTAGGTGAACATCTTGCGGTTGCCGGTGAGGATGTTGCCGGCCTCGTTCCAGCCGTTGACCATCGTGCCGGCCGAGGTCCACGCGACGTAGACGTCCGGGTAGCCGTTCGGGGTGGGCTGGCCGGCCGGGAACTGGCCCAGTTCCTCCAGCTTTCCCTTGATCTGCCGCAGGCCCTCGGCGAACGCCGTCCGGTTGGGGTTGGAGTGCTGGTAACCGGCCGGGGTCTCGGCCGACACCCCGAGCACCCGGTACGTCGCCACCAGGTACTCCATCGGCCGGCGCACCTTCTGGCCGACGGACGCCCAGAATTCCGAGGCGCTGAAGAGGCTCATCAGGACCGGCTTGATCGCACCCTTGCCGGCCGTGTACGCCTTGGCCAGCCGGTCGACCAGCGACCTGGGCGGGGTGTCGGAGACGAAGCGGGTGGCCAGGTTCGTCGCGATGTAGCGGGCCGTCGAGTCGTGCAGGGCCAGGTAGCGGAAGTAGGCGTCGGCGGCCGCCTCGCCGCCCTCGGCGCTGTTGTTGGCGTGCTGGAAGCCCATGATCCGTACTTCGCCGACGTAGTGCCGCTCGGGCCGGTAGACGTACTGGTCCTCGCGGACCCCCCGGCCGGTCTGCAGCAGTGCGGCCTGCCGTACGTCGGCCTCGGTGTAGCCGCCGTCGACCCCGACCGAGTAGAGCTCGAGGTTCTCCCGGGCCAGGTTCTCGTTGACCTTGTCCTTGCTCGACTGGCTCTGGTTGAGGTAGGTCAGCAGGGCCGGGTGCCGGTTGGCGGCGACCAGCATGTCGGCGTAGTTGCCGAGCGCGTGCTTGCGGATCACCTCGGTCTCGAACGAGGCCCGCTGCGTCCGCGAACCCTCGAAGTACGCCGCCACGTGCAGGAAATCGGTCCAGAAGTCGACCATCACCTCGAAGAGCTGGCGGTCGGACCAGATCTGCCGGGCGATGGTCGCCCACACCGTCTCGTCGTCGGCGTGCACACCGTCGGCGTCGAGGGCTTCGCGCCGCTCGCGCAACTGCGGGATCGACATGCGCAGGGTCTTCAGGTCGGCGAGCCTCAGCTCGGCCGGCGTCGGCGCGATCTTGTCCGGGTCGAGCTGCTCGCGCAGCCAGGCGTCGATACCCATCCGCTTGATGTCGGCCAGCACCTTCGGCGTCGCGCCGAACGTGGCCCGCTGCGCGAGGTGCCGGATCGGGTCCTTGGCCAGGACCGTCTTGACGGTCACCTTGGTTTCCGCGGCGGCCGAGGCGGGCCCGGGGTGGCTCTTGCCGGTGACCGGCGAGTTCTTCTTCAGCACCTCACCGGCCCGCGAGCCCATGTAGCTCTCGTTCTGCTCGGTGTAGGTACGCACCGTGCTCGGCTGCTGGCCGCTGGGCCGGGCGGCGCTGCCGTCGGTGACCGCCGGGGCGGTGGCGTCCGGGCCACCGCGGCCGAGCAGCGAGTCGATCAGCCCGGCCCCCTGCGGCGACATGGCCAGGGCGGCACCGCCGGCGACGACGGCGGCCGTTCCGGTCAGCGCGACCAGCGCCCGGCGCCGGCCGCGCCGCCGCCGGTCGTCGTCCTCGTCGTCGTCGAGATCGGGCAGTACGTCGGTGGTGGACCGTCCGGGTTGGATGACGCCGTCACCCTGTGGACCGACCCAGCGCGGACCCGGGCGGGGGTCGGCGTAACCGTCGCCGGCGTAACCGTCGCCGGTACGGCCGGGTCCGGCGTGGGCACGTTCGCCGTACCCGCGCGTGGCGTGGCCGTCGCGGGGGTACGGGCCGTACCCGTCGTCGGGACGGTCGTGGGGGTCGGCGGCGGATCGCGGGCGGCCGACCCGTCGACCGTCGTCACGCGACCGGTGTGATGGCACATTCTGGTCAGGCATGTACCGTTCCGTCTTCTCTGGCTGGCACCGGCACGACCGCCTCGACGACGGGCGGGTGCGATCGGCGTCCGCTTCGGGGGTTTCCGGTGCCCAGGGGGTGTCGCCCTGCGCCCGGTTGCACGGACGGTAGCCAGCCACCCGGACCGCATCAAGGTCACCCGGACCGGCCCTGACCGGGCACTTAAGACAGCGTTCAGACGGGTACGGACGCGCCGGATCGGCGGGTCTGCGACCGGATGACCGTGAGCAGCGCCGATGTCCGCAAGCGCGCCGCCTGGGGCGGATCGCCGGATCGGTGGGCGGTCCGGACGGCACAGCCAAACTTAAGGAAGCACTAAGCGGGACCCGAAGAAGGAACAGGAGAAGCAGTTAGGGGCCCGCCGAACGGGTATCCCGGCAGCGGCCCGTTGACGTGAGGGAAAGGCCAGTACCCATGCTCAGCAGAGAGGACCAGCGCCGGTTCGAACAGATCACCCGCCGGCTGCGCAGCACCGACCCGGAGTTCGTGGCCCGAGTCGGCGACCGGGCGTCGACCCGGCGCCGCCGACTGGTCGCCGCGGTCGTGGTGGCCCTGTGGGCCGCCGTACCGCCACTCGTCGTCGTCGGTGGCTGGCTGGCCGCCACGATCTGTGCCGTGCTGCTCGGCGTGGCCGGCGCGCTGACGTTCTGGCTGCGCCGCTGAGTTGTCGCGCGGCGGCCCGACGGCGGACCGGTGCGGATGGCACCGGCCCGACGATCGGTTCAGTCCCGGATGGACCCGGTACGCGGGGTCTCGTCGAACGCGACGCAGACAACCCAGCGGTCACCGTCGGCCCAGGACTCGGCGGTCGGGAAGTAGATCATGTACTCGGCGTCCGGATCGGCGGACGGGGCATAGCCGGGCAGCCGCTCGTCGCACCCCTTGGTGGCGTACTCCCAGACCGCCTCGTCGCCTGGATAGGCTGATCCGGACATGTCGAACACCGCGAAGACCTCGCCCTGGTGCGGTTCGCCGCACTTGACCGGCGGCGGGTCGACCGTCCTGTTCTCGTCGACCTGTTCGATGCAGTCGCCGGGCACATACTGCATCGTGTAGCGCGACTGCGGCGCCCGCTCCGGCGCGTCCTGGTCCCCCGCTCCGGCGAACTCGGCGGCCACCCCGAGGATGATGGCCGACAGCAGAATGGCTCCGCTGATCGCGATGCCGGCGATGGCCAGCCCCTTGCCGCGCTGTCCACGGCGGGGGATCTGCACCAGCGCGACGATGCCGGTGATCACGCTGAGCGGGATGAGGGTCAGCAGGGCCAGCACCAGTGACGCGATGGCGAACCCGTTGACCGGTCGCGGCGGCTGCGGCATACCGGCCGGGCCGTAGCCGCCGGGTGCCGGATGGTGCGCCCCCGGGTGGACGGGGTAGGCCGGTGGGGCTGAAGGTGGGGGTGGGGGCTGTGTCACGCCCGGGAACCTAGCAGTGATCACCGACCCCCGGCCTCACCTTTACGGCCGTGCCCCGCACCGCCGATCCGGCGGAGCATGATCATCTGGACGGGTCCATGATGGACCGACTGTCGCCGGGCGGGACCGCCTACCGAGCCGGCGCGGTGGGTTCATCGGCCGACGGCTCGGCGGAACCGAACCGCTCGTAGGCCGGCCGCAGGCGTTCGGCGAGGCCCGGACCGCCGATCGCGGCGCCGGGCGGCCCCAGTTGGCGCAGCAACAGATCCGGTACGGCCGGCAGTGTCGCCGGCCGGACGGGCAACGGCACCGGCGCCCGCCAGAAGCCGTCCAGCACCTCGTCGACCGGCGGATCGGGGATGCCGGCCAGCGCCGCCGCCGCGCCGACGACCGGACCGCCGCCGCCACCGGCACGTGCTCCGGCCGACGTCCCACCGGATGTCCCACCGGGCGTCCCGGCGGGCAGGAGGGCCTGCTGCCCGGCAGCCTCCGCGCCGGGGCCGGCCGGGTCGCCGCGCCGGGTCCGCAGGTGGGCCAGCAGTTCGGCGCGGCCCCGGCCGCGCCAGTGCAGGATCTGGAACGGGTCGGCGTCGAACGCCTCGGCGAGCAGGTAGAACGTGGCGGCGAGGTGCTTGCACGGGACCGCGAAGTCGGGGCAGTTGCAGCGCAGGTCGAGTTCGCCGATCGAGGCCGGAAAGAGCGGTGCGCCGGCCGCGGCGAAGACGTCCTCCAGTTCCGGGGGCAGGTCGCCGGCGAGCAGCCGGGCGCTGAAGAACGCCTGCCCGGCCAGGGTCGCCGCCAGCCGGTCCCAGACCTCGTCGGGAAACGGCCGCAGCCCGATCGACACCCGGTACGGCGCCGGCCGGGATCCCTGGACGGTGGCGTCGACCGCGCCGGGGGCGACGTCGAGGCTGACCACCTGGCCCTTGCGGGCGTACGACCGGCCCCGGGTGAGCCGGGTGCCGAGCGCGAACGACTCCAGCACGGCGAGGAACCGCCGCGCCCACCAGGACTCGCCGATCGCGCCCCGGGTGCTGCGTGCCCGCAGCCCGCCCTCGACCGGGCGCGGCGGGCGGTAGTCGGCGAAGTCGGCGCTCACTCGACCACCGCCCCGGCGTCGAGGGCGAAGAGCGCCCGGAGGTCCGCAGTGGACAGCTCGGTGACCCACTGCTCGCCGGTGCCGACGATCTTCGCGGCCAGCCCGCGCTTGTCGCCGATCATCGCCGCGATCTTCTCCTCCACCGTGCCGGCGCAGACGAACTTGCGTACCTGGACCGACCGGCGCTGCCCGATCCGGAACGCCCGGTCGGTCGCCTGGTCCTCCACGGCCGGGTTCCACCAACGGTCGACGTGTACGACGTGGTTGGCGGCGGTCAGCGTCAGCCCGGTGCCGCCGGCCTTGAGCGACAGTACGAACAGCGCCGGCCCGCCGGGCCGCTGGAAGCGGGTCACCATCGCGTCCCGGTCGGCCTTGGCCACCCCACCGTGCAGGAAGAGCACCTCCCGCCCGGTACGCGCCGACAGGTGCGCCCGCAGCATCCCGCCGAACTCGGCGTACTGGGTGAACAGCAGCGCCTTCTCCCCCGCCGCCGCCACCTCGTCCAGGATCTCCTCCAGCCGGGCCAGCTTGCCGGAGCGTCCGGGCAGCGCCGAGCCGTCGCGCAACAGCAGCGCCGGATGGTCGCAGACCTGCTTCAGCCGGGTCATGGTGGCCAGCACCAGGCCGCGCCGCTCGATGCCCTCGCTGTTCTCGATCCGGGCCAGCATGTCGTCGACGATCGCCCGGTAGAGCGACGCCTGCTCCCCGGTCAGGTTGCACAGCACGTCCATCTCCAGCTTTTCCGGCAGGTCGGTGATGATCGACCGGTCGGTCTTGAGCCGGCGCAGCACGAACGGGCCGGTGATCCGGCGCAGCCGCTGCGCGGCCGGCTCGTCGCCGTGCCGCTCGATCGGCAACGCGTAGCGCCGCCGGAAGGTCGCGGCCGGCCCGAGCAGCCCCGGATTCGCGAACTCCATGATCGACCAGAGGTCGGCGAGGCGGTTCTCCACCGGCGTACCCGTGATCGCGATCCGGTGCCGGGCCGGCAGCGCGCGGACCGCGGCGGCCTGCCGGGTCGCCGCGTTCTTGATCGCCTGCGCCTCGTCGACGACGACCCGGTGCCAGCCGGTCTCGGCCAGCGCGACCGCGTCCCGGGCGGCGACCGAGTAGGTGGTGACGACCAGGTCGGCGCCGGCCACCGCGTCAGCGAACCGCGGCCCGCGCGCCCGGTCGGCACCGTGGTGCACGTGCACCCGCAGGTCCGGGGCGAACTTCGCGGCCTCCCGCTCCCAGTTGCCGACCAGCGACATCGGGCACACCAGCAGCGTCGGCCCGGCGTCCGGGCCGTCGCCGGCCAGCAACGCGAGCAACTGCACGGTCTTGCCCAGCCCCATGTCGTCGGCGAGGACGCCGCCGAGCCCGAGCGACTGCAGGAACGCGAGCCAGGCCAGCCCCCGCTTCTGGTACGGCCGCAGCGTCCCCCGGAAGGCCGGCGGCTCGTCGACCGGGGTCAGGTGCCGTTCGGCCTGCCCGGCGAGCAGGTCGCCGAGCGGCCCGTCGGCGCTCACCCCCAGCACCGGCAACGACTCCGGGTCATCCGGTGTGGACAGTCCGAGCCGGAGCAGGTCGGCGACGGTCATCTCGCCGCCGGCCCGGAGCAGCCTCAGGCCGGCGGCCAGCCGCTTGGCGTCCAGCTCGACCCACTGGCCGCGCAGCCGTACCAGGGGGGTCTTCAGCCGGGCCAGCTCGCCCAGCTCGTCGGCGGTCAGGGGCTCGTCGCCGAGCGACAGCTCCCACTGGTAGTCCACGATGGACTCCAGGCCGACCGCGCTCGCGGTGGCCACCGTGCCCGGCGCGGTACGGCTCCGCGCCTGCAACCGGGCGCCGAGCCGGGCGCTGGGCCGGCGCCACCACGACGGCAGCAGCACACCGAACCCGGCCGCGTGCAGCACCGGGGCACCGTCGCGCAGGAACCGGTGCGCCCCCGCCACGTCCAGCGGCAGGGCGTCCGGGCGGGCCGTACGCAGCGCGTCGTCGAGTCGCGGCCACAGCCGGCTGGCCCGGCCCAGCTCGGCGAGCAGGGTCTCCTGCGGCGAGTCCAGGTCGCCGGCCAGCGCCGGCAGCCGGTCCGGGGACGCCCACACCTGGCCGGCGTCGACCACGAGGCTGGGTTCGTCGGCGGCCTGCAACGCGAACTCGACCCGCCACCCGGTGGCCGGCCCGCCGGTCGGCGCCTGATCGGATGCTCCGGCGGGCCACGGCACGTCGTCCTCGACCGGTGGCTCGACCAGCCGGAAGCAGGCCCGGACCGGGCTGCCGCCGGCATCGCGCTGCCAGCCCGCCAGCTCGGCGGCCAGCTGCTCGCGGGCCGCCGCCCCCGCCCGGAAGGTCCGCTGCCGCCCGGTCAGGGCACCGAGCCAGGCCCGGGTCGCGCCGGCCACCCCGGTCGCCCGCCGTACGCCGGTCGCCAGCGACACCCCGTCGAGCGCCGTACGGGCCGCGGCGTCGGTGAGCGCGTCGAGCGCGTCGGCGACGAGTCCGGCCGTACCCGGGGCCGGGCCGGCGGCGGTCGGACCCGGCACGGGCGGATCGGCGACGGCGGCACGGACGGCGGGTGGCAGCGCCATCGCCAGGGCCCGCGCCCACCCGGCGTCGGCGCCGGTCAGCAGGGGACGCCACACCGCCCGGTCGCCGTCGACGCCGGGCAGGACCCGGCCCCGGGCGACCAGGTCGACGGCGAGTTCGGCGAGCGTGGCCAGGTGTCGCAGCCCGGCCCCGACGACCTGGCCGGTGCGGTCCGGCCCGCGCAACAGTTCCAGCGCGTGGTCGGCGTCGAAGACCAGGACCGGTACCCGCCAGCCGGCGAGGGTGACCTGCCCACGGGCCGGCCGGCCGGCGTCGACCCGGACCAGTTCCGGTGAGTCGAGCGGGCCGCCGCCGCGGGTCGGGAGCATCAGCAGCGCGGTGTCCGTGGCCGCCTTGCCGGCGTCGAGCGCCTCCACCAGAGCCGGATGGGGGGCCGCGAACGGATGCGGGCGCTCCCGGGGTGCGCGCCCAGCGCGCCGGGGCGGCCGGTCCGGCAGCGTCGAGTCCTCACCCCAGAGGGCGAGCCGGCCGCCGTCCAGCCACAGCCCGTGGACGACCAGCACCCGCGTTCCCCCTCCACGACGACCGCCCCAGGATAGGCCGCGCCCGGGCCCGGATCCGGGCGGCTCGGCGGAACCGCCGCCACCGAAACGGACTCGCCGGACGTGCCGGCGGTTGCTACCGTCCCCGGTGCCAGATGGGAGAAGACGTGGCAAAGCTCAACCAGATCATCGCCGTCGAAAAGGGCGTCAAGAGCAAGTCGTTCGCCGAGCTGACCGAGGCGCACCAGACGGTCCAGAAGCCGGCGCTGCTGTCCGGCCTTTCCCGCACCTACCAGCCGAAGGACGAGGAGGGCGAGCAGCTGCCGCCGGAATCGACCCGGGTGCAGGTGCAGGCCGAAGAGGTGCTGCGGCGGATCGGGACGACCCTGACCCGGCTCTTCGACGTCACCGCCACGAAGGACTGGGCCAACTGCGCCGCCAAGGCGAGCGTGGTCGTCGACGGGCGGACGATCGTCGAGGACGCGCCCGTCACCTACCTGCTCTTCCTGGAAAAGCAGCTCACCGACCTGCACACCTTCATCAAGAAGCTGCCGGTCCTCGACGCGGCCGAGTCGTGGACGCAGGACCAGTCGACCGACTCGTGGCGCACCGAGCCGGTGCGGACCATCCGGACCAAGAAGGTCCCCCGCAACCACGTGAAGGCCGAGGCGACGGAGAAGCACCCGGCGCAGGTCGAGGTCTACTACGAGGACGTGGCGGTCGGCTACTGGACGACGGTCAAGTTCTCCGGCGCGCTGCCGGCCCGGCGGGTCAACGAACTCCTCGACCGGGTGACCAAACTCCAGAACGCGGTCAAGTTCGCCCGCGAGGAGGCCAACGGCACGGAGGTGGCCGACCGGCGGGTCGGCGAGGCGGTGTTCGGCTACCTGTTCGGGTAGCCTCCATGGACTCCCCGTGGGAGCGCGGGGATGCGCGCGAGCGCAGAGGCTGAAACTGAAGTTGAAGCTGATCGAGGTGGTGACAGTGGGGGTTCGAGTCCCCCCTCCGGCACATCGGGCCGGGGTAGCCCAACTGGCAGAGGCAGCCCCTCTTGAAACTCAGACTATCGCTCCAGGATCAGCATTCGTCGCCGAACGTCAGGTCGATCGGGTACGGACGATGACGCTGGATGCGGGTTCAACTCCCGCCCGCTGCTCTGAACATGCGGCGGTAGTTTAATGGTAAAACCCGCGTTCTCATGAATGATCCGCACCCTTAAACGTGTTGACGTGAGCAATTGGGCGGCAAACCGAGGGCCCGGGGATTGGACACATCCCCGGGCCTCACCATTTCCCCACCCCGCTACGGCGGTGGCAGCCGCACGAGCGGGGCCGGAGGGCGGGCCCGGCCGCGGTGTCGCCGCGGTGTCGCCGCGGATCCCGCCGGGCGGGCTCGCACGGGGCCGGCCGGGCGGGCGTACCGCTGTCGTGGCCCACAGCGATTTCGCTGTGGATACGCCGAATTCGCTGTGGACAGCACCAGCAACCCTCCCACCCGGCGGGCCCGGGTGGCGGTGCCGGCACGGACGGCGGAGCCAGCGCCCACGGCGTGACGTCCGTCGGTGGTACGCCGCACGCGGGAAGCCTCGGCCCGTCGCGCCGGACGGCCCGGGCCGGCGGTGGTCGTACGCGTTGCTGACCGCGCGGATCCCGATCCGCTGCGGCAGGCGCGAGATCCGCACAGGATGGGGGCATGGCATCCACCACGCAGATCCCCTTGGTCGACGGCCCGGCGGCGGGTACGACGGTCACCGCCGAACTGGACCGCAACGGCCGGCCGGCGCTGACCCACCATCACCAGGTCAGCGGAGAACTCCACGACGCCGAGGTCTACGAACTCCAGGCGGCCGACGGCGTCGGCGGCTGGATCTACCGCTGGCGTGGCCCGGCCGGCGCGCTGCCGACCCTGCCCACCCCGCCCAACCCCACAGCACCCCCCGCCTAACCTCCACCCCACCCGCACCCACCCCACCCCCACCCGCACCCGCCCCACCGCACCCGCCCCGCCCGACCGCACCCGCCGCACGCCCACACCGCGCGGCTTGCGTCGATCAAGGGGATGTATACGGCCAACCGGGCAGCTTTCCCACGACTTCTCCTTGATCAGCGCCCGGCGGGTGGGCGCGGGCTACAGGATCGGGGGTACGTCGGAGGTGATCGGGACCGCCAGGACCGTGGGCCCGTCGGCGCGTACGGCGGCCGCCAGCGACACCGCGAGCGCGTCGGGCGACTCGACGACCGCCGCCTCGCACCCGAACCCGCGCGCGATCGTCGGGATGTCCAGCCCCGGCAGGTCCAGCCCCGGCACCCCGGGCGCGTGCTTGTGCTCGGCGAACGACTTCAGGATCGCGTACTGGCGGTTGACCGGCACCACGAACACGACCGGCAGCCGCTGCTGCGCCGCCGTCCACAGCGCCTGCACCGAATACTGGAACGAGCCGTCGCCGATGACCGCGACCACCGGACGCTGCCGGCCGGTGTGCCGTTCGCCGAGCGCGATGCCGACCGCCGCCGGCAGGCCGAAGCCGAGGCCGCCGCTGGCCATCGTGAAGTACGACATCGGCCGGGTCACCGGCAGCCGCCGGCGCAGGGCGGCCAGGTTCGACGGCGTCTCCTGCACGAGCACCCCGTCGTCCGGCCAGTGCCTGCCCAGCGTGGCGAAGAGGCAGTCGGGCGACATCGGCGTACCCGGCTCCGGCGGGTCGGCGGGCGGCCGGGCCGGCGGCATCGGCCGGTCGGGCGGCGGCAGCAGGTCGGCGAGGGCGGCGCAGACGAGGCCGGCGTCGCCGAGCAGACTGTCGCCGACCGGGGCACGGGCGGCCTCGGCCGGGTCGTCGGTGACGTGCAGCAGCCGGGCGCCGGACGGCAGGTAGTCGCCGGGGACGTACGGGTAGTAACGGAAGACCGGGGCGCCGATCACAAGAATCGTGTCGTGCCCCTTCAGCTTGTCGGTCAGCGGCCCGATCGCGTACGGCAGCACCCCCTGGTACTGCGGATGGTCCTCGGGAAAGCCGGCCCGCTCGGGTGCCGGCGCCGACCACACGGGTGCCCGGAGACGTTCGGCGAGCGCGACCGCGGCCGGCCAGCCGTCGGCCCGGTCGACCGCCGCCCCGACGACCAGCACCGGGTCGCGGCTCGCGGTTAGCGCGTCGGCGAAGTCCGCGAGCCGCCGCGGGTCCGCGCCGATCCGGGTGCTGACCTGCCGTACGACGGGCCCGCCGGCCGCCTCCTGCTGCCAGTCGTCGTACGGCAGCGACAGGAACACCGGCCCCGCCGGCGGCTGCACGGCGGCCGCGTACGCCCGCATCAACGCGCCCGGGATGTCCTGGGCGCGGGCCGGTTCGTAGCTCCACTTGACGTACGGCTGGGCGAGTTCCGGGGCGCGCAGGGCGGTCAGCCGCGGCTCGATGAGCAACATCTCGCGGGTCTGCTGGCCGGCGGTCACGATCAGCGGCGTCTTGTTGTGCCAGGCGGTGGCGAGGTTGCCCATGCCGTTGCCGGTGCCGGGCGCGGTGTGCAGGTTGACGTGCGCGGGCCTGCGGGTGACCTGCGCGTACCCGTCGGCCATCGCCACCGCCGACGCCTCCTGCAGCGCCAGGACGTAGCAGAAGTCGGGCGGGAACTGCTGGAGGAACGGCTCCTCGGTCGAGCCGGGGTTGCCGAAGACCGTGGTCATCTCCAGCTGTCGGAGCAGGTCGTACGTCACCTCGCGCACCGTTGCCATGCGCTGCACGTACCCACGTCACCGCCCGCTATCCGGCCCGGTGCCGCCCAACGGCCAGGCTGGTCAAGGGAGACTACGTTCCTGGTACGCCAGCAGCCGCAATTCCACCCAGTCCTGCGCTGCCGCGCCCAGCAGCTCCTGGACGCGAGCTTTGCCCTCCTCGATGACCACGTCCTGGAAGCAGGCACAGTCGATCAGGTTCCGGCCGTCGAGCGCACACATGGTGATACCGATGATCTGGACGCCGCGCGCCGCGATGACAGCGTTGTCATCGATGAACGGCAGCGGCACCCGGGAGGCGATCTCCTCAGCCAGTCGCCGGGCGAATGGTGGCGAGCCAAGTCGACCAACCACCCATCCGGCGAAGTCGCCAATGGTCAGATGCAGTCGCTGCTGTCCCGTCAGGATTCCCCGGGCGAGCCTGGCCAGCGCCCGGCACTTGCCCGCCCCCACCGCCTTCCGGGTCGAGTTCCAGGTCGTCGGCGACACATACCGGGTTGCTCTGACCTGGATGGTCCGGACTCGATCCGATGCGAGGGCGGGACCTGCCTGCGCCGCAGCCTCCCGGACGAGCCGGTCCCTGGCCGCCACGGCTTCCCGGGGCCCGCGCGGTGCTGCCGGCGACGACACCGTCCGCTGCCTGGGTATGCGAGGCACTGCCAGCGATGGCGTGCCGAATCCCTGGTGGGTCCGACAGCGTTCGCCCGGACTGGATACCAGGCGCTTGCATTTCGTGCCGTCCCGCGTGGGCGCCCCGCATTCGACCCTGCCGGTACGTCGCGGTGGCGCCTCGGCCAAGCGGTGGTGCCGACACCTGGCCCCCGCGGACGCCACCCGAACCTGACACTTCGTCCCATCCTGAGTCCGAGCCCCGCATTTTGCCATAACCCACGATGCCGAGACGATTACCGCAACACCAAGAGATTGACCGGCAAGAATATTGCCCGATCATCCGATACTCGGAAGCAGCGAACATGCGCTCAGCCCACCGCGAAGCCCGAACGCGAGGAGCGACGCGCCCTCCACCTCGACGCCGAGCCGGGCACCTGACCATCTTGATCGTCTGCTTTTCAGACAGCCGACACGCCGTACCACCAACGCCTGAACAGCAGACGATCATGGCAACCCGGAACGAACGGCGAGTTCTCGCCTTGCAAGCGAGGGGTCGCAGGTTCGAAACCTGCCGCGCCCACCACGTATCCACCAGCGCCGAAGAGGCACCCTCGCGAGAGGGTGCCTCTTGGTGGAGCAACTGAACAACGGTGCGGAGGTTGGAGGTTCCTGTTACCAGTTGCAGTTGGCGGCCGGGATCCAGCCGTCCTGCGCCGGCGCCTCGGCCCCGTGCCCGTAGTACCAGGTCTGAATGTGGCTGCCGCCGTAGATCGAGTGAACGCGGAAGCCTCGTCCGGGGCTCAGGGTGCGCAGGACGCCGCCCCAGGGCTGGTCGCGCAGCCAGGTGGCCTGGTTGGTCACGCAGATGTCACCAGGGCCGTCGCTGGCGGCGGCCGGCGCGGACGCCACCACCGATCCGGCGGCGAGGACGACCATAACCGCCAGCACACGTACAACATTGCGCTTCATGCGCTTCCTCTCGGTCGAATGCCTTGCGGGCGGATCGATTATGCCCAACGTCACCGACATGGCAAGTCGGGCCGCCCGAGCAGCAGATTTGGGCGCACATCACGTGTTGTGGAAGACTCTTTGGCCACCGGAGGTGGTGCCGATGGAGAGCGCCTGAGGCACATCGTGAACTGGTGCAGAAGTAAAGTGCCGCCCTTTGTTACGCGACTTTTCGAGGTGTCCGGCCGGCCTGCTCCCGCAAATGACGGAAGCGATTGAATCGCGGCGATCAGGAAAGATCACGAAGATCGACCGGGATCTGTATGGCCCGGCCGGCCAACGGACGTGGCCGTACGCTACGGCGTTTGCGGGTCCGCCCCGCGGGGCCTCCGGCGGTCCTCGGTCGGCCCGTAGCGCCTCGTGTCGTGGCCACACGGATCGCGCACGGACTCAACGGTTCACGGCGCTGCGCAACTGGTCGGGCACCGCCACCCGAATGCGCCGTCTGATACCTCATCATCTGTCCGCGTCAGCTACGAATATCCTGGCGAATCGCTTGGAAGACCAGCGGCGGCGGGTGAGTAAATACCGAGTGGCGGACGCGTGCCGAAATCGGGGCACTCTCGAAGAGACACCCGGCCTCAATTTGCGAGGTGCGGTGACCTGTTCAAACGTGTACCGGTGAACCTGCGACCAAAACCTCGCACCGAATCTGATCTTCGGGATCGCCGACCAGGTGGCCGGGCCGCTCCGGAAGACGAACCGGGACGACGAATGAGACGAAGCGGGCCGCCGGTCATCCGGCGGCCCGTCCTTGTGCTGGCCAAAGGGTGGGCGCGGCAGGTTTCGAACCTGCGACCCCTCGCTTGTAAGGCGAGTGCTCTCCCACTGAGCTACGCGCCCGGACGCTTCGCAGCGTGTCGGCGGCGGTCAGCTTACCCTGCTGCCGCCGCCGACCGCACTGCGGATACCGGCCGGTCAGGCGGAAACCGTCGCCAGCGCCTTGCGCCAGCCTTCCTGGTCGCGCGCCTCGCCGGGCATGTTCATCTCCGAGTACCGCACGACGCCGGCCTTGTCGATGACGAAGGTGCCCCGGTTGGCGATGCCGGCGACCTCGTTGAAGACGCCGTACGCCTGGGCGACCGCCCCGTGCGGCCAGAAGTCCGCCAGCAGCGGGAAGTTGAAGCCCTCCCGGTCGGCCCACACCTTGTGGGTGTAGGCGGAGTCGACGCTGACGGTCAGCACCTGGACGTCGTCGTTGACGTACGCGTTGAGGTTGTCGCGTACCTCGCACAGCTCGCCCTGGCAGACGCCGGTGAAGGCGAGCGGGTAGAAGACCAGCAGGACGTTCTTGTTGCCACGGAAGTCGGAGAGCCGTACTTCCTGGTTGTTCTGGTCCTTGAGCACAAAGTCGGGCGCCTCGGCGCCAACCTCGATCGGCATTCAAGCTCCTTGGGGATCGTCGCGACGGCCTTCAGCGTGTCATGCCCGGCCGGGGTGACGGCCGACACACCGGCGTCGTCGGCGGCAGCCCCCGCACCGCCGCCGACATGGACCGGGCACACCGATGCGGCGTCGGTAGCCGAGCACGAAAACGAGCCGTGACGGGACGGTCACGGCTGTTCCAGGTACGGCGGGCCGCCCCGCGCGGCCCGCCCACCGGGTGTTACTTGCGGCGGGCAGCGCGGGGTGCGACCAGGCGCGCCCCGCTCCAGTCCTTGCCGGCGTTGATCGTCGACGTCTGCTGGAGTCCGGCGGTCGACGCCGACTCACTGATGTCGCTCGGCTCGACGTGCCCTCCGCGCCCGGCCTTGGGCGTCAGCAGCCACACCACGCCGGCGTCGGCCAGCGGGCCGAGTGCGTCGGTCAGGATCTCGAACAGGTCACCGTCCCCGTCGCGGTACCAGAGCAGTACCGCGTCGACGACCTCGTCGGTGTCCTCGTCGACAAGTTCCCCGCAGCGGTCGGTCAGGGCGTCGCGGAGATCGTGGTCGACGTCATCGTCGTACCCCATCTCCATGACGACGTTTCCCGGTTCGAGTCCGAACCGGTCCGCCACGCTCCGTACGCCGTCGGCGGCCTGACCAGCGGTCGCGCTCACTGTCGCGTGCCTCCCTCTCCTAGCGTCCTGCCGGTGTCGGACGACACCGGCAAGCTTTCCCGGCATCGTCCGACGCCGGCTGGCCAAAGTCCACACAGTCGGGCCGCCACATGCAAGTGGCGCACCGAGTGCAACGGAATTTACCGTGCCAGCAGCGTGTGGGCACCCTGGGTGATGGCATCTTCGGTCAACAGAACGTGACGAGCGGCCGGTCCCAATGGGATGAACGTGTCGACCGAGGCGATCCGACGGGCGGAGCCGACATATCCGGCGTCGACGAGAGCGGCGATGATGCCCTCGCCGACGCCGCCGGAACGGCGGGTCTCGTCGACGATCAGGACCCGTCCGGTGGCCGACGCCTCCCGGATGATGTCGGCGGTCGGCAGCGGCGCCAGCCAGCGCAGGTCGACCACCCGGCTGCCGATCCCCTCGCCGGCGAGCCGGGCGGCGGCGCGCAGCGACATCCGTACGCCGTTACCGAAGGTGATGATCGTGATGTCCTCGGCCGAGCCGACGCCGTAGACCCGGGCCCGACCGATCGGCACGTGCCCGGCCGCCCACCCGTCCGGTCCGACGTAGTGGGCCAGCCACTCGCCGTCGCCCTCGGTGTAGAGGTCGCGGGTGTGGTAGAGCCCGACCGGCTCCAGGAAGACGCAGACGCTGCCGTCGACGGCCGCGCTGGCCAGGCAGGACCGCAGCATCGGCGCGGCGTCGTCGGCCCGCGCCGGCACCGCGAGCACGATCCCGGGTACGTCGCGCAGCACGGCGACCGAGTTGTCGTTGTGGAAGTGGCCGCCGAAGCCCTCCTGGTAGGCGAGTCCGGCGACCCGCAGCACCATCGGGTTGCGGTAGGCGCCCCGGGAGAAGAACCGCATCGTGGCCGCCTCGCCGCGCAACTGGTCCTCGGCGTTGTGCAGGTAGGCGAGGTACTGGATCTCGGGGACCGGCAGGATCCCGGCCAGCCCGGCCCCCAGCCCGAGGCCGAGCAGCGACGTCTCGTCGAGCAGGGTGTCGAAGACCCGGGTGGGGCCGAACCGGTCGCGCAGTCCCTTGGTGACGCCGTGCACGCCGCCCTTGGCCGCGACGTCCTGGCCGAACACGACGGTGCGGGGGTGGTCGAGCAGGGCGTCGGCGAGGGTGGCGTTGACGGTCTGGGCCAGGGTGAGCGGGCCGCCCTCCTCCGGCAGGCGGTCGCCGAACGCGGTGGCGCGGGCGGCGGCGCCGGGTCCGGCGGCCCGTACGGCGGCGTCGGCGACGGCCCGGGAGACCCGTACGGGGCGCCGGGGCGCGAGCGGCGCGACGACGTCGGCGGCGCTGTCGAGCTTCGGTTCGGTGAGCACCTCCTCG
Organism: Polymorphospora sp. A560; assembly: GCF_045781765.1. Classification (NCBI taxonomy): domain Bacteria; kingdom Bacillati; phylum Actinomycetota; class Actinomycetes; order Micromonosporales; family Micromonosporaceae; genus Polymorphospora; species Polymorphospora sp. A560. The sequence continues at coordinate 1,838,417 of NZ_CP122282.1, read as the reverse complement.
GCGATCCGGCGGACCTGCCAGCCGACCTCGTCGTAGCGGGCGACCAGTTCGTCGGGGGTGAGCAGGCCGGCCTCGGCGAGCAGCCGGGCGGTGCCGACCAGCGGGTCCCGGGCGACCTCGCGGTCGATCTCGGCGGGCTGCCGGTAGGCGGCCTCGGCGTCGGCGCCGGCGTGGCCCATCAGCCGCACCGTCGACAGGTGCAGTACGGCCGGCCGGCGGTGCCGGCGTACCCAGTCGGTGGCCTCCCGGGCCACGTCGTACGTCTGCGCGAGGTCGCAGCCGTCGGCGGCGAAGTAGCGGATTCCGGGCCGGCTGCCCAGGGCGGCGGCGACCCAGCCGTGCGGCGAACGGACGCTGATGCCGAGGCCGTTGTCCTCGCACACGAACAGCACCGGGATCCGCAGGCCGCCGTGGTCGCACCAGCCGGCGGTGTTGAAGGCGGCGGTGGCGCTGGCGTGGTTGACCGACGCGTCGCCGAAGGAACAGACGACGACCGCGTCGGCGGGCCAGTCCGACCCGGTGGTCCGGTCGGCGCCGGCCGGGCGGGGCCCGGGACCGGGACGCGCGAACGGGCCCGTCCCGGTGTGCAGCTTGCGCAGCCGCTCGATGGCGAAGCCGATGCCGACCGCGCGGGGCAGGTGCGAGCCGATCGTCGAGGTGGTCGGGATGACGTGCAGGTCGGCGTTGCCGAAGACCTTGTGCCGGCCACCGGCGATCGGCTCGTCGGCGGAGGCGACGACACCGCGCAGCACGTCGCGGGCGGCCGCGGCGAGCGGTTCGTCGGTGCCGTCGTCGGGATCGTCGTCGCCCGCCACGCCGCCGGGTCGGTCCGGGGCGCCGGTCGCCGCCGCGCCGGCCTGGGCGGCGCGGGCGCAGTAGAAGCCGCCCGACCGGTAGTGCAGCAGGGCCGGGTCGGTGGGGCGCAGCGCGGCGGCGACGGCGGCGTTGCCCTCGTGCCCGGACGAGCCGACCGTGTAGTAGCCCTCGCCGAAGCTGCGCAGCCAGCGGGCCGCGAGGTCGAGGTGGCGGCTGGTGAGCTGGGCGTCGAAGAGTTCCAGGGCCTGGTCGCCGGTGAGGGTGCTGCCGTCGCGGACCGGCCCGCCGGACGGGCGCCGGGCCGCGGTGCCGGGCAGGCCGGCGACCGCTTCCCGGAACCGCTCATCGAGATCTTGCGGGGTGGTCACGTCGGACAGCATTACCGAAGCGGTGGCCGGCCGGCCACTCGGCGAATGTCGCTATTCACGCCAGCCGGACAGCTCCACCGACTTCGTCTCGACCCGGATACCCAGGAAGACCTCGCGGGATTCGCCCGGTGGGATCCCCAGCCGCCAGGTCAGTTCACCCATGTCGGTACGTTCGGCCGGCGGCGGTTCGAGACGGATGTCACGCACGACGATCGCCTCGTCGAGTGACACCGGCAACTGGTCGAGGACGGTCACCCGGGCCGGGCGCGGGGTGTGGTTGGCGACCGAGATGCGGTATTCGACCTCGCGCCGCCGGGTCGAGCCGAGCGTCGCCTTGCTCGCGCTGCGCCGGATCCGCTCCCGCTCGACGCGTACCCGGTCGTCACGGCCGAGTGCCAGCTCGACCTCCTCGCCCGGCGCCCACGTCTCGAGCAGAGTGCTGCCGACGAAGTCGCCGCCGTGGAAGACCGAGGCGGGCCCGGGCAGCAGGGTGTGCACCGAGGAGTTGACCGCGGTGGCCCGCAGGTGCGCGTCGGTCGACTGCACGGGCGCGGTGACGTAGTCGAGCGCCGTCGCCAGGTCGAGCACGGCCACGGTCGCCCGGTGGGCGCTGCCGTCGGCCGGTACGGCCACCGGACGGGTCGGCCGGTAGGTGGCCGCCGACGGACCCTGCTCGACGGCCGCGGCCCGCTCCAGGACCGGTGGCGGCGGGGCGCCGCCGGTGCGCGGCCTCGCCCCCGGCGGTGGCCCGGAGGGCGCGGCCGGTGCCGGCATGCCCGCCACCGCGGCGCCGAACATCGGCTCGGCGCCCACCGCCATCGGCCGGACCCGGTCGAGCAGCCACGGCCGCAGCTCGGGCACGGTGGCGGTGTCGGCGGGGCGGGCGGTGGACAGGGTCAGGTCGCACTCCGGCCAGTCCTCGCCGGTGCGCTGGGTGACCAGGCCGAACCAGGTCAGCGTGAGCCGTTCGGCCGGCGCCTCACCCGGCCGGGCCGGGCCGTCGTCGAGCCGTACGTCGTACGACGACTTCCAGCCTGCGTTGCCGACCACGTACGTCAGTTCGAGCTGGACCTCGGCGTCGGCGGCGCCGACCTCGACGGTGACCGCGGCGAAGAGCTGGTCGGGGTGGCGCCGCTCGGCGAGCGCCTTGAGCTGGCGGTCGATGGCGGCGACCTCGTCGCGGGCCTCGTCCCGACGGCGGGTGGTGCCGCGCTGGCGGGACTTGCTGGCGCCGAGCAGCTCGGCGAACGTGTCGGCGAAGGCGGCGACGTCGACGGGGGCGGCGTCGCCGCTGGCGAGCGCGCGGGCGTAGGTGCCGCCGGCCCGCTGGGCGAGCAGGGTGAAGAACTCGGAGCGGTGGTTCTCCACCGCGTCGGCGTCGGCCAGCTCGGCCAGCTCGCCGGAGAGGACCCGGCGGCGCTCCTCCAGCTGCGCGGCGAGCGGGTCGGCGGTCCGCGCCTGGTGGTGCTTGACGACGTCGACGCCGAGCACCGTGGCCGGGCCGTGCCCGCCGACCCGTACCGAGTCGCGGTGCAGGCCGACCGGCAGCGGGCCGACCCGGACCCGGTGCTCGCCGGCGGGCAGGGTGACGGTGCCGCGACGGGTCACGCGGGCCCGGTCGGGATAGACGGTGACGGCCACGATCGGCGCGTCGAGCTCGGGGGCTGGCGCAGGAGTGGTCACGGGGCGAGGCTAACCAACAGTTGCGACACCGGCCGCCCGCGAGCGCGCGATCTTGGGGTGTGGCGCGTGGGCGTGGCTGCGCTTCGCGCCGGCCGTCGGCGGGGCGCGGGCGCCGGGCGCGGGTGTGGGTGTGGGGCGCGGGCGGGCGGGTGGGTCGATGATCGTCTGCGGTTCAGGCGTTCGTCGGGCGGCGTGTCGGCTGTCCCAGCAGCAGACGATCATCACAGGCCGCTGCGCGGCGGTCCGGGTTCGGGTGCAGACTGGCCGGTATGCGAAGCGAGGTCATCACGGTCCGGACCGGCACCCGGCCCACCGTCTCGGACATCACCGCCCAGGCCGAGCGGTTCGTCGACGGCGCCGGTGACGGGCTGCTGCACGTGTTCGTCCCGCACGCGACGGCCGGAGTGGCGATCATCGAGACTGGGTCGGGGTCCGACGACGACCTGATCACGGCGCTGGACGCGGTGCTGCCGGCCGACAACCGCTGGCGGCACCGGCACGGGTCGCCCGGGCACGGTCGCGACCACGTGATGCCGGCGTTCGTGGCGCCGTACGCGACGGTGCCGGTGCTCGGCGGCCGGCTGATGCTCGGCACCTGGCAGTCGATCTGCCTGGTCGATCCCAACGGCGACAACCCCTCGCGCGAGGTGCGCTTCTCCTTCCTGGCCGGCTGACCCCACGCCTGGCCGGCTGACCCGCACGCCTGGCCGGCTGAGCCGCGCGCCTGGCCGGCTGAGCCGCGCGCCTGGCCGGCTGAGCCGCGCGCCTGGCCGGCTGAGCCGCGCGCCTGGCCGGCTGAGCCGCGCGCCGGCCGCGACCGGCACGGGCACGCCCACACGGACACGACCCGCACGAGCACACCCCACACGCGCACTCCCGCACCGGCACGATCGGGCCTGTAGACCCCCGATCCGCCGGGTAAGCCCATTCCTCGACATCCAACGCGTCCGATAGCTGACAAAGCTGTTGCCAGGAAGTTACCGGCCGGTACCTGTGTCGAGCGTCGCGTCTGACGCTCCTAGACGTGACGGGACCGGGCATGAGAAGGCAGGATGGCGCTAGAGACCTATCCCACACACACAACCGAGGGAACGCCTGTGGCCACGGAACGCAAGCGCCCGGTGATCAGCGACGGCCTACCGAGCCAGCTTCCGGACATCGACCCTGAAGAGACCAGCGAATGGGTCGAGTCACTCGACGGGGTGATCGACGATCGCGGCGCCAAGCGCGCCCGCTACGTCATGCTGCGCCTGCTGGAGCGGGCGCGCGAGCGTCAGGTCGGCGTACCGCCGCTGACCACCACCGACTACATCAACACGATCACCCCCGAGCGGGAACCGTGGTTCCCCGGTGACGAGGCGGTCGAGCGGCGGATCCGGGCCTACATCCGGTGGAACGCCGCGATGGTGGTGCACCGCGCGCAGCGGCCCGAGATCGGGGTCGGTGGACACATCTCCACCTACGCCAGCGCCGCGTCGCTCTACGAGGTGGGCATGAACCACTTCTTCCGCGGCAAGAACCACCCCGGCGGCGGCGACCACATCTTCTTCCAGGGCCACGCCTCCCCCGGCATGTACGCCCGCGCCTTCCTCGAGGGCCGGCTGTCGCAGGACCGGCTCGACGGGTTCCGGCAGGAACTGTCGCACGCCGGTCTGGGTGGCGGGCTGCCGTCGTACCCGCACCCGCGGCTGATGCCGGACTTCTGGGAGTTCCCGACGGTGTCGATGGGGCTGGGCGGCATCAACGCCGTCTACCAGGCCCGGTTCAACCGCTACCTGCACAACCGTGGCATCAAGGACACGTCCGACCAGAACGTATGGGCGTTCCTCGGCGACGGTGAGATGGACGAGCCGGAGTCGCTGGGCGCGATCGGTCTGGCCGCCCGCGAGGAGCTGGACAACCTCACCTTCGTGATCAACTGCAACCTGCAGCGGCTCGACGGGCCGGTACGCGGCAACGGCAAGGTCATGCAGGAGCTGGAGGCGTTCTTCCGGGGCGCCGGCTGGAACGTGATCAAGGTCGTCTGGGGCCGTGAGTGGGACCCGCTGCTCGCCGCCGACACCGACGGCGCGCTGGTCAACCTGATGAACACCACCCCGGACGGTGACTACCAGACCTACAAGGCGGAGTCCGGGGCGTACGTACGGGAGCACTTCTTCGGCCGCGACCCGCGCACCCGCAAGATGGTCGAGCACCTGTCCGACGACGAGATCTGGAACCTCAAGCGGGGCGGGCACGACTACCGCAAGCTCTACGCGGCGTACAAGGCGGCCAGCGAGCACACCGGGCAGCCGACGGTCATCCTGGCCAAGACGATCAAGGGCTGGACGCTCGGCCAGCACTTCGAGGGCCGCAACGCCACGCACCAGATGAAGAAGCTGACGCTGGACGACCTGAAGACGTTCCGCGACCGGCTCTTCCTCGACATCTCCGACAAGCAGTTGGAGGAGAACCCCTACCTGCCGCCGTACTTCCACCCCGGTGAGAAGTCCGACGAGATGCAGTACCTGCAGGAGCGGCGCAACCAGCTCGGCGGGTTCGTGCCGAGCCGGCGGACCAAGACGGTCCCGCTGGCCATCCCGGAGTCGAAGCAGTTCGGCGACGTCAAGCGCGGCTCGGGCAAGCAGAAGATCGCCACCACGATGGCCTTCGTCCGCCTGCTCAAGGACGTGATGAAGGACAAGGAGTTCGGGGCCCGCTGGGTGCCGATCATCCCGGACGAGGCCCGCACGTTCGGCATGGACTCGCTCTTCCCGACCCGCAAGATCTACTCGCCGCACGGGCAGAAGTACACGTCGGTCGACCGCGAGCTGTTCCTGTCGTACAAGGAGTCCACCGCCGGCCAGATCCTGCACGAGGGGATCAACGAGGCCGGCTCGGTCGCCTCGTTCACCGCCGCCGGCACCTCGTACGCCACGCACGGCGAGCCGATGATCCCGCTCTACATCTTCTATTCGATGTTCGGGTTCCAGCGCACCGGCGACGCGTTCTGGGCGGCGGCCGACCAGATGGCGCGCGGCTTCGTGCTCGGCGCGACCGCCGGGCGCACCACGCTCAACGGTGAGGGCCTGCAGCACGAGGACGGCCACTCGCACCTGCTCGCCGCGACCAACCCGGCCGTGGTGGCGTACGACCCGGCGTTCGCGTTCGAGATCGCGCACATCGTGGAGAACGGCCTGCACCGGATGTACGGAGAGGAGCAGGAGAACATCTTCTACTACCTCACCGTCTACAACGAGCCGATCGTGCAGCCGGCGGAGCCGGAGAACGTCGACGTCGAGGGGCTGCTGCGGGGCATCTACCGCTACGCCGCGGCACCGTCGGTGTCGGGCGGCGACGGCTCCGCGCCGCGGGCCAACATCCTCGCCTCCGGTACGGGCATGCAGTGGGCGCTCAAGGCGCAGCAGTTGCTGGCCCAGGACTGGGGGGTGGCCGCCGACGTCTGGTCGGTCACCTCGTGGACCGAGCTGCGCCGTGACGCGGTCGAGTGCGAGGAGCACAACCTGCTCAACCTCGGCGCCGAGCCGAAGGTGCCGTACATCGCCAGCAAGCTCGCCGACGCGGCCGGCCCGGTCGTGGCGGTCAGCGACTGGATGCGGGCGGTGCCCGACCTGATCGCGCGCTGGGTACCGGGCGACTACACGTCGCTGGGCACCGACGGGTTCGGGCTCTCCGACACCCGGCACGCGCTGCGCCGGCACTTCCACGTCGACGCCGAGTCGGTGGCCGTGGCGACGCTGGCCCAGCTCGCCCGGCGCGGTGAGGTGCCGGTGTCGGTTCCGGCCGAGGCGGCCAAGAAGTACGCGATCGACGACGTCAACGCCGCCCCGGTCGGCGAGACCGGCGGCGACTCGTAGGGATTTCGGCACACCGATCGAGGGCCTGTCGGCCGCGGTCCCGCTCCACCGGGGACCGGCCGGCGGGCCCTCGGCCATTTCCGCAGCGCCGCGCGGCCGCCCCCGGCGATCCGGGCGGACGGCGCCGGCGCGACCGACGGCATCGGCGCGGCGGCCCGACACGCCGGATCGAAGACGTGTTGTCGACAAAACCAGGGCTTCCGACCGGACGGGGCGAGGCATAGAGTCCGAGCATCTTTCGCGTTTGAGGAGTCCGAAATGGCCCTGCCACCGCTACCGGCCTTTCCGACCGGCTTCACCTTCGGGGTGGCGACCTCGGCCTACCAGGTCGAGGGTGCGGCCGACACCGGCGGGCGCGGACCGTCCATCTGGGACACCTTCACCCACGAACCCGGCCAGATCGCCGACGGCAGCACCGGTGACGTGGCCTGCGACCACTACCACCGCTATCCCGAGGACGTCGCCCTGATGGCCGGCCTCGGCACCGACGCGTACCGGTTCTCGGTCGCCTGGCCGCGCGTCCAGCCGGACGGCACCGGCCCGGCCAACCCGACCGGGCTGGCGTTCTACGACCGGCTCGTCGACACCGTGCTGGCCGCCGGCATCGACCCGGTCGCCACCCTCTTCCACTGGGACCTGCCGCAGGCGCTGGAAGACCGCGGCGGCTGGATGGACCGCGACACCGCCTACCGGTTCGCCGACTACAGCGCCCTGGTCGCCGCCGCGCTCGGCGACCGGATCAAGTTGTGGGTCACGCTGAACGAGCCGGTCGTGCACATGACCTACGGCTACGCCATGGGGGTCCACGCCCCCGGCCGGATGATGCTCTTCGACGCCTTCCCGACCACCCACCACCAGTTGCTCGGGCACGGCCTGGCGGTCGCCGCGGTCCGCGCCCACTCCGGCAGCCCGGTGGCGCTCACCAACAACTACTCCCCCGTGCACGCCTGCGGCGACACCGCCGCCGACCGGGCTGCCGTCGCCGCGTACGACGCGCTGCACAACCGGCTGTTCACCGACCCGGTCCTCGGGCTCGGCTATCCGACCGAGATCGACTTCGACCTGTCCGTCGTCCACGACGGCGACCTCGACGTGATCGCCACGCCGATCGACGGGATCGGCGTCAACTACTACAACCCGACCGGCATCCGGGCTCCCGACGAGGGCCACCCGCTGCCGTTCGAGATGGTCCAGCTCGACGGCTACCCGACCACCGGGTTCGGCTGGCCGGTCGTCCCCGAGGGCCTGCGCGACATCCTGGTCACGCTGACCCGGCGGTACGGCGACGCGCTGCCGCCGCTGTACGTCACCGAGAGCGGCTGCTCCTACCCGGACATGGTCGGACCGGACGGCGACTGCGCCGACCCGGACCGGATCGCCTACCTCGACGGCCACCTGCGCGCGGTACGGGCCGCGATCGACGAGGGCGCCGACGTGCGCGGCTACTTCGTCTGGTCGCTGCTCGACAACTTCGAGTGGGCCGAGGGCTTCAGCCAGCGCTTCGGCCTGGTCCACGTCGACTTCGACACCCAGGTCCGCACCCCGAAGACCTCGTACGCCTGGTATCGCGACGCGATCCGCCAGGCCCGCCGGTGACGACGCTCGAACCCACGCCCGCGGCGCTGCCCGCCGCTCTCGCCGACCCCACGACCCCCGTACGCCGAAGCTGGGTGGCCCTGCTCTTCAGCGCCAACCTGGGCCTGTGGATGGCCTTCTTCACCCCGATCCAGGTGCTGCTGCCGCAACAGGTCGAGGCGATCGACCCGGCCCGCAAGGAGACCATGCTGGCCTGGGTGACCGGGATCGGCGCGCTCGCCGCGATCGTCGCGAACCCGCTCGCCGGCGCCCTGTCCGACCGCACCTGCCCGCGGGTCGGCGGCCGCGAGTTCGGCCGGCGGCACGTCTGGACCGCGGTCGGCGCGCTGCTCGGCGCGGCGTCGCTGGTGCTGTTGGCCGGGCAGCACACCATCCTCGGCGTGACGGTGGCCTGGGTCGCCGCGCAGGTCTGTCTCAACGCGATGCTGGCCACGCTCACCGCGGCCGTACCGGACCGGGTGCCGGTCGCCCAACGCGGCGGTGTCTCCGGGTGGGTCGGCATTCCGCAGGCGCTCGGCCTGGTCGTCGGCGTGGTGCTGGTGACGACCGTGTTCACCGGCAACGCCGCCGGCTACGTCGCGATCGCCGTCGCCGTGGTCGTGCTGGCGCTGCCGTTCACCCTGTTCACCGCCGACGACGTCCTGCCGCGTACGCACCGGGCGGTGCTGCGCTGGCGCCGGCTGGTCGCCGGGATGTGGGTCAGCCCGCGCCATCACCCGGACTTCGCCTGGGCCTTCGGCACCCGCTTCCTGGTGCAGCTCGGCAACGCGCTCGGCACCCTCTACCTGCTCTACTTCCTCACCGACCGGGTCCGCTACGCCGACCCGGAGTTCGGCCTGCTGGTGCTGATCCTGCTCTACACGGCCGGGCTGATGGCCACGGCCGTGGCCGGCGGGCGGCTGTCCGACCGGTCCGGCCGGCGCAAGGTGTTCGTCGTCTGGTCCGGGGTGACCATGGCGGTGGCGGCGCTGCTGCTCGCCGTGTGGCCGGTCTGGCCGGCGGCGATGGTCGCCGCCGTGCTGCTCGGCGCCGGGTACGGCGTCTACCTCGCGATCGACGCCGCGCTGATCACCCAGGTGCTGCCGAAGGCGACCGACCGGGCCCGCGACCTGGGGGTCATCAACATCGCCAACTCCGCCCCCCAGGTCCTCGGCCCCGCCGTGTCCGCCCCGATGGTCGTCTACCTCGGTGGCTACCCCACCCTCTACGCGGTGACCGCCGCGGTGACCCTGCTGGGCAGCGCCCTGGTCCTGAAGATCCGCTCCGTCCCCTGACCCCAGGATCCCCGTGATCAGGGACCAGGACGCGCGTGTCGTCGGCGCGTCGGGGCGCAAACTCCCTGATCACCGCGATCAAGGAGGCGCCCAGAGGGCGAGCGACGCGGGCGAGCGGCGGGAGGCGCCGGCGGCTAGCCGGCGGTCAGGAGCAGGGCGGGGACGGCGGTGGCCAACACGACGACGGCGGTGACCAGGCCGGTGAGCAGGAACCGCAGCCAGGGCACCGCCAGCCCGGCCGCCCGGCAGCGCTCCAGCCACAGCAGGGTCGCCAGGGACGCCCACGGCAGCACCAGCGGTCCCACGTTCACCCCGAGCAGCAGCCCGAGCAACTGGTCGGTGTGCCCGGCCGGCACCACCGCCTCACCGGCGACGTACGCCGGCAGGTTGTTCAGCAGGTTGGCCAGGACGGCGCCGACGGCGGCGGCCAGCCCGATCCCGGCCGGGCCGGGATCGGTGCCGACGAGCGCCGCCAGCAGGCTGGACAGGCCGTGCCGGCCGACCGTCTCCACGATCAGGAAGAGGCCGGTGACCAGCACCGGCAGCCGCCACGGGAGCAGGCTCCAGCCGATGGCGGGCCGGTCGCGTACCGCGAAGGCGACCAGCACCACGACGGCGCAGGCGACCGAGACGGCGGCCAGCGTGACCCCGGCGACGATCCCGGCCACGAACAGGACGCACGCCGCCGCGGCGACCCGGAACAGCACCGGGTCCGCCGGCCGGTGCGGCACCGGCACCGGGTAGCGGGCGGCGGCGTCCCGCCGCCAGTGCAGCAGCCAGAGGCAGGCGGCGGTCGCCAGCACGGCGACGAGTTGCGGAGCGGCCATCCGCCCGGCGAACGCGGCCACCGGCAGCCCGAGCCGGTCGGCGGCGAGCAGGTTCGTCAGGTTCGACACGGGCAGCAGCAGGCTCGCCGTGTTGGCCAGCCACACCGTGGTCATCGCCAGCGGCAGGGCGACGATCCCGAGCCGGGCGGCCACGGCCAGCATGACCGGCGTCAGCAGGACCGCCGTCGTGTCCAGGTTGAGGAAGATCGTGGTCAGCGTCGCGAACGTGACGAGCAGCGCGAACAGCGCCCACCGCCGGCCCCGGCCGAGGATCGCGATCCGGACCGCGACGGCGTCGAAGACCTGTGCCCGGGCGGTGAGTTCGGCGAGTACGACCACCGCCACCAGGAAGACCAGCAGCGGGCCGGTCCGGCCGACGGTGGCCAGCGCGTCGGCCGTGGGCAGCAGGCCGGTCGCGACGAACAGCGCCCCGGCGGCCAGGGCGGCGACGGCCAGCCCGTCGAGGGTGCCGGCGCGGCGCAGCGCGGCCGGCATCCGGCGTAGCGGCCGGCGCCAACCCGGCCGGCCGACGGGTGGTGGTACGGGCCGGCCCGGCGCCGGGCCGGCCCGTACCACCGTCGAGACTTCCTCCACCGGCGGTCCCTCCCGCGCCGTACCCACCCCCGGCGCGTGCCCGGCCGTGGTCCGGCGAAGACGGTACCGCCCACGCGGCGGGGCGCGGCCGGAACGTGACGGGGGAAACCTGGTGGCGGCCGGCCCCGGTGCCGCCCGTAGGCTGGGGGTGTGACGGTACGCGTACGCTTCGCCCCTTCTCCGACTGGAATGTTCCACGTCGGCGGTGCCCGGTCGGCCCTCCAGAACTGGATCTACGCCAAGCAGCAGGGCGGGGTCTTCGTCCTGCGGATCGAGGACACCGACGCCGCCCGCAACCGGCCCGAGTGGACCGAGGGCATCCTCGACGCCCTCGACTGGATCGGCATCGAACGGGGCGGCTACGAGGGTCCGTACTTCCAGTCGGCGAACGCGGGCGAGCACCGCGCCGCCGCCGAAAAGCTGCACTCCGGCGGCCTCGCCTACTACTGCGACTGCACCCGGGAGGCGGTCCAGGCCCGCACCGGTTCGCAGTACCAGGGCTACGACGGCTTCTGCCGCGACCGGGGCCTCGGTCCCGGCGAGGGCCGGGCACTGCGGTTCCGTACGCCGGACGACGGGGCGACCCAGGTCGTCGACCTGATCCGGGGCGAGCCGACGTTCGAGAACAAGCTGATCGAGGACTTCGTGATCGCCCGTGGCGACGGGTCGGCGGTCTTCCTGCTCGCCAACGTCGTCGACGACATGACCATGGGCATCACCCACGTGATCCGGGCCGAGGAGCACCTGCCCAACACGCCGAAGCAGCAGCTGCTGTGGGAGGCGCTGGGGGCCCGCCCGCCGGTCTGGGCGCATGTGCCGGTGGTGGTCAACGAGAAGCGGCAGAAGCTGTCGAAGCGCCGCGACAAGGTGGCCCTGGAGGCCTACCGCGACGAGGGCTATCTCGCCGACGCGATGCGCAACTACCTGATGCTGCTCGGCTGGGCGCCGTCCGGCGACCGGGAGATCGTGCCGTGGTCGGTGATCGAGGACGAGTTCCGGCTGGAGGAGGTGAACCCGTCCCCGGCCTTCTTCGACGAGAAGAAGCTGCGGGCCTTCAACGGCGACTACATCCGCGCACTGCCGGTCGAGGAGTTCGTCGCCGCCTGCGACCCGTGGCTGACCGGTACGGAGTCGATCGCCGCGCCGCCGTGGCGGCCGGAGGACTTCGACCCGGTGGCGTTCGCCGCCGTCGCGCCGCTGGCCCAGACCCGGATCGCGGTGCTGAGCGAGATCGTGCCGAACGTCGACTTCCTGTTCCTGTCGACGCCCCCGGCCGACGAGGCGGCGTGGGCCAAGGCGATGAAGGAGGGCGCCGCCGACCTGCTCACCGCCGCGCTGGCCGCCTTCGAGGCGCTGCCGGACTGGACGGCCGACGCGCTGAAGGCGGCGCTGGAGGAGGTCGGCGCGCAGCGCGGGCTGAAGCTCGGCAAGGCCCAGGCCCCGGTACGCGTCGCGGTCACCGGCCGTACGGTCGGCCTGCCGCTCTTCGAGTCGGTCGAGGTGCTGGGCCGGGAGCGGACCGCGGCCCGGCTGCGCGACGCGATCGCCCGGCTGGGCTGATCCGCTCCACGTAGGACACGGCGGCGGCCGCCACTGGCGGCCGCCGCCGCCGCGTTCCGGGCCTCAGGTGCGGCGGCGCCGGGCGAACCCGACGGCGAGCAGTGCGACGACGGCGGCCAGCACCACCAGGCCGCCGATCAGCCAGGGCCACACCGGGCCGTCCTCGTTCTCGGCCGCCGCCGGGGCGAGCGACGGGGTGGCCGACGGCGACGGGGGTGCCGAGGTCGGCTCGGCGGTCGGGGTCGGCGACACGCTGGGCGTCGCGCCGACAGAGAGCGTGAACTTGACCGACCCCTTGATCGGGTGGGTGTCGCCGGAGATCACCTCGTACGCGACGGTGTAGAGCCCGGCCGGCCCGAGGGTGAAGGGCACGGTGACCCGGTTGCCGTCGAAGGTCGGCTCGCCGCCGTAGGTGGCCGCGCCGTCGGGTCCGGTCACGGTCACCTTGGTGGTGGCCGGGTCGAGCCGGGACAGGAAGCGCAGCTGCACCGTCTCCGGCGCCTTGTCGAGGGTGGCGCCGTTCTCCGGGTCGCTGCCGGTGAAGGAGTTGTGCGCGGCGGCCGGACCGGCGAGTAACAACACGCTCAGCGCACCCACGACGACGCCGAGCGTCAATGCCGTCAACCTGTGGACCCTGCCGCCCATGCCATCCTCCGCGCAGTTACGATTCGGCCGCTAACGATCGACTCAAGTTGTTGGTCGGTCGGCCATGGCAGATAGTTCCAAATAGTGCGCCAACCGGTGCAACCGAGGGACGTCGGGTGGCGTCTTTGCCTTTGAGGACGGATTTTCCGGCACCTCGCGGCACCCGCTCACCAGCCACAGCAGACAACACGCGCACCAGACCCAGCAAGACCATCCATCGATACGGGGCGAGGAGGTCGGTCGTGATCCGTGGGGTGGGCCGTCGAATCATTGTCGGGGTCGCGCTGGTCGCCGTGGGCCTGCTCGCGCTGCCCGGCGCCCCGGCGGCGCACGCCGCCCCCGAGGTGCCGCCGGCACCGACGTCGGTGACGATCAGCGGCGACGATCTCGCCGAACCGCTCGTGGTGGTCGCCGAGCAGCAGCCGGAGATCTTCACCGCGGTCATGGACCAGGTCAACTGGCTCGACCGGGCCTGGCACGCCGCCGCCCCGAAGCCCGAGACGCTCGGCCCGAAATACGTCCTGGTCGTGTCCATCGAGGACCGGGCGACGGAGACGTACGACCTCTACCCGCTGGCCGGCGGCGGCCCGCGGGCCTTCCGTCCGGCCAAGCAGCCCGACAAGCGCAAGACCGCCGAGGCGTGGTTCTTCGGCCGGCTCAGCATGCCGGAGGCGCTGCGGGTGGCCGGCGCCCCGCTGCCGGAGCAGCACGACGCGGTCAGTGCCGGGATCGGCGGTGGCGAGCGGGCGATCCCGGAGGACGCGCTGCGTCCCGGCGACGATCTCGACGAGATGTTCGCCGACCTGCGGGAGGTGCTGCTGATGAACGCCGCCGTGGTGGTGGTGATCACCCTGGGCCTGGCCGGCATCGCCCTGCTGGTCCGCCGCCGCACCAGGTAACGGGGCCGCACCAGGTGACGCCCCGCCCCGGTGCGTCGGCCCGGTAGCGGGCCCGGTCGGTCACCGGCCCAGCCCGGCCTCCCGGGCCCGGACGATCGCCTGCGCCCGGTCCGCCACCTGGAGCTTGGTGAAGACGTTCGAGACGTTGTTGCGGACCGTCTTGGGTGACAGGAAGAGCCGGTCGGCGATCTGCCGGTTCGACAGGCCGCCGGCGATCAGCCCCAGCACCTCCCGTTCCCTCGCGGTGAGCTGCGGAAACGGGTCGGCGTCGGCCCGGCTGACGGTGGCCAGGGTGGCAAAGTAGCTGGTCACCCGGGCGGCCAGGGCCGGGCCGAAGATGACCTCCCCGCCGGCGACCGCGGTGATCGCCCGCAGGATCTCGTCCTGGTTGGCCCCCTTGAGCAGATAGCCGCGGGCGCCGGCGAGCATGGCGGCGAAGACGCTCTCGTCACCGTCGTGCATGGTCAGCACGAGCACGCCGGTCGCCGGCGCGTCGGCGAGCACCCGGCGGGTCGCCTCGATCCCGTCGAGCCGGGGCATCTGGAGATCCATCACCACGACGTCGGGACGCAGCTCGGCGGCCAGCTCGACCGCCTCGATCCCGTCGGCGGCGGCGCCGACGACGTCGACGGTGCCGGTGGAGGTCAGCATCATCCGTAGCCCGTCACGGTAGACGGGGTGGTCGTCGGCCACCAGCACCCGGAGCGTCATCCCGGCTAACTCCCTCAAGCCTCAGCGGCGGCCCCGTCGGTCGCGGACCGGCCGTAAGGGATCATGGCACTGACCAGTGTTCCTCCGGAAGGACGACGCGTCACCGTACACGCGCCGCCGAGTTCCTCGGCGCGCTCCCGCATCCCGAGCAGCCCCACCCCGACCAGCGCGTCGGGGGCGGCGCCGCGGCCGTCGTCGGCGATCTCGACGCGCAGCGTACGGTCACCGGCCGCCAGCTCGACCGTGCAGTGGGTGGCGGCCGCGTGCCGGGACACGTTCGCCAGCGCCTCGCCGACGATCCGGTACGCGGCGACCTCGACCGCCGCCGGCAGCGCCGACAGATCGCCCGAGGTGGTGACGGTGACGTCCAGCGGTCCGCCACGGAACCGGGCGGCCACCTGCTCGACCGCGCCGACGAGTCCGAACTGGTCCAGGGCGGGTGGCCGCAGGTCGTGCACGAGCCGGCGGACGTCACCGAGCACCGCGGTCAGGTCGCCGGCGACCTGGGTCAGGATGCCGTCGGCCCCGGCGGCGTCCCGCCGGGCCACGTTGCGGGCCGCCTCGATCTTCAGGGCGGCCGCGGCGAGCGCCGGGCCGAGCCCGTCGTGCAGGTCCCGGCGCAGCCGGCGGCGTTCCTCGGCGACCCCGGTCACCAGCGCCTCCCGGCTGCGCTGCAGTTCCTCGGTGAGCGCGGTCGCCCGGGCCGCCGCGCCGGCCTGCCGTACGACGTCGGCGAGCAGCCGCTGGTCGGCGTCGGAGAGCCGGTTGCCGGGCCGGGCCAGCAGGGTGAGCCGCCCGATCGGCACCCCCCGGTAGGCGAACGGCAGCACCACCACGTCGTCGCGGGGCGTGCCGTACCCGGCGACGACCGTCCGCCCGTCGGCCCGGTCCAGTTCGACCCGGACGTACGGGGACCGGAAGGCGGTGGAGACCGTACGCGCGACGGCGAGCAGTTGCTCGTCCGGCCCGCTGGACTCCTCCAGCCGCCGGGCCAGGACGGAGACGACGTCGTACGGCTCGCCGCGGCCCCGCAGCAGCCGGGTGACCAGGCGCTGCATCCTGGCGCGCAGCGGCCCGTAGAGGACCGCGACGAAGCCGGCGGCGACGACGGCGGCGACCGGGTCGTCGACGAGCGTGCCGACGCCGACGAAGACGGCGATGTCGACGGCGACGATGACGGCGGCGAGCGGGCCGTAGAGCAGGGTCCAGCCGAGCAGTGCGTCGACGTCGTAGAGCCGGTAGCGGGTCACCGCGACGGCGACCGCGGCGCTGACGGCGACCATGGAGAGCGCGAACATCGCGCTGCCGATGAACTGGCCGCCGAGGACGAACGCGACCGGCAGCAGCGGCAGGCTCAGGCTGCCGGCGAGCAGCATCCACCGCAACTGGGCCCGCCGCTCGGGGTCCGATTGGCCGAACCGCCGGGCGAAGGCGGCGACCGGTACGACCAGGCTGACCAGGAGCGAGGCCGGGATGAGGTACTGGGCGGACGCCCAGAACCCGGCCGGCAGCGGCGGCGTGACGGGGTCGAGGGACACCCCGGCCAGGCCGGGCGGGACTGGTTCGCCGCCGGAGACGAGGTCCCACGGCACGGTGAGCATCAGCAGCACGGCCGTGCCGGTGCCGGCCAGCGACAGCGCCGCCGGCAGCCGCCAGCGGGGCGACGGCAGCCGACCGTCCGGAAAGAACAGCAGGACCAGCGGTACGACCAGATTGATCATCGGCCCGAAGCGGGCGCCGACGTACACCGCCGGGCCGGTCAGCGGCAGCCCGCCGTCGTGGGCGAGGACGGACAGGGCCGCGTACGTCGCGGCGAAGCCGTCCAGGCAGGCGATCAGCCCGCCGCCGGTGAGGATCCAGGTCATCCGGTGCCGGGGCACCCGGGCCGCGATCAGCGCACCGGACAGCGCGAACGCCAAACCGGGCAGGGTGGACGACCAGGCGGTGAAGTCCAGCGGGCCGGGCCGGGGCAGGTCGGGTTCGACCAGGTCGCACCAGAAGCTGGCCACGGTCAGTACGCCGCACAGGGCGGCGAGCCCGAACACGACGTACGCCAGCCACCGGTCGGTGGCGGCTCCGGCGGCGCCCGTCTCCCCCGCCGGACGCTCCGGTGCCGCCGGTGCCTTCGTCCGTAGGTCAGCTCCCACCGGTACAGGTTGCCCGGTGGGGTGTCCCGCTGTCTCGGGGGCCGGTGTCCCGTCACCCCCGGGACACCCGTACGCGCGAACGGCCGTGATCACGGGACCGGATCGGGCCGGCACTACCTGGCTGCCCGGGACGGTCGACGCGGATCGTCAGCGTCGGCAGTCGAATCGAACCGAAGGAGTCACGATGAGTGTGCACATCGAACGGGCCCGGGTCGAACCCGGCGCCCCCCGGCCGGCCGCCGACCGGCACCGGCTGGTCCCCCGGATCCGGGCGGCCGGGATCGCCCTCACCGCCGGCGCGGTCGCCTGGGCGGTCGGCACGCTGGTCGCCGGCGACCAGATGGACCAGGACGTCCAGCCGCTGGAGAACGCCACCAGCATGGTCTTCCTGTGCGGGGTGGCGGCCCTGACCCTGGTCGTGCTGGCGACCCGGGCGACCGGTCCGCGCAAGGGCCGGGCGTTCCCGATCGTCGTGCTGGCCCTGCTGGCGCCGGCGATGCTCTGGTCGGTCTTCGCGTTCGTCTATCCGGAGCAGGGGGTCGAGCCGGGTTGGATGCTGGTGCTGGACATGTGCTGGCCGCTGTCGCAGTTGTCGACGATCGTGATGGGCGCCGCCGTCGCCCGGGTGGGCCGCTGGACCGGCTTCCTGCGCTGGCACCTGCTGCTGGCCGCGCTGTGGCTGCCGGTCATGATCCCGTTCAAGAACCTCGCCGGGACGGTGGCGTTCACCTTCGCGAGCGCGATCTGGCTGGTGGCGACGTACGGGACGCTCGGGCTGCGGCTGGCGCTGCGACCGGCCGACACCCTCGGGGTACGGGACTGACGGGGCGGCGGGCGCCGGTCAGCACCACCGGCGCGGGGGCCGCTGCCGGCGGTTCTTGCGCCGGGTCGGGCGGACGGCGCCGTGCCGGTGGGCGCCGGCCCAGCCGTGCAGGTCGGTCCGGCAGGTGCTGGGCAGGGTGCCGCGGGGCAGGACGGTGGAGCCGTCGAGCTGCCGGTCGGGGACGGGGTCGGTGTCTTCGTCGGCTTCGACGTCGTCGTCGAGGACCGGCGGGCCGAGTTGGTGGGGGCCGACCCCGCACACCCAGCGGCCCGCCCCGGCCCCGCCGGGCGCGGCGTCCGCCTCCGGGGGGTCGACCAGCCGGGAGACCTCTTCGTCGGCGCAACCGTTTCCGGCCTCCCCTTGCGCCATCTCGATCTCCTCACCAAACCCCGCGCGTCCTCGTGGGACGCGGCCGTCCATACCGGGCCTACGCTGCCGGTTGTGGCGCGGGCCCGACCGGCATCGGCCGGTCCCTGGACGCTACTAGAAGTCGGTGACATCGAGACTGAGGCGAAACTCACTCGGCGGCTGATCGATGGGAAATCGTTGTCCAGACCGGGTAGGCGAGCAGCCAGATCACGATTACGGCGGTGAGGCGGGCCACCCAGGCAGCCAGTTCCCCGGTCCGGGCGAAGTCGCCGACGAGCAGGATGCCGCCGCCGAGCAGTGCGCAGGCGATCGCCCAGGCCAAGACAGCCTTGCCCCATTCACGCCATTCGTACCTGACCCGCGCCGGCCCGCCCTTCGGCGGCTTCCACGGCGGCGGGCCACCGGCGAACCGGTGCGCGAACCGCTGGTCGGCCCAGCGCACCATCGAGTGCCCGAAAGCGACCGAGAACCCGAGGTACGCCGCGGCCAGCCCGTGGACGAAGGTCGCCGTGGCCCCACCCCGCAGGTCGATCACGGTCGCCACCAGCAGCACCACGTCGACCAGCGGTACGCAGACCAGCAGCGCCGCCCCGAGCCGGCGCATCCGCAACAGGTAGCGGGCCACCAGCCCGGCGCCCAGCACCACCCAGAAGCCGATCTCACACGCCACGATCACCGCGAGCACCACAGCCGCCACCCCTCCCCGAACAGTCCGGCCGACTTCCAGCGTCGTGGACGGCCGGGCGGTGGACGTCAGCACTGGCGGCGAGATGCGGATACATCGAAGGGGGGAGGCGTACATCCTTCGACGGACGCCGCCGCCACCCGCGTCGTCGGCCGGGTGGAGCCGGCGGGGCACCGGCTGTGATGTGATCGGACGGTGACCGGACTGCTCGGCGCGGGACGCGGGACGCTGGGGCGGGACCTCGCGCTGGCCGGCCTGTACCTGGTCGGCGGCCTGCTGATCGTGGCCACCGGCGCCTACCGGGAGATCTCACCGGCGCCCGCCGAGATCCGGTTCCTGTTCTCGGTGACGCTGGCGGTGACCTGCGCCGGGGTCGCGTTACGTCGGGTGGCGCCGCGGGCCGGCCTGGCGGTGGGCACCGCCGGCACGGTCGCCGACGTGCTCCTCGGCGTGTCGCTGGCCACCATCCTGGTCTACACCCAGGTGCTCTACGACGCCGTCGTCTACGGGCCGCCGCGACTGTGGCGCTGGCTGCTGTGGATCACCAGCGCGCTGGCGGTGGGGCTCGCGGTCGCCGGTCTGGTCGTGGTCGGTTCCTGGACCGGGGTCGCCGCCGGCATCCCGGCCGTGCTGGCCGGCACCCTGCCGGTGCTGACCGGGCTGACCGTACGGCAGTACCGCGACCAGGCCACCGCCGAACGTGACCGGGCCGAGAAGGCCGCCCGGCTCGCCGAACTCGACCGCCGCCAGGCGATCACCGCCGAACGCACCCGGATGGCCAGGGAACTGCACGACGTGGTCGCCAACCACCTCAGCGCGGTCGCGATCCACTCCACGGCCGTGCTGTCCGTACCCGGGCTGGAACGGCCCAGGGTCGAGCAGGCCCTACAGGTGATCAGGGAGAACAGTGTGCAGGGGCTGGCCGAGATGCGACGGATGATCGACCTGCTGCGGGAACCGGCCGCCGCCGGGCCGGAGACGCCGGCGCTGTCCCGGACCGTCGAGCCGGGGCTGGCCGGGGTGGACCGGCTCATCGCCCAGGCGCGCGGCGCCGGGCTGGACGTGCGCCTGGAGACCACCGGGACGGTCCGGCCACTGCCCGCCAACGTCGACCTGGCCGCGTACCGGATCGTGCAGGAGTCGCTGACCAACGCGCTGAAGCACGGCGCCGGCCGGGCGGCGGTGACGGTCGGCTACGACCCCGGCCTGGTCCGGCTGGTGGTCAGCAATCCGCTGCCCGAGGTGGCCGGCCGGGGTGCGGCGCTGGGCGCCGGGGCCGGGCTGGTGGGCATGCGCGAACGCGCCGAACTGCTGCGCGGGCGCTTCGACGCCGGCCGGCACGGCCCGACCTGGCTGGTCCGCGCCGAGCTGCCGACCGGTGGGGAGACGGCGTGACGATCCGCCTGGTGGTCGCCGACGACCAGCCCGCCGTGCGCGCCGGCCTGGTCCTGATCCTCGACGCGGCACCCGACATCACGGTGGTCGGCGAGGCCGCCGACGGCGCGGAGGCGGTCGAGTTGTGCCGGGCCGTACGCCCCGACGTGGCCCTGCTCGACCTGCGGATGCCCGGCCGGGACGGGCTCTGGGCGACGGCCGAGATCGTCGGGGCCGGGCTGGCCGACGTGCTGGTGCTCACCACGTTCGACCTCGACGAGTACGTCTACGGCGCGCTGCGGGCCGGTGCCAGCGGCTTCCTGCTGAAGAACACCGACGCCGCCGGGCTGGTCGAGTCGGTGCGTACGGTGGCCCGGGGCGAGGGCGTCCTCGCCCCGGCGGTGACCCGGCGGCTGATCACCGCCTTCGCCGCGACCGGGGGCGCGCCGCCGGACCGGCGGGTGCTGGCCGGGCTGACCGCGCGGGAGGTCGACGTGCTGGCCTGCCTCGGCCTGGGCCTGTCGAACCAGCAGGTCGCCGATCGGCTGGCGATGGCGGAGAGCACCACGAAGACCCACGTCAGCCGGATCCTGACCAAGCTCGGCCTGCGCAGCCGGGTGCAGGCCGCGATCCTCGCCCAGGAGCTGCGCCTACCGGCTCCCTGAGCGGACCTCCCGGCCGGTGCCGCGGGCGGCCGCCGGACGGCCGGCGACGGCCGCCCGCGCGAGCAGCGGCACCACGCCGAGGGCGAGCAGCCAGCCGCCGAGCACGTCGGCCGGCCAGTGGGCGAGCAGGACGAGCCGGGTGATGCCGACGTACAGGGCGAACGTCACCGCCAGCAGCACCGTCACGGTCCGCGCGGTCCGCCCCTGCCGGGGCCAGAGCAGCAGTACGGCGGCGAGCGCGGCCGCCGCCGCGTTGCTGGTGTGCCCGCTCGGGAAGCCGTTGCTGTCGATCTCCACGAAGGCGTCCGGCGGGCGCGGGTGGTGCAGCAGCCAGTGCATCAGGGCCCACAGCACCGGCACGACGACGGTGACGGCGGCGCAGAAGACGGCGCGTACCCGGTCCCGGCGTACCGCGAGGACGACGGTGACCACGACGCCGGCGGCCAGGTACGGCAACGTGGCGGCGACGTCGGTCGCCACCCGCACCACCGCGACCAGGTCGGGGTTGCCGGCCCCGTGGCGGCGCAGCGCGTCGGCGACCGCGGTGTCGAGGTGGTCGAGCGGCGCCCACCCGCCGGTCACCAGCGCCAGCAGGACGGTGAACGCGGCCAGCGCGAGCAGCGGCACGGCAGGGTGCGGGCGGGCGATCATCCCAGCATCGTGACACGCGCCCGCGTTTCCGGCGGCGCGGCGCCGCATGGCAGGCTGGGGCGGTGGTGACCGAGGGTGCCGGGCCGGCGCGGGCGAAGCGTCGTGCGTCCGGCCGGGCGCCGGGCGGGGAGGCCGCCCGGGCGAAGGTGCCGGGCGCGGAGCCCGGACCGGCCACCGGCACGGACCAGGTGCCGGTCGAGCTGGCCGGCGGTGAGCTGGCCGACACCCTGCGCCGGATCGAGCGGTCGGCGGGCGCGCTGGCGACGGCGAGCGTGTCCCGGATGGACGAGACCCTGCCCTGGTTCCGGGAGCTGCCGGCCGACCAGCGGGCCTGGGTGATGCTGGTCGCGCAGACCGGGGTGCGGTCGCTCGTGGAGTGGCTGCGCCAGGGTGGCGCGGCGCTGGGCAGCCCGACCGAGGTGTCCGACGAGGTGTTCGCGGCGGCGCCACTGGCCCTGGCCCGGTCGATCAGCCTGCAACAGACCGTCGCGCTGATCAAGGTGATGATCGACGTGGTGGAGGAGCAGGTGCCGCACCTGGCCGCCAGCGGCGAGGAGCGGTTGCTGCGGGAGGCGGTGCTGAAGTTCTCCCGCGAGATCGCGTTCGCCGCCGCCCGGGTCTACGCGCGGGCCGCCGAGTCACGGACCGCCTGGGATGCCCGGTTGCAGGCGCTGCTGGTCGACGCGCTGCTGCGGGGCGACTCCGCGGACGTGCTGGCCAGCCGGGCGGCTGCCCTGGGATGGGGGGACGCGCAGCCGGTCGCGGTGGCGGTGGGCCGGTCGCCGGGCGGCGAGGTGGCGGCCGTGCTGCACACCATCTACCGGGCGGCCCGCCGGATCGGCGTGGAGATCATCGGCGGGGTGCACGGTGACCGGCTGGTGGTCGTGCTCGGCGGGGCGGCGGACCCGATGGCGGCCGCGACGAAGATGCTGGCCGGGTTCGGCGGCGGGCCGGTGGTGGTGGGACCGGCGGTGCCGCGCCTGGAGGAGGCGACCGACTCGGCGCGGGCGGCGCTCGCCGGGTTCCGGGCGGCGCCGGCGTGGCCGGCGGCACCGCGCCCGGTGGCCGCCGTGGAACTGCTGCCCGAACGCGCGCTGGCCGGCGACGGCGAGGCCCGGCGAACCCTGCGCCAGGACGTGTACGCGCCACTGGTCCGCGCCGGTGGCGAGCTGATGGAGACGCTGGACGCGTTCTTCGCCGCCGGTGGGGTGCTGGAGAGCGCCGCCCGCGCGCTGTTCGTGCACCCGAACACGGTCCGCTACCGGCTGCGGCGGGTGGGTGACGTGACCGGGTTCTCACCGCTGTCGGCCCGGGACACGTTCACCCTGCGGGTGGCCCTCACGATCGGCCGGCTGGACCCGGCACCGCCGGTCGTGTCTCCCGCCGGCTGACGACGCCACCCGGGGCGGCCGGTACCCACATTTACGGCAATCCGCCCATAAAGCATCGCCGCCCCGTCGATTGTTGTAGACATCCCACAAAGGTCGTAGTGCGGATTGGTCGGTCGCGGCAACCACGTGACCCGCTGGTATCCAGGAGAGTCTTAGACGTGCTCGCCGTAATCGCTCCCGGCCAAGGCTCCCAGAAGCCCGGCTTCCTCACCCCGTGGCTCGAGCTGCCCGGCGCCGAGTCACGGCTGCGGTGGTGGTCCGCCCTGGCCGGCGTCGACCTCGTACACCTCGGCACCGAGGCGGACGCCGACGAGATCAAGGACACCGCCCGCACCCAGCCGCTGCTGGTCGCCGCCGCCCTGCTCGCCGGCGAGCACCTGCCGATGCACGACGTCGCGCTCACCGCGGGCCACAGCGTCGGCGAACTGGGCGCCGCCGCGCTCGCCGGGGTGCTGCCCGCCGAGGCCGCGATCACCCTGGCCGCCGTACGCGGCCGCGAGATGGCCGCCGCCTGCGGTCTCGAACCGACCGGGATGGCCGCCGTGCTCGGCGGCGAGCCGGCCGAGGTGCTCGCCGCGATCGAGTCGTACGGCCTGCACGCCGCCAACCACAACGGCGCCGGTCAGATCGTCGCCGCCGGGGCGGCCGAGAAGCTGGCGAAGTTCACCGCCGAGAAGCCGGCCGGGGCCCGGGTGATGCCGCTGCAGGTGGCCGGCGCGTTCCACACCCCCTACATGGCGACCGCCGAACGGGCGCTCGGCGTGGTCGCCGCCGGCATCACGCCGGCCGACCCGGCCCGGATCCTGCTCTCCAACGTCGACGGCGCCCCCGTGCCCCACGGCCGGGAGATGCTGCAGCGCCTGGTCCGCCAGGTCACCGCGCCGGTGCGCTGGGACCTGTGCATGCGTACGCTGGTCGACCTCGGCGTGACCGCGGTGATCGAGCTGCCCCCGGCCGGCGCGCTGACCAACCTGATCAAGCGGGAGCTGAAGGACTCGGGCCTGCCCGAGTTCGTCACCCTCCGGACACCCGACGACCTGCCGGCGGCCCGGGACCTGATCGCCCGGCACGGCACGGCCCCGAGCCACGAACCGGCCTCCCGGTTCCGGGTCGTGGTCTCCCCCGGCGCCGGAACGTTCGAGCCGGCCCCCCGACTCACCGAGGGCGACAGCATCGGCGCTGGCGAACTCATCGGCCACATCGCGACCCGGCAGGGTCCGGTCGACGTGGCGGCGCACGGCTCCGGCGTACTCACCGAATGGCTGGCCGCCCACAACGACCCGGTCGCGCCCGGCCAGCCCCTCGCCCGCCTCGGCGGGCACCTGTGAGCGCCCCGTACGCCCGGATCTCCGGCGCGAAGGAGAGGTAGCCAAGCATGGGATCACGCATCGTCTCCCTCGGGCACTACCAGCCGTCCCGGGTACTGACAAACGACGACCTGGCCCGGATGGTCGACACCAACGACGAGTGGATCCGCGACCGGGTCGGCATCGTCACCCGGCGCATCGCCGACGGTGAGTCGGTCGCCGACATGGCGACCGCCGCCGCCGGCAAGGCGCTGGCCAACTCGGGCCTCAGCGCCGCCGACATCGACCTCGTCGTGGTCGCCACCTGCACCGCGATCGACCGCAGCCCCAACGTCGCCTGCCGGGTCGCCGCCCGGCTCGGCATCAGCGCCCCGGGCGCGTACGACATCAACACCGCCTGCTCCGGCTTCTCCTACGCGCTGGCCACCGTCGACCACGCGCTGAGCGCCGGGGCGGCCCGCAACGCGATCGTGATCGGGGCCGAGAAGCTGTCCGACATGGTCGACTGGACCGACCGCTCGACCTGCATCATCTTCGGCGACGCGGCGGGCGCGGCCGTGGTCAGCGCCACCGGCCCGGACGAGCCGTCGAGGATCGGCCCGGTCGTGTGGGGCTCGGTGCCGGAGAAGAGCGACGCCGTACGCATCGAGGGCTGGCGGCCGTACATCCAGCAGGAGGGCCAGGCCGTCTTCCGCTGGGCGACCACGGCGCTGGCCCCGATGGCCCTCAAGGCGTGCGAGCGGGCCGGGGTGGCCCCCGAGGAGATCGCCGCGTTCGTGCCGCACCAGGCCAACGCCCGGATCATCGAGGGCATCGCCAAGCGGCTCGGGATGCCCCAGGCCCTGATCGCCAAGGACATCGTGGAGTCCGGCAACACCTCCGCGGCCAGCGTGCCGCTGGCCCTGTCGAAGCTGGTCGAGCGCCGGGAGGTGCCCTCGGGCGCCCCGGTCCTGCTCTTCGGGTTCGGCGGCGGCCTCACCTACGCCGGGCAGGTCGTCCGCTGTCCGTAGCGGCGCCTGACCGGAAACGACCCACCCATCGAGAGGAAGACACCGAAGATGCCCACCCGTGACGAAATCACCGCCGGTCTCGCCGAGATCCTCGAAGAGGTCGCCGGCGTGAACCCGGACGACGTGACCGCGGAAAAGTCGTTCACCGACGACCTGGACGTCGACTCGCTGTCCATGGTCGAGGTCGTCGTCGCCGCCGAGGAGAAGTTCGGCGTCAAGATCCCCGACAACGAGGTGCAGAACCTCAAGACCGTGGGTGACGCGGTCGCGTACATCGAGGCGCAGTCCTGACATGAGTCGTACCGACGTCGTCGTCACCGGGCTGGGCGCGACGACCCCGCTGGGCGGGGACGTCGCGTCGACCTGGGAGGCCATGCTCGCCGGCCGCTCCGGGGTGGGCGCGCTCACCCAGGAGTGGGCCGCCCAGCTTCCGGTCCGCATCGCGGCCGAACTCGCCGTCGACCCGGCCGAGGTCCTCGACCGGGTCCGGCTCCGCCGGCTCGACCGGTCCGAGGCGATCGCGTTGATCGCCGCGCACCAGGCGTGGGCCGACGCCGGACTGGTCGACTCGGGTCTCGACCCCGAGCGGCTGGCCGTGAGTGTCGGCTCCGGGATCGGCGGGGCGCAGACCCTGCTCGCCCAGGACGACATCCTGGAGGCCTCCGGTCCGCGGCGGGTGTCCCCGCACACCATTCCGATGCTGATGCCCAACGGACCGGCCGCCTGGGTCGGTCTCGAACTGGGTGCCAAGGCCGGGGTGCACTCGGTCGCCAGCGCCTGCGCGACCGGCGCGGAGGCGGTCGCGCTCGGCCTGGACCTGATCCGGGCCGGCCGGGCCGACGTGGTGCTGGCCGGTGGCACCGAGGCCGTCATCCACCCGATGCCGATCGCCGGGTTCGCCTCGATGCGGGCCATGTCGACCCGCAACGACGACCCGGAACGCGCCTCCCGGCCGTGGGACAAGGCCCGGGACGGCTTCGTCCTCGGTGAGGGCGCCGGTGCGCTCGTACTCGAACGGGCCGACCACGCCGCCGCCCGCGGCGCCCGCGTCTACGCCCGGCTGGCCGGCTCCGGCATCACGTCGGACGGCTACGACATCGTGCAGCCGGACCCGGCGGGTTCGGGCGCGGTACGGGCGATCACGAAGGCGCTGGCCGACTCCGGTGTCGCGAAGAGCGACATCGTGCACGTCAACGCCCACGCCACCTCGACGCCGGTCGGGGACATGGCCGAGATCGCCGCGCTGCGGCTCGCGCTGGGCGACCACCCGGTGCTGACCGCCACCAAGTCGATGTCCGGCCACCTTCTCGGTGCCGCCGGCGCGCTGGAGTCGATCGCCACCATCCTGGCCATCCGCGACAGCATCGTCCCGCCGACGATCAACCTCGACGACCCGGACGACGACCTCAGCCTCGACGTGGCCGCGAACAAGGCCCGCCACCTGGACATCCCGGCCGCCCTGAACAACTCGTTCGGCTTCGGCGGCCACAACGTGGCCCTGGTCTTCACCCGGGTCTGAGACCCACCCAGCCCCACCCCAAGATCCGCGTGATCAGGGAGTACGTCCCGCGTGTCGCCGGCGCGCCGCGGTGACCAGCCCCTGATCACGCGGATCTTGGCGTTTCCCCGGCGCCCCGCCGGTAGGCGGGTCCGGCTACCGGCAGGACGTCCGGGGTAGCCCGGCGACCTCGACCGGCGAGCGGCCCGGGCTGCCCGCCTTGCCGGCCAGCACCCGCGCCAGCGCGGTCATCGACAGCCGGCTCGACGAGTACGTCGCGATCAGCACCCCGGACTTCGCCTTGCCGAGCAGGTACGGCGTGTCCATGCCGACCGTGACGTCGGCGTCGGCCCGCAGGTCGCCGGCCCCGTCGCCGTACCCGACGAGGTGCACGACGGTGCCTCCGCTGTCGACGACCTTGACGCCGTTGGCCCGCAGCGCCTCGGTGAGCGCGGCGCGGGTGCCGTCCCGGCCGCCCGACGACGACACGGTGATCGGCCCGCGTACGGGCGGGGTCGCGCAGGCGCCGCGCAGTTGGGTGATCGCCGCGGCGCTGAGCTTGCCGACCGCCTCGGCGTGCGCGGTGCTGCCGACGGTCGACATCTCGGGCCGGGCCTGCCCGGCGAGGCGGAACTTCAGGGTGAGCACCCGGGTGGCCGCCTCGACCAGCCGCTCCCGGGGCAGCGAGCCGTCACGCAGGGCGGCGAGCAGCCCGGCGTGGGCGGCCGTCACGTCCGGCGGCATCAGCAGCAGGTCGTTGCCGGCGTTGATCGCCCGGACGGCGGCCTCGCCGGCCGGCCACTTCTGGGCCGGCGCCATGTTCATGCCGTCGGTGACGACCACTCCGGTGAACCCGAGTTCGCCGCGGAGCAGGTCGGTCAGCACCTTGCGGGAGAAGGTGGCCGCGGTGCCGGGGTCGATCGACCGCACGTCGAGGTGGCCGGACATCACCAGCCAGGCGCCGGCGTCGATCCCGGCCCTGAACGGCGGCAGGTCGTCGGCGTCGAGCGCGGCCCGGTCCTGGTTCAGCGCCGGCAGGTCGGTGTGCGAGTCGGCGGCGGTGTGGCCGTGCCCGGGAAAGTGCTTGAGGGTCGCCGCGACGCCCGCGCGCTGCAGCCCGCGGACCGCGCCGCCGACCTGGACCGCCGCGGCCTTCGGGTCGGAGCCGTACGACCGCGAGCCGATGACCACGCTGTCCGAGGCGCCGAGTACGTCGGCGACCGGCGCGAAGTCGACGTTGACGCCGAGGGCGGCCAGTTCGGCGCCGGCGACGTGCCAGGCGGACTCGGTCAGGCCCGCGTCGCCGGCCGCGCCGAACGCCATCGCGGTCGGCAGTTGGGTGACCCCGGTCCGGATCCGGGTGACGGCGCCGTACTCCTGGTCGGTGCCGATCAGCAGCGGTGCGGCGGGTCCGCCGGCCGGTGCCTTGCCGGCGGGCAGCCCGGCCGCCGCCTTCTGCAGCCCGGCGGTCAGGTCGTGGACCTGCTTCGGGTTCTCGACGTTGGTGGTGGGCTGGTTGCCGCCGGTGGGGTCGTCGGCGGAGAAGCCGACCAGGATCAGCCCGCCGAGACGGTATTTCTCGACCATCTGCGCCGGGGTGTCGACGCCGGCCAGCTTCTGGTTGCCGGCGGCCGAGCCGGCCGTCACCTTCGTCGCCGAGTTGCCGTACGCGTAGGGCATCAGGACCTGGCCGGCGAGGTCCTCGTCACCCAGGGTGGCGACCACGGCGGCGGCCGCCAGCGCGGCGGGGTCGTCCGGTGACGGGGTCGCCGCCGGGGCGGGGGTGCTGCTGGGTGACCGCTCCGGTTCGGCGGGCGGGCCGGGGTCGGCGCCACAGCCGGCGAGGGTCAGCGCGGTCAGGACGGTGAGCGCGACGGCGGTCCGCCACCGGGGATTCGACACGCCGCCATCCCACCAGCCGCCGCCCCGGCCCGGCAAATCGGCGCATGTCGCAGGACCGGCCGGCCGACCGCCGGGACGGGACGTCCCGGGCGGCCGAACCGGCCGGCGCGGTCATGACAGGGAGGAAGCGGTCAGCCGACCCGGGTGAGCAGCGTCACCGGAGCCCCGTCCCCCGCGTAGCGGTAGGGCTCCAGTTCGGCGTCCCAGTGTGTGCCGAGCGCCTTCTCCAGGGCGTGCGCCAGTGCTTCCGGCGCCCGGGCGGCCGCCATGATCGCCCGGAGCCGGTCTTCGCCGAGCTGGGTGTCTCCCGCGGCGCCCATGGCGGCGCGGAAGAGTCCCCGGCCCGGTACGTACATGAACCGTTCGCCGTCGACCCCGGCGCTCGGTTCCTCGGTGATCTCGAAGCGGATCATCGGCCACTGCCGGAGGGCAGCAGCCAACTCTGCGCCCGTCCCCGGCCGTCCGGTCCAACTGCACTCCGCCCGTCTGGCGGAGGGATCGACCGGTTGGGTCGTCCAGTGCAGGTTGACCGGCGCGGTGAGGACGCGCGCGATCGCCCACTCGACGTGTGGGCACACGGCGAGGGGGGTCGAGTGGACGTATACGACGCCACGCGTTGGCACGGTGACCTCCCGGAGAGCGAGGTGCGTCTTCCCCTACGACCTCGATCACCAGTCGGTGCTGCACACATGATGACTGGTGTGACGGATGGTGCGCCAGGGAATCGGCGAACTGGCCCTCCAAATAGCTAACCGGACGCCGGGGACGGGCCGGACGGCAGGTCGGCCGGTCCCGATCGGCGCCTGAGGGACGGTTGGCGGATGCGGTAGAGTGGTGTGCCTTTCCCATGTCGTGCATGTCGTGCAAGGAGTACCTCCGTGGCGAGCAACACCTCGAAGACCGCCCGCGCATCCGTCCGCGCCGGCCAGGCCGGCCAGGGTGGCGCCCTGAGCGTGCTGGGCGAGTTCAAGTACCTGATCCCGCTCAACGGCGGCAAGTTCGCCTACGTGCGTAACCTGACCAACGGCAAGACCGCCCACCTGCGCACCGACTCCGAGGCGTTCGTCGAGGAGATCCGGGTGCTCGCCGGCGCGGGCCACGCCGCCAAGATCCGGGCCGAGATCAACTCCCTCGCCGCGTCGCACCCGGGCGACGGCTGGGACGCCACCGAGAAGCGCCTGGTCGACGCCGGCGTCTTCGAGGGCTGAGTCCTCCGCTCGAAAGACACCGAAGCGCCCCGCCGACGGCGGGGCGCTTCCGTTTCCACCGACGGTCAGTCGAGCAGCGCGACCTTGCCGCTGTTCAGGTCGTAGACGGCGCCGACGACGTCGACCTGCCCCGGCACGGCGAACGTGCCCAGCCGCTCGACGGTGCGCTCGACGTGCCGGCGTACGGCCTTGGTCTGCAGGTCCTCGGCGTCCAGCCCGACCTCGAGGACGGCCGGGGCGATCTCGTCGAACAGGTAGGCCAGCGCGCCGTCCGGCCGCTGCCCGGCCCGCAACGCCTCGATGGTCAGCCCGACGGCGCCGCAGCGCTGGTGCCCGAGTACGACGACCAGCGGCACCCGGAGCTGGCCGAGCGCGAACTCGACCGAGCCGCGTACGGCGAGGTCGAGCACGTGCGCCCCGGACCGCACCACGCAGATCGAGCCGAAGGTCTGGTCGAAGATCGCCTCCAACGGCACCCGCGAGTCGATGCAGCCGATGACGACGGCGGACGGCTGTTGCTCACCGGACGCGGCCGCGGCGGCGGCCGACACATGGTGGCCGTGGCGGGGCCGGCCACCGACGAAGCGCCGGTTTCCGGCCAGCAGGTCGCTCAGCGCCTCCATCGGCCCGGCGGTGCGGCGTGGGGCGGGAGCGTTCTCGGTGCTCATGGGCGACGACACCCAGTCAGCTTGATTCGCTACCGGCCGGTCGGGAACCGGATTGCGACCATTGTCACCGGAACGGTTCACCAATTGGGATGCCGGGTAAGCATCAGGGACCCCGGCGGGGAGCCCAGCGAAAGTGACGAAGATCCCGAAACAACGACAAGTCAACCCCGTCCCGGGCACCATGGTTACCCACTGGTAAGGGGGTGGCCGTCGATCGAACGGGGAGGTGTCCGCCCATGCCCAGTCCGGTCGCCGAACCGGTGGTCACCGTCGTTCCGGCCGAGTTCTCCGCCGGCGTACCCGCCCACGTCGAGTCGACCGGGCCGCCGGACGCCCCGCTGACGGTCGTACTGCTGCACGGCTGGACCCTCGACGGACGCATCTGGCGCCGGCAGCGGGTCGCGCTGCACGAGGCGTACGGGGACCGGATCCGGGTGGTGACGTACGACGCGCGCGGGCACGGACGCTCCGGCTCGGCTCCCCTGCCGTCGGCCACCCTGGCGCAACTCGGCGACGACCTGGCGCGGGTGCTGGAACAGGCCGTGCCGAGCGGACCGGTGGTGCTCGCCGGCCACTCGATGGGCGGAATGACGATCATGGAGTACGCCCACCGGCACCCCGGGGCGTTCGCCGACCGGGTCGCCGGGCTGCTCTTCGTCTCCACCACCGCCGAGGGACACACCCACACCGAGTACGGGCTACCGGCGCCACTCGCCCGCCTGGTCCGGATCGCCGAGACGGCCGGCGCCGGGGTGCTCGCCCGGTGCGGCTCGTGCCGGCCGCCGTCGCTGCTGATGCGGGTTCTGCGCCCGTCGCTGCGCTGGCTGCTATTCGGCACCGAGTGCGCCTCCGACGACGTACGGCTCGCGGGTTCCGCGGTGTCCCGGGCCCGGATGTGCGCCATCGGCGGGCTGCGCCCCTCGATCGGCGCCCAGCACCGGCTGGACACCCTCGCCGCGCTCGGCGACGTGCCGGCGGCGGCCCTGGTCGGGGACCGCGACCGGCTCACCCCGCCGGCGTGTGCCGAGTCGATCGCCGACGCGCTGCCGACCACCGAACTGACGGTCTGCCCCGGCGCCGGCCACATGCTGATGCTGGAGCGTCCCGACGAGGTCAACACCGCCCTGCGCGCGGTGACCGCCCGCGCCCTGGAGCCCCACCTCGCCCTCACCGGCTGATCCGCCGCGACACTCTCCGCGATCTTGCGCTTGTCTCCCCCTTTTTGCGCGGTTTTGTCGGGCGATAAGTGCAAGATCGGCGGAATTGGGTGGTGGGGTACGGGGATGCCGCAAGCCGGGTCGCTGCCCCGTACCCTGGTCGGGCCGCCACCGACCGTCGCCCGGGAGCCCACACGTTGACCGACGTCAGCACCGTCCAGCAGGAGATCGCCACCGAGCAGCGGCACGTCGACCGCGTCTACGCGCGGCTGACCCAGTTGCGGGCCTCGGCCGCCCGGGCCGAGAAGGAGGGCTACCGGCTGGCCGGGGTGGGCAACTTCGGCGCCCTCGTCGAGCGCGACGCGATGGTCTTCCACGCCGCCCGGCGCCGGCACGTGCTCGACGCCGAACACGAGGGCCTGGTCTTCGGCCGGCTCGACCTGCGGGCCGGCACCGTGCTGCACGTCGGCCGGCTCGGCATCCGGGGCGAGAACGGCGAGCCGCTGCTGATCGACTGGCGGGCGCCGGCGGCGGCGGCGTTCTACCAGGCGACCGCCGCCGACCCCCGCGGCGTGGTGCGGCGGCGCATGATCCAGTCCAGCGGCGAGCGGGTCACCGGGGTCGAGGACGACCTGCTCGACCCGCAGGCCGCCCCGCCGGACATGCGGGTCGTCGGCGACGGGGCGCTGCTGGCGACGCTGGCCCGGGCCAAGGGCACCGGCATGCGCGACATCGTCGCCACCATCCAGCGCGAGCAGGACGAGGCGATCCGTTCCCCCGGCTCCGGGGTCACCGTCGTCTCCGGCGGGCCGGGCACCGGCAAGACCGCGGTCGCCCTGCACCGGGCCGCCTACCTGCTCTACTCCGACCGCGGCCGGTACGCCGGCGGCGGCATCCTGGTCGTCGGCCCGTCGGCGGTCTTCGTCGACTACATCGGCTCGGTGCTGCCGTCGCTCGGCGAGGACGCGGCCACGCTGCGCTCCCTCGGCTCGCTGGTGGTCGGCGTGACGGCCACCCGGGCCGACCCGACGCCGGTCGCCGCCGTCAAGGGCTCGCTGCGGATGCGGCGGGTGCTCGAACGCGCGGTCCGCGACGGCGTACCCGACCGCCCGACCGAACTGCGGCTGCTCTACCGGGGCGAACTGCTGCACCTCGACGCCGCCCGGCTCGACCGGATCTGGGACCGGGCCCTGCCCCGTGGCGCCCGCCGCAACGAGGTGCGCCGGGCCGGCATCGACGGCCTCTTCGACGCGCTGTGGCCGCAGGCCCGCGCCGGAAAGCTGATCACCCGGATCGAGTTCGAGGACGACCTCGCCGAACGGGAGGAGTTCCGCTCGTTCCTGCGCGCCTGGTGGCCCCGGCTGCTGCCCCGGCACGTGCTGGCCTGGTTCGCCGACCCGGCCCGGCTGCGCAGGTACGCGACCGGCATCCTGTCCAACGCCGAGATCCGGCTGCTCGCCGACTCCTACCGGACGCTCGCCACCGACGGGCCGACCATCGCCGACGTGGCGCTGCTCGACGAACTGGACGAGTTGATGGGCCGGCCGCCGAAGCCGAAGCGCCGCGGGCAGGACCCGTACCACGTGCGCGACGGCGTGCGCGAGGTGACGACGTACGCCGACCGGCAGCGGGCCGCCCGCGCGGCGGCGGTCGAACGCCCCGACGACTACCGCGACTACGCCCACCTGGTCGTCGACGAGGCACAGGACGTGTCGCCGATGCAGTGGCGGATGCTCGGCCGGCGCGGCCGGCTGGCGTCGTGGACGGTCGTCGGCGACCCGGCGCAGACCGCGTGGACCGGCGACCCGGCCGAACTGGCCCGGGCCCGCGACCGGGCGCTCGGCAGCCGTCGGCGGCACGAGTTCACGCTGTCCACGAACTACCGCAACCCGGCGGAGATCTTCGCCGAGGCCGCCGCCGTGATCCGCGCGGTGCTGCCGGACCTGCCGCTGCCGAAGGCGGTCCGCTCGACCGGCGTACCCCCGGTCACCCTGACCGTGCCGGACGCCGAACTGCGGACGGCCGTCCACGACGCCACGCCCCGGCTGCTGGCCGAGGTCGAGGGCACCGTGGGCGTGATCACCCCGGCCGCCCGCCACCCCCAGGTGGCGACCTGGCTGGCGGAGCTGCTGACCACCACCCCCCGCCTCCAGGTCGTGACCAGCCTCCAGTCCAAGGGCATGGAGTACGACGGCGTACTCCTGCTGGCCCCCGACGAGATCACAGCCGAAGCCGGCGCGCGAACCCTCTACGTAGCTCTGTCCCGAGCCACCCAACGCCTAACCAAGATCCGCGTGATCAGGGAGTAAGTCGCGCGTGTCGTCGGCGCGCCGCCTGCCACGGCCCCTGATCACGCGGATCTTGCGGCGCGGCCGAGCGGCGCGCCGGCCCGCCGGCCGGCTGTCCGGATCTTGACAGGAGGGTGGATGGTCGCGCGCCCGGCGCCGGCGGGAGACTGACCGCGTGCAGAGCGCCCTCCCACCCGCCACCTCCCGTTGAACCGGCCGCTGCTGCGGCTGGCGCTGGCCGGCCTGCGGGCGCATGCCGTACGGCTGCTCCTGACCGCCGCTGCCGTGGTCGTCGGGGTCAGCTTCCTCGCCGGCACCCTCGTCTACGGCGACACGGCCCGCGCCGCCTTCTACGACGACCTGGCCCGGTCGGCCCGCAACGTCGACGTCGTCGTCGAGCCGCGCCCCACCGAGATGATCGAGACCGGCACGGTGGATCGGGTCCGGGCGGTCGAGGGGGTCGCCGCCGTCGACGGCCGCACCACCGCCTGGCTCGGCATGCTCGACCGGGACGGCCGGCTGCTGATGAACAGCTCGCACATCGGCTACGCCCTGTCGCTGCCGACCGTCGACGCGCTCGCCCCGTACGACGTGACCGCCGGCCGGCTGCCGGCGGCGGCCGGCGAGGTCGCGGTCGAGCAGGGCACCCTCGACCGGGCCCGGTACGCCGTCGGCGACGTGATCACTGTCGTCGACCGGGCCGGGGAACCGCACCCGCTGACCGTGGTCGGCGCCCTCGACCTCGGCGTGAACCGGCTCTACGGCGGCTCGTCGGTGCTGGCCCTGACCACCGCCGACCTGACCGGGCTCACCACGACGCAGCGGTATTCGCAGGTGGTGGTGACCGCGCGGCCCGGCACCGACCCGGCGGTGCTGCGCGACCGGATCGCCGCCGCCGTCGACCCCAACTACGACGTGATCACCGGCGACCGGTTGCGGGACCGGCTGGCCCGCGACGCCGCCAAGTACGTCGACGGCTTCCTCGCGGTGCTGATCGGCTTCGGCCTGGTGTCGCTGACCGTGTCCGGTTTCGTCATCTACAACACGTTCGCGATCCTGGCCGCCCAGCGCACCCGCGAACTCGCCCTGCTGCGCTGCGTCGGCGCGACCCGCCGGCAGGTGGCCGGCTCGGTGCTGCTGGAGGCGCTGCTGCTCGGGGTGGTGGCGTCGGTCGGCGGGCTGGTCGCGAGCCTGCTCGTCGGGTACGGCCTGATCTGGGGCCGGGAACTCGTCGCCACCGACATCCCGCTGCACGCCCCGGTGGTGCGCTGGCCGACGGTCGCGGTGGCACTGGGCTTCGGCACGTTCGTGGCGGTGGCGTCCGCGCTCGTACCCGCCCTCGGCGCCGGCCGGGTCAGCCCGCTGACGGCGCTGCGCGACAGCACGCTCGCCGAGAAGCCGGCCGGCCGGGGCCGTACGGTGCGGGTCGTGGTGGCGGCGGCGCTGGCCGGCACCGGTCTGCTGGCCGGGGCGGCCGGCCTGACGATGGCGTTCGCCGGCCTGCCGCTGGTGCTCGGCGGCGGGATGCTGGTCTTCCTCGGCACCGTGGTCGCCGCCCCCCTGCTGGTGCCGGCCGCGGTCCGGGCGGTCGGCTGGCTACCGGCCCGGATCTTCGGTTCGGTACCGGGGCTGGCCGTGGCGGGCGCCCGGCGCAACCCGCGCCGGGCCGCGGCGACCACGATGGCGCTGATGATCGGCGTCGCGCTGATGTCGATGTTCAGCGTGTTGCTCGCCACCGCCCGCGAGCAGACCGGCCGGGAACTGGAGGAGAACTTCCCGGTCGAGTTCGTGCTCCGCAACGCCCGGGTCGACGGGGCACCCGACGCCCGGCGCGGCCCGCTGCCGCCGGAACTCGCCGGTGTCCTCGCCGCCCGGCCCGAGTTCGCGACCGTCGCCGAGGTACGCCTGCGGCACGAGCTTCTCGACGACCGGCTGCGGGTGTGGAGCGTACCGACGGAGCAGCTCCGCGGCCCGATCGTGCCGGAGGTCGTCGACGGCGACATCGCCGGCCTGCGGCCGGGCACCGTCGCGGTCAGCCGCCGGCTCGCCGACGCGCGGGCACTCGCCGTCGGCGACCCGGTGCCGCTCGGCACCCTCGGCACGCTCACCGTGGTCGCGGTCTACGACGACGCGCCGACCGAGGGCGCCGCGCTCGTCGCGGCCGAGCAGTTCGATTCCGTGTACGGCCCCAGTCAGCCCGACGAACTGCTGGTCGACCTGGCTCCCGGGGTCACGACGGCGGTCGGGCGGCAGGCGATCGACGCGGTGCTGCGCGACCACCCGGTGGTGCAGGTGAGCAGCCAGGCCGACCAGACCGACCGGCTGACCGCGTCCCTCGACGAACTGCTGGGAATCTTCGCCGCCCTGCTCGGCATGTCGGTGCTGATCGCCCTGTTCGGCATCGGCAACACGCTGTCGCTGTCGGTGTTCGAACGGGCCCGCGAGTCGGCGACGATGCGGGCGCTGGGCATGTCCCGCCGGCAGCTACGGGCGGTCCTGCTGACCGAGGCGGCACTGGTCGCCGCGGTCGGGGCGCTGGCCGGGGTGCTGCTCGGGGTGACCGTCGGCTGGGCGGCGGCGACCGGACTGATCAGCGCGTACGGCCACGGCCTGCCGGTCGTGCCGGTGGGTCAGCTCGGGCTGTTCGTGGCGTTGGCGGCCGGTGCGGGGGTGCTGGCGGCGCTGCTCCCGGCCCGGCGGGCGGCCCGCGCCCCGATCGTCACCGCGATGGCCGACCACGGCTGAAGGGGTGCAACGGGCCAGGGTTCAGGCGATGGCGGAGATGTCCCCGTCCTCGAAGTAGATCGCCTGATGCAGACGCCCGCCGAGCGCGGCGGCAAACCGGACGAGTACGTCCTGGCCAGAGATCTTTCCCTGCTCGATCTGGGAGACGCGACCCTTGGTGACCCCCATCCGGTCGGCGACCTCCTGCTGGGTCAGCCCCCGGGCCCGGCGGATCTCGGCAAGACGGTAGCCCAGCACCTCGTTGAGCAACTCCTTCTTGCCAGCCGCCACGGCTTCCTCGCCCCCGGCACGGGCGACATACTCAGCGCGGACGTCCTTCCACCGGGTGTAGTCAGTCATGGCGTTCTCCATCCGTGCCGGCTCGTTCCTTGAGATAGATCTCGTACCGGTGTTCAGCCAACGGGATGGCTTCGCGGTACCAGGCGTTCCACTGCCCCGCCTTGTCACCGGCGACCAGGAGAATACTTGTGCGCCAGGGGTCGAAAGCGAACAGAATACGCACGGTCCCCGGCCGCAACTCCTTCAATCGGGCAAGCCGCGATCCGCGAATGGTGTCAACCAGCGGCCGCCCAAGGCCAGGACCGACCTCCGCGAGCAGGTCGAGCGCCTGCACAACCCGGTTGTATGTCGCCTGGTCCAGACCATCGATCCAATCCCGCACCTCGTCGACGACGTATATCTCCCACTCGGCTTCCCCACGAACGGAGTATAGCGAACAGTAAACCCTTCGCCGACCGTGACGGTTACCGGAAGTGGTTACCAGTGCAATGTTTGCATACATAGCGATGTGAACATACATTGGATCGGGCCGCCGCCGGGGTGGCCACCGGACGGAGGGCGGAGCGCGTGGGACACGGGCACGACCACGGCGCGCAGGCGAAGCGGGCCGGCGAGAAGCACCGGGGACGGCTGTGGGCCGCCTTCTTCCTGATCGCCGTCTTCATGGTGGTCGAGGCGGTCGCCGCCCTGATCACGGGCTCGCTGGCGCTGCTCTCCGACGCCGGGCACATGTTCACCGACGTACTCGGGATCGGGATGGCCCTCGCCGCGATCACGGCGGCCCGCCGGGCGGCCGGCGACCCGCAGCGGACCTTCGGCCTCTACCGGCTCGAGGTGCTCGCCGCGCTGGCCAACGCCGTGCTGCTCTTCGGGGTCGCGATCTACGTGCTGATCGAGGCGGTACGCCGGTTCGACGATCCGCCGCACGTGCTGGCCGGGCCGATGATGCTGGTCGCCGTACTCGGCCTGATCGCCAACATCGTCGCGTTCATGCTGCTGCGCGCGGGCGCGCAGGAGAGCATCAACGTGCGCGGGGCCTACCTGGAGGTGCTCGGCGACCTGTTCGGCTCGGTCGGGGTCATCGTGGCCGCCGGGCTGATCACGCTGACCGACTGGTACTGGGTCGACCCGGTGGTGGCGGTCGCGGTGGGCCTGTTCATCCTGCCGCGCACCTGGAAGCTGGCCCGGGCGGCGGTACGGATCCTGGTCCAGGCCGCCCCGGAGCACCTCGACGTGCCGGCGGTGCAGGCCCGGCTGGCGGCCGTACCGGGGGTGTCGGACGTGCACGACCTGCACGTGTGGACACTGACCTCGGGCATGGATGTCGCCTCGGCGCACCTGACGGTCGACCCGGCCGCCGAGGTCGGCGCGGTGCTGGCCGCCGCGCGGGAGGCGTTGCACGACGACTTCCACATCGAACACGCCACGTTGCAGGTCGAACCCGCTGCGTCGAAGGGCGATTGCGGCCCGGCGCACTGGTGACCTTAGCTGCGACTTAAGTTTCGTGACCTGCCTGATACTGTCGGCCAGCTTTGTCCTGAAATATCAGTGGATCACCGCACTTGCTGTCCCCCGCCCGCCGGACGGCTACCGGTAGGCTCGGCCGCGGCCTCCGCCGGGCGGCGCCCCTCGGTGCCTGCGGCGGCCGTCGCCTAATCGCCTTGGCGAGCCGGGGAACCATCGTTACTCGGGGTGCATCCGCGACAGCGGTAGGGATCTTCCGTCCCGAACCCGTCAGCTAACCCGGTCGGCGGCTGACGGAAGGACTGTTCGTGAGGTTGAGAGAAAAAGGACTCCTGGCCGCGCTGCTGGCCGTCGCCGTCGCGTTCGGCGCGGCACCGGCGACCGCCGCGCCGGTCGGCAGCGTCCCGGCCCGGCAGGCACTCGCGCCGGGCGACATCGACGAGGGCGGCACCAAGAAGCTGCGCGACCAGCTCGACGCCGCCACCAAGGGATACGTCGACGCCAAGGCGGCGCTCGACAACTCCACCACGCGCCAGAAGGAACTCGACGCCCGGCTGAAGACCATCGGCGAGGAGCTGACCGTACGCAGCCAGGCGGTCGGCGAGCTGGCCTCGCGGGCCTACCGCACCGGTCGCATCGGCCCGATCGCCGCCCTGCTGAACACCAGCTCACCGGAGGGCTTCCTCGACCGGACCACGGCGCTGGGCAACCTCGCCACCAGCGAGGACCGGCAGCTGCGGCTGCTCCAGGAGACGCAGGAGCTCCAGACCCGCGCCCGCGCGGCGATCGACAACGAGATCCGCGAGCAGAAGAAGCAGCTCGCCACCATGGAGCAGCGCAAGAAGCAGGCCGAACGGGCGCTGGCCGAGGCCGGCAGCGGCCAGTCCAGCTCCGGGGTGCAGGGCTCGGGCTCCGGGTCGGGTTCCGGGTCTGCGTCGGCGAAGCCGGCACCGCGCAACGCCAACGGCTCGTGGCCCAGCGAGGGGTGCACGATCAACGACCCGACCACCTCGGGCTGCATCACCCCGCGCACGCTGCACGCGCTCAACCAGGCCAAGGCGGCCGGCTTCACCCGGTACGTCTCCTGCTACCGCAGCGGTGGCTCCGGTGAACACCCGAAGGGCCGGGCCTGCGACTTCGCCGCCCAGAAGGGCGGGTTCGGGGGCGTGGCGACCGGCGGCGACCGCACATACGGCAACAACCTGGCCGCGTACTACGTCAACAACGCCAGCCGGCTCGGCGTGCTCTACGTGATCTGGTTCAAGCAGATCTGGCTGCCCGGCAGCG
Organism: Polymorphospora sp. A560; assembly: GCF_045781765.1. NCBI lineage: Bacteria > Bacillati > Actinomycetota > Actinomycetes > Micromonosporales > Micromonosporaceae > Polymorphospora > Polymorphospora sp. A560. The sequence continues at coordinate 1,798,669 of NZ_CP122282.1, read as the reverse complement.
GCTGGAAGGCGTACCGGGGCGGCGGCGACCCGTCCAGCGACCACACCAACCACGTACACCTGTCGGTGTACTAGCCGAAGCGACCGATGGCCGGGCCGCCCGAGGGGCGCCCGGCCATCGTCGTCAGCGCCGGACCCGGCGCCCGGCCATCGTCGTCAACGACCGAGTACGCCGGCGAGCACGGCCCGGATGCCGGGGCGGGGGTCGAAGTCGGCGACCGGCATCGACAGTTGGTGCAGCATGGTGCCGTCCAGGTGGTCCATGACCAGTCGGGTGTCCCGCGCCGGGTCGGTCGAGCCGAGGTCGCGCAGCCACACCACGCCCCATCCGACGATCACCTCCTGGCCGCGCCGCAGTTCGGCCTGGAGCGCCGGGCGTACGGCGGCCTCGAGGCCGAGCGCGTAGCGGGCGAGGGTGCGGTGCCGGCCGGGCCCGGTGGCGTACCGGACGAAGTCGGCCAGGGCGCCGGCCAACTCGTCGGCGTCGCGTGGGCGGACCGTGGCGGCGAGCCCCTGCCAGTCGACGCGGTCGAGTTCGACCAGCCGGGTGACGATGCCGGAGAGCAGCGCCTCGCGGGTGCGGAAGTGGTTGGAGGCGGAGCCGGCGGGGAGTCCGGCCCGGGAATCGACGGCCCGGTGGGTGAGGTTGCGTGGGCCGCCGGTGCCCAGCACCTCGATCGCGGCATCCAGTAGTTGGTCCTGCCTGCTCGGCATGTGCTCACCCTAACAACTACACCCGTAGTACCAGCAACTACATCCGTAGTACGGTGGCGACATGAGCGAGCGGGATGGCACGACACGGTCGGCAGCGATCATCGGCGGCGGCATCGGCGGCCTCGCCACGGCGATCCGGCTGCACCGCGCCGGGTGGGCCGTACGGGTCTTCGAGCGCTCGCCGCACCGGGACCCGGCCGGCACCGCGCTCGGCATGTGGCCGCAGGCCCTGCGTGCGCTGGACGCCCTGGGGCTCGGGTCCCGGGTACGCGAGATCGGCGCCCCACAGCGCGGCGGGTCGCTGCGGCGGCCGGACGGCAGCACGATCGGCCACATCGACACGGCCGCCATGGTCCGGCGCAGTGGCGACACCGTCCACCTGATCTCCCGCCCGGCCCTGGTCGGCCTGCTCACCGACGCGCTGCCGGCCGGAATCGTCGAGCTGGGCACCGCGGTGACGAACGGGAACGGGCGACGGGACCTGGCGACGCTGCGCGCCACCCACGACGTGGTCGTGGTCGCCGACGGCATCTTCAGCCAGACGCGTACCACGCTGTTCGGGCCGGCGAGCCGCCCGCGCTACGTGGGCGCGACCGCCTGGCGCGGCACGGTCGACGGGACGGTCGAGGCGCTGACCGAGACGTGGGGGCCGGGCCGGCGGTTCGGCACCACGCCGCGCGAGGACGGCCGGACCAACTGGTATGCGACGCTGCTCACCCCGGAGGGCACCCGCTTTCCGGAGGGGGATCTGGCGGCGCTGCGGACCACGTTCGCCGGGTGGCACGAGGGGGTACGGCGGGTCCTCGACACCGTCTCGCCGGACGAGATGCTCCGCCACGACCTCTACGACCTCGACCGTCCACTGCGGACGTACGTCGACGGCACGGTGGCGCTGATCGGTGACGCGGCCCATGCGATGACCCCGGACCTCGGGCGCGGGGCCTGCGAGGCGCTCATCGACGGGGTGACGATCGCCGACCGGCTGGCCGGGACCGACGACGTGCGGGCCGCCCTGGCGGCGTACGACCGGGAGCGGCGCCGGCCGACGCAGCGGCTGGCCCGGACCGCCCGGCTGATGGGCCGGATGGCGCAGGCCCGACGGTTCACCGGGGTCCGCGACGTCGCCGTACGCGTCGCGACGGCGTTCGGCCCGCCGGCCTGACCGGCGGCTTTTCAGTTCGCGGGCAATGGCGATGCGTTAACAATTAACGATCCCCCCGGACAAAGCTCGACCCGGGCCGCCGGCTTTCCTTTCCAGGGCGTGACGCGACGTACGACCACCGTTGCAGAGAGCGCTCTTACACAAACCTTCATGAACCCCGTCGACCACCCGGAGTCCTCTGGTCAGCAGCGCTCGGAGGGTTTGTGAGAGCGCTCTCTGAGCAGAGTTATATCCGCTCCGGCCGATGCTGTCAACCGAGCCCCAAGTCCGGCTTAGAAATCCGTTAAACATGACCCCTGGACATTGACAGACGACCCTGCCCTCTGGTCACCTCCATGCAACGGTCAGTTAATGCGTTCGAAATTCGATCCCCGTTGCGTCCCACCTCCGGAGGCACCATGAGCCCGACCGTCCGTCACGACACGCCCGGCGGCGGCCACCGCCGCGGCGTGCGTGCCCGGGCCGGCCGTCCCGCCGCCCGATGGCGCGGCATCGCCGCCGCCCTCACCGTCACGCTGGCCGCCACCGGCCTGTCGTTCACCATGCTGCGCAGCGCCGACGCCGCCACGATCGGCGCCGGCAGCTACGCCACCAGCCGCCCGGCCGGTGCTCCCGCCCCGGTCGCCTGCGGCAACATCTCCAACAACCCGCGGCAGTACGTCACCGCCAACGCTCCCGCCGGTGCCGTACCGACCAACGACTGGTGGTCGTCGCTGCTGTTCAAGCAGCAGATCGGTAGCTGTCAGCACTCCGGGCCGCTGCACGCCCACCCGATGTCGTTCCAGCCGGAATCCGGCGGGCTCGGCGTCTCCTACACCACCGAGGCGGCGATCTCCGGCAGCGCGACCGGCGTCGGCGAGTACCACTACCCGTACACCCGCGAGTTCACCCTCGGCGTCGCCGGCCTGAACTCCCCCGACACCAAGGTCGACGGCTGGACCGACTGGACCGTCACGCCGTACTGGTCGGACGGTGCCCGCACGCTCAAGGCGACCATCGGTCACGGCCTGCCGTTCGTCTACGCCCAGGTCACCGGCGGCGACGCCCAGCTCAGCTTCCCCGGCACCCCCACCGTCTGGTCCAACAGCGGCAACCGGGTCGGCTTCTCGATGCGCGGCCACGACTACGTCGCGTACGGCCCGACCGGTTCGACCTGGACGGTCAGTGGCACCACGATCCGGTCCAACCTCGCCGGTCGCGGCTACTTCTCGGTCGCGCTGCTGCCGACCACCCCGTCGACGTCGGCGACCGACCGCACGAACCTCGCCAACACGTACGCGACGTACGCGCACCGGCACGTCACCGGCACCCGCGTCGCGTGGAACTTCAACCAGGCGACCAGCACCGTGAACGCGACGTACACGTTCACCACCACCGCCCGGGAGGGCTCCGGCGGCGGCACGGTGATCTCGCTGTACCCGCACCAGTGGAAGAACCTGTCGGGTGGCTCGACGATCGCCCAGACGTACGTCTCGCCGCGCGGCCCGATGCGCAACATGGTCGGCGCGTCGTCGTTCACCACCGCGATCAAGTACCACGGCGTGCTGCCGGAGCTGCCCGCCGTCGCCACCAGCAGCGGCGCCGACCTGGCCACCCTCGGCGGCTATCTCGACCAGCTCGCGTCCGGCGACCCGTTCGCCGGCTTCGGCAACGACACCTACTGGACCGGCAAGGCCCTCGGCCGCGCCGCCCGCGGCGTCGAGATCGCCGACCAGCTCGGCCGGACCGCCCAGCGCGACCACCTGCTGTCGGCGATCCGGACCCGGCTCAACGACTGGTTCACCGCCTCCACCGGCAAGACGCAGCGGCTCTTCGCCTACAACCAGGCGTGGGGCACGCTGGTCGGCTTCCCCGGCTCGTACGGCTCGGACACCGAACTCAACGACCACCACTTCCACTACGGCTACTACATCGCCGCCGCGGCGACCCTGGCCAAGTTCGACCCGAACTGGGCCAGCCAGAGCCAGTACGGCGGCATGGTCAACCTGCTGATCCGCGACGCCAACAACCCCGACCGCAACGATTCGATGTTCCCGTTCCTGCGCGACTTCGACATCTACGCCGGCCACGACTGGGCCTCCGGCCACGGGGCGTTCTTCGCCGGCAACAACCAGGAGTCGTCGTCGGAGGGCATGAACTTCGCCAACGCCCTCATCCAGTGGGGTATCGCCACCGGCAACAACACCATCCGCGACGCCGGCCTGCACATCTACACGACGCAGGCGCAGGCGATCCAGGAGTACTGGTTCGACTCGGCCAACCAGAACTTCCCGGCCGCGTTCGGTCACTCCACGGTCGGCATGGTGTGGGGCGACGGCGGCGCGTACGCCACCTGGTTCAGCGCCGAGCCGGAGATGATCCAGGGCATCAACATGCTGCCGATCACCGGCGGCTCGCTCTACATGGGCTACCGCCCGGCCTACATCGGCACCAACTGGGACGAGCTGGTACGCAACAACGGCGGCCAGCCGACCGTCTGGCAGGACATCCTGTGGTCGTTCCGCGCCCTCGGCAACGGCGACGCCGCCCTGTCCAGCTTCCGGGCAAACCCGAACTATCCGGTCGAGGAGGGCGAGAGCCGGGCCCACACGTTCCACTGGATCCGCAACCTCGCCGCGCTCGGCAACGTCGACACCACGGTCACCGCCAACCACCCGCTCTACGCGGTGTTCAACAAGAACGGTGCCCGCACCTACGTGGCGTCGAACATCACCCGCAACCCGATCACGGTCACCTTCTCCGACGGCCGCACCCTGACCGTCGCCGCCGGCAAGACCGCGACCACCGGGGCGTTCACCTGGAGCGGCGGTAACGCGGGCGGCGGCGTCAACCCGACCAACCCGCCGACCACTCCCCCGCCGACGACGCCGCCACCGACCACGCCGCCACCGACCACGCCGCCACCGGTCGGCTCCAACAAGCTGTTCGTACGCTCCGCCGGAGCGCTGTCGACCAGCGCGGGCGGCGGGGCCACCACGGTCACGCTGCCGGCCGCCAACGGCAACTGGGACGGCACCCCGAACAACCAGGTCACCCACCGCATCTGCGGGCTTCGTGGCTCGCACAGCGGGTCGACGCAGTTCGCGCTGCACGTCGACGCGGGGACCGCGGTCGGCGCCGGGGTCCAGGCCCGGGTGTCGTACGACTTCACCGGCACCGGCAACTACAGCCGCGTGGAGACCTACCACTACTTCGCCACCGACCCGATCGCCGGCACCGAGACGTACACCCAGGCGGCCGGGCTGCGCTCGTCGTCGGGATCGTTCGCCGCGATGAACAACGGCTGCGTACGGCTGGAGTTGTGGAACGCGATCGGCAGTGCGCCGACCACCGTGCGCGTCGACGCGACGGCCGCCCAGGGCGGGCAGTCCACGGTGACCGTGCCGTTCGCGCTGTCCTGACCCGCACCTGAAGTACGGCGGGAGGCCCTGGCCAGGGCCTCCCGCCGTCGTCGTGCCGGCTGACCGGATCCGTCCGGTGCGCGGCATGATGGTGTCTTCCGGGCAGGTCGATCGGGGGCGAGGCTCACCGCATGGGAAACGCACTCGTCGTGATCGACGTACAGGAGTCCTTCCGCCGGCGGCCGCTGTGGTCGACGATCTCGAACCCGGCGATCGTCGAGCAGGTCGACCGCCTGGTGGCCGCCACCCGCGCCGCCGGTGACCTGGTCGTCTGGGTCCTGCACAGCGAGCCGGGCAGCGGCACGGTCTTCGATCCGGCCAGCGGCCACGTCCGGCTGATGGACGGCCTGGTCCCCCGCGACGGCGAACCACTGATCACCAAGACCTCGCACAACGCGTTCACCACCACCGGGCTCCAGCGACTGCTCACCACCCGGGGCGTCCGCGCCCTGACGATCGCCGGCATCCGTACCGAGCAGTGCTGCGAGACGACCGCGCGGGTCGGCTCCGACCTCGGCTTCGACGTCACCTTCGTCACCGACGCGACCGCGACCAACCCGATCCCGCACCGGGACGCGCCGGCCGACCTGTCGGTCACCGAACTGCTCGCCGACCCGCGCACCCTGCACCCGCGGGACATCGTCGCCCGTACGGAGTACGCGCTCGCCGGCCGGTTCGCCACCATCCGCACCGTCGCCGAACTGACCGGCGCACCGACGGGCGGCTGACCGGATCGTGTCCCGGGTCGTCTTCCTGCTGCTGCCCCGGCTGCACCTGCTCGACCTCGCCGGTCCGGCCCAGGTCTTCTCCACCGCCGCCCAGCTCGGCTACGACTACCGGCTGAGCTACGTCGCGGAGCAGGAGGACGTACCCACCGCACAGGGGTTGCCGGTGCGGGCCGGCACGGTCTGGCCCGACCTGGACCCGACGGACCTCGTCGTCGTACCCGGCTGGCGGGCGCCCACCCTGCACCGCCACGGACACGTCGGCCCGACGACGATCCGGCGACTGACCGATCACCACGCGGCCGGCGGCACCGTGGCGAGTGTCTGTGCCGGCGCCGCCCTGCTCGGCCGGGCCGGTCTGCTCGACGGGCGACGCTGCACCACCCACCACGACCTCCAGGACGAGCTGGCCCGGTGCCATCCCCGGGCCAGGGTCGTCCGCGACGTGCTGTACGTCGTCGACGACCGGGTGGTGACCTCGGCCGGCATCGCCAGCGGAATCGACCTGGCACTCCACCTCGTCGCCGCCCGGCACGGCCCCGCGGCCGCCGCCCGGGTCGCCCGGTCGATGGTGGTCTACGCCCGCCGCAACGGCGACGAGCAGCAGGCCAGCACGATGCTGCGGCACCGCGGGCATCTCAGCGACGTGGTGCACCGGGCGCAGGACCTGATCGACGCGCGGTTCACGCAACGGCTGCCGCTGGCCGCCCTGGCCGCGAGTTGCAAGGTCAGCGAACGCACCCTGACCAGGCGGTTCACGGCCGCGACCGGGTTGACCCCGCTGCGCTACCAGCACCTGCTCCGGCTGGAACGGGCCGAGCACCTGATCGGGCACGGCGCGACGGCCGAGGCGGCGGCCCGCGCGGTCGGCTTCGAGGACGCCCGGATGCTCCGCCGCCTCCGGGCCACCCGCCCAGCGCCAGTCCACTCCACACCCCCGCCCAGCACGCCGCCCGGCGCGCCGCTCCACGCGCCGCTCCACGCGCCGTGATCATCAGTCGTTTCCCGGCAGCCCGGCGGCGTGTCGCACAGGTCGACGACTGATGATCGAGTGCATTCGGCGCCGTCGTCCACAGGCAGGCCAGCCCCTGTCCACAGGCGCATGATTCCGCTGTCTCCGGCTCCCTCGATCGTGGCACCGTCGATCGAGTGCATCCTGAACTCCGGCTCTTCGTGGACCGGTGTGGTGGCCTGGTCAGCCGCGCCCAAGCCAGCCAGGTCGTTCCGGTCTGGAGCCTGGACGGCGCCTGCCGGGCCGGTCACCTGCGCCGGGTACTCCCGGGCGTCTACCTGGACGCGGCGCTCCTGCCCGGTCCGGTCGGGAACAGAAAGGGTCTGCTGGCACACCTCGACCGTGATCTGGCCCGCCGCGTGGCGGCCGCCTACCTTGCCGGCCGAGGAGCGCTCAGTCACACGACCGCACTCGACGTGTGGGGGCTCCGGCAACAGGCGACCGGCGAGGCGATGCATCTCAGTGTTCCGGCGGGAGCCGGCATCCGCAGCCGCCCCCATGTGGTGGTCCACCAACGCCAGAACCTGGTGGTGCTGAACCGGCGGGGCGTGCCGGTCACCCGGCTCGAGCAGACGCTGGTCGACGCCTGGCCGCTGCTGCCGGCGGTCGATCGGGCGGCACCGGTGATCCGCGCGGTCAACGACCGGCGCACGACCCCGGGCCGGATCGCCGACGTGCTGGCCGCAGCGCCGAGGCTCGCCGGCCGCGCCGAGCTTCGTACGCTGCTCGACCGGCTGGCCGCCGGCTGCCGCAGCGCGCTGGAGATCTGGGGGCACGACCATGTCTTCACGGGGCCGGGAATGCCACGGTTCCGGCGGCAGGCGCCGATCCGGCTCGGTGGACGCACCGTCTATCTCGACGTGTACGCCGAACGGGAACTGCTCGACATCGAACTCGACGGGGCCGCGAGCCACGGCGATCCCCGGCAGCGTGAGATCGACCTGCGCCGCGACGCGCTGCTCGCCACCGTGGGCATCCTCGTGGTGCGGTTCTCCCACCGGCGGCTGCGGCAGGAGGCCGACGCCGTACGCCGGGAGGTCCTCGCGATCCTGGCCAGCCGGCGGGCAGCCAACGGCTGACGCGGCCAACGGCTGTCGCGGGCCAACGGATGACGCCGGGACAGCGGATGACGCCGGGGCGGCAGAACCGGCGCCGGGACGGCAGAACCGGTGGCGGCACGGCAGAACCGGCGCCGGGGCGGCGGAACCGGTGGCGGTCAGACACCGGCCAGTGGCACGTGCCAACGGCCGGCCGGGGCGGGCGCCCGGCCACCGTCCGGTATGGAGCACAGGGCCAGGGCGACGGCGGCGCTGTCCGGGCGATCGGTGGCCCGCTTCGCCATGCACGCGCGGCACAGGTCCGCGATCGCGGACGGCAGCCCGGGTACGGCGAGTACCGGCGCGGGGGCGAGCGCCGGCAGCCGTACGGCGGCCGGCATCCCGCCGGGGCGCACCCCCGGGTACGGCGAACGGCCGGTCACCATCTCGTAGAGCAGCACGCCAAGGGCGTAGACGTCGTCGGCCGGCCGGGCGACGCCGGGCCCGGAAGGCACCGGGGTGTCGAGCGAGGTGGCCAGCCCGAAGTCGATGATCTTTATCCCGGCCCGGGTCACCATGACGTTGTCCGGCCGTACGTCGCCGTGGACGACGCCGCGGCGGTGCGCGACGGCGAGCACGTCGGCCACGGTCGCCGCGATCCGTACCGCTTCCCGCCAGGGCAGCGGTCCGCCGGCCAGCCGGACGGCGAGCGGGATGCCGTTGAGGAGTTCCAGCACCACGTAGGGCAGGAGGGTGCCGTCGGGCAGCGGTGCGTCGCCGTAGTCGTAGACGCGGGGGACGCTGGGGTGGCGCAGCCGATCGGTGATCATCGCCTCCCGCCGTACGTTGCCACGGGCGCGCGGACTGTCGGCCATCGCGGGGGCGAGCACCTTGACCGCCCTGTTCTCCGCCGAGTGCGCGTCGACGGCCTGGTAGACCATTGACACACCACCGCGGCCGATCGGGCCGAGCAGGACATAGCGTCGGACGAGAGCGGTGCCCATCCGTAGCCATGTCACGGAGGGACTATTTCGCACCGCGCCGGGCGGGACAAGGGCGCCGGGCCGCGCCGGGCGCACCGATCCGCCGGGGCGGATCGGGTGAGGATCATCCCGGCGGATCGGGTAGGGAACCGCCCGGCGAACCGGGCAGGAACCGCCCGGCGGATCAGGTAGGAACCGCCCGGCGGATCAGATGCTGATCGCGGGCGGGTCAGCCGGTCGGTAGCTGGGTCTGGGCCGCGCCGGCGAAGTAGGGCTCGGGGGCGCCGAAGAGCCCGAGAAGGCCGGTGACCCAGAGCTGCCGGTGCACGAAGCGGCTGGGCTCGGTCACCACGAGTTTGACGCCGCTGACCTCGGCGGTCTGGAAGCCGGCCACCATGGCGCTGATGCCGACCGAGTCGATGAACTTGACCTCGCGCATGTTGAGCTGGATCCGGGTCGGTCGGCTCTTGGCGAGCACCGAGGCGACGGCTTCCCGGACCTCGTACGCCGAGTCGACATCGATCTCCCCGTTTGGAGCGATCTCCACCACTCCACCGGGCAGCGTCGACGTGACGATCGACAGGCTCACGCGATCACCTCCACTCACCCGCAACCGGGTGCCTCGTCAGTACGCAGGCCGCGACCGAGAGTATTCCTCCCCCGTTGCAGCCGCTACCCCCGGGGTCCCTGGGTTTCCCCGGAACTACCCCGGCGCAGAATCTGCCCATACCAGGACAGGCGGCGACATATTTCCCCGTGATTGGTTCTCTCAAACCGGCCCTTGCGCACCCCACACTAACCGGTCGGCCGATCGACCCGCCCGGGCGGCGGCCAGGTCGGTCCCGCCGCCCAACCCCCGGTCGGGCAATCCGCCAGCGGCCGGCACGCCGGGCGGCGAGGATGCGCAAGAGGGGAGGAGCAGCCGGTGATCGAGATCGAGCGGGTCGACCACCTCGTCCTGACCGTCGCGGACATCGACCGTACGGTCGGCTTCTACCGCCGGGTCCTCGGCCTGCGCCCGGTCACCTCCGGTTCCGGCCGGCGGGCACTCGAGTTCGGCAACCAGAAGATCAACCTGCATCAGGCCGGCCGGGAGGCGACACCGGCCGCCCACCGCCCGACTCCGGGCTCCGCGGACCTGTGCCTGGTCAGTCGCGGACCGCTCGCCGACGTCCTGGCCCACCTCGCCGCCTGTCGGGTACCGGTCGAGGAGGGCCCGGTCGAGCGCACCGGCGCCGTCGGCCCGATGGTCTCGGTCTACCTGCGCGATCCCGACGGCAACCTGATCGAGATCTGCTCCTACACCGGCCCGGCCACCCGGCACTGACCGACTGACGGGGCGAACGGCGTCCGCGGGGCCGGTCAGACCCGCACGGACACCGCGCCGAAAGCCCGCCGGCCCCGTCGTGCGGGTGCCCGTCCACGGACTTTGGAACCTTAGAGGTGCCGGCCACGGCACCACCCCGGCGGTGTCGCCCGGGGTGACCTGTCCCACCAGGCACACCCCGCTCCCCCGGTGTCCGCCGGCCGGTCGCCCGTCCCCCGACCACCCGATCGCGCGCCCTGACCTGCCCTGGGTACGACGTCCGGTTGACGGGGTAAGGAATGGCGGCGTCCGTACCGGGTCGGACCGGGTGGGTCGGTTGCCCGCCCGCACTAGCATCGGCCCCGACGGTCCACCGACGATGGAGGACACGATGTTGAAGAAGCTGCTCGGTCTCGCCGGTGTGGGTGCGCTGCTGGCCCTGGTACTGGCCTGTGGTTTCGGTCCCGCCGGGGACGACGACGATGACGACGACGACGATGACTTCGCCGCCCGCCCGGCGGTCGTCTCGATCCGCTGACCCGACCTCCCGCTCCGGGCATCCCGCCCGTACCGGCTGAAACACCCACCAGACGACCCGCCCGGCGCGGGTTTGCCGCCGTACGCGGGCGGGCACCTCCGAGTCACGAAACCGCGCCGAACTGACGCCTCTGTCCGAAGTGGCTACTTCGTTCGGCACCCGAGGAGGTAGCACGATGTTCGGAACCAACCTTCTGGATCGCCGCAGCAAGCCCGAACGGATCGCCGACCAGGCGTGGCAGCACCTCAGCTCGGTCCTCGACAGCGCCGGCGACACGGCGCGCTCGGCCGGCCGCGGCACTGCCCACTTCGCCGACGAGGCCGGCGACCGGGTCGCCACCATGGCCGACGAGGCGTGGCACCGGGCCGGTGCGGCGTTCGACGCCCTCGCCGGCCGGCGTACGACCTCGTCGCTGCCGTGGGCCTGGATCATCGGCGCTGGTGTGGTCGGTGCCGCGCTCGGCTGGGCCGTCGGCACCGCCGCCCGGGCGGCCGTCGCCCGTTCCCGCGACGACCACGACGAGCGGATCGAGTTCGTCGACGCCGACCGGCCGGGCGGCGTACCCGCCAAGTAAGACGCCGACCGGCCGGCGGCGTACCCACCAGGTAGGCGGCCCCGCTCGGCGGCCGAGCCCGGCCACGATCCTGTCCGCTCAGTGACCGACCGGCAGATCGGGTCCGGCGTCGGCGTTCCCGGCCTCCGCCGGCCGGCGCGGCGCGCCCGGCGCCGGCCCGTCGACCGGCGGCACCGGACCGGGTGGCATTGGCGCCGGTGACACCGGACCGGGTGGCATCGGATCCGGTGACACCGGACCGGACAGCACGGGACCGGACAGCACGGAGCCGCGCGGCATCGGTCCGGACGGAACCGATCCGGGTGGTGGCCAGCCCGGCCCCGGCGGCCAGCCCGACCCCTGCACCGGCCACGGATAGTGCTGACCGGGCAGTGGCGGCGGCCCCACCGGGGCACCCTGCTGCCCGGCCGGCCAGGGGTACGGCTGCCCCGGCACCGGCGGATACCCACCCCCGGCAGCCGGCGGATACCCGGCTCCGGAGGCCGGCGGATACCCTCCGCCCGCCGGCGGATAGCCCGGCCCGAACGCCGGCGGATACCCACCGCCCGCCGGCGGGTACCCCGGCCCGGACGCCGGTGGATACCCGGGCCCGAAGGCCGGAACGGGCGGTGCGCCGGCGGGCACGGGGACGGCCAGCAGGGCCGGCGAGGCCAGCGTCACGAGCCCTCGCCGGCCGGCGAGCCACAGCACCACCAGCGCGAACCCGACACTGACCACCGAGTCGACGACGGCGAGCTGCCACGGCGCGTCGGCCAGCGTCTCGTCGGCCTCCAGGGTTCCGGTCGCGGCCGAGAACCCGAACGCGACCACGTTGTTGACCACGTGCAGAGCGACCGCGGCCTCCAGGCCGCCGGTGCGTACGGTCAGCCAGCCGGTCACCACTCCCATGACCGTCAGGCTCGCGAACCCCCACGTGGTGCCCCAGCCGTGGGCGGCGGCGAAGAGCACCGCCTGCACCCCGATCGCCGGCCACGGGTTGCGCAGGAACGCGCCGATCGCCTGGATCAGCCAGCCGCGGAAGACGTACTCCTCGGCCGCCGCCTGGAACGGCACCAGGAGCAGCACCATCGCCATTCCGGCCAGGAAGACCGGCCACCCCACCCAGCCGCCGAGGGTCAGCTCGAAGTCGTCGCCGGCGCCGGTCGCCGCGGCCAGGGCCGAGGCGCCGAGCAGCAGGGCACCGACCGCCGGTACGGCGACCAGCACGCACACGCCGAGCCAGCGCCAGCGCAGCCGTCCGGTGACCGACGACACCGTTCCCGGGCGGCGGCGCTGCACCGCCCACGCGGCGAAGTACACCACCGGCAGTGCGACGGCGATGCTGAGCACCAGCAGCGCGGTGTCGGGGATCGGGCCGAAGTCGTACCAGCCGTCGGCGTCGCGGGGCGCGTCGGTGAGCAGGCTGACCGCCTCGGCGACGGCGAACAGCAGGCAGTTGAGCGCCAGCAGGCCGCCGAGCACGAGCAGCGTGCCGAGTACGGGACGCCACCAGCGGTGCCGGGCGGTGCGGGCCAGCCGGTGGTAGGCGATTCCAGGCGGGGGCATGGTCACCCCGCAAGCATCCCCGGTACGGGCACCGCCCGACAGCCCGGAACCGACCGGCGCGTACTGCGACCGAGGACACGACCAGCCGCACTCGGCCACCCCGGGTCGCGCGCCTTTTCTATCGTCGTACCCGTCATGAGGGTCTCGCGGAGCTGGCTCACCCCCCTGCTGCTGGTGGCGGCGCAGTTGGTGGTCTGGCCCGGTGCGGCCCTGCTCGCCGGCCACCGGCCGGACCGGGTGTCGGTCGCGGCCGGCCTGGTCGCGACCGCGTTCGTCGCCGTCGCGCTCGGCTGGCGGCACCGGGCGCCGGTCACGGTGCTGGCCATCGTGTCGATGGTGGCGAAGCTCGGCTACCTCGCCACCTCGCCCGAGGCGCTGGTCGGCCTGGCCATCGCCGAGATGGTCGCGCTCTACACGGTCGCCGCCCGGCGGTCGGCCCGGGTGGCGCTCGTCGCGACCGCCGCCGTCGTCGTCATGGAGGCGGCGCTCACCGCCGGGCTGTACGACACCGGCCGCGGGTACGTCGGCGGCCTGCTCTTCAGTCTCACCCTCTATCTGCTCGCCGTCGGTCTCGGGCGGGGCCGCCGGCGGTGGTACGCGGCCCGGGCGGACGCGGCCGAGCTGCTGGCCTGGGCCGAGGCCGAGCAGCGGCGGGCGGCCGGCCTGGAGCGGGAGCGGCTGGCCCGCGAACTCCACGACGTGAGCGCGCACCATCTGACGTCGATCGTGGTGACGGTGACCGCCGCCGAGCGGCTGGCCGACCGCCGGCCGGAGCTGGCGGCCGAGGCGCTGGAGTTCTCGGCGCGTACGGCCCGGGAGACGTTGGCGGCGCTGCACCGGCTGGTGGCGGTCATGCGTACGACCGACGAGGCGGGGCCGGGCGGGTTGGACGAGCGGCTCGGTGAGCTGGCCGACGGCTTCCGGCGGCTGGGCCAGCCGGTGACCCTGGAGGCCGATCCGGTCGACGTCGGGCCGGCGGTGGGCGAGGCGGCGTACGGGATCGCCCGGGAGGCGTTGACGAACACGCTGCGGCATGCCCCGGGCGGCGCCGTACGGGTCTGCCTGACGCTGGCCGACGACGCGCTCGTGCTGGTCGTCGATGACGAGGGCGGCACGATGCGGCCGAGCGCGGGTGGGTTGGGTTCGGGGCGCGGGATCGTCGGGATGCGGGAGCGGGCCGCCGCGCTCGGCGGTACCTGCGAGGCGGGTGCCCGGGGTGACGGCTGGCGGGTCCGGGCGGTGCTGCCGTTCGACGGCGCCGCCGCCGGCACGCCGCCACCCGGGGCCGGGTCGACGCCGGCCGGCTGGTGGCGGGGGCCCCGCGCGATGGACGGCGTGGTCGCGCTGGCCACCGTCGTGCCGCTGGCCGGTGGGCTGCTGGCGGGTTGGGAGGGGCCGCCGGTGCTGGCGCCGGCGACGACGGTGCTGCTGGCGCTGTTGATGGTCCTGCATGCCGTACCGCTGCTCTGGCGCCGGGACCGGCCCTGGCTGGTCCTGCTGGCGGTCGTCGGTTCGGCGGTGTTGTGGCCGGCGGCGGCGCTCTACGCCCGGCTGCCGGGTGACGCGGTGTGGCTGCTGGTGGCGACCGTGGGTGCGGAGCTGGCGGCGGTCTACTCGGTGGCGGCGTACGGGTGGCCGAGGTGGGCGACCTGCCTGGCGGTGCCGGCGGCCGCGGTGGGCTTCGGCACCGCGCTGGTGGCGACCGCCGCCGCCGACGGGCGGCTGGGGGGTGCTCCGGCGACGCTGGCGACGGGGGCGACCATGGCGGCCACGCTCGCGATGCTGCTGCTTCCGGTGCTGGGTGCGGCGTGGGCGGCGGGTTTCACGGTACGGGTCCGGCGGGACCGCACCGTGGCCCAGGAGCGGGACGCGGTCGCCGAGGTGACCGCGCGGGCGGTGGCGGCGTCGCGGGCCGAGCGGGCACGGATCTCCGCCGGCCTGCGGGCGGCTGTGCTCGAACACGCGCAGGGGGTCCTGGCCGCCGCCGAGGCCAACCGGCTCGACGAGGTGGCGGCCGAGGCCCGCGCGTCGCTCGCCGCGATGCGCGAACTGCTCCGCAGCCTGCGGACCGCCCCGCCGCAACCCGGGCATCAGCCCGCCGATTCGTAGGCCGTCGACTCTCCGAAGCTGGCCCGATCGGCCGCACCGCCCCCTAGGCAATACTCAGAGTATGCAAATAGCAACAGATATGAATGCGACCGGTTGGGGTGACCGGTTGTCTTTCGCCACAACCAGACTGGACCGGTTCCGCGAGCTCTGCGACGAGTTCTACTACCCGGTCCGGGTCACCGCTCCCCGGGGCGCGGAGTTCGCGGCCTCGGTCGACGTCATGCGACTCGGTCCGATCACCGTGGGCGAGCTGCGGTACAGCGCCGAAACCACGATCGTGGCCGGCGACCTGCACGCGTACCACGTCAACATGCCGCTGTCCGGGCGGTTCGACAACGAGCACCGCGGCAAGCGCTTCATCGCCCATCCCCGGCGGGCCTGCGTCTACCGGCCGGAAGGGTCCACCCGCATCCATTCGTGGGACAACAACGGCCGGCTGCTCGCGGTGAAGATCGACCGGTCGGCCGTGGAGGCGCAACTGGCCGCGCTGCTCGACCGCCCGCTCCGCGGGTCGCTGAACATGGGCAACCACATCGACCTGGCCACCGGAGCCGGGCAGAGCTGGGCCCGGCTGGCGATCCTGGTCCGCGACGAGTTCCACAACGGCGGCAGCGTGGTCGGTCATCCGCTGATCGCCGGACAGTTCACACAGAGCCTGATCAGGGGGTTGTTGCTCGCCACCGAACACCGGTACCGCGACGAACTGGACCAGCCGGCGCCGCCCAGCCGGCCCCGTACGGTCAAGCGGGCGATGGAGGCGATCGACGCCAACCCCGCCCACGGGTTCACCTGCGGCGAACTCGCGGAGATCGCCGGGGCGAGCGTCCGCAGCCTCCAGGAGGGGTTCCGCAGGCACCTCGGCCAGTCGCCGATGGCCTACCTCCAGAGCGTCCGGCTGGCCCAGGCCCACGAGGACCTGCGGCGCGCCGGGCCCGGCGAGACCACGGTGGCGGACGTGGCACACCGCTGGGGCTGGGGGCACCTGGGCCGGTTCGCGGCGGCCTACCGGGCGAAGTACGACGTACCCCCGTCGACGACGCTGCGAATGGGCAGCGGTCACTCCCCCGGTTCGTGACCGATCCGAGGCGGCGGCGACCCGGGTCCGGCCTCGCCGGACGGCGTGCCCACCCCCGGGTCACCGGGTTGCGCGGCTGCCCCCGGGGCCCGCGCGTCGAGCCGGTCCGGGTACGCGGCGTCCGGGCGGCACGCGGTCGGCCACCGTCCGGCGCGCAGCCCGGCCAGCGCCCGGTTGGCCGCCGCCAGTCCCTCGTGGACCCGGTCGGCGAGCACCGACCCGCCGGTCCCGTCCGGCTCGCCGCGCGACAGCGCCACGAGCTGGTCGTATCGGACCAGGAAGGTGAGTGCGTCCCGCAACGCGTCGGCCGCCCGCGTCAGATCACGTTCCAGCTCCGCCTGGCCCTCCATGCCACCCCCGCCTTTCTGCGGCACCGGCACCACCCAGCGTCGGGCGGGGCGGGCAGGGCCGTGGCGTGGGCAAGCCGTCCCGCTCGAACGGGCCGGCGCGTTCATTCCACTGCCCGGTGTGATTGGCGGACGGCCCGCACGGAACCGTCGGCAACCACACTGCAACGGAATGTAGGTCGACCATCGCGGAGAGTCGATCCGAAGAGCGCGGAGACGATCCGGATCACGCGGGGTCGCCTGAACCCCACACCGCCGCCCGGACGGTCACCCCGGCGCCGGCCGCGACGGGCCGCCGTGGCGGGTGGAGCAGCGTACGCGGGCCGACCCCGCGTACGCTGCTCAGCCGGTCAGCCCCGGGCGCAGGTGATCGGCGCCGGCACCCCGTTGGTGCCGGTCCAGCTGGCGGTGAAGCCGAACGTCGTCGACGCCCCGGCCGCGAGGTTGCCGTTCCAGGCGGCGTTGGAGACCGTGACAGCGGAACCGGTCTGGGTGTGGCTGGCACTCCAGAGCTGGGAGATGGTCTGCCCGTTCGGGAACGTCCAGCCGACCACCCATCCGCTCAGCGGCGACGTGCCGGTGTTGCGTACGGTCACCTCGCCCTGGAACCCGCCCGGCCATGAGTTCGTCACCTGGTACGTCGCCGTGCAGGCACCGCCCGGCGGCGGCGTGGTCGGCGGCGGAGTCGTGGGCGGGGGCGTGGTCGGCGGGGGCGTCGTGGGCGGCGGCGTGGTGGGCGGCGGCGTCGTCGGCGGAGGCGTGGTCGGCGGCGGCGACGTGGGCCCGCCGAGCCGGTCGGCGACCAGGATGCCCCGGCCGTTGGTGCCCAGGTAGACCCGGCCGTAGACCCTCGGGTCACCGGTCAGCGCCTCGCCCGCGTTGCCGTACTGGTGCTTGTCGTCGTTGATCCGCACCCAGGCGGCACCGGTGTTGTCGGAGCGGTAGACGCCGGTCACGCCGTCGATGGTGCCGACGGTGAACAGCGCCGGGTACGTCTGCCCGGGCGCGGCCCGGCCGAACCCGATGTTCACCGCGTCCTCCACGTTGGACAGACGGGTGAACGACGTGCCCGAGTTCGTC
Organism: Polymorphospora sp. A560; assembly: GCF_045781765.1. NCBI lineage: Bacteria > Bacillati > Actinomycetota > Actinomycetes > Micromonosporales > Micromonosporaceae > Polymorphospora > Polymorphospora sp. A560. Next base: position 1,781,062 of record NZ_CP122282.1, on the reverse strand, counting down.
GACCGGAACAGGCCGGTCTCACCGGCGAGCCAGATGTCGCCCTCGCGGCCGGCGACCGCCTTGAACTTCACGTTGCCGGTGCCCGGCAGTCCGGTGGCGGCGGTCGCGGTGAAGCTCGCCCCGCCGTTGGTGCTGACGTAGAACCTGCCGGCGCTGAAGCCGTAGAACTTGTTCGGGTTGACCCGGTCGGACTCCACAGTAGATCCGGTGGGCAGGCCGGTCGACTGGGTCCAGGAGTTGCCGAAGCCGACCGAGTAGTGCACCCCGACGCCCTGGGGCGCCCAGACGAACCGGCTGCCGTCGGCCGCCGCGGCGACCGTACCGCCCTCGTTGATCCCGCCCGGCTCGCTGCCCTGGAACCAGTTGGCCCCGCCGTCGGTGGAGAACGCCACGTGGCTGTCATTGGGTCGGTCGGCGTCGTTGAAGTTGCCGGCCCGCACCATCACGCTCGGGTTGGTCTCGGCGTAGTCGAGGCTGGTGCCGCTGGTGAAACCGGGCTGGGTGAACAGCATCGGCGGCACCGCGTCGAGGTTGGTGTGCCGGAAGCCGCCGAGGTCGCCCAGCGCGCTGATCAGTGGTGCCGAGCCGGTCGGCGGGCTGATCAGGTCGAGTACGTTCGTCTCCTCCAGGCCCTTGACCATCGGCCGGATGGTGATCTGGCCGCCGGTGTCCCACTTCTTCAGGTCGGTGGAGCCGTAGATGGTGGCGCCGGTGCCGTACATGAAGCGGTTGGAGTCGTGCGGGTCGATCTCGACCGAGTCGTTCATCCAGCCGAGTTTCGGCGTCTCCTCCGGGGGTGACGGGTTGGCGCCCCAGCTCAGCCACGGCACCGAGGAGATGTCCATGGTGTATCGCTTGCTCCGGTTGGGATAGCTGGTGAAGTCCCAGGCGCGGGTCCAGGTCGCGCCGCCGTCGGTGCTGCGGAAGATGATCGCGTCCGGCCACCAGGAGATCTGGGTGGCGACCATCAGCGTGTTCGGGTTCTGCCGGTCGATGGTCAGGCCGCTGTAGCCGTAGTAGAGGTCGGTGCTGCTCGACGGCACCGGGCTGATCTGCGTCCAGGTGCCGGTCGCGGTGGCGTACTTCCACACGTCGCCCTTGCCACCCTCGTACGGGCCGCCGTTGTCGCTGGTGGCGATGTAGAGGTAGCCACCGACGGTGTCCAGCACGCCCTTGTGGGCCAGGAAGCCGGTCGGCTGCCCGGCCAGCCGCGACCAGGTGGTGCCGCCGTCGGTGCTGCGGTAGACGGTGTTCTCCTTGTCGGCCACGCCGACGTAGATGGTCTGGGTGGTGTTGCCGGCCGTACCGGTGCGCTTGTCGAAGGTCACCCACACCACGCCCGGCCGGTGGTTCAGGTAGCCGTTCGGGTCGTTCGGGTCCTGGGCGTAGTTGCCCGGGTTGGGGAAGCTCGCGACCTTGGCCCAGGTGGCGCCGTGGTCGGTGCTGCGCCACAGGCCGTTGCCGTTCGGCGCGCCCAGGTAGAGGACGCTGTTGCGGTTGGGGTCGATGGCGAGCCGCTCGCCCATGCCCCGGCCGGGCATGTTGCCGCCGAGCTTGAACGGCAGTTCGGTCGCCTGCCAGGTCGCGCCCTTGTCGGTCGACCGCAGGATCGCCCCGTTGTTCGGGTCCCAACTGTTGGTGTACATGCCGGCGGCGACGTACACCCGGTTGGTCTGCACCGGGTCGGTGGCGAGGCTGACGACACCGTTCCAGCCCCACCGGTCCCAGCCGATGTGGTCGAGCAGCGGAGTCCAGGACTGGCCGGCCTGGTCCCAACGGTAGGCGCCGCCGATGTCGGTGCGGGCGTAGATCAGGTTCTTCTCGGTCGGATTGAACACGATCCCGGGTACGTAGCCGCCGCCGTCGATCCGGACGTTCTTCCAGGAGTACGGCTCCGAGGCGGCGGCCAGTGCGGGTGACGCGGTGCTGACGACGACGTGCGCCGCCACCGCCACCGTGCCGGCGGCCAGCACGGCCGCGAGCACACCGGCAAGACTTCTGCGCATGTAGGGCTACCTCTCATGGGTGCGCTGAGCAGACGGTTCTCCCACCGGCACGTCGAGAGGTGTGTGGGCGCGGGGGTACGGAGGGTGTGAACGCGCCCTGCGGCGTGCCGGAGACGGGAACGCGCGCCCTGCGGCAGGCAGGGACGCGGAGGTGGCGGAGCTGCCCTGGGCTCCCGCACCGGTTGGTGGCTCCCGCACCGGCCTCGCCCAAACATTCACACACAGATATCGACGCTGTCAAACATCTGCGCCTGCCGTGGGCGGCCGCTCAGGCGCCGGTCTCCGTGGCCGGTTCGGTGGTCGGCGTGGCCGGTGCGGTGGTGGCCGGTGGGGTGGTCGGCGGCGGGGTCGACGGCGACGGTGACGGCGGTCCGGTGGTCGGCGGCCGTGGTGGCACGGTCGCCGCCGGGATGGTCACCAGGCTGCCGGTCGGCGCCGGCGTGCCATAGCCGGTGCCGGGACCGGGGTCGACCGGCCGGCCGGGCAGCTCGGCCGGCGTGGGCGAGGGGATCACCTGCGGGCTCGGCCCGGCGGTCGCCGACGGGGCGACGGCCGGCGGCGGCTGGGGCGCGGGGCTGCCGCGCAGCAGGGTGCCGCCCAGCCACACCGCGGGACCGATCCCCACCGCCACGATCCCGGCGAAGAACATCGCCACATGCCTGTCCACCCGGGCACTCACGGCGCCAATACCATCACGCCGGCACCCGGCGGCGAGGCCGCGCGCCGGCACTGGACGGCAACGGTCGGATGACGTTTTGGTGACCGGTGCGTCACCTGTCCCCGAGCCGGAAGAGCACCGCGCCGTCGACCTCCTCGCGGGTGACCGGAAGGCCGTCGATCGGGCGGTCCAGCATGTCCTGCCAGCCGGTGCCGGGCAGGTAGCCGGGCAGCACGACGACCGTACGCACACCGAGTCCCCGCAGGTAGTCGATGCTGGCGGCGTCGGGGAAGGAGACGGTCATCGTCCGGGTCTGCGCCTGGGTCTGCGGCACGTGGGCGGCGAGGCCGTTGGCGATGCGCGGGAAGCCGTCGGTCGACCAGAGCATGTAGTGCAGTTCGGCGATGCCCTCGGGCGGCAGGATCAGCAGCGGTTCGGCGACATCGCGCAGGGCGAGCGGGGCGGGCGGGGCCGGCGGATGCGGGGTGCGGTTGACCCCTTCCAGCAGCACGAGGGCGAGCGGGACCAGGGCGAGGGCGAGAGCCATCCGGTCGCGCCGCCGACGTGCGGCCGGCGTCGGGACGACCGGGTGGTCCGCCGGCCCGCCGGAAACCGCCGGGGCGAGGGTGCCCGCCCGGCGTGGCGCGGGTATCCCCCGGCCCGGCCCGGCCTCGATCACCGGCACGTCGGCGGCCGGCGGTGCCGCCGGTCGCAGCCGGGGCACGCCGGCGACCACCGTGTCGTGGCCGGCCCGGGCGGCCGGCACCGTCGTGGCCGGCCCGTCCCCGGCGGCGACCGCCACGGCCGGCCCGTCTCCGGCGGCGATCGCCGCGTCCGCGTCCTTGCCGCCGGCCGGAGCGGCGGTCACGGCGGGCAGCGGCGCTTCCCCGCCGGTCGGCCGGTCCCTGCCGCCAGCGTCGTCCTCCACATCGGACGACGCGGTGCCGGCCATGCTCACCGCGCCGGCCGCGAGGAGGCCGAGCAGCAGGGTGGTCCACAGCACCAGCCGGCCGGGCGTACGCATCGCGTCCCAGCCCGGCAGCAGGTTCATCAACGTGACGTAGCCGGGATCGCCGTCGCCGAGGAACGAGCTTCCGGTGGCCAGGATCGCGCTGACCAGCACCCCGACCCCGAGCGCGATCCGGTGCCGCAGCCGCCACACGGAGAAGAACAGGCCGGTGACGGCGAGGCCGATCAGGGTGACCCCGGGCAGCAGCGTCATCTCCCCGGCGAACGACAGCGTCTCCCGGGCGGCCGCGTGCCGCTCGCCCCAGAGCCATGACTCCCCCGGCGCGGTGAAGAAGCCGCGCAGCGGCGGCGAGAACTGGTCGATGTGCGCGACCGTCCGCCGGCTGTCCGGGTGCAGCTCGACCACCTTGAGGTAAGGCAGTGCCATGAACACGGTGACGGCGGCGAAGACCGTGCCGCCGGCCAGGTCGGCGATCAGCAGCCGGCGGCCGAAGACCGGCCGCCCACGGCGCCACCAGGCCCAGCCGTAGCCGGCCGCGGCCACCAGCACGGCGGCGGCCAGGAGGTAGCCGAACGGCAGGCCGACGCCGAAACCGAGGGACATCTGCCAGGCCGCCACCAGCCAGCCGGCGACCACCCAGCCGGGGCGGCGCGACTCGGGCCGGTAGCCGTGCCGCAGCGACCAGCCGTGGCCGCGGGCCAGCATCGCCAGGGCGAGGGTGATCCCGCCGGTGGACAGCACGTGCAGGTGCCCGGCCTGGGCGAGCTTCCACGGCGCGTACGCGAAGGCGACGCCGGCCACCGCGGCGCCGATCCGGGTCGCGCCGAGCTGGCGGCCCAGCGCGTACGTCCCGAAGAACGCGAGCGCGTGCACCAGGACGTACAGGATGTTGTAGCGGGCGACGGCGGCCACCGGCCCCTCACCGATCATGCCGAGCGGCGCGTATCCGAGCAGGGTGTCGGAGTAGGCGTAGGTGAACAGCTCGGGATAGAAGGTGTTGGAGTGCCACAGGCTGGTCGGGTCGGTCTTCAGCGCGTGCCCGCCCCAGGCGATCTGCCAGGCTTGCAGGGTGGGGTCGCCGGTGTCCTGCGGGATGGTGCCGGTGATGTCCCGCAGCGTCGGCCACGTGAACAGCGCGGCGAGCAGCAGGCTGCCGGCGGCGGCGATGGTCCATTCGTGGCCGGCCGCCCTCCGCAGCGCTGCGGCGAGGCGGGGCAGGACCGAATTACCTTCTACGGTCATGCGCCACCTCGCTCCGCTCGGCGATCGCATGACTGGGCCCTGAGCAGGCCGATTCCCTCACTACGCTCGGTCATAGCGACGTCCTTGCCGGGGGCGGGGCGCGGGAGGCGTCCGGGTGGTGACAGATCCTCCACTATGGCGCCGGCCGCTGTCGACCCCGTCCCGCGATCGACGCCGATCGAAGCCGGACGTGCCGGCGCCGGCGCCCCGGGGAGGAGGGGCGCCGGCACCGGCAGGCTGGGAAACGGGACAGGGGGTTACCCGGTGACCAGGGTCAGGCCGTAGGTGCTGAGGATCGGGTTCACCGGCTGGTAGTAGGTGGTGCCGCCGAAGCTGCAGTTACCGGAGCCACCGGAGGTGACGCCCTGGGCCTCGGTGCCGGTCAGCCAGGAGCCGCCGGAGTCGCCGGGCTCGGCGCAGACGTTGGTACGGGTCAGGCCGTAGACGGTGCCCTGCGGGTAGTTGACGGTGGAGTTCTTGACCTGGAGCGTGCCGCAGTGCCATCCGGTGGTGGAGCCGGAGCGGCAGATCGCGGAGCCCTCGGACGCCTCGGCGGAGCCGGTCACCGTGACCGTGCCGCCGGCGTAGTTGTTGACCAGCGGAGGCGTGCTCCAGCTCGAGTTGGTGGCCACCCAGCCCATGTCCTCGCCGGGGAACGACGAGCCCTGGAAGGTGCCCTGGGCGACGTTGTTGTAGCCCTGGGTCGGGGTGCCCACCGTGCCGCAGTGGCCGGCGGTCACGAAGCCGCCGACGACCGAGAACCCGACGGAGCAGCGGCCGCCCATGTAGTAGGCGTCGCCACCGACCACGTCGTACAGCGGACGCGGGGACTCGTCCACCGTGACGACGTCGACGGTCGCGGCGTCGACCCCGGCGGCCTTGATGAACTCGGCGGCGGCGGTCGCCGCGCCCGGGTCGGCGAGCAGGACGACCCGGTTGGACTTCGCGTCGACATGCCAGCCGCTGATGGCGGCACCGGCGGCACCCGACTTGGCGTCCAACTTGGACTTGGTCGAGTCGAGGTCGGCGGCGCTGCGGTCGACGACCTTCGCGGTGGCGCCGGCGGCGCGTACGGCCGCCGCGTCGTGCTCGCTGGTGACGGCGACGACCAGGGCGGAGTTGTCCACCCAGGCACCGGCGAAGCCGGCACCGAGCTGCTTGCGCAGTTGCTGCTCGGTCTTCGCGGCGACCGCCTCGTCGGCGATGCGCTGGCGGGCCTGCGACTCGGTGAGCCCGAGGTCGCGTTCCATCGCGGCGAGCATTCCGGCCGGTACGTCGGCCGCGGGGGTCGGGGCCGCCGAGGCCGGCCCGCCGATGGCGAGCACGGTGGTCAGGCCCCCCGTCGCGACGGTGAGCGCGACGGCGGTGGCGAGGGTACGGCGCATTCTCGTCTCCTTCGTGTGGGGGATCCCGGACGCCCCGCTACCAGCGGTTAATGGGGGAAATCGGCGGGAAGGCCCCGGGCACGAATCAACTGCCATACCGACGTGGCTGAACTGGAGCAGCCAATAGGTAGCGGTCAACGTCCGGACGGATGATTGCCTCATCACCCGAAAGGACTGAACGCAGATTAACCATTGATCGAGATCTGTGGCTACATAACGTTGGGGTCATACCGCCGACGTTATGGAACCGGTATCACCCGCCCCGGACGACGCCGCCTCACCCGCCCACGGCGCAACATCGACCCTGGTAGGGCAGGCTGACCGGAGGGAAGGTGACCATGGCGACGGCAGGGATGACGCGCACCGACGAGGAACTCCAGCGCGACGTTCTGGACGAGCTGAAATGGGACGCCCGGGTGCAGCCCAACGAGATCGGGGTCATCGCCCGCAACGGGGTCGTGACCCTGACCGGAAAGGTCGACAACTACGCGCGGAAGTGGTCGGCGGAACGCACCGCCCACCGCGTCCGCGGGGTCCGGGCGGTCGCCAACGACATCGAGGTGCAGTTGTCCCCCGCGGCCGAACGCACCGACTCGGACATCGCCGACGCCGCGACCCGGGCCCTTGAATGGGACGCGTTCGTGCCGGTCGACAACGTCGACGTGACCGTCTCCGCGGGTTGGGTGATGGTGCGGGGCGAGGTCGAGTGGGAGTACCAGCGCCGGGCCGCCGAACGGACGGTACGCCGCCTCGCCGGCGTACGCGGCGTCACCAACGGCATGACCGTACGGCCCCGGGCCGGGATCTCCCCCGACGACCTGCGGCAACTGATCGGCGAGGCCCTGGTCCGCAGCGTCGAGACCGACGTCGACCGGCTGACCATCGCCGTACAGGGCGACCGGGTGGTGCTCAACGGGAGTGTGCGCTCCTGGCTCGAACGCGAGGAGGCCGAGCGGGTCGCCTGGTCGGCGCCGGGTGTCTCGTCGGTCGACAACCGGATCAAGGTCAGCCTGTGACCGCGGCCGGGATCACACCGCTGCAGGTGACCGTCAGCCGGCTGCGGGCCGCGGTGACCGACGAGGATCACACCCAGGGGCCGCTGGACGCGCCGGCCACCGTGGTCGTGTACGGCGACTTCCAGTGCCCGCACTGCGCGGCGGCGTACCCGAACCTGCGGGAGCTGCGGCGGCAACGGCCGGGCACCGTACGGCTGGTGTTCCGGCACTTCCCGCTCGCCAACGTGCACCCGTACGCCGAGATCGCCGCGGAGACCGCCGAGGCGGCCGGCGTACGGGGACAGTTCTGGGCCATGCACGACTGGCTCTTCGCCCACCAGGACCAGCTCGACCCGGTGCACCTGGCGCTGGGTACGCAGCACGTCGGCCTCCCGGTCGAGGAGGTCGCCGCCGAGGTCAACGACCACGTGCACCTCGACCGGATCCGGCGCGACTTCGTCAGCGGGGTACGCAGCGGGGTGGACGGCACGCCGAGCATCTTCGTCAACGGGACGCGGCACGAGGGGACGTACGCGCTGTCGGACCTGCTGACCGCGGTCGACGGCGCCGCCCGCCACTGAGCGGGGGGCGCCGGCCGCCGGCTTTGGTCCACAGTGGATACGACGGTCAGAGCAGGCGCAGTTCGCGGGCCCGGCGGACCGCCTCGCGACGCCTCGTGGCGTCCAGCTTCCGGTAGATGTTGCGCACGTGCGTCTTCACCGTGTTGACCGAAAGCGACATCTCGGCAGCTATCTCCACATTGGACAGGATGCTCTGGAGGTAGCGCAGCACGGTCAGTTCCCGCTCGGTCAGCTCCTCCCCCGACGGCGGCGCCGGTGGCGGCGCGCCCGGCACCGGCCCGGCCGCCGTGCCGGTCGCGTCGATCAGCTCGTTGACCAGCGGCCAGTACGCGGTTCCCGAGTCGAGGTGCGCGGCCAGCAGGTCGCGCAGTGGCGGGCCGTACCGGACGAACACCCGCCGGAACCCTTCCGGCTCGGCGAGCGCGAGCACCCGCTCCAGCGCCCGGGTCGCCCGCCGCCGGTCGCCGAGCCGGCTGGCGGTCAGCGCGTCCAGCAGGCCGGCGTCGAGCCGTACCGCGAGCCGGTCGCCGGGCCGGCCGTCCTCCCAGCTGGGCAGCAGCCGCGCGGCGGTCCGCGGGTCGCCGCCGCGCAGGTGGGTACGGGACAGCGCCACCGCGACCGGTGCCGGCAGCGCCGTCGCCCCGTCCGCCGGGGCGGAGCCGTTCGGTCCCCGACCGGGCCGGAATCGGTCGACCAGCGGTCGCAGCACCGTCCGGGCGGTGTCCACGTCGCCGTGCGCGGTACGCAGCTCCGCCTCCGCGACGGCGAACCAGAGCGCGACGAACCGGGCGGTCGGCCGGCCGGACAGCACCGCCCGGCCGGCACGCAACGCCTGGTAGCCACCGGTCAGGTCGCCCCGGTCGTGGCGCAGCTCGGCGGTGACGACGTCGACCAGCGCGGCGAGCTGGGGCTCCTCGGCCCGCCCGGCGGCGGTGATCTCCGCCTCGGCCTCGTCGGGCCGGCCCCGCTCCGCCGCGACGACGGCCAGGGCCAGGTGGGCGTACGCGCAGTCGGGCGGGCGGACCGGGTCCTGGCACCGGGGCAGGGCGAGCACCTGCCGGGCGATCCGTTGCGCGGCGTCCAGTTCGCCGCGGAGCGCGCGGATCAGCGCCAGCCGGCTGCCGCAGGACAGCACGGCGCGGTCCGGCCCGGCCGCCTCCGCGTCGGCGAGCCCGTCGACCAGCACGGCCTGCGCGCCGTCGAGGTCACCGGCGGTCAGCCGGGCGGCCCCGAGCGCCGCCTGCGCCGCCGCCCGCTCCCGCCCGTCGCCGTTCGGTTCGACCAGGGCGAGCAGCCGGCTGGCGGCCGACCGCACCGCGCCGTCGTCACCGCCGAGCTGCGCGAACACCAGGTGGACGGCGGCGGCCAGCACCACGAACCGGTCCCGCCGCCCGCCGGTCAGCCGCCGCGCGAGTTCGTCGCCGAGCCGCAACCAGCTCCCGGCTGTCGCCGGGTCGTCGCCGAGCCGGTCCAGCGCGTAGGCGAGCGCCAGCTCCGGCCCGGACCGGACCGCGTCGTCCGGCGGCGGCGGAGCCGGGTCGGTGGCCGGCCCGGCCGGGACGTACGGAAGCAGCTCCGGCCAGTGCCCGGCCAGGACGCCGGTGGCACCGGCCCAGTCGCGGGCGGCGAGCGCGTGCCGCAGCGCCTCGGCGGGCCGGGCCTGCCCGGCATGCCACGCCGCGGCGCGGCGGTGCAGGTCGGCGGCCGCACCCGGATCGTGCCGGTGCAGCTCGGCACGCAGCAGTTCGCCGAGCATCCGGTGGCACCGCCAGGCCGGCGGCCGGCCGCCGGCCGCGCGGACCAGCCCGGTGTGCCGTTCCAGTTCGCCGAGCAGCCGTTCGCCGTCCGGGCGGCCGGTCAGCGTCTCGACCAGTTCGCCGGTGAGCCGGTCGGCGACGCAGCCCCGCCGCAGCACGTCGCGCAGGTCGGCGGGCAGCCCGGCGAGAACCTCCTCGGCCAGGTAGCCGGCGATGACCGGGTGGTCGCCGGTGAACCCGTCGACCAGGCCCGCCGGCTCGGGGTGGCCCTTCAGGGCGTCCGCCGCCAACCGCAACCCGGCCGGCCAGCCCTCGGTGCGGTCGTGCAGGTCGTCGACGAGTCCGGCCGGCAGCGCGACCCCGTGCCCGGCGAGCAGCTCGGCGGCCTCGTCCGGGCCGAAGGTCAGGTCGGCGGCCCGGATCTCGGTCAGCTCGTCGGCGAGCCGGAACCGGTGCAGCGGCAGGGCCGGCTCCCGCCGGGTGCCGACGACCAGCCGCAGCCCCGCGTGCCGCAGCAGCAGGTCGACGCCGGCCAGCACGTCGGCGTCGTCGAGCAGGTGGAAGTCGTCGACGACCAGGGTGACGGGCTCCGGCCGCCGGGCGAGCGCGTCGGCCAGCCGTAGCGGCCCGTCGGAGCCGGCGGGGCCGTCGGGGCCGACGGTGGTGTCGAGTGCGGCGCGGACGTACGCCCAGAAGCGGTCGGCGCCGTCGCCGGCGTCGACGGACAGCCAGCCCGGCGGGCCGTCGGGCCGCTCGCGCGCCCAGGCGGCGAGCAGGGTCGTCTTGCCCCAGCCCGCCGGTCCGGTCACGATCGTGACCGGGCCGGCGGCACCGGAGTCGAGCAGCCCGAGGAGCCGCGTACGCCGTACCGACACCGCCGGTGCCGGCGGCACGGCCAGCTTCGACGCCAGCAGGGGAAGATCCCCGGTGACTTCGCGGTCCTCGCGCATCCGTCCCACCCCCGCGGAGACGAATCGATGGCTGCCAACTGCGGGAGCCGTGGCGGCCTCCCGTGCGGTCGGCGGTTACCCACCTCGGCGCGGTTCACCCCTTGCGGACGAGACATCTTCACCCGGCCGGTGGCGGGCGGTTCACCCGGTGGACCGGGCGGCCCCCATCGGTTCGCGGACCAGGGACTGGTCGATGAAGCAGTACTGCCAGTTCTCGCCCGGCTCCAGCGACCGCATCAGCGGGTGCCCGGTCTCCCGGAAGTGCGCCTCGGCGTGGTTGTTGACCGAGTCGCTGCAACAGCCGACCGCGCCGCAGGTCAGGCACATCCGCAACTGCACCCAGTCGTCGCCGGTCTCGGCGCACTGCGGGCACTCGTCGGCGTCGCTCTCGGTGATCTGGATCCGGTCGAGGTGGGTGCAGGCGGTGCTCGTCGTCTCCTCGCGGACGTAGCGCCAGTTGGACTTGATCAGCCGGTCCGGCATCACCCGGGCCAGGTAGCGCGACTGCGACGCGAGCAGCGGGCTGAGGACGGCGAGCACGAGTACGTAGAGGGCGACGAACGGGCCGATCCGCGGGTCGAGGCCGGCGGCGAGCGCCAGCGTGGCCAGGATCAGCGAGAACTCGCCACGGCCCAGGACGGTCAGGCCGACATTGGCGGCCCCGCGCTGGTTGAAGCCGAAGAGGCTCCCGGCGATCATGCCGGCGATCACGTTGACCACGATCGTCACCAGCACCGCGATCAGCACCGGCACCGCGACCGTGCCGATCGCGCCGATGTCGATGCTCAGGCCGAACGCCACGAAGAACACCGCGGCGAAGACGTCGCGCAGCGGCAGGACCAGCCGCTCGACCCGCTCCCGGACCGACGTACGGGCCACCACCAGGCCGATCATCAGCGCGCCGATCGCGTCGGAGACGCCGACCTCGGCCGACAGCCCGGCGACGAGGACCACCAGGCCGACCATCAGGATCGCCAGCAGCTCGTCCTCGTGACTGTCGATGATCTTGCCGATCACGCGGGCCCCGAACCGGGCCAGGGCGAACAGCAGCACCAGGTAGCCGAAGCTGATGCCGATCCGCAGCGCCAACTGCCCCGGTGAACTGGCGCCGGAGAGGATCGGCGACAGCAGGGTCAGGTAGAAGGCGAGGAACAGGTCCTCGATCACGATGATGCCCAGGATCACCGGCGTCTCGGCGTTGGTCAGCCGGCGCAGCTCGATGAGCAGCTTGGTGGCGATCGCCGACGACGAGATGCCGAGCGCCCCGGCGATCACGAACGCCTCCGAGGTGCCCCAGCCCAGCCCGAACCCCAGGACCAGGCCGGCGCCGACGTTCAGGCCGATGTAGCAGCCGGCCGCGATGAACAGCCGCTTCCCGCTGCCGAGCACCTGCTCGACCGGGAACTCGACGCCGAGATGGAACAGCAGCAGCACCAGGCCCAGCGACGCCAGCAGCGACAGGTCCTCCGGGTGCGGAATCAGCACCGGGCCGGGCGTGCCGGGGCCGAGCAGCATCCCGGCCAGCATGAAGAACGGTACGGTCGGCAGCCCGAACCGCCGGCCGGCGCGCGCCAGCAGGCCCGCGATCAGAACCAGGGCGCCGAAGCCGATCAGGTCAGCGTGCACGTGTGGGTCCCACAGCCTCAGTCGAAGAATGTGCCGGCGAGCACGGCCCCGACCTTGCGGGCCTGTTCCTCGGTCAGCTCGATCACCGCGACCGGCTCGTCCGACTTGGCGGTGAAGACGTAGAGGTCACGCACCCCGTCCCGGCGGGTCACCACCGAGACCCGGTCGGTGCTGCCACCCAGGTCGAAGTCGTAACGCTTGCCGATGCCCGGCAGCTCCTGCACCCGTACACCCTTGCCCATGACACCCACTCGCTTCGCTCGCAGTCGCCATGCGCCGGCCCGGGCCACCGGCCCGCCCGCTCATGACCGCTCTCCCCGACGACCGGACGGTCGCTCGTCGCCCGCAAAGCGTACGCGCCCCCGGGCCCGTACCGGAGCCACCGATCCCCCGGGATCGATCTTTTACATGCCCGACATTGATCACGCGTCCGGGCGGATACTCGGTCGGTGTACGAAGCCATCTGCCACGGCGGACCGCTCGACGGCCAGCACGCCATCAGCCGGCGCCCGGCGGGGTTCCTCCTCGTCGACCGGCCGGCCGGGCAGTGCTGGATCTACGACTACCGGGCGGACGCCGGCTTCGAGGTCCGGACCCCGGACGGGATGCCGGTGCTGACCACCGGGCCGCGCGGCCGGCACCGGGCGGCCGAGGAGGGCCGGTACGACGTACTCGCCGCACCGTGGGTCGAAACGGTCGCGCCGTTCGACGGCGGCGCCCGGCAGCCGGGCGGGTGACCGGACGATGACCACCGAGACCACCCGGCAACTGCGGTACGCCGCCCAGAAATGGGAGGACGAGGCCGGCTACCCCTCGGCGGTGCTGTCCGGAATCGTTCCCGACGCCGCGCATCTTGCCCGCGGCGGCCCGCACGTGTCGATCGAGGACCTGCGGCTGCACGGCAACTATCCGGACTACAGCACCCCGGACCCGCTCGGCCGGCCGCCGGCGGTGGTGAACCTGAAGGCCGCCGCCGCGATCGACATGTCGGTCAGCCGGGCCGACATGGTCAAGTCGCACGGCCGGGTCTACCGGGTCTGGCTCGACCCGACCGACCCGCGCCGCCGCTACGTCAACGCGATCAACGTGTGGGACGGCGTACCCGGCAACCTGCCCGACCGGTTCAACTTCCAGACCGGCGAGCGCACCAAGACCGACCGCAGCCACGAATGGCACTGCCACGCCGACTTCGTCCGGTCGCGCTGGGACGAGCAGTCCGTCGGCCGCGACGTCGCCGACCGCGCCGCCCGCGCCTTCGTCTCGCTGATCAGCGGCGAGAGCCGGCAGACCTGGATCGACCGCGAAGGACCGGCCATCGCGGGCGAGGAGGCCATGGAGGCGTCGAACAGCCCCGGCAGACCTTCAAGATCGCTCTGAACCAACTAGGCCGAACGGCGTACGACCAGGTGCAGGAACTCGCCGTCGCGGTCCGGTGCCGGCCGGTCGTCCAGCTCGGCCAGCACCGAGTCGACCACCACCCCGGCCAGCGCGTCGATGTCGATGGCGACGGTGGTCACCCCGATCGCGGCGATCGGCACGTTGTCCACCCCGATCACGTCCAGGTCGACGCCGGCCCGCAACCCCATCGTCTCCAGCCCGGCCATCAGCACCAGCGCGACGTCGTCGTTGTGGGCACAGACGGCGGTGACCGGCTCGGGCCGGTCCCGCCACGACGCGACGGCGGGCCGTACGTCGGCCCGCTCGAAGTCGACCACCTCGACGACCGGTTCGGGCAGCCCCGCCTCGGCACACACCTGGCGTACGCCGCTGAGCCGGCTGTCGGCGAAGACCTGGAGGTGCGGGTCGCCGGGCATGGCGAACCCGAGCCGGCGGTGGCCCTTCGACAGCAGGTATTCGGCCTGCATCCGGCCGATCCGTGGGAAGGAGACGATGCCGTCGACGTCGACGAGCCGGGCCTCGGAGTATTCGACGGCGGCCCGCTCGTCGGCGCTGAGGCCGCCGGTCGTGACGACCAGGGCCGGCGACACCAGCCCCCACAGGTCGGTGATCGACCGCAGCGCCTCGGCGTGGTGGTGCACCAGCAGGGCGTATCCGCGGGCGGCCAGGGCGGTGTTCAGCGCGTCGAGTGCCTTGTCGAACAGGAAGCCGATCCCGAAGCCGGGCACCAGGGCGAGGACGAGGTTGGTGCGCCCCGACCGCAGGGCCCGCGCCGGCGCGTACGGCATGTGCCCGAGCCGTTTCGCCGTCGACCGGACCAGTTCTCTGGTCGCCTGGGAGATGTTGCGGTTCGGTACGTCGTTGAGCACGTAGCTGACCGTCGCCCTGGACACCCCGGCGGCGCGGGCGACGTCGGCGCTGGTGACCCGGCGCCGCCGGCCGGCCGGACGGTCGCCATCGACAGCGGTCATTGCATCGCCCGCTCGGGTAGACCTCGCATGGCGGTCGATTATCGCACGGGGTAACACTGCGCGACGATCCGGAGACAGGCCGGCCGGGGGCGGGCGTCTCCGCTTCGGTCCGGGCCCGCCCGGCCTCACATCCGGTCCGGCGTGCCGATACCGAGCAGGTACAGCCCCTGACGCAGCACCCGGGCGGTGAGGTCGCACAGCACGAGCCGACTGTCGCGTACCGGGCCGTCGGCGCGCAGGACCGGGCACCGCTCGTAGAAGCCGCTGAACGTCGCCGCCACCGTGTGCAGGTAGCCGGCGAGCCGGTGGAACTCCAGGCTCTGCCCGACCTCGGTGACGACCGGCTCGAAGCCGAGCAGTTCCAGCGCCAGGGCCCGCTCGGCCGGTTCACCGACGACAACGGGGACGCCGGCCGGTACGCCGGTCCCGGCCCGCCGGAAGATGGACCGGATCCGGGCGTGGGCGTACTGGAGATAGGGGGCGGTGTTGCCGTCCAGCGACAGCATCCGCTGCCAGTCGAAGACGTAGTCCTTGATCCGGTCGGTGGACAGGTCGGCGTACTTCACCGCCCCGATCCCGACCGCCCGTGCCACCTCGGCGACGGCCGCCTCGTCCAGGTCGGGGTTCTTCCGCCGGGCCAGTTCGGCGGCCCGCTGGACGGCCTCGTCGAGCAGGTCGACGAGCTTCACCGTGCCGCCGGCCCGGCTGCGCAGCATCCGGCCGTCCGGCCCGAGAACCGAACCGAAGCCGACGTGTTCGGCGGTGACCGGCGGCCGCAGCCAGCCCGCCTCCCGGGCTACCGCGAACACCATCTCGAAGTGCTGCCGCTGCGGTGTCCCGACGACGTAGAGCAGCCGGGTCGCGCCCAGGTCCACGATCCGGTGCCGGATCGCCGCGAGATCGGTGGTGCCGTACCCGTACCCGCCGTCCCGCTTGCGGACGATGACCGGCAACGGCTCGCCGTCCCGGCCGGTGAAGCCGGCCGGGAAGACGCAGGCGGCGTCACCGCTGTCGCGCAGCAGCCCGGCCCGGTCCAGCTCGGCGACCACCGGGGCGAGCCGGTCGTTGTAGCGGCTCTCCCCCTGGAAGTCGGCGGCGGTCAGGGTGACGTCGAGCCGGCCGTAGACGGACAGGAAGTACCGCTCCGACTCGGCGACCAGCAGCCGCCACAACCGCGACGTCAGCTCGTCGCCGCCCTGCAACGCCACCACCCGGCGCCGGGCCCGTTCCCGGAACGCGTCGTCGGCGTCGAACTTCACCCGCGCCGCCCGGTAGAACGAGTCGAGGTCACCGACCGACAGTTCGTGCGCCGCCGTCGACTCCCCCAGGTCGAGCAGGTGCTCGATCAGCATCCCGAACGGCGTGCCCCAGTCACCCAGGTGGTTCGCCCGGAGCACGGTGTGCCCGAGCCACTGCGAGAGCCGTACGGCGGCGTCACCGATGACCGTCGACCGCAGGTGGCCGACGTGCATCTCCTTGGCGACGTTCGGTCCCGAATAGTCGACGACCACGGTCTGCGGCGTGGTGCTGGCCGGGACGCCCAGCCGGTCGTCGGCGGCCATCCCGGACAGCAGCGAACCGAGCGCCCCGTCGGCGACGGTCAGGTTGACGAAACCGGGCCCGGACACCTCGACGGACGCGCACAGGTCGGAAAGGTCGGCCCGGCGCACCACCTCGACGGCCACGTCCCGTGGTGCCCGGCGCAGCCGGCGGGCCAGCGACAGGGCGGCGTCGGACTGGAAGTCCGCGTGCTGCGACCGCCGTACGGCCGGGTCGACCGGCTCGCCGGGGCCGGCCTCGCCGCCGGCGGCGGTCACCGCCGCGAACGCCGGTGCCAGCCGGTCGGCGAGCAGCTTTTCGAGGTTCATCGGTACGCCAATCTCGGCCCGGCCACGGTGCGGCCACGGGCCCGACGGGGCGGACCGGTCGACGGTGAGATGGCATCCGGCGGATCGATCCGCCGGACACGGAAAAGGTCAGTGCAGGCGGTCTGGCAGGGCTCGCAGGCGAGCCGCCCGTCGCTCGCGGCGAGCCGACGGGACGCACAGACCGGTGCTGGACATGGACCGCAGACTACCCGGCGACGGTGCCGGCCGGGACCGGATATCCGGGGCATCGATAAACGCTTCGAGGACTGTCGGTAGTGGGTGCTATACACCTCGCATGCGACCAACCCCCCTCTTGCGGTGGCTGGCGCGCGTGGCTCTGATCATGGCCACGTGCGTCGCCGCCTCCACCCTGGCCGCACCACCGGCCACCGCCCAGCCATCCGGACTGAGCCTCAAGTCCCTCAGCTTCGCGTCGAAGCGGGTCGACGTCCGCGAGCAGAGTGTCGCCGTCACCCTCACCTGGACGGTCCGCAACACGAATCCCGAAGCCGAATACCTGTCGGGCTCGGTCCGGTTGCGGATGGCGGGCAGCACGCCCGGCACGTACGTCGGGACGACGCGGGACATCAACTTCTGGCTCTACACCAGTTGGGAAGGCGTCCGCCACGTATCGGGTAACGCCCAGGAATCGACGTACGAATACGACTTCGCGGTCCCGCGCTACGGCAAGACCACGTCGGCGCTGTGGGTGGTCGCCGGCTTCAACGCCTCGGACGACAAGGGCGCGACACTGAGCCTGGAGGGTGCACAGCTCGCTCGGCACCGGCCGTGGCTGAAAGCCCAGACCGCTGTGGACTCGACCCCTCCGGTCATCGATTCGATCGAGATCACCGGGAGCTTTCCATACGCGTACGTCGGAGACCGGTCCATTTCACTCGGATACCGTGCCGGACTGAGGGACTCACAGGCAGGATTCTGGAAAGGCACCCTCCGGTTGGCTGGCCCGAACGGGCAGGTCCTCACAGCCCCCTTCGAAGCGAACCTTTCCGTGTTCGACACGAGTTGCCGGCCTTCAGGGTTCAGCGAGATGTCCTGCCAGTTCCTCCTCGACGTGCCGGCGGGCACGACTTCCGGTGCCTGGCAGGTGGTCGAGGTGACGCTGGTCGACAATGTCGACAACCAGACGACCGTCGTCCCGCCGGACACGGCACCGATCACACTCACCTCCAACGAGGTGGTCAGCGCCGCCAACTTCACGGCCACTCCCAATCCGGTCAACAACTGGACCCAGAACGCGACCACCCGGCTTCGCATGGACGTGACCGGGGCCCAGAACGGTGTCGGCACCGTGCAGCTCGACTTCGACACGCCCGGGTGCCGGCAGGACAACGCCGGACCGGTCGTCGATCCGGACGGCGGCATCTCGGTCGGCGTCCTCGTCTCCCGTAACACGGCGGAGTGCGTGGTGACCCGTCTGATAATGGTGGACGGCGCCGGCAACGCCGCCGTCTACGGCGACCTGTTCGGAGCCCCCGACCCGGGGCTGACCATCAACCGCCTGCCGAACACCACGCCACCGGCCGTGAGCGCGGCGACCCTGACCCCGACGACCGTCACCCGTAGCGAGGCCCCGAACGTGTGGCCGACCCTCACGATGCAGGTGACGGCGCCGATCGCCCCGGTCAACCAGTACGCCCTCTACCTCTACGACGCCGCGGGGAACATCGTCGCCCAGCAGTCGGGAGGCACCAGCGGTGCGGGACCGGACGGGACGCTGCGGCTGTACGGCTACCTGCCCTACGACATCGCCGCCGGCACCTACTCGTACGGCTTCACCCTCTACGACGCGAGCGGACTGCGGTCGTCGTACGGGGTGAACGGCCAGCCGCTTGCGGGCGGGCCACTGGAGATAACGGTCACCGACGACTGAACCGGCAAGGGAGGGCAGCGCCGACGGCGGTGCCCTCCCGCCTCGTCGGCCCGTCGGGTACGACGCCGCACCCGGCGGAAAGCGGTGACTCGTAGACTGCGCGGATGGCTTCCCCCGTCGAAACGCACGGCAAGAACCCGTTGGAGATCCTCCGCAGGGTGTTCGGCTACGACGAGTTCCGGGGCAACCAGCGGGAGATCATCGACCAGGTGGTCGGTGGCGGTGACGCGCTGGTGCTGATGCCGACCGGTGGCGGCAAGTCACTCTGCTACCAGATCCCGGCGCTGATCCGTGACGGTGTCGCGGTCGTCGTCTCGCCGCTGATCGCGCTGATGCAGGACCAGGTCGACGCGTTGCACGCGGTCGGCGTACGCGCCGGCTTCCTCAACTCGACGCTGGACCTCGACACCCGGCGGATGGTGGAGGCGGAGTTCCGGGCCGGCGAGATCGACCTGCTGTACCTGGCGCCGGAGGCGCTCGGCTCCCCCGGCACGGTCCGGCTGCTCGAGAGCGGGAAGATCGCGCTGTTCGCGATCGACGAGGCGCACTGTGTGGCGCAGTGGGGGCACGACTTCCGCCCCGACTATCTGGCACTGTCGATGCTGCACGAGCGCTGGCCGGACGTACCCCGGATCGCGCTGACCGCGACCGCGACGACGGCGACGCACGACGAGATCGCGACCCGGCTCGACCTGAAGGACGCCCGGCACTTCGTCGCCAGCTTCGACCGGCCGAACATCCAGTACCGGATCGTGCCGAAGCGGGAGCCGCGCCGGCAGTTGCTCGACCTGCTGCGCAACGAGCACGCCGGGGATGCCGGGATCGTCTACTGCCTGTCGCGGGCGTCGGTGGAGAAGACGGCCGAGTTCCTGGTGCAGAACGGGATCGCCGCGTTGCCGTACCACGCGGGGTTGGAGGCGGCGACCCGCGCCGAGAACCAGAAGCGGTTCCTGCGCGAGGACGGTCTGATCATGGTGGCGACGATCGCGTTCGGGATGGGCATCGACAAGCCCGACGTACGGTTCGTCGCCCACCTGGACCTGCCGAAGTCGGTCGAGGGCTACTACCAGGAGACGGGGCGGGCCGGCCGGGACGGGCTGCCGTCCACGGCGTGGCTGGCGTACGGGCTCCAGGACGTGGTGCAGCAGCGGAAGATGATCGACGGGTCGGAGGGCGATCAGGCGCACCGCCGCAACCTGGCCGCGCATCTCGACGCGATGCTGGCGCTGTGCGAGACGGTCGAGTGCCGGCGCGGGCAACTGCTCGCCTACTTCGGCCAGGCCCAGGCGGAGAAGTGCGGCAACTGCGACACCTGCCTGGAGCCGCCGGAGTCGTGGGACGGCACGATCGCGGCGCAGAAGCTGCTGTCGACGGTGCTGCGGCTGAAGCGGGAACGGAACCAGAAGTTCGGCGCCGGCCAGTCGATCGACATTCTGCTCGGCCGGCAGACCGAGAAGGTCGTCCAGCACGGCCACGACTCGCTGACGGTCTTCGGCATCGGCACCGAGCTGAGCGAGCCGCAGTGGCGGGGCGTGGTCCGGCAACTGCTGGCGCAGGGGCTGCTCGCCGTCGAGGGCGACTACGGGACGCTGGTGCTGACCGACGCCAGCGCCGAGGTACTCGGCAGGCGGCGGACGGTGATGATGCGCCGCGAGCCGGAGCGGCCGGCGGCGAGCCGTACGCCGAAGCAGAAGGCCGACCGGAGCCCGGCGCAGGACCTGGACCCCGAGGCGACGAAGCTGTTCGAACGGTTGCGGGCCTGGCGGGCCGCGACCGCGAAGGAGCAGGGGGTGCCGGCGTACGTCGTCTTCCACGACGCGACGTTGCGCCAGATCGCGGCCGACGCGCCGACGTCGCTGGCCGAACTCGGCCGGGTCAGCGGGGTCGGCGAGAACAAGCTGGCCAAGTACGGCGGGTCGATCCTGGAACTGCTCGCGGGGTGAACGGCGGCCGGCGCGGGCGGGTGCTGCGCCCGTTCGGTGACATCGGGCTCGCGCTGGCGGTCGTCGTCGTGCTGTGGCTGCCGGCGCTGGGTGCGG
Source organism: Polymorphospora sp. A560 (assembly GCF_045781765.1). Classification (NCBI taxonomy): domain Bacteria; kingdom Bacillati; phylum Actinomycetota; class Actinomycetes; order Micromonosporales; family Micromonosporaceae; genus Polymorphospora; species Polymorphospora sp. A560. Next base: position 1,760,725 of record NZ_CP122282.1, on the reverse strand, counting down.
CCGGGGCGGCGGCACGGTGGGCCGGGGTCGCGCTGGCGGCCGTGGTCGTCGCCGGTACGGCGGCCCGGTGGCGGCTGCCGCTCGCCAGCCCCGTCGCGGTCTTCGCCGCGACCGGGCTCGCCGCCGTGCTCGGTGTGACGGGCGATCCGTTCGTGGCCGCCGCGTGGGCGCTGTATCCGGCCGCCGTGCGGTGGGGTTCGCGCTCGCCGTGGTTTCCGGCGGCACTGTTCGTCGCGGTCGTGGCCGGCGCGACGATGGTGGGCGCACCCGCCACCACCGCCGCCCTCGAGACGGTGCGTCACGTGACGGCGGCTGTCGCCCTGCTGGCCGGGTCGTGGATCGTGGGCAGCCTGGTCGGCCGCCAGGCGCGGGCGGCGGCGGAGGCGGCCCGGGCACAGGCGGACCGGCGGGCGGCGGAACACCGGTTGCGGGTCGCCCGCGAGGTGCACGACGTCGTCGCGCACACGCTGGGCACGATCGGCATCGAGGCGGGGGTGGCCCGGCACGTCGCCTCGACGCCCCCGGAGGAGATGCGTCGCACGCTGGCGTCCATCGAGTCGTCGGCCCGGCAGGCGCTGGGGCAGATCCAAAGCCTGCTGCGCACGCTGCGCGACGACGAGGAGATCGACCGGACACCGGCCCCGGGCCTGACCGACCTGCCCGGCCTCGCCGAGCGGGCGACGCGGGCCGGGTCACCGACCACCGTCACGGTCGCCGGAACGCCCGGCCTGGACGCGGGCACGGAGCTGGCCGTGTACCGGATCGTGCAGGAGGCGGTCACCAACAGCGTCCGGCACGCCCCCGGCGCGGCCTGCCGGGTCGAGATACGCGCCGATGCCGGCGGCACGGTCGTCACGGTCCGCGACACCGGGCCGGGCCGACCGGCCGGCAGCACCGACGGCAACGGTCTCGCCGGCCTCCGGGAACGCGCGGCCCTGGCCGGTGGCACCGTCACCCTCGGCAATCACCCCGACGGTGGTTTCCAGGTGCGGGTCAGCCTGCCGAGGAAGGAGCCGGATGGCTGACGACGAACCGGTACGGGTCCTCGTCGCCGAGGACGTACCGCGGATCCGGGCCGCGCTGTGCACGCTGGTGCGCAGCGACCCCGGCCTGCGGCTGGTCGCCGACGCGGCGACCGGTGCCGACGCCGTACGGCTGGCCCGGGACCTGCGTCCCGACGTGGTCCTGATGGACATCCAGATGCCCGGCACCGACGGGCTGGCGGCGGCCCGCGCCATCCTCGACGGGACCGCCGCCACCCGGGTGCTGGTGCTGACGACGTTCGACACCGACGAGTACGTGTACGAGGCGCTGCGGATCGGGGTGTCCGGGTTCCTGCTGAAGAACGCTCCGCCGGAGGAGATCCTGCGCGGCGTCCGGGTCGTGCACGCCGGCCACTCCATGCTGGCGCCGGAGGTGACCAGCCGGCTGATCCGGGTGTTCGCCACCCGCCCGGCCCCGGCCACGCAGCGCCGGCTGATGCCGCCCGGCGTCGTGCTCTCCGAGCGGGAGATCGAGGTCGCCGGCCTGGTGGCGGGCGGGCTCTCGAACGCCGAGATCGCCCGCGAGTTGTTCCTGAGCCCGGAGACGGTGAAGACGTACGTCAGCCGGATGCTGGCGAAGCTCGGTGTGCGGGACCGCACCCAGCTCGCCGTGCTGGCGGTGGAGGCGGGCCTGCTCCGTCCGTAGGTGTCAACTTTCGGGGGACACCGGGCGCGGCCGCTCCTGTGACGCTGGCGGTCCACAGCGTTCCGGGAGCCGTTCGATGAGAATCCAGGTCGACAACCTGACCAAGAGACACCGCGGGAAGTATGCGATCCGCGACGTGAGTTTCACCGCCGAGCCCGGAAGGGTCACCGGGTTCCTCGGCCCGAACGGGGCCGGCAAGTCGTCGACGCTACGCATCCTGCTCGGCCTCGACCGCGCCGACGCCGGCCGGGCCCTGTTCGACGGCGTCGAATACCGCCGGCTCAGGAACCCGCTGCGTGCGGTCGGGTCGATGCTGGACGGCAGCGGGGCGCACCGGTCCCGTACGGCCCGGGCGCACCTGTCGTGGGTCGCCCGCAGCAACGGCATCCCGAAACGCCGGGTCGACGAGGTGCTCGAGACGGCCGGCCTGGCGGAGGCGGCCCGCCGGCCGGTGGGGCTCTTCTCCCTCGGCATGGGGCAGCGGCTCGGCCTGGCCACCGCCCTGCTCGGCGAGCCGGAGGTGCTGGTGCTCGACGAGCCGGTGAACGGGCTCGATCCCGACGGCATCCGGTGGGTCCGGACGTTCCTGCGGCGGTACGCGGCCGGTGGCCGCACCGTGCTGCTCTCCAGTCACCTCATGGGCGAGATGGCCGACACCGCCGACGACCTCGTCGTCATCAGCGCCGGGCGGATCGTGACGCGGGGTCCACTGGAGACGGTGACCGCCGGGCACGCCAGCCTGGAGGACGCCTTCTTCGCGCTCACCGACGCCGGTGCGGCGCACCGGTCCGGCCAGGGAGGCTGACGGTGCTCGACACTCTCGGCGCGGAACTCAGGAAGGCGCTCGGCCTGCCCGGCGTCGTCGTCGGCGCGGCCCTGGCCGTCGTGGTACCGGCCGGTATCGCCGCGCTCTCGGCGTTCTCGTTGCGTAGCGCGCTCGACAGCGGCCGGGCCGCCACCCTCGCCGATCCGTCGACTGTCGACAGCGGGTTCGGTGAGCTGGGCATCGGGGTCGTCGGGGCGGCGATCGTCGGCGTCGTGATCGTCAGCAGCGAATACACCGCCAACCGGGTCAAGGCCGGCGGCGGCCGTCAGGTCACCACCACCCTCACCGCGACGCCGCACCGGCTGCGGGTGCTGGCCGCCAAGTTCGCCGTTCTCACCGCTCTCGTCGTCGTGCTGGCGGCCGTCGCCGTCCCGCTCACCCTGGCGGTCAGCGGGTTCCTGCTCGGCGACCACGCCCAGTCGTACGGCGACCACCCGGCCCGGGTCGTCGGCGCCGGCCTGTACTGGCTCCTCACCGCCTGGCTCGCGTTCGGGATCACGCTGCTCACCAGGAGCGGGATCGTTCCCCTGGTCGTGATCGTCGCCAACGCCTCCCTCGTGTCGGTCACCTACCTGCTCGCCCGGTCGGTTCCCGCCGCGCGGTTCCTGCCGGACGTGGCCGGTGCCCAGATGTTCGCCCGCGAATACCACGCGCCGGACATGCTCGACCCGGTCACCGGCGGCCTCGTCATGGCGGCGTGGGCCGTCGCGCTGCTCGCCGCCGCCGGCACCGTCTTCGTCCGCCGGGACGCCTGATGGGGTTGCGGGCGCTCGGTCGTGTCGCGGGCGCGGAACTCGGCAAACTCGGCACCCTCCCGGCCGTCCGGTGGACGGTGGCGGGCACCGTCGGCGCCTCGGCCCTGCTGTCGGCGGCGGTGACGAACGCGGCCCTCGGCCGGTCCGGCACGACGGAAACGGGTGCGGCCGAGGCCGGCGCGGCGGAAACGGGTGCGGCGGGCGCGGTGGATGTCGCCGCCGCCGCGCTGCAATCCGTCGGACTGGTCCAGATCGGGCTGGTCCTGCTCGGCGTCCTCGCCGTCAGCAGCGAGTACGCCGACGGGCAGATCGCCGCCAGCCTCGCCAGCGTCCCGGACCGGACGCTGTTCCTGATCGGGAAGACGGTCGCCTGGCTCGGTGCGGCACTCGGCACCGCACTGCTCGGCGTCGCGACGTCGTACGGAGCCGCGTACCTCGTGGTGCGCCTCGACGGGGCACCGGCCCGGGACGGCGGCGAGGTCGTCCGGGCGCACGCGGGGGCCGTCGGCTACCTCGTGCTGATCGGCCTGCTCGCCTACGCGACCGCGTTTCTGCTGCGAAACGCGGTCGCGACGGTGGCGACGACGCTCACCCTCGTCCTGCTCGTGTCGCCGTACCTGGCCCGCTTCGGCGGGGCCGCCAGGTTCCTGCCCGACATCGCCGGGAAGCAGGCGTTCCACCTCGGGTCGCTCCCGCCCGGGGCGTTGTCACCCGGTACGGGGATCCTCGTGCTGCTCGGCTGGTGCGTGGCACTCCTGCTGCTCGCGGGCGTCACGTTCCGGCGCCGGGACGCCGGCTGACCACTCCCCACGCGGCCGGGCACTCGACGCGGCCGAGCGCTCGACGCGGCTCCCGATGATCGTCTGCTGCTCAGACAGTCACGGCACGGCGTGTCGAATGTCTGAGCAGCAGACGATCAATCCTGGCTGAGGTGCGCGGGTACGTCCGCCGTGCCGGTCACACCGAGCTGGGCGAGGACGGCGACCCCGAGCACCGTCGCCTCGGGTTCGACGACGAACCGCAGCCGGCGATCCGTGGCGTCCTGGCGCATCCGGCGCCACACCGGCGACCCGGCGGCCACCCCGGCGATGGTGACGTCGGCGATCTCGGTCCGGCCGAGATGCCCCAGCCGTACGGTCGTCGCCTCGGCCTCGACGGCCAGCCCCTTGAGCAGGCTGGCCATCGCGTGGGCGCGGGTGGCGTCCATCGGCAGGTCGGCGAGCCGGACCCGCCGGTGGTCGGCGTCGATCACCGCCGGGCCGACGCTGTCGACCACCGCACCGATCTCGTCCCACATCACCGCGTCGTCCACGCCGGCGTAGAGCATGTTGTGCCACGCCTGGTAGTAGCGGCCGGACGGGGTGGCCCGGTGCACGAACCGCAGCCCGCCGGCGACGAAGACGCCCTCGTCGATACCGGGTTCGAGGGTGTCCGGCAGTTCGTCCAGCAGCAGCAATTGCGCCTCGGAGGTGCCGGCGGAGACGTAGACGTCGCCAGGGTTGCGTACGCCGGCACCGAACGCGCCGCACATGTGGTCGTGGCCGCCGGTGACGACGGGTACGCCGGCCGGCAGCACGCCCGCGCCGGTCGTCCGGCCGACGACGGTGGCGCTGCCGACCAGTTCCGGCAGGGCGAGGGTGGTCAGGCCGAGATCGGGCAGCGCGTCGTCGCGCAGCACCCCCCGGCGTACGTCGAGCAGCCCGGTCCGCGAAGCGTGCGAGACGTTGAGGAAGACCGGGGCGGCCCGGTCGGCGAGCAGATCGCGGGCGACGAAGTCGGCGAGGCAGGTGAAGCCGCGGGCGGCGGCGAACGCGTCCGGCAGGTGCCGGGCCAGCCAGCGGAGCTTGAAGACGGAGAACGTCTCGTCCACATCAGACCAGCCGGTGCCGGCCAGTTCCGCCTTCGCCTCCCGGCCGTGGGTGGCGTACCAGGCCAGGACCGGGGCGGTGACGGTGCCGTCGGCGGCCAGCAGGACGACCTCCTCGCCGACCGAGCCGACACCGACGCCGGCGAGTTCGCCGACGCGTACGGCCGGGTCGGCGAGCAACCCCGCCAGCAGGTCCTCGACCGAGGCGGCGAGCCGGCCGGCGTCGCGCCGGCCACCCCACGCGTCGTCCTCGACGACGGTCGGGGCGTGCCGCAGCGCGACGAGGCGGCCGGCGGCCGTGTCGTAGCAGCCGACCTTCGTCCGGGTGGTGCCGATGTCGACCCCGAGGAACTGGGTCACGGTGTCGCCTCGCTTCGCTCGGCACCACCGTGTGCACCACTGAGCCCAATGGCTCGCTCGCTCCGCTCACTCACGGTGTCACCTGGGTGGTGACGGTCACCTGGTCGCGGAGCTTCGCGACGAGGTCCAGGTCGACGTCGGGGGTGAGCGAGGCGGCGTTCGCCGCGCCCATCGCCGACGCGAGGACGAGCGCGTCGGCCGGGCTCGCACCGCGCCCGAGCGCGACCGCGAGACCGGCGAGGAACGAGTCGCCGGAGCCGGTGGCGTTGCGGGTCTCGACCTTCGGCGTGTCGACCGCCAGCCGCTCGGCCCCGTCGATCCACAGTGCGCCGTCGGTGCCGAGGGTGACGACGAACGTCGCCCCGGTCTCGACGTACAGGTCGCGCATCGCGGCGGTGGCGGCGGCGAGGTCGGGCAGGTCCCGGCCGAGGACACCGGCCAACTCGTGCACGTTGGGCTTGACGACGAGCCGGCCGGCCGGCGGCGCCGACCGGACGTCGTCGATGACCCGGGCGAGCGGTTCGCCGTGCGCGTCGACGATCGCGGTCGCGCCGGCGGCCAGCGCGAGCCGGGCGATCCGGGCGTGCAGGTCCGGCGGGCAGCCCGGCGGCAGGCTGCCCGTCGACACGACCACGTCGCCGGGTACGACGTCGGCGGCCAGGCCGGCGAGCAGCTTCTCCGGCTCGCCGGGCGCGATGTCGGGGCCGCGTTCGTTGAGCACCGTCGAGCGCCCGGTGCTCTCCTCGATGACGACCGGGGTCACCCGGGTCTCCCCCTCGACCTCGATGTGCCGGTCGAGTATGTCGAGGTCGGCGCAGCCGCGGCGGATCACCTGGCCGGTGAAGCCGCCGACGAAGCCGTACGCGGCCACCGTGGCGTCGAGCCGCCGCGCCCCCCGGCAGACGATCATGCCCTTGCCGCCGGGGAGGCTGCGTACGGTCGTGACCCGGTTGACCTCGAACGGGTGGAACCGGTCGACCACCTGGAGCCGGTCGAGTGCCGGGTTGGGGCAGACGACGTGCAGCGTGAAGCCGGACACCGCGCTACTCGGAGTCGATCTGGTAGAGGGCGAAGAGTTCCTCGTCGCTGGCACCGAGCACCTCTTCCTCGCGCTGCCGGAACGTCTCCGCCGAGACGCGGACGAGTTCGTCGAGCTTCTCGGTCTGCGGCGGCAGGTTCATCGCAGCGTACGGGTTGCCGCCGGCGCCCAGCGGCTCGGCGGAGCAGTAGTTGTCGCCGCGCTGGTAGCCGATGGCGTACAGGGCCATGATGATCACGTCGAGGTCGAGCAGGCCGTGGCCGAGCGCACGGCGGTTGGAGTCCGCCATGTGCAGGTTGAGCATGCGGTGGCCGTGGTCGAGGATCGTGGCGCCGATGTGCAGTTCGCCGCTGAGCATGTGGTAGAGGTCGCCGTTGAGGTGCGAGATCGCCGGGTGGTCGACGAGGTCGAGCAGCCGCAGCGCCTGCTCGAAGGTGTGCACGATGCTGGTCTCCTCGGGCCGGATCGGCTCGACGGCACCGCGGATGCCGGCGGCGGCGAAGTCGTCGGCGACCAGCTTCATCGTCTGCGCCGACCGCTCCACCTCGTACGAGTCGAAGGCGGTGGGCCGGCCGACCGAGGCGGCGCCGAAGAGCAGGTACGAGCCGCCGACCGCCTGGGCGAACCTGGCCTGGCGACGGAAGTACTCGATGGCCCGGGCCCGCACGTGCGGCAGGTTGTGGGCGAACTCCTGGTTCGGGGTCACCATGCCGCAGATGCCGGAGACGGTGATGCCGTGGTCGCCGAGGATTCGCAGGGTCTCGTCGGGCTTGTAGCCGAGGTCCTCGGAGTAGAGGTTGCCGTGCAGTTCGATGTACCGCACGCCGTTCTTCGCCAGGCGGTCCGCCGAGACTGCGAGGTCTTCGGCGCCGAAGCCCCAGTTGCTCCAGCCGAACTTCAGGCGTGGCTCGTCGGCGGTGTGGCCGCGCCGGGCCTCGACGAAGGCCCGGACGACCCGCTGGTCGTGGACGCGGAATGGTTGCGGCTTCATGGTGCTCGTGGTCCTTTCCGGAGGCGGGGATCAGGCCTTGCGGCCGGCGAAGCGGCGGGTCAGCGCCTTGGGGTGCAGGTGCCGCAGGTTGCCCTGGCGCCACTGGTCGAACAGGGCGGCGAGGACGATGACCAGACCGATCGACAGCTGCTGCAGGAACGGCGACAGGGCGAGCAGGATGAACGCGTTGCGCAGCACGCCGAGCAGGCAGGCGCCGAGGAAGGCGCCGATGATCGAGCCGCGGCCGCCGGAGAGGCTGGCGCCACCGATGACGGCGGCGGCGATGACGTCCAGCTCGTACCCCATGCCGGCCTGGGCCTCGGCGACGCCGACCTGGGTGGCGAAGACGATGCCGGCGACACCGGCGAGGGTGCCGATCAGCATGAAGGTGAGGATGCGGGTCCGGCCGACCGGGATGCCGCCGGTGCGGGCGGCGGTGTCGTTGTCACCGACCGCGGTGACCCGCAGGCCGAAGACGGTACGGGTGAGCAGGAGCTGGCCGAGGATCACCAGGACCAGGAAGATGACCACGCTGACCGGGATGCCGCCGAACACCCGGCCCTGGCCGATGAAGGACAGCTCGCGCGGCATCGCCTGCGGCAGGCCGCCGGTGAGGAGTTGGGTGAGGCCACGGGCGATGGAGAGCATGCCGAGGGTCACGATGAACGAGCTGACCCGGCCGAGGACGACGACGGTGCCGACGGCGAGACCGGACAGGGCACCGACGCCGATGCCGATGAGCATCGCCAGCCACGGGTTCACCCCGCTGCCGTACGCCGCTCCGGCGGAGACCGCCGAGAGGGCGAGTACGGAGCCGACGGAGAGGTCGATCTCCTTGCCGATGAGGATGAAGGTCTGGCCGATGGCGATGATGCCGATCACCACGACCGTCTGCAGGACGTTGTAGAGGTTGTCCCGGGTCAGGAAGTTGTCGTTGGCCAGGCTCACCAGCAGGCCGAGCACGATGATGACGCCGAGCAGGCCGGTCTCCTGGCGCTTCACGAGCGACAGCGCGCTGTCCTTCCAGGACCGCCCCGGCTGCTTCGCAACGGTGGTGGCTGACATGTTCATCCTTCGGTAGCACCCATCGCCGCGGCGACGATGGGGTTGGGTCCGGCGTTGTTCGGGGCGTCACGGGTCACCCGGCCCTGCCGGATGACGACGACGCGGTCGGCGAGTTCGACGACCTCCTCCAGCTCGGAGGAGATGAACCAGACCGCGAGTCCTTCCCCGTGGGCGAGTTCGCGCAGCGTCGCGTAGATCTCGGCCTTGGTGCCGACGTCGACGCCGCGGGTCGGCTCGTCCAGGATCAGCACCTTCGGCTTGGCGGCCAGCGCGCGGGCGAGCAGCACCTTCTGCTGGTTGCCGCCGGACAGCGAGGTGATCGGCGCCTCGGTGGAGGCGGCCTTGACGCCGAAGCGCCGGGCGAGGTCGCGGGCGGTCGCGGTGGCCCGGCGCCCCGACACCCAACCCAGGTGGCCCAACGTCGACAGGATCCGGGCGGTGATGTTGTAGCCGACGCTCTGCGCGTGGAACACCTCGGTACGGCGTTCCTCCGCGACGTACGCGATACCGAGCCGCTGGGCCCGGCCGGGAGAGGAGATGCGTACCGTCCGCCCGCCGACGGTGATCTGGCCGCGGTCGACCGGGCGGAGCCCGATGACGGCCTCGGCGATCTCGGTACGGCCGGCGCCGACCAGACCGGCCATGCCGATGATCTCGCCGCGGCGGACGTTGAAGTCGATGTCGGTGAAGCCCTCACCGGTCAGTCCGGTCACCTGGAGGGCGACCTCGGCGGTCTCGATGCCCTCGGCCCGTTCGGCGACCACCTCGGCGACGACCGCCCGCTTCTTCTCGCCGGCCATCAGCGCGACGGCCCGCTTCTGGTCGATCTCGTCGGGCGGGCCGGCGGCGACGAAGGTGCCGTCGCGCAGCACGATCACGTTGTCGACGATCGAATAGACCTCGGCCAGACGGTGACTGACCAGCACCACCGCCACTCCCTCGTCGCGCAGCTTGCGCATCACGGCGAAGAGCCGCTCGGACTCCTCGTGGGTGAGGCTGGAGTTGGGCTCGTCGAGGAAGAGGACCTTCGGCTGGCGGGACAGGGCCCGGACGATGTCGACCATCTGGCGCGACGCCGCCGACAGGTCCCGGCACAGCGTCGCCGGGTCGGGCAGGTAGTCGGCCATCTCGAGCCGGTCGAGCAGTTCCCGGGCCTTGTGGACGTTCTCGCCGCGCCGGGCCAGCCCGTACGCCGGGCGCTCGCCGAGGTCGTACAGGAACAGGTTGTCGGCGATGGTCAGCTCGCCGATGAGCAGCGGTTCCTGGTTGACCACGACGACGCCGGCGGCGATCGCCTCCAGCGGGGTGCCGAAGGAGACCTGCTCGCCGTTGAGCGTCAGGTGCCCGCGGTCCGGCTGCATCTGGCCGGAGCACAGCCGGATGAGCGTGGACTTGCCGGCGCCGTTCTCACCGAGGAGTCCGGTGACCTGGCCGGCCGGAAACTCGAGCGACACGTCGCGCAGTGCCTTGACCGCGCCGAACGACTTCGCCAGGCCGGCGGCCGCGAGGGCCGCCGGCTTGACGTCGTCCACCTGGGTGGGCTTCATGAGGTACGGGCCTTCTCTAGGCGGTTCAGGCTCTGGGCGGCTCAGGAGGCGCCCACGGCACCGAGCGGCAGCACCGACGGGTCGTGCTCGGCCAGGTTCTCCGCCGTGACGAAGGGTGCGTTGGCCTCCTGCGCCACCGGGCTGGGGTTCTGGCCGGTGACGGCGGCGTTGAACAGTTCGATCGCGACGTTGTAGCCCTGACCGAAGGCGTCCTGGCCGATGACGCCGTACATCGAGCCGTCCTTGATGGCCGCGATGTTCTCGGTGCTGATGTCGTAGCCGATGACCTTGACGGTGTCCTGCTTGCCGGCGGCGGCGACGGCCTGGGCCGCGCCGAACGGGCCGCCCGCGGTGGCGTAGATGCCGAGCAGGTCGGCGTTGGACTGCAGGTAGTTCTGCGCCGCGGTGTAGGTGTTGGAGGCCGAGTCCCGGGCCTCGACGCCCTGGCTGACCGGGGTCAGGTTGGAACCCGCCAGGCCGTCGACGAAGCCCTGGCGGCGCTGCTCGGAGCCGGGGGCGGTGAACTGGCTGACGATGATGCCGACCTTGCCGGTCTGGCCGTTGGACGCCTTGATCATTTCCTGGGCCGCGAGCTGGCCGGCCTTGTACTGCTCCTGGGCGTAGTTGACGGTGCCGCCGGAGCTTTCGACGCAGTCGAAGAGGGTGTTGTAGGCACCGACCTTCTTGCCCTTGCCGGACAGCGTCTGGATGTCGGCGCAGTTGCCCTCGCCGGCGATGAAGAACCCGACGCCGTCGTAGCCCTGGGCGTCGGCGGCGCGGATGGCGCTGGAGACGGTCTGGACGTCGATGTTCTCGCCCGCGACGATCCAGGTGACGCTGCCGTCCTTGTCGGACAGTACCCGGTTGGCGTAGTCGGCGCCGGCCTTCACGTTCACCCAGTACGGGTTGTTCGCGAAGCCGATCATCGCGATCCGGACCTCGCCGTCGGCGGCCTGGTCGGTCGGGGTGGGCCGGCCGGCGATCGGGTCGCTCGGCCCGTCGTCGGATCCGCCGCCGCCACCGCACGCGGTCGCGAAGAGGGTCACGGCCAGCAGTGCGGCGGCGCCGCGGGTGACCGCCTTTACTCGTGTTCGGGAAGACATTCTTTCCTCCAGGGTGGTGGGGTGTGCGTGGTGATCACCGATCGGTCGCCGTGCGGGGTCAGCCATCAGCGAGGCGCACCTCCGTGCCGAGCGCCCGCAGGTCGTCCACGGTCGCGCTCCCGATCCCCCGGTCGGTCACGATCAGGTCGACGTCCCCGATCGCGCCGTACCGGCAGGCGGCCCGAAGGCCGAACTTCGTGTGGTCGGTCATCAGCACGGCCTTCTGGGCCGAGGCGAGGATGGCCGACTTGACCGCGGCTTCGCCGGGGTCCGGGGTGGAGAGCCCCCAGGTCGGGTCGACGGCGTTGGCGCCGACGAAGGCGACGTCGAAACGCAGTTGGGCGAGGCGTTCGAGGGCCCAGGCGTCGACCTCGGCGTAGCTGGCCGGGCGTACCCGGCCCCCGATGGTCATGACCGTCGAGCGGCCCAGGTCGGTCAGTTCGAGGGCGATCTGCAGGGCGTTCGTGACGATGAGCAGGTCGCCCCGGTCGGGCAGCAGCCTGGCGAGGTGGCCGGTGGTCGATCCGGCCTCGATGAAGATGGCGCCGAACGGCGGGATCTCGCGGGCGGCGGCCCGGGCGATGGCGAGCTTCTCGTCGCGCCGTTCGGCGATGCGTCCGGAGACCCGGCCCTCGACGGCGAGGGTGACGCGGGCGACGGCGCCGCCGTGGATCCGCTGGAGATCACCGGCGGCTTCCAGCGCGGAGAGGTCGCGGCGGATGGTCTCGGCGTTGACCGCGAAGCGGCTGGACAGCTCGGCGGCCTCGACCCGGCCGGCGGCGCGTACGAGGTCGACGATCTCACGACGGCGGGCGGACACGTTCATCGCGACGCCTCCCTCCAGCGGGTCGCTGTGGTTTCCCACCTGTGTCGTGTGGGTGAAGCCACAGATTTCGAGGAGCAACACTACATTTGGCTACCGGTATGTCAACGGGAGATTTTCAAACGTTACACCGAGATGACTCGAACCCACATTCAGCGCGAGAGGATTTGTCCGCTTTTAGCGCTGGTATGAGGTTTTGGTTTCCCAAGATCGCCACTGCGGTGGTGAAAGAACGCTACACCCACAGCTCGCCAACATTGCCAGCGAATGACAGCGGCTTGTAAGTTTGCTACAAAGTGATCAGGAAGAGCGCGGCCGGACGGGGTTCGCACCACCCGAGCGCTGGACCCCGCCGTCGGCACGAACAGAAGGAGCACCGTGTCCGAACCGCTGCCTGGACCGGCACTCGTCATCAAGCCCGAGGGGATGACGGGTCGCACCGGCCGCTACGAGAAGAAGCTGTCCGATCTCGACGGACTGTTCGCCGACGCCGAGGCGTTCGCCGCCCGGCTGGCGACCGAGGCCGACCGGGTGATCTACCACGTCGACGAGTTCCGGCCCTCGGGCGCGGCCGGTGACCTGATCACCGGGATCTCGACCCTGTCCGCCGGCCGGGTCGGCACCGAGTTCCACATGACCCGCGGCCACATCCACGCCCAGCACGACCGGACCGAGATCTACCACTGCCTGTCCGGCCACGGGCTGATGCTCATGGAGACCCTCGACGGACAGACCGTCGTGACCGAGCTGCGGCCCGGCGTCGTCGCGTACGTCCCGCCGGTGCACATCCACCGCAGCGTCAACCTGGGCGACGAGGACCTCGTCACGCTCTTCTGCTACCCGGCCGACGCCGGACAGGACTACGGCATCATCGCCCGCTCCGGTGGTATGCGGCACCGGGCCGTCGCCGACGGCACGGGGTGGCGACTGGAGGAGAACACCAGCTATGTCCCCCGGTGAGCTGACCGGGCCGGCCCTGGCCCGCATGGTCGACATCAGCGCCGTACAGGCCCAGCACGGCCGGACCAACGTCGAGGAACTGGCCCGGCACGCACTGTCCGGCGACTTCGTCGCCGCCCACGTACTGCCGTCCTGGCTGCCCGTGCTGCGGCCGCTGCTGGCCGGGTCGACCACCAACGCCGGCTCCCCGGTCGGCTTCCCGTCCGGCGGCTCGGCCACCCCGGTCAAGGTCACCGAGGCCCGCTGGCTGCTCGACGCCGGGGTGCAGGAGATGGACGTCGTCATGAACGTCGGCCTGGTCCGCTCCGGTGAGCTGGCCGCCGCCACCCGCGACGTCGCCGCCGTACTCGAAGCCGTCGACGGACGCGTACCGGTCAAGGTCATCCTCGAGGTCGGGCTGCTCGACGCGGGTCGACTGCGCGACGCCGCCCGGGCCGCCGTCGACGCCGGCGCCGAGTCGCTGAAGACCGGAACCGGCTGGCAGGGCATCGCGACCACCCCCGAACACGTCCGCGTCATGCGGGAGATCGCCGGGCCCGACCGGGAGATCAAGGCGTCCGGCGGCATCCGCTCCCTGGAGCAGGTGCGCGCCCTGCTCGACGCCGGCGCGACCCGGTTCGGCATCAACACCGCGTACGCCGTACGGCTGGTAGCCGAGGCCGGAGGGACCGCGCCGTGACCGCCGAGACCCTGACCCCCGACACGCTGCGCCCGGCCACGAGCCCGACGATGTACTTCGTCGGCGTCACCACCGGCTCGTCCGCGATCCACCGGGTCTTCGCCGCCTGGCGGCCGCTGCTCGGCCTCGACGACGTCGAACTCGTCGGCATCGACGTGCCGGTCGGCGCCGACGCGGCCGTCTACCGGCGGGTGGTCGCGCACCTGCGCGACGACGAACTCTCCCGCGGCGCCCTGGTCACCACCCACAAGCTCGACCTGTACGCGGCCAGCACCGACCTGCTGCGCCGGGTCAACGACGACGCCGCCCGGCTGCGCGAGGTCAGCGCCCTGGTGGCCCGCGACGGCTGGATCGACGGCCACGCGCTGGACACCATCACCAGCCAACTGTCCTTGCAGGCCATCGTGCCGCGGCTCGCCGGCCGCGACGTCCTGGTGATGGGGGCCGGCGGCGCCGCCCTCGCGCTCTGCGACTACTTCGCCCACCGGGCCGGTGCCGACGCGCCCGGCCGGGTCGTCGTCACCGACATCGCCGACGACCGGCTCGCCTCGATCCGGACCGACATCGGCGGCGGCAACCCCGCGATCGAGTGGGTGACGCACCGCCTCTCCCCCGGCGAGACGCACGACGAACTGCTCGCCGGCCTCACCCCCGGCGCCGTGGTCGTCAACGCCACCGGCATGGGCAAGGACCGGCCCGGCTCGCCGCTGACCGACGCCGCCGTCTTCCCGTCCGGCGGGTACGCCTGGGAGTTCAACTACCGTGGCGAACTCGGCTTCCTGCGGCAGGCGCGGGCCCGCGCCGAGGCCGACGGGCTGACCGTCGAGGACGGCTGGCGTTACTTCGTGCACGGCTGGACCCGGGCCGTCGACGCCGTCTTCGACCTGGGCATCCCGACCGCCGGGCCGGACTTCGAGCGGCTGTACGACGCCGCGCAGGAGGTGCGGTGACGGTGCGCGCCAGGTGGCTGGGGCAGGCCGGATTCCAACTCACGTACGGCGACGCGCACCTGCTCGTCGACCCGTACCTGTCGGACTCGCTGGCCCGCAAGTACGCCGGCACGCTCTTCCCGCACGTCCGGCTGCGCCCCGCCCCGGTCACCGTCGCCGGCCTGCCGCCGGTGCGTGCCGTGCTCTGCTCGCACGCGCACACCGACCACATGGACCCCGACACCCTCGCCCCGCTGCTGGCCGCCCAGCCCGCGACCCGGCTCGCCTGCCCCCGCCCGGTGCGCGACGAGGCGCTGCGCCGCTCGGCCGCACCGGCCGACCGGATCGACCCGCTCGCCGACGGCGAGCGGGTCACCTACGGGCCGTTCACCGTCACGGCGGTGCCGTCGGCGCACGAGACCCGGGTATGCGACGACAACGGCGACGACCGCTTCCTCGGGTACGTCGTCGAGGCCGGCGGCCTGCGCGTCTACCACTCCGGCGACTGCGTGCCGTGGGACGGGCAGGCCGAACGGCTGCGCGAACTCGGCGTCGACGTGGCGCTGCTGCCGGTCAACGGCCGCGACCCGCACCGGCTCGCCAACGGCGTCCCCGGCAACTTCGACTTCGCCGAGGCGGTCGACCTGTGCGCCCGGGCCGGCATCGGAATCCTGGTGCCACATCATTGGGGCATGTTTGCCTTCAACACCGTTGACCCGGACGGCTTCGACCTCGACCTGGCCGCCCGCGGCGGCGTCGCCGTACGCGTGCCCGAGCACGGTGGCACCCTCGACCTGGCGGTGGACCGATGAGCAACCCGCCGGTGCTGGAACGTCTCAACAACAACCTCCAGTCGCTGCGCCGCTCCGAGCGCAAGGTCGCCGACGTGGTGCTCGCCGACCCGCACGCGGTCGTCCCGATGACGCTCGCCGAACTCGCCGAGGCCGCCGGGGTCAGCCAGCCGACCATCGTCCGGTTCGCGAACGCGATCGGCTGTGACGGCTTCCACGACTTCCGGATACAGCTCGCGCAGAGCGTCGCGCTCGGCATCCCGGCCACCCAGTCGGTGATCGAGGCGCAGGACGGCACCGCCACCACGGTCAGCAAGATCTTCGACTTCTCGATCACGTCGCTGGACCACGTACGGCGCCACCTCGACCTGGCCGCCCTCGACAGCGCGGTCGGGGCGCTGGCCGCGTCGACCCACATCGTCTTCATCGGGCTGGGCGCCTCCGGCATCGTGGCGATGGACGCCGAGCAGAAGTTCCCGCTCTTCGGCGTGCCGTGCTCGGCGCCGGTCGACACCCACCAGCAGTTCCTGGCCGCGTCGACGAGTACGCCGACGACCGCGTTCGTCGCCATCTCGAACACCGGCCGGACAGTGTCCATCCTGGACACCGTCCGGGTGGCCCGGGAGCGCGGCGCGACCGTCATCGGGATCACCGGCGGGAAGACCCCGCTGGCCGAACTGAGCAACATCCCACTCGTCGTCGAGTCGCTGGACAACACCGACATCTACACGCCGACCATCTCGCGGCTCGCCCAACTCGTCGTCGTCGACATCCTCGCCACGATGGTCCTGCTGCGCCGCGACGGCACGGCGCTGGAGGACATCCGCACGATGAAGTCCCGGCTGTCGCACATGCGCTCCGGCCTGCAACACGAGGCCGTACTCGACACGGACCGGCGGACATGAGCGAGCGTAGCGAGCGAATCATCAGGCTCAGGTCCAGTCATGACGACCGCGAGCGAAGCGAGTGGGCGACATGACCGAGGCTGTTCTTTCCTTCGACCTGGGGACCGGCGGGTGCAAGGCGGCGCTGGTCGACCGGGCCGCCCGGGTGGTCGGCACCGCCTTCGTCGCGTACGACACCGACTATCCGGCGCCGGGTCGGCACGAGCAGCGGCCGGCGGACTGGTGGGACGCGGTCGTCCGGTCGGCGCGCGAACTGCTCGCCGCCGACGCCGGACGGCACGAGGTCGTCGCGGTCGGGCTGTCCGGGCACAGCCTGGCGATGGTGCCGGTCGACGCGGACGCGAACCCGCTGCTGCCCGCCGTACCGATCTGGTCCGACATCCGGGGTGAGGACGCCGCCGCCGCGTACTTCGGTCCCGGCGGCCCGTCCGAGGACACCTGGTACGACCGGACCGGCAACGGGTTCCCGCGCGGCATGTACACCGTGTTCAAGGCGGCCTGGCTGCGCGCCGAGCACCCGGACGTCGCCGCCCGCACGGTCCGGATCCTCGGCAGCAAGGACTGGGTCAACGCGCGGCTGACCGGCGTCCAGCGCACCGACCAGAGCTACGCCTCCGGCAGCGGCGCCTACGATCTCGCCACCCGCCGGATGCTGCCGGACGTGCTGGCCGCCCTCGACCTGCCCGACGGCTGGTGGCCGGAGATCGTGCCGTCGACCGCTGTCGTCGGCCGCGTCACCGCCGACGCCGCGGCCGCGACCGGACTGCCGGTCGGGACACCGGTCGTCGCCGGTGGCGTCGACAACTCGTGCATGGCGCTCGGCGCCGGGCTCGACCGGGCCGGCGAGGCGTACGTCTCCCTCGGCTCGTCGAACTGGGTGACGGTCGCCGCCGCCGAACCCGTACTCGACCCGGTCGGCCGGCCGTTCGTCTTCGACCACGTGCTGCCCGGCCTGTACATCTCGGCCCTGTCGACGTTCGGCGGCGGCAGCAGCCTGAACTGGCTGGCCGGGGTACTCGGCCGCGACGGCGACCTCGACGCCCTGCTCGACGAGGCGGCCGCCGCACCGGTCGGCGCCGACGGCCTGACCTGCGTACCGACACTCGCCGGCGGCACCGTCGCCGAGGGCGGCCCGGCCGTACGCGGCGCCTTCCTCGGCCTCGACCTCGGGCACACCCACGGCCACCTGGCCCGCGCCCTGGTCGAGGGGATCGGCTTCAGCCTCGCCGACGCCGCGCGGGCGATGCTCGTCGACGTACCGGCGGAGATCACCGCGACCGGCGGCGGTGCCCGCGGCCGGCTGATGCTCCAGGTCCTCGCCGACCTCATCGGCCGCCCGGTCAGCCGGCCGGCCGCCGCCCAGCACGGCGCCGCCCTCGGCGCCGCCACCCTGGCCCTGCTCGGCACCGGAGCCTGGACCGGCACCGGGCCGCTGCGGGCCGCGCGGCACGCCGCGCTGCGCGTCGACCCGCGCCCGGAACTCGCCGACGCGTACGCGCTGCCGCGCGCCCGCTTCGACGCCGCCCGGTCCGCGACCCGGACCCACGCGACCGCAACCGCCAGCAAATAGGAGAGAAACCATGCCCCTCGCCGATCCACGACCGATCCTCGCCGCCGCCCGCAGCGGGCGGTACGGCGTCGGGGCGTTCAACACCACCCTGCTCGAACACGGCGAGGCGCTGGTCGCCGGTGCCGAAGCCGCCGGCGCGCCGCTGATCATGCAGGTCAGCGAGAACGCGGTCCGCTACCACGGCGGGCTGCGCCCGATCGCGCTCGCCACGCTCGCCCTCGCCGAGGCGGCGACCGTTCCGGTCGTCGTGCACCTCGACCACGCCGAGGACGTCGACCTCGTGCACCAGGCTGTCGACCTCGGCTTCACCTCGGTGATGTACGACGGTTCCAAGCTCCCCGACGAAGAGAACCGGGCCACCACCCGCCGGGTCGTCGAGCACTGCCACGCCAACGGGGTCGCCGTCGAGGCGGAACTCGGCGAGGTCGGTGGCAAGGACGGGGTGCACGCCCCCGGCGTACGCACCGATCCGCAGGACGCCCGCCGGTTCTGCGCCGACACCGGCGTCGACTCGCTCGCCGTCGCGGTCGGCACCTCGCACGCGATGGCGTCCCGGGACGCGGTCGTCGACCTGGACCTGGTCGCCGCGATCGCCGAGGCGGTGCCGGTGCCGCTGGTGCTGCACGGCTCCTCCGGCGTCGACGACGCGACGCTGTCGACCGTGGTGACCCGCGGCATGACGAAGGTCAACATCGCCACCCACCTGAACAAGGTCTTCACCCGCGCCGTACGGGAGAGGCTGGACGCGGACCCGAAGGTGATGGACGCCCGCAAGTACGTCGCCCCGGCCCGCGACGCGATGGCGGCGGAGGTCGAGCGGCTGCTCGGCGTACTCGGCGCCCGGGGAACGGCGGCGCGCCAGTGAGCGAAGCGAACCAGCAGGCTCAGTCGAACTCACGCGACCGCCGAGCGGAGCGAGGTGGACGCGTAAGCGGGGCGCGGATCCTGGTGACGCCCCGGTCGATGTCGGTCGCGGGATCGCCGGCGGTCGACCGGCTCCGGGCCGCCGGCTACGAGGTCGTCACCCCGACGCCGGGGCGGCAGCCGACCACCGACGAACTCGTCGCCGCCGTACCGGGGGTCGTCGGCTGGATCGCCGGGGTCGAGCCCGTCCCCGCGCGGGTGCTGGCGCACGCCGACGCGCTGCGGGTCATCAGCCGCAACGGTGCCGGCAGCGACGCCATCGACGGGGCGGCCGCGGCCGCGGCCGGCGTCCAGGTGCTGACCGCCCGGGGCGCGAACGCGCAGGGCGTCGCCGAACTCGCCGTCGCCCTGGCGCTCATGGGCCTGCGCGGGCTGCCCGAGGCGGCCGCCGCGCTGAAGGCCGGCGCCTGGCGGCGCAGCCCCGGCCGGGAGGCCGCCGGACGCACCCTCGGCATCGTCGGGTTCGGTGCCATCGGCCGCCGCCTCGCCGACCTCGGCCGTGGGCTCGGGATGCGGGTGGTGGCACACGACCCGTACGTCACCGACGCCGGCGACGTGCCGCTGCTGCCGCTGCCCGAGTTGCTGCGTACGAGTGAGGTGGTGTCGTTGCACGTGCCGCCGTCACCGGACGGTCCACTGCTCGGGGCCGCCGAGCTGGCGCTGCTGCGCGACGACGTCGTACTGCTGAACACCGCGCGCTCGACGCTCGTCGACGAGACGGCGCTGCTGGTCGAACTCGGGTCGGGCCGGATCGCGCTCTACTCCGTCGACGCGTTCGACCGCGAGCCGCCGGAGCCGTCGGCGCTGCTCGCCCATCCCCGGGTGGTGCCGACACCGCACCTGGGGGCGGCGACGGCCGAGAGCGTACGGCGGGCGTCCGACGCCGCCGTCGACAACCTGCTCGCGGCGCTGGGTCCGGCCGCCGCCTGATCCGGCACCGGCCCAGGCACCGGGCCGGTGCCGGTTCACGCGGGGCCGGGCCCCAGGCCGCGGGCTCGCCATGATCGCCTGCGGTTCAGGCTGTCGACACGCCGTGCCGGCACAGCCTGAACCGCAGACGATCACCCTCGCCGGGCCGCGAGACACGGTGGCCGACCCTAGTATCGGCGGGATGACCCGTCACCTTCTCGTGCCCGGGCGGGGGCGCCCCCGGCCCGAACACTGGTTGCGGCGCTGGGCCGACACACACCCGGAAGCCCGCTGGGCGCCGCGCCCGCCCGGACCGCCGTACGTCGTCGACGAGCGGATGGCGGCGCTGCACGCGGCCATCTCCGCCGACGACGAGCCGGCGGTGCTGATCGCACACAGTGCCGGCTGCATCAGCGTGGCGGTGTGGGCGGCCCGCCACACCGGTCCGGTGCGGGCCGCGCTGATGGTGACGCCGCCGTACCTCGGTCCGGAGACTCCGCGGTCGGACGAGTTCGCCTACGACATGCCCCGCGACCGGTTGCCGTTCCGCACGATCGTCGTCGCCAGCCGGACCGATCCTTACACCACGTACCCGCAGTTCGAGCAGTATGCCGAGGACTGGGGCGCGGAACTCTTCGACGCCGGTGACGTGGGCCACCTCGACACGTCGAGCGGCTACGGCCCGTGGCCGGACGGCGAGCGGCTGGTCGAGACACTCACGTCGTAGACGGTCACCGGCACGTCGCGTTCGCAGAGCGTACGGGTGACGATCGGCTCGATCCGCGACCAGGTGCCGCCGGACAGGCCGCAGCCGATGCGGGGCATGTGCACCGACGCGGTCAACGCGAGCGCCTGGTCGGCGAGCGCGGTCAGGCAGCGTTCGACCGCCTCGTAGCGGATCGGCGGCCCCTTGCTGCCGGTCCGGATGCCACGCTGGCCGACCATGTTGGCGACCCAGGTGTCCGGTGTGACCCGCACCAGCCTGGTCGCGCCGAGCCCGAAGTCGTTGCGGGCCCGGTGCCGGTGCCAGTCACGGAAGTCGCGCTCGGGCTCGGGCCAGCGGCGGGAAACCGCCAGCACGAAGCCCCTGCCCCAGCCGCCGAGGTCGTTGCAGACGTGGGCGATCACCTTCGGCCCCTTGGCCTGTGGGCTGGTCGCGTCCCCTTTGAGGAACCTCAACGGGATCATGGCGTCCAGCATGCCGGCCGGGTACGACATCCCGGCCGGAATTTCGGCGGCGGACCGTCGGACCCGTACGGCAGACTGGCCGCCATGCCGGCCCGTACCGTGGACGCCCTCGTCGCCGCCCGAGCCTCCGGGACGAAGGTCAAGTACCTGTTCTTCTGGGGGCACCAGCCGCAGCGCGACGGCAGCATCGGCGTCGGCTGCCTGAGCCAGTGGTGGCCGGCGGCGTTCACCGTCGACGGCACCCGCTACGCGACCGCCGAGCACTACATGATGTGGTCGAAGGCGACGCTGTTCGGCGACGCGGACGCCGCCGGACGGATCCTCGCGGCGGGGCATCCGCAGCGGGCGAAGGCGCTGGGCCGGCAGGTCCGCGGCTTCGACGAGGCCGTCTGGGTGGAGCACCGCTACCAGATCGTGGTGGCCGGCAGCGTCGCGAAGTTCGGCCAGCACCCCGATCTGCGGGGCTACCTGCTCGGCACCGGTGAACGGGTGCTGGTGGAGGCCAGCCCGCTGGACCGGGTGTGGGGCATCGGCCTGGCCGCCGACGACCCCCGCGCCGCCGACCCGGCGAGATGGCGGGGGCCGAACCTGCTCGGCTTCGCCCTCATGGACGCCCGCGACCGGCTACGGCACGGGTGAGAGCGGTGGACACGACACGGCCGGCCCAGTCGATCGAACAACCCGCGTGTCCGCGCTGCGGCCAGACCGGCCGACCGGTCCTCATCGGCATGCCGAGCCTGGAGGCCTTCGAAGCGGCCGAGCGTGGTTTGTTGGTGCTCGGCGGCTGCGTCGAGGGGGAGGACAATCCACACTGGATGTGCCGGGCCGGGCACGGCTGGCGCGGTTCGGACGAACTCCGGCAGGCCGCGATCAGTGTCGCGATCGAGGCGGCCGGCTAGCCGGCGGCCAACTCGGTCAGGGCCCCCGCCGTCGCGGTCCGGACGTCGGCCGCCGCGAGGTCGACGCCGAGGGTCGGCACCCGACCACCCTGGACACCGGTTCCGCCGGCCGCGATACCGCGTAACCGTCCGTACGACCGATGGCCACGCGTCCCGGCACGTAGGCAACCGTTTGATCTGATCTACGTAGTTCGATACCTTGCGGGGCGCGGAAAGCCCTTTCCGACAGACGTGCCGTCCCGCACGCCGGGCTTTTCCCCACCCACCCCCAGGGAGGTCCCATGCCAGCAATCCACACCCACGGCAGACCCCGCCGCGGCCTCGCCATCGGGCTGGCCACCGTCATGGTGGCGACCGGTGCCTTGGTCGCCGGGCAGGTCGCCGAGGCACCCCCGGCCTCGGCCGCCACCGTCGACACCGGCGCCTGGTACGTCATCACGTCCCGGCACAGCGGCAAGGCGATCGACGTCTACAACTTCGCCACCAACGACGGCGCGCCGATCGTGCAGTGGAGCCGCAACGACGGCAACCAGCAGCAGTGGCAGTTCGTCGACGCCGGCAACGGCTACTACAAGATCCGGTCGCGGCACAGCGGAAAGTTCCTCGAACTGCCGAACGCCACCGACGGCACCCAACTGATCCAGAACGCCGACAACGGCACCACCCGGCAGCACTTCCGGCTGGCCGACTCCGACGGCGGACACGTCCGCTTCGTCAACCGGCACACCAGCAAGGCGCTGGACGTGTGGGAATGGTCCACGGCCGACGGCGGCATCATCTCGCAGTACCAGGACCTCGGCGGCTGGAACCAGCAGTGGCAACTGGTCCGGGTCGGTTCCGGCAGCGGCGGCGGCTGCGGCGACGGGTCGTTCAACGCCGAGGCGACCCTGAACGGCAACACGTGGACCGCCCGTAACGGCGGCTCGACCGTCTACACCGGCTCCGACATGCTCGCCGCGATGCAGGCGGCGGTGAACAGCCTGACCCCGGGGCGTACGAGCAAGCAGCGGGTCGTGGTGCGCGGCTCCGGCTCGATCAGCGCCAACTCCCGGCTGTCCCTGCCGAGCTACACGGTGCTGGCCGTCTGCGGCACCGTCAACGTGACCGGATCCGGCACCGGTGACCAGGCACCCGTCTACTCCCGCGGCACCACCGACGTCGAGGTGCAGAACCTGACCGTGACCGGTGTCCCCCGGTACGGCATCTTCGCCCGCAACGTCAACAACCTGACGCTGGGCCAGATCGACATGCGGGTCTCCAGCGGGCTCGGCGTACGCATCGACAACCACGGCGGCGACCGGGCGATCAAGGTCCGCAACATCCGTATCGACAACGTCTACGCGCAGGGCACCGGCTCGCACGCGGTGGAGACGTACGGCGTCGACGGCCTGACCGTCGGCACGGTGACCGCCCGCAACACGGGTGAGTCGGGCCTGCTCCTCAACGACACCGTCAACGCGACCATCGGCACGGTCGACGCCGACGGTGCCGGCGCCGGCACCGGCTACGCGGCGTTCCGGATGGCCAACCGCAACGGCCGGATCGGCAGCAGCTACCCGACCAACATCCGGGTCGGCAACGTCATCGCCCGCGGTGGCGGGCGCGGCATCTTCTGCGTCTCGGAGAGCGGCGGCGCGGTGATCGACCGGGTCACCATCTCGAACACCGGCAACAACTCGATCCTGCTGGAGAACTGCTACAACGTGAACATCGCCGCGCAGTCCGGCACCGTCACCGGCGGTGGTGAGATCCGGATCGCCGCCCGGTCGGAGTTCCCGCCGTCGTCGAACATCACCATCCAGAACCTGACCGTCACCAACACCAACATCACCCAGAATCCCTGCAACGGCAGCAACAACGTCGTCCGCAACGTCACCCGGGTCAACTCGTCCCTGAACTGGTGCTGACACCCGGGCCGGCCGGCGCGGTCGCGCCGGCCGGCCCCGTGCTCGACCTAGGCCCGGACCTGCACCAAGGCGTACCGGCCGTCGACCCGCCACCGCCCGGCCGCCGGGTCGCCGTCGAGGGCGGCCACGTCCGCCGCGTCGAGGCCGACGACGACGTCGGACTTCAACGTACGCAGGGCCACCAGCGGGGCCGGGAAGTAGTCGACGGTGTCGGCGAACGGCGTCGTCTCCGGCCAGCGGCAGTCGCCGACCAGCCGCCGGTAGTTCAGGTCGCCCTTGAGGACGACCACGGACGCTTCGGCGTACGTGTCGGCGAGGTCGTCCGGCATCCGGTGGTACGGGTGCGGTGCGCAGTAGAACCAGTGGGTGGCGACGTCGAGCCGGCCGTCGGCGGCGGCGGTGCGCAGCCGGTCGGCGATCCCGGCCGCGGCGGGTGGTCCGGCGGCCAGCCGGCGCAGGCAGCCGACGAGGTCGGCGGTGGTCGCGTCGGAGACGTAGTACGGGTATGGCTTGAGGTGCAGCGTCACCCGCTCCGCCGGCCCGGCGTGCAGCAGGTGGTCGACCAGGACCAGGTCGGAGAGCAGTTCCCGGCCGGCGTTGTCGGCGACCAGGCAGACCGTGCCCCTACCCGTGGTCAGCGCGGACACCGCGGCGGTGGTGTCGTCGGCGACCAGGTGGGCCGACGGCCCGACGGTGCCGGAGGTGGCCGCGACCCCGATCCGGAAGCCGAGGTCGGCCTGGTTGCCCCACAGTGCGCCGTGCAGCAGGACCCGGGTCTTCTCGGCGGCGGTGAGCCCGGCCGTGTCCTCCAGCGTGCCAAGGTCGTCGGCGAGGTCGGGGGCGTCGAGTTCGGCCGCCTTCAGGAACGCGAACGGGTCGAGCCCGAGCCACGGGCCGGGGGTGAAGAATCCGACCGCCTCCAGCAGTCGGCGGTAGAAGTAGCTTTCGGCCCACAGGAACGGCACGTCGAGCCACGACCGTCCGAAGTGGTCGGCGCCCCATCCGTCCCAGGTGGCCCGGTCCGACGCGGCCGGCGGCAGGGGCCGGACCGGGCCGGTGAGCGTCTCGGCCAGCAGGGTCCGCAGCGCGGTCAGATGTCCCGGCGGGTACGGGTGCGCGGCCGCGAGCTGGTCGATCAGCGCCGGGTGCCGCTCGTGCCACACGTGCCAGGCCAGCGAGCCGGGCGAGTTGCTGAGGATCGGCGCGACACCGGCCGGTACGGCGGCACTCACCGCTGCTCCCCCGCGCCACCGGCCAGCCTCGTGACGACCTCGTCGAAGCCGTACGACTGGCGGTCGAAGACGGTCACGTACGACACGCCGTGCCGGTCCCGCAGGTCGACCAGGCGGGCGCAGACCTCGTCGACCGAGGTGCCCAGCAGCGCGAACGGGCTCGTGAGCACCTGGTCGACGCCGGTGCCGGGCAGTTCCATCGCCGCGATCCGGGCCCGGGGGTCGGGTACGACGCCGGCCCACTGGACCAGCACGCTCAGCTCGATGTCGTCGAACCGGTCGCCGGCGGCTCGCCGCACGTGCCCGATCCGTTCGGCCAGCCCGCTGTCGGAGAAGTTGCCGAAGTCGGGGCCGTCGGGCGTCGGGCTGAAGCCGCTGAACTGGACGATGCCGGCCCGTGCGGCGCCGACCGCGAGGAGCCGGTCGCCGTTGCCGCCGACCATCAGCGGTACGGCCGCCCCCTGTGGCGGCACCGGTTCGAGCCGGAAGCTGGCCAGCCGGCCGGGCGTGACCCCCTCCTCGTCCACCGTCTCGCCGGCGAACAACCTGGGCAGCAGGTCGAGCGCCCGGGCCACCTCCCGGATCCGTTCACCGGCGGACGGGAACGGCAGGCCGAGGCTGCGTACCTCGGATTCCGCGTATCCCGCGCCGAGGCCGACGTCGAGGCGCCCGCCACTGACGATGTCGACGGCGGCCAACTCCTGGGCGAGCGCGCCGAGCGGGCGGAAGGCGACGTTGACGACCTGGGTCCCCAGCCGGATCCGGCGGGTGACGGCCGCCGCGGCGGCCATCGCCGGGATCGGGGCGACCATGCCGGTGTGGTCCGGGAACAGCAGGCTGGCGTAGCCGGCCTGCTCGGCGCGGCGGGCGACGTCGACCGGCGATCCGGTGCCGTCCCAGACAAGACCGAAGCGTAGGGGGCGCATCCCCACACGCTGCGGGATCACCGGCAGCGTGTCCACCCGGTTCGCTGTCGGCTGAGTGCGGGCACTCCGCGCGGACATTGCGCCGCGCGTCCCCGATTTCAACTGTCGTCAATGTCGCGCCCGATCCGGCGCAAGGTACGTCGGCGAGGCTGCACCGCGTGACTCATCCCCGGAGAACCATCCTGACGCTGGGCACGGTCGTCGCGACCCTGCTGGCAGCGGCCCCCGCCGCCGCCCAGCCGACCGCCACGCACCGCGACCGGACCGCGACCGTGACGACCGACAACGAGACCCCGGTCCTCTACGACGACGAGGCGGGCGGCAACGCCTCCGGCGACGACCCGGCCATCTGGGTGCACCCGAAGGACTCGCACCGCTCGATCGTCGTCGTGACCGCCAAGGAGGGCGGCCTGCGCGTGTACGACCTGCGGTCGCGCGAACTCCAGTCGCTTCCCGCGACGGAGGCGCCGCGCACCGACCCGGCGCCGGGCCGCTACAACAACGTCGACATCGCCTACGACATCCGGCTCGCCGGCCGTACGGTCGACGTCGCGGTCGTCTCGGACCGCTACAACGACCAGCTCCGGTTCTTCGCCATCGACCCGGGCGGGTCGGCCGCGCGTACCCCGCTGGTCGAGGTGACCGCCGCCGACCAGCGGTTCCTGTTCAACCCCGACCGGGCGGCCGTGGACGAGGAGCACACGGCGTACGGCCTGGCCGTCTGGCAGCCCCGGCGCGGCGAGACGTACGCCGTCGTCACCCAGGAGGGCCGGACGACGATCGCGACCGTTCGCATCGTCGAGATCGCCGGGAAGCTCGGCTACACCGACATCCGGAAGGTCGTCATGCCGGGCACGTTCGCGCTGCCGGACGGTTCGACCTGGGTCCCGTGCGAGGAGCCGGGCGTGCTTCCCCAGTTCGAGGGCGTCGCGGTCGACCAGCGGTCGGGTGTCCTCTACGCCGCGCAGGAGGACGTCGGCCTGTGGCGGCTGCCGCTTCCCCTCGGCTCGGGCGGCCGGCCGGAACTCGTCGACCGGGTCACCGACTTCGGCATCCACGACGTCTACGACGAGGCGTCCGAGGAGTGCGTACCGGTCGATCCGGACGCCGAGGGCTTCGGCGGCCCCCGGCTGACCGCCGACGTCGAGGGCGTCGACATCTACTACGGTCCGGGCGGCACCGGCTACGTGATCGTGTCGAGCCAGGGTGACGACACGTTCGCCGTGTACGACCGGCAGGGCCGGAACCGCCCGGTGGGCAGCTTCCGGGTCCGGGGCGTACGCGGCGCCGACGACGTCAACGGGTCCGACGGTCTGGCCGTCACGAACCGTCCCGTCGGCGGCTACCGGCACGGTCTGCTCGTCACCCACGACGAGCCGGAGACGGGGCCGGACGTCGACGCCGACCGTGACGCCACGAACTTCTCGTACGTCTCGTGGGCCGACATCGCCGGCGCGTTGTCGCTGAAGGTGGACACCCGGGCCGGCAACGATCCCCGCTTCCACTGAACCGGCGCCACCCCGACCGTGCCGCACCCGGTTCCGGGCCGCACCCGGTCGGGGTGGCGGCCCGTCGAACCCGACGGCGTGGGGCGCCTCGGGGCCGGTGCGAATCAGGGTTGAAGTTGACGCTACGGCAACCCATACCGTGGTGGTCACGGCCGGAAACACCGGCCGCGATCATCGGAGGGACGGGCATGGCCTGGTCGATCGCCGAGGTGGCGAAGGAGGCCGGCGTCACGTCGCGCACGCTGCGGCACTACGACGCGATCGGACTGCTGACGCCGGCCTTCACGGCCGACAACGGCCGGCGCTTCTACGGCCAGGAGGAGCTGCTGCGGCTGCAGCGGATTCTCCTGTTGCGGGACCTCGGGCTGGGGCTCGACGCCGTCGCCGAGGTGCTCGACCGGCAGAGCCGGGACAGCACCGTCGAGGTGCTC
Organism: Polymorphospora sp. A560; assembly: GCF_045781765.1. Lineage (NCBI taxonomy): Bacteria > Bacillati > Actinomycetota > Actinomycetes > Micromonosporales > Micromonosporaceae > Polymorphospora > Polymorphospora sp. A560. The sequence goes on along the minus strand of NZ_CP122282.1, from coordinate 1,732,902 downwards.
GTACGGCACCGGGACTGGCTGGTCCGGGAACGGGGCCGGCTGGACCGGCTGATCCGCACCGTCGACTCCACGATCGGGAACGTTCAGGAAGGAAGGGAGATGACCCCGAGAAAGGTCTTCGAGGGGTTCGAGTCGAACCCCTACGAGGCGGAGGCCCGCGAGCGGTGGGGTGACGCCGCGGTCGACGCCGCCGACGAGCGGATGCAGGGCTGGTCGGCCGCCGACGCGGAGAAGGCCCGCACCGGCTACGTCCGGGTCCACGAGGGCCTGGCCCCGCTGAAGGCGGCCGGGGTGCCGGTCACCGACGACCGGGTGCAGGAACTGGTGCGGTTCCACCACGAGGTGACGTGCCTGTTCTGGACCCCGAACCGGGATGCCTACCGGGGCCTGGGCCAGATGTACGTCGACGACGAGCGCTTCCGCCGCAACATCGGCGGCGGTGACGACGCGCTGGTGGAATACCTCCGCGACGCGATGTTCGTCTACGCCGACCGCCGGCTCGGCGGGTAGGCGGGTAGGCGGGTAGGCGGGTAGGCGGGTAGGCGGACCGCCCGGTCGTAACGTCGTCCGGGGCCGTCGAACGTCCGGGCCGGCCGCCGCCGGCCGGCCCGGACGCCGGAATGCACCGGCACCGCCGGAGAAAAGCTGCGGCCCTTGTCACAGCGCGACTGCCGAACAAAAGGGTCATCCATGACCAGGAGGGACGTCACTTCCCCACGATCGGCAGCCCCGGACAAGATCGCGCGCATTGTATCGAACGCCCACCTCAGCGACCATCCGCTCAACAGGCAGGACCGGCCATCCTCTGGCAACATGGCTGCGCATGTGCGGGCTGGCTGGGGAACTGCGCCGCGACGGCGTACGCGCCGACGTGTCGGCGGTGGAACGGATGGCGGCGACGATGCGCGACCGGGGCCCCGACGACAGCGGGGTCTGGTCCCGGGGGCCGGTCGCCCTCGGCCACCAACGACTGAAGATCATCGACCTCTCGGCGGCCAGTGGGCAGCCCCTGGTCGACCCGCAGTCGGGACTGACCGGCGTCTTCAACGGCTGCATCTACAACTACCGGGAACTGCGCGAGGAGTTGCAGGCCCGCGGGCACCGCTTCTTCTCCTCGGGAGACACCGAGGTCGTGCTCAAGGCGTACGCGCAGTGGGGCGACGACTTCGTGGACCACCTGATCGGCATGTTCGCCGTGGCGATCGTCGAGCGGGACACCGGCCGCCTGGTGCTGGCCCGGGACCGGCTCGGCATCAAGCCGCTCTACCTGGCCGAGACCCCGGACCGGGTGCGCTTCGCCAGCACACTGCCGGCACTGCTCGCCGGCGGCGGGGTGGACACCGCCATCGACCCGGTGGCACTCGCCCACTACCTGAGCTTCCACAGTGTCGTACCGGCACCCCGCACCATCCTGCGCGGCGTCGGCAAGCTGCCGCCCGCCACCGTCCGGACGTACGAACCCGACGGCCGGGTCACCGAGCGGGTCTACTGGAACCCGTCGTTCACCCGCCACCCGGACCGCGCCGACTGGTCGGACCGGGACTGGCAGGACGCCCTGCACGAGTCGCTGACCACGGCGGTACGCCGCCGGATGGTCGCCGACGTGCCGGTGGGTGTCCTGCTCTCCGGCGGCCTCGACTCCAGCCTTGTCGTCGCGCTCCTCGCCGAACAGGGACAGCGCGGGCTCGCCACCTTCTCCATCGGTTTCGAGGCGGTCGGTAACCGGGAGGGCGACGAGTTCCGCTACTCCGACCTGGTCGCGGCGGCCTTCGACACCGACCACCACCAGATCCGGATCGCCACGACCGACCTCGTCCCGCCGCTGGAGGCCGCCGTCGCCGCGATGAGCGAGCCGATGGTCAGCCACGACTGCGTGGCGTTCTACCTGCTCAGCGAGACGGTGTCGGAGAAGCTGAAGGTCGTCCAGTCCGGGCAGGGCGCCGACGAGATCCTCGGCGGATACCACTGGTATCCGCCGCTGGCCGGGGTGGACCGGGAGCACGCCCTCGACACGTACGCGACGGCGTTCTTCGACCGGGACGCGGCCGGCCTGGCCCGCATCCTCGACCCGGGCCGGCTGGCCGACGGCGACCCGGCGCGGGAGTTCGTCGCCGCCCACTTCGCCCGGCCCGGCGCGCAGACCGCGGTCGACGCCGCGCTGCGCCTCGACACCTCCGTGATGCTCGTCGACGACCCGGTCAAACGGGTCGACAACATGACCATGGCACACGGGCTGGAGGCCCGGGTTCCGTTCCTCGATCACGAGTTCGTGGAACTCGCCGCCACCTGCCCGCCGGAGCTGAAACTCGCCCAGGGCGGCAAGGGCGTGCTCAAGGAGATCGGCCGCCGGGTTCTCCCCGGCGAGGTCATCGACCGGCCGAAGGGCTACTTCCCGGTGCCGGGCCTCACCCATCTCGAGGGCAAGGTGCTCGACCGGGTACGCGACGCGCTGCACGCCCCGGAGGCCCGCCGCCGCCACCTGTTCCGCCCCGAGTACGTCGACGCCCTGCTCGCCGACCCGAACGCCGAACTCACCCCGCTGAACGGAAACAAGCTGTGGCAGATCGGACTCCTGGAAATGTGGCTCCAGAGCCACGCGATCGCCTGACCGTGGCCGACATGTCGACGACGGAGACAGCGCGGGCCGACGGGAAGCCGGCCCGGCGGCGGGAACGGGTCGGGCCGGGCGGCGACCCGGTCGCCCCGGGCGATCCCACCGGTACGCCACCCCACCCCGGATCCGGGGTCCCCCGGGCCAGCGGTGGCGACGTGGTGCTCGACTGCGGCTGGGGACGGCTGGTCTTCGGCCAGACGTTCCACGATCCGGCGGCCGTCGCCGACGTGCTGCGCTCCGAGACCGCCGGCTCCCGGGACATCTGCATCTACCTGCGTGACCCGCACGTGCTGGTGTCCCGGCTGCACGACGAACTGTTCATCGACCCGTCGCTGACGTACCGGCTGCCGCTGCGCGGCCGGCGGGTCGAACCGGGCGACGGCCCGCTGCCCGGACTGCGAATCCGCCCGTTGGCCAGCGTCGCGGACGCCGAAGCGGTGAACCGGATCTACGCCAGCAACGGCATGGTGACCAGCCCGGTGGACGTGCTGGTCGCCAACTCCGCCACCCCACGGTTCCTCCACCTGGTCGCCGAGTCGAGCACCGGGGAGGTCGTCGGGACCATCACCGGCGTGGACCACGTCGAGGTCTTCGACGACCCGGAGAACGGCGCCAGCCTGTGGTGCCTCACCGTCGACTTCAACCACGCCCCACCCGGCACCGGCCAGGCGCTGCTGTCCGAGTTGGCGGCCCGGCTGACCGAACGCGGCCGGTCCTTCGTCGACCTGTCCGTGCTGGCCGAGAACGACGGTGCGATCCGGCTCTACGAGCGGCTCGGTTTCTACCGCACCGCCACGCTCTGCGTGAAGCGGAAGAACCCGATCAACGAACGGCTGTTCCTGCCCGCCCTGCCCGACGGCTACGACCAGCTCAACCCGTACGCGCGGATCGTCGCCGACGAGGCGATGCGGCGCGGCATCCGGGTCGAGGTGACCGACCCGGAATGGGGCGAGCTGCGGCTCACCAGCGGCGGCCGGACCGTCCTGACCCGCGAGTCGCTCTCCGAGCTGACCTCGGCGGTGGCCATGAGCCGCTGCGACGACAAGCGGGTCACCCGGCGGATCCTCGCCGAGGCGGGACTGCGCGTGCCACGCGGCCGGGCCGCCGCCGGTGACGACACCGACACCGCGTTCCTGGCCGAGGCCGGCGCCGTGGTGGTCAAGCCGGTCCGGGGCGAGCAGGGCAACGGGATAACCGTCGGCGTACGCACGACGGAGGCGCTGCACGCCGCCGTCGGGTTGGCCCGAGGGTACTGCCCGGACGTGCTCATCGAGGAACTGTGCACCGGTGAGGACCTGCGGGTGGTCGTGATCGGCCACGAGGTGGTCGCGGCGGCCGTACGCCGGCCCGCCTCGATCGTCGGCGACGGCCGGCACGACATCACCGAGCTGATCGAGCGGCAGAGCCGGCGCCGCGCCGCGGCCACCGGCGGCGAGTCCCGCATCCCGGTCGACGACATGACCCGCGAGGTGATCGCCGAAGCCGGGTACGGCCCGCACGACGTACTGCCGGAAGGGACCGTGCTCGCCGTCCGGCGGACCGCGAACCTGCACACCGGCGGCACGATCCACGACGTGACCGCCGACCTGCACCCCGAGATCGCGCAGGCGTGCGTCACGGCGAGCCGGGCACTGGACGTCCCGGTCACCGGACTGGACCTGCTGGTCGAGTCCCCCGACCGGCCGGAACACGTCTTCATCGAGGCGAACGAACGACCGGGCCTGGCCAACCACGAACCGCAGCCGACCGCCGAACGCTTCGTCGACCTGCTCTTCCCCGGCACCCGGGCACCGCAGCGGCTCTGGTCCCCGGCCGGTGCGGCATCCTCGACGTCATGACCGACGCCCGACCCGTACCGCTCCCGCTCGACCTGGACTACCTGCGGCAGGTGCTGCTGGAACTCCTGGAGATCCCCAGCCCGTCGGGGCGTACCGACCATGTGCAGCAGTACGTCGGCGAGCGCCTCTCCGCCCTCGGCGTCTCCTCCACCCTGACCCGGCGCGGCGCGTTGAGCGCCTGCCTGCCCGGTCCCCGCGCCACCGGCGCCGACCGGGCGATCGTGGTGCACACCGACACCATCGGCGGGATGGTGAAACGGCTGAAGGAGAACGGCCGGCTGGAGCTGAAGTCGATCGGCACGCACAGCGCCCGGTTCGCCGAGGGCGCCCATGTGCGGATCTTCACCGACGACCTGGAACGGGTGATCACCGGCCAGGTGCTGCCGCTGAAGGCCAGCGGGCACCGCTACAACGAGGCCGTGGATCTCCAGGGGGTCGGCTGGGACCGGGTCGAGGTACGGGTCGACGAGCCGGTCGAGGACATCGCCGGGCTACGCGCGCTCGGCATCGACGCCGGCGACTTCGTAGCCTTTCTACCCAACCCGACGATCACCCCCAGCGGGTACGTGAAGTCCCGCCACCTCGACGACAAGGCGGGCGTGGCGGCCGTCCTCACCGCGTTCAAGGCGATCATCGACGCGGGCGTCCAGCCCAAGGTCACCGCACATCTACTGGTCACCGTCACCGAGGAGATCGGGCACGGGGCCAGCCACGGCCTCGACCCGGACGTCGCGGAGATCGTCTCGGTGGACGCCGCGGTGGTCGCCCCGGGCCAGCAGTCCCGGGAGAACGCCGCCACGCTGGCCATGGGTGACGGCGTCGGCCCCTTCGACTACCACCTGGCCCGCAAGCTGGCCGCGATCGCCGCCGAACACGACGTGGACCTGGTCCGCGACGTCTTCGACTACTACCGCTCGGACATCGCGGCGGCGGTCGAGGCCGGCGCGCACGCCCGGATGGCGCTGATCGGCTTCGGGGTCGACGCGACCCACGGCCACGAACGCACCCACCTGGACGGGCTGCGCCACCTCACGCAACTCCTCTGCCTCTACCTCCAGAGCGATCTCGTCTTCCCGGAGTGGGACGCCGAGCCGGAGGGCGAGCTGGCCGACTTCCCGTCGCTGGCGGTGCAGCCGGCCTCGGCGGAGGGACCGCGCGAGGGCCCGATCGGAATCGCCGAAACCCCGACGCCCACGGGTTGATCTGTTCAGCTGCTTCGGCTTGTTCCTCACGTGGCGTCATGGCACATAGTCGGTGGCGTGGAGGAGCACCTGACCGTGGGGCGGGTGGCCGAACTGGCCGACATAACCGTCCGCACGCTGCATCACTACGACGAGATCGGCCTTCTGCGGCCGTCCACGCGAACCGCGGCCGGGCACCGGGCCTACTCCGCGGGTGACGTGGAACGGCTGCGGGAGGTGCTCGCCTACCGGCGGCTGGGCTTCGGATTGCGCGAGATCGCGGATCTGGTCGACGACCCGGCCACCGACGCGGCCGCGCACCTGCGCCGGCTGCGCGGCCTGCTACTCGACCAGCGCGACCGGGCCGCTGCCATGGTGACGGCCATCGACCGGGAGCTGGAGGCGCGGGCAATGGGGATCAGGACGACACCGGAGGAGCAGCTGAGAGTGTTCGGCACACGGTTGTACGACACCATCGGATCCGCGTACCCGGCGACACGGCGTACCGAGCCACGGATCGCCGCGCGCATCTGGGACGCGCTGGGGGACGCACGGACGGTACTGAACGTCGGGGCCGGCACCGGCTCCTACGAACCCCCGGACCGCGACGTCACTGCGGTGGAACCGTCGGCGGTCATGCGGGCGCTGCGTCCCGCCGGCACGGCGCCGTGCGTGGCCGCCGCCGCGGAGAGCCTGCCGTTCGAGGACCAGTCCTTCGACGCCGCGATGGCGGTCAGCACCGTCCACCACTGGCCGGACCCGGTCGCCGGGCTGCGTGAGATGCGGCGGGTGGCCCGGCGGGTGGTCGTGTTCACGTACGACGCCGACGACACCGGCTGGCGCCGGCGGTTCTGGCTCACCCGCGACTACCTGCCCGAGTTCGCCGACCTTCTCGTCGGCTGGCCCTCCCTGGCCGACCTGACCCGCGCGATCGGGGGACGCGCGGAGCCGGTGCTCATCCCGTGGGACTGTGTCGACGGCTTCTTCGAGGCCCACTGGCGCCGGCCCGAGGCGTACCTGGACGAACATGTGCGCCGCGCGGTGTCGGTATGGACCAGGGTCGGACCCGAGGCCGAGCAGCGGGCGGTGACCGGGCTCCGCGCAGACCTTTCCTCGGGCCGGTGGGCGGAGCGCAACCGCGACCTCGTCGCCCTCGACGCGGCGGAACTCGGCCTCCGTCTGCTCGTGGCCTGAACCACCGCGCCCGAGAGCACCCCCAGGAGCCGACGCACGCTGGTCCTCGGCGCGTGGCTCACCCGTTCCGGGCCGTCTCCGGGCCGGTGACCCGGCGCAGCAGCGGCAACGTCAAGGCGATGATTCCCAGGGACACCACCAGCCCGCCACCGACGGTCAGGTAGAACGACAGGTGCGGTGCTAGCAGTGTGTAGCCCAGTTGCGCCCGCAGGAAGAGATGGGCGGCCAGGAACCCCATACCGATGGCCACCCCGGCGACGAGCAGCAGCGGCACGACGGTTTCCAGCGCGACCACCCGGCGCAGGGTGGACAGCCGCACCCCGGTGAGCCGCAGCATGCTGAACGGCCGCTTTCGGTCGCTCAGCCCGCCGGCCACGCTCACCGCCAGGCTGCAACCGGCGATCGGCAGGCTGGCCAGCATGACCACGTCGGCCAGCCGCTGGAACTGGATCATCTGCCGTGCGGAGCTCGACTCCCACTCGCCGATGCTCGCCGGGAAGCGCCCCAGCGGAAACGCGTTGATCAGCATCGTCCGGGCCTGCTCGAACGCGGTGCGGCTGGTCGTGTCGACGACCACCGACAGGATCGGCTGCCGGTCGACCTCCGTGGGGGCGATGCTGGCGGCGTCCCAGACGTGCGTGTCACTGGTCAGGTCGAACGCGCGCATGCCGATGAGGTCACCGTGGACGGCCGCGACCTGCGCCCCGGCGGGGCAGGTGCCGAACACCGCCAGACGGTCCAGTTCCGCGCACGTGATCACGCCGTGCCCGCCGTCCCGGTCGGGGTTGAGGTGCACCAGGGTCACGCCGCGCACGCCGGGGATCGTCTCGAGGCCGGCCGGGATCTGGTCGGCGGTCGGTGCGGGCCCCTCCTCCGGCCAGAACTGTTTCGCCAGTGACGTGGCGGCCACCGAGTCGGTCCGGGGTTCGCCGCGGTTGGCGACGAACGTGGTGATCGTGCCGGTCGCCACGCTGGTCACGAACAGCGCCACGATCAGCCCGCTGACGGATCGGAAGCCGGCCTGCGGGTTGTCCGCGAGACGTCGCCCGGCGATGAGCGTGGCGGGCCGGCTCGCCCGCCCGGCCAGCACCCGGGCGCCGACCATGGTCAACCACGGCCCCGACAGCACGAGCCCGGTCAGGACCAGCAGAAACCCGGACAGGTACGCGGCAAGCTGGCCGTTGGTCGTGTCGGGGCGCCGGCCGATGAAGTACGTCAACTCGGCGAGCCCGACGACCAGCGGGATCAGCCGCCAGGCGCGCGGGGGCTTCGGGGTCACCCGGCGACTCACGCCCAGCGGCGAGATCTGCACCCGGCGCAGGGCCAGCCAGGAGGCCACGACGGAACCGACCGGGATACCGAGCGCGACCACGAGGACGTCGACGAGGTCGAGCGACAGGTCGGCGGTGAAGAACGGTTCGCCGGTGAACGGAATCGTGGCGATTGCCGGCCGGATCGCGAAGAACAGGCCGAACCCGGCAACGGTGCCCGCCGCGGTCGCGATCGTCGACTCCACGGCCGAGACGAGGGAGATCTGCCGTGGTGTGGCGCCGATCAACCGCATCGCGGCGAAGCGCCGCTCCCGGCGGGTGGCCGCCAGCCGGGTCGCGGTGCCGATGAAGATGAGCACCGGGACGAGCAGGGCGGCCGCGACGACGGCGAGCACGAGTGACATGGCGTCGGAGTTGAGTCCGACCGGGCAACCGTTGCGGCAGTCGTTCTGGGCGGGGGTCATGATCTGGGTGACCTGGCGGGCCCCCAGTCGCTCCAGCTCGGCCGGGGTACGGCCGATGACGATCAGCAGCGATTCGGGGGACGGCAACGCCGCCGGCCCGATCGTGCCGATCCCGTGTCCAGGGAAGCGGTCACCGAGTTCCGTGGCCGGGGTGGTCCGAAGCAGCTCGCCGAGGGCGGGTGAGACGTAGAACTCGCCCGGCCCCGGCAGGCGCGGGATGCCCGGCGGGACGGGTGCGTCCGGACCCGGCGCCGCGACCTCGACCCGGCCGATGGACCGGCCCTGGTGGTAGTCCTCCCGGAGCAGCCACCAGATCGGATCGGCCGACACGTCGGAGGCGGCCGGGGCGGCGGCGGTGTTGAGCCAGGCGTACCGCTGGTTCTGCGCGCCGACCGCGTTCATCGCGGCGAGCGTCGTCAGGAGCATGCCGACGCCGAGCGCCACCGCGGTGGCGATGACGGCGAGCCGGGTGGCGGCCTCCCGGCCACCGGACAGGGACAGTCGCAGACCGAACCGGATCATGAGTACACCAGCGCGTTCACCTTGCCGTCGCGCACGATGACCTGCCGGTCGGCGCACGCGGCCACGCGGGCGTCGTGGGTGACGAGGACGACGGTCATCTCCTGCTCACGGGCCGAGGCGACCAGGAGGTCCATCACCTGCTCGCCGGTCAGCGAGTCGAGCGCCCCGGTCGGCTCGTCGGCGAACAACACCCCGGGCCGGGCGACCAGACCACGGGCCAGCGCGACCCGCTGCGCCTGCCCACCGGACAGCTCACCGGACCGGCGCCGCTCCAGCCCGGCCAGGCCGAGCCGCTCGAACCACGGCCGCGCCTCGTCGAGCGCGGCGGCCCGCCGGGCGCCGCCGAGCAGCAGCGGCAGTGCGACGTTCTCCTCGGCGGTCAACTCCGGTACGAGCTGTCCGAACTGGAACACGAACCCGAAATGGTCCCGGCGCAGGATGCTGCGCTCGTTCTCGTTCAGGGTGTCGACCCGGCGGCCGTCGTAGTAGACCTCGCCCGCGCCGGGTACGAGGATCCCCGCCAGGCAGTGCAGCAAAGTGGACTTCCCGGATCCGCTCGGGCCCATGATGGCGACGATCTCGCCCGGGGCCACCGAGACGCTGGCGCCGCGCAGCGCCGGCGTCTCACCGAAGGACAGAACGACGTCTCGCGCCTCGATCGCCTTCATCCCCGCAACACCGTCTCCCGGAGGGCGTCCAACCGGGCGACGGTGATGTCGATCCAGCGCAGGTCGGCTTCCAGACGGAACAGGCCGTGGTCGGCCAGCAGGGTGTCGACCAGGTCGCCGCCGCGTCTGATCTCGGTGAGTTCCGTCATCCGCCGCAGGTGCGCGGCGCGCTGGCTGTCGAGGTACTCCTCGGCGGGCCGGCCGAGCATCAGGGCCAGCACGACCTTGGTGAACAGCACCGTCTGCAGGTTGGGCTCGGCCTCGACGGGCTCGGTCAGCCACGATTCGACCTCGGTCGCGCCCAGTTCGGTGATGACGTACCGCTTGCGCTCGTGGCCTACGCCCGGCTCGACCTCACCAATCACGATCTTGCCGTCGCGGGCGAGCCGGCCGAGGGTCGCGTAGACCTGACCGAACGGCAGCGGCTTGCCCCGGCTGAAGAAGGAGTCGTAGTCGCGCTTGAGGTCGTAGCCGTGACTGGGCTCACGCTCGAGCAGGCCGAGGAGGGTCATGGGAACGCTCATGCGCAGACCATACACTGAGCGTATATCCCGCGTACATATACCGAGCGTATATCGATGATCGCAAGCCAGGGCAGGTCCAGGACCCCGGCCGTGCGCGGCGGTGTTCGACCCGATCAGTTCGATTGCTTCCGCTCCGGATGGCCGCCACCGGCCAGGCCGGGTCCGACGTCTCTGCGGCTAATCTGCTCGCGCTGCGGCTCGGCGGCACGACCCAACTGGTCCGCCCGCGGGCGTACTGGCCTGGGACATCGACGTTGCCCACGACCGGGTGGTCGACGGCCGGTTCAGCGGTACCGACGCCCGACTGAGTGCAGGCAGGGCAAGACATGGAGTGGGCCGGAGGCACCACCATGCGAACCACACCGCCACGATCGCCGGCGACCCGCACCACCACAGGCCTTCAGGTCGCGCCCGCTGGAGGTCCGGTGACCAGGACGGCCGACGCCTCCGACTTCTGAGCGGCTACCTGTCACCGTAGTGGTACCTGCAGGCGATGATCTCGATGTCGTCCTTAATGATGCGGTAGACCAGCCGGTGTTCGCGGTCGATACGGCGGGACCAGAAGCCGGACAGCTCTCCTCGAAGGGGTTCCGGCTTGCCGATGCCCTCGTATCCGTTGCGCATCACATCCGCGATGAGATCGTTGATGCGCTTGACCAACTTACGGTCCGTATGGCTCAGGTACTGGTTCCATGCAGTGGCCGTGAAGACCAGCCTCACGCGATGTCCCGAACCGTGGCCGGGTGGATCAGTTCCCGCTCGGCCGCGTCACCCTCCTCAAGCTCCGCGATCGATCGGCGCAGGGCTGCGGCATTGCTCGGATTGCGAAGGAGGTACTCGGTTTCCTTCATCGACTCGTACTCCGCGAGCGGCACGATGACCACCGGCTCGTGGCCCGAACGCGTTACCACCACTTCCTCCGCGTCGTTGATGACGCTGTCGAGTTCGGCGGCCAGGTTCTGTCGAAGCTGGGTGAAGTTCACGGTCCGCATGATCACCTCCAGGGCAAGTACAGGAAATTGTACCTTAAGCAGTGCCTCGATGGGCGTACCGCAGGCCTGCCACGCTCCGAACGCCCCCAGGCCGGCCGTCTGATCCGCGAGTCGCGCAACTCGTCGCGGACTCTGCCCCGCTCAGGGCCGTTGGGCTACTCGATGACCTCGGCCTGACGGCGGGAAACCGAGCACGCGACGCGCATCGACGAACCCGTGGCGACATCGGATCCAAGCGGGCTAAGCTATTAGCTAAGCGAGGAGGTTTCGTCATGTCGCCCGAGGCCGTGCACTACAACATGCACGATGCCAAGACCCATCTGTCGCGCATCATCGAGCGGGTGGAACGCGGCGAAGAGATCATCATCGACCGGGCGGGCACCCCGGTGGCGAAGGTCGTGCCGCTGGTGCGGCGAGCCAACCGCACCGCAGTCGGCTCCCTCGCCGGCCAACTGGATCTGTCAGGCGACTGGGACTCGCCTCAGACCAACGCCGAGATCGCCGCCGACTTCGGCATCGGCGCATGACCCTCCTACTGGACACGCACGTCGCCCTGTGGGCCATCACCGGCGACGCGACGCTCGGCGCCGAGTTCCTCGACCGGCTACGCCACGACCCGGACATCTTCCTCTCCCCCGTCAGCCTGTGGGAGATCACCATCAAACAGAGCGCGGGGAAGCTCGCCGGACCGCCCGACCTCGCCGAGCGGGTAAAGGACATGGGCTTCCGTGAGCTGCCTGTGACGCACGCCCACGCCATCGTCGCCAGCCGCCTGCCACCGCATCATCGCGACCCCTTCGACCGCATGCTGGTGGCACAAGCGATCACCGAAGGCTTGACTCTCGCCTCCCGCGACACGTCAATAGCGCTGTACGACGTGGACGTCCTCAAGATCTGACCAACACCGCACGTCCGGCGTTCGGCACCCGCCGGACACATCCTCCGGTCACACGAACCGCGGAGGCACAGCTCAACAGCGCGATCAAGTCATACAACGCGCTCGCCGAACTGCTCCAGGTACGGTGTCCGACCCAGGTATGGCAGTGCGGCGGAAAGATCAGCCGTGGCCTACGGCTGTTCGGGTATCCGTTTGAGTTGACCGGAGGTACCACCCCTGCCACCCGCCTCGAGCCGGGCAACCGCCGACTGGGTCATTCCCGACGCCTGGGCAAGCTGCGACTGACTCCAGCCCCGATGCTCACGAAGCTCCCGTTCCTCCTCTTCGACACGGTGCGCCTCGTCCCGGCGTAGCGATCACGGCGAGTTGCTCCGGAGCCGGAGCGGTGTCCTGACCTCGCAGATCCAGCAGACACGACAGCCGATGGTTCCCCGCCCGCAGCCCCGCTCCAACTCACGCCGCAGTCGAGCTACCTCGTCGTCAGTCACCGCGTCAACGGACACCACCGGCCAATCTTCACACGCCGGCCGCCGCGAGCCCGACAGGTGAGTCAGTCCAGCCGGGCCCGGTCGAAACGGTCGATCAGGCTCGGCTTCCGGGCATGACGCTCCCGCAACCGGGTCATCTGCTCCGCGAATTCGAAGATCTCGCCCTCCCGTACCGCCAGCGCCTGAAGATCCAAAAGCAGAGTGACCGCCGTGTCGTAGTCCTTCGGACGCTTCGTCGCGATCAGTTTGTCCGCCTGGTCCCAAGCGGTCACCGGGTTCCGTGCCAGCTTGTCCAGACGCTGCTCGCGGGCCGCGGCTGCCGCTTCCTCACGACGCTTACGCTCGCCCGCCTCACGCTCCCGCATTTGCTGCTGCCGCACAGCCCAGCGATCCTCGGCGGCGGCGAGCAGTTCCCCGGCGGTCCGGCCCTTCCCGGTTGGATTTTCCTCCGCCGCACCGTGAAACCGCCGCAACAACTCCGACCGCAGCAACCCGACTTCACCACGCAGCACCCGCAGCAACAACTCGTCCTTGTCCGCCACCGGCAGGCCCTTCACCCAGCGGCGGAGAACAGCGGCCGAAGGCGCCGCTTCGGTCATCGGCCGACTCGCCGCTGCCGCCACGTCCAGCAGATCGGCGTCCAGGCGAAGGAAATCGGCCAAGGCCCGCAACGGCCCGCTCAGCTTCACCAGTCCGGCCGGGACCGGCGGCTCCGGCTCGTCATCATCCAACTCCCGGTTCTGTACGCACAGCAGCCAGGCCAGATACAACAGCCGCCGATCACCGCCGGCCAGCTCCGCCCGGGCCGGAACGATCGCCGCGAGCCGCCCCTCCTCGTCCCACCACTCCTCGTCGCCGTCCTCGTCCTCAGTACGAAGATCCAGGATCACATGGGTACGGGTCGCCCAGGAGCCGGCCGACTCACCGACACAGAACTTCGCCGCTGTCCCCGGGTCCAGCGACGCTCGGGGCAACCGCAGCATGATCCGCCGCGTGCCCCAGTTCGCCAGATAGAGGTGCGCGTCGAAGTATCGCTCCATCCACTTGGCCGGATCGGCCTTGAGATCGCCCCACTGGTAGTCGTTGACGAAACTCGACGACGTGATCCGACCCCGAGACGACACCGCCCGCAGCTCGCCCTGCTGCTTCGCCGTCAACGCCTGGTCGAGCGCCACAAACTCGTAGTACTGGTATTCGCTCACCGGGCCCCCGCCCACCGCCGGTACGCCTCGATCCACTGCGCGCCATCCGGCGCAGGATCCGGCAACGGAAGATCCAGAATCCCGATCGCCTGCCGCAGCCGGCCACGATGGCAGATCGCTACGATCCCTGACGAGCGCAGATCCACCTTCCGGACCACCACCGGCACACCGAGAACCTCGGTGTCGAAAGGCGCCGCCAGATTGTCCTGGATCATGATGAAGAGGCCACTGAACTGCTCATGCTCGTCGTAGCAGTCCACGACCGCCTCGGCGACCAAGGCGTCGAGCTCGGCATCACTGAGCGAAGAAGACACCCGCGCAGGATAGAGAACTGCATCCAGCGCTTCACCAGCAGCCGATGACAGCGAACCACCGGGCCGTGGTTCGCATGCAAAATCAAAGTGGGGCGGACGGGACTCGAACCCGTGACCGATCGATTATGAGTCGACTGCTCTAACCTGCTGAGCTACCGCCCCGTGCCGGCGCGGGGATCCTAACCCGCGACCAGCCGCCCTGCCACCATCTTCACGTGGGCCCGACCGGCCGCCGGCGGGCCCACCGGCCGCCGGCTACCTCCGCAACGGCCGGCGGAGCCGGCGCAGCAGGGCGACGATCGGCCAGGCGACTCCGGCGGTCAGGCCGAGCAACACGCCCATGAAGAGCCAACTGTCCGGATCGTCGGCGTCACCGGTGACGATGAGGATGCCCTGCACCACGATGAGAAGAAGCAACGGGAGCGCGAGGATGCCGAAGAAGAGCAGCCCCAGTGCCTCGTACCACCTGGGCAGCCGCAGCCCCTTCGGCACGACGGCCTGCTCGGCCGGTGGCACGGGAATGCTCTCCGGGTCGCGGGCCGGCATCGGCACGTGCCGGTCGGCGGGCACGATGTTGTCGATGGCGGCGACGTCGGCGGCGGTCACGCCGTACATCGTGGGTTCGACCGGTACGAAGAGGGCGTCGGCGCCGATGAGTTGGCGGCCGCCGTCGGGCCAGACGAGCAGGGCGGCACAGTTGGCGTACTCGACGGTGACCGGGGCGTCCGGTTGGTCGAGGGTCACGCCGTACGGGCCGATGACGAGGCCGGTCTCGTCGCCCGCGGTACGGGAGGCGGCACGCCGGCCGGTGACGGCGGACGTGGAGTGGGTGGGGGCGGCGGCGAACCCCGCCCACTCGGCACCACGACTGCCGGGCACCATCAGCAGGGCGGTGCCGGCGGCCTCGACGGCGACCGCGTGGACGTCGGCGAGGGTGACCGCCTTCAGTTCGGCACGCATCTCGTCGGTGCTGAGGTTGGACTGGCCGGTCAGGTGGTTGAGGGCGGCGCCGGGCAGCCGGGCGGCGTCGAAGTCGGCCCGGCTGTAGGTCTCCTCCGTCGCCGCGCACACGGTGTCGAGGTCGGCCTGCTCGATTCGGCCGACGCGGAGTTTGGCGAGGACGTCGACGAATCCGCCGAGTACCGCGCCGTGCTTGTCGGGCAGGGCGTCGGCGGCGGCGGTGACCATGGCGTGGTCGTCGCCGCGCGGGCTGTAGGTCGCGGTGGCCATGTAGGACAGTCCGTCCTCCTGGCGCAGGGCGCGGAAGAGTTCCCGTTCGAGGACGGCGGTGTAGATGCCGGCGGCGACGGAGCGCCTGACCACGGCGTCGAAGGCGACGATCCGGGAGGCGCCGCCGCAGAAGTAGGCGGGCGTCTCCGGCAGCGCGGACCAGGCCGGGGGAACCGGTTGCCGGGTGCCACCGGGCAGGTCGAGGCGCAGGCCCGCCGGGACGGCGTCGCCGGCGATCCAGAGCACGGCGTTGTCCCGGGTGAAGTAGCGGGCGGCCCAGGCGCGCAGGTCGTCGGGGCCGACGGAGCGCAGCCCGAACTCGGGATGGCCGGGCAGGCCGTAGCCGATCGCGCCGTGCCGCCAGACCGCGAGCGGCTCACCGTAGCCGGGGACGCGGCTGCCTCGCTCCGTACGCAGGATGCCCTTCTCCATGTCGAGGCGGTCCATCGGCAGGTTGCCGAGCGCGGCGCAGACACCGTTGACGAAGGCGGTGACCTTCTCGGGGCTGCCCTGGGTGTGGAAATGGGTGACGACCGCGCCGGTGCTGCCGTTGTAGTGGTAGTCGGTGAGGCCGAACTGGTGCAGGGCGAGGTGTTCGAGCAGGTGGGTGATTCCCGCGCGGGCGAGGGTCTCGTCGGCCTGGCCGACCCGGAAGGTCAGCCCGGCGATCAGGGGTCCGTTGGGGTTGGGGGCGAGCAGGGTCGGTACGCCGTCGACCTCGGTCTGCGTGATCACTGCTGTCCGCCTTTCGCGAACGCCTCTGCGCGGCATCGTTGGAACTGGGTGGCGGCGTCGCCGAGGTAGTGCCACGGGCTTTCGGTGGCGAGGTTGCCGAGGGCCGTGAACTGGGTGGCCGCGGCGGCGTAGTCGTCGATGAGCCAGAACATCATCGCGAAGGTGTTGCGTACCCCGACCCAGCCGACCCGTTCCCGGAAGTCGGGGTGGAGCACGGAACGTTGCGCGGCCTCCCGGATCTCCTGCCGGACGGTGGCCTCCGCCAGGTACCGCTGTCCCTGGTCGCCGGCGTCCAGCCAACGTTCGAGGTGGCCGTCGAGGACCAGTACGGCGTTGGGGGCGCCGGGTGGGGCCGCGTCGGCGCACTCCTTGGCGAACGCGTGCACCGCCGGCCAGCTGCCGCTCCACTTCGGGCAGAGCTGTTGCAGCAGGTTCCGTTGGGCGGCCAGGTCGTGGGGGTGGTGCCGGGCCAGCCGGTCGTAGCGTCGGCGGGTTTCCGCCTGGCCGAACTGGAGTCCGCGGGCGGTGGTCATGCGCAGGTTCCAGGCCGGGGCGTTGTCGGGTTCCCGGGCGGTGACGTCGATCAGCAGTCGCTCGGCCCGGCGCAGGTGATCGTGCAGTGCGGCGAACTGCCCGGCGCTGACGTGCTGTGCCCGGGCGTCGGTGCGGATCTCCCAGCCGATCGAGATGTGGTTGACGGCCAGCAGGGTGGCCGCGAGCGTGTCGGCCGGGTCGGCGTCGACGGCCCGCAGCAGGTGATCTTCGATCCCGCGCTGCTCGCCGGCCTCCCAGACGAGCATGGTGCGGGTGTCCGGGTCCGCGGCGTCGAACACGGCCCGTACGGTGGGAAGGTCGTGCGCCGCCAGTGCGCTGCGTAGCGCGGCCACCTCGGGAAACGCCGTCGCGGCGTCGAAGTCGGGGGCGAGCAGGGGTGCGGGCATGGCGGCGATCCTAGAGGCGGGTCGACTCCGGCGAGATCCACTTTCGGGCGACGTCCGGTCAGGTTGGGACGCCGGACGGCTCCTTTCCACGTCCCTCTTTCCGGACCCACTCGCAAGATCCGCGTGATCAGGGACCAGGTCGGGAGTGTCGCCGGCGTGGCGACGGCCCAACTCCCTGATCACGCGGATCTTGGCGGGTTTTCGCGGGCGGCGGGCGGTTGCGTAGAGTCCGCAGGGCGGGCTGGTCGGCGGCCCGGTGGAAGCGGAACGGAAGCGGCTCGGGACATGACGGCGAACGGGTACGACCAGGCGGCGGGCGCGGCGGGGATCGACCCGGCGGATCTCGAGGTGTGCCTGCGGGTGCTGGCCGCGGTCGACGACCTGCCGATCGAGCATCCGGACGCGGTGCGGGTGCGGCGGGCGACGGCCCGGTTGTTCAAGACGGTGAAGAAGCACCGGCGCCGGGACCGGCGGGAGGCGGTGCTCGCCGCGGACGAGGCGGTGACGGCGGCGACCGCGACCGGGGCGCCGGGCCGGATCGACGACGAGACCAAGGGCATCCCGCTGGTGTCGCCGACGAGCGGGGCGAGCGCGGGCCGGCTGCTGCGTCCGCGCGCCTGCTACGTCTGCAAGGAGCGCTACCACGACGTGGACGCCTTCTACCACCAACTCTGCCCGGCGTGCGCGAAGATCAACCGGGATCGGCGGGACGCCCGGGCCGACCTGACCGGGCGACGGGCGCTGCTGACCGGTGGCCGGGCGAAGATCGGCATGTACATCGCGCTGCGGTTGCTGCGCGACGGGGCGCACACCACGATCACGACCCGCTTCCCGCACGACGCCGTACGCCGTTTCAAGGCGATGCCGGACAGCGCCGACTGGCTGCACCGGTTGCAGGTGGTCGGCATCGACCTGCGGGACCCGGCGCAGGTGGTCGCCCTGGCCGACTCGGTCGCCGGGCAGGGCCCGCTGGACATCCTGATCAACAACGCGGCGCAGACCGTACGGCGTTCCGCCGGGGCGTACGCGCAGTTGGTCGCGGCGGAATCGGCGCCGCTGCCGGAGGGCTCGCTGCCCGAGCTGGTGATCTTCGGCGGTGCCGGCCGGTCCGAGCTGACCGCCGGTGAGGCCGGCGGCGGCATGTTCACCCCGCAGGCGCTGACGGCGCTGGCGCTGACCAGCCGGTCGGCGACCCCGGACCGGATCGCGACCCTGACGGCGATCGACGCCGGCGGTCTGGTGCCCGACCTGGACCCGGTCAACAGCTGGAGCCAGCGGGTGCACGAGGTCGACCCGCTGGAACTGCTCGAGGTGCAGTTGTGCAACGTGACCGCCCCGTTCGTGCTGGTCAGCCGGCTGCGGCCGGTGCTGGCGGCGGCACCGGCACGGCGCAAGTACGTGGTGAACGTCTCGGCGATGGAGGGCCAGTTCAGCCGGGGCTACAAGGGCGCCGGCCACCCGCACACCAACATGGCCAAGGCGGCGCTGAACATGCTGACCCGCACCAGCGCGGCCGACATGTTCGCCGAGGGCATCCTGATGACGAGTGTGGACACCGGCTGGATCACCGACGAGCGGCCGCATCCGACGAAGATGCGGCTGGCCGAGGCGGGGTTCCACGCGCCGCTGGACCTAGTCGACGGGGCGGCCCGGGTGTACGACCCGATCGTGCGCGGCGAGCAGGGCGAGGACGTGTACGGCTGCTTCCTGAAGGACTACTCCCCGTCGGCGTGGTGAGCCCGTAGGTCGCGCAGGACGGCGCCGGCGGCACGCCAGCCGCTGGCCAGGGCGCCCTGGATCGACGGGCTGTCCCGGTGGTCGCCGGCGACGTAGCGCCGGTCGCCGAGGGCGACGGGTTTGCGCAGGTGCCCCTGGGGCGGGTCGGCGGCCGGCAGGGCCTGCGGCAGCTCGACCGTGGTCAGGTGGGTCCAGTCGGCGGTGGGGCGCCCGTAGAGGCGGGCGAGTTCGGCCCGTACGACGGGCTCGGGTACCGCCGGACCGGCGACCGAGGTCGCGATCAGGTGCCGGCCGGGTGGCGCGTACGTCGGCGCGGCGTTGCTGACGACGACGGTGTTGGCGACGAGTTCGCGCCGGTCGCCGTCGAGCAGCAGGACGGGTTCGCGCAGCGGTGCCTCGGGCGCGGCGTGGTAGTAGGTGGTCAGTGCCCGCATCCGGGGAGCCGGCAGATCGGGGAGCAGCCGGGCGGCGGTGGTCGGATCGGTGGCGATCAGCACCGCCCGGCAACCGATCCGGGCGGCGGCGGTGTGGACGGCGCCGGGTGCGACGCGCTCGACCGGGGTGTCCAGCCGGATGCGGTCGGCGGGCAGTGGCGCGGCCAGCGCCCGGGGCAGGGCGGCCATCCCCCGGGCGGGTACGCCGATCCGGCCGCGGGCGAACGAGCGGACGACCATCGCGAACACGTGGCTGGAGGTCGTCAGCTCGCGGTCGGCGAAGACGCCGGACAGGAACGGCCGGAGAAGTTCCTCGATGATCCGGTGGGACAGACCGGCGCGGCGCAACGCGGTCTGGGTGCTGACCTCGGGTGCGGCGAGCAGCCGGTCCGGGTCGATGGTGGCGAGCCGGGTGGCCAGCGCGGCGAACCGGAGCCGGTCGGACAGCCGGCCGATGCCGGCCAGGGCGGCGGAGGGTGCGCCAGTGGGGTCGCGCAGCGGGTTGGTGAGCCGGTGCAGTCGGCGGGCCGCGGCGAGGCCGGCCAGACCGGCGCCGATGACGAGAACATCGGTGTCGACAATGGGTATGCCCACAAAAAGCTCCCCCGTTTGGACTCGAACCAAAAACCTGCCGGTTAACAGCCGGCTGCTCTGCCAATTGAGCTACGGGGGACTGCTGTGCGCCGGGTTCCGGATCTCTCCGGCCCCTGGTGCCGGCACAACTTTACAGCAACTCCCCCACCTTCGGTCCAGGGGGTTCTTCGCGACACGCCACCCCATCAAATCTGGGCAAATCGCCGTGGCGCACCCAGATGTGCATGGTCTCGGAGGAGGATGGGTAGGTAACGCAGGACAGACGACGCAGGCGCGACACCGTTGACCGCCGGGCAGGTCCCGGGGAGCAACACCGCGTCAGGCATGGAGGGAGCCGCAATGCGCGGAAAGCTTTGGTTCATCGCCGGGGTCGCGGCGGGCTTCGTACTCGGCGCCCGGGCGGGCCGCGAAAAGTACGACGAGCTGGTCGTCAAGGGCCGCAAGGTCCTCGACCATCCGACGGTGCAGGAGGCCGCCGGCGTCGCCCAGGCGCAGGCGAACCGCCTCTACACCGAGGGCAGGGACCGCCTGAGCCACACCCGACTCGGCGAGAAGCTGAGCATCGGCGGCGGTTCGGCGAGCCCGGTCGACGACTTCGCCGGCTCGTCCGTGGGCAGCGGATCGGCTTCGACCTCGAAGGCGTCGACGCCGAAGCCGTCGAGCCCGAACACCAACGGCAGCACCCTCTAATCCCGGGTAGCGAAAAGGGGGGCCGGTCGCCAGGCGACCGGCCCCCCTTTTTTCGTCCAGGTCATTCCTTGATCGAGAAGACCGGGTCAGTCCCTGGTCGAAAAGACCGGGTGCAGTCCCTGGTCGAAAAGGCCGGGTCAGTCCTTGGTCGAGAAGGCCGCGTCGAACGCGGCGGTCGGCGGGTCGAAGGCCAGCCTACGGACGAACGCCAGCGCGTCGGGCGCACCGACCAGGCGGTCCATGCCGGCGTCCTCCCACTCGATCGAGATCGGGCCGTCGTAGCCGATCGCGTTCAGCGCCCGGAAGCAGTCCTCCCACGGCACGTCGCCGTGACCGGTGGAGACGAAGTCCCAACCCCGGCGCATATCCGCCCACGGCAGGTGGGAGGCGAGCCGGCCGCGCCGGCCGTCCCCGGTACGGACCTTCGCGTCCTTGCAGTCGACGTGGTAGATCCGGTCGGCGAAGTCGAAGATGAAGTTCACCGGGTCGAGTTCCTGCCACACGAAGTGCGACGGGTCCCAGTTGAGGCCGAACGCCGGCCGGTGGCCGATCGCCTCCAGCGTGCGCTTGGTGGTGTAGTAGTCGTACGCGATCTCGCTGGGGTGCACCTCGTGGGCGAAGCGGACGCCGACCTCGTCGAAGACGTCGAGGATCGGGTTCCAGCGGTCGGCGAAGTCCTGGTAGCCACGGTCGATCATCTCCGGCGGCACCGGCGGGAACATGGCCAGCGTGTGCCAGATCGACGACCCGGTGAAGCCGATGACGGTCCTGACGCCGAACTTCGCGGCGGCGCGGGCGGTGTTCTTGAGTTCCTCGGCGGCCCGCTGCCGGACCCCCTCGGGCTCGCCGTCCCCCCAGATCCGGCCGGGCAGGATGCCCTTGTGCCGCTCGTCGATCGGGTGGTCGCAGACGGCCTGACCGACCAGGTGGGCCGAGATCGCGAAGACCTGGAGGTTGTACTTGGCCAGCGTCTCGCGCTTGCGGTCGACGTACGTGTCGTCCGACAGTGCCTTGTCGACCTCGAAGTGGTCACCGCCGCAGGCGATCTCCAGGCCGTCGTAGCCCCACTCGGAGGCCAGCCGGCACACCTCCTCGAACGGGAGGTCGGCCCACTGGCCGGTGAAAAGCGTGATGGGTCGCGCCATTGTCCTACTCCCCTGTCGTGACGCGGGATTCGCGGGCGGCGGCACGCTGACGCGGCGCCGGTGGGGTGGCGCGAGGAGGCCATGGTGCGTGGCGGCCACGGCGGTCACCGGTGGGTGCTTTCACACCCGGTCCGACAGGTGCCTTCACACCTGGGCCCAGCGGGTTGCGCCTCCCGCCAGGTCACCGGCCACCGCCGAGGGTCGCCGACCACACTCTAACTCAGGGAAGTGTCCACTTCTGGTTCGCTCCGCTGCCGCAGGCCCACAGGTGCACCGGGGTGCTGTCGGCGGAGTTGTTGCCGGAGACATCCAGGCACTTGCCCGACGCCGGGTTCACCAGCGTCTGGTTCGCCTGCGGCGTCCAGTTCTGCGCGCCGGTCCCGTTGCAGGTCCACAACTGGATCTTCGTCCCGTTCGCCGTACCCGCACCCGACACGTCCAGGCACTTGCCCAGTGCCCGCAACGTCTGCCCGTTACGCGTCCAGGTCTGCGCCGCCGAGCCGTTACAGGTGTAGAGCTGCACCTGGGTGCCGTCGGCGCTCGCCGCGTTACGCACGTCCAGACACTTGCCGGCCAGCCCGACCACCGGACCGGTGCCGCCGGTCGGCGGCGGGCCGCCGAGTTCCCGGATCCGGACGTTGCGGAACGAGACGTCGTCGCCCGTACCGTGGTTCTGCAGCCCGATGTGGCCGGCCAGCGAGCGGACCGGGTCGGTGTTGGTGAAATCGTTGATCTTCACACCGTTGAGGAAGATCTGCAGCCGCTCCCCCTCGACCAGCAACTCGTACGTGTTCCACTGGCCGGGCGGGTTGAGCGCGGCATCGCGGGCGGCGAGATCGGCGGACTTGAACGTGTAGACCGCGCCGGTGGTGCGGTCGGCGGCGTCGGTCGCGTCGATCTGGATCTCGTAGCCGTTGTTCACCGCCGACCACGGGTCGGTCGACGGCGGGAAGCCGATGAAGACGCCCGAGTTGTCGTCGCCGGCCATCCGCCAGTCCAGCTTCAGCGAGTACGACGTGAACTGCCGGGCGCTGTACCAGTACAGGCCCATCCCGCCGACCGAGGTGAGGGTCGCGTCGGAGTTGGTGAAGCTGCCCGGCCCGGCCTGCGACCAGCCGGTGGTCGAGCCGTTGTAGAGGGGGGTGTAGCCGGTCTCGGCGCGGCAGTCGGCGCGCACCCGTCCGGCGGCGTACCGGATCCCGCCGAGCAGGTGGGTCCGGAACGCGGGTTCGGCGTACGACGCCTGGGTGTGGCCGCCGCCGGTGTAGAAGGAGCGGCCGCCGCCGTACGACTTGCACCAGGCGATCGGGTGGTCGGCGCCCATCGACCCGCCGGAGTACGACGACTCGTCGAGGGTGGCCAGCACCTTCGCGCCGGAGCGGGGGTTGGTCTGGTAGTTGTACCACTCGTCGGTGCGGGTCCAGGTCTGTGGCAGGTGGGCGGTGGCGGCGTGCGCCCGGTCCTCCACCTTGACGTTCGCCTGCTGGATGGCCGGGTGCGAGGCGAAGTAGCCGCCGACCAGGTTGCCGTAGAAGGACCAGCCGTACTCGGTGTCGGCGGCGGCGTGCACGCCGACGTACCCCCGGCCACCGGCGAGGTACGCCTCGAACGCCGCCTGCTGGGTGTCGTTGAGCACGTCGCCGGTGGTGTTGAGGAAGACGACCACCTCGTACTGGTTGAGGTTGGCGGTGGTGAACGCCGCGGCGTCCTCGGTGGTGGTGACGGTGAAGTTGTTGGCCGCGCCGAGGTCGCGGATGGTCTGGATGCCGACCGGGATCGAGTCGTGGCGGAAGCCGGCGGTCTTGGAGAAGACCAGGACGTCGTAGGGGGCGTCGGTGGGGCTGGCGCTGGCCGGGCCGGCGGGGGCGCTGGTGCAGGCCAGGGCAGCCAGGCAGGCGGTGGCGAGGCCGATCGAGGATCTGACGAATCTACGCACGGTCTGCTCCTTTCTCAGGGAAGGGTCCACTTCTGGTTGGCACCGGTGCCGCAGTCCCACAGGTGCACGGGCGTGCTGTCGGCGGAGTTGTTGCCGGACACGTCCAGGCACCGGCCCGACGCCGGGTTGAGCAGCGTCCGGTCGGCCCGTGGCGTCCAGTTCTGCGCCCCGGTCCCGTTGCAGGTCCACAACTGGATCTTCGTCCCGTTCGCCGTACCCGCGCCCGACACGTCCAGGCACTTGCCCAGTGCCCGCAACGTCTGCCCGTTACGCGTCCAGGTCTGCGCCGCCGAGCCGTTACAGGTGTAGAGCTGCACCTGGGTGCCGTCGGCGCTCGCCGCGTTGCGTACGTCGAGACACTTGCCGGCCAGCCCGACGACCGGACCGGTGCCGCCGGGGGTGGTACCGGTGGCGAGGGTGAAGGCGTCGATGTCGAACAGCGCGCCGCTGCCGCCGGCGAACGTCAGGTAGAGCGTGGTGGTGCCGGCCGGCGGGTTGGCGATCGTGCCGGTGACCTCGGTGAACGTGTCCCAGGAGCCGGTGACGGGGGCGGTCGCCGAGCCGAGCACGGCACCGGTCGCCGAGCCGGCCCGGACCTGGACCGTGCCGCCGACGCCGGCCGACGAGACCCGGGCGGTGAACGAGGTGGCGTTGGAGATGTCGTACGGGTCGAAGGCGATCCAGTCGCCGTTGTGGATGTCGCCGACGGTCCGGCCGCCCTCGGCGGTCGCCTTGGCGAAGGTGTTCACCCCGGAACTGGTCTTGAGGTGCTCGGCCTGCCGGTGCCGGGGCTGGAGGATGTGCTGGGTGTGCGTGGTCAGCCCGCCGGCGTCGGTGTATTCGGCGTCGAAGACGGCGAAGATGTTCGCGGCGTCGTCGTGCTCGCCGTCGTTGGGCACGGTCAGCGAGCCGGAGCAGCCGTTCGTCGAGGTGATCTGGTGGCCGTGGCTGTCGTGGCCGAGCACGTACGTCATCTTCACCTTGCCGCAGTCGATCGTGCCGTCCTCCGGGTCGGTGACGGTGATCGAGAACGGGACGGTGTCGCCGAACGAGAAGAGTTGCCCGCTCCTCGGCGAGTTGATCGTCACCCGGGGTGCGGTGTTGCCGACGGTGACCGTCACGCTCGCCGTGCCGGTGGCGCCCTGCGGGTCGCGTACGGTCAGCGTCGCGGTGTAGGTCCCGTTCGTGGCGTACGTCTTCGTCGGGTTCGCCGCCGTCGACGTGGTGCCGTCGCCGAAGTTCCAGGCGTACGTCAGCGCGCCGCCCTCCGGGTCGGCGGAGCCGGCGGACGAGAACCTGACGGTGAGCGGCGCGGGGCCGGACAGCGGGGTGGCGCCGGCGACCGCGGTCGGGGCCCGGTTGCCGCCGCCGAGGTAGTCGAAGCGGTACAGGGCCGAGTTCTCGTCGCCGTTGAAGTAGCCGGTGCCGTAGTCGAGGACGTACAGCGCGCCGTCCGGGCCGAACGCGGAGTCCATCACCTGCTTGCCGACCCACGGGAACGTGTCGATGGTGCCAGGGCTGCCGTCGGCGTTGAGGTGGATCGGCTTGATCCAGCCGCGGCCGAGTTCGGTGGCGAAGAACTGCCCGTCGAAGGACTGCGGGAACTTGGTGGCCGAGGGGTTGGCGGGGTCGTGGCGGTAGACGGGTCCGGCCATCGGCGACTCCGATCCGCCGCCGAACGCGGGCGGGGTGCCGGCGTCGCCGCCGTACCGGATCCAGGCCGCCCGGGCCGGCGGCAGGGTGGTCAGGCCGGTGTTGCGGAACGAGTTGTTGGTCGGCCCGCCGGCGCAGTTGTACTTCGGCCCGCTGGCGCCGGTGGCGAAGTCCCACTCGTTGTAGGTCTCGGTGGTCGTGTTGGTGCCGGTGCAGTACGGCCAGCCGTAGTTGCCCGGGGAGGTGATCCGGTTGAACTCCACCTGGCCGGACGGTCCCCGGTTGGGGTTGGTGGAGCCGGCGTCCGGGCCGTAGTCGCCGACGTAGACGTGGCCGGTGGCCTTGTCGACGCTCATCCGGAACGGGTTGCGGAAGCCCATCGCGTAGATCTCCGGCCGGGTCCGCGCGGTGCCGGGCGCGAAGAGGTTACCGGCCGGGATCGAGTACGTCCCGTTCGCGTTGACCCTGATCCGCAGGATCTTGCCGCGCAGGTCGTTGGTGTTGGCCGAGGTGCGCTGGGCGTCGTACCCGGGGTTGCGGTTGGTCCGCTCGTCGATCGGGGCGTAGCCGGCGGAGTCGAACGGGTTGGTGTCGTCCCCGGTCGACAGGTAGAGGTTGCCGGCGGCGTCGAAGTCGATGTCGCCGCCGACGTGGCAGCACAGCCCGCGGTCGGCGGGCACGTCGAGGACGGTGACCTCGCTGCCCAGGTTCAGGGTGAAGTCGGCGTTGACGGTGAAGCGGGCCAGCCGGTTGACGCCCTGCCAGGCGGAGAAGTCGGTGCCGGTGATCGGGGCGTCGCCGCCCGGGGTGGACAGTGGGGGCGCGTAGTAGAGGAAGACGTGCCGGTTCGTGGCGAAGTTCGGGTCGACGCCGATGCCCTGCAGGCCCTCCTCGTCGTGGGTGTAGACCGGGATCTTGCCGATGACGGTGGTGGTGCCGGCCGCGTCGGTGCGGCGGACCGTGCCGTTGCGGGCGGTGTGCAGGACGGACCGGTCCGGCAGGACCGCGAGCGACATCGGCTCGCCGACCTCGGCGACCCCCTTGGCGAGGGTGACCTGCTGGAAGTCGGTGGCGTTGATCGGGTGGGCGGCGGCCGGTGGGCCGGCCGCCTGCACCAGGACGGTGGCGGCGGCGAGCACGAGTGCGGCGCCGGTCGCCCGTCCACGGTAAATGGACATGGCGGTGCATCCCTTCCTGACTGGGGATGGCTCGGGCCGGGCGCGCGCCGCCGCGCCGGGACCGTGACGATCGGGCGCCGCCGGGGGTGTGCCATGACCACCGCGACGCCGTATGTTGCGAACAGATTAATCAGCGGACGTGGATACGTCTACATCTTTCGATGTTTTGACGACGCCTTTCGCTCGTTCCAGCGAAAGTCCCCGGCCAGGCCGCCGCCGGTCCGGCTCAGTAGCCCCACTCGGCGAGCGGCTTCTCCAGCACCCGCTCGACCGCCGCGACCTGCTCCGGAGTCAACTCGTCGCGGTACGCCGCCCCCCGGCCGACGTGGAACTCGTAGCGCCCGAAGCCCCGGTCGAACGCCGGCGACCACTCCAGCCCGAGGAAGTCGAGCATCCGGGCGACCTGCCCGCGCGGGTCGGCGATCAGGTCCTCGTAGCGGACGTCGAGCCACTGCCCGGTCGGGTGCGCCGCCCGCGCCTCGCCGAACGACGCCATGAGCATCTTCCAGCCCAGCGCGGCGAGCACCGGGAACGACCGCCCGGACTCCTCCCACTCCTCGCGCAGGTCGCCGGGGAGCGGGCCGTAGAGCCAGTTGTCCGGCCCGCGCCAGCCGTCCCACCAGCCCATCTGCAACCACGAGTTGGCCACCGCCCGCCCGTCGCGGACCACGTTGACCACCCGCAGGTCCGGGTACGCGGCGTGCAGGAACCCGGTCCGCGGCCAGCCGGTGACCGGCTGGAGCAGCACCGAGCAGCCCTGCCGCTCGATCCGGGAGTCGAAGAACGCCCGCAGCCGGCGGGCCACGAACGGGGTCAGGTCGGCGGCGACCAGGTCCCGGCACGGCCGGGAGAAGCCGGCCATCACCTGCCGGTCGAGCAACTGGTACGCCTCGGACGGCGCGACCCGCAGCCGGCCGCGCTCCAGCAGCTTCCGGCTGTGCCGCAGCGAGGTCATCCCGGCCGGCCGTGGCACCGAGCCACGGTAGAGCCGGCCGTTGAACCGCCCGCGCAGGTTGAGCCGGGACAGCTTGTCGTCCAGGCCGGAGACGAAGCCGACGTCCGGGTGCCGGGCGATCAGTTCCTGCACCAGCGTCGAACCGCACCGGCCGGTGCCGGCCACCACTGACAGCACGTGTCAGCCCTCCCCGTCGTCGGACCGGCGCCCGCCGGCGAGGTCGGCCGCCGGGCGGTCGCCGGCCGTCCGGGCCGTCCGGTCGCCGGCCGCCGGACGGTCGGGCCGGCGCAGCGGATAGCCGAACCGGCGCAGCAGCGGTGCGGTCACCGCGCTGGCCACCAGGTAGCCGGGCCGGGACAGCCCGGTGATCCATTCGGTGTCGTCGGTGATCGGCACCGGCCCGGTCCGGTGCCGCGACGGGTTGCCGGCGACCGAGTGGGTGGCGGCGAGGCGTACCTCGCCGGGGCCGGTGAACGGCAGCTCGCCGGCGTCGAGCCCGGCGAACCCGGCGATGCGGGCGGTGGTGCCGGCCGGGTCGGCGACGAAGTCCTCGTAGCGCACCCGCAGGTAGCGGTCCGGTGCCCGGCGCCCCCACAGCCGCAGCGTCGCCGCGTTCCACACCGACCAGAGCAGGGCCGCCTTCCACACCGGCGGGCGGCTCATCAGCCGGTCCCCGGGCACCCCGTCCAGGCTCCGCCGCCGCCGCCACGAGAAGGCGGTCGCCCGCGGGTCGCGTACGACGTGCAGGACCCGCAGGTCGATGCCGGGCAGGCCGTCGAGCAGTGCCCCGTACGGCGGCAGCTTCGACGAGTCGACGATCACCGGCCCGGCCGGCCCGGCGGGACCGACCGCCTCGGCGAGCGCGGTGTAGAGCGCGGCGAGCACCACGTCGTCGGGATGCGCCGGTACGGCGGTACGACCCGCGCGGTGCCGGCGCAGCAGGCCGGGCAGCCCGCGCATCCGCAGCCGGGTACGCAGCCCGGCGGCGATCCGGCCGGCGTCGGCCGCCGGCAGTGCGGCCACCACCCTCGTCCACAGCGGGCACTCGGCGAACGGTGCCCCGCAACCGCACGGCCGGTTGTCGAGGATCCCGCGCTGCCACAGGTAGCGCAGCTCGCCGGCGGCGAAGCAGCCGTCGAGCTGGCCGAGCACGGTGGTGACCAGGGTGCTGCCGCTGCGCCCGCTGCCGGCGAGGTAGAGCACCCGGACCGGGCTCACCGGCCACCTCCGCCGGCCGGCGCGGTGGCCGCCCGGCCGGCGCCGGCCGGGCTCCCGGCCGCCCCGGCGTAGATCTCACGCAACCGGCGCAGGTGCGCCGCCGGCGGGAAGTCACGTTCGATGCGCTGCCGGCCGGCCCGCCCCATCGCCAGCGCCCGGTCGGGGTCGGCGAGGACCGAGGTCAGGGCGGCGGCCAGGGCCGCGGGATCGTCGGCCGGCACGATCTCACCGTCGACGCCCGGTTCGACCAGCTCGGGCAGGCCGCCGAGGTCGGTGCCGACCACCGGTACGCCGCAGGCGAACGCCTCCAGCACCGACAGCGGCTGGTTCTCGTGCCAGCGCGACGGGACCGCGACCACCCCGGCGGCGCGGACCAGCTCGTGCAGCCGGGCCTTGTCGAGCCGGCCGTGGAACCTGACCCGGCCGGGGGCGACCCGGCGGGCCAGTTCCTCCAGCATCGGGCGGACCGGCCCGTCGCCGGCGACGTCGACCGGGACGCCCGGCGGCAGCGCGGCGGCCGCCTCGACCAGGGTGTCGACCCCCTTCTCGGCGGCGAGCCGGCCGGCGTAGACGACTCCCCCGCCCGGGGTCGACTTGGCCGGCAGGCCGGTCAGGTCGACGAAGTGGTTGACCACCCGCAGCCGGTCGGGATACACCCCGGCCCGGCGCATCACGTCGGCGAGGAACCGGCTCGGGCTGACGAAGGCCGCCACCGGGTCGTAGGCCCGGAGCCGACGGTGCAGCCACGACTCGACGGCGAGCAGGCCGCTGGCCGCCAGCGAGCCGTCCTTGCAGCGCCGGCGGGCGGCGGTCAGCGGACCGCCGGTGACGCAGGCGTCGCAGATCCCGCCCCGGTCGAGCAACTGGTAGCTGGGGCAGGCCAGCTTGTAGTCGTGCATGGTCAGCACGCACGGCACGCCGGCCGACCGGGCCGCGGCGAGGACCGACGGGGAGAGCTGGTGGTAGATGTTGTGCAGGTGCACGACGTCGGGCCGGAAGTCGTCGATGACCCGGGCCAGCCCGCGCCGGCTGGCGGGCGACCAGACCATCCGGGCCGCGGCGGCGGTCCGCGGGCGCAGCCCGCGCGGTGCCGGGTCCAGTTCCAGGTACGGCGGGAAGTGCCGCTCGTACGGCAGTCCCGGCTCGTTGTCCGGGTGCCGCATGCCGAAGTACGCGACCTCGTCGCCGGCCGCGCGCTGGAGGTCGGCGACGTCGAGCAGGTAGCCCTCGGCGCCGCCGCGGCGGTAGAGGAACTTGTTGACGTGGAGGACGCGCATTGACCTGCTCAGCTCGACCGGCGGACGGGGGCCGTCCGGCGCGTGGGCGCCGGTCCGGGCGCCGACTGTGGAGCCTCACGCTAGACAGGGCCGCCCGGCCAGTCCAGTTCATGATCTTCAACTGACTGAACGGATGATCCCTGAATGCCCGTTAGTTCCGTGGCCTGGCCTGTGGCCGGATCGTGTGTATAGCCTGGCACGGCCCGACCTCGCCCGGACCGGCTGTCGGGGCTGGTGGCACCGGCGGCGGAGGCGACCGACGGACGGCGGAGAGGGCATCCGGCGGAGGCGGCATCCGACGGCGGAGGAGGAGCGGTGGCCGACGACGAACCCTCGGCGCTGGCATACACGGCGCGGCGGATCGCCCGGCATGTCCGCTGGGCGCGGACCGAGGGCATCGGCCGGCTCGTCGAGGAGGACCGGCTCAACCCGGTCGAACGGCTGCGCACCGGCCTGGGCAAGGCCCGCTGGCGGCTGCGGCACCGGGTGGCGCCCGGCACGGCGGTGCCGGTCTACCTCGTCGGACTGCAACGCTCCGGCACGAACATGCTGGTCCGCGGCCTCGACAACGCGCCGGAGTTCGAGGTCCGCAACGAGAACGACCGGCGGGTCTTCCACCGCTTCCAGTTGCGCGCGGACGAGGTGCTGACCGCCGTGGTCCGCCGCAGCCGGCACGCGTACGTGCTGGTCAAGCCGCTGTGCGAGACGCACCGGGTGGACGAGTTGCTGGCCCTGCCCGGGCTCGCCCCGGGCCGGGCGCTGTGGATGTGGCGCGACGTCGACGACCGGGCCCGTTCCGAGGTCGCCAAGTTCGGCGACGCCAACCTGCGGGCGCTGCGGGCCATCGCCGACGGCACCATCGGCGGGCGCTGGCAGGGGCAGCGGCTGGACGCAACGACGTACGAGCTGATCCACGGGTTCGACCACGCGCGGATGGACCCGCACACCGCCGCCGCCCTGTTCTGGTACGTCCGCAACGACCTGTTCTTCCGGCTCGGCCTGCACACCCGCGCCGACGTGCTGCTGTGCGGCTACGACGCGCTGGTCACCGATCCGGCCGGCCAGATCCGCCGGCTGTGCGACTTCCTCGACTTCCCGTACCGGCCGGCGCTGTCCGCCCACGTCGAGCGGCGGACCCCGCGTCGCGACCGGCTACCGATCGACCCCCGGGTGCGCGACCTGTGCGACCGGCTGACCGAACGCCTGGTCGCGGCGGGCGGCCCCGTGGCGGCGAAAACTGGAGGCGCTACGTGACCGAGCCGACCCCGTCCACCGCGCCGATCTTCCTGGTCGGCTGCCAGCGGTCGGGCACCACGATGCTGCGGCTGGTGCTCGATTCGCACTCGCGTATCAGTTGCGGCCCGGAGACCCGGTTCCTGACCGACCTCGAACGCGTCGTCGGCCGGGACTGGGAGCGGCTGGCCCGCTTCGGCTTCTCCCAGGACGACTGGCTGCGCCGGATCGCCGACTTCTTCGGCGGCATCCACCACGACTACGCCGCCGGGCGGGGCAAGGCCCGCTGGGCGGACAAGACCCCGCTGTACGCGATGTCGCTGCCGTTCGTCACGAAGGTCTTCCCGGACGCGCAGATCGTGCACGTGATCCGCGACGGCCGCGACGTGGTGGTGTCGCACCGCAAGCGGTTCGGCTACTGGTCGGCGGTGAAGTGCGTCGTGAAGTGGCCGCGTTACATCCACACCGCCCGCGCCGCCGGCCGGGAACTGCCGGCCGACCGCTACCACGAACTGCGCTACGAGGACGCGGTCAACGAGCCGGAGAAGACGATGCGGGCGCTGTTCGAGTTCCTCGGCGAGCCGTGGGAACCCGACGTGCTGGAGTACGGCGACAAGCAGCACGACGTGGCCGCGAAGTACACGGTGGAGGCGGACCGGCGGCGGGCGGCGGCGAAGACCGACGCGCCGATCTACGGCTCGCGGGTGGGCACGTACCGCCGGGAACTGGACCCGCTGCTGCGGCTGCTGGTCTTCGTCTTCTCCCGGTCCACACTGCGTGAGCTGGGGTACCGGTGATGCGGGCGCGGGCGAACCGGCGGCGGTCGGCCCTGGTCGCCGGGCTGGTCGCGGTCGTGCTGGCGGCCTCGGTGGCGTGTACGGCCGACGAGCCGGATCCGGCGCCGCCGCCCGGCCCGGAGCCGACCGGCAGCGCCCCGGCCCCGTCCGGCGGGCCGCCGCTGGTGGTGCCGGAGGGCACCAACCCGTTCGGGGCGCACTGGGACTGGTCGCGCTACGACCAGTTCACGCCCTACCTGCGCAAGATCTCCGGCTCGGCGACCTATCACGAGCTGACCTGGTGCGCGATGGAGAAGACCAAGGGGCAGGTGGACTGGGCCGCGGTCGACCGGGTGGCGCAGCGCAGCCGCGACCTGGGCATCACGCTCAACCTGAAGATCCGCACCGGGGTCTGCTGGGCGACCGGCGGCACCGCCCAGCACACCCGTGGCCAGGCCAACAAGACCGAGTCGGCGATGCCGCTCGACATGGCCACCTACCAGGCTTTCGTCCGCTCGGTCGTGGAGCGCTACACGCCGTACGGGGTGACGCAGTTCGCGGTGGAGAACGAGGTCAACGCGCCGCAGTACTGGTCGGGCACGCCGGAGGACTACGCCACGCTGGTGCGGGCCGCCGCCGAGGCGATCCACGCGGCCGCCCCGCAGGCGAGGGTGGTCGACTCGGGCATCAGCAGTGTCGCGTACGGGTTCGGGGTGGTCGACCGGCTGGTCAAGGCCGGTGACACCGACGCGGCGATCCGCGCGTACGGGGCGTACTTCGCCCGCCGGATCGGCACCCGGGGCCAGAAGATCCCCGAGGTGCGCGATGTGGCCAGCCTGGACCGGGCGCTGGCCAACGAGGCCAACGCCCGCAACGTCGCGTTCCTGGCCGCCACCGAGCGGCTGCTCGACGAGGGCGTGGTCCAGGTCCGCCAGGTGCACTACTACGAGCATCCGGACGGGGTGCCGGCGCTGCTCGACTACCTGCGCGCCGAGAATCCGGCCGGGGTGCCGATGGAGGCGTGGGAGGTCGGCCAGTTCTGGCGCGACGGCGACGGTGACGCGGCCAGCCGGGCCGGTGAGATGACCAAGGTGGTGACCGCGCTGCTGGCCGGCGGGATCCGGCAGGTGATGTGGCTGCCGCTGGCCTACAACCCGAACAACCGGGCCGGCTCCGAGGTGCGGTACGGGTTGCTCGACCCGGACGGCGCCGAGCGGGAGGCCGGCCGGATCATGGAGGTCCTGGTGGCCGCCTCGCGGGGCGCGACCGTCACCGCCGTGAGCCGGGACGCGGTGACCGGGGTGGCGTTCGAGCGGGCCGGGGCGACCACGCTGGTCCTCTGGTCGCCGGCCGGAACGTCGGCCAGCCTGCCGGCGACGCCGGGGCTGCGGGCCGGCCCGGCCGGCGCGACCGCCACAGATGCCACCGATACTTCCATCTCGGACAATCCGATCATCGTCCAGGGTGACCGGACGGCCGAACAGATCCTCGCCACCCTGCGCTGATCCACGACGACCCGCGCCACGACGGCCGGCCCGCACCCGCGGGCCGGCCGTCGCACATTACCGGCGAGTTGCCCACGCGTTACCCACACGACGACCCCCGACCGCCTCCGCGCCACGTCGAAGACCTGCCTGGGCAGGTTCCGACAAGTGCATATGGTTCGATCGGCGAACCGGCCCATAACCTGCACGCACCTCGGGACCTCAAGGAGTGCGCATGGGTCGGACACATAGATCATGGCGGGTGGGCGTGGCGGCGGTCGCCACGACCGCGCTCGCCGTACTCGGCGCGGCGCCGAACGCGCTCGCCGTGGACACGCCGGAGATCGTCGTCGCAGACGGGGTCACCCAGCCCGTCTTCGGCTACGGCGACGCGATCCGGGAACGGCTCTTCATCGATTCCACCTTCGACAGCGACGGCGACGGGCTGCGGGACATCATCGCGTTCGACGTGATGCGTCCGAAGGCGACCGAGGACGGGCTCAAGGTGCCCGTCATCATGGACGCCAGCCCGTACTACACCACCCTGGGCCGGGGCAACGAGTCCGAGCGCAAGGTCGACCTGGACGGCGACGGGCTGCTCGACAAGTGGCCGCTGTGGTACGACAACTACTTCGTGCCGCGCGGCTACGCGGTGATCCTGCTCGACATGGTCGGCACCGGTAACTCCACCGGCTGCCCCACGACCAACGCCAACGAGGACAACCTCAGCGCGAAGCAGGCGATCAACTGGCTCAACGGCCGGGCCACCGCCCGCAACGCCGCCGGTGAGGTCGTCAAGGCGGACTGGCACAACGGCAAGTCCGGCATGATCGGCAAGTCGTACGACGGCTCGCTGGCGATGGCCACCGCCGTCACCGGCGTCAAGGGCCTGACCACGATCGTGCCGATCGGCGGCCCGTCGGAGTACTACGACTACACCCGCAGCAACGGTGTGATCACTCGGGGCAACAACTACCCGTCGTCGCTGGCGAACACGGTCACCAACCCGGAGCGCCGGGAGTACTGCAAGCCGGTCCGCGACCGGCTGGCCATCGAGGACGGCGACGAGCACGGCGACTACACCGCCTTCTGGAACGAGCGCAGCTACGTCAAGAAGGTCAAGAACCAGACCGCCAGCGTGTTCCTCATCCACGGCACCAACGACGACAACGTCCGCGCCGACCACTTCAGCAAGTACTGGTACGCGCTGACCGAGTACGACATCCCGCGCAAGCTGTGGCTGAACCAGACCGGGCACATCGACCCGTTCGACTTCCGCCGGGCCGAGTGGGTGTCGACCCTGCACCGCTGGTTCGACTTCTGGCTCTACGACATCCAGAACGGCATCATGGACGAGCCGCGGGCCGACGTGGAGCGCTCCGCCAACGTGTTCGCGACGTACGCCGACTGGCCGGTCCCGGGCATGAACGAGACCGAGGTGTTCTTCCAGCCGGGCACCGGCGGTGCCGGCGGCCTCGGCCTGGTGCCGGTGGCGAAGCCGACGACGCTGTCCTGGCAGGACAGCCCGACGCAGAGCCAGAACGCCATGATCAACACCCCGGACGTGCCCAGCCCGAACAAGCTGGCGTTCCTGTCCGAGCCGCTGACCGCGCCGCTGCACATCTCCGGCACGCCGCGGCTGAAGATCCGGGCCACCGCCGACAAGACCAGCACCCACTTCGGCGTGATCCTGGTCGACTACGGCACCGACGAGCGGGTCCACCACCGTGGTGGCAACGACGGCATCATCACCCTGACCACCGAGGACTGCTGGGGCGAGAGCAGCGCCGTCGACGACGCCTGCTACAAGCACACGCAGACCCGGGTCTGGACCGCCGACCAGGAGCTGGTCACCAAGGGCGTCCACGACGCCAAGAACCGCCAGTCGATCCGCAACGCGGTGCCGCTGGTGCCGGGACAGGCGTACAACTACGACTTCCCGCTGCTGCCGGAGGACTACGTCTTCAAGCCGGGCCACCGGATCGGCGTGATCGTGGTCGGCAGCTACCCGCAGTACTCCAGCCAGGCTGACCAGAACCGGGCGAACATCGACCTGGCGCTGAAGACCAGCCGGATCGTCCTGCCCATCGTGGGCGGTACGGCCGCGGCCCACGCCGCGGGGCTCTGATACCGGGTCCGGGCGCCGGAGACCTCCCTGGCGCCCGGACCCATGCAAAGCACGTCGCGGGCCAGTGCCAGCCCGCGGCGCGGCCCCCGGGAGACGACCTGACGCGTCCTCCCGGGGGCCGGTCCCTTTCCGCCCCGCATTCCGCCGGATCACCGGGAGCATTTTGGCTCCCTTACTCGAAATGCGAACGGCGGCTCCGCCGGACGAACAACGATTTGAGTCGGGGCACCGATTCACCCGTACGCGAACTCGCCAGCGGCTCACCCCTCGTGCTAAACAATGCATGCCCATTCGTTTTCCCCGGTTCGCCCCCGGGCCCGTTCTCCGCACACTCCGCCCGTCACGGCGGAACGCACCGAAACCGCGATGGCCAGATTCCAGGCGATGAACGTTTGGAACAACGGCACCGATTGTGTTTCGTAGCGCGGAGAGGTTGACATGCCGTTCAAAGAGCCCGTGAAGAAGACCCTGCGTGCCCAGTGGCTGGGCATCCAGTTGCGGGACCTGCGCGTCGAGCGCGGAATGACCCTGCAGGAGGCCGCGAGCTACCTGCGGTACGACTACAGCTCGCTCGGCCGGTTCGAACGGGCCGAGCTGCCCTTCAAGCACGACGACGTGGTCGCCCTGCTCGACCTGTACGGCGTCTTCGACGCCCAGGACCGGGCCCGGCTGCGGCAGCTCTGCACCGAGACCTGGCGCAGCGACCAGTGGGACGTCGACTTCTCCGACGCGGTCTACGACAGCACGTTCGTCGACTACCTGTGGCTGGAGGAGAACGCCACCGAGATCCGCCTCTTCGACGCCGCGATGCTGCACGTGTTGCTGCAGACCCGCGCGTACGCCGAGGCGTCGGTCCGCCTGGTCGAAGGCCCGCGGGTGCCTTCCGAGCGGGTCGCCCGCTTCGTCGACAAGCGGATGGAGCGGCAACGGGTGGTCCAGGAGGGCCGGGTTCGGGTGTCGGTCGTGATCGACGACGCGGTGCTGCGACGGTCGTTCGGCGACGCCGGCCTGCTGCGCGAGCAGCTCGTCCACCTGGGCCGGCTGGCCCGCGAGCGGGACGTCGAGATCCGGGTGCTGCCGCCGGACGCCAACCTGCGCCCCCGGACGTTCGGCGCGTTCACCCTGTTCGAGATGCCGGACCCCTACCCGGAGGTGGCCTACCTGGAGAACCTCGCCGGCCGGTTCTACCTGGAGGCGCCGCGCAGCCAGCGGTTCGCGCACGCGTACGACCAGCTCTGCGCGGCCGCGCTCGACCCGGCCGAGTCGCTGAAACTGATCGCCGCGATGGTCGGTGACCGGTCCTGAGACGGCGACCGCCCGCGACCGGCTGTCCGTCGTGGACGACCGGTCGCGGGCGGGCGGCGGGTTCAGCCGAGGACGTGCTCCTTGAGCTGCGTGTCGAGGGCGGCGGCGTCGATGCCGCCGGGCCATCCGCGCAGCAGCCGGCCGTCCTTGCTGAGGATGATGACGGCGGGAGGTTCGCGCACCGCGTACGCCCGCCAGACGTTCATCGAATCGTCCAGCACGACCGGGTATTCGACCTTGTGGGTGCGCAGGTATTCGTCGAGCGGGTCGGCCTCGTCCTCGCCGGCCACGCCGAGGAACACCACCCGGTCCTGGTAGGTGCGGGCCAGTTCGCTCATCGCGTCCTGCCGGTCGGCGCAGATGGTGCACCACGAGCTGAAGAAGGTGAGCACGACGGGCCGGTCGGCCCACAGGGTGCTCACGTCGATGTCGGTGCCGTCGGTGAGGGT
Organism: Polymorphospora sp. A560; assembly: GCF_045781765.1. Classification (NCBI taxonomy): domain Bacteria; kingdom Bacillati; phylum Actinomycetota; class Actinomycetes; order Micromonosporales; family Micromonosporaceae; genus Polymorphospora; species Polymorphospora sp. A560. Next base: position 1,695,634 of record NZ_CP122282.1, on the reverse strand, counting down.
GGCCGAGAAGCGGGGTGCGGTGGGCGCCTCGGTGGCCGGCGGCTTCAGGGCGAGTCCGGCCGGGGCGGGGCCGGGCAGCGTGTGCGCTCCTCCGGCCACCTTGTCGGGGGTGTCGTCGCCGCCGGTGCAGGCGCCCAGGGCGAGGGCGGCGGCGACCAGGATCGCGGGCAGCAGCCTCTTCCTCACGGGATCACCGCCACCAGGGACGGGCCGCCCTCGGGGTTGTCCCGGTCGGTCGTCAGGGCGATCGGCGGCCGGTCGTCGATGACGAGCTGGTACGCGTCCCGCTTGGGCACGGTGACCGGTACGGCGAACTCGCAGAACGTGGGCACCCGGGGTACCTCCAGGTCTTCCTCGAACGCCGCGATGGAGGTGCCGGTCGGCAGCTCCCCGCTGGCGAGTTCCGCGCCGTCGCCGTCGACGAGGCGGTACGGCGCGGTGCGGTGCACGAACAGGTAGGCGCCGCTGCCGGCGCAGTCCACCCCGATCTCGCGCAGGTTGAACTCCCGGACGAGCAGGCGGATGGTCATCGGGTCGCCGTCCTCCGCCGGATCCGATCCGGTGCAGCCGGCGGTGACGCCACCGGCCAGCAGCAGCGGGAGCAGCGTGGCCGCCAGCCGGCGGCCGCGGTGCTGTCGAGTCATTGATCCTCCCGGATCGAACGGATCGGACGGCCCGATCGCCCTGAACAGTCTGCCCTCGGAATGGGAGGGGGTCTCCGGTGGTGGTGCGCCACCGGAGACCCCCAGTTGCCGCGCTGGGTCAGATCACTTCTCGACCCGGCACTGCTTGGTGAGGGTCTTGGTCGGGTCGCTCACCGAGGTGGCGGTGAGCTTCACGAACCCGGTGTCCGCCGCGTTGGCAGCGGCACCGACCGACACGTTCACCGTGGTGGACTGGCCGAACTTGGCGGTCGCCAGCTCGTTCGGCAGGGAGACGCGCCAGCCGCGACCGGCGACCTCCGCCGACAGGCGGTAGACGTCGGACTTGGTGTAGGCGTTGACGTTCTCCGGGTGGGCCTGGCCACCGGCCGACCAGCTACCGGTGTTGGTCAGGTCGAACGAGCAGGTCACACCGCGGTTGGTGGGCTTGCTGTTCGGGGTGGTGACGGTGCCCTTGGACAGGTTGACACCGTGGGTGCTCGGACCACCGGTGCCGTCCAGCGACTTCACCGCGACCGTGTACTTCAGCACGCCGTCCTTGTCGCGCTTGAGGTCGAGGACGAAGAAGTGCAGCCGGTTCGCCTCGTCGACGTACTCGAACTCGCTGCCGGAGTTGGTGCCGGCGTGGAACAGCGCGTCCGACAGCTGCCGGTAGTCACCCATGGTGATCTTCTGCGGGGTGCCGTCCGGCTTGTAGAAGTCGATCATGTCGATGTCCTGCGGGTTCGCGTCGATGACCCACTGGAACGGCGCGCTGTCCTGGTTCTTGGTCTTGCTGAGCAGCACACCGGCGTCCGGGGTGAACGAGTCGGCACCCATCCGGTCGACGACCTCGACGGTGTAGTTGTTGAAGTTGCCGCCGTCGCAGTGCAGGTTCGTGGCGACGGTGCAGGCCGGCGACAGGTCCTTGTTCATCGCGATGTTGATACCGGTCAGGCCATTGGGGCCGGCCTGGACGGCACGCGCGGTGATCTCGGCGACCACGAGGCCCGAAGAGGCCAGAGCCTCACGGGACAGCCGCAGCACGTTCTCCTCGCCGATCAGACCGATCTTCATCTTGTCGCGCAGCGTGTGCAGCGAGCCCATCGAGCCACCGTTGACCGGCGGGATCTGCCAGCGGGTGTGCGGACCGCCCGGACCGTTGAACGACCCGCGCGACATCATGCTCCAGATGCCGGTGTACGCCCGGCGCAGCGGCGTGCCGTACGGGTTGTTGTAGTTGTCACCGATGGTGAGCAGGTGGCTCAGCTCGTGGGCGTAGACACCCATGCCGGAGCTCTCGGCCTGGGTCGAGGAGCCGCCGCCGGCGTTCGGCCAGATTCCGGCCGCCGCCTTCCACGAGGTCCACTCGACGTACCGGGTACGCGCGTAGTTCGGCATGTTGGGGTCCGGCGGGCCCCACGCGTCCGGCACGTCCTCCTTGGTCTGGAACATCATCTCGCCGAATTCCTGCCAGGTCGCCGACTCGTCCTGGCCCGCGCCGAGGATGAAGATCAGCTCGAACTGGCTGGCGGCCTCCTCACCGATGGCCGCGCGCCAGAGGCCCAGGCCGTCGGTACGGATGTTCCGGCTGCAGGTCTCCCCGCTCGGGCACATGCCCGGGTTCATGCTGTTGTCGATACCGTAGTGGTACGACTTGTGCGGCAGCGTGTACGGACCGAACGAGGTCAGGTCCACGCCGTAGCGGCCGCCCGAGTCCTCCATCCAGTACTCGTGCAGCGTGTGGCCCTTGTTCAGGGTGTTCGGCGTGTTCAGGAAGTCCTTGTAGAACGTCGCCACCTGGTCGCGCGGGATGTTGGCGGCGGTCGACTGCGGGTTGCCGAAGATCGACGACCGGGCCCGCTGCGTGATCACGAACGGCTGGTCCACGTAGTCCAGTGTCACCAGCGCGATGTTGAAGTTACGGACCGAGCCCCGAACGTTCGGGTCGGCCCAGTTGGTGTTCGGGATCGCCCTGTAGTCGTTCCACGTCATGGCATCTGGGTTCTGCCAGTTCTGCGGATCGATTACCCCGAACGGCGCGTTGCTGCCGGCCGGGTTCCCCGGCGCGGCGGCGGCCGGCGCGGTCGCCACGGAGGCGACCAGCGCGGTGGCCACCGCGGCAACCATCACCGACCGTCGCACGCGCGGTCGCTTGGCGTTGACAAGGTGCATCAAGTCACCTCTCGTTGAGGGTGGAACGGCGCGCGACCTTGGGGGTCAAGAGCTGAAACGCGCGCCGTGCCGGGAATCTATGAGGCAGGCGACACGCCCGTCACCGTGCAGATGTCGGCAGGTGAACGGAGGACTTCCGACACCTGAAGGAGCTTGTTCACAGCCCGCTGACCAGCCTCCCGGCTTCCGTAGCGGCGGTCATGGATCAGTCGGCGACGGCGGCCAGGGCCCGCTCGACGTCCCGGCGCAGCCGGTTCGCGTCCACTGCCGGCAACGGCACCCGCGGCGGACGGCACGGTCCCCCGTACCGGCCGGCGATCTCCATCGTGCACTTCAGCGCCTGCACCGACTCCGGCCGCGAGTTCCAGCTCAGCAGGGGATACAGCGTGGCGTAGAGGGCCGCGGCGCCGGCCGGGTCGCCACCGGCGAAGCGGCGGTAGAGGCAGACCGTCTGGCGGGGCAGGGCGTTGGGCAGCCCGCCGATCCAGCCGGCGGCCCCGAAGACCACGAGTTCGCGGACCAGGTCGTCAACGCCGGCCAGCACGTCGACGTGCGGGCAGAGCACCCGGATGCGGTGCAACCGCCGTACGTCCCCGCTCGCCTCCTGCACCGCGGCCAGCCCGTCGATCTCGGCGACGGTGGCCATCAGCTCCGGGGTCAGGTCGACCGCGGTCTCGCCGGGGTCGTTGTACGCCACCACCGGCAACCCGGCGGCCGCGATCTCGCGGTAGTGGGCGACGACCTCCGCCGGGCGGGCCCGGTAGCCGGTCGGCGGCAGTGCCAGCACCGCGTCCGCGCCGGCCCGGGCCGCCTGCTCCGCCCAGTGCGCCGACTGGTGGCTGCCGTACCCGCTGACGTTGGCGAGCACCGACCGGTCGGGCGGCGCCGCCGCCACGACGGCACGCAGCACGTCGGCGCGTTCCCCGTCGGTCAGGGTCTGGTACTCCCCCGGCGGACCGGCCACGGCGAACCCGTCGCAGCCCTCGGTGGCCAGCCACCGCACGTGCTCCTGGAGCCGGTCGAAGTCGACCCGCAGGTCGGCGGTGAACGGCGTAACGAGGGCCGCCACGACACCGCGCCACGGCCGGTCGCCGTCCACGCCGTCGATGCCGTCCACGTCGGCCACCCCGGTCGCACCGGTCATCCCATTCCTCCCGCGCGGTCCAGTCCTGGCCGGCCGGACACCGTCAGGTACGCCGAACGGTAGAGACTGCTGTCACACCGGTCATCGGACAGATGCTGAGAGACACAGCGGGCCGGACAGAACTTCTGTCGGGTCGAGGACTTGCGCCGGGACAAGATCAGCGAAATGTTAAACGTCTGAACTTGGCACGAACGCGGGGAGCTGGATGCTGGCCGAGCTGCAAACCATCGTCGACGGACTCGCCGCGCGCGTCGGCCGGCCGGCGCTGATCGAGGACCGGCGCCAGCGGGTGGTGGTCTACAGCGAACACGCCGAGCCGATGGACACCGTACGCCGGGCCTCGATCCTGCGGCGGCAGACGACGCCGGAGGTGATCGCCTGGTTCCGGCAGGCCGGCGTGCTCCAGTCCCGGACCCCGGTCCGTACCCCGGCCTGCCCGGAACTCGACCTGCTCCCCCGGGTCTGCCTGCCGATCTGCCACGACGACCTGCTGTTGGGCTTCGTGTGGTTCATCGACGCCGAGGGCACGATGACCGACGACGACATCAAACTGGCCAGCGAGGCGACCGCCGACCTGTCGCTGGCGCTCTACCGGGAGAACCTGCTCGGCGAGCTCGCCTCGCAGCGGGAGACCGAGGCGGCCCGGACGCTGCTCGTCGACGCGCCCACGTCACGCGCCCACGCCGTACGGGCGCTGCTGGAGGAGGGCGTGATCGCCGCCGACGGGCCGACCACCGCCCTGGTGGCCCACCTGGTCACCCCGGGCGGGCAGCCGCCCGACGAGGTCGGCCGGATCGCCCTGGAACAGGCGCTGGTGCACACCCGCCGGTGGATCGGCACCCGGGCCGCCCTGCACCTGATCCGGCACGACCACGGCGTGCTGCTGATGTGCGGGGCGAACGGTGCCGGCCGCCCCGCGCCGGAGGCCGCCGCCACCCACCTCGACGAGGCGTTGCAGAACACCACCCGGGGGCTGGCCTCGATCACCCGTACGGTCGTCGGCATCGGACAGACCTACGACGAGCTGGCCGAAGGGCTCGGCTCGTACGACGAGGCGTTGCAGTCGGCCCGCGTCGGTGTGCAGCTCTCCGCGCTGGGCCGGGTCGTCGCCTGGTCCAACCTGGGGATCTACCGGGTGCTGACCCGCCTCGGCGACCAGCACCTGGACGTCGGCGGGGTGCATCCCGGCCTGGAGCGGCTGCTGCGCGACGAGACCAACCAGGTGCTGCTGGAGACCCTGGAGGCCTATCTGGACCTGGCCGGCAACGCGCACGCCACGGCGGAGCGGCTCCGGCTGCACCGCACCACGCTCTACTACCGGCTGCAGCGGGTGGAGCAGCTCGCCGAGACCGACCTGAAGGACGGCAACGAGCGGCTCTGCCTGCACCTGGCGTTGAAGCTCGGCCGGCTGACCGGCGACTACCAGCCGGCCCGCTGACGTCACACCTGGTGGCCGCCGGTCTGGCCGCCGGTCACCAGGTCGACGACCAGCCGAGGAGGTCGGCGAGTCGGGCGTTGTGCGGCGCGAAGTGCCCGGCCAGCTCGGCGCGGACCGCGTCGGTGAGGCCGGACTCGCCACGGTCGACACGGCGGGTGTGCCGGGCGAACCCGTCCGGCGTGTACGGGTCGAGGTCGAGGAACCGCAGCACGTCGGCGTAGACGCGGGCCGGCTCGGCGTAGAGGTCCTCGCTGCGCAGCACCAGCACCCGTTCGCGGGGCACCGCCGCGAACCACCGTTCGAGCTGTTCGGCGTAGCGGCCCCGGGCGGCGTACGAGTGGTTGCGCAGCGCGGCGTGCGCCGTACGGCTGTCCGGGCCGGCGCGCAGCGCCGCCGCCAGCCGGTCCGGCTCGGCGGCCAGTGCGGCGGCGAAGTCCAGCGGCTCGGCGCCGTACGAGCGGGTGTGCAGGTAGTGCGAGTAGGCCCGCTCGACCGGGTCGCGCAGCAGGGCGACGAACCGGGCTTCGGGCAGGGCCGCGGCGACCCGGGCCGGCACCTCCGGGTGGAAGAGGTAGTAGGGGCTGGCCTCGAAGGTGTGCTCGCCGGGGCCGGTGCGCGGGAAGTGGGCCCGGTACCAGCGGGTGCCGCGCCGGTGGTGCAGGGTGAAGTACTGCAGCTCCTTGCCGGTGCCGGTGCGGATTCGCGGGTGTGCGGCGAGGTAGTGGTAGAGCGAGGTGGTGCCGCAGCGCTGGCCGCCGATGACGAGGAAGTCGGGCAGCGCGCCGACCGCACCGGGCACCGCCGCCCGCGCGTACGCCCGCGCCCCCCGCACCCCCCGCCGCGCCAGGTCCACGACGCCGCGCCGCGCCGTCACGCCCCTCCTCCCGCGATCTTGCACCTGTCGCCCGACAAAGTGGACATAAGGGGGAGATATCTGCAAGATCGCGAGGAACTCACGCGGTGGCCTCCCTACGGCGGCGGCGGATCAGGGTACGCAGCACCATGACGTCCTCCCGGCTGAGCCCGAGGGCGAGAACCGCCCCGAGGTAGGTCACCACGACGGCGGCGAGCCCGACGGTGAGCTGGACCGGGCCGCCGGGCAGCAGCCACCGCACGACGAGCCCGGCCAGCAGGGCGGCCACCCCGGCGGCCAGCCCCTTCGCCATGCCCGTGGTGAACGGCAGGGCCTGGATCAGACCGCGTACCTGGATCACCCGGGCGATGTTGACGGCGGCCAGCGAGGCGGCCCACGAGGCGGCCGCGCCGACGATGCCGTACGCCGGGATGAGCCAGATGTTGAGTCCGATGTTGAGGACCAGGGCGGCGAGGTTGTCGTACATGTTGACGGCCACCCGGCCCGACATGTTCAGCAGCGTGCCGCACGGGCCGGTGGCGGCGTTCACCAGCTGCCCGGCGGCGAGGATCATGGTGACGGCGGCGCCGGTGGTGAAGTCGCCGCCGAAGATGCGCAGCAGGTCGGTCGGGAAGACCAGCAGCGCGACGAACGCCGGCAGCGACAGCCGGACGATCCAGCCGGTGACCGCGCCGTAGCTGCGCCGTACGTCGTCGAGGCGGCCCTGGTGGTAGAGGTAGGCGATGTACGGCCCGAACGCCGCGTTGATCGGCGCGAGCACGAAGATGGCGACGGTGACCAGCCGGGTCGCGACGTTGTAGACGCCGATCTCGTCGCTGCCGAAGAAGCCGAGCAGCAGCGTGTCGACCCAGATCAGGCCGGTCGACGACAGCGACGACACCCAGCTCACCGTGGAGAAGCTGAACAGTTGCCGGGGCCGGTAGGCCGGTTCGGCGGGCGCCACCTTGCGCAGCATCCTGGCCAGCGCCAGCACCGCGAGCGCGGCGGCCGACCAGGCGGCGCCGACCAGCGCCCAGAAGGCGCCGATCACCCCGCCGCCGAGGACGAGGGCGAGGGCGGTGAGCGCCAGCCGGGCGCCCGGCTCGTAGATCTGACCGATCAGTGTGTACGGCCGCTGCGTACGCCAGCCCCGGGTGGCGGCGAGCGCCGCCTCGCAGATGGTCAACGCGGGCAGGGTGAGCGCGACCAGCCGCAGCGGGGTGGTGAGTTCCGGGTCGTTGAGCATCCGGGCCAGCCAGGGCGCGGTGGCGGCGAGCCCGACGGCGATCACCGTCGACGACACCGCCGAGATGCCCAGCCCGAGCCGGATCGTGCCGCGGATGGTGGCCGGGTCGTCGTCGGCGAGGTGTACGGCGACGAAGCGGGTCAGCCCGGCCCGGAAGCCGGACAGCGACAGCAGCCCGAGCAGGGACAGCATGGCGTAGCCCTGGGCGTAGCGGCCGACCTCGGTCATGCCGAGACTACGGGCCAGCAGCAGCATGATCAGGAAGACGGCGCCCTGGCTGAGGAGCGCGCCGACCAGGTTGAGGCTGCCGCCCCGGGCGATGCCGCGGATGTGCCGGTCGCCGGAGTCGGCCGGGTCGTTCGGGGTGCCGGCCGGGGCGGCCGGGGCGGCGGTCACCGGTTCGGTCCGCGCCGGCCCGGTGGGGTGGTGCCGGCCGAGCCGATGGCGGGCAGGGTGACGGTGTCGTCGTCGGCGACCGGCCGGCGGGCGCCGGGTACGGCGGGTCCCTCCGTCTTGCCGAGCGGTACCGACCGCAGCGGGCCGCCAGCGACGCGGCCGGTGGCCGGCCGGGGCGCGCCGGCCTCCGGTTCGCCGGCGGGAGCGGTCGCCGGGGTGGCCGCGGCGGGGGCCGGGGTGGTGCGCTGGCGGGAGAGCAGCTCCAGCAGGGCGACCAGGACGACCGCGACGAGCAGGCCGGCCGCGCCGACCGGCAGGGCGGTGCCGACCAGGCCGCGCATCCGCGACACCGGGGCGGCCTCGCTGATGCTGGTCGCCTGGGCCGGGTCGGCGGCCTGGAGCTGGGCGTTGGCGCCCTGCAGCGCCTCGCGGGCCCGGGCCAGGGCGCTGGTCGCGGCGTCCCGCTGGGCCAGCAGTGCCTGGTAGTCCGGCAGCTTCGGGCCGATCTCGTCGAGCCGCTTCTGCCCGGCGGCGATGGCCGACGCGGCCGCGCTGGCCCCCCGGCCGTTGCCGACCGCCTGCATGGAGAGCTGCTGCTGCCGAAGGGTGGCCAGCTCGTTGAGGGTGGACTGGTAGATCTTGTCCGGCTGGGAGACCTTGTTCTCCTTCTCCCACTCGGTGATCGCGGTCGTCGCCGCGGCGACGTCGGCCCGGGCCGCCTCGACCTGCTGGGTGGCGATCGCGACCTGGGAGGAGAAGAGGAACGTCAGGGCCCGCCGGGTGGTCGACTCCAGCACCGGTACGACGGTCGCCCGGTTCGGCGCCGTGTAGGACAGCTCGAGCTGGCTGCTCGCGCCGACCTGGTCGACGGCGATGCCGTCGCGCAGGGCCGCCGGCCGTACGCCGGTGTCGGCCGAGACCTGCTCGACGACCCGGGGCGAGGTGGCGGCCGCGGCGAACGAGGCCACGAACTGGTTGGCGGCCTGGGTACCGGTGTACTGCTGGGCGGCGCTGCCGCCGATGAGCGCGGGCGCCGCGACGTAGGCGGTGCCGACGTACTGCTGCGGGGCGAGCAGCACGATGGCCGCCGCCGCCCCGGTCGCGACCACCGGTACGGCGACCAGGATCCACAGCCGCCGACGGGCCACCCGCAGGTAGTCGACGATCTCCACGCTTGCGCTCCCCACTCGGATGTGCGTTCTCAGGTTGACGTTGCGCCGCCGCGCCCGGCCAGCGCCGGTACGCCCGGACCGGTGGCCGGCGCGGCACCCGCCGGGGTACGGGCGACGGCGCTCGCCGCGGCGGCGAAGGCGAACAGGTACCACAGGGTGACCACGTTGGAGATGACGTTGGACGCGGCGCTCACCGCGACGAACGCCACGGCGCAGCCGGCGAAGCCGACCGCGATCCCCCGGTCGAGGCTGCCCGGGGGCGCCCGCCGCAGCGCCTGCCGGGCGGTGTGCAGGATCAGCACGATCATGGCGAGATAGGCGAGCAGGCCGAGCACCCCGGTCTCGACGTACGCCCGCAGGAAGTCGTTGTGCGGCTTCTTCGCCTCGGCGGTCTCCCGCTGGGTCATGTTCGGGCCGATGCCGGTGACCGGGTTGCGGTTGGCCAGCGTGACGATGTCGGTCCAGTAGGCGACCCGCCATTCCAGCGTGTTGCCGGTCGGTCCGCCGCCGACCGACCGGGCCTGCGTGATCTGGGCGAACCGTTCGCCGACCGCCGGCAGCAGCGCCACCCCGGCGACGGCGACCACGACCAGCCCGACGAGCATCTTCCGGCTGCGGTGCAGTACGGCGACCACGACCAGCCCGATCGCGGCGCCGAGGATGGCGCTGCGGGTGTTGGTCAGCAGCAGGAAGCCGAGCGAGGCGGTGAGCAGCACGGTCAGCGCGACCCGCGACCGGCGGCCGAGGAAACGGTGGATGCCGAAGCCGAAGATGACCAGGAACATCAGGTAGCGGCCGAACGTGGTCGACTGGCTGAACGGCCCGCTGATCCGGGTGAAGCTGCCCTTGACCTCCGACGGCGGCTGGCCGGCGAGCGACATGACCACGGTGTAGCCCAGCGCCAGGACCAGCGAGGCGTAGCAGGCGAGCAGCACCCGGCGGGCCGCCCGGGTGTCCGGGATGAGCTGTTCGAGCACCACGAACATGACGACCACGGTCAGGATCCGCAGCGCCTCCAGCAGGCTGGCCGTCCGCTGGCCGGCGCCCAGGGCGCTGATGAGGCAGGTCGCGCCGACCAGCAGCATGGCCAGGCCGAGCGGGGAGCCGCGCAGCCGGCCGTTACGGCGAAGCTGGGCGGCGAGCCAGAGCCCGGCGGCGAGCAGGAAGAGGACCGCGAGCAGGGTGGACGGGTCCATCGCCCGGGTCGCTTCGCCGCCGCCGGCCCGGCCGGCCGTCGGGCCGCTGAGCTTGAACAGGTCGACGCAGGAGCGGACGGCGAGCATCAGCAGGACGTACGCGGCGAAGCGGGTGACCGCGAGCGCCGCCACCAGCAGCCCGGTGACCGCGGCCAGCGGCAGGACCACACCCATCCGGTCGCCGCCGGCCATGGACAGTCCGGCCACCACGGCGGTCGCCGCGGCGGCCAGCGCGGCGAGCCCGGTCAGCACCGTGCCGGTCCGCCCGGGACGACCGGAGTCGCCGGATCGGCCGGCGCGGGCGGGGTGGCCCGTCCGGTCGGCGCGGCCGGGGTCGGTGCCGGACAGGGCCGGGCGCGCCGGAGCGGCCCCGGACGGCGGATCACCGCCGGGCGCCCCCCGCAGGGCCTGCCGGTCGCCCTCGTTCATCGGCTCCACACCTGTCGTGCCACCAAAGCCGAATCAACCTATCCCGGCCGGGCTGCGTCCGATAATGGGCCGATATGCCGACCCTGCCCACTTCGAACGGGTCACCCGGCGGTGCCGGCTCCGGCCGCCGAACGGGTCGCGCGGCCCCGGCGGCGTACCGGGCGGGCGAGGTCGAGGTACAGCCGTTCGAGTTCGCGGGCGGCGCCGTCCCAGGTGTACTCGGCACGTACCCGGTCGCCCAGGTCGCGGGCGCCGACGCGTTCGGCCGCCGGGTCGGCCACCAGTCGGGTCAGCGCGGCGACCAGGCCCTCCTCGTCGCCGTCGGCGAAGAGCCGGCGGCCGGGTCCGTCGTGTTCGAGCACCTCGACGTGCGGCGCGATGTCGCTGGCGACGACCGGCAGGTCGTACGAGGCGGCCTCCAGCAGGGTCAGCGGCAGCCCTTCCAGCCGGGACGGCTGCACGAAGGCGGCGGCGTTGCTGTACAGCTCGGCGAGCAGGTCGCCGTACGCGAACCCGGTGAACACCACGCGCGGGTCGCCGTCGGCCTCGGCGCGCAGCCGGGCGACGAAGTCGTCGGAGAACGACGAGCCGCCGACGATCGCCAGCTTGAGGTCGGTCTGGATCCGGCGGAACGCCCGGACGAGCAGATCGGCGGCCTTCTCCGGGACCAGCCGGCCGACCAGCAGCAGGTAACCGTCCGGCGTCAGTCCGAAACGGGCGGTGATCTGGCGGGCGGGAAGCCGCCGGCCGGCGGTCACCCCGTTGGCGATGTAGCGGGCGGAGGCGCCGAAGTGGGTGTCGTAGTGGGCGGCCAGGCCACGCGAGACGGTGACCCGTTCGTTGGGTACGTGCCCGCTGAACCAGTGCGCCGTGTCCAGCACCGTACGCGCCAGCCGGCCCCATTTCGCCCGCTGGTTGTCCAGGCCGTGCACGGTGAGCACCACCCGGGCCCGGGACAGGTAGCGCGGCAGCGGGGCGACCAGGCCGGGGCCGAGCCCGTGGTAGTGCACGATGTCCGGCCGGTCGCCGATGGCGGCGAGGGTGGAGGTGGTCGAGTGCACGATCGCGTCGAGGTGCTTGCTGGCGATCGTGCGGACCTGGCGCAGTCGTACGCCCCGGTAGGCGTCCATCGGCACCGAGCCGTAGCTCGGCCGGCAGTAGACGGTCACCTCGTGGCCGAGGCCGACCAGGCGGCTCGCCAACTCCTCGACGTGGCGTTCGATCCCGCCGTACGTCGCCGGCATGCCCTTCTGTCCGATCATCGCGATCCGCAGCGGGCGCCAGCCGGCCTCGTGCTCGGGCCGGGTCACCGGCTCGCGACCGGACCGCTGGCGCGGTACGGGCCGCAGCGGTGATTCCCTGCCATCCAGATTTGAAATGGGGCCATGTCGATCGTATTGATCGAGATTAGCCGCGCCCAGATCGTGGATGACCACTGTGCCTCCCTTTGAACGGGGCGTTTCGCCAGGACCGCGGCAGTCCCCACGGTCGAGATCACCGTCCCCTGCGCAGGGACGCTAGGTCATGAACAAGTTGTTGCGCCAGACGTGCCGGACGAAAGTCCACCACCCTGTGACCAAGTGCCGGAGACATCGATCGAACGGCGGCTCAGAGCCTTCGATATCAGGGTTGTGCAGGTGTCGGAAACCGCCGCTGACCTGCTCCGACATCCGTCGCAGCAGCCCGCGGCGACGGCCTGGCCACGGCCGCGCCGGGCGCCCGTCCCGGCCACCGGCGTCACCGCTGGCGGTCGACCACGGAGTGGGCCAACGCGGCCAGTGCGGCCCGCGCCTCGGCGGCCACCGGGGCGTCGGCGAGGGCCGCGAGCGCGGCGTCGCCGTACACCTTGATCATCTGCTCGATCCGGTCCAGCGCGCCCGTCTCGACGATGATCGTGCGCAATTCGGCCGCGCCCTCGGCGTCCAGTTGCGGGTTGCCGAACAGCACCCGCAGCCGGGCCGCCTGGGCCCGGTCGGCGCTGTCGCGGGCCAGTGCCATCATCACCGTCGGCTTGCCCTCCCGCAGATCATCCAGTATGGACTTTCCGGTCACCGCCGGGTCGCCGAAGACGCCGAGCACGTCGTCGCGCAACTGGAAGGCGTCACCGAGCGGATCGCCGAACGCGGCGTACGCGTCGAGCAGTTCGGGGCCGGCGCCGGCCAGCCCCGCCCCGATCTGCAGCGGCCGGGTCACGGTGTAGCGGGCCGCCTTCATCCGGATCACCGTCAGCGCGCTGGCCACCGAGCCGTCCCCGACCCCGGACACCAGGTCCAGGTACTGGCCGGCGATCACCTCGGTCCGCATCGCGCAGTAGACGGCGTACCCGTCGTGGATCCGCTCGGCGGGCAGCCCCGACTCGTGGAACATCTGGTCCGCCCACGCGGCGCAGAGGTCGCCGCAGAGCAGCGCCGCGCTGCGGCCGTACGCGCCGGGGTCGCCCCGCCACGACAGCCGGGTGTGCAGGTCGGCGAAGAGCTGGTGCACCGACGGTTCGCCGCGCCGCTGGTCGCTGCCGTCCATGATGTCGTCGTGGATCAGCGCGAACGCGTGGAACAGTTCCAGCGCGGCCGCCGCCGACACGATCTCGGGCCGGTCGGGCTCGCCGGCCCCCCGCCAGCCCCAGTAGCAGAACAGCGGCCGCAGCCGCTTGCCACCGGCCAGCACGAAACGGCGCAGGGTGTCGAACACCCCCCGGGGTGCGCCGTCCGGCCAGTCCGCGTCCTGCCGGTCCAGATAGCCGGCGAGCGCGAGGTCGCAGCGGGCCCGCAACTCGTCGAGGTCGGTGTCGCGCACCAGTTCGATCGTCATCGGGTCACCTCGTCCCCACCGCCGGTGGGTCCCCCAGCCCGGCCAGGTGCAGCAGCAGCCCCTTGACGTCGGTCGCGGCGAAGTGGTCCCGGGCGGCGGCCGGGTCGGAGCAGAGCAGCACCGGCCCGTCGAGCGGGTCGGCGGGCAGCCGCCCGTGCGAGCCGCGGACCGCCCGCGCACCGGCGTCCAGCCCGACCACGTTCATCAGGTAGCGCATGCCGGTCTTCTTGCGCAACAGGGCGAGCGCGGCCCGGCCCTTCGCCGCGCCCGGATTGGCCGGGTCGAAGAACAGCTCGGCCGGGTCGTACCCGGGCTTGCGGTGGATCTCCACCAGCCGGGCGAAGTCCGGGGCCCGGGCGTCGTCGAGCCAGTAGTAGTAGGTGAACCAGGCGTCCGGCTCGGCGACCAGGACCAGCTCGCCGGAACGCTCGTGGTCCAGCCCGTACGTCTTCTGGCCGTCCCGGTCGAGCACCTCGGCGACCCCGGCCAGCCCGCCGAGCAGCTTCGCCACCACCGGCACGTCGGCCGGGTCGCGGACGTAGACGTGGGCCACCTGGTGGTCGGCGACGGCGAACGCCCGCGACGTCCACGGGTCGAGGTATTCCATCCCGGCCTGGGTGTAGACCCGGAGCAGCCCCTCGGCGCGCAGCAGCCGGTTGACGTCGACCGGCCGCGAGGCGTCGGTGATGCCGTACTCGGACAGCGCGACGACCGTGGCGCCCCGGGCGGTCGCGGCGTCGAGCAGCGGGCCGACGGTGGCGTCGAGTTCGGCGGCGGCGGCCGCCGCCTGCGGCGCCGACGGGCCGAACCGTTGCAGGTCGTAGTCGAGGTGCGGCAGGTAGGCCAGGGTCAGGTCCGGCGAGTGGTCCGCCATGATCTGCATGGTCGCCTTGGTGATCCAGGCCGTCGAGGTGATGCCGGCGTTCGCGCCCCAGTAGCTGAAGAGCGGGAACGTGCCGAGCCGGCCGGTCAGCGCGTCGTGCAGTTCCGGCGGATCGGTGTAGCAGTCCGGGTCCTTGCGGCCGTCGGCGTGGTAGACCGGGCGCGGGGTGACGGTCCAGTTGACGTCGGCGCCCATCGCGTACCACCAGCAGACGTTGGCGACCGTGTAGCCCGGCTCGACCCGGCGCGCGGCGTGCCACAACTTGTCGCCGCCGACCAGCGCGTTGTGCTGCCGCCACAGGAAGACCTCACCGAGGTCGCGGAAATACCAGCCGTTGCCGACGATCCCGTGCCCGGACGGCGGCTCGCCGGTCAGGAACGTCGACTGCACCGAGCAGGTGACGGCCGGCAGCACGGTGCCGAGCGAGGCCCGGAACCCCGCGTCGGCGACCGCCGACAGCCGGGGCATGTGGTCGAGCAACCGGGGTGTCAGGCCCACCACGTCGAGGACGAGCAGTGGCTTCACGCGGTCACCTCCTGGGATCTGGGGGTGTCGGACGGTGTGGAAAGGCCCAGCGCGAGCAGTTCGGCGCGGGCGAAGGCCAGTTCCGCGGCGATACCGGCGGCGAGCTGGTCGGGGGTCCCGGGACGGTGCGCCGCCGGCAGCACCCCCCAGGTGTACGTCTCGACGTCGAGGTGGTCGCAGCCGGCGACCGCCCCGCCGACCAGCTCGCGCAACGCCTCGCGCAGCACCGGCACGGTGGCGGTCAGCGGCGGCGCCGGGGCGGCGTGCAGCGGCACGTGGTAGTGCACCCGCCAGGGGCCGGGCAGGCCGGCGTCCAGCGCCTCGTCGAGGTCGTCGGTGGCGCCGCCGCCGGCACCACGGGTCTGGTGCAGGAAGCGCGGCTCGACGTAGTCGCGCAGCACGTCGGCGTGCCGGTCCGGCGTCGCCGCACCCAGCGCCGCCGACACCTGCACCTTGACCACCGGCAGGTCGGCGGCGCGCAGGGCGGCCAGCGCGGCGGCCGGCTCCTCCCAGGCGCAGGCGAGGTGGGCCAGGTCGACGCAGACCCCCAGCCACTCGGCGTCCACCGCGGACAACTGCCGTACGGCGTCGGCGGTGGTCTCCACCACGCAGCCCGGTTCGGGCTCGAACGCCACCCGGACGGTGCGTCCGGTGTCGGCGGCCAGCCCGGCCAGCCCGGCGGCGAGCGCGTCGAGATTACGCGCGCAGGCGTCGGCCCGCCCGGCGTCCCACGGCTCGCGCCACGCCAGCGGCAGGGTCGAGATCGAGCCCCGGGCCGCGTCGTCGGGCAGCAGGTCGGCCAGCACCCGGGCCAGGTCCAGGGTGTACGCCAGCCGGTCCGGGGTGGTCCAGTCCGGGTGGTAGACGGCGTACTTGACCACCGGGTCCTGGAACGAGGCGTACGGGAAGCCGTTGAGCGTCACCACCTCCAGCCCGCGTACGTCGAGTTCGTGCCGCAACCGGCGGCGCAGCCTGGGCTCGGCGGCCAGTTCGGCGGCGACCGGCGCGGCCAGCCACAGGCCCAGCCCGAGCAGGTCGGTGCCGAGCCGTTCGCGCACCGGCAGCGCGTACGTGTCGAGTTGGGCCACGATCCCGTCGAGGTCCTGCGCCGGGTGCACGTTCGTGCAGTATCCGAGATGGACGGTCTGGCCGTCGCCGTGCCGCAGCCTCATCAGCTTCCGCCGCGCTTGATGGAGCTGCCCTCGAAGGTGTCCGCGGCCGGACCGAGGTCGGACAGGTCGAGCCGCCCGGACTGGCCGTAGAACTCGACCGGGTTGCGCCACAGCACCTTGTCGACGTCGTCGTCGGAGAACCCGGCGGCGAGCATCGCCTCGCCGGTGGCCCGGGTCAGCAGCGGGTCGGAGTGCCCCCAGTCGGCGGCCGAGTTGACCAGCATCCGGTCCAGCCCGTGTTCCTTGAGGATCTCGACCATGCGGGGCGGCGACATCTTGGTCTCGGGATAGATCGAGAAGCCCATCCAGCAGCCGGCGTCGTGGACGGCCGCGACGGTGACCTCGTTGAGGTGGTCGACGACCACCCGCCCGGGCCCGATACCGGACTCGGCGACGACGGCGAGGGTCCGTTCGGTGCCGCGCGCCTTGTCCCGGTGCGGGGTGTGCACCAGCGCCGGCAGCTCGTACTCGACGGC
The DNA here is from genome assembly GCF_045781765.1 of Polymorphospora sp. A560. NCBI lineage: Bacteria > Bacillati > Actinomycetota > Actinomycetes > Micromonosporales > Micromonosporaceae > Polymorphospora > Polymorphospora sp. A560. The sequence goes on along the minus strand of NZ_CP122282.1, from coordinate 1,679,080 downwards.
CAAGGCGAGCTGGGCGGCGAACGCCTCGTCCTCCTCCGGCGTCATCGAGTCGTAGCCGATCTCCCCCACCGCGACCACGCCGTCCTTGTCGAGGTAGCGCGGCAGCAGGTCGAGCACCGGCCGGCAGCGGGGGTCGTTGGCCTCCTTGGGGTTCAGCGCGATCGTGGCGTGGTGCCGGATGCCGAACTGTCCGGCCCGGTACGGCTCCCAGCCGATCAGCGAGTCGAAGTAGTCGGCGAACGAGCCGGGGTTCGTACGCGGCTGGCCGAGCCAGAACGCCGGCTCGACGACCGCCCGGACCCCGGCCGCGGCCATCGCCCGGTAGTCGTCGGTGGTGCGCGACGTCATGTGGATGTGCGGGTCGAAGATACGCATCACGCCTCATTCCTTGCGTCGGTGCCGGCCGGACCACCGGCGGGTGCGCCGGCGGTGAGCCGGGCCAGCAGGTCGACCGCGTCGGCGGCGACCTCACGGCCGGCGGCCCGGCGCTCCTCGACCAGACCGCCGAGCATCACGGCCAGCTCGGCGTCGGCCCGGGCGTCGAGGTCGTCCACGACCGCGAGCGGCAGCCCCATGAACACGCACTTCAGCACCGCCTGCCGCCACGCCGCCCGGTCCAGGTGCCGGGCGTACGGGCCGACGGCGGCGGCGACCAGCCGGGCGTCGTTGGTGCGGATCGCGTCGTGCAGCAGCGGTACGGCGGCGGCACCGACCGGCAGCAGCGGCAGCGCCTTCAGCACCGCCCGTTTCTCGGCGGCGTCGCCGAACCGGTAGAGGGTTTCGGCCCGCTCCGCGACCAGGTCGGCGGGGAGCGCGGCGAGCAGCAGCGCGCGGGCCGCCTCGTCGGCACTCCAGCCGGCGGTCAGCGGTGCCCGGCCGACCCGGCGGCCGGCGGCGGCGAACAGCCGTCCCACCGCGCCGGGCTCGCCGGCGATCCGGTCCAGCGCCTCCGCCAGCCAGCCGCCGCCGGCCGTACCGGCGAGCGCGGACCGCAGGTCGTCGAGATCCATCACCGCTCTCCTTCCAGGGCCGCCGCGCCGGCCCGGACCGCCCTCGCGGGCCGGCCCCGGGCGGCGCCGGCGGTTTCGGCGGGCCGGCGCGGGATGCCGGCGGCACGTTCGGCCCGGCGCAGGAACTCGATCGACCGGGTGGCGACCGACGGCGCCGCGTGCGAGTGCCGGGGCAGTTCCACGGCGACCAGGCCGTGGTAGCCGGCGTCGGCCAGCGCCCCGAGCACCGGCGGGAAGTCGATCTCGCCGGTGCCGAACTCCAGGTGCTCGTGCTCGCCCCGCCGCATGTCGTCGATCTGCACGTTCACCAGGTGGTCGGCGACGGCGGCGACGCAGTCCGGCACCGGGTCCGGCTCCAGGCACCGGCAGTGTCCGATGTCGAGGGTGATGCCGAAGCCGGCCGGATCGCCGAGGGCGGCGCGCAGGGCCCGCCAGCCGGCGATGTCCTCCACCAGCATCCCGGGCTCCGGCTCGAACCCCAGCGGTACGCCCGCCCCGGCCGCCACCTCCACCATCTGCCCGCAGCCGTCGACCAGCCGCTCCCAGGCCAGCCGTTCGTCCACCTCGGACGGTCGTACGCCGGCCCAGAACGACACCGCCTCGGCGCCGAGGTCCGCGCCGATCGCCACCGCCCGGCGCAGGAACTGCAACCGCAGGTACCGGTCGTCGTGCAGCAGGGTCGGCGCGTGCTTGCGCCACGGGTCGAGCAGGTAGCGGGCGCCGGTCTCGATCACCACCGCGAGTTCGAGGTCGCGTAGCCGGTCGGCGACCTCGGCGACCTGCCGGGCGAGATCGGGCGCGAACGGGTCGAGATGGTCGTGGTCGAGGGTGAGCGCCACCCCGGCGTAGCCCAGGTCGGCGATGACGGCGAGGGCGTCGGGCAGCCGGTGGTTGGCGAACCCGTTCGTCCCGTACCCGAACCGCAACTGACCGCCCGCCCCGAGTTCCTTTCCGGTCATGCCGCCCCCTCGCTCCGCTCGGTGACCGCACGACCAAGACTGAGCCTGATGACTCCCTCGCTCCACTCGGTCATGCCGCCCCCTCGCTCCGCCCGGTCATGCCACCGCTTCGCTCGGTCATGTCGGCGACACCATTCGGGCCAGGCGGCGGCCGAGCGGGGCGGCGGCGGCCACGGCCAGCCCGGCCGTGGCGGCACCGGCGTGTGCGGTGAGCGCCCCCTGCAGGGCCGGCAGGCCGGTGATCCCGGCCCCGACCGCGGCCCGGATGCGGGTCGCCGACGGCTCGGCGGCGGCGCGGGCCTGGGCGCCGCCGTACTGGGCGGCGTACCAGGCGGCCAGGGCGGCCGGCACCGCGCGGCGCCACGCCGGCCGGCCGGGCCGGGCGCCGGCCGCGGCGGTCGCCGCCGCCAGGGCGGCGGTGCCGGCGAGCGTCACCCTCGGCAGCCGGGGTCGGCGCCACCGACCTCGCGCCGGGACAGTTCGGTGACCGTGTAGGTGTGCGCGGCCACCGCGAGCGCCGCCGGCAGCGCCCGGGCCGGCCGGCCGGTGCTCGCGCCGAGCAGCACGTCGAGCCCCCGGCAGGCGGCCATCACCGCCGGCCCGGCCGCGGTGTTCTTGGCCCGCAGGTCGTACGCCCACACGGCGGCGGCCAGCGGCCCGGCGACGGCGAGCGCCCGCCGGCCGCCGCCGAGCGCGGCGAGCCCGAGGCCGGCGGCGGTGAGCCCGGCGGCGATCCCCAGCGCCGCGGGCGCGGAGACCCGGCCGGACGGGATCGGCCGCTCGGGGCGCTCGATCGCGTCGAGGTCCCGGTCGGCCCAGTCGTTGCCGGCCATGCCGGCCCAGTAGAGGCAGACCGACGCGCCGGCCAGAGCCGGGGTACGCGCGCCGAGGGTGCCGGCCGCGGCGGCCCCGGCCACCACGTCACCGGGTACGGACAGCGCGGCCGGGGCGCGTACCAGGTCGACGAGATCGCGTAGCAGTCCCATCAGTGCTCCCCTCCGGGCAGCGAGCCGACGAAGTCGGCGAGGATCCGCCACTGCTCGTCGAGCGAGTGGGCGGTGGCGTCGATCGGGTCCTTGAAGAAGAACCCGAGTTCGGGCAGTGGCCCGTGCCGGCCGGCGGCGTGCGCGGCGGCGGTCAGCCGGGCCAGGTCGAGCACCAGCGGGGCGGCCAGGGCCGAGTCGCAGCCGTGCCAGGTGAACTCCATCCGCATGGCGGTGCCGAGGAATCCGGAGAAGGTGATCAGGTCCCAGGCGGTCTTGAAGTCGCCGATGTCGTCGACGTACTCGATCCGGGTGGTGCCCTGCGGCTGGTAGCCGAGGGTCTCGCCGAGCACCCGCTGCTTGCTCGCGGTCTTGGCGGCGTTGGCGGCCGGCTCGGCGAGGTTGGCGCCGTCGCCGCCACCCAGCAGGTTGATGCCGGACCAGGTACGGACCCGCAGGTTGCGCAGCGCGAACATCGGGGCGAGCACCGACTTGACCAGCGTCTCGCCGGTCTTGCCGTCGTGCCCGGCGTACGGCACGCCGTGCCGGACCGCCAGCTCGTGCAGTGCCGGCAGGCGGGCCCCGGTCGACGGCGTGAAGTCCACATAGGAGCAGCCGACGGTGAAGGCGGCGTACGCGGCCAGCGAGCTGGGCGGCAGCACCGGGTCGGGACCGGCGAGCGCCTCCTCCAGCGCCGCGAGGTCGGCGTGGGCCGGCAGCGGGGCGGGCGCCGGCTCGGTGGTGGAGACGTTGACGACCACCACCTCGTCGAGCGCGTGCCGGGACCGGAAGTCGGCCAGGTCGGCGGCGATCAGTGCGGCGGTGCCGGCCTGGGTGTCGGCGGCGGGCAGCGGCCGTACGTCGCCGTCGACGGTGACGAGTTCGTCGTGCAGTGCGTCGACGAGCCGGGCCGGCACGACACCGGCGGCGGCAAGGGCCTCGGCCTTCTTCAGCAGGGGCGTCTCGGTGATCTCGTGTCCACCGAGGACGAGTTCGCCCAGGGCCGGCAGCGCCGGGCTGCGCAGCCCGGGCAGCTCGGTGACGCAGCCGGTGGGCTCGGCCAGGCCGGCGCGCAGCGCCAGCCAACCGACGATGCTGGTCGCCGCGACGGATCCGCGTGCTCCGATCAGCCAGACTCCCGTACGCATGTGGTTCTCCCTTGCCCTCGCCGATATGCAAACCGGTCCGGTGCCGCCCGACCGGGTGATTCCGGCCGGCCGGCCCGGCCGGGAGAATTGGGCCCTGTCCGCCCGACCGGATCGAGGTGGCACCACCGTGACCGCGTCGACGTCGGCGTCGTCGACGCTGCCCCGGGCTCGATCGGCCGGGCGGACAGGGCATCAGCAGGCAGGGTCGGTCGGCGTCGCGACCCTGCCTCCCCCGCAGTGCGTCTTCCCTGTGCCGGCTGCGCGGACCGGAGGTCCACCCAGCCGGCGGTCGGTGCGTCCCCCGGCCGGGCGGACCTGGTGCGGGGTCCGCCCAGCCGGTGGTTCTGTCCGGTCCCGCCGGCGGCGCCGGCCGCCGGCGGGACCTTGGCCGTCACTCAGGTGGTGACGGGCCGGGTCAGGGGGTCGAGCCGAACTCGACCCAGTTGAGGTTGAACAGTGCGGTCGTCGGGCCCCCGGAGACCGACCTGAACACCAGGTAGAGCGGTTGCCCGTAGGTGTCCGGCTGGTCGACCTGGATGCTCTGGCTGGCCCAGACGTTGGTGCCCGAGGTGGCGTTCAGGGTGGCGGTGCCGGCGAGGGTGCCGTCCGGCGCGCCGACCCGCAGCTCGACGACCGCCCGCGGGGTGCCCGCGGTCGCCGCCGAACCACCGGCGTAGCGGAAGGTGACCGAGCCGGCGTCGCCCAGGTTGATCGGGTCGAACGCGATGTGGTCACCGTTGTCGATTCCGGTCAGGTGCTGGCCGGCTCCGGCGTCGTTCGTGTTCGCGACCGTGACACCCTGCTTGACCTGGGCGTACTCCGCCTGCTGGAGGCGCAGCTGGACCCTCGACTGCTCGACCGTGGTCAGCGCCGGCTGACCGTTCGCCCCCAGGTCGGTGTAGCTGGCGCTGATGCCGCCGTAGAGGTAGCTGCCGGCGTGGTCGGCGCCGTCGGCCGGGCTCGGAACCACGCCGGAGCAACCGGTCGTCGAACCCTGCGGGTGGCCGTGCTCGTCGTGGCCGAGCACGAACGTCACCTCGACCCGGCTGCAGTCGATCGTCCCGTCCTCCGGGTCGGTGACCGTCAGCGTGTACGGGATCTGGTCGCCCCACTCGAAGAACGAGCCGGAGACCGGCGTGTGCAGCGTGATCGTCGGTGCGGTGTTGCCGACCGTGATCGTGCGGTTCAGGGTCGCCGCCTTGCCGCTGTTGTCGGTCACCGTCAACTGGGCGTAGTAGACCCCGTTGGTGGTGTAGGTGAAGGACGGGTTCGCCTCGGTCGAGTCGGTCGTGCCGTCACCGTCGAAGTCCCAGGCGATCGAGACGGTCTCGCCCGGCTCCGGCGAGTGCGAACCCTCGCTGGAGAACTGGACGGTCAGCGGCGCCTGGCCCGAGGTCGGGGCGGCGTCGATCTCGGCCACCGGGCCCCGGGTGCCCTTGACGTAGCGGATCACCGACAGCGCGGCGTCCGGGTTGGCCCGGAAGAAGCCGTCGCCGTACTCCAGCACGTAGAGGCTGCCGTCCGGCCCGAACTCCATGTCGATCGGGTTGTCGAAGGTGAAGCCCGGCAGGAACTGCTCGACCCCGAGCAGCTGGCCGCTGCCGTTGGTCCGCATCATGAAGATCTTGTCCCGGCTGAACTCGCCGAAGACGACCGCGTCGTTGTAGTACTCGGGCAGCTTGACGTCGGAGTCCAGGTCGGCGTCGTACTTGTAGATCGGGCCGCCCATCGGGCCGACGCCGCCGGTGCCGATCACCGGCCACTTGAAGTCACAGGTCTGCGCCGGCGCGAGGTACGCCCCACGGCACGGGGTGACCGCGTTGAAGGTGTAGTGGAACTGCGACGGCTGCACCGGTGGCAGGACCGTCCGGCCGGTGTTGCGCGGCGAGTCGTTGACCGGCGCCGCACAGTTGAACGGCGTCTCCTTCGACGTGCGGGTCGCGAAGTCGTAGTCGATGTAGGGCTGGTCCGGCTGGGTGCAGTACGGCCAGCCGTAGTTGCCGGCCTTGTTGGTCGCCAGCCAGCGGCCGGTGCCCTCCGGGCCACGGGTCGCGCTGGGCACCCGGGTGTCCGGCGAGTAGTCGCCGACGTACACCCAGCCGCGGGCGTCGACGTCGAACCGGAACGGGTTACGCAGACCCATCAGGAAGATCTCGGGGCGGGTCTTCCCGTCGGTGTTCTGCGCCTGCGGGAAGAGGTTGCCGGCCGGGATGCTGTACGTGCCGTCCGGCTTCACCTTGATCCGCAGCACCTTGCCCCGCAGGTCGTTGGTGTTGGCCGAGGAGCGCTGGGCGTCGTACGCCGGGCCCTGGGTCGGCGACTCGTTGATCGGGGTGTAGCCGTCCGATCCGCTGGCGTTGGTGTCGTCACCGGTCACCAGGTAGAGCAGGCCCTTGCCGTCGAACTTGACCTCACCGCCGACGTGGCAGCAGGCGCCCCGGTCGGCCTCGACCTGGAGGATCTTCTGCTCGGTCGAGAAGTCCAGCGTGGGGTTCTCGCCGTCGACGAACTTGACCCGGGAGAGCTGGTTGTAGCCCACGAACTTGTCCCAGACGGTCGGGTCGTTGCTGGTCGCCGGGGCGTCGCCCTCGTTGACGCCCGGGGTGGCCGGGTTGTCGACCGGGGTGTTCAGCGGCGGGGCGTAGTAGAGGTAGACCCACTTGTTGTTGGCGAAGTCGGGGTCGAGCGTGACGGACTGGAGGCCATCCTCGTCGTGCTGGTAGACCGACATCGAGGCGATCACCGGGCTGGCGCCGTTGGCCGGGTTGTAGAGCCGGATCTCACCGCTGCGGGTGTTGTGCAGGACCCGGCCGTCGGGCAGGACGGCCAGCGACATCGGCTCGCCGGGCTGGTCGTTGAGCACGACCCGCTCGTAGTTGGCCAGCACCGTCGCGCCGCAGTCGCCCTCGGCCACGCCGGCGGCCCACTGGATGCCGCCGAGCAGGTGCTTGCGGAAGGCGCCGTTGGCGTACGTCGCCTCGGAGTGCCCGAGCCCGGTGTAGAAGGACCGGCCGCCCTGGTAGTCACGGCACCACGAGATGGGGTGGTCGTAGCCCATCGTGCCGCCGGTGTAGCTCTTCTCGTCGACGGTGGCCAGCACGTGGGCGGTGCCGCGCACGTTGCTGGTGTAGTTGTAGATCTCGTCGTCGAGGGTGATCTGCCGGGACACGGTCTTCGTCGCCGGGTGGGCCCGGTCGGCGACGTCGATGCGGGCGTTGCCGCTGCCGCTCGTGCCGGCGGCCGAGGTGCCGACCAGGTCACGGTAGAAGGCCCAGTCCGGCTCGGCCTCGACGGCCGCGTGGATGCCGAGGTAGCCGTTGCCGGCCTGGATGTAGTCCTCGAAGGCGACCTGCTGGTTCTCGTCGAGTACGTCCCCGGTGGCGTTGAGGAACACCACGGCCTTGTAGTTCGCGAGGTTCTCGGGGGTGAACGCGGTGCCGTTCTGCGTCACGTCGATGGTGAAGCCGTTGTTGTTGCCGAGGGTACGGATCGCGTTGACGCCCTTGGCGGTGGAGTCGTGGGCACCCGCGGCCGCGCGGGTGAAGACGAGCACCTGGTAGCCGTCTTCGTGCTCGTGGCCGGGGTGGGCGTACGCCGGCGCGGCGGCCGCCAGGGGCACCGTCAGCGCGGCGCCCGCGACGATGGCGAACCACCGTCGAACGGATCTTGCCATGGAAAACCTCCGGGGGTCGGGGAGGCTCGTGGAGCCTCACCGTTGGCACTGGTCCGGATGCCGGACCGGTTCTGCGTTGGTGCCTCACCCCTGGCGCGGTGCCACGTCCGCCAAGGTCCTGCGCTGCGCCTGCTGGTCGTCCGGCGCGACCGGGGAATCCCGGTCCGGTCGCGCCGGACGGCCTACCCTCGGGCCCTCGTCAACCGGACGTGGGGCGCACCACGTCCGGCTCCTCGCACTCGGGCCCGAGGAGCCTCGTACTCCGGTCAGGCGACGACCGCGGTCAGGGCCGAATCCACCGCGGTCCACGCTCCCGTCGCGGCGGACCGCTCCACGGCCTCCAGCACGAGCTGGACGTGGAGGGCGTCGTCGAACGACGGCGTCGGGTCCACCCCGGTCGCGACCGCCTCGAGGAAGTCGCGGGCCTGGTGGGTGAACGAGTGTTCGTAACCGATGATGTGGCCGGCCGGCCACCACGCCGACATGTACGGGTGGTCCGGCTCGGTCACCAGGATCCGGCTGAAACCCTGCTCGCTGACCGGCCGGTCGGCGTCGTAGAACTCCAGCTCGTTCATCCGCTCGAAGTCGAACGCGACCGAACCGAGCGAGCCGTTGATCTCGATCCGCAGCCCGTTCTTGCGGCCGGTCGCGAACCGGGTCGCCTCGTAGCTGCCGACCGCGCCGCCGTCGAGCCGGGCGGTGAACAGCGCGGCGTCGTCGACCGTGACCGGGCCGGTCGCCGGACCGGTCCCGTCGGCGGTCGCGAGCGACTTCGCCGCCAGCCCGCTCGCCTCGCCGGGCAGCGGGCGTTCCTTGACGAAGGTCTCGACCAGGCCGCTCACGCTCGCGATCCGTTGGCCGGTGACGAACTCGGTGGCGTCGATGATGTGGGCACCGATGTCGCCGAGCGCGCCGGAGCCCGCCTTGTCCTTCTGCAACCGCCAAGCCAGCGGCACCGTCGGGTCGACGAGCCAGTCCTGGAGGTACGTCGCGCGGACGTGCCGGATCACGCCGATCCGGCCGTCGGCGACAAGCTGACGCATCAGGGCGATCGCGGGGACCCGGCGGTAGTTGAACCCGCACATGGACCGTACCCCGACCGACCGGGCCTCGGCCGCCGCGGCGGCCATGGCGCGGGCCTCGTCGACCGTGTTGGCCAGCGGCTTCTCGCACAGCACGTGCTTGCCCGCCGCCAGCGCCGCGATCGCGATCTCGGCGTGGCTGTCACCCGGGGTGCAGACGTCGATCACGTCGATGTCGTCCCGGTCGATCAGCGAACGCCAGTCGGTGGTGTGTCCGTCCCATCCGAGTCGCGCGGCGGCCTCGGCCACCTTGGACTCGTCGCGGCCGCAGATCGCCGTCATCCGGGCGTACGCCGGCAGGTCGTAGACCCGGTTGACGGTGCGCCACGCCTGTGAGTGCGCCGCACCCATGAAGGCGTAGCCGACCATCCCGATCCGCAACTCTTTATCTACAGTGGACAACGTGGGCCTCCCCCCGCCTTGCCGTGGATCAGAACCCGAGCGAGATGTAGTTGCTCGCGTTCTCCTTGGTGATGGTCTCGGAGGCCAGCGTGATCTCCTTCGGCACCTGGAGCTCGACCAGGTCGCCCATTCCCTTGTTCTGGCCGATCAGCCGGGCCAGCGAGATGGCCGAGGAGGCCATCGACGGGCTGTAGGTGACCGTCGCCTTGAGCACGCCGCTGTCGGCCTGGATCGCCTCGATCGCGGCCTTCGAACCGGCGCCACCGACCATGATGAGCTCGCTGCGGTTCGCCTGGCTGATCGCGGCGAGCACACCGATGCCCTGGTCGTCGTCGTGGTTCCACAGTGCGTCGATCTTCGGCAGGGCCTGGAGCAGGTTGGCCGCCTCACGCTGGCCGGAGTCGGCGGTGAACTCCGCCGCCCGCCGGTTGGCGATCTGGAGGCCCGCGGCGGTCAGCGTGTCGCGGAACCCGGCCGACCGCTCCTGGGTCAGCGGCAGCGAGTCGATGCCGGCGATCTCGGCGATGACCGGGCTGGTGACGCCCTTGGCCCGCATCTGCGCGATGACGTAGTTGCCGGCCGAGACGCCCATGCCGTAGTTGTCGCCCTTGATCAGGGTGCGGTAGGCGAGCGCCTGGTTGAAGGCCCGGTCCAGGTTGATCACCGGGATGCCGGCCTGCATCGCCTTGATGCCGCTGGCGGTCAGCTCCGCGCCGTCGTGCGGCAGCATCACCAGGACGTTCGGCTTCTCGGCGATCAGGGTGTCGACGCCGGCCCGCTGCGCCGCCGCGTCGGCGCCGGCCTCGACGACCTTGAGCTCCACGTCCGAGTACGCCGCGGCCTGGGCCCGCGCGTTGTTGATGATGGCGGCCATCCAGCCGTGGTCGGCGGCCGGCGCGGAGAAGCCGATCACCACCCGCTGGCCCGGCGAGGAGTTCGGGTTGCCCTCGTTGGCGCCCATGGTCTGGGCGGTCTGCGGGGCGGCCTCGTTGCTCGTGCAGGCGGTGAGCAGGGCGCCGGCGCCGAGCGCCGCTCCGCCCAGCAGCAGCCGGCGGCGGGACAGATCGCGTCCGTCCTTGGTCATGACGACCTCCTGGATTCCATCAGTGGTGGGTGTTTGAGGGTGTGACGATCCCGGCGGGCGTCCCGACCGGACGCTCACCTGGTGTGGTGCGCTGGCTGTGCTAGGCGGTGGCGCCCTTGTTGCGGGTGAAGAGCTGGCTCACTGACTTGAAGCGGAACTCCTGGATGAGCACGGCGGCCACGATGATGGCGCCCTTGATCATGTTCTGCGACTCGGTCGACAGACCGTTGATCGCGAACAGGTTGGTGATCGTGGAGAAGACCAGCACGCCGAACAGCGCGCCCATGATGGTGCCGCGACCACCGCTGAGCAGCGTGCCGCCGATGATCGCCGCCGCGATGGCGTCGAGTTCGTAGAGGTTGGCCATGGCGGCCTGGGCCGAGTTGGCCTGCGCCATGAGCATGATCGCGGCGATCCCGCAGCACAGCCCGGAGAGGCCGTAGAGCAGCAGGGTGTGCCACTTGACGTTGATGCCGGCGAGCCGGGCCGCCTCGCTGTTGCCGCCGACGGCGACCGTACGCCGGCCGAACGTGGTGCGGTTGAGCAGCACCCAACCGGCCGCGACCACCAGCGCCAGGATGATCACCAGCAGCGGGATGCCGAGGATCCGCTGGGTGGCGATGCCGTTGATCACCGAGGAGGTGGAAACCTGGGTCTGCTTGTCGGAGATCTCGGCGGCCAGCCCCCGGGCCGCGACCATCATCGCCAGTGTCGCGATGAACGGCACCAACCTGCCGTAGGAGATCAGTACCCCGTTGACCAGACCGACCCCGAGACCGACGGCCAGCGCGGTGAAGATCATGCCGCCCGCGCCGAAACTCTGGGTGGCGACCGTGGTGGCCCACACCCCGGCCAGCGCCATGATCGCGCCCACCGAGAGGTCGATGCCACCCCCGATGATCACGAACGTCATGCCGACGGTGACCACACCGATCGCCGACGCCTGCTGCAGGATGGTGAAGATGTTGTTCTTCACCCAGGTCGGGTCGCTATAGAGGTCCGGCCGGGTGGCGATACCGATCACCACCAGCGCCACCAGGACGCCGACCAGCCCGAGGTTACGACGGGCGTTCTCGGTGGCGTCCGACTTCCACCAGCTCTCCTTCGCCGGGCCACCCGAGCCGTGCTGCGGGCCGGCCGGCGGCGCCGCCTTGCCCACCTGCCCCGGTGTGGCGGCGGCCGTCTCTTTCTCGCTCGTCGTCACGCGGCTTCGCCTTCCATAAGCGACCCCGCCATGACGAGGTCGAGCACAGTCTCTTCGTCGATCGCGTCGCCCGGCGCCTCGTGGATGACCCGGCCCTCACGCATCACCAGCACCCGGTCGGACAGACCGAGCACCTCCGGCACCTCGCTGGAGACCAGCAGCACCCCGACCCCCTTCGCCGCCAGGTCGCGGATCACCTGGTACAGCTCGGCCCGGGCGCCGACGTCGACACCCCGCGTCGGCTCGTCGAGCAGCAGCAGCCGGGTGTCCCCGAGCAACCAGCGGCCGACCACCACCTTCTGCTGGTTGCCGCCGGAGAGTTGGCGGACCGGCCGCCGTACGTCGCGGGGGCGCAGCTCCAGCGAGTCGGCGACCTTCTCCGCCTCGGCCAGTTCCTGCCCGGACCGGGTGAAGCCGCCCTTGGCGATCCGGGCGAAGGTGGCCAGCGTGACGTTGCGGTAGATCGGTTCCCCGAGCAGCAGCGCCTGGCTCTTGCGCTCCTCGGGCGCCATGCCGAGCCCGGCCCGGACCGCCGCGCCCACACTCCCCGGGCGCAGGGTCCGGCCGCCCATCCGGACCGTGCCGGACTCCGACCGGCGGGCGCCGAAGATGGTCTCCAGCAGCTCCGAACGGCCCGACCCGACCAGACCGGCGATCCCGACGATCTCGCCCGGGTGCACGGTGAGCGACACGTCGGCGAACTCGCCGTGCCGGGTGAGCCCGTCGACCCGCAGCAACTCCTCGTCGGGGCGGGCCACCGGGGCCCGGTCCGGGAAGACGTACTCGATGGTGCGGCCGGTCATCTTGCTGACCAGTTCCCGCGTCGGGGTGCTCTGCGCGGGCAGGTTGGCGGCGGTGGTGCGACCGTCCTTGAGCACGGTGACCCGGTCACCGATCTCGCGGATCTCCTCCATCCGGTGCGAGATGTAGATGACCGCGATCCCCTGGGCGGTCAGCTCGCGGATGATCCGGAAGAGATTGCCGACCTCGTCGTGCGCGAGCACCGCGCTCGGCTCGTCCATGATGATCAGCCGGGCCTCGTGCGACAGCGCCCGGGCCATGCTGACGATCTGCTTGCCGGCCGCCGGCAGCGACCGGACCAGCCGGTTGGGCGGGATCTCCGCATGCCCCAGCCGCCCCAGGATCTCCCGGGTCTGCCGGGACATCGGTCCCCTGCGGACGAAACCGAGCTGGCGCGGCTCATGCCCGAGGAAGGCGTTCTCCGCCACCGACAGGTCCTCGACCAGGTCGAGTTCCTGGTAGATCGTGGCGATGCCGGCCTTCATGGCCGCCTGCGGGTTGCCGAAGTTGACCTGCTCGCCGAGCCACTCGACCTGGCCCGAGTCCGGCCGGTGCACCCCGGACAGCACCTTGATCAGGGTGGACTTGCCGGCGCCGTTCTGGCCGAGCAGGCAGTGCACCTCGCCGGCCCGGACCTCCAACTGCACCCCGTCCAGGGCCCGTACGCCGGGAAAGGTCTTCACCACGTCGGTGAGCCGCAGGACGACCTCGGCCCCGGCGCCCTTGCCGGTGTCGACGCTCATGACGTCCGCTCCCTTCGGTCGCAGCCGCCATGCGTCAACCTGAGCCAACCGATTCGCTCGCTACGCTCGCTCATGACGTCCGCTCCCTTCGGTCGCGACCGACATGAGGCAAACTGAACCAACCGATTCGCTCGCTACGCTCGCTCATGACGCCTGCTCGAAGGCGACGTCGCTGGCGAGTACGGCCGCGCCGGTGACCCCGGCCCGCGAGCCCAGCTCGGACAGCACCACCGGCAGGTTACCGGTGGCCAGCGGAAGTGAACGGCGGTAGACCACGCTGCGGATCTCCGCCAGCAGGATGTGCCCCAAGTGAGCGAGCCCTCCCCCAATGACGATCATGGACGGGTTGGCGAAACTGACCAGCCCGGCGAGCACGCTGCCGACCCGGCGACCCCCGTCGCGGATGAGCCGCACGCAGGTGACGTCGCCCTCGGTGGCGCCCTGGGCGACGTCACGGGCGGTCAGTACGCCGGCGGCGGCGAGCCGCTCGGCCAGGGCCGGGGAGGCGCCGGAGCGGGCCGCCAGGGTGGCGTCCTTGGCCAGCGCCGCGCCGCCGAAGTGCGCCTCGAGACAACCGACGTTGCCGCAGGTGCACATCGGACCGTGGCTGTCCACCTGGATGTGTCCGATGTCGCCGGCGCAGCCGTCGATGCCGCGGTAGACCTCGCCGCTGAGGTAGATGCCGCAACCGATGCCGGTGCCGATCTTGACGAAGAGGAAGTCGTCGACCGTGTGCGCGACCCCGCCGTGCCGCTCACCGATCGCCATGATGTTGACGTCGTTGTCCACCGCGGCCGGGCAGCCGTGCTCACGGGTGAGCAGTTCGCGGACCGGGAAACGGTCCCAACCCGGCATGATCGGCGGCGACACCGGGACCCCGTCGCGGTAGCTGACCGGACCGGGTACGCCGACGCCGACCGCGTCGAGCTTCTCGTAGACCCCGTCGACCCGGGCCTTGGCCAGCAGTTCGTTGATCCGGTGCAGGATGGCCTTCGGGCCGGACCGGATGTCGGCCGACTCGGTGTAGTTGGCGATCGGTTCCAACCGGCCGTTGGTCACCTCGACGTCGATGGAGCTGGCGCCGAGGTCGACGGCCGCGAAGCGCAGGCCGGGGTTGAGTTCGACGAGGGTGGAACGGCGGCCGCCGCGCGAGGCGGCCATCCCGGCCTCGGTGACGAAGCCGGTGCTGACCAGCCGGTCGAGCTCGGCGAGCAGACGCGGCCGGGGGATCTGCAACTGATCGGCGAGCTCCGCGCGGGAGATCGCACCATGGTCTCTCAGAAGCCGTAGCAGGCGCAGGTGCAGCGCATCCGCGGTGCGCACTGGTCCACCTCCGGTGGTTTACGCCGCCGCAACATCGGCGTGTCGTGTTGGACACAGTAGGAGCCGTCTCGGCCGACTGTAAAGACCTTTGGTCGCTTGAAGCCGAACTTTTATCAAGTTGGACAGAAGTCTTCGATCAACCTGCCGGAAGCAATCGTCGGACCTGCGCAACCTTGTCTCGCCAGGCGGCAAAATGCCTGGTCAGCAGGGGTTTCCAGAGACCGTCCGGCGCCCTCGACCGGAGGGCATGCCGATGTCCCGGCCGCGCGGGGCACGGCCGGGACATCGACAGACGTGGGGCTACTCGTTACGGTAGATGGTCAGATCGGCCATGTTCTGGTAGCTGAGCGCGGCGAAGTCCAGCGACTGCCCCGGGTTGGCGGCGCCGCCCGGCGCGGTGTCCTGCTCCCAGTTGGCGTGGTGGAAGTCCGGCTCGCCGATGGTCTGGAAGAACTGCTGGAAGTTGATGTCGCCCTCGCCGAGCGGGGTCATCTCGTAGCCGTTGGCCAGGGCGGTGTTCCTGTTGCCGTCCTTGGCGTGGAAGAGCGGGAAGCGCTTGGTCCGCCGGGCCACGGTCAGGATCGGGTCGAAGATGCTGGTCCGCTCCCGGCCCGCCGAGTTGACGTACTTGGTGTGCTTGAAGCGGGCCACGTAGCCCCAGTAGATGTCCATCTCGAAGAAGACGTACTTGGCGTCGGTCTTCGCCATGAAGTATTCGAGCTTGCGGACGCCGGAGGACCGGGTGGGCCGGCCGTTGCCGTCCAGCGGTCCGGCGTCGAGCAGGAAGTTGTAGGCCGCGTCGTGGTTGTGCGTGTAGAGCCGCATCTTGCGGTCCCGGGCCTGCCGGCCCAACTCGTTCCAGACGTCGGCGGCGGCGTCCCAGTCGGACTGGTAGTTGCTGTTGGTCGGGTCGCTGCCGGTGCCGATGTTCTTCATGCCGAGTTCCTCGGCGATGTCGAGCTGCTGCTGGAAGGTGGCCGCGTTGATGGACGTGTGCGTGCCGTTGGCGACCAGCCCGTTGTCGTCCAGGATCTTGCGGATCTCGGTCGGGGTGATCTGCCGGCCCAGGATCGAGCTGTGCTGGTTGTAGCCGGCGAACTCGATCTCCTTGTAGCCGAGTTCGGCCAGCCGGGCGAGCACCCGCTCGAAGCCGTACGGCACACCGCTGTCGTCGGGCGCCGCCGAGATCCGGTCCCGCACGCTGTAGAGGATGATGCCGCGGTTCTGCTCGGGGATGAGCGGCTCCACGGTCCAGGTGCCCTTGCCGATCGCCGGGGTCGCGGTCTGCAGGATCGGCAGGCCGGCGGCACCGAGGGCGGCCGCGGCACCCGCGGAGGCGGTGAGGATACGACGCCGGGTGAGCTGGGGGTTGGGCCGACCGGGCTGGCCCTCGCGGCGCTGCGCCTCGTCCATTCTTGTCCACCTTTCTGGGACGGCCGACGGCCGCCGATGACGAGTAGGAGGATCGTTCGCGTCTGCCCGCCCTCAGGGGCACGAACCGGGCTCGACGGACTTCGATAAGGTTCTGACCTCGACTTTTGCGACGCCATGTCGCGCGTGTTACGTCTGGGGCAGACGGTATCGCTAGCGACGAGGGAAAGAAAGACTTGCAGGAGCCAAACTTTGTCCTGCGACGTCGAGAAGTAGTCGGCCCGGCGATCGACCGGGTGGCGTACGCGCAGGTCAGCGGGTCAGCAGTCGGCCCATGCGGCGGCCGGCCAGCACGAGCCCCAACACGGTCAGGGCGACCAGGTAGGCGACGTCGAGAAGCTGCGCCGGGCCGGCCGAGCCGATGCTGAGGTCACGGATCAGGTGCACCGACCGGTAGAGCGGGGTCAGCTCGACCACCCAGCGCAGGACGGCCGGATAGACCTCGGCCGGCACGAAGGTGCCGGAGAAGAGGAAGAGGCTGAACTGCACCGACCCCATCAGGTCGAAGTCCTGCCAGCTGCGCATGAACGTCGACAGCGCCATGCCGAGCGCGCCGAAGGTGAAGCCGACCAGCACCGCGGCCGGAAAGGCGACCAGCGCGCGGCCGACCGTCGTGAGGTCCATCCAGACCATGACCACGAGGAAGGCGGCGGAGTAGCTGGAGCCGCGGATCATCGCCCAGGCCAGCTCGCCCAGCGCGATCTCGAAGGGCTGCACCGGGGTCGCCAGGATCCCGTCGTACAGCTTCATGTACTTCATCTTGCCGAAGAAGTTGAAGGTGGTCTCCGACAGCGCACCGGTCATCGCGGACGCGGCCAGCATGGCCGGCGCGACGAACGCGGCGTACGCGACGACCTGACCGCCGGGCAGCGTCAGGTCGCCGATCAGCGCCCCCACCCCGACGCCGATCGACAGCAGGTAGAGCAGCGGCTCGAAGAAGCCGGAGATCATCACGACCCAGTAGGCCGACTTGAGCGCCGCCGCGTTGCGCTCGGTCACCGAGAACGCCCGGCGGGCCGGACCCTCGAAGCTGACCAGCTTGGGCAGGACGATGCTGACCACGCCGACCTCCTCTCAGAACACCAGTCGGCGCTTGAACCGGGCGTGTGCCAGCAGCCAGCCGGCGACCGCCCAGGCCAGCAGGTAGAGCAGGTGACCGGCGACCGACCACTGGGGAGCGATGCCCAGGGTGGCCGCCCGGGTCAGGTCGACGCCGTGCCACAGCGGGGACAGGTAGGCCAGCCAGCGCAGCACCACCGGCAGCTCCTCGACCGGGAAGAAGACCCCGGCGAACAGGGTCATCGGGACCACGGCGAAGCGGAACAGCAACGACAGGTAGCTGTCGGACCTGATCGAGGCGCTGAAGGCGAACGTCGGCGCCGCCACGGCGAACCCGATCAGCAGCGCCAGCGGCAGCGCCGCCAGCGCCCACGGCGAGTGCAGCGTGCCGAAGGCCGCCGCCACCAGCAGGAACGCGATGGTGCTGATCAGCACCCGGAACAGGACGAAGAGCAGGTGCCCACCGAGGATGTCGGCGACCCGAAGCGGGGCGCTGGCCTGGGCGAAATAGGTGCGGACCCACTCGAAGTTGCCGAGCACCTGCCAGGACGACTCCCCGATCGCCACCTGCAACGCGGTCGAGGCGAGCAGGCCGGGCAGGATGAAGTCGAGATAGGACACCCCGCCGACGCCGCCGTCGATGTAGGAGCCGACCCCCACCCCGAAGCCGATCACCGTCAGCAGCGGCAGGAGGAAGGACGACAGCGCGCTCGAGCGCCAGGTGCGCCGGTAGCCGACGATGTTGTATTCGAGTACGGAGAGCGGCCCGCCGCCGCGTCGGGCCGCCGCCGTGCCGACGCTCATCGGTCGACCAGCGCCCGGCCGACCGCGCTTGCCCACATGGCTGCCTCCCGCTCGGTGTCGTCGACTACGGCCCGGGCCGCCAGCGGTGGCGACCCCGACCGGGAGACCGACGTTATCGAAGGCCCCGAGGTGTCCGGTAGCGGGAATCGCGGCCGGGTCAGCCGGCCGGTGTGGGACGGACGGGAAGCAGGTTGCGCTCGGCGAAGACCTTCTTGGCGACGAGGGTGGCGTTGACCGCCCGCGGCACACCGCAGTAGACCACCGACTGCAGCAGCGCCTCGACTATCTCGGAGGGCGTCAGGCCGGCGTTGAGCGCGCCGTTGACGTGGACCTCGAGCTGGGCCTCGGCGCCACCGAGACCGGTGAGTATGCCGAGCGTCAGCAGTTCCCGGTCGCGGCGCTGCAGTTCGGGCCGGACGTAGAGGTCTCCGTAGGACCAGGCGACGGACCGGTGACTCAGCTCGGGTGAGACGTCGGCCAGGGCCGCGAGAAGCTTCTGCCCGGCGCCCCCGTCGGCCTCCCGTAGCGCCACCAGGCCGCGCTCGTACTGTTCGTCCGCGTTCATGGTCATGGTCGTGCCCCACCTCTGCGCAGTCGTCCGGCCTCCCTGGGGCAACGGCCCCGGCGCCGGCTACCCACGGTTTCGCCGGGCAAACGACCCGTCTTCCGCGGGACGCTCCAGGCCGCACCCTAGTCCACCAGGGTCCGGCCGGTCAGGTGCAGGAAGACGTCCTCGAGCGAGCTGCGCCGGACCAGCACACTGGCCGGGGTCAGCGCCCGTCCGTGCACCTCGGCCACCGCCGCGTCGCCGTCCGCGACGTAGAGCAGGATGCGGTCGGGCAGCACCTCGATCCGTTCGCCCAGCCCGTCGAGCTTGCCGGCGAAGTCCTCCTGCGACGCGGCGGCGAATCGCAACTCGACGACCTCGCGGGTGGAGTATCGCTCGATCAGCGCCCGCGGCGAGCCCTCGGCGACGATCCGGCCGCCGTCCATGACGACGAGCCGGTCGCACAACTGCTCTGCCTCGTCCATGTAGTGGGTGGTGAGCACCAGCGTCACACCCTGTTGCTTGAGCCGGAACAGCCGCTCCCAGACCAGGTGCCGGGCCTGCGGGTCGAGCCCGGTCGTCGGCTCGTCGAGCAACACGATGTCGGGTTCGTTGACCAGGGCGCGGGCGATGGTGAGCCGGCGCTTCATGCCGCCTGACAACGGCTCGACCTTGCTGTTGGCGCGCTCGGTGAGCTGCACGAAGTCGAGCAGCTCGGTGGCCCGCTGTCGGGCCACCCGGCGCGGGATGCCGAAGTAGCGGGCATAGGTGGTCAGGTTTTCCCGCACGGTCAGCTCGGGGTCGAGGTTGTCCTGCTGCGGGCAGACCCCGAGGCGGGCCCGGATCGCCGGACCGTCCCGCCGCGGATCGAGCCCGACGATGCGCAGGACCCCGTCGGTCGGCGGGGAGACGCACCCGATCATCCGCATGGTCGAACTCTTGCCGGCACCGTTCGGACCGAGGAATCCGAACGCCTCGCCGGGCTGCACGTCGACGTCGATCCCGTCGACGGCCGTGAAGTCACCGAACCGCTTGACCAGGCCCCGCGCGTGGATCAGCGCGCTCCCTCCGGCCACCGCCGGCTCGTGGCCCGGTGACTGGTCCTGGCCCGGTGACTGTTCGTGGCCCGGTGGTCGCTGCCGCGTCTCGTTCACCGACAGAACCTATCCCCTCGGTACGACATTCATCCCACTCATTTCACATCTAGGAACTTTTCGATCACTCCGAACAAAGTTGACCCTGTACTGCGCCAACTTGTGGCGACCGTGCGGTATCTTTTCTCACACCGAGCCTCTAGGGGCTCTCCAAGTCGACTCGCCGCCGCGGGTCTCGCCGCGGCGGGATAAGGATGATGACGGACGTGTTGGGCGTATGGCCGGAAAACCCGCACCAGGCCCGGGTGCTTCGCCTGTTGCGTGACGACGGCCCGGCGTCCCGTGCCGAACTGGGCGAGGCGGTGGAGCTGTCCCGTTCCAAGGCGGCCACCGAGATCGACCGGCTCATCGAGCGGGGCCTGGTCGAGACGGTCGGCCCGGCCGCCTCCCGTGGCGGCCGGCGGTCGTCGATCGTCCGGATCGCCGGGGGAACCCGGTTCCTCAGCGTGAGCATCGGCGCGACCAGCATCGAGGTCGCGATCACCGACGGCGAGCTGCGGGTCATCTCCCGGATCACCGAGCACACCGAACTGCGCCGCGGGCCGACCGCCGTCATCGGGCAGGCCCTCGAACTCGTCAGCAAGCTGCGCGCCGACTCGGGCACCACCCGCTTCACCGGTGCCGGGATCGGCATCCCCGGCCCGGTCAGCTTCCACGAGGGGATTCCGGTGTCGCCGCCGTTCATGCCCGGTTGGCACCGCTTCCCCGTAC
Organism: Polymorphospora sp. A560; assembly: GCF_045781765.1. Lineage (NCBI taxonomy): Bacteria > Bacillati > Actinomycetota > Actinomycetes > Micromonosporales > Micromonosporaceae > Polymorphospora > Polymorphospora sp. A560. Next base: position 1,658,962 of record NZ_CP122282.1, on the reverse strand, counting down.
GCGAGATGTTCAGCACCGAACTCGGCTGCCCGGTCCTGGTCGACAACGACGTGAACATCATGGCACTCGGTGAAAAGCACGCCGGGATCGCGAAGTCCTTCGACGACTTCCTCTTCGTCAAGATCGGCGCCGGCATCGGGGCCGGGATCGTCGTCGCCGGGTCCGTCTACCGGGGCGCCAACGGCTGTGCCGGCGACATCGGCCACACCGCGGTCGACGACAACGGCCCGCTGTGCGTCTGCGGCAACAGCGGCTGCCTGGAGGCCTACTTCGGCGGGGCGGCACTGACCCGCGACGCGCTGGCCGCCGCCCGTTCCGGGCGCTCCGACCAGCTCGCCGAACAGCTCGCCGAGGCCGGCACGCTGACCGCCCTCGACGTCGCGCACGCGGCGGCGGCCGGTGACCCGGTCGCGATCGGCATGGTGCGCGACGGTGGCCGGCGGGTCGGCAAGGTGCTCGCCAGCCTGGTCAGCTTCTTCAACCCCGGCATGATCGTCATCGGCGGTGGGCTCGCCGGCATCGGGCACGCGCTGCTCGCCGAGATCCGGGGCGTGGTCTACCGCTCGTCGCTGCCGCTGGCGACCGGCGCCATGCCGATCGTGCTCTCCGAGATGGGCGACCAGGCCGGCCTGGTCGGCGCCACCCGGATGATCAGCGACCACGTGTTCACCGCCGCCGACGCGCCGGGCTGACCACCCCAAGATCCCCGTGATCAGGGATCGGGTCGCGCATGTCGCCGGCGGGTCGCGCTTCCCCGCCCCTGATCACCGGGATCTTGGCGCACTCGTAACTTCGAGCTTCTTCGATGTTCATCGAAACTCGATTAAGATCGTCAGGCATGAATGCCACAGCTAGCGCGCGGTCGAGGCCGCGACAGCTCATCCTGGCCGCGGCTCTCGTCCTCGCGGTCGGCCTACCGGTCGGGGTGGTGTCGACCGCGGCGTCGGCGGCATCCGGCATCACCGTCGCGGCGGCCATCGCCGCCCAGGACGGCCGGACGGCGACGGTCACCGGCTACGTCGTCGGCGAGCCGACGGCCACCAACACGGTCCGGCGCTCCGCGTTCACCGGCGACACCGCCATCGCCATCGCCGACTCCGCCGCCGAGACCGCCACCGGCCGGATGCTCTACGTCCAGGTCACCGCGGCCTACCGCGGCGCCTTCGGGCTGCGCACCAACCCGGGCACGCTCGGCTCGACGGTCACCGTCACCGGCACGCTGACCGCGTACTTCAGCCACGCCGGCCTGAAGAACCCGACCGCGTTCACCCGCGGCGGCACGACCCCCACGCCCTCCCCGACCGCCACCCCCGGACCGACCCCGACCGGCAACCCCGGCTCGACGTACTACGCCAGCGCCATCGGCAAGACGGGGCCGGCCCTGCGCAGCTCGCTGCACAGCATCATCAAGGTGCAGACCAGACTGTCGTACGCGCAGGTGTGGGACGCGCTGAAGCAGACCGACCAGGATCCGAACAACGCCAACAACGTGCTCCTGCTCTACTCCGGCACGTCGCGGAGCAAGAACAGCAACGGCGGCAGCACCGGCAACTGGAACCGCGAGCATGTCTGGGCGCAGTCGCACGGCAACTTCGGCACCTCGGCCGGGCCGGGCACCGACGTGCACCACCTGCGCGCGACCGACGTCACGGTCAACTCGACCCGGGGCAACAAGGACTTCGACAACGGCGGCAACCCGGTCAGCAGCGCCCCGGGCAACTACACCGACAGTGACTCGTGGGAGCCGCGCGACGCGGACAAGGGCGACGTCGCCCGGATGCTCTTCTACATGGCGATCCGCTACGAGGGCAACGACGGCTGGCCCAACCTGGAGGTCAACGAGTCCACCAGCAACGGCAGCTCGCCCTACCACGGCAAGCTCTCCGTGCTGAAGCAGTGGCACCAGCAGGACCCGCCGGACGCCTTCGAGCGTCGCCGCAACCAGGTCATCTTCGACAACTGGCAGGGCAACCGCAATCCGTTCGTCGACCACCCGGAGTGGGTCTCGGCGATCTGGGGCTGACCCACCCGGCGGGTGTCGCGGCCGCCGGTCGCGGCACCCGCCGCCCCGCACCGGGTCGCGCGAACGCGGCCCACCGCGTCACAGGTCGGACGGCGTGCTCTCCCGCTGGAACCGCTCGACGAGTTCGACCGTCGCGGCGCGGATCTCCTCGTCGTCGTACGCGGTCCCGGGGTCGTAGCGGACCGCCCAGCTCAGCCCGTCGACCCCGCCGACCCGGCGGGCGACGATCCGCACTCCCCCACCGGGCAGCGGATGGTGCACGGTGTGCGCGACCGACCCGGTGACCCGGGTACGCACCTGGTGCGGCACGTCGCCCGGGTCGAGCAGCAGATAGGACTCGGCCGGCCGGTCGGCGACCACGGCGTACTCGTCGTGCACCCGCAGCACCTCGGCCGGGGTGACGGTCAGCTCCCGGCCCGACCAGACCGCCTTGTGGATCTCGTGCCAGGGCAGCCGGCCGGACCGGCCCGGCAACCACAGCCCCCGGTTGGTCAACACGACCACGTCGTCACCGGAGCCGGCCGGGGACCAGTCGAGGACCCGCTCCTCGGGGTCGAGGGCCGGGCGCCGGTCGGCGGGCAGCTTCGGCCGGCGGCGGAACAGACGCATGTCACAAACCTCCCACGGCCTGCTCGCGCAGGGCCCGCGCGTGCTGCTCCAGCGGTACCAGGGCGCCGACCATCGCCAGGTATTCGTCCTTGTGCGCGACCGGATTGATCCGCTGGATCTTCGACTTCAGCTCGCGGATCCGGGCGGTGACCGAACCGAGCTGGATCTGGGCCAGGGTCACCGACACGTAGCCCGGGTCGGGCTCCCGGTCGATCCGCAGCGGCTCGACCGCCAACTCCCCGACCAGGGCGCGGCCCATCAGGTCCGCGCAGGCGTCGCGGACCCGCTCGATCCAGACCGCGCCGCTGACCGCGGCGGTGGCCCCGCCGGCCTCGGCCACCGCCGCCCGGACCGCCACGTGCACCGGATGCCGGTAGGCGTCCTCGCCGACCGCGTCGAACATCGGCCCGGCGAGCACCGGCACCTGGAGTGCGAGCTTGAGCGCCTCGCGTTCGACCAGCGACTGCGGGCTGTCCAGCACCGGCTCGGTCCGCTTCGGCCGGACCGGCGCCGCGGCCCCCGGATCCGAGCCGGCGGCCAGCACCGCCCGCTGCACCGGCTCGATCTCCATGCCGAGGTCCAGGGCCAGCTTGCGGACGTACTCGGGGCGTTTGTCGCGGTCCTTGAGCTTGGCCACCAGCGGCGCGGCGCGGCGCATCGCCTCGACCCGGCCGTCGACGGTGTCCAGGTCGTAGCGGGCCAGGACCTGGCGCAGCGCGAAGTCGACCAGCGGCTCACGGCGCGCGACCAGGTCACGGACCGCGAGGTCGCCCTTTGCCAGCCGCAGGTCGCACGGGTCCATGTTGTCGGGCGAGACCGCGATGAACGTACGGCCGACGAAGCGCTGGTCCTCCTCGAAGGCGCGCAGCGCCGCCTTCTGCCCGGCCGCGTCGCCGTCGAAGGTGAAGATGATCTCGCCGGTGACCTCGTCGCTGTCCATCAGCAGCCGGCGCAGGACCCCGATGTGGTCGACGCCGAACGCCGTGCCGCAGGTCGCCACGGCCGTCGTCACGCCGGCCAGGTGGCAGGCCATCACGTCGGTGTAGCCCTCGACGATGACCGCCCGTCCCTGCTTGGCGATCTCCCGCTTGGCCTGGTCGATGCCGTACAGGACGTGGGACTTCTTGTAGATCGGCGTCTCGGGGGTGTTGAGGTATTTCGGGCCGTCGTCGGTGTCGAAGAGCTTGCGGGCGCCGAACCCGATCACGTCGCCGGTCAGCTCCCGGATCGGCCAGAGCAGCCGGCGGCGGAACCGGTCGATCAGCGAGCCGGACCGTGACTCGCGGGACAGCCCGGCGGTGACCAGTTCCGGACCGGTGAAGCCCTTCTGCCGCAGGTGCTTGGTCAGGTGGTCCCACGCGTCGGGGGCGAAGCCGCACCCGTAGCGCTCGGCGGCGGCCCGGTCGAAGCCGCGCTCGGCCAGGAACTCCCGCGCCAACCGGGCGCCGGGGGTGCCGAGCTGCCCGGTGTAGAACTCGACCGCGGCGGCGTGCGCGGCCACCAGCCGCTGCCGCTGGCCGGGCTGCTGGCGGGTCGGCGACGGGCCGGTCTCGTCGTACCGCAACTGGATGCCGGCGCGATCGGCGAGCCGCTCGACCGACTCGACGAACGTCAGGTGCTCGGCGTCCATCAGGAACTTGATCGCGTCGCCGCCGGCGCCGCAGCCGTGACAGAAGTAGACGTTGCGGGCCGGGGCCACGGTGAACGACGGCGTCTTCTCGTCGTGGAACGGGCACAACCCCTTGAGGTTGCCGCCGCCGGCCGAGCGCAGCGTCACCCGGTCGGAGATCACCTCGGCGATGGAGGTGCGCTCGCGGACCAGCGCGATGTCCTCGTCCCGGATCCGGCCAGCCATGCGGTGTCCACCCCCTCCGGGTACATCCTGCCCTGCCGCTCCGATTCGGGCCGGCGGGGGTCCCGCGGTCGCGGGTCGGGTCAGCCGGCGACGAGACGGCCGTGCCAGGCGACCGCCGCCGGGTCGGTGAGCGACGCCACCTGGTCGACGACCACCCGGAGCCGGGCCGGGTCGTCGGCCGCCGCCCGCCAGGACGCCGCGAACACCGGGTCCAGCCCGCCGGGCGCCCGGTCGAGGAGTGCCGCGACCAGTTCGGCCAGGACGATCCGTTGCCGTTCATAGCGTTCCTCCGCCCCGGACCGGCGCATCACGTAGCGCAGCGCCATGCCCTTGAGCAGCGCGCAGCGGGCCCGGATCTCCCGGGGTACGACCAGGTCGGCGGCGTACCGGTGCAGCGGGCCGTCGCCGAAGGTCTCCTTGGTGGCGGTCACCGCGGCGTGCACGAACCGGCCGGTCAGGGCGCTGGTCATCCGCTTGAGCGCGGCCTGTGCGCCGTGGCTGCCGTCGTATCCGGCCAGCGGCGCCAGCACCGGATCGGCGAGCAGGGCGAGCAGCACGGGGTCGAGGTCGGCCGCGGACTCGTCGGAGTAGACCGCCGCCACGTCGGCGCAGAGCGCGGCGCGTTCGTCGGCGTCGTCGAGCAGCGGCCGGACCGCCAGGTAGCCGCCGTGGATGCCGTCCTCGACGTCGTGTACCGAGTAGGCGACGTCGTCGGCCCAGTCCATCACCTGCGCCTCCAGGCAGCGCCGGGTGCCGTCCGGGGCGCCCCGGCGTACCCACTCGAAGACCTCGGTGTCGTCGGCGTACGCCCCGAACTTGCGCCGGCCGGCGCGGCGCGGCCACGGGTACTTGCAGGTCGCGTCGAGCGAGGCCCGGGTCAGGTTGAGGCCGGCCGGTCCGCCGCCGGGCCGCAGCGCCTTGGCCTCCAACCTGGTGAGTACGCGCAGCGTCTGCGCGTTGCCCTCGAAGCCTCCGCAGGCGCTGGCCACCGCGTCGAGCGCCGCCTCGCCGTTGTGCCCGAACGGCGGGTGGCCGAGGTCGTGGGCGAGGCCGGCCACGTCGACGACGTCGGCGTCGCAGCCGAGCCGGGCGCCCATCTCCCGGGCGATCTGCGCGACCTCCAGCGAGTGGGTGAGCCGGGTACGCAGGAAGTCGTCGGTGCCGGCGGTGTGCACCTGGGTCTTCGCGGCGAGCCGCCGGAACGCGGCCGAGTGCAGCACCCGGGCCCGGTCGCGCTCGTACGGGCTGCGGCCGTGGCCGGTGTCCTTCGGGGACTCGGGTGCCCAGCGCTCGGCGTCGGGTGGCGTCGTCACCGGACCATCGTGCCGCGCACGGTCGACCGGCTGGCGTACGGGGTGTCGTACGCAACCTTTCCTCCGCAACACCCGAACAGCCGATAGTTGCGGACTAATAGCTGACCGTCACCACACTCCCCAAGAATCACAGCGTGGGGTAGCGTGCCGGGAGCACAAAGTAACCGGCTGGCGAACCTCAACGCGACCCCACATCCGCGCGCCGCCCCGACCGAGCGGTACCCGTCCGCCCCGAGGCAACCGTAGGAAAGAAGGACATCCGTGGACGCTGACGTCGCGATCAAGGCCGAGATAAACGCGCTGCGGCGGCGCCTGCCCGACGTGTCCGGCACCGTGCTCGCCGGCCTCGACGGCATGCTCATCGCCAGCGACGTGACCGGCATCGAACCGTCGAGCCTGGCCGCCCTGTCCGCCGCCCATCTCGGCCTCGGCCAGCGGTTCGCGCTGACCGCCGGGCTCGGCACCCTGCACGAGACGGTCCTGCAGGGCACCGACGGTTACGTGATCGTCTACGCCGCCGGCAGCCGCGCGCTGCTGACCGTACTGACCACCGCCGACGTCAACCTGCCGCTGCTGCACCTCGACGCCCGCCAGCTCGCCGCCCGGCTGGGCACGATGATCGAGCGGGCCAGCGCCGCGGCGTCGGCGACCCCGGTGCCGCGCCGCGGCGGCCTCGGCAACGGCTCGACGCCGCTGGCCGTACGCACCCCGATGGCGACCCTGCCCGGCCGTCGCTGAGCCGGCCGCTGCACCCACGCCCGGCCGCTGCACCCACGCCCGGCCGCCGGCACCTGGGGACCGGTCAGGGGTGCAGAAGCCGACCGGTCCAGGTGACGAGGTCGGAGATCAGCGGTGAGTCGGCGGCGACGAGGCCCATGTGGTCCCGGCCGGCGTAGGTGCGGTAGTCGACGCGCTGTCCGGCCGCCGCCAGCCCCGCGACGTAGCCGTCCTGGATCGCGAGGGTGACCAGCGGATCGCTCGCCCCCTGCGCGAGCAGGACCGGCATCTCGAAGGGTCCGGTCGGGGTGTTCTGCGCCAACCGCCGCCCGAGGCTGCCGCCGGTGGGGTCGCGGGCATAGATCGGCCGGTCCCGGTCGATCGACAACGCATCGAGCACGGATACGAACAACCCGGGCTCGGCCAGGCAACGGGTCGCCATCTCCCGCACCAGGATCCGCGCCGACGGGATGACGTAGTCGTCGAGGTCGACGTCCGGGTACGTCCGCGCGTACGCCTCGATGACGAACGACGCGAACACCGACCCGCCGCGTACCTGCGGCAGATGCCGGGTCAGCGCGAGCGTGTCGGCCGCCGGCGCCATCGCCGCCACCCCCGACAACGGCACGTCGGGCGCGTACGTCGGCTGGATCTGGGCCGTCCAGAGGGCGGCGTGCCCGCCCTGGGAGTGTCCCCAGACGACGGTCTCGGCGGCCAGGCGCAACTGGTCCAGTTGCCGGGCGGCCCGCACCGCGTCGAGGACCGCGCGGGCCTCGCCCTGACCGATCAGGTACGGCTGCGGCCCGGCGGTGCCGAGCCCGGTGTAGTCGGTGGCCACCAGCACCCGGCCCGGCCCGAGAATCCGGTCGAGGGCGGGCAACGCGCCCGCCGTGAAGGGGGACGGGAGCAGGCTCGGCGCGCAGTTGGCCGCGTAGCCGGTCGTACCGTGGGCCCAGGCGATGACCGGACGCGGCGTGGTCGCCGGGGCCGCCGGCGCCACGACGAGGCCGCTGGCCACCGCCGGTACCCCGTCGTCGCGGGTGGTGGTGTAGAGGATCCGCCACGCCTTCGCGTCGGCCGGGACGTCCCGGCCGAACGGTTCGTGGCGCAACAGCACGCCGGGCCGGTCCGGCCGGTCGTCCGGCGCGGTGTAGAAGCCGTCGACGACCGGCGAGCCGGCGTCGATCCGGCCGGTGATCACCAGGGCGGCCAGCGCGGCGGCCGCGGCCAGCCCGGCGCCGATCGACCGCGACCAGCGCCGTACGCCGGTGGCGGCGCGACCGGGCCGGGCCGGACCGGCACGGCCGACCCTCCGCCCGACGGCGGCCCAGACCTGGGCCAGGCCGAAGAGGACGGTGCGGGCGCCGAACAGCACCGCCACCACGAGCAGGGTGACGTCGGGCCAGGCCAGTGCCAGCACCCCGAAGCCGATGTCGGCCGCCCCGAACAGCACCGCCGCCAACCGTTCGTCGGGTGTGCCCCGCCACGCCTGCAGGCACTTCACCGCGCCGGACACGAGAAGCGCGACCGCGACGACCCTGGGCAGCAGTTCGACCGCGGTGCCCACCCAGACGAGGACGGCCACGCCGAGGACGATCCAGCCGAGGCCGAGTGCCGCCGACGGTGCCGGGACCGGACCGTCCCGCCGGTGCGCGGTGAGGTCGGCGACACCGGACGCGAGACAGCTCAGGCCGACGTAGACCGCCAGCACGCCCACCGCGCTGAGCGGCCGGGTCATCAGCAGCAGGCCGAGCCCGGCGGCACCCAGTCCCACCAGGGCGGAGACCCACCAGGGCAGCCGGGCGGCGATCCTCGGCAGGAACCGGGTCCGGCGCGCCAGGCGGTGGCGAAGCGACGATTCACCCACAACCCACATTTACCGTACGTACGGGCACGACTACGTCACGCCACGCGGTCGTGCCCGTACGCGGCCCGCGGGTCAGCGACTGTCGGAGCCGGACGACTCGATCACCGCCCGGCCGGCCTCCAGCCGCGCCACCGGGACCCGGAACGGCGAGCAGGAGACGTAGTCCAGCCCGACCTCGTGGAAGAAGTGCACCGACTCGGGGTCACCCCCGTGCTCGCCGCAGACTCCGATCTTGAGCCCGGGCCGGGCGGCCCGGCCCTCGTCGACGGCGATCCGGACCAGCCGGCCCACGCCGTCGCGGTCCAGCGACTCGAACGGCGAGATGCCGAAGATGCCCAGTTCGAGGTAGCGCCAGAAGAACGCCCCCTCGACGTCGTCGCGGGAGAAGCCCCAGGCCATCTGGGTCAGGTCGTTGGTGCCGAAGGAGAAGAACTCGGCCGCCTCGGCGATCTGGCCGGCGGTGAGCGCCGCCCGGGGCACCTCGATCATGGTGCCGATCAGCACCTCGACGGCGTGCTCCCGGGTCACCTCCGAGATGATCTTCTCGGCCTCGACGCGTACGGTCTCCAGCTCCTGGACCGCCCCGACCAGCGGGACCATGATCTCCGGCCGGGGATCGCGGCCTTCGGCGACGAGCTGGGCGGCGGCCTCGGTGATCGCCCGCACCTGCATCGCGAACAGGCCGGGGATGACCAGGCCGAGCCGCACCCCGCGCAGACCCAGCATCGGGTTCTGTTCGTGCATCCGGCGTACGGCGGCCAGCAGCGCCTGGTCCTTGCCCGGGTCCTCGCCGCGCTCCTGGGCGACCGCGACGTGCACGGCCAGTTCCTCCAGCGACGGCAGGAACTCGTGCAGCGGCGGATCGATCAGCCGGACGGTGACCGGCAGCCCGTCCATCTCGCGGAAGATCTCCACGAAGTCGGCCCGCTGCAACGGCAGCAGCGCGTCCAGCGCCTCGTTGCGCTCGCTCTCGGTGCGGGCCAGGATCAGCCGCTCGACCAGCTCGCGGCGGTCGCCGAGGAACATGTGCTCGGTACGGCACAGCCCGATCCCCTCGGCCCCGAAGCGCCGGGCCCGCGCGGCGTCCTCGCCGGTGTCGGCGTTGGTCCGCACCCGCAGCCGCCGCACCTCGTCGGCGTGGCCGATGATCCGGTGTACGGCGACCACCAGCGGGTCGGTGCTCGTCGCCGGGTCGACCGAGCCCTCGAAGTACTGGACCACCTCCGACGGGCGGACCGGCACCTCGCCGAGGTAGAGGCAGCCGCTGGTGCCGTCGATCGAGACGATGTCCCCCTCGTTGACGACGTGCCCGCCGACGGTGAACCGGCCGGCCTTCACGTCCACGTCGAGGTTGTCGGCGCCGCAGAGGCAGGTCTTGCCCATGCCCCGGGCGACGACGGCGGCGTGGCTGGTCTTGCCGCCCCGGGCGGTGAGGATGCCCTGCGCGGCGATCATGCCCGGCAGGTCGTCGGGGTTGGTCTCCCGGCGGACCAGGATGACCCGCTCGCCCTGGCCGGCCAGCTCGACGGCCCGGGCGGAGGTGAAGACGACCCGGCCGACGGCGGCGCCCGGTGACGCGCCGACCCCGGTGGTGACGACCTCCGGCGAGCCGGAGAGGTCGAAGCGGGGGAACATCAGTTGGGCGAGCTGGGCGCCGTTGACCCGGTGCAGCGCCTCGTCGAGGTCGATCATCCCCTCGTCGACGAGGTGGTTGGCGATGTTGAACGCGGCGGCCGCCGTACGCTTGCCGACCCGGGTCTGCAACATCCACAGCTTGCCGCGCTCGATGGTGAACTCGATGTCGCACAGATCGCGGTAGTGACCCTCCAGGGTCGCCATGTTCCGCAGCAGCTCGTCGTACGACCGCTTGTCGATGCGTTCCAGCTCCTGCAGCGGGACGGTGTTGCGGATGCCGGCGACCACGTCCTCGCCCTGCGCGTTGGCCAGGTAGTCGCCGTAGATGCCCTGGTTGCCGGTCGCCGGGTCACGGGTGAAGGCGACGCCGGTGCCGGAGTCGGGGCCGAGGTTGCCGAAGACCATCGCGACGATGTTGACGGCGGTGCCGAGGTCGGCCGGGATGCGCTCCTGCCGGCGGTAGAGCACCGCCCGCTCGGCGTTCCACGACTCGAAGACGGCCCGTACGGCCAGGTCGAGCTGCTCGCGGGGCGGCTGCGGGAACTCCCGCCCGGTGTGCTTGGCGAAGATCTTCTTGTACGCCCCGACCAGCGCCCGCAGGTCGTCGGCGTCCAGGTCGAGGTCGTTGGTGGTGCCCTTGGCCCGCTTGGCGTCGTCGAGGGCGTGCTCGAACTCCTCGCCGGGCACGTCGCAGACGGTCTTGCCGAACATCTGGATCAGCCGACGGTAGGAGTCCCAGGCGAACCGGTCGCCGCTGCCCGGACCCCCGTCCGACGCCTGGCGGGCGAGCCCGGCCACGCTCTCGTCGTTGAGCCCGACGTTGAGGACGGTCTCCATCATGCCGGGCATCGAGAACTTGGCACCGGAGCGTACGGACACCAGCAGCGGGTCGGCGGGGTCGCCGAGCCGCTTGCCCATCGCGGATTCCAGCGCCGCGAGGTGCGTGGCGACCTGCTCGGCCAGCCCGTCGGGCTCGGCGCCGGTGGCCAGGTACGCCTTGCACGCCTCGGTGGTGATGATGAAACCGGGCGGCACGGGAAGCCCGAGGTTGGTCATTTCCGCCAGGTTGGCGCCCTTGCCGCCGAGTAGATCTTTCAGATCCTTGTTGCCCTCGGCGAACCCGTAGACGTATTTGTGCTTGGTCGTCGCCTTTTCCGCTGCCACCAGAGCCTCCCACGTGCGCCGGGACCGACACTTAACGAAGATTCAGCCGCTCTCCGTTACCCCGGAAGTCGAGTTTCGTATCAGGGAACCAATGGCCATTGGTGGGCGAAGGCTAAGCGACGCCGGGGTGACGTGGCAGCATTCGGTGACAATTGGCACACTGGTCGGCACTAACCGCGATTACTGCGGTTCCTGGAAGCGTTCCCACACGCACGTCCACGCACGCACGACCACATACGCAGGGAGAACACCCGTGTCGCCCGTTGCCCCCCGTCCCCGTCCCGTTCCCTCGAATGAGCTACCGACCTACGCCGATCTGGTGCCCGCACCGGTCAGCGTGGAGCCGGTCGGCGGGGAGCACTGGACCCTGACCGCCGACACGGCCGTCCACACCCACCCGGCCCCGGTCGCCGTCGCGGTCGCGGAGCACCTCGCCGCCGTGCTGCGCCGGGCGACCGGGCACCCGGTGCCGGTCGTGGCCGACGACGGCCCCGGCCAGATCCGGCTGCGCTTCGCCCGTGACGGGGTACCCGAGCACGGCGAGGGCTACCGCCTCGACGTGACCGCCGACGGCGTCACCGTCGCCGCCCGTACGGCCGCCGGCCTGTTCCACGGCACCCAGACCCTGCGGCAACTGCTGCCCGCGCAGGTGGAGGGCGGTGCCGCCGGCCCCGGCCCGTGGACCGTGCCCGCCGGGCGGGTCGTCGACCACCCCCGGTTCGCCTACCGGGGGGCGATGCTCGACGTCGCCCGGCACTTCCGGCCGGTCGCCGACGTGCTCCGGTTCATCGACCTGATCGCCCTCTACAAGATCAACCACCTGCACCTGCACCTCACCGACGACCAGGGCTGGCGGATCGCGATCGACAACTGGCCCCTGCTCGGCGAGTACGGCGGCGCCGGCGAGGTCGGCGACGGGCCCGGCGGCCACTACAGCAAGGCCGACTACCGGCGGATCGTCGAGTACGCCGCCACCCGCGCCATCACCGTCGTCCCCGAGATCGACGTACCGGGGCACACGAACGCCGCGCTGGCCGCGTACGCCGAGCTGAGCCCGGACCGGACCTCCCCGCCGCGCTACACCGGCACCGAGGTCGGTTTCAGCGCGCTCGCCGTGCACAGCGAGACCACCTACGACTTCCTGCACGACGTGTTCACCGAGATCGCCGCCCTCACCCCCGGCCCCTACCTGCACATCGGCGGCGACGAGGCGTTCAAGGTGCCGGCCGACGACTACGCCACCTTCATGGCCAAGACCCAGCCGCTGGTCGTCGCGACCGGCAAGACCGTGATGGGCTGGCACCAGCTCGCCGTCACCACGCACAGCCCGGGTCGGGTCGTCCAGTTCTGGGGTACGTCGGACAGCGACGACACCGTCACCGACGCCGTCCGGCGGGGTGCCCGGGTGGTGCTCTCCCCCGCCAACCGCGTCTACCTCGACATGAAGTACGCCCCCGACACCCCGGTCGGCCACGACTGGGCCGGGCTGCTGGAGGTACGCGACGCGTACGACTGGGACCCGGGCAGCTTCCTCGCGGGGGTGCCGGAGTCGGCCGTACTCGGCGTCGAGGCCCCGCTGTGGACCGAGTCGGTCACCACGATGGCCGAGGTCGAGCTGATGCTCTTCCCCCGCCTGGCGGCGGTCGCCGAGCTGGGCTGGTCACCGGCCGGCAGCCGGGACTGGACCGGGTTCGCCCGCCGGCTGGCCGCACAGGCACCACGCTGGACCGCCGCCGGTATCACCTTCCACCGCTCCCCGCAGATCCCCTGGCCGGCGGCCGGCGACGTTCCCTCGGCCGCCCAGGCACCGGCTCAGCCGCAGGCGACCTAGAGGGCTCAGCCCGCAGGCCACCCAGAGGCTCAGCCGCCGGCCGTCCTTTGAGGCTCAGCCGCCGGAGTCGTCGAGTTCGGCGCCGGCCGGGACGGCGGCGCTGTCCCGGTCGGCGAGCCAGCCGTCCGGCAGGTGCACCTTGCCCGGCGAGTTGGTCCGCCCGCGCGGCTGGCCGAGGACCGCGGTCGGGAACGGCTCGGTCGGGTCGAGCCGGGCGAGGAGGTCGTCGAGTTCGGCCAGGCTGGAGATCATCGCCAGCGACCGGCGCAGCTCCGAGCCGACCGAGAACCCCTTGAGATACCAGGCCACGTGCTTGCGGAAGTCGGTGCAACCGTCGCGCTCCGGCTCCCACCGGCCGCCGAACCACTCGACCAGGAGTTCGGCGTGCCGGCGCATGATCGCCGCCACCTGGCCGAGATCGGGCAGCACGGGCTTCGTCGCCGGGATGCCGCCGGGCACCTCCCCGACCGCGCGCCGGGCGTCGAACGCCGCCTCCAGGTCGGCGAAGAGCCACGGCCGGCCCAGGCAGCCCCGGCCGACGACCACACCGTCGGCGCCGGTGTGCGCGACCATCCGCAGCGCGTCGTCGGCCTCCCAGATGTCGCCGTTGCCGAGCACCGGCACGTCCAGCGCCTGCTTGAGGGTGCCGATCGCGTCCCAGTCGGCCGTGCCCGAGTAGCGCTGGGCGGCGGTCCGGCCGTGCAGGGCGACCGCGGCCACCCCGGCGTCCTGGGCGGCGAGCCCGGCCTCGACGTACGTCAGGTGGTCGTCGTCGATGCCCTTGCGCATCTTGACGGTGACCGGGATTCCGGCCGGTGCCGCCGCCTCCACCGCGCCGCGCACGATCCGGGCGAAGAGCCGGTGCCGCCACGGCAGCGCCGCACCGCCGCCCCGGCGGGTGACCTTGGGTACCGGGCAGCCGAAGTTGAGGTCGACGTGGTCGGCGAGGTCGCGTTCGACCACCATCCGCACGGCCGCCGCGGTGATCTCCGGGTCGGTGCCGTAGAGCTGGAGGCTGCGCGGGCGCTCGTCGGAGCCGAACGCGATCATCCTCAGCGTCTTCGGGTTCTTCTCGACCAGCGCCCGGGTGGTGATCATCTCGCAGACGTAGATCCCGCCGCCCTGCTCACGGCAGAGGCGACGGAACGCCACGTTGGTGATGCCGGCCATCGGCGCCAGCACGACCGGCGGCCACACCTGGTGTGGCCCGAGGGTCAGCGGGCGGACGGCGGCGGGGGCGGTCGTGGTCACCGTACGAGGATTCCACGTCGCACGCCCGACGACGAACCGGGCCGCCCCGGCCGAACTGGTCCGCCGGTGCCCGCCGGCCAGGGTGCTCCGCCGCCCGGCGGGGGTGGTCCCACCGCCCGCCTGGGGGCCGGGGCCGGGTCACTGTCGTGGCCCACAGCGAATTCGCTGTTCTCACACTGAATTCGCTGTGGGCCGCACGACCACCACTCCGTCGCCGGCAGCGCCGCCGGCCGGCGGCACGAAGCGCCGTGAGCCGGGCGGCGGCACGGACCGGCCTCAGCCCGGCCGGCGCGGGTCAGCAGCCGGGAAGGCGGTCGAGCAGGTAGCGCTCGACCTGGTCCAGGGACACCCGCTCCTGGGTCATCGTGTCGCGGTCGCGGACGGTGACGGCGTTGTCGTCGAGGGTCTCGAAGTCGACGGTGACGCAGAACGGGGTACCGATCTCGTCCTGCCGGCGGTAGCGGCGGCCGATCGCCTGCGAGTCGTCGAACTCCACCACCCAGCGCTTGCGCAGCGTCGTGCTCAGGTCGCGGGCCTTCGGCGACAGGTCGGGGTTACGCGACAGCGGCAGTACGGCGACCTTGACCGGCGCCAGCCGGGGGTCGAAGCGCATCACGGTCCGCTTGTCGACGCCGCCCTTGGTGTTCGGCGCCTCGTCCTCGTCGTACGCCTCGAGCAGGAACGCCAGCACGGCCCGGGTGAGGCCGGCGGCCGGCTCGATGACGTACGGCACCCAACGCTCCTGCTTCTCCTGGTCGAAGTACGACAGGTCGACGCCGGAGTGCTTGCTGTGCGTGGTGAGGTCGAAGTCGGTCCGGTTGGCGATGCCCTCCAGTTCGGAGAACTCGGTGCCGCCGAAGAGGAAGCGGTATTCGATGTCGACGGTCCGCTTCGAATAGTGCGACAGCTTCTCCTTCGGGTGCTCGTAGAACCGCAGGTTCGACTCGCTCAACCCGAGGTCGAGATACCAGTTCCAACGTTCCTGGAGCCAGTATTCGTGCCACTGCTCGTCGGATCCGGGCTCGACGAAGAACTCCATCTCCATCTGCTCGAATTCGCGGGTGCGGAAGATGAAGTTGCCCGGCGTGATCTCGTTGCGGAACGACTTGCCGACCTGGGCGATACCGAACGGCGGCTTCTTGCGGGCCGCGGTGGCGACGTTGTTGTAGTTGACGAAGATGCCCTGTGCCGTCTCCGGCCGCAGGTAGTGCAGGCCCTCTTCGCTCTCCACCGGACCGAGGTAGGTCTTCATCAGCCCGTTGAACATCCGCGGCTCGGTGAAGGTGCCCTTGTTGCCGCAGTTCGGGCAGTTCAGTTCGGCGAGCCCGGCCGGCGGCCGGCCCTGCCTGGCCTCGTACGCCTCTTCGAGGTGGTCGGCGCGGAACCGCTTGTGGCAGGACTGGCACTCGGTCAGCGGGTCGACGAACGCGTCGAGGTGCCCGGAGGCGGCCCACACGTCGCGGGACAGGATCACCGCGGAGTCGAGCCCGACGATGTCGTCACGCTGCTGCACCATCGTCTTCCACCACTGCCGGCGGACGTTCTCCTTGAGTTCGACACCGAGCGGGCCGTAGTCCCACGCCGATCGGGTGCCTCCGTAGATCTCGCTGGAGGGAAAGACGAAACCCCGGCGCTTGGCGAGGCTGACGATGGCGTCGATACGGTCGGCTGGCATGGTTCCTCCTACGCCGGCTGGCGGCCGGCGGGGACGTGGCACGACTAGGTGCGGGACGGTTCTGTTCGGGCGACGGTTCCGTTGGACAACGGATCTGCCGGTGCCGCGGTTATCGGCGCGGCCCACCGAGATTACTGGCCGATGCCGCAGACCTCGAATTCGCCCGTACCGGTGTTCTGCGCCAGCGACACCCACACCCGGCCGCTGCCGCCCTCGGCATAGGTGACGTCGACCGGCACCTCGAGTTCGTCGGTGATCTCCAGGTCGCCGACCTGGTAGTTGGTCAGCCTGGGTTCGGTGGCGAGCCGGGTGCGGAACCGCAGGATCGGCTCGCGCTGCTGCTCCCGCCGGCACAGCAGCGAGTAGGCCCGGTCGTAGTCCCCGTCGGTGACGGCGTCGAAGTAGTCGCCGACGACGGCGCCGGCCTGCTCGTTGAGCGCCTGCGTGCCGCTGACCGCCAGTCCCACGAACGCCACCGCGCCGCCGCCGCAGCACAGTGCCACGGCGAGCGCGGCGGCACCGAGACCCCACCACAGCCGGGCGGTCCGCCCCTCGGTCGGTGGCGCGGCGAACGGCGGCGCGACGCCGGGACCCGCCGGTGCCGCCCCGCCGGGAGGCACGGTCGATCCACCCTGACCAGCGGGTACGGCGTACGGCAGCGGCGGGCCCGCCGGTCCGGGAGTGGTCATGACAGCAAGGGTAATGCCCGTGCGCGCGCCCGGTGTGGCACGGCCGGTGCCGCCGACCCGCTTCAGCGGCCGGGGTTCGCGGCCCGGTCGCTCGTGCCGACCACGACCTCGCCGCCCGGGGCGGCGGTGGCCAGCGACTCGTACGCCGACGGCTCGTCGACCGACTCGGCCAGCAGCGGAATCGCGGTGATCTTGACATCGAAGTCGCCGAGGGCGCGACGGTACGCCCCGACCGACTCCCATTCGGTGAGCAGGCTCCAGTACGTGGGGTCGTCGAGGGCGCGGACGAGTTCGCCGCGCCGGTATCCGGGCCGGCGGGCGAGGGCGGCCAGGGCGGCGTGGGCCCGGTCGGCGAACGTCCCGGCGCCGTCCTCGTCGACGACGAAGCGGTTCAGCACCAGCAAGATGTCAGCCTCCTCGTAGCATGTGTCGGATGCAGCCTACGCACCGCGGCGTGCCCGCCCGACTCGCCCGGATCAATCCGACGGCGGCCTTCCTGGCGGCGCTGGCGCTCATGCTGGTCGGGCTTCTCGCGCCGGGCATCATCGGCGGCGGCATCCTGCTGGTGCTGGCCGCCGCCCTGGTGGCGCTGCTGGTCCTGACCTGGCCGATCCAGCCGCCGGGCACCCGCGTCCTCCGTCTGGCCGCCATAGCCCTGCTCCTGGCGGCAGCCCTCCTGAAGATCCTCTAATCCCGGTGATCCGCGTGATCAGGGACCGAGTCGCGCGTGTCGCCGGCGCGCCGGCCGTCTAGCTCCCTGATCACGACGATCAAGGGCGGGCCGGGCGGCCGTATGCACCCATGCGTTTTTGACAATCATTCTCATTGTCGTGAGAGTTGGGGCATGTTTGCACGCTCCACCCCCCGTATCGCCGCCACCTGCGCCGCCGCCCTGCTCGTGCTGGGCGGGGCTGCCGCGTGCGGCGACGACTCGTCGGCCGGTGCCGACGGCAACCGGATCGACGTCGTCGCCGCCTTCTATCCGCTCCAGTTCGTCGCCGAGCGGGTCGGCGGCGACGCCGTCGCCGTCACCAACCTCGTCAAGCCCGGCGCCGAGTCGCACGACCTCGAACTCAACCCGCAGCAGGTCGGTCAGCTCACCGACGCCAAGCTGGTGATCTATCTCAAGGGCTTCCAGCCCGCCGTCGACGAGGCGGTGACCCAGCAGGCGGGCGACCGGGCCTTCGACGTCGCGACCGCCGTACCGCTGCTCGACGCCGCCGCCGGCGGCCACGACCACGACCACGAGGGCGAGGACGGGCACGACGACCACGACCACGGCCACGGGGACGAGGCGAGCCCCGAGCCGCCGGCCGCCGAGGAGGACGGGCACGACCACGACAGCGGAGGCAAGGACCTGCACTTCTGGCTCGACCCGAGCCGGCTGGCCACCGTCGCCGACGAGTTCGCCAAGCGGCTCGGCGCGGCCGACGCCGACCGGGCCGCCGACTACACCGCCCGCGCCCAGGCGCTGCGCACCGAGTTGACCGCCCTGGACCAGGAGTACGAGCAGGGCCTGGCGACCTGCCAGCGCCGGGAACTGGTGACCAGTCACAGCGCGTTCGGCTACCTCGCCGACCGTTACAAGCTGGAGCAGATCGGCATCACCGGTCTCACCCCGGAGGACGAGCCGTCGCCGCAGCGGCTGGCCGAGGTGACCGAGGAGGCCAAGCTCCACGGCGCCACCACGATCTTCTTCGAGACGCTGGTCAGTCCCAAGGTCGCCGAGACGATCGCCCGCGAGGTCGGGGCACAGACGGCGGTCCTCGACCCGCTCGAAGGCCTCCAGGCCGGCAGCACCGGCGACTACCTGTCGGTGATGCGCACCAACCTGGCCACCCTCAAGCCCGCCCTCGGCTGCTCGTGACACCTGGACCGACCAGCCCGGCCACCCTCGACCCGCGCCACCGGGTACGGCCGGACGCACCGTACGGTGGTGCGGTGAGCACGGCGGTTGTCGACGTCCGGCACGGGGTGGTCGCCTACGACGGCCGCCCCGTGCTGCGGGACGTCTCCCTGACGGTGGCCCCCGGCGAGGTGGTCGCCATCCTCGGCGCCAACGGGTCGGGCAAGTCCACCCTGGTCCGCGCCATCCTCGGCCTGGTGCCGCTGACGGGCGGCACGGTCGACCTCTTCGGTACGCCGCTGCGCCGGTTCCGGCAGTGGCGGCGGATCGGCTACGTGCCGCAGCGGATCGGGGCGGGCAGCGGCGTACCGGCCACGGTCGGCGAGGTCGTCGCCTCCGGCCGGCTGGCCCGTCGGGGCGTACTGCGGCCGGCCGGGGCCGCCGACCGCCGGGCGGTGACGGCGGCGCTGACCGCGGTCGGGCTCGCCGAGCGGGCCGGTGACCCGGTCGCCACCCTCTCCGGCGGGCAGCAACAGCGCACCCTGATCGCCCGCGCGCTGGCCGGCGAGCCCGAGGCACTGGTCCTCGACGAGCCGACCGCCGGGGTCGACGCGGCCAGCCAGGAGGCGTTCGCCGAGGCACTGCGCGGATTCAACGCCGGTGGCGGGACCGTGCTGCTGGTCGCCCACGAACTGGGGCCGCTGCACCCGCTGGTCGGCCGGGCGGTCGTCGTACACGACGGTGGGATCGCGCACGACGGGCCGGTGCCGGCGCCGGCCGGACACCACGCGGTACCCGGCCACGACCACGTGCATCCGCACGCCGACGAGGAGCCGCCGACGGCCGGGACGTGGGGACGATGAGCCTCTTCCAGTACGACTTCATGATCCGTGCCCTGGTCGGGGCGCTCGTCATCGGGCTGGCCGCCCCCGCCCTCGGCATCTACCTCGTACAGCGCCGGATGTCGCTGATCGGCGACGGGGTCGGCCACGTGGCGCTGACCGGGGTCGGCGTCGGCCTGCTGCTCGACCGCTCCCCCGTGGTCACCGCGGTGCTGGTCGCGGCCGCCGGGGCGATCGCCATCGAACTGCTCCGCGAGCGCGGCCGCACCTCCGGCGACATGGCCCTCGCCCTGCTCTTCTACGGCGGCATCGCCGGCGGCGTGATGCTCGTCGGCCTGTCCGCCGACCGCAGCAACGCCAACCTGATGGCATACCTGTTCGGCTCGCTCACCACCACCAGCGCCCAGGACCTGTGGGTGATCGTCGGGCTGGCGGCGGCGGTCCTGGTGGCGATGGTGCTGCTGCGTCCGGCGCTGTTCGCCATCTGCCACGACGAGGAGTACGCCCGGGTGTCGGGGCTGCCGGTCCGGGCACTGAACCTGCTGATCGCGGTGACCACGGCGGTGACCGTGACGATCGCGATGCGTACCGTCGGGCTGCTGCTGATCAGCGCCATGATGGTCGTACCCGTGGCGGCGGCGCAGCAGGTCACCCGGGGCTTCAAGGCCACCATGGCCCTCGCGATGGCGCTCGGCCTGCTCAGCGCCGGCTCCGGCGTCTGGCTGGCCGCGCAGGCCAACACCGCGCTCGGCGCGACGATCGTGGTCCTGGCGATCGCCGCGTTCCTCGGCATCGCCGTCGGGTCGGCGGTGTGGCGGTCGCTGCGCCGCCGTACGGCCCCCGCCGCCGCGCCGGTCGCCGAGGTCGAGCCGCCGGAAGTCGTACTGAAGCACTGACCCGGCGGCCATCCCGGTCGGGCTCGCCGACGGTGCCGGGCCGCGGCCCGACGACATTGGTTACCGTTACGGCATGACGACCGGGAACGGCTACGAGGCGTACGAGGGCGCCGGCGAACTCCTGCGCGCCCTGTCCGCTCCGATCCGGGTCGCCATCGTGACCGAACTGGCCGGCGGCGAGCGCTGCGTCCACGAACTCGTCGAGACGCTGGGCGCCCCGCAACCCCTGGTCTCCCAGCACCTGCGGGTGCTGCGCGGGGCCGGTGTCGTACGCGGCTCGCGGCGCGGCCGGGAAATCGCCTACGCTCTCGTCGACGAACATGTCGCCCACATCGTCGCCGACGCGGTCAGCCATGCTCGGGAAGCGCGGTGAACGCGCTACCGTCGGGCGTCGGCACCCCCACCCGTCACCGCCGCCACGGGACCGGTCGGAGCGAGGAGATGTCAACATGACCGGTGACGCCACCGCGACCCGCAACACCCGGCAGCGCAGCGCGGTCAGCGCCCTGCTCGCCGAGGTCGAGGGCTTCCACAGCGCCCAGGAACTGCACGGCATGCTCCGCGACCGGGGCGAGCGGGTCGGCCTGACCACCGTCTACCGCACCCTGCAGGGCCTTGCCGACGCCGGCGAGGTCGACGTGATGCGTCCGCCGGGCGGCGAGCACCTCTACCGCCGGTGCAGCGAGGGCCATCACCACCACCTCGTCTGCCGGTCGTGCGGCCGTACGGTCGAGGTCGAGGGGCCGGCCGTCGAGACGTGGGCGGAGCGGGTCGCCGCCCAGCACGGATACGCCGACGTGAGCCACACCCTGGAGATCTTCGGTACCTGCCCGGAGTGCCGCCGCTGACCCGCGCCGCTGACCCGCGCCGCCGGCCGGCACTGCGATGATCGTCTGCCGCACAGGCCGACGACACGCCGGGCGGACAACGCCTTAACCGCAAACGATCAGGGCTGCCCCGACACCGCCACGCGGCAGTGCTGCGAAACGGCACCGGTTGCGGCACGCTGTGCGGCGTGAAGATCTACGCTGACCGCTTCCCGACCGCCCTGCGGCAGTTCGTCACCGACGTACTCGTCGTCGTCTGGGTCTACGCCGCCGTCCGGGCCGCCATGTGGCTGCACGACCTGGTGCAGAAGCTCGCCGTACCCGGGCAGAAGCTGGCGGGGGCCGGCGGCGGCCTGGCCGACAACCTGGCCGACGCCAGCGGCAAGGTCGGCCGGGTGCCGATCGTCGGCGACGAGCTGACCGCGCCGTTCGAGCGGGCGGCCGAGGCGGCCCGCTCGATGGCCGACGCCGGTCGCGAGCAGCAGGACCTCGTCGGCGACCTGGCGCTCGCCCTCGCAGTCGCGGTGCTGATCTTCCCGCTGGGGCTGGTGCTCTTCGGCTGGCTGCCGCTGCGGGTGCGGTGGATCCGGCGGGCGACCGCCGCGCGGGCGCTGCGGACGGCGCCGGCCGGCCGGGACCTGCTCGCCCTGCGGGCGCTGGTCTCCCAGCCGCTGGGCCGGCTCACCCGGATCGACCCGGACGTGGCCGAGGCCTGGCGGCGCGGCGACGACGCCACAGTGGAGGCGCTGGCCGCCCTGGAGCTACGCGGCCTCGGCCTGCGCCCCGGCAAGCGCTGACCGGCCGCCGGTGGTAGACCTCACGGCCGTGGTACGGCGACGTCGGCCGGGTGGGTCCGTTCGACGAACCGGACCACGGCCACCCCGCTGGCCAGGACGAGCAGGGCCAGCGCAGGCGCGGTGACCAGTCCCGCGATACCGGACGGCAGCGGTCCGGCCGCGGGGATCAGCCCGGAGAACGCCTGATCGAAGGAGAGTTGCGCGACGACGAGCAGGGTGACGATCGGCAGCAGGAGCGCGAACACCCGTCGCCGTACGGGTGGCCGGCCACCGGCGACGGCGGGCAGGAGCAGTACGGCGACCACCAGGTACGTCGCCCCCGCCAACATGGCACTCCGGCGTAGGTCCAGGGTGAGCAGACCGCCGTCCCGTACCCAGAGCAGCGATTCCGCCATCGGCGCGGACGCGGCGACCACTCCGGCGCCGACGACCAGGGCCGTACGCCCGTGGCCCAGCAGTGCGGAGCCGGTCCGACGGCTCAGGGCGGCCACGCTCAGCACCCCGGCCAGCAGCAGCGCCAGAAGGATCGACCACCAGGCCAACTCGCCCGCCCAGCGGGACATCAGGACCAGGCGCAGCGCGTCGGCCGACACCCCGAACCACGCCGCCGCCGCTGCCACCAGCGGCCGGTTCGCAAGGATCGCCGCGACGACCGCGGCCCACACCACCAGGCACAGCCAGATCACCGGGGTCGGATCGGGGGCGGACATGTCGGTGCCGAACCTGAGCCAGCCGCCCAACTCCCAGGTCAGTGGCCGCAGGTGCCGGGCGAGGAGCAGCACCGCCCCCGTCAGGCCGAGAACCGCGAACGCCTCGCCCCAGCGCGAGCCCGACGCCCGTGCCCACCAGGTCGATCCTTCGCCGATGCCGCCCACCATGCGGTGACGATATCGGCGCCGCACGCCCGGCATCGGCCTTTCACCGGACGCGCGGCGCCACCGGTCAGTCGGCCGGCGGGATGCGGCGGCGGACGTCACGCACCGTGGCCGGTCCCGGCTCCCAGGCGGCCACCTGGTCGACGTCGGTGGCCGGGGTCACCACCCCGTCCTCCAGGAACGCGTACCGGCCGCCGAGGATCCGTTTCGCCGCCTTCACGTCGATCGAGTCGGTGTTGTCCCACAACTCGGCGAAGAGCCGTTCGGCACGCAGCCGGGCCTGCCGGCAGAACAGGTCGGCCAGTTCCATTCCCTCCGGCCGGGTCTCCCGCTCGGCCTTGGCCCGCACACAGGTCGCCGCCATCGCGAACAGTTCCGCGCCGATGTCGACGATCCGGGCCAGGAACGCCTGCTTACGCTCCATCCGGCCCTGCCAGCGCGACATCGCGTAGAACGTGGAGCGGGCGAGTTTGCGCGACGTCCGCTCGGCGTATCGCAGGTGGCCGGCGAGCGGGCCGTACTCGGCGTACCCGGTCGGGGTCTGGCCACGGCCGACCGCGAGGGTCGGCAGCCAGCGGGCGTAGAAGGCGCCGGCCCGGGCGCCGGCCCGGGCCTTGCGGGTCAGGTCGGCGTCCGGGTCGATGATGTCGCCGGCGACCGACAGGTGGGCGTCGACGGCCTCGCGGGCGATCAGCAGGTGCATGATCTCGGTGGAGCCCTCGAAGATCCGGTTGATCCGCAGGTCGCGCAGGATCTGCTCGACGGCGGCCGGCCGCTCGCCGCGGGCCGCGAGCGAGTCGGCGGTCTCGTAGCCGCGGCCGCCGCGGATCTGGACGAGTTCGTCGGCGACCTGCCAGGCGAGTTCGCTGGCGTAGAGCTTGACCAGGGCCGCCTCGATCCGGATGTCGTTGCGGTCGTCGTCGGCGAGCATGCAGCACAGGTCGAGCATCGTCTCCATGCCGTACGTGCTGGCGGCGATGAAGGACAGTTTCTTGGCGACCGCCTCGTGCTCGCCGACCGGGCGGCCCCACTGGACCCGTTCGGCGGCCCATTCGCGGGCCACGTTCAGCGACCACTTGCCGGCGCCGACGCACATCGCGGGCAGCGACAGCCGGCCGGTGTTCAGCGTGGTCAGGGCGATCTTGAGTCCCTTGCCGACACCGCCGATGACCTGGTCGGCCGGTACGAACACGTCATGGAAACGGGTCACGCTGTTCTCCAGGCCGCGCAGGCCGAGGAACTCGTTGCGCCGTTCGACGGTGATGCCCGGCGAGTCGCCCTCGACGACGAAGGCGGTGATGCCGCCCCGCTGCCCGTCGGTCGCCGGCACCCGGGCCATCACCACCAGCAGGGTGGCGACGGTGCCGTTGGTGGCCCACAGCTTGACGCCGTTGAGCTTGAAGCCGCCCTCGACGGGTTCGGCGGTCGCGCCGAGCCGGGCCGGGTCGGAGCCGACGTCGGGCTCGGTGAGCAGGAACGCGGACACCTCACCGGCGGCGAGTCGCGGCAGGAAGCGCTTCTTCTGCTCAACGCTACCGAACATCTTCAGCGGCTGCGGTACGCCGATCGACTGGTGTGCCGACAGCAGCGCGCCGATCGCCGGGCTGACCGAGCCGGCCAGCATCAGCGCCCGGCAGTAGTGCAGGTTGGACAGGCCGAGGCCGCCGTACTCCTCGTCGATCTTCATGCCGAAGGCGCCGAGCCGGCCGAGGCCGCGGAAGACCTCGTCGGGGATGCGGGCGTCGCGTTCGATCTGTGCGCCGTCGACCTCGGTACGGACGTACTCGCCGAGCCGGGCGAGGAAGTCGTCGGCCTTGGCCACCTGCTCCGGGTCCGGTCGCGGCCACGGGTCGATCAGGTCGAGCCGGAGCCGGCCGAGGAAGAGTTCCTTGCCGAAGCTGGGCTTGCCCCACTCGGTTTCCCGGGCTGCCTCCGCGACCTGCCGGGCCTCCTTCTCCGAGACCTGGCCGGCCTCCTTCGGCAGTGGCCCGGCACCGCCGTCGATCCCACCCGCCGCCGGGCGTTCGTCCTGCGTCGTCGTCACGGCAACCCCCTCCTCCGGGTACGGCTCAGCGTGCTGCTTCCCATCACGCTACTGACCGGTAATACCCAGGAAAGGGTCTGTTGATTCAGCATCTGAACAAGACAGCCATCCAGTGGTCGTCTGCTGTTCAGACAGTTCCGACTCGGTGTGTCGACCGCCTCAACAGCAGACGATCACCAATCCGACGCCGGCAAAGCCTGGCGTGGCCGATTCACCGGGTCGAGGTGGGGGCCTCCTCGTCGTCGAGGTCGTCCTCGTCCCCGTCGCCCCAGTTGCGTCGCAGGAACGGCAGGCCGGCCCAGTAGACGAGGAAGAAGATCGCGGTGATGCCACTGAGGATGAAGGCGACCGGCCGGGGCAGGATGAAGTCGGTGATCAGCAGTACCGAACTGACCATCGCGATCAGCATGAATCCCAGCCCACCGCTGGCGACGGCGTGGGCGTACCGGACCAGTTCCGGCTTGCGGCCCTGCCGGAACAGGGCCCGGTGGAACGCGACCGGCGAGATGATCAGCGCGGTGGCGCCGGCCGCGGACAACAGCGCCACCACGTAGACGTCCCGCTGGAACGCTGTGGTGTCCGGGAAGCCGCTGCTGAACGGCAGCGTCAGCAGGAAGGCGAAGAGAATCTGTACGCCGGTCTGCGCGACGCGCAATTCCTGGAGCAGGTCGGCGAAGTTGCGTTGCCAACGCTGTTTCTCGGTCTCCTTGGCCACCTGACGCCTCCCGTTACCCCGCCGATGACAACGCTCGTGAATGCCCCGGCGGAGGGGTGACGAAACAACCTCAGCTACCGCGCCTGATCCGGCCGGCGTACCGCCGCTCCAACTCCTCGTTGTGCGCGTCGCCGGCCGGGATGTTCGCCGACAGGTAGACCGGCGGGGTCTGCCCGGCGTCGACCAGCCGGCGCACCACCTCCACCACGATCTGCTGCGCCAGCAGGGCGGCGGTGATCGACGAGACCGCGCCGACCGCGCCGCCGCCGGGCAGTTCCAGGGTCGCGTCCCCGTACGGGGCACCGTTGTCGAGGACCACGTCGGCGAGGTCGGCGAGCTTGCGCCCGGACGGGTGCCGCGACTCGACGCCGGCCGAGTGCTCCCGCGAGGTGATCGCGATCAGGCCGTGGCCGCGCTCCTTGACGAGCTGGGCGAACTCCACGATCGCCCCGTTGACCCCGGAGTTGGAGGCGACGACGAAGACGTCGGCAGGGCTCACCGGCAGCAGGTCGAGCAGGCGGTGGGCGACGGCCGGGTCGCGTTCGAGGGTCGGCCCGAGCACGCTCGGCGACTCACCGCCGTGGATCACCACGTCGCGCAGCGCCACCCGGTTGGTGGGCACCAGTCCCCCGGCCCGGCCGGCGATCTCCATGGCGAGCGCCTCGGAGTGGCCGGTGCCGAAGGCGTGCACCACCCCGTCGGCGGCCAGCGCCGCGGCGATCAGGTCGGCGGCCCCTTCGACGGCTTCGCGCTGGCCGGCGGAGACCCGGTCGATCGTCGACCGGACGACGGACAGGTAGGCATCGGCGCTGAGGGTCATCGGTCCTCCGGGTTCATCGGTTGGCGGCGATCCAGTCCACGGCGAAGTCGACGGCGGCCCGCTGGCGCATCAGCCGGCACCGGGCGGCACCGACCTCGCCGAACCGGACCGCGCCGGTCCCGTCCAGGTCGGCGCCGAGCAGTTCGAAGTCGCCCTCGTCGAGGTCGACGTCGTCCCACCAGCTCCATTCCCGGCCGCCGGCGCCGGTCAGCACGGCCGCGCCGAGGCGCTCCCGGGGCGGGTCCGGCTGCCGGTATTCGGCCAGGTGCAGCGAGGT
The DNA here is from genome assembly GCF_045781765.1 of Polymorphospora sp. A560. NCBI lineage: Bacteria > Bacillati > Actinomycetota > Actinomycetes > Micromonosporales > Micromonosporaceae > Polymorphospora > Polymorphospora sp. A560. Next base: position 1,632,394 of record NZ_CP122282.1, on the reverse strand, counting down.
GTTGGAGTCGTGGCCGACGCCGAGCAGCAGCACGTCGGCGTCGAGGTCGTAGAGCCGGCCCAGCGGCGAGGCGTCGCCGAGCATCCCGGCCCGCGGGTGGTCGGCGACGAGGTCGCCGGCCCGGGCGCCGAGGGCCGCGAACGACACCTGCGGGTGGTCGCTGCGCCGGGCTCCCGGCGACGTACGCACCAGCTCGGCGAGCGCCCCCATCCAGCGGCTCGGCGTCACGGCCGGGTCGAAGCCCGGCATCTCGTCGCGGATGGTCGCCCACCAGTGCTCCGGTACGGGCGGGTTGCGCCAGTTCGCCGGGTCGGAGTTGTCCGGGGTGTGGGTCGGCACTACCAGGGTGCCGTCCGGGCCGAGCACGTCCCGCAGGGCCAGTACGACGGTCTGCGGGCCGCCGCACACCCAGCCGAGCGGGCGCATCGAGGCGTGTACGACGAGCACCGATCCGGGCCGTACGCCGAGCCGGACGAGGTCCGCGGCGAGCATGGCGCGGGTGAGCGGGGCCGCCTGGGTGATCTCCACTCCCGCCACGGTACGTCGGCTACCCGTACTGCTGTTTCGGCGGGTCCACCTGTCGCCAGGACTCGACCTGGAGGTAGGGGATGTCCTCGCCGTTGACCGGGTCGGTCATGACGCGGTCGGTGTAGCCGCCGACCACCTCGACCCAACTGTCGGCGGGCAGCCCGACCGGAACGTTGCCGCTCATCCCGAGTTTGATCGGCCGCCCGTCGGCGGCGCAGCAGGACAGGATCATCCGGGCCAGGATCGGTTCGCCGCCCGGCCCCTCGGCGAGGAAGCCGGTGAGCTGCACGGTCCGGCCGGTCAGCGAGGCGCCGCCGTCGAAGATCGCCCGGGACGCGTAGTCGAGCACGCTGATCTTCGCCGGGTCGCCCTCGGGCAGCGGCGGGTAGCTGTCGGCCCGCTGGCTGGATAGCGCGGTGCCGGCCTGGCCGGCGGCGAACGAGCCGAGCGCCGGCGGGGCGACCAGCAGCAGGCCGAGCACCGGTGCGATCAGCAGCCAGCCGACGCGCGGCTCGTGGTGCCCCTTGCCCCCGTGCTCGTGGCCGTGGTCGTCGTGCTCGTGGTCGTGCCCGGCGCCGGTGGTGCCCGGCCGGGGGCGCAGGTCGTGCAGCAGCGTCATCACCGCGACCGCGACCAGCAGGACACCGGAGGCGATCAGGAACGGCCGCAGCCCCTCCTTGACGTAGCGCAGGTACATGTCGGTGAAGCTGGCCTTGAGTACCGAGCCGCCGAGCAGCAGCAGCACCACGGCCTGGGCCCGCCGGTTCATCGCCGTCCTCCGCTCACAGCAGCACCACACCGACCCCGACGGCCACCAGTACGGCCACCACGAAGGTGGCCGGGGCGAACCGGAACGCGAACCGCCGGCCGAAGACGCCGGCCTGCATCGACACCAGCTTGAGGTCGACCATCGGGCCGACGACCAGGAATACCAGCCGGGAGGTCAGCGAGAACTGCGACAGCGACGCGGCGACGAAGGCGTCGGCCTCCGAGCAGATCGACAGCAGCACGGCGAGCACGGCCAGCACCAGCACCGACAGCACCGGGTTGTCGGCGACCAGTTGCAGCCAGCGCTCCGGCACCAGCACGTTGATGCAGGCCGCCGCCATCGCGCCGAGCACCAGGAAGCCGCCGGCGTGCACCACGTCGTGGCGTACGGCCGCCCAGAACGCCCGGCCCTTGGACATGCCGTCGAGTTCGGGTCGGTGCGGCAGCCGGATCCAGTCGGCGCGGCCCAGCCGCAGCCACAACCAACCCATGATCATCGCGACGACGATGCTGGCCAGGCCGCGGGCGACCACCATCTCCGGGCTGCCGGGAAAGGCGACGGCGGTCGAGGCGAGCACGATCGGGTTGATCGCCGGCGCGGCGAGCAGGAACGCCAGGGCGGCGGCGGGGGTGACCCCGCGCCGGATCAGCGAGCCGGCGATCGGCACCGCCCCGCACTCGCAGCCGGGCAGGACCACGCCGGCGGCGCTGGCCACCGGTACGGCCAGGGCCGGGTGTCGCGGCAGCGCCCGGGCCCAGAACGAGCGGGGCACGAAGACCGCGATCACGGCCGAGAGCACGACGCCGAAGACCAGGAACGGCACCGCCTGCACCATGACCGAGACGAACACGGTCGTCCAGGTCTGCAGGCGCGGGCTGGAGATCGCGGTCGAGAGCGGCCCCCGGAAGACCACCAGCAGGAGCAGCAGCGCGGCGAGCACCTCGACCGAGCCGATCCGGTCGCCGAGGAGCGGGCGGCGCGGTGGTGGTCCGGGGTCGGGTGGGCCGCCGCCCGCCGGTCCGGTGCCGCTGGCGGGGCCGGCCCCCGTGGTGTCGGGGGCGGCATTGGCCGTGGTCACTGAAGGCTGGTCCCTTCACTACGGACGGTCGCGGTGGGGGCAGACCACCCTACCGCGCGACCAGGTGTCGGGGGCCACATCCGACCTCGGCGCTGTCGCGAAATCACCGTCGGTGCTAGCGTCGGCGCCACAACTTCATATCCGACAGGGGAGCGCACAGCGCTGAGAGTGCGGGACACCACCGCAGACCCTCGAACCTGATCTGGGTAATGCCAGCGCAGGGAGTTCGGTCGATTCTCCAGCCGCGCCACGACCGTCCGGTCGTGGCGTGCGTCTTGCCTGGTTCGCTCGAAGAACTGGGAGGCACAGCCATGACACAACCCACCGCCAGCCGCTGGCGTACGGTCGACATCGTCGTCGCGTCGGTGATCGCCGTCGCGTTCGGCGTCATCTTCTGGGCCTGGAACCTCGTGTGGAGCGCCACCGACCCCGCCTTCGCCTTCTTCCCGGGGGCCCAGGGCATCATCTACGGCATCTGGCTGCTGCCCGGCGTGATCGGCGGGCTGGTGATCCGCAAGCCGGGGGCGGCGTTCTACTGCGAGTTCCTCGCCGCGTTCATCTCGGTGATCCTCGGCAGCCAGTGGGGTGCCCTGGCCATCGTGCAGGGCGCCTTCCAGGGCCTCGGTGCGGAGGCCGCGTTCCTCGCGTTGCGTTACCGCTCCTTCAAGCTGCCGGTGGCCGTGGTCTCCGGCGCGCTCGCCGGCCTGGCCGCCGCGGTCTTCGACCAGATCCGCTACTACGCCGGCTACGACCTCGTCTCGTTCCGGATCCCGATGTTCGTCTTCACCGTGATCAGCGCCGCCGTGATCGCCGGTGCCGGCGGCTGGGCGCTGACCCGGGCGCTGGCCCGGACCGGGGCCCTGGATCGCTTCCCGGCCGGCCGCGAGCGGACCGCCGTCTGAACCGGATGCACCGATCAAGGACCGGGTACGCGGCGGCGCCCGCGTACCCGGACTCGGCCTGGACCGGCGACCCGGCACCCGGCGACCCGGCACCCGGCGGCCCGGTGGGGCGCCGGTGAGCACCGTCGAGCTGCGCGGCTTCGGGTGGCGGCACGCCGGCCGTAAGGCGTGGGCGGTCCGCGGCCTCGACCTGCGCGTCGAGCACGGCGAGCGGGTGCTGCTGCTCGGCCCGTCCGGGGCCGGCAAGAGCACCCTGCTCGCCGCGCTCGCCGGGCTGCTCGCCGAGGACTCCGGCGAGCAGGAGGGCACCGTCGAGATCGACGGGCTCGACCCGCGCAAGTCGCGGGAGCGGGTCGGCATCGTCTTCCAGGACCCGGAGAGCCAGCTCGTGATGGCGCGCTCCGGTGACGACGTGGCGTTCGGGCTGGAGAACCGGGGGGTGCCGGCCGGCGAGATCTGGCCCCGGGTCGACGAGGCGCTGCACCGGGTCGGTTTCCCCTACGACCGGGACCGGCCGACCGCCGCGCTGTCCGGCGGCGAGCAGCAGCGGCTCGCCCTGGCCGGCGTCCTCGCCCTGCGCCCCGACCTGCTGCTGCTCGACGAACCGACGGCCAACCTCGACCCGGCCGGCGCGGCGCTGGTACGCGACGCGCTCGATCGCGCGGTCGGCCGGGACACCACGATGATCCTGGTCGAGCACCGGGTGGCCGACGCGCTGCCGCTGGTCGACCGGGTGGTGGTGCTGGCGCCGGCCGGCGGCGTGACCGCCGACGGCGCACCGGATCAGATCTTCGCCAGCCACGGCGACACGCTGGCCGACGGCGGGGTGTGGGTGCCCGGCCGGCAGGTCCCGGCCCGCCGGGCCACGACGGCACCCGGCGACGTGCTGCTCACCGCCGGGGCGGCCGGCCTGCCGCCCCGCCTGGCACCGACCGACCTGGCCGTACGCGCCGGCGAGGCGGTCGCCGTACTCGGGCCGAACGGGGCCGGCAAGTCGACGCTGGCGCTGCTGCTCGGCGGGCTGCTCCGGCCGGGGACCGGGCAGGTGGTGGCGACGCCGGCCCTGGCCGGTGCCGACCACCGCCGGCCGCCGCACCGCTGGCGGGCACCGGCGCTGACCCGCCGGATCGGGTCGGTCTTCCAGGACCCGGAGCACCAGTTCGTCACCGGCACGGTCTTCGACGAGCTGGCGCTCGGGCCGCGCCGCACCGGCGCCGCTCCCGCCGCCGTCAAGTCCACCGTGGACACTCTGCTGGCCCGGCTGCGGCTGGACCGGCTCGCCGGCGCCAACCCGTACACGCTCTCCGGCGGCGAGGCACGACGGCTGAGCGTGGCGACCGCGCTGGCCACCGCACCGCGCCTGCTGGTGCTCGACGAGCCGACGTTCGGCCAGGACCGGCGTACCTGGATCGAACTGGTCGACCTGCTCGCCGGCCTGCGCGACGCGGGGCACGGCGTCGTCGCGGTCACCCACGACGCCGACTTCGTCGCCGCGCTCGCCGACCGGACCGTCCAGGTGGCCCCGGCGGTGCGGCGGTGACGGTGCCCGGCGGGCCGGTCGCCCGGTCGGACGCGCCGCTGGCCCGGCGCAACCCGGTCGCCAAGCTCGCCGCCGCACTGGTCTTCTCGGTGCCGCTGATCGCGACCCTCGACCCGGTCGCCCCGGCCGTCGCCATCGCCGTCGAACTGGCCGTGCTGCCGCTCTTCGGCGTCCGCTACGGCCTGCTGCTGCGCCGGGCCTGGCCGTTGCTGGTCGGCGCGCTGGGCATCACGGCGACGCTGACGGTCTTCGCCGCCGAGCGCACCGGCACCCTGCTCTTCGCGGCCGGGCCGGTGGTGATCACCACCGGTGTCCTCGCCACCGCGCTCGGCCTGTCCCTGCGGATGGTCGCCGTCGCGCTGCCCGGCGTGTTCGTCTTCGCCACCACCGACCCGACCGACCTCGCCGACGCCCTGGTGCAGAACGCGAAGGCGCCGGCCCGGTTCGCGATCGGCGCGCTGGCCGCGTTCCGGCTGATGCCGCTGCTGGCGCAGGAGTGGCAGATGCTGTCGATGGCCCGTCGCGCGCGCGGCGTCGACGCCGGCCGCAACCCGGTGGCCCGGCTGCGGCTGTTCGCGTCGACGGCGTTCGCGCTGCTGGTCGGCGCGATCCGGCGGGGCACCCGGCTGGCGACCGCGATGGACGCCCGGGGCTTCGACTCGACGACCCCGCGTACGACCGCCCGCCGCCAGCGGTTCACGGCGGCCGACGCCGCCCTCGTGACCGGCGCGGCGACGCTGGCCGCCGCCGCGCTGGCGACCAGCCTCCTGCTCGGTACGTTCCGCCCCGTGATCTCCTGATCCCCCGTGATCAGGGAGTGCGTCCCGCGCGTACGGGCTCCCTGATCGCGGGGATCTCGGGGCGTCAGCGGGTGGTGGTGGCGTCCTGGACCTCGCCGACCAGCACCTCGATGATGTCCTCCAGGAAGAGCACACCCGTCGTACGTCCCTCGTCGTCGAGGACCCGGGCGATGTGCGCCCCACCCCGCCGCATCGTGGCCAGGGCGTCCTCGAGTTCGCTGTCCCGGCGTACGGCGGCGAGCTTGCGCACCCGCTTGCCCGGGACGGCGGCGGTGTAGGCGTCCCCGGTCAGGTCCATGACGTCCTTCAGGTGCAGGTATCCGCTCGGCTGCCCGTTGTCGGTGAGCAGGTAGCGGGAGTAGCCGCGCGCGGCCACCGCCTGCTGGAGCTGGGCCGGGGTCACGGCCGCCGGGAGCATGACCAGGTCACCGAGGGGCACCTCGACGTCCCCGACGGTCTTCGTGGTGAACTCGAACGCCGCGGTGAGCGTTCCCGAGCCGTCGACGAGCACCCCCTCGCGGGTGGACTGCGCCACGATGGTCGCCACCTCGTCGAGGGTGTAGGTGCTGGTCGCCTCGTCCTTCGGGGTCACCTTGAACAGCCGCAGGATGCCGTTGGCGACCCAGTTCAGGCTCCAGATGATCGGCTTGAACACCCGGGCCACGAAGACCAGCGGCGGAGCCAGGATCAGCGCCGCCCGGGTCGGTACGGAGAACGAGATGTTCTTCGGCACCATCTCGCCGAACACCACGTGCAGGAACGTCACGAGCACCAGCGCGACGACGAACGCGAGCACGGTCACCGCGCTGGGCGACAGCGGGGTGTTGGCGAGCGGGATCTCCAGCAGGTGGTGGATCGCCGGTTCGGAGACGTTCAGGATGAGCAGGGAGCAGACGGTGATGCCGAGCTGGCTGGTGGCCAGCATCAGCGTGGCGTGCTCCATCGCCCAGAGCGTCGTCTGGGCGGCCCGGCTGCCGGAGGCGACCTTCGGTTCGATCTGGGAGCGCCGCGCGGAGATGACCGCGAACTCGGCGCCGACGAAGAAGGCGTTGACGACCAGCAGGACGAAGAGCCAGATGATGCCTGGCAGGTATTCGCTCATCGGGCCTTCGCCTCCGTGCGGTCGCCGGCCGTCCGGTCGAGGCCGGAGGCGCTGGAGCCGTCCGCGGGCACGAACCGCAGCCGGTCGACCTGTACGCCGTTGAGGTGTTCGACCCGCAGGAGGCCGCCCTCGATGGCGACCTCGTCGCCGATCTCGGGGAACCGGTCCAGGCGGGCGGTGACGAACCCGGCGACGGTGTCGTAGTCGTCGTCCTCGGGAACGGCGATCTTGGCCCGTTCGAGCAGTTCGTCGGGGCGCAGCGAGGCGTCGAACAGGATCGTCCGCCCCCGGCGTACGACCATGGTGCGGGCCCGGTCGTGCTCGTCCTCCAGGTCGCCCACGATCTCCTCGACCAGGTCTTCGAGGGTGACGATGCCGGCGGTGCCGCCGTGCTCGTCGTAGACGACCGCGAACTGCAGCCCCTGACCGCGCAGCGCGGTCAGCAGCGTGTCGAGGCCCATCGTCTCGGGAACCTGGAGCGGTTCGACCATGATGTCGGCCGCTCGCACGTTGGAACGCTCCTCCAGCGGGATGGCGAAGGCGTGCTTGACGTGCAGCACGCCGATGATGTCGTCGACGTCCCGGCCGATGACCGGGAACCGGGACAGGCCGGTGGAGGTGGCCTGCTCGATGATGTCGGTGGCGGTAGCCGTGGCGTCGACCGCCGTCATGCGTACCCGGGGGGTCATGACGTCGGAGGCGTCGCGGTCGGAGAACCGCAGGGTACGGTCCAGCAGCGTCGCGTGTTCCGGGTCGAGCACGCCGGCCCGCGCCGAGTGGCGCAGCAGCGCGCTCAGCTCCTCGGCGCTGCGGGCACCGGAGAGTTCTTCCTTCGGCTCGATGCCGAAGCCGCGGATCACCGCGTTGGCGGTGTTGTTGAACAGCAGGATCAGCGGCTTGAAGACGGTGGTGAACAGGGCCTGGAAGGGCACCACGAACTTCGCGGTGGCAAGCGGTACGGCGAGGGCGAAGTTCTTCGGCATCAGCTCGCCGATGATCATCGAGAAGAGCGTCGCCAGCAGGATTCCGGCGACGGCGCCGACGCCGGGGACCACCGCCTCCGGCACGCCGGCCGCGGTCAGCGGCCCGGCGAGCAGCCGGCTGACCGCCGGCTCGAAGGTGTAACCGGTGAGCAGGGTGGTCAGCGAGATTCCGAGCTGCGCGCTCGACAGGTGCGTCGAGGTGATCTTCAGGGCGGCGATCGTCGGACCGAGCCGCTTCTCACCCCGGGACTGGCGTGCTTCGAGTTCCCCGCGGTCGAGGTTTACCAGCGCGAACTCGGACGCCACGAACATACCGGTCCCGATGGTGAGGATCAGCCCGATCCCCAGCAGGACCCACTCATTCATCGGTCAGCCCCTCCCGTTCGGTGGCCGCCGTGTGGGCGACCGGGACGACGAGGGGCCACGGACTGTGATAAGGAAGATCATCCATAAGGTTGCCGATGCTAGCAGGCGAGGCTGGGACCGAGCTGGGAATCCCAGACTCTCCCGCCGTACGGTCTGAGCTGCGAAAACGGTGACGATCCGGGCGATCGGCGAGCATGTTCCCCGACACGCGTGGGCTAGTCCCCGATCACCCGGATCCTGAAACCTCTAACTGCGGCGGAAGGCGTACCGGCGGGCCGACACCGCGCCCCGGCCACGGCCCCCGGCGAACGGGTTCCCGTTCCGCGGCGGCGGGCCGGACCTCGGCCCGACCGGCCGCGCGGCCGGCTGGTCCGCCTCCACCGGTTCGGCGGCGGAGGCGGCGGCCTCGACGGTGGCGGCGAGTTCCGCCGCCCCGATCCGGTCCCGGTCGACGGGAACGGCGAACGCCTCACCGGCCACCGGCCGGTCGTCGGGCGGCAGGGGAAGCCGGCCGTCCACCGCGTTCAGCGCGTCGAGAGCCGGCAGGTCGGGCGGTGCCGCGACGACCGCCGCACCCGCGGGCCGGGCACGACGGTGGGAACCGGACTTCCTGGTGGATCGCTTGGCAGCCATACGGTGCCTCCTTTGACTGGGATCACCGCGACAGCGGTGCGAGCGAAGAGGGAGGCCCGGACATCCTGCGACAGGAGGGCTGCGCGAGAAGATGGACGCCCGAGCGGCCGGACCGTGGCGGTGGTGGCCGCCGGCCGGCGCGGTCTCGAAGAGGGCGTCAGATGCGCATGAGCGCGACGATACCCGCCCCCGGCCCGGGCCGCACCGCCTTTTCCCGCCGGCCTTCTCACAAGACCGGGAACGGCGTACGGGCGTACCGGCGGACCGGCCCGGATGGCACGATCGGCCACATGCATCCGCGACCACCCCGGCTGATCATGTGGGACATCGACCGCACCCTGATCCACGCGGGCCGGATCGCCGTCCAGGCGTACGCCACGGCGTTCACCGCCGTCACCGGCCTCGCCTGGCGGGAGGCGACGGTCTTCGCCGGCCGTACGGACCGGGCGGTGACCGCCGAGATCCTCACCGGGTACGGGGTGGCCGACACCGCCGAACTGCGGGCGACGTTCTTCGCCCGGTACGCCGAGGAGTTCGCCGCCCGCCGGCACCTGATCGCCGCCTCGGGGCGGGTGCTGCCCGGGGTACCCGAGGTGCTCGCCGCGCTCGCCGACCGGCCGCACGTGACGCAGACGCTGGTCACCGGAAACATCCCGGCGGTGGCCCTGGCCAAGGTCGCCGCGTTCGGGCTGGACGGCCCGTTCGACGTGACGGTCGGCGGCTACGGCATGGACGACCCGGTACGCGCCGAACTGGTCGCCCGCAGCCGCCGGCTGGCCGAGGCGAAGTACGGCCCCTTCGCGCCGTCGGACATCGTCGTCGTCGGTGACACGGTGCACGACGTCGAGGCGGCGCTGGCGGTCGGGGTGACCGCGATCGGGGTGGCGACCGGCGACACCGGCACCGACGAGCTGGCGGCGGCCGGCGCGCACCTGGTCTTCGCCGATCTCGGCGACGTCGACGCGGTGGTGGCCCGACTGGCCGGCGACCTCCCGCCCGCGTCACCGCCGTCACCCCGTCGGCCCGCACCATCCGGCAGCGCCGAACCGGCCGGGACCGCCTAGCCGGCTGCCGGCTAGGCGGTGCTGCCCGGCGCGACCGGGTTGGGCAGCGCGCCGCCGAACCGGCGGTCCCGCCGGGCGTACAGCTCGCAGGCGTACCAGAAGTGGCGCCGGTCGAAATCGGGCCAGAGCGTGTCGAGGAAGACCAGTTCGGCGTACGCCGACTGCCAGAGCATGAAGTTCGACGTCCGCTGCTCGCCGGACGGCCGCAGGAAGAGGTCGACCTCGGGAATCTCGGGGTGGTAGAGGTAGCGGGCCACCGTCTTCTCGGTGACCTTCGCCGGGTCGAGCCGGCCGTCGGCCACGTCCCGGGCGATGGCGGCGGCCGCGTCGGCGATCTCGGCCTGCCCGCCGTAGTTGACGCAGAACTGCAGCGTCAGCGTCGAGTTGTGCCGCGACATCTCCTCGGCGGTGCGCAGCTCGGAGATCACGCTCTTCCACAGCCGCCCGGCCCGCCCCGACCAGACCACCCGGACGCCGAGGTCGACGAGCTGGTCGCGGCGGCGGCGGATCACGTCGCGGTTGAAGCCCATCAGGAAGCGCACCTCGTCGGGTGAGCGCCGCCAGTTCTCGGTCGAGAACGCGTACGCCGACAGGTAGGGGATGCCCAACTCGATGGCGCCCTCGACGGTGTCGAACAGCGAGTACTCGCCCTGCTCGTGGCCCTTGGTGCGGGGCAGGCCGCGTTCCTTGGCCCAGCGGCCGTTGCCGTCCATGACGACCGCGACGTGCCGGGGCAGCGCCTCCTTCGGCAGCACCGGCGGCCGGGCACCGGAGACGTGCGGGGTGGGTGCCTTGGCCGGCCCCTGGCGACTGGACGTCCTAACCATCACTCCCCGCTTCCGACGGTGGCCGCGTGAGCCGCGCCCGCCCGACCCCTGAGTCCCGATCAACCAGCGGCAGCGAGCGTAACCCGCGCTCCAGATGCCACTGCAGGTGCGCCGCGACCAGGCCGCTGCACTCCCGCCGTACGGCGGTCTCGGTGGCGTCGGCGACCCGCCAGTCGCCGGTGGCCAGGGCCGACATCAGGTCGAAGGTGGCCGGCGCCGGATGCGCCGAGCCGGGCGGCCGGCAGTCCGGGCAGACCGCACCCCCGGCCGGTACGGAGAACGCCCGGTGCTGCCCGGGGGTGCCGCAGACCGCGCAGGCGCGCAGGGCCGGCGCCCAGCCGGCGAGTGCCATGCCGCGCAGCAGGTAGGCGTCGAGGACGAGGGTGCTGTCGTGCGTACCGTCGGCGAGCGCCCGTACCGCCCCGAGGGTGAGCAGGAAGAGTCGCAGCGCGGGCTCGCGCTCGACCGGGGTGAGCCGTTCGGCGGTCTCGGCGATGGCGCTGGCCGTGGTGTAGCGCGGGTAGTCGGCGAGGAACCGCTTCCCGAACAGGTCGATCCCCTCGACCTGGCTGATGGTGTGCAGCCCGCTGCCCTGGCCGTCGGGGTTGCCGGCGAGTTGCAGGTCGACGTGGCCGAACGGCTCCAGCCGGGCGCCGAAGCGGGACGTGGTGCGGCGTACGCCCCGGGCGACCGCGCGCAGCCGGCCGTGCCGGCGGGTCAGCAGGGTGATGATGCGGTCGGACTCGCCGAGTTTCTGCACGCGCAGCACCACCGCGTCGTCGCGGTAGAGCTGTCTGCGGTAGCCGGCCACCCGCCCATTGTCGCCGCCGGCCGGTGGGCCGGCCGCCGCCGGGGTGCCGGGTCGCCCGTGGCGACTTCGCGACACCCGGACGCGGCGGAGGGGGGACCGGACGACGCCGGTGGATCTCTTCCCCTACCGTGCAGGCATGCGTCTCTCCCGCAACGTAGTGGCTGTCGCCGGCGCGGTGGCCCTCTTCGCCATCGCCGGCTGTGGAAGCGTGTCGGAGCGCCGGCTCGACTTCACCAACACCGAGGAGGTACGGGTCACCGAGATCGTCGTGGTGTCCGGCTCCGGCAACGTGACCGTACGCACCTCCGCGCGCTCCGACGTGGAGATCGACCGGACGGTGCAGTACCGGGGCAGCGAACCCGACCGGACCTACCGGATCGAGGGCACCACCCTGCGGATCGAGACCGGCTGCGGGCAGTGGTGCAGCGCCTCGTACGAGATCGACGCGCCGGAAGGGGTGTCCGTGCGGGGCGAGAACGGCTCGGGCAACGTCGACCTGACCGGGGTGGCCGAGGTCGACCTCAAGGTGGGGTCGGGGTCGATCACCGTCACCGGGGCGACCGGTTCGGTCAAGGTCGAGACCGGCTCCGGCGACATCAAGGTGAGCGACCCCGGCGCGGCGTTCACCGCGAAGGCCGGTTCCGGCTCGGTCACCGGCACCGGGCTGGGCGCCGGTCCGGTGTCGGTCGAGGGCAACTCCGGCGACGTCGCGCTGACCCTGGTCCAGCAGGTCGGCGTACGCGCGCATGCCCAGAGCGCGAACGTGACGGTGACCACCCCGGCCGGCTCGTACCGGGTGACCACCGACACCGGCTCGGGCAAGGCCACCATCGAGGTCGTCAACGACCCGCAGGCCGCCACCCACTTCGACCTGAAGACCGGCAGCGGCGACATCACCGTCAAGCCGGCCTGACCCTCGGCGGGGGCGGCCGTGCCGGGCACGGTCACCCCCGCCCTTCTCACCGGCGGGTCGCGATGGATTCGGTGACGCCACGCGTGGTGGCCCCCGCGACGACGTCGGCGACCGGGCCGACGTCCGCCGCCGGTCGCGGCTCGGCGGGTGGGCGCCCGTCCGGCAGCAGCACCGGCCGGCGCCGGGCGGCGATGTCCTCCACCCAGCCGAAGAGCGCCACGGCGACCGCCGTCAGGGCGGCGACCAGGGCGATGCGGAACGCCACTCCCCCGGCCCCGCCGCCGGAGCGCAGGATCTGCCAGCCGGTGACGGCGGCGACCCCGTTGAGGCCGATGATCACCGGCAGGTGCCACAGGTAGATGGTCAGCGCCCGGCGGTTGAGCACGGTCACCGCCCGGCTCACCGGCGTGAACCGGTCGACCCAGGCCGCCGCGGCGGGCGCCAGGCCGAGCACCACGAGGATGACCCCGGCCGAGACGAGCCCGTTGGCGAGCCGGATGTCGTTGAGGTCGATGCCGCGCGGCCCCGGGTGCGTCAGGGCCCAGACCAGACCGGTCGAGACGAGTACGGTCGACAGCCCGACGAGCAGCCGGCGGGACAGTCGGCGCAGCAGGCCGTCGTGGTGGGCGAACCCGAGCAGCCACGCCCCGAAGTAGAGCCCGAAGTCCCGCAGCACCAGGTTGTCCGGCGGCAGCAGCCCGAACGTGTCGACGACGAGCAGGACGTACGGCGCGAGCAGGGTGGGCAGCGGGAAGCGGCGGAAGAGCCGCAGCGCCAGCGGCGAGACGATGACGAACCAGAGCAGGTCGCGCAGGTACCAGACGGCGCTGAGCGCCTGGGCTCCCCATCCGTTGCTCGGCGGGTCGGACAGCGGCGCGGCCCACAGGATCAGCCGCCAGTCGACCGCCAGCCCGGTCAGCAGCATCGCCGGCACGAAGAGGGCGGCGAGCAGCCACAGGGACGGCAGCAGCCGGCGCAGCCGGCGGCCGACGGCGGCCGTACCCGAGCGGTCGAGCGAGGCGGCCATCAGCGAGCCGGCGAGCGCGAACATCACCGACATCGCGGGAAAGACCACGGTGAGGAACGCCCACCCCGTGCTGTGGTAGACGACGACGCGGACGATGGCCAGGAAACGCAGGAAGTCGAGGTACCGGTTTCGCATCAGCTCGAATCTCGGCGTGGGCGGCGGGGCGGTGGGCTACCTACCCACCCCGGAACCCATCCAACCCTACCGATGCACGTTGAGCCCGGTTTGACCGGGTCCGCCCGGTCAGCGTGGCTTGCCGAGCGGCAGCGTGCAGAAGGTGCCGCCGAGCAGGCCGACGGTCGGCGCGTGCGCGTCGTCCATCGGCGTCATACCGGCGGTGTGCGCCTCCGCGTCGTCGACCGGGTCGTATCCGATCTCGGCGCCCTCGGCGAGCGACCACCAGCGGTCCCGGTTGCGGCTGACCCCCCACAGCACCCGGAAGCCGGTGGCGTCGGTGGTCAGGCAGGCGTCGACGAGCCGGGCGCAGTCGTCGGGCGACAGCCACGCGTCGCGGTTCCAGGCCGCCGGCGTCGCGGTGCAGGCGCCGATCCGCAGCGCGAATACGGTCATCCCGAACCGGTCGGCGTAGAGGCTGCCCAGCGACTCGGCGGCCGCCTTGCTCCAGCCGTAGTAGCTGTCCGGGCGCGGCACCGACCCCGACGGGACGCCGTCCGGCCCGGCCGGAGCCGGCACCCCGGACGGCTCGGGCACGGCGGTAGAACCCCGCGGCGTGGATCGACGAGGCCAGCACGACCCGCGGCACCCCGGCGACCCGGGCGGCCTCCAGCAGGGTACGGGTCCCGTCGACGTTGACCCGCAGGATGTTCTCCCAGGTGTCCTCGCCGCGCAGCGCGGCGAGATGTACGACCGCGTCGACCCCGGCGCACGCGGCGGCGACCGCGCCTGCGTCGGTCAGGTCGGCGCGCAGCACCTCGACCGGCTCACCGGGGGCCGGCGGGGTCTGCGGACCGACGTCGAGCAGGCGCAGTGCCCGATCCGGGCGGGGCAGCCGCTCGCGCAGGTAGTTGCCGATCCGGCCGCCCGCGCCGGTGACGAGGATCCGCCGCACCAGCCTCAGAACCCCAGCCGGCGCAACTGCTTCGGGTCGCGCTGCCAGTCCTTGGCGACCCGGACGTGCAGGTCGAGGTAGACCCGGCGGTCGAGCAGCGCCTCGATCTCGGCCCGCGCCCGGGTGCCGACGTCCTTGAGCCGGCTGGCCCGGGCCCCGATCACGATCGCCTTCTGGCTGGGCCGCTCGACGTAGACGTCGGCGTAGATCTTGAGGACCGGGCCCTCTTCGATCATCTCCTCGACGACGACGGCGATCGAGTGCGGCAGTTCGTCGCGTACGCCCTCCAGCGCGGCCTCGCGGACCAGCTCCGCGATCAGCACCTGCTCCGGCTCGTCGGTGAGCATGTCGTCGGGATAGAGCTGCGGCGACGGCGGCAGGTAGTTGGTCATCACGTCGACCAGCGTGTCGACCTGGTGGCCGGAGACGGCGCTGACCGGCACCACCTCGGCGAAGTCGCCCATCTCGCTGACCGCGACCAGCTGCTCGGCGAGCCGCTTGCGGTCGACCAGGTCGGTCTTGGTGACCACGGCGATCACGGTCGCCTTGAGCTCGGCGATCTCGCCGGTGATGAACCGGTCGCCCCGGCCCACCGGCTCGTCGGCCGGCACGCAGAGGCCGATCACGTCGACCTCGCTCCAGGTCTGCCGGACCAGGTCGTTGAGCCGCTCGCCGAGCAGGGTGCGCGGCCGGTGCAGGCCGGGGGTGTCGACGAGGACGAGCTGCGCGTCGGGCCGGTGCAGCACGCCCCGGATGACGTGCCGGGTGGTCTGCGGCTTGCTGGAGGTGATGGCGATCTTCTGGCCGATGATCGCGTTCGTCAGGGTGGACTTGCCGGCGTTGGGGCGCCCGACGAAGCAGGCGAACCCGGCCCGGTAGGTGTCCTCGGGACGCCGGCCCCGGATCTCGCCGGACCGGCCCCGGCCGGCCTGGCCGCCCCGGTCGGCGGGCCGGGCCGGACCGCTGGTACGACCGCTCACTCGACCACCGTGCCGAGCAGTGTGCCGTCCGGTGCGGCGACGTGGATCGGGGCGTCGGTGGCCAGGTCACGCACTGCCGCGTGCCCGGAACCGTCCAGGGTGGAGGCCTCGGTCACCACGGCGGCGGCCTCCAGCCGGCTGGCGCCGGCCGAGGCGGCGGACGCGACGGCCAGTTGGAGAGCGGTCAGCGTCAGCGAGGGCAGCGAGACGTTGGTGGCCGCGTACGTCCGGCCGTCCTGGTCGCGTACCGCGGCGCCTTCGAGCCCGCCGGTCCGGGCCCGCGCGCTACGGGCGAGGGTGACCAGCTTGGCGTCCTCGGCGCCCAGCTCGACGGCGCCGCTCTGACCGCCGGGAATGGCGGCGGCGGTGGGTGACTCAGGCATCTGCGGGTTGCCTCTCCTGGGGTGTGTCGTGGGATCCACGCGACTTCGGGGTCGCGCCGCCCTCGGCGGGTCGCGATTCGGCCTCGTCGGGCGAGACGAGCAGCGTCTCGATGCGGTTGCGGCGGCCGGTGGTGCCCTCGGCGACCAGCACCAGCCCGCCGATCCGCGCCCGCGCTCCGGGGATCGGCACCCGGCCGAGCGCCTGGGCGAGCAGGCCACCGACCGTCTCGACCTCGTCGGCGGGCAGGTCGACGCCGAACAGCTCCCCGAGGTCCTCGACCGGCAGCCGGGCGGTGACCCGTACGGAGCCGCCGTCCAGGCGCTCGACCGGCGGGCGTTCGACGTCGTACTCGTCGGTGATCTCGCCGACGATCTCCTCGAGGATGTCCTCGATGGTGACCAGGCCGCCGGTGCCGCCGTACTCGTCCACGACGATCACCAGGTGGTTACGGGCCGCCTGCATCTCCGAGAGCAGGTCGTCGACCGGCTTCGACTCGGGCACGAAGGTCGCCGGACGCATCAGCTCGGCGACCGGCACCTGCTGGCTGCGCGGGTCGCCGCCACCCTGGGCCCGCACCACGTCCTTGAGGTAGAGCAGGCCGAGCACGTCGTCGACGCTCTCGCCGATCACCGGGATCCGGGAGAAGCCGGAGCGCAGGAACAGCATCAGCGCCTGGCGGGAGGTCTTGGTCGACTCGATCCAGACCATCTCGGTGCGGGGCACCATGACCTCGCGGGCGATGGTGTCGCCGAGCGCGATCACCGACCGGATCATCTGCCGTTCGCCGTGCTCGACGACGCCGCGCTGCTCCGCCAGGTCGAGCAGTTCACGCAGCTCGACCTGGGTGGCGAACGGGCCGTCACGGAAGCCGCGGCCCGGGGTGACGGCGTTGCCGATGACGATCAGCAGCGACGCGAGCGGGTTGAGTGCCCGGCCGAGCCAGCGCACCAGCGGGGCGGTGGCCCGACCGACGGCGTACGCGTGCTGGCGGCCCAGGGTGCGCGGTCCGACCCCGACGACGACGAAGCTCACCACGGTCATCGCGCCGGCGGTGACCAGCGCGGCGGTCCAGCCTGCACCGAACGTGTCGACGGCGACCAGGGCGACCAGGGTGGTCGCGGTCAGCTCGCACAGCAGCCGCAGCAGCAGCAACAGGTTGAGGTGCCGTACGACGCCGGTGGCGACGACGTGCAGCGTCTGCGCGCCGCGTACCCCCTCCCGGGCCAGCTCGGCCGCCCGGGCCGGCGAGATCGCGGCCAGCGCGGCCTCGGTCATCGCGAACAGCCCGGCCAGGACGACCAGCCCCGCGGCGAAGACCAGCAGTTGCAGGTCGGGGAGGTTGGCCGCGGAGCCGGTGGCGGCTAGGAGGGGCGGCATCACTGGGCCCGGGTCGCCCGCCAGCTCGACAGGAGGCGGGCCTGCAACTCGAACATCTCCCGCTCCTCCTCCGGCTCGGCGTGGTCGTAGCCGAGCAGGTGCAGGACGCCGTGCACGGTGAGCAGGTGCAGCTCGTCGGCGGCGGAGTGGCCGGCGGTGACGGCCTGCTTCGCCGCCACCTCCGGGCAGAGCACGATGTCGCCGAGCAGCGCCGGCTCACCGCCGGCGACCTCGCCCGGGCCGTGGTCGACGCTGCCCTCGTCCATGGGGAACGCGAGCACGTCGGTGGGTCCGTCGCCGTCCATCCAACGGTGGTTGAGCTCGGTCATGTAGTCGATGTCGACGAGCAGGACCGAGAGTTCGGCGAGCGGGTTGACCCCCATCTCCTCGAGGGCGTGGCGGGCGACGGCGAGCACGGCGTCGGTGTCGACCCCGACACCGGACTCGTTGGCTATTTCGATGGACACTGTTTCCCCTGGTTGACGGCTAGCGGCGCCGGCCGGCGCGCGCGGCGCGGCCGGGTACGGCGTGGACACCCTGGCCCTGCTGCTGGGCCTCGCGGTCGGCGTCGTAGCGGGCGTACGCGTCGACGATGTCGCTGACCAGCCGGTGCCGCACCACGTCGCCGCTGCTGAGCTGGGCGAAGTGCACGTCATCGACGCCCTGGAGGATGTCCCGCACGACCCGCAGGCCGCTGGTCGTGCCGCCGGGCAGGTCGACCTGGGTGATGTCGCCGGTGACGACGATCTTCGAGCCGAACCCGAGCCGGGTGAGGAACATCTTCATCTGCTCGGGCGTGGTGTTCTGCGCCTCGTCGAGGATGATGAACGCGTCGTTGAGGGTGCGGCCGCGCATGTAGGCCAGCGGGGCGACCTCGATCGTGCCCGCCGCCATCAGCTTCGGGATCGAGTCGGGGTCGAGCATGTCGTGCAGCGCGTCGTAGAGCGGACGCAGGTAGGGGTCGATCTTCTCGAAGAGGGTGCCGGGCAGGAAGCCCAGCCGCTCACCGGCCTCGACCGCCGGCCGGGTCAGGATGATCCGGTTGACCTGCTTGGCCTGCAACGCCTGGACCGCCTTGGCCATCGCCAGGTAGGTCTTGCCGGTGCCGGCGGGCCCGATGCCGAAGACGATGGTGTGCCCGTCGATCGAGTCGACGTAGCGCTTCTGGCCGAGCGTCTTGGGGCGGATGGTGCGCCCGCGCCGGGAGAGGATGTTGAGCGTGAGGACGTCGGCGGGACGCTCCTCACCACCCTGCTCGAGCATGCCCACGGTGCGGCGGACGGCGTCGGTGGTCAGTGTCTCGCCCTTCTGGATCAGCTCGAGCAGCTCGGCGAAGAGCCGCTCGGCGACCGCGTTGTCCGCGACGGCGCCGGTGATGGTGATCTCGTTGCCGCGCACGTGGACGTCGCTCGCGACGGACCGTTCGATGAGGCGCAGGATCTCGTCACCTGCACCCAGCAGGTTGACCATAATCTGCGAGTCAGGAACCGTGATCCTGGTCTGCACCCGGGCCGGCCCGGGAGATGGGGTGCCGGACATAGGTCGGGCCGCGGGCCCTGCGCCACCTGCTCTCGGTCTCGGCGCCGCGCGGGCGGCGCACTGTCGTTCCTCACGCCGCATGGGCGGCGCACTGGTTCTTACCGCACCGCACCTGCGGTGTTTACGAACCGTCCTGCCATCGTATCGGTTCCGCGGCGGGATGACCCGGGCCATTTTCGCCCGTACCGCCGACCCGCCGGTGGTGGTGGGCGGTCACCCACCAGCACCGGACGAAACAGTACGAAACACTCAGAGCTCGTACGTCGTGACCCCGTCGAACGTCTCCTGCGTCCGGGTGAACCGGTAGGTCGCCCAGTGCATCCGGACCACCCGCCCGGCCCCGTCCCGGGTCAGCCGCAACAGCTCACCGGTCTCCCGCCCGGACACCGTACGCAGCACGTCCGGCCGGTCCGGCAGCGGCGCGAACACCGCCGGCGGCGCACCGGCCGGCGCGTCGGCGGCCCGGGCCCGCAGCGCGCCGTCGCGCCAGAAGAACACGAACGGGAACCCCTCGCCCCACCAGGGCCCCAGCACCGACCGGTAGGCCGGTGGCGGCGCCTCCCCCGGCACCCAGGCGGTCACCTCGGCGGGGTCGTCCTCGACCGCCGCGGCCAGCAGCCGGTGCGACAGTTCGTTGATCTCGTCGGCGGTGCCCGAGGAAGCGAGCACCGCGCAGCCCATCGCCTTCGGCGTCGCGCCGCCGCCCCGCCGCCCGTAGACCGACGACAGGAAGCCGGGCATCGCCCCGTCGTGCCCGACGTGCACGATCCGCTCGCCGGGCACCGGCTCCGCCGGCCGCTGCGGAAGCAGGATCAGCCCGAGCCCGAAGCCGGCCTGCCAGGACGCCTCGTCGGTGGTGGTCAGCGGCCAGCGCATCTCGTCGAGGGTGGCCGGGGCCAGCACCGCACCGGACGGGTCGACCACGGCCGGGTCGGCGAGGAACGCCGCCCAGCGGGCCATGTCCGTCGCGGTGCTCCACAACTGCGCGGCCGGGCCGAGCGCGCCGAGGTCGAGGCGCGGTTCCGGTCGGGCGTGGTCGGAATAGGCGTCGACCAGGAACCCGGTCGCCGCCCCCGGGCCGGGATACACCGTGGTCGACGACAGCTCCAGCGGCCGCAGCACCCGGTCGGCGAGCACCTCGGCCCAGGTGCCGCCACGCAGCCGGGCGACGGCGTGCCCGAGCAGCGCCAGGCCGAGGTTGGAGTAGTGGAAACGGCGGGCCGGGGGCAGCGCCCGGTCGATCCGCGCCAGGTCGGCCAGCAGCTCGGGTACGTCGGGCGAGCGCAGCGTGTCCCAGATGTCGCCGTACGGCTCGCGTTGCAGGCCGGCGGTGTGCGAAAGCAGCCGGCGTACGGTCGCCGTGCCGTGCGCGGGCACGTCGAGGTGCCGGCCGATCGGGTCGTCGAGGTCGAGCAGCCCGTCGTCGCGGCACTGCATGACCAGGACCGCCGTCAGCGTCTTGGTGACCGAGCCGATCCGGAAGACGGTGTCCGGGCCGAGCGGGTTCTCGTTGCCCGTGCCGCCGACCGTGCAGGTCCACAACGGACGGTCGGCACGGTGCAGCGCCACCGAGAGCGCCGGCACCCGCGCCTGCGCCTGGGTACGCCGGACCAGCCGTTCCAGCCGCTGGTTCACGCCCGCCACCGCGCGCCTACCGGGCCACCATCGGGCCCAGCGGTGTGCCGCCGAGCAGGTGCGCGTGAACGTGGAAGACCTCCTGGCCGCCGTACCCGCCGGTGTTGAAGATGGTGCGGAACCCGCCGGTGAGCAGGCCCTCGGTCTCGGCCACGACGGCGGCCGTGGCCAGCACCTCGGCGGCGAGGGTGGGGTCGCCCTCGGCGAGGGCGACCACGTCGCTGTAGTGCTCCTTGGGGATCACCAGCACGTGTACCGGCGCCTGCGGGTTGATGTCGCGGAAGGCGAGGGTGTGTTCGGTCTCGCGGACGACGGTGGCGGGGATGTCGCCGGCGACGATGCGGCAGAAGAGGCAGTCGTTGTTCACGTTCCGCATGGTAGGCGCGCCGGGCCGCCCCCGCCGCCGCGGCACGGCGTACGGCATGATGCTCGGCATGACGGGACGGGCGGTGCTGGTCACCGGGGCTTCCAGGGGCATCGGACGGGCGGTCGCGACGCTGTTCGCGCAGCACGGCGACCGGGTCGCCGTGCACCACCGCGATTCCGCGGACCTCGCCGGGGAACTGGTCGCGTCGCTGCCCGGCGCCGGCCACATCGTCGTACGCGCCGACCTGGCCGACCCCGAGCAGGTGCGCGCCGCCGTCGACGGCGCGGCGGAACAGCTCGGCGGGCTCGACGTGCTGGTCAACAACGCCGGTGTCTACACCCCACACGGCATCTTCGACACCAGCTACGAGCAGTGGCAGCACGAGTGGCGGCGGACCCTGGACACCAACCTGGTCGGCGCCGCCAACGCGATCTGGTGCGCGGCCCGGCACATGCGCGAACGCGGCGGGCGGATCGTCAACGTCTCCTCGCGCGGGGCGTTCCGCGGCGAGCCGGGGCAGCCGGCGTACGGCGCCAGCAAGGCGGGGCTGAACGCGCTCGGCCAGTCGCTCGCGGTGGCCCTCGCCCCGTACGGCATCGCGGTGGCCACGGTGGCGCCCGGGTTCGTGGCGACCGACATGACCAACGAGCACCTGAAGCCGCCGCGCGGCGACGAGATCCGCGCGCAGAGCCCGTTCGGCCGGGTGGCCCGGCCGGAGGAGATCGCCGAGGCGGTGTTCTGGCTGGCCTCCCCGGGCGCGGAGTGGGCGTCGGGCACGATCGTCGACCTCAACGGCGCGTCCTACCTACGCAGCTGAGCCGGTGACGACACACCGGCGTTATGAGTCAGCCGGGATGAACCAACACATTGCTTAACGTCAATATGTATTCGTAGGCTCCCGGTTACCTGATCCGCGGGGTGCCGCCGGCACACCGCCACCATGGCCGGGAGGACTTCCATGGTTCGTTGGCACAGACTCGTCGGCGCCGTCGCCGCCGCCCTGACCGCGTTCACCTTCGCCGGCGCGGTCCCCGCCTCCGCCGCACCGGCCACCGCCGGTGACGTCACCCCGCTCGTCGTCGGCGGCACCCGCGCCGCCCAGGGCGAGTTCCCCTTCATGGTGCGGCTGTCGATGGGCTGCGGCGGGTCGCTCTACACCCCGCAGATCGTCCTGACCGCCGCCCACTGTGTCGGACGGACCGGGGCCAACACCAGCATCACCGCCACCCTCGGCGTCGTCGACCTCCAGTCGACCAGCCGGATCACCCGGCGGTCGTCGTACGTCTACCGGGCCCCCAACTACAACGGCGTCGGCAAGGACTGGGCGCTGATCAAGCTGCAGAGCCCGGTCACCGGCCTGGCGACGCTGCCGATCGCGACCACCACCGCCTACAACAACGGCACCTTCACCGTCGCCGGCTGGGGCGCGCCCTACGAGGGTGGCCCGCAGCAGCGCTACCTGCTGAAGGCCCAGGTGCCGTTCGTGCCGGACAGCACCTGCCGGACGTCGTACCCGAGCATGGTCGTGGCCGAGGAGATCTGCGCCGGCTACACCGGCGGCGGCATCGACACCTGCCAGGGCGACTCCGGCGGCCCGATGTTCCGCCCGGACGCGGCCGGCGCCTGGATCCAGGTCGGCATCGTCAGCTACGGCCGGGGCTGCGCCCGCCCGAACTACCCCGGCGTCTACACCGAGGTCAGCACCTTCGCGGCGCAGATCGCCTCGGCGGCGGCCAGCCTATAGCCGGTCGACCCCCGCAGCCGACGACCGGCCGCGTCGCCGCCCACCGGCGCCGCCCCGCCCGCCAACGCGGACGGGGCGGCGCTGCGCGTGGACACCGGACCGCCGACCCTCCGACGGGGACGGCCACGCCCGGTCCACACCGGCCTCCGGGCCCGACGGATCGTCGACCGGCGATGCCCGGCACCGCCGGCCCCTTGAACGATCCGCATAAACTCGGGCGGCACCACGTACCGGCCGCCCGGACACCGTGCCCGACGAACCTCCGGACCGGCCGCCCGCCATCTGGAGGTCCCCCCATGACCTACCCCGCCGCCGGCGGCAACCGCCGGCTTCCCCTGATCGTCGCCGTCGTCGTCGGTCTGGTCGCGGTCGTCGGCACCTACCTGGTGTTACGCCCCGACGGGACGGAGGGCTCCGGCAGCGACCGGGCGGCCCGCGGGGACTGCGTCCCGATCGAGGTCAACGCGTCGCTGGAGAAGGGCGACCTGATGGCCGAGCTGGCCGACAGCTACAACCGGGCCGGCCGCACCTTCGACGGGCGGTGCGCCGTGGTCAGCGTCCACAAGACCACGTCGGGCGCGGCGATGGACGCGATCGCGAGCGGCTGGGTCCCGGAGCGCGACGGCGCCCCGGTCCCCCAGGTCTGGAGCCCGAGTTCGTCGCTCTGGCTCGACCTGCTCGAACAGCGTGGCGCGGCCACCGACAACCCGGTACGCATCGAGGGCGACCGGCCACCGGTGGCACAGAGCCCGGTGGTGCTGGCGATGCCGAAGCCGATGGCCGAGGCGCTCGGCTGGCCCAACGCGAAGATCGGCTGGTCCGACGTGCTCGCCCTGTCCTCCGACCCCGACGGATGGGGTTCCCGGGGGCGCCCCGAGTGGGGCCGGTTCGCCTTCGGCAAGGACAACCCGCACCTGTCCACCTCCGGCCTGGCCGCCACCGTCACCACCTACTACGCCGCCACCGGGCGGTCGAGCGACCTGGTCGCCGCCGACATCACCGACCCGAAGGTGATGGACTTCGTCCGCAGCGTCGAGAGCGGCGTGCTGCACTACGCCGACGAGTCGATGAAGTTCCTCGCCAACCTCGCCGAGGTCGACGCGCAGGGGCGGGCGATGTCGTACGTCAGCGCCGTGGTGCTCCAGGAGCAGCTGGTCCACCTCTACAACGAGGGCAACCCGCTGGGTGACCGGGCACTGTTCGGCAAGGGGCGCAAGCCGCAGGTGCCGCTGGTCGCGGTGCACCCCGCCGACGGCATGCTGATGCTCGACCACCCGTACGTGACGCTGCCGTCGGCCAGCGACGACCAGCGGGCGGCGGCCGCCGACTTCCTGTCGTACCTGCAGCACGAGAATCAGCAGCGCCGCTTCGTCGAGCTGGGCTTCCGCGACAAGGACGGCCACCTCGACGAGGCCCGGGCCCGGTCGGTGGGCGCGCCCGCCGGCACCGCCCCGTCGACGATCAGCTCCCCCGGGCCGGAGATCCTGGCGAAGATCCTCGACGGCTGGGACACCCTGCGCAAGAAGGCCCAGGTCATGCTGGTCCTCGACGTCTCCGGTTCGATGGAGGAGCACACCGGTTCCGGCAAGACCAAGATGGAGGCGGCCAAGCAGGCCGCGATCCAGGCGCTGGACCTGCTGCACCCGGAGGACGAGGTGGCCCTCTGGACGTTCTCGACACCGGCCCGCGGCGCGACGAAGCCCTACACCGAACGGGTGCCGTTGTCCCGCATCGGCGACAGCAAGGCGAAGCTGACCTCCGCGATCGGCGCGCTGCGCCCGGAGGGCGGCACCGGGCTCTACAGCACCATCCGGGACGCGCACGACCACATGCTGGAACGCTTCAGCACCGACCGGATCAACGCGGTGGTGGTGCTCACCGACGGCCGCAACGAATACCCGCGCGACAACGACCTCGACCAGTTGCTGCGCGACCTCGACGCGACCGGCCGGGAACAGTCGGTACGGATCTTCTCGATCGCGTTCGGCGACAAGTCCGACCTCGGGGTGCTGGAGAAGATCTCGAAGGCGTCCCGCGCGGCCGCGTACGACGCCCGTGATCCGGACACCATCGACAAGGTGTTCATCTCGGTGCTGAGCAACTTCTGATGCTCCGGCCCCGTCGGGTCCGGCGGCCGCGGCGGTGCCGTCGCGGCCGCCCGGCCGCCGGGCACCGACTGGCGCCCCGTGGCACGGATGGGGCGGCCCGCCAATGGGTATCCGTAGCCCATGGGTGACGAGACGGGCGAACTGCTCGACGTGCTGGCCGACTACCGGGTCGAGGAGGACCACGACGACGACCCGGTCCTGCTCCGGGCCGACGGGCGGCCGGTCGACACCTGGCGCGAGGACTACCCGTACGACCACCGGCTCGGCCGGGAGGAGTACGACCAGGCGAAACGCCGGCTCCAGATCGAACTGCTCAAACTCCAGGAGTGGATCAAGGAGTCGGGCGAGCGACTGGTGATCCTCTTCGAGGGGCGGGACGCGGCCGGCAAGGGCGGCACGATCAAACGCTTCATGGAACACCTCAACCCCCGCGGGGCACAGGTCGTCGCGCTCAACAAGCCGAACGAGCGGGAAAGCAGCCAGTGGTACCTGCAACGCTGGATCCGGCACCTGCCGGCGGCCGGCGAGATCGTGCTGTTCGACCGCTCCTGGTACAACCGGGCCGGCGTCGAGCGGGTGATGGGCTTCTGCACCCGCCGCGAATACCTGGAGTTCCTGCGGCAGGCGCCCGAGTTCGAGCGGATGCTCGTACGCTCCGGCCTCCGGCTGGTCAAGTTCTGGTTCTCGGTGTCGCAGAACGAGCAGCGGACCCGGTTCGCGATCCGGCAGGTCGACCCGGTCCGCCAGTGGAAGCTGTCGCCGATGGACCTCGCCTCGCTGGACAGGTGGGACGACTACACCGAGGCGAAGGAGGCGATGTTCTTCTGGACCGACACCGCCGACGCGCCGTGGACCGTGGTCAAGAGCAACGACAAGAAACGCGCCCGGCTCGAGGCGATGCGGCACGTGCTGGCCCGGTTCGACTACACCGACAAGGACCCCGACGCCCGGGTTCCGCAGTTTGTAGTTCAACGATCATCGGAATCTGGATGTGGAGCAGCGAAGATTGACGTGCGTCGAACAAGAGGCGTGTGTCTACGCCCTCTTGCCAGGATCTGATCTTGGCTACTGGGGGTCGAAGGCGGTGACCCGGGCCGGCGGCTGGACGGAAAGTGCCTGGTAGATGGCCTTGTGTTCGGGTCTCAGCGGGGTGGTCTGCACGACGGTGCCGGCGGGCCCGGCGAGGGTGACCTGGCTGATTCGTCCGAGTTGCCGGTTGATGTTTCGCCAGGTCTGGCCGGTGGCGCGTTCGGCGACGCGGATCAGCAGCAGGGCCAGCCAGCAGATGAGGACGTGGGCGCGGATGCGGTGCTCGAGGCGGTGGAACACCGGCCGCAGCAGCAGTTGCGACTTCAGGTCGCGGAACCCGCGCTCGGCCTCGAGGAGGTTCTTGTAGCCCAGCGCGACGTCCTCGGCGCTGATGTGCGGGTCGGAGGTGGCGATGAGGTACTTGCCATCGAGGCGTTCCTCGGCCTTGACCTTGGCCTTGTTGACCTTCAGTCGTCCGTTGGGCTGCTGGACGAGCCACCGGCCCAGGGTCGGGTGGTCGCGCAGGGCGCACTCGGCGCGGGCGTGCGCCGCCTCGTTCTTCTTACGGGCCTTGTCTGCGACGGGTCGTCTGGCGTCGCGTTCGCGCTGGTCACGGATGCGTTCGAGTTCGGCTTCGACGCGGGCGATCGCGTCGTCGCGGTGCTGCTTGTCACGCATCGCCTGGTCGGGGTTGTGGCAGATGACGAACCGCACGTCGGATCCGTCGATGCGTACTTCCTTGACGCGCAGGTTGTCCTTGACCTGCTGGTAGCGGCCCTGGCGGGCCAGGACCCGCTCGACGAGGGGGTTGCCGTCACGCATGCGCATCCCGGCGATGTAGTGCCCGCCGGCGCGGCGCAGGTAGGCCAGGTTGTCCGCGCTGGAGAACCCGCGGTCGACCACGGTGATCACGCGTCCGAGCTTCCAGTCGCGCATGTCGTCGCGAACCTCGGCCAGCACGGCCTGGTCATTGCTGTTGCCGGGCCAGCACCAGCACCGCACCGGGATGCCTTCCTTGGTCACGGCCAGGCCGATGACGATCTGCGGCAGATCCGAGCGGTGGTCCTTGGAGTGCCCGAACCGGCGAAACGCATCGTCGCCGTCGTCTTCGGTGTCGCGTTCGAAGTAGGTGCTGGTGGTGTCGAAGAACAACAGGTCGACTTCAAGGTTGAACAGGTTGGCCACGGCGAAGAACACCGCCTCCTGCACCCGGCCGCAGGTATCGGCGTCGATGAGCAGGTCCATCGCCCGGTACGCGTGGTCGTCGTCCATACCGGTCAGGCCCGGGATGACCGTGTCCTGCCCGGCCCACTCGGCGGCCGACAGCTTGCTCATCGGCGCCACAGCTCGGTTGGCGACCAGCGCGAACAGCACCCGTTCCATGTTCGTGGTGAACCTACGCGCGTCCGCAGCCGCCCGCACCGCCGCGCCGACGTCGAGGCGCCGCCACAACCCGTCGAGCAGCCATGTCGACCCGATCGACCGTGCGTCGACGACGTCGAGAGGTCCCGCTCCGGCCGCCAGGCCCGCTTCCGCACCCGCGCCGTCTTCGCCGAAGTGCTTGTCGATCGACGCGGCGAGCCGGCGCAGCCCTTCGACGTCGACCCGGTCGACGCGGCCCAGATTCATAAGCACATCAGGCTTGATCTTGCCGTCCACGCGCCGGTTGTGTGCCAACGCGACGTAGCGCACCACGCTGCCGTCGGCGTTGGTCCGCGAGGTGAACCGCAGATACATGACTACGAAGAAACCACATCACCACTGGCAGAACAAGATGTGAATCTCAGGTCGTGTTACTACACTTTCGGATCCGCCGGCCCAGTCCGAGGCATCTGCGAGCCCGTGACCAGCATCGACCCCGACCCGATCATGCTTGTGTTCCTACGAACTGCGGAACTCGGGCGACGCGGTCGGCACCCCCGACCCCCTGATCGTCGGCCCGGCCGGGCTCGACCTACGCCCCGACGACCAGCCGGTGCACGTGTTTCCCCGGCTCTGACCCCGGCATCTTTCCCCGGCTCTGATCCCGGCACCGCCGGCCACGGGAGCGCCGGGCGCCGCGGCCGTCACCACCGCGCGAAAGGCCGGCGTCACCAGCGGCCGAGGCGGGTGGCCAGGACCGCGAGGGCGGCGACACCGGCCGTCGACGTACGCAGCACCGCCTCGCCGAGGCGTACCGGCACCGCCCCGGCGGCGGTGAACGTGTCGACCTCGGCCCGGTCGATACCCCCTTCGGGGCCGACCACCAGCGTGATCTCCCCCGTCGCCGGCAGGTCGACGGTCGACAGGCGCTCGGTGGCCTCCTCGTGCAGCACATACGCCGCCGCGCCGGCCGCGAGCCGCCGGGCCACCACCGCGGTGGACTCGTCGGGATCGCCGGCGACCGCCGGCAACCACGGGCGGCGGGCCTGCTTGGCCGCCTCGCGGGCGGTCACGGCCCAGCGGTCCCGGGCCCGGGCGCCACGCCCGTCGCGCCACCGGACCACCGAGCGGGCCGCCGCCCAGGGCACGATCGTGTCGACGCCGACCTCGGTCATCGCCTGTACGGCGAGTTCGCCCCGGTCGCCCTTCGCGATGCCCTGCACGACGGTGAGCCGGGGGTCGGGACGGTCGACGTGGCGCCGGTCGGTGACCCGCACGTCCAGGGTGCCCCGGCCGACGGCGACGACCTCGGCGGACGCGGTGCCGCCCCGGCCGTCGGCGAGCAGCAGCGGCTCGCCGACCCGCAGGCGCTGGACGGTCGCCGCGTGATGCCCCTCGGGGCCGCCGAGGGTGTGCCGGTCGGTGGTGGGCAGGGCCTCGACGAGGAACAGCGGCGCGGACACGGGGACAGGCTAGCCGGACCGGGCCGGCCGGCGACCGTCAGCCGTGCCCGTTGAAGGCGTCGCGCATCCGGGAGAAGAAGCCGCCCTGCTTGCTGAGTTCGGCCACCTCCTCGCCCCGGGTCTTGGCGAAGTCGCGCAGCATCCGCTCCTGCTCGGCGTCGAGCTTGGTCGGGGTCCGTACGTCGAGATGCACGTAGAGATCGCCACGGCCGGTGCCCCGCAGGTGCGGTACGCCCCGCGCCCGCAGCCGCATCGTCGAACCGGGCTGGGTGCCGGCCTTGACGTCGACCGGCTCCTCGCTGTCCAGCGTCTTGATGGTCAGCCGGGTGCCCAGCGCCGCCGCCGTCATCGGGACGGTGACCCGGCAGTGCAGGTCGTCGCCCTTGCGGGAGTAGACGTCGTGGACCCGCTCGTGGATCTCGACGTAGAGGTCGCCGGGCGTGCCGCCACCGGGGCCGACCTCGCCCTGCTGGGCCAGCCGGATCCGCATGCCGTCCTCGACCCCCGCCGGGATCTTGACGGTGAGCGACCGGCGGGTGCGGACCCGGCCCTCGCCGGCACACGTGCCGCACGGGTGCGGGATGACGGTGCCGTAGCCCTGGCAGGCCGTGCAGGGCCGGGCCGAGACGACCTGGCCGAGGAAGGTCCGCTGCACCGACTGCACCTCGCCCCGGCCGCCGCACGCCTCGCAGGTGGCGAGGTGGGTGCCGGCGGCCGTGCCGGCGCCGCTGCACGTGGTGCAGAGCACGGCGGTGTCGACGGTGATCGGCGCCTCGACGCCGAAGGCGGTCTCCACCAGGTCGAGTTCGAGCCGCAGGATGGCGTCGGCACCCGGCCGGGTGCGCGGCCGCGGGCCGCGGGTGCCGCCGGCCGCGCCGAAGAAGGCGTCCATGATGTCCTGGAAGCCCACGAACGGGCCGGCCCCGGCGCCACCGCCGGCCCCGCCTCCGCCCGGGGCGAGCGGGTCGCCACCGAGGTCGACGATCTGCCGCTTCCGGTCGTCGGAGAGGACCTCGTACGCCGCGTTGATGTCCTTGAACTTCTCGTGCGCTTCGGGGTCCGGGTTGACGTCCGGATGGTATTGGCGGGCCAGTTTCCGGTAGGCCCGCTTGATCTCGTCGTCAGAGGCTTCCCGGCTGACGCCGAGAATCCCGTAGTAGTCCTTGGCCACTGCGTCTGGTGTCCTCATATCGGTCTCGCGTTTGCCGGCCTGATCGCTGGTGCTGCCGCGCCGCCCGAGTCTGCGCCGCCGCCGTGCGTCGGTCTCAGTTCTGCGCCAACAGGTCGCCTACGTAGCGTGCCACGGCGCGCACCGTGGCGATGGTGCCGGGGTAGTCCATCCGGGTCGGCCCGAGCACGCCCAGCCCACCGACGATGGTGGCTCCCGGGCCGTAGCCGGTGCTGACCACGGAGGCGGCCCGCAGGTTGTCGATCTCGTTCTCGTCGCCGATCCGGACCCGCAGGGTGCTGGGCTCGACCTCGCCGATGAGCTTGAGAAGGATGACCTCCTCTTCAAGCGCCTCGAGGATCGGCCGCAGCGACCCCTGGAAGTCGAGCAGCCCGCCGCGCGTCAGGTTGGCGGTGCCGGCGAGCGCGATGCGCTCCTCGTGCCGCTCGACGAGGGTCTCCAGCAGCACCGTCGACAGCGTCGTCATCGCCGGACGTACGGTCTGCGGCACCTCTTCGACCAGGGCCTGCACCAGCGGCGGGGTGTCGGCGAGTTTCTCACCGCAGAGCTTCTCGTTGACCCGGCGGCGCAGGTCGGTGACGTCGTCGGCGGCCACCGGACCGGGCAGCTCGACCAGCCGCTGCTCGACCCGGCCGGTGTCGGCGATCATGACCAGCATCAGCCGGGTGGTCGAGATCGGCACCAACTCCAGGTGGCGGACCGACGAACGGGCCAGGCTCGGGTACTGCACGACGGCGACCTGCCGGGTGAGCTGGGCGAGCAGCCGTACGGTCCGGTGCACGACGTCGTCGAGGTCGACCGCGCCGACCAGGAACCGCTCGATGGCCCGCCGCTCGGCCGGGGTCAGCGGCTTCACACGGGAGAGGCGGTCGACGAAGAGCCGGTAGCCCCGGTCGGTCGGCACCCGGCCGGCACTGGTGTGCGGCTGGCGGATGTAGCCCTCTTCCTCCAGCACCGCCATGTCGTTGCGTACGGTCGCCGGCGAGACGCCGAGCTGGTGCCGCTCGACCAGCGCCTTGCTGCCGACCGGCTCCTGCGTGGCGACGTAGTCCTCGACAATCGCCCGCAGGACGTCGAGCTTGCGGTCGTCGAGTCCCATCTCCACCTCCCTGCCCCCGGTCGTGCCGGCCCCGGTGCGTGGCGGGTGACCGCCGGGCCGTGCCGCACGCATGACATCCGCCATGCCGACCCTCGACATGCTGGCACTCGACCGGGATGAGTGCCAGTCTACGACGCCAACCCTGGCCAGGCGATGATCGATATCAGGTACGAAAGCCGTATTCCAGACAGTCGGCCGGAATTCCACCCCGGAACACAGTTCGCCGGCCAGCCTGTCCGCCACCGGGTCACCACGCCGTGACAACAGCTCAACGGCGAGCCGGTCCAGAAGTGGCGCCCGGCCCGCCGGGAGTGGCCAGGGTGTCGTGTGGCGTTGGTTGATGCCGCCCCCTACCGTGGCCTCATGACTGAACCACCTCGCCCTCCGGGAGACGGCAATCCCGGCTCGGTTCCGCCGGACCCCACGGCTCCTCTGACGCCCGGGTCCTACTCAGTGCCGGGCGAGGCGCCCTCCCCCGGCTTCCCGCCGGCCGGCGGCCAGCAGCACGGCGCGCCCGACCTGTCGAAGCAGAACAACCCGCAGTACGACGCTCCCGCCTCCGGCGGCGGCGCCTACCCGCCGCCGGGTTCCGGAGCCGGCGGCTACCCGCCGCCCTCGTCCGGCGCGGGCGGCTACCCGCCGCCCAGTTCCGGCGCGGGCGGCTACCCGCCACCCGGCCAGGGCTACCCGCCGCCCGGTGGCGGATACCCGCCCCAGGGTGGCGGCTACCCCCCGCAGGGTGGTGGCTACCCGCCCCAGGGTGGTGGCTACTACGGCGGCGGCCCGGCCCCGGCCGGCTACGCCAACAGCGACGAGAAGACGTGGGCGCTGATCGCCCACTTCGGCGGCGCGGTCGGCGCGCTGATCAGCTTCGGCCCGCTGGGCTTCGTCGGCCCGTTGATCTCATACCTGGCCAAGGGCCAGCAGTCGCCGGCGGTGCGCGCGCACGCGCTGGCCGCGCTCAACTTCCAGGTGCTCTGGTCGGGGATCGCCTTCCTGCTGCTCTTCGTGAGCTGGTGCCTGTTCTTCATCCCGAGCGTGGTCGTCTTCGCGATCCAGATCATCTTCGGGATCCTGGGCGGTATGAAGGCCAACGAGGGGCAGCTCTACAAGTACCCGATGTCGCCGAACTGGATCAAGTAACCCCGCACTCCCACGACAGGCCCGGCACGCGTGCCGGGCCTGTCGTCGTGCCAGCCCGTCGTCGAGTCGGGTCCGTCGGCCTCCGCGTCCGCTCGGTGCCGGCCTTACCCTCAGGACGAGGCCGGCCGTCCTCAGGGCAGGAGGTCGCGTACGACCGCGTCGGCCAGCAGCCGGCCACGCAGGGTCAGCACCGCCCGACCGGCGTCGTACGCGGCCCCGTCCAGCAGCCCGTCGGCGAGCGCCCGCCGCGCCGCGACCCGTCCGGCGTCGTCGAGCACCGGCAGCGGCAGGCCGGTCGCCAGCCGGAGCCGCAACATCACGTCCTCGGTGTGCCGGTCGGTGCCGGAAAGCACCTCGCGTCCCTGACCGGGCGAGGCACCGCCGGCCAGCCGGGCCGCGTACGCCGACGGGTGCTTGACGTTCCACCAGCGCACCCCGCCGACGTGGCTGTGCGCCCCCGGTCCGAGCCCCCACCAGTCGCCGCCGGTCCAGTAGAGCAGGTTGTGCCGGCAGCGGGCGTCCGGCGACGTCGCCCAGTTCGACACCTCGTACCAGGAGAACCCGGCCGCGCCGAGGGCGGCCTCGGCGGCCAGGTAGCGGTCGGCCGCCACGTCGTCCGACGGGTACGGCAGCTCGCCGCGCCCCATCCGGGCGGCCAGCCGGGTGCCGTCCTCCACGATCAGCGCGTACGCGCTCACGTGGTCGACCCCGGCGGCCACCACGGCCGCCAGCGACGCGGCGAAGTCGTCGGCGCTCTCCCCCGGCGTGCCGTAGATCAGGTCGAGGTTGACGTGGTCGAAGCCGGCGTCGCGGGCCTCGGCGGCGGCGGCGGTGGCCCGGCCGGCGGTGTGCCGGCGGTCGAGCACCGCGAGCACGCCGGGGGCGGCCGACTGCATGCCCAGCGAGATCCGGGTGTAGCCGGCGGCCCGCAGCGTCTTGAGCGACTCCGGGGTCACCGACTCCGGGTTGGCCTCGGTGGTGACCTCGGCGTCCGGCGCGAGGCCCCAGGTGGCGTCGATCCGCTCCAGGATCCGGGCCAGGTCGTCGGCGGGCAGCAGGGTGGGGGTGCCGCCGCCGACGAAGACGGTGTCGACCCGGGGCGGCGGGTTGTCGCCGAGCACCCGGGCGGCGAGGTCCAGCTCGGCCAGCACGCTGTCGGCGTACGTCTCCCGGCGCACCCCGCCGCCCAGTTCCTGCGCCGTGTACGTGTTGAAGTCGCAGTAGCCGCACCGGCTGGCGCAGAAGGGGACGTGCACGTACACGCCGAACCCCTGGCGGCCGACCGCGGCGAGGGCGGCGGGCGGCAGCGACCCGTCGGCGGGCACGGGTTGTCCATCGGGAAGTTCGCCTGGCATGCGACTAGTGTGCCCGCATGCCTACTGCCGACGACGCCCTCGTCCGGGTCACCACCCGGGCCGGGGTGACGATGCTGACGCTGGACAGCCCGCCCAACCGCAACGCGCTGTCCACCCCGCTGATGACCGAACTGCTCCGGGCGCTCGACGCGGCCGTGGCCGACGACACGGTCCGGGTGGTGGTGCTCTCGCACACCGGCCCGGTCTTCTGCTCCGGCGCCGACCTGAAGGAGACCGCCGCCGCGTACGCCAGCGGCACGGTCCCGGCCGGAATGCTGGGTGACGTGCTGGCGGCGTTGTGGGAGTGCCCGAAGCCGGTGGTGGCCCGGGTCGGTGGCGCGGCACGGGCGGGCGGCCTGGGGCTGGTGGCGGCGGCCGACATCGCGGTCTGCGCGGACACGGCGACGTTCGCGTTCACCGAGGTGCGGATCGGGGTGGTCCCGGCGGTGATCTCGGCGACCGTGCTGCCCCGGCTGGCGCCGCGCGCGGCCGCCGAGTTGTACCTGACCGGTGAGACCTTCGACGGGCGACGGGCCGCCGAGGTGGGGCTGGTGACCGCGGCGGTGCCGGCGGACACTCTCGACGAGGTGGTCGGCGAGTACTGCGCGGCCCTGGTCCGCGGCGCGCCCCGGGCCCTCGCCGGTGCGAAAGAGCTGCTCCGGCGCCGCGAGGCGACTACCGTCCGTAATGAGGTTGCGGAACTTTCCGCACTGTCGACCGGCTATTTCCTGTCCGAAGAGGGGCGCGAGGGGGTGGCCGCCTTCCGGGAAAAGCGTCCGCCTTCCTGGCTTCCACAGACCTGAATGGGTTGCGAGGCACCACCCGGCCGCCCGGCGGGACTCCCCGGATAGCGCCATACCGCTCACCGGACGCGGTATATCGCACAACCGGACGTACGCTTGGCGACGACTCAACAGGGGGTGACGGTGCGTACTCGGGCAGCGGTGGGCGGTTTCGTGGCACTGGCGGCGGTCGCCGGGCTTGGCGTGTACCTCGGCAGGACCGACTTCGGTATCGACATACCGCTGCCCCGGCCGGCCCGCAGTTGCACCGTCGCCGCGCCGGCCGGCCAGTTGCCCGCCGGCGCGGCGACCAACCTGACCCTCAACCCCGAGCAGATGGCCAACGCGGCCACCATCTCGGCGGTCGGCGTGACGATGGGCATGTCGGAGGAGGCGGTCGTGGTGGCGCTGGCGACCGCGTTCCAGGAGTCGAAGCTGGAGAACCTGGCCGGCGGCGACCGCGACTCCATCGGGCTGTTCCAGCAGCGGCCGAGCCAGGGCTGGGGCACTCCGGAACAGATCCGTGACCCCCGTTACGCGGCGACGAAGTTCTACGCCGGGCTGAAGAAGGTGCGCGGCTGGGAGGAGATGCGGGTCACCGAGGCCGCCCAGGCGGTCCAGCGCTCGGCCTTCCCGGAGTTGTACGAGCAGTGGAAGGACGAGTCGCAGTTGCTGGCCAGTGCCCTGGTGGGCAACACCGTGGGCGCGGTGGCCTGCTCGGTCGCCCGGGAGCCGGTGGTTCGCGGCAACGCGGCGGCGGCGGGCCTGGTCAACGGCCTGGTGCTGGACTGGGGCGAGGTACAGACGGCGAGCCCGGCGGAGCTTCTCGGGTTGACGGTGTCGGCCGCCGACAGCCGGGTCGGTTGGCGTTACGCGCACTGGCTGGTGTCGCACGCGGGCGACCACGGGGTGAAGCGGGTGCGCTTCGGTGACCGGGAGTGGACGGCCGACGAGGGCGAGTGGTCACGCATCGACGGAACGACCGGGGCGGGCGAGGTCGTCGCCGAGGTCTTCGGCGACTCCTGACCGGCCGAAAATCGTCGCCAGGGTCTTCGGCGACTCCTGACCGGTCAAAACAGGCGAGCCTTACTGACCTACAGTCACCGCACAATCCGGCAAATGGTCCTTTATCCCGAACCACCAACAGTACTCAACAACACTACGTAATCGCACGGTTTCTTCGCGTAAGAGATTGGTTCGAGCCGGCGAAACAGTGCCATTCGGCCCGATGTCGACGCTCGGCCCTGGGGTTACGATCGGCAGCCTGTGCCGAAAGGCTTCGCTAGGCGGAGGGAATGAACGCCGTGTTCGATTACGGTGGCCGGACCGGTTACGAACCGATCAGTGACGTCGACCGCAAGGAATTCCACGAGCAGGGTTTCCTGCTGCTGCGCAACGTGCTGACGGAGGATCACCGCGCCGCGCTCGAGGCGGCTGTCGACCGTGTCTACGCGGAGGAGAAGGCGGCCGGCAACACCACCAAGGACGGCACGCTGCACCTGCTGGGCTTCCTGGAGCGCGACGAGCTCTTCGGCGAGCTCCTCACCCACCCGATCGCCTTCCCGTACATGTGGGGCCTGGCCGGGTGGAACATCTACACCCACCACAACCACCTCGACGTGACGCCGCCGGCACTGGAGCCGGAGAAGCCGTACTGGGGCTGGCACCAGGACGGCTACCGGCAGAACTCGGACCCCGAGACCATGGACCCGAACCTGCCGCGGCCCATGTTCTCGCTCAAGGTCGCCTACGTCCTCTCCGACCTGTCGGAGAACGGCCGGGGCGCCACCAAGGTCATCCCGGGCAGCCACCTGTGGAACTCGCTGCCCCGGCCGACCGACCTGACGGTGCACAACCCGGACCCGGAGGGGACCGTGGAGATCACCGCCAACCCGGGTGACGCGTTCATCTTCGACCGCCGCCAGTGGCACTCGCGGTCGACGAACCTGTCGAACATCACCCGCAAGATGCTCTTCGTCGGCTACACCTACCGGTGGATCCGGCCGCTCGACGAGCTGCACCCCGACCTGGCCGGCGAGTGGTACCAGAACCGCACCCCGGTCCAGCGGCAGCTGCTCGGCGAGGGCACCCACACCGCCAACTACTGGGGCATCAACTGGAACGGGTACGTCGACGACGAGATCCCGCTGCGCAAGGAGCTGAAGGAGCGCGGTCTGCTCGACCGCAGCATCCCCTGGCTGCGCTGATCCGTACGACGTCGAGAGGCCCCCGCCGCGTTCGCGGCGGGGGCCTCTCCGCGTATCCGGCCACCAAGGAAGGACTTGCCCACTAGGAAAGTGGGCTGCTACTTTCCTAGCAGGAAAGCACTAGCCCGACGGTGAAGTGGGAGACCGCCATGAAACCCGACCCGATCCCGGCCGGCGAGGCCGCCCGCGCCCTGCAGGAGGTCCGCCACCGGCGCGACCAGGTGGTGGGCACCAAAGTCGTCCCCGACTGGTTCTGGGCCACCCTCGGCGTGCTGCTGGTCGCCTTCATCGGCAGCATCGAGAGCGAGATCCCCTGGCTGGTCGCCACCGGCTCGGTGGTCTACGCCGTCGGTCTCGCCGCGCTGATCTTCGCGCTCCTGCGGCGCGGCGGCCCCCAGATCCGCAACAACCTGATCGGCGCCCGCGGCGGACTGGCCATCACCGGCCTGACGCTCGGCCTGGTGGCCGTCGGGCTCGGGGTCGCGTTCGGCGTGCACGCACTGGGCGTGCCGCTACCGGGGACGGTAGGCGCGGCGGCCGTCGCCCTGGCCATGGTCATCGGCGGTCCGCTGCTGATGCGCTACCTGCGGCGGGTGATGAGTTCACGACCGGTCGGCGGGCTGCGGTGACCGCGCCCCGCTTCGACGAACTGATCCACGCCCCCACCCGGCTGTCGATCGTCAGCCTGCTCGGCGCCACCGAGTGGGCCGAGTTCAGATACGTCCGCGACAGCGTCGGCCTGTCCGACTCGGCCCTGTCCAAGCAGCTGACCACCCTGGAGGAGGCCGGCTACGTGCAGATCCGCAAGGCCTTCGTCGGCAAGCGGGCGCAGACCACCGTACGGCTCACCCCGGCCGGACGGGCCGCCTTCGCCGGGCACGTGGCGGCCCTGCAGGAGATCGTCGCCCGCGCCGGCGTCGACACCCGGCTCGTCCCGTGAGGACGTGCGTGGAGCGCACGGGCCGGCGCGGTCCGACCGGCCGGGTCAGCCCTTGACGGCGCCGGCCACCAGGCCGGAGACCATCCTCCGCTGCACCGCGATGAAGAAGATCATCACCGGCAGGGTGAGCAGCGTGGAGGCGGCCATGACCGATCCCCAGGCGGTGTCGTCGCGGCCGAAGAAGAACGTCATCGCCACCGGCAGGGTGTAACGGTTCTGGTCGTTGATGAAGGTCAACGCGAAGATCAGCTCGTTCCACGCGACGATGAACGAGAAGATGCTGGTCGCGACCAGGCCGGGGGCGACCAGCGGCAGCAGGATGCGCCAGAAGGTCTGCGTCCGGTTGGCCCCGTCGATGGCGGCGGCCTCCTCCAGTTCCTTCGGTACGGCGGCCACGAACCCGCGCAGCATCCACACCGCGAACGGCAGCGAGAACCCGATGTACGTCAGGATCAGGCTCGGCAGGGTGTTGTAGAGCCCGAGCCGCTGGATCATGAAGAACAGCGGGATGACCAGCGCCTCCAGCGGGATCATCTGCACCACCAGCAGCATGATCAGGAACGAGGTGCGGAGCCGGAACCGGAAGCGCGCCACCGCCGTCGCGGCCAGCAGGGCGATCAGCCCGCTGACGAGCACGGTCGCGACCGCGACCAGCAGGCTGTTGACGAAGAAGTCGGTGAACGTGACGCCCGGGATCAGGTTGCCGGTGAGGATCTCCCGGTAGTGCTGCAGCGTCGGCTCGCGCGGCACCGGCTGCGGCGTCGACGAGAAGATCTCCCGGTTGGGCTTGAACGACGTCGAGATCATCCAGAAGACCGGGAAGACCGCGAACAGCGCGACCAGCAGCCCGGTCGCGTTCAGTACGGCCCGCTTCACAACTCCTCCTGCTTGAGCAGGGCCCGGATGTAGAACCCGGTGACGACCAGCAGGATCAGCGTGAGGATGACGGCGACCGCCGACCCCAGCCCGTACTTGGGCGGGGGCGAGAAGGCCGTGGCGTACGAGTAGATGCTCAGCATGTACGTCGACCGGTCCTGGGTGCCGCCGGCCAGCGCGTACTGCTGGGTGAAGACCTTGAAGTCCCAGATGGTCGACAGCACCACCAGGATGCCGAAGACCGGCCGCAGCAGCGGGAAGGTGATCGACCAGAAGACCTTCCAGGGGCCGGCGCCGTCGACCCGGGCCGCCTCGTGCAGTTCACTCGGCACGCTCTTCAGGCCGGCCAGCACGCTCACCGCGATGAACGGGAACGAGTGCCAGACCACGACCAGGGTCAGGATGGCGAAGAAGAGCAGCGGATCGTTGAACCAGCCGTAGCCGGTCCAGTTGGCGCGGCCGAAGAGCGCCTCGGACAGCCCGTCGGGCAGCGCGTTGAAGAACCAGGTGACCAGGCCGCTGGTGTCGTCGAAGATCCATTTCCAGACGATCGCGCCGGTCAGCGCCGGGGTGGCCCAGGCCAGCATCACACAACTGCCGACGAAGGTCGCCATCCGCCGGCCGAGCCGGTTGAGCAGCAGGCCGACCAGGGTCCCCAGGATCATCGTGAGGACCACGTTCGCGGCCGCGAAGAGCACGGTGTTGCGCAGCACCGTACGAAAGAACGGGTCGCCGAGGATCTCGGCGTAGTTGCCCAGGCCGGCCCACGGCCACTCGCGCTCGCCGCGCACCTGGCGGACGCTGTCCAGGTCGTACAGCGACATCACCACGACCTGACCGAGCGGCCAGAGCAGCAGTACGCCGATGACCAGCGCGCAGGGCAGCAGCAGCAGGTACGGCACGTGGTCCAGCCGGCGGCGCCGCCGGGCGGGGTCGCCCGCCCGGCGGCGCTCTCGGGTGCCTTGGTCAGCGTCGTCACTGCGCGTTGAGGATGCTTTCCATCTCGGCGGCGGCATCGGCGGTGGCCTGTTCGACCGTCTTCTGCCCCTTCATGATCGAGCTGTTCATGGCCTGGGTGACCGTCCGGTTCCGGCTGACCTCGACCCACTTGGGCGTCATCGGGGTCAGCTTGGTGCTCTTCATCGTGGTCGCGAAGGCGGCCATGATCTTGTCACCGGCATACTTCTCGCTGCCCACCAGGTCCTGGTAGACCGGGAAGAAGCCCACGCTGTCGGCGAACTTCTGGGCGTTGGTCTTGTTGAGCAGGATGGTGGTGTAGTCCCAGGCCAGGTCCTTGACCTTGCTGTCCTCCCAGATCGCGACGTCCGAGCCGCCGGCGAAGGCCGGTGCCGGCTGGCCGTTCGGGCCGGGGATCGGGAAGGTGCCCCACACCTTCTCGATGTCGGGGTTGTCCTTCTTGATCGCGCCCTGCTGCCAGCTTCCGGCGAACGCCATCGCCGCCTTGCCGGTGGCGAACTGGGTACGGGCGTCGACCTCGTTCCACCCGGCCGCGGCCGGCGGGGCGATCTTGTGGACGGTGACCATATCGGTCCAGAACTGCACCGCGGACCGCGCCTCCGGGCTGGTGTAGCCGGACTTCCAACTGTTGCCGCTGCCGGTGGCGATCTCCCCGCCGGCGGCCCACAGGAACGAGTAGAAGGGCAGTTCGGAGTTGCCGGGCAGGGCGATGCCGTACGTGTCGGGCCGCTTGGCCTGCACCGCCTTGCCGGCGGCGATCAGCTCCTCCCAGGTCGTCGGCGGGGTGGTGACCCCGGCCTCGGCGAACCAGTCGGTGCGGTAGTAGATGCCCCGGACCCCGGCGTACCACGGCACGCCGTACTGCTTGCCGTCGAGCTGGGCGTTCTTCACCAGGTCGGGCAGGATGTCCTTGCCCTCGGTCCAGCCGGCCATGCGGTCGCTGATGTCGGCCAGCGCCTCCTGCGCCGCCCAGCCCTGCGTCTCGGTGTTGCCGAGCTCGGTGACGTCCGGACCCTCACCGCCGGCGAGCGCGGCCTGGAACTTCTTCGGCGCCTCCAGCCACGGGATGTACTGCACCACCACGTCGGTGTCGGGGTGCTTGCGCTGGAACTCCGCCTCGACCTCGGCGAGGAACGCGGTCTGCGTCTCGCTGCCCTCGCCCATCATCCAGACCGTGAGCTTGCTGGTGTCGGCCGCCTCGTCACCGCCGCCACACGCGGTGAGCAGCATCGCGGCCGAGGCCACCACGGCGGTGACCGGCGCTCTCCACTTCTTCACGACACCCTCCCCTACCCGGCATTTACCTTCCCCGCCGCACCCTAGTAGGAAAATTTCCTTTACGACAGGGGGTGGTCCGGGTCACTTCACGGCGGGCACCGGGCAGCAACGTGGAGGCGCCAGGCCGGCCGGCCTGGCGCCTCTACGTTTGATTTATCGCGGCGAGCCGCAGACCGTCAACGGGTCACGCGGCGGCGACCGCCACCCATTCCGGAAACCAGCGCGACACCGATCGCGGCGAGCACCACCTGGATCAACAGCTCCGCCCAGTCGATTCCGGCGGTCGAGGTGGCAATGCCGGCGGCCCGCGCGATCACGGTACCGAGCAGCGCCGCACCGACACCGATCAGCATCGTCAGCCAGATCGGGATGTTCTGGCGGCCTGGTACGACCAGGCGGCCGAGCGCGCCGATGATCAGACCGACGATGAGAGCCGTGATAATTCCGGTGACCGTCATGGTCGCCTCCTTCGAGGGGATTCGTTTTCACGTCGTCGTGACGTGTAGTTCCCGACCCCTCGAACATCCAAACCGGCTGATCACCGGGCGATCCGGGCCGCATCCCGGATCGCCGCGTCCATCGTCGGAAACGCCAGCTCAGGCGGTGCGTACAGGTCGAACCAGGCCAGCTCCGACGACTCTGCCGGGTCCAGGGTCACCGCGCCGTCGCGGATCGACGCGAGGTAGAAGCAGTCGAGTACGGGCAGCGTCTCGCCCTGGTAGTCGTAGCTGCCGACGTACATGCCGACGAAGGCACCGAGGGTCACCTCGACGCCCAACTCCTCCCGTCCCTCGCGCACCGCGGCGGCGGCCGGGTGCTCGGCACCGTCGCAGAAACCGCCCGGCGTCTCCCAGCGGCCCGCCCGCGGCTCGGCGGCCCGACGCAGGGCCAGGAACCGGTCGCCGTCGAGCACGATCAGGCTCGCCGTCGGGCGGGCGTTGACGAAGAGCTGGTAGCCACAATCGCCGCACCCGCCGGGCGGGGCGGTCGACAGGGCTGCGGCACACCGCGGGCAGAACCGGGCCTCCGGCCCGTACGCCCGCGGGATCACTTCTTGCCGCCGCCCTTGCCGCCGTCGCCGTCGGAGGTGGACAGCGCGGCGATGAACGCCTCCTGCGGCACCTCGACCCGGCCGACCATCTTCATCCGCTTCTTGCCTTCCTTCTGCTTCTCCAGCAGCTTGCGCTTACGGGTGATGTCACCGCCGTAGCACTTGGAGAGCACGTCCTTGCGGATCGCCCGGATCGTCTCGCGGGCGATCACCCGGCTGCCGATCGCCGCCTGGATCGGCACCTCGAACTGCTGCCGTGGGATCAGCTTCTGGAGCTTGGAGGCGATCGTCGTGCCGTAGTTGTAGGCCTTGTCCTTGTGCACGATCGCGCTGAACGCGTCGACCGGCTCGCCGTGCAGCAGGATGTCGACCTTGACCAGGTCGGCCCGCTGCTCCCCGGAGGGCTCGTAGTCGAGGCTGGCGTAACCCTTCGTACGGCTCTTGAGCTGGTCGAAGAAATCGAAGATGATCTCAGCGAGGGGCAGCGTGTAGCGCAGCTCGACCCGGTCGGCCGACAGGTAGTCCATGCCGAGCAGGCTGCCCCGCCGGCCCTGGCACAGCTCCATCACGGCACCGACGTAGTCGTTGGGGGTCAGCACCGTCGCCCGGACCACCGGCTCGTAGACCTCGGCGATCTTGCGGGTCGGGTATTCGCTCGGGTTGGTCACCGTGACCTCGTCGCCCTCCTCGGTGATCACCCGGTAGACGACGTTCGGCGCGGTGGAGATCAGGTCGAGGTTGAACTCGCGTTCCAGCCGCTCGGCGATGATCTCCAGGTGCAGCAGGCCGAGGAAGCCGCAGCGGAAACCGAAGCCCAGCGCGGCACTGGTCTCCGGCTCGTAGGCGAGTGCCGCGTCGTTGAGCTTCAGCTTGTCGAGCGCGTCCCGCAGCGCCGGATAGTCGGATCCGTCGATCGGGTAGAGCCCGGAGTAGACCATCGGCTTCGGGTCCTTGTAGCCGCCCAGGGCCTCCGTCGCCGGTCGCGAGTTGATGGTGACCGTGTCACCGACCCGGGACTGCCGGACGTCCTTCACCCCGGTGATCAGGTAGCCGACCTCGCCCACCCCGAGTGCCCCGCCCTTGACCATCTCGGGCGAGATCACCCCGATCTCCAGCAGCTCGTGCACCGCCCCGGTCGACATCATCTTGATCCGCTCGCGGGCCTCGATCTTCCCGTCGATCACCCGGATGTAGGTGACCACGCCCCGGTAGACGTCGTAGACCGAGTCGAAGATCATCGCGCGGGCCGGCGCGTCGGCGTCGCCCACCGGCGGGACGAACTGCCGCACGATCTCGTCGAGCAGGTGCGGCACCCCCTCACCGGTCTTGCCCGACACCCGGATGCAGTCCTCCGGCCGGCCACCGATCAGGTGCGCCAACTCCTCGGCGAACTTGTCGGGCTGCGCCGCCGGCAGGTCGATCTTGTTCAGCACCGGGATGATGTGCAGGTCGTTCTCGAGCGCCAGGTAGAGGTTGGCCAGCGTCTGCGCCTCGATGCCCTGCGCGGCGTCGACCAGCAGGATGGCCCCCTCGCAGGCGGCCAGCGAGCGCGACACCTCGTACGTGAAGTCGACGTGGCCCGGCGTGTCGATCATGTTGAGTACGGCGGTCTCGCCCTTGCGGTCGCCCTCGCGGATGGTCCACGGCATCCGGACCGCCTGGCTCTTGATCGTGATGCCGCGCTCACGCTCGATGTCCATCCGGTCGAGATACTGCGCGCGCATCTGCCGGGGGTCGACGACCTCGGTGAGCTGGAGCATCCGGTCGGCCAGGGTGGACTTGCCGTGGTCGATGTGCGCGATGATGCAGAAGTTCCTGATGCGGGCCGGGTCGGTGGCACCGGGCAGGTTCGCGCCGGGGTCGGGCGTCGGTGGCACGGGCGTCCGTTCTCGTTGCGTGGTCTGGGCGGGTCTCGTTCGCGTGGTCGGGCTTGGTCCGGCTCGGTGCGGTCTTGGTCGCCGTCTCGGCGTCGGCAAGGGTCGGCACCGGTGCCGGCCACCCCCTAATGTTCCCATGCCGGCCTGCGGGCGGTCGGATCACTCCTGGGCGGCCCCGGATCACTCCTCGGGCGGCTCGGTGAAGAGCACGGCCAGGCGCGGCAGGCGCCGCCGGATCTCGTCCTCGTCGTCGAAGTCCCAGAACTCGTCGAACCCCGGCCGCGCCGGTCCGGCACCCGGCCGGGGCAGGTCCGCACCGGTCAGTCTGTGGTAGGCCGCGCCGGCCGCCCGGAGCATCTCCACGCAGCCCAGCTCCGCCCCCGTCGACGCGGCCCGCCGCACCGCCGGCACGCCGGCCAGCGAATCCGGATCGGCCACCGCCTCGGCCAGCGTCCGCCGCCCCTGGGCCACCAGCCAGCCCCGGAAGTGGTCGAACCCCTCGTCGGAGCAGCCGCCGTTGATCAGGTAGGCCGCCGCCCACAGGTCGACCTTCGCCGACGCGCCCAGCACCCGGTCCAGATGCCTGTCCCAGGCCACGATCGTCTCCGGCGCCGCCGCGGCCAGGACCTCGACCAGCCGGGCCGCCACCTCGGCCGGCGCGGTGTCGGCCGGCTCACCCCCGGCCGGGCCGGCCGCTCCGTCCGGACCACGCCGGGCCAGGTCGACCGCCGACCAGAACCGCTCCGTGTTCACGACCGCCGCCCGCTTTCTCCCCGGCCACGGGCTTCTGCCCGGCCACCGGCTTCTGCCCGGCCACCGGCTTCTGCCCGGCCACCGGCTTCTGCCCGGCCACCGGCTTCTGCCCGGCCACGGGCTTCTGCCCAGCCACCGATCTCTACCCGGCCACCGGTCTCCGCCCGACCACCGATCTCTACCCGGCCACCGGGCGCCACCGGCCCGCCGACTCGCTCGCTCATGACGAGGGAGTCTGCCAGGCCGCGACGCGGAGCCGGGACATTCGG
This sequence comes from Polymorphospora sp. A560, assembly GCF_045781765.1. Classification (NCBI taxonomy): domain Bacteria; kingdom Bacillati; phylum Actinomycetota; class Actinomycetes; order Micromonosporales; family Micromonosporaceae; genus Polymorphospora; species Polymorphospora sp. A560. The sequence continues at coordinate 1,588,197 of NZ_CP122282.1, read as the reverse complement.
CCGCCGGGCCCACCGGTGCCGGCCGGGCAGAATGGTGCCATGCGTGTCACCTCGCTGCCCCCGGTGTCGTACGACGCGACCGCCGTCCGTCCACGGTGGGCGGACCTGCCGGCGGACCTGCGGGCGGCGATCACCGCGCGCCTCGGCACCCAGGTCACCTGGGCAACCCCCGCGACCGGCGGCTTCACCCGTGGTTTCGCCGCCGTGCTCGACCTCGCCGGCGGCGACCGGGTCTTCGTCAAGGCCGCCGACCTGGTCGAGCAGCGCCACCTCAGCGACTGGTACGCGCACGAGGCGGCCGTGACCGCCCTACTGCCACCGGCGGTCGCCGCGCCCCGCCCCCGCTGGACCCTGACCACCGCCGGGCACTACGTGATCTGCTTCGACGCGGTCGACGGGCAGATGCCGCCGCTGCCCTGGCGGCCCGCCGACCTCGACGCCACCCTCGCCGCCTGGGCGACCACCGCCGCCGCCCTGCGCGAGGCGCCTCCGGAACTGGTGGCCGGCGGGCTGCCCGCAATGGCCGACCTGGCCCGCGAAGACCTGTCCTGGTGGCAGGAGATCACCGCCGGCCGGGAGCCGCTGCCCGCCACCACGCCGCCGTACGCCCACCCCCTGGTCGGCGAACTCGCCGCCCTCGAAGCCCAACTGCCCGGCCACCTGACCGCCCCCGGCCTCGTCCACGGCGACCTGCGGGTCGACAACGTGCTGATCGACGGTCGGGGAGCCGCGTGGTTCGTCGACTGGAACTGGCTGTGCCACGGACCCGCCTGGTTCGACACGGTGACGTTGCTGGTCACCGCGTACGCCAGCGGGCTCGACGCCGACGCGCTGTTCGCCCGACATCCGACGGGCCGGGACGCGCCTCCGGAAGCTCTCGACGCGGCCCTCGCCGCGCTCTGCGGCTACTGGCTGAGCCGGGCGGCCGCCGCGCCCACCGGCGGCTCCCCGCACCTGCGCCCTCATCAGCGGTGGAGCGGTACGACCGCCCTGGACTGGCTGGCCGACCGCCAGGGCTGGCGCTGACCACGTCCGCCCCGCCGCCCCGCCGGCCCGCCGGCCGGCCGGCCGCCCCGCCGGCCGGCGGGCGGCCCCCGGAGCCGGACCGTTTTGGCTCGTCGCCGGGCCACCTGGTAACCTGGCTCTTCGCGTGTGGCGATGAATGCTGCAACAACCTCGACCGTTGATCGCTCGACCGTTGATCGTTCGACTGTCGGTTGCTGTTGATCGTCGCCTACGCCCGAGTCAACCAACCCGAACTACCAGGACGAGGCTGTCGCGTGGCGAACATCAAGTCCCAGATCAAGCGCAACCGGCAGAACGAGAAGCGCCGGCTGCGTAACAAGTCGGTCAAGTCGTCGCTGAAGACCGCCATCCGCAAGTTCCACGAGGCGTCCGAGGCCGGCGAGACCGAGAAGGCGACCGCGCTCCTGCTCGACGCCTCGCGCCAGCTCGACAAGGCCGCGAGCAAGGGCGTCATCCACAAGAACCAGGCGGCCAACCGCAAGTCGGCCATTGCCAAGCGCCTGAACTCGCTCTCCGCCTGACGGGTTCGACGCACCCACAAGCTCTGATGGCGCCGACCGGATCGGATCCGGTCGGCGCCGTCGTGCTGCGACCGATCGTCCACTTCGGAGCCGCCGGCCCTCGAGTGGCGCCGAAGGCCGGTGGGTGGGCCGAACGCAGGTGGGTGGTCAGCCGGGGAACGGGCGGCCCGGATCGGCAAGTTCGTCGTCTCGGTGCCGTCGACCTGGCCACCGGCGGCCGCAAGCAGCAACCCGGCTCCCGGCCCTCTTCCCCAAGATCCGCGTGATCAGGGACCTCGACGGGCGTGTCGTCGGCGTGCCGAGGTGCGAACTCCCTGATCACGACGATCTAGGCCGACGCGCCCGCCGTCCGAGCGGACATCGCCGTCGGAGACCACAGCGAATTCGGCGTAAGAACAGCGAATTCGCTGTGGCGCCGAACAGACACCGGTGCGGACGGGCCGGCGGGCGGGCTGCCGGTATGACGGGTGTCGGTCGCGGTGCGCGCTACACGGACGCGCCACGGCCGACGAGACACGGCCGACCCACCACGGACGGACACGGCCATCCGGCCCGCACGCCCGGACTACTCGTAGCGGTGGCTGCCGGACTGGCGGGCTCGCTGCTCCGCGGTGCCCGGCTCCTCGATACCGGCCGGCCAGGACTGCGGCGGCCGATTCTCCAGCGGCTCCGTCGGGTGCATGTTGACGGCGTACGAGCCCGTACCCGTGCGGCCGGCCGTCGACGGCCTGGTGGAGAACCACTCGCTTCCGCCGGCCGTCGTGCCACCGCGTCCGCGCCCGTCGGTCGCCGTCTCGTGGCGCGCTGGACGACCCGCCGCGGCTGATTCCGCGGCCCCCGGCCCGACGGCGTTCGTCCGGCCGGTGTGGCGGGCCGGGTCGTCACCGTACCGGGCGTCGTCCTCGACCGCCGGCCGAACGGGTCCGCCGACCGGGTCTGCCGCCGTCGGTCCGGTGCCGTCCGGGGCGCCGGCGCCCCGGACGGTGTCCATCGACACCTTGCCGGTCACCGCACCCGGGCGGGCCGGCTCCGTCCTGGCGACCGCGGCCCGCCCCACCACCGATTCCCGCTCCAGGCGGAAGCGGGCCCGCTCCCGGTCGGGCACCTGCTGCGCCGACCGGACGACCGCGCCCGCGACCACGTCGTTGAGCTTCACCATGGCGGCGACGACGAGCGGCAGGACGGGTATCGCCCACGGGGACACCAGCTCGGCGAGCGCGAGCAGGAGGCCGAGCGCGACGGTGCCCTCGAGAAAGCAGAAGCACAAGGCCCCACTGGGGTTGAGATGCTTCAGGCGGAGCAGCCGGGCGTAGAGCGGACGCGTCTCCCGGTCGGCCGAGGTGTCGGCCGGTAGGTCGGCCGTCATCGCCCCCCGCTTCCCTGTCGTGCGGCGGCGACGGCGAAGACCGCCCGTTCGAGGGCGTACGCCCGATCGTCGGCACCGCCCTTGACCGCGGCGTTGCACTCGGCGGCGGCCTGCATCGCGTCGGCGAGCCCTTCCGGACTCCAGCCGCGGCCCTGGCGCTGAGCCCGCTCGACCTTCCACGGCGGCATGCCGAGACTGCTCGCCAACTGGAAGGAGCTGCCCCGGCCGGCCGAGGCGACCCGGGCCACCGTGCGCACCCCGTCGGCGATGGCGTCGGCGATCGGCACCGGGTCGACCCCGACGTGCAGCGCCCACCGCAGCGCTTCGAGCGCGCCGGGAACGTCGCCGACCATCGCCGCGTCGGCGACGGTGAAGCCGCTCACCTCGGCCCGGCCGCGGTAGTAGCGGGCCACGGTGTCGGCGCCGATCCGGCCGTCGGTGTCGGCCAGCAGTTGCGAGCAGGCGGCGGCCAGTTCGCGCAGGTCGTTACCGACGGCGGCGACCAGCGTCTCGGCGGCTTCCTCGGTGCAGCGCCCGCCACCGCCGCGGATCTCGTCGCGGACGAACGCGATCCGCTCCTTCTCCTTCTTGATCTTCGGCACCGGAACGACGGTGGCGCCGGCGGCGCGCAGCCCGTCGGCGAACGCCTTGCCCTTGGCCGCGCCGAGATGGGTGACCACGAGGGTGACGTCGGGATCCGGGTTCTTGGCGTAGGCGAGCAGGACGGTCACCAGGTCCTTGCGGGCGTCCTGCCCGGCCCGCAGGACCAGCACCCGCCGGCCGCCGAACAACGAGGGGCTGAGCATCTCGGCGACCTCACCGGGTGCCACCGAACCGGCCTCGTACTCCCGTACGTCGAGGTTGGGGTCTGCCGCCCGGGCGTCGGCGACGGTCCGGGTGACCGCGCGGTTGGCGAGCAGTTCCTCGTCGCCGAGGACGAGCACGATCGGAGCAGGGCCGGTGGGAGTCACGCCGGACATCGTCGCACGCCCCTGGCCGGGCCGCGTTCGCTCACCTCTTCTGCGTGTTCGAGGGATCACCCAGCGCCAATCCCGACAATTCACCCGCGCCGATCGGGTCAGTCGGCCTGGTGGTCGGGGCCGCGTACGACCACCGCGAGCCCCCGCTCACCGACGACCACCGCGAGGTCGCCGTCCAGGTCGGTACGCAGCACCCGGGCACCACCCCGGGCAAGCATCGCGAGCAGGGCGGGGTTCGGGTGGCCGTAGTCGTTGCCGACCCCGACCGACACCAGGGCGACCGCGGGGTCGACCGCCGCCAGGAACTGTGGGTCCTGGTAGACCGACCCGTGGTGGGGGACCTTGAGCAACCGCGCCCGCAGACCGGCCGGGCCGAGTCGCTCGAGCAGCGCCCGCTGTTCCTCTTCCTCGGCGTCGCCGGTGAACAGCATGGTGGCCGCGCCGACCCGGGCCCGCAGGACGAGCGAGTTGTTGTTGGGGTCGGACCGGGTGCCGGAAAGCCGCTCCGGCGGGCCGACCACGGTGAGTTCCACCCGTCCGGCCGCGAACCGCCAGCCGGCCGCGACCGGGCGTGGGCCGACGCCCCGGGCGGCGGCGGCCCGGGCCACGGCGTCGTGGCCGGCGACCGGCTCCGGCCACCCGGTCGTGACCACCGCCCCGAGCCGGCGACCGCGCAGCACACCGTCGAGGCCGGCCACGTGGTCGGCGTGGAAATGGCTGATCACCAACAGCGACACCTCCCGGATCCCGAGGCGGCGCAGGCAGCGGTCGGCCGCCGCCGGATCCGGTCCGGCGTCGATCACGACCGCACGCCCCGTCGCGATCGGGAGTACGGCCGTGTCGCCCTGACCGACCGCGCAGATGGCGACCACCCAGCCCGACGGCGGCCAGCCCGGGGCGACCAGGCGCACCGGCAACGCCCCGACGACCACCGCCGCCACACCGACCGCCAGCAGTCGCCGTACGGCCGGGTGCCGCGCGAGCAGCACCACCACGAGGGTGAGCAGGCCCAACGACAGGCCGCCGACGACACCGTCGAGCCAGGGCAGGGTGCCGGCCGGGGCGCGGGCGCCGTAGCGGGCCACGACGACCAGCCACCACGCCGGCCAGCCGCCGAGCCAGGCCGCGAACTCGGCCCCGGCCGGCCAGAGCGGGGACACCACGGCGGCGGCGACGCCGAGCACGGTGGCCGGCGCGATCGCCGGAACCGCCAGCAGGTTCGCCGGTACGGCCACCAGGCTGACCGTGCCCGAAAGGCCCGCCACCACGGGTCCGCAGGCGAGCTGGGCGGCGGCCGGCACCGCGAGCGCGTCCGCGAGCCAGGCCGGGGTTCCGCGCCGGCGCAGCGCCTCCCGCATCCGGGGTGCGAGCAGCAGCAGGCCGCCGGTGGCGAGTACGGACAGGGCGAACCCGGCATCGCCGGCCAGTTCGGGGTCGTAGACGACCAGCACCGTCACCGCGGCGCCGAGGGCGGGCAGCGCGGCCCGGGGCCGGCCCATCGCCAGCCCGATCAGCGCGATGGCGCCCATCGTGCCGGCGCGTACGACGCTCGGCGAGGGCCGGGCCAGGATCACGAAGCCGACCAGCGCCAGGGTGCACGCGGCGGCGGCGAGCCCCGGTCCGGCGCGGGCCCAGCGGGCCAGCAGCAGCACCAGCCCGACCACGATCGCGACGTTCGATCCGGACACGGCGACCAGGTGTGTCATACCGGTGGCCCGGAAGTCCTCCTCGACCGCCGGGTCGAGCCGGCTGGTGTCACCGACGACCAGGCCGGGCAGCAGGCCACCGGGTTCGACGGGCAACGGCGCACAGGCCCGCTGGAGGCCGGCCCGCAGGGATCCGGCGGCACGCTGCGCCCACGACAGCTCGCCGGCCAGGACCGGCGCGGTGCCGGTGTTGAGTACGGCGGCGTGCAGGTCGCCGCCGCGCGACTGCGCGAGCCGACCGGTGGCGGTCAGCCGTTGCCCCGGCAGGAGGTGCCGCCAGCCGGCGTCGGTGGCCAGCACGAGCAGGCGCAGGCGGACGTCGATCCGGCCGCCCTCGTCGGACCGAATCCAGGAGGTCTGTGCCCGGACCAGGTAGAGCGGAGGCCGACCGGCGGCCCCGGTGAGTGGCCGGGGATCGTCACGTACGACCAGTTCGACCGTTACCGGGGCCCGGCCGGCAACGAGACCGGTGACCGGCCCCGCGTCGCGGACGGCGACCCGGGCGCCCGCCGCGGCGCTGCCGCAGAGCATGCCCAGCAGCACCGAAACGGCGATCCAGAGCCGGTGGTCGGGCCGGGGCCGCCGGAACCACCGGTGGGTCAGCGGCGCCCGGTCGACCGGTGCCGCCGGCCCGGGCGCCAACGACACGGCCGTCAGCGGCCCGGACGCCGCCGGCCCGGACGCCGCCGGCCCGAGGAGCAGGAGCAGCGTGGCCAGTACGGCTCCCGCCGCGACCGCGACGGTGACCGCCAGCGGCCAGTGGAGCGCCCCCAGGGCCGACATCCAGGTCGCCACCGCGAATCCCGCCAGTCTCAGGTCGGGCGGGTCGGCGGCGGGCCGGTCTTCCCTGTCGCCGGCCTTCACACCGTCACCAGGTCCTTCAGTTCGTCGTAGCGGCTGTCCCCGATCCCGTCGACCTGCCGCAGATCGCTCACGCTGCGGAAGCCGCCACGCCGTTCACGGGCGTCGAGGATGCGCTGTGCAAGCACCGGCCCCACCCCGGGCAGACCGTCCAACTGGGCGAGGGTGGCGGTGTTGAGGTTGAGCTTCCCGCCCGGCGCCGCTGGCGCGCCCCCGCCCACCGGGGCGCCGGCCGCGTCCTCGGCACCGGGCGGTGCGGTGACACCGACCAGGATCAGTTCCCCGTCGACCAGCTTGCGGGCGAGGTTGAGCAGCGCGACGTCGACTCCGGGTAGCGCACCACCGGCGGCGGTGAGGGCGTCCGCGACCCGGGACCCGGCGGGCAGCCGGACCAGGCCGGGACGGTGCACCCGGCCGGCGACGGCGACCACCACCTCCGTCGCGGCCGGTGACGTGCCCGGCTCGGCGGGGGCGTCCACGACGGTCGGGTCCATCGACGCGGACACCACCGGCTCTTCCCGTGGCCGCGCCCACCAGGCCCACCCGGCGGCCACGGCGACCACCACCGCCGCGACGGCCGCGAGCGCCTTCACTCCCCGCCGCCCCGGATCGAACGCCCGGGCGCCGCCGAGTCGGCTCGGCCGCGTCCCGTCCGGCGCGTCGGAGGGCGGTGAGTCGGTCTCCGCATCCCACGCCGGTGTCCGCGCCGGAAGGGGCGGCGGGCCGGCCCGGTGGTCGGTCACACCGCCCGGCGCCGGGTCACCGGCGGCCCACCGGTCGCGGAGCCGCCACGGCCACTCCCCCGGATCGTCGGACCGGTCCGGCGGCGGGTCGGCGTCCTCACCGGGCCATTCGACCGGCGGCTCCGGCCCGGCCCCCGTCGGCCCGGCCCCCGTCGGCCCGGTCCCCGTCGGCCCGGCACGCCGGTCGGTCGCGAGGCCGGCCGGGCGGGCAAGCCGGTCGGACGGCGGGCTCGTCGGACCCGGGCGCCGGGCGGAGACGGTGTCCCCGGCCGGTGCCGCACCGGCGGTCAGCGCCGCCGGCGGATCACCGGGCCACGGATCGTGCTCGGGTGACATGACCCGCAGCGGCTGCCGCAACGGGTCCAGGAACGGCGGGCGTAAGTCGGCATCGGGCCCGTCCCCGCTGTCGGCCAGGCGCAACAGGCGCTGCCGTACGACCGTCTCGTCATCGTCGGACACGCGGCGACGTTATGGCGGCGAGCCGGGATCCGGTGGTCCCGAGATGCCGGCCTGTGGACGACCGGGCCCCCTGTGGACGACGCCCTGATCATGCGGTTCTCTGCTATGGCGGCGGGAGAGGGCCGCTCAGGGACGGCGGTGGACGACGACGCAGGCGAGTCCCGGACCGGCGTGGGCGGCGACGACCGCCCCGATCTCGGTGACGTACACGTCGTGCAGCCGCTCCCCCAGCCGGCCGGTGAGCGCCTCGGCGAGGCCGGCGGCCCGTTCCGGCGCGGCGAAGTGGTGCACCGCCACGTCCACCTCGGCGTCGGCCGCCGCCTCGACGGCCAGGTCGACGAGGCGGGCCAGCCCGCGGCTGGGCGTACGAACCTTCTCCCGGATGACGATCGCCCCGCCCACGACGTGCAGGATCGGCTTGACCGACAGCGCGGTGCCGAGCAGTGCGGAGGCCGCCGTGATCCGGCCACCCTTGCGGAGGAACTCCAGGGTGTCGACGTAGAACAGGGTGCTGGTGCGGTCGATCGTGTCGAGGGCGACCTGCCGTACCCGGTCGAGGTCGGCGCCGCGGTCGGCGGCCGCGCCGGCCGCGAGCGCCGGGAAGCCGAGTCCCATCCCGGTCGACCGGGCGTCGACGACGGCCACCCGCTCACCGATCTCGGCGGCGGCGATCCGTGCGGCGTCGAGGGTGCCGGACAGTTCGGCGGACAGGTGCACCGAGAGCACCGCCGTGGCGCCCCCGTCGAGCAGCCGCCGGTAGGTCTCGACGAACTGTTCGGGGGCGGGGCGCGAGGTGGTGACCGCGGCGCGCCGCGCGGTCAGGGCCCGGGCAACCTGGCCGGTGCTGATGTCGATGCCCTCCCTGCCGTCCACACCGTTGACGACCACGGACAACGGCACGACGGTCAGGTCGTGGGCGCCGGCCAACTCGACCGGCAGGTATGCGGTGGAGTCGGTGACGACCGCGACGGACATTCCGGCACCGTAGCCGATCCGGGCCGCCGTCGCCGATCGGGTGAACGGCGGCAAGCGGCCCGGAAGGCGTGGTGTGGGCCGGGTCAGATGCCGGCGGGGATGGTGGTCGCGGGGTTGACGCCGACGTTGTGGGCGCGCAACCGCCAGCCCCGGCCGGCTTCGAGGCGCAGCTCGGTCCAGTGGCAGTTCTGGAGCGGGCCGACGGTGTGCAGGATCGAGGTCGGCCAGCCGAGCAGGTGCCCCATGCCCTGGCGGGCGGCGCCGCCGTGGGTGGCGATCACGACCGTGCCGCCCGGGTTGACGTCGGCGGCCGCCTGCAACGCCTCGGCCATCCGTTTGCCCATGTCGTCGAGGCTCTCGACCTCGCAGCCGGGCGACTGGTCACCGGACCGCCAGCGGGCGTACTCGGCCGGGTAGCGCTCGGCGATCTCGGGCGAGGTGAGCCCCTGGAACAGGCCGTAGTGACGCTCCCGCAGCCGGGGGTCGGCGCCGACCGGCAGGCCGGTCAGGGCGGCCAGGGTGTCGGCGGTGTCCCGCGCCCGCTGGAGGTCACTGGCGACGATCGCGTCCGGCCGCATGGCGGCCAGCAGCGGCGCGGCGGCGAGAGCCTGCTCGCGACCCAGGTCGTTGAGGGCGGTGTCGGTCTGGCCCTGCACCCGGTCGACCGCGTTCCAGTCGGTGTTGCCGTGCCGCCACAGCAGCAGCCGGGTCATTCGCCGGCACCCGCCTCGGCGTCGACGAGGTCGCGGTCGACGAACGGGATCGTCGGGCAGTCCTTCCACAGCCGGTCCAGGGCGTAGAACTCCCGCTCCTCGGAGTGCTGCACATGGATCACCACGTCGACGTAGTCGAGCAGCACCCACCGGCCGGACCGTTCACCCTCACGGCGTACGGGCTTGGCCTTTTCGGGGAGGTTCAGCAGGCGCTCCTCGATCGCGTCGACGATGGCGATCACCTGGCGCTCGTTGGGCGCCGAGGCGAGCAGGAACGCGTCGGTGATGACGAGCTGGTCCCCGACGTCGATGATGACGACGTCCTGCGCCTTCTTGTCGGCGGCGGCCTGGGCGGCAGCCAGCGCGAGTTCGCGGGCGCGGTCGGAAACTGTCACCGTTCTCCTTCTGGTCGAGCGTAAGACCCGTCTAGCCTCTCACATGAGACCGGCCGGCAGCCGCTCGGTTACTCGGGACAAACGGGATGAGAAGGGCGAATCACGTCTGGTAAAGGCGTCGTTTTGCGATGTACTGCACAACCCCGTCCGGCACCAGGTACCACACCGGCTTGCCCGCCGCGACCCTCGCCCGGCAGTCGGTCGACGAGATCGCCATCGCCGGCACCCGCACCAGGCTGACCGCGTCGTCGGGCAGGTGGGCGGCGGACAGTTCGAAGCCCGGCCGGGTCACCCCGATGAAGTGCGCCAGCTCGAACATCTGGTCGGTGTCCTTCCAGGAGAGGATCTTCTCCAGGGCGTCGGCACCGGTGATGAAGAAGAGGCGGGTGTCGGGGCCGTACTCGGCCCGCAGGTCGCGCAGCGTGTCGACGGTGTACGTCGGCCCGTCCCGGTCGACGTCGGCACGGCTCACCTGGAAACGCGGGTTCGAGGCGGTGGCGACGACCGTCATCAGGTAGCGGTCCTCGGCCGGGCTGACCGGCACGTCCTCCTTTTGCCACGGCTGCCCGGTCGGCACGAAGACGACCTCGTCGAGCCCGAAGCGGTCGGCGACCTCACTGGCCGCCACGAGGTGTCCGTGATGGATCGGGTCGAACGTGCCACCCATGATCCCGATCCGCCGCGTGCCGTCCGCCACGCCACCGATCGTAGGCCGATCTTCGACCACTCGGCCCAGTGTCGCCCGTCACGGTCCGACCGGCGCGCGGGCGATCGCAGGCCGATCTCCGAACGGTGGTCGCCCGCGGCGCGCGGGCGACCACCGGGGTCAGCGGCCGGTCCGGGCCGCCAGGGCCCGGCGCAGGTCGTCGTCGGCGTCGGTCACCATCCGGCGCAGGCCCGGCTCGATGTCGTCGCGGGCCAGCAGGGCCGCCGCCAGTTCCCGGGTCCGCGGGTCGACCGCGTACGCCGGAAACGCCAACTGCGCGATCTCGTCCGCCACCCACGGCGTACGGACCCGCGCCATCTCCGGCATCTCGGCGAAGTACCGCTCCACGTAGGACCCGGTCAGCTCGACCTGCTCGGGTTGCCAGAACCCCGCCGCCCGGGCCTCGATCAACCGGTTCGACAGTTCGAGGTCACCGACGATCTCCCGCCACGCCCGCTCCTTGGCGGCCGGGTCCGGCCGGGCGGCCGTGCACCTGGCCGCCCACTCGGCCCCCGCCGCGCTGCGGTCACGGGCCGCCTCGGCGTCGATCGCCGCCTGGTCGACCGCGCCGAACACCGCCAGCCGGTGGAGCAGCATCCAGCGCAGGTCGTCGTCGACCTCGATGCCGGCCGGCACCCCGTCGCCGGCCAGCCAGGCCGCCAGCCGGGCCGGGTCGTCGGCCGCCGCGATCAGCCCGTGCGCCGCCGCCAACTGCACCGATCCGCCGGGCGCGGCACCGGCGAGGAGCCGGTCGCACGCCTGCGCGACGAGACCACGCGCGACCGACCGGCCCGCCGGGTCGAGGTAGCGGTCGATGAACCGGCCGGCCACCCACAGCACGTCCTCCACCACGACGGCCTCGGTCTCCACCGGCAGCGCGGCGAGGATCAGGGCGACCAGGTCGCCGACCGGCCGCTCCGCGTCGCGTACCGCCTCGATCATCTCGGTCCACAGCACCGCGCGGGCCAGCGAGTCGTCGAGCAGCGGCAGGATCAGCGGTACGGCCGCGGCCGACGCCGGGTCGAGGCGCACCTTGGCGTAGGTGAGGTCGCCGTGGTTCGGCAACAGCAGGTCGGCGGCCGGCTGGCCACGCAACCCCTCGACGACCGTACGTCCGCCGTCGACGGCCGGGTCGAGGTCGATCTCGAGCCGTTCACGCAGCACGACACCGGTGCCGGAGCGGTCGAAGAGGCCGAGCCCGATCCGGTGTGGACGCAGCACCGGATGGCTCGCCGGAGCGGTCTGCACGACGGCGACCTCGCCGTAGCGGCCGGCACCGTCCACCTCGGCCTCGACGCGCAGCGTGTTGACCTGCGCCTCGCGCAGCCAGGCGGCGGCCCAGCCGGACAGGTCCCGGCCGCCGGCCCGGCGGAGAGCGGCGAGCAGGTCGGCGAGCGTGGCGTTGCCGTACGCGTGCTCGGCGAAGTGGGCGTTGAGCCCGGCCAGGAACGCCTCGTCACCGACCCAGGCGACGAGCTGCCGCAACACCGAGGCGCCCTTGGCGTAGGAGATGCCGTCGAAGTTGAGCAGCGCCTGCGCGGAGTCGGCGACCTCCTCGGGCGCCACCGGGTGGGTCGACGGGCGCTGGTCGGCGGCATACCCCCAGCCCTTTCGGCGCAGGCCGAAGGTGGTCCAGGCGGCGGTGAACCGGGTCGCCTCGGCGGTCACCCGGCTGCCGAGGTATTCGGCGAACGACTCGTTGAGCCACAGGTCGTCCCACCAGCGCATGGTGACCAGGTCGCCGAACCACATGTGGGCCATCTCGTGCGCGATGGTGCAGGCCCGCAGCTCGCGCTGGCTGTCGGTGACCGCCGACCGGAAGACGTAGTCGTCGCGGATCGTGACCAGCCCGGGGTTCTCCATCGCACCGGCGTTGAACTCGGGCACGAACGCCTGGTCGTACTTGCCGAACGGATAGCGCACGTCGAAGAGCTGGTGGAACCGGTCGAGGCACTGCCTGGTGACCGTGAAGATCTCGTCGGCGTCCTTGTCCAGGTGCGCGGCGAGCGACCGTCGACAGTAGATCGCCAGCGGTATGCCGTCGTGCTCGTCGTACCGGGCGTGGTAGGGGCCGGCGATCAGCGACACCAGGTACGTCGCCAGCGGCCGGGTCGTCACGAACCGCCGGCGGCCGTCGGTGACCGTGCCGTCGAGCGCGCCGTTGGCGGCCACGACCCAGCCTTGCGGTGCGGTGACCGACAGGGTGACCGGCGCCTTCAGGTCGGGCTGGTCGAAGCTGGCGAAGATCCGCTGCCCGTCGTCCAGAAATGACATCGCGTAGAGGTAGGTCTCGCCGTCGGCCGGGTCGACGAACCGGTGCAGCCCCTCACCCGTACGGGTGTATGCCATCTCGGCCTCGACGACGAGCACGTTCTCGGCCCGCAGGCCGGAGAGGGGCAGCCGGTTGCCGTCGAGACCGGCCGCGTCCACGGGGGTGTCGTTGAGCCGTACCGAGCGCAGTTCCGCCGGCTTGACCTCGACGAACGTGGCGCTGCCGGGCCGGGCGGCGCGGAACCGGATCGTCGTCGTCGACCGGAAACGGGTGTCCCCCGTGGTCAGGTCGAGATCGATGTCGTAGGACTCGACGGTGAGCAGTTCGGCGCGGTCGGCGGCTTCGGCCCTCGTGAGGCTGGTCATCCCAACATCCTGCCCCACACCGCAACCGGGATACGTATAGCCTGACCCCCGTGACCGATCACGTACAGCAGGAAACCACCGTCACCGAGCATCCGAAGGGCGACTTCGACCTGTCCCGGGCGGTGTGGCAGCGCGCGGAGGGCGACGCCTCGCAGGGCGCCGTCGAGGTCGCCTTCGTCGACGACCTGATCGGCCTGCGCAACTCCGCCGACCCCGACGGTCCGGTGCTGGTGTTCACCCGCTCGGAGTGGGAGGCGTTCGTCGGTGGTGCCCAGGACGGCGAGTTCGACGTCGCCTGAGCCGGAAGGCCGGCCGGCCCCCTGAAAGGTCAGGCCGGCACCGGCAGCCGCTTCTCGAAGCACACGCTGTACGGGTTGTCGACGTACTCGCCGTACACCGGGATCTTCTCGTAGCCGGCGGAGAGGTAGAGCCCGATCGCGACCGGCAGATACACCCCGGTCTCCAGCCGTACGGTCGTGTGCCCGGACTCGTACGCCAGTTCCTCCAGTGCGGTGAGGAGCTGACGGGCAAGGCCCCGCCGGCGGTACGCCGGCCGGACGTACATGCGTTTGATCTCGGCGGTCTGCGCGTCGAGCGCCTGGACGGCACCGCAGGCGACGGTCCGGCCGTCGACGACCCCGGCCAGGTAGCGGGCGTCGTCGTGCGGCATGAACACCTGCCCGTCCAGCCCGCCGTCGGCTTCGCGCAGCTCACGCTGCTGGGTGGTCACCAGGGCGGCGAGTTCGGGGTCGGTGGGCGCGCGACGCTCGATCAACACGGACCAACTGTAGGAGGGTCTGATTTCCGGAAGGTTGCCCGAGTATGGACCTTCCCCGGCCCGCCCGAGACAGATCGGCGTCGGTACCACCCCCGCACCGGCCGGCCGGCTACGACTCCGCGTCGGTGTCCCGCTCCGCCGGCTGCTCCAGCCGGTCCTCGAACCGCTGGCGGCGGGCCTTGCGGGCGGCAAGCCGCTCGGCCGCCGTGGCCCGGCCGGACCGCTCCTCCAGCCGCACGTCGGTGCCCCGCGCACCGGGTACGAATTCGGCGCCTGCGTACTGGGTCGGCTGCCAGTCGAACTCGCGGTCGCCGATCCGGACCAGGCTGCCGGGCTCCGCGCCGGACTTGCCGAGCTGGTCCTCGACGCCGAGCCGGGCCAGCCGGTCGGCGAGGTAGCCGACCGCCTCGTCGTTGTCGAAGTTGGTCTGGCGCACCCAGCGTTCGGGTCGGGGACCACGGACGACGAACGCGCCGTCGGCGGCCTGCTCGATGGTGAACCCGGCGTCGTCGACCGCCGTCGGGCGGATCACGATGCGGGTGGCCTCGGCCGGCACCTCCCGCACCCGGGCCTGGGTGACCAGTTCCGCCATCGCGTACTTCAGTTCGCGCAGCCCCTCGCGGGTCGCCGCGCTGGTCTCGAAGACCCGCAGGCCACGCGCCTCGACGTCGGCCCGGACGATGTCGGCCATGTCGCGCCCGTCGGGTACGTCGATCTTGTTGAGCACGACCAGCCGGGGTCGGTCGGCGAGCCCGCCGTACGCCTCCAGTTCGGCCTCGATCGCGTCGATGTCGGCGAGCGGGTCGCGGCCGGGTTCGATGGTCGCCGCGTCGACCACGTGCACCAGCACCGAGCACCGCTCGATGTGGCGCAGGAACTCCAGGCCCAGCCCCTTGCCGGTGGCCGCCCCCGGGATCAGCCCCGGTACGTCGGCGACGGTGAACGTCTGCTCGCCGGCCTGCACCACACCGAGGTTGGGTACGAGCGTGGTGAACGGGTAGTCGGCGATCTTCGGCTTGGCCGCGGAGATGACCGAGATCAGCGACGACTTGCCGGCCGACGGGAAGCCGACGAGGCCGACGTCGGCGACGCTCTTCAGTTCGAGGACGACGTCGAGCCGGTCACCGGGCTCACCGAGTTCGGCGAAGCCGGGCGCCTTGCGACGGGAGTTGGCCAGCGAGGCGTTGCCCCGGCCCCCGCGCCCACCCTGGGCCACGTGGAAGGTGGTGCCGGCGCCGACGAGGTCGGCCAGCACCTCGCCGTCGGAGGTCTGCACGACGGTGCCGTCGGGCACCTTCAGGACGAGGTCGGTGCCGTTCGCCCCGTCGCGGTTCGCACCCGCGCCGCCTTTGCCGTTCTCGGCCTTGACGTGCGGCCGGAAATGGAAGTCGAGGAGGGTGTGCACCTGCGGATCGACCACCAGCGACACACTGCCGCCGTGGCCGCCGTTGCCGCCGTCCGGGCCGCCGAGCGGCTTGAACTTCTCCCGGTGGATGGAGACACAGCCGTGCCCGCCGTCGCCGGCCTGCAGGTGCAGGACGACCCGGTCAACGAACGTCGCCACGACGTAATCCTCTCAACCTTGGGAAACGCGGAAGCGGGCCGGGACGGTGTCCGCGGCCCGCTTCGACGAAGAAGCTACTGCTGTGCCGGCACGATGCTGACGGTCTTGCGACCCCGCTTGGTGCCGAACTGGACCGCGCCCGCGGCCAGGGCGAACAGCGTGTCGTCGCCGCCGCGGCCGACCAGGTCGCCCGGGTGGAACTTGGTGCCGCGCTGACGGATCAGGATCTCGCCGGCGCTGACCACCTGCCCACCGAAACGCTTGACGCCGAGCCGCTGGGCCGCAGAGTCACGACCGTTACGCGAGCTGGACGCACCCTTTTTGTGAGCCATCTGGACGCCTACTTCCCGCTGGAGATGCCGGTCACCTTGACCTGGGTCAGCGGCTGGCGGTGACCCTGGCGCTTGTGGTAGCCGGTCTTGTTCTTGAACTTGTGGATCCGGATCTTCGGACCCTTGGTGTGCGCGGCGATCTCGCCGGACACCTCGACCTCGGCAAGCTTCGCCGCGTCGGTCACCAGGTCGTCACCGTCGACGAGGAGCACCGCGGACAGCTTCACCGCGTCGCCGGGGGCACCAGCGAGCTTCTCGACCTCGATCACGTCGCCCTCGGCGACCTTGTACTGCTTGCCGCCGGTCTTGACGATCGCGTACATGGGACGCGGACTCCTGTCGTTGGCTGCTGGCGGATGACTGGTGGCTGTTCGGTGGCCACACTCGGAAGTAGGCACGCGACAACCTTGCGCACGCAGGTGCGCCGCAGGTTAGCGTACGCCATGGTCGTCCCGGCTCCCAAACCGGCCCCGCCCGGAGGCCGGGGTCAGTTGCCGCAGAGCGCGTCCAGGCGTTGCTGCAACTCGTCGAGCTTCATACCGTCGACGCTCGTCACGTCGGCCTTCATCGAGTCGACCTCGGTGGCGATCTCCCCCAGCACCGCCTTGAGCCGGGCGTCGGTGGCCCGGCCGGCCTGCTCACGCATTGCCCCGGACCAGCTCTTCAGGGCCGCCTCGGCCTTCGTACGCGCCGCGTCGGCGGCGGCCGTGTCGCCGGAGGCGGTCGCCTGCATCATCGCGCCCAGCTGGGTGATGTAGGTATCGGCCGCGCCGGCCGCGGCCTTGCTGGCCGTCTCGCAGACCTCGCGGGCGTTGCCGCCGGCCGGTGCCACCGACGTGCCGGGTGCGGGAGCGGACCCCGGCTGCGATCCCTCTACCGAGGGCGTGCCGGTCGGGTCGGCGGACGGGGTGGCGGCGGTCGGGGTGGCCGACCCGGTGCCGCCCGGGGACGGGTCCGCGGCGGGTTCGTCACCGGAGCAGCCGGCGCCGAGGAGGAGGGTGGCGGCGAGCGTGGCGGCGGCCAGCAGGCGTCGCATGTGTTGGTCTCCCGGAGGGGGTGGGCGTCGGGACCGGCCCGGGTCGGTCCACCCGCGGCCCCGCCCGACCCTAACCCGAGCCGGGCGTCGCGGCACGCCCGCGCCGCCCGCCGGCTCCGCCGCGGCGACCGCCGGTGGCACCGCCTCCGGCCGGCGGGGAAGGACGCCGGGTGGCGCGGGGGTTTCCACAACCACCCGGCGGCCCCCGCGGGCCGGAGGGATCAACAGTTGACCTTGGTGAGGACAGCGTAGCGCCGCCGGCGCCGGCTCCGGGGGTGAACGGGCAGCTCAGGCCGCCCGTTCACATCCCGTGTGGCACACCGGCCGACAGCCGGCACAGCCGTACCGGCCGCGGGTGCTACGGCCGGGTACGGCGCCGGGTGCCGCCTCGGCGGGCACGGCGCCGCCCGGTCGAGCCCGCCTCGTCGTCGTCCTCGCCCGCCTCGTCGACGGCGTCGGGATCGTCGGCACCGGCCAGCCGGGTCGGCTCCACCGGTGGCGTCTCCACCACGCCGTTGGACGTCTCGGTCTCGTAGCGCGAGAGGTCGTAGCCCATGGTGTCCTCGTACTCCGACACCGGCGGCGGCGCCGGCTCGGCGACCGTGACCTTGCGCCCCCGGCGCCGGGTGGTACCGGAGGTGGTGGCGGCCGGGGCCGGCGCGGTGGTCGTCGCCGGCGCGGCCGGGGCCGCGGCGACCGCCTTGACCCGATCCGCGGCGCCGCCGCCGCTCTTGGGCTTCTCCGGCACCGGCTCGGTGTGGATGATCAGTCCCCGGCCCTTGCAGCAGTCGCAGGTCTCGCTGAACGCCTCCAGCAGCCCCGCACCGATCCGCTTACGGGTCATCTGCACCAGGCCGAGCGAGGTGATCTCGGTGACCTGGTGCTTGGTGCGGTCCCGGCCGAGGCACTCGGTGAGCCGGCGGAGCACCAGCTCACGGTTGGATTCCAGGACCATGTCGATGAAGTCGATGACCACGATGCCGCCGAGGTCGCGCAGCCGGAGCTGGCGCACGATCTCCTCGGCCGCCTCCAGGTTGTTGCGGGTGACCGTCTCCTCCAGGTTGCCGCCCGCACCGGTGTACTTGCCGGTGTTGACGTCGACCACGGTCATCGCCTCGGTGCGGTCGATCACCAGGTGGCCGCCGGAGGGCAGGAACACCTTGCGGTCCAGCCCCTTGAGGATCTGCTCGTCGATGCGCAGCTCGGCGAAGACGTCGGCCACGGCGGTGTGCCGCCGCAGCCGGTTCACCAGGTCCGGCGAGACGTGCGCCAGGTAGGACTCCACCATCTCGTAGGCGTCGTCGCCCTGCACGACCAGCTCGCGGAAGTCCTCGTTGAAGAGGTCCCGGACGACCCGGATGACCAGGTCGGGCTCCTCGGACAGCAGCGCGGGCGCACCACCCTGCGCGGCCTTGGCCTGGATGTCCTCCCACTGCGCCTGGAGCCGCTTCACGTCACGGGCCAGCTCGTCCTCGGTGGCGCCCTCGGCCGCGGTGCGGACGATGACGCCCGCGCCCTCCGGGATCAGCTTCTTGAGGATGTCGCGCAGCCGCTTGCGCTCGTTGTCGGGCAGCTTTCGGCTGATCCCCGAGGCGTTGCCCCCGGGTACGTAGACCAGGTGCCGGCCGGAGAGCGCGATGTGGCTGGTCAGCCGGGCGCCCTTGTGGCCGATCGGGTCCTTGGTGACCTGTACGAGCACCGAGTCGCCGGAGCGCAGGGCCTGCTCGATCGACCGGGCCCGGCCCTCCAGACCGGTGCTGTCCCAGTTGACCTCGCCGGCGTAGAGCACGGCGTTGCGGCCCCGGCCGACGTCGACGAACGCCGCCTCCATGCTGGGCAGGACGTTCTGCACCTTGCCGAGGTAGACGTTGCCGGCCATCGTGCCGGCCGACGCCCGGGTGACGTAGTGCTCGACCAGGACGCCGTCCTCGAGGACGGCGATCTGGGTGCGGTCGCCGCGCTGCCGTACGACCATCACGCGGTCGACCGCCTCGCGGCGGGCCAGGAACTCCGACTCGCTCAGGATCGGCGGACGGGTACGCCGCTGCTCGCGTCCGTCCCGGCGGCGCTGCCGCTTGGCCTCCAGCCGGGTGGAGCCGGAGACGCCCTGCACCTCGTCGGTGGTCCGGCGCGGCTCGCGGATGCGTACGACGGTGTGTACGCCGTCGTCGGCGCCCGACTCGGCGTCTCCGGCGCCCTTGCGACGGCGCCGACGGCGGCGGCGGGTCAGCCCCTCGCCCTCGTCGCCCTCGTCGGTCTCCTCGTCCTCGTCGGCCTGCGCCTCGGCGGCCTCTTCCTCGTCCTCGTCGCCCTCGTCGGCGCCGCCCTTGCCCCGGCCGCGACCGCGCCGGCCGCGCCGGCGCCGGCGGCGGACCGCGCCGGTCTCGTCGGTGTCCTCGTCTTCCTCGTCGGCCTCGTCCTCGGCGGCGGCCTCCTCCTCGTCCTCGGCGGCGGCCTCCTCCTCCTCGGTCACCGCCTCGGTGACCTCGGCGGTACGGCGTCCGCGCCGCCGGCGGCGGGTCGGCTCGGCGACCTCGGTGGCCGCCTCCTCCTCGGCGTCGGGTGCGGCGGCGGGCTCGACGGGCGAGGGGGCCTCCTCGACCGGCTCGGCCGCGGCCCGGCGGCGCCGCGGCTTCGGCTGCTCCTCCGGTTCGGGGGCCATGAACAGCACGGTCGGTGCCGACAGGGTGGCCCGACGGCGGCGGGTCCGGGGGGCCTCCTCGACCGGCTCGGCGGCCTCGGCCGGCGGGGTCGCGTCGGGCGCGGATGAGGTCGCGTCGGGCGCGGGTGGGACGACCGGCTCACCGACGGCGCCGACCGGGGCCGGGTCCGTGCTGACCGAACCGGCGGCGGGAGCTTCGGCGGCCGCCGGCGGAGCTTCGGCGGCGGCCGGTACGGCCTTCTTGCGGCGGGTCCGGGTCGCCTTCACCGGTACGGCGGCAGCCTCGGCGGCGCCCGAATCGCTAACATTCGGAGTGTTCGTGGCTTCTTGCGAAGACACACCCGTATCGTCGGGTTGTTCCGCTACGGCCGCTTTGCGGCGGCGGCGTACCGCCTTGACCGGCGGCTGTTCCGCCGGCAGGTCGGCGGCCGGGGCCGGTTCGGCGCCGGACGGCTGCTCCGCGGCGGCTTCGGTGGCGGCGGCGGTCCGCCGACGGGTCGTACGGGTACGGCGGACGGGTGTGGTTTCAGCGGTTTCCGCGACCGGCTGTGATCCGGTCCGTTCGCCGCCCTCGGGCTCGTTGTCGAGCATGGACGTTCTCCAGTTCTGGCTGCCCCGGGCGCGGGTGAGCGCTGCCACGCAGGGTTGCCGCAAAGGTGTTTCCGGCGGCCGTGAGGTGCACCTGGCCGCCGAAGTCTGGCTACTGACCGCCGACCGGAATCCGGCTAGCGTTCACCGATGAGCGCTCCGACGCGGTCCGCCTCCAACGGATCCGCGACGTCCCCCTGCGCGGTCAGCGTGCCCTGCGCCAGCCGGGTCGCCCGTGGCGATACCGGCGGCTCCAGGTCGGCCACCACGCGGAGGCCAGCTAGAACGTCATCGGGTCGCACGGAGGGGGTCACCTGCCGTACGACTAGGTCGAGTATCGCACACGGTACGGCTGTGACCTCGGAAGGTGCCTCGCGCACCTCGATCACTTCCAGCCGGTGGACCGCGCCACGGGCGTCGAAGGTACGTCTGCCCTGCTTCGTCATGCGCTCGACCAGCACCTCGGACGCGGACGTGAAAGCGGTCACCGCGGCGCGGGCAACCGCATCGCCGACCTCGGGCAACTCGATCCGCCAGTGCGACGCGTCGATCCTGTCGGCGAGACTGCCACCGCTCGCCACGACGGCGTCGAGGACGTCCAGGCCCGGCGACAACGCCGCGTCGAGCGCCAGCCGCAGCTCAACCGGATCGACCGTCTCCCGCAGCCCGATCTCCAGGTATTCGGCCTCGCTGGCCACCCCGGTCGGCGCCGCGCTGGCGTAGGAGATCTTCGGGTGGGGGGTGAACCCCTGCGAGAACGCGATCGGTACGCCGGCGCGGCGCAGCGCCCGTTCGAAGGCGCGGGCGAAGTCGCGGTGCGAGGTGAACCGGAGCGGCCCGCGCTTGGCGTAGCGGATCCGGATCCGCTGGACCACCGGCGCCTGGCCGCCTTCCGGCTGTGGTTTCCTACTGATCTTCCTGCTCCTTGAGAAGGTGGGGCCGAGACTCAGCCCGCGGTCGGCACCTTCAGGCCCGGGTTGACCGGCGTGATCGGCAGCAGCTTGCGCCCGGTCGGGCCGATCTGGATCTCGGTGTCCATCGACGGGCAGACCCCGCAGTCGAAGCACGGCGTCCAACGGCAGTCGTCCTGCTCGTAGCCGGACATGGCGTCCTGCCAGTCCTGCCAGAGCCAGTCCTTGTCGAGCCCGGAGTCGAGGTGGTCCCAGGGCAGGACCTCCAGTTCCTCGCGCTCGCGGGTGGTGAACCAGTCGAGGTCGACCCCGAACTCCGGCAGCACCTTGGCGGCGGCGTCGACCCAGCGCTGGTAGGAGAAGTGCTCGCTCCAGCCGTCGAAGCGCCCGCCGTCCTCCCAGACCCGGCGGATCACCGCGCCGACCCGGCGGTCGCCGCGCGACAGCAGGCCCTCGATCAGCGACGGCTCGCCGTCGTGGTAGCGGAAGCCGATCGCGCGGCCCAGCGAACGGTCGCTGTTGATCGCCTGCTTGAGCAGCTTGAGCCGGTTGTCGATGACCTCCGGGGTCTGCATCGACGCCCACTGGAACGGGGTGTGCGGCTTGGGCACGAACCCGCCGATGGAGACCGTGCAGCGGATGTCCTTCGAGCCGGTCGCCGCCCGGCCGGCCTTGATCACCTCGTGGGCGAGCCGGGCGATCTGGAGCACGTCCTCGTCGGTCTCGCTGGGCAACCCGCACATGAAGTAGAGCTTCACCTGCCGCCAGCCGTTGCTGTAGGCGGTGACGACGGTGCGGATCAGGTCCTCCTCCGACACCATCTTGTTGATCACCTTGCGGATCCGCTCCGACCCGCCCTCGGGGGCGAAGGTCAGGCCGGTCCGCCGGCCGTTGCGGGACAGTTCCTGGGCCAGGTCGATATTGAACGCGTCGACCCGGGTCGAGGGCAGCGACAGCGAGACGTTGGTGCCCTCGTACTGCTCGGCCAGCCCGGAACAGATGTCGCCGATCTCGGAATGGTCGGCCGACGACAACGAGAGCAGGCCGACCTCGGAGAAGCCGGAGTATTCCAGCCCGTCGTGGACCATCTGGGCGACCGTGGTGATCGACCGCTCGCGTACCGGCCGGGTGATCATGCCGGCCTGGCAGAACCGGCAGCCCCGGGTGCAGCCCCGGAAGATCTCGACCGCGTAGCGCTCGTGGACCGTCTCGGCCAGCGGCACGATCGGCTTCTTCGGGTACGGCCACGCGTCGAGATCCATCGTGGTCCGCTTGTGCACCCGGAACGGCACGTCCGCCCGGTTGGGCACCACCCGCCGGATACGCCCGTCGGGCAGGTAGTCGACGTCGTAGAACCGGGGCACGTAGACGCTCTCGGTGCGGGCCAGCCGCAGCAGCAGCTCGTCGCGGCCGCCCGGCGACCCCTCGGCCTTCCACTCCCGCACGATCGCGGTGATCTCGAGTACGGCCTCCTCGCCGTCACCGAGCACGGCCGCGTCGATGAAGTCGGCGATCGGCTCGGGGTTGAACGCGGCGTGCCCACCGGCCAGCACCACCGGGTCGTCGTCGCCCCGGTCGGCGGCGAGCAGCGGGATGCCGGCGAGGTCGATCGCGGTGAGCAGGTTGGTGTAGCCCAGCTCGGTCGAGAACGAGACCCCGAACAGGTCGAAGGCCCGCACCGACCGGTGCGCCTCCAGGGTGAACTGCGGGACCTCGTGCTCCCGCATCAGCCGCTCCAGGTCCGGCCAGACCGCGTACGTCCGCTCGGCCAGCACGTCGGGCAGCTCGTTGAGCACCTCGTAGAGGATCTGGACGCCCTGGTTCGGCTGCCCCACCTCGTACGCGTCGGGATACATCAGCGCCCAGCGGACGGCGGTGTCCTCCCACTGCTTGACCACCGCGCCCAGCTCGCCGCCGACGTACTGGATCGGCTTGCCGATCTGGGGCAGCAGCGGTTCGAGCCGCGACCAGACGGAGTGGGTCGCGGGCCTGCTCGTGGTGGCCGACGCGGCGCTCATGAAACCTCCCGACGTCCCTGGACAGGGACCAACCACAAAGGGTACGCGGTCCACCCGGCCGGCCGCCCGACGCCGCCCACCTCCGGCCCGACCAGGGGCGGGCCGGCCGCCGAGCGGACCCGGTCGGGTGCATCGAAGGGGCGGTGGAGGATCGGTACTAACCTCGGACTGGCGTGAGAGGAGAACGACGCGATGCCGCAGCCGGACGGGGATCGACCGGCGGACCAGCCAGAGGCACCCGAGCCGCTGTGGCCCGCCCGCCCGGAACCGACACCGCCCGCAGCGACACCGCCCGCAGCGGCACCGTCGAGCCCGGCGGACGCCTCCCCGCCACCGGTCCCGTCGCCGCCGGCTTCCCCCGCGCCGCCGGTTCCGTCCGCGCCGCCGGCCGCCGCGCCACCGGCTTCCCCGCCCCGCCGGTCTGCGCGCCGCCGGTCTCCGCGCCGCCGATCTCCGCGCCACCGGCCGCCGGGCCACCGGTCCCCGCCGGGCCACCGGTTCCGTCCGGCCCGCCGGTCCAGTCCGTACCACCGGCGCCGCCGGCCGCGGACGACATCGACACCGCCGACACCGCCGCCCTGCCGCCACCCGGCGGGCCGGGCGCGGCGACCGGCCCCGACGAGCCGCCGACCGCGGCGATCTGGACCGGCTCGGCGGCCGTACCGCCGGCGACCCCGAAGCGGCGCCGCTGGAACCTCGACCTGCCCGCCGGCCGGTCCCCGCGGCCGGAGCCGCCGCGTGACCCGACCCTCGAACTGCCGATCGTCGAGCGCGAGGCGTTGCAGCACGGTGCCCCGGTCGACCCGTGGGCGGACAGCGACCCGTGGGCCGGACATTCGCCGGCCAACCCGCCGACCCGACCGTTCCCGGCGGTCGCCGAGCCGCCGCCCGCTGCCCCCCGCCCACAGCCGCCACCGCCACCGGCCGACCGGCCCACCCCCCCGCCGAAGCCGCCCCGGAGCGGCCGGCGGGACCGACGCGCCCAGCCCCCGTACGGCCCGCCGCAGGTCGTGCCGCCGGGCTGGCGTCCGCCGCCGGGATACGTCGCGGTGCCGGTCCGGCGCCGCCGGCGCTGGCCGCTGGTGATGGTGTTCCTGACCCTGTTCACGATCGCCTGCTGCTGCGGCTGCCCGGCTTACTTCGGCAAGCCGATGTGGGAGCAGTACCCGGCCGCCGCGGCCCTGCCCGCCGAACTGGCCGGCATGACCCTGCGCGACGACCCGGACAGCGTCGAGGCCGCCCGGCAACTCGAGCAGGATCTCGGCATCGCCGCCCTGATCACCGGCGACACCTTCGCCGGCATCTACTCGGCCCCCAACGGCAAGCGGGTCACGCTGTTCGGCAGCACCGGCTACCGGTTCAGCCCGGAGAGCGACCTCGGCGAGGAGATCACCCGGCTGACCGCCGAATACCGGCTCACCGGGGTCGAGCCGATCGAGACCGGGATCCGGGGCACCTACCAGCGCTGCGGCACCGGCCGGCAGGGTGAGACCGCGATCGTGCTGTGCGCCTGGGCCGACCACGGCAGCCTCGGCGCCGGCCTGTTCACCCGGCTGTCGGTCGACGACAGTGCCCGGTTGCTCGGCGAGATGCGTACGGTCGTGATCACCCGGGGCTGACCGGCCGCCTCACCGGAACGACCGCCTCCGGCACCGGACCATCCGGTCACGGATGGCCGTTCGGTCGGATCATCGGATACGTCGGTAAGCGTGCCCGCAACGGCGTACCGGGGCAGAATCGGGACATGGTGCGGCGTTGGATCTTCGCGGATCAGCTCGGGCCGCACTTTCTCGACGATCCGGAGCAGCCGGTGCTGCTCGTGGAGTCCAGGGCGGTGTTCCGGCGTCGTGCCTTCCACCGGCAGAAGGCCCACCTGGTCCTGTCCGCGCTGCGGCACCGGGCCGCGGAACTCGGCGACCGGGCCGTCCACCTGCGCACCGAGACCTACCGGGACGCGCTGCGGCAGGTCGACGAGCCGCTGGAGGTCTGCCATCCCACCTCGCGCCGGGCGAGGGAGTTCGTGCGCGGCCTGGACCGGGTGACGATGCTGCCGCCACGCGGCTTCGTGACCGCGCCGGCCGACTTCGTGGCCTGGGCCGACGAGCGGCGCGGGGCGCTGCGGCTGGAGGACTTCTACCGCCACGCCCGGCGCCTGCACGACGTGTTGATGGACGGCGAGGTCCCGGTGAGCGGGCGGTGGAACCTCGACGCCGACAACCGCCAGCCGCCGCCGAAGGGGGCGACCCGGATCGACGTACCGGCCCCGCCGGAGATCGTCGAGGACGACATCGACGCGGGCGTACGCGAGGACCTGGACCGCTGGGCGGCCGACGGGATCGAGTTCGTCGGCCGGGACGGGCCGCGCCGTTTCCCGGCGACCCGGGCCGAGGCGCTGGCCCGGCTACGGCACTTCGTCGACCACCGGCTGACGCTGTTCGGGCCGTACGAGGACGCGATGCTGTCGACCGACCCGGCGATGGCGCACAGCATGCTCTCGGCGGCGTTCAACCTCGGCCTGCTCGACCCGATGGAGGCCGTACGCCGCGCCGAGCGGGCCCACCGCGCCGACGGGGTGCCGCTGTCCAGCGTGGAGGGTTTCGTCCGGCAGCTCATCGGCTGGCGCGACTTCGTCTGGCACCTCTACTGGTATTTCGACGCCGGTTACCGGGCCAGCAACCGGCTGGCGGCCAACCGCTCGATCCCGGCCTGGTTCGCCGACCTCGACGCCGACGCCGTACGGGCCCGCTGCCTGTCCGACGTGCTCGCCGACGTACGCGACCGGGGCTGGGTGCACCACATCCCGCGCCTGATGGTGCTCGGCAACTACGGGCTGCAACGCGGCTGGCGGCCGGGCGAACTCGTCGACTGGTTCCACCGCAGCTTCGTCGACGGCTACGAGTGGGTGATGACCGCCAACGTCGTCGGCATGAGCCAGTACGCCGACCTGGGCCGGATGAGCACCAAGCCGTACGCGGCCGGCGGGTCGTACGTGAACCGGATGAGCGACTACTGCGGCGGCTGCCGCTACGACCCGCGGCACCGGCTCGGCGCGGACGCCTGCCCCTTCACGGCCGGCTACTGGGCCTTTCTCGACCGGTCCCGTGACCGCCTCGGCGGCAACGTACGGATGACCCGTTCGCTGCGCCAGCTCGAACAGGTCGACGACCTGCCCGCCGTGCTGGCCCAGGAACGCGACCGCGGCTCCCGCGCCCCGTGACCTCGCGATCTTGCACTTGTCTCCCCCATTTGTTCGATTTGCCGGGCGACAAGTGCAAGATCGCGGAGAAGGTCAGGGGTCAGGGGGTGGGCTGGCGGGGCGGGGCGTAGCGGGAGACGTACTCCTGGCCGGTCAGCTTCTGGATCTCGGCCATCGTCTCGTCGGTGATCTCGCGCAGCGACTTGCGGTCGGCCGACCGGCCGGTCAGGTCCAGCGGCTTGCCGAACCGTACGGTGATCTTGCCGAGCCGGGGCACCCGGGCCCCGATCGGCTGGACCTTGTCGGTGCCGATCATCCCGACCGGGATGATCGGCACCCCGGCCTGCATCGCCAGCCGGGCCGCCCCGGTACGGCCGCGGTAGAGCCGGCCGTCCGGTGACCTGGTGCCCTCCGGATAGACGGCCACCAGGTCACCGGCCTTGAGCACCGGGATCGCGCTGTCGAAGGCGGTCAGGGCGGCCCGGCCGCCGCCCCGCTCGACCCGGATCGCGCCCATCCCCTCCATCACCGTACGGCTCACCCAGCCGGTCAGCCCGGTGCCGTCGAAGTACTCGGACTTCGCCCAGAAGGCGATGTGCCGGGGCACGACGGCGCCGAGGAACAACTCGTCGGCGACCGAGAGGTGGTTGCCGGCGAAGACGGCCCCACCGGAGGCCGGCACGTGCTCCAGCCCCTCCACCTTCGGCCGCCAGCCCCACCGCAGCGTGTTACCGACGGTGAGCTGACCGATCGTGTAGAGCAGCGGCACGCGCCCTCCCCAGGTCCGCGCCCAACGGGCGGGCGGCCCTCGCCGCCGCACCGATGTTAGGCGTCCCGTCCGGCGGGGCGTGCGCGGGTCAGACCCGACGGACGGTTACCGTCACCTGCTCGCCGTCACCGACCTCGCCGACGAATCCGGCCAGCTCAGCAGCCACCTCGACGCTGTCGGCCAGCACCTCACGCGCGATGAAGTCACGGTGCGTCCCGACGGCGGCCGCGACCTCCGGCGAGCCGGCGAGCACCACCGCGATCCGGTCCGACACGTTCAGGTCGGCGTCCCGCCGGGCCTGCTGCACGACCCGTACGACGTCCCGGGCCAGCCCTTCGGCGGCCAGGTCCGGGGTGACCTCGGTGTCGAGCACGACCACGCCCTCGCCGCCGGGCAGCGGCGCGGAGCGGTCGGCGTCGGCGGCGACCAGGCGCAGCTCGTACTCCCCCTCGCCCAGCGTCACCCCGGCCGCGACCGGCGCCCCGTCGACCAGTTCCCAGTCGCCGGTCTTCACCGCCTTGATCACGGCCTGGACCTGCCCGCCGACCCGCGGCCCGAGCACCCTCGGCACCACGGTCAGCACCTGCCGGCAGTAGTCGTCGACCGAGTCGGTGAAGACCACCGACTTGACGTTGACCTCGTCGGCGACCAGGTCGGCGAACGGCCGCAGCGCGTCGGCCGACGGGCTGGCCACGGTCAGCGCCGGCAGCGGCAGCCGGACCCGCAGGCCCTTCGCCTTGCGCAGCGACAGTGCCGCCGAGCAGACGTCCCGGGTGGCGTCCATCGCCGCGACCAGGGCATGCCCGTCGAGCGCCCCCGCCGGGCCGGCGGCGGCGAACTCGTCGGCCGACGGCCAGTCGGTCAGGTGCACCGACCGCTCCCCGGTCAGCCCGCGCCAGATCTCCTCGGCGGTGAGCGGGGCGAGCGGCGCCACCACCCGGCACAGCGTCTCCAGCACCGTGTAGAGGGTGTCGAAGGCGTCGCGGTCACCGGACCAGAAGCGGTCCCGCGACCGGCGGACGTACCAGTTGGTCAGCGCGTCCAGGTAGGACCGCACGGTCGCGCAGGCGCCGGAGATGTCGTACTCGTCCATCTGGGCCTGCACGGTCGAGACCAGCTCGCCGGTCTTGGCCAGCACGTAGCGGTCGAGCAGGTGCGTCGAGTCGGTACGGCGCACCGCCTCGTAGCCGTCGGCGTTGGCGTAGAGCGAGAAGAAGTACCAGACGTTCCACAGTGGAAGCAGCACCTGCCGTACGGCGTCGCGGATGCCGACCTCGGTCACCGCCATGTCGCCGCCACGCAGCACCGGCGACGCCATCAGCATCCAGCGCATCGCGTCCGACCCGTGCGAGTTGAACACGTGGTAGACGTCCGGATAGTTCTTCAGGCTCTTGGACATCTTGCGGCCGTCGGCGCCGAGCAGGATGCCGTGGCTCATGCAGTTGCGGAACGCCGGCCGGTCGAACAGCGCCGTCGCCAGCACGTGCATGGTGTAGAACCAGCCCCGGGTCTGCCCGATGTACTCGACGATGAAGTCGCCCGGGTAGTGGTGCTCGAACCAGTCCGCGTTCTCGAACGGGTAGTGCACCTGGGCGAACGGCATCGAGCCCGACTCGAACCAGCAGTCCAGCACCTCCGGCACCCGGCGCATCATCGACTTCCCGGTCGGGTCGTCGGGGTTGGGGCGTACGAGGGTGTCGATCTGCGGCCGGTGCAGGTCGGTGACCTGCACGCCGAAGTCGCGCTCCAGCTCGGCCAGCGAGCCGTAGACGTCCAGCCGCGGGTAGTTCGGGTCGTCGGACTTCCACACCGGGATCGGCGAGCCCCAGAACCGGTTCCGGCTGATCGACCAGTCCCGGGCGTTGGCCAGCCACTTGCCGAACGAGCCGTCCTTGACGTGCCCCGGGATCCAGTTGATCTGCTGGTTGAGTTCGACCATCCGGTCCCGGAACTTCGTCACCTCGACGAACCACGACGACACCGCCTTGTAGACCAGCGGGGTGTCGCAGCGCCAGCAGTGCGGGTAGGAGTGGGTGTAGGTCTCGTGCCGCAGCACCACCCCCCGCTCCTTCAGCTCCCGGATCACCGGCTTGTTGGCGTCGAAGACCTGCTGACCCTCGTACGACGGAACCAGCGCGGTGAACCGGGTGTGCTCGTCGACCGTGACGATCGTCGGGATCCCGGCCGCGTTGCAGGTCGCCTGGTCGTCCTCACCGAACGCCGGTGCCAGGTGCACCACCCCGGTGCCGTCCTCGGTGGTCACGAACTCGGCGCCGAGCACCTGGTAGGCGTTCGGGCCGGCCCGGCCGACGAGGAAGTCGAACAGCGGGGTGTAGCGGCGCCCGACCAGGTCCCGGCCGAGAACGGTGCCGACCTGGGTGAACCCCTCGAGCTCCTTGGCGTACGCCCCGACCCGCGCGGCCCCGACGACGAACCGCTCCCCGTCGCGCTCCAGTACGGCGTACTCGATGTCCGGGCCGACGGCGAGGGCCAGGTTGGACGGCAGGGTCCACGGCGTGGTCGTCCAGACGCCGACCTTAACCGGCCCGGCGACCGGCTCGGGCGCGTCCGGCGCGGCGTCGAGCTGGAACCAGACGGTCAGCGTCGGGTCCTGCCGGTCGCGGTAGACGTCGTCCATCCGGGTCTCGGTGTTGGACAGCGGCGTCTCGCACCGCCAGCAGTAGGCCAGCACCTTGAAGCCCTCGTAGACCAGACCCTTGTCGTGCAGGGTCTTGAAGGCCCACATGACACTTTCCATGTAGTCCAGGTCGAGGGTCTTGTAGTCGTTGGCGAAGTCGACCCAGCGGGCCTGCCGGGTGACGTAGCGCTCCCAGTCGTGGGTGTACTGGAGCACCGACGTGCGGCAGGCGTCGTTGAACCGCTCGATGCCCAGTTCGACGATCTCGGCCTTGGTGGTGATGCCGAGCTGCTTCTCCGCGACAACCTCGGCGGGCAGGCCGTGGCAGTCCCAGCCGAAGCGCCGCTCGACCCGCCGCCCGCGCATCGTCTGGTAGCGCGGCACCACGTCCTTCACGTACCCGGTGAACAGGTGCCCGTAGTGCGGCAGCCCGTTGGCGAACGGCGGCCCGTCGTAGAAGACGAACTCGTTGGCGCCGTCCGGGCCGGCGTCGCGGGTCTCGACGCTGGTCTCGAAGGTCTTGTCGGCCGTCCAGTGCTCCAGCACCCGGGCCTCGACCGCGGGCAGGTCGGGGCTCGCCGGCACGCCGGTGCCGTCGGGGGCATGCTTCGGATAAGCCATCGCGGGTCGCTCTCCTCGGTGCAGCTCACTGTCGTGGTCTGCGAGGACGAGCCTCCGGTACGCCGTCACGGCGCCCCGCCTGCCCGCGGTACCACCCCGCTTGGCGGTCCGATGGTGCGACCGCCCACTCGTTGGTCGGCTGTCACGGGCCGAACCCGTCCGGTTCTAGTCAGGCTCGCGGATGCCGGTCTTGGGGTTCCGGTCTGGCCCGCAGGGCCCTTTCTTCCGGAGGCTCACCGGTGATGGCCGGGTCAACGCCTGTGGCTGTCCAGGCTACCCGAGCCGCCCCCGCCACCCCCACCGGATTCCCTCCTCCGGGGCGCCTAGCGTCAGTCGCCCGGCAGCCGGTCCACCCGCCGCGTCGATCAAGGAGCAGTTGTGACGATCCTGCCCGTCTTGCGGCATACATCACCTCGATCGGCGCGGCGGGCCGTGCCTGCCGGTGATCGTCTGCTGACAAGCCGGCCGACACGCCGTATCGCATCGGTTGAACAGCAGACGATCAACTCGGCCCACCACCACGCCGAGCACGGGTCGGGCGACGGGTGGGGGTTCAGGCGGTCAGGGTCTGGTGGAGGCGGCGGGCCTCGGTCACCAGGCGGCTGCTGCCACCCCGCGCGGCGACGCCGGCGACCGCCTCGATCGGCGTACGACGCCCCAGCGCCGCCGCCGTCTGCGTCCCGAGCGCCAACAGGTCCGGGGTGCCCGGCGGCGGCTTGGCGGCGCTGAGCAGGTAGGGCACGGCGGCGGCGACGATGTCCCACACGGCCGCACCGGCCCCGGCCCGGAACGCGTCGGTGAGTCCGGGCACCACCCGCCCGACCTTGATCGCGCTGTCCGCGCCGAGGCCGCCGAGTTCCCGGCCGACCGCCGCCGCGTCGAAGCGCGGGTCGGTGGCGAGGGTGAGCAGCGCGTCCACGCCCGCCACCCGGTCGGCCTCCTGCCTGGCCGCCAGCGTGTAGGTCAGTGCGAGGGTCATCGCCGGCCCGACCGGGCCGCCGCACTCGGCGAGCACCGGCAGGATGGGGCCGTCGTCACGGGCGTCGGAGTCGGCCATCGCCGCCAGGTTCGGCAGCGCCCAGGCGGCGATCACCTCCCGGTGGTACGGCAGCACCGCCGGCCACCACACGTCCGCCCCCTGGTATTGCGGGTGGTAGGCCCGGTTGGCGAACCTGATGTCGCACAGCATCTCTTCGATGATCCCCCGGGACGGGCCGGCGGGTTGGAGCCCGACGACCACCCGGCGCCCGGGGTCGGGTGAGACGCTGTAGTGGTCGGAGGTGAGCCGCTGCTCGGTGCGGACCGGGGCCGGGGTGGCCAGCCCGCCGGCGGCGAACCACTCGGCGACCCACCGGCCGCCCGGTGAGCGCAGCGCCTCGGCCCGCTTGACGACCAGCGGGTCGACCTCGGGCGACACCCGCAGCATGGCCTGTTCGAGGTCGAGCCGCCACGGCTGCCAGCCGGCCTCCTCGGCCCTGGTCAGCCGCTCGACGAGCGTGGCGGCGTCGAGCTGGCCGTTCGCCGAGGTCGGGGTGGCGACCAGGGCCGGCACCGGCGCCCGGTCGAGCTGTACGGCGATCTCGGCCAGCCGCAGGGCGAGCACCCGGCGCGGGCTGGGCCGTACCTTGAACTCCAGCAGGTCGGGCTGGCCTCCGTTGACCATCAACCGGACGGCGGTGATCGCCCGCTGCCAGGCGGGGCCGCGCCGGCGGGTGCCGATCGCACTCCGCACCGCCTCGCCGAACTCGCCGAGGAGTCCCGCCGTCCAGTGGCCGTGGGTGAGCGTCTCGTGGTGTGTCGCCAGCACCGGGGCGAGTGCCTCGGTCAGGGCGGCCGGATCGGTGGCCCGCAGGGACACCAGCGCGGCGAGGATCCGCTCCCAGGCGACGGCGGTGCCGGAGGTGGCCGTCGCCAGTACCGCGACCTCCTCGGCCAGTTCGGCGGGGCCGCCGATGGGCGGCGGCATCGGCGCCGGCGGGGCGATCCCGGCCGGGATCCAGAACGGCGCCGGTTCGGGGGCGGCGACCGTGACGCCGAGCAGTTCGACGGCCCGGGCGTGCAGGCTGCCGTCCAGCTCCTCCAGCGCCCCGCCGAGACTGGCGGGGTCGAGTCGGGCCCGGTGCCGGGCGAGCCCGGTCAGGGCACGTTCCTGTACGTCGAGCGCGGGGTGCCCGCAGGCGGTCGCGAGGGTGGCCAGCACCTCGCCGGCCCGGTCGGGATGCCGCCGGACAAGCCGGTCGAGCCAGACGAGCTGCTTGCGTACGAGGCCCTTCTCCTCCCGGCGCAGCACCGCGGCGCTGGCGTCGAGCAGGGTCGTGAGTTCCAGCTGGCCGGCGTCGTCGACCGGCTTGAGGGCTTTCAGGGCGAGCAGGGCCACCGGCGCCGGCGCCTCGGACAGCAGCCGTACGTAGTCGAGCCGCCGCTCGACGGCCTCGTCGAGGGTCGGCTCCAGCGCGTCGTGCAGGGCGACGAAGGCGCGCAGGGCGCCCGGGCGGTCCCCGCGCAGGAAGCGGCTCACGCACCCGTCGAGCAGCAGCTTCCGGTCGACCCGGCCCTCGGCGGCCAGGGCGGCCAGCGCGGTCGGGTAGACGAGCGCGGTGTCCCAGGAACCGGTTTCCGCGCTCCAGCCCCGGTTGCCGAGCACGTCGCCGATCCCGTCGAGCTCGAAGACCGCCGGCAACAGCGGGTCGAGGAACGGGTCGTCGCGCAGCCGGTCGGCGAGCGGAACGGGCCGGGTGTCGTGCCGGGCGTTGTGCCGCGCGATCGGCCGGGCGAGGAGCCACCCGCGGACGAACGGCGCGTCGGCGGGCGGGGTGGCGCCGCCCGCGAGGACGAGGTCGGCCACCGGACGCCAGTCGTTGCCCCATCCCCTGGCGTCGAGCTTGGCCGCCATCCGCAGGGCCAGGGCACCGAGCCAGTCGATCTCCCGAATGGTGGCCAACTCGACCATCAACGGGATCGACAGGTCGTCCCAGTGCCACCGGACGTCGCGCCGGCAGAGCAGGGCGCCGGCGCGGGCCGCCGAGGGCAGGCAGCCGACCGCGGCCACCCCGATGGCGCGGACGATCGCCGACTGCCGCTCCCAGCCGTGCTCCGACAACGTCCGGACGTACGCCTCGAGGGGTTTCGCGGCGGTGAGCCGTTCGGTCTCGTCGACCGACTTCAGCAGGGCTGCGACCCGGTCGGCATTACCGTCGTCCAGGCCGGGCCGCAGCCGCTCCCACAGGTCACCGGTCACGCGTCCACCCCGTTCCGCTCGGCGACCGCACGAACCTCGGCCGATGCCGGCGAGCTGACGATCCGGACCGCGAGCGCGTGCTTGCACGGCCCCCGGTCGCCGCGGTGCCTCGCCCACCACAGGCAGGTGCACGACAGCCGCCCGTCGGCGATCCGCACCTGGTAGGAGCCGTCGCCGCTGCGTACGGTCGCCTGGTCACCGGTGACCGTGACGGCACCGGCCTCGACGAGGGCCCGGGCCGCGACCAGCCGGGGGTTGAGCCGCTCGGCGGCCGCCGCGTCGTACGGCAGGACCCGGTGGAAATAGCCGGCCTCGGCCACGTCGAAGCCGACCCGGCCGGCGGTGCCGAGTTGGGCCAGCGCGGCCCGGACCCGGTCGGCGGCGAGTCCCGAGCCGGCGGCGAGCGCGTCGACGTCGATCGTCGGGTCCCACGACAGCAGGGCGCTGATCAGGTCGGCGTCGTCGGCGACGTCGTCGCCGGAGAGCGCGGCGAGCACCGCGCCCTCGCCGGAGAAGCCACGGTGCGGCTCGGGCGACAGGGTCAGCGTGAGACGCATCGCCGGTGACCGCAGCTCCCAGGTGCTGGCGACCGGGCCGCTGCCGGCGCCGACCGGTGGCCCGTAGATCCGCAGCGCGGTCGCGAAGCGCAGGAACGGGCGCAGCGCGACCAGCCGGCCCGCGCCGGGCAGGCAGACCGCGCCCGGCACCGGCCGGGAGGTGAGTCGCAGCGACCGGCCGGCGGGGACCACCCACAGCGTCGACCGGCCGGTGCCGCCGGGCAGCCGGCGCAGGAACTGGGTCGCCTCCCGGGCGTCGATCTCGGCGCGGGGATCGAACCCGGACGTGATCACCTGGGCCTCGGCGAAGCCGCGCAGCCAGCGCGACGGCAGCGGCACCTTCTTCTCCACCACCGGACCGTCCCAGGTGGTCACGGTCAGGTCGTCGGGGCCGACCGCCAGGTGCATCGGGTCGGTGTTGCCGACCCGGGCCAGCGCCTGCCGCAGCGGCGCGTTGACGTCGACGTTGGTGGTGCCGTGTTCGACGATGTCGCCGTCGAGGCCGGCGGGCAGCACGTCGAGCCGGGCGTAGACCCCGCAGCAGCCGGAGAACGACTCGAACCGCAGCCGGTCCAGGCCGCCGGTCACCACCGGGTCCAGGCTGGCCGGGGCGAGCGGCTGGAAGTAGCGGGTGCGGGCGACCTCGGCGACCGCCAGCAGCCCGACGGCGGCGGCCTCGGGCGCGGTCACGAAACCGGTGAAGAACCTCGGATGGGCCGCCGGCCCACCCGAGGTTTGCAGGGTCAGCCGCCCGTCGTCGGGGGCCAGCCCGGACGGGCGCAGGTACGAATAGGTAGCGGTCGCGGCCATGCCGGGAAAGCTATGTCACCGGTACGACGAAACGTGCGGTCAGACCCCGGCGGGGAACCAGAGTTCGATCTCCCGCTTGGCGCTG
The DNA here is from genome assembly GCF_045781765.1 of Polymorphospora sp. A560. Classification (NCBI taxonomy): domain Bacteria; kingdom Bacillati; phylum Actinomycetota; class Actinomycetes; order Micromonosporales; family Micromonosporaceae; genus Polymorphospora; species Polymorphospora sp. A560. The sequence continues at coordinate 1,553,306 of NZ_CP122282.1, read as the reverse complement.
TCCGGCGAGTCGGAGGCGTGCACCAGGTTCTCCCGGTTCGACAGCGCCAGGTCGCCCCGGATCGTGCCGGCGGCGGCCTTGCGCCCGTCGGTCGCGCCGACCAGGGCGCGTACGACGTCGATCGCCTGGTCGCCGGAGACGACCAGCGCCACGAGCGTGCCGCCGGTCATGAACTCGCGCAGCGGCGGGTAGAACGCCTTGTCGACGTGCTCGGCGTAGTGCTGGTCGGCCAGCTCGCCGTCCATGGTCCGCAGCACCGTGGCGTCCAGGCGCAGCCCCTTGCGTTCGAACCGACCGATGATCTCCCCGACCAGGCCGCGGCGGACCGCGTCGGGCTTGATCAGGACGAGCGTCTGCTCGACAGGGCTGCTGGTCGACACGGGTTTCTCCTCCTGCGTACGCGGGTACCGCTCGAGCCCCGTCAGCCTAGCGAGGCCGCGACGGGCCACCGGCGGCGGCCGCCGGGCATCGACCGGACTTCCCTTCCCCGGTGCCCGGGCCTAGCCTGACTGGTAATCACAGGGGGAGGTCCATCGTGGCGAACGGCCGTCGTCGACCGATTGCACCCGTACGCAAGCTCGCGGCCGCGGTGCTCGGCACCTTCGCCACCTTCGTGATCCTCTTCGGCGCCGGCATGATGAGCTGGGCGATCGTGGCGCTGGGCGTGGCACTGCTGGTGCTGGCGGTCAGCTTCCTGGTGGTCACCGCCATGCGCCGCGGCGCCCGCGCCTGGGTGGCCGGTGTCGCCCACGTGCACAGCGCCACCGAACCGCCGGCGTCGTCGACCTACGGCCGGTGCGAGATGCAGATCGTGATCGACGCCCCGGGTGTCCCCCCGCGCTCGGTGAAGGTACGCGACCCGCGGGTCCCGGTGACGAAGTGGCCCGACCCCGGCGCGACGCTCCCGATCATGGTCGCCATCGACGACCCGCGGCACGTCCGCATCCTCTGGGACGACGTGCTGACGCACGCCGAGGCGGCGATGAGCGCCGAGCACCTGCCGCCGGAGTTCCACGACCACGAGCCGCTCGACGACGAGATCCTCATCGAGCAGGACCTGCCACCGTGGCAGCGGCGTGACCCCGACGACGACTTCGGGCCCATGGTCGAGCCGCTGCCGGTCGACCTCGACGACGACCTCGACCGGCCGCGGGGCGAGCCCGTGATCATCCACCACGACCAGCGCCCGGGCGGTCCGATCGTGCTGGAGGGCACCCTCGTCGACCCGTCCCCGGCGGCGCCGCCGCTGGCCAAGCGGGCCAAGCCGAGCCCGCACCGGCCCCGGCAGCGGACCGTCTCCCCGGAACACCCCGATCCGGCCGAGCATTTCGCCCCGGAACCCGAACACTCCGATCTGGACGACAGCGAGGCGGCGCGCAGGTCGTCCGGCACCCCCGCGCCCGCCGGCGCGGCCGCTGCCGGTGGTTCGGCGACGGCCACGGCCACCGCGTCGGGCGGCACCACCGTCGCGGACCCACCCACGACCGCCCGCAAGCCCGGTCCGGACGCCGGCGCCCACGACGACCTCGACATCGACCTGGATCCCGACCCGGGCCTCGGAGCGCGCCCGCCGGCCGACCCCGGTCCGGTGTCGTCGGGCGGGATCATCAGCGGTTCCGGAATCACCGTGACCGTCGCCGACCTGCCCCGGTCCGTGGCGTTCTACCGCGACATGCTGGGCTTCAACGAGATCGACGGCGGCGACAACAACGCCGTCCTGGCGTCGGGCAACACCCGGCTGGTCCTGTGGGCGACCCCCGACGTGACCCCGGTCAACCGCCGGGTGACCCACCTCAACCTCGACGTGGCCGACGTGCAGGCCGCCTACCGGCAGTTGCGGGCCAACGGGGTCCGGTTCACCTCCGAGCCGAGGGTGGTCAACCGGGGTGCCCGGGTGGAGCAGTGGGCGGCCGCGTTCAAGGACCCCGACGGCCACGGCATCGCGCTGACCGAGTGGCGCGACCGCACCGACTGACCCGCCGGCCGCGCGCCCGCCGACCGGCGCGCGGGTCAGCCGAGGATCGTCCGCCGGACGTGCAGCACGTACAGCCACACCAGGCCGAAGACCAGCCCGAGCACCCCCAGCGACCAGTGCAGGAACCCGGCGAACAGCAGCAGCACCTGGAGCGCCGTGCCGCCGTGCCACGCCCACGGGCGGCGCATCATGCCGGCCAGCACCACCGCCGCCACCGCCAGCCCCACCACGACGGCGATCGCGGAGCCGCTCAGGTTTCCACCGAGGACCCGGATCGGCTGGATCGCCAGCAACAGCACGACCGTCTCGATGACCAGCGTGCCCGCGCCGAGCCCGCGTACGGCCCGTACCGGGTCACGCAGCCCGGACGGTCGCCCGCCGGCCGGACCGGACGGCGTGGCGTCGGCCGGCCCCGCCCCGTCCGGCCGCCCGGGCGCTCCGTCCGTCGGGCCGCTCATCGCTTCAGCAGCCGGCGCGCGTCGGCGACCGTGACCACGGAACCGGTGACGACCACCCCGACCCCGCTCAGCTCGCCCTCCACGTCGGCCTCGGCGAGCCGTACCGCCGCCTCGATCGCGTCCGGCATCGTCGCGGCCACCTCGACCCGGTCCTCGCCGAACACGTCCACCGCCAGGGCCGCCAGATCCTCGGCCGGCATCGCCCGCGGTGAACTGTTCCGGGTCACCACCACCGCGTCGACGACCGGCTCCAGCAGGTCGAGCAGGCCGGACGCGTCCTTGTCACCGAGCACCGCGACGACGGCGACAAGCCGGCTGAACGCGAACTCCTCCTGCAACGCGGTGACCGTCGCGGTCATCCCGTGCGGGTTGTGGGCACCGTCGAGCAGGATCGTCGGCGCCGTACGCACCCGTTCGAGCCGCCCCGGCGACGTGGCCGCGGCGAACCCCTCGCGTACGGCGTCGATCTGCAGCTGACGGTTGGCACCGGCACCGAGGAACGCCTCGACGGCGGCCAGCGCCACCGCCGCGTTCTGCGCCTGGTGCGCGCCGTGCAGCGGGATGAAGATCTCGTCGTAGACGCCGCCGAGCCCCTGGATGGTCAGCACCTGGCCACCGACGGCCATCGACCGGCGCAGTACGCCGAACTCGCTGCCCTCCCGGGCGATCGTCGCCCCCACCTCGGCACACCGCTCGAGCAGCGGCCGGGCCGCCTCCTCGTCCTGGGCCGCCGAGACCACCGTCGCTCCCTTGTGGATGATCCCGGCCTTGGCGAGCGCGATGTCCTGCACCGTGTCACCGAGCCACTCGGTGTGGTCCAGGCCGATCGGGGTGATCACACAGACCCCGGCCTGCAACACGTTGGTGGCGTCTTCGGCACCGCCCAGCCCGACCTCGACCACCGCCACGTCGACCGGCGCGTCGGCGAACGCCGCGAACGCCAGCGCCGTGGTCATGTCGAAGTACGTCAGCGGCTCGTCGGACCGGGCGTCGACCAGCGCGGCCAGCGGCTCGACCTCCCGGTACGTCGCCACGAACCGCTCCTCGCCGACCGGTTCGCCGTCGAGGCTGATCCGCTCCCGCACCGTCTCCAGATGTGGGCTGGTGTACCGGCCGGTGTGCAGCCCGAACGCCCGCAGCAGTGAGTCGATCATCCGGGCCGTCGACGTCTTGCCGTTGGTCCCGGTCAGGTGGATCGACGGGTACGCCCGCTGCGGGCTGCCGAGCAGGTCGAGCAGCTCCTCGATCCGACCGAGGTCGAAGACCATCCGGGTGAAGCCCCGCCCGGCCAGCGCCGCGTCGACCTCCGCGAACTCCCCCTTGGTCATGCACCCACCTCGCTCCGCTCGGCGGTCCCCTGACTCCCCCTGAGCCAACCGATGACCTCGCTCCGCTCGGTCATGCGCCCCTCGCTCCGCTCGGTCATGACGGCAACGCCGCCAGGGCTGCCGAGATGCGTACGAGATCGGCCTCGGCCGCCGCCAGGCGGTCCTTGATCTTGTTGACGACCGCCTCCGGGGCCTTGCCGACGAACGCCACGTTGCCGAGCTTGCCCCGGCACTGCGCGATCTCCTTCTCGGCGGCGGCCCGGTCCTTCTCCAGCCGGGCCCGCTCGGCGGCGACGTCGATCGAGCCGCGGGTGTCCAACTCGACGGTGACCGCGGCCGAGACGGCCAGGGTGGCGGTGGCCGCGAAGTCGGCGCCGGCGGGGTCGAGCCGGACCAGCGCACGGATCAGCGGCTCGTGGGCCGCGATGCCGGCGCCGGCCAGGCCGCCGAGCCGGGCGGCGACCCGCTGGCCGGGCTTGAGGCCCTGGTCGGACCGGAACCGGCGGACCTCGGTCACCACCTTCTGGAGGGCGGCGATCTCGGTCTCCGCGGCGGGGTCGAGCAGCGCGTCGTCGGCGACCGGCCAGGCGGCCGTGACGACCGTGCCGCCACCGTTCAGCGCGATCCAGAGTTCCTCGGTGACGAACGGGATCACCGGGTGCAGCAGCCGCATCAACTGGTCGAGCACGTGCCCGAGCACCCGCCGGGTGGCGTCGGCGGCCGGCCCGCCGGCGGCGAGCACCGGCTTGGTCAGTTCGACGTACCAGTCACAGACGTCGTCCCAGGCGAAGTGGTAGAGGGTGTCGCAGACCTTCGCGAACTCGTACGCCTCGAACTGCTCGTCGACCTCGCCGACGACCTGGCGCAGCCGGGACAGGATCCACCGGTCGACGGTCGACAGTTCGGCCGGATCGGGCAGGTCACCCTGGACGTGGGCGCCGTTCATCAGCGCGAACCGGGTGGCGTTCCACAGCTTGTTGCAGAAGTTGCGGGAGCCCTGACACCACTCCTCGCTGACCGGTACGTCCGATCCGGGGTTGGCGCCCCGGGCGAGGGTGAACCGGGTCGCGTCGGCGCCGAACCGCTCGATCCAGTCCAGCGGGTCGACGACGTTGCCGAACGACTTCGACATCTTCTTGCCGAACTGGTCACGGACCATGCCGTGCAGCGCGACGACGTCGAACGGCTGCCGGCCGTCGAGGGCGTACAGACCGAACATCATCATCCGGGCGACCCAGAAGAACAGGATGTCGTAGCCGGTGACCAGCACCGAGGTCGGGTAGAAGCGGCGCAGGTCGGCGGTGTCGTCGGGCCAGCCCAGGGTCGAGAACGGCCACAGCGCGCTGGAGAACCAGGTGTCGAGTACGTCCTCGTCCTGCCGCCAGCCCTGCTCCTCGGTCCCCGGCGGCCGCTCGTCCGGTCCGACGCAGACGACCTCGCCCTGCGGGCCGTACCAGACCGGGATCCGGTGCCCCCACCACAGCTGCCGCGAGATACACCAGTCGTGCATGTTGTCGACCCAGGCGAAGTAGCGCTTGGCGAGTTCGGCGGGCTCGATCCGGGTACGGCCGTCGCGTACCGCGTCGCCGGCCGCCTTGGCCAGCGGGCCGGTGTTGACGAACCACTGCAACGACAGCCGGGGCTCGACCGTCGTCTTGCACCGCGAGCAGTGCCCGACGGCGTGCACGTACGGCCGCTTCTCCGCGACGATCCGGCCCTGCTCGCGCAGCGCGTCGACGATCGCCGGGCGGGCCTCGAAGCGGTCCAGGCCCTCGAACGGGCCGTGCGCGGTGATCACTCCCCGCTCGTCCATGATCGTCAGGTTGGGCAGCGAGTGCCGCTGGCCGATCTCGAAGTCGTTGGGGTCGTGCGCCGGGGTCACCTTGACCGCGCCGGTGCCGAACGCCGGGTCGACGTGCGCGTCGGCGACGATCGGGATCCGGCGCCCGGTCAGCGGCAGCTCGACCTCGGTGCCGACCAGGTGCTTGTAGCGCTCGTCGTCGGGGTGCACCGCCACCGCCGTGTCACCCAGCATCGTCTCGGCCCGGGTGGTGGCCACCACGATCGAGTTGTCGCCCTCGCCGTAGCGGATCGACACCAGCTCGCCGTCGTCGTCGCTGTGCTCGACCTCGATGTCGCTCAGGGCGGTCAGGCAGCGCGGACACCAGTTGATGATGCGCTCGGCCCGGTAGATCAGACCCTCGTCGTAAAGCCGCTTGAAGATCGTCTGGACGGCCCGGGACAGGCCCTCGTCCATCGTGAAGCGCTCGCGGCTCCAGTCGACGGAGTCGCCGAGCCGGCGCATCTGGCCGAGGATCGCGCCGCCGGACTCGGCCTTCCACTGCCACACCCGCTCGACGAACTTCTCCCGGCCGAGGTCGTGGCGGGACAGGCCCTGCCCGGCGAGCTGCCGCTCGACGACGTTCTGGGTGGCGATTCCGGCGTGGTCCATGCCGGGCAGCCACAGCGCCTCGAAACCCTGCATCCGCTTGCGGCGGATCAGCGCGTCCTGGATGGTGTGGTCGAGGGCGTGCCCGACGTGCAGCGAACCGGTGACGTTCGGCGGCGGGATGACGATCGCGTACGGCGGCCGGTCACTGTCGGCCGACGCCTCGAAGAGCCCCGCGGATACCCATTGCTCATACCGTCGCTGCTCTACCTCGCCCGGCTGGTACTGCCCGGGGAGGGTGGGTGCGTCGGTGCTGCGGGTCTGCGGAGTCTCGGTCACCCCGCGAGTCTACGGAGGGTTCCGTGACCGCCGACGTGCGCCACCACCGTTTCGCGTACGGTGACGGCATGTCGGACGACAGCCTCTTCGCCCGCCGGCCCGGCTCCTCCACGGAGCCCGAACCGATCGACGTCACCCCGGCCGGGCGCGACGAGGAGTTCCCGACCGACGAGCGCCCGTCCCGGCCGGCGAAGGCGTCCCGTCGCCGCCGGATCGTCGGTGGGCTGGTCCTGGTCGCCGGCCTGGTCGGTGCCGGGGTCGTCGGTTCCGCCGTGCTGCGGATCACCCAGCAGAAGGACACCACCCTCAGTACGCCACCGACCGCGGCCGGTCTCAAACGGGACACCAGCGAACGGGCCCAGACCACCGCCGACTACCTGCGTACGGCGTTCGCCGCCGGCATCGACCTCGACGAGAGCGTCGGAGCCGTGTACGGCGATCCGGCGGAGTCCGAGCGCAGCGTGCTGCTCTTCGGCGGCACCACGCTGCTGTGGAGCCCGGAACGCGACCTCGACTCGATGTTCGACCTGGTGGCCGACGACACCGGCGCCGTCTCCGACGTACGCAAGGTGGAGGCCGGCCCGCTCGGTGGCGTGATGAAGTGTGGGGTCAGCCGGGGCAGCGACGGCGACATCTCGGTGTGCGGCTGGGCCGACCACGGCAGCATCGCGATCGCGTTGTTCCCGGGCCGCGACACCGGCGAGGGCGCCGCACTGCTGCGCGACATCCGCTCCGACGTCCAGACCCGCGACTGAACAACGCCTGCGTCGTCGTCGTCGGGAAACACGACCGAACGCAAAAATGGTTGTGGGCCACCCGGAATCGGATGGCCCACAACCATGAAGAAGTCCGGCGGTGTCCTACTCTCCCACACCCTCACGAGTGCAGTACCATCGGCGCTGGAGGGCTTAGCTTCCGGGTTCGGAATGTAACCGGGCGTTTCCCCTCCGCCATAACCGCCGTAACACTATCGACTTATCAAACACCACCCACAACCACCCACATTCCCTTGGGCGGGGGGTCGGGTGTTCGTTTGTCGGGAATCACACAGTGGACGCGTAGCAGCTTAGTAGTCAAGTCCTCGGCCTATTAGTACCGGTCAACTCAACACGTTACCGTGCTTACATCTCCGGCCTATCAACCCAGTCGTCTAACTGGGAGCCTTACCCCACCAAAGTGGGTGGGATACCTCATCTTGAAGCGAGCTTCCCGCTTAGATGCTTTCAGCGGTTATCCCTTCCGAACGTAGCCAACCAGCCATGCTCCTGGCGGAACAACTGGCACACCAGAGGTTCGTCCGTCCCGGTCCTCTCGTACTAGGGACAGCCCTTCTCAAGTATCCTACGCGCACGGCGGATAGGGACCGAACTGTCTCACGACGTTCTAAACCCAGCTCGCGTACCGCTTTAATGGGCGAACAGCCCAACCCTTGGGACCTGCTACAGCCCCAGGATGCGACGAGCCGACATCGAGGTGCCAAACCATCCCGTCGATATGGACTCTTGGGGAAGATCAGCCTGTTATCCCCGGGGTACCTTTTATCCGTTGAGCGACACCGCTTCCACACGCAAGTGCCGGATCACTAGTCCCGACTTTCGTCCCTGCTCGACCCGTCAGTCTCACAGTCAAGCTCCCTTGTGCACTTACACTCAACACCTGATTGCCAACCAGGATGAGGGAACCTTTGGGCGCCTCCGTTACCCTTTAGGAGGCAACCGCCCCAGTTAAACTACCCACCAGACACTGTCCCTGAACCGGATCACGGCCCCAAGTTAGATACCCAAATCAACCAGAGTGGTATTTCAAGATTGCCTCCACCTGTACTGGCGTACAAGCTTCACCGGCTCCCACCTATCCTACACAAGCTAATTCAGATACCAATGTCAAGCTATAGTAAAGGTCCCGGGGTCTTTCCGTCCTGCCGCGCGTAACGAGCATCTTTACTCGTAATGCAATTTCGCCGGGCCTGTGGTTGAGACAGTGGGGAAGTCGTTACGCCATTCGTGCAGGTCGGAACTTACCCGACAAGGAATTTCGCTACCTTAGGATGGTTATAGTTACCACCGCCGTTTACTGGCGCTTAAGTTCTCAGCTTCGCCCCGAAGAGCTAACCGGTCCCCTTAACGTTCCAGCACCGGGCAGGCGTCAGTCCATATACATCGAATTACTTCTTCGCATGGACCTGTGTTTTTAGTAAACAGTCGCTTCCCCTGCTCTCTGCGGCCATACCACGCTCCAGGAGCAAGTCCCTTCACGCGTCCGGCCCCCCTTCTCCCTAAGTTACGGGGGCAATTTGCCGAGTTCCTTAACCACAGTTCGCCCGATCGCCTCGGTATTCTCTACCTGACCACCTGTGTCGGTTTGGGGTACGGGCCGCTAAGAACTCGCTAGAGGCTTTTCTCGGCAGCATAGGATCACTGACTTCACCTGAATCGGCTCGGCATCACGTCTCAGCCACAAGGTGTGCGGATTTGCCTACACACCGGCCTACACGCTTACCCCGGCACAACCACCGGCCGGGATCAGCTACCTTCCTGCGTCACCCCATCGCTTGACTACTACCCACCAGGTTCCCAGGCTCACCAGCATCAGTCCGAAGACCTCCACCAGATCACGTGGTTAGCACAACGAGGTTCATCATGGGCGCTCTTTCGCGGGTACGGGAATATCAACCCGTTGTCCATCGACTACGCCTCTCGGCCTCGCCTTAGGTCCCGACTCACCCAGGGCGGATTAACCTAGCCCTGGAACCCTTGGTCATCCGGCGGAAGGGTTTCTCACCCTTCATTCGCTACTCATGCCTGCATTCTCACTCGTGCCGCGTCCACAGCTGGGTCACCCCGCTGCTTCACCCCCGGCACGACGCTCCCCTACCCATCCACACACCTGCACCCACACCCAAAGGCATAGGCGAAGTAAAAATGTGAATGCCACAGCTTCGGCGGTGTACTTGAGCCCCGCTACATTGTCGGCGCGGAACCACTTGACCAGTGAGCTATTACGCACTCTTTAAAGGATGGCTGCTTCTAAGCCAACCTCCTGGTTGTCTATGCGACCCCACATCCTTTTCCACTTAGCACACGCTTAGGGGCCTTAGCTGGTGATCTGGGCTGTTTCCCTCTCGACTACGAAGCTTATCCCCCGCAGTCTCACTGCCACGCTCTCACTTACCGGCATTCGGAGTTTAGCTGATTTCGGTAAGCTTGTAGGCCCCCTAGACCATCCAGTGCTCTACCTCCGGCAAGAAACACGCAACGCTGCACCTAAATGCATTTCGGGGAGAACCAGCTATCACGGAGTTTGATTGGCCTTTCACCCCTAACCACAGGTCATCCCCCAACTTTTCAACGTTGGTGGGTTCGGCCCTCCACACGGTCTTACCCGCGCTTCAGCCTGCCCATGGCTAGATCACTCCGCTTCGGGTCTAGAACATGCGACTAAACGCCCTATTAAGACTCGCTTTCGCTACGGCTACCCCACACGGGTTAACCTCGCCACATGCCACTAACTCGCAGGCTCATTCTTCAAAAGGCACGCCGTCACCCCTAAAGGCTCCGACGGATTGTAGGCGAACGGTTTCAGGTACTATTTCACTCCCCTCCCGGGGTACTTTTCACCATTCCCTCACGGTACTAGTCCGCTATCGGTCACCAGGAAGTATTCAGGCTTACCAGGTGGTCCTGGCAGATTCACGGCAGATTACAGGGGTCCGCCGCTACTCGGGAACATCCACAGAAGACCAGCCACTTTCACCTACCGGACTATCACCGACTACGGTTGGCTTTCCCACACCATTCGGCTAGCAACTGGCTTTATAACTTCTCGAACAAGTGTCAGCTTGTCCAGCAGAGTCCCACAACCCCGACCACGCAACCCCTGACAGGTATCACACGCAACCGGTTTAGCCTAAATCCGCTTTCGCTCGCCACTACTCACGGAATCACTATTGTTTTCTCTTCCTACGGGTACTGAGATGTTTCACTTCCCCGCGTTCCCTCCACACACCCTATGCATTCAGGTGCGGGTGACATCACATGACTGATGCCAGGTTTCCCCATTCGGACACCCTGGGATCACAGCTTGGTTGACAGCTCCCCCAGGCCTATCGCGGCCTCCCACGTCCTTCATCGGCTCCTGGTGCCAAGGCATCCACCGTCCGCCCTTGACAACTTGACCACAAAGATGCTCGCGTCCACTGTGTAATTCTCAACAAACGACCAACCCACAACCCACAGCACCACACCAAACCCCGAACCCCCACCCAACAGGGCAAGACTCCGACCGGTATGCGGCACCAGGCCATGCCTGGACAACCCG